>NZ_FNEG01000020.1 GCF_900100075.1 Chryseobacterium jejuense
ATTCTTCATGATAAAGCGGGCTAAAGCCCACTTCTATTGAATCCTGAATATGTAAAATAACAATAGACTTATTTTTATATTAAGCTATTGTGTTATGACAGATATTCCTTGGTATCATTACTATTCTTTTTTCCATAGCCTATTGTCACTGACTACTTCTAATCTTCGATTTCTGTAAGGATCCTTAGCAATTATAAGGCTATGAAATAAGCTATCCATAATCAGAGTAGAATAAAATTACAAATACCATTGTCTAGATCCCTACGGAATGACAAAGAGTACTGTTTGGTTACAAACTAAGGTATCATACAAATATTCACAATCATTATAGATTGCTCATTACTTATTACTCATCACTCATCATAAAAAGTATTCATTTAATTTTATAGACAAATACCCATCATTCATCACTTATCACTTATCATTCATCCTTATTCCATGGTCTATTGTCATAATGTAGAGATCTGGATATTGTTTCTACAATATTATTTCTCCCATCCAACTGTTAAGCTTCATTAGTAATCAGAATGAGTGAGTTTTAATTACAAACTAAAATATCACACGAATATCCACTATCATTATAAATTACTTATTACTAACTATCCATAATTAAAAATCCCTACTTAATTTTAAAAGCTGCTACCTAGATCTCCAGGAAATAATAGAATATTGAGAATAGTATGGTTTTTTAATCCTTGATAAGTTTTCTATCATTATATAGATTAATGTTATTATTTATTATCGATTGTTCATTACTTAAATTATTCATTTAATTTCTACCGGCTTAAAATATTTCTCTTAAGAATCTCTATAGTTATTGGTTCGAGTAATTTTCTGTCATTCCTTACTCATCGTTCTTAGATTCTGCTATTTTCAAAAAGATTTGTTTCAAAGACCCCTGATTCCTGGTTCAAAGTGTCTGTAATATTATGATTCTGTTTCTTAAATTTTCAGGTTATAATAACGGTGTATGCTTTATTCTGGTTTTCTTTTGCGTATTCAAGGTTATCCAACCTAATTGTGGATAAGTGTTGGTAACTGTATAAATATAGAGTTATCAATTAGTTAAATATGGAACTTACCCACAATTGATATGGCGATGTAAACTTTATGTTAAATAGATTTGCGTGGTATGGTATAAGTGTCTATCTTTGCCCCACTGAAAAACGAAAGAGATTCGGTAAGCGCAGAAGAGCTTTTAGATAAGCAAGGAACATTTATTCTACTAAAGGAAACGGACG
>NZ_FNEG01000018.1 GCF_900100075.1 Chryseobacterium jejuense
AACTTTAAAGCCAAAAATAAAGGAGTTTGGAAAGAAAGTGAAGAGGCAGAAAAGATTGAAAAAGAGATTCTTTCTTCAGAAAAATTTATTAATTCTGAGGTTAATATATATCGCTATCTCCACGGTATTCCTTATTCAGCATGGGAAAAAGGAGATAAGCAATATAAATATGATCTAGGTTTTAGCAGTGAAGAAGATTATAAATATTCAATCACTTATTATTCAAAAGATGGAAGTGTTTATTTTTTAGATTCTACACCTTACTTTTTAAAATGGTCTAACCGTTTTATTGATTATCCTAAAAATCCTAATGAATCACATCAGTTAAAACTCCCTGTGCAAATGGATTTGATCTGGCATTCTTATGATAATGAATCTCGATGGTTTGAAGGAAATGTGGTTTTGCCACAAAACCTTCAGGCAACTTTTGAAAAAGGACATTATGATCGAATGATTGTGACTATCCCTAAAGATACAGGAGGTGATTTTGTTAATGGGGTTATCTATTTTGTAAACAAGCAGAAGCAGGATCAGGTGATGCGTTTTCGCTTAGGAAGATTTAATGATGAACAGAAAAAACTGATGTCACCTAAATACACACTTCCCAAAGGCTTTGTAGTTCCCAAATGGGAAGGTCGAATCCCACTTAAAAAGCCAACAGATTTAGAATATTGGCAGGAAGAATAATGTTTTTTAATGATGAAAAAAATAAAAAACATAGCATTATTGTTACCAAGTTTATTGTTAATAATAAGCTGTGAACCTAAAGATAAATTTGAATGGAATGCAGGAATTTCTGCTCCAAAAAATTATATATCAGGAGGCCCATTTGTAGAATATTTTTATCAAGGAAATGGGGTAGCAGGTACATCTGCCAATGTAGGTATAAACCCTGGTTGGGGAATGACAAGTGGTGGCTATACAGGAGGTGAAATATTTAAGCCTGTTCCAGACAGTATTTCTGTTAGTTGGCGCTGTGGCCTTGATTTGATTGAATATAAAGTTGGGGCAAAACTTCCAAGAGAAAAAATGTTGGAACTATTTAAAAAAGGAAAAAAAATTACAGGGAAAAGGGAGAATTATAGTCAAATCATTACAGGTATGGCTCCTGGAGGTAATATAACAGTATGGCTCTCTGGCTCATTTGGAAATGAAGAAATTACAAGAATTAAGGCTAACCGTATTGGAGAGACTGATAAAGATAATCCTAATTCAGTAACTCTTTGGACATCAACAGGAGATGAAGCAAAAGATATTTTGAAATATAACTATCTTCATGGTATTCCTTATTCAATATGGGCTACAGGAGAAAAAACATACAAATATGATATAGGATTTAGCAGTGAAGAAAATCGTGATTTTTATGAATCAGTTACAGCTTTTTCAAAAGACGGTAGTTATATATTTCTAAATGAGAATCAATTTATTATTCCTTACAAGGATTGGTTATCTAATCATATTACGGA
>NZ_FNEG01000017.1 GCF_900100075.1 Chryseobacterium jejuense
ATATGAAAACCGAAACAAAGACAAAGGGTTCTTCTTTCCGCCCATCACAAAATGCTGATGGCGTATCTGAAAACCATCATGCAGGGATCAACCGGTTGGTAAAACTTTCACTGGTAGTGGAGGGAAAAATTATTAAGTATTATAAACATTTCACGCTTAAGCAAAAAGCGAGTCACCATCACGAATTCAGTCTTACCCTTGCTCACGATACATTGGAAGACAGACAAAGCCATACCCTGGAGGAGGCTAATAAGTTTTTGGGAAAACGTCTTACTGCTATTATTTCCTATAAAGATATTGATAACAGTCCCGAAAGAAACTTCGTAGGACTGATTACCAAAGTAGGTTTTAGCCAGGAAAAGATGAGCCTTGGTAATATTGTACTTTCGGGATACAGTCCAACCATTTTATTGGATGGAGCACCCCATATCCAGAGCTTTGGAGGCGGGCAGCCCGTTAATATGGGAATCATTGCTGAAGAAGTCATCAAACAAGGAATTGATAAAGGGCGCTTTGACATCAGAGTAGACACAAACGATTATTCTCAGATTATCTACAGCAGCCAATATAACGAGACCCACTATAACTATCTTGCAAGAATGGCTGAAGCCTATGGCGAACAATTTTACTATGATGGAGAAGTCCTTCACTTTGGAAAACTTCCCCCTCAGAACAAGCCTATAAAGCTTATTTACGGCAGTAATGCTGATGATATCAGGGTAGAATTAAAAGCTGTTCATACAAAACCCCAGTATTACGGTTACAACAGTAGTAAAAATGAAAAACTGACCTCAGGAGGTACTCCGATTAACCATTTAGGAGATCTTGCAAAAACTGCCTACAGCCATAACGATAAAATCTATAAGACCCCTGCACTTCAGGTGGCACCTATTAAGGCAACCACTCACTTAGATGTAGAAAACTCTCAGAAAAGTAGCTCCGGAAGTGAAGCGGTGAGTGTATTTTCCGTTTCAGGTTCCACAACGGTACCTTTCCTTCATCCTGGATGTGTATTAGATATTCACATGAGAAAACCGGACAGTAATGAGACCTCTTATTTTACCAAAGTAATGGTAACGGAAGCCGTTCATGAAATAGATACCATCGGACACTATAAAGGCAGCTTTGAATCTATAGCCGCAGATACAGGATTTTTACCCAAACCTGAATTTACAGTTCCTATTGCACAGCCGCAGATTGCAACGGTAATAGCCAATGCCGATCCTGAAGGACAGGGAAGAGTACAGGTAAGATTCGACTGGCAGATGAATGATACCACTCACTTTGTAAGAATGATGAGTCCTGATGCCGGAGGCACTGACCAGATTACTCAAAACCGTGGCTATGTAGCAATCCCCGAAATAGGAGATCAGGTAATGGTAAACTTTGTTCACAGCCACCCTGACCGTCCGTTTGTAATGGGAGGAATGTTTCATGGAGGAGTTGGCCTTGGTGGAGGAGCAGACAACCGTGTAAAATCAATCCAAACGAGAAGCGGACATAGAATTGTTTTCACTGAAGATGAAAGCATTATCATCACAGATAAGAGTGGTAA
>NZ_FNEG01000015.1 GCF_900100075.1 Chryseobacterium jejuense
AAGATATAACTGTTGGGCGCTTTAGACCAGTCTCCAAAGTCAGATACAGCTCCGGAATTGATTGTAAAGCAGGAAACAGGACATTCCTCAGTAACTGGGTTGGTAAAAATTCCTACATACTTTATAAATTTATTAATCTCGCTTTCAATATCCATCAAAGGTCTCATAGGACCGTTCCAGCTGTTGATCACTTTTCTGTTTCTAATCGCTCCCACACCATACAATGATGCCTGAGAGGTATTACTTAATGAAAAATTTTCGGAGCCGGGACCTCTCTGCTTACCATTAAGCGGTGGATACCCAAAATCGTTGGTCGTATTGTAGTTGCTTATCGCAGAAAGCGAAATATATTGACCATTCTCCTTATAAACTCTTAATCCAGTAATTTTACTGATCACAATAACAACAGGCTGCTGATTGGTAAAAACATCACCCAGTTTTTCATTGATGTAATTGTACAGGTTATAATATCTGTTGACAAGAGCATTAGGATTGGTGAAATCAAGATAGCCTCTTCCCCATGCTTCACCTCCTTCAGACGGTGGTAAAAACCAGTTGCTGAAGTTGATAAAGAAGCTTTCATTGGAAAACTTCCCTGCAAAAATATACACCGGATCATGATAAGAGAACTCGAAAGGAGTTGTATCACTGTTCTGATAAATAAATTTTTGTGAACTTGCTATCGTAGGAAGATTATTGGGATTTGTGATATTAACTACAGGTGAACTGGCATTGGAATTATCTAATGCAGCATTCCCCTGGAAAGACAATACAATATCATCCAGTTTTCTTACCAGATGCTGAGAGGTCACCCTGTCTTTTACCCCGGAAACAGTTCCATTGGGGTTATACACAACGGTTCCGGTCTTTTTAGGGGTAAACAGAAGAGTGTATTGGTTTTCATCCAGATCACAGTTCCCATACGTGTAATCCGATTGCTTGTAATGGTTTACACTTTTATTCCATGTAACTGATGACCAATTGGTCACCGTTTCATTTGAACTCAATTCAATTTTAACAGAGTGTGCACTCAAAACTGATGACGGCAGCTCAAAATTAGCTGTAAGATCTTCATCATAGTCATAATTCCCTGCAAAAGTTTTGCACCATAGAGATACCCAGTTGTTTTGGGCATCTTTGTACTTGATGGTCACTTTTACATCTCCTGCGGTAGTGGGCTTTTGAAAGTTGCCTTTCATAACTACCAATCCCTTCTCATTTACATTTTGCGAAATGATAATAAGAGGATCCAGATCATATGTGCTTGGAGGTAAAGCAGTCATATGTTTGAATCCAATACTGGTCTCACCGGGTTCGGGGACAGATGCTGCCCTTACCCATGTATGAGACGATGCAATACAAAGTACTGCAGCAAAAATCTTTAAGGTTGATTTTTTTTTCATACGTATAGAATTAAAAGTGTTTTTAGTGGTAAAATGAAAGTATAATCCAAATAATACATTGGTTATTAAAGTAGAATTACAAAAATATCCCAATCCCAAGCTTAGCAATTAAAGCCAGGATTTTATTTTTTTATCTGGAATATACGATTGATTAAATCAGATTCTTGTGAGTAGGTTTCAGAGGTAACGAAATGAGAAACCAGCTAATGGGTAGAAAGTATTTTTTTTCATGTTTTTAGTTTTTAGTTTTTTTATTGTGTGTTTTTTCAACTTTAAAAATTTCAGATAAAACTGATCTTTAAAGTCTTAACAAAAATAGGAAAAAAATATATTCCCACAATAGAGATATTCTATATTTGAAAAACCTGTAAAATAAATCAAAAATAGGTGATTTAGAATGTCGTAAAGTTTGTTTATCATAAAGAATATACAAAAAACGTTGCTATAATTGAATAAAATAAAGAACCATCCTTATTTTTTAGATTTTCCTTCTTCGAATTTGGGTCAACTATAAAAAGTTATTATTGATAAATTTTAAAGAGTATTCTCATATTCTTGTGATATTAGATTGAGGTAATTTTTAAAAAAAATTCGAAAAAAGCTTTAAGGGCAATTCCATATCAATTCCCAATTTATATAATATAAGACTATCAAAGAGCTTTCTTCAAAAAGAACCGTCTCAAAAACTGAGACGGTTCCAAATTTCACATTAATTCATATTATTCTTTGATAATCTTCACTATGGTTTCAGAATTATTGATTCTTACTAAATAAGCTCCGGATAGTAAAGAAGAAAGATCAGTCTGTTCATTTTCAAACTTACCTGATTTTACCATCTGGCCAGACATATTATAAATCTGGTAATAATACTCTTTAACTCTGTCATTACCTTTGATGTATAATATATTTTTCACAGGATTAGGGAATAACTCAAGTTTATTTTGGGTTATTTTATCCTCAATTACAGACTTTGCTAAAACATTCGTTGCTCTAGCCGTAGATAATGAGGTAATCTGCAATTTAGGAATTGGTCCTAATTCATTTCCGTTTTCATCATATTGTACTTTAACACAACGGCAGTTTTGAGCAAAATACGGATCAGCATTACTGCTGAATGGGTTTAAATAGTTTCCAGCATACTGTATCTCTGATCTCAATGCTCTTCCAGTATAATTAGAACCTAAAGCTCCTAACCAAAAGCCTCCATACACGTAATCAATAACATTGAAATCCGGAGAAGCAGGAAGGGCTTCTATCGTATTTCGTCCTCCTCTTACTCCCAAATTAGCAAAGCTCCCTATATTATAAGCAGGATTGTCAAAAGAATATGCAATAGCAGCGGAACTATAGGGACTTCTGTTAATTCTTGTTCCTCCATAATTATTAGGAATACTGATTCCTCCAGTAGGTTTATAAAAAGGACTCGTCCCTACATTGGTATTGGATACTCCCGTTGGATCAGGAATTCTCCATCCTTCCGGACAAGGATCAAAAGGTGATTTTTTACCCCCTCTTCCCCATCTTTCCGGAGCCAGGTTAGGCTCATTTGCCAACCAGTCTGCTCCATTAGTGTGATTAGTATCTGCAGATTTCGTGGTCATAGTAGGAACCATGAAGATCATAGGATTTTTTACAGAATAAGATAACACCTTACTGATTTTATCCGCTACTTTATCTGTAGCCAATACATTCGCCTGTACAGAATAATCAGGATACTTTTTAACATAAGAATCTGAATAATAAGTTGCAGCAGCAAGTGTTGTATACGTAACACTGCCATTGGCCTGTACCGTTCCTAAATAAACTGGAACAGAGTTTCTGTTGGCATTTACAAAAACAGGCAACGGATCTTTTCTACCCCATTGAAAATGTAATCCTCCGGTAGAAGTCGTTTTATTAGCTTCTGCTATAGCTTGGTTAGCCCCAAGGTCTCTATCCATTATTTCTGTTTTAATCACTTCACCGGGCTTGATGTAATTGATATAATTAACAGCTGCCTGATTAGGTAATTCAGTAATATAAGTAACAGAGTTGATAGGTGTATTGGTAACCCAAATATGCCAGCTCCAATAAATAGGGTTTATAATACTTCCATTATGCAGCGTAACCACAGCATTTCCTGATTGGTTTGGAGCAATCTTAACATTAATATTGGTGTTAGAAATATCGGCCAATGAAGTTGGAGTAGCATTAGAAAGTGCAACATTACTGATTAAACCTGTGGCAGTAGACCACAATACATTAACTTTCAGATTGTTGAAATTCGATGAATTCAGAATATCAGGATTGTTAAGCAGCTTGCTTTGAGCAGAGAATGCTTTACTAATTGGGATCTGAATAGTAGATTCTGCTGTATTTTTCACAATAGTATACGAGTTGGGATTATTTAATCCTTCAGCATATTCTACCGCATTATTAAAAAACTCAGTAGGGAAGTTATAGTTATTAACTTCATACAAAGGATCTTTAATACATCTACATCCATGAGCTGCGGAAGTTACTCCCCCAGCGATAGGATAATATTGATATCTCCCTGTAATGGAAGGTAAAGAAGAATCAGGGACATCCGGTTGATCTCTGTCAGGAATCATACGGAAACTTCTTGCTGAAACGGAAGGTGTTGTATCGAAGAACCTAGTCATTGTTGCAGTCCATAAATATGTTTCATGCTGATCTGTATACTGTCCTTCATGGTAATTCCTTACAAGCATACCTGTACCTGGAAATACCCCCATATTATTTCCTCCTACATTGCTTAGATCTACTCCCACATTATTGTATATTTTGAAACCTTTCATATAAGAAGGAGTATTATTATCATTAGGTTTAATGATATGATACTTATTGGCTTCAAAAGCATTGATGGATATATTGTTCTTAATACCGAAGGGACTAAAATCTACTCTTACATTATCAATATAGCTTGTATCTCCTAAATTGGCAACTAAGACGGAAGGTATTCTCCATCCGTTAGGGCATGGATCAAAAGACGATTTATCCCTATATGGATTGGCACTATTGTCATTACTCAAATCTCCATTTGTAATAAAACCTTTTGAGTTATCAGACCATAAGTTTAATTCACTTAATCTATTGGCAGGCAATGTTGTTGAATTACCAAACCAGTTTACCTGAAGATTGGCATTGTTATTATAAAGTGCCTGTCCGGAATTATCCTCCTTGTTTACATAAATTAAGCT
>NZ_FNEG01000012.1 GCF_900100075.1 Chryseobacterium jejuense
AGCTTAATTTATGTAAACAAGGAGGATAATTCCGGACAGGCACTTTATAATAACAATGCCAATCTTCAGGTAAACTGGTTTGGTAATTCAACAACGTTGCCTGCCAATAGATTAAGTGAACTAAACTTATGGTCTGATAACTCAAAAGGCTTTATCACAAACGGAAACTATAATAGTGATACAAGTGCCAATCCATATAGGGATAAATCGTCTTTTGATCCATGCCCTAACGGATGGAGAATTCCTTCTGTATTGGTTTCCAATTTAGGAAATGGAAGTTATATTGATGATGTAAGAGTAGATTTTAGTCCCTTCGGTATTAAGAATAATATATCTAAGAATACCTTTGAGGCGAATAAGTATCATATCATTAAACCTAATGATAATAATACCCCTTCTTATATGAAAGGTTTCAAAATTTACAATAACGTAGGGGTAGATCTAAGTAATGTAGGAGGAAATAATATGGGGTTATTCCCTGGTACAGGTGTTCTTGTGAGAAATTACCATGAAGGACAGTATACAGATCAGCATGAAACGTATTTGTGGACCGCAACAATGCCAAAATGGTTTGATGCAACCCCAGTAGTATCAGCTAGAGGTTTCCGGATGATTCCGGACAGAGATCAACCGGATGTACCTGATTCTTCTTTACCTTCCATCACAGGAAGATATCAATATTATCCTATAGGTGGCGGAGCAACTTCCGGAGCTAACGGATGCAGATGTATTAAAGATCCATTATTTGAAGTAAATAACTATAACTTCCCTACCGAGTACTTTAATAATACGGTAGAATATGCTGAAGGATTAAACAATCCCAACTCATATACTATTGTGAAAAATACAGCAGAATCTACTATTCAGATCCCAATCAGTAAAGCATTCTCTGCTCAAAGTAAGCTGCTTAACAATCCTGATATTCTGAATTCATCGAATTTTAATGATTTGAAAGTTAATGTATTGTGGTCTACTGCTACAGGTTTAATCAGTAATGTTGCACTTTCTAATACTGCTCCAGCTTCATTGGCCGATATTTCTAACACCAATATTAATGTTAAGATTGCTCCAAACCAATCAGGGAATGCTGTAATTACATTACATAATGGAAGTGTCACCAATCCTATTTATTGGAGCTGGCATATTTGGGTTACCAATACACCTATCAGTTCCGTTAGCTATGTTACTGAATTGCCTAATCAGGCAGCTGTTAATTATATCAATTACATCAAGCCCGGTGAAGTGATTAAAACAGAAATAATGGATAGAGACCTTGGGGCTAACCAAGCTATAGCAGAAGCTAATAAAACGACTTCTACCGGAGGATTACATTTTCAATGGGGTAGAAAAGATCCGTTGCCTGTTTTTGTAAATGCCAACAGAAACTCAACCCCTGTTTATTTAGGAACGGTACAGGCCAATGGCAGTGTTACGTATACAACACTTGCTGCTGCAACTTATTATTCGGATTCCTATCTTAAAAAGTATCCTGATTATTCCTTGCAGGCTAACGTATTGACTACAGATAAAGTAGCGGATAAAATCAGTAAGGTGTTATCCTATTCCGTGAAAAATCCAATGATCTTCATGGTTCCTACTATGACCACGAAATCAGCGGATACTAATCATACCAATGGAGCAGACTGGTTGGCAAATGAGCCTAACCTGGCACCGGAAAGATGGGGAAGAGGGGGTAAAAAATCACCTTTCGATCCTTGTCCTGAAGGATGGAGAATTCCTGATTTAACCGGTGTGTCTAATACAAACGTAGGGGCAGTTCCTTTTTATAAACCTACTACAGGAATTAGTATTCCGAACAATTATGGAGGAACAAGAATTAACAGAAATCCTTATAGTTCTGCGGCTATTGCATATTCTTTTGACAACCCTGCGTATAATATAGGAAGCTTTGCTAATTTGGGAGTAAGAGGAGGTAGAAATACCATAGAAGCAAGTCCTGCTTCTCCGGATTTCAATGTTATTGATTACGTGTATGGAGGCTTTTGGCTAGGTGCTTTAGGTTCCAATTATACCGGAAGAGCATTAAGATCAGAGATACAGTATGCTGGAAACTATTTAACTCCATTCAGTAGTAATGCCGATCCGTATTTTGCTCAAAATTGCCGTTGTGTTAAAGTACAATATGATGAAAACGGAAATGAATTAGGACCAATTCCTAAATTGCAGATCACCTCATTATCTACGGCTAGAGCAACGAATGTTTTAGCAAAGTCTGTAATTGAGGATAAAATAACCCAAAATAAACTTGAGTTATTCCCTAATCCCGTGAAAAGTATATTATATATCAAAGGGAATGAGAGTGTTAAAGAGTATTATTACCAGATTTATAATATGTCTGGCCAGATGGTAAAATCAGGTAAGTTTGAAAATGAACAGACTGATCTTTCTTCTTTACTATCCGGAGCTTATTTAGTAAGAATCAATAATTCTGAAACCATAGTGAAGATTATCAAAGAATAATATGAATTAATGTGAAACTTGGAACCGTCTCAGTTTTTGAGACGGTTTTTTTATAGAATTAAAAATATTGAATATCTATTTAGTTTTATCTGGTTGTCCTTAATTCAAAGGGTAAGGTTCTTTTTAAGAAAACTCTTTGATAGTCTTATTATTAATCATATTATAGTCTTATGACTAATTCCGGATATTGGCTAAAAACTTTAAGGTATATTCATAATTCCTTTTGTGAAATTAATTACCTTTGTGAGGTTCCAAATTAACAGTATTAAAACACAAATGAGTTCTATTACAAACTACTTTTTGCGATTTTTTTTATTCTTTATTACTCTTTTTTTGATTTTTAAGATTTATTTCGCATATACCATTGCTAATGGTTATCCTTTTGGGGACTGGCTTATTAATTATCAGGATGGAGGGTTTAAAAGAAGAGGATTGCTGGGAACAATTGCTTTTTTTATGTACGAGAACTTTCATATTAAAGTACAGTATACCGTATTTTTCTTCCAGTTTCTCTTCCATTTTCTTTTCTTCTATTATCTGGTACGGCTAATAAATTTGAAAAAATATAATATTCTTGATTTTGTATTTCTATTTACCCCTTTCTGTTTATGGGGTTTTGTTTCAGATTCTGGAATGGGAGCAAGAAAAGATGGGGTTTTATGGTTTATGCTGTCTTTCTTTACTTATACCCTTACAAAGGACAATATAAGTAAGTGGCGGTGGTACTTTTTGTATCTCATATTTTTTGTTTCGGTGTTTGTACATGAAAGTTTTGTTTTCTTTTTTCCATGTTTTATTACTTTATATTATTTTCATACAAAGAAGATTGAGCTTTCTAAGATTATTCTCATTTCATTATCATTCTGTATCCCTACTTTGATTATTTTTTTTGGAGGGATGAAAAATGTTGGATCAGAATACACATTAGACATCATTAAGGCCTCTGGTATCAATTTGCAAAATGATAATATTTTTACCTGGAAAGAAAATGAATTTATCAAATTAGATTACTATTATAAACATCTTTATGACTATTCACTTTACAGCATCACTTTCATATTGCAGTTTGTGTATGTGATTTTCTATTTATATATCAAAGAATTTAAGAAAGAAGAGATACGGAAGCTGGTGCTCTTATTTTTTGTCTGCTTATTGTGCACAATACCTTTGTTTTTAATTGCAATTGATATTGGAAGATGGTTTTACAATTTATTTATCTTCTGGAGTGTATTGATTATCTCTCTTTTACCAAGTGCTGATTCTAAGACACTAGTTTTTGATTATAAAGCAATTTATTCTAAAAAAAACATCAGTTTTATAGTGTTAATTTTTCTATCCAATTTTATCTATAGAGCTCCTTCTTGCTTTACTGGAATTGAGATAGCGGCACCACTAAGGAGATTAATGCTTTGGTTGGGCTACTCGTAAAATAATTTTAAAGGATATATGATTTTTAGATAAATTCGCATTATGGATATATTACCCCTTTATTTTTTAATTGTTTTTTTAGTTTTATTATTTCTTACTTTTCAAGAATATTCTGGTGGGTATATAGACCCTCGAATATTATATACAATTTGTTTCGTTCAAATTATTTTGATTGGATTTCGAAATGAGGTGGGACCGGATTATGGTTCTTATAGAGGTATTTATGACTATTCCTACCTTTATGATTATAAGTCAATCTTTCTCAGTAATATTCCTTTTACCAATAGCCCCAAACTTGGGGTGGAATGGCTATATGTATTGATGAATAGGATAGTATATGACCTAGGACTTCCTTTTTTTGTAGTTACTCTACTAGTGGCCATCATCTCACTAACATTGGTATATAAATTCTTAATTACCAATTCAGATTACCCAACTCTCTTACTTTTAATAGGGTTTATTCCTGGAATGTTAATTTCTACAGGAGGGCAGATGAGACAGTCTGTGGCTGGAGGAATTATGTTTTATTCTTTTATCTTTATTAAAGAGAGGAAGCTATTGAAATACTTTATCTGCGTATTTCTGGCCGCAGGGTTTCATACCTCGGCATGGGCAACATTACCCTTATATTGGCTGGTTAGGATTCCTATGAACAAATTCGTAATCTTTGGATTAGTCTTAGTTTCAATGATATTGTCTCCTTTCAAAATCTATGAGCAACTTGGTGTTTTCTTGAATACGATCGCAGGAGGTACAGCCATTTCAGATGGAGTTAATGGATATATGGATGAACAATATGCGAGGATTAATGGAGGTTTTGGTATCCCAGAAATCTTAATGGTTCTTTATACAGGTTTTATTATATATTTTAATGATAAATTAGAAGAAAAAAGTCCTTATTATGAGTATTACAGAAACGTTACCATAATAGGTATATGTGCGTTTTTCATTCTAAGGGAAAACCCTATCTTAAGTTCCAGATTAGTAGGGGTTTTTATGGGATTTGTAATGTTACTTATGGGAAATGCACTTTCGGTTGTTCCTAAAATAGAAAGACGACTTATTTTTTCAGGACTGCTATTTATTATATTTTTTAATTTTATTATTTTTTCAATTTTTAATGCTAAAAAGGCAAACTATTCTATTGATACCTATAAGAATTTTGTATTGCCAAATTAAGATTGACTTCAGATATTGATAACAGACTGAGTTTGTTAATAGCTCTATACTTATCATTTTAATACTTAGAGAAATTGTGAAATTATAAAGCTATTTTGTTATTTCGTTTCTTTAGGATTTTAAAAATACACTATGCGGATAGAAAAGTTTGTACAACATTTTAATAGTAAGATATTTATTTATTTTCTTATTGTCGTTACAGCAATTTATACCCTTGCATTTACCCTTGCATTTAATCTTAAAGATGACGGGTATATTCTTGCAGACTGGCTTATTAACTATGAAGACGGAGGGTTCAAAAGAAGAGGACTATCCGGGAGTTTCTTTTTTATTCTTCAGGATATAACGGGACTCAGTCTGAATTATATTGTTTACTTTTTTCAGTTTATAATTATTTCTCTGTTCTTTTGGTGTTATACAAAGCTCATAAGGTATAAAGTAACAGATTTGCTTTATCTCTCACTTTTATTGTCTTCTATAGGTTTTGTAGGGCTTTTAAATACTGTAACTTATGTAGGAAAAAAAGAATTTATTGTATTTCTTCTGTTTACCTACTTTGTATATTTGTTAGATAATGATAGGCTTTCAAAATATAAAGAATATATTTTCTGCCTGCTGCTTTTTATAAGTACACTTTTACACGAAGTTACCCTGTTTTATGTTCCTTATTTTGCCATTGCACTTTATGTGAGAAACGGAAAGCTGGAGATCAGAAGGTACCTCAAATACTTTCTGGCGGTCATTATTCCTGCAGCAGCAATTGTTGTATTTGGAAAAAATGTGAACGAAGGAATGTCATTGGAAATACTTAACAGCAGAGGAGTGCATCCTACTTACGGAATTTTCTATTGGAATATTGATGAAAGACAGTATATTAAAGAACATCTTAATGAATACCTACTATATTTTATCAGTTTAGGAATAAGCGTATTTCATATTGGCTATTATTTAAAATATCTAAATGGGCGAAAGATTTTATATATTTTATTAATCGGAGCCTTTATCTTTTCATTTCCACTGTTTTATCTTGCTATAGATTGGGGAAGGTGGATGTACATTCACATGATGTTGATGATTGTCCTTTTTGCCATGATGCTGAAAAAAGGGGATTCAATATATACGTATGAACCCATAATCATTAACAAAAAATTCTATATTACAATGGCTATTATACTGCTTTCCTTGCTATATAGAGTAGAGATGTCCGGAAACGGTTTTACCTTAGAAGGAATACTCTATAGACTGTTTGTTGCTCCCGTAGAATTATTAAATAAAATGTGATTTCAAAAAGTATATAATAAAAAAGCTTTACTTTTGCAAAAAATTTTTTTTAGAATGTCGAAAAATTTAGTAATCGTCGAGTCCCCGGCAAAGGCAAAAACTATTCAGAAATATTTAGGTAAGGATTTTGAAGTGAAATCCAGTTTCGGACATATCCGGGACCTGCCTAAAAAAGGGATGGGAATAGATCTTGCCACCTTTAGTCCTGATTACGAAGTTTCAGCAGACAAAAAGAAATTGGTGACAGAATTAAAGGCTGCAGTAAAGAAAGCAGAAATGGTTTGGCTGGCTTCCGATGAAGACCGCGAGGGAGAAGCTATTGCATGGCACTTAGCAGATGAATTAAAACTGAAGCCAGAAAACAGAAAAAGAATTGTTTTCCATGAGATTACTAAAAATGCCATTCTAAAAGCAATTGAAAATCCAAGGGATATCGATCAGAACTTAGTGAATGCCCAGCAGGCTAGAAGAGTGCTGGACAGAATCGTAGGTTTCGAAATGTCTCCGGTTTTATGGAAAAAAGTAAAACCAGGACTATCTGCAGGAAGAGTACAGTCTGTAGCCGTAAGATTAATTGTTGAAAGAGAAAAAGAAATCCGTGAATTCGTTCCCAAAGCAAGTTTCAAACTTGACGGAATTTTCTTAAACAACACAGAACAGGAAATTGCTGCCAAACTTAAAAAAGACTTCGAAAAAGAAGCCGAAGCAGAAAAATTCCTTGAGCAGGCAAAAACTACAGAATTTAAAGTTCTGAATGTTGAAACAAGGCCGGGAACACGTTCCGCATCTGCACCTTTTACCACTTCTACACTACAGCAGGAAGCTTCATCAAGATTAGGATACAATGTAACCAATACCATGCGTCTTGCGCAGAGATTATACGAAGAAGGATTCATTACCTATATGAGAACTGACTCCGTAAACCTTTCTCAGGAAGCTATTGAAGGGGCCAAAAAACAAATCATCTCAGAATATGGAGCAGAATATTCTTCTCCAAGAAATTATACCACAAAATCAGCTTCTGCACAGGAAGCTCACGAAGCCATCCGCCCTACGGATTTCGCAGTGAAGAGCATTGGAGATGCACAGTTGAATAAGCTGTACCAATTAATCTATAGAAGAACATTAGCTTCTCAGATGGCGAATGCTAAAATTGAAAAGACTGTCATTGAGATTGGAAATGCTTCATTGCCACATCATTTTGAAGCTCAGGGAGAAGTAATCATCTTTGATGGTTTCCTTAAAGCTTACGGTATTGTAAAAACCGATGAAGATGATGAGGAAAACAACGAAAAACTATTACCAAAAGTAAAAGTTGGAGAAATTTTAAACTATAAAACAATTACGGCAACAGAAAAATTCACAAGACCAAGTGCAAGATATACTGAAGCCGGATTGGTTAGAAAGTTGGAAGAACTAGGAATTGGTAGACCATCTACTTATGCTCCAACCATTCAGACTATTCAAAACAGAGAGTATGTGGACAAAAGAGAAATTGAGCCGCAAACCCGTGAAGTCATCAAAATGTCTTTAGTAAAGAACAATATCAAAAAGGTAGTTCTGGATGAAAAATTTGGCGGGGATAAAAATAAATTTATTCCTACAGATATAGGAGAAGTTGTGAATGACTTTTTAACAGATAACTTTAAAGAAATCCTTGATTATGGTTTCACGGCAAGAGTAGAAGAAAGTTTCGACGAAATTGCAAGCGGAGACCAGAAATGGAAGGAAATGATGACGAATTTCTACTCAAAATTCCACCCAAGGATTGAAGATGTAGAAGAAAATGCAGACCGTGCAACAGGAGACAGACTTCTAGGAGTAGATCCGAAGACCGGTAAAAATATTCACGCCAGAATCGGAAGATTTGGAGCAATGATCCAGATCGGAGAAACAGATGATGAAGAAAAACCAATCTTTGCATCATTAATGTCTGGTCAGAATATTGCCACCATTACCTTTGAAGAAGCATTGGAGTTGTTTAAGCTACCATTTGAATTGAGTGATTTTGAAGGGCATGCAGTTTCTGTGGGAGTAGGAAGATTTGGGCCTTATGTAAAATGGGGTGAAACTTTCATCAGTATTCCAAAAGGTGAAGATCCGCTTTCTGTAGATCAAAATCGTGCAGAAGAGATCATCAACGAAAAGAAAAAAGCAGATGCTCCAATTGCTATGTATAAAGGAGAACCTGTAACCAAAGGATCAGGAAGATTCGGTCCATTTATCAAATACAAAGATATTTTCATTAATGTTCCGAAGAAATATAACTTCGATAATCTTTCTCAGAGTGATATCAATGAATTGATTGATGCTAAGCTTGAAAAAGAAGCTAACCGATACATCCAACAATGGGAAAAAGAAAAAATTTCCCTTGAAAACGGAAGATGGGGACCTTTCATCAAATTTGGAAAAGCCATGTTCAAAATTCCAAAGAAAAATGATGATACCAAATATGATGCAGAAGAGTTGAAAGAAATTTCTCTGGATGAAGTGAAGAAATGGATCACAGATCAGGATAAAAATGCCTTTGCAGAAAAGAAAAAACCTGCAGCAAAAAAGGCAGCAACTACTAAGAAGACTACAGCTGCAAAAAAGCCAGCTGCCAAAAAGAAGTAATATTAATTATATAATACAAAGTCGTTAACAAATAGTGTTAACGGCTTTTTTTATGAATAAAAGTCTCCATAGGATTCCCCAGTTGTGGGGTTTTTTTGTATGTTTGTTAGATCAAGGAATTATTAAACTATTATATTTTCAGGTTAAAATATGGATTTTGAGGATTTTATCATTTCACCAAGAAATTTCAAAACAGAAAGCTGGCAGATTGGAAACCGGATTACAAAAGATATAAAAGAAGACAGTATTGTTCTTTTATTTGTATCAGATTATAGAGGAGCGGGTGGCGATGCAGAAGTACAGGATTTTACAGCAGTCAGGAAAGAATTTTACAAACTTGCACAGTTGGATTTTGAAATTCCAATGGTGGATCTTGGTGATTTAGTCTCTGGTAAATCTGTTCAGGATACCCATTATATTTTACAAGAAGTTTTATCGGCCTGTCATTACAAAAGAGCACTTCCGGTGATTATCGGAGGATCTAATGACTTTGCTTTTTCACTGTTTTCAGCATTGAACTTTCATCAGAAAAGTATCAATTATACTCAGATCAGTAATATTATTTCCCTTAAGCAGGGAGAGGAAATTAATGAATATACATTTTTAGGTAAAATCTTCGGAGCAAAGAATTTTTCTATTAAAAATTATCACCATTTAGGATATCAGAAGCATTTAAATGAGATGGATTCTGTACGATTGATTAAAGAAGTAGAGTTTGACATTATTCGTTTAGCAGAAATGATGAACTCTACTGAAAAAACAGAACCTTTCTTCAGAAAAGCAGATTTAGTAACAGTAAATTGTGATGCTATTGAAAGTTTCAGTGAGCCATTTTCTATGAATCCGCAGGTAAATGGATTGAACAGAAGAGAAATTTGTGCTTATATGAAAGAAATCGGATTGAGTGAAAACCTGAAGACAGTAGGGATTTTTAATTATAATATTTATTCAGAAAATCAACTGAACCATCAGCTGTTAGCACAAATGCTATGGTATCTGATCGAAGGGGTTAATATTCAGCAGTCTCATCCCAAAGAAAGACAGTATGAATTGTTTTATGTTTTAATTGATGACAGACAATTCGCATTTAAGCGTGATACTTTCAGTAATTTGTGGTATTTTGGTGACGATGAAAATATAGAAAATTGCATTCCTTGCTCAAGAAAGGATTTTGATGATGCTAAAAAAGGATGGCTGAATGCAAGATTGACGAAATTTTAATGTATGACCAACTTTCTCTCAAGAATTTCAATTATTGTTCCCGTTTATAATGTCGAAAATTATTTGGCAAAATGCCTCGACTCTCTGGTAAATCAAACCCATCAGAATATCGAGATTCTTGTTGTAGATGATGGAAGTAAAGATAATTCAGGAGAGATCATTAAAGAGTTTGCAGGGAAATATCCTGAAAAAATAAAAACCTTTACCAAAGAAAATGGTGGATTAAGTGATGCCAGAAACTTTGGATTAGATAGAGCAACAGGAGATTACATCGGCTTTGTAGACAGTGATGACTACGTTAAGGAAACGATGTTTGAAGAAATGCTTCACCTGGCTGAAAAGCATCAGGCGGAAATAGTGATCTGTAATATTCAGAAAGTAGATGAAAATGGGCAGGTAACTCAAAAACTGACACAAATTCCCAATATGGAGGAAAAGATAAGATTAGAAGATCACTTCTCAGTTTTTTCAGATATCAGTTATTTTGCCTGCAACAAATTGTTCAAAAAAGAACTTTTTAATCAGAAAAGGTTTAAAAAAGGAGTTCATTTTGAGGATATTCAGTTGATTCCACAGCTGTTACTGGAGTGTGAAACTATTGCACAAACACAGGATTTTCATTACCAATACCTTGAACGTACGGATTCTATCACTAAAACCCATACAGAAAAAGGACTTGATATTTTGAAGGCAGTACAAGATGTGGAAGGTACATTTAGCCAATCAAAATATGCTCATAAAAGAAAGGAATTGAAAAACTTTCAGATTTTTGAAGGAGTGTATTCTTTTCTGGCCTATCTGGCCTTTGTGAAAGAAGAAAAAACGTTTTACAGCATGGCTGATATGCTGTCTGTTTTCATAAGAGAAAGACAAATAAAAATTCAAGATATATTGAACTATAGTCGTTTTGGTACAAATTATCTTTTATCTTTGCCGGTGAAAAAAAAGATTTTTTATCTATTATTTTTTGCCGGACAGAAAAAGTTGATAAGAAAATTGATATAAACACAAATGTAAGTACTATTGTTTCGGACAGTAGAACATGATGAAAGCATATATGCATCATCGGTTTAATTGAAGAGATAATGTGTACTGGATAAGAAAAGAATGAAAAACTTTGAATTGTTCTTAAGCGGATCGGGGATACCTATTTTCTATGTAAAAGTAGGACTAGGTTTCGTGTTTTCCTTTTTAATTACCTTTTTCTCCATCCCTACTATTGTAAAGATCTCCAGAAGGAAAAACCTTATGGATGAACCTGGTGTAAGAAGTTCACATCTTAGAAAAATCCCAAATCTTGGGGGAATTGCCATCTTTTATTCCATTGGTATATGTGTTTCTATTTTTGCTTATGAGCTGTTTGACCTTTATAAATTCTTATTTGCTTCACTAGTTATCCTCCTGTATATTGGAGTAATGGATGATATTGTGGTGATGAGAGCCTATAAAAAGCTTGTAGCACAAATCTTAGTATCCTCATTAATAGTCATTGGTTCAGATATTAGAATCAGAAGCCTCTTTGGAATATTTGGAGTATACGAATTGAGCTATTTTGTGAGTGTGATATTCAGTATTGTGACTTTTATTATACTTATCAATGCTTTTAATCTGATTGACGGGATTGATGGGCTGGCTGGTGGATATTCTGTGATCTGTAGTGCGTTATTTGGAATAAGCTACTACAGATTAGGTGATTATAACTATCCGTTAGTTGTCTTATCAATAGTGATTATAGGAACTGTTTTGGCATTTTTATATTATAACCTGTCAAATTACAGAACCAACAAAGTATTTATGGGAGATACAGGGTCTATGCTTTTGGGTTTTCTGCTGGCCTTTACCTCCATTTGTTTTATAGATATTTTTATAGATAAAAATCTTGCAGACGTACCAAGGTACCACCTGCAGTCTGCACCGGTAGTGGCTGTAGCCATTCTGATCTTACCGATTGTGGATACTCTGAACGTAATTTTTGTAAGACTTTATAACAAAAAGTCGCCCTTTGATGCCGATAAAAATCATATTCATCACAAACTTCTGAAATTAAATCTTACCCATAGAAGATCCACATTCTATATTATTCTGTATTATTTAATGATTGTAACTGTGGCATATTATCTGAGACATATCAATGTTAATCTGCTTTTGGTTGTTGTTGTTGTATTAGGCTTTATGGGAGCATATTTGCCGGATTTGATATATCGATTAAGAAATAACAAAAATTAACAATTAAATATTACTTTTGTAAACAATATTCAAATATGATGAAGAACTTTAAGTATTTATTTTTATTATTACCTTTTTTAATTACCTCGTGCATCACAACAAAAGATGTAAGATACTTACAGCCGAGTGAAAGCCTGGTGATTAATGAAGAAGGTCTTGTTCCCTACAATATTCCTGTCTACAGGATTACCAAAAATGATATGCTTAACCTTAATATAGTGACTACTCCTAAAGGAGATGCAGCACAGTTTTACTCTTCTTATAATGTTTCAGGCGGAACAAGTGGCGGAGGTGTAAACAATTCAGCAGCAGCAGGCGGAAGAGGTGGTGGTGTAGGGGCAATTGCCGGAGGGAATGTTAATTTCTATTTTAACGGTTTAAAAGTAGATATCAACGGAGATATTAATGTCTTCGGTATAGGCTACATTAAAGCAGAAGGCAGAACCCTTGACGATGTATCAAAGGAGATACAGGTTAAAGTAAATGAAAACTTCCAGGAAGGTAAATCTGAAGTAAGATTAAATACAGATGGAATTACCTATTATATACTTGGAGATGTAGAAACTACTGGCCTTTCCGGGGAAAAAGTAGCCCATAAAAATACTCTTACCATTACCGAAGCTTTAGCTATTAATGGTGGATTGAACAGAACTATTGATAAAAAAGAAATCGTTATCCACAGAAAGCTTCCGGAAGGAATCAAAATTGCTAAAATAGACCTTACCCGTGAAGATCTGATGAATTCTCCTTACTATTATATACAGAACGGAGACGAAATCTATCTTAATACCAGAAGAAAAAGCTTGAACGGATTCGGTAAAGATCCTATTCAGACACTACTTACTGGGGTAACAGCAATTACAACTGCATTAACTCTATATACAATCCTACAAAGACTTTAATCTCATGATTCCAGGAAAAGATACGAAAGTAGGAAAAAGCGAAGTTCCCAAAGATAAGTCCGGAACTTTTGCATTGTTTGATATTGAGCATTTTTTAAGAAGGTTACTCAAAAACTGGTATTGGTTTGTTTTTATGTTCCTTGTTGGTTATGCCATTTCTTGGGCATATAGTAAATATTATGCTCAGAATGTATATGCTTCAGATTTGTCTCTGAGTATTTCCAATAATACTTCAAGTTATTTTAGTCCCAATCAGTCTATTAATTTCATTTGGGGACAGGGAGGAAATCAGGATGGTGTTTATCTAAAGAAAATGCTTTTTTCAAGATCTCATAATGAGTATTTGGTTAAAGAATTAAATCTTTTTGTAAATTATTCTACCAAAGGACTTATAAAATCTACCTATTTAGATAAAGATGATTCTCCGGTTTTTCTTGAAATCGATAAAAAGCATCTTCAGCAGGTAAATTATCCAATTACAATAAAACCAAAAGGAAATGGTACCTATGAAGTGGTATTGCCGGAAGAAGGGCAGACTACAAGTTTGTACAGCTATGAAATAGAAGGTTTTCAAAATATTAATGCCTACAACAGACCAGCAAATAAAGTTGTTAGAGTCAATGAATGGTATAACTCTCCGAATTTGAGATTTAAACTGGTTCAAAATCCAATTACTCCTGGTATTAAGCTAGATAATATTATTGTTAATTTAACAACAATAAATCAGAGTGTTAGTGAAATTGTATCTACTATTGGAGTAAACTTCGATAAGGAGATCAGTACCATTATGATTATTAATAAAAGAGGTTATAATCTTAACAGTACGGTAAACTTTCTGAATAAATCAGTAGCTGAACTTCAGAAAAAAAGACTTGAAGATAAGAATACTGTTAATAAGAATACTACGGTTTATCTACAGGGAAGTCTGGATGAAATACGTAAAAGATTAGATTCTGCTGCCACTGCTCTGAACTATCTGAAAACTTCAGAAAAGCTTTATAATATTAAGGATAGAGATGAGAAATCTCTGGAAGAAATAAAAGACCTTGAAGCTAAAAAAGCAGACCTTGTAAGCAAGGTTAACTCTCTGAATAATATCAGAAATACCCTTCAGTCGCAGAATTTTGATAAAATGATTGCTACTAATGCAGCAGGTTTTGAAGACGGGATGTTCTCTGCTTCTGTGACTGAACTTAAGGCCTTGTATACAAAAAGATCAGAATTAGCTACCATTTATAAGCCTGCTTCTGAACCTATGAAGGAAATAAACAGAATGATTAATGAGGCTAAAACTAGCTCGTTTAACAGTCTGAAGAATTACTATACCAAATACTATGATGAGATCAATAAACTTGATCAAAGGGTTGCAGATGCTAATTCCGATTTACTGTCTTATCCTGAAAAAGAAAGAAAATATTTGGATGCAGAAAGAGGTTACAATATGATTGAAGCTACCTACAGCAGTCTTTTGAACAGACAAAATGAATCTCGTTTAAATGTAGCAACTAATCAGTCTGATATTAGCGTAATTGACCCTGCAAAAAATCTTGGACAAGGACCTGTAAGCCCTAATATAAAAATGGCGAAAGCAGGAATAATAGGTTTAATGCTATTAATCCCAATTCTTTTTGTTCTAATAGGTGAATTGCTTGATAATAAAATCAGAAATATTAAAGAACTACTAGGCGTAACAAAAATTCCACTTCTTGGTGTTATTGGAAGTAATAACAGTGAAAATATGCTTACTGTCCTGGAACAACCAAAATCATCTGTTTCAGAAGCGTTTAGAGGAATTAGGGCCAATATGAGATTCCTGATGAATAATGAAGATGAAAAAGGTAAGGTAATCTTGGTAACATCTTCAGTTGGAGGAGAAGGAAAAACTTATGTTTCGATTAACCTGGCTTCTGTATTAGGATTGAGTGACAAAAAAACCATTCTTTTAGGAATGGACCTTAGAAAGCCGAAAATCTTTGGCGATTTTAAGATTGATAATAAATATGGTATTTCAAACTATCTGACAGGAGAAGTGGGAATTGATCAGATTATTAATAATACCAAAATCCCGAATCTGGATGTTGCCACTTCAGGACCTATCCCTCCGAATCCTTCAGAATTACTGATGAGCCAGAGGAATGTTAACTTTATACAGGAGCTGAAGGAGATCTATGATTTCATTATTATAGATTCTCCACCAGTAGGTTTGGTAGCAGACTCTTATGAAATTATGAAATATTCTGATGCCAATATTTATGTGGTACGTCATGAGTATACTGAGAAATATATGATGAAGCTCATCACTGAAAAATATCAGAATAATGAAATTGAACATTTAGGACTTATTTATAATGACTATAATACGAAGCAGGGATACGGGTATGGATATGGTTACGGATATGGTTATGGCTACGGTTATTTTGATGAAGATAAAAATTATAAAGAACCATTATTAATTAGGATACGGAATAAGATGCAGGCAATGTTTAATAAAAAATAGAGCACTAAACCCTCATTCGATGGGGGTTTTTTTATACTTTGTGTATTTTGATTCTATGAAAAAAAGAATATTTTTGCCACTTTGCCGTTTACTTTATAACAAATTATGTTTTTTTGTTTATTTTTAACTAAACATTAAGATTATCATTAATATAAAAATGTTTTATATTTGCAAAAATTAAATTTTAAAATAACCATAAATCCATATTCTTTTATGAATAAAAAATTATTGTTTAGCTTCCTTGCCTTCCTTGGAGTGGTAAGTGTTAAAGCACAAAGAAACGAATTGGGGGTTCGTCTAGGTATGAGTAACCTAGTGGGTGATGTAGGGAGTACAAGTTATATTTTACAAAAGCCGTTGGATTTAAATAGAATGTCGGATTGGGGGATCCCGTTTTATGGTGGAATTTTATACAGATTTAATTTTAATCCGCACCAAACTGTTAGATTGGATTTAGGATATAACCAGGTTCAGTTTAGCGATAAAGCTGCGAAAGAAGAATATAGAAGAAATAGAAATGCATACGGGAAAAATAACGTATATGAAGCAAGTTTAATGTTTGAATATAATTTTTTCCCGGTTAATAATGAACAGGTAAGTATGGTAAGCCCATATATTTTTGGAGGTATTGGTGCCTTGATGTTTGATGCACCTAAAGCTAATCTAGCCCACGATTTCAGAAGAGATCCCGACGGCGTAGCTATGGCTCCAATTAATGAAATGGACTTTAAAACAACTACCGAATACTCATTAGGAAAAAAAGTTACCATGCATATCCCTTTTGGTGTAGGTTTAAAGTATAAATTTAACCATACTTGGGCTATATTTGCAGAAGCAACATTTAGATATACTTTGACAGATCAGCTTGATCACAGTAAAATTCTTTCTGAAGATGTAAAGAATTCCTTTAATGCCGATATCCTAGATCCGGCTACAGGAGGCTCTTTATTACAGTCTGGAAGCTATTATGCTGTTGCTAAGGAAAGAGAAGAAGAGTTTATTAAAAAGAGAAATATTGGAGATGATAAATCCAAAGACTGGTTAAATACATTCAGTTTAGGATTAACGTTTTCGTTCGGAAGACCTCCATGTTATTGTGATTAATTAATATGTCGTTGATTAAAGATAAAATAAATTCTGAGAATTTACCAAAACACGTAGCCATCATTATGGATGGTAATGGAAGATGGGCTAAATCTCGTGGCGAAGAAAGAACCTTCGGTCACAAAAATGCCATTAATGCTGTAAGAAATGCAATTAATGCATGTAATGAGATCAATATCCCTTACTTAACACTTTACACATTTTCTTCAGAAAACTGGAATCGTCCTTCTGAAGAAGTAAATACCCTCATGAACTTACTTGTGGAAACCTTGCTGTTAGAAGCAGCAGAGATCTTCAGTAAAGGATTGAGAATGCATGTGATAGGGAATCTTGAGAAGCTGCCTACTTTAGTAAGAGAGCAGCTCCTGCGTGTGGTAGAACTTACAAAAGAAAACACAAAAGGAAACCTTGTACTGGCAATCAGCTATGGCTCACAAAATGAAATACTGGAAGCCGTTAAAAATATCAGTTCAGATGTAAAAGAAGGAAAGGTAGACGTAGAGAATATAGATGAAAAACTATTCGAAAACTATCTCTATACCAAAGATTTTCCTCCTGTAGATCTATTGATAAGAACCAGCGGTGAAATAAGAATAAGCAACTTCCTCCTTTGGCAGATTGCTTATGCTGAATTACAGTTTTTAAATGTTCTATGGCCGGATTTTACCAAAGATATTTTCTTTCAATGTATTTTGGATTATCAAAACAAAGAAAGAAGATACGGATTAACCGGAGATCAGATACAAGGCCAATAATTTTAAAGAAAAGAAAGACTCGATAAAATGAAGTTTAGACTATTACCCATCATTATGTTTGCTGCTTCTGCACATTTTTATGGACAAGTAACTCCACAGGACAGCACAAAAGTAAACAATGCTGTGCATGCAGACAATGAGGTAGGTACTTATACGCTTAAAGACATTGTTGTAGATGGTGTAAAAAAATATACACCAGCACAGATCCTCAGATTTACTGGCTTATCCAAAGGAGAAAGCGTAGATATTCCGGGACAAAAAATCAGCAATGCTGTTAAAAAGCTTTGGGATACCCAATCTTTCTCTGAAGTGGAAGTATACGTTCAAAGTATTGAAGGACAGACTGTAATTCTTAAATTCTATCTTCAGGATCTGAAGGAACTTGGAGAAGTAAAATTCAAGGGTAAAGGAATTGGAAAATCAAAAAGTGAAAAACTTGCTAAAGACAACAACCTGAAGCCTGGTACAAAGATTACCCAAAACTTGGTTTCAAGTCTTAAGACAACAATTCCTAAAGACTATATCAAAAAAGGTTTTGCTGATGCCAAAATTACAATCGAGGATAAAGTAAATGCCGGAGATCCTGCTTTGGTAGACTGGACGATTAATGTAGATAAAGGTAAAAGAATTAAGATCGACCATATTGAGTTTGAAGGAAATCCAAGTGTAAGTGATAGAAAACTTAGAAACAAGGCCTTTAAAGAAACAAAACAGAAACGTTTCAGTATTGGTGGTATCTTGAAGTCTTCAAAATTCATTGAAGATAAATATCAGGAAGATAAACAAAACCTGATTAATTATTATAACTCCCTAGGATATAGAGACGCAAAAGTTGTTTCAGACTCTGTATGGAGAAATAAGAAGAACAATTACGAAATTAATGTAAAACTTAACGAAGGTAAAAAGTATTATATCGGTGACATTACGTTCACAGGTAACACTGTTTACGCTACGGAATATTTACAGAGATTATTAGGATATAAGAAAGGAGATATTTATGATGCGGTAGGATTCAACAAAAAAGTTGGTGAAGACGGGGGTAAAGAAGATGATTCTGATATCAAATCCGTTTATATGAACAACGGATACCTTTTCTCCAATGTTACACCGGTTGAAAAATCAGTGAATGGTGATGCTGTAAATCTGGAGATCAGAATTAACGAAGGAGAACAGGCTACTTGGAATAAAGTAACATGGCAGGGGAATACAACAACCCATGACCACGTTATCCTTAGAGCATTAAGAACAAAACCGGGAGAATTATTCAAAAAGACCGAAATCAAGAGAACTTATTTTGATTTGGCAGGAATGTCATTCTTCGATCCACAACAAATCGGACAGGATATTCAGCCTAATCAGGTAGACAACACTGTTGATGTTAACTGGAAACTTGTAGAAAAAGGATCTTCTCAGGTTCAGCTACAGGCAGGTTATGGTGGTAACAGCTTTATTGGTACTTTAGGATTGACGTTTAATAACTTCTCACTGAGAAACTTCCTTAAGTTCAAAGACTTTAAACCAGTACCACAAGGAGATGGGCAAACTTTCTCCATTCAGGTGCAGGCAGGTCAGTATTTCCAGAATTATGGAGTATCATTTGTAGAACCTTGGTTATTCGGGACAAGACCAACAGCTCTTTCGGTGAGTTTAAACAACTCAAGAGTAAGATATAATGATGGTATGGGAGGAACTCAGAAACTGAATATTTTCTCTGCATCAGTAGGTCTGAACAGATTATTGAACTGGCCGGATGATTATTTCTCACTATACACAGGATTGCAGTTCCAGAAGTATGATTTTAATAACTATCCATTCCAGTTTGGAGATACAACAGAAATGAACGGATCTGCAAATAACTTCAGTATCAACTTAGGATTAAGTAGAAACTCAGCAGGGATAGATCCTATCTTCCCGACAACAGGTTCTAATATTGAGCTTTCTGCTAAATTGACACCACCATATTCATTGTTCAGTAATAAAAATTATGATACAATGAGTCCTGTTGATAAGTATAAGTGGATGGAATTCTACAAGATTAAGTTTAAGGCTGACGTTTATAACGAGATTGCTGGTAAACTGGTATTAAGATCTTCTGCTGAAATGGGATTCATGGACGGATATAACAAAAATCTTGGAGCTCCGCCATTTGAAAGATTCTATGTAGGTGGTACAGGACTATTCGGAGGTAGATATGACGGTAGAGAATTGATTCCTTTAAGAGGATATGAGAATGCAAGTACTAGAGGTGGTGAATCTACTGATATTACTCAAGCAGGTGGAGGAACAATCTATAACAGATTTACTTTAGAATTAAGATACCCGATTTCAATGAACCAAACTGCTAAAATTTATGCACTAACATTTGCTGAAGGAGGTAACGTTTGGAATTCATGGGGTAATTATAACCCATTCCAGCTGAAAAGATCAGTAGGGGTAGGGGTTAGAGTTTACATGGGAGCGTTCGGATTGATCGGGTTCGACTTTGCTTATGGATTTGATAAGACAATGTCAGGAACTCCTTCAGGATGGAGAAACCACTTCTTGATGAACCAATCATTATAATTATATATATGAAGAACTTTAAAATAACCATCACTTTTGTATTACTCTTAATTTTCGGGTTTGGAAATGCCCAAAAGATTGGAGTAGTAGATACTAATGAAATTTTAAATAAATTACCTCAGTATAAAGAAGCCGAAGCAAGATTAAACTCTCAGATCGATACCTGGCAGTCTGAACTTCAGAATATGCAGTCCGAGTATGAAAGAAAAAAAGCGGCTTTTGAAAGTGAAAAAGTGTTATTGATAGGTGACCAGCTGAAACTGAGAGAAAAAGAAGTTGTAGATCTTGATAAGAATATCAAAACCACTACAAGTTTACGTTTCGGAGCCAATGGTGAAATAACAAAATTGAGAACTAATCTCGTTTTACCATTCCAGGATCAGATCTGGGAAGCTATCAAAACAATGTCCGAAAAAAATGGGTTGGGCATAGTTCTTGATAAAAGCAATAACATTAGTGTTATATTTCTTCAGGGAAAATATGACTATACGGAAAAAGTATTAGCTGTTTTACTGAAAGGAGATAAAAAAGAGAAAACTACAAGTAAAAGTAAAAAGTAAAATTGTAAACTAACTTTTACGTAAATTTGAAATCTAAAAACAAATTAAATTATTTATTTACCAATTATGAAAAAATTAAGTGTATTATTTGCAGCAGTAATGATGGTTGTTTCTGTAGGTATGGCAAAAGCTCAAAAAATGGCTACTTTAGATGTATTGGGAGTTCTTAATGCAATGCCTGAGAAGAAAAAAGCAGATGCTGACCTTAAAACATTCTACGATACTAAGCAAGGTGAGATCAAGAAAAAATATGATGCTGGGCAAGCTAAACTAAAGCAATATAGCGAAGAAGCTCCTAAGAAAACTGCAGACGAAAACAAAGCTAGAGAAGCTGAATTACAAAAAATTCAGGAAGAAATAGCTCAAATGCAGGATAAAGCTCAAAAAGATCTTCAGGCTAAGCAAGAAGTAGCTTTCGGACCAATTGAGAAAAAATTGAACGATGCTGTTGATAAAGTTGCTAAAGCTAACGGTTACGAGTATGTAATGGATGCAAATTCACCTGCATTCCTTTATAAAGCAGGTGCTGATGCTACTGCAGCTGTAAAGAAAGAATTAGGAATTCAATAATTTCGGCAAATTAACAAAGATTTATAAGACAAACCGCCTCCAAAAGAGGCGGTTTGTTTATTTTTGCGGAATGGAAAAAGAAGTATCAACTATAGTAAAAGTTAGGTTTAGCGATTGTGACCCAATAGGTCATTTGAATAATGTAAAATATTTAGATTATATGTTCAATGCCAGAGAAGATCACGTGGAGACATTTTACGGATTTACTTATGAAGAATATACCAAACAGACAGGTTGTACCTGGATTGCCATCCAGAATGAAATAGCTTATATGAAAGAAGTAAGGTATAATACTCAAGTGGTCATCAGCAGTAAAACTATCGATGTACAGGACAGAACAGCCAAAGTTGAAATCCTAATGAAAAGCTTAGATGAGAAAACAGTTCATGCTGTACTTTGGGTTACCGTTATTTATTTCAATATGAAGACAAGAAAATCAGAAGTACATCCTGAAGATATAAAAGAAACATTCAATAAGTTTTATGTAGACTTGATACAAAAGGATTTCCAGTCAAGAGTTAAGTTTTTAAGATCCCAAAATGCAAAAAACTCTTAATAGATATTCCTATTGAGAACTTTTTTGATAATTTAAATTAATAATATATGAAAAAAATAGCAGTAATAGGCAGCAACGGCCAACTAGGAAACTGTATCAGAAAAATTGCTCCCGATTTTGAAAATAAGTATGAGTTTCTTTTTACAGACTCCACAACCTTAGATGTTACCAATGAAGAACAGGTTAACGACTTTTTTTATGATAACAAACCAGATTACTGTATCAATGCATCTGCATATACAGCGGTAGATTTGGCAGAGAAAGAAAAAGAAAAAGCATTTGCTGTAAATGCAGATGGAGTTGCTAATCTTGCTCAGGCTTGTATAGAGTATAAAACCATTCTTATTCATGTTTCTACTGACTATGTTTTTGATGGAGATACTAACTTATCCTATTCAGAAGATGATTTTACCAATCCGATAGGAGTGTATGGAGAATCAAAGAGAAGAGGAGAAGAGCTGGCATTGGAACTTAATCCGAAAACAATTATCCTGAGAACTTCCTGGTTGTATTCCGAATTTAATAAAAACTTTGTGAAGACAATGTTGAATTTATTCTCCCAGAAAACCGAGTTGGGAATTGTTGCAGATCAGTTCGGACAGCCTACAAATGCTAACGATCTTGCAGAAGCCATCATGGATATCATCGAGAATCCAAATAAAACCTTTGGAATTTTCCACTTTTCAAACTATCCGGAAACCACATGGTTTGATTTCGCGAAGAAAATTGCTGAATTTTCAAAATCTTCAATACAATTAAATGCGTTAACAACCGAGCAGTATCCAACTCCAGCCAAAAGACCCGTAAGAAGTACGATGTCTCTGGATAAAATTGAAGAGATTTATAAAATTGAACCAAAACACTGGGAAAACAGTCTTGAAGAATGTGTTGACATCCTTACACAACAATAATAATATGAAAAATATAGCCATCATCTTTTCCGTAGTATGTACCCAGCTTTGGAGTGCACAAAGTGTTTATCTGAGCAAAGTGGAGAAAACCAATGATAATGCTGATAAGTTTCTCTATAAAAAAGATCAAGCAGAAACAAGTGCTGTCTATTTAGGAGAAGCAGAAGTTCAGGGATTCTCAAAAGATGATGCAATGGTGTTTTCGTTAGTATACAAAAAAGCAAAGGAAATTGGAGCCAATACTTTTGTAATAAAACCTTTTGAAAATATTGACGGATCACCCCAGGCTTTTAATGCTTCTAATTATAAGATTGCATTATATTACACTCCAAAAGAAAAACTGAAAGTTCAGGAGGGGGCAATGTATATATTTGCTTCCTCAGAAAAAGATCAGAAGATTAATGTGAATAGGAAAGACTATATTGTTGCCCCAAGAACATTTTTAAAATTAAAAATAGTTCCAGGAGAAGTTTATACAATTTCTACCAAGAAACTTTTAGGTTCAACCGTGAAAGTTCAGCCAAAGACCAATGATGAGAACTTATATTTCCAGGTATCATCATTAAAAATTAAACCGGATGCTTCAGGAGTAGGAGGTTTAAACCTTAAATCAGGGGATGTTGTTGGTTTGGATAAATCATACGCAGAGTTTTTAAGTGCTATTTATACAGAAAAGACACCATAAAAGTGCATATAGAAACTTTAATTTATCTTTTATTTATATAAGAGGGTTGATTAGCCAAATTTTGTTTAAAATTTTTCTCTCAAGGTATCAGTTATTTAAGTGGAAATATTACGTAAATATGAAATTAAAGTTAACAAAGTTTGTTTTGCGTGGTAATAAGTTGTTATCTTTGCCCCACTGAAAAACGAAAGATATTCAGTAAGCGCAGAAGAGCTTTTAGATAAGCAAGGAACATTTATTCTACTAAGGAGACGGACGAAAAAAAGCTTTTAAATTTTATCGAATAAAATTTGCGAGTTAAAATAAAGTTCTTATCTTTGCAGTCCCAATTAAGGGAGCGCAGAAG
>NZ_FNEG01000016.1 GCF_900100075.1 Chryseobacterium jejuense
CCGATGGTACTGCTAACGCGGGAGAGTAGGCCGCCGCCAGTTTTTATTTTATTTTTAAAAATCCTTTATCATTACGATAAAGGATTTTTTTTTGCTCTATACCCAAACAAAAAACTCAACAACTCAAGGATACTCAATCCAATAAGTAATAAGCAATCAGTAATGAGCAATGGGTAATAACAGAGATGTTCTCAAAGTTATATTCATTACCATCTATTCTATATTACTCTCCTGTTTTATTCTTTAGTTTTTCTTTTATCTAAAATCTATCTAAGCTCAGGTTAAAGTCATCGGAATTGTTCTTCATGATAAAGCGGGCTTCCTTTGATTAAGCTCAGGATTACTGCCCATCCCTATTGAATCCTGAATATATAAAATAGCAATAGACTTATTTTTATATTCAATTTACCACTCTATCTTTATTCTATTTATAAGAGTTATTCCTTGGTATCATTATGTCTGATAGCTTTACTGCTTTTGTCATTGACTAGGTCTAATCTTCGATTTCTGTAAGGATCCAAACCTTGCTATCAAAACTTATTACAACGAAACGGTGAAAAAACTGAAACGATGGACAATTATTAAAAGTAACCTTTCAACCGTCTAGATCCCTACGGGATGACAAAGAGCGTGGTTGGGGTACAAACTAAGGTATCATACAAATATTCATAAGCATCATAGATTACTTATTGCTCATTACTCATTATCCATTTTTATATTATACTCTCTACTTTACTTGTTTGATTGATCCCGCATAAATTCTTTGTATGATTACTTTTGATATCTTTACCGCTTTAGTCATTGACTATGTCTAATCTTCGATTTCTGTAAGGATCCAACCCTTGCTATCAAAATTTACTGCAGCGAAATGGAGAAAACTGAAATGATCGACAATTGTTAAAAGTGATCTTTCAACCGTCTAGATCCCTACGGGATGACAAAGAGCGTGGTTTGGCTACAAACTAAGGTATCATACAAATATTTACCATCATTATAGATTACTCATTGCTTATTACTCATTACTAATAATAGGCCCTTCAATAAATTAATAAGCAAATAGCCATCATTCCTCACTCATCATTCTTAGATCCTGCTATTTTCAAAACGATTTTGTTTCAAAAAGCCTTGATTCCTGGTTCAAAGTATCTGTAATATCATAATTCTACTTCTTAAATTCTCAGAATATTATAACCATGTATGGTTTATTCTGGTTTTCTTTTGCGTATTCAAAGTTATCCAACCTAATTGTGGATAAGTGTTAATAACTGCATAAACATAAAGTTATCAATAGGTTAAATATGGGACTTACCCACAATTGGTATAGCAATGTAAACTTTATGTTAAATAGATTTGCGTGGTATGGTATAAGTGTCTATCTTTGCCCCACTGAAAAACGAAAGATATTCAGTAAGCGCAGAAGAGCTTTTAGATAAGCAAGGAACATTTATTCTACTAAGGAGACGGACGAAAAAAAGCTTTTAAATTTTATCAAATAAAATTTGCGAGTTAAAATAAAGTTCTTATCTTTGCAGTCCCAATTAAGGGAGCGCAGAAG
>NZ_FNEG01000014.1:0-2110 GCF_900100075.1 Chryseobacterium jejuense
AAAAAGCTTTTAAATTTTATCGAATAAAATTTGCGAGTTAAAATAAAGTTCTTATCTTTGCAGTCCCAATTAAGGGAGCGCAGAAGTAGATGGATTGAGGGTTTAGGAAGAATTAAGGTTACTTAAAAAACTTTAAAATTTTCTTTCGAAACATTTGGTCAAATGAAAATAAAGTTTTACTTTTGCACTCGCAAATATGAAGCGCCACTGACAGATAAGAGTGCTTCATTAAAAAGCGAAAGATATAAAGATCATTGACATACAATATAACAACCAAGTAAGGAAAAACTAAAGCGTTAAAAACTTTGAGTGAGTCAGACAAACATACAATGGAGAGTTTGATCCTGGCTCAGGATGAACGCTAGCGGGAGGCCTAACACATGCAAGCCGAGCGGTAGAGTCTCTTCGGAGACTTGAGAGCGGCGCACGGGTGCGGAACACGTGTGCAACCTGCCTTTATCTGGGGGATAGCCTTTCGAAAGGAAGATTAATACCCCATAATATATTAGATGGCATCATTTGATATTGAAAACTCCGGTGGATAGAGATGGGCACGCGCAAGATTAGATAGTTGGTGAGGTAACGGCTCACCAAGTCTGCGATCTTTAGGGGGCCTGAGAGGGTGATCCCCCACACTGGTACTGAGACACGGACCAGACTCCTACGGGAGGCAGCAGTGAGGAATATTGGACAATGGGTGAGAGCCTGATCCAGCCATCCCGCGTGAAGGACGACGGCCCTATGGGTTGTAAACTTCTTTTGTATAGGGATAAACCTAGATACGTGTATCTAGCTGAAGGTACTATACGAATAAGCACCGGCTAACTCCGTGCCAGCAGCCGCGGTAATACGGAGGGTGCAAGCGTTATCCGGATTTATTGGGTTTAAAGGGTCCGTAGGCGGATCTGTAAGTCAGTGGTGAAATCTCACAGCTTAACTGTGAAACTGCCATTGATACTGCAGGTCTTGAGTGTTGTTGAAGTAGCTGGAATAAGTAGTGTAGCGGTGAAATGCATAGATATTACTTAGAACACCAATTGCGAAGGCAGGTTACTAAGCAACAACTGACGCTGATGGACGAAAGCGTGGGGAGCGAACAGGATTAGATACCCTGGTAGTCCACGCCGTAAACGATGCTAACTCGTTTTTGGGCTTTCGGGTTCAGAGACTAAGCGAAAGTGATAAGTTAGCCACCTGGGGAGTACGTTCGCAAGAATGAAACTCAAAGGAATTGACGGGGGCCCGCACAAGCGGTGGATTATGTGGTTTAATTCGATGATACGCGAGGAACCTTACCAAGGCTTAAATGGGAAATGACAGGTTTAGAAATAGACTTTTCTTCGGACATTTTTCAAGGTGCTGCATGGTTGTCGTCAGCTCGTGCCGTGAGGTGTTAGGTTAAGTCCTGCAACGAGCGCAACCCCTGTCACTAGTTGCCATCATTAAGTTGGGGACTCTAGTGAGACTGCCTACGCAAGTAGAGAGGAAGGTGGGGATGACGTCAAATCATCACGGCCCTTACGCCTTGGGCCACACACGTAATACAATGGCCAGTACAGAGGGCAGCTACACAGCGATGTGATGCAAATCTCGAAAGCTGGTCTCAGTTCGGATTGGAGTCTGCAACTCGACTCTATGAAGCTGGAATCGCTAGTAATCGCGCATCAGCCATGGCGCGGTGAATACGTTCCCGGGCCTTGTACACACCGCCCGTCAAGCCATGGAAGTCTGGGGTACCTGAAGTCGGTGACCGTAAAAGGAGCTGCCTAGGGTAAAACAGGTAACTAGGGCTAAGTCGTAACAAGGTAGCCGTACCGGAAGGTGCGGCTGGAACATCTCATTTTAGAGCGTCGTAAGACGATAAAAAAATCAGTATCGAAAGATACATTATACTTACTTAAAGTATAGCTTTAGTTTTTTGTTTGGTTGATTATATTAAAAATACAAAACCCACTAGAAATTAGTAAAGGGAAGAGATTGAGCGAGGGAGAAGAGGATATTACTTATCACCCATTACTCATAACAAAGTCTCGTAGCTCAGCTGGTTAGAGCGCTACACTGATAATGTAGAGGTCGGCAGTTCGAGCCTGCCCGAGACTACTAATTAAAG
>NZ_FNEG01000014.1:2268-5581 GCF_900100075.1 Chryseobacterium jejuense
CAACTAGAGGGGGAATTAGCTCAGCTGGCTAGAGCGCCTGCCTTGCACGCAGGAGGTCAAGGGTTCGACTCCCTTATTCTCCACAGTTTTGGAAGACTGATTTAAAAGTTACGGATAGAGCCAAAAACAATATCTGTTCATCAGTTGGACAAGAAGACATTAAGATCATTGACATTAACGGTAAAGACATCACAAAGAGATAACCGAGCACTTTCGAGTGCCGAGTTTATAAAAATATCGATAAATTTATTTATCAAAAAATACTGAACTAATATAATTATTAGGAAAGAAATCGTTAAGGGCGTATGGCGGATGCCTAGGCTTTCAGAGGCGACGAAGGACGTGGTAAGCTGCGAAAAGCTGCGGGGATTGGCACACACGAATTGATCCGCAGATGTCCGAATGGGGCAACCCGGCTGGTTGAAGACCAGTCACCTCGTAAGAGGAGCAAACCCGGAGAACTGAAACATCTAAGTACCCGGAGGAAAAGAAATCGAAGAGATTCCGTAAGTAGTGGCGAGCGAAAGCGGATTAGCCCAAAAGCTAATTTATGTTTAATAGAATGTTCTGGAAAGAACAGCCGTAGAGGGTGATAGCCCCGTATATGAAAGGCATATTTAAGTGATAAATGAGTAGGGCGGGACACGTGAAATCCTGTCTGAATATGGGGGGACCATCCTCCAAGGCTAAATACTCCTGAAAGACCGATAGTGAACAAGTACTGTGAAGGAAAGGTGAAAAGCACTTCGAATAGAAGGGTGAAATAGAACCTGAAACCGTACGCCTACAAGCGGTCGGAGCCCACATGTTGGGTGACGGCGTGCCTTTTGCATAATGAGCCTACGAGTTAATTTTACTAGCGAGGTTAAGGTATTAAGTACCGGAGCCGGAGCGAAAGCGAGTCTGAATAGGGCGTATAGTTAGTAGGATTAGACGCGAAACCTTGTGATCTACCCATGGGCAGGTTGAAGCTCTGGTAACACAGAGTGGAGGACCGAACCGGTTGACGTTGAAAAGTCTTCGGATGACCTGTGGGTAGGGGTGAAAGGCCAATCAAACTGGGAGATAGCTCGTACTCTCCGAAATGCATTTAGGTGCAGCGTCGTATATAAGTTTATTAGAGGTAGAGCTACTGATTGGATGCGGGGGTTTCATCGCCTACCAATTCCTGACAAACTCCGAATGCTAATAAATGTTCTACGGCAGTGAGGGCATGGGTGCTAAGGTCCATGTCCGAGAGGGAAAGAACCCAGACCAACAGCTAAGGTCCCAAAATATATGTTAAGTTGAAGCAACGCGGTTGGACTGCATTGACAGCTAGGATGTTGGCTTGGAAGCAGCCATTCATTTAAAGAGTGCGTAACAGCTCACTAGTCGAGCGGTCCGGCATGGATAATAATCGGGCATAAACATATTACCGAAGCTATGGATTTGTACTTTATGTACATCTGGTAGGAGAGCATTCTATTTGCGCCGAAGCAGTACTGTGAGGTATTGTGGAGCGGATAGAAAAGAAAATGTAGGCATAAGTAACGATAAAGCGGGCGAGAAACCCGCTCACCGAAAGACTAAGGTTTCCTCAGCCATGCTAATCAGCTGAGGGTTAGTCGGGACCTAACGCGAACCCGAAAGGGGTAGTGGATGGACAATGGGTTAATATTCCCATACTTGCTCACACTAAAAAGGGGACGGAGTGCCGTACTTACTGGAGACTGACGGAATAGTCAAGGCCTAGCCTTCGGGCGAAGCTGCTGTAGGGAAAGTGCTTCCAAGAAAAGCCGAAGTGAAGCAACCCGTACCAAAACCGACACAGGTAGTCGAGGAGAGAATCCTAAGGTGCTAGAGTGAATCATGGTTAAGGAACTAGGCAAAATAGTCTCGTAACTTCGGGAGAAGAGACGCCATCAGCAATGGTGGCCGCAGTAAAGAGGCCCAGGCGACTGTTTATCAAAAACACAGGACTCTGCAAAATCGAAAGATGCAGTATAGGGTCTGACACCTGCCCGGTGCTGGAAGGTTAAGGAAGGTGCTTAGGGTTAAACCGAAGGCATTAACTGAAGCCCCAGTAAACGGCGGCCGTAACTATAACGGTCCTAAGGTAGCGAAATTCCTTGTCGGGTAAGTTCCGACCTGCACGAATGGTGTAACGATCTGGGCACTGTCTCAACCATGAGCTCTGTGAAATTGTAGTCTCGGTGAAGATGCCGAGTACCCGCAATGGGACGAAAAGACCCTGTGAACCTTTACTATAACTTCGTATTGACTTTGAGTAAGTAATGTGTAGGATAGGTGGGAGGCTTTGAAGCTTGCACGCTAGTGTAGGTGGAGCCGACGTTGAAATACCACCCTTTACTTACTTGGAGCCTAACTTCTTTTAGAAGGACATTGCGTGGTGGGTAGTTTGACTGGGGTGGTCGCCTCCAAAAGAGTAACGGAGGCTTTCAAAGGTACCCTCAGCACGCTTGGTAACCGTGCGTAGAGTGTAATGGCATAAGGGTGCTTGACTGTGAGACCAACAAGTCGATCAGGTGCGAAAGCAGGACATAGTGATCCGGTGGTTCCGTATGGAAGGGCCATCGCTCATAGGATAAAAGGTACTCCGGGGATAACAGGCTAGTCTCCCCCAAGAGCTCACATCGACGGGGAGGTTCGGCACCTCGATGTCGGCTCGTCACATCCTGGGGCTGGAGAAGGTCCCAAGGGTTGGGCTGTTCGCCCATTAAAGTGGCACGCGAGCTGGGTTCAGAACGTCGTGAGACAGTTCGGTCTCTATCTATTGCGGGCGTTAGATGTTTGAGAGGGCTTGATTCTAGTACGAGAGGACCGAATTGAACAAACCTCTGGTGTATCAGTTGTACCGCCAGGTGCACTGCTGAGTAGCTACGTTTGGAAGAGATAAGCACTGAAAGCATATAAGTGCGAAACTCGCCTCAAGATGAGACATCTTTTAAGGGTCGTGGGAGATGACCACGTTGATAGGCTATAGGTGTAAAGACAGTAATGTCATAGCCGAGTAGTACTAATTACCCGTAGATTTATAGCCTAATAAGGTACTTGGAAGTGCAGTAAGGTTACCTCTTTGTGAAAGTTTTTATCGCTTAAAATACGAGTGTATTATGATTGAGTTCATAACCACACGTTATATACAACCTTTAGGGTGGTTTTAGCGGTGGGGCTCACCTGTTCCCATTCCGAACACAGAAGTTAAGCCCACCAGCGCCGATGGTACTGCTAACGCGGGAGAGTAGGCCGCCGCCAGTTTTTATTTTATTTTTAAAAATCCTTTATCATTACGATAAAGGATTTTTTTTTG
>NZ_FNEG01000011.1 GCF_900100075.1 Chryseobacterium jejuense
CGTCCGTTTCCTTTAGTAGAATAAATGTTCCTTGCTTATCTAAAAGCTCTTCTGCGCTTACCGAATCTCTTTCGTTTTTCAGTGGGGCAAAGATAACAACTTATTACCACGCAAAACAAACTTTGTTAACTTTAATTTCATATTTACGTAATATTTTCACCTAAATAACTGATACCTTGAGAGAAAAATTTTAAACATTTGTTTGGAGAATGAAGTTGGGGAGTTCGAGAGTATGAGAGAGGGAGAGAAATGGGAGTTATATATTATATAATAGACAATATATGATGTGAGATCTCTACTTGGTGCAAGTAAGTTTTGGCTAAAGCCAATGGAAGGTGATTATTTAGTGTAAACGGGCTCCCTTCGACTAAGCTCAGGATTATAGCTCGTTTCTATTGATACATTTCTATTTGTTTGGAAAGATTAATTATGGTCTTTTTTAAAATAATGCGTTGGTGAGATCCTTGCAGGATGACAAAGATTACGCAGAACAGAAAGGGAGATGAGGAAATAAAGTAATACAATACTTATTATAGAGGATTCTTTTATAAAATGAGGGCTGTGTATTTTTTATTTTCCCACAGATTGCGCGGATTTGCACAGAGGACTGGAAATAATTGGATAACCACCCCGTCAAAAATTCAAAGAATTTTTGACACCCCTCCAAAGGAGGGGAATGATGGAAGCCATTCATTATGGATAATGGTTAATATTACTAATTAATGACACCCATTCCCTATTCCCTATTCCCTATTCCCTATTCCCTATTCTCTATTCTCTATTCTCTATTCCCCGCCACTCATTACTCATTACTCATTACTCATTACTTATTACTTATTACTTATTACTTATTACTTATTACTTAATATATATAATTCAGGTCCACTACCCTAGCCCCGATAGAAACGGTTACCCCACAGCATGCGTTGGTGAGAGAAAGGGATTGAGCGTTGGAGGGCAATGGTGCGAGGAGTATGAGTGGAGAGCGGGAGTAAGCTCCTAAATAGATGATCGAAATAAAGAGTTCTTATCTTAATTATTAATAGAATGCTTCTTATTTCATTCACTTGCTCAACTATGATAATAGATGCAATAGTGATAAAAGCGGAATGTATTTTTTTTCGATTGCTTACATTTGTAGTACATTCTTACTATATTAGGGATGAAATGAATTCATATATGACAGACAGAAAATATAAAGAAGCGGTTCATACAGATACAAACCACTACGAATATACTACGGTAACCCACGATAAAAATAAAGTAAGAATCTACACATTGAAGAACGGACTGAAGGTTTTCCTTGCCCAAAACTTTGACGCCCCAAGAATTCAAACTTTTATTCCGGTAAGAACAGGTAGCAATAATGATCCTGCAGATAATACGGGATTGGCTCATTATCTGGAACACATGATGTTTAAAGGAACATCTAAGATAGGAACTCAGAATTGGGAAAAAGAAAAGGAACTTCTGGATCAAATCTCTGCACTTTATGAAGAACATAAAGCTGAACAGGACTCTGAAAAGAAAAAAGATATCTATAAAAAAATAGACGAAGTATCTCAGGAAGCAAGCCAGTATGCTATTGCCAATGAATATGACAAAGCTATTTCTTCACTAGGTGCTACGGGAACTAATGCTCATACCTGGTTTGATGAAACCGTTTATAAAAATAATATCCCGAATAATGAACTGGAAAAATGGCTGAAAATAGAAAAAGAAAGGTTTTCTGAAATCGTTCTGCGTCTTTTCCATACGGAACTAGAATCTGTATATGAAGAATTTAACAGGGCTCAGGATAATGACTCAAGGTTGGTGAACTATGAATTGATGGCAGCTCTTTTCCCAACTCATCCCAATGGGCAGCAAACCACATTAGGTAAACCCGAACATTTGAAGAATCCTTCTATGAAGGCCATTCATAAGTATTTTGATGAATACTATGTTCCTAATAATTATGCTATGGTATTGGTTGGGGATTTTGATTTTGAAGAGACTATTCAATTGGTAGACCAATATTTTGGTACGCTTCCTTATAGAGAGCTTCCCAAAAAGACTCCTATTATTGAGCAGCCTATTGCAGAAGTTGTAGAGAAAACTGTAAAAAGTCCTACTACTCCACGCGTTCAGCTGGCCTGGAGAACGGATAGTTATGGAACAAGAGAAGCAATGCTTGCTGATATTGTTGCGAATATTCTAAGCAACAGAGGTGAGGCCGGTTTATTGGATCTTCATATCAATCAGACTCAGAAAATGCTTTGGGCACAGGCTTTCTCCGTAGGATTAAAACAATATGGCTATTTTTCTATTGTTGCCGTTCCGAAAGAAACCCAAACTTTGCAAGAGGCAACGGATATGGTTTTGGAGGAAATAGAACTTATCAAGAAGGGAGATTTCCCGGATTGGATGCTGCCTGCTATTATTAATGATTTCAAACTTCAGAGAATGAAAGGCCTTGAAACCGCAGAAGGCCTGGCCACTACTCTATATGATATTTATATAAAAGGAAGAAGCTGGGAACAAGAACTGAATGAAATGGATGAATACGCAAGTTTCACCAAAGAGGACATTACCAGTTTTGCTAATGATTTCTTTAAGCACAATTATGTTGTTATTAATAAAGAAAAAGGAGTTAATGATAAGTTATTGAGAGTGGATAATCCAGGAATTACTCCTGTTAAGATTAACCGTGATGCACAATCTGAGTTTTTACAGGAAATCTTATCTGATAAGACTGCAGATATTAAACCTGAATTCATAGATTACCAAAAGGAAATTGCCACTGATAAGAATAAAGGGAAAAAGTTGAGTTTTGTAAAGAATAAGTACAACGATATCGCCCAGGTTCATTTTATTTTCCCATTTGGAAGTGATAATGACCGTGAACTGGGAATTTCAACTCAGTTGCTTCAATATTTAGGGACCGATGAGCTTTCTCCTGAGGATCTTAAAAAGGAGTTTTTCAAAATTGGAGTCAGCAATGATTTTAAAACAACCAATAACCAGCTAATCATTTCCCTGAGCGGACTGGAAGAGAATATTGAAAAAGGAATTGCCCTTTTGCAGCAATGGATGTACCGTGTACAACCGGATCAGGAAATCTATAATCAATTTGTGGGAACTGTGTTGGAAAACCGTCAGGCTGTAAAAAAAGATAAAAACCGTATCATGACAGCGCTGACTAACTATACTAAATTGGGAAGTACTTCACGTTTTACAGATATTATCTCTAAAGAAGAACTTGAAAGCAGTAAGGCTGAAGTATTCACAGATCGGATGAAAAAGCTGTTCAAGTATCCTTACCAGATTTTCTTTTATGGAAAAGATTTTGAAGCTTTCAAAGGGTATATTGGCAAATACACTGAAACCGAGAGCCTTCAGATTCCAGAACCGAAACAATACCCTGAACCTGCTACCGGCGGAAATGTATACTTTATTAATTATGACATGGTTCAGATGGAAATGAGCAAGATTGGTAAGGGGAATATGGTTAATCCGGCTTATTTTGGAAAAGTGAATGTTTTTAATGAGTATTTTGGACGAGGATTGTCTTCTATTGTTTTCCAGGAGATCCGTGAGAGTAAAAGTTTAGCCTATTCCGCTTATGTTTCTTATGCAGCTAATGCTGAGCTGAATCATCCGGATTATATTACCACTTATATCGGAACACAGCCAGACAAACTGATGATTGCAGTTGATACCATGAACGAGCTGATGAATGAGCTTCCTGAAGTTACCATTCAGTTTGAAAATGCTAAAAATGCAGCGTTAAAACAGATTGCATCTACCAGAATAACCAGAAACAATATATTCTTTAATACTTTAAGGCTAAAGAAACTGGGAATTTACCATGATTTCAGAAAAGACATCTTTGAACAGATCCAGGCATTGAAGTTTGAAGACATCAGACAGTTTTATCAGTCGGAAATTCAATCCGTAGATTTTAATACAGCCATTATCGGTAAAAAGGAAAACCTGAATATGGAAGCTGTAAGTAAAATGGAAACATTTACAGAAGTAAGCCTGAAGGATATTTTTGGACATTAAAAATAAAAAGCCGCTCAAAATCTTTATTGAGCGGCTTTTTTTATTTTCTAAGTGATGGTACTAAATGATCATTGTAGTTTACGTCATCATACAATCTCCATCACCATCCTGATAATGTGGATTAAATCCTTCCGGAAGACTTTGGAGTAACTGTTTATGAAACAGATATCTTCTTTCAAAATCACGCTCATAGATCTTTGGAAATATTTTTGAATGTTCAATTTCTTTATTAAGCTCATGCTGATAACTGGTGAGAGCCTTTATCTTATTTTTAACTACAAAATAGCTCAAAAAGTCAATAAAATTTCCCATCCCTGATTGGGAAAACAAATACGGAATTTTAAGATATCCATCCCTTAAAAGTAACAGGGAACAAACTGTTAGAGAATTCTGGTGATCATATACTTTGATCCAGAAATATTTAAAATTTTCTGCATAGCTTGAAAACAGATATTTTTCATCTTTTCTTTCTCCTTTCAACACCCATGGATACTTTATAGACAGGTTAATTTCATTTGCATTTCTCCTGCTTTGAAAGCCGTTTACAAAGTCTGCACTTTCGCCATCAATATGATCCAGAATTTCGAAATGAAAATCTGGTTTTCTGATCAACATATTCTTTATCGAAATTACAGAATTGGCAGTAAAATCCACAAGAGAAAAAAAAGGCCTAAATAGGTTTGTGTTAGGCTTTTTATCAGGGATAATGGTTGCCAGATCTGTATTAAAGTAGAAACGCTTCCCTCTTTTAGGCAAAATATATTCAAAAGACCCCATAATCTTATAAAGAGTTTCTGCTTCCTGAGTAAACTCCGTAATGGCAATTTGTTCCTCATATATTTCCATGGCTTTTTCCAGAAGTCTTTTTGCTATTTTTTTCCCCCGAAACTCTTCGCTTACATAAAGAGTGCTCAGCCATGCATATCTTATCTCCTTTTCCTCAAGTACAAAGCGATCAGGAAAACACCCCAAATACCCAGCTAATTTTTCATTATAGAAAGCCAGAATAAGAAGTATCTGTTCATCTGTTGCTTTTGGATTATTGATATGTGATAGGGCACGATGTTCCGTGATGGGAAGAAAATCATACTGCTTAAATTCTCCCGATGATACAAAGTCTTCCAGTTGTTTTTTATTAAGTGTCTTCAGTTTTATCATTTTCTCACAATCATATTTTTATTGAGCAGCTTTTTCAATCTGAAATAAGCAATTTCTTTTTTCAGTATTCTTTCTGCGCTTTCACCCATTTCCATTGGAACTCTCTGAAAATTCCTTTTTTCGCTGTCCAGTTTAATTCCTGCAGCTCCAAAACTGCAGAATATTTCTTTATTTTTAAAAAGTTCTTCAAAAAACTCATTTTTCACGCCAAAATCAGTGAAAGGAAATGCAAAACTTTCATACAGGACATCATTTTCCTTTAGATAAGCGAAGGTTTTATGAATAGATTCCATCTGCTGTTCCAGAGATAAAGCTCCGAATCTTGGGTGATCCCAGCCATGAGAAGATATTCCAAAGCCTCTATTGGTAAGATTCTTCAACTCCTCAGTACTCAAATAAGGTTTGTATTCTTGTAAATAGGATTGAAAATCAACTTCAAACTTTTCAGCAAGCAGATCCAAAATATCTTTTTCCTGGTACGTGATTTTTAAAATTTCTTTTTTCAAAATTTCTGTAGTAGCCTGGCTACCGGAAGAAAGAATAGTATATATTTCAGGATGTACAGATTTTTTCTTTTCCAAAGTCTCTATAAGCAGACTGGCTTTGCATCTGAACATGATCTCTTTATTATCAATGAAAGCCGGATTTATAAAATTACAGGCATAAATTCCTTTACGCTCCAGAATCGGGGCAACAATATCGTAAAACTCTCTGAAACCATCATCAAAAGTAAGTAAAGCAATCTTTTTTTGAGGCTTAAAGTTCCCCGAAGTAAAATCTTTGAATTCCGCCCAGTTTACCCACTGAAAATGTTTTGAAAAACAATCTATATCCGCTTCAAACTGCTTAATGTTCTTATATCGGATCACATTTCTGATATGGGGAAGATTTTCATTGGAAACACAATGATAAACAGGTAAACAATAATTTAACGGAAAAGTCTTCCCGAAATAAGCTGTTTCAAAAACAGTAAATAGATTAATGAGCTGATCCTTCATCCTAAAAATAAAAAGAATCTATTCAAAATACATTCGAATAGATTCTTTAAAGGTATAACTTTTAAAATTATTTTATCACTTTCATTTCATCAACAAGCCATTTAGCATCTGCAAATTTCTCAACGATGAAAAGGATATATTTTGTATCTACCATAATGTTTCTACTGAAACGTGGATCGAAATTGATATCACTCATAGTTCCCTCCCACTGTCTGTCGAAATTAAGACCTATAAGGTTTCCGTTCGCATCAAGGGTTGGGCTTCCTGAATTTCCACCTGTTGTATGGTTGGTAGCTGTAAATCCTACTGGAACGTCACCTGTTTTATCTTTATAGATTCCGAAGTCTTTCTTGTTGTAAAGTTCAATCAGTTTCTTAGGAACGTCAAATTCATAATCTCCAGGAACATATTTCTCCATTACCCCTGCAAGGTGAGTCTGGTATCCGTAAGAAACGGCATCTCTTGGAGCAGATCCTTTAATCTTACCATACGTTACACGAAGCGTAGAGTTTGCATCCGGGAAGAATTTTCTGTCTTTATCTGTCTCCATCTGCTGAGCCATAAACTTCTTCTGCAATGCATCAATTTTCGTCTGAAGTGAAGAATATTGTGGATCTGCTGCTTTCAAATAAGTCTCTTTCATAGAAACATAAAGCTGATAGATAGGATCTTTTTTCAAAGTCTTGATCAACTTATCCTGATTAGAGAATGCTTTATCAATATCTGCAGTTAATGTTCCACCATTTACAGCTGTTCTACCTGTAATGATAGAGTTTTTAGACATATCTTCTATAACAGGGATGTTTGCATTTTCATCCTTATACTTACTGAATCCTGCCGGTAAAAACTGAGAAGCAGTTTTGTTGGTATATAAAGCCAGTAGTTTTGCGGTTACTTTAGCATCAAGTTCTGCGCTATAATCTTTATAGAAAGAAGTAAGTTTTGTTTTTAGCTTCGTAAGCTCCTTCTCATCCATTCTTCCAGCTTCTACAGACGCCACAAAGTCATAGTAATCTCCTGCAAGCTTTAATGTTTCAGCATTTCTTACCACTTCTGTGTAATATGCATTGTTCAGTGCGTAAGGAGCCTGTTCATTGTAAAGTTTGTTCAGTTGATCTAAAGTTGTTTTAACTTCAGGATTTTTAGCAACCAGAGAGCCTTCATACATTACTTTCTTCTCAACAGCATTGGATTTCTTTAATCCTTCTACTTCACCAATCCATTTTTTCCAGTAATTGGCTACAGATGCATATTTGGAAGCATATTTAATACGTGTTTCGTTATCTACACGCATTCTTTCGTCCAAAGTTTTTAAAGCAACATCACGTACAGCAATTCTTGCAGGATCAATATCCTTCATGATCTTTTCTACTGCTACTGCCGGAAGATATTCTGTAGTTCTTCCCGGGAATCCGAATACAAATGTGAAATCATTCTCATTCTTATCCTTGATAGAAACAGGTAAATAATGCTTCGGAGTGTAAGGAACGTTATCTTTTGAATATTCTGCAGGCTTGTTGTCTTTGTCTGCATAGATTCTGAACATTGAGAAATCTCCGGTATGTCTTGGCCAGACCCAGTTGTCTGTATCACTTCCGAATTTTCCGATGCTTTGAGGCGGTGCCCCAACAAGACGGATATCCTTGTAGGTTTCGATGGTATAAGCATAGTACTTGTTTCCATAGTACATTGGCTTTATCATGATCGATTGGAAAGATTCAATTTTCTGAGAGTTTTTATAAACCTCAATATTGTTGTTGATCTTTTTAGTAAGCTCAGGCTCTGTAAGGTTATCAGTTCCTTCCAAAATCTGGAAACTTACATCTTTTATATCTACGATAAAATCTACTTTTACTCCCGGGTTAGGAAGCTCACCATTCATATTTTTAGCCCAGAAACCATTTGAAAGAAGGTCATTCTGAACCGTAGAATGCGCCTGAATCTGTCCAAAACCACAGTGGTGGTTAGTCAGTAGTAATCCCTTCGGAGAGATGATCTCAGCAGTACATCCGCCGTTAAACTGTACCACGGCATCCTTTATACTTGGTTTCTGAGGATTGAAAATTTCTTTTGCGGAGATTTTCATTCCCAAATCCTTCATTTCCTTTTCATTCAGTTCTGTGGGAATCCACATTCCACCATATTGTTGTGCAAATGCCATTGCAGCCGGCAAAAGAAATACGGATAAAAGTATCTTTTTTGTCATAATCAAAATTTTGCCCGAATTTACGAAGAAAAATAGGAATAGGCCCCATAAAACGAGGGTAAAAATGTCAATAGTGAATTTTGCTTCACAAATGAAACGTCAATAGTCCGTTTTTACTTCGTAAGTGAATGCTGAATTCCTAGCATTTATAAAAATTAACAAAGGAAGCGAATTGATTATTCATTATTGATATCTCCTCTACCCTCATACTCTCCCACTCTCCTACTCATCCTTGGCTCAATTTTTGATTAAAATCTGTCAGTTTAAAAAACATACTTAAATTAATTATTATGATGAAAAACAAAACACTTATCCTTGGAATCGGAGCAGCTTTATTCCTTGCTTCGTGTGCTAAAAAAGAAACTGTTGATACTAAAACTTCTGGGACAGATTCTGCTGCTACTGTTCAGCCAACTGTTGCAGACAGTACAGCTCATTCTACAACCAGTGCTCAAGGTGACACCTCTGAAAATGCTTTGGACTGGAATGGTACTTACGAAGCGACAGTTCCATGTGCTGACTGTCCGGGAATCAAGACTTCATTAACATTGAATAATGATAAAACATTCAGCATCACGGAAGAATATCTGGAAAGAAAATCAAAGAATGAAGATAAGGGATCTTTTACGTGGGATGCTACAGGAAGCATTATTACTTTAAAAGGTAAAACAGCAAACTATAAATATAAAGTTGGAGAAAATATGTTGATCCAACTGGATATGGAAGGAAAAGAAATAGACGGACCTAACAAGGATCTGTATGTATTCAAGAAAAAATAAAAATAAAGGCTTCGGCCTTTATTTTTTTGCTCTATTCTAAAACTGATAGGCAATAATTTTAGAGTCATCAACTAAATCTTTTATCAAACCTTCATGATGCGTATTCTTACCTGTAAGCCTCCAGGTTGCAGTAATATTTCCTTGTGTATATTGTTGTTTGATTAACAGGTACTTTAAACGATGCTTTTTAAAAAGTTCTTCGCAATGTTTTAAATCTGCTGAATTCGTTACGCCTACTTTATATTCTCTGATCTTATTGTAATTGTCTATAAAGCTTTGCAAATAAGTTAAAGCACTCAGAATAATAAGCACCAAAGCTGTTCCGAGAAGGGAAAAATAAACATATCCGGAACCTACTGCCATTCCTATGGAAGCGGTAGCCCAAATAGTGGTAGCAGTTGTAATGCCTTCAATCTTATTTTCGCCTTTAAAGATTACTCCAGCACCCAAAAAACCAATTCCAGTGATGATATTCGCTGCCAGACGATCAGGATTAGCAACGCCTATTTTGATAGAAAGGATGGTAAATAAGCAGGCTCCAAAACAAACCAAAATAAAAGTACGAAGCCCGGCTGATTTGTTGCGGTACTCGCGCTCAGCCCCAATCAGTAATCCGAGGATTACGGAAATAAAAATTAATAGCAACTCATTCTTAACCACATAATGGTCCTGTAGAAATTCCATTTTCAAAATTTAATGATAGAATAAATTTACAATAAAAAGTTTTACGGAACTATTTTTGATGCCCAGACTTTGTGTACTGCTGCTCAAAAATGGGAGGTAAAGAAAAACTTTTTGTAATATTACACTTTCAAATGGAAAAGTAAAGCTTGCAACTATTTTTTCAACAGTAAATGAGGACTCTAAAGTTTGATAGAAATTAACAATCTTGAGTACTCATTCTAAACGATTATAATTAAATAATACAACAAACAATACATTATGGACAAAGAAATTTCTCACTTCTGGCTGGGGTATTTTAAAAATGAAGAAGAATTTTATGCTTTTGTAGAAGAGGATGAAAATTATTATCTGGAAGAAGAAAATGACGATCAGTATGTTTCAAAATTCGCAGAATCTCAGAGCATCAAATGGTTTGATGACGACTTTATAGAATATGGTTTTGAAGATGAAAGATTAGGATTAATTGAAAAGTTCTCAGAATATTCCTATGCAGACCAATGGCTTCCTATTTTAGAACAGAAACTTAATGATCTAGGTCTGGATACTCCAGTAAATACTATCGTTTTTGCCAGCAGATTTGTAATTCCTAATCCTGTTTCTGTGGATGGAGAAGAAAACAAGCTGTATTATATCGGCGAAATTGAGTTCGACGTTTAAATATTATTAAGATTTTAATATCATTATGAATAAGAAATTGATATGGGTTAATCTAATACTACTTCTACTCGTTGTAGCAGCCTATATCTTTAATTCTTATATAGTAAACTATCCGATGATGTTTAATCTTCCTTATATTGTAAAAGAATCAAGATTAGAATTCCTGGCTGTAATATTTGCTTTTACAGCCTTGGTTTCTTACCTGATAAGCAGCTTGGATTTTAAAAAATTAAACTTCAGGGCTAAATTTCTTCGGATATTTCCAATTATCAATGGTCTTGTTTTATTATTTTTTATCTGCCTGCCAGCGAATGAATTTTTGAAAACACAAAGGGAAATTTCCGAAAGAGAAAACAACTATCTCCTTCAGGCAAAAAAGGATATTGAAAATAATAATGTAACTCTCCAATATACAAGTGGAATTTCAATACCTGTACAAAATCCCCACACGACTCATCGTATAGATAGTATTCAGAAAAAATATGGGATAACTTATATGAATACAGGCTGTATCATTGACCCTATTGATAATAAAGCTCAAAAGAAATATGCTGACGCTGTAGCTCCTTTTCTTGAAAAAAGGAATGGAAGAAACTGGCAGAATAGAATGCAGAAGGAAATAGATCATCTTAAAGAAATTTCTGACAAATAACTACACCATGTCTATCGCAAAAAAAGGACTCAGAAAGATCATTGTCACTGATGAAGTATTTTATTGGAAAATAAGAAAGAAAATTTCACACATTGAAAGACATAATGTGGAATATGACATCCCTGTTCAACATGAAAGTGAAGGTCAGATTCTTTTAATTAATATAGGTTTTTGCAGATCAGAATATTATGGACGAAAACCCATGCAAGTCACTCCCAGCGATATTGAATCAAGCATAACTGAAGCCATTGAGCTTGGATGGGAATATCGTAAACCGGGAAAGGCTATCAAACTTATGGATGGAGAATTGTTTTATTGGTGAAAAAGCAATACCTTCCCACTCATTCATGAACATATATTCCTCCTTACAAATCGGTGATTATCATACTAATCACTGTGAAGATCATCTTCTGATCAAAAAAATAAACTCTAACAAAATTGTATGTGCCGTAATGGATGGTTGTTCTACCGCCATGGAAAGTCATTTTGCCTCCACATTAGTTGGGAAAGTTCTGCGTAAGATTATCATTGAAATGGGGTATAGAGAGTTATATGAAAAAAATGTTCAGCATAGTCTTGATGATCAGCTTAAAGAAATTATTAAAGGATTGTTTCAGGAAGTTACATTTCTAAAAAATCATCTCATGATGGATGAGAAAGAGCTATTAACCACACTCATCATCTTACTTTATGATGCTTCAGAAGACAAAGGAATCATCTTATCTCTTGGTGACGGAATTATTGGCATCAATGGAAAAATAACAGAATTTGATCGGGATAATAAACCAGACTATTTCGCTTATCATCTTAATGACAATTTTGAAGAGTGGTATACTTCTCAAATTCAAAAGATATGTTTTGAATGTTTGGATGATATTTCGATTGCTACTGATGGAATTCTTAGTTTTTCAAAAATTAAAAAAACTGATTCTGAAGGTATAAACTGTGTTAAATTCCTGATGACTGATGCTCCAAATGATATTACTGAAGAAATGCTCAACAAAAAAATAAAAATCCTTGAGCATCAATATGGAATGAAACCAACAGATGATGTAGCTATTATCAGACTTATTAAAGGTTAATCTTCACCATTAAAAAGTAAAAAACTTCTGCTCGTAAGCAGAAGTTTTTATTTTATTATTCAAGTAAGTTTAACTTATTAATGAGCTTCCAGCCAGTTATCTCCTACTCCAATTTCTACCAATAACGGGACCTGCGTTTTCAAGGCATTTTCCATTTCGGTTTTAATTAATTTTGAAGCGGCTTCAATTTCATCTGCCGGGGCTTCAAATACCAATTCGTCATGTACCTGAAGCAGCATTTTTGTTTTTAGTTGCTGTTCTTCCAGTTCACGATCAATTTTAATCATAGCAATTTTCACGATATCAGCAGCACTTCCTTGTACCGGAGCGTTTACTGCATTTCTTTCTGCGTGTCCTCTTACTACGAAATTGTTGGAATTAATATCTTTTAAGTGACGTTTTCTTCCCAAAATGGTTTCAACATATCCCATCTGACGGGCTTTGTTCACTTGTTCTGCCATATATTCTTTCAGTTTCGGATACGTTTCGAAATAGGCTTCTATCATTTGCTTGGCTTCTGTACGGGATAATCCGGTTTGTTCTGCCAATGCAAAAGCACCCTGCCCGTAAATGATTCCGAAGTTTACGGTTTTAGCCTGGCTTCTCTGTGTTTTTGAAACTTCTTCCAAAGGAATTTTAAAAAGCTTCGCAGCTGTGGAAGCATGAATATCTTCTCCGTCCTGGAATGCTTTAATCATATTGTCTTCTCCTGAAATTTCAGCAATCAGACGAAGTTCAATTTGTGAATAATCGGCAGAGATGATCTTCTTCCCTTCTCCGGAAACAAAGGCTCCACGAATCTGTTGTCCTCTCAATGTTCTGATCGGAATATTCTGCAGGTTTGGATTTACACTTGCCAAACGCCCTGTAGCTGCTGTAGTCTGAGAGAAGTTGGTGTGTACTCTGTTATCTAATTTATCAATCTGTGAAGGCAACGCATCTACATAGGTTGATTTTAATTTCTGATAAGTTCTGTATTCAAGAATATGTTTGATGATCTCATGCTTTGAAGCGAGCTTTTGAAGTACATCTTCCGAGGTAGCGTACTGACCAGTTTTGGTCTTTTTCGCTTTTGGATCAAGCTGCATTTTTTCAAATAAGATTTCCCCTAACTGTTTAGGTGAATTCATATTGAATTCTTCTTCTGAAAGTTCAAAAATTGTTTTCTCTAAGTTTCTCAGATCATTTTCAAGGTCAATACTTTCCTGTGCCAGCCATTTTTCGTCTAAAGAAATTCCGGCAAGTTCCATTTTCGCCAGAACTTCCATCAAAGGCATTTCAATATTGAAGAAAAGCTCTTCCAGATTTTCTTTTTTCAATTGTGGAGCAAACAGTTCATACAACTGGAAGGTTACATCTGCATCTTCCGCAGCATAATCGGTCTGAGTTCTAAGGTCTGTATCTCTGAATGTCCCTTGTTTTTTTCCTTTCTTCCCGATGATGGTTTCAATGGAAACAGGTTTATAGTTCAGGTATACCTCAGAAAGATAATCCATTCCATGTCTTCCATCTGGATTCAACAGGTAATGGGCAATCATAGTATCGAACATCGCTCCTTTAACGGTGATATCGTACTGTTTTAATATTTTATAATCGAATTTTAGATTGTGAGCGATTTTCAGCAAATCTTCTTTTTCAAAAAACGGTCTGAAGATCTCAAGCGTCTGCAATACTTCTTCTCTGTTTTCGGATAAAGGGATATAATATGCCAATCCTTTTTTATAGGAAAAGCTCATTCCTACCAATTCTGCTTCCAGCTCGTTTAATGAAGTAGTTTCTGTATCAAAACAAACCGTCTTTTGTTTCAACAGATTGTCTACCAGTTTTTTTTGAGCTTTTGGATTGTCTACAAACTGATAAAGATGATCATTCTGTTCAATAGAAGATTTTGTAGAGGTCGCTTGATCCAACTCTTCAAAATTCGCAAAAAGATCAAGCTGCATTGCCTGTCCTTTTACTTCTGTTCCTGCCGGAGCAGCCTGTTTTACATCAACTTCACTTACTACAGCAGTTTCTGTAGCAGCCGGAGCAAATGCTCTGTAAAGGTTTTCATATAATCTTCGGAATTCTATTTCTTCGAAAACTTCTTTTACTTTTTCAAAATCAGGCGTTTCAAGATCGTATTGTTCCTGATGGAATTCAACAGGGACATCACAAATAATAGTGGCTAGTTTTTTGGATAGAATTCCACGTTCTGCAGAGGCTTCAACTTTTTCTTTCAGCTTTCCTTTCAGTTGATCTGTATTGGCCAAAAGCTTTTCAATGCTTCCGTATTCTTTAAGGAATTTCATAGCCGTTTTCTCTCCTACTCCTTCCAATCCTGGAATATTATCTACTGCATCTCCCATCATAGCCAGATAATCGATAACCTGCTTAGGATCTTCGATCTCATATTTGGCTTTCACTTCTTCTACGCCCAAAATTTCTATATCTCCGCCTTTTAATCCTGGCTTATAAATTTTGATTTTATCGGTAACCAGCTGTGCAAAATCTTTATCAGGTGTTACCATAAAAGTAGTATAGCCTTCCTTTTCTGCTTTGCAGGCAATGGTTCCTATAACGTCATCTGCTTCATAACCTTCAACCCCAAGAATCGGAATGTGCATTCCTTCCAAAATCCTGTGAATATATGGAACAGCAATTTTGATGGCTTCAGGAGTTTCACTTCTGTTAGCTTTATAGTCAGCAAAATCATCGGTTCTTACGCTTGCTCTTCCTACATCAAACACAACAGCCAGGTGGCTTGGTTTTTCTCTTCGTATCAATTCGATCAAAGAGTTGGTAAAGCCAAAGATGGCAGAGGTGTCTAACCCTGTACTGGTTAGTCTTGGATTTCTGATCAGTGCGTAATATCCTCTGAAAATCATCGCATAAGCATCGATGAGAAACAGCCTTTTATCTTGTGTTGCGTCCATATTATCTATAATGAACAAATATAAGAAAATAGGAGGATAATTTGCTAGTTTTGGGTTGGATTCGGGTTACAAGTATGGGATAAGAATTGTTAATGATGAATGGTCAATTCGCTCCGTTTATCATTTTTTTTATAGTCAGTGATGATTTATTATTCGTTTGGAAGGTAGATTTTTTTTGCTTTTGGGGTTATTGGGGTGTTAGGAAGAGTTATTCCCTCTAAGAGAAGAGAATGATCGAAGCTGTTCTTTACTGATGGGTGTAACAGCCAGAACATTCTCTTATTTTTTTCATTGAATCTTTATTAACAATCGTGATTTTCGTAGTTCAGCTGCTCCATCTTTTTCTCATAGCTTTCCATGTCTTTTTTACCTATGTTTATTTTTTTCAGCTGTACAGGGATTTGTTTTTTCCCATCCGGACTAATCCAGGTTCCATTCATGTTCTCTCCTTCTTTCTTTAAAATCATCAATCCTGTGAAACCTTCTTCTACCATGGCAAATTGCTCTTTTACACCTTCTGTAACGCTAAGCTGCAGCCAATTACTTACTTTTTCATAACGGTACATCGCGTTATAAAAAGGATCTCCGCCACAACCGTTCTCTACAGATTGTAAAAATAAGGTTACCGGCATTTTCCCGTTCACTGTACCTTTGTACAGAGAGGAAGTGTTCTGGGCTCGTAAAGTAATGAATGAGATTGTACAAGTGAGAATCAATAGAATTTGTCTGAACATTTTTATATAGTTTTAGTGGTATATGGATAAAAAACAGAACAGTATACTCTACAAGCATACTGTTCCATTAGTTTTTTTAAGTTTTGTTGTTCTGGCTTATTTACCAGCAGATGGCCAAAGACCTGCGTACTGAGAAGTACCGTAGTCAATAGTTTCAGCACTGATTACGAAGCTGATCAACATACTGTTGCTGTCGATTGCATCGAAATCTACTTCGTGTTGGATAACGTAACCGTTTTCCCATTTTAAATTGATTAGAGTTCCTTCTTCGTGAGATTTGTTGAAAACAATTTCTCCTACTGTTGGCTTATATTTTCCGTTCAATAAGCTTTCTAGGATGTCTGATTTTTCAGTAGCCTCTACTGTAACTTTGATTAATGCGTTAGAAGGGTCTGATGCTACACGTCCTGATACGTCTGTTGATCTTGATACGCTGTAGTTCATTTTTAATAATTTCTGACCTTCTCCGTTGTTGAATTTTAAGATTCCTCTTGAGTTTCTTTCTGCCATGATTGTAAATTTTAATCGTTAGTAATAATTTTGTTATTCAATAATTGTAAGACAAAGATAAAGGCCTTTAAGTTGAAAAAAAAGCTTTTGAACAGAAATCTGAAAAATTGTAGTAGTTCTACGATTTCATGTCGTAATTCTACGACATTGGAGTTAACATAAAACACAACCCCTTATTAATAAATATTTTAGCCATAATTAAAAATTCACAATAAAACATTAATTATTACACCTAAAAGAGAAATATTATATTAAAAAACTTACTTTATGGCTATTTAAAAACCATCCAAACCTCATCATTTATAGTTCAGTTTTACTGGAGGCCTCCTTACTATTTGTACTGATAAATAAATTCAAATTTAATGATCGGAATACCAATATATATTCTGCAACTTATTCTTAGTCTTAATTTTTGTGAACTGCAATTCTTTTTGAGCTTCTTTCAGCAGTCTTTTCAATTCTGCTCCTTTATCTTGATCATAACGACTTTTGTATTCTACATCATTCAGATAAATAGGGTGTGAATTCTTCAGACAAAACTTAAAGTATATTTTTGAATTGCGTAATTGCAGCGTCTTTGTCTCATAGTCGAATGAAAAGAATCCTATGATATCTGTCTTAGCATATTTTACGTATCTATTATTGTTTTTTTTCAGATAAAGATAATTATCATCAAACCAGATAGTCATCTTAACAGAAATGACTTTCAGAATCAAATAACATGTTCCCAAATACAACAGGGTAAAAATGGTCATTAAAGAAACACTGAAATCAAATAAAAAATAATACAAAGCCCCATATAAAGCCATAGAAGGGATAATCACCAACACCGTCCAGCCTATCTGAAACGGTAGAACATTTTTTAATATGAATTCTCTTCTTGCCATTCCTCTTATACGTTAAGCTCCGAAACAGATTCCATAATATACAAGAAATCCACCCAGTAGAAAAAACAGTTTAAATCCTGTTTTTATTTTGTCTGCGTTATTGATTACAAATTTTACAGGGTTCTTATCCAGATTCTGCGCATTATACGTCTGATGGAATCTAATCAGTATATTATCTAAGATCACTTCTGTAAATAGCAAAACAAAGAAACTGTAGAAGAACAGGGAAATAATTCCCAGACAAATATTAAAAAGCTGTTTTTCGTAGATCAGAATACTATGATCAAAATTCTTAGCGTATAATAAAAATCCCAAGGGAGCTATGATAAAAAACAAAACCCCTGCAATAATTCCCAATCCAGTAATACGTAAAGCTTTATTTTTTGGATACAGTACAGGCAGCCTGAAGAGCAACCATCCAAATGAAACCATAAATGCAATGTAAAATATAACTTTCATGATGAGCTATTCTTTTATTTATGATCAATATAATAGATGAAACAAGTCATTAAAAGGATCATCACTCCTCCTGCGATTCCTAAAATGAATATAATGACCTGCCATGGCTTCATTTTGTTTATGATTGAATATTTTATTTTTTCCCCTTTTACCACATACACTCCAAAGTTAGGAATGATGGTAGTATTGATGATATTTCTGAGCTCTTTCTTATTGAAATTTTTATTGATATAAGGTTTGATGTATTGAACAAAGGCATCCAACTCATCAATATCTTTTTGTGATGAAAATGGAGCGAGTCCTGTATCCCCTACTCTTATTTTAATGATATTATCGGCTGTTTTAATCGTCAGGTAGCGTAATCCTATATTACCAAGATTTTTGATCATCTTAATTTCAGATGCATGGAACTGATAGTCCAGATTTCTAAATGTAATGTGAAACTGATTATCTTTTATATTGATGATCCAGGTCTTTTCTTTAACGAGTCTGCTTAATTGCCTGAGTGTAATCATGCATACTCCAATAGTCATAATACTGGCAAACGCCACCGATTTTAGGAAATGAATATTGGGAAACAGCAGGTCACCTCCAAATAAAATTCCAAGCATGGTACATAATCCAGGAATGATTAATAACAGAGCCAGTCTAAGTTCTGTTTTGAAATTCAGCCCCTGAAAACTAAATACTCTGTCTTTCATTGGTTTTGGTTATCATCATTTTTCTTTCCGCTTAAGATAATAAATTTAGTTACTTTGACTTCGCTCCAGAGAATCCAGAATGTTTAAATTTCTTTCACTATATGGGTTACCCAGTTTGCGTGATTCTTCCATGAAAAGCCTTCCTTTTTTATAGTCTTTATCTTCTATATAAGCAATTCCTAATAGATTGATAATCTTGGTATGGTCATCTGTACTGTAGTTTTTATTTTTATAAGCAGGTTCCAGATACCGGAGCGCATTATAGGGTTCTCCTACTTCCAGATATGAATTGGCCAATGGCATTATAATTTCAGGGTGTTCTTTTAAATCTACCGTTACAAACTGAGTAATTGCAAAACCATATTCTTTACGTTCATAAGCTTTCCAGCCTTTATCCAGCCTTTCACTATCCCCAAACGAGAAAACATAATTATTTTTTGCAATAGCGATTATACTTAGAGCTGCGATTACGCCTATGATGATAGATGTTGTTTTTTTCATGGTATATTATTAGAAAAGAGCTACAGACATTCTACCACTTTTTTTCACAAAAGGAGCTCCGTCAAAATAAACTTCATCCCTTCCATCCTGTGGAAGCCTTTCATAATTGGGAATTTTTACAATCATTGAATTATTCTTGTATACCTGAATATCTTTATCAGTAATTTCTTCTTCTCTCTTTGTTTACTGATATCCTGGAATAATAATTCTGAAGATTATTAGTACAACAATACTTATAGCGAATAAAACACGAAGCTTATGAAGCGTAATCGTTTATATTGATTAATAATTTTGTGCGATTATCTTTTTCCCGATTATAAAACGTTTATACTCAAAATCTCACAATACAAATAGATACCAAAAATTAAATATTGAAGCCTTAATAGCTACTTACTTTTTCCTGATATATCTTATTATCAATTCTGTGCTGCATTGATTGTAACTCCGCCCGCTGACTGGTTTGCAAATGAATCTGCTAATACACTAAAAGTCCATTCGTTGAGAGGCGAAACCAGTAAAGGAAGTACCAATCCTGCCACATTTATTGCGCCTCCAAAACCTTCAGCAGCCTGACCTTTCATTGCTTTATTGGTTTCAGCCCGATGCTCATTAATTACTCGATTACCTTTATTACTTGTTTTTTCTCTTGGAAGAATTTTTCCACTACCTTTTCTTTTCATGGCTTCTACTGCCTGAGCTCCGGATCGGGTTTTCTTCATTTCTGCTACTATTTCTGCTGTTCTAGCTTCCCGTTCTGCACGGGTACCCTTCAGGTTCATAATCTCTTTGATATACTTTTCGTTCTGATTTTGTCGATATTTATCATAAGAAAGATTGAGTAACTCTCCAGCAGCAGTAGTTTGTGATGTTCCGATATATGGATCATCAGGAGTGTCTACCGTAAAGGAACCTTCCATATTTTTGCGTGATGCCAGCATCTGATCATAAGTAGTATTACCATCACCACCGTATATTCCCTGCATTCCCTGCGCCTCCCAAGTAGAAATGGGTTGAAAAATAAGATAGGCACCTATAATTCCTACTGTAGCTTCTTTTCCACCTGCCAAAAGACCTGGTCCCAATGCGCCTAATCCACCGCCGGCAGCAACAGCTGCCGTTCCAGCTGAAAGCCCGATACCGTATCCGAAAAGTCCACTGATTACAGCTGTTAAGCTGACTTCTCCCCAATTTCTGAAAGCCACATTTTTTGCTGCAGATTTTGCTTCTGCTTCATCAAGAAATGGAGTAAGAATTCCCGGACCGGCAGAACATTTAAGAAATGATTTTTGAGTAAGGGCTTTATGTCCTTCAAATTTTACATTTGAATGAGGATTGACCCATTCTACAAGATTAGGGTTACATTTTGTACTGTTTGATGCTATAAGCACTGTTGCAGCAACAGCTACTGCTCCTAAAACAATAGCTCCTACCCCAAAAGTACAAATTGAAAATGCTACGGCCAATCCCAGCGCTAAACCAGCCACCAAAAATGACCATGCTGCAGCCTGCCCCCAATTGCTCTTGCACTCAAAATCATCTTTTAAAACTTTATCTACTTCTGTAAGCAGGGGCTGTTTCTCTGATTTATAGACTACAGAAAGATTCCACATTTTAGGATCTACAAGTAATACTCCTGGAGATGGATTCATCTGATAGCTACAAACTACATGTGTTTCCTGAGGAAGATACCTACTCATAATTTATAAATTTTCTTTATTTGATTTTTATTTGTTCCAACAGTAATTTCCGGGGAAAAACCATCGAGTTTCCAATAATTACTAATAGAATTTACAAACTTCGGTGTCACAAAATTTAATGAATATGTGTTTTTATCGGTTGTATAAAACAATATCCGTAAAACCTTTTGATCCGCCGCATTCTCTACTACGTGAACTTCATGAATTTGTTTTTTAAGCAAAATAAATTGTTGAGAACCTTTAAAAGTCAAAGCATCTCTTGTTAATTCAATGACTTTAATTCCCGAAGTAAAATAAAAGTAGAGATATACCAGAGAACAATATAAAAACAGGAAAGGAAGTGTTACCAAAATTTCCAAAAATGCATTTTTTGTCCTTGTTATTATTCCTATATCGTTTTTATAAGGTGCTATTATATTTCTAAATAATAGCATAAAAGCGAAGCCAATTATAACGAAAATGATGAATTTAACTTTAGGATTTTTGATCAAAAAAGAGTTTACCAGAATCTGCTCGTCTGTATTGGCTATCTTACTTTCATTATCTCCATTCAAATCCATTAAAAAATCATTGTATTCCTGTGTACTGCTCTGAAATGGGTGTCTTGAAACAGTAATTTTATTACCCTCAAATGGAAACTGGATTTTATGATCTTCTATTCTTATTTCATTTTTAAGGAGTGTATAGCTTTTCTTTTTGTAATCTATACTTATAGATTGATCAATAAACCTGATACTTCCTTTTGACGAAAAAATATACTCTAAAATCTTATAGATAACAATACCATGAAACATGTAAAATAGAAAGAGTACAAAATATAGAAAAGTACTGTTAATATTTAGATTAGGCGAGTGAATTACGTCAGCAAGATATTCCCAACCCGGTACAAAATAAGAATACAACAGCACAATAAGGAGTGTTAAAATCACAACACCTACCTTTTTACTATTGTTTAATGTCTTTATAAAAATCATATCTTTCCAGAATTAATGAATGCTTTTATATTTTTCTCAGATTAAATATACATTCAGATTTTATATTATTCTCTATATTTTCGATGATTGATAACTCTGCTTTCTCCAATGTTTTTGTTTTCAGATTGTAAGTAAACAGATTTCTCATATCAAGTTTATACTCAGAAAATTTATATTTTATAAGAGGCTGATGATACTTTTCATAGCCTTTGGTTACTTTGTCCAACAGTTCTTCAGATTCAATTGTCTCCCAAACTTTTCTGATGGTAATAAGATCTTCATCTTTTTTCAGTACATCATATCTCACTTTCATAGGGACAACCACATCCGGAAAAAGCTGTGATTGATAGGTATATTCTTCTGATTCCATATTTTCATCTGCATTATACAGATACTTATCTAACAGGGTAAGATAAAAAAGATCTCTGTTATAATCTTTTTCGTCATTATACTGACTGGAAAACTGTAAATCCCCTTCCTGGATAAGCTTCACATACTCCTGAGGCTTTGTTTGTTTTACCACTTTGATAAACTCAATTTCGTTAAGTTTATTTCTTTTAAACTGCTCCCAGTTTTTCTTTATCTTATTTTTATCAGCAATTTTACTGAATCTTCCAAGTGTATTGATTTCTACCAAGCAGTCATTTCTGATATAATCTACTTCGGATACAAAGTCGAAAACACGGGATAGTGCCGGTGGATTAAATTCATAAAAAAAATCGCAAAGCTTAACCTTCACCAGATGATTTGTTAAATTAAAAGCTACTTCATATTCTTTTTTAAGCTGAGAATAGCTTTTTACTTCGTCTTCTATTCTGGTTATATTCAGTTGTTCAGCTCTATATCTGTTTTTTTTTTCGTAAGATGTATAATCAATGTTTTTTTTCTCTTCTTTATCTTTTTGCAGTGGTATTATCACTGTATCAATATGAATGGGCAGATAATTTCCAAAAAATTGCTGAGTCACTGGTGAGTGTGAATTATGAAAAGCCAGCAGCTCCTTCCCTGTCATTTGATATTTCTCCGCTATTGACTCTAATGAATCTCCCTGTTTTATCTGATACTTACTGTATTCCATACAATGGATTTCTACTATTAATAATTAAAAAAATTCCAGTTCCTGCTCTGGCTGAATCTATTGATGAGGATTAATTAATATCTACTTGAGCTCCTTTAATGGTCACATTACCATCTATAACTATTCCTGGATTTCCTGCTTTTTTTCCAACATTGGTAAGACTAAATCCTTCTATATTTACAGTATCAGACTTCAAAGTAATAGCAGTTTTTGAGATTTCAATACTACTGTTTCCCACTTTAATCGTTATTTTTTCAGCTCCAGTTAAATCAATAACTCCGGCATTATCCATTTTAAGTACGCTTTTCCCTTTTCCTACATCAACTTTATGCGTATTACCAACATCTGCGGTATGATCGCACCCTACTTCAAGTTTCTTATTGTTGCCAATTTTATCAGTTTTGTCATTGCCTACTGTTTTGTTGCTGTTATTATTGGCATTATGAACTACATTTCCAGAACCATCAAAAAACATATGAGCTCCGCCCTGATCTTTAAGGTTCATGGATCCAGCTCCATTGTCATACATTAATTCTGCTCCACTCCTTCCACTAAAGCTCATCACATTATTTCCAGCTCCCCCTCCGGCACCAATGCCTCCATGAAACATTCCACCCATGACAAACGGACGGTCTGGATGCTGGTGTACAAAGTTGATGATTACCTGATCTCCTACTTCAGGGATGGACATAAACCCACGGTTTTTGCTTACCTTATCGCTGCTTCCGGCATCGGGAGACATCACACGGATAAATTCTGTAATATCCGGACCATTCTGCCAGTCAAACTGTACCTGAACTCTTCCCTGATTCTGAGGATCTGTATTAGAAACTACTTTTGCAAACTGAGCTTCTGCTCTTGGGGTTTCAAATTCCGGACGTGGGATATAGCCAGTATCTGCGGCAATGGCTTCAAATTTACCGTCATAATACCCTCTGGCATCTACCTCATGGGTCACCTCAATAATCATCAGTTTGGTGAAATAAGAAGTTTCATTGCTATCGGATTTACGCATTTCAATATCTGCCGTACATCCAGGGTATAGGAAAGGAACGGTAGTAGTTCCGGAAGTGATAAAAACTTCTGAAGCCTTACTTCCGGCAGTTCCTTTTTGGGAAGCATCAATATCCATAAAAGAGGTGGCTTTTATTGGAGCCACTCTTAAAGATGGAGTAGTAAAGGTTTTTTCTGATATTTCGTAAGCACGTCTTGCAATATCCGAGGTATGGCTGATTTTTGAGCTTCCACCCGTCATTTTTTCATTTTTACTACTGTTGTAGCCATAAAAACTGGGGCTTACGTGCTGAGCTTTCATTTTGATCGCAATATCGCTTACACTGCTTCCATACGTAAGTTTTACTGGTTTTTCCTGAGGTGGGAGTTTTCCAAAATGCAATACTTCACCGTCATAAAAAAACTGTTCACCGTAAGCTTCTGCCATTCTCGCAAGATAATTATAGTGCGTTTCTTCGTATTGTGAGCTGTAGGAAACATTTCCATGTTGGGCATCTACTCTGAAATCAAATTTATTATGTCCCAGCCCTTCACTGATAACGTGATACGCAATACTGTTCAAACTCATGGGCTGGCTTCCTCCAAAACTCTGAATGTGAGGTGCCGCATCCAAAAGTACTGTAGGGCTATATCCTTTAAGAACAATATTTCCAAGACTTCCTTTTTCCTGGCTGAACCCTACTTCTGTGACTACTCCCACGAAATTACGTTCCGCTCCCTGTATAATATCTTTATATTTAAAAACAACAGTGATTCTTTTTCCAAGGAAATTCTGTGCTTCCTGAAGATTATGGTTTTCTACGCTACCCAATGTATCATGAGCCAGGGTAAGACTAAATTCATGATGTTTGGCAGCACTCTGTACCAGCTTAAAATGTTTAAAATGGTTGATGATCTGCCCTTCAATAACCACATCCAGTTTTACCACACGGTTGATTCCGGCGATAATACTTTGAGGAATGGCTTCGGCATTGTGTATTTTTGAGGTGGGTTGTTTAGCCCACACTTTATTTTCAACGATAGAAGGATTGTTCGGAACAAAGGTCTGGTTCATAAACATATTGCCACCTTGTACAGCACTCATGCCCTGTTGTCCTTCTTTTACAGCTTTATTCACTTTACTGCCCGCTTTATTCAGCTTATCTTCTGCTTTTTCAGCAACGTTTTCCTTTACATTTTTCAACTGCTCTTTGCTCCCTTTCAAATCAGTCTTTGGGCTATCTTCTTTAATTGTCTTGTCATCCTGAAACATAGTGTTTGTGTTTAAGTTAAAAATTAAATAAACTGCTGATTATCCAGCAACAGAATCAAAAAATATAAGGTTAGATCTACAAGATCTGCTTGTTAAATGGCTCATGTCTGAAATCTATAGGTCCTTATGAAAAAACAGGACAGTATACTCTTTCGAGCGCACTGTCCTGTACCAATTTTATTTTTACTAAGATGATGAATAGGCTTATTTACCTGCCGAAGGCCACAGTCCAGCGTACTGAGAAGTACCATAGTCGATAGTTTCAGCACTGATTACGAAGCTGATCAACATACTGTTGCTGTCGATTGCATCGAAATCTACTTCGTGTTGGATAACGTAACCGTTTTCCCATTTTAAATTGATTAGAGTTCCTTCTTCGTGAGATTTGTTGAAAACAATTTCTCCTACTGTTGGCTTATATTTTCCGTTCAATAAGCTTTCTAGGATGTCTGATTTTTCAGTAGCTTCTACTGTAACTTTGATTAATGCGTTAGAAGGGTCTGATGCTACACGTCCTGATACGTCTGTTGATCTTGATACGCTGTAGTTCATTTTTAATAGTTTCTGACCTTCTCCGTTGTTGAATTTTAAGATTCCTCTCGAATTTCTTTCTGCCATGATTTGTAAATTTTAATCGTTAATAATATTTTGTGATTCAGTGATTGTTTAGCAAATATAGAGGGTCTTTTTTCGGGAAAAAAACTTTTAACTATAAATCTGAAAAATTGTAGTAGTTCTACGACTTTATGTAGTAATTCTACGACATTAGATTTAATAACTCTACTTAACCACTCTATATAAAGGAATTTTTAAAACTCATAAAACACTGACCATATGTAGAATTTTACACATCAATGAGAAATATTAATATCTTTTAAGGAAAAATTAACACCTATTAACTTTTGCTTAAACGCATAAAATCAAAAAAGAAAATGCCCTAATTCTTGACTCTAAAATCTAAAAAAACACTCCTTTTATTCAAAAAAATTATTTTCAGTAATGAATTATATGAATTAACCTTGCTTTTGATCTTCTTTTTGGAGATTAAACACCTCAAAAAAAATAACCAAACCGTAAATAGGTTTGGTTACTATCAATATTATTGGTTGGTTTAAGGCTGTACTCCTGCACCAGCTCCTGCGTTTTCTTTGATTGATCTGGTAAGAATTTTATTCTTCCTGAGAAGAAAATCCGGCATCAAGTCAGTGGGAAGATAAAAAGTGCTTTCCCCTTTTCTCTGCAGCTCTTCGGTAATTCCAGGGTTCCAGGCAAGAATTTTACCTACCTCAACATCAAGCTCATCGGCTATTACATTCAGACTAAATCCAGCATTGATCTCTGTTTCAGATAATGCTTCGGTGGTTGCTTTTCTGTTTCCATCTTCAAAGAACACCTTATTGATCCTTGCAGAATTATAATTACTTAATACACTCTGAAGCTCTCCTGTGGCATAGCAGGCATTCAGATATTTTTTCACATGATTGATGGTTTCTGCAGGAAGGTATTTAGAGAATTCGTGGTACTGGCTGGAACCTGCAGCCTGCATTGCCTTGGCTACATTTCCTTCGCCACAGTTGTAAGCGGCTACTACCGTTACCCAGTTATTGTATTTTTTATACAAATTGGCAAGAGAAATAACAGCCGTTTTTGTGCTTTTATACACATCTGTACGTTGATGCTCTGCAAGACCATACTGGTTAGCATGCGCTGTCATCAGCTGCCATACTCCTACGGCTCCGGCTCCGGAGGTAATATTTTTGTCAAAATGGGATTCAATAAGGGCTAAATTTCTTAAATGTTTTGGAAGCCCTTTCTGAAGAAGCAGCTGCTCAATAAACTCAACAAGATCTTTGTTGGAATTAATGATACCCTGATATTTTCTCACGCTGCTTTCCGAGGTATCTGATGCAGTAAGAAACTGTCCGTTTACCATAGCAACAGTTCCCAAAAGCATTATCCCTGTAAAGATATTTCTGACAATTGTTTTCATCTCTAATGTATTTATAACAACAAGTAAAAAGGCTAAAGAGCAACTTTACTATTCAGCCTTTTTGCTTTATAATTTAATCTACTACTTTCCAGCTTAGTTTTTCTTCTTCCTTATTCCAGTCTACATGAATGGTTTGTCCGGATTTCACTTCTTCTCTTACAATCATTTTGGAAATAGGTCTTGCCAGTTGTGCACGGATTACTCCGGAGATCTGTCTGGCTCCATATTTACTGCTGAATCCACCAAGAGCTAGATTTTTCACTGCTTCATCAGTAATTTTTAAAGCAATTCCTAATCTTGTTAATGAGGTATGAAGTGATTTTAACTGAATATTGAAGATTCTTTCTGCAATAGATTCCGTGATTGGTGCAAAAGGAATAATCTCTGTAATTCTGGCTAAGAATTCCGGTCTGAATCTTCCTGAATTCGACATAATCTGCATCAGTGAGGATGATTCAGGAATCTTTCCTTCTTCAAACTGCTTTACAATCTCTTCACTTCCGATATTGGAAGTAAATAGGATCAAAGCATTACTGAAGTCTCCTTCTTTTCCTAGTTTATCATGTACTTTCCCTTCATCCATAATCTGAAGGAATACATCAAATACGGAATGGTGGGCTTTTTCAATTTCATCAAATAAAACAACGGTATAGGGTTGTTGTCTGATCTTGTTCACCAACATTCCTCCTTCTTCGTACCCTACATATCCTGGAGGCGCTCCATATAGTAATGCTGCAGAATGTTCTTCTTTAAATTCCGACATATCAAAACGAACCATAGCCTTTTCATCGTTGAACAATAGTTCAGCCATTGATTTGGCAAGCTCTGTTTTCCCGGTTCCGGTAGGTCCTAAAAGGAAGAAAGATCCAATTGGCTGTCCCGGTTTGTTTAATCCACTGCGGTTTTCAACAATAGCATCGGAAAGGATTTTTAATGCGTGATCCTGACCAACTACTCTGTTCAGTAGAAGAGATTCCATATTCAGGAGCTTTTCTTTTTCCTGTGCCTGAATTTTTCCGATTGGAATATTGGTTTTAGCGGCCATCACAGCTGCCAATTCTAAACGGTCTACTTTTTCTCTTTTCTTCGCAGCATGCTGTAAAAGCTCTTCATAGGTATCTTCGATGATCTTTTGGATCTGATCTACCGGCATTGAGTTATCCAAAGCAGGTTGTTCACTTAGTGATCCCCATAAAATAGGGCTTATTTTATCTCTTAATAAATTATAAGTCCAGATCAATTCGTCTGCTTTATCTTTATTATCAAGGAATTCTTCTTTTAAAATGGCATCATAGCTTTCTTTCCAGCTGCCCAATTCTTTTTCAGAAAGTTCGTCCAGCATTTTGATGGCTGCCATGGTTCTGTCTAACAAATCAATAGCGGCATCCGGTAATTTTTTACCTTTTGCATATCTTTTGGCTAAACGTACACATTCCGGAAGGGCTGTTTTTTCGACTTCAATTCCGTGGTGTTTTTTATAGCCTTCAAGAAGAACATCAATCATTTTTACGCAAGTCTTTTCATCCGGTTCATTGACGGTTAATACCTCAAAACGACGGTTGAAAGCCTGTTCCGGCTCAATGATTTTTCTGTATTCTTCCTGGGTAGTGGCTCCGATAACGGTAATTTCACCTCTTGCCAGTTCAGGTTTCAGAAGGTTGGCAACGTTTCCGATGCTTCCTTTCGGATCTAAAAGGGTATGGATCTCATCAATGAAAAGAATGGCTTTCTCAATTTTCTTACATTCATTGATTACTTTTTTCAAACGGTCTTCTATTTCACCTTTGTAAGAGGTTCCTGCCAATAAAGCTCCTGTGTCCAGTTCTAAAAGGGTTCCGTTTTTAAGCATTTCCGGAACGTTTCCTTTTGTAATTTCAATAGCAAATCCTTCTACCAAGGCTGTTTTTCCAACTCCGGGCTCTCCGATGATAATTACATTCGGTTTGCTTCTTCGGCACAGGATTTCTACCAGCATTCTCAGTTCTTTATCTCTACCGATGATGTTTTCAAGATCTCCTTTTCTGGCTTGTGCTGTTCTGTCTACACAATAGCTTTTAATAGATGGAAGGGATGAATCTGTAAAGTCTGATCCATTGGAGAATAATGAGGCAAAGTCTCCATTTTCAGAAACGGTAAACGGAGTATCTTTTCTATATAAGTTAAAAATTTCATGTTCTCTCAGTGGTAATGACTTCAACTGCTGAAGTGAAAATACTACCTGAGGTTTTACAATAGCAGTAAGGATACAGATTGGAGTAATCTCATCCAGTCCCAGTTTTAAACGGATATCATCGGCTTCTTCTATAAGAGTATCTACCGCTTCATCCTGACCTACCTCGTCAGGAAGATGGCTTGTCTTAGGATATTCTTCAATACGTACATCTGCCCATTCATAAAAATAGCCGGGATCTTTATCTATACTTTTTAAAAATTCATTAAGACCAATATCTTTATGCATTAGGGCCTGCAAAATATGCGGACCGCCATACGTGCCATTATAGTTTTCCCTCGCTATCGACTGAGCAATATGAAATAGCTGTTTTACTGTTTCGTTGGTTACTAGTACTCCCATTTATAATTTTTCTTATATTAATATTTGCGTTCTGTTTACTATTGTTTCCAGATGATTTGATGTTCTTTTTGAACCTATCCTTTTTATTGCTGATTATTCAGAAACGAAAAGTGGTTCTTTTATTTTGCTAAAATTAAATATTTTATTCTAAATGTGATAAAGATAGTTAATTCTTCAATTAGAGAAGTAATAGCAGTTCTTTTTTATTCTTTGCTGAATTTTAAATAGATCATAAAATCCCGTATTTCTTTTCCCAGAGCTTCATTTCCATTATATATTCAGAAAATATAGCATGATCAGACTTAACCACTGAAGACCAATGTAGATATAAAAAATCATGGCTGAAGGTTCTGCCAGCTCATGTAGTTTTTCAATCAATGTGGTTTTGATGATGTCATAAAAGTCTACATTTTCATCACCTAAATTCAGTTCATCAAATTTCACTTTATTCAAAGCATATCCTAAAACACGTTTAAGGATTTTATTTTCTGAGCTATTTTTGAATTCATTAACCAATCTTACTTTTGCCAATGCATAATCTGTACTGCTACGGACAACCATTGGCTCGTTGTTTTTAATTTTACCAACCACTTTATCAATAAAGGGAACCAAAATGGTTTTGGAATGATCCTGAACAAGTCTGCTGATGATTCTTGACATTCCATATTTTGTTGAGAAAATACCAATACAAAAGGGTGCTGCAATCATTAACAGATAGAAAAGTCCCGCAGATAAAGGTTTGGCCATTACTGTTGCTAGTAGGAATGCAAGGGCTCCGCTGTGTCCTAATGATGAGCCTAAACTTTCGGCCATTATATAGATCCCCAAAGAAAATGTAATAACTGTTGAAAGGATTCCTATGGCATAAATTTTAAATAAGCTGAAGATAAATACAGCAGATAGTTTCGAAAAATATTTAAAGTGATCTGTGATTGTGTTCATTAGTGTTTAATTTAATACCATGGTTTTATTGATGAAGAATACAATTTCTTCTTATGAGCGGTACAATATAATCAATATTTTTAATGCAAAAGAATCCGTAATAATCCCATATTTTAGTAGAAAATTTGCTGGACGTCCGTTTCCTTTGTATCAGTATTATAGATTTCTTTTTTAATAATCCGCCCACCATGATCAAGCACATATCTCATGGAATCTGAATCAACAAGTTGCTTGCTTTGTCCCTTTTGTCCGTTGTAATTACTATAAATGCTATATTTATGGGCCGCAATATTGATTTCCAAAGGCTGATAAGAATATTTTGTTTCTATAATTTGTAATGGAATAGCAGACTGATCTTTCAGTTTTTCCCATGCCTGCTTCTTTTGCTCTTCAAGGGACATAGTTTCCCATTTTCCGTTAATTAAAACAGATGAATCTGTTATTTTATATTCATAGCTTATGACTTCAGCCACCTCATCTTTAAGATAGATATATGTTTTTTTAACAAAATGATTGATGATCTTTTCAGGATGATCCTTGTCTATAGTTCCGGAATACTTAAGGATGCTGATTAGTTTATGTTCATTGTTATAAGTATATTCAACAACATCATTCCGGTTTTGGGTATACTTTTTTATCAGTTGTCCCAGGGTATTATACTCATAGAAAAATGTTTTTGTTTCATCTTTGATTACGTTTCCATTGGGAGCTATTTCCTTTTCCCAGACCTTTTCTTTCTGGACACGGTTATCTTTATCGTAGCCCCAGGTTCTTTCTGATTTAAAATCTTCATCATTCCGCTTCTGGAAAATAAGTCTTGATTTTTCATCGTATCTGTTTTCCAACAAAACTTTATCGAGCAGTCTGTTTTCAACCAGTTTCAGCAGCTGACCATACTTATTGTATTGATACAGGTATTTATTTTTACCTTCCGGAAAATTTCTTTCCATTGTTTTGACTAATCCCAGTTCATTGAATTCTATATGGGTAAAAAAATCTCCACCACCAGTTCCAACTGCTCCTAAGGCGAACTTGTAAAAATCAGCATATTTCTTGGGTAGAATGTATTTGAGATCATTAATTTTTAATAATCCTGTAAGGTTCATGGTTTCCGGATCCTGTATGGTAAGAATATGGGTATTCAGATCGGTTACTAAATACAGGCTGTGATCTGAGGTAGGAGCATAAAATGAAACGATATTCCCTTTTTTGGTATAAGCTGTTTTTTGATCCGGATAAAGTTCTGTATCATTAAATTTTTCTACTTCCCTATTATTCTCTTCTGCCTTCGGATCACCGGAACTGCAGGCGATAACCAAGCTAAAACACATTAAGATCAGCCCTGTTAACAGCCAGTTTCTTGATTGGGAAGTAGTCATTTAGTTTTTTTATTAAGCTTTTGAAGGGGAAAATAACATTGGTGCTTACCAGTTGTATTTAATTTTCCCATTCTTTATACAATCGTTTACATCTGTTTTTATTGGACATTTATAACAGTCAGTAGGAACAAACATAAAAAGCCCATTAAAAGAAATTTCTTCATTAATTACCCCGGATGCATTTCTGGTACAAACCTCTGTTGCCGGCAAATAATCAAAATCCTTTTTCTTTATTTCTTTTGCATAGACAGCATTGCTATAACTGAGTTTCCTAATGATATGAATTCTATCTCTTTTCTTCTGCAGATAAAGCCAGTTGCTGCTCCCGTCTGATACAGCATTAAACTTTAAAATTTTGTTATTTCCTTTTTCTGAAATTTCCAATATTCTTTCTGTCTGAAGTTTTCCATTCTCAATACTTACAGGAATTTTAATCTTTATTTTTTTATTAAACAAAGCAATACTTTCCTGATAATAGCAGTTTTCACATGCTGTTCTTACAGTTTTTTCATTTAGTTTTCCAATGATTGATTCGTTGCTATATACTGAAATCTGAGCTTTTCCCTTAAAAGCAGATATCACTAATAACAAGAAAAGGAGTATTAATTGATCTGGCTTCATAAAACATTTATTTTAGGAATGTTAGGCAAATTTCCATCTTATAACTATTAGATCTATTTTGCTAAAGGATCATCTATCAACCCACTGATTCCTACATACCAGAAAAAAACATGATACATTAAATACAGTACAGCCACCACAATGATTGCTATTAAGACTTTTAAAAATACATTCTTAGCAACTTTATTCAACAAAAAATGAGCTCCGGTTAAAAGTAAGGAGATAGGAATTGAGAATACAACTCCAAATCTTAATATAATAGTTACGATAGATCCCGCATTCACTTCTACTTCAGGCATATCAATACATAGGAAGGATACTATCAGGGTATTAACGAGTAAAAAAAGTATCAGAAATTCAGCAATAAATGATTTTAAGCTCATTATCGTATTATTTTAAAATTCAGACATTCTTTATTGTTTAATATGAAATACTCATTACAAAAAGATGCTACAATGCCGCTTTCGTCTTGTAGCCAGGAATTACTCCTCAACTGAATGCGTTTTTTAATCCATGTCTACTTCCGGCCAGAACTGAGTATGGTTAAAACTGTGTGCTGCCATAGCTAAATAAGGTACTGTTCCCGGTCTCTTCATCATATTCTTTTTCATTTTTTGCTGTTACCAGCCCTGCATTGTATTGTTTCACATCAACCACACATCCCGAAATAAATACAAAACACAGATTAAACCAGAAGTTCTAAAACTTTTCCAAATCAGAAAAACTTAAATCCTGTATTTTCGGCAAAGCATTGATTTTAATCTCTTTTTTCCTTTTATTTAAAAGTTTCTCAGAACCTGTCACCTGTTCATACTCAACTTTCGTTTTGGCTATTAAGTCAATTCTCGTTTCAAAAGTGGTATCTCTTCCATCCCATATTACCCGTGATATTTTTACCAATTCAAAATTATTTTTATTCAGTCTGAATTCATAGCTGCTTTTCCGGTCATTAATATTAGTAAGCATTTTTAACTTACCATCTTCAATAAAAAGTCCCGGAATAGGATTGCCATTATGCTCTCCTTTTTTATTAGCTGGATATTGGCTCTCGATGAGTTTTGTTGAAGATACTATCATTTTAAATTTCTGATCAGGTTGGGAGAGGAATATTTGTACTCTAAGCGGGCCGGTTTCATCTTTCACATCCATTTCTACCATAATCCTGTCATCGCGTTTATCATTATTCAGATCCCCCACTTCTTCTTGTATCAGAGATGTATAATTATTTTTATTAGCTTTCTGTGAATATAAATTAACATGGGCCAAGAGAAGAAATATAACAATGGATGATGATAGTTTTTTCATAATTATTTTTAATGGATTAATAAAACTTTGCGGTTAAAATGCTTCTAATAATGATTGTAAAAAAGATTGAGGACCCTTTATATCATAAAAGAATAAATTTATCGAAATCCAATATACCTGAAATATTAAAAAAATAATTAAAATGATCATCAAAAATAAAAGCAATAGTTTATTCTTTATTTTTATTATAAAATAATACATTAATGAAATGGTTAAAGAAGGAATTATTGCCCCAATGAATCCAATTTGTGTAACTATTTTTATAGTATTTTTTAGATCATATTTTTCTAAATAATTTAAAGATAAAATGTACCAACATGTAATTCCTATTGTTAATATAAGAAATATCAATAAACTAACCATTATAAATTTTCGAATATTTTCCATATTTATTTCTTTTTTCTATACGTTGGATTTTTTCCTGAACCAAATGAATTTTTTAACCCTTCCTCAACTTTCCCCCACAATTGGGTATGACTTAAGCTATGAGATGCCATAGCTAAATATCCTAGTGTACCTGGTCGTTTTGGCATTTCATCCTTAAATGTTATTTCATCTTGTGCTGTAACTAGCCCCGCATAATATTTTTCGACTAAAGAATAATATCTTTCTAGATTTCCTCTTAAGGTTTTAAGTTGTTCATCCAAATTGCCTGTTATGATATACTCCGCTTCATTAACATACTTAATAATTGTCTTTAACTCAGAAGGTTTAATAAACTGGCTAAATAACCTCATCAGCAAATCTTCCAGCTCCCGGGCATATACTGCACCTTGTGCTCCTTTTAAAAAAGCATCAAATTCTTTTCTCTTATTTCTGGAATTATAGGGATCACTTTCAAAAATAGGTACATCTATAATAGTCAGCGCTTTGGTTTGCTTTTTGGGAGTCCAGGATGTTTCGTCAATACTATCAGTGATTCCTTTATTTTCTCCAAATACACCTGCTAATAAACTCAAGAGATAACTATCCTTTGGACTGCTTTTAATGTCAAACAAAATATTTAAAACCCTCAGCCCCTGTGTCAGATTTAAATTTTGTGCCCATGTTATTTTATCATACCCTTTTGCTATGCCGGCATTGTAATTATTATATACATCATAGGTCCATCGTAAGAAATTATTTAAAAGGCTAATAAATGAATCTTTTTCTTTTTGCAGGTTAGAATTTTCAATTTTTAGAGAACCAATATATTGGATAAACTCTTTCGTCATCATATTTATTCCCAAAAAAGCTTTTGCCATTTCTTTCCATGCCGGAACTGCTCTTTTCTTATGGCTATTGGGAAGACCTATCCCCTTAAGATAAGTTAAAATAATATCTTTATCTACATCTTTCAATGTTTCAATACCCTTTTTAAATTTATCTACTTGAAATGACTTCAATAAGCCTTCTAAATTGGTCAAACTGAAGTCTGCAATCAATTGTTGGGTCAGATCATACTCATTATGAACGTTTATGATCTTACATTCTTTATGTAATTTTCCATGATTCAACTGATGTTTCTTCTGGAAAAAAGGAGTTGATAAATACGTGATACTTTTAACTTTCCATTCTTTAGGAAATTCTGTAATCTTACGAGGCTTCAAAATACTGGATTTTGCAATCATATCTTTACTAGAGATAAGCTCTGTAAACTGATTAATAACATTACCTCCATGTGAATGACCAATGAGATGCAAATGTACCTCCTGATTTTTCCAGCCAGGATACATTCTTAACAACAGATCAAATAATCTCTCGGAAGCTTTGATTCTTTCCTTGGTATCATTATCACCGGACCAGCTGAAAAAATCCCCTTCGATATTTAAATCAATAAATTGAGGTCTAAGTTCCTTGATTCTGTTCCATAAATTATTTAAACTTTCCTTTGTTTCTTGCTTGGTCTTTTCATCAATATATTTCCAATAGCTTGTATTGGCCTTATGTTTCGTTCCTTCAGTATTTCCAGGGTCTGTAGTTCCGGCGACAAACATAAGAATATCAATAATTCTCCCTTTTCTTTTAGGAGAATCGTCGGGGTCTCCATATTTTATCCCTTGTTCTACCCCTGTTTCAGTTACAGATTCTCCGGCAGAGGTAATAATGTTTTCCTTGGAATACATACTGTGCCCCTCCTGAGATATTTTGGTATAAGTTCCTTTTACAATTCTGGTCCTACTCATGGCTAGTGGGCTTTCGATTTCTCACCGCTATTGTTTTGTACTTCTGTTTGTGCGTGCTTATGAACAAATTTTCCGGATTGGATATTCATATCTTTTTCACTCACTTCATTTCGCTCTTTCTTGGTTTCACTATGTACATCACCTTCGATAATCTCTGTCAGTTGTCCCGTGATAAATGTACTTGCATTTCCAATTACAGAGGTCATTTTCATAGCTCCTACACTCTCTGTATTGTTCAGACCTATACTGTCAGATTTATTCATACCCACCGTAGTAGTCATGTTTTCGCCTACATTGATGTTCATATTTTTACAGTTAAGCGTCATCGTTTCAGGGGCAGTGATATTGATATTGCTGCCGGTAGTATCAAGATGGATTTCATTACCACTCTTATCTGTGATGATAATGCTTTCATCTTCAGTGAAAACAATTCTATGTCCGCTTCTCGTTTGGATTGATTTTACACGGTTGTCTGC
>NZ_FNEG01000002.1 GCF_900100075.1 Chryseobacterium jejuense
ATCCATCTACTTCTGCGCTCCCTTAATTGGGACTGCAAAGATAAGAACTTTATTTTAACTCGCAAATTTTATTCGATAAAATTTAAAAGCTTTTTTTCGTCCGTTTCCTTTAGTAGAATAAATGTTCCTTGCTTATCTAAAAGCTCTCCTGCGCTTACTGAATCTCTTTCGTTTTTCAGTGGGGCAAAGATAGACACTTATACCATACCACGCAAATCTATTTAACATAAAGTTTACATTGCTATACCAATTGTGAGTAAGTCCCATATTTAACCTATTGATATATTTATATTTATGTAGTTATTAACACTTATCCACAAGAGTGGAATTGTTTTTTAAAAGGTATGGAATGTCGTTTTGAGAGGGATAGAATAGGGTTTTATACCTATATATAATAGATATGTTACTATATAATATATATGATGTGAGTCGTTAGGCTGATATAGGTTTGGGCTAAAGCCGGAGGAAAAGGCTTTTTTTAATGTAAACGGGCTAAAGCCCGTTTCTATTGATGGACTTCTAGTGGTTTGGAAAGAATAATTAAAGTCTTTTTTAATAATACGTTGCTGAGCGTTGGTGAAATTCTTACAGGATAACAAAGATTACACAAAACAGGATGAAAGATGAAGGGACTCAATAATAGAATGCTTATTATGGAGGATTCTATTATTGAGAAGCTGCTATAAAAATAGTGTGGAATCTATATTTTTTTATTTTCCCGCAGATCGCGCAGATTTGCACAGAGGAGCGGAAATAATTGGATAACCACCCCGTCAAAAATTCTTTGAATTTTTGACACCCCTCCAAAGGAAGGGAATGATGGGAGACATTCATTATGGATAAGGCTTAATATTACTAATTAATGCCACCCTATTCTCTATTCTCTATTCTCTATTCTCTATTCTATATTCTATATTCCCCGCCACTCATTACTCATTACTCATTACTCATTACTCATTACTCATTACTCATTACTTATTATATAATTCAGGTCCCCTACCCTAGCCCCGATAGAAACGGTTACCCCGCAGCATGGGTTGGTAAGAGAAAGGATTTGAGCGTTGGAGGGCAATGGTGCGAGGAGTATGAGTGGATAGCGGGATTAAGCTCCTGAAAAATTATAGTGTTTGAAAGTCCGAGGGCTCGAGAGTATGAAATTAAAAGAAGAGAGAAAAATAGCAAGGTGGAATATTGGAAAGAAAAGGTGAAGAATAGAGAATAAATACATCGAGGGGACTACAGAATCTCTATTTGAGTAAGAGCCTTTTCAAAAGTGGATAAAAAAAATTCCGTAAGAGTCCTGTATATTGGATTCTTACGGAATGATTGTAAAACCGAAGTTTGTATTTTTAGTTCAGAACGTAGGATGTTCCGTCTCTTCCGTCTTTTAATTCGATGCCTTCAGCAAGCAGTTTATCTCTGATCTGGTCTGAAAGTTCGAAGTTTTTGGATTTTCTTGCCTGATTTCTAAGTTCGATTAAAACTTTTAGGGTTTGATCCAGCTTTTCATTATTATTTTCCTCTACAGCTTGTAATCCCAAGACATCAAAGATAAAGGCATTTAATGTTGACTTTAAATCTTCAAAATCTGCTGTTGAGATCGTTTCTTTGCCATCATTTAAAGCAAAAATGTATTTTACAGCTTCAAATAAATGAGCGATTAGAATTGGAGAGTTGAAATCATCTGTTAATGCCTCATAACATTTGTTCTTCCATTCTGTAAGGCTGAATTCTGACTGTTTATTATCATCAGGAGTAATGGAATTCAATACTTTCACAGCTTCCATTAATCTGATGAATCCTTTTTCGCTGGCAATCATCGCATCATTAGAAATATCTAACACACTTCTGTAATGTGCCTGCAGGAAGCAGAAACGTACAATTGACGGGTGGAAAGACTTTTCAAAGAAGTCATTATCTCCTGTTACCAACTGCATTGGAAGGATATAGTTCCCTGTAGATTTACTCATACGTTGAGAATTCATCGTCAACATATTGGCATGCATCCAGTAATGTACCGGCGCTGCTCCGTTGCAAGCTTTTCCTTGAGCAATTTCACATTCGTGGTGAGGGAATTTTAAATCCATTCCTCCCCCGTGGATATCAAAAGTTTCACCTAAATATTTAGTACTCATCGCAGTACATTCAAGATGCCATCCCGGGAAACCTTCTCCCCAAGGAGAGTTCCATCTCATGATGTGAGCGGGAGATGCTTTTTTCCAAAGAGCGAAATCCTGTGGATTCTTCTTCTCGCCTTGTCCATCAAGATCACGGGTATTTGCAAAAAGTTCTTCTATATTACGTTTTGAAAGTTCACCATAGTTCAATCCTCTTTTATTGTATTCCAATACATCAAAGTATACGGAACCGTTACTTTCGTAGGCAAAACCTGTATCTATTAATTTTTGAGTAAGCTCAATCTGCTCTACAATATGCCCTGTAGCTGTAGGTTCGATATTTGGTGGAAGCAAATTAAACATCTCAAGCACTTTGTGGAAATCAACTGTGTACTTTTGTACGATCTCCATTGGTTCTAATTTTTCAAGACGGGTTTGTTTAACGAATCTGTCGTTATTTACATCACCGTCATCAGTAAGGTGACCGGCATCCGTAATGTTTCTTACATATCTTACTTTATATCCTAAATGCATTAGGGTACGGTAGATAAAATCGAAAGAAAGGAAAGTTCTTACATTTCCCAAATGCACGTTGCTGTACACTGTAGGTCCGCAGACATACATTCCTACATTTCCTTCTAAGATGGGTTTGAATATTTCTTTTTCCGCTGTAAGCGAGTTGTATATTTTTAGTTGCATTTATTTTTTATTAAAAGATTCAATAGTTTTAAGATTCAAAAATTAGTTAAAATAAAAATCTGTCACAACAAATAATCGTGGTGATAAAAATTTTATGGGAAACTTTTTTAAATTTTATCATAATTAAATCGCTTTTAAATGATGCTGCAAATGATCTACATAATCCTTAATGATAAACTCTAACGTAAACCTCTGAAGTTCAGTTTTAGTAGTATCACAAGTTCTTTGCAATGCGTCATCGGGAATATTTTCTACAACATGAACAACCTGATAATTCAACGCTTTCCAAAGATTAATTAATTCGGAAACTGGAACATTCTGATAGTTCTGGGCTTTCACCCAAATGTTCTGATCGTATACGATATTCTCGTTCTCTTTATATTGAGTGACTACAAATCTACGGATATTTGTAAAAGCACTGTCACAAAGGTGGCCAATAATTTCTTTTTTGGACCATTTTTCCGGACTGGCTTTATATTCCCAGTCTTCCGCAGAGATTGTCTGAAACCTCTGAACCTCGGCATCTACAATATTTTTAAGGATCTGATAGTTCATTGAATTAGTCTAATTTTGCATGGCTTCCTACATAATGTAAGAATTCCTGTCTTGTAATAGGGTTTGTTCTGAAGATTCCGCTTAATTCTGCCGTAATGGTTGAACTTGCTGTATCTTTAATTCCTCTACAGTTTACACAAAGGTGTTTTGCATCAATGATACATGCTACATTTTTTGTTCCTAAAGCTTCTTTCAGAGCTTCTACAATCTGCATTGTTAGTCTTTCCTGAACCTGTGGTCTTTTTGCATAGTAATCCACAATTCTGTTAATTTTTGAAAGACCAATTACTTCTCCGTTTGAGATATAAGCAACGTGTGCTCTTCCTATAATCGGTAAAAAGTGGTGTTCACAAAAAGAATATACGGTGATATCTTTTTCCACCAACATCTGACGGTATTTATATTTATTGGAAAATGTAGAGATACCCGGTTTGTTTTCGGGAAGAAGACCTCCGAAAATCTCGTTCACATACATTTTGGCAACACGCTTTGGTGAGTCTTTCAGGGAATCATCAGTCATATCCAGTCCTAATGTTTCCATAATTTCTCCAAAAAGCTCAGTAATTTTTTCAATTTTTTCCTGTGGCGATTTATCAAAAGCATCTTCCCTTATAGGCGTATGTTCTTTTCCAGTGAAAATATCATCGTCGTTATCAGTAAAATCAACCATTTTTATTTAATTTGCAGCAAAAATACGGATAATATTGTTTCATCTATTTTTTCCGAAAAGTTTTTATTCATTTTTTGGATTGATGGGAACCTCTATGATATCTATGGTTATTGAATACTTTTCAATCACGGAGATTTCAGCTGGATGAAAATATTATCTTTTATAACCTACTCTGATTAAAAACTATATGATTATTGTTGAAGAAGTACAAAGCAAAGACCACAAAAGGGAATTTCTGGAATTTCCCGCACAACTTTATCAACACGACAAAAATTATATCCGCCCATTAGATAAGCATATTGAGGAGATTTTTGATCCAAAAAAAAACAAGTTCTTCAAGAGTGGAGAATGTAAAAGGTTTCTATTTAAAAAAGAGAATAAGACGGTTGGAAAAGTAGCAGTTTTCATCAACAATTGTTATGAACAGAAGCAACCTACCGGCGGATTTGGATTTTTTGACTGTATCAATCATCAGGAAACGGCTAATTTCATTTTTGACCACTGTAAAAACTGGCTTCAGGAAAAAGGGATGGAAGCCATGGATGGTCCTATCAACTTTGGAGAGCGGGATAAATTCTGGGGGCTTTTAATTGAAGGTTTTATAGAGCCTTTGTATGGAATGAACTATAATTTCCCTTACTATAAAGATCTTTTTGAAAATTATGGGCTGAAGATCTATTTTGAACAGCTTTGTTTTACCAGACCGGTATTTGCCGAAGTTTCACGCATTTTTACCATTGCTCACGAGAAAAACAGAAGGAATCCAGCAATTTCTGCTCAACCTATGAAAAAGAATAACTTGCCTAAGTTTGCGAAGGATTTTACAGAGGTTTATAATAAAGCATGGGCTGCTCACGGAGAGGGAAAACAACTGGAAGAAGCCAAGGTTCTGAAAATGTTCAATACCATGAAGCCTATTATGAATGAACATATTTCATGGTTTGTGTATGAGAATGATCAACCTATCGCCATGTGGATCAATCTTCCGGACCTCAACCAGTGGTTTAAATACCTCAACGGAAAGTTTGGAGTTTTTCAAAAGCTTAAGTTCTTGTTTTTAAAACGTTTTAAAAAGAATGAAAAAATGGTTGGTCTTGTTTTCGGTGTTGTTCCGGAATGGCAGAGGAAAGGGATTGACGGCTATATGATCTGGGAAGGGACTCAACATTTGAGAAAACATACAGATTTTACGATTACGGAACTTCAGTGGATTGGTGATTTTAATCCAAAGATGATTAAGATTGCGGAAACTCTTGATACTACTGTAACCAGGAGGCTTGCAACTTATCGATATTTATTTGATCGGAATAAAGAATTTGAAAGACATCCAATTCTTTAGTTAGGAAGATGGAAGGTATTGATATTTTTGATTACCTAAAGATTCAGTTTGCTTTTTTCTGGGAGCTGTGTATTATTTGGCGCAAAGTTTTTATTAGCTTGCTGTTGTAGTTTTGAGGGAGCAAAGATGGAATCAACTCCATTGATTCTTTCTAAGCAGGTGTGTAGCCTACGGCTTTTTCAAACTAGTTTTATCTTTAAGAAAAAATTTCTGTATCAGATTATAAAAATAAAAACCCTGCCGTTTAAGACAGGGGTTCTTCATTTTTGGTACTTTTATTAGAATAGCTCACCAGCTACTTTTTTTATATTATCGCTTTTCCCCATTGAGTAAAAGTGCAGAACAGGAACTCCAAAATCCAGCAATTCTTTGCATTGGGCAATGGCCCACTCTATCCCGATCTGCTTAACAGCTTCATTATTTTTTGCATTCTCCACTTCATTGATCAACTCTTCCGGAAGGTCTATTTTGAATACCTGCGGTAAGATTTTCAGGTGTTTTTTGGTGGCAATTGGTTTAATCCCTGGAATGATTGGAACGGTAATTCCCATCTCTCTTGCTTTCTGAACGAATTCAATATACTTTTTATTGTCAAAAAACATTTGAGTTACAATATAATCTGCTCCGGCATCTACTTTTTGCTTCAGCCATTTCAGGTCGTAATTCATAGATGGGGCTTCCATGTGTTTTTCAGGGTATCCAGCTACTCCAATGCAGAATTTATTCAGTTCATCACAAACCTGTTCTTCGTTGTGAAGGTATTTTCCTCTCCCCAGATTGTTAATCTGATTCACAAGATCCATCGCACTTGCATGTCCGCCCTGAGTGGGTTCAAAATACTGATGTCCTTTCATGGCGTCTCCTCTTAAAGCCATCACATTATCAATACCAAGATACATACAATCTACCAAAAGATATTCTGTTTCTTCTTTGGTAAAACCACCACATAAAAGGTGTGGAACGGTATCCACATTATATTTATGCTGAATGGCAGCACAAATTCCCAATGTTCCCGGGCGCATTCTTGTGATACGACGCTCCATCAATCCATTTCCTTTATCCAGATAGATATATTCTTCTCTTGACGTGGTAACATCAATGAATGGTGGTTTGAATTCCATCAACGGATCTATGTTCGTGTACAGATCTTCAATACCAATCCCCTTTTGTGGCGGAACCACTTCTAAGGAGAATAGGGTTTTTCCATTTGCGTTTTTAATGTGTTCTGTTATCTTCATTTTTAATTTTTATTACCTAAAATTTCATTAGTTTTTATAAATCCAATCTGTTATTAAGGTGTTAGATCCTCTGCATCTATCATAAGAGCCTAATGAAAAAGTTAATTTAAATCTGTATTTTCTATCATTGAAAGTTTCAAAGAACTTGTTGCTTTGTAGTACTTCAAAATCAGATTTAATATTTATATCATAAATGTAGGTTTGACTTGGCTTGAGATTTATAGCTTTACTACTATAAGTAAAACAATCAATATCTTTTTTCGGCATATGGGCTGCTTCAAAAGTCTGAGTCTCTTCATTATAAAATTCGAATTTCTCTAATCTCATATTACAAAGATTAAGCTCTTTGCTGATTTTGAAAGATTTTTCATCATTGTTTTTAATCAATAATTTAAACCGACCTGTTTGTTTTAAGTTTTCAGTATTTACAGCAGTCTGATAATTACATTTCTGCCCATAAGCAAAAATGTTTATCAATAAAAACAAAATGAGGATTGCACTTTTCATATTTATATTCCATCTGCTAAATTGGGAGACAACCACTTCTTTGCTTCTTGTAAAGAAATTCCCTTTCTCTCCGAGTATTCTTTTAATTGGTCTTCTGCAATTTTTCCCAGTCCGAAATATTTTGCATGGGGGCTTCCGAAATAATATCCTGAAACAGCTGCTGTTGGGAACATTGCCAGACTTTCCGTCAAATAAACTCCGATATTTTCTTCAACCTTCAATAAATCCCAGATTGCATGTTTTTCCAAATGGTCTGGGCAAGCCGGATACCCCGGTGCCGGACGGATTCCCTTATATTTTTCTGCAATTAATTCTTCATTACTTAATTCTTCCTGAACGGCATACCCCCAATATTCTGTTCTTACTTTTTTATGTAAAAATTCGGCATAAGCTTCTGCAAAACGGTCTGCCAGAGCTTTTACCATGATGGCATTGTAGTCATCATTGGCTTTTTCATATTCTTCTGCTAATTCATCAGTTCCGAAACCTGTAGTTACACAGAAAGCGCCCATATAATCAGTTTTCCCTGTACTTTGTGGGGCAATAAAGTCGCTTAATGCCAGATAATCTTTTCCTTTTGATCTTTGAGCCTGCTGTCTTAGGGTTAAAAACTTAGCCTGCTCATTATTATTCTCATCAAAAATCAAAATATCATCGGATTCGTTGGAGTTGGCTTTGAAAATTCCAAAGATTGCTTTTGCTGTTAATAACTTTTCATCCAGGATTCTGTTTAAAATAACTTGAGCATCTTTGAACAATTCCTTCGCCTGTACTCCCACAACCTCATCTTCTAAGATATTCGGGTATTTCCCGTGAAGATCCCAGCTTCTGAAGAATGGAGACCAGTCGATGAAAGGTAATAGTTCTCTCAGGTCCTGATTTTCAACTACAGTGATCCCTAAATTGTTCGGTGTGAAAATGTTTTCGTTTTCCCAGTCTATTTTGAACTTATTTTCTCTTGCTTCTTCAATGGAAACATAATCTTTATCCACCTGTCTGTTCAGGAACTTTTCTCTAAAATCTGAGTAATCGTTTTTCAAATCAGAAACATATTCTTTATTTCTGTCTCCTAATAATGAACTTACCACGTTTACAGCTCTTGAAGCATCATTAACGTGAACGACTGCATTTTTATATTTTAAATCGATTTTCACTGCGGTATGTGCTTTTGAAGTGGTAGCACCACCAATTAATAAAGGAAAATCTAAATTCTGTCTTTCTAATTCTGAAGCGATGTACACCATTTCATCCAAACTTGGGGTAATCAATCCACTTAATCCAATTACATCTACTTTTTCTGCAATGGCAGTCTGAATGATCTTTTCAGCAGGAACCATTACGCCAAGGTCAACAATTTCATAGTTGTTACAACCTAAAACTACACTTACAATGTTCTTTCCAATATCGTGAACATCTCCTTTTACTGTAGCCATCAGGATTTTCCCGTTAGCCGGTCTTGATCCGTCTTTTTCTGCTTCAATATACGGTTGTAAGTAAGCAACAGCTTTTTTCATTACTCTTGCCGATTTCACTACCTGTGGCAGGAACATTTTTCCGCTTCCGAATAAGTCTCCTACTACTCCCATTCCGGTCATCAGATTAATTTCAATAACGTGAAGTGGTTTTGCAGCTACTTGTCTGGCTTCTTCTACATCTTCTTCAATAAAACGGTCAATTCCTTTTACCAGAGCATAGGTAATTCTTTCCTGTAATGGATTGTTTCTCCATTCCAGATCTTCCGTTTTTTCTTTTTTGACTGATTTATGTTTTTCTGAATAATCAAGAAGTCTTTCTGTGGCATCTTCTCGCTTATCAAGGATTACATCTTCTACAAGTCCCAGCAATTCTTTATTAATCTCATCATAAACTTCCAGCATGGCAGGGTTTACAATACCGATATTCATTCCGGCCTGAATGGCATGGTAAAGAAATACGGAGTGCATGGCTTCTCTTACGGTATCATTTCCACGGAATGAAAAGGAAACGTTGCTTACTCCGCCACTCACAGATGCATACGGAAGATTTTGTCTTACCCAACGTGTAGCTTCAATAAAATCGATGGCATTCCTTCTATGCTCATCCATTCCCGTTGCTACTGGGAAAATATTTAAGTCGAAAATGATATCTTCTGCCGGGAAGCCAAGCTGGTTCACCAAAATATCATAAGACCGTTTTGAAATTTCAATTCTTCGGTCAAAACTGTCGGCCTGCCCTACCTCATCAAATGCCATTACAATTACTGCAGCTCCATATCTTTTGATCGCTTTGGCGTGTTTGATAAATTCTTCTTCACCTTCTTTTAAGCTGATGGAGTTTACCACACACTTTCCTTGTGCTACCTGAAGACCTGCTTCCAGAATTTCCCATTTGGAAGAGTCTACCATGATCGGGATTCTTGCAATATCCGGTTCTGAAGCAATTAAGTTCAGAAATTTAATCATAGATGCTTTTCCATCAATCAAACCATCATCAAAGTTAACATCCAAAATCTGGGCACCTCCTTCTACCTGATGGCGGGCAATGTCTAAGGCTTCAGAGAATTTCTCCTCTTTGATGAGTCTTAAAAACTTTTTGGAACCGGCAACATTAGTTCTTTCACCAACGTTGATGAAATTACTTTCCGGCGTTATGATAAGAGGCTCAAGGCCTGATAATCTTAAATATTTCATTTTATTCTTCTAAAATATAGTAGGCATTATTTGCATTCTGCCTTAATAAATCCCTGTGCTTGCCTAAAGCGGTGAACAGTGGAAATCTTTTGTATGCCAAGCCATGTTCTTTAGCAAATTCTTCTATCTCCTCCGTGATCTCATTGTAATACATATAGCTGTAATTGGGAAAAAGGTGATGAGCCACATGGAAATTAAAATTTCCTAATACATTTCTTACCAACCAATTGTTTTCTTCTAAATCATTGGTTACTTCCAATTGATGACGAAGCCAGCTGAATGGAAGCCCGTTATCTTTATTCAATCTTGGAAAAGCATTATCAGGAAGCGGATGCAAGGGCAATAAAACAAACAGTGCAAAAATGCTTGCTGCAATCACCTGTAAAAACCAAGCTCCTAAAGCTAAACCGATTGATACTTTAAAGAACACTACAGGAACTACAATCTGATAAAAAAAGTAAAACAGCTTATAACTCACCATTTTTACTTTCTCCACAACAGGTATTCTTCCCTGAGTTTTCAAAATCACTCTTTCCTTATCAAAGAAGTCTCTGAAATCTCTTATGAACATCCAGTTGAACAAGTACAACGGATATACCAAAAAGAAAAACCTATGCTGATACTTCTGTACTCCTTTTGCCTTAATCCAAGGCACTATTAATAGCAAACCACTCTGCTCAATATCGGTGTCCCAGCCATCCACATTGGGATAAGCATGGTGACTTGCGATATGTCTTTTCTTCCAGATATAGGAATTGGCTCCTATAAAATCAAAAATGTGAAGCACCACTCCATTCAGTCTTTTACTTTTAAAGATGTTGTTATGGGCTGCTTCATGGATTAGATTTAAATAAATTAAAACCAAAGAAATTCCCATTAAAACAAAACTCAGAATATAGACCCAATGTTTTTCTGCATTCAATACAGCGAAAAAATATAAACCTACATAGATCAAGGGGAGAATTACCGCTTTAATCTTAATATAAACGTCCCTGTTTTCAGGAATAGCTTCTACCCGTTGGTTTACTTTCTTTCTTAGTTCATTGAACAGCTTGGCATCCTCTGAATCTTTTAAGTAACTCGGCTTTTCCATTATATTAAAGTTTGTGGTTTACTTAAAGATAATATTTATAACCGAGTCTTTATTCTTGATTTTAATTAAAAAAATCTATCAAATCATACAAATTTTCTCAATTTTCTTGGGTCATATTTTTCGACCAGCTCGGCAATGGCCTTGATATGTTCCGGAGTAGTTCCACAACATCCTCCGATAATATTAATCAATCCTTTTTCCACATATTCCTTGATCTGTCTCGCCATATCCTCAGGTGTCTCATCATATTTTCCAAAGGCATTCGGTAATCCGGCATTTGGATATGCCGAAACGTAGAATTCTGAATTATGAGCCAATGTTTCCAGATAAGGAGTCAGCTGATCTGCTCCTAATGCGCAGTTAAAGCCGACGCTTAATAAATTCAAGTGGGAAACAGAGATCAAAAAGGCTTCTGCTGTCTGTCCGCTCAATGTTCTTCCTGATGCATCGGTAATGGTTCCTGAAACCATAATCGGAATTTTTATTCCTCTTTCCTCCTGAAGTTCATCAATAGCAAAAAGAGCAGCTTTAGCATTCAATGTATCAAAGATGGTTTCTACCAATAGAATATCTGAACCACCGTCTAATAAAGCTTCACATTGTTGTTTGTAAGCGACTCTCAGTTCTTCAAAAGTAATGGCTCTGTATCCAGGATCATTCACATCAGGGCTTAAACTTGCCGTTCTATTGGTTGGTCCGATAGATCCTGCAACGAATCTCGGTTTATCCGGATTTTTCGCAGTGTATTCATCACAGGCTTTTCTGGCAATTTTTGCTGACTCGTAATTCAGCTCATACACAAGTTCCTCCATATGATAATCTGCCATTGCAATAGTAGTTCCGGAGAATGTATTGGTTTCAAGAATATCCGCTCCTGCTTCAAGGTACTTCTTATGTACTTCTTCAATGGCCTGAGGCTGTGTCAAAGAAAGCAGGTCATTATTCCCTTTTACCGGATGTTCCCAGTCTTTGAAACGCTCGCCACGGTAATCTTCTTCTTCGAACTTGTAACGCTGAAGCATGGTTCCCATAGCACCGTCCAGTACCAGGATACGTTCTTTGAGGGCTTTGTTTAGTGATTCTATATTTGTCATCTCTTTTTATAGTTGTTGAGTGAGACTGATAGGTTTGGGGTTGATAGGGGTTGATAGTACTTCGTTCTATCTTTGGTTAAATCGCCCCGTTGGGGCTCTTTGTGGTTAATCTAAGGCTTGTTTTAGGTCTGCGATAATGTCGTCTACGTTTTCTAAACCTACTGAACAACGAACTAATCCTGCTGTAATTCCTACCTCGTTTCTTTCTTCGTCTGACAGTTTAGAGTGTGTGGTAGATGCCGGGTGGGTTACAATCGTTCTTGTATCCCCTAAGTTTGCAGAAAGTGAACACATTTGGATCTTATCTAAGAAGCTTCTTCCCCCTTCTATGCCACCCTTTATTTCAAAAGCAACAATGTTTCCACCAAGCTTCATCTGTTTTTTGGCTACTTCATAGCTCTGATGGGATTTCAGGAACGGATATTTTACGAGTTCTACATTAGGGTGACTTTCTAAAAACTCGGCTACCTTCAATGCATTTTCACAGTGTTTTTCAACACGGATTGCCAATGTCTCCAAACTTTTTGACAATACCCATGCATTAAATGGAGACAAAGCAGGCCCAGTATTTCTTGCAAAAAGATAGATTTCTCTGATCAGGTCTTCTTTTCCTACTGCGATTCCGCCTAATACTCTTCCCTGTCCGTCAATCAGTTTCGTTGCAGAATGTACAACAACATCTGCACCATATTTAATAGGCTGCTGAAGATAAGGTGTTGCAAAACAATTATCTACAATAAATATTAAGTTATGTTTCTTTGCAATCTGACCGAAAAACTCAAGATCCAGAATTTCAATCGCAGGATTGGTAGGCGTTTCTAGGTATAAGATCTTTGTATTGGGTTTTATATACTGTTCTACATTCTCAGCGTCTTCTGCTTTGAAATAGGTAGTTTCAATATTCCATTTCGGGAAATATTTTGTGAATAAAGTGTGAGTAGATCCGAAAACCGACTGACAGCTTACAATATGATCTCCTGCACTTAACAAAGCTGCAAATGTAGAATAGATGGCTGCCATTCCTGTTGCAAAGGCATATCCTGCTTCTGCACCTTCCATTTTGGCGATCTTTTCAGTAAATTCAGTTACATTCGGGTTAGAGAAACGGCTGTACAGGTTTTTAGGTTTTTCTTCAGCAAAACTTGCTCTCATATCTTCGGCATCCTGAAAAATAAAGCTGGAGGTAAGATATAGTGGTGTGGAATGCTCATCAAACTGAGATCTCTCCGTTTGGGTTCTTATTGCTGATGTTTCGAAATTTTCCATATAGTTTTAATTGATATTACAATGTATCTTTATGATGCTTGTTCCAATGTTTAATCACGGTGCATTTGTTTTAAAATGGGTACATTTTTATAAATGCGATGTGATTATGTTTGATAGAATTCTATTCTATCCTTGGCTAAATCATCCCTTCGGGATTGATATCATTTGATAGATTGTTGAATTGATTTATTTTGTTTCACTTAGTCTTAAAATGTCACCGAATACTCCTCTTGCTGTTACCTTTGCTCCGGCTCCGGCTCCCATAATTACAATTGGATTTTCACCATAACTTTCTGTGTAGATCTCAAAGATGGAATCTGAACCTTTCAGTTGTCCTAGCGCAGAACTTCCCGGTACAGAAATCAGTTTTACATCAAGCTTTCCTTTTTCTTCCTGTAAGTTTCCGTGCAGGTCTCCCACATAACGTAATACGTGACCAGGCTCCTGATTTTCTTTGATCTTCTGGTATTCATCATCCAGTTCTTCTAATCTTGAAAGGAACTCTGATTTTGAAACTGACAATAGATTTTCCGGAACCAGATTTTGAATGTTGATATCTTCAAATTCATTGATTAGATCTAATTCTCTTGCCAGGATCAATAGTTTTCTTGCCACATCATTTCCGGATAGGTCTTCTCTTGGATCCGGTTCTGTGTATCCTTTTTCCAAAGCTTCATTCACAATTGTTGAGAATTTTTCATCTCTTAAAGAAAAATTGTTGAAAACATAGCTTAATGTTCCGGAGAACACTCCTTTAATTCTTGTGATATTTTCTCCCGAAAGGTGTAATAATTTGATGGTATCAATTAACGGAAGACCTGCTCCTACATTGGTTTCATACAGATAACGTCTGTTGTTTTTGCTCAACGTATATCTTAGTTTACGGTATTCTTCAATAGGAAGAGTGTTGAAAATTTTGTTGGAAGAAACCAGGTCGAATCCGTTTTCAGCTAATGCATGGTAGTTCTTCACAAAATCCTTGCTTGCCGTGTTATCTACAACAATTAGATTTTCCAGTTGGTTTTCATTGGAAAAATTGATCAGCTCTTCTACGTTGGATGGCTGTTCTGCTGTTAAAACCTCATCAGGCCAGTTGGCGTCAAAGCCTTTTTTGTTAAATGCAATCTTCTTTGAATTGGCTACTGCAACTACTTTAAGGTCTATTTTTTTACGTCTTTTAATCTCTTCTGAAGATTCTAAAACCTGTTCAATTAATGTTTTCCCTACATTTCCATGACCAATAATGGCAAGATGAACGGTCTTCGGCTTTTTGAAGATTTCAGACTCTATGATGTTTTTTGTTTTTTCATCCTGCGAAGAAGTGACTACAATGTTTACTCTGTTTTCACCAGCAACTTTGTTTAAAAGCAATGGGAAAACATTGTTTCTCGCCAGCTCTGCAAAGACTTTATTGGAGTCTTCTGCTACAAAACCAATAACAGAAACATTGTTGATACTATATATTTGAGATACTTTTCCTGACTTTCTCTCTGCTTCAAATTCATCAATAAGACAAGCTACTGCTGTTTCAGCATCGTTTTCGTGTACTAAAATAGAAATTCCATTTTCTACTGCTTGCTGAGAAATTACTCCCACACTGATACGCGCTAAAGTAAGCGCTTTAAAAATTCGTCCGTCAATTCCGATTTCTCCTAAGAAATCTTCTCCTTCAAATTTGACAATTGATCTGTTCTTTAAAAATTTTATTTCGTTGGCATTTTTCATGACTCTATAAAATGTTTTTTATGATATTATTTAATTGTTGATATTCCATTAGGAAGGCATCATGCCCGTGCATAGATTGGATCTCGTGATAAGAGATATTCTCCTTTTTCTTTTTCAGCTTTTCAAAACACATTCGGATTTCAGAAGCCGGGAAGAATAAATCTGTATCTACGGAGATCATGTGCATTCGTGCTTCTATTCTCTCCAGAGCTGTTTCATCAGTATTTATATTCATCAGCAAATGATTCATCAGTTTATAGGCTTGCAAACTAAACCTTTCGTTTAATGCATTACCGTGATAAACCAGCCAATCTTCTGATTCCAGGCGTTGTTTCTCCTGATTGTATTTATTTTGAAATCTTTCATTAAGTGATTCCGGAGTTCTATAGCACAACATGGCATGGATTCTTGCTTTTTGTAATGGCTCATCTTTATCATTCAATAAAAATTTCTGAACCAGACATTGTGCATGAAGCCAATCATGAGTTCTGTAATCACAGGCAATGGGAATAAAAATTTCTGCCAGCTTGGGTTGTTTTGCTAACATTTCCCACGCAATTCCTCCGCCGAGGGAGCCTCCAATAATGGAGTATAGGTTTGTAATATGTAAAGCTTCTAATCCTTTCAGAAATATATTGGCTATATCTGAAGGGGTGAAGTCTTCATAATTTTCAATTAAAAAATGATCGTATCCGTTTCCGGGAATGTTGAAGCACAGAACAGTATATGTATTGGTATCAACGATCTGATTTTCACCTACCAATTGTTTCCACCAGCCTTTTTCTCCGGATACGTTTGAATTTCCGGTAAGGGCATGATTAATTAAAATGATAGGAGCTGTAAACAGGTCTTTCCCGAAAAGCTCATAGCTCAACGAGATATTGTATTCCTTTTGGGAACTGGTTTGATACGAAAGATTAATATAGTTTAGTTCTGTTTTCAATTCTATTAAATTTTAATACAATTGAAAATGCCACAGGAAATGGCTGAAAAGAACTTCAGTAAGTTATCTGTCCAAAATTACTTTGGTAGAACGTAGCACCTTCTTTGCTTGCGCAAAGGGTTGCTAAGGTTTCATAGGGTCTAATCCCTCAACCTTTCTTGATAACATTTTCAATATTTGAATGAACGAATAGTGCAAAGGTAGTTCTTTTCTTTTAAAATCAAAAAAAAATTAATTTAATATTTAAAAAAGCCCTTAAACACAAGTATTTCAAAGGCATATTAATTATTATTCAGATAAAATGAATTGGAATTATTTTACAAAAAAACTAACTTCGTATTGAAAAATGATGAAATATGATCGCCGAAAAAGAAAGATTACAAGATACCAAATGGAAAAACTGGGGACCTTATGTAAGCAACCGGCAATGGGGAAATGTACGGGAAGATTACAGCCCGGACGGGAATGCGTGGAATTACACCAATCATAATAACGCGGAAAGCTATACCTACCGTTGGGGTGAAGAAGGTATTGCAGGAATTTCTGATGTAAAGCAGCTGTTCTGCTTTGCCCTTTCGTTCTGGAATAAAAGGGATAAAATTGTTAAAGAGCGTTTCTTTGGATTGAGCAATCCACAGGGAAACCATGGTGAAGACATCAAAGAAATTTTCTATTATCTGGATAATACGCCTACTCATAGCTATATGAAAATGGTTTATAAATATCCTATCAATCAATTTCCTTATGATGAACTTGTTGCAGTAAACGGAAGCCGCAGCAAACAGGAGCCGGAATATGAAATTTTTGACACAGGAATTTTTGACAACGATGCCTATTTTGATATTTTTATTGAATACTGTAAAGCCGATCACAATGATATCCTGGTAAGAGTAACCGTTTGCAACCGAAGTCAATATGATGCACCTATTGTGGTTGCACCTACCACATGGTTCAGAAATAACTGGAAATGGGGATACAATACTTATAAAGCTGAAATGAATGCTTCGCATGACGGAAGTATTACTATTGAGCACGATAGTATATCCATCAAGAAGTTTTATTCAAGAAATGGGAACGCTGAAAGTGTATTCTGTGACAATGAAACCAATACTCCCAAGCTTTATGGAGCTCCTCAGGCAGAAAACACTTACTTTAAAGATGGAATCAATGATTATATTATTCACCGCAGCAATACGGTAAATCCCGAGAAAAGAGGAACTAAAGCTTCTTTTTTAATCGATGAATTAATTGGAGCCGGACAATCTCAGGTCTTTGAATTCAGGCTATGTCCTGATGAAAGCGATGAGCCATTTGATAATTTTGATGGAATCTTCGAGACCAGAAAGGCTGAAGCAGAGGAATTTTATAATGAAGTTCAAAATGATACAACCAATGAAGATGAAAGAAACGTTCAAAGACAGGCTTTTGCAGGACTTCTTTGGAATAAACAGTTCTACCATTACAATATCGGAAAATGGCTGAAAGGGGATCCGAACTTTGAAGCTCCAAGAAATTTTCATGATTATGTAAGAAATACAGAATGGAACCATCTTCATAATAAAGATATTATTTCCATGCCTGATAAATGGGAATATCCATGGTATGCAACCTGGGATCTAGCTTTTCACTGTGTTCCTTTGTCTATCATTGATGCGGAATTTGCTAAAGGACAGCTCTTACTTCTGACTAAAGAATGGTATATGCATCCTAACGGACAGCTGCCAGCCTATGAGTGGAATATGAGTGATGTGAATCCGCCTGTACATGCGTGGTCTTGCTTCAGGGTTTTTAAGATTGATGAAAAAAACAATGGAAAGCCAGATTTATTATTTCTTGAAAAAGTATTCCAAAAGCTTCTTCTGAATTTCACATGGTGGGTCAACCGAAAGGATAAAAACGGAAAGAATATTTTCGGAGGCGGCTTCCTTGGGCTGGATAATATCGGAGCTTTTGACCGAAATACTGTTTTAGAGGATGGCCAACATCTTGAACAGGCAGACGGAACAAGCTGGATGGCCATGTATGCCCTGAATATGATGCGGATTGCCATGGAACTTGCCCAATATTACCAAGTGTATGAAGATATGGCTATCAAATTCTTTGAACATTATCTTTATATCGCAGAAGCCATGGAAAATCTGGGAGAAGGAACAAAAGGTTTATGGAATGAGGAAGATGGATTTTTCTATGATGTTCTCCAACTCGGAAACGGAAATAGTGTTTCTTTACGATTGAGAAGTATTGTTGGATTAATTCCTTTGTTTGCTGTAGAAATCGTAGATCACAGACTTCTGGAAAAGATGCCGAATTTTAAAACCCGAATGGAATGGATCTTAAAAAATAAACCGGAACTCACCAAATTGGTTTCTCATTGGGACGAGGAAGGGCAAGGCAGAAAACACCTGATGAGTATTCTCCGCAAAAACAGATTAACTAAGGTTTTAACAAGAATGCTGGATGAAAAAGAATTTTTAAGTTCTTATGGAATCCGGGCCATGTCTAAGGTATATGAAGAAAATCCTTTTGTATTCTCTGTTCATGGTCATGAAAATGTTGTGTATTATACTCCGGCAGAAAGCGACAGCCGAATGTTTGGTGGAAACAGCAACTGGCGTGGACCCATCTGGTTTCCTATTAACTTCCTCATCGTGGAAAGTTTACAACGTTTTCATTATTATTACGGAAACAGTCTGAAAGTAGAGTTTCCAACCGGAAGTGGGGATAAAAAAAACCTGGATGAAGTGGCTCAAAATATCAGTAAAAGACTTTGTTCTATTTTCTTAAAAGATGAACATGGGCAACGTGCCTTCAATGGTGGAAATCCGAAGTTCAATTATGATGAGCATTTTAGAGACTATATCACATTCTTTGAATACTTCCATGGAGATAACGGTCGTGGTGTAGGTGCTTCTCATCAAACAGGATGGACAGCCACTGTGGCTAAATTGATAAAACCAAGACTTACCTTCTAATGAGTAATCAGTAATAGGTAATGAGTAATAAAAAACCGGATGTTTCATCCGGTTTCTTTTTTGTACACTATTTTTTTTGCAACGAATTCACGAATTATTTGTTCACATAAAGCCTATATACCTATTTTTTATAGGATAGTATATTATTAAAACATTAGTGCATTAGTGGCTAAATAAAAAATGAGGCTTGAAAGCCTCATCTATAGTTTTAAATTTTTTCTCCGTTAACGAATACTTCGTATCCGATTTCTACGTTTGGTTCTAACGTTTTTGATACAGAACAATATTTTTCGAAAGATAATTCTGCAGCTTTCAAGGCTTTTTTAGGATCAATTTCTCCTTCTAAAAGGAATTTTACTTTAATGGATTTGAAAGGTTTTGCATCCTCTACCTGAACTCTCTCTCCTTCTACTTCTGCCTGAAAACTTTTAATTTCCTGACGTTGCTTCTTTAAAATAGAAACTACGTCTATTCCGCTGCATCCTGCTACTGCCATCAGAACACTTTCCATTGGAGAAACTCCTTTAGCTCCAGGTTGTGAAGTATTGTCTAAAAGGATAGAGTTCCCCTGTCCGTTTGTACATTCAAATAAAAAGTCGTCGTTGATTCTATTAAGTGTTATTTTCATTGTTGCTTATTATTCCTGCAAAATTATAAAATTCCTCTGGCTTTTATCTCTAAATATTTATTGATAACATCGATGTTCAAATTCTCAGGAAGTGTATATACTGTATAAATTCCGTATTTGCGGAGTTCCTGAATAATTAGTTTCTTTTCAAATTCAAATTTTTCAGCAACAATTTCGTCATAGATTTCCTGCATACTTTCAGGGTTCTTATTGATGAGTGTCTGCAGTTCCGAGTTTTTGAAGAAAACTACTACCAACAGGTGGTTTTTAGCAATTCCGCGAAGATATTTTAATTGACGGTTTAATCCGTCTAATGTTTCAAAGTTAGTAAACAGCAAAATCAAGCTTCTTTGATTGATAGAATATTTTACATCCTGATACAATCTATTGAAATCACTTTCAAAGAAATCGGTTTTAACATTATAAAGCGACTCTGATATTTTCTTAAGCTGTCCAGATTTATTCTCAGCAGCAATTTTATTTTCTGCTTTTTTGGAAAAGGTCATCATTCCTGCCCTGTCTCCTTTTCTTAAAATAATATGAGACAAAGCCATGGTTGCGTTGATGGAATAATCTAAAAGACTCAATCCTTTGAAAGGCATCTTCATGGTTCTTCCTTTATCAATCAGCATGAAAATACGCTGTGATTTTTCGTCCTGAAATTGGTTTACCATCAAACGGTTGGCCTTCGAAGTTGCTTTCCAGTTGATGGTTCTGATGTCATCTCCCGGAACATACTCTTTGATCTGTTCAAATTCCATCGTATGCCCAAGCTTTCTTACCTTTTTGATTCCGCCTAACAGAAACTCACTCTGCAACGCCATCAACTCATATTTTCTGAGATGAATAAAAGACGGATAAGACGGCAACATGGCATCTTTCTGAAAACTGAATCTTTTGGCAACAAACCCTAATGGTGATGAAGCATAAACATTCAAGCTTCCAAAATGATATTCTCCTCTTTCTTTAGGTTCTAAGCTATATTGAAAGAAAGTATTTGTCCCAGGATTAATCATTTTTTCAATTAAAAAATCTCTTTTCTGGAACTGAAACGGTATTTCATCAATGACCTTCGTCGTGATTTTAAAATTGTAATTATTTTTAATATCAATCTTTACAAAATTCTCATCTCCATTGGACAATTTTTCCGGTAATATTCTTTGCGCCTGTACAGCATTTTTCTGATTAAATATCAGCAAATAATCTACCATAACGGCAAGAAAACATATCAGCAATACAATGTGGGCTGCCCACATCAGTACTGGAAAGAAAAACGCCAGAACATACAGGATCCCCACTCCAATGAGCGTAAAGAAGAAACGGGTATTGATGTATAAGTTTTTCATTGTTTAGGTTGCAGGTCGCAGATTATAGGTTTTAGGTACGTGCTCATTCACTTTATGTAAATCATTATTATTGTAGTGAGCTAATTAAGCCATTCAACATTTTCATTATTTCAATAATTTCCTGATTTAATTTTAAATAATCTTCTTCATTTAAAAATTTGAGATTTTTTGAAATTATTAATTGTGTTTCTACTTCTGCACGGCTCCCTCTTGATATTTTTAAAAACTGTAGATAATCCAGTTTACTTCTTCTTGAATTTCCCTCAGCAATATTGGAGGGTATAGAAACTGCAGCCCTTCTGATCTGTGATATTAATCCATAGACTTCATTCTTAGGAAAGACTTCTGTAATTCTATAAATTTCAGTAACAAAATCAATAGACTTCTGCCAAACTAAAAGATCTTTAAAATTTGCCATATGTAATATTTTGTACTTTAATTAAACCATATACTTTATCTACTGCCACCTTCTACCTATTATCTACTACCTATCTAGGAATTTCTATTCCTTCTAAGATTTGACGGATAATTTCATCTGCAGTAAGCCCTTCCATTTCTCTTTCCGGAGAAACAATTACTCTGTGTCTTAATACGGCATAACTTGCCTCCTTGATATCTTCAGGTGTAACAAAGTCTCTTCCTCTTAATGCTGCAAAAGCTTTGGAAGCAGTAAGAAGTGCCAGTGAAGCTCTTGGTGAAGCCCCCAAATACAAGAACTGATTTTCTCTGGTGTTGATAATAATTTTTGCAATATATTCCATCAACTGGGACTCTACAATGATTTCTTTTACCAAATGCTGGTAAGATTTCAATTGTTCTGCTGTAATAACATGGTTTATCCCTTCTGTTTTATCTTCTTTTTTACTTTCGTGCTGATTTTTAATGATCGCGATTTCCTGCTCAAGATTCGGATAACCTACGTTAATTTTGAACAAGAAACGGTCTAGCTGCGCTTCAGGAAGTCTGTATGTTCCTTCATGTTCTATTGGATTTTGGGTAGCTACCACCAGAAATGGTTCCTCCATAATATAACGGGTACCATCCATTGTGATCTGTCTTTCTTCCATGACTTCAAATAATGCAGCCTGAGTTTTTGCTGGTGATCTGTTGATCTCATCAATCAGTATAAAGTTAGAGAAGATTGGTCCTTTTTTAAATTCAAATTCAGAGTTTTTCACACTGAAAACTGAAGTCCCCAGGATATCTGAAGGCATCAAATCCGGTGTAAACTGAATTCTGCTGAAACCTACATCAATGGTTTTGGCTAATAATTTTGCCGTAATAGTTTTAGCAACTCCCGGAACACCTTCAATCAGAACATGGCCGTTTGAAAGTAAAGCAGCCAGAAGATGTTCTATCATGTTTTCCTGTCCTACAATTACTTTTCCTATTTCCGCTTTTACCTTATCCAGGCTTGCACGAAGCTCTATCATATCAATTCTCGACTGGAACTGATCTTCGTTTTTATTGAGATTGATAGAGGTTTGATTTTCTATGTTTGAGTTATCTGGATTTTCCATAATTTTTATTTTTTGGTTTGATAGGACTTCGTTCTATCTTTGGCTAAATCGTCCCGTTGGGACTCTTATTTTACTATCTCGTCTAATAATTTATTGATTCTTGCTAAGTCTTCCTTCATTACACTAGCATATGGATCCTGTGCTCTTTTGATAAGACTGATTGCTTCATTAATCATTTCCATGGGTTTTCCGGTTTTCATCTGGAGCTTCTTGGCAAATTCTTCATCTATATTTTGAGTGTCAATCAGAAGGTCTAATCTTACTTTGTTCAAGAAATATTGGGCTTTTTTCGCCATCATATCATGGAAATCGCCTTCCTGAAGATAGAGATTTCCGATGCTTTTCACAAAATCCAGTGAGGTATTTCTCAATGGTTCTATTACAGGTACTATTCTCTGTTTTCTTTTTGCATTAAAGAAAATAAAAAGAACAAGCCCACCCAGAAATACCCACCATGCATATTTCAGCGCCGGATTCCCCAATATAAATCTCATGAAAAAACGGGAAGCATTGGAATTATTCTCTACAAACCAAACCGTTTCCCGATCCGGGAGATAAGAGAATACATCCTGCGCATATTTTACATTTCCGGGTTTCAACAGATAATAGTTGGTAAGGAAAAGTGGTTCGCTATGAACGTAGAAATTTCCTTTCCCGAATTTTACTTTGATGAAGTTAACCTGATCTGTATTTTTCTTCTCTACAGTTTTCCCCAATACTTCTACACCGGGTTTAATAAATGAAAAACCTCTTCCTGATGGAAATTTATCCAGCTGAATGAAGTCATTCTTATATTTTGTATCCGTAAGCTTAAGGACATTTTCTTCTTCAAAAGAAATCTCTGAATCATAAAACCCTATACTGTCTGAAACGTCTTTAGGCATGCGGCTTATCACCAGCATGGCATCCGAGCCTTTTGAAACCTGATCTATAATTTTTTTCCAAGATTCTGTATCAATCTCAGTTTCAATAATGACAATATTATGGGTGTCTTTTTTATGTTGATTGTAATATTCGTAAGGGGTCTGCTTGATCTTCTTCAGATTATTTTTAAAAAGATCTTTAGCTTCATTATCAAATACAAAAAGACCAAACGGAGACTTTTGATCGACATCAAAATTTTTACGCCAGTCTGTAGTCTCTTTTTTATTTACTTCAAGCAACGCCAAAATAACCATCACAACGATGAAGATCACAGCATATATTCTGAAAGTCTTATTCATGGTTAATGGGGTTATGGTTTAAATGCCTGGAATTGATTTTTAAATTTCTGATAGCTCTCTTCATCAATATTGAATTCTCCGTACCATACATAATCGAAGATATATGACAGATCAAAGAATTCATTTTTAAGATGGGCTGCTTTCAGTTCTGCCACATAGTCTTTATTGGTCTTTTCAGGATTCCAGTTAATCAGTTTTTTGTCGCTTAATTTTTTAAGAATGAATAAGAACTGGTAACGAACTGCTGAACGATAATCTCCTGTATGTTCAAATTTTGCAATACTTTCAGGGAAATTGATTTCATGGATATTTTCATGGAGTTCCTCTACATTCAGATTCATCTTCTTATTCTTTTTTCCGAAAATAAAGTTCCCGTCTTTTCCGACAATATATTTAATAACAAAATACAGAAGAAATCCTACCAGAATTATCGCAAAAAGGCGCACAAGTGCTACAGTTAATTTAGAAGATTTTTCAAAAACCGTTTCTCCAAAAATACTTCTGAAAATACGGTCAACTTTTCTCAGCAGTTTCTGCCAGAAAGATTCTCTGGGTTTTGATACGGTATAATCAAATTCATTTCCTTTATATCTTGATGGAACATTCTTCTTAAATTCCTTTGAATACACTGTATTTTCTGAAACAGGGTTCTTTGCCAGTACAGAGTCTGCCCGAAGCATATTATGGTAATGCCCGGTTGTATACAGTGAATCTGCCGTATAATCATCCTCCTGAGCATTAACAAAGCTTAGGGAGAAAACTAATAATATGAAAAAAAGAATCCTATTCATTAATTCCAATAGTGTCTATTTCCTCAAGTTCTACTTTCTGATGAAGGTCTGTTCTGCTGTCATAATACATCAATCCCGCATTCACATACAACAGATTGGAAAGGAAGAATGAAAGCAGCATCGAAATCCCATAAAACACAAAAAATGCTATTCCAAAAGCACCTGTGAAAGGGTTTTGCTCAAAATTTCCATCGGGTGTAGTTGTGAGTACCGAACCATAGAAAAAGATCATCGGAATGTAGGTAAATACAGAACTGACCAGTGATATTATAATAAACATCACAAATGATGCTCCCCAATATTTCCAAAAAGGTGATTTTTCACTTCCGTTAGGATAAGAAAACTGTGAACGGATAGAACGGCTCAGGCTTTCCATGAAACCTCTGTCTGAATTAAAATAATCATACATCAGAAATGTAATCACATTAAATAATGTAGGATAAACAATCATAACCAGGAAAATTCCGATAAGCACAAAGATCAGAAGATAGGAGAACCCTACCACAAATAATGATAAAGGAATTACAATAAATGTCATCCCAAGGCATAACTTAGCAATTTTACCTATGTTTTCTTTAAAGTCACCTAAAATCTCATCCGTCTTTATACTCTTTACTCCGTTAGCAACCCTTTTCAGATAAAAGACAGGATAAAGATAATTGATAATCGCCAGGATCATAAAAAGCAGGAATGTAAGAACCCCTACCCCAATCAGCATTCCGGCATTCTCTGAAAAATATCTTTCAAAATAATAAGTATCTCCACCCAGATTGGAGCCGAAAATTTGAGAAAAAAGTTCTTTATATCCGAAAATAAAAACTGTTACCATTAAAATCAACAGTAAACCGTTAATCAGAATGTAGTTTTTAAAATAATTTTTCCCATATAATTTGAAAAAGTTGATACTGTCACTGATGAAAGTTCCAAAATCTCTTTTTTTATAAAATTGTATCATTGGTGTGTTTATTAGTTTTTTTATTGACAATAGCTGGATATACAAAATAGTAGAATCCTATCACTGCCAGAGATCCCAGAATAATAATCAGATTCAGGATAACAGGCATTTTTAAGGCATGCCTTGTCACATACCCTTCGATAATTCCAGCACAAATAGTGAAAGGAACAGTGCTTAAAAATATTTTAAAAGAGTCTTTAAATCCTTGTTTAAAAGAATTAAATCTTGAAAGAGTCCTTGGAAACAGAATGGATGCTCCTAAAATTAATCCACACATAGCTTCCACAACCATGGCGAATATTTCAAAAACACCATGAAGCCAGATTCCTCTTGCACTATCTTTTAATGCTCCATAATCATAGAAAAAGTACTGGAAAGATCCCAACATTACACTGTTGGAAAGCAAAGCAAATAGAGTTCCCACTCCGCCAGCAATTCCGTATATGTATAATTTAGCGCCTACCTGGATATTGTTGAAAATAATTCCAATCGTTGTTCCCCAAGTTGTTCCACTCTGATAGACTCCAACTGCATTATTCTTTTTAATATTCTCGATGGTTTCGTTTACATAGCTTTCTCCAAGAATAATATTTACAAAATCTTTATCATACATGGCTGAAAGTACTCCTATGGAAGTAAAAAGAACAAAAAACAGAAAAGCATACAGTAAATATCTCCGATACTGATACACCAGCAGCGGCACCTCTGTTTTAAAGAAATACACCAATCTGTTTTCCTCTACTCTTTTGGTTTTATAAATCTTTTGAAAGATTTGGGAAGATAGGTGATTCAGATAAACAGTAGTATTACTTTTAGGATAGTAAGTCTGAGCAAAAGAAAGATCATTGATCAGGTTTATATACAATGAAGACAGGTCATCAGGATTTTTTTTTATTTTCCCATCAATAACCTGTTCTATTCCCAACCATTTTTCTTTATTTTGTTTAATGAAATAAACTTCTCTCATAATTGTAAGGCTAAAATAATAAAAAATATGTCTCAGATCGCGATAAATACCTCACAAAATGTAAATATTAACTTCAATACAGCAAGTGTTGGAGAAAGAATGCTTGCATTTATCATTGATCTTCTGATTAGGGTTGCCTATGTTGTTATCGTTCTGTATTTATTTTTCAACATCCTGGACCTGGGCTATTTACTTAATGGCCTTGATAGTTGGTCTGTAATGGCCGTTTATATTATCCTTACTTTTCCTACTTACATTTATCCTCTTGTTTTGGAGAGTTTAATGGAAGGACAGACCCCTGGAAAAAAACTTATGAAAATCAGAGTGGTAAAGATTGATGGATACCAGGCCAGTTTTGGAGATTATATGATCCGTTGGGTATTCAGACTGGTTGATGTATCTTTTGCCGGAGTGGTAGGCTTAATTTCAATGATTGTTTCCAAAAACAATCAGCGTTTGGGGGATATCGCTTCAGGAACTGCTGTGATTTCTTTAAAGAACAACATCAATATTTCTCATACTATTCTTGAAAACATCAACGAAGACTATGTTCCTTCATTTCCTCAGGTGATTGCTTTGAGTGATAATGATATGAGAATCATCAAAGATAATTATACCAAAGCTGTGAAAGCCGATGACCGTCAGATTATCAGTAAGCTTTCCGATAAGATTAAAAGCATTCTTAAACTGGAAATAGATCCTACCAAAATGACGGAAAAACAGTTTATCAATGTTATTATTAAAGATTATAACTATTATACAGGAAAAGATAATTAGCAAACTCTTCAATTATAAATTTTGCTTCTCAAAATGAATGGTGAATAATAAACTATTGAAACCAATACATTTCATCAGTCCTCATAATTTTCGTATCTTTATTAGCAATAAAGCCCCTTATCATGAAATTTGAAAACAACAAATCCGGAAACGGCGGAGTTCTTACCCTGAATAACGAAATAAAAGAAATAGGAAGATTAACGTATACTATTTTCCCGGAAGATCAAAAACTGATTATTTCTTTTGTTTTGGTACATCCTGAATTTGAAGGAAGAGGAATGGGAAAATATTTAGTGGAAGAAGCCATCAAATTTGCAAGGGAAAATAGCTGGAATGTTTATCCTCACTGTTCTTATGCAAGAGCAGTTATGATGAGAATGAATGATGTGGAGGATATCTTTTTAAAGAATTAAAACATCCTTCACCAGAATTTCTTCAATATCATCCGGATAATCTACTTCCAGATGATGATCTGAAGCTACCCACTCCATAATCTCCTGCAGGTTTAGAACCTTAGAATTCGGAATCCCCATCTTATCGAGAGCACAGGCATTACATTCCTGTTCATACTGGTTATGAATAGGAATTACAAATAACTTTTTATCCATGAAAAGTGCTTCAGCGGGAGTTTCGAAACCTGCATTGCACAGAATTCCTTCACAACCCTCAAAATATTTGAGATATTGGATTTCATCAATAGGAAATACTTCAACATTTTTTACTTTAATCTGTACTTTACTGTATTTTGAAAATACTTTCCATTCTACCGGAATTTTCCTTAGAACCTTAATAATATTTTCATCTGCAAAACTTGGAAGATAAACAAGGTAATAGCCTTGTTTGTAAGGATTAAGATTTCTGATCTTTCTTCGAATGACCGGTTTTTTAATCTGTGGATGATAATTTTCAAAATGAAAACCAATCTTTCTTTCGCTGGGAACATAATATTTTAAAATCATTTCTCCCAGAAAATCTTTCTTTTCAGGTTTAGGGGTTTCCGCAAAACTCATGGAGGCCTGATGACTAAGTTCAATCATTGGCAGCTTCTTCAGTTTTGAGGCCCAGCCTGTCAAAGGTTCATAATCGTTAATGATTAAATCATATTGAGAAAGCTCTAAATTCCTTATTGTTTTTGCTGCATCAAAGAATTTATTTTCAACAAATGTTTTTCGGTAGGATAAACCGCCTGTTTTATTATAAAGAAGGGAAATACCTCTATATTGGAAATCAATGGAAAAATCAGCCTTTAATTGCGATTGGTGACCACTGATGAGTGTATCCACCGAAGCATACTTTTTGAGTATCGGAATAATCTCCTGTGCCCTGGCCACATGACCGTTTCCGGTACCCTGAAATGCATACAAAATTTTCATTAAGTGAAATTGGTTACGATTTTTAAAAGCTCAGAATTATCCATCTCCTGTATTTCCTCTGCTTCGTCATCTTTTAGTAAATGTTTATGATCGTCATAATAAAAGATCTTCCATTCCTTATCATGATATTCTAGTGCCGACAGGTTTTCAATCCAGTCTCCGGAATTCAGATAAGTACAGGATCCTTTTTTATTAACAACCTCTCGAATCTGAGGCTGATGAATATGCCCACACACTACATAGTCGTATTGATTATCAATGGCCAGTTCAGAAGCTGTAAGCTCGAAGTCTCCAATATACTTTACTGCTTTCTTTACATTATTTTTAATTTTTTTTGAAAATGAATATTTTTCTTTACCCATCTTCTCTAAAAACCAATTTACAACATTATTGATGATAATTAAAAGATCATATCCTTTTCCACCGAGTTTGGCGATCCATTTGGAATGCTGAACTGAGGCATCGAAAACATCACCATGAAAGATCCAGGTTTTCTTCTGGTCAATAGTTAGGCATATTTTATTACAGACTTTCAGTTTTCCCAATTCAAAATCGGTAAACTTACGGAACATTTCATCATGATTGCCTGTGATATAATAAACATCCGTATTCTTGGTAGCAAATGAAAGGATCTTCCGGATCACTTTCAAATGAGGTTTAGGGAAGTAAGACTTTTTGAATTGCCAGATATCAATAATATCACCATTCAAAACCAAAGTTTTAGGCTGGATAGAATTGAGGTATCTCAGCAATTCCTTAGCCTTACATCCATAAGTTCCCAAATGAACATCCGATATGACAACTAACTCAACGTTTCTTTTCATCCGTATATTTTTCAGCTTTAAAATTTGCTGGACGGAACGCCTGTTATTTCCGAATTGAAAACATGGTAAGGCGTTTCATAGTTTTTTACAAAGAAACTAATTGAAAGTTAACTGTATATGAATGCTATGTTATTTTTTATAAAGAGTTCATTAGCTCTTCAGTGATTTCCATATTGTGGTAAACGTTTTGTACATCATCATCATCCTCGAAACGCTCAAGCATTTTCATATTCGCTTTGAACTGTTCTTCGTTTACTTCTTTTGTATTGTTTGGAATTCTTTGTAATTCTGCACTCTTTGCTTCAATTCCAAGTTCGTCTAATTTGTGAGATAGGGATCCAAAATCTTCAAAAGCAGTTGTAATCATTACTTCTTCTTCGTCTTTTTCTACATCTTCAGCTCCACCATCAATCATTTCCATTTCGAAGTCATCCCACTCCATTTTCACTTGGGCCAAATCAATTGTAAAAATTCCTTTTCTATCAAAGATAAATGCAAGCTCACCGTTTTTACCAAGGTTTCCGTCAAACTTATTAAAAATAGCTCTTACGTTAGCTACCGTTCTTGTAGTGTTGTTTGTAGTACATTCTACAAAGAAAGCAACACCTCCCTGTCCGTATCCTTCATAAGTAATTTCTTCATAGTTTTCAGCATCAGCACCACTGGCTTTTTTAATTGCTCTTTCTACGTTATCCTTAGGCATGTTTGCCCCTTTAGCATTTTGGATACATCTTCTCAATGCCGGGTTAGCTTCAGGATCTGTTCCTCCAGCTTTTACAGCTAATGCAATATCCTTACCTATTTTAGAGAATGTTTTGGCCATTTTATCCCATCTGGCCATTTTAGAAGCTTTTCTATATTCAAATGCTCTTCCCATTTTTAAATTTTAAATTTTCAACAAAATTACTTAAAAGTCTACAAAAAAAAAATACCTCCAAAAAAATTTGGAGGTATTCATTATTTAGAAAAATTAATTATTTTTTCTTTTTAGCTGGAGCTTTTTTCTTAGCTGGAGCTTTTCCTTTTTTCACTACAGTCTTCTTCACTACTACGTCTAGATCAGATTTCTTAAGTGCATCCCAAGCAGCACCGTTGATAGCTTCAACAACTACTTTTCTGTCAACCATTCTTTCAGCATCAGTTGCTTTTGCTGGAACTTTAGCATCTCTAGAACCTACACCAGTAGATTTTAACTGAGTACCGCTAACTCCTCTAGATTCAAGAGCAGCAACCACAGAAGCAGCTCTTTCTCTTGAAAGTTTCAAGTTGTAAGCAGCAGCACCTTTAGCATCTGTATGACCTGTTACTAAGAACGTACCATCAGTAGATTCTTTAATGATTGTAGCAGCTTCATCTAATTTGCTGTTAGATTCTGGTCTGATAGTCGCTTTGTTAAAGTTGAACAAGATTCCTTTAAGTGCACCTGTTGCATTTGTAGCGATTACTTCTTTTGGTTTAGGACATCCGTTGTATTCTGGAAGACCTGGAACAGTAGGACAAGCATCATCTTTATCAAGGATACCGTCACCGTCTGTATCTGGCCAAGGACAACCTTTGTTTTCAGCAGGACCTGCAACTGTAGGACAAGCATCATCTTTATCGATTACACCGTCACCGTCAGTATCTGGCCAAGGACAACCGTTGTTTTCAACTGGACCAGCTACATCTGGACATTGATCGTCTTTATCTGGAACTCCGTCACCGTCAGTATCAGGACATCCCTGGAATTCTGGTAAACCTGGAGTATCTGGACAAAGATCGTCTTTATCTAGGATACCATCCTTATCTCTATCTCTGTTTCCGAATCTGAATAAGATAGACGCAGAAGCTTGCCAGAAGTTAGCAACAGTAGACTTATCACCTGGAGTTGATACATAATCTCCTTGGATACCAAGACCGAAGTTTTTAGTTACCCAGAAGTTAGCACCAGCACCTGTAGATACAGTAAAGAAGTTAGCTTTACCAGCCTCGTTACCATCTTTTCCGTTTGGTACGTTAGCATCTAATACATTACCATTAGCATCAAGACCATTCTTAGGGAATGTTTGTCCTGTATAGTCATGTCTTAGGTAGTTAGCACCAACTCTTAAATATGGATCGAACCAAGATTCTTCGTTCCATAAAAGACCTGCAGCTTTAGCCTGGAAACCAATACCTGTCATCAAGAAAAATTCTTTCCCCATGTTGAATCTTTTGTTTTCAACATTTCCAACAGAAGTTTGCCAGTCGATAACTAAACCTTTACCAACGTTTCTAGCAACTGTTAGCTTAGATAATGGAGGTGTAATAGAATAGCTGTTCATATTGAACAGATTCTTTGTCAAATTTTTCGCAGAGAACGTATTACCGAATGAAGATCTTGCTGCTACGTGGTTTTCAGCGTGAGCACCAACTCCGATTAACCACGGATTGTTGGTAGTCTGTGCGAAAACAGTAGAGGCAACGGTAAGCGCCAATGCTGAAATTCCTAATTTTAGATTTTTCATAGAATTAAATGATTAAATAATTGATAATGCAAAATAAATATAATTTTTCTTTATATACAAAGTTTTTCAAATGATTTTTAACTTTTCTTTAATATTCTGTCCAGGTTCCGCTTATTTTCTCTATCTTTAATGGCCTCTCTTTTATCAAAAAGCTTTTTCCCTCTACCCAGCGCTATCAGCACTTTTGCTTTCCCTCGATCAGTGATATATAATTTCAAAGGTATAATCGTATTTCCTGCATCCTTTAACTTTTTTTCAAGTTTCTGCAATTCTTTTTTGTGCAAGAGCAATTTCCGTTCCCTTTTTGTTTTATGATTGTAAAAAGTTCCCAATTTATACTCATCAATCATCATGTTGATGATGTATAACTCCCCATCAATAAACTGACAGAAGGATTCTGTGATAGATGCTTTAGAAGAACGTAAAGATTTTATTTCTGTACCTGTTAAAACCATTCCAGCTTCGTATTCTTCTAGAATTTCATATTCAAAGCGGGCTCTTCTATTTAATATACTGACTGTTTTTTCAATCTTCATCATTTTAAAATTTCGTTAATGAAATATATAAAAAATACCATACATTTAAAAACTTGACTATTATATTATTACAAAATACCCAAATTCTTTTCGTATTTTTGCGCCAAATTTACAAAACTATATGTTAACAGTATCTAACTTATCTTTACAATTCGGGAAAAGAGTTCTTTTTGACGAGGTAAATATTATGTTTACCAAAGGAAACTGCTACGGGATCATCGGAGCAAACGGGGCGGGAAAGTCTACATTCCTTAAAATATTAACAGGAAAGCAGGATCCTACAACAGGTAACGTATCTCTGGAACCAGGGAAGAGAATGTCAGTTTTGGAGCAAGATCACTTTGCTTTTGATCAATATACTGTTCTTGAAGCTGTACTAAGAGGTAATAAAAAATTATTTGAGATAAAAGAGGAAATGGATGCGTTATACGCAAAAGAAGATTTCTCTGACGCAGATGGAATTAAAGCTGGGGAACTGGGTGTAATCTATGATGAAATGGGTGGATGGACTGCAGAATCTGATGCACAAACCATGCTTTCAAACGTAGGTATCAAAGATGATATGCACTGGCAAATGATGAGTGAACTTGAGAACAAGGACAAAGTAAAGGTTCTTTTGGCTCAGGCACTTTTCGGAAATCCTGATGTACTAATCCTGGATGAGCCTACCAATGACCTTGACATTGATACTATATCTTGGCTTGAAGATTTCCTTGCTGATTACGAGAATACTGTAATTGTAGTATCTCACGACCGTCACTTCTTGGATACGGTTTGTACACATATCGGAGATTTAGATTATGCTAAACTTAACCTTTATACGGGTAACTACTCTTTCTGGTACCAAGCATCTCAATTAGCAACAAGACAAAGAGCTCAGGCTAACAAGAAAGCTGAAGAGAAGAAAAAAGAACTTCAGGATTTCATTGCCCGATTCAGTTCTAACGTTGCTAAGGCTAAACAGGCTACTGCAAGAAAGAAAATGATCGACAAATTAAATATTGACGATATTAAGCCTTCTTCAAGAAGATATCCTGCCATCATTTTTGAAATGGAAAGAGAAGCTGGAGATCAAATCCTTGATGTAAAAGGTCTTGAAAAAACAAAAGACGGAGAATTATTATTCTCTAGTATTGATTTAAACCTTAAAAAGGGGGATAAAGTAGCAGTGCTTTCTAAAAACTCTCTGGCAATCACTGAATTTTTCGAAATTCTGGCTGGAAATGTTGAGGCAGACAAAGGAACTGTTGCTTGGGGAGTTACAACAAACCAATCTCACATGCCTTTAGATAACACTAATTTCTTCCAGGAAGATTTAAGCCTGGTTGATTGGTTAAGACAATTCACTAAAAACGATGAGGAGCGCCACGAAGAGTTCGTAAGAGGATTCTTAGGAAGAATGCTTTTCTCTGGTGATGAAGCGCTGAAATCTTGTAAAGTACTTTCCGGAGGTGAAAAAATGAGATGTATGTTCAGTAGAATGATGCTTCAGAAAGCTAACGTTCTTTTATTAGATGAACCTACCAACCACTTAGACCTTGAAAGTATCACAACATTGAACAACTCATTGTCTAACTTCAAAGGAAACCTTTTATTGGCATCTCATGACCACGAAATGTTATCAACTGTCTGTAACAGAATCATTGAACTGACTCCAAGCGGAATCATTGACAGAGAAATGACTTATGACGAATACCTTGCTGATAAAAAAGTAAAGGAATTAAGAGAGAAAATGTATTCTTAATCTGATACATTCAATATATAAAAAACCTCAAAGCAATGCTTTGAGGTTTTTTCGTTTAAACAATAAATAAAATAATTATTTTGTAAGTTTCGTTGTTGGAATAGCTACAGTTCCCGGATCTTTCCATAATCCGTCTTTTTCTGCTCTCTTTTTAACAGCTTGTGCTCTCTTTTCACTGTCCGGGTGAGAGTTGAACATTTTTTCAAAACCAGATTGTGTACTTCCTTCTGACAATAAAGCTAATTTTTTGAAAGCGGTATAAGCACCTACTACATCATACTTATTAGCTTTCATAAAATCATAAGAATAAGTATCTGCTTCAGATTCTTGTTTTTTACTGTGAGAAGCATCTAAAAAGGCGTTAGCCATTTTTCCTATCTGGCTGTCATTAAGAGTAGCTACTGCTCCAGATGCTGATGAAGCTGCATCTAATGCTGCTGCTTTTAAATAAGCAGATTTCATGGCATCTTTTGTATCCTGATTTTTAACGTGACCGATTTCATGGCCAATTACAGCCAATAATTCGTTATCCGTCATAATATCCATTAGAGAAGAGAATACACGCACACTACCGTCTGCACAAGCAAAAGCATTGATATCTTTTACTTTATATACTTTATAGTTCAGATTCAGACCGTCTTGTGTTTTGTGTTTTCCAAACAGTTTGTTCAATCTTACTGTATATGGATCTTTAGGTCCTGCTACAGCATTATTTTTATCCATCCAATCTACAGATTCTTTAGATAATTTGATGGCATCTTCGTTCGTAAACGTTAAAGCTTTTGCACCCTTTGTAACAACTCCGGCAGCTTTTCCGAGATTAAATTGTGCATTCATCGAGTTCATTGCCCCTAAAATAGTAAGGCATACGATAATTTTTTTCATAGTCATTTAAATTTGGAGGACGAAGGTAATCAATTTTTAACAATTATTAAGTCAAAACTTAGCTCCCTATCCAATCAAAATGCTATTTTTTTTCCTTATTTTTGTGAACATGAGTCAAAAATGGATTTACAAGCCCGAACCCGATGAGGAAGTTGTGGACGGACTAAGTTCGTCACTTGGTTTTGGCACTTTTGAATCTAAACTTCTCGTTCTAAGAGGAATTGACAATTATCAGAAGGCTAGAGAATTTTTCAAACCAAACCTTAACGATATACACAGTCCGTTTTTAATGGCAGACATGCAAAAAGCTGTAGAGCGTATTGCCACTGCAATTGAAAATGGCGAAAAAATATTGGTATATGGTGACTATGATGTGGATGGAACTACAGCAGTTGCCTTAATGTACCTTTACCTTAGCAAAATTGTTGAGAAAAAATATCTGGACTACTATATTCCGGACAGGAATTCTGAAGGATACGGAATTTCTACAGAGGGAATTGATTTTGCTAAAGAGAATGGTTTTTCATTAATCATTGCTCTAGACTGTGGAATTAAGGCGCTCGATATGATTAGTTATGCTTCCAGCCTGGACATAGATTTTATTATCTGTGATCACCACCTTCCCGGTGAAGAGATTCCTAATGCTGCAGCTGTTCTGGATCCTAAAAGAAGTGACTGCCGATATCCATTCAAGGAGCTTTCCGGATGTGGTGTAGGCTTTAAACTTTGCCAGGGACTGAATACCATCTATAAACTTCCGGATGCTGAGTTATTTGAACTTACAGATCTTCTGGCTATATCCATTGCCGCCGACATTGTTTCTATGACCGGAGAGAACAGGGTTCTTGCAAAAATGGGATTGAAAACCCTTAGAAAAACAAGAAATCTTGGGATAAGGTTATTAATTCCTGAGGATAAACTGTCTCATTTTGAAATTTCAAATATTGTTTTTGAAATTGCTCCTAAAATAAATGCTGCAGGAAGAATTTCCCATGGAAAAGCGGCTGTAGAGCTTATGGTTTCTGAAAATCTGAAACATGCCAACCAGATCGTGAGTGACATTATGAATCTCAACGATGAAAGACGCGAGCTGGATATGAACTCTACCCTTTCTGCTTTGAATCAGATTATAGAATCTCAGCAGGAAACAAAACATACTACCATTGTTTATCATCCTGAGTGGAACAAAGGGGTAATCGGAATTGTAGCTTCAAGACTTATTGAAACCTACTATAAACCTACCCTGGTCTTTACAGACGGTAATAATGGTGAAATGGTAGCTTCCGCAAGATCTGTTTCAGATTTTGATGTTCATGAAGCTCTGGATTTATGTTCTGAATATTTCCTTAAATTCGGGGGGCATCATGCTGCTGCCGGACTTTCTATGGAGAAAGAAAAATTTGAAGCATTCAAAATAAAGTTTGAAAAAATTGTTTCAGAAAAAATTCAGAACCACCAAAAGGAACCCTCTATTACTATTGATTCAGAAATTGAGGTTGATGATATCAACAGAGAGTTTATCAATTTCCACAGAAAACTGGCTCCTTTCGGACCTCAGAATATGAAGCCTATCTTCACCCTAAATGACCAGAAACTTTCGGGTTATGTAAAAACAATGGGGAAAGATAATAATCACCTGAAGTTTTATATTAAACAGGAAGCTACAGGAAGAAATATTGAATGTGTTGGTTTCAAACTAGGACAATTTCTAGAGGATTTTAAAAATAAAAGTTTTGACCTTGCTTTTACTCTGGAAGAAAATCACTGGAAAGGCAATGTAACTCATTATCTCAATATAAAAGATGTAAAGTTTAGGGATTAGGTAATCATCATTCATACGATTACTTATTTCCTGCTACCTAACTAATATGAAAAAAATCGGGCTATTCTTCGGATCTTTTAATCCAATCCATATCGGACATCTTATTTTAGCTAATTATATTCTGGAAAATACGGATATGGATGAACTATGGTTTGTAGTGAGCCCACAAAATCCGTTCAAGGATAAGAAATCTTTGTTGAAAGACCACAATAGATTGGATATGGTACAGCTCGCTGTGAAAAACTATCCAAAAATGCGTGCTTCCAATGTAGAGTTTTCTCTTCCGAAGCCAAGTTATACTATTGATACTCTTACTTATCTTCACGAAAAATATCCGGACTACTCTTTCAGCCTGATTATGGGAGAAGATAATCTGGATAGTCTTAACAAATGGAAAAATGCTGATGCTCTGATTAAGAATCACCATATCATTGTTTATCCGAGGGTATTTGAAGGCGAAAAGAAAGATTCTGAATATCTTCAGCATGAGAATATCTCTATGATAAAAGCTCCGGTGATAGAACTTTCTGCTACTGAAATCCGTAATATGATAAAAGACAGTAAGAATGTAAGGCCTATGTTACCACCTGAAGTCTTTGAATATTTGGATGGTAGTAATTTTTATAAGTAATTTTGCAAAACCAAAAATCAGAGGTTAAAAATTAGAAACAAAAGTCTCTTCGCTTTTAACGCTCTACTTATCATACAAGAAATGGACTTCATCGAAAAATTTTTCTCAAAATACTCCCAGGAAAAGCTCATCAAATGGTTTAAACAGATTTGTCTTGCAGAGGCCATTTCATGTGTTTTATTGTATTGTGTTGCGATGATCTGGATTCGATATGATGAAAATCTGTATTCCATTATTTTTATTAGTGTAGTTGGTAGCTTACACGGATTATTTTTTACCCTCTATCTTTTACTCTGCATTCCTGCAAGAAAAATCTACAATTGGGATGATGAAGATTTTGTCTTCGCTCTATTAGCTGCGTTTTTCCCCTTTGCTACGGTATGGGTAGATAAAAAACTGGCAAAATTCGACAGGGAATAAAATTATTTTTCATAAAATTTCATGTTTTACTGTAACAAAATTATTGTTACAGTTGTCTTATTATACGGAAAGGTCAAGCAAGTAAATTTTTAAACATAAAATTTAACAACTGATAATCAATGTATTAAAATTATTTTAATTTATTTTTAAGTACTTTGTATTGCATGATACTAAATTTATTATATATCTTTGTAATGTAAAATAACAAACCATACAAGCTATTAATTAAAAAATAATAATCATGAAAACTCAAATTCTCATTGCAGCTCTATTCTTCAGCGGACTTGTTGCCGCCCAGCAGAAAAAAGATAGTTTGAAAGTAAATGCTATTGAGTCAGTCAATATCAAGAAACAGGTTTTCAAAAAGCAGGGAGACCGTCTTGTTTACGATGTAGCAGCCTCTCCTGTTGCTAAAGGCACTAATACTTTTAATCTTTTGAAACAAACTCCCATGATTTCAAGTATTGATGGTAAAACATTGAAGATTCTCGGAAAATCTGATGCTATTATTTACATCAATAATAAAAAAAGTAATATGGATGCTGAGGCATTGATTGAAATGCTGAAGTCTACTCCATCAGAAGATATCCAGAAAATTGAAGTGATTACAGTTCCCGGAAGTGAGTTTCAGGTAGAATCTAAGGAAGGGGTTATTAATATTGTAATGAAGAAGAACAAAAGTAATGGCTACAATGGAACTTTGAAAATGCAGAACGAGCAGGCTTATTACAACAACCCTAATGCAGGAGGATCTTTTAACTTCAGACAGGGAAAATGGTCAGGAAATTCTAATTTCAGAATGGGAAGCTGGACGGAAAGACAAAGATATACGCTTTCTAATGGAGATGCAACCTTCAGAAATGAGTCTTACGGTACTAATGATGATCCTAATAAAAACTTCGGTGGTGGATTTAATGTTGATTATGAGATCAACAAAAAACAGAGTCTGGGACTTTCTTATAATATGAGATATAATAAAAGTTTCAATTCTATTCTGGATATGACGAACTGGCAAAACGGAAAACTATCCGACAGAACAGTGAATCATGAAGATGCCCAAACAAGAAATCACTCTTTCAATTTAAATTATGAAATAAAGACAGATTCTATAGGCAGTAAACTAACTTCTAATGTTTCTTATTTATGGTTTAACAGAGACAAGGTAAGCTTTAATGAAAGTATTCCTTTAGGTCTTGATCCTTCAAGTGAAATGTATAAAAAAAATTACTCTGCTTTACAACAATCTGTACCACAAATCATCAACAATTATGCAGCTAACATAGACTTTCTTAAAAAAACGACAAAAGGAGCAACCTGGTTAATGGGAGTAAGCTATAATTACACCAATACAGATAATGATACCAGACAGGATAAATTGATAGGTGATGAATTTGTAATGGATACTAAACAAACTAATCATTTTATTTACAAGGAAAATATTTTAGGAATCTATCTTAACTATGAAAGAAAGCTGACTGAAAAGTTATCCGGAAAGATTGGAGCCCGCTATGAAATGACAAGAAGTACCGGAGATATAATTGGAAAAACAGGATTTGAAAGAAATTATAATAACCTGCTTCCTTATCTGAATTTAAACTATGCTATCAATTCGGATCACAATTTAAGTTACACTTTCTCCAGCAGAATCAGAAGGCCGAGATTCTGGGAACTGAACCCATCCAGAACGTATTTTACTCCTACCAACTATACTCAGAATAATCCGTTTGTGCTTGCTGCTAAATTCTATAATCAGGAGCTGAATTATATGTACAAAAATGCATTCTATTTTAATCTGAGCTATACTATGGTAGACGATGCGGCAGCTTCTGACTTACTTCCTCTACAGGGAATTTTAACGACTCCCCAAAAGGATGAAAATGGTAATTACATATACGATGCAGCGGGTAATATGCTTATGGACAAAATAAGATTCCTGAGATACATCAGAACCAATTATGGGAAGAACAGAGAAATAGGTTTAACACTTGGGATGAACAAATCCTGGTTTAAAGATATCTGGACAACTAACTATTCTGTAAATCTCGCATACAATACTTATACAGGCGGAGTATGGCAAGATCCCACTTCTCAACTGGGTCCATATGAATCTGAAGAACTGGAACCTTATATCGTAGATGTTAAAAACTATAATATGTCTGCAACCCTTAACAATATCATTCGTCTTTCTTCTAAAAAAGACTGGTTTCTAGGAGTTAATTATTATTTCGGAAGCAAAGTAGCCATGGAAGGCGGAACAATAGGGGTAAGACAAAGCTTTGATATCAGTGTGAAGAAAATTATTGGTGACTGGACCATCGTTGCAGAAGGTAATGATATTTTTAATCAGAGCTTCTACAGAGTTAATGGTGTACAGCCTAATGGAAAATATAATAATATCACCAACTTCAGTTATCCTCGATTAATAAGCATTGGAGTAACCTACAATTTCGGAAATCAGAAACTGAAAAAAGCAAGGGAAATGAAATCAGCGAATGATGCTGTAAAATCAAGAACCTAATCTATAAAAACGTCTCTCTCTTAACCACTCTAAAAAAACAAACATGAAACGTATACTTTTGTCAATAGCTGTCATCTTCGGCACCTGTGCATTTGCTCAGGAAAAGAAATCTGACTCTACAAAGACTAAAAATATAGAAGGTGTTACCATCACCAAACAGGTTTTCAAAAAACAAAGTGACCGTCTGGTATATGATGTTGCATCTTCTCCCATAGCGAAAGGAAATACAACGTTCGACATTCTGAAACAAACTCCCTTATTGTCTTCAACGGATGATAAAACCTTAAAGATTGCAGGAAAGAACAATGTATTAATCTATATCAATGGACGAAAATCCAATATGGATGCAGAATCATTGGCTCAGTTCCTAAAAAATACGCCGGCAGAAAACATTCAAAAAATTGAAGTGATTACGGTCCCGGGAAGCGAATATCAGGTGGAATCTTCTGATGGGATTATCAACATCGTTTTAAAGAAAAAAATGAGCGATGGCCTTAACGGAAATATGAGATTCTCTAATACCCAAGGTAAATATAATGGCAGCCAGGCAAGCTTTTCGGCTAATTACAGAAAAGATAAACTAGGAATAAGCGCCAGCCTTAGTGGTGGTGAGAATATTGAAGCCCAAACCTACACGCTGAAAAACAGTAGTGACAGTTCATCCAATGAATCTACCGGTGATATTGATGATCCAAATAAAAACATTGGCGGCTATCTGAATATAGACTATCAATTAAATGATAAGAGCAACTTAGCATTATCTTGGAATACATGGGCCAATAAAAGTTATAATTCTACGGTCAATCTCTTCAATACGATTATTGCTCCCCAAAAAGAACCAAAATATACCTGGTCTAAAAACAAAGAGGATGCAAGAAGTTACAATAACTCACTGAACTTAAATTATGAATTAAAAACAGATTCTTTAGGGAGTAAATTGAATGTAAATGCATCTTATCTTAACTATAAAAAATTTCAGTATATCAATAATATGACGTACAACTCTAATATCAATAGAGAGGTATTAGGAAAGAGTACACAATTGATACAGGATCTGCCACAGGTCATCAATAATTTCTCCGGAATGGTAGATTACATTCAGAAATTTAAGAATGATCTGACTATTTCTGTGGGTGGGAATTATAATAAAACAAAAACAGACAACGATACTAAAAACGACACATTTGTTTTTGGACCACCACCAGTATTTGATCCTAAACCTAATCATTTTGTTTATGATGAAAATATTTATGGCTTTTACATTACTGCTGAGAAGAAGTTCTCGGATAAATTCTCAGGAAAGCTGGGAGCTAGATATGAAATTACCAACAGCATAGGAACATCAGATAATCCACCTTCAGATGCAGAAGCTCTTAAAAGAATTGAAAGAAACTACAATAATTTCCTTCCTTATCTAAGCCTTAACTATGCGATTAATGATAAGAATAATATTTCCTATTCATTTTCAAGCAGAATGAGAAGGCCTAGTTTTTGGGAATTAAATCCAGTAAGAAATAAACTGACTGATGATAATTATACTCAAAACAACCCTTTTGTAAAAGCTGCATCCAATTATAATCAGGAGTTGATGTATATGTATAAGAACTCCTATTTTGTAGTTTTAAATCATTCTTATATTAAAGATGCTATCACTCAGGTTCCTTTGCAGGGATATCCTAAACATCCTAACGATGTTGTCGAAAAAAATCTTGCTTTACGGTATATCAGAACCAATTTTGGGGATAAACAGGAAATGTCTGCCATGGTTGGAATTCAAAAAACATTTTTCAAGCAGTATTGGACAACCAACTTCAGTATTGGCGTTCAGCATAACAGAAATAATGGAAGCCTGGATATAGATCCTACTACAGGAGACCGCTTCGTAGATCAGAAAGGTAATCCTTTAACCTACGTCAATAATATCAATTCTACCAGTATTTTGATTCAAACCAATAATACCATTCGTCTTGATAAGGCTAAAACGTGGTTCCTTGGGGTTAACTTCTTTTACATAGACAAGCAACAGATAGAGCTGGGTATGTTACGAGGTTTATCAAGTTTAGATCTCAGCATCAAGAAAAACTGGAACGATTGGACGTTTGCCCTGAATGTAAATGATGTTTTAAGAACCAATATTGTAGTAATTGATGATTATCAAGCCAACGGAAATTATAACTATGTCCACCAGAATCAGTACCGAAGAGACTTAACTGTGAGTCTTACTTACAATTTCGGGAATAAAAAGCTGAAAAAAGTAAGGGACATTGAAGGGGCTTCAGATTCTATCAAGAGCAGAACCAGATAAAACTATCTTTCTTCATATTCAATCAAATTATTTTGTACAGAAACCTGTTGATTCTTCAGCAGGTTTTTTATCTTTAATTGTATGAAAAAGAAATTCGTATTTATCATCTGTTTTATCTCTCTGTTATTAACTGCCTGTAAAGAAGACAAGATTAGTCTTGGAAATAATATCAGCTTTAATAAAGAGGAAAATCTTCATTATGGAAATAATGCGGAACAGGTTATGGATCTTTATATTCCCAATAAAAAATCATCTAAAAAAAAGGAAGTCTTTATTATGATTCACGGTGGCGGCTGGCGTGGTGGAAATAAATCTCAGCTTACCTTTTTTACGCTTTCTATGATGCAAAGATTTCCGGACCATATTTTTGTCAATATGAATTATAGGCTGGCTTCTGCTACCCAATATGCTATTCCCGATCAAACAGATGATATTAAAAGTGTCATTGCATTTCTGAAAAAGAAACTCAACTATAAGCCTGAGGTGATTCTTATGGGAAACAGTGCCGGCGGACATTTATCCATGCTTTATGCTTATCATTTTGATACTGATAAAAACGTAAAAGCAGTGATCAATATTGTAGGTCCTGCTGATCTTTCAGATGAAGGTTTTAAGAGTTATGAAGAATATTCTTTTGTAGAAAAACACTTAGTTGATGATAAAACATTGCCTGTAAAAACCTCAGCAGTTAATTTTGCAAGTCCTGTACACTGGATTAACACCACTTCTTCCCCCACTCTTTCTTACTATGGAAAAACAGACCGTGTGGTTCCTTTAAGTCAAAACAAAATTTTGGATTCTGTTTTGAGTAAAAATAATGTTGTTCATGAGTCTTATGAATTTAACGGTGGGCATTTGGATTGGGATAAACAACCTAACAATACTTTTCTTATGGATAAGATTGAAGACTTTCTTAAAAAGACAGACAAAAAATAACACGTTCTGAGGGTTCAAAACGTGCTATCCTTTTATATTTTTTAATTTGATTTACTCAGATTTTGCGACTGCTGTTCTTACTGAAACCCCATTGGAATTGAACGCTTCAATCTGGAAGTAGTAAGCATCTGTTCTGTCTGCACCTGTAAAGAAATATTCATTTTTTCCATATACCATAATGCTTCCGTACATTTTATCGGGAGATTTCCCCCAGTAGATTACATAGCCATCTGCCTCAGGATGCTGCTGCCATTTCATCCAAATACTTCTTCTTTCCCCATATTTTTTTGGATCAGCTCTTAAAGGCACAAAACCTTCTACCTTGGCAGGCTGCTTTCCTGCTCCTTTACCAAATACTCTGAAACCACTTAATGCAAATTTTCCCGTAGGCATTTTCAGGTTTTCCATTTTAAGAAAACGGGCTTTTGCGGGCTGCTCAAGTTCAACATAATCATGAGGAACATCTTTTGTGTTTTTGCTTTTATCCACAATCACATTCCATTTCTTACCATCATTGGAGCCATAGATTTTATATTGATGCATTTTCCCTAGGGTTTTTCCCATGAACTCAGCATCCTGATCCGCATAATTAATTTGAATGGCATTGATTGTAGAAGCTTCACCAAGATCAGTCTGGAACCATTCTCCGGAATTTCCGGTTTTAGCACTCCAATAGGTCTTGATGTCTTCATCTACAGCATAATTGGGCTGATAACTTCCTAAAGTAGATGAAACCTGAACCGGTTTATTATAATTCAGCAACATCCACCCTGCAAAAAGACCCTTTGTAAAATCTTTCCCTTGTGCATACTGTGGAAGATAAGTTGGATAATCACCATAAGCAGTGTTACAATACATCACATCATCTTTATCAAAACCTGCCGGCCAAATCCCCAGTCTTCTTTCAAAATTATTTTTGGTAGAAATAAAGATGGTGGAAATGTGCCACCAGTTTTTATAATTGTCTTCAAAAGTGGCTCCGTGCCCAGCTCCTCTTGCAAAACCTCCAGGTTTATAAGAAAATGGGTTATGCTGTTGATATTCGAAGCCTTCCAAAGGATTTTTGCTTACATATACTCCATCGGAATATCCACTGAATTCTGTTGCCGGAGCACCATATTGCATATAATATTTTCCGTTATGTTTCGTCATCCACGCTCCTTCTACAAAAGGCTGAAGAAAAACATTGTCATTATATTCCCCGAAACGCTCCCATCCGTGATCTTCAGGTTTCAGTTTAAGAATAGGTTTAACGAAGCCTTCAGACTGAAGATTTTTCACTTTCACTTCTGTTCCCAGCAATGGCCACTCATTACTTGAGCCCCAATATAGGTATAATTTATTTTTATCTTCATCATAATGGAATGCGGGATCCCATGCTCCTACTTTCAAAGTATCTACTGCAATTTTCCAGTCATCTTTAGTGGGATTTGTACTTTTCCAGATCGGAAAATCCTGTTCCCAGGTAGAGCCATACACATAGAGTGTATCTTTCATTGCCCATACTGCCGGAGCATTAAGATCATGAATGTATTTATTATCTCTGAGAAATTTTCTTTTTACAAACTTCCAGTCCAGCATATCATCACTGTACCAATATCCTTCTTGATTGGTGGAAAAAAGAAACAGCTTATTCTGAAAATTGACGATTACCGGATCTGCTGTGGCGCGGTGTTTCCCCTGTTTTGAAAATACTTCAAAAGGAGTATACCCATAATCTATGTTGATCGGATTACAAAATGTTTTCTGCTGAGCTCCCACAATGATTCCAAGAAAAATTGCTAATGACAGAAGATATTGTCTCATTTTTAGATTTTAAAGATAATGACAAAGTTAACTAACTTTTTTGGGTTTTCTTCACATAAGACCATCCAGAAGATAGAGCGTAAGCTATGGCACAACTGTCAGACATAAAAAAACCGTTGTAAAATTTATATACAACGGTTTATCTGGTTATGATTTAATTTATATACAAGCTATTCGGGAGCATCTTCCAAAGCTATTCATACATTCAGGCCACTTGCAGCCACCTCCGTCAATTGGAATACTACCTCCTTCAATTTTTTTTAATACTTCTCTGTTTAGCTTTTTTGCATTAGATTTAATTTGATTTTTCATAATAAGATTTTTAGTTGATTTGACACTGTACCCAACTGTAAGACAATTACTTCAGTTGGATTTTTATAAAACTAGTAATAATTAATGAAACCTCCAAGAATTATTCTCTCTTCAATGAAAAAAATGATTAGGATTCTTTTTGTTTCTTCCAGATAAAACCATCCAGAAGATAATGAGTAAGCTGTGGAACGACTAATAGAGGAACCAAAAATTGAAGCAGATTTTCGGAAACTGCAAAATCTAATGAAAAGTGCTCATTCCACACGAGAGTTTCCCACAGGAATTCTTCCAGTAAAGCTAGCCCTAAAATGATTCCTACAAATAAAAAGATCCCTGAAAATGATTTAAAAATCTGCATCCAGTTTAGCTGCTGCTGATCTTTCTGTTTAATCTCACGGATATAGATCAGAGCAATATAGGGGATACCATGAGACACTACGTTCAGAAAAGTAAAAAGAAGATCGTTGTTAAAGTATATGATTCCAAAATACCAGGAAAGAAAAGTTCCTACAATGAGTGCTACTTTAGGAATGTTGATGGTTTTAGTCTTTATAGCTCCTACTATTGTTTTGATGATCCAAACTGTTACAATCAGAATATACAGAACCGTAAGACCTCCAATATAATTAGGTACATTTTTAAGCCAGGTAAATTCATTATCCACAAACCAGGTAAAGGCACGTGGGGTCTGAAACCAATATAACATTGGAAAAATGGTAGCCGCATACACTGCAACCTCATCTATTTTCTTACTCCAGTTATCCGGTTCAAAACGAGCGTAGATTCTCATAAAACCGTACTGTTGACGGATAAAATGAAAAACTGCAATCAGCGCCAGTACAGACCAGAATGTCAAACTTCCCAACTGAAACAAAGCAACTCCTAAACACCAGCTTATGATAGGAATCCCAAAATACAGCAGCTTTCTTCTCTGTACTTCAGCTTTTACAAAATAGGTTTTAAACAAAGTGGAATAGACATGCGCTACATCTACAAAAACGATCAGGAAAAGCCATGTATAAAAGGAATAATGGTTTTCCAATCCCTGAATTTGTTTCTGAAAAAGAAAAATAATCAGCAATACCAAAAAAGGTGGGGATAAAATAAACCACCAGTCTGTTTTTGCACTATGTATCCAAGGTTGTTTCATTAATGGATATTTATTATATCATCTTGTCAGTTCTAACAATTATAGCATTTCTTTGGCTGTTCTAATTCCCTGATAAAAAGCTTCTTCAAAAATAGAAATTCCTGAGAGATCAGAATGGGCAAAAAATACTTTCCCACCAATAGGTTCTTTTGCTTCTTTTGCACGGTCTCCAAAAATCTGATCCGGAACGGGAGCAATCATTGCATGCCCTATTTTATGAAACTCCATTTCAAGGATAAAATCTTCAATCAAAGGATGAGCTTTCTTCAGATCCTCTAAAACTAAACTTTTAAGTTCAGCTTCTTTCATGGAATACAGTTTCTTTCTTGCCTTTTTACAATCATTTGTAGAGAAGCTTTTATAGTAAGTAATTACTTTTTCTCCCATAATTTGGTTGATATTCTGATGCTGGTCAAAAATATATCCTAAACCGGATGATCCATAAATTACATTATCCCAAGCAAGCTCTTCATCGCCCCCGAATTCATTTTTCAGAGTAATGGTTGTTAATAACCAGGGAACATAATGAAATGAGGAAGCCTTTCGGTTGCTAAAAATTCTTTCATTGACAAACTTTGGCGTGGCAAACAAAACTTTATCTGCAATGATTTTTCTGGTCTTCTTGTGAGCATTGTCAAAACTTAAAATTTCAACCTTATCAGTAACTTTAATATTAAAAACTAAATTATTAGTTAATAATTTTTCCTTCGTATACTTTGAAAGATAACAAGTTAGCTTAGCATTTCCTTCCGGCCATGTGAATACCTGATCCTTATATTTTTTACTCCAGTTGTTTTTTCTGCCTGAAAAATAATGAATTCCAGCCCAGGCAGAAACGTAATCAATTCCTAACCCGTAATCGTCTCTGCAGGAATAATCCAATAGCCAAAGAAGTTCTTCAGACTTAAAATTATGTTGTTGTAACCAATCTTTAAAAATAATTTTCTCAAGGTTTCGAACCTCATCTTCCCTGCTGGAATCATGAACAGGAATTGCAAACCAATAGTTTCCCCGAGCATCTTTCTTTTGACGGAAATCATCCATCATTTTAAAAAATCTATCAAGCTCTTTCTGTACTTCTGTTGAAATTCCTTTTTGGGGAACAATATCGTTCTGCCATGAGTTTTTATAAAACAGCCTTTCCTGTTGTGGAAAAGTCATCTGATACTCATCCAAAATAGGTTCTCCGTTTTCCTCCGTTCCCTGGCAGATACCACACTCTGTAAGAAATTCGATGATCTCTGTATTTTCTTTATTGGGCAAAGGCAGATAATGGGCTCCCAGTGGAAATTTTGAAAATTTATTCTGCCCATTAGAGGAATTTCCACCTAAATGATCTTCCATTTCCAACAAAAGATAATCATTCTCATCATGCTGACTGAAAAACCTGCAAGCCGAAAGCCCGGAGATTCCGCCCCCTACCACAAGATACTTAGTGTGGATAACTTCAGAAAATTGTGGAAAATCTTTTGCCCATAATTGGTGCCCCAGCACATGGTTCGTTCCCGTTATTTTCAATAGCAGAGATTTGACCTTCCTTCCGCAATATTGCAGAAAAGGGAGCATCAATCCTCCCAACACTATTGTTTTCAGGAAATCTTTTCTACTGAACTTTCCCCCACTCTTCATCGAAATAACGGACTAATATCTGGTTATCCAGACGGTTAACTTCTACTTCATTTACTTTCATATCTTTGCTGAAATATGATATTTTTGAAAAATCATAATCATAATATTTCAAGTTGGAAAGCCTTCTATAGGTCTTATTATTCACAGGCTCAAAGGAAGCCATGGAAAATCCCCATTCTCCAAATGACGGAACATAGGTATGATATGCTGAAGTAAAAGGAAAAATCTGGTTAAGGGTTTTCTCGATGCACCAGAAAGACTTCGGCGCAAAATAAGGAGAAGTGGTTTGTACTACAATTTTGGTATCCGGGGTAGTGAGTCTTTCAAGTTCTTTATAAAATTGCAGAGAATACAGTTTTCCTAAGCTGTAATTGGACGGATCCGGAAAGTCTATAATGATGACATCAAATTTCTTTTTGTTTTCCTTTACCCAGATGTAAGCATCTTTGTTGATAACTTCCACTTTTGGATTGGACAAAGCACTTTGATTTAGTCTTCGCATGGTTTCATTGGTTTTGAAGAAATCTGTCATTTCTCCATCCAGATCAACAAGCTGAATCTTTTTCACTTCTTTATATTTTAGGACTTCGCGCACTGCAAAACCATCACCACCGCCTAAGATCAATACATTATCAATATTTTTAGCCATTGACATTGCCGGATGTACCAATGCTTCATGATAACGATATTCATCGGTTGATGAAAACTGCAGGTTATTGTTTAAATAAAGCCTGAATTCCCTATTATTTCTTGTTAAAACAATTCTCTGATAAGGAGAACTCTTTGTATAGACAACGTTTTCCCCATAAAGTTTTTCTTCAGAATATGACAAAATCTTATCTGAAAAGACGAAAAGCCCAACCAGCAAAATAAATGCTGCTATTGATTTTATTTTTAGTAAGAAAGGTTTTGATAATTCTTTCTTAAGATAAATGCATAAGAATATAGCAATGGAAATGTTTATCAACCCAAAAAACAACGGGGTTTTTACAATTCCCAACTGCGGAATTAAAACCAAAGGGAAAAGAATAGAGGCCAGTAAAGCCCCAATATAATCAAAGGCGAATACATTTGAAACTAAGTCTTTAAACTGAACTTTATCTTTCAAAATATTCATTAAAAGCGGAATTTCCACGCCTACCAAACATCCTGTGAAGAAAACAAAAAGATAAAGCACACTTTCAAAATGCGCCAGTGTATTAAATAAAACAAATAATACCACTGAGCTTACCCCGCCAACAACTCCAACCAGAATTTCGATTTCTACGAATTTATCAATAAGGTTTCCCTTAATGAATTTAGCCAGATAGGAACCTACTCCCATAGAAAACAGGTAAACTCCAATAATAAAGGAAAACTGCTTTACAGAGTCTCCTAAAAGATAACTTGCCAATGCTCCCGCCACCAGTTCATAGATCAATCCACATGTCGCAATGACAAATACAGAAAATAATAAAAGCAGCTCAAGAGGGATCCTCTTCTTATCCATGAATTGCCGCGCTTATAATCATTGAAATTCCGATAATAAATGCTCCGAATACAATAGCCAACGCTATATTTTTATTTTGAGCAATCTCATGCCATGTCTTTTCTGGAGTAAGCTTTTCAATAATGAAATAGCATACGAGCAGAATAGCGATTCCTAAAAATGAGTAAAGAACCGAGTTTAATATTGGTAAGAAATTGATATTGTCCATAGTTTTTAATTTTTATTTGTGATAGTATCTGTAAAATCCTGTTCTGGAATGGCTTTTTGTAGTTCCGTCACGATATTTTTCTGTTTTTACACAATCGCAGAATTGATTTCCTGTAAATGTAAGATAAACAAACAACCCCATAAAAAATCCTCCGATCGCCACTAACAGCAAGTTGCTTTTGATATAATTGATTATTGTTTCCATGGTTTAATTGCTTGAATAAGGTGAGTTAGAACTATTACTCCATTTTCCTGATTCGAAAGTACGTTTCATCCAATAGCTCAATACTGTAAATAGGATGAGACAAACCAGGACAATCCCAAAATTCCAGAAGGAAACCGGCAGCCAGGTGGCTGTAATATTTACGGCTGGGTTTTTCTCAAAATTGACAGGATCACCATACTCCTGAGTCATATTGAGAAGTATAGAATCTAATTTTCCAGTCTCTTTTATAGTATTCTGAAGGCCGGTCCTCAATATGATTTCACTTGTTAAAACTTCCAGGTCATTATAGGTCCTGATTGTTTGATCTTTATCATTTTTGAGCGAGAAACCTCCTTCATTATTTTTAAGAATTGAAAAATCTGCATTCTGAGGTCTATAGCCCAATTTAAAGGGATCTGTAGTTCCGCCTTCTTTTTCTGCCGAGATCAGAAAATGATAAGTTCCTGCAGGAATTCCACATAAGTTGAAATCTTCTGACTGACTTCCTTCGCTCCAGCTTTCTCCGTCTTCATATCCGGAATACTTTTCAATATCCTTAGAAGCATAAATCACTTCGTTGGTTTTCTCATTCACAAGACTGAGCCCAACACTCGCCCAGGAGTTATCCACATCAGAAAATGCATGTACTTTTAATGGTGCAGAACCGCCTGAAAGAGTAAAACTTTTACTCACCACTTCTTTATCCGTAACATCGGCAAAATTGATGTTCTGCTCAAAGACCGTCTGATTACTTCTTGAGGTTACCACATACAACTGCAAAGCACATATCAATAAGGCCGTAATTGCCATAATATTGGTACATTGCTTAACATTATAATAAAATGGCTGAACAATTCCGGTTCCGGAGCGGTAAGGCATATCTGTAACGCCAAATGCTTTTTTAATTTCAGACCTTGAAATATGATTTCCTTTGAAAAACTGCACTGATTTCCCATATTCCTCACGGGAGATCATTTCAGTTCCATTTACATATTCTTTGTAAGTAGCCAGTCCAAACTGTAGTTTATCTTCAAAAAAACCGGTAGCGGCATACACTGTACAAGGGGTAGTTTCATACCATCTGTAATTCTTGCCATTTGCTTCAGCATAATATTTGAATTCTTTAAAAGCAAAATCTACGGGACGAAGAAAAACCCAATGCCCATCACTTTCACTAAGGTATACATTGTTTCCGGCCTTGTCTTTTAATGAATATTCTCGCCAAAAGGTATCTAAGCCGTATTTCTTAATAACAATATTAATCACCCAGTACTCTGTTCCATAAAGAACTCCTTTACCGCCAACTTCCAAAGCAACGTTTTCCACAGGTTTTTTAACAATCTTTCTTTGGGTAGACTGTCCTACGGTAATAAGATTTTTACAATGGCTGCAAATAAACTCTTCAATGGTAAAATCTATAGCCATTTCATTGTTGTTAGTCCGGCAAAGAGGACAAATGTGATCCATTTTTATCTGTAAATTTTGTGTTTCTGAATGGTATTAGCTTTAAAATATTGAACAACCTCATCTGCAATCTGCTCTACTTTGGCGGTATTATCCTGAGTATAATTACAAAGAAAAACATCGAAGGTAAGCTGTTTAAATTCCGGCCATGTATGAATACAGAGATGGGATTCTTTAAGGCACACTGCCGAAGTGAAACTATGATTCTCAAAAACGTGATTGGTAATTCCTACAATCTCTACTTCTTTGGTTTTCAGAATACTTTCTGTGAAGGCAAGAAAACCTGTGCTGTCTAATAACAAATCTTCTGACTCTGTTTCCAAAGTCAGAAGAATATGTAAACCTTTATTTGATAATGGGTTCAATTAATTTTTTCGTAAATATATTATTTTTTTGGAAGAAAAACTTCTGCAAGCATACATCTTGCGCTTCCACCTCCGTTTACTTCAATAGTGTTTAAATCGGAATAAATAATTCCACAATACTTTTCAATAGCAGCTACCTGTTCCGGGTTTAAAGATTGGTAGGCAGTCTGGCTCATCACAAGGAATTTTTCTCCTTCTTTATTCTGAACCTGAAGCATATTTCCTGCAAACTGCTGCATCTGCTCTTCTGAAATTTCAACAATTTCTTTTCCTGAATTTTTGATGGTTTCAATCACCTTTTCTCTTTCCAGTTCATCATCAATACAATCAAGGCAAATCACTACGAATTTATCTGCCACACACATCATAACATTGGTGTGATAAATAGGAAGTCTTTCTGTACCTACAGTCTGATAAGAATGAAAAACTACCGGCGTAAAACCATATTTTGCACAGAATTCTCTGAATAAGCTTTCATCTAATCTCAAAGAAACAGAACCATAAGCAATTTTATTGTCGTGATCGAAGATCATACTTCCTGTTCCTTCAAGGAAATGGCCTTGGGTTTCAGGAAATGACCAGTCATCAATTTCAGCAATATCAAATCCCTGACCTTTGATGTTTTCAAGAATATCATCTCTTCTTTCCACTCTTCTGTTGGAAGCGAACATCGGATATAAAACCACTTTTCCGTCTTTGTGGAAACTTACCCAGTTATTAGGGAAAATGGAATCCGGTGTATGAGGATCCAGTGTATCTTTTATGGTAATAACATTGATTCCTTTTTCTCTCAGCTTCCCAACAAAAGTATTGAACTCTGCCAAAGCTTTTGACTGAATATCTGAACCTGTCTGTTCTATCTGAAAGTAATTGTTTTTCGCAGTTTCTGCGTTATAACCGAATGCAATCGGTTCTATCATTAATACTGTATCTGTTGTTTGCATGATTTTTTGAATTAAAAAATTAAAAGATTGAAAGATTATCTCCCACTCTAAAACTCTCCTACACTATAACTCTACAACTCAATTACTCTCTTACAAGTGGCATTGTAGAACATCTTAATAGACCTCCCATTTTAGAAATTTCCCTGTAAGGAATTTCTTCTACAGTCATTCCCCATTCATTTCTTAAATGGTTATTCATTCTTGTAAATGCTTTGTCGGAGACTACAACATCGGGAGAAATAGAGAAAATATTCGGGAACATTTCAAACATTTCTTCATCATTGATGTGGAAACAGTTTTCTTCTCCGAAAATATCGATGATAAGACGATAATCGCTTTCGTCTACGAATCCGTTTTTGTAGATGATACATTTGTCTTCTCCTATCGGGTTGAAAGTACAATCTAAATGTAGAATCCCTTCAAAAGGAATTTTATCATTCTTTTTTAATTCAAGGTCGATGATTCTTTTCTTAGGAAAATATTCTTTTAAAATCTCGATGGCATATTCGTTGGTTCTTGCCGTTTTATAGTTTCTGTAATCTTCGCTGAAGCAGGTTCCGATGAAAATAAAATCATTCCATACGATCACATCTCCACCTTCGATATGAGCTGTTTCCGGAAGGTTTATAATTTTTCTCCAAGCTACTTTTTCAAAAACACTTTTGTATGCTTCCTGTTCGTCAGCTCTGTCTGCAATTACGTTGGAAATAATCATCTTATCATCAATTACAAAGGCAACGTCTCTTGAAAAAACCTGATTGTAATCTTGAATAATGCTTGGACGAAGTACTTCAACGTCATACTTTTTTAACACCGCTTCAAAAGCGTTCATTTCATTAATGATATCCTCTTCTTTAGGATAAATGTTGTGTTCGATTGAGTAATATGACTTAGCGTCATAACTTTCCTCTAGTGTGGGAACAGCTCCCAGTGAATTAGGCTGGCCTAGAACTACTGATCTCAGCCTACCCGTTTCGTTTTTAATGTTTAGTCTCATAAAGATTTATGCAATACTACAAATATAAGTAAAGGTCTCTATCTAGAAAATTTTTGGATTATTTTATGTCTGAAATTCGCCCTTCACAGACTCCTTCTTTTAGCGAAATTCTCCCCCTATCCAACAAACCGCAGTGTAAAGCATACAAAAACATCTACAACCTACTACATTTCATCTACATAAGAACGAAAAAAAAGATTTTTTTTACAATTCAATATCCTACATTAGTGATATAATTTTCGCGGAATTATAATTCAAAAACTTTACTATTAACATCAAAACAAACAAAGTCATGAACAAGAAAAATCCTGTGCTGAAAAACGCACGAAAATTAGAAAGAGACCAACAAAAATTTATTATCGGAGGTGAATTCACCGGTCCCAGAAAATGCTGTGAATGGAATGATGTAACAGGATTATGCATGCTCTGGATATGCAACAAATGTGGCTGTCCATAAAATATTGAGAAAGCCGTTTCATGAATTTTGAGACGGCTTTTTTAATGAGCCTACATCCAATTATATGTACAAGGGTTTTTGTAACAGTAACTTTCAATTTCACCTTTCTGAGTCGTACTCTATCCTCTTTATTTTATGATAAAAAATTGTTGAAATTCTATTTAATACAATACAACTTGTTTAATTTCACATACATAATAATAAAAAATTCTTTTTTAAACAAAATAAAGTCATATATTAGTGATATAATTTATCGTTAAATTATATTGTTTAAAACTTAACTATCAACATCAAAAAATCAAAATCATGAACAAGAAAAATCCTGTGCTAAAAAACGCACAAAAATTAGGAAGAGAGCAACAGAAATCAGTAGTAGGTGGAATAGGAATCTCAGCAGGCAAAAGATGCTGTGAATGGGATCCGTCAGGAAAATGCACGCTCTACACTTGTGATAGATGTCAATGCCCATAAAAAATCAAAACTTAACTATCTATTAACATCAAAAATAACAAAATCATGAACAAGAAAAATCCTGTGCTGAAAAATGCACAAAAATTAGGAAGAGAGCAACAAAAATCGGTAATCGGTGGAATAAACAGAGAAAGATACTGCTGCGAGTGGAATGAAGATGGCAGCTGCAGAATCTGGACATGTGGTAACTGCGTTTGCCCATAAGAATATTAAACCTGCTTTTAAAAAGCAGGTTTTCTTTTATCTGGCTCTGTTTTCTTCTTCTGTTTTCTGCATTTCTTTTACTTGATATTTCGAACTTCCAAAATTATAGCTTAATGCAAGAACCAGACGGCTGCTGTCCCACCAATGGGTAAATCGGTTATTCATAATCTGTTTATGGCGGAATTCTAAATGCTGATCGTAGGAATCAAAGATATTATTATAGCCTATTTTTGTATTGAGCTTATTATCAAACCATGATTTCTGAACAGACACATCTACTGTATACCTCGGTTTTATGATGTAAAGGCTATTTCCTGTTCTGGATTCATAATTGGCAAAAACATTCATCGTAACTCCTTTTGGCAACGAAAATGAGTGGTTCATTCTTACTTCGTAATTATAAATGTTAAGAGCGAAAACCTCATCCAGATAAGGTCTTAATTCATAGTTATAATATCCTGTGATCTGGGTCGTCATATTCCACCATTTTGTCATTTTCACAGGAAAACTCGTTTCAAGAATGGCAAAATTCCTGTAGGGAAGATTGGTTCCAAGGTATTCTAATACATTCGTCTCCGGATTGTACAGCGGATAACGAGTCATTACATCTTTTTCTTTTCCAACCGTCAAGCTCATCACCCAGCTTTTATAACGATAAGCTGCTTTAATCTGACTGGTAAAGGAAGGTTGCAGATAAGGATTTCCTATCCAGTAATTCAAAGGACTGAAATAAAACCGAAAGGGATTAAGTTGAGAGAAAACGGGTCTTGTTATTTTCCTGCTGTAAGAAAGGGAAAACTCACTGGATTTATTAAAAGTATAATTGAGACTTAAAGAAGGTAACCATTCAAGATAATTTCTCGAAACAACAGAGTTCACAGTAATGGCATCTGAAATACTTCGCGTGTTTTCAACCCTTAATCCCGCATTGATCTGAAACTTTTCAAACTTTTGTCTGTATGCCAGATAACCTGCTATTATATTTTCTTTGTAAGTGAAAACATTGCTTCTTGTAGGATCAAAAATAAACTGATTGTTTACAGATAAAGTATCATATCTGATATTATTATTAGTAACCGAATTACTGTACTTAAAGCCTGCTTCTATATCTGCATTTCCTATTTTCTGAGAAGCATCTATCTGCCCTGCATAAATATCAATCTTATTAAACATATCAGATTTCCAGTAGGACAATACTTCAGAAGAAGATTTATCTTTATTGATAAAATGATCCTGCTGCATGTTTTTCACAGAGAGATAGTTTCCCAAAATATTAAGCTTAAATCCTTTATTCAGAAAGGAATAATCAGCTGTTACTCCATAATTATCCTGATTGTAATGTATTGGGTTTTCACTGATTGTATTAAAGATTGTTTGAGATTCATTCTTAGCAACAGCATAGAGAGATCCGTTTCGGAGGCGGTCATTCGTCCTGAAATTACCTCTTAGATTGAAGCCCAGCCTGTTTTTATCATTTAATTTAAAATCGGCTCCTGCCTGAATGCTATAAACTTTCCCCTGATCTTCCTGATAAGTATGAGTTCTCATGATATTGGTATTGGCCAAATGCTGCAAAGCATTATATCGATACGTTGAAATCCCATCATTAAGTCCTGCCTGAACATTGTAAGTTGCTTTTCCTGTATTGTAAGAAATATTGAATGTATTTTCCCTGTAGCTGAATTTATTGGCATATATATTTCCATTGTAACTGCCTTTCAAACCTAGATTTACATTCTTTTTTAATCTTATTTCAATAATCCCTTTAAATTCTGCATCATATTTTGAAGAAGGATTGGTATTCACTTCTATAGATTCTACCATTTCTGGGGATAACGATCTTAAATAGGCCTGCAACTCCTGATTACTCATAACCATTTGTTTTCCGTCAATGAAAATAGCCGGAGTAGTTCTTCCACCAATAAAAATTCCGTCTTCCTGATCCACAGAAACACCTGGAGTTTTTCTCAGAACATCGAGAAGATGGGTTGAAGTTTTAAAATCTTTATTTCCGGAAACGGCCATTACCAAGTTTCCATCATTGAGCTTTATTTTTCGTGAAGCAGACTGAAGAACTACTTCAGAAATAGATGTTGTAGGCGTTTTAATCTCTGCAAGTGAATCTGCCTCTTTCCTTTTTGCAATATCCTGAGCTTTTCCCAAGAAAGATAAGAATAGCAGCAATAACAAGAGCCATAATTTGACAATCATAATTTTTAATTTTATGAAGTCAAAAGTATTGGCTTATCCTAAAAATAAGGTTTTGAAATATAAATTCCGCAGTACGAAATTATAAATTTGAACTCTGAAACCTTGGCTCAGTAAGGATTTGTGACTGCTTGTATAAAAGTGGTGTTGTATTTTTTATTTTTTTGAATGTTGAAAAGAAAGTGGATTTAGAATTAAATCCTACTTCATAACCAATCTCTTCAATTTTCAAATAGGAACCATTTTCTATTTTTTCACAGGCTTCATTAATCCTGTACTCATTGATGTAAATGGAAAAACTTTTTCCTAAATTATCATTCAACAGTTGGGAAAGCTGATGAGCAGACATATTCATTCGGGAAGCAAGATCACTTAATTTAAGATTGGCATTTTTATAGAGTTCTTCAGTCTCCATGAGTCTTTCTAATCTGGAAACAAAATTATCTGCCTGCTCTTCTGAAATCTTTTTATTAGAATACCTGTTATTGGTTTCTTTTACAGCAACCTGATGATATTTTTTATTGAATAAAATTAAAAAGTTAGCATACAGAACGAACGAAAAAACCAAACTTCCTCCCGCACAGTAGACCTGTATCCAACCTGTAGAAATCAGCTGATAGGTCAAAAATATAATAACATTACTCAACAGAACCGGAAGAACAAATTTATTGTGACTTACAATCTTCTGTTTTGAAAAAATATAGTATTGATACACCGTAATAAATACAAATACCGACCAAGCAGTATAGATAAAAGTTCCAAAATAATTTTCCCAGGTAACCGGAAAAAATAAATATAGTAATCCGACAGCTCCCAAAATAAGCGTCAGGATTCCGAATACTTTCCTACAATTCCTCACATCAAATTGGTTCTGTTGAAAGGAAGATCTTATGTAATAATATAAAGCTGGTCCTGTAAAAAACAATGCTGATAACCCCAAATGTGGAATAATCCTTGGCAGGTCAGGATAGAAATACATACATACTGAAATCCCAACTCTTGTACTTAACATCAATAAAAGAAGTCCTAAGAAAAAATCCGGCAAGTATTTCAGCTTTTTGATAAACAACAGGTAAATCCCCAGCAAGAGCCCATTGAAAGCTCCTACAGCACTAAAGAAAAATAACAGCTGTTGTCCAAAGGTCATGATTTACTAATTTTTATTTTTTTATATTCTGCAAGAGTAAATTTAATCATTTATTGAATTCGATTTCAACAAGATAAATATTTTTTTATTGTTATTTTAAATTTTGGTTAAAACCACCCCTATTGAATAGCAAATATATTTTTTTCAATCAGAAAACAAAAAAACCCAAAGCAAGCTTTGGGTTTTGATATGATAGAAGCAAATATTATCTGCTTGCGATATCGATGTAGTTTCTTTCCTGAGCACCTTGGTAAACCTGTCTTGGTCTTCCGATTGGGTCTCCTTTCAATCTCATTTCTTTCCACTGAGAAATCCATCCTGGAAGTCTTCCTAATGCAAACATTACTGTAAACATTTCTGTAGGAATTCCTAACGCTCTGTAGATGATACCTGAATAGAAGTCTACGTTTGGATATAGTTTTCTTTCAATGAAGTATTCATCTTCAAGAGCTACTCTTTCTAACTGCATTGCAATGTCAAGAGCTTTATCCTGGATTCCTAATGATGTAAGGATATCATCAGCAGCTTTCTTGATAATTTTCGCTCTTGGGTCGAAGTTTTTGTAAACTCTGTGTCCAAATCCCATTAGACGGAAGCTATCATTTTTATCTTTCGCTTTAGCAACATATTTAGATACGTCACCACCATCTTTTTCGATAAGCTCAAGCATTTCGATTACAGCCTGGTTTGCACCACCATGAAGTGGTCCCCAAAGTGCAGATACTCCAGCAGAGATAGAAGCGAAAAGACCTGTGTGAGCAGAACCTACCATTCTTACTGTAGAAGTAGAACAGTTTTGCTCGTGGTCAGCATGAAGGATTAATAATTTATCTAAAGCATTTACAACTACCGGATCCATTTCGAAATCAGCATTTGGTAATCTGAATGCCATTTTATAGAAGTTTTCTACGTAGCTTAGGTTGTTATCTCCGTGGTTTAATGGTAAACCTTGAGTTTTTCTGTACGTCCAAGCACAAAGGTGAGAGAACTTAGCGATCATAAGCTCAGCAGCGTGATCCATTTCTTCTTTAGAGTTTACATTAACTGCCTTCGGGTTGAAAGCTGTTAAAGCAGAAGTCATAGAAGATAAAACTCCCATAGGGTGAGCAGAACGAGGAAAAACATCAATGATTTTTTTCATTTCGTCTGCGATGAAGTTATATTTTTTAATGTTGTTGTCGAAAGAAGTAAATTGATCCTGAGTAGGTAATTCTCCATGTAATAAAAGATACATTACTTCTGTGAAGTTAGATTTTTCAGCAATTTGCTCAATTGGATAACCTCTGTAGAATAATTCTCCTTTATCTCCGTCTAAGTAAGTGATGTCGCTAATAGTAGCTCCTGTATTTTTGTAACCTAAATCCAGAGTGATTAAACCTGTCTGGTCTCTTAATTTCGAAATATCAATCCCTCTGTCTCCGATAGTACTATCCACGATTGGATATTCATAAGAATTACCGTCGTAATTCAATATTACTTTGTTGTCTGACATTATTTATTTATTTTTTTTAAATATACCACTTTCCATAAAATACGGCAAACAAAAATTATCGCTTGCCGTTATTTATAAATTCAATTATCTTTTAATTTTAAATGCTTCTAAACCTGGGAAAATTGCAGTTTCACCTAGAGCTTCTTCAATTCTTAACAACTGGTTGTATTTTGCCATTCTGTCTGATCTTGAAGCTGAACCTGTTTTAATTTGACCACAGTTCATAGCTACTGCTAAATCAGCGATGGTAGAATCTTCAGTTTCTCCAGATCTGTGAGACATTACTGAAGTGAATTTGTTGTTCTGAGCCATCTGTACAGCTGCCATTGTTTCAGAAAGAGAACCAATCTGGTTTACTTTTACAAGGATTGAGTTAGCAATTCCTTCTTTTACTCCTCTTGATAATCTATCAACATTAGTTACAAATAAATCATCACCTACTAGCTGTACTCTGTCCCCGATTTTATCAGTTAACATTTTCCATCCTTCCCAGTCATCTTCCTGCATACCATCTTCGATAGAGATGATAGGATATTTAGCTGCTAATTCAGCAAGGTAAGAAACCTGCTCTTCTCTTGATCTGTGAGCTCCTTTATCTCCTTCGAACTTTCTGTAATCGTAAGTTCCGTCTTTATAGAATTCTGAAGCAGCACAGTCTAATGCCAACATAATATCGTCACCAGGCTTATATCCTGCTTTTTCGATCGCCTGAAGTAAGGTATCCAAAGCATCTTCAGTTCCGTTGAAAGTTGGAGCAAAACCTCCTTCATCTCCTACTGCTGTAGAAAGACCTCTTCCTTTAAGGATTGATTTCAGGTTATGGAAAATTTCTGTTCCTTTTCTCAATGCGTGAGAGAAAGAATCAGCTTTTACCGGCATAATCATAAATTCCTGGAATGCAATAGGAGCATCAGAGTGAGATCCACCGTTGATTACATTCATCATTGGAACAGGAAGTGTATTTGCATTTACACCACCTACATATTTGTATAGAGGCATTCCCAGTTCTGCAGCGGCAGCTCTTGCTACTGCTAAAGAAACACCAAGGATTGCATTAGCTCCTAAATTTCCTTTGTTAGGGGTACCGTCAAGCTCAATCATGATCTGATCGATATAGTTTTGTTCAAAAACCGGCTGTCCAACTAAATTCTCTGCAATTACTTCTTTTACATTTTCAACAGCTTTCAAAACTCCCTTTCCTTGGTATTCTGAACCTCCGTCACGTAGTTCTACGGCTTCATGTTCTCCTGTAGATGCTCCTGAAGGAACAGCTGCACGACCCATAGCACCGTTTTCTGTAAATACATCCACTTCAATGGTAGGATTACCTCTAGAATCTAAAATCTGTCTTGCTTCTATGTAAGAAATTGCACTCATTTTTTATTTTTTTTAGTTTAGACAAATTTAATCAAAATTTAACTTTTAGGGGTATTTCGGTGGATCTTTTTGAAATAAATCGAAGTTAAATTTTAGTTAATTTATATTATGATAAACCGAGGAATTACATTGTCTTAAATCAGAAAATTAATGAGTACGATTTTCACTAAAAAAACTCTCCAGATCTTATCATACTGGAGAGTCATTTGTGTTTTACCTTTTCAAATAATCTAAAGAATATCAATAAAGAATTCTCGCCCAAATATAAGTTTCATTATTCCCTCCTGGAATACGTGTTATTTCCTGTATGGTGAATGTTTTATTTTCTTTTAAAACATCTATAATTATCCCTTTCATCCAATCATCTTCTTTTTTTTCAGGGTGATTATCTCTAATATTTGCATCTGTATTTACTGAATATTTGCTCTGCATATTTAAATCATACTTATCATTAACTTTTAATTCATTAATAATAGATTCCTGAACAAGAGAATTTCTATCAACGGTACATATATAAAGCCATTTTTCATTCTTAATATTTTTGATCTCTGTTTTATCTGTATATTTATTTTCTAGCTCTTCACTGATCTTTTTTAAGTTAATCTGCTTACCATTTACAGGAACAGTATTTAATTTTTGTTTTACTTTATCACAGTCTTCACCATTACAGTCTGAAACTATTTCTTTTGCTTTTAAAAGTTTATTAAGGCTCAACTGATATATTGCTGCTCCTATAATATCCTTTTCATTAGGCTTTGTATCATTTACTGGTTTTTTAAAAATATTTGTAGCCACACTATCGAGCCTTATAAGACTATTTACAGAAGAATTATCTTGTATAAATTTGGAATAATTAACCAATCTTTCTTTATTATTACGAATACGAGTGACTTCCAAATTATATAACTCTTTAGAAGCATCTTTCAAATTCTTTATCACTTCTCTTTTCCATTCTTCTTCCTCATCAAGTTTTGCATTTTCAATACTCTTCTTCAACAAATCTATTTTTTCAATATTTGCATACACTGAAGATTCCAAGTTACTTCTATATTTATCTAAGACAGGGATGATTTGTGGAGCAAATGTAATTTCACCTTCAGCATCTCCATCTTTCATTGTCTTGATAAAAGTTAATACAGCCTTAAAATCAGCGAATGTAGAAATATCAAAATTATTATTTTCAGGAAGTGGAACCCTCGACTGAAGTCCGGTAATTCCAATCGTTTTAATAGAAATATCTACTTTCTTTTTATTACTTTCAACATCCATTGCCAATTGCGCCAATGATCCAATCCCATTTCCTTTAAATATAATATTGGAATCATGAATCGTAAATTCAGCACGAATTCCCACTGCATAACGTATCGTAGGAAGTTTATAGCACATAATATCTTTATACTGAAGATAATCTATGACTAAATAGCTTAATTTTTTAGATGCAGAAACGTTTGCGATTCCAAAAGCATTCAAAGCAGCTCTATTATTGCTGGTAAAAAAATATTGCTTGAACTGAAAACCAGCATCTAAATCTTTTAGTTTACTAGGTTCTATGAAAATACAGTTAATAAATCCTTTTTTCAATAATTCTTCTTTTGCTGACACTCCATTTTCAAGTATTTTCCCCATTAAAGAAATAGCATTGTTTTGATCTCTAGTACTCAGTCCAAAAAGAATATTTTTCACCGCATCATACTCATTAACTGCCTGTGAGTAATAATAATCGTCAGCATAGATTACATCATTTTCCATAACAGCTTTATTTTTTGTAAAGCTGTTATCGTAAGCGCTACAAGAATTTAATAATATTATTAAAATCAGAAGAAAAATTTGAGTTTTCATGGCTATTGGTTTTATTAACTCAAAGTTCCTTCTAAAAAATACATCTGTCAATTACACAAAAGGGTGATTGTAAAAACAAAAAGCATCATTAGAAATGGTGCTATTCATAAAAAGTCAGAGAAAACTATAATTTTACTTCAAAGGTCAGGCTGGTTCCTGAGTTTGTAGAAAGGATATTACACTCCCCTTCTACTTCATTCATTCTTCTTTTCATATTTCGAAGTCCGTTTCCTTGTGATTGATTATCAGGAATACCTATCCCGTTATCTTGAATAGTTATTAAGAGCTTATTTTCGTTTTGGGAGAATGAAAGTTTTAAAGCATTTGCCTGACTGTGTTTGTATACATTATTAACCGCTTCTTTTAAGCATAAAAAAAGGTTACGTCTCAGCTCAGTAGAAATTGGAGTATCAGAAATAATACCTTCACATTCTGAATGAAGGATCACTTTTGTTTTCTTTAAAAAGTTTCCAGTGTATAATATAGCATAATCAACAAAGCTTCCCAATGTATCATTTCCCGAATTTAGGCTCCAAAGCATTTCTCGCATAGAAGTATTCATTTCTTCAGACGTTTTAAGAAGTTCATCTATATCGCACTGTAAATCGTCATCAGTAGCTTTTTGTTTCAGGAATTCTGCCTGAAGTTTAAGAGCTGAAATACCTGCCCCAAGATCATCATGCATATCATGAGAAATGCGTTCACGCTCCTGTTCTATGACTTTTTGTTTTTCGAGCTCTTTCTGGAGAAGCTGGTTTTGGTGTTCTGCTTCTTTGAGTTGTTGTTCTTGTAAAAAAAGCAATCTTTTTTTATTAAACAGATAAGTTATAAAAGCCAGACTTATAACTATAAAAACAATAATAATACTTATTAAAAGTATAGTAAGTTTAATCTTGTCTGGCATAACTATTTTTTTTCCATTTAAAATAAGCACAAGTGTATAATATAATACTAATATAATTTCCTGCAATAAAAAGAATCTTACTAAAGCTTAGAATACTTTTGTTGGAATCATTAAAATAATACATGGGAACTGTTCGTAGAATAAAAAAGCTAGCCCAAACAATTTGTGACAGGCTGATCCAATACAGTGGATTGTTTATAATTTTCTCTCCATCAAAATAATAATTCTTTTTCAGCAACCATGATAGCGAAACAATTATATAATAGAACGAGATAATGAAACCTAATCTTAAATCGAAAATATTATTTAGAAGATCTATTTTCAATATATAGATAAAGAAAAAACAAAATACTGAAAGAATAATGAGAAAAATATTCCACCGTTTCTTATCCCAATACAAATAGTTAAAATATAAAATAGAGAAGATAATATAAAAGTTAAAACGTATAGCATTCGGCTCATCTACTTTTAATATTTTTTCTGCAAAGCCCATTACAACATCTACTAATAAGGTTGCTAACAGGTATATAAAAAAGAAACTTTGGGAATAAAATTTCTTTCTTATTCCCAAAGTAAAAAATAATATTGTAAGCGTTAATAAACTGCAGCAATATATATAATAAAATATGGTTAAGGCCATAAACTGGTTATATCAGAAGGGTTGCTAAGAGAAATTACCGTGCCTCCACCATCTTCAGTTTCAAAACAATATTGCATCGCGATGGAAAGCCTGCCAAGCCGTTTTTTATATTCAGCATCAAGAACTGACTCTTTTATTCTTTTAAAAATAATAAAACTTATTTTTACATATTTGAAATGATCCCATATAGCAGAATAATATTTAGAGGAATTAAAATTAAATAAAGCTATATCATCTTTTTCATAAGATACAATTCGGGTATTAACCATGTTCGTCTTTCCATTAATATAATCTCCAAGTCCCAATTCATAATTTTTCTTTTCATTAAGATAGTCAATCGGTGTTGTTGATTTAACCAGATTATATACTTTCATTCCCCCAATCTCGATTCCATCCAGACTATACACTTCATCCCCTGAATCAAGAGATGCAACAAGATCTGATAAATGGAGCATTAAAGAAATATTGTTTTCTCTTTCTATAAAGCAGAAATTGGCATTTCTTTTTGAAGACTTTAAAATAATATCGATAAGTGTCTTGTCAACTATAATAGAATCAATAAAAGAAACTTCATCTTTATTTTTTAAAAGTTTAAATTCATCTGTTAATTTGATAAAATCACCCTCCGGAATAGGAGTTACAGCAAAAGCCTGAAGAAGAATTTTTGGCATTTCTTCTATTGCCGGTTCAAAAAAAAGTTCTGATAGTTTGGTTTTCATAATGTCTCAGTTTTTAAAATGGTTAAATTTATTAATAGCCTCCACTTTATTACTGACGTGGAGTTTTCTGTACATATTTCCAACATGCTTTTTCACGGTATCTATGCTGATACACTTTTTATCGGCAATTTCTTTATAAAGAAGTCCCTGTGAGAGCAATTCAAGAATTTCCTTTTCTCGATTTGTAAGTTCTTCCAAGCCTTTAATTTCGGGCAGTTTTCTTTCAAAATGCTGCAATACTTTTCGGGCAATAGAAAAACTCATGGGAGCACCTCCATTATAAACATCCCGGATTGACGAAAGAATTTTATCCATGCTTTCTCCCTTAACAAGATATCCCATAGCCCCTGCTTTTAAAGAATTAAAAATCTTTTCATCATCTTCAAAACTGGTGCACATGATGAACTGGGTTTCCGGCATTTCTTTTTTGAGCTTTTCAATGATTTCAATACCCAGCATATCTTGCAGCTGGATATCCATCATCACAACATTGGGGGAAAGGTCAGGAAGGTTTTTCAAAGCATCATTGCCATCGAAGAATTGGGCAACAACTTTCATATCCTGTTGATAATTGATCACCTTCTTCAACGCATTGTTGTAGTTTTTTTCGTCTTCTACTATGGCGATGGAAATGCTCATGTCTTTTTATTTGAAGCAAATTTCAACAGAAAACAGATAGGAGTCAATTACACTTTTGGGTAATCTTTAAGTTTGAGTGTATCGTTATGGTTAGCTTTTGATCTTATTAAAATTAATTATTTTTCTGTTTCAAAACCTTATTTTTTTAATAAATTTTAACAAATCAATCTATCATGGTACTGATAATGATTTCGTTACTAAAACTAGGGGATGATTTTCGTATTATTAAAAGAAAAAGAGAAATTATTTGTGTAAAAAACAGCAAAAATTTATCATATTGTAAGGCATGATTTTTGTAAAATTAAAAGGTAAAAATCATATTGAATATCAAATAATATAATCATGAAAAAAAGTCTTTTAACACTGGGCGCTGTTCTTACATTAACTGTAATCAGCTGCAAAAAAAGTGAAGGTGGAAATAAGAGTATCATTAAAACAGACAGCTCAACAACAGTAGTTACGGATAACAACGGAAAAGTTGATTCTGTAACCCAGAGTTCATCAACAGTTGACGTTAACGGTCAGAAAACTGAAAAAACGGATTTTGTATATAAAGCCACTGATGGTACATTGGTGAAAGTAATATTCAAAAATGATCCGAAAGAAAGTACAGTGGCCATTACCAGCAACAAGAAAACATTCACCCTTATTAAGACAGAAACCAAAGGAGACGAAACCATCTATAAGAAAGATGACATGACAGTAAGGGTAAAAGGAGACAGTCTTCATTTGGAACAAGGGAACAATATCATTCCGTTAAAAAGAACTAAGATTTAAATTAGCTTAATAGTAAAAAATTTTGATTACTATATCTAGGATAAAAATAAAATCCGTTCAGAATTCTGAACGGATTTTATTTTATTTTTTAATTACCTTTTCAAGGTATGTTTTACTATGGGTAGTAATTTTTACAAAGTAGTTTCCTTTCGCAAGATCAGAAATATCTATGGAGCTTCCTTTAGGAGAATCTATATTCTTGAACACTCTCCCTGCCATATCAACTACTACGATATTCTTTATTTGTTCTTTATTACTATCAAAAAACAAAACAGAAGAAGTAGGATTGGGATAAATTCTCATTTTATGATTGGTTTCGATTCTTGCATCATGGGTCGACAAAGTTCCGTTTACCAAATCCAATGCATAAAATCCATACGATGCTGTTCCTATTATATAGTCTTTATTAATGGCGAACTTCCCCATATTTGCTCCGGTCAAATATAATAATTTGGTTTCCAATATTTTTTGCCAGGATACTCCATAATTTGTTGTTTTCCAAACACCCCCTTTATAGACTCCATAACCCATGCCATCATCAAAAATTTCAAAATCTTTAAACGATGATGTCCAGTTATTATTTATAAACCATGTGTTTCCAAGATCAACAGAACAGTACTGCCCTACATATATCCTTGATGAATTTCCAAAAACAATATCTCTGGGTTGATCAAATACTCCCGGAAAGTTAATGACGGTCCAAGTTATACCACCATCAATTGTTTTCATCATTTTTTCACTAGTAAGAAGAAATCCTACATTGTTATCCACAAACTTCATTACTCTCACATGTCGTCCTACTTCAAAAGGAGTTGACCATCCTGTAGTTGCATTGTAAGTAGTAACATATCCTTTATAAGAATTTGCATTGTCTCCTCTCGTTGCTATTGCGAAATCACCATTAGGTTTCATTGCAAGTGCACCTGTTAAAGGATACGGAATATTTTGGGCAGTCCATGTTAAACCGCTATTTTGTGTTCTCCAAAATTCATAGGAATTATTACGAATTCCAATTCCTTTACCGTTAGAAAGTATACTTAAAGGACCGATGGGCACATTAGAAGGCATATACTTCCAGGTCATTCCTTTATCTACTGAGACGTAACCTCCCACTGCTGCCAAATGTTTAGATGCATAAGCATTATTATACATTAAGCCTCCGCGAAGAATCCATTTGACATTTGTAGGAATCCAATTAACAAGATCTGTACTTTTAAAAATAGAATGGTTTATTTCATCACTTGTTTCATTATCTGTACCCAAAAGAAATTTTCCTCCACTTACTGCCAGAGAAGTAAAGATATAGTATGAAGAAGGATAGATAAGAGTTGAATCCCATACTTCCCCTGTAAGTGTTCTATATAATTTGTTTGGAATACCAAGTCCAACAGCGACGAATTCATTATTATAAACCTTAATATCATTTAGCCAAGGAATATTTGCAGTCATCCAAGTAGTTCCACCATCCAATGTATATTTGGTAGTTCCATCATCCAGAGTAGCAATACCGTTTAGTGCATTCTTAAAAATAACTTTCCAAAATTTACCAGTGATTTCACTTACCTTAATCCAGGTCTGACCTCCATCCGTTGATTTAAAAATAAAGCTATTACCGGCTGTTCCCTCATTCACACAATATCCTGTATTTGTATCTGTAAAGAATAAACTGGTAATTTTATCTGCATAAACAGTAGGTACACTATAGATATTCCACGTTACCCCGCCATCTGTAGATTTCATGATTTTACTATTGTAGGTACTAATGAAAATGGTGTTATCATTGAGAACAAACAATGCCTGAGGAAAATAGGAACTAGGCAGGGGGTGAGAAGTACCCGGAGTAGAGAATTTAGGATCAGTAACGATCAGATCGAATCCTATTACAGCATATCCTCTATTGTTATGAATCGTAAAATCTCTTACCTTACTCATCTCATTGATTTGACGCCATGTTTTACCATCATTTTCAGTGATCAACAGATCATCATAATCGTTTCTTTTTTTTACCAAGTAACTTCCATCTGGTAAAATTTCCATCTTCATCACACTCTCTCCTTTTAAAAATGGTGTAGTAAGCTGCCAATCCGTATTCAATGACTGGCTGGAAAATAAAATACAGCATAGTATTGCTGTCAAAAGTAATATTTTTTTCATAGTTATAGTTTTTAAACAAAAGGAGCTTGTAGTAAACTACAAGCTCCTTTAAAATATTTTGAAGTGTAAAACTTATTATTCTTCAGTTTTTTCTTCAGTAGTGTCAGCTTTAGCTTCTTCTACTTTTTCTTCTACTACTGGAGCATCAGCAACAACTGCTGCTTTAGCTGGTGTAGATCTTCTGCTTCTTCTTGTAGCTTTTTTCTCTTCAGCATTAGGGTTGTAAAGCTCGTTGAAATCTACTAATTCGATAAGAGCCATATCAGCAGCATCACCTGGTCTGAAACCTGTCTTAATGATTCTTGTATAACCACCGTTTCTTTCAGCGATTTTAGGAGCTACAGTTCTGAATAATTCAGCAACCGCAAATTTATTTTGAAGGTAAGAGAATACTACTCTTCTGTTATGTGTAGTATCTTCTTTTGCTTTTGTTAATAGAGGCTCAACATATACTCTTAAAGCTTTAGCTTTAGCTACAGTAGTGTTGATTCTTTTATGCTCAATTAGAGAACAAGCCATATTAGAAAGCATCGCACTTCTGTGAGATGAAGTTCTTCCTAAGTGATTGAATTTTTTACCGTGTCTCATTATTAATTATTTATCAGCGTCTAACTTATATTTTGCAACGTCGAAACCGAAGTTAAGACCTTTTGAATGCACTAATTCTTCTAGTTCTGTCAAAGATTTTTTACCAAAATTTCTGAATTTCATCAAATCAGACTTACTGTAAGAAACCAATTCTCCAAGAGTTTCTACTTCAGCTGCTTTTAGACAGTTAAGGGCTCTTACAGAAAGATCCATATCTGCTAATTTAGACTTAAGTAATTGTCTTGTGTGAAGAGTTTCCTCATCATATTGGATAGATGCTTTTACAGCTTCAGTTTCAAGCGTGATTCTCTCATCAGAGAATAACATGAAGTGATAAATTAATATCTTAGAAGCTTCTGTTAAAGCATTCTGAGGGCTAATAGACCCGTCAGTTTCTATATCTAATACAAGTTTTTCGTAGTCTGTTTTTTGCTCTACACGATAATTTTCAATGCTGTACTGTACTTTCTTGATCGGCGTGAAAATAGAGTCAATAGCAATAGTACCTACAGGTGCATTGTTTGACTTATTTTGTTCTGAAGGAACATATCCTCTACCTTTTTCAATATTGAAAGTAATTTCGAAAGTTACATCAGTATTTAGGTTACAAATCATTAAATCCGGGTTTAAAACCTCGAATCCGTTGATCGATTTTCCTAAATCTCCAGCAGTAATAATCGTTTGACCTGAAACTTTAGCAACAACCTGCTCGTTAGCCTGGCCTTCTGCTGAAGCTTTTAATCTAACCTGCTTTAGGTTAAGAATAATTTCGGTAACGTCTTCGATTACTCCTGGAATGGTTGAAAATTCGTGCTCTACACCTTCTATTTTGATAGATGAAATAGCGTATCCTTCCAGAGAAGAAAGCAACACTCTTCTCAAAGCATTACCGATTGTAAGCCCGAAACCTGGTTCTAAAGGTCTGAATTCAAATTGACCTTTAAATTCATCAGAGTTAAGTAAAATTACTTTATCGGGTTTTATGAATTGTAAAATTGCCATATTATTGGGTTGAGCAAAAATTTGATTAAAAAATTATTTAGAGTAAAGTTCGACGATAAGGTTCTCCTTGATGTCTTCCGGAATTTGGATTCTTTCAGGAGCAGAAATGAAGGTACCTTCTTTCTTCTCATCGTTGAATTGTAACCACTCATAGTTTGACTTAGAAGCCAATGCATTGGTAACAACTTCAAGAGACTTAGACTTTTCTCTTACAGCGATTACATCACCAGCTTTTACCAAGTAAGAAGGGATATTAAGAATCTCTCCGTTCACAGTAATGTGTCTGTGAGAAACTAATTGTCTTGCACCAGATCTAGTTTTAGCAAAACCTAATCTGTATACAACGTTATCCAATCTTGATTCACAAAGTTGTAATAGAACTTCCCCTGTTACTCCTTTGCTTCTGTGTGCTTTTTCAAATAAGTTAGCAAACTGTCTTTCTAAAATACCGTAAGTATATTTAGCTTTTTGTTTTTCAGCTAACTGAACTGCATATTCTGATTTTTTAGCACCTCTTCTTTTGTTAGGACCGTGTTGTCCTGGCGGTTGGTTTTTTCTCTTTTCGAAGTTTTTGTCATCTCCGTAGATTGCAGCACCAAACTTTCTAGCAATCTTAGTTTTAGGTCCAATATATCTTGCCATAATGGGTAAATTCTAAAAATTAAACTCTTCTTCTTTTTGGTGGTCTACATCCGTTGTGTGGCATTGGAGTCACATCAACGATCTCGCTAACTTCAATTCCTGAATTGTGAATAGATCTGATAGCAGATTCTCTACCTGCACCTGGACCTTTCACAAACACCTTTACTCTTCTTAAACCAGCTTCGTGAGCTACAGCAGAGCAATTTTCAGCTGCCATCTGAGCAGCAAATGGAGTATTCTTTTTAGAACCTCTGAATCCCATTTTACCGGCAGAAGCCCAAGAGATAACCTCTCCGTTTTTATTTGTTAAAGAAATGATGATGTTATTGAAAGAAGCCTGAATATGCGCTTCACCAATAGCTTCAACTTTTACTTTTCTCTTCTTAACTACTTTAGTTTGTTTTGCCATAATTCCTAACGATTATTTACTAGCTTTTTTCTTGTTAGCAACAGTTTTTCTCTTTCCTTTTCGGGTTCTAGAGTTGTTTTTCGTTCTCTGGCCTCTTAAAGGTAATCCAAGTCTGTGACGTATTCCTCGTTGGCATCCTATGTCCATTAATCTCTTAATGTTCAATTGCACTTCAGATCTTAATTCTCCTTCTACTTTTACGTTTTCTGAGATATAAGTTCTGATGGCAGCCAATTCATCGTCATTCCATTCGTTGACTTTTTTGTCTTCGCTGATACCGGCAGCTTTAAGGATTTCAGAAGAAGTATTTCTTCCAACACCATAAATGTAAGTTAAACCGATAACTCCTCTTTTGTTTTTTGGTAAATCAATACCTGCAATTCTCGCCATAATTTAATTAACCTTGTCTTTGTTTAAATTTTGGGTTCTTCTTGTTGATTACGAATAGTACACCTTTTCTGCGTACGATTTTGCAATCAGCGCTTCTTTTTTTAATTGATGCTCTTACTTTCATTTTGATAGTATTTATTTTTTACAAATGCCAAATGGAATGAGAATTCCATTTGGCTAATTGTTTTAATATCTAAATGTGATTCTCCCTTTTGTTAAATCATAAGGAGACATTTCTAGTTTTACCTTATCACCAGGTAAAAGTTTAATATAGTGCATTCGCATTTTACCAGAAATATGAGCAATAAGTATATGCCCATTCTCTAGTTCTACACGGAACTGAGCGTTCGAAAGTGCTTCCGTTATAACGCCATCTTGTTCAATATGTTTTTGTTTTGCCATAAATTAATATCCAGTCGTTCTAGACAGTTTAGACTGCATTAAGCCATCATAATGATGGTTCAGCAGATATGTATTAATCTGTTGAACTGTATCTAAAATTACACCTACCATAATTAATAGTGACGTTCCCCCGAAAAATAGGGCAAACGCATCTGTCTGAACAAAGCTTCCATGCACAATTGCTGGAAGGACTGCAAAGATAGATAAAAAAATTGCACCTGGCAAGGTAATTTTTGATAAAATATCATCTAAATAATCTGCTGTCTCTTTTCCGGGTCTTACTTTCGGTACTAAACCTCCATTTCTCTTCAAATCATCAGCCATTTGGTTCACCGGAATTGTAATTGCAGTATAGAAAAACGAGAAGATAATAATTAATAGCGCAAACAATACATTGTACTGCCAGCTAAAAACATTCTTGAAACCTGCAAGAAAAGTGTTAGACTCATCGAATTTTGTTAATAGTCCTGGTACGAACATCAATGCCTGAGCAAAGATAATCGGCATTACACCAGCAGCATTTACTTTCAATGGAATCCATTGTCTCGCGCCCTGCATAAGATTCTTGTTTACACCTCCTCTTGCTTGAGCTCTGCTTACATACTGAATTGGAATTTTTCTAACAGCCACTGATAAAATCACTGCTAAAAGAACAACCAACATCCAGAATAATACTTCAATAAGGATCATGATAGATCCCATTCCTCCTTTTCCGTTCTGCACGGCCATCTCCTGAACGAATGCCTCAGGTAATCTTGAAAGAATCCCCACCATAATAAGGATAGAGATACCATTTCCGATTCCCTTATCGGTAATCTTTTCACCTAACCACATTGCAAACACTGAACCACCTACCAGGATAACAATACTTGGCAGCCAGAACATGATTGAATTTGGTTCTACAAAATATGCAGATTGGAATTGAGCATACGGTAAGAATAATTGAGTAATAGAAGTTAAGTAAGAAGGTGCTTGTACCAGACAAACCCCAATCGTTAACCATCTTGTAATTTGGTTCAATGTATTTCTACCTGACTCTCCATCTTTCTGAAGCTTCTGAAGATAAGGAATAGCCATCCCCATCAACTGAACAATAATAGAAGCAGAAATATAAGGCATGATTCCTAACGCCATTACGGAAGCGTGGCTGAAAGCTCCCCCCGTAAACGACGAAAGCAAGCCAAGGAGACCTGCTCCTTGCTTGTTACCGCCTTGATTTTTATAATGCTCTAAGAGATCTCCCACCTCTGCAAGGTTAATTGCGGGAAGTGAGATATAAGATGCGAATCTATACACAAGGATAATACCTAAAGTGAAGAGAATTTTATCTCTCAATTCTTTAAGACTCCAAATATTTTTAAGTGTTTGTATAAATTCTTTCATTAGTAAGTATTATAAGGTAATTGCTTTTCCACCTGCTTTAGCAATAAGCTCTTCAGCAGATTTAGTGAATTTGTCAGCAGAGATTGAAACCGCAGATTTCAATTCTCCTCTACCCATAATTTTCACTAATTCGTTTTTAGAAACTATCCCGTTTGCTACTAAAACTTCTTTCGTGATCTCTCCAGTGATGGATTTGTTCTCGATTAAAGTTTGGATAGTATCAAGGTTAACTCCTCTAAACTCTTTTCTGTTTACGTTTTTGAATCCGAATTTAGGTAATCTTCTTTGTAAAGGCATCTGTCCACCTTCGAAACCGATCTTCTGAGAATAACCAGCTCTAGCTTTCTGACCTTTGTGTCCTTTTGTTGAAGTACCTCCTTTTCCAGTACCTTGTCCTCTACCAATTCTTTTTGAATTGAATGTAGAACCTGCTGCTGGTTGTATATTGTTTAAATTCATTTTAATTTCTCTTTTATAAAATTATTTTTGAACTTCTAGTAAGTGACCTACAGCAGCGATCATTCCTAAGATAGAAGGAGTCGCTTCATGTTCCACAACTTGGTGAAGTTTTTTTAATCCTAATGCTTCAAGCGTTCTCTTTTGGGTTTTTGTTCTACCAATAGCGCTTCTTACTTGCTTTACTTTAATTGTTGCCATTGTTTTATCTATTAACCGTTAAACACTTTACTTAGAGAAACTCCTCTCATTCTTGCGATCTCTTCAGGTCTTCTGATATCTAATAACGCTTTGAAAGTAGCTTTCACTACGTTATGAGGGTTAGAAGATCCTTTAGATTTTGAAAGGATATCGTGAATACCAGCTGATTCCAATACCGCTCTTACCGCACCACCTGCGATAAGTCCTGTACCATGAGAAGCAGGTCTTAAGAAGATATCTGCACCACCGTATCTAGCAGTAGTTTGGTGAGGAATAGTGTGGTTCATTACAGGAACTTTAACAAGGTTTTTCTTAGCGTCTTCAACTGCTTTAGCAATTGCAGAAGCAACCTCTTTAGATTTTCCTAAACCAAAACCGATAATACCTTCTTCATTCCCTACTACAACAATAGCAGAAAATCCGAAAGCTCTACCTCCTTTAGTTACTTTTGTTACTCTGTTAACAGCTACGAGACGATCTTTTAATTCTAATCCTCCCGGTTTTACTCTTTCTATATTATCTAGTCCTAACATATTTTCCGAAATTTAATGATTAGAATTTAAGTCCACCTTCTCTCGCACCATCAGCTAGAGCTTTTACTCTACCGTGATATACGAAACCGTTTCTGTCAAATACAATACTTTCGATTCCTGCAGCGATAGCTTTAGCAGCGATAGCTTTACCAACAGCAGCAGAAATTTCAGTCTTAGTACCTTTAGCGTCTACACCTTTTTCTCTAGAAGAAGCTGATGCTAAAGTTTTACCATTTTTATCGTCGATTAACTGAGCGTAAATTTCCTTATTACTTTTGTATACAGATAATCTTGGCAATTCAGAAGATCCAGAGATTTTCCCTCTTACTCTTCTTTTGATTCTTATTCTTTTTTCTAATTTACTTAATGCCATAATACTTATAATTTATTAAGCAGATTTACCAGCTTTACGTCTAACAATTTCTCCTACGAATCTTACACCTTTTCCTTTGTATGGCTCAGGCTTTCTGAAAGAACGGATCTTTGCAGCTACCATTCCTAGAAGTTGGTTGTCGTGAGACGTTAAAGTAATAATTGGGTTTTTACCTTTTTCAGTCAATGTATCAACTTTTACTTCGCTAGGAAGTTCTAATACGATACCGTGAGAGAATCCTAAAGCTAACTCAAGTTTTTGACCTGCGTGTGAAGCTCTATATCCTACCCCTACTAGTTCTAGTTTCTTTTCGAAACCTGTATTTACACCAACAATCATGTTGTTGATTAACGCTCTGTATAAACCGTGAAGCGCTTTGTGTTGCTTAGAATCAGATGGTCTGTTTACATTAAGTTCACCATCTTTTTGTTCTAAAGTAATTCCTGCTGTAAGCTCTTGAGAAAGTTCTCCTTTTGCTCCTTTTACAGTTACTACACCGTTATTTTCAGTGACTGTAACTCCAGCTGGAATTGTTATAATTGCTTTACCAATTCTTGACATTTTCCTCTGATTAAAAATTAATAAACATAGCAGATTACTTCACCGCCTACTTTCTCTTCTCTAGCTTTCTTGTCAGTCATTACTCCTTTAGAAGTAGAGATGATAGAAATACCCAAACCGTTTAGTACTCTTGGAAGTTCAGTAGAACCTTTGTACTGTCTTAAACCTGGTCTTGAAGCTCTTTGGATAGACTTAATAGCAGGTTTGTTAGTTTGCTTATCGTACTTTAAAGCGATTTTGATCACTCCTTGAACAGCGTTATCTTCAAACTTGTAGTTTAAGATATACCCTTGATCAAATAGGATCTTAGTAATCTCCTTTTTGATTTTCGATGCAGGAATTTCCACCACTTTGTGGCCTGCGCTTTGTGCGTTCCTTACTCTTGTTAGGAAATCTGAAATTGGATCTGTTACCATTTTTCTTTTATAAATTATTGGTTAAAGAACAATCAGTTTTGAAAAGACTTGAAGAGAACAATATCAGACGTCAGAAATCTTCGGTCTGATATTATTATTCTTTAGTATCTCGACAACTTAATTGTCCCGATTTTTAATTAGTAATTATTACCAACTAGCTTTTCTTACACCTGGGATAAGACCGTTGTTAGCCATTTCTCTGAAAGTTACTCTGGAAATACCAAACGTTCTCATGTATCCTCTTGGTCTACCTGTTAGTTTACATCTGTTGTGTAATCTTACAGGAGAAGCATTTTTCGGCAATTTTTGAAGTCCTTCGTAATCACCAGCTTCTTTAAGAGCTTGTCTTTTAGCAGCGTATTTAGCAACTAGTGCTTCTCTTTTGCGCTCACGCGCTTTCATTGATTCTTTAGCCATTTCTTAGTTCTTTTTAAATGGTAAACCGAAGTGAGTTAATAATGCTTTAGCTTCTTTATCTGTTTTCGCAGTAGTTACGAAAGTGATGTCCATCCCTTGGATTTTTTTCACTTTGTCAATTACGATTTCAGGGAAGATAATTTGCTCAGTAATACCTAAGTTGTAGTTACCTCTACCATCGAAACCATCTGCTTTGATACCAGAGAAATCTCTGATACGTGGTAAAGCAGAAGAAGTAAGTCTGTCTAAGAACTCATACATTCTGTGAGCTCTCAAAGTTACTTTAGCACCTACAGGCATACCTTTTCTAAGTTTGAATGCAGCTTCGTCTTTCTTAGAGATCGTACCTACTGCTTTCTGACCTGTGATGTTTGTAAGTTCTTCTACAGCATAATCGATAATTTTCTTATCTGCAGTAGCGTCTCCTAAACCTTGTGATACAACGATTTTCTCTAATCTAGGTACTTGCATAATTGACTTGTACCCGAATTCTTCCATCATTGCAGGAACAATTGTCTCTCTGTATATTTTTTTGGGTCTTGCTATAAATTCCATGTTAATTCAAATTATAAAGTTTCACCCGTTTTTTTGTTGATTCTTACTTTCTTATCTCCTTCGATTTTGTAACCGATTTTGATAGCTTTTCCGTCTTTACCAACTAAAGCTATGTTTGAGATATGGATAGAAGCTTCTTTTTCAACGATTCCTCCTTGAGGGTTAGAAGCTGAAGGCTTAACGTGCTTTTTGATGATGTTAAGTCCCGCAACAATTACTCTAGGGTCTCTTCCTTCTTTCTTAATCACTTCAATAACTTCACCAGTCTTACCTTTGATATCTTTCTTACCAGTAGTAATGATTACGTTATCTCCTCTTTTTATTTTTAACTTTGACATTTCTTTAAAAAATTTTAAAAATTAAAGTACTTCAGGAGCTAATGAAATGACTTTCATATATTCTTTGTCTCTCAACTCACGAGCAACAGGTCCGAAAACACGTGTTCCTCTCATTTCTCCCGCTGCGTTTAGTAATACACAAGCATTGTCGTCGAATTTGATGTATGAACCATCTTTTCTTCTTACTGCTTTTTTAGTTCTTACTACTACAGCTTTAGATACCTGACCTTTTTTTGCGTTTCCTGATGGTGTAGAATCTTTGATCGTAACAACGATTTTATCACCAACTGAAGCATATCTTCTTCTGGTTCCTCCCAGAACTCTAATAACTAGTACTTCTTTAGCACCTGTGTTATCAGCAACTTTTAATCTTGATTCTGTTTGTAACATTATTACTTAGCTTTTTCAATGATTCTTACTAATCTCCATCTCTTGCTCTTGCTCAAAGGTCTAGTTTCTTGGATAAGAACTGTATCACCTTCTGTGCATTCGTTGTTCTCGTCGTGTGCAGTATATTTTTTCGTTTTCAAAACGAATTTACCGTACATCGGGTGCTTTACTCTTGTAGTTTCACTAACAACAATAGTTTTTTCCATTTTATTGCTGGAAACCACTCCGATTCTTTCTTTTCTTAAATTTCTATCCATTGTAAAATGAAATTATTGTTTGTTAGTTAACTCAGTGTTTAGTCTTGCGATTGCTTTTCTCAAATCTCTGATTTGAATCGGGTTTTCAATTGGGCTGATTGCATGAGCCAACTTCAATTTAGAATATTGAGCTTTTGCTTCAGTTAATTGAGCTTGAATATCACCCGCGCTTAAATTTTTAATATCAGCTTTTTTCATTGTATTCAAAGATTATAGAGGTTTAACAAAATCGTTAGCAACGATGAATTTAGTAACTACTGGTAATTTTTGTGCAGCAAGTCTTAAAGCTTCCTTAGCGATTTCGTAAGGTACACCTCCGATTTCGAACATAATTTTACCTGGTTTTACTACAGCTACCCAGTATTCAACAGCACCCTTACCTTTACCCATACGTACTTCCGCTGGTTTCTTTGTAATTGGCTTATCTGGGAAGATTTTGATCCATAGTTGACCTTCTCTCTTCATATATCTTGTCGCAGCAATACGAGCAGCTTCAATTTGTCTTGCAGTGATCCAAGCCCCCTCAGTTGCTTTGATCCCAAAAGTTCCGTAAGCAAGTTGACTACCTCTTTGGGCATTCCCCTTCATCTTCATCTTGTGAACTCTACGGAATTTGGTTCTTTTTGGTTGTAACATAATTTCTAAATTTTAGATTTTAGATTTTAGATTTTAGATTTTTTTTAATTTTAAAAAAGTAACGGTAATTTAAAATTCAAAATTTCTAATCTAAAATTTTAATTATTATTGTTATTGTTGTTGTTTTTTCTAGGTCTTCTGTTGTCTCTGTCTCCTCCTCTGTTTCCTCTGTCTGACTGACCTCCTTTTTTCTGTTGTCCCACTAGTGGAGAAAGTTCTCTTTTACCGTAAACTTCACCTTTCATGATCCAAACTTTCACTCCTAATCTACCGTAAGTAGTGTGAGCTTCTGCCCAGTGGTAATCGATATCAGCTCTGAAAGTTGACAATGGAATTCTTCCTTCTTTGAAAGATTCTGATCTTGCCATTTCAGCTCCGTTCAATCTACCAGAGATTTGAACTTTGATACCTTCAGCACCCATTCTCATAGTACTTGCCATTGCCATTTTAACAGCTCTTCTGTAAGAAATTCTGTTTTCAATTTGCTTAGAAATACTATCAGCAACTAGTACAGCATCTAATTCAGGTCTTTTGATTTCGAAAATGTTGATTTGAATATCCTTACCTGTAAGTTTCTTCAATTCTTCTTTCAATTTATCAACTTCCTGACCTCCTTTACCGATGATAAGTCCCGGTCTAGCAGTAGTAATTGTAACTGTAACTAATTTAAGTGTTCTCTCAATATAAATTTTTGAAATACCACCTTTAGATAATCTAGCCTCAAGGTATCTTCTGATTTTGTAGTCTTCTGCGATTCTGTCTCCATAATCGTTTCCACCAAACCAGTTAGAATCCCATCCTCTGATGATACCTAATCTATTACCAATTGGATTTGTCTTCTGTCCCATACCTTGATTAATTTTCTTTATTACCTAAGATTAATGTAACGTGGTTAGATCTTTTTCTGATTCTATACCCTCTACCTTGTGGAGCTGGTCTTAGTCTCTTCAATTGTCTTGCACTATCCACGAAGATTTCTTTAACGATAAGGTTTGCTTCTTCAATATCAGCACCTTCGTTTTTTGCCTGCCAGTTTGCCATAGCAGAAAGAAGTAATTTCTCTAACTTGTTAGATGCATCCTTCTTTGAATATTTTAGGATATAAAGAGCTTTATCTACCTGTTCTCCTCTAATGATATCAACTACTAATCTCATTTTTCTTGGAGAAGATGGGCAATTATTTAATGAAGCTTTTACAACGTCTTTGTTAGCTTCTTTTCTTGCGATTGAACTATCTTGTTTTCTTGATCCCATGATTATCTGCTTCCTTTGTTTTTGTTACCACCATGACCTCTGAAAGATCTTGTTGGAGAAAATTCGCCTAACTTGTGACCAACCATGTTTTCTGTAACATAAACTGGGATAAAAGATTTCCCGTTGTGTACAGCAATAGTTTGTCCTACGAAGTCCGGAGAGATCATCGATGCTCTAGACCAAGTTTTGATAACTGTCTTCTTACCAGACTCTATATTTGCCTGAACCTTCTTATCTAAAGTATGATGAATGAACGGTCCTTTCTTAAGTGATCTTGCCATAATTATTTTCTTTTAGATACGATGTAACGGTTAGACACTTTGTTTTTCTTTCTAGTTTTGTAACCTTTAGACGGCATACCGTTTCTAGATCTTGGGTGACCTCCTGAAGAACGTCCTTCACCACCTCCCATTGGGTGATCTACTGGGTTCATTACAACCGCTCTTGTTCTAGGTCTTCTTCCTAACCATCTGCTTCTACCAGCCTTACCTGATACAGTCAATTGGTGATCTGAGTTGGAAACTGATCCAATCATTGCATAACATTCAGTAAGGATCATTCTTGATTCTCCTGAAGGCAATTTGATGATTGCATATTTACCATCTCTAGAAGTCAATTGAGCTGAAGAACCAGCACTTCTTGCTAAAATTGCACCTTGACCAGGCTTCATTTCAACACAAGAAATTACAGTACCTAATGGAATGTTTTTCAACTTCATTGCGTTCCCTACATTTGGCTCTACACTGTCACCAGAAATTACTTTCTGATCAACTTTGATACCGTTTGGAGCGATGATATATCTCTTCTCTCCATCAGCATATTCTAATAAAGCGATAAATGCAGTTCTGTTTGGATCGTATTCTACAGATTTTACAGTTGCTTCAACGTTTGGTTTGTTTCTCTTGAAGTCAATAATTCTGTATTTCTTTTTGTGTCCACCTCCGGTGTAACGCATGGTCATTTTACCAGTTTGGTTACGTCCACCTGACTTACTAATACCAACTGTTAGAGATTTCTCTGGTTTGTTGGTAGTAATTTCTTCAAAATTGTTTACAATTCTGAATCTCTGTCCCGGGGTGATAGGTTTTAATTTTCTAACAGACATTACTATTATTTATAATTAATAATTAATTTACAGCAAAAATATCGATAACCTCACCTTCAGCAAGTTTGATTACCGCTTTTTTCAATTTGTTTGTCTTTCCTACTTGAAGACCTTTTTTAGTGTACTTTGAAGAAACCTTCGGAGCATAAATCATTGTGTTAACGTCTGCTACTTTTACACCGTAAGCTGCTTCAACAGCTTTTTTGATCTGGATTTTATTCGACTTAGGGTTAACTAAGAAAGAATAAGTACCTCTTAAATCTGTAAGGTAGTTAGCCTTTTCTGAAATAACTGGTTTAATAATAATAGACATGACTTATTTCTTTAAATTTTCCTGGAATTTTTCAACTGCACCTTCTAAGAAAATGATCTCACCAGCGTTTACTAAATCGTAAGAACTGATTTCGTTGAAGTTCATTACTTTAGTTTTAGGTAAGTTTCTTGAAGATAAATACACATTCTTGTTAGCTTCAGGAAGAACGAATAATGATTTCTTACCGTTAAGTTCCAATGCATTTAATACATTGATGAAATCCTTAGTCTTAGGAGCACCAAAGCTCAAATCTTCTAAAACTTTAATGCTGTTGTCTCTCATTTTCTGAGATAAAACAGATTTCTTAGCTAATCTCTTAAGAGCTTTGTTCAATTTGAATCTGTAGTCTCTTGGTTTTGGTCCGAATACTCTACCTCCACCTCTGAAAGTTGGAGATTTAATATCACCATATCTAGCAGATCCTGATCCTTTTTGCTTCTTAAGCTTTTTAGTAGAAGCAGTAATTTCGCTTCTTTCTTTTGCTTTATGAGTTCCTTGTCTTTGTGCAGCAAGGTACTGTTTAACTTCTAAGTAAACCGCGTGCTGATTTGGCTCAATTCCGAATACTGTTTCGTCTAGAGTTACTTTTCTTCCGGTCTCTTTTCCTGATGTATTTAATACTACTAGTTCCATTTTCTGATAATTACATAAGAATTTTTAGCTCCCGGAACAGCACCTTTTACTACTAAAAGATTTTGTTCTTGATCAACTTTTAACACTTGAAGGTTTTGAACAGTTACCTGCTCACCTCCCATTCTTCCAGCCATTCTCATCCCTTTGAATACTCTTGAAGGGTCTGAACCAGCACCGATAGAACCTGGAGCTCTAAGTCTGTTGTGCTGACCATGAGTTGCCTGCATTACACCTCCAAATCCGTGTCTTTTAACAACACCTTGGAAACCTTTACCTTTAGAAGTTCCTGTTACATCTACATATTCACCTTCGATGAATAGATCAACTTTCACTTCCTCTCCTACTTTAGCATCTGAGAATCCATCGTGGAATTCTACTAATTTAGCTTTAGGAGCAGAACCAGCCTTTTTAAAATGACCAGCTAACGCTTTACCAACGTTCTTCTCACTCTTGTCATCGAAACCTAATTGAACAGCTGAATAACCGTCAACTTCTAAGGTTCTGACCTGTAAAATCGAGCATGGACCAGCTTGAATAACTGTACAAGGAATGTTTTTTCCTTCTTCGTTAAACAAAGACGTCATACCGATTTTTTTACCAATAATACCTGACATTGTTTATATTATAATAAAATTTATCCTTTATTTTTTTCCATTTTTCGGAAGTCTGAAGTGATTTCTACTTTTGATATAGGCACACTACGCTCCTAAAATGAGTGTGCAAATTTATGAATAATTTTGTAACCGACAAATATTTTGAGTAAAATATTTTGATTTTTAATCATTTAGATCATTTTCAGAAAAAATAACCGGTTTCCAAAATTGAATCTAATATAAAAAATACACATTTCTTCCTCATTGCTAATTCCAGCAATTCAAAGCCAACAGCTATCAACAAAAAAAATGCCATAACTATAGGATAATGAAACATTTCACAATTTTCAGCATAAAAAATCCATTCTTCCATTTTAAATAAAACAAGAAACACGTAATCTCCCCCCTCTCAGAAAAAATCAAACTATATAATTAGAGCAATCTATAAAAAAAGAAAAGCCTCATGATGACTCATGGGCTTTATATTTTGACCTATTATTATATAGATTTAAAGAATTGGCGGAGATTATTTCATCACATTAACCCCAATTTCCTCCAGTCGGACCTGATCTTCGGCGGCAATTCCATCATCCGTAATCAAATAATCCACCTGATCCAGTGAAGCAATTTTACCAAAACCTTTCTTATTCAGTTTTGAAGAATCTGCAAGAACCACCGTTTTATCTGCACAATCAATCATAACCTGATTAAGGTGAGCTTCGGCAGCATTGGAAGTACTGATTCCAAACTCCAGATCAATACCATCTACTCCCAGAAAAAGTTTATTACAGGAAAACTGCTTAAGAATACCTTCCGAAATAGATCCTACAATTGAAGTTGAACTCTTCCTCACCTCTCCTCCTAATTGAATGACATTAATATTAGGATTATTACAAAGTTCAATAGCTACCCTTAATGAAGAGGTCAATACAGTAAGCGGTCCGAAGTTCATCAACATCCTTGCAAGATAATGCATGGTAGTTCCTGATGCTAATATAATACAGTCATTTTCCTGAATCAGCGAAAGTGCAGCCTTAGCAATGGCTTGTTTCGCTTCCACATTAATATTTTCCTTCTCTCCTACATTTTTCTCATAGGCATATCTTACTTGTTTACTTGCTCCCCCATGATTTCTAAAAAGAAGCCCAAGACTTTCGAGATAGTTCAGATCCTTTCGTATCGTAACTGAAGAAACATTTAGTTTTTCGCACAGATCCTGAACAAGAACATGTCCTTTTTCGTCCAGCTCTTTTAATATTTCATCATGTCTTGGTATCAGTTTCTCCATTTTATTCATTTCATCAAAATTACCGTTTTTTTTTCACATTTAGATTTTTATTGCTTTTAAAAACCATACGCAATCGCGTCACCCTCAGTAATAAAAGGCATTTTCAAATCATAGCTATTTCCTATTTTAAAATTTCATTTATTTTCTTTTTGCTTTCATTTTTAATTTATATATTTGAAAACGAAACATAAACGAAACATTTATGAAACGAAACGAAGAACTCAGTAAATTAACCAATGTAAAAGAATGGGACTTTATTGTCATAGGAGGAGGAGCCAGTGGTTTAGGTTCAGCATTAGACGCAGTAAGCAGAGGATTCAAAACTTTATTGCTTGAATCTCATGACTTTGCGAAAGCAACTTCCAGCAGAAGCACCAAATTGGTACATGGTGGAGTAAGATATTTAGCACAAGGAGACGTAGGTTTGGTGAAGGAGGCCTTAAAAGAAAGAGGTCTTTTAGCCAAAAATGCAGCACATATTGTAAAGAATCAATCTTTCATTATTCCTAATTATACCTGGTGGGGAGGAATCTATTATAAAATAGGTCTCTCTGTATATGATTTCCTTGCAGGAAAATTAAGTTTGGGTAAAACGAAATACATCAGTAAGTCAAAAACTATTGAAAAGCTTCCTACTATTGAACAAAATCACTTAGCAAGTGGTGTTGTTTACCAGGATGGACAGTTTGATGATGCGAGACTTGCAGTCAACTTAACTCAAACCATTATTGAAAAAGGAGGAAGTGCAGTAAACTATGTAAAGGTTGTGAATCTTCTGAAGGATGATAAGGATAAAGTAATTGGAGTGGTTGCTGAAGATCAGATCTCCAAACAGCAATATCAGATTCATGCAAAAGTGGTTGTTAATGCCACCGGTGTTTTCACCAACGACATCCTTAATATGAATAACCCTAAACATGGTAAACTTGTAGTACCTAGTCAGGGGATTCACTTGGTATTGGATAAATCATTCCTGAAAAGTGATGATGCCATCATGATTCCGAAAACTTCTGATGGAAGAGTATTGTTCGTTGTGCCTTGGCATGACAGAGCTTTGGTAGGAACTACGGATACTCTTTTGGAAAACGAAAGTTTTGAGCCTCGTGCTTTGGAAGAAGAAATTAGTTTTGTTTTAAATACGGCAAGACAATATCTTTCTAAAAAACCAACCCGCGATGATGTAAAATCTGTTTTTGCCGGACTTCGTCCTCTTGCGGCTCCAAAAGATGGAAGCAAGAGCACAAAAGAAGTTTCCCGAAGCCATAAGGTTATTGCATCTGACACCGGATTAATTTCCATCATTGGCGGAAAATGGACTACTTATCGTAAAATGGCTGAAGATACTATTGACAAAGCAATGGAAGTTCACAAGCTGGGTAATAGCACTTCTAAAACAGAACACATGTCTATTCATGGAAATGTAAAACCTGAACAGGTAGACAGAACCAATCATTTATATGTATACGGATCTGACATTCCTGCGATAAAGGCTTTACAGGAAAGCAATCCACGTTTTTCACAAAAAATACATCCTGACCATCCATTTACTGTAGCAGAGGTAGTTTGGGCTGCAAGAAATGAAATGGCAGAAACCATTGAAGATGTTTTAGCAAGAAGAGCTCGTCTGTTATTTCTTGATGCAAGAGCTGCCATAGACAGCGCGCACAATGTTGCGAGAATTATTGCTGAGGAAAAAGGATATTCTGAAGAATGGGCTCAGCAACAGGAAAATGAATTTATTGAATTGGCAAAAGGATATTTACTAACTCCTTATTCACCTAAAGTTATCAACCTTAATTAATCACCATATGAATGAAAAGTTAATCCTCGCTTTGGATCAGGGAACTACTTCCTCCAGAGCGATTCTATTCAACCATAGCGGAGAGATCAAATATGTATCTCAAAAGGACTTCAGACAAATCTTCCCTACTCCGGGTTGGGTAGAGCATGATCCTAATGAGATCTGGTCATCACAAATCTCCGTTGCTGCAGAAATTATTGCCAAAGCAGGCATTTCCGGACTGGAAGTAGCTGCTATCGGTATCACCAACCAGCGTGAAACTACCATAGTTTGGGATAAAGAAAGTGGAGAACCTATTTATAATGCTATTGTATGGCAGGACCGAAGAACCTCCAAATATTGTGATGAACTGAAAGAACAGGGACACGCAGAAACTATCAAGGAGAAAACAGGTCTTGTATTGGATGCTTATTTCTCTGCTACCAAATTAAAATGGATCCTTGACAATGTAGATGGAGCAAGAGCGAAGGCAGAAGCTGGAGAACTATGCTTCGGAACTGTTGATACCTGGCTAGTATGGAAATTAACCCGTGGAAAAATGTTTATCACGGATGTTTCGAATGCCAGCAGAACTATGCTTTTAAATATTCACACGTTGGAATGGGACAATGACTTATTGGAACTATTCAACATTCCTAAAGCTATTCTTCCTGAAGTAAAACAAAGCAGTGAAGTATATGGTGAAACAGCTACTACTCTATTCTCTACCAAAATTCCGATTGCAGGAATTGCTGGAGATCAGCAGGCGGCTTTATTTGGCCAAATGTGCACCAGTCCGGGAATGGTAAAAAATACTTATGGAACAGGATGTTTCTTATTAATGAATACAGGAAAAGAAGCTGTTTCTTCCAAGAACAATCTTTTAACAACTGTTGCCTGGAAAATTAACGGAGAGGTTAATTATGCATTGGAAGGAAGTGTATTTGTAGGCGGTGCAGCTATTCAATGGCTGAGAGATGGTCTTAAACTTATTCACTCTTCTGACGAAGTCAATGATCTGGCTGCTTCAGTTGAAGATAACGGCGGTGTTTACTTTGTTCCTGCCCTTACAGGTTTAGGTGCTCCACATTGGGATCAGTATGCTCGCGGAACCATTGTAGGAATTACGCGTGGTACAACTGACGGACATATTGCAAGAGCAACTTTGGAAGGTATTGCATTCCAGGTATATGATATTGTAAAATCTATGGAAGCAGATTCAGGAAGAGCAAGTCTTGAACTAAGAGTGGATGGCGGTGCTTCAGCAAGTAATCTATTGATGCAGATCCAGTCTGACCTTTTCGGATTCAAAATCACCAGACCAAAAACATTAGAAACAACAGCATTAGGAGCGGCTTATTTAGCAGGTCTTGCTGTAGGATACTGGAAAAATATTGATGAGATACAGGAGCAATGGATTGTAGACAAAGATTTCCATCCTCAATTGGAAAGGGAAAAAGTAGATGCTATGGTTCACTCATGGAACAAAGCTGTATCCCGTGCTCAAAGCTGGATTGAAGATTAATTCACGACCTTAAAAATACACATATGACTCCATTTATCGCAGAAGTGATCGGGACGATGCTTCTTATTTTGTTAGGCAACGGCGTTGTAGCCAATGTTGTCTTGAAGGATACCAAAGGAAATAATTCCGGATGGATTGTTATTACCACCGCCTGGGCATTAGCCGTTTTTGTAGGGGTAACCGTTGCTGGGCCAATAAGTGGAGCCCACCTGAATCCGGCCGTTACGATTGGGCTGGCTGCTGCAGGAAAGTTTGCTTGGGATCTGGTTCCGTCTTATATCGCGGCTCAGATGATTGGAGGTATGTTGGGGGCTTTTTTAGTATGGTTATTCCATAAAGATCATTTTGCTATTACAGAGGATGAAGGGGCAAAGCTGGCTTGTTTCAGTACCGGTCCGGCGATCAGAAAAGTTTCGTCTAATCTTATCAGCGAAATTATCGGAACATTTGTACTGGTATTTGTTATTTTCCACTTTTCGGATCCAAGTATTAATGTACAGGTAGATCCTAATGCAAAAGTAGGATTGGGTTCTATAGGAGCTATTCCTGTAACATTCCTTGTTTGGGTAATAGGACTTTCTTTAGGAGGAACTACCGGATATGCTATTAACCCTGCCAGAGATCTTGCTCCAAGAATCATGCACGCCATTCTTCCGGTAAAAGGAAGCAGTGACTGGGGTTACGCATGGATTCCTGTGATAGGCCCTGTAATAGGAGCTGTTATTGCTGCATTATTATTCATAACATTAAAATAAAAATACAGATGATGAAAATATTACAAGGAATCTTGCTGCTTACTTTAGGTGCAGGAAGGTTATTTTCACAGGAAAGCAGTGAGCCTAAGGAAACCAAAGAAGGTAGATTAGATTTTACGGCCAACATTCAGAACAACCATTTGTGGAGAGGGCTAATTATTACAGACAAACCTGTAGTGATGGGAAATCTTTCATATGCTTTGGATGCGGAAAAGAAATGGAAAGTGGGAATATGGGGAGCTTCTGCTCTTGCCGATGATAAGGATAATACGCATTATAAAGAGATCAATTATTATGTTCAATATTCTAACGGACGTTTTTATATTGGATTATGGGATCTTTATAATTCCCGAAACATCAATACGGCTGTTGCTGCAGATGATATCTTCAGCTATTCGCAAAGAAGAACAGCCCATATTATTGATTTAAGAACCAACTATACTTTTGGACCTTCATTCCCAATCAATATTGAAGCAGACATTATGTTGTATGGAGGTGCTAATGCAGGAGAAGTAATTCTGGAACCTGACGGAAGCTATAAAAAGAACAGATATTCTACTTATGTTCAGGCTAGCTATCCTGTAATCAGCGGACAGAAAGTAAATCTGGATGCTTTTGTAGGAGCTGGGTTTTCATTAAATGGGAATACCTTTTTATATGGAAATGGAAAAAACAACTTCGATATCGTGAACGTAGGGGTAAAAGCCGGAAAAGTTCTTAAAATTACGGATCATTACAGTTTACCTGTTTCTATGATGGCCATGTGGAATCCATCTAATAAATATGCGAGAATTCAACTGGCTGCAACAGTTTTTTAAATCAGATTTTTAAACTAAATTATATAGAGACCACTCTTTTTAGAGTGGTCTTTTTGTTTGGTTAAAATTACCGGGATTCCACTATTTATGAGTTCAGCAGATATCTTTACCTTTGAAAAAAAAGAATATGAAAAAAATTTTCAGTTTAATCATTCTATGCATCAGTATTTTTAGTCTGGCGCAGGTAAATGTTCCTTTTGTGGGACATAGAAGTTTTGATATTTTGGAAGGCTATAGCGGAACGGGAACTCCACATTATTATTTGGATGTGAAAAAAAATGGAGATGTACATTTTGGATATGTTCAGGTAAATCAAGCCAATGGAAAGGAAACAAAAGAAGAAGTAAATGCAGGAAAATATGCAGCCAATAAAGTAATGAAAGTAGAATTCAAAAAATACAAGGAAACCTTTCTATTAAAATTTGATAAGGACAAGATTTATCTTACCGATGAAAAAGGAAAAACCAAGACCCTTGAAGGCTGCTGTTCTTCCAGGGAAAGTATAGATAATGAAACCTGTAATTGCGAAAGTGAATTATACGAATAATCACATATAGCTATTCTTTTAGAGTAATTTTAATATTACAAGAATACAAGATCACCTGGATTTTACGGTTTACGATCTGTACAAATATCTTTACTTTTAAGAGATTAATCATCTACCATTACGCATGAAAATTCTAAATATTTTATGGGTTTTATTTTTTATTGTTTCCTGCAGTAAAAACGAGAACCATCCTTATACATTTTATTATTGGAAAACGAATCTGAAACTGGATCAGCAAGAGAAGAAAGTTTTAGATCAAGCAACCGTTCCTTATTTATACACAAGATTTTTTGATGTTGATAAAGCAGGCGGAAAGTTTCAGCCTGTTGCCGTTATTACAAAAGATCAGAGTTTTCAGACAGATAAGCAGATTGTACCTACGGTTTTTATCACCAACCAGACGATGCTGGGGATTTCCCAAGACGAAATCAAGTTTCTGGCTGAGGGTATTCATCATTTGGTTCAAAAAAAAGCAGAGGAATATCATTTAAAGATCAATAATGAAATTCAGATTGACTGTGACTGGACTGCCGGTACACGGGATGATTATTTTAAATTTCTGAAGGAGCTCAAAAAAGTTTCAGGGAAGGAAATAACCTGTACGTTACGCCTTCATCAGGTTAAAGATAAAAAGCAGACAGGAATTCCACCGGTAAATAAGGTTTATCTGATGTGCTACTCTACTTCTTCTCCATTAGATAAATCAGACAAAAATTCTATCCTGGATGTAAATATTCTGAAAAGTTACCTTGCCAGAATGGAAGATTATCCTGTTAAGAAAGTTGAAGTTGCGCTCCCAATTTATTCATGGGGAATAATCACAAATCATCTGGATAAGCATAAACTCATCAATGCTTTGTCTAAAAAGGATCTTGAAAATCCCAACTTTAAAAAGATCTCCGAATATAAGGTTGAAATACTGAAAGACGGCTTTTATTTCGGAAATTATCTGAACAAGGGCTTTACCATTAAGGTAGAAGAAATATCGAAGGAACAGTTAGAAGATGTAACTCATTTCCTTCAGAAAAAAATCCCGCATTTTAATATTATTTATTATCAATTAGATAGTAAATTTGTGTTAGATCGAAAATTTTAAATCTGGCATAGATGAAGACAGAGAATAGAGATTCAGCATTTTATCCTATTTTCTGCCAGCACCATTGATTACAAAACAACTATAAAAAAACTAAAAAAAACACTACAAACCCTATGAAAAAGTATATTCTTTCACTTGCGGTTGTATCTCTTTTCTATACGAATTCCAACGCCTGTGCGTGGTCGGATCCGGATTATGAATACTTCAATCTTTTTACACAAAGTATTATTAAGGACAAGTCTTATCTTCCTTTTCTTCATACCTACTCTTCAAGATTCTTTGGTGACTACAATCCATCTATGATTCCTGATGATAATATTGAAACTTGGAAAAAGTATTTTAACAATCAGCTTAATTATGCCGAGACCCAAAGTCTGGTGTATAAGGTAAGCATGAATGATCTTAATGCTCTTAAAAACGGAACTCCTTCCAACCCACTTTTACAAAAACTGGGAACAGGATTTTACTCAAAATATAAAGAAGGAATTGATTATTTGATTGAGGCCAAATATCTGGAACCTTTCATGAGCATCAATTATGTTGAAAGTGAAAACTCGTTTTACTATAACAGAGACGAGAACAGGAAAAATGCCACCTCTCTTGATAATAATAAAACAATCGCCGCTCTAACTTCTTTGTACAATGCAGCGAGAAATCCTGAGATCAAGCAACGTTACGGATATCAGCTTGTACGTCTGAACCACTATACCAGAGACTATGATGCAGCACTACAGGCTTTCAAAACATATGTTGAACCTATCAAGCTAAAAGGTACGGTATATTATATGGCTCTGGATCAGTTGGCCGGTGCCCAAAGAGGATTAGAAATGAATGGTGATGCCAACTGGAATTTCTTTCAGGTCTTTATGAATAGTAAAAGCCGTAAGGAATCTGCTTTTATTTCTATGAAACTTTCAGACACGGCATCTTTCAGTAATATTATGAAAAGGGCCAATACGAATGAGGAAAAAAACATGGCTTATTTCCTTTTAGGATATGAGGATTTCAACAACCCCATTCCTATCATGGAAAAGATGTTTGACATTAATCCTGATTCTGAGATCCTGAAGGTAATGGCAGTAAGAAGTATCAATGAACTGGAAAGAAGTTATCTTCCGACCTATTATTATACTTCCGATGCCTATGGCAGAGTGTCTGTTTATAGAGGAAATACTGAAAACAACACTTCAAAAGAAGCCACTTCCGATAAAAAAACAACGGAAGTAAAAGAGGTAAAAGAAGAGAAAGTCTCTTTATGGCAGAAAATTGTAAGGTTCTTTAAAAATCTTTTCGGAGGTTCTACATCTGCTCCATCCGGTGATGGAAGTAAAGCTAGCCAGAGTGATGATGAATTACTGAATAACCCTAACAGAATTCCTTTCTACACTACAGGATATGGTGGATATGAGGATAACACGAAAGATTATCGTGATGACCTTGAAAAGTTCACTTCAAAAGCTAAAGAGAAATCAAAAGATGAATATTGGCAGATTGCCGATGCTTACCTTAAATTTTTAAAGAAAGACTATAAGGAAAGTACTGAGATCCTGAACAACATCAAAACAACCAATCCTGAATATCTGGAAGAAATCAAAAGGATGAAGGTTCTGAATGATATTGTTTCGCAACCTAAAGTGGATGCTGCTTTTGAAGATCACTTGATGAAGGATTATGCTGAATATTTTGTGGAAAAAGAGGTTAAAAAGGATACGGCTAATGTCAACAGTGATTATGATTATTACGGAACGGCACCTTCCACAGCTGATTTCTTAAAAGATGTAATGGCCAACCGTTACTTCCTTCAGGGAGAAGATGGAAAATCATTCCTGATGAATAATAAGCTTTCTGACCTTCAGTACAACCCGAACTCAAGTCTGGTGAAAAGTGTTGAAGAGTTTTACAGAAAGCCAAACAAAACCCAGTTTGAGCAACAGATCATTGCTAAAAATATGGACAGCGTAGGAAATGTTGATGCATTCTTCAATACCATCTATGGTGACAGAGCGGTGAGACTTGCAGATTTTGAAAAAGCTAAATCTTATTATGAAAAGGTTCAGAAGTTTGGCGGAATTCCAAGGGAGAATTATGACTGGACTGAAAAAGACGGTCAAAAGATTACCCAAAAACAATATGCTTCTTCTGAATATAATGGTTTCAATAATATTCCAGGGCTTGTTTTCGGACATAATGTATGGGAAAGCTACCAAAGTCCAGATGCTGAATCTATGAAATCCGAGGGGTATACTGAATTCCCTTTCATCAAAGACAATATGAATAAACTGGAACTGACAGATGTTTTGATCCAGCTTAAGAAAATCGGAAATGGTAAGGATGAAAAGGCAGCAAGAGCGAATCAACTTATCGGAAACCTACTATACAATACTTCCATTTTAGGATATTACCGTCATGTATTCGTTATGGATATTGATAACAGCAATGGTGGAAAATACTACTTCTGGAATAATGATAAAGGAAATCCTTACAAGTATTACTATAAGAACTTCCTTGATACTTCCTATATTGAACCTGATAATTTTGATCTAGCCATCAACTATTACCAAAAAGCGCTTAAGCTTTCGAACAATAAAGAAGAGAAAGCCAGAATTCTATTCCAGATGGCAAGTGCCGAACAGGGTAAATATTATCAGTATGAAGCCAAAGCTCCAAAAGATTTTGATTATTCTGACCCGAAATGGTCTGAAAAAGAGGATGCCCGCCAGAAGGAAATGGACAATCTGAAGAATCAAAAATACAGAACCTATTTTGCTCAGCTGAAGGCACAGTATTCAGATGCTGAAACTACCAAAAGCCTGATGGGAAGCTGTAGCTATTTCAGCTACTTCATGAGATAGGAGTTAAAGCAAAAAGTTACTTACTTCAAATAAAAAAGGAATCATTACGATTCCTTTTTTTGTTGATATTGACCATATCATTTTTACATTCTATTATCTATCCTGATCTCGTGACCATAAATTGATTAATGGAATATCTATTTTCACTCCTACACTGAACACAGTAGCATCGAATGTTTTATTGTTAATAAGTCGTCCATCGTCTGTATATATGGTTTTTAACGGAAGAAGCTTTACGCTTCCAAATAATACAAAAGGACTATTTCTTATACCATAAATAAGACTCACCGAAGGGCTGAAAACTTCAGAAAAATGAACGTCTTTCGGATAATCTTCTGTAGAAGATACTAAATAATGGTTCACTATATTTCCCAAATCAATAACATCAACGGTAAAACCAAAATTATCTGCCTTCGGTCCTTTTGAAGACCATGTAAAAGCCACTCCAATTGGCGCAATAATTTCACCGGTAAACTGCTTCTTCAAAGAAGTATTTCCATTGGTTAGCAACCCTGAGAAACTTCCACCTACATAAGCATTCAAGTCAATAGAATGTGCCATTCTTCTTTTAAGTTTATAGGAAGTTGGAGGCAATGCATGAGAGTCAATAACATTTGCCAATTCATGCTCGTCTTTCGCGGACAAAACATCTCCAAAAAATGAGGTGAGTTTAAGGAGTTGATCCTGATACTTCAATTTTAATTTATCTACTGTTTTGCTATATTTTGGCTGCTGAAGATAAGATGTACCCGTACTTTTTAAAAGTGCAACAATTTTTTCTTTACCGTCTTTATCATTTTTCAATAAGTACAATGTATTAAGTAAATGTATAGCATTTATCTTATCAATCTTTGCGTTAACTGCCACTCGGGTAATCAATGCATCAAACCTATCATCAAGCTCATTTAATAAAGTATAGTTATCACTTTTAACATCTGATATATATTTAAAGAAGGGTTGCAATTTAGAAATTTGATTAAATTGAATAGTATCATTCTCCTTCTTATCTTCATATCGTAATATTAATTCAAGATTATTATTGTCAAATTTTTGACTTATCGTTAAAAAGGGATTTTTATCTATGTTATAAAATTTAATATTTTCGCTATTTACCTGAACTATTTTTTCATTCAAATTAAACGAAAAAGGCAGTAAAGGGTTATTAGTATCTTGATTTATCTTATCAATAATATTTAGTACTTTTTTGGCTGCTGCTACAAAATTTTTGATTTGGATCTGTTCGTATATTCCAATACCATCTTTTAAGACCTCTATTTGTATTGAAGGCTTGGTAGATGAATTTCCTGTTACTAAATATTGATTAGCGTCCATATTACTAATGATCTGCTCAGTAATTCTCCAGACACTATAAAAATTATAATTTGACCTTTCCTCTTTCTCTTTATTACTATCCAGCGCAGTTTGTGAATCTTTATTTATTTTATCAAACTGGCTGAGGGTAATCAAAAGGTTCCCCATCCATTTAGCAAGTTGGTTTTTATTATTTTCATCATTCTTATAGTTTGAAAATTTAATATGTCTTAGCTCTGATCCATATTTAAGTTCTATTAGCTCTAGCAGTACATTCCATTGATCTATTCTTAAGCTGTTAATTTCTTCAAAAGAAAGGAGCCTGTAGGAACTTTTACTATCTATTATATCTACCGCAAAGAGCTCATTGGTTAAAATATATAGCATAGATATTGACTGATTAAGATACTTTTTTATTTCATCTCCGTTATCCTTGTACTTAGGATTCATATAAAAATACCGTACAATATCTCTATAATTATATCTTTCAGAAATCAACCTATTCAAATCAGCACCGAAACTAATACTCGTTAACAGTTCTTTCCTTCTATTAACATCCTTAACTAAGAACTCCTCTACCCATTTACTTTCAGCTATACTCACAGGCATCTTTATAAAATCTGAAGAAATTGCGTAGCGCCACGAACTACTAAAATTAGGGGTTTTATAGTCTTCAAGTCCTGCAAGAAGCTTAGCTGTTTCCGGAAATGCTTCAAAAACAAGTGGATTATTGAGTCTCTCTCTCACCTGATCCATAAACCAGATCAAAGTTTCCTGTTTTGCTCTGTTGGCTAGAAAAATAGCCATTGCTTCGATCATCTGAGATTCTGATGGTATATTGAAACTCTGAGCGGAGGTCCTTTGCTGTGCAGCCTGAACAATTGAATTAATAGTGATTTGGCTTTGGGAGGCCTCTAAATAATTATTAAAAGGTCTCTCAGTTTCAGAACTTTTTTGTTTATCTACATATGCAGTTGCAAATAGAGTTACTGTTTTCTTATACTTGTCAAACTGTTTTTGTAAATCTACACTATCTTTTTTATTCCTATTTAGACTATCTTCTAATTTTGATAAATCAGCTTGTTTAATAAATAGTCGAAATGAATTATCCTTTAACATCTTAAGCCCCTCTTTACTAAATAAGTTTTCAAAAGTTTTAGTTTGAGTACTCAATTTCTGAGAAAACTGTATACTGTCCTTATTTATAAAAAGAGACTTTATTAGTTTCAATTCATCTTTTTTTTTACTTAATACTTCCCTTCTTAATGTTAAAGATGTAAATTCCTTTTCAATGTTGTTAACTATTACTTTATCATCAGCATATTTATCAAATTTACCAGCATTAAATAACATGATAATATCGTTTCTCGTTAATTCATTTAGTGTATTTCTATTAACAAGAAAATTACCTATGTAGCTTCTCTTCGTGGGATCATCAGTAGATTTATAATCTTTTGCTAATAAGTCAACTTTCGCTTTTCCTAAATTTGCCACCAGGCTAGCGTATACTTCATTAATTTGATCAGATTTCAGATTATTAGAATTAATAACCTTACTAAGGTAATAGAGATTATAAAGCTTTAATTCTTTGTCTTGCTGTGCGGAAACAATTGAATTTAGTCCCAATATTAATATGAGGGCTAAAAGGTTAAATTTTAGTTTCATGGTGTTTGGTTTTTCAGTTTTAGTTTAACATAAATTTAACAATTTTAATTGAATCATACGATAGACAGATTTTAAATAAAAAAGAGAATGAAAAATCATTCTCTTTTACTTTGTTGTTCCTGTTTTTGCAGCCATTCTTCATGTTTTCTTTTAAAGAATTCGTGCTTATAATTTTGGTTTATCTGTGCAACATCTATGGAGTGGGAAGTATGGATATCTACATCTTTTTTAGCGAATTGAGCTAGATTTTCGTAATAATGATGAAGCTGATCTAATTCCGCTTCCGTAAGATCTTCAATATCTACAATCCTGTTGCTAGCCTTTTCATGAGCTGCAATGAGTTCGTTAAGTTTAATCTGTATAGCTTTTGAGTCTTTATTCTGAGCTTTCTGAATGAGGAAAACCATAAGAAAAGTAATAATTGTGGTTCCTGTATTGATAACCAGCTGCCAGGTTTCTGAATAGTGAAAAAAAGGTCCTGTAACAGCCCAGGCTACAACCACAAATATTGCTCCAATAAAAGCATACTGGCTTCCTGTAAACTTTACAGCCCAGTTTGAAAATTTTTCAAAGAGATTGTTATTTTTGTGATTCATAGTCTAGATTATTTTATATTAAATGTATACAATTAACCTGAACAAGTGAAAAGAATATTGAAAATAAGGTTGGCAACTGGAAGTTGAAGGATGGAAGTACTGTTGTGCATAAGGCCATTGAAGGTATTCAATAAAATATTCTTACTATCAAGAAATGAAGAAATTTCACCCATCAGGAGTACCTCTCCTACTTCATTTTTCTAAATCTATGCCACCAGATCAGGAACCCGGTAACAGGCAAAGAGCAACCAATTAATGAAACGATGAAATAAAGAATAATACTCGGTAATCCCATAATTTCTCCAGTGTGCAATGGCTTGGCTAAAGCAGTAAATTGTTTATTCAACGACTTACCTGAGAACAATTCCTTAGTTTTGAAATTTCCGGTTTTATCGAAAGTGACTTCATCCGGAAGCATTATTCCCAGAAAATTTTGGGTATTGGTTTTAATGACAACGTATCTCGGATTATCTTTATTAGGGAGTTCTATACTGGTAACAGCAGAATAAGGAAGATGCTGATCTGCCAGCTGTACAATTTTATCAATGGATGCTGACTCGGAGTCTTTGAGGTTTTTCTTTTCATCCTGCTTCTGGAGCATATCTTCCAACAGCCCACCAAATGCATCATCGCTACTGTCTTTATCTTTTGAAATAGCATCAATGGATGATCCTCCTAAACTTACAATAAGTGCATTTTTCACCCAAGGATAAGTTATATACAATCCGGTAACAGCCATGAAGAATAACATCAGGAAGGTATAAAAACCAAGGGTATTATGAAGGTCATAATTCACACGCTGGAATTTTGCCCGGAACATTACGGTTAATCCCTGTTTCAGAAACTTAAGTTTTTTTGGCAGCCAAAGAATCAGACCGGAAATCAGTAATACACAAAACATCAATACTCCGGCTCCCAGAATCTGGCGACCTGCATTTCCCATCATCAGGTTTCTGTGAATATCCAAAACGATTTCAAAAAAACGGCTGGATCCTACTACGGGCTGGCCTAAAATTTCCCCGGTATATTGGTTATAATACGTACTTTTATCCAACTTATTTTCACGATATCCAATTACATAACTGCGTCCTTTATCATCCGGAATCAGCAATGAGGTTAATTCTTTATTTTGCTTGAGTAATTCTGCCTGGATAAGATCCGGATTCTTTACCTGAATAAAAGTCTTACTGATATAGACTTTCTCTCTATTCGTAAAATCAATGATCTGATTTTTGAAAGCATAAAGACAACCGCTAAGGCATACTATAAAAACAATGACACATGATAAAAGCCCCAGCCAAAGGTGAATGATCCACATTAGATATTTAATGACAGATTCATTCTTTCGTTTCTTTCTGTAAAGGCTTTTAAACAATGTTTTCATAGGGTATTATAACAAAAACATTAAGATGGTTGAGCCATCTTAATGTTTACAAAATTAATTTGATATGAATAAATTAAAAAGTTAATACAAATTTTGAGAAAAGATTCTGTAGTAATTCCTCCTTTCTAAACCAGTATTAATATCGTTTATTTTCTTCCTTTGAACTGGATTTCTTTTACAATCTTCTCGAACGTTGTATAGTGTTCCGGAGTTAGTGCTTTTTGAATGGCAGCTTTTCTCTGCGCATCAAATTTTCCCCAGTATTCTTTAGCAAGATCATTATTTCCATGATATACATCGTGTGCATCACTGAATGCTTTTTCAAAAGCATCATTTGCTGCATTTACCACTTTGAATTCGTCTTCTGAAAGCTGAGCTTCAGATTTTATTCTTTCCAATAGAGCATTGTCATATCTCGGTCTCTTTCTGGCATTTTCATCAACAAATTTGTTGAACTTTTCCATTTGTGGAACATCCAACACTGTAGCCATTTCAACAGCCTGCTGAGTTCTCAGTTCTTCTCCTTTAATTCCCAATGCCACACGGTCCATATTCCCGCCCTGAGCTTTTGCAGCCTGAAAGTTTTGCTCCTGCAATTGTTGGTATTTTGCGGTGATCTCATCAAAGCTTTTTTCCTGTTCAGGGGTAAGTTTCACTTCCGTTTTAAATTGGTTGTAATCTACACCTTTCTTTTTGTCGCCTGAACAAGACATTGTTGCAGCTCCAAGAACCAATGCTAAAAATAATGTTTTGATATTTTTCATAAATGTTGATTTGTTGATTAGAATTTATAATTTACCTGTACGGCAAAGTTTCTAGGCTGAATTTGGTCAATATACCCACCTCTGAAGTAAGAGTTATATCCTACTGAGTCAAAGATATTATTGAAGAATCCTCTTAATCCTACTCCATTTTTGAATGTATATCCTATCTGAGCATCAACGGTAGTATAATCAGGCATTTTAAATGGTCTTTCACCAGGCTGCGTTCCATTCACGTGTCCATTATCTATTATTGCCTCAGTCTTATAATCATCAACAGGTCTAGTTCCTACATAATAAATTCCAGCCCCTATATCAAATCCATTTAAAACTCCTGTATTAAATTTATAATTTAACCATGCATTTGCAGTATGTTTCGGTGTATTTATCGGAGCTGAGCCATTTACAAATGAAGGACTGTCCTGATACTGAGCATCTACAAATGCCCATCCTGTCATAACCTGAAGATTAGGTAGAATTTTACCGATTAATTCAACCTCTACTCCTTGTCTTTTTAGATCTCCAGCAAAAGCATATTTCCCTATTCCCTGACCATTACTTCCCAACAGTTCGTATGAAAGATTGTCTGTATTAATATTAAAGTAAGTAACATTAAATCTTAACCTCTCATTAAGCCAATCTGATTTGATCCCTGCTTCCCACTGTTTAGTAGTAGATGCCCCAACGGTACCTCCTGTTGCTAACTGGTTATTGGAATTTCTTAGAGCAGTAGTACTTGTGTAGGAACCAAAAATATTCATATTCTCAATTGGAGAAATCATAATTCCAAATGATGGATTCCAAGCAAAGTCTGTTTCTTTATCAGAACCAATCAATCTGCTATAACGAAGTCCTAAATGAGCTTTTAAATATTTATTGAAAGTAATAACATCCTGTGCCATTAATCCCATAGTTGGAGCTACTGTATTAACAGAGCTAGCTGTAGATGTTTTTATTTCAACCCCAGTAGGAAGAATATTGTTAATTTCATTCAAAACATTGATCTGATCAACATCTACTGCTTTATATGAAGTTGTTGTAACATTCGATTCTTTCCAATCGAAACCTACCTGAAAGGTATGTTTCATAAACCCGGTCATCACATCTGCTCCTATGAAGTCAAATTGAAATACTTTATTCAAATCCTCTCTATCGGATCTGGTTAAAGTTCTATTACGGAATTCTGTTGGATTATTTTTTTTCAAAGGAGCTAACGCTGCACCAACAATTTCAGACTGGTAAGAAGAACTCATAAAAGCAGCTCTTAACTTTAACTTCTCAGTCAGCTTTCTTGTGGCTGTAGTTGAGAAATTAAATGTTTCAATTTTTGCGTTATCAGTAGAAAAACCTAGGAATTTTCTTCCTGGCATCTTATAAATTGCCTCAACATCTCCTTTTGCAAGATTTACCGTTCCTCTGTCTGGTGTGGTATTATTGTGCATATAATCCATCTCAACAACAATTTCGGTTTTATCATCCGGACGGATTGCAATGGATGGATTTACATAGATACGATCTGTATTAACAAATCTTCTGAAACTATTATTATTTTGATAAGCAGCATTTAATCTTACTGCTATTTTTCCTTCTGAATCTAATACTCGTTGGAAGTCAACTGTTGGTCTAAAGAAATCCCAACTTCCATATCTGAAACCTACATTAGTCTGATTAATAAACTTAGGAACTTTTGTCACTACATTTATTACCCCTCCTGCAGAACCAAGACCATCACCAATACCTTGTGTAACAGCTGCAGAACCTTTTATCACCTGAATACTTTCTACTCCCTGCATATCAGTAAGCATTGCTCCTGTACGAAAATCTGAATCCATCTGAACTCCGTTTTTCAAAACAGGAACTCCTCTGTACCCTCTAATAGACATACTTTCTCTGATACCTCCATAACTACCAAACTGAGTAACTCCTGGAACATTTTTAGCAACGTCAGTCACTGTTAATCCTCCCAAATCTTCAATTACTTTATAAGAAATCACTGAGATACTTTGGATCTGGTCTCTGGGCTTCAATGGAAGTCTTGTAATCGCTTCAAGACCTTCAGGCTGTTTTTTTCTTTCACCAAAAAGTTCTACTTCTTCAATTTTCTTATGCTTAATTGAATCATTTGTCTTCTGTGCATTTGCAAAAACCCCACCTAATAATAGCAGAGAAAAGGATACTACTTTATTCATCTGATAACTTTTTTGCAAAATTATTATTTTTAATAATTCTAAATAAATAAACTAAGGTGACATATCTCACCTTGCTAACAGCAGACAATATGAGATCAACAATGCTGTCACAATTGTATTTACAATATACTAACAGACTTATTCATACATTGAATATTACCTTTCCATATTACCTGATGAATACCAATAATAAAATCAAAAAAAATGCATTTAAAAAAGAGGTAAGTGATTGTATGATTATACTTTATATTTCGTTTCGGAATATAAAAGAAGGTTTTTATACAAAAAAAAATCCGTTCCTAAAAAGGAACGGATTGTATAATCATTGCAAAGTATGCAGTTATCACACTTTAATTTCAACGTCTACACCTGAAGGAAGTTCTAATTTCATTAGAGCATCAACAGTTTTAGAAGAAGAAGAGTAAATATCCATTAGTCTCTTGTGAGCTGATAATTGGAACTGCTCTCTTGCTTTTTTGTTTACGTGCGGAGATCTCAATACTGTGAAGATTCTCTTATTCGTTGGCAATGGAATTGGGCCGTTTACAACAGCACCAGTAGCCTTTACCGTTTTTACGATTTTCTCAGCAGACTTATCTACTAAGTTATAATCGTAAGATTTTAGTTTTATTCTGATTCTTTGTGACATTTCTTTAATTTAAAAATTAACCTTTTGCTTTAGCTATGATATCTTCAGCAACGTTTTGTGGAGTAGCTTGATACTTCTCTAATTCCATAGAAGAAGTAGCTCTTCCTGATGAAAGTGTTCTTAGAGTAGTAACATATCCAAACATTTCAGAAAGTGGAACTGAACCTTTGATTACAACAGCACCGTTCTTTTCTTCCTGACCACTGATAGTACCTCTTCTTTTGTTAAGGTCACCAATGATGTTACCCATATATTCTTCTGGAGTTACAACTTCCAGTTTCATAATAGGCTCCATAATTACTGGCTTAGCAGCACGTCCCGCTTCTTTAAATCCTAATTTAGCAGCCATTTCAAAAGAAAGAGCATCAGAATCCACTGCGTGGAAAGATCCGTCTTTAAGAATAACTTTAATACCTTCAACTTCGAAACCAGCCAAAGGACCGTTCTTCATTGCAGCTTTAAAGCCTTTTTCAATTGCAGGAACAAATTCTCTAGGAACGTTACCACCTTTGATCTCATTGATGAATTCTAAACCAATTTTACCTTCGTCTGCAGGTCCTAGTTCAAATACAATATCAGCAAATTTACCTTTACCACCAGATTGTTTTTTGTAAACTTCTCTGTGTTGAGCAACTCTTGTTAAGTTTTCTTTGTATTCTACTTGAGGTTGTCCTTGGTTAACTTCAACTTTGAACTCTCTTCTCATACGGTCAACAATGATATCTAAGTGAAGCTCACCCATACCAGAGATAATCGTTTGTCCAGAAGCTTCGTCAGTTCTAACCGTAAACGTAGGATCTTCTTCAGCCAATTTAGCTAAAGCGTTACCCATTTTATCCTGGTCAGCTTTAGTTTTAGGCTCAACAGCGATACCAATTACCGGATCAGGGAAAACCATCGATTCAAGAATGATTGGGTTTTTCTCGTCACACATTGTATCACCAGTTTTGATAGATTTGAAACCTACCGCAGCTCCAATATCACCAGCTTCAATATATTCTACTGGGTTTTGCTTGTTAGCGTGCATTTGATAGATTCTAGAGATTCTTTCTTTATCTCCTGAACGAGTGTTCAAGATATAAGAACCTGCATCTAATCTTCCAGAGTATGCTCTGAAGAATGCTAATCTTCCCACGAATGGGTCAGTAGCAATCTTAAATGCTAAAGCCGAGAAAGGCTCGTTTACGTCTGGTTTTCTTGTAATTTCAGCGTCTGTTCTTGGATCAGTACCTTTGATATCATCTTTATCCAATGGAGAAGGCAAGTATTTACATACTGCATCCAACATAAACTGTACTCCTTTATTCTTGAATGAAGAACCACAAGTCATTGGGATAATAGATAAATCGATAGTAGCAGCTCTCAATGCAGCATTGATTTCTTCTTCTGTAATTGAATCCGGATCTTCGAAGAATTTCTCCATCAAAGTTTCGTCATATTCAGAAACAGCTTCAACTAATTTCTCTCTATATTCAAGAACCTCATCTTTCATGTCTTCAGGAATTGGAACTACCTCGAAAGTAGCACCTTGTCCAGCTTCATCCCAGATTATCGCTCTGTTTTTAATTAAGTCTACAACTCCTTTGAAATCTTCTTCAGCACCGATTGGTAAAACGATTGGAACTGCGTTAGATCCTAACATACTCTTAACCTGGTTTACCACGTTAAGGAAGTCAGCACCTTGTCTGTCCATTTTGTTTACGAATCCCATTCTAGCAACTTTGTAGTTGTCAGCAAGTCTCCAGTTTGTTTCAGACTGAGGCTCTACTCCATCTACTGCTGAGAATAAGAATACCAATCCATCTAATACTCTTAAAGATCTGTTTACTTCTACAGTGAAGTCAACGTGTCCTGGTGTATCAATGATGTTGAAGTGGTAAGGTTTAGTATCTGCTAAAGGTTTTCCTTGATCTGTTGGAAAGTTCCAAGAACAAGTAGTTGCAGCAGAAGTAATAGTAATACCTCTTTCCGCTTCCTGCTCCATCCAGTCCATTGTAGAAGCACCATCGTGAACTTCTCCAATTTTGTGGTTTACACCTGTATAGAATAAAATCCTTTCTGTAGTGGTAGTCTTACCTGCATCAATGTGAGCAGCGATACCAATATTTCTTGTAAATTTAAGATCTCTTCCCATTTCAGATTAGAATTTGAAGTGTGAGAAAGCTTTGTTAGCTTCCGCCATTTTGTGAGTATCAGATTTCTTTTTGAAAGCTGCACCTTCTTCTCTTGAAGCAGCTACAACTTCATTAGCTAATTTCAAAGCCATAGACTTATCATTTCTCTTTTTAGAGTAGCTAATTAACCATTTCATTGCCATAGAAATTTTTCTATCAGCTCTGATTGGCATAGGAATCTGGAAGTTAGCTCCCCCTACTCTTCTAGAACGTACTTCTACGTGAGGCATAACGTTTGTTAATGCATCTTTCCAGATTTCAAGTGCTGTTTTCTCAGTTTCTCCTTTTTTAGTTTCTACGATTTCTAATGCATCATAGAAAATTTTGAATGCGATTGACTTCTTACCGTCAAGCATTAAGTTGTTTACGAATCTCGTTACCAATTGATCATTAAATTTCGGATCTGGTAACAACGGTCTTTTTTTCGCTTTTGTCTTTCTCATTGCTTTTGTACCTTATTTAATGATTATTTTTTCTTTCCTTTTGCAGGAGCTGCAGCAGCTTGTCCTGGTTTAGGTCTCTTAGCTCCGTACTTAGATCTTCTCTGAGTTCTTCCATTTACACCAGCTGTGTCTAATGCACCTCTTACGATGTGGTAACGTACTCCCGGTAGGTCTTTCACCCTTCCGCCTCTAACCAATACTATCGAGTGCTCTTGAAGATTATGTCCTTCGCCCGGGATATAGGCGTTAACTTCTTTACCGTTAGAAAGTCTTACCCTTGCAACTTTTCTAAGTGCAGAGTTAGGTTTCTTAGGTGTAGTTGTATATACTCTCGTACATACACCACGTCTTTGTGGACAAGAATCAAGGGCAGCCGATTTGCTCTTCTTGGCAAGCGTGGCTCTTCCTTTTCTTACTAATTGTTGAATAGTAGGCATTTAATTGCTTTTTATTTTAGGGTGCAAAAATAATAATATTTTTTTAATTGACAAGCAGTTATGGAATTTTATTTTACAAGAAATTTTATCCATTTGTTTCCAAAACCACCGAAAACCTCCATTACTTTTATGTTATTGAATCATTTTAAGTAATGGAGGTTAGTATCAAAAAATCAAAGTTTTATTTAAAGGCATCCTTTATTATTTTTCCTTTCATGTATTGTGCAGGAACTCCTAAAAGTTCTGCCATTGTACTTGCAATATCAATTTGCTCATAGTTTCCTGTGCTGATAGTTGTATTCTTTTTAAAATCAGGTCCCATGGCAAAAAACTCTATGTGTCTGCATCCCTCACAATCATCTCCATGGTTTCTGAATCCTCCTTTACTATCCAAATGTCTTCCATGATCATTAGAAACAATTAAAGTTGTTTTATCCTTATAAGCAGGCAGAGACTGAATATAATCCCAGATCTCTTTAATAGAAGCATCTGTTGTTCTTATGGCCTGAATGTATTCATTATACTTATTATCATGTCCATATGAATCTACATCCTTAAGGTTGATCACAATCATATTCGGACTATACTTTTTCATGATCTCTTTCGTATTGGTCATAGTAACAGCATCAGCTCTATATCCTGATCCGTTTCCACTTACTCCACAATCTACACTTGGCTGGTACTTTCCTTTCCAGTCTGTCAGTTTACAATCATTTAAAACTTCCAGTTTATCTTTGGAAGCAATCACCCATGCTTTTGTTTTATCTGCTCCGGTAAACTTTAACCATTGCTGCATCACAGAAGGATATCCTGGTAATTCAGTTCCGTCATTAACGATATTCTCATATACTCCTGAACACATAGCACTATGTCCTGGATTGGTGTTTGTAGTACCGTTGTTTTTAAAATTACTAATGAAAACACCCTGATTCAATAGGTTAACCCTGTTAGGGATATTCTCTTTATTGGTACCTTCCCATGTTTCAGAAATACGTGGGCCGTCAACAACAAGAAGAATTACATTTTTAGTCTGATATTTACTTTCAACTTTAGGGTCTTTAATGATCTGTGCTTCTGTATCATTATTACTGCATGAAAACAGAAAAAATGATAAGACAGAATACAGGAAAAACTTCTTCATAGCTTTTTTACTTTATATTATATTTCGAGTGCAAAGCTAGAAAACTCAATCTCCGGGTTTATTAACAAATTGTTATCTATTCCTTAAGAATTTAAGAAGAAAATCAACAAAACGGGAAATAAAGAACATCTGAAAAGAAGACTATCATTGGTATCTATTCTATAATTGTAACGGTAACGTTTTTATTCCAATCAAATTTTTTGATATTTTGTTTCAGTTCTTCCAGGTTCTTCGTATCTATAGAATATATAGAAACTTCCAGTCTTGCTACAGTTATCTTATCTTCAATTTTTAAAGTGCCTGCTTTTTTCCAATAAGAAGGAACATAACCTTGCAACCAACCTTCATATACAACAGCAATATCGTATTGATGATCCAGACAATACTTACTAAGAAAATTCCCGAATTTTTGATCAAACCCTTTTTTATTTTCATTAAAATGAATTGTTTCTACAGAAGCAAGACCGGCAATATCCAATAAATGAATATTCGTAAAATAGCTGATCGCTCCAATATCATTGGCTACTACCTTAGAAGTATTATAAAACTGATGTAAAAATTTTGCAGATTGCACCTGCTGTTCATAAATATTTTTTCCTCCATTACTCATTATAGGATGAGCCACACAGCATTTATATAGCATAAGAAAAACATTTGCCGCAATAAGCAAACTTACCAGCTTTTCTTTTCTAATATAATTAGTAAAATTGAAGAACAGATCTTTACATTTTAGTATTAATACCATACAAAAACCTGTAAGAATATATGCTTCATATCGTAAGAGTCCTTTTAAATCGGCAAACATAGCATGACAGATCATTACCAGTGAGAATACAATTAATAAAAAGTTATCTTTTAAAACTTCTCTGAATGTTTTCATCCTAACATCTCTGTAAATGAATATTACACACAACAAGAGAGGAAAAAAACCTATTTTATAAAAACTAATATTCAGCAAAAGATTATCCAGCAAAATCACTTTAAGCTGTCCTAAAACATTTGCATCAAGGCTTAATTTTGTTCCTTTTACCACTACTGAGTTAGGAAAGAAATAACCATCCTGCTGATAATTGTAAGCGCAGAATGCTATGATAGGTATGAATCCCAGCAGTAAAATGAATAATGCCTCCTTCCATTTTCTGACAAGAACAAACATAAAAGCCAGAATTACGAAGTAAAACATACTTTCGAAGCGGACTAATCCCATTAACAGCAAACTGAAATAAAAACCAAATACAGCAAGCTTCCTATCTTTATAATGGGAAAGACAAAGGATATTAACAACAAACAAAAAGATCTGGAAAACATGTTCCATCCCTGAAAGAATATTCAAAGGAAGCACAATAAAGAATGTCGTAAAAAGTACGGCTAAAACTGTTTTTTTAACCTCTTTAAAAACTTCTGCATAATATTCAGAAAGAACATAAAGAGTTGCAATGCTAAAGATAACATTGAAATATAGCGGAATTTGATCGTTGTTTCCAAAAACCTTAATCAAGACACTCAGTATGTAGGTAAATAATGGAGAAGAGGAAGTAGAGGAAAACTGATATCTTGTCATTCCCCATACTTCATACAATGCAAAATTCTTCGCCATTGCAAGGTGAATGTAGGCATCATCCAGTAGATAGATGTAATGTCCGTCAGTTTTCAGAACAGAATTAATATAATACAACAGACATACTGAAAAAAAAAGGGTAAAAGACAGTAAGAAACTGCGTAACCCTATATTTCGAATTATTCCCATCTTAAAATTAAATATAAACATTGATTGGCTGAAAATTCAGTCAGTGATTTCAGTCCTCCCCTTCTTATTACAGGTAAAACCTTCATCATTTGCAATATTAATACTTCCAAACTATTTTAAAAAATTTTCTTATAGTTATCATCTATTGATATACGGAGTTATTCGGCATGATATTTCGTAAATTTGAGATATATAAAAGATAAACTTATGAAAAACGCGAGTATTATTGGGCTTAAAGAAGCCGATTGCAAGAAAATAGCAGAAAAATTAAATGCACTTTTAGCCAATTATTCTATATTTTATCAGAACACAAGAGGTTCTCACTGGAATATCAAAGGAGATCAGTTTTTTACGCTTCACCCAAAGTTTGAAGAACTTTACAATAGCTTAGTTTTAAAAATTGATGAAATTGCAGAAAGAATCCTGACCTTAGGAGCGACTCCTGCACACAACTACTCAGATTATTTAAAAGTAGCCACCATCAAAGAAAGCAAAGAAGTAACTGATGGGACTAAAAGTGTTGAACAAATTCTAAATTCATTCAAAGTTGTGATTGATCTTCAGAGAGAGCTTTTAGACATTACAGATCAGGCAGGTGATGAAGGTACCAACTCTCAGATGAGCGACTACATTACCGAGCAAGAGAAAGAAGTTTGGATGTACAATTCTTATTTGGGGAAATAAACCGATAAGATCATCAAAATATTTCAAAAAAATCGCCTTACATTTAGGCGATTTTATTTTTAATTTTTATATTTGCGTTAAAATTACACATATCATGAACGACGTAAGACTCAACTCTATCCTAGATAACGATTTCTATAAAATAACCATGCAGAATGCAGTGGTAAAACTTTTCCCTAGTTCTATTGTTAAATATGAATTCATTAACAGAGGAAAACACCATTTTCCGGAAGGTTTTGATGTGGCATTAAGAGAAGCTGTTAATAAAATGGCCGAACTTAAACTTACCAAGGATGAAAAAAAATTCATGGCCAGAACATGCCCTTATATTGATCTTCCTTATTTGGACTTCCTGGAAGGTTACCACTATGATCCGTCTGAAGTTAAAATTCGTCAGGAAGGTGGAGATCTTTCTGTCATTGTTGAAGGTCTTTGGTACAGAACAATTCTTTGGGAAGTTCCCCTATTGGCACTAATAAGTGAACTACATTATGAAATGAATCATATGGAGAGAGACTCCAATGAAGTAGTGATGAGCAAAACCATTGAGAAAGCAGATTCTTTGGGCCGGCTTGGAGTAACATTTGCAGAGTTCGGAACAAGAAGAAGACATTCTTATAAGGTACAAAATCTGGTAATGGAAGCTTTGACACAGAAAAAAGATTCTACCTTCATCGGAAGTTCCAATGTACATTTTGCTATGAAATATGGAGTAAAACCTATCGGAACTCATGCTCACGAATGGTTTATGTTCCACGCTGCTGAATATGGCTTTAAAATGGCTAATGAAATGGCTTTGGAACATTGGGTAGACGTTTACAGAGGTGATCTGGGAGTTGCTCTTTCAGATACTTACACTACGGATGTTTTCTTCCAGCAGTTTGATAAAAAATTCGCTAAGCTTTTTGATGGTGTACGTCACGACAGTGGTGACGCCCTTGAATTTGCAGATAAAACTATTGCCCACTATCAAAAAAACGGCATTAATCCGATGTTTAAATATATCATTTTCTCAGATGCTTTAAATCTTGAAAAAGTAGAAGAAATTACCAACTATTGTAGAGGGAAAATAGGTATATCTTTCGGAATAGGAACCAACCTTACCAATGATGTTGGCTTAAAACCGATGAATATAGTCATGAAACTTATCGGTGTACAAGCTCCTAATAAAGAATGGATTCCTACGGTAAAACTTTCTGATGAACATGGAAAATATACGGGTGACCCAAAGATGATTGAACTGGCTAAAGAATTTTTAAGAATAAAAGATTAACTATAGCCTGAAATGATGAATAAAAATTATCATCATCCTATTTCTCTGGCACTTATAGAAAAATAAAGTCTAACGTCTCTATAATAATTAGTGCAGGTAAAGCAAAGCTCCTGCACTATTACATTTTTTAATACTTTCAAGCCAAAACCCAAAGTGTTAAAAATTATCAAACAAAACTAATAATTCAATAAATAGTTGATTATCAATTGTTAAAATTCGTGTTTATTTGTTAATTACATAAAATATTGTTACATTCGGAAAAACAAAAACTTTATTTTATGAAAAAACTACTATTCTTGAGTTTCACAGCATTGTCAATAATGGGCAGTGCTCAGATTTTAGTCACAGAGAGCTTTGAAAATGCTCTAGACCCAGCATTTGTAATAAGCGGAGGGTATACTGGTACCGCTGGTGTTTATACAGGCTCCGCCGCCTGTGATGGTAATGGATTTATAGGAGCGGAAGTATGGGGTGGTGGTACTTCAAGCAGAACTGTTAACTTAGTTTATACCAAGCCTTCAACTCTAACGGCTAATGGTAAAAAAATTGACATCACTTTTTCGTATTCTATACTTGCTTATGATACTGCCAGTATCATAGGAGGCACTCTAAATGTGGCCTATTCTACTGATGGAGGAACTACTTATACACCTGTGGGAAGTCCAGTTACCCTTGCAACCACAGACACTTCCTGTGCAACGTTTACAGGGACAATCCCGGAAAGCGCAAATGTAAATGGAAATTTCAAGTTGAGAATACAGACGCTAGGAACTACAGGAACTACCTATGATTTTTATAGTTTTATAGACAATATACGTATTAAACAAGAAGTAACTGCCGCTCCAGCCTGTGCTACAATAAGCAGTCCTATCAGCGGTGCAACAGGTGTTTCTGTACGTCCAAAAATTACATGGGGTACCGTAGCAGGAGCCGAATCGTATAAATTAAAAATTGGGACCACATCAGGAGGCTCAAATATTTATTCGGGAACTATCTCAGATACCTCCTTCACTCCAACACTTGCCGGTGCTTTCCCACAAAATACACCTCTTTATGTAACTGTTACTCCAACTAATTCTTTAGGGGATGCTTCAGGATGCCAGGAAATATCTTTCACAATTGGAACTAATGCACTTCTTCCTTATTGTGGACCTCTTACCTCTAAACTTGGAACCTACTCCATATCTAATATCCAGTTTAGCAACATGACTAATCCATCTACATCAACAACAGTTGCCCATGAGAATTTCACTAGTAAAATAGCTACGGTAAACAGAGGCACTGCTTATCCAATCACTCTTCAGGGAGCCGGATTAGGAACCAATAACCGCTTTGGATTTACAGTATTTATAGATTGGAACCAGAACGGAAGCTTCACTGATGCTGGAGAAGCCTATTTTGTAACCTCCGATTTTGCAGGGGGCGCAGCAGCATTAGGTGGTACGATTACTGCTAATAAAAGTATTCCAGTACCGGCTAATGCTACTTTAGGTAATACCCGAATGAGAGTTAAATATCAATTTAACGACTCAACAACCTCTGTAAGAGCAGAATTATCAAACCCATGCGCTGATGTAAGTGAAGGGCAAGTAGAAGACTATACTATTACTGTGACTGATGCTTCATTGGCAACCTCTGAAGTGGGAGTAAACAAAAAAGCAGAAATTTCTATTTACCCTAATCCATTTAAAGATATTTTACACATTTCTGATACAAAAGGAGTGAAATCAGTTACTGTAACAGATGTTGCTGGCAGACAATTGAAAACACTTAAAGCAAGCAATGAAATTAATCTTTCTGATCTAGGTTCAGGTCTTTACCTGATTGGTCTTCAAATGGAAGATGGAAGTGTAAAAACTTTGAAAGCAATTAAGAAGTAATATACCATAAAATATATTGATAAAGCGGCAGTAAACTGCCGCTTTTACTTTTTCAACCCAAACTTATAAGGTTTTATTATCTTTATAAAAATAAATATTATGGTTTCAAAAATACTACTCATACTCTCTCTAATTACATTCACATTATCTTTTGCCCAGGAGAAGAAGATCGATAAACCCAAATTCAACCAAGAACTGGCCACTTCACTGGGAGCAGACCAATACGGAATGAAGCCTTATACTATTGTAATGCTTACAACAGGAACTGCAAAAATTGAAGATAAAGCCAAAATGGGTTCTTTAATGAAAGGGCATATGGAAAATATTGGTAAACTGGCTAATGAAGGGAAGATCGTGGTAGCAGGACCTTTTCTGGAGAAGAATAAGGAAAATTACCGCGGAATGTTTATTTTCAATACAAAATCTAAGGAAGAAGCTGAGCAATGGGTGAAAACGGATCCTGCAGTTCAGGCCGGAGTTTTCAGTTATGAAATATTTCCCTGGTACGGTTCAGCAGCTCTGCCTCTGTATCTGAAATATCATGACGAAATTTCAAAAGATAATCCTTAAAAATAAAGTAAAATCCCTCAATTGAGGGATTCTTTATTTCTAGTCCATACAGATAAACGGTCTTCTTGGTGGATAGCAACAATAAGGATTGCTACAGTATGTATAACCTGCCGGGCAGTATCCTCCATCCACTGGTACCAGGCATACAGCTGCAGCACCTCCTAAAACAGTTTTCAACTCATTTCTGTTTAAATTTTTTAAATTTTTCATAGTTATTTAGTTTAATTTTAGCTTCCTACTCTTTAAGATTTTCGGATTCCTCTTTTATTTCTCTTTATCTAAAAATAAATATACAATTTATTTTTTAATTAGCTAAATTCCAAACAATTATCAACAAATTAAAAAAAATCCCTCAATTGAGGGATTTTTTTATTTTTAGTCTATACAGATATGTGGTCTTCTCACCGGATAGCAACAATAAGGGTTACTGCAGAATGTAAAGCCTACCGGACACATTCCATCTACAGGAGTTTCACATTCTGAAGCGACCCCTCCTAAAACAGTTTTCAAATCTTTTCTGTTTAAGTTTTTTAAATTTTTCATAGCCATTCTTTTTGGGTTTTATTCCTACTCTTTAAGATTTTCGGATATCTCTTTGATTATTGCTTTTTATTTAGAATTAAACACGCCAATAATTACTTAATTATTTATATTCCAAACAAATATAAATAAACAAAAGCATTTAATTTAATAATATCTCCTAGTATAAAGAATTATTTTTCATTACTTTAGCTATATCAAAAATAAACTTACAAAACTGAATATAAGTAAGTTACAAACACCATAAACTAAAAAATCAATTCCATGAAAAAAACAAACTTATCTCCACTTTCGAGAACAGATCTGAAAGAGGTATTTGGTGGATATTTACATCTGCCAGAATGTCCCGGAGGATGCCCTGGTGAAGGCATGATCAGATGCCCCGACGGATCAACCACTATGACTAATTTTATATGTATGGGGGGAAGATGTGAACCAGCTGCAAGATGCAAACCATTGGTTCTTGAACCATTTCCAGGTCCAATTACAGTCACTCCATAATCTGACAAATAACAAATAAGGTGAGCTTTCCAGCTCACTTTTTTTATATCTTTAAGTAAACAAAACCTACCATGAAAACTATTGAAGAAGTTCTGAAAAGACTTGATGAAATCATTATCTGGTGTAAAGAAAATAAAAGTCCTGCTGGATATTTCGCCTGTACTTACCGTATTATGACCGCTCAGGTTTTAAAAGGAATTCAACAAAAAAAATTCGAAGACAATCCCCGAATGACCCTATTGGATATTGCATTTGCACAACGTTATCTTGAAGCATGGGAGAACTACAGCAAGGGTAAAAAATGCACCAACTCCTGGTACATTGCCTTTGAAGCAACCCAAAATAAAAATCTGCTGATATTACAGCATATTTTTCTTGGGATGAACGCCCATATTAATCTTGATCTTGGGGTTTCTGCTGCTTCTATTATGCCATACCGAAAAATCAATCCCTTAAAAAAGGATTTTGAGAATATTAATAATGTAATTGCATCCATCAATCAGAAAGTACAGGATTCTCTGAACAAAATATGTTATCCGGTACAACTCATCGATCAGCTTTCCAATGGGAAAGACAATGTTATTTTAGATTTTGCCATTTCCAAAGCGAGAGATACTTCATGGGCAACAGCCATCATTGCATCTAATACACCTAATTTTCTGAGAGACCAGGTAATTAACATCGTGGATTATGCTGCAGCACAGGTTGCTACCCAAATTTTAAATCCAAAAATTCTCACCCCTGCCCTGCTTAAAGAACTTAAGAAATGTGAAAGCAGTGATATTGTAAAGAATATTGAAATACTGGAATCAGCGAAAACAGTTTAAACGAAAACAAAAAGGCCGGGATCTTCCTCACGGACCCCGGCCAAATAATGAACAAATAAAAAGAAACTACATTGCTTCTTTATGCTTTTTACGATAAGCATAATAGAACACAATTGGTAATATGGTAAATGACAGCAGCATACAGATAATTAATCCACCTACAATCATAATAGCTAAAGGTTTTTGAATTTCTGACCCCATTCCGTTGGACATGGCTGCCGGAAGAAGTCCCATAGATCCCATTAGTGCAATCATCACAACCGGACGGATTCTGCTTTTTACCCCATCAGAAATTGCTTCTTTAAGAGACATTCTATTCTGAAGATTTTCCTTCATCACTCCAATCAAAACGATACCATCAATAGTAGCCACTCCAAAAAGGATGATAAAACCAATTCCTGCGGAGATTCCAAAGATGGTTCCCGTAAACCAAAGGGATAAAAACCCTCCGATGAATGCAAAGGCTAATGTAATGGAGGAAATCAAAGTATCTTTTACATTCCCGAAGTTGAAATACAGCAGCATCAGAATAAGTACCAATGAAATAGGAACTACCATAGCCAACTGCTTTGCTGCTCTTTCCTTACTTTCAAACTCACCGGCCCAAGTCATTTTATGGCTTTTCGGAAGTTTTACTTCTTTTTCTACCTTTTCTTTGGCTTCTTTAATGGTACTTCCCAAATCACGCCCTTCAATATTGAATCCTACCCCAATATATCTGCTGTTTCCTTCGCGATAAATAAATGATGGCCCGGTATGATAATCAATGGTTGCAATTTCTTTCAATGGTACTTTTTTATTATCCTGGGTCGGGATCAGAATATTTCCCATCTTTTCAGGAGTATCACGATACTCTTTATCGAATCTGAGCATCACATCAAACATTCTTTCTTCTTCGTAGAACTTGGTAGCGGCCTGTCCACCAATGGTCATTTCAATCACCGCCTGAGCATCTGCTGTGGAAACTCCATACTTTGCCATTTTGGAATCATGAAGCTGTATTCTGAGTTCCGGAAGTCCAATGTTTTTAAAGACATTCACATCTGAAATTCCCGGAACGGTTCTGATGGAATTCGCTACCTGATTGGCATAATTTTCAAGTTGAAATAAATCATTCCCAAATATTTTAATTACCAGCGGCGCTTTTACTCCAGCTACATATTCTTCTACGTTATCCTGGATCGGCTGACTGAATCCAAAATTGATTCCCGGATATTTTTCAAGAGAAACTCTCATTTGTTCGAGGAGTTCATCTTTGGAAATTTTCTTCTTCCACTCATTTTCCGGTTTCAGCTGGATATTAAATTCAATATTAAAGAATCCTGTGGGGTCTGTTCCATCATTAGGGCGACCAGTTTGAGTCATGACGAATTTCACTTCATCGTACTTCATCAAAATCTCCTTCATCTCTTTGGTTAATCGTACGGATTCATCCAGATTTACACTATTTGGAAGCGTAGCACGCACATAAATAGCTCCTTCATTCAGCTTAGGTAAGAATTCCGAACCGTAGTTTGAAAACCTCCAGCCACATAAAGCAAGTAAGGCAACGAAACCAATCATAAAGCCTTTATTATGGCGAACACTAAATTCATAGATTCTATAGATGTTCACTTTGAAGAATCTTGAAATAAAGTTTTCTTTCTCCTCAATATTTTTGGTTAGTAAAAGCTTACACATCGCTGGCACATAGGTCAAACTTAGGATCAATGAACCTAACAGAGCATATCCCAATGTAAATGCTAAAGGAGAGAACATTTTTCCTTCTACTTTCTGGAAAGAGAAGATCGGCATTAAGGCCACAATCAGAATCAATAGAGCAAAGAAAATATAACTTGCTACACTTCCTGCACTCTTCTTGATGATTCCAAGTTTGGAAATTTTATTAAACCTTCTAAGCCCGATTTTTTTAGCTTTCAGTTCGAGGGCGACAAATACATGTTCTACGATGACGAGTGTTCCTTCCAGTAGTAATCCGAAATCCAATGCTCCCATGGAGATCAGGTTTGCCGGAAGTCCCTGAATTTTCAACATGATAATCGCGAAAAGGAAAGCTAATGGAATTACTGATGCTACAATAAATGTTGTTCTCCAATTGTATAGGAAGATGAATACAATAATGGAAACCAGAATTACTCCTTCAATCAGGTTTTTAGAAACAGTATGAACAGTTGTATTCACCAATTCTGTACGGTCAATGATCGGAACAATCTGAACATCGCCCGGCAATTCTCCGCCATTCAATTCCTCTATCCTGTCTTTAAGTCTTGCAATGACTTCACTTGGATTTTCACCGCGAAGCATGATGACAATACCTTCTACTACATCATTTTCTTTATTGTACCCTACCTGACCTAATCTTGGTTTTGCTGACACTTTAACTTCGGCAACATGTTTTACCAGAATAGGAGTAGAACCTTTTACTTCAATCTGAATATTTTCAATATCCTCCTTCTTTTCCAAAAGACCAATCCCCCGCACAACATAAGCCTGATCTCCTTTTGCCACTACATCTCCGCCTACATTAATATTACTCTTCGAAACCGCTTCATACACATCCAGGGGGGAAAGGTCGTAATTGTGTAATTCTGTAGGATTAATTTTTATTTCATATGTTTTTTCTTCACCACCAAAACTCACTACATCTGCAACACCGGGAACAGCCAATAGCTCTCTTTCAACCACCCAATCCTGGATAGCCGTTACTTCTTTAATGGGTAATTTACTTTTAATGATATAACGGTAAATTTCACCGGTAGCTCCTGATGGCGGCTCAATGCTGTACTCTGCCCCAGCAGGAAGGTTTACATTACCGAGTTTATTGGAAGCATACTGCTGGGCATAAAAATCATTGACATGATCATCAAAAATCACCGTAACCACAGATAATCCGAACAGGGAAATAGATCGTACCGAAGTTTTATTCGGAATAGCATTCATTTCCTTGGAGATGGGCAGTGTGACAAATTTCTCTATCTCTTCAGCACTTCTTCCCGGCCATTGGGTAATTACTCTTACTCTGGTATTGGTTACATCCGGAAATGCTTCAATCGGGGTGTGTATATAAGAATAGATTCCTCCGGCTAACAACAGGAAAGTTCCCAAAAGAACAATCAGCGAGTTTTTTAAGGAGAAGGAAACTATATTCTGTACAAATTTTCGCATTACTTCTTAGAGGTATTTAATTGATTTTTCAGGTTCTCATAGATCAACAATCCATTGGAAGCAATCACATTTTCACCTTGTTTTAAATTTCCTTCTACATAAATATATTGGCTGTTAGAAGCTATTTCTGTTACAGGTCTTATTTCCAGTTCACAGTCTTTTTTATACACAACTACATAACTTTGATTATTATCGAAGATCAAAGCTTTTGCAGGAATAGCCAAAGCACTTTTATTTTGCGCATTAACAGGTAAAACAACATCTGCAGACATTCCGGGTCTTAGCTTCATTCCGTTATTATCCATGATGATCTTCGCTTTCAATACTCTTTCATTTTCATTAAAAACCTGAGAAATATTGTTGATCTTTCCTGCAAAGCTGTCATCAGGATACGCTAAAGTCTTCACCACTACAGGCTGGTCTACATATACATGTCTCATGTTGGTAGCATATACATTCGCCATTACCCAAACCTTATCCAGATTGGAAATGGTAAAAAGCTGGTCACCACCCGCAGTTACAGGCATTCCTTTAGAGATATTCTTGCTTATCACATAGCCATCTGCAGGTGCTTTAATCTGTAGTGTGCTCCCTCCGGCAGAATACAACTGCATATTCTTTTGCGTTTTAGAAATATTAGACTGAAGGATCGTTACTTCAGCTCTTGCTTCCTGAAGATCTTTCTGAGAGGCAATATCATCTTTGTACATAGCCTCTACTGAAGCCAATTTTCTTTTTGCTACCGCAAGTTGAGCCTGTAATGTCTGGGTATCATCCTGCATTTCATTAACAGCTGTACTTTTTACGGAAGCCAGAACCTGTCCTTTTTTCACATAATCTCCAAGGGAAAAATAAGTATCAGTAACTACTCCATCCACAAGGCTTACAAAGGGAACTGTTTTATCAGAATTGCTTTCCACTTCTCCGGTAAGAGTGATGCTTTCTTCAATAGGAAGCATTTCTGCTTTGGCCAGCTTAATATCTTTTTTAAGTTCCTGACTGATGCAATATCCTTTTTCAGCTTCATTGGCTGGTTTCTGATCTTTACAGCCCGTAAGAGTTACCAAGGCAGACAGATAAATAACTGCGATATATTTAGTAGTGTTCATTTTCATAATTAGATGTTCATATTTTTTAAGGTCATGCTTAATGGTTATTTATAAATCCTGTCCAACAACATATTGCAGGTTCTCATAATATTGATTAAGCTCTTTTTTAGTATCCAGTATGATCATTTTATTACCGATGTAGGTCTCCAGAAAATCCATGTATTCCAGCATGCTTATATTTCTGAGTCTGAAGTTTTTTTCATGGCTTACCAATAAACCATCTAATGTAGATTCGTAGGCTTCATCAATTTCTTCTGAGACCTCTTGGGTACGGATATAGTTTCTGAAAACAGAGACAATTTCATTCTCAGATTTCAACTGATTTTTACGGGTTTCATTTTTACTTTTTTCAATTTCAAGTCTGGCCTCCTGAATGTTTCCTTTATTTCTGTCGAAAATGGGAAGGTCTACTGAAACGCCTAATCCGATAAAGTCTTTCATAATATTTCCACCACGATCATAGCCAATAGAAACAGCTACATCCGGAGTTTTCATTGCATTCTGAATTTCAAGGTTCTTGGCAGCATGCTTTTCTTTATTCTTCGCAATCATAATATCCGGACGGTTTTCTTTTGCTTTTTCCAGCCATTGCGTAAGTTCAATTTCTGAAAGCTGTTTTTCCGGCATAGTAAATGAATCCGAAATCACAAGATAAGAATGAGATGGAATCATCAGTAAAGCTTTCAGTTCTGCCTGCTGGTCTTCAATTTCCTGTTTCAAGGACACAAGTTTTTTCTTGAATTCAATTTCCTGCGCTTTCAGACGGATATATTCTGCCTTACTGATGTTCCCAAGGTTTAATTGATTGTTGTAAGATTTTGTTAGTTTCTCAATAGAAGCAATTTGACCTTGGTAAATTTTCTGTTGTTCCTGATTGTATAAAATATCGGTAACTGAGTTTCTTAAGGTCTTTTTGAGTTCGCGTAATACTTCCTGTAGTTCGTATTTTTCGCCTTCTACTTCAATTTTCTGTAATTCTATATTTTTTCTTCGTTTCCCTGCCGTCTGAATCACCTGCTCTATTTCTGCAGAGATCTGGGTATTCTTCCCCCAGTTTCCAATAAGCGCAGGCTGCTCTTCAATATCATAAGTTCTCCAGAGATTAACTTCACTGATGCTTAATTTAGGGTTAGGCCAGTATTTAGCCTGGAGCGCTCTGGCTTCTGCCTGGGAAATTTCCAGTTTTTGGGCAATAATATCTAGATTATTGGCAAGAAAAATTGTTTCAGCCTCCTTTCTGCTGATCTTCAAAGTATCTGAAGCCTGCGCAGAAAAGAAACTAAAACAATGAATATAAAATAGGGTAAAAAAAATCTTCTTCAAGGTCTCTTATTTAAGACCACAAAGCTATTCTCCTAATATTAGAGCCAATTTCGAATGAAATTAAAATTCAATTAGGCCAACATTAGAGTTTGATTAGAATAGGTTGGGATTTATTTTTAATTCTCGCAGATCATGGAGATTACGCAGATTTTTTTAACACGAATTGCAATAATACGTTTCACAAACAACACTACTATTTTACGCAAAAGAATTATCCACAAAACTTTGTGAAAATCCGTGGGAGATTAACATCAATAGAAACGGACTTTAGTCCGTTTACATTTAAATTAGCATTCCACTGGCTTTAGCCAAAACATAAAAAGATCCTTTTAGTTTTCCAAATTAGGAGGAAAAACAAGCAGAACATTCGTACCCACATCTACTTGAGAATCAATTTTCATTGAAATATTGTGATGATCAAAGATACTTTTAGATAAAGACAGCCCGATACCACTCCCTTTAATTCCATCTACATTTTTTCCTCTATAAAATGTATCTGTAATTTTGACAAGATCATCTGCAGGAATACCTTTTCCCTGATCTTTCACTTCAATATTCAATTGATTTTCGTTTTCCGACAAAATAATTTCCACAGGATGACCATGAGAATACTTGATTGCATTTTCTACAATATTATACAATGCCAGATACAAAAGGGTTTCATTACCTGGAAACTCCAGTAAAGAAGGTTTTGTGACCTGAAGCTGGATCTTAATGGCTGAATTATTGTCTTTGGCTTTGGAATCCAATTTTTCATACATCTTCCAGATCAATTCATCCACTCTTACCGTTTTGTGGGAAGATTCAAGCTTAGTCATCCCGGACATCAACAGAAGGTTATTGAGAATATTTTCAATCTCAAAAACATTATCCAGAGATTCTTTGGCTACTTTTTTATATTCTTCGGGAGTTCTGTCTTTTTGAGCAAATACTTCCAGATTTCCGGAAATAGCAGCTAACGGCGTTTTGAATTCGTGAGAAACGTAGTTGATAAAATTCTGCTGTAACAATACATTTTCAGATATTCTTCCCAATAGTTTATTATAGGATTTAATTAAATCTTCAATTTCATCATTGGTATTAGTAGATGTAATAGCAGTAGAGATATTATTATAATCTACCTTGTTAATCCGTTCCACAACATTCGAAATCGGTTTATACACTACTTTTGAAAGATATCGGCTTAAGAAATAAATAGCCAACAACCCTATCATCAAAACAGAAAGCATAATAATAGAAAGCCTCCATATCTGTGACTGAAATGAATCATTCGGGGATTTCACAAAAACAACAAAGTCTCCCTGATTATCCGGATAGAAAATCCCATAATAAAACTGATTATCAGACATAAATTGAGTTCCCCTATTATTCCTAGCAGCCTGTAAATGAGAAAGTCTGATATTTTTATCATTCAGATTCTGCCCAAACGTCACTTCATTATTCTGATTATAAACTGCAACCTGATTATTCTGAATCAGATGTTTGTATTCCTGTTTAATCTGGGCGTGTCTATCTTTGGGTAATTCATCTTTTTCAAGATAATAAATGGCAGAAATCAGAGCGGTATTCCTAAGTTTTTCGAAATAAAAGATCTTCGTACTGTCATAATAGGCAAAAAATATCACCGCAGATGTAATGATAGAAACAATGCCAAACGAAAGGCTTGAAATAATGGTAAATCTGTTCCGAAGAGTCATTCTAATCTTTAATTAAATATCCTGTACCTTTTACAGTATGAATAATTTTCTGTTCAGATTCATCAATCTTGTTACGAACATAGGAAATATAAACATCCACTACATTCGTTGAACTGTCAAAATCTATTCCCCAGACGTTATGTAGAATCTGGGTTCTGCTCAACACTTTATTTTTATTCTCCATCAGGAAAGTAAAAAGCTTGTATTCGGTAGGAGAAAATTCAATCTCTTTATCATTTTGGGTAACCTTATGAAGATCTGTATCAACTGTAATACTGCCACACGACAGCTGATTATCCTCTTTCTGATAACTCAGTTTATTCCGTCTTGTTAATGCTTTAATTCTTGAAATCAGTTCTTCAAAATGAAAAGGTTTGGATAAATAATCATCCGCACCAAGATCCAGCATTTTAATTTTATCATCCGGGCTGTTCAGTGCACTCAAAACCAAAATTGGAGTATAATTTCCTTTAAACCTTATAATCTGCGTAAGCTGCATTCCATCCAATCCTGGAAGCATAATATCCATTAATATAATATCAAAATCGTAGGTATGAAGAATTTCTCTGGCTTTTTCACCCGAATCTGCTAGCGTCATTGTATAACCGGCTTCAGAAAGCCCTTTCAACAGGAAACTGCTAATTCTCTGATCGTCCTCTACCAATAAGATATTCATAATGTTTCTGAAATTTCCCATAAATATAGGGATTCTGGCTGAAGAAAGGAAGCCGGAAGAAGGAAGCCATTTTTTTCGATGTATTGAAAAAATGAATGATTTTGATTTCAACCTCTATCCTGAAATTCAATACTCAGCATTAACTTCCAGCCTTTTTTCCTAATTTTGAAGAATGGAGATGACCTATTTAATTATTGGATGTATTGTTGGTGGAGCCCTGGGAGCCATTATTTTATATTTTGCCTTGAAATCGTCTACGGTTTCAAGAAGTACTTTTGATGAGTTAAACTTCTTACATATTAAAAACAAATCAGACCTTGAAAATTCAAACACAAAAAATCAGGAGCTGAATCTACAACTCAATAAAGAAAAGGATCTCAATATACAGCATCAGGATCTTCTGAATGATCTGAAAAATGAGTTTGCCAGGCTTTCTGCGCAACATTCTTCACTGAACAATCAATTTCAGGATCAAAAACAGCTGTCTTTAAAACAGGATTTTCAGATAGAAACCCTTATTGCCGAAAAACAGGATTTTTTTGCTAAAAACGCTGAACTTTCTGCCCAGAATGAAAGTCTGCAAAAATCACTGAATACCCAAAAAGAAGAGATTACAAAAATACAGGATGAATCCAAGCTCCAGTTTGAAAATCTGGCCAATAAAATATTAGAAGAAAAAACAGAAAAGTTCACCACTTTAAATCAAAATAATCTTAAAAATATCCTTGACCCTTTCCAGGAAAAAATCACCGATTTAAAGAATAGAGTGAATGAAGCTTATGAAAAGGAAAATAAAGAACGTTTCTCTCTTGCTGAAAAAGTAAAAGAACTTGCTGAGCTGAACCAGCAGATTTCCGAAGATGCCAAAAAATTAACCAGAGCCCTGAAAGGCGAAAGCAAAACCCAGGGAAATTGGGGTGAAATGATTCTTGAAAGTATCCTTGAAAAATCAGGATTGGTAAAAGGCAGAGAATATTTCCTGGAACATGAACTTCGTGATGAAGATAACAAAGCTCTTTTCTCTGAATTTTCGGGTAAAAAAATGCGCCCGGATGCTGTGATAAAATATCCCGATGAGAGAAATGTCATAGTTGATTCCAAAGTTTCTCTTACAGCTTTCACAGAATTGGTGGATGAAACCGACCAGGAGATTTATACCATGAAACTTAATCAACATTTAAGTTCCATCAAAAATCACATTATGCAGCTTAGCCAAAAAGCGTATGATGATTATGGAAAATCTCTGGATTTTGTGATGATGTTCATTCCTAGTGAACCGGCTTATATTGCCGCTATGCAGGCAGATCAAAACCTTTGGAACTATGCGTATGAAAGAAGAATTCTATTATTAAATCCAAGCAACCTAATCACTTCCTTAAAGCTGATTGCCGACCTCTGGAAACGTGAATACCAGAACAAAAATGCCCTGGAAATAGCAGAAAGAGGAGCCAGATTGTATGATAAATTTGTAGGTTTTGTGGATAACCTTGAAAAAGTAGGACGTAATCTCGACCTTGCAAAGAATGTTTATAATGATGCCTACAAACAACTTTATACAGGGAATGACAACCTTGTGATTCAAACTCAAAAACTAAAATCACTGGGAATTAAAAATAAAAAGGATCTTCCTCAGAGCCTTATTGACAATAGCAATTTGATAGAATAAAAATCGAAACACCATGAAAAAATCAAATCTCATCCTGTTAATATGTCTTATTCTCTATTTAGCCTCACTTCCTTTCACAGCAGTATATGCCAAAGGTCATGAAATGAGCGGACTAGCCTGTGCATTGTTAGGTTGGGCTGAAATGAAAGGTGGCGGAATAGCCTGGATGGCTAACCCTCTGTTATTTATTGGAGTGTTCTTTCTGTTGTTAAAACAAGTAAAAATATCAGCTGTTATCAGCCTTATTGCCTTTGGTCTTACTTTTTGTTATTTATCTGTTGGTGAAATTACAGTGAATGAAGCAGGGCATCAATTTCCTATAACAGGATACGGACCGGGATATTTTCTTTGGATGGCAAGTTGCTTCACTCTGTTACTCGGAAATATTGTTTTGATGGTTACGTCAAAGAAAATTCAAGATCAAAATTCGGGACCAACGAACTATTAATTCTATAAAACGATTGATATGTTTTCCCTTACAACTTACCCATATCCTACCTCAAAATCAGTTAAGGAGATATTAATTTCTTCTTTAGCAGCAGGAGCTTTGGTATATCTTTTCCTGATTATTTTCCAGCCCTTTGGTACGGAAAATTTTCATCATCCTTACAAATACCTTATTCTTTTTCCATATACTATTATTTTTGGAGCTGCATTTTTCGTTTCCAATCTTCTGGCCTACCGATTCCAGGACTGGAATATTACATCAGAACTCTTAAAAACAATAGTGATTCTATTCCTCGGATCTATTCTTTCCTATTTTTATAACTCGTTGTTCATAAGCCATGTCCCATTAAGTTTTGAGAATTACGGGTATATGTTTCTTTATTCTCTGGCTGTTGGTATTCCAATTTCAACCATTTACATTTTGTCAAGATTTATTTATTTAAAAAACACTCATCAGAATATTGCCGAAAACCTTGCTCCAAAACTCATTGATAATCCTTTACACTCAACAAAAACCAGTCTTGCTATTTCAGTGAATAACACTGAACTGATGATTTCTGAAAGTGATTTCCTATGTGTTCAATCTATGGAAAACTACTGCACATTGTACTATTTAGACAACAATACAGTAAAAAAATATGGCTCAGAATAAGCTTATCCAATATATTGGCACAGGTACAAACTCCTACAATCAAAAGGTGTCATCGCTCTTATATTATCAATCTTGGAAAAGTAAAAAATATCAAAGGAAATGCTCAAGGTTACAAATTGACTTTGCCCGAGATAGATTTTGATATTCCTGTATCAAGGAGCTTCATATCCATTATAATTCCTCAACTGCTACATCTTAAAAGATAAATACTTGCCATTCGTCACTATTTCTTGATGTTCATCACATTAAATTGATCTCTGTACCGGAAAGCCACATTTTTGCTCAAAATAATTAACATGAGTAAAAACATACGCTTCTTTATGATCTTTATCTTAGGATTCATCACTTATTATTTCTTTGACCTTTTTTGTTTTAAAACTATTCAACATTTTATAAAAGAGCTCTTCCACAGTAAAGCTATAGCCCATGTCTTAGCCTATTCCATTACTCTGATCCCGATCATCATTACTCTGAAGGTACTGCTTCCCAAAAATAAAACCATAAATCTGCTTTCTTTAAATCAATCTGCTGCTAAAGGTTTTACCCTAGCATTTATGGGAACCTTACCCATGCTGATTGGATACATCATACATTTTAAACTCACCAATACAATCAGTTTTGAATCATTATTTATCAATACCATTTCATCTGCTTTCTTTGAAGAGCTTATATTCAGAGTCTTTCTTATCGGGACATTATATAGATTTACCAGACTGGGATTTCTTTCATCCATCATGTTTGGATCAATATTATTTGCACAAGTTCATTTATATCAGAGCCAAAATACAATAGAGCTTCTCGAGATATTTGCCATTACATTTTTAGGTTCTGTATTTTTTACCTGGGCTTATTTTGAACAGGATTTTAATATCTGGGCTGCCATATTTCTACATTTTTTCATGAACCTGTATTGGGAAATATTCAGTGTATCAGAAAACGTTTCCGGAAATCTCTATGGAAATCTTTATAAGTTTTTATCTATAATTCTGGTGATAGGTATCGTTACATACCATAAAATAAAGAAGAAAACTCCCTTTCAGATCACCTAGAGAAACCTTTTTATAAAAAGCAGAGAAGTACACTCATAAATTTTGCATAATTTTGCAATATGTTGATAGAAAGTTTTCAAAACGAAAAAATAAAAAACGTCACTAAGCTACTTACTGACAACAGGTTTCGTAAAAAATCAAAGGTTTTTGTTGTAGAAGGACAGCAGGAAAATACCAGAGCCTTGCAATATAATTTTGAGCCTGTAGAATTCTTTATCTGTGAAAATATCTTTAAAGAAAAACTTCCTGAGGGAAAAATCCATTATGTAAGTGATAAAGTCTATGAAAAAATAGCTTATAGAGGCAGTTCAGAAGGGATCATCGGAATATATCAAGCCAAAGAAACGCCTCTTTCTTCTTATGTTCCAAAAGATAATTCTACTGTTATTATTGTTGAAGGGGTAGAAAAACCGGGCAATTTGGGAGCTATTCTGAGAAGCTGTGAAGCATTTGGTATTGATGCATTGATTGTTGCTGATGGAAAAACAGATTTTTATAATCCAAATGTGATCAGATCCAGCGTAGGCTGCCTTTTCGGAATGGAAGTTTATCAGGCAGAAAATGAGGAAACATTTGAATTCCTTCAGAAAAATAAGTTTAATATTTATACAACACTGATGGATGAAACAGCTGAAGACCTTTATAAAAGAGATTTTACACAACGTTCTGCAGTATTATTCGGGACAGAACATTCCGGATTAAGTGATTTCTGGATTGGGAAAGGTAAAAACACATTGATTCCCATGGCTGGTAGTATAGATTCTTTGAATTTAAGTAATGCTGTGGCGATTACCTGCTATGAATCTTTGAAACAAAAGAAAGGATAAATAATATTAAGTTGATGTTTGATAGATTATCTTGCATCAACATGTATTATTTCTATATAGAGATTGCTTCACCTTCGGTTCGCCATGACAGGGTAAGGTAAGAGTTGATCATAGAGCATAAAAAAACCGTTTCACTGGGTGAAACGGTCCTTTTATTTTTAAGCGTAAGCTAAAATTATTTCTTAGCAGCATCTTTAGCAGCGTCAGCAGCTCCTTTAGCAGCATCAGCAGCACCTTTAGCAGCGTCAGCAGCACCTTTAGCAGCATCTTTAGCAACTTCAGCTCCAGCAGCAGTAGTAGCAGCAGCAGCATCTTTAGTAGCTTCTACAGCAGTAGTAGCAGCAGAATCAACAACTTTAGCAGTTGAATCAACTACAGTTGCAGCAGAATCAGCTACAGTAGCAGCAGCAGAATCAGTAGTACCTTCAGTAGCTGTAGCGTCAGTTTTTTTACAAGCAACTAGAGAGATTGCAGCGATAGCAGCTACGAATAATGACTTTTTCATAATAAATTAAATTTAATTTTGTTAATATTGTTTTATAAAATTTTCTTCTGTTCTGTTATTTGAACAAGACAAAGGTATAGCAGTTAGAAAATTTGTTTATGAAAAATAATTGTAATACCTTTGTAAAATAGTTTTACAAAAAAACATAACTGATAATCAACAATTTAATTATTTAAAAAAAAATTGACAGATTTAGATCTATTACACTTTGAACAGCTAAAAAAGGATGTCCAAGGTCAATATTTAAAAGAATATACCCCATCACAGGATGACATATCCAAGTGGAAGGGTATAGATATCATATATTTTCAGGAAGACCTGCGCAAAAAAGCGAAAGGTAACATCAGTGAAAAGTCATTTTACACCTATTTCAAAACTTCACCAGTCACTAAATTACCAAGAATAGATATGCTCAATTTATTGAGTATTTATGCGGGATACGACTCATGGTATGAATTCAAAAAGCAGCATCTTTTTGCTGGAGAATTGTTACAGGAAAATGAAAATCTGGAAGAAGAAGAGATCAATGAATTGGAAAAAATGGTTTCTGCAGCTCCAGAACTTCCAAAAACTGAAATTCAGCCTAAAAACATTGAAATAAAGCCTACTGAAACCACTGATTTACAAAAAACAAACACTGAAAACCAAGAAGTTAATAAAAAACAAATAACATCCAGCGAAGTTGAGATTTCTACCCTTCCAGCTAAGAAGAATTTCTTAAAAAAGAATGCCTGGGCACTTATTACTTCCGTTTTAATTGCCATAACAGGTTTATTGGGATTCAAGGATGTTCTTTTTTCAAAAACTTATACTTATTGCTTTATTGACAAAGACAGAGGAACCTTTGTTATTAACACCTTAGACATTATGGTTATCAAGGAAAACGAATCTCCTATGATGTACAAAATAAAACCTGGTGAATGTTTCTCTTATTCCACAAAGGATAAAAACCTGAAGATGAAGATCAGTGCTGCATTTTACGAGCCATTGGAAGTAAGCAGAAATCTTGAAAACGCCCCAGGAGAAGAAAAAATTGAGCTTAAGCCGGATGATTACAAAATGGCTGCTTATTATTTCTCAAGAAAAGACATTACAGGAAACTCAGAAGAACAAGTTGCCCTTATTAAGCAGAAAAGAAATCAGCTGGAAAATCTAATCAGCAACAATGCTGTTATCTATCAGGTATATGACAATAACACCTATGGTATTGAAAAAATAGACAAACAAAAGTATATCACCCTCGTTACAACCCCTACTACATCTCTGAAAAATCTGAATGTAATAGAAATGAAAAAAGACAACGGTAAGATCGTATCCATTAAATTCAAAATTGCGACTACAGATGAAAAGAATAAATAATTTTTTAATCCTCACTATACTTCTGACTTTATTTGCTGCCTGTAATAAGAAAACAGAAGCGAGCGACCTAGATAAACTACGAAACAGCAACAACACAAGAAGTTATCCAGCTGTACAAATGGATAGTATGCAGGCTATTAATTCTATTACCAAACAAAAAGTTCAGGAACTTCTGGATCTTTCTACCCTTTATGTGAGCGGTAACAGAAATACTGAAGTAGACAGTTTTATTTATTCACAAATGGAAAGCTATTTTCACAAACCGGATTCTCTGACCTTCAAAAGAATGTTTAAGGAACTGGATAGTATGAAAGTGAAGGCTGCAAAGGTAAATGACTTGAATGTTTATAAGGAATTCTATAAAAAAGACACCTTAGACTATGCTAAATTCAATGTAGAATATTTTGATGATAAGAATAAGTCTTTGGGAAGCTTTGAGAAAAATGCTCAATATATACTACTGTCAACCTCCAAAATGAAAAAGGAGTTTAAATTTTACTTTTTAGATTTTTATTCCAAACCGCTTAAGAAAGACAGTACGTCTGTAGGGGTAACCAAATAGTCGAGGGGAATATCATTCTCCCAGACATCATCAATAAAATCATCGGGGTCAAAATAATTGACTCCGATTTTTTTTGTCTCTGGGGAAATACTTTGGAAAAGTCCATCATAGAAACCTTTTCCATATCCTACTCTATTCCCGTTTGAATCACAGTATAAAAGCGGAGTAATCACATAATGAAAGTTAATTTCTCCGGAATCTTTATTGGAAACAGGTTCAGAAATTCTCCAGCTGTTTATTTCAAATACAGTATCATTGAAAACTTCAATAGAAATCAGTTTATCTACTACAACTTTAGGCACGTAAACGCGTATATTTTGCGCTAAAAAATAATTGATGAAGATTTGAGTATCAATCTCATTAAACTTCTCAATCGGAACGAAAATATGGATCTTCTGTCCTGGTTCTGGTTTAAAGTAAGTAATGAAATTCTGAAAAACATGTTCAGATAACAAGAAAGCCTCATCACGAGACAAGGCTTTTCTTTGTTGCATATATTTTTTTCTAAGCTCAGCTTTCAACATAATCGTTATATTATTTTTACTGAACAGTTTCTTTATACATTAAGCGTTTTCAGCTGGTTCAAGAATTTTATACAGTTTATCTGACAAACGAACTCTGAACGGAATTTCAAAAGTGATCTGATCTCCCTGTTTTGCAGTTTCGCAAGGACCTCCGTTTGCATAAATCTGAGTAATCGTAAATTCCTGCTCACCAGTTGTAGGACCGGAAATTAATACTTTATCTCCTACTGAAACTTCTTTATTCTCAATTAAAAACTGTCCGATCTTTGATTTTGAGAAGTAATGCTCAGCCTTTCCAACCAATACTTTTTTAACAGCTAATTTCTGACGAATGTTTTTAGTTTCAGCTTTTGCTAAAGGTGTTTTAGGTAAATCACCTGAGTTTTTAAACTTCAAAGCATCAGATTTTCCTTTTCTGAATACTTTATTTCCAACCTGTAATCCTTTTCTTAATTTCAGCTGCTCTTCCAAAGGCAAATGGATGGTATCCAGACATTCTGTAGAACAGCAGTTTTCCATTGCTTCTTTACATTCATCACACTGGATAAATAAAAGATGACAGGCATCATTAGCACAATTGGTGTGATTATCACAAGGCTTTCCACATTGGTGACACTGAGAAATAATATCATCCGTAATTCTTTCTCCTAAACGGTGATCGAATACAAAGTTCTTCCCAATGAATTTACTGTCTATTCCTTCTTCTTTAATCTGACGGGTGTATTCAATAATTCCGCCTTCAAGCTGGAATACGTTTTTAAACCCTTGGTGTTTGAAATAGGCACTGGCTTTTTCACAACGGATCCCTCCAGTACAATACATCAATAAGTTTTTATCTTCTTTGAAATTCTGTAATTGTTCGTTGATAATCGGCAAACTTTCTCTGAAGTTTTCTACATCAGGAGTAATAGCGCCTTCAAAATGCCCTACTTCACTTTCGTAGTGGTTTCTAAAATCAACTACAATGGTGTTAGGATCATCAAGCATATTATTAAATTCCTGAGCCTTTAAATGAACTCCTTTGTTGGTTACATCAAAAGTATCATCATTAAGACCGTCAGCAACAATTTTATGTCTTACTTTAATGGTAAGTTTTAAAAAGGAATGATTGTCTTGCTCTACCGCTACATTCAAACGGATTCCCTTCATAAAGTCATATACTTCTAACGTATTGCGGAAAGCTTCAAATTGATCTGCAGGAACACTCATCTGAGCATTAATACCTTCATGGGCAACATAAATACGGCCAAGCGCATCAAGGGCGTTCCAGGCTACAAATAGGTCGTCACGAAAATTTTTGGGATCTTCAATTTTAGCGTACGCATAGAAAGATAAAGTAAGACGTTCCTTACCAGCTTCATCAATAAGTCTAGCTCTTTCTTCTGCGCTTAAGGTGTTATACAGTTGCATGCTATAAACGTTTTAAGTGAGAAAAATATTTTTGTAAAGATAGGTATTTTCAAATTAACAGCCTTTCATGAGCTCAATGATAATTGACAGCTATGAGTATGAAAAATACTTTTTATATTGTACTTATTATGGTAACATTTTGTCATATTTCATTTAATTTTATTTTAAGTTTTGTTAATGCTGGGCTTAACAATTATGACATAATACATAAAATGATATAATAGCCGTTAAATTTTAGTTAAAATTGAAACATAGCATGCTAATTGCTTACTTATTTAACATTAAATTTGTTTACTCAAAAACATAAAAAAGAATTAATTAATAAACAAGAAAGATATACAATGAAGAGTACTTTAAAAAAACTATTACCATTTGCAGTAGTCGGAGTTATTTCTGGAGCTACTACCGTTGGAGCTATACAATATTTCGGACATGGTTCCAATAACGGAGATCAATCATTTTTCACAGCATCAGCCCCTAACACTTCATTTGCAGGAATGAATACAGGAGCAGTAGGTGATGACTTTGTAAAAGCAGCTAAAACAACTGTTCCGGCTGTGGTTACTATTAAAAATTATCAAAGCAGAACAGCAAGCAGAGCTACTGAACAGGATCTGTTCGACTACTTCTTTGGAGATCCGTTCGGAGGAAGAGGCCAGCAAAGGCAAAAGCAACAGCAGGCTCCGGACAATATGCCTTCAGGGATGGGTTCTGGAGTAATCATTTCTCCTGACGGATATATCATCTCGAACAATCACGTTGTGGCGGGAGCTAATAAACTTGAAGTTGTCCTGAGCAATAAAAAATCATATATCGCAACTTTAATAGGAACTGACCCTAACACGGATATTTCTCTATTAAAGATTGAAGAAAAAGGACTTCCTTACTTAAACTTTGCCAACTCTGATAATATTGATGTTGGACAATGGGTACTGGCTGTAGGAAACCCACTAGGATTAAACTCTACAGTAACTGCAGGTATTGTTTCTGCTAAAGGAAGAGGAATAGGTATTTTAGGAAGCCAAGGGAAAGCAAGCAACCCTATTGAAAGCTTTATCCAAACGGATGCTGCCATCAACCCAGGAAACTCTGGAGGTGCTTTGGTAAATACTAACGGAGAACTTATCGGGATTAACTCTGCGATTCAGTCTACAACAGGATATTATCAAGGGTACGGATTTGCAGTTCCTGCTAACTTAGCCAGAAAAATTGTTGAGGATATCAAAAAGTTTGGTATTGTACAAAGAGGATTCTTAGGTGTTTCATCATTAGACCTTTCCAATGACCAACAAGTTCAGGCCTATAACAAACAATTCAAAACTACCATTAAGTCTGGCAGCGGAGTGTATGTAACAGGATTTGGTGATAACAGTGGTGCAGAAGATGCAGGATTGAAAAAAGGAGATATCATTACAAAAATAGACAACTACGAAATTACTGATTTTGCTGATCTGTCTATGTCTATCGGAAGCAAGCGTCCTGGTGATAAAGTTCAGGTAACTTATTCAAGAAATGGTAAAGAAGCTACAACAAGCGTAACTTTAAGAGACCAGAAAGGCGGTACATCTACAAGAACCAAAGCAGATCTTAGTGTAACCGAAAAAATCGGAGCTGAATTTGATCCTCTTACTGAAAGATTCAAAACTGAATATGGTCTTAATAGTGGTGTAGTGACTAAAAATGTATCTGAAGGAGGCGAAATGGCCAAAATCGGAATTGTAGACAACTACATCATCATTGAAATAAACGGTAAGCCGGTAAACTCACAAAAAGACATTGAAAGTATTCTAAGTAAATACCAAGGAAATGTACAGGTGAAGTTTGTGGATGATTACGGAAGAATGTACACGAAAGGATTTAAAATGCCTTAATCAATAACTCAACAATAGTTATTTTCATATCAAAGAAAAACGCTGCAAAGATTTGCAGCGTTTTTTATTTATTTGGGTTTATTCATTTTCTCAGCGATTCTTTTCTTCTTGTTTCGCTCATAGATTACTTCTACAATCTTACCGCCAATCCAGGAAAACGGAAAAAAGGTAAGGAAGATTGAAATCTTATAAAATGTAGGATGATAAGGAAATATAATTACATCCAGCATTGCGATGAAAAGCATGATGAAACCAATTAGAATAGCATACGCCACTTTAGCGTATTTAACGATGATTGCCGTTGCTACTCCACCAATTGTAGTTCCCAGTCCGGAAATAAACAAAAGAAAGCCGAAAAAGGCTTTATCGTCCTTCATACTAAAAAGAAATCTCTGCCAATGCTCAAACGGAGCAAAAGCTTCAAAAGTAACCCATTGCGGAAAAGCTCTTATACCAAGAGTAATAATAAGCCCTGTTATCCCAAGGCCCATCAATATCGCAAATGTATTTCTTATAAAGTTCATTAATCCTGATGTGCGATCATAGAAATTTCAATATCCACATTTTTAGGCAGACAAGAAACCTGTACAGTTTCACGTGCCGGATAGCTTTCTGCATCTAAATAAGAAGCATAAATATCGTTCATTACAGCAAAATCATCCATGCTCTTAAGAAAGATAGTTGCCTTTACAACGTTTTTAAAAGTCATTCCAGCTTCTGTAAGGATTGCCTCAAGGTTTTTCATTACCTGATGGGTTTCCTTTTCAATTCCTTCTACCAGTTTACCAGTTGCAGGATCTACAGGAATCTGTCCGGAGATGTATAAAACTCCGTTAGCCATATTAGCTTGTGAATAAGGACCGATAGCCGCAGGTGCATTAACTGTATTGATTATTTGTTTCATATACGGATATTTATTTTTTTGTAAAATTATCTTTCATTACCAACCATAAGTTAAGCAATTTCATGATAATCTCGTTAGATTTATTTTGGATGCAAATATAAAATTTATATTGTCAAATGCCAATCTGATATTAGAAAGGTGCATTTGGCTGGGTAAAGCTTCTGTCTTTATACTTCAATGCATCACTTAAGATATTGGCTTTGATCCCAATAAAGAAGTCATATACCTTATATTGTCCAAAAGGCACCCAGTTAAAATTAATGGTAAAACTTCGCTGATCTCTTGAAAAACCAATTCTTGTATATGCCAATTCTTTAGTCACCAAGTCATAATGGGTACTTCCTGTAACGTTCCAATAAGGAGTAAGCTTAATACTTCCATCAAGACCTAGAGAGGCAATTTTATTTCCAAACCTGCTAGTTCCTTTAGAATACGCATAATTCGCATTAATATTCAATGTCCATGCCTGATCGAAACGTGAGTAGTTATCATCATCAAAATAATAGTTCTCATTTCTTACTTCTCCTTTTGAACTATATTTTTTAGCATAATCGGTTTTCTCTCCAAAGATTTCGCTGCTTAAAGGGTAAGATAACTGAACATTGAATCCCTGTACTCCAAAAGCTCCAAACTTCTCTGTTCTGATTCCCTGATCTTGTCCTGGAATGAATTCAATTTTATATGGATCAAGAGAAAGACTGGTATTAACTGTAAGTTTATTATTAAAGAAAGAAGACTGTCCATTAATAGTGAAAATAGACCAAGGGTGATCTTTAGCAGCAAAGTTGTAGCTTCCTGAAAGGTTTAAAGATTCAAAGATCTTCACTTTTTTCACCCCGGTAGAATCACTTTTAGATTTCACCTTCATTTCGATATTGTTTCCGATATTGAAACCTAATGCACCCACCAAATTGTTTGATGGACTTCCAATAATTCCTTTTTCAAAGATGGAATAAGGAGTAAGCGCTCCGGTTGCATTATAATAGTTCTTGTAATATCCGAAACTAGGACTTGAAAAATCAGGAGAGTAAGTAAACCCGATACTTGGAATTACCATATGTCTCACCGCCTCTACAATAGAACCTTTTTTGAATTTCATCATTCCGTATAATGTTGTCTGAAGACTGGCAGTGGTTGAGAATGAAGAATATCCTGCGAATTTTTTATTGATTTCATCTACCGTTACATTCTTTACAGGGTCATAGTATCTGTTTAATGTTTTTGTAGTTAAAGCATTATCAATATTAGCACTTAAACTGAATGTAAAATATTTAGCCAAAGTAGTATTGGTAGCTAAAGCGATATTGTTCTTAAGTCCTGTCTGCATTTTATCCCACATTTCTTTTTTGAACAGTTCATTTTCCTGAGTGTTCACAAAGTTCGTCAGGTTAAAACCTGTATTTACAGTAATATTTTCAAGAAGTCCTTGTCTTACTCCGGATTTTGATTTAAACAGATAAAACTGATTAACCGCTACGTTCATCTGCGGAAGACGAAGATCTGCCAATCCTGTTGCAAAGTTCTGTGAGTAAGATGCCGTTCCTGTAATGGTTACCGGAAGTTTCAGAAATCTTTTGGTAAGAGTTACCGTTGAGTTCTGCTGAGTATTCAATACATTTTGATTGAAAATATAAGCGTTGTTAAGCGGATTGTTATAAAACTTCGTACTTACCATATCCACCTGAGCACTGAACGTAAGGAAAGGATTAGCTTTTGAATCCTGAGAATGAGTCCAGCTGATTCTATAGGTACTATTTTTAGTATAATCATCCAACCCCTTGATCCCTCTTACCATTGTTCCAATGTCTGCATTGAAACTTCCCGAATAACGGTATTTTTTCTGATAATTCATTTGTGGACGCAAGTTCCAGCTTCCTTTGGTGTAAATATCAGCAAGCACTTTAAGATCAAAATGCTCTCCAATCGGCTGATAATATCCAATACCATTAAGGAAAAATCCTACATCTTCTCTTTCACCGAAACTAGGAATCAAAATACCTGCTGCTCTTTTATCCGAGAAAGGAAGAATTGCAAAAGGCATAATAAGCGGTGTAGGAACCTGCTCTATATACATTTGAATAGGTCCTGTAACGATTTGAGATTTATTTTTTGATTTTATCAGCTTAATATTGGAAGCTCTCATGAAATAATCTGCTACCGTATCTTTTTTCTTAACAAAATATTCATCGGTGGTATAATCTGCTTTTCTCATAGCAAACACCGAGTCATTGTATTTTTTTGTTTTTTGGGCTATAATTACTCCCTCACTCTCCTCTGTTCTTGCATTGAAAGCGATGGCCTGTCTGGTTTTTGTATTATAGCTGAATTCATTGGTTTCATATTTTTTCCCAGCCTGAGTAGTCACTACAGGCTCTATGATTTTCCCTAAAGAATCTAATTTCCCTCTGGCATAGATCAGGTTCTTATTATCATCAATGGAGATATAATCTGCATCAATCTGCATATCCTGATACTTTACCTGGGCATTCTTATTAAGGAATGTCATCTTTTTAGGGATATCTCGTCGCTGATCGTCTGCTTTTGTTTGAAGTACATCATCTAAAGCTTCTTTTTTTGCAACAATGGTATCCTTTTTGGAAATAGTATCTTTAACCACATTTTTAGGCAATTTTTCAGGAGTTTTCTGTGCTAAAAAATTGTTAAAAATTAGGATAATTAAAATTTGTAATATATTTTTGAAGACGGTTTTGGCCAATTTTGTTCTATATAATTAAGGCCCAAAATTAATATAATTTTTATAACTGTAAGATGCGCAAACAAAATTTTAAAATAATTTTATCATTTCTCCTACTCCTAATCAGTAACTTTATTTTCTCTCAAAAGAAGTTTACACTAGTTCTAGATGCGGGTCACGGAGGAAGTGACCATGGAGCCAACAGGACTTATTCGGACATTGGAAGAATTGCAGAAAAGGATATTACTCTTGCCATTACCCTAAAGGTAGGAGCCATGCTTGAAAAAAACAGGGACTTCAAAGTAATCTATACCCGAAAGATTGATGAATACCCTTCTTTATCCGACAGAACTAACCTTGCTAACAGAAGCAAAGCAGATCTTTTTGTATCCATTCACTGTAATTCTTCTGCAAGACCTACAGCTTATGGTACAGAAACTTATGTACAAGGACCCAACCAGAACAATGAAAATCTGGAGGTTGCCAAAAGGGAAAACGATGTGATCTTTCTGGATGAAAAGGATAAACAGACCTTCGGATCTTATAATCCCGATTCTCCGGAATCTTTAATTGCATTAAAGCTGCAACAGAGTAAATATCTTGAATCCAGTCTTCTTTTGGGCGGTTTGGTAGAAGATAACTTTGTAAATAAGGATAAGAGATCTTCAAGAGGAGTATTCCAGAAGAACCTTCACGTTCTCCGTATGAATGCCATGCCTTCTGTTCTGATAGAAACAGGTTTCATTAATCATCCGGAAGAGAGCCATTATATTGCCTCCGAAAAAGGACAGAATGAAATTGCAGAAAGTATCTACGACGCTATCATTGACTATAAAAAAGCAGTTGACAGAAAAACAGGAGGATCTTTCACCACTAAAAAACAGGAACCTGAAAAACCTGCAGAAACTCCACTGAAGAATGATTTCAGAATATTACTGATGAGTTCTCCTACAAAATACAATGAGAATGATCCTGCATTGAAAGGACTGAATTATGTTCTTACTCTGAAAGAAAACGGGCAGTACAAATATTATTATGCAGTAACCAATATGGCTTCTGTGAAAGACATTAATCTTAAAACAGCTAAGGATGCAGGATTCAGGAATGCATTTGCAGTAGGATTTATGCCTAATCAGAGAATAAGCATGGGATATTACACGCTGGAAGTATATACTGGTGAAAAGCTGAATGGTAATTCATACATCCTTCAGAACCTTAAAGATGTAGAAAGAGAGAAAGACAGTGGTGTGTTCTATTATACCTATGGAAAGGCTTATACATTGGAGGATGCTGTAAAATTACAAAAAGAGGTTGAGGCCAAAGGAATTAAGAATACGGTCATCCAAAAAGTTTATAAATAACTAAAAAATAATTTTGAGGTTTCAAAAGGTTTTTCTATTTTTGCAACCTCAAAATTTGGCCTATTCGTCTAGTGGTCAGGACTCAAGATTTTCATTCTTGCAACAGGGGTTCGATTCCCCTATAGGCTACAAAAAAGGAGAAATGATACGTATCGTTTCTCTTTTTTTATTTTAATACAATCAAACCATTTTGATGATTTGATATTTTTTGTACAGCACTTAGTTTTTCATAAAATTACTTCTAGGCCGTCTAGTTTTATTAATAATACCTTTTTATTAGATTGCGCTATGTATTTCTCTGCTAATAAACTCAATATAAAATATCAAGATTCCTTTTATCTTATTTATTCAATTGATATTTCTAATTAAGATTTAAAATCAGCCATGAAAATTTGAAAATAATAGTATACTGGTAGTGAGATACTTATTATTATACGGATAAAAAAAACATAATTTTCGCTCTAAAAAAGCACTCTATTTACGTTATATCTCATAAAAGCATTATATTTGCAAAAATTTTTTAATAAATTTATCCATAATTGGTCAAACAAATATGGTAACACTGATGAAAAATATTATTGATAACCCACAGTCTGTAGGAGACTACAGATTATCAAATTTTATATCATGCCGGATTTAAAAATACAAGAAGCAAAATTGCTTTTTAAGAAAATCCACTCTAACCCAAAAAGTTATGATTTACAAATCAATGAAGAAGGGATTACAGGCAAGGATGATAAAATAAGTTTCAGACTTTACAGGACCGGAGAAAGGGTTGCTTTTGAAGTAACAATAGATGAACTTACTTTCACCAATACTACTGGAGAATGGAATAATGCACTGATCATGCTAGGGAATACGATCAAAAAAATAGAAAAAGAACAAGAAAATTTAAAAATAGAACAAGCAATAGATAAGCTTAGAAAGTACCTTTCAGAAGAAAATTAAATTTTTTAAAAATAAATTTGGTAGTTTCAAAAAAAGTTTATAGTTTTGCACTCACATTTGAACGATATGGCAAATCATAAATCAGCACTAAAGAGAATCAGACAGAACGAAACTAGAAGACTTCGTAATAGATATTATCACAAGACTGCTAGAACAGCATTGAAAGCCTTAAGAAATGAGGAAAACAAAGCTGCTGCAACAGAGCAACTGCCAAAAGTTATCGCTTTATTGGATAAATTAGCTAAGAAAAATATTATCCACAAAAACAAAGCAGCTAACTTAAAAAGCAAATTGACAAAGCACGTTAATAAATTAGCGTAATAAGTATAGCGGCCCGTTCGTCTATCGGTTAGGACCTCAGATTTTCATTCTGGTAAGAGGGGTTCGATTCCCCTACGGGCTACTTAATTTTTAAAAACCACTGAGTTTTTACAGTGGTTTTTAAAAACAAAGTAGAAAGCTATTACTTAAACACATCTAACCGGCCCGTTCGTCTATCGGTTAGGACCTCAGATTTTCATTCTGGTAAGAGGGGTTCGATTCCCCTACGGGCTACAAACTAAGAGTTGATACTTATAAAAACAAAAACTAACACACTATTTCGGTAGTGGAAGATAGAGGGCCCGTTCGTCTATCGGTTAGGACCTCAGATTTTCATTCTGGTAAGAGGGGTTCGATTCCCCTACGGGCTACTAAAAAGGACTTTTTCGAAAGTCCTTTTTTTGTTTTAATCCCCTTCCCCCTATCCTATTTCAGGATTTATTTCAATAACTTTAAAATTCCACGACCATTCTTATTGAGAAAGATATATCTCACTTAATTATTTTGAGGAATATTAAATTTCATTAAAAATATCACCAAAAATGGAAATATTATTTTCTGTGTCTTCTTTAATTCCTTAAATTTGACTAAAACTATTCATCTAAAAAATAATAACATGAAATTTAATTTACTTCTGAGAGATACATTCTCTTTTCAAGCTGCTTTAATTGCGATTTGCTTATTCTCTGCTCAACTTTTATTTGGTCAGGACAGAATCTATGCTCACGCTCAAAGTTCTGGTGTATTTGGAGTAGCCTGCTTAGGATGCCGAGTAGATAATCCGCTGAATGCCGTTGGAGGTAATGAAGATGATTATTCCACAATGGTATTGGGAACTGCTTTATTAGGTGGAGTTCAGCAAACATTAATTTTCCCTGATCTTAGAGCCGACACAAGGCTTGTTGTAGGAATTGGAACGGATAACATTCCTTTATCTGTACAACTATTAAGTGGAGTAACTCTTGAAACGATGAACGGAGGAACTTCTAACGAGGACCGCAGAACGATAGACATCAGTCTTCTAAAGTTGGGAGCAACTCCTAACAGAGGTACAGTAGAATTTAAGCCTACAAAACCTTATGATGGAATAAGAATCGGTTTAACCGGAGGGGTATTAAGCCTTGGAGGTGGATTTAGAATTTATTATGCTTATCAGGATCCATTGATTCACTTATTAGCTCATAGCCAGAATGGACAGGTAACCCTGAGCGGAAATGTTAATGTAGAAGGTTCTGAAGTTTCTTTGACTAATACTTCAGGAAAAGAAGTGTTTCGTTCAAAGCTTAGAAGCAATACATTTGATGCTAATCAACCTGGAGGAGTTTACATCATGAATCTTCAAACTAAGGAAGGAAAAACATACTCTAAGAAAGTCATTATTAAATAAATGATAAACATAGAAAAAGCGGCAGTCTTTAAAAAGGCTGCCGCTTTTTTATGCTTAAAAGAACGACATATATTAATTTATCATTAATAAAAACAGTTTATATAAATTAAATATTAGCATATCACAAAAAAATGAAATAAATTATTTAACATAATCATTTTATTTATAAATTTACAAAAAACTAAAAATCAAAATTTTAATATATGAAAACTAATTTATTATTGAGTCCACGCAGTATTAAGACTGCTATTTTTGCTTCTTTATTGTTTCTAGCAAGCAACATGTCATTTGCACAAATTGTAAAATATTATGCAAATGCCCAAGCGAATCAGGTATACGGCGTATGTATAGGCTGTGGAGTTCTAAATCCATTGAATGCAATTGGTCCTAACGAGAGTGACTATTCCGTTCTACAGGTATCCATTGGCTTACTAGCCCGTACTGAACAGACATTAATTTTCCCTAACAGTACTTACACCAACAAATTGGTGATTGGTATTGGTTCTAACGGAACTCCTCTAAGTGCACAAGTATTAGGGGGTGTATCTATTGAGACATTCAACGGAAATGTTTCTAACAATGATTACCAAAACTTAAACAATGACATTTTAAAGCTTGGGGCTGGTGATCCAAGTAAAGGTGAAATTGAACTTACCATGAACAAGCCTTATGACCGTATTAAGATCAATGTAAATGGTGGATTATTGAGTTTAGGTGGAGAGTTTAGAGTATATTACGGATACCAATACAGAGATCCTTTCATTAGTTTTATGGCTCACGGCCAAAATGGTCAGGTTACTCTGGATAAAAACTTAAAAGTAGAAGGTTCGGAGGTTACTCTGATCAACACTTCCGGAAAAGAAGTATTCAGCACCAAATTAAATTCCAATACGTTTGAAACCAACCAGCCTGAAGGTTTATACATTATAAAACTTCAGACTAAGGATGGAAAAACACATTCAAGTAAGGTTTTACTTAAATAAATAATTAAACATGCCAGAGGCGGCAGGCTTAAAAAAGCCTGCCGCTTTTTTTATTTATATCTATCCTCAAAACTAATCCTTCAAATATTTTACTAAAAAAATAAGACAGGTTACATAAAACCTGCCTTATCCACACTTGTGTACAATTTAAAATAGACTTGTGATGTTAAACCAAAACTGTTTTAAGATTTCTAGTGCCCAAACAAATATTAATAGGAATGTTAACTTTTTTTACTGCATCATCCATGCTACTGCATTGGCATATAAAATACTGTTGTAAACTACAGATGAAGCTGATGTTCCGGTACCAAACTTGGTTTTTGGGATTGGTTTTCCGGATGCATCTACTCCTGCCGGATAGGATGCTGCTGAAGCGTCATTTACTGCTCCAAGTGGAAATCCACCATCTCCCCAAAAGAATAATTTGTATGTTTTATGGATGAAACCAACCATCTGACCATTGTTTGTGGATAAAATATCGACATTGGAGCTGTTGATATTAGCATTGGTATAAGAACTGGAATCGTCATTATCATCTCCCACCAAATTTCCTCTTGCATCTCCAAACGGACCATTAAGGATAGGATGGCTAAGATTGGCTATCTGTTTAACAAGACCTGTTCCAGTAGCCGCATTATTAGTAGTTGTACCACCAAAGATTTGGTTTAGTAACTGGTTCGGTTGTGCCTGCTGTAAAAAGATCATCGCCCGTCCTCCTTTATCAAGATAATCTTTAAGTGCTACAGCATCTGCTGCATTGGAGGAATAATCCCAAGTAAAAATAATCATATATGGATTATATGTAGCAATGTTTGCAGCAAGTTTTCCCTGTGTAGTTCCTACTGTTTTAATATCAAATCCTTGTGATGGAACGGTTCCCGTAGGACCAAAGTTTGCTGACGACTGTAATATTGTGGTAGGAGCTGTTGTATTTCCCGGATTAGGTGTATACATTCCGCCTCCTAAAGATAAAATCATTCTTTTGGGAATCACTCCTGCACTTACATTCGCAGAAAAACTACAAGACTGGCCTGCAATATTTATGGTAAATGATGCAGTTCCTGAAGATGATGGATTTCCTGAAATATTGAGGGAAATACTTCCGTTTCCATTCGCTAATGTTCCTGCACCTGCTGAGGCTATAAGACCTGAAACTCCCGAAGAGGCCGCTGATATACCTGGGTAAGATTGGCCTGTTGCATTGGTATAATTAATGACTTTAGTCCCATTTGCCTGAGTTCCCGCAGTAAAAGTCCCACTAAGAGTACCGCTGGAACAGTCTAAAGTAAAACCGGGGCCAGGTGTAGGACCACATTGATCACATAGACAATTGGACCATCCTGTGGGCTTGAATACCCTTACACAACTTAATGTGGAGTCATACATAATTGTTCCTATAGCAATATCTCCTCCTTTTGGGGTAATCATGTTTTTAGGATCTGAATTGGTAGGAAGAACCAACCCCATATTATTGGTGGTTTCTTTATTGATGTCTAACGCACCCCTGGGGTTGGCCGTACCTATACCTACCTGAGAGAATAAGATATTCGCAAAGAATATCAAGGGTAATAAATAATTTTTTCTGTTTTTCATTTGGTTTGATTTTGTAGCAAAAGTATATTTTCGGTACCCCGACCTCCAAAAATAGATATACGCCTTATATACAACAGTTACAATATCCATCGTACTCCAGACACTCTACATGTCTTCTACACCCTCAATAACCGAAAGGGCGCAACCCTTGTATTTTTCATCATCAACGCTCTATAAGTTTTTGAATAAATACTTAAAATTTTCATCTTTTTTTGGCAACACTAAAAAAAACATGTCCGATTTGGTCAAAACAAAACCCGGCCAGAAATTGGCCGGGTCAGAGTGAAACAAAAATTAGCTATGCTAAAATTAATTTTTAATCAGTTTTTGCTGGTATACAGCTTTGTCAGTTGTAGCTTTTAGGATATACATTCCTTTTTGTAACATGCTTACATTTACCTGCCCATTATTGTACTGGGTATTGATAAGTTTTCCTGTAACATCATAAATAGCAACATGAATCACTTTTTCCTGTGTTTTGATATACAGAATATCCGTAACAGGGTTTGGATAAATGCTAAATTCAATCTTTTTAACCTCAGCTGTTGCTAATGTAGAAGTAGTACTGTTTACTTTAAGTGTTCTTTCCACTACTTTACCGTTTGAATTGAAGCTGATGACAATATCAGCTGTTCCTGAACCTATTGGAGTAAGTGTTAATTCTTCATTGGTATTAATTTCTGCAGAAACTACCGATGGATTACTATTTGACTTCACAGATTTTACAATAGATGCTCCAAAACTGTCTTCATCAGAAACCAATGTTTTCAGATCAATAGCTGTAGTACCTGTTGCTGTAACCTGTGACGGAAAAGTGCTGCTTACTACAGGAGCTGTATTATCAGGGAACACAGCCAATGCAGGGAACCAATAGTAATCATTTAAGATTTTAGTATCAATAAGAGCTCCGCTTGTATTAAATGTATGGATCCAGTTCTTTTGGAAATGTGCTCCATATCCGCTTTCTGTAGTATTAAGAATAAGATTTCCTGTAGAAGGATTTACACGAAGTGCTGCACCGTAAGGAATCTGCTTAAAGTTTCCTGTTTGCCCGGGAAGGGTAATAAATGTTTCATTAAAGACTTTAGTTGTAACATCAAATCTTACAATTTGGTTTCCGGCGTTAAAACCAGATCCTGCTTTAATCCAGTATAAAGTATTCTCTGTATTACTTGCCGTAAAGCTTCCGGCATTCCAGGCACCCCATGAATCTGAATATTTAGATGTAGGAATACTAAAATCCTGAACGGTAAGTGTTGCAGCATCAATATTAGTCAGTTTTTGATTCTGAATAGCCCAAACACTTCCGTCTTTTGCCTGAACAATAGAACTAAAAGCTCCTGCAATTGTTGTAACTACAGTATCAGTATTAGGATCAATTACTAAAATTCCTGCAGTTTGTTTCACGGCAAAAACATATTTTGAAGTACGGATCATATTTCCGATTTGCCCTGAATACTGGCTTCCACCACCTGTTCCTGCAATCAGGCTTCCAACCTGAAGGTTATCAATATCAAACAGATAAATTCCGTTAGAGGCTCCGATATATCCTTTATGCTGATTTACACCAAGGAATGATCTTCCGTCTCCGTTTCCAATATTATTAAAGGTTGCAATTTTCTGCATGGTCTGAGCATTGGCTACTACCAATCTTCCACCTGGTGTATACTGCGTGTCTCCTCCGTCAGCAGCCTGCTTAGACACAAAATAGAATTTGTCTCCATAGATTGTTCCATACTGTGTAGTCGCTCCAAAAGCGTGATTATTGTTAGCGTTACTATAAACACGATAGTTGATCTGACCGTTATTATTTATAAAGTTAACCGAGCCATTGGTATGCCCGAACCACTCTTCATTAACCATAAAGAATCCATCAGTAAAATTCGTAGAACTTACATAAGGAGAAACAGGTGTCATTGTAGAGGATATTTCAGGTGATCCAGACATTGGGCTATAGTTCCACACATCCCATGCTCCGTTTTCAAGGATACGAGAACTAGCTCCTACTCCTGAAAATCCGAAATCAGCATCTGTTGGATTTTTCACCCAGTAGGACCAGAAACCATTATACCAGCCAGACATCCAGTGATCGTTAGTATCCTTTGCAGTATATTCATCAAAGTCATATTGGGTAGTCTTCACAATACCGTCTAAAGGATATAGAGGATATGCTGCATTATTGTTTTTGATTAAAGCATTTGAATCCTGCCCATTCAGATCAAACCCCATACCTCCTACCGCAGTTCCGAACTGAGTTCCCGGATACAGTAAAGTAAAGAATCTTTTATCTGCTTTGGCAATGGCTTTCAGCATATCTTCTCCAGTGGCATTTCCATCCCATCTGAATCCCCAAACCAGGGCGTCAGGATTTTTACTATCATTCCATTGTACTACAAATGCAGCCTGATTGGAACCTGTTCCCACCCAATACTGGATATCAGAAAAGCTGATATTCGCGGTAACATTTGTGGTGGTTAATGGGGTATTTCCAGAAATATCATTCCGGGGTACCCCCTGTACTTTTATCTGAGCATTCGTAAAAAATGCAAACAGAAAAAGTAGAGTAAAAAGGTAAAACTTTTTCATTTTTATTAATTTAAAGATATTATAGGTTGATTATTTTTTTAAATGTAAATCGTAAGCTCCGGCTACTTCTGTAGAAACTTCACCCAGCCAGCCTGCTTCCTGATTGATTCCTGTATATACTTTTACAAAATCAATTCCCGGTAGTTTTACATACTTCCCGTTTCTGTCAACAGCCCAGGCAATATCAATATTAGAAGCTTCATCATTGTTTGGGGCATTATCTGCATATCCAAAATCATAAGACTTACCTACCCAATAGGTTCCTGTTCCACTTTGATCGTAAAAGTTATCTTTAAGTCTTGTCCCTGTAAAGCCATAAGATGCATTGGCAAACCATAATGGATAATAACTTTGTGAGTGGAAAGTATTCTTTGTTTTGAATCCTGTATTTCCAAGATTATCCTGCCATTTTATATATTCTATATCAGTCTGCCATCCACTATTACCCGGAACGGGTGCTTTATTTTCATCGGGTTTGAAGTAAGTAATATTGTAGTCTTTTATCGTTGTATTTTTAAAATACTCACTCCCTGCAATCTCATACCATTCATTATCATCGGGTTTTCCATTTTTGTTTTTGTCATAAGCCACCATAATGATTCCCGGCTCACAATTTCCTGAGCGGGGATCGTTGGCTGCATTTCCAAAAAATGCATTCCCAAGAACTTTAAAGTCTCTCCCTTCCAGATTAGGAATAGTATGATCAAAACCAAACACTACATAACCACCAAAACCACCAAGACTTACCATCGCCGGATTTGATCCTACCAGATAGCTGTTGGCTTTTTTAATCATATCTGTTTCGGTATTTCCCTGTTCAAACTCTGGAATTTCGTTCATAAACTGACCAACAGCCGGATGGAAATCAAATACTTTAGAAATGTATTTACTCAGCGTTACAGCTTCCTTCGTTACTTTGATTTTAGAATGAAATACTTTATCAGTTCCCACCTTTAATGTCAAAGGATAGGTCGCGGTTTTGGTACTGATGAATTCCAGTTCAGAATTTTCGGAAATAATTGAATCTTTAATACTCCAGGTAATTTTTCCGGAAATATTGGTAGGGATGTTCAATACTCTGAAACGTTCAATGGTATAAGCCGTATCTAATTTAAATGCTGGTGGTATTACTTCCGGATCAACAGGAACCGGTGCTACAACCTCATCATCACTTTGGCAAGCGGCAATTATTCCTGCAAAGAGCAGGGATAAAAGTCCTGTCTTTAAATAATTAAGCGTTCTTTTATTCATGTTTATCAGTTTTGTTTAATTATATAAAAAGGCAAAATGGGCAGGGATATTTCCCCCTTCAGTTTTCCATTTAAAATGTCCGTTTTTATCAAAGCAGTATACAAATCCCATGGAAACATAGTTTCGGGCGTCTGTCATATAAATGTCTTCTGTAATTGGGTTTACTGCAATTCCGTATGGAGTTTTAATAATGTCTTCATACTCTTTGTCAATAATTCTGTTGGAAATGACCTGTTCCGTTTTTACATCAATGATCCCAAATGTTTTTACGTAGGCATGGGTATTATAGTTGAATTCATTGCCGTAGTAATACAGCTTATCATTCACGATGGTCATTTCACTTACAGCAATGTGAAAATCTTTTTTAATAGTGCCTGTTGCTGCATCTACCAGATATAAATTGGAAGGAACGTTATAGTAATCTCCTCTTGAGCTTACATACAGATCTCCATAATTGTCCTTTTTAAGACGGTGAAGATTGATGGCTACATCAATTTTTTTCTTTTCAGTAAAAGTGTTCAGATCAATTACTGAAACGGTTTTATCATAATTCGGAACCATATATCCTCCGGAATTAGCTACAAATAACTGATTTCCTACAATTTCCATTTCTTCTGGCTGATATCCAACTGTTGCAGTACGTTGAATAGTAAGGGATAAAGTATCTATTTCTGCTACTTTTCCTTTGGGAGCCAGCGGGTTGATATCCACAGGACCAGCATAACTGCTCGCATAGGCTTTCCCATCTTTAAAGGTCATGTATCTGCAATTCTGTAAATAAATAGACTTGATATGTTTAGCTGTTTTAGCTTCCAGAACTTCAATGGTATTGGAAACATTCACTACAATGTACATCTTGCTGCCATAAATTTTAATATCATTTCCTACATCTCCCAATTCTTTCAAAACATTGGGGTTAATTTCGGAATAGATATTCCTGAAATAGGTTCCTTTGGTGTAATCAAAGAAATCAAGGGTGCATTTATTACTTCCCATATTTCCTTCATTCAATACGTAGAATCCTTTTATGGTGTTTTTTTCAACGGGGTTAAGTCCTTCCACTACTTCCATAGGAATGATCGTGTCATCAGTACGACAGGAAGTAAGGGCAATGAATACAAAAAATAAAAAAAACAGATTTAGCTTCTTCATAATGTAAAGTTTAGAGTGAGTCTGAAGTTTCTTCCCGGCATGGGATAGTTCAGGACAACGTCATAATATTGATTAAAGACATTGTTCATTTCAAGGTTTATTTTAAAAGGATGCCCGGCAAGGCTTAGTTTTCTCTGAACAGAAAGATCATGGGTATACCAGGGCTGAATATAGTTATACCGGATATTATCCTGCTGTCCGTCATATCTTTCCCCAACATAGATTGTACTGTAATTAAAACTCCAGTCTTTATAATCTGCCATTAAGGTGAAAGATCCGCTATGTCTTGGTGTATAAGGGATTTGCTCCCCATAATAAGTTTCTTTAAATCCTTTAGTGATTGTTTTATCCTGGGCATTCTGGTAAGTATAAGCCAATAATGGTTTGATCTTAACATTCCCCAACATCATTTCGGTCTGAACATTCACATCTGCTCCTATAATTTCAACCTTTCCCAGATTGAGCATCATCCAACGAAACATATTGGATGTAGGGATGGCAACGATCTTATCCGTCACCTTGTTATAATAACCATCAACCTTTACATAAAGTCCTTTGAATAAAGACTTGTTATACTTTTTCTGATAGGTAAAACCAAGATCATACTGATGGGTAAATTCCGGTTTCAGGAAAGTATTTCCAACGCTGGTATAATACAGATCATTAAATGTTGGGAGCCTGAAGATATTTTTATAGAAAGCTCTAACGGTAAGTTCCGGTATGGAAGCAGGCTGATAGCTCATAAAGAAGGCAGGAGTCCATTCTCTTCTGTCATCAGCTTTGAAATTCATTTTGACGTCTTCAGAAGTAAATGTTCCTAAAAGACTTCCTAAAAACTTAAATCTGTTCCACTGGTAGGTTGAAGCCAATGCAACCAGGGTGGTATAACGGGTAGGATAAGAAAAATTATGCAAGTCAGCATCCAGATTATTGTACTGGAAATCTCCATTTAAACTGACATCCCAATCAGGGGTAATGGAATATAGATTGGAAGAGGAAAGATAAACCTCCCGTTGAATATAAGTATTCTTTGCAGGCATCCCGGATTGAGACCTTACCGTATCATTAAAATAAGTGTAATCATAAGCAAACTTAGCCTTCAGCTGAGTTTCAAACTTAGGAAACAGCTTTTTCCTGAAATTGGCCTGTACAAAATAACTTTCATCCAGCATTCTTGCTCCTCTTGCCTTAAAACGGTTCTTTACAATAGGGGCAGGAATACCACGGTTTGAAATATAACCATAACCACGGATGTTCCAGCTTCCATTATTCAAAGTTCCATTGACAGATGTTTCAAAGCGTTTTGCTTTAATATCTGAATCATATCTTTTGGAAATGGTATCAGAAGCAGTTTCTCCATTGGGATATTTTCTGCCATAACGGAATTTATAAAGGCCGTCACTCTGAAGAAACTCCGCACTGAAGCTCGTTGCGATCCGTTTTGAAATCTTTTGTTCTAATCGGAAAGAGGGATTAAAGAGATCAATAGAAGCACTTTTTGCTCTTATAGTGAGATTGGTTTTTCTGTTTCCTGTGAATACTGGTGTTTTAGGCTGCAAATAGATAGACCCTGATGATCCAAAGTCTTTTGCAGGCTGAAAGATTTCACTTTTTTGACCGTTGTACAACGAAATTTCTTCCAGATCATCCAGAGAATATCTTCCCAGATCCACCAGACCGTTTTGGGCATTTCCCAGTTGGATCCCGTCATAGAAAACACCTACATGCTGGCTTCCCATGCTTCGGATGTTGACCGTCTTTAAGCCCCCCATTCCGCCATAATCTTTAATCTGAACACCGGAAAAATACCGTAAGGCATCAGCAACGGAATGGCTGCTCAACCGTTCAAGCTCTTCGCCCTGTAAAATCTGGGCCGGGAGGATTTCTTTAAAGTTCTTTTTGTAAATATTGACAGCCTTTATGGCCTCTTCTTTAATAGTATCTTTTTTCTTGGTTTGAGAAAACAAGAATTGTGATGTTAACACACTTATTGTGAAAACAATTTTATGAAGTTGAGATGTAGTCAGTTTTGCCACCATTAGCTCATTCAGGGATAATGATGACGCTAATGGATATAAGAAAAGCAATGACTAAGCACAGCTGTTACTGCACAGAATCATTGTAGTCTTAAGCTTTATTCCACGAAAGCGTCAAACGTTTATTTATTCTGGCAGGTCTTCTGACTTACTCCATTTTTGAAATCCTTCCCATTCCTAAAAACAGTGGATATATTCTTCAAAAACTCTGGTTCGGAGCTTACAGCAGCGGGTCTGTTCCGGATTTTCACCGGATTCCCTTTTAAGAGCCTGTTACGGCTCACCAAATTTCGGCAAAGATATAAAATTCCCGCCAGATACAATGTGATGCAGAATAAAATGATTATCAATGCATAAACATGAAAAATCCCGTTAGGTTATAACGGGATTTAAACAATCAATCTCTACTGAATTTTCTATTTTTTCAATGATTATTTTTTCACAAATTCACGGTCGCTCAAAGTTTTCATAAACAGGATAAGATGAGTCTTTTCCTGTTCTGTGAGAGGAATTCTGTTTCCGTTGTTTTTAAAGACAGGATCAAGATTATTACTCTTTAAAACCCCTTTATCAAAATAATCAAGAACGGCTCTTAAAGTTGGAAACTGCCCAAAACTTCCATAAGGAGCCGTATATTCTACATTTCTTAATGAAGGAACCCTAAAGCTCATATAATCTTCCGGAAGACCTGTTACTCTCCCACGTCCGGCCTCATTGGTATTGGTATTTAGTGGAAATCCAATATTTCTGAAGCTCTGATCTGTAAAAAGCTCTGTACTATGGCAACTCACACATTTCTGCTGAAAAGTAAGGTAACCTTGTTTTTCATTTTCTGTAAAAACGTCTCCTTCATTTCTTTTTATTCTGTCATATTTACTATTGGCAGAAATAAGTGTATACTCGTACTGTGCAATACTTTTATAAATCCTTTCCGCTGTAACAGTTTCATCTCCAAATACCTTTTTGAATAAATCTTTATACATCACATCATCCTTTATTTTACCAATCACCTCTAAAATAGAAGATCCCATTTCTTCATGAGTGATAATAGGAACGAGTGGTTGATCTTCCAACTGAAGGACATTACCATCCCAATTATAGAATTTCATAAACTTCATATTCTGAATAGCCGGTACATTCCGTAAGCCTACTCTGTTTTGAATACCTATCGCCTGAGCATTATTATCCGCAAAAGCATTTCCCTGAATGTGACAGCTGGAACAGGATACTGTATTATCTGCACTCAGTCTTTTATCGTGAAATAACTTTTCTCCCAACTCCACACCATACTTTGTAGGAACATTAGTTTTCACCGAGTTATTTAGTTCCGGAAAATTCAAAGGAATATTGAGTGATAATTGTGGATTATCAAGCGGAGCTGGCTCATAATAATCATTATTACAAGAGATTAACAGTATAAAAATTGCTAAAATGCTTAGTCCTTTTTCCATTACAGTTAAAATGAATCTAGTTTTCAACACTACTCACTGAAAACATTCCTGATGTATCACTAGACCCGTTTCCTCCAAGGTTATCCACAAATTTTATCATTTGGTTCGCTGTATGAATATTCGGAGTGGCATTACCATCTGATCCTGTTCCGGTAACCAATACAATGGTGTTGATTTTACCCGTCAACAGCTTATCAAAATCTGCTTTAACAGTAATTTTAGGTGCTTTATTGTCTACTATTGCATTTTTAGGCAGATCTAGTGTAACCTCTCTGTACGCATCTACTCCCTGTGTAAAATTATCTTTCGTTCCTTTTATGGTACTTCCTGTATGGATAGACATCTGCTTGTTATCCGTTCCGTAGAAACCTTCTATTTTGGTAAAACGATAACCAGCACCCCATTCCCACATCATTTGTGTATCATTGGCTCCTGCGGTTGCATAGAATTTTGGAAATCTTACCTGATCGAGTACATTCAGATCTCTTTTTACACCCAATCCGAATTTGATTCTTTTATATTCTCCTGCAGGTATATTACTTAAAATATAACGAAGAGTCTCCGGTTTTGATTGATCTATTACGGTAGCTCCCTGATCCAGATCATTAATCTTATAAGGAACTTCATTACCATCTGCCTTTATCAGTCGAATATTACTGATTACATATTTCAATTCTGAAAAGTGGTGAACCTGTCCCTCTGCAGAAATATTTGTGGTAGCAGCAGTAGTTCCTCCAAGAACAATGGTTGTATTTTTAAACGTATTATTGAATTCAAGGGTTACATTATTCGCTACAGGATTATCATCACTATTCTGACATGAAATTACACCTAATGAAAAAGCGGATAATAGTAGATATTTTTTAAAGTTTTGCATTGTAAAAATTTTAGTGGTTGTTTTAATTAAAGTTGTTGATCTTAAAAATTAAATTGTAAAGAAGTGTAGATATTACGCCCCATTCTTGGGATGTTCCCCCAATCTGCATAGGTGCTGTAGTATTTATTCAGCAGGTTTTCTGCGCCTACCTGAAAAACGGTTTTCAATTTTTGAATATTGAAAGTATAGTTCACGGAGAAATTCCAGACAGCATAGGCTGGGGTTTTATCTTCTCCATATTCTGGACTGTAATTACGTTGGATGAAATCTCCATTTACAGAAGTCTGAATTCCCAAATTTTGATGGGTAAAATGTAAGGAGGTCAGATAGCTTAAAGGTCGAATGAAGGGTAAATTCTTTCCTTTATCATCTCTTCCTCGGGCATAAGTTAAAGTTCCTTTCCAGTGCAGTTCCGGTAAAAAGCTATAACCGGCATTTAGAGCCATATTAAAGAGTGTTGCATGATCCAGTGAAGTATACGCCTTCACTCCTACCGATTGATAATTCATAGGACTTCCCAGACTTAAAATCTTTCCAATGATATAATTCTGAATATAGAAGTAATTTACTTTGGCTTCAATACTCATTTTTTCATTTTTAAAACCTACGCTGGCATTGGTTTCATAAGAAATTTCATTTTTTAAATTGGGATTTCCGATATAATCATATCGATCAAAACTATTGTAGATATAATATCCATAGCCTTCTGAAACAGAAGGTGCTCTATGTCCGTAGCCGGTTCCTACAGAAAAGCTAAAATGATTCTCTGTAAACTGATACCCTGCATGTAAACTTGGAAGAATTCTCGTTTTTTGCTGAGGTGCTCCCGGATGAAAAATCCAGTTGAATTCTGCATATTTGGACTCATTGTAATTCAGTCCTAAAGATCCTCCAAAGCTTACATTGCTTTTATCCGATATTTCCCAGTTGTTATTCATCGAAAGCCCTGCAAAACGAGTAGTTACCCAAGGCCAGCTGTAGGCAAACATAGTTCTGTTCTTTCTATCCTGTGGATACATTCTCATTTCTGCAATAGAAGTATTATTGTACATATTGAGTTCTATGGCTGAGCTATACCGTTCTTTTTTCAAATTGACTGAGGAAACTAACCCATAGGTGGTGCTCCAGCCTGGCATATCCATGTGTACAAGATTTTCAGGACGCCTGGTATCATCCATATAATGCTCTATGGTATTGTAATAAATTTTAGTATCCCAGGATTTAATCAATCCTTCATTAAACAATTGCTTGTAGGAAGCTGATGTAATCATTGCTCTGGAAAGCCATAAATCCATTGGTAATGCAGGAAATCCTACATTTTTTGCCATATCGAAAATCGCATCTATTCTTACTGAGGATAAAGGACTCGTTTTATAAGCTATTCCAATTCCGGTATTGAATTTATTATATTGCGAATGATTGACCTCAGCGTCATTTCCATCATAATAATTTTGTGCTTTTCTGAAGGAAATACTTCCATCCACCACAAGTTTTTTCCCGGAATAGGAAATATTTCCAAGATTGAAAAACTGTTTATTATTAAACTCAAAACCTGTCTGATAAGCTCCATTCCACTTTTTCTCAAGGCCAAAAGGAGTGCTTTTTCTTTTTAAATCAATACTTCCGGCTACTGTAGCTCCATGCGAGCTCCCTTCCTGACCGGATTTTATATCTATCGATGAAAGAGTATTGCTCTCCAGATAAGAAGTCACCGGATCCATTTTATCGGTGCAGGCTCCAAAAATACGCATGCCGTCTATGGTAACAACAGAACGTTCTGTGCTCATGTTATTCAGTAAAGGTTCCCAGGCGTAGGCTCCCCGTTTTATAAAACTTATTTTGTCTGAAGATGCCAGAAATTCGTCTACTGAAACTGACATTTTCATATCGGTTCCCATTTTCTTTTTGCTGCCTTTCACTTCTACCTTCTCTAAAAGAGTAATACTGTCTTTTCTTGTTTTTCTGTTTTGAGCATTCATTACGACTCCCAAAAACATCAATATGATTCCGAACTGCTTCATGAAATTAGAATAAGGTGTCAATAAAAAGTTCACTTTTAGCGCCCGGAACACCTGGTGTAAAATCAGTGGAAACCTTAGTTCCCTTGATGATTTTTCCATTTTGATTAAGCAGGATGAAATTTAAGGTCCAGTTTCCCGTCATCGTATAATTGACAACTCCATGGTATAAACTGTCATTTCCTTGTTTTAAATCCTGATTATTGGGAGAAGAATGATTACCCATAGACGGTTCCGGCATTCTTGGATCCAATTGTAGTGTGTAGCCTTTCACTTCCGAATAAGAAAACTGTGAAGGATCAGGAAAAGTTCCTGTAGAAACAGAAGGTTTGTTATATTTATAAATCCCTGCTACCAGCTTATTTTCCGCCACTTTCGGTTTTTGAGGTGAAATAAGGGCAATACAATACTGTTCCCCATCATTTCCTGTAAACGAGGACATATTCAGGTTTTTATTATTCTGATCGTTCACTGTAAGATCTTTGTTGACCGTATATATTTTATTGTTGACCGTGAAGCTCAGATAAATTTTCCAGCTCGCTGCGGTATTACTTTTATCCGTAAATACAGAATACCCCGAATAATATTTTCCATCCGGTTTATAATCCAGATTGTACTGATAGGGACATGAAGTTTTGCTTCCATCAGCCTTCGTCATGATTGGTAAAAAAGTAACATCCGCAACATTGATGTTTTCATTCTTCTGGGAGTCAGTAATCTTTAATCTGATTTCATTATACCCTTGATAAAATGTTCCGTTTAAAGTCTCGATGTTTATTGTATAACCATCTTTATTTACTGTGGTTGCTTCTTTAAATTCGTAATGTTCCGGAACTGCGGTGTTGATTTCGCTTTCATAATCAGTTTTGTCGAGGGTGCAGGAAACAGCCATCAACAGAAGACTCATTATGAAAATTTGATACATTTTCATTGTTGATTTTTTAGTTGGGTGAATACAATAGAAATACGTTGAATGCAGAAACATTCAAGATTTTTTACCACAAAAAGGCACAAAAGATTTTGATAACACCTAAGGTATTTTAAAGTTATCCACAGACTGTGGATAAGTATACGTAACCCTTTTTGAAATAGGTCTCTTAAGCTTATTCAGGCTCTCTTGAATAAACCTTGATAATCATATACAATTTACAATAATCCTGATATAATATTCTTATGGACTCTATCATTCTGAATGTAACAAAGTGAAATGAAGAATCTAAGTTATATATGAGATTCTTCCTTCGTCAGAAATCGAAGATTCGACGTAGTCAATGACAATAGTGTAAAATTGTATATAGTCACCTAAATTTTTATAACTTTTGTGGTTAATTTTCTATAGGAGATTACTAAAAAACCGGAGGTTTAAAGATGTATTTTAGAAACAGAAAAGAATAGGCTGTTTCGTAGATGAAATTAGTATTGGAAATTACAATTTTTCCAGTGTGAAGCACCTCTGTAATTTCAGGCAGGGTATACATATCAAAAATTTTCTGCCCTGAGCTTTTTGCCTTATTGAAAGGTGTAGATTCCAAATCAGTATTGGTTTTTGCCAGCTCTTTTTTCAAATGGCATTTTCCGTTACAATGAAGTTCCGGTTTGCTTTTGTTAACACAGAGTGTATTAACAATATAATTATAATTTACAGCATACTCAGCCAGTGGTATCAGAGGTCTGAACACCATATAGCTAATAAAGAGTATGCTGTAAATTAATTTCATAAATTATTTCTTGCTTAAAGCGTCATCATATCTTTTGCTCACTTCTTTCCAGTTCAGCACATTCCAGATTGCAGAAAGATAATCTGCTCTTTTGTTCTGATATTTCAGATAATAAGCATGCTCCCAAACGTCAATGCCAAGGATTGGAGTTCCTTTTTCTTCAACGATATCCATCAATGGATTATCCTGATTAGGAGTAGAGGAAACGAAAAGTTTTCCGTTTTTATCTACAGAAAGCCAAGCCCATCCAGATCCGAAACGGTCTGCCCCTGCCTTACTCATCTTTTCTTTGAAGGCATCCATACTTCCGAAAGTTTCAGTAATAGCCTTTGCTAACTTAGCAGAAGGTTGAGTATTTTTCTCCGGAGTAAGGATCGTCCAGAAAAGCTCGTGGTTATAATGTCCACCAGCATTATTTCTTACGGCAGGACTTAATTTTGAAGTCTCAGAAAGAATCTTAATTATGGTTTCTTTTTCCTGTGGAGTTCCTGCAATCGCTTTATTCAGGTTGCTTGCATACGCTGCGCCATGCTTTGAATAATGGATCTCCATTGTTTGTGCATCTATCGATCCTTCCAATGCATTATAAGCATAGGGTAAAGGCGTTTGCTTAAATTGTGCCAGTGTAAACTGAGCCGCTAATACTGCTCCTAAAGCAGCAATTTTCATAATCTTCATAACGTTTTGTTGTATGGTTAAACAATATTTCTTTAGAAAGGAAGTAAGGAAGCTTGGAGTTCTATTAGTTAATAATCTGTACTCTTTTTCTTCTATAAACGAAGAATACTTCCATCTTCGTGCTTCCATCTTCCATTCTAATCTAATAACTTCTTAATATCCTCAATCAGGATCTCTCTGTCCGGATGATATTTTCCGTTCAGTCTTGGTACTTTTCCTTCTGGGTCTTCGTAATTCAATCCAGAGTAGTAAAGAATTGGCATATTTTCTTTATTGTATCGGCAGCGGATGTTTCCTTTTTCATCTACAAGAGCAATCATCCCGCTGTGATTAAGGCTTTCTGCCTCATCTTCTTTATCTCCTACATAAATATTAAAATGATCTGCAAGTTTACCAATATAGGTTCTGTCACCCGTCAGGAAATGCCAGTTAGGAGATTTTGCTCCGATTCTTTGGGCATGTTCCTTTAAAGTTTGCGGAGTATCATTTTCAGGGTCAATACTAATGGAAACAATTCCGAAATCAGGGCTGTTGATCTGGTTTTGAACCGCTTTCATATTTGTATTCATCACGGGACATATGGTAGGACATTTACTGAAGAAAAATTCGACCAGATACACTTTCCCCAACATATCTCTATTGGTAATTTTTTTACCGTTCTGATCTGTCAGTTCAAAATCAGGAACCTTCATCACCGTATAAAGGTTCTTTTTAAAATAACTCATTCCAACTCCTATTCCTAAGAACAGTAACGCAAAAATTGCAATCGGAGTAATAATCTTGCTCTTGTTATTCTTCTGATTATTTTTGGGCATAACTTTCAGGATTTTTCTTAAATTCATCTTTACAATACGAACTGCAGAAGCCATATACCTTAGCTTTATATACTGCTGTATCTTTTAAAGAACCTGCCGTTTTCATGTGGCAGATAGGATCTTCTTCATTCACTACCTGAACATTTTTAATATTTTCTCCGGAAGAATCCATGTTGCTTTTATGTTTTACCTGAGGTTCTTTTGCACAGGAAAACAGGGTTATTGACAGCAGCGCTATCAAAATAATTGGAGATTTCATTTAATAATAAATTGAAATTAATACTATTGAATACAATTATGAGGCTAAACAGTACATCACAATAACTATATGATTATCTGAAATCATATAAAATCCTATTAACAAAGTTTTTTAGGTTAATCTGTAATGAATTGTCTACCTGTTTTTTAGATAAAAACTAAAATATTAGTTCAATGTGAAATATTAAACTAAAGGTGGATGGAATATCCTTGAAAAATAATCTGAAGAATGGGAATCAAAATAATATGAATCTGAAGTTTCATCTTTTAATTCAGTATCTTTTTTATCTGAAAAAGAAAGAATATCATGAGAAAGGAAAACATCCAGTCCGGCAATTTTTATAGTCTGTGAACTGTTGGATTGCTTTTCTGTTTTGGCCAGTTCTTTTTCAACATAGCATTTTCCTTTACAAGTAGACTGAGGAACTTCTCTCTTTTCACAAAGGTTTTTCACAATATAATCATAGTTTACCGCATAATTTACTAATGGCAGAACAGGACGTACTGCAACTGTAAAAATGATAAATATGGAAATAAATAACCTCAATTCTTCAGTTCTGTATTACAAATATACTACTTCAAAATTGTTTTCTGTTCTATTTATGATGAATGTCATTAATGATTCTGCTGAACTACCTATGTTTTGTTGGAAGACGAAGAGAGTTTTTAGGATTACATTTATATTTAATCACAGATGGTACAGATTTCCACAGATGATTGTGGAAAACAATCTGAGTAATCAGCAAAATCTGCGAGAAATTTCACCCACCCTCAATAATCTGTTACCTATAGATTGAACAAAACTGTATCTGTTATCATCTTAATATTATAACGACATTTGATAATAAGATTTCTGACTTCGTTTCCTTATCAAAACAAAAAAATTAGTTCTTTATAAAAGTTTAATCTTGTTAAGCTCTGTTGTTTTTTCGGCAGAGCTTTTTTTGAGAATGATGCAGAAGTGGTTGGAATACGCAAAGGTGCTAAGAGTTTTAAAAGATCATGTTTTTAAGGCGCAAGGATTTTATCTGCGATAAAATTGAATGCTGCATATTTATGGCCACGAATGATTGTATTGATATAAAATGCATGGCTCTGTATGGCTGTTAAAACCCATTTAACTTTCACCACATAAGCACAATAAGAATGAGTTCGTAAAATTTAAGCTTTAACCACAAAGATTTCATTCGTGCATTAGTGGCAAAAAATCACTGGTTCTCTCCTTGCTAAAAATCTTTGATTTTTTTTGCGCCTTAAAATATGCGCAACATAAGTAGAAACCTTTGCACCCTTGCGTCTCCCAGCAATCTTTTTCCTCTACATCACAAAAAAGACTCCGCTGTAACCAGCAGAGCCTTCATTAATATAATTTAGTTGTATGTTTTTTGGATTAAAATTTCATTCTCTGAATTCTCACTGCATTTAAAATTGCCAGCAAAGCAACTCCCACATCAGCAAATACCGCTTCCCACATTGTTGCCAAACCTCCGGCACCAAGTACAAGAACTACCGCTTTTACAGCAAAGGCAAGAATAATATTCTGCCAAACGATCTTTTTCGTTTTTTTCCCAATATTAATGGCCATCGGAATTTTACTTGGTTTATCATCCTGAATCACAACATCTGCTGTTTCAATGGTGGCATCACTTCCTAAACCTCCCATAGCTATTCCCACATCACTTAAAGCAACTACCGGAGCATCATTCACTCCATCTCCTACGAAAGCTACAGTCTGATTTTTGGCTTTGATTTCTTTTACTTTATTCACTTTATCTTCCGGTAAAAGATCTCCGAATGCGTTATCAATACCAAGCTGATCTGCAACATATTTTACAACAGTACCTTTATCTCCACTTAACATGGTTGCTTTTACTCCCATTTTATGAAGATTATCAACCGTTTCTTTGGCATCTGCTTTAATACTGTCCGCAATCGTGATATATCCTGCAAACTTTTTATCGTATGCTACCGCAATTAGGGTGTATACAATATTAGCATGGTTGATATCATAGCTGATATTGAACTTATCCATTAGTTTGAAGTTTCCTACCAGAAGTTCTTTTCCGTTGACTGTTGCTTTTAATCCATGACCTGCAATTTCTTCTACATTTTCCATTGGAATGGAATAATTGATATCTCCTACATAATTGTGAATTGCCGTGGCTACAGGGTGTGTACTTTTACTTTCCAGCAGATTTACCAACTGCATGATTTCGTCTTTATTAAACTCAGAACTAATACTTACTTCCTGAACTTTGAAGACTCCTTCTGTCATTGTTCCGGTTTTATCCATCACTACATTCTGAATTTCTGCAATGCTATCCAGGAAATTACTTCCTTTGAATAAAATACCATTTCGGCTGGCTGCTCCAATTCCTCCAAAGTATCCTAATGGAATAGAGATCACCAAGGCACAAGGACATGAAATCACAAGGAAGATTAATGCTCTGTACAACCAATCTCTGAACTGATAATCACTAACAAAGAAATAAGGCAAGAAAGTAATTCCTATAGCCAGTAATACGACAATTGGAGTGTATACTTTTGCAAATTTTCTAATGAATAGTTCCGTAGGTGCTTTCTGAGCGGTTGCATTCTGAACGAGTTCTAATATTTTGCTTAATTTACTGTCTTCATAAGCTGTAGTTACCTTCACAAGGGCAATACTGTTCATATTAATCATCCCTGCCAATACAACTTCACCTTTATTTTTAGTATCTGGCTTACTTTCACCAGTTAAAGCTGCAGTATTGAATGAAGCTGAATCAGAAAGCAATTCTCCATCGAGGGCTAATTTTTCACCAGGTTTCAGCTGGATAATATTTCCTACTTTGGTTTCTTTAGCCTTCATCGTTTTAGGCTGATTATTTTCTATAATCGTTACCTCATCTGGTCGCTGATCCAGTAAAGCTTTGATGTTTCCTTTGGCTCTGGTTACTGCCATAGATTGGAAAACCTCTCCTACTGCGTAGAAAAGCATCACCGCAACACCTTCAGGATATTCTCCGATGGCAAATGCACCAATGGTAGCAATACTCATCAAAAAGAATTCTGAAAACACATCTCCTTTGATAATACTTTTATAAGCATCTTTCAGGACTGGAAATCCTACAGGGATGTACGCTGCCAAAAACCAGACTAATCGTACCCATCCTGTAAACCATGTAGGTTTTATATAGTTGTCAAAAGCAATTCCTAATAATAAGACTACAAAAGATATAATCGCTGGGAGAAACATTTGAAAGATCGTCTGACCTCCTGAGTCGTGAGAATGATCGTGTCCATCATGGTCATGTCCATCTCCTTCTGAGTGATTATGTTGATGTCTTTTTGTTTCTTTTTCCGGGGTTGTATTACAGCACTTTTCCATACCTGTTATTTTTATACAAATTTAGTGGTGAGACTCATGCAATGCTATTGCAAACTTTCAAGACAATTTTCACAAATTCCTTTGGCAAAAAGCCTTATTTCATCAATCCGGAAATTAGTTTGTATATTTTCCGGAAAGGAAATATCTTCTTTACAGGTCGTCTGTTTACATATTTTGCAATAGAAGTGAAGATGCCAGTCTTTATGGGTTTTCTCATCACAATCGTCATCACACAATTTGTATTTTGTAGTGGTATTTTCCTGAATACTGTGAACAATTCCTTTTTCTTCAAAGGTTTTTAAGGTTCTATAAATGGTAATCCGATCTGCATTCTCAAAGTGATTTTCTATTTCAGACAGAGACATTGCAGCATCTTGTGAGCTTAGAAAATCATATACCAGAATTCTCATACTGGTAGGTTTCGTATTTTTATCGATGAGTTTGTTTTCTATATCTTTTTTCATTATTAATCCTTTAAAATTCTACAGATGTACTTCATTTTCTTCATATCCTTCATCTTCAATCTGAAAAGTGGTATGGCTTATTTTAAAATTTTCAACGGTTGTATCTGTCAATGTTTTTAATAATTGATTCTGAGAAGTTCCATCTTCCTTAACAACGTGGGCACTCATCGCATTCACACTGGAGGTCAGCGACCAGACATGCAGATCATGAACATCCTTCACTCCCGGAGTCTGCTCCAGAGATTTTCGGAGTTCTTGAATATCTACATCATTCGGAGTTCCTTCCAGTAATACATTAATAGCTTCTTTCAGCAATCGCCATGTTCTTGGGAATATCAATAATCCGATAGCTGCGGAAATCAATGGGTCAGCATAATACCAACCTGTTGTCAGCATAATCACTCCCGCAATCATCACTCCTACGGAAGTAAGCATATCTGAGAGTACTTCAAAATAGGCTCCTTTCATATTCAGACTTGCTTCCGAGTCCTTTCTTAAAATCATTAAACCAACAATGTTTACGATTAATCCGATTCCGGCTACAATCAGCATTGATTTACTTTGTACTTCCGGAGGATCTTGAAAGCGTCTGTAAGCTTCAAATAATACATATATTGATATTCCTAATAAAACAACGGCATTGATTACCGCAGCTAATATTTCAGTTCGGTAATATCCATATGTTTTAGATGGATCTGCTTTTCTTTCTCCAATTTTTATGGCAATAAAGGCTAACAGTAGACCCACAACATCAGTCAACATATGTGCTGCATCTGCCAATAACGCAAGGCTATTGGTAACAATTCCTCCTATAACCTCAGCAATAAGATAGGTTCCGCTCAGGCATAGTACTATTAGCAGGTTTTTCTTATGTCTGCTTGCTGCGGAGGGAGTTTGTATTTGTGTTTTGGTATTTTCCATAGCTCATGAATTAATTACATTTCATAATAGGATGTATTTTCTTTTTTAGGGGGAACGTTTTGTTCCCCAATCATTTGTCTGATATTAATCTCTATGGTTTCTGCCAGAGAGGTTACCGGAGTATCTACAGGTCTGTTTTCGAATGGATCCTGCATCATAATAGAGGTTTTTTCAATGGTAATAAACACAATCGGAATCAGGAAAGTAATGAGAATCTCTATGACCAGCTGAGAATCATCCAATCCAAATGGAAGTATAATGGCAAATACATAGATTAATGTATGAACCAGAACGCTGTAAGACCTTGGAAAAACAGTGTTCTTCAGTCTTTCACATTTCCCCATGCTGTCGCAAAGTCTGGTTACCATGTCATTCAGCTGCATTTGCTGGAAATCTGTCAATTTTGAAGTTCCGATTTCTTTAAGCTGTTTGGAATGAGCATCCAAAAGGGCATTCGGGACATTAACAGCACTGATCTGATTTTCTTTCAAATAGTTCTGTACTTTATCTGAAAAAGGTAATTTTCTCAATGATTCTCCTAAAGCATACGTCCAGATAATCTGTCTCTCTGCAAATTCCTTAATCGTTTTATGATCTTCCGCAGGTAAAAACTGAATAACAAGCCTTACGAAACTTCTGGAATCATTTACAATAGCTCCCCAGACGGTTCTTGCTTCCCACCATCTTTCATAAGATTGAGAGGTTCTGAATGCCAACAATAATGATACTGCTGTTCCCAAAAGTGCAGGAATATTCAGAGGCAATGAAATTTTCTGAAACCATGGCAGCATATCCAAAATTCCTATGGCTACAGCAAATATTCCGATAAACAGAATTTGAGATTTAATTTCACGGATGAAATACCAGACTGATATTTTTTTGTTCAATAGCATAATAGAATCATTTATTAAATATTAAATACTGTATGATGATCATTACTTCCTACCAGCCTGTTTTTATACTTTAATCAACTATTACGTAAACAGTTCTAATTTAAGCATAAAAATTGATATCTGGCTGATCCCGACCATGTTCATTACGACTTATTCATGTTCTCCTGAATTCACGAGTTTAGCATTTACAAAAAAGGCTCCTTTCACTACAATTTTTGCATCAGCAGCAATTTGACCTATGGGTGTAATCGCTGTATACCCCATATCCGAAGTCCCTTTTACCACTTCTATTTTCTCAAAATTCAAAGTTTTAGGATGGGGTTTTCCTTTTTCTTCATGATCTTCCTCTGGTTTTTTATCCGTCTGTACAAAAACATAATATTTGCTATCTGCCTCTACGATTGCTGAGGAAGGAACCGCCGGTGTAGTACTTTTATCAAGACTCACGATCCCTGTGATATTCATACCGTCAATTAATCCGGTTTTGTTTCCGATCACCTGGCAGTGCATCGAAATGGTTTTACTATCATTTTCAAAAGAAGATCCTATGCTGTAAATTCTTGCGTCATATTCCGTTTCAGGGTTATTGGTCAGTTTAAAATGAACAATCTGTCCTACTCTCATTTTAGGAAGATCTCTTTCAAAGACCTGAAGATCCAGATGAATAGAACCATTATCAATCACGGTAGCCACCGGAGACGAAATATCTACATAACTTCCAATCTGTGCTGTAATACTACTGATGGTTCCACTAATTGGAGCAGTGATCACTAATCCTGACTTCATGTTTCCATTGCTGACACTTCCCGGACTTATTCCCATCATCTGAAGTTGTTTTAAAAGGGAGGCTCTTTTGGTTCTTAAAGTATTGAGTTCAGCATCGGCACTTTGCAAATTCTTCTTTGCTCCGGCATTATTATCAAAAAGCTCTCTTTGTCTTCTGTATTCCTGCTCAGCATAAGTGATTCTACTGTTTGTCGTCAGATAATCCTCTTGAAGTCTTATATAATCGGGATTGGCAATCGTAGCAATCACCTGCCCTTTTTTAACAACACTCCCTACCTGGATATTCAATGTTTTGATAATCCCCCCATATAAAGAAGTGATCGTCGCTTTATTACTATTGGGAACACTTAATAAACCATTTGCTTTGATGGTGGAGGTCAGCTCTTTCATTTCTACCGCTCCAAGAGTCACTTCTACCGATTTCATCTGCTCTTCCGTTAATGCGGCTATCGTTTGAGGTGCCTCTTCTTTTGACTTTTCTTTCTGCTCTGTTTTCTTAGGCGTTTTCTCAGGAGCATTTTCTGTTGAAGCTTCTTTTTTTCCACAGCTTATAATCAACAGGGAAATAAGTATAAGGGATATGATATTATATTTGAGTTTCATATGCAAATATTTATTTTTTATAAGATCATATGTAATCACCATTTTCATTTGTATTTGTTTACCTTGAAATGTTGTGAATAGTGATTTCATATTATTTATTAATGATTGAATTAATAGTTACTACAGATTGATTGACCTGCTGGATCGATTCCAGATATTTTAATTGAATATTGGTTGCTGTTTGCAGGGCAAAAAGGTACTCCACATAGGAAATCTCTCCCGTTTTATAGCCTAATTGAGCTGCTTTCACAATTTTTTCAGCATTAGGTATGGCCTGATTGGTATAGTAATCATACTGCTGTATATCCTGCTGATATTGACTGAAGGTATTGTCCAACTGCGTCGTAAGCTGCTTCTGCTGCATTTTCGCATTCGTTTCAGCCACCTGTTTCTCATATTCCAATGCCTGAATTCTTGCTTTGGTAGCGCCAAACGTCAAAGGAATACCTACTCCTATCGTCGCGGCATTGAACCGATTTCCGGATCCATAATACCTTTCCTGCCCATTTACCGTCTGAAAACCAATTAATGACTGGTTGGTATATCGTAAGCTGAAATCAGGTAGTCCTAAAGACTTTTCAACCTTTTTATTTTTCTCCGCAATTTCCATCTCCTGATAAAAAGCCCTCACTGCCGGGTTATTTGCAACGACTGCACTATCCAATACATTTTCTACTTTCAATGGTTCATAATTCTGATTGAAAGGAACTTCAAAATCTTCTGAAGTGTTTAAAATGGTTTTTAAATTCTTATAAGCGTTATTTAAATATACCTCATTCTGTCTAAGTAACAAATCAATTTCTCCTTTTTGAGTTTCTGCCGTATTAATTTCAATCTTTTTTATATCACCTGCTTTAAATCGTATGGTTGCGATTCTGATAAAATCATCATAAACTTTATCAAGACTTGTCAGCTGAGCTTTGTTATATTGAAGATATTCGATCTGATAATAATAAGTTCGAACCTGCTTTACAAGCTCATTTGAGGTTACCTCTTTATCAATTTGTTTACTTTTAATATTTTCATTGATTAATTCTTTTCTTGCCTTAAAGAGCGTTGGAAAAGGAATACTCTGGGAGATCGCGAACGACTGATCAAAATTTCGGCTGTTGTATTGCCCTAGCTGAGCTTCAACGTTTAGCTTGGGAAGTTCTTTAGATGTTGGTCTTAAAGCTTCGGCCGATTTAATACTTAAATCTTTTGATTTTAAAATTAAATTGTTATCCACCGCAATCTGTACTGCTTGTTCAACGGACATCTGTTTAGATTGTGCATTAAAAGTTTGCCCCATCATCATCAATCCTAAAACAAGAACGATGGTAAATGTTCCTGTATTATTATTTTTTCTTTTCAAAATCTTTGTGTTAAAAATAATATATAGCATTGGCAAAACGAATAAAGTAAGGAATGTCGCTGATACCAATCCACCGATCACTACTGTTGCCAGGGGTTTTTGGACTTCAGCACCTGCACCTGTGGAAATTGCCATTGGTAAAAATCCTAGCGAAGCTACTGTAGCCGTCATCAAAACAGGTCTTAGCCTACTCTTCGTTCCCTCAAACACTCTTTTCAGAAGATCTTTTTCACCTTCTTTTTCTAAATGATTAAAAGTTCCGATCAAAACAATCCCGTTCAATACTGCCACTCCAAAAAGTGCAATAAACCCAATTCCGGCACTGATACTGAACGGCATATCCCTTAGAAGAAGGGCAAATACACCTCCAATAGCACTCATCGGAATCGCTGTAAAAATCAATCCTGCCTGTTTGAATGAGCGGAACGTGAAATACAGCAACATAAAGATAAGAAGAAGGGATACCGGAACAGCAATCATCAATCTCTTACTTGCTTCCTGCAGATTTTCAAATTGTCCACCATAGGTAAGATAATATCCTGAAGGCAATTTTATTTCTCTGTCTAGTTTTCCCTGAATATCTTTCACTACACTTTCCACATCACGTCCTTTTACATTAAACCCGATAACAATTCTACGTTTTCCCTGTTCACGACTGATCTGTGCCGGGCCTAATTTGTAACTGACATTGGCAACTTGTGACAAGGGAATCTGCGCTCCTGTAGCTGTAGTAATAATTAAATTATTGACGTCTGCAATATCTGATCTGTGTAGACTGTCAAGACGCACCACTAAATCGAAACGTCTTTCATTTTCAAAAACCTGTCCGGCAGCTTTCCCTGCAAAGGCTGTACTTACCGCATTATTGACATCTTCAATATTTAATCCGTAATTGGCAATTCTTGTTCTGTCATATTGTACGTTGATTTGAGGTAAACCGCTTACTCTTTCTATTTGAGGAGCTGTTGCTCCATCAACAGACTGGATTACTTTTCCCACTTTGTCCGCATACACCGCCAGTGAGTCGAGGTTTTCTCCAAAAATTTTCACGGCAACATCCTGTCTGATTCCTGTCATCAATTCATTGAAACGCATCTGGATCGGTTGGTTTTTTTCAAAAAATACCCCTGGAATAGCTTCTAATTTCTCGCTAATCTCATCTGCCAGTTCATTATAAGATTTTTGGGTTTTCCACTCTCTTTGCGGCTTCAATACTACAATCATATCGGTTGCTTCAGGAGACATCGGATCGGTAGGAACTTCGGCTGAACCGGTTTTTCCAACAACCATTTTGACTTCATCAAATTGTTTGATAATTCTGGAAGCCTGCATAGAAGTTTCTATACTCTGGCTCAATGAGCTTCCCTGTGGAAGAATACAGTGGAATGCAAAATCTCCTTCCTGCAGTTGTGGAATAAATTCCCCACCCATATTTTTAAAGATAAAAGCAGCGATGACAAAAATCGCAATCGTTGCTGAAACGATAATATATTTAACTCTAATTGCTTTTTGTAACAATGGTTGATAAACCTTCTGAATTGCATTCATCATTTTATCTGAAAGGGTCTCTTTATGTGAAATCTTTTTAGATAAAAATAATGCACTCATCATTGGAATGTACGTAATAGATAGTATTGTTGCTCCAATGATTGCAAAACCTACCGTCTTAGCCATTGGTGTAAACATTTTTCCTTCTACTCCTGCCAACGTAAGAATTGGAACGTAAACAATCAGAATGATAATCTGTCCGAATATGGCACTATTCATCATCTTAGAAGCTGCACTTCCCACTTCCTGGTCCATTTGAACCTGGGTCAGCATTCCTTTATTTTTATTATGAAGTACATGCAGAGTTGCTTCAACGATAATGACTGCCCCATCTACAATAAGTCCAAAATCTATTGCTCCCAGGCTCATCAGATTGGCACTTACCCCGAAGACATTCATCATTCCAAGCGCAAATAATAGGGAAAGTGGAATGGCAGAAGCTACAATAAGCCCTGCTCTCAGATTCCCCAGGAAGACAACAAGAACAAAAATTACAATTAATGCTCCCTCCATCAGGTTTTTTTCAACAGTACTGATGGCTCTGCTTACCAAATCTGTTCTATCCAGGAATGGTTCAATGACCACATCATTCGGAAGAGATTTTTGAATGGTAGGAATCTTTGCTTTTACATTTTCTACGACCTCATTACTGTTGGCTCCTTTCAGCATCATCACTACTCCTCCCACAGCATCTACCTTTCCGTTATAGGTTAAAGCTCCGTATCGAACAGCACTTCCCAGACGAACATCTGCCACGTCTTTTACAAAAATAGGAACACTACCTGTCTCGTTTTTTACAGCTATATTTTTTATATCTTCCAGAGATGACACTAGCCCTATCCCTCTGATAAAGTAAGCATTAGGCTTTTTATCGATATAAGCACCTCCGGTATTTTGATTATTTTTTTCAAGTGCTGTGAATAAGTCGCTGATGCTTATTCCCATTGCTTTCAGTCGGTTGGGATCTATAGCGACTTCATATTGCTTTAACTCACCACCAAAACTGTTGATTTCAGCAACTCCCGGGGTTCCGTTAAGTTGTCTGCGGACAATCCAGTCCTGCATGGTTCGAAGTTCTTTAGCATTGTATTTTTTCTCACTTCCTTTTTTAGGATGGAGAATATACTGATAGACTTCTCCCAAACCTGTACTTACAGGAGCCAGCTCAGGAGTTCCCACTCCTTTAGGTATTTCTTCTACAGCATTTTTCAGTTGCTCACTGATCAATTGTCTTGCGAAATACACATCAACCTCTTCTTTGAATACAACGGTAATCACGGAAAGCCCAAATCTTGAAATACTTCTTGTCTCCTGAATACCGGGAACATTGGCAATACTTTGCTCAATAGGAAAAGTCACCAATTGTTCTACCTCCTGTCCTGCCAATGTAGGACATACGGTAATAATCTGTACCTGATTATTCGTAATATCTGGTACAGCATCAATAGGCAGCTTGGTAGCACTCCAAACTCCCCAGATGATCCATACTAAGGTCATAAGACCAATGACCACCTTGTTTTTGATACTAAATTTTATTATTTTATCTAACACGATCTATATTTAATTTTTATTGAAAATAAATGCATACAGTAATCCTGCAGCAAAAATATCCTGAAAACCTCTGCAATGATATTGCAAAGTTTCAAGTAGGCTTAGAAAGCATAACTTTCTAAAGTTCAATACAATTAAATTTTAGGGGGTTGCCAGATAGGATCGTATACCTGATAGGCAAAATCGTTTTTATGAAATAAGATCTTCTTGGAAAAATAAGCAGGGAGCTGCTCAGGGAGCTCCAATAATGGATCCATTTTAAATGCCGAAACCGTCATCTGACAACAGCTGCAGGCACACAATGGTGAACAAATATCTCCTTTTTCAGTAGAATGAGTCTCGGAAATACTTAAAGAGACACTTTTGTTTCCTGAATTCAATGGATGAGACACGTCTTCACATGGCATTAAAGATAACGCCATGAAATAAATCGCCAATATCCATCTTAACAGGTTCATTGCTACAAAGGTAAAGTTTTTTTCTAAAATGGGTGAATCATGAAAGTTTTAAATATATGACAAAAATCAAAATACTTCTCATCACCTCTATTTTTTCCAATAATTATTATTTCAAAATAATTACTATTTATTAACCAAAACAAATGCCATATTTTTAAGAATAACTCAAAATAACTCTAAAATTCAACTACACTCTCAAAACCCCTTTAAATAAAGGGGTTTCACCGAATTACAGCAATCATTTATTACCTTTGCAAAAAAATAAACAACCATTCTAAATAGATATGCAATCCGCAATTAATCAAAGAAAATTTTCATTTTCTTTTGATTTCAAAAGAACTTACTAAACGAATTTATTTACTAATATATGAAACGAACATTACTATTGGTTTGTACCATTATGACATCCAGTATTTTTGCACAAAGCTGGAACACTACCGGAAATGCCGGAACAAACCCTTCCAACAATTTTATTGGGACTACTGACGATCAGGATTTAACTTTTAAAACGAATAATAAAGAAAGATTAAGAGTTTTTTCCAGCCCATATCACAATGGTATTGTCATTGGTGACCAAAACGGTAAATTAGAAGCAGCTGCAGCAATCTGTGCAAGATGCCTTTCTCCATGGACTTCTCCCGGAGATTTCGTTATGAGAAACTTTGGCGGAAAAAATCTGGAATTTAATATGCCTAATAATAATGCTGTAGACCCTAACACAGATACAAGCACTCCAGACTCACCCTATATTACCAGAATAAAGTTTACTGATGGAGCGCATAAAAGCAACCTTATCATCTTTAACACCGGAAAAGTAACAGTAGGTACAGATCAGTATGATAATGATCCTAACTTTATTTTTTATGTAAAAAAAGGAATCAAAGCCGAACAGGTGAAAGTTGAAAACCCTGCTACCAATGGCTGGGCAGACTATGTATTCAAAAAAGACTATAAACTTCGTTCTTTAGAAGAAGTAGAAAAACATATTTCAGAAAAAGGACATTTACCAAACATTCCATCTGCATTGGAAGTTGAGAAAGACGGAATTAATCTAGGTGAAATGGATGCTAAGCTGTTGGAAAAAATTGAAGAATTAACCCTTTATTCTATTGAGCAAAATAAGCAATTACAATCTCAATCCAACAAAATTGAAAAATTGGAACAACTTGTTCAGAAGCTTTTATCTACTCAAAAATAGGACATTAATGAAAAGAAAATTATTTTCTCTATTTTCTCTATTAATAGGATTTCTTGGGTTTTCACAGACTGAAGTATATTTCAAGTATGATGAAGCAGGAAATCAGCGATACAGAGGAACTGGCACTGCTGCTAAAACGGCTGAAGATCCTGCTACAAAAGATATTAAATTACAGCCATTGGCTAAAACAGCAGCCATTACTGAGCAGACTTCTGTTATAGACGAAAACACATTCTGGAAACAGCTCAGACTTTATCCTGTTCCGGTAAATGATTATTTAACTATTGACTGGACAGAAGAGGTGGATAGTTTAATAGAATCTGTTTCATTGTATCAACATAGCACAGTTCACTGGAAATTCCAGCAACAGAATGCTTCTGGATTAAACCGACAAATAAAAATCAACATGACCGGTTATGATTGGGGGGTATATATTCTGCGGTTTACATTGAAGGACGGAAGAATCTTTAGCAGAAACGTTACTAAACGATAAAACAGAAGATTATACACATTTTAAAGTAAAGAATTTTTTCTCTACTCTCATTTTGATTGCCTTTCATCAGCAATCATTTATAAAAATTAACGAATAAAATAATGAGATTAATTTTATCATTACTATTATCCCTGTGTTCAGTATTAGGCTTTTCACAGACTATTCTGTATCAGGCTGAATCTACCTCGCGGACTGTTCAGGACCCGCAAGCGGTGATTATGGCACAGGGATTTCATGCCAAATCGGATATTTCAAAACCGTTTTTGGCAAAATTAGGTCCTGCTACAGAAAATTCAGGCGGAGGACCAACAGATTCACAGGCGGGAGCTAATAATCCTACAAAAACAACAGAAACAGATACACTCAGATTTCATGATACCAGAGGAAATATAGATGTGACCCAAGCTGGCCAACTTCAATATACCCTTGCTATTGAACTTCCACCAGGTATGCAAAAAACAGCCCCTAATATCAATCTTGCGTATGTAAGTGGAGCAGGGAACGGACTTGTTGGTTATGGTTGGAATATTTCAGGAATAACATCCATTTCGAGAGTTGGAAAAAATATTGAAAAAGACGGAATCACAAAAGGTGTACAGCTTGATTATTCGGATTACTATAGCTTTAATGGACAAAGGCTTATTTTAAAATCCGGAGAATATGGCAAAGACGGCGCAGAATATGTGACAGAAAAATATTCTAATATAAAGATTAGGTCAATTGGTACTATAACAGGTCAAACATGGCAAGGACCAGAGTACTGGGAAATAACTTTTGAAGATGGCTCCCAGACATGGTACGGAGCTATCGCTTCAGGAAACAGCTCAGCAAGAACAGCCATCGACTATAATATTGTAAAATCGAAAGACAGCAATGGAAATTACATCACCTATAACTATATTGTTGATGGAAATGTATCAGTAATCAACAGCATTGAATGGGGAGGTAATGAACCTAAGAGTACTCCGCATTTTAATAAAATTGATTTTGTATTTGGAGCAAGACCACAAGCTGAAACAGCATATATAAAAGGTATTGAGTTTTCTCAGACAAAAATGCTTCAATCCATTGTGGTTTCTACTGATAACAAACAATATAAAAAATATAATCTTTTCTATAGAAATGACGCTCAAATAAGTAGATACAAATACCTGGACAAGATTAGCATTTTAAACAGTAAAAATGAAGAAGCAGAACCTGTTATTTTTACATATGAAAAGTTTGGTTATGGTCAGTTTGAAATCAATAGCATAGTATCATTAAAACCAAATTCTGAAACAGATTTAGTAGGAGACTTTGATGGAGATGGTAATCTTGATTTATTAAGATATCATTCTGCTACATCGCCTAAAATAAAACAAACAGGATTATATCTCTACTCTAATTTTTATAAGATTCAATACGATGGTTATCATGATTCTCCAGTATTCGTAGGAAACTCTGAATTAGACTTGAAAAACAACCTTGTATTGAATTTCAAAAAAGATAATATCATACATAGCAGACAAGGATTTGTAACAGCTAGAAATATATCTATTTCTCCCCTTTTCAAAACAAATTTACATTTAGACTTTTATTCCATAAACGATAATCAACTAAGTTTAAATTATAAAAAAATAATTCCTAATGCTGCTTATGATGCTTCTATTGGAATACCCGATCCAAAAAGCCCTGACAATTATATCTTAACACAATTAAAGAAAATGAGGGAGTTTGATCTTGATGGAGATGGGCTTTCGGAAATTATTTTTGAATTTGAGAATAAAACATGTTTTAAAGTTCCAACAGCATTTCCAAATTCACCATGGCAGGAAGTCTGTATTAATGAAAACAAATATTTTGTATTAAATACAGATCAGGATGTTCCGGGACAAGAATCACTATCCCCTATCCAATTATATGGTAATCGTATTGATACGGATGTATTTTCCGAATATAGAATAGGAGATTTCAATGGGGATGGGCTTCTAGATTTTATTAAATTAGATAATAATAAGCCTCAGCTTATAACTTTTAAGAAAACCCCTCAAGGTAAATATGAATCCAGCATAGCTCCTTTTAACCCTGCAAACGATCAGACCTTAAATGGATATTGGCAAGATGCTTTGGTAGGAGATTTTAATGGAGATGGTCTGGCTGACATTGTAATGCCAGGAACAAATACTGCAGCTATTTGGTATAAATATATTTCTACAGGACGTGGGTTTAAGGAAGACACTTTCGTTTTTGAACGCCCTGAAAGAGACCGTAGGGTATTTGTTGATCCCAATACTGAAAATATCAGAATTTATGACCCCCGAACTTTTGTTGCTTATGATATTAATAATGATGGTAAAACAGATCTTATTCAACTTGAATATCAAAAACTATTTAAGAGATTAAAACTTGAAGACAATATTCGAGGAGCTTGTTATACTTCAAGCGGACAGGCATTCTTTAATGTTTATTCAACATTTGGAGGACAGTATTCTATTACAAATATCCAACATGGAGGGGCCTACCCTATTTATCTCAATGAGAATAATAGGCAATTCGTATTGGGTGTTAGTACGGATGATCTAATGGGTGTACCTGCTGACCAATGGACAGGGGCTATGTTAAAAATGCTGGCAATGGGCAGTATACTCGGAATAAATCATCCTTATGGTACCGGGCAGTCTATAGTATCAACCCAATATTATGACACCTCTAAGGAAGGACGTATTAACAGTGTAACACAGGGAGGCGTTACTACTAATATTACTTATAAACAATTAGACAAATCCAAAAATCCAGGATTATATGACGGAGTTAAGGCAGAAAATTACCCTTATGTTGAGATCAATCAATCAACAGGTATGTATGTGGTTTCTGAACTTTCACAAGACATTTCATCAACCAGTAAATTAAAACAGAATTTCAAATACAGAGGTCTTACTTCCAATATACTTGGACGAGGTATGATCGGATTCAAAAAAACAGCCCGAAGTTCGTGGTATGCTGATGGATTTGAAAATACCAAGATATGGTCTGGAGCTGAAATTGATCCTACTAACGAAGGAATTCCTGTAAAAGAATGGTCTATCAAAACTAATAATGAAAATTTGATTTTCCCTGCTGATGTTTCTGAAAACAATTCTCAATTATTATCTTTTAAACAGTACACTTATAAGATTGATAAACTCCTTAACGGAAGTGTTATTACAAATGTTTCAGATGCAGACAAACCTAAGATTGTCACAGCAATTAATCCACATATTACTGTATCCAAAGACTTTTTAAAAAATATAAAAACAGTTCACACTGTTCTGGAATATGATAATTTATATCTTCCTAAAAAGTCAATTATAAATGTTAATAACGGGTTTTCTATTACAAATTCTGAAACAGAATATTATCCCCCAAACACAAATTCAGGAAGCAGCTATAGTATTGGAAAGCCAAAAGTAATTACAAGTACTGTACAGGCTTATGGAGACACAAAATCAACCAAAGAAGAGTATATTTATAATGGTAATCTTTTAAAATCCAATAAGACTTACAACAGGGATAATACCGGATATTTTGAAGAGATTTATAGTTATGATGACTTTGGTAATGTTAATCAAAAAGAATCGTTAAATAGTATTGATTCCCAGAGCCAGATTACTACTACCTTCTATGATAATAAAGGAAAATTTGCTATTAAATCAACAGATAATTTAGGATTAGAAACTAATGTATCATATAATGATTGGGGCCAAATTACAAAACAAACTGATCCATTAGGAAATACCTCTATCAATGTGTATGATTCATGGGGGAAAATTATAAAATCAAAATCGAATCTAAGTGGAACTGTTACATATACCTATTCTAAAGATAAACAATATAATTCAATCGTTACACAATATGATCCTGACGGAAATATTACAAAAAAATTCACCAATAAATTAGGACAGGAGTATAAAGTTTCTACCAAAGGTTTTAAACAAGAAAAATATGTTTCCAAAGACTTTACTTATGATATATTGGGAAGAAAAATAGGAGAAAGTGAGCCTTATTTTGAAGGACAGACCCCCAATAAATGGAATACAATTTCTTATGATGATTCTGTATTTCCGGCTGTCATCACATCAACAACACTTAATGGAAAACAAGTAAAAACATCTGTTTCAGGAAATACAACTACAGAAGAAGAAACCAATGGCAATTTAAGAATTACTACCAAAACAGCAGATGCTTTAGGAAACATAATATCCAGTACGGATAAAGGAGGAACCATTCAGTTTTCTTATGATGCATCAGGGCAGCAAATTCAGGCAAAATATGCTGAAAATATTGTCACTACTCAATATGACTCATGGGGAAGAAAGTCTGAACTCAATGACCCTTCCAATGGAGTATATAAATATGAATACTACGGATTTGGACAAACTAAAAAGGTAACAAGCCCGAAAGGAATTAAAGAATATACATATAACAAATTTGGCCAGCTCATTTCTCAAAAAGAAATGTCCACAACAGATGGTGGAAAAGCCACTAATAAAACCATTGCTTATCAATATGACGATAAAGGCAGACTTGTTTCAAAATCAGGAACATCCCAAAATAAGCCCTATAATTCCAATACCGCTTATGATGCTCAAGGAAGATTACTTTCTGTATCGGAAAGCAGTAATGGAAAATATTTCATTCAGAAAGCTATTACTTATGATGACAAAGCAAGAATCATTTCCTATGAAAAGAGTCTCTATTCATCTGGTTTACTTACCAAAGTGAATATTGAAAATATTTACAGTGAATGGAATGGTGAACTGTATCAGATTAAAGATAAGAATACTGGAAAGGTTCTTTGGCAATTAAATGAAATGGATGTCCGAGGACAAGTAAGCAAAGCAAAATTAGGATCAATCGAGATTACTAATAAATACGACACCAATAGTCTTTTAACTGAAATAGAACATACCTCCACAGGGAATCCTACTCTAATAAATATCAAATATACTTTTGATGCTATTAAAAACGAGCTGAAAAGCAGAACCACATCAGGTAGTTTCAACATTTTAGAAAATTTCGGATATGATACTACCAATCGTCTGACTCAATGGACAGATCCCGTTACAGGTAGTACACCAGTCAACAGAAATATTTACGATGCAAAAGGAAGGATTCTTGAAAACGATCAAGTAGGGAAAATTAAATTTGATAATCCTTCTAAAATCTATCAACCTACCGGAATGACCTTAAATCCATCCGGAGTTAAAAATTATAACAATGATCTTGTTCAAAGTATTATTTATAATGAGAATAATGATCCTATTTTTATTGATGGAGAAAAAGGAGATATGGCCTTCCAATATGGATTGACTACTATGAGGCAAATGGCAATATATGGTGGAAACTTTAATACTGAAGGAGAGGGTAAATTTACAAAATATTATAGTGAAGCAGGTAGTTTTGAAGTTATTAAAAATAACACGACAGGCAAAGAAAAACATATTCTATATATTGGAGGAACACCTTACGAAAGCAATATAATCTACCTTAAAAATTATAATGAAACTACAGGATCTTATAAATTCCTCCATAAGGATTATTTAGGCAGCATATTAGCAATCAGTGATGAAGCAGGGAATAAACTGGAACAAAGACATTTTGATGCATGGGGTCATTTAACTCACCTACAGATTGCCAACGGAACAGTAGAAACTGATATTAACAAAATAAAAGACATCATCAATAATGACGGTTTACTACTAGAAAGAGGATATACATCTCATGAGCATTTTACTGAAGTAGGAATTATCCACATGAATGGTAGATTATATGATCCATTATTAAGAAGATTCTTAAGTCCCGATGAAAATATTCAAGACCTTTATAATACACAGAATTATAATAAATATGGATATGTATTAAACAACCCTATGATGTATAATGATCCTAACGGTGAGTTTTGGATGTTAGTAGCCGGAGCTTTGGTAGGTGGATATTTTAGTGGTGCACAGGCAAACGGCTCATGGAATCCAGTCAAATGGGATTGGCAAAAATCATGGGGAGCAGTACTTGGAGGAGCAATAGCAGGTGCATCTCTTTCAGGAACATTAGGCAACATTGCTAGCAATCCAGGAGCAATTAAAAATATTTTACCCGGAATTGTCTCAGGAGGATTAAACTCGGCTTTTAACGGAAATAATTTCCTGGGTGGGGCAATAAGCGGTCTTTCTTATACAGGGAATCTATCTGCTAACCCAATTACCTCAACAAGTACTACTTCTAGTGGATACAGATACATTGTATCTCCTTATGAAAACATGGAAAGTGATTGGGAAGGGCTAACAAAGAGCATACTGCTAAATTATGTCAAAACCAATTTCTGTACAACCTGTTCATCCGGACAATTGCAACAAAAGGCAGGAATAATGTTTGAAAATGCTTTTCATTCAATCATACGTGTAGATTATGCTTCACTGAATTACACAAGTAATGATGGCAAGATTCCCGGGATGTATAAAGGAAGACCAAGAAATACAATTCCCGATGGAATCTATGACTTAATCCATGATGAAATGCAATACAGAAAGACCGATTTAAAAGTAGGTCCGTTTAATATTATGATACCAATTCCTAATGGAACTAAAACATACAAATATTCAGGAGTTCAATTTGCTGAAGTTAAGGCAATGGACGGTACCTTATATACAAGCTCTAATTCCGGACAAATCGCTTCAATGATTGGAGCTATGGCAGGAAACAGAGGTGTGCGTACTTTTGGAGGACAGTTTATAATCGGAACAACATCAGACACTGTAATTTCTAAAGGAATACACACTGAAGCTGCTCTCTTTAATATACAGGTTATACAAATGAGAGCTCAGTATAGAATGGTATCCGGATTAATGGAAATGAGATTAATCCAGGGGTGGATGCCATGGGCTATGAGTCCAAGTACCACTTTTATTAAATAGTTTTGTTTTTATGAAAAAGATTATAATATTTGTTACAATTTTTAAGTTTATTTATATGTCTAGTCAGGAAACAAAAAAATATAAAATCTTATCAGGAGAGGAAGAAAGAAAATATGACATCAAAAAGATGAAATTTAACCATATGTCATCTTATAATGAAAGTCTATCCTATTTTGTGGATGAAAACAATTTACTTGTTATGCCCAATCTTCCGGCAGCAGAGCATTCTATTTTGGTAAGTAAAGCAGATTATGAACTAATGGAGGAAAACAAAAGTTTTCCTGTACTCCAAGAAAATGACACTCCTTACTTCCAATACAAACATCTAATCAATGAAAAGATGTTTACTAAAGAAAGTATGTTGCTTATTTTTGAGGAACTTGGATTTAAATATACAGCAGAAACATTCTATAAGGATGCTGAAAAGCTCAGTAAGTCACTTACTGAAGAAGATAAAAAGAAATTTTTGATACCGATGCTTTATTTTATTGGAGAAGATTTACGAAACCAATGTTCTGAAGCAAAATGGATATTCAACACTCTTTATTATTTTCAACCATTCAATGAAGCAGTACTTTATTATGAAAAACAAAATTTTTCATTCTATAATTTGAACCTATTATTAGAAGAAAAGCTCCTTACAGGAAAAAATATTACCTTCAGTAATATTTACAAAAGAGTAGAAAGCAATTACCTAAGAAAGAAAGTACTCTGGCATTAAATTAATAATGTAATGCTATAAACCGCCTCATCAGTGAGGCGGTTTTTTTATTAAAATATCTCTTCATAATTCAACAAAAAAATACCGCAAAAGCGGTGGCTAAAAAAATCAAATCTAATATGAACTGTAGATTGTAAATTGGGATTATTTTCAATCTCTTTCAGTGGAATACTCAATAAATAATAATCGCAGAGTCTTGCTAAAAAGAAGAATAAACAGGCATAATTTTAGTCTCTAATAATATGTTTTCCGGCAGAATAACTAGCTTTGTTAGAAATACAAAATCAATCCCCCGTTGCGCAAAGTCTAAAGTTCACCTCTGCTCTCCAAAGTCGGGATACCTCGGAGAGCAGGGTATGGATTATTATTTAAAACAAGTACAATTATATGGATACTAACAAATATGGAAAATTTCCGTGCCCTTGTTGCGGATATTATACTCTTAAATATAAGCCTGATAATACGTTTCAAATATGTCCAGTATGTTATTGGGAAGATGATGGTATTCAGCTTAATGATATTGACTATAATGGCGGAGCTAATGCTGTAAGTCTAAGAGAAGCAAAAATTAATTTTGAAAAATACGGAGTAATAGAAAGGCAATTTATAAAATTTGTTCGGCCTCCTCTGCAAGATGAAAAAATTGATAAATAATTCTATATCTGCCTCAAATTTGAGGCAGATACTATTCAAAAATATAATTATTTTTAACAAAATATTTTGAAATTGATGTTCTGATACAAATGTTTAACACTATAATTAATTGGAAACCCCCATGTGCAAAGTCCTAAAACTTTGAGCCAATAAATAAAAGCAATTTTATAAACATTCTCCAAAGTCGGGAGACTTCGGAGAGCAGGGGAAAAGGGCATAATGGTGTAATTATCGGTAACGATAAAGATTGTTATATTTATATGGCAAGTGATGGAAGGGTTGATACGTCAGGTAGCATGTGGATGGGAGGAAAAAATGATGTTACTGTTAAAACATTTAAAACCAGACAAGAAGCTATAAATTTCGTTAAAACAAAGTATAATTATGACGGTTCAATTACGATAAAAATTACAGCCGCACAAGATTTGGGAGCTGCAACAAGAGCAATGAAACAATTACAAAGTAATTATCATTTTCTTTTTAATAACTGTAATCATATTATATCTGCAGCCCTTACAGGTGCAGGTTTGTCTCAATATGGTGGATATTTAGTGATCCCGAATCTTAATTTTAAAGAATTAAAAAATAATGATTAAAAGGAATTATAATTATTTGGCAATATTAATTTTGATTATATTATTTTCAGTTATATTATATTTTATAATTGGAGGTTTAGCAATGGACAAGGGTATTGGAAAACTTCATTACTCCAATTCTTTGCAAGAAGCAGAAAAAGAGAAAACTATTATTAGTAAATATATTGTTTCTAATGTAAAGGGAAAACAAATAAATAAAGCTTGGCTTGAATATGCAAGGAGTTATGATATTTTCGACAATAAGAAAATTGAAAAAGATAAAATATCTTTAAGAGTACCAGATACAAAAGAATTTGGAAAAATTGAAGATATTTATTGGGAAGCTTTTTTCAAGAGCAAGAGATTAACAATCTTTGAAGATAAAGGAATTATTAGTGTGGTTGAAATAGATAAAAATATGGACACTATAATAATAAGACCTAATAAAGATGAAGTTTTTTATATAGTAAAAGACAATTAATCCTAGCCAAGTTGAATTAGGTTACAAAAAATCATAAAAGAGAAATCTTTAGAAGACGTAGACATTACAAAATAAAATCTGCTCTCATAGAATATACTTATTAACAAATCTCCTCCGAAAATTTCGGAGGAGATTTTATTATCTGAAGTATTGAAAAAACATGATGATACTTTCGGTAGCAAAAACAAAAACCACCGCAAAAGCGGTGGCTAAAAAATCAAATCTAATTATGGACTGGGATTATAGATTGGGATTATTTTCAAGTTCTTTCAGTGGAATACTGAATAAATAATAAGGACTGTTCGGAACAAACGGAGTCTTATTCGGAAGATCAAAAACACTATGCCCTTTACCATCCACTGTTTTTACTGTTCCATTTGGGGTTGTTATCTGAACTTTGATTGGTTTTCCATCCGCATCTACAAACGGTTTTCTTTCCACTGTCCCCTGTGTTCTGATAATATCTGAAAGCGAAAACCCTTCACCAAATAATTCTTTTCTTCTTTCAATCAGGATTTCATTCACTACATCATTCTGTGCCAATGATCCTGTATAAGCATTCGCATTTCTGGCAGCTCTTAACTGATTTAAAACGGCTACCGCCTGAGCTGGATTTCCGTTTCTTGCTTCAGATTCGGCTTCAATCAGGTACATTTCAGCCGCTCTCATATAGACAATATCTGCAATAAGAGTAGACTTAAACTTGAATTTAGCATATCTCAACAATCCTTCTCTTGCCGGAAGACCGTCCCATGAGAATAATTGAGATCTGATGTCATTCGCATCAAACAGTTTTTGAAAATAAGGGTCTGCCATAAAACTGTAATAGTAGCTTCCTGAAGAAGACACATCCAGATAATGGAAGGCATAACTTGCATCTGACATCTCCTGAGTCTGTGCATGTCCCCAGATCCATTCCCCATTATTAATATCATTGAATCCTTCTTTATATTTTTCCGGAGTCATCAAAGCAAAACCTTCTCTTGCTGTTTTTGCCGCTGCTGCAGCCTTACTCCACTCTCCGGTATTCAAATATACTCTTGCTAAAATCCCGTTTACAACGTTACGGTTGATCTTATCTTTTTTATTTCTTGTATAGTTCTTCAGTAAATTATCTGCGTCTGTAAGATCACTTTTAATTAAAGCATAAATATCTTCCAGACTGGATTTTTTCTTTGGAACACTGCTTGTTGTTGAAGGTTCTGTATAGATAGGAACTGCTAAAGCAGATTTGTCTTTCAGATAACTGAATTGATAAAAGCTGGCAAGATTCAGATAACAGAAAGCACGTAATGCCTTTGCCTGCCCTTTTACCTGATCCTTTTTAGCCTGAGTTCCTTCCGTAGCATCAATTTTAGCAATAACATTATTCATATTATTGATGGTAGAATACAACATCGTCCAGATAAATGACGGACGCCCTACTGTATTATTCACCATTTCTGTAAAATCATAAGTAGATGAGAAACCATATTTATTGGTTAAAACAGCTACATCACTTCCCATCGCATCACTTGCTCTCAGAACAGTTGAGTATCCAATATTCGCAAAGGTTGTTCCGTCATTATTGAATTTTGCCCAGGTTCCGTTGATAACAGTTTCCGCACTTTCTGCAGTTTTGAAAACCTCCACACTGGTAGCCTGATCTGTAGGAGCTGTATCCATTTCACTTTCACAGCTTGTCAACGACCATAATCCTAGTAAAGCAAAAGATAAATATTTTAAATTTTTCATTGTTCAAATTTTAAAAGTTAGAATGTTGCCTGAAGACCAAAAGTAATCGTTCTCATTGCCGGATATCTATAATACGTTGTTCCATCCAGCGCCTGTTCAGGATCCATTCCTTTATGTTTATAGAACGTAAGAAGGTTCTCTGCCTGAACATAAATTCTGAACTTCTTCAACCCGATGGTTTCAAAATAATCTGATGGCAGCGTATATCCTAAACTCACATTCTTAAGTCTAGCATAGGTTCCTGAATAAAGGAATCTTGTAGACATTGAATTCCAGTTATTCGTTTTGGTGTTTAAAGCAGGAACATCTGTGTAAGGATTCTCAGGAGTCCATCTGTTCAGCATTTCCACACCCCAAGCGCGTCCACCAGAGTTTCCACTGTGTAAGAGTGAGGTATAATCCGTATCAAGAATTTTCCCACCAATCTTGAAAGTCAATAATGCTGAGAAATCAAAATTCTTATACGTCATACTTGTACTAACTCCCCCTGTTAATTTAGGTAAAGCAGAACCTTGTAATATTTTTGTAGCCTTAGCATACTCTGAGGTAGTCCCTTCTACCGGGTTTCCGTTAGCATCTTTGGTAATTGTTTTCCACAATGGTTTACCATTGCTTGGATCTACCCCTACCCACTCCTGAATAAAGAAATCATATACAGAACCGCCTTCATTCAGCTGCTTAGTTGATCCTACTGCAAGAGGTCCTTTCGGCAGTTTAGTGATTTTATTAGTTAGGGTACTTAAGTTAATATCAACATTCCATTGAAAATCACTGGTTTTTATAGGTGTTGTAAACAATGAAAACTCAAACCCAGAATTCTTAATAGTTCCTACATTGGCTGGATAATCGCTGATTCCTAAAGACGGAGCTACTGGCACGTTAAACAGAAGATCCTTACTTTTTCTTTCAAAATACTCTACGTTACCTTTAATTCTGTTATTAAGAATAGCAAACTCAAGCCCCAGGTTCAAATTAAGATTGGTTTCCCATTTCAGATTAGGAGTTCCTACTTTTTCCAATGTTTTTCCAGGCTCACCCGCAAGGGCATAATCTCTATATAATTCCGGATATGCATAATACAGCGGTTCGTAATTTGGCTTCAGTAATTTATCATTCCCTTGTCCCCCGTAACTTGCACGTAATGTCAACTGGTTGAAGAAATTCAGGTTTTTAATAAATTCTTCGTTAGATAGTTTCCATGAACCACCTACAGACCAGAATGTACCCCATCTATTTTCTTTTGCAAATCTTGAAGAACTATCTGCCCTTGTTGATGCAGATAAGAAATATTTATTATCAAAATCATACTCAACCTTTCCAAGGAAACTCAATAAACTTAATTTATCACTGTTCCCACCGAAATTCACCAATAAAGAGGCTGCATCGGGCTCATAATAGTTAGGTAAAGAAAATCCCTGTCTGCTACCGGAAATAACCTGGTAATCATATTTGTAAAATTCATGACCTGCCAACACATTAATATGATGTTTTCCAAATCTTTTATCGTAGGTCAGAATATTACTGGTTGTATAAGAAAGTGTTCTGCTATTTAATTTTGAAACAGAACCTCCTGTCTCCTTCGATTGCCCAAGAAGTGGATTCGTATAATAATGTTGATTATAATTAACCATATCAACAGAAAAGCTTGATCTAAACTTCAATTCTGGAAGGAACGTTAATTCCATAAATCCCTTTCCTGAGAAGTTATCGATCTTATTTTCGTTTTTATCTAATGGTAAACTTGCCGCTAAGTTTTGATTCGGAAGCGCTACAGCAGGTCTGTATTTTCCAAAATCATAAACCTTGTTTCCTTCTGGATCCAACACATAAGATCCATCAGGATTTCTTTCGTAATAAGGATAGAAAGATGGAACTACTCTTGCTGCCTGAATAACATTGCTGGCTTTAGAATCTGAAGAACTTGGAGCCTCTTGAATACTGTTGGTATAACTTAAGTTTACTCCAACATTCAGCCAGCTTTTAACTTCAGAATTAAGCTTTAATCGTGTATTATATCTTTTAAATCCTGACTCAATGGCCATTCCTTTATCATCAAGATAACCTAATGAAAAGAAATAATTGCTTTTTTCACTTCCACCACTGATATCCAGATCTACTTGGTTTCTGGAAGCCACTCTCTGCAAAATATCTCTCCAGTCATCATTCCATAGTGGTCTAGCTCCTGGTAATAATTTCCCGTCAGTTCCTACAGGTTTTGTATAATTAGCACCATAAGGATTAACTCCTAGATTAGAAATAATATTATCTGTTGCCATTTGAGCTGCCTGTTGGGCAGATATTGAACCTGATTGATATCCGTTTCTCATGGCTTCCCAATACAATTGGAAATACTGATCCGTATTAACCTGCTCGTAATCTTTTACGGCTCTTCCTGAGAACCCCTGGCTGATGTTCAGATTTACTCTGGCTTCCCCCTTTTTACCGGACTTTGTGGTAATGATAATGATTCCGTTCGCTCCTCTTGAACCATATAAAGCACTTGCTGTAGCATCTTTCAGAACACTGATAGATTCTATATCATTAGGACTGATTGCATTGATATTTCCATCAAAAGGAATTCCATCCACAACATATAAAGGCTCACTGGAAGCACTTACCGAACCTACTCCTCTGATTCGAATAGTAGAAGTTGCCCCAGGCTGTCCTGAAGCACCCGTAACCTGAATTCCGGGTACCTGACCTTCTAATGCTTTCGTTACATTGGTGACAGGCCTGTTATTGATTTTATCGCTGGAAATAGTTGCAACTGAACCGGTATAGCTATTTCTTTTTGCCTTACCATAGGCAACCACAACTACTTCATCAATTTCCTTTTCTTTAAGTGTATCTTTTTTCGGTTTGGAATTCTGTGCACTTACGCTTACAATTCCCAGGAAAAATACAGCAACTGGTGGAATCCAAACTTTAGAGTTAAATAGATTTTTATTAATCATAATCAATTTTGTTTACCATATATTAAAATTTTGCCCTTTACTGAAAAGTCAGCAAAGGGCATCGATAAATACGATAAACCAAATGCTTATTTTTCCTTTATAGGCTGAATGTAACACCTTACACAATGCAGGTTGTCAAGATATCATTGGGTCAGTTCCCTCCATCTTTCTTTATAAGCCGATCGAAATATGGTTGCAAAGCTATAAACTTTTAGTCTATAAAACAAGTAGACTTATTGTTTTTCATGATAATTTTTCAAAAATTAACATAACTTTTTATTAAAATCCATTACAAAAAGGACTTGCGGCAATTATCATTTTCTTAAACATGACAAATATCATCACTAATAAATCAATAAAGAAAAGCTCTGAATTCACAGAAGTTTTTGATTTTTAATTGAAAAAACTTATTAATTTTATAGTATGAAAGTTTTGATTATAAATGGGCCTAACCTAAATCTTTTAGGGACCCGCGAACCTGAAATCTATGGAACTGTTTCTATGGAAACATATCTGGACAGCTTAAAGTCTGAGTTTCGTGCTCATGAATTAAGTTATTATCAGTCTAATATTGAAGGAGAGCTTATTAACAGGCTTCAGCAGGATGATTTTGATGCAGTGGTGATTAATCCGGGAGCATTTACCCATTACTCCTACGCTATCGCTGATTGTTTGAAGAATATCAGAAAACCTAAAGTAGAAGTTCACATCAGCAATATTTATAAAAGGGAAGAATTCAGACAAAAGTCTGTTACAGCAGCCAATACCGATGCCGTTTTATCCGGTTTTGGAATGGATGGATACAGATTGGCCATACTGAGCTTAAAATAAAGCAATGATGAATCGCCCTGATTTGTATAGAATGCAATATTTTGCTAACAGATTAAGCAGATCTTAATTGTATTAGTTTATACATTTACAACACAGACATCTGCGAAATTTGTGCTATCTGTGGGAAATAAAAATAAAAAAGCCTCATCAATGATGAGGCTTTCTATTTGTATAATATCTGATTAGATAGTTTGTTCCTGTAATTGCGGTCCTGAAGGGATTAATCTCTTACCTTCTTCAGTATCACAATACTGCTCGAAGTTCTTGATATATCTTGAAGCAAGATCTTTTGCTTTTTCTTCCCACTCTGAAGCATTTTCGTAAGTATCTCTAGGATCTAGAATACCTGTAGAAACGTTTGGAAGTTCAGCAGGAATTTCAAGGTTCATAATTGGAACCTGAACTTTAGGAGCGTTATCAATAGAACCATCGATGATGGCATCAATGATAGCTCTAGTATCTTTTAGAGAAATTCTCTTACCTGTACCATTCCAACCTGTGTTTACTAAATACGCTTTAGCACCGTGTTCTTTCATTTTTCCGATCAATGTCTTAGAGTACATTGTTGGGTGTAATGTAAGGAACGCTTCACCAAATGCCGGAGAGAAAGATGGCTGAGGTTCAGTAATTCCTCTTTCAGTTCCTGCTAATTTAGATGTATAACCGCAAAGGAAGTGGTATTGCGCCTGATCTTCGTTCAGGATAGAAACCGGAGGAAGTACCCCGAATGCATCTGCTGAAAGATAAACGATCTTCTTCGCATGACCAGCCTTAGATGGTAATACAATTTTGTTGATATGATAGATTGGATAAGAAACTCTTGTATTTTCCGTGATAGATCCGTCAGTATAATCTGCTACTCCATCGTGAATAACAACGTTTTCAAGAAGTGCATCTCTCTTGATTGCTCTGAAGATATCCGGTTCTTTTTCTTCTGAAAGGTCAATTACTTTAGCATAACATCCTCCTTCATAGTTGAATACTCCGTTATTATCCCAACCGTGCTCATCATCACCAATAAGGTATCTTTTTGGATCTGCTGATAAAGTAGTTTTACCTGTTCCTGAAAGTCCGAAGAATAAAGCAACGTCACCTTTTTCACCTACGTTAGCTGAACAGTGCATAGAAGCCATACCTTTTAATGGAAGGTAATAGTTCATCATCGCAAACATCCCTTTCTTCATTTCACCTCCGTACCAAGTACCTCCGATGATCTGAAGTTTTTCAGTAAGGTTGAACATTACAAAGTTTTCAGAGTTTAATCCCTGAGCTTCCCAGTTAGGGTTTGTTGTTTTAGAACCGTTGATTACTGTGAAATCCGGTTCTCCAAAGTTCTCAAGCTCAAAGTGAGAAGGACGGATAAACATGTTCGTAACAAAATGCGCCTGCCATGCTACTTCCATGATAAATCTTACTTTAAGTCTTGTATCTGCATTCGTTCCACAGAAAGCATCTACAACATAAATTTTCTTAGCTTCTGAAAGCTGGTTCATCACTAGTTCTTTACAAGACCCGAAAATCTCTGTTGTAGTTGGTAAGTTTACCTTACCATCCCAGAAAATTGTATCTCTTGTAACATCATCCTGAACAATATATCTGTCTTTAGGTGAACGACCTGTGAAAATTCCTGTTTTTACTGATACCGCGCCCGATTCTGTAAGTTCCGCTTTCTCAAACCCTTGATTTTCAGGAGAAACTTCAGCCTGGTATAATTCTTCATAAGAAGGATTACACACTACTTCATAGTTTCCTTTAATCCCTAATTTCTCTAAATCCTGGATGATTTTAGTGTTTTTCATTTTACTTATATTTTCTATTTCTTTATTGACTTCAACAAAAATAATATTAATTATTTGTTAAAGGTGGTTTAAATATACTGATATAAGTCAGAATGACAAATAAAAAAAGGGGATTGTAAAATACTGATTATAAATTAATTAAATCTGACCATTCAAAAATAGTAGTAAAACCTTTCTCCCAAAAATAGTTATTAAAGCCCCCAAATTTGGCACTCATCACGAAATCTCCGCCCCAAGCACCCAAACTTTTGACAAATACAGGGCAATCTGAGAATATTTTTTCTTTAACTGTAGGAATTTCAATAAAATTGGAAATTTTACGCTCATGAATCATCATTAAGTCAGAAAAACTTTCCAATTCATTGCATAATAAAATTTTCTTTGTGATATCTGAAAATTCATTCACCAATTCCTGAGACTTCTTTTTTGATTTATAAAGATTGATTCCTTCCCTGCTATCCTGTTTCTGATTTAAATGAATAAAGATGAGCTCATTTTTAAAGGATGGATTAAAATCTACCTTCTCATATCTTATCTCCGGTTTGCTCTGAAAAAGGACTGCCGATTTTTCTTTTGCAACGGCAATATCATAACCGCTTCCTCCCAAACTAATTGTATTTAAGTAAAATGGATCAACATCTGCCCACTCTGCAAGGTTGTTCATTAAGGTAGAACTGCTTCCAAGGCCAAAATCAGCAGGAAATTGAAGGTTGGTTTTTAAATGGTAAGTAAAATCGTTTTTGAATTTTGTAGTAGAAAGCTGCTGAACATTCTTTAATGTCTTGACAATAAATTCAGCGCTTGATGGAATATTGGTTTCCAGAATCTGCCATGTTTTATAATCAATGACAGCTTTTAACCAAGGTTTGTTCTGATGAAGAGCTTCCCAAAGAATTAAAGACTGATTATCATCTTTTTCTTCAAAGAAAAACTCTTGTCCTAGCTTGGTGGGTACCGCTAAGACAAGAGCTCCATCAATTGCGAAATATTCTGAAGTAAGCATAAGCTTGCCCGGTGAAAATATCGCGCTCATATTTTTTATAAATTAGATTGCAGATGCAGTGTCTACAGATCCATCAATTTTTTTAATTAATCCCTGAAGGGTTTTTCCTGGTCCTACTTCTATGAAATTAGAAGCTCCATCTTTAATCATATTCTGTACAGACTGAGTCCATTTTACAGGACCTGTAAGCTGATCGATAAGATTTTGTTTAATCTCATCAGGATTTGTTACTGCTGTAGTAGTAATATTCTGATATACCGGAATAGTAGCTTTTCTGAATTTTGTATTTTCGATAGCAGCTGCTAATCTTTCCTGAGCCGGCTGCATCAATGGTGAATGGAAAGCTCCGTTTACCGGTAATAATAGCGCTCTCTTTGCTCCAGCTTCTTTTAATTTCACGCAAGCTTCTTCTACTGCAGAAGTTTCTCCTGAAATTACCAATTGTCCCGGGCAGTTATAGTTTGCCGGAACTACAATTCCACTAATCTGTGCACAGATTTCTTCAACTTTAGCATCTTCAAGACCTAAAATAGCTGCCATAGAACTTGGATTGGCATCACAAGCTTCCTGCATTGCCTTTGCTCTTTCAGAAACTAGTTTCAAACCGTCATCAAAAGACAAAACGCCATTAGCTACCAATGCTGAGAACTCACCTAAAGAGTGTCCTGCCACCATTTCAGCCCCAAGACCGTTTACTGCTTTTAATGCTGCTACTGAATGTATAAAAATTGAAGGCTGGGTAACCTCTGTTTTTTTAAGATCCGCATCTTCTCCGTGAAACATAATGGAAAGAATGTCGAAACCTAAAATTTCATTGGCAGATTCCATCAGATCTTTAATATCTTTTCTAGAATCATACAATTCTTTTCCCATTCCTACGAACTGAGAACCCTGCCCTGGAAATACAAGTGCTTTCATGTATTGAATTAAATATTATGCAAATATAACTATAATGTTAACAATATCCTTTTAAACAAAGATAAATCATCTAAGGTACCAATCGGATTACTCTGTAACCTGTGTTTACATAAGCTCCGTTTGCTTTAGATTTCACAAACTCGAATTTTGTTGCAAGCTGAGTCTGCACCTTATTCATTTGTTTGAAAATTTCTCCTTTTTTATTTTCTCTTGTCAACATATCATTAACAACGTCAAAACCTACGATAGCATATTTTGGAGGAGTCTTGCAATATTTGCTCTTGTAAGCTGCCAGAATCTCTTTTTCAAAGTTACCGTCTGTATTGATCTTTCTGTCCATCAGATATACCAGACTTGCCTGGCTCAAATCATCCACTTTCTTTTCGAAAACCGGAGAATAGAACATGCTGAATGCTTTTACTCCCTGCACTTCTTTAGAAAGGGCAATCACTTTATTAGCGAAAACTTCTCCCATATCATCATTGGCCAATACAGCAATAACCGGAGCAGACTGCCCTGTCATCATGTTTTGATCCAACTGAATATCTGCCGGAGAGTTTACAATAACGATATTAGGATTTTTCACTGCTTTTTCAAGCCCTGATTTAATGTAGTTTGCATTTTCTTTTTTAGCATCTGCTACTACATATATTTTTTGATCTGAATATACTGCTTTAACTTCTTCTACAAGTTTATCTGCATAGGTTTGATTATTCGTTTCAACGATAATCAAATTGTTATAGTTGTATAATTCCGGTGTATTAGCAAATGGTGCTACTACAGGAATTTTTTGATTTTTAGTAAAATCTAATACGTCAATTACATTGGATTTAAAGAATGGTCCAATAATAAGATCTGTATTTTCAGGATTAATCTGTGTAAGAGAGTTTTTGAAAGAAGCTTCATTCCCTGAATCCACAATTTTGACATCCAGTTTCTGACCTCCTCTTGCATTTCTTTCAATAGCAAGTTTAGCACCTGTTAAGAAATCAAGAGCCATTGCTCTGTATTGAGTTTCGTTGGTACTGTATCCGAAAGGAAGCATCAGTACTACACTTAGTGCATCACCGTTTTTCTTAACATATACCGGATCTTGTTTTTTAATTTTCAAAACCATTCCGGATTTTAATCCTTTTGAAAGATCTGGGTTAAGAGCGATTAATTCATCAATGCTTACTCCAAACTTATTCACAATAGAGAATACGGTATCCCCCTGCTGAACAGTATAGGTAACGTAGTCATCACCAGCCACTACATTATTGGAAGCCGTTGAAGAATTTTCATTCCCTGCATCCATTTTTGCTTTTGTATTGGTAGTTTCAACTACAGTTTCTGTATTTGATCTTTTTATTTTGATAGTCTCACCAGGTTTTAATCCTTTTTCTTCCAAACCTGGGTTTAAAGCATAAAGGTCCTGTTGGCTGATTCCAAACTGTTTTGTAATTCTGTAATAATTATCTTTGGACTGAATAACATAAGTTTCTCCTTCTACAGCCGGTGTAGGTGTAGGTGTTACTGTTTTTTCAACAGGGGTTTCTACAGGTTTTGTTACTGTTGTTGTAGTGACTGTAGGTTGATCTGCACCATATTTTTTAATGCTGGTAAGAGGCAATGTAATCTCATCCCCAATCTTCATATGAGAATCCAATTCAGGATTCAGCTTTCTCAGATCTGTTTCAGAGATTCTGTATTGTTTTGTAATCCCATAGATGGTCTGCTTAGGCTGTAAAATAATTTTGCCCACCGGAGTTCCCGCAATTGTACCTACTTTTTCAGGTGCAACAGTTTTAGGAGCAACAATAGCTGCTGCTTTTTCTGTTTTTACGGTTAAAACATCTCCGATAGCTAGTTTACCATCTTTATGTTTAGGGTTTAGTTTCAGCAATTCATCTACAGTTATTCCATACTTCTTTGCAATGTTGTAAGGATTATCACCTTGTACAACGGTATGCGACTTCTGGGCTGAAACTCCCAAAACCATACATAAACTGGATAGAATAAAAAACCTCTTTATCATATTCGATAATTATAATTTACAAAAATACTTCTTTAAAATTAAATGGCAACAATTATTAATTTGGAATCTTGAACCACCATCTCTTCCAAACAATTTTCAAGCCATGGATAGCCTTCATCCGAAAAGAATACACTAAAGTTGAAAACTCTTTCCTGCCACGTTTTAGATGGGTGTACATTCAGAAACAGATTTTCAAGTCTTTCCAGTAATTCGTTTTGCTTTATTTTTTCTGCGTGAAGAAGACGCTTTTTCATTCTTTTAAATGATTTCAGCTGTCTTACTTCTTCTGCTTTCACCATATTACCAAAGGATTTCTCAGTAGTTTCGGCAGATTCTTTTAATGCAGCAAAATTGTGAACCAACATTTCTTCTTTTTTATCCAATAATTCCAAAATAGGATTATCATTTAAAATCTTACGATTAGTAATCACTGTAAAATTCTGGAAGAAATCTTCTATTGTAAGATCAAGTTTTTCAATTTTCCCCAATGTTTTCTCTTTCAGGAAAAGCATAGAATTTCTTGGAATCAGAATAGGGAATGGAATATTTAATTTTGAGAAATAATCTTTCAGTTCCAGCCAATACATAATTTCGGCATTTCCTCCGATGTAAGCGAGATTCGGTAATACTTTTTCCTGATATACAGGACGCATTAACGCATTTGGACTGAATTTCTCCGGGTGATTTTCAAGCTCAGTTGTAATTTCTTCTTCTGTAAACTGAATATCTGTATCTACAACAAAATATTTCTGTCCATTAAAATCGATTCTATCTCTTGTTTCAGAAAGATAAAAAAGATTAATTTCACGAGGGTTCACCTGAACCTTTCCATATTTATCAGTCAGGAAGTCTACTTTATCTTTTGAAGTTTTCTGCAAACTGAAATTTAGCAGCTCATCTTTAAAGACATCTTTAATCTGTTCTTTAAGCTCCTTTGAATCCCCGTCTAATAACAATAATCCAAATTTTGAAAAAAGACGGTTCACCAGAATCTGGATAGCCTGCGTCAAAGTATTTCCAACCTTATAGGATTCTTTCAGCATTAAGATCAATTCTGTACCGAAAACAGAATCTTTGAATTCTTTTTCAAATTCGGAAATAAAGTAAGTTTCGTTAATCTGGATTCGCCCTACAGGGCCACCAGATTTCTCATTAATTTCATAATAATTATTCTCCGTTTTAAAGTGATTGATCTCAGCAAAATCATGATCTTCAGAAGCCATCCAATACACTGGAACGAAATTAAAGTCCGGAAAATTCTCCTTAAGATAGGTGCAGGTTTTTATGGTCTGCAGAATTTTATATACAAAGAAAACCGGTCCTGAAAACAAGTTCAGCTGATGCCCGGTTGTGATGGTAAAAGTATTGGGCAGCTTCAGATTTTCAATATTTTCTTTCTGCTTTGAAGAAAGCGTAAGATCTGATAACTGTTTTTCGAATACATCAGATAATATATTCCTTTGTTCTGAAGAAAAGGAATCTTTTTTCAGATGAATCTGCTGGCTGAAATGCTCTACAGAAAATGTTTTATTTTCAAAACCCTCAATATCTTGATTCAAAAAATCTTTTACTAATTGAGGTATGCTTTCTATATCATTAAATGATATTTTATTAATTGTTTTCAACCTGTATAGTTTTTTAGTTGAACAAATACCACACGATTCCGATATTCAGTCTGAAATCATACACCGGATAATGTGGAAATGCATAAGCTTTGTTAGTAGAAATAACGGTTCCTATCTGTTGACCTTCTATGAAAAAGAACATTTTTTTCACTTTCATATTAATGTATAGATCCGCAATAGGCTGCCCTCCAATAGAGAATGAACTGGTACCAGGAAGAACATACTCATTAAGAACAGGGAAATATTCTCTGGAATTAAATTTAGAGAAGTAATATACTTTAAGTCCTGCCTGAATTTCTGCTGCCTTTTTAAATGCCAGAGTCTGATAAAAGAAGTTAGCTCTTCCTACAAAACTTGGCATTGGAAGCAGATTTTTATTCGTTAATGCATTTTGGAAATGCAACCTTGTATTCAAATGGAATTTTCCGTAATTGAAGGTTGCATCACCTCCAATCTGAGAAATATTTAGTGAATTTTCACTTTGCTTTGGAGCGTAACTACTGTCAAAATAAGTATAATTATCAATTCTGAAATAGTTCGCAAAAATTTCTGTTTTAAACCATTTTAGATTAATACTTCCTCCTAGTTCCATCACAGATTGGTTCTTCGCATTTTCAAGATAATAATTAAATTTATTATAAACAGATGTATTCAGTAAATAATTGAATGATGGGTAAGCACTCTGGAAGTTTACTTTTGCATTCACAAAGTAATCTTTTATTGGCTCAAACTTCAGATTGTTCGTAGTTCTTAAGTAACTTTTAAACTGGCTACCGTTTGAGAACTCAAGGAATGAGTTCAATTGAACTTTATCCCAAAGTTTCACTTGCAGATTTCCTACAGCTCCAATTCTGCTTTCTTTAAGTTCAGCTGGAAAAGGCACTCCATCAAGTGCTATAATATCCTTGACACCAAATTTAATCATCTGATAACGAACTCCGGCATCTAGCTTAAATTTTTCATTATCAAAAACCAAACTTAACGTATTACTTAGATTGCTGGAATATTTTTTCGTTGCCAAAGGAAAACCATTAACTAGTTCTGTTGCATCTTTATACCAATATCCTTCCAATCCTCCTTGATTATAATAATATTTATTCCCTTGGTGGTAGATTGTATGCCTGATACGGAATGGAAATTTTTCGGCATTGAAAGGAGTAAACTGATGGCTCAGATAATATCTTCTGTACGCAAATTGTGAACTCGTTGAAGCCAGGTTTACCTGAGCATTCTGTCTGTTTTTGTAATTGCTGTCTCCACTTTGAAACAGGTTATCTTCAGTAATTCCCCCACTCTCCTGATTGTTGACATTCTGATGAAGATAGTGTGCAAACAATTCATAGTTTCCACTTTTCGAAACATAATGTCCTGAAAATATAGTATTGTTGTTCGCAGCCAGTGAGTTTCTGTAAAGCCCTTGTGAACGAAGTCCCATATATTCAATCGCAAAGTTGAATCTTTTTCCGATATTCTGAGTATAGGTAGATCTTAATGCGGCCCCATTTTTCATCGCATTATGATAGATAAATGTTGCCGTAGGTGTTTTAACATCGTAATACTTCACATCATTTGCTCCCAGAATCATATAAGATTTATTGGAAGGTAATAAGGACAAGTTTTGTTCTGCATTCACTTCAAATACAAGAGGGTTAAATCCCGATCCAATATTGGCAGGCTGCACTCTTCCGAAGTTATCATTATTATTATATTGTGAGAAAATATACGTTTTATCAAAAGTCATTACCGTATCAAAAACTTTCTTTTCTGAAAACTGAGTCTGATATTGGTAATCGTTGATAGTAGGTTTAAAAATTTTCAAGGAATCTTTCTTCCCGGAATCTATGACCAGTGTATCTTCGGGCTGCTTGGGCTTTTTGACATCTTCTGTTTTAACAACCTGTGCACTGGCAGCGAAGCCAAAGAAAGTGATTATGAAAAGGATATACTTCATTATTCATTATTGTTCAGCAAAAATAAGAAATAATCGTAAATAAAAGAGACTGCCTCATTTCTGATGACAGTCTTTTACTTTACACATAAAATCCTATAGGATTTCAAGTAGTGTTATTTATTAATAAAATCGAATAATTTTACTAAATCTTCTTCTTTATTAAAGTTAATCTTATTAGATTTAGTAAATTCTTTTACACTTTTAGCGTCTAAAGAAAAATCTTCTGAAAGCTCATCTACATTTTTAGGTAACTTGTAATACGTATTCCCTTTTGAAACAAGATATACATCCTTCTCTTTTGCATAGTAATCATTAGCATCTTTTGAGAAAGCACTCACTGACTTTTCTCCTTGCATAAGTTCTACCCTCTCACGTCTGAACAGTCCATATTTGGCATCTTTTTTACTTAAAAGCACAAGATATCCAAATTTTTCATTCCCCATATAGGTATAATGTTTAACAATATAGGTCTTTTTCAATGATGGGAAAACAATGGTTAAACCATCTGTTTTATCAGCATAGTAGGTCTCTTTCTTATCCAGATATTCCATTTCATCAGCATAAGCATTGTAACGAAGATCCTGTACATTTTTAGAATATCCATCAATAATAACCTGTTCAAAATTTTTACTACTGGTATATGGATTTCCATCTATTTTATATTCACCGCTTTTAGCTCTTTTCCCTCCCAATGTAAAGATCTTATCACTGGACATAAAAACATTTTCATTGCCTGCTTGTGCATAGGTACTTATTGTTGCCGACAATAAAAATAAGGATAAACAAAATTTTTTCATATTATATGATATTGATATTTGTAAAGATACTATATTTCCAAATCAATTTTATAAAAAAAACCGCTAATAATAGCGGTTTTTATATAAAATACTTATTTAAGTAAAAGTATTAATTATAGTTATCATACCCTTGGTTTCCTTTAACAGCACCCACGTTAGTTTCTGATAATGGAATAGGGAATGCATTTAAGAATGGATCTGCACTAGCACCTGCAGGTCTAGGTACAGCATCACCCCATCTTCTAAGATCCCATTGTCTTAAACCTTCACCAATAAGTTCTCTTGTTCTTTCCTTCTTCAACTCAGCCATATCAACACTTGCAGCAGCTGCTAAATTTCTCTTAGTTCTAATTTCGTTAAAATATTCTAAAGCTTTAGTTGCACTACCTCCATTAAGTTCAGCTTCAACACCATCTAATAGAATTTCTTCAAAACGTAACATCTTAATATTATCAGATCCTGTAATATTCAAGTACTTACCAGCTTCTCCTGCAGACACATATAGATCACCTTCCAGTTCCGTAAAGAAATCCGCTCTTACATCACCTGGTTCATATAAATTAAGAACATCCGGATTTACAACTACATTTCCGTATCCGTCATAATTTATTTTATATGCATATGAATCTGTAGAAAGAGATCCTGTATTTCCTACCGCTAACTCAAAAATTGAATTGGCAGCAGAACCATTCATTTTAAATGTATATGAATTCTGAAGATCAGTAGCAGGTACAACAGCATACCCACCACCAGTTATAACATCATTCACAAGCTGTCTAACTTTAGCATAATTTCCTTTGTACAGATAATATCTAGCCATTAACCCTTTTAATGCAGCCACAGATAATTCTGTTTTACTAGTACTTTTATTATTAGTCGTCATTAACTGTTCTGCTTTAGCAAAATCAGCTTCAATTTGTGCTTCTGTTTCAGCGATAGTACTTCTACCTTGTTTAGCCCTTGGATCATATTTAAGAGGTAATACTACTCCTAAGCCTGTTGATGCCCCAGTATATTTTTGTCCGTATACACGTAATAAATCAAAGAAACCTAAAGCTCTTACGGCATAAGCCTGTCCTTGTATAAAGTTTGCAGAAGATTTATCACTAGCATTGAATCCGCTGATATCTGTATTAATAACAACATTAGCTGTTGCTACTGTTCTGTAAATAAAAGCCCAAGTATCTTTTGCATATCCATCAGAAGATATCTGAGTGTAGTTCATTACATTCACATAATAACCACTTGCAAGATTACTATACATTTCATCAGATCTCACTTCACCATATGCTAAGAAATCACACCCATAATACGCTTTATTTCTCATTGCATTGTACATCCCTCTTGAAAAAGATTCCAATTCCTGAATCGTTTTCAAAGGAGCCTGCTCCACTTCCTGGTTGAATTGTCTTTCTACAAAATCATCACTACATGAGACATTTACCATTAAAAGCCCTAGAGATAATAATGCTACTTTTAATATTTTATTTTTCATTTCTTCTAATTTTTAAAAACTTAAATTAACACCAAATAAGAATGATTTCAATACTGGTAAGTTTAGATCCGAAAATCCAGAGATATTTGTTTCAGGGTCATACTTCAGATTCTTATCAAATCTGTAAGTCCAGGCATTATTAGCCATTACATAGACTTTCACTGAATTAAGACCAGTCCCTTCCAGGAAATCACTACTAAATGTGTATCCTAAACTTGCATTGCTTAAACGGATATAATCTCCTTTATATAAGAATCTCGTAGAAGCAGAATTTGATCTTTTATTTCCATTAGTAGCAATTGGCTTTGGATTAGATGCCCCTGTATTAGATGGAGTCCAGTAATCACCAGTTACATCATATCCAGGATAACTAGCCGTGTACTGTCCATCAGAGTATAAATAAGAAGCCCAGTTATCAAAGATCTTACCACCAAAGCCATATGTAAACTGTGCATCAAGTGAGAATCCTTTATAAGAAAGGGAGGTATTAGCTCCACCAAATACATTGCTTAAGAAAGATCCCTGTACTGCTTGTTTAGCTTTGTTATAGTTGTTAGTCGTTTCTCCATCTACTCCATTCACATACCAAAGAGGATCTCCATTGCTTGGATCTACTCCTGCCCATTTTCTTAGGTAGTAAGTTCTAGCACCTTCACCAACTCTAATTGTTTGTGTTCCTGTATCAACATTTCCACCATATAGTTCCGTAACCTCATTATGTAGTGTTGATAAATTAAATCCGACAGACCAGTTAAATTGGTTTCTATCTCCTCTAAAGATATCTCCGTTTACAGCAAATTCGAAACCTCTGTTTACCAATGATCCAATATTTTCAACAACATAATTATTGGAGTTAGGATTATTTGTTTCGTTTGGATCCATACCTCCTTGAGCTGCAGATAATGGGATATTATAGATTAGATCCTTAGTTTTCTTGTTATAGTATTCAGCAGTAATTGTCAATCTATTCTTAAAGAAACCTAAATCAAATCCAACGTTAAATGGATTTACAGTTTCCCAACTTAAATTAGGACTAAACACTCTATTAATAACCGCTGCTGCCTGATCGTCATAATTCTTTATGTAAGAATAGGTAGCATAAGGGTTTGCCGTGATCTGGTTCCCCAATTTACCATAAGATGTTCTAAATTTCAATAGAGAGATCGCCTCAATGTTTTTAATCACGTCAAAACGTGCCACATCTAAACCAAGCCCTACTGACCAGAAATTACCTGCTTTTTTTCCTGGAAGGAATTGAGAAAGGATATCTCGTCTGTATGATGCATCGAGCATAACCAACTTATCATAATCATAATGTCCGGTAACAGCATATCCATAACGCGATGATATATCTAATTGTCCATTATATCCAAAAGGAACAACAAAGTTTTCAAGTGTCTGTAATGTTGGAGTACCAACAGTAATTCCAGTTGCAGTTAAATATTTGTTATCTTTTTTATAAGCTTCCTGAATTAATGAAGCTCCAAAATTATGACGGTCAAGTCTATAATTAAAATCTAAGATATTCTGTACGTTGAAATTAAAGAATCTGTTTACACCAGATTGCTTTAGTCCACTATAAGCTCTACCATCTCCGTGTAATGGATTCCAGTATTGCTCCTCTTCCATGTTAATGTATTCAGGAGAGAAAACAAATCTATAAGTAAGATTTTTTAATATTTTATATTCAACATTTAAATTAGCAAAAGCTCTGAAAGTTCCAGCACGCTGATAATTCATCTCTTGAAGAGCAGCCGGGTTAAAGTTACCATTACTTAACCTACCATTTGATGCACCAAGATAAAGACTTCCATCAGGGTTTCTAGCAAGGTCAGTTGGTCTGTTAAAATACTGAGCAAGAATAGGGTTTGAGAAAGCTCCTCCAGCAGCCAATGTACTGATCTTTCCATAAGAAACCTGGAAATCTGTGCTTATTTTTAACTTATCAGTTGCCTGGTATGCAATTTTATTTGTAAAAGCGAGTCTATTGAAATATGAACCTTTAACAACACTTTCCTGATTAAAGTAGTTAAATGATGTATAATAAGTAAATTTTTCATTTCCTCCCGATACGTTAATATCAAGATTTTGCTGATATCCTTTCTTTTGAGTTGCTCCTTGCCAATCAGTATCATTCGGAGATCTAAAAATCCCAGCTGCTGTAGCTCCTGCAGCACCAGCTGCAATTTGCGCCGCAGTATAAGTCTTTTTATCTCGGTTTGAATAAGCATCAACTAAATAATTTTTCCAGTCTGCAGATCTGAAAGAAGCGTGTGGTTTTATAGCTCTATCATTGAATCCACTATTGAAAGAAGCATTAAATTTAGCTTTTCCTTTTTTACCTGATTTTGTCGTAATAACAATAACCCCAGCTCCTGCATCAGCACCATAAACAGCAGTAGAAACAGCATCTTTAAGTACCGTTACATTTTCAATATCATCAGGGTTTAATCCAGCAAGAGCATTGGTAGTTGTATTTTGCTTTGAAATATCTCCTGAAGAAACTCTTACCCCATCAACAATATAAATAGGTGAAGAAACTCCATTAAGTGAAGAAATACCACGAACACGAACATTCGTCATACCTCCAGGCTGCCCTGAAGCAGAACCAGTTTGAACCCCCGCTACTCTACCTTGTAACATTTTATCGACAGAAGCTACAGGAATATCTTCAATTGATTTAGCAGACATAACACTAGCAGAACCAGTCATCTCCTGAATTGTTTTTTTCTGACCGAACCCAACCATTACAACTTCTTCAATCTGAGTTGCATTAGCCGTATCTTTTTTTGTTGTCTGTGCAAAAGCTGCTTGCCCCAAGAAGAACAACGCCCCAGCACTTAATACACGTAGTTTAACATTCATATTAACAAATTTTAATATATTTTAGAGGCAAATATGTTAATAAATATTAACACTAGCAAATTTTATATGCACAGATTAGTGATTTTCTTTCACAATGCAATACAAATACCCCCTCCAAAACAGAAAGATTCATAATATTTACCCATATTTACTGTTGAAAATAAAAAATAAACGTTTTAAAAAGGGATTTAGCAATTAATAATTTGATTCAAAAAAAATTATTTATAATAAATCTAAATTAGAATAGTGCTAATTTTCAGCTAAATAGATGTTTAAAATAAAAAAAATCAACCAATTTTAACAATATACAAAGTTTTATATACCACAAGACTGTTTTTCATTTTTCACTTAAAAACCCTATTAAGCAACTCATTAACTATCCTACAACACTATTGTCAGCAAAAAAACATTTTAACATATCCTCATTTTAGAAATAGATTAGAAACCCAACAAATGTACAGTGAAAACGAAAATTTCTTATTAAAGAATTTCAATATATTTTAAGAAAAGTAGCCTCAATAAAGGGAATATAAACAAAGAAAGCCGTCTCAATGAGACAGCTTTCTTTATATATTTATCTGAATGTTATTTCAGCTTTTTCTTAACAGCTACTTCTTCGTAAACTTCAAGAATATCACCAATTTCAATATCGTTATACCCTTTTAAGTTCAATCCACATTCGTAACCTTTTGTTACTTCTTTCACATCATCTTTGAAACGCTTTAAGCTTTCAAGTTCTCCGTCAAATTTCACAATACCATCTCTTAATAAACGTACTTTAGACTGTCTTGTTACTTTTCCTGTAAGAACCATACAACCAGCAATTGAACCAACTTTAGAAATCTTGAATACCTCACGGATCTCAACATTTCCGATTACCTGCTCCTGAATTTCCGGAGAAAGCATTCCTTCCATTGCCTCTTTTACTTCATCGATTGCTTTATAGATTACAGAATATGTTCTGATTTCAATTTCCTCACGGTCTGCAAGATCTTTCGCATTAGCACCAGCTCTTACGTTGAATCCGATAATAATAGCATCAGATGCTGCCGCTAGGTTGATATCAGACTCTGTAATCTGTCCTACACCTGAGTGAAGGATTTTCACGCTGATTTCTTCTGTTGATAATCTTTGTAACTGGTCAGAAAGCGCTTCCACAGAACCATCCACGTCACCTTTAAGGATAATATTCAATTCTTTGAATTCTCCTAAAGCAATACGTCTACCTAATTCTTCAAGCGTTGTATGTTTTTTCGTTCTGATAGAAAGTTCTCTCTGAAGTTGTTCTCTCTTATTTGCAATAGTCTTACCTTCACTTTCGTCAGCATATACTCGGAATTTATCACCTGCAGTAGGTGCTCCGTCTAACCCTAAGATTGTTACAGGAATAGATGGCCCTGCTTCCGCAAGATTTCGTCCTCTTTCATCAAGCATGGCTTTTACTTTACCATGATTTTTACCCGCAACTACATAATCTCCAACTTTCAGAGTTCCTGCCTGTACTAACATAGTAGCAACATATCCTCTTCCTTTATCCAATGAAGCTTCAATAACAACACCTTGAGCATTTCTACCAGGATTAGCTTTTAGATCAAGCATTTCTGCCTGAAGTAATACTTTCTCTAATAGAACATCCATGTTGTTACCAAATTTCGCGGAAATTTCCTGAGCCTGAACATTCCCTCCCCATTCTTCTACAAGGATATTCATCCCTGAAAGCTGCTGACGGATATTATCAGGATTTGCATTTGGTCTATCAACCTTATTCAAGGCAATAATCATAGGTACACCTGCTGCCTGTGCGTGAGAAATAGCTTCTCTCGTTTGAGGCATTACATCATCGTCTGCTGCAATTACAATAATAGCGATATCGGTAATCTGAGCACCTCTTGCTCTCATGGCTGTAAATGCTTCGTGACCCGGTGTATCTAAGAATGTAATTCTCTGTCCGTTTTCAAGCTTAACATTGTAAGCACCAATATGCTGGGTAATTCCTCCAGATTCACCTGCAATTACATTTGTTTTTCTAATGTAGTCAAGTAATGATGTTTTACCATGGTCAACGTGCCCCATTACAGTAACAATTGGAGCTCTAGTAACTAGATCTTCTTCGTTATCGATTTCATCTTCAGCATCATTTTCTTCAAGGTCAGCATCTGAGAATTCAATTTTATACCCAAATTCATCTGCTACTAATAATAAGGTATCAGCTTCTAATCTTTGGTTCATAGTAACCATTACCCCAAGTGAGAAACAAGCAGAGATCACTTCAGTTGGAGAAACGTTCATTAAACTTGCTAATTCACCTACTGTGATAAATTCTGTAACCTTTAGTGTTCTGTCCTGTGCTTCAAACTCTTGTTGACGCTCATCCTGCTCTCTACGGTACGTTCTCTTATCTTTTCTGTGTTTTGCAGATTTAGATTTACCTCCTTTATTGGTAAGTTTTTCTAAGGTTTCTTTGATCTGGTTTTTAACTTGTTCGTCAGTTAATTCAACTGGCATAACTCTTTGACCAGGTCTGTTGTTTTGACCTCCTTTTTTGAAGCCACCACCACCTTGACCACCTGGACGGTTTCCACCTTGGTTATTTCCAAAACGGTTTCCACCACCTTGGCCGCCTCCTTGACCTGGCGGACGATTTCCTTGTCCACCTTGTCCTTGACGGTTTCCACCTTGTCCACCACCATTATTATTGTGAGGACGGTTTCCACCCTGGCCACCTTGGTTGTTATTTCCAGAGTTTTGATTGTTTCCACCTTGGCCTTGGTTATTCTGACCGCCGCCTGGCTTTTCAATTCTCTTTCTTTTCTTTTTAGCACCAGCACCTGGTTTTGGAGCAAACTGAGTTAAGTCAATTTTCTCACCTACGATCTTAGGACCGTCCAGTTTCTGATAAACAGTTTCAATTTTTTGAGGTTCCTGATTTTCAGGTTCAGCCTCCACTTTTGGAGTTTCTATTTTTTTCTCTTCTACCACTGGTTTTGGAGTTTCTTTTACAGGTTCAACCGGTTTTTCTTCTTCTTTTTTCTCCTCCATTTTTGGTTTGTCTTTTTTCACAGGTCTATTTCTAGATTCTATTTGAGACAAATCAATTTTATCCAAAACTTTAAATTCCTGCTTTTCAGGAGCAGCTTTAACTTCCGGTTCTTCTTTCACTATTTCTTCTTTCTTTTCTTCAACCGGTGTTGCTACAGGAGCAGCAGGTGTTTCTTCTACTTCAGGTTTAGTAGGTTCTAAATCTATTTTACCTAAAATTTTAGTTTCTGGTTTGTTTGCTTTAGCTCTTATCACTTCAGGGGTTTTCTTCTCTTCAATTTCCAGTTTTTCTTCCGGAACTTTAGTGATCACCACCTCATGGGAAGCTTTTCTTTGTTCGCCGTCTTTAGCAAACTCAGCCTCCAATGCAGAATATGCCGATTCTTCCAATTGAGCGTTAGGATTGCTTTCAACCTCGATACCCTTAGCTTGTAAAAACTCTACTAATCTGGACATCGAAATATTGAATTCCTTAACCGCTTTATTTAATCTAATTTTTGGCATCTATATTATTTACTGTTTTTTAATTTTTAAAATTAAAGTATTTCCTTTTTACTGTCTTATTAAGATTTATTTCACATCTTAATCTTCAAATTCTTCTCTCAGAATACGTTTAACCTCTTCAATTGTTTCTTCTTCAAGGTCTACCATATTTAAAAGACTCTCAGTTTCTTTATCCAATACTGATTTTGCAGTTGTAAGGCCTACTTTCTTAAATTCATCCAAAATCCACTGCTCGATATCGTCATTAAATTCTCTCAATTCAACATCGTCATCCTCGCTGGACTCTCTGTAAACATCAATCTCATATCCTGACAACCAAGAAGCCAGTCTAATATTTTGTCCTTGTTTTCCAATTACTTTAGAAATCTCCTCAACAGGAGTATACACTAACGCATAGTTAGCATCTTCGTTGATGTCAATTTTATTGACGGTAACATTTCCTAAAGCTCTCTTCACCAAAATCTCAGGGTTTTTAGACCACTGAATAACATCGATGTTTTCATTTCTCAACTCTCTTACTACCCCATGAATTCTGGATCCTTTCACACCCACACAAGCTCCTACAGGATCAATTCTGTCATCATAAGCATCTACTGCGATCTTCGCCTTTTCTCCCGGGATTCTCACTACCTTTTTAAGCATGATAGTTCCGTCCTGGATTTCAGGAATTTCCAGCTCTAATAATTTCTCTAGGAATTTAGGTGCAGTTCTGGAAATAATAATCTGCGGTTTTGAACCTTTAAAATCTACTGTTTCAACAATAGCTCTGATATTCTCACCCTTTTTAAAGAAATCGGATGGGATCTGGTTTTCTTTTGGTAAAATAAATTCGTTTCCTTCATCATCTAATAAGATTACATGCTTGTGACGAATGTGGTGGATTTCTCCTACAACGATTTCACCAATTTTATCTCTAAACTGTTCATATAGCATAGCATTGTTATGCTCTTGAAGTTTTGTAGCCAGAATCTGCTTCAGGGTAAGAATATTTCTTCTTCCCAGCTGCGCAACAGGAATTTCCATTGTAAAGTCTTCACCTACTTCGAAGGTAGGGTCAATCTTCTTCGCTTCAGAAATTTCAATTTCCAAATCGTCATCTTCAGACATTTCGTCCTCTACAATTGTTTTATTTAAAAATATCTGAAAATCTCCTTTATCCGGGTTTACAATCACATCAAAGTGGTCATCTGAATCGAATCTTTTTCTCAAAAGAGTCTTCAGTGAATCTTCAATAATTGCCATAAGATCAATCTTACTGATCCCCTTTTCGTCTTTAAAATCACCAAAGGATTCAATCAACGCTATATTATCCATCTATTCTTTTTTCTTTTTTAAAATTTAATTACTACTAATGCCTTTTTGATATCAGTGTAAGGAATTTCTTTTTCCTCTTCCACATCCACCTTTCCTTTCCCGATATCTTTCGGTTTACGGTAACGTAAAACAAGAGTGACCTTCTCTTCGTCTACTTTTGACAATTCTCCTTCAATTTTAGAAGAATCCTCCAGCATCACCTCAATCTCTCTTCCTATGTTTTTATTGAACTGTCTTGGTGTTACTAATGGCTCGCTTAATCCGGCAGACATCACCTGAAGGCTGAAGTCATGCTCTTCACGATCCATATTGAATTCTATTGCACGGCTTGCATCAAGGCAATCCTGCAAAGAAACTCCATTGTCACCATCTAAAATCACTGTAACATCATCCCCTGCAGAGATCTTAAGATCAATAAGAAAAAGATCTTTTCTGGTCTCAAGGAATTCATTTAATAATTCTTCAATTCTTTTCTTAAACTCCATACATTCTTTTATCTTGATTTACAGTACGAAAAAAGGCTTTCTTGCGAAGCCTTCCCATTTTTTCCGTAAATCCATTGCAAATATACGCTTTTTTTCTAAAAATGCAAAATTATCTTATTATCAAGCAAATAGATCAAAATTCATTTACATTAAATTAAACAAGTACATGAAGGTATTTTTATTATTTTTGTCTTTGAATTTAAAAAACAAACATTTTGAATATAACGATTGTAGGAACAGGTTATGTAGGATTAGTTACAGGAACTACTCTTGCAGAGCTTGGCAATTCAGTATACTGTGTTGATATTGATGAAAAAAAAGTAGAAGGTATGAAAAACGGCATCGTTCCCATCTATGAGCCGAACCTTGAAGAGATGTTCCTTAGAAACATTCAATCTGAAAGATTGTTTTTCACTACCAATTTAAAAGAAGCTTTAGACAAAAGCGAAGTAATTTATCTGGCATTGCCAACACCTCCAGGAGAGGATGGTTCTGCAGATCTATCTTATGTATTAAAGGTAGCGAACGACATTGGAGAAATGATGACCGAGTACAAGGTTGTTGTTAATAAAAGTACGGTTCCTGTAGGCACGGCAGAAAGAGTAAGAGAAGCAATATCTTCTAAAACAAATATTAATTTTGATGTTGTTTCCAATCCTGAATTTTTAAGAGAAGGTTTTGCCGTTGAAGATTCTATGAACCCTTCAAGAGTAGTTGTAGGCGCCAGCTCTGAAAAGGCAAAAGATATTATGGCAAAAATTTATCAGCCATTTACAAATACCGGTATCCCTATCATTTTCATGGATGAAAAATCTTCTGAGCTCACCAAGTATGCGGCCAATTCATTCTTAGCTGTAAAGATTACCTTTATGAATGAAATTGCCAACTACTGTGAAAAAGTAGGTGCAGATGTAGATAAGGTAAGATTAGGAATGGGTAGTGATGACAGAATCGGGCACAGATTCCTATTCCCTGGTATCGGATATGGTGGTAGCTGCTTCCCTAAAGATGTAAAAGCTCTTATAAGATCAGGGAAACAGGAAAATTTCAACTTTCAGATCCTTGAAGCTACAGAAAACGTAAATACTTCTCAAAAAGTAATACTTGTTTCTGAAATTGAAAAATACTTCAGTGGAAATATTGAAGGAAAAAAGATCGCTATGTGGGGGCTTGCCTTCAAGGCTAATACAGATGACATCAGAGAGGCATCTTCTTTAGATAATATTGCTCTTTTATTAGAAAAAGGAGCAACAGTAGTAGCTTATGATGCTATTGCTGAAAACAATGTACAAAAACTTCTGGGAGACAAAATACAATACGCAAAAGGAATGTATGACGCACTAGAAGATGTAGACGCTTTATTTATTGCTACAGAATGGCCGGAATTCAAAAATCCTAATTTCGAGCTTATGGCTAGGAAAATGAAAAATAAAGTTATTTTTGATGGAAGGAATATGTATCCGTTAGAAATTCCAGAACAAAATGGATTCTATTATAAAAGTATAGGTAGAAAAACAATTACAAAATAAAGAAATGAAAAATATCATTATTACGGGAGGAGCAGGATTCATTGGATCCCATGTTGTAAGAGAATTTGTAAAAAACAATCCGGAAAGTATGATCATCAACCTTGATGCGCTTACTTATGCTGGAAATTTAGAGAATCTGAAAGATATTGAAAATGAGCCTAATTACGTTTTCGAAAAAGCAGATATTACAAAACCTGAAGAACTAAGAAGAGTTTTTGAAAAATATAACCCAGATGCAGTTGTACATTTAGCTGCAGAAAGTCACGTTGACAGAAGCATCACTGATCCGATGGCATTCATCAATACTAATGTAAACGGAACAGCCAACCTTCTTAATCTTTGTAAGGAATTCTGGACCTTAAACCCAGATCACACCCATGGAAGATTTCCAAATGAAAAAAGGACAAACCTTTTCTATCATGTTTCAACAGATGAAGTTTATGGAAGCTTAGGAGAAACTGGTTTCTTTTTAGAAACTACTTCTTATGATCCGCAATCTCCATACTCCGCATCAAAAGCTGCTTCAGATCATTTGGTAAGAGCCTATGGAAATACCTACGGAATGCCATTTATTGTTTCAAACTGTTCAAACAATTACGGACCGAACCATTTCCCGGAAAAATTAATTCCACTTTGTATCTCCAATATCATTAATGAAAGACCATTACCAATTTATGGAGATGGAAAATATACAAGAGACTGGTTATTTGTCATTGATCATGCAAGAGCAATTCATCAGATATTCAATGAAGCTAAAACCGGAGAAACTTACAATATCGGAGGATTCAACGAATGGCAAAATATTGATCTGGTAAAAGAATTGATTAAACAAATGGATGCTAAATTAGGAAAACCTGAAGGGCACTCTGAAAAATTAATCGCTTTTGTAAAGGACAGACCTGGTCATGATAAACGTTATGCTATTGATGCCAATAAATTAAACAAAGAGTTGGGTTGGAAACCATCTGTAACATTCGAAGAAGGATTAGGTAAAACGATTGACTGGTACCTTGAAAATAAAGAATGGCTGGAAAACGTAACCAGCGGAGATTATCAAAAGTATTACGAAAAACAATACAACTAAGAACAAATTCAATCATCAAAAATTTCAATTTTGATGATTTTAAACTTTCGTTACATAGTTCATTTTCTTTTATTAGAAAAAATTAAAAAAGAGTATGGTGGCCAATTGTCCAAAAAACAATTCAGCCCTTTTAATGACTCCTGCTATTGGTTTAAATATCAAAATCAGATGAACTATTTAATAGGGAATACCAAATAATAAAAAAGATGAAAGGAATAATATTAGCCGGAGGATCCGGAACAAGACTTTACCCTCTAACCATTGCTGTAAGCAAGCAATTAATGCCTGTTTATGATAAACCCATGATTTATTATCCATTATCCACCTTACTTTTAGCTGGAATTAAGGATATCCTTATCATTACGACTCCACATGACCAAGCTGGATTCATTAAATTGTTAGGCGATGGTTCTCAGATTGGTTGTAATATAGAATATGTCGTACAACCAAGCCCGGACGGACTGGCACAAGCCTTTATTCTGGGTGACAAATTTATAGGTAATGATCCTGCAGCACTTGTGTTAGGAGACAATATCTTCTACGGTTCTGAAATGGGAACTTTATTAAAAAACAAAACTAATCCGGATGGAGGTGTTGTTTTCGCGTACCACGTTGCAGACCCTGAAAGATATGGGGTTGTAGAATTTGATGCTAATTTCAAAGCTGTTTCTATTGAAGAAAAACCTTTAAAACCCAAATCTAATTATGCAGTACCCGGGTTATATTTTTACGATAACAATGTAGTGGAAATCGCTAAAAATATAAAACCATCTGAAAGAGGCGAATTGGAAATCACAGACATCAACAATGTTTATCTGAAAAATGCAAAACTTGAAGTAGGCGTTCTGGACAGAGGCACAGCATGGCTGGATACAGGAACTTTTGATTCACTTAATGATGCTTCAGAATTCGTAAGTGTTATTGAAAAAAGACAAGGCTTCAAAATTGGATGTATTGAGGAGATTGCTTTCAGAAATAAATTCATCAATGAAGAAAAATTACTGGAAACAGCTGTTAAATATGGAAAAAGTGGTTACGGTCAGTACTTGAAACAACTTGTTGGACAATAACCCTATCATTTATAAACATAACAAACTATTGGCTTTATAGTCAATAGTTTTTGTTCATAATAACAAATATCAATATATTAGTTGTTATTTTTTAGTTTTATGTAAACAATAATTTACAAGGTAAAAAATCCGGTAAGAATTAATTATTATAAATTTGTAAAAACTTACACAGATGAATGAACCACAGCAAAAGTGGACAGAAACTATTGAAGCCAATCATTCTTTATTTGATTTAAAACTCAAGGAAGTATGGCAATATAAGGATCTTATTTACATGTTTGTAAAGAGAGACTTCATATCAAGCTTCAAGCAAACCATTTTAGGACCAATCTGGTTTTTTATCAATCCCATCTTCACCACAATCACTTATCTGATTATTTTTGGAAGATTTGCGAAGTTACCTACAGATGGAGCTCCTGGTGTATTATTTTACCTTGCAGGAGTAACTTTATGGAATTATTTTTCCGGAGCGCTACTGGGGACAACGGCTACCTTTACAGGGAATGCCAATATCTTTGGTAAAGTGTATTTTCCAAGATTAGTAACTCCCATTTCAATTGTTATTTCAAACTTAATGCGGTTAAGTGTACAATTTCTCCTATTTCTGACTGTATGGGTATATTATCTTATCAACAATGAGATTTCTCCCAACTGGTGGGTTCTAGCAACACCTTTTTTACTCATCCTCATGGCTCTTTTTGCTCTGGGAGTGGGAATGATATTTTCAGCACTTACTACAAAATATAAGGATCTAAGTATGCTTTTAACATTCGGTATAAGCTTATATATGTATGCCACACCGGTAATTTATCCAGTATCTATGTTACCAGGATATTTCAAAAAACTAGCTAGCTTCAATCCATTAACAGGTATTTTCGAATGTTTCAAATATGGCTGGCTGGGAGTAGGAGATTTTTCTCCAACAATGTTAATTGTCAGTACCGTTATTATTTTAATTCTTCTTGTTATAGGAGTGGTTACCTTCAACAAGGTTGAAAAAACATTTATGGACACGGTATAAACTGTATTTTGAAGATAAAAACACCTGAATAAAAAATTTAAAACACTACAACATGCTAGCTTTAAAAGCAGAAAACATATCAAAACAATATCGTCTGGGCGAAGTGGGAACCGGTACTTTATCACATGACCTCAACAGATTTTGGCATAAGGTAAGAGGTAAAGAAGATCCTTATTTTAAGATTGGTGAAGCCAATGACCGAAGCTCCAAAGGAAACTCTGACTACGTTTGGTCACTCCGTGATATCAACTTTGAAATTGAACAAGGAGATGCTGTAGGAATAATAGGTAAAAATGGTGCTGGAAAATCAACACTTTTAAAACTTTTAAGTAAAGTAACTAAACCTACCACAGGTAAAATCTTTACAAATGGGAGAATAGCATCTCTATTAGAAGTAGGAACCGGCTTTCACCCTGAAATGACTGGCCGCGAAAATGTATTTCTAAATGGGGCAATTCTTGGAATGACGAGAAAAGAAATCAAGCGTAAATTTGATGAGATTGTAGATTTTTCGGGAGTAGAAAGGTATATTGACACTCCTGTTAAAAGATATTCTTCGGGAATGTACGTACGTCTCGCATTTGCTGTAGCTGCACATTTAGAGTCTGAAATTCTAATTGTTGACGAAGTATTAGCGGTAGGTGATGCAGAATTTCAGAAAAAATGTCTGGGAAAAATGGGTGATGTTACCAAAGGAGAAGGAAGAACTATTCTTTTCGTAAGTCATAACCTTCCCAGTATCTTACAGCTTTGTAAGAAAGGAATTCTTTTAGAACATGGGTTATTAAAAGAATCTGCAGATATTAGTACAATCATCAGCATGTACACCCATAATGCTGAAAGCGAAGATATCATTCCTAACTCTAACAAAGATGTCTACTTGAAATCTTTCAAATCATATACTGAAGATGACCTTGAAAGCAATTTACAAACGGCCAAAAATGGTGTTTTGGAATTTAATATTTATTCAAACAAAAATTTAAAAAACGTTAAAATAGGTATTGGTTTCAATGATGACATGGGTAACAGGCTATTCACTCCTTTCTCTGGTCATTTTCAAAAAATGTTTGATCTATCAATTGGAGAAAATACGATTTATTGCACATTAGATAATTTTCCATTAAAATCAGGCAAATATACCTGTGAAATTTACATTGGTGACAATACTGAAACACTTGACTACTACGATAAAGGACTCATAGTTAATGTAAAAGACAACTTCACCTTAGAAAAACCTGACTATTCGCAAGGATATTTTATAATAAACCAAAAATGGACAAATGAGAGAAAATAATATTGAAGAAGAACTATTCTGTACAAATTTTGAACTGAGAAATCTTTCCGATTTACTTGTATATGGAAAAGCAGAAAGATGGGTGTATGGCTTTATGTTAAAAAAATATGAAGATGAACATCTTGACCGATATAAATATGCACAAAACTATACAAAAGGTAAAAAAGTGTTGGATATTGCCTGCGGTTGTGGCTATGGAACTTATCTTCTTGCAAATAAAGGAGAAGCAGAGTCTATAATTGGTGTAGATTTAAGTAATGAAGCAGTTCGTTACGGAAATTATAGATATCCTCATCATAATTTGAAAAGATTAGTAGAAGATGGAGTACAATACAAAAACGAATACCCTTTTGATGTAATAGTAAGCTTTGAAACTATTGAGCATGTTCCCAACTACATTGACTTTATTGATAATTTATATAATAATTTAAGCAATGACGGCGTTTTATTAATTTCTACTCCTATTACTAAAATCACCAATACAAAACCCAACAACCCTTTTCACGTTATTGAATGGAACTTCTATGATTTCCATAAGCTGTTTTCAGATAAATTTGAAATCGTAGAGATCATGCTGCAGCAGGTAAAAATACCGGGTGAAAGAAAAAGAAAGGAATATACTCTTAAAAACCGTATACTAAACAGAATATCCCCGGAAGAGGTAATAAATATAACTGGAAAAGATTTTGAAAAATTTACCAATCAGTATGATATGAATCTATGCGATGAAGGGTATCAGTTATTGGTTTTGAAAAAAAAATCTAGTATTTAAATAAAAATATTTAATAATTATTCTGAAAAAAGAATCAGCTAAGTCTTGCATTGCGACTTTATTATTTGTACGCATGATTCATAGTTTTTAATCGGAAAGTGTAACATATAAAACCTGATAAAATGACGACTCAGAGTCATCAGAATAAACTGGCTATAGTTATCCCCTACTATAAGATAGATTTTTTTGAGGAAACCATAAAATCCGTTGCCAAACAACGCAATAAGAACTTTAGCTTGTATATAGGTAATGATGCAAGCCCCAATGACCCCCTGCCTATCATTCAAAAATATTTTGAAGCAGATGACTATCATTATTTTGATTATAAAAAAAATATTGGCGGTCAAAATCTAGCACTTCAGTGGGAGCGAATATTGGAAAATGTTCAGGAAGAATGGTTTCAGATATTAGGTGATGATGATATGATTTCTGAAAATTTCACAGAGGAGTTTTACCAAAATTTACCTTTAGTTGAAGACAAAAAAATCTCTGTCATTAAGTTTTCACATCAGTGGATTGATGAAAAAAATCAAGTAATAGAAAATTTTGATTATAATTTTTCGGAGCTAAAACCCTCAGATTTTTTTATCAAAAAATATACTCAAGAAATACGAAGTAGCCTCTCAGAAAACATCTTTAAGTTTGATAGCTATCAAAGAATTGGGTTTCAAAAAATTACGTTAGCTTGGGGAAGTGATGATTTGGCCATCTTGTTATTTTCTCAAGGAAATAATATTCTTTATACCAAGAACAGTAAAGTAAAGGTAAGAATTTCGGAATCCAGCATTTCAGGATCAGATCATTTGGATGATCAAAAGCTGAAGGCCCATTTTGAATTAAGAGAAATTCTGGTCACAAAATACTCATCATTATTTGATTACCAATTTATAGCCAACGTAGTAGAAGAATATTTAAGTTCCAGTAATTATAACACATATAATGCTCATTGTTCAGTAATATTCTTCTATCTTAAACATTTTAAAATTAAAGCTTTTTTAAAGGCTCTCAAAAAAATTTATTATATCAAAAGAAAATGGCGTCTAAAGTTTCCATCATAGTACCATGCTATAATCAAGAAAATTATCTTGATGAATGTCTGCAATCTGTATTAGATCAAACTTATTTGGATTGGGAATGTATTATAATTGATGATGGTTCTACAGACAACACAGAAAAAATTGTTAAAAATTGGTTAGATAAAGACTCAAGATTTAAATATTTTAAAAAAATAAACGGAGGTGTATCTTCGGCTAGGAATTTTGGAATAGAAAAAGCTAATGCAGAATGGATATTACCATTAGATGGTGATGATAAAATTGCATCTCAATACTTAGAATTTGCCTCTAACGAATTCTACAAAAATCCTGATGTGATTTATTGTAGGGCATCATTTTTTGGAAATAGCAACGAAGAATTTATTTTAGATAATTTTTCTTATGATCTTCTGCTTATGCATAATCTTATCTTTTGTTCCGCATTTTTCAAGAAAGCAGCTTGGGAAAAAACAATTGGATATGATACAAATCTTATTCACGGATTTGAGGATTGGGAATTTTGGATTGAACTCTTGAAAAATTCTAGTAAGAAAGTTATTTGTATGGATTATTTAGGTTTCTATTACAGAAGAAAAGATGTATCGAGGGATGTAAATATTAACAAAAATTTACATCAAAAACAAGAGGCTTTTAAGTACATATTCAATAAACACCAAAATGAATATTTTAAAATATACGGAACATTTTTTGATATCGTACGACAAAACAAAAAGTTACTAACGGACAATGAAAAATTAACTGAAGTTGTTAATGAACCTATTTTTAAAAAAATATTAAGAAAACTCCGTAAATAATGCTCTCCATTATAGTTTCATCATATCAGCAAAAATATTACGACCAACTTGTTAAAAATATTAACGAGACTATTGGCGATCATTTTCTTTATGAAATTATTCAAATATGGAATCCTGATTTAATGAGTATTACAAAAGCTTACAATATAGGAGCTAAAAAAAGTCAGTACGAGAATCTTCTGTTCCTTCATGAAGATATTATTTTTCATACCCAAAACTGGGGCGAAAAACTATTAAGTAGCCTGAACAAAGACAATACAGGAGTCATTGGAATAGCAGGTTCTTCTTATGTCCCTTCGGCCCCTTCAAGTTGGACAGTGGCAACAAAATATAATTTTATAAATATATTACAAGGAAATAAACAAAATACAGATTATACACATCTTCATTCCATGGCGGGAAATCTAATGAAAGCACTGGCTGTAGATGGTGTTTTTTTAGCCATAAAAAAAGAGAAATATCTTCAGATCAGATTTGATGAAAATCTAAAAGGGTTTCACGGCTATGATCTTGATTTTAGCCTGAGGACTTCCAAAAAATTTCAGAATTATGTTATAGACGATATTCTTATTCAACATTTTTCGGGAGGAAATCTAAATAAGATCTGGTTTGATACAAACATAGCTATTAAATTAAAATTAGGATCAAATTTCAACATACATACAGATTCTGAAGTCGAAAAAGATGTATTTAATAACTTTCTTTATCGTTATTTTACATATTACCTAATTAACCGAAAAAATATTTTGTTTACCTTGAAGTTTTATCCTAAAAAACTTACACTTAAGCATCATTTGGAAATAATGAAAAAATATCTTAGCTACATCAGACATTCTGGAGATATCAATAAAAAAATTAATTTAACACAAGGGGAATAATTAGATAATATGATCATAGGAAACGGGCTTATCGCTAATTCATTAAAAGACATAGATTCAGAGGATAATATTTTCTTTGCTTCAGGCGTTTCAAATTCCCTTGAAACCAGAAGCTCTGAGTTTGAAAGAGAATTTACTCTTTTAAAAAATACTCTGGAAAACACTGGCGATAGAAAATTGATATACTTTTCCACATTAAGTGTAAATGACCAGTCTAAACAGAATAGCCACTATGTTTTGCATAAACTGGCTATGGAAAATTATATTAAAAAAAATTCAGATAACTACCTCATTTTAAGAATAGGGAATATTGTAGGAAAAGGTGGAAACCCCAATACTCTTTTTAATTATTTAAACAATCAGATTACAAATACTCATAAATTTACAGTTCACAATAAAGCCAGAAGATTACTGATAGACATGGATGATATTACAAAATTCCTGGAAACCAACTGTATTCTTCTTGGTAATAATATTGTTAACTGTGCTTTTCCTTATTATTATGATTTAAAGGAAATTATCGGAGCTATTGAAAAGAAAACTCAGCAAAAAGGAATCTATTCGGAAAGTGATGAAGGAGATTTCTATAAAGTAGATTTTGGAGAAAACATCAACTCATTTTTCTCTGGAATAAGTCCAGAAGATTACTTAGAAACGCTAACTCAAAAGTATATTTAAGATGGCTAATATGTATATTATCATTGTTACTTATAATGCCATGAAATGGGCAGAAAGATGTTTTACCAGTTTACGAAAATCCAATATTCCCGTACAAACAATCGTTGTTGATAACGGCTCTACGGACGGCACTCAAGATTATATTAAAATAAACTTTCCTGAAGTTGATTTTATTCAGTCTCCGGAAAATTTAGGTTTTGGTAAAGCAAATAATATTGGTATTGAAAAAGCTTATAAACAAGGAGCCGATTTTTTTTATTTGATGAATCAGGATGCATGGATTTTCCCGAACAGTATAGAACAATTACTGGAAGTTTATCATCATTATCCCAACAAAGAGCAAATTGGCATCCTAAGTCCTATGCATTTGGACGGAAGCGAAAAAAAATTAGATCTCCATTTTGAAAATTATCTGGGAAAATATGCCAAAACAAACCGTTTAATTTCCGACCTATTTTTAAAACAGCAAAGTAAATGGTATGAAATAGATTTTGTAAACGCTGCCCATTGGTTATTACCTAAATCTACCATTGAAATCGTTGGTGGGTTCAATCCGTTTTATTTCCATTATGGCGAAGACTATGACTATTTAAATCGTGTTTTGTATAATAAAAAGAAAGTTATACTTTGTCCGGATAGCCTTGTAGTTCATGATACTAAGCAGCATAAAACGTTTCAAAGTCCCGAAGCCGCTTATAAAGAAAAATGGCTTTCATTGAGGTTACAAAAACAAACCCAATTTATGAATCCTGCATTTGACTTTGATCCAATAAAAATAAAAAAGCAATTATTATGGGATTTTTATAAATTCGCATTAAAAGGTTATACAAAAGAACGTATTGAGCAACGTGAAATGAATCAATATTTTTTACCTCGCTTACAAGAAATTCATGAGCATCGCCAACAAATTATTAACTCACCACACCCATTTTTAAATCTATAAAAATTTCTAAATGAGTAAAAAAATTCTTTTCGTTTGTTATGGAGATTCAAACTCTCCAAAAGCCTGGTCTAATGTACCGTTCCTTTTTTCTGAAAATTTAAAAAAGCAGGGATATGAAATTCTGCGTGTAGATCTCTCGCCTGCAACGAAATACGAAACCTTATGGAATAAATACCCGGGAAGAATTTTATCTCGATTTTTCCCGAGTCAACAATATGAATTTATTAAGACTCCTATTTCAAGGATGATAGCTTATAAAAAGATCAAGAAGGTTGTAAAAAATAACCCGGATCTTTATTTTGTTATTATATTGAGTTTCGATTTTTATAATAAATTCAGCAACACACCATCGCTATTATTTCACGATTGGAGTTATGACATGGTTATCTTAGATCGCTTAAAGAGGAAACCCTACTTCTTTGAAAAATGGTTTATCAAATATCAACATGAAGCCTTTAACAATTCCGAATTAGTAGTTTCACTTTTTAAAGATGCACAAAAAATCATTTCTGAACGCCATGGTAAAAAAGTACATCATCTCGGCAGTAATGTTGTTAATGATATAAACTTTAATAAGCCTACTTTTCAAGAAATTTTAGATAAGAAAAAAAAATCAGAAGAACTACTGCTTATTGGATCAATGAAATATTTATTAGGTGCGAGAAAGTTGGTAGAAGCGGTTAGAATTTTACAAAAAGATTTTCCTAATTTAACTTTAAATATAATTAATATTCCAAAAGATCGATTGTTGTTACAAAATACAGATCGAAACATAATTTGTTATGAATATTTGGATAAGGGAGATCCGGAACAAAATACCCAATACTACAATCTTATTACTAAAGCAAAAATTCTTGTAAATCCATCCGAAATTTGGGCTGCATATTCTAGTACAATTGAATGTATGTTTTACTACACGCCTATCATTATAAAACCTTATGAAGCTTTTGCTTTAGATTATGGAGAGAACAATGACTTCGGTATTTATCTTCAAAATACTGAAGTAAGTGATATTGTAGATAGTATACGAACAATTCTTACGATGAACGAAGAGCAGTATACGAAACTATGTTTAAGAGCTCATGAACTAGTAAAAGATCAAACTTGGGAAAGTTACACAACGAAAGTAATTGAACTGATGAATAATGTAGTAAATAAAAATTAACCCTTTGAAATCACTCCCTATCAGCATTTGCATTCTCTCCTGGAAAACAGGAAAAACACTGAGAAACACATTAAAGTCCTATCGGAAGTATGGTCTTCTGGATATGATTGATGATATTGTAATTCTTTTTCAGGAAGTAAGTGAGTCCGATAAAAAACTGGCAAATCAGTATAAAATCAGATATATAGGACTAAAAGATAATATCGGAATCGGAAAAGGAATGAAAATGTTGGCAGAAAATGCGGCTTGTGAAAATATTCTTTTTCTGGAGCATGACTTTGAGCTGATTGAAGATCAGGAAACCGTATTTTCCCGCCTTAAAAACGGATTAAAAATGCTTGACAATGGTTTTGATGTAGTTCGATATAGAAGCAGAAATACACCAGGCTATCCTCTTATTTCCATCAGGCATAAAGGAAATGAGCTGAATTATTATGATGACTGGCATGAATGTACTTCACCTCATCTCCTGGAATCCCTGCATTGGCTTGATCCTGCAATAGAATTTCCTGATAAAATACAAAAACAAGGTGAGTATTTTATTACCACCTCACGTTGGGCCAACTGGACCAATAATCCTTACCTTGTCAGAAAAAATTTCTTGCTTGATACCATTATCCCTTTCTCAGGAGAAACAGCTTCTTTAGAAAGAAATATTGCTGCCTGGTGGGTAAAACAAAATTTTAGGATTGCACAGGGAGAAGGACTTTTTAAACACAATGACCTTACCAAGTATCCGAAGAAAACCATTGTTCAAAAGATCATAGGAAGACTGAAAAATATATTTAAATAACACACCAAAGATGAAGATTCTTTTCCATGAGGATGAACTCAACTACAGAGGGACTTCCATAGCAGTATATGATTATGCAGATTTCAATGAGAGATATCTGGGCAATGAATCTATAATTGTCTACAATAAAAATTCAAAGACCAATCATCCATTAGGTGTTGAAAAATTTGAAAAAAGATTCCGTGTACATGGTTATTCAGACTTCAGTGAAGTGGATCAGCTTATCCGTGAGGATCATATAGATCTTTTTTATGCTATTAAAAATGGAAATATAGACGGTATAGATACCAAGGAATGTAAATCCGTAATCCATAGTGTTTTCAAACATTTTGAACCTCATGGAGACGTATATGCCTATGTTTCTGAATGGCTGAGCCAAGAGATGACAGATTCAACATATCCTTATGTTCCACACATGGTCAATTTTGATTCCCAAACTCATGAGAATTTAAGGGCAGAACTGAATATTCCAAAGAATGCAAAGGTTTTCGGATATTATGGCGGCCATATCAGCTTTAATATTCTTTTTGCTCAAAAAACTATTGAAAAAATAGCATCAAAATATAAAGATATCTATTTCATTTTTATGGGAGTAGATTCTTTCATCAAAAAGAAATGGTGGAAATCTGTTCCGTCAAACATCATCTTTCTTCCGCCAAGTTCAGATATTATCATGAAGCAAAAGTTCATCAATACCTGCAATGCTTTACTTCATGCACGGGAAAGAGGAGAAACTTTTGGAATTACCGTTGCTGAATTTGCCATTATGGATAAACCGGTGATTGCTTTTGCCAATCCTCCGGAAAAAGCTCACATCACCCATCTACAAGATCAGGCTTATTATTATAATGACAGTAAGGAGCTACAGAACATCATCCTGGATGCAGATCTCAGTTTATCTGCAAAAGAGCTTTATGAAAAATTTCTTCCTCATCCGGTAATGGATACTTTTAAAAAAGTTTTCATAGATCATTAATAACACATGCTAGTTAAAAGAATTTTCACCTTTGATATTGGCGATAATCGGATATTCGGATTGGATATTCTGAGAATGCTTGCCATTATGTTTGTGGTTATCAACCATAATGCTTCTCTCCTTCCATCATCAGTTTACACTTTTTTAGAATATTTCATTTTTGATGGTGTGTGCATATTCTTTGTTCTCAGTGGTTTCCTCATTGGAAATATCATCATCAAGTCTGTTGAAAAAAATGGATTCACCAGATATGAACTTTTCAATTTCTGGATAAGGAGATGGTTCCGTACTCTTCCGAACTATTATCTTTTTGTACTGATCCTTACGGTTTTAAGTGTACTTTTTGTGGGCAAATTTTCTCTTAAAGAGGTTTTCCCTTTTTTATTTTTCTGCCAGAATTTATTTCATGTCAATGATTCCTTTTTTGGAGAATCATGGAGCCTTTCCGTAGAAGAATGGTTTTATCTCAGCATTCCTCTTATTCTTTTCTGCTGTGTGAATTTATTTAAAATCAAATTCAAAAAATCGTTGCTTATTGTATCCATTTTTTTATTGTTGTTTTATACATTTCTCAGACATTACATGCACCACAACGGGCAATTGTATGAAATGGTTGATTTCCGTCGCGTGGTTATTATGAGAATAGATAATATTATGTATGGAGTAATTGGTGCCTATATCAGCTATTATTATCAGGAATTCTGGATGAAGCATAAATATAAATTTTTCATTGCCGGGATTGTATTGGTATTCATATGGAAAGTTCTCTTTTATATTTATACTGATATCAACAGCTTTTACTACGTTAATATTTTCTATCCCCTTTTTTGTACAGCTATATTCTGTCTCCTACCTTTAATGAGCCAGTATACCTTAAAAAAATATAATGTAGTAGCTACTGCCATCACTTATATAAGTTTAATTTCATACTCTTTATATCTGATTCATTATTCATTAATAAAAAAACTATTGATAGACCATATTTTTTCCTTCATTTTTGCCGGGGATTATTTAGAAGCTTATCTTCTTAAAAATACTTTTTATTGGGGCGCATCGCTCTTGGGGGCATTCCTTATTTATAAATACTTTGAGATGCCAACTACAAAACTGAGAGATCGTATTATGTTTAAATCTAATAAAAAGAGTAATTCTTCACCTTTAGAATTTTCAAAAAAGATTAATTAAAATGAAAATGAATTTTCTATACACTGTTAACAAGCTTTATTAGCCAATAAACAACAATTAGTCAGCACTAAAAAAGGATATTACAGCTATTCTATTGATTGTATTTAATTCATTATGGAAAATGCTGCTGTTTACAGCAGGCTTCCTTACCTTTCCGCCCATTGATTCCATGATAAAAAAAACTGTATTATTTTATCTACTTTAATTTTTTTTAAAATAGCAAGTCTACTATTTTTTGTATTTTAGAATCATTAATTTACTATATAAAATCACAGATTATTCATTAATCTGGAACAAAAAAATATTAAAATAAAAATGCCTCAGATTCATATTATTATTGTTACCTACAATGCCATGAAATGGGCAGAACGATGTTTTACCAGTTTAAGAAAATCATCTGTTCCTGTAAAGTGCTTTGTAATAGATAACGGATCTAAAGATGGTACTCAGGAATACATACAAAAGCATTTCCCGGAAGTAGATTTCACTCAGTCCGAATCTAATCTCGGATTTGGAAAAGCCAATAATATAGGCATTGAAAAAGCTTATAAAAATGGTGCTGATTTCTTCTATCTGATGAATCAGGATGCATGGCTCTATGAAGACAGTATGGAAAAGATGCTTGAAATATATAACAGCCATCCCAACAAAGACGAAATCGGGATTATAAGTCCTATTCACATTGATGGTTCAGAAAAATATCTAGACATCTTTCTGGATCAATATATTGCCAAGAATTATGAAAAGACAAGAATGATTTCAGATCTGTATTTTCAGACTTTAAAACCTTACTACGAAATTCACTTTGTAAATGCTGCTCATTGGCTGTTACCGAAAAAAACTATAGAAACCATAGGAGGATTTAATCCTTATTTTTTCCATTATGGGGAAGATGATGAGTACGTCAACAGAATTCATTTCCATCACAAGAAAGTTTTGCTGGTTCCGGGTAGTAAGGTGGTTCATGATGGAGTACAACTTCTCCATAAAATAGATTTTACCAAGTACGAAGATGTTCGGATAGAAATCAACACTTTGAATCCTAGCCTGCCCAATGCTTTACAACGGGAAAAAAAATCATTAAAGCAAAGCATGCTGAAGAATTTCATAACAGGAAATTTTGCACGATACAAAGAACTTTCTCTGAAATATAAAAAAATTGCAGGAGATAGTGAAAAATTAAGCAGCTTACGAAGTCAATTGGCTCAACCAGGCCCAAGTTTTCTGAATCTGTCGTAAATTAGCTGTACAAAAAATGAAAATTAATGATGAAAAATAATATATTATGTGTGGAATAGCGGGAATTATAAGCAGTAATGCCAGAAATTACCAGGAGGAAATCCGAAAGATGACAGATGCATTGGTTCACCGTGGTCCGGATTCTTCTCACTATGAATTTTATGAAAATGCCACACTAGGCCACCGCCGACTTTCTATTATAGACTTGTCTGATAATGGAAAGCAGCCTATGTTCTCCAATACTAAAAATGAATGTATTGTACTCAATGGAGAAATCTACGGTTATCAGGACATAAAAAGACAATATGCAGAGTATCCTTATCATGGAGGTTCTGATACAGAAGTTATTCTTGCCATGTATCAAAGGAAACAGGAAAACCTCATCCATGATCTTCCGGGAATGTTTGCATTTGCCATTTGGGATGAACAAAAACAACAGTTATTCTGTGCCAGAGACCGCTTTGGAGAAAAACCTTTTTATTATGCCATTGGGAAGAACAATGAATTTATTTTTGCATCAGAAATCAAAGCTATTTTAGCTTCTGGGCTTATCCAACCAAAAGTAAGCTCCCAGGCACTCTCCCACTACCTTCAATATGGGTATGTAAGTTCTCAACAGAGTATTTACAGCAATATTTATACACTTCCACCTGCACACCAACTGATCTGGAAAGACGGAAAATTCACAATTTCCCGTTATTATAGCCTGCCAGCCAAAGACAGGGTAATAAGTCTTTCCGATGCAAAGGAAGAATTTCTGTATCTGTTGAAAAATGCAGTAAAGAAGCAGCTTATTGCAGATGTAGAAGTAGGAAGTTTCCTAAGTGGAGGATTAGATTCTTCATCTGTTGTAGCGTTAGTAGATGAATTTTTACCTCATCAAACGACCATCAGCTTCGGATACGACCACAAAGACAACGAGTTGAAATATGCAAAGGAAATTGCCGACAAATACAAAACCAACCATATAGAAGTTCATGAAAAGAAATCTGACCTTGTCACTTCTTTACTAAAAATATCTCCATTTTTTGATGAGCCTTTTGCAGATGCTTCATTTATTCCTCATTATGAAATATGCAGAGCAGCCAGAAAAAATCTTACAGTTGTATTATCAGGAGATGTAGGAGATGAATTATTCGGAGGGTATCACTTTTACACCGTTGAGAATAAATTGAAGCAGCATTTCAGTTATAAAAATATCATCGCTCAATTCGGATTAAAGTTATACCAACAAATAAAACCGACATCTTTCCTTAGCAGGAAAAACGGAGAGTTTTCATCTATCATGGATTTCCATCTGAATGATGTAAGAAATGCTTTTAACAAGAAAGAACGTGATCTCCTTGGGGTTTCTTCAGATTATCTTCAGACTTATAGCTTTAATCCTAATCCGGACTCTCTTAACGATATCATGAGAGTAGATCTGGAAAACTACGTTCCTGCCAATATGATGGTAAAATCCGACAGGATGGCAATGGCAAATTCCCTGGAAGTGAGAACTCCATTCCTGGATCTGGATTTTGCAGAGTTTTGTATTCAATTACCCGATCAGCTGAAACTGAATGACAATAATGATAAAATCATTCTTCGTGAAGCAATGGGCTCTTATTGGACAGAAACCATCAGAAAACGCCATAAACAAGGATTTGGACTTGGAGTAAAAAGCTGGTTTGCAGAAGAAAACCTGATGAATTTTTCAAATGACTTGCTAAAAGACCCTAACCATAAGGTATTTAATTTTATTGATTTTAAAGCAGCTCAGAATTTCCTTGACAAAGATGAAAGACACTGGAATCTTTTACAGCTTGCATTATGGGCAGATAATAACAAAGCCATGTTGTAATATAATCAAATAGTTCTATTTGAATAAAAAGTTCCACTATAATTGATGAAAATGAAGATCTCAGTAATCATTCCCGTATACAATGCTGAAAAGTACATTTCGAAAGCCGTAGAATCAGCTTTACAGCTTGATGAAGTTTATGAAATAGTTTTAGTAGAAGATCAATCACCGGATCATGCACTTCAGCTATGCCATGAACTGACACAAAAACACAGCAGGGTAAAACTTTTTCAACATCCAGACCAGGGAAATCATGGTGCCGGAGCCAGCAGGAATTTGGGAATAGAAAAAGCAACAGGAGACTTTATTGCATTTTTGGATGCAGACGATTATTATCTCCCCAACCGATTTGATGCTGAAAAAGAACTTTTCAAAGATCCGAAGGTAGACGGAGTATTTAATGCTATTGGTACAGAATATTTAACCGAAAAAGGAAAAGAAGAATTTCAATCTAAATTTAAAGAAATATCTCTTAGTACTGTCAATTATCCAACCGAAGGCGAAGAAGTATTTAAAGGTCTTTTAAGTTTAACAACTAAAACTTTCGGCACGTCTTTTCATCTTAATTCACTTACTATAAGAAGAGCCGCTCTGGAAGCTCATCATATCCGATTCAATAAAGACCTTCGAGTCCATCAGGATTCGGAATTTATCATCAAACTGGCTTATCATTGTTACTTAAAAACAGGTAATATAACAGAGGCTGTTGCTATGAGAGGTATTCATGACGATAACAGAATCACTAAAATTGTAAAATACTCACCGCAATATAATCAAAGACAGTTTCTTTTATGGAAATCCCTAAACGACTGGGCTATATCCAATCATATTCCGACGGAAGCCAGAAAAAGAATTTATTTACAATATAAATCATTTGATCTTTCTTTGAAAAAAGGTCTCATTAAATACTGTACTATTTTAGGGGAAGCCCTTAAAAACCCTGAAATATTAAAGACCAAATATCGTTTCACTTACTACAATAGATGAAAATGAAGATCTCTGTAATTATTCCTGTATACAACGCAGAAAAATATATATCAAAAGCTGTAGAATCAGCCTTACAATTTGATGAAGTCTATGAAGTAATTCTGATAGAGGATCGCTCTCCAGACAATGCTCTTCAGGTGTGTAGAGAACTGGCTCAACAATATGATAGAGTAAAACTTTTCCAGCATCCTGACCAGGGCAATCATGGTGCAGGGGCAAGCAGAAATCTTGGACTGAATAAAGCTACCGGAGATTTCATTGCATTTTTGGATGCCGATGACTATTTTCTACCCAATAGATTTACAGCTGAAAAAGAACTTTTTAAAGATTCAAAAATAGATGGCGTTTTCAATGCCATTGGTACAGAATATCTTACTGAAAAAGGTAAGGAAGAATTCATGTCCAATATTAATGACAGCGAGCTTCTAACCGTTAATTATGCCGCGGAGGGAAAGGAGGTATTCAGAGGATTGCTTGGATTTACTTCTACGGCTTTTGGTTCATTTTTCACTTTAGATGCCCTTACGGTAAGAAGGCATTCACTTGAATCTAAAAATTTAAGATTTAATGAGGCTCTCCGACTTCATCAGGATTCAGATTTCATCATTAAACTTTCATATCTGTGCCATCTAAAATCTGGTATTATAGATCTTCCTGTAGCGATGCGGGGTATGCATGATGACAACAGAATCACTAAAATAATAAAGTATTCTCCACAGTATAACCAACGTCAATTCCTTTTCTGGAACTCACTCTACGAATGGTCTAATACCTTACCCCTTGAAACAGACATTACACAACATATCTATCTCCAGAAAAAAGCATTTGAGCTTTCAGGAAAAAAGGGTGTTTCAAAAAAAATAGGATTGTTGGCGGCTATTTTTAAAAATCCAAATATTCTGAGGACAAAATATAGATTTACTTATTTTCATTAATATATCAAATTAAGCTTTGTTCTTCCCATAATCAGGCAAAAAAAATAACGATAATAATCCCCATAAAGGAGAATTTTAACATATTTTTTCACTCTAAAAAGGAATTTATTATTAAAAATCATCACTCTGGTTACGTCTATGATGTTTGCCTATCATTTTATGGAAAAAAGAAGATCTTAATAGCATAAAATAAAATTAAAAGCTTAAATTTCGAATTCAAAAGGTACTAATAAAACGCAATTGTAATTCTAAATTTATTGTAAAAAGGAGAAGAAATGAGGATCTCAGTAGTTATTCCCGTTTATAATGCAGAAAAGTATATTTCCCAGGCAGTAGACTCTGTTCTTCAGTTTGATGAAGTACATGAGATTATTCTGATTGAAGATAAATCCCCTGACAATGCATTACAAATATGTCAGCAGCTAGCCGAAAAACATGAAAAAATAAAGCTGTACCAGCACCCTGATAAGAAAAACCATGGAGCTGGCCCAAGTAGGAATTTGGGAATTGAAAAATCAACCGGTGACTTTGTTGCCTTTCTTGACGCAGACGACTATTTTCTACCCAATAGATTTGATGCTGAAAAAGAACTGTTTAAAGATCCAAAAGTAGAAGGAGTTTACGGAGCCCTTGGAGTACATTATTATTCCGCAAAAGCAAAAGAACAGTATTATCAATTGTTTGGGGACAGGCTTACTACTGTTTATAAAAAATATGCTCCCAAAGATGTTTTTCCTGGTCAGCTCCATATGCTTGGACCTTTTGGGCTCTTCAGTATTGATACTTTAACTGTACGCAGAGAAGCTTTAATGAGCAAAGTAAAGCCCCTATTTAAACCCCATTTAAGACTTCATGAGGATACGGAATTCCTGTTCCGTCTTTCTTATTATCTTGATCTTTATCCTGGAATTCTGGACAAAGCTATCGCGGTAAGAGGCGTACATGAAGATAACAGAATTACAAAAGTAGACCTTCGTGTCATAGATCCTTCCGTTTCCCGAGCTATACTTTGGAAAGAAGTTGGCCTTTGGTCTCAGACTGAAAGCGAGATTTCTGAAGAGGTAAAAATTCACATCAAAAGGATGCACAGAAGTTTTGAAATTGCAAAAGCTCCATTACTGAAAAAATGGGGAATGATTATTAAATATTTCTTTACAGATTATAAAAGCATAAGGTCCGGTTTATACAATATCAATTTCCGGCATTCATTAATCTCTTAAAACAATAACCATACACTTCAAAATTTAAATTAAAACACAAAATCAAAAAAATTGTTGCAGGCTCATAGTTAAAGCCATCTGAAAACACTTTGTTCGGCAGACTTTTTGAATCAGAATTTCAATAAAGAGTATATCTATTTTTTAGTGTAAAAAAAAATCAGGTATAAGTCTTTATAATTAACTATCTTGCAACGCTTTTGCATACACGAATGATATAAAAAATTAAGTAAACCAAAAAATGAAAATTTCAGTAATTATTCCCGTTTACAACGCCGAAAAATATGTTTCCCAGGCGGTGGAATCTGCTCTGCAGTTTGATGAAGTTTGTGAAGTCATCCTGGTGGAAGACCAATCGCCAGATGATGCATTGGAGGTGTGTACACAACTTGCCGAAAAATATGACAGGGTAAAACTTTATCAGCATCCGGATAAAGGGAATCACGGCGCAGGCCCTACAAGAAATCTTGGAATAGAAAAATCCAGTGGAGATTTTATTTCATTTCTGGATGCAGACGATTATTTTCTTCCTAACAGATTTGATGCTGAAAAAGAACTTTTCAAAAAACCTGAAGTAGAAGGCGTTTATGGAGCGCTTGGTGTACATTATTATACTGAAAAAGCAAAAGAACAATACTACTCTTTATTTGGGGACCGATTAACCACTGTTTATAAAAGACATGAGCCTAGAGACGTATTTCCAGGACAAATCTATATGCTGGGAAGCTTTGGTCTCTTTAGTATTGATGCTTTAACGATCCGTAGGGATTCTTTAGTAAAAAAAATGGATTTTTTATTTAAATCCAGCCTAAGACTGCATCAGGATACGGAATTTTTATTCAGACTTTCTTATTATCTTAATCTCTACCCAGGAATTTTAGATAAAGCTATTGCAATAAGAGGCGTACATGAAGACAACAGAATTACACTGGTAGATTCTAAAAAGATAAATCCTGCAACTACACGGGTCCTATTATGGAAAGAAGTAGATGCATGGGCTGAAAATGAAAATACACTTCCTGAGCATGTAAAGCTTCACATCAACAGAATGTACCGCAGTTTTCAGATTGCCAACTCTCCCAATTCAAAAAAATGGGGAATGATTCTGAAGTATCTTGTAACAGACTACAAAAGCATACGGTCTGGGATTTATAACATTAATTTTAGAAATAATCTGTTCTAATTTTACAACTCTATTTGCTTCTACTCATTATAATAGAATCTGCAATCTGAGCAGTGAGTTTCTTACTGGATTCCTTATACATGTGATTTCCATCAGTATAATCATAATCTGCATAATTTTTTGAAAAATCAAACACCTTAACATTCTGCTTATGACCTATATCTTTCAATAATTTGCTGAAATGGGGATATTTTTTATTCTCAATTATCGTGAGGCTTTTGGATGTTGGTATACGAACAATATAGACAGACCCTTTGGTTCTTAAATAATTAATAATTTCATTAAAAGCTTTTAAACGAGCTGGCGACAGTTCTACCGTATTAGCCAGATTTATATAATCCATTTCCTTTACACGGGTTCTTGCAGCTACAGAATCCGCATTCATATCTATGGTAATTTCCATCCAGCCATCGTCATGAAGAAAACTATTTGATCTTCCAGCGTCCGCTCTTTCGGTGTAAATTTTAAACCAACTTCTTGTATAATGTTTCAAAAGATATTCATAATTGGGCGATCTGTCATACAAATACATATCATTCAAAGGAGAATGTACTTCAGGGAAATCCTTTTCGCTTTTAATGCTCTTATTCAATGAAAGATTCCATGGACCTACTGTTAAAATAAAAATACCATTTTTGGTTTCAGGATCTAATTTTCTTTTTAAGGCTTTAAAATAAACCTGGCCATAGGGAGACTGCACAATGTTCAAAGAAAAGTTATCAAAATCAGCAGAAAGTTTATTTTTTAAAATTCCCGGAACCACTCCCTGAGAGCCACGGGAATCTCCCAAGATGATATTCTGTGGTTTTTTAACCGCAAAATGCATATAGTTATCATCCGTATTGCCATCTGCATAAGATCCAAGAATTGCAAATACAATAAGTACTGCAACAAAATAAGGCACTATTTTAATTAAAAACTTCTTCATGCTAAAACTGAAAATAAATAAATTCATTATTCCCGAAGTTGGCATACCTGAGAATGATATAAATAACAATCAGATAGAAAATACGTCTTATCCAGGGTTGAAATCTTTTAATTTCCAATCCGTGGAAGTTTTCCCTGTTGATCCATTCTACTATCATCATAAATCCGATCAAGGCCAATACTTTTACGGGTAATGGATGCGGAATAGAAAGCAATTCACGGCTAAAAATTCTACCGATATAGTGAATCGCCTGACTTACAGATTCTGCTCTGAAAAATATCCATGCGATGCAGGTAACCAGAAAGGTGATCAGAATTTGGAAACATTCTCTAAAGGATGGCAGAAACTTCCCTTGCCCTGCAACTTCTATATTCTGCCGGTTTTTATTCATGATGAGCAAAGGCATAAAGTATAAAGCGTTGAGGCCGCCCCAGATCATAAACGTCCAGTTTGCCCCATGCCAGAATCCTGACACCAGGAAAATAATAAATGTGTTTCTAATCTTCATAGAAAGTCCACCTTTACTTCCTCCCAAAGGAATGTACAGATAGTCTCTGAACCATGAAGAAAGTGAAATATGCCATCTTCGCCAGAATTCTGCAATATCTCTGGAGAAATAAGGAAATGCAAAGTTTTTCAGCAATTCTATTCCAAATAATCTGGAAACTCCCAATGCAATGTCAGAATATCCGGAGAAATCCCCGTAAATCTGAAAGGCAAACAAAACAGCTCCTATTGCAAGCATTCCAGGACTTTCCGTTTGATAATTGTTAAATATCTCATTCACCAACGGAGCACAGTTATCAGCAATGACCATCTTTTTGAAAAATCCCCAAAGGATTTGCCGCATCCCATCCACCGCCTGCTCATAATTAAATGCTCTCTCCCGCTGTATCTGAGGTAAAAGATGAGTTGCTCTTTCTATAGGACCAGCCACAAGAAGAGGGAAATAACTTACAAAAACAGCGTAGTCTATAAAACTTCTCTCAGCTTTTATTCTTTTTTTATAGACATCAATCACATAAGACAGCCCATGAAATGTATAAAAGGAAATTCCTACAGGAAGTATAATATTGAGCAGCCAGACATTTACCTTGAAACCAAAGCCTCCCAGAAAATCTGCAAAACTTTCGACAAAGAAATTATAATACTTGAAGAATCCTAGAAAACCAAGGTTAATAACAATACTCAACGTAAGCCAGAATGTAGCTCCCCTATTCGTCTTGCTATTCTCTATTTTAATTCCTGAAACGTAATCCAAGCCAATGGAAAACAGGAGTAAAAAAAGGAATCTCCAATCCCAACAGGCATAAAAATAGAAACTGGCCAATAGCAGCAACCTGTTCTGTTCCTGAAATTTTCTATTGAAAACAAACCAATAGAGACAAAACACAATTGGTAAAAAAATAAGAAATCCGATTGAATTGAATAACATTGTCTTTATTTAGAAGTTAATAATCATTATACTTCCCTGCGACTTTATTACTCTGGCATCAATATTACAATTGTTGTGAACCCATGCAAATACGGAGTTCTCTACTGTGAAAATACCCTTCATTTTAAGTGGAACATTTGTTATTTCAATCATTGTGAGTGCTTTGTTACAAAAATAAAGATTTTTATCTGATCTTTACCCTTTTCAGATAATCTCTTAATGGCTTTTCAATAAATTGATAAAACAGAATACAGACTATAATAAGAACTACAATATAAATCCCGAATACAATATCAATAGAAAAATTATAATTACCCCACTTTAACACCTCTCTCAGGATATAGAGAACAGGAATATGGGTAATATATACGGCATAACTTGCCTCACCTAAATATTCCAGAGGCTTCCATGAAAACATCCTCGTTAATGTCCCATTATTTTTGGATATCAAAATAATAAGAGGGATAAAGAGCAATGCCATCAGCCCATTATGATAGAATAACGGAACAAAAATTAAGGACAATAATAAGAGTCCGAAAATAATAACTACCGGTACATCATAATTCTTCTGCCCCGAGTTTTTCACAAAAAATAATCCTGCAAGATTTCCCACCAGAAATTCATTAATATGCATAAGCGGAAAATAATACAGCAGCTCATGGCTTTCCGTATGAGGTCCTTTATAGTAAAATGAACCTGAATATAGAGTGCAAAATACCTGTGTTATGATCCAAATAATAACAGTGATTACCCAGATACTTTTGTTTCCTTTAGAATAAAAATAATTATACAGCAACGGGAACAGCAGATAAAAAAGAAACTCTACAGAAATAGACCAGCCTGGAAAATTAAGAATCATAGCCTCGCCCGGTATCCAGCTCTGGAGCCCAAACAAATATAAAAATCCTTTATAGATACTAAAGTTGGAATATCTGGTTACCAAATACAGCAGAAGTCCTAGCACATACAATGGATAAATCCTTGCAAACCGGTTTTTATAATAATCAAAATATTCAATCTTATCTTTTTTGTGGTACGCCACAATCATAATAAAACCTGAAAGAATGAAGAAGTAACTCACTCCTACATTGGCATTCAGGAATATCTTTGAAATATAATCGATTTTATATAAAAACAGATCTTTATTGAAATGGGAAATGACAATCGCCATAGCCGCAATAAATCTGGTAAATGTAATCTGACTTATCTTCATAAAAACCGTATAAACAGCTATATCATAAATTTATACACATATTTTTTTATCCGGAAATCTTTCCATATTAGGATTCCACCAAATATATCAATAAAAAGGAGATTAATATATATCAGTAAAATAGCTTTGTCTAGAATTATTTAATAAAAACACCTATGTATTTCCCTTCATATTCTACTACGGTGGTCACTATATTATTTTTTTCACAGAAATCCTGATATGAAGAATTATCACCAATATCATCACTGATGAAAACACCCCCTTTTTTCAAATGATTATAAAGCTCCTCATACGCCCAAGTCCTTCCGTTATAGCTCTTATCAGAATCATAGTGGAGAACATCGAAAGCAGCATTTTCAGCGAAGATCTTTGGTAATGATTCCCTATCTGCAAAACGGAATAATTTCCAATTGACTCTAAGGTCTTCAGGAACCACATAGCCTACATATTGATCTCCATCCTGAGCCAGATAAGGCATATCTGAACTATACAAAGTTCCGTTTCTCTTTCCCAATGATAAAAGGAAAGCCAATGAAGACCATCCGTAAGCAACTCCTGTTTCCACAACATACTGAGCATTAGCAAACTCACATGCATAGTAAATTAGTTCCAAAGCGCCGGGACCCCCCATTTTCACAGGACATTCCTTTTCTCTCTGAGCTGCATTCATTAAAATTTTCTGATAATCTTTACGAAAAGCGTCTATTTCAAATCCAAAAAGCTTTGAAACCGCTTCTTTCTGTGATACCGCCCTTTCGGCTGCCCAGGAATTGGTCTTTTCCTTTCCCTTAAAGGCATTACCTCTATTGACTGTATTTTTAATAATTTTCCGCCTCAATTCAGGATAAAGATCAGGCCTTTTCAGATACCCGATAAATGTTTTGAGAATCCTTGTTATTTCTCCCACTGTGTTTTTTTTAAAAAGCAAAAATAAAGTTTTTTTTCTCACTTATATAAAAACAAATTATATTTGTGTAACTCAAGTGAAAAAAAGCATTACCCTATCCCTATTATGAAAAATGTCAGTTTATCATCAGGATTTCATTTTTCAATGAACAATTTTCTTTCAGTTTATTTCCTGAAATATTCGCCAGCAACAACTGATAAAAATAACAAGTCCTTTAGTCAAAAAGACCATACAGGAGTTAATTATCACCATTTTTTATAAATCAATATGAAATTTTCCATACTTATTGCTCATTACAATAATGCCACATTGTTTAGAGACTGCTACGATTCTCTGTTGAAACAAACCTACTCCGATTGGGAAGCTGTTATTGTGGATGATGCATCTTCAGAAGATGAAAAAGAGCTGGTAAAAACTACCATTGCTGGAGATGAAAGATTTAAGTTTTTCGAAAATGAAAAGAACAGTGGTGTAGGCGTTACAAAAAGCAGATTAATAGACCTTGCTACTGGGAAAATTTGTGGATTTGTAGATCCAGATGATGCCCTACTTCCCACAGCTATTGAAAAGGCCATTCAGATTTTTAAAGACAAAAAGAAAGTGGTACTCACCTATTCCCGCTTTATGGGATGTGATAAAGATCTAAAACCTATTGCCGCCTTTAAATCAGCCATGCAAGTGAGGAATGGTGATTCTTATTTCTTTAATTATCCCAATCAGATCAATCATTTTGTAACATTCAGAAAGGATGTTTATGAACAGACAGAAAAAATGAATACCACATTAAGAATTGCTGAGGATCAGGATCTGTATTTAAAAATGTATGAAAAAGGAGATGTTTATTTCATAGATGACACCAATTATCTTTACAGAGCGCATGCAGGAGGTATTTCCCAGAATAATAATAAAGATAAATCTTATGATTACTTTGCTCAGGTTGTCTTGGCAACTATGAAAAGGAGAAATCTTAGCAGCATCAACGGAAAAAAGATTCCGGAAAAATACACCAATCATCAGGAGATTTTTGCTCTTTTGGAATATCAGCACGGAATTTGGTACAGGATTAAAAAAAATATAGCCATTACTTTACAAAAACTTTTCAGATAATGTCAGAAAATAAGAAAATACAGGTTCTTTTCAGGCACCGCTCAATGGAAATGGGAGGGGTGGAAAAAGTAGTATTGAGCATGCTCAACAATCTGAATCCTGATAAATTTGACTTAACCATATGCCTCAACATGAATCAGGGAGAGCTTCGAAATGAAATCCCAAGTCATGTAAAAAAGGTTTACCTTACTGAAGGCAAAGAAACTTTTTCTAAAAATCCTTTCATCAATAAACTTCAGCTTGTCCGCAGAAGATTAAAACTGATGCGGATATTAAAAAATCCAAGAATTTCAGACCGTATCTTAGGGAATAAAAAGTTTGATGTAGAGATTTCTCCCTCTTATGCTACATTCTCTTCTGTAAATAATTCAAGCAATAAACATTCAAAAAAAATAGGCTGGTTTCACTCTGAAATCAATTTACCTGCCTTACAACCAGCAGTTCCGGAGATTATAAATAACTTCCAAAAGTTTGACCATATGATCTATTGCTCGCAAAGGATCAAAGAAATGATGCATCGGTATTATCCGGATTTAAAATATCCTGCAGAAAGTGTTGTCATCAACGCTATTCCTATTGAAGAGATTAAGAAAAAGGCAGAAGAAAAATTAGAAAACTTCCCTCAGGGACCTGTCTTTGTTTCCGTAGGCAGACTTCATCACAGAAAAGGGTATCATAAACTTATTGATGCTCACAAAAGATTAATAGACGAAGGCTTCCACCACAGCATTTTAGTCCTTGGAAATGGAGAAGAAATGGAAAATCTGAAAGAGCAAGTCAAAACCAATAATGTTCAGAAGACATTTATTTTATGTGGCAATAAAATGAATCCATATCCTTACATTAAAAAGGCAGATTATTTTATTCTTCCATCCGAATCTGAAGCATGGCCGCTTGTAATTGCGGAAGCATTGATCCTTCAAAAACCGATTATTGCAACAGATACCGGTGATGTTGGAATTATGATTAAAGATCGCGAAACTGGATATCTGATTAATTATGAAACCAACGAAATGTATGAAGCCATGAAAAAATTCCTTTCCGATCCGGAATTAATCTCCAGAATCAGAAAGAACCTTCTTACCATTGAAGATCAGTTTGATAATCAAAAAATATTCAATTCCGTTGAAAAGATCCTTGAGAACCTTTACCAGCAAAAACAAAGTGAATGATGATTATGTAACCATCATCATTCATTTTCAAAGTTTTCCTGCCCAATAATATTCATTAGGTCGGAAACCGTTTCCATATTTTTAAACAGATCCGGATCAAGCTGTTGATTAAAGTTTTCATCTACAAAAGCAATGACGGAGAGTAAACTTATAGAATCATAGTTTTCAAGATCCTTTAGCCTAGTTTCCTGGCTCAGCGGTTGTTTTTCGTCCAGTTCCTCTTGCAGCTTTTCTAAAAAGACGGAAGTTTTCATATATTCTAAATTTTGTGATTTGTGATTTAAAAATTAAAAGTCAATTATTGTTGCTCCCCAGGAATACCCCACTCCAAAACCAGCCAGTAAAATCTTATCTCCTCTTTTCAACAGACCTTTATCCTGCATATTTTTCAAGGCAATGGGAATGGTTGCAGAAACGGTATTCCCCGTTGTTTCCATATCAATGTAGAATTTTTCGGTGGGAATTTTCGTTTTCCGTCTCAGATAATTCAGCATAAAAGAATTAGCCTGATGAAAAACAAAATAATCAATATCATCCATGGTAAGCCCGTTTTCAGCCATTGTTTCTTTAACCAATCCCGGGATCTTTTCTATGGTAAAATTAAAAATCTCAGGTCCGTTCATATAAAGATTCTCAGGATCAAACTCATGATTTGGGTTTAGTGTAAAATCTCTCTTGAAACCGCCCTTTTTAACCATTAGGTTTTCAGCCCCACTGCCATCAGTTCCCAAACAAAATTGATAATCGCCTACATTGGTGTCTTTCTCAATAATTACTGAGGCAGAGGCATCTCCGAATATACAACGGTTTCCTTTATCTTTCTGGTGAATATGTTTGGTGTACGTTTCTGAAGTAATTAACAAAATGCTGTTGGCAATTCCTGAAGCAATTAATCCTTTTGCAAAAGCCAATCCATATACAAACCCGGAACACCCTAAATTGAAATCTGTTGCTCCGATATTTTTTCTCAGTCCAAGCTTATCCTGTAAAATACATGCGGTGGTTGGAAGAAAATAATCCGGACTTTGAGTACAGAAAAGAATAAAGTCTATTTTACTCCTGTCATAGTCTTCAAACACCTTTTCTGATGATTGTATTGCAAGGTCCAGCACGGTCTCATTTTCAGAAGAAATATGGCGCTGTACAATCCCTACTTTTTCACGGATTCTTTCGGAACTCCATTCTGGGAACTCCTTTTCCAAATCCGTATTAGTGAGAACCAATTCAGGCAAATAATATTCTATTTTAGAAATTCTTATCATATAAATTCTTTTCTTTGTATGAGAAAAACAAATTTAGAATAATGATATTTATATATCGTATCATATTAAAAATTCATACCACTTATCAATACCTTATCAAGAGAATCTATCTCAAAATTTGTATTGCTAAAGGATTAAAGGTAGGAAAAAATGTTCGTTTTGTAGAAGTTCCCGAGTTAGGTACAGAACCTTTTTTAATTGAAATAGGTGACGAAACAACACTTTCTAATAATGTTAGATTCATTAATCATGACGGCGGTTATAATGCCTTACATTTTTTCGAAAAATATAAAGATGTAAGAGCTTTTGGGCGCATAAAAATTGGGAAACAATGCTTTATTGGTGCAGACACCATCATCATGCTAGGCTCAGAAATAGGTGATAACTGTGTATTGGGAGCAGGTTCCATTTTGACTTCCTCTATGCCGAACGGAACGGTTTATGCAGGGATTCCTGCAAAATTTATCTGCACTATTGAAGAATATGGAGACAAAGCATTAAAAAACAATGTCATGTATCCTCGAGAACTGGAAGCAGACAGGCCTAAACTGGAAGCTTATGTAAGTGAACATCTCCCTCATACTTATAAACCTATAAAAAAATAAATGTCTGAAAAAAAGAAAATTCTCATTAGAATCGGTTCCCTTCGCCATGGTGGCGCAGAAAAAGTTCTAGTCAACTTTCTTAAAAACCTTCCCAAAGATAAATATGAAGTTGATCTTTTGATTAACCTCTATACAGGAATGTACATCCAGGAAGTTCCGTCTTGGGTAAAATTGCATTATCTCCTGAAAGGGGAAATGATCACCACCAACAGACCTCATGAAATTCCGGTAAAGGCATTCAGGGTATTGTATCAGAAAATGTTCCTGATGTTCCCCTCCCTTCTTTATAAGTTTATATTAAAAAATAAAAAATATGATGTAGAAATTGCGGCTATCCATGGGATGTACAAAGAAGTACTATCCAGTCCGCAAAAGGATTCCAAAAAGATCGTATGGGTCCAGAATGATATCTTTAATCTGAAAGAGTACACTCCTGACGTAATCAGACAGTTTTTCAAATTTGACAGAATCCTGGTCATTTCCAATAAGCTTAAAGAGGAAATGCAGAAACTAGCCCGTACTGAAAAAGAAAAACAGGCTGTTGTTAAGATCTTCAATCCTATTGACTCTCAGGATACACTCCAGAAAGCAGAGGTTAAAATTGACGACTACCCTTTTTCCAAGGATCTTCCAACCTTTGTAACTATAGGCACGGTATATCCACAAAAAGGCTATGACAGGCTTTTGGATGTTCATAAAAAATTAATGGATGAAGGATTGAAACATCAGATCATCATTATTGGAGATGGATTTGATTTTGAAAATATCCAGACAAAACTTAATCAATTGGGGCTTCAGGAGACGGTAAAGATGCTTGGCTTCAGAAGTAACCCTTATCCATATCTTAAAAAATCGGATTTTTATGTAATGTCATCCCGACATGAAGGGTTCCCTACTATTATTGCAGAAGCTCTTATCCTGAATAAACCAGTAGTTTCCACAGATGTTTCTGGAATAAAAGACCTGCTTCAGGATGGGAAACTAGGTCTCATTACCCCCAATTCTGAGGACGGAATTTATGAAGGAATGAAACAGTTCTTAACAAACAGTGAACTTTCCGGACAATATGAAAAGGAAATAACTCAGACTGATCTTCCGTTTGTGCTTGAAAAATCAGTGGCACATCTTCAGGAGATTATTGATCATGCATAAAATATTTTGTTATGCCAGAATATACAGCAATACAGAAAGATTTTTACAGGGAAAGCGGCAAATGGCTTTCCACCTTTGAGATTTGGAAAAAGTGCATCAATCCTAATCTTCATTATCTCTATATCCTTAGAAAAGCTCAGAAACACCAGAAAAAATCTATTTCCGGTCTGTTCTGGAAATTTGTTTTAAGACATTATCAGATCAAATATGGTTTTCAGATTTATCCTGAAACACAAATTGGAGAAGGTTTATATCTTGGGCATTGGGGCACACTTGTTATCAATCCTAAAGCTAAAATCGGCAAAAACTGCAATATTGCCCAGGGCGTAACGATCGGCCAGCAGAACAGAGGTAAAAATGAAGGCTACCCTGTTATTGGTGACGAAGTATGGATAGGCCCAAACGCTGTTATTGTCGGCAATGTAAACATAGGAAACAATGTTTTGATTGCACCCAATGCATACGTGAATTTTGATGTTCCTGAAAACTCTATGGTTATGGGAAATCCCGGCAAGATTTACGAAGCAGAAAATGCCACCCAAGGATATATCAATAATAAATTATCTTAATTAATTTCAAGATTCTTTTTATTAATCCAATAAGCTACGAACAAGTTGGGAAGCCAGCATAGCCATGCTACAGCAAGGTAGGATTTGTCGGGATCATGGGTGATACTCTGCAATAAGGGATACCAAAGTCTTAACGTTACCGCAGCAAAGGTACAGGCATAACTGTAAACCATACACTGTTGGTGTTTTATCACGTTCACCTTTCGAATCTGAATTACTCCGGCTAGCGTTGTAATAAGCCATATAAATCCCAACATTATAAATCCTGCAGAGGATATAATTCCTCCATTGGCATATACTCCCATATAGATCCCGGCAACAGAACTTATCCATACAGAAACAACATAGGATTTCCCAATGATCCGGTGAAGTGTTAGATACTTATTTCGAAACTTGCTGCCAAACTGACGCCAGCCAATAAAAAGAGAGATTCCTCCAAAAATAATATGGGCGAAAAATGCAAATTTCCAGATTTGGTTTTGGAGAATTTCCAAAAATTTGGATCCCAGAAAAGTATTTTTATGTTCAACAAAAACATAAATTAAAGGATAGGCACCAATCAGCAATGCTAAAATACAGATGATAATAAATAAGAGTTTCCTCATGACCATTGATTTTTTTTGCAAAATTGGGAATAAAGAAAGACTCAACTGTTCCAAAATGAAAGATGAAACCAATATTATATTACTTATTATCTGACACTTACGATTCCAGAGTGAGATTTTTGCTTTTTAGAAACTCTCTGGGAGAACAATTCATGTATTTCTTAAAATTCCGGTTAAAAGATGTCTTTGAATTGAAACCACTTTCAAAGGCTAATGACAGAATCGTGTATTTATGATTTTCAGGAAGGCTTGCTATTCTTTTAAACTCTTCAACCCGCTGACGGTTGATATAGTCATAAAAATTTTTGTTCTCCACTGAATTAATTACCTGAGATAATATATTTGGATGAACATCCAGCAATTGCGCCACATAATTCAGATTAAGGTCAGGATCTTTATACAGTTTTTCTTGCGCCATTCTCGCTATCAGTTTTTCATAAACAGTCTGTATAGCATTATCTCCAGGAAAGTTTTTCTGATACTTTACAAATTCATTTCCAACTGCTTTTTCATCGACTTTTTCAGCAACAGGCAAATCCAAAATACCAACACGGCTGATGCCAAAATAAGCAGCTACCAGAATAAACAGAACCACCATTGAAAAAATAAGAATATCATTTCTTATGATAACGGCCATCCATATCAATGCAATTCCCGTAATAAGATAATATGACCAGTTCAGGTTAATCTTTTCAGTATTGGAATATTGACTGGAAATTTTCTGCTTGTACTTTTTGATCGCAAAAAGACTCAGCGATACATACAATACTCCTGAAAGATTCATTAAAACTTTAATAACATCGCTCAATACTTCATATCCTCTTCCTTTGTTTTGATAAACCATCATTCTATCTTGAGGAGACAGCATCAGAAACCGAAACAGGATCAGATAAATAATCAGAACAGGAACCCAATTCAATAGCCAGTCCTTTTTACCCGGATTCCTTCCCGTTATATATAAAATATACAAATACAGCATTGGCCCATGAATAAAGGGTAAAAGAATTTCGTATCCGAGGAGATAAGGGTATTTTAAATATCCTTCTGAACGTAATAATATGAAAAAAACAAGATGAACACCGATTATCAAAAACCAGATGGCTAAAAGAAAATCCTGTGTTTTCTTTTTCTGCTTTCCCAATATCAGCAAAGATGAAAAACAGGCGATAAAAATCCCTGCCCAATACAATATTCCCAGATCAAAATCTGCCATTAGCATTATAGGGTTAAAATCAGGGTCTGAATTTATTCATTTTTCCACAGTAAATGACTATTTATTTTCAATTGTTATATCCAGTTTCTTTGAAAATTTAAAAAATTTAAAAATATTTTAATCTTCAGATTCTATTTTATGATTTATACTTTGTAATTTTATATTAGTTTTTAAACGTTTGGATTATTGAAGAACACTTATTCACGCTAAGGCAAAGTATATCGGAATATTAGACATGATTTTAAGCATATTTTAATATTAAACTTTGTTAAAAGTGGATAGATTTTCTGCAAAAAGTATATTTTTGCATAATTATTGATTCGATCTATTGATTTCGAAAATAATTTAAACGAAATAAATAATTATAAACCTTTTAAAATTTAAAATTATGTCACAATCGTACGAAGTTATTTTTGAGAACAATAAGAAATGGGTAGAATCTAAGGTTTCAGCAGATCCAAACTTCTTCAAAGAGCTGGCAAAAACTCAACACCCGGACTATCTTTATATAGGATGTTCAGACAGTAGAGCTACAGCGGAAGAACTGATGGGAGCAAAACCAGGAGAAGTTTTTGTTCACAGAAACATCGCAAATGTTGTGAATACTTTAGATATGAGTTCCACCGCAGTTATTCAATATGCTGTAGAACATCTTAAGGTAAAACACATTATCGTATGTGGACATTATAACTGTGGCGGTGTAAAAGCAGCGATGACTCCTCAGGATTTAGGATTATTGAATCCTTGGTTGAGAAATATTCGTGATGTTTACAGATTGCACCAGGCAGAACTTGATTCTATCGAAGATGAAGATAAGCGTTATGATAGATTGGTTGAACTGAATGTTCAGGAACAATGTATCAACGTCATCAAAATGGCCTGCGTACAGGAAAGGTATATTTTAGAAGAACAACCTGTTGTACATGGCTGGGTATTTGACCTTAGAACAGGTAAAATTATTGATCTTGAGATTGATTTTGAGAAAACCTTAAAAGACATCCAAAAGATTTACAACCTTACTGGTTCAGATTGGGTAATGAGCAGAAAAACGAAATAGTTTTTCTAAAAAAGAATGTGAAATGAAATTCTGGAGTATTATTGTATTAACGTTTTTTCTGAATTTTACAGCGCTGCCAAGCATTGCTGCGGTGGCAGGCTGGGATATTCTGAGAACGAATATAATAGTAAATGAAGAAGAACCACACTCTCACCCATCCTCTTTTATTGTTTACGAAAAGACACTTCCAAAACCTTTAGATGTTTTCGACTATCTGAAGTTTTCTGAGCCTGCACCTCAGTCTATGTCTTTTGTACTGGTAGATGATTCCTTTCATCTATCTCCTTTACTTAGTATATTTTCTCCGCCTCCGGAAGCTTAATTTTAAAGTAGTAGTTAGATTTTTTTATAGTTATTCATGCCTTTTCAGGTAATGGATAAGCTGTTTATGCTTTAAAATTAATTTTCCAATCTTTTATAATTGATTATTTAATAATAAATCAATCGGTTATAATATTTTCAAAAATATCATGAAAAAAACATCATTATTAGGAGGAATCAAGGAGAATTTCCCTTCCGGGCTCGTTGTATTCTTAGTAGCACTTCCATTGTGTTTAGGAATCGCTCTTGCATCTGGAGCACCACCATTGTCTGGAGTTATTTCCGGAATTGTAGGTGGTCTTGTTGTAGGATTTCTTAGTAATTCAAACATATCGGTTTCCGGGCCTGCTGCAGGTCTTACCGCTATTGTATTAACCGCAATTACGGACCTTGGAGCATTTGAACTGTTCTTATGTGCCGGAATCATTGCTGGTTTAATTCAATTGATCCTAGGCTTTGTGAGAGCTGGTAGTATTTCCAATTATTTTCCCAATAATGTAATTGAGGGAATGCTTGCAGCTATTGGTATCATTATTATCTTAAAACAAATTCCTCACGCATTGGGATTTGATAAGGATTACGAAGGAAACCAATCTTTGTTTAGCAACGGATTGAATTTTAATTATTTTACAGAACTTTTCGGAGCTATTCACCCCGGAGCTATTCTTGTAACACTAGTCTCCGTAGGTATTCTTATTGCATGGGATAAATTTCCAACTCTTAAAAGAATGAAAATGCTTCCTGGAGCTTTAGTAGCGGTAGTTGCCGGAATATTATTAAATGAATTATTTAAATTATCAGGCAGCTCTTTAGCTATTGGAACAGAACACTTAGTATCATTACCGGTTCCGAAATCACTGGATGATTTTAAGAATCTTATTACCATGCCGGACTTTGGAGGTTTTACCAATCCTAAAGTATGGATTGTAGGAGCAACTATTGCCATTGTAGCTTCTATTGAAACATTACTTTGTATTGAAGCTTCGGACAGATTAGATAAGCAAAGAAGAATTACAGATACTAATCTTGAGCTTAAAGCACAGGGAATAGGAAACTTAATCAGTTCATTTATCGGTGGACTTCCTATGACTTCCGTAGTAGTGAGAAGTTCTGCCAATGCCAATGCAGGAGCTACTTCTAAATCATCAGCGATGATTCACGGTGTACTTCTATTGGTGTGTGTACTTACTATTCCTTTTATTTTGAATCTGATCCCATTGGCAACTCTTGCTGCTGTTTTAATCCTTGTAGGATATAAACTGGCAAAACCTGCCACTTTCAAACATTTCTGGCATCTTGGAAAATTCCAGTTTGTACCATTTGTGGCAACAGTTGTAGCGGTTGTAGCAACAGACCTGTTAAAAGGGGTTGGAATTGGTCTTGCAATTTCTGTATTCTATATCCTTCAGGGAAATATGAAAAGAGCTTATTATCTGAGCAGAGAAAAGCTGGATGATGCAGATGGAATCAAGATCAAACTGGCTGAAGAAGTTTCATTCTTAAATAAAGCAGCCATCAAAAAAACATTGAAAAACATTAAATCTAACTCTACTGTAATTATTGACGCAAGAGAAACTTCATATATCGCGACAGATGTACTGGAAATGATCCAGGATTTTGCTAACATCCGCGCAAAAGAAGAAGATATCAATGTAGAACTTCTAGGTTTTAAAACCTCATACAAAGATTATGAAAGAAGTGAAGATTCTCACATTTTGATTACTCACAAAAGAGCTATGTAAGCTCAAACCCATTTTATTTTAAACTTAACAATTCAACAAACAACTAACATTATATGAAAGCACATACATACGAAACTCAGTCTACCATTACTCCTGAAAAAGCATTAGAATTTTTAAAGGAAGGAAACCAAAGGTTCGTTAATAATCTTAAAGCCAACAGAGACCTTCTTGAGCAGGTAAATGCAACCCGCGAAGGACAATGGCCTTTTGCAGTGGTTTTAAGCTGTATAGACAGCCGTACTTCTGCAGAATTGATTTTCGACCAGGGATTGGGTGACGTTTTCAGTATCAGAATTGCTGGTAATTTTGTAAATCAGGACATTTTAGGTTCTATGGAATTTGGCTGTAATGTGGCAGGTTCTAAACTGATTGTGGTCTTAGGACACACTAAATGTGGAGCTCTGAAAGGAGGTCTTGATGCAGCACAGATTGAAGGAATGGGAATGGACAACCTGAACCACCTGATCAATCATTTTAACCCAATTATCAATGACATCATTGAAGAAAATGAAGAACGTTCATCAAAAAACAGTTCTCTTTTAGAAAGACTTAATCACCAGAATGTAAAAAGTGCTATAGAAGACATTCGTAAACAAAGCTCAACACTTAAAAGACTTGAAGAAGAAGGAAAAATTAAGATTGTTGGTGCTAACTACGATGTTGAAACAGGCGCAGTAAACTGGTTATAGAATAATCAAGAGTCCTATTTAGCTACTTACTAATAAAGTATATAACATAGCTCAGATCAATTGATTGGAAATTAATTTAAATGCATAACAGAAGGCCATCGGAAATCCGATGGCCTTTATTTATTGTATTCTTAGAAAGCTAAAAAGAAAAACAGCGAACTATTTACCGTTAAATCCGGACATTGTATTGCTGATTCCCGCAAACACAAAGGAAAGACTGGCTTTTGAAAAAGTGTCTATTCTTTCTGTAAGTTTTTCAGTTTCTTCTTCATTCCATGTTCCTAATACATAATCTACCTGACGCCCCGCAGAAAAATCTGCTGAAATTCCAAAACGAAGCCTTGCGTAGTTCTGAGTCTGTAATACTTCATTGATATTCTTAAGCCCATTGTGACCCGCATCCGAACCTTTACCTTTCAATCTCAGAGTTCCGAAAGGCAATGCCAGGTCATCTGTTACAATCAGTACATTTTCCAAAGGAATATTTTCTTTCTGCATCCAGTATCTCACGGCATTCCCGGATAAATTCATATAGGTATCCGGTTTAAGAACAAAAACTTTTCTGCCTTTATACTTTCCTTCTGCCATCCAGCCGAAATTAGCAGTATTAAATGATACTTCTAATTTTTCAGCTATTTTTTCAGCCACTTTAAAGCCTATATTGTGTCGTGTATTTTCATATTCTGAGCCTTTGTTTCCAAGCCCAACGATTAAATATTTCATCAGAAATTTTTTGCAAAATTAAGGGATAAAAAATAAAAAACTCAACCTTAGGAAGATTGAGTTTAAATATTGTTGAAAAAACTATTCTATTGAGGTTTATAAATATAGTTTATACCGTAGCCTTTTGTCATGTAAGTCTGTAGATCATATACATAATTTGTACTCATTACGATAGGTTGTGGAATATTTACCGTAAGATCTGTTACCGACCATCTCTTAGGACTATTTGGAGATAGAATTAAACTCTCTTTAATACTGCTTTTAGTAGCCAACAGCCTTGAGATTTTATATACCTGCGGTAATAAAGTGAACGGGCTGATCTGCTGATCGTAAGCATAATACTCATAGCCATATTTTTCAGTAGGAGCACCATACACAATTGGATTATTGGATGTTACCGGTCCTGAAACATTAAGTACTTTAGACACATTATCTCCCACATAAGTAAACTCTGATTTTGAATATTCTGTATAATTAATGGGACCTCCTATAGTCTCTGCACCTTTTATTGTAACAATAGACTCTAATTTTGAAGTACCTGCATTATAGGTTAATGTATGAATGTACTTTTCTGAAGCGAATAAGGTTTGAGGCCCAGGCTTAGTGGAAGGTGGAACCGGCGGTGGTCTTCTGAAAACAGAACGGGTCTCAGAAATAGACTGTAGTCTGCTGTTGTTTCCATAATTGAACTGTCTATCATAAGATATACTGTCTTTATCCAGTTTTCCGTTTCCATTAAGATCAAGAAAACCTCTGAAGTTAATTTGGCTGATTCTGTCACCACTGTACATAATATCCGTAATAGAAGCACTATCTGTGATCACTCTATTCACAAGCAATCCGCTGTATTGATATTCTGCCAGAGTAGTTTTGTCCGTAATTTCTTTATATAAAGCTCTTGGGCCACTCAGTCCGCCTGTATTATTAAGATCCAAAAGAGGATTCCCGTCTTCATCCAGTAAATTTTTGCAGGAATGTATTGAAGAAAACCCTGCAATTAATAAGATAAAATAGAAAATTTGTTTCATTTCCTGGTAATTGATTATTTTTTCACAAATATAATTTTTTTTTGCATAAAAATTATATCATTATTTATATTCTGATAAGATTAACAATAATAGTTTCCCTACAATTATTAATAGGTAAAACTCAGATTCTGAGACCTGCCCTCACCATTGGATGTGGGTTTCGATAGTCTTGTATTGTATGAAGTGAAACCAGCAATCTAAATGGATTAATACCGGCAAGCACATTAAGAAAATAGTTTTTTACCATATATTTTTAATTTGTTCAAATATAATTCAATTTTATACAACACAGACTATTTCAATCGACAAATTCACAAAGAATAGAGTCAAAAAATAAAAAAATCTAAAAACATAACGTTTTTAGATTCTTAATTATTATATGAGTATGTAAATTAATACGGCTGTAATACAGATGTTGTTAAAACAGACTGTGCCATATCCCCATTAAGGGATGCTGTATCTACCGCTGTTCCTATTCCAAGTGCATTACCATTCAAAGTCCTGTTTGTACAGGCCACTTTAACCGAATATTTGTTTTTTTGGATAAGATTCTCAAGTGTTGCATTAAGATTAAAGATCTTATAAGCCCCACTATCTCCTTGCAATACATCAGCTCTCACTGCCTTAAGTTTATTATCTATAAAAACACCACAGGCAAAACCTGCAGATGATGTACCGTTATTTGCCTTTTGAGCAGTGGTTTGAAACGAAAATGTCACTTTGTTAATAGCATTGGTTACATTGAATGTATCCACAGCTTGGGGGATCACAGTCCAGCTACTTGTTAAATCATCATTTTCATTATATGGCACTGGATTCCCATTACTATAAAATGCAACTCCTGTTTGATCTGCAACAGTATTAATAGAAAACAGAGACATACTTCCTTGTCCATCAGCTATTTTAATATTTTTCCAGTCATTGGCTGTCATTGCCGAATTGTTATGAAAGATCTCTCCACTATTACCTGCTGATCCGTTCAACAGATCTGTACCATTAGTTCTTAGTTCCCTTCTAACATTGATATCTCCATTTACATCTAATTTATTAACAGGATTCGGAGTGTTAATACCGACCTGAGCTTCAATAAGCCCGATAATCAATAAAAATTGAACAAAAAATATTTTTTTCATAGTTGGTTTTACTTTATAATCGTGTTAAACACTTGTGGAACTTCATATACATCTACTTTCAAAGACGATTGAGCAATAAAGCTATTAAGATTGGTACTTGTATTTGTCCCTATAGCCAGCTTTCTGTTAGGAGCATCTCCATACGATGTAAGTCTTGAGCATCCTACACTCACGGTATGCTCTCCTTTAGAAAGGTTTGTTACCATTCCAATTTGATTATGGGTAATAAAAGTAAACTGAGCACTACTCGCCTTAAGGTTATTCTGTCTCAAACTGATCAGTTTATCATCTACAAAAATACCACAGGCATAATCTATTGAGGTATCAGGGGTTCCATTAGACGAAAAATTGGCCTGCACTACAGTTTCAAACTGAAAATATGCTTTACTCTCAGTACTAAAAACCTGGATTTTCTGTGACAAACCATTAATTTTTTTAAATGCAGTAAGGTTAGAAAAATCAGCTCCCTTTGTAAAAGCTGCCGCTTTACCAGTACTTGTTACTGGAGGTTGTTCATTATTCGTAAAATCAACCCCAACTTTGTCTGAAAAGGAGTTATTAAAGATCAAATAAAATTTATTCGGTTCATATTCCGGAATGCGAAGGGTTTTCCAGATAGGAGCATATCCCTCACCTTGAGAAACCAGCAACTGGTCATTATTTCCCTGAGAAAGGCTGTTATCTGTAGCATCAAGTACAGCAATTTTATCTCTAAGGTTCAAATCTCCGTTTACATCCAGTTTGGCTTTTGGAGTATCAGTATTAATACCCACCTGAGCAGAAAGCATCAATCCCGAGGCAAGAAATAAAGTCGATAATATATTTTTCATCAGTTCTTTTAATTGGATTTATAAGTTACATACTCAATCACATCGATCTTCATGTTAGACTCTAATGTAAATGCATTGGATGCTCCATTAGAACTTTGAACGTCACGACCTATAGCAAACTGAGAATTCACATTTGAAGTACTGATCTTTCTGCATGCAATTTCAAGATTCTGTACTCCAACCGGAACATTAAGTTCTGTATAATTAAGAGTAAAAATATAATCCTGTATCCCTGCTTTCCCGTTATTATTAGTGGAAGCAACTCTATCAGGACGCACTGCTACCAGCCTATCATTTCTAAAAACACCGCATGCAAAGCGGATGTTTTCTGAAGTAGTAGATTGCGGAGCTTTCATTTCAATTCCAGTCTGAAATTGATAAGTAAGTCTGTTTTTACCATTTTTTATGATAAAGGTATTTTTAAGGCCATCAATTTTCACCCATTTACCTTTCGAAGTGTCATCAATAGCATCTCCAACACTATTCCTAGCAACACCGTCTCCCTGGACACTGTTGGAAAGGGCTGTAATTCCTACTTGGTCTGATGATAAATATGAATTGATCAGTTTATACTGACCTTCTTCCATAAAAGTAAGAGTTAATGATTTCCAAACAGGAGCTTTACCTTCTCCCTGAGAAACTAAAACCTGTCCGTTTAGTCCTGCATTTCCTACCTGAGAGGAAGTTCCACCTACTCTAAGTTCTTTTCTTAAAGTGGTTTTACCGTTTACATCGAGCGTCGATTTTGGCTTAGTGGTTCCTATTCCCACCTGTGCGTTAGCATAGAGAGATAGCAATCCAACTACACAACTAAATATAATTTTTTTCATAATAAGGACTGCAAAGGTACAAATTACGAATCGAAAAAATTCCAGTTATAACACTTAAACCTATAGAAATAAACACATTACACGATAGAATTTTTTATATAAAAAAGTAGAATTATTTCTACATCCATCCCTTAAAAAATTTAAAATAAAATTGTATAGTACTTTAAAGCGCCTCTACTCCGAGGTTTATCTAATGGTATTTTCTCATTAAAAAGTGACTTTAGCTCCATTAAAAGGGCGTTAATTCTCCTGAGCAGGAGTATTCCGGTCAAAAAACATGACAACAATCACAAAAAAACCATATAAAAATTCATCCTTTTTATATGGTTTAGTAGTGTTTATAGAAAATTTGGTAATTTTTGAGTGCTATTTTTTAATTATGTTCAATGATAGCTTTTAGTAAGATGTTAACCTCATCTACATTTTTCACCCTTTCTTTTCTCATCATCAACTGATTCCCTTCCTTACCGGATTTCTCTTTAAGCTGAGCCTCAGTAGGATTTCTGGTTAAATAATTAATGATATGTCGGAATCTGTCTGTCTGATAGAATTTATCCTGAGGATTGCCCGGAAAATAACCTAAGAACACTCCATTTTTCATTACAATCTTCTCAAAACCTATATCGGCAGCCAGCCATTTTAAAGAAACACTTTTCAATAAATTCACGGCTTCTTTTGGTAATGCTCCGAATCTATCTATCAACTCCAGCTCAAACTGATGAAGATCTTTTTCGTTATTAATTTCTGCTAATTTTTGATACAATAGTAATCTTTCTTCTGTATTAGAAATATAGAAGTCCGGCAACATCAGTTCCAGATCGGTATCAATATTCACATCTTTTACAGATTTGAAAAGCTTCTGCCTATCTTCTTCATTGTCAAATAGTTTTTCAAAATCAGCATCATCTTTTAATTCTTCAAGAGCCTCCTGCATTAGTTTCTGATAAGTTTCAAACCCCATCTCATTAATGAAACCACTCTGCTCTGCTCCCAATAAATCTCCAGCACCACGAATTTCAAGATCTTTCATCGCAATCTGGAAACCGCTTCCCAGATCAGAAAACTGTTCAATAGCCTCTAGACGTTTTCTGGCATCAGCAGTCATCATATCATAAGGCGGAGTAATCAGATAACAGAAAGCCTTCCTGTTACTTCGTCCTACCCTTCCCCTCATTTGATGAAGATCTGCCATTCCAAATCTTTGAGCATCGTTGATAAAAATCGTATTGGCATTTGGAACATCCACTCCACTTTCAACAATAGTGGTAGAAACAAGTACATCATACTTGCCTTCCATAAAATCCAGAACATTCTTCTCTAATTGCTTACCCTCCATCTGTCCATGCCCGGTAATTACCCTTGCATCAGGAACCAGACGTTGAATAAGCCCTGCAATATCTTTAAGGTTTTCAATTCTGTTATTGATAAAATACACCTGCCCATCTCTCTGAATTTCGTAAGAAATAGCATCACGAAGTAACTCTTCATTGAATCCCACCAATTGTGTATCTACCGGTTGTCTGTTGGGTGGTGGCGTTTTAATTACTGATAAATCTCTTGCCGCCATCAGTGAAAACTGTAACGTCCTTGGAATTGGAGTTGCAGTTAATGTAAGCGTATCTACATTACTTTTCAAGGTCTTCAGCTTATCTTTTACAGAAACACCGAATTTGTGTTCTTCATCAATAATCAATAATCCAAGATCTTTAAATTTAACTGAGCTGCTTGCTAGCTGATGAGTTCCGATAATGATATCTACTTTTCCATTTTTCAGAGCATCAAGGGTTTCAGACTTCTGCTTGGCCGTTCTGAATCTGTTAACATAGGCAACGTTTACCGGGAAATCTTTAAGCCTTTCCTTGAAACTTCTGTAATGCTGAAATGCAAGAATGGTAGTAGGAACCAATACAGCGACCTGTTTACCATCCGTAGCAGCTTTAAATGCAGCACGAATTGCCACCTCGGTTTTACCAAATCCTACATCCCCGCAAACCAAACGATCCATTACCGTATCCGCTTCCATATCTTTTTTAACATCTACAGTAGCTTTTTCCTGATCCGGAGTATCTTCATAAATAAAGCTTGCTTCCAGTTCATTCTGCAGGTAAGAATCTGGTGTGTAAGCAAATCCTTTTGCCGTTTTTCTTTGAGCATATAATTGAATAAGGTCAAATGCAATCTGCTTTACCTTAGCTTTTGTTTTTTGTTTTAACGACTTCCAGGTTGGTGAGCCTAGTTTGCTTAACACAATCTCTCTTCCATCTGGACCGTTGTATTTTGAGATTTTATGCAATGAATGAATACTCACATATAACAAATCTCCATTTTTATAAGTCAGTTTAAAACATTCCTGAATTTTTCCGTCATTATTTACCTTCACCAATCCCATAAATTTTCCGATTCCATGATCGATATGGGCAATATAGTCTCCAATCTTCAAGCTCATCAGGTCTTTCAGCGTAAGCTGCTCTGATTTCGCAAAGGTATTTTTAGCTTTATACCTCTGATAACGGTCAAAGATCTGATGATCCGTATATACCAATAGTTTATGTCCATTGTCTACAAACCCTTCATGCAATTCAGATTTAAAACTTTTAAAAGGAAGTTCATGCTCAAGTTCTTCAAAAATAGACTCCAGTCTTTCTTTCTGTTTTTCCGTTGAAAATGAAATCCAGGTATCAAATCCATCATTCTGTTTTTCTTCCATGTCTTCAATCAAAAGCTCAAAGTTTTTATGGAAGGAAGGTTGCGGAAGCTGCTCCATTTTAATTTCAGCAATTTCCTTTACTCCTTCAATAGCAGCATTTCCAAAGTCAACTGTTTTGAATTTTTTATAATCGAATAAAAACTCCTGATCAGAAATAAAAAGTTCCTGTGGAGCTCTATGAGCAATGTCTTTACTTAATGTTTCAAACTTTTCAAGAGACTTTTCATAGAATGTTTTAATCTTCTGCATTCCAACCACTCCATTTTTAGAAATCACATAACTTTCCTTAGGCAGCAGCTGAAGCAATGAAACCCTGCTTCCTGTCACAGAAAAATTCATATTGGATACCAACTGAAAATCTTTCACTTTATCTACCGAAAGCTGAGTTTCTATATCAAACGTTTTAATACTTTCCACCTCATTCCCAAAGAACGTAATCCTGTAGGGCTTTTCATAGGAATAAGAAAATACATCTACAATTCCTCCTCTTACAGAAAACTCTCCGGGTTCTGAAACAAAATCTGTCTGCTGAAAATGATAATGATTAAGCAGTTCATCTACAAAATCAAAATCAAGCTGATCTCCTACCTTTATATGATGTGAAATAGCTTTAAAGTCTTCTTTCTTCAAAACCTTTTCTGATAAAGCTCCGGCATAGGCAACAATTACTTTTGGAGATCTCCCGGAATTGATTTTATTCAGCACCTCAGTTCTTAAGACAAGATTGGCATTCTGTGTCTTTTCTACCTGATAGGGCTCAAGGTGAGTAGCTGGAAAATAAAGTACTTTTTCTTTCCCAAGCAAGTCTTCCATTTCTGTATTGGCGTACAATGCATCTTCCTTATCATCTACCACATAAAGAATATTTTTTTTCTGAACCAAAAAAAGCTCAGCAACAAAAACAGAAACTGAAGACCCTGCACTTCCCCTCACGGCAATATGCTGACTATTTTCTAACTGGGTGAAAATTTCTTTTCCGAATTCTTTTTGCATCAGATCCGGAAGGAACTTTTCGTTGATGGATTTTAACTGCATAAATAGTAATGGTATAAACGACAAACGCGATTTCGGGAGTTTTCCGAAACCGTTTAATACTATACAAAGGTAAGCATATTTTTTTCTTTGAGCTGAAACCTTGCTGACTTTTGGATTTAAAATGAATCACTTAGCCTTTTAAATCATAATTTTTATTAATTTATTTAATTACGTGTTAAAAAAAATCAAATATTTTCTCATGGCATAGTGTTTGGGATTTTAAATAAACCAAACATTAAAAGTAGTATTATGAAAAAAGCAATGAAAATTTTAGGAGTTTTGATGCTGTTAGTTTTTACAGCATTTTCTTTTTCGTCGTGCAGCAAGGATGATGATCCTGCAGACAACGACTTCTTTGCAGGAACCTACAAAGGAAGTGTATCTTATAAAGATGGAGGTTCTACCAACATCAGTACTGATGCCGGAAGTGTATTTGTAACGAAGATTGCCAGTGGTACCAAGTACAATTTTACCTTCTCCAACAGCATTCCGAGTCTAAACGGAATAGAATTCAATAAACAAGGTGATAACACCTTAGTAATGGTAGGATCTACCGCAACATCTTATATCAGAATTGATAATAATACATTGAAAATTTTATACATCCAGGATGGCAAAACATGGACAGCTAACTGTACACGTTAAACCACCTTTTATTTATGCAAAAGCCTGCTCCCTTAACCGGAAACAGGCTTTTTTTATTCTTCATAAAACCGCTTTAATTTTTTTTTAAGCTGTAATAAACTTTAGTTAAGTTTAAAAAACCAAAATTTTTAGCCTGCTTTTTGTATATCTTTATTCAACAAAAAATAAACAGTATTCCTATGAAAAAATTATTATCAGCAATGTCATTAGTTTTAGGACTAGGTCTTGCTACTGCTCAGCAGACTGCTCCCGCTACTCATCCAGCTCCTGCCCCTGTAAAGACTGCAGCCACTAAACCAGCAGAAGTAAAAGCTGCAAAACCAATGGTTGCAAAAACAGCAAAACCCGCAGAAGCAAAACCATCTCAGCCTGCCCCTGCTGCTAAAATGAAAAAAGACGGCACTCCGGATAAGAGATATAAAGACAACAAACATCTGAAAAAAGATGGTACTCCGGACAAAAGGTATAAAGCCAACAAATAAGCATAACATCAACATATAGTTGTTATTTTCATAATCAAATTTCGAGAAAAGCCGATGGGATTTATTTCATCGGTTTTTTTTATGCCATCCTTTCTAAAAATGGTTCCACAATTCTATACTTATTTATAAATTTGAACCATGTTAAACTTCTTCAAGAAAAACGCAGCGCTTATCTGGGCAAAAAAACATGTTCAAAAGGCGGAGGAATTCAAAAAAAATGCAGAAAAAAATCAAGAGGACCTATTGATTTCCCTTGTCACCACAGCTCAAAAAACACTTTTCGGGCGGGAACATGATTTTGAAAACATTCGTTCTGTAAAAGAGTTTCAGGACAGAGTTCCTGTGACCGACTATGAAGATTTAAAGCCCTACATTGAAAGAGTAAAAAGAGGACAGGGAAATATTCTTTGGACAGATACTCCTGAATATTTTGCGAAAACTTCAGGAACAACATCAGGATCAAAATATATTCCCATATCTAAGGAAGGGATGCCGTATCAGATTGCAGGAGCTCAAAGCGCCTTATTCCATTATATCAGTAAAAAGAACAATGCGGATTTTGTTAACGGAAAAATGATTTTTCTGCAGGGAAGCCCGGAACTGGAGGAAGTTTTCGGAATTAAAACCGGAAGATTATCCGGCATTGTAGCACACCATATTCCTAATTATCTTCAAAAAAACAGATTACCAAGCTGGGAAACCAATATCATGGAAGACTGGGAGGCTAAAGTAGACAAGATTGTTGAAGAAACAGAGCATCAGAACATGACCCTGATTTCAGGAATACCACCATGGCTCATCATGTATTTTGAAAAACTTACTGAAAAACATGGAAAAAAAATAAAACAACTCTTCCCTAACCTCCAGCTTCTTGTTACAGGTGGAGTAAATTACGAACCTTACCGTGATAAAATGGAAGATTTATTGGGTGGAAAAGTAGATATCATTCAAACCTTTCCTGCATCTGAAGGATTCTTTGCTTTTCAGGATGATTATACGAAAGAAGGTCTTTTACTGCTAACCAACCATGGCATTTTCTATGAATTTATTCCATTGGAAGAATACGGAAAACCTAATGCCAGAAGATTAACTCTAAAAGAAATTGAGCTTAACAAAGATTACGCTCTGATTTTAACTACCAATTCAGGGTTATGGGCCTACTCCATTGGTGATGTCGTAAGATTTATTGACAAAAATCCTTACAGGGTTCTGGTAAGTGGAAGAACTAAACATTTCACATCTGCTTTCGGAGAACATGTAATTGCTTTTGAAGTAGAGGAAGCTTTGAAAGCAACTCTTGAGAAATATCCTGCACAGATTACTGAATTCCATCTGGCTCCGCAGGTTAACCCGAGCGAAGGGCTTCCTTATCATGAATGGCTGATTGAATTTGAAAAGGATCCTGAAAATATGGAAGTATTCAAGAATGAGCTGGATCAACAGCTTAGAAACAGAAATACTTATTATGATGATCTGATTTCCGGAAATATTCTTCAAAAGCTTCATATTACAAAACTGAAGAAAAATGCCTTCCATGAATATGCAAAGTCTCAGGGAAAACTAGGTGGGCAAAATAAGACTCCAAGATTGGCTAATGACAGAAATATCGCAGATATATTAGAAATTTATAAATTTTAGAGATATTTTTTCAATTCCAAAAACGTATATTCGAAAAAAATTATAAATTTGAAAAACTAAACGAAAATAATGAAAGCATCTGTACTGTTGAAATCGTCTTTATTAACGTCTTTATTTGTTATTACGTCTTGCGCTACTACAAAATACAGCGAGGATATTTCAAAAAACAACTATTCCAATCTGGAAGCCGGAAAGGTTTACAAAGTTACCATGAGAGACGGATCTCCGAAACAAAAAATATTATTCAGAAATATTGTTGGAGATAATCTTGTAGGTACGGCTGGAAAAAAAGACAGTACAGAAGTAATTATTCCTAAGTCTAATGTAGCAGCGGTAAAAGACAGAAGAAAAGCAAGAATTGCAGCAGGCGCTACGATTATTGGGGCGGCTGGAGTTGCTGCTATCGTAATCAGTTCTTCAAGAGCAGACTAAAATAGATTTTATCTTTTGACATATATTTAATATATCTGTTAAAAAACAATATACAGATAGCCCTAAATAAATTTTTAGGGCTATTTTTGTTCATGATTTCCTTTACCCCCTTACAAACTTTACAAAATATTGAGTTCAGAAATCTTCTTACCGGGAGATTTTTTATTGTTTTAGCCTTCAGAATGCTTGCCACTTTATTAGGATGGTGGGTGTATCAATTAACAAAAGACCCTTTTTCAATTGGACTTATCGGCCTTTCAGAGGTTATTCCTGCGGTAAGCTGCGCCTTATATGCAGGCCACGTTATTGATATGAATGAAAAAAAGAGGCTCTTGCTCATCTGCAATTACGTTTATATTTTTCTGATTGGGCTGCTTTTAATTCCTGCTTTCTTTAATGTACAAATGCATTTTACAGGACATGAGATTACATATTACATCTATGGGGTTATATTTTTTACTGGGATTGCAAGAGCTTTTATCGGGCCTATTGTTCCTTCTATGATTCCTAAGATTGTAAAAAAGGAAAACCTTCCGAATGCTGTTACCCTAAACCAAGCTACTTTCCTTATCTCTTCTGTATGTGGACACGCTATTGGCGGACTTCTTATAGGATATATTGGAGTACAATGGACACTGGTTGTGATTTTATTGCTGATATTTATAGCTTCCCTGTTTTTCTGGCAGCTCAATAAACAATATTCAGAATATAAAAAAGAGACCGTAGATGTTGTGGAGAGTATGCGTGAGGGAATCTCCTATATTTTTAAGACGAAGGAAATTCTGGGAGCTTTATGCCTAGACATGTTTGCAGTACTTTTTGGTGGTGCAGTCGCAATGATCCCCGTATTTGCTACAGACATCCTGAATTCGGGAGCAGAAGGATTTGGGTTACTGAATGCCGCTTCTGATATTGGTTCTATGTGCATCATTACTCTTTTATCTATTGTTCCTTTACGAAAAAACCAGGGAAAAATACTGCTTGCAGTTGTTACAGGATTTGGAATCTGCATCATTGGATTTGGATTATCCAAACTTTACTGGCTTTCATTTATGTTCCTGGTATTAAGCGGAATGCTTGATGGTGTTTCTGTAGTAATCCGAGGAACTATTGTACAGCTTAAAACACCTGATCATATAAGAGGTCGTGTATTGAGTGTGAATTCGATATTCATCATGTCCAGCAATGAAATGGGTCAATTTGAAAGTGGCTTAATGGCGAAAGTGTTGGGTGTGGTTCGCTCTGTAGTATTTGGCGGATGCATGACCGTTTTGATTGCTCTAATTGTTGGAAGCACTAATCCAAAGCTAAGAAAAATGCAATATTAACAAACTTATTATCAATTGATTTAAAAACACATAAATCAATTAAAATTACACATACATAAAATAAGGATAGAATGCTTTCTATCCTTATTTTTATTTTATACCTGATTTATTTTAAAACAATTCGCCGTTTTATTTAAAATCAAAAGATACAAATATATTTCCATTACAATCTTCATATATTATAATACAATAATAAAAATACAATATTACAAAACAAGAACGCTCATTATTTAAATATATATCAAAATACATCACCAAACATTAATAATTTCATATATTTGCTAGAAATATCCCCTTTATGAATAAAATTTTATTTATTTTAAGCTTTTTCGTGACTGGTTTCTGGGCAAGTGCTCAGACTTTTACCGACAAAGCATTACAACAAAGTGCTTCACAGCTCAACACCACCAATACCGAAGGTGATTACGACAAATTATTTAAGAAATTCACAGAAACTAATACTTCTGAAAAATGGCAGGCTTTTTACTATGCGGCTGTTTCTATGTATCTTAAGGCAGATCTTTTATCAAAAAAATCTCCTGCCTCAGCTAGCGAGCCAAGCATTATGGCCGAAAAATTTGCTCTCGGAGGAAAACTTTCCCAACCCGACAATGCTGAAAACAACATTCTCTTAGGGCTCGTTATGTTGCAAAACGTACAATTGAATGTTTACAATGATCCGACAAAAGCAATGCAAGAAGTTTCAAAATATATTGCAAAAGCAGAAAGTTCTGATCCGAACAACCCAAGATTAGCAATCCTAAAAGCAAAATCAGCTGAAAAATCTGGCAACACGACCGAGGCTGAAACTCAATACCAAAAAGCAGCAACAGGTTTCACAACCTTGAGCTCTATACCTGGATGGGGTAAGCAACTTATCTCTGGAAACAAATAATTTATTTCAAGTATTCAATTTTAAATCGGTCAAAAATGAAAAAATATCTACTGATTTTTCTAATTTTCATCACCCAAATGGTTTTTGCACAGCAGGACTGTATCACAGCAATACCAATCTGTAGTGATTCAGAAATCTCACTAAAACCTAACGGGAGCGGAAGCGTAAAAGAAGGAAGCGGCTGTCTAAGCAGCGAGAGTAACTCTATATGGTTCACCTTCAGCATACAAACAGCAGGAACCTTAACCTTCCTTATTACTCCTATGGGACCCAACGCTTACGACATTGATTATGATTTCGCATTATATGGACCCAATCATGACTGCGCCAACATCAGAGAACTCCCTTTAAGATGTTCTTATGCGGGAATGGGCAACCTAATAAGCAGACCTCTTACCGGTCTTAGTATGACCGCAACAGACACTACAGAAGGCGGTGGTGGAATCGGATTTGTAAAATACATTGATGTACTTCCGGGAGAGGTATATCATTTACTTTTAAACAACTATTCCTCTGAAATTGCACCTTTTAAATTAAGCTTTGGCGGAACAGCAACATTGCTTACTCCTTTTGATAATAATTCATTAAAAATCTATCAACCTTTCCCATTCTTAAAGCCTGGTGCAAAAAATGATGGAAACATTGACATCTGTGGCAATCCTGTAACTTTTGACTTTGCTACCCTATCCAATCACATCAGAAATAACAACCCAAACTTCATTATAAAATATTATCGTAGCGCAGCCGATGCAGCAAGTGATTACGACCCTATCACGGCCCCTATTTCAGTTAATACTACTACAAAATATACATATTCTATTTCTTATGCTGACCCTACCAAACCCCTCAGCTTTTTAAATCAATGTAGAGAATTTGGGGACATCAGATTTTTTGACAGATCATTCAAACTGACCGTTGGGGAAATTACCTCATGTAGTAATAACAACTCAGGAACAGCATTATATGACTTATCATCAGCTGATATAGGAATAACACCCAATCTTAATGTAAAGTACTATCCTTCAATGTATGACCTCGATCACGTCATCAACGAAATAACCAATCCTTATCAATATGTTTCAGCAGAAGGATCTGTTTTTGTAAAAGCAACCAATGAATTTGGATGTATTACGATTACAGAAATTAAATTAAAATTCCATCCATTGGTAAAAGCACTTCCTGACCCTACAATAATAGAATGTCATCTGGAAGCAAATCCTTCTATGGGAATGTTCAATCTTGATAACGCTCCAATTACAGTACCAGCCGATGGTACGAAGAAAAAATATTACCCTTCAATGGCTGATGCAGTAGATGCAACCAATGAAATAACAAATTACAAAACCTACATGGCTCCTAATGGCTTAGTATATGTAAGGGTATACGATGACCTTGGATGTTTCACTGTTGCTAAAATAACACTTCAAGTACTTCCTCCGGTAAAATCCAGTATTCTTCAGGATAAAATCATCTGTATGGAAGACAAAACCACTCTGGATGCAGGACCTGGATTCAAGAAATACGAATGGAGCACCGGAGCAACAACCCAAAGCATTAGTGATGTAGGAGTAGGAACATACTGGGTAAAACTAACATCCAAAGTTCAAGAATGTGTTACTACTCAAACTGTAAAAGTATATCCTGCTGAACAGCCGGTTATCTCCAGCATTGATGTATCTACTACAAATATTACAGTAAATGTAATAGGAGGAACTCCTGACTATAAATACTCTATAGACAATGTTGTATGGCAGGATTCTAATGTATTTAATAATGTACCAAGAGGTAATTACAAGGTCTATGTAAAAGATGCTTATGATTGCGACCCTATTATTGTTGAAGCAATAGTTCCTAATATTGTAAATGTTATTACACCAAACGGAGACGGAATAAACGATGTTCTTGATTATTCTGCTATTGCTGGTAAACAAAATCTAACCTTGAATATCTTCGACAGATATGGTGTGAAAATTCACCAGGCTGACAAATCTAATGGATACAAATGGGATGGAACCATTGCAGGTAAAAAAATACCTACAGGTACTTACTGGTATTCTCTAACATGGAATGAGAATAACAGCAAAAACACCCCATTCAAATTTTCAGGATGGATTATTGTGAAAAACAGAGAGTAACCTCTCCATTATATCATAAAAAATCACCTCAATTGAGGTGATTTTTTTTATCAACACATCCAATCCACTATTAACCGCATTTTCACAAAGACTGCTAATAATTTGTTGAATACTATTTTTTAAATATTTTTTAAATAAGCTATCTTTGCACCATGGCGCAGAAAGAAACATTATCATCCCTTACCCACGGAAACTTTGCAAAAGAGCTATCTATTGCGGATGGAAAAATGCCTCCTAATGCAGTGGACTTCGAAAGACTTGTTATCGGAACTTTTTTGATTGACAAAAAAGGTCTTGACCATTCCATTGATCTCCTTACCTCGGAAGTATTTTACGATCCCAGACACCAGGTTATTTTTTCCACTATCTTAAAACTCTATGAAGGTAACCATCCTGTGGATTTGATGACCATTATTCAGGAACTTAAGAAAGAGGACAAACTAAGCCAGGCAGGAGGAGATCATTATATTATTGACCTTACTATGGGAGTAAGTTCATCTGCCCATATTGAATATCACGTTCGTGTTATTCTTGAAAAATATATTTTAAGAAGTCTTATTAATGTTTCCGCGAATGTAATTGATTCTTCTTATAAAGAATCAACCGATGTATTTGAACTTCTGGATAAAGCGGAACAATCTTTCTTTGAGATTACCAACGGAACGATTAAAAAAGGATTTGATACCGCCAACTCATTGGTAAAACAAGCAATTGACACTATCAAATCTTTAAAGGACAAGCAGGGACTTTCAGGAGTTCCTTCAGGATTCCGCGATGTAGATAAAGAAACCGGAGGTTGGCAGAATTCCGACCTTATTATCATTGCTGCCCGTCCGGCGATGGGAAAAACAGCATTTCTTCTTTCGATGGCAAGAAATATTGCAGTGGGTCACAAAATCCCAATGGCTTTATTCTCTCTCGAGATGGCCTCAGTACAGCTTATCACCAGGATGATTGCTTCTGAAACAAGAATTTCATCCGAAAAACTAAGAAAAGGAACTCTTGACGACGAAGAATGGCAAAGACTATTCTCCAACGTATCAGAGTTGGAAAATGCCCCTTTATATATTGACGAAACTCCATCATTATCCATTTTCGACTTCCGTGCAAAATGCCGAAGACTGGTAATGCAGCATGGCGTAAGACTAATAATGGTTGACTACCTTCAGTTGATGACCGCTGGTAGCAGCGGAAAAGGAGTTGGAAACCGTGAACAGGAAATTTCCATGATCTCCCGTTCATTAAAAGCAATTGCAAAAGAATTGAATGTTCCGGTAATTGCCCTTTCCCAGCTTTCCCGTAGCGTGGAAACACGCCCAGGAAAAAGACCTCAGCTTTCAGATCTAAGGGAATCCGGAGCAATTGAGCAGGATGCGGATATTGTATCTTTCATTTTCAGACCAGAATATTATAAAATCACCGTTTGGGATAATGATGATGAAGGACAGGAAACATCTACAGAAAACCAAGCCGAATTAATTATTGCAAAACACAGGAATGGTGCTACAGCCGATGTGAGATTATCTTTCTTAAAGCATTTTGCAAAATTCGGTGATATTGAAGCTGCCCTTGACGGCGGTATGGGGGGCGGTTATCCATCAAACTTCGGCGAACCAAGTGGTTTTGACAAGATCAAAACAACTATCCAGCCTGGAGCGGCATTTGATCTTCCGGACAGTTCAAAACTTTCAGGATCTTCCATGAACGATTTTGATGATGATGACGATTTCCCGTTTTAAATAATTCAATTTTATAAAGCAGATTTGAGAATCGAAATTTATACAGACGGCGCATGCAGTGGCAATCCCGGAAAAGGAGGATATGGAATTCTTATGCGTGTTCCAGAAAAAAATTATCAAAAAACTTTTTCTAAAGGCTTCCGAAAAACCACTAACAACAGAATGGAACTTCTTGCTGTAATTTCTGCTATGGAAAAGCTAAAATCTACAGAAAATGACATTCATGTATATACCGACAGCAAGTACGTAGCAGATGCTGTTAACCAGAATTGGATCACTGGATGGATTAAAAGAGGCTGGAAAAATGTAAAGAACCCAGACCTATGGAAAAAATTCATTGAACTGTATAACCAGCATAAACCTACTATGCACTGGGTAAAAGGACATGCAGGCCACTTTGAAAATGAGCTATGCGACAAACTAGCAGTAGCTGCTGCCAATTCACCCGATCTGGAAATAGATTCTTATTTTGAAGGACTGGATAACAACTCTCTCTTTTAATTTAATTAATACAAATTCCAAATAACGCGTACAACTTTCATTACTTTATCATAATAAATATCATTTTTTGAATAATAATTAATTTTTTTAACAAAATTAACACAAAATAACCATTTATTACTTGGGATTTAATATATTTACCATGAATTAAATTCCCAGTGAAATGAATAAAACTTTATTATTTTACTTCTCAATTCTTTTACTATCCCTATCTGGAGCATCTTTCGCCCAGACCTATCAACTCACCGGAAACCCTATCAACACTACAGGATGGACCGTTGTTCCCAGCGCGGCCACAAGCGGTGATTTTATTATGCTTACTGATGATGTTGGAAACAAATCCGGAGCGATAAAACTCAATGACCCCATTAATTTAAAATATTGTGATAAATGGAAAGTGGAATTTGATTTCAGAATTAACGGAAATGGAATTCCAGGATTTGGAAAAGGTGATGGCTTTGCCTTTTGGTACCTCGCCAATCCGCCTGTAACAAGCCAACAGGGATCAGGATTAGGAATCCCACAAAATGCCGTTGGTTTTATGGTTGGTTTTGATATTTACAACAATACAACCAGCGCTCAAATGAGTAAGGTGCACATTGCTTATGGGGTAGTTCCCAACACTACAGACACTAACAATATTGAATTTTTCAATACACCTGGAAGCTCATTCCACTCCGCAGATCTCAACACAACACAACCTTTCGTAGGCGACACCTATAAACACGTTGAAGTAACCAGCGAAACCGATCCCGCCAACCCTACAAATTGGATTATTACTGTAAAAATGGATGGAACCATTATTACTTCACAGTCATTCGCGCCTTCAGGCGGAGCTGCTACAATGACCCAGGGATACTTTGGTTTCTCAGCATCTACAGGAGGTGCATCAGCAAGAAATTCAATTAAAAATGTAAAAATATACACGGATAAGGTATCAATTCTAAAAAACTTAGCCACACAGTCCTTCTGCCCTAATCCAGCTACCGGATACGGAACCGTAAACTTAACTGATTTCAACACTCAGTTCGTTGCCAATCCTGGAAATTATACATTCAAATATTATCCTTTAGGCAGCTCCACCCCTATCTCTAATCCTGCCAATTATGAATTTAATACCAATACCACAGTAACCGTTGTTATTAAAGACAACGCCGGAATACTTTGTGATAATCCTGATGCAAAAATACAGTTGGATCTGGCTCCTTTTAAAGCCAACGACAAAACACTTACCGAATGTAACAACAATAAAGCAGGAACAGCCACTTTCAATTTAAATTCTGCCAATGTAACTGATGTGATTGGTGTTACAAAGAAATACTATAAGACACTCAATGATTTAAATTCAGGAACGAATGAAATTTTATACCCAGACACTTATCTATCTGCACCGGGCACCGTTTATGTAAAAGTAACTACACCCCTCGGATGTACAGGTACAGCAAAAATCAATCTTACTTTTTACCCTGAAACAACAGTAAAAGAGGCTACTATTGAATCTTGTTTTATTGAAAACAATGTACTCAATGGCGTGTTTAATTTAACAACAGCCAATATCACTTCACTTGCTACAGGGGTTATTAAAAAATATTACACAAGCATTACCAATGCTATTAACGACACCAACGAGATTACTGATATTTATCTATATACTTCAACAAGCAAAGCCGTATACGCAAAAGTAACAGACACCAACGGATGTTTTGCTATTGCTAAAATTAACCTTGTGGTACTTCCACCTATTAAATCTACAATTCTTAAAGACAAAACCATCTGTATAGAAAATACAACCGATTTGGATGCAGGCCCTGGTTTTGATGAATACCTATGGAGCACCGGAGCTAAAACTCCCATTATTAAAGATGTAAATGTAGGAACCTATTGGGTTAAACTCAGAACTGGAAATTGTACCACTACACAGATTGTTAACGTACAACCATCTCCCAACCCTGTAATAGCCAGCATTGATATCCATAACAATACGATTGTGGTTAATGTAGTAGGCGGAAAAACATCGTATCAATATTCGCTAGACGGAACTCATTGGCAAACATCCAATACTTTTACGGGTCTGGTCAGAGGAGAAGTAAAGGTTTTCGTAAAAGATTTCTATAACTGTTCACCTATTGAAGTTCAGATTACCGTTCCTAACCTCATCAATGCCATTACACCAAACGGGGATAACAAAAATGACTTCATCGATTATTCAGTTCTTGCCTACAAGAAAAACCTAATTTTCACAGTGTATGACAGATATGGAAACAAAATGTATGAAGCTAACAAAATAAGAAATTACACATGGGATGGAAGAGCTTACGGCAAAAAAATCCCTTCTGCTACTTATTGGTATACAATCTCATGGAATGAAAACAATAAAAACAGTACTGAAACAAAATACTCAGGCTGGGTATTGGTAAAAAATATGGAATAAACATTAATACAAATAACAACACCACAATCCTTCCACTATGAAAAAAAATCTACTCATTTTTCTTCTGGGTATTTTATTATGTCTGTCAGGAAAAATATACTCACAAACCTATCAACTTACCGGAAACCCTGTAAACACTACAGGTTGGGACCTTGTTTCAGATGCTATCGTAAGCGGAGATTTCATAAGACTTACTACTGACCAAACAAGCAAGTACGGAGCTATAAAATTATCCACTCCAATTACCTTAAGCTATTGTGATAAATGGAAGGTAGAATTTGATTTCAGAATTGACGGAAACGGTACAACCCAATTTGGACGTGGAGATGGTTTTACATTCTGGTATCTGGCTAACCCACCTACAGGATTTGTATCAGGTGGTGGTCTTGGAATTCCGGCCAATGCATCAGGACTAATGGTAGGTTTTGATATTTTCAACAACACTACAGAAGGCCAGATGAGTAAAGTACATGTTTTATATGGTACAAATAATACCGCTGGCAACAATATAGAATTCAACAATACCCCTGGAAGTACTTTTCACTCTCCAGACCTGAATGCTACTCAACCGTTTGTAGGCAACAACTACAAACACGTCGAAGTAAACGGAGAAACAGATCTTACCAATCCCACCAACTGGATTATTAAAATTAAAATAGACGGAGTACTTATTGCCGATCAGTCATTTGCTCCTTCCGGAAATGCAGTAGGAATAACACAGGGATATTTTGGATTTTCTGCAGCAACAGGAGGTGCTAGCGCCCGACATTCCATCCAGAATGCTAAAGTTTTTGTAGATAAAGTTCCTATTTTAAACAACACTATAAAACCTTTTGTTTGCACCAACCCTGCAACCGGAAGCGGAACTGTAGACCTTACTTCATACAATAACCAATTTGTAAACAATCCCGGAAATTATATTTTCACATATTATCTATTGGGAGTTGCTACTCCTATAGCTAACCCAACTAGTTTTCAATATACAGGAAACACCATTATTAAAGTAGTGGTTAAAGACCCCACATCAACGCTTTGTGATAACGGAGACGGCATTATAGAACTAAATCCCACTCCATTTGCAGCCACCGATGCCAGCCTTACAGAATGCAACAATAACAATGGTGGAGTCGGTATTTTTGATCTCAACACCGCAGCAGTAACCACAGTAACCGGTGTTACTAAAGAATTTTATCCAAGCATACATGATCTGAACGCCAGCACAAATCAGATCACTACCCCTTCCGCATATGTTTCCCCTCCTGGGATTATATATGTAAGGGTAATTACAGCGCAAGGATGTGTAAGCACTGCAAAAATCACACTGAATACCCATCCTGTTATAACCGTTTATGATGTCCCAATAGAGTCATGCTTTATAGAGAGCAACCCATTAACAGCCTCTTTTAATCTTATTAATGCTGGCGTTGTTCCAAATCCGGCAGGATTTACAAAAAAATATTACCCATCCATAACAGACGCTCTTAATGGAACCAATGAAATAACTACCCCAGGTGCTTATATTGCTCCCAATGGTGTAGCCTATGTTAAGGTTTTCAATGCTACCGGATGCTTTTCAATCGCTAAAGTTACTCTAACAGTCAAAGCTCCGGCTCCATCCAGAGTTTTAAAAGACAAAATCATTTGTGTAGAAAGCAAAACAACGCTGGATGCAGGCCCAGGATTCAAAAGCTATGAATGGAGTACGGGAGCCACTACACAATCTATTAAAGATGTTGGGGTTGGTATTTATTGGGTGAAATTAAAAACCGGAGATTGTTTCACTACTCAAACTGTAACGGTATTCCCATCAGAAATCCCTGTCATCTCTAGTGTAGATGTTTCAGGAGAAACCGTTACTGTACACGTAAATGGCGGAATGCCTCCTTATCAATATTCCACAGACAATATCACCTGGCAGGATTCTAACGTGTTCACCAATGTTACGAGAGGCGTTGCCAAAATATATGTAAAAGACAGTTACAATTGTGAGCCTATTATGATTAATGTCACAATACCTAATCTCATTAATATTATTACCCCTAATGATGATGGTATCAATGATTTTATTGACTATTCAGCATTGGCTATTAAACCTAATTTTGAAGTTAATATTTTCGACAGGTACGGTGTACAGGTTTTCAGGGCAGACAAAACCAATGGGTACAGATGGAATGGTACAGCTAATGGCAGAAGGGTTCCTACAGGAAGTTATTGGTATTCCGTTTCATGGAATGAAAAAAATAACATGAACAAAACAACACCCATCAACTTTGCAGGCTGGATTATTGTTAAAAACAGAAATTAATCACGTTTATCATTTATATTAGAAGAGTCACTCCGTTATGCGGGGTGATTTTTTTGTATTAATTTAAGAGGATATATTTCATTTTAAAGCCCCTTTATTCATATTCAATTCTTAAATTTGTGCTATGAATTATTTGGAAGCTTTAAGCAGAAGATATTCTGTGAAAAAATTTAATAATCAAATTATTCCTCAGGAAACCCTTCACAACATTCTTGAGTCAGGAAAACTGTCTGCAAGCTCTCTGGGACTTCAACCTTATAAGATGATCATTGTTGAAAGCGAGGATATGAAACAGAAACTGGTTCCTGCTTTTTATAATCCATCCCAGATTTCTACATGCTCTCATCTTGTTGTGATTGTTTCAAAGAAAAACATTGAAGAAAATTATATCCAAGGATATTTTAAACATATTTCTGAGGTAAGAGAAACTCCTCTTGAGAAACTTGATCCATTCAAGAACAGTATTAATCAGCATATTAATCAAAAAACACAGGATGAAATTTTCAACTGGGCAGAAAAACAGTCTTATATCGTATTAGCCAATCTGATGTATGCCGCTGCCATTGAAAATATAGACTCATGCCCTATGGAAGGCTTCAGACAAGATCTGATAGAAGAGATCCTGAACATAAATCCCGAAACAGAAAAAGTAACCGTCACCCTCGCTTTAGGCTACCGTTCTGAGGAAGATTACTTCCAGCACATGAAAAAAGTAAGAAAACCAAACGAAAAATTGTTTAAATTTATTTAATATTTAAATGATTGTACCTAAAGCAAGCACATGATAAAAGCGGATGTATTAGTAATCGGTTCCGGCATTTCCGGACTTTCTTATGCCATTAAAGTTTCTGAACAACTCCCTGATGCCAAAATCATCATTGTAACAAAGTCTGATGAAGACGAAAGTAATACCAAATACGCACAGGGTGGCCTTGCTGTAGTGACCGACTTTCAGAATGATAATTTTGAAAAACATATAGATGACACTATGCGCGCCGGAGACGGTGAAAACAAACGCGATGTTGTAGAAATGGTAGTAAAGGAAGCTCCTGCAAGATTCAATGAAATTGTAGAATGGGGAGCTCAATTCGATATGAAAAACGGCAAATTTGCTCTGGGAAGAGAAGGAGGTCATACCGAAAACAGAATCGTTCATCATAAAGACATTACAGGTTTTGAAATTGAAAGAGCCTTACTAGAAACAGCTAACAGCAGCCCAAATATTGAAATTCTGGACCATCACTACGTAATTGATATCATTACACAACACCATGTTCCGGGAAAAGAACTTAACGAAGGAGATATTCATTGCTATGGTGCTTATATATTGGATGAAAAATCCAAAACGATCAAAAAAATCACATCCAAAATTACACTAGCTGCTACAGGCGGGGCCGGGCATGTTTATAAAAACACAACCAACCCTTCTATTGCAACAGGAGACGGAATTGCTTTCGTAGCCCGCGCAAAAGGAAAGGTTTCCAATATGCAGTATTACCAGTTTCACCCTACTGCTCTTTATAGTAAGATTGACGGAATGCTTTTCCTTATTTCTGAAGCAGTAAGAGGAGATGGTGCCAAATTAAGAACCAAAAGAGGTGAAAAATTCATGCAGAAATATGATGAACGTGAAGAATTAGCCTCCAGAGATATTGTAGCCAGAGCCATTGATAATGAAATGAAAATTTCAGGAGATGAATATGTAGGTCTGGATTGCAGAGAAATGAATCAGGAAAGATTTCTTGAACATTTCCCGAATATTTATAAAAAATGCAAAGACGAAGGTATTGATCCCTTCACTCAATTAATTCCTGTTGTCCCTGCATGCCACTATTTGATGGGTGGTATTGAAGTAGACAGAGACGGACAATCTTCTATCAGAAACCTTTTTGCGGTGGGAGAATGTACGAATTCCGGATTACACGGAGCCAACAGACTCGCTTCAAACTCCTTACTTGAAGGATTGGTTTTCGGACACAATGCTGCGATGAAAACAGTATCCCTTCTTAATGAAAATTTATTCAATTTTGATGATTTAAAAGCAGTTCCGGAATGGAACGAAGAAGGAATGAAAATAATGGATGAAATGGTCATCGTCAGCTATCTGAGAAAACAACTTCAGGAAATGATGAGCGATCTGGTAGGAATTGTGAGAAGCAACAGACGTCTGAACATGGCTTTACAAAAACACCAGGAAATTGCAGCTGCAGTTGATGAAATCTATCACTACTCTATTCTTTCTCCACAATTATCAGAACTAAGAAACCTTACCACCGTTGCTCATCTCATCATTACCCAATCTATGGAAATGACAGAAAACAAAGGAGCATTTTACAATAAAGATTTAGCCTAAAAGCATACTATAATGAAAAGACCAGCATACGTTACAGATAAAGCATTAAAGACATTTATAAAAAATGCCCTTGAAGAAGACATCCAGGATGGAGATCACTCTACACTTTCCACGATTCCTGAAGATCTTCAGCAAAGCGCTAAATTGTTGGTAAAGCAGGATTGCATTCTTGCAGGCGTAGAATTGGCAGAAATTATTTTTAAAGCTTTTGATAAAAAGCTTAAAGTTGAAACTTTCATTAAAGATGGTACTCCCTGTAAAGTAGGAGATATTGCCCTTATTGTAACCGGAAGCGCCAGATCAATTCTTTCTACCGAGAGATTTGTTCTTAACTGTATGCAAAGAATGAGTGGTATTGCAACCCTTACGCATGATTGGGATTCCAGATTAGTAGGAAGTAAAACCAAACTTTTAGACACCAGAAAAACAACACCTAACTTCAGAATGTGTGAGAAATGGGCAGTGGCTATTGGTGGTGGAACCAACCATAGATATGGTCTTTATGATATGATTATGCTTAAAGACAACCATATTGACTACAATGGAAGTATCACTAATGCTGTGAAAATGGCTAAAGACTACGTTAAAAAGACGAAGAAAAAATTAAAAATTGAAGTGGAAACCAGAAATCTGGAAGAAGTTCAGGAAGCCATTAATGCAAAAGTTGACAGAATTATGCTTGACAACATGGATGTTAAGACAATGAAGAAAGCTGTAAAAATGATCAACGGTTCATGTGAGTCTGAAGCATCAGGAGGAATTACCCGTGATATGCTTAAAGAAATAGCATCTACAGGAGTTACCTACATCTCCGTGGGAGCTTTAACACACTCGGCTGAGAATATAGATTTGAGTCTCAAAGCGGTGAAATAGCGTTGAATTTTTAACAAAAAGACACCCCCTTTATTAAAAACTCAATAACATGACTTTTTTCATATAAAAAGTCGTTTTTTACTGATAAAACTGACAATCAAACACTTAACACTATTAAGACTGATTAAAAATTAACATTGAGTTAATAATAGTTAAAATATATTTTGCGAATTTTGCAGAAAATTAAATCTAATTATTACTAACGATTATGAAATTAATCAACAAATCAATACTAACTGCGGTTATTACATTATCCACAGCTAGTGTTTATTACGCTCAACAAGGCAAAGACACAGTGCAAGCTAAGTCTAAAGACATTGAAGAGGTAATCTTAAAAGGTGTTACGGATATCGCTAAAGATAGAAAGACGCCAGTAGCTGTTTCTAACATTAAAGCAGCTCAAATTCTTGAAAGACAAGGAAATCAAGAACTTGTTGAAATTTTAAATACAACACCTTCTGTATATGCAACTAAAGGTGGTGGTGGTTTCGGAGACTCTCAAATTGTAATCAGAGGATTCGAATCAAGAAACATCGCAGTAATGGTAAACGGTATGCCTGTAAATGATATGGAAGGTGGTACTGTTTATATGTCAAACTGGACAGGTTTAGCAGATGTAACAAGTACTATGCAGGTACAGAGAGGTCTTGGTTCTTCTAAATTAGCAATTGCTTCTGTAGGAGGTACTATGAACTTCCTTACAAGATCTGCAGATATGAAAAAAGGAGGTATTGTTAGATTAGGAGTTGGTAACAATGACTTCTTAAAAACCTCTTTTGCTTACAATACAGGTAAATCAGAAAAAGGTTGGTCTTCTTCATTCTTAATGAGCAGACAAGCTGGAAGCACATATGTTCAAAATACAGATTATGAATCATATGCTTACTTCTTTGCTTTAGGATGGGAAGCAAACAAAAAACACAATTTCCAATTCACCATTACAGGTTCTCCTCAATGGCACGATCAAAGAACTTACTCTCCTTTCATTAAGGACTACATCAACTATAATCCGGACAATAATAATACACCTGACAGAACCTATAACTCTGACTGGGGATATTATGTAAATCCAGACGGATCAAGAACTCCAATTGCAAACAGAGCAAATTATTACTCGAAACCGGTAATCATGTTGAACTGGGATTGGACAATGAGTGAAAAATCTAAGTTAAGTACTGTTTTATACATGTCTAATGGTAGAGGTGGTGGAACAGGAGACCTTGGAAGCTACTGGAACGGTAAATTTGGAAGCAATGGAAGTCCTACTACCAATAACATCAACTTTTACAGAAGACCAGACGGAACTTTTGACTACAACCAAATCTTTGCTTTAAATAGTGGTTTATCAGCAGCCGGTACTCCTTATATGGTGACTAACCCTGCTAACGGAAAACAATATCAGGTAAGAGATGGTATCATCAGAAGATCAAGTATCAATTCTCATAACTGGTATGGTATCTTAGCCAACTTCCAGCATAAAGTAAATGATAACTGGAACTTCTCAATTGGTACAGATGACAGATATTACTATGGTTATCACTATCAGGTAGTTTCTGATCTATACGGAGCAAAAGGATATAAAGAAATTCTAAACAGCAACGTTGCACCTTATATCCCTTCAAGAGGGTATGACTACAAGCAACTTGCATGGAATCCACTTGGAGGAAAAACGGCTCCTTTAAACGAGCAGATCGGATATAGTAATGACGGAGAAGTTATCTGGTACAGTGCATTCGGTCAGGTTGAATATACTAAAGATAAATTATCAGCATTCCTTCAGGGATCGGTTTCTAACCAAGGATATCAAAGAATTGATAACTTCGTTCAGGATGGTGTAACTAAACAACAAGGACAAGTTGTTAATACAAAAACCGGATTCAAAAATCTTTTCGGATATAATATTAAAGGGGGTGCCAACTATAATATTGATGACAACCACAACGTATTCGCAAACATTGGTTACTACAGCAAACAGCCGTTCATGAACTCTGTTTACCCAAGTAACTTCCAGGTTTTAAACGCTAATTTAACTAATGAGAAAATTTTCTCAGCTGAAGTTGGATATGGTTTCAGATCTCCTAAATTCAGTGCAAACGTTAACGTGTACAGAACTGAATGGAAAGACAGATGGTTAAGAAGAACTAACCAGACATTTACATTAGCTGATAATACAACGGCTACAGGATATGCTGAAATCAGTGGTATTACTGAAGTTCACCAGGGAGTTGAATTTGATGCGGTTTACAAACCAACCAGTTTCTTAGAATTCCAGGGTATGTTCTCTTGGGGAGACTACTACTATAAAGGAAATGCTAGTGGATCTGCTTTTGATGACAACAACAACCCACTTTCATTATCAGGATCTTCAACAGCATCTGCATCAACTCTTTATCTAGATAAAGTAAAAGTAGGAGGAACAAGTAACAACAGTATTCCTCAGTTAACTGCTTCGTTAGGAGCTACTGTTAAGCCGGTAAAAGACCTTAGCATTTTCGGAACATGGAGATATGTAGGAAAACTATATTCTTCTATTGATATTGCTACTTTCTCTAACCAGGCAGCACAAGATAAAGGAGTATTACAATTACCTGATTTCAACTTATTTGATTTAGGAATTTCATACAAAATCAAGTTAAAAGACGCTTCTCAGTATTTCACAATCGGAGCAAACGTTTACAACTTATTTGATACATTCTACATTTCTGATGCTTCAACAAACGTATTGCCATCTGATGCTCCTTCTAAGCTAGCTGACGGTTCAAACAATACAGCGAAGAAGACTTACGAACAATTAGGATATATGTACAAAGGTGTTGCAACAGATAACCGTGTGTTATTCGGATTCGGAAGAACTTGGGCAGCAACATTATCTTTCAACTTCTAATTATCACAATATTAGATTTTATAAATATGAATCCCGGCTTTGAGCCGGGATTTTTGTTATCTTTGTGTACAAAAAAATAGAAAATATGGATTTTTACGGAATTTTGAAAAATGCCCACAAAGGATTCGGGTATCTTGAACTTCTTTTGGTGGCATTATTTGTCATTGCTCTTTTAGCTACTATGTTCGGTTTCAGCGGGAAAGTGAACAAGTTTTTAAAGAAAACTACCCTTTTCACAATGATCTTCTTCCACGTTCAGTTCTTATTGGGAATCATTATGCTGGTTATCAATTTCACTAAAGGAATGGACATGGGTTCAGTAATGAAAAATGCAGACTTAAGATTCCAATATGTTGAACATCCATTTTCTATGCTTATTGCGGCAGTATTAATGACGATCGTTAACAAAAAAGTAAAGTCAAACGATACAATTTCCCTGGGTATTACTATTATGGGATTAATTGCAGTAGGTTTATTTGCATTCGCGTTCCCTTGGGCAAAAGTCTTTGGAGCTTAAAACAGACAAAGAAATTATATGCGTTATAATTTATAAATAGTTTAATCTTAAATTTTTAATTAAATCAATGAAAGTAGCTGTAGTAGGTTCAACAGGAATGGTTGGACAAGTTATGCTTAAAGTTTTGGAAGAAAGGAACTTCCCTGTAACAGAATTAATTCCGGTAGCTTCCGAAAAATCTGTAGGTAAAAAGGTGAAGTATAAACAGAAGGAATTTACGATTGTAAGCATGAAGGACGCTATAGCTGCCAAACCGGATATTGCTATCTTTTCTGCCGGAGGTTCTACTTCTCTTGAATTTGCCCCATTATTTGCAGAGGCTGGAGTAACAGTTATCGACAACTCTTCAGCATGGAGAATGGATCCTGATAAAAAATTAGTCGTTCCTGAAATTAATGCAGATGTATTGACTAAAGAAGACAAGATCATTGCAAATCCGAACTGTTCTACCATTCAATTGGTAATGGTTTTAGGACCTTTGAACAAAAAATATGATTTAAAAAGAGTAGTTGTTTCTACTTACCAATCTGTAACAGGTACAGGGAAAGCTGCTGTTGACCAATTAAACGGAGAAATCAACGGTGATGATTCTGCTGCAAAAGTATATCCATATCAGATCTTCAAGAATGCGTTGCCTCATTGTGATGTATTTGCTGATGATGACTATACTAAAGAAGAAATTAAATTAATGAAAGAGCCTAAGAAGATTCTGGGTGACGATACATTCAATTTAACAGCTACTGCAGTAAGAGTTCCGGTTCAGGGAGGGCACTCAGAAAGTGTAAATATCGAATTTGAAAACGAATTTGAGCTGGATGAAGTAAGAAAAATTTTATCTGAAACTCCTGGAGTAGTTGTAATGGATGATGTAAAAAACAACCACTACCCGATGCCGCTGTATTCAGAAGGAAAAGATGAAGTCTTTGTAGGAAGAATCAGACGAGACCTGTCACAGCCGAAAACGCTTAACCTCTGGATTGTAGCAGACAATCTGAGGAAAGGAGCAGCAACAAACGCTGTACAAATTGCAGAATACCTTGTAGCAAATAACTTAGTATAAACTAACAAAATAAAAAAGAGTCTCAGAATTGAGATTCTTTTTTTTATCAAACACATTTATGAGTACCCACAAAGAAAAAATAGGATTCCAGAAAATCATTGCTGCATTTGGAGTTATTCTTTTTGTAGGAAAGATTATTGCATGGAAGCTTACCAATTCCGATGCTGTGTTTTCCGATGCCATGGAAAGCATTGTGAATGTCATCAGCGCATTTATGGGATTGTATTCGCTTCACCTTGCAGCAAAGCCAAAAGATGAAGACCATCCTTACGGTCATGGAAAGGTTGAATTTGTTACTTCCGGCATTGAAGGTGCTTTAATTGCCATTGCCGGTCTTATGATTATTTATGAGGGCATAAACAGTCTTATCGTAGGAAAAACCCTGAGCAAAATTGATTTAGGAATCTGGATCATTCTGGCCACTGCTATTATCAACTATCTGTTGGGCTATATTTCCATAAAGAAAGGGGGAAGAGAGAACTCCCTTGTTCTTATTTCCTCCGGAAAACACCTTCAGTCTGATACCATCACAACCCTTGGAGTGGTTGCCAGCTTAGTAATTGTTTATTTTACAAAAATCTATTGGCTGGATTCCGTTGTTGCTTTGATATTTGGACTTTATATCATATTCGTAGGCTATAAAATTGTAAGAAAATCGTTAAGCGGTATCATGGACGAACAGGATCCTGAAATACTGCATCAGGTGATCAGAATCCTTGAAGCGAACAGACATACAGAGTGGATTGATGTTCACAATATGAAAATCCAGCAGTTTGGGGCCTCGTTGCATATTGATGCCCACATCACCCTACCCTGGTATTATGATCTACGGGATGCCCATAACGAAATGGAAAAAGTTATTATTCTACTAGCCAATAGCATCAAAAGAAACATTGAATTTAATTTTCATATGGATGACTGTAAACCTATTTCATGCCCAGTTTGCCAGATTGAAAATTGTCCTGTACGCCAAAAAGACTTTGTAAAAAGAGTGGAATGGACCGCAGAAAATGTAACAAGTGTGGATAAACATACTATAGAATAAAAAAGTAACATATAAAGCTAAAAAGGCTGAGAAAGCAAATATACAGGTACATTCCTAGCCGTATTTGCTTTCTCAGCCTTCTTTATTTATCTTCTTTCCATCTGCTTCCTGTAATAAAACATCGGAACGATCAGAAGTATAATTAAAGGTTGTATTACAAACCTTCGCATATAAAAAGAGAAAAGATATCCTATTTCAAATTTATTTTGAATACAAAACAGATAAATAGGGAACGCAATCGCAAAAACGATAATCATCATTAAAGCACCTTGCATCGTCCATTGTTTATTTTTAAATAATCCCTGAATAATCAAACAGGAGAATAAAAGATTAAGGATGAATCTGAACAAATGACCTCCTATTAATTTCCCCCACTCAAACGCTGGGAGGCTGATGTTTTGATTACTCTCATGAAAATAATCCAGAAATGGATCATAAAACATTTTATTTTCCACCACTCTCACTCCTATGAGACCGCAGATTCCTAAAATAACAAGAAGCCAACTAAGAATTTTCATGTTTTAAAGCAAAGAATTTAATCCAGATTAACCAAAGTAAAACAACACTGCCATAAATAGCTGCTGGGAAAACAAAGTCATGGAACATTTTACCATATTCTTTGTGTTCTGCCATTACAATATTCAATCCCACAATCCGTAAAAGATTCATAATGTAAAGTAAACCCAGCCCTGCCAGCACAAAAACAAATGTCTTAGATCCTTTATAAAAAGCAAAAACAAAGGATACAAACAGGATCATAACAGAAATAGCATTACATCCTTCTACCATCCTCGTTACATATTGTTTCTTTACATAAAACCACACCTGATCATTACTCACATCGTTGTAAAGTTGGGAGGAATACCCTAAAACATGTTGTATCGCATTCACCTGGTTGGCAATAACGTTTGAAAAAGGATCCAAACCGGAATCCTTATTCGCATTCAGATAAAATTGATATGCAAAAAGCAACACCAGATAAATAATGATGAAGCGCAGCAAAATCCCTAACACCGGCTTAAAGTCCTTTAACATACTACAAAGATAAAAATTAGGCTGTAATAACCTGAATGAGAAGCAAGAAAGTTAAAATATAAAACAGAAAGCTCGGTACATAAAGTATAATTTCCACCATTAAGTGATAAATCATAGTGTTCTTTTAACAAAATTATTCAAATCCACTGCTTAGAAACAAGCTTCATCCGCTATTTTCAACTGCAGTTCTTCCCTGTCCCAGCTTCCCACTTCCCTCCTAAAAACTATTCATGTTAAATTAGTATATTTGTTTCCATATTAATTATGACTTCTGAACACGCAAATCGATTTTTTGAAAGCCAATTAGGCAAAAAATCCACTGAATTCATCACATTAGCTCAAAGCGGTTCTGCGAGGGTCAACTTTTTGGCCATAACCGATACTGAAAAATACATCATCACCTACAATGAGAATATTCCGGAAAATGAAAGTTTTCTTTATTATTCTGAAGTATTTTCTGCGCTTAATCTTAATACCCCTGCTATTCTTGCCATCTCTGAGGACAGGAAAATGTATGTGCAGGAGTTTTTAGGAGGGCAAACTTTATCGGAGATCATTACACAAGAACAGGTTTCATCTCGTGTAAAAACTTTGGTACAGCAAACTCTGGAAAAGCTTTTCAGACTACAGGTTCAAACACAGGAAAAAATTGATTTCTCCAAAACGTTTGAATATGAAAGTTATGATGAGCTTCCAGTGATTCATGATCTGTATTATTTTAAAAATTTCGTAGCTGATGTTTTGGAGCTGGAATATAATAAATCTACCTTATTGAAAGAATTTAAAAAAATTGCTTCATTGGTAGAGAGCCTTGAACCTAAAGGCATCATGATCCGGGATTTTCAGGCAAGAAACATCATGGTTAATGAGAAAGATGAAGTTTCGTTCATTGATTATCAATCGGCAATGAAGGGCCCTTTGATGTATGATGTTGTTTCATTTTTGTTTCAAGCCAAGGCAGATTTTCCTGAAAATTTTAAAAATGAAATGTTGGATTTTTACATTCAACTTTTTGAAGATCAAAAAACTCAACATCAACTAAAAGATTCGTTTAAACCAATTCAGATGATGAGATTCTTACAAGTCTTAGGAGCCTATGGTTTCAGAGGCCTGATTCAAAGGAAGCATCATTTTATAGCAAGCCTTGAAAAAGGAGTCCAAAACATCACAGAATTTGCCGAATCCTGGGAGAATATGAAGAACTATCCGGAGCTTAGCAAAGTCATAGAACAGTTGTTATTAGACGAAACCAAAAAGAAAATTGATACTATTTTAAAATAAAAATGATAAAAAATAGTATTTTGGAACTTCATACAACTTACCTTAAAAACTTAAAATACCTTAATGGTTAAATCCTGTTAATAAAAATAAAGAAGAAAATGCTACACATAGACATACACAGTTTTTCGTATAAGAAAGGAGGAATCCCTAAAGACAATTCAGGAAACGGAGGTGGTTTTGCTTTTGACTGCAGAGGAATTTTAAATCCCGGAAGAGTTGAAGAATATAAAACTCAAACCGGAAATGACATCGGCGTTCAAGAATATCTTGAAACCCAAACTGAAATGCCTAAGTTCTTAGAACTTATAAAATCTCTTGTATCTATCAATATTGATAATTACCTGGAAAGAGGATTTGAAAATCTTCAGATTAATTTCGGATGTACTGGCGGACAACACAGATCTGTATACTCTGCTATAAAAATTGCTGAATTCATCAGAGAAAAATATCCTAACGGAACTCTGATAACTATTCATCACGACGAACAACCACAACTGAACATTAGTAATCAGTAATGAGCAATCGGCAATATTCGTTTGTCGTTATTACATTACTAATCATTTATTACTCATACAATATGAAGGCTCTTATTTTCGCCGCCGGAAAAGGCACAAGGCTTAAGCCATTTACAAATCATCATCCTAAAGCCTTAGCAAAGGTAAATGATATTCCCCTTCTGGAGAGAAATATCAATTATCTGAAAAGCTATGGAATAAAGGATTTTGTGATAAATATTCATCATTTTGGGGACCAGATTGTTGATTTTTTAAATAAAAATGATAACTTCGGCTGTAAGATTGAAATCTCCGATGAGACCAGCGAACTATTGGAAACCGGAGGCGGCTTGATTTTTGCCAGAAGATTCCTTGATCATGGAGAAGATTTTTTAATTTTAAATGCTGATATTTTAACTGATCTCAATATTAATGAATTGGTAGAATATCACAAAAAAATAAAAGATTTTGCTACTTTAGCAGTATCGGACCGTGAAAGTTCGAGAAAACTCCTTTTCAATGATGATATGGTGCTAAGAGGTTGGCTGAATGTACAAACAGGAGAACAGAGACTTGCTGAATTCAATAAAGGATTTAAAGCTCTTGCTTTCAGTGGAGTTCATTGTATCAACCCTGTCATCTTTGAAAAAATAAAAAGAAAAGGCAAATTCTCTGTTATGGAAGAATATCTGGATCTGATGCAGACTGAACATATACATGGTTTTCTGCATGACAGCATGCTTATAGATGTTGGAAGACCGGAATCTGTAATAGAAGCCGAAAAACATTTTAAATAATTTTTTGCAAATGGAAATGGATGGAATTAGGGATGAAAGCCTGGTAAACCCTCAATTAGATAGTAACGAAACAAAGCTACACAACAGTTTCAGACAAAAAACATGGGATGAAACACTTACCAAAGACAGCTGGATGGTCTTCAAGATCATGGCTGAATTTGTAGATGGCTACGAAAAATTGGCCAAAATTGGCCCATGTGTATCTATATTCGGCTCAGCACGTCTGAAGCCTGAAAATAAATACTATGAAATGGCTGTGGAAATTGCTGAGAAGATCACCAAACTAGGTTTCGGAATTATTACCGGCGGAGGTCCCGGAATTATGGAAGCTGGAAATAAAGGAGCATTCAATGCAAAAGGGAAATCAATAGGACTTAATATTGACCTTCCTTTTGAGCAGCATTTTAATCCTTATATTAACAAGTCTTATTCTATGAACTTCGATTACTTTTTCGTGAGAAAAGTAATGTTTGTAAAATATTCCCAGGGATTTATCGTAATGCCTGGAGGGTTTGGAACGTTGGATGAACTGACTGAAGCCATGACTTTGATTCAAACCAATAAAATTGGTAAATTTCCAATCGTTTTGGTAGGAAGTGAATTCTGGGGTGGGTTATTAGATTGGTTTAAGGCTACCCTACTAAAAGAAGGCATGATTGCAGAAGATGATCTTGATCTTTACAGAGTGGTAGACACTGCTGATGAGGCCGTAGCGCACATTAAAGCTTTTTATGATAAGTATTCTGTGAACGTAAACTTTTAATTGGCATATTATTTGTGAACTATAACTAGCAAGTATGATTGTAAATCTATTAATTAAGATGAAAAAACTTTTATATATATCAGGAATTTTAACATTTTTTGTGTTAATGAGTTTTATGTATGTAGACTTTTTCTCTTCAATGACCAAAGTGGATTATATTGATGGAAGCAAGACATTGAAGTTTACCACAAAAATGAATACAAGCCATATCTCGGACGCTATTAAGATCAATCCTAACACAGCAGGATTTGAAGCTGAAGTGAAAAAATATGTGAACAATAATTTTGATGTATTTGTCAATGGTGCTCCTAAAACAATTACCTTCACGGGAAGTCAGATCAGCGGAGAAACAGTATGGGTATATTTTGAGACCGGAGGAGTTTCGGATATCAGTACCTTAAAAATTAAAAATACAATCCTATTAAGTTCTTTTCCGAAGCAAATCAATCTGGTGAGTATAGCCTACAAAGGCAGCCAGAAAATGATGAACTTCCAAAGAGGAAAAGAAGTGAATGAGGTTTCTTTTTAAATAAATAATTTTGTAATATAAAACCCACTGCCAAGCAGTGGGTTTTTATTTGTTATAATGTTTTTTTTATTTGATAAAGTCCGACAAAGTATTCACATAATCTGAAAACACTGTTAGATGGGGTATATCTTCATATTCAACATAAGTACTCTCTATTGATTTACTTTAATGTGACATATAATCCGCGGAATAAAGACTATTTGTATTTCTTCTTTAAAAGGCATATTAATACTATCTTAATTTCTATTTTTACAGAAGTACTGTGCTGCGTTATGTATTCTCTTTACTTTTCTATAGACTATCACTACAATATAAAAACGCTGGTTAATCCCACTCGCATTATAAAAAAGCCAGCTCTTTCGAGCTGGCTTTTACTATATATAAACAATAATTATTGTCCTTTGATTTTGAAATCATCAAGCTGCCATGTTGCTGCAGCGGATGTAGTAGAAGTATATTTAAATGCGATTCTTACGTTTTTACCTAAGAAAGCACTTAAGTCTACATTTCCAGATCCTACCCAGTCTCCAAATGCATTTGAGTTCGTATCCAGGGTTGCTGGAAGGAGAGTCCAGTTAGTGGTTGCAACATCTCCAGTATAGTTATCTGTAGCATACACCTGTAAAGCATTTCCTGCATATCTCACATCTGTTGTAAAGCTTACCGCAGCTTTGGTTTTTCCTGCTAAGCTTACCGCTTTAGAAATCAACCAGTCTTCGTTAGCCACATTATTACCAGCTCCTCCTGCGTTACCATTCATCGTTGCATAATAATTAATTCCGTTTCCTTGATTAGATGTTTGCCAGAATTGAGGTCCTAATTTGTTTACGGCAACCCAATCATCACTAAATCCTCCTGCTGCAAAAGGATAACTGTAAATAACAGGAAGTGGTGTATATATACTACCATCACATCTTGGAGCATCAAAATCAATATGTGCTAATCTGGTAATCCATAACTGGTAAACCCCATTCTCAACACTCAAAGCTGCATAAACATCACCTTTTCCTCCTTTTACTTCGTAACCTCCAGGAGTGGTATTACCAAATTTAGCCTGTCCGCTTGTTTTCAAAATAACAGTATTTCCTGAACAATCCTCAAGGGTTCTGCTGGTAACATTAGTACCGTCTGTTAATGTTCTTCCTAAATCTCCATTAATAAACTGAACATCTTTGATTTTGATCCATCTTCCGACATCGGCCATTGATAATTGAGAAATTGTTCTTTCTGTAGGCACTACAGCTCTTGGAGCAGTATTGCTATCGAAGAAATATTTGTACATTTCAGCTTCTTCAATCTGTCCAAACTTTGTATTGTTACTAAATAAAGCTCCAATCTGAATTTCACCGTTTACATTTCTTACATAAAGATTATTAAGTTTAATATTTACATCTTTTCCTAATCTGAATCTGCTGTCAAGATATAGATTTGTTTTGTTCATATTAATTCTGATTCCTCCTGTTGCATCTTCTACATAAACATATTTGTAAATGTTTCCAGTCTCATCATTAGCAACAACCTGAGCTGTAAGAGAATAATCTCCTGTAATCTGCACCCAGTCTGTAGTTCCGGCAGCCAGCTGCTTAATATCTGCAACAGTTTTAGGAGTCAGTTTACTTGGGTTAAAATCACAAGGACTTTCAGTAATTAAATCTATACGAGGAAACGTTTTCATGGTAAGATCTTCAGTTCTGTTGATATACAACTGGTAAGTTGTAGCACTAGTTCCTGGTTTGAACTTACTGAAAATTCCCACAAACTGTCCTTTACCTGAAGGCATAAGTTGATTAGCAAATGAAGCAAATCCACTGTTTCTTACCACTGCAGTTTTTGCATATTTTCCACCTGCCCAGCCTTCTCCAATAGTTTTATCTACGGTTACTCCATTTGGTGCATAGGTAGTACATAATGCTCTTGCATCAAATTCTACATCATTTACTTCAATTAAACATCCTAAATACTGGTCAGTAAGATCACTCATATCTGCCAGCTTCATTACCTTAGGAATAATTTTTCCTTTCGGACCACAAGATCTGAAAATATATTTCCCAACAAGCTTTTCAGGAATTCTTGATACAGAACCTTTAGATTCCGATCCTAATTTTACACCTAGCTGTACAAGGGTTCCATAGTTACCAACAGCAAGACCGTTAAGTTTAACATACACTTTCGATCCCTGAGGATATTTTGTATAAGTACTTACCGCATCTACGCTGATTGTAAAACCATGGGTAGGATTTTCAAGGGCATCCTGGATGTATATTGTCTTATAGATATTTCCCGTTTCATCACTTGAAGAAACATATCCTACCATATATAAATCATCAGATTCATCATTTGGAGTTTTATCTTCTGGGAAAACGTAGGTATCTCCGTTAGGAATATATTTTGATTTTACTTCAGCGAATGGCACTACAATACCTTTTTTGTCGGCACAGTCGTATCCATCAAGATTAGGCTGGTCATATTTATCATCGTGCACACATCCTGTTACTACAAACAGAGACGCAGCCGCAACGAAAATATATCTTAAAATTGAATTATATTTTTTCATTGTAGTTGTTATTAGAATCTTAAATAAACATTAGTAAAGAAAGTTCTTCCTCTGTCATACCAAAGTTTTGGTCCGAAATAAGGCGTTGCTCTCTGCGAATCAATAAGAGCTTCGTTAAAGTTTACGTTTCTTCCTTGTTCAAATCCTCCGGTTACATAATCTCTGTTGTTCAGGATGTTGTTTACAGATACACTCACTCCCATTCTGTATTTTCCAAACTGGAAAGATTTACCAGCATTAGCATTCAACATGAACTGATTGTCAAATTTCTTCTGTTTAGTAATTTGCTCAATTAATTCAGGAGTCACGCCTGGAAAAGGATCATTGGTTGTTCTATCCATATACATGTAAGGAGTCTTGTTCAATGCTGAGAAATCAAGATACTGATCCATCAGATAATTAGCAGAAGCTCCTACCCACCAGTATTTTGGAGAGTTGTATTTTAATCCGAATGAGAATGCTTTTTGAGGAGTACCAGCTACTTTGTAATCTTTAACATTTGCTTTACCCCAGAAGTCTGTTCCTCTGAATCCGTTAAGGTCATCAAAAGTAGAAACCTCAGGATTGTTTGTATATTTATATTCTCCGATACTTGCTACCCCAACTGCGTTTAACGTAGGGGTTACCTTAACATCAAATCCTAATTCAAGTCCCATGTATCTTTTGTTTACACCACTCATAGCTTCATTCACCAATGTACTGAACGAGTTTCCTAGTTCTCCATCACTTACATCAGCATAGTATCTTGAAATTTCTGTAGAATTCTGAATGGTTGTATAGTAAGCAGATAATCTTAATTTTAAGATCTGTCCTCTTAAGATATAACTAAGATCATTAGAGTTGATCATCTGATTGTTAACCCCAGGTGTTACATAATCAACCATTCTTGGGTTGATATAAACTTCATTAAGAGTAGGCGCTAAACTAAAGAATGCTCCGTTATAAACAATAAAGTTTTTCCCGTTGATCTTATAAGTAATTTTACCTTTAATCCCCGCGTCTAAAGCATCATATATTGCACTCTTTCCTTTAGAGTTATCTTTAAATCTTGCAATTCCACTTCTAAAATGACCATCTCTGTAAGCTTCAGAATATGAAGAGAAGATAGATGCCACTATATTCCACTTATTAAAATCTAATTCAGTGGAAACGTTTAATGCATAATGATTTCTTGTAAGCTCATAAGAGTATTGAGTTCTATCTCCTTCTCCTACTCTAGTATTTGCATTATCTGCGTCATATTTTGCATCACCGTTGAATGCATTAAGGTTGTTTGCAAAGTTAGCTCCTAATAAATCTTTAACTCTTCTGAAGTTATCAGACTTTAGATTCTGATAGTTGAAGTTAATGTTCAGCTTCCAATTGTCTTTCAGCTTTGTATCAAAGTGAGAGGAGAAATTGAATGTCTTATCTTTATTAACATCTTCTACAATAGTATAAATAGCACCTCTTGGAGTTATACCATCCATCTGGGTAAGATTCAGACGGTTCGCATTATATAAAGAATTCCAATCGATTTGAGACTGTTGTCTAAATTCATCAGCCGTTAAAGCCCCAAAGCTTGGAAGTTTTCTGTAATAAGTTGGGTTTGGATCTGCAGCGTGAAACCAGTCTAGCCTACTTCTTGCATCGCTACCAAATTGGTAAGAAACCGTATTATTCCAATTAGAGTTTTTGCCAATTTTCAGGTAATCTGTTAAGATAAACATTGGTTCAAAAACATTTCTGATTCTGGAGTTTCTTTTTTCTCCATCTTGCCATCCCCAATATGAGTTATAATTTTTACCCATAATATCGTAAACCTCCTGAGTGTTTGGAGCATTGGAAGCTCTGTACGTTGGAGATCCGAAAGCCGTTAAGTTAATAGAGTGCCTATCACTGAACTTCTTTTCAATAGAAGCAAAATAAGCATATGCATCCTGATAAACTCCATCAAGGATCGCTGTATCTCCCCATCTTCTACTTCCAGAGAAGGTAAATGCCCAACCATTTTTACTTAATCCGGAAGAGTAAGTAGCCATAGCTCTGTGCAGGTAGCTTCTGTTTGTAAATGAATAGGCTAATGAAGTTTGTTTTCTATAGCTGGATGCTCTTGTGTTATAATACACAACCCCACCTAAATTACCAAAAGTATATTCTGAAGGCGTAATATTATCTACATTTTCGTATGGATATCTTGTAACGTCATTCAAACCTCCCCAGTTGTTGAAGTCAATTCTTCCGTCATCATTTTTAGACATTGATACCCCATTAAAAAGCACATCCTCAAATCTGTTGTCTACTCCTCTTGGTCTGAACCAGTATGCACCAAGTTCAAAAGCGGAAACATTCTGGAAAGCATCTCTTCCTGAGCTTAAAAGTCCTACAGTAGGCTGCATTGATGAGCCTCCATCTTCAGTATCATTTGCTGAGTCGTCAATAACTATTACTCCTGCATCTGATCCTAAGTTGTAATTAAGTGTAATAACACCTAAATCTTTTTTCTTCTCATCTGCAGTAACATCAAACTCTAAGATTTTAGACTCAAAATTTGGTTTTGTCACTGTAATAAGATAGTGGCCAGGTTTTAAATCCACAAACTGGAAGTATCCAATTTTATCCACAGACGTGTCATCGGTGGACTGTGCTAGATCTACTTCTGCTTTCTCTAAAGGCTTACCATCCTGATCTTTAACATACGCAAAAACAGTTGTTTGCGCAAAATAAAAAGAGGCAGGCATTAAAGTAAACAAAGAGATTAGGGATAGTTTTTTAATCATAATAAACTTATTTTTAACTCCTTCTTTATTTAAGGGGCAACAAATTTAGGACTATTTTCATTAACTCAAACATTTTTAGTTCTTTATTCTATTAATTTTTCTTAACCTTCATTCATAATCCTAAAAATATGGGCTAATTTTAATCAATCACAAAAAAGGGTTATAGATTTTAGGAAAAGCACTCAACAATGATGACAGAGTATTTTTAATCCCAAACAAACAGCATATTTTTTAGCATTATATAAATAATAAATAACGCTTCGCAATATCAAAATAATGAATGATCATGTATTTCTTTCAGACTTTCCATCTAAAGCTTAACCTTTTATTAAATTAAACTCAGATTATTTTAATCTTTATTCTTATATAAAATTAGTAATTTTACCCCCTCATTTTTTGAATATACTAAGAATATGAAAAAATATTTAATCATCACCGCCCTATTTTGCTTTGGTTCTGCTTTCTCACAACAGAGGCAGGTAAAGAGAGCAGCTGTCGCATTCCTGAACGTTGAAAACCTTTGGGATACAATTCCTTCTGCAGATTATATTGACGCAACCTTACCGCGTTCCAATCCTAAATTCCACAGAAGTGTACCCGTAGATTCTCTTAAATATCTTGAAACAACAGAAGATTATAAAGGGGAGTGGAGTGATGATCTTTTAATTGGAAAAAAAGTTATTAGAAAACAGTTTTTATCTGAAGATTTTACTGCAAACAGCCCTAAAAGATGGGGTACAAAATATTATAACCAAAAACTAGCTAATGAAGCTAAGGTTATTTCCGAACTTGGAAGACAATACACCAACGATAACCCTGCAATCTGTGGATTGATTGAGGTGGAAAACAGACAGGTAATTGAAGATCTTATCAAACAACCAGCTTTAGCAAAAAGCAACTATGGAATTGTACATTTTAACTCTTATGATTTCAGAGGGATTGATGTAGCTATTATTTATCAGAAAGGAAGATTTTCTGTTTTAGATTCATATAAAAAGGAAATTAAAATCTATGATGAAAACGGAAAAAGAGAATATACCAGAGATATTGTAGTAGCCATCGGATTATTGGATGGAGAAAAAGTAGGAATCTTTATGAACCACTGGCCATCCAGAAGAGGCGGAGAAGCTATTTCCCTTGCTAAAAGAAATACAGCTGCTACTGTATTGAAAGAAGAAATGGACAAAGTAACTGCAGAAAACCCTGGTATTAAGTTATTCTCAATGGGTGACTATAATGATGACCCGGTAAGCCCAAGTTTGAAAAAACATTTGGCAGCTGTGGGTGATCCAAGTGAGTTATCTGATAAAACACCTTATTATAACTTAATGTATAAATTATATAAGGCTGGTGTTGCTTCTCTTGCTTATAGAGATGCTCCGAACTTGTTTGACCAGATTATTGTTTCAAGAAACCTTTATTCCCCGGAAAAAATCACTCCTACATATACTATCTTTAAAGCTGAGATCTATGCTCCGGCTTACCTGGTAAACAAAGAAGGACAATGGAAAGGATATCCTTTACGTTCTTGGGATGGGGATAGATTCACTGGAGGATACAGTGACCACTTCCCTGCGGTTTCCGTAATTCAGAAAGAATATATTAAAAAATAACACAGAAAGGCACTCTTATTGGAGTGCTTTTTTAATAAATAATTGAGTCATGAGAAACTTTATTCTAATACTGTTTGTTGCTCTTATTCCTTTTAGCTGTCTTTCACAGCAAAACAATTCTAAAAAGGATAAAGAACAGAATGAGATGAAACCGTCTAAAAACGATGACGGAGAGTGGGATCTTACCGTTATGGATACCCAATTTGATTATTTTCTCAATGCCATAGCTAAACCTATGAGCCAATATTCAGAATCTTTTCTGAAAACAAAAAACACCTTCTTGGTAAATGAATGGAATAGCTATTACAGCACCGGAAAATATAGAAATATCATAGAATCCGGAATAGATTATAATCCCAGAGAAAATTATGGGATAAAATTCGAGTACAAACTTTACCAGGTATTTTCGTACGTGAGCTGGAAGTATGGATTAAAGATGAATGGATTGTCCGGAAGCGATGTAAGAAGATAACCTGATCCGCCTCATTTAAAAAATCAAAACATATTAACAAAAATATTAATTTAAAGAGAAAAACAAAAATAAATTCTACAATTATTTAATTTTTGAAAATATTTTTAACTTTCTATTCAGGTTTTAATATATTTGTATATCACTGAATTTTGATATTCCAGTGTCTACTAACCATAACAAAATTTAAAACCATGAAAAAAACAACCTGCACTGCATGCTTTTCAGCCATGCCTTGTTCTATCCTACAGACATTTCGCTCTGTAAACATCAAATCATCGGATAAGCGATTTAATCAATTCTTAAATTAACAAAATCAATGTAATATGAGAAATACAATTAAACTTATCCTGTTTTCAATTCTATTATCCTGGAAACCGCTCTACTCACAAACAGGAAGTGATATCATTTTCTGCCTGGACAACAGTGGTTCTATCAGTGATGTAGCTTTCAATCAAATGACTGTTTCTACCATGAAACTTATGGAGCAGGTCTTAAAATGCAATCGTGATAATCGTGTTTCTGTTGTGCATTACGGAACAGACTATAAGGATATGACCCCTCCTCTTCCACGAATCTATATAGAATCTAATTTCACCAATGATCTGGCAACAGCCCAAACATTCTCAAGAAGATTAAAAAATGGTGATCATTTTCATGATGCAACTAATTTAATAGGAGCAGCTCTTGATCATTACCCTCATCCTGATATTGTAAGTCCACAAAAAACGTTGGATAGACATCGTGAGAGACCATTAGTGATCGTCTTATTCTCCGATGCTGAAAGGGCCAATGGAAGCTTAAGCAGTGGATCTTATCTGGTTAACTTCAATCCACCAAATGGCTTACATGAGGATAATGCTTTTGCAACCTTTACAAAGTTTAAAATGGATAGAAATGCGAAATTTATTGTGGTACACGTAAGTGATTACTCGCCATACATAGAAGCTGCAGCCAATATTGCAAGCCGTGGAGGTTCATACAACGGACCTATTGAGCAATACAATGATGATCCGGATCATAATCTACTTCCTAGATTTTACCTGAATAAAACAAACTTTACCCTAACCAACACAGAAATAGCAGAACTAAGCAGCAGCATCTGCAAAATGAACACAGCTTATGTTGATTTCACCTATCAAACCCGTTCATGTAAAGAGCCTACAGCCTTTCCATTACATGTAAATGGAAACTATGCAATTCCACAAGGAGCAAGCATCGTAAACTTTCAGCTATTGCTTTTGGATATCGCAACAAGCACAGTTTATCCAACGTCTGCTGCGGTTAATTTCCCTAACTCTAATGAGTTTGAATTTACAGTAAATCAGGCAGATCTTACCAACCCGCCTTCAGGACAATACAAATTCCTCATTGAACTGGTTTACTCTCTTGGAGGTAATAATGATGGCATTCATGCTGAAAATACGATCAATACTCCATATGATTTCATGTACTGTGAGAATTTGCGTCCTAACACAAATGTTTCCAATCCTGCAGCTAAGTTTGCAAGACCAAAAGATAAAGATTACCGTATTGATCTTAATGCAGATCCTAACAACACGAAATCTATGCTTAAAGAAAAGGTTCAGCAGAAAAACATCCAGGTTTCACCGAATCCTAATAACGGGGTATTTATAATATCGCTTGACAAAGTACGTTCAGGATCATTACACATTAACGATATCAATGGTAAAGTAGTTTTTGAAAAGTCATTCAGCAATGAAAAAGAAATAGCTGTTGATATTCATTCATTACCATCTAACACATACATTGTGAAAGTAAATTCCGGTAACGAAGTGTTTACACAGAAAATGATAAAAAGATAAATTTTAAAAATATCAAACTAAAAAAGGTTCAGAAAATTCTGAACCTTTTATTTTTATAATAGCTGAAAATTATTTGTTGAATAATTCTTCTACTTTATCCCAGTTTACTACAGAGAAGAATGCAGAAACATAGTCAGGTCTTCTGTTTTGGTAGTTTAGGTAATAAGCGTGCTCCCAAACATCTAATCCTAAAACCGGAGTTCCTTTAACGTCTGCAACAGGCATTAACGGGTTATCTTGGTTTGGAGTTGAAGAAACAGATACAGATCCGTCAGCATTTTTTACTAACCAAGCCCATCCTGAACCGAATCTTGTTTTAGCAGCATCAGAAAAATCATTTTTGAATTTTTCAAGACCACCATAGTTTTCAATAGCAGCTTTTACATTTCCTACTGGCTCATTGCTTCCACCAGGAGTTAAAATTTCCCAGAATAAAGAGTGGTTGAAGTGTCCACCTCCGTTGTTTCTTACTGCTGGCTTATCAGTTCCTGTCTGGCAGATTTCTTCAATAGTTTTTCCTGCTAGATCAGTTCCTTCGATTGCTTTATTTAAATTGTCAATATACGCTTGGTGGTGTTTCGTATAGTGGATTTCCATAGTTTTTGCATCGATTGTAGGTTCTAATGCATCATATGCATATCCTAATTTTGGTAATTCAAATGACATAATCTTTATTTTTAATGTTATACTTCAAAATTAGCCAATATTTAAGGTATTATCAAAGATTGGGGATTACTTTAATAAATCTTTAACATTGATATATTGATTTAGAATGAATTAAATTTTAAAATATTTTTTTCATTCAGTAAATTATTAAAACTAAAAAGCACGAATCCTGAGACTCGTGCTTTCTATTTAACAATATTAAATTTATTTATTCATAGACATCAGGAATTCTTCATTGTTAAGAGTTCCTTTGATGTTTTTATTTACAAATTCCATTGCTTCTACAGGGTTCATTTCAGAAAGATATTTTCTAAAAATCCACATTCTCTGAGAAGTTACTTCATCCAGAAGAAGATCATCTCTACGAGTACTTGAAGAAATTAAGTCGATTGCAGGATAGATTCTTCTGTTTGCAATTTTTCTGTCTAACTGAAGTTCCATGTTACCTGTACCTTTAAATTCTTCAAAGATCACTTCATCCATTTTAGAACCTGTATCAATAAGTGCAGTTGCAATAATAGTTAAAGAACCACCTCCTTCAATCTTTCTTGCTGCTCCGAAAAATCTTTTCGGCTTGTGAAGTGCATTAGCATCTACCCCACCAGAAAGAACCTTACCTGAAGCAGGAGTTACGGTATTATATGCTCTTGCTAATCTAGTGATTGAATCTAGTAAAATAACTACATCATGCCCACATTCAACCATTCTCTGTGCTTTTGCCAGAACAAGGTTAGCTACTTTCACATGCTTTTCTGCAGCTTCGTCAAATGTAGAAGCAATTACCTCTGCATTTACGCTTCTTTCCATATCGGTAACCTCTTCCGGACGCTCATCAATAAGAAGAACCATCATGTATACTTCCGGATGGTTAGCTGCAATAGAATTAGCAATATCTTTAAGCAACATTGTCTTACCAGTTTTAGGCTGTGCAACAATCATTGCTCTTTGTCCTTTTCCAATAGGTGCAAATAAATCAACAATTCTAGTAGAAATTGTAGAATCACTTCCCGCCAGATTAAATTTCTCTTCAGGGAAAAGCGGAGTAAGATATTCAAAAGCTACACGGTCCTTGATAAATGCAAGGTCACGTCCGTTTACTTCTGTAGGCTTTAATAATGAAAAATATTTCTCACCTTCTTTTGGAAGCCTTACAATACCTTTTACGGTATCTCCGGTTTTTAATCCATAATTTCTAATCTGTGCTGTAGATACATACACATCATCAGGAGAAGAAATATAACTAAAATCTGACGAACGTAAAAATCCGTAGTTATCAGGTAAAATTTCCAAAACACCTTCAATGCTTACCATTCCGTCGAAATTAAATTCCTTCTTATGGTCTTGCTGTTCCTCTACTCTTTCAGAATGTCTGTTTTGATTCTGATTTTGGTTAGGATTTTGATTCTGATGTTGGTTTTGATTTTTATGTTGGTTTCCACTGTTCTGTGGATGGTTGTGTCCCTTTTGAGGTCTGTTAGCCTGTGGTTGTTGTTGAGGGTTGTGAGGCTTTTCTTCTGCCTGTGCAGGCTCTTGAGGTTCTGTGTTTTTAGGAGCTTCAGGTTTTTCCTGAGAAGTTTCTATATTTCCTGTATTGGGAGAAACTCTTTTTCTTTTTTTCTTAGCTGGGTTAGCGGCAGATGCTTCTTCATTTGTTGTTGCTACTACTGCTTCAGCTTTAGGTTCTTCTGCTTTTACTTCTTCAGCAACCGGCATTGTTTCTTCTACTTTTTCCTCTACTTTTGGTTCTTCCGGAACTTTAGCAGTTGCCTTAGGCTTTGCCGGGGCTTTCTTTGGAGCAGCTTTTTTTACAGGAGCCTTTGCCGTTTTTTCTGCTGGGGCTTCTTCAGTATTGGAGCTGGTTTCCGTGGCGTTGAAATAATCTTTTGCTACTTTAGGATTGGAAGCCTGAAAGTCAAGAATTGCAAAGATTTTGTCATTATCATTGCTATTTCTTGCAACTTTAACGCCCAAATCCTTTAAGATTTTAGTCAGTTCCGTTACGGATTTTGACCTTAACGTTTCTATGTTAAACATATTTAATGTAAAAATGTAATTAATTGTGAGTAAGAAAAGTAAGTCCGGTGACTTTTGTTTTCAAGTACATTGTATAATGCAAATCTACACTTATTTTTGAATTGTGCAAAATTTATGTTATTTTTGCCAAGAATTTAATATTCAATGCTACAGAGAATACAAACTATATGGACTTTATTAGCAGTTTTAGCTGCTGTTTTCCTTTTTATAACAGGACAGGATGTTGTGATTTCCGACAGTATTCCTGTACTTAATATAGGATGCATTATCCTTGTTATTATTGGATCATTAAGCGTCTTCAGTTTTAAAAACAGAAAAAGACAAATTTTGCTGAATACCATCAGCATCATTATAAACGCTTTGTTGATTGGTGTATTGGCGTACTGGCTGCTAAACTTATCCGGAGGAATTCAGTTTCCTGAGAAGGGTATTGAGCCGATTTTCCCATTAATCGCGGTGATATGTCTGCTTATAGCAAATGTATACATCCGTAAAGATGAGAGGCTCGTGAAATCTGTAGACAGACTTCGATAACCTTACAACGATTTTTTGAGTGAGAACAGTTCCTTTTAGGAGCTGTTTTTTTATTTGTATCTATCTGTATTCCGCTATTCCACACGGTAATCTACTCAGATCAATTAATTTATGTAACTTCCCTGCAACATTTTAATATAAAAGACGACAGATCCTATAACTTTTAATTAAAGACTATGAAAAAGCTAACATATCTTACTTTATCACTATTCTCCATATCTGTTTTTGCACAGGAAATTTCAAAAGAAAGAGTAAAAACTGTTATTTCCACTTTAGCATCTGATGAAATGAAGGGCCGGGAAATCGGAACTCTTGAAAATGAAAATGCTGCTAATTATATTGCCACTCTTTTCAAAGAAAATAATCTTAAATACTGTACAGGAAATTCGTACCTTATTCCTTTTGATTATAATGGTAAAACAGCTTACAATGTTTGTGGTATAAAAAAAGGTAAATCTGATAAAACGCTTGGCTTTTCAGGACATTTTGATCATATCGGAACCAATAAAAAAAGTGGTGACAATATTTATAATGGGGCTGATGATGATGCCAGTGGAATTACTACATTGGTAGGCATTGCAGATTATTTCAAAGATAAGGAACCTGAGTTTTCTATGGCCTTCATGGCTTTCAATGGAGAAGAAAAAGGAATGCTTGGGTCAAAGGCTATTTCTGAGGATAAAAACCTTGATAAAATATATAAAAATATGACGGCCCTTTTCAATTTTGAAATGGTCGCTACAGAGTCCCAATGGGGGAAAAATGCATTATACATGACTGGAGACGGCTTTTCAGATCTTGACGAGCTCTTCAATACACAGGCTGTAAACGGTTTAAAAATCAATGCAGATCCTTATGCAAAGCAACAACTCTTCTATCGTTCAGATAATGTCAGCTTTGTAAAAAAGAAGATCATCGCTCATTCATTTTCAACGGTTGACATGACTAAAGCAACTCACTATCACCATGTAAATGATGATATCAACATTGTAGACGTAGATAATATGACCCAAATCATCAATAATTTTGGAAAGACACTGGAGAAACTAAATCCTAAGAACTTTGCTCCTCAATATAACGATCAGGTAAAATTCAATTAATATAACCATTATACAACAACCGCCTTTTGGGCGGTTTTATTTTGGCTTTATCTGAAAACCCAATGTTTTTATCATGCAGGTTTTGTAGTCTTTATCACTTCTTTTTCACTTTATTTCAGTATGTTGTAACAAAAACCATCATTTTGAAACTTATCAATTAAAGTAAAACAGGATTAAGAACGTCTTATCTTCTAATTTTACGTAATTTTGCTATCCAAATTTTTCATTGAATGAATGAGTATAAAAAAATTCTGAGGTTCGCGAGGCCCCATCAAAAATATATTTTCGGAAGTTTATTTTTCAATATTCTGTATTCCCTGTTTCAGATTGCATCCCTGGGAACTATTTTACCGGTTTTAGGAATGCTTTTTGGCACTATAGGATCAGAAAAGCAAGAGAAAGAACCTGTTTATTCTGGTGAGATCGTAGATTTCTTCTCTTATGCAAAAGAATATTCAACTTATTATATACAATCTTTAGTTGCTGAGCATGGTTCTCTGAAAGTTCTTGCGTGGTTGTGTATCATTACAGCCTTTATGTTTCTTTTAAGAAATATTTTCAGATATTTAGGAGCATTACTTTTGATCAATTACCGTGTAGGCGTTACCAAAGATCTACGTGGTGCAATGTATAGAAAAGTACTATCATTACCTGTTTCATTTTTTACAGAAAGCAGAAAAGGAGATATGATGTCCCGTATGTCTAATGATGTGGGAGAAGTTGAAGGAAGCATTCTGGGGAGCTTAGTTGAGCTAATCAACGCTCCTTTTATGTTGATCAGTACTTTGATCTCTTTATTTATTGTAAGCCCGGAAATGACTCTTTTCTCATTACTGGTGCTGCCTGTAATGGGAACAATGATCGCCCTGATTGGGAAAAGTCTTAAAAAAGACTCTCATGAAGCACAACATGAATTGGGAACTATCTTCTCTATTGTAGATGAAACCCTGAAATCTTCAAAAGTTATTAAGATATTTAATGCTGAGAAGATCATGGATAACCGTTTTATGCAATCTATGGGCAGATGGATTTCAAGCTCAATGAGTTTGGGAAGAAAGAAAGAATTAGCATCGCCAATGAGTGAATTTCTAGGTTCTATTACCTTCTTGATTATTGCATGGTATGGAGGAAAACAGATTATTGTTGACCAAAGTTTATCTCCGGCAGGCTTTCTGGTCTTCTTAGGAATGTTCTTCCAAATCTTACCTCCGGCAAAAACCTTATCAACATCCATTTCCAACGTACAGAAAGGAGAAGCTTCCTTAAAAAGAGTATTGGAAATTCTTGATGCAGATGTGAAAATTGAAGAGATTGCAGAGCCGGTTTCTATTTCAACCCTTAACAGAAATATTGAATTCAAAAATATTGGATTCTACTATGATAAAGCCAATCTGATCCTTAAAAACTTTGATTTAACAATTCCGAAAGGGAAAACCGTTGCATTGGTAGGGCAAAGTGGAAGTGGAAAAACAACCATTGCCAACCTTTTAGCAAGATTCTATGATGTTTCTGAAGGACAAATTCTTATTGATGGTGTAGATATCAAACATTTGAAATTACAGGAATACCGCCAGCTTCTGGGAATGGTAACTCAGGAATCTGTATTGTTTAACGACTCTGTGTACAATAATATCCTGATGGGTAAACCTGATGCTACCAGAGAAGAAGTGATTGCAGCAGCAAAAATCGCTAATGCAGATGCATTCATTACGGGGCTTTCTGAAGGGTATGATACCAATATCGGAGATGATGGAAATAAACTTTCCGGAGGTCAGAAACAAAGAGTTTCTATTGCAAGAGCTGTATTGAAAAACCCACCGATTATGATTCTGGATGAAGCCACTTCAGCGTTAGATACAGAGTCTGAAAGATTTGTACAGGATGCCTTGGAAAAAATGATGGAAAACAGAACTTCCCTTGTGATTGCCCATAGACTTTCAACGATCCAAAAAGCAGACTGGATTGTAGTAATGGAAAAAGGAACCATTGTAGAACAAGGAACCCATCATGACCTTATTGCTAAAAAAGGTATGTACAACAAACTGGTTGAACTTCAAAACTTTGACTAATATTTTTACATCAATATAAAAATGAACCCAATACAAGAGTATTTCTACAGAATCGAAGAGCCTGAAAGAAGTACTCTTCTTTTTTTACGGGAAACCATTCTGGCTTCAGATCCTGAAAATATTACAGAAACCTTCAGCTTTGGACTTCCCTTCATCAAATACAAAAAGAAAATGCTGTGCTATTTTTATTATAGCAAAAAATATAAAAAACATTACCTGAGTTTTTATCATGGTGATAAGCTGGATTATCCGGAACTTACACAGGATGGAAGGAAGAAGTTTAAGATTCTTTTAATTGATGTGGAAGAGGATTTACCCGTAGAATTCATATTAAAACTTCTGGAAGAAATTAAAGTTTATATCAAATAAAAACTCCGGCACAAATCATTGTACCGGAGTCTTCTTTAAAAACTTTTCATCATTGTGTGTTAATTCCGTTGAATTCTGCTCGTTTAATCGCCCAAGCGAATGCATTTGCAGTAAATATCGAATTATAAATCAGTGTTCCGGCAGTACCATAAGTAGTTTTAGCTACTGGTTTTTTATTTGCATCCAGGATAAACGGACAAATTGTATTTGAGTTCAAATCTCCTGTATTTCCGCTTTGAGAATTAAATCCTCCTTCCCCAACCCAAACAAGGTTGAAGCTTTTATGTTTGAAAGCCGTAACAGCACCGGGAACCGTTCCTGTATTATTATTTGCATTGGTAGCATTTGAATACGTATTAATCTCACCAGATGGCAATCCTGTAAAATAAACAACATCTGTAGCATCATCTCCCCAAAGCTTACCTCGAATATCTCCAAAAGGGCCATTTGTAATTTCATCGGCTGTGATTGGCAATGTGTATGTTCTACCATCACCTGAGCCTCCTGTAGTTGATTGGGTAAGGCTAGGATCATTAAAAATCGTTCTGAAGAAATTCTGATTTCCAGCGTTATCTTCACAGAATGAAAGAATAACACCACCTTTCTGTAAATATTGTAAAAAAATTGCAGATTCAGCAGCGCTCATTCCATAGCTGTATCCTATCACCACTATATCCACAGGAGCTGATCCTAATAGCCAGGTATTTAATTGGGTTGTATTCGGAGAGTTTCCACCATCAATAATCTGAGACCATCCTTCATATTTTACAGTACTCGCAGGAAGTGTACCATAATTGGTATTGGTAGTAATTAAAGTATTTGAAGGCCTCCCTGTATTACTTAAGTTATATCCGTATGTTGTTCCTAAGCCTATGGCAAGCAACTTCTTTGCTGGTATTACTACAATTACATTCACAGAGCAGGTTGTTGATACACCGCCCTGGCTATCAGATGTAATGGTAATTGTTTTCACGGAGGTGGAAGATGGAGTTCCTGTGCCACCTAGTGTAATATTTTGATTTCCAGTAGATGTAAATGTTCCTGAACCTTTGAAGGAAATACCATCTACTGTATTGGTAGTAATCGTATAGCTGCCCAATGCTGAAACGTTTACAGGCAAAGTAATCGTATTGGAAGCTGTAAGAGCTGTTCCTACTTTATAAACCCCATTCACAGTTGCACTTCCACAGCTCATTGTATAAGATCCTGCAGGGCTAAGAACTGTGATAGAAACAGGAGGTGTACAGGTTACGTCTGTACCATTGGCACTAAGGGCCACATTATCAGTCTGAATATTCTGAGGATTCCCCTGTCCTGGTATTTGTACGGTTTGTATTCCTGTATTCAAAAATACTCCGGTTCCATAAAAATTATATCCGTTTGAGGTTGTTCCTGAAATCGTGTAGTTCCCTAATTTCGTGACATTTACTTTCACACTTAGGTAATTAGAATTGGTAAGATCCCTACCTTTTACATAACTGCCCATAGCCTGGGTTGCAGAACAGTCTATCGTAAAGACTCCTTTTCCTAACTGTCCGCATACACTTTTCCACTCGTCATCAACAAAACTCCAGTAGTTGAAACAGTCTTCTGTAGTATTGTAAATCGTTAAACCATCATCAGTGGGTTTATTAATTGTAATTGCATTCCTTTGCGATTCAGTAAGTCGGGGAATAAGTATTCCTTTGTTATTATTTCCTGAAACAACATCCAGAACAGAATTCAAATTGGGCGAAGCAGTATTAATTCCCACAGCCCCATTATTGGTTTGGGAATACAATTTTCCAAAGGCAGAAATCAAGATAATAAGCAAGACCTTCGCCAAAGGCATTTTCAATTTTGTGTCCATCATTTATTAAGTTATAATTGTTTTAATGATTAAATTTTTCTCAGTCATTTAACCAACACAAAATTATCATCCACAGCCAATTACAAATCAATTTACCCTACGCAATACTACTCACGCGTAGTAAAACTCATTATAACCCTATATAAAGCTTCTGAATTTCTCCTCACAACATCTGATTTCTAAGCATTACTCCGGATATGAAATGAACTTCATTTCATATTTTAAAAATTGACTTCCACTTGGTAATCGTATTTCGGCTTATCTTAAAATCATTGCTTATCTGCAGATTGCTAAGTCCGTTTTTTTTCTGATATCTTAGAATTTGCAAAATAGATTCTTCATCATAAGAACGAAGTCTCTGGCTATTGAAACCTATCATGTACTCGGGTTCTCCAAAAACAAGTTGGTTAAATTTCAGAATATCTAAAGCAGAACTCAAAGTATCCAGCTTATTCCTTATAGCAACATCAGTCCATTTTTCAGGAAATTTTTCCTGAAGTATATCGGAATAGATTTGTTTGTAATCCGGGATCATATTATATTTTTTTCAACCATTTATGGAGCGTTGTCTTAGGAATCTTATATCTGGCAATAACTTCATTGGCAGACATTGCACCAGTTTCTATCTTCTCAAGGATGAAGTTTTTCACTTCCTGTGTATAAATACTTTTTCTAAAAACGATGGTCCCTTTTTTCTGTTTAATGGTATTACCAGTTCTGGAATAAGGGGCATAAAGTATCAGATGTCCCGTATAAAGTCTGAAAAAATCGAATTTCAAAAGCTTACACCACTTCAATAGGATATCAGTATCAATACTTTTCGCATGAAACATACTTTCAACCTCTCGATCTGTTTTCCCCAAAAAATTTGTAATTCTTTCCATTGAAATCTGCTGCTCTGTCACTTTAGATTGTATCAGGCTGCCAATATGGATATTCTTAATATTCATCGTGTTATTTTGAAGTAAAAATATTGACAGTCAAAAGAATAAATGGCATCTCCACCTACTCAAAACTACGTATGAGTATTAAAACTTAAAGTCAGCACATTTAAATCTTGATAAGAAAGCTGTTAATGTTTATTTCAGAGGAGATATTCAGCTTCTTACGGATCCTGTATTTCTTACTTTCCACAGCACGTATACTATTGTTGGTACATTGTGCTATTTTTTTGGTATCAAAATCAAGTTTCATCAGTGCGCAAAAGAATAGCTCAGAATGAATAAGATTGGGGTTTATCTGCAGAATTTCCGGAATGAAGTGTGGGAAAAAGATCTGAAATTTCTCAAAAAAAACAGGAGAATTATTTTCTGCCAGGCTTAAAATTTCTTGAATATTTTCTTCAGAAAGGTTATTGATAAGCATCTGGTGCTTCATTAATTCTGCATTGGTCTTTACTAAGTCCTTGATTGTGGAATCTTTTATCTCTTTTTCATGAATCAATCCATGAATCAGTCTATCTTTTTGGGTAATAAAAACAATATCCATAAGGAAAGAAGCAATGGAAAATAATATATTTAATATTCGTATAACCTTAAAATCATCTTTTTGGAAAAATTGGCTCTTTGGAAAAAAATCAAAATTAAAATATAGACATGCAATAAAATTAATGCTGATGATAAAAACAATAAAGAGTATGGAAAAAAAATCCATCTTATAATTTAGGAAAAATGGCACTGCAAACAAAAGACAGAAATAAAAATATTCTACTCCTGCATTTTTATAGGTATAAATATTGAAAAAGCTCACAATAAAGGTAAGCAGAACAAATATTGCAATAATCGTTGGCTTTAAAACCTTTCTGAATCGTTTCGTTTTACCCTTTATAGCCATCAAAAATAACCAGAAAAGCGTAATCACCGTAAGAAATATTGAAGACAGCATATCTCCGAAAAAAACGATGATAAAAATGGAATAAAACAGAAATATGAAAAATAATAAAAGTAAATACCGGTTGATAAGATGCTGATAGCTGCGATCATAATCGTCATCTATTTTCTCTTCTTCATTATTAATCAATTTAAAGAAAAATTTATAAATCATTTTGTTGTTTTTTTATACGTTTTCTACAAAAACTCAAGTTGGGATTTGTACCACTGAAGGTGTAAATTTTCCAATATTAATAGCTTTTAAGCCATATAAAAAACCACAAAAACAAAATATTTGCATGTAATTTTTCGCGTTAAAAAGAATATGATTTGTGTTTTGCAGTTACAATTTACTAAAATTCAGCATTAAATTATTAAACAAAATCGTGATTAGTGATAAAAATATCAATATTATATCCTAAAAACATTTTCGGAAATTATTTATATCATCTATCACCTAAAAAGTATTAATAATCTATCTTTCATCAAGCTACAAAATTATCAATCTACGCAAAAGAAGTTTCATTTGAGGCTACTCAATATTACTCGTGCGTAATTAAACTCAAATGATTCATTACGTAATGTTCAAAATAAAAAAAGAGAGCATGTAGCTCTCTTTTGTATTATATGATTAAATTAAAAATCTTAATCTTTCAATTTAGCGATGACATCTAAACCTCCTTTGGTAATGTCTCCGATCTTACAGATGATTTCAGTATCTAAAGGCAGGAATACGTCCATTCTTGACCCAAATTTGATAAACCCGAACTCATGCCCGGCTTTCGCCTGATCTCCTTCATTACAGTAGAATACGATCCTTCTGGCTACATATCCAGCAATCTGTCTGAAAACTACTTTATGATTGGTTGCTGTTTCCACAGCTACCGTAGTTCTTTCATTCTCTGTAGATGACTTTTCATGCCATGCCACCAGATATTTTCCCGGATGGTATTTTTTATAGATCACTTTTCCGGTTACCGGATATCTACAGATGTGTACGTTCAATGGAGACATAAAGATAGAAACCTGAATGGCCTTTCCTTTAATGAATTCATTTTCTTCCACTTCTTTGATCATTACCACTTTTCCGTCAACCGGAGCTATCACATTCTCCCTGTGGTCAAGAATACTACGGTTTGGAACTCTGAAAAACCAGAATACAAGACAGTAAATTACCAACAAAGGTACGATGATCAACAAAGACCATATTTTAAGGAAATAGATGGCTAAAGCTCCCAATACCAGAAAAAGTATGGTTGCTACTGTAATCGTTCCTTTTGATTCTCTATGCAATTTCATGAGACTAAATAAATTTTTCTAAAATAAAGTACAAATATACGACAGGAACGCAGATAATAAAACTATCCAGCCTATCTAATACTCCGCCATGCCCTGGAATGATGTTTCCACTGTCTTTCACACCGAAATTTCTTTTCAGTTGGCTCTCTACCAAATCTCCCAATGGAGCAAAAGCTGCCACTAGAAATCCTACAACCATCCAGTTTCCCCTCAGCTCAGGCTGATAGTGCTCTACAAAATAAGACAACACCAATGTAAGAACAACTCCTCCTATATAACCTTCCCATGTTTTTTTAGGAGAAATCTTAGGAGCCATCTTATGTTTTCCAAAGAATTTTCCTACCAGGTAAGCAAAAGTATCACTACTCCAAATCAAGATGAAAAGGAAAAGAACTTCCAGAGAGAAGCTATCGTTATAACTGGAAAACTTTGGTAACCCTAATGCAAAACTGAACGGCAGAGCAACGTAAATGACCGTAAAAATCAATTTTCCGCTGTCAAAGTATAATTCGTTAGGAAACTTAAATAAAGTGACTACAGCAATACCAATTAAGGCAAGAGCTAATATCTCACTCAATCTGAAATCAAAAAAGAAATCGTGATGGAAATATCTTTTGGAAAAAACATAGAATATAAAAATAACCAATGGATACACTACCCATTTTTCATATCCTTTTCCAAATTTCATGATCTTTACACATTCCCAGGTTCCTACGATCAATAAAAGACTTATCAAACCATAGTAAAGATACTGTTGTTGAATAAGACCAGGAAAGATACTATTGATAAGTTGCGCCCCTAACGGAGTCGAACAAAGAATGATAATGGCTACATAAACGAGACCTGAAACGGTCCTTTGAATGAGGTTTTTGTCCAAAATTTAAAATTTAGTAGTGGGTGCTTAATCTTCAAGCAGCAATAAAAACAGTTTTGCATTGGAATTCGAAGAACTGTCCATTTTATTCTGGCTTCCGCTGATGGAAGTAAGGTTCTTGATATTTCCGTTTCTTTTTATTTTCCCCATGGCATCATTCAGGTTGTTTACAATCTGTGAAACATTGGCAATGATAATAATTCTATCCGGCAGCCTTGAAGAATGATAATGAAGAATATTATTGTGTGAAAGCATAATTCTGCCATCATACGCAATCAGATATTCACAAGTGATAAATGCAGCATCATTAGACGACTGCAGTTCTGAAGTGTAAGGAGATTTCACAACGTTCAAAAAGTTCTGAAGTTCCTTATCCCAACAGAAAAGGTTGTTAATACCTTCTATTTTGATAATTTGATTTAAAGTTTGTAGAGCCTCCGCTTCATCTGCACAATAATTAAAAAATCCCCCCGAATGCGTAAATAATTGCGCAAACTTATAGTCGAGATCCGCATTTTTCAGCGAATCCCCAAGCTTCTCCAGGCTCTGTTTGTCCTCTTCTTCAGGCTGGTTGGTAAGTTTGCTTACAATCCTCTTGAATAAATTCAACTTAATCTATTTTTAGTCAACTTTATACAAAAATAGAAAATAAATTACAATAGATTCTAAAATATCTCCTTAAATATGAAAAAACCTGACAATTTTAAAGTTGTCAGGTTTTATATTTCCTATTTTTTAAGGATTTTAAAGCTGCGTTGGGCTTTCTGGAGCCTGTATTTCGCTTTCCTCCTCTTTTTCTTTAATCTGAGGCGTTTCCAACACGTCTGGCTGATCTTTTTCAGGGATTGTATTGGTAACCGGTTTCTCTGTCAATTCAGGATCCCAAGCTCTTTTACCAAAGATTTCCTCTAAGTCTTCGCGGAAGATCACTTCTTTTTCTAAAAGCTTATTTGCTAAAGCATCAAGTTTATCTTTGTTCTCATCCAGGATTCTTACCGCTCTTTCATATTGATTTTCGATGATCGCTTTGATCTCTACATCAATTTTGGTAGCCGTTTCTTCAGAATAAGGCTTTCCGAAATTATATTCAGATTGACCTGAACTGTCATAGTAAGAAATGTTACCGATATTCGGGCTTAATCCGTAAATCGTTACCATTGCCTGTGCTCTCTTCGTTACAGTTTCCAAATCAGAAAGTGCTCCTGTTGAAATATTATTGAAGATCACCTGTTCAGCTGCTCTACCTCCTAATGTTGCACACATTTCATCCAACATCTGTTCAGTAGTCGTAAGCTGTCTTTCTTCCGGAAGATACCAAGCGGCACCTAATGAACGTCCTCTTGGAACAATAGTTACTTTTAAAAGTGGTGAAGCATGCTCAACCAACCAAGAGATTGTAGCATGACCTGCCTCGTGATAAGCCACTCTTCTTTTCTCAGATGGCTTAATGGCCATATTTTTCTTCTCAAGACCACCAATAATTCTATCTACTGCATCCAGGAAGTCCTGTTTTGTAACAGAGGTATGGTTGTATCTTGCTGCAATAAGCGCTGCTTCGTTACACACATTAGCAATATCTGCCCCACTGAATCCAGGAGTTTGTTTTGCTAAGAAGTCTCTGTCTACATTATCATCAAGTTTGATTTTCTTTAAATGAACATCAAAAATGTCTTTTCTTTCATGTAATTCCGGAAGGTCTACATAGATTGAACGGTCAAAACGTCCTGCTCTCATCAAAGCTTTATCAAGGATATCTGCTCTGTTGGTAGCCGCCATTACAATCACATTCACATCTGTTCCGAAACCATCCATTTCAGTAAGAAGCTGGTTCAAGGTGTTTTCTCTTTCATCGTTCCCGCCTGAGAAATTATTTTTTCCTCTTGCACGTCCGATAGCATCAATCTCATCAATAAAGATGATTGCCGGAGACTTCGCTTTAGCCTGAGCAAAAAGATCTCTTACTCTTGAAGCACCTACTCCCACAAACATTTCCACGAAATCAGACCCTGAAAGAGAGAAGAAAGGAACTTTAGCTTCTCCTGCAACAGCTTTTGCCAATAAGGTTTTACCTGTTCCCGGAGGGCCTACCAATAGTACACCTTTAGGAATCTTACCTCCTAATTTTGTATATTTTTCAGAGTTTTTCAAGAAGTCTACCACTTCCTGTACTTCTTCTTTAGCACCTTCTAATCCTGCAACATCTTTAAATGTTACCTGAATTCTTTCTTTTTCGTCAAAAAGCTTAGCTTTAGATTTCCCGATTGAGAAGATCTGTCCACCAGGGCCACCGCCACCGCCCATCTTTCTGAAAAGAAGGAAGTAGAATAATCCCAGGATAGCAATCCAGATTAATGCAGATACAAGAATATCCGTGAAAGGACTCTTTCCTGTTCCATAATCTTTAGCTGTTTTAATAGCCGGATTGGTTGCTTTGATTTGTTCAAATTTCTGTAAGAAAAGTTGAAGATCTCCATATTTCACAGAATAATCTGCTTTTGGAGCCATATCTAAAGCTGAAAAAGGATTATTTTCCTTTCCGGTTTTAACCATTGCTGATTTCGCTTCTTTGGTAAGGAAAACATCAGCTTTCTCTATGTCTTTGTATATAATAATATTTTGGACTTTCCCCGCCTGCATTTCTCTAAAGAAACCATCTTCATCAATAGTTTTTGCTGTATCTCCACCAAGGAAATTGGAACCAAAGAAAAGCAAAAGAGCTATGATTGCAATAGGAAAGAACCAATTGAATCCTTTGTTATTCATTTAGACTTTTTAAAATTTTTATTATTCATTTTCAATTTTGGTAATGACTGCATCACCCCAAAGTTCTTCGATATCGTAATATTCACGTACATCTTTTTGGAAAATGTGAACCACTACTGAAACATAATCTACCAATACCCACATTGCATTTTCAGTTCCTTCAACATGCCAAGGTCTGTCTTTCAGATCATTTCTCACTTTTTTCTCTACACTTCCAGCTAATGCCGAAACTTGTGTATTCGAGTTACCGCTACATATTACGAACGTCTCTGCTACTGAGTTTTCAATTTTCGAAAGATCGAAGATCATAATGTCTTCCCCCTTTACATCTTGAAGTGCTTCAACGATTTTATCTATTAGTGCTTGTTTTTCTGCTGTTTTATTCATTAAAAAAATACTATAATCTGCAAATTTATTGTTTTTTCTTTACTTTAACCTTACTTTTACCCCCTTAATGTCTTAAAGTTTTCTTAAATGAGCCAACTCTTCTATCTGAAAGAATGTTCTTCTACTAATGACGAAATATCAAAGTTTTTACTTTATGAAGATTCAGATTTTATAGGATTGCATACTTTCAATCAAACTAAAGGCCGTGGTCAGTATGGAAATGTCTGGATTCCTACCGCCGGAAAAAATCTGGCTTATACGCTGGCAGTGAATACTCAAAACATCTTGTGCTCCGACTTTATATTCAATTATTATACCGCAATGCTTGTCAGGGATTTCCTTGCCAATTTGGCTGATAATGACGTAAAAATCAAATGGCCGAATGATATTATCCTTAAAGGTAAAAAAATCGTTGGAATATTGATTGAAAAGAAAAAAATTAATCAAAATAATTATTTCATTATTGGAACAGGAATTAACATTCTTCAGAACAAATTTGATGAAATATCGAACGCCGGATCACTCCTGACGCAAACAGGACAGGAATTTGATCTTGAAGAGCTTAGTTTAAACTTTCATGAATTCATGACAAAAAAACTGAAAAACATTCCTTCTGACCAGAAAATTCTGGACAGCTTCAATAAAAATTTATTCCGAAAGGATGAGATCTCCGTTTTTGAAATTGAAAAAGAGAGACAAAATGGCATCATCCGAAATGCAGATGAAAAGGGTGAACTTTGGATAGAATTGGAAAATGACGGTCTTCGTTCTTTCTATCACAAAGAAGTAAAGCTCCTTTACTGATTGGCTCTTTTGATATAAAGATATAGGGTAAGCGGAAGGAATACCAAATTAGGCAGCCACATCGCTAAAGCCGGTGATAAACTTTTATTCTCTGAAACCACCTTTAAAGCTTCAAATGAGAAGACAAAAAGGAAGGCCAACGATATTCCTATAGCAAGGTTAATCCCCAAACCTCCTCTTTTCTTTTGAGAAGACAAGGAAAGCGCAAGGAAAGTCAGAATAATAATAGAAACAGGCATTGAAGTTCTTTGATGAAGCTCATTCAGATAAGAATTCAGGTTACTGTTTCCTCTGGCTTTTTCTCTTTCTATGAATTTTAAAAGTTCCGGTGTGGTTTTATTTTGTCCTAAAAGTTCATTTGGGAAAAGTTCTTCCGGGGAATGGCTGTAGTTTTTCCTAAGCTCTATCCCATTATTCAGCTTTTCTGTATTATCTTTATTGATGGTCTTTTCCAGAAAATTATTTAAGACAAATTGTTTTTTGTCCTGATCCCAATATACTTCACTGGCTTTTAATTCGTACACCATTTTTCTATGGGTGTCAAACTTTTGATACACGAAGCTTGATCCTCTTTTTTCCCTTTTATTCCAGGAATCTACGAAGATATATTCAGTTCTGCTTAACTGTGAAGAGGCTGGAGCAGTTCCAAGAATTTTTTCTTTATTGGCAGCATTATAAGTATAAGCTTCCAATTCATTTTTCTTGATATTCGCCCAGGGGAGCACCAAATGGTACACCACCAGCGCCATCAATGCAATCAGAATCGAGGTATACAGATAAGGTTTCGAAAACCTATGAAAACTGGCACCACTACTGATAATAGCTACAATTTCAGTATTATTAGCCATTCTGGATGTGAAATAGATCACGGTGATAAACACCAGAATGGACAGGAATGTCACCACAAGGTTAATGATCCAGAACGGATAAAAATGAACAAGAAAATACCCAAGATCTAATTTGGGATCAAGGGCCTTTGCATTTTCTATCCTTGGAATCTTCTGCTGAACATCAATAACAAGTACTACTATAGACAATAGTACCAGCATGAAACTAAAAGTTCCAAGGTATTTTTTAATGATATATCTGTCTATAATCTTAAGCATACGTCTTTTACAGTCTTTGTCTAAGAACAGGTACTACAGAATTTTTCCACTCATAGAAGTCTCCTGCTATGATGTGCTCTCTTGCTACTTTTACCAAATCAAGGTAAAACGCAAGGTTATGGATTGAAGCAATCTGTTTCGCCAGATATTCCTTGGAAACAAACAGATGACGAAGATACGCTTTTGAATATTCACGGTCTACAAAACTGGTTCCGAATTCATCCAAAGGCGAGAAATCACGCTTCCATTTTTCGTTTTTAAGATTCATTACCCCTTGCCATGTGAAAAGCATTGCATTTCTGGCATTTCTTGTAGGCATAACGCAATCCATCATATCGATACCTAATCCAATAGATTCCAGAATATTCCAAGGAGTTCCCACTCCCATCAGGTATCTTGGTTTTTCTTTTGGAAGGATATCTGTTACTTCATCAGTAATTCTATACATTTCTTCTTCAGGTTCTCCTACAGAAAGTCCTCCGATGGCATTTCCTTCAGCTCCTGCTTCAGAAATTACTTCTGCTGAAATTTTTCTTAAGTCTGAATAGGTAGATCCCTGAACAATTGGGAAAAGTCTTTGTTTATATCCGTATAGTTCAGGATTATCATTAGTCCATTCGATACATCTTTTCAGCCAACGGTGGGTAAGCTCCATAGATGATTTCGCCTGGTTGTATTCACAAGGGTAAGGTGTACATTCATCAAAAGCCATGAAGATATCTGCTCCGATCTGTCTTTGGATTTCCATTGATCTTTCCGGAGAGAACATGTGGTAGCTTCCATCAATATGAGACTTGAATCTTGCTCCTTCTTCGGTCATTTTTCTGTTACTCGCTAACGAGAACACCTGAAAACCTCCTGAATCTGTAAGAATAGGAAGATCCCAGTTCATAAATTTATGTAAACCACCGGCATCCTGCATCGTTTCCATTCCTGGGCGAAGATAAAGGTGGTAAGTATTTCCCAAAATAATCTGGGCTTTAATGTCTTCTTTTAATTCTCTCTGATGAACTGTTTTCACACTTGCAACAGTTCCTACCGGCATAAAAATGGGAGTTTGAATCTTCCCGTGGTCTGTAGTAATCTCCCCTGCCCTAGCTTTTCCTTCAGAGGTTTTTTCGATATTAAAAAATTTCATCTGTACACTTTTTTAGCTCACTGCAATCAGCAATTATCATTGTCCGGGCAGAACCCGCTACATCATTATTTATTTTTGAGGCATTCCTAATTCAGCCTTTTTCAGCTTATCTTTTACATATTGATCCGCCTTGGGATCTTTCTTCAGTAAAATTTGCTGTGCATCATTCGCAATCCCTTCCATTTCTTCTTTAATCACATAATATTTAAAACTTTCAACAAAGTCATCCGGCTTTATATTATGAGATTTTAAAATAAACCTTGTACCGGCTTCCATATTTCTGTTCTGATACATGAAGTTAACCTGATCATTCATTACAAGTTCTGCGACAACTTCTGCCATAACGTCCTGATCGACCAGATTTTTAGGCTTATCAATATAGTCACTACATGAAAACAGCCCCAGAAAAACAAAAACAAGAATCAAATTTTTCATCAGCTTATTTTTATATTTTTTATTGGAAGAATTCGTCATGTTTTATGTTATAATCTATTGATGATTGACTTCCATTTTAAGTTTAAAACACCAAAAACAGCTTCATGGATAATTCCGCCGTTCATTTTGCTTTCACCTAAAATTCTATTGGTAAATATAATAGGAACTTCTACAATTCTGAACCCTTTTTTAAAAGCTCTGAATTTCATTTCTATCTGGAATCCGTATCCTTTCAATCTTACATTATCCAATCCGATTTCTTCCAATACTTTTCGTGAAAAGCAGACAAAACCGGCTGTGGTATCATGAATAGGAAGTCCTAGAATAAATCTCACATATTTTGATGCAAAATAAGATAATAAAACTCTTCCCATTGGCCAGTTCACCACGTTCACTCCTTTTGAGTAACGGGAACCAATGGCCATATCTGCATTCAGACAGGCTTCAAAAAGTTTAGGAAGATCCTTAGGGTTATGCGAAAAATCGGCATCCATTTCAAAAATGTAGTCGTATTTATTTTCAATTGCCCATTTAAACCCATGAATATAGGCTTTCCCTAAACCATCTTTAATATGTCTTATCGAAAGATGCAGGTAATGTGGATATTTCTTTTGTATTTCTTTTACGATATCTGCTGTTCCGTCCGGAGAAGAATCATCCACTACTAAGATATGAAAGTCATCCTCCAATGCAAAAACTGCGGAAATAATATTTTCAATATTTTCCTTTTCGTTATACGTTGGGATGATGACGAGTTTTTTCATTTCAGTTTGCAAAGATAGTTTATTTAACCTTTTTATTTTATACAAAATAATCTATAATTTTGCAAAAATCTTTTTCAAAGATTCTGGGATCAGACAAAAATTGTTTTCGTCAGTTTTGAATGCTCCATATCATCAATGAAAAATAGATTGTAAGATTAGATTTAACAGATGAAGCAATAAAGAAATTCTATGCCAAGTTGTGTTATTTATAGTTAAATAAAAAAATAAAAAACTTAAATTTTGCCGTCATCACCAAACTACATCAATCATGTAAGAATACCTGAGAATAACGATTGGGTAATTTTTATACTTATAGGTTGTATCTTTTTATATGTTTTTATGATGAACATTATAGAAAGAGATGCCAGTCTTAAAGATTTTCTGCTTCAAAAGTATTTTGATGCAAGCAATAACCTTCCGAGCTGGATTATTACATCCTGTGTCATTACGCTTACGCTATCTGTACTGATCTCTCAGTATATTCCGGTAGTTCCTAAGTTTATTGCAGATCTGCAGATTTTGGGATACCAGCTTAATAAATTCGGTTACACCTTGCTGGCGGTTTTATTTTTTTATCTGATAAAATCAACATTAGGTTATTTATTTTATCAAAGTATAGGAGATGGAAAAAAATGGACTGTTTTTTATTTCACTGCCACCAAATTCTATTTTATCCTGTCTTTTTTGCTGATAATTTTGTGTGTTACCCATTATTACTTCCCAATAGACAGAAATAAAATGTTCCTCTATTATTTCTCCTTCTTTTCTTTTGTATTCATTTTCAAAGTTTTTTTCTACTTATTTCACAAGAACAAGATTCTTCCTGAGAAATGGTATTATAAATTTTTGTATATTTGCACGCTCCAAATCGCACCATTATTACTGCTTTGGAAATTGTTATTTTTTTAATAAATGTCAATGATGAGAATAAAGTCCATATTGGTTTCTCAACCAGCGCCTAGTGAATCTTCTCCATATCTGGATATAGCGAAGAAGGAAAAAATAAAGATTGATTTCCGTCCATTTATCCACGTTGAAGGGGTTGACAATAAAGAGCTCAGAACTCAGAAAATAGATCTGACGCAATATACCGGTATCATTTTTACCAGTAAAAATGCTATTGATCATTACTTCAGACTTGCAGAAGAATTACGTTTTGCAGTTCCGGATACAATGAGATATATCTGCCAGTCGGAAGCAATTGCTAACTATCTTCAGAAGCACATTGTATACAGAAAAAGAAAGATCAGCTTTGGGGAAAAAAACTTCTCAGATCTACTTCCTCTGTTCAAGAAGTTTCCTACTGAAAAATACTTGTTACCATCTTCAGATGTTTTAAGTCCGGACACGATAAAAACCTTGGATTCTGCAAACATTGAATGGACAAGAGCAATTATGTACCGTACTGTATGCAGTGACCTGACAGACATCAACATTAAAGACTATGATATGTTGATCTTCTTCAGCCCACAAGGAATTAAATCTCTGCAACAGAACTTCCCTGACTTCAAGCAGGAGGAAACAAAAATCGGAGTTTTCGGAAACACCACTTTGGCTGCAGCAGAAGAAGCGGGATTAAAAGTAGACCTAATGGCTCCTACGAAGGAAACACCTTCTATGACCATGGCCCTAGAAAAATATATTAAAGCGCTACACAAATAGTCTTTAATACAAAAAATAAGCTCAACCATCTTTTCAATACAGGAAAGATGGTTTTTTTTTAACTACATTTGAACAAAAATTAACATTAAATAGTACGTTCTGATAAAGCATATCAGGGCCTGCAAAAAAATAAAATATTCTGATGAAAGCTCCACAGGCAAAAAAAATAGAAAAAACACTAGAAACCCACGGCGACAGAAGAATTGACAATTACTTCTGGCTTAATGAAAGGGAAAACCCGGAAGTAATCCAATATCTTGAAGAAGAAAATGCTTACGAAGAATTCATCATGAAAGACACCGAAGAGCTACAGGAAGAACTCTTTGAAGAAATGAAAGCCCGATATAAAAAGGACGACGAATCTCTTCCTTATTTCTTTAATGAATACTGGTACATCGTACGTTATGAAGAAGGTAAAGAATACCCGATCTTCTGCAGAAAGCTTGGAAGTCTGGACAACGAAGAGGAAATAGTACTTGACGTAAATATTCTAGCAGAAGGTGAAGATTTCTTCGAAGTAGGAAGCGTTGCGGTAAGCCCTAATAATGAATTGGCTTCTTTTTCTTCAGACAATGTAGGAAGAAGAATCTATACTTTAAACTTCAAAAACTTAAAGACAGGAGAAATTCTTCCGGATAAAATCCTAAATACTACAGGAAAGGCTGTTTGGGCCAATGACAACCAACATATATTTTATATCAGAAAGGACAAAAGCCTTAGAGCATTTCAGGTTTACAGACATAAACTGGGAACTGATGCTTCGGAGGATATTCTGATCTTCCATGAAGAGGATGACACCTTTGATGTGAATGTCTTTAAAACAAAATCCTTACAGTATATTTTCATCGCAAGTTCAAGTACCATTTCTGATGAACATCATTTTATTCCTGCAGACAATGTTTTTGCAGAGTGGAAAGTTATTCAGCCAAGAATAGATGATCTTGAATATTCCGTAGAGCATTACAAAGATGAATTCTACATTATCACGAATGCTGATGATGCTACGAACTTCAAAATTGTAAAAGCAAAGATTGATAACTGTGGTATGGAAAACTGGGTAGATGTCATTCCTCATCGTCCTGAAGTTTTATTGGAAGGCTTTGAAATCTTCCAGGATTATCTGGTTCTTGAAGAAAGAGAAAAAGGACTGCTTCAAATCAAGATTATTGATGAGAAAACTCAAGAGTCTTATTACCTTCCTTTCTCTGATCCAACTTATACTGCTTATATCGGAATCAACCTTGAATTTGACACCGAAGTTCTACGCTATGGTTATACTTCCCTAACTCAACCGGGTTCTACGTACGAGTACAACATGAAAGATAAAACCACAAAACTTCTGAAACAACAAGAGGTCTTAGGTGGAAAATTCTTCCCGGAAAATTACATTTCTGAAAGAATATGGGCAGATTCCAGAGACGGTGAAACAAAAATCCCTATTTCTCTTGTTTATCATAAAGACACGAAGAAATCACCAGATACTCCGCTTCTATTATATGGTTATGGTAGTTATGGACACACTGTAGATGCAAGCTTTTCAAATGTAAGGTTATCTATCCTTGATCGTGGCTTTATTTATGCCATTGCCCATATCCGTGGCGGAGAATACCTGGGAAGAGAATGGTATGAAGATGGAAAAATGCTATTCAAGAAAAATACCTTCTTTGACTTTATAGATGCAGGAAAATATCTGGTAAAAGAAAACTACACGTCTTCTAAACATATCTACGCGATGGGTGGAAGTGCCGGAGGTCTCTTAGTAGGAGCTGTTGTCAATTATGAACCTCAATTATTCAACGGTATAGTTGCACAGGTTCCTTTTGTGGATGTTGTTACTACGATGTTAGATGATACTATTCCTTTAACAACCGGAGAATATGATGAATGGGGAAATCCTAATGATAAAGAATACTATCACTATATGAAAGATTATTCTCCTTATGACAATGTAGAAGCCAAAGACTATCCAAACATTCTTATCACAACAGGATTCCATGATTCCCAGGTACAATATTGGGAACCTGCAAAATGGACTGCAAAACTTAGAGAATTGAAGACCGATGACAATATTCTGATCTTTAAAACAGATATGAGTTCAGGTCATGGAGGCGCAAGCGGAAGATTTGAATCTCTGAAAGAAGATGCCCTTGAGTACGCGTTCTTATTGAAGATAAATAAACAATAGCTTTCCCCTTCTCTCTATTAATTTTCATAATACAAGATATATGCTATTACTAGTTTTTATTTCAATTGCTATTATTTATTATTTAATACAAAAACAGAAAATTACAAGAATAGAAAAAAGAGAAGATTTTAAGGCTAGACAAGAGGAGAAGCTACAGGATATCCTGAAAAAAGCAAAAGAGGAAGATCTTAAGAACAAAGAAAATAACAATTTATAAAATACATTGTCATGATAAAAAGTGACAGTTATAATCATATGAATGAATCTGAATATTGGAAAAAAATAGAACAGTTCTTCGAAGATAATTTCGAGACTGAGAAGAATCCACCTATTGAGACTTTACTGTTTTTAATAGGACTACAGGAACTGGGCAGCGGGCAGCAGAAATACACAAAAGAAGACAAAGTAAATCTCATCCATATTGCTGTTTGCAGATTACTTGAACCTTTTGGATATTACAAGTTTACCCACTATGAAGATGGGTGGCCACAGTTTGAAAAACTGGAAGATCTTCCGGAATTAAAACCTAATGAGCAGACCTTGCTTATGAAAAAGGCGATTATTCAGTACTTTCAGGAAGAGGAACTGATTTAAAGTCAAAAATGCGGCTATTTAGAGATTTGATAATGAAACTATACCATCATTAGCAAAACCAACCTAAAACACTACATACCTTATACAAATAGAGACAAGCCAAAAACTTGTCTCTATTTTTTTTAAACAAAAACAATATTAATATTTAAAAAATGTCGTATTTTTTTAATTAGAGTTAATATTTTAAACCATTTCAACATCAGCTAATTACATACTATTTTTACGAATATTTTATTCATATTTTAGAATTTTTTAGAATTTGATAGGCATATTCCATATTAGATTTGTAATTTAGGGACTTCCAGACCACATTCTTTTGATCTGTTACTATGATCAAAATCCCTCAGAATACCATGGTCAATTTCTTCAGGCTTGTCCTTGGCGTACAGCACTGAAAAAAAAGACACAGCAAAAATGATATCCCGACTCGTTATGAGCCGGGCAGGATAAAAATTTGAAAAAAATACACACAAAAACTAAGGACTGAAAAACTATGTATTTCAAAAGAATTACTTCTGAGTAAAACAGATTAAAATTTAAATAGAAATCAAACCATGAAAAAAATTAGCACTTCTTTAATGTTGCTCATTGTCAGTATGGCCTTTTCACAAGTAGGTATTTCGAAAAACCCAACGGTTGAAATCCACAACAAGGCCATTTTACAGGTAGACGGAAAATATGAAGGAAAAAATTACGGGATGATGCTTCCTGAAGTATCTGCACCCGAAAACCTTCCATTGTATAACTCCGCCAATCCAGACAGAGAGATGGCAGGAATGATGATGTTCGAAAAAACACATGCTACATTTTATTCCTATGACGGAGGAAAATGGAACAATGAGCCTACTGCTGCCGACTTCAAAATGAAACAATCCAGATTTTTATCCAATGCCGATGAAGAAACAAGTGTTGTATGTGTACTTCTGGGATGTGGCCGACATGTAGGACTTAGCTTTGGGGCAACTGTTGACGGAAAACAATCCTATAACAGCCTTAATATAACAAGAGAAACTGCTGTAGTAGCCGGAGGAGGAATTTATGGAGACAAAAGCTTTAACAATGCCAAATTCGTTATAAATGAAGCCGGTGTTTATGATATCTACCTGAATGTTCCTTCCAAAACAGGAGGAGCTGTATCCCTGACAAGTGGACCTCAATATCAGCTAAGGGCCTATTTGAAACAAAGCAACGGAAGTTACAATGAAGTAAAACTCACCACATTCTTCCCTGATTATTATGGTATTCTGGGAATTGGCGGAGATACCAACACTGCAGCCTTCACCACGACAAGGATCCGTTTGAATCCGGGAGATTATATTGTTTCGAGAATACATTCTCCATTGGCAACAGTATCTGTAGTGGTTACCCTTACTGCTGCAGCCAATACCAATATCGCCCAATACTATCCAAGAGAAATAATGTTCACCAAAGTAAGTGATTAAAATGATCAGAAAAACGATTACGCTCCAAGTTTTTATTGTAACAGCAATAAGTACACTAGGATTTGCTCAGGTAAAAATGGGTAACAAACCCGAAACAATTCATCCAAGAGCAGCTTTGCAGGTAGAGCACAATGCGAAAGGAATTATGCTTCCCGTTGTTGAAAACCATACTGAACTTCCTAATTATAATGCAGCACACCCGGATCTGTATGAAAACAAACCTGAAGATAATGGGTTAGTATTTTATAACAAGGAGATTAAAGATGTGGTAAAATATGATGGTTACAGGTGGATTGCTGCCACAGAGAGAAGTATCAAAAATTATAAAAACGTAAGTATTCTAGGATCCAATTCATCGGATGTGTCCGTTGCCAATGTATTAGGAATTACAGGACGCCCTACCCTTCCTTTTAATATCTTAAATGATTTTGACAGAAATAATATAAATAATTTAGGTGTTACGGTAAATGCTAATGGAGAAATTACAATTCCGGCAGATGGCTTTTACAGAATCAATCCGTCTATAAAAACAAGCAGTGCCGGAGGTCTTTCTGTGGGAAATGCAGCTACCATTGTTTCATTACAGACTCTATATGCTAATGCTGTTGGAGAAGGATGGCAGAAAATTCATGAAAACAGCTTTCTGCTGTACGGATTGTTGGTAACAGCCGGCAGCTCAAACTCTGTGAACAACTTTTCCACAACAAAATATCTGCGTGCGGGAGACCAAATCCGAATAAGAGCCGGCATTCAGGCTGACACTGGATTAAATGTGGGAGCTGGTGTAAATTTTAAAATGAATGATAAAGATACTTTTATCTATATAGAAAAACTGAACTAAAATGAGAAAGAAAATATATATCGCCGCCTTTTTAATGACAGCCACGATGGCATTTTCTCAGGTTATCGTTGGCGGGGCATCCAATCCAAGCCCCAATTCCATGTTCAGTATTGTGAATAAAGAAGATAATTCTGCACAATCTAAAGGAATGATGATCCCAACGGTAAACAATGAAACAGAATTACCCCTGTACAACACCAGTCAAACGAATCGTTTTGATAAAGATCCTTCTATGCAAGGAATGATTATGTACAGAAAAGATATTCAGCGTGTTGTAGTCTATGACGGAGATCAATGGAAACCAACATTTTATGAATCCGGCGGAAGAACGACCCGCGCCAGCATGAATCCGACAACCGCTGAAAGTGATTTTCCTTCTGTAGGATGTATTCTTATCGGATGTGGACAAAAAGATGTTCCTTTTGGATTCTACAGTAACACGTTAGACGGAGATAAACTTGGTATTATTGATCCTCAGGGAGCTGTGAATAGTGACTTCAGTAATTTCACATTCAAGGAATCAGGATTTTACAAGATACTGATCAGCTTAAAAGTAAAAACGTCAGGGATCCACGTGAGCCCACCTGTTATTTCGTTCAGAGCTTTAAAAAATGGAGCGATCTTAGCCAGAAATGATGTTCCTTTAAATGAAGCCATCCTGATTACAGCCGGAGCCAACAGAGTAGGAACGATGGAGTTTTTAGCCATGTTTGACAAAGGAGACAAGCTTAAAGTTCAGGTTTCCGGAGGGGTTTCTATCTTAACGGTTGCTGATATCTACAAAATTGTTCCAACAGATGGAACTTTTATCAGTATAGAAAAATTATAAGTCTGAAATAACACGAAACATTTTATATTCCATATTTCATTAAATCGGGTACTTCAATTGAGGTACCCGGTTTTTATTTTTTATAAAACTAACGATCCATCATCACTTCTCCATTTGCTGATCATCCAATGATTTCCTTAAGCTGGCTAAGTCCCATTTTAAAACCTTCTTCAAATCCCATATCCAGCATTTTTTTCATTACTTCTTCAGATTGATAATGAATATTAACCGTTACTTTCGTTCCTTCCTCTACTCCGGTGAAACCGAGCAGCCAATTTGATCTTGGAGCATCTTCGTTCACCTCCCCATTTTCATTACGAAAAGCACTCGTCCAGTCAAAGCTTCTATGCTCTATAATTTCTCCGTACTGGGATTGGGAATATCCTTTTTCTCCATTCGGGCCTGCCATTGCATACAGCCAGATTCCGCCTTCTTTAAAATCCTGTTTTACCGTTTCACATTTCCAGGGTCTTGGGCCCCACCACTGATCCAATAATTCGGATTGGGTAAAATAGTTCCACACTTTCGAAACATCAGCCTTGTAAACAATCATTACATAGACACTTTTCGAATCAAAATCTTTGTTGAAAATGATATTAGATTCCATAAAGTAATAATTTTTATTAAAGTTAGCTCTTTATTTACAGAAAGGACTTTTCCTATGACAAGTAAACAATAATTCATAAATAATTGTTAAAAAACAGTCTTTTAAGAAAAAAAACATAATTTTTTGGCTCGTTTTTTGTTTACGTAGTCTTAAAACAATTAATTTTAACATTCATTTTTCCAAAACATATATAATTAAATAATGAATAATAAATTCATCCCAATAATTTCGGTGTTTATGACAATCTCACTGATTGTCTTCGTTACGCTCCAATTTTATTGGTTGAAAGGCTATTACGGAGTACTGGAACAGGACTTTTCAAATAAAGTTTATTCCGTTTTGGAAAGCACATCGAAAACAATTGAAGAAATTGAAGCTGATAAATATCTGACCAAAGACAACAGAAGTACCATTCTTGCCAACAGCAAAAACCCTTCGCTTACTACCATTCAACAGGTAGAGGATTCCGGAACTCAGAGACAGATTATCTATTCCAAGAATATTATTTCGAATGCACAGCTTCCTATTTCTAAAAAAGGAGACTCTGTAAAGCTAACTACTCTATACACGGATGAAGCAGCTTACAAAATAAAAAGAGATACTACCAACCGCGAAATTCTTACCTCGGACATCAATCAGGATATTGAAACCGGGGATTATGCTGTAAAAGAGTTCGTAAAGGTATATGGAAACAATTTACCCATTGCACAAAGGGTAAGCCCGGCTACTCTGGATTCAGTGATCACAAAAGAATTGAAAATCAGAGGAATCACGGCTAAATTCGGTTATGGAATTGTTGATAAAGACAATAAACTTACCAGTATTGCAAATAAAGCTTATAAAGAAAAAAAAGACAGCAATACGTACAACTATCCTCTTTTTACTGATAAAAAATACAACACCTTATATAATCTGGCTTTAGTATTTCCTAAGAAAGAATATTCTTTGGCAATGAACAACTGGCCGATGCTGCTGGGAACTTTTCTTTCATTGCTTACGATTCTTGGGATTTATATTATTTCCATTAATTATATGATGAGACAGAAAAAATTGGCTGAAGTGAAAACAGACTTTATCAACAATATGTCTCACGAATTCAAAACACCATTAGCAACTATTTCTGTGGCAACTGATTCTTTAGCGAATGATAAGATTGCTACCAATCCGGATAAGGTAAAGTATTATTCGGAATTGATTAAACAGGAAAACCTGAGGATGAAAAAGCAGGTAGAAAATGTTCTGAACATGTCTAAGCTTGAAAGAAATGAGGTAGAGCTATTCCTGAGAGAGACCAACGTAAGGGAATTGATTAAAAGGACAACAGAATCCTTCAATCTGATTGTACAGCAGAGAAACGGCAGCCTGACCCAAAAATTCAATGCCACTCATTATAATTTCAAAATTGATGAGTTCCACATCTCGAATATGCTGGTGAACTTACTGGATAATGCCAACAAATATTCTCCTGAAGCTCCGGAAATTCATGTGGAGACCAGAAATGAAGGACAATGGTATGTGATTGAGATCTCAGATAAAGGAATGGGAATGGAAACCCAGAATAAAACAAAGATCTTCGAGAAATTCTTCAGAGAAGAAACAGGAAATATTCACAACGTAAAAGGACAGGGATTAGGCCTTTCTTACGTGAAAAAAATTGTAGAACTGCACAAAGGACAGATTATTGTAGAATCCAACAAAGGTGATGGAAGTACGTTTACAATTAAACTGCCAATGAGCTAAGATATAAATGATAAGCAATGAGTGATAAATGATAATATATTGGTGATAAAAAAATATTTCGCATCAATGATCAACCATCATTCATCAATTATAAAATAAGAAACCAAAAAACAAAATATAAGAAGAGAGAGTGAGACAGTTCATTCTTAATTGTTAATTATTAATTAGTAAAAGTTATGAGCAACAGAATATTATTAGTAGAGGACGATCAGAGTTTCGGGGCGGTGCTTAAAGATTATTTAACCATCAATAATTTTGAAGTAACCCTTGCAACTGATGGAGAACAGGGATTGAAAGAATTTACAGAAAATGAATTCGACATCTGTATATTTGACGTAATGATGCCTAAAAAAGATGGGTTTTCATTGGCTGAAGATGTAAAAAAGATTGATAAAAATACACCAATCATATTCCTTACCGCAAGAAATATGAGAGAAGATATTCTTAAAGGATACCAATTGGGTGCTGATGACTATATCACAAAACCATTTGATACAGAACTTCTTTTATACAAGATCAAAGCGATTCTTCAAAGAAGCTCTACTCTTGAAAATGAAGAGCAGGAGCAGTTTAAAATCAGCAATATCTTCTTCGACTCTATGCTGAGACAGCTGAAAGTAGGTGATAAAGAATATAAACTTTCTCCAAAAGAAAATGAGTTATTAAAGCTTCTTTGTATCCACAGAAACGATTTCATGCCTAGAGATCTTGCACTTAGAAAGATCTGGAAAAAGGAAAACTACTTTACAGCAAGAAGTATGGACGTATATATCGCCAAGCTTCGTAAACTATTGAAAGATGACGAAGGATTGGAAATTATCAACGTTCACGGAGAAGGATTCAGACTTCTTGTGAAAAATTAATCTAAAAATCGCATTATAAATATAAAATTAGCAAAACAATTAAAAATGTTTTGCTAATTTTGTTTCATACCCAATCAAGGATATGAAGAATACGTTTTTAGGTTTGATCTCTGTATCAATATTAGCTGTCTCTTGTAAGAAAGATGAGAAAGCAACTTATTTAAAAGAAGAAGCTGGTTCACAACAGCCTTCTGTAGCTCTAAACAATGCTCCCAAAGCTTCACTGATGGATCAGGCGGGAATCCAGTCCAATGCAACACCTGCTGCAATGGCCTCTGCTCCTGGAATGAATCCTGCGCACGGACAACCGGGACACCGATGTGATATTCCTGTAGGACAGCCTTTAAACAGCCAGCCAACAGCAACTCCTGCATCCCAAAACATTAGTGTTGGTGCTAATAATACCATTCAAATTGACCCAAGTACGGCAGCTCAGGCAAAAGTAGCCATGAACAACAGTACTCAACCCGTAAAAACGGCTCCTGGAATGAATCCACCACATGGACAACCGGGACATAGATGTGATATTCCTGTAGGACAGCCTTTGAGTAGTAAATCTATTACGACTTCTCCATCTGCACAAAACAATATACAGGTTACTCCTACCCCAACTCCGGCTCAGACTCAAGCAGCTTCTCAGAATCTGGCTATGGGAGAAAAACCTAAAGTAAACCCTGCTCATGGAGAACCTTGGCACAGCTGTTCTCTAAAAGTTGGTGATCCTTTGCCATAAATTTTGTATTTTTGCAGCTATGAAGCTATTTCACATACTGGCAGTAGTATTTTGTTTGGGAATCTTTCTGGTTCCTAAGGATAGCTTCTACGCTCAATCTATGCAGGAAACCTGCTGCAAGGCAGAATCCGGAAAAAAGAGCGACTGCTGTAAAAATCACTCCTCAAAAAAAGAGGGTAAAGATGATGCTACAAAGTCATGTCATGATGATTGTTGCTCTTCATGTATTGCCTGCTTTACTTTTATTGAGACTCCTTTTTCAAAAAACCTGCGTCTGGAACTTTCTTATTACAAAGCGAATAAGAATCCTCAGTTTCAGTATTCAGACCCTTATCTTTCCGACCGTTTAAAGGAAATCTGGCAACCGCCTAAAATAGGTTAATTAAAACATTGTGAGTTTGTTATACATTATAGCGAACCGTATTTTATTTAATCTAAACTTTAAACAAATGAAATTATATATTTCCAGGTTCATACTTGGTGCATTATTCTTATTTACTCAATTTATATCAGCTCAAAATCTTCAGAAAAACCAGTTCAAAGTAAAAGGGAACTGCGAAATGTGCAAAACAAGAATTGAAGGAGCTGCCAAAAAAGCAGGGGCAAAAACTGCTGTTTATTCTATTGATCTTCAAACACTGACTCTAGAAACGGATAAGGTTTCTGCAGACGATATTCTGAAAAAAGTAGCGGAAGCAGGTCACGATAATGAAAAATTCAAAGCTTCGGATGATGTTTACAAAAGTCTTCCGGGATGTTGTTTGTATGACAGAGATCTACAGCCAACACACGCGGAATCTCACCATGATCATCACACCACTGCTACAACTCCTGCTAAAAAGGATAACGAATTTTACGTAAGAGGAAACTGTGCATCATGCAAAGCCAGAATTGAAAAGGCAGCTAAAGGTGCAGGTGCAGATTCAGCAGAGTGGAATGCGGAAAAGCAAATGGTTGCTTTACATTTTGATGCCGCCAAAACCTCATCAGATAAGATCTTAAAGGCTATTGCCGATGCAGGACATGATAACGAGAAATACAAGGCTTTAGACACGACTTATAATGGTCTTCCGGGATGTTGTCTTTATGACAGAGATTTCACTTTTGGAGAAGCTAATCCAAAGGTTCATTATGAGGAAGAAACAAAGCATGATGAACACAAAGATCATGCGGCTACAACTGACAATGATTCTCACAGTAAGCATGAGAAAAGTATTGACGGTGTTGTAGTAACAGGTTCTAAAGCGGCTACATCTTTAAGCAAGAAAGAAGCAGGACTTGTTTTTAATATTGATAAAAAAGAGCTGTTAAAAGCAGCTTGTTGTAATTTATCTGAAAGTTTTGAAACCAATGCAACCGTAGATGTATCTTTCAGCAATGCTGTAACGGGTACAAAACAACTGAAAATGCTGGGGTTGGATCAAAAGTATACAAGCTTAACAAAAGAGCAGCTGCCAGAGATCAGAGGATTGGCATCGGCTTATGGATTGAATTTTATTCCAGGAAGATGGATTGAAAGTATTCAGCTTACGAAAGGTGGAAGCACGGTAACTAACGGTTATGAAAGTATTACAGGACAGATCAATACTGAATTACTGAAGAATGCTAAGGAGCCAGAAACTTCTCTAAACCTTTTTTCTGATTTTAACGGAAGAGCTGAAGTAAACATCACCAATGTATCTCCTATTAATGATAAATGGTCCCAAACTTTCCTGCTTCACGGAAACGGAACTTTCGGGAATACGGATATGAATGATGACGGGTTCCTTGACAGACCAAAAGGAACACAGATCAATGCAGCTTATCTCCTGAATTATAATGACCTTGAAAAGTCTGGATTCGGGTCTCATTTTGGGATTAATTTTATCCGTGATGAAAGAACTGCAGGACAAACGGCTTTCGACAAAAAACTGGCTCAGGATAAGCAACCGGCTTATGGTGTTGGTATTGATATTTCAAGATTTCAGGTCTGGAACAAAACAGGATATGTTTTTAAAGGAAAGCCTTATCAAAGTATCGGTTGGATGAACCAATATGTTTATCACCAGCAGGATAGTTTCTTCGGACTGAGAAATTATTCAGGACAGCAGCATACGTATTATTCAAATTTAATTTTTGAAAGTATTATCGGAAATACCAACCATAAATATAAAGCGGGAGCAAGTTTCTTATATGATGGTTATGAGGAAACGTATTTAGTGGATAATATTAAAAGAAACGAAATTGTTCCTGGAATCTTTGCTGAATATACTTTAACAGGCTTAAAATATACTTTAGTAGCAGGAACCCGAGTGGATTTCCATAATCTTGCAGGAACTCAGTTTACACCGAGAGTAAATTTTAAATATGACTTTACTCCACAGACTATTTTAAGACTTTCTGCAGGAAGAGGATTCAGAACAGCGAATGTATTTGCGGAGAGCCAGCAGTATTTCGCTTCTAACAGAGCGATCAATATTCTGCCTAACGGAGGAAATATCTATGGTTTAAAGCCTGAAATTGCATGGAACTACGGAGCAAGTTTACAGCAGGAGTTTAAGCTTTTCGGAAGAAAATCTACCATTATTGCTGACTTCTTCAGAACGGACTTCCAGGATCAGGTGTTGGTGGATTTAGACAGATCTCCTCAGCAGCTTACCTTCTATAACCTGGAAGGAAAATCTTTTGCGAATTCATTCCAGACCCAATGGGATTTTACTCCTTTCAAGAACTTTGATGTAAGACTGGCTTATAAATATTATGATGTACAGGCAGATTATATTGGAGGAAGAAGAGAGGTTCCTTTTATGGCGAAACACAGAGGATTTGTGAATCTTGCCTATGCTACCAACAAAAATGATAAAGGTGGTTTCTGGAGTTTTGATACAACCTTAAACTGGGTAGGAAAACAAAGGCTTCCTGATATGTCTGGCAATCCTGAAGAGTTCCAGTTACCAAGATACTCTGATTCTTACGCAGTATTAAATGCACAGATCTCAAGAAATTTCAACAAAAAAATAAGAGCGTATGTAGGTGGGGAAAATCTTACTTCATATTATCAGAAAAACGCAATCATCGATTTTAGAAATCCTTTTGGAAATTATTTTGATGGCGGAATGGTATATGCTCCAATTATGAAAGCCAATTTCTATGTGGGATTGGATGTAACATTCTAGGATGGGAGCTGGAAGATGGAGGTTAGAAGTACTCTTTGTATACAGACATCTTTAGCTACGATAAATGAATATAAACAAAACGTTATAAGAGTCCTATAACGTTTTGTTTTTTTATCTGGTTAATCCAGTTTGAACCATTAGATTAATAGTTGAAATAATCATTCCGGAAACCTTCAGGAACTTCCCTCTTCCAGCATCCAGCTTCCTTACCAAAATAAAAAATCAGCATCAAAATTGATGCTGATTTTTTTATTTTATCTTCCAAAGTCATCCTGCACTCTTACGATATCATCTTCATCTGAAGGATTGGAAGCATCGGTATGCTGCCATATTTCAGCTACGATTCCCCAACCTGAAAGACCTATTAATCTGTGTCTTTCTCCCTGCTGAAGTTTTACCTGATCTTTTGGGCTGTATTCTGCTACTTCTCCTTCTTCATCTGTAGTACTCCTTTTGATTCCTACGGTTCCTTCTACTACCTGCCAGATCTCGGCTCTTCTGTGGTGATATTGCCAGCTTAGTCTTGCTTCTGGAGCTACAACAAGAATTTTCGGGCTTAACTTTCCTCCTATTCTTAGGTTTTCTACATCAATTCCATCAAAGTACTGGTTAGCAAAATCCTGTGCCTGCGCCTCATCAATCACAAAAAAACCTCCCCATGGTCTGGTTTCGTCTTTTGCAGCAATGGTAAACCCTTGGCTTTGTAGAGTCTGTTCAACTCTATCGAATATTTCTTTTTTTTCCGTGCTCATATATCTTGTTTCTCTTAATTAAAATTATTGATCTGACTTTTCTTTTGACATTGAATAAGGGAAATCTTTTTCCTGTGATCCTCTGTCTGTATTTGGCTTACTATCCATTTTAAAATCCAGAACGGCTCCATTCATTAAATTTTTATGACTTAACCAGTTTTTGGAGTATGGCTGTCCATTTACATTCAATGATTTTACATATAAATTTTCAGTACTGTTTTCTGCTGCCTTTACTTCAATTTTCTTGCCGTTTTCAAGATGAATGGTAGCTTCCTTAAACAATGGTGCCCCCAATACATACTGATCTGTTGCCGGTGTTACCGGATAAAAACCTAATGCTGAGAAAATATACCATGCAGAGGTTTGCCCATTATCTTCATCACCGCAATAGCCATCCGGAGTAGCGTGATATAGTTTATTCATCACCTCCCTTGCCCAATATTGGGTTTTATAAGGTGCTCCTGCATAATTATACAGATAGATCATATGCTGTATCGGCTGATTTCCGTGGGCATACTGCCCCATGTTCATAATCTGCATTTCTCTGATCTCATGGATCACTCCACCGTAATAACTGTCATCAAAAACCGGTGGTAATGAAAATACTTCATCCAGTTTGGCTTCAAATTTCTTTTTACCGCCCATCAATTGAGCTAAGCCATCAATATCCTGGAAAACTGACCAGGTATAATGCCAGCTGTTCCCTTCTGTAAAGGCATCACCCCATTTGAAAGGATTGAAAGGTTTCTGGAAATTACCGTCTTTATTTTTACCGCGCATCAATCCTGTTTCCTTATCGAACAGATTTTTGTAATTATACGCTCTTTTTTTGTAAATATCAATTTCTGAAGCAGGTTTTCCTAATGCTTTTCCTAATTGATAGATGGAAAAGTCATCATAAGCGTATTCTAATGTTCTGGCTGCATTCTCATTAATTTTTACATCGTAAGGAACGTAGCCTAATTCATTATAATATTTTACGCCAGCACGTCCGACTGCTTTTATAGGACCTTCGTTATTGGCACCATGTTTTACAGCCTGCCAAAGGGTTTCTACATCATATCCGCGAAGACCTTTGATATAAGCGTCTGCTACTACAGAAGCGGAATTATTTCCAATCATAATATCGGAATATCCAGGGCTGCTCCATTCTGGTAAGAATCCTCCTTCTTTGTAAGCATTGGCTAATCCTTCCTGCATTTCGACATTGATACTTGGATATACCAGGTTCAGGAAAGGATACAAGGCACGGAAAGTGTCCCAGAAACCTGTTCCGGCAAACATTTTTCCGTCTGCAATTTTTCCGTTGTATGGGCTCCAGTGTTTTATCTTATTCTGAGCATCAATTTCGTATAATTTCTGTGGAAAGAATAATGTTCTGTACAGTGAAGAATAAAAGGTTCTCATCTGCTGATCTGTTCCTCCTTTTACTTCTATTTTCCCTAAGGTCTTATTCCAGATATTTTTAGCATCGGTTTTTACCTGTTCAAAATTTTTGTTTGCGATTTCTCTTTTAAGATTGATTTCAGCCTGTTCAAAACTGATAAATGAAGAGGCTACTTTTGCATAGACTGTTTCTTTATCTTTCAGTTTAAAACCTACGATTGCTCCGGTATGATCGCTGGTAATTTCAAGCTTATCATTAATCAGTTTATCATCTTTCCAGGTTTTTGTAAGCTCAAAGTCTTTATCAAACTGAACTACAAAATAGTTTTTAAAATTGTCATATTTCCCGGTAGAATATCTGGTGGTATAGCCCAGAATTTTTCTTTCTTTAGGCAATATTTTGATGTATGAACCTTTATTCAGGGCATCAACCACTACATAAGCACTATCTGTTTTCGGAAAATCGAATTTGAAAAAAGAGGCTCTTTCTGTAGGGGTAAATTCAGTAGTTACATTGATATCTGCTAAATAAACACTGTAGAAATAGGGGGTGGTAACCTCAGCTTTATGGCTGAACCAGCTCGCTCTGTCATCTTCTTTAAATTTCAACTTCCCCACTCCCGGCATAATGGAAAATGCGCCATAATCATTCATCCAGGGAGATGGCTGATGGGTTTGTTTGAATCCTTTTATTTTATCTGCATCGTAGGAATAGGCCCATCCGTCACCCATTTTTCCGGTTTGTGCCGTCCAAATATTCATTCCCCATGGAAGTCCGACTGCCGGATAGGTGTTTCCGTTGGATAGTGAGGGTTTGGATTGGGTTCCCATCAATGGGTTTACATAGTCTACAGGAGATACATTCTGACCAAAAACCACGGCCTGTAATAAAAGAAAGCAAGTAGAAAAAATAGACTTCATTGTATCGTTTCGTTTTGTTAATTTATATAAGCTTTTTTAAGGCATAGCTGGCAGCTCCCAGAATGGCTGCATCTTCAAAAATGGCAGAGATTTTAACCTGCAAGTTAATATTATTCTCTGTTAGATTCTGAATAAATCTTTGCTCAAAATGAGGATAAGCTTTTGCTATATTTCCTCCTATAACTAAAACTTCCGGTTTGTAATGATCTACGTACTTCACCACAAATTCAGAGAAAGTATCTGCATATTCATCGAATATCTGTTTCTGTATTTCCAGAGGTTTATCCAATAGGTCTTTGGTGCCTGAGATCTGTTCCCCTGTAAGTTCTTCATACCGCTTAACAAACCAGCGTGTGGCCAGATAATCTTCAAAGATAGATTCTTTAAAAGGTGAATCCCAAAGGTCTTCATCTGTAGCCAACTCTCCGTTATAAAATGTGGTTCCTAATCCTGTTCCGAGAGTGACTCCAAAAATCTTTCGAAAGCCCTGCACACATCCTCCGAATACTTCACCTTCCATAAAGGCTGCCGCATCATTAACAAAGTGAATCTGCTTTGTAGAAATGGACAATCTTTTAGCTAGTTCTTCTTTGATGTTGACATGAAGGATATCAATAAACTTCCCTTGCTCCATCAGTGATATTCCGTTTTCATAATCGAAAGGTCCTGGCATGGCAATTCCAATTAAAAGATCTGTTTTCACCAGATTATGGGCTCCTTTCTCTATGGCTGAAGTCCAGGTGGAGAAAATAGTTTCTCTGTCATCAAAGGAATTAACATGTTCTCTTATGTACGTTGAAGTGAGAATTTCACGTTTTTCCGGATCTACCTGTGCGAGTGTAATGTGTGATCCTCCAATATCGATTCCTAATATATTCTGCATCATTTTATAATTTAAATTCAAGCTGTTCTATTGTATTGAAAAACAGACAAACAAGAAGATAATACTTGTCTGCCTGCTTTACAATATGTTATCTGTTTTTCAGATAACATATTCATTCACTGAGTTTTATTTCACAATGATTTTACCTGATGATACTCCTTTATTTTTTGAAGATGTGATTTTGTAAATATAAGTACCTGTAGCCAAATCCTGTGTATTTACGGTGTTATTATTTTGATTAATATTCTGTCTTTTCAAGAGTTTTCCTGAAATATCGTAAAAAGAAACCTCGCTGGAATTATCGGTGACCGTAAAGTGAATATCACTTCCTCTTTTTACAGGATTTGGATACACTGAATTGTTGTCTTTTACATTTTCAACATCTCTTACAGATAATGAAGCGTTGCAAGGAACTTCCGTTTTCCAACTGGTATTGGTCATATTGACTAAAGTTGCAAAATGGGTATTGGTTGTAGCATCCAAAGCTCCTGTCCCACTTCCTTCATCCATCTTCCAGTTCGCCTCTAATCCTTGTGAATTGGCTGCCACATTACAGCTATTATCAAGAATCTCCTGAGCTGATAATGCTCTTTTCCATACTCTGAATTCATCCAAAGAACCGTTTAACGCTCTGGAATTATCATAATTTCTCGCTAAATACATAATACCGTTTGCTGTAAAATTACCTGTAACGGGTGTACTTGTATCCAGGGTTCCGTTAACATACAGCTTCATTGCTGTTCCGTCATAGGTTGCTGCCACGTGATACCATGTATTGGTATTGAATATTGTATTGGTATTAATTTTCACTTGAGAGGAACCGAAACTCAGGATAAACTGAAGTTTGTTATTGGCCAGGTTACCATCCCCGAACCTAAGCATTGCAGAGTTATTGTCTCCTACTTCAATCCCAAGCACTGATGAAATATTAGGAAAGGCGGTTTTAAATGCATTTACTTTTACCCAACCTTCAATGGTTACTGCATTTCCGCTCAGGTTAAACTGTCCGGCATTCAGATAATTTGTACTTCCATTAAAAGAAAGTGACCTCGGGCCAGGACTTACAACCGGAGCAAAACCACTATTGAATGCTCCTTCTGCTGAATAAGTACTTACCGTTCCTCCATTACATGCTGCATGTACTTTCCATACATAACTTGTATTAGGGGAAAGATTTTGCAGTGAATAATTATTGGTGCTAATATTCTGAACTTCAGTCCATGCAGTAGCTGCTGTTGTTTTGTACTGTAGGGTGTAAGAAGACGCTGTTCCTGCATCCCACGACAATTGAGCAGAATTACCCAGGTAGCTTCCTGACACCAATCCTGAAGGTGTTGCACATCCGTTTCCTGAATTGAATCTTGGAGCAAAAAGATAGGTACTTGTTAAGGTTGAAGAGCAGTTAGACTGTATTCTCCAATCATAATCTGTGTTCATCGTTAAATTATTGATCACCACATTGCTGCCGGAATAGTTGCTGGCAACATTAGTCCATGTTGTTGAACTGGCTGGTTTATAATCAATATTATAGGTTTGAGAGCCATTAGATACCCAGTTTAATTTGGCAGAGGTTCCTGTTACATTGGTTACGTCTAATCCTAACGGTGGATCACAGGCTTGTCCCTGGCTCCATGAATAGAGCTGTCCGCTTAATTGGGTATTTTCATTATAAAGAATATTGGAACCCGTACTCAGATAGTTGGCTACATCTGTTCCTGCTAAATCGTACCACATGAAAACACCATATCCGTCATTTTTGGTACTGGTTGCTGACGAGGCAACAACAGATGCTGGAGTAGACTGGGGATTTGTATTTTGTATCCAGATTGCCGCCGGAGAAAGTTTTGTTTTATCAAGGGGCGGAACATTTGGAGCAACGTAAGTACCATACATGGCATTCCAGCTGTAATTGATATAGTTTCCTGCTGAGTCTCCATTATAACTTTGTCTTGAAGTAGCCGGGCCATAATAATAGAAAGTAATCAGTTTATCAGGCATTGCAGCTTTCAGTTCCTGTAGTAACATTACAAAAGAGCTGTTATTGGGCTGTCCTGTCCCGTTGTTGCCATATCCTGCATATTCATCATCCAGGTCTACACCATCCAAACCATAAGTGTATACCGTATGAGCAACCTGTAGAGCAAAGTCTTTGGCTGCTTCACGATTAGGAAAATTGGAGATTCCAGCTCCCTGATGGTTTCCTAAAAGATCCAACAATACTTTAATCCCTTTTTGCTGTAAAGGCTTTACATAGGTATTTACGTCATTTAGTACTTTGGTAACATTATTATTACTTGAGATATAGGCTCTGCTTTTAGAAACATCGTAATTAATATTGGCTGCAAAGATAATGGCCACATCAAAAAGCTGTCTGTTGGTAGTCTGCAAAGTATAAGAACCAGCATTCAGCATGTTGTTGTTATTGACTTCCACGTAGCAGACCCCCAAAGGATTAAGCTGCTGTGCTTTCATTTGAGGGGCTGCCTGAAACATCAAGGCCATCAAGGGAATCAGAAAAGCGTTTTTTTTCATAGATATTAATTTTATTAGAATAGGAAAAGCCACTGGGCCTGAGCCCAATGACTGATTTTATTATTTTATTATTAATTTTTCGGTTTGTTTTTTACCTCCATTTTGAGATTCAAACTGAAGGATGTAGTTTCCTGTTGAAAGGTCTGATGATTCATAATGATTATCACCTGCATTCAACGATTTTGTCCCTACAACTCTTCCGTTAAAATCATAAATGGTCAATTTCCCTTTATTGTATTCATCAGGAACAGAGACTGTGAATGAAGAAGATTTACTAACAGGATTCGGATATAATTTAATCTGAGTCTTAGTCTGAACTTTTTCTGAATTTATTCCTCTCTGGGTGGCCATCGTTTTTGATAATTTTGAACTTCCCGTTGCACATGGCAAATCTGTTCCCCAATTGGAAGCATCCACTCCTGTTAAGCTTAGACCAACACCATTTCCTGAGCTATCCTGAACGGTAGAACCACTTCCTTCATTGAATTTCCAATAAGCAGCAAGAGAAGTAGCTGGAACAGAGACATCGCACATGTTCTGACTTATTTCCGTCTGAGTTAATGCCTTTTTCCAAACTCTAACCTCATCAATCTTACCATTGAAATTCCGGGAAGTATTATATAAATATCCTACATTAAATGCTCCATTAGAACTTACATTTCCGGTTTGAGCTTTGCTTGCGTCTAATACACCGTTGATATAAAGTTTCATAGAACTTCCATCATAAGTAGCAGCCACATGATACCATGTATTGGCACTCAAAGCTGTAGTGGATGCCAGTTTTTGCTGTACATTATTGATGCTTACTACAAACTGAAGTTTATTATTGGCAAGACCAGCATCACCCAATCTTAATAATGCTGAATTAGTATCTCCTACTTCTGTTCCCATAATGGATGAAATGTATGGAGAAGCTGATTTGAAGGATGAAGGTTTGATCCAGCCTTCAAAAGATAATGCTGAGCCACTTAAATTCATATTTCCGGCTGCTCCAGATTCAGTGCTTCCATCCAGAGAAAGGGCATAAGAACCTGTAGGCATTGTTCCTCCTGATCCGCTGTTGAATCTTGGAGCGAACATATAAGTACTTTTTACACTGCAGTTTGTCCTGATTCTCCAATCGTATTCAGTATTAACAGTTAATCCTGAAATGGTTGCTGAAGTAGCATTAACAGCCGTAGCCACATTTGTCCAAGTTATTGAAGAAGCAGGTTTATAATCAATATCGTAAGTATTGGTACCTACGGCAGACCAGTTCAATTTCGCGCTTGTTCCCGTAAGATTGCTGGTGTATAATCCGATTGGTGCATCACAATTGGTTCCCTGTGTCCATGATTGTAGAGTACCGCTTAGCACCGTTGCTTCGCCATACAATGTCTGAGTACCTGCTGTAAGTTGTGATGTCTGATTAGTTCCTTTAAGATCATACCAAAGATATAATCCATAGCCTCCGTTTTTCGTTTGAGTGGCCAAGCTTGTTGTTGTAGAATTGGACGTATTTCCCAACCAGACTGCTGCCGGAGAAATTTGAGCTTTAGTCAATGGAGGAACATTAGGAGCAGAGAATGTTCCGTACATCGCATTCCAGCTGTAGTTGATATTATCTCCTACTCGGGCTCCGTTCCAGGAAAGTCTTGAAGCAGCATCTCCATAATAATAGAATGAGATGATTTTATCCGGAAGTAATGCTCTTAATTCCTGAACTAGCATTACGAAGGAACTATCGTTAGGCTGCCCTGTTCCGTTATTTCCATATCCTGAATATTCATCATCAAAATCAATTCCATCAAGACCGTAAGTATTTACTGTATTGGCTAACTGTAATGCAAAATCTTTCGCTGCCTCACGGGTAGGGAAATTACAGATCCCCGCACCCTGGTGGTTTCCCAGAATAGTTAACACCACTTTCATTCCTTTTTGCTGCAGTGGCTTTATGTAGGTATCTGCGTTGGTAAGAACCTTAGTTACATTGTTGTTAGAATACAAATAGGCTCTTCCACGGCTGGTATCATAGTTAATATTAGCCGCAAAGATATTCACCACATTGAATAGATAGCTATTCGATGTTTGCAGTTTATACGCTCCTGCATTCAGGATGTTGTTGTTGTTCACTTCTACATAGCATATTCCTTTAGGATTAAGCTGCTGTGCGTTAAGGAAAGCACCAGACTGAAGTGCCATAGCCATCAGTGCAGTAAGGATTGATTTTTTTTTCATTGTATAATTTTTTTAAGGTGTTTTGGTGTGTGAATTTGATATAGGATTCCCCTGATCCTTTCTTTTTTAGGAAAGCATCTTAAGTAAATAAGTCCTATAAATTAATGGGTTATGTCAGTAAATCAGGATTTTCGTTAAAGGTTTTCCAAAGCAATTCTCCAAATAAAGTATTGGCCCATGCGAACCATTCTCTGGTGAATTTTTTGTCATTGTCTTTATGGAAGGATTCATGCATAAAGCCTGTCCCGCCGTGCGTTTTTTGTAAGGTATCTATACACCATCTGATCTCACTTTTATCTTTTGTAGTGAGCGCTTTCATAATGATACTCATTGGCCAGATCATATCCAGTCCAATATGTGGACCTCCTATCCCTTCTGCCAGCTTTCCTTTGAAAAAGAACGGGTTATTTTCCGACCACACAAATTTTCTCGTATTCTGATACACAGGGTCGTCCGCTTTCACCGCATCCAAATAAGGTAATCCCAGCAAACTTGGGCAGTTCGCATCATCCATCAGGTTGTAACTTCCAAAGCCATTCACTTCAAAAGCGTATATTTTTCCAAATTCAGGATGATTATAAATTCCGTATTTTTTGATGGCTGCATCTACCTCATCAGCAAGGCTGTTCAGTTGTTGAGCCAACGTTTTTTCATTTTTAATCTGAGCCACCATTTCTGCTGCCTGTCGTAAACTTACGACTGCGAATAAGTTGGATGGAATCAGGAATCCATAGATCGTAGCATCATCACTTGGACGGAACATAGAGCTGATAAGACCTACAGGTTTTGTTGGATAACCATATCCACCCATAGGAACTCCATCGGTTGCCCATGATGTTGTACGTTCAAATTTGTATGGACCTAAGTCCTTTTTCCTTTGTTGCTCAATGAAAGTCTGCAAGGTAAGTTTAATTCCCTGTAGCCAGTTAGCATCGAAAGGTTTTGTATCTCCTGTTGTTTTCCAAAAGTGATACGCCAGACGGATAGGATAGCACAGAGAATCAATTTCCCATTTTCTTTCATGGGTTCCCGGTTTCATATCGGTATGATCATACTCTTTCCACTTGCTGATCTTTTTATCATCGTTATAGAATGCATTCGCATAAGGATCTTTAAGGATGAAAGTTGTTTGTTTATGAATCACTCCGGAAATAAGTTGATGAAGCTTCTCATCTTTCTTGGAGAACTGCAGATATGGGAAAACCTGTGCAGAACTGTCACGAAGCCACATGGCATCAATATCACCTGTAATCACATATGTATCCGGTGTACCGTTGGTTTCACTGTAGAAAACAGTAGTATCTAATGTATTTGGAAAGCAGTTTTCAAAAAGCCAGCTTAGCTCTTTATTGTTTACTTTCTTTTTAAAGGCTGCAATAGCATTTTCTACGGATTCACTGGTAAAATGTCTTTTATCTTTAGGAACGCGGACAACAGGAAAACCTTCCGTAGCCAGGGTTTTTGCAAAAACATTCTGAGTAAACAGCAATCCGGCTCCTGCCAATGCACTTGTTTTAATAAAATCTCTCCTTTCCATTGATACTTTTATTTCGTTTATTTTTATTAGTCTTTATTTTACAGGCTTACTTCCCATTACAAATCTCAGTTCGCCACCGTTCATGATATCACTGTGGTTCAGCTCCCAGCTTTTGTACTCTTTCCCGTTCAGGAACATTTTCTGTACATAGATATTTTTATCTGAAATTTTATCTGCAACTACTGTGAATGTTTTCCCATTTTCCAGCTGTAATGAAGCTTTTGGGAATTGAGGAGCTCCAATGGCATAAACCGGTTTTCCTGGCGTTACAGGATAGAATCCTAATGAAGAGAAAATATACCATGCTGACATTTGTCCGCAGTCTTCGTTATTCACAATTCCATCCGGTTTGGCTGCATACATATTATCACGGATGTATTTTACCATTTTCTGAGTCTTATAAGGGCTTCCGGCATAATTGTACAGATAAGGAACATGATGTCCCGGCTCATCTCCAAATCCTAAAGATCCGATGAATCCTGAAATGTCCACATGCTGCTCTCCTTCCATCTTAAGATCTTCAGAAAATGTCTTATCCAGTTTTTCTTCAAATCCTTTCTTGCCACCATACAAATTCATCATTTCATCAATCTGATGGGGAACAAAGAAATCATAAGCCCAGATATTTCCTGAAACCCAATGTGGCTGAAGCTTTTTCCAGTCATTAAGGGTAAAGTCTGCTAAGAATTTACCATCTTTCTGCCTTGGCCAAAAGTGATTATTTTCTTTATTAAACGTATTCAGGAAGTTCATTGAACGTTTTTTATACACTTCTGCTTCATTTTTCTTTCCTAGCTTTTCTGCCAGCTGCTGGATACACCAGTCGTCATAAGAATATTCTAAGGTTGCAGAAACAGAAGCTCCGTTTTCTGAAGGGGTGTAGCCTAATTTAATATAATCGTTAAGACCTCCGCCTCCATCGCTGCTGCTCATTTTATCAGTAAGAGAAGCATCTTTCATGGCTGCAAATGCTTTTTCAGCATCAATACCCGGAACTCCTTTTGAAATAGCATCCCAAATCACGGACGCACTGTGATAACCTAACATACAGAAATTATCATATCCACATAGTTCCCAAATTGGCATGTGATCCTTACGATCCGTATATCTGCTGATAAGAGAGTTGGCAAATTCTTTAGTATGTTTCTGGTCCATAATGGTCAGTAACGGGTGAGTTGCTCTGAATCCGTCCCAATAAGAATAAGTACTGTAGTTGGTAAACCATTTCGTATTCATATTTTCCTGAGCAGCTACATAGTCTCCGTTCACATCCATATAAAGGTTCGGAGCGATAAATGTATGGTAAACCCCTGTGTAGAATATCTTTCTCTGATTATCTGTGCCTCCGGTTACCTGAAATCTTCCAATAAGATCTCTCCAGGTCTTTTGTGCGGTTTCTTTCGCTTTTGCAAAATCCACATTTTTTGCTTCTGTATCAAAATTTTCCTGAGCATTTTCTGTACTTACAGGAGATAAAGACACTTTCACTTCAATACTTTCCTGATCTTCAGTAGCGAATCTTACAAAGGCTTTAGCATCTTTAGCCAATGCAATTTTTTCGTTGTCTTTTATTTTCCCTTCAGCATAAACCCCATAAGATTTAAATGGTTTGGAAAACTCCATCACGAAATAGGCAAATCTCTTCCCGCCCCAGCCATTGCTGTAGCAATATCCTTTGATTTTATTATTCCCTTCTACACTTACCAACGTGTGATAGATATTTCCGAAGATTTTATTCGTAGGATCAATAATAATATTGGCCTCATCCGTCTTCGGGAAGGTATATTTATGGAACCCTACTCTTGGAGAAGTCGTAAGTTCTGCTTTAATTCCATAACTATCTAGCATTACAGAATAATATCCCGGTACTGCAGTCTCTTTATCATGAGTGAAAGTTGAACGGTATCCTGTTTCAGGCTTATCTTCTGACCCCGGAACCATTTTTACCTGCCCTACTGTTGGCATTACCAGAATATCACCAAGATCTGCCCAACCTGTTCCACTAAGGTGGTTATGACTGAATCCCATAATCGTTTTACTGCTGTAATGATATCCGGAACACCAGTCCCAGTCTCCACTTTTGGTATTCTGATCCGGGCTCAGCTGAATCATTCCGAATGGTGTAGTAGCTCCCGGAAATGTATGTCCGTGTCCCCCTGTTCCAATGAACGGATCTACCCAGGATAAAACATCGTTTTTATTTTGGGCATTCGCAATGGAAATCAGCGAGGTAAAAAAACAGATCAGCAATTCTTTTTTCATGATAAGAGAGTATCAGGGATTTTTTAATTTAAAAGTTTGTTTAAAAATATGAAAACCATTACAAAAATCCCAAAAAGGAGAGAAATTAAACTATTTATCATATTTTTTTAATCTGGGTCTATCTAGATTGAATTCTTTTTCATAAAATCAATAATTTCTGAAATATATCCAAAGGCAATAGCCACTACAGTATCGGCTGCGCCATAATATACTGTTACTTTGTCTCCTTCCGTTAAGGCCGCACAAGGGAAAACGACATTAGGAACATCTCCTGCCAGTTCATATAGCTCTGCAGGAGCCAATAAATATGGTTTTGTTCTGTACAATACTTTTGAGGGATCTTCAAGGTCAAGCAAAGCTGCTCCCATAGAATATCTAAACCCGTTACAGGTATTGATAACTCCATGATAAAAAAGCAGCCATCCTTCTTCTGTTTTAATAGGAACCGGCCCGCCACCAATCTTCGTGCATTGCCATGCGCTGTCTGCAAAAGGAGTAACTTTCATCACGCAACGGTGCTCGCCCCAATACTTCATATCAGGACTATAGCTGATATAGATGTCTCCGAATGGGGTATGTCCATTATCACTAGGACGGCTCAACATCGCATATTTACCATTGATTTTTTCCGGGAAAAGAACTCCGTTTCTGTTGAAAGGAAGAAATGCATTTTCACATTGGAAAAATTCTTTAAAATCAAAAGTATATCCAATTCCGATGGTTGGTCCGTTGTATCCGTTGCACCATGTGATCCAGTAACGGTCTTCTATAAAGGTAACGCGTGGATCATATTTATAATCGGATTCAATCATATCGGTATTTCCGGCCTGCATTTCAATAGGATCATGGTTGATATCCCAATTGATTCCATCTTTACTGAACCCTGCGAAAATGTTCATCTGCACGGCTTTATTGTCGCAACGGAACACTCCGGCAAAACCATCTTTAAAAGGAATTACGGCACTGTTGAATATACTGTTGGAGGTAGGTATTGCATATCTGTTAATGATCGGGTTTTCGGAAAACCTCCACATGATATCATTACAATCTTCCGGGCGATCCTGCCAAGGAATCATTACTGATTGAGCTGTCATAAAGTATTTTTACTTTTTTATTTAAAATTTGTTTATTAATTGATTGGTTCTTCTTTCTGATTTTCTGAATACGGGAAAGGAACAAACAGGGTGACAAGAAATGCAGGAATTGTAGCAATCAGCACCCAGATAAAGAACATTTTATATCCAATCCAGTCACTAATCATCCCACTGAACATTCCCGGAATCATTACTCCCAGATTCATAATTCCTGTGGCAAAGGCATAATGGGCTGTTTTATGTTTTCCGGGAGCAATCTGTTGCATCATATAAAGCATTAGCCCCACAAAACCGAATCCATAGCCGAAGTATTCTACCACTACAGCAACTCCTACGGGTAAAAGATCAATTGGCTGATAATAAGCTAATAATGCATATACCACAAATGGAATATTGAATGCACAGCACAGCCATATTAAAGATTTTTTTAATCCGCGGGCTGAAATAAAATATCCAGCTAAAACAGATCCCAGAATAAATGCTGCCGAACCATATGTTCCATAGATAAGCCCGATATCTGAAGTTGATAATCCTAGTCCTCCTGAAGTTCTTGGTGCTTTAAAAAATAAAGGTGCAATTTTGATGGCAAAACCTTCTGCAAAGCGGTACAGGATAATGAACAGGATACACCACAGTATCTTCTTTTTGGTAAAGAAAGAGGTAATGACTTCCAATAATTCTGCACGGACATTTCCTGCAGTCTTTTCATCTTTCTGAACCTCTTTATCTTCTTTAGGCAAAATCAGATAGTGATAAATGGCTAATGCAAAGAATAATAATGCATAGATTACCATGATAATCATCCAGGCATGGGTAACACCTTTTGTTTTTTCTAAAACTCCGGCCACATACACTAAAGCTCCACTGCTGATAATCTTAGCAAGGTTATAAAATGCGCCCTGCCAGCCAATGTATTTAGCCTGTTCCTTATTGCTAAGAAAACCAATATAAGTTCCGTCTGCTACTACATCATGGGTAGCTCCACAAAATGCAACTACGGCAAAAAGAGCAATACTGTATTTGAAAAAGTCATGCATAGGCAGACTTAATGCAACTAGAGCAAACAGAATTCCTATGGCAAACTGGGTAGCAACAACAAAGAATTTTTTAGTTTTATAGATTTCCAGAAAAGGGCTCCAGAGTGGCTTTAACGTCCATGAAAACATGACAAGAGCTGTCCAGAAAGTAATCTGTGAATCCGAAACGCCCATATCTTTATACATGATTCCTGAAACCGCATTAATGGTTACAAAGGGTACACCCATTGCAAAATATAATGTGGATATCCAGAGAATTGGCTGAATCCGACGGGTTCCGGAGTTGTTTTTTCCCATATTTAAAAATAAAATTCAAAAAGAAAAAGAGAACATCTCAAGGTTCATTCCAGCTAAAAACGAAACTATAAATTTTTTGAAGGTCCTACGCCTACCTCCTGCCTGAATGATTATCCTTTATGAGATGTCTCTGTATTGTGTGTTTTGCCTGTTGATTATTTTTTATCCCACCAAAGCTTGGTTCCTCCGTTATCTGGGCCACCTAGTTGCTGAACAGCTTGTGCGTAATTAAAAGTGGAATTTTTTGTATCATTCGTGAACGGAATTCTTCTAATCATCTGATCTGTACTGATTAATCCGCCACTATCATTTTTTCTGACTTTGAATAAAACCGGATATCCTGTTCTTCTTTGTTCAGCCCATGCTTCAGGACCATCCGGATAAAGAGCCAGCCATTTTTGAGTGATGATTCTTTCAAGTTTCTTTTCGTTAGAATCGCTGTTGTTCCAAGCAATTGTAATGGTACTTAATTGAGAATCTCCGGAAAGGATGTTATTGGCAGCATTTTTAGGATCAATATAAGGAGCTTCTGTAGAAACAGCGTCCGCCAAATAAGCCGTTACATCAGAACTTTTACCCCATTCCCCAAAAGATTGACTGACACCCGCTTGATAATTAGCTTGTGCATCACCTGCCCCAGAATACCCTCTCAAAGCTGCTTCAGCTTTTAAAAACCAGGTTTCAGCAGCAGTAAATAATTTGAATTTTCCATCAGTACCAGAGAAATAATCTCCACTAGCAGATCTTGCAGCAGGTTGGGAATAACCACCATAGGTTGGTTTCCCATTAATTAAATCAATTCCTTGACGTATTCCTATATATTGTGGTTTACCACCTACAATTGTTGCCGGATCTGTTGCCGGATTAGCGTACGCAGCAAGCCTGGGATCTTTAAAGCCATTCATATAAGCCATTATTGGAGCACCTATATAACAGTCACCCCACGAATAGATAATAAAACTTAATTCATGCTGTCCAACACTTATCAATGCATTGTCTGCATTATCAGAGATTAATCCTGCGGACGAAGCAAAGACTTCCTCTGCATATTTTTTTGATTTTGCCGGATCAGCATAGCTCATACGCAAAGCAAATCTCAGTTTAAGAGAGTTGGCTAATTTTGCCCACTTGGCGATGTCTCCACCATAAATCAAATCTGCTTTTTTCACAACAGTTTTATCTTCTACATTCTGAGTTGCGGGAGTATTTTGTACTTTTTGCAAATCAGAAATAGCGCTAGTAAGGTCATTAATAAAATTGTTGTAAGCGTCCTGCTGAGAATCAAAATCTGTAATCCCATTTGCATTAGGAGTATCATATTTACTATATACTACAGGCCCATGGCGATCTGAAACTCTTGCCGCTGTAAGAATTTTTAATATTTTTTTAACTGCAAAAGTTGCTGTGAAATCTATTCCGGGATAGTTGTATTTTGCCGCGTCATCTATGACAATAGAATTATTAAAAACATCACGCTGTCTTGCAATGATTCTATTGTTCCAGCCATCCATCATTAAATAAGTAAGATTATTCGTTCCTCCATTAAACTGTGATGCTGTACTAAACATTCCACTAAACATATCTGCGTTGAGATTGGTCGCTAATTGGTAATCTGACTGAAAACCTCTTTGGATGTCTTTCATAGGATTTACAATGGCTGTAAAATCTGCATAAAAATTTTCCGGACCTCCAACTTTCTGCTGATTAAACTCTTCAAAGTCTCCGATACAACTGGAGGCAGAAAAAAGCACGGCTACTCCAAGTATATAAGTTTTAATATTAATTATTTTCATTGTTGTATTATATATTTAGAAGTTAGCTTTTAATGATAATCCGATAGATCTTGTAATAGGTATACCAAAAGAATCTACTCCTACACCACCGGGTGTGTTTCCTGAAACCTGTTCAGGATCAAATGGTGCTTTTTTATAAAAGAAAAATAGATTTGTTCCCACTATACTTACCGTTGCATTCCTTAGGTAGCTAGATTTGATATCAAAAGTATATCCTATAGATGCCTGACGCAGCCTTACAGTGGTCGCACTATAGATATAGGCTTCATCAATTCCTGCTCCTTCCTGATTTGCTCCTACCGCTTTATAATAAGCTTGTGCATCAGTTAACCCAGTATAGGCAGCGCCTGCATTTGGTGTTCCTGGTGCATATACCGCATTCGGAATAGAGACTCCCCCAGCATCTCTGGCAGAAGCACTGTTCTGACTTACCCCAAGCATATCATTTGCTTTTTCTGTAAGAGATAGGACTTGACCGCCAAATTTTCCATCAATCAGAAAAGAAATTCCCAGTTTTCCAATATTAAAAGAGTTATTAAATCCTAACATAAATTTAGGATTAGGATTCCCTAAATAACCAATTTGTTTATCTGCCATAGGTTTTCCATCAGCATCTACTAAAATTCGCCCCTGATCATCTCTCAAAAATTTAACCCCATAGATGTCTCCGAAAGATCCGCCCAACTTAAGTTTTGTATAAACACCACCACCCGTAAGTGCAAGAAGCTGATTTTCAAGACCACTAAGCCTAGAAGGGAATAATTCTACAATTTTATTTTTGTTTGCAGAACCATTTAAATTAGCCGTCCAGCCAAATTTTTCCGAATCAAATATTTTATAGGATAGAGAAGCTTCAAAACCTGTATTTTGTATTTTTCCGGCATTTATATAATAGGAACCGGATGGTAAACCTCCTAAGTTAGAGTCAATATTAAGTGCTAAAAGCTGGTTGGAAGCATTGGAATTGTAATAGGTGATATCAAAACTTAAACGGTTTTTAAACAATCTTAGTTCAGTTCCAGCTTCAAAAGTCTTATTAAGTTCTGGTTTTACAAATAATTCCTTGTAAGCAGGATTTGTTACAAGTGAATATTTAGGTTTTACAATTTGACCAGCATCAACATTGTATCCATAAACACTATTATATGGAATCATAGCCGTTGTTAAATTTGCGGGCAGTCCTAATCCTACTGTAGCATAGGACCCTCTTATTTTCCAAAAGCTAATGGTTTCAGGAAGTTTAAAGATTGAAGATAATACAGCGTTAGCACCCACAGATTCATAATCATATCCACTGGTTCCTGTATAAGCCAAAGTGGAATCCCAGTCATTTCTAAAAGTCATATCCACAAAGAACATATTCTTATACCCCAAGGATGCACTTGCAAAAATCGACTGTATTTGTTTTTTGGTACTGTAGCTTATATTATGAAAACCATCTCCTACTCCTCTATCTACATTCCACTGCAGATTACTGATGGTAAATAAATTTGGGATCGCTAAATAAGCATTATCAATTTCAGTTACTGTATTTCTTGAGGTATTGATACTTCCACCCACCGTAAAATCTAATGAAATATCTTCGCTTAATTTTGGACTCCCTACTAATAAAACATCACCATAAGTAGAAGAGTTTTCGTATTTGTTTTGAAGAAATCTTCCATTTTCTCCATTGCTCGTTATCAGAATTGGATCCGAATAGGCCGAAACACCTCTTTGGCTATCTGTAATATTCCAGCTATAGTTCCCTCTTACTCTCGCTGATAGCCACGGATTGATTTGATAGGCCAATGATAAAGCACTATATGTATTTTTGTTATTAACAGCAACTTTATTTCTGTTTAATACCCAATAAGGGTTTTGTGTTGCAGGATTACCATTAAATTTTCCATCTGCTCCTATAGCCCACCAATTCTGAGCAGGTAATAATCTTTTTTTGTCTATAAAAGAATAGTTACTATTATTATATTGATCAAAATCTACTCCTCTTGGCAACCAGTATAAACTCACTAACGGTGAAAAAGAAATACCAGGAGTCTGTCTGTTGATACTATTTTGTATAGAACCAATAAAATTAGCATCCAATGTTAATTTATCATTCAGGTATTTACTGGAATTTCTAAAGGAGACATTGTACTGATCGAAATACGAAGAAGGAACAATCCCTTTATTAGTGGTATTTCCTATGGAGAAATAATTCGTTGATTTTTCGGTACCTGATTGGAAAGAAAGGCTATTAACCCATGTTGTACCAGTTTGTAAAAAATCTTTCAGATGATCCTTAGAAGCTCCTTTCGCACCCCAGCTTTCATTGGATAGACCAGGTGTTTGTCCAGAGACTGAGGGGTCATAAGACAGATAACTATGCTGTAATTTAGGAAGACTATATGCCTGATCTACTGTAAAACTAGTATTGTAACTTATAGAGCTTTTACCTACTTTTCCTTTTTTAGTGGTAATCAGAATAACACCATTTCCCCCAATAGAGCCATAAAGTGCGGAAGCGGAAGCTCCTTTTAAGAAGTTGATGCTTTCAATATCATCTGGATTGATGGAACTTAAAACATCTCCCGCATCTGGCATTGTAGAATATTGGCTGGCCTCAGCAGACTTCCCAACACTGTTAATAATGGGAATACCATCTATTACATATAGAGGCTGACTGCTACTTGCTGATTTATTTCCTCTCATTAAAACCCTAACCGAGCTTCCTACACCGTTAGTTCTATTGATCTGTACATTGGAAACTTTTCCACTGATGGAGTTTAAAAAATTGGGCGTTTTTACTTCCGTCAGCTCATCTCCGCCAATCTGCTGGCTGGAATAAGTAAGAGCGCGGGCCTGCCTTTTAATCCCCAAAGAGGTGACTACGACCTCCTGAATATCGGTTGTCTTAGTAGTGTCGGCCGCTTTTTTTTCCTGTGCAGTGGCAGAAAGGGAAAAAACAAATAGAACCGGTATAACTGCTTTTCTCATAAGGTTTAGATTAGTTAGATTTAATTGAGAATCAATGACATTACTTCAGATTTTAATACCCAAAAGTTTATTGTTTTTTTAGCAACCTTTTGCAGTTTATGTATTAAATTATTTAAAGTTTTGTTAAGATTTAATTCACATTAACAAATCTAAATTTTGTGAACAGTCTGATATAATACTATTTTATCATAAAACGATATTATTTTTTCAGCCGATTAATCAAACTATAAATAACAACCTGTTTATCAACAAATTAAAACAAAATCAAAACAATCAAAAAAAGGAGAATTATTTTATGTTTTTTTATTTTGAATAAGAAAAATACAATCTAGAAATTGACCGTATTTTGAAACAGAAAAGTGAACAATAATAGAGCTGAACATCGGTTTTAACATAGGGTCTCTTCACTCCACTTCTGAATTACGTTCGCAGGCCTTCCGTCTGTATTCAGAATGACAGAAGGATTTTATGAAAAACTTTCAAGCAGTAAAAAAGAAATATCTGAAAAGAAATTATTCAATCTTTTTTACCCCTTTAAATTGTTCTCTAAATTCGGTTGGAGTCGTCTTTTTGATAGATTTAAAGACTTTATTGAAATTAGCAATATTGTTAAAACCGGCTTCAAAAGCAATTTCAAAAACGGTAAGATTTTTTTCCATCAACCAGCGGGCAGCATAACTTATTCGGATCTCATTAAGGTAATTGATAAACGTTGTTCCCGTTCTTTTTTTAATGAATCTGTTGAATGTCACATTACTCATATTCACCAATGAAGCTACATTATCCAGGGTTATTTTATTCTCAAAATTCTTATGAACAAAATCATGGATAACCTTCATTTTATCATTATCATCAAAAGTTTCAGAATCAATGCTGTAGGAAGACAAAAGTATCTTATTTTCTGCAACCGCCAATTCATTAAGAATCTTCATAATTTCTATAAAAGATTCAAAGCTATTCATCTTGGAAAGGTTGAGAAACGAATCTTTTAGTTTTTCAGCCGTTTCTGTAGAAAATAAAATGCCTTTAATTGAATCCTTAATCAGGTTATTAATAGGTTTCAGGATGTTTTTCTGCATCAGTGCCTGATTAAAAAAGTCCTGATTAAACTGTATGGTAATTTCGTGAGTCTTTTTGTATTTGCATTTATAATTTGCCCAACAATGTGGCAAGTTGGGGCCAATCAACACTAATTCCAGATCTCCAATTTCACCTGTATGATCTCCAATCATCCTACGATATCCTTTACCTTTGTACACAAAGTTAATTTCAATCTCCGGGTGATAATGATAGGGAAAATCAAACGACTCTTTAATCCTGTCAAATACCAGAAAACTATCTTCGGGAGATAGTGGAGTTATTTCTCTAAGAATATTTTCTAGTCCGTTCATGCAGGCATTTTTGAAAAAGGGTTAAAATATCGTTCGCAGTACAAATATTTGTAAATTTGATGAAATAATATCAATGTAAAAATATATTTGCTGTTTTTTTCACTTCATTTTGGTATGCATATCAGAATAAAATCCGGCTTCTTTAATTTAATATACTTCAAGCAATGCTTTTTCGTATCTTTATACAGAACAATTTTTACATCAACATTCATTAATATTAATTAAAACCCAACAGTATGAGACGTAATGCAACAGCCGTTTGGAACGGTACCATTAAAGAAGGAAAAGGACATATCACTACGCAAAGTACAACTTTAAATCAGACTCAATATTCTTTTAACAGCCGTTTTGCAGATGGTGTGGGAACCAATCCGGAAGAATTACTGGCCGCTGCCCATGCCGGATGTTTTACGATGAAATTAAGCGCTGAGCTTTCCCAGGCAGGTTACGCTCCTGAAGAATTAACGACCACTTCAGTAATCACCCTCGATCCAAGCATTGGAAAAATTACAAAGTCTGAATTAACCCTTACCGCAAAGATTCCCGGAATTTCAGAAGAAGAATTTCAGAAATATGCCAAGATCGCAGAAGAAGGATGCCCTGTAAGTGCAGCCTTCAACTTTGAGATCACTTTGAATGCCACTTTAGCTTAAGAATGTCATTTATAATACAATAAGTCTGAGTTCCTTAATGTTCTCAGACTTCATTTTTAAATAAAATATACCATTTGGTATATTTTTGTATATTTGTATTACAATTAAGCATTTAAAATGTCAAAGGCAGAAAAGACAAAACAATTTATTATTGAGAAAACAGCTACTTTATTCAATACTAAGGGCTATAATGCTACATCCTTGTCTGATATTACCCAAGTAACCGGACTCACCAAAGGAAGTATCTATGGAAACTTTGAGAATAAAGATCAGGTAGCTATAGAAGTCTATAAATACAATGCCGGACTGTTGAGCAAAGTAATGAACCATTCACTTGGAGATCAATATCAAACCTCAACAGAAAAACTCCATGCTTTTGTAACATTTTACAGAAAAAACTGGCGTTCAGTTTTTTCAAACGGAGGATGCCCGCTGATGAATGCGGCTACAGAAGCTGATGATTCTTTTCCTGCACTTAAAAATTATGTTCAGAAATCATTTACATTATGGACAGAAAAAATAGCTGCTGTAATTGTTCAGGGACAGAAAAACAGTGAATTGAAAGCTTCAGTAAATGCTGATGAATACGCCTCTCTTTTTATCATGCTTATTGAAGGTGGAATTCTTCTTTCAAAAACTATGGATGATGAAAAATTTCTAAATCAAGCTCTGGATAAGGTCAAAGATATGATTGACTATGAACTAACCCTCCTTCCATCATAAATTGTACAATATGGAAACAAAAAAAGTGGCTATCGTGGGATACAACAGAATCCCTTTTGCCAGAATGAATACCGCCTATTCCGAAAAGGGTAATCAGGATCTTTTACTGGCTACCCTAAATGGATTAATAGACCGTTATCAATTAAAAGGGAAACTACTTGGAGAAGTGGCCGGCGGTGCAGTGATCAAACACATCTCTGAGAGTAACCTCATCAGAGAAACCGTAATGAATACTTCTCTGGATCCTGCAACCCCTGCCTGCGATCTTCAACAGGCTTGTGATACAGGAATTGAAGCAGCTATTTATATCGGGAATAAAATTGCCCTTGGACAAATAGAAAGTGGTATTGCCTGTGGTGTAGAAGCCATGAGCAACATTCCTTTTGAGTCTTCGCCCCGCTTGAGAAAAGCTCTATTAAAAGCCAATAAAGAGAAATCTGCATTGAGGAAACTTAAACAGCTGTTAAGTCCAAAATTGAAGGACTGGATGCCTATTCCTTACAAAGGTCAAGAGCCTAAAACTGGCCTAGTGATGGGAGAACACACCGAAATAACTGCAAAATATTATAAAATTTCAAGAGAAGAACAAGATGAACTGGCTTTTAAGAGTCATCAGAATATGGCCAAAGCATATGATGAAGGATTTTTTGATGATATGATAACTCCCGCCTTCGGTCTTGATAGAGATAATAATCTGCGTCGTGATACCAGTATTGAAAAGTTATCTCAGCTAAAGCCTGCTTTTGATAAGCAAAACGGAACTTTAACAGCAGGCAACTCAACTCCTTTTACAGATGGTGCTTCTTCCATTTTATTAGCCAGTGAAGAATGGGCAAAAGCCAATAATCTTCCTATTCTGGCTTATATTACCTACTCAGAACTGGCAGGGATAGAATATGTAGAAAATCAACAAAATTTACTTCTGGCGCCAGTCTTCGCAGCCGAAAGAATGCTGAAGAAAGCAGGAGTGAATCTTGAGGATTTTGATTATTATGAAATTCATGAAGCCTTTGCAGCTCAGGTATTGGCAACCATTAAAATCTGGGAAAATAATGATCTGGCTCAACAGTTCGGATTGGAAAAAGCTCTTGGAAAAATAGACAGAAATAAATTGAATGTAAAAGGCAGCAGTCTTGCAGCAGCTCATCCCTTTGCAGCAACAGGCGGAAGAATAATAGCCACCTTAGCCAAACTTTTGAATGAAAAGGGCAGCGGAAAAGGCTTTATTTCTATCTGTGCAGCCCGTGGACAAGGCATAACCATGATCTTAGAAAAATAGTTTTCAGCTATTTTTGTAGAAAAAATATTCATTATGCAATAAATAATATCCCTGTTTATTCGTCTGTAGCGAAAGAAAAATGATAATATTGCAAACGGAAAACAGAATGATCAAGAAAAGCAGTAAAATGAAGCATGAGTAAAAACACTTTACCTCATGAAAATCTAATCAGTTTTAAATAATCAACTATATGAAAAGAGTTGTCATTACAGGATTGGGCGCAGTGACACCCTTGGGAAATAATGTCGAAGAATTTTGGCACAACAGTATTAACGGAGCTAGTGGAGCCGGGTTAATCACTCATTTCGATTCAGAAAAATTTAAGGTACACTTTGCTTGTGAAGTAAAAGGTTTTGATCCAAAGCTACACCTTACCCACAACGAAATCAAAAGAAGTGATCTTTTTACACAATACGCTATGTATGCTTCAGCAGAGGCAATACAGGATTCAGGTTTAGATCTTGAGAATATGGATCCATTCGACTCCGGAGTGATCTGGGGAACAGGACAAGGCGGAATGTGGACTTTTGAAAAGGAAGTAATGGATTTTGCAAACGGTGATGGTACACCCCGTTTTAATCCATTCTTTGTCCCTAAGTTCATTGCCAATATGGCTTCAGGAATGATCTCCATGAAATATGGACTTCAGGGAATCAATTATACAACAGTTTCTGCCTGTGCAACAGGAAATACAGCCTTGATGGATGCTTTCAACTACATCCGTCTCGGAAAGGCGAAGGTTATCATCAGTGGTGGTTCTGAAGCAGCCATTACTCCGGCTTCAATAGGCGGTTTCTCTATTATGAAAGCCATGTCTACCAGAAATGATGACTTTGCAACAGCCAGCCGTCCTTATGATGCAGACAGAGATGGTTTTGTAATGGGTGAAGGTGCAGGTGCGTTAGTACTTGAAGAATATGAACATGCAGTAGCAAGAGGGGCAACAATCTATGCAGAATTAGCAGGTGCAGCCATGACTGCAGATGCTTATCACATGACCGCACCTCATCCGGAAGGTGTGGGAGCCATCAAAGCAATGCAATTGGCAGTAAAAGAAGCGGGTGTTAACATGGAAGATATAGATTATATTAACCCACATGCTACGTCTACTCCATTGGGAGATTTAATTGAATTAAAAGCAATAAACAACGCTTTCAAGGGAAATAAAAAACTTGACATCAGTGCTACAAAATCAATGACAGGCCATTTATTAGGTGCTGCAGGTGCCGTTGAAGCTATTCTTTCTATTAAAGCTATTCAGAATGGTATTATTCCGCCAACCATCAATCTTCACAGTATTGATGAGAGCATTCCGAAGGATATTAATATTGTATTCGGTGAAGCTAAGGAAAAAGAGATCAATTTTGCATTAAGTAATGCTTTTGGATTCGGAGGGCACAATGCAACGCTTGTTTTTAAGAAGTTTTCTTAATTTTTAAAATGAATTTCTACCAGATTTTTATCTCTGACTATTTAAGTATAATAGACTCTTAGTTAGTTGGAAAGATAAAAATTCCGGAAGATTTTTAATGAAAATATTTATAATCCCTGTGTTTTTTAAAGCACAGGGATTTTCTATGTATCAAAGTTTTTTGTAAGTTAGTTCCACTACAAAATATTTTATGAAGAAACTTCACTATGTATTATTAATTCTCATTTCAAATTTTATTTATTCTCAGAATAATTTTGAAATTGATCTCAGTTCAGATCCGTACATTAATGACAGTCTGCTGTTGGGAGCTCCGGAGACGAGAAAAGGATTTGGAGATCTTTATACATTTAAAATGCAAACGAATAAAAACATTTCTGATTTTGCAGAAAAGAACAAGATAGATCATTCAATTTATTATTTTAAAATTCAAAAGAAAAATATTGTCAGAGGCTTTATAGAATATCCTCAACCTGTAGCTTTTATTCATATGGGAAAGAAAGGTGAAGCAAGTCACAATACAAAGATATTTTTCCTAGAGAAAGGAAAACATAAGATTGATTTACCACAAAATATTAATAATCTGGAACTTGACATAGATTCTCCAACCAACAAAGAGTATAAGGCTTTACATAAATCATTGGAACAGTTTTATATAAAATCAAAAAGCCCCAATCAAAGTGACAGTTTGATAAACATGGACAAAAAACAGGAGTTTTTAGGAGAATATATCAGGAAAAATCCCAACTCGTATGTCGCCTTATGGGAAATTGTAAATGATTATACTCTTGAAGATTACCATCCTGCTTACTTGAAAAACATGAATTTATTTTCAGCAAAATTTAAACAAAACAAATTATACAAAGGCGTTGAAACTCGTTTAAAAGCAGAACAGTCTACCTCCATAGGACAAAAAATATCTGATATTTATTTTGACAGCCAAAATAAATTGACTTCTGAAGACTTTAAGAAATATAAATTAACCTTTATCGACTATTGGTCTACTACATGTGCTCCCTGCATAAAAAGCATGCCTGAAATTGTGAAACTATATAATGATTATAAAGATCAAAATGTAAATTTCATCACGATTACAGACGAACAAAAACCCAATAGAATAGAGGTTGCAAAGAGTATTTTAAAGAAAAACAATGCCAATTGGATAAATTTCTTTGATGCAAATAAAGACTTCCAAAAGAAAGTAAATGCGACAAGCTATCCGCTCCATTTTATCATCGATGAAAACGGAAAAATAATTGCCCGAATCAGCAACAGTATTGAGGAAGCCAGAACCGTTATTAAAGAATATTTGCAATAATTTCTTTAAAATAAAAAAGCAGCCAATTGGCTGCTTAAAACATAACGAATCTATATATACTCTATAAAAGAGTTGTATTAAAGTTTACTGACTGTCGCGTACGAAAAAGTCATCAGCATTTTCGGCAATGGGGATATATAATCTTTCCCATTCTTTACTTTTCACCATATCCCAGCTATGTCCTGTCCCTTTAAGGTCTTCAGCAAGAAGTACGACCCCTGGCTTAATCATAAAAGTAGAACCATCCGTTACTTTAAATCTGATATTACCTTTGATGGTAATTACGTATTGTCTTCTTGGCGCAGGATGAGCATTTTTCTCCCATTCTTCAGTCTTGTTACTCATCCAGAAAGTAGTTGTATTCATGTGTTTTAGCGTCGGGATCTTTCCTTTTTCAAAAGAACATGAGCCATCCGGATTATTAATTAATCTTACAGCAGGTATAAACTCTGTAGATTCTTCCGGAGTTACACTTACATTTTTATGGTTTTTATGTTGTCCATTCATAAATCCTACGGTGCTTAATGCTACAACAAGGCTAAGGCCTTTAATAATATTTTTCATTATAAATTTAAATTTTATTTTTAATTATATACAGTATCGTGAACCAACATTCTCTCAAAGAATGGTTTATACTTTTGCACCAATGCAAGATGCTCAGGAAGCTGACCATAGGCTTCCAGTTCTTCCAGGCTGTCAAACTCCATCGAAGCATTGTAGGTAAAAGTATTATCCAAAACAGTTCTTGGACTTGAAGCAGCCGGCTTTCCGTAACGAAGATTTTTCTGATAAGGAAGTTTTTTAAGCCCTTCAAAAAAAATTTCAAATTCTTTAATCTCTGACTCCGAAAGATCTTTTCTTAACCAGAATAATAAATAATGGAAGTACATTTTTTTCTTTTTTATAGGATTAAACATTGGTAAAGCAGAGGCAAACATATTTCCGGAAATAAGCAACAAAGCCGAAGCCTGTACCGATCGGAATAAAAATTTTCTTCTTTCCATAGTCATATATTTTAATTAAAATCGATTCTGTATTTAAGAACAAACTGCCACTTTCTATCTGAAACAACCGCATTATTCGAAGGATCATTAGCATAGATAGGTCTATTTTGGGCATCAAAGGTTAATCTCGAAGACATTCCATTCATCAACAATGATATTCCGGCATCATAAACAATAGCATTATCATGAAGTCCTTTTAAGTCGGACAACTGTAGTCCAACAGCAGGTTGAAGCTGAAGGTTTTTCTTTTGTTTATCTAAATAAGGAAGGGTTCCTCCTAATTGTAAATAATAGGTATTTCCGGTTCCAATCACCGGCATTGCATTTCCTGCACCGTTTAGAGTAGCTTGTGTAACATCTACCGAAGTAGCAGGATTATTCGTTCCTACATAACGGATGTAATTAGGCCCATAGTCGTTATGCATTGCCATTCCATAAGCACTTACCGAGGTTCCATTCTCTTTATTTAAAGGAGCATCATAAAATAAGTCTACCGCAAAACTCTTCATATCATCATTCACCGTATTTTTAGACGCATCCTGGTGCCATAAGGCATTATGGATATAATCAAACCCTGCTCCTAAGCTTAACACATTCTTTTTCCCCATATAGGTTCCTGAATTAAAAGGTGTTGAAATATTTTCTTTATCTAAAAAAGCGTATCTGAAATAGCCTGAGAAGTCTTTTCCTGGAGAATTCTTACTGAAAGTAGCCACATTAAATTTAGGATCTGAAGTAGCCATGGTATAAGGATCTGCAACAACCAATCGATAATCAAATTTACCCAGCTGCCCTTTAACATAAGCACTGAGTTCACGTACAGTATAATCGGTAGCCCCTGCATTAGATGTTGCATAAGCCGGTAAATCATATAGTAGTGTATTCAAAGGACCTGTGGTAAACCTTGAAAGCCCCCTCCAGGTAGAACGTCCCGCCCCGAAAGCTATTTTATCACTGAAAGCATATTCTGCATAAGCATCCAATAAATCAAAGTAATTACTTCCTTTTGCGTTGACATTGACATTGGTAGTTCCTCCCTGCAGTACAAACATTAATTTTTCAGTAGGTTTATACGTCATTTTTACCCGAACCCTGCGAAGAGAAAGGTCGGAGGCAGCTGATTTAGCTTCGTTATTGATAAGGCTCCCAGGATTAAGCTGGGTATATCTTGCCCATAATTCTGCGTAACCACTTAGAGAGATATAACGTGAATGTTCATCATTAAAATAATGAGTCAATCCCGGATTATTAAAGTCATTTTTTTTCTGAGCTTCTAATTTTCCCGTAATTCCCCACAGGACAAATAAAGCAATTCCGGTTCTGAAAGATCTTGTCTTCATATTTTTCTGTTCTAATCTTTTTGTTGATTTCAACGGGACAAAATTAGATCGGGAAAGCCCGGACCGTTATTAGAAATCTATTAGAAACCTTTTAGAAAACTATTAAAAGAGTTAATCTGCTATCATAAAAAGAAAATAAGAAATACCTTTGCAAAGGGCTTGAGGCAATCTGGAAATCAATATTTTAAAAACAAAATACTGAGCTGAATATCAGCCTTCACCGCCTTTAATATTTCCTTATGAGAATTTTAATAATAGAAGATAATTCACGAGTTTCAAGTCTGTTAAAGCGAGGATTAGAAAGCCAGGGCTATCAGGTATATATTTCTGAAGATGCAGAGGATGCTATTGTGCTGCTTGGTAAATTAACTTTTGATCTGGCTATTACAGATATTATGCTTCCTAAAATGACCGGCATAGACTTGTGTAAATTCATTAAACAGAAGTATCCTGATTTACCGATTATCATGCTTACGGCATTGGGAACAATTGATGAGAAGGTAGAAGGGTTTGATGCCGGTGCTGATGATTATATGGTAAAACCATTTGAAATAAGGGAGCTTTTTGTCAGAATAAAAGCCATTCTCCAAAGAAGCTCAAACAAAAACAGAGAAGCCTATCTTACTGATCTGGAATATCATGATCTTAAGATTAATAAAAAAATTAATCGGGTCTTCAGAAATGGTGAAGAAATAGAACTTACCCCGAAAGAATTCAAACTGCTGGTTTTTCTTGTAAATAATGCGGAAAGAATTCTTACCCGTGAAGAAATTGCTGATAATGTCTGGGGCAATCATTTTGATACCGGAACCAACTATATTGATGTTTACATTGCCTATCTAAGAAAAAAAATAGACAAGAATTTTGATACCAAACTTATTCACACCAAACCGGGTGTAGGATTTATTTTCGCTTCACAGTTATGAAAATAGCAACCAGAACAGCATTAATTTACGCCATTCTTACAGCAGGCATTCTCTTTATGTTTGCTTATGTCCTATATATTGTTTCAGAGAAAAACAGGGAAGATGAGTTTAATGATCGTTTAGGATATAAAGTAATCTGGCGCTCTGAATTTATTTTTGATGTCCGAATCAGTGATGATAAGATCCGTGAATTGCATCAGAGAAATCAGAAATTATTGAATGAGGCCGATATCAGCGTTTACAACAGCAAAAAAGACCTTACATTTACTGATATTCCACCCTTGAAAAGCAATGAAAAGTATCTTGATAAAATCATTAAATCCAACAAAAACAGAATATTCTGGCAGCAGGGTGACCGTCAATATATAGCTATTAAGTTCAAATCAGCAGGAGAAGATTATTATATCATCGGAAGTGCAGTGGATGTAACGGGAAACGCACATATCGCAGAGTTTAAGAAAGATATCATCATCATCTACATCAGTTCGATTATTTTTATTTTCATTATCGGGTTTCTTTTTTCCTATTATACTTTGAAGCCTTTAAAAGATATCATTCTTCAAATCCGTGATATTTCAGAACATAATCTCAACAAACGCCTTGATGTTCCGAAGGCTAAAGATGAAATTTACGAACTTACGGAAACCTTTAACTCTACTTTTAACAGGCTGGAAAAGTCATTTAACAGTCATAAACAATTTGTTACGACCATTTCCCATGAATTCCGAACGCCACTTTCTACTCTCATTGCAGAACTGGAACTTGCAAAAGAACTGAATGTGACCTTGGATGATTATAAACTTTCCATTGACAATGCTCTGCAGGATGCCAATGATGCTTCAGAACTTTCATCAGCGCTTTTAGATTTTGCGAGGGCTAGCTACGACGTTTCACAGATCAGTTTTGCCAATATTCGTTTAGATGAAATTTTAGCAGAAGCGAAACTGGCGTTGATCAAAAAAAACATCCATTATAAAATCGGAATCAATTATATAAGTAATGACGAAGAGGCAAGCAATTACGATTGGCATGGTAATCCTTATCTATTACAAGTGGCTTTTTCAAATCTTATGGAAAATGCCTGTAAATATTCCAAAGATAAAAGTTGCCGTGTAGAAATTGAAGCGTACAGCCCATCTATAAAAATCCGTTTTGTAGATCATGGGGTAGGAATATCGGAGGAGGATCTCTCAAAAATATTTGAATTGTTTTACCGAGGTTCCAATAAAAATTTTGAAAAGGGAAACGGGATTGGGCTGTCTATTGTAAAAAGAATTGTAGAAATTCATGAAGGAAACCTTTATGTATATTCAGAGGTTTCTCAAGGAAGTACATTCACCATAGAATTTTCATCTAAAAATAAAAAAGCAGTCTGATCAGACTGCTTTTCCGTTTATGCTTTTAACCACTCCGAAGAGGAAAGGTAATTCTGATCGGGATAATAGATGAAAAGTAAATTTCTTCCTTTTATCGTATTAATCATGGATTGTGACAGTTCTCTAGGGACTGCAGGGCAACCCCAGCTTCTTCCGATTCTCTTATGTACTGCTGCAAATGTATCACTTACATAATCTGCTCCATGCATTACAATCGCTCTTCTATAGGCTGCATCATTGAATCCTTTATCCATTCCCAATAATCTCAATGAATACCCATTGTCTCCCTGATAGGTTGCATCCGTGATATAAAATCCCATGCTGCTCTGTCGCGAACTTTCCGTGTTAGAAAAATTCGTGGCAAATTCTTCGCCTGTATTTTTACCGTGGGCAACGAGTGAGTTGAATAATACTTTTTTATCATTAAGATCAATTATCCAAAGTCTTTTGGTATTGGAAGACATAGAAAAATCGCAAACCGTTAATAAGTGCGACTCATCAGTAAGCAATCCTGCTTTCTTTAGGTTTTCAAATCCTGTTAATGCTTTAGTAAAAACTTCATAGTTCAGTTCGTGTTCAGGATCAAATTCAATTGATTGATATAATGCTTCTGCCGAAGATACTGCCTTAGTAGTATTTTTCTCAGATTTCGTGTCAGTTACTCTTTCCGTTTTTGTTGTGTTGATGTTTTCATTCTTTACCACCGCTCTAGGAGAAATGTAGAATGAGGTCGTCACCATGTAAACAAGGCCTATTACGCCATAAAATCCTTTCATTCAATAATATATTAGTACCAAATTAGTGGGGCAAAATTATAAAAACATAGTTATCAGCCACTTATAACTCCACAAAGTTTAACTGAATTTAAGAAACTTTAACGGAGGGCCTCAGCATGTATCTGATTATAAACCTCTTCTATTTTTTTCCAATAACTCCTATTTATCTTATCGTAGATGGGGTAAAGACATTTGATTGCTAAAATATCCAACTTACTTCTTGTTTCCATCCATTTCATAATATTTTTAACCAATATCAACTCATCAAATCCAGCCCATTCTCCTGCCGGAATCAAAAGGTTTGAAAAGAAAACAGGAAAAACCTCATCCTGATCAATTCCTTTGATTTCTTCAAAAGTAAAAGAACTTTCAAAAAGGGATGCTGCCATATATCTGAAATCTGAATCCTGAAGCTCTGTATCGAGATAGAGTTCTGACAAAGTGATCCAGACTCGTTTTCGGTTTTCCAGACTCAATTCTTCCATGGCAATGAAATAAGGTTCATTATTTTTGTGAATCTCCTACAAATTCCAAGCTAATAGAATTCATACAATACCTCAATCCTGTAGGTTTTGGACCATCATCAAAGACATGCCCCAGATGGGAGTCACATCTCTTACAAAGCACTTCTACTCTTTCCATTCCATAGGCAGTATCTCTTTTATAGTAAACCCCTTCCTTATCCGCTTCAAAGAAACTTGGCCAGCCACAGCTGCTTGAAAATTTTGAAGTGGAACGGAATAAATGATGACCACAAACGGCACAATAATAATCTCCTAACTCATCAAAATCATTATATTTTCCGGTAAAAGCCCTTTCTGTAGCTGCTTCTCTTGAGATTGCATAAAGATCCGGAGCCAGGATTTTCTTCCATTCATCATTGGAGATATTCAGTTTTGCAGTATCGGTTCTTGAATAATATGGATTGTTTTTTGCTTCTGTATTTTCCATAGAAGTAATTTTAATAGGTTGCTGTTTCTGCGTACATCCCTGCAGAACAATTAATATAATGAGTGAAACTAAAAATTTCATTGTAATTCTTAACTCTTAAAGGTTAATTGCAATTAAAGCAAAAGCTTTTATTAAGATTAAACAGTTTCATAACCAAATTTAGTAAATTTGAGAATATGAATGACGAAGCAAAAAGAAAACAGCTTAGAAAATATAAGGCATTTGCGACAGGACTTTTTGTTCTGATGGCACTTATTTTCATTGTAACAACCATTATGCAGAAGTCCAGTTCCTCTCATTGGATTGGTTATGTTCGTGCTTTTGCTGAAGCAGCTATGGTGGGTGCTTTGGCCGACTGGTTTGCAGTTACCGCTCTGTTTCGTCATCCGCTTGGGCTTCCGATTCCTCATACCAATCTGATTGAAAACAGTAAGCAAAAGCTGGGAGATAATCTGGGAAGTTTTGTGGTCAGTAATTTTCTTTCACCTCAAAATATACGACCGTACATTCAGAAAATAAAAGTTTCCGGTTTTGCCGGAGAATGGCTTGCCAAGGAAAAAAATCAGGATATTCTGATCCGAAACCTTTCTGATATAGTTCTTGATATTCTCAATAAACTTGATGATTCTACGGTGAGCCAGTTCATCAGTAAAAAGGTATCAGACATGACGGATGATATCAAACTTAACAAGGTGGTAGGCAACGGAATCCATTATATTCTGGAAAAGAATGACCATCAGAGGATGATCACCAATCTTTCAAAACAGATTAAGGAATACATTATCCAAAATGATGAAATGATTAAGGACCGGGTGAAAAAAGGAAGTTATACTTTTATTCCATCTTTTGTTGATAATAAAATTGCCGATAAGATCGCAGATGGGTTGTCTGATTTTTTCAAGGAAATAGAAGAGAATCCTGAACATGAAGTCAGAGGGTTGATTACTCAAAAAATCCATGAATTTTCGGTTGATCTTAAAGAGGATCCTAAATGGGATGAAGAATTCAAAACTATCAAAAACGGGCTTCTTAAAAATGATAAGCTTGATGAATATTCTAATGACATTTGGGTTTCCATTAAGAAAACACTAATGAAAGAACTTCAGGAAGACCATTCTGCCTTGAAAAGTTATCTTTCCAAAAATCTGAATGAGTTTTCCCAAAACTTAAAAACAGATGAAAATCTTCAGAATAAAATCGATCATTGGGTTCGGGTAACGGCTTATAAATATATTCTGAAAAACACCCATCAATTCGGAAACCTCATCAGTACCACTGTTGGCAACTGGCAGGGAAAAGAATTAAGTGAGAAACTTGAACTGGAAGTAGGAAAAGACCTTCAGTTCATCCGTGTTAATGGAACTTTGGTTGGCGGTCTGGTAGGATTGATAATCTATACCGTTGCTCACTTTTTTATATAAAACAGCAGCGATACTCCGACCATGAAAAAAATACTCACCTTGTTACTGTCTTTAAGCCTAGCTTTTTTATTCTGTCAGAAAATTGAATTAAAGCAGGTCACAGACTCTTCCCAGATCTTTAAAGGAGAAATTGCAGGAATTCCTGTTACCATACAGCTTCATTATGATGGCATTCCGGATTGTAACTTATATCAGCATTTTGTAGATGGCTGGTATTATTACGATAAATATCAGAAGAAAATTCCACTAACCGGACTTTATGATTATGGCAAGTTGTCATTATACAATTTCGGATCTAAGCATAAACAGAGTTCCAAACAATTTAAAGAAAAAATCAACTCTCCACAGGACGTTGAAAAGGTTGTTGAGATTGCAAAAAACCTTGCACCCAAAGAAACCATCTTATTTGGACAGAACCCAACTCAGGAAAATCCTATTCCTGGAAGTTTTTATCTTGAGAATAAAGACAAAACACAGCCAGCTAAACTATTTACCGGTAATGATATGATCTACCGTTATAATAATTATCTGATTTTACCCAATAACAAAAGAATCAACACCTTTGATATTATTAATCTGTATGGTGGAAACGAACTTATATCTTACGCTTCTGGAGAAAAAGGGAACCGTGTTTTATTATATTTTGAACATTCCTCCAACCTTAATGCATGTGGAAGATGCGGAGCCAGCGAAGGTGAAAAAGGCTACAGAATTCTTTATTTTACCAAAGACTGGAATTATAAACGCTATGAAGAGTTTCTTACTGAAAGCTGCATGGAAAACATCTATGATACCACGCAAACAAAATCAAAGGATGGTAAAACGATACAGTACAAAATAAGAAAATCGGATTCTTATCCTGCTCATACATTAACAGTTGATATTAAAAATGCATCTGTAACAAAATCAAAATAAAAGAGAGCTCATTTTCTGAACTCTCTTTTTATGTTATCTTGGCAATCTGCTTGCTCTTTTTAAAATCTCCTTGTTGATTTCGTTAATCAATTCCGGGCCTTCATAAATAAATCCGGTATACAATTGAACCAGACTTGCTCCGGCATCTAATTTTTCAATAGCATCTTTTGCTGAGTGAATTCCCCCCACTCCAATAATCGGGAATGCTCTATTGCTCTTCTCGGAAAGATATTTAATCATTTTTGTACTTCTCTCACGAATAGGCTTTCCGCTTAATCCACCGTTTCCTATTTCTGCTAAAACTTCAGGAGATGTTTTCAGTCCTTCTCTATTGACAGAGGTATTGGAAACAATTACTCCATCTATTTTTGTTTCTGCAATCAGTTCTACAATTTCGTCTAACTGAGCGTTATTAAGATCCGGAGCAATTTTAAGTAAGATAGGTTTCTGTACAGATTTTGACTGATTGATTTTCTTTACTTCCGTAATCAATTCACGAAGGTATTCTACATCTTCCAGTTTAGCGTGACTTCCTACATTCGGGCAGCTTACATTGAGTACAAAATAATCTACATGCGGATGAAGACCTTCAAAACAATCCAGATAATCCTGTGTATAGTTTTCGGGTTGTGTATCTGTATTTTTCCCGATGTTTCCACCGATGATTATTTTCCCTTTGTTGGATTTCAGTTTTTCGATTGCAGCCTGAAGACCATCGTTATTGAATCCCATTCTATTAATAATTCCCCCATCTTCAATAAGACGAAATAATCTTTTCTTAGGATTTCCTGCCTGAGCTCTTGGGGTTACTGTTCCGATTTCAACAAACCCGAAACCTAAGTCTCCCAATTCGTTGAACAAAACTGCATTTTTATCAAAACCGGCAGCCAGTCCTACAGGATTTTTAAATTTTAATCCGAAAACTTCTCTTTCCAGACGTTTGTCTTCAATAGGTTTTGGGAAAAATAATTTGGTAAGAAATCCAAAATTCTTAAGCATCGAAAAAGTAAAGTGATGTACTTCTTCAGGATCACATTTGAAAAGAATCGGACGAATGAGCGATTTGTACATTGAAAAAAAGTTTTACAAAATTACTCATTTTAAAATTAACCATGGATTAACCTATGATATTTTATCAAAATGATTGATATATAGCATCTATAAGGTAGAAAGATCCGTGTACTCTGCAAAATTAATGAGATTTTTAAACGCTGCGATCGCAATAGATTGGGACAATCCTGAAAAAATTTTTGTTCGCCAAGGTGTTTCACTAAGTGAAGAAGAGCCCTGAGAGAAGCCTTGCCAAGGTTTAAAACCTTGGCAAGGCTCTATCTTAGAGATTCAAAATTTTTGGCTTACATTAAGAATATGCACTCAAATCAAAATTCAGAATGTCTCCTACTCTTTTAAACTCTTCATCTACAGTAGCATTCAGTACCATTTTTTCATTGGTAATAGGATGATTGAAAATTAATTGATGCGCATGAAGCGTCATTTTGTTGATCCCAAATGTTTGAAGCCACAACTTATTTTGTTTATTGCAGCCGTGTTTTCTACAGCCTAAAATAGGATGCAGAATATGTTTAAAATGTTTTCTCAACTGATGAAATCTTCCCGTTTCAGGAGTTGCTTCTACCAAACAATATCTCGAAGTCTGATGCTTTAAAAAGGGCAAATCTATCTCTGAAGTCTGCAAACGGCGGTAGTATGTAACTGCATTTTGTGTAACTTCATTTTCATTAACCAAGTCGTAATCAATGGTTTCTTCTTCTTTCGCCCAACCTCGCAGAATAGCAATATACTTTTTCTCTACTTCTCTGCTGGCAAAACGGTCGCTCATAATTCTAAGCGTATCTTTATCTAAAGTGAACAACAAAACCCCGGAAGTTTTGCGGTCTAAACGATGTACAGGAAACACTTTCTGACCAATCTGGTTCCTTAGTTCCTGAATGGCATAAGTATCTGCTTCTCCTGCATAGAAGGATTTATGAACCAATAGTCCGCTGGGTTTGTTGATAGCAATAATATACTCGTCCCGATAAAGAATTTCTAACATGTGGCAAAAGTAGAGATTTTCTGCTGATTCTTATTTCAGATGGGAAACCTTCAACATTTAATGGTAGATTTATTCTAAACCTCACAGATTTTTGAAACCTGTGAGGTTTTATTAGCCCTGATTGAGCGGTATGTTTGAGCTCTTTTCTGGGTTTTGGCGGCGGCTTTGCCGCCGCCGAAACCCAGAAAAAGCGAGTAGCGAAAGCAGGTTCCCGGCTTCTAAAAATAAAAACAGGACTATTTACAGTATTATTAATAGCTTTTTTTGTTGAATCTCATGATTTTGGATCCAATTTGCTATTTTTGCACATCAGACGTAAAAAAATTATGGCAAAGCAAGAAGATGTTTTCAAGAAAGTAATTTCTCACGCTAAAGAATATGGATTTATTTTCCCTTCCAGTGAGATCTATGATGGTTTATCCGCTGTTTATGATTATGGACAGAACGGAGCTGAACTTAAAAATAATATCAAACAATATTGGTGGAAGGCTATGGTACAGCTTAACGAAAATATTGTGGGTATTGATTCGGCAATCCTTATGCACCCAACAACATGGAAGGCATCAGGCCACGTAGATGCTTTCAACGATCCATTGATTGATAATAAGGATTCTAAAAAACGTTTCAGAGCAGATGTTTTGGTGGAAGACTATTGCGCAAAAATTGAAGATAAAGAGAATAAGGAAATCGAAAAGGCTGCGAAGAGATTCGGAGAGGCTTTTGATAAAGATCAGTTTGTTGCTACGAATCCAAAAATTTTGGAATACAGAGCAAAAAGAGAGACCATTCTTTCAAGGCTGGCAAAATCTTTAGAAAATGAAGACCTTGCTGATGTAAAAGCATTAATTGAAGAGCTTGAAATTGCTGACCCGGATACAGGTTCTAAAAACTGGACGGAAGTAAGACAGTTCAACTTAATGTTCGGAACAAAGCTTGGTGCTTCTGCAGACAGTGCAATGGATCTTTATTTAAGACCGGAAACAGCACAAGGGATTTTCGTTAACTTCTTAAATGTTCAGAAAACTTCACGTCATAGACTTCCTTTCGGTATTGCACAGATTGGTAAAGCATTCAGAAATGAGATTGTTGCAAGACAGTTTATTTTCAGAATGCGTGAGTTCGAACAAATGGAAATGCAATTCTTTGTAGCTCCAGGTACAGAACTTGAATTCTATGAGCAGTGGAAGCAAAAACGTCTGAACTGGCACTTGGCACTAGGATTAGGTAATGATAATTACAGATTCCACGATCACGAGAAATTAGCGCACTATGCAAATGCTGCGGCTGATATTGAATTCAATTTCCCATTCGGTTTCAAAGAATTGGAAGGTATTCACTCTAGAACAGATTTCGATTTAAAAGCTCACGAAGAACATTCAGGAAGAAAACTTCAGTTCTTCGATCCTGAAAGAAATGAAAACTATGTTCCTTACGTAGTAGAGACGTCTGTAGGTTTAGACAGATTATTCCTTTCTATCTTCTCACACTGCCTAAGAGACGAAGTATTAGAAGACGGTTCAGAAAGAACAGTTTTATCTTTACCTCCTGCATTAGCACCAATTAAAGCAGCTATCCTTCCATTGATGAAAAAAGATGGTTTAGCAGAATATGCTGAGAAGATTTTTAACGATCTGAAATACGATTTCAATTTATTCTATGAGGAAAAAGATGCGATCGGAAAACGTTACAGAAGACAAGATGCAATTGGTACTCCTTACTGTATTACTGTAGATCACGATTCATTGACGGATCATACGGTAACCATAAGAGACAGAGACACCATGCAACAGGAAAGAGTTCCGGTTTCAGAATTGAGAAGAATCATTGATGAGAAAACCAACTTCCGAAATCTACTTTCTAAAATATAATATAAAAGCCCTGAAAAATTCAGGGCTTTTGTTATTTTTATAAACAACGCCAAACATATTCAATAAATTATTATTTTAGCCAAAATTTAAACATTAAAATAATAATCATGAAGAAATTAATTATTTCGTCACTTGCAATGGCAGTGATCGCAAGCTGCAGCTCATCAAATGATGATGATGCCTCAGGCAACAACAATAACAACAATAATAATAACACTCCTTATCTTCTAAAAAAATCTACTGAGATTACTCAGGATAACCAGTCTTATACTATAGAATATAAATATAACGGAACCAAAATAACTGAATCATTTGATGTTGCGGATAATGAAAAGACAATATATACTTATGATGGTGATAATATCACAAAAACTGAAGTATATACTCAGAATGGAACTCTAAAAATTATGAGAGAGTTTTCTTATATTAACGGAAAACTGGTTTCTGAAAAAGTAACTGATAAGCATCAACTAGGTACATTGATTTACACATCTAACTTTCAGTATCTGAGCGATAGCCATATAAAGCACAATGCTTTTCACACGGTTACCTATAATCCAACCACTGGAGTTTATACAGACATAAAATACCTCGATCAAGATATTTATTTAGATGCCCAGGGAAACTTGCTTTCAGTAACTTACTCAAATAACGGAACAACATATAGCACTACATTTTCTTATGACGGCAACAATCATCCTATGAAAAATGTAAAAGGGTATATAAAAATGGATATGCTCTCTCTTAAAGATGGAGAAGTAGGCTACAACAATCTGGTAAAAGCAGACGGAAATTATGCAGGTGCTTTGAACGGAACCACTAAAACCAATGCAGTTCATACCCTCAATGTGGGTAACTATCCTACAAAATCGGTAATGACGTATACAGGAGGATCTTCCGGAACTAACACTCACACTTATAATTACGAGTATAACAAGTAATATTCAACTACAAAGCCCTGGTTTTTCAGGGCTTTTTTATTTTTCTCCAACGTATTCCATAATTTATTATTTTAGCCCAAAATTCGACCATGAAAAAAATCACTTTATTGGTGTTTGGGCTCATCCAGACATTTGCACTTTCCCAAACCCAGGATTTAACAACATTAGCGGCAGGAGACCATGTAGGAATGAACGCGCTGTTTGATGATAAAGACAATCTTTATGGCTATGTTTCCATCTATTCTTACGGAAAATCTGGGGATAAAACCAAGAAATTTGAATACGTTATATTGGATAAGAACCTCAATCCTGTTGCCAATAAGGAATTTGAAGGCGATATCACCGCCACCTCTTATTGGGGATATGTGGACTTCAAAGGACAAATTATTCTAAAGCCCTCCATGATGGATTATTCTCTGGTTAAAAGCAGGGAAATATTCACTCCTGTTTCTATGGTCATCAATCCGAAGACCAATACCATTACCCGAAAAGTATATTATGATTATCTCGAAGATGGAAGCTTCAAAGAAATCAACGAACCTAAAAGTTGGAAGGAACAGCGTAAGGAAAACCGTGATGAGAAAAAAGATAAAGGGTACAACTACGTTTCTGCCGTAGGTGAGCTAAAAGAAGGCGGTTATTTTGCTGTAGAGTACAAAGATTATGGAAAGTATGAAAATAACAACAGCCTTATGAAGTTTGATGAAAATAAAAAGGAGGTCTGGAGATATAAATACAATACTGACGGAACCAAGAAAATTTACACCACCTTATCTGTTCTGGAAAGAGATGATAATTACATGTACTGCATCATGAAAAAAGTAAATGAAAAGCAGAAAACATTTACTCTCTTGGTTCTTGATATGAAAACCGGAAAAGAAACTTCCAACAAACCAGTTACCGGACTGTCTGATGATACAACAGCCAATATTGATTCTTTCTACTCTGATTACAGAAAAATAGATAATGACAAAACTTTCGATGATAAAGTAGTTCTTGTGGGAAGAAATTATGATGACTCTCAGTCAGTAGGATTTGCAAGAATGATGGTAGACAAAAAAGATTTTACTGCAGATACTAAAACAATCAATTATGAACCTAATATCGCAGCATTCCTTCCAAAAGTGAATAAAAACGGAATGGTGGAAAACGGTTATATCCTTCAGACCAAGGATATGTATTTTATGAATGATGGAAGTGTGGGAATTTTATCTGAAAAATATAAACCTGCAGGACAATATAACGCTCCCAAAACAACAGACCTCGTTTACATCTATACAGATAAAGATTTCAAGGTGAAAAATGTTCAGGTTTTTGAAAAAGAAAAATCAAAATGGGTAAACAGTGATTATCTGTTCTCACAATACCTCAACGGTGGAAAAGATGTGGTTTTCTTTTACCGCGATTACCAGAAAGATGAAGTAACAAGACAAAAAAATTGGAATCTATTCATCAATACGGTTATTGATGGAAAATTCAAACAGGAGATTATTCCTATTTCTGAAAAAGATAATTATCAGGTAACACCTTATGTGGCCAAAGAAGGTTATATTCTTCTTCGTGAATACAATACAAAAGATAAATTCAATAAGATCCGTTTAGAAAAACTAAACTACTAATTAACAGTGTTTTATATTAGTAAACAAACCAAAAGCTATCTCACATTTGAGATAGCTTTTTATTTCTAAAAATTCGCTGCTGGTTTAATGGTCTTGCAGATCAAGAAGATCATTCAGATTTTTGGGAGTATTATTCGCCTTTATTATCATTTTGATGTTGTGGCAATTCCCGTGGTCTGATAATACTCTGAAATATTTTTAATTTCATCCAGGCTTAGATTCCACATAAAATTCAGGAACTGCTGATAGCTTTCACTTTGATTTTTAGGCTCTATTCTGTCCAAATAGCGGTTCAGATTATAGTTTTTTCTGGCTTCATAAATTTTAGAAAAACATTTTCCTAACCAATTTTTATAGTATTTATCTTCTTCACCATCCTGAAGGAATTGCATCGCGACATAAATTCCCAATCCATAATCCTCAGAGTGGAAATAGTTTGGAAGAATCTCCATTCTTGCAGTCTTTTTCAGAGCAAGATAAGCCTCTGATGGTTTTTCCGGTTCTTCGGAAATATTCAGCTCGGGAAAAGCTTTCTTGAGACTCTCTATTCTTTTTACCATTTCGGGATGAGAAGCTAAAGAGTCTTTGTTCAGTTTTTCTTTATAAAAATTATAATTGTAGAGTGAAAAATCTTCTTTCTTCATCCACTTCTCTTTGAAAGCCTGCTTTGGAAGATCAAAAAGTTTTTTATAGGTCTCTATCTTAAGTTCTCTTGGAGAGATTGTATCAAATGTCTGAAGCTTTTGTAATCCGTTGATAAATTCACTCTTCTTAAAATCACTGTTTTTAAAAATAACATATCCCAAATTATCTGCCTGTATTTCAAGCTTTCTCTTCTCTACACTTTTTTTGTAAATCCTGTTTTTAAGAATATCAAATGCCTTTTCATTACGCTCCAGGCTCCGTCCACCTGTTGTTTCTTTGATATTTTGTACTGTAGATTTATCCAATGTATTCTGTTCAACAATATTCAGGACTGATTTCAGCGTATGATCTTCTATTTTATGCCCTAGTTCATGGGAAATTACACCCGCTACCTGAGCTTCATTATCCATCCAGTTATACAGTCCCATATTGATAACAAAAGTTCCATCTGCCAGGCAATAAGCATTAGGAGTATTATCTCTTGCAATCAGAATTTTAAGATCCTGAGGAACTTTGGGATTATTTTTTCTGAGACGCTCTACCAAGGATTTAATGACCACATCAAATTCAGACTTGAACACAAAGTCTTTGTTTTTCACCTGTTTTTCAAAATCAGTTCCAAATTCTTTATAAATTTTAGATATTTCAGAACCTCCACTCCCTGAATATTGTGACCTCAGCCCTTTTATCAAACTTTCGTTATGAGCTGTAAAATTTTTCAAGAATTCTTTCCGCTGAAGGTAATCTGCGGTATCTATCGCTTTATAGGTCTGAGAAATCCCTGCTACTGAGAGCAGGAAGCACATCAATACAATAAGTTTTCTGGTCATGTTTTTCATCAATTAAACAAAAATAATGTATTTGATGATTCATTTTTATTTTTTCACCCAAATTATTTTAAATTTGTTAAAGACCGATTAACAAAAAATGAGAATACTAAAATACATGATAGGTGGAGCTGTAGCCGGAGCTGCTGCAGCTTACTTTTTCGGATATGATTATTTATTCAGTGGTATTTCCAAAACCTACCTTAAAGGGAGATCAAGTGCCCATATTGATGATGGAAATCTGTTTCCCAGTAATCCTATTGCTGCAAAATCTCCCAAGCGATGGGAAGAAGATCCTGAGTACAATAAAAAACAATTACCTAAAATTTTAGTTGATAACTTAAAACGGTCTAAAACAGCATCTTTTGTAGTGATAAAGAATGGTAAAATTCTTCACGAACAATATTGGGACGGCTACAATCAGCTCTCACAAACCAATTCATTTTCCATGGCAAAAGCTGTAACTGTTATGCTTTTGGGAAAAGCGCTGGAAGAAGGACTCATCAACAACATTGATGAAAAGCTGTCTGATTTTTATACTGAATTTAAAGAGAAAACTTTCGGAAATGACGTTACTCTTAAAAATCTGGCTCAGATGGAATCTGGTCTCGATTGGGATGAAAACTATAATAATCCTTTTCTTCCTAATGCCAAAGCTTATTATGGAAAGAGTCTTGTAAAAGCTGTATTTCCAAGATCATTCAAAGAAAAACCGGGAACAAGATTTGAATATCAAAGCGGAACCACACAACTTCTTGGTTTTGCCTTAAAAAAAGCACTGAAACAACCCTTAGCCAGCTACCTTTCTGAAAAATTCTGGACTCCTCTGGGAATGGAACAAAATGCAAAATGGAGTACAGATGACTATGGAATGGAAAAAACGTATTGCTGTATCCACTCAAATACAAGAGATTTTGCCAAACTGGGGCTTCTCTTCCTGAATGACGGTAAAGCTGGAGATCAGCAGATCCTTAATACAGATTTTATTGAGCAGATGAGAACTCCGACAGAAAAGTCAGAAAACATTTATGGAATGGGACTTTGGATTAATCATGACAATCCTATCAAACATTATTATTTTCTGGGACTGCAAGGTCAATATATCATTATGGTTCCGGAGCATAATATGGTAATCGTGAAAACAGGAAGCTATGCCAACAGCCCTAAAAATGATAGAGGAAGACCGGATCAGGTGAAATTCCTAGTGAATGAAACCGCACAATTATTCCAGTAAAAAAATATGGAGAAATACAGTTCAAAGATAGACAGCTATATTGAAAAGTCTCAGGATTTCGCTAAACCTATCCTTCACTATATTCGGGAAACCGTTCATGAATACTGCCCTGATGCAGAAGAAACCATGAAATGGAGTTTTCCACATTTTATCTACAAGGGTAAAAACCTTTGTGCTATGGCGTCTTTCAAGCAGCACTGCACATTCGGGTTCTGGCTGGAAAAGGAGATGAAAACCATGCAGGAAATTACTCAGGATATTGAGAAGAATTCTATGTTTAGCCTGGGAAAAATTACAAAGATTGAAGACCTGCCTTCAAAACCTCAACTAAAAAAAGCCATTAAAGAAGCCATGGAACTTACGGATATGGGTGTTACCATGAAAAAAGCGGCACCATCCAAAACAGAAATAGAAATTCCAGATTATTTTTTATCCGCATTACAGGCACAATCAAAAACATTAGAAATTTTTGAAAAAGCCTCGCCATCCTTCAGAAAAGAATATATCACATGGATTACAGAAGCCAAGACAGAAGCTACTCGAAATAAAAGAATGGAACAGGCTTTAGAATGGGTTGCAGAAGGAAAAGGAAGGAATTGGAAGTATGAGAAAAAGTAATTAAAAGCAAGATACTTCAAACTAATGAAACCTAAAATATCTCATAATTACAAGTTATATTCACAATCTTTGTAAAAAGAATTCAATACTAAAAAACAAACCTTTCACCGCTGTGAAGATTTGTCTTGTATTTTGAACATGAATGATACATTTATACTGGCAAAGAATGATCCTTATCAAATCTGATAAGCGATAACTTTTTATAAAGTTCCTCTATAGATATAGTTTTTTTGAAATTATTATCATTTTGAAATTTCAGCCGTATCTTTTCTAGTTGTTCCATATTTACTCCAAATAAATTCTCCTTGAAATCAATATAATCAAATTCATTCATATATAGAGTTGCTATAATATTGTGTAAATACCTAGCACAGTCTTTTTTGAATTTTAAGTCTACATTTTCATTATAAAATATTTCATCCATTAAATCAATCTCTAGATATCTGTGTGTAAATTCTACCAAAGCATAGAAAGAAAAAGAATTAGTAAAATTTTCAATCAAAAAAATAATATCCTCATAAGCAACATTTTCCCATAACTCTGGTAAACAGACCAGTAACTGAACAGTATAACTTTCATTTACCATTTCTAAATTATAAAAAAGAAATTCTAAATAATTTAATGATACTATTTTTCCTAAATAATTATTATCTATTAAATAAAATCTATCCATAGGAAAATATCTCAGTTTTTCTATTTCTCTGTCACTAAATAAAGAATCTGATAATTCTTTTGTATAAGGGGTAATATTAATTTTATTCATTATTCTACAACAAATGTTCTTAGTTCAGCATTACTTGTATTTATTTCTACAACCTGACTAATATTCGCTCTGCGGTTTACACATACTCACCTTAGTTACAACAACTCAAAACTTAATGAAACCTAAAATTAGCTTCAGGCAGTGTGTTTTTTTTCAGGAAGGCTTCATATTCGGGAGATAATTGTGCCCGGCCAAAGGTATTTTCACCGCTCATGCTTCCCAAACGGACTTTATCTTTTCCGAATTTCCTGTTCATGGCATCCATGGCCTTCATCACAGGGAGATGTTGGTTTTGTGTATCTTCTTCAAAAAGACTGATCTGTCTCTGATCTTCCGGCACAAAGTCATTCACCATCACTCCTGCCCTTTTATAATGAAATCCATCTCTGTAAACAGCTTCAAAAAGTTCATTCACTACTCTTCCGATCAATATAGACGAATTGGTTGGATTGGGAAGAATTTGAGTCATTGCATTTCTATATTCAGGAAGATCTTTTCTGAATCGGTTAGTCTGTACAAAAACTGTGATTATTTTACAGCAGGTATTCTGCTTTCGTAATCTTTCTGAACAATACATTCCAAAAGTTTCTACCCGTTCCCGGACCGCTTCTTTATCCGTAAGCATTTCCATAAAGCTTCGGGTAACGGCAATTGATTTTTTAGGAGATGGTGCATCCAGTTCCAGCTGGCGAATTCCCTTTAGTTCATGAATCATTCTCACCCCATGAATTCCCATTACTTTCCGAACCCATATTTCAGGTTTCTGAAGAAGATCCCAGGCTTTATAAACCCCACTGTCATTCATTTTGGCGGCCAACTTTCTTCCTATTCCCCAAACGTCTCCTATATTCAGCCATTTCAATGCTTTTTCTATTTTTTCTGGAGTGTCCATAATATAAACCCCATTAAATTGTTCCGGAAAATCCTTTACAATTCTGTTCGCCACTTTGCATAAGGTTTTACTGGGTGCAATGCCTATACTTACAGGAATATTTTCTTTTTCCTGAATTTCGTTTTTGATGTTAGAACAATATTCGTGGATATCGATGTATTTAAAGCCTGTTAAATCAAGAAAAAGCTCATCAATACTGTATACTTCATAATCCACCACATAAGACTTAGCGATATTGATGACCTGCTGACTCTTGTAATTATAAAGTTCAAATTTTGCAGAAAAGCTTTTTACATCATGCTCTTTGAAAAGATCTTTGTATTTAAAGGCCGGAGCAGCCATAGGAATACCCAGATCTTTAGCTTCCTTACTTCGGGATACAACACATCCGTCGTTGTTGGAAAGTACCACAACGGGCTTGCCTTCAAGGTCAGGATCCAGAGTCCTTTCACAGGAAACAAAAAAGTTATTACAATCTACCAGAGCATACATGATGATCGTGAATTATCCTACAAAATTATTATTTTTCAGGAATAAAATCACTTTTTAATCCTGAATTAACATCATATTTAACACATTGAAAAACAAATAAATATTATTTTCAAACACGACATGTTTTGTCGTATTACCACTTTAATTTTGTATTCAAAAACATTATTTTATTTAACGTAATACTATAGATTAAATCATTTTCAAACGCTCTTCTTCCAAATCAAGCTGGAAAAGCTGATGACGAATGATCTCTTCATCAATTGATACATCCTTATTAAGTTCTGTGAGAAACTGTCTCTGGCTTTCAAGCATTTCGATAAAAACAGCTTTGGATTTTTCATTCATCCAATCTGCATCATTGGCTTTATTTTTTTCTTCCCAATGTCTCAACAACCGTTCTATTCCTGCATCACTATGAAGTTCACTTTCATGTTTGTTCTTAAGAAAATGATAAACGTGTTGTCTTAATTTTTGTTTGATTTCCTTACGGGCCAGTTCTTCTTTTTCTTCATCTATAAAGTCATCAAATACTTTTCCATACTTTATAAAATAAGGTAATGTGAGCCCTTGTACCAAAAGGGTAAGCAGTATTACTACAAAGGTGATGAATAATATAAGGTTCCTGTTTGGAAAAGGAGTCCCATTTTCAAGAGTTATAGGAATAGCCAGCGCCGCTGCCAGAGATACCACTCCTCGCATTCCCGTCCATCCAAGTAAAATAGGCATCATCAGACGTCTTCTCATGGAAGATGCTCTGGGAGCTACAGAAGGACGAAAAATAATCGTGGCAATCATTGCAGCATAGGAGCTTATTATTCTGGCTACAATAAGAATAACAGTCACTAATATGCCATAATTAATGGCCGTTTTTAAAGCTATTCCTTCAGAACGCAACCCACCTACAATTTCGGGAAGCTCCAATCCAATAATTAAAAATACAATCCCATTCAGAATAAAGACAAAGCTTTCCCATACACTATATCCTCTGATGCGGCTGGTGCTGTTTAAAAATATCAATCGTTTTCCCGACATATACAATCCACCACATACTACAGCCAATACTCCAGAGCTATGAAACTGTTCAGCCACCCAATACATTAAGTAAGGTTCAATTAATGTTAGTGCAATATCAGAAGAAGCCTCTGTAGGAAGGTGTTTATGGGCTTGTACAAAAATCCAGGCCAGTAATAATCCAATTCCAGATCCTCCAATCATCATCCATAAAAAATCTAAAGAAGCATCCTGCCATACAAATTGTCCGGTTCCTACAGCGATTAATGCAAAACGAAAAATAATAAGTGAAGAAGCATCATTGAGTAAGCTTTCTCCTTCCAAAACAGCTGCAGTCGTGTTGGGAATTTTCACAAATTTCATAATGGCACCCGTACTTACAGCATCTGGTGGAGACACTATACCTCCCAATAAAAATCCCAAAGCAATGGTAAATCCCGGAATAAAATAATTGGCAGCAATAGCCACTGAAAATGCTGTAAAAAATACCACAAGGAAAGCAAAGCTTCCGATAATACGCCACCATCTCTTCATTTCTTTAAAGGAAATAGACCAGGCGGCTTCAAATAATAGTGGCGGTAAGAATATAAAAAAAATAAGATCAGGATTAATCTTTACAGCTGGTAAACCTGGCACAAAACTGACGAGTAATCCAAATAAAACAAGTAAAATCGGATACGCAATTTTTAATCGGACAGCACACATATTTAACAGCACAATGGCTGCAATCATAGCTAATAAAAAGGGCAGAATGGTATGCATTTGATGTTGTGTTTTTTATCTTTCATATTTACTAATTCTATTTGATTTTTAAAAATTTAAGTGCCATTTTTTCTTTGTTTCTCATAAAGTAAATTAATGTAAACCCTATAAATCAGTTTAATATTATGTTTTCCTTCTTGGATTGATTATTATAGAAAAGTAATTAAAACACGTCAGTTTTTGTCGCTCCCCATTCCTACTTTTGTTTCAAACGATAAAGATTTATGGATAAAGTAACACTAGAAAGAATTCAGAAACTTCACCCTTTGGTAAGAGATGAAGTAAAACAAATTATTAAGGAATGTGATGAAGCACTCACTGGTAGAGCCAAGATAAGAATCACTCAGGGATTAAGATCTTTTGAAGAGCAGGAAAAACTTTACGCGATTGGAAGAATAACGTCCGGAAAAAAGGTGACAAATGCAAAAGCAGGACAAAGTATTCACAATTATGGTCTTGCCGTAGACATATGCCTGATGATTGATGGAAAAACGGCCAGCTGGGACACTGTAAAAGACTGGGATAATGATAAGGTAGCCGATTGGTATGAGTGTGTGAAAATCTTCGCAAAACATGGCTGGGATTGGGGTGGAAACTGGAAAACTTTTAAAGACCTTCCCCACTTTGAAAAAAAGACAATTCCATTGAAGAAAGGACTTACAAAAACCAGCTGGAGAATACTTTTGAAGATGCCCAGAGACCAGCAGAATTATGTTATTTTTTAATGCTTTTTTATTGAAAATAAATAAAACACGTCAAGTTCTGTCGCTTCCCCGCCCTACCTTTGTTTTACAAGAAAACCACTAAAAACAACAAGATCCAACCATGGAATTCAATCATTTTTCTGACCAAAATTACCAATTCCACGCGATCATATTGCAATGTCTTCTTTAACAAAAAAACAACTAACAAAAAACATGAAAAAGACAACCATTCTTTCTTTGGACGGGGGCGGAATAAGAGGAATTATTACCTGCATTATTCTGCGCTACATAGAAGAACAGCTCCAGTATTATGATAAACCGAGTGCCAAACTTGGAGATTATTTTGATCTGGTGGCAGGAAGCAGTACAGGTGGCTTGATTGCTTCTATTATTCTATGTCCCGATGAAGTCCGTAAAGCAAAGTATTCTATCCAGAAAGGATTAGAATTATATGCTGAAAAGGGCGGTGACATCTTCCAGGTTTCCTTTTGGGAAAAACTGGTTAATCCATTTGGATTATTGAATGAAAGGATTTCTCAGGAAGCACTTGAGAAAAACCTAAATGACTTTTTTGGAAATCTGGAATTAAAAGAATTAATAAAACCCTGCTTAATAACAAGTTATGACATAGAAAACAGAAGAGCAAAGCTTTTCAACTCATGTGAAGCACATCTCAGCACAGACAATTTCTATGTAAAAGATGTTTGCAGAGCTACTTCTGCAGCTCCTACCTATTTTAGTCCGGTACAGATCAAATCTATGTATGGGCAGATCTTCAGCCTGATTGATGGCGGAATGTTTGCCAATAATCCTGCTCTTTGTGCTTATGCAGAAGCCAGAAAGATTCCTTTTGCAGAGGTTTTAAAAAATCATCAGAAAGCCAATCACCCTGGAGTAAACGATATGATTATTATATCTATCGGAACAGGAATTGAAGCCAGACCTTATCCTTTTAAAAGACTGGAAAAAGCCGGGAAAATTGGCTGGGTAGGCCCAATCATCGACATTTTAATGTCCGCGAATGCAGAAACAGTAGATTATCAACTTTCTCAAATGTTCCAGACTTTAGGATTGAGAAATCAGAAAAATTATTATCGTCTGAATCCATCATTGAAAAATGCTTCTCCGGCCATGGATAATGTAAGACGCTCTAATATCGAAAACCTGATACAAGCCGGATTAAGCTATATTGATGATAACAGGGAAACGCTGAATCAGATTGTCCAAAAACTCATCAGAAACAAAATATAAGCTTTTTGACTTATACCAACTCAATATAAGCTATAAAGATTATATTTTTCAAAAAAAATAAAAACCATTTTTTAACACGTCAAGTTTTGTCGCCTTGCCCCATTATCTTTGGAGTATCAAAAAAGACACAAAACAACCACCAACAAAAACTTAAAAACGCCTTTGAATTCAACATTCATTTATGCTGAACAGCCAAAAGTATGTTCAAAATATAACCAACACTCAATCACAACACCCAACATGGAAACACCCAATCACAATACAGATATACTCTTCGATGAAGATCTCTACACCGTGGAATGGAGTGACATTGAAAATGCGGAGATGGATTATGAAAACTATCTCAATGACATTGAAAATTTCTTCAGAGAAGATTTTGAAGAAGACATTCTTGAAGAAGATGTCTTTTAAATAAAACACGACAAGTTCTGACGCTGTCCACCATTACCTTTGAAATCTCTATAATACGCGCACAGCAGTCTCATTAAACATTATCAACACCTTTGAATTCACCATTCACAAAATGCTGGACAGCCAGAACTATGTCTGAAAATATAAATCATGTGGAAATTCGGTTTGTGACCACTAAAAACAAAGCCAGGCTCTGAAGCGGTCCTAAGCTTCAATTATTAACCCAATCACAATTTTTATGAAAACAAAAGAAGAACTAAAACTCTATTTCGAAAATGGAGATATCCCCAGACAGGAAGATTTCTGGGCGTGGCAGGACTCATACTGGCACAAAGAGGAGAAAATTGATATAACTAAAATTGAAGGTCTTGAAAATGGAATACCTAGCGTCAATAATATTTATGCAAAAATAGATGCTGAAGGAAATGCTTCTTTCGCCCACCTATTGGTCAAAAAAGTAACTATTGAACCCGGAACATTATATATTCCTGATCGCTTTATGCAAAATTATTACATGCATGAAATACATTTTGCCAATAGTGTTGTACGTATAGGAATAGAAGCTTTCAATAACAATTCTTTTAAATCAGTAATTCTTCCTGAGCAGCTGAAAATTATTAATGAGCGAGCTTTTAGTGGTAATGAACTTACATCATTAATCATTCCTAATGGAGTAACAGAAATTAAAGAATCTGCTTTCCAGTACAACAAAATTACATCGCTATACATTCCACCTTCAGTTTCAAAAATTGGTCCGAAAGCATTCAATTACAATCCGAGTTTAACTATGGTAAAACTGGATAAAAACAACCAGTATTATCCAGATTCATTTGACCCTAAAACTACAGTATCAGGCGGAACACTCATCAGTGAAATGTAAAAACAAAATCAATAAAAAATGAAAACAAAACAAGAATTAAAACAATATTTCGAAAACGGGGACATTCCTAAACAGGAAGAGTTCTGGGATTGGCAGGAATCTTACTGGCATAAAGATGAAAAAATTTCTCAAGACAATATTTCAGGACTTGTAGACTCTCTAAAAACCAAACTGAACGCTCCCAATTCAGGAGGCTCCGGATTTTATTTCATTACGTATAACAGTCCATGGACTACTTATCAAAAAATTAACTTAGATTCTTATTTCCTTACTTCATGGAATGGATCCAATTTCGTAAGCAGTAATTTGTATTATGACAATGGGAAGATCGGAATAGGAACAAAAATGCCTACTGAAGTTTTCCAGGTTGAAGGAAACATTAAAACACAAGGTCTGATTCTTAGCAATCCTCAATATATTCCTGCCAACGCTGGTGCAAGAAATCTTACCATGAAAAATGACGGAACAATCGGATGGACAGATAGACCCGCTGAGAATTTAAATCATATTCCTTTATCAGGAACCGAGCAAGGTAAACCTATCACAGGAGATCTTGAAATACATATTTCATCAGGAGATAAAAGGATAAGATCTAATGATGGTACTTCTTATATCGAATTTAGAGAAGATGGACTCCTCGAGATGAATAACAAATCAGGAGGGAATGTATATATATCTGGCTTAGATATATATGGAAGCCAACCACAAGGACAAGGAATTGTAGGCTCATACTACTATGGGGATTCATATCAAGACAATTCCTTTATCCAAAAGAAATATGCAGACAAACAACAATCCTATTCAAAAGAAGAAGTAAAAACGGGTGGGCTATGGATTAATAATAAACCTATTTATAGAAAAACAGTTGTTTTTACTCAAATCCCAAGAAACGGGATCATTGAACTGGAGCCGCATTTTGGAGATATGGAAGTCATTGTATCCAACCAGATGTTTACGGAATGGTATAATATGGATGCTGCCTTTTCTGGCAATCAATTCAAAGGATTAGCATTCATCAGCTTGGATACTCTTTTAGCTACCATAGAACTTAAAGATGCTCCTGACTATAACTATTCTAATATTGAATCATTTACCCTGACGATTGAGTACACGAAAAAAAGCGATGTACCGGTATAACTACACGAAAAAAACAATACAAACAAAATATTAAAAATGGCAACAGAAAATACACAAAATAATACTCCACAAACTCTTTTCAGATTTGTGAGTTTAAGAAATCCTCAACTTACTGAGACTAAAAAACAAAACCTGGGATTCATTCACAGACCTTCAGGGCTTACAGGAGCATTTGATGTAGCGGTAAATCCTAGCGATCCTGCCTTGCTAAAATTCAAAGCACTTGAAGCAGCCGTAAAAACATTTAATCCTGCAGGCTATAAAACGGAAGTGGAAATTGAAGCAGGTGCATTATCAGAAGCCTTAAAAATCGGAAGAAAGATTGCTAAGAAAGAAGCACTGTCCTCTGTAGACGAAATGACGGCTAAAAACCTTTATAATAGTGGTTCCATCCAAAGCAAGATGGGCGAAATCTGGGATAATCTAATCTATCAGACGGTTACTCAAGATAACTTTTATACCAAAGAAGCACTTGTCCATATTCTAAGAGCATTACACTTTGGATATGTTGCAGATCTTCCTGTAACTCCGGAGCTCATAAAAATCAATGGAAATGATCTGAAAGCAAAAGCGCTTGAAGCAAGAGTGGTACTTCCTATGAAGCTTTTAGGAGATGGATATGAGGGAGAAGGAAACACTACAACTCCATCCGGAAATGCTTTTCAGGTTAACGTATCCAAAATTGGAGACGGAGTGATTAATGGAACTCCTATTCCGGCAACTGTGAAACAACAGCTAAAGATAGAGGGGCAAGAAATTGTTGATAAAACCATTCTAAACCTTGAAAGAAATCAACTAGTAGCGCTAAAAGCAGAACTTGAAAAAATGCAGAAATTATATTTCAGCATCAGAACGAAAACTTATGACAATGCTTACAAACAATATCTAATTGCTAACCAAGCTGGTATTAATGCTTACAATGCAATGCTTGCAAAGATCAATGTACAGATTGATAAGGGAGGGTTATCTCCGGAACAAATTGAAGCGCTTTATGCTGATTTAGATAGATTAACTGTTGCTCAATTTAAATTTGATTATAAAAACGAACTTAACTTCGAAGATCTTAACGCGAAGCTTTCTACTGAGTTATTTGAAGTGTTCATTAAGCATTTCACGCTAGTAAACAATGGATTACCTCTGGAGAGAGAATTAGATTTTTCGAAAATCGAATTTGTTTCCGATAAAACAATTCTTATTGATAAAGTTCCTGTAAACATTACCGAAGAATACGATACTTTCCTTGAAGTTTTTGAAACGATTGATGAAGAAGCTTCTTCCAAAACACAGGAATTATTTGCAAGATCTCCTGTTCAGCAAATGGAATATGCCCAAATCGGAACCGTTTTAGTACCGATAGCTAATAAGATCACCTATACTGAAATCTCAGGAACGTACTTCTTAAAAGTAGTTTTCAAAAAAATAATGTTTACTACACTTAATGTTGTAACATTCTATTACAATACAGATAGTGATTCTTTAGCATTAGCCTCTGCCAGTATGGAAATTATAGGTGATAATCAACAAAATGTAAGTGTGCCTGCTACCAATATTGTTGATGGGAAAGTAGTCTTCCCTCCTGCCCTTAACTACATGAAAAATGTATCCAGAGTAAGAATCAACTTATACTTTAAAAATGGAGAACATACAGTAGTAGAACACGCCACGGCACCAAATCAGGAATACACTGGAAAATTCACATTTAAAACAATGGTAGATGATGGTGAAGGTGGTGGAAACCCTGGAGGTGGTAATCCCGGAGGTGGTACTGATCCTGGAGAAGGCGGTGGAACAAATCCACAACCAGGAACTTTTATCCCTAAACATTTTGGAGTAAAAAGATTAGGTATTGCTGATTATCTTAAAGTAGTGCAATCTACTCATGCTTACGTTCCGGGAGAAGTTACGCACATTGAAAACGTAATGGCTAAAGAATTTAAGCAAAAATCAACACGTAGACTGAGAAGAAGTGAAATTCAGACAACTACTTCAAAATCTACGGAAAGAGAAACCCTAAGTGATACGACAACTACCACAAGAAATGATATGCAGTCTGAAGTAGCTAACGTTATTCAGCAGGATATCAACACTGAAGCACACTTCAGATATGGAGGAATGGGTAAATCTTTTGAAATAGGAGGAAGCTTTGCCGCTCATAATTCTAAAGAGACCAGTACAAGACAAGCGATGGAAAAATCTCAGGAAATTACAGCAAAAGCTACTGAAAGAATTCTTACAAAAGTATCCGAAGAAAGAATTGAAAAAATCATCGAAGAATTTGAGGAAAACAATGCACATGGTTTCGACAACAGAAACGGAGAAAAACATGTAGTAGGCGTATACAGATGGGTTGATAAAAAAATGAAAAACCAAATCTACAACTACGGTAAACGCACCATGTTTGAATTCATGATCCCTGAACCTGCAAGGTTACATAACCTGGCAACACCTTCCATAAAAGCAGATACGCTTAAAGCTCCGGTGGACCCGAGAAAAGCAAATGATGAATGGAAAATGCCTGATTTCAAGACTGCAACAAAAGAACAGCTTCAGCATTGGGCTGAACAATATGGAGTTACCCTAACGGAAATGCCAAAAGCCAATATCACTGAAGATCAGTATCATGATGATAGCTCAGGTGCTTCAGACTGGGAAATGAGAAATATTGAAATGTCTGTACCTCAAAATTATAAATGTACCCATTACAATGTTCACTATTCTTATAAAGAAAAACGTAAGAAAGGAAAGATTCGAATCAATAATACCGGAGACTTAACAGACCATGAAGGAGACAGAAGCTTCCCAGCTAATGCTGTTAATAAATTCACTCTTACATTCCATATCTATTATATTGATCTAGTTTCATTTAAAGTTACAAAATACTGCACCCTTTCTGATGAATTTGTGGAATTATGGAAGAAGGAGAACTTTGATGCTATTATTAAAGCCTACGAAGCAGCTTATGCAGAATTCCTTGTGAAACAAAAAGAACTGGATGATAAAGCAAAAGCCGATTCAGAAGCAGCAAGTGAGAAAAAAGACAGCCTTGGAAACTTCTACCGTTCTATGGAATCTGTGATTCTCAAGCACAACTGTATTGCTTACTTGTTACAAAACTATATTGTCCCATTAGGAAAATCATTTACTGTGGGAGATAAAATGAGCAACTTTGAGGTTATTCTCGGTGAAGAACTTGAACAATATACTTCATTAGCCAAATTCATGGAGCAGGCATTTGAGTGGAATATTATGGATTATACCTTCTATCCGTACTATTGGGGTGATAAGAAAAGATGGCAGGAAATGTATCTTTCTCAAAATACAGATCCGTTATTCAGAAGTTTCTTACAAGCAGGTATGGCAAGAGTAATTGTAACTGTAAAACCAGGATTTGAAGATGCTGTACAATTCTTTATGTCTACAGGAAGAATCTGGAACGGCGGAGAAGTACCGGTAATCGGAGATCCAATGTATCTAAGTATTGTAGATGAATTGCGTGAGCCAGTAGGAGTGAAACAAGGAAAACCATGGATCACTACTCTGCCTACTTCTCTAAACATCTTACAAGAGGATTCTGCAGGATTAAAAACCCTTACAGCCCTTCCGTTTACTAAAGAAAATCCAGATGAATTTGAAGTTCCTTCAGACGTTGTAACAGAAACCGAATTCTCTATTGTAGATTCTAAACTTAATTCAGGAGGAGAGAAATTCGTAGATAATATCGAATTAAACAGTGGATTCCTTGAGCTGACTACCGATGATAATCCTAAAGAAGTCATTGCGTCACTTCCTTTATCTGATTTAAAGAAAGCGCTTCAATAATTCTGTTGAATCATACTTCATGAGGCAGAGTGTTCTACTCTGCCTTTTTTATTAATCTTTAAAATTATTAAAAATGAAAAACACAGATTATAAAGATGTTTTTGACATTGGAAAAGAGGCGCTTTCGATGAAAAATAAATTTATAGTTCCCCCTATCAGCCAGATGCCTTTTCTAATAGGTGAAAATGTTCGGGGGATGAGTAATGTAAATCCCGATGTAGCTGTTAAAATCAATAATAAAAATAGTAGTTCTACTGCTAAAAGTTATTTTCCAGGTTCTCCAATTTCCAAGAACGGAAACACCAATATTATAGCAGACCTTATTGGGCCTTTCATTGAAAAAAATGGATTTAATTTTAATAGTGAAAGCTATTTTTTTGACAGCAACTTTAATGGTACTTATGGTGATGGAGGAGATATACTTGCTTTCAAGCTTTTACTTTTTGTTTCCACTGATGGTATTAAAGTAAAAGAATGCTATGAAGTCACCAATCCTGATGATGATGAAGTCATTTTATTTCTAGAAACTGATGGCGGCTTAAGCAAGCAGGTGCTGTATGGTAAAATATCTGAAAAAGTCCGTAAGCAGTTTACTGATAAAGATGGAAACCTTAAAAGTAACCTTTTTGATGCCCAGGTAATGAGAGGAGTACAAAAGTATGCAGATGTCAATCAAAAGATTGTTGAGGAGCTTATGAAGAAAGGATACATTGAGGACACCCCTATTAAGGAAGGTTTTTTCAAGTATTTAAAATATTCTGCTATTGGTGTTACCGCCTTTCCAAAGCTTGTAGGATGGGCGCTCAATAAAATTGGTAATGGTATCGACTTTTTAAAAATTTCTGATGAATTCTGGGATACTGAAAACGAAGAATATTTCTTTCAGAAAGATAATCTCATTGAAAAGCTTAGCATCTCACAATCAAGCATCACCTCCCTTGAAAGCTTATTAGAAAAAAAGGAAGGTCTGGATGTTACAGATCTTTTACCTGATGCTATAGAGGAAATGGCAAAATATGTTCTTTCTCGATTAAGAACTTATATAGACAAATACAACATATTCATAAAAGAGAATATAGAAAAGATTTATGCTGGTTTTGAAGACCCGACAGCTGATTTTATTTTTGATCGAATATCTGAATATATAGCCTTTCAGTGTGGTAAATGGAATGCCCTTGTAGACTTTGTTTCAGGGATCTTCAAATTCTTCGGTTTATTATTAGAAGCTCCTTTCAAGATTGCAAAAGACTTTCAGGCTACTTTAGAATATCTGGATAACTTTTGGGACATTATCACCCACGATGATTTCTTTAAAAATCTGTTTGAAAGTGCTCAACTCACATATGAAAAAATTAAAAAAGAACTCAAGTCTAAAAATTCTGACGAATACAGCTGGACACGTATTGCTTATTTTTCGGGGTATGGATTATGTACAATTGCCACTTTTTTCATTCCTGTTGGTCAGCTTGGTAACCTAACTAAAACAGGAAAATTTGGAGAAATAACGGCAAAGTTTACAGAAGAAATTAGTCGTGGTTTTACCAAAGGAGCAAGTATCATCACTCAAAAAACAGCACAGGCATATCAGAATTCCTTAAAAATTTTGCAAGAGATTGGTGAAATTCTTATAAATGGTGGTGAAAAATTTTATGCTTTTCTAAATAAGATCTGGAAAAAAATAGCTGATTTTTTTATCAAAAGTAAGGACGCTTTTGGAAGACTGAAAGAATTAATGGGAATAGGCTTAAGCGAGATTACCTCAAAAGCACTTATAAAATTTAAAATAAATGTAAGGAAAATAGGAAGCGGAGGCCTTGGATCATTAGGTTCACTACCCGATAACACTTATAAGCTTTATCATAAAGGAATCGAAATTTTTTCAGGAAAAGAAAAAAGTGTTGCCAAATTTACCCGTGAGCTTGAAGCAATGGGGAAAGAAGCGGCAGAAAAATACCTTGATGAATTAGCCTACTTTAAAGACAATATTGCCAACAGAATTGCAGAAGGCCGTTTTACTAAAAAAATCTTGAAAAAGAACATTGATTTGGTTGATGAATCGGGAGAAACTTTTTTCAGATTAGCTAAAAAAGATTATGAAAAATTTATATCTTTCGCTAAAAAAACAGCACAAGAACGAAAGGCTATTATTGAAGAAGTGAATTCACAACTGAAGAATAGTACTAAAAAATATAATCCTGATAATGCAAAATTAAAAGGCTATGATGTCCCAAAAAGTCCCTTAGGAACATCACCAGACTTTTCAAAAACTCCACAGTATTTATATAACCAGAAGAGTATCATAAAAATTAAAATTATGGGGAGCCGTAAATTAGATTTTAAAGAGTCATTCCGTCTTATGGGAATCACTGACGGAAAGGTTATAAAAACTATTTTAAAAGATTATACCTGGCACCATTTGGATGACTTAACTGAAGATATGGTGTGTACAATGCAACTTGTCCTTAAAGAAGCGCATGAAGCAACCTATACACATTATGGTTCTGCTGGACAATTAAAAAAGACTATCCCATTAAAAAAATATTTATAATTATGGACAATTTTATTTTAACCGAAAAAAAAATTACAAATACAGAGTTAGAAACTTTCGAACAAGAAATTGGCTTAACCCTTCCCGAAAGCTATAAAAAACATATATTAAAGTATAATGGAGGAACTCCAGAAGAGAAAGACTGTTTTGATGAAAAAGTAATTGCACACTTTTATCCTATTAAATATGGTAAATATCCATTGGAAAAATCGTACAAAACACTGAAAGATTCTCTTCCTCAAGATTTCTTGAATTTTGCCTATGATGAAGGAGGAAACCCTTTCTGTCTAAACTTAAAGAGTGGAAAAGACTATGGAAAAGTTTATTTTTGTGCTTTGGATGAAGGAGATGTAGAGGCAGAATTACTTGCAGATTCTTTTAAAGAATTTATGGATGGTTTAGAAGAAGATCCTGATTTTTAAAATTCCTCATTCTATAAAACATACAATCCTCTGTATGAATTCTTCTGCAGAGGATTTTAGTAATAACAGCTTTTAGTAGTTCAAACTAAAAAACGATTCTTAAATCATCTCACAAAAATTAAAACACGACACGTTTTGTCGCATTAAGCCCATATATTTGTGGTACAAAATTTTACCATGAAGAAAGATTTTTATCTGACAAGATATGCCTTAATTATTAAAAGATTAGAAAGTTCTCCAGCTACCTATTCTCAGCTGGAGGACTATCTTTTAAATTCTTTTGAATTCCAGGATGCAGAGATCAAAAGTTATTCTATACGTACCTTGCAGAGAGATATTCGTGAGATTTCCGACCTTTTTAACCTTTCCATTCACAATAAGAAGAAAGGAGACAACCGATACTATATCGAAAGCCGCCCGATTATGGAAGTGGATGAATACAACCAAAAGCTACTGGAATCATTCCAGGTAAGCAATGCCCTGAATCTTCACCCTGATTTTTCAAATTTTATTTTCTTTGAAAGCCGCAAACCAACCGGTATTGAAAATTTTTATGATCTGTTCTTTGCCATCCGTAATAAAAGAGTAGTAAGCTTTGAACATTACAATTACAAAAACAAACTGATGACCTCCAGAAAGGTTCATCCTTTAGCCTTAAAAGAATCTAAAGACAGATGGTACCTCATCGCAATTGACACCAAGGATAAAATTTTAAAATCATTTGGATTAGACAGAATCAATTATCTGGATGTGGCCAAAAACCAATATAGAGAGAAATATAAATATAACTTCAGAGAACACTTTAAAAATGCTTTCGGAGTGATGAATCTGGCAGAACAAAAACCACAGAATATTGTATTAAAATGCAGCCGTCATCAGGGGGAATATATCAGAAGCTTTCCGCTTCATCAATCCCAAAAAGAAACGAAAGAAACACCGGAAGAAATCTATTTTGAGTTTTTCCTCCATCCTACTTATGACTTCATGCAGGAGATTTTATCCTATGGAAAAGAGGTCACTGTTCTGGAACCGAAAGGTTTAGTTGATGAGATCCGAAACCATCTTCAAGAGTCTCTAAACCGCTACCTTGAAAGTTAACAAATCGTAAATCAATCTCACATTTTTTGGTTATATTTACATAAATATAACCTATTGAGAACTTTATTCATTTGTATCTTTTGTTTTATTTCTTCATTTTGCTTATCTCAGCAGAAAGAAGAATTTCGGTTGGTAAAAAATTATTACAACCAGCACAGAGGTATGCTGAATAATGAATTCAAGAAAAAATTTGATGCTGAATCCAATGCTCTTAAAAAGAATGTCATTAAAGGAGATTTTCTTTTTTTCATGAAAAAGATGGACAGTATTGAAAATACTGCCTTAATTGGAGCCCTCTTGAGAGTAAGGAATATTGAAGACCTTCAGACTTTAAAAACAACAATAGGAACCTCTCAGGATTTTAGTGATAAATCTGCAAATGTAGAAAAGATGGCAGACTATCCCGGAGGTATCAATACCCTAAGACAGGAGGTTGCAGATCTTTTGTATGTAGATGGTGTAAATTCTAACTCCAAAACAGTAAAAACAGATGTTGTTTTTATTGTTGAAAAAGATGGAAGCATCAGCAATGTTCATGCCCAGGGAGACAATTTCACTTTCAACAGACAAGCTGAAATTGCCCTCTACTCTATTTCTGAAAAGTTCTCTCCCGCTGTGGTCAAAGGTGATCCGGCAAGATTCCGTTTCAGGATTCCTTTAACTTTAACGATGACAGATTAGATGTTTACAGACGAATATTATATGAAAATGGCCCTGCAGGAAGCAGAGGCAGCTTTAGAACAGGATGAAGTGCCTATCGGGTGTGTGGTAGTTGCCAACAACCGCATTATTGCAAGAGCCCATAACCTCACTGAAACATTAAATGACGTAACAGCCCACGCAGAAATGCAGGCTATAACTTCAGCAGCGAATTTCCTAGGAGGCAAGTATTTAAAAGACTGTACACTCTATGTGACGATGGAGCCATGTGTTATGTGCTCAGGAGCTCTTTCCTGGTCCCAGATTTCCAGAGTAGTTATTGGTGCCCGGGATGAACAGAGAGGCTTCATCAATAAACACCTTTCGCTACACCCAAAAACAGAGGTGATTACAGGTATTATGGAAAATGAGTGCTCCATAATTGTTAAAGACTTTTTCAAAAACAAAAGGTAATCTTTGATTTATCCCTAAATATTGAATAAATAAATTGAAAGCAATTCAATAATTATTTATATTTGATGCACATTCAAATTAAAACAATATGAAAAAGTTAACAAGAAAAGAAACAGCTAAAATCAATGGCGGTATTGCACCTGGACAATGTTTTTATATTGATCCCAATACAGGTAAGAGAACACTGGGATGCCAGGTTGAACCTATTCCAGACTGCTGTGGTGGATGGATTTATCCACTTCCAGGACATACATGCCAATCATGTAATCCAGTAATAGAGCTTTAAACACGAATAAAGACCATTAAACTAATTCCATTTACAACCAAATTAAACAACATGAAAAAGTTAACAAGAAAAGAAACAGCTAAAATTAATGGTGGCATCGCACCAGGACAATGTTTTTACACCGATCCTAACACTGGCAAGAGAAAGCTTGGATGCCAGATAGGACCTATTCCAGACTGTTGTGGAGGATGGGTTTACCCACTTCCAGGACATGAATGCCAATCATGTACAGGAGATCTTTAAAAATGAGTAAAGACCATTACAACTAATTCCATTTACAATCAAATTAAACAACATGAAAAAATTAGCAAGAAAAGAAACGGCTAAAATTAATGGCGGGATCCGCCCTGATCAGTGTTTTTATATTGACAGCAACGGAGTAAGAAAAATTGGATGTAGAAACCAACCATTTCAGCAGGAGGATGGAACATGGATCTATCCTTTAATCGAATGTGATCCGTGCGGAGGAGGCCTTTAAGAAAGCTATTTCACACTAATAAAAAAATCAGAGAACATTGTGTTCTCTGATTTTGTTTTTATAAGGTGCCTTGTATCAGTCTTTAAAAATAGAATACATCACAAGGTCAAAATATTCATTATCATGTTTTACATGCTGTTTCAACAACGCTTCCTTTTCCATTCCTATTTTTTCCATGATTTTCCCCGAAGCTGGATTATGAATGAGATGTGTGGCATAAATCTTATTCAGTTCCAATTCTTCAAAACCAAAATTGACAATAGCTTTAGCTGCTTCTGTAACGTATCCTTTGTTCCAGTTAGGAATTCCTATCCAATAGCCTAATTCAGCTTTATCGTCTTCTCTGTCATGAAGTCCGATAGCTCCAATAAGCTCTTCTTCCTTATTTCGGATCCCAAACGTAAATCCTGTTTTATTTTCAAAGGCATCCTTGGACATTTTGAGCCAGAATTTAGCATCATCTTCCGTATAAGGATAAGGAATATTGGAAGTAAGATCCGAAAATATCCTATGTTGAAGAAACTCCACAATAAAAGGAATATCTTTCTCTTCCAATTGGGAGAGAATCAATCTTTCGGTGTCTATTCTTGGAAACTCTTTTAATTCTTTCATTTTGTTCATGGTTATATTGGAGACTAAGTCAAAGCTTAGTTCAAAAGTTCTGGATTATATTTATAAATCTTTTCCAAGAAAATAAAGCCCTTTCAAAGTATGCAGCCTATCCATTACATGAATTTTATCGGTTAATGGCTTATATACATGGGAAACACCACCTGTAGCCACAACGAAGCAGTCATCATTCACCTCATCATTAATTCGGTTAATGAACCCTTCTACCATTCCCAGGAAGCCGTATACCATTCCGCTTTGCATACAAGTTACTGTATCTAATCCCAGCACTGATTTAGGTTTCTTCAATTCAATATCAGGAAGTTGAGCCGTTTGGTTGATTAAAGAATTTAAAGATGTTACAATCCCCGGAGCAATAATTACGCCCAGTGTTTCACCCGTTTCAGCTACACAGCTTGCTGTAAGAGCCGTTCCGAAATCAATAACAATCTTTTTTCTGTTTGGATACAGGTTATGAGCAGCTACCAGATTGGCATAAATATCCGTTCCCATCTGCTTTGACTTTGCCTGCACACCTGACGGCGTTGAACGATCAACAATCACCGGAGTAACTCCATGGATCTTCTTGATCCCTGAACTCATTACTTTGGTAAGCTGAGGTACTACCGATCCAATAATTACTTTGTCTATTTCTTTTGGTTCAACTTTATAAGTCTGATAAAGCATCAGCATCTGTACATAAAGCTCGTCTGCCGTTCTGTAAGGTTTTGTATTGATTACCCATGAAATATCACAATTATCACCATTAAAAAGGCCGAATCTGATATTACTGTTCCCTACGTTAATTACAATTGAATTCATTTATATTTAAACAGGCTATGATTTGAAAAAATTTGAGTTCCAAATTTATAAAAAAATAAAAGGAGTATTTACAAATACTCCTTTTATCTCTATTTTATCTTTTTATTTTACTTCTACAAAGTTATCTGCCATATTCACATCTGCAATTCTTTGGCTGAAATCAATTCCCAGTACAGACAATTGAGATTTTGTATAAGGAATGGTGATTGTATATTCTTTCTGAGTCCAAGGCCAGTATGGCATTGTTTTGAATTCACCGTAAGCATCTTTTTCCTTCCACGTGTGCGTCATATTCAATGGAATCTGATACGTAACTACTTTCTTATCTGTAGTCATTACACTGAAATCAATTGGCATTGGAACCTGACCGTTATTAACAAGGGTTACCGTGGTAGATTTAGCATCGTACTTTACATCCTTAATTCCATAATCGATTGTTTTGGTTGTATTGATCCAATAATTGTGGAACCATTTCAAATCCATCCCTGAAACCTTTTGAGCAATATGAAGGAAATCCCTGTCTGAAGGATGTTTCATGCTCCATTGGTCATAGTATTGTTTTAAAGTTTCTGTAAGATTCTGTTCACCCATAATATATCCTAACTGTACTAAATACAACTCTCCTTTCACATAAGAAGCATAAGTATAAGATGTTCCGTTATCATGGTGATCTCCTAACCAAACAGCAGGCTCTTCAATTCCTTTTTTAACAAAGTTTCTATAGGCCTCCAGTCTTTCCATAAAAGGATTAGGTAATTGTTCAGGAAACAATTGGTACATCGTGTACCCTTCCGCATAGCTCGTAAAGCCTTCATCCATCCATGGACGTACAGATTCATTAGTAGCAAGCATCTGCTGATACCAAGAGTGAGAACCTTCGTGAGCCATTAAGCCCATTAAGTCTTTAATACTTTTAGCTTCTCCAAGAATCATGGTACACATTCCGTACTCCATTCCACCATCACCTCCTTGAATAAAAGCATAAGTTGGGTACACATACTTCCCGAAATGAGAATTCATAATCTGGAAATATTTGGTAATATAAGGCTGAGCCTCGCCCCACACTTTAGTTTTATCATTTTTCTGATAGACTAAATATACTTTTGGACCTTCCGGAACATTGAAGCTTTCTACAGAATAATCTCTGTCTGCACTCCATGCAAAATCAAGAATGTTTTTCGCAGTCCATTTCCAGGTTGCTTTTTTATCTTTTTCTGCTTTGATCTTAGCTGCAGTATCGTATCCTTTTACATCTGTTGGATTTTCAAGAATTCCTCCGGCTCCTACTACATAATCTTTGTTGATTTTAATCGTTACATCAAAATCAGAGAATGGCGCATGAAATTCTCTTCCCAGATAATCAAAAGTTGCCCAGCCATCATAATCATACTCGGCAATTTTAGGATACCATTGAGTCATCGTCATATCCACTCCTTCTCTGTTGTTTCTTCCACTTCTTCTGATCTGCTGAGGAATCACCGCATCCCAATCCATGGTAAAGGTTGTTGTGGAATTTGGTTTGATAGGTTCTGCCAGATATACTTTCATAATGGTTTCCTGAACTTCAAATTTCAAGTCCTTACCATTTTGTTTGATCCAGTGAATATTCTGAGCCCCTTCCTGATCTTTTGGAATAGAAGATAGTGTTGAGATACCGCTTTTCTGCAACCTTCCGTCACCATTTTTCCCCTGGGAAGACACCCTCTGATCCATCATAGAATTGGGCTTAAAAGCATTCCAATACAGGTGGAAATATACCACATTAAGCTCATCTGGTGAGTTATTGGTGTATTCTAAGGTCTGTTTTCCCTGATAGGTAAATTTTTCAGCATTTACATCGATATCCATCTTGTACTTCGCAGCCTGCTGATAATAAGCTCCTTGCTGAGCCTGGAATTGTGAAATGATAAACGCAAAAATGATTGCAGCCGATTTTCTCATTTAAAATTTTATTTTTTCTAAAGGTAGGTAATTTAAATAAAACCCTCAAACGTGGAGTTATAACAGGGTTCTGTTCTTTTTTTATATGGTTTTAGATGAATCTTTTTCCGGATTGTTAAAGGAGTTGTAAAAATATTTTTTGCCCGCAGATTACACCAATTTCGAGAGATCATTATCATTAAATATTATTGATTTTCTAATAATTTCTTAATCAATGTAATTTGACCCAAATGATAATAAGCATGCTCAATCATCCCGTCAATATTTCTCTGATAGGTTCCGTATTTTTCATCTACAAATACCTCATCAAGCTTTGAATCCGGCAGGTTTTCTAATAATTCTGCAAACTTCTCAGAATCTGACCACAGCTTGTTCAGCAGCCTTTCCCATTGTTCCTGAGATTCAATAGATGGTAGGTCAAAACTGTATTTGTCTTTTATATCCAGTGTTCCACCTTCAAAAACAGGGATAATTCCAGCAATATAATAATCAATATGAAAAGTGAGCATAGCAATGGTATTTGAAGACCCAACTCTGCTCACCGCCTGTTCCCAAGTGACATCAGAAAGCTGATCTTTAAAGTTGGTATTGGCTATCCAAAGACCATCAAGAAGAACCTCTCTAAACCTCTTGACTAATTGTGATACTGAACTCATAGCTATAGTATGTTTTTCTAAAGATAAAAAATTAAAAGATTGATTTTTAAGCTCTCGCTGATCCTTGTCAAGGTTTTAAACCTTGACAAGGATCAAAAAACCTCAGCTGTAAAAACAGCTGAGGTTTGTATTTTCATTAGAAATTAAGATTATTTCTTAGCAGAAACTTCTTTCTTTCCATGTCTTAAGATCTTTTCAAGGATTCTTAAAGTAATCAGATAGGTTGGTTTTACTCCTGTAAGACCTAAACCACCCGAAGACAGAGTACTTCCTGTTTCCAAAGGATTATCCGAAGCGTAATATGCATAACAAACGAATAGATCCGGTGAAATGTGATGTCTGATCTTCGAAGCTACCTGAATGGCTTTCTGATAGTGTGCACCTTCCATTTCAAGACCAATCGCCTTCCATGAAGTATTCATAAAATACGAAAGGATATCTTTATTCTGAAGAGAAGTTCCTAACACCGTAATCATTGGCCCTTCAAAAGCCTTCAGCTCATCGTCATTAAAATCATCAAGCTTCAACGCATTTTCAAAAGGATAGTTATCAGCAGTTCCTTCAAAGATGTGAGAAGTTGGGATCATAATATCTCCTTTTGCTCCCGTAAGAATTCCTGCTTTACCCATAATGGAAACAGATTTTACATGCATCATGTAAATTTCTCCTTTATGTTCATAAGGTTTCAGTAATTCATCCATTACCTCAAAAGCCTGTTCTCCGAAAGCATAGTCAAATACCATTACCACATCATCTCCTGAAAATTTAGTATCGGCAAATGGAGTATTTTTCAGATTCATTTTGCTAAGGTCAATGATCTGGACATCAATATTACTTCCACTTTTATCAGCAATATGGATCATCCCTTCATCCATGGCAAATTTTAATACCTTGTCACGAAGTTCTTTTTTATTGGAGATCTCTTCGTATAGTTTATAATCTACCTCATTATTGTGCTTCTTTTTAAGAGCATCATTTGCATACAGCATATTCTTCACAGAGTGCATGTTTGCTGAAATGATATGCAACGGACGGGTATGAAGATTGTTTTCAAATAAAACGTCTTTCACTTTATTAGCCCATTTTTCACCAAAATAATGATGTCCTACTCTTTCCTTTAAAATAGCACTGAAATGAATTTCTCTTTCTCTTGACCCTTTTGCATCTTCAAGACTTACTTTTCCTAAGTTATAGATGATTTTAAATAAACGGTCAGGATTATCATCATCTCCAAATGTATTGTAAGCTCTTAATGTTTCATCAAAAGATCTTCCTATTAAAGAAGAAAGGTGGATTAATGCCACTTCTTTTTCTTTTCTGCTGAATTTCTTTTCGCCCTTCACCACTTCTTCAATAATTTTGAAAGCGCGTATCGGTTTCCAGTTTTCATCCTGAATGAATGCCAGGTTACGGATTTTATCAGCTTCTATAAATAGGAATGTAAGGTGGGTAAGAATGTCATAAATTTCGGAACGGCCCAAAAGAACCTCAATATTCATCTGGTGTTCGTCTATTCTATAACAGTTTCTTCTTCTTTTCTTTGGAACAATAGGTTCGAAACTTCCTTTATCAAACCCTTCATCAGATGTAAGATGAATAAAAGCACATTCTTCAATCCCTTCCGGAAGCCTGTCTAGCACATACATTAAACCATCAAGTTCCAATTTGTTCGGGATATTCATGGTACCATAAATTTCCGGATTGATGGTTTTCAACAAGCTTCTAATACTTTCTCCTGAAACACCTCCTGGCTTGAAAAATCCTCTATAAAATAAATGTCTCATAGAAATGTATAATCTTTCAATAGCCTCCGTTGTCTCTCTTGCTCTAGAATTTGTCATAAAATAAATTTCACACAAATATACGAAATCTCCGCTCAACTTATTTTAACTATCTTTTAATTAAGTTGTTTAAAACCCATAAATAGGCAGTATTATTTTAAGATATAATGATCTTCTTGTTTATTTTAATATGAAATGAATATTACTGTTTTAATCTTATATTTATACAAGCATACATTTTAGGGCTGAGGTTAAAAAACAAATTCAATTTGGATCGTAACATGTCAATATCAAAAGTATTTACCCTGATCAAAGACAAATTAAATAATATTTCTCTTTTTTGGAAAGTATGGATATGTCATATCTTAATTTATTTTTTACTGCTGATTATATTTCTAATCATAAAAGAGGGTAAGGCTGATGACGATATTTTTCACAACAACAACATCCTCTTATTACTATTGAGGAGCACCATAATAGGATTATTTGGGATATTGGACGGCATTGGCGGATTAGTTATTATATCAATGGTAACCATGTATCTGGTTAATCTGTACTTTCAGAAGTTCTACATAAGTTATATTGTATCATTAGCTCTCACTTATCCTGTTTTTATGCAGTTTTGTAATGAAGGGTATGGCTCAAATTCTATAACTGTTGTATGTCTGGTAATAACAATTATAATTAATATGGTTATTTTTAGAAAACATATCATAACTACATAGAAAACCTCCAACACTGTATTTCTTCCGCTGTTCAATGCTGTTTTCTATTTTAACTTTCCGTAACAATAAGTCTTAATTCCAAATCACCCCTCTTAAAAAAGTAAAACCACTGTTTAAATTTTAGTTAAAATTCAAAATACCCCTAAAAAAAACAGGGGTAAAATATTTTTTATTCATTTTTTTTGTAAATTTGCCCTGTAAAAAATCACCCAAATATGTCAACGTTAAGATTCAAAGCATTAGAAACCCTACCATTTAAGGATTTCAGAAAAGATAACTCTGTTGAAATCCCTGCAAAATTATCGGAACTATTCTGTAAAAATGTTTTCTCGGAAGAAACGATGAGAGAATATTTAACAAAAGAAGCATTCGGTTCTATCATGGATGCCATTAAAAAGGGCACTAAGATCCAAAGACATATCGCAGACCAGGTAGCTGTAGCGATGAAAGACTGGGCTATGAGCAAAGGAGTAACTCACTATACTCACTGGTTTCAGCCTTTGACAGGGACAACTGCAGAAAAGCACGATTCTTTCTTCACCCCTATTGAAGGAGGTAGAGCTATTGAAAGATTCAGCGGAAACATGCTAATCCAACAGGAGCCAGATGCATCATCTTTCCCTAACGGAGGAATCAGAAATACTTTTGAAGCAAGAGGATATACTGCTTGGGATCCTACATCTCCTGCATTTATCATGGGAACTACATTATGTATTCCATCCATCTTCATTTCTTATACCGGAGAGACTTTAGATTACAAGGCACCTTTATTAAGAGCTTTGAATGCCGTGGATGAAGCTGCAACAAGTGTAATGCAGTATTTTGATAAAAATGTAACTAAGGTAACTCCTACTTTAGGTTGGGAGCAAGAATATTTCCTTGTTGATTCAGCGTTATACCAATCACGTCCGGATCTTGTATTAACAGGAAAAACATTATTGGGACACTCTCCTGCAAAAGGACAACAATTAGATGACCACTACTTCGGTTCTATCCCAACAAGGGTAATGAACTTCATGAAAGAGCTGGAAATTGAGTGTATGAAGCTTGGAATTCCAGCAACAACAAGACACAACGAGGTAGCTCCAAACCAATTCGAGCTAGCTCCAATGTTTGAAGAAGTAAACGTTGCAGTAGACCACAACTCTCTATTGATGGACATCATGGCAAGAGTTGCTCACAAGCACCACTTCCACATCCTATTCCACGAAAAACCATTCGCAGGAGTAAACGGAAGCGGAAAGCACAACAACTGGTCTTTAGCTACTGATACTGGAGAAAACCTTTTAAGCCCAGGAAAAAACCCTAAGAAAAACTTACAGTTCTTAACATTCTTCGTGAATACGATTAAAGCGGTTCATGAATATGCTGACCTCTTAAGAGCAAGTATCGCTTCTGCAAGCAACGATCACAGATTGGGTGCTAACGAAGCTCCACCTGCAATTATCTCCGTATTCATCGGAACCCAGCTGTTCAGCGTTTTGGAAGAACTTGAAAAGGTAACAAACGGAAAACTATCTCCGGAAGAAAAAACAGAATTAAAATTAAATGTAGTTGGAAAAATCCCTGAAATTCTATTAGACAACACCGATAGAAACAGAACTTCTCCATTTGCATTTACAGGAAATAAATTTGAAATCAGAGCCGTAGGATCATCTGCAAACTGTGCAGAATCTATGACGGTAATGAATACGATTGCGGCAAAACAGCTTAATGATTTCAAAAAAGAAGTTGATGCTCTAGTTGAAACAGGTCTTAAGAAGGACGAAGCTATCTTTAATGTATTAAGAGAATACATCAAGCAGTGTAAAAACATTATGTTTGAAGGTGACGGATATTCTGATGACTGGGCAAAAGAAGCTAAGAAAAGAGGATTGAATAACCTTAAAACAACTCCTGAAGCTTTAAAACAGGAAATGGATAAAAAATTCTTAGATCTATATGAAGAAATGGGAATTTTCAACCACAGAGAAGTTGAAGCTAGAAATGAAATTAAATTAGAAAAATACTCTACGGTTATTGATATTGAAGCAAGAGTGTTAAGTGATATCGCAAGAAACCACATCATTCCTTCAGCTTTAAATTATCAGAACAGATTAATTGAAAACGTAAAAGGCCTTAAAGAAATCTTTGGTGACAAAGAATTCAAATCTTTGGCAAAAGAACAGATGAGTTTAATTACCAGCATTTCTGAAAATGTTTCTATCATTAAACTTGGTGTTGAAGAACTTCTTAAAGCCAGAGAAGCGGCAAAAAGCATATCAGACAGCCAAAAGCAGGCAGAAGCATACTGCAACAAAGTAAAACCTTTATTTGACGGAATCAGAGAGGCATCTGATAACCTTGAAATGATGGTAGACGATGAGCTTTGGCCGATGACAAAATACAGAGAGATGTTGTTTACAAAATAACTCTGTAAAGTTCCATATTAGTTAAATTCCTCAGTTTTTCTGAGGAATTTTTTATTATCCCACCTTTCATGATGATGGATTCTCTTTGTTAAGATTTTATAGTTTCTTACTTAAAACAAATTTTCCAGATCAGATTTTATATGGAAAAGAGACTTAAGATGTAAGAGTATTTGCAAAAACCCCACAAAACCCTATCAACACAGAGTTTCTCAATAATTTATTTTACTTTTTTAACAACCTTGAAAATTAGAGTTTTAAATTACAAAACGTGATTTATAGAAGAAAATCGATAGATTTTGTTAAAGAATCTTAATAAAAAAAACCGCAGGCTTGCCAAAAATAGGCAGTTGCGGTTTATTTTTCTTTAACATATGTAAACAATATGTTAAATAGTGTTAAAATAAGATCCTGACAATTATCATATCAGGGGTCTTTTACTCGGAATCTCTACTTTTGTATTGCTTTTGAAAATAAATATTCCCTTTTAACACGGTTAATCAAATATATATGAAGAAAAGAGTTTTGTTTTATTTAGTTGCTTTAGTTACTACAGTATCATTGCAATCGTGTGCTACCAATTATGTAGTGTCAAAACCAGCAACTTACAGTAAAGAATACAAAACAGATGCCAAACTAGCTTCTATTGATAACAAAAAAATGGAGCAGGATAAGCAGAAATTAATCGACTCTTTTCTTGCTGAAAAGGCCGCATCTATAGCAAATGCTAAAAAAGCTGTTAAGAATTCTGAGATTGCAAAAGCAATCAAACACAATAAAACCATTGACGGTATCCTTGAAGAAGCTGAAACATACCTAGGAACTCCTTACAGATATGGAGGAACTACAAGAAGAGGTATTGATTGTTCAGCTTTCGTTCTTTCTGTTTTCGGAGCTGCAGCAGGTCTTACTTTACCAAGAGTAGCGGCTTCTCAGGCTCAGGAGGGTGAAAGAATTGAAAAAGGAGAATTACAGAAAGGAGACTTAATCTTCTTTTCTCACGGAAGAAGAATTTCTCACGTAGGTATTGTAGAAAGTGTTACTGAAGAAGGAGAAATCAAATTTATTCACGCAGCAACATCTAAAGGAGTAATGGTTTCTTCACTGAATGATTCTTATTGGGGACCTAAATTCAGATTCGCAAAAAGAGTAATCAATGCAGAAGGAGAAGCTTACAACAATCTAGCTTCTACTACTCAAGCTACACCAGCAAATTTTTAATTTTATAAATAATTGATTTAAATAATGAAGTCATCAGAATTCTGATGGCTTTTTTATGTATCATACTCTCTTATTAAGCTTTGGCTAAAGCCAATGGAACAGATTGATATAAAAAAGCGGGCTAAAGCCCGTTTCTATTGAATTTTATTATTGATTATAGTAAGGTTCTTTTATTAAAAAACCTTGACGTCTTAGCATTACCTTTTAAAACCTAGCTATTTCTGTCTATTTCAATATCTAACTTATACAACAGCCCATAGACTTCCGAAAGCGAAAATTTAGCCTTTTTAAGCTTATTTAAAGCAGGATCTATAGAATAGTTAACAGAAGTTCTAAAATCTGCTTTTTCAAGATTAGTAGTCTCAAAAACGGCCCCTGAAAGATCACAGTTATTAAAGACAGCACCAAAAAGGTCACATTCTGCAAAATCCACCTCAATCAGTTTAGAGTTCTTAAAAAGAGTTTTCTTTATGGATGTCTGGTAGAAGACAGAATTATTAAGCACACAGCCATCGAACTTAAAAGACAAACCAAAGGCATTACAATCATTAAAAGGCAGGCCCAGCATTTTACATTCCATAAAAAGAACATCCCGAAAAGCTGCCGAGGTAAGCTTTGTCATACTGAGGTTACAACCTACAAATTCGCAGTCTGTAAAACTAAACCCGGATAGGTTTCCATATTCAAAACTGCAATTCTTAAAGGTACAGTTCTCATACTCTCCTTTTTCCAATGGAAATTGCGTAAAATCTGTATTTTCAAAATGTTGATCTGAGATATAAGTATCTTTCATAAAAAGTAATGATTTATAGGTATAACAATAGCCTCCACAAATTTTGCAGATCTAAAAGTAAGGTAAATCGTTTTGGAAATAGCTATACTAAGCTGTTCTTGTCCGAATAATTAAGTTTAAAGAAAATAAAAGTCATCATGGAAAAGGCCAACAAAGAACTTCCACCATAACTAAAATAAGGAAGTGGAATTCCTACCGTTGGGAAAAGCCCCATAACCATTCCTAAATTGATAGAAAAGTGCATTAAAAGGATCGAAGCAAAACAAAACCCAAATACGCGGTTAAAAGTTGACTTCTGCCGTTCTGCAAGGTAATAGATTCGTCCGATGTATACCATGTAGCATAAAATAAGGATAGCACTTCCCAGGAATCCCCACTCTTCTCCTACGGTACAGAAAATATAATCAGTTTCCTGTTCTGGAACGAATTTCCCCTGAGTAACCGAACCTTCACGGTATCCTTTTCCTAAAAGTCCTCCAGATCCAATTGCTGTTTTGGAATATAATAAGTTGTATCCCGAAGTATCTCTAAATGCTTTTTCACCTTTATAAAGAACCTCAATTCTTTCTCTCTGGTGTTTAGGCAGCTTTTCTAAAATATAAGGAGAACCAAACGCTAGTCCACATAATAGAAGAATAGATCCTGAAATTCCGGAGATTGAAATTACATCCCAGGACATTCTATGGTAATTCATCGCGATCAAAACGCCGGCAATTAGTAAAATAGCTCCAGCTACATACACTGGCGGAATTGCTAAAGCCACCAAAAAAACAGCTGCGAAAATGAAACCTATCCCAAATAACCAACCACTCAATCCTTCCCTGTATAAAGCAATAAAATATGCAATGAATACAAGCATAGATCCTACATCCGGAATAGCCAGCACTACCACAGCCGGAATACCAATAATTCCTAAAGCAGTAAGTAAAGATTTTCTATTCTTAAGATTAAAATCGGGGCCTGAAACATAGTTGGCCAACATTAACGCTGTACCAATTTTCGCAAATTCTACAGGCTGCATGGTAAAACTTCCGAACTTATACCAGTTCTTCTGCCCCAAAATTTCTTTACCAAAAGGAAAAAGCCCTACCAGTAAGAGTACCCCGCCTATATAAATAATACCTGCCATATTTTCGAAGAACTTACTTCTTCCCACAAATATGATAAGCCCTACAAACACAGAGATACAGAAGAACATCAACTGTTTTTCTCCAAGCTTCTGGTCAACACTGTAAATATTTGCAATAGCAAAGATGCAAAGCATGAAATACAGTCCTAGACCTAATTTATCTATTCCTTCTGTCCATTTCATTGCTTTACAGGTTTTTTAGCAGTGTTATTATTTTTAGCCTTCTCTTCGTCTATTTTCTTTTGGAGCTTGGCTTTTTGTTGCTTAACCAATTCCAGACTATCCTTTATTCTTTTTTGTTTAATGGAGTCAGGTTTAGGGTCTTTATAAAGCCCTTTACGTTTTAAATCTGCAATCCATTGTCTTTTGTATTCCGGCATGAAACTCGAGGTAATCATTTTCTTGTACAGATTTTCTCTTTTCAAATCTCCGGTAATATATTTTTCAGCAATCACTGTACAAGCCGGCCCAGCCCAAGTAGCTCCAAATCCTGCATGCTCCATTACTGCCACAACAACAATTTTAGGTTTATCAGCAGGGGCAATTAATACAAAGATAGAGTTATCTTTTCCTTGCGGAACCTGTGCTGTTCCTGTTTTAGCTAGCTGTGTAAAATCATTGGATTTCAATCCTCTTGCCGTTCCTCTCAAAACTACGGCTTCCATACCTTTTAAAACAGGATCAAAATGTTTTGGATCTACTAACGTTTTATGTTTAACCTTAAATCTTGGATCAGGATTTGCCTTTCCGTCAATTGCTTTTACAATATGAGGCGTGTAATACCAACCTCTATTAGCGATAGCGGCCACATAATTGGCCAACTGAATAGGTGTTACCAAAACGTCTCCCTGTCCCATTCCATTATAAATAGCACCGGTTGACATTTCATCCCAGTTTTTAAAATCAGTTTTCTGGGATCCACTTGCTTTCATGATGGCTTTAAACCTTTTCTCATAAAAGTCTCCAGAAGGTATTCTCCCCTTCGCCCCAACAGCAAAGTCATTATTTAAAAACTCTCCAACTCCAAAACTACTCATAATCTCTTTCCATTCATCAACACCTTTTGAAGGATTTCCAGGATATTTTTTGATGATAGCAATAAATGCATAGGTAAAGAAACAGTTACTGGAAACCTGAATAGAAGGAATAAGCGGATCTGCTCCACCATGTCCTTTAATCCTTTTCCCTTTATAGAAAAACCCACCTCCACAAGGGAAAATAGTTTTATCAGTCATTACTCCCATTTGCATTGCAGCCAGGGCAGTTAATAATTTAAAAGTGGAACCTGGAGGATAACCTGCCTGTAAAGAACGGTCAAAAGTTGGCTTATTTTCATAAAGCGTATCTTTTGACAGGGCGTATAAGTTTTTAGATTTATAAGGTCCGGTGAAAAGATTCGGGTCAATATCTGGTCCGGTTGCTGCAACTAATACTTCTCCGTTATTCGGGTCTATCGCTACAACTGCACCGTGTTTATTAACAAGCATTTCTTCAGCAGTTCTCTGAAGATCATAATCAATAGTCAGGGTAATATCTTTACCAGTAACTACATCTTTATCCAAAGTTCCGTTTTTATAAGATCCGATATTTCGGAGCCTGATGTCTTTTTGGATATACTTCATCCCTTTTACCCCACGAAGCTCTTTTTCATATGACTTTTCTACTCCTGTTTTCCCGATAAAATCTCCAGGTAAATAGTAGATAGAGTCTTTTTTAATCTCTTTTTCATTTACTTCACTGGTATACCCCAAAAGATTTCCGGAAGTAGATACTTCGTATTGACGCTGAGGTCTCTGTACAATATTAAACGCCGGATATTTAAAAATAATCTCCTGCACTCTTGCGATATCTTCTCTGCTGAGATCCTTTAAAAAAGTCATAGGAGTCAGCTTAGAATAATACTTTTCTTTTTTAATAAAATTGATCTTATTGATGAAGTCCGCTTTAGAGATCTTCATCAGACTGCAAAAGCCTAATGTATCAAAATCAGGCTTCATTAAACCTTGGGTAAAGGAAACTTCATAAGCAGGCTGGTTTCCTACCATGATCTTCCCATTACGGTCAAAAATAACTCCTCGCTGAGGAATTACATATTCAATTTTAATGGAAGTGTTGGCTGCATTCAGTGCATAACGGTCTGTAAACAGCTGTAAATAAGCAAGCCTCGCTACAAAAATAAGAGCGATTACAACAAGGACGGAAAAAATTTTTAAATAACGTGTGTTCAAACTTTTTGTTTGATTTTAAATATTAATGCGTAGATAACGATAAATATAAACGAAATTACACTAGTTACCAAAACATTAAATAATATTTCAAAAAACCTGCTAAACTTAAAGAACTCAATATATTGTACTAAAAGCTGATGCAGGAAGATACTTGAAAATAAAAACAGCAAAAACTGCGCCCATTGAAGGGACTGAAAAGAGAAAAAGTCTGTAGAGGTATCTGTAGACGTTCTGAATATCAACGTTCTGAAATAAGCAATCAACGTTGTTGCAAAAGCATTAATCCCCCATGTATTAAGGAATCCATCTACAGAAAGTCCTATTAAAAAGCTTAGTGCTAAGAACTGAAATTTATTTCTGAAAAAAGGATAGAACATGACAAATACAGGATATAATACCGGAGTATATTTCCCAAAAATAGTAATTCTGTTCAATACAAAAATCTGTAATGCAACAAGAAAAATCATGATTAATATATCGGTAAATAAAGTCCTGCTAATCATTTTCCTTTTTTATTACAGCTTGCATCGTGTCCTGAATTTTCTGCACTTCGGCTTTTTTCAGATTTTTCACGACATACACTTTATTCAACGCTCCCATTTTTTCACTCAGCTCCACAGAAATATCCCAGAAACCGGTTTTATTATCTACTGAATATCCGGCAATAGTTCCAATCATCACCCCTTTCGGGAAGATAGCTGATTTACCGTCTGTAACAACAGAATCTCCTACTTTTAAAGCAACATATTTAGGAATATCTGCAAGGTGCATTACCCTGGAGTTATCCCCATTCCATGTTAACGTTCCAAAATATCCGGAATTTTTCAGGGCTGCATTAATTCTGATCGTATTAACGCTCAATACAGATTGAACCAATGCATAACTGTCTGTAGAATTGATAACAATCCCCGCAATACCTCTAGGTGCCATTACCCCCATCTGAGGGAAGACTCCATCTCTACGGCCACGGTTGATTGTAAAATAGTTATTTCTTCTGTTGATACTGTTGAAAACAATTTCACCATCAACAAAAGTATAGATCTGACCACCTCCAATGGTATCATGCACTCTTTTGAAAACAGGATTCTTTGTTCCATCTTTTCCATAGAGTTCTGCCATAAGAGCTTTATTCTGAACAACAAGATCTTCATTGATCTGTTTTAGCTTCAGATAAGAAACTCCCTCGTCGATATACCCGGAAATCCATGAATTTAACGCAGCCGTTTGGCCCGCAATCCAGGATCTCTGCATGGCATTTCTAGAGAATATCAGAACCAGAGCAATAATTTGCAGGAATATAAAGAAGACAAAAAGTGTGTTCTTCGAAAATAATCTCAGCAAAAATCCCATTCAGATATATAGTCGTAAAAAGTTAAAATTATTTAATTAAGAAATTGAATTTATCCATATTCTTAAGGGCAATACCAGTTCCGCGAACTACCGCTCTCAACGGATCTTCTGCCACAAATACAGGAAGACCTGTTTTTTTGTGAATTCTGTCCGCTAAACCTCTTAATAATGCACCTCCTCCGGCAAGATAAATACCAGTTTTATAAATATCAGCAGCCAATTCCGGCGGTGTAAGGGAAAGAGTTTCCATTACAGCATCTTCAATTCTGATGATAGATTTATCTAATGCACGTGCAATTTCCTTATATCCAACCATAATTTCTTTAGGTTTACCAGTAATAAGGTCTCTACCTTGTACCGGGATATCCTCGATATCTACATCAAGATCTTCTACTGCAGAACCTACTTCAATTTTAATTCTTTCAGCAGTTCTTTCTCCAATATAAAGGTTATGGTGAGTTCTTAAGTAATAAGCAATATCATTAGTAAATACGTCTCCTGCAATCTTCACAGATTTGTCGCATACGATACCTCCTAAAGCTACTACAGCAATTTCAGTAGTACCTCCACCTATATCGATGATCATATTTCCTTCAGGTTTCTGTACGTCGATCCCAACTCCTATAGCAGCTGCCATTGGTTCGTAGATTAACCTTACTTCTTTTGCGTTTACTTTCTGAGCTGAGTCTCTTACCGCTCTTTTTTCAACCTCAGTAATACCAGAAGGAATACAGATTACAATTCTTAATGCAGGCTGTATGAATTTACCTTTAATTCCAGGAATTTTCTTGATAAATTCCTTAATCATATGTTCAGAAGCGTGGAAATCTGCGATAACCCCATCTTTCAATGGACGGATCGTCTTGATATCTTCGTGAGTTTTACCTTGCATATGCTTCGCCTGTTCACCTACCGCAATGGGTTTACCCGTAGAGCGTTCAATTGCAACAATTGACGGTTGATCTATAACAATTTTATTATTATGGATGATAAGGGTATTGGCTGTTCCCAGGTCTATCGCAATTTCTTGCGTAAACATATCAAATAAACTCATATTTTTCTTCTGATTTTAAGTTTACAAAGATATAAATTAAACACTACTAAAGAAATTTCATCACAACTTAATTTGGTTAAAATTTTATTAAAATTTATAATTCTTTATTAACTTTCTGTTTAGATAATTACAGAGTTTGATTTCAACTAAAATTAACGGAGGAATTTGGACCATAAAAACATGAAGAAAAGCAGAAAATAAATGGATTGGTAAAATTTCCTTTAGCAGCTTAAGTTTTGAGCATTCTTTTTCTTTGTATGATTTACTTCCACCCTATAGTTTTTTACGATAATTATCATATACACTATCAGAGGATGATTAATTAAAAAAAGCGTAAATTTGCGACTGCTTATGTTACAGTATTCCAACATCCATCGAACATCGAATTTTGCCGTGCTTTCTATAAGCTACGAAAAGGCCGATGTAGAAACGAGAGGAAAGTTTGCATTCTTTGATGAAAACATCAAAAACTTTGTTTCCCGCGTCCATCAGGAAGACCTTGGGGATGCATTTGTGGTTTCCACATGTAACAGGACCGAGATCTATACCACATCTTCCAATTATCTTTTAGTTGCAGAAGAGTATTGCAAAACCATTGGAGTAAATCTTACAGATTTTCTTCAGTTTGCCAATATCCTAACCAAAGAAGAGGCTTTAATACACCTTTTCAGAGTAGCTGCCGGCTTAGAAAGCCAGATTATCGGAGATTTTGAGATTATCGGTCAGATCAAAAAAGCATACAGCCGTTTTAAAAAAGAAAGACAGAATTCTAACCCTTATCTTGAAAGAGCTATTAATGCTGCTATTCAGATTTCCAAAAGGATAAAGAACGAAACTGGAATTTCTAACGGAGCCGCTTCTGTTTCTTATGCAGCTGTTCACTATATCTTAAACAGCCAAAAGAGAATTGCTGAAAAGAACATTCTTCTTCTTGGTGTAGGTGAGATTGGACAGAATACGGTAGAAAACCTGGTAAAACATGTTTATCAGCCGAAAATTAAAATCGCAAACAGAACTCAGGAGAAAGCTGAAAAAATTTCCCAGAAATATAATATTCCTCATGTTGATTATTCTGATGTTGACAAGGAATTAAAAAACACTGATATCCTAATCGTGGCCACTGGGGCAAAACACCCAATCATCAACCAATCGCATTTCCCGAACGGAAAGGAAACATTGGTGATTGATCTTTCCATTCCTCACAACGTTGAAAAGAATGTTACAGAAAATAAAAATGTAACCTTAATTGATGTTGATGAGCTTTCAAAACAAATCCAGGAAACAATTCAACAAAGGGAAAAAGAAATTCCTAAAGCTGAAAAGATCATTAAGGAACTGATGAAAGACTTCATTGAATGGGAGAAAAAAAGAAAACTAGCACCAAACATTCATCATTTCAAAGCTGTTTTAAAGAACATGGAACGCAATGAAATGCATAACTTTTATAAGAAAAATAAATATATAGGTATTACGGACATGGAACTTTCTGATAAAATGATCCAGAAGATCACCAACCGTTTTGCAAAATATATCATCGATAATCCTTTAAAAGCCGAAGAAATTAGTAAATTAATGCACGAAATATTAGTTGAACAACCAAACAACGAATTCAATGAAAAGCATTAGAATCGGAACAAGAAATTCCGCACTTGCACTTTGGCAGGCTAGAGAGGTTGCGAGGCACCTTCAGAACAACAATTATTTAACGGAAATCGTTCCTATCGTTTCTTCTGGCGATAAGAACCTTAATCAACCTTTGTATTCATTAGGGATCACCGGGGTTTTCACAAGAGACCTTGATACAGCCTTATTGAATGATGAGATTGATATTGCTGTTCACTCATTAAAGGATGTTCCTACCCTATTACCTCAGAATATTGAGATGATAGCCTATTTGGAAAGAGATTATCCACAAGACATTCTCATCAGAAAAGCATCCGCAAAAAACAAAGAGCTTCATGAACTGAAGCTTGCAACAAGCAGTTTGAGAAGAAGAGCTTTCTGGTTAAGACATTTCCCTAATACTGAATTTTCAGATATCCGTGGAAATATCCAGACCCGTCTTCAAAAACTTGAAGATGGAGATTTTGATGCCACCATTCTATCTTTGGCTGGGATCAAAAGAATGAAAATGGAAATTGATTATGAAATGCTTCCGGTAATGATTTCTGCCCCATCTCAGGGCGTTATTGCTGTGGCAGGACATTCCGACAAACCGGAGATCAATGAAATACTAAGACAAATCAATCACCAGCCTACTCAAACCTGTGTAGAGATTGAAAGAAACTTCCTAAGCACTTTAGAAGGAGGATGTACAGCCCCTATCGGAGCTTTTGCAGAGATTATTGAGGATCAGATCCGCTTTACAGCAGCACTTTGCTCGCTGGATGGTAAAAACTGCATTGCTATTGATGAGAACTTCGAGTACAACTCTACAGAAGATTTTGGACAAAAATTTGCAAAAGTAGTACTGGAAAATGGTGGAAAAGAATTGATGGCAGAAATCAAAAGCCAGATCTAAGAGCTTTTAGATTTCAAGCTTCTCTTTTAACCCCTTTTCATTTTCTAATCAACAGACATGAAAATCTTATTTACCAAAAATATAGACCAAGCAACAATATCCAAAGAATTAGGAGAGGATATCTCGGTTGACTGTGTTGAGGTAATTAAGACCAAACCTATTCTGATCAGCCCGTTTGATCTGAAAAATTACTCGTTGATTTTTACCAGCGTAAATGGTGTAGCTTCTTTTTTTAAAAACAGATTTAAGCCTAATGAGAATTTCACGGCTAAAAACTACAACAAGATCTACTGCGTTGGTGAAAAAACCAAGAAAGCATTAAGGAAACATGGCTTTGGAACATTTAAGGTATTAAGAAATGCTGATTCGCTTTCCAGATTCATTATCGGAAACTGCCAGCATGAACAGTTTCTCCACTTTTGCGGTAATCTTGCCATCAACGTGCTTGATAAGGAGCTTCCTCTTCAAAATATTAAGTATAAAAAGATTACAATCTACAATACGGAGGAAATCAATCCTTTAATTCCTGAAAAATATCATGCCGCAGTATTTTTTAGTCCAAGCGGAGTTCGTAGTTTTGCAAAGCAAAATTCCCTGAAAGATATGAAGCTGTTTTCGATTGGAGAAACCACCTCCGGGGAATTAAGAAATTATACTCACGAGAACATTTTTACGTCTGAAGAAAATACGCTGAGCTCTATATTTGAGCTGATAAGACAGGAAATTGTGAGCAAACTTTAAAATTTCTGTTACCGCATTATGACGGTAATATTAGATTAAATAGATTATGATTAAAAACGACCTATATTTAAAAGCACTTCGCGGAGAAACCGTTGAAAGACCTCCTGTCTGGATGATGAGGCAGGCTGGAAGATATCTGCCGGAATTCATTGCCTTAAGAGACAAATATGATTTCTTTACAAGATGTCAGACACCTGAACTTGCTGCTGAGATTACATTACAGCCTATCCGCAGATTTCCTTTAGACGCGGCGATCCTGTTTTCTGATATTTTGGTAGTTCCACAGGCTATGGGGATTGATTTCAAAATGAAAGAATCCGTTGGTCCTTGGTTGGATACTCCGATCAGAACAATGGAACAGGTTCAGAATATCGAAACTCCGGATGTGAACGATACTTTAGGATACGTTTTTGATGCTATTGAATTAACGCTACAGAAATTAGACAATGATATTCCATTGATCGGTTTTGCCGGATCTCCATGGACAATTCTTTGCTACTGTGTAGAAGGAAAAGGAAGTAAGGCTTTTGATATTGCTAAGTCTTTCTGTTTCCAACAGCCTGAAGCGGCTCATTTATTACTTCAAAAGATCACTGACACTACCATTGCTTATCTTAAGAGAAAGGTGGAAAAAGGTGTTTCTGCTGTACAGGTTTTTGATTCATGGGGAGGAATGCTTTCTCCAACTGATTATCAGGAATTCTCTTGGCAGTACATCAACCAGATTGTTGAAGCATTAAGCCCTCTTACTCATGTAGTAGTATTTGGGAAAGGATGCTGGTTTGCATTGGAAGATATGACGATGTCTAAAGCTTCTGCTCTTGGTGTTGACTGGACTATTAAACCGGAATTCGCAAGAACACTAACGAATCACACGATGACTTTACAAGGAAACTTTGACCCTGCAAGATTGCATTCAACTCCTGAGACGATCAAGAAAATGGTGAACGAAATGATCAACCGTTTCGGAAAAGACAGATACATCGCCAACCTTGGACACGGAATTCTTCCAAACGTTCCTGTTGAAAATGCTGAAGCGTTCATCAGAGCAGTTGTTGACTGGAAGCCGACGCTTTAAAACAAGAATTAACTTTCACACCGAAAGTTCGATAATAAAAAAAGCCCTATCATTACTGACAGGGCTTTTTTATATGTTTTTTGCATTGTTAACTCAACATTCGTTGTGCTTTTTTAACGCCTTCTACTAAAAGATCAATCTCTTCAAAGGTATTATAAACAGCAAAACTTGCTCTTACAGTTCCTGCAATATTAAAGAACTCCATGATAGGTTGTGTACAGTGATGTCCTGTTCTTACAGCAATACCCATTTTATCCAGGATCATTCCTACATCGGAAGAAATCCCAACTCCTTCCAGATTAAAGGAAACAACTCCTGTTCTCTTCGCTTTTTCACCATATACTTTAAGACCTTCAATTTCTAAAAGATGTCTTTGAGCGTATTCTAATAAAGCATTTTCATGGTTCTGAATATTTTCATGTCCTACTCTGTTCATAAAATCAACCGCTGCCCCTAAAGCAATATTTCCGCCTACATTGGGTGTTCCTGCTTCATATTTAAACGGAAGTCCTGCATAGGTTGTTCCATCAAAAGAACATGTTGCAATCATCTCACCACCTCCATGGAATGGTGGTAAAGCTTCTAATATCTCACGCTTTCCATATAAAATACCTGTTCCCATCGGAGCGTACATTTTATGTCCTGAGAATACAAAGAAATCACAATCCATCTTCTGAACATCAATATTGAAGTGAGGAGCAGATTGTGCCCCATCAATCACAACATAAGCATCGGTATTTTTTCTTGTTTTTGCAATGATTTCTTCAATAGGATTTACAATTCCCAATGCATTAGAAACCTGATTTACAGAAACTACTTTTGTTTTTTCACTTAAAAATTGATCAAAATAATCTAACTGAAGAATTCCATTCTCGTCAATAGGAATCACACGAAGTTTTGCTCCGGTTCTTTCACAAAGCAACTGCCATGGAACAATATTGGAATGGTGCTCCAGATAGGAAATAATGATCTCATCGTCTTTTTGTAATTTCTGTGTTAAAATATAAGAGATGAGGTTTAGTCCTTCGGTTGTTCCTTTGGTAAAAATAACTTCAAAGTCATGTTCTGCATTAATGAACTTCTGGATCTTTCTTCTGGAAAGTTCCATTTCTTCTGTTGCTAGTTGGCTTAATGTATGAATACCTCTGTGAACATTGGCATTAAGTTCTGTATAATATGCGTGACAGACGTCTAAAACCGAATTTGGCTTTTGAGATGTAGCTGCATTATCCAAGTAAACCAATGGCTTACCATTCACTTCTCTGTCCAATATAGAAAACTGGCTTCTTATTTCCTGAATGTCAAACATTTATTTATTTTTTAAATTAAAACGTTCTTATTTAGAACCCTTCAAATTTACGGCTTTTTTTCCGAAAGGAAGCATGGAGATACTAGCTGATACTTGTCAGTTAATAGAAATATTCAATGAGGAATAACGAAGTAAGCTGATGAAGCAAAGAAAATTAAGCGAGAAAAACTAAAATTACGTACAGCCTTTCCTACTAATACCATCAATAAAAAACCCGTCAAAAAATGACGGGTTCTATATTGTTTAAATAAGCAATTCTTATTCTGCTGCAGTTTCTTCTGCTGGAGCTGCTCCTTCTTCAGTTGCAACTTCTTCATCATCTTCATCATCCATTGCTGCTGCACCTCCTTTCATTGCATTTCTAGACATCTTAACAGCAACTACTACTGCATTGTCTGGGTGCATGAAAGAATATCCTTCAGTTTTGATACCACCGATGTAAAGTTTGTTACCGATTCTTAATGGAGTAACATCTACAACGATTTCGTCAGGTAGGTTAGCCGGAATAGCTTTTACTTTTAGTTTTCTGAAAGACTGACGTAAAACACCACCAGCTACAACACCTTTAGAACGTCCAATAATTCTTACTGGAACTTCCATAACTACTGGCTTATCGTCAGATAGTTGGTAGAAGTCAATGTGAAGAATTTTGTCAGTAATTGGGTGGAACTGAATATCTTGAAGAACTGCTGGAATTGTTTTTCCGTCAACTTCAATAGATACCGTGTGTGCTTCAGGAGTGTAAACTAATCCTTTGAAAGCTTTCTCTTCAGCAGAGAAGTTTAAAGGTGCCTCACCTCCATAAACAACACAAGGAACTAATTCAGCATCACGTAAAGCTTTTGTAGACTTTTTGCCCACGCTTTCTCTTTTTGTACCTTGAATTGTAATAGATTTCATTTATAAAAAATTTAAAAAATTGTTCTTATTTTAATCTGCAAACTACTTTAAATCAATTAAATAACAAACTTGCTACTGATTGATTTGTGCTCATGAACCATTGTCATAACATCCGCAAATAATGGGGCGCAAGATAGCACTTTTATTTTAGTTGACAAATTATTTTTAACAGGAATTGAGTCAGTTACAATAACTTCCAGAAGTTTTGAGTTCTCAATATTCTCGTAAGCCTTACCTGAAAGCACTCCGTGAGTTGCCATAGCTCTTACAGTTTTTGCACCTTTTTCAATAAGGATATCAGCAGCTTTACAAAGTGTTCCTGCAGTATCAATCATGTCATCAATAAGAATTACGTTCTTACCTGTTACATCTCCAATAAGGAACATTTCTTCTACAACGTTTGCTTTCTTTCTTTCCTTATAAGCAATTACCACTTCTGCACCTAGGTGACCAGCATAGTTTTTCGCTCTTTTCGCACCTCCCATATCCGGAGAAGCAATCGTAAGGTTATCAAGGTGTAAAGACTTAATGTAATCAACAAAGATCGAAGAAGCATAAAGGTGATCTACCGGAATTTCGAAGAACCCTTGAATCTGATCTGCGTGAAGATCCATTGTCATTACTCTTGTTGCTCCCGCTGCTGTAAGAAGGTTTGCAACTAACTTAGCACCGATCGGCGCTCTTGGTTTGTCTTTTCTGTCCTGTCTGGCAAGTCCGAAGTAAGGAATTACAACGGTAATGCTCTTTGCAGAAGCTCTTTTCGCTGCATCAATCATTAGAAGAAGTTCTAAAAGATTGTCTGCAGGCGGGAATGTAGATCCGATTAGGAAAACCCTTCCTCCTCTTACAGATTCGTCCAAAACAGGTTCAAATTCCCCGTCGCTGAACTCCTGAAAGTTGATTTTTCCTAATTCTTTCCCATAACTCTGGGCAATTTTCTCTGCCAAGTCCCTGCTGGTTCTTGTACAAAATAGATAACTTAACTGATCGGCCATTTTTACTTTTTAAAAGATTTTGCAAATTTAAAAAAAAACCACAAGATTTACTCTTGTGGTTTCTAAGTTTTTATTTAATCAATAATTATGGTAGTGTAACTCCTGAGTAATTATTAGGATTCACCTGAGGTAATGACGATTTATAAGTTGCATTAATTGCATTAATAAATTCATTAGCAATAACAGCATACCCTCTACCTGTTAAGTGTACTCCATCCAATGAGAATGCCCCTCCGGAAACAAACTTAGCAGTATATTTTACTCCATCCCATGAAATACCAGAATCTCCAGCTAGCAGCTTAAGTTTAGCATTAGCATCCACAAAAGCATATCCTTTTGCAGTGGCTGCAGCCTTAATAGTTACGTTATAAGCATCAATAGCATCATTGATTTCCTTAATCTCAGATGGAATCAGAACATATTTATCTGCAAATGGGTAAGCTATCCCTCTAGCGCCAAGAGATGCAGGAATAGGTGCAGGAAGTGGCTCAACTGTACCAATAGCAGCTTTTGTTGTTAAAGGAATAAGGTCTCCAGATTTCGCCTGTCTTGCTTGCCCATAAGTAGCACCAAGATAAGCAGAAAGCATTACTAAAGTTGGATTTCCAGAAGCCGCAGCCGCAGCCGCAATTTGCGTTCCTAAATTTGGAATGCTTTCATCTTTAATCAACAATGGATTAGCTGCTGTTTTAGAAAGAGGTTTAATTCTGTCTCCAGCTCCTAATGCTGTTAAAATCTGGCTTAATGGTCCATATACGTTTTTATTTAAATCATCAATTGCAGCCTCTCCAGCAGCAACATTTCCTTTTCCTAAAACAGCTGCCGTCAAAGGATTTGTTGGTATTGTTGTTAAAGAAGGAATAGATGTTACACTGGGAATATTAGCAATAACACCTTTCGCTTTTGTGGCTTCAATTTTAGAAATCAACATATCATAATATGTTTTAAACTGAGCGGGAGGTGTTAAAGTTTCAATAGAATTGTCTGCACCTGCTAAAGCATATAGTAAAGCATCGTTATTCCCAATCCATAATGAGAAGAACGTAGGGTTTTGGTTTGCAAAATCTTCTATTACAGAAGCATTAGCTGATGAAGCAAATCTAACAAAATAAGGATTTGCAGTTTTTCCTGGTATTCCCGCAATATCACCATATTTTGGAGCTAACAAATGAGCTACTTTTGCTCCGGGAACCCCCATATTATTAAAAGGCCCCTTAAGAATATTACTCACTAAATTTGCTGCTTTATTATCATTAATTGGACCAATATCAGGTGCTCCATCAACAAAACTTTTTATATAAAGCTTTGTATCCTGAATCTGAGCGGTAGCACCACCTCCTATAGGTAGAAGCAATCCTCCGTTGTTATCCCCCATTAAAGGCTGCTTAAACTCTCCTCCACCTACAAGTTTCATTTGCCCTGCTAACATTGAAGGATAAGATTCATTTTGGCCATCTATATAAAGAGCTCCATCTCTATATCCGGAAGTCAGTGAGTTTCCTAAAGCAACATACTTTGAGAAATCAGCACTTCCTTTTGACACTTGTATATCTTTTACATCGGTATCAAAATCAGTTTTACAGCTTGTTACGGTAAAAAGAAGCGCAGAAACTGCTACTGTTGATATTATAATTTTTTTCATAGTCTTTTAAATTAAAAAGGATTATAAGATAAACCAAGACCAAAATAGAACGCTCTTGCTTTTGCTTGTCCATAGAATCCAAGATTAGCATTATTAACATTTCTATATTGAGGCATTGCATATCCTCCAGCAATGTCAATTCCAAACTGCTTTAGTTTAAATCCTACCCCACCCGTAATTACATAGGTATCAAAAGAAGGTGTTTCCGGAATAAAGTTCTCATTGGTATAAGGAGACTCATCATAATATGCTCCTAAACGTCCGTAGATCATATTAGTGAATGCATATTGAGTTCCCAATCTGAATGTTTTAGAGTTTTTAAAGTTCTTAGGACTAACAACTAATGTTGGATCACCTGGATTGTTAGGTGCAAGTGGTGCATTGTCAAAATCCAAAGTAAGTTTACTATATCTTTCCCATCCGTGATAGTTGAAATCAGCAGAAATCTGCCATTTCGGTGTCACTTTATAGGTTAAACCAATTGTATATTCTTCAACTAATGGAAGCTCTGCAGTAAACCCATCCTGGCCTGCAGCATTCAATTTCAATAGTGAATAAGGTGTTTGCGTTGGGAACTTGAATGTAGCCACTCCGTTCTTAGCTTTCATATCTACTGGTGAACGGTAAGCAATACTCACATCTAATTTTGGATCAGGTCTGAAATAGAAACCAAATCCATACCCATGTCCGGTTGCTTTTTCGTCCTTAATATTAACCTGTCCTCCGAATTGTGTTACGGCTTTATCCCAATTTACAACTCCTCTTGCATAGATATAGCTAGCACCAAAAGCCAACCATGGAGCCAGTTTCACAGAAACCATCGGTTGGAAATAGAAACTTTTCAGTTCCAGTTTTTGTACCATTTCTTTACCTTCCCAGTTTTCCGGCCACTGGATTGTACTTCCAAAAGGCGTTGAAACACTAAGACCTACGGATAGTTTCTCTATTGGCTTATAAGTAATCGCAGCATAGAAAGGAGTTCCCAGAGGGTTATCCGTTTCTGTACTCTGCAAAGTATTTAAGTTTTGAAAAGTAACTTTATTACTTGCACCAAACCCTCCCGCTACTACACTCAGCTTGGAAGGAATAAATGACATACCTGCCGGGTTGAAGAATGCCACACTTGCATCTTCGGCATGAGCACTAGTATGCGCCATTGCCAATTGTTTTACCCCCTGCAGAGAAACTCTAAAGCCTCCTGCGTAAGATAAAACGCCCGCCAATAAAGCAGTTGATACTAATATTTTTTTCATAGACTATTATTATATAACCCAAATATAAAATTATTTTGAATACACCTGTTAATATTTCATAACATTTTAAACAATATACAAAAAGAAAACTATGTTTAAAATAACATTCTAGACATAATAAACCACAAAACGATAATTAACAAAGGATTATAAATAGGTAAACTAAACAATGATAAAATCGTTTAATATTAAACATATGTTTAACACAAGTGAATTATCATCTTTCCAAGCATCAAGATTAAGGTAAGTCTAAAAAAATGTTAAAATTATCGACAGGTCTTTTTCAACAATTATAAATTTTTAAAAAACTCGAAAACCAGCTCTCCAAACATGCAAAACTTAGCTTCTGTACAATTCTCTAATCACATCCTACTCAAAATATAGAAATGTTTTTCCCGGAATTCAGGTTATTTGAGTATTTTAGAATTGCATAAAGATAAAAATACATAAATTTGCAAGATTATAAATAATAGTAATATGAGTTGTGGATGTAAAACATCCGGCGATTCTGCACATTCTTGTGGTCCTAAAAAAACCGCAAATGGCTGTGAAAATGTAAATACCTGCGGGAATAGTTATAAATTAAGTGTTTTTGACTGGCTTTCTAACATCAACAATCCAGCACCAAACAGGTGTGATTTTGTAGAAGTTAGGTTTAAAAATGACAGAAAATCGTTTTATAAGAATGTAAATAATATCCCTTTACATATAGGTAGCGTAATTACAGTAGAATCTAGTCCGGGACACGATGTAGGCGTAGTAAGCCTTACGGGAGAATTAGTAAAGATTCAGATGAAAAAGAAAAAGTTTTCAGAAGAATCAGCACTTAAAATATACAGACAGGCCAACCAAAAAGATCTTGAGGTATGGCAGGAAGCAAGAAAAAAAGAAGATGGCGTAAAGCTTGAAGCAAGAAAAATTGCTCAAAGAATAGGCCTTGAAATGAAGGTAACTGATGTTGAATATCAGGGAGATTCTTCAAAAATAACGTTTTATTATACGGCTGATAACCGTATAGACTTCAGACAGTTGATTAAAGATTACGCTGGAGCTTTCAGAACCAAGATTGATATGAAACAAATCGGGTTCAGACAGGAAGCTGCAAAAGTAGGCGGAATAGGATCTTGCGGACGTGAACTTTGCTGTTCTACGTGGTTAACAGACTTTAGATCTGTAAATACAAACGTAGCCAGATATCAACAGTTAAGTATTAATCCTCAGAAACTTGCAGGACAGTGCGGTAAGCTTAAATGTTGCCTTAACTATGAACTTGACAGTTATCTGGATGCATTAAGCCACTTCCCTTCTTCTTCTACAACCCTTGATACAGAAAAAGGAAGAGCATTCTGTATTAAAATAGACGTTTTCAAAAAGAAAATGTGGTTTGCTTATGTGGACAACTCCATTGCATGGTATGATTTTGATATTGATCTTGTTAAAAAACTGATTTCAAAGAACAAAAAAGGAGAAAAAATTCTTCCTTTAGAAGATCTGAAACAGCCTGAAACACCATCTCAAAGCATTGACCTTATTCAGGAGAACAATGTAGACCGCTTTGAGAAGAAAAACAGAAACAACAGAAACAGAAACAATCAAAACAAGCCAAACAACAATCAAAATCAGGGGCAGGAACAAAGACAAGGACAAGGACAACCACAGGGACAAAAGAAAAACAGGTCTGAAAGACAGGAAAGACCTAATAGACCTGAGAAATCTGAAAACCCTAATACAAATTCCGAAAATCAGCCAAGGCAACCAAAACCACAACAGCAACAGCAACAAAAAGCACCTGTGGACAACGTAAAAGCTGAAGCAAACCCTGATGCAGATAAAGCGCAACAAGGCAACCCACACAAGAAAAAATTTAAAAAGAAATATCCTCCCAAAAAAGATAAAAATGCGTAAAATTTTAGGATTATTCACCTTTATCCTTTTCTTTAGCTGTAACTCTTCTTCAGGAGAAGATGTTATTATGAATTCCGTTGATAATAAGTGGAATAAGAAAAGTGAACAAAAATTTAATCTTGAAATTTCAGATCCGCAGAATCCTAAAAATATTATATTTGTCGTAAGAAATAACAACAATTATCCTTACAGTAATATAAGGTTTATTGTGAATTTAACCAACCTCCAAAACAAGAAAAAGGAGACAGATACCCTGAATTATGTTTTGGCTAAACCAAACGGAGAATGGCTTGGTACAGGCTTTGGTGACACAAAGGAAACTTTTTTTCAATATAAGGTAAATTATAAATTTCCAGCGAAAGGAAAATATGAAATTGGTCTATCTCAGGCAATGAGAAACGACAACCTTCCTGGAATTGAGGATGTTGGGATAAAAATAGAAACGGCTAAACCGTAACCATAAATGGAAGTAAACAATAAAAATGCAGGAAATAAGGGGAAAACATTTCCTCTGCCTCCCAAAAAAAAGAACACCTCTTGGAAAAAATGGGTCTCATTTATTTGGATTGGACTCATTGCGGTAGTTTTAGGGATTTCAGGACTTTTCTTTGCGGTTTCCCAGGGATTCCTTGGAGAGATGCCGGATGTAAAAGAACTTGAGAACCCGGATATCTTCGTAGCTTCTGAAATCATATCTTCAGATGGGGTAACTTTAGGTAAATTTGAGAAAGAAAAAACTCAACCTATCGTTTATAAGGACCTTCCTCCTTACCTTATCTATGCCCTTCAGGCAAAAGAGGATGAGCGTTTTAAAGAACATTCAGGAATCGACTTATACTCTATTGCCAGAGCCGTTGCTTATGGTGGAGGACGTGGTGGTGGTTCTACCATTACTCAACAGTTAGCCAAACTTCTTTTCACCGGAACTGCTTCTCAGAATAAATTTGAAAGAGCATTCCAGAAACTGAAAGAATGGGTAGTAGCTGTAAGTCTTGAAAAAAGATATACCAAAGAAGAGATTATCACTCTTTATTTCAATAAGTTTGACTTCTTATTTAATGCAAATGGTGTTGAAATGGCATCCAGAGTTTATTTTAACAAAAAAACCTCTGAACTTACCCTTCCGGAAGCTGCAACTTTTGTAGCAATGCTTGAAAACCCAAGAAAGAATAACCCTTACAGATATCCCGAAAAGGCTAAGGAAAGAAGAAATGTTGTATTGGATCAAATGCAGAAAACCGGATATATTGATGCTGCTACTTATGAAAAAGCAATCAATACTCCTGTAGAAGTAGATTTCCATCCAATTAAGAGTATCACTGACGGATATTCTGCTTATTACAAATTCTATCTGAGAAAAGAGATTGATAAATATCTTGAGTCTCACGAAAAAGAAACCGGTAAAAAACTAAATCTATATAAAGACGGTTTAAAAATTTATGTTACCCTTGATTCTAAAATGCAGAAGTATGCAGAGGAAGCAATTAAGGAACATTTAACTGATCTTCAGAAAAGATTTGATGCAGAACAGAGAGGAAGAAAAAACAGACCTTTCTACTATCTTACAGACAAGCAAATCAAAGATGTAATGCTTCAGGCCATGAAAAGAACCGGCAGATACAAGCTGTTAAAAGCAGATGGTATGCCTGACGATTCTATCATGATGGAGTTCAAAAAACCAATCAAAACTTCAAGATTTACATGGGCAGGAGAAGAAGAGGTTGAAATGTCACCTTGGGACTCTATCAGATACCACAAACAAATTGCACAGGCAGGTTTAATGTCTATGGTTCCAGGAACCGGAGAGATCAAAGCCTGGGTAGGAGGAATTGATTGGCAGCACTTCCAGTATGACCACATTAAACAAGGTAAGAGACAGGTAGGATCTACATTCAAGCCTTTTGTATATGCAACTGCAATTATGAAACTGGGTATGACCCCTTGTTCAACGGTTTCTAACGGAACTTACGACCACAATGGATGGCATGTACCGGGAAGAGGAGGAATGCTTACCCTGAAAGATGGTTTAGCACACTCTCAGAACCCAATTGCTGCAAGACTTATTGAAATGACCGGTGTAGATGCAGTTATCCAAACTGCAAGAGACCTGGGAGTAACAGAAGATATTCCAAGAAACAATACCATCGCCCTTGGTTCATCAGATATTACAATCTATGAAATGCTAGGTGCCTACAGTACTTTTGCTAACTACGGAAATCACAATAAACCGGAAATGATCTGGAGAATTGAGGATGCCAACGGTAGAGTAATTAAGGAAGTTAATGTAGAACCTAAAGAAGTAATGAACCCAATGTATGCTTACACCATGATTGAATTAATGAAAGGTGTTGCACAATATGGTACAGCTTCAGGAGAACTGGGAAGAAGAGGAATCTCAAAAGGTGTTGAAATTGCTGCTAAAACAGGTACCACACAGAACAACTCCGATGGTTGGTTCATGGGAATCACTCCTAAACTGGCAACAGGAGCCTGGGTAGGATGGGAAGACAGAGCAACCCACTTCTTCGGAACTGGTGAAGGTCAGGGTGCGAGAATGGCATTACCAATATGGGCAATCTTCATGAAGAAAGTTTGGGCAGACAAAACATTAGGAGTTACTCCGGATGATAAGTTTATCAAACCTTCAGACTGGAAAGACGGCTGTTCAAACCTTAAGGGACTAGGTGGCGGATATGGAGATGACGGAAGTCTTCAGACCATTGATGAGATCAAGAATCCAAGACCGGCAGATCCAACTCCTAAGAAACCAACAGAAAAGAAAGAGGAAAATATTAATGAAAACCTTCATTCAAACGATGAGGTAGATTTTAATAAATAAATTCTCTTTTAGAAATACACAAGACCTTTCAATAATTTGGAAGGTCTTTTCTTTTATAATTAATACCTTTGAAGTATGAATATCGAACGCATCAGCCAGCCTTTTATCAAGAAGTTTCCGGGAGACTTTTCCAATAACCCTATGCAAAGGAATACGCCAAAGGTTTTATTTTCAACTATCAAACCGGCAGGCTTTGACAAACCTCAGTTAATTGCCTTTAATGAAAGGCTATCAGAAGAAATAGGATTAGGTTCGTTCGAAGAAAAAGACCTTGATTTTCTGGTTGGAAACAATCTTCCCAACAATGTTCAAACTTATGCTACAGCCTATGCAGGACATCAGTTTGGAAACTGGGCAGGACAGCTTGGAGACGGAAGAGCTATCATTGCTGGCGAAATCACTAATACTTCAGGAAAAAGGACAGAAATTCAGTGGAAAGGAGCTGGAGCAACTCCTTATTCCCGACACGCGGATGGAAGAGCCGTACTCAGATCTTCCGTAAGAGAATATCTGATGAGTGAGGCCATGTATCATTTAGGCGTTCCCACAACCAGAGCTTTAAGCCTTGCATTTACAGGAGAAGATGTTGTTCGTGATATTATGTATAGCGGAAATCCACAATTGGAGAAAGGAGCAGCCGTAATTAGAACCGCAGAGAGTTTTATCCGCTTTGGCCACTTTGAACTGATGTCTGCCCAACAGGAATATAAAACCCTAAAGGATCTCTTGGATTTTATCATTGAAAATTATTATCCGGAAATCACATCATCAGACATCCAAAAATATAAAGATTTCTTTGAAAATATATGCATCCGAACTGCAGATCTTATGGTTGAATGGTTCAGGGTTGGATTTGTGCATGGAGTGATGAATACGGATAATATGTCAATTTTGGGACTCACGATCGATTACGGACCTTATTCCATGATGGATGAATATGATTTAAATTTCACTCCTAATACTACGGATCTTCCAGGAAGAAGATATGCTTTTGGAAAACAGGGACAAATCTCTCAATGGAACCTGTGGCAACTTGCCAACGCACTTCATCCGTTAATCAAGGATGAGAAGTTTTTAGAGAATACATTAAACAGATATGGCACCTATTTCTGGGAAGCTCATGACAAAATGCTTTGCAGAAAGTTTGGTTTTGATGAACTAAGAAAAGAGGACGAAGAGTTTTTTACCAACTGGCAGGGATTAATGCAGGAACTGGAACTGGATCACACTTTATTTTTTTGTCAATTGGAAAAATTTACTGTTGGTACTGATTTAGAAGAACATTTCAGCAATATATCTTATACTTTTTTAAATGAAGAAAAACTTGGAAAGCTCAAGAACTTTATTGAAAATTATGAATCCAGGCTGAATTCAAATACCATCTCAAGAGAAGAGTCTTTACAAATGATGGCAAAATCAAATCCAAAATTCATTCTAAGAAATTATCTGCTCTATGAATGCATTGAGGAAATCAACAATGGCCAAAAAGAAATGCTGGAAAAACTCACTAAAGCACTGGAAAACCCTTATGAAGAAATATTTCCGGAGTTTTCTATCAAAAGACCATCCGGATATGACGACACTGCAGGATGCTCTACACTTTCGTGTAGTTCTTAACGAAAACACTAATAAAATACAATAAATATTAAATTATTCATACCGTATTAAATATTTTCACTAATTTTAGAAAAATATTTAACATGAAAAGAATTCTACTATCTTTAGCTTTATTAGCTAGTTTTTACAGCAGCGCTCAAATAGCATTGTCTCAGAATTTTGATGGAGCAACATTTCCTCCAACTGGTTGGACAAGGTCTGCAACACTATCAACAAGGCCTTGGGGACCTTCCAATGTAGCAACAACGTTCCCTTCAAGTGGATCAGCTGCCATAGCAACCTATTCTATTAGTAATACATCTGCCGCAATTGATTATGCTTCTGGTGCTAATACAGCTGGTCTCACAAGTCCTGCCTTCAGCTTAGCAGGAGCAACAGCCCCTCTCCTAAAATTTAAAGTAGTAGTAGGCTGGTCATTTATGATTGATCAGAACTTAGGAGATCTTATTGCACAAATATCTACAAATGGAGGCACAACCTGGACTACATTATGGACAGAAGATACTGAGACAGGATTTATTGACGATGGTGACGGAAATGCAAACACCGACTTATACAATATTGTATCGGTTCAGAAAGATTTATCTGCCTATGCGGGGCAAACTAATGTTCAGATAAGATTCCAATACACAGCAACAGATGCTGACGCTGTTTCCATAGACGACGTACAGGTTCTTACAAACGGAACATTAGGAACTCATGAAGTTTCGTCTAAAAAAGCTTCATTAGAAATCTATCCAAATCCCACAAAAGGACAGATAAGTATCAAAACAGATAAGAATATTAAATCTTCAACTCTATTTGATATGACAGGAAAAGCATTGCTACAAACCACCAATGAAAAAACAGACATTTCTTCGCTTCCAAAAGGGACTTACTTATTAAAAATAATATTTACAGATGGAACTTCTTCTACAAGAAGTATAATCAAACAATAATCACAGCGTATATACAATCTTCATAAAACCACCAATTCTGGTGGTTTTTTATTTTACTTTTGCAAAAAAAACGACACGTGTCATTTATTAAAACAAAATTTTTAAACTTTTTCAGGTTGGTTTTTCCATCCTCTTATACAGAACTGGGGGTTTTCCTGTTCTTCATTACTTGCTACGGAATCCTTGGCTCTTATATCGCCATCCATTACAGAATCATCTTTGACAGCAGAATCCCATGGGATGCTTACTTCAGCTTTGATAACAAATCTATCCTGATGACCGGCGGCAGCTTTGAAAGACATCCGCTCTCCTATTATTTCTTCAACTGGATCAGAGAATTGTGTTTATTTATTTCGGGAGGAAAAATGGATATAACATTTAGGCTCACCCTTGCATGGCTAAGTAATATTATCATTACCCTAAACGTTGTACAGATCTTCAAATATCTTAAGAACATCATCAGACTTCCATTAGCTTACAGTCTTTTCATTACCCTATTTTTCGGAATATTTTCTACCAACATTATCCTTTCCTTCACTCCGGAGAACTTTACCTACACTCTGTTTTTACTTTCTTTGTATAATCACTATGCCGCAATAAAGCTCAGAAAGGAAGAAAAGACTCCTGCAGCAGCACTCTCATTAGCAGGCATTACTATTGGAGGGCTCACTATTACCAATATTGTAAAAGTTTTCATTCCGGTATTCTTTGAAAAAGGTCTTTTTAAAAGCTGGAAAAAAATAGGAAGCGCCATTCTAAGAGGAATAATAGCCATCACTATATATGCACTCCTTTACCTCTATAGGATCGATTTCAAATACGAGAACATTTTCTCAAAGACGAATCAACAGTACGAAAAATTCTCAAATGTAGAATCCATGCCGACCTGGGATATGATTTTATCATTCTTTTTTGGAGGTAATATCCTATTCCCGAGTTTCATTATTTCCGACAAACATAACATGAAAGGCTTTACTTTTAAAGGTCTTTATATGGATCTTTATTCATCTGTAATTCCTTATATTTTTATAGCGATATTATTAGTACTGATAAGTTGGAGTTATCTTAAGAATTTTAAGAACAAATGGGTTCAGGTCATTATGATCTCATTCTTCTTCGATATCTTCATCCATTGCATCATGAGATTCGGACTTCATACTTCATACATCTACGGCGGGCACTTTGTTTTCGTATATCCATTGCTTATTGGATGGCTGTTCTATGCGTATAAATCATCTCCTAAAATGATGGCTTTTTTAACACTTATCGTCAGTTTATTATTTGTTTATTTACTTTCCAATAATCTATTTAGACTGTCAGAGTTTTTTGAGTTTTTACAAACCTATTATCAATAAAAAAAGCCGAGACTATTCTCGGCTTTTATATTTTTGAAATTTTCAATATTATTTTGCTTCTGAGCAGAAAATTCTGTACTGTACAGCTACTGCAGATTTAAAGTACTCTCTTATTTTTGAAAGATCACCCGCTGCACTTTGCTTAGTAAAATAGCTTCCTGCTAAAATTTTATAGTTTGGTCTTAAAGAAGCGTCTGTTTCTACCTTCAAATTAGGGAATCTTTTTCTGAAATAAGATTTCACTTCATTGGCTTCCTCATTGCTTTTAACCGTTGTAATCTGAATTTTATATCCTAAAATTCTAGGATTTTTTCTACAGATTTCAGCATTGGTTAATTCCCTATTCGGCACATAGATTTTAGGAGGTTTTGTACTGATCCCTGAAGAAATACCAGAATCATTATTACTGTAATCTTTGGTTGGATTATTGGTAACAACTTTAGAACATTTATCTTCAACTCCTTCCAAAGCAGCATTTATTTTGGAATCCATGGTGATGACAAGCTCTGTTCCTGAAAGCGTATCTTTTTTAACAACCTGCTGGGCTTCAATACTATAAAAACCAAACAATGATAATATCGAAAATATTTTAATCAAATTTCTCATTTAAACTTGTTTCCGCAAATTTATACAAATTAAAAAACTATACCAAACGAGTTATTTAGAATCAATACAAATTAAACGTAAATGATATTTTCCCCTTTCGCTTTGCCGTTAAATTTCTGTTAAAAATATTATTTTTGCGGAATTGATATGTTTCAATAATTTACTAACATAAGATAATTTAAATGATTAGTTGGAGAAAGCATTATAAAAAAACGTTGATCGCAATAGGCTTATTGCTATCAACCAGTGCTTCATTTTACGGGCAAGACGGCGATCCTAAAAACGGAGAGAAACTTTTCAAAGCGAATTGTACTGCATGTCACGCATTGGACAAACAGGTAATAGGACCACCATTAAAGGGGGTTGTAGAACGTGTAAAGACAGAGGGTGGTGTAGACAGAGATTGGCTTCACAAGTGGATCAAAGATAACAAAGCTTTAAGAGCTTCAGGGGATAAATACGCCAATGAAATTTTTGAAAAGTATAACAAAACTGAGATGTTACAGTTTCCTAACCTTACGGAGAAGGATATTGATGACATTTTAGCTTTCACTACTAACCCACCTGCTCCGGAAGAGAAAAAAACGGAAGCAACTCCTGCACCTGGCGCTGATGCGGCAGCTCCTGCAGACAAATCTACTACAAACATTGTCATCATTTCCCTATTAGCCATTGCTGGTTTATTAGTTTGGATTTTGGTTAAACTAAGACAATTAGTTAAACTAGGTCAATCTGAAGAACTAACAGGGCTTAACGAATCGAGAGTTCGTTCGTTCAAGGAAATGTATGAGAAGTTCCATTATGTAGGAAAAGGTATAATAGCTGTTCTTGCTATTCTTGCTGCTTACGGAGTTTGGAACTGGTTAATGTGGATTGGGGTTTACAAAGGTTATAAGCCTGAGCAACCTATCTACTTCTCTCACAAAATCCACGCTGGAGAACAGAAAATTGACTGTCAATTATGTCACTCTAGTGCTAAATACGGAAAAGTATCTGAGATTCCTTCTATGAACGTTTGTATGAACTGTCACAGAACAATTTCTGAATACAACGCAGATCACTACATGGAGCCAGGAAAAGATAAGGCATTCTATGACGGAGAAATCCAGAAGATCTACGCGGCAACAGGTTGGGATCCTGCAAAACAACAGTACACAGGAAAAACACAGCCGGTTGAGTGGACAAGAATCCACAACATGCCAGACTTCGTTTACTTCAACCACTCTCAGCACGTAATTGCTGGTGAACAAGCGATCATCAATTCTTTCAACAAAAAGAACCCTAACAACAAAATTGATGTTGTTTGTAAAGCTTGTCACGGAAAAATTGATACAATGAATGTTGTTCAAATGGCTAACGACTTTACTATGGGATGGTGTATCGAGTGCCACAGAACAACTGAGGTTGATATGAACAACGGTTATAATAAAGAGTACTTCAAGAATCTACATGACAAGTTGAAAAAACAATATCCACAAGATGGAGGTAAAATCACTGTAGATGCAATTGGAGGTCTTGAGTGTGGTAAATGTCATTATTAATAACTAAAAAATTAGAAGTATAAATGGCTTCAAACAAAATACAATTCAGAAGTATTCATGAACTTAAAGATCCAGCTTTAAACAATAAGCTGGCTCAGAAAGAGTTTCAGGAAGAAATTCCGGTAGAAGATTTCCTTGGAGATGCTGAGACGAACGGATCAAGTACTTCAAGAAGAGATTTCCTTAAATTATTAGGATTCTCTACAGCAGCAGTTACTTTAGCTGCCTGCGAAGCTCCGGTAATCAAAACGATTCCTTATGTGGTAAAACCGCATGATATTATTCCAGGAATCCCTAACTATTACGCTTCAACATATTTTGATGGGTTCGACTTTGCTAGTGTTTTAGTAAAAACTCGTGAAGGTAGACCAATCAAAATTGAACCAAACCCGGCTGGTGGTGATTTAGGTAAAACTAACGCAAGAGCTCAGGCAAGTGTACTTTCTCTTTATGATAATGATAAAGTAAAGCAGCCTAAACTAGACGGTAAAGATGAAACTTTCGATAAAGTAGATAGTTTCGTTATTAAAGGGTTGGAAGAAGCTAAAGCGTCAGGCAAAAAGATTGTGGTTTTATCACACTCTTTTGCTTCACCAACTTTCAAAAAGTTATTCGCTGAATTCAAAGCTAAATATCCTACAGCTGAATTAGTAACTTTCGATGCATATCCATATGCTGCAGGACTAGATGCTGCTCAGGAAGTATTCGGACAAAGAGCATTACCTGTTTATGACCTTAACGGTTCTGAATTGGTAGTTTCTTTCCAGGCTGATTTCTTAGGAGATTATAACGCTTCGAGCTTAGAGTCTTCTTACGCAGCGGCTAGAAAACCAAGTGCAACCATGTTGAGACACATTCAAGTGGAATCTAACATGTCATTAACTGGTGCTAACGCTGACTCAAGATATAGATTAAAACCAAGTGCAGTAAACAAAACTTTAGTTGAAGTTTACAATGCAATCGTAGGTGGTGGTACTTCTGATAAGACTGCTACTGAAATTGCCAATGAATTGAAAGCAAAAGGAAGCAAAGCTGTTGTTTTTGCTGACGGTTCTAAAGGAGCACAGGTTTTAGCACACTTAATCAACCAAAAATTAGGTTCAGTTGCTTTCACTGGTAAAGCAAACTTCCTAAAAGAATTCAACGGTGCAAGATACCAGGAATTCCTAGGTTGGGTAAACGGTGGACAAGTTGGTGTACTAGTTACAAACAACGTAGATCCTATCTATGCTCATCCAAAAGGAGAAGACTTCAAAAAGTCTTTATCTAAAGTTCCTTACGTAATTGCTGTTGCTGATAAGAAAAATGAAATGTACAAAGCAGCTAAGGCTGTTATTCCAGTAGCTAACTGGTTAGAGTCTTGGGGAGATATCGAACCACAGACTGGAGTATATTCATTAATGCAGCCTACAATCCAGAAGATCTACAAATCAAGACAGATTGAAGAATCTCTATTGGTTTGGAAGAATGGTAAGAACAATGCTGCAAACAATTACTACGATTATTTAAAGGCAAGCTCTGCTTCTCTTTTAGGTGGTACTTCTTTCAACAAAGCATTATATAATGGTATCAATGCTTCTACTAACTCAACAACATTATCTTATGCAGGTGGAAACGCTGCTCAGGCTGTTGCTGAATTAGGAAACTTCAAAGCTTCTGATTTAGAACTAGTATTATACACTACGACTTCAATGGGAGACGGAACTCAGGCAAACAACCCTTGGTTACAAGAGTTACCTGATCCAATCACTAGAATGTCTTGGGATAACTACTTGACAATTTCTCCAAAAGATGCAGAAAAGTTTGCTATCGATAACGATCTTAACGCGAGAATGCAGTTAGATGGTTCTATCGTAAACCTTACTGTAAACGGAGTTACAATAAAAGACGTTCCTGTATTCGTACAGCCAGGTCAAGCAGAAGGATCAGTAGGTCTTGCGCTTGGTTATGGTAAGAAAAACTCAGGAGCAACTGCTGATACAGGGGTAAATGCTTATCCTTTATTTGATGGTTCTAACCTTGTTCTTTCTGGTGCTAAAATCGAGAAAACAGGAGAAGATCACGAATTCGCAGGTATCCAGCTTCAAAATACATTAATGGGTCGTTACGAAATCGCTAAAGAAGTTCCTTTAGCTGAGTTCATCAACGTACCATTTGATGATGAGCACAAAGGATGGAACAAGCCTTTGGAATACCACACAATCAGTGGAGCTCTTCCAGCAAGAAAAATTGACCTTTGGGATGCATTTGATGATACTGACGGTCCTCACTTCAACTTATCTATTGACTTGAACTCTTGTACAGGTTGTGGAGCATGTATTATTGCTTGTCAGGCTGAGAACAACGTTCCTGTAGTAGGTAAAGAAGAAGTAAGAATGTCTAGAGATATGTATTGGTTAAGAATTGACCGTTACTATTCTTCAAGACAGAAAGTTGAAGTTTACGAAGGATTAAAAGAAGGAATGGCTGTACCTGAATTGTATGGTACTGCATTCGGAGACGGAGGGGCATTAAACCACCCTGCTGATAACCCAGATGTAATCTTCCAACCAGTAATGTGTCAGCACTGTAACCACGCTCCATGTGAAACTGTATGTCCGGTAGCGGCTACTTCACACGGTAAGCAAGGTCAAAACCATATGGCTTACAACAGATGTATCGGAACTAGATATTGTGCAAACAACTGTCCGTACAAAGTAAGACGTTTTAACTGGTTTACTTATAACCTAAATGACAAGTTCGATTACAACATGAACAACGATTTAGGAAGAATGGTACTTAACCCTGACGTAGTTGTAAGAACTAGAGGGGTAATGGAGAAATGTTCAATGTGTATCCAAATGACTCAGAATACTATTCTTGAGGCTAAGAAAGAAGGAAGAAGAGTGCAGGATGGAGAATTCCAGACAGCTTGTTCTAAAGCTTGTTCTACTGGTGCAATGACATTTGGAGACATGAATGATAAAGATTCTTCAATTAGAAAGGTATATGCCTCTAACAGAAGATATTATTTACTAGAGGAGATCGGCACAAAACCAAACGTGTTCTATCACACTAAAGTAAGAAACAGAGTAGAAAAATAAAGTTTAAATAATAAATAGGTAAAAAATGTCAGGACATTACGAAGCTCCGATAAGGGAACCTCTAATTATTGGTCACAAAACTTATCACGATATCACAGAAGATATTGCACGACCTATCGAAGAAAGAGCAGGTAAATTATGGTGGATTTCATTATATGCAGCCTTAGTTCTATTCATCTATGGATTCGGATGTATCGCTTATACTATCGGGACAGGTATTGGATCATGGGGGCTTAACAGAACTATTAACTGGGGTTGGGATATTACCAACTTCGTATGGTGGGTAGGTATCGGTCACGCCGGAACCCTAATCTCAGCAGTATTATTATTATTTAGACAGAGATGGAGAATGTCTGTAAACAGATCTGCAGAGGCGATGACGATCTTTGCGGTTGTACAGGCAGCAATCTTCCCTGTAATTCACATGGGTAGAGTTTGGGTTGGATACTGGGTATTCCCATTACCAAACCAATTCGGTTCTCTTTGGGGGAACTTTAACTCTCCTCTACTTTGGGACGTATTTGCGATCTCTACGTATTTCTCAGTATCAACTGTATTCTGGTTCATGGGATTAATCCCTGACTTTGCAATGATCAGAGATAGAGCGAAAACTCCTTGGACTAAGAAGATTTATACATTCCTTGCATTCGGTTGGGGGGGTAAAGCAAAACACTGGCAAAGATTCGAAGAACTTTCTTTGGTTCTTGCAGGGTTAGCAACTCCACTTGTATTCTCGGTACACACAACCGTATCTTTTGACTTCGCAACTTCAGTAATTAAAGGATGGCACTCAACAATCTACCCTCCTTACTTCGTTGCTGGTGCGATCTTCTCAGGATTTGCAATGGTACAGACTCTATTGTTAATCGCAAGAAAAGTTTGTCACTTAGAAGAATACATCACAATGTATCATATTGAAATTATGAACATCGTAATCGTTCTTACAGGTGGTATGGTAACTGTAGCTTATGCTACTGAATATTTCATCGGATGGTATTCCGGATCAAGATTTGAAGACTTTACTTACCTTTCTCCAGGTGCTGCAGTAGGACCTTACTGGTGGGCATTCTGGTCACTAATCATCTGTAACCTTGTGGTTCCTGCTTCTTTCTGGTTCAAAAAAGCTAGAACGAACATTATCTGGACATTCATTGTTGCATTGATTATTAACATCGGTATGTGGTTTGAGCGTTTTGATATCATCGTTATCAACCTTTCTAGAGACTACTTACCAGGATCTTGGACAATGTTTAAGCCAACGATCATTGATGTGGGTGTATACTTAGGAACTATCGGATTCTTCTCTGTATTATTCTTATTATATGCAAGAACATTCCCTGTAATTGCACAGGCTGAATTAAAATCGATTTTGAAAATCTCAGGTGAAACTTATAAAGCAAAAGAAGGAGATGAGCACCACTAAAATTGTATACGGACTTTATGCTGACGACGACGATTTAATGAACGGCGTTAAAGCATTCAACGATAAAGGAATCGCAATAAACGAGGTTTATACTCCGTTTCCGGTTCACGGACTAGACAAAGCTTTAGGGTTAAAGAAAACTAGAATTTCTGATGCCGCATTCTTATATGCTCTTTATGGTGTTACTATTGGTGCTACTGTAACTTGGTATGTAATGAATCATGACTGGCCTCAGAACATCGGTGGGAAACCTGCTTTTGACTGGGCGCACAACATGCCTGCATTCGTAGTTCCAATGTTTGAATTAATGGTATTCTGTGCAGCTCACATGATGTCTCTAACTTTCTTAGTTAGAAACAAAATGTATCCAGGAGCTCCAGCTCAGAACCCAGATCCAAGAACTACTGACGATAAATTCATGATGGAATTTGTAACTGAAGATGTAGAATCTGTAAAGCAGTTGCTAATTGAAACTGGAGTTGAAGAAATAACTGTTAAAGACGCTTAAAATGAAAAAGAACGTATTAAGAATTGCAGCAGTTTTAGGTTTAACAACAGTTTTACTTAACTCTTGCGGACCAAAGGAGAATACTCCGTTGGTATATTTCCCGGACATGTATTTTCCGGTAGCTTATGATCCATTGATGAAGGCTCAGGATGCGTATTCAGATCATGAAAATGAAATTCCGGCTTTTGTTAGAAATAATGGTGCAACAGGTCTTTCTCCAGTAGAAGGATCAGTTGCTCAAAATAAAGATGGAGTTTTTGAAGAAGGATTAAAACCAAAGAATGTTGACGAGTACAACGCAGGTTATGATGCTTCTAAAAAACTTACTGCTTCTCCTCTAAACCCAGCTAATGCAGCTAAGGATCTTGAAAGAGGAAAAGTATTGTTTGACCACACTTGTGCTGCATGTCACGGAACAGGAGGTGATGGACAAGGACCAATTGTACAAACAGGAGCATTCTCCGGAGTGCCGAACTATGCTGATAGAGAGCTTACAGTAGGGTCTGTTCATTATGTATTAACAAACGGTAGAAATGCCATGGGATCTTATGCGGGACAATTAAACGCAGGAGATAGATGGAGAGTGGCTATGTATGTGATGAGTGCTTTCAAAAAAGGAGCAGCAGCACCGGCAGCAGCTACAGCGGCTGCACCAGCAACTGAAACGACTACCGAAACTAAAAAATAAGAAAAGAAATGTATAGTTTTTCACCAAAATTAAAATCAACTTCTATCATACTTCTTGTTGTAGGTTTAGTTCTGTTTGGTATTGGTTTCTTTATGAACAAAGGACTTTCTACTGAGCAAATAGAACACATGATGGAAGCTGTTCACGCTTCTGGACATGATGCTCCTACACACTCAAGTGAAATGGTTGGACCGCAGGATCATGCTGCTCACTTAGAGCATGCTACTATGCAAGTACACAACCAGCCGTTAGCATCGCTGCACTTTGTAGCTGTGTTCTTCTTTGGAGTAAGTTGTGCTGTATTGTTTTTTTACTGTATTCAGCATGCTGCCCACGCTGGTTGGCCAATTATTATTACAAGAGTAATGGAAGCTATTGCTTCTTATATTCCTTACGGAGGTGCTATTCTGGTTATTATGATGATTTTAAACATCACTCACAATGGCCACCTATTCCACTGGATGGATCCGGAATTAACGAATCCTGAATCTGCACACTTTGACGTAATTTTATTCGAAAAGAAAAGATTCTTAAACATACCTTTCTATGCTATCAGAACTATCATTTACGTAGTAGGTGCTTCTTTCTTCGCATGGAAACTTAAAGCTCAGTCTAAAAAAGTGGATGATACTAAATCTAAAGTTGAGTATCAAATGCTTTACAGATGGGCAGTAGGATATATTGCATTCTTCGGATTTGCTTCTGCTGCTTGGGCTTGGGACTGGTTGATGTCTATTGACCCTCACTGGTATTCTACAATGTATATCTGGTATTCAATGGTTAGCTGCCTTTCAAGTGGTATTGCTGTTATCATCCTATTAAGTGTTTATCTTAAGAAAAATGGTTTCTTACCACAGTTCAATGACAACCACTTACACGATTTAGGAGTTTTCCTTTTCGCTACAAGTATGCTTTGGACATATACATGGTTCGCTCAGTTCATGCTTTATTGGTATGCAAACGTTCCGGAAGAGGTTAACTACTTCTTCGGAAGATTCCAACACTACGGTACTACATTCTTACCAATGCTGATTATTAACTTCTTATTACCACTATTGGTATTAGTAAGTAGCAGCATCAAGAGAAACTACAAAGTGGTTACCACAATGGCAGTAGTAGTTATCTTAGGACACCTTTTAGATTACTTCAACATGGTAATGCCGGGAACGGTAGGACCATTCTGGAACACTCCTGAAGTATTCTTGTTAATCCTAGGAGCAGTTCTATTCGTAGCTGGACTATTTATGTTTACTGTACTTTCAGCTTTATCTAAACTGAAGTTGATTCCTACAGGAAACCCATACTTACACGAATCTGAAATTTATGAGTATCCTTTCTAAGGACTTATCATAAAATGAAAATATAAAAGACTGATTGTTAAAACGATCAGTCTTTTTTTTATACACAAACTTTAAGCAATCATTGCTATAATCATGTTCAGAAAAACAAATCAAAAAATAAAATCTACTATTAATAAAGGTTTTAGTAAATTTGCAACAAACCAAATAAAAATGAAAAAGTTTTCTTTTCTACTTGTTTTCAGTCTGTTGCTTTTTACAGCATGTAAGAAAGATCATGTAGATGCTACGAATACTAAAACGCTGCAGTCAAGTATCAATGATATGACTTCCAGCCTACCTACCATTAAACAGATTAAGTTTAATGAAGCTCTTTATATCCTTAAGACATTTGGCGTGGAAGCTGATGGAGATGTAAATGAACTTAAAGCTCTTGGAAAACTGATTAACGGGAAAAAAGTTCCCGAGATTCTGACCCTTGCCGACGAAGTTGCACAGAAAAACGGAATTGAATGGGCCAGTACTAATCCTCCTTCATTAGGTGAAATGAATATCTTCGGTGATGATAAAGCTAAAGAAAGCGATCCTAATGACGTAAAAGCAGGAGCATTATCTATTGTAACCAACCCAACAGGTGATGATGGAAATGGAGCACCTACAGCTATCCAAATCATTCCAAGATTAGTAGATGCTGCCGGAAAACCCGTATCATTTACAGGGGCTGGTTTGGAAGCTACACTAGAAGTTTTCAGCAATGGAGTAAGACTTTCAACAGCTAAAAATCTGATGCAGGATAACAACTTTAAAGGATTTAACCTTAAATTCTCTTCTATTCCTGCTTCAAAAGTCGTAGACAATAAAATTGATATCACCGTTTCTGTAAAAACAACGGCAAAGACATTCAAAATGTCTAAAATCGGATTGGATGTAAATGCAGCTGCCCTAAGAGTTCCTGCCGTTCCAAAAACAGATACAACAGCAGTGCCACAACAACCAAGTGCAGTAGTAGATCCGAATAATCCGGCCACTACTACTCCACCAACAACTACAGAACCTGGTACAGCCACTCCTGCAACGCCAGCTGCTCCAAAACAGCCAACTGCAGATCCAAAAAGTATAGTAAGTAAATTTCTAAGCAGCGTAAGTTCTCAGAACCTAAAAGCCGCTTATGATACATCCAATAACCCAAGCTGGGGAAGTTATGAATCTTTCTCAAACCCTAATTCAGGTTTTGGAGCTGTAAAAAATGTAAGTGTTAAAAACATTACCACAAGTGCAACTAATGCTAACGGGGCAAGTGTAAACGCTACTTATGATGTAACGGATAAAAATGGAAAGACTACTTCATTAAAAGTAACTTTCGGACTTAAAAATGTAAACGGAGACTGGAAAATTTCCAGCTATAAAATCAACCCATAAATGGCTTCAGCAGAACTAATCAAAAGACTAGAAGATACAATTGAAAATATTCCGGACTTTCCTATTCCAGGGATTCAGTTTAAGGATATTTCACCTATTTTTTTAGATCCAAAACTTTATGAAGATGTAATTACAGACCTTGCTGCCAAAAGTAAAGGGAAAGTAGATGCAGTATGTGGAATAGAAAGCCGTGGTTATCTTTTTGGAATTGCGATTGCTGTAGCACTGGAGGTTCCTTTTATCTTAATCAGAAAAGCAGGAAAACTTCCTCCACCTGTCATTTCAGAAAAATATGATCTGGAATATGGAAGTGCCATTATTGAAACCCGTGAAGGGCAGATAAAACCTGGTCAAAGAGTTTTAATCCATGATGACCTACTGGCAACAGGAGGAACAACCGAAGCCGCAGCCAAGTTAGTAGAAAAACAAGGAGCAACTGTTTCTCAATTCAGTTTCCTGATTGGTTTAAAAGGACTGAACGGAGATGAAAAACTGAAAAAGTTCGGTGCAGAAGTCTACCACATTTTAGAATATTAAAATTCAGAATATCAAATATGCTTCGGCTCCGCTCAGCATGACAATTACTAGAAAAACTCTAGGTTTAGAAATGTCGCGCAGAGCAGAGTCGAAGCTTTTTTATGATAAATAAGAACAAATTCTCAAGATTTAAATAATAATACTAATAAAGTATTTTGTAAATCTCTAAGAAACAATTAAATTTGCAATTCAATTTTTAAAAACTTATGGCAAAATTGGGAAAGAATGCTCAGAATGAGCAAGAAGGTAAAGAAACGGTTGAGTTCTTCAAAGATCTTGACAGAGAGGCCTTAAACACTGAGAGATTTCTTGAAAAATATTCAAAACCTTTAGGGATTGTATTTGGAGTTTTAGTTTTAGGAGTTTTAGGATTCTTCGGATATAAGCAATTTGTAGTTGCTCCTAAAAATGTTGAAGCTGTAAAAAGCTTCCTTGCTGCTCAGAAAAACCTTACAGAAAATAAAAACGCTGAAGCTTTAGGAGGAAAATCTGCTGCAAACCCAGGGTTTATCGGAACGTCTAATGAATATTCAGGAACAAGCATCGGTCAGTTATCTGCTTACAATGCTGGTTTATTAAAATTCAAAGAAGGTAAATTCCAGGAAGCTTATGATCTTTTAGATAAATTTTCTTCTGATAACAAGACGCTAATGGCAATGAAATACGGAGCTATGGCTGATGCAAAATCAGGATTGAATAAAAATGATGAAGCTTTATCTTTATTAGACAAAGCAGCTACTGCTTCTGATGATCCTTATACAACTTACTTCTTCACAAGAAAAGCAGGTATCGTAGCATTAGGATTAAAGAAAAATGCAGAAGCTAAAAAATACTTCTCTTCAATTGACGAGAAATATCAGGATTATGACAACGGAATGTCTGATTCTTACATTGAAATGACTAAATATTACTAAAAAATGGCAACAGTTAATCTTTCCGATTACAAGCCACTTCATATAACGAATGCCGAAGATTTTTCTATCGGCATTGTTTTTTCTGAGTGGAATGATTTTGTAACGTACAATCTTCGTGATGCAGCTTTGGAAATTCTTGAAAAAGAAGGAGTAAAAGCAGAAAACATTAGACTTTTCCCAGTTCCGGGAGCCTTTGAATTAAGCTATGCAAGTATGCAACTTTGCAAAGAAAGAAAATATGATGCTGTAATCTCTATCGGATGTGTAATTCGTGGAGAAACCCCTCACTTCGATTATGTTTGTTCTGCTGTAGCACAGGGAATCAAAGATTGCAACATTATGACGGATACTCCTACAATCTTCTGTGTTCTTACAGATGATACCAAAGAGCAATCTATCGCAAGAAGCGGCGGAGACCTTGGAAACAAAGGTGTAGAAGCAGCAGTAACCGCTTTAAGAATGATTGATTTCAAAAAGAATTTATCTGATAAAAAAGGAAACATCGGTTTTGGACATTCTTAATCGCTGACCTGCTTTAACAATATATCGGGACTATTTTTTAATAGTCCTTTTTTATTTGAATATTTTAAGATTACAACACAATTCATTAAACAAGCGTTTAAATTAAGCCTAAAAATTCTTAAAATCTTATTAATAAATATCAGGTTTTGCTTTTTTTCACCCAAAATTTATATACAACAACTATCTTTGTGAAAATCGTATAGACCATAAATCCATGTTTCTAAAAAAAATAAAACCTTTCCTATATTTAGGAGTTTTTTATCTGATTATTTCCCTGCTCGTAAGGACAATATTCTTTTTCCATCCTATTACAACAGCCAGTTTCGGAATTTTTGAGATCATAAAAGTACTGTTTGTAGGTCTTATCAACGATATTTTTGTTTTTATCCTTGCCAGTGCTATCCTTGCACTCTACTTTTTATTCCTTTCCGACTCGAAATATAAAAAACCTTACGGATATATTATTTTTGGTGCATTGGTTGCCTTTTTCCTATATATCTGGCTTATTCCAAATAATATTTTCAAACAATACGGAGGCTCTGTAACGGAAGTAGCTCTTTCTTTTGTAGGAATAAAAACATTCCTATTTGGTTTGATGCTTTTCCTTCCTACCCAAAGGATTAAAATACGTAATGTTTTATATTTTATTACCTTATTGCTATATGTTTTGCTCATCATCTTCAACGGAGTAAGTGAATACTTCTTCTATAATGAATTTGGAGTACGCTATAACTTTATTGCAGTAGATTATTTAATCTATACCAATGAAGTCATTGGAAATATCATGGAAAGTTATCCTGTTATTCCTCTGTTTTCTGGGATAATGCTTGTTACAGTAACCATTACCTGGTTTATCTACAAAAAGACTAAAGATGAATTGCTGGAGCTTCCTAACTTCAAACAAAAATTGATTTTACTCGGTTCCTTTGTGGTACTGTGTGCCATCAGCTTACTGACTCTTCCATCATTAATGCAGATCAAATCTGACAATGTATTTGCCGATGAAATTGAAGCCAACGGACTTCCTAAATTTTACTGGGCTTTCACCCATAATGAACTTGACTATTTCCAGTTTTATTCACAGCTAGACCAAAAGCAGGCAGAGAAAAATTTCTTAAGCCAGTATCCACAGCATACTTTATCAAGAAACATCATAGCAGAACAACCTGAACTCAAGAAAAATGTAGTATTAATCTCTATTGAGAGTCTTTCTGCAGATTTCCTTGAACATTATGGAAATACTCAAAAAATAACGCCATTCCTGGATAGCCTTGCAGATAAATCTTTGATGTTTACTAACCTTTACGCAACAGGAAACAGAACCGTACGTGGATTGGAAGCTTTAACACTTTGTATTCCACCTACTGCGGGAGAAAGTATCATTAAAAGAAATGATAATAAAAACAAATTCACTACAGGAAATATATTCAAATCAAAAGGATATGATGTTAAATTCTTGTATGGTGGATATAGCTATTTTGATAATATGCAGGACTTTTTCGGTGGAAACGGATATGATATTGTAGACAGAAATAACTTTAAACCGGAAGAAATTACCTTTGCCAATGTTTGGGGTGTTGCAGATGAAGATATGGCCAGAAAAGCTATTCAGGTAATGAATGCAGAAGCAAAATCAGGAAAACCATTCTTTAACCATTGGATGACGGTTTCCAATCACAGACCTTTCACCTATCCAGATGGAAGAATTGATATTCCGGGAACTTCAAAATCCCGTGAAGGCGGTGTAAAATATACAGACTATTCATTAAAACTGTTCTTTGATATGGCCAAAAAGCAGGACTGGTATAAAAACACAGTATTTGTTATCGTTGCAGACCACTGTGCATCCAGTGCCGGAAAAACAGAGCTTCCGATGGATAAGTACAGAATTCCTGCAATGATCTTTTCAGAAGGATTTATTCAGCCACAGAAGTTTGATACTTTGATGTCTCAGATTGATTTGATGCCTACCCTTTTCGGACTTCTGAATTTCAATTATCAATCTAAATTCTTAGGCCAGGATGTCTTCAAACCGGAATTCCAGCCTAAAGCTTATATTGCAACTTATCAGGATCTTGGTTTTGTAAAAGACAATCGTTTAACCATCATTTCTCCAGTTAAAAAAGCAAAACAATACTCTCTGGAACTTGAGAAAAGCGATCTTGCTCCGGAATTTAAATTATATTATGATGAAAAGCTGTTGAAAAACACAGATCAGAAACTGGTAGATGATGCTATTTCGGCTTATCAATCTACCTCTTATTGGCTGAAAACCAAACAGCTTAACCGATAAGAACAAGCTTAATAAGCTTCTCCTTCATTACATATTTTATTTATATTTGAAGGCAGAAAACAATAACCAAAAATAAAAAATTCAGGAAGAGAATTAAAAACTGTAAATAAATAGCAGGATTTAATTACTGATGAGTTTTGTACTTTAAAATATGAAGTATTCATTTATACATAAGAGGATGTTTTTCATCCTCTTATTTTTATTTTCAGCAGTAAGAGCTCAGATGCTTACCATTATCAATAATAGCGATATCCCAATCATGGTAAAGAACGGCTAAAAGGAAATAACACTTAATAAACGGGATAAAAAAGAGTTTATTGATACGAATACGATCTCCATTACTATTCCTAATAATCTCAATCAAAATATTAATCTATTTCTGGAACCAACAGAAAAGTTAAATATTACTGTAGAAAAGGATAAAAAAGTTGTTTATACCGGAGATAAGACTGCACTCCATAAATACCTGAACGAAACATTAAATGTTGATACTTTCGGTAAAATAAACACTTATGAACAAATAGGTCAGAAGAAGAATATCGGTGAACTAAAAAACATCTCAGAACTACTCCTTGTGGATGTCTTAAAGAAAACTAAATTACCTGACATTGTAGTTTACTCAGAAGATAAAATCTCAACCAAAAGATTAAAAAATCATATCAAATATAACTGGCTGTATACCGTATTTTCTACCCTTGACCGAAAAGAAACAAGCTTTAAAAAAGAAGCTATCAATTATTATTTCAAAAAATATATAGAAACTGATATAAAAAAATATCATTGCAATAATTCGTTGCTGTATAATGTCATTGAGATTTTAGCAAAAAATAAAAATCTGCTACAAATAGAAATTCCAATATATCCTATTGTTGAGCATACTGAGGATGACAGTACTAATCAATATCTGCCACAAAGTTGTCAAAAACAGTATTTTCAACAGAAGTACAATTACCTTGAACACATCAACGGACATAATAAAGAATATTATAAAAAAGTTCTCAGAGAAAAGTTTAATGAAGAATAGAAAAATCTGATTCAAAAGTTTGATAATTATCCTTATAAAAATCTTCTCATCATAAGATTTTAATTATTGTAAGGTTTAATTTTATAAATTTACGACACAAAAAAAGATATTCTTATGAGATGGACAGACGACAGAGGCGGTAACGTTGATGATCGCCGTGGCTCCGGAGGCGGAAGTGGCGGAATGATTGTAGGCGGTGGACTCGGAACTTTAATTATAGCAGCCATTGTTTTCTTTTTGGGAGGTGACCCTTCCGGTATTTTAAATTCCGGAAGCATGCAGTCTTCAGGAAATGCAGGTGAAAAAAGAGAGCTTACTGCACAGGAAAAACAGATCGGAGAGATGGTTGATATGATGTCCGGATGGAATACCCTAACCTGGGATCAAATCTTTAAAGAAAATGGGATGACTTTTTCTGAACCTAGAATTGTACTTTTTGAAAGCACTACCAATTCTGGATGTGGTACGGCACAATCTGCCATGGGACCTTTTTACTGTCCTGCAGATCAGAAAATTTATATGGACATGGAATTTTTCGGTGAGCTTCAGCAGAGATTCGGAGCGAAAGTAACTGAATTTACAGTAGCCTATGTTCTTGCTCATGAAATGGGACATCACGTACAAACTCTTTTAGGAACCACCCAAAAAGTAGATGCCTTGAGAAGAAGTGGAAGATATTCCGAAGCAGAAATGAACAAGGTATCCGTAGCTACAGAATTACAGGCAGATTTCTATGCCGGAGTTTGGGCAAAACGTACGGATGACTCTAGAAAAATTCTGGAGCCGGGAGATATTCAATCTGCTATAGACGCAGCACAAGCTGTAGGTGATGATAACATCCAAAAAAGATCACAAGGATATGTGAATCAGGAAAGCTTTACCCACGGGTCATCTGCACAGCGTAAAGAATGGTTTATGAAAGGATATAACACTGGTGATATCAGACAGGGTGACACCTTCAACCAACTTTTAAAATAATTAATAAACTTACATTATACAATAAGCGCCAGTGAATCTATTCACTGGCGCTTATTGTATATTGAAACCCAACAGATTTTAGAACCTGCTGGGTTTAGTAAGTATATATATTTATTGTAACTCAATCGGATTGCTATTCTTTTTCGCCTCTTCTTTCACCCTTTCTTCCATTCGTTTCCTCATCTCAGCAGGATCCTGATTTCCACCTCCTTGTCCTCTTCCTCCGCCACCAATTCTCATGGTAGTAGCCATTCCACCGCTCCCCTGAGTCATAAATGACATTGGATCTGTTTTAAACTTTTGCTGTTGCTTTACAAAATCATTTCTTTTTACTTTTAAAGTATTTCCAAATTGATTTAAAGAAGGAAGTTCTGTAATCTTATAATTCTTCATCAAATCAAAAGAATAGTCTCCTTTATCATCCTCCACTTTTACAATCAGCCCCGGAAGCCCTCCAAATTTATAGGGACCATCCTGATAAGGCAGGTCTGTAGTAAACCAGGCAGTCCATTTTCTTCCACCAAAATCTGTTTCAGCTTTCTGAACCTTGTACTCCCCAATTTTTGTTGTTTCCGAAGAAATTTTCCAATTCAAAGGTCTATCTTCTTCATAAGAATAAATATCCCTTCCTATTCTATCCTTAAAATAAGTTTTTTGATTGGTTTTATCTTTTTCTACTGAATAATTGATATTGGATCTCAGACCTTCCATCTGATCCCTGTTGATATTTCCTCTTCCACCACCACCTTGAAAAGCTTTCTGCATGATAGAATCTCTTTTAATCCTATTTTCAGAATAAAAAATCGATTTATCCTGAGAAATATCAAGATATGCATTTTCAGTTTTAATATCTGCTTTATTTTCAGCATCTGGCTTCATTGTTACTTGATATACAAATCGGTTAGCTTGCGCAGAAACCTGCTGTATAAAGAGTGCCAGAACAATAATTCCTAACTTTTTCATTTATATTTTTTGTTTAATTCAATTCTATTGGGTTCTGATTTTGACTGATCCCGCTATTTTTAAAAGTTGCATCTCCTATCGTTGCTCCTTGCATAGGAAAACCTTGATTTCCACCCATACCACGGTGCATTCCACCACCAGAGTGATTTCCGCCTCTCATACCACCTCCATTCATTCCGCCACCATGTCTTCCTCCGCCACGTGCATTGGTGTTTCCGTCTCCATTATTTTCAATACTTCCAGCCACTATTCTCCGGTTTTTACCAAATTCCAGCTCCAGAGCAGCCCTATCACCATGGAAATTAACCCTTGTGCTTTGTTTTGCCTCTGTATTTATCGGTTCTTCAAATGCATTATTAATATTTATTTTTTCAACCAGATCAAACTTATAATCTCCTTTATCATCTTCCAATTTCACAATCAGTCCTGGTAGTCCAGAAAATTTATAGGGTCCTTCAGAAACAGGAATATCTTTTGTAAACCAGGCTGTCCAAATCCGCCCTCCAAAATGGGCCACTGCTTTTTGAACAGAATATCCGTTTTGCTTTTCTAAAGTATTAGAAGTTTCCCATTTGATAGGTCTGTCTTCCTGATAATAAATTTGTTTCCCAGCAACCTTATCATAATAATATACTTTCTGTTCCGGAATATTCTTAGTAATAAAATATTCAAAAAAAGTAGGCTCAGAGTGTCTTTTTCCTTCCAGTTTTGAAAAGCTTTTTTCATCTTTCTTATTACTTTCTTTCACTTCTGATTTAAAGGAAGCAAAAAGAGAGTCCCTCACTAATTTATTTTCGCTGATAAATAATGAACGGCTTCCTTTAATATCAAGAAAAGTTCTTTCACTCTTCATGCTCACCAGATTAATTGAATCCGGATTCACCAAGGTTGCATAAACATACCTTATGGTTTGGCCATAACACACCATCACGGATAATAACATACAAAAAACAAGCAGCTTTTGTCTCATTACTAATTTTCTTTATAGATAAAAAATAAGATTCAAGGTTAAAGTCAGAAGCTGAATCACCTGCTTTAAAGAAGAAAATTTATATAACTTTAACATAAATCATTAGGCTAAAAATTGTCTATGAAGATCAGAATCATTAAAATAGATATCTTCGATTTGAGATTGCGGAAATTAGTTCGTATTTTTGCGTCATTAAATCATTCTAAATAAATACAATGATAAAAGTATCAGACTATGCAAAGGAGAAAGCCATCCAACTTATGACGGAAGATGGTTTTAACCCTGCTGAAGATTATATAAGAGTTGGGGTAAAAAGCGGCGGATGCTCTGGTTTAGAGTATGTTTTAAAGTTTGACAACCAAAAAACAGACGCGGATCAGATTTTTGAAGATAATAACATTAAGATTATTATCGATAAAAAATCCATCCTTTATTTAGCAGGAACTACTCTTGAATATTCAGGAGGATTGAACGGAAAAGGATTTGTTTTTAACAATCCGAACGCATCCAGAACATGTGGATGTGGAGAATCATTTAGTCTTTAGAGAAAAGACATAAGATCCTAGACATCAGAAAAATATGAGGTCTAAATCTGAAATCTAAAAAATTATAATGAGTAAATATACTGAAGACGATTTAAGAGTCGATCTAGAAAATAAAAAATATGAATTCGGTTGGGAAACCAAAATTGATTATGAAGATTTCCCAATTGGTTTAAATGAGGATATCGTTCGTGCCATCTCTGCTAAAAAAGAAGAGCCGGAATGGATGACTGAATGGCGTTTGGAATCTTTCAAAATCTGGTTAAAAATGGTAGAGCCTACTTGGGCTAATATCAAATATGAAAAACCGGATTTTCAAGCGATCCGTTACTACGCAGCTCCAAAGGCTAAGCCTGAATTGGAAAGCCTTGACCAGGTAGATCCTGAATTATTAAAAACTTTCGAAAAGCTAGGGATTAATATTGAGGAACAAAAAAGACTTTCAGGAGTTGCTGTAGATATCGTAATAGATTCAGTTTCTGTGAAAACTACTTTCCAGGATACATTGGCAGAAAAAGGAATTATTTTCTGTTCTATCTCTGAAGCTATTAAAAACCACCCTGATTTAGTAAGAAAATATCTTGGGAAAGTTGTTCCAAGAGGAGATAACTTCTATGCAGCATTGAACTCCGCAGTATTCTCTGACGGAAGTTTCTGTTATATCCCTAAAGGCGTAAGATGCCCAATGGAACTTTCAACATATTTCCGTATCAACCAGGCAGGAACAGGACAGTTTGAAAGAACGCTTGTGATTGCAGATGAAGGAAGTTATGTTTCTTACCTTGAAGGTTGTACAGCTCCATCAAGAGACGAAAACCAGCTTCACGCAGCAGTAGTGGAACTTATTGCTATGGACAATGCTGAAATTAAATATTCAACTGTACAGAACTGGTACCCGGGTAATGAAGAAGGAAAAGGTGGGGTATTCAACTTTGTAACAAAAAGAGGTCTTTGCGAAAGAAATGCAAAAATCTCATGGACTCAGGTTGAAACGGGTTCTGCAGTAACATGGAAATATCCATCTTGTATTCTTAAAGGTGACAATTCAATTGGAGAGTTCTACTCTATCGCGGTAACGAACAATCACCAATATGCAGATACAGGAACAAAAATGATCCACATTGGAAAAAATACCAAGTCAACGATCATTTCAAAAGGTATTTCTGCGGGGAAATCTCAAAACTCATACAGAGGACAGGTAAAAGTAATGCCTTCTGCAAAAGGAGCAAGAAACTTCTCTCAGTGTGACTCTTTATTGATGGGTAACGAATGTGGGGCACACACTTTCCCTTACATTGAAATCAAAGATCCTACGGCTCAATTGGAGCACGAAGCAACCACTTCAAAAATTGGAGAAGATCAGATTTTCTACTGTAACCAAAGAGGTATTGATACTGAAAGAGCCATTGCTTTGATCGTAAACGGTTTCAGTAAGGAGGTTTTAAATAAACTTCCAATGGAGTTTGCTATTGAAGCACAGAAATTACTTGAGATTTCACTAGAAGGATCAGTAGGATAAAAAAGAGATGATAGCTACAGAAAGATTAATTTTAAGAAAACCTGTAAAAGAAGATTTTGAAAGTTTCTTTGAAATTAATCATGACCCTGAAACCAACATTCATAATCCAAGCGGACCCATGAGTTTTGAAAAAGCAGAAGGTACATTTACCAGAATGCTTGATCATTGGGAAACCTATCATTTTGGAAGCTGGGCAATTGCTGAAAAGAACAGCCCTGAGAATGTAATAGGTTTTGGAGGACTGAGCTACAGACTTTATGGAGAAGAAGAAAAATTGAATTTAGGCTATCGTTTTGCTTCCCAGGCATGGGGGAAAGGATTTGCCACAGAATTCACAAAGAAAGCTATAGATTTTGGGCTTAATAAGGACAATAAAGAAGAAATATTTGCCATTGTTCGTCCCAATAATTTAGCTTCTGTTAAAGTTTTAGAAAAGGCAGGTATGATCAAAATCGGGATACTTAATGATGTTCCTGGTCAACCTGAAAGTTTAGTATATAGAATTCAAAAATAATTTGTTTAAGCAAATAAAATGTTAGAAATTAAAAACCTTCACGCCAAAATTGAAGATGGCGCAGAAATATTAAAAGGGATTAACCTTGAAATAAAACCGGGAGAAGTTCACGCTATCATGGGGCCAAACGGAGCTGGTAAGTCTACCCTTTCTTCTGTAATCGCTGGAAAAGAGGATTACGAAGTGACAGGTGGAGAGATCATTTTTCAAGGAGAAGATATTATTGAAGATGCTCCTGAAGATAGAGCACACAAAGGAATCTTCCTATCTTTCCAGTATCCAGTGGAAATTCCGGGAGTTTCTGTAACGAACTTCATCAAAGCTGCTTTAAACGAAACAAGAAAAGCAAACGGATTAGCAGAGATGCCTGCAAAAGAAATGCTTGCATTAATCCGTGAAAAATCTGAAAAATTAGGAATCAAAAAAGATTTCCTTTCAAGATCACTAAACGAAGGATTCTCCGGAGGTGAAAAGAAAAGAAACGAAATCTTCCAAATGATGATGCTTAACCCTAAATTGGCTATCCTTGATGAAACAGATTCAGGATTAGATATCGATGCATTAAGAATTGTTGCTGACGGGGTAAATGCTTTTAAAAATGAAGGAAACGCAGTTCTTTTGATTACGCACTATCAAAGATTGCTTAACTATATTCAACCTGACTTCGTTCACGTTTTAGCTAACGGAAAAATCATCAAAACAGGTGATAAATCTTTAGCATTAGAGCTTGAAGAAAAAGGGTACGACTGGCTTTTAAATTAATTTGAAATTGAACATTTGAGATTTGAAATTATGGCAACAATAAACAATTTTGAAGATTTAGACATATGGAAGAAATCCAGAGAATTGTGCCAAAAAATTTTTATCTCAGTAATACAAAATTCAAATTGCAGTCAAAATATTAAAAATCAAATCGACCGATCATCGGCTTCTGTCATGGATAACATTGCAGAAGGTTTTGAAAGGGAGGGAAATAAAGAGTTTATTAATTTTCTATCTATGTCAAAAGGATCATGTGGCGAGGTAAGATCTCAATTGATCAGAGCATTTGATAGAAGTTTTATTAACGAAAATGAATTTAATGATTTGAAAAAAGATTATACGGATTTATCAAAAATGATTTCAGGCTTTATGAAGTACTTAAAAACTATTGAGCATAATGGAAATAAATTTAACCGTCTATAATTTCAAATCTCAAATCTCAAATTTCAAATAAACAATGAGTTTAAAAGAACAAATCATCGAAAACCATAATGAGTTTTTGGAGAGCCTTCGTCACAGATTTTTGGATGACGATAGAAAAGCTGCTCTTCAGAAGTTTGAAGGTATTGGTTTTCCGACAAAAAAAGACGAAGAATATAAATATACCAATCTAAAGGAGATCACGGAAAAAAGCTACAACTTCTTCCCGAAAGAAAACCACAACATCACTAAAGAGCAGTTTGATGAATTGCACCTTGGTGAAGAAAATTTTGATTGGATTGTTTTTGTAAACGGTAAACTACACAAAGAACTTTCAAAAGTTTCTATTGAAAATGTAGAGTTCCTTTCATTCAATTACGCATTGAATGATGACAAACATAAAGAGGTATTTGAAAAGTATTTCAATACAATTGCTTCTAAGGATTTAGCTTTCACAAACTTAAATCTTGCATACTGCAAATATGGTTTCTTTTTGAAAGTTCCTAAAAATGTAGTGATTGAAAAACCAATTCATGTTTTCTACATTTCTCAGAATCAGGATGAAAATACATTCTACAATACAAGAAATTTATTAATCGTAGAAGAAGGAGCTAAAGTTGAGGTTATTGAAAGCCACCACAATTTTGATGACACTTATGTGTTCACCAACTCTGTAACAGAGATTTTCACTTATCCAAATGCAAAAGCAGACTGGCACAAGCTTCAGAACGATAACAATACTTCTTACCTTGTAGACAATACCTTTGCAAGACAGGAGAAAGACAGCTTAACCACTGTAAATACATTCTCTTTCGGAGGAAAACTGGTAAGAAACAACCTTGATTTTATTCAGAATGGATCAAATATCAATTCATTCATGAATGGAATTACCATTATCGGAAAAGATCAGTTGGTAGATCACCATACAGCGGTTCACCACAACTTCCCGAACTGTGAAAGTTACCAAAACTATAAAGGAATCTTCGATGGCAATGCCCACGGAGTTTTCAATGGAAAAGTTTTTGTTGATAAAATCGCTCAAAAAACCAATGCTTACCAGCAGAACAATAATGTATTGCTAAGCGAAGGAGCAAGTATTGACACTAAACCTCAGTTAGAGATTTTTGCAGATGATGTAAAATGTTCTCACGGATGTACGGTAGGCCAGCTTAATGAAGATGCCTTGTTCTATCTAAGAGCTAGAGGAATCTCTAAAAAAGAAGCTCAGGCGTTACTTCTATATGCATTTGCTAATGATGCGATGCAAAACATCGATATTGAGCCTCTAAAAGAAAAAATTTCAAAGCTTTTGGCTGAGAAACTTGAAGTAGATATAGAATTTTAATCTTATATATATTGATACATAAAAAGCACTTCAAAATGAAGTGCTTTTTTATTGTTTTATCCTTTTGAAATTATTTTTTCAACCAGTTTTAGTCATCTTTATTTTCTGAACGTTTCTTTCCGTAATCAAAATTATACCCCAGTCCTACACCCAATGTCTGTTTCAACTGGGTTTTCCATATCTGGTTATGATCATAAAGTAGATCCAACGTTACATTTGTAGAAATATATTTATTGATCTTCATACTTAAAACGCCACTATATGCTAGAACCAATCTTTCCGGATGATCCAGATAGTTTGAAAATACAGAAGCTGTATTAAGCAAAGTAATGTTCTCCATAATTTTCAGCTTATACATTGCTGTTCCCAAGAAACCGAACTGGAAAAGAGAAGAATCACCATCATTTTTAAGTCCGTATGTTCCTGCCATTTGAAGATCTTTATCTAAAACAAAAGTCCATCTGGCATTCGCGGGCCGTAATGTCACGGTAAGATTATCATTAGGACGGTAGGTAACCCCTGCCCCAAGGCTCACGTAACCTGGTGCCATAAAGTTTGAGATTTTATTTGCATCAGGATCATCACCATCTTCATAACCTGGAGCAAATTGAGTCTGAAGACCAGTACCTACAGAAACATACCAGTGCTTAGCAAACTCTCTACCATAGTCTGTAGATAAATTAATAACATCCTGAGTCTTTCTTACCCCTGTACCCTGGGTGTTGTTTTGTCCGTAGCCAAGAATAATAATGCTTTTCCAAAGATTTTTACCTTTTTCGTAGGTAAGGTTGTAATTGACACCCGCAAGCCATCCTACGTTATTAGCTCCCCCCCCAACCCAATTGGAGAAGGCAGCCTGATTAAGCATTAAAGTGTTTTGTCCTTGAATAGACCAGGCTTTAACAGTATCTGTTACAGGAACATCGGTTTTTGCTTCCTGGGCCATAGTCAAAGCTCCAAAAGAAACGGAAGCGATCAATAAAACTTTTTTCATAATTAACGATTTCATACAAATGTATAAATAATAATTTACGTCAAGATAAAACTCACATTAAAATGAATTGAATTCAGGTAACTCTATCATTATAACACAATGAAAATAAAACCTTTAAATTACCATTTCTAGCATAGCAAACTTAAAGTAACTTAAATATTGAGTCTTTACAACTAAAAAAGCACCTCATTACTGAAGCGCTTCTAAAATTGAATTATTATTAATAATTTATTTTTTAATCCACCATTGGCTGTCTTTACGATCAGAACGTTTTACCCCGTTATCCAGCGTATATGCAAAGCCAATTCCCAACGTTTGTTTTAACTGTGTTTTTTCAATCTGGTTATGATCATACAATAAATCTAGTGAAATATTGGATGAGATATACTTGTTAACCTTCAGATTCAGAAGAGCACCATAAGCAAGCACCAATCTGTCAGGGCGATCAAGATAATTTGAAAAGACCGAGGCTGTATTTGTTAAGTAAATATCTTCCATAATCTTAAGCTTATAAATAGCAGTTCCCAGAAAACCGAATTGTAGCAATGAAGTAGCTCCATCACTCTTCAAACCGTAATTTCCAGCAAGCTGAAGATCTTTATCCAGTACAAATGTCCATCTGCCGTTGGTAGGACGTAATGTTACAGTTAAGTTATCATTCGGCCTGTACGTGATACCCATACCGGCATTCAGATAGCCTGGAGCCATAAAGTTTGAGATTTTTTTGGCTTCAGGATTATTTCCGTCTTCATATCCCGGAGCAAACTGAGACTGCAAGCCTGCACCTAAGGAGAAATACCAGCTTTTGGAAAACTTTCGCCCATAGTTGGTAGAAACGTTGATAACATCCTGGGTTTTTCTTATTCCTAACCCTTTAGTATCATTCTGTCCGTAACCAAGAATAATAATATTTTCCCAAAGATCATTATCTTTTTCATAGGTAATATTATAATTAATACCGGCAAGCCAACCTACGTTATTGGCTCCCCCTCCTACCCAATTCGAAAAGGCTGCCTGATTAATCATTACAGTGTTTTTCCCTAACACGGACCAGTATTTCACTGTGTCTACTACAACGGAATCTTTTTTTAATTCTTCTTGTGCACTTGCATCAATCCCAATAAATATGGAAAGAATCAATAAAAACTTCTTCATTACTCTAAATAATTTTCAATGCAAAAATATTAATATATTTTTTTTAAAGGCAAATTTTCCTTTAAACAATATACTTTTTTAGAGTTCAACCTGCTGACAACAAAATACTTCAATGCAATCAATGCCAAAATAATGGGTTCAAAAACTAAATTTGATACCTTTTGTCTTAAAATCAAGGGAGTAGAAATGGTTTCATCGACAAATTTTCCGACATTTATCATTGGCTTTTGATTTGACGTACAATCTCCATGTTTAAAAATGTAATTTCCAAAAGAGCGATTTTATACCCTTTGCTGATGCTATCTGCAATGTGGTTCGGATTTTTTTTACAAATGCAGGGCTTTTTTGGAAGTTGCTTCGGAGCCATTATTCCCCTTGTTCCTGAGGGACTGCTGGGAATCCTTACCTCTCCACTTTTACATGGAAATACAGACCATATTATAGGAAATTCTATTCCCATTGCCGCATTGATGTTTCTGTTATATCAATTCTATCCATTGGTAGCTAATAAAGTTTTCTTTATCGGATGGGTAGCAACAGGTCTTTTGGTATGGCTTCTTCCTCCTATTGACATTATGACCGGTGAATATATGTACACCTGTACCATTGGAGCCAGTGGTGTAGTCTATGTATTAGCATTTTTTCTCTTCTTCAGCGGGGTTTTTAAATGGAATATGAAACTTCTGACCATTTCATTACTCGTTGTTTTATATTACGGAAGTTTAGTATGGGGCATGCTTCCCGAGGAACTGTTCTATAATATGGAGGAGCCTAGTAAAATTTCATGGCAGGCCCACCTTTCCGGAGCCGTTGTTGGCAGTATCATCGCATTTGCTTTTAAAAATGTAGGGGAGAAAAAGAAAAAATTCATTTGGGAATATCCTAATTACTATAGTGAAAAGGATGACAAACTATGGCAAGAATACAAGGAAAATCATCCGGAAGACTTTATGGAACTTCCCTACAAAAAAAGAGATGATATTTGGGATCATTTGGATGAATTAAGAAGAAAATAAAAACTTATTTCATTACATTTGATAAAAAACACACATGATCTCCGAGGAATATTTATATGCTATCGCTTTACGCGAAAGCAGCCAGATTGGCGACATCAATTTCCATAAACTTGTAAGAACGTTTGGAAGTGCCGAAAATGCATGGAACAAAGCAAAAAAAGAATACAAAAGACTAGAGGGAATTGGCTCAAAAACAGTTGCTGATATTGGAAATGAGAACCATCTTAAGTTTGCAGAAAAAGAACTTAAGTTCTGCGAAAAAAACAATATCCGAATCAGAATAAGGCATCTTAATGAAGTTCCTACTCTTCTCAATGAATGTATAGATGCTCCTTCTATCCTCTACCAAAAAGGAAATATTAACGATTCACTTCAAAAAATAAGCATTGTTGGAACCCGAAATATGACTTCTTACGGAAAACAGTTTATAGGAGACTTTTTTGAAGCTACTCGATCTTCACAATATGCTTCTGTAAGTGGCCTGGCTTTAGGAGTTGATAAAGAAGTTCACGAACAATCTATCCAAAATCAAAAACCAACCATTGCTGTTCTTGCTCATGGTTTCGAATTTTTATATCCTGCTAAAAACAGAAAACTGTCGGAGAAAATTCTCCAGGAAGGTGGGAGTTTACTCACAGAATTTAATTCAAGAAGAAAGCCGGATCGTGAAAACTTTATTCAGAGAAATAGAATTGTAGCAGGGCTTTCACCAGCAACCATTGTTGTAGAAACCGGATTTGGAGGCGGATCTGTAAGCACTGCTGCTTTTGCCAATGATTATAACAGAGATGTCTTTGCCCTTCCCGGAAAAATAACGGATGTTCAGAGCCAAGGATGTAATCAATTGATTTTGCACAACAAAGCGACAGCCATTTCTACCATCAAAGATCTGATAAGTATGCTAGGTTTCAATAATCCAAAAGAAAAAATTGCGGAGCTTTTCCCTTATAGTGAAACAGTAATTCAATTAACTGATAATCAAGAAACTATTTATCAATTCATCAAACAGAATCCTCAAATTTCTTTAGACGATCTTGCTCAGGAAATTAACCTTCCGTCCCACAAAATTTTACCGATAATTTTAGAATTGGAACTTTTAGGGAAAGTAAAATCGTTTTCCGGGAGGCAATTTATCGCAATTTAAGAATTAACGATTTCTTAATACTGCATTATTTCACACATAACATTTAATTTTTAATAAATTTTAATCATAAATTATCAATTTAATAATATTTCAGGTCATTATTATTTAATTTTTAACAATGTTAAAATATAGTGTTGTGAATCTTGAAAAAAAAATTAAATTTGTTGACAATAATATTCAACCTTAATATATGGAACAATATAATATTGACCAGAAAATCCAAGAGTTTATTGCAAAAATTGAAGCAAAAAATCCTAACGAACCGGAATTCTTACAGGCTGTAAAAGAAGTTGCCGTAACTGTAATTCCATTCATTGCTACGAGAAAAGAATATACAGGAATGAAGCTGCTTGAAAGAATGGCTGAAGCTGAAAGAATTATTATTTTCAGAGTTCCATGGGTTGATGATAAAGGTGAGATTCAGGTTAACAGAGGTTTCAGAATCCAAATGAACTCTGCTATTGGACCATACAAAGGAGGAATCCGTTTCCATCCTACTGTAAACTTATCAGTTCTTAAGTTCTTAGCTTTCGAACAAGTGTTTAAAAACTCTTTAACTACTCTTCCAATGGGTGGAGGTAAAGGAGGTTCAGATTTCGATCCGCAAGGAAAATCTGATATGGAAGTAATGCGTTTCTGCCAGGCTTTCATGACAGAATTATGCAAGCACATCGGTCCTGAAACAGACGTACCTGCAGGAGATATTGGTGTAGGAGCAAGAGAAATTGGTTACCTATTCGGACAATACAAGAAAATCAGAAACGAATTTACTGGAGTTCTTACAGGAAAAGGTCTTGCTTACGGAGGTTCATTAATCCGTCCTGAAGCTACAGGATACGGAGTGGTATACTTCGCTGAGCAGATGCTTAAAACTATCGGACAGAATTTCCAAGGAAAAACGGTAACAGTATCAGGTTTCGGAAACGTAGCTTGGGGAGTTATCAAAAAAGCAACTGAGCTTGGAGCAAAAGTTGTAACACTTTCTGGACCTGACGGATATGTTTATGATAAAGATGGTATCAGCGGAGACAAAATTGATTATTTATTAGAACTTAGAGCTTCTGGAAATAACAGAGCTGAGGACTATGCTAAAAAATATCCATCTGCTGAATTCCACGCTGGGAAACGTCCTTGGGAAGTAAAGTGTGACGTAGCATTCCCTTCTGCAACTCAAAACGAATTAGATTTAGATGATGCAAGAAAATTAGTTGAAAACGGATGTCTTTGTGTAACTGAAGCTGCTAACATGCCTTCTACATTAGACGCTATCAACTATTTCTTAGACAATAAAGTATTATTCTCTCCTGGTAAAGCTTCCAACGCTGGAGGTGTTGCTACATCAGGATTAGAAATGACTCAGAACTCTATCCGTCTTAACTGGACTTCTGAAGAGGTTGATGCAAGATTAAAGGAAATCATGATTGGAATCCATAAAGCTTGTAGAGACTACGGAAAAGACGAAGACGGTTATGTAAACTACGTGAAAGGTGCAAATATTGCGGGCTTCGTAAAAGTAGCAGAGGCAATGTTAGCTCAAGGAGTGGTATAAAAAATAATAAAGGTTGGGAAAAACTCCCGGCCTTTTTTGATATAGCCTGTTCCCGGGATAATGGGAAAAAAGTAAAAAGTGAAAGGAGAAAGCGTTGCCATGTGCAGCGCTTTTTTTATTTTTATAAGCATGAAAAACACCTTCAAAAATATTGATGATTACATCCTTTTATTCCCCATCAATGTTCAAGAAAAGCTTCTTGAGCTGAGAAAAGCTATACATTCCCAGGTTCCGGATCTTGAAGAATATATTGGATATCAGATGCCTGCTTTTAAATATAAAGGAAAGCCTTTGATTTATTTTGCAGGTTATAAAAAACATATTGGATTTTATCCTGGTGCTGAAGGAATCAAAAACTTTGTGAAAGATTTTGAAGAAAGGAATTATAAGTTTTCTAAAGGAGCTGTACAGTTTCCAATAGACAAAGAGATTCCATTGGATCTGATTAACCGGATTGTCGGGTTCAGAATGAGAGAAATTGAGCAAAAAAAATCCTGAAATACAAGATTCCAGGATTCAGACTAGTGTTTGCTAAAGCACTATCACTTTTTCTTTTTAGATTTCTTTTGTTCTTTTGTTGCTTCCGCAGGCTTAGTGGCCTCCATCGTAGTTCCTGCACTTGCAGTGGCCTCAGCTGCCGGAGTTGCTGTTGAAGCTTCCGTTGCAGTGGTATTTTGTCCACTTGTTGCGGAAGTGGTAGAATTCCAATCTGCTTTAGTTTCTGATGTTTGCGGCTGTGTTTGAGTTGTTGTTGTCTGGCTATTAGTGGTGCTTTCAGCTGGCTTCTGGGTTTGGGTTTGAGCCGATACTGCGATTATTCCGACTAATGTAAACGCTGCCGTTAAAAATAACTTTTTCATAATGTAATATTTAAATGATTGTTTAAACTAAACGGAGTGTCATTTATAAAAATTATGCGTAAATAACTTATTTAACGGACTTTATCAGTTTTTAAGAGGAATTTGTAAATACAAAAAAGAAAATAAAATCATAAAAAAAAGCCCTTCCAGGCTCAAAGAACAACTATTTTTATTCTTTTATTTTTATGAAAACTAATACTAAATACTTTAACAATTCCTGTTAATCTTCCTCAGTTTTTATTAAACTATTTCCTGCCAAGGCATTCATTTCTAATCTCCCAGCCTTTTATCTTAGAATTTATTTTGCTATATTCTTCATCATCCTCTCTACAAATTCAAAAGCAGCCGGGCAAATCACAGTATTCTTAAGCATTAGATTGTTGATCTGATAAATCTTTTTACGATCCGTGTGGGGGTACTCTCTACACGCTTTTGGTCTTACTTCATAGATAGAACAGGTATTGTCACTGTTCAGGAAAAAGCATGGAAGGTTCTGGAGTACTTTATCATTGTCTTCATCCACTCTTAAAAATTTAGCTTCAAAATCAGCTGATTTCATACGCAGATGCTTAGAAATACGTTCTATATCCTTTTCAGTATATAGAGGACCTGTTGTTTTACAGCAATTAGCGCACTGTAAACAGTCTATTTCATCAAAAACTTCATCATGGGTTTCCTGTACTATATAATCGAGGTTTTTGGGCGGTTTTTTCTTTAATCCGTCCAGAAATTTTTTATGTTCTTTCTGCTTTTGTAAAGCTTGTTTTTTATAAAAATCTAAATTCATTTATTCTTTATTTCCTGCCTGAACAGGAAGATCTGTTTTTTGATATTCATTAATCTTATCAAGATCTAAAATGGTAGCAAGATTCTTCTTATCAGGATAATACATCGGGACAAATTTTGCTCCGTATACAATCTCTCCTGTCACAAATGAAGACCTCTGAACTACTGTATTGGAGAATACTTCGTCAAATGCTCTTACCTGAACAATGATCTCAATATCCGTACTTTTAAAATCGTCTTCAGAGAAGCCATAAAATGGTGAGCTTTCATTGATTTTATGAACTACCGTCCAGTTCAACGCCAACGTATTGATCTTACTTAAATGGGTTTCCAATCTGTAAAAATTACTTTTGGGAACATCGTTTTCAATCACCTCAATGGCTGTAGATACAATAACATCAGCATCTGTAAGGGCATTGTTCTTATAGGGAGCTAATCTGAACATTAAAGCTGTACCTTCTTCAAAAGGAGCAATCACTGCGATATCAGAAAATCTTAAATAAGCCCTCGGCCTTGAAAATCTTCCATAAAAAAGACCTGTTGCAATGGCAAAGGTAAGCAATCCCAGAAAAGCTTCAAAAGTGGCTACTAAACTGGCCAAAAAGCCCACAGGAGCAATCCTTCCATATCCTACTGTAGTAAATGTCTGAGAACTGAAAAAGAATACATCAATAAACTCATTCAATGGATCGCTTTTATCTATTCCTGTTAAGTGCTCTACTCCAATCAGGTAATAAATCATTGCAAATACAAGATTTATCAGAATATAGGCCACAACGAGGTATGAAATAAAGCGAAATGAAGACAGGTTCAGCATGGTATGATACCAGCTCAGGCTGTTGAAAACATTTACACCGGTTCTCTTTACATTCGGCAGGCCATCTTTATTGATGAATCTTCCTGAGGAATTACTTCCGAAACCACTGTTCTCAGTATTTTTTTGGCGGATCTTTTTTCTGAATCCTCTTGTCATCTTATATCATTTGTTTTTTGAATAGCTAAATTATTGACCATTACCCTTTCTCCCTATTCCGGATACAAAGATAAAATATTGTTTTCATGAATTTTATCAATTGAATCATTACTTATTCAATTTGATTTTACAGTAAATTTGGGATATGAAAAAGCTTGAATCAAGAGAAGACATTGAACACCTGGTTAATTCATTTTATACCAAAGTAGTAAAGGATGAAACTATTAGTTTCTTCTTCAATGATATTGCTAAAGTAGACTGGGATAAACACCTTCCCAAGATGTATTCGTTTTGGGAATCTATTCTTTTCGGACAGATGACTTACAAAGGAAATCCTATGGGTGTCCATTTTCCGATTAATGAAATACAGGCTATGGAGCAAAAACACTTCGAAAGATGGCTTGAACTATGGAGAACAACCATTGAGGAGAATTTTGTAGGTGAAAATGCTGACATGGCCATTTACAAGTCCGAAAATATTGCCAAGCTGATGGCTTTTAAAATGGACTTGGCAAGAAGACTTTAATGGGATTTGTGGTTTCTCTCTAAGGAACAATCACCGTAAAAATATATGCTGCCAAATTCACTAATAGCACAGTTCCATATAGGACATTTGTTTTTCCACGGCTTAATGAAAGCATTACGATAAAGACAGATAAGGACAGAAGAATAATATCTTTTTTATCGAGTCCCAATACCAATGGGATATCATACATGATACACACCACAGAAACAGCAGGAATTGTAAGCCCAATACTTGCCAATGCTGAACCTAAAGCAAGATTTAAACTCGATTGTATCTGATTGGCTCTTGCTGCACGTATCGCAGCAACACCTTCAGGAAGTAATACTACTGCTGCAATGATAACCCCAACCAAAGATTTAGGTGCTCCTACACTCTGTACCATCCCTTCAATGGTATCAGAAAGTCCTTTTGCCATTAAAACAACAATTACCAGACAAATCACTAAAAATCCAAAGCTTATTAGTGTCTTTGTTAATGTTGGAATATAATGCTCTTCAGGATGTTCTTCAGGAACAATAAAATAACTTCTGTGTCTCACGGTTTGTACCATCAAAAATACACCGTAAATAACAAGACAGGCGATAGATACAAAAATAAGCTGTGCCTGATTATAGAAAGGTCCATTAACACTGGATGTAAAATTAGGGAGAACGAGAGTAAGAACAAGAATTGAAACAGTACTCACCAAATAGGTAGTTGCAGAAGTTCTTGCAAAGAACTGTTCATGATATTTTACGCCACCTACCAAAATACAGATTCCTAAAATCCCATTCAGGATTAGCATTACAGCGGCAAAAACGGTATCTCTGGCCAGCGTGATCGCCTGATCTCCGCCGGCAACCATCAGTGAGATGATTAACGCTACTTCAATAATAGTAATACAAAGAGCAAGGATAATAGTTCCGAAAGGCTCGCCTACTTTATGAGCCACCATTTCTGCATGGTGAACCGCCGATAAAACACTCCCAATGAGTAAAATTCCGGCAATGATGTCATAAATAACGCCACTTCCCATCAGTCCGGAAAAGTAGTAACCTACCGCAAGGACAGGAAAAATATAGGTGTAATGTAAAAGTTCTTTAAGTCTCATATAGTGACTACAAAATACAAAAAATCTATAACATTTTCAATATCGAAAGAAAATATTAATAATATTTTAATGAGGCCAGAAGTTAAAGTCCTGATAATCCGTTAACATATGAAACAAAAGACCAATTGCTATTATTCTGATATTTCCTCTAAAAAATAGCAGCAAAAAATACACCGCAATGGCATAATAAGAATGTAAAAAATGAAAACCTATGCTTTCTCTTGAGGGATCAAAAATGGGATTGGCAAGAAGATGGTCCAGATCTACCAGCATTGTCGCCAATAATATCAGATATGCTTTCTTCCAGTTTTTAGGATAAAAGGTCAAGGCAATAAAGACAGGAAACACAAAATGCAAAAAGTAATGTGTACAGGTTTTGAGTAAAGCAATTTCTGATGGAGCCATTAATGGATTTTTTTCAGTTTCCAGGTTACCACCGTAAAATTAAGGGTAAATCTCCTTTCTTTGCTTTTATTTTTACCCAATAATCCTGTGATTTATTACCATACAGTACATAATCAATGTCTGAAATGATTCTTTTCTCAGTGTTACTCAGTGTTTTCAAGGACGAATACAGTAAAGTATTATTTCTGAACAAAATATAATTTTCTTTTAATTGAGGAGATTCTATTACAGGTTTTCTGGTAGATTTTATGACAACTCCGCTATTACTTTTGCTAATTTGATTGGGTTGAAATGGAATTGCAGTGAATTGGTTTTCTCCGTTAATCCATTTTTTAGATTGGAAATATGCCCAAGTTTTTCCAGCATCTTTACTTTGAATATCAATACTATAGTTAGGCTGTGTAATCTTCTGAAAGGTCTTTTTTTCAACTTCATTAAAATTATCATCGTATTCATAACTGATAATAGTATCATTAATCTGTTCAAGATTTGCCGTGGCTTTTAAAGAAATAGCATGTGAAGAATCTGCTATACTCTTATTGAAAAAGCGACTGAAGTTTCTGATGTTCTCCTGATCTAATTCCAATTCCAGAAATTGATTTCCTTTCTGAATTTTTGAAGCGATTGAATTAAAAATTTCCTGATTTGAATTATTTTTTATTTCAATTTCATCATCGTTCAATTCAATGGAAAAATTATGAATTTTCTGTCCTGAAATGAATGAAATACTCCCTAATGTATTTTGAATAAACTTGTTTGCATCCCAAACATGATTTGCCGTATTCTGAAGAAGCTGCTTCTTGATCTTTTCAAAAGCCAGATCAGAGCTTCCTGCAATGCAGTGACCCCCTTCTATCATAAGGAAAATTTGATCTTTCTGAAAGCTGTTGTTTCCTTTATCAGTAAACTGTTTCTTCTTTAAAAAAGCAATGAACTTTTGAGAATCTTTAAGTTCTAAAACACTATACCACTCCGAGAACTTAGTATCTTTAATATGGAAAATCTGCAAAAAATCAGGAATTCTGATTCCTGAATCTTTAAATGAAGCAGAACTTTTACCTTTTGTATCACTTCCTGACCAGCTTGAAGGATGTGCTACTAGGCTGAAGAGATATTGTCCCATTAGTTTCTTACTATCTATTAACACAACTGTATCTGCGTTCTCGGGAATATATCTGAGGTTCTTATCTTTATAAAAAGCCACAAAATACACTGCAACAACCAGCAATAAAAGTAACGGGACAATAATCTTCTTTTTTTTCATCTATAGTATGGGTTCCTTCTTTTCTATTTCTTTTGTTTTAAAAACCTGATCGAATACATCGAAGAAATACATTAAGCTGTTCTCTGAAGTATCTTTAATATTATAATTCATTTCCGTCTGGATGCTTTCTCCTTTCACTTCTGTTTTATAATACAATTCTCCTACATTTTTCTTGATGGCATCCAATGCCTTTCTTTCTTTAGGGCTTTTAAATTCTTTATCTAAGCCTGTTAAAAGTTTCTGGATATCCAATCTTCCTGATAAAGGATATTTAGCAGAATCTTTCGCCCATTTTCTGGAAATATCAGATTGACTGGTTGACAACATATTATCCGCAGAACTCATCAGATATACCACTCCATCTTTTACAGTAAAGAACAACTGGTCTATATATCCTCCTTCTTTCTCTTCTTTAAAAGTATATACGTTTCCTTTTTTAGAGAATCTTTTAGACAGCTTTTTATTGGTAGCCAGCATATCAAAAATACGATTCCAATATCCTTCATTCTCCGTTGCAAAAGCAAATGTAAAGTTAGGAACAGCAATCTCCTTAGTTTTCTTTACTTCTTTTTCATTGAAATCAGCATCATACTCATAATCCGTATACTCTACTTTTTTAGATTTCAACTCATTCAAAACAAAAATTCCGTTTCCTGGTGCTATTTTGGCAATGGCTTCTTCATCCAGAATAATTTTCATGGTTTCCATGATGAGTTCCATTTCTTTTTTGTACTCATTGACTCCGGAATTCTGAAGAAGACTGTACATCATATCAAAACATTTTGCCCCATTTACATTCATCGCATAGTAACCAACGCTCTTTTCATTGATAAGCTCCAGAAGTTTTCTATTTTTCTTCCCTTTGTAAATCGCGGACATACTCTTTTGGATTTCAGAGTTTTTGTGCTGATAATTATTGACCAATCTTACTTTGTCTTTATCAAAATACAGATTGTATGCATGGTTAGAATTGTACATATTTTTGAAAAGCTGCCCATAAGTATAATACTTTGTCATCTTGCCATAGATTCCTTCATTTACTATTCTGCCGTAGTCTGTATAGACAAAGACATCAGAATTACCGTCTCTGAATGACAGCATTTCTTTAGGAACTTCAATTTCTAAATTTGAACTGAAGTACTTATCAAATCGATCTTCAGCATTCTTTTGAACGATCTTGAAATCTTCTCTGCGGATGGAGTCCTGTTCTTTCTGGAAAGCTTTTTCAGCTTCCTCATCATAAGATTCATTTGGCATTTCTCCTTCCTCTTCAGGAATTTCTGCACTCTCCTTTTCCTTTGGATATTTGTGATGTTTTTGCAGGTATTTGATATCTTTCTGAATTCTTGCGATCTCGTTATTATTATCTTTGATACTTTCTTTCAGATACTTAATATCGTCTTTCAGACTTTTGATTTCCTCTTTATAATCAAAGGGTTTTTCCGGTTCATTCGCATAAACATCTACTGCAACAGCAGAATCAGCAGCAGCCACAGCAACAGCCGTACTATCTGTAACGGCCTCTTCTGCCCAAAGATCTCCTTTATAAGGTCTTGTATAGCTAATCATGCTGAGAACCGCACGGCCTCCATTCCAGGCTACAAAAATATCATCATCAATATCTACGTAAGAATAGTTTTTTCTGTTGAAAACTTCCTGTCCTTTTTTCTTCATAGAATTAACAAACTCCTGAAATTTTTCTTTATTATCAATGATAAAATGGGTATTGTAGGTCTTAATAGAGTCATTAAAACTTGCATAGTGATACTGAACGGCATCATATTTAATTCCTGTTTTGGAGTAATCTGTCCATGAAGCCTTTTCTTTATCTTTTTTGCTGAGTTCATGCAGCAAAGGATTCAGTTTATTCCAGTTGATTTTATTATTAAGCTGTTTTCCGTTCACTTCCATATAAAATACGGCATCAGACGGAATTTTCATACTGTTTTGGGCAAAAACCAAGGTAAAGCCAAAGAGTACGAAAATAATTTTCTGTGTTTTTATTAAGATAGATTTCATGACTATAGTTTAGAAATTTATTGAAAAAGAATAGTGTTTTGTATTTGTTTTTTCTGAAGGACAAGGTCCAGAATATCCGCCTCCAGCTTAAGTGCTTTTTTGTTGGGAGAAAGGATGTAAGAACTATTGGTTTGTGATTTTACAGCACTTTCGAATTGCATGATGGAAGTATATTTTGCATCATTAAAAACTTCCTTGTCTGCTTTACTCATCTTATCATAATCTTCTTTGAAGGTATTGACTTTATTTCTCGTCAATGTTTTTTTCTCAAGATTTTGACTGTAGACCTGCGTTGGAACCATTTTACCCAATATTTTCTGAGTTTTCAGCTTTTCCAGGCCTGCATTGATGTTTTCAATTTTTTTGAAATTACAGCTCAGTTTAATGATATAATTATCCAAATCTATGGATGTTTTCACATTGCTGATTCCGGGAGTTCCTTTAAAAATTTTGGCAGCTTCATTGATTTTGTTTTCAATTTCAGCCTTCTTTGGGACTTTTTTTCCGTTGATGGTTTCCATCTTGGAGATTGATGCCAGTCTTGTTTTGCTCTTGCTGGCGTTAAGAATAATAGTATATTCTCCGGTTCCGTCAGCTTTTATATTCACTTTATCAAGAATATCAAAACAACTTGTCAGGAATAGTAAAGGGAGAAATAGAAGAAATATTTTGAGAAAATTTTTCATGATTGGGCTTAAAACCACAAAATTACTCAATTTCAGGCTTAAATCCTTACAATCTTTGATATTTCGAGCATAAATAGCTGTTTTCCGGTAATTTTTCAAGCCGGAAGATTACCGCTTCTTGTTTTATTTTAAATACGCCCTTTCAGATAATCCTGACGAAGATCTTCATCCAGTTTTTCAATAGCATACCGCAAACAGGTCCTCGGCATTTCTTTATAATATTTATTCAAATAGCCAATAAGCTCCTTTTCATTTTTATTTCCCATTTCACGCAGCAGCCAGCCATTCGCTTTATGCATCAGATCATGAGAGTGTTTAAGGTTTCTGGTTACAAATTCTTTGGTAAGATCAAAAGAACCTTTTTTGATGTAGTGCATGGTTCCTACAACAGCAATTCTCTTATGCCACATCTCCTCTGACTCAGCAAGATCTCTCAAGAGGTTTTCTTTCTTATTTTCATACGCATATCTGCCAAGAATTTTATAACAACTGGAATCTACAAGATCCCAATTGTTAACATATTGAAGATGGCTAAGATAAAACTCCACGATTTCATCTTTTACCGCTATATCTTTTGTTTTTTCAAACTTTGAAATCAACATAAAAAGAGCCGTAAGCCGATGTTCATGGTATTTTGAAGAAAGGATTTCGCTTAATTCTTTTACATTGATTCTTGAGTAGTATTCCTTAGCAACAGACCTCTGATCAGGTACTTTTACGCCCAGAAACAGATCTCCTTCACCATATTCTCCTTTTCCTGTTTTGAAAAACCTTGGAAAAAATTTTGCCTTTTCAGGAATGGATAACACCGCAAGAGCTTCCTGTATTTCTTTAACAATACTCATGAATCATCTGATTTTAAAACTAAGCTTTATGCTCTAAAACACTATTTTCCTGCTCCTCTTCTTCTTTTACAATCTGTTTAGGATTAGCAACTTTCGCTATGGTAAGCCCCTGAACGATAATGGAGAACACCACTACGCAATAGGTAATACTCAAAATAGTCTCACTGTATTCACTTTTAGGAATAGACATCGCCAATGCAATGGAAACACCACCACGGATTCCTCCCCAAACCAATACTTTTACGGTTTGCGGACTGAAACTACGTCTCAGAGAGGTAAACTTCGTAGGTCCCCAGATGGAAATAAATCTCGCAAAAAGTACTACAAAAATAGCCAGTAGGCCAGGAATCATGAAGTGTTTCAGGTCCTTAATCATTAAAAGTTCAAATCCTATGAACAGGAATAATACGGCATTCAGAATTTCGTCAATCAGCTCCCAGAATTTAATCAAATAGTCCTGGGTAACAGATTTCATTTTGAAGTTCATGTTAAAGTTCCCCATAAATAATCCTGCGGCCACCATCGTTAATGGTCCCGAAATATGCATCTGTCTTGCAATAAGATAACCACCCATTACCACAGAAAGTGTTACCAATACAGAAATAATATAATCATCCACTTCACGCATTAATCTGGAAGTTACCCAACCAAGTAAAACACCCAGTAAAAGGCCGCCTCCAGCTTCATGAAGCAATAGTAATCCAATATTTTCTACTCCAAGATCCACTTCTTTTCCAACGGCAAGCTGCAATACTACAGTAAAGACCACAACCGCCATACCATCATTAAAAAGAGATTCTCCGGCTACTTTTGTTTCTAATGATTTAGAAACGTTTGCCTGTTTCAGTACACTCAGAACCGCCACCGGATCGGTAGGAGAAATCAATGCCCCAAAAACAAGACAGTAGATAAATGGGAGCTTAACTCCTAAATAAGGAAGGAGATAAAACATTCCAAAACCTACTACAAAAGTGGAAATCACAACTCCTACTGTGGAAAATATCAGTACAGGCCGGAATTGTTCTTTAAGATCATTAATATTAATATGAATTCCTCCTGCAAAAAGAAGGAAATTAAGCATCGCTCCCATCAAAACCTCTGTAAAATCTATACTATTCATTAGGTTATGAAGATGTCCAAATGTTCTTGGAAGTACCGTTTCCCCAAACATTACCAGGAAAATGGAAACCACAATGGCAATCACCATAATTCCAATAGTACTCGGAAGTTTTAAAAATCTATAATTAAGATAGGCAAATATGGATGCTAATACGATTAATGCTGAAAATGAATAATATAATTCCACTAAGTGTTCTTTTTTTAAATTAATTTATACGTCTAAGTAAAGGACCTTGATGTATATTTTCTGACCTCCTTTTTCCCAGATATCGAGCATGCCGTCCTTAGAAGACTTCGATCCTCTGGTATAATCATTTCCTATATTCAGAATATTCAACAGAATGTATTCATCCCCCACCGAATTGACGAGGTACGCCGTTTTCTCAGACTTTCCGTCTCCAGAACTCTTGATTCCATCTGCCAAAGCACGAAACTGGCTCAGGTGATGCATAAAATTATTTCCATCTTTTAAAGAATCATAAGCTCTGAGCAGAATGAGCAGAATGTCCAGATTCGTAGGGTCTTTATCATACAAAACCTTTCCCTGCTTGATACACTCTTCAGAATTATTTTGCTTAAAAGCTTCTGCTAAACTTTTGAACCCCTCATCTGAGGTACTTATTTTACCTTCTTTAAAAATTCTTCCATAGTAAAGATACTGTGATTCTATACTATCCAGAGACTTCGGATATCCTTTGTATTTGAAAAGAAGTTTCTCATAATTGTATGGAGAATCAGAACTTTTGAGACTCTTTTCAATGGCTTTAAAATCCACTTTCGATTTCTGGCTGAACCCAAAAACCGAAAATAGAGTGAATAAAAGGAAAAAATGATATTTCATTAATTGTTGTTTTCTTCCTCCTCGTCATCAAAGTACTCGAAAAGGAAATCGTTGTATGGAAATCTTGAAATATGGATATTCATTACCTCATCGTAGATCATCTTTTTCATTTCCGGGAAGTTTTCCTTCGTTAAAGCAGAAATGAAAACAGTTGGATACTTTGATTTAGCCATCCAGGTTCTCTTCCATTCATCCAAGGAAATATTTTTCTTTGAACTAGGTGTTAAATCATCTTCATCCTTCTTTTCATAGCTGAAATCATCAATTTTATTGAAAACCATGATCATTGGTTTCTGATGAGCATTGATATCCATTAAAATCTGATTAACAGAAGCAATGTGATCTTCAAAACTTTCGTGAGAAATATCCACTACATGAATCAAAAGATCTGCTTCACGAACCTCATCTAGTGTAGATTTAAACGACTCCACCAATTGAGTTGGCAGCTTTCTGATAAATCCTACCGTATCTGTAAGCAGAAATGGTAAGTTTCCAATCACTACTTTTCTTACAGTGGTATCAAGTGTTGCAAACAGTTTATTTTCAGCAAAAACCTCAGATTTTGAAAGAGAATTCATCAAAGTAGACTTTCCTACATTGGTATATCCCACTAAAGCAGCACGAACAACTTTTCCACGATTATTACGTTGAGTTGCCATTTGCTTATCAATAGTCTTCAATTTGTCTTTCAACAAAGTAATTCTGTCACGAATAATACGACGGTCAGTCTCAATTTCCGTTTCTCCGGGACCTCTCATCCCGATACCACCTTTCTGACGCTCCAAGTGAGTCCACATTCTCGTCAATCGAGGTAAAAGATATTGATATTGAGCTAATTCTACCTGAGTTCTTGCATAGGAAGTTTGTGCTCGCTGTGCAAAAATATCGAGAATAAGATTGGTACGGTCCAAAATTTTAACTTCCATTTCTCTTTCCAGGTTTTTAAGCTGTGAAGGAGAAAGTTCATCATCAAAAATTACGGTTCCAATTTCATTTTCTTTTACATATTCTTTTATTTCGAGTGCTTTTCCACTCCCGATAAAGGTTTTGGAATCAGGTTGTGTTAATTTTTGGGTAAAGCGTTTTTGTACGGTTGCGCCAGCCGTGAAAGCTAAAAACTCAAGTTCATCCATGTACTCCACCAGTTTTTCTTCATCTTGATTTTGAGTAATAATCCCTACCAAGACTGCCTTCTCATAATTATGTTCTTTTTTTTCTAACATTAAGTTCTGTCTATGTTTATGATTTTTACAAGTTAATATTTTTCAGAAAAAAAACAAAATCAAATTTTAGTTAATAATATTTTTTAATATAAATTTAAGATTATCCTAGATTGTTTTGTGAAAAATCAATAACTTTATGTAATAATTTTCTGATTTTTAAATATTTAACTTAAAACAATCTCCAGAAGATCATGATTACCCATATTAGATGTATGATTATTGATGATGATGAACTGGACAGGCTGGTTCTTCAGCATTATATTAAACAGTATGAGAATATAGAAATTGTCGCTTCTTTTGATTCGGCTGAAAAGGCAATTCCGTATCTCGAACTTCCCATTGATCTTCTTATCACCGAAACCAACTTAAAAGGCATGAGCGGCCTGGAATTTCGAAAATTAGCCCATAAAATTCCTGCTTGTATCTTTACAAGTTCCCATCCGGAGCTGGCAGCTTGTGTTTTTGAAATCAATACGTTAGATTTTATCACAAAGCCTCTCACTTCGGAACGTTTTCATTATTCGATGCAGAGGCTTCTCGACTTTTTTAAAATAAAAGAAAAATGTGAATGCTATGATGCCATATTGGGACAAGAATGTATTAAGATTAAAGAAAGTGGAAACATTTCTCAAATCAGAAAGGCAGATATTCTTTATCTGGAGGCACTCAAAGATTACACCCGAATCATCACCCTTGAAAAAAAACACTGTATTCTTGATTCTCTGGGGAATCTTCTTCACAAAAACTTTTTTGATTCTTTTGTAAGAATCCACAGAAGCTATGCCGTACCCAAACATCTCATCCGTGGAAAAAACTGTCATGAGATAGAGCTAATCCATCATATAAAGCTTCCCATAGGCAGAACGTATAAAAATAATCTGTCTTTCTTTGAGCCTTAAAAAAGCAATTCAAATTCAACAATAATTCACAAAACGCCATTGGTCGATTATTTCTGCCGTTGGTCTATTTTTCGGTTATCAGGTCATGATAGGTAGTAATTTAGTCTTCCCAATTTTCTTATGGAAAAACTCAAATTCATCACCTTAAAAACCGTTATCCATGAAAAAAACATCTATTTATTCTCTCATCTTGTTTGCCTTTTCCTTTTCATCTCTGAAATCCCAATCTGCAGTTCTCACAACCGGAATGGATGCTTCAGGAGGCAATGGTTCTGTTTCTTACAGTATAGGACAAGTGGCCTATCTTTATAAAGGAGCCGGAAACGAAATTCTGGAAGGTGTTCAACAGCCCTATGAAATCATTACGCTTACCACTCGTGAAACATTAACATCAGATCTGAAAGATATTTTACTATACCCTAACCCTTTCAAGGATTATCTATACCTGGATTTTACTACCCATAATTTTAAAGAAGCAGAATACCAGCTATTTGATGCGCAAGGTAAATTAATCCGAAAAGATGTGATCTTACAGTCAAAATCTGAACTCAATTTCTCCGATATCCCTTCTGCAATGTATATCATCAAGATTAATCAGCATGGAGAAAATCTAAAAACTTTTAAAATCATCAAAAAATAATCACCATGAAAAAAATATTATTAACGTTCTGGATTCTGTGTGGCCTCTTTATGGGACTTTCACAGGCTCCTGAAAAAATGAGCTATCAGGCAGTTGTGAGAAATGGATCCGGACAACTGTTGATCAATCAAGGAATTGCTATTAAGGTAAGCTTGTTGCAGGGTTCTCCTGCAGGTACTCTTGCCTACTCGGAACGACTTACCGGAAATACGAATGCCAACGGTCTTATCACTATGGAAATAGGAACAGGAACAGTTCTCTCAGGAGTATTCTCTTCCATCGATTGGACTTTGGGAAACTATTATTTGAAAACAGAAACTGATCCTTCAGGTGGAACAAACTATACGATAGCAGGAACCAGTCAGCTATTAAGTGTTCCTTATGCCATGTATGCAAAATCTGCCGGAGGTGGTGGTGGTAGCTTTACCATTCCATATGCTAATATTGTAAATAATCCTTCTACTCTATTTTCATTAACGAATGATGGAGACGGAACTTCACTAGAAGGAGTTAATAATACAACCACCTCAAGTATTGCAGCAATGAGAGGAATTGTAAGCAATACGGCACCAGGAGGATTTTCCTCTGCGGTTCGCGGAATCAACAACGGAACCGGCGGACTTGGAATTGGGGTCTGGGGAAGCCAGGCAGGAAGCGGATGGGGTGTCTATGGAGTAACCCCTAATGGATTGGGTGTATATGGAAACTCAAGTGCTAACGGAACAGGAGTATATGCTAATAGCAATACAGGTACCGGACTAACAGCAACTAGTAATAGCGGAATCCCCGCAAGCATCTCCATCTTCAATAATGCTAATAACAACAGTGCCCTTAGTGTTTCCACTGTAGGAAACGGAACGGTTGTAAACGTTACAACATCAGGAAATGGAACTGGAGTAAGCAGCTCTACAGGAAGTGGTTTTGCAATACACGGAAGTACCTCCTCCCAATCTTCGGCTGGTATTGTAGGAGATAATACCGGAGCCGGTGAAGCTGTTGTTGGTAGAACAACCAGTGATATTGCAGCTGCTGTAGTCGGCAGAAATGATGGTGGTGGATACGGAGTAAGAGGATTTGTAGCAACCAATACAGCAGGTACAGGTATAGGGGTTTATGGACAAGTGGGTCTAAATAACAGCACAGGACGAGCAGGTAGATTTGAAAATTTTAATCAAACAAATACTGAGGCTAATACTTTTGAAGTATTATCTAACGGAAATGGAAACATTCCTGATAATACCAAAGGAAATGCCGCTTCTTTCCTACTCGATAATAACAATAGTGTTGGAGCTGCTGTAAGAGGAGAAGTAAATACTATTTTTGGAAACTTTGGCGCTGCCGCTGTCTTTGGAGTTTCTTCAGGTACAGGAGGACGTGCCGGATTATTCTATGCAAGTAATCCATCCGGAAACGGAGCCTCACTTATCGCTTTAACCGATGGAAACGGAAATGCTATCACTGCCAATGCAGGAAAAGATGGAAACGGTGTTGAAACCAATATAGATGGTGCAGGAAATGCACTGTATGCATGGGTGCCTTCTTTTGCAACGGGAAGAGCCGGTAGATTTGAAATTTTCAATGAAAATAACACAAGTGATGTAGTAACCGTAAAAACTATAGGAAATGGTATTGCAGGAAATTTCAAAGTTGACAGAACAACCGGAACCTCCGCTGCCGTAAAAGGAGAAGTTAATTCACAATTTGCTAATTTCGGAACTGCTGGTATTTATGGTGTTTCTTCTGGTACAGGAGGATATGCCGGACTATTCTATGCAAGTAACGCTACCGGAAACGGGCCTTCATTATTAGCTCTAACTGATGGAAATGGAAATGGAATTACAGCCAATGCAGGTGGAAGCGGTGATGGTATTGAAGCTTCGTGCGATGGAAACGGAAATGCCATCTCTGGTTTTATTCCCAATTTTGGTACTGGTAAAGCAGGTAGATTTGCCAATTTCAACAATAGTAATGGTCAGCCGGTAGTACATGTAACTACCACCGGAACAGGCTCTACTCTGCTGGTCAATCATCAGGGACCATCTGGAAACATTGCCGTTTACCAAAGTGCATCAGTTAATGTTGCCCGTATCAATAAATCCGGAATGGGGTTCTTCAACGGCGGAACACAAAATAGCGGTGCAGACGTTGCAGAGGCATTTGATGTAGAAGGAACAATTTCCGAATATGAAGCTGGTGATATATTGGTTATTTCCACAAATTCTGACAGAACTGTAGAAAAATCTTCGGTCCCTTATTCCCCTCTTGTAGCTGGTGTATATGCAACAAAACCTGGAGTACTTTTGACTGAGGAACATATTGACACAGACATTTCCAATAAAGTCCCTATGGGTGTTATTGGCGTTATTCCAACCAAAGTATGTATTGAGAACGGAAAAATAAAAAGAGGCGACCTTCTGGTTACTTCGTCCCAAGCAGGTATTGCCATGAAAGCCAATCCTAAAAAGGTAAAAATAGGTCAGGTCATTGGAAAAGCTCTTCAGGATTATGACCAAAAAGGAGTTGGAAAAATTCAAGTATTAGTCAACATAAAATAAACCATTATGAAAACAGCATATATCATCCCATTATTACTCTTAAGCACTATTATTTATGCTCAGGAAAATAAACAGGCCACTCTTGTGGAAGATCAGACACAGGCTTTGAAGCAGATTAAAGAGCATGAAGCAAAACTGATGCAGGATGCCAAAGAAAATATTGAAAAACAAACAGCTCATACAGGATTAACCTCTGACCAGGGATTGGAAGTAAAAAAACAAGAACAAAAACCTAAAGCTGCTAACAACGCAGGAGTACCTCTTCCCAACACAGCAACACTCGAAGAAATAAAAAGAACAATTCCCAACAGACAGGCGTATCATAACACAATAAATTCTAGGAACACAAAATCAATTACCGGGCTTCCCAATACGGCAACTTTGGAAGAAATAAAAAAGACAATTCCTAAAAACTAATAGCCCTCAAAAAACTAGTACCCTCAAAAGCTAATAGCCTCACTAGATTTTTCAAACAAAAGAAGTCCGCTCATAAGCGGACTTTTATATTTCATCATGGAGATGGTTAATCCCAATCGGCAGCTACAAATTTCATTATGTTCCCCTGATTGTCAGACAACGTCAGAAAGTGCCCTTCTACAGCATATTTTGTCATGGTCTCAAATTTCTTCTGAAAAGAGGTTTCCAGATTCATATCCTGACAGCCTTTCATGGTGCTTACTCCCTGAGAAATCTTCACTTTTCCATCATTTTTAAATTCGGAAGTAAAAGACATCTGATTACAACCCATGTATGCACTCCCTTGAATCTTACCTTTTTCCATCTTTCCGGTCAGATTAATTTCAGCTTTATGGGCAATTAACTGATCCTTAGAAAATCCATCTAAAGAAACCAACATCCATTGCCTTTGAATGCTAGGATTTTTATCCGGCATTGCAGAGCAATTGAAAAGGAGTCCTAAGAATAAAATCGCAAAAAGGGGGAATAGTATTTTTTTCATGCTGATTATCATCCCATTTTCGTACCAATCCGGGACAGAATCTCATAAAAATTAGTAAATTAGCGACACAAAAATTATTTTATAAAATGAAAAGACTATTTCTACTATTCACTTTCTTATTGGGCTTTGCTCAGATGAGGGCGGATGAGGGGATGTGGCTGCTTATGCTCATCAAAAGACTTAACGGTGTTGATATGCAAAAAGAGGGTCTACATCTTACGCCTGAAGAAATTTATTCAGTTAACAATTCCAGTTTAAAAGATGCTATCGTAAGTTTTGGTGGTTTCTGTACTGGAGAGATTGTTTCTGATAAGGGACTTTTATTCACTAACCACCACTGTGGTTACGGAGCTGTTGCTGCGGCATCTACTCCTGAAAAAGATTATCTGAAGAATGGTTTCTGGGCCATGAAACAGAAAGACGAATTTAATGCAAAGGATCTTTATGTAAGATTTTTAGTAAGAATGGATGATGCTACTCAAAGAATCACATCCAAGCTAAACAACAATATGACCGGAGCAGAGAGAAAAGCTGTAATTGATGCTGAAACAAAAGCTATCCAAACAGAAAACTCTGAAAACGGAAAATATACTGTAGTGGTAAAAGATTTCTTTAACGGAAACGAATTCTACTATTTCGTATACCAGGATTATAAAGATGTAAGATTAGTAGGAGCACCTCCTTCATCATTAGGAAAATTCGGTGGCGATACTGATAACTGGGAGTGGCCAAGACACACTGCAGACTTCACAGTTTTCAGAGTATATGCTGATGCTGCAGGAAATCCTGCTGAATATTCTCCAAGCAACGTTCCAATGAAGCCTAAGCATTTCTTACCGGTTTCTCTTAAAGGAGTTAAGCCTGGTGACTTCTCAATGATTCTTGGATATCCAGGTAGAACAAACCGTTATTTGACTTCTTACGGGATTCAGCAGATGGTAAACAAAGACTATCCGGCTTGGGTTGAGGCTTCTAAAACGGCAATGGATGTAATGAAGAAGTACATGGATAAAGATAAAGCTACTCAGCTTAACTATGCTTCTCAATATGCTTCTGTAGCGAACTACTGGAAAAACAGACAGGGAACAATTGATGCTGTTAACAAAAACGGAACGATCTCTGACAAACAAAAAATTGAAGACATTTACACTAAATGGTCTGCAATGCCAGGTAACGATGCTTATGATGGTATCTTACTAGACATTGATGCTTATTACAAGCAGGTTTCTGATAGAAATGTTGAAAGAAACTATGCTTCTCAGTTCTCGAGAAACGCTAAGTATATCTCTCTTGCTTTACAGGTAGGTTCTGCATTAAAAGCTTATGCTGCTCAGGATATGCAGGGAAGATTAGCAATGAAAGCTAAAACTGAAGCTGCTATTAAAGCTGCTTATGAAAACTTTAGTACTCCTTTAGAGGGTGAAATGCTTGCTGCAATGACTAGTCTTTATCAGGCAAGAGTAAAAAATAGAGAAGTAGCTTCTGCTACGATCCTAGGATTAGATGCTAAAACAGTTTCTAACCTTGCCTATTCTTCTATTTTTGCAAACAAAACGTCTGCTACCAACTTCTTACTAAACCCTGATGCATTAAAACTTGATGCAGATCCACTTTGGAAAGCAGCAAACGGTATTGTTGCAGATCAGAAAATAAGTACTGAAAGATTTGTTAAAATTGATGACAATTTTGCAAAAAACAGCCGTTTATTCTTAGCTGGTTTAGTAAAAGCAATGCCTGAGAAGAAATTCTATCCAGATGCTAACTCTACAATGAGATTAACTTATGGTACTGTAGATAAACTTCCTATCAGAGAAGACAGAAACTACTTTGGTGTTACTGATAACTACTATACAGATATGTCTGGTCTTGTTGGAAAATACAAGAAAGGTGATGAAGAGTTCGATTTACCTCAAAGAGTAATTGATCTTTACAACCTAAAAGATTTTGGACAGTATGCTGATGCAAAAGGATTCATGCCTGTAAACTTCCTTTCTAACAATGACATTACAGGTGGAAACTCTGGTTCTCCGGTAATTGATGGAGATGGAAACCTTATTGGTATTGCATTTGACGGAAACAGCGAGGCTTTAAGCGGTGATATCGTATTTGAACAAGAATGGCAGAAAACGATCAACGTAGACGTTCGTTTCGTTCTTTGGACAATTGATAAGTTTGCTGGTGCAAGAAGATTAGTTGATGAATTAAAGCTTGTAAGAGATGCAAATACTCCGGCTGATACAAAAACTAAAAACTCAGGTACTACAACAACACCTAAGAAAATAAAGAAAAAATAATCTTATCTGATATATTTTTGAAACCGTGAAAGTAATTTTCACGGTTTTTTTATTTTTGAATATTAAAATAATGCTCATGAATTCTAAGCCTATATTATTCACAGCCATCATTAAGCAAAACGGAGAAATGAATGCTGCTTTTGTGGAATTTCCTTTTTCAACAGAAGAACTATTCAACAAAAAAGGACAGGTAAAAATTAAAGCTTTGTTTGACGACAAGGTTGAATATCGCGGAAGTCTGACTAAAATGAAATCCGCCTGCCATCTATTAGGACTGACTCAAGAAGTTAGAAATCAGCTTGGAAAAACTTTTGGAGATGAGGTTGCAGTTTCTCTTATAGAAGATAATGAAGAGCGGATTGTTGACATTGCTGAGGATATAGTCTCCGTCTTTAATGAAAATCCGGATGCAAAAGGACTATTTGATAAAATGAGCTACACTCATAAGAAGGAATATATCCGTTGGATTGAAGAAGCTAAAAAACCTGAAACAAGAGAAAACAGAAAGATTAAAATGATTCAGATGATTTTGGAAGGAAAAAAGGGAATATAAACCACTTATTTTCCCATCATCCTTTTACTTTTGCTTCCAAAAATTGTCTTCCTCCACCATTGGTGACTGTCAGGAATCCATCATAATGGGCAACCTTTACCCCAAGGTCATTAATTACCTCTTTAAAATATCCTTTCATTTCTACATGATCAGACTGCCATAGAAATTGTGCAGACTGTCCTTTTTGATTCTGAAAAACCAATGACTTCAACTTATCTTCAACTCCTGATGATTTAAGATCTATCACTGCACTTTCATTGGCTACAAAGTCCTTAGCTAATACCATAAAATTATTCATTTGCGGTTCTTTTGGTTATCAATTTTTCTTTATCCTAAACAAAGATCTTTATCTGTAGCGACAGAACTCGACGTATTATTTCACAAAGTAAAAATCTCCACAAACCTCACTCATTTTCATCATTGTAAAAAATATTTGATCTTTTCTTGTCAGGATTTTAAAAAGTACCCGACTATACTTTTAACGATAACTAAAAAAATCACTGTTATGAAAAAGACCTTTTTAAAATTGACAACAGCTGCAACAGGAATTGTGGCAGTATTTACGCTTTCATCATGCAACGACTCAGACAACAATATGATGGAGATATCTTCTCAAAGAACCATCACCTTTGAAAATGTTGTTATTCCTAAAGATTTTGTGGAAAGTGGAAGCTTTCAGGGAACAGGAGCGGCTCCGGTTATTTTACCCGGACAATCTGTAGCCATCAAATTCAGTGCAGGAAAAGCTCAATCATTGATGTTTGCAACAATGTACGGAGCCTCTAAAGACTGGTTCTTTGCTTCTAAACAACCAGGCATCAAACTGTTTACCGACAATGGAACAGCTATTATAGGCGATGTTTCGTCAAGTGTATTGCTATGGGATAACGGAACAAAGGACAATGCCGGACAATCGGAAAGCAAACCTATCGCTCAGGTTCCTAATGTAAACGCCCCACAACTGATGAAACTTAATCTTGATTACAATGAGATGACCTCAGAGTTTACCCTAACCATTACCAATACTTCAGGCGGAACAGCCAATGAAACTCCTTTTTCTCCCGGAGTTTGGGCCGTTTCCAATTATAATGGTGCTCAGTTGCTAAACAGTGTTCCATTCTTCACTCCTAATTCTTTATCCAATCCTGAAATTACAGATATAGCCCAGATGGGAAATATTGATAAGATGAAAGTTAAACTTAATGCTAATACGGGGATTATGACTGGCCTCTCTCCTGCTTTAGTAGTTGTTTATCGCGGGGACAAAAATCCAGTCTATGAACTAGGAAAAATGGATACCGGAATGGGATTAAAGGACATTGCACAATTCGGAAATGTAAGTAAGCTTCAAAACAGCTTACAATCTTTTCCGGGCATTAAAGGAATTTACGTGGCAGGAAATGCTCCTGTTCCTCCGGGAAATAAGATCATGACCAGCTTCAAGGCAGATCCGGGCGATAAAATTGCTTATGTTACTATGTTTGGTTTTTCTAATGATTGGTTCTACGCAAATGAAACAAGTATTGATGCAACTGTAAAGGGTGACCTTAGTTCAAAAACAGCATTATTTGATTCCGGTACAGGAGTAGATCAATATCCGGGAGCTGGAAACCGTCAGGCTCTATTTGGAGGAACTCCACAAAGTGAAACGATGGTTATTTCAAAAGTTGGAACTCAATATCCTGTTCCTTCTGTACAGAATGTGATTAAAGTAACAGTAAATTAAATTCGTTATAGAAATTAAAGACCCAGACAGTAATCTGTCTGGGTTTTATTATTTATATAGTAGAGAGTTGAATTTCTTTTAAATGACTGAAATTTTATAAATTAAGCATTCCAAAACTCCCGGTCTAAACTTCGGTACTGTATGGCTTCAGAAATATGATGGGAAAGAATTTTTTCGGATCCTTCAAGATCTGCAATAGTACGGGCTACCTTCAGGATTCTGTCATATGCTCTTGCGGAAAGGTTTAGTTTTTCCATAGCCAGTTTAATGAGACTAAAAGAAGTTTCATCCAGTTCGCAAAATGCTTCAATTTCTTTGGGTCCGATCTGGGCATTGCTGCTAATATTAAGATTTATATAGCGCTCATTCTGAATCTCTCTCGCTTTCAGGACCCGTTCCCGGATATCCTTGCTTTGTTCTCCTTTTCTCTTTTCTGATAACTGTTCAAATTCTACTTTCTGAACCTCGATATGAATGTCAATCCTGTCTAGAAGCGGTCCGGAGAGTTTATTCATATACCTTTGCATTTCATACACCGAAGAGGTATTGTTTGGGTCGTCAGGAAAAAAGCCACTTGGGCTTGGATTCATAGAAGCGACCAGCATAAAACTTGCAGGATAATTAACGGTAAATCTGGCTCTTGAAATGGTTACTTCCCGATCTTCCAAAGGCTGTCTCATCACTTCAAGCACTGTTCGTTTGAATTCCGGCATTTCATCCAGAAATAAAACACCATTATGGGCCAGTGAAATTTCTCCCGGCTGAGGGTAACTTCCCCCACCAACAAGTGCAACGTCTGAAATGGTGTGATGTGGAGCTCTGAAGGGACGAACAGTCATTAATGAGGTTTCTGTTCCTATTTTCCCTGCTACTGAATGTATTTTTGTGGTTTCCAATGCTTCTTTCAGCGTTAATGGAGGTAAAATACTCGGAACTCTTTTGGCCAACATTGTTTTTCCGCTTCCTGGAGGACCTATCAGAATAATATTGTGCCCGCCAGCAGCGGCAACTTCCATAGCTCTTTTAGCGGTTTCCTGTCCTTTAACCTCCGAGAAATCAAAAGGAAAATCATTGATTCTTTCATGGAATTCCTTTTTAGTATCCAAAATAACCTTCTCAATAGGCTGCCCTTCATTAAAAAAATCAATAACCTGTTTTATATTTTCTACCCCGTATACATCAAGATCGCTTACAATGGCTGCTTCCCGAGCATTTTGAATAGGTAGAATAATTCCTTTAAAGCCTTCTTCACGGGCCTGAATGGCGATGGGTAAAACGCCTTTGATGGGCTGTAAACTTCCGTCCAATGAAAGCTCACCCATAATGATATAGTTCTGAATTTCTTCAGCAAGAATCTGATCTGACGCAGCTAAGATTCCGATGGCTATACTCAAGTCGTAAGCAGAGCCTTCTTTTCTCAGATCTGCAGGAGCCATATTGATGGTGATTTTCTTTCCGGGAATTTTATATCCTACATTTTTCAATGCAGCAGAAATTCTGTAACTGCTTTCTTTGATGGCATTATCAGGAAGTCCTACTAAATGGTATCCTACTCCACCAGTATCTACATTTACTTCAATAGTTATCGTTTGGGCAGCAACGCCATGAATGGCACTGCCATAAATTTTGATCAGCATGGTGTGTTTTTGAAGTAAATATAATTAATATACTATTTTAAAAATCTGGCAGTTATGCTGATAATTTTCTACAGAAAAAATGATTTTGAAAATGATTTTAAGGAAAGCCGTATTCAGATAAAGCATGACATCACAAAACATCTATAGAATATTCTATTCTGGAAAGTAACATTAAAAAACTCTACTGATAGTGAGAGGCTTAATTCATTAGAATGATTATTCCTTATTTGTTTTATAATACTTAAAAAAATACAATGGAAAAAAAGATAAAAATAATCTTACAATAATTCCAAACTTAAGTTCATAATATTTCCCGGAATCTATATAAAACAAACAAAATAATGTAAATAATGTAAAAAATGCTATTGCATAAATTAAAGAAATTCTGTGGTCTTTCTTTATATAAAGAATCAGATATGTAATATTAATCATACAATATGCCACCGCTAAGATAAATCCAATTAAAGCACTCGAAGTTCCCTGAAAACCTAAGAAATCAAGAGAGCACAACCCCATTAGAAGTAATCCGCCTAATAAAAAAGTGGACACAATCTGTAATTTTTTCCAGAAAACAATAATAACTCCTATGAGGATTAATAAAACAGCTATCTGAAAAAAATTAAGACCCATTTTTATTTTTGTATTGTTATTTTGTATGCTTCAGTTATAAAGAATCCAAATCTACTAATTTTTGGATTCATCCAATTCGTTATTTCCTCTATTTTTATATGTGAATCCGAAAATCCTTGTTCTTTTATATATTTTACTGTAAGATCTCTAACATCTTTTGCGACTTGTAAATAATCAGTTTTGAAAACGCCATCCCCTGCCGCTAAAGGTCTAACTATTTCTGCATAGAAAACAGGAATATATATTTCTTTTTTTCCCAGGAATTTTGCAATTTCATAATCAATAATCCCTTTCATAGAAGGTTTCTCGTGTTCATTCTTTTTTAGAAAATTAAGCATTTTATTAAATATGGACAAATCTAATCCATTATAATTCAATCCATACTTTGTTGCAATAATCCATGCTAAGTTTTGTACATAAATAAAATACCACTGTGGGCGAAGATAAATCTGATCAGGATATGAACCATCAGAGTCAGCATGTTCAACTGTAAATCCATCTTCACCATACATTATAAAATCAGAAGTTCCTCCAGGCAAGTATAATGCTTTTAATACTTCTTTAAGTGTTTCTCCTTTAAATATCTGTTTTTGTTTAGATTCATTTTCTAAAAATTCAACCCCATACTTATCCATATAATAAGTAAAAAACTTTACCCAAGGTTCAACTTTGCTTTTCAAATTTTCTTCAGAACCAACCTTCCAGGCTTCGATATATTTTTTAATGGTGGCATCATCAGCATCCTTTAAATCAATGTCTATCTTAATATCATCTGGTTTTAAATTATTTATTTTGGTATGAGCATAGGTATCTCCAAAACGATGTAATAATTTCCCCAATTCTTTGATATCTTCGTTTGGGGTATATAAAAATTTAACCGCAGTAAAAAACTCCTCAATACCATGAAAGCCACCTGTAAGAGAGTGAATATCCTGTTGTGGCCCAAATAAATGCCCCCATGTATCATTTAATTCAAATCTTGTTTCGTCATGTATCGTTGTATCAGGAGCTTCAGTAGCTGTGGCAAGGGTTTTTGCTAATTTTTTATCCATTCCCAACATTAAACAGACTAGATATACTGTACTGTAATGTCCATCTGTTTCATAAAATAGAAACGCTTCATATTTTTTACGTATCTCAGCAAGTTCAGCAGCCGAAGGTACAGCCGTCTTATGCAGCCTCAAAGCTTTTACCTTCATATTGTTATCTCCTGAAGTATTCTTTGGCAGTCTTAACGCAGTCACTTTATTCTTCATTTCTTTAGGTTTTAAAAGAAACTAAGCGGAAAAAATCCGCTTAATTTCTAAATTATTATTAATCTTTAGGTAATGTACTTTCTGTTTTATCCGAACGGAATAATTGAATGTCCCTTTGGTCAAAGCTTGTTTTGGTTTCAAGTTCTGAAGGGTTTTCACAGTTTTCCGGATCGTTTTCTACAAAGAATGGAAGTGGCTGTTCTACCGGCAATCCTGTGGATTTGTCCTGAAGAATTGTTAAAGTAGTGGGAACTCTTGTAATCCAGTATTTTCCTTGTGGTTTTCCGATTGGCTGACGCATCTCGTCTACAATACTCATATACATTGGATCTCCAATAACAGGAACTTCTCCACCATTCCAGATTTTACCTGTTGTAAGGAAAAACTGAACAGCATCTTCAAAACCTGGTTTTACGGTTACGATAACTCTGGCCATACCTGCCTGTAAAAAGCTTCTGAACAAAGGATCTACACTTTCACTCAGGTACATTTCCTGCCACATCTTACGGTTTGCCCAATAATACGGGTAGAAGGTATAATCCATAATATCCCATTCAAAAGCCTGTTCCATGAATTTAGCCAATGCAGTATATTTGTCAAGGTTTTCTCCAAGATTTACTTTGAAGTTTTCCATTTTATCCCCGCTTGTAAAATCCTGTCCTAATACCTCTAAATAGTCCTGCAGCAAATAGGCTACACAGTTGTGTTTCAACACATCATGCTCCATATATCTGTAGAAGTTGCTGGTCTTTTCTTTACCTTCACCCTCTTTCTTTTTCTGCTCAGCATCTAATTTTGCCTGATCTTCAACAAATTTCTGATAAGCAGCTTCGTAAGCAGCAATAATTGCATTAAAATTCTCTAAATACCATTTATCCATAAAGGTATCGGAAAGCTTACAAGCTAAAGTGACATTCAGAGTTACTTCTCTGATATTTTGACCTCTATAAAGGAAGTTGAAAGTTCCTTCAAGGTTTAATCCATCTTCAACCCAGGTTCTCTGATATGGGCTGTCAAATGAAATAATGCCTCTTTCTCCACCTTTACCATTACTTACAATAAGTGCGCTTGGATAAACGAAAAAGCTCCTTGTTGCATGAAACTGCAGTGTCATTTTCTTGGCAACATAATCCGGCGTTATATTGATCTGAGTTCCTATAGCTCCAAAAGTACCACTGGTACCTGGTCTTCCCTGAATATTCTGATATACTTCAATTTCTTCTTTAGGAAGATCGGTAAGCTGTACTCCATATTTATCTGCCCAATATTGTAAAAGCTCTTTGGTAGCAACTTTTGCATTGCCCATATTATAAGGTTTATCTGCTTTTCTTGGGTCTATAGGTGCTGTAAGTAACTGTCCTTTTGAAACAGCCAGAGACAAACGGTGCAGCTTTGCTGGCTCCGGAACCATAAATTCAAACATGGTACGTTTACCATAATTGTAGATTTGATTTTTCATCTTTTTATCTACCCATCTGTATACTCCCGTAATATGCTGAGGCCCGCTACTTACATTATCAATTGCAGTACCTGTAGGATTCATAATTCTCCCTCTGTTATCAAATTCATGAACATTGGTTTCTGTATATTCTTTGATAATTTTCTGAATCCTTTCTTCAGAGATTTTTGTAAGTACTTTTTCCATTGCCTTTTCAGTAATCTCCTGAGATTTCATCACTGCCTGTCTGGCACTGTCATGTCTGGCGGTATTATTGGCATAATCTGCTCCAATCTCAAATTTATTGGTGATTCCATCAAAGCTATATCTTGCATGGGCGTTGATATTCTGCTGTCTTTCCAATTCTCTGGCAACCTCAGTCTGCATATCTGTTCTTGAGGTTTTACCTGTATCGGATGTTTTTTCCATCTCCTGAGATGCACTTGAAGTATCCGTAACTTCGGAATAATCTCTGGAAACAGAAGATTTATGCCTTAGCTCGCTGGCCATTACGTTTTCAATATTGGAAACCTCACCCGGCACATAGGCATGTACACTCTGTACCACTTTAAGATAGTCTGCAACTCCTAATCTTTTGATTCCGAAATTTTTCCTTTTTGAATTTCCACCTGTCAGATCTTCATTTCCAGCTCCATTAATTGCTCTTTTCAGAGTAAGCATTCCTGTCAAAAATTGATTGGCAGGCACATTTGACAATTCAAGGTAACCTTCTCTTCCATTTTCAAAATAAACATTAATCCTGATTTTTGAAATAAGGCTGTATCTGCCTGTCATCATTGCCGGAAAACTTACCATTCCGTTAATAACATTGATATTATTGAATGATTCTTCATAGATTCCTGTATTTGATTCCAATGTTACTTTTGCATTGGCTACGTTCCAGGAATTATCTTCTACTTCAAAGGCAAAATTTATAAATGTTCGGGAGCTGGTAAACATACTTCTGTAAGACTGAGCATATAAACTATAGGCCAAGTGTGTTCTTTGAAGTGAATTTATTACCGGGACAAGAGCCCCACCGATATTGGCATACTGTGCCTGTTCATTAGTTCCGTTTTCCATGGCAGTCTGTTCTGTACTGGCAATTTGATTCTGAATATGGGAAACTACGTCACTATAGGACTGGAAGCGGTCGTCAACTCTAAGAACCTGTTTTCCTACTTCTAATTCAGTTTCAGAAATGACTTTATAAGTGCCATCCATTGGAAGTTCAGGAAGTCTGATCTCTCCAGCGCTCTTATCTGAACACAATTCCATAAACAGATCAAAAGAATCTATAGTCAGCTTTGCCTGAAGATCATAAACATTAAGGCCATTTCCGCCTTCAAAATTAAAAGGCACAATTCCAGCCTGTAAGTCTTTTAAACGATCATATAATTTTTGTAATTCTTCTTCAGATCCTTTTTTTTCTTTTATAATCTCAATATCACTGATTATTTTTTCAATTGCAGTAAACTGTTCCTGATATGTTCTTTTATAAGCCTCATATGCAGACTGATAAGCCTTGCTAACGGATGCATAATGGCTTTCCTGTAATGGCTTCAGTTCAGCATTCAGGGTTTCCATTTTTTGTTTTCTCAATAAAGATTGAGTGAGTTGCAGATCTTTCTCTGCATTGGCTTTTATTCTCTCAACATCTTTAATCGGTAAGCCCAATGATCTCTGCGCAACTATTCCGCGGGAATTTAAAATTCCTGGATTTGAAGCATCATCTTCTACAAATAAGATTCTCGGCATAACGAGTCTTCCATCCAAAGCATTATCCAAAGGTGTTTTGTCTCCATTAGCTTTAATGACATCATTGTTTAGATCCATATTTTGGGCAAATCCGAAGTGAAGAGCCTTCAATACATGGCTGATTGCTTCTTTAACATAAAAGTCTTTTTGAGTAACTACCTGATAGATAAGATTATTCCAAAGCAGACCAAATACTTCAAGACCTCTGGCATTCAGTTCTTTATTAACATCAATTAGTTCTTTATAGAAAAATTGCGTTGTTGTTAAGCCAAAACTGTCTAGTTTTTCTTTCTTGGCAATCTGCCTTCCGATAATTAGTAACTGCCCAAACTCACCTGTTTCAATTTCTTTCTCTGTTTTAAAAGCTGATGGTGCAAATTCAGCAGCTACCATAGGAAGTACATCCGATTTTTTTACTCCGTTCAGTCTTGCTGTAATAGCAGTATCAAAAACTCCTTTTACTCCTTGTGGTCTGTGGATAAATCCTAAATTTCTTCTTTTTGTTTCTGTTAATTGTGGGTTTCTTAAGCTCACAAATCTAAATAACGTCTGTGACGCATTGTTATTAGTTGACATTTTAATTTTGTGTTGGTTTTATAAAGGTTAAGATTTGAAGATTCCTATTTTAGCAGAATACTTCAATTGTAACTTTATTTTTTAAGGTGGTTTCAGATAAAAGATATCCACCAGGATTTTTAATACTTAGGCCTTTTCTTTAATTTCCTAATGCAAATATCGAGGAAGTAAACGCCAAAACTCGTCGTATTAAAATCATTTATACAAATTTTCCACCTATTATAGAGCGCACAGAATTAATTTACTAAAAATCAAAAAACCACCGGAAATTCGGTGGTTTCTTTTTATTAGTCGTATTACAAATTATCACAATTAGCTACAAACAGAGGTTTTGGTAATTTTTTTACAACAACTTGTGCCTGTGAAGTTCCTGTGATCCTGTCAAACTTCATCAGCACATTATTATCATGGTAGTCTTTACTTTTGTAATTCAACTCCTTAACTGGAACAGCAGGGTTTACGTATACATTCTTTTGTTTGTTGTATTTGTAGTTATTCAGATCTATTTTCTCATTCATATCATCATTCATGTTATAGGCGTTGTTCACCAATTTATAATCTGCATCAAAAGCCATATCAAAAGATTGGTTCATAAATTCCAGCTCCTTTTCATTGGAAAACTCTTCTTTTACAGTAGATTTCTTAATGATTTCCCCTGAGCCACTATTGGCATCTGACAATCCTTTTTTTGTAATTTTAAAAATAAAGTCATTGTGATACAAACTATCCTGCATATGTTGAACAATGAAATCATTATAATCACCAGTAGGAAAAGTATACATCAGTTTCGGAATATCTACCCCTCTTCCATTTTCATAACTCAGATTTTCAAGTAGAGTTATGGCAGAGAATTTTTCTTTGAAAACATGTACATTAGGATAACTTAAGCAGTTGGCTTCATCGTTAAAAAGAGACTGCATTTTATCAGGAAATTCACCTATGATAATATTACTGTTTCCAATACCATCACCCGCAAAATTAATTCGCATTCCTGTTTTAATATCAGGGTTTTTGTGAGCATATACATAGAATTTAGCCTCCGGATTTTTGGGTTTCAGATAGAGAAGATCTTTTTCAATACTCCATGTTCCTTTTATCAGAGTTGCATAAGCTATAACTAAAAACGTTTTATTTTTATTGATAATGAAAACCGCTCCTTTTGCTTTATACACTCCATCAATATTATCGGTGTTTTTTTGAGCATGAATCAGCACTGTACAAAATATTATTAAAAGGAAAACTATTTTATTAAAATTCAATTTCATCATTACATATTTTGATAAATATCGTGAAAATGTTGGAAAGAAATATAAAATGTCCCTAACATGAAAAAGGATTTCCCGTTCAATCGTTTTTTCACTCAGATCAAAGTTTTGCTTTTTCCAGCACTCTAATTTGCAACACAATAAAGAAACTTATGGCAGAACTTGAAAAAATTGTATACATCTCTATTATTCTCATCGTCATTATTTCAGTAAAAGAAAGGCTAAAGCCGGCACTTTCACTTTTACTTTTACCAGCAGGTCTTATCTTAAGTCTTACAAAGCTGGTTCCTTCTATAGACATGAGTCCTGAGATGATCTTTTATGTTGTTTATCTATAAAAGACATCATAAATGCATACTTCGGATAACCTATTAAAAGAAAATGTTTTACAATAAAATTTAGCCATAATGATCTCAACCGAAACAAAAAAACACCTTCAGTGTTTCATGTGAAACATAAAGAATATATTACCCCCTATTTTATCAGGGTTATTTTCAATATTAATGATAATCAGGCAGAAATGCTTTTTAATGTAAAATCAGGTTCAAATAACAAGATATTTATCCCTACATATGAACCAGATACATATAAAATTGTAAAAACCTATACCCGCAGAATACATCATTCGCCACACTACTACTATGGTATTTCATTAAGAATGTGCAAGTCCAAAATGTTAGAATATAATATCAAAATAAAATCGGCACAAAACAGATTGTGCCGATTTAACCACTATTAAAAACTAACGAAAAGATTATTTTAATCCTTTATTTCTTTATAAATTTATTTTTATAAACTTCTCCTTTTACGCTTTTGGAAATAATAATATAATTTCCAGGTACCAAATGGCTTACATCAATGCCTTGTCTGTATTGATGGTCATTTTTCTTAAGAACCAATTTTCCAGACATATCTATAATGGTAACCTCTTTATATTCCTCTGATTCTTTTCCGATATAAAGAAATTGTGCCGTAGGGTTCGGGTATATATTCAATTTATTTTCTTTAGGTTTTACCACTTCTCCTGTTCCTAAGTTTCCACAAAAATCCCACTCACCATACTGCAGCTCAACAAAAGTGAGCGGATCCAGCATCCTGCATAGCTCAGGACAATATTCTGAACAGGCATAAAAGCCGTACTTACCAGGTTCAGTAGCTGTATAGGTATCCCCGGTTACATTAGGAATCACACAAGGATCCCCGGTAAAAGGTGCAGTAGTACCCGGAACACATTTAAACCAGGTATGTGGGCCATACACTACAGGAAATACATCATCAAATTTCACAGGAGCTTCCTGGCACACATGAACAATTCCACCATCTACAATCTCATAAGTTCCCGGCACAAAGGTGGACATCATTGCAGGGAGGGCAAAAACATATCCATCCGCCATCACTGCCGGACTTTCCCCTGTACAATCTCCTTGTGTAACTGCTACCTTAAAATAATAAAGCTGGTCACCTCCATTAATGGTTAGCTGCTGTGAAGTCGCTCCGGGAATTGCCTCCCATGGATTGTTATTAGGAGTCTGCCACGTCCATTCCTGTCTGTACCACTGATAAGTAGAATACGTTTGTGTAGTGGACAATATTTCATCTTCATTTTCACAGAACAGGATCTTATCCGCAAACACAGCACTTAATCTGGGACTGGTAATGGTAGGATCACACTGCGCCTTTATAATCAGAAGGTTGAACAATAAAAATGTTAAAAAAATCAGTTTTGTTTTCATATATTGACATTTAAGTTGATTTCTATTTAAAAGTCATCAGCATTAATCAATCAACAATCTGATCCCGAATTTCACATTAAAATGCAAGGGTTTTTCCTTATAAATGGTATTGGGAGAGTTCTCATCTTTAAAATGATAGCCAATCCCCGGCTCTGCATAAATTCCTAATCTATTGACCAACTTCACCTGAAGCCCTACTGCGGTATTTACTGAAAACGACAGTGGTTTATGATCCAGATTTTCCTTCGACGTTTCTTTTACCTCATCGTTTACTACATAACTCGTTGTAATACTTCCTGATATGGGCTTTTCTACCAAAGCTCCTCCTGTAACATACCCTGTAAACCTTCCTTTCTGAATTACATTATAATTAACCTGAATAGGAATTCCGATATAATGAACTTTCTGTTCACCCTTAATATAATTATCATTAGTTCCTGAATGGAGTTCAGAGGCCAGTTTGGTATAATTGATCCCGGTTCCTATTCCCCATTTTTTACCCAAATTATAATATACCGATAATCCGAATGTTACCGGAACTTTATGTCTTATCCTTGCTTCTACCGATTTACTCTGATTGGCCAATAATATTTGAGTCAAAGGGTCATTTCCATATGCAGAAGCGGTCCACACCTGTTCAAAATTCATAGGTTCCCCACTAACGGAAGCATAACCATTGAACTGCTGCTCTGCAGAATTGGATGATGCATTTCCGGTAAGCATACTTAGCATCCATTTCTTTTCAGATTTGGATTTCACATTCTTAGTTTTGGCATTATCTGCGTATTTTTCAGACAATTCCTTTTCAAATTCTTTTACTACTTTTTCACCCTCTTCATTCGTAATATTATTATTGGCCAAAGGCATTTCTTTGGTTTTATTTTCTTCTGGAACCAAGATGGGTTGCTCTATTTCATTTGTCTGTATAACATTCTGAACATTCCCGTCATTCCCAGACTCCTTCCCCTTTGCTTTTTCAGACTTTTGCTGTCTTATATTTCTAACAGAAGGATATATTGTATTAAAATCATTCTGAGCTAAAGAAATATCTGCCTTTGAGTTTTTCCAAATCTTTCTACTCTCTTCCTGTTCTGCATTGTTCAAAGGCAGATTTATATCTATTCTTTTATTACTTTTATGAGAATCTGATGGATTCTTTGAAAGTGTATTTTGATTCTCTTCCGGCACTATTTTCATTATGATAAAGATTAAAACAGCCGCAGCAGCAATCCCACCCATACGATACAGCCAAGACTTAGCACCACCCGCTTTCTCTATCTTTTTTTCTTCATTTTCACTCTCAATTGTAGGAATAATGCCTGCCATCAATTTATTTCCCTCTTCTTCTGAGAACAATTCGTCACTGATGTCAGCCCACAATCCTTCCGGAACCTCTTCTTCATGGTTCTCCATTCTGCTACGCAGGTTATTGAGCCATTCGTTATTCATACTGTGCTTTTTTTGACATTTTAAATTCCTTTATTTTCTGAACCAGCAGCCCTTTTGCACGGTGAAACTGTGACGCTGAAGAATTTTCTGCAATTCCCAGCAGCAACGCAATTTCCTTATGACTTTTCTCTTCAAATACATAAAGGTTGAAAACAGTTCTGTATCCATCGGGAAGAGACTGTATCAATCTCATAATATCTTCTTTCGGGATTTCCTCAAAATCAGGTTCTTCTTCATTGGGAAGGTCGGGAAGGTCATCTACCTCAACGGAAGATTTAAAGTCTCCTTTCTGCCTGATATGTTTCAGAGATTCATTCACTGCAATACGGGTAATCCATGCTCTCAGAGAGCCCTCTCCTCTATATTCAAATGATTCTATGGAACGAAACATCTTGATAAAACTATTCTGAAGTACATCATGCACATCTTCCTTTTCAGCGATATACCGGGAACATACATAGGACAGATTCCCTGAATAAGCTCCAAAAAGCTCTTTCCAGGCGGTTTCCTCCTTCCGCAGAAGGCGGTTTACCAAAATCTGTTCTTTACTTTCTCCCATGTACTGCTCCAGTATACGATATTTTGATTAAAATTTTAAAGCATAAATAGATTGCATCGTATAAATACAATCTATTTATAGTAATAACCATTAATTAATATTTTACACAGAACGGAAAATTATAACTAATTGCTTCATAAGGGGCAAGTATTGTACCGTCTACGGTAATTTTCTCTGCAGTCAAGGCAAATCGTAATGAGCCATCCATCCCTACATAAAACCCTTTCTGCTTAGCTATCAATCCTACCTCTGTCTTTTTGGTTACTCCATCCACAGGAATCTGAATCACCAATGGTGTAGGAGCGAAAGATAATTCAACCACATTGTTGGCTGCATTTACGGAAGCAGTATATTTAATTTCATACTTCACCTTTCCTATTGCTTTAATAGCTTCTTCAGCTTTTACCGGGTCTTTTACTACTGTTTTCACAATTTCATCCACTGGAAATTCTGAAAACATAATCGTATCTTTTTTTGCTTTAAAATTCTTTATCTTTTCTGTTCGGTTATCTCCCTGTATGGTAATGAGTCTTCCTTTATAGTCTCCATTCACATCTTCCAGTTTTACCGGTCTGATTTCCGGACCGTCAACACTGCATGAATACAATGTAAACCCTGTTATTACCATTAAAATAGCTGTTAAAAATTGAGATACTGTAAACTTTTTCATTGCATTATTTTTTCATTAAACATTAATTATTTTGAGTACTCATTGATATAAACCTCCTTTTCCGGAAATCTTGCATGCTTTTTTCAAAAAAAATCAAAACTTTTCATAACTCATTGATTTTATGGATTAAAAAATTCAATCCAAATAAATATTTATTCAATAAAAAAAGACAATTGTTTTGAATTTCATATTTCAGTGATTTAATTTTCGATCCTTCAATATCTTACAATAAGAAAGGAAGCTGCGTAATGCAGCCTCCTTCGTTTTTACTATTTTCAATTACATTTTACTGTACTCCACCGCCCAATGCACGGTAAAGATCTACCTCAGCATTTAATCTTTCCAGCGTTACATTAATAGCTTCCAGATCATTCTGAAGTTTATTATTCTGAGCCGTAATAACCTCAAGGTAGGTTGCCATTCCGCTTTTATACAATTTTAGAGCATCTCCAATTCCTTTGTCTAAAATGGCTGTTCTCTGTTCCAAAAGCTGTAATCTTTCTGAAGTTCCCTGAGTTTTTGCCATAGCATCAGAAACTTCTCCAACAGCTGTCATTACCGACTGCTTAAAGTTGATCGCCGCCTTTTCCTGTTCAATTAATGCCGTTTCATAGGCGGTTTTCAACTGTTTTTTCTGAAAAATAGGAGCTGCTAAATTAGCCGCCACCGCTTTGGTAATAGATCCCGGAATATCAAACCATGAGCTGAATTTATTGGAATTGACTCCAATCTGTGGGCTCAGGCTGATGCTAGGATACATGGCAGCTTTAGCCAAACCTGTTTTTGAATTCAAGCTGATCACATTGAATTCTGCCATCTTCAGATCCGGTCTTCTGCTTAATAGTTGTGCCGGAAGTCCTTCTGAAAGTTTATTCCCAGGGATCATCGTTTTCAGGCTTCCTGATCTTTCAACTTTGGTTGGATATTCTCCACAAAGGACACTCAAAGCATTTTCCTGAACGGAAATATTCTGTTTAGCCAACGGAATTAAAAGTTCAGCAGTCTTCTTCTGTGCTTCTGATTGCTGCACGGCCAATGAATTGATTTGCCCTGCTTTAAACTGAAGATCCATCATTTTAAGAGTATTGTTACTCAGTTCAATATTCTGTTCTGCAATTTTCATCTGTTCATCTAAGCTTATCAGATTATAATAAGCTTGTGCTACCTGAACAATGATTCTGCTTTTTACAGCATTCAGATTTTCTTTTTGTGCGAAATATTCTGCAGCAGCAGATTCTTTCTGCATCTTAGCTTTTCCCCAGATATCAACTTCCCACGAAAGCCTCAAACTTGCACTAAAGTCATCCATATGTGTTGTCCCTGCAAACTGCTCATTAAGTGATCCGTTCAGGGTATTCGTGGATGCCCAGCTTCTGTTGGCTCCTGCACTGAAATCCAGTGTAGGAAGAAGAGATAATTTAGCTTGCTTGTAGATAAGATCCAACTGTTCTATATTCTTCAGGGCAATATTTACTTCATTATTTCTGGTTAGAGCTTTATCTATTAAACCGATGAGTTTGGGATCCTTAAAGAACGTTTTCCATGGAAGTACCACCGTATCTCCTGTTACCTGTACATTCTCTTTATAAGTTTCCGGCATCTGAAGATCTGTTCTTTCATAAGGTTTCCCCACGGCGCAGGACACCAGTACTGATGCCATTGCGCCTGAAATAAGGAAATTCTTTATATTAATTATTCTCATTTGTCAATTGATTTTGGATTACAGGAAACTTCTTTTTGGATGAAAATTTCTCATCCAGATATTGGAAGAACATATACAGTATAGGAATTACAAATACTCCCAATACTACTCCACTTAACATTCCTATGGCAGCACTCACACTGATGGATTTATTTCCTGAAGCCATTCCTCCTGTAGAGATCATCAATGGTATCATCCCTACAATAAAGGCCAATGATGTCATGATAATTGGACGCAGCCTTGCTTTAGCACCTTCCAATGCAGAATCCAGAATAGAAAGTCCTGATTTTCGTCTCTGGACCGCAAATTCTACGATAAGGATTGCGTTTTTCGCCAGTAGACCAATAAGCATAATCAATCCTACCTGTACATAGATGTTGTTATCTAATCCTATTGCTTTGATTCCCAGAAATGCTCCTACAATTCCCGTTGGGATAGAAAGCATTACCGCTAACGGAAGAATGTAACTCTCGTATTGTGCTGCAAGAAGCAGGTAAACGAAAAGTAAACATAATCCAAGGATGACAGCGGTCTGGTTTCCTGCTGATTTTTCTTCCAAACTTAACCCGGTCCACTCATAACTGTAATCAGAAGGCAGTTTATTCAGGGTGGGTTCAATTTTATCCATCAGGGCTCCATTACTGATTCCTGGTTTCGGTACCACGTTAATGTTCAATGAATTATAAAGATTATATCTTTGCACAGATTCGGGACCATATACTTTTTTCAAAGTGATTAAGGTATTGGCAGGAACCATTTGTTCTTTATTATTTTTCACAAAAATATCATTGAAAGCCTGCTCATCCATTCTGAAAACACCATCAGCTTTAATATTTACTCTATAGAACTTCCCGAATCTGGAGAAATTCTGAGACTGATCTCCTGAGAAGTAGGTCTGTACCGTTCCTAATAAATTAGCAATACTTACTCCTAATTGTTTCGCTTTATCTTCATTTACTTCAAGTTCCAGCTGAGGATAATCTGCTCTGAACATTGTATAAGCATACGCGACTTCCGGCACCTTCATCAATTGTCCTATCACATCATCAGCTTTAGATTTAAGAACCTGAGGATCTCTACCCATACGGTCCTGAAGAACAATTTCTGCATCATTGGTTACACCATATCCTTCTACCGGCGGCATTCTGAAGCTCATTACACTTCCTTCTTTGATGACAGATAGTTTTCCGTTGACAATATTCATGATCTCATCAATATCCTGTATGGCTCCTCTTTCTTTTTTAGGTTTTAATTTCACAAACCCCATCGCATATGCCGGACCAGCACTGTTACTTAACAGGTTATATCCTGTAATGGATGTATTTTCCTGAACAGCATCTATTGTTTTTAAGATCGTATTGATCTTGTTGGAAACTTCTGTGGTTTTTGTCAATCCGGTTCCTGGCGGCATACTCAATGAGTACATAAAAAATCCGTCATCTTCCATCGGAACGAAACTCTTGGTTGTACTTGACATTAACCATGCTGAAAGTCCTATAATTCCGGCTACCAATCCTGCTGCAATCCATTTTTTTCCAATTAAAAATCTTACTCCTTTTGCATAACGCTCTGTCATATTATTGAACCCTGCATTAAAGGCAACCGCAAATCTCTGTCCGAATCCTTTTGGTTTTCCACCTTCTTCTGCATGATGATTTTTCAAAAATACCGCACATAAAGCCGGTGTTAATGTAAGGGCATTTACTGCTGAAATAATAATCGCAATGGCTAATGTATAGGCAAACTGCTTATAGAATAATCCTGCAGAACCAGACATAAATCCAATCGGAATAAATACGGCTGACATAACCAATGTAATAGAAATAACAGCTCCTGTAATTTCACTCATCGCTTTGTGTGTAGCATCTCTTCCCGAAAGGTTTGTCCCTTCCATATTACTGTGAACGGCTTCTACTACAACAATTGCATCATCAACGACAATACCGATCGCCAGTACTAAGGCAAATAATGTCAATACATTAATCGTAAATCCTAATACCAGAAGGAAGAAGAATGTACCGATAATGGCTACCGGAACAGCAATAGCTGGAATAATGGTAGACCTGAAATCCTGTAAGAAGATAAATACCACAATAAATACAAGGATAAATGCTTCTATCAATGTAGATTTTACCTGTCCTGTTGCTTCATCCAATCTTTCCTTAGTACTCAATACTTTGGAGTATTTAATCCCTGGTGGGAAAGATTTCGACAGCTGGTCAATCGCTTTGTTTACTCCTATTTCAATTTCATTGGCATTTGAACCTGTTGTCTGCATAATAGCAACCGTAACTGCATTTTTACCATTGGAAAGGTTATCTCCAGTGTTGTTGATGGATCCAAATTCTATTCTGGCTACATCTTTAAGCCTGATCACATTGGTTCCGTCATTTTTAACGACCATGTTTTCATATTGTTCCGGCTTATTCTTTTTTCCTTTATATCTAATTACATATTCTAAAGCTGCATTGGATTCTTCACCCAATTTACCTGGTGCAGATTCTAAACTGTGATCTGCAATGGCATTGGAAATATCTGAGGGTTCTAAACCATAAGAGGCCATCTTCTGTGGGTTAAGCCATATCCTCATGGAATAATCTTTAATCCCGAAGATCTGTGCCTGTCCTACTCCTTTCACCCTTTTAATCTGCGGGATAAGGTTGATATTGGCAAAGTTCTGAAGAAAGGTTTCATCATATTGCTTATTATCTTCAGTATAAATATTGAAAATCAACACCATACTATTCTGCTGTTTTGAGGTAGTAAGACCCATTCTTACCACTTCCTGAGGCAGGATTGGTGTGGCCTGCTGTACCCTATTCTGTACGTTTACTGCAGCCTGATCTGCATTTACGCCCTGTTTGAATATAACAGAAATCGTAAACGTTCCGTCATTACTTGCCGTAGATTTCATGTAGCTCATGTCTTCTACTCCGTTGATCTGCTCTTCCAGTGGCGTAACCACGGAACGAATCACCGTTTCACTGTTTCCCCCCGGATAAGAACCCGAAACCGTAATGGTAGGTGGAGAAATGTCCGGGAATCTGGTCACTGCCAACTGGTTCAATCCAATGATCCCCAAAATGACAATGATAAGGGATATTACCGTCGCCAGTACCGGACGGTCTATTATCTTTTTTAACATTTTCGAATTTTCTAAGAATGATTATAAAATTATTTCGAAGGAGTTACCTTAGCCACAACCAGCGCTCCATCTGTAAGAGCATCTATCCTGTTGATGGCGATCTTGTCTCCTGCATTCACTCCTGTCTTCACAAAGTAATCCTGAGAAGTGCTTCCTGATACTTCAATCTGCATCATTTTCACTTTATCTTTACCTTCCAGTTTATAGACGAAGAATTTATCCTGAATATCTTTTACAGACGTTTTAGGAAGCTTCACTACACCATTCAATGCATTATGAATCATTACTCTTCCTGTTCCACCTGATCTTAACAATTTATCAGGATTCTGGAAGACCGCTTTCATCTGAATACTTCCTGTATTTCTGTCGAAGTTTCCACTGGCATTTTCCAATCTTCCCTTAAAGCCATAGGTAGAACCATCTGCTAAAATAAGTTCTACATTTTCAGCGTTTTCTCCTGAAGCGGCAGCTCTGCTATGCGCAATAAAGTCTGCTTCATTCATTGAGAAGTACACGTTTACACTGCTAATGTTTGATAAGCTTGTTAATGGTGAAGCATCTGAAGGACTGATGAGGTTTCCTACCCTGTTTGGGATTCTTCCAATATATCCGCTTACCGGTGCTTTGATGTAGGTAAAGTTCGCATTGATCTTTGAGGAACCTAATGAAGACTGTGCCTGTGCTACCTGTGCTGATGCTGCCTTTAAATTGGCCTGAGCTGTTTTCAGCTGCATATCAGAAACTACTTTTCCTTCTACAAGAGGTTTTAGTTTTTCAACTTCCAATCTCGCGGTTTCCTGAGCTGCCAACGCAGATTTCAAAGCTGCTTCATTGGTATTCACCTGCTCATTGTATACGGATGGGTTAATTCTAAACAGCGTCTGCCCTTTGCTAACAAACTGGCCTTCTTTTATATATACAGCTTCAAGATATCCTGTTACCTGAGCTTTTATTTCCACATTATCCTGGCCTTCTATGCTTCCGGGGTAACCCGTTGCAACGTCTTCATTCCCAGTTATCACCTGAATAAAGTCTGTAGGAAGAGCCTGCATTTGCTGGCCATTTTCCTGGCTGTTTCCTGAACCGCAGGAATACAGTATTGCTGCAGCCGTAAGTGAAAGTGCCAGATATCCTTTTCTGTAGTTCATAACATTTGTTTTTAAATTTTACAGGAGCAAAATAAGTTCATATAATAAGGATGTTCATCTAAAAATCAGGTGAAACGTAATTAATTGCAGGTGAACCGTACGATACTAAAAATGAAAGGAAATGTGGATATTTTCACCATTCAGGTTGATAAAAAAGAGCTTTTTCACTTTAGTATTTCAAAAATACGTTTGAAGTTTAAATTTCTACGTTTCACTTTTAAAACTCGCGGCTCAGGTTATTTCGCGGTCTAATTTCGCTGTATCAAAACATCAAAAAATAAGTCAATAATTTAAATTTTTATCAAATGAAAAAGTTTTTAGCAATCACAGCGATCGTATTAGGATTAGGAGTACAGGCTCAAACAACAGAACCTAAAAAAGAGCCGGGGATAGAATTAATTCCAAAAGCTGGAATTAACATCGCCAATCAGTCTATTAAGAATATAAATGGGGAAAAATCAAAAACTTCTTTTCAGGCTGGATTAGGGGTAAACATTCAGACGGGTATAAAAAACTTTTCTATACAGCCTGAGGTTAACTTCATCAGCAAAGGCACAAAGTTTAAAAACAGCTTGGGAAGTGAAACCTACAATTTCAATTATATAGAGGTTCCGGTATTGGCAAAATACAGCTTTGGACCAGTATACGTAAATGCAGGCCCTTCTATCGGTTTCCTAATGGGGAAAAATGATAAAATGAAGGCTGCCTACGGTAAAACAAAATCAATAGATTTCGGATTACAGATGGGAGCTGGAGTAGCCATTCCTGCAGGGCCAGGAAAGGTAATTGTAGATGGGAGATATAATTTAGGATTGAACAATATCTCTGATGAAAAAGGGCTAGATGTGAAAAACAGAGGTTTTGCAATCTCTTTGGGGTACGCTATCCCTTTATAGTCTTTACATCATAGCTTTTTCTTTATATAGGATCCCTTCATGAGTAATTCGTGAGGGGTTTTCTGGTGTGCGTAATAGGGTTGGGAGCTGGAAGAGGGAAATTACTATTGTTCGAAGAACTTCTAATCATTATAGAAACTACCCGATCATTAAAAATAATTTTAATTTGTTTTCGGACCTCAATAACTTCCCTCTTCCAGCCTCCAGCTTCCTTTCTATTAATAATCCATCCAGGATTTAAAGATAGATGCCTTTTCCCGGCTTACAATCACTTCCATTTCAGGCTGTTTTCTCAGTTCCAGTTTCAGTTTTCCATTAAAATGATTAAAGATCTGCTTTACAGAATCAATATGAATAATAAATTGTCTGTTGGCACGGAAGAAGAATTTCGGATCCAATTGTTTTTCCAGTTCTTCCAGAGTTTGAGGAATATTTTCTACAGTACCGGTATTCAGCATAGCCTTACTGATTCCAAGCTCTGTATAAAAGTATAAAATATCTTCTGCCAATACTGTTTTATAACCATCACGATGTGCAATCAGGAAACGTTTTCTGTAATCTTTAGGCTGAATATAGTTCAGGAGCCCTTCAATAGCAGATCCAACAACCGGAACGGCTTCCATAAAGGTTTCATAGCGCTTCAGAGCAGCATCCAGTTCATCTTCTTCTATTGGTTTTAAAAGATAATCTATACTGTTGTATTTAAAGGCCTGTACTGCATATTCGTCGTACGCAGTTGTAAAAATTACTGCACTTTTAATTTCATGCTTATTAAAAATCTCAAAGCTTAATCCGTCTGCCAGACGAACATCCATCATAATGATATCCGGAACGACATTATTTTCCAGCCAGTTCACTGTGGAGGTTATTGAATCTTCTACGGAAAGGATTTCAATATGAGGTCTGAGCTTTTGCAATAGTCTTTTTAGCCTGTCTGCATTGGGTCTTTCATCCTCAACTATTAAAATTTTATTAATCTTCATATCAATGGAAGTTTTACAATAAATTTATCTTCAGTTTTTTCTATAATCGGTTTTGTGTATCCCAGGATCTCATATCTGGCAATGATATTGGTAAGGCCAACTCCTGAGGAATCAGGTTTATTAATCAAAGGTAAAAAGGTATTAGAAACCACCAATTCACCTTCAGAATTTGTATAGACGTGGATCTCCAGCGGGTTTGCTTTTGAAGTTTGATTATGTTTGATGGCATTTTCCACTAATAATTGCAGTGATAAGGGAAGCGTGTACATAGACCTGTATTCTTCCTGAATATCTATTTTAAATACTACTCCTTCCCCAATTCTGTTTTCAATCAGGAAAATATAAGAGTCTAAAAATTTCAGCTCTTCTTCTACTGCAATAATGTCCTTCTTAGAATTAACCAGCAAATACCGGTATACCCTTGCAAATTTTTCGGAGTATTCATATCCTAGTTGCTGATCTTCGAGAATAAGTTCAGAAAGCACACTCAGGTTATTAAAGATAAAATGAGGGTCTATTTGTAATTTGAGAGCCTGAAGTTCGGCAACCATAGCTGCCTGCTTATGCTTGGAAGCTCTGATTTTATGCTGAGCGGCTTCTACAGCCGTTCTTTTCCAGTTTTGAAGTAAATAATCTACGGTATTAAAACCGCTTATAATAAGTGATATCACGATATTGGTGGCCACCCATTGTCCTAATAAAGTATATTCTTTTCGGGAATCCATTTCCGGCAAATTGTCTGAAGTGCATTCTACAATGGCATTGATAATCATTACAATCAAAACACTTCCTACAATTTGAAGAAATCCCTGAATGAGTAATCGTTTAACCGTTCTGTCTTTCCATGGAAGTAACTTATTGAGAGTAGAATCAATAAAAATACTCACCTCTGAAATGATGATTGAAAAAAAGAAGATCCATAAAGCATCTTCGATGAACATTTTCAATGGGCTCTCCCAATAGCTCTGCCAAACCGGATCAAAAGGGTCAATGAGATAAGAAAACCCACAGAAGGTAATTACTGCTACCGCCCAGATTACCAGCCTCCTTTTCATTGCGGAAAGGATCTTTTTACTTCGTATTAAATTTTTCCTAATGGTAGAAATCCTATTCATATCCGGGACTTTGTGAATGTAAATATAGAAATAGATTTTAGAAGAGTCTCCGCTATTTTCAACGAGACGACTAAAAGCGCATCTGAAACGTAAAATAGACGAGTTCAAATGAAGGCGAACGTTTCATCACCTGAAAAATACATTTCATCATCATTTTATGCAACATCACCCTATTTTTAATGCAATAGCCCCTTCCTCTATCCTAGTTTTGCAGTATCAAAATCGGTACAATGAAAACAATAATTGTCTGCACAGATTTTTCCCAGGAAGCTGAAAATGCGATTCATTATACAGCTTCTATGGCTAAGGAAAACCATTATAATATCATTTTGTTCAACTTGCAAAGCGTTTCTATCCATGCCCTGAATGCTCAGGCTTCTGCTGATTTTTTCTATGAGCAGACGCTTAAAAACCAACAAAAGCTTACTGATAAATCTATTGAAATAAGCAGCTTATATGCAGTTAAAACAGAGTTTCATCTGGCTTCCGGAAGTTTTATTGAGGAACTGAACCACTGCATACAAGCCACAAACAGTGATCTTATTGTGATGGGAATGGCAGAAAAGACTCTTGAACAGAGGCTTTTGGGAAACAATGTGATCAAGGCTATTCACAGAATTAAAAAACCGATATTAATTATTCCCGGGCATATAGAATTTACAGGAATCCGAAAGGTTCTCTTTGCCTATGATACCCATAAATCTATCACCTGGTCTGCGATGAATGACATTTATTCTTTCATTCATGAGTTTAATGCAGAAATTGAGGTATTTAATGTAGGTGAAAGCGTAGAAGATTTTACGGAAGTTATTCATGATATTGATCTGAACTCCGGTTATGATCTTGATGATATTAAATACAGTTTTAAAATGATTCAGTCTATTGAAATCATCAAAGCTATTGAAGAGGAAGTAAAACTGACCAATGTGGATCTTTTGACAATGGTTCCTTACCAATATAACCTCGTGGAATCTCTTTTCCATAGAAGCAAAACAGCTATTATGGCGTATAAAAATAAAGTTCCATTACTATCAATCCCCCTAAACATAGATTAAGGCTCAATCAATAAAAATCACACATTTGAATTATCCTTTTTTGCCTTTTTAAAGGTTAAATTTTACACTTAATCTTGTTTAACAGGACCGGAGAGCAATTTCCGGTCCTGTTTTTTTTAAACTTTCTTTTTTGTTTTTATATAATTTGTACTTTTATCTAAGCACCAAAAACAAATAATTATGAAGTCTATTTTTTTTCATTCCCGATGGTATTTGATGTGTTTATTATTTTTTGGATATACACAATCCTTTGCCCAGCTATCCCAAAATCAGGAAGGAAGTCCTGCTCAATGTACGCAGAAGCTTAAATTGATATCTGATAAAATGATGTTCACACAAAATCGTCAGGAAAAACCCGTTAAAGTGGATATTATTATTGATCCTCTAAGCTCTACTATCAAAACAATATTGCAGGAACCTGGTCAGAAGGTTCCATCTGAACGGATATATCAGATTAAAAATATGAATTGTACAGTGAATGATAATTTTACTTTCGGAAGAGTCATTTATTCAGTAGCAAGCAATAATCCGGATGGTTCATTTTCCTCTGGCGAATTTCTTCTGGAAGCCACAAAACGAGGTCTGTTCTTCTCCAATACAATTGATCCGCCTCAGGATAAAGCTATTATTCCGATTACTAAGTTTGAAAAGCTATAAGTAAAAATCCACCTCAGAGCTGAGGTGGATTGGTCTATTTTATGAGATTAAGGCCGCTAGAGCCTGATAATAATTCTCCAATAAAGCTTTGTCTCCATTCAGGAACAAATAAGGCTCTATCAGCTCTAATTCCATAAGATTGAACGTATTATCAATCAGCACTCCGTCTACTCTTGCATATAATGTGGATTGAGGTAAGCTTTTCAGATAAGCTCCTGCCTGTTCTATATGCAAAGGATCCGGTGTTGGATAACTAATACTTCCACCATGATAATGCTGTACTCTGAAATCTCCTTCTTTAGGTGTTTTTAATGAACAGTGACTATATTTTCCGTTGAAAAACAGGAATGACCATTCCCCATTTTTAATTTCTTCTACGAAAGGCTGTACAATATAGTCCTGCTCTTTCAAAAGCTTATCTATTTCTTTAGACCGCTCTTCAGTATTATCTCTGTTGATGGTGAGTGTATTTTGTGCCCCGGCACTTACACATGGTTTTACTACCAGCTTATCCGCATTCAAAAGATCAAATACATCTTTTTTAAAGGAAGATCCTTTTTCCAGGTATTCTGATGCAATAACCGGAAGCTGTTTATCTGCAATATCTTTCAGGTAATGCTTATCGGAATTCCATTTGATAATTTCTACAGGATTTAAAACTTTGATACTTAGTTGTTCAAGATGATCCAGCCAATTCAGGAATTCATTCAGGTGATTATGATAATCCCAGGGAGACTTGATAATGGCTACGTCAAAACTGCTCCAATCTACCTTTTCATCATTCCAAATGGTTGAGACTACATCCAACCTTTTATCTTTTAAAAAGCTGATGAGGTCTGTATCTTCATCATTCGCCACTCCTTGTGAAAGTCTCGCTTCTTTTTTATAGCCTACTACAGTGATTTTCATGCTTCTGTTATTATGATTTTATCTTATAGTAAAGTTGCGAAGAATGGATGGATCAACTTAGACACAGATTTTTTTATTTGGAGGGATACAATTAAAGAAAAGAATTTAATCAATACAAAATCTCAGTTTTTTTGATAGTGTTACTCTTCAAAATATATTCTAATTCTCAATATTTTAATACATTTGTTATAAAACATACTTCAAATGAATTTTGAGCAGGTTAATCTACACCTTGAGGCCTATAAAGAACATAACCAGATCCTGGATGCTGCCAAATATCTGATTCATTCTTTTGATCTGGAACATGAAAATTTTGCAGGTTTTGGATTCAGGGAAGAGCTTTCTCCTACTTCGATGCTTCTTACCGCAGAAGGGGAATTGGGAGGACCACAAACCGTAATGATTCCCAGAAATTTATTTGATTTTGACCTGAACCTTGTCTTAAATATGGTAGCCCACGAAATGCTTCATGTAAGGCAAAAGGCTCCAGGACAGGTGATAGAAGACAAAAATGAAAGAGAGTTTCAGGCTTATTATGAAATGCTCTTTCACAAGGTTTTCCCACAGGTTCCCGAAGTTTCAGACTTTCATAAAAAATTCTTTGGCGGAAAAGCTTTAGAATATTATAAAAGAATGGGTGAAGGTTCAGAATTACAACAAAAATATGCAGAACAGAAAACAGAAGTAGAACATTTTATTAACACATTACCATGAACGTAAAACCAGACATAACTTGGGCAGATTTTGAAAAAATAGACATCAGATGCGGAACAATTATTTCAGTAAATGATTTTGAAAAAGCCAGAAATCCATCTTATCAATTGGAAATTGACTTTGGTGACTTAGGAATCAGAAAATCATCTGCACAAATTACTTCATTGTATCAGAAAGAAGAACTGGTAGGAAAACAGATTTTGGCCGTAGTTAACTTTCCTAAAAAACAGATTGCCAACTTCTTCAGCGAATGTTTAGTCTTAGGATTATATGGAGAAGACAAAAATGATGTAACTCTTTTAGCTCCTTCATTACCCACCAAAAACGGAATGCAGGTAGGATAGCAAATAAAAAACACGATGATACAGAACATACCACTAGAAAAGGTCTTATTCCTTGATATTGAAACCGTTCCACAGGCAGGATCCTGGGACGATTTATCAGAAACCGATCAACATCTTTGGGATAAGAAAACAAGATTCCAGAGAAAAGAAGATGTTTCCGCGGCTGAGTTTTATGACAGAGCCGGAATTATGGCTGAGTTCGGAAGGATTATCTGCATCACGATCGGAATGGTGGAAAAGAATGAAACCTTAAAGATCAAAAGCTTCTCCGGACATGATGAGAAGAAGATGCTTCAGGAATTTGGAGAAATTTTCAACAGTCCAAGGTTGTATAATGTTATTCTCTGCGCCCACAACGGAAAAGAGTTTGATTTCCCATGGATTGCAAGGAGATATCTCATCAACGGTATGCAGCCTCCTGCCCCATTCCAGATGTTTGGAAAAAAGCCTTGGGAAATTCCTCACATAGATACAATGGAACTGTGGAAATTCGGGGATTATAAAAGTTTTGTATCATTGGAATTATTAGCTCACGTCTTTGGTATTCCCACTCCAAAGGATGATATCGATGGCTCAATGGTTTCATCAATTTACTACATAGAAAAAGACTTGCAGCGAATTGTTGACTATTGTGAAAAAGATGTCTTAACTTTGGCAAATATTTTCCGACGTATGCGTCAGGAAGATTTGTTGAAAAGGAATATCAATTTAGATTAAAAAATGAAATTTACAGACGATCAAATTGCAGACATTGGTGAAGAAATCATCAGCGTGCTAAAAACCGTATATGATCCCGAAATTCCGGTAGATATTTACGAATTAGGGCTAATTTATGATGTACAGATCTCCGATGATGCTGACGTAAAAATTATAATGACCCTTACCACTCCCAACTGTCCGGTAGCAGAAACACTACCTCAGGAAGTAAAGGATAAAGTAGCAGAAGTAGAACATGTAAATAGTGTTGACTTAGAGCTTACCTTTGAACCGAGCTGGAATAAGGACATGATGAGCGAAGAAGCAAAATTTGAACTTGGAATGCTATAAATCTTAAGCATTTTCTAAACAGATAAAATTAATATTACCACTTTTACTTAGTAATCATGATAAAAAAGATAGGAGCAATACTACTTGCTTTCTTAGGAGTATATATGCTTTATTTAGGGTCTAAAATGCAGGCTCACCCTCCTTTTATAACCGGAATAGGATTTATAATTATCTCATTGCTGCAACTGAGTAAAAAGTAATATAGAATTGAAAATATAAAAGGATGTCACAGTATGACATCCTTTTTTCTATCGTTGAAACCTCAATCTAAAATTACTTTTACAGTTCTTTTGCAACTTCTTTTCCTTCTCTCCTGCTCCATTCACTCCACGATCCTACATAAAGATCAGGGATCTTAAACCCTGCATGGGCTAATGCTAAAATGGTATGACATGCCGTAACCCCTGAACCACAGTGAATAATGAGGTTTTCAGGTTTATTTTGTAATAATTGGGTATATTTTTCTTTTAGAATTTCAGGACTCAGGAACAATCCGTTTTCATCCAGGTTTTCAGAAAAAGGAATATTGATTGCTCCTGGAATATGTCCGGCAACCAGATCAATCGGCTCAGATTCTCCTCTGTATCGGTAAGCATCTCTAACATCAATTACGGTAGACGAATTATTTTCTAATTCATTTTCAACTTCTTCCAGACTTGAAACAGGTAGATTCCAGTTCTCTTTTTTAATTAATGGAGCTTTTTCAAAGGTCTCTTCTCCTGATGAAAATTCTATATTATTCTTTTCCGCAGCCTGTATCCCACCATCAAGAACCCGAACGTTATCAAACCCAAAAGATCTCAGCATCCACCATGCTCTGGCAGCTGCATTTGATCCGTTTTTATCGTCATAAACAACAATATGAGAATTTTCAGTAATCCCTAAATTGGACAGTGTTTCTGAAAATTTTTCCAGGCCTGGAAGTGGATGTCTTCCTCCAAAGGCTGCATTTTCACTTATCTCAGCAAGATCTTTATCCAGATCAATGAATCCTGCTCCTATGATATGCTTTTCACGGTAGTTTTGCTTTACATCTTTCCCTGTTCTTGCATCAAGAATGATGAGGTTTTCCGTTGGAAGATTCTTTAATTCGGAAGGTGAAATTATTGGAGACATATTGTTGAATTTTAGGGTATTCTAATTAGGTTTTGACTAAAGTCAATGGATTGATGGATATAGTAAAGCGGACTTTAGTCCGCTCTTCTTTATATATTTTTGATTTCACACAGATTTTGTAAATCCTAATTTCCAGTTTCTTATCTGCGTAATTTGCTAAATCTGCGAGACATTTTAAATCATTTTAAAAATGAAAAATATCCTTTGCTTTATTGTAAGAGCTTTCAAAGTTTAAAAGATTCAGCTTGTGCTCTGCTTTTTCAACACTCATGAAGTTGATAACCTGTTCTGTAGGCATATTCCCTACCAAATCATCTTTCGCCATAGGACATCCACCAATTCCTTTGATAGCACTATCGAATCTTCTACAACCTTGATCATAAGCTGCTTTCAGTTTTGAATAAGACTCTTCATAACGGTTATGAAAGTGTCCTCCAAAATTAATTTCAGGATATTTTGATGGAATTTTCTCAAATAAAAGCGCAATACTTTCCGGTGTTGCCACTCCTGTTGTATCAGAAAGCAGAATATCTTTCACCCCAATATCTGAGAATCTTTGTGCCCATTGGTCTACATCTTCCCATTTCCACATTTCACCATACGGATTTCCAAAAGCCATAGAAAAATAAATATTCAGCTGCTTCCCTTCACTTTTTACCAGTTCAAGCATTTTAATGATCTCATCAAAAGCTTCTTCCTGGCTTTTATTGGTATTCCTATGCTGAAAGGTTTCAGAAATAGAGAAAGGAAACCCTAAAATATCTACAGCCTGATGTTTTAATGCTTTTTCAGCACCTCTATAATTTCCGATAATAGCAGAAACCTTAGTTTTGGAGCGGGATTTATCGATATTTTCAGCCACCTCATCAGAGTCAGCCATCTGTGGAATTGCTTTTGGAGAAACAAAGCTCAGACAATCCAACACATCAAAGCCAACATCCATTAAGGAGTTGATATAATCTATCTTTTTATCAGTAGGGATAAACTCTCCCCATCCCTGCATTGCATCTCTAGGACATTCGGTAAGAAACATTTTTACTTTTTGATTTTCTCAAATATAATAAAACTAAACTACTTAGTATACTGTACATACAAATCTAACATTATTTTGATTTTCAAAGTTTTATATTCGATTTATAATTTCAATAACTGATATTCAGTCGCAAATAATGTATTCTGAGCATCAAATTTGCTAACTTTGTTAAAATTTATGATAAATCTGATGAGTACAATAGAATTCAATCCTTTATGGAAAGAGAAATTACTGAACCGTTTTCTTAGTTATGTAAAAATATATTCAACAAGTGATGCAGAGAGTGAAGCAACTCCTTCTACTGAACGCCAGTGGGATATTGCCAACTACATTACTGAAGAATTGAAGACTATCGGTTTAGAAAATGTTTCAATTGATGAACACGGTTATATTATGGGCTATGTTCCTTCTAACCTTGAAAATGATGACAGACCAACGATCGGATTCATTTCACATTATGATACATCACCTGATTTTAGCGGAGAGAATGTAAAACCTCAGGTTTGGGAAAATTATGACGGAAGTGATCTTTTGTTGAACCAGGCTACAGGATTCACTTTATCTCCTTCAAGATTTGAAAGCTTAAAAAAATATATCGGGCAAACTTTAATTACTACTGACGGGACTACCCTTCTTGGAGCTGATGATAAAGCGGGTTGTGCAGAAATTGTAACGGCTGCTGAATATCTTATTGCTCACCCTGAAATTAAGCATGGAAGAATTGCGGTAGGGTTTACTCCTGATGAAGAAATCGGAAGAGGTGCACACAAATTTGATGTTGCTAAATTCGGTGCTGAATGGGCCTATACAATGGACGGCGGAGAAGTGGGAGAGCTTGAATATGAGAACTTTAACGCTGCCGGAGCTGTTGTAAAAATCCACGGATTAAGTGTACACCCTGGATATGCTTATGGTAAAATGATTAATGCAGCTTTACTGGCTGCAGAGTTCGCTCAAACCCTGCCTGCTAATGAAACCCCTGCAACCACTAAAGGTTTTGATGGGTTCTATCATTTAATGGACATTACAGCTGATATTTCTGAAGCGAAACTTCAATACATCATCCGTGATCATGATGCTGATAAATTTGAAGCAAGAAAAAAATTCATGGAAGGAAAAGTGGCTGAATTCAACCAAAAACATGGCGCAGGAACCGCTGAAGTGGAAATTAAGGAACAATACAGAAACATGAAGCAGCAGTTTGAAGGCAAAATGCACATCGTAGATCTTGCAGCAAAAGCAATGACAGAAGCTGGTATTGAACCTAAGATCAAAGCGATCAGAGGAGGTACTGATGGTGCTCAACTTTCTTATATGGGACTTCCTTGTCCTAATATCTTCGCTGGAGGAATCAACTTCCACGGACCCTATGAATATGTAGCATTGGAAAGTATGGAGAAAGCTACAGGAGTGATTATTAATATCGTAAAAGCTTAATAAGATGAAAAAACTCTTAGCATTAGCCTTCATCGTATCTTTTGCTTTCGGAAATGCTCAGATCTCTGCATTTCAGAAGGCTGACTCAAAATATGAAAGAAAAAAGGCCGCATTGTACAACAAATACCCTAAGCCTAATGATCTGAGAACTAAGCTAGAGTGGCTTCTTACGGAAGACAAAATAACATCTTATAAAAATGCACTTGAGAAAATTTCTGAAGACGATAAGAAAGTATTAGCCAACGATCCACCCGTTAAGACTAAATTGACGAAAGAAGCGGAATATGAAGCTGGAAAAACGGCTTTTCAAAAGTCATTATATGATGCTGTAGATCTTGTTTTCTTAAACTATGCTTCAGATACTTATAAAGCGACATTAAGCTTTGTAGTAGACTCTAAGGGAAATGCTCTTGATGCTCAGGTGAAAGGAAATAATGAAGATGTAAATGCATTTATTGAGGCTGCTTTTTATCGCATAAAAGATAAAGGAAAATGGAAACCCGCTGAAGTCAACGGAAAACCGGTATCTTCTACAGTTTCCATCCCGTTAGCATTAAGTTTTAAAAAATAATACAAACAACCCGCTGTCATAGCGGGTTTTCTTTTATAGCTCCATTAATATCAAGGATAAGTCAAAAACATACAACATAAACAGTACTGAAAATCACTATGTTAGAAACAATAATTTAACCTAATTGTTTTGTAGGCTTTAAATAATTCACCTAATTTAGATGAAACCTTCAAATTTCTGTTTATGAAAATAAAATCTAACTTATTCAAAATCAGCAGAAAGTTTTATTTCTCTATTCTTTTTGCTATTTTCTGCGTGTTTCTTTTAACGTCTTGTTCTCAGGATGATCCGGCGGATACTCCTGTTGAAAAAACAACAGAATCCACTGCACTGAAAACCTTGGGAAATCTGACTTTACAAAAAAATGTGATGATCCTGAATGATGAATCTGTGAACGCAATTTCTTCCCAGGATGAAAGAACTATTACTTTTAACCGTACGACTCCCCAAACAGACAGTATTTCGACGGGAACTGTTATTGTAGGTACAAAAATAGATGGTGACCAGGTGAATACGATTCTATCAAAAGTAACTTCCGTTTCTAAAATAAATAATGGATTTATTGTACAAACCTCCAGTGCTAAGCTTGAGGAATTTATCTACAGCGGAACTTTAAGCGGAGTCTATGACCCTTCAGATAAATCGCCGGTTAGCATCAATGGAAAAATGGTTAATTATATTCCCGTAGAAGGATTGGTTTCTAAAGAAATCAATAATAAAATCCTTTCTATAGAAGCTAAAAACTTTCAAAATCAAAAAATAGTTGAGTTTAATCGTTTCAATTTTGACAAAACTTTCTCATTTCCATTATCTTCGGCCGGTACATCCAGTGTGAATGTAAAAGGAGGATTTACCCCTAAAATTGATTATCATATTTCCTTTTCATGGGGTCATTTATCTGATTATTACGTAAACTTTATCATGGATGATATCAAACTTCAGAGTACGGCAAGCATTGTAGGAAGTCTTGGATATACGGCAAGCACTACAGATTACCTGAATATTCCAATTGTTCCCATTGTACTTGGACCTACTGGGCTCATTTTAAGCCCTACCGTTTCTGCGGGTCCATTTGTTGGAGTACAGGCAACAGGAAAAGTACAGGGAAAGCTTCTGGACCTTGAAGGAAATGCCAACTTCCTAGTGAGCAAAGCTCCGGCCCTGAATATCAATTTACAGAAGAAATCTGACCCTGCCATCACCGGATTGGAAGGAAATCTGTCTGCAGAGGTAGGCCTGGAAGCAAAAGGAGCTGTAGGGCTCATGTTTGTCACTATACCTATTGCCAATTCAGGATTAAGGGGAAGAGCATCTGCCCTTTCTTCTTTAGGATTAACAGTTATCCCTGAAAGAAAAGGTATTTTTTCTGTAAAAGGCAGAATACAGGCGGATATGTTTTATGGTTTTGGAATTGCTCCATTCAGATATGAGGGTACTATTCCTTTATTAAAAAAAGAATACTTGCTGTATCAAAAGGACTTTATTTTTTAAAGAAAAAATGATAATTGTAAGAAAGCCACTGTATGAGTGGCTTTTTGTACTTAATAAAAACCCACAGACCCTACTCATTTACAATTGTTTAAGACTATTTCGTTATATTTACAAAGGATGCACAATCCTAAACGATAACATTTAATACCAAATTAAACTATGAAACAAATGAAAAAACTTTTGAGAAAGGATCTTTCAACGATTCTTGGTAACGGAATAGACAGCTGCCATATGGGAGGAGATTCTTATAATTGCCAGAACGACTGCCAATGTGCCTGGGGAAAAGCCTGTGAAATGTATGAAGACGGAACCCCGGGACAATGTATTTCTGTTGGCGGAGGCGGTGGAGGTACTGGCGGCGGAGGCGGATGTATTCCCCCGAACGACTGCACAGAACAGCCTTATTAAAATTAAATCAAACAACAATCTATCGGAAGCTATAATGGCTTCCGATTTTTTTTCATTCAAAACAGGATTCTCGTCAAAGGATTTCTGCCATTCATCAAATAAAATTCCCGCTCAGCTTGCAGATCTGTTGTTTTGCATCAAATTTATAACAGTAATCAATTTATGAAACAACAATTTTTAGCATTCTGCTCATTATTACTATGCATCACATGCTCTATGGAGACACAGGCTCAGCAAACGCCATCTTTACACTTTGGAATTAAGGGTGGCGCAAATTTTACAAAAACCTCAACGGAGTCTTCTTCCTTGGAAGGGAAATACGGCTTCGGCTATCAGGCAGGGGTAATGGCAAGACTGGATATCGGAAGCCTGTATGTACAAGGCGAAACATTATTCAACAAAAGAAAAACTTCCTACGAAGCCAATGGAGGAAATGCTGCAAAACTAACATGGAATTCTATTGATATTCCTGTAGTGATAGGATACAAATTCATTAAAACCGATGATTTCAATATAAGAGCATTTGCTGGTGGCGTGTACAGCTATGCTTTTAACAATAAGTTATCGATTTCGGAATCCCTGCAGGAAGGTTTTAATAAGTTTGATAAATCCAATATCGGAATTACCGGAGGAATAGGATTAGATTATAAAAACTTCACGGTAGATCTTAGGTATGAACATGGGTTATCCAACATCAGTAAGGAGTATAAATCGAAACCTCACAGCTTTAGTCTTGGAATCGGTTATTTCTTATTCTAAAAACTTGAATTATCTTTGACTGATTAGAAACTGTAAATCTGCAGTTTCTAATTTTTTGTAAACTCTCTTCAGACCAACCCATGACTAAACCCATTGTTTTCAAAGAATATATTTTCTCTCTCTGTTTCTGGTGTGTTTTTGCTGTTGCCATATGGATCAATTTTCAGGCAAATACGGATCGATTTATTGCTCTGCTTCAAACGATAGCCATTGTAATAAGTTCTTTTATATTCACCTATCATCTAACTTATAACCTTCTTCCCAAAGCCTTAAGGGCAAAAAGGATGAAGGTCTTCCTGATACAGGCAGTAGTGAACATTTTAATTCTGAGCATTGCTTATTCTTTCACATTCACTTATCTTCAGGTGGCCCCTACAGTTAACCTGCCTCCTAATTTCTATGATCATTTACCCATTTTATGGCAGGGCTTTTATATGGCTCTTCCTGCTGCATTTATGATCAGTGTAGCTACATGTGGTATTAAATTCTATCTTGAGCACAAAAAAATAGAACGGGACCATATTCTCCTTCAGCAAGCTCATTTGGAAAATCAACTTAAGCTGCTTCAGGATCAGATTAATCCACATGTGGTATTTAATATTCTGAACCACATTCATATTCTCATGAAAACAGATACAGCACTTGCTGATTTTTTACTAATGAAATTTTCAGATATTTTACGATACCAGCTCTATCATTGCAATCAAAACCTTGTCCCTCTCGACAAAGAAATTGAATATCTCCAAAATCTGGTTGAAGTAGAAAAACTAAGATGGGGAAATGAACTGAATGTAGATGCTAATTTAAAAATCAATAATACAAAGGCTTTCATTGCTCCTCTGCTATTGATTCCTTTTATAGAAAACGCTTTTAAGTATGTCTGCAGACTTCCCGGGCAAACGGGCTATGTGAAAATCTTTTGTAAAGAGGAAAATAATATCCTTTCCTTTTATGTTGAAAATTCATATTCGGAAATGGCTGTTCACAAAAAGAAAGATGGCGGTATTGGTCTGCAAAATGTACAGAAACGTCTGAAATTACAGTATCCTGATGCTTATGATCTTAAAATTGAGTCTGATAATCTTGTCTATAAAGTAACTTTAACCTTAAAACTATCTGAAAATGAGCAATAATATCCCCAAAATGAAATGCCTGATCGTAGATGATGAACCTCTGGCAAGATTCCATCTTAAAGAACTGGCAGATCAGATCGATTTTGTATCTGTAGTTGGAACCTGTGCTACTGCTCTGGAAGCTGATGCCAAGGTAAAGGAAAGCGAAATAGATCTTATCTTTCTTGATATTAATATGCCTTACCTGAATGGTATTGATTTTTTGGAACAACTTGAAAACCCTCCATTATGTATTTTTACAACCGCTTATTCTGAGTATGCGCTGGAAGGATTCCGGCTTCAGGTGGTGGATTATATTGTAAAGCCTATTGCCTTTAACCGCTTTTATCAGGCTGTAAATAAAGCACAGCAACAGTTTATCATCAATGAAAAATTAAAGAAAAACACTCCTTTGGATGATCCTTTTCTGTATGTAAGACAATCCGATACCTTTATCAAGGTTTCCTGGGTGGATATTTTATATATTGAGAGTATGCAGAACTACACCAAGCTGCATTTTAAGGATAAATCGCTGGTTATTCATCAGACAATGAAAGCGATTGAAGAGTCTTTGCCTTCAGAACATTTTTTCAGGATTCATAAATCATTTTTAATCAACATCATTCATATTGATATGATTTCCGGAGGTCGTTTGTTTATCAATAAAACAGAGCTTCCTATTTCCCGTACCCGAAAAGAGGAATTACTTAATCAGGTAGTTTACAAGAAGTTAATTAGTAAATAAAAGAAGGAGGCCAGAAGGTGTTGGGGGAATTATTCAAGTTAAAAAATAGATCAAATAAATACATTCCGGCCTCTTTTCTCATATTTTAAGGTAGATTCCAGCGTAGGGATACAGCCGCATAGAATGTACTGGAAAACTTAGGATCTGCAATTTTTTTCTCTTTAAAAATGCTTTTGATCTTTCGCTCACTTTCCGTGAAGCTTCTCACCAGGGTTGAACCTCCCGTTATTCCTATACTCAACTTATCATTGATCTTGATTTCCGGTTTTAGACCTGCTGTGATCTGCTGATAACCAAACATAATAGATTTCCCGTCCTTGTTCCTTTCTACAGTCATTCCACTAAGATTAACCACAGCTTTTAAAGTAAAAGCATCTGAGACTTGATATCCGGCTTCTGCTCCTTCCGGGAAATTAATTCTGAACTTAACTCTTCCGCTGGTTTTCCAATCGAAATAGATCCATGGCAGAACCATTGGAGCCCCAAACGCAGTGGTAAGCACCGGCCCGACCCCCAAAGCAAGATTAGGATTAAAATGTCTGATAAATACGACTCCACCTTGCCCCAGAACATCATCAAAGCTTACTTTTTCCATATCAGTATATACTCCAACTGAAGCCATCATCATCATACTCCATTTCTTTCCTAAAGGTCTTACATGCTGCAATCCAACCTGAGCGTTCAGCATCTGATCCGGAAATAACGGAGTTTCATAATTCTTGTGCGACATTTTTGCATAGGAGCCACTCAGTAGCATAGACCAAGCCTTTACCTTACCTTCTTTGTCTTTTTTTACAGATAATGGAATACTCAGCGTAAGGTCTACTCTTTTAAAATCACTTTTGGAATTGGTTTTTGTGCTGTCTTCCGGACGGATATAATTGGAGGCCGGAATATACTCTGTTTTAAGTTCAGCAGAGATTCCCGACTGGGCATTTACCCAATATCCTAACGGCAGCAGACAGCAAAAAGCCGTCAAAAGGTTTCTTTTCATATTCTAAATTTTATGCAAAGAGAACCTTTTGACTATTTTTTACAAAAATTACTTGATTAAGTGTCCGAATGGTATGACCAATAGAAATAATGGAAGGATAAAGTTCAACGAGCTGGAAGCCCGAAGAGGGAATCTGGAAGTTACTATTAGCCTTTTGGATTACTTAAAGTTACCATAAATAGAGTACTACAATCCAGAAAAATCAGAAATACCGGATTAGTTTTTCGGCTTTCAATAAATTTACTCTTCTAACTTCTCTACCACTTAAGCAACAGATTCCTGCATTACAGCTTTTTTATCCTTAAAGATCTGATATCCAAACCATACAGCAACTAATGCCATACCTGCGCGGGTTACCACCATCGGTAAAATAGAGTCTGCTTCTAAAAAGCCTAGTAATCCTGATATTAAAAAAGTTACCATTAATTGCATAAATCCTAATAGTGCTGCAGCAGTACCTCTTCCCTCTTTAAAAGGAGATAGAGCATGCGCTGAAGTAAGAGGAAACAGAATTCCAATAGCCAGAAGTGATAGATACAACATCCCTATTTCTAATACCATAGAAAGGTTTTCTGCTGCTATAAAAATGTGAAGAGTACATACTATCAATAACATTAAAGTTGCTGCAAATAAAAGCGTTGAATTACTGATTCTCTTGATTAATCTAGGCGTAAGATAAGCCGCCGTAATTAAAGCTAATGAATTGAATGCAAATATAAAACTGAAAGTCTCACTGGAAAATCCATGAATTTCCATAAATAAGAACGGAGCATTTGAAATGTAAATAATCAAAGAGGCAAATGCAATACTTCCAACCATTGTACTGTTGATGAATTCTTTGTTGGAAATAATCATTTTCAGTTGCTCTTTTAAGCCTTTTTCTTCTGTTGTTACATTATCAGGCTGGCTGATTCTTACGTTTGTTTCCGGAACGTATTTGTATACCATGAAGAATGTAATCAGTCCCATAATACACAAAAAAGCAAATGAACTATTCCAGCCCCAATATTTCAGAAATACGCTTCCCATCAAAGGCGCTACAATAGGCGCAATACCACTGATCTGTGATTGCTGTGCGAAAATGGTTACGGATTTCTGCTTATCATAAAGATCAATAATAATGGCTCTTCCAATCACAATTCCTGCACTTCCTCCAAATGCCTGTAAGAAACGCATCGCCCATAAAACATAAATATCTGAGGTAAAATAGATAGCTGTTGTCCCTATGATAAAAAAGAGCAGCCCGCAATACAGCATCGGTTTACGACCTGTTTTGTCTGATAGAGGTCCCCATAATAATTGTCCGAAAGCAAATCCGGCAAAGAAAACTGAGATAGAGATCTGGATGTGCCCGATATCGGTTTTAAAAATATCGGCCATGCTTGGGAAAGCAGGAAGATAAAGATCTATACTTAGAGATTCCAACGTGTTGAGTAGCGCTAAAATAAACACTACAATACCTAACTTCTTCATAAATTGTAAGCCTTCACAGGCGATTTTTTTCAGTGTGCAAAATTGCCTTAAAAAGCAGCAGATTACAATACAAGAACTGAAGGAAGTATAGGACAAAGTGAAGATTTAAATAAAAAAACAAATAAAAAAAGCCAATTTACATCTACCTTAATTGTAAATATTGAAGATTACCTTTTTTCATTATTCTTAAAATTGTCAGGGTTTTGCCCTGTATGTTTCTTGAAAAACCTTGAAAAATATGAAGCATCGTTAAAACCGAGCTTAAAAGCAATCTCCTTTACCGTAAGAGCACCAAAACTTAGTTCTCTTTTCGCTTCCAGAATTAAACGTTGAGAAATCATTTTCTTTACTGTTGTTCCTCTCAAAAGACGTACAATATCATTAAGATGGTGAGTGCTTATCTTTAATTTTTCAGCGTAGAAGCTTGTTTCTTTCTCTACTATATAATGCTTCTCAATAAGTACCACCAGCTCATGAATACGTTGACGGTCATTCAACAAAGGCTCCTGAGGTTTTATTTGCTCTCCAATGATAATACAAAATGCTTTCAGATATGCCTTTAAGAGTTCAGTTCTTGCTGTTGCTTTATATTCCTGCTCAATCAATGACAGGATGGTACTGCATGTCTTTTCGTTTTTAGGATCTAAAAAAAACGGCAGCTCTCCTCCCGTGAGTACTGATTCTATATCACAGGCTTCGTTGAAAATTTCCCGGCTTATCGCCATTGCATATCCCTCCTCGCCTTCTATTTTCATATTGAAAGCCTGTCCTGGTGCTATAATACAGATTTGATTATTTTCTAGTTTGTAGCTTTCAAAATCCAGTTCAAGACGGCTTTTTTCGTACACTTCTCTGAACCAGATAATTTCAAAAAAATTGTGCCGGTGCACATCATGGAAGTTCTCCGGGCCAGCTGCACTTAATGTGCTCATCTGAAATTTTTCAGAAGTAAGATGGTGAACCGGGATTTCTTTTTCTGGTATATTCATCACTGTATTTTAAAAAAGGTTATCAATAAACAAAAACCACAGCAAAAAAAGTGCTGCGGTTTTCTACAATATTTAAAATTAAATTAAATCTTATCCGTTCTGGCTTCCTAAAAAGGCATCCCATCCCTGAGCAGTAAGAGCCACTAACTGGTTAGAACCTCTTGCTACCATAAAGTTTCCTTCTTCTTTTTCAACCGCATGACCTATAATGGTAAAGTCAGGATGATTTTTAATTTTATCAAAATCATTTGGTGAAATTGTGAACAGCAATTCATAATCTTCACCACCACTTAAGGCTGTCATTACCGGGTTTAGATTCATTTCATCTGCTGTAGAGATGGTAAGGCTGTCCATAGGTACCTTTTCTTCATACAATCTGAATCCTACCTTAGATTGATCGGAAAGGTGAAGAATCTCAGAAGCCAAGCCGTCTGAAATATCAATCATGGAAGTTGGTTTAATATCCAGCTCCTCCAAAATCTTTTTAACGTCTGTTCTTGCTTCAGGTTTCAACTGTCTTTCCAGGATATAATCGTAACCTTCCATTTCCGGCTGCATATTCGGATCCGCAAGATAAACGGCATGCTCTCTTTCAAGAACCTGCAGTCCCATGTATGCACCTCCTAAATCGCCTGTTACTACAAGAAGATCATTTGATTTTGCCCCACTTCTTTTAACAATATTTTCGTCAGTTTCAATTCCTACAGCCGTAATACTCATTACTAATCCTGAGTTGGAACTTGTAGTATCACCACCAATCAAATCTACTTTATATCTTGTACATGCCGCCTGAATTCCCGCATAAATTTCTTCTAAAGCTTCTACCGGAAAACGGTTGGAAACAGCCAAAGAAACTAAAATCTGTGTAGGAATAGCGTTCATAGCAGCAATATCACTTAGGTTTACAACTACCGCTTTATAGCCTAAATGTTTTAACGGAACGTAACCTAAATTAAAGTGTACTCCTTCCGCCAACACATCTGTGGTAAGAACTACTTTTTTATTACCAGGGTTAATTACTGCCGCATCATCTCCTACCCCAAGTTCCGAAGATTCATTGGATAATGGAAAATGCTCAGTCAAATGCTTAATAAGACCGAACTCTCCTAATTTTGAAATGGGCGTCAGCTCCTGTGATTTATCTTCAAACATAAAATTTTATTTATCAATGATAACTGATAAGCGATAATTGATAATCTTACTTTCAGCTCCTCTAGGAACATCATGTATCAATTATCATTCATCATTTATAGATTAATTTCTGCCGGATCAATATTGTGTGGGTGGAAAGGAAGTTTTTTAAAGTCTTCTTTTGATAACACCACTGTTTCCGGGCTTTTGTATTTATTCATAGCTTCCACTACATCATCTGGTGGAGTGGTCATTTTTCTTAGCATCATATCGATCCAAACTCCTGTAGCTTCGGAAGTAGCACAATGCACACCATCCGGAGTATAGAACTTGTGAACGAAACGGTAGATGGAAGAATCATCAGAACATCCGTCTATTTCTACACTTACAATCACAATCTGATCCGCATAGATCTCTTTAAAGAAAGAATATCTTTCGTGCAGAATAACAGGGCCTATTCCCCATCTGCTTAATTGGGTAACCCCCATTTTTTCCTTGGTCATAAAAGCCATTCTGGCTTGCGCACAATATTGTACATATGATGAATTGGCTAAGTGTTTGTTGGCATCAAGATCGCTCCAACGCACTTCAAATTTATGGTAGAAAATCATACTGAAATCGTTTTTGGTATAATTAAAATTATAATCTTCAAAAATACTCAAATAAGATGGTTTATAAAAATTGTACTTTTGAAAAAATAATCTTCAGCATAGGATTACACATACATGAAACAGATCATTATTATCGGAGGCGGTGCTGCAGGCTTTTTCTGCGCATCCAACCTTGACGAAAAGAAATACAAAATTACGATTTTAGAACAGAACTCAGATGTCCTTCAGAAAGTTAAGATTTCCGGAGGTGGACGATGTAATGTTACCCACGCCTGCTTTGATCCAAGAGAGCTGGTACAATTCTATCCCCGTGGAAACAAGGAATTACTGAGTGTCTTTACCAAATTTCAACCGGGAGATACTATGGAATGGTTCGATCAGCGAAATGTTCCATTGAAAGTAGAAAATGACAACAGGACTTTCCCTGAAAGTAATTCTTCACAAACCATCATCAATACTTTTTTGAATGAAGTTCAAAAGAAAAATGTGGTGGTACAAACAAAATGCAGTGTAAAAGAGATTGAAAAACAGGATGAAAAATATCTTGTAAAAACCAATTCCGGAGACTTTGAGGCTGATTATATTGTGTATACTACCGGAAGTTCTCCAAAATCGTTGAAAATTGTTGAAAATCTAGGACATAAGATTATAGACCTTGTTCCTTCTCTTTTTACTTTTAATATTAAAGATGACCTTTTAAAAGATCTTCCGGGAACCAGTTTTGAAAATGCCGGGATTTCAATTCCTAAATTAAAAACTGAGGAAAGCGGACCACTCTTGATTACCCATTGGGGACTTTCCGGACCTGCTGTTCTGAAAATTTCAGCATGGGAAGCCATCAGTCTTGCAAAACTTAAATATAATTTTGAAATTGAAGTGAATTTTATTTCCATAGACATGGAAGATGCAGAAGAAATTTTCAACAACTTCAAACAAAGCAATCCCAAAAAGACCATCGGCCAATCGAAAATCTTTGATATTACGAACAGATTCTGGCAGAAAATTCTGGACATTTCAAAAGTGGATCTCAACAAACAGGTTGCCAATATTTCAGGCAAAGAGATGCAGAAAATCCTGGAAAATCTTTGCAAAAAGAAATTTCAGGTTACAGGAAAATCTACATTTAAAGATGAATTTGTAACAGCAGGAGGTATTGATTTAAAGGAAATTAACTTCAAAAACATGTCCTCAAAAGTTCTTCCTAATTTTTATATTGCCGGAGAGGTCTTAAATATAGATGCAGTAACCGGAGGTTTCAACTTCCAGGCATGCTGGAGTGAAGGCTGGCTGATTGCACAGGATTTGAATAACTTGTAGAATATAAAAAACTATAATCCATGAAAAAATTATCATTATTAGTCTTACTTTTAGGATCCTCCTATGCTTTTTCTCAGATAAAGATAAAAGATCCTCTCCCTACCCACGGTATTTTCCAGGAAAAGAAAGAACGTAAAGCAGCAGAATATCCTGGAGGAATTGGAACGTTAATAAAAGATATTTCCAAAGAAATTAAAACAGGCCGTATAAGAGGAGCGAGAAGTGGACAAATACGGTCCAATGCTAAATTCATAGTAGACCTTGATGGTAAAATAGCAAAGGTGGAAGTAACTGGTGACAATCAAGATCTAAATAGTGAAGTGGAAAGAGTACTGAAATCTATGAAAACCAAATGGATTCCCGGAGAACAAAATGGTACTCCTGTAGAAACATGGTATAGAGTTCCTGTGGTTGTCAACTTTAATTAACAAAATGCTATCAGCCAAAAGAAATATCACATTTTTCAAAATCCTTCTCATTATAGGATTTGTATATTTCTTTTGGCTGATGTTGAAAATAACGCTGGAGTATATTCCCTTAAACCCCAACATCAGTTTCCTGATGATTAAACAGACTGAAGTGGAACACAGGCCGGAATATCTCTACTTTTTCTACACTCATGTGTACACCAGTATTGTTGTCCTTCTTTCAGGGTTTCTAGCCATCATCCGGAAAGACTTCGGGCTGAAAAACTTCCACAGAAATATGGGGAAAGTATATATTTTTCTCATTTTGCTTTTGGCTGCACCATCAGGTCTTTATATGGGATTTTTTGCCAACGGAGGCCTATTTTCAAAGGTTTCATTTGTTATGCTGGGCTTTTTATGGTGGTTTTCCACTTTCAAAGCTTATCAGTTGGCCAGGCAAAAAAGATTTAAAGAGCACAAGCAATGGATGTGGCGGAGTTTTGCTTTTACATTATCAGCCATCACATTGCGAATGTGGAAGGTTATTATTGTATATTTATTCCATCCCAATCCCATGGACGTTTACCAAATCATTGCCTGGCTGGGCTGGATTCCCAACATCCTTATCATTGAATACTTAATGACAAAAAAACTAATATGAAAACTTTACATTACACTTTAATTTCCCTGCTCGCCGTTTCGTTGATAAGCTGCAAGAAAGACGGAAAAACGAATGAATCCAACAAAGATTCCCTAACCGCAAAAAAAGATTCTGTTGTTATTCCTGAAGTTCATAAAGAATATTATGGCGTTTACACAGGTGATTTTGCAGGCATGGAAAAAATAGTTGATGATGTAGATGGCTCTGAATATGATGAGAATGTCTACAAAAAAATCTCTATCAAGATCAACAGAATTACCAAAGACAGTGTTTATGGCCAAAGCATTGTAAACGGAAATCAGCGTCCCGTAAAAGGAATTTTTAATGAGGCTTCCAAATCTTTTATTCTGGATGAACCAGGAAACGATAAAACAGATGGCAGATTTGAAGTAAAACTGAACGGAGACAGCTTAACCGGAAAATGGAATGCCTTTAATAAAAAAGCAGTAAAAGCCCCTCTGAAATCTCTTAAACTCATCAAAAAAGACTTTGTCTATAACCCTAACTTTATGCTTGATCCGGATTCCAATCTGGTAGACTGGAACAATCCTAAAGATTTTGTTGAGAAGTATACGGATGACGATGGAAAAACGGAAAGCTACACTACATCCAAAAACCGGGTGGCTTCTGATGCCATCTTTAAACTGAATGCTTCTAAGCAAAAGCTCAACGAAAAAGACCTTAAGAATTTAAGAAAACTGGATATGGAAATTATCAAAAACTCAGTATTTGCAAGACATGGCTATTCCTTTAAAAAAGAAACGTACAGAGACTTTTTCGAGCAGACAAATTGGTATATTCCGGTTTCCAATAATGTAGATAATGATCTTTCTCCTATGGAAAAAGATAATGTAGCCCTACTGAACCGATTCATTAAATATGCTGAAGATAAGTATGACAGCTTTGGAAGATAGATTAATAGCAGGTACTAGAGATCGGGTGTTGAAGTTAAGTTCTGACCTTTTGTCATTGTAACGAAAAGATAGAGTAACAGACAACCTACGGCATAACACAGAATATCAATCCACGAGAAAGAGTTTCCAATCACAATATACATCAGGCTTCCAGGACGGAAGCCTAGTTTTTCTGCAATATTGAAATACTGGGCAACTTCTATAAAGCAGGAAAATATTAAAATTCCAAGAATCAATTTTTCATTGTTTACCCTGAAGAAGCTCTTTACTAAAGTATAGAGCAGTATGACAACAATAACATCTCCAAGATAAGCTCTTACAAAAAAAATATCCTTCAATTTCGTCGCAATAAGTACCTCAATAAGAAAAATAAAAATGGAGATGAGAAGATATTTCAGGCTAAATTGGAATTTCATGTTGATGTTGTATTAAAAGTTTGAGCATAAAAAATCGGCATTCAAAAGAACCCCGATTTTTATTCTGACAAATATATTATTTCTTTACTTTGATTGTACACCCAATCGCTACAGTTTTTGTCATTTTCACCGGTTCTCCCTTTATCAAAGCATTTACGGCATCCTGAGCATAGTATTCTGACACATCGGTTGGGTTATCGTAATTGTTATCAATAGCTCCAATATATTTTACAATGTTCTTACTGTTTTCCTTTTGCAATATAAAAACATGGGGTGTTTTTGTGGCTCCGTACTGCGGATAGATCTTCTGTCCTTCATCCATTAAATACGGAAAAGTAAAACCTTTCTGTTTTGCTCTCTCTATCATTTGTTTATATCCATCCTCCGGTTGCACAGTCGGATCATTCGGATTAATGGCTATTACCGGATATCCCTGAGCTTTGTACTTTTTATCCAACTCAATGATTCTGTCTTCATATTTCTTGGCATACGGACAATGGTTACAGGTGAAGATCACGATGAACCCTTTAGCTGTTTTAAAATCACTCAGGGAAACCATCTTCCCATCAATATTTTTAAGTTTAAAATCTGCAGCCTCATCTCCTACTTCATAACCCTTTACCACTGAAACAGTTTCTTTTTGAGGTTCATTTTTATCGTGATTCGTTGTTGTAAAACTTAACAATCCCAGCCCAGCAATGAAAGCTGCTATTAATGTTTTCATATTTTTCATACTCAATTATTTATTGTAGATTTTCAGTAATTGTCTTTTCTAAATCTTCCTTGCTCATTTCTCCATCATTGAAATATACTTTCTCTCCGTTTTTATAAAAAATAGTTACCGGAATATTTCCTTCCCATTCTTTTTCAAATCTTGGAATCCAGGTATTCATGCGTTTAATATCGTCTAAAAGTACAACTTCAGCAGTCAGATTTTTATTTTTAATGAATTTTAAAACCCTTTCTTTATCCACCAACCTATCTAATGAAACCAAAATCATCTTAAATTTAGAATTATTTGAGTTTTGATTATTGACTTCCATAAAGTGAGGAAGTTCCTTCACACAAGGTGCACAAGTAGTGGCCCAAAAATTCACAACCAGAACCTTATCTTTCTCCGATTGGATTTTCTTTTCCAGGTCTTCATATTTCAGAACAGAGACTTCCATCTGCTGCGCTTTACAAATCGTACAGAACAAAAAGACAGCAAGGATTTTTAGTAAATTCTTCATATTCAAATGTAATAAATAATTGCAAATCAGAAATCTTAAGACTCTATTTTTTATGATCTTACGTAAATGAATTTTTTCACAATCCGTAGAGTTATTTAGATAATTTTGTATATTTGAATACAACCAAACTAAATTATTATGAAAAAATCAAACATTCAGAAAAAGAAACTTACCAAGAAAGAAATGAAATTCATTAATGGAGCAGGCCCAATCTGCCCACGGGTAATTAATTGTACAGACCGAAATACCGGAGAAGAACGATATGGTGTTTATGGAATTCAGGATGGACCTTGCTGTTAATACTTTTCAGAAACCTCAACCAAATAATCAAATCCAACTAAAATTGTTCTTATGAAAACAACATTAAAACTTCAGAAAAGGAAGCTTAAAAAAAGTGAGTTAAAAAAAATTACAGGTAACGGAAGTGATACTTGCTACGACGGATTCTGCCGTATGGGAATAGATGAACCATGGCAACTTGGAGCTGGAGACCAAAACGGATTCTGTTGCCAACTATAGTCAAACTAAACAAATTAAAAGATATGAAAAAATCAGTCATTCAAAAAAATAAGCTTACGAAAACTGAGCTTAAGGAAATCAACGGTGGTGCAGTTAACTGCGCAGAAGGAACTTGTAAACTCAGAGGAGTAAGCCATTTCCTTATCATCGGTCCTAGAGGCAAAGACGGATACTGCTGTTAATCATTCTTCTAATCGTATAAAAAGAAAAATGATTGGATTATCCTCCAATCATTTTTTTTATGGCATTGAGCTTCATTAAAGCTTCAATGGGTGTTAAAGTATTGATATCTATTTTGGTAAGCTCTTCCCTGATATTCTCCAACACCGGATCATCCAGCTGGAAGAAGGAAAGTTGCATGTTTTCTTCGGTTACCCTTTTGATATTCTCTGAAGCTCCTCCTTCCTGACTTCTGCTCGCCTCAAGGGTTTTTAGGATTTCATTTGCTCTGTTCACCACTTTGGCAGGCATTCCTGCTAATTTGGCAACATGAATACCGAAACTATGTTCACTGCCACCGGGAACCAATTTTCTCATGAAAATAATATTCCCTTTATTTTCCTGAATGGAAACGTGGAAATTTTTCACTCTTTCAAAATTCACGGTCATCTCATTCAACTCATGGTAATGCGTAGCAAATAAAGTCTTCGCCTGTGTAACATGTTGGTGAAGATATTCTGCAATAGCCCATGCAATGGAAACCCCATCATACGTAGAGGTTCCACGGCCAATTTCATCCAAAAGAATAAGGCTTCGTTCTGAAATATTATTCAGGATATTGGCAGCTTCATTCATTTCTACCATGAAAGTAGATTCTCCTGCAGAAATATTATCCGTTGCTCCTACCCTTGTAAAGATTTTGTCCAGCAGTCCGATTTCAGCATGTTTAGCAGGTACAAAACTTCCAATCTGAGCCAAAAGACATACAATAGCCGTCTGACGCAAAATTGCTGATTTACCGGCCATGTTAGGCCCTGTTACCATGATGATCTGTTGGGAATCTTTATCCAGGAAGATATCATTCGGAATATATTTTTCTCCTAACGGAAGAGCGTTTTCAATGATTGGATGCCTTGCTTCTTTCAGATCAATAGCATAACCGTCATTCAGAATAGGTTTTGTATAGCTTTCTGAAACAGCCAGTTCAGATAATCCTGCAGCAACATCAATCTGCGCAATAATATTAGAGTTCCCCTGAATCTGATCGATATACACCATAGTTTCAGCACATACATTTCTGTACAGCTGAGTTTCCAGAACACTAATCTTTTCTTCAGCACCCAGAATCTGGCTTTCATATTCCTTTAGCTCTTCTGTGATATATCGCTCGGCATTCACAAGGGTCTGTTTTCTCAACCAGTCATTCGGAACTTTATCTTTATGGGTATTTCGAACTTCAATATAGTATCCGAAAACGTTATTAAAATCAATTTTAAGGCTTGTAATACCTGTTCTTTCAATTTCTCTCTGGCACATTTCATCCAGGAATCCTCGCCCTTTGCTCTGAAGATTTCTCAATCTGTCCAATTCCTCAGAAACTCCATTCTGAATAACATTTCCTTTGGCAATACTTACCGGAAGCTCTTCATTCAGATGATTTTGCAGATATTTAATCAGTTCTTCAAGATCAAATAAAGGTTCTAACCAAGCCAGCACGTCTGCATGTGGGTGCAATAACGCTTTGATTGTATGAATATTAATCAAACTCTGACGCAGATAACCCAGCTCTTTAGGAGATATTTTCTCTGCAGCCAGTTTTCCCATCAGTCGGTCAAGATCGGAAATTGATTTTAGCAGTTGTCCTATTTCATATTTAAGATGATCGTTTTCGTTTAAGAAATCAATAAGAGAAAGCCTTCTGGAAATTTCATCTACCGATTTTAAAGGAAGAATAATCCTTCTTCTCAGCAATCTCCCACCCATTGGAGTTGAAGTTTTATCAATAATATCCAGCAATGATTTCCCTTGTGGGTTACTTGGATAAACAATTTCCAGATTTCTTAAGGTAAAATTATCCATCATCAGATAATCTTCCTGTGGAATAATCTGAAGTTTGGTAATATGAGAAAGCAGGTTATGGTGTGTATCTTCTACCAGATAGGCAAAAATAGCTCCGGCTGCTGTAATAGCTAATGGAAGAGTCTCCACTCCAAACCCTTTTAAGGAATTGGTTTTAAAATGATTGGTTAATTTTTCGTAGGCAAAATTATATTGAAAAGCCCAGTCTTCCAGTTTAAAAGCATTCTTATTTTTAATCTGCTCCGGAAGCTGTACACTTCTCTGGAAAATAATTTCACTCGGATCGAAGGTATTGACAATATGGAGCAGCTTTTCAAGGTTACCCTCGCTTACCAAAAACTCGCCGGTAGAAATATCTACTAAAGCAATTCCATATTTCTCCTTTTCCTTATGAAGAGAAAGCAGAAAGTTATTTTTCTTGGAATTTAAAACCTGATCATTGAAGGTTACTCCAGGCGTTACCAGTTCCGTAACTCCTCTTTTTACAATTCCTTTCACCATTTTAGGATCTTCCAGCTGGTCACAAATAGCAACTCTCATTCCGGCTCTTACCAATTTTGGAAGGTAAGAGTCTATTGAATGATGTGGAAAACCTGCCAGCTCTACACTTCCTTCTCCGTTATTCCTTTTTGTAAGAACAATACCCAGTATCTGTGAGGTCTTCACGGCATCCTGCCCAAAAGTTTCATAAAAGTCCCCTACTCTGAAAAGTAAAAGCGCATCAGGGTATTTTCCCTTGATGGTATTATATTGAGTCATTAGCGGGGTTTCCTTCTTCGATTTTGCCATAGTAAAAAATGAGCCCCAAATTTAAAAAAATAAATCCAGGGTTGCAGAATTGTTTCATGGTTATGCCTGAATAACTTTTCTCTATCAGGAATTAATCGTATTTTCACCATAAAATCACCTTCATGAAATTTCCTATTTTAGAAACTGAAAGGCTTATTCTGCGCCAACTTACCCTTGATGACACCCAAGATTTGTTTGAATATTTCTCTCTGGAAGAAGTGATGGAATATTATGATCTTGAAACCTTCAAATCTCTTGAAGATGCACAGCAAATTATTCAGCATTTCAATAGTGAATTTGAGAAAGGAAAAGGCTTCCGCTGGGCTTTGCAACTGAAATCTGATGGAAAAGTGATTGGTACCTGTGGTTATCATAACTGGTACAAAGAACATTTCAAAGCTGAAATTGGATATGAACTTAATCCTCTTTTCTGGAGACAGGCTTATATGAAAGAAGCCATTCTTCCTATTCTTACTTTCGGTTTTGAAAGCATGAGACTACATCGTGTGGATGCCTTTATTGATCCAGCCAACACTTCCTCCGAAAAACTTCTGACTTCTATAAATTTTCAGGAAGAAGGAACGCTTAGAGACTATTTTTTTGAAAAAGGAAAATTTGTGGATGCCAAAATCTTCGGACTGATTAATAGATAGAATGCTTTTTAAGGCTGGAATAATGAAGCTGGAAGTTTCTATTAGTCTGTGAACTTCTATGCATCATTCTATAAAATAGTTTTAATGGAAAACTTAAACTGACTTTTCGGCAAAAATAACTTCCATCTTCCCGCCTCCATCTTCCATCTTATCTTTTTCCTAAATGTTTCTCCAAAGCCTCTGAACTTTTCTTGTACGCCCATTTTTGTTTATAGTTTATCCATTTAGCTTTAAACAGCTTACGCATAATCTTATCTGTATACCTCATAATAAAGACATGATACAGCATATTGGCAAAAACATTCGGTTTATTGGGAAGAGCTCTTAACGATAATGAAAACCCGGGCTCAAGGTACCTGTTAAAGTGCCAGAATGCTCCCGGAATAAAAAGAGCATCACCATGTTCCATAAAGATTTCATATCCTTTTGCATACTTCAGAGCCGGAAATTTTTCGTAATCAGGATTCTCATAATCTACCTCGTAGATGGTATGAACGGACAATGGAACTTTATATAAAAACGGAGACTGTTTCTGATCGAATAACAGAATTCTTTTTTTCCCCTCGAAATGGATATGCATAAAATCACCCAAATCTACATCATAATGCATTAATACATGGGCTTCACTTCCCCCAAAGAATAAAGTGGGGAGCCTTTTGAAAAACTTAATTCCCAAATCAGGATACGTGAAGTTTTTAAGCAGCTCCGGAAGCCTGTCTGTAATAATATAGAAGAAAATCCTAAGATCTGAAGGTTTACTTTTTATCGTATCAATATAATCCTTCATCTTCATATTGGCTACCGGAGCATCAGAGCTTTTAGCTGCATCAGCTGGTTTATTATCATACAAAGGAACTTCTTGATCCCCTGCTTTTTCACGGATATAGCCAAGATTCCATTTGTCAAAAGCATCCCAACGGCTCGCAAAATTCTTAATTAAAAGAGGCTTTTGCTTTTTGAAATAATTCTTCTGAAAATCTTCTTTACTGATATCATTGACTACATCTACGTTTTCGAGGATCATGTATTTTGTATTTAATGCGAAATAAAAATAGTGTTTTTTTGAACACTGCGAAAATTAAGATGAATGAGAGGGAAGCTAGAAGAAGGAAGCTGGAAGTTACTATTTGTCTGTAAGCTTCTATATGTCATTCCATAAATGATTTTTCTGGAAAGGCTAAATCTACTCTTCGGTTTCAATACCTTCCCTATTCCAGCTTCAGACTTCCTACTTTATTCTGAAAAAATTATATTTGTGGTATTAAGCGAATTTATGAGAGCCTACAACACGAAACATTTCATTAAAATCCTTTTCAGCTTGCATAAAAGTGATACCCTGAAGATCCTTTTCCCAAGCATGATTCTGGTAGGACTATATTCCTGGGGAATCCAGTACCTGGAGGTGGGATATTTTCATCTTACTACAAAATCGGGAATCAGTAATGTAGGGATGATTCATTCCCTTTTGGGGTTTGTACTCTCTCTTTTATTGGTTTTCAGAACCAATACAGCGTATGACAGATGGTGGGAAGGAAGAAAATTATGGGGAAAACTCGTGAATGATACCCGAAACTTCGCCATAAAGATCAATACCATCCTTGGAGATAACCGTCAGGACGCTGAACAGATTTCAAGATATTTAAAATATTTTCCTCACTTTTTAGCCAAACATCTTTCTAAGGAATCGACCCGACTGGCTTTAGATGAAGACTACTCAGAAATTGAAAAATCATTGAAAAATCACGGTCCGAGTGAAATTATCATCCTTTTAAGCCATAAACTGAATCAGCTCAAAAAAGAAGGCAAGATTTCAGAGATTGAAATGCTGTATTTAGACACTCAGCTTTCAGGGTTTCTGGAGGTATGCGGTGGATGTGAACGAATTAAGAATACACCTATTCCCTATTCTTATTCGTCATTTATTAAGAAGTTCATCATTCTTTATGTATTCGCTCTTCCTATTGCTTACGTTATTACCATTGGCCTTTTCATGATCCCGCTTACGGTATTTGTGTATTATGTACTGATGAGTCTGGAACTAATTGCAGAAGAGATTGAAGATCCTTTCAACAATGACGAGAATGATATTCCAATGGAAACCATAGCTCAGAATATTGAGAAGAATGTTCATCAGATTATGAACAAAAAATAAGAAATCAACCTTTTAAAGGTTGATTTCTTTTAATTCTCCATCCTGTTTGATCTCTACAAACTTACTTTCTCTATTGCCGGCATCATAGCCATAGAAAAAGGTTGAATAAATTGGTGAAGAATACAGATATCCTCCCAATCCATTATAAGTATCTGTTGTTCCGGTCTGTTGCTGATAGCTTCCTGTTGCCGTAAAATTCACGATAGTTTCAAGATAATATTTTCCAGGTTTCAGTTTTTCAAATTTAAATCTCCCGTGGTCATCTGTTAAAGCTTCTACTCTATACTTAAAAGCTTCTTCAGACATATAAACTGTTGTCTTTTTGTTTTCATACTTCTTCCTCATATTATAAAACTCTTCAAAATAAGGAGTCACCGGAAAAAGCATGATCACCGTTCCTTTCGGAGCATAATGTTTCTGTCCAAGCAGAGGTTTAATTCCCCAATTATTTTTTTGTTTGGTAGAGGCTACTCCCTCAATGGTTGAATTTCCGAAGGCAAGCATATCCCGAGCCATTTTTTTATCAAAGAAAGCTTGCGGATAGTAGGTGTTCTGTGCCTGTGTATGCCAAAAAGAAAACATCAGTATAAATAAAGTAAATAATTTTTTCATAGTATATTTTTGAATCAAATATAAGTATTTTACTATTTTTGAAATAAAAATAGCTATGAAATACATTTTTCTATTGTTTTTTTCTTTTTCCACCATGGGTCTTGCACAGAAACCTTGTGGATATAAAGACGGATTGCAGGAAGGAAACTGCAAGGAGTTCTATGACAACGGACAGGTAAAAAATATGGTTGAATGGAAGAAAGGGAAAAAAGAAGGGGATGCTATTTTTTATCATGATAATGGAAAAGTAAATGCAAAAGGTGAGTTCAAGAAAGATTTCAAAGTAAAAGAATGGATTTACTATGATAAAAATGGCGCTCTTACCGCTAAAGAACTCTATAGAAACGGTGATAAAAATGTTTATGACAACAGCTTTACAGCCACTTTTTATTCTCCAAAAGGAGTTGCCGAAGAAGTTTCCAACTACAAATTTGCAAAACTGCATGGAGAAACCAAACTCTTTCATGAAGATGGAAAATCAGTAAAGCAGACCGGAACTTATGATAATGGACTTGCCACCGGAAAATGGAAAGCATTTTATCCCTCAGGCAAAGTACAACGTGAAACGGAATTCGTTAATGATAAGTGGAATGGCAACAGAATTCATTACCGTGAAGACGGAAGCATTGAAAAAACAGAGGTCTATAAAGACGGAAAATTAATCTCAACAAAATAATACAATTGGTACAGAAACTAAAACTGGAGGAACTAAACAGAATAGATGTAGAAACATTTAAGAACGTTGAAAAAATTCCGTTGGTCATCATTTTAGATAATATCAGAAGCATGCACAATGTAGGTGCAGCCTTCAGAACGGCAGATGCCTTTTTAATTGAAAAAATAATCCTTTGCGGAATTACTCCGCAACCGCCTCACCGTGAGATTCACAAAGCAGCATTAGGAGCTACAGAAAGTGTAGACTGGTCTCATGAAGAAGACACCAACAACGCTATTTCAGACTTGAAAAGCAAAGGATACGAAATCATAGGAATTGAACAAACCACCGGTAGTCAAATGATTACAGATTTCACGATTGATAAGTCTAAAAAATATGCTTTAATTTTAGGAAATGAAGTGGAAGGAATCAGTGATGAGGTACTGCCTAATGTGGATGTATTCTTAGAGATTCCGCAACTTGGAACCAAGCATTCTCTTAATGTAAGTGTATGTGGTGGAATTGTGATGTGGGAGTTTGCAAAGGCCCTAAAATAAAAAAACTGCATATGTCATTAGTAGACAGTGCAGTTTGAAATAAATCTAATAAAAAGTAAAAATGAAAGGCGACAAAGGTACTTTTTTTTTCCTTACAAACAAATTTTAACGGCATTTTTTTTGTTTCAACTTAAAAAAAGTCGGGTTTTCAGAAAAAGTTTCGTTTAATTTTTTATAAATTAGCACAATGTTTATCAAGGACTATATCTCAAAAGATTTCCCATGTTTTAACCTGTCGGACTCTATAGAATCGGCAAGAAAGACATTGGAGGACTTCGGATATTCACATGTTTTCATCAAAAAATCCCACCACTTTTACGGAGCCCTTGCTAAGGACTTTTTATACGAGGAAGATGGTGGAACTTTGAAGGAGCTTGAGCATCAGATCGAACGATTTGCCATCCTGGATGATAATAATATCATGGATAGTATCCGCCTGTTTTATACATTTAATTCTAATGTAATCCCAGTGATTAATAAGAATGAAAAGTATTTAGGCTATATTACCTGTGATGATATTTTTCAGGACCTTTCCCGTTATCCATTATTTTCAGAATCAGGGGCTATTCTTACTGTAGAAACTCCTGCCAGAAAATATTCAATGACGGAAATTGCCAATATTGTGGAGAGCAATAACTCGAAATTTTATGGAGGGTTCATTAGTTTTATGTCTGATGAGGTAGTTCATATTACCATCAAGATCAGCAATGAAAACCTGGCCTCGATAGACTCAACTTTTGACCGGTACGACTACAGAATTGTTGAAAAATACTATTCTGATGAGAAATCCGATCTGTTTAAAGACCGATTCGGTTTTTTCCAAAAATTTATAGAAATATAACATGAAGGTAGCCATATATTCTCAGAAAAAAGATCTTGATACTTTTTTATATTTAAGCAAGTTTATCTCTGAACTTGAAACCAGAGGTGTAAAATCTGTTCTGTACGATGAAATGGCTGAAGCACTTCAGTTTTCGAAAATTTTCGAAACTTTCAACAATAAACAGGACCTTTTAGATAAGGAAGTAGATCTTTTCTTCACTTTTGGTGGAGATGGAACGATTGTAAACTCTCTAACATTCATTGAAGATCTTGAGATCCCCGTAGTAGGTGTAAATACCGGAAGACTAGGATTTCTTGCCTTCTTTACGAAAGAAGAAGCTTTTAAGGAACTGGATTCTATCTTAAAAGGAGATGTAAAAACAAGCCGTCGTTCAGTCATTCAAGTAGTTTCCCCGAACCTGGAAGGATTTTTCCCTTATGCATTAAATGATGTAACCGTTTCCAGAAAGGAGACCACCTCTATGATCACGGTGGATTCTTATATTAACAACGAGTTTCTAAATGTATTCTGGGGTGACGGGGTTATTATCTCTACTCCTACTGGTTCTACAGCCTACTCTTTAAGCTGTGGTGGCCCTATCATTTCTCCAAATAACGAAAATTTTGTCATCACTCCTATCGCCCCTCACAATCTGAATGTAAGGCCTTTAGTAGTAAATGATAAAGTGGAAATCAAGTTCAGGGTGGAAAGCAGAGTACCACAATACTCTTTGTCTTTAGACTCCAGACTGATTCATATTGAAACTGATAAGGAAATCATCATCAGAAAGGCAGACTTTCAGCTTCTTTTGGTGCAGCCCAACAATTTGAGCTTTTACGAAACCATCCGTCAGAAGCTACTTTGGGGACGCGACAAAAGAAATTAGTGATTGCTTAAAAATGATTACCTTTACGCGAAATTAAACACCTAATAAATTTATAATAAAAAGTAAAACATGAGCAGAATTTTTCCGGCAGGAGTTGCCACAGGTCAGTTAGTTACTGATATTTTTCAGTATGCTAAAGAAAACAAATTTGCATTACCTGCAGTAAACGTAATTGGATCAAGCAACGTAAACGCTACGATGGAAACTGCAGCGAAATTAAACTCTCCTGTAATTATTCAGTTTTCAAATGGTGGAGCTGCTTTCAACGCAGGGAAAGGATTAAGCAATGACGGACAAAAGTCTGCAATCTTAGGAGCTATCGCTGGAGCAAAACACATTCACACTCTTGCAGAAGCTTACGGAGCAACAGTAATTCTTCACACAGACCACTGTGCAAAGAAATTATTACCTTGGATCGATGGATTAATGGATGCTAACGAAGAATTCTTCAAGCAGACAGGAAAATCTCTTTACTCTTCTCACATGTTAGACCTTTCTGAAGAATCTTTAGAAGAAAACCTTGAGATTTCAGCTAAATATTTCGAAAGAATGGCTAAACTTCAGATGACTCTTGAAGTAGAAATCGGAGTAACTGGTGGTGAAGAAGATGGTGTTGACAACTCAGACGTTGATAACTCTAAACTATATACTCAGCCTGAAGATGTAGCTTATACTTATGAAAAATTAAAAGCTATTTCTGATAACTTTACAATTGCTGCAGCATTTGGTAACGTACACGGAGTTTACAAGCCAGGAAACGTGGTTCTTACCCCAAAAATCCTTGACAACTCTCAGAAATATGTTCAGGAGAAATTCGGAACTGCTGATAAGCCAATTAACTTTGTATTCCACGGAGGTTCAGGATCTACTTTGGAAGAAATCAGAGAGGCAATTGACTATGGAGTAATCAAAATGAATATCGATACTGACCTTCAGTTTGCATATACAGAAGGCGTTAGAGATTATATGGTTAACAATGTAGAATATTTAAGAACTCAAATCGGAAACCCTGAAGGAGAAGAAAAGCCTAACAAAAAATTCTATGACCCAAGAGTTTGGGTAAGAAAAGGTGAGGATACTTTCTCTACAAGATTAGTACAAGCATTTGAAGATTTAAATAACGTAAATACTTTAAAATAAGAACTGTACATTTGTATCAATGTAAAAAGCATTCATAAAAGAGTGTATTTACATTGATACATTTTACATTTATACATTAATACAATTAAAAATGGCATTCGACTGGTTTAAAAGAAAAGCAAAAAACATTACCACCTCTACTGATGAGAAAAAGGACGTTCCCAAAGGTCTATGGCATCAGACTCCATCTGGAAAAGTTGTGGAACATGATGAATTAAAGAGAAATAACTATGTTTCTCCTGAAGACGGGTTTCATGTAAGAATAGGAAGTGCGGAATTTTTTGACATCCTTTTTGACGGTGGTAAATTTACCGAACTGGATGCCAATGTTGAAAGTATTGATATCTTAAACTTTAAGGATACAAAGGCCTATAAAGACCGTTTAAAAGAAGTAAAAGCGAAAACAAAACTTACAGACTCTATCAGAAATGCTGTAGGAACTGTAAAAGGAACTGAAATGGTAGTTTCTTGTATGGATTTTGCTTTTATTGGTGGATCTTTAGGTTCTGTAATGGGTGAAAAGATCAGAAGAGCTGTAGACTACTGTATCGAGCACAAACTTCCGTATATGATTATCTGTCAGTCCGGAGGAGCAAGAATGCAGGAAGCTACCTATTCTTTGATGCAGTTAGCTAAAGTACAGGCGAAATTGGCTCAGCTTTCAGAAGCAGGTCTTTTATATATCGCTTATCTGTGTGATCCAACTTTTGGTGGGATCACAGCATCTTTTGCAATGACTGCTGATATCATTATGGCTGAACCGAAGGCTCTTATCGGTTTCGCAGGACCAAGAGTAATTCGTGAAACGATCGGTAGAGATTTACCGGAAGGTTTCCAGACTTCTGAATTCCTACAGGAAAAAGGATTTGTTGACTTCATTGTAAAAAGAACTGAAATTCAGGACACTGTTGCTAAAACTGTTAATTTATTAGCTGCAAAAGCATAGTTTCTGTAACAAAAACAATACAATCTCTCTCTAATTGGGGAGAGATTTTTATTTATGAGGACTTTTAAAATATTTTTCAATACCATCAGGAGTATGAGTTTTAAGAAGATTATGCGTCTCTTATCTCTTGTTCTCCCCCATCCTCTTTTTGCAATACTCAGCTTTCATGCTACGGTTAAAGCATTCACTATCGCACAGGCGAAATTTCCTGAAACAGCTTCTAACAATGGTATAGGAAATGCATTCAGACATGCGCTTTGGTGTTGTTTCATCATGATGTATTGCAGTAAAATTTCTTCACCTGAAAAAGCTCTGGATTTCTGTAAAAGAATGACAGATCTCCACGAAGAATTGTTTCCCAACCAACCTTTGGAAACCAAAATGGACCTTCATAACAACAAGTTAGGAATGGATTATTTCATGGAACTTTTGCCAGGAATCCACCGCCAATTCTTTGAAAAAAGCTTTTTTGTTGATGGATTAGTCAAAAAAATGGATGATGCCAAAGTTTTAAAGAGCTTAGATGACGACTTTGAGGGGCATCTTGTTTATCTGGAAGACTAAGTATAATTTTATTTTAAACGCTAGAAATACGCAGAGAGATTATAAAAACTTTATGCATATTTTTTGAGCGCAAGGGCATTTCATTCAGCAAGGTATTCTAATTTGTGTTCTCTGCTAAGTGCTAACGCCGCTGCGAACGTAAAATCTACATCCACCAATAAAAATCTTTGCGAACATTGCGTTAAAACAAATGATTTTCAAAAGCTTGAGAATGTTATCAACGTAATTCTTTTCACTTCTCAAAAACTTAATTGCTTAATTCTTTTGTAGCTTTTGTGGTTTAAAGTATTTTTGATAAGTTTAAACAATTAAATCAATCGAATGGTTCTCAGCAGAATTTGGTCGGCATTCATTATCATTGCCATTGCCATTGCCAGTATAAAATACATTTCGTCAAGTCATTACAAAACCATTTTCAATGATATGGTGGTTGGAAAAGGCGGTGATACGGTGAAGATCGCAACTCAACCTATGAGCACCCTTACTCCTGTTGTGAAGGACAGCCTGATGAAGAAAAATGATTTTGCAGACAGCAGAATTCACTATAAAACAGATTCTCTAAAACAAAATGTAGCAGTTTATCGTGTTCAGGAAGCTGATGGGGTTATTGGAACTTCAGAAACTGCCGTAAAAATATGCATTGGACTGATTGGCATTATGACCCTATTTATGGGATTCATGAGTATTGCTGAAAAAGCAGGCGGAATCAACCTTTTGAGTAGATTTATTCAACCTTTCTTTTCTAAATTATTTCCTGATATTCCTAAAAACCACCCGGCATTTGGCCACATGCTGATGAATTTCAGTGCCAATCTTCTAGGATTAGATAATGCAGCCACTCCGTTTGGATTAAAGGCAATGGAAAGTCTTCAGACCTTAAATCCTAATAAAGATACTGCCAGCAACTCACAGATTATGTTCCTGTGTCTTCATGCAGGAGGAATGACGCTTATTCCTGTATCAATTATCGCCATCAGGGCTTCAATGGGATCCAAAACGCCTACTGATATTTTCCTGCCTTGTATGATTGCAACCTTTGCAGCAACCCTGGCAGCTATGATTATTGTTTCCTTATATCAAAAGATCAATCTTCTTCGTCCGGTAGTTATCGCTTACGTGGGTGGAATTTCAGCAATTATAGGGTTATTGGTAGTCTATCTTGTACAATTGAGCAAAGACGAGCTTGATGATTTCAGCAAGGTATTAAGTAATGGGCTTATTCTCTTTATTTTCCTTGCTATCGTTCTTGGAGCTGTTTATAAAAAAATCAACGTTTTTGATGCCTTTATTGAAGGTGCCAAAGAAGGATTCACTACCTGTGTAAAGATTATCCCTTACCTGGTTGGAATGTTGATCGCTATCTCCCTTCTAAGAACTTCAGGAGTTTTTGATGTTATTATTGACGGGATGAAATGGGTAGCTAATGTAGCTCACCTGGATCCAAGATTTGTGGATGGACTTCCCACCGCATTAATCAAGCCTTTATCCGGTTCCGGAGCAAGAGGAATGATGGTTGATACAATGGCCACCTTCGGAGCAGACAGTTTCCAGGGGAAATTAGCAGCCGTACTTCAGGGAAGCTCAGATACGACATTTTACGTGATTGCAGTCTACTTTGGCGCCGTAGCCATTAAGAATACTAGATATACGGTAATTGCTATGCTTTTAGCTGATTTGGTAGGTATTATTACTTCTATTGCGTTGGCTTATCTATTCTTTGCTTAATGAAGACTGTTTACCCGTTTATCAACAACTTTAAACATTAAACTCAAAACTTTAAACCCATTATGATTACAGATAAAGAATTCACCCTAAGACTCATCCGCCAGTTAACACAGGCATTGGAAAAATTAATTCTGGATAAGCCGGAAGAAAGTTTACTACAAAAAGAGCTGGATTTTGATACTTTGATGAGGGATATTTTCAAAATGAACTTCACAGAGGTTTCCTCAATGACTAAGGAAGAAATGATTGCCTTAGTTAATGAAAGACAGGAAAGAGACCATAAAGACTATTATGAGATGCTTGGGAACCTTTTCTACTTTAAAAGCAGAGAAGCACAAAATAAAGACTTTCAGGATAAAGCAAAAACATTCTATGAGCTGTATCTACAAAAAAGCGGAATATTTGCCCTTCCAATAATCAACAGAATAAATGAATTAAAAAAAGCACTTGAATAAAGTGCTTTTATATTTTTAGAATGTAATTTTATAAGTTCCGCTGGAAGATACATTGGCTTTCTCGGCCTTTACATATTTCTTCACCCAGCTAACGGATGTAGATGATACACAAGGATCTGAAATTCCTCCTGCCCTTCTTGCAGATACCACATTTCCTGCTTTATCTACAGTATAGGCAACTGTAATGGAACCACTCGCCGTACAGCTATGAGAAGGCTGTGCTCCACCTCTCCCCATTGTTCCGGGGATATATCCTACAAGCTTTCTATCAATTCCCACTTTACTGTCTCCATTTCCTTCTCCGCCTAGTGGATCTCCTGCATTTCCAGGACCATTTCCATCTCCCTGTCCACCTGGCTTTTGTCCTTTTCCGCCAAGAAACTTACCAATAGCAGCATTTCCTTGTCCATCTCCGTTTCCGGTTTTTGAGTTGGCTTTAGCAGCTCCTGATTTTTTAGTATTCTTCGCATTACTTGTGCTCGTAGCCTCCTTTTTTTCTGCTTTTTTAGATTCCTCTTTTTTAGGAACTGTATTTTTTGAATTATTTCCTGTAATCACTTTTTCCTTCGCTTCTACTTTCTTGGGCTCAGGCTTCACTACCGGTTCAGGCTTTACTTCGGTTTTTGTTTCTGGAACAGGAACTTCTACGGGCTCAGGTGTTACCACTTCTGTTTCAGCTGCTAAGCTTCCAGGCTGTTCCGCAGGCTCGTCAGCACCGTTCCCATTTCTGTTGTCTCCGAAGTTCACCAACATCGTGGTTATCACTTCAGGCTCTTTATCCAGTTCAGGTTTTAATTTATAATAAAAAACAAAAAGCAAAATGGCAGCCCAGATAAGGATAGAGAGTAATGCACTCTTTACCCGGTCTCGGTTTTCCTCGTTTTTGTTTGCAGTATAGCTTCTCATCTTAAAAAATGATTCTTAGCATTTATTTATCCTTAACAGTTGCAATAGCAATGTTAAATTTATGTTTTTCAGCAATTTCCATTACAAAAACAACGTCTTTATGCATGGTATTTTCATCTGCTCTGATCGTGAAAGATTTGTTAATCTGTCCGTTCAATTTATCGGCAATAATTTTCTCCAGTTCTCCTTTATTTACTGGATTATCATCCACAAAATAAGAGCCATCCGGTTTAATACTTACAATAACAGGATTGGGAATATTATCTTCAACGGCTCCGGCTTTCGGCAGATTCACCTCTATAGCACTTTGATTGGCTGCAGACGAGGTAATCATAAAGAATATCAGCATCAACAGGATAACATCTGTCATCGCTGCTAAACTGAATTCCGGATTTGCTTTATTTCTTCTCTGAATTTTCATCTTAAGAAAGATTTATAAAGGTTTGTTGATTAGATCTAAAAATTCTCCTGACATATTCTGAGCTTTCAGTACAAACTTATCAATCCTTGTTAAAAGAATATTATAACAGAAGTTTGCTGGAATAGCTACTGCAAGACCTACTGCTGTTTGTCCCAGCGCAGTATAAATACCTTCCGAAAGTGTTTTCGGAGAGAAAGATCCTGTTGCATGCGATAGATTAAAGAAGGCAATAATCATCCCGATTACCGTTCCCAAAAGTCCTAACATTGGTGCAATACTTGGTACCACAGCCAAAAGGTTCAGGTTTTTCTCCATATTGGCAACTTCTACCTGCGCCTGAGCCTCCATAGCACTTACAATGTCTGAAACAGGACGTCCCAGTCTTGAAATTCCTTTTTCAAGAATTCTTCCTTCGGGAGAATTCTGTGTTTTGCAATAATCTGCGGCAGCTTCTATTTTCCCTTCCTTAATAAAGTCTTCAATATTGTTCATGAAGTTGGAATCTGTTTTAGAAGTTACTCTTTTAATAAAGAAAAATCTTTCAAAAAACAGGTACAAAGAAAATATTCCCAACAGCAAGACAACAGCCATCACTATTTTAGCGAAGGCTCCTCCGTGAAACATGATTTTCCAGAATGAAAATTCTAAATTGTCTGCGGCAACTGCAGGGGTAGTGATTTGTGCAAATAAAATCTGAGAAAGTTCCGTTAACAGCATTAAATGTGAATTTTATTAAAGTTTCAACGACAAATGTAGTGGAATATTATGAATTGCTCTCTTAAAAATTGCTTAAAAACAACTTAAAGTTTGTTATGATTTATAAACAGCAAATTTCTTTCCAAAAGCAATTTTGAAAAGAAATCTGGTATTAAAAAGAATGAAAAGCAGCGCTTAGTCTTCGTCTACTTCAATATCATCCTGTTTGAACTCACATTTTAACCTAAAAGGAATCGGAGCATCAGATCCGGTATAGAAATCATCAATGGTTCCCTTCCATATCATCTGAAGCTCACCCTCTTCATTCTTCTCGAAAAGAAGCTCATTGTCATAGACATAGGCTTCATCATCATCGAAAAGATCTACCTCCGTATAGGTATCCTCATCAGAATCATTGATTTTGAATATTTTTCCTTCTATTTCCGCTGAGTCGATAGGAAAATCGAAAACTTCAAGTGAAAGCTGCGGAAAGTTATACTGTAATGAATCATCATCTACGTGATCCAAACTGTCATCCGTAATAATTTCAACCTCTAAAAAATGTTGCTGGTTGCTGTAAACTGCTTTACAATAAGTGTTTCTAATATTGTATTTTAGCGTTTCGTCCGGATGGTAAATTTTTAAAATCCCTTTCATTTTTTCTTAAAAAAGAACTGTAATAATATGATTGTTAAACGTTTTAGACAAAGATAAAAAATTGATTTAATGTGAAAAGGATTTTGAATATTATTTTTTTAAAATCAATTCATACAATGGGTCTGAATCTACCAATAATACTTACTTTTGTTTTATAAAGATTCTGAAAATGAAAAGTATTTTATCGAAAAGTATTCTGGGAATAGGCTTAGCGATTGGTCTTGCCTCGTGCAAAAAGACCGATTCTCCCCTTACAAAGGTAACTCCGACCAACCTGGATTCTATTGCATCCAATTATTATGAACAGTATCTTAAACTATATCCTTTAGACGCCACAGCTCAGGGAGATCTAAGATACAATGACCAACTTCCCATCAATATTGATAAAGATTTCATCTCAGGAGAGGTTGCCTTTTACAATTCTGTACAGAAACAACTGGAAAATGTAGACTATAAAATTCTTTCTGATGAAGATAAGGTAGTATATGATGTGTTGGATTATACTTTAAAAGATAAAATTGAAGCGTATGCTTATCACCCTGAATATATTCCTTTTACTCAGTTCGGAGGTCTGCCTTTAAATTTTCCATTGTATGGAAGCGGACAGGGAAGCCAGCCTTTCAAAACTGAAAAAGACTACAGCGACTGGCTGAAAAGAATGGAAAAATTCCCGGAGTGGATGGATGCAGCAGCTGATAACTTCCGTGATGGAATCACCAATAAAGTAGTTCTTCCAAAAAAACTGATTGTTAAAATGATTCCTCAAATGAAAGCAGAGGAAATCACCACTCAGGATATGGAAAAGAATATTTTCTATGGCCCCATTAAAAACTTCCCAAAGAACTTTACTCAGGCACAAAAAGATAAATTTTCAGCACTTTATAAGGATGCTATCATTAAAAAAATCATTCCTGCCTATACTAAAATGGGAGTATTCCTTGAAAAAGAATATTTACCAAAAGGTAGAGATACGGATGGATATAACAGTCTTCCAAATGGGAATGAAATCTACGGTTATTATGTAAAAAGCTGGACGACAACAAAAAAATCGCCTGAAGAAATTAATAAAATCGGACTCCAGCAGGTCGCTATGCTTCGTGCAGAAATGGAAAAGGTGAAGCAGCAGGTTGGTTTTAAAGGAACATTGGAGGAATTTATTATTCATGTGAAAACAGATCCTAAAGCAATGCCTTATAAGACTTCTAAAGAGGTTTTAGCTGGATTTAACAGTATTCTGACGAAGATTACTCCGAAGCTGAAGACGATGTTCAATGTAACACCAAAAACAAAGTTTGAAATCAGACAGACAGAGAAATTCAGAGAAGCCAGTGCCAGTGCTGAATATATTCCAGGAACTCCAGATGGAAAAAGAGCAGGAATTTTCTACGTTCCACTTCCTGATCCCACCAAATTCAATGTTACTTCAGGAATGGAGTCTTTATTTTTACACGAAGCCATTCCGGGGCATCATTACCAGTTTTCCCTTCAGCAGGAAAATACAAAACTTCCTAAATTCATGAGATTTGGATGGTTTGGTGCTTATGGTGAAGGATGGGCACATTATTGTGAAACTCTAGGCCCTGAATTTGGGCTGTATACAGATCCTTATCAGAAAATGGGATATTTAAGCGACCAGATGCTTAGAGCTGTAAGGTTGGTGATAGATACAGGCTTACACACCGGAAAAATGAGCAGAGAGGAAGCTATTAAATATTTCCTGAGCAATATTTCTTATGATGAGGGATCTGCTGTAGCTGAAGTAGAAAGATATATGGCGATGCCAGGACAGGCTTTAGGATATAAAATCGGGTCTTTAAGAATCCGTGAGCTCAGAGAAAAATACCAGAAAGAGCTTGGCAATAAGTTTAACCTGGCAAGCTTCCACGGTGAAGTATTAAGCCAGGGATGTCTTCCATTGGATGTTTTAAACAGAAAGATGGAGCTTTGGGCGAAAAAACAAAAATAGTACACAATACAAATGGGACATTTCTTAACTGTCCCATTTTTTAATTTCAAAACCAATCACAATGATCACAGTACCTCTACGCTCTCTTTATCACAGAGACCTAAGCAAATTAAAAGCAGAGATCGAAGCTTATCAAAACGAAGAAAACCTCTGGAAGACTGATCAAAACATTTCCAATTCCGCAGGAAACCTTTGTTTACATCTTATTGGAAATCTTAATCATTTTATTGGAGCACACCTCGGAGATACAGGCTATGTAAGACATCGTGAGCTTGAATTTTCGTTAAAAGATATTCCAAGAGCTGAGCTTATTGAAAAAATTGAATCCATGACAATTATGATAGATTCGGTTTTAAGCCAACTTCCGGAAAGTGAAATGGACAAGGAATATCCATTGATCGTTTTTGGGGAACCCATGACAACAGGCTATTTTCTGATTCATCTTATTACGCATCTGGATTATCATCTGGGACAGATTAATTACCACAGAAGATTATTGGATATCTAACTTGATAACCTTCAATGGGTAAATACATTACAACAAAAAGTCCCTTCTCTAGAGAAAGGACTTTTTATTTTGTATCAATTGAATACATTACTTCTCAAACATCATTTTAGTAATAAAGTCCTTCTCCCCTTTTCCCCTTGCAGGAGAATACTCTCTTCCATAGAAAATGATCTGAAGGTGAAGTTTATTCCATACCTCTTCCGGAAATAATTTCTTTGCATCTTTCTCTGTTTCCACTACATTTTTACCGGAAGTAAGTTTCCACTGTGTCATCAGACGGTGAATGTGCGTATCCACTGGAAATGCAGGAAACCCAAACCCCTGGCTCATTACTACTGATGCTGTTTTGTGTCCTACGCCAGGAAGTGCCTCTAATTCTTCGTAAGTCTGCGGAACAATACCATCATGTCTTTCCAGTAAAAGTTCAGCCATTCTCTTTAAGTTCTTGGCTTTGGTATTGGATAATCCTATTTCTTTAATTAATTCTTTGATCTGAAACTCTTCCAGCCTTGCCATTCTCTGTGGAGTTCCGGCTACCTCGAAAAGGTTTGGGGTAACTTCATTTACCTTCTTATCTGTTGTCTGCGCAGAAAGGGCAACAGCAACCATTAAAGTATAAGAATCTGTATGATCCAAAGGAATAGGCGTTGTAGGATACAATTTATCCAGTTCAATCTGAACGAGCTCAGCTCTTTGCTTTTTTGTCATTTTACCCTTAAATTTGAACAAAAATAAATCATTATGCTGAAAGTTGGAGATAAATTACCTCAATTTGAAGGAACAAATCAGGATGGAGAAGCAATATCTTCATCAACATTAATCGGAAAAAAGCTAGTTGTTTTCTTTTATCCTCAGGCAAGCACTCCAACATGCACCGTGGAAGCCTGCAATCTGAGTGATAATTATTCCAAGCTTGAAAAAGCAGGATATCAACTGTTGGGAGTAAGTGGAGATTCTGTAAAAAAACAAAAAAACTTCCATAGCAAATTTGCTTTTCCTTATGATCTTATTGCGGATGAAACCCGTGATATTATCGAAAAATTTGGAGTTTGGCAGGAAAAAAAGACGTTTGGTAAGACTTATATGGGAATTGTAAGAACCACGTTTATTTTTGATGAAAACGGAGTGTGCACAAGAGTTATTGAAAAAGTAACTTCCAAAACAGCAGCTGATCAAATTCTAGAAGGATAGTTGTAAATACTGATAAAAAAGAAAAATCCACAAAGAGTCTTTGTGGATTTTTCTTTTTTATAATGTTTGATTTTATTCTGTTTCGTAATAATTTAATTCTTCTGTTTCGCCAGGAAGCGTAACAAACTTCTTAAATTTCAGGCCCAGTTTTTCGATTAGTTTTTGTGAAGAAAGATTATCTTTTGAAATAATGGCAGATATTTTCGACAATCCAAAATCTTCCATCCCGATGGATTTCACCTTTTGAGCGGCTTCAAAAGCATATCCTTTTCCTTCAAACTCTTCCAACAAAGAATATCCGATATCTACAACATCAAGACCTTCTCTTTCAAAGATTCCAACGGCGCCTATTTTTTCATTACTCTCTTTGGTTACTAAAAGGTAGTTTCCATATCCCAGCCTTTCAATCTGTGGAGCAAATCTATTCAGAATATAGTTTTCTGCATCTTCAATTGTATTCACATTTCGGTTTCCGATATGTTGAATAAATTTAGGTCTGTTGTAAAGTTCAAAAATAAAATCTCTGTCTTCAGCAGACATTGGACGAAGTATTAAACGCTCAGTTTCATATGTATTATCGGCGCTTTGGTGTTTTTTTAAGCTCATCTTGTTTTGGTTCTTCTTTTTTCTCGACTTTTAAAAGTCTTGGGTTATTAGCACATTTTTTATTGTAAAGCTCAATATAGGTTCCATTATCTTTTACATTTGTTACAAGCCCGGTAGTTTTATTAACCGTTACTGTGAAATGTGTTTTCTGATAAGGGCATTCTTTTGATGTTAATTTTCCAAGATCCAGATAATAATTCTTTTGATCTTCATGATAATTGCCTGCCAGGTCCTTGAATTCTTCATCCACCATATAACCATCAGCAGAGAGTATTATTGCTGCTTCCTGTGCATTATCTACTTTTCCTACAAAAGTTTTTAAAGCCTCCGTATCAAGAATGTAATTCAATTTTCCACCTGAAGAATAAGCTATATAGTAAAAACTATCTTCGTTGGGGAAAAGATTAAACCCGGAAAACTGAGGTGTATAGCTCATCTTTCCGCCAGAAGTTTTGATTTCCTCTCCTTTTCCATAGCTGTTGTATACCAAAACCCAGGAATCCACCTTAGCATCAGGTTCAATTCTTTGCAATACATTAGGAATGCTGGAAAACTTTTTCTTCTCCTGAGCATATCCCAGGATGGTAAAAAGCAAAAGTGCTAAAGTCGTGAATCGGAGTGTACATTTAATCATAGCCTAAAAATAAGCATAAAAGATACCAAATACTACATAAACTTATCTCCTTTCTTGAAACTTTTCAGATCCAGGACATAATCTTTAATTAATTGGTCATTTTCTCTAGGGCAAATAAGAAGAGCCTTGTCTGTATCTACAACAATGTAATTTTCAAGACCATCAATAATAACAGCCTTGTTATTATTTTTTAAACGGATAATATTTCCTTTTGAATTATACGCAAGTAAATGCTTTAGTTTCACGGCATTGTCATCCTTATCTTTTTCTGTATTTTCATAGATAGAAGTCCATGTTCCCAAATCACTCCAACCTAAATCAGATGGAATAACATATACATTTTTAGCCTTCTCTAAAATCCCATTATCAATGGAAATTTTCTGAACTTTTGGATAAATGGTTTCTATACAGTTATTTTCTTTTTCAGAATTATATTCACAAGCCATAAAATGTTGGGTCATTTCAGGAAGATACATCTCAAAAGCATGATGAATGCTTTTCATATTCCAGATAAAGATTCCTGCATTCCAAAGAAAATCTCCACTCTCCAAAAAGCTTTGAGCAATTTCAAGAATTGGCTTTTCTGTAAATGTTTTTACTTTGAAATATTCTGAATTTTTCTTTTCTACAAACTGAATGTATCCATAACCAGTATCAGGTCTTGTAGGGGTAATTCCCAATGTTACCAGATAGTCATGTTTAGAAGCAAGATCAAATGCCAGAATTACTTTTTCCAGAAATACATCTTCCTTCAAAATCAGGTGATCTGCCGGAAGAACAATCATAGTAGCATTTGGGTTGATTTCAGCAATTTTATTAGCCATGTAAAGGTTACAGGCTGCTGTATTTTTCATCAGAGGTTCTCCCACAATATTTTCCTCAGGAATTTCCGGAAGTTGCTGATGGGAAAGCGCTATATACTCTTTATTTGTGATAACGAATATATGTTCTTTTGGAATTACCTTACTGATTCTATCATACGTTTGCTGAATCATGGTACGCCCTGTTCCTAAAATATCCTGAAATTGTTTTGGAAATTTCTGTGTACTCATGGGCCAGAATCTGCTACCGATCCCCCCAGCCATTATTACGCAGTATCTATCTGATTTTAACATTCTTAGCTACATTTTTCTACCCTTGCTAAAGGTTTGAAAGAATACTTCCTTCCAGTAGCCAGGTTCTTACAAAGATAGTTTTTTTTAATCAGTCCCTCTAATAAATACTTTTCGTTACGATATATAAAAAATTCTCCTTTTTGAAGTTGTTCGATAAAATGGAGACTATCATCCTGCTTCTCAGTATGAAAATATCTAACCAAGTCAGGACTTGCCATAAAATTAGCTTTGGGCGATTTTGAAAACTTTACAATGACAGGTTTCAGCTCTTCATCATAAATTTCAAGGCTTTCAAGCAGCATATTTCTAAAGGTTTCTTTCCATTCATTGCCATGGGGAGAAATCCTTCTTCCGTATTTTTCAAAGGCAATGAGGTGCGCCAGCTCGTGAGTAAGCACAAAGAAAAAAAGTTGTGGGGTAAGCGTTGAGTTTACCGTAATTTCATGAGAATTATCTGGAAGTTTTCTGTAATCTCCCAGTTTAGAATTTCTGTTTCGCGTAACTTTTATATGAATATAATAGTCTGAAAACCAAATTCTTAAATAATTAAGTGTATTTTGTGGTAAATATTTTTCTAACGATTGGATAGACATTTTACAAACTTAGTGGAATTCCCGCATAGAAATTCAATAATTTAAGGCTGAAAAGATAATTATATTTCGCCTGCGCTACTGATCCCTGTGCATTTGCATAATTATTTCTTGCAACGTTAACGTCGTAAATGGTTGTTTTTCCTGCAGCATAGCTTTTATCAGCAAAATCAAGGGCCAGCTTGGAGCTTTTCTCAGCTTCTAATGCCGCAAGGTATGATTCATAATTGGCATCAGCATCAAACTGAGCTTTTTGTATATTTTGTCTTACTGTCTGCTTCTGCTGTTCAAGGGTAATTTTACTCACACTTTCATTCAATTTAGACTGCTCAACCTGTAGTTTTGTTTTCCCTTTATTGAAGATAGGGATATTAAGTGACACCCCTACATTTTGTCCAAACTGATCTTTATATTGTTCAAAAAAAGTTCCCTGAACAATACCTGGAGGAACATTAAATGATCTATTATAGAAAGTATTAAGACCAGCACTAGCTGTTAATGTAGGCCAAAATGCTGTTTTACTTACCTCAGTTTGTGCTTCGGCAGATCTTATTCTGCTTTCGGCTGCTTTTATCTGCGGTTGTACATCATAAGCTTTTGTAAGAACCTCGTCAGCAGTTACCAGCTGTGATTCTAATGCTTCAGGAATATCTACATTTTCTACATCAAAATCTTTATAATCTGAAAGCTGTAAAAGCTGAGCAATGGCAAACAAAGCTCTTCCTACATTTATCTCTGCTGTTTTAAGGTTTTGCTTTTCTCTCGCCCATGCTGCTTCTGCTTCTGCTAAAACAGTTTGAGCAGTAGTTCCAACCTGAGTGGTTATCTTTGCTCTGTCATGCTGCTTTTTAGCATTTTCTACAGCACTTTGAGAAATCTTAACAATTTCTTTGTTCAGCAAAGCTGTTAAGTATTGTTGTGCAATTTGTACAGAGATATCATTTTTGATGGCCTCAATATCATATTGGCTTGCTTCTACATCAAACTGAAGCTTTCTTACATTCTTCTCTAATCTTCCGTTATTGTAAACCAAAACATCAGCACTTACTCCAATACTGTTATTGAATCTATCGTTTCTATAACTTCCTGCTCCTAATGATCCCTGTCCAAAACTCACTCCATTCATCATACTTCCCGATACAGAAGGCAAATAATCTTTTTTAGCCGCTTTAAGGTTGTATTCTTGGTTTTGCTTGGTATATTGATTTTGGATAACCTGAAGATTATGCTCCACTGCATAGCTTACACATTCTTTTAAGGACCATTGCTTCTGAGCACTTAAACCCAGACAACTTAGTCCAAAAACGATAATCCAAACTTTTTTCATATTTTGTAGATGTTTATTTGTTTTTAATGGTCATATGGCCTCGCGTCATCTTCATCTGTATTTCTACTTATAAATCACCGCGATTTCATACTAAGATTTTTCCCTATTAGACGAAGTAAATATAAAAAAGTTACAGATTGAAAAAAATAGTTTCATTTTAATAAAACTTTTGAGAATTTTGTATCATGACAAACGAACAATATCAGGAAGCTATTGACTGGCTTTTCGTACAGATGCCCAACTATCAGATAGATGGGCAAAAGGCTTATAAACCCGGGCTTGACAATATCATCAAACTTTGTGCTTACTTTGGAAACCCACAGGAGAAAATAAAATGCATCCATGTTGGTGGCACCAATGGGAAGGGATCTTCAAGCAATATGCTGTCATCTATCCTTCAGGAAGCCGGTTACAAAGTTGGGCTATATAATTCCCCACATCTTATTGATTTTACAGAGCGGATTAAAGTGGACGGTAAAAACTGCCATAAAGAGTTTGTCTTCGATTTTATTCAGAAGCTTAAAAATATTCCGGAGGATATTAAGCCATCGTTCTTTGAGTTTACCACCATTATGGCTTTTGAATATTTTTATCAACAGCAGGTAGATTTTGCAATCATTGAAGTAGGATTAGGTGGAAGGCTGGATTCTACTAATATTATAAAGCCTCTGGTTTCTGCTATTACAAATGTTCAACTTGACCATCAGAATATATTGGGAGATACTATTGAAGAAATAGCCGCTGAAAAAGCCGGAATTATTAAAAAGAACATTCCAATTATCTCAGGTGACGAAAATGAAATTGTAAAAGCAATGATCACAGAAAAAGCAATGAAGGAAGACGCTCCTTTTATAGATGCTACTCTACTTCATTCCGACCTTTCTTCTGATTTGAAAGGGAATTACCAGAAAAAGAACATCCGCGTAGTTTTAGCCATTGTTCAGGAACTAAGAAAACAGGATATTAATATTACAGATATTGATCTGAAAAACGGATTACTAAATGTTCATCAAAACACAGGATTCATTGGACGTTGGTTTGAGTTCTCACAAAATCCGCTTACGATTTGTGATACGGGACACAATCAGGCAGGTTTGGAGTATGTTTTTTCACAATTAAATTCTATATACAGGCACAAGCACGTCATTTTGGGGTTTGTAAATGATAAAAAAATAGATGAAGTGATGAATTTACTTCCTGAAAATTCTGAGTTTTATTTTGCCAAACCATCCATCAACAGGGGAAGACATCCCGAAGATTACGAAAACCTGCTTCAGGAGGCGAAAATTTTTTATAAAATTTTTAATTCCGTACAGGATGCGTATCTATCTGCAAAAGAACGATGTACAAATGAAGAAATGATTTTTATTGGCGGAAGTAACTTTGTTGTTGGAGATTTTTTAGAAAAAAATTTAAAGTTTAAAGAATAAGTTGTATATTTGCACCACTCTAAACGAGAAAACAACAAAAAAGTCTAGAGGGTTCTTAGCTCAGTTGGTTCAGAGCATCTGGTTTACACCCAGAGGGTCGGGGGTTCGAATCCCTCAGGACCCACAGAAAGGAAACGAAACCTTTAAAAAAAATTCGGGTTCTTAGCTCAGTTGGTTCAGAGCATCTGGTTTACACCCAGAGGGTCGGGGGTTCGAATCCCTCAGGACCCACAAAAAGGAGACGAAACCTTTAAAAAAAATTCGGGCTCTTAGCTCAGTTGGTTCAGAGCATCTGGTTTACACCCAGAGGGTCGGGGGTTCGAATCCCTCAGGGCCCACAAAAAAACTCTCAGATTTCTGAGAGTTTTTTTATTATTTATTTTGAATTTATTTCATCTTTCTTACCAACATAGCCAACTTATAAAAATCAAAATACCGTATACTAGGGTTCTCTGAAAGAAGATTAGTCCTTATTTTTTTTTCACAAACCTTATAAATAGACAGGAACAATGGGACAAGCCCAAACCGCTTCAATATTACGGCTGCTTTATAGACCTTAATATCTTTAATAAAGGTATTGTTTTGTGGATTTTTTGAAAGCCGGAATAAAGACCCCATCCCTATTTCCGCTTTTCCCAGAAAAACAGCATTACTTGTATCATCTACATGAATAACAGGATTAGTCATCGCAAGAAATTTTATTTCATTTTGTTCCAAAAGTTTAGCGAAAACGAAATCTTCATATCCATACTCCGTCAACATTTCGTTAAAAGGGAATTTTTCAAAAATTTTTTTTGAGATAATAAAATTTACGGTTTTAAATAATGAAAAATCATAGGACCGACTGCCAAAAAAAATTTCTCTTTCCACAGAATACCTGTTTCTAAGAGTGGACGCATATTGGGGGTCAATTATAAAACTCCCGTAGATAAGTTCTAAATCGGGTTGTTTATTTATTTCAGATATATAATTCCACAGGAAAGCTTTCTCAGCTATTTTAACATCACAATCCAGGAATAAGAGGTATTCCCCCGAAGAATATTGCAGAAAGAGATTACGGATCCTGGAACGTCCGATATTTTCTTCCAGGAAAACCAGCTTTTTCACCTGACTTTGAAGTTCTTCATTAATTACTTTAAAGGCAGCATCTGAAGCATCATCTATCAATATAATTTCAGCATCAATGTTATGGCTATCAATTTCTTTTTTTAAATCAAAGACCAATTCACGGACATCAAAATTATAGACAGGAATACAGATTGACAACTTCATGATGTCAGATTTTCTCAACGACCTTTTGAATACTGAACTCTTCAAGACAAGCCCAATCTCCCCTATAGCATTCCTTATCACCAAAAACGGAACACGGCCTGCAGGAAAGGTCTTTTACCTGTACTACATCATCTTCACTCTGTCCGAATCCTAAAAATCCGGCGTAAGGGTGCGTTGCACACCAAATAGAAACACATCGTGTTCCCATCAGGCTTGCCAAATGCATATTCGCAGAGTCCATAGAGATCATTACTTCTAGTTCCGAAATCTTCTGAAGCTCTTCAGTAAGGCTTAATTTTCCGGAAAGACTTTTCGTATTTGGGATCTGATTTTCCCAAGACTCAAGAGTCTCAGTTTCTTTTTTTCCGCCTCCAAAGAAGTATACCGTATGCTTCTGAGCCAAAAGTGTGGCCAATTCAAACGATTTTTCCAGTGGAAGCATTTTTCCTTTATGTTGAGCAAAAGGTGCAAAACCAATACCCGACTTATGTTCTGAAAGTGGTCTTAATTTTTGCGAAAGTTCTACTTTAAAACCCATTTCACGGAAAACATCTGCATACCGTTCAACTGTTTTTTTTAATTGAACTTTATCCAGATTCCAGACATCAGTAAGATGTTCTTTTTCCTCTTTTCCTTTATCTATTTTGAAAACCTTTAAGCCTTTTCTTCTGTAAATCCTATCCAAGATTTTGGTTCTGATCACATCATGAAGGTTGGCAATATAATCCGGTTTGAATTCTTTAATCAATTCATCTCCCAATCTTCTCAGTCCAAAGAAGCCTTTATAGTCATCTACATTAATTCCTTTAAATATAACATTAGGAACACCTGCAAACAATGCTTCAAAGTTCTTTCTGGAAACCATGACAATCTCCACACCGGGATTTTGCTCTAAAAATTCCTTAAAAACAGGAACCGTCATGGCAACATCTCCAAATGCAGAAAAACGATATGCTAAAATTCTGGTCACGATTATGATTTCAGCTGGTAAGCTACTGCGTAAAATTTGATTTGTTTAGTCATGGCCATCAATCCATTAGCTCTGGATGGTGAAAGAAATTCCTGTAATCCAATCTCTGAAATAAACTCAAAGTCAGAATCTAGGATTTCCTGAGTAGAATGCCCACTGTAAATGCTCACCAAAAGAGAGACAATACCTTTGGGTAAAATTCCGTCTGAATCTGCATCAAAGAAAAGTTTACCTTCTTTAAATTCAGCATCTATCCAAACTTTGCTCTGGCAGCCTTTAATGAGATTTTCATCTGTTTTCTTATCTTCCGAAAGTCCTTTCAGTTCTTTTCCAAGGTCAATGATGTATTCATATTTCTGCTCCCAGTCGTCAAGAAACGCAAATTCGTCGATAATTTCCTGCTGTTTTTCCTTAATGGTCATTGTAAATCAAATTTCTTTGTGCAAAGATAGTAAATTATGCTTTAGACCTAAAGTGTTAGTCCAAAGCTAATTTAAGGAATATTACGCTATGAAAACAGTCTATTGCTTAAAGCCTAATGAATTAGAAGCTTTCTGAAAAACGTGCAATAGCTTAATTTCTTCATTTTCCCAACAAAGTGCTTCAGATGCTTTTTCCAATTCCACCTGATAGTTAAGTCTTCCTTTTGCTAAAACTTTCTTTACTGCAGCTGCAATATTTTCCGGCTGATGATCTTTAATTAACTCCCCCACATCAAACTGGCTTTTAATATTCTGAAGTTCGGGAAGCTTTGACAAAATCAAAGGAACTCTTGCCTGAATACAATCTAAAACCTTATTGGGTAAAGAATACAGATAACTATCTCCCCCATTCTCTTCAATACTCATTCCGCAATCAGCAGTTAATGTAACCTTTCTTAGGTCTTCGGGCTTTAATTTTCCAAGAAACTGAACCTTATGCTGAAGGTTTTCCTTCATTACAAGCTCTTCATATTCTTTTTTCATCGGCCCATCGCCTGCAATTTTCAACTGTACATGATCCATATGATGCATGGCAAGTATCACTTTATCAATTCCCCTAAAAGGATTAATGGCTCCCTGATACAACAGTATTTTAGAGTTATTTTGGGGAATATCAAGCTTAAAATCTAATCTTCTGGGTGAATTTTGAACAATTACCGGACTTATTCCATATTTTTTTTCAAACCATTTTCCATAACTTCCGCTTGCAGTTATCATCCATGTCAGCTTCGGAATGACAGTCTTTTCGACATAACGCCACAATTTTTGTGACATTTTGCCCTGAACAGCAGGCATTTCCGAAAAAATCTCATGACTATCAAAAATCAAAGGAATATTTAATTTCCGAGCAATAAGATAGTTGGGATACAACGCATCAATATCGTTGGCATGAAGAATTGTATTTTGATCTGCTTTTTTTTTGAGCTCATGATATAGCTTCCAATTGAATTCAAAATAAGCTGTTTTCAAACTTTTTGAAGCCAAATGAATTCTTGAGAACGGATAAGGACGCTGCATTTCTTCTGCACCATTCCAGTCATTTCCAATCAACTCAATCTCATATCCATTTTCATATAAAGTCCGGCATACCTTTTCAATACGCTGGTCTGTAAATAAATTACTGAAGGCAGATGTGATGATTTTTTTCTTCATTAAGCTTTTTTTCCAAGCAATAAATGATAGATTTGAATAAAGCAAATAAGTCCATTCGGGATGATGACCGGCCATAACGGTCCGCTAAAGAAACCATAAATGACAAAACATGCACAGCCAATCATGTTAACAATTCTGATTTTTCTTACATCTTTTAGTATGAAACTCAATACGATAAAAACTGAGGCTGAGTATCCGACGTAAGTGACAATTTCAGGATTCATTGGGATTTTTTAATGATAACAAACTTAATCATTTTCAATAAGATAATAAAATTTTTTCTGCCATAAAGTCATTTATTGATTTTTGGTAAAATATTTGTAATTTAGATAATGAATAAATGGCACTGTTGCTTTTATTCTAATGAGATATATTATGGATTATAAGTTTTCACAAGGTTTGAGCCAGGTGTTCAAACAAAGCAAAAGCGAAGCTAAGAGGCTGAAAAGTGAATTTCTTAATACAGAACATCTACTTTTAGGTATTATAAAAACGGAAAACTCTGCAAAAGAAATCCTTCAAAACCTCAATGCGGATTTAACACAAATCAGAAGAAAAATTGAAACTCTAAATACAGCAAGTCTAAATCCTATTTCTGAGGAGGTTACCAATATTTCTTTCACCAAAATGGCAGATCATGCTATTAAGCGTGCGGAGTTAGAATGCCGACAGTACAAAAGCAATGAAATTAATACCGTTCACCTGCTTTTAGGTATTCTATATAAATATGAGGATCCTACTTCAAATATTTTGGGAGCTTATGACATCGACTATGAGGGTGTTTCAAGAGAGTACCAGACTATGCTTAAAAATTCCGGGCAGTCACCACAAATGAGTGCTTATGATGACGATGATGAAAGAGAGGAATTTGAGCAAATGAGAAAGCCTACAGGAAATTTAGGCTCTGCAAAAAGCAAAACTCCTACATTGGACAACTTTGGTAGAGATTTAACGTCTTTAGCAAGGGATGGAAAATTAGACCCAGTAATTGGACGTGAGAAAGAAATTGAGAGAGTATCTCAGATCTTATCCCGTAGAAAGAAAAACAACCCACTTCTTATCGGGGAGCCCGGGGTTGGTAAATCTGCAATTGCAGAAGGGTTAGCTTTAAGAATTCAGCAGAAAAAAGTTTCCCGAGTTCTTTACGGAAAACGTGTTATCACATTAGACCTTGCTAGTTTAGTAGCAGGAACCAAATATCGTGGTCAGTTTGAGGAAAGAATGAAGGCTATCATGACTGAACTTGAAAAAAACAGAGATGTCATCTTATTTATTGATGAGCTTCACACTATCGTAGGTGCAGGAAGTTCTACAGGAAGTTTAGACGCATCCAATATGTTCAAACCTGCGTTAGCTAGAGGTGAGATTCAATGCATTGGAGCAACTACTCTGGATGAATACCGTCAGTATATTGAAAAAGACGGAGCTTTAGAGAGAAGATTCCAGAAAGTAATGGTGGAACCTACTTCTATTGATGAAACCATTCAGATTCTGAACCAGATTAAAGATAAATATGAAGAGCACCATAATGTAATTTATACTCCTGAAGCAATTCTGGCTTGTGTCAATTTGACATCCAGATATATTACAGACCGTTTCCTTCCGGACAAAGCTATTGATGCAATGGATGAGGCTGGTTCAAGAGTTTACATCAAGAACATGAAAGTTCCTACCGAGATCATTGATTTTGAAAAGAAAATTGAAGAGATCAAGGAATTGAAACAAAAAGCTGTGAAGGCTCAGGATTATCTTGAAGCAAGAAAGCTTAAAGATGAGGAAGAACGTCTTCAGATGGAACTGAATGCTGCCCAGGACAAATGGGATAAGGATGTAAAAGAGAAAAAAGAAACCGTAAGTGAAGAAAATGTAGCGGAAGTGGTTTCTATGATGAGTGGAGTTCCGGTAACGAAAGTTGGTAAAAACGAACTTGACAAACTGGCTCAAATGGATGAAAAACTTAACGGAAAAGTTATTGGTCAGGAAGATGCTGTGAAAAAGGTAGTGAAAGCTATTCAAAGAAACAGAGCAGGTCTTAAAGATCCTAACCGTCCTATTGGTACCTTTATCTTCCTTGGAACAACAGGGGTTGGTAAAACCGAGCTTGCAAAAGTAATGGCAAGAGAGCTTTTTGAGTCTGATGAGTCTTTGATCCGAATCGACATGAGTGAATACATGGAAAAATTCGCTGTTTCAAGATTAGTGGGTGCGCCTCCGGGATACGTTGGATACGAAGAAGGTGGTCAGCTGACTGAAGCGGTAAGAAGAAAACCTTATGCTGTGGTTCTTTTGGATGAGATTGAAAAAGCTCACCCGGATGTATTCAATATCCTGTTACAGATTCTTGATGAAGGACATGTTACAGATAGTTTAGGTAGAAAAATCGACTTTAGAAATACGATCATTATCCTTACTTCTAACATTGGAACAAGAGATCTTAAAGATTTCGGAGATGGTGTAGGATTTGGTACTTCAGCTAAGAAAACAACTTCAGATTCAAGAGCAAGAAGCACCATTGAAAATGCCCTTAAAAAAGCATTTGCTCCGGAATTCTTAAACAGAATTGATGACATTGTGATCTTCAACTCTCTTGTACAGGATGATATCAAGAAAATCATTGATATTGAACTGAACAAACTATATGGCAGACTTGAAAAGTTAGGCTATAAAGTGGAATTAACTGAGGAAGCAAAAGACTTTATTTCTGAAAAAGGATGGGATAAAGACTTCGGTGCAAGACCATTGAAGAGAGCTATTCAGAAGTACATTGAGGATTTATTGGCAGAAATGCTTGTGAATAAACAACTGAACGAAGGTGAAACTGTAATTCTTGAGCTTAACGAAGCAAAAGATGGGTTAGTAGGGGGAAAAACTTCAAAAGCTAAGAAATCATCAGCGGCTGAAAAATCTTCGCCTCAATCTTAAATAAATAATTTAATTTTAATAAAAAAGCACTGGGAAAACTCCTGGTGCTTTTTGTTTTTTATACGTTTTGGCTAAAGCCAATGTGATTTTAATATTTTTATTAGATGGGCTAAAAAGCCCATCCCTATTGAATTTATATTATGATGTTTTAAAAATACAGCTAAGCCTTTTCAATAGATATAATGGCTAAAGTCCCACTACAAATCCGATGTTTGGAACCAAGCCACTCGAAAACACACTCGATCTTTCTTTCCAAAGTACATTATACATCAATCCTAACTGCAAAAAAGAATTGTTTCCGATTCTTTGCATATAACCACCTCCAAGATAAAGTGCATTTTCTTCTCTGCTATCTTTATAATCGTAATATTTATCTTTATAATTGATAAAATAATGTTGAAAATTAGCACTCAAGAAAAATGTTCTTGCAATGTAATAATTAGCAAATGGTCCTACTCCGAACATGGTGGAGGAATGATAATTAGACGTTTGCCACGTCACACTACCCGCTACTCCTCCTTCCAGATCATCGGTAATTCTATACCCCACTCTTGGGGAAGCCTGCAAACTAAAATAGCTGTTGCTTCCAAATCCCACACCAATCCCGCCACCGAAAGTCCATTTGTTGTTTTCTTGTACGGGAGTACCTACTGAAACCTGAGAAAAGACGGATGCTGAAGTCAGTAGCATCATCGAAATAATAAACTTTTTCATATTTAATTTTTTATTTTGTTCTAAAATTTATAATCCATCCCTATTCAATCTGCTTTTGGATGTTGTAAACGTTATGATTGGTGGCTTTGATATGACTATCGTTTTTATCAATGTTTAAAATTATGGTTTTTTTACGAATTTATTTAGTTGTATTTTTGCAGCGTCAAACTAAGAACTCCCGTTAAGAGTTTCGTAAAATTGAAATACAATGAAAATAGTAGTAGGCCTCTCAGGAGGTGTAGACTCAAGCGTTACCGCTTATTTGCTACAACAGCAAGGTCATGAAGTAGTGGCTTTGTTTATGAGAAACTGGAATGATGCTTCGGTAACATTGGAAGATGAATGTCCATGGATTGAAGACAGTAACGATGCATTAATGGTAGCCCAAAAGCTGGGAATTCCATTTCAGGTAATCGATATGAGCGAACTTTACAAGGAACGTATTGTAGATTATATGTTCGAGGAATATCAAAGAGGAAGAACTCCGAATCCTGATGTTTTGTGTAACAGAGAAGTAAAATTCGATGTTTTTATGAAGACCGCCATGTCTTTAGGTGCTGATAAAGTAGCTACCGGACATTATGCAAGGGTAAACTCAACTTTTGATGAGAACGGCAAGGAAATTTTCCATCTTTTGGCAGGAAAAGACAATAATAAGGACCAGTCTTATTTCCTTTGCCAGCTAAGCCAGGATCAGTTATCAAAAGCTTTATTCCCTATCGGAGAACTTACTAAACCTCAGGTAAGAGAGATCGCAAAAGAGATCGGATTGGTAACAGCTGATAAAAAAGATTCTCAGGGATTATGTTTTATCGGAAAGGTGAGCCTGCCACAGTTTTTACAGCAACAATTAAAGCCGAATGAAGGTGAAATCGTAGAAATTTTCAAAGATTCCCCTTTATTTGCTGAAGAAGCACCTGAATTTTCTACCAAAGAAGAAGAGCTTAATTTCTTATCAAGAAAGATCAATTATAAAAAAGCCGATGGAAAAGTGATTGGAAAGCACCAGGGTGCTCAATTTTTCACGATCGGACAAAGTAGAGGATTAGGAATTGGTGGACATAAAGAAAGCTGTTTCATTGTTTCCAGAGACATGGAAAACAATATTATTTTTGTTGGAGAAGGAAGTCACTTCCCGGGACTGTACAAAAAAGCATTAAAAATAGACAATTCTGAACTTCATTGGGTTCGTGAGGATATGAAACTTCAAAATGGAGAATCTATGGAAGTAATGGCCAGATTCAGATACAGACAGGCTTTACAAAAAGCAACTATTTACCAATTTGAAGATGCTTTTTATGTTGAGTTTGAAGAGCCTCAATCTGCTATTGCTGAAGGACAATTTGCTTCATGGTATATAGATGAGGAACTTATTGGAAGCGGTGTGATTTCATAGTGCTTTCGTGGTTAGAGATCCATGATACCGATATATTCATTGAACCAGAAATCAGACAAAATTAAGAGCAATACTTAGTGATATATAAAGCCCGAAGCAACTTTTGTTTCGGGTTTGTTTTTTTTAAGAAATAATTTCTGAAAATATTTTTGTAACGTATTGAGAATTGTCATACTTACTGAGTAAATAACAATAAAAAATACCATTATGAAAACAACTACAAAAAATCAGTATGCTTATGCCAACAATATTTTAATCGCTTTGGTATCTGCTATTTTTGGCTACAATCTTTATCAGACCATTGTACATCCGGCTGAATCCAATATTGGCCTAAGTCTTATTCTGGTGGTTCTTACCTCTATTATGGTCAGAAAATATGGTTATAAGCAAGTAAAAGATAAAGAAAACAATTAATCACAATATTTTATATAAAGCCCGAAGCATTTTGTTTCGGGTTTGTTTTTTATTGTTTAAGTTTATCATTAGATGTCCAACTCATCAATAAAAATGCAATAATCAACTCTGCAATTAATATCATAGCTAAGAATCCAATTGGTTTTCCCAACATGATTCCCCGGATCAGTTTGACAATTCCCAAACAGCCAATACCCATTAGAAAATAAAAAGTTGTTGGTGAAACTCTTCCCCCTACCGATTTTACGATAAAGATTGAGCCATAAAACCCCAGTACCAGAATTAAATAGAATTTCAGGAAATCTGGTCCCTTCAGTGTTATCGGATTGAGTGTCTGATATTCAGCAATAAGCCATATACCACTTATTACAACCGGTATAAAATGAATGATTAGCTTTTTCATGATTGATTTTTATTTTTTTTATTATTCTTTTTACCCGCCACATCCTCCGCAACCGCCACATCCCCCACCGCAGCCTCCGCCACAGCTACTTCCGCCACTGCAACTGCTTCCGCCACTACTTGAATCAGTATTTCCGCCATTATTATTTTTACCCTTTTTAATGGAAGAGATGATTCCCCCAAAAATGATAATTCCTACGAAGGAAAAGAAGATAGAACTGATTGTTGTTATCACCTCTCCAAGGCAGGAAGTAAGCAGCAGAATGAGCATCAGGAATGGGATAAACTTCCATATTTGCGATTTGTTTTTTGTTTTTTCAGCATTGTTTCTATTCAGCCAAATATCCTCAGGAGCTTCAGACTGGAAAATATCCCGATAACTTTTTAAGGTGTCTGTAAACCAGTTCTGATGTTTAAGCTTTTCATTAAATCCTCCTTTTGATGGATGGTGATGCAAGGGCCTTTTTAAAATATTCGGACAGAAATCTTCCCAGTAACTTTGGGTGTAAATTAAATGCAGGTGCCAGACTTTATCCACAATTTCACTTGGAGAAGCTCCTTTGGGAAGGATGCAGCAGAGGTAGACAAACTTTTTATATTCTTCAATAGCTTTTCTGGTAAATTCCAGGCTCCAGTTCTCTTCTTTTGCCAGTTTTTTCGAAAAAGGGAAATCGGCATCGGAAGCATCCAGTGAAAATCCCTGGATTCTGTTCCAAAGGGACTCATCTTTTAATAACATTCTTGTTTCCATTGTTTTTTCTTTTGTTTTTCTACTCAAATTTCAATGGATTTCATAATATAAAAGTCGTTCAAAAATCTTATTTGGTTTGATAAAAATCTTAAATTAGTCTTACAAAATCAAAATATGAAAAAGGAAGATATTCTGCATCTTGAAAAGCTGATGACTTTTTTAAGTCGGCATTTTTTAAAGAAAAATCATTGGGAAGATGTTACCAAAACCGAATGGTCGTACATCTGTGCTGAACTTAATGAGCTCATCATTGCTGAGCATTCGGAAAAGGAAATAAAGAAAAATCCCGATCTTCTGGGGACCAATTATCTTTATGAACACCTGATTATCAATAAATTGAAGAAATTCAGTCAAAATGAAAATGCTATTTTAAGCAGGCCGAATCTTGCAAAATTAAGTTTGATTGTCAAGGTTTTAGGATACTCCAATTATATTGATTTTATCAATTCCAATACGGAATCTTTCAACTTTAATGATCTTAAGATTGACATGAACAATGTGAATCAGAATACAGCCCTTTTAGACCGTCTTGTAGGCTGTTGGTATTCATATAACAGAAATCTTCCTGAAAATCCCATACAGGCCCGGGAAGACAGGATATGGCGTTCTGCTATGGAAATCTACAAGTCTGAAACCACTGGAGAGTATTTTATAGAAAGAAGTGGCGGGGATCACCATAAATATTTCGGAAAAGTAACGGCATATTCCGATTATATTTTTATCATCATGAACAGCAATACTTTTATCCGGCAAAGACACTTTATATCAAGAATAAAAGATAGCAAGGAAAAGCTCAAAAACCCAGATTATAAGCTGCATGAGCTTCACTTTATCAGCACCTGTATCAGCTTTAACCAAGAACCTATTGCCCTGTTTGAAATCTTCCGGAAAGCTGACAGAAAAAGTTTCATTTCGGATTCTATCAGCTTCCCAATCGACAGTGATGAGATTCCGGAATCTATTCTTAAACAGCTTGAGGATACTGAGTCTAACAGGATTGATTATAGGTAAACGAGGTGCGGAGTACGAGTTTTCGAGGTGTGGGGTGCAGGATGAAGTACAGTTTTTAGGAGTGGGGAAGATATTTTTTATTTTTTGAAGTTTTTCTGTAACGTATCCTGAATTGTCATACTTACTGAGTAAACAACAATAAAAGATATATTATGAAAACTTCTACATTCAACAATCAGTTCGCATCTGCCAACAGTGTTTTAATATGGGTTGTCTCTATGCTTTTAGGGTATCATATTTACCAGGAAATCTACCATCCGGAAAAATCAGATCTTTTTATTTGTGTTATTCTGGTAGCGCTTACTTCAGTAATGGTTCAGAAATATGGAACCATTACCGATGGAAAAAAGAAAATATAAACATCATCATCTATTCACCATATCTACCCGAAGCAAAATTGTTTCGGGTTTATTTTTATTTGTCTTATGCCTGGAATACTTTTAGCCTTTAAAAATCAATACTTTACTGCAATAATTGCCTAATTTCATTGTTCTAAATATGAACCCTCAATGATCTTGCTATGGAATATTATGAATTGTATGAAGTTTTGAAAAGGCATTTTGATTCCAGAAAAGAGATTGTGGAAATCAGGGATTTGAACATAACCATTGAGTCTATTCCTTTTGAATCTAAGGTTTCTGACCTTCTTCATGGTTCTGAGAATACGGATTGTCTTAACCACAATCAATCATTAAAAATCAATGAAAATGCCTATCAGGTATATCATCAGCCTTCAATAGATATCAAAGATTTTGATATTGAATGCAATAAAAAGTTTGAGTATCATATTCTTAAAAGGGCTGATGTAGAAACAGCTGATGGCTGTATTATCTTTTTCCATGGGCTGAATGAGAAGAAATGGGATAAGTATCTTCCATGGGCTTATGAGTTAGCTCAGAAAACCCGTAAAGCGGTTATGCTATTTCCGATTGCCTTTCATATGGATCGTGCTGAAGCAATATGGAGCGACCGTCATCAGATGACAGAAATTGTTAAGTTCAGAAAGGAAAAATATCCTGAAAACACTCATTTTTCTTATGTGAATGCTGCCACAAGTTCCAGACTGGAAGCTCACCCACAACGAATTTTCTGGTCAGGATTACAAACCTATTCAGATATCATTGAAGTAGTGAAGGAAATTAAAGCCCACAAGGTTAAAAGTATAGCTCCGGATGCAAGCCTTGATTTGTTTGGATATTCAATAGGCTCATTTCTTTCCATGATTATCAAAATGGCTGATCCACATGGTTTTTTCACTGCATCCAAAGTTTTTTGTTTTTGTGGCGGCATGACCATTGACCGGATGTTTCCGATATCCAAATATATTATGGATTCCCAGGCTACGATTAAAATGCAGTCTGTTTTTACAGAGTTATTAAGTTCTGATTTTAAATTTGATAACAGGCTGAAACATTATCAGGATGATGAACTTCATCCACAAGAAAGCTGGTTTAAAAAAATGCTGCGATACAATTATTTCCAAAGAGAAAGAGAGGAAAGAATTCATGAGATTCAGTCTCAGATCAAAGCTTATGTTTTGGAAAAAGATAGTGTTGCACCTCCCATGGAAGCCTTAAACACCCTGCAGGGTGGCTACAGAAATATCAATGTAAGTGTTGAAATAAAGGATTATCCTTTTGATTATTCTCATATGGTTCCTTTTCCGCTGACGCATAAGCACAAGACTGAAATAACAGAAGCTTTTCATCAGTTTACAAAATCTGCCAGTGATTTTTATTCCCGGTAAATCAGGCTGAAAAAATGGAGAGGAGAAGTCTGAAAAGAAGTAAAATGAGGTCCATGATTCTGTTTTTTGGTGATTAGTGATGTGGGCTTTGTGGAAATAACTTCTCAGTTTAACTTACTAACCAGTCTTTGAAGTCTTTCACCCGGTCCCTGCTTACGGTTATTTCCTCTTGGGGCTGAAATTCGAGATCTACTTTGTAGTAAGGTGAGGTATGAATGTTTTTGATATAATCAGAATTGATAATAAATTGCCTGTTAACACGGAAAAACTTTTTTTCGTCCAGAATTTCCGCCAGTTCATCCAATGTAAAATCTGATGGATAGGAACGATCATCTGTCTGAAGATACACAATCTTATTCTCACTGAAAAAACAACTTATTTCCTGGGTCTGAACAATTTTCAGGTTGTATCCTATTTTTACTAAAACCCTTGAAAGAATAGATTTTTCTTTTCTTATCAGCTGCTTGATATCCTGAGATCCGATGTCATTATTGGAAGGAAGAAAAGACTTGAATTTCTCAATAGCTCCTGAAAGATCTTCTTCAAGAATTGGTTTCAACAGGTAATCTATACTATTTAATTTAAAGGCTTTTAGGGTATACTGATCAAATGCTGTTGTATAAATGATAAATCCTTTGGTAGGAATTTTTTCAAAGATATCGAATGACAATCCGTCTCCAAGAACAATGTCTGAAAAGATCAGCTGTGGATGCTCATTTTCAGAAAACCAGGCAACCCCCTCTTCTACAGATTCTATTTTAGTAACCACCTCAATATCAGGAAAATTACTCAACATTCTCTCTAATTTCCTTGAAGCTGGTTTTTCGTCTTCGATAATAACAGTCTTAATCATTGAGCTCGTAGTTTTAGTTTTAAAATTTGGAAATAAAATTAGGTAAAATAATCAGATTTAAAAATCTATCGTTTTTTTATTTTTTTCGGCTTCTTTTTCGATGATTCCTTTTTCCCATTCATCGTTAAATATGAATAAAGAGGTTGCTTTCATCACCAGAATTAATGCCCAGATACCCAAAAATAAATGTCCACCAAAAATTTGATAACGCAATTCATCATTAAACCAGTCGTTCCCGATAATAATTGCTGATATAATTCCAAACCACATTAGGTTTTTATAGAATTTTTTCACCTTCTGAACTCTGTTGTACGCACTGTTATAATCCATGATTTATTGTTTTTAAAGTTATTATAATGTTTTCATTTTTCCTTTCTCTTCCTCCATCAGTTCTTTGATCTTCTTCTCTTCCCAGCTTTTCCCAATTCCGAATACTGTTACAGCATGAAATGCTATTCCTATTCCCCATCCCAACATTGGCCATAAGAACCATAAATGGCCTGGAGACGTCATAAGGTTCAAAAAAGCTAAAAAGGGAATTACGATACAGTAAGAAGTAAGGTTTCCGTAGAATTCTTTCAATTCTTTTACTCTTTTAGCGGCTCTTTCGTAAGCAGTTGTTTCTTTATTAAAGGTTTCCATCTTTTTAATTTTTAAAGGTTAATTTGTTTTTCTTGAGTCAAATGTATGGCGGAAAAGACCCTCCAATCAATTTTATATGACCGAACGGTAGATTATGCTTCCCGAGTGGTAAAAAACACAGATGAAATGAATTCTTATTGATTTGAAATCTGGATTACTTTGAATACTGATTGTTGGAAAACGCAAGGGCGCAAAGGAATAAAAAAGAATGGTGGGCTAAGACGCAAGAAAATCAAAGATTTTCAGCTAGTGTATATTTTAATGAAATATTCTATGTGTCTATGTGGTTACAAAAAACTAAACCACATAGGCACATAGCCTTATAGACAAGATGTTAGAATAAAAATAATTCTATGGTAAGGAAATTTAGTAAAGAAACGGGATGAGTTTTTTTGTTGTTTTTCTATATTCTATGTATTCATCACCAAATTGTTCTACGAGAGCCTGTTCTTCAATTTTAATTCTGTAGGCAAAAGCTAAAAACGGAGGTAAAAAGGCTAAAACAAGCGACAGCCAGTTATTAAGGTACAATCCAAGTCCCAATGAGGTAAGCAGGGAAAAGGCGTAGGATGGATGCCTCAAATATTTATAAAAGCCTTCTTTTTTGATCTTGTGGTCTTCTTTAATGGTAACATCCACTGTAAAATATTTCCCTAAAGATCTGATAATGATAAATCTGAAAATAATCCCAATAATGATAAGCGCTTCTCCTAAATACATGATCCAGCTTTCATGGGTAATGGGCAATGTTGATAGATTAGAAATGGTTACGGCTGCTACAATTGAAAAAGGAATAGCCAGCCATAGAATATTAAGAGTAGATTTGTCCTTTCCTTTTCTATCATCTTTACCGGATTTCAGCATGTTTTTATAAAGAAACTCACTGAGAAACCACACAATCATAGATAGTATGTACAGAATTTGTAAAGCTTTCATTTTGATGATTATTTAAGGTGTTTTTAGTTGAAAAGTCAAAGAAAATCAAGAGATTTAATTAAGTTTTTGAATAAAAGCAGTCTTTTATCCTACAAATCTTTCTTCTCTTTTTCTATCAGTTCCCGGATCTTTTTTTCTTCCCAATTATGTAAATAACCGCTTTTTGAGAGAAAAATAGTAGCTGCATGGGCCAACAATCCAATACCCCAGAATGTGAGTGTAAAGAAATTTTTGAACTCGAAATAGCTTTCCCCAGGTTTCAGATGGGTATAATTGTAAAAAACAATCAATACATTCACAATAATATAGACAAATAAATGGGCATAAAAACCTCTTAACTTCTCTACATATCGTTTTGCTTTCTGATATTCAATATCATTTTCGTCAAATTTTTCCATCGTTATTATTTTTTTGATTATTCATAATTTCACGAATCTTCTTTTCCTGCCAGGATTCTCCAACTCCAAAAACCTGAAAAGCATGAGAAGCTACCCCAATTCCCCATCCAAATACCGGAAACCAAAACCAATGAAATGAGCTTTTGGTAAAAAAGTTAATAAAGACTAAAAAGGGAATTACAATACAGTAAGAAATGAGATTAATATAGAAATCCTTGATTTCCTTCATTCTCTTCTGGGCTTTCTTATACGCTTTAAGATCATCATCTTGTTTTTCATTGACAATATTAGGTTTATTAATCAGCATCGGAAGTTTTACTTTAAAATAATCTTCAGATTTTTCAATGAAAACATTCCTTTTGGTAAGCAGAGAATAACGTTGTACAATATTAGCCAATCCAATTCCAGAGCTTTCTTTAATCTGCTCTCTTACCTGTAAATTATTCTCAATGCAAAGGATATCATCTTTTGAAAATATTCTGATGACCAATGGCTTTGATGAAGTGGCAAAATTGTGCTTGATACAGTTCTCTAAAAGAAGCTGCAAAGACAATGGTACAACATATTTTCGATAGTCTTCTTTCGTAACATCAAAAATAAAATCAACGCTGTCTTCGAACCTTGTTTTTAAAAGATCACAGTAGGTTTTTGCAAATTCTATTTCATCTTCCACGGTTACCAACTCTTTATCTTTCTGTTCAAGTACATAACGGTAAATCTTTGACATTGAAGCGGTAAACTTCTGTGCCTGATGAGGGTTTTCATCAATTAATGAACTTAAAACATTTAAAGAATTGAAAAGAAAATGAGGGTCCAGCTGATTTTTTAAACTTTCAAATTGTGCATTAGCAGACTTTGCAATGAGTTTCTGTTCTACCACTTCTTTTCTGGAGGTCTTCTTCAGCTCCTGCATAAAGCTCTTTGCATGGAGAAAAGCAGAAATAAGCAATGCTATATTAATGGTAAACCAATTGGCAAAATTATATTCTCCGGAAAAATATTCTCCTGTTGTAGCCGCTTTTTGGATGATTACAAAATTGATGTAATTACAAAAATAGACCAATATGATATTGACAATAATAACGGAAATAATACTTATCACCGCTCTTTTGGACATATCTTCAGACCAAGGGAACCTTTTATTAAGAAAGGTATTGAGGGCTCCATTCCCGCCTCCCAAAACAAAAGCATACATCAATGAAATGAGTATGGTTAATCCAAAGTTTTCCAGATTTTTCTCTTCTGTAAATGCAAAAAAGAAAAACATAGAGACTAGGAATGAAATCCAAAGTATGGTAATAATATTCTTACGTTTCATGATACGTTTTCTTGATTCAAAATTAGCTTTTATTAAAGGTATCAAAAATTATTTCTTACCGAAGGGTTAGTTTTTACTACTGAACTGCACCATTTGATAATGGGTTTTTAAAACTATCATAATATATGTATAGCGTTCTTTCTATATCATGCATGGTGCTAAACGGCATAAAAAAACCTTCATGCAGTGAAGGTTTTTTTCTATTATTTGTTTTCTACAGGTAAGCTTAAGAAATATTCAGCTTCTCCTCTGCCCCAGTTCGGATCTAATGCTGTTTTAGGTTTATAAGCATTAAATTTTGCGAGCGCATCTTTAAACATTTCTATTCCTTTACTTTTACTCCCGCCATACTGTTCAGGGGTAAAATAGATATCTTCTGCTTTAATAAGCGCGATTCTCGGATTGGCAGGTTCAAGCTTTTCAGCTCTAGTGAGTTCTTCAGATGCTCTTGCTCCGTCTGTCATAAAGCGTTGTTGCGGATTAACCATCATTCTAAGTGAATAGGCCATTTTTTTCAACAAATGGATCTCTGCATTATCAGCTCCGGCAAGACTTTGAGCAGTCCCCAGATATTTTTCTGCCTGTGCTGCTACTCCATCCAAATCCTGCATATTTCCATTTCTCATCATAATTCTTCCTTTTTGAATCTGAGACAATGCAGCATAGTATGGTGGCAGCCATTGTGAGCTTTCCTTACTTCCTATTCTCTGGAAATCATTAGACAGGGTCTGAAAGTCTTCCGGGGTTTTGCAAGATTCTATTTTGGTGATTTTTTCAGACATTATTTTTTCATAATCTGTCTGTGCAAAAGCAGTTAAACTCATTAAGCCTAAAGCAAAACTTAAAAGGTATTTTTTCATGATATCAAATTTTAAAAGTTAGTATATTATGTATTCGAAGTTATGTTTTTATAAGTTATTATTAATCGCATCCTCTGTTTTATCTACTCCGAAACTTATAAAAGCTCCTATAAAAACAAAGGTATTAACTGGTGGAACTACAGCCGAGCTTCTTGACCCATTGGCTGAAAAGTTATATCCGTATATATTTTTAGATCCAAGAACATTGGAAATACTTAATACAAATACAGGAAATGCTTTCGCCTCTTTTTTTCCTATTGCAGGAAGATAATTGAAACTGATGTTTAAAGCATTGTAGTCTTTCAACCTCCCTTCATTTCTTGTATAATTGAATGCTTCTCCATTTTTTATTTCGGTGGCAATATCATAATAAGGGCGGCCTTTAGCATAGGTATAGGATAAATTTACGCCCAGTTTCCATTCCGGAATAAATCTTTTGACAACTGCTGAAAGGGTATGTTCTGCTGCAAAACCTGGTTTTAAGCTTGCCGGATAATTGATGAAGTCTCTTTTGGAGTCCAGAAAGGAGTACGTTAACCAATAATCTATATTTTTAAACGTCTTTTTGTTATCTCTCCAAAATAGTTCTAGCCCTTTTGCATAACCATAGCCATCATTGTTTAGGGCTGTCTGAACCTGCTGGTTTTGTTCTTTTCCAGGAAGAATATTAAATGTTTTGATGAGCTGGTCATATTTTTTGTAAAAAGCCTCAAAACGCAGACTTCTTCCTTCTGAACTTCTTAGTAACTGAAAAATATAATGTTGCGACTTTTGAAAATCCAGATTAGCTGGTCCATTAATGTACTTGCTTTCAGGATTCTGATAAAAAATTCCATAGGCGATGTTAGTGGTCCATTTATCAGCAAGACGGTATGCCAGCGCAAAGCGTGGTGCTATATTACTTTTGCCAAGATAAGATGAGTTTTCTGCTCTCAATCCGATCTTTGCAGACAATGCGTTACTGAATCCAAGATCTGTTTCTATAAATGCAGCTGAAATTAAATCTTTATAATTTTTCTGAACACTTTCAAAGTTTAGGTTTTCATCGGTATTATTGAGTTCAAAACCACCTCTTAAAGCACTGATTTTGTTAATTTTTCTTTCAAGAACCGTTTTAAAATTAATATAATTTCCATCGGTCAGCAATTTGCTGTTCCTATCTTCCACCCCGTTGGTTTCTGTAGAAAAATTAAGATCTGATTGGTTATAAGAATAGGAACCACTTACATTGAGGAGATATTTTCCAAATTTTTGTCTGAAAGACAGGTTGTGATAGGTTGTTTTCCCTTTTAATCTTACCAATCCGAACTCGTATTCAGGTTCCAGGCTTTCTGTTCTCACTCCCATTTTATTGGAATTATACATTCCGTAATATTTAAAAAATCCTCCCGACTTAGTTTTAAATCTAAAGTTAAAATCACTGTTGAATCCCTGAGGCGCGTCAATAAAATCAGTATTAAAATTAAAAACCTTCTGCATCAGGCTTAAAAGAGAATAACCTGCTGAAGCTCCAAAGGAATAATTTTTTTGAGCCCCCAATTTTTGAAATCCAGCATCTAAAAAGATAGGAGAAACACCCAAATTATAAGAACTCTCATCCGGTAAATCCACACTTTCCAACATCAGAACTCCCGAAAGAGCCTGCCCATACAATGCAGAATATCCGCCACTGGAAAATATATTTCCTTTGAAAAGTGAGGTATTAAACTGATCTCTTCCTGCAATTCCGGGTACAGAATTAGAAAAATAATTATTGATAAGACTTCCGTCCATAAAGATCTTAGATTCAGCCCCTGTACCTCCTCTAATGAACAACCCTCCGGACTCTCCTACTTTCTGAACGCCTGGAAGGTAGGTTAAAGCTGATGTTATTTGTCCATCAGAGCCTGCTGTGGTATAAATATCAATGGGGCTTAATAATGCGGTTGCTCTTTTTCGATCGCTGGCTTCAATTGAACCTGCGGAAACCACTACAGCATCTATTTCACTGATTTGTTCCTTAAGATCAGCATTAACAATAAACCCTTGATTTTCAATGTTAATTACTTTTTCTACGTCTTCGTATTTAGGATGGGTGAAAGTAATCGAATGGCTTCCCTTTTCTGAAGTTTCAAAAGAATAGTTACCTTGTGCATCAGTAGTTGCTCCATCATAAGTGTCTTTTAATGTAACATTTACTTCACTTACCCCTTTATTTTTAAATACAACTCTTCCTGAAATTTTTACCTGAGAATATCCCAGTGTAAAAGCAATCAATGCTATCAGAAGAAGTATTTTATGTCCTTGTGTTTTCATGGTTATTAATTTCTGGATCAAAAATAATATGAAAAAGCCCTCCTGTAAAAAAATTATTACTGAAGGGCATTCTTTTGTTACTGAATGGTAAAAAAGCTTGAAAGCAGGAAGTTACTCTTTGTTGTAAATATTAGTATTCACTATCAAATTCATTACTTTCTTATTCGAACTCCTAGCTCCAGGCCTTTTGACCTGAGTTTAATTACTGGATCGGGATGCAAAAATCCACGATCATTTTCCCTTCAGGATGTTCTTTAAAATTGGAATGATAGATCTCAAACGGAAAGGTTCTCCGTGTGGAGTAATTATGTTCATTCATCCATAAAAATAATGAGACCCAGCATTGCTCAAAATCATTGAGTGTAACTTCACCGCTGCCAATAATAAATTTTCCGGCTTCTATAGTTTCTGAAAATATTTCTCCTGTTGGTTCTTCCAGCTTTCCATCCAACAGCATACAGGCATGAATTCTTACCTTATCCGGCGGTGTTACTTTAAAACTGTCATGATACACAGAAATCATTTTTACATTTTCACGAGGAAATAAGTGTTTCTTTTTCGCCCAGTCTATCAAGACATTGTAAGAAGGTTCTACCCCAGCAATTCCAAGACTCATCACTGCTGCCAGATTCATTTCCGGCATTTCTTTTACTTCGATTTTTAAATTCATTGTTGTCCAATTTAATAGGTTTTCAATAGTGCAAATGTATTGGCTGAAAACCGTATCAATTTGTCCGTTCTTGCTTTGTGTTTGTAAAATCTTGTGAAATACTTTGGGAGCTGATTTACGAAATTCTGACGGTGCTAATCCGTAATATTTTTTAAAGGTTTTGCTGAAAACAGAAGGATTTGAAAAACCAAGATCAAAGTAGATTTCCTTCATCTCGATATTTTTATGCACAGCCAGAAGAAAAGCACTTTTTTCTATTTTTCTTCTGATAATATAGTTCTGAAGGGTTTCTCCTGTAACCAGCTTGAATATTCTATGAAAATGAAACGGCGAATAGGCGCTAACCTCTGCAATTTTTTCCAGCGAGAGATCAGCGTCAAGATTTGTATCGATATATTGTATGGTTTTTACAATCCGTTTTTTGTATTCTTCCAATTCAAAACTGTTGATGAACAAAGGTATCGATCTGAAACAGTATTTAATTGTTTTTTATTGCTATTTTCAGGACTTCTCATTTTTTAGGGCTGCATATACAAAAACACTCCCTATCGTTGCCAAAACAGAAGCAAGGACAAACGGAGCTCCGCTGAAGATGAAAGGAGCATGTCCTGATGTAAAATAAGCAAATATATTGGTCATCAATAAAGGTCCAAAAACTGCGGTAATACTTCCAATGCTTGATAAACCTCCCTGTAGTAACCCCTGTTTGTTATCAGGAACTTTTGATGATATCAGGCTTTGAAGTATAGGAGTGGCCATTCCTCCCAGTGCATAGGGAATGATAACCACAAAAGCCATCCATGATTGATTGATGAGACTAAATAAAAACAAACTGACACAGTAAATGAGCAGACAAATCATTATTGACTTCTTCTGCCCTAGTTTATTAATAAACAATCCTATGAGCAATCCTTGGGATATTACCATTAAAACTCCAAAAAACCCTAATGAATACCCGATCATATCTGCTTTCCAATTAAATTTTTCAATTCCGTATACATTCCATGTACTCTGCATGGCATGCCCTGCCAAAGCAATAAATACAAATGCAAAGATCAGGGAGGGTGCCAGTATTTCTTTTTTAATACTTTTCATTGCACCTATAGGGTTGGCTGTTTTCCAGGAGAATGGTCTCCGCTTACTCTTTTTCAGTGATTCAGGTAAAACAAAAACGCCATACATGAAATTGATAATACTCAATCCTGCAGCAGCATAGAAAGGAATCCGTTCACCATATTGTCCTAATACACCTCCAATTACAGGACCAATAATTAAACCGAGCCCTGCAACAGCACTTATCATTCCAAAATTCTGACTCTTTTTTTCAGGAGTACTTATATCAGCTACATATGCCGTTGCTGTAGTCATACTGGACCCCATAACTCCTGCAATTATTCTTCCTACAAAAAGCCAAATGAGATTGGGAGCCATAGCAAGAATGATATAATCTATTCCAAGTCCCAACAGAGACCATAGTAATAAGGGACGACGTCCATACCGATCGCTAAGACTTCCCAGAATAGGAGCAAATATAAACTGTATGAAAGCGTATATGGATATAAACCACCCGATATATTGTGTTGTAGCGCTTAAATCTCCTTTTGATAATTTTAAAATAAGCGTGGGTAATACAGGAGCAACAATTCCTATTCCGATAATATCAATCAGAATGGTAATGTAGATAAAAACTAATGCGTAATTTTTTTCTTTAGCCATAACATATTGTTCGTTAGTAGTGAATAGAGAATTGCTATTTAACTGTTGCTGTATTCATGAGGTTTTTGATAACCTGCGACAGATAATTGAAATTCTGATTGATGAAAAAATGGTTTCCGTTAACAATCTGACACTCACATGCTGCTTCTGTATACTTGGCCCAGTTTCTTATATTCAGGGCATATTTTTCACTTTTACCCATTACCGCATAAATTGGGGTTTGTATTTTTATATCAGGAGTCTGGTTAGTTTTGTTCTCCAGAAGTCCGAAATCTCCTCTCAATAAAGGCTCAAAAAAGTCTAATAATTCTTCATACTGCATTACCTCATCGGAAATTCCGCCCAGTTTTTTTACTTCAGCAAAAAATTCTGTTTTGGGAAGATCTGCAATAGGCGGAGTATCTTTTATTCCTGGTCCTGGATATCCTGTAGCAACAAAATGTACAGGGGCATCGCTCTCTTTTTCCATAGCGTGGCAAAGTTCAAATCCCAATATTGCTCCCATGCTGTGACCATAAATTAAATAAGGAACATCTTTCTGCCGGGTACGTTTTATCTGTTCCAATACGTCTGCTATAGCTTCCTTTTTATCTTTCAAAGGAGGTTCAGACATTCGGTCTCCTCTTCCCGGAAGCTCCGGAGTTTCTATCTGAAAATAAGCCTGTAATTCTTCTATTAAAGGGCGAAAGGAGTTTCTGTCTCCCCCTGCATAGTGCAATAAAAATATCTGTGGTTTGGATGATGTTATTCTGTTCATAGGTTTTTCTTTTCGTTTTTACATGAAAGCATGGGAGACCGTAATCTCCCATGTCTTTGTTATTTTCCAACGGTTTGATTAATGATATCCAGGATCTGCTCTTCTTTCTCCAACATCATCTGATGCGAAGCTTCAATAGGGTAAACAGAAAGTAAATCTCTGTTGTCTACGATGGAATCTATATTATTATACATTGAATTTTTAATGTGATTATTAAATGATTCATTGAATGTATCTCCGCTCTGCATTGCTTTCAGTAGTACAATCTGGGTTGAGTTCAGATTATTGGAAATAGGTTCTTTAGCAATCGTAAACTCTGCTGACATGAAGTTTTTAGTGGCTATAAAATGACTGTCACCAATCGGAACGGCCAGCCTGTTACTTAATTCTTCATCTGTAGGGAATGAAAGGAAATCTATTAATGTCTGATCTGATGCATACAGAATCGTATCCAGGAGATAGACCTTAATTTTCTGGTGCCCTCTTTTCTCCAATTCAGAAGCGATCTCCAATGCAATATTTCCACCCAAAGACCAACCCAGCAAAATATACTCTTCCTGTTGGGTCTGCTCCTGTATGACATGCATGTGATCCAAATAATAATTGGCCAGCCTGCTAAGATTATCAATTTTCTCTTCATGATACAGATTATAAGAATCTACTCCATAGCAGTCATAATCTGATGTAAGCTGTCCTGCAAGAGACTGATACACTTCACTTCCACCATTTCCGGGATGAATAAGGAAAATATTGGGTTTGTTATTAATTCCGCCCAGCGTGGATATCGTTTTATATTCTTTGCCATAGCTGCCAAGAATCACCGATAATTTGCTAATAGTCCTTTCTTTGAAAATATCCAGGATCTTGATTTGAACATCCAATAATGCTCTTATTCTGCTTATCAGCTTGATAACCATAATACTGTTCCCTCCTAATTTGAAGAAATCATCATGAATGCTTATACTTTCGGAATCAATACCTAAAACTTCAGCATAAATCTCAGCCAGTTGTTTCTGAAGTTCGTTTACTGGAGCTGTATATTCAGTAATCCCTGTAAACTCAGGTTCAGGAAGCTGTCTTCTGTCTAGTTTTCCATTGATGGTTAGTGGAAGCTGTTCAAGATGGACAAAAATATTAGGGATCATATACTCAGGAAGAGTTTCCATTAGGAACTCTGATAGTAACTGTGGATCAATTAAAGGATCAGATACATAATATCCTACCAGGTATTTTATTCCGCCTTTATTTTCTTTTACCAATACAGCGGCCTGACGAATCCCTTCACAGCCTAATAATGTATTTTCGATTTCACCCAACTCAATTCTATGCCCTCGGATTTTCACCTGGAAATCATTTCTTCCCATATATTCAAGATCTCCATTGGCTAATCTGCGTACTAGATCTCCTGTTCTGTATAAACGGCTGTTTTCTCCTCTTTCTTTCTGATTTTCTGTCTGGAATGGATTTACCATAAAACGTTCTTCAGTAAGTTCAGGTCTGTTCAGATATCCTCTTGCAATACCGGCTCCACCAATATACAACTCTCCTACTGCTCCTGTTGGAACAGGACGATATTGGTTGTCGAGAACATATAAACTTGTATTTGCAATGGCTTTGCCAATGTTCAGTGGATTTTTGTCTTCTTTGTAATCATGAAGTGTGATACAAACGGTTCCTTCTGTTGGTCCATATTCATTGATAAGGGTAATGTTCTCAATATTTTTATCAAGAGCCGGGAAGCTTTCTCCTCCAGCATGAATCAGTTTCAGATTTGTTCCACTGTCCACAAGTTCTCTCAACAAGACTGGCGGAATAAAGGAAACCTCTACAGTATTTGCTTTAATATAATCATTAAGATCATGTACTGAAGTTCTCAAATCATTGCTGTACAACCAAAGGGTATTTCCGTTACATAAAGACGGGAATATCTCGTATACAAAGGCATCAAATACATAATTGGAGTATACGCCTACATTCTGATATTTTTCAAGCTGATGAACTTCTGTCATGGCATCAATCAGATTGATAACTCCTTTATGTTCGATCATTACTCCTTTTGGTAGTCCTGTGGTTCCACTGGTGTAGATCACATAAGCTAAATGATCTGAAGATACCTGAGTCACAGGATTATGATGATCTGCTGCAGCCAGTTTATCAACTAATTCTCTGCTGTTCAATGAAATCAGGTTTACATCCAAAGAAACATCACTGAATTTGCTCTCTACTCCTTCATGAATAAGAATAACCTCAGCTCCGGTATCTTTTAAAATATGGCTGATTCTTTCTGCAGGATATGAAGGATCCATCGGAACATAAGCTGCTCCAGCTTTTAATACGGCAAGAATGGCTATCAACATCTCTTCAGAACGTTCAAGGCATAACGGAACCAAATCATCCGGCTGAAGCTTGTATTCTTTGATAAGGTAATTTGCCAATTGATTAGCTCTGTTATTCAACTCCTTATAAGATAATCTTACATTCTGATATACCAAAGCTGTAGCATTAGGTGTTTTGATAGCCTGAGCTTCAATCTGCTGATGAATGGTATTTTTATCCTGGTATGCTTTTCTGTTATCATTCAATCCTTCTGTGATCTGTTTATTCTCTGTTTCTGACAGAAGAGATATCTCTCCTATCTTCAGATTTTTAACATTGGACGCTCCGAATTCTACAATCTGACTCAACAAATATTGATAGGTATCTGCTATACGGCTGATGGTCTCTTTTTTAAATAAAGACGTCGCATAGTTGAAGGTCATCTGTATTCCAGCAGGGCTTTCATTAATCATCGTTGTAAGATCAAATTTTGCTGCCTGATAGTCTATATTACCATCAAAAGGCTGGAAAATAGCTTCTTCTCCTTGAGTTGCAGCCTCTCCGCTATTGCTGGTCTGAATTCCAAACATTACCTGGAAGACAGGATGTCTTGAGGAATCCTGTTCCACCCCTAGTTCTTCCACCAATTTTTCAAATGGAAGATCCTGATGAGATTGGGCTTCTGTTACGGATTTTGATACCTGTAGAATGAAATCTCTGATATCTTGTTCAGAATCAATCTTTTCTCTTAAAACCAAAGTATTAACAAAGAATCCGATAAGATCTTCAAGGCCTGCATAATGACGGTTGGCAATAGGGCTTCCCACGATAATATCATCCTGACCTGAATAGGCAGAAAGGGTAAGATAGTAACCGCTCAGCATCACATTATATAGACTCACCCCAAGGTTTTTAGAGATTTCTTTCAATCCAAGTGCTGTTTCTTCAGGAATATTGAATGCGATGGTATCTCCTTCATAGGAAATTTCAGCAGGTCTGTGGAAGTCTACCGGAAGATCTAAGCTCTGATGGTCATCTAATTTTGTTTTCCAATATTCAATCTGACGATCAAGACGTTCTCCTGTAAGATAGTTTCGCTGCCATAATGCAAAATCCTTGTATTGGATTGTTAATTCAGGAAGTTCAAGCTGTTGTCCTGTCACCTTTGCCTTATAGGCTTCGGCTACTTCTTTCAGGAATATATCGGTAGACCAGCCATCAAAAGCAATGTGATGAATAACCACTGAAAGGTAAGTGATATCAGCTAATCTGAAAATATTGATCTCAACAGGGATCTCTTCTTCCAAACGGAATACTTTATGAGCGCTTCTGTTAACCAATTCCTCCAGTTCTTCTCTACTTCCTGCTTCTATGGTTTTAATTTCCGGAATATGGTTAGTTACCACCTGATAGCCCACTCCATTTTCTGTCGTCAAAATAAAGGTGCGGAGTATTTCATGGCGTTGAATTATAAACTCTAAAGCCTTACATAAGGCAGGAATATTAGTTTCAGCACCCAAGGTAACAATCATTGGAATATTATAAGCACTGCTTCCGCCTTCATAAGATTCTATAAACCAAAGTCTTTCCTGAGCAAAAGACAAACGTTGTTCTTCCGGTGAGCTAACCTCAACAGGGATTATTTCAATGTTCTCAACATCGGTTTCTTCGGTTGTTAATGCTCCTTCCAATAAAGCAATGGTCTTATGGTTGAATACCATTGATACGCTGGTTTGTAATTCCAATTCCTGTTTAATCTTCCCAATAAGCTTAATAGCCATGATGCTATTTCCGCCTAATCTGAAGAAATCATCATGAATACTGATATATTCCGGGTTAATTCCCAATACTTCTCCATAAATAGTACACAGCTTTTTCTGAAGATCATTCATTGGAGCTGTATATTCATTTCCGCCTGTAAATTCAGGCTCAGGTAATAGCTTTCTATCAAGCTTACCATTGATGGTTAACGGCAATGATTTTAAGTGAATAAAAGCAGAAGGAATCATATATTCCGGCAATGTTTCTGATAAAAATGCAGTTAGCTTTTCTATCTCTAATGCTGTATCTGAAACATAGTAGCCGGCAAGATATTTCATGCCATTTGTATTATCCTTAGCCAATACAACAGATTGTCTTATTTGAGGATGTTGAGAAAGTCTGTTTTCTATTTCTCCCAGCTCTATTCTATAGCCACGAATCTTCACCTGGAAGTCATTACGGCCAATATACTCTATATTTCCATCGGCCAAATAGCGAACTAAATCTCCTGTTTTGTATAAACGTGCGTTTTCTCCAGTTTTCTTCTGTTCTGTAGTCTGATAAGGATTATCTACAAATCGTTCTTCTGTAAGGTCTTCTCTGTTCAGATAGCCTCTGGCAATGCCTGCACCACCAAGATAAAGCTCTCCGACAGCTCCTACAGGAAGTAAGCGACCATAACCATCCAAAATATAGGTTGTAGAATTCCCTACAGGACGGCCAATAAGCTGTACATCACCATGCTCCACTTTTTTATACGTTGCATAGATTGTTGCTTCGGTTGGGCCATACAGGTTATAAAGTTGAGTATATTCTGACCAGTATTTACCGGTTTCATAATCACACGGTTCTCCTGCGTACAGCAATCCTTTAAGGTTTGGATATTCTATACGTGGCAATACAGAAAGCATTACAGGTGGTAAATAAGCATAATCAATTTCATGGGTTAACAGGTATCTGCTTATTGAATCTGCATCTTTCTTCGTTTCTTCATCCAAGATATGAAGTTCATTTCCGAACAATAATGTATTGAAAAACTCAGATACTGAAACATCAAAAACATATGAGGTATAAGCTGTTATCTTTTCACCTTCGCTGAAACCGTAAGCTTCTCTTACCTGATCTACTACATTCACTACATTTCTATGTTCAATCATGACTCCTTTCGGAAGTCCTGTAGTTCCACTGGTATAGATTATATAGGCTAGGTTTTCCGGAGTTACCGAAGTAACTGGCGTTTTTGATGACATTCTGTTAACAGCTAACTGTAACTCAAGATCATCAAAGGAAATAACCTCAGCTTTATCCAGCACCTGTATTTTATCTTTTGTACTCTCCTGGCTTATGATGATTTTAGCATTTGTATCTTTAAGAATATGTTCTATTCTTTCTGTTGGATAGGAAGGATCCATTGGAACATACGCTGCTCCGGATTTTAATACGGCCAAAATAGCAATCAGCATATTTTCTGAACGTTCCAGGCATAGTGGAACAAGATCATCCGGCTGAATATCATAAGTTTGAAGCAGATAGTTTGCCAAACGATTGGATCTTTCGTTCAGTTCTTTATAAGTCAATCGGATATCTCTGTAAACCAATGCGATATGATTCGGTGTTCTGGCTATCTGTTCTTCAAATCGCTGATGAAGGGTTGTATTATGTGAAGTATTTAAATCTGCAGAATCATTCCATAAATTCAACAAATCAAAATGATTATCAGCAATATATGAAATACTATTGGAGTCCATATCAGGATCTTTTATGATCTGATCCAGCATCAATTCCATTCCTTTTACCAGCTGCTCCATCGTTTCCGATTCAAAAATAAAGCCTTCATAGTTGATTTTTAGCGTCACACGATCTCTCTGTTCTGAAGCCATTACGCTGAGCGGATAATCCAGCTTTTCAACGGAATCCCTGAAGATAAAACCTAACTCATTATTTCCGCCTCCTTTTGGTACAGGATAATTTTCGTACACAAATAAGCTGCTGAAAATACGGCGTCCATCATGGTGAAGTTCTGCAAGGTTAATATCACTATGGGTATTGAGTTCACTGATCCTGTTTTGGATATCCATCATACGATCTATGACACGTCCTCCTTCATGATTTACAATTAATGGTAAGGTATTGATATACAATCCAGCTGAGGATTCTATCCCGTCAACAGGTAAATTTCTTCCTGAAACGGTGGTTCCTACCACGGTGGTCTGCAATCCGCTGTACAGTTTCAACTGGCTGTGCCATAAATACTGCATTACGGCATTCACCGTTAATCCATGAGCTTTCGTAAGATCTTTCAGGCTATTGTATCTGTCTCCACTCACCAGCATTGTTACCTTCTGATGGTCTTTAATGTGGCGGTAAGTTCCCAGGTCTATCTGTCTTTGGTCTTCTTTTACAAGGCTTTTCAGGTCTTCCTGATCTTCCAGAAGGGTCATATACTGATTCCAAAAGCTACGTCCTGCTTTTTTATTGGCCTGTAAATATTTCTGACTCGCCGCATATGCAGAATCTGCCAACAAGATTGGTTCCTGACCGTGAAGCTGGTGCAGATAAGCATCATGAACACTATTCATAATAACCGGCATACTCCAACCATCCAGAATAGCATGGTGATTACTGAACAGACAGCTGTAATGTTCTTCGCTGCGTTTGAAAATATATACTCTGAAAAGATTTCCTTTAGAAAGATTATATGCTTCCAGACGATCATTATCCGTGATTTTCTGGATCAAATCTTCCTGAGCCTCTTCAGACATCGTACTGATATCTTCGTATCGCCAGTCTAATTTTCCTTCTTTGTCTACGATCTGTACAATTTCTCCATTCCAATCAAATCGGATTCTCAGCGATGGATATTGTGCCTGAGTTAACGCCCAGGAATTTTTAAGTTTATCTGTATTGATTTTAGCCTGATAATCCCACATCAGCTGTACTCTGTAGGCATCATCCGTTTCTCCCTGATTCAGAGCATGGTATACGAATCCTTCCTGCAAGCTGTTCGCAAGATATACTCCTTCTATTTCTCCTTTCTCCTGAATAGCTAAAAGCTGAACATTTTCTACTACATAGTCTACATCTGATACCGTAAGATAGCTTCTGTTTTCTTCTGAAAGGTTCTTAATGATGGCTTCAAGGTTCTGTTTGAAGCTTTCGGCTAAAAGCGTGATCTTTTCATCAGAAAGGTATCCTGAAATTCCGAATCTAAGCTGTCCATCAACTACAGCACCATTAATACTTACAAAATGGCTGTCACGGTTCGAAGCTCCCACTCCGGCACCACTATTTTCAGCTGCAATAAACCATGTTTTCTCTCCAGATGCATCATCCTGGTCAAGCTGACCTAAGTAATTGAAGCTGATCTTCGGTAATTCCCGGTTTGTGTATCCTATCAGGCTACCATAACCAATTCCATTATTCGGAATACTCCTTAAGGATTCTTTGGTTAGAACAACGGTTTCTTTTGTGGATTTTCCTGTTTCCAGCTGAACCGGATACATCGTAGTAAACCAACCCATTGTTTCGGTAATGTCTAACTGACTGAATACTTCCTCACGCCCATGACCTTCCAATAGAATAGCATGACGCTGATCTCCGGTAACTTTAGTAAGAGCTGAAGCTAAAGCAGACAACAGCAAATCGTTAATCTGAGTATGATATACATGATGTACTCCACGAATCAACGTTCCGGTGGATTCTTTATCTAATTGAAGATGACCATGGTGATATTCTTCAGTAATCAGTTTAGATAATGTTGAATTACTTTCCTCAACGGTATCGGCAATATGGTTCCAGTAAGCAATTTCTTGATCTCTGGATTCCGGATTGTCTTTTTTATAGGTTCTGATGGCTTCTACCCATTGGCGGTAGCTGCTTCCTTTCTGAATCTGATAGTTTTCTCCTTTTTCAAGGGTCTGATAGATATTTTTCAGGTCTTCAGTAAGGATTCTCCAGCTCACCGCATCAATAATAATGTGATGGAAAGCAAAGAATACTCTTACACTTCCATCCTGATTGCCATTGATATATCCAATTTGGTATAATGGTCCGTTTTCAATATCGAAATTAGACTGCCAGTCTGTAAATATATTGGCTAGCTCTTCCTGCTTCAGATCAGAAGCATCAAGATACTTAATTTCAGTAACTTTTGGCCCTGTTTTATACTCTTGCGAACGTCCTGTATATCTTAGTCTGAAGGCATCATGCTTCGTTAACAATTGCTCTACAGCCAGTTCAAAAAGATCTTTGTCAAGCTCCGGAACATTGATTAAGAAGGCCTGATTCCAGTGATTGAATTCAGCCAGATAACCGGATTCTTTTTGTTCAAAGAACCATTCCTGCACTGGAAGAAGCGGAACTTCTCCTGTCAGGATTCCCTGTTCAGTAAGAATATTGGCTTCACTACTGTCTTTTTTATTTTCTATTAGTTGGGACAATGAAGCTACCGTTCGGTCAGTAAAGACTTCTTTTACGCTTACTCTTACTTCTAACTGCTGGCGGATCTTCCCTACCAACTGAATACTGATAATACTGTCTCCACCCAATCTGAAGAAATCATCATGAATACTAATCGTCTCAGGGGCGAGTCCTAGAACGTCGCCATAGATCTGGCAAAGCGCAGACTGAAGTTCTGTTTCAGCAGCTACATAATCTTTACCTGCTGTAAATTCAGGTTCTGGTAATGCTCTTCTGTCTAATTTTCCGTTAATGGTAAGCGGGAGTTCAGTCAAGTGAACAAAGGCACCCGGCACCATATATTCTGGAAGAGATTCTGATACAAATTCAGAAAGAAGATTAGTATCAATTGCTGAATCAGAGACATAGTAAGCTGCCAGGTATTTTAAACCTGATTTATTTTCTTTGGCAAGAACAGCTGTCTGGCGGATGCCTTCAAATTGAAGCAAGGTATTCTCAATTTCTCCTAATTCAATTCTATGCCCACGGATTTTCACCTGGAAGTCATTTCTTCCTCTATATTCCAGTTCTCCGTTTGGCAGCCAGCGAACTAAATCCCCTGTTCTGTATAAACGGTTGTTTTCATTTCGTTCTTTTTCTCCTGCTGTCTGGAATGGATTTACCATGAACCGTTCTTCAGTAAGTTCAGGTCTGTTCAGATAGCCTCTGGCAATACCAGCTCCACCAATAAACAATTCTCCTACCGCTCCTACAGGAACAGGGCGATATTGAGCATCCAGAACATACAAAGTTGTATTGGCAATGGCTCCGCCAATGTTTAACGGGTTTTTATCTTCTTTGTAATCGTGAAGGGTAACACATACGGTTCCTTCTGTTGGCCCATATTCATTGACAAGGGTAATGTTTTCAATATTTTTATCCAATGCCGGGAAACTTTCTCCTCCTGCGAAGATCAGTTTCAGACTAGTTCCATTTTCCACAATTTCTCTTAACAGAACCGGTGGGATAAAGGAAACTTCTATAGCATTGGTTTTAATATAATCATTAAGTTCATTTACTGAGGTTCTAAGCTCATTGTTGTATAACCATAAGGTATTTCCGTTACACAATACGGGGAAGGCTTCATACACAAAAGCATCAAATACATAGTTTGAATAGCATCCTACTTCCTGATATTCTTCAAGTCGGTGTGCCTTAATCATTGATATGATGAGGTTTATCACTCCTGCATGTTCAATCATTACTCCTTTAGGGAGTCCTGTTGTTCCACTGGTGTAGATTACATAAGCAAGATTTCGTGAATGAACTTCTGTAACAGGGTTATTAGTCACTTCTGTCTCAAGTGTTGCTTTAAGCGTAACTTCATCGAGGGAAATGACTTCTATATTCTGTAATTTCTCTACTGTACTTTCCTGTGCAATGACCAGTTTTGCCTGAGTATCTTCTAAAATATGTCCTATTCTGTCCACAGGATATGATGGATCCATTGGTACATAAGCAGCTCCGGCTTTTAATACGGCAAGGATGGCAATCAACATATTTTCGGATCTTTCTAGACATAATGGCACCAGATCATCCGGTTTAAGCTGATACTGATGAATCAAATGATTTGCTAAACGGTTTGCCCGTTCATTCAGTTCACGATATGAAAGTTTAACATCATTATAAACCAAAGCTATGGTATCAGGATTTTTTTCAGCCTGATATTCAAATACCTTGTGAATCGTCATTTCTGATGGATAATCTTCCTGTGTGGCATTCCAATGCTCTATCTGAAGTGTTTCTTCTTCTGATATCAATGAAAGATTACCGATTAGAGTATCATCCGGATTATTCTCTATGATCTGATCTAAAAGAAGCTGATAAGAACCTGCCATCCGGGTAATGGTTTCTTCTGTAAACAAAGCTTTTGCATAATTGAACATGATACGCATGTTTTCTCCATCATCATCAATCATCGTAGTCAGATCGAATTTAGCAGCCTTATAGTCTACTTCTCCTGCAAAAGAATGGAATAATACATCTCCTTCACTCGCTTTCAACGCTTTATCAACGCTTTGAAGACCAAACATTATCTGGAAAATCGGGTGTCTTGAAGTATCCTGTTCCACGCCAAGCTCATCTACCAGCTTTTCAAATGGAAGATCCTGATGAGACTGGGCTTCATTAACTGATTTTGATACCTGAAGAATGAAATTGCTGATATTCTGTGCCGGATCTACTTTTTCTCTTAATGCCAATGTATTGACAAAGAAACCGATCATATCTTCAAAACCTGCATGATGGCGGTTGGCAATCGGGCTTCCCACTACAATATCATCCTGACCGGAATAAGCAGACAGCATCAGATAATAGCCTCCTAACATAAGGCTGTAAAGACTTACGCCCAATTTTTGGGAAAGGGCTCTAAGCTTTTCTCCCTGTTCTTTATTCAGGTGGAAATATAGATTTTCTCCTTCATAGGATATTTGAACTGGCCTTTTGAAGTCTGAAGGCAAATCCAGATTCTGGAAATCATCCAGCTTATTTTTCCAATAGCCAATCTGATTTTCAAGACGTTCTCCTGAAAGATAATTACGCTGCCATAGGGCAAAGTCTTTGTATTGAACTTTTATAGAGGAAAGTTCCGGTTCTTTACCTTCAACAAGAGCGTAATAAACAGAGGCTGTTTCTTTTAGGAAAACATCGGTAGACCATCCATCGAAAGCAATGTGATGAATCACGATAGACAGATAAGCCTGCCCAGCCAGCCTGAAGATATTGATTTCTATAGGAAGTTCCTCATCCAGTCTGAACACTTTATTCACGCATTTGTTGATGGAACTTTCTAATTCCTCCTCATTATCTACTTCTGAAACTTTAATTTCAGGAACGAGTTCTGTAACTTTCTGATATCCTGTTCCATTTTCAGTGGTATGAATCATGGAACGAAGTATATCGTGTCGCATTACCACTGTTCTCAAAGATTCCTCAAAAAGAGTAAGCTGAATGCTGTCATCTAACCTTGTAACGATAGGAATATTATAGGCACTGCTTCCGCCTTCATAGGATTCTATAAACCATAGTCTTTCCTGAGCAAAGGATAATCTTTGTTCTTCCGGAGAATTAACCTTGATTGGAACAAGCTCTATCTGCTTTTCATTATTTTCATGAGATAAAGCATTGGAAAGAGAGGCTACTGTTTTATGGTTAAATACCATTCCTACATTAACCTGTAGATCCAGATCCTGTCTGATTTTGCTGATGAGCTTAACAGCCATGATACTATTCCCACCCAGTCTGAAGAAATCATCATGAATACTGATCGTTCCAGGATTGATTCCTAATACTTCACCATACACCTTGCATAGTTTTTCCTGTAATTCATTTTCAGGAGCAACATAATGCGTGCTTCCTGTAAATTCTGGTTCAGGTAACGCTTTTTTATCCAATTTACCATTGATTGTCAGAGGTAAAGAGGTTAAATGAATATAAATTCCCGGAACCATATATTCAGGAAGTGATTCTGAAAGGTGCTCTGACAGCAAGGATGAATCTATGGCTGCATCTGATACATAATATCCGGCAAGGTATTTCAAACCTTCCTTATTTTCCTTAGCTAAAACAGCAACCTGGCTGATTTCAGGATAACCCAGTAATTTATTTTCAATTTCACCAAGCTCAATTCTATAGCCACGGATCTTCACCTGGAAGTCATTTCTTCCAATATATTCAAGCTCTCCATTGGATAGCCAGCGTACTAAGTCTCCGGTTTTGTATAAACGCCCGTTCACTCCATTTGCTTTCTGATCTTCCGTCTGGAAAGGGTTTGCAATGAAACGTTCTTCTGTAAGATCTATTCTGTTCAGATAACCTCTTGCAATTCCTGCTCCGCCTATGTACAGTTCTCCTACCGCTCCTACAGGAACAATACGATGATAATTATCCAATACATAAGCGGTCATATTTCCGATTGGGCCTCCGATATTCACCGGATTTTCATCTTCATTATAGTGATGCAGCGTAGCACATACTGTTGTTTCTGTTGGCCCGTAAGCATTGATAAGATCTACTCCATGCTCTTTATACATCGCCATTACCTGTGGATTGGTAACGTCTCCTGCTACAACAAGGATCTCTAACGGTAAAATATATTCCTTAGTTAAAAGTACAGGTGGAATGGTGGCAATGCTGATGTTATTTGCTTCGATATACTCTTTTAAAGCGGACAAATCAGTCTGAAGGTCTTTTTCTAAAATGTAGATCGCATGTCCATGGGTAATGGATGGATACAATTCCCAAACGTGGGCATCAAATACATAATTCGCATACCATAAACAATTCTTTTGAACTTCAGTTCCCAACAATCCGAATTCTTTAGCTTCCTGGTGGATCAGGTTGGCCACATTTCTGTGTTCAACCATTACTCCTTTAGGTAATCCGGTGGTTCCACTGGTGAAAATAACGTATGCTAAATTGTTTGGTTTAGCATTGGTAACAGGATTTTTAGCATCAGAGGTTTCAAGCAGTGCTTTAAAGGTAACCTCATCTAAAGAGATCACATCTGAGCTTATATTTTTCAGCTTTTCTGCGGTACTTTCCTGACTTAAAATCAGTTTTGCACCCGTATCCTGAAGAATGTGCTCTATTCTTTCTACAGGATAAGAAGGATCCATCGGTACATAGGCCGCTCCGGATTTTAAAACCGCTAAAATGGCAATCAGCATATCTTCTGAACGATCTAAACATAATGGAACTAATTCATCCGGCTGAAGATCATAAGTGCTTATCAAATAATGGGCTAAGCGGTTTGCTCTTTCGTTCAGTTCTCTGTATGTCAATACCACATCCTGATATACCAATGCTATATTTTCCGGAGTTTTGAGTACTTGCTCTTCAAATAGCTGGTGAATGGTTTTATCAGAAGGGTAATCTGATTCTACGGCATTCCACTTTTCCATTAGTTTAAGCTGGTTGTCAGAAATATGCAAGAATTCATCGGAAGTAATTTTTCCATTTTCAAGAATTTGGGCAAGAACCGTTTTCATTCCATCAATCAGCTGCTCCATCGTATGCTGTTCAAAAAGAACGCCTTCATAGTTGATCTTCAAGGTTACACTTTCACCCTGTTCAAATGCCATAATTCCTAATGGATAATCCAGTTTTTCAACTGAATCTTTGAACACAAATCCTAACTCATTGTTATCATCTCCGCCTTGTGGCACAGGATAATTTTCGTAAACAAATAAACTGCTGAAAATACGTCTTGCATCCTGATGAAGTTCTGCAAGATTTACATCACTGTGGGTATTCAGTTCACTGATTCGCTGTTGAATATCAGAAATAACATCCACCACTTTGCCTTCTATATGTTGTACAATTAATGGAAGTGTATTGATAAAGAGTCCAGCTGATGATTCTATGTCATCTACAGGAAGACTTCGTCCGGATACAGTTGTCCCTACAACAGTAGTTTCAACCCCTCCGTAAATGCTTAACTGGCTGTGCCACAAGTACTGCAATACAGCATTAATGGTAAATCCGTTTTCCACAGTGAACTTTTTCAGTTGCTGATACTCTTCTTCAATGATCATCATTTTTACAGCCTGATGATCTTTAATCTGACGATAGGTTCCCAAATCAATATATTTTTGGGATTCTTTGAGCAGACTGCTAAGGTCTTCACGATCTTCGAGAAGGTTCATATAAGCATTCCAGAAGCTTCGGCTACCCTCTTTGTGCTGCTGAAGGTATTCCTGGGTTTTGATATAGGCATGATCTGTTACAATATTCAGATCCTGTTTTTTCGTTAGTTTCAGGTAGATATCATGAATACTTGTCAGCACTATAGGCATACTCCAGCCATCCAACACCGCGTGATGGTTGCTGAAAAGACAGGTATAATGCTTATCAGAACGTTTAAACAGATATACTCTGAATAATCCTCCTTTTGATAAATCATATACTTCAAATCTATCTTTTTGAGTAGCTTCTCTAATCCATTCTTCCTGCTCTTTTTCATTCATGGTACTCAAATCCAGATAACGCCAGTCTAAGATTCCTTTTTTATCAATGATCTGGATGATTTCTCCATTCCAATCAAATCTAAGTCTCAGTGCAGGAAACTGCTGTTGAGTGTAAGACCATGCTTCTTTAAGAGCCTCAACATTTATATCCGAAAGGTAATCCCAAACTAATTGCACGCGATAGGCATCATCTGTATCACCCTGGTTCAGTGCATGATATACAAATCCTTCCTGAAGACTGTTCGCCAGATATATTTTCTCTACTTCTTCTGATTCCTGAACTGATGAGAGCTGTTTTTGATCGATGATATAATCAATATCCGAACGGGTAAGGAAGCTGCGGGTATTTTGAGAAAGTTCTTCAACCACATGGATGATATGTTCTTTAAAGGATTGTGTAAGCTTTTCTACCTGTTGCTGAGTAAGATATCCTGAAATACTGAAACGAAGCTGCCCGTTCAATACTCCACCATTGATACTAATAATATGGCTGTCTCTGTTCTCTTTTCCTATTGAAAGACCTGTATCTTCTGCTGCAATAAACCATGTTTTTTCTCCTGAATGGTCTTCCTGATCCAGTTGTCCCAGATAATTAAATCCAATCTTCGGAAGTTCATGGTTAGTATAGCCTACAAGGCCTCCGTAGCCAATACCATGATCCTGAATTTCTCTTAAAGCCTCTTTGGTCAATATTACCGTATCGCTCACATTGATTCCTGTTTCCAACAATAGCGGATACATGGAAGTAAACCAGCCTACCGTTTCTGTAATATCCAGATTAGTGAAGACATCTTCACGGCCATGCCCTTCCAATACAATCGCATGTCGGGATGTCCCGGTGAAATCTGTAAGTGCTGATGACAACGCTGCCAATAGCAGATCATTGATTTCTGTATGGTATACGTGGTGGCTTCCTCTAATCAGTTTTTCTGTAGTATCCTGATCTAAAAGAAGGATATCATGATGGTATTCGGTCCCGGAAATTTCCTCAAGGATCTGATTACTTTGATCTACATCAGAGGTTATTACCTTCCAATAGGTCAAATCTTTGTCTCTGGATTCAGGATCTTCAGATTTATAATTTTTAATAGCCTGTACCCATTGGCGGTAGCTGCTGCCTTTCTTAATCTGATAATGTTCTCCTTTTTCAAGCGTCTGATAGATGTTTCTGAGATCTTCAAGAATAATTCTCCAGCTCACAGTATCAATAATAAGGTGATGGAAAGCAAAGAAAATTCTTGCAGTTTTATCCTGATATCCTGTGATATATCCAATATTGTAAAGTGGTCCTTTTTCAATATCAAACTGCTGCTGCCATGTGGTGAATATATGGGAAAGCTCTTCCTTACTCAATTGGGAAGCATCAAGATAATTGATTTCCGTTACTGTATTTTGGTCATTATAATACTGATTATAATTTCCGTTTTCAACAGGATAAGACAGTCTGAATGCATCATGCTTTTCAATAAGGAGCTCAATGCTTTTCTCTAAAAGACTGCTATCCAGTTCCGGAACATTAATCAAGAATGCCTGATTCCAGTGGTTCGAATCCGCCAGGTACCCCTTTTCTTTTTCGCTAAAGAACCATTCCTGAACAGGTAAAAACGGAACTTCTCCCGTAAGAATTCCCTGTTCTGTAAGGATCTCAACTTCTGTTTCTGACTTTTTCTCTTCCATCAAAACAGCCAATGCTGCTGCAGTTCTTGAGGAGAATATTTCCTTCACACTCAACCTTACATCCAAGCGTTGTTTTATTTTTCCTACCAGCTGAATACTGATAATACTATCACCTCCTAATCTGAAGAAATCATCATGAATACTGATACTTTCGGTCTTGATACCCAACACTTCTCCATAGATTTCTACGAGATTTCTTTGAAGTTCAGTTTCCGGAGCAGAGTATTCTTTGTTTCCTGTGAAATTAGGTTCCGGTAAAGCTCTTTTATCCAGTTTTCCATTGATGGTTAATGGTAGAGTTGTTAAATGAACAAAAGCTCCGGGAACCATATATTCAGGAAGGGTTTCAGATAAATATTCTGAAAGAAGCGCTGTATCAAGCGCTGTATCAGCAACATAGTATCCGGAAAGGTATTTAATCCCTGATTTATTTTCTTTCGCTATTACAGCAACCTGACGGATGCCTGGATAACTTAGTAAAGTATTCTCAATCTCTCCTAATTCAATACGATAGCCACGGATTTTAACCTGGAAGTCATTTCTTCCGATGTATTCAAGCTCACCATTGGATAACCAGCGAACCAAGTCTCCGGTTTTATACAATTTTCCATTCTCTCCTTTTACATGTTGTTCAGGAGTTTGGAAAGGATTGGAAATAAAACGTTCTTCTGTAAGTTCAGGACGGTTCAGATAGCCTCTGGCAATACCAGCTCCACCGATATAAAGCTCACCAGCTGCTCCTACAGGAACAGGACGTTGATAATCATCCAGAACATATACGGTCATATTGCCAATAGCCCCTCCGATGTTCAACGGATTGCCATCTTCTTTATAATGGTGTAAAGTGGCACATACTGTACTTTCTGTAGGCCCATAGGCATTGATCAAATCTACTCCATATTCTTTATACAGCTTCATCACCTGAGGGTTGGTAACATCTCCTGCCACCACCATTTTTTCTAAAGGAAGAATATGATCTTTTGTAAGAAGTACTGGTGGTATGGTCGCAATACTGATATTATTTTCATGTATATACTCCTGTAAAGCAATAAGATCGGTTTGTTTATCTTTTTCAAGGATGTAAATGCTGTGTCCATGGGTAATGGATGGATATAGTTCCCATACATGCGCATCAAACACATAGTTAGCATACCACAGGCAGTTTTTATGAACAGAGTCTGATTTCAGACCAAATTCTTTGGCTTCCTGCTCTATTAAGTTGGCCACACTTTTATGCTCAATCATTACTCCTTTTGGAAGTCCTGTGGTACCACTGGTGTAAATGACATAAGCTAAATTCTCAGGTTTCACTTCTGTCACAGGATTTTCTGAAGACATGGTTTCCAGAATTGCTTGAAAAGTGATTGTATCGAGTGAAATAACTTCAGCTGATGTATTTTTTACTTTTTCTGATGTATTTTCTTCTGCCAAAATAATTTTTGCTGCCGTATCCTGAAGAATATGTTCTATTCTGTCTGCAGGATATGAAGGATCCATCGGTACATACGCTGCACCGGATTTTAATACTGCCAGAATAGCAATCAACATTTGCTCTGAACGGTTCAGACATAATGGAACAATATCATCCGGCTGAAGACCATACGTTTCAATAAGATGATTCGCCAAACGGTTCACACGTTCATTAAGCTCACGATAAGACAGTCTTACGTCCTGATACACTACTGCAATCTGATTTGGAGTTTTCGCAACCTGTTTTTCGAATAATTTGTGAATGGTTGTATCAGAAGGATAAAATACTTCTGTAGCATTCCATTCTTCTGTTATTTTTTTATCAATATCCTTTGATATCAAACGAAGATCAAGCAGTTTGGTTGTTTCCAGATTGATCTCATTACCAAAGGCCTGTTCAAGCAGATACAGGTAAGAATCAATCATATTATTAACCGTTTCCCTTGCGAAAATTGCCTTAGCAAAATTGAACATTCCCTGAATGGTTTTTTCTCCATCATCAATCATAGTGGACAAATCAAACTTAGCCACATCATAATCCGTATCTCCTTCATAAGGGTGGAATAACACTTCTGCATCATCAGTACTTCTACCAAAGCTCTGAAGACCAAACATCACCTGGAATACCGGATGACGGGACATATCCTGCTCAACACCTAGTTCTTCAACCAGTTTTTCGAACGGAACATCCTGATGAGACTGTGCCTCAATTACGGACTGAGCAATCTGAAGAATAAAGTCTTTCACGTTTTGCTCTGCATCAATGGTTTCTCTTAAGGCCAATGTATTCACAAAGAATCCAATCATGTCTTCAAGACCTGCATGATGCCTGTTGGCAATAGGACTTCCTACTACAATATCATCCTGACCGGAATAAGCAGACAACATCAAGTAATAGCCTCCAAGCATCACACTGTATAAACTTACACCCAGCTCTTTAGATGTTTTTCTCAGACCTTGAGCTAGTTTCGAAGACAGTACAAAATGGATGGTTTCTCCGTCATAAGAAACCTGATTAGGTCTCTTAAAATCAACAGGAAGGTTCAAAGTCTGGAAATCATCCAGTTTTGTTTTCCAATAGTCTACCTGACGGTCAAGTCTCTCTCCGGAAAGGTAATTTCTCTGCCACAATGCAAAGTCTTTATATTGAACCTTAACTTCAGGAAGTTGAGGTTCTTCACCCTTGATAAGGGCGTTGTAAATTGTTTGTATTTCTTTTAAGAAAATATCCGTTGACCAACCATCAAATGCAATGTGATGAATCACAACTGACAGATGATGGTGGTCTCCTAACCTAAAAACGCTAATTTCTATAGGAAGTTCTTCATCCAGACGGAAGATTTTATTGGAAACTCTGTTGATTTCTGCATCCAGTTCCTCTTTTGTATTTACATCGTGTAAATGAATGGTCGGAACCTGGTCAAGAATCAACTGATATCCTTTTCCTTCGTCGGTTGAACGGATAATGGTTCGTAATACTTCATGTCGTATTACAATGGTTTCGAGTGCCTTTCCTATTACTGAAAGATCTGTTTTTTCATTCAGACGAACAGTCATAGGAATGTTATAGGCACTGCTTCCTCCTTCATAGGTTTCAATAAACCAAAGTCTTTCCTGAGCAAATGATAGTTTTTGCTCTTCAGGAGTATTTACTTTTATTGGTATAATGGTAACCTGTTCATCAATATTATTTTGATCATTTAATGCTTCTGAAAGTGAGGCTACTGTTTTATGGCCAAATATCACAGCTACGCCAACCTGCATATTCAAGGTTCGTTTGATGGAGCTTATTAATTTGATGGCCATAATACTGTTTCCTCCAAGACTGAAGAAATCATCATGAATACCAATACCAGAAGCGTCTAATCCAAGGACTTCTCCATAGATCTGACATAATTTCTCCTGTAATTCGGTCTCAGGGGCTGTGTATTCTCTGCCTCCAGTAAATTCAGGCTCCGGTAAGGCTCTTCTGTCTAATTTACCATTGATGGTTAATGGTAATGATGTTAAGTGAACAAACGCTGCAGGAACCATGTATTCTGGTAATACCTCTGATAAGAATGCGGTAAGATCACTTACTTCATTTGCTTGTTCTGATACATAATATCCAACAAGATATTTCAATCCGGCTTTGTTTTCTTTAGCGAGAACCACAGCTTGTTTTACTTCAGAATATTCCTGAAGCCTGTTTTCAATCTCACCTAGCTCAATTCTGTAGCCACGGATCTTAACCTGGAAGTCATTTCTTCCAATGTATTCCAGTTCTCCATCTGCAAGGTAACGTACCAAGTCTCCTGTTTTATACAAGATACCGTTCGTTCCTTGATTCTTCTCTTTCAAAGTCTGGAAAGGATTGCTGATAAAACGTTCGGCAGTGAGTTCTTCACGGTTTAGATAACCTCTGGCAATTCCGGCTCCGCCTACATACAACTCTCCTACTGCTCCTACAGGAACGGCACGAAGATGTTTATCAAGGATGTACATACCTTGGTCAGGAATATTCTCCCCGATTAAGGATGCTTTATCCAAGTCTTCTGCGCTTAATTTCTTGTAGGTTACATGGACAGTCGTCTCAGTAATTCCATACATATTAATCAATGTTGGTGCAGAATGATAACGCTCATACCAAGGTTTTAAAGAGGCCAGATTTAACGCTTCTCCTCCGAAAATCACATAGCGAAGGTTTGCTAACCGCTCTTCTCTCTGAAGTGCTGTATCAATAAACTGATAGAACGCCGTTGGAGTTTGGTTGAGCACCGTTAAGCCTTCTTTCAGACATAAGCTGAAGAATAAATTCGTGTCTTTAGTTTGTTCAGATGAGGGAACTAATAATTTTCCACCATAGAATAATGCTCCCCAGATTTCCCATACACTAAAGTCAAATACATAGGAATGGAATAAACTCCATACATCCTTGTCATTAAACTGATACCAATGATCAGTAGCACTAAACAAACGCGCTACATTGCGGTGTTCCTGCATTACGCCTTTTGGCATTCCTGTGGTTCCACTGGTGTAGATTACATAGGCCAGATGAGAGGATTCCACGGAAGTAACCGGATTTTCAATACTGCTGTTTTTCAGAACAGTTTCAAGCTTAGGAGCGTTTAAAATAAGCATGGAAGTAGTATCTCCACAGGCTTCAAGGACATTAAGTTCAGAACCGCCTTGTGTGATGACAATTTTTGCGCCCGTATCTGTCAGAATATGTTTGATTCTGTCGGCTGGATATGATGGATCCATTGGAACATAAGCTCCACCGGATTTTAACACAGCCAGAATAGCTACAAGCATTTCTTCGGAACGCTCCAGACATAAAGGAATAAGATCATCTGGCTGAATATCATATGTTTCAATAAGATAATTCGCCAAGCGGTTGGAACGGTCATTTAGCTCTCGATAAGAGAGTCTTACGTCCTGATATACAACGGCTATATGATCTGGTGTTCTTTCAACCTGATTTTCAAATAGCTTATGAATAGTAGTATCACTTGGATAGTGAACTCCGGAAGACCAGAGTTTAGAAACCGTTTTATATTCTTCCTTGGTCAGATAAGATAACTGGTCAGATGAAATTTCTGAGTTTTCAAGAATCTGATCCAAAACAGTGTTCATTCCACTGATTAATTGCTGGATCATGGCTTCTTCAAACAGATATCCTTCATAGCTGATATTTAGCCATATCTCTTCACCCGCTTCATAAGCTACGATACCCAATGGATAATCCAGACGTTCTACCGAACCTTTGAAAACAAATGACAATTCGTTATCCTCATCTCCTTTCGGGGCTGGATAGTTTTCATATACAAACAAGCTGCTGAAAATTCTTCGCCCATCATGTTGAAGACTGGCGAGATTTACACTGCTATGCGTATTAAGCTCACTGATTCTGTTCTGGATTTCTGAAATAATATCTGCGACTTTACCCTCAGAATGGCTGACAATTAATGGTAAAGTATTGATATACAAACCAACTGATGATTCAATTCCATCTACCGGTATACTTCTTCCGGAAACCGTAGTTCCTACCACCGTAGACTGCGTTCCGCTGTAAATCGCCAATTGTTTATGCCATAAGTATTGAAGTACAGCATTGATAGTAAATCCGTTCTTTGCTGTAAAATTCTTCAATTGCTGGTATTGTTCACCCACAATCGACATTTTTATCGAACGGTGGTCTACAATCTGTTTATATTCTGAAAGATCAATATGTTTCTTAGATTCTTTGATCCAGCCACTTATATCTTCACGATCTTCAAGAAGTCCCATGTAGCCTTTCCAGAAGTCTGCATTAGAATCTTTATGGTTCTGAAGATACTTTTGGGCTTCTGCATACGCTTCATCCGGTGCCGGAGAAAGTTTCTGATTTTTAATTAATTTTAGATAGGCCTCGTGAATAAGCGTCAAGAATATTGGCATACTCCATCCATCAAGAATGGCGTGATGATTACTGAAAAGACACGTGTAATGCTGCTCTGAACGTTTGAACAGGTATATTCTGAAAAGGCTTCCTTTTGCAAGATCATATACTTCAAAACGGTCTTTATGAGTCAGTTCCGCAATCAAATCTTCCTGTTGATCTTTGTTCATTTCACTCAGGTCGTGATAACGCCAGTCAAGAGTTCCTTTTTTGTTAATGATCTGAACAATTTCTTCACTCCAGTCAAATCTTAATCTTAATGTAGGAAGCTGATTTTGAGTATATATCCATGCTTTTTTCAGCTGTTCAAGATTCATTTCAGAAAGATAATCCCATACCAGTTGTACACGGTAAGCATCATCAGTATCTCCTTGATTCAATGCATGATATACAAATCCTTCCTGTAAGCTGTTGGCCAGGTATACTCCTTCTACTGCTCTGGATTCCTGAATATACATCAGCTGATCTTTACCTACGATATTCTGTGTATCTGAAGGAGTAAGCCAGGTTCTTTGTTCTGTGGTTAATTCATCAACAATCTGTTTGATATACTCTTCAAATTTTTGGGTAAGCAGATCTACTTGATCCTGTGAAAGATATCCCGAGATCCCAAAGCGAAGCTGCCCGTCAGCAATGGCTCCGTTGACACTAATGATATAGCTGTCACGGTTTTTATCACCCATAGAGTTTCCGCTGTTTTCTCCTGAAATATACCAGGTTTTCTCGCCTGTATTTTCTTCCTGGTCAAGCTGCCCAAGATAATTGAAACTGATTTTTGGAAGTGCCTGTTCCGTATATCCTACAAGACTCCCATATCCAATTCCATTATTTGGAATGCTTCTCAGAGATTCTTTAGTTAAAACAACGGTATCTTTTACGTCTTTCCCGGTTTGCAACAGTAATGGATACATGGAAGTAAACCATCCCACTGTTTCTGTAATATCCAGATTATTGAACACCTCTTCACGTCCGTGACCCTCCAGAAGAACGGCGTGTCCTGACGTTCCGGTAAGGTCTGAAAGCGCAGAAGCAAGAGCAGATAACAATATATCATTGATCTGTGTATGATATACATGATGGATCTCCCTAATCAGCTTTTCCGTATAGCTTTCTTCAAGACTAAGATTAGCAAAATGATAATCCTGAGAGGATACTTCAGCTAAAATAGTATTGTTTTTCTCAACATTTTCTGCTGTATTACTCCAGTAAGCAAGTTCTTTGGTTCTGGCTTCAGGATTATCAAAAAGATATCCTTTTACAGCCTCAGTCCATTGGCGGTAGCTGCTTCCTTTTACATAAGCTTCGGGCTGGTTTCCTTTTTCAAGGGTCTGATATATATTTTTCAGATCTTCTGTAATAATTCTCCAGCTTACGGCATCAATAATAAGGTGGTGCAATACAAAGAAAATTCTTGCACTTCCATCTTCGTATCCATGAACATATCCAATCTGGAATAAAGGTCCTTTTTCTATATCAAAATGAGACTGCCATTGTGTGAATACTTTAGAAATTTCTTCTGATGACATTCCTGAAATATCAAGATCTTTAATTTCCGGTATATATTCTATTCCGTACTGTTGAGTGTATGTATTATTTTCTTTTGGATAATAGATTCTGAAGGCATCATGCTTTTCAATAAGCAGCTTTATACTTTGTTTCAGTAATTCTGTAGTAAGCTCAGGAACAGTAATCAGGAAAGATTGATTCCAATGATTAAGATCTCCTACATACCCTTCTTCAACCAAATTGAAGAACCATTCCTGAATAGGAAGGAAAGACAAACTTCCGGTAAGCTGACCTTGCTCTGTAAGAATCTGAGTTTGTTCTTCTTTGGCCTTACTTTCCATTAATTCGGAAAGCTTTAAGACTGATCTGGATGTAAAAATATCTTTAACACTAACTCTTATATCAAGTCTTTGTCTGATTCTGCTGACAAGTTGAATACTGATAATACTGTCACCACCTAATCTGAAGAAATCATCATGAATACCGATTCCTGAGGCATCTAATCCAAGGACTTCGCCATAGATCTGGCATAATTTCTCCTGTAATTCAGTTTCTGGGGCCGTATATTCTCTGCCTCCCGTAAATTCTGGTTCCGGTAATGCTCTTCTGTCTAACTTACCATTGATGGTCAATGGTAATGAAGTTAAGTGAACAAAAGCAGCAGGAACCATGTATTCTGGTAATACTTCTGATAAAAATGTAGTAAGATTGTTTACTTCATTCGCTTTTTCTGAGACATAATATCCAACAAGATATTTCAATCCGGCTTTGTTTTCTTTAGCGAGGACCACAGCTTGTTTTACTTCAGAATATTCCTGAAGTCTGTTTTCAATCTCACCTAGCTCAATTCTGTAGCCACGGATCTTCACCTGGAAGTCATTTCTTCCAATATATTCCAGTTCTCCATCAGCTAGATAGCGTACCAAGTCTCCTGTTTTGTACAGAATTCCGTTCGTTCCCTGCTCTTTTTCTTCCAAAGTCTGGAAAGGATTGCTGATAAAACGTTCTGCAGTGAGTTCTTCACGGTTCAGATAACCTCTTGCTATTCCGGCTCCGCCTACATACAACTCTCCTACAGCTCCTACAGGAACGGCTCGAAGGTGTTTATCTAGAATATACATTCCCTGATCTGGAATATTCTCCCCGATTAATGATGCTTTATCCAAGTCGTCTGCACTTAATTTCTTGTAGGTTACATGGACGGTAGTCTCAGTAATTCCATACATATTAATCAATGTTGGTGCAGAATGATAACGCTCATACCAAGGTTTTAAAGAGGCCAGATTTAACGCTTCTCCTCCGAAAATCACATAGCGAAGGTTTGCCAGCTGTTCTTCTCTTTGAAGTGCCGTATCAATAAACTGGTAGAAGGCAGTAGGGGTTTGGTTGAGTACCGTTAAGCCTTCTTCTAAACATAAGTTGAAGAATAAATTCGTGTCTTTGGTCTGTTCAGATGATGGTACTAATAATTTTCCTCCATAAAACAAGGCTCCCCAGATTTCCCATACACTAAAGTCAAATACATAGGAATGGAATAAACTCCATACATCCCTGTCATTAAACTGATACCAATGATCGGTGGCACTGAATAAACGCGCTACATTGCGGTGTTCCTGCATTACGCCTTTTGGCATTCCCGTGGTTCCACTGGTGTAGATTACATACGCCAAATGACTAGAAGCTACAGAAGTAACCGGGTTTTCAATGCTGCTGTTTTCAAGAACTGTTTCCAGTTCCGGATCGTTCAATATAAGCATGGAAGTTTCTTCTCCGCAGGCTTCAAGGACACTAAGTTCAGAACCGCCTTGTGTGATGACAATTTTTGCGCCCGTATCTGTAAGAATATGTTTGATTCTGTCAGCAGGATATGATGGATCCATTGGAACATAAGCTCCACCGGATTTTAGTACTGCCAGAATAGCCACAAGCATTTCTTCGGAACGCTCCAGGCACAAAGGAATAAGGTCATCCGGCTGAATATCATACGTTTCTATAAGATAATTCGCCAAACGGTTGGAACGTTCATTTAGCTCACGATAAGAGAGGCTTACGTCCTGATATACAACGGCTATATGATCTGATGTTCTTTCAACCTGATTTTCAAATAGCTTATGAATAGTAGTATCACTTGGATAGTGAACCCCAGAAGACCAGAGTTTGGAAACTGCTGTATGTTGTTCTTCAGAAATCAAATCCAATTCGGATATAGCAAGGCTTTCAGTATCATTGATTTCTGCAATCTGACCAAGCAGGAACAGATAGGTATTCAACATATTCTGAACGGTTTCTTTTGAGAAAACAGATTTCGCATAGTTGAACATTCCCTGTAAACTATGACCGATATCATTAATCATCGTCGTTAAATCAAACTTAGCTACCTGATAATCAATATTTCCATTAAAAGGATATAGCAACGTAGTTTCATTTTCCGGTTGGGAAACTTCTTCCCCAAAACTCTGAAGGCCAAACATCACCTGGAATACTGGATGTCTGGAAGTATCCTTCTCTACACCAAGTTCTTCTACCAATTTTTCAAAAGGAAGATCCTGATAAGACTGTGCTTCTGTTACTGATTGGGCTACCTGTAAAATAAAGTCTTTTATCTGCTGATTCGGGTCAATATTTTCTCGGAGTGCGAGGGTATTGACAAAGAATCCGATCATATCTTCAAGACCTGCATGGTGACGGTTAGCAATAGGACTTCCTACAATAATATCATCCTGTCCGGAATACGCAGAAAGCATAAGGTAATAACCACCCAATACAATGCTATAAAGGCTTACTCCAAGATCTTTTGATAGGTTTTTTAACTTTTGAGTCTGCTCCTCATTAAGGCTGAAATAGATATTTTCTCCTTCATAGGATATCTGAGCCGGTCTCTTGAAGTCTGTTGCCAGATCAAGATTCTGAAATCCTCCAAGTTTGTTTTTCCAGTAACCGATCTGTTGTTCAAGTCTTTCTCCGGTAAGATAATTACGCTGCCATAATGCAAAATCTTTGTATTGGATCTTTAATGCAGGTAATTCATGTGGTTTACCTTCTTTAATTGCATTGTAAATACTGATTAATTCTTTTAAGAAAATATCTGTAGACCATCCGTCAAATGCGATATGATGAATAACGACTGATAAATAATGGTTTTCTTCAAGCTTAAAGATGTTGATATCTATAGGCAGTTCTTCTTCCAACTTGAAGATTTTATTAGCCACACGGCTTACTTTTTCTTCCAGTTCCTGCATTGTTTTCACCTCAAACTGATGAATAACAGGAATATCATTCATAACCAATTGCCAGCCTTTCCCTTCATCGGTCGTGCGAATGACTGAACGAAGCACTTCATGACGCATTACAATAGCATCCAATGCTTTACAAAGGGCTGTAATATCTGTTTTTTTATCCAAAAGGAAGGCCATTGGAATATTATAGGCGCTGGTTCCGCCTTCATAATTTTCAATAAACCACAATCTTTCCTGGGCAAAAGATAAACTCTGTTCTTCAGGCGTATTTACCTCTACCGGGGTAATAATAACATGATCATTTCCATGGGTTTCTTCTGATAAAACAGTTGATAATAAAGCAATGGTTTTATGATTGAATATTTTGGAAACTTCTACTTGTATCTGTAAAGCCTGTTTAATCTTACTGATCAGTTTAATGGCCATGATACTGTTTCCACCCAATCTGAAGAAATCATCATGAATGCTAATGGTTTCTGCATCCAATCCTAATATTTCACCATAAACCTGGCAAAGCTGTTTCTGAAGGGTTGTTTCCGGAGCTGTATATTCTTTACTGCCTGTGAAATCCGGTTCAGGCAGTGCTTTTCTGTCTAATTTTCCGTTGATCGTTACCGGTAAAGCCGTTAAATGCACAAAAGCACCAGGAACCATGTATTCAGGAAGAGATACAGATAGATATTCTGAAAGCAGTTCTGAATCTAGAGCCTCATCAGAAACATAATACGCAGCCAGATATTTCAATCCGGATTTATTTTCTTTGGCCAATACAGCAACCTGACGAATTTCAGAATACCCTAATAAAGTATTTTCTATCTCCCCTAATTCAATACGATAGCCACGGATTTTCACCTGGAAGTCGTTTCTTCCTGCATATTCCAGCTCTCCATTTGGTAGCCATCGAACTAAATCTCCGGTTTTGTATAAACGCGTATTTTCTCTTCTTTCTTTCTGTTCTGAAGTCTGGAATGGATTTGAAATGAAACGTTCTTCGGTAAGTTCAGAGCGGTTCAGATACCCTCTTGCAATACCCGCTCCACCAATGTACAATTCGCCTACAGCTCCAACAGGCACTAATCGATTTTGCTGATCAAGAACATATGCATAGGTATTGGCAATCGGACCACCTATATTCAATGGATTTCTATCTTCTTTATAGTAATGAAGTGTAACACAAACAGTTCCTTCTGTTGGACCATATTCGTTCACAAAAATAATATCGTCAACATTTTTATCCAGAGCAGGGAAGCTTTCACCTCCGGCAAATATCAGTTTCAGGTTGGTTCCATTCTCTACAATTTCTCTTAACAGAACCGGTGGAATGAATGAAACTTCAATATTATTTTCTTTGATGTACTCATTAAGTTCTCCTACTGATGTTCTAAGTTCATTACTGTACAGCCACAAAGTATTTCCATTACATAATACCGGGAATGCTTCATATACAAAGGCATCAAATACATAGTTTGAGTAACAACCTACTTCCTGATATTCTTGAAGTCGGTGAGCTTTTATCATTGATTCAATGAGGTTTATCACTCCTGAATGTTCAATCATCACTCCTTTTGGTAATCCAGTTGTTCCGCTGGTGTAGATTACATAAGCAAGGTGATTAGCATTTGCCTGGGTTACAAGGTTTCCAGATGACATTATTTCAAGTTGTGCTTGAAGACTTACCTCATCTATAGTGAGAACCTCAACAGCTGTAGTTTCCAGTTTTCCTGCTGTACTTTCCTGTCCAATAACCAATTTCGCCTGAGTATCCTGAAGAATATGCTGTATTCTGTCTGATGGGTAAGAAGGGTCCATCGGAACATAAGCTGCTCCGGATTTTAGTATGGCAAGAATGGCAATCAATATATTTTCAGATCGCTCCAGACATATTGGTACCAGATCATCCGGTTGAAGCCCATAATGCTCGATCAGATAATGAGCCAGCTGATTAGCCTTTTCATTTAATTCCTGATAAGAGAAGCTTGTATTCTGATACACCAATGCTGTTTGAGCAGGAGTATTTTTCACCTGATCTTCAAAAAGCTGGTGGATTGTTATTTCTGATGGATATGCTTTATAGGTGTCATTCCATTCTTCTGTTAATTTTTTATATTGAACATGAGAAACTAAGTTCAATTCAGATAGTCTAATTCCTTTTTGCCCTCCATCTCCTGTCATTTGATCCAGCAAAAATTCATAGGAACGAATCATATTGCTTACCGTTTCTTTTGAGAAAATAGCTTTAGCAAAATTGAACATTCCTTTGATCTGATCTTCTCCATCATCAATCATGGTCGTCAGATCAAATTTAGCCACTTGATAGTCTATTTCTCCATCAAAAGGATAAAACAAGGCATCCTGATTATTTTGAGAAGAGGAATCACCTCCAAAGCTCTGAAGACCAAACATGACCTGGAAAACAGGATGTCTTGAGGTATCCTGCTCTACTCCAAGCTCCTCTACAAGCTTCTCGAATGGCAGATCCTGATGAGACTGTGCTTCGGTAACTGATTTTGATACCTGAAGAAGGAAATCTTTAAGGTTTTGCTTGGGATCTAATGATTCTCTCAATGCCAATGTATTGACAAAGAACCCAATGATATCTTCCAGCCCAGGATGGTGACGATTGGCAATAGGGCTTCCTACCACAATATCATCTTGTCCTGAATACGCAGAAAGCATCAGATAATAGCCTCCCAGCATAACAGAATACAGGCTTATTCCAAGATTTTTAGATAAAGCTCTCAGTTTTTCGCTCTGTTCTCCATCTAAACTGAAATATAGATTTTCTCCTTCGTAAGAAATTTGAGAAGGCCTTCTGAAATCTGTCGGAAGATCCAGATTCTGAAAATCTTGAAGCTGATTCTTCCAATAGCTAATCTGGTTTTCAAGACGCTGTCCTGAAAGATAATTACGCTGCCATAAAGCATAGTCTTTGTATTGAACCTGCAACTGAGAAAGTTCCTCAGCATTTTCATCATTAACAAGAGCTTTATAGATTGTTTGGATTTCTTTGAGGAAGATATCCGTAGACCATCCATCAAAAGCAATATGGTGAATGACTGCTGACAGATAATGTCTGTTTTCAAACTTGAAAATGTTAATTTCAATAGGAATCTCCGTCTCAAGTCGGAAGATTTTATTGGCACATCTGTTTATGGCTTCATCTAAACCTTCTCTTGTACTTATTTCGGTCTCTTTCCATTCAGGCATAGTGTCTGTAACCACCTGATAGCCTACACCATCTTCTGTGGTTTTAATGACAGAGCGTAAAACTTCATGACGTTTAATAACTTTTTCAAAAGCTTTCTGCAAGACTGAAGTATCAATTTTTTCATCCAGAATTGCCGTCATTGGAATATTGTAGGCACTGCTTCCGCCTTCATAGGTTTCTATGAACCAAAGCCTTTCCTGAGCAAAAGATAATCTCTGTTCTTCAGGAGCATTAACTTTTATAGAGGTAATTGTAACCTGCTCTTCAATATGAGTTTCATCCATTAAAACATCAGCCAAAGACGCAATCGTTTTATGACTGAAAATTGCAGCTACTTCTACCCTGATTCCAAGAACTTGTTTAATCTTGCTAATAAGTTTGATCGCCATGATACTATTTCCTCCTAATCTGAAGAAATCATCATGAATTCCTATGTTTGATGCATCAAGACCAAGAACCTGAGCATAAATGTGACATAATTGTTCTTGCAACTCATTTTCAGGAGCTGTATAATCCGATCCTGTTGTAAATTCAGGTTCAGGCAGACCTCTACGATCCAGTTTTCCATTGATGGTTAACGGCAGTGAATTCAGATGAATAAATGCTACGGGAACCATATATTCCGGCAACGTCTGTGATAAGAACGAAGTAAGCTTTCCAGAATCTATTGGAGAGTCTGAAACATAATAGCCTACAAGGTATTTAAGTCCTGCTTTATTTTCTTTAGCCAATACAACAGATTGCCTCACCTCTGGATATTCCTGCAGCCTGTTTTCAATTTCGCCCAGCTCTATTCTATACCCACGAATCTTTACCTGGAAGTCATTTCTGCCCATGTATTCAAGCTCTCCGGAAGGCAGATAGCGTACCAAATCACCTGTTTTATAAATACGTCCGTTTTCACCTTTTCCTTTCTGTTCTTCTGTCTGGAAAGGATTTTCCTGAAAGCGCTCTAAAGTGAGTTCGAAGCGGTTCAAATAGCCTCTGGCTACACCTGCACCCCCAATATAAAGCTCTCCTACAGCACCTACCGGTACCGGACGATGGTAAGCATCAAGCACATAAATATTTGTATTGCTGATGGGTCTTCCAATATTATTTACTTTGTTATTGGTATTAACAAGAGAGGTAACTGTAGTCTCAGTAGGGCCATAAGAATTGACTAATTTAAATGCTTCATCCTTTAATTTGTTATGCAGATCTGTAGGTAAGGCTTCCCCTCCTGAGTTCAATACACGTAAGCTTTTCACCTTAGTGATATCAATACTTTGCAATACTGACGGGGTAAGATGGATATAGGAAACGTTATGATCGATCAATGTTTTTACAAAAGCATCTTCGTTAAGTAACAGCTTCTGACTTTCTATAAATACCAATGTATTTCCATTTAATATAGCCAGCAACATCTGCTCTATAGAAGCATCAAACACATAGTTGGCAAACTGCAGAATAACATCAGAACTGTTTAATCCATAGCGAGGATAGAGATCATTAATTAAATTAACCGCGCCTTTATGTTCAATCATTACCCCTTTAGGCATACCCGTAGTTCCACTGGTATAGATTACATAAGCAAGGTTTTCTTCCCCAGCCTCAGTAAGCGGGTTATTGGCATTCATTCTTGCGAGCGTACTGCTGAAATACGGGCTGTCGAGAGATAAGACATCTATCTTTTCTTCCAAATTTTGAGATAGGGTCTCTCTTGTACTTTCCTGAGCAAGAACCAGCAGAGGGTTTGTGTCTTTAAGGATATGGTGAGTCCTTTCCGCAGGATATGACGGATCTATCGGCACATACGCTGCACCTGCTTTCATTACAGCAAGAATTGCAATAAGCATGTACTCAGAACGATCCAGACAAAGCGGTATCAGATCATCTGGCTTAATATTATAATTTCCTCTAAGATAATTAGCTAAACGATTAGCCTGCTCATTCAACTCTTTGTAAGAGAATTGTATATCTTTAAATATCAGCGCAGTATGATCCGGAGTTTTTAAAACCTGATCTTCAAATAACTGATGAATAGTCTTTTGTGTGGAAATAAAATTCCAGGTATCATTCCAGTCCTCGGTAAGGTTTTTATATTGTTTTTCCGTTAAAAGAGAAAGTTGATTTGAAGTTATATCCTGATTGTCAATAATCTGATTAAGAATCATTTCCATTCCTTCAATCAATTGATCCATCGTATCTTTTTCGAACAGGTAGCCTTCGTAATTTAAGGTAAATGATATTTCATTTCCTCTTTCAAATGCCACAACTCCTAATGGATAATCCAGTTTCTCCACGGCGTCTCTAAATACAAAGCCAAGTTCATTATGATCTTCCCCCTCTGGTACAGGATAATTTTCAAATACAAATAAACTGCTGAAAATTCTGCGTCCATCATGGTGAAGTTCTGCCAGATTGATATCACTATGGGTATTAATATCACTGATCCTGTTCTGAATTTCTTTGATTTGGTCAATTACTTTTCCTTCCTCATGGGTAACAATTAAGGGTAATGTGTTGATGTATAATCCTGCAGACAATTCTATTCCGTCTACCGGTAAGCTTCGTCCCGATACTGTTGTTCCTACAATTGTTGTACTCAATCCGCTATAGATTCTCAGCTGTTGGTGCCACAGATATTGTAAGATAGCATTTACAGTTAATCCATGAGTTTTTGTAAAGGCTTTAAGCAAGTCATACTGATTCCCTGCTATCCTCATTTTTACCTGTTGAGGATCTTGAATGTGACGATAGGTTCCTAAATCTACAGGTCTCTGAGATGCTTTAATTAATCCGCTTAAATCCTCATGATCTTCCAAAGATTTCATATAAGTATTCCAGAACTTTCTGCCCGTTTCTTTATGATCCCGAAGGTATTTCTGAGTATCTGTATAAGCGCGGTCCGGTACAATGGTAATCTCCTGACTTTTAGTAAGGTTCAGGTAATTTGTATGAATACTGTTCAAAATAACAGGTATGCTCCATCCATCCAGGATAGCATGATGGTTACTGAACAGACAGGTATATTGGTTTTCTGAACGTTTAAACAGATACACTCTGAAAAGATCCCCTTTGGAAAGATCATACCCTTCAAAACGGTCTTTTGCTGTAATTTCTTTAATCAACGCTTCCTGAGCAGAATCACCTATCTCACTGATATCCTGATAGCGCCAGTCTACATTTCCATTTTTATTAATAACCTGAACAATCTCCCCATTCCAGTCGAACCTCATCCTTAATGAAGGATAAGCCGCTTGGGTAAGCCCCCAGGCTTTCTTTAGATTTTCAATATCAAGAACGGCATTGTAATCCCATAATAGCTGTACTCTGTAAGCATCATCTTTTTCCCCCTGATTCAAAGCATGATACACGAACCCTTCCTGTAAACTGTTGGCAAGATATACACCTTCTATTTCCGCCGTTTTCTGTATCTCTGTAAGCTGCTCAAAGTCTACCACATCATCTACATCGGATGGAGTGAGGTAACTTTGTGTTTCCTGAGAAAGGGTTTCAACGATGGTTTCAATATTAGCTTTAAAATCTTCTGTAAACAATCTAATTTGCTCCTCTGTAAGATATCCTGCAATTTCGAAGCGTAATTGCCCATCTACAACAGCACCATTCATGCTGATATAATGGCTGTCGCGGTTATTTTTTCCTATTCCTGATCCGGTATCTTCAGCAGCAATAAACCAACTTTTTTCTCCTGTTTCCTGATCTAATTGCCCTAAATAATTGAAACTGATCTTTGGCAGCTCACATTCTGTATATCCTACCAGGCTTCCATAGCCAATTCCATTATGAGGGATACTTCTCAGGGATTCTTTGGTCAAAACGATGGTATCTATCAATCCTTTTCCATTTTTCAAAAGTAAAGGGAACATTGTAGTGAACCACCCAACGGTTTCTGTAATGTCAAGATGCTGAAATACTTCTTCACGACCATGGCTTTCTAAAAGAACAGAATGACATTCCTCTCCCGTTAATTTTGAAAGAGAAATTGACAAAGCTGTAAGTAATAGATCATTGATCTGAGTCTGATAAACGTGATGTGTATTTCGGATTAAAGCTTCTGTTATTTCTTTATTTAAAATCAGACTACTGCGATAAGAATCTTTTATTATTAAACGATCCAGTGCTTTATTATGAGCTTCTGTTATTTCTGCACTTGTATTCCAGTATAGTAATTCTTTAATTCTGGATTCAGCCTCTTCAGAGCGATAGCTTTTTACAGCATTCACCCATTGACGGTAGCTGCTGCCTTTCGTGTGAGAAAGAACTTTTTCTTTATCTCCTTTTTCAAGAGACAGATAGATATTTTTTATGTCTTCTGTAATAATTCTCCAGCTTACTGCATCAATAATCAAATGATGAAAAGCAAAATAAAGTCTCGCACTTCCATCTTCATATCCGCTAATGTATCCTATCTGAAACAATGAGCCTTGTTCAATATCAAAACCAGATTGCCACTCTGTTAGGGTTTTTGACAGATCTTCCTGGTTCAGAGCTGAAACATCCAGATACTTAAGAGATGGGAAAACCTGAGCGCTTCCATAGGTCTGAATATATTCATTATTCCTTCTTTCAAATTTTAACCGGAATGCATCATGCCTTTCTATCAAATGCTGGATAGATTCTTCCAATAATTCTTTATCAAGTTCAGGAACATTGACAAGGAAGGTCTGATTCCAATGATTGAAATCGCCCAGATATCCTTGTTCTTTCTGGCTAAAGAACCACTCCTGAACAGGAAGTAAGGATACTTCTCCCCCCAGGATCCCTTGTTCTGTTGCAATTTGTGTTTGTTCGTTCTGTTTCTTCTCTTCAATAAGCAAAGACAGTACTGCTGCTGTTCTGGATGTGAATACCTCTTTTACACTTACCTTTACCTCAAGCTGCTGCCTGATTCTTCCCACCAACTGAATACTGATGATACTATCCCCTCCTAATCTAAAGAAATCATCATGAATACTAATAGTTTCAGCATCAATTCCCAATACACTACCATAAATCTGGCATAGTTTGGTCTGAAGTTCGGTTTGTGGAGCAATATAATTTTTGCTTCCTGTAAATTCAGGTTCCGGAAGTTGTTTTCTGTCCAGTTTTCCGTTAATCGTGAGTGGTAAAGCCTCTAGATGAACGAAAACTGCAGGAGCCATATATTCTGGTAAAGATTCTGATACATATTCAGACAGAAGATGAGCATCTATTTCGGAATCTGAAACATAATAACCGGCCAGATATTTCAATCCGGCTTTATTTTCTTTAGCTAAAACTGCTGTCTGGCGAATTCCCGGATAACGTACTAGCGTATTTTCAATTTCTCCTAATTCGATTCTATAGCCTCGGATTTTTACCTGGAAATCATTTCTTCCCATGTATTCTAACTCTCCATTAGAAAGCCAGCGTACCAGGTCACCGGTTTTATACAATCGACTATTTAAACCTTTCGCTTTTTCTTCTAACCTTTGGAAAGGATTGATAATAAATCGTTCTTCTGTAAGTTCGGGACGATTCAGATATCCTCTAGTAATCCCTGTTCCTCCAATATACAGCTCTCCTATTGCTCCAACGGGAACCGGGCGCAAATCAGCATCCAAAACATAAGATGTCATATTTCCAATTGGACACCCTATATTCAACGGATTATTATCTTCTTTGTAATAATGAAGGGTTGCACATACTGTTCCTTCCGTAGGTCCATAAGCATTAACAATATCTACTCCTTCTGCCTGATAAAGAGCCATCAGCTGTGGATTGGTTACATCTCCCGCAACAATAAGCTTCTCTAAAGGTAAAATATAGTCCTTAGTAAGAAGTACAGGCGGAATGGTTGCAATCCTGATATTATTTTCACTGATATAGTTTTGCAATGCTACAATATCAGTCTGTTTTTCTTTATCTAACAGATAAATGCTATGACCATGGGTAATGACTGGGAAAAGTTCTGCAACGTGTGCATCAAAGACATAGTTAGCATACCAAAGACAATTTTTCGTGGCAGCCTCTCTGGTATTTAACTCCAGGTTTTCGGCAAATTGAGTCGTAAGGTTTGAAACTCCACGATGTTCTACCATTACTCCTTTCGGAAGTCCCGTTGTTCCACTGGTGTAGATTACATATGCTAAATTTTCAGGCTTTGTTTGAGTAATTGGATTGTTTGGGTCAGCTATTTCCAGTTGTACTTTATATTGAACCTCATCCAGAGAAATACATTCAATATTGTGATCTTTTAATTTCTCAACTGTGCTTTCCTGACCTATCACTAATCTGGCTTGAGTATCTTCAAGAATATGTTTGATTCTGTCTGAAGGATATGACGGATCAATTGGCACATAAGCTCCCCCCGATTTTAGAACTCCTAAAATAGCAATCAGCATATTTTCAGAACGTTCCAGACACAGAGGAATAATTTCGTCCGGTTGAATATTATATTTTCCGATCAAATAGTTGGCTAATCGGTTTGATCTTTCATTTAATTCTTTGTAGGAAAATTGAATATCCCGATATACCAATGCAATATGATCTGGCGTTTTTACAGCCTGATCTTCAAAAAGCTGATGAATGGTTTTTTCAGATGGATATTCAGAAACGGTGTTATTCCAGTCTTCTGTTACTTTTTTGTACTCTGTATTGTTAAGAAATTGGAAATCATTGATTTTAATACTCGCTGCATTCTCAGCACCTATCGCCGCAATCTGTTCTAAAAGCAGAATATAGGTGTCTTTCATTTTCAGGATGGTATCTTTACTGAAAAGGGAAACCGCATAATTAAACATTCCTTTTATCTTCTCTTCACCATCATCAATCATCGTAGTCAAATCAAACTTCGCAGCCTGATAATCTATTTCACCTTCAAAAAGGGAGAATAGAGCATCTTTTTGAGTTTCCCTTCCAAAGCTTTGAACACCAAACATCACCTGGAATACCGGATGACGGGACATATCCTGTTCTACACCCAACTCTTCCACCAATTTTTCAAACGGAAGGTCCTGGTGAGACTGCGCTTCTGTTACAGATTGAGATCCCTTAAGAATAAAGTTTTTAAAATTCTGTTCAGAATTAACGTTTCCTCTCAGTGCCAATGTATTGACAAAGAAACCTACAATATCTTCAAGACCCGCATGATGACGGTTGGAGATTGGGCTTCCCACAATAATATCCTCCTGACCTGAATAAGCCGAAAGCATTAGATAATATCCTCCCAGCATCACACTGTATAAACTTACTCCAAGGTCTCTGGAAATTGTTCTTAATCCTGAAGACACTTCTGAAGACAAATCAAAATAAATGGCAGCTCCTTCATAAGAAATCTGAGCCGGACGTTTAAAATCAAGGGGTAAATTAAGTGACTCGAAGTCTTCTAATATACCCTTCCAGTAATTAATTTGCTTATCCAGTACTTCTCCTTTCAGGTAATTTCTCTGCCAAAGGGCAAAGTCTTTATACTGAACAGCAAGATCAGGAAGTTGATGAGAGGTTTTATTAATTAAAGCTTCATATACCGTCTGAATTTCTTTCAACACGATATCTACAGACCATCCGTCAAACGCAATATGATGGACTACAACAGATAAATAAAACTGATTTTTCAGCCTAAACAAAGTGATATCCACAGGAAGATCTTCTTCCAGACGGAATACCTTATTAGCCACAGAATTAATCGCTACGTCCAGTTCTTCTTCAGTTTTTACATCTACTATTTTAAATTCCGGTAGAGAGTCTGTAACAACCTGATATCCTATTCCTTCTGCGGTTGTTTTTATTACAGATCGAAGGACTTCGTGTCTCATAATGACCGTTTCCAGAGATTGTTGAAGTTCCTCCAACTTTACATCCGGGCTCAAAGTAAGCACCATCGGAATATTATACGCGCTGCTTCCGCCTTCATACGCCTCGATAAACCAAAGCCTTTCCTGTGCAAAAGATAAACGCTGGTCCTCAGGTGAGGAAACCATGACTGGCTCAATATGTATATTCTCTTCCTGGAATTCCGTTTCCAGAAAGGAAGCAAGAGAAGCAATGGTTTTATGATTAAATACAGAAGTTACCTGAATACGAAGATCCAGATAATTTTTAATCTTACTAATCAGCTTTATCGCCATAATACTGTTTCCTCCCAAACGGAAGAAATCATCATGAATACTGATCTCTTCAGCGTCAAGGCCTAATATTTCCCCATAAATACGGCAAAGATTTTCCTGAAGCTCTGTTTGTGGAGCTGTATATTTTTGGATGCTTGTAAATTCAGGTTCAGGTAATGCTCTTCTGTCTAATTTTCCGTTGATTGTTAAAGGAAGGGCATCAAGATTCACATAGACTGCAGGAATCATATATTCCGGCAATGTTTTCGATAAAAATTCAGAAAGTTGAGTCTGATCTATAACCTCATCAGACACATAGTATCCGACAAGAAACTTCATTCCTTCCTTATTTTCTTTCGCAAGAACCACCGCCTGTTTTACACCTGTATATTCCTGAATTCTGGTTTCAATTTCACCTAATTCTATTCTATAACCACGGATTTTTACCTGGAAATCGTTTCTACTGATATACTCAATATTTCCATCTGCATGAAGACGCACCAAGTCTCCGGTCTTATAGATTTTTCCATTTTTCCATCTGATTTTCTGTATTGGAGTCTGGAAAGGATTTAAAATGAAACGTTCGGAAGTAAGATCCGGTCTGTTCAGATATCCTCTTGCAATACCGTTTCCACCAAGATAAAGTTCTCCAATAGCACCTACAGGAACGGGACGATAATAGGCGTCCAATACATATGCTGAAGTATTATGAACAGGACGTCCTATAAGATGTACATCACCATGTTCTACCTGTTTGTAAGTAGCATAAATGGTAGCTTCTGTTGGTCCGTAAAGGTTATAAAGTTTGGTATATTCTGACCAGTATTTACCGGTTTCATAATCACAAGGTTCTCCGGCATACAGCATTCCTTTCAGAGAAGGATATTCTATTCTTGGCAATACCGAAAGCATCACCGGTGGCAGATAAGTATAAGCAATATCGTGATCTAAAAGGTAACGACTTATGGAATCTGCATCTTTTTTAAGGGCTTCATCAAGGAGATGCAGCTCATTTCCGTATAACAGGGTATTGAAAAATTCTGATACCGATACATCAAAAACATAAGAAGTATAGGCTGTTATCTTTTCTCCCTCACTGAAACCATAGGCATCTCTGATCTGAGAAACTACATTCACTACATTCTGATGCTCTATCATTACTCCTTTAGGCATTCCGGTAGTTCCACTGGTATAAATGACATAGGAAAGGTTCTCCGGAGTAACTTTTGTAACAGGATTATGAGAAGATGCTGTTTCCAGAAGGGCTTTAAATGCAAGCTCATTTAAGGATATAATATGCACATTCTCTGCTTCTATTTTATCTTTCGATGTTTCTTCCGTAAGGACTACTTTTGCTTGGGTATCTTGAAGAATATGCTGGATTCTATCTGCCGGATATTGAGGATCCATTGGCACATAGGCTGCACCTGCTTTTAAAACACTCAAAATGGCTACAAGCATATTTTCTGAGCGCTCTAAACATATAGGAATCAACTCATTTGGCTGCACATTATATGCATCAATGAGATGATGAGCCAGGCGATTGGCTCTTTCGTTCAATTCCTGATAAGATAATCTGATATTCTGATATACCAAAGCCGTAGCATTGGATGTTTTTGCTACCTGATCTTCAAATAATTGATGAATAGTATACCCTTCAGGATAATTGTTTTCAATATCGTTCCAATCCTTCGTAATCTTCTGATAATCTTCATCATTCAGAAGTTGAAGGTTTTTAATTTTATTATTTTTTGAGACGGTATTTCCTGTTTCAACCAATTGGTTCAGGATAAGCATATACGTCTCTTTCATACGGATAATCGTTTCGTTTTTGAAAAGTGCAACTGCATAATTGAATATTCCACGGATGCTGTCTCCATGAACATCAATCATCATTGTCAGATCAAATTTGGCAGATTTATAATCAATATCTCCATCAAAAGGAAGAAGTATTGTATCGTTATTTGTATGGGACCCTTTTTCTTCAAAGCTTTGAATCCCAAACATCACCTGAAAAATTGGGTTTCTTGAATTATCCTGTTCTACACCCATTTCCTCTACCAGTTTTTCAAAAGGAAGATCCTGATGAGACTGAGCATTGGTGATAGACTCTGAAACCTGTACAATGAAATCTTTTATCTGCTGATCGGGATCTATTGTTTCTCTTAAAGCAAAAGTGTTAACAAAGAACCCTATGATATTTTCAAGGCCTGCATGATGACGGTTGGCAACCGGACTTCCTATAATGATATCATCCTGTCCTGAATAAGCAGATAACATCAGATAATATCCGCTCAGCATCACGCTGTATAAACTTACTCCAAGATCTTTTGAAAGCTGTTGTAAGTCTGAAGCAAGCAGTTCCGGAAGATCAAAATAATTTGTTGCTCCTGTATAAGAAACTTGGGCAAGTCTCTTAAAATCTAAAGGAAGATCCAGGGTCTGGAATCCTTCTAGTTTATTTTTCCAATAAGAAGTCTGCTCATTAAGTACTTCTCCTGAGAGGTAATTTCTCTGCCATAGTGCAAAGTCTTTATATTGAATAGGTAATGCCGGAAGTTCAGGATTTTTTCTTTCGATAAGTGCTTGGTAAATAATATTGAATTCATTGATGAAGATCTCCGTAGACCATCCATCAAAAGCGATATGGTGAATCACTACTGACAGATAATCATATTCCTCCATGCTGAAAACAGAAGCACTTATCGGAAGTTCCTGATCTAAATGGAAAACTTTATTCGCTACATAATCTATAGCCTGGTCAAGTTCTGTTCTGGTTTCTACCTGTCCGAAATGAATCTTGATCTTTTGGTCGGTTACCTTCTGATATCCTACTCCGTCTTCTGTTGTAAGAATAATACTTCGCAATATTTCATGGCGCTGCATCAACAGATCAAAAACCTGTTGAAGATATTCTCGGGAAATATTTTTTCCCAATTTAAATACCATTGGAACATTGTAAACACTGCTGCTTCCTTCGTAGGACTCTATGAACCAAAGCCTTTCCTGTGCAAAAGACAGACGCTGCTCTTCAGGTTTCGAAACCGGTATCGCGTTGATGATTATGGGTTCAGAAACAGCATTGTTTTTATCAAGTATATGAGACAATGAAGCCACTGTTTTATGCCCAAATACCATGGATACATTTACCGGAATCTCCAGCTCCTGTTTGATCTTACTGATAAGTTTAATGGCCATAATACTATTTCCTCCAAGGCGGAAGAAATCATCATGAATACCAATGCTTGCAGGCTCAAGTCCTAAGATTTGACCATAAATAGTACATAGTTTTTCCTGTAATTCATTTTTAGGACCGGTATATTCTCTTTCTCCACTGAATTCAGGCTCAGGCAGCTGTTTTCTGTCTAATTTCCCATTAATCGTTAACGGTAAAGCTGTTAATTGAACAAAAACATTTGGTACCATGTATTCAGGCAATGTTTCTGATAAATATTCTGTCAGCTTTTCAGCATCCAGTTCTTCTTCAGCTACATAATACCCCGCCAGGTATTTCATTCCCGTATTATTTTCTTTGGCCAGAACTACAGACTGCTTGATATCAGGGTGCTGAGATAATCTTTCCTCAATTTCTCCTAATTCTATTCTGTAACCACGAATTTTTACCTGGAAATCGTTTCTGCCAATATATTCTATATTTCCATCAGGAAGCCATCGTACCAGATCTCCGGTTTTATATAACTTCCCGTTTACTTTTTTATGCTTTTGGAGTTCAGTTTGGAAAGGGTTTTCTATAAAACGTTCTTCAGTAAGTTCAGGACGGTTCAGATATCCTCTTGCAATGCCTACTCCGCCCAGATATAACTCTCCTACTGCTCCTACTGGTGACAACTGATGACATGCATCCATAATGTATGCAGAACTGTTTCCTACGGGTCTACCGATAACATGAACATCTCCATGCTCTATTTGTTTGTAGATCGCATAAATAGTGGCTTCTGTAGGGCCATACAGGTTATAAAGCACCTTTTCTTCCGACCAGTATTTTCCTGTTTCATAATCACACGGTTCTCCTGCATACAGGAAACCTTTCACTGAAGGATAATCTATTCGTGGTAAAACAGATAGCATTACCGGTGGTAAATAAGTATAAGCAATCTTATTTTCTAATAAATACTTACTAATAAGATCTGCATCTTTTTTAGTGGTTTCATCCAATACATGAAGCTCATTTCCGTATAGCAAAGCATTGAAAAATTCCGATACGGAAACATCAAAAACATAAGAAGTATAGGCTGTTATCTTTTCTCCTTCAGAAAAACCATATGCTTCTCTTACCTTATCTACAACATTAATGACACTCTGATGTTCTACCATTACTCCTTTCGGAAGTCCTGTAGTTCCGCTGGTATAAATCACATAAGCAAGGTTAGATGCAGAAACTTCAGTTACAGGATTTGATGTCTGTTGTAAGTTCATCAAACTATTGAAGTTCTGGTCATTTAATGATAAATATTGTGGAGAAAGGTAATTTACTTTATCCACAGTACTCTCTTCTGCAAGAATCACTCTGGCTCTTGTATCTTGAAGAATATGCTCAATTCTGTCTACTGGATAAGAAGGATCCATAGGAACGTAAGCTGCTCCGGATTTCAATACTGCTAAAATAGCAATCACCATATTTTCAGATCTTTCCAGACATAATGGAACAAGTTCATCTGGCTTAAGATCAAAAGCATTGATTAAATAATGAGCCAAACGATTGGACTTCTCATTAAGTTCTTGGTAAGTGAGCTTAATACCCTGATACACTAATGCAGTATCCTCAGGAGTTTTTAACACCTGATTTTCAAAGGCCTGATGAATTGTTTTACTCTTCTGATGATCCCAATCTATCGTATTCCAGCTGTTTATTATCGTCTGATAGGAATTTTCATTTAAGAGTTTGTATTGAGAAATTAATTTATCATTATTCCCTTCCAATAAATCTTCCAATATTTCAATGAACAGTCTCTGATACATGTCTACAAAACTGGAAATCAGTTCAGCATCAAGTTTTTGATTCGCGTAACGAACCTTATAATTAATCTGTCCATCTCTTACTTCCTGCTCGAACGACAACTTCCCAACCAAATCGACATTCAAATCACTGTTAATGATTACATTACTGGCTCCTTCATAATGAATAACCACGTCTTTAAGACTGGTTTGAACAAAACCAAATTCTAATATATTGGAAGTTGGTGCATAGCTGATAAGTTCCTCAATAGGTAGATATCTGGCCTTACTTGTTTTTAATTGATTAGTATATTCTATATTTTGATGGATAAGATCCTGAAGAGAAGACTTCTGCTCGAATCTGTATCCTTTTAAAATGGTATTAATATGGGCTCCAAAGATAAAGTCCTGCCCTTCTGCAATTCCAACAGGGTAATTGATTACCAAATCATTAACTCCTGAAATCCTATGAAGTAAAACTGCAAAAACCAGCTGCCCGTAAGTATAGGGCGTCAGTTTATATTTTGAAATCAGTTGTCTTACTTTAAGAGATACTGATTCGGGAAAATGAAATCGCTGTTCACTTACCGGATTAGTCAGAATATGTTCTTTTTCCTGAAAATCAAGGAGAAGTGAATCTGAAGTTTGTAAAAATTTAAACCCGATATTTTCTACTTCCTTCAACCCTGATTTCCAGAAATCTGACATTTCTGTTTTTCCTTTCGCCAGTATATCTTCAAGTTGGTTTCTCAGTTTTTCATATCGTTCCCCCTGTGCTGTAAGACTGATAGGATTTACATAGCTAAGATCATTGTAAAAAGTACTGAGCTCAGCATAGATACTGTTAGCACTCAATCCATCAACAAGAATATGGGAAAATATATGAATGATTCTATAGCCGCCATTATTCAGCTTGATGGCATAAAATCTTGCCAGCTGCTCTTTTTCTAAATCAAAAGGATGCAAAGCAAGCTGTAAAACTTCATCAGGATTGGGTTCCTCTGCAATAAATGTTAATATTTGTGCCTCTTCAGAAAGCAAAGGTCTGTGCTTCCAAACCAAATTTTCTGACTCACTTACAACATTACTGTTCAATAGTAAATTATTGTTAACAAATCTGACTAAACTTGAATTCAGTCTCTGGATATCTACATATCCGGACATAGACTGGTCAAATATAATATTATAGTCACTTCTGGATGGATTTAGTATCCATTCATTATAAAAGGTCGATTGATAAGGTGTTAGCTTCATAGCAGTATATCCCGAAGGACGGTAGATTAGGTTAGGTTTAGGTACGTTTTTTTATTCACTACATTCCTTTGAAGCCTTCCTGAAACATGTTTCAGAATATCAATAAGCAGCAGCCTCACCTTTGAATTTACAAAAGAGAATAACTGGAACCTGTTTTATAACAAGCTTCGCATATAAGAGTGAATATTTAGAATTAAAGTGAGTATAGATTGTTTTTTCAGCAGCATTACTTAATCAAAACCAGTAACAGACTGTGTTACTTGGCCAGACTAAATACCTCAAGGTTTATGTGATTTTCACCACCATCTAAACTCAATAAAGAATGAGATGTTTTTTTATCTATTAAGCATGTGTTCTTATTCAAAAATAATATTTTAAGAAGATATTTTTTACTTTTAATGATTATTTAATCATTATTTAATAGCAACCAACATACTGTAGGCCGCTATTAAATAATGATATTTCAAGGGTTCTTTTACTCTTTAATACAACGAACTGAACTTCCTTGTGATTTGGAAGATCCACTAGTTGTATTAGCTGTTCCAAATGTTGGAATCTGTAATACATAAGCTGCAGGATTAGCAACAGCATCAGTTGTACTACTCCAATAAAATCCTTGTTGTCCTGTATATACAGAGGATAATGTTCCTTGCCCTGCGTCTCTTATTCCCGGAACCGTTAAGCCCAGTTTACTTGCAGAAGCTCCAGAAGCTCCATTTATGACATTCGTGTTCAGATAGTTTGTCAACTGAGCTCTCGTTGGAACTTTAAATCCTACAGGACATGGGTTATTCGTAGACGTTGAATTATCCCATAAATTAGAATTAGGGTTTACTCTCCAGTCTCCACCCACAGCAATAAATAATGGATTAGGTGGTACATCACTTTTCGTACCTGTAGTTCCATTAGCAGGAGTTCCGCTATTAGGTCCTGTCCAGTTAATCAGTTCATGAGCATCAGGTCTTCTTCCCCATTGGAATAAGGATCCGTATGCACGATAATCAGATGAAGATGTTGCTTTTTGACCAAGATTAAAGTTAGGTCCGTTCACATTGGTATAATCTGCTCCTAAATTGTGATTCAACCATACATTATTATCTTCAGCCTGTATTGGAAGATAAAGGAAGTTATGATTGAAATTCCCCTGAACATCAGGTTCATTAAACATTCTATCCGGAATAGCCGCTATGATACGAACCTCATATCCTTTCTGAGTTCCGGAGTTAGGGAATAAGAATTTTCCTAATAACACTCCAAGATAATCATTTCCAATCCCTGCATTTACATCCAGTTTACGTGCATTTAATGTTCCCACTTCAGATTTCAGAGTTGCAGTAATTGATTTAGTAGTCGCATTATATGACTGAGAGTTCCATGAAAGGGTAATATTTCTTGAAATTCCATCTTCTGTAAGATTAGCAGGAATATTAATCGTTTGACTCCATGCACCAACAGTTCCACTTCCAGTAGCTGTAGCAGGAATATAAACGGTAAGGCCAGATGTAGGAATTACTCCCTGAAGATCAACCAGTGTTTCAGGAGTTCCGTCTGCCGCAACAGGTCTTGCTGTTGTAGCAGGTCCTGTAGGTGTAGTAAATGGTGAATAATCCTGATCATAAACAGAAGCGATAAAATATCTTCCTTCCAGTGTTATGTTTGATGGAATTACAGGGGTTCCGGGATTTACTGCAAGTGAAAGATTAGAACATGTACTTCCGTTTATGGTAACATTAAATGTTGTAGTCCCGGAACTGATAGGAAAGCCATTTACAGAAAGCTGTAAAGTCCCGTTTCCAGTAGCAAAAGTACCTGGAGCAAGGGTGACAGTTAAGCCGTTAGCCTGAAAAGTCTGTCCAGCGTAAGCACTTCCGTCCCCATTCGTATAAGGGATAGTCAAAGTTCCTGTATACGATAGTCCTTGTGTTGCAGAGCTAGGAGCAAATGCAGCCGCTCCGCAATTTAAAGCAAAAGTCGGATTCTCTTTCCAAAAACATTGTGACCAGGCTCCTCCTTGAAAAGCCTTTACACATTGTTCTGATACATCATAGATTAACATTCCGTTTACCGGATTATTAATCACTCCTGTATTAGCAATTCTGTTCAGTAATAAACTCTTATTGCTAGATCCCAGTTCAAGATCTGCACTTAAATTAGGATTGGGTTGATTAATCCCAACCTGAGCAAGGGAAAAAGAGCTAATACTAATGTAGATAGGTAATAATAATTTTTTTTTCATGTTGAATTTTTGTTGTGGTTTAATAAAATTTGTCTATATAAATATTCTTTCATTGAAGTTGCAATGAAAATAAAGAATAGCAAGTTCCAGTAAACAGATTCTTAAATATCTGTATAGATGTAGTACATAAACCTTGTATATTACTCAAGGTAATGACGGGTGTACATTGAAATTACTTAATGATATTACAATGATTTGAAACTGGTTACCGGAAAAATGTCTATTGCATTATTTAGAAACAACTGAACAGGTATTTCCTGCAATATTTGCATTAAAAGTGATATTCCCCGTCCGGTCTGGGATTCCGGTAATAGAATACTGTAAGCTTCCGTTCCCTACGACGAAGTTTCCTACAGGTAAAGTAGCAGTTAATCCATTGGTCTGAATAGATTGTGCTTCATAGCTACTCCCGTTTCCTCCCGTATAGGGAATTGTCAAAGTTCCTTTAAAAGCCTGGCCTGAAACAGGATTGGGAGATACAGTTGCCGAAGTACATAATAAAGAAATGGGACTGGCTAATGCTTTTTTTCCGATCAGTCCTTTCCCGAGACATTTAGACCATTTACCATTCTGATATGCTTTTACACATTCTTCTGATTGGTCATAAATCATCATACCATTAACGGGGTTTGCGACAGCAGCAGTGTTGGGAACTCTGTTTAAAAGAAGTGTCTTGTTGTTGGAGCCCAGTTCAAGGTCTGAACTGAGATGGGGATTATCTTTTTTGATACCGACCTGTGCAAGGGAAAGCACGCTAAAACTGAAGGTAATCATCAGTAATACTTTTTTCTTCATTTGTATTAAATCTTAGTGTTTAAATAATTTTTTTTTCTCCGAGTAAAGATATATGTTAAAAATGAATTTTCAAAAAAAAAACGGTAAAAAAATGAATTTTTATCACTAAACAATGATTTTATAATTGATATTAAATAACTGAAATTCACACAAATAAAAGGGTTTACAAAGTGTTAAAAACAATTAACTCAAATTTCAGGAGTTACCAAAAAAAGTGCCTTTTTTTTAATGCTTTTATCATCGGAAGCTATGCAAATCTGATAATTTTCATCAATAAATATTTCCTTTGTAAAGAATTTTTTACATTCAATCTCGCATTCATCATTTACAATTTCAAAAGAATCTAGAGGAATCATCATGCCTCCCCCATGAGCTTTCATTACCGATTCTTTTTGTGTCCAATACAAGAAAAAATCTCTAATCTGATCTTCAGAACGTTCAATTTTATCGAATTCACGCCTTGTCATCTGAAACTGAAAGTCCACATAATTGATTTTATCATCTATAAATTCGACATCAATTCCTATGGGAAATTCTCCAATAGCACAAATTACAAGTTCTCTAGAATGAGAAATATTGAAATGAAGAGGATGATCCTTCAAATAAGGTTTATTATCAGGAAACCTTAAGATCTGCACCTCATCAATGTGATAATGAGACTTTAATCCTAACTGTAAAAGAACCCTGCCTAACAGGGAAAGCTGGGCATCCTGCCACCTTCTGTATTTCAAGATATCCAGTCTAAAGCTCTCGGGAAAAGAGTTTAAATACTGATCTAAAAAATACTGATGCTTCTCTTCACTAATAAATGTATATAGAATAACCATTCTTAATGCTCTTCAAATGTGTGGTATTGATTGTAAAAGAAAACTGTGACCTTCATCCAAAAAGATAAAAATAAACAATTTTATTCGTCTTTCAATTTAAATTATTATGAGGGTAAAACTACACATTGTGAGGGTAAACAAGATATAATTAAGATGCTTCCTCAGATATTCTTTCAGAAAAAAGGCTGTAATCATAAAGCGTTCTGGAAAATCTTTTATAAATTTAACCTAAATATCACTATAAATCATTTAAAAATGAAAGTACAAACATTAGCATTATTGGCAGGATGTGCATTTTTAGCCGTTTCATGCGGAACTACAAAAACGTACAGCGTAAATGCCAAAAGCGGAACTCAAACAGGTGGAACAGCAAAGTTTACCCAACAGGGAAATGATGTCATCATGAAACTGAATGTAACGAATCTTACCCCTGGAATCCATGCAGTACACATTCATGAAAAAGGAGACTGCTCTGCAGCAGACGGAACCTCTACAGGCGGACACTGGAACCCATCTAAGAACGATCATGGAAAATGGGGAGCTGAGCACTTCCATATGGGAGATATAGGAAATTTGGTGGCCGATCAGAACGGTACAGCCGTTTTAACTTTCAAGACTGATAAATGGTGTCTTGGTTGTACAGATGAATCTAAAAACATCATCGGAAAAGGTCTTATTGTACACGCTGCAGCAGACGATTTCCATACTCAGCCTACAGGAAATGCCGGAGGAAGAGTGGGATGTGTAGAAATTAAGTAATCATTTATTTACACAATAAAAAAACCGATAATTTTCATTATCGGTTTTTTTATGTTTATGACTTTACTCCCATATCTGATACAATATTCATTGCTTCCTGCAGGTAAAGATCTTTTTTAAGATTCTTGATCCACATTTCAGATTTCTTTTTGAAAGCTTCGTCTTTTTTCTCTCTTTCAACTTCACTTGGATACATAATAAACTGTAATCCGTTCTCAAACTTAGTCAGCACTTTGAATTTTTCAATCTGAGATTTTCTGTGCTTCATGACATCATTGAATTTATTGATGTTCAGTGTAATGTTTTCTTCTTTATCCAGCTTTTCTCTCCATTGAGCTGATTCTAACAGAAGCTGGTAGTTTTTGTTCTTAGCCATTCTGTCTGCACTTGCTTTCTCAAGGGCCTGAATGTTAAAGAAATTCAGTTTTTCGAATTTGGTAGCTGGAATTTTATCCCAAGCCAGGGCAAAATCATCATAACGCTCTCCTACTTCGGCATACGTAAAGAAATCTTTCATCTGAATATCAGATACAATTCCTTTTCTCTGTGTAGACTCACCTGTAATTCTATAGAACTTTTGAATAGTCAGTTTTAAAGATCCGAAATCATCTTCTGTATTCAGGAATCTGTTCAAATCTACAAAAGTCTGAACAGTCCCTTTTCCGAAAGATTGTGGAGATCCAATCACCACAGCTCTTCCATTATCCTGCATTACACCTGCTAAGATCTCAGAAGCCGATGCAGAAAGCTCGTTTTGCATAATCACAAGCGGACCTGTCCAGATAGGAGTCTCATTTTTGTTCTTCAGGGTCTGTATTTTTCCATTTCCATCCTTCACCTGTACATAAGGTCCGGCCTCCATGAAAAGTCCCATAATATCTCCTACTTCCGTTAAAGATCCACCACCGTTGTTTCTAAGATCAAGGATAATTCCTTCAATATTTTGCCCTTTAAGCTTTACAATCTCATTTTTGATATCATCAGAAGCATTTCTTCCTTTTGAATTTTCAAAATCAGCGTTAAAGCTTGGTAGGTTAATAAATCCATATTTCTTACCATTCGGAGCATTTACTACAATACTTCTTGCAAAAGTATCTTCAATAGCAACCTCTTCACGAATCATAGTTACATCTTTGATTGTTCCGTCTTTTTTCTGAACGGTTAAGGTAACAGGGGTTCCTTTTTCTCCTCTGATTAATCTTACCGCTTCATCAGAAAGCATTCCTACTACATTTACAGCATCATCTTTTGGTTTAGATTTTACTTTCAGAATCTTATCCCCTTCAGAAAGCTGCTTAGATTTCCATGCCGGGGCTCCAATAGTAAGAGCACCAAGATAAAGGTTTCCTTTTTTCTCTTGGATTAAAGCTCCGATTCCGATTACTTTTCCTGTAAACTGAGTATCAAAGTCTTCTTTATCTTTTGGAGAATAATAGTTGGTATGTGGATCGAATACTTCGGTATAAGCATTCATATACACCGTAAACCAATCCATTTTTTTTCTCTTTTTGAACCTGGTAAAGGTCTCTTTTACAAGATCTTTCACCTCATCTGTAGCTTTTTTAACCTTCTCATCCTGAGTAAGAACTTTAAGCTTGATGGTATCATTTAATTTGTACTTCTGAACAGAATCTTTCTTCTCTTTCTGAGCCTCTTCTTTGCTGTTCATCGATTCAACTTCCTGAAGGATGTTGTATTTGATGAATTTTTTCCATTCATTATACTGTTCCTGCTTGTTGGCAGGTACTTTTTTAAGCTTTGGCTCCAGCGTAAGTGTTTCTTCTTCCTGAAGGTTAATAGGCTTACTGAAAATGTCCTGGGTAATCTTATCAATCTCGTCTACTCTTTGATAAAGCCTGTCAATTGTAAGTTTATAGAAACTCAGATCGCCCTGATTGATATAATCATCAAGCTTTGTTTCATGCTTGCTGAATTCATCCATATCAGACTGCAGGAAATATCTTTTGGCAGGATCTACCAATTCGAAATAATGTTTATAAACATCTTTTGAGTAGGCATCATTGATAGGCTTTGGACTATAATGCAGGTAAGAAAGAGTGTTTTTTACGCTCACCATTATTGTCTGCATCTTTTCATCATCGTTCTTTGGCGAGTTGAAGCAAAACATTAGACTGGTTAATGGAATCAGTAGTAAAAATTTATTCAGTTTGAAATTTTTCCACATAAACTGTCTTTATTTATTAATTTTTTGAAAAATAAGTATTGTAATAAGTAGCAATAATTTGCAGACTGTTACAAACTATCAAATTTAATACCTTATTTATAAATATCACACAGTTTTAAGAATTTTTATTCAATCAAATCTTTATGCTTTATTTTCTGAACACTTCACTATCATCACATACAAAGTACACAAGCCCTATTCCTTTCATCTTCAAAAAAATAATCTATGAGAAAAGACTTATAAAATATTCATAAAGCGGTACTACAAAAGGTAACTTATTACACAAGGGCATAAAATATGCTGATAATTAAATAGATAACTTTAAAATGTAATATCATGAGAAGTTTATTATGGTTAATTGCAGTCATCTGCATAGTGGTATGGTTTTTAGGAATTTTGGAAATAATTCCTGGAATCAGTTCGGGTTATTTAATACATGTTTTGCTTGTCATTGCAATTATTGTTGTTCTTTATAACATCATTACAGGAAGAAAACTGTTGGAATAAGCCATGAGTGATAAATGATGAATGATAAGGGATGGCAATACTCCATCTTCCATTTCAATGGTAATTTGCCATTTGGAGAGGACCAATTGATACTAAAATTTTATGGTTATTTAAACATTAAAAACTTTTCTCTTCCTGCCCCCAGCTTTCTTTTCTTACTAAAATACAGACGGTTTATTCCTAAAATTAAATCAGAGAATGACAAATCTGCTGTTTTATTGCGTCTTATTTTTAACTACATTTGATGTGTTGAAAATTCTTTTTGTTCAATTCTCAAATGAACAGATTGTACTGCATTTGTATAAAAAAATTAAGATAATATATGGAAAGACCGCTTATTCTGGTTACTAATGATGATGGAATTACAGCTCCCGGTATCAGAAATCTAATCAGCTTTATGAACGAAATCGGAGACGTAATTGTGGTAGCCCCAGACTCTCCTCAAAGTGGTAAAGGCCACGCTATTACTATTAATTCTACACTAAGCTATGAAGAAGTTAAGCTTGATGGCCCACAAACAGATTATTCATGTAGTGGAACGCCTGTAGATTGCGTAAAAATGGCTCTTGATAAAATTCTGACAAGAAGACCCGATATTGTAGTTTCAGGGATTAATCATGGTGCCAATTCATCCATCAATGTAATTTATTCAGGAACAATGTCTGCCGCTGTAGAAGCTGGTGTAGAAGGAATTCCTGCAATTGGATTCTCATTACTGGATTTCAGTTGGGAAGCAGATTTTACTCAGGCTAAAGAGTTTATTCAGAATATTGTAAGAAGAACGCTTGAAAATCCAATGCCTAAAGGAATCGTCCTGAATGTGAACATTCCGAAACTTCCTGCATCAGAAATAAAAGGGATAAAAGTTTGCAAACAGGCTAATGCGAAATGGGAAGAAAGCTTTGATGAGAGAGTAAATCCACACGGGAAAAAGTATTACTGGTTAACAGGTTACTTTAACAATATGGATGAGTCTGAAGATGCTGATGAAACAGCTTTGGCTAACGGATACATTTCTATCGTCCCGGTAAAATTTGACCTTACAGCGTATGAATATATGAAAACGTTGGAAGAAGTAATGGCTTTTGATGCCGTAAAAGAAACTAAATAAAATTGCTATTTAAAGATAGAAAAAGCGTGAAATTTGATTTCACGCTTTTTATTTTTTTAGTTCTCGAAGATTTGACAGATAACGCAGATGATTATGCTTAAAAATGTTGAAATATTAATTTATTTCTATGTTAAAACAACACTTTATCTTCCTTCCTCAATTCTTCCAGATAGCTTTTCTTATCATCTCTGTAGAAAAGGTTCATGGTTTCAAATGGAATTAATTTCAGATCTTTATTAACTATATGAACACAGGATTTCTTCACTGCTCTCACATCAAAATCATGAGCGTCCATGAAGTTCATAATGATGATTCTAAACAGATTATCATAATCAAGATCCGGCGCACATACTTCCGGCAAACAACAAAGTAACTGGTTAACTTTAGGTTGTACTTTATCTACTGAAATACCAGTGCTGAAGATATCCAGCAACTGCATATGAAGCCCTGCATCCTGTTCGTAAACAATGGTATTTTTAGATTCATTATTCAGAAGATCGGCAGGATTGATATATCGGGTTAAAGGAATAATCTCCCCTTGAAGTTTTAATATATAGCCCATTGCAAGGGCATCCGGATTACACGGAACCGGAATAATATCATCAGAATTTAAAAGCGGGAACTGATTCAGAATTTCCTGTCTTACCTCCGTTAAAGTGATTTTCTCATGAGCAGAATCCTCTCTGTTTCTTCCCGCAATTTCTACTGGCTGGAAGGTAATTCCTCTTACACATTTCTGTTTTAAAGCAAAATCAATAATCTTTCCGATTTCATCAATATTTTTATCTTTTTGAAGAACAATTACCAACGTAGTGGAAAGGTTGAGTTCATTCAATTTTTCTAGAGCCTTCATCCTTACAGAAGTAAGATCTTTTCCTCTGAAATCTTCCAAAACTTCCGGTTTAAAAGAATCAAACTGAAGATACACTTCAAACTCAGGAGCATAAGTAGCCAGTTTCTCAGCAAAACCCGGATCATTGGCAATTCTTATCCCATTTGTATTCAACATTAAATGTTTAATGGGTTTAGACTTGGCAATATCCATAATTTTAAAAAATTCCGGATGGATGGTAGGCTCTCCACCACTGATCTGAACTACATCAGGCTCTCCTTCATTTTTAACAATCACATCAAACATGGCCTCAATCTCCTCCAAACTTCTGTGGCTTCCATAATGTGGAGAAGACATTGCATAACAGGTTGGACAGGTCAGATTACAACGATCTGTAACTTCTACAATGGAAAGACAACTATGCTGCTCATGATCTACACAAAGACCACAATCATAAGGACATCCGTACTCCACATCTGTTCCGAAATGAAGGGGCATTTCCGAAGCTTTATTGTAGTTTCTTATATTTTTGTAATAATGAACATCAGAAGCAATTTTTGTTTTGAAAAAGCCATGATCCGGACATCTTTTGGTCATGAAAACGGCTTCATCCTCTATAATAATCTTCGCTCCTACCCTTTTCAGGCATTCCGGACAAAGACTGATCGTATAATCGTAATAGGTATAGTTTCTTACTGGCATAATTAATTTTTAAAATGCTTATCCACAAATATATCCGCTGATTAGCCCGCAGACCAATAAACAAATAACAAAGGTCTGTATAAACTGTTTTCTGCTGAATTTTCTGCTATCCTTACTTTCATAGACAAACTTTACAATAAAGGTAACAATTATAGAAAAAAACAGAGCGCCTATAACCATCATCCCAACGATCATAACAAAAACACCTGCAAGGCTACCGCCTTCTAAAAAAGTTAAAGTTTTCATCTTGAATATTTTAAATAAGTGATTTGAGTGTTTTTAACAGTATAAATGTAGTAAATAATTACACAAATACATACAAGTTGAATCGTCCCGAGGTTTCCCGCAATTTCAACCCTTGGTTTAATAAAGTCTAAAAAGAACCTGAATATAAAATAACTCAGCATAAAGAGCTGAAAAAGAAACCCTGATGGATACTTCTTCTGTTTCTGAACATATTTCAAAACGATCCAAAGCCCAATCAAAAAGCCTATCTCATACAAAGCAACAGGATGCCTCAAATATTGATCTCCCAAATGCATCCCAAAAACAGAATCTGTTGGAATACCATAAGTTTCCTCGTGAATTCCTGTAAGAAAACAGCCAATTCTTCCGATAATTATAGCTAGCATTAAGGGAAAAACAATCAGATCTCCTGTACTTTCTTTATGTCCAACTGCTTTCTTAGCCAATTCTACCCCCAGAAGTCCAAAAGCCAGTCCTCCAACAATTGTATTGCTGGACCAAAACTTTTGAAAACTGAAATTATCAAACATAGTGTAAGGATTTTCCAGATTTCCAATGAGTTTGGATCCTAATAATGCTCCAGCTGTTGCCCCTATCAAAACGGCAGCAGAACTATTGAAAGATAGTTTCTCCTTTGATTTTCTTTTTAGGAAAAAATAATACCGCATGCCCAGAAACATTCCTACCGCCTCAAAAAGAGGATGGGCAAGGATGGTTTGGCCGAAAATATGAAAGGTTACAGGAAAATCCATTGCTTCAAAAATAATCCATTTCAGATTATTTACTACCTTTATTCTGACAAATAATTACAAAATGCGTATAGAATATGACATAAAACTGGGGTTTAAGGATGTAATGTTCCGCCCAAAGCGTTCTACATTGAAGTCCCGTTCAGAAGTAAACCTGGAAAGGGAATTTATCTTTAAACATACCAAAAAAAGATGGAGTGGAGTTCCTGTTATTGCAGCTAATATGGACACTGTAGGAACTTTTGAAATGGCCGTAGAACTGGCTAAAGATAAAATCATCACAGCTATTCATAAACATTATACACCGGAAGAATGGGATCAGTTTCTGCAAAGCCAGCCTGAAAGCATTCATCAGTATATTGCTCTAAGCACTGGCACCGGAAAAGCAGATGAAGAAAAAATCAGACTGATCCTTGAAAAGCATCCAAAAATCGAGTTTCTCTGCATAGATGTTGCCAATGGATATTCTGAGCATTTCGTTCAGTTTGTGAAGACGGCAAGGGCTAATTTCCCTGATAAGATCATCATAGCCGGAAACGTAGTGACCGGAGAAATGGTGGAAGAACTTCTTTTAGTAGGAGCAGACATCATAAAAGTTGGTATCGGGCCTGGTTCTGTATGTACAACCCGTGTAAAAACAGGAGTTGGTTACCCGCAATTATCTGCTATTATTGAATGTGCTGATGCTGCTCATGGTTTAGGAGGTCATATTATTGCAGACGGAGGCTGTAAAATTCCGGGAGATGTAGCCAAAGCTTTTGGCGGTGGTGCTGATTTCGTCATGTTAGGTGGAATGTTTGCCGGACACGATGAAAGTGGTGGTGAAATGATTGAGGAGAATGGTAAAAAATACCGTTTATTCTACGGAATGAGCTCAAAAACAGCAATGGATAAGCATTCAGGTGGTGTAGCCGAATACCGCGCTTCTGAAGGGAAAACCGTAAAAGTAGCGTATAAAGGTCCGGTTGCTGAAACTGTGAAGGATATTTTAGGTGGAGTGCGCTCTACATGTACGTATGTAGGAGCTTCCAAGCTTAAAGAACTTTCCAAGCGAACTACTTTTATCAGAGTTCAGGAACAGGAAAATCAGATTTTTAACGGATAAATTTCTCGCAGATTTTTCAGATAATGCAGATGTAAGAAGTCTGCTTCAATAAGATCAGCTTGATGATTCTTAAAAGAACAAAAAAAGAGGCTACCCATTTTGCGTAGCCTCTTTATATTTTTAAGTTAACATTCCTCCGTCAACGTTCAATGTCTGTCCGGTAATGTATGATGCCATTTCACTTCCTAAGAAAACACAAGCATTTGCTACATCAGCAGGTTGCCCTCCTTTTTTCATTGGAATTCCATCTCTCCATTCCTGAACTATTTTTTCATCTAAAATAGCAGTCATTTCTGTTTCAATGAATCCAGGAGCAATAGCGTTACATCTGATATTTCTGGAACCTAGTTCTAATGCAACAGATTTTGTAAATCCAATTACACCTGCTTTAGAAGCGGCATAGTTAGCCTGTCCTGCATGTCCCTGAATTCCTACTACAGAAGTCATATTAATGATAGATCCTGATCTTGCCTTCATCATCGGCTTGATAACCGCTTTTGTAAGGTTGAAAACCGAATCAAGGTTTACTTTGATTACCTGATCCCAGTCTTCTTTAGACATTCTTAATAATAAGTTATCTTTTGTAATCCCAGCATTGTTTACCAAAATATCAATCTGCCCAAACTCTGCCATTACTTCTTCTACCAATTTTTGAGCGGCATCATAATCTGATGCGTCAGACTGATATCCTTTAATTTGGGTTACAGAACTTAAAGCTGCTTCTAATTCTTTAGCTTTGTCTACAGAACCGGCATAAGTAAATGCTACTTTTGCTCCTTGTTGAGCATACATTTCAGCAATACCCTTCCCGATTCCTCTCGTAGCTCCGGTAATTAGTGCTACCTTTCCTTCTAATAATTTCATATCTCTTGACGATTATTTTTTTATAACTCATTCAGCTAGTGAAAGCTGACTCACTTAGTATCATAATTCTTTTTCAGAATTAAACGGTTTGCAAAGATATTATAAATTGTTATTCAACACATTGAAAACATAAAAATACTGAACTTTTTTGTTCAATTTCTATATTTAATACTATAGTTCTGATACATCATTTCTAAATCTGGTGAAATAAATCAAGTCTGTTTTTTTGTCTTTGCTCAATTTCAAGACTTCTTTCATCCAGGTATACTTATCGTAAATAATGTCTGTTAATGGTTCATTTTGAAAATTTAAGACGCCATATTTCCCTTCTTTCTTTACAACAATTTCATTTTCAAAGTTTTCAAAGGCAATAATATCTTCATAAGCAAACGGAACAATTTCCGTACCCTTTGCATCCAGAATACCATAAAGATTTGCGCTATTCATACAAACAAGGGGTTTTGAATACTCATTCAGAATATTAAAGTATTCAACATCCTGATTCTTGATCTGTCTCACGTCCTTAAGTTCAATTGCGGTCTTATTGGTCACAGAAAATCGATAATACTGATTCTGTCTTCGGATAATCATATTTTCAGGATAAAACCCAACAATCTGATCGCCTTCATTTAGAATATTTTTGAGTTCCTTATCTAAAAGTTTTTCTTCATTTCCTTTTTTAAGATAAATAAAATCCTTTCCGGAGACTGTAAAGTTTTTAATAAAATCATACTCCTGAGGAACCACCATATTCCCCTGCAGATCTACAATACCAGATTGATCTGATTTATCACTGTAAACTCTGAAAAAATGATTGGATAACGCGTATAAATATTTAAAATTATTGGGATAAAGCTTTTGATCTTTCTTATAAAAAACAGTTGTTTTATTGCTTTTTCTGAGATAGATGTATTCTTTTTTATCAAAGTATTCCGGAGTGATATCGCTATAGATTTCATCAGCAATCATGTTTTCTTCTGTATCTATCAGACCATATTTCCCGGTAGCTTTATTTTGCGTAATCAGATAAGGATAGGCATTAATATCTACTACATTCTTTGAAAACTTATGTAAGGTTTGTCCGTTTTTCCCAATGATTTCTCTTTGATTTTCTTCATTAGTGATAAGAGCTTTACCATTTTCAAAACTATAATCATCCTTAAATTCTCTATCACTCAGCTGTTTTCCATTAAAGTCATACAGGAACCATTTTTTGTCCTTTAAAACAAAGAAAGCATCCTTTCCTGCAAAACGAACCTTGTCTGAATCTGGAATAATGAGTTTTCCGCTAAAATCATAAACAGCTTCTTTTCCCTGTCTGGAAGCAATAATACGTTCTTTACTCCACCATGGCGTATTGAAATCCTGTTCTTCAAGAGGAACCAGCTCATTTCCTTTTTCATCAATAATTGCAGATTTTCTTCTGTCTCCTTCCTCAGAATAAAGAATAAATCTGTTTTTAAAAATGTGAGAAATTCCACCTCTATTCGAAGATTCGAAGGTAATATTTCCTTTAGCATCTACAATGCCCTGCTTTTTGGAAACAGGATCATAGGCTATTCCAAAACCATCAGAATATGAACTTACCTCCTTCCCTGTCTTTTTGGAAAGAAGAACCTTAGTGTATTGGTTAGTTTGCGCTATACAAACCGTAGAACACAATACAAAAATTAGTTTTTTCAATTAAAAATTAAATAGAATTATTGACAATAAGAACAATTTCCCCTTTTAAAGTTTTACTCTTGGAAAATTCAATTAATTCATTGATTGTTCCGCGTTTGGTTTCTTCAAATTTCTTGGAAATTTCACGGCTTAAACTTGCTCTGGTATTTTCACCAAAGAATTCCTTGATCTGCTCTAATGTGGTATTGATCTTGTGCGGACTTTCGTACAATACAATGGTTTTCTTTTCTTCAGCAAGCTGCTTTAATTTGGTTTGTCTTCCTTTTTTTTGCGGTAAAAATCCTGCAAATAAAAATTCATTATTTGGAAGCCCGGAAACTACTAAAGCCGGGATTAAAGCTGTTGCTCCAGGAAGACAGATCATTTCTATATCATTGTCTGCTCCTGCTTTTGCCAATAAATATCCCGGATCTGAAATCCCAGGCGTTCCCGCATCAGTTATGATTGCGATATTTTGACCGTTTTTAAGGTCTGTAATTACTTTCTCCGTTGCCTGATGTTCATTGTGTAAATGATACGATTTTAAAGGCTTAGAGATTTCAAAATGTTTTAAAAGTATTCCGGAAGTTCTGGTGTCTTCACATAAAATATAATCTACATCTTTCAGGACATTTATTGCCCTGAAAGTCATATCTTCCAGGTTCCCAACGGGTGTGGGAACAAAATATAGGATTCCGCTCAAAATTATAAAAATTTATTTTCCACCAATATCCAAAGTCGCTGAGCATATTCATCCACCTTACTCCATTTTCTATCATAATAAAGATCACTCAGGTATTCCTTGGCTTCTTCTAATGTTCTGAACTGGTTCAGATAGGCAATTGCATCATTCAGATCTGCCTGGCTTCCATCAAACAACATTTTTGAAAAAGCAATTCTGTCATTCAAATCCAGTTTAAACTCTGGTTTTTGCTTCTCAACTTCCATAAAGTTGGTAGGAATGTTAGATTTCAGAATACTTCCTGTGTCTTCTTTTACAGATTCTGGCTGGTTTTCTTTTGGAAAATCTCTTTCCAGCGGATCATCATCAAACAGGGACTGAACTGCTTTCAACCCTTTGATATTGGCTAATTTTATTTTTTTCTCCTGATGATATTCGTCTAAATTCTCAAAACTTTCATCAGAAGGATGTCTTTCTGTTTCTTCGGGAACAGGTTTGTCTATTTCAACAATTTTTCTTCTGTCATATACTTCAGCGAGAACCTTTTCTTCCACTTTTTCTTCTTCAAAATGGTCATTTTTAATGTCATTTACAATATTTTCAACATTGGAAGTTTCAGAGGCCAGTTCTCCTTGTTCTAAAGATATATTAGACGTTACAAATTGTTCTTCATTTTCTTCAATCAGTATTTCATCATCCAGCATTTCAGTATCGAAGATACTTGGAATGGTTTCTCTGACATTATTTTCTTTGGTATTACTTACTTCTGCAAAATCTACCTCTTTTTTATGTTCTGCTTCGTCGTCTTCAGTATCTATTTCATTCAGTTGATTATTAAAGATCGCTTCTTCTTCTGTCACTTCATCCCCGAACATATCTTCATTAATATCTTCATCTGAATCCGGGTGAGCATCCGCAAGAATTTTCTCTTCATCCACAAAGCTTAAAACCGCTTCAGGGGCAATAGAATGTTCATTTTCTTCAATTTCATTCAACTGGTTATTGAAAATTGCCTCTTCTTCCGTTACCTCTTCAGAAGCAACTGAATTCTGAACATTTTCAACAGCTCTTTCTTCATTATTTTCTGCTACAAAGCTTATGATGTTTTCATGGAATTCATTTTCAACAATCTCGTTCAGTTGATTATTAAAAACCTCTTCTTCCTCAATTCCGGTGATAAAACTATCATTTTCATGTTCATCAATTTCGTTCAGCTCATTATTAAAAATGGCTTCTTCTTCCGTTACTTCGTTTCCTGAGTCATGATGATGATGATCTGCTTCACCTGAAACAAAAGAAACAGGAAGACTGTCTGAATGTAAAACAGGTTCTTCTGCTATGAAATATTCGATATTCTTTTCCAGTAATTTCAAAAAAGAAATCCTGTTAGCAAGCTCATCCACAAGATCTTGCTTGGAAAGTAATTCGTCTACGTTATTTATTTTGTCAAGATTATCAATGATATTCTTAGCCTCAAATAAAATCTTTTCCTTTAAATCTTGGATATTTTGCATGATAAGATTCTTATTAAAATTGCTTACTTTTGATGTTGAAAATATACGGCTAATTTAACAAATGTTTTTAGAAAATACAATTAATCATTCCAAACAAAGTGGTTGGATGGAAGTGATTTGTGGCTCTATGTTTTCGGGTAAAACCGAGGAGTTGATCCGAAGATTACGTAGAGCAGAAATGGCAGGACAGAATGTAGAAATTTTTAAACCGAAACTGGATATCCGGTATTCTGAAGAGGATGTTGTTTCTCATAATCAGAATAAAATCCGCAGTACTGCAGTAGATAATCCGAATGAGATTCTTCTGCTGGCATCCAATTGTGATGTGGTAGGAATAGATGAAGCTCAGTTTTTTGACGAAAGCATTGTTGAGATAGCCAATCAATTGGCTAACAGTGGTGTGAGAGTGGTAATTGCAGGTTTAGATATGGATTTTCTCGGCCGTCCTTTCGGGCCTATGCCTAATTTGATGGCTACTGCAGAATATGTAACGAAAGTGCATGCTATTTGTAAGAGAACAGGTAACCTTGCCAACTATTCTATGAGAACCTCCCAAGGAGATAATCTGGTAGAGCTGGGTGAAACTGAAAGCTACGAAGCCGTAAGCCGTCGTGTTTTTATTGATGAAGTACTTTCAAAAAGAAAATAACTGAAAGAGATAAAAACTCGAAACCATAAAAATATATTCACTTCATATAATATAAATGAAAAACGAAAAAGCAATATTGTAAAATTTCAAAAGGAGATCTGCTTACAACAATGAGCTCTTCTGCCCTCTTTGCAATTTTACCTTTTTGCAATTTCACCTTAAAATAAAGCAGAAAGGGTACCAATGAACTATACAGTACAACAAATTGCAGAGATCACCAATGCAGAAGTTATTGGAGACAAGAATTTAGTGGTTAAAAATATAGCCTATGACAGCAGGATTATTTATTCAATTAAAAATATGGCTTTTATAGCGATCAACACCCATAAAAATTCTGGTGAGAAGTTCATTGAAGCTGCTATAGACAGAGGAATTAATGTTATTATTTCTGAACATCAATATCCACAGTTTGAAAATATAACATGGATTATTGTTAAAAACTCTGTGGATTTTCTACAGCAATTAGCAAAGTATCACTTCGAAAATTCTCATTTACGATCTATTGGAATCACAGGAAGTAACGGTAAAACCATTGTAAAGGAATGGCTATATCAATGTTTATGGAATGAATTCCCCACTGTAAAAAGTCCAAAGAGTTTTAATTCTCAGATAGGACTTCCCCTTTCTCTTCTTCAAATTAATGATTCTCACCAATTGGGAATTTTTGAAGTAGGAATTTCTCATCCGAATGAAATGGAAAAACTGGAAAATATTTTCCATCCTCAGATCGGATTGTTAACACATATCGGAAATGCTCATGCTGCCAACTTTTCTTCCGAAGAAGAACTGATTGATGAAAAGATTAAACTTTTCAAAGATTCTGAGGTGATCATTTATAATGGTGATCATTCTTTGGTAGATCAAAAAATAAAAAATTTATACGCTGATAAAAAATTAATCTCTTACGGGTTCAAACAAGAAAATCAGGTCTTCATCAAAAAAAATACTAAAGATGAAAATATCATCGTTGACTATTTTGGCGAAGAAATCAGTTTTCCGGCTCATCAGAGAGACGAATCAACGTTAACCAATGCTACAGCGCTTATCGCAGTCCTTAAGGTGTTAGAGGTCGAAAATAAAAAGATCGTTGAAAAAATCAACCTTTTAAAGGCCGTCGAAATGAGGCTTGAAGCGATTGAAGGAATTAAGGGCAATATTGTCATCAACGATTCTTTCAACCTGGATCTGGATTCTTTAAAAACTGCCCTTCAATTTTTAAAGGAATATAATAAACCCAAAAAATCTCTGGTCTTAACAGACATCGTAGGGGTGAATACCAATTCCCAGGAATTGTATGAAGAAGTTTCAGAATTGGTGAATGAGCAACATTTTGACTCTGTATTTTTGATTGGCGATGAAATTTCAAAGTTTAGTGATTTATTTAAATCTAAAACATTCACTTTCATCGATACCAAAGAATTGATTGAAAGCAAACATCTTTCCGAAATCGAAAATCAGATTATTCTTCTCAAAGGAGCCAGAAAATTTGAAATTGAAAAACTGAAAGATATTCTCGAACTCAGAAAACATGATACGGTTTTAGAAATTAATCTGAATGCTATTCTTCATAATATTAATTACCACAAATCTCTTCTCAAGCCAACAACAAAAATGATGGCTATGGTAAAAGCCAATGCTTACGGTTTGGGAAGCTATGAAATTTCAGAATTTTTACAGCATCATCACATCGATTATTTGGGAGTAGCATTTGCTGATGAAGGTGTAGAACTTCGTAAAAAAGGAATCACCACTCCTATTATAGTGATGAACCCGGAACAACACAGTTATCAAACCATCATAGAATATAACCTGGAGCCAGAGATTTATAGCTTCAGAGTTTTAGAACTATTCTATGAGGCCGTTCAGAAATCCGGATATGATAAAAAATATCCTATTCATATTAAATTGGAAACGGGAATGCACCGTCTTGGATTTAAAGATTTTGAACTGGATCAGCTGAGTGAAACTTTAAGTGAAAAGAATTTTAAAGTTCAGAGTATGTTCAGCCATTTATCATCTTCAGATATGCCTGAGGAAAGGGAATTTACTATGAATCAATTCAAGGTTTTTGATAAGAATTCAAACTACCTGACAGAAAAACTAGGTTATGCTCCTCTTCGACATATCTTAAATTCTTCCGGAATTACAAGCTATACGGATCACCAATATGATATGGTAAGAATCGGTATCGGAATGCTTGGAGAATCTCCGGATTCTGAAATTCAGAAACAATTACAGTCTGTGGTAAGCTTTAAAACCGTAATTTCACAGATATCAATGGTTGAAAACGGTGAATCTGTTGGATATAGCAGAAGGTTTAAAGCTGATCATCTTACAAAGATCGCCACCATCCCTGTTGGATATGCAGATGGTATTCCAAGATTAATAGGAAACCAGGTAGGAAGCCTGGGAGTAAATAAAACATTGGCTCCAATTGTTGGGAATATCTGTATGGATATGATGATGATTAACGTGGAAAATGTTCCTAATATAAAGGAAGGCGACATGGTAACCGTCTTTAATGCAAAACCAAGTTTAAAAGAGTTTGCAGGCTACTGCAAAACGATAACCTATGAAGTATTAACATCCATTTCGCCTCGGGTGAAACGGATTTATATAAAAGATTAACTATGAGAAAACTCCTGATTCTTCTTTTCATATTCCCATTACTGTGGATCCAATCTCAGGTAAAAAAAGACCTGGTGATTCCGAAGAACCCCAAAATAGGACTATCGCTTGCCGGTGGTGGTGCCAAAGGTTTTTCACATGTTGGAGTACTTAAAGTATTAGATTCATTAGGAGTAAAAGTGGATTATATTGCCGGAACCAGTATGGGAGCCATTGTTGGCGGTCTGTACGCTTCCGGATATTCTGGTAAAGAAATAGAAAAAATTGTAATGGATACCGATTTCTATTCTTTAATTATGGATCCGAAATCCAGACAGGAAACCACCTTTTTCAATAAATCGGTAGACAAATACCTTTTATCCATTCCATTAAAAAACGGAAAAATTACACTTCCCTCTTCCATCAGTACAGGGCAGAGAAATGTTTATCTTTTAAAGGAACTTTTAAAAAATGTTGCCAATATTGAAGACTTTTCTAAAATGCCTATTCCTTTTTTATGTGTTGCCACCAACCTTGAAAGCGGCAATATGCAGATCTTTGAAAAGGGAGACCTTGTACAGTCTATTATGGCCAGTTCCGCTTTTCCATCTTTAATGGATCCTGTAAAAATTGGTGACAGTATATATATTGATGGAGCAATGACGGTAAATTATCCTTCAAAGCCATTAAAGGACAGAGGAATTGACATCGTTATTGGGGTGGACCTGAATCAGGATCTATCCAAAAGAGAAGATTTAAACAATATTATATCCATTCTGAACCAGGTTATTGATTTCGGGATCAAAAGAGACACAAGGAAACAATATAAATACACAGATATCAATATTAAACCTAACCTTAAAGGGATGTCTGCTACAAGCTATGATGAAAAGAAAAAAATTCTTGATAGTGGTTATGTAGAAGGTTTAAAATACTCACAAGTCCTGGATCAACTTCCTAAGCGCCAGTTTGACCGTCTTAGACAACGTGTAAATCCAATATATTCTAATGTATATAAGATAGACAGTATTTCTATAGAAGGAAGCAAAATATATGGTAAAAACTATACTCTCGGGAAAATGGGATTACGTCTTCCCTCTTTGCAAACCTATGGAAATATCAATAAAATGGTTGATAAACTTGTTGCCACGAATAATTACAAGTTCATTAACTACGATATTGTTCAGGAGAATGATGCCAATTATTTAAAGCTTTATGTTACCGAAGATGAAGCCAGACATTTCCTGAAATTTGGATTGCATTACGATGAAGTTTTCAAAACAGGTTTACTTCTAAACTATTCGGCAAAAAGGCTTTTATTTAAGAATTCCAATCTTTCTGTGGATGTAGTGGTAGGTGATAAATTAAGATATTATCTGAACTATTTTATTGATAATGGTTATATTCCAGGGTTCGGAATTTATTCTTCTGGAATGACCTTTGATCTTAAAAATGCAGATAATAATATTATCGACAAATGGGAATGGATGAGAAATGAAGCTTATATACAGTCTGTATGGAAAGATAAATACGCTATTGGCGGTGGTATAAGCCATGACTACTTTAAAGCTGAAATTAATGGTGACAACAGACGTTACAGCCGTTTTTTAAACCCTTATGTATTTCTGAAGACAGACACTCAGGATGATAAAGAATTTGCTACTAAAGGTATTTATTTCGCTGCAGAAGGAAAGGTAATAGACCTTTTAAAGTCTGAAGTAGAAAAAAGGATCGTGCAGATAAAAGCAGATTTAAAGATTAATATTCCATTGGGAAAACAGTTTACTTACCGTCTTAATTTATTCGGAGGAATTACACTTGGAGAGCATCTTCCACTCTATTATCAATACAGATTGGGTGGGATATTTGAACAAAATATTATCAACTTCAAACGTTTTGGAGGATTCTACTTTGCCCAGTTACATACGAATAACGTAATTTTGGCATCCAATGATCTTCAGTTCAGATTTAATAAAAACTATTTTATCAGCGGAAATTTTAGCTTTGCCAACCTTTCCAATGACATTAAATTTGAAGATGCAGTTAAGGTAAACTATAGCTCGCTTGGCATTACGGCTGGTTACAAATCTCCTTTCGGACAGATTAAAGTAAACTTTAGCCACTCACTTAAAAACAATCAAAAAGGCATATTCAGTGTTATTTTAGGACACTGGTTTTAATACAATGATACAATTCTTTTACGAAAATTTACCGGAATCGGTAGATGCAGATTACAAACAATGGCTGGAAGATTTAATACTTTCAGAAGGAAAAAAACTAGGAGAAATCAACTACATTTTCTGTGATGACGAATATCTTTTAAAGATTAATCAGGATTATTTACAGCATGATTATTATACCGATATTATCACTTTTGATTATGTAAAAGGCAAGACAATAAGCGCTGAGATTTTCGTATCTTTGCAACGCATTTCTGATAACGCCTCTACCCTTTCCCGAGATTATGAAGATGAATTAAGAAGGGTTTTAGCCCATGGGATTTTACACCTTATTGGCTATAAAGACAAGACGGAAGAAGAGGAAAAAGAGATGCGAAGAATGGAAGATGTGTACTTAGAGAAGTATAGGAACTTAAAGAAATAAATTAAACAATCACTTAAAGTCCGATATCTAAAGTACTCAATTCTAGTAATAATATACATTTACTTAGAGCGCATTCTTCAAAAATGTTTCACGTGAAACATTGATAATTAAAGGTAAGGTTTAAAGCTTAAACAGCGAGATAAAAATGATTTCAGAAATATATGACGTAATCGTAGTAGGTGCAGGACACGCAGGATGTGAAGCAGCAGCAGCAGCAGCCAACCTGGGTTCAAAAACACTATTGGTTACAATGAATATGCAGACCATCGGACAGATGAGTTGCAACCCGGCAATGGGTGGAATCGCAAAGGGACAAATCGTAAGAGAAATTGATGCAATGGGTGGATACTCCGGAATCGTAGCAGACAAATCTGCCATCCAATTTAAAATGCTCAATCTTTCAAAAGGTCCTGCCATGTGGTCCCCAAGAACCCAAAATGACAGAATGCTTTTTGCCGAAGAATGGCGATTGGCTTTAGAGAATACTCCTAATCTTGATTTCTTTCAGGATATGGTGAAACAACTGATTGTTGAAAATAATAAAGTAACCGGAGTAGTTACTTCTTTAGGAATTGAAATTAAAGCAAAATCAGTTGTCCTTACCAACGGAACTTTTCTTAACGGATTAATTCATGTTGGAGACAAACAACTAGGTGGTGGAAGAATGGGTGAACCAAGAGCATTTGGGATCACCGAACAATTAGTAAGCTTAGGCTTCGAAGCCGGAAGAATGAAAACCGGTACTCCACCAAGAGTTGATGGAAGAAGTTTGGATTACTCAAAAATGGAAGAACAAAAAGGAGATTCAAATCCCCAAAAGTTCAGCTATCTTGATACTCCGAAATTAACAAAACAATTAAGTTGTCATATTGTATACACTAACGAAATTGTTCATGATATTCTTCGTGAAGGTTTCGATAGAAGTCCAATGTTCAACGGAACGATTCAAAGTTTAGGACCAAGATACTGCCCAAGTATTGAAGATAAGATTAATCGTTTTGCAGAAAGAAACAGACACCAGCTTTTCGTAGAACCGGAAGGATGGAAAACTGTTGAAATCTATGTAAACGGATTTAGTTCTTCTCTTCCGGAAGATGTACAGATCAAAGCTATGAAACATATTCCAGGATTTGAAAATGTAAAAGTTTTCCGTCCGGGATACGCTATTGAATATGATTACTTCCCTCCTACTCAATTGAAGCATACCTTAGAAACAAAATTGATTGACAATTTGTATTTCGCAGGACAGATCAATGGAACTACCGGATATGAGGAAGCAGCAGGCCAAGGTCTGATTGCAGGAATCAACGCTCACAATAAAGTTCACGAGAAAGATGAATTTATCCTAAACAGAGATGAAGCTTATATCGGAGTACTAATTGACGACTTGATTACAAAAGGAACTGAAGAGCCATATAGAATGTTTACTTCACGTGCCGAATACAGACTTCTATTGAGACAAGATAATGCAGATATCAGATTAACTGAGAAAGCATATCACCTTGGGCTTGCAAAAGAAGAAAGATTAAGAAAAGTTGAAACTAAAATAACTGAAAGTCAGAGACTTGAAGAGTTTTTACGTGAAACTTCTTTAAAACCGGGTGTTATTAACCCTATTTTAGAATCAATAGAAAGCAACCCTGTAGATCAAGCCTACAGAGCCGCTCAAATCCTTACAAGACCTAATATAACGCTAGAAAAGCTTGATGGAATAGATTTCATTAAAGAAGTATCTTCTCAATATAATGAAGAAGTAAGAGAACAAGCTGAGATCAACATCAAGTACAAAGGATATATTGAAAAAGAAAAGGAGAATGTAGCCAAATTAAACCGTCTGGAAAACATTAAAATTCCAGAAGATTTTGATTATACGAAGCTTTCAAGCCTTTCTACAGAAGCAAAACAGAAGATGTCTAACGTACGCCCTAAGACGATTGCACAAGCAGGAAGGATAAGTGGTGTTTCTCCAGCCGATATCAATGTTTTACTAGTGTATTTAGGACGTTAAAATAAAAATGTTTCACGTGAAACATTTATTACAATAAAAACGAAAATTAAGGTATTTATAAAGCTTATAAAAGTTTATGAATATCTTAATTTTTTAGATGGATATATACAATTACATCTCTACTTTTATTTATCCGAATGAAGAATAGTAAACATAGATAAGATACTCCATTTCACTTTCTGGGCTACTTCCGCAAACCTTTGCCTGTATTCAGAATAAAATAAATGTAGATTTGTATAGATTAAGACATTTACAATATAACAGATAGCGAAATCAATGAAAATAAAAGATCATTTTCTTTCACAGGAAATATTTGAAATTAAAGAAACAGAAACCAAAGGAGTCTATATGACCTCCCCTATTCCATCCAATATTTCCAGATACTACGAAAGTGAAGATTACATTTCCCATCACCAGGATTCCGGAAGCCTGAAAGAAAAACTATATAAATTTCTTCAGTCATTTAATCTGCAGTACAAAAAAAATATTCTTGTTGAAAGAATTCAACAAGGATCAAAAGTATTAGACTATGGATGCGGTGCCGGAGAATTTGTAAAGTATATAGAAAATGATTTTGAAACCTTAGGATTTGAACCAGATGCAGATGCTAGAAAAGCAGCACAGGGAAAAATTACAAAAGCAAAGATCCTGGACGATATTCAAAAAATTGAAGACAAAAGCCTTGATGCAATTACATTATGGCATGTATTTGAACATATAGAGAACCAGGATGAAATGCTCAATATTTTTCACACGAAATTAAAAGACAAAGGGCTTCTTATTATTGCGGTTCCCAATCCTACTTCTTATGATGCGAAACATTATAAAGAATATTGGGCTGCCTATGATGTACCAAGACACATCTATCATTTTTCTAAAAATGGAATGGAAAATCTGATTTCTAAAAAACCAGATTGGAAAATGAGAAAGATCAAACCTTTGATCCTTGATTCTTACTACATCTCTATGTTAAGCGAAAAATATAAAAAATCTCCTCTATTCTGGCTAAAAGCAAGTATCTACGGAACGATTTCGAACATAAAAGCCTCTTTTTCGAACGAATTTTCAAGTTTGATATACATTATCGAAAAAAGATAGATAATCGATTTTTAAGCCATTTCTGAAGGTCGATTTTCAATGATTTCGACTCTAAAATCTAAAAAACTCAGGAAAGCATCTCCTGAGTTTTTTATTTCTTATAAAAATAAAGTTGTGTTCCAATTTGAATACTAATTCAAAAATGATGAAAGATTACAACTTACAATTTTTTAACCCCCTTACTCCACTTTTGCAAAAAATCATTTTTTATTGGAGCGCCTCAATCCTAAAAAATTTCATTAGATTCTGAAAAGCTCACACAAAAAGAGAGAAACTTACATTAAAAGATAAAAATTGAGTTTTAAAACCAGAATTATAACAAAAACACCTCATTTAAGCGCTTATTTTTGGTTTACGTAAAATAACTCAAGAAATCAAAGTTTTTAGATTTTAGGAACCTTTCTAGAAGCCAATTTTTATGCTATTCTAAAAAATAATCAGTCAGTTCTAAGAAATAAAACATTGATATTGCCCAGAATTCAAATTAATCCCAAATTTTAAAACCTGAGCACATTCCCCTACTCCATCGCGGAAAATGAAAATGCCTTATATGAAGAAAACTATTCAAAGCTAAATTCTTTCAAATTTTCTAAAATGTAAAAGAATTAAATAATTTGAATGAAATCGGAAAATTTTTAACTTTTAATAAATACCAAAAAAAATTATAATTAAAATCCATAGAAAATTAGGCCATGAGAGAAATTTTCATTGTTATATGCAATTGTGTCACGTGAAATTGAAAATATAAAAGTTTTCAAAAAAATAAAAGTAGAAAAAAATATATTCATATGGCTCTCTTAAATATTTATTTAAAATATAGTTTAATAACTGATGTACAGTTATTTAAAATATAAAACTAAGCATATACGATGTTTACAAAAAATCGTTAAAAAAATGATAAAAATAGGATAAAAAAAAGGGTAATAAATCTGAAAAAAAATAAAGCTTAATCACTGAAATACAAACAAATACAGCAACAATGTTAAAACATAAAATTCATCACTAAAACAATATCAAGTAAACAAAAAACTTTAGATCGATAACATTAATATTATCAATTAAAAATCAGATTACTAACTATTCGTTTCAATTATACATATAAACAATTAAAAACAGCCAAAGAAAAATGATCTCAACTCAAGGATCTAACGAACACATAAAAAAGGTAAAGCGCTATCAAAGCTAAAAATGTATAGGTACTCTCCTCTTTCCCCATGAAAAAAAATGTATCCATATCATAATCTCTCTAGGATTCTAATACTACAATTAATTCTTAGAGAATGATAAAAAAAATTGAAAATTATCAAGATCAACTTTATAGAAAAGTCTATCGGACCTTCACCGAATAATATCCAAATTTAACTCATAAAGTATATTTCAAAGTTTACTTTTTCCTGTAATTAATCCGGATATTCTATTTTTAATTTCAATAAAAATATTTCCTCAGCATTGCAGAAATAAAGATTAAAAAAGCAATTTTTATCAATTGAAGTTTACCCTAAACAGCATTCAAAATATTATAAAATTCAAACCAAATGCTCCCTAATCCGAAAACAAAAAAGCATCATTAAATGATAGTAATTACTCCTTTTTTGTCAAGATTTATAGTCTAAAATTTCCTTTATTAAAAGGCCTAGAAATATAACTTTCAGTAAATCAAAACACCATAATTCAATATAACTTCAAGTTATATCACAAAACATTAAATTACTTGATCAATTCAGGATTTCTCAATGAAAATATAGGCACAAAAAAGCCTGCTAATAATATTAGCAGGCTTTGAAATATTGAATTTTTTTCTCTATTAATTATTGATGGCAGCTACTCCAGGAAGCTCAAGTCCTTCAAGACTTTCAAGCATTGCTCCCCCGCCTGTAGAAACATAACTTACTTTATCAGCATATCCAAATTGCTTAACGAATGCAACACTGTCACCACCTCCTACTAAAGAGAAAGCACCTAATCTTGTTGCTTCAGCAATACTGTCTCCAAGAGCAATAGTACCTCCGGCAAAGTTTGACATTTCAAAAACACCAATTGGCCCATTCCAAAGAATTGTTCTTGAATTCAATAATACATCATTGAATTGATCTCTAGATTTAAGACCGGCATCCAATCCCATCCATCCTTCAGGAATTGCATAGATATCAACTTCTTTTCTTTCAACATCGTTATTAAAACTTTCAGCAATAATCGCATCAGATGGAAGATATACTTTAACTTTATGTTCTTTTGCCTTACCTAAAATTTCCAATGCCAGCGGAAGTTTATCTTCTTCAACCAATGAGTTTCCAATTTTTCCACCTAGTGCCTTAATAAATGTGAAAGCCATTCCACCTCCAATAATTAAATTGTCTACTGCAGGAAGAATATTTTCTATGATGGTAATCTTAGTTGAAACCTTAGAACCACCCAAGATTGCAGTAACTGGTTTCTCTCCACTTTTCAAAACTTTATCGATAGCTTGAAGTTCTTTAGCCATTAATAAACCGAAAAATTTAGTTGATTGAAAGAATTTAGCAATTACAGCAGTAGAAGCATGTGCTCTGTGTGCAGTTCCAAAAGCATCATTTACATAAGCATCACCTAATTTAGAAAGTTGTTCAGCGAAAGCTTCGTCTCCCTTTTCTTCTTCATTATGAAAACGAACATTCTCCAGTAATAAAATTTCACCTGGTTTCAAATCTGCAGCAGCCTGTTCAGCTTTCTCTCCTATGCATTCATCAACGAATTTCACTTCCTGTTCAAGAACGTTTGAAACTTCACCAATAATATGTTTTAGAGAAAACTCATCCTTCACCTCTCCTTTTGGTCTTCCAAGGTGTGTCATTAAAATAACAGAACCGCCATCCTTAAGGATTTTTTCAACGGTAGGTTTCACCGCAACAATTCTGGTATTGTCAGTCACATTCAACTGGTCATCCTGTGGAACATTGAAGTCAACTCTTACAAGAGCTTTCTTATCTTTAAAATTGAAGTCGTTAATTGTTTTCATTTTTATATTTAGATTTATTTTTTCCAAGAGTTCATGCAGTCTCCTTTACGGGGCAGGTTACATTTCAGCAAATTGCGGCAAGGCTCAACTCCATAAATTTCTTTGATTTTTCGTTTCACAAATGTAAGGTTTTAAACTTTTTCAACAGATTGATCGAAATAAAAGTTTTCAAAAACTTTCCCCGAACCCAATCACCCATTAATCAACAATTCTTCTCTTTATAAAAAGAAAAATAATGTAGTTGTTGTTATGTATTGTTAGTAACGGGGATAAGTTTTTGACATAAAGTTCATAATACTCAACTGGTATGTAATTCATAAATAACTCACAATGTAAATCTCTGTAAACATGCATATTCACACACTTATTCACAATTGTTGATAACTTTGCCAACAAAGCATTATTAGTTATTTCATTATGGAAAAACCTGGGGATAGCTTGAGAAAAGATCTGGAAAGTTCTGGGAGAAACTTTCAGAAAGATTTCCTATTACGAAATAATTTCATCTTTGAAAATAGAAAGTTGAAAAAAGTTTTCCACAGTTATTAACATACCTTTTCACAATTAACTCACGGTTTACTAACACGAATTGTTATTATTCTTACCTTTGTAAGGAAATAAAATCTAAAAAAGCTTAATAAGAGTATTATGAAAAGAAAAATTGCTATCGCAGGAGACCATGCAGGCTATGAATATAAGGAGATTGTTAAGAACTATCTTTCAGAAAAGTTTGAAGTTCAGGATTTTGGAACGTTTTCCACAAACAGTGTGGATTATCCGGACTTTGTCCACCCTGCTGCAACCTCTGTGGAAAACGGAGAAAACGAGCTGGGAATTTTGATCTGTGGAAGCGGAAATGGGGTTCAGATCACTGCGAACAAACATCAGAAGATTAGATGTGCGCTTTGCTGGATGCCGGAGATTGCAACACTGGCAAGACAGCATAATGATGCGAACATGATTTCTATGCCGGCAAGGTTTATATCAAAAGAATTGGCGATTGAAATTGTAGACAAATTTCTTTCTACAGAGTTTGAAGGTGGAAGACACCAAAACAGAGTTGATAAGATTGCTGTTTGCTAAATATACTGAGGCCTGTAATTTGATTGCAGGCCTTATTTATTTTTTATTTGTACATTTGCAGTGTTCAATAGAAATTAAATTCTATACTTCTCCTGAACCTTTGTAATATTTTTAAAGATATTTTATAGAAGGTTTTTCTCTTTTCTTCTCAAAATTTGTATTAAATTTATACAAAACTAAAGCTTCCGTTGTAAAGTAGATTTTAGAAAAAACAAGATTAAATTAAACATTAAGGTTTGATGAAAATAAAAGAATCTGTGGTTTATTTTTTATGATCAATTGTTTTAACCCGTAAAAAGCAAAAGATCATAATGGCTGAAAATATACCAAAAGAGCTTTGTAAAAAATATACATAATAATAAAGAAGATATTCAAAGTCCTGATATAGATTTTATAGCTTTGCCTTATAAAATGATTAAAAGTAAAACAGGAGTTTGGATAAACAATAAAGACAGTTATTCTGAATGTGAAAATTCCGGAATTAAGGAAATTTCAATTCATGATATAACAACTTAAGAAATTTAAAAAAATTAAAATGCCAAAAAAAAGAAAATATATAAGTCATAAAAATGATTTGAAACTGATGGAAATCGGAAGACTGATCCTTCGTTTCATGAATGCAAACGCATCAAAAATATATAATTATAAGCAGATTGCTGACGGAATAGATTATAAAAATCCAAGACAAAGAGAACTTGTTATTCAGGCACTGCATAAACTTCAGGGATCTGAAAAGATTAAAGAAGTAGAAAGAGGAAAGTATATCGTGAACCTGAAAATTGCAGGAACGTTAACCGGTACTATCGATTTTAACCAGAGCGGAAATGCTTACGTAAGTGTAGAAGGATTAGAAGATGATGTCTTTGTTCACGCTAAAAATGTAAAGGATGCTCTACAGGGAGATAAGGTTCTTATTATAACTTATCATTATAAAGGAAAGAAACTGGAAGGATCCGTTTTGGAGGTTTTAGAGCGAAACAGAACAGAGTTTGTAGGTACTTTTCAGAAGGTAGCTCACAAGGATTTTGGGTTTGTGGTTTGTGATAAAAGATCAATCAATACAGACATCTTTATTCCTAAGACAAAATTCAATGATGCGGAGGATGGAGATAAGGTCATTGTAAAGATGACAGAATGGAAACCTGGCGATAAAAATCCTGAAGGAGAAATTATACAAGTACTAGGTGCTCCTGGAGAACATGAAACCGAGATCCACGCTATTCTTGCAGAATATGGTCTACCTTATGAATTTCCACAGGAAGTAGAAGTGGATGCAGATAAAATAGACAGAAGCATTACCGATGATGAAGTAGCAAAACGTTGGGATATGCGTAATATATGTACGTTTACCATTGACCCTAAGGATGCGAAAGACTTTGATGATGCTCTATCCATGAGAAAACTGGAAAACGGAAACTGGGAAATAGGAGTTCACATTGCCGATGTATCCCATTATGTAGTTCCGGGAACAATCCTTGATGATGAAGCATATAAGAGAGCAACTTCAGTGTATCTTGTAGACAGAGTGGTTCCGATGTTGCCGGAAGTATTGAGTAATGATGTATGTTCTCTTCGTCCCCATGAAGATAAATACACTTTCTCTGCGGTGTTTGAACTGAACGATCAGGCAGAAATTCAAAAGCAGTGGTTTGGAAGAACAGTAATTCATTCAGACAGAAGATTTACCTATGAAGAAGCTCAGGAACGTATTGAGACAGGCCAAGGAGATTTGGCTGAGGAAATTAATGTTCTTGACAGATTGGCTAAGATCATGCGTAATGAGCGTATCAGAAATGGAGCCATTACTTTTGATAGAAGTGAAGTAAGATTCAACTTGGATGAAAATAATGAGCCGATTGGAGTGTACTTTAAAATCAGTAAAGATTCCAATCACCTGATCGAAGAATTTATGCTTTTGGCAAATAAAAAGGTATCAGAGTTTGTATCCCTAAATAAAAAAGGAGATGTTACTCAAAATACATTTATTTACAGGGTTCACGCTGACCCGGATCCTGCAAAGCTGGAATCATTAAGAGACTTTGTGTCTACTTTCGGATATAAGATGGACCTTGCCAATACCAAAAAGGTTGCAGAATCTTTGAATAAACTTCTTCACGATGTAAAGGGAAAAGGAGAAGAAAATATGATCGAAACTCTTGCTATGAGAAGTATGAGCAAGGCGGTATATTCTACAGAGCCAATTGGTCACTATGGACTTGGATTTGATTATTATAGCCACTTCACCTCTCCTATCCGTCGTTATCCGGATTTGCTTGCTCACCGTCTTCTTCAGCATTATCTGGATGGAGGAAAATCTCCAAACAGACCAGAGCTGGAAGAAAAAGCAAAACACTGCAGTTCTATGGAAAGATTGGCAGCTGATGCAGAAAGAGATTCTATTAAGTTCATGCAGGTGAAATTCATGGAAAAACATCTTGGTGAAACGTTCACCGGAGTTATTTCTGGAGTGGCAGAATTTGGATTCTGGGTAGAAATTCCTGAAAACGGAGCTGAAGGTCTTATCAAATTAAGAGATCTGGTAGATGACTCTTATATGTATGATGCCAAAACACATGCTGTATATGGAGTAAGACATGGAAATAAATACCAGTTGGGAGATCAGGTTCAGATTAAAGTTGTAAAAGCGAATCTGATTCAAAAACAATTGGACTTTAAGATTGTTGAATAATATCAGTAATTCAAAATAAAATAATAAAAAGAGGTTATTCCGAAGCAGGAATAGCCTCTTTATTTTTTTGAAAGGTTGAAAAAATGATGCTTTAAACTTCGGTAGTTTTTTCATATTACCATAATCTCCCTTCTCCCCGCTTTTCCGCTTCTTTTCTAAAAACTTAGTCACAAATTGTAGTTAAAATAAAAGTTGATATATCACATCTTTATTGAATAATTAAATCATAAAGTATAACTTTGTATAAAACGAAATGAATTTTTGTTCATTTTAAAATTTATTAAATGCTTGAACTTGTACTATCTGCCATTATTTTAGGATTCATGTTGAGTCTGGTTTTTATAGGACCTATATTCTTCCTGTTAATAGAGACCAGTTTTTCAAGAGGCCCCAAACATGCTTTGTCATTGGATCTTGGGGTAATCACTGCAGATTTACTGTGTATTGTAGCAGCCTATTATGCCAGTGCAGATATTGTTACACTTATAGACAAACATCCCGGATTCTACAGGATTACTTCTATTCTGATTTTTGTTTACGGGATTGTGATGTTGGTTACAAAAACTAAAATGCATATGCCCGGCGAAGACAAGATCATTAGCCAAAATTATATTAAAACCTTTTTTAATGGTTTTTTCTTTAACCTTTTAAATGTTGGAGTCATTCTCTTCTGGCTGGTAACGGTAATTTCCGTAAGGAATCAATATCCGGACACCAGCAGTTTTATTTTATACATAAGCATTGTAATAGGAACTTATCTTGGCATTGATCTTGCGAAGATATTTTTGGCGAAACAATTTCACGATAAACTTACCCAAAAACTGGCCAATAGGATCAGAAGAGTTGTAGGAGTGATTCTTATCGTATTCAGTTTCTTTATCTTCCTTCAGAGTTTTAAAACATTCAATCAGTTTGACAGACAACTGGAAGAAGCCGAGAAGAAAGAAGTAAAATATCAACAAACAAAATGAAAAAAATTATCTTTCCAAAAGCTCTTAAAAAAGGAGCGAAAGTAGCTGTTATTTCCCCTGCAGGAGCGGTAGATGCTTCTCAACTAGAAAAGGGAATAAAATTGATTAAAAGTAAAGGATTTGAACCTGTTTTAGGGGAGCATCTTTACACCAAATTTTCAAACGGATACAATTACGCCGGAACAGAAAAGGAAAGAATAAAAGATATCAATTGGGCTTTAAATGATAAGGAGATTGGCGCAATCTGGGCTTCCAGAGGTGGCTACGGATGTCAGCAACTGGTTCAGCATCTGAAGTTAAAAAACTTTACAGAAAACCCGAAATGGTATATTGGATACTCTGATAATACCGTTATACAAAGCTATCTGCTGAAAAAAGGTTTTGCTTCCATCCATGGACAGACCATCAAAACATCCAGTTTTGGAGTAACTAATGAGAGCTATGATCTCATCTTCGATATTTTAAAAGGAAAAACGCCTAAATACAGCCTAAAATCTCACCCATTCAATAAAAAAGGGAATATTAAAGGTGAATTGGTTGGAGGGAATTTAGCCCTAATCTATGCCCTTCTGGGAACCAAATATTCTTTTGACTTTAAAGATAAAGTTTTATTTATTGAGGATATCGGAGAAAACTTCTATGCGCTGGACCGTATGATTATGAGTCTTGAGCTGGCAGGCGTATTCAATAAGATCAAAGGACTTATCATAGGCGGAATGACCAATATGGGTGATGAGAAAGAGAATAAAGATTATGAGGCTAGCTTTGACGAATTTGCCTATAAAATGATCTCTGAGAGAATTTCAAAATATAAATTCCCTACAGTATTCGGATTCCCGAATGGTCATATTAAAGACAACAGACCTATACTAATCGGAGGAACAGCTAAGCTAAAAATTGATGCTAAAGTAAAGATTGAGTTTTAAGGTACTACTCTACTTTTATTCCTTAAAAACATAAGAAATGGCTGATCATAATGACTTTGGAAAGAAAGCTGAAGAAATGGCTGCTGATTTTCTTCAGAAAAGCGGATATAAAATTCTGGCCAGAAACTTCAGATTTCAGAAAGCAGAGATTGATATCATTGCTGAAAAAGATGAACTCATCATTATTGTTGAAGTAAAGGCAAGATCCACTGATGCATTTATGCTGCCTCAGGAGGCCGTAACTAAAACGAAGATCAGATCCATTGTTCTGGCAGCAAACCATTATTTGGAAGATTCTGATAAACAGAATGAGGTTAGGTTTGACATTATTTCTGTTCTGCCGGATGAACATAGAAATTTAATAATTGATCATATTGCTGATGCTTTTCAGGCATTCGATGCAAATTGATTGATCCTAAAAGTATAATAAATAATGTATCAGTTGAGTAACATATCAGTGTAACAGATAATATCCAGACATTGGTAAATTGTTAGACTGATACATTGCTACATTCAATAAATAATCAGTTTTATGAAAACAATATTAATCACCGGGGCTACTTCCGGTATCGGTAAATCCACAGCAGAACTGCTGGCAAAACAAGGGAACAGAATCATCATTTGTGGAAGAAGAAAGGAAGTACTGAAATCTTTAAAGGACGAGTTATCTCAGATTACCGAAGTGTTTAGTTTAATGTTTGATGTAAGGAATCTTGAAGAAGTGGAAACCGCGATCAATTCGCTTCCCAAAGAATGGAAAGATATTGATGTTCTGATTAATAATGCTGGGAACGCTCATGGGCTAGATCCCCTTTCATCCGGTAAGACAGATGACTGGGATTCTATGATTGATGGGAATGTGAAGGGGCTTCTCTATGTTTCCAAAATGATTACCCCTGGTATGAAAACTAAAAATTTAGGTCATATTGTAAACATAAGCTCTGTGGCAGCAAGACAAACCTATGCCAATGGAGTAGTGTACTGCGCGACCAAAAAAGCAGTAGATGTTATCTCTGAAGGAATGAGACTGGAGCTTACTGAATTCGGGATTAAAGTAACCAATATCCAACCGGGAGCTGTGGAAACAGATTTTTCATTAGTAAGATTCAAAGGAGACAGTGAAAAAGCAGCAACGGTATATGCAGGCTATGAAGCCCTAAAAGCAGAAGATATTGCCGATGCTATTGCGTACTGTGTAAATGCTCCAAAACACGTTACTATTGCCGATATGTGCATCTATCCAAGTGCTCAGGCTGAACCAAGAACAATCTATAAAAAATAGTCTCAAAATAAAGGACTAAATTTGTAGAAAATTTTAAAAGCGATTTTGCCTTTCTGCAAGATTGCCATTTTAGCTTAAAACAAGAAAATGAAAATTCTATATCTTGAAACATCATCTAAAAACTGCTCAGTAGCTGTATCAGATAACGAAAAGCTGCTATGCGTATGTGAAGAGGTTTCTGAAAACTATAAACAATCTGAAAGTCTTCATACCTATGTAGAATGGGCTCTGGAAGGGGCAGGAATTTCACTGAAAGACATTGAAGCCGTTTCATTAGGTAAAGGGCCGGGTTCTTATACCGGATTAAGAATTGGGGCTGCTTCTGCAAAAGGATTCTGTTATGGACTGAAGGTTCCGTTTATTGCTATTAATTCTCTTGAAAGCATGATAGAGCCTTTTTTAGGGCAAAACTATGAATTTATAGTGCCATTGGTCGATGCAAGGAGAATGGAGGTTTATACGGCCGTTTATGATGGTTCTACAGGAGAAGAACTCTCTGCAACCGAAGCAAAGATTTTAGATGAAACTTCTTTTGAAGAATTCAGAGATAAGAAAATAGTCTTTGTAGGAGATGGAGCTAAGAAGGCCAAGGATATTTTAAATCTGCCTGATGCAGAATTTAGGGAAGATATTTATCCATCTGCACAATACCTGATTAAAAAGACCCTGAAGAAAATAGAAGACGAAGAATTTGAAGATATGGCTTATTTTGAGCCGTTTTACCTTAAAGATTTCCATGGGGTAAAGAAAAAGGGTTCATAGAACTCTAAGCAATCTGAAAAATAAAAATCACATAAAAAAAGCGAAGAATACATCTTCGCTTTTTTGTTTTATTGTTTTTGTGGTCCATCAGGGACGTTCTTGTTTCTAAATTTAGGCTTATCAACCTTTTGTTGAGGAGTATTATTCATCATATTAGTTGTTGTGGGCACAGGCTGAACCTGCTTAAGATCCGACTCATTAACCTTTAAATTTCCTTGGCTGTTAAGCTGGCCATTTGCCATATCCGGAATATTTTTGTTTTTGGTGGCGGGTGGGGTAGGAGAGCCCGGCTGTTGAGCAACTGAATTTCCTTTATTATCAGTAGCCTGGAAGCTGAGGTCACTTTTCAGATAATTCAGCATTTCTTTAGCTCTTATTCCTTCCGGTGTTTTGGAGTAGTTTAAGGCAATCTGTTCAAGCTGAAGAATCATTACTTCCTTACCACTAGCTTTTCCTGTATTAAAGGCATTCAAGAGGTATAATTTTGGAACTAATGCATCTTTTGGGTACTTCTGGATCGTTTGGTCAATAACCTCTTTACTTTCCACAAATTTCTCTGACTCGTATAAAGCATAGGCTTTTTTATATTCATTTTCTACATCCGCCGTTGATTTTACGAAAGAATTATTTTTAGGATTCCTTGCAAATTCAGCGTATGAAGTATAAGGGTAATCGGCTAATAGAATTTGTTTTGCTCTCTCAGCAGCTTGAGGAGTTCGCTCATAATTCATGGCAAAAATCTCATACAATGCCTGAAGCATTACCTTTTCTTCCGGTTTTACATCTACAAGGTCATACAAAGTTTTGGTCGCCAAAGGAGTATTGGTAAAATAATTCTGATACATAATACCAAGGCCCAAAGATGAAGTATCTCTATCTTTTTTCAGCTGTGACAGTTTTTCCTGATTCGTTGGAATTTGCTCAATATAATAAGCAGGCTCAAAACGTCTTGGATTAGGGGCATTTGTCACTCCAAGAGCTTCACTTTTCATATCCTCAATAGAAGCCATTTTCTTAGAAAAACGCCAGTTATCAGAAAGTGCTCTTTCTCCCCATACCTGCTTAAATGAAGAAGTTCCTTTACTTATAGTTCCGGTATTGTTGAAATAAAAACCTTTTGTAGTTACTCCGAAATCCTCAAATGAGCTCGAATTATTATTGGCAAAAATAGAATTTGAATTATAATCTCCGGTATCAAATCCCTTGTTTCGTTCTGCACGTTTTCTTTCCTGTTCTTCTTTCTCTTCTTTGATCTTTAATTTGGCAATGTGTTTTGAGAAAAAGTCAGTTCTTTGAGCATTATCCATCTTGGCTAAAGAAAGAATACTGTCATTCTTTTTAATCAGATAATAGTTCTTAGAAATCTTTTTAATGTATGCAGACTGATCCTTTAATAAGATTTTTGAAGGCTCATAAGTCATTACGGCTAGGGCAGAATCATAATAAGTTCCGGCGCCGATATAATCATTCTTTTCAAGATAACTTTTCCCTATTTCATAATAAGCTAACCCACGGATTTGAGGGTCAGAAACCTTTTCAAATAAGGATTTTCTGAAAAACTGCTGTGCTTCATCCTGTTTTCCGGCCTTATTGGCCATAAGTCCTAAAGCATAGTAAAATTCATTTTTTCTGGAACCATAAGTTCCTTTTTTACTGATTCCTTCCAGATAGTTCTTTGCTCCGTTGTAGTCTCCTTTACCATTAAAAGTTTTGGCAATAGCTATCTGAGATTTTACTTCAAATTCAAAATCATTGGAATATTTGTAGGCTGAGGTATAGCTTTCTCTTGCCTTGTCATTTTGCCCTAGATTTTCAAGAACCTGACCTCTTAAATAAGCAATTCTGCTTTTCAGTTTTCTGTTAGAATTCAATTCAAAAGCCAGGTCGAGTTCTTTGGCAGCATCTTCTTTTTTTCCAGCATCCAAAAGTGATTCAGCATAATAAATACTCAACAGTTTAGAGTAAGTTTTACTGATACCATCACTCTTTAGCTTAGCAAAAGTTTCATGAGCTCTGTGGTAGTCTTTGATTTTATCATAAGCTACACCCTGATAAATTCTTGCCAATGGAATCCTTTTATCATCCTTCATATGCGCAAAAACATGATTAAGGGCATCCAGGGCTTCCAATGGTTTGTTTCTATAGATTCTGGACTGAGCAAGAATGATGTAAGCATCAAAAATCTGCTTATTTTTTTCTTCCCCGTTTCTGGTAACAGAATATTTATTGATGGCCTTTAATGCCTTAGCTTCAGCAATTTCCAGAGTGGTTGCTCCTTTAGCTGGAGCGCCTCCGTCAGGATTGGAAGAATCATTTACCGGACCGCCAGGCATATTCGGAATTCCGGAGTTCCTTCCGGAGGGTCTGTTGGCAACTTCTGCCATTTTCATAGAGTTTTCTGCAAAAGCAGTTGATTGTCCCAAGTCACTTCCCAAAGGCTGTTCTTCGAACGTAAGAATAGGAATATAAGGCGCATAAAAATTGTCCTTATGGCCCTTATCTCTGGCTGTAAACTCACTGTTCAATGCATCTTTGGCATTAAACAGCGTGTTGTAATATGTGGAAAATCCTTTCAATAATTTTGAACGCTGCTCCGGCTTCTTTGTTTTGGTAGCACAGGAAGCAATGAGGCAAATCACTAAAAGGAACAATATATTCTTTTTCATTATTCAATATAACTTGCTAATCTGCTTTTTATTATCAGCAGTTTGATGATTTTGTAAAAATAATAAAATTTTATAATGAATAATATTTATATTTCTTCCGGAAATATTTTATTTCATCTTTATGGAGGTCAGAAACCGTTATGATTTTTAAATAACGGAGATCTCTTTTAAAATTTTGTAAACAAGGTGGGTAGGGAGCCCCATAATAGTATAAAAACTACCTGTCATGCTTTTTATTTTTGCCATTCCCATCCATTCCTGAATCCCATAACTTCCAGCTTTATCAAAAGGCTTATACTTTTGAATATAATACTGAATCTCCTCATCAGTGAGCTCATCCAGAATCACATCAGCAACATCAGTTTCAGTGTATATTTTATCTGCAGTTTTGATGGTAATTCCTGTGTACACCTGATGAGTTCTTCCCGAAAGGCTTCTAAGCATATTATGGGCATCAGCTTCATCTTTTGGTTTACCCAAAATTTGTCCATCTATGGCCACTACAGTATCTGCTGTCAGTAAAACTTCATCATCTGTCAGAGCTCTGAAAGCATTTGCTTTTAATTCAGACAAATAAGCTGCTGCGTTTTCTATCTCAATCGAGTCAGGAATAATTTCCTCACAGTCGATTTTTACCACTTCAAATTCGAAACCAAGGCTGGAAAGAAGCTCTTTTCTTCTTGGGGATTGGGATGCTAAAAGTAATTTCATAAATATCGTTATACAGATTGAGTGTTATCATCATGCCAGTTTCCCTGAACCTTCATTACCTGTTCAATAACGTCTCGTACAGCACCGCTTCCTCCTTTTTTCGTGGAAATATAATCAGACACTCCTTTTACTTCAGGAACTGCATTTTCAGGACATGCCGCAATAGCAGAACTTTCCATGATATGAATATCCGGAAGATCATCTCCCATAGTCAGAATTTCCTCATTCTTAAGATTATATTTCTTTTTGAAATTTTCAAAATCCTCAATTTTATTGTGAGATTTCGGGTAATAATCCTGAATACCAAGGTAATTGATTCTGTGTTTTACCATTTCATCATTTCCTCCTGTAATAACCCCTATTAAATAATTGTTTTTTAAGGCTTTAACTACAGCGTAGCCATCCAGTACATTCATTACCCTGCACATATTTCCTCCAGGCATCAGATAGACGCTCCCGTCTGTGAAAACTCCGTCTACATCAAATACAAAGGCCTTAATATCCTTTAATTTCTCTTTATAACTCATACATTTTTTGAATAGAATGATTCATTGTCTTATAAATGCTAATACTTTCTTCGTCTTGTAATAGCTGCTCATGTAACTCTAAAACCCTAAGGTCATTTCTTACTGCTGGTCCTGTTTGAGCCTGTTTAGGTTCTATTTCATGAATTTTCTGAACCGTTTCATCAATCAGGGGTAAAAAATAATCAAATGGTATTTCCTGTGCATCTGAAATCTCTTTAGCTCTTGAAAAAAGGTGATTCACAAAATTGCAGGCAAAAACTGCCGTTAGGTGAATATACTTTCTTTTTTCATGAGTGCTTTCCATTACATTTTTTGAAATACTGGAAGCCAGCTTAAAGAGTGTTTTTGTATCCTCCTCATTTTCGGTTTCAATGAAGAATGGAATCTTGTCATATTCCAGTTCTTTAGATCTTGAAAAGGTTTGTAATGGATAAAAACTGGCCTTTCGATATTCTCCGCTTAAATTTTCCTTTGGAAGTGAACCAGAAGTATGGGCAACCAGACAGTTCTTTTTGGTAATCATCTTGGAAACTTCTCCTACAGAATTATCACTTACACAGATGATATACAGATCTGCATCTTCCAGATATTCTGTAGAATAAGGAATATTCAGCTCTTCGGAAATTTTACTCAATTCTTTTTCGTTCCGCCCAAAAATCTGAGCAAGGGAAATGCCATTCAATCTGAAAGCTTTTGCCATGTGATAAGCCACATTTCCGGAACCGATAATTACAATTTGCATCTAACAAATATAAGATTTTAAGACGAGTCGGGAAAGGAAGAGCAGTACAGAAACCCGAAACTTAAATACAGGCACGTTTATTGCGTAACTGTCTCATATTATTTTTAATATTTAAATTGAAAATTGAATATTTAATTTAACTTTCAGTTATTTTTGTAATCCAAAACAATGAAAGGCATCTTATGAAGATTAAGGACGCGGAAATTATTTCGTTGATGCAGGATCCACGGACACAGGATAAAGGTGTTCGTGCCTTGATGGATGCCTATCAAAGCAGATTGTACTGGCACATTAGAAGAATTATTGTGGACGGAGATCTTGCCCAGGATACTTTGCAGGAAACTTTTATTAAAGCTTATCAGAATTTTCATCAGTTTAAAAACGATAGCCAGTTGTATACATGGCTGTACAGGATTGCAACCAATGAAGCGTTACAGCAGGTTAATAAGCTGAAGAAAATGCAGAAGACAGATGAAGATCCGGAGTATCACATGCAGAATCTTGTGGCTGATAACGTGGAAGGAGATGCTGAAGAAATACAAACTTTACTGCAGAACGCCATACAAAGCCTGCCGGAAAAGCAGAAACTGGTATTTATGATGCGGTATTATGATGATTTGCCCTATGAAGAAATATCTAAAATTGTAGATATGTCAGTAGGAACTTTGAAAACAAATTATCATTATGCCAAACAGAAAATAGAAGAATATATTAAGGAAAATTACGAAAGATAATTTTTGAGAAAACAAAGATGAAAGAGTTCGACATAGAAAAACTAGAACGTAAAAACATTTACACAGTCCCTGAAAATTTGTTTGAAAATATTCAGGAGAGGGTTATGAATGATATAAAGCCGGAGCAAAAAGCACCTGCGCCGGTCTTTAAGTTAAATTGGATGTATGCAGCAGCTGCATCATTGGCTTTGATCTTTGGAATAACTTTTATTTTTAATTTCAATAATGATTCAGCGGATAAAAATCTGAATTCAAAAGAAACCTATGCTAATCATAAAGGAGAGTCAACAACAGAAGGAGAGCTTGCTTATGAAACATTGAAAAGAGATTTAACTTCTGTTGAAAATATTAATCAAACAGTTGTAAATCAAAAAAATAACACTTCTTTTGCCGTGAAAAGCGAAGAAGGAAATAACAAAGAAACTGTTTCACAAAAAATAGTGAAACCTGTAACTAAAAAAGAAGAAACACGGATGAATGAATATCTGGATTCGTTCTCCAATTCTGAAATTGCAGAACTGGCGAGCAACTCTACTCAGGATGTTTATTTGGATTTATATAATTAATAAAGAAAGATGAAAAAGATAATATTGACGTTTTTTATTATTTATGGTTTTGGCCTAAATGCTCAAAATACAGATTATGACTGGAAAAAGATGGATCCTAAGCAAAGAAAGGAAGTCATCAATAATCTTTCTCCTGAAGAAAGAAAGGAACTCCTTAAAAAATTCAGGAATAATATGATCATGGATAATCTGAATGTAGATCCGGGAGATAAAGCTGAGTTTACACAGCTTTATAACGAGTATCTGGACAGTCAGAAACAGATAAAAAGTCAGTTTGATCCAGGCTTTAACCCTGAAACTTTGTCAGACGATGAGGCCAAAGCTAAATTACAGCAAAGCTTTGAAATAGGGCAGAAGCTTTTGGATAACAGAAAAAGATATGCAGAGAAAATGCAGCAGGTAATTCCCTGCCAGAAAGTACTGAAGCTGTTTCAATCTGAGGGGATGATGAGAGATAAAATGAACGAAAGAAAACCTCATGTACACAACAATACTTCGGGACCTAAACAAAACCCATAATAGTTTATTTTTTTAATGTTAGACGGCTCTTACAAACCTTTTTTGTGAGAGCCGTTTAATTTTTTACCTTTAAATCTATACTTTTGCCGGAAAAATTATAAATGAAAAAAGTATTTTTCTTCTTAATGATGGCGGTTTCATTATCAGCACAGAAAACAGAAGTAGTAGAATTGAAGCAGAGTATTAAAGATCGAAAAGGAAAGACAAAATCAATAACTGTTATTGACAACAGATTAGATAAAGAAATCGGAAATATACCTTATCGTAAAGAATCCTTTACGCTTAAATTCGCCAATGATGATTTGAAAAACTATATCGAAAACTGGTTCTTAAGCGATAACAAAACAAAGGGTGATAATGATATTGTTTTAATGCTGGAAGACTTAAAGGCTTATAATCTGGATCCGGAAGAAAAAACTTCCAAGACAAAAATCAAATTTAAATTTTCAAGTTTTATCAAAAGAAACAATAAATATTACTTTCTAAACCGTATTCAAAACGTTATTACCTCCGAGTCTAATTTTCCTAAATTTATAGCAAGCCAGATATCCCATGTTGTAGCCGGAATGATCAAGGAGTCTTATCTGAGCGTGCCTCTAGGAGCAGCAATGTCTGAAGAAGATTTAACGAATTACGAGAAATATATTACTGAGAACTCTCCAGTTTTTGGTAGAATGGAATTAAATGATGGGGTTTATAAAGATTTCAGATCATTTTATGAGCAGAAACCTGAACCGAATTATGTTACAGATAAAAATAAAAAAGGAAGGGTAACCAATATAAAAGATACTAAGGCAACTTTGAATGAGGAGATCATAGGTAACGAACAAGTATTTGGATATATAGAAAATGGTAAAGCTTACAGATCTACCCCGGCAGGATATTTAGAAATGATAAAAGATGATAAAGGCTTTTATGTTATTGCCACTAAAGCAGAACTTTTTCCAACCAATAACGGAACTGGAGCTATGGTTGGAGCTATAGCAGGAGGATTTATTGGAGCGATGATTGGAGCAGCCATTGATTCTGAATCTAATAGAAGAGGTAAAAATGTTGATACTTCAGGAATGCCGAATGTATATTTGGATTCATTAACCGGAAACTATATTTTTGATTAATTTAAAGAGAAAATACTGGGTTGTCTTTATAGTTCTTATCACTTATTTTAAATAAATTGATACAATAAGATGATGAAAGACAATAATCTCTCTCTTTTTTTTATCTTTGCAAATTACAAGATTCTTAAATGAAAAACATACGAAATTTTTGCATAATCGCTCATATCGACCACGGTAAAAGTACCTTGGCAGACCGTCTTTTGGAGTATACTAATACGGTTACTCAAAGAGAACTACAGTCTCAGACGCTAGATGATATGGATTTGGAAAAGGAACGTGGGATTACGATTAAGTCTCACGCGATCCAGATGGATTATGAATATAAAGGAGAAAAATATATTCTAAACCTGATTGATACACCTGGACACGTAGACTTCTCTTATGAAGTTTCCCGTTCTATTGCTGCTTGTGAAGGAGCTCTTCTTATTGTAGATGCAGCACAGAGTATTCAGGCACAGACTATCAGTAATCTTTATTTAGCATTAGAAAATGATTTGGAGATTATTCCAATTCTTAATAAAATAGATCTTCCATCTGCAAACCCAGAAGAAGTTACCGACGAAATTATGGGACTTTTAGGGTGCAAATATGAAGATGTTCTTAGAGTTTCAGGGAAAACGGGAGAAGGAGTTCATGACTTGCTTGAGCAGATTGTGAATAGAATTCCTGCTCCGGTTGGAGATCCTAAAGCTCCGTTACAAGCATTGATCTTTGACTCGGTTTACAACCCGTTCAGAGGAATTGAGGCTTATTTCAAAGTGGTGAACGGAAGTATTTCTAAAAACGAAAAAATTAAATTTTTTGCTACAGGAAAAGAATATGGTGCTGATGAGGTAGGAACTTTGAAACTAAAACAAGTTCCGAAAAAGACTATTGAATGTGGTGATGTAGGATATATTATTTCCGGGATTAAAGATGCAAGAGAAGTTAAAGTAGGGGATACCATTACCTCTTTTGTAAACCCTGCAGAAGCTGCCATCGATGGTTTTGAGGAAGTAAAACCAATGGTTTTTGCCGGAATTTATCCTATTGAATCTGAAGATTTTGAGGAACTAAGATTCTCATTGGAAAAATTAAGATTAAATGATGCCTCTTTGGTTTTTGAACCTGAAAGTTCTGCAGCACTTGGTTTTGGTTTCCGTTGCGGATTCTTAGGAATGCTTCACATGGAAATTGTACAGGAACGTCTTGACAGAGAATTTGATATGAACGTTATTACTACGGTACCCAATGTTTCATACCATGGATATTCTAAAAGAGAACCCGAAACGGCAATTTTAATCAATAACCCGTCTGAAATGATTGATCCTAATCTTTTGGATAGAGTTGAAGAGCCTTATATAAAAGCTTCCATTATTACTAAATCCGATTTCGTAGGGGCTGTTATGACGCTTTGTATTGAAAAAAGAGGAGAAATTGTTAACCAAAGTTATTTAACGGCAGATAGGGTAGAATTAACCTTCAATATGCCTTTGGCTGAAGTTGTTTTCGACTTTTATGACCGTTTGAAATCTATTTCCAAAGGATATGCTTCATTTGATTATTCACCAATAGGAATGCGTTCTTCCAAACTGGTTAAAATGGATATCCTGATCAATGGAGATATGGTGGATGCCCTTTCTTCACTGATTCACGAGAGTAATGCCTATTATATTGGTAAAAAGATGTGTGAAAAACTTCGTGAACTGATTCCTAGACAGCAGTTTGATATTGCAGTTCAGGCAGCATTGGGAGCGAAAGTTATTGCCAGAGAAACCATTAAAGCATTAAGAAAAGACGTTACTGCAAAATGTTACGGTGGAGATATTTCCAGAAAGCGTAAGCTATTGGAAAAGCAGAAGGAAGGTAAGAAGAAAATGAAGCAGATCGGAAGAGTAGAAGTTCCACAGTCTGCATTCATGGCTGTATTAAAGCTTAATGATTAATTCATTCATTATAAAACAAAAACCGCTTCCATTAAGAAGCGGTTTTTTATTTATTTTTTACGCGTGAATTTTATTTCCATTGTTTTCATTTCCTTTCCTGTTTTAGGATTGGGCCCATACATTTCCAAAGTATGGTTATTATCATCCGTAAACGTATAAACTTCTCTTACCTCACATTCTTTTCCCGGTCGGCTTGGATCTGTCATTTTACCCTTAAAATCAATAGATTTCTTAGCAGGATTCCAATCTCCTTCCGCGTGCATTAACCCGGTTCCCATATTGTCTATCCACGTGCTTACAAACTTTTTTTTGGCGTTGTCATAGCCCATAATACTCATTCCTTCAAATGGCATTCCCATAAAATTTCCTTTGTAATTGCTTACCTGATAACGGCCTTCAAAGATCATTTTATTAGTGCATTCAGAAGTACTGGTTACTGCTTTTCCACTGTCATCCATCCACATGCTGGTAGCACCAGTCCAATTTCCATCAAATTTGGCCAGCATTTTATGCATGTCACCTGGGGTTGCAAAATCCATCCATGCTTTCGTTGCTGTAGCTGAATCTACAGGTTTCCACTCAGAGCTAGCAGTACTAGATTCTTTCTTATCTGAGTTTTCAGAGGCCGCAGTTTTTCCTTTTTCACATGATGTAAGTAAAAAACCAATAGTGATGATTGCTAGTAAATTTTTCATAAATATTTAATTTTAAGTTGGTTATGATAATAACTTAAAGGTATGAACTTTTATTATACTTAAAATTTTTTTTAATTTTCCTGATAAATTGTGTATTCGTAATGCAAGTCAAAACTAAATAAAACCAGAAGCGAATTCTTTACAGCAATTAGTTTTTATTTTACTTCGTCATACCTTCTCTGTTTTTTGAGTATATTTTTATCATAATTCATCATAAATGATTCAGAAGAATTATGGAAAAGAGTGATTTTAAATTTTCCCCAGTCTTTTCCCGTGAGATAATTGACTGAAAAGATCATAATTTCATTAGGTTCAAACTCCCAGTAATTCACTCCCCAGCCAGTTCCACAAATAAAGGCATTATCATTCCAAATCATCTGCCATTTTTGTTGATCATTGAATATAGCAAATGGAAGATTTTTAAGATCAGGAAGTATTAATCTCCGATTTGAAATATTTTTGATAAATACAGGAAAGGCTTTATATTTTTTAAGGGTTCCAGTTTCTGAATTGTATGTATATTTAGGAATAGTATCATTGGGTTTGATGACAATTTTGACATTATTTTCAGATAAAGAATCAAAACTAATTGATGTTTTAGAAAATTTCATTCGATCAAAATAGCCACGAAAATATTTAGTATAACTTTTAGGGTTGCTTTTAACTTCAGTACGGGGTGGAGGTGGAGGAGCGGGTATCATTGTGTTGTAATACTTTACTTCAACAGTGGAAGTATCTTTGCCAATGTATATTAATCCAGTTTCTTCTTCTCCTATTCCTTCGTTAAATTTTTGGAAGGTTAACTTCTCTTTTTTTTCATGACGCAAAATGATAGAGTCTGCAAAAGACGCTTCCTTTTGACAGGAGAATAATCCAAGGATAAGAAGAAAGTAAAGTAGCTTTTTTATCATTTAGTAAAAATACTAAATATTTATTCCTAATTTTGTGTATTCATAACGCAAATTAATTTATGGGCTCACCAAAAAAATTACAGGATATCAAAGTGGCTGTAGATGCAGTCATTTTTGGATATTTCGATAAAAAAGACCTTCAAATCCTTTTAATCAAAAGAAATATTGAACCCTTTAAGGGCGGTTGGGCACTTCCTGGTGGTCTTGTTCTCGATGATGAAAACCTCGATGATGCCGTAAAAAGGGAACTTCATGAAGAGGCGGGCATAAAGCCCGATTTTTTAGAACAACTCTATACTTTTGGTAACGTTGGACGGGATCCGAGAAACAGAGTAGTTTCTGTGGCTTATTTGGGGCTTGTGAATCCTTCTTATCATGAACTCTTTGCAGACTCCGATGCAGATGATGCACAGTGGTTTGATATCAATAAACTTCCATCTGTAGCTTTTGATCACCAAAATATCATTGATATTGCGTTAAAAAGGCTTCGTACGAAAATTCAATATCAACCCATCGGATTTAATCTTCTCAATGAAGAATTTCCTTTCTCAGACCTTGAAAACCTTTACAAGACTATTGTAGGACAGGAAATAGACCGCAGAAACTTCCGTAAAAAGATTATGAGCTACGGGTTGCTTAATGAAACTAATAACGTTAAAAAAGAAGGAAGCGGAAGACCAGGAAAGCTTTTTACTTTCAATCAGGAAAAGTATAAAGAGTTGGAAGAACAGGGATTTTATTTCGAAATCAAATAGATTTTTAACCAAAATGACACAAAATTTTAAACGAATAATCACCAATTTTCAAGTAATACATTATTGAAAATTATGATTAAATATTTTATCTAAGAAAAATATTCAGAGGAGATATTCAATAGAAACGGGCTAAAGCCCGTTTTTTTTATGATTAAAAATTCCATGGCTTTAGCCAAAACCTAATAGATTAGTGTCATTTGTGCAAAATATTTGTGGGACTAGTGTTTTATGAAAATTAAATTTATAAACTGATTATCAGTTTATTATATTTATTAGCGTAAAAATAACACAAATAAATTTGGTGAATAAAATGATATTGTACTACATTTGCGTAGAAATAACACAATATGAAATACACCATACAAAATATTAAAGATAGGTTTCAGAAAAAACAAAGGATAAAGTTTTTATTTTTCTGGGGACATACGGTTAAAGATGAAATCACCAAATCATGTTTTAGCCAATGGTTTACGGGAAAGTTTGAAGAGGACGGGATTGTCTACAAAACAGCAGAACATTATATGATGGCTGGTAAAGCAAGATTATTCAATGATGCTGAAATCTTAGAAAAAATAGTACAGGCACCTACTCCTAATCAAGTTAAAGCTTTAGGAAGAAAAGTCAAAAATTTTGACCCAAAAGTCTGGAATGAACATAAATATGAGATTGTAAAACAGGGAAATCTTTTAAAGTTCTCACAGAACAATAAGTATAAAGACTTTCTTTTATCAACAGGGGATAAAATCCTGGTAGAAGCCAGTCCTTATGATACCATCTGGGGGATAGGAATGCTGGAAACAGATTCAAGAGCAGAAAATCCTTTATTATGGAACGGAGAAAACCTTTTAGGATTTGCCTTGATGGAAGTACGGGATGAATTAAGAGGGTAAAAACACAAGAACCAGTCACAAAATATTAATCATGGAAAAAACAGACCTACATCCGCAGATATTTTTAATTGAAGACTTTCTTACGGAAGCCGAGTGTGACCAATACATTGCCTTATCACAAGGAAAAGATTTTGAAGAAGCGAAGATCAATGTTGGAGGACGTCAACTGATGAGCAAAGGGATCAGAAATAATGACAGGCTGATGATTTTTGATAACAATCTGGCTGAAGATCTTTTTAAAAAAGCAGCTGAATTTCTTCCACAAGCACATGAAAACTACAGGCTTTTGAATTTCAATGAGATGTTCAGGGTTTATAAGTATTCTCCCGGCCAGCAATTTAAAATGCACCGTGACGGAAGCTATATCAGAAACGAAAAAGAGAAGAGTTTCTATACCTTTTTAATTTATCTGAATGATGATTTTGAAGGCGGAGAAACAGAATTTGAAAACTTGTTCACGGTTGCTCCTAAGAAAGGCACTGCCTTAATCTTTTACCATCCTTTAAGACACGAAGGAAAAACTTTGATGAGCGGATTAAAATATGTTTTAAGAACTGATGTAATGTATTCCTGTTAAAATGAATGCAGGAACGAAGCATAGCTATGCTCTTTTTAATTAGCGTAATAATAACACAAAAAATGATCAGATATGGAAGATGAATTAAAACCAAGATTTATCGAATCATTACAGAGAAATAATGATCAGATCAGAGAAGACCGTGCGCGAACGATCGGAGAAGATTCAGAATTGATCTACAGGCGCAAGGTAGAAGACATCGAGTTGAAAATAAAAAGACTCGAGCGGGAACAGGAAGGACTTATTGATATCAGTCCTTTGGACAGAAACAGTTTGACTTTTACGGATTTTAATCCCGAAGCATTCGTTCAGAAAGACATGGAATTATCATTAACAATCAGAAATCTAAATATTCAGTTAGAAGTGAGTCAAAAGAGATTTGAATATTTATTTGGAAAAACATTTTAGTCATGGGAAGTACAAGATACGATATAGACGCTCGTTATGACAGAGCAAGCAAAGCAGGTTATAAAACAAAATCTGCAAGTGAAATCTTCACACAGAATGCCAAAAGACAGGCACATCCCTCAATGATTCCTAACGGAATTTCCTTCAGGGAATCAAGAGACTCTGAAGTGCATCCTAATTCAGTTCCAATTATCCTGGGATTGGATGTAACGGGAAGCATGGGACACATTCCTCATGAACTCATCAGAGAAGGTTTACCCAAGCTGATGGGTGGAATTATCCAAAGCGGAGTTCCGGATCCGGCATTGCTTTTCCTGGGAATAGGAGATCATGAATGTGACAGCTATCCACTTCAGGTAGGACAGTTTGAGTCAGGAGATGAAGAACTGGATATGTGGCTTACCCGTACTTATATTGAATCCGGAGGTGGAGGAAATGCTGGTGAAAGCTATCTTTTAGCATGGTATTTTGCAGCGTTCCATACCAGAACAGATGCCTTTGAAAAAAGAAATCAGAAAGGATTGTTGTTTACTGTAGGAGACGAGCCTTGTCTGAAGGTACTTCCGGCATCTGCCATCAGGGAATTGATGGGTTCAGGACAACAAACCTATACTCATTATGAACTGTTGGAGGAAGCTAAAAAACGATACGAAGTATACCACATCAGTGTCTTACATTCTGATCAGGCTGTAAGAGCAGACAAAGGCTGGAAAGAACTGTTAGGTCAGAATTGTATATCCATAGAAGACCACAGAGAAATTCCGGAGGTGATCAAAAGGATTATCTGTGAAAAGTTTAAAGATAAAACCTTTGGAACACCAAATCAGGAAGGATTAGACAACGTACAGATGCTTTAGAACACCAATTTGCCGGAAGGGCAATAATTTTAAAAATGCTAGACATGAAAAAGGCGCAAATAGTTATAGGATTAGGTTTCGGAGATGAAGGAAAAGGGATCACTACAGATTTTCTGGCTCAGCAAAACCCGGAGTCTGTGGTGATCAGATTTTCAGGAGGTCAACAGGCGGCTCATACAGTAATGATGGAGGATAGAAAACATGTTCATTCGAGCTTTGCAAGCGGAGCTCTTCGCGGATTACCGTCCTATTTTACGGAACATTGCACGATTCATCCTCAATTTTTATTCAATGAAAGGGAAGAATTAAAAGCAAAAAACGGAAATACAGAGCTTCATATTCATCCTTTAGCGAAGGTAACTACGCCTTTTGATGTCTGGCAAAACAGAAACAGTTCCAAAAATCTGGAACACGGAACTTGTGGAAAAGGAGTAGGGGCAACGATGAAAAGAAATGAAAGCCCTTACAAACTATTCGCTATTGATCTTATCGCTCCAAAAGAAATGCTGGTAGAAAAACTAAAAGGAATTGCTTATTACTTCGGTTTTATGGATGAAGATCAGATTAATGAACAGATCAATCCTTTTTTAGAAGCTATTGAGCAAATAGATTGGAAGATTGATGATTACAGCTATCTGAATTCATTTGAAAATCTCATTTTTGAAGGAAGTCAGGGGATTTTATTAGATATGGATCACGGCGTTTTTCCGAACGTAACCTATGCTCATACCACCTCAAAAAATGCTTATGAGATCTGTAAAAAGCTTCATATTGAAGATATTGAGATGTTTTATGTGACCAGAAGTTATGCAACACGTCACGGAAATGGCTGGATGAGCAATGAAAAAGAGATGATGCTGAAAAACAATGAAGAGGAAACCTGTACCTTTAATGAGTATCAGAAAGACCTGAGGTTCGGTGATTTAGATTATAAACTATTGAATTATGCCTTAAAATTGGATGGAGCGTATGTCAATTCAACAAAAAAGAATTTAGTGGTAACCTGTCTGGATCAGATGGATGAAGAGTTTAAATTTGATAAACTGGAAATGAAGTTTGATACTGTTTTCGGATCTTATTCTCCTTATTCAAAAGGTTTTAAAAGGCTGATTTAATACTGAATACAGAGGTTTTATCTTATATTTAGGGTTGGAATAGAATGATGAGGTAAATAAATGCATTTTGAAAAAGAAACAATGAAAACGATACACTATTTAAAAGGAGATGCTACAGTTCCACAGGCAAAAGGAATAAAAATTATTGCTCATATCTGTAATGATCTGGGAGGTTGGGGAAAAGGCTTTGTACTGGCAGTTTCCAAAAGATGGGAAGCTCCGGAAAAAGAGTACAGAAATTGGCACCGTTTCAGAAGTGAAAATCATTTTGGATTAGGAGAAATTCAGATTGTACAGGTTGAAAAATATATCTATGTAGCCAATATGATCGGGCAGAAAGGAATGAAAACTGGAAGCAATGGAGTTCCCGTTCGCTATGAAGCCATTGAAAAATGTCTGGAAACATTAGCCAAAGAAGCCATAGAACTCGATGCAAGCATTCATATGCCGAGAATTGGATGTGGATTGGCAGGCGGAAAATGGGAGCAGATAGAACCTATCATAGAAAGAACCCTACTGAATAAAAATGTTGAGGTATATGTCTATGATTTTGATTAATAAGTGATGAAAGAATTTGAAATAAGAGCAGATTATACCAGTGATACTATTGTTGTCTATCAGGCTTACAATAAAGCCATTGCAAAAGCTGCAGTAGAGAATCAGAAGTTCAGTGCTCCTTTTTCATTCAGCAGGATGACGTGGATTAAACCTTCTTTTCTCTGGATGATGGAAAGAAGCAATTACGGACAGAAATCCAATCAGGAATGTACTCTTGCGATACATATTAAGCGGGAAGCCTGGGAAAAAGCCTTGAAACTGGCTATTTTAACCTCTCCTGAAAAAAGAGTCTATCCCAATCCCAAAATTTGGGAAGAAGAGTTTGAAAAAGCCAAAGTATATGTACAATGGGATCCGGAAAGGAATATTAAAGGAAACAAACTGGAATATCGTTCCATTCAGGTTGGAATCAGTCGCTATCTGATAGAAGAATTTAATGAAGACTGGATTGTAAAAATAGAAGATTATTCACCCCTGGTAAAAAAAATTTTAACCCTTACCAAGCAAGGAGAATTTAATAAAGCAAAGAAGCTATTGCCTATAGAAAAAATATATCCGCTATCCCATGAGATTGCTCAGAGGATAGGATCAGAAAATTAAAATAATCATCACGAGTCCGTAAGATTGTAAAAAATATTCGTGCATTCGTGGCGAAAAAAAAGAATTAAATGATAATGCCACGAATGCACGAATACAATATACAGTGTGATTACAATGAGTTTTTTAAATGATGTATTTGCTAGAAAATTCGTAGCCAAAAACAAAAACAATCATGACCAATAAAGGAATGGCAAAAGATACATTGGATATCCTAGCCAGAAAATATTATATAAACACAGAAAACGAAAGAATAGATATAGCAAAAGAGCTGGAAATCAGTAAAAAAGAAACCGGTCTTTTCACTCCGGAACAGCTTTCTGAAATGACAATGAGGCCAATGCCTGAAACTCATTTTGAAACTCAATTTGAAACATGGCGCTGCAGCTCACTAAAAGCTATTTTAGAATTAGCCGCAGCTGAAGATCAGGAAAAGATCATGTGCTTGAATTTTGCATCAGCAAAAAATCCAGGTGGTGGATTCATCAATGGAGCAGAAGCACAGGAAGAAAGCCTGGCAAGAACTTCAGGTTTGCATGAAAGCCTGCTTCAGGCCTGGGATTATTACACTGTTCACAGGGCAATGGAATCGTGTTTTTATACCGATACAATGATTTACAGTCCAAAAGTTCCAGTATTTAGAAAAGATAAAGGAGAACTTTTACCTAAACCTGTTCTGTGTAATTTTATAACGTCCCCGGCAGTTAATGCAGGCGTGGTAAAACGTCAGGAACCTGAAAGAGAAAAAGAGATATTAGGTGCCATGGACATAAGAACAGATAAAATGCTGTCATTAGCCCTATATCATGGAAATGAAACTCTTATTTTAGGAGCCTGGGGCTGTGGAGTATTCAAAAACGATCCGAAAGAAATTGCCGGTCTTTTCAAAAAGTACCTCCAGGGAAAATATAAGAATAAATTTAAAAGAGTGGTTTTTGCAGTGCTTACAAAGAAAGAGGAGATGCTGAAGCCATTTGAAGAAATACAATGAAACTTACATTAAAAAAATATAAAGAACAGTTACCAGATTGGCCTCAAAAAGGGCATCACATTATGGCACAGTATGATGATGAGAAAATTGTAGTCTATCAGTCATACAAAAGAGCAATAGGAGAATTTGCAGTTAAAAATCAATATTTTGGTGGTGGATTCAGTCTGGAAAGGATGACTTGGATAAAACCTAATTTCCTTTGGATGATGTATCGTAATGGCTGGGGAACAAAAGAAGGACAGGAATGTGTATTGGCTATACATCTAAAGTTAGATGCATTCAAAAAATACCTTGAAAATTCTATTGTTTCTAGCTATATTGATGATCTTGGAATATCCAGAGAAGTGTGGCAGAATCGGGTAAAAGAATCATCTGTAAGACTTCAGTGGGATCCGGATCATGATCCTTTTGGAAACAAACTGGAAAGAAGAGCTATACAAATTGGTTTAAGAGATGAGCATATTCATTCTTTTGCAAAAGAAGATATTATTTTAATTGAAAATATCTCTGATTTTGTAAAAGAGCAGTACCATTCTGTCCTGAATGATGATTTAGATCAGCTTGTCATTCCTGAAGAAAAACCATTATTATTTGATGATGAGGTTCTTAACAGGAAACTTAATTTAAAGTAATGATTACAATTACTTTGAAAAAAAAATTATGAAAATTGAAGTTATAAAAGGAGACATCACAAAAATTAATACAGATGCCATTGTCAATGCAGCTAATTCTTCTTTATTGGGAGGTGGGGGTGTAGATGGTGCCATTCATCGAGCAGGAGGACCACAAATTCTGGAAGACTGTAGAGCAATCAGAAACAGACAAGGTAAATGCAATACAGGGGAAGCAGTAGTAACAACAGCAGGAAATCTTTCTGCGCAATATGTTATTCATACTGTAGGGCCGGTTTGGAATGATGATAAAGAAAAAAGCTCAAAGCTTTTATTAGATTGTTATAAGAACTCTTTACTGTTGGCAGAAAATCTTGGAGTTAAAACCATAGCTTTTCCTAATATCAGTACAGGAATTTATAAATTTCCAAAAGAACTGGCAGCAGAAATAGCTGTTGATGAAGTAAGAAAATTTCAATCAGATATCATAGAGAAAGTTATTTTTGTCTGTTTTGATGAAGAGAATGAAGAAATTTATAAAAAGCTTTTAAATCCTCCTCTTTAAAATCAATTATATTCGTGCATTAGTGGCCAAAAAAACAGTGTACAAAATAAAATTAAAACCAATGAAAAAACTAACCATATTAAGCGGAGCAGGAATCAGTGCAGAAAGCGGAATTCAAACCTTCAGAGACGGAGATGGTCTCTGGGAAAATCATAATGTAACCGATGTGGCCAGTCCGGAAGGATGGAGAAAAGACAGAGCTTTAGTATTGGAATTTTACAACCAGAGAAGACGTCAACTTCACGAAGTAGAACCTAATGAAGCCCACAAATTAGTAGCAGAACTGGAAAAATATTTTGAGGTACAGATTATTACCCAAAACATTGATGATCTGCATGAAAGAGCCGGTTCCACTAAGATTCTTCACATCCACGGAGAATTGTTCAAATCATGTTCTTGTAACAATAAAAGACTGACTTATGAACAAAAAGACGATATCAAACTTGGAGATAAAGCCGAAGATGGCGCCCAATTGAGGCCGTTTATCGTTTGGTTCGGAGAAGATGTTCCTTTATATCAGGATGCCAGAGAAATGGTAAAAGATTCAGATATTTTAGTGGTAATCGGAACTTCTTTACAAGTATATCCTGCAGCCGGATTAATCCATGATATTAAAGATGACTGCCTTTTAATTGTTATCAATCCTAATGAAACAGGTTTTGGCTATGGGCAGAGAGCTGTGGTTATGAAAGAAACCGCAACGCAGGGAATGAAGCTCTTATTTGATAAACTGGTAAATCTTGCCTGATATTAAAAAATTATACTCAATAAACAAATGAAATCTTTCCTAAAAATATTGACCAGTATGTTTTCCAAAGATGATCCAGAGAATAAAAGTCCGGATTTCCCATTGAAGAAATATCATGGAAGAATCGAAATCAATAAAGCTTTGGAAGTTGGAAATTGCCGTGTTCATTATTCGCTGGATTATGCATTTCAGACTCCGGTTGAAGTACTGAATAGGGTAAAGGATAATACCTTACTTTGGATAGACAATCAAAATAGTCTGCTTGGTTTTTCAGATCAAAAGAAAACCTTACTAGTTCCTTTAAATAAGATCAATGGAATAGAAATTCAAAATATGCTGAAGGGAAAAGGCCCGGCTGAATCTTGTTTGTGGATTTACCTGTACAAAAAATCGTTTGTGACCCTTTCAATATCACCGGAGATCTATTATTTTGATCAATATGCGGATGATATCCATAAAACAACAGGGTTTACAGTGACTTTTTCCCCCGAATTTTATAATGCTTAATTAAAACACAAAAAACAATGAACGAAATAGAAACAAAAAGAATAAGTAAATTTTTAAGCCTTATTTTGAGGCACCAACCCGAAACTATTGGCCTAAATCTGGATGAAAACGGATGGGCAGATGTCGAAGAGCTGAGAACAAAATCAGCTAAAAAGAGAGTGCATTTTTCTCTGGAAGAATTAGATGAGGTGGTTGAAACCAATAATAAAAAGAGATTTGCCTTTAATGAAGATAAAACAAGGATCAGAGCCAGCCAGGGACATTCTATTGATATAGATTTAGCCTTGAAAGCTGTACAACCTCCGGATTTTTTATATCATGGAACAGCGGAAGCCAATATTTCTTCCATTTTAGAAAAAGGAATTGAAAAAAGAACCCGCCAACATGTACACTTAAGTGCTGATAAAGAGACGGCTACAAAGGTTGGAATGAGACACGGAAAACCCATAATTCTGACCATCAGAACCGGAACAATGTATGAAGAAGGAGTTGCTTTCTATCAATCAGCCAACGGAGTATGGCTTACAGAGTTTGTAGACCCGAAATACATTTCAAAATAATAAAACAGCAGTTGTTGAACTAAAAAAGCCATTATTTTAAAGATAATGGCTTATCTTTTCGCTAACTAAAACATGAAATGAACAGAACATTAGTAATAGGAGATATTCACGGCGGATCTAAGGCATTGCAGCAGGTACTTGAAAGAGCTGAGGTTACCCCGAATGACAAATTAATTTTTCTTGGAGATTATGTAGACGGCTGGAGCGAATCTTTCCAGGTTATTAAGACTTTAATACAACTTTCCGAAAAACAGGATTGTATTTTCATCAAAGGAAATCATGATGTTTGGTGTGAAGACTGGTTAGCCCGTGGAGAAGGACCAGGTGTATGGCTTTCCAACGGCGGGACAAGTACAGTAGATAGTTATGAAAATCATTCACCGGAAGACCTGGAAATTCATCTTGAGTTTTTCCAACGTATGAAAAGTTATCACGTTGATGACCAGAATCGTTTGTTTATTCATGCCGGATATTCTTCCATGCATGGCCCGGAAAAAGAAGTCTATTCCAGCAATTACCGTTGGGACAGAACCCTTTGGGAAACAGCAGTAGCAATGGATAAAAAATTAGAAAAACACTCTATGCTCTATCCTAAAAGACTGCTTCTTTACAAGGAGATATTTATCGGGCATACTCCAACGCTGTATATTGGAAGTAAAACCCCAACCAATAAAGCCAATATCTGGAATATGGATACCGGTGCAGCCTTTACCGGAGCCTTATCCATTATGGATATTGATACCAATGAATTTTGGCAAAGCGATTCGCTTCCCTCCTTATATCCTCATGAAAAAGGGAGAAATGGCGATATGCTGAATAAATAATATACAATATATACCACTGTCATTGACTACGTCGAATCTTCGATTTCTGACGAAGGAAGAATCTCAAGTGTGGCTTAGATTCTTCATTTCACTTCGTTACTTTTAGAATGACAGAGTTATTTCCTTTTTGTTTTCCGGTATTTTATATTCCTGAAACCAGTTATATTTGTAAAAAACTGTGTTCAATGAATAAAAACATCTATGAATCATTAACCAATGAAGAGCTGATTAAAAAAAGAAATACACTCAAAGGAGTCTCTATCGGCTTCGGAGTTGTTTTTTTGTTGGGAATCATAGCTTTTATTGCGCTTCTATCCATAAAAGGAGCTAAGGGATTTCCCTTTGTAGCATTTACTCCATTCATCGTAATGCCTGTAACAATGCTGCCTTTACTTATTAATCTTAAATTGGCGAATAAAGAAATCAAATCGAGAAATCTGTGATCTGATTATGATTGAAAAGAAAGCAGAAAAAATAATGTATTGATCTCTATTTTGTTTTTTTGACAGGATCATATTGATTAATTTTAAATCCAGAAAATTACCTCAATAATGAAACTGAAATACCTGCTGCTTGTTCTAAGTTCATCCCTGGTTTTTGCTCAAAAAACATTTCAGACCCCTTTTGAAAAAGGAAATGGTAACCAAACTGTTACCTACGATGAAATGAATGCATATTATCAGGATTTAGCCCAGAATTTTAATACCATTCAATACCTTAAAAAAGGAGAAGATGACAACGGAAAGCCCATTTATGTGGTGGTGTACAATCCTTTCCCTGAAAAGAATATTGAAAAACTGAGAAAAGATAAAGCCATTCTCTTTGTCAACAATGGAATTCATCCGGGAGAACCAGACGGAATTGATGCTACCATGATGCTGATGAGAGATCTGGCAATCAGGAAGATTAAAACTCCACAGAACTTTATTATTGCTGCTATTTCTGCTTACAATGTCAGTGGAATGCTGAACAGGGGATCCCATTCCAGAGCCAACCAAAATGGTCCGGAACAGTACGGGTTCAGAGGAAATGCAAGGAATTATGATCTCAATAGAGATTTTATTAAAGCAGATTCTAAAAATGCAAGAAGCTTTCAGGAAATCTATCAATGGCTGAAACCCGATGTCTTTATTGATAACCACGTCAGTAATGGAGCCGATTATCAATATACTTTCACCTATATTTCAACCTTTAAAGAACGTTTAGGAAATGTCCTTGGAGCTTACTTTTACAATGATTATCAGGCTAAAAACCTTAATGATATGAAGAAATTAGGCTATGAAAGTACTCCTTACGTCAATATTCACGGTGATGTTCCTGAAGTGGGTTTTGCCTCATTCGAAGACTCTCCGCGATATTCCACAGGCTATACCACTTTGTTCAATTCTTTGGGAACCGTTCCTGAAACCCACATGCTGAAGCCTTATGATAAAAGAGTAGATGCCACTTACAAGTATATGTTGGTGAATCTGCAAAATCTGGATAAAGACTACCAGAAAATAAAACAGCTTCGTATAGAAAACCTTAAGCAATACCAGGCTGGGAAATCATACGGAATCCGATGGAAAATAGATTCTACCAAGTATACAACCATGGATTTTAAAGGGTATGAAGGTCAATACAAACCTAGCGAAATTTCTGGAAAACCAAGGCTGTATTACGACAGAAACAAGCCATTTACAAAGAACATAAAACTTTTTAACACAGCAGTTCCTACAGGATATATCAGCATTCCTAAATACTATGTAATCCCACAGTCGCAGTACAGAGTTCTTGAAGAATTTAAAAGAAACGGAATTCAGATGAAACTGATTCAGAAGGATAGCACTATTGCTGTAGAATCCTACAAGATCAAAGACTTTAAAACCGTAAAAAATCCTTACGAAGGACATTATCTGCATTATGAAACCGTTGTTGAGCCATCCAAAAAAGATCGTGTATTTATGGCAGGAGACTATATTGTTTCTACCAACCAATCTGGAGTTAAATATATTATAGAAACCCTTGAACCTGAAGCATTAGACTCTTTCTTTAATTGGAATTTCTTTGATGGAATTCTGGCTCAGAAAGAATATTATTCAGCCTATATTTTTGAAGATACTGCAGCTGAATTGTTGAAAACAAATCAAAAATTAAAGGATGCTTTTGAAGCAGCCAAAAAATCAGATAAAAAACTATTTGAAGATGGTGAAGCTCAACTGGATTGGGTGTATAAACATTCCCCTTACTTTGAAGAAACAACTTTCAGACAATATCCAGTGTTTAGAGTGCTGTAAATTATTGATTATGAATTAATAAAATAAAAAAGACGTTTCAATGAAACGTCTTTTTTATTTATCTTGGTAAGCCTCTTTTTAAAGCTATTTCTGCTCTTTTAACAGCCATTTTCTCTTTCCAGTCCATGTATTTCTTTTTGAAACTCGACTTCATAATGTCATCAAATTTACGCTGTACTGTAAGATTCCATAACGAATGTGCTTTTACTGCCCATGATTTATCCCAGGCTCTTAAAGAGATAGAGAAAGAACCATCAAGGTATTTCATCCAGTGCCACCATCCTGTAGGCATAAATAGTGTATCACCATGTTCAAGGAAACATTCAATACCCTCTACACCATCCAATGCCGGGAATTTTGTAAAATCAGGATTCTCAATATCATAATCCTCCAAAGCATAGGTTGCATAAGGAATCTGGTATAATCTTTCTCTCCATTTATAATCAAAAAGAAGGACATGTTTTCTTCCATTGAAATGGGTGTGGAAAATATGCGCCATATCTATATCAAAATGAAGGAAAGTTACGGAGCCCTTTCCACCGAAGAACATATTAGGATATTTATCAAGGAAACCTCCCATGAGTTCTTTAGGAGAAATATAATCTTCCAGAAGTTTCGGAGCATATTTTATAGGGTCGAAAAGGAAAATTCTAAGATCAGTAGGCTCTCTCTGTATAAGATCTATATAATCACCGAATTTCATTTGGGCTGCAGAAGCATTGATGGGAGCAGAAGGATCTGCCTTTGAGCTGTCGTATAACGGGACCTCCACATCTCCAACAACCTCCTTCATATACTCCATCGTCCATTTTTGGTAAGCAGGCCACTTTTTTGCCATATTTTTGATGACAACGGGCCTTCTTGGCTTTAGGTATTTTTCGAAGAATTCCTCTTTAGAAATATCATCTACAATATCTATAGGCTTTAAATTAATTCCCATTTTGTAAATTTTATGTTACAAAATTATTAAATAAATATTTATCAGCCAGCTTTTAATTTTTTTTTAATATATAATCCAATTTATTTTTAATTATTTAGTCTAAATAAAAATATTAACATTTGCAATTTTTTATCCAATTTTCCATTTTTTTAGCAATTTGAAAAAAAAATACCCTGTAATAGAATCACAGGGCAAAAACACAAAATAGATGAATAAAAATCCATTCTGATACGAAGGTATTATTTTTATTTCACAGGATTTTTTTAGAAAAAGTGGATAAATTAAAGAATTAGAAGAAGTTATATTATTTTAATTCAATATTTGGGGAGATATTTTTAATTTTTATTTTTAAAAATTTTGGTCTTTAGAATTTTTTTTATTTAGAATAAATGTTTGATTTTTTAACATTTAAATCCAATTTACTGAATAACAGGTGGTTAAATTTATAATTATTCATTAATTGGTGATTTGTAATGTCGTCTGTTTACATTTTTTGGTTCTTTCCATCAAGTAGGAATACTTTTTTTCTGCTGCTATAATTTTTTCTTTCTGAAAAGGCAAATAATAACTATTTTTATAGTTATATAATTTAACCTTTTAATCAAAAATATATCTTTAAAGAAAGTGTAACGAAAAACTACAATGATTAACTAATTATTCAAATAATGAATATGAAAAAAAATATTTCCTTTTTTTTGATGCTCTTTATGGTGGTATTCACCTTTGCTCAGAAAACAATTTCCGGAAAAATTACAGATAATGATGGGGTGGCTATACCTAGTGCAAGTGTAACCATTGAAGAACCCGGTAAAGATGCTATTCTTGCCTACGGAATCACCAATTCTAAAGGAGAATACAAGGTAACTTTTACCTCTCCGGAATCTAATGTAGATCTTAAAGTAAAAGCTTTCAATCAGAAACCCCTTACAAAACAAATCAGTAACAGCGATCAGACTTTAAATTTTAAAATGCAGTCTGAAGCCACAGAAATTAAGGAAGTACAGCTGAAGACCAAAATGATCACCGCAAGAGGAGACACTATTTCCTATGATCTTAAGGCATTCAACAGTAAAAACGACAGAACGCTGGCTGATGTAATGAAAAAGATTCCTGGCATAGAAGTTAGTACAGATGGAACCATCAAGTATCAGGGAAATGCGATCAATAAATTCTACGTGAATGGTAAAGACCTTATGGAAGGCGGCTATGGAACAATCAATAACTCGCTGCCAAAAGATGCTGTACAGAAAGTAGAAGTTCTGGAAAACCACCAGCCGGTAAAAATTCTTCAGGATAAAGTGCCTTCAGATCAGGCGGCAATCAATATTAAGCTAAAAAATTCTGTAACGATGACCGGTCGTGGAGAAGTGGGGGCAGGCTTGGGTGAACAGTTGCTTTGGAATGTAAAACTAACCCCTATGTTTTTCGGACAGAAAAGCCAGTGGGTTGTTAATTACAAAGCCAATAATGTGGGAGAACAAGTGGAAAATGAAGGGAATATACTTGCTTTCGGAAGTGGATGGGAAGGAAGAAGAATTAATGCAGGACAAAACTCTTGGCTGAATGTAGAAAATGCAAATACTCCTAATCTTCCTGTAAGAAGATATTTAATGAATAATGTACACTATTTGTCAGCTAACTATCTGGTTAATATTGATAAAAAGAAAGAGTGGGAATTAAAAGCCAGTGCTAACTATACCAATAATTCTGTAGAAAGAGAAAGCCACAGTGAGACGGATTATCTGGTGAACGGGCAGGCGGGACCTAGAGTAACTCAGGATATTTTTAATAATTTTTATACAGATAAATTAAAAGGAGAATTAATTTTCACCAAAAATGCTAAAAAAGGATTCTTTAAAAATACAACAAGCTTTTCTCAGTATTGGAATGCAGACAGGGCAATAACAAACAGAATCAGTACATCAGCAAGTACAAACAGCAGAAATGGAGCAGAAGCGTTGGAGTCTCCAACTTCATCGTTTCAAAACTCATTGAGTACCATTATTCCATGGAAAGAGAAAATGGTTAATGTAAAATCTTATCTGAACTATCAGACAGATAGGCAGACATTAGATATCGCTCCTGCATCATACCTGGAAATACCAGGCTTCACACCAGGGGCTAATGCTGAATCTGTAAGACAGAATTTCAGATTAAAAACATTTGAAGCCAATCATTCTGCTAACCTTGGCTTTTCTGCAAAAGGATGGACATTTACACCAGAAGTAGGATTTAACTTTAAATCTACAACACTTAACTCCAGTCTTACCAACCTTCAAAATGGTGATTATTTTGGATATGGAGATAAATACAATAACGATCTTACCTATTCTACAGCGACACCATATGGAAGCTTAGGAGTAAATTATAAGGGTGAATCATGGATGCTTTTTGCGAACTTTCCCGTAAACTCAAACAATATCAAAGCAGATGACCCTTTGAGAAATGTATCAAAATCATCGAATAAAGTTACTTTTGAACCCAATTTATTTGTCCAGTACTCTTTTGCTTCATTTTGGAAAGCATCGGTTACTGGGAATATCAACAATAATTTTGGAGAGATCAATTCGGCTTATTCAGGATATATGATGACTTCTCCGAACGGGATAAGCGTGATGGACTCTAATAATCCGATTCCTCAGAATAACTCAAAAACAGCAGGCTCAAGAATAGAGTATAGAAACCCATTGAATAATTTATTTTTTAATATCAATTACTCAATAGGGGATACCAAGAGAAATCTTGTTGCAGCTCCTATATTGGATCCTGTAACCGGATTTACCCTAATTCAGTATAAAGAGCTTGAAAATCACTCCAAGACCAATAGGTTCAGTGCAGAGGTAGGAAAATATTTTCCAAAGTTTAAAACGAATGCTTCTGTAAGCTACAGTAATGCTTTAACAAAGTCTGACGCATTTCTTGGAGATACGCCTTACTTAAGCAAAAACAATGCTCAGAACTATGGATTCAAACTGAACAATACTTACTTCAGCTGGATGAGTCTGGATTATACCCTGAGTTTTTCCAGAACTAAGCAGGATAATATTGGCCTTTCTGGAAGATTAGGAACGAATACCGGATTTAATCATAACCTGGCAACTTTCTTCTATCCGATAGAAAACCATACCATCGGATTCAATTGGGACCAGATTAATACAAGTGATGGAACCAGAAACTATAACAATGCCTTTTTTGACCTTTCCTATCAGTTCTCATGGGCGAAAAAGAAAATTGATTTTGAGCTTAAATGGATGAATGTTGGAAACCGAAAAGTTTTTGAAACTTATAGCATTAACGACAGAACCAACAGTACCACTTATTCAAAAATTCAGCTCCGCCCTAGCCAAGTGATGCTTACTGTAAAGTTCAATTTTAAATAAAATAAAAACCAATCCGAAAGGATTGGTTTTTTGTTGAGATATATAGCGATTAATTAAAAAGCCTGATGATCGGCAGAAGGGCCATAACTTCCCGGTAAAGGAATATCATTGATTCTGTAATAAACTCCCAATTGAGCTCTGTGATGCGTAATTTGGTTTAAAGCATGACGAATGGATTCATATTTAGACCATTTTGCAAGCTCTTCCCCATTATTTTTCAATGCCCAGCTTGCAGTAAGATCGTTCTCATTAGCATTTTCAAGAGCTGCCTTCCCTGATTTGAAATTCTGATCAAGAGTTTGAAGAAGATCTTCTCTTGTAGAAAGCTGCTTAGGTTGATAATCTCCACTGCCAAAATCAAGTTCTGAAGTGGTGAGCATAGTGTTCGGCCATTCAAAAATTTCAGCAATATGAGTGGCAAGAGGTAACATTTTCATGCTTTTTTCATGGGGAGCATAGTCGTTTTTTTCGTCAGGATAAGTTTCAAAGAATTTTCTGGTCGTCTGGTATTCAGCTTCCAGCTCATTTTTAAATTGTGATAAAGTATCCATAATATTTTGTTTTTGAGATGATTAAAGTTAAACCTTTTACTGCTGAAAATGTTTTAAGAGAATCATAATTTTTTCATACAAATAGTTATTGTCCTGTCAATATTACCTTCCTGACTTCATCTTCGTGCTTCTATCTTAAAAAAAAATGAAGAAAAACTGTAACAAATTTTCAAAAGGGAGTACTAATTAATAAAACTTGAGAAATGAAAAAGCTATTTTCAGTATTTCTTATCACACTTTTTGCCTTTGTTAATGCTCAGGAAACGAAAGAAACGGCTAACCGATTCTTTTATGAGCTTACATTTAAGCCTAAAAAAGATTCTGCCAAGCTGGACAAACTGATTACGATTTTGGATATTACTCCCAAAAAATCTATTTATCAGGATTATACCATTCCTTCACAGGATTCCATTATCAAACTTGCTGTAGAGGAAATGGAAAAAGCAAAGACCTGGAAAGATATTTCAAAGCTTATCAGAATGCCTAAGTTTGCTTACAAGATTGTAAAAACGTATCCGGAAATGAAGGAGCAGTACATTGATAGAGTAAGCATGAATTTATTCGGATATGATGATCCTGTTAAATTCACATGGAATATTCAGCCGGAAAAACAAAAAATAGGAGAATACAATACTCAGAAAGCCACTACAGAATATGGTGGTAGAACATGGACGGCATGGTTCAGTTCAGATATTCCTTTCCAGGATGGTCCTTATAAATTCTATGGTCTTCCAGGCTTAATTGTTAAGATTGAAGATGCAGAGAAAAACTATTCATGGATGCTGAGTGGAAATAAAAAAATAGCAAACTATGAAGAATTATCCTATTCGGATAAGATCAATGCAAAATATGGTATTTCCAATACAGTAACACCTACTACAAAAGAAAAATTTGATAAGGCCTACACAAGTTTTAAACAAGATCCAATGGCGGAAATTCGTCAAAGAGTAACTCCGGAAATGATGAGTATGAAAATGCCGGGATCTGATGTAACCATAGGAGACGCACTGAAAAGACAGGAAAAAATGACTAAGGATTATTTTAATGCCAATGATAATCCGATTGAAAAAGGAGAACCTTCTTCAGACAAAAAGAAAAAATAAGCATTCATATCAACTAAATTATATTCCGAATCAACCCAGGTGCAGCAATGTATTTGGGTTGATTTTTTTTATGACCGAAACGTTATTTAGATTAAATTTAAATAGCGTATATTTGCAGTACAAAAAATCAGGGCTTTGAAAGAGAAACAATTACATAAATTAAGTGGATTTCCTAAAAACAAAATGGGAAAGATATTGGGGTATGATAATGACCATCTGAAAATGCCTAATAAAATCATTGAAATGGGGCTTCTTCCGGAGACCGTTTTCAGGATTTTATACCAGGCTCCGTTTAATGGACCGATGTATGTGGAATTTGGAGCAGAGAAAAGCCGGATTGCTCTTCGTGAGGAAGAAGGAGATTATATTATTGTTGAAGAATTGAATTAATGCAGGCAAACAAGAAAAAACAGATACTTTTAGTCGGAAACCCTAATGTAGGAAAGTCAACGGTTTTTAATGCGCTTTGTAACAAAAAGCAGAAAACCGGAAATTATGCTGGAGTTACCGTTGCAAGTCATTCAGGAAACTATACCCATAAAAATGAGGACGTTGAAGTGATTGACCTTCCGGGTTCTTACAGCGTTTATCCAAGCTCAGAAGATGAAGCTATTTTCTCAAAATACCTTCTTGATGAGCAGAAAAACTACGCAGGAGTTGTTTATATTCTTGAAGCATTAAGTTTAAAAAGAGGTCTTCTTCTATTCCAGCAGATTCAGGATCTTGGGATTCCGATGATTCTGATTGTTAATCAGATTGACCAGGCGGAAAGAAGAGGCATTACGATAGATATTCAAAAATTTTCAGAGGCATTAGGGATTAAGATCATTCAAACCAATGCCAAGGAGCAGATTGGAATCAATGAAGTGAGAGATGCAGTCTTTAACAACGAATTTGTAAAGACGGAGAAAGCATCCTTCGAAATTCCTAACGAGCATAGAGATTTTATTCAGAAACTAGCGTCTCACAAAGGTTTTGATAATGAATATAAGGCTTGGATGAGCCTTTCTTTGGGAACAGATCTTGGTAAAATAGAATCTGTAATGGATCAGATTAATGAGTCTGATGCTAAAAGTTTGGTTCCTAAAAGATTACAGGTTAAGGAAACTGTTAGAAGATACCAAAATGTAGATAAAATATTGGAGGATGTCATCTCCAAAAAACCTCAGTTCAAAGAATTGTTAACAGAAAAGCTTGATAAAGTTTTAGTTCATAAATTCTGGGGATATATCGTTTTTTTATTAATCTTATTGGTCATCTTCCAAAGCGTTTTCTTCCTGGCAGAATATCCAATGAACTGGATTGAAGAATCGTTCTCATGGCTGGCAGCTTTTACTAGCGAGCATCTCCCAGAAGGTCCTATCAATTCACTCATTTCTAACGGAATTGTTCCCGGAATCGGAGGAATTGTAGTTTTTGCACCACAGATTGGTATTCTACTGTATTTCCTTTATTTATTGGAAGATTCCGGATATATGGCAAGAGTTGTTTTCCTGATGGACAGGCTTCTTCGCCCTTTTGGATTGAATGGGAAAAGTATTGTTCCCCTCGTTTCAGGAACTGCCTGTGCAATTCCGGCCGTTATTTCCACAAGAAATATAGAGAACGTTAAAGAAAGATTGCTAACGATATTGGTAACGCCGTTTATGACATGTTCTGCAAGGCTTCCGGTATACAGTATCATTATCGGATTAATCATTTCAGAAGGATCATTTTTAGGAATAAAATATAAAGCTTTGGTGCTGATGGGCATGTATCTGCTAGGATTCTTAGTAGCATTATTCTCCGCAGCAATTCTTAAAGGATTTATTAAAGATAAAGGTAAAACCTATTTGGTAATGGATCTTCCTGCCTATAAAAAACCACTTTTCGGTTACGACTTTAAAATGGTTTTGGGTAAAGTGTGGGATTTCATAACGGGTGCAGGGAAAATAATCTTCATTGTAAGTATTATAATCTGGGTTTTAAGCTATTTCGGACCTAAACAAAAAGCAGATGAGTTTGTTGCATCAGATGTTCATCTTGACCACTCTTATTTGGCTAAAATGGGTAAAGGAATAGAACCAATAATAGAACCACTGGGATACGACTGGAAAATGGGAGTAGGAATCCTAACCAGCTTTGTAGCCAGAGAAGTATTCGTAGGTACCATGTCAACGCTTTACAGCCTTGAAGATGATGCTCCGGAAGTAAAAGTGATTGATAAAATGAGAAGAGATGTAAAGCCAAACGGAGAGAAAGTCTTCAGCTTTGCAACAGGAATTTCTGTTCTTCTGTTTTACGCATTTGCAATGCAGTGTGTTTCCACACTGGCAGTAGTCTATAGAGAAACCAAAAGCTGGAAATGGACAGGCTTTCAGGTAGCTATGATGACAGGTTTGGCATATTTTGTGTCGATGATAGTATATCAAATTTTAAAGTAATGGATTCTTCATTAATTTTTCAATATGTACTGATTGCATTAATAGTAGCATTTGCTTGTTACTCTTTATTCAAGGTACTTAAAAAGAATTTTGCGCCTAGTAAGTTCAATTCCAAAAGAACGGGATGCGATAAAGATTGTGGCTGTTCTTAAGAGAGATTTCAATGGATAATTAAAAAAAATGTAGTAATTTCATTTTTTTAATTTAAAATATTCAGATTGAATCTTATAAGAGTAGGAGTTGTTGTATTGTTTTCTTTGTTGGCTATTCGGGTCAGCGCACAAACAGATACAACAAATATCAAATCTTATGCAGATCAGGTAATGGTCCGTGCCAATCTGGATACCAATATTGAGAGTTATATCTTTACAGAAGGAGAGAAAGAAAATGCAAAACAGCAGATATTCTCTATCAACAATAAAACAAAAGTTTCCCTATCCATCGATTATAGGATTATAAGTGCGACTTTATCCTTTGCCCCCAAATTCTTTGAAGGAAATAATGACAATTATCTGAAAGGAAACAGTTCTTATACAGACTTCAGCATTAGATTTTTCCCCAAAAGATTTATTCAAAATCTTTATTATAAAAATGTAAAAGGCTTCTACATTGAAAATATGAAAGAAGTCTTTCCAGCTTGGAAGGAAGGCGATCCTTATACTCAGTTTCCTGACTTAAGGGTGCAAAGCTTTGGCGGTTCCACATCTTATATTCTTAATAAAAATTTTTCCGCAAGAAGCATCTACACCCAGGGTGAATGGCAAAAGAAGAGTAGTGGCAGCTGGATTCCGTTTCTCGACTATGATCTTACCATTTTCAGAAATAAAGTTCAAGAACAGAGTCTGAAGGAAACCCAATATAAAATTGGAGCCAATATGGGGTATTTCTACAATTGGGTACTTGGAAAAAACGTAAATATTGCACCTTTTCTCGCACTTGGGTTGGGTGGAAAATTTTCAACGTATCAAAATGTACAGGGTGATGGCATAAGAACAAATGCCCAATATCTTACCTTAAGAATGGAAGGCGGTCTACACGTAGGATACAATACAGACAGATTTCTGTTTGGCGGAAAAATGAACTTCAGTGCATATGCCTATAATCAGACAAGAAGTCAGGTAGTACAGAATAACAGTGTGTATGGTTTATTATACATTGGTTATCGTTTTGCTCCGCCCAGAGTGGTAGAGAATACGTATGATAAAATTCAAAAAAAGATCCCTGTTTTATAAGGTGACTGTCTTTTTAAGTATCTTTGTTTCGCATAAATTATTACACTAATCAATTAGAAATAAAACAGAATGTCGTTAATAAAATCTATTTCGGGAATTCGCGGAACCATAGGAGGAAAAGTAAATGATAACTTAACACCTCTTGACGTGGTAAAATTCGCTTCCGCATTCGGAACATGGCTTCAGAATAATAAAAATAAAAAAGACTTAACCCTTATCATTGGAAGAGATGCTAGAATCTCAGGCCAGATGGTTTCTTCACTGGTTACAGCAACATTACAGGGATTAGGAATCAATGTGGTTGATTTAGGACTTTCTACAACGCCTACCGTTGAAATAATGGTTCCTGAATTGAACGCAGACGGAGGAATTATCCTTACTGCCTCCCACAACCCAAAACAATGGAATGCCCTAAAGCTTTTAAACGAAAAAGGAGAATTCATCACGGGTGAAAATGGAGCAGAAGTTCTTGCTTTAGCAGAAAGTGAAGATTTCAATTATGCAGAAGTAGACAATCTTGGGAAATATGAAACCAGAGAAGATGCATTTGACATCCATATTCAGCAGATTCTTGATTTACCAATGGTAGATGCTGAAGCTATTAAAGCTAAAAACTTTAAAGTAGTACTGGATGCTGTAAATTCTACAGGAGGAATCGCTATTCCAATGTTATTAGATAAATTAGGTTGTGAAACCGTTAAATTATACTGTGAGCCAACAGGCGATTTCCCACACAATCCTGAACCTTTAAAAGAACATTTGGGCGATATCTGTGAACTGGTTAAAAAAGAAAATGCAGATTTAGGAGTTGTAGTGGACCCGGATGTAGACAGATTAGCCCTAATTGATGAAAAAGGAGAAATGTTCGGCGAAGAATATACATTGGTAGCCGTTGCAGATTATCTGTTGAAAAATAAAAATGGAGTGGCCATCTCTAACCTTTCCTCAAGCCGTGCATTGAGAGACGTTGCTCAATCTCACAACTCAGAATACTTTGCAAGTGCTGTAGGAGAAGTGAATGTAGTCACTTTAATGAAAGAGAAAAACGCTGTAATTGGTGGGGAAGGAAACGGAGGAATTATCTATCCTGATCTTCACTACGGAAGAGATTCTTTAGTAGGAGTAGCATTATTCTTAACTCATCTGGCAAAGGAAAATAAAACTGTTTCTGAACTAAGAGCAGGATATCCAAGCTATTTCATGGGGAAAAAGAAAATAGAACTCACTCCGGAAATTGATGTAGATGCTATCCTAAGCAAAATGGAGAAAGAATACGAAAATGAAGAAGTTTCTACCGTTGATGGTGTTAAAATAGACTTTGAAAACAACTGGGTTCACCTTAGAAAATCTAATACTGAGCCAATCATCAGAATTTATACAGAAGCTAAATCCCAGGAAGAAGCAGATAAATTAGGAGATGATATCATTGCTAAGATTAAAAGTTTAATTTAAATAAATCATAAGAACGGACTAGCGCCGTTCTTTTTTTATATCCATGTTTGAACACATCAAAAACAGATTTCCTTTTCCCAAAGAGAAATGGAGAAAATTCATAGGCAGCTTTGAACGACTGGAAGTTCCTGCTAAAACATTACTCTTGAACGAAGGAGAGGTTTCAAATAACGCCTTCTATCTGGAAAAAGGAATTGTAAGAGCATGGTATAATAATGATGGTAAGGATGTGACATTCCAGTTTTTTCTGGAAAATACTATGTTTTCTTCCCTCGAAAGCTTTAAAAAAGGCCTTCCCAGTATGGTCTCTTTTGAAACAGTAGAACCCTGTATTTTATATAAAATTAAAAAGCCTGATGTAGAAGCATTTTTGGAAGAAGTATACCAGAGCCCTGAGCTCAGAACCTTTTTTATGGATGCCCTTTTTGAGAGAATCTTCGATTATATGAAACATTTCTTCTCATTCATAAAAGACACTCCCCAACAGCGTTACATCCAGCTTTCACAACAAAAACCTGAAATTATCAAAAGAGTTCCCCAGCATTATATCGCTTCGTATTTAGGGATTACAACAGTGCATCTCAGCAGGATAAAAAGTAAAATATTGAAAGAAAAGATTTCTTAAGCAGGAAGATGGAGGCTGGAAGAAGGAAGTTTCTGGCGTTTTCTTTTTTTTGGAAATATTTTTTAACGCAACAGATGCAAAGAATTTTCAAATTAATGGCTATGAAAACCGTTCGCAAAGGCGTTTCACTCAGCGATGATCGTATTCTTTGCTGAACGAAGTGCCTTAGCGGACAAAAAATAAAGCAGAACCATTCAAAAACTTGCGAACCTAGCGTTTTATCCTCTATCATTAGTAATTATCGACTTCGATAACTTCCAACCTCCTACTCTCAGCTTCCCGCCTCTCACAAACTGATAACAAATGTTATCGTCTGCTCAGCTCTCCGCCTCATAATTTTGTATAAAATTTAAAACAATGAAAGCAGTAGTAGTATTTGAAAAAGGAAGCGCTCCTCAATATGCAGATTTTCCAGAACCGGAAATAGTAAATGATAATGAAGTGTTGGTCACTGTAAAAGCGGCTTCTATTAAAAATCTGGATAAAGCAAGAGCCAGCGGAAAGCATTATTCCACTGAAAATGAAGTCCATCAGCCAACAATTGTAGGTTCAGATGGAGTAGGCTATCTTGAGGATGGGTCAAAAGTTTACTTCTTCAGTAAAAAAGGAACCGTTGCAGAAAAAGCAGTGGCAAATGCTCAAATGATGGTATCCATTCCTGAAGAACTTGATTTTTCTATAGCAGCTGCTCTTCCCAATGCTGTAATGGGATCTGCAATGGCATTGAAGTTCAAAGCGGGTATACAGTCTGGAAATGTTGTTCTTGTAAATGGAGCCACTGGAATTACGGGAAGAATAGCCGTTCAGATTGCTAAAGTGTATGGAGCTTCAAAAATTATTGTTACCGGAAGAAATGAAGAATCCTTACAAGCCCTTCGTGAACTTGGAGCCGATGAGGTGGTTTCTCTACAATTAAATGATGAAGATTTTAAAAAGAAAATAAAGGAAATTCACAGTGAAAGCCCTATTGATATTGTTATCGATTATATTTGGGGGCACTCTGTAGAAATGATTTTATCAGCATTTAAAGGTGACGGAACATTTTCCCATAAAACAAAACTGATTACAATAGGGGGAATGAGTGGAGATACCATCCAATTATCCTCACAAATTCTTAGAGCAACAGATATTCAGATTTCAGGGTCAGGATTAGGAAGTTGGACGAAAGAAGAATCAGCACTTTTATTTTCCGAAATTATTCCGGAAATGTTCCAGGCGGCAGTGGAAGGAAAAATTAAAATAGAAACCGAAAATGTTGATATAAAAAATATCGAAGCCGTATGGAATACTGAGATACAAAGCGGAAAAAGGCTCGTAATAAAAATTTAACCCCAATTTCCGTTTTTTTATCCACAATCCTTTTATCGGTTTTCTTTTTTTACTATTTTTATAATAGAAATTTATGAAATGGAAAATTCAAAAAAAAGTTGCAACTTTGCATAAATATTTGAATATCAGTTTCAGATATATTATTAATTAATAAAGTTTGCCGAAGTCTGTAAGTAAATTCAGGCATTGGGCTGACGAAGAGGACACTATTGGAAGAGTATTTTGGAAATGAACTTGTAAAAAAGTTCGAAGAAATGATGGAAAACAATGACGAATTCTACTTCGATACCGAAGAGTTGGAAGATATCATTGTTTATTATTTGGAGCTTGGTGATTTTAATTACGCTGATATGGCTGTTAATTATGGACTGAAGCTTCACCCCAATTCATTAGATATCAAGATCAAAAGACTTGAAATTCTTCTGGAGTGGGAAGAATATAATACGGCGAAAGATCTTATTGACGAGCTGAAAGGTTCCTCTATGGAACATACAGACTTTTTAGTTTGCTATGCTAAGTATTATTCGAACCTGGGTAACCCTAGAAAATCCATTGAAATCTGCAAAAAAGCCCTTACACTGGAGGAAGAAGAAAATTTCCTTCACAACTTTATTGCGGATGAATATATCAATCTGGGAGATCCCTTTAACGCTCTTAAACATTACAGAAAAGCACTTAAAGAAGATCCTTCGGACGAATATTCGTTGGAAAACGCAATGGTGTGTTTCAGTGACTTGAATAAGAGTGAGGAGGCGATTGCCTTTCTTAATGAATATTTAGATGAATTCCCTTATTCCGAAACTGCTTGGTTTGAATATGGACAATTCTACTTCAACAGAAAGAACTTTGATGAAGCCATAAAAGGATATGATTACCTATTGGCTATCAATTCAAATTCTGTAGGGGTATATGCTAATAAAGCAGCGTGTTATGAAGCTTTAGGGCAGTATCAGAAAGCTATAGAAACTTATGAGGAAATGCTTGAACTGGAATATACCAAAGCATTTACTTTCTATAAAATCGGATTGTGTAATAAAGCATTAAAGCAGCCTATTTTAGCTTTAAATTCATTCCAGAAATCATTGAGAGAAGATCCTCAGTTTTATCTGGCGATGATGGAACAGTCTTATTTATACGAAGAAATGGGCGGAATGTCTGAAGCTCTTCATTTTGCCAAAGAAGCAACACAGCTGAATGAAAATAATCTTGACTATCAAAAAAGATTAGCATTCCTGTTCATTGATTCCGGGAAATTTGAAGAAAGTCTTTCCTGTCTTAAAAAGCTGGTAGATGCTGAGCCATCAAGATTTTATAATTGGTATGCCTACTCAGAAGTTCTGATGCTTGTAGGAGAGTATGAAGATGCTGTAACTGTTTTAAATGGAGCGATAAAGCATCATGATAGAGCTGAGTTGTATTATCAGTTAAGCAACTGTTTTTTCAATCTGAAAGATCAGGATAAAGGAATGGAATCACTTCAGAAAGCTTTAGAACTGGATCCGTCTCTGGTAAAGGATATGCAAAAGAAATATCCGTTTATCAAAGAAGAAGTAAAAAAGGTGAAGGTGAGCAAAGTGAAGAAAAAGAACTAAACGTTCTCCAAATAACAAAAAAGCCTGCAGAAATGCAGGCTTTTTTTTCTTTATTTTTAACGCTAAGAATACGCGGAGATTTACAAAATTGTATGGATATTTTTGTTCGCAAAGGCACTTCGTTCAGCTAAGAATACGATCATCGCTGAGTGAAACGCCTTTTCGAACATAATTTTTCAATTTTTTTTATTCAAATCCTTTGTGAACTCTGCGTTAAAATAATATTGGAATTATGAGTCGGTGATATTTTAATTGTTTGATTAATAGTGTCTTCAAGCCTCCTTTCTTCCAGCTCCCAGCCTTAAACTATTTTTTCGGATTGCTTCTTAAAAAGATCAGCCCGGCAATAATTACTCCTGCGCCTATAAATTGGAAAATAGTAAGCTTTTCATTATCAATGATCCCCCAAATAATTGCCACAATAGGCATTATAAGAGTTACCGTTGAAGCAAAAAGCGGAGTGGAAACTTTTAAAAGTCGATAATTCATTGTCATGGCAAGCCCGGTTCCGAAAATGGAAAGTAGACTTACAAACATCAATCCAAGCATATTACCTTTTGTAAAACTGAATTCGGAAAAGAATCCTGTACTGGTAAGAGCAATAATGGAAGGAAAGATTAAGACAAAAGAAAATATAAAAGAAGACAAAACAACGGATGAAACATCCATCAGTTTTGATTTCACAGTGGTTGTACTTATTGCATAGCATAAAGTAGCAAGCAATAGGAGTAGAATCGGTATCATTTTAAGTTCACCGCTGTCACCACCACCAAAAGCCAGGATGCAAACTCCCGTAAAGCTTATCAGAACTCCTATGATTTGTTTCTTCGTGGTTTCAAACTTCCATACCAAAGCTCCCACAATGATGACAAAAATAGGCATCATGGAGTTAATGATCCCTGCAATACTGCTGGTGACCTCCTTTTCTGCAATCGGGAAAAGGAACATGGGGATAAAATTTCCGGTAAACGCAGCCAATATAAGCCACTTTAAATGTTTTTTCGGAAAAAGTTTATAATTGGAAATAGCAATAGGAAGTAAAATAATACCAGCGATAAGGACTCTTAGTGATCCTACCTGATACGGACTGAAATGATCCAGTGATTTTTTGATCAAAATAAAAGAAGATCCCCAAATAATGCTCAGGGTAGCCAGAAGGAGCCATTTTTCTTTATCTGCGTTCATTGTTTTCGTGTAGGATTTTTAAAAATTCTTTTTTAGGAATCATTTTTGCCCCCAGACTCTCTAGGTGTTCGGTATGAGATTGACAGTCAATTAATTCAATCTGTTCTTTGTTGCTTTCTACAAAGTGAATGAATCCTGCTTTTGAGGCATTGCTCACTTTCGTAAACATACTCTCACCACAGAATACATTTCCGATCTGTAAACCGTAAAAACCTCCTACAAGCTCTCCATCCTGCCATACTTCAATACTTCTTGCCAGGCCATATTCATGAAGTTTGATGAAAGAATTCATCAGTTCATCTGAAAGCCATGTGCCGGATTGTCCTTTACGTTCGGTTTGCTGACAGTTTTTGATGACTTCTCTGAAGTTTTTATTCTCAGAAAAAGTAAAAACCTTTCTGTTTAATATCTTTCTCATTGATTTAGAAACCTTTATTTCATCAGGAACTAAAACAAATCTAGGATCCGGGCTCCACCATAGAATTTCCTCTCCTGGGTTGTACCAGGGGAAAATACCCAATTGGTAAGCGAACCAAATGCGTTCTATAGACAGATCTCCACCATAGGCAATAAGCCCATCATGTCCGTCATACACCTCCGGATCAGGAAATGAAATCTCGTTTTCGTCTAGTCGGACCATTTTTTAGCAAAAAAATCCCACTTTTAAGAAAGCAGGATTTATATTTGATTTTAATTCTTTAATTAGAAAGGTAAATCATCATCATCATCTCCAGCAAACGGATTCTCATTAGAAACAGGAGAAGCTGATTGCTGAGGCATAGCCTGAGTAGGTTCTGATCCATTATCAAAAACTTTCTCTACTTTCCATCCAGTAATAGAGTTGAAGTATTTAGTTTCACCTTGTGGAGAAACCCATTCTCTACCTCTGATGTTGATTCCTATTTTTACGTTTTCACCTTCTTTAAGGTTATCTAATAAACTAATTTTATCAGATAAAAATTCTATGTTTATCGGCTGTGGATACTGTTCCTGGGTTAAAATAACCAATTCTCTTTTTTGAAATCCACTTGCAAAAGTTTGAGTTTCAAAAAGTTTCTTTACCGTTCCTTGTAATTCCATATCGTAATTATTAACGTTGTAAAAGTAAGAAAATGAAATGTAATAATAGGTGCCGCAGAAAAAAAATCTGGAAATTTTAATTTTTTTTTCTAAAAAGTTTGGAGGTAAAGGAAATTGTCCTATATTTGCACTCACAAAAACGAAGCAAGCTCTTTAAAACTTACAATATTAAAAAACCAGCGGATGTGGTGTAATTGGTAGCCACGCCAGACTTAGGATCTGGTGCCGTGAGGCGTGGGGGTTCGAGTCCCTTCATCCGCACTATGCGAAAATAGCTCAGCTGGTAGAGCACAACCTTGCCAAGGTTGGGGTCGCGGGTTCGAATCCCGTTTTTCGCTCCACACCATGCCCTGGTGGTGGAACTGGTAGACACGCAGGACTTAAAATCCTGTGTCCGCAAGGACGTACGGGTTCAAGTCCCGTCTGGGGTACAAAGCCCTCTGTATTTGCTACGGAGGGTTTTTTGTTTTAATAGAGAGAGTGATCTTTTAAATAAATTTCTTATATTTGTAAGAATTATCGATTGTATCTGCGGTGGCAGAGCAATATAACCAGCGGATGTGGTGTAATTGGTAGCCACGCCAGACTTAGGATCTGGTGCTGTGAGGCGTGGGGGTTCGAGTCCCTTCATCCGCACAATACAAAGAACAGGATTTGCTTTCAAATCCTTTTTTTGTACCACACACCGGCCCTGGTGGTGGAACTGGTAGACACGCAGGACTTAAAATCCTGTGTCCGCAAGGACGTACGGGTTCAAGTCCCGTCTGGGGTACAAAACCCTCTGTATTTTGAATACGGAGGGTTTTTTGTTTTTATACGATCCTAATCTGAAGTGGGGCAGAAATGTATCTCTGGTATTCTCTTTTAGTTTTTGCGATAATAACTGGGCCCAACACCCACTTCGTTCTTAAAAGCTACACTAAAAGACGAAGGAGAAGCATATCCAAGATGATAAGCAATTTCCTTAATAGAGAAATCAGAATTTTTAAGGAGATAAAGTGCTTCCTTCATTCTAAGTTTTGAAGCATAATGAAAAACACCGTCGCCAAACAGCTCTTTAAAGCCATTTTTTAATTTAAATTCATTAATACCAAACTTTATAGAAAGCTGTTCTATGGTATAAAAAGATTTCAGGTTTCCTTCTATAAACTCTTTTACTTCCATCAGTTTGTGAATTTCATAGGTGTTGATAGAAGTTTTCTTTTTTGTTTCCTTATTTTTTGCAAATTCAAAGATGAGCAACAGAAGATTGAGGATCTTACTTTTAATGAAATATTCTTTATACAAGCCCTCCAGAGTACATTTTTTGATCTCCAGTAGAATACCCATCATTTGCGGGGTTATAGGAAGCCCTTCCGGGAATAGGCTGGCAGCTTTGTTCTGATCTATTGTAAGGATAAAATCCTTTAATAGACCACTGCTCTCTACCAATTGATGAAAATAATCTTTTGAGACATAAATATCCAGGTTTTTATAACTGGTTTCTTTTTGGAATTGAATTTCTACATCAGCATTTTCAGGGGTAAAATAGATATAGTGATGAAAGAGCTTATATTCTCCATTTTTCCCATTAACAGAATCTCTGATAACATCCGCACCATTAAGAAAAAAAGCAAGTTCGATGTATTTTATCGTTTCTGTTCGGAATTTCATGATATAATCCTCAGTATAGGAAAATTGATACTCTTTTACTAAAAACTCATCACCTTCATATAAGGTCAAGGTTTCAAATTTTCCCAGTTCATTAACGAAAATTTCTGGTACACCACCGCAATGATTCTCTCCAAAAAAATCTAAAATCTGTCTTGCAATGGTATGGTTCGGTACAATCTCTCCCAAAATCAAATGTCTTTATCCCAAGCTCAAAAGCTTTTCCTGTTGGCAACCGTTAATTTTGCCAGCGTAAATTTAATTAAACTAATTCTAAATAACAATTTATGAATAAGAACAAGTTCCTTTTCTCTGCATTGCTTTTCCCTGCTGCTTTCTGGGCACAAAGTACGGCACAGATTACAGGAAAAGTGATAAACTCTCAAAAGAAACCGGTTTCGGCTGTAAAAGTTATTCTAAATAACGGAGAAGCAGAAGCTTATACAGATGATAACGGATTTTACCGGTTCAATAATATGCCTGCAGGAAATTATGTACTTAAAGTGGATGATCCGGATGTTGTTAAAACCTATTCTTTTACTTTAAAAGAGAATGATGTCATTACCCATGATTTTATACAAACGCCAAGCGATGCTTATCAAATAGTAGCTGTAAATGTTACTGCAAACCGTAAAACCATTCCATCTTCTACATTAAGATTAGGAGAAAACCTATTGGTTACTCCTCAGAATATTCAGGTAATAGATCAGCGTTTACTAAGCGATCAGCAAATCCTTACAACAGCTGAAGGCCTAAGCAGAAATGTAAGTGGCGTACGTACCATTACCCATCAGGAAGAAGGAAGTGTAGGTATTGCCGTGCGCGGATTCTCAGCTTCTAATCTTAGGAATGGAATGGATGTGAGTGGGAGCTTTGGCCCGCTTCGTGAAGATATGTCCTTTGTAGACCGTGTAGAGTTTGTAAAAGGTCCTGCAGGATTTATGATGGGGAACACCCAGCCAGGTGGATTCTATAATATTGTAACGAAAAAGCCTGTAGGGAGAGAAAGAGGAAATATTCAACTGACTCTTGGAAGCTATAATCTGTATCGTGCAACCGCTGATGTTGAGAAAAAGTTAAGCAAAGACGGGAAATTCTGGGGAAGGCTGAACCTTATGGGAACAAAAAAAGGATCATTTCAGCAATATGTAGAGCACGAACAATTCGTGATTAATCCATCCTTTAAATATATTGCTTCAGAAAATACTAATATCACTTTTGAATATATTCTCTCTCAGAATAATTTTCAGGGAGGATTTGCCAAATATGTGTACGGAATTGAAGGATTTAAAGAACTGAAAAGATCCTTTTCCTTCTCTGATCCTATTATAGATCCTACCCGTTCGTGGGAACACAATGTCTATGGAACGATTAATCATAACTTTAATGATAACTGGATGATTACCGGGCAGTTTGGATACATTCGTTCTCAGATGGAAGGAGAGTCATTATATGCTAAATATAATACAATAGCATTGGCTGACAATCCGGTTACAGGAAGAAAAAAAGGGGATGTAGATCGTGGAATCAGCATCAATGATGCTTTAAATACATCTACTATTGGCCAGGTGTTCACAAGAGGAAAGTTTGAAACAGGAAATATCAGCCACAACATTCTTGCAGGAATAGATATGGGAAAAAAGTCCTATGTGGCAGACTGGTCTGTGCTCCCTCAGACTGTGGGCCCGGTATTTAATATCTATAATCCAGTATATGGAAATCTGAAAAAATCTGATATTCCGGAATATGACAGATCCAGATCTCTTCGGGAGAGAGGAGCTAACTATTTGAGCGATTATTCTTATACTTCCATCCACCTTCAGGATGAAGCTCGTTTTATAGATAATAAACTAAGAATAGCAGCTGGATTTCGCTATACTTCAACATCAAAAACAAGTGCTGCCGACAAAGGAGGAGAGGTTAAAAATACAGCAGTAACTCCAAGATTTAGTGTTACCGGGCTATTGACACCAACTTTCACAGTGTATGGATTGTATGATGAATCTTTTCAGGAGCAGACCGGGAAGTTAATGAATGGAAGTACAGCAGACCCTTCTTATGGGAAAAATACAGAGTTTGGATTGAAGAAAACATGGTTTAATGGACAGTTAATGACCAATCTTACGGTCTATCATCTTACAAAAACCAATATGCTTACGTCGGCAGGAATAGATTATCCCGGATTATTTGAACAGTCAGGAGAAAGCACGTCTAAAGGAATTGAGTTTGATTTGAATGGAAATATCAGTAAAAACTGGAGCGTCCTTTTCAATTATGCTTATACCGATGCCAAAGTAACCAAAGATAATGATCCTAAGAAAATAGGAGGAATGCTATATGGAACAGCAAAGCATATTACTAATGCGTGGCTAAAATACACCATTGCAGAAGGAGATTTAGAAGGGCTTGGTTTTTCTCTGGGGTATGAATATCAGGCTAAAAGAGCGGCGTGGCCGGTTGTTTTAGACCATCCGTACCTTCCGGATGATTATTTTACTTTGGATGTAGGGGTTTCTTATAAGCGGGATAATTATCAGCTGTCATTTCTGGTAAATAATCTAACAGACCGGTATAACTATGTTGGATTTTATCCGGGTGCCTGGAGCTATACCCATTATGGATGGCGGGCCACTAATCCTATCAATTTCAGAATGAATCTTTCATATAATTTTTAAATGAATACCGGAAAACTTAAAAAGAAAAATAACAGAAGTTTATTTTATAGAATATCTGCCTGGCTGCATTTGTGGCTGGGCCTTATTTCTGGGATTATTATTGTCGTGATTTGTATTACCGGAATTACATGGTCTTTTCGTGATGAAATTAAAGACTGGCTGAATCCTGAACTGAAAATTGAGTCTGTATCCGGAAAAGCAATGGCTAACCCTGCAGATCTTTATTGTCAAGCAAAAAAAATGTATCCGGAACAGGAAATATCATTTATATGGCGTCCTTCGGGTAAAACCGCAATGATAGGATTTGGGAAAAGAAATCCTGGGTTTGTTCTGCATCTTAATCCTTATACCGGTGAAGTGATCCGTAAACCTTCATTCAAAGAAGAATTTGATTTTTTTGAATGGACGTTGAAGGGGCATCGTTTTCTATGGCTACCCTCAGAGATAGGAAGACCTGTTATCAATTATTCTACGTTCATCTTCTTAATCACTTTGTTGTCGGGATTATTGTTGTGGTGGCCTAAAAAGTGGACAAAAGCCATGAGGAAGCAGAGTTTCTCTGTAAAATGGGATGCGAAAATCAAAAGGCTCAATTATGATCTCCATAATGTTTTGGGTTTCTATGCTCTGTTGATCCTGTTAGTGATATCAATGACGGGAATGTATTATGGGCTTCCATGGTTCAATAAATTCCTATACTTTACGACTTCTCTTGGAAAAACAGTCAAAACTGAACGTAAGGAAATAAAAAATATATCATCACATAACCCGGAGAAGTTAGCAGAATCTATGCTTATGGCTTGGGAAGATGCTATAGATAAAGTAGATGCAAAAGGGTATTATCTGTCTGTTCCTAAAGATTCAGCAGAGACTATAGGCTTGTTTTTATATCTTTCACATCGTCAGTTTTATGACCTGCAAAGCTTCAGCTATGATAGGAATACAGGTGTTTTGCTTGCTAATACTTCAGCATATGCAATGCCTTTTGATAAAGCAGACTTTGCCACTAAAGTACAGAAACTGAATTATGATCTTCATGTAGGTTCTGCTTTTGGAGGAATATGGGGAAGGATCTTATATTTCTTTATTACCATTATAGGAGCTTCGCTTCCAATCACCGGATTTTTGGTATGGTGGTTTAAGAAAAAGAAGAAAGGGGCTTCTTAGTAATGATTATTTTTTTTGCACTTTTTCCAGTCTTTCCAATCTCTCAAAAATATCTGTGAAAATATTCTTTTCAGCGGTTGAAATATGCCCCACAATTTTATAAAGATTCTGGTTATCAGTATGGGTTGCGTACTCTAAATTTCCATTTGTATGGGCTAATAAATGATGATTGGGATCTTTTTTCAGATCAGCTTTATTCAAAAATAAAATATCACCGTAATAATATGGGGAAAGCGGTGTTTTCTCTTTAGTCAATTCATATACCAGGTCTACAGATGCTAATATTTTTTGCAATATAGAGTTGTTCTCAGAATTGTTTTCTCTTGAATGGTTCGCGTTTTTTCTTTCACTGATGGCTAATTCAGGGAAAAGCATCAATTGATCAATGTCTGAAACACTGGCTAACTGGTTTACTTGAAGGGTTTCAGTTAATAATTTATCCAGGTCAAGACTAAAATGACTGGCTACTTTTAATATGGTCTCGATCTTCGGTTCAGCACGACCTTCTTCATAAGAACTGATTACTCCTCTGTTTAAGTCAAATAAATCAGCAAAAGCCTTTTGGCTCAAACCTTTAACCTGTCTTATTTTCTTAATATTAGTTCCAAAGAAGCTCATTGTTGTCTAATCTTTTTTGCAAAGATAGAGATTATTAAACAAATGATTGCTAAAAATATTTGCAATTTGAAAATTTTATGGTATATTTGTGTAGAACGAAAATTCAAAACACTAAACCAGCCAGCATGAAAAATCAAATATTTAGAACGGTCAAAGAGTGGTTGTTAGATTATGAGTTTACCATCACTCTGGAAGATGAGGCTCAGAGAATCTTAATCATTGAAAAAGAATCCAACGGAATCAAAAATATGATCCTTATTATATCCGATTCTATCCTTATTATGGAACAATTTCTTTTCGAAATAAAAAATCCATCCGAACAAACCTTTAGAAGACTGCTCCAGAAAAACAGAGATATCGTACATGGAGCTTTTGTTTTAGACAGTACTGGGAAACGGATTATTTTCAGAGATACTCTTCCTACAGACCATATGGCACAAAATGAAGTAATGGCCTCCATCAATTCACTGGGGATTTTGGTAGGCGAGTTTACCAACGAGATGCTTGAAATGAGTAAGTAATTCACAAAAGATATTTAAAATGAACATTTTCAAAAGATTATTAACAATAGGAAAAGCAGAGATCCATTCTGTGATTGACAATTTTGAAGATCCTATCAATTTAACGGAACAAGGAATCCGTGAAATGAAAGAAGAACTGGGGAAAAGTATTGAATCCCTGGCTCAGTTAAAGGCACTTACCATTCGTAAGAAAAATGAGGCAGAGGCAGAAGAACAAACCTCAAAAGACTATTATAATAAAGCAATAGTCATTGTTCAGAAAGCCGAAAAAGGTGAGGTAGAAACTTCAGAAGCGGATCGTCTGGCTAAAGAAGCCTTAAAAAGACAGTCTTCTTCCCAGGAAAATGCTAATCAGCTACACCAGGAACATGAAAAGCTTCACTCCGAATGTGAAAAGATGCAGACGACAATCAATCATCTGAAATCAAGTATTGGCAAATGGGAAAATGAACTTAAAACCTTAAAGGCAAGAGTTCAGGTAAGTGAGGCCACAAGGGATATTAATCAGAAAATGACCCAGATGGATACCGGAAGTGCGGTAAGCATGCTGGAAAAACTGAAAGAAAGAGTGGTACAGCAGGAAGCACTGGCAGAAGCTTATTCCGATATTTCAAAATCCGGAAAGACCATTGATGAAGAGATTGATGCCATGGTAAACAGCAATGATACAGAAGCTGAAGAAGCTTTAAACAGATTAAAAGAAACTCTTAAAAAAGGCTAATATATGACCTTTCAGGAATTTTTAAACATAGCATTTTCACCGGTGAACACTGTTTTGAGTGTATTGCTGGGTCTTTCGGTGGTGTATTGGTTATTTACCATAATTACTGGACTGGATATTGATGTGGGGTTGCATTCTGATCTTGATGTCGGGGCAGATACTCATGTTCCGGACGGCCATTTTCATGCTCCCGATCATGACCCCTCTGCATGGATGCACTTCCTGAAGTTTCTGAACCTGGATATTGTTCCGATTACTTATTTTCTTACACTATCATTGTTGATTACCTGGTTAGGATCATTTTATCTTAATTATTTCATTCCATTACCAACATGGGCGGGAATATTGATTCTCTTTCCATTGTTTATTGCAGGAATGTTACTTACCAAAGTAATTCTAAAGCCTTTAAATCCCTTTTTTAAGGAAATTAACCACAAAGGAGAGGCATCCTATGCATTTCTGGGAAGAGAAGGACGTTTGAAATCAAGCATTCAGGATGATAAAATAGGAATGATGGAAGTCTTTATCGGCAGTGACCCAATGACGTTGATGGTAAGAAGTAATGATGGAACGAAGCTGGAACACGGGACGCGTGTAATGATCGTAGACGAAGATCTTGATAAACGAGTTTACTATGTACAGAAATCCATGAGATATTAAAAAAAACTATAATCATGCTCAGCTTATTTTTAATCATGTTGAACTGTATTTTGGAGATGCTGTCTCAATACTTTTAAATAAAAAAAACACATTTATATAAACGATAAACTTATAAAACTATGAACTTACCATTAATTGCTGGAATTATCATTGTTGCAGTAGCATCAATAGGATTGATTTTCTGGATTTTATCCATGTATAAAAAAACTGTTCAGGGAATTGTTATTTTAAGAACCGGTTACGGCGGTACAAAAGTTTTCTTTAACGCAGGAATCGTAATCCCAGTCATTCACCGCATGGAGTCTATGGACATTTCCGTGAAAAAACTAGAAATCTCAAGAGAAGGAAGAGCAGGACTGATCTGTAAAGACAATATGAGAGCAGATATTCAGGTAGCATTCTTTATCCGTGTTAATAAATCAGTAGATGATATTGTGAATGTTGCTCAGACGATTGGCTGCCAGAGAGCTTCTGATGCTCAAACCTTAAGAGAACTTTTTGAAGCTAAATTTTCAGAAGCGCTAAAAACAGTAGGAAAGAAATTTGATTTCACTGAATTATACGAAGCAAGAAGTGAATTCCGTCAGGAAATCCTTGATATTATAGGAACAGACCTGAATGGATACGTTTTGGACGACTGCGCGATCGACTATCTTGAGCAAACTTCCATTGATAAGCTGGATAAAGACAATATCCTTGACTCAGAAGGGATTAAAAAAATTACAGAACTTACTGCTACACAGAATATTAAAGCCAATCAGGTTCGTCGTGATGAAGAAAAAACAATTACAAAACAAAATGTAGAAGCCCGTGAAGCTATTCTGGAGCTTGAAAAACAACTGGCAGAGAAACAGGAGTCTCAGAAAAGAGAAGTTGCCAATATCAAAGCGCGTGAAAATGCTGAAATTTTAAAAGTAGAGGAAGAAGAACGTCTGAGATATGAAACAGTGCGTATCGCAACAGAAGAAAAGCTACAGATTGCAGAAGAAAATAAACTTCGCCAGGTGGTCATTGCTGCCAAAAATAAAGAACGTGCAGACTTGGTAGAAACAGAAAGAGTATTAAAAGATAAAGCTTTAGAAGCTACAGAAAGAGAAAGGATTGTTTCCCTTGCGCAGATTGAAAAAGAGAAAGCTATAGAATTAGAGAAAAAAAGTATCCAGGATGCAATCCGTGAACGTTTAACAATGGAGAAAACGGTAGTCGAAGAGCAGCAGGGAATCAAAGATCTTGAAGCGTTCAAAACAGCAGAAAGAAACAAACAGGTTGAAATTACCCTGGCTACTCAGGAAGCAGAGAAAAAACTAATCGAAGAAACAAGAGCGGCAGAAGCACGCAAGCTGGCAGCAGAAAAAGATGCACAGAAATATGTGATCGAAGCACAGGCAAAGAGAGATGCTGCAGAAAAAGAAGCAGAAGCCCGCAAGATTATAGCAGATGCTAAGGCTAAAGAAGAAGCGACCGTAGGGTTGTCTGAAGCTCAGGTGATGCATGCTAAAGCTGATGCGGCAGAGAGACAGGGGATTGCGGAAGCTGTGGTGATTGAGAAAAAAGCTGATGCTGTGAAGAAAGAAGGAATTGCTCAGGCTGAAGTCATCAAAGAAAAAGCATTGGCAGAAGCAGCAGGTATTACTGAAAAAGCAGAAGCGATGAAGAAACTGAATGAAGCCGGAAAAGACCATGAAGAATTCCGTCTGAAACTGAACAAGGAAAAAGAAGTGGAATTGGCTGAAATAGCAATTCAGAAAGATATTGCAGAAGCTCAGTCTCTGGTATTAGCAGAAGCGTTCAAAACAGCAAAAATTGATATCGTAGGGGGTGATAATACCTTCTTTGATAATGTAATCCGCCAGGTTTCTGCAGGAAAAGGACTGGATAAATTTGTAAGCCATAGCGAAAATGCTCAGATGGTGAGAGAGAATCTTTTAGGAGATGGTGAAAACATCATCGCCAAGGTAATGGGAATGGTAGACAAATACAAAATTTCATCAGATGATATCAAGAATATGAGTATTGCATCTCTGATCTTCAAACTGAATGGAGTAGCCAACCAACAAGAAAGAGGAATTCTGGAAAGAGCTCTTGACATGGCTAAACATATGGGAGTAGACAATAAACCGGTGAACGGTAATCACGTATAATATTGCTGATGTTACAGACCTTACAGGTTTACTAAACCTATAAGGTCTGGACTAAAACAACATATTATAAGTTCTACACACGGATCTGCTGCTCTCAGCAGGAATGACAATATAATTCAACACTATGTCAGAAACACTTAATTCCGGGACTTACGAAATTATTCAGAATCGTCTGAATGAGCAAAAAAATGACCTTATAGAAAGGCTTAAGCAGCTTAATGAAGACCGTAAAAATATCTTTGGTGGAATAGATTTTTCGTTGATTGCTAATGAAAGAATTTCCACAGATCATAACTGTATTGCGAAGGATATTTATTCTCTTGGAGATCATTTGATATTGGGCTCCAATGCACATTTAGGCTTACAGACTGAAATCAATATTTCGGATGTTTTCTCCATTTATACCATTAATAGAAACAGGTTTGAACCTCAGGATCATACCCTTATCAATGATGAGGTCTTTATTGACGAGTTTAAAAACCTTTACAAATACTACAGAAATACTTTCTTTGCAAGGTTTAGCTTTACAGAGAATTATCTTTATATGGTTTTCCAGCTTTCGGAAAGCACTACAGATATTAAAGCCTTCAAATGGTTAATTAAAGAAGGCCAGCTGATTTATATAGATTCAAGAAGTGCTTCAGAAACAGCTTATCCACCCCAACATGGTTTTGTATGGATGAAGGCTACAAGAGACATGCAGCGATCAGGTAAACATCCTCATATTTCTCTTGCTGATAAAGTTTTCGTAGAAAGTATCGGTGGAGATATTACCATTAAGGTTGAGGATAATACAGACACAGGAAAAGGAATTTATTCCGAAGATGTGATCCATAAAGATCAAAACCTCGATGATGCCGAGATCCATTTCTGCGATTTGGATAACCTTGTTTTGTTTAAAATAAAGCCTTATCAGGAAACTGAACGTTATTTTATTTATAATCATAAAGAAAAGACTGTTTCAAGAGCAGATGCACTGAAATATTCCGGGCTGCTATTACCAGAGAGCCAGGGCGTACTGTTTTCTAATGGATATGCACTCCAAACCGGGGGATTGAAGGTGATTTCACAGGATCAGAATAGACTATATTACCTGAAAACCATTGTAGAACCTAACGGAGAGAACTTTTTGTATGTTTTCTATGATGATAAAACAAACAACTATCAGCTGATCTCTTATAATATCATCACCCAAACCATTGAAACTCCGATTCGATGCAGCGGCTTTACCTTCCTGAGTGATGGAAGGCTCATTTACCTTAGAGAAAGCATAGAAACTACAAAAAACCATCTCGCTCAGATCTGGCAAACCCCATTTTCAAAGGAATTGTTACCCAATGCCGAAAAGGCAGACAGCTTACTGTATAAGATCGGAAACAAAGATATTGTAAGAGTTATGGCAGAAAGCCAAGAACTTATTACCCTTTTAAATAAAAAAGACTCTTACAGCGGACTTTACAACGATATTGTAAAGCTTTCCACCTTTATTCTGGATACTTATTATTTTCTGGGAGAAGAAGAAGTTCATAAACTGGATCAGCCATTAAAGGAAATCAGAGGTATTGCTCATTCTGCAATCAATGAGTATGAAAAAGTAGTTGAGCAAAGGAAAAATACAGAAGAAGCTTTAGAAAAAATAAAGCATACCTGTGATAAGATCCTTGATGATACTAAAAGACTTCATTATTCTCAGCTTACAGAATATATTGATGCCCTTTCACAAATCAGAGCATTAAGAGGAGAAGTAATAGGTACAAGAGAACTTAAATATGCAGATACCAGCCTTCTGGACTCTCTTGAAAAAGCCTTGGCAGACCGCTATACTGAACTTTCCAATGCCTGCGTGGATTTTCTTTTGCAGGAAGGAGCTCTGCTGCCTTATGAGGAAAAAGCACAGAAAATTTCAGAAGAAATTATAGCATTACAAAAAACCATTGATGCCAAAATTATTGATGAAGATATAAGTACCTTATCAGGACAGCTGGAGCTGTTGGTAGATATTGTCAATAATCTTAAAATTGAAGATGCTTCTCAATCTACTCAGATTATTGAAAACATATCACTGATCTTTGCCCGATTGAACCAGGAAAGGCTTGAACTCAGCAAAAGGAAAAGAGAGATCTCCGGAAAAGAACTCGCTTCAGATTTTCAGGCTCAGATTACATTGTTTGATCAGTCAGTTATTAATTTTCTGGAACTTTCTCAGACTCCTGAGAAATGTGATGAATATCTGACCAAACTTTCCATTCAGTTGGAAGAAATGGAGACGAAATTCATTGATTTTGATGAATTTATCCAGCAGATAGGAGCCAAAAGAGAAGAAGTTTACGGACATTTCCAGAATAAAAGAGTACAGCTTACAGAATCAAGAAATAAAAGAACACAAAGCCTCTTTGATGCAGCCCAAAGAATTCTGAACTCTGTTCAGACCAAGGCGGAATCCTTTGACTCTGAAAATGAGATTAATGGGTATTTTGCTTCGGATCTGATGGTTGAAAAAGTGAGGGATCTTTCGAGACAATTGGTAGAATTAGGAGATTCAGCAAAATCCGAAGAAATTCAAACCCTTCTAAAAACCTGCCAGCAGGAATCGGTAAGAAAGCTCAAAGATAAAAAGGAAATTTACGTAGACGGTGAAAGCGTTATTGCGCTGGGAGATTATAAATTCGCAGTTAATAAGCAGAAACTGGATCTTACTCTTGTTCTTCGAAATGCACAATATTATTATCATCTTACTGGAACCAGCTTCTATGAGCCGTTAAACTTTAATACGGCAGATGAATTCAAAGATGTCTGGAATCAGGAACTTGTTTCTGAAAACACTCAGGTGAAAAAGTTTGAATACCTTGCCTGGAATGTATTTTCAAATCATCAAGAAATAACAACAGCGGAACAGAATGAAAAAGCGGTTCAGCAGTTTATGACCCAGCATTTTGGAGAAGGATTAGTGAAAGGTATTCATGATAAAGATGCACAAATCATTGTAACAAGACTTCAGCAGACACACAATGAGTTGGGATTGATGAGGTTTACCACACAGGAAAGAGCCCTTGCACAGTTATTCTGGTTTTTTCTAAATCCGGAGAGAAAAGAATATTATGCCCAACAATTCGAAGCAACTGCTATTATTGCTCAATCTTTTGCTGTAAAGCAGGGATTTGAATACCTAAGCAGAGAAATGGCTGAAGAGATGAGATCTTTTGCATCAATACATAATATATTGACAGAAACAGATTATATGAATGCTGCAATATATCTGAAAGAAGAAGATAAAGAAAACTTCCTGATCTCAGAAAAAGCAGGAGCATTATATGAGTTGTTTTTAAAAGAACTTAAAGAAAAAGGCAAAGATCTGGAGTTTTTTGCTCAAATACAGGCTATGCATCAATATCCATCAGCTTGTTATTATATTGCAGAAGGTGCATTACAAGCTTTTGATCCGAAGGCCGAAAAAAATATCATAGATGAAGTATTGGTATTTGTTATGACACAAAAGTATGATCCGAAAAATGTCAGACATATTTCCTATGAATCTATACTTAAAGAGTTGAAATCGCTTGAAAAAGATACAGAATATAATCTGAATTATTTTGAGTTCGTATCCCGACTGAATCATTTCAATACCATTACCGTTCCGAAATACAAACGACTTCAGGAATTGAAATACAGCTGGGTAGATGGAAAGAAAAAAGCATTGAAGCTGGAGACCTTCCAGCCGCAGATATTAAGTTCATTTGTCAGAAATAAACTGATCAATGAGGTCTATTTTCCTCTGATTGGAGCTAACCTTGCAAAGCAGCTGGGAACAGTTGGTTTGGATAAGAGAACAGACAGAATGGGAATGCTCTTACTGGTATCGCCTCCTGGATACGGAAAGACAACTCTGATGGAATATATGGCAGAACGTATGGGCTTGGTATTTATGAAGATCAACGGACCTTCATTAGGCTATGATATTGTTTCCACAGATCCGTCTGAAGCTAGAAATGCAGGAGCAAAGCAGGAGTTGGAGAAACTAAATCTTGCTTTGGAAATGGGAGATAATGTGATGTTATATTTGGATGATATTCAACACTGTAATCCGGAGTTTCTGCAAAAATTCATTTCCCTTGCCGATGGTCAGAGAAAAATTGAAGGAATTTACAACGGAGAAAGTAAAACCTATGATTTACGCTCGAAAAGATTCTGTTTGGTAATGGCAGGAAACCCGTATACAGAGAATGGAGAGAAGTTTAAAATTCCGGATATGCTGGCAAACCGTTCAGATACTTACAATTTGGGGGAAATATCAGGTTCAAAAACAGACTTATTTGATCTGAGTTTGATAGAAAACGCTTTGATGTCCAATGAATATCTGACTAGACTTACCCATCCAGGAATGCAAAATCTATATGAACTGTATGATTGTGTGGTAACAGATAATCCAGCAGACAATCTCAATGGAAATTTCAGCTCCAATGAAATATCAGACTTCAGAGCGGTGCTGAAAAACACGATCATGGTTAGAAATATGATTCTGAAAGTCAACAAAGAATATATTGCTTCCGCAGCGATGTCTGATGACTACAGAAATGAACCTTCGTTCAAACTTCAGGGATCTTATCGTAATATGAATAAGCTGATTGCACAGATTCAGCCTATTTTAAAGAAAAATGAAGTCATGCAGATCGTATTGAACCATTATCAGAATGAATCTCAAACGTTAACAACAGGTGCAGAAGCCAATATGCTGAAACTGAAAGAACTGATAGGAGTAATCTCGGAAGAAGAAACAGAACGTTGGGAAGAAATCAAAAAGACCTTTGTAAAAAATAAAACGCTGAAAGGGTTAGGAGAAAATGATAGAATGTCTCAGATTGTTGCTTTGCTTGCTCAGTTCGGGGACGGATTGGATGGAATTAAAGAAGCTTTGAAAAAAGTGGAGTAGTACTTCTCATTTTAAATTTTTGAAAATATAACGGCTGTTTCTTTGAAGCAGCCATTGTGCTTTCCAACAGAACATTCTCATTCATGAAAATCTGTACCCATAATATTCAATACTTCTGTATCTGTATCCAAACTTGGATACTCCATAATTTTGCTTTGTTAAGAAGAATACTATGGAAACCAATGTTCAATATCAGGAACCGCTTCAATATGCAGAAGTCTATATTTCAGACATGTTGGAGCTAAAAAATATATTTCTACAAGCACAGAATACCGGAAAGGTGAGCACAGAATTTGGACTCCCTTTCCTATTGGCTAAAAAGAAAGAAGAGGTGATTGCCTTTGCGAGTCTGGTTATGAATGAAAAAGGAGGAATAGCCTTTAAAATTTATGATAAAACAGGGGAACAGAACGCTGAAAAGAAAAACTTTATCTCCCGGGTCGAGAGCTATTTTAAAAAGAATAATACCGCTAATTTCCGTAACCCAGAACAGCTTAAAAATAGTATTTGCAAGATGGTTAGCTGGCTCAATCAGTAATCAAAAAGTGATAAAGTTGTACATTTACTTAAAACAGTGATCGATGCCTAAAGATGTTCTTTACCTTAAAATAGCCAATTCTGTTACAGAGCAGATCAATAGCGAAACACTGCAGTTTGGAGACAGGCTACCTTCATTACGCAGTGCCCAAAAGCTGTATAATGTTAGTTTAAATACCATAAAGCAGGCTTATATGGAGTTGGAAAGCCGTTCTCTGGTAGAATCAAGGCCAAAATATGGCTACTATGTAAGCCAGACCTCTCAGCGAAAATTAGCATTACCCTCTGTGGCGAAAATGAAGGTGTGGGAGGGAGAAAACAGCCCGGAAGATCTTGTTGGAAAGGTATTTGGAACCATTGCGGGAACGGATGTTACTCAATTTGCTTTGGGGATTCCGGGGAAAAGCCTTCTTCCGGTAGCAAAGATGAAGAAGTGCATGATAGAAGTGATTAAGAGGAAGAGTGATAGTGGAACCAATTATGAGCCGGTGCAGGGAAGTGAAAGTCTTCGCAGAGAAATTGCTAAGTGGTCTATAGTGATGGAAGGCAAAATTACCGAAGATGATCTGGTGATTACTTCCGGTGCTATGAATGGGGTTTACAATTGTCTTATGGCTGTTACCCAGCCGGGAGATTCAGTTGCGGTGGAAAGTCCTGTTTATTTTGGAATTCTTCAGGCGATTCAGCTGCTGGGATTGAAGGCGGTGGAAATTCCTACCCATCCTATTACTGGGGTAGATCTGGATGCCTTAAAAAAGGTATTACCAAAACTTTCTGCCTGTTGTTTTGTGGTGAATTACAATAATCCGTTAGGTTTTCAGATGCCGGATGAAAATAAGAAAGAACTGGTAAGAATGCTTACCGAGCATAATGTTCCTTTGGTAGAAGATGATGTCTATGGAAATATTTATTTCGGAGCAGGAAGGCCGAAGCCATGTAAATTTTATGATGAAGCAGGAATTGTGATGTGGGTAGGCTCTGTGTCTAAGACTTTAGCGCCGGGTTTTCGTGTGGGCTGGGTAGCACCTGGAAAATTTAAAGAGAAGATTATCCGCCAAAAGCTGGTGCAGACTGTTTCCAGCCCTTCTTTATTCTCGGATGTGATTGCGGACTTTCTTGAGCATGGCCGATACGATCACCATTTGAGAATGTTCAGAAAGAAATTGTATGCCAATTATTTACAGATTCAGAAATCTGTAACACAATATTTTCCTGATAATACAAAAGTTTCAGAACCGAAAGGGGGATTTATGCTGTGGCTGGAACTTGATAAAAGAATTTGTACTGAAGATTTGTATGATGAAGCAGTTAACCAGAAAGTAAATTTTGCCCCGGGAAGAATGTTTTCACAATATAATCAGTACCAAAACTGTATGAGACTAAACTATGCCCTGGAATGGACAGACCGTGTAGAAAGCGATCTGGAAAAATTGGGTAAAATGATAAAAAACAGAATTTAATACACCTAAAGCGATGAATAATAACAATAATGAAGTAAAAATCATAGCCTACGAGCCTCAGTATAAGGAAGCTTTCAGAGCCTTAAATGAAGAATGGATCAAAACATTCTTTGTGATGGAATCCAGTGATTATAAGCTGTTGGATAATCCGGAAGAAGAGATTTTAGATAAAGGTGGATATATTGCTTTCGCTTTGTTGAATGGTGAAGCGGTAGGAACATGTGCCTTAGTAAGAGCTCACGAGCAACCACTTGCTTTTGAACTGTCAAAAATGGCCGTAAGTCCTAAAGCACAAGGTAAGAAGATCGGTTACCTGTTGGGCAATGCTCTTGTTGAAAAAGCCAGAGAATTAAAAGCAGAAAAAGTATTCTTGGAGACTAACTCTATACTTGTTCCTGCCATAAAGTTATATGAAAAACTAGGGTTTAAACATACTGAAATTACTAATCCAGGTTACGATCGAGTAGATGTACAGATGGAATTAGATCTTCAATCATAATCAAAAAAAATATTGGAACTCGGATGGTTATATCCTTGTTCCAATATCAAATTTAAATCTAATTGTTTTACTGTTTTATTTCTTGATAAAAGCCTTTGTCAGAGACTTTTTATTTCCATTAAGTTTAATGAAATACATTCCGGATGGAAGACCTTCAATATTGATTTTCTCATTATAATTCCCATTGGAAGATCTTAATTTTCTGGTGGAAACAAGTGAGCCTTTAGAATCCATAATTTCAGACTTAATTTCTTTATCTCCAGATTGATAGCTGATGTTAATTTGAGTGGAGGCAGGGTTTGGATAGACTTTAAAATCTTCGCTGATCATTGTAACATCCTTGGTTGCTAATACATCTTTTGAGCAGGCCGGGATTCTATTTACCCCATCTATTCCCCATGAAGCCTGTATCGGAATACAAAGCCAGTTCAATACGGTTGGGAAATGATCTGTTTCTCTTGTTGTTGAGGAATAATCATAAACTTTAAACGTATTTGAGGCATTGGCAGTATAAGTTGGAGAACCTGTAATATTCATATGATTCGCATTAGGACTTGAATCTGTCAAAGTATTTCCTGCTGTTTCATCACATTTCCAATTAGCCAAAAGCTGAGCATAATAAGGATGTGATGCAGTAATATCCTGATTCGCCCAATTTACAAGTACATCATTCGGAAGCGCAGATTTCCAGATTCTTACATCTTTGTAAGAAGCGGCAAGATTAACACTGTAAGTATTTGTCCCATCCTGATTTAATGTGAATGGAAGTACAGAATCAATGTTTCCGATTGTGCTCATTTTAGCAAAAGTAACGGGAACACCATCTTCAAATAGGGTTACAAGGCCGTCTCTGTCGAAGCTTGCGGCAATATGTTTCCATTTGTTGGTTTCCACTTTGCCGCCTACAAGATCAATTCGGTTGGTGCCATCTGCAATATTCATTTTAAAATTCTGTCCGGAATATCCTGAGAAGATAATTCCTTTATTCTTTCCGTTATTCCAGTTTTTATTTCCAATAAATACAGGATCACTGGTATAAGCGGCATTAGGTTTTACCCAAAATTCAATCGTGAAATCCTGATTTGCTCCAAAATTAAATGGAGTTTGGTTTGTCGGTTTTGCATAAGCACCTGAAGGAAGATTAAATTGGTTAAAGGTTTTATTAGATTCAAGAACTGTTTTACTGATCTGTTGAGGGGTAAATCCGGGGTTGGAATATACCGTAAAAATATTTCGTTCTGAAAGATTTCCGCCGCCATGAGAGCTTTCTACAGCACCATGATCTGTTGTTAAAACTACCAACCAGTCTTCATTTTGGTAAGTCGATCTGCTTTTCATAGCATTTACAATCTCGCCAATATAGGTATCTGTAGTCTGAATAGAAGAAACATACTGTGGAATGGCAGAAGAAAATCCGTAAGAATGTCCTGCATGATCCACATCATCAAAATCTACGAACAGAATATCCGGATTATCATTCTGTAAAGCATTGACGGCTGCATTTTTCACGGCGAGATCTGTTCCTAAATTCGATTTTACGTCTGCATTTTGTATGATTTTATCATTGATAGGTGCCCAATTGACAAGAGACATTGTTCTTAAATTAGGATTATAGGCTTCAGCTCTTGAGATAAAGTCAGGGTAGTTACTATAATTTGGATTAGTAAAACTATTATCCTGTACATTATGCTTGGTATGCCATACACCTGTAAGCATGGTACTCCAACCATTTCCGCTCCATGTGGTGGCAGCACACAATCCGTCAAGAGAGTAGATAGATTGACTGATGAGGTTTTTGATGTTAGGTGCATTGGTAGACATCATGACATCTGCACGACAACCGTCAATACCGATAAAAAGGACTTTTTTGGTTTGAGCTCCAAGGAAACAGCTCATTACAACAGCCATTGAGAATAGTTTTGTTTTCATGGGATAAAGGGTTTTGAAAAGTAAAAGTTTACAAATAGTAATTTATTTTTTAATAATTGTAAAATTAGTTTACTATTTGTAAATATATGTGAACTGAAAATTAATTTATTGATAATTAAAAAGTTGCTCTAAAAATGAATTTTTAGAAATAGGTGTAGTCTTGTAACTATAATATTATTAATGTTTTAACGTATTGATTGCTTTAAATTGAAACTATGCATGTAGAGATGCAATTAAGGATTATTGAAAATTTCAAAGTTGACAAATAGTAAAAGTAGGTATTTGTCATTCTGAGCTTGTCGAAGAATCTTAAATGCATTTTGAGATTCTTCATTACGCTTCTGAAGCCCGTTCTCAGACCTTCAGTCTGTATTCAGAATGATCAGTGGGAAAGTTCAACGAAGGCAAATATTCAGTCGAGAGAGTGATAATTCCCCTCCCTCGGAGGGGTGGCAAATCGAAGATTTGACGGGGTGGTTTGGGTGGTTAAAAAAAAGACACAAATGCCTAGTAAAAACATTTGTGTCAAAGTATAAAGCAAGTATTTAAAGAATATTTATAGCCTCAGAAATCGTATTGAAGATATAATCAGGTTCCGCTTTTTCCAGTTCTGTTCTACTCTGAGCTCCAGAAAGGACAGCAATCGTCAATCCGCAGCCTGCATTTTTTCCCTCTTCAATATCAATCACAGAATCTCCGGCTTTTAAAACCTTTTCCGGTTCCTGAATATTGAATTTTTTCATGGCCAGATGAATCATTTCCGGGCTTGGTCTGCTTTCCGAAACATCATCAGCAGTGATTAAAGCATCAAAATGTACATTTTCTTTCCACTGAAGTTTATCCAAAAGCTGTTGGGCAATTTCTGCGGTGTAGCCTGTGTTTAGCACCACTTTTTTATGCTGAGCTTTCATTGTAAGAAGAAAGTCTTCCGTTCCGTTGATGGGTTTTATATCCAAATTCTGGTAAGCATTTTTTAATTTTCCGGAGAAGTTTTCAAAAATAGGAACAGCATCCGCCTCATTTCCATTAATTTCCTTTAATAAGCTGGTGATGGCCTCCAGTTTTTCCATTCCAGCACAAGTGATAAGAACCTGTTCCAAATTAACTTTGTAGCCATGTTCATTAACAGCTTCTGTTAAAGTTTTATACACTACATTATCTTCATCCACTGTAGTTCCGGCCATATCCAGAACCAATAATTCTATATTTTTCATTGAAATTTATGCGTAAATTTTGTCTATGTTAAACTTAGAGAAGCCACCGCTTCCCGTCATTCCTTTTCCACCAATACCTGTTACAATATGAATGTTAGGCGATGGGCTGTGTTCAAAAATGTCTTTTGTTTTGCACTGAGAGTATACTCCAAACCATCTTCTCTGGATTTCATAAGTAGGAAGATCGATGATTTTCTTTGCTTCATGAATCATGAATTCGTCAATTTCCATATTTAAATCAAAACCAAGATCATCTGCATTTTTAGCATCAGCGTATTCATGAGAGTCTCCAAGAATTATGGATCCGTCTAATGCCTGCTTGAAAAGGATGTGAACTCCAAATTTTTTCTCAAACGAATTAGGATCTTCTAACGATTTGATTTTCTGGAAAGAAGCACATTCGCTAAATGATTCATATCTTCGGATGGAAAGCCCTGTCAGAATATTTCCCTGAAGAGAATAAATTCCCTGAGGCTTGGTTTGAAGCATCTGAAGTTTACTTACTTCCAAATCACTGTCATTGAATACATTAGGATACAAAGTTTTGAACTCATGTCCCCCACAAATAATGATCTTAGAAGCGGTGTATTCTTCTCCGTCTGCTGTGATAGCAATACATTTTTGATCGTTTTCATGGGTTTCCACAACCGTCGTATTATAAATAATCTGTAAACCCATTTTTTCCTGTAACAGCTTGTGAAGCTTTACAATCATATCTGCAGAATCTACAGAAAGCTCCTGAGGAAAGAACAATCCGCCTTTACAATAATCGGAACGAAGGCCGTCAAAATTCTTGATGCAGTCGCTTTTGGATAATAAAGCAGATTCATAATCATTATTTCTGTTGATTTCATACAGCTCTTCAATAAGCTGAAGTTCCTCATCATTGGAAGCTATGTACACAGATCCGTTTTGTCTGATGGTAAGATCTGCTTGAGTATGAAGTTCATTATATATTGCGAGACTTTCTCTTCCGAAGTTTTGCCATTTAAGATCCATTCCGGAAGGAACTACCTGTCCGAAATTTCTTACGGTGGCCCCCTGAGGGATAGAGTTTCTTTCCAGTAAAGCTACCTTAAGATTTTTCTTCAACGCATGATACGCATGGAATGTTCCTAAAATTCCGCCTCCCACAACGAGTAAATCAAATTTTGTTTTCATTGTACTATAATTTATAAGATTTTCGAAGTATCGAAATTGATGTATTGATTAGAATTTGAATTAGGTTTTGCCTTCTTTCTGAAAGCCAGAAAAGCAATAATTGAAAGGATTAAAACACTGATGGTGATAATATAATTCAGGCTGATATAAAAATTAAGCCATGAAGTCTGAGCCGAACCGAAGTTTTTATAAAGCAGAATTAAAACACTTCCCAGATACCCGAAAGAATCTACAATATAGATCAGAAACCCTACATTTCCTTTGATATCAAATGCTGCTATCATTCTGTCAAAATAAATCCCATTAAACGGAATATAGCAGATATACATTCCAAAACCGGAAATTGTCATCCATAAAAAAGGAGATAATGCATTCTGTTGAAATAAATAAGTGGAAAGCCCTACCGTTAGAATTCCCGCAAAAAGGATGTAATGATAGTATGCAAATGCCTTTTTGTTGTTTTTTACTTTGACCATGAAGCTTAGTATCAATAATACCATGACCGCAATCGGAATTTCAGTCAGGGTAAAAACAGAGCTGTCAAAACTAAAATGAAGGCCATCCCAGATCTCACGGTTGAAATTATCTCTGAAATCCCTTAAGACAGTTAAACAGATGTACAGAAAAATAATACAGACAATCGGAACAAAGAAACGTTGAACAAGTGCTCTTCTTTCTGTACCGTTCAAAGGCTGTCTTTTGCTTTTAAGCATCACATCCTCTTCATTAGGCTTGGGGATTTTTTCCAACAGGAGTCCGGAAAGAATTAACGGAATAATAAAAATCAATCCCGCAGAAAAAGGCATCCAGAACTCTGAAATGGAAAAAGTATCCATCAAAAACTTTCCTACGGACTTGGTGAATCCTGAAGAAACAACAAAGCTTGAACAAAGGAAAAGCCCGATGATTTCAGTTGTTTTGCGGCCTTCAATGTATGAAAATACAATACCCCAGATCATTCCCAACGGAATTCCATTCAGAAACATAAAAAGAATATTGTAAGGAGCCGGTACCAATGCAAACCCTAATAAAGAAAGCTCTGCTATGGCAATAAAAGAAAATAAATAAGTCAGTCTTTTCGCAGGTTTTAGCTCAGAAATAAATTTAATTCCAATAAACTTAGATATAAAATAACCTACAGCCTGCGCAATAATAATCAGAATTTTATAATCAACCCCGAAATAGGAGAGTCCTTCAAAAGAGGCTACAGTAAAAGGTTTTCTGAAACCGTACATGCAAAAGTAAACTCCGAAGGCAGCAAAAGCAGCCTTCAGGGTTATCACTGTTTTTTTATTGATGGTTCTGGCCATGGTGATGGTTTAGAAGTTCAGTTTTATTCCAAGGTTACATCGTACTCCGTAGTATTCTACCTGTTCAGGACGGTCTTCGTTTTTTCCGAAGTGGTAGATCAAAGGTTTATTCAGGATGTTGTTGATGTCCATATACAGGCCTATATTTTTGGTGAACTGATAGGAACCTCCAAAGTCTAAGCTGCTGTATTTTCCATAGTAAGAATCATTAATATCCTCTTCAGCGTATTCTACAGCATATTTTCCTTTATAGTTGTAAGCTATTCTGGCATTGAACTCTTTTTTCTCGAAGAATAGCTGTACGTTATACAATTCTTTAGCCTGGTAAGGAAGTGCCACCTTTCTTCCGCTTGGTTTTTCCATTTCAGAAGTCATGAAGGTAGCGTTCACCTGAGCTCCAAAATACTGCAAGAAGCCTGGAAGAAAATCAAATCTTTTGGTGATTCCTAATTCAATACCACCTAGCCATGCTGCACTTCCGTTGTTTGGGGCAGAGAACTGCACTCCGTTCATTCCATTATACTCTCCAATGAAAGAATCCTGAAAAATTGGATCTGTAATAGATTTATAGAAAACACCACCGCTCAGGATACCGACATTCGAGAAATAATATTCTCCCATCAGATCAAAGTTCAATGAATAGGTTGGATTAAGATTGGGATTCCCTCCTTTGAATTCATTATCCGCTTCACTATAAGTTCCACCGGGTGTAAGATCTCCGAAATTAGGTCTTGAAAAAGTTCTGGTTGCAGCAAAACGAAGATTGGTTTTATCATTCAACGTATATTTCAGATGAAGCATAGGAAGAACAGCCAAGTAATTTTTAGTATGCTCTACAGGTGTCAGTACATCATCAATCACATTATATCCTTTTACCTTTGTATTGGTATTTGATAATCTGATTCCTCCTAAAAGGGTAATCTTATCATTCAGTTTGTAGGTTGCCATTCCATAAGCATCAGCGTGCTTTTCAAAAACATCAAAGTTTCTTCCCAACGCTTTATTATATTCTAGTGACTCAGAATCAGCAGTATTGATCTTCAGTTTTCCCTGATTATCATACCAGAATTGGTTCATTCCTCCCGTAGAAAGTACAGGCCCGAATGTATTGCCAATATGAGCATTCATTTCGCTTAAATATTTTCTTCCATTCGGCTGAGTGGTAATAAATTGAGCGTAATCCGATAGAAGAGGAGCGGTTCCGTTACTCCAGTTGTAGAAAATATCAGAGAATTTAGCATTACGTTCCTTATCCCTGTATTTGAAACCATACTTTACAGTTAGTTTATCTGATGCATTGATTTCGTGATTGAAAGCGGCTACAATTTTATCTTTTTCTTGTACGAAAACCTTATAAAATTCAAGATCGGTAAACTTCATCTGGGTAGCATCCATTTTAAAGTCTGGATTGCTGTAGAAACCAAATAATGCATCCGGGTTTTTGTAATCTAACTTCCCACCATCAGCTTTCCAATAGGCTCTTGGTCCATTTCCGCGATCAGAAATATAATCTGGGTTGATCCCAACTCCGGATTGCGTATATTTAATTACATAATAAGAATTGTTCTGTTTATCAGGAATATTGCCATACTTAAACTGATTGTCGTAATACGATAAATCCCAGTCAATTTTTCCTTTATTTAAATTATGAACTCCACCTAATGAAATTGAAGTAAGCTCTGTAATCAATAAGTTATGGATGTTCTGAAGTTCTACTCTGGCAGTATTATTAGCCGAACTGAACTTATCAAATCTTACTCTGTGTTTGTAATGGGTCTCATCATCAGATAACGTTCCGTACATTCCTTTCAGATAGAAGGTGTTTTTAGGAGAAAGTACATATTCAAATGCAGCATTAATTCCGGTTGTCTTTCTTACTCCGTTATAATCACGAAGTTCCATTCTGAAAACTCCCTCATCACCGCTTCTCCTTGCTTCAAAATTATCCGTTGACCAGTTTCTGATGAAATGTGCAAAATTGAATAAGTATCCGAATTTTTTATCCTTTGTTCTTCCGCCATACAATAAGCCAATATTATAAACGCCTTTATCTGCTTTAGCATTGTAACCACTTCCTAATGTGGCTTTAAACTCCGTTTTCATAGGAGGAGTTTTGGTAATAAAGTTAACACCGCCGCCAATTCCATCTGCTTCTAAATCAGGAGTAAAGGATTTGTTGACATGAACGTAAGAAATAAGCTCTGTTGGGAAAAAGTCAAAAGCAGTAGCTCTGGATGTCGTTTCCTCTTCTGCAGTTGGTAATCTGTTCCCATTGATAGTGGTAGATGCCCAGAATGGAGGAAGTCCCCTTAGAGAAACGAATCTTCCCTCTCCCTGATCTCTTTCAATAGAAACCCCCTGTACACGCTGTACGGTTTCTGCAGCATTTCTGTCCGGAAGTTTTCCAATTCCGTCTGAGGCGATTACATTGGTGATGTTGATCGCGTTTTTCTGTAAGTTTAAGGCTCTTGCCTCTGTATTTTTTAGGGTTCCGGTAACAACAACTTCGTCAATATTCTTTCTGGGCTGTGAAAGCTTTATCGTTCCAAGATCCGTGGTTTCATCAGATTTTAAATTAACTGTAATATCAGTAGTAGCATAACCAATATAGCTGATTTGTAAACTATATTCTCCTTCTTTGATGTCATTGATGGTAAATTTTCCGTCAACATCCGTGGTTATACTTTTGGATGAACCTTTTATTTTGACGGTGGCGCCGGGAAGCGGTTGACTGTCATCAAGAACAGTTCCTATAATTAATTGCTTTTGTGCTGAAACAAAAGTGACGAGACAGACAGAAGCAAGGGTAAGTAATTTCTCTAAATTTGTTTTCATTTTTACATATATTAAATTTTTTATGCAAATCAAGCTAATAATTTTAATATATATAAATATTTCGTGTTAAGTATTGATTAACAAATCAGGGCTATTTATTACCCAAATTTTACTTTCTGAATTTTTATTGATGTGAAAAAGCAGGGCGACAATCTTTTAATAAATCCTTTATTTGTAGATTGTTATAAATGGATTAAAACGTAATTTTTTAAAGGATAATTTTCAGTTTAAATGAGGTTTTTGATTAACATATCGTTCATTTTAATCAAAAATAAGAAAACTAAAAGTTTACAAATAGTAAACTTTTTGATGGCAGATCATGATGTTGCTACAGATAAAATAAATTTTTCGCCACGAATACACGAATAAAATAATGCAGTATTTTAAAAATCTATGGACTTATGTAGTTTAAAAATTAAGTATAACCACATTAGGCACATAGAAATCATTCGTGCATTCGTGGCTAAAAACTTTGTGTAATAAGAGCCTAAGCGGTGTAAAAATAAAGAACAAGCATCACACAGCTTTCATTACTGATGCTTACCGGAACGTGCGGAAACTTTCCATTAAAATATAAAGAATCACCCTCTTTCATAATGACTTCCTCATTATCAATGATGTATTTTACTTCTCCTTTCAGAATATATTTGAATTCCCAGGCGTCTGTAATTACTTTTTCCCTTTTAGAATTCGGTTCAAGAGTAAGCAATACTGCTTCAAAGCCCAGAGAATGAAGACTTTTGCTGAAGATATGCATGTATTTAAAGCCTTCAGCTTCAACCTCTTTTTCTATAACCTGCTGGCTTTCTTTAGGAACGTAAATGAATTTTGCATTGGATTTTTTCTCTACTCCCTCAAAGAAGTAGCTGGCATCAATATCTAAAGACTGAATAAGATCCAATAAAACAGGAAGTGAAGGAATCGTTCTTCCATTTTCGATGCGGGAAACAAGACCGTTACTTACATTAGCTCTGAAAGCCAGTTCGTTAATGGTTAGATTATTCTTTTTTCTAATGTCCTTTAATCTTTTTCCGATCCCTATTAAAAAATCATTCATGCTATATTCAATGAAAAACAAAGGTAGTATTATTCTATATAGGTTGTATGGTAAAAAGAGGAATTCACAAAAAGGTAAAATCATAAAAAGATTGAAGGAGTTTCCAGGTTTGTCTATCCCAATAAAATTTCCCTATTTTTGTAAAACTCCTTATTTCATTTATGAAAAAAATAATTCTCATCGAAGACGAAACCAGTGTAGTCTCTTTTATTAAAAAAGGCCTTCAGGAAAACGGATATGAAATTTCCGTAGCTTTTGACGGGCGTACCGGTGTACAGCTGGTGCAGGCCAATGATTTCGACTTGGTGATTTTAGATATTATGCTTCCGGAAATGAATGGACTGGACGTGTGTAAGGAGATCCGAAAAACCAACCAAAGTGTTCCGATTTTATTCTTAACAGCTTTGGGAACTTCTGAAAATATCGTTCTGGGACTGGAAAGTGGTGGAGATGACTATTTGGTGAAGCCTTTCAAATTTATTGAACTGGTGGCCCGTGTAAAATCTTTGTTAAGAAGAAGTCATAATAACGGACCACAGGAAACTGTTGAGCCGGAACCAGATAACGAAGATGTATTTAACTTCTCTGATTTAACAGTAAATGATTATACGAAAAAGGTAACTCGCGCTGGAGAGGAGATCACCCTTACTTCTACGGAGTACAAGTTATTGCTTTACTTCCTGAATAACCCAGAAAAAGTGATTTCCAGAGCTGAAATACTTGACGCTGTCTGGGGAGTAAACTATGAACTGGGAACCAATGTGGTAGATGTTTACGTGAATTATCTAAGAAAGAAATTGGATGATAGGGATGATAATAAACTAATTCACACCGTAATAGGAATGGGTTACGTTCTGAAAAAAGCTTAATGAATGTTTAACAGAGTGATTACAAATCAGACCAAAACGATGGTACTTTTAATGTTGGTTTTTACCGCCATTATTCTGTTGTTCAGTGGTTTGGTTTATTTTTCAATCGTTAATTTTTCCCACCAGAGGTTTTATGAACTCTTAAAAATTCGTACGGCTACTATTGTTCAGATAGAAAAAAGTAAGGATCATCTGGACCTTCCAGAAAATTACATTCTCAGCAGCCTGAATGATGAAGAGCTTCCGATGGAAAAGGATTATGTTTTTGCGGTTCCAACGGATTCTAACTTCAGGAAAATCTCTCAGGAAGTTCATATTCCCGATTATTTCTTTAAAAATATCCTTAAAAAAGGAGAAGATAATTATAACGACAAAGAATTCTATTATATTGGTCAAAGCTTTAGGTATGATGATAAAGATTATATCGCCATTGCATCAGCCAAAAACCATTATGTAATCTATTATCTTGGATTCCTTAAAAGAACGCTGCTTACCTGTATTGTGCTTTCATTATTCTTCAGTATGATTTTCTCATTCTATCTGTCGAAAACCCTCTTTAAGCCTATTCTTAAAATTACAGGAAAAGTAAAAGAGATCAGTTCTGAAAACCTTCACCTTCGATTAGAGCCTCAACCGGATAATAAGGAGCTGAATGAGCTGGTAGATACCTTTAATGACATGCTCAATCGCATTGAAACCTCTTTTGAGACTCAAAACCATTTGATCGGAAATGTTTCTCATGAGCTGAGAACTCCTTTAACTTCCATTATGGGAGAGGCGGATGTTGCCCTTTCCATCAGCAGAACGCCGGAAGAGTATAAAGAAACCCTTGAAATTATTCTGGATGAAGCTGAGAAGCTTGATAAAAAGATCAAGGCACTTTTAATGATTGCCCAAACCGGATTTGATGGGAAGATCCAGAAAATGGATAAAGTGAGAATGGATCAGTTGCTTTGGGATGTTATTGAAACCTTGAGAAAAATTGATTCCAGAAATAATATCTATCTGGATATCAGTATGCTTCCTGATAATCCTAAAAAATTGAAAGTACAAGGTAATGAGCAGCTTCTGCACCTGGCGGTTGCAAACATTATCAGTAATGGCTGTAAATATTCTAATTTCCAGCAGGTGAAAGTTTCCCTGGGCGCTACCGATGCTGATGTTTATATCATTGTAAAGGATAACGGGATCGGAATTCCGCAGCAGGAAATGAATAAAATCTACGATCCTTTTTTCAGAGCTTCCAATACCAATAATTATGAAGGCTATGGAATAGGACTTCCATTGGCAAGAAACATTGTAAGAATGCATCACGGGGAACTGATTGTGACATCCAATGAAAATCAGGGAACTACAGTACAGATGCGTTTTCCTAACTTTTACAGTACACAGAAAGAAACAGTGTAGATCTGAAGATAAAAGTAACTAAAGACTTTCTGAAAATGCTTTGAAAGGATCTTCAACAATGAGGATCCACATTCCACAGTTATTAATGATTTTTTATGTTAGCTTATAAGTCTATGTGCCTATGTGGTTTAATTTTTTACCACATAGGCACATAGAGCGTTGCTTTAATATATGCTTGCTGAAAATCTTTGATTTTCTTGCGCCTTAAAAGCAGTTTATTATTTAAACCCTTGCGCCTTTGCGTCCATCCAACATAATGAATTTTTTTTTGGAAAAGCGCAAAGGCGCAATGATTTTATCTGCGATAAAATTTAATCACACTGATTTATGTTATTGGTAATGTTGTTGTTATGTTATTTTACTTGCTGCAGATTTGTTCATATTAATACCTATTAACAATTTTCTAATCTCATTTTAATCTCTTTAATGACATTTTAATTCCGTTCCAAAGAACTTCTAATCTCGCCATTCTAATTTTGTATCATCAAAAAAGATAAACACAATACAAAATAATAAGAACATGGCTAAAACAATTTTAATTGCAACAGATTACTCTCTTGAGTCATTAAACATATTGAAAAAAGTACTGAGAGAAAAAGATGCTTCTGAAGATCAAAATCAATATAATATTCTTCTGGTTTCGGGATATGACTCCGGGGATTCTATCAGAGATCTTTTATTCAATACCAAGACAACGGTTTTTAATAAAATCAGACCTACTGAATTCTGTGATGGCTATGAAATCATCAAGAATAAATATCCTCATTTAGTTAATAAAATTGTCTGCGACATCTTTACAGGGAGTTTTCAGAGAACTTTCAACCAATATGTAGAGGCTCATAATATTGAAGAGGCTTATTATTCTCCCTCTATTAAAAGTAAAGGAAAAGGAAAATTTGATCTTGTTCCTTACATCAAAAAACACAAATCGCTTCAGTCCGGGGAAATTACCCTTGAGATTAGAGAAAGACTTCCGGAAAGAGGAAGGCTGGCAGAGATCTTTGTAGAGGTCTAATCATCATCAACACAATTTAAAAAAGATAAAAAATGTTAAGAAATTATAGTAACAGCAGAACATTGGGAGACAATATCAGGTTGGGGACGCTGACTGCCTTCACGGCAGGTACTATAAATATTGCATCCCTACTTATATTTCTCTCTTTTACATCCAACGTAACAGGTCACTATGCCATTTTAGCTGCAGAAATCAGTAAAGGAAACTGGTCTCAGGTAGCAATCATGGGCAGCTGGATATTTTTATTCTTCTTCGGAAGTTTCCTGTCCAATTTCATTGTGATTAATTTTAATAAGAAAAGCAAGTATTTTGCTCATGCAATGCCTCTTGTATTGGAAATATTATGTTTGTTTGGAGTAGGAGTATACGGACAATTGTATTATCAGAAAACGTTGGAAGAAACGGAAGTTTTAGTAGCAATAATGCTTTTTGCCACAGGATTACAGAATGGCTTAACGGCAAGTATTTCCAACTTCTCTGTTAAAACAACCCACCTTACGGGAACAACAACTGACTTAGGAATTCTGGTTTCCATGTTTACTCAAAAGAAATACAGAAAAAACGGTGAATTAATCGGAAGAGCAAAATTGCTCTTGAGTATTATGTTAGCTTATGTATTAGGCGCTGTATTTTCAGGATTAACCTATTACTATCTGGAATTTAGAGTATTCTACGTTATCAGTATGTGTCTTATGATCGTGATCGGATATGATGCTTATAAAATTCATGTAAGACACTTCAATACAAAGTACAGATACAACAGGATTTATAAAAAACCGAACCTTTTGGCTTATCTGTATGAGAAGATCCATGGGATTCCTAAAAGTAAAAAGAATAGAAAACTGGTCTTTGAAGACTAGGATTAGATACCTGGTGCAGGGTAAATATCACTATTAATTTTTTGTATAAACTAGCTGGTTCAATCCTCTATTGGTATAAAACAATAGGGGATTGTTCTCTTTGAAAGCTAATATCACAAACAGTTTGGAGCAGAATTTGCAGAAAGCTGTATTGTTGAAATGTTGATAATTAAATATTAATTCCCGTTTTTAATGTTTTAATTCCCATTTTCATTGACTATTTTTGTAAGTTGATTTACGTTTTTATGTCAGATATTATTCAGCTTTTACCGGATCATGTAGCCAACCAAATTGCGGCAGGAGAGGTGGTGCAGAGACCTGCATCCATCGTGAAGGAACTTTTGGAAAACGCTATAGATGCAGATGCAACGAAGATTGAACTGATTATCAGGGATTCCGGCAAAAACCTTATCCAAGTCGTAGATGACGGAAAAGGAATGTCCGAAACAGATGCCAGATTAGCATTTGAAAGACATGCTACCTCTAAGATCAGAGGAACGGAAGATATCTTTAAGATCGCAACAAAAGGGTTTCGTGGTGAAGCACTGGCTTCCATTGCTGCAGTTTCACAGGTTGAGCTGAGAACAAAGCAAAGGGAGGCTTCCATTGGAACCAACATATATATTGAAGGAGGAGTTTTTCAGTTTCAGGATCCTGTTCAGACTGCGGAAGGATCAAACTTTCTGGTAAAGAATCTTTTTTATAACGTTCCTGCCAGAAGAAAGTTTCTGAAAAATAATAATATTGAATTCAGACACGTCATTGATGAGTTTCAACGTGTTGCATTAGCACATGAAGGATTAGAGTTTTCTCTGTTTCATGATGATGAAGCTGTTTTCAGATTAAGAAAAGGAAGTCAGATGCAGCGTATTGTAGATGTTTTCGGAAGAAAGCTGCAGCCACTTTTAGTTCCTATTAAAGAAGATATCATCTGGTGTAAACTTCACGGGTTTGTTGCTAAACCTGAAGGAGCCAAAAAAGCTAGAGGTGAACAGTTCCTTTTTGTGAATGGAAGATATTTCAGAAGTCCATATTTCAATAAAGCAGTGCAGGAAGCTTTTGAAGGGCTGCTTCAGCCGGGACATGTTCCGTCATTTTTCCTTTATCTGGAGCTTGATCCTGAGAAAATTGATGTCAATATTCATCCGCAGAAAACAGAAGTGAAATTTGAAGATGAACACCTTATTTTCGCTTTACTCCGCTCTACCATCAAGAGATCACTGGGAATCTATAATGTTTCTCCAAGTCTTGATTTCGACAGAGACCCGGAATTGGATGAGATGATGAATAAACCCATTCCAAGCAAAGGCAACGGTGGTGGAGGCGGTATTATAAAAATGCCTGAAATTATTGTAGACAGGGATTATAACCCATTTTTAGAAGAAAGAAATGTAGTACATCCTGAAGAAATTCAGAATCTTACGGAAATGTACCATCAGAATATTACGGCAGAACCTTCAAAGATCAATCTGTTTGAAGATGAAGATTTTGATGAAGATCTGATGAGGTTACCCAACGGATACTGGCTGTTCAACAAAGGAGATGTTACCCTGATGCTTGATTTAGGAAGAATGCACAGATTATTGGTTTCAGAAAATAATAAATCTACCAGGAAATCAAATACAAACACAAACAGCCATGCTTTGCTTTTCTCCCTCGAGTATCATATGAATGAGATTGAGAAAAGTAAATACGAATCCATCAAAAAATATCTCCCTGAATTAGGGTTTGATATGAAAATTGCTCATGAAAGCGTATTGAGGATAGATTCACTTCCGGAAGGATTAAAAGAAACACAGGCGATGAAGTTCCTGGAAAACCTTTTTGAGATTCTGGATTATAAAACAGAAGATGAATTCATGCATTATTACCATAACCAGTGGAGCAAAATGCAGTCGAAGTCAAGATTTGACTTTATATATAAAAAAGACGCGGAACAGGTAATCAAAGACTTTACAGCATTAGGTTTCCCTGAGTTTTTGCCGGATGGAAAAAGATGCTTCTATGAAGTTCCGTTTAACGATTTTAAAAACAAATTTTAAAGAATATGTTTAACAATATACCACCCATTACAAGGAATATCATCATCATCAATGTGATTGTATTCATTGTTACTTCTTTAATGGGGAATCAGGTTATCGGTTATCTTGCCGGATTTTATCCTTTTTCTCCCTTCTTCCATTCATGGCAGGTGATTACTCACATGTTTATGCACGGAAGCATTATGCATATTTTGTTCAATATGATGACGCTTTTCAGTTTTGGTCCTATCTTGGAACAAACTCTGGGAGAAAAAAAATATCTGATTCTATATTTTTTAAGTGGGCTGGGCGCTTTCTTCCTGTTTAATTTGTGGAATTTTGTTGAAGCTCAGCAGCTTTCCAGCGAATTACAACAACTAGGATTTAATGTAGATGCTTATTTGTCCGGAGCCAGTGTACAGTTTGCAGGGAATGCAGATGCTGTTCTGAAACAGAAAGAATTACTGGATAGTTTAAAAGGAATTGTGGCAACCCCTATGGTGGGAGCTTCCGGAGCTATTTTCGGAGTGGTGGCTGCTTTTGCAACATTATATCCGGATTCAAAAATCGGAATTATGTTTATCCCTGTTCCCATAAAAGTAAAATACCTGTTACCCATTGTTATTGTGGTTTCTGTATATCTGGGAATTTCCGGAAATGGAGGTGGGATTGCTCACTTAGCTCACGTAGGAGGAGCTTTGGTAGGCTGGCTGTTGGCAAGAATTTGGAAGAAGCATTTGTATAGATTCAATTAATCATTTCCTGTGAAGATTTTCCGACTTATATTACTGATCCTGCATGTAGGAATTCTGTTCCTATTGCTGGGTTCACTATTGAATGACTATATTCCACCTAAAATATTTCCGTGGTTTAATCTGCTTTCTTTAGGATTTCCTATTCTTATGAGCCTGTATATTGTATTAACGGTATTTTGGGTGTTCAGCTGGAAGAAAAGAGCATTTGTATTCATGTTTGTGGGGCTAGCATTCATTAATCCTGTAAAACGATGGATTAATTTCTCTTCAGAGAAGAAAGAGAGTTCCAGCGCTATAAAGATTGTATCTTTCAATATAAAAGCGGGGCTTATGGGCAAGGAAGAGGTCTTAAACTATCTCAAAGCTCAGGATGCAGATGTTATCCTTTTGCAGGAAGATGGGGGAATAGAATATCCAACACTTAAAGGTTATAATAGAACTAAATCGAACGGAATTTTAACCATTCTGACGAAGCATAATCTATCTAACGAAAAATTAATTTTTTCTGAAGATGAAAATATGAAATTACAAAGTGCTCTACAGGCAGATATTGAAATAAAAGGAAGAACCTATAGATTTGTTGATGTCTATCTTTATCCGTTTCAGTTTGAAAAGAAGATGATTAAGCTTGATGGAGACACTGAAGCCAATGAGCAAAAAGTAAAGGGTGTTGTAAAAAAATTAATTCCTACTTTCAAAATACACCAGGATCAGGTAAAGAAAATCCGTCAGGGGATGGAAAATTCACCATATCCTGTTATTGTAACCGGAGATTTTAATTCTGTTCCCAATTCTTACGAATATTATCATTTATCCGAAGGCCTTGAAGATGCATTCATGACAGCAGGAAGAGGAAGTGCAACCAGCTTTCATGATTATAAATTTCCGATCAGGATAGACTATGTTTTTTATTCAAAATCTTTGAAGGCGATTTCCTATGTCGTTGACCGTTCTGTCAGTATTTCAGATCATTATCCTGTCATTTCTGAGCTTTCGATTAGTGATAAATAATCATAAAAATAGTTAAAGTTTGGCTGCTTGGTAGGGTTTTTGCTTAAAAAAACGGGTACCAAGAATGTTTTTCATGAAGTCGAATCAGATATTACTATTTATACATCTCGCTATTGCTGTTTTACTGCTATGCACATTGGGAAATGCATGGGTTCCGCCTAATATTTTAGGGAACCTTAATTTACTTTCTCTTGGTTTCCCCTATCTGATATCTGCACATATTCTTCTTACGTTGGTATGGATTTTCAAAAGAAACAAAATTGCTATTGCCTTTGCATTGGGAACATTGCTTTTTTATAATCCAATCAGAAGATGGGTTAATTTTTCACCCAAATCAGATAAAGTAAAAACAATACGAGATATCAAGGTTCTTACTTTTAATGTAAAATATGGTGATTACGGATGGGATAAAGTGAAAAACTATATCAAAGAGCAGGATCCGGATATCATTCTGGTACAGGAAAAAGATACCAACCGTGCTTTAAGACAGGATCTGGTAAAATACCCTTCTGTAATTCTAAAAACAAAGCATAAAATTCTAAGACAAGCAGAAATCATAGAAGATAATTCAAGAGGAAATTCTTTCTATGCAGATGTAGATATCAATGGAAAGATCATCAGAATTGTAAATGTTTATCTGGAGCCTTTCAGGCTTCAAAAAACAATGTTCACAAAACTGGACGCTATGGGAATTGGAAATGTTTCTGCCCTTCTTTCTCACATGATTCCTACTTTTCAGGCTCATGAAGATCAGATTAAAAAGATCAGAAAAGCGATTGATTTTTCTCCCTATCCGGTTATTGTAGCAGGAGATTTTAATTCTGTGCCGAATTCCTATGAATACTATAGTTTGGGAAAAGACCTTCAGGATGCTTTTTTAACAGCAGGAAAGGGAAGTGCTTCCAGTTTTCATGATTATAAAATTCCTTTGAGAATTGATTATATTTTCAGCTCGAAATCAATCATTCCACTAAGCTATAAAGTAGATCAGTCTGTGAAATTATCGGATCACTATCCCGTAATTGCAGAATTTCTGCTAAATTAGTTCCATGAAAAATTTATTGTCTGCAATTTTCATTTTTGTGCTTCTTTTAACAGCTTGTTCCAAGAAGGAATCTCCTGGATTTGGTGCTGAACAGGATCTGAAAATTCATTATGATACAATGGCTGTGGATTCTTTCTCCAATGGGGCTGTAACTGTAGATATTGCCCGCAAGATCAGAATGTCTTCACCACAGTATCTGGACTCTGTAAAACAGGCTAAAAAAGCGCTGGAAGAAGAACAGAAAATTAAAGCAGAATTGGATAAGGAAAATAAAAAGAAAGAAGAGGAAGAAAAGAAAAAAGCAGATGCTGAAAAGAAAGCGAAAACTGCTGAAACACCAACTTCCCCTGTAATCAAAACAGAATAAATTCAAAAAACATCTTTAAAAATATACAATATGAAAAAGCAAATTCTTGCAGCAATCGTGATTTCAGTATTCGCAGTTGCCTGCACAAAATCCACAACAAAGACAGAACAGGTAGAGAATGCAGACGGAACTGTTACTACCACAACTACAACGGTTTCTGAAACGTCTCCTCACATCGTTGACTCAGCAAAAGTGAATGAAGCTAAAGAAAAAGTTGATGCAAAACTAGATCAGGCCGGAAATAAGATAGATAATGCCGCTCAAAATGCTAAAGATAAGATTGATGCTACGGCAGACAAGACAAAACAAGATCTTAATAAAGCAGGGCAGGATATTAAAAATGAGGCTAATAAAGTAGGAAAAGACATTAAAACCGGAGCTCAGGAAGCAGGAAAAGATGCAAAAGATGCCGCTAGAAAAGGTGCCGCGAAAGTAGAGGATGCTGCTAAAAAATTAAAAGAAGATTTAAGTAAATAAAAACAAAACCCGCAGTTGAAATCAGCTGCGGGTTTTTTATTAGGTTGAAAGTCAAAAGAGGAAAGCTGGATGCTTCTTCCTCAATAACATTTAGTCTCTGTATTTTTACTCCTTTTTACTTAAAAAATATAAGTTGTATAAAGACTGTAAGAACTTCCATCTTCCAGCCTCCATCTTCCCTTCCTGTTATTTATTAAGTTCCAGTAAAGGGTCAATATATTCTCTATCATTACTCAGCCTTGGTACTTTATTCTGGCCACCAAGTTTTCCTTTGGATTCCAGCCAGTAATAGAACAGATTGTTCTTGGCAATATGAACGATTGGCCTTCTAAGCGTTATATTATTGTACCTTTTCGCTTCGTAATCCGAATTGATTTTCTTTAAATGCTGGTCAAAAGCATCAACAAAACTATCCAGATTATCAGGGTATTGACTGAATTCAAAGATCCATTCATGGGCACCGCTTTCATTTTCTTTCATAAAGACTGGCGCACCTGTAAAATCTGTAATCTGAGCACCGGTGAGTTCACAGGCTTTAGATAGGGCAGATTCTACATTGGTGATCATTAATTCCTCTCCAAAAGCATTTATATAATGCTTCGTTCTTCCTGTTATTTTTATTCGGAAAGGGTTGGTAGACGTAAAGACTACCGTATCACCAATCAGGTACCTCCATAATCCGCCGTTGGTCGTGATAACCATAGCATAATTTTTCCCGATTTCCACATCTTCAAGGCTTACCACCTTTGGATTGGAGAAATGGAACTGATCCATTGGAATAAATTCGTAGAATATACCATAATCAAGCATCAGAAGCATTTCATCGCTGTTAGATCTGTCCTGTATTCCGAAGAAGCCTTCAGAAGCATTGTAAATTTCGTAGTAATTGATGTTTTTTCCGATGATCTTGCGGTATTGCTCCTTGTAGGGCTTAAAACTGATTCCACCGTGAAAAAACACCTCCAGATTAGGCCATAGCTCTGAAATATTATCAACATTGGTTTCGTTCAATACCTTTTGTAGAAGAACCATCATCCAGCTGGGTACTCCAAGGATGCTTCCCACATCTTCATTTTTTACTTCAGAGGTGATTGCTCTCAGTTTGCTTTCCCATTCGCCCATCAAAGAAACTTTCTTGCTGGGAGTGGTGGTAATTTCTACCCAAAACGGGAGGTTATCAATTAAAATAGCTGATAAATCGCCAAATTTTGTATTAAAATCTGCGTATAACTCAGAACTTCCGCCTAAACGTAAATTTTTATAATTGAAAAGCTGGTTTTCAGGATGGTTGTTGGCATAAATGGAAACCATGTCTTTTCCGGCCTTCATATGACAGTATTCAAGGCTTTCTGTAGAAATAGGGATGTATTTACTTTTAGCATTCGTTGTTCCGGAGGATTTGGCAAAATGCTTAATCAGTCCCGGCCAGCTTACATCTTTTTGTCCCTGCCTCGCTTTTTCAATATAAGGCTCCATTTCTTCATAGGTAACAATGGGAACTTTATTTTTAAAGTCCTGATAGCTTGAAATAGAGTTAAATCCATGCAGTTTACCATATTCAGTATCTTCCGCATGAAACAGTTGGGAAAACAATATACCCTTCTGAGTTTCAATGGGATGATCCATGAAATTCTGAATCTGGTCTATCCTTTGACGGATGAACCAGTTGACTACAGTATTAAAAAGTGCCTTGGTTGCCATTCCAACAAATATAATGATATTTGAATGTTTAGAGAATTTTTTGTGGAGTTAAATAAAAAAACCGTTACAAATTTTGTAACGGTTTAATATCTAGTTTATTGTTTCTTAGCAGTACTCATCATAAGCAGCCTGAAGGTTTGCAGCGATTGCTCCTGCAGGATTTCCTTCAATGTGGTGTCTTTCCAGCATGTGAACCAATTCTCCATCTTTGAAAAGTGCAACGCAAGGAGAACTTGGTGGGAATGGAGCAAGGTGTTTTCTTGCTTCTACTACAGCCTCAGTATCAAAACCTGCAAATACAGTTGTTAAATGATCTGGCTTCTTATCTCCAGTTAAAGAGTATACTACTCCTGGTCTTGCAGCTCCTGCAGCACATCCGCATACGGAGTTAATAACCAATAATGTAGTTCCAGACTGCTTCAAAGCACCTTCTACCTGAGCAGGAGTTGTTAAATCCTGGAAACCTTTATCTGTAAGTTCAGCCTTCATAGGCATTACTAAATCTGTTGGATACATATATTTTGTTTTTTATCGATACAAAGTTAAGGAATTCTTTACGTTTGTTCAATATATAATAACTATGAATGGTTTAGGTATATAAAATGAACTGAATATTAATAATATAACAATATTCAAAAAAATGTGAATTAAAATTAGGAATAATCAAATATAATTATTAAATTTGAAATGATTCTGAAAAACAAACGACCATGAAAAAAACATTTAAGGCTTTCCCTCAAGCAATCAATCATTTAATACTATCCGAAATATGATCGTATCTAAACTCTTTTTTTAAAGTTTTTTGAATCAACAGACTTTAATATCCAAAAAAATGAAGCCCGAGACTCAAAAAGTCCCGGGCTTCTTAATCAAATCGATATGCAAAGGTTGTATATCCTTAGTTATGGAACGAGAAACGCGTTACGAGAGCAGGAATAGATCCAAACTCCGGAACCCGGATCACATTATGAAAGGAGCTTTTTAACCATCTCGGAAATGCTTTTTCCGTCTGATTTTCCGGCTAATGCTTTTGAAGCAACTCCCATTACCTTTCCTAAATCTTTCATAGATTCAGCTCCGGTTTCTGAAATTATATTTTTAATTTCTGTTTCTAATTCTTCTGCAGAAAGCTGTTTTGGTAAAAACTTCTCAATAACTTTCATTTGAGCTTCTTCCACATCTGCAAGATCTTGTCTTCCCTGGGCAGAAAACTGCTCAAAAGAATCTTTACGCTGCTTAATCATTCTCTGAAGAATAGCAATTTCTTGTTCTGCAGAAACTTCAGCACCTCTGGCTTCTGTTTGTAAAAGAAGAATTTGAGATTTTACGGCACGAAGAGAGTCTAAAGCAACTCTGTCTTTCTCTCTCATCGCTGTTTTTATAGCTTCGCTTATAATATTTTCTAAACTCATTTTAATTAATTTACCAATGTAACAGTATACCAATGTACCAATTATAAAATGCACAGAATTGTTACATTATTAGATTGGTACATTGTTACATTATTTTAGTCTACGTCTTTATTTAAGAATCTGTTTTCTCTGATCTGCATAGAACCATTGTTGTCAGACATATACGTGTTGATATTTTGATCTGATGCATTGGTTCCGTCAATAGAGATGTTTTTTCTCTTGAAAGCAGGAATAGATTCGAATTCACTCGTGCTGTCAAAGCTTTGATAACGGGAGTTAAATTCTTTTAATTTATTTCTTCTTTCGATTATCCTGTCCTGATCGATCGTTTTATTCACGAAAGTGAATTCTGATTCTTCAGTTTTTGGAGTTTCAATTTCTGTTTTAGTTTCAAAAGCAGGTCTTGTTTCAGTTTTTGGCTCTTCTTTTTGATAGAAGGTTTCAATTTTCTGAGCGGGTTCTGCTACTGCACTTACCGGAGCATTAAACTCTGCTTTAGGCTGTCCGTAATCTGTTTTAGGCTCATTTCTGATAGGCTCATTAACAAAGAAGTTGAACTCAACCGGTTTCTCTTGTGAAGAATTGTTGTTGAAAACATTTCCAGACTGAGGATCCTCTTTTTTATTGTCGAAATCAAATGAGAAAGACTGAATTTCCAAATCGTTTGGATCTTCTTCCTCTCCTTCAATAGAAAGGCTGTATTCTTCCTGCTCATCTTCATTTCTCCACCCTTGTTCAGGAGTGTTGATCGTACTTTCTTCTTTATCAAAGAATTTTATTTCTGTTCTGATTTCCTCCTCCTCAATAATCATTTTTTTTTCGGTAGAGGTCACATTGAATGGGGTGTCATGGTCCTCATCATCCAATCTGAAAAGGCTTTTTCTGCCAAAATCATGAGTTACTTCAGGAGCAGACTCTCTTTCTTCTCTTGTTTTAAAAGGAGACGATTTTTGGGCGTCTAAATTATCATTAAGACTGATTCTTATCTTTTCTGTAGGACCAGAGAATTTTTTATTGTCATTAGAGAATCCTGTAGCAATAACAAGTACGCTTACTGCATCTCCAAGTTCTTCATCAGCACCTACTCCAAAAATGATATCAGCTGTATTTCCAGCTTCTTTCTGGATGTGGTCCATAATGATACCGATTTCGTCCATGGTAACTTCTTCCGCACCACTTCTGATCAACAATAGTACATTTTTAGCACCTGTAATTTTGTTATCATTCAATAATGGAGAATCTAACGCTTTTCTTACGGCCTCTTCAGCTTTATTTTCACCTGAAGCAGTACCTGTAGACATTAGAGCTGTACCAGAGTTCTGAAGCACAGATTTAGCATCTCTAAAGTCAATGTTTACATCAAAGTAACCCGTAATAACTTCTGCCATTCCTTTAGCGGCATTGGCTAATACTTCATCTGCTTTAGAGAATCCCTGCTTAAATCCAAGGTTTCCGAATTGCTGTCTCAGTTTATCGTTGTTGATTACAATTAATGAATCAACGTTATTTTTTAATTTCTCAAGCCCGTTTTCAGCCTGTTCCAATCTTCTTTTTCCTTCGAAACTGAAAGGTACGGTAACAATACCTACGGTTAAGATTCCCATGTCTTTTGCCACTTTAGCAATAACAGGAGCGGCTCCGGTACCTGTACCACCACCCATTCCGGCAGTGATGAACACCATTTTCGTGTTCTGGCCCATAGCAGCCTTGATATCTTCAATACTTTCAATGGCTGATTTTTCTCCTACTTCAGGATCAGCACCGGCTCCAAGACCTTCTGTAATAGAAGTTCCCAATTGAACCTTATTGGCAACGGGGTTATTATCCAGGGTCTGGGCGTCTGTATTGCAGACCACGAAATCAACTCCGTGGATCCCTTTTTCGTACATGTGCTTTAGCGCGTTGTTTCCTCCGCCTCCTACACCGATTACTTTTATGATGGATGAATTTCCTTTTGGTAGGTCAAATGAAAATCCTTGTGTACCTATATTTTCCATAACTATATTTTTAATAATTATAATTGATAATTGATTGATGATAATTGATAAGGAAAAAATCGTTTATCGCTTATCATTCATCATTTATAATTTATTCTACTTCTTCAAAGAATTTTTTTACTTTTTCCATAAGCGACTGCCCGAAAGTCAGTTTAGCTTTTCTGTTTTCCTGTCTTTCATCAGCAATTTGCTGTTCCTGAACAGGAGTTGCAGTTTGCTGAATAGGTTGAACAGTTTCTGCCTGTACAGGAGCTGCTTCAGGCTTAGTTTGCTCTTTTACAGCTTCTTCTATATCGTCAACAGTCTGTTTTTTATCTCTGATCTTCAAACTCTCCATCAATAACCCAATAGAGGTAGCAAATTCAGGGCCTTTCAGATATTGGTTTTTATCGTTGGCGATATATTCATTTGCAAAACCGATTCTGCTGTCAAAACCTGTGGTATAATTGGCCAGCTGTCTAAGGTGTTTAAGGTTTGACCCACCACCTGTAAGAACGATTCCTGCAATCAGCTTTTTCTTCTGTTCAAAGGCTCCGTAGGCTTTAAGCTCGGTATTAACCATTTCCAGAACTTCTTCTACTCTTGCATTGATGATTTGAGCAAGGGTTTTTAAAGAGATTTCCTTATCTGGTCGCCCATGAAGTCCCGGAATTGTTACAAAAGTACTGTCTTTTTCTAATTCTGGAACAGCCGAACCGAATTTTACTTTCAATTGTTCAGCATGTTTTTCAATAATGGAGCATCCTTCTTTGATATCTTCCGTAATAATTCCACCTCCGTAAGGGATCACGCAGGTATGACGGATGATATTGTCTTTAAAGATTGCAATATCTGTAGTACCACCTCCAATATCAACAATAGCTACCCCTGCTTCTTTCTCTTCTTTGGTAAGAACAGCTTCTGAAGAGGCTAATGGTTCTAATGTAAGGGCTTCCATTTCTAATCCGGCTTCACGAACGCATCTTGCAATATTTCTGATGCTTCCCATTTGCCCAACTACAACGTGGAAATTGGCTTCTAAACGTTTTCCGTGCATTCCGACAGGTTCTTGAATTTCCCCTTCGGAATCCACTTTATATTCTTGTGGAAGTACATGGATAATTTCTTCTCCAGGAAGCATAACCAACTTCTTGACCTGGTCTTTTAATGCTTCAATATCATCATCTGTGATGAACTTATCCGGATGTTCACGCATAATATAATCGGAGTGCTGCAGAGAACGTATGTGTTTTCCTGCAATACCTACCGTAACTTTGCGGATAGGAACTCCGGCACTGGATTGTGCCTCGGATACTGCAGCCTTGATTGAATTAATAGTTTGTGAAATATTATTCACAATACCTTTATGAACACCAAGACTTTTAGCTTTTCCTACACCGAGAACTTCTATTTTCCCGTGTGCATTCCTTCTTCCGACAATCGCGACTATCTTTGTTGTCCCGATGTCCAGACCTACTGAATACTCTTGATTTTCCATTTTTATATCGATTTGATTTTTTTCTACTTTTTCCATGCAGGAATAGGTCCTGCTTTGTGTTAAATTGCCCTTTCGGGACTGTTTTTTATTCTATTTTCACCTTTGGTTTCGGCTTTGGCTTGGACTGTGCCGGGGCCGTTGTTTTTTTCTCTGTTTTCTTTACTTCCTTTGCCTGTGTTTTAGGTTTCGTACTCACTTTCGGTTTTGCCGGAGTTGAGCTTGTTTTTTTCACTTCTGCAATTTTTGGTTTTGCATCGGCCTTTTTAGCAGCAGCTGTAAGTGCTGGAGCTTTTGCCATTTCTAATTTACCAGCCTTCAGGATACTGTCGTTTTCCTTGAAGTGTGGATTAAGAGTGGTTACAATCTGGTTCTGGTATTTTACAGAAACCATACTGTATTTTTGAGGATCCTGATAAACCAGGTATTTTTCTACAAAGGTTTTAAATCCTCTTACTTTAAAGTCAATATTCTCCAGATCTCCAAGTTCTACTCTGTAGTTTCCTTCGCTGGTCAGGAGATTATAGCTGTCTTTATTTTTTGAAATTCCAATGAAGAATTTCTTACTGAAGTCATCTTTATCAATTTTTCCAACCAGTTCTGCCAGTTTTTCATATTCATCCGGCTGTACATTTCCTGTGACGAGCATACATGGATGAGAATAGGTTCTTGAAATAGGAAATTCAACTCCTTTTTCATCCACATAAAAGTCTTTTCCTTCTTTATTAAGCCTGAATACCGGAACTCTCTGTTTGATATCAAGGTTCAATTTTCCATTTAAGTTCAGATAGACATTGGCACTGTCTACCGCTGGAAGAGAGTTAATCTTTTTTTCTAATGCCGGAATGTTCAGATCTCCTACTTTTCCTGATGGATTCTCCTTTTTTACAATCTCTCTGATGTCTTTTTCATCAACAAAGTAAACGGGAGTTTTTTCATTCATTTTTACAGAAATCTTATTATCTGTAATCTTTTGGCCGCCGAATCTCTTTAAGGAGAAACTCAGCAACAATCCAAGGATGATTACCGTGATAACAATTTTTAATATTCTGTATTTATTTTTCATATTTTTCTTTAAACACTTTTACGAATAAATCTTGTGTTCTTGTTTCGCATATACTGCGTTTATATTTAAATTTTTGCAATCCAATCACAAATCGGGTCATATAGGGTGTCTATATTTCCGGCACCTACTGTGAGAAGGATATCAAAATCCTTTTGTTTTATTTTTTCAAAAGCATTGGATAAAGTGGATACTTCTTTTTTATCTAATGTTACCTTTTCCAACAGCCAGCTTGACGTAACTCCTTCAAAGTTCTCCTGAAGCTCTCTTGCCGGGTAAATATCTAAAAGAATCAACTCGTCTGCATTGCTCAGGCTTTCAGCAAATCCATCTGCAAAATCTCTTGTTCTGCTGAACAGGTGAGGCTGGAAGACCACCAATAATTTTTTATCAGGATAAAATGTCTTAATAGAACCCATTACCGCATTAATTTCTGTTGGGTGGTGAGCGTAATCATCTATATAAATTTTACCGTTTTCGTAAAAATGCTTGGTATATCTTCTTTTAATTCCTTTAAAATTGGCAATTGCCTTTTTCAGCGTATCAAAATCTGCGCCCAAATTGTGTAAAATTGCCAATGCTACGGTAGCATTTTCCACATTATGGATTCCTGGGATTTCCCAAACAAAATCTTTTATTGTTTCGGTTGGAGTATGGAAATCAAAATAGATTTTATCATGATCCATTCTCAGGTTATCAGAATAGTAATCAGCTTTTTCATTTACAGCGTAGGTTTGATGCCCTCTTCCTATTTCAATACCTTTTCTTACGAATAGCTGTTTGTCTTCAGGAACTAAGGCTGCAAATTGTCTGAAACCTTCTTCAATATGGCTTTTATCACCATAAATATCCAAGTGGTCTGCATCAGTTGAAGTAACTACTGCCCAGTCCGGAGAAAGGTTCAGGAAGCTTCTGTCATATTCATCTGCTTCCACTACTGAATACTTAGAACCATTATATAAGAAGTTTGATTTAAAATTCTCAGAAATACCTCCTAGAAAGCATGAAAATGGTAGGTTTGCTTCTTTACATAAGTGAGAAACCAGGGTAGACGTTGTTGTTTTACCGTGAGTTCCTGCTACAGCGATACAATCTGTATTTTCTGTGATTAATCCTAAAACCTTTGCTCGTTTCAGCACTTCAAACTGATTTTGGTTGAAGTAATCTAAAATCCCAAGTGTTTTAATGGCTGGTGTATAGATTACTAATGTATTTTCTTTTTGAAGAGAGGTAACCTTTTCATCAATGAGATCTTCGAAAACAATATCTATTCCTTCTTTCATCAGATTCTGAGTAAGCTTGGTGTTGGTTTTATCGTAACCCAATACTTTTTTTCCGGACGCATGGAAATAGCGCGCTAATGCACTCATTCCGATACCTCCGATTCCAACGAAGTAAAAGTTTTGATATGTTTCTAAATTCTTCATTTTTCCTTTATCTATTAATCACTTTAAATATCTCATCTACAATCTCTTTTGTAGCATCTGGCTTTGCAAAATACTCGAGATTGGTGGACATTTCTTTTCTTACATTTTCATTTTCGCAGATTTCTGATAATGTATTCCAGAATTTTTCCTGCATTTCAGAGTCTTTTACCATTCTGGCTGCATTTTTTTCAACCAGATTCATGGCATTTTTAGTTTGATGGTCTTCCGCTGCAAAAGGGAATGGGACCAATAATACCGGTTTCTGTGCTACGGCCAACTCTGAAATGGCAATGGCTCCGGCTCTTGAAACGATGATATCTGCTGCAGAATAGGCCAACTCCATGTCTTTGATAAACTCACGGATCTGAATATTTCTGGTGTCAATATTTTTCGTTTCCTCAATAATATCTTTATAATCAAGCTTTCCTGTCTGCCAGATCAGCTGATAATCTTTGTCTGTAATTTGTTTTAAATGAGATTTCCAAGCATTGTTTAATGTTCTGGAGCCTAAAGATCCACCTACCGATAAAATGGTAAGTTTGTCTTTATTTAATCCCATTTTTTGTTTTGCCTGAGTGGTTTCCTGCATCCCTGAAATAATAACAGAACGGATTGGATTTCCCAGAAACTTTATCTTTTCTACCGGAAAACCGGCTACTTTTGGATAGGCTGTAAAGATGGCTTTGGCTGCTTTACTTAAAATCTTATTGGTAACTCCTGCATGAGCATTCTGTTCCTGAATAAAGACAGGTACTCCTAATTTGGTAGCTTCATATAAAGCGGGGCCACTTGCAAATCCTCCTGTTCCTATAGCAACGTCTGGTTTAAAGTCTTTGATGATCTCTTTGGATCTGGATAAGCTTTTCAGAATTTTAAAAGGAAGTCCTAAGTTGGATAATAGGTTTCCTCTGTCGATTCCGGCGATATCAATTCCTTCAATTTTATAACCGGCTTGTGGAACTTTTTCCATTTCCATTTTTCCGTTGGCTCCAATGAACAAAAATTCTGCATCAGGAAATCTTTTTTTGATTTCGTCTGCGATGGCAATGGCAGGGAAGATGTGTCCTCCTGTTCCTCCGCCTGATAGTAGTATTTTTAGTTTTTTGTTCATTGTCTGATATAATATAATAGGACTGCGTCCGATTTTTTGTTAAATCGTCCCTTTGGGACTTTTTGGTTTATGCGATATCGTTTATTTCTGCTATGCTTTGTTTTTTGCCCATTCCTTCTTCATCGTAAATCTGAATTCTGGAGCTTATATTTAAGATAATTCCTAACTGTAAATAGGTTACCAACATGGAGGTTCCTCCGTAGCTTATCAATGGTAGTGGCTGCCCTGTTACCGGGATCAGATTGACTGCTACGGCAATATTTACCGATAGCTGTATAAAAATCATTACCCCGAGACTGAGTACCAGCAATGATCCGAAGAAGGCTGGCATTTTACTGGCAATCATTACAATCCTTATCATCATAATCAGATAGAGACTGATTAAAAATGCGGCTCCGATTACTCCGTATTCTTCTACGATTACGGCGAAGATAAAGTCGGAGGCAGATTGTGGAAGCATTTGTTTTAATGCGCTTTTTCCAGGGCCCATTCCGGTAATACCACCGTGTACGATGGCTGCTTTTGCCTGCATTACCTGATAGTTCTTGGCTTTTACGCTTTCATCATCGGTATCTGCTGATTTTGCTTTACTTGATGTAAATGTTTCAATACGGCTCATCCATGTGTGAACACGGTTTCCACCAATCATATTGGTATTCAATGCAATCAACAGGAAGAGTACAATAGCTACAAATGAGGCTGAAATAAAGCCAGCAATGTATTTCCAGTGAAGCTGCCCAACAATCAAAACAATTACTGAAACCATCAGAATCATTAATGCTGTTGAACCGTTGTCTTTTGCCACCAGTACAAAAACAAGAAGAATTGGGCCGAAAATATACATGATATTCTCTATTGGAAGCCTTTCTCTTGTGATCTTTTTGGTTAAATATCTGCATAAATAGATAATCAACATCAGGAAGGCGAATGATGACGGCTGGAATGAGATGGGTGTTCCCGGAATTTTCAGCCATCGGGAAGCACTGGCCCCATCAATGGTTTGTCCGGTAAACATGGTAACAATCAATAAAACGATCATCAGACCGAGCAGGATACTGCTGAGCTTTCCGATGTATTCATATTTTATTGTTCCTACAAGCCGCATAATTGCTAACCCCAGAAGTACAAAGAACATGTGTTTGATAACGTGACCTGTTGTAGTTCCGTTATTCACAATGTATTCCAGGTTTGAACTTGCAGAGTAAACAGGGAAAATAGAGAAAATGGAGATCACAAGAATGACCATCCAAAGTACTTTATCGCCCTTTAGAAATTCAAATCTGGTTTCTGTATTCTGCTCGTCCATATAGTTTGTATTGATGTTTTTGTATAAAGTGTTACCCACTTTGTACAGCTGACATTTTACATTTTTACTTTAATACCTGCTCTTTAAACTGACGTCCTCTGTCTTCATAGCTTTTGAATAAATCAAAGCTTGCGCAACATGGAGAAAGTAGAACGGTGTCTCCTTTTTTAGCCAATGATTTTGATATTTTCACGGCTTCTTCCATGCTTGAAGTATCATAAATGAACTCCTTTTTATCCTTGAAGAAATCTATAATCTTCTTATTGTCAACTCCAAGACAAACAATTGCCTTTACTTTTCTTTTAACTAAATCCTCTATTTCGGTATAGTCATTTCCTTTATCTAATCCACCAACGATCCAAACGGTTGGGGTTTTCATACTTTCCAAAGCATAATAAGTGGCATTCACATTGGTTGCTTTACTGTCGTTGATGTATTTTACTCCATCTGTTTCAGTTACGAATTCCAGTCTGTGTTCTACCGCCTGGAATGTCATTAATGAATGTCTTATGCTTTCATTATTGATCTTCAATATCTTACCTGCAATAGAGGCCGCTAAGCTATTGGCAACATTGTGATTCCCAAGTAGGGATAATTCTTCAACTTTCATGGAGAATTCATCCTTCATTTTAACTACAATCTGATCATCGTTTACAAAACCTCCTTCAGGAAGCTGTTCCTTTGTGGAGAAAGGAATCATCTTCGCTTTTATTTCTAATTTTTCAAGAAGGCTTTTACTCATTTCATCATCTTTGTTGTAGATGAAGAAATTATCATTTTCCTGATTTTCAGTGATTCTGAATTTTGCCAATGCATATTCTTCATAGTTGTAGTTGTACTGATCCAGGTGATCCTGAGACAGGTTCAACAATAAAGAAATATAAGGTCTGAAATTCTGAATATCATCTAACTGGAAAGAACTTACTTCCAATACATAATATTCATGGTTTTCATCTGCAACTTGTTTTGCAAAGCTGTATCCTATGTTTCCTCCCAATCCTACGTTTAATCCATCATTTTTCAGGATATAATAGATCAGGGAAGTGGTGGTTGTTTTTCCGTTACTTCCTGTAATGGCAATGATCTTAGCATCTGTAAACTCAGAAGCGAATTCAATTTCAGAGGAAAGTCTTATTCCTTTTTCATGAATTTTGTGGATGATCTCTGCCTTTTTCGGAATTCCTGGGCTTTTTACGATCCAATCGGCATTTAAAATCCTTTCTTCATCGTGATTTCCTTCTTCAAATTCAATTCCATTTTCGGTAAGAAACTGCTTATAGTTATCTTTAATGGCCCCTTTATCTGAAAGAAATACTTCCAGACCTTTCTTTTTGGCCAAATAAGCAGCTCCACATCCGCTTTCTCCTCCTCCTAAAACAACTATTTTCATATTATTTTGATTTAATGATTGAAAGATCTTCAGTGTTTTAATCTTTCAATTTTTAAATTAAGTTTTATCTCATTTTTAAGGTGATCAGACAAACAATTGCCAGTATTACTCCTATGATAACCATTCTGTTTACGATTTTACTTTCGTGAAATCCTTCTTTCTGATAATGGTGGTGTAATGGTGACATTTTGAATAGTCTATTGTTTTGAGCATATTCCAGCCCATATTTTTTCTTTCTGTATTTGAAAACAATTACCTGAAGCATAACGGAAAGGTTTTCAATCAGGAAGATTCCGCATAAAACAGGAATCAACAATTCTTTTCTTAAAATAATGGCTAAAACAGCAATGACTCCTCCCAGCATCAAACTTCCTGTATCTCCCATGAAAACCTGAGCAGGATAGGTATTATACCAGAAGAACCCGATTACGGCTCCTACCATTGCGACGGCAAAAATGGTGGTTTCACCCATATTGGGTAGGAACATGATGTTCAGATAGTCAGCGAAGATGATGTTCCCTGAAAGATAGGCGAAAAGGGCAAGAGTAAGCAGTATTATGGCGCTGGTTCCTGCGGCGAGCCCATCAATTCCATCGGTGATATTGGCTCCATTGGAAACAGCTGTTACAATGAAGATCACGATAGGGATAAAGACAATCCATGCCCACTCATGGGCATCTTTTTCATTCATCCAAAACAGGATTCCGCTATAATCGAACTCATTGTTCTTTGCGAATGGTACTGTAGAAACTGTGATTTTCTCTGTAGGCATGAAGTTTTGCTCTACGTTGTTTCTGTTCACTACTTTTGCATCTGCATATTTTCGTTTAACGGTAATATCCGGATGGAAATACATGGTGATTCCGACAATTAACCCTAAGCCAACTTGTCCCACAATTTTGAATTTACCGCTTAGCCCGTCTTTATTTTTCTTGATTTTCTTTAAATAATCATCCAGGAACCCAATAGCTCCCATCCAGAACATTGAAACCAGCAGTAAGACAATATATACGTTTGTAATTCTTGTAAACAGCAATACGGGAATAATGGTAGCCAAAATAATGATAAGCCCTCCCATAGTAGGAGTTCCTTCTTTTTGTTTTTGACCATCCAATCCTAGGTCACGGACTAATTCGCCCATTTGTTTTGTTCTCAGGTAGTTGATGACTCTTTTTCCGTAGACAAGAGCAATAATTAAAGAGAACAATACTGCCATTCCTGCACGGAAGGAGATGTATTTCAACATTCCTAATCCTGGAACGTGAATTCCATGGTCGGTTAGATATTCGTATAGATAGTATAGCATAGTTTCAATTTGTTAATAATTATTTGCTCATTAATTTCCAAAGCTCATTAATTACTTCTTTGTCATCAAAATGATGTTTTACACCATTTATCTCCTGATAGTTTTCGTGGCCTTTTCCGGCTACGAGAATAATATCTTTAGGTTCTGCAAACTTTATGGCCATCTTTATGGCTTCTTTTCTGTCTGGAATTGAAGTGTATTTGCTGAAGTTCTGAGGTTCAACGCCTGCTTCAATTTCCTTAATAATCTGTCCCGGATCTTCTGTTCTCGGGTTATCTGAAGTGATGATTGCCAGGGTTGATTTTTTCGTGGCAATATTTCCCATTTCAGGTCTTTTGGAGTGGTCTCTGTCTCCTCCGCAACCGAAAACGGTGATTAATCTTTCGTTTTTGGTTCTGATATCGTTGATGCTGTCCAGAATGTTTTCTAAAGCATCCGGAGTGTGTGCATAATCTACAATAAAGAAGATTCCACCATCTGATTTCATAGTTTCAAATCTTCCGGAAACTCTTTTTAACTGGCTAATAGCCTGAAGAATTTCTGCTTGCTCAAATCCAAGTTCTTCTGCAATTCCGAAAACCAATAATAGGTTGTACACATTGAACTTTCCTGTTAATGTAGTCCAGAATTCTTTTCCATTGAAGTTCAGCAGCATTCCGTTGAAATCCACTTCCAATAATTTTCCGTGGTAGTCTGCCATTGTTTTCAAAGCATAAGACTTTTTTGTAGCCTTTGTATTCTGAAGCATGACATTCCCATTTTTGTCATCCACATTGGTGATGGCAATGGCTGTATCTTCTAATTCATCAAAGAATCTCTTTTTTGTTTTTAAATATTCTTCGAATGTTTTGTGATAATCTAAATGATCGTGAGTAAGGTTGGTAAATCCTGCTACTTTGAAGTGTAATCCTTCAATTCTGTTTTGTGCAATTCCGTGAGAGCTTACTTCCATGAAAGCAAATTCACATCCTTTCTCAACAGCTTCAGCTAAGATTCTGTTGATGGTAATTACATCCGGAGTGGTATGAGTAGCTGGGATAATTTCTTCCCCAATTCTGATTTCAACGGTTGATAATAAAGCAGAATCATATCCTAAATTCTTGAAAACATCAAAAAGCAGGGTAGAAACTGAGGTTTTTCCGTTAGTTCCGGTAACGCCGATCAGTTTAAGTCTCTTAGATGGATTCCCGTAGAAGTTAGAAGCAAGGTGACCTAAAGTTTTGGCAGAGTCTTTCACTTTGATATAAGTTACGTTTTCTGCAAGCGTTTCAGGGAATTCTTCACAAACAATTGTTGTTGCTCCTTTCTCAATAGAAGATGAAATGAATGAGTGTCCATCCACCACTGTTCCTCTTATAGCAATGTAAAGAGAGTTTTCTGTAACCTTTCTGCTGTCGAACACCAATTCGGATACCTCACGGTTGTTATCTCCGTGGATTTCGATTACTGGGATTCTGTTTACTAATTCTGTTATTATCATTTTATATCAATAGGATTTTATCCTATTTCGGCTTAAATTGTCCCTTTGGGACTCTGTTTTTAATTCTGTAGAGATAAATATATTCTCTGGTTCTTACTGATTGTTGTGCCTTCTAATGGGAATTGTTCTTTGATTCGTCCAACTCCTTTAAAATCGACACGGTATCCTAAGTTTTCCAATTGTGGGATGACGTTTTTACCAATCAATCCTACTACATTAGGCATTTGCTTATCATTGACTGCTACTTTTACATTAGGTTCAACCATTTTGCTCAGGTTTACCTTTTTGTCTACGAGCATTTCTTTTTCAATGTTTTGTGGTGTTTTCAGGAAGGTTTTTCCTGCAATTTCTTTAAACACCGGAGCTGCTACAGGACCTCCATAGAATCCAATTGCTGTATTGGGCTCGCTTACCATCACGTAACATGTATATTTGGGGGCATCAGCCGGATAGAATCCTGCGAATGATGCACGATATTTCATTGGGCCAGGAAGCCAATATTCAAATCTTGCGGTTCCTGTTTTTCCTGCCATTTTAAGGTTAGGGGTGAAAATGCTTCGTCCGGTTCCTTTTTCTACGGCTTTGGTTAATGCGCTGGTCATCATTTTAATAGCCTTCTCGGATGCCATTTTGTTTACCATTACTTCAGGTTTTGCACTGTACATTACCTTTCCGTCTTTCATGATCTTATCAATGAATAATGGTTTAAGCATTTTACCTCCGTTGGCTACTCCGTTGTAGAAGGTTGCCAGCTGAAGCAGGTTGACATTAGATGAATACCCGAATGAAATAGAAGCGAGTGTCGCAGCATTCCATCTTTTATTTTCTGGGGTTAAGATCTTCGGTTTTGTGATTCCTGGAAGCTCAATATCCATTTTGTCAAATAATTTCCAACGTTTCAAATGGTCCAGGAAGATCTGTGGTTTCTCAGCATAAAATTTTGTAATGAGTTTTGCTGTTCCTACGTTACTGGATTTGGCTAAAACATCACTGATATCGTAAGTTCCACCACCGTGGCCATCAGAAATTCTTTGTTTTGCATAGGTCCAAACTCCGTTTCCTACGTTTACCGTTGAGTTTTCATCGATGAATCCGTCGTCCATTGCTGCTAAAAGAGAAATGGTTTTGAAGGTGGATCCTGGTTCGATATTATCTTTTAACGCGTAGTTGTAAGAGTCTTCGTATTCTCCTGATTCAGTTCTTCTTAAGTTAACCAAAGCACGTACTTTTCCGGTTTCTACTTCCATTACTACTACAGTTCCGTGCTTAGCTTCGTAATGAATAAGCTGTTTCTGTAAAGCAGAGTGTGCTATATCCTGAATTCTAAGGTCTAAGGTTGTATATACATCTTCTCCATCAATGGGTTCCTGAACTTTCCAGAAGTCAATAGGCTTCCATTGAGAAGAATTGATTCTTTGTTCTAGTCTTTTTCCGTCGGTACCTGTTAAATACTTTGAGAAAGCGCCCTCTAATCCTGATTTAAGATCTCCGTTATCCATACCAATGGTTCCGGCACCAATTTCTGAGGTTGCAAGTTCTCTTTTGTAGTTTCTGTCTACAATGAAGCCGCCTTTATTTTTACCTCTTTTGAAGATCGGGAACTGTCTGATTCTGTCGTATTGGTCAAAATCAAGCCCTTTTACCAGGGTATAATATTGGTTTTTCTTTTTCTTCTGCTCGTCGAATTTTTGTCTGAACTCTCCTCTGGATTTTCCGAACATTTTGCTCAGAGAATCCGTTAATGCTCCGATGTGATTGCTGTAGATCGTATCTTTCATTGTTTTGAAGTCAAGATAGATGTCGTAGCGCATCACGGTTGTGGCCAAAATAGATCCATCGGAAGCAAATAAATTACCACGGGCAGCTTTTAGAGTGGCTTCACGATAATTTTTATTAATGTAATCATCCTTAATTTCCTGAACATTGGTATTCTGAAGGATTACAATCCTTGCCAAGAACATTACAAACACGCACAAAGCTACCACTGCAAAGAGGTAGCCCCATCGTAACGTTTTTTTACGTTTGTTGTCGTATTCATTTTGCTTTTGCATCTGTACTGTCCAGTTTTATTAGCAATTTATGAGGGTGGTTTTCGAGGGTCATCAAAGAGTCCCGCGCAACCTCTTTCCCCAGCTCTGATTCCATTTTTACCTTGATCAGCTTACTCTGGGCGTAAGCGTTTCTCGATTTGTATTCTTCTGTTTCTTCCTTTAAGGCGTTTACAATTTTAATTTTCTTATTGACGAGATGATTACTGTAAATCATGGCCATCATCAAGATAAACAACAGGAGAAAATACTTGTAATGTATTTTGATCTCATCACGATTCAGAAAGTTCCCTTTTATAATATCTATAAAAGTGAGTCTTTTCTGGGGGCGATTTGTTGTTCTTTTTGCCAACGCTTTATTTATAATTGATTAATGATAAAAGATAGCTGATATCGTTTATCACTTATGATTTATCATTTATATCTTAATTCCTGTTCTCATTTTTGCGCTTCTCGCTCTTGAGTTTTCTTCAATCTCCTGATCGTCCGGGATGATTGCTTTGCTCTTCACCAACTCGAATGCTTTCTGATAATTTCCGTAGATATCTCTTTCCGGTTCTCCTTCAAACATTCCGTTTTTCAGGAATCTTTTTACCAAACGGTCTTCTAAAGAGTGGTAAGAGATTACTACTAATCTTCCTTCAGGTTTTAAAACATTGTAAGCCTGAACCAGCATTTCTTTTAATACTTCAAGTTCCTGGTTTACTTCTATTCTTACTGCCTGAAAAAGTTGTGCATAGAATTTATTCACTTTATGAGGAGGAAGGTAGCTGAAAAGCTTTTTCAAATCCTCAGTGGTTTCTATGCTTTTTATTTTTCTGTGATGAACAATATCCCTAGCCAGTTTTCTTGCTTCTCTTAGTTCACCATAGTGATAAAAAATGTCAGCAAGTTCTTCTTCTCCATATTCATTAATGACTCTTTTGGCATCAAGATTCTGCATTACATTCATTCTCATGTCCAAAGGAGCATTGCTTCTTGTAGAGAAACCTCTGTCTGCTTCATCAAATTGGTGGGATGAAACTCCTAAGTCTGCCAAAACACCATCAATCTGTGATATTCCATACATCAGTAAAGAATTTTCGAGAAATCTGAAATTCTGATTTACCAATGTAAATCTGGGATCATCAATTGTATTTTTAAGCGCATCCAGATCCTGATCGAAGCTGAACAGTTTTCCTTTGTCAGAAAGTCTGCTCAAAATCTCTCTTGAGTGGCCGCCACCTCCAAAGGTGCAGTCCACATAGATTCCGTCAGGATTCGTCACCAAATCATCTACACTCTGCTTCAACAAAACGGGGTTATGATACATGCTTAATTGTGTTTTTTATTAAATAAAATTTTAATAACTTTTACAGCTATTCTTCTTCAAAAGAGCCCATTACATCCTCGGCAAGGCTGGCAAAATCAGTTTCATTGGTTGAAATTACCTGTTCATAGGCTTCTTTGTCCCAAATTTCGAAAAGTTCTCCTGCACTGGTGATTACTACATCTTTCTGAAGATTTGAAAAAGTCATCAGGTCTTTAGAAATTTGTAATCTCCCTGCATTGTCCAGTTCAACTGTTTTTACTCCTGCCGTAAACATTCGTATGAAATCAGCATTCTTTTTTATGAATCTGTTCAGTTTATTAATTTTGCCCATCAGTTTATCCCATGCATTCATTGGATAGACCTCCAGACAAGGTTGGAACACAGATCTTTTGACTACAAACGCCTTATCCTCGAAGTTTTCCATCTGTTTGATTAAAGATGAAGGAACTTTTAAGCGGCCTTTGTCGTCAATTTTACACTCATATGTCCCAATGAAATTTTTCATTTGGGACAAATTTATATAATAATTTCCAAAATTTCCCACTTTTTCCCACTTTTTGACTCAATGTTAATAAGTTTTATTAAAGATTGAGTTCTAAGAATGTAATTAATTGATATGTAGATGGTTGTTAAAACTGTTATTTAAGCCATAATAAAGCGATTTTGAAAAAAAAAGTTAAAAAGGGGAATATTGTATTATTTTTATCTTAAATTAGGATAATCAAAATATTTTTGAGGTTTAATTTGTATTTTTGCAAGGCTTTATTAAGGCATTATATGATATTTAGTACAAAAAAAGAAAAGAAATATTCCTATGTAGAGGCTGGGGAAGGACATCCATTAGTGCTGTTGCACGGGTTAATGGGTGGTTTGAGTAATTTCGATAAAATGGTAGATTTTTTTTCGGACAGAGGATTCAAAGTATATGTTCCTCAATTGCCCATCTATGATTTGCCGGTACTCAATACGAATCTCACCACTATAGCAAAATATATTATCAAGTTTATAGAAAGTCATATTTCAGGACCTGTTACCATTGTTGGAAACTCAATGGGAGGGCATGTAGGACTTATTTTAACTTTAGCAAGACCTGATCTGGTAAAGAACCTTGTTCTAACTGGAAGCTCCGGTTTGTATGAAAGAACTTTCGGAGACAGTTTTCCTAGAAAGAATGACAGATCTTATATCAGAAAGAAAACGGAAGAAGTTTTCTACGACCCTAAGGTTGCTACTGAAGATCTTGTAGATGAAGTTTTTGCTGTGGTGAATGACAGAATGAAAGGAATAAAAACGGTAATGTTGGCAAGAAGTGCCATCAAACACAATATGCTGAACGATCTTCCGAAGATTCAAACACCAACGTGTCTGATCTGGGGGAAACAGGATAATGTAACACCACCGGAGGTAGCTGAGGATATGCATAAGTTTATTCCTAACTCGGATTTATTCTGGATTGACCACTGTGGCCATGCTGCGATGATGGAAAAGCCGGATGAATTCAGTGAAATCCTATACAACTGGATAAAAGATAAAGTTTAAAACATAATAAATAACCATTAAGAGCTTTTCTTAGTGGTTTATTTTTCTAAAATATATTCAAAATGATTATTAAAACAGCAGAGTTTGTAAAGAGTAGTGGAAAATGGCAGGAATGCCCTGAGCCCAATATTCCCGAATATGCTTTTATCGGAAGGTCAAACGTAGGAAAATCATCACTGATCAACGCCATGATGAATCATAAAGATTTGGCTAAAACTTCGGGAACTCCGGGAAAAACTCAGCTGATCAATCATTTTTTGGTGAATGAAAACTGGTACCTTACCGATTTACCAGGATATGGGTATGCAAAGGTTTCAAAGGTTCAGAGAAAGGATTTTGAAAAACTGATCACCAATTATATTCTGAACAGAAGAAATCTAGTGAACCTTTTTGTTTTGGTAGATTCAAGACATACTCCACAGAAAATTGACCTGGAATTTATCCAATGGTGTGGGGAAAGCGGAATCCCATTCTCAATTGTCTTTACAAAAGCTGATAAGCTAAAACCGAACGTTGTTATCAAAAACGTTGAGGATTATAAGACGGAGCTTCATAAAACCTGGGAAGATCTTCCAGAATTGTATGTTACTTCAGCAGAAAAGAAAGAGGGGGGAGACAAGATTCTTGATTTTATACAAAAAACCAATGAGTTTTTAACAAATAATAATATAAGTTTCGATGAGTAATATTATCTGGAAAATCAAAACATTTGACGAATTTACAGTTCCTGAACTGTATGCTGTTTTGAAAGCACGTGTTGATGTTTTTATCATCGAACAGAACTGTCCTTATCCTGATTTGGATAATTACGATCAGAAAGCGGTTCATATCTGGGCCGAAGAAAACGGAAATGTATTGGCGTACTGCCGTATTTTCGATAGAGGAATAAAATATGATGAAACCTCAATTGGAAGAGTTCTTACAACGGAACAAGGAAGAGGTAAGAGCCTAGGAAAGTTATTAATTAAGTATGCTGTTGAAACTATAGAGAATCGTTTTCATACTTCCGAAATCAGAATCTCAGCGCAGGATTACCTGTTGAAGTTTTATGGTGATTTCGGTTTTGAAGATACAGGAAAGAAGTATCTTGAGGATGATATTCCGCATACGGAAATGATTAGAAATTAAAAAGCGAAGAATAAACTTCTTCGCTTTTTTGATAGTTAAATATATATGGATGTGCTTTTATTTTCCTGAAATCGTTTTTAAGATAATGGGTTCCAGATTGGAAGGAAGGTCTGCAGATTTGATCTGGTACTTCTTGATTTTCATTTCTTTAAACCAGTTTTCCCAATATTCTTTAATAACGGCTTCTTCAAAAGGATTTCCTTTTTCGGGATTAATTCCTAAAACGATAACTTCAAGGTTACTTAGATTTTCATTTGCTCTAACAAAACCATAGCCATTTTTTTCAATGGCTTCTTTAAAACCTGAAGTATTTAGATTGTTAGCTTTTACAAGTTTAGTTGTTAGATAGGACGTTTTGTGTGAGTTTTCTTTTTTTTCTTCAAACTTGGTGTTTTCATGGTACATGTAACCATCTGTCAGAATGAAAAGAATATTTCTCCGATCATTTTTTATACAATAATCTTTCACTTTATTTTTAAAGAATTCCCAGATATCTGAGCCAACATATTTTCCATCTTTTATAGCTGACTGATAGATGTTTAATGGTAATTCAGAATATTTTTTATCAACGGAGTCAAAATAACTTTTTGGAATATCTTTATTAAAAGAAACTTTGAGCTCTTTTGTGAAATCATTTATCTTAGGGTCAGAAGGTTCCGGGTTGAAGAAAACCTGCATCTGATCATCATAGGTAATGATTTTCTTGGATTTGATATGATTAATGAATCCTTTTTCAATTGCTTTAATGTATTCCGCATCTCGCTGGTAATATTCCATTGTTGGGTTCGGATTTGTTTTAGGATCAATTCTGTCTGAAAGATCAATCAGGATACTGAGATTGATATTGTTTGAATCAACAACAATAGAATCTTTCTTTCCTATGTTTGTTCCGTCATTTTTGCCTTTGCAACAAGAAACCAAAGAAATGATCATTAATAAATAAAGTATTTTTTTCATAATCTACGATGTTATAAAGATGATAAATACACTAAATTCTGATTGTCGGAATTAGCACCCACAGTTTCCAAATTGGTATTGTAAGTAGCAATACAGTCATCAATCATCGTTTGTTTTTCTGTTCTTGAAACTGCTATTTTTTCACCAATAAAAGTGATCCAGCCCTGAACATATTCCGAAGCATACAATTTGTAATCCTTAGTAGGAATAATCACTCCATCAATAATATTCTGAAGTTCTTCGATTCTGCCTCGTGTTTTAATAATAAGTTCTTTTGTATTTCCAATATTGGCCAGAATTTCTTCAATGTCCTTCTTTAAAACATTGATCTTTTCCTGAAAGAATTCAACTTTTCTCTGTCTGATTTCCTGTTCGTTTTTGATCTTATCCTTTTCTCTGTGTTCTTTCATTACAAAATCGAAAACCAATCCCCAAATAATGTAAACGATGAATCCGGCGAAAATAATTCCCCAAAACTGAATCTTAGTAAAAGCTATTTTAAGATCAAAAGGTGGGGAATCAAAAATTTTATTGAGCTCATATAATTTTGATTCGATTTCATAGGCTAAAATGGAATCGAAAATAAATGTCACGATAAATAGTAATCCAAGCTTAATGTAATTCGCTCTCGTTTTATTCTCCCAAAACATGTGAATCAAATAACCTAGTCCTAGAAATACAAAGGGAATCAAAGTTACAAATGCTCCTTCAATAACACCTTCGTTCCATGCTTTGCTGAAGGCTTGTGCATCCAAAACACTTTGAATAACGGTACTTTTGGCATCAAAATTTTTAAAAAAAGCGGAATAAGAGGTTGAAATATAAAATGTTGCTAAATATAAAGTGATGGGAATAAGAATAATAGTGCCGATCCAAAATTTTGCAGATGCTCCTCGCGCTGCTTTTACATTATATTTTTCCGGGTTTCTCGGAAGATCAAGAATTTCTGCCTTTAAGCTTTCAATAGCATGCTGATGATTTTCAACTTCCGTGTTTTTACTTTTTACTTGTTCTTCTTTGGTTTCCTGTGAGACAGTTAAAGCTTTGATCTCAGTTTCCCGGTTTTTCTGTTCATTGACGTAAGATTCTTTCAGGTTCTTCTGTTTTTCAACCATTTCTTTTTCTTCATTCTGAAATTTTGAGTAAACTGCGTCAAGACAGATGGATAGAGTAGAGTGGTTTCCACTGGTTCGCGAGCTGTCTCTGTATCCAGATTCGTGATAGGTTCTTTTTCGGTTTTCTTCGAGAGATTCATTATTCAGATTGTCCTCGTTTTTAGGGAACGTTTCCTGTTCAGGTTCTATCGGAACAGATTTTAGTTTAAATAAATTTTTTATACTGGTGGTATCCATGATCAGTTAGTTTTTTAATTCATATAAAATTTCACTTTTATTTTTTCCGATTTTCACGGCTTCAATGAGATAATCTACAATTGCAGTTACATTTTCTTCCAAAAAACCAAACATCAAAACGTATTTTTGCATCGCAGAATATTCGTTTGGGGAAACAATTCCATCTGCCCAGATCATGACTGTGAGATCATACAGATAATCAACTTTTTCTTCAATAGTTTTAGGAATCAATGATTTTAAATTAATAGGATTTAAAAGAATTTCGTCTAAATTTTTTGATGAAATTCCCCTTTCTTCAGCGCATTTGTAGAGCATTTTTAATTCTAAAGCACTGAAATCATCATCACAGATGGCCATCTGATACAATCTTAAAAAATGAGCTTTGAGGTTTTCTGTTATTTGATTGTTTTCCATAATGGTTATTCTTCTGTTGTTTTTTTAGGATTAATGATTCTGTCTCTTGAAACAGTTCTTTGATGTATTTGGATTGGGTGCTCTGATATTTCTTCGGTAGTTTCTTCTTCTTCCTTTTTATGTTCTTTTTTTTCTACGAACCCTATCAATAAGAATAAAATTCCTGTTATGATATCAAGCGGTATCCATATGTTTTTCCGATATAAGTAAATAGGAAAAACAGGATTGAAAAGAATGAGAATGACCAGAAAGGTTATACTGAAATAGTGTTGTTTAGAGTTTAAGGTATTGTATAAAACCAATAAAGCTCCAATGGAAACAAGAATTCGGAGAAAAGTATAATATTGTATGGGAAGAATGAAGATAGCCGCGAAACAACATAACGCACAGAAAGTGAGAAATGGTTTCATAATGTTTGTTTAAAATCCTGTTTTGGGATTATATTTATAGTTAAAACGGCTTTCAGACATAAAAATAAAGACGAAGAAATCAACAAATGCTATTAATGCAGGAATGAATGTCCAGCAAAATATCAGATACAGTATTCCCATGACATTTTGGCCTAAGTAAAATCTGTGAATGCCTAATCCTCCTAGGAAAAATGCAAGCAAAGTAGTGGTTGATTTTGATTTCATAATTTAAACTCTTGATAAAATTTCATTCTTTTTTATTTCAAACTCCTCAGGAGAAATTATTCCATTTTCCTTTAAATCTTTTAACTTTTGCAATAAGGCAAAAGGATCTTCATTTTCAATTAATATGGGCTTCTTTTCTTGTTGGAATTGTGGAGGCTGTGTAATAATTGGAGTGGCATTGTTCACGGTAACTCCTCCTGCTGAGGCTCTCAATGTTTCAAGATTTTTTTCTCTCCTTAAACCACGCATTCTTTCTTCCACTTCCTGTGCAAACTGATACAGTTTTCTGGCTTGATTTTTAGGAAGATAATCCATCATGTTGGTAAAGTTTGTTGTTGTTTTCATAATAAACGTAGAACCAACAATTCCTTCTTTGATATGGCAATCAGATATATCTACCCAGTTGTAATCCTGAAAATCCATTGATAATCCGAAGGTTTTCGGCCTGCAGAAAATAATTCGTCTGTTAGTAAGAGCAATACAGTCAGGCGATAAATTGACTAAAGGTTTCTTCTGAACCGCTATATATTCTACAGTTTCCTGAGAGGTAAGAAGGCTGTTTATTCTTCCTAAAAGCTTTTCAACAGCTTGAGGATCCTGTTCTTCATTTAAAAATTTTTTTAAGTTCATGTTATGTTGTTTTTTGATTATTTTACATCTTTATTGAAGACATATCCTTTTTTTCCACTTGATTTAACTTGTACTTTGTACCATGATCCTTCGGTTGAAAGTTTTATCAATTTGGTATCCTTAGGGACTACTGCTATTACTTTAGATTTAAGTGATGGTCTTTCGTAAATATTTGTTATTGCAATGCCTGCAATAGATCTGGTACTGGAGTTTACATTTATATTCACTTTATCAATAAAAACTTTTGGCGGTTTACCAGGGTCGATTTTTGAGGGTTTATAAGAGTCTCCGGATTTGTGTCTTTTAAATGTGTTTTTGGGGTTAGAACTGTTTGAAGATGATGTTTTTTTGGAACCACCACCACAAACCCCACAAGTTCCGCCACTATTGCAATGCCCACATCCTGAGCAATTTAAACAGGCTGTACAATATGCTGAGCCTGTACACCTTCCTCCATGTCCTATATTGTCATTAGCTTTAAAACAAGAATTTAAAAGAAACAAGCTAAATAAAAGTATGATAATGGATAGTGTTTTTTTCATGATTTAAGTATTAAATGGATAAGAGTTTTCATGGCTACTAGTTTTTATGAATAATTTTCTAATGTCTGATGAAGTTGATTTCTATAATTATAGATTTCATCCAGAGTGTTTAATAAAACCTTTTCTCCTGCTTCTTTTCCGTTATGAAAAGTTTCTAAATATTTATTTACAGTATTAAAATGCAGTCTGCAAAGAGGCTTTCTGTTGTTATCGTCTAACAGAATCCCAAAGTATGATAGGGTATCTCTGTAAGCAATTCTTGAAGATGGAATTTTTTCTCTCAGGATAGCTTTTACAATCTGAAATCCTTCCAACTCTTCTTCTGTTGTTATGATCTTAGATTCATTATTTTCGTCAATAGGTTGTGACGTTTTTTTATCTTCTTCTCTTTTTTCTATCTGTTCATTAATATTCAATGCAGATTTTAGTCTGAAACTAATGGATTCATTGATAGAACTGGTTAAAGCTTTTTTAGAGTATTCTTTGAACGATATCATTCTGTTGGCTGTTAAAGGCTTTTCAAAGAAACGATTAACCAGAAGTTTTACCAATTCATCAGACGGGTCTTCGATCTCTTTTTCGAATTCTTTTCTGATAGCTTTGATGTACTTTAATGCTTCTGCAGAATCGAGGATGCTTTCTAGATTGTAGTCTTTTTTAGTAAAGCTTTCCAGAATTTTAATGGAACTGTCTTTTAAGTCTTCAATATTAATGGTGAAAAATGGCTTTTCATCCATAATATTAGGTTTTTCAAGATCAGTATAAAAATTATAAACAATCCCATTCGTAAGAACTCCAAAACGTGTTTTAGAAACGTGATAATATCTGTGAAGCTGTGAATTATGGGCATCAGCGTTTTCTTTCCAGTGCTTACATTCAATGATAAAAATAGGTTCATCATTGTTTTTAATTACATAATCTACCTTTTCTCCTTTTTTGGTTCCTATATCACAAACATGTTCAGGAACTACTTCTGTTGGGTTAAATATATCATATCCCAGAATTTGTATAAAAGGCATTACAAATGCATTTTTCGTAGCTTCTTCCGTTCCTATCTGTTCTTTCAGTCCAATTACTTTCTGATGTAATTGATCAAGTTTAATTTTGAGATCCATAGTATTATTTTTTTAAAGTTTCATCAACAATTTCTGCCGTTGGAGCATTTGCTTTTACGGATGCAATACCACTTTCCAATCCAGACTTTGAGCTGTACATTTGACTGTTCCCGATGATTTCTCCGTTTCTTGCTTTTAGTACGAAATAATCTTTTCCATTTTTTGCAACCCTTTTGTCGTATCTTGAAAGATCCTGTGAATTAACTTTTACAGATTCAATTCCTTTTTGACATGATGCTTTCTGGACATATCCTTCGCTCGTTAAAATAATTTCGCCATTTCCGGCCTTCAGATTAAACTGATACTCGTTGTTGATTCTTTGTGTGATGATAAATTTTCCCATGATTACTATTTTAGCTTGTGTGACATTCGTTAGAACACGTTTTGCAGCCATTCGCTTTCGAATAATCTTTTTTTGCTTCTCTTACTGCGTCTTTACAAGACGAAAACTGACCTAAATATTTTCTGTTATCAATGCTCGGGAGATATATACAGTTTTCATGATGTACTTCATGATCTCCATTTGCTTGAGCTTTTTTGTTTACATAATACTTTTTCATAATAAAAATGGTTTATTGTTTTAATACTCCAAAAATATGAGCATTAAATTTTGGTTCATTACGGAAAACCGTAAAACGAGCAAAAAATAAAAAACCTTTCAAAAAATTTGAAAGGTTGTAAGTGAAATGATTTTTTTTATATAATGCCAATATCCTTGCAGAAGGCCACCAGCTGCTCATTGCTTTTTACTTCAAGGTCTTCTTTCAGGCTGTTTAGCCTTTTTTCCACGCTGCTGAGGCTGGCAGGTCTAATATTTCTTTCCTCGAGATGAACAGGTATGTTTTTTTGTAAGATTCCTTTAGAAAGGAGAGAAACAAGTGTAATATCATAGGTAGAGAATTCGTAGCTATTGAACTTTTTCATATCCTGCTTGAGATCAAAAGATAAATAGTTTTCGCCAATGTATACAGAGGCAATCGACTTTTTTAAATCTTTCGAATCGTTTCTGGCTTTACGAACATAACCGTTAATTTGATAATCTGAAAAAAGATTTTCTATGACCCCCGTTTTATGTTCTGCAGAAAATACGATGACTTTCAAATCAGGCTGTATCTCTTTTGCTTTTCTGATGAGGTCTTTTCCATCTTTAAGATTCTGTTCATGATGATCATCTTCATAATAAAGATCTGTAATCAACAAGTCGTATGGGTGTTCTTCCCTTAAGGCTTTCTGTATTTTTCCTACGGCATCATCACAATAGTATACATAATCTACGTTGGGAATATTCAGATCTTCAAGGGTTTTCTGAACGGAAATATTGATGCTTTCATGGTCTTCGGAAATTAGAACTTTTTTGAACATGGTTATACGATTTAGTTAAAAAAATAGGTTAAGGCCTCAAAAGTATATTCATTTATTTTTTCATCATTACGTGATCCCGTAAATAAAGCGAAAAAAACAATCTTTTCAACAAATTTGATCAGATGAGGCCAATATCTTTACAGGTTACGATCATTTCGATATTGTTTTTCGCGCCAAGACTGTCACGGAGTTCACTCAATCTTTTTTCAATAGATCTGATGCCATATGGCAGCATTCGATGTTCTTTCAGATAAGTACTTATTTCACTTTGTTTATGACCCTTGGCAAGAAGCTCAATTAATTTCATATCATACATATCAAACTCAGAAGAAATATGGCGCATAGTATTCAAAACTTCCTGAGGAATTACAGTCTCTCCATTAAAGATTTTGCGTATTGTACTTTTCAGGTCTTGCCCGTCACGTCTTGCCTTGCTTACAAATCCGTCAATCTTATATGTTTTGTAAAGATCATCAATTATTTTAGCTTTCTTTTCTACAGAAAATACGATTGTTTTTAACTCTGGCAGAACCTTTTTTGCCTCAAAAATAAGCTCCTGCCCGTTACGAAGCTGCTGAGGAATATGATCTTTTTCAAATGACAAATCAGCGATAAGAAGATCATAAGGACTTTTCTTTTCTAAAGCAGTTCTGATTCTGCTTAAAGCTTCATCACAATACATTACATAATCAAAGTCAGGGATATTTAATTCTTTTATCGTGTTCAGGATTCCCTGATTCATTACTTCCTGGTCTTCAACGATTAAAACTTTTTTGAACATGGCTATATGATTAGGAAACAGGGAATGAAAGATTTACCTTCAGTCCTTTTTCAATTTTTGTGTCAAAAGTAATTGTTCCGTTAATGGTTTCTATGCGGGATGCCGTATTACGCAGTCCATTTTTATAAATAAGATCTCCGGAAATTCCTATTCCATTGTCTTTGTATTGAATATCAACCATATTGTTTATTTTTTCAAACTTCACAGCCACATGACTGGCATGGCTGTGTTTTTTCATATTCACCATCAGTTCGCGAATCATTTGGTAAACTTCCTCTTTAGCTGTAGCAGAAATAGGTTCCCAAATCGCAGAGTTGTTTCCTGCTGTAAAGGTCTTTACGGTTTCACTATTAAAGGAAGCAATAAGTTCTGAAATTACTTTGCTGAACTCTTTTTCTTCTCCAACTTTATCATAGGAAATATCCCTTGATTTTTCATATACAAATTCCAGTTCGTCAAGTGCTTTATCCCGGTCAAAATCTTCTTGGTTTTCAATCTTGGTCATTACCTGGTAAATACCGTTGGCTACAACATCGTGTACTTTTTTGGACATTTTAAGTTCCGTGTTTTTTACTTCTAGTTCTTTTTCCTGTTTTAGAATTTTTTGCCTTTTTTTATTCCAAAAAAAAGCACCGATTAAAAGTAAGGATAAACCACTTAAGCCTATATTTCTTTTTAAAAGCTCATTTTCTTTCTTTTCATTTTCTTTTTTTATCTTCTCTACATCAAACCTTATCAAAGCAAATTGATTTTTTGCATTGTTTCTTTCTATCTGTAGGCTGTCATGAATTTCATTAAATTTCTTGAAATTTATTAAATAATTTTTAGGATCTAAAACGATAAGCCTTTGTAAGGCTTCTGTTTGGTCACTTAGGCTCTTAATCTCTGTGGCGGTGGATAGTAATTGATTTGCAAAATATAAAGATTTTGCTTTGTCTTTTTCAGCATAGTAATCTGAAAGAGTAGCATAACTGGAATTTTCTCCATTAATGTCATTTTTTATTTCTCTTATTGTTAAAGCTTTATGGAATTCAGGTAATGGATTGTAATTTTTATTTTCTAAAAATTTAACTTTAGCTAGGTTATTTAAAGCCATTGAATAGTTGTTACTATCTTTAGCTAAAATTGCTTTTTTCAAATAAACCTTGGCTGATTGAAGTTTTCCTTGAAGTATTAATACATCACTTATATTATTATAATAGACCGATTTATTTTCACTATCATTAGCATATTCTAAAGTCTTTTCATAAAATTCTACTGATTGATCATAATTTTTAAGATAGGAAGAAGAAATAGCCATATTGTTATAATTAGCCGCAAGAGTGCTTCTTATAGTACTGTCTTTTTCATTTTGTAGTAAATTATTAGCTTCCAAAGATGTTTCTATGCTTCCATAAAAGTCTCCTCTACCTGCCTGAATTATTGCCATATTTACAAATGATTTGGCTGCTCCTAATGAATCATTTGATTTTAAATAATCGTTTTTAGCTAAGTTGTAGTAATTGAATGCTGAATCAATAATATTAGCCTTTCTAAAACTTTTGGCTTTTTCATAGAAAAAATTATTCTTTGAAAGCACATTTTTCTTGCATGAGGAAAAAAAAAATAGAATTATCAATAAAAGTAATGAAAAGTTTTTCATGGTTCGGGTTTATTGCAAAATACTAAAAAAGACAGATTTATGCAATCTGTCTTTTTTGTTATATAACAAGATATTAAATATCTTAAGGTTTTGGAGCTGGAGGGGGTGTTTGCCCTGTATTTCCAGTAATTGGACCCCCATCATCCATACCTTGTTCAGGTTCTGAATAGGTTACTACTATATCAGGTGTTTGATTGTTATCAGATGTTGTGTGGGTATTATTATTTGGGAATGCTAAACCAAGTAGCATTAAAATAAACTGTATCATTTTTTTCAAAAAATTTATTGTTAAAGCATTGGTGTTCTTTCCTGCGAAACAGATCGCAGACAGTGTTACACGATTAAAAAAATTGAAGCGCTTCTAAATTTTTTGGGAAGTGAACCTTCAAAAACGGAGGAGAAACATCTGCTTCCCAACCCGGAGTTTTCCTCCGTTTTATCTGGTGATTTTGAAATCAGTTTTGTGAATTTTGATTATATTTTTTATTTCTCACTGATCTCTGATGCAAAGATGCAACGGAGAATAGGGCGAGGGTGAGAAAGTTATTGGAAAGTTATTGGAAACTTTATTTATTTGATTGTTACGGTTTTCCGTATTTTTATTCTTTGCTTTTTTTTTACTTTCAAGCCATAATATTTACAGTTATGTCTAAATTTTTACCACAGAAAAAAAAGCTATTGGAGGAAGTTTATGAAAAAGCTAAAAATGAAGCTATAGAGACTTCATTTAATGGAATAGCCAAGCATCTTGAAAGATCCTTAAAAGATGACTATAGTGTTAATCTAACTTATAAGTCTTTCGAAACTTATTATCAAACAATAGTTGAAAAAGAAAAAGATTACAATATTAAAAGGGCAATTCTTGATGATCTGTGTAAATATATTGAGTATGATAATTTTGTAAATTATTGTATGGAATGGAAGACTATTGAATATGCTATAAATCATACAGTTTCAAAAATTGTAATTAACATTGTTAATAAGCCTGTAATTAGCTGGTCCTCAGCGGTAAAAAATGGGTTTGGTTTTGTAGAATTCACTTTTATATTTCTTCTTCTTACTGGGAGTGTTGCCTTTTCTAATAGTAGAAAAGAATCTTTGGATGCAAAAGATATTTGGATGGGTTTATTAGGCGGTCAATTAGATATTGATAAAAAGTATATGTATTGGAATGGAGAAAGATATATTGCAACAGATAGTGCTAATTTAGGAAGGCAATTTAAAGTTATTGCTATGCAAAAGGACGATTTTAAAGATTTAAAGAAAATCACCCAGCCAGACACTCTTACTATTGAAAATGCTATGGGTAAAGTATGGTATGATAAAAGTGATAATAAGGTTGAATTCTTTACGAGTTTTGGAAAGCATCCTAAAAATGAAAAGGCATTAAAAGATGTATCTGAAAGAATATTAGAAAATTATGCAGGAGAAAATGCTGAACCATAAGAATATATTTATCTAAATAATTTTTAGTTCAGTTAGAACAATTTTTTCCACAAAAAAAGCGAAGATTTCTCTCCGCTCTATATTACTCTGCATTCAGCATTCCCAGTTCTCCAAAATACTTTTTAAACTTCTGGATCTTAGGACCTACCACAGCACTACAGTATGGCTGAGTAGGGTTTTCATTATAATAACCCTGGTGGTATTGTTCTGCCGGCCAGAATTTTTCAAATGGCGCCAGTTCAGTTACGTAAGTTCCAGCCCATCTTCCGGATTCCTGAGAAACTTTAATGGCTTCCTGAGCTTTTGCCTTTTCTGCCTCATCTTTATAATAAATAACAGAACGGTATTGAGTTCCGATGTCATTTCCCTGTCTGTTAAGCTGAGTAGGATCGTGTAAGAAGAAGAAAACATCCATTAGTTGTTCGTAGGAAATTATGGAAGGATTGTAAGTGATCTGTACTACTTCTGCATGGCCTGTTTCGCCGGTACAAACTTCCTGATACGTTGGGTTGTCTTTGTGCCCACCGGAATATCCTGATAGGGCAGATTCAACACCTTTTAACAAATTGAAACAGCTTTCTACACACCAGAAACATCCGCCACCGAAAACGATGGTTTCTAAATTATTGTTATCCATTTTTTGGTAATTATATTGTTTTAATACATTTCTTTTGTCCTCGAAAGGCTACGAAAAATGCTAATCAAAAGTAAGAAAAACTTCATGGATTTTGATACGGATCTGATGAATTGTTTTCATAGATAATGCTAATAATAAAAGTAAGTAGGGGCCTGTATAAAAGAGCTGTATTTTAAGACACACATGCGCTAATATATTTATTCGTTAATACGTGGCAAACAAAAAAGCGATCTCACCATGAGATCGCTTTAAATATTATAAGTGTATCAGTTACTTTTCCCAAACCAAAGCACTTGCCCCAAGAATGGCAGCATCCGCCTCGTCCAGTTCACTGAATACTAATTTTACCTTATTTCTAAAGATTGGAAGCAGATTCCTTTCCATATGAAGTTTAGCTGGTTTTAAAATAAAGTCTCCGGCTTTGATGACTCCACCAAATAAAAGGATTGCTTGTGGTGAAGAAAACATTACGAAATTGGCTAATGCTTCACCCAGCTTTTGTCCTGTATATCTGAAAACTTCAATAGCAATTGGATCTTCTTTTATTGCACATTCATAGACTGTTTTAGAATTGATCTCGTCTTCAGGATATTGGTTCAGCATAGACTCCGGGAACTCCGCTCTCATTTTTTTAGCTGTGATGGTAATTCCTGTTGCAGAAGCATAGGCTTCCAGGCTTCCCTCAGATCCAGTGCTCCAGTGCTTTCTTCCACCTGGCTTTACAATAGTATGTCCCAATTCTCCGGCAAAACCATCATGTCCGTAGATTAGGCTCCCGTTAGAGATAATTCCGCTTCCTACTCCTGTTCCCAGGGTAATCATGATGAAATCTTTCATTCCGCGTGCTGCTCCGAAAAGCATCTCACCCAATGCTGCAGCATTGGCATCATTGGTTACTGTGCAAGGCAAATTGAATTTTGCGGTCATCAGTTCAGTAAAAGGAATGACCCCTTTCCATGGTAGGTTAGGTGCTAATTCAATTGTTCCTTTATAATAGTTTGCGTTGGGTGCTCCTACACCAATTCCGTCAAAGTGCTTCTCTGAACCATGTTTTTCCATTAAAGGATATACGTGTTCATACAAAGCATCGATGAAATCTTCTACTTTATCATAAGCATCGGTTTTAAGACTTCCTTTATCCAGAACTTCCCCGCGGTGGTTTACAATTCCGAACTTGGTATTGGTTCCGCCGATGTCAACTCCAAGGGCAACCTGTTTTGATAAATCTATTAATGACATTTCTATTATTAAATTCTAGGGGCTAAAATTATAAAAAAGATTGTATTAATAGCTTATTAACCTTGTATTATTTAAAAGATTAAGCTGTTTTTACCGGTTTTTTCTTTCTTCGCCCCCACCAGATCATAAATCCAGTTACCGGAAGAGAAGCGCAGATAAGGCTCACAATAAAAGCGATAATCTTTGTAGGAAGGCCTAAAATAGCACCTACGTGGATATCATAATTGGCACTTACAACCTTTTCTCCAAAGTTTTTATCCTTTGGATCATGGGTATGTAGCAAATCTCCTGAGTTTTCATCAAAAATAAGGCTGCTGCTTTTGTGATATGAGTAAGTAAGATGTTTAACATATACTTCAAAATTAGGATGCTCATGGTCATCCATATGCTCATGTCCAAGATCTATTGCAAAACCATAAGACTCAGGGTATTTTTCTTTAACGGTATTGATAATTTTATCCAGAGTATTTTCAGTTCTCATCTCGATGGGAGCTTTTGTTTTAATGTGGGAGAAATCAGGATACACGGTTTCTCCTCCGGAAAACACTACATAAATCATCGCCTGAACTACAAAGAATGCATAAAACAAACCTGTTATCGAGAAGATAAGGGCAAAGATTGAAGCATAGAACCCTAATACATTGTGAAGGTCGTAGTTTTTTCTTTTCCAGCTCTTTATATTTTTCCACTTGAATGAGAAACGTTGTTTTCTTGCTGCTTTGTTTTTAGGCCACCATAAAACAATTCCGGTAATCAGCATGATGATGAAGATAATTACTGGTATTCCTACCACATACGTTCCCCAATCCTGTTTCAGAAGATAGCTCCAGTGGATCATTTTAACAATATTGAAGAATCCGTTCTTTTCATCATATACTCTCAGTACTTTTCCTGTGTAAGGATTTACATAGGCCTGCTTATAGATAGGAAACTCATCAAAATAATTCCAGGCATCCGTATTGTGCTCATACCAGAAGAACATATAGGACATTGTCTTATCCATAGGGACATTAACCCAGTGGATCGGGTATTTTTCTTTTACCTGTTCGGCAACTGCTTTTTCCATTACACGAATGGGAAGAATCTGCTTTTGCTCAATATTCTGTTCATGATGGTAGATCACATCCTTTCGGGTGTAGTTTTCCACTTCATCCTTAAAAACGTATAATGCTCCGGTAATGGAAATAATAAAGATTAAAAATCCAATACCCAGCCCAAACCATAAATGGAGCTTTGATGACCATTTTTTAAAGAATCCCGGCTTCTTTTTTTGATGATGATTTTTCTTCATATAAGAGTTAAAAGTATCGCAAAGATAGTCTTTACTTTTTATTTAGATTAATTAAAATTTATATTCAAGAATAAGTGTTCCTCTTGTTCCCGTAGCATTTACAAACTCGCTGTCTCTTGCTGACCACCACGCAATTGAAGGTTGATACAGTTTGTTGAAAAAGTTCTCAATTCCTATTGACAGTTTCCAGTTTTTATTGATTTCGCTGCCTAGTTTTAGGTTAAAGACGGTGTAATCAGGAACAAATCCTTCTCCATAAGTATATTGTTTATTAGCCCCAGGCTCAAATCTGTTCTGTTGAAACGAGTGAAGCATATCAACTCCAACGAAAACTTCAGGAATAGGTTTTACCTGTAGATAAGCTAGGACCTTAGGGGCAGAGATTCTACTGTTATTGATTTTAGCTGAATAATTTCCGTTATCATCCGGAGACGTAATTCCTTCCATCCAGCTATAGCTTCCCCCAAATTGAAGCCATTTAACAGGTGTGAAGTGTAAAAAACCTTCTACACCATAGATAATTTCTGGTGCTCTTTTAATAGTCAAAGCTCTGTCTGCACTCTGAACAAAGGTAGCACCTAGTTTTGAAGTACTTACATAAGAGGTTAATTCATAATTCATCCAGCTGGAAACCTGTCCTGTAGCTCCTAGTTCGTAATTGTTTACGATGATGGGTTTCGTTTCTAGGTTTTTGATGGTTTCAGAGGTTGAGGTTCTCAGTATTCTTCCCAATTCATTGATAGAGTAGGCTTGTGAAAAGCTTCCAAAAAGGTTAATGTAAGGCTCAATATTGTAACGTAGTCCGATATTTCCTACTAGTGCATTATAGTTTAATTTTCCGCCTGCTACCGGAATACTTGGGGTAAATGTCCCATTGTTTTTAATAACAGAAAGAGTGTTGAAATCATCTACATTTACTTTGATGTTTTCATATCGAAGCCCTCCTTTGATGGTTAACTTTTTGAACAGATCAATTTTTGCCAATAAGAAAGGGGCAATATTGGTCATATTCATATTGGGTGTCCAGAAACGACCGTCTTCCAGCTTCTGTACCGTTTCATCATTCAGAATATCAGTTCCATAGATGATTTCTGCCTGAGAGTTTTGAGTATTCCAAAGCTGGGTGTCTAAATTGAATCTTGCCCCTGCTTTTTTGGAAAGAACATTAGACTGTCCACCATTGAAAAATGTGTCACTATATCCGTAAACGGTTTTAAAATCCTGATAATACAGATTCACATTTAATGCGGTTCCGGTGAACAGATTTTTATTATCATAGCTTAGTCTGATATTATGATTCCTTGGTGTTCCTTGTGGTGTGGTTTCTAGACTTTTTCCCTGCCCTTCACCAATTGTAGGCCTAACGCCATATACACCAGTGTTTAATCCAAGATTAAGATCTGACCTTGATGAATATCCGATATAAGAAGCTTCAACTCTTTGATTTTCATTAATGTCATAGCCTAATTTCAACATTCCGTTGTAGTTATCCATTTTTGCTGTACTGTAGGTAGGGCTTAAATAGACTTTATTGGCATCTTTCATATACCCTGTTCTTTCATAGGCTAAGGAAAGGGTATAATCAAACTTATTGATCTTTCCGGATAAAAGCTGGCTGGCTCTTACTCCTAATGTTCCACCTGAGCGTTGCCCTGTGAAACCAATCTGTGAAATCCCAGAAATATTTTTATTGGTTTTGTTTCCTTTCGTAATATAATTGATGATACCACCGTCTGCACCATTTCCATAGATGGATGAAGCTCCTTTAATAACTTCAACTCTTTCAATGGCAGAAGGATCAATAACTCTCAAATCTCTTGCTCCGTTTCGAAGGGGAGTAGACTGTGGAATTCCATCTATTAAAACTAACACCTGACGTCCTCTTAAGGTTTGCCCGGTATTGGATGTCTGCCCGGAATTGGTTCCTAAACTCGGAACCGTATACTGCAGGATGCTGGTAATGTCTGAATTGACTGTCAATTGAGACTGGATCTGTTTCTCTCCAACAATGGTAATAGAACTTGGTACTTCTTTAATATTCTCTTTTTTCCTGGAAGCGGTCATGACAACTTCCTCAACTCTTTGAGCATTTAAAGAATCATTCTTCTGGCCAAAAACGGTTATGGTTCCCAGACATGCAGCTGATAAAAGCGCTTTTTTCATTATATTTTCTTTCCTTGTTTCTTTCTTTTTCCCCACCAGATCAGAAATCCGGTCACAGGAAGTGATGTACATATAAGACCGGCAATAAACCAGATGATTTTTCCAAACAATCCAAAATAAGATCCTGTATGGATGTCATAGTTGGCATTGGCATATTTCTCGGCGTTGCTCAGTTGTTGATGAGGTTTGTTGGTTAGTAATTTTCCAGAATATTTATCAAAAGTCAGCATGTTCCTTTCACTGAATCTTCCTTCCTGCCCATAGATGGTGATGGGAAGGTTTTTAAGCTCTTTTCCTTTCTTGTTTTTTCCATTGAGTGAAATTCTGTAGCTGGCAGCTCCTGCGTATAGTTTTTCTGTTTGTAAAGCAGTTATATCAAAAAGATCAGACCTCTTTGCCATTAATGAATCTGGAGATTTGATCTGTTTTTCTTTTGGTTGTTCCCAATAACCAGACAGGGCAAGATTAAACGTGTTTTTTACATATGGATATGCAAAATAAATTCCTGTTACACTCATTATTAAGGCAATAAATGAGGCATAAAACCCCAACACATTATGAAGATCATAATTTTTGCGCTTCCAGTTTTTTACATTTTCCCAATTGAACCAGAATCTTCCTTTTCGGGCATTTTTATTTTTAGGCCACCATAAAATGATTCCGGTAATCAACATGATGATAAAAAGTACGGTTGGAATTCCAACTACATATGGCCCCCATTCAGAATTCAGTAAAAGACCCCAGTGGATATATTTCAAAATATTGAATACATCATATTTTTCATCATAAACAGCAAGGATTTCTCCTGTATACTGATTGACATAAGCTTGCTTGTTGATCAATACTTGTTGAAAATAATTCCAGCCTTTTTTACTCTTTTCGTAATATAAAAAACGGTAAGATTTTCCTTTGTCTAGGGATATTTCAACAGAGTTAATCGGATATTTTTCATGAAGTTCCAAGCTTACTTTTTCCCGAAGGATAGTAAGAGGTATTGGTTTTTGGGCTGAGGCTTCATGTTTTACATAAATAACGTCCTTACGGAGAATATTCTGTATTTCATCCTTAAAAACGTACAAAGTCCCCGTAAGAGAGACTATGAATACAATGATACCAACAGACAAACCAAACCACAAATGTAGTTTGGCAGACCATTTCTTCGTTGGAGAAATTTTCTTTTTATGGTGGGGCTTTTTTCTCATAGCAAAAAGTTAACCCCCGAGAGGGCTAACCTTTATTTTTTAAAATTTATATCCGATTGATAATCTGAAGTTTCTAGGGGCATCTGCCTGGTAATAGTAATACTCTCCATATGGTGCTCCTGAATATAAATATCTGTTGAAGATATTAAATACATTAAAATTAACTCTGAATTTTGAATTTTCCCATGAAGCTCCAGCATCAAATTTTACATAATCCGCCATTTGTTGAGTATTTGTGCTTCCCCAGCCCCAGCTGCTTCTGTCTGCCATATAAGTTCCTCCAAAACTCAACCCAAAACCTTCAAGAAGATTATTACTGAACGTGTAGTTTAGCCAGCCGTTTGCGGTGTGTTTCGCATATCCCGGAACTCGGTCTCCTTTTTGTGCTTTAGCAGTAGTCTCAGTATATTTATTCTCAGTGAATGCATAGTTAAAAATAGCATTGAAACCTTTTACAATTTCCCCCTTCAGATCAAATTCTACTCCCTGTACTCTTGTTTTCCCAAGAAGAATAGAATATTTTCCGTTTGGATTGTTTGTTAGGTTCGGATCTCCTGTAATTTCATTATTCTTATTAATGTTATATAATGAAAGGGTAGTATTCCATTTACCGGCAAACCAATCTTTCTTGAAACCAACTTCAATATTGTCACCTGTTAACGGAGAAGCTGTTGTTCCATCTCTGAATAATCCAGCCTGTGGTACAAAGGATTGGTCATACAAAGCATAAGCAGAGGTATTTTCATTAATAGAATAACTTAATCCAATACGGGGTGTGATTCTGTTGGCTTCAGATTTTACTCCATAATTAACTTCTTTTACATTCGTATAACGCGCTGCTAATGTAAGTCTTAAAGCATCATTGAAAAAGCCTAGTTCATCTTGTAAATATAAACCAGTATATCTTTGATCAATAGTACTTCCTGAGCCAGCTCTTACTGAAAGAGGTCTAGTTTTGTCAAAAGCTAGATAGGCTTTAGTATTATTAGGTCCTGAGTAAGGGCGATTATCAGGAATATTAATATCATAATTATTCGTGTCTATATTATACCAGTATTTATAATCTTTAATGGTATTTTCGGCGGTTTCATCACCATTTTCATTAAACATATCCAGATTGTATCCTTGTGACCAATCCGCCATATATTTTTTGCTTCCCAGATCAAGACCGGCCAAGATTTTATGAGAAACAGGTCCTGTTTTTACAAGTCCATTCAGAAAAACCTGACCAAATTTCATCGTATTATCTGCTTCCCAATAATTTAAACGACGAAGCATATAATTACCCTCAAACTTGCTCGGCCAAAGATCACTTCCCATCGTATATTCATTCACATAAGTCAATTGAGAAGTCAATTTCCAGTTTTCGTTGAATTTATGCTGTAAATTGATGTTTATGGTATTATTGTCCACCTTTGTTGGGTCAATTCCGGGATCTGTAAGTGTATATCCAACCGGTTTAGCTTTGTAGCCCTGAAAACTAAAAACATAAGCAGATCCTACCTCAGACATTTTAGCCTTTTGATAAATATATTCTGCTGTTAAAGTTGTTTTATCACTAAGGTCTATTTTAACTGATGGATTGATAATATAACGATCATTGAACTCATAGTCTCTGAAGCTGTTTTTATTCTGAGCCATTAAGTTCAATCTAAATGCTACCTTGTCAGTGATCTTAGTATCAATATCTGCTTCACCTCTGTACATATTGAAACTTCCAAGGGTTACTCTTGCGGTTCCATTGAGAGCGTTTCCAGTAGGTTTTTTTGTAACGATGTTATAAATACCACTTGGCTCGCCGTTTGACATTAAGAATCCTGAAGGGCCTTTGATGAATTCAATATGATCTACATAGCTCATATCTTCACTTAAAGGACCCCAACTTGAAGTTACGTTAACTCCATTCATGAAAGCAGCAGCTCTGGCTCCTCTCATATTTACTCTTGTATACATGTCTCCCCAATGCTCTAGTCTTTGAGCCCCGGCAACGTTTCTTAACACACCATCACTTAAAGTTGTTACCTGCTGATCTTCTAAAGCTTTATTGGTGATGATTGAAATATTCTGAGGAATCTTAATAAGGGCTTCATCCAGACGAAGAGAAGAAGATCCCTGCTTTTCTACATATTTCTTATAATATCTTCCGTTAACGATTACTTCTTCAATATTGTTAGATTTAATAGTGTCCTTTTCCTGAGCAAATGTTAACATTGAAGTTAATAGTATAGCTCCTATCGTCAGTTTTTTCATTGTTTATAAGGGGTAGTAATTTATTGTAACAGTTTAGAATTTATAAGTAAGGGTTCCTACAGCATTAATCAATCTTTGTGGATTAGCTGTTGTATATCCTATCCAGTAATGTTGATTGGTGATATTGTCTACTTTAACGCCAATTCTGAATTTTCCGGCGTCATAGTAAGCACTGGCATTCAGGACCACATAGGATGGTAGAGTAAATACCTCTTCTTTTTGAGTATGAGCATCTTTGTCAATATTTAAATTATTAACAATCTTATTTTCACTCGCATAGTTTCCGCCAATTCCAAATCCAAGGCCTTTCAGTTTTCCGTCTAAAAACTGATAACTTGCATAAAGGTTGGCCAGATAAGGTGATCCTGAAGTATTGGGTCTTCTGTTGAGAACGGTATCATCAGATTGAGTATATTTTGAATCATTATAGCTGAAACCGGCAATAGCTGTAAATCCTTTTACCAAGTACGCATTCACTTCTAGTTCAACACCTCTGCTTACAATGGTTCCGTCTTGTATTTTTGCCCTTGGATCAGTTGCTCCGATAGCATTTCTCAAAACATCTTTCACCTTAATATTATAATAGCTGAATGTAGAAGATATTTTTCCGTTAAATAGATTCGTTTTGATACCTCCCTCCATTTGGTTAGCTTGTTCAGGTACAGGAGTTGCCGTTGCACCCGAAGCATCTGTATAATAATCAAGATTTTTGAAGCTGTTTTGATAGTTCCCAAATACAGAAATCTTATCTTTTATCAGCTCATATACCACACCTAATTTTGGAGAAAAGAACGTTTGATTTAATTTTTGGCCCTCCTTTGGATTTACAAGATCTGTAATGCCCGGTTTATTACTGAAATTATCCACTCGCAATGCCATTAGTACATTAAGGTTATTGGTGATGTTCAGTACATTTGAAATATAAACAGCATAGTTTTCCTGTATCCCATTGATGAGGTAGGGACTTTCCTTTCCCGCCATCGCGTTATATTGTGCCTGTAGGGCTGAACCATTGAAATTGGTATAATCGAAGCCCGATTGATGCAAAGGAACTGGAATTGATTCTCCCTTGGCATTCTTATCAAAGCCATTCACATCATAGAAATTTTGATTATTGTTCACTCTTAAATAATCAAACCCTAAAACCACTCTGTTTCTAAGGGTTCCTATATGGAAGTCTCCGTTAAAGTTTTGTTGGAAATTAAGAGATCTTTTTCGGCTGTCTCTTGTAGATTGATCACTTCTGTATATCTTATCTGCATCTTTTCCTGAAAAGTATAAGTAAGGCATAAATCCATTAGAATAACTGGATGATGTACTGAAGTTAGTAGAAGATGTAATAGATTTTGAAATTTTATAATTAACCTGACCGAAGAAATTGATGCTTCTTCCTGTATTGGTAAGGTCTTTTCCTAAATAAGAATTTCTATAATCAAGATTAAGATCTTTGATGTTGTTTACCTTTTGTAAGTACTCTCCAGAGTAGAAGAAGAAGGTCTGATCGCTCATATTCTTCATTTGGAACAATTCCATATCAAGATTGATACTCAAACGGTCAGTAGGTTTGTAACTTAAACTTGGAGCGATGGCAAGGTTTCTTCTGAATCCTTCTGTTTGGAATGTTCCTTCGTTGGTATAAGCCGAATTTAAACGGAATAGTAATTTTTTATCCTGAGTAAGCGGAGTATTAATATCTACTGCAGCTCGGTATGTATTGTAGCTACCACCTCCTAAGCTTACATTTCCTCCAAATGTGTCATAAGGCTTTTTAGTTACTCGGTTGATTACCCCTCCATAGCTTGATAGTAAACTTCCGAATAATGTTCCCGATGGCCCTTTCAAAACTTCTACTTTTTCAAGGTTGATGGCATCTATTGTCCCTGTTACGGCTCCCAATACCCCGTTTCTTAAAGAATTGGAAGAAACAAAACCTCTTAAGCTAACATAAGCCCCACCATCACCCGCTCTACCATTGGATGTCCACATATTCTGAAGACCGGGAATGTTTTTGAGGGCATCATCTACAGTATAAATTCCCTGATTTTCTAAAATGACTTTATCAATACTTGAGTAAACCTGTGGATTTTCAATAGCCTTTAAAGGCATTTTATTTGAAGATTCACTGTCTTTTTTTATATATGTATTAATGATTACTGCATCAATGCTTTTAGTTTTAGTAGAATCCTTTTCTTGGGCAAAAGTTAGTACACAACCCAACATAGAGGCACACATCAGTACATTTTTCATGAAAGTCAAATTTTATGCAAATATATTGTTTTTAACTATTCTAAATAAACAATAATATTGATATTTGTCATAAAATTATTATACAATCCACAACAAAAAACCGCTCCGGCCAATGCCAGAGCGGTTTTTTTAATAATATCTTTAATTATTTCTTATGCAGGAATTTCTCCTTTGTATAAGAAAGAAATAATTTCTTTGTTTAATTTCTCCATCATTTCACTGAATAAGTGGAAAGATTCCTGTTTGTAAATTACAAGTGGATCTTTCTGCTCATAAACAGCTCCTTGAGAAGATCTTCTTAGGTCGTCCATCTCACGAAGGTGAAGCTTCCAGTTTTCATCAATGATTGATAAAGTGATGTTCTTTTCAAAATCATTGATTAAGCTTTCACACTGAGTATCGTAAGCTTCTTTCAGGTCAGCAACAATAGTCATTGTTTTGTGGCCGTCTGTAAAAGGAACCTGAATCATTTTAAACATTGAACCTTGGTTTTGATACACATTCTCAATGATTGGGAATGATTTCTCTTTCAATAAGTTCAGTTTCATCTGATAATCTTCCTGAGCAGCTTTGAATAAGATATTCGTTAGATCCTGAATGTTTTTATTATTAAAATCATTTTGTGAAACCGGAGATTCCATTGTAAATGTTTTAATGATTTCATATTCAAAATCTTTATAATTTCCTGTAGCTTTTCCTTTCGCAACGATAGAGTTGGCTACATCGAAAATCATGTTCGTGATGTCATATTTCAAGTGATCTCCGAATAGAGCATTCTTTCTTCTCTTATAGATTACGTCACGTTGTTTGTTCATTACGTCATCATATTCAAGAAGTCTCTTTCTTGTTCCGAAGTTGTTCTCTTCTACTTTTTTCTGAGCTCTTTCAATAGACTTGCTAATCATAGAGTGCTGAATAACTTCACCCTCTTTATGACCCATTCTGTCCATCATTTTAGCAATTCTTTCAGAACCGAATAGACGCATTAAGTTATCTTCAAGAGATACATAGAACTGAGAACTTCCAGGATCTCCCTGACGACCTGCTCTTCCTCTTAACTGTCTGTCAACACGTCTTGAGTCGTGTCTTTCAGTACCGATAATCGCTAAACCACCAGCTTCTTTTACTTCTTTAGAAAGTTTAATATCCGTACCACGACCTGCCATGTTTGTTGCAATGGTTACAACTCCCGGCTGTCCTGCTCCGGCAACAATCTCAGCTTCCTTCTTGTGAAGCTTCGCATTCAATACCTGGTGTGGAATTTTTCTTAACTGAAGTGCTTTTGAAAGCAATTGAGAAATTTCAACAGATGTTGTCCCTACTAGTACAGGCCTTTTCTCTGCCGTTAATTTTTCAATTTCTTCAATTACAGCGTTATATTTTTCTCTGTTAGTTTTGAAAACTAAATCCTGTTTGTCATTTCTTAAAATCACACGGTTGGTTGGAATAACCACAACGTCTAATTTGTAGATCTCCCAAAGCTCACCAGCCTCAGTTTCAGCAGTACCAGTCATCCCCGCAAGTTTGTTGTACATACGGAAATAGTTCTGAAGCGTAATCGTTGCAAAAGTTTGAGTAGCAGCCTCAATTTTTACGTTTTCTTTAGCTTCAATCGCCTGGTGAAGACCATCAGAATAACGTCTTCCTTCCATGATACGACCCGTCTGCTCGTCAACGATTTTTACCTCGCCATCAATGACCACATACTCATCATCTTTTTCAAATAATGTATAGGCTTTCAATAGCTGGCTCATGGTGTGAACTCTTTCAGATTTTTCAGCAAAATCACCGAAAAGTCTTTCTTTAGCTTCGAATTCTTCTTCTTTAGATAAGTTTTTAGCCTCTACTTCAGCAATTTCAGTTCCGATATCCGGAAGAACGAAGAAGTTAGGGTCAGAGTTACCTTGAGACATGTATTCAACACCTTTGTCTGTAAGGTCTACCTGATTGTTCTTTTCTTCAATAACGAAGTAAAGGTCTTTATCTACAATCGGCATATCACGGTTGTTATCCTGCATGTATTGAGCTTCTGTTTTTTGAAGCAATGCTCTGTTTCCGCTTTCCGATAAGAATTTGATTAATTGTCTGTTTTTAGGAAGACCTCTGTATGCCTGAAGCAATTTGAATCCTCCTTCTTTAGTTTTTCCTGCTGCGATTAATTTTTTCGCTTCATTGAAGATTACAGAAACTGTTTTCTTTTGAACTTCAACGATTCTGTCGATAGAAGGCTTAAGAACATCAAATTCCTGTCTGTCTCCCTGAGGAACCGGACCAGAAATAATCAACGGTGTTCTTGCATCATCTACCAACACGGAATCCACCTCATCCACGATTGCAAAGTTCAATTCTCTTTGTACCAGTTCTGAAGGTGAAGTCACCATGTTATCTCTCAGATAATCGAAACCGAATTCGTTGTTCGTTCCGTAAGTAATATCTGAATTGTATGCTTTTCTTCTTCCGTCTGAGTTCGGCTGGTGGTTATCGATACAATCGATAGACATTCCATGGAACTGATAAAGAGGACCCATCCAAGCGGAGTCTCTTTTCGCAAGATAGTCATTCACGGTTACAACGTGAACACCTCTTTCCGGAAGTGAATTTAAGTAAATAGGTAATGTTCCTACCAAAGTTTTACCTTCACCGGTTGCCATTTCGGCAATTTTACCACTGTGAAGAATAATACCTCCGATAAACTGAACATCATAGTGGACCATATCCCAAACTACTGGAGTTCCGGCAGCGTCCCATGAGTTTTTCCAAACAGCTTGGTCTCCTTGAATGCTAACGAAATCTTTTCCTGCAGCAGCCAGTTCTCTATCCCAATCACTTGCTGTTACACGAATTTCTCCGTTCTGTGCCCATCTTCTTGCGGTTTCTTTTATCAATGCAAAAGCTTCCGGAAGAACCTGAATAAGAACTTTCTCTTCAATTTCGTACGATTCTTTCTTTAGAGACTCAATATTTGAGAAAAGAGCTTCTTTCTCATCAACGTTTGTTGAGTTTTTTATCTGCTCTTTAATCTGTTCTATTTGAGCTGTGATCTTGCTGGTAGCATTTTTAATATTTGCTTTAAACTCAGCAGTTTTTTGTCTCAGTCCATCATCCGACAATTGTTGGATGTTAGGTTCTACAGCCTTGATTTTTGTTACAACTTTTTTTACTTCTTTTAGGTCCTGCGCTTTTTTGTCTCCCAAAAACCCTTTAAGAACTTTGTTTAAAAAACTCATAAATTTTTTGCTTTATGCTTAATGCAAGATGCTTTAAGCGTTTTAATGACACGCTTATCGTGTAAGTTAATATATAAAAAAGGGCAAAAAAGCTCTAAGCTCGCAGCCTAAAGCTTATCGCTTTATTAATATTCGTCCTCGTTCCAAAGGAAATCCTCGTCTGTTGGGTAGTCACTCCAAACTTCTTCGATAGATTCATAGATTTCTCCTTCATCCTCAATTGCCTGAAGGTTTTCAACTACTTCCATAGGAGCACCAGTTCTGATTGCGTAGTCAATAAGCTCTGCTTTTGTCATTGGCCAAGGTGCGTCACTTAGATATGAAGCTAATTCTAATGTCCAGTACATAATTTTCTAATTTTTTGCAAAAGTATAAAAATAGGTTGTATAATAAACTTTTTTATACTTGATTTTCAATTCTTTTTATAATATTTTCTTGTAAATCACTGTCACCAACTGCATGGCAGCCATGTCAGCAATTTTACTATTGTCGTTTTCTCAAAAACCATTCCACAAATTTTTTTATGCCATTTTGGAAGTCTGTGTCAGGTTTATATCCTATTAATTCCCTTGCTTTGGTAATATCGGCATTGGTTTTTGTGACATCTCCCGGCTGCATTGGCAGAATTTTTTTCTGGGCTGTCACTTTCATTGCGTCTTCTATAGTGGATACCATCTCTGTTAAAGCTACCACCTGACTTTCTCCTAAATTAAGGATTTCATATACATTGGAATTGTTTTCCAGGTAGAGGACAGATTTGGTAATTCCATCAATAATGTCATCAATATACGTATAATCTCTTGCAGTTGTTCCATCACCATAGAAGGGAATTTCCATACCTTCCGACATGAGCTTTGTAAACTTATGGATGGCAAGATCCGGCCGTTGTCTTGGTCCATATACGGTAAAGAACCTTAGCTGGATCATATCAATGTGATAAAGATTATGATAAACATGGCCTAAAATTTCTCCACACTTTTTCGTTGCTGCATAGGGAGAAATAGGATTGTCTACATTGTCGGTTTCTGCAAAAGGGATTTTTTCATTGTTTCCGTAAACACTTGATGAAGAAGCGCAAATAAATTTTTTGATATGGAAGTCTTTACACAACTCCCAAAGATTCATAGTGCCACGAACATTTACTTCTTCATACTCCAGAGGTCTTTCAATAGAGGGGCGAACACCGGCTAATGCGGCCAGATGAATCACCATATCAATAGGGTGGTTTCTGAAAATGTTTTCAAGTCCTTTTTTATCTCTGATATCCTGATAATAGAGGGTGTATTTATCAGAATTAGAGAGAGAAACCAGACGTTGAATGTCAGTCTCTTTATCAGAGAATTCGAAATCCGAAATTCTATCAATAGACTCTAAAGTATTTTTAATTTTTATCTGATAGCTATAGAAATCATCAAAATTGTCAATGTTTATGACAGAATGTCCATTTCTTAATAATTGTTCAACTAAATGGGAACCGATGAACCCGCTACCGCCTGTTACAAGATAAATCATCAATGGTTTTTTATGAATACAAAAATATAAATTTTACTTTTTGAAAAATATAATCATTAAATTTACGTAAAAAAGTAATATAAATATAATATGCAGTTTCAAGGGCAAATTTTAAAAATGATAAGCTACGATGCTAAACCCATCCAATATTATCTGAATCTTTCAGGAGATTTGATTCATGTTAATGAGTTGTTGGGAAAAGAATTAAGCATTAAGCATGTAGGGTTTCAATGTGTAAACTGTGGTGAGAATAAACCTATTTATAGAATGGGTTTCTGTAAAAGCTGCTTTTTTGAAAGTCCCTATGCAAGTGAGACCATTATTCGTCCGGAGCTTTCAACGGCACATTTAGGGGTTGCAGAACGTGACTTGGAAGTGGAAAAAGAAATTCAGCTTCAACCTCACACGGTGTATCTGGCGTACACCGGAGATGTAAAAGTAGGAGTGACCAGAAATACTCAGATTCCTACAAGATGGATTGATCAGGGAGCAACTTTTGCTTTGCCTATCGCAAGGACTGAAAACCGTTATGAAGCGGGGATGATAGAAGTTGCCCTAAAAGAACATGTAGCAGATAAAACAAACTGGAGAAAGATGCTTCAGGATGACTTTGAAGGAGAAGTAGATCTTGCAGATTTCAGACAGAAGATTAAAGAATATTTCCCTGAGGATTTCCAGAAGTTCTACAGTGAAGGAGAAGAGCTCTGGGCATTTGATTATCCATTTGAAAAACCGGAGAAAGTAACTTCATTTACTTTAGATAAAAAGCCTGAGTTTACCGGAAGACTTACTGGAGTAAAAGGACAGTATCTTGGATTTGAAGGCGGAAACTTTATCAATGTAAGAGGACATGAAGGATATGTGATAGAGTTGGAAATCAAAAATTAATGTTTTTAAAAGAGAATCAACCAAATCACAAATATGAAAAAATGGGTTAAAAGACTATTAATCAGTTTCGGAATCCTGGCAGGACTTCTTCTTGCTGCGAATTTCGGGCTGAATTTTTGGCTTAAAACCCAGCTGCCTGAGTACATCAAAAACAATACGGATTATAAAGTTTCCTACAAAAGCCTGGATGTAGATCTTAGCACGGGAAACATTTTGGCAACAGGAATTTCAGTCAACAGTAAAGACCCACAAAATACTGGTGTCATTGGGATCCAGGGAACTGTTGATACATTAAAAGTCAGTCGTTTTGGGATTTACGATGCTATTTTCAATAAAACAATAAGTTCATCTGATGTATTGCTGGCAAAACCAAACCTGAATATCATCCTTGCAAAACCAGCAGACCAAAAAACCGGAAAAAAAAGAAATCCTGTCTCATTTGAAAATATCCGGATCAATGAAGGGAAACTTACTGTTTTTAAACATACCAAACAGAAATTTTTGTCAGTCCAACAACTTGATCTAGTGGTAGAAAATCTGCAGATGACAGAAGGGTCTGCAGAAGATAAGCTGCCTGTTGCTTTTGACCGATATAGTATTAAAGGGCAAAACTTCTTTTTCAGACCGGCAGATGTATATGCTGTTACTATTAGTTCCATCAAGACTACGGATGGGCAGATGGCTGTTGAGAATTTTAAACTTATTCCGCTCTTGTCTTTTGCTCAGTTTAAAAGGTTTTATCCTCAAAAAACTCAGCTTTTTGAATGTACCATTCCCAAAATGGAATTTAAAGATGTTGTTTTAAATAAAAATAAAGTTTCTCTTTCTGATGCAGATTTTCAAACCCCGGTTTTTACGGTTTACAATACCGGTGTGAAAACTGCTCAAAAAGAAAAGAAGAAATCGGACTTTGAAGTTCATTTGGAGAACATAAAGTTTAGAAATGCTGTAGTTCAAATTAACAAGGCTGACGGAAGCAGGCATTTGTCTGCAGGAAACCTGAATTTAAATATCAATCAGCTTGCATTCAACAAAGAAACGGCTGAGCAGGTAATTCCGGTTGGGTATAAAGACTTTACATTCTCCGGAAAAGATATCATGTATACTGATCATCAGAATATTGCTATTGGAAGCGTTGCTTTGAAGCCTACTAGCGGAGAAATTAGAGATCTTTCCTTAACTCCTGGTGTTCAAGCCAGCGGAAAAACAACAATGGATTTAAAATCCAATCATATTGCCTTTAATATTAATAAGCTGGAATTCATTAATAAAAAGCTGAATCTTGATGTTAAAGACATTCTGGTTGAAAATGCAAACGGAACAATAAACGCAGGGGAGAATAAACAAAAGAAAAGCACCAATCCCGGAATTTTACAGTCTGCCATCATAAGAAAAGTTTCTTTGAAGAACTCGAATCTTATTTATGATAAAGGAAAAGAACCATTAGCGTTCCATGATTTAAACGCCACTGTAAATGGTATTGAAATAGGCCCGAAAGCAAATAGTAAAGAACTTTCTTTTACCATAAAAGATTATTTTCTGACTACTCGTAATTTTGCTTATAAAACTCGGTTTTACAATATCAGCCTTGGGCTTTTAAAGCTGAATAAAAATAAAATCCAGATCAATAATTTTGCAATGAAACCTCTCGTTTCGAGAAATCAGTTTATCAAAATGATACCCGTGGAGAGGGATTTATATGATTTGAAGGCTGGCCAGGTGACGGCTGAAGGAGACTGGGATCTATTTTCAGATCATAAGTTTATTAACGCCTCTCATGTTGTAATTCAGTCTGCGGATGCTAATATTTTCAGAAGTAAAATTCCAAAGGATGACCCGAAGATTAAACCTTTATATTCCAAATTGCTTCGTTCTATTAAAATTCCTATGAATATCAATACTCTGGATCTGAAGAATTCTGTTTTGGTATACGAAGAAGATACTCCTGAAAGTATGGGACCTGGTAAACTTACATTCAGCAACTTTACTATGAATGTTAAAAACCTGAATTCGGCAAAAGCAAAAGGAAAATCTACCAAAGTGGACATCAATATCCATTGTTCATTCATGAACTTATCACCGCTTTCTGTAAACTGGGGCTTTGATGTTGCAGATCAGCATGATGCTTTCACCATCTCAGGAAAAACGTCGAACCTTCCCGCGAATGGAATCAATCCGTTTATCAGGCCTTATCTGCATGTGACGGCTACGGCTGGAACCATTCAGGAAATGCTGTTTAATTTTAAAGGAAATCCTGCCGGATTGCATGGGACATTTAATTTAAAGCATAAAGACCTCAAGATTGCTGTTCTGAACAAAAATAATCATGAAAAGAAAGGCTTTTTAACAGCGGTGGCTAATGTTTTCTTAAAATCGAACTCTGGGAACTATCCGGAATCGGTGATGGTGGAGAATGTGGAACGCGATCCTACAAAATCCTTCTTTAATCTTTTCTGGAAGGGAATTGAACAGGGACTGAAGAAAACACTTATTGGTAAAAATGTTGAAAAAACGGAACAGAAAGTTAAAAATGCGGTTTCTTCAGTGAAGGAAATGAAACAATCTGTAAAAGGTATTAAAGAAGAAATCAAACAGAAAAAGAATGCTTCTCAACCTCAGGAAGAAAAAAAAGAGAAGAAAGGTTTTTTAAATGGTATTTTTAAAAAGAAAGATAATGCTGAAGAGAAATAATTTTTTAAACCATTAAAGTATAATTATAAGCTGATCTTTTCAATGGGCACGAAATCAATTTTACATTAATTAAAATAGCCTTAATGGTTTAAAAAATTAATATTGCATTTCAATATTTAAAAATTGAATTCATCACTTTCGTGAATGGGGATGTCTCTCAGAAATTCATCAAATTTATCTCCGGGATAATTGCTGTCGGCTCCATAAGAATCTATAATCATTCCGCGATTTCCGGCATTATCTTTTACCACATATAATACGGCATTGTCATCAGGATTACTATCTCCTTCAAAGCGGTATGTTTTTAAAATAGTCAGTTCAGAAGGAGTATAAATTTTTTCAGAGTTTTCAAATTTCATCTCACAGCTTTCATTCATTCTGAATTCCCTCTGTATTCCTCTCTCAGATAGTGTTTTCATTACCTGGCTTAAGGTGGTCATTTGATCAATGTTTTCTGGATTTTCCATAATATTATTTTTGTTGATTAGTACAATAATTAAACCATTGCTTTTCTAAAGATAAGAAAAATAGCGGATTATAATTTTCTTAAAAATAGTGTTTAATGTTAACAAAATTTATAATTCGGAAAAAAGAAATAGGTACACTTTTTGCAATACTCATCACAATAAATCAAAGAAAATATGAAAAAAGAAGTTGGAGTTTTACTGGCAGGAGGAGTAGGTCTTTTGGCAGTATTAAGTTTAATAAGTATCAAGAAAATTTTGACTAAAAAAGATAAAAAATATAGTGATAATTATTCAGATTATCACAGACACTTTGATGAAAAGAACCACGACGATGAAACACACGGAGTGGAATTTTACGCGCTGAAGTAGTAAAAAAATATATTAAATTATGTTTAAATCCAACGCTTTTGAAAGTGTTGGATTTTTTTGTGGAAAACTTAAATGTTAAAGTTCATTATTTTATAAGAAATCCATTCTAATTTTACATCAGAATGTCAAACGAAAATTTCATAAAAGGTCAGGGAGCTCAGCGAAACGTTATCAACCGTTTCGACAGGTATACCTATGAGCCTGATGATGAAGATTTCGAAACTGTGAAGACCTCTTTTACTGAAGTTTTTCCAAAAACGATTGTAAATCAGGTGAAAAGTGAGGATCTTCCCATGGAGTATTCTATGAATCCTTATCAAGGTTGTGAACATGGCTGTTCCTATTGCTTTGCCAGACCTACCCATGAATATTGGGGTTACAGTGCCGGAATTGATTTCGAAAGAAAGATCATGGTGAAGAAAAATGCTCCTGAACTGTTGGAGAAATTTTTTCAGAAAAGAGGCTATAAAGCGGCTCCTATTTTACTCTCTGGAAATACAGACTGCTATCAGCCTGCTGAAAGACAATTTGAAATAACCAGAAAACTTCTGCAGGTTTGTCTGGATTACAGACATCCTGTCAATATTCTGACAAAAAACGCATTGGTACTGAGAGATTTGGATATTTTAAAGCCAATGGCGGAACAAAATCTTGTTTCTGTTTCTCTAAGTATTCCTACCATCAACGAAGAACTGAGAAGAAAGATGGAACCGAGAACGAGTTCTGCTCCCAATAAATTAAAGGCTATTGAAATTTTGTCAGAAAATAAAATTCCAGTTCACGTCATGGTGGCACCAATTATTCCCGGATTGAACAGCGATGAGCCTTTAAATATTCTGAAATCTATTTCTGATGCAGGTGCCTTAGGATTTGGATATACGCTGGTAAGACTGAATGATACTGTAGAACCTGTTTTTGTTAATTGGATTGAATCTCACTTCCCGGACAGGGCACAAAAAGTATTGAATTTGATCCGGTCTATGCGTGGTGGAAAGTTGGGTGATAAAAGATATTTTGAAAGACAAAGAGGAGAAGGGAATATTGCCGAAATGATTCACACAACCTTTAAAATAGGTAGGAAAAAGTTTTTTGATGGAAAAGAGTTCCCTAAACTGTCAACCGCCAACTTTACAGGGACAAAGGATCAGCAATTGAGATTGTTTGATTAGAATATATGAAAAACGCTCCAAAAGGAGCATTTTTTTGTTCTAATAAATAATTGGTTGTTCACCATCGGGGCAAAAGAATTCTAACCTACATAATGCTTTGTACTGTATTCCATCACTGCACCCATAAAAGCATTCTCCAGGATAAGGGAAACTTATTCCTCCGGAAATTGTCTTCAACTTGCCTTTACTTAATTTCTTTAAATTTTTCATATTGTTTGATTTTGGTTTAAATAAAGATATGAAAATATTATTAAGCATTTGTTTATGAGTTGTTTATTTCATTGCTGTGCTGGAATGCTGGAAAATAGAAAAACCGCTTCAGAAGAAACGGTTAATTGCATTTTTCATAACAGATCTTACATTATTTCGACTCCTCCTGTAACAGGGCATTGGAAATCATCACGGCAAGCTGCACAAATGATGGTACCATTACAGGCATACAGACAGTATTCAACCCCTGGGAAATTAGCTCCTCCAGCGATGTCTTTTAGCTGGTCTTTTCTTAGTTTTTTTAGATTTTTCATATAGTTTTAATTAAAAATTTGATAGTAAAACAAAATTAATTAAAATATTATCAATTAAATGAAATGATATGTGTTAAAATGTAGAATTTATTTAAAATATTACTAGAAAACTCAATTGAGTGTGAATTTTAATGGTAAATATTTGAATTTTAAGTAAATAAGTTCTAATTTTAGTGAAGCGGTATCCGAAAAGCTTAGAGAGTAGGAAAAAACTAAACATCAATAACTATGAAAAATTTCAAAAAACTTTCCAGAGATGAACAAAAGAAAATGATTGCCGGTGATATAGGACCGGCCTATTGTTTTGAAGGCGGAGGACCAGGTGAAGGTGGTTGCGGAGTAGGAATGATCTGTTCGGGAGGAAAATGTGTACCTTATGTTGGTGATCCCGGAGGAGGAGGGCCTGGAGGAGGAGCCAGTTACACCTGTATCTGTCCGTGGGGTACTTTCACACAACCTACTCCTTGTCCAGAGTTTTATTGTATAACAGGATAAAAAAAGCGGCTGCCTCATTTGAGGTAGCCGACTTCTTATCATTATATTGATATTACTTTTTAATCAATCCTAATTCGATCAATCTTTCATGTAAGAATTCTCCTGCTGTAGTGTCTTCGTATAACTTTGGATTGTTTTCGTCTACACAGTTGTCAAGAGCGTTTAATGACATGGCACTCACTGGGTGCATAAAGAAAGGAATTGAAAATCTTGAAGTGCTCCATAATTCTCTTGGCGGGTTTACCACTCGGTGAATCGTAGATTTCAGTTTATTGTTGGTATGTCTAGATAACATATCACCAACATTAATCATCAATTCATCTGGTTCTGCAATAGCATCAATCCATTCTCCGTTGTGGTTCTGAACCTGAAGACCTTTTCCTTGTGCTCCCATTAAAAGGGTGATAAGGTTAATGTCTCCGTGAGCTGCTGCTCTTACCGCATCATCTGGTTCTTCAGTGATTGGCGGATAGTGAATAGGTCTTAAGATTGAGTTTCCTTCTGCGATTTTGTCGTCAAAATAGAACTCATTTAAACCAAGGTGTAAAGCTAATGCTCTTAAAACATACTGTCCTGTTTTTTCAAGCATTTGGAAGGCTTCTTTACCTACTTCGTTGAATTTTGGAAGTTCATCAACGATAACATTGTCTGGATACTCAGCTTTGTATTTTGAATCATCAGTCAGATACTGACCAAAGTGCCAAAATTCTTTTAAGTCTCCTTTTTTGAAACCTTTTGCAGTTTCTTTACCGAATCCTACATACCCTCTCTGGCCACCAATTCCTGGAATCTCATACTTCTGTTTCGTTTCCACTGGTTGGTCAAAAAAGTTTTTTACCTCTCCATATAAATCTTCTACAAGGTTGTCATCAAGAAAGTGGCCTTTTAAGGCTACAAAACCAATTTCTTCATAAGCTTTTCCGATTTCATTTACAAATTTCTGTTTGCGTTCCGGGTTGTCCGAAAGGAAATCACGCAGGTCTACACTAGGTATTTTATCCATTTTTAGAAATTTACGAATAGCAAAATTACATTTTTTTTAAATTAAATGATTTTAAAATCATTATTTATAAGTTAAATTTGCTGTATGAAAAAATATTCTTCTAAGAGAAGTATCCAAATACTTGCACATCTTCTTCAGCAGTACGGAATTGCAGATGTTGTAATTTCACCTGGATCAAGGAATGCTCCTTTAGCGATTCATTTTTCAGAAATAGACAGCTTCAATTGCTACAGTATTGTAGATGAAAGAAGTGCTGCCTTCGTGGCAATGGGAATGGCTAAGAGTGAGAAAAAACCAGCAGCAATTACTTGTACCAGCGGATCCGCAGTAGTTAATTACTATCCTGCCATTACAGAAGCTTTTTATCAGAATATTCCGCTTTTAGTTTTAACAGCTGATAGACCAACGGATTTTGTTGATATTTTTGATGGGCAGACGATCAGACAGAAGGATGTTTTTCATCAGCATTCTTACGGAGACTTTCAATTGCTGGAAGACAGTAAGGAGAATGCAGAAGATATTAATTTTGACATTATTAAAAAGGCAATCGAGCTTTGCTTTGAAAAGCAGGGACCGGTACATATCAATATTCCTTTGGAAGAGCCATTGTATGAATTGGTATCAGAGCTTCCAACCTTTCCTACGGTTGAAAAAACAATCAAGCATAAAGATTATGAGATCCCATCCAATCTTATTGCAGAATGGCATACCTCTCAGAGAATCATGTTATTGGTAGGAACAAGAGATTATAGCCCGGAACTGGAAAATCAATTGACACAATTGGTTAAAAATCATTCTGTTGTTGTATTAAGTGAAGCGAATTCAAATTTGCATCACGAGAAGTTTTTCAGGCATATAGACCGCTATATCTTCAATTTTACAGAAGAAGATTTTAAAAAGTATGCTCCGGATTTATTGATTACGGTAGGACAGAATGTGGTATCTAAAAAAGTAAAGCAGTTCCTTAGAAGTGCAAGACCAAAACAACACTGGCATTTGGATGAAGTTTGGCAGCCGGATACTTACTTCTCTCTGACAGAAAAAATAGAGGTAAAACCGGAAGTATTCTTTTCTAAATTATTGAAATTCATTAATCTGGAACCAAGACCTTATTTCAATCTTTGGGATGTTCTGAGAGATAAAAAAGATGCGAAACACCAGCAGTTTTTAAACACCGTTGAATTCTCAGATTTTTATTTTTTCAATAAAGCGTCACAAACAGTTCCTGAAAATTATAATATTCACTTTGCTAACTCTTCAGCGATCAGATATGCACAGCTGTTTGATTTCGGTAAGAGAAAAATGTATTGCAACAGAGGAACCAGTGGGATTGATGGTTCCACTTCTACAGCAATGGGCTTTGCCATTAAAAATGCCAATCCTACATTGTTAATTACAGGAGATCTAAGTTTCTTCTATGATATCAACGGTCTTTGGAACCAATATATTCCTCCTTTTGTAAGAATCATAATTTTCAACAATGGGGAAGGAAATATCTTTAAAATTATTCCGGGACCTGGAAATGCCAATCCAAATACCCTGGATGAGTTTATCGCAACCAAACACCGTAAACATGCTGAACATCTGGCTAAGCATTTCGGATTCTCTTACATCAAGGTGGAAGATGACCTTACGCTAGACAGAGTATTGGAAAATTTCTTCAAGCCGGATGCACAACCAAAAATTCTGGAAGTGAATACTTATGGGAAGAACAGTGCTGATGTTCAGAAAGCTTACTTTAATTTCATGAAGGAAAACTAAAGATCGAGGTATTCTTCATTTCCCGGAAGATTTTTGATTCTGTGAATAGGATAAATGAACATATCATCAAAATCATTTAGTGCATTAATAATTTGGAAGTGGGAAAATTGCTTTATGTTTTGTAAGGTAATTTCCGCTTCTTTAATTTTTTTCTGCTTTAGAAGATGCTGTCTTTGGACTCCATTCAGAAGGAAAGAATTTGGGGTAAACCAATCCTTACCTTTTAAAAATAAAAGATTGGAGAAAGAAGTATCGGTGATATGATTATTCTTAACAATGATGATTTCCTCAGCCTTAGACTTCATTTTCATCTTATCCAGTTCCTTGCGGTCTTCAAATTTGAAGGAGTAATCGAAGCTGTTATTTTCCACCAATTGGAAATCCTGAATCTCAGGAATAGCATACGGAATCATCTGAGTTCTGATCCTTTTATCCAGATCATAAGAAATTCTAAGCTTGAAAAGTCCGTCCTCATCATGCTCCAGGTTTTTGTAGATCTTGGCCAGGTCAATAGATCCCTCTTTTCCAAAGTGGGAAAATGTTTGATTAACACGTTTTTGATGGAGTTCCAATAGAAAAACCTCCTGATCTTCTACCTTAATGCTTTCAATGAATTGGGACATAGATTTTATTTTTCATTTCCTGATATTCGTCTTCTAATTTACTCATGTGCGTTATACCGCCTCCGCTTTTGAAATAGAGCTTCTCGCCTTCTTTTTCAATAAAACGTATCATTACACAGCTGTCGACATTTTTACCATCGAACCAGCCGCAAACTCCTGTGTAGTATCCTCTGTCATAACCTTCTGCTTCCTGAATTATTTCCAGTGTTTTAGGCTTTGGGGCTCCTAAAATAGAGCCTGCAGGGAGAAGCTTCTGCATAATACTTCCTACTTTTCCGTCGAATTCAGGTTTTACTATTCCTGAAATTTCCGAACTCATAGCATACAAATTTTTCTGCCGGGTTTTGAGGAAGTCAATATGTTGAAACTGATCTACACGTACATTATCTGCTACCATGCTCAGGTCATTGCGGAGTAAATCTACTACCGTATAATGCTCGGCTTTTTCCTTAGGGTCATTCTTCAGGATTTCCGCTGCATTTTCTATGGAGGCATCGATGGTACCTTTCATAGGATAGGTTAAAATTTTCCCGTCAATAATCTTCACAAAAGTTTCAGGAGAAAAAAATACAAAAAAATCTTTATAAAAAACCTTGTATTTGGCTTCGGAGTGATAAAAAATTTCTTCAAGACTTAAATTAGTCTCAATTTTGGTTTTCCGGGTGTAGTTTACCAGATAAGAATTTCCGAGACGAATATTTTTTTGAACTTTATCAAATCCTATTTTAAAGCTTTCCAGAGTTTCCGGAAAGGATTTCCATTCTACTTTTTTATTTAGCGTGTGTGCTTTTTTTGAGGATGAAAATGATTGAAAATCAATTAATAAGCCTGATTTTTCAATCTCGCTTTCCTGATAGATTTCAACATTCTCTGAGAGGAAGTCGATAACAAAGAAATAGGGAACCTTCTGAAGAGAAAGTTCGTCCATTTCCATAAATTTTTGATGATTCACTGAAAACATTCCGCAAAAATAATTATTGATGTTTACTTTTGCATAAAATTTTTATGATGCAGAGTAAATATCCTCAGAAACCGGGAATTGATTTTATATTGAAGCAGGCTTTTTTCTACTGGAATAAAACACTGGTTTTTCAGTTGATGTTTTCAATGATCTTTTTTGGAATTTTTCTTACTTCCGTGTTCTTTTTTGGGAACTGGTATGGAATATGGGAGCAAAATCAAGTATTGACAGAAGCTTTAAAAGAAGGAACAAAGGCTTATATGGCTAAGATTGCGGAGCTAAGTGCCACAGAAGGGTATCAGATGTTTACCCTTGCGATCTGGGCTAGCACAGCGTTTCTGTATCCTTTGAATCTTGGAATGTTCCAGATCTTCAGAAAACTTGATCTTAAAGAGAAAATTGAACTCGGGGATTTATTTGTAGGGTATAACGGAATTAACTTTTTTAAATACCTGGGATATTATCTTTTCTGGTTCATGATCTACAGACTTACGTTTCCTACGATTCTTCTGGCAATTATCTGGGTAGCAGTAACGGTATTCGTAGCGCCACTCATGTTTTTTACCAATAAAAGAATATTTGAAGCGATTTCTTTAAACTTTAAAGCCCTTAGAATGTATTTTGTAGAAATCATGGTGTGTGTATTTGTTGCTGTTTTGTTTAAATATTTGGGCTTCAGTTTGTTTTTGATAGGAGGCCTTTTTACATTTCCTTTCTGGAATGCTATGATTTATTCAATGTATAAAACAATATTTTCTGAGAAAAGCTAAAATTCAACCCGGTTTAATGTGTTTTTTTATCAAAAAAAGTTAAATTTGGTAAAATCATTAAAATATTTAAACTATGTCTGAATTTAACGAATTTGATCAACAAGGTTCTGTTCCCAATAAGGAAACAGGGTCAATTATTTCTCACGCTTTCGAAATGTATAAAGGGGTCTTGGGCTACGCTGTGGTTGCTATGATCGTTTATATGTTGGGTGGATATATAATCCAGCTTGTTTTTGGGATTGATTCTGCTTCCATGGTGGAAGAAATGAGAGAGTCTGGAGGGAACTTTAACTACTGGAGCACTCCGGGACTTCCATTGTATATGGGAGCGTCCAGTCTTTTTGGACTGCTATTGTCTCCTTTGTATGTTGGTTTGATCTACATAGTAAATAAATACAATACTAAGAATCCTATTGAGTTTTCTGATCTTTTTATCGGATACCGTCAGAATTTTGTAAATATTCTTATTTACAGCTTACTTACGTGGCTTATTTCTTCTGTTGCCCTGGCATTGTGTGTGATACCTGTATTTTTCGTGTATCCTCTTCTATTAATTGGATATCCTATTCTATTATTTGAAAATGCTTCGGCTACAGATGCTTTATCGAAGTCTTTTAATATTGCAAAAGAAAATTATGGAACGTTCCTGGCAACAGGTCTTTTAGGAGTATTAATTTCAATGGCGGGAATCATTCTATGTGGAATCGGACTTATTTTAACAGCTCCGTTCATTATGATCGTAATGTATTCTACATACTGCGCTTTTGTAGGAAAGCCAAGACAGATCATACATACAAAACAATAAGATAAAATAATATTTGATGAATAAAGACAATCAAATAAGCAGTGTTGCCATAAAGCAGGTCTCTTTGCTCGCCATTATTTTGGTGCTGGCAGGTTTAATCTGCTTTAATCTTGCATTGTTTATTCCATCAGTTTTAGGAGCTATTACCATTTATGTAGTCTGTAGAAAATATAACTTCTATCTTCAGGAAGAAAAGAAGTGGAAATCTTCTCTAGCCGCTTTTGTATTAATGCTGGGGAGTCTTATCATTCTGATCCTGCCTATTTATTTTATCGCCGATTTGATTATCGATAAATTAGGGAATGCACAGGCTTATATGGATAAATTCAATGTGTTTTTAGATAAAATACATTCTTATATCGAATCAAAAACAGGTTTTGATATTCTGAGTCAGGAAAATATGAATAAGCTGAAAAATTTTGTAGGGAAATTCTCTACTTCAGCACTAAGTGGGACATTCAATACCCTTACGGTAGTGATGTCTATGTACTTTATTCTATATTTTATGCTGGATAAACCAAGGCTGTTTGAGAGAATTTTAACTAATTCGGCACCTTTAAAGCGATCAAATGTTTCATTATTAGGCGAAAAACTAAGAAAACTGATTATGGCGAATGCTATAGGAATTCCTGTAGTTGCTATTGGTCAGGGGATCGTATCTCTTATTGGCTATCTGATATTCGGAGCTCCGGGAGCAGTTCTGCTTTTTGCTTTAACCGCGGCGGCTTCTGTTATTCCGGTTGTGGGAACAGCTATTGTGTATGTACCTGTTTGTATCTTTATGATTGCAGAAGGGAATACGGCACAAGGAATTGGTCTTGCAATCTATTGTGTAGTGGTAGTAGGACTTACAGATAACCTGCTTCGTTTTACCCTTTTAAAGAAGCTTGAAAATATCCATCCTCTGAATACCGTTTTTGGAATTATCATGGGAATGAACCTGTTTGGCTTTATGGGACTTATTTTTGGTCCTATTCTGATCTCACTAACCCTTCTTTTGATACAGGTATACAGAAATGAGTTTACGGATGAGAATACTCCTCCTGATCTGGAATTACCCAATCAGGCTGAAGTAAATGATAAATTGATTTAATTATATAAAAAGTGGAAGGAATAAATCCAGAAATATTAAAAGAAATCTGCGTATTTAAAATGCCGTTTGGTAAATACGAAGGAACAGTTTTAGCAGATCTTCCTATCAGTTACCTTGAATGGTTTCACCGAAGTGGAATGCCTAAAGGAAAGCTGGGAATGCAGTTGGCAACAATCTATGAGATCAAATTGAATGGATTGATGGAGCTGCTAATACCTATCAGAGCTTCGGTAAGAAATGGATTGTAAACATAAGAACATTCTGTTTTTGATATACAGTATCGGCGGCTTCGAAGAAGCTGCCGATACTTTTTTATTAAGTATTTTTAATCTTTCAAAGCAGCAATTTCATCCCTTAGTTTAGCCGCTTTAATGAAGTCAAGGTTTTTGGCCGCAGCTTCCATTTCTTTCTGCTTCTGTTCGATCATTTTTTCAACATCTTCACTGGCATAGGTAGCTTTAACTTCGGCAACCTTTTGAAGAATTTCTTTCTGAGTGTACTTTTCATCAGGGAAATCTTTACTTCTTCCAACCAGATTTTCAGAAATCTTTTTATTCAGAGCCGTTGGTACCATGCCGTTATCTTCATTATACTTCATCTGCTTGGCACGGCGGTATTCAGTTTCATCCAATGTTGCCTGCATAGATTTAGTGATTTTATCGGCATACATAATCGCTTTTCCGTTGATATTCCTTGCCGCACGACCTACCGTCTGTATCATAGATCTTCTGCTTCTCAACATCCCTTCTTTATCCGCATCAAGAATAGCTACTAAGGAAACTTCCGGTAAGTCTAGCCCCTCTCTTAATAAGTTTACTCCAATTAAGACATCAAAAAGTCCTAAACGCAGATCCTGCATGATCTGAATACGTTCCAACGTTTCTACATCAGAGTGAATATACCGTGTTCTGATCCCGAATTTTGTAAAATATTTGGTTAATTCCTCAGCCATTTTTTTGGTTAAGGTAGTTACCAGAACTCTTTCATCGGCATCGGCTCTTTTTTGGATCTCTTCCATTAAATCATCAATCTGATTTAAACTTGGCCTTACTTCAATAATTGGGTCAAGAAGTCCTGTTGGGCGAATAATTTGTTCAATATAAGCTCCTCCTGTTCTTTCCAGTTCATAATCTGCCGGAGTAGCGGAAACATAGATAACCTGATTTTGTATAGCCTCAAATTCCTCAAACTTTAAAGGTCTATTATCCATAGCAGCAGGAAGTCTAAAGCCATATTCAACCAAAGATTCCTTTCTGCTTCGGTCACCACCATACATGGCGTGAACCTGAGGAACAGTTACATGGCTTTCATCTATAACCATTAGGAAGTCCTTAGGGAAATAATCAATCAGGCAGAAAGGTCTTGTACCGGGAAGTCTGCCGTCAAGGTATCGGGAATAGTTTTCAATCCCTGAGCAGTAACCCAATTCTTTTATCATTTCAAGATCCAGCTCTGTTCTTTCCTGAAGTCGTTTTGCTTCCAGTGGCTTCCCTATAGAGCTGAAAAAATCAACCTGTTTCAGCATGTCATCCTGAATATCTTTAATGGCTCCATTTAAAGTCTCCTTTGAGGTCACAAAAAGATTAGCAGGGTAAATCTGTATTTGATCAAAATTATCTTCTACATTGCCGGATACAGGGTCAAAGCTTTGAATTTTTTCAATTTCATCTCCGAAAAACTGAATCCTGATTGCGTTATCGGCATAGGCTGGAAAAACATCAATGACATCTCCCTTTACACGAAACGTTCCCCTTTGAAATTCATTTAAAGTTCTTGCATATAAAGCATTCACTAGAGAATGGAGTAATGCCGTTCTTGTAACTTTTTCGCCAATAGCAATGGAAATTAACGATTTGTGAAACTCTGTAGGATTCCCAATACCATAAATACAGGAAACAGAAGCCACAATCAAGACATCTCTCCTTCCTGAAAGAAGGCTTGCAGTAGCAGAAAGACGTAATTTTTCAACTTCTTCATTAATACTCAGATCTTTTTCAATATAAGTTCCGGTGGTGGCAATATAAGCTTCCGGCTGATAGTAGTCATAGTAACTTACAAAATACTCTACCGCATTTTCCGGAAAGAATTCTTTAAACTCCATGAAAAGCTGTGCCGCCAGCGTTTTATTATGGGCTAGAACCAGAGTAGGGCGCTGAACATTTTGAACAACATTGGCAACTGTAAACGTTTTTCCGGATCCGGTTACCCCTAGAAGAGTCTGGTATTTTTCACCAATCTCTATTCCAGCAGTTAATTTATCGATAGCTTGGGGCTGATCCCCGGTGGGTTTATATTCTGATTGAAGCTTAAAATCCATAAGAAAAGAATGTATAGAACAAAAATACGAAAGAAATTATTAGGCATGATAAAGTTTTGATGATGAATATTTTGGTGTCAAAACTATTGCTGATTGTTTGGGTAGCTTTCGTTTCTTTTTGAAAAGATGGATTTAAGTGAAAATATCAAATTAAGAAATAAAAAAAAGCGCTTTAAAAGCGCTTCGTTCTCATGGTTGTATGAAGTTCATGGTTGCCGGAACCTTTAACACTGATGCGATGGGTTGTCCATCTTTTGTTGCGGGTTTCCAACTTGTTTCATTGTTGATCGCTGTCACCGTTCTTAGCAGTTCCTTATTGAAAAGGTCGTTGTCTCCTGAGGTCGTCACGTTGGTAACCTTTCCTGTTTGGTCTATGTGAATATAGGCTGTTGCTTTTATCACCCCTTTTATAGATTGAAGCGCACTTACATCCATAGTTTTACCTATCTGAGCTCTAAGGACTGCCATACTGCCTGGATACTCTGCACTGACAAAATTTGCGTCTTCCTGGTTGTTTGTGTTTTTACCTTCTTGGCTTTTTTTCGGAGAAATTGTGTCAGTGACAGATTTTATAGTTTCCTTCTTTAATGCTATGGGAGCAGCAGGATTGTTTTTCTGAAGAACATCTTCAGGGATACTTTTCATAAAATACTGGACAACTTTTGGCGCTTCAGTATTGGTCGTTTTCTCATGTATATTGGTAGATAAATCTGTATTGTTCTCAGACTTAACAGATGTATTGGCATAAGTTCTTTCTGAAAGGAGTGCTGTGGCAGTCATGAGCGTAATGATGCCTATAGTTTTTCGTAATAAACTGAATTTTGTTTTTTGAGCTTTCATCATGATAAATCGTTTTTTGGTGTTGTTAAAATTAAGAGAATGGGTAAACGTCATATTTTGGCTGCCCATAAGTTCATCCAGAATAAGGTTCTGGTATTCCCTAAGGTTGAACTGATTCTTCAGCACAGCTTCATCTGCTAAAAATTCATGATTTGAAATGATTGCATTTTTATATAGATAAAGAGCAGGGTTGAACCATGTGAAGATTTTTGCAAGATGTATAAGTAGGAGGTCTATACTATGCATTTGATCAAGATGGCTTTTCTCGTGAAGAAAAATTCTTGGATCAATGGTATCATTTTTCAGATACTCTTTTCCCATATAGATGGTATTCCAAAAGCTAAATGGGGATAGATTCTTCTGAGTGAGTATAACATTGTAACTTTGGTATATACGTTTTTCTCCCTGTATTCTTTTAATGGTTATGATAGCTAAAAAGCTTTTAATCAATATAAAAAGAGTGACCACTGCATAGATTATCCATACCATATTTGTCCAATTAAAATTCTCCTGTTTAGTTTGTACTATGGAAACATACTGTGCTGCTTCCTCAATAATCAGTTGTGGATGAGTTATTTTTGGGGCCTGTACGGTAAATGTAATGAATGGAATTACATAGGATAGGATCAGTGAGCTCAACAGATAGACACGATTGAATCTATACATTTTCTCTTTTTCCAAAAACAAGTAATATACCGCAATGAAAAGCGATGAGCACAGAATTATTTTTAGAATAATAGGTAACATAGCTATTCTTTTATCTGATCGTCAATAATATCACGAAGTTCCTTCAACTGCTTTTGGCTAAGTTTGGCATTTGACGTAAAAAAAGAAGCAAACTGTGCTACAGAGCTGTTGAAAAAACGGTCAATCATAGAAGTCATTTCTTCCTTGAAATACTCTCCTTTCTCTACCATTGGATAGTATTCACGGGAGTTTCCATATAATTTGTAACCTACAAGTTCCTTATTTTGCATTCTTTTCAATAAGGTTGCTATTGTAGTGGCTGCTGGCTTAGGATCCGGATAGGCTTCCAGAATATCCTTCATGAAAATATTCTTTCTCTCCCAAAGAATATCCATAAGAACTTTTTCAGAATCAGTTAGTTTAATCTCTTTCATTCTACAATGTTGTAATTTGTTCTACAAATGTAGAATAAAAATTTAATTAGGCAAACTTTATATCATTATTTTTCCATATCTTTTCAAGTATCTAATCATAATGTAATGAAAATCAATCAATTTTATATCCCACTGCTGAGTGTTATTCTCACTTTATCTTCATGTAAAAAGAATAATGCGCATGCACAGCAGGTTGGAAATGATGGCAGTGTAGAGACCGAAAAGCCTAATTCTGAGTATCAGCCTGCATTTAAAGGGCAGACAAGAATTAAGGCAGTGAAAACAAATACAGCCTATAATGTTGAGATATTGAATAAAGACCTCGGGAGACCTTGGGGAATAATTAACTTACCGGATGGGAGATTCCTCATTACAGATAAGAAAGGATACATGAATGTGGTTTCAAAGGATGGAAAACAGATTACAAAAATAGAAGGCTTTCCAAAGGTAGATGCAAAAGGCCAGGGTGGAATGCTTGATGTAGCTTTGGATCCTGATTTTACAACCAATTCCATTATTTATTTCAGCTTTTCAGAACCCTTTGGAAAAGGGAACCTGACCTCTGTGGCTAAGGGAAAGTTATCAGATGATCTTAAATCTATTGAAGAAGTGAAAGTGATTTTCCGGGCAGAGCCATCATATGATGGAGACAAACATTATGGAAGCAGGCTGGTTTTTGATAAAGACGGAAACTTATTCGTCAGTACAGGGGAGAGATCTGATAAAGTAACAAGAGTTTATGCTCAGAAAACGGATAATTATTTAGGTAAAATCATAAAAATCACAAAGGACGGACTACCGGCTCCAGGAAAACCATTCGTAGGGAAACAGGGATATAAGCCTGAAATTTATGCGTATGGAGTGCGTAATCCTCAAGGTTTGGCTATTGATCCAAACGGGAATCTCTGGGATGTGGAAATGGGGCCAAGAGGCGGTGATGAAATTAATCTTATTCAACCTGGAAAAAACTATGGCTGGGGAGATGTAACCTATGGTATTGAATACTCCGGGGCTAAAGTAGGAGATGGCATTACTAAGAAAGAAGGAACGGAGCAACCGGTTTATTATTGGGATCCGGTAATTTCTCCGAGTGGAGTTACTTTCTATACCGGGAATGTAGAAGAATGGAAAGGAAATCTTTTTATTGGATGCCTAAGTGGTGAACATATCAACAGAATCGTGATGAAAGATAACAAAGTAATAGGAGAGGAGCGCCTTCTGGCAGATCAGAATGAACGGTTCAGAGATGTTCTGGACGGGATAGATGGAAATCTCTATGCTGTAACAGATAGCGGAAAACTGTATAAAGTTTCAAAGAAATAAAAAATGCCAGCTGAAGATGTTCAGCTGGCATTTTTGTAAGGAAGCAGGAAAAGTGAAGTTCTTCCATCTTCCAATCTTATCAAAACTTAAAATTAAGTCTGGCAAAAACCTGTCTACCTGCAAATCCCATTTGCACAGGGTCAAAAATTCCACCAGCTTCTGTATTTCCATCACTTACGTGTGCGCTTTGCAAGGTTGGGTATCTGTTGAATACATTTTTGCTTCCCAAAGTAAAGTTGAGGTTGTTTGAAATCTCATATCCAAAAGAGATATCGGTTGTTACTTTAGGATTGTAAACCTGCTCTGCATCATCATATCCAATTAATGTAACCTTATCAAACCTTACCAGCTGAAGATTCGCATTGAACTTGCTGATCTTATAGTTGAGGTTGAGGTTAATCTTAGTTTTAGGTGCAGAAGCCAGAATAAAAGCTCTTTCTCTTGCGCTTAAATAAACATCTTCTTTACCTTGTAATTTGGGTGAAGTATTGACTTTGGTAATTTCCATGTCATTATAGTTTCCGGCTAATGTTGCCGTTAATTTCCCTGAACCTAAGCTTTCACTATAACTCAGGATAAGGTCAATCCCTTTAGTTCTGGTATCAATAGCATTGGAAAAGAATTGTGCTTGGTCGATATAAGGATAATCAGCTTGTACATCTGCAGGTAAATCGTCTCTTGAGAAATTCCCTGTCAGAACAATTCTGTTTTTTACACTGATATAATAGCCATCAATAGTTGCTGTAAACTTACCCGTATTAAAAGTAAATCCGGCACTTCCGTTTACAGATGTTTCCTGTTTCAGCTGTTCTATACCCAATCTGCTGGCGAGATCACTGTCATTAGAAGCCAATTGAATGGTAACCAATTTACCGGCTTGGAAATTCGTGAACTGCTGGCTGTAATACTTCTGTGCAAGAGAAGGAGCCCTGAATCCCGTGGAAACAGATCCGCGGAAGGCAAATTGTGGAGTAATGGCATAGCGCGTGGCAAACTTACCATTTAAAGTACTTCCGAAATCATTGTAATTCTCAAATCTTCCGGCTACACTTATCATCCAGTTTTTAGTAATATCAAGTTCTGTATCTACATAAGCGGCAAAATTATTTCTGTTTTTACCGATATCTGTAGAGTAACCCGGAAATCCCTGTGAACCTCCCGGTCTTATGTTATCGTCTGGATCAGCGAGAGGATTTTTCACTAATAAATTATCTGGAGTATTGGGTGTTACAGGATTTCCATTAATGTCATACATTGTATAGGAAGCAGCCTCACCTTTAATGATATTGAATTTTTCATATCTGAATTCTGATCCGAAGGCAATATTTAGCCCTTCAAGTACTTTAAACTGTCTTACGGCATTAAAGCCTGTTGTATTTTGCAATAATGAATGCCCACCTGCATAAAATTGAGTCGGAGACTTAGTACCTAAAGTTGCATTAACGGTATTGGTAATATCATAAGTAAATCTATTATTTCCAAAGGCATTATAAAAATCTACATCCCAATTGGCTACTTTGAACTTTAAACCATTATCAAAGGTGAAATCACTAATGCTGGTATCTTCAATAGGGTCAAAACCCATCGGGTAGATTTCAGGGATGTTACCATTGGCTTTAGTTGTTCTTGTCCAGGCATAGGCTTTAGTATTTCTATGCGAAAACCCCTGACGGGAATAAAATTTCAGCCCATCAGTTAATGGAAGTTCAATATTTCCGAAGAAATAGACATTTTGAGCTTTTGCATCCCCAAAACGTTGTCTGGGAGCACTATAAACATCTGGGTTAGCATTTCTGATAGCGTAATCTTTGTTGATGAATTCTGCGGTGAAATTTCCGAAGCCTCCTTTGTTTCCAATTTTTGTTCCCAGGTTTCCACTGAAGTCAAAAGTAATTCCATCTACTTTATGATCTGAAACTACATCTTTATTTCCCGGGCTTTTAAAAAGGTTTATTCCATAGAAAGCATTTCCTTCAAACCCTTTATCCCGATCATTAAGGATAACATTGATAACCCCAGCGATAGCATCCGAACCATATTGAGCCGAGGCTCCGTCACGCAGTACTTCTACCCGTTTAATGGCTCCAATGGGAATGGTATTCATATCATACCCGGTATTTCCCCTTCCTTTGGTTCCGAAAAGGTTAATTAATGAAGATTGATGGTATCTTTTTCCATTAAGCAGCAAAAGAGTCTGATCCGGGCCGAGTCCTCTTAATGTAGCCGGATCTACTGCATCAGCACCATCGGATCCTGATTGTTTGTTAGAATTAAAGGAAGGTGCAGAGAACTGTAAAAGCTGGTTCACTTCTACCTGACCTGTAGCCTGACTTACTTGTTTGATATCGATGACATCAATGGGAACGGGAGTATTGATGACGGTTCTTTTCTTGTTCCGGCTTCCGGTAATAGCTACTTCATCTATTTTTGATTCTTTTGTCAGCGTATCTTTTACCTGTTGAGCGTAAGATAGTGAAGATGCCGTAAGAAAAATGATACTTATGTATTTTATCTTCATATTGATAATTTTGAGTGATGGTTAACTCAAAATTATCAATATTTATTTTTAAATCAACACTTAAATTAAATATTTGTTATGAATGTCTTAATTTAATATGGTTTATATTAAATGAAAGTAAAATAATAGTTAAAATATTTAATTTAACGAAAATTTTTAATCTTAAAAGCTGGTAATGATTCTGTTAAGACCTTCTTCCAAAATTTCCTGAGAAGTAGAGAAGCATATTCTGATGTGTCCTTCGGCTCCTTTTCCAAACCATCTTTCCGATCCGGGAACAATGGCTACCTTTCCATGTTGCAGAACATGCTGGGCAAACTGATCGCTGGACATTCCGTTTTCAATCTTCGGAAATAATACAAAAGTAGCTTCGGGAAGATTAGGGGTTACAAGTCCTGATCCGTTCAGCAATCGGAAAGCCAGATCTCTGTTTTGTTGTAAGTGACTTAAAAACTCTTTGTACCAAGGTTTAGCTTTCTCCAATGCGACACTTCCAGCAATCTGTGATAGGGTAGAGACACCTTCTATAGTAGAATTAAAATTGGATTTCTCTGTAAAATCTTCCAGAATTTCCTGATCGTTACATAAAACAGCGCCAATTCTCAGTCCTGCAATTCCAAATGATTTCGAAAATCCATAAACTGTGAAACTTTTTCTTTTGGCTTCTTCAGAAACTGATGAATAGGTGTAAAAATCTCTGTTGTCATAAATAATATCACTCCAGATTTCATCGCTCATTACCCATAAATCATGAACCGCAGCAATCTCTGAAACCTTTTTCAAAACCTCTTTGGAATATACCTTACCAAGCGGATTATGCGGATTACAGATGCTGATGAGTTTTGTATTGGAATTGATTAATGAAACCAGTTTTTCAAAATCAATTTCTCCGGTTTGGGTATTTACAGGACAGAGTTTTACAGTTCCACCAGATGTTTCTACAGATTTCTTAAATAAAAAATCAACAGGATCCAGAATGATGGCTTCATCACCAGGGCTTAAAACATATTTGGCGATAAGGAACATTCCCTGTGCTGCACTGTTGACGGCCAATACATTTTCAGGAGCAAAACTCCCGTGCTTTTCCTGGTTAAAATGATCTGCAACACTTTTCTTGAACTCAGGAATTCCGGAGAAAGGACCATAGCTCAGATAACCGTCTTTTATGTATTCAATGATTCCTTGTTCTATTTCAGGAGCTGTTCTAAAGTCTGGGTCAGCAGCTGTTAAAGGGATTATCCCATCTTCTAGGGTTGCCCATCTTCCGTTATACGCTTTTCTTTTTAGCGCTTCAAAGTTGATATCGTTATTGGTAAACATTTTTCTATTTATATGATATGGGTAAAATATTGTCTGTCTGTTGGTCTGTTGGGAGAAGAAACTGATTCAATAATATTCGGCCATTATTGATATGGGTTTCTATTTCAGGCTTTCTTTCTGCTTCATATTTACGGAAAGCGTCTGTGATAGAGTGTTCTTCAACTAAATATTTCGTCAGTATATAAGAATCTTTCAATGCTGAGGTGACTCCCTGACTTGTAAAAGGAATGAGCGGATGTGCTGCATCGCCTATGAATACAATGTTATCTTTATAAAAGGGGTTAAGCTCCTCCAACTCATAAACGCACCATAAATGTACATTTTCGTAACTCGATTTTTGAATAATTGAAGAAACTAAAGGATCCCAGTCAGCAAAAACCTCAAGCATATATTTCTTCAGATTATCTGAGCTACACTCATTGATCTTATATTTTTCATTATCAAACTGCGAGTACCAAAGAATCGTGTCATGAGAAAGCTTAAGAATCCCAAAAGTAAGTCCACCCTGATCGTGATGGAACTTTATGAAATCATTTTCAATAGTTGCTGCTATTTCTTCATTTTGAATAATATTAACCACTTCATTTTCCTGTACCTGCCTCATTTTTTCATCCTTGAAGAGGCATCTTCTGATACGGCTTTTAGAACCATCTGAAACAATAGTGATGTCAGCATCTATATAACTTCCGTCAGAATGTTTTAGTTTTCCTTTTTCTGTATCAGAAGGAATTACTGATGTATTATACGTTATTTTTTCAGGGGAGATATTTCTGGATAAAAGATGAATGAGTGCATGCCTCGAAATGGCAAACACTTTGTTGAGGTCCTTTTCTGCAAGTTTTTTCCCTGTATGGGAATATTGTACATATTTTTTCAGAAAACTTCCGTGTTCAAAAAGAACAGCTGGATCTATAATCTGACTAAGATATTCAATGCCTTCTTGTGGAATTAGAAAGCCATGGCCGGCCAAATCTTCTTTTTTTCTTCTTTCGTAAATGTGATAATCAATTTTGTGTTTTTCGAGATGATTCGCCATGCTTAAGCCGGAAATACCAGCGCCCACGACAACAATTTTGTTCATGTTCGGAATAATGGTTTTTTTCAGGTTGGTGTTTAAATACTTTTCGGTCTGTTTTTTAATGGATACAAAAGTAAATTAAAATCATTCATTATTTTTAAAAAATAAATTAAATTGATTCTGATTTTTTGAAAAATAAGATGAAAAGCATAAGAAATGCATGAGGATAAAGATAAGATTTTGAGGAAGATATTTGCTGCATGAATAAACGGCATAAAAAAACCGGAAATGAATTCCGGTTTTGCTTTTATCCTTATGCTTTTTCAAGCTGAACAGTAAAATGTCTTAATATTTCCGGTTCCCAGGTAATTTTATACCCTTTTGCAATTTCTTCACGTCTTTCATATACGTTCTTTATTGCTGCAGCAATATAATCCATATGATTATTGGTGTAGGTTCTTCTAGGGATGGCAAGACGTACCAGTTCCAGTTTCGGATAGCGGTTTTGTCTTGTCTCAGGATCTCTGTCGGCCAGTAACGTTCCAATTTCCACCGTTCTGATTCCTGCTTCCTTATAGATTTCAAGACCTAAAGTTTGTGCCGGATATTCCTCACGGGAAACATTAGGAAGGAAACTTAAAGAATCAATGAAAACGGCATGCCCTCCGATTGGTTTCTGTACCGGAATTCCATATTCAATTAACTTATTTCCAAGATATTCTACCTGAGAAATTCTGCTTTCCAGATAAGCAAATTCTGTAGCTTCATCAAGACCTACCGCTAATGCAGCCATATCTCTTCCAGCCATTCCTCCATAAGTGATGAATCCTTCATAGATGATTGTAAAATTAGAAGCTTTTCTGAAAACTTCTTCATTATTTAAAGCGATAAATCCTCCAATATTTACTAATCCATCTTTTTTAGAACTCATGGTCATTCCTTCTCCATAAGAGAAAATTTCTTTACAGATCTCTTTGATGGTTCTGTTTTCCTGACCTTGCTCTCTTTTCTTAATGAAGTAAGCATTCTCTGCAAACCTTGCAGAATCAAAGAATACAGGGATTCCATATTGGTCAGAAAGAGCTTTTACAGCTTTCATATTCTCCAAAGAAACAGGTTGTCCCCCGGAAGAATTACAGGTAATGGTAATCAGACAGAAAGGAATATTTTCTTTAGGATGGCTTTTATAAATCGCTTCCAGTTTCTCAAGATTGATATTTCCTTTGAAAGGGTGAGGATTATTAATATCAAAAGCTTCGTCAATAGTACAGTCAACGGCATGAGCTTTTCTGAACTCGATGTGTCCTTTTGTTGTGTCAAAATGTGAATTTCCTGGAACAATATCTCCTTCTTTTACTAATACTGAGAAAAGTACATTTTCGGCAGCTCTTCCCTGGTGAGTTGGTAATAGATATTTGAACCCTGTAATTCTTTCAACACTGTTCTGAAGTTCTTCAAAAGAACGGGAACCTGCGTAGCTTTCGTCTCCGGTCATCAATGCGCCCCATTGCCTGTCAGACATTGCTCCGGTTCCGGAATCAGTTAAAAGATCAATAAAAACTTGTGAAGATTTTAAATTAAAGAGATTGTAATTAGCTTCTTTAAGCCATTCTTCTCTTTCAGCTCTTGTAGATTGGCGGATTTCTTCCACCATTTTAATGCGGAAAGGCTCCGCGTACGGTAAATTCATGGGTTGGTATGTTTTTAAATTGTTTGTAAAAGAAAATTTGTTTGAAAATAATTTTCAAATTCATCAATGTATATCTAAAGTAGAATAGAGATTATTCCGGTGCTTTAAATATATTTTCATCAGAATGGAATCCGGCTACACCGCCGCTTACTGCAAACTTCATCGCAGAAGCAGCAGTCATCCCCACTACAGGTTTGATGTTTTTTTCTTCAGTAACAATTACCCAGCCCGAAATTGCATAGGAATGGGGTAAATATACCGCAACGTAATTATGCTTGTCAACGTCCGACATTTCTTTTTGAGTTAAAAAACCGATTCTCCAGATCTCCGGATTTTCATTGGTCTTAACCCATACAGGATCGTTGAATTTTTTCTTGTCGCCCACAAAAGAGGACATAACGTCCTTTGTAGGAGTGTAAATATGTTTTACTCCCGGTGTTTTTTCCAGTAAGCTATCCATGGTGTCGAAAAAGAACCTTCCCACCACAAATTTATTTCCCAGATATCCTAAAATAGCCGTAAGTAATATAATTGAAACGAAAACAAGCCCAGGAATCTGTTTGGCAAGCGAAGGAACAAGATTGTCTATTGCACTTACAATATACCAGATCACAAAAATCGTAAGTCCGATTGGTCCAATAATAACCAGTCCCTGAAAAAAGTTTTTCAGGAATAGATTGGCAATACTTTCAAAGCTTGGTTTCTTCAATGTTTCTTCTTTACTATTTATATTTTAACCGTGTATAGTTTCTTTATTTCCGTAAGATTTAATGATACTGGCTTCATATTCTAACCATGCATCCCATCGTTCATTTACCTTTTCAGGATCTCCAAGCTGTCTTGCAAATCCAATGAAGGTTGTATAGTGGTTCGCTTCAGAAATCATAAGTTCTTTATAAAAGACTTTAAGCTCTTCATCTTTAATATTTTCAGTAAGAACCTTAAATCTTTCACAGCTTCTGGCTTCAATCATCGCAGCAAAAAGCATTTTATCTACAATAAGCTGCTCTCTGGTTCCCTGAATAATAAACTTTGCCAATTCATTTACATAATCATCTTTTCTGGCTCTTCCAAACTGGTAGCCTCTCTTTTTAATGATCTCATGAACCTGATTGAAGTGATCCAGCTCTTCCTGAGCAATAGCAAGAAGTTCTGTAACAATTTCCGGATATTCAGGAAGCATAGTGATCAGACCAATAGCATTGGTCGCTGCTTTTTGTTCGCACCATGCATGGTCCGTTAAAATTTCTTCGATGTTTCCTTCTGCAATGTTTGCCCACCTTGGATCGGTTGGGAGTTTCAACTTAAACATTTTTTAAAATTTTTGTAAATTTAAAACAAATTAGAGATATTTGGTGCTTCTGATAGGATAGATTTTATTTTCTATTGAGTTTTATGTAATCAGGCTCCTATTTTATATTGTATTTATAAATGCGGGAGTTACTATTATTACCCTTCAGATGCATTTATTAAGCAATCAATCTTTAATAGCGGTTTTCTTTCTTAAAAACTCAAGAATACACCATCCTAATGCATCTATTTTTTTCAACCCGGCAGAAATAACAAAGGCTAAAATGATATTAATAACATAAATAATGATCATTAACAGCCACCAGGGCATATTTTCCTTCAAAGGAACTACCAGAAAATAGACTAAAGAAGAACTTAGTCCTTGGGCAAAATAGAAAAAGATGGCATTTTTACCAATATAAGTAATGATGTTTTCCTTGGTAATCTTCAAACGGTTGTAAAGAACAAATAAGGTCACTAATGAGAATTGTGCCCAAATGATATAAGGGATCTGGGGTGGGAATTTATTCTTATTAATTTTATAGAAAATTTCATTTCCATAATACCAGAACATCCATATTAAAGCTGCTGCTACCATTGCATAGGCTACAGGAATGAATTTGGAAGTAATCTTTTTTCCACGCATCCTGTTTCCAATTAAGAAAATGGCCATATAAAAGGCAACATAACCCACCTGTCCTGTTGGATAATATTCCGGGAAGCTGTTGAATAATAAGGTTAGTCCAATACAAAGTCCAATGAACCAATTGATATGTTTAGGGAAAAACCTTAAGATTAAAACTCCCAGAACGGTAAGAATATAATACACTTTCAGATACCAAAAGCTGCCCATAACAACCGGAAAAGTATCAGCATTGGTGTACTGGTGAAGGTACCAGTTACCTAAGTTTTGCCATTGTGGCATCGTTGAAATACTGGTTGTGGAATATTTTGATCCAAATGTTGAATAAAAACTTTGCAGCCATTCCATAGAAAAGAAGGAAAGACCAAATACTTTAAAAAAGTAGTCTAAAAAGAACAGAAAGGTCACAAAGATCATATAAGTGATCTGTAGTTTCAGTAATCTGTAAAACGTTTTCTCAATATTAGCTCCTGATGTGATTCCGCTTAAAGCATAAAATAAGGCGACATCAAAAACAAGAGAAAAGACTCTTACTTCTGCAGGAATATAAAACTGCCCGGACCAGAAAGCAGTGTGGATAAAGATAATGGATAGGGTAGCTAGTCCTTTGGCGAAGTCAATGTAGAGGTCTCTGTTCATTATGATGGGATATGAGGTCAAAAGTAAATAAACTTCTGTTATTTTTCAAGACAAATAAAAAGAGGCAGAACCTAATTGTCTGCCTCCTTTCTTAAATATGCTAAAAATGAATGTTTCTTTATTGAAGATGTTTAAATTCTTCCGCTGAAATTTCTCCGGACTGAATTTTTCTTAATTCATCTATATATTGGCTCATGTAAGCATCAATTTCTGGGTTTACAGTGTTTTTAGCCATTTTGTAAGTTCCGTTAAGAACTCCTTGATAATAATAGAAGAAGTTATAATCGAAGTTGGAAGCATTAAGGTCATATTGTCCTAAAAGGAAACCTAAACGAACAGCTGATCTTCTTTGTGCAGGAGTTCCGTGGTGTCCCGGACTTGAAGTCTGATAATCTCCAATGCTTTGTGCAAATTCGTAAGCTGCAGCAATTTCAGAGAAATTAGTTTTGTTGTAGCCGTTTGGTCTTCTTAAATAGTATCCTGCAAAACCGTCAGCTTCAAGCTCATTAGGTCTTGCTGTATTTTCGTTTACTGAAGGAAGTCCAAAAATATACTGTAACTGATGCCCGTACTCATGGGCAAGAATCATCGCATTTACAATATCCCCACCTTTTGCTTTTGCATCATAATAGATAGCATATCCATAATAGATCTTTCCTGTAGAGTAGGAAATGGCATTGTAGGTTGAATTGAAATTGGAAGCATCATTCACAAATCGTAGAGTAGGATTGCTTCTTCCCCATAAACTTGCAATTTTAGTCATTTGAGCATTCATAAAATTGGTGTCTGTGGCGTTCTGAAGTCCTGTCATCAAAACAGAATTGGAACTCCAGTTGTTGTCTACATAGGCGCAGGTTTTTTCAAGTGCTCCTGGCTGTTCAATTTTTGCACTAAGGCTCTCCTGTTGAGGAAGAGCTGCCTCTTCCATTTTGTCATCACTACATGCTGTCAGGAATGTTGCAGCAATAGCGCCCGCTAATAAGCAGAGATTAAAGTTTCTTTTCATATAATTATTTAGTTGGTGAAACGAAGTTAAGAAATTATCTTTTATGAATGAGCACTTTAGTATTAAAAATTATTCAAAACATAGTGAATATATTTTTTCAATAAAAAACATTGCTTTGATTGTAAGGTGTTTAGAATTTTATTTGTATATTTGCACCTCGAAATAACTAAAAATTTATAAACAATGTTTGCAATTGTAGAAATAGCAGGGCTTCAATACAAAGTTGAGCAAGACCAAAAGTTGTTTGTGAACCGTTTAAAAGGAGACAAAGGAGGAAAAGTTTCTTTCGATAAAGTTCTTCTTACTGTAAACGGAGCAATCACTGTAGGCGCCCCAGCTGTAAGCGGAATCACTGTGGAAGCAGAGATTCTTGACCACGTAAAAGCTGATAAAGTAATCATTTTCAAAAAGAAAAGAAGAAAAGGTTACCAAGTTAAAAACGGTCACAGACAATCTTTAACTCAAATCGTAATCACTGGTATTACAGGATTTGAAGCGGGAGCTAAAAAAGCTGCTAAAAAAGAAACTGTAAAGTCTGAAGTTCTTTCTGACAACGCAACTGTTAACTTTAGTGAAGATCACGAGTTGAACTATCACTTAAAGAAAAACAACTTGTCTCAGTCTAAAGAGAACAGAGAAACTTTAATTACTTTAGGTAAAGCAGTTAAAGTTGAATTAGAGAAAAATATTCTTACTCATGAAGAAGTAGATGCTGCTATCATTAAGAATATCGATCAATTTAAAGCACTTAACAAATAATCCAGTAATAAAATGGCACACAAGAAAGGAGTCGGTAGTTCCAAGAACGGTAGAGAGTCTCACTCTAAGAGATTAGGTGTGAAGATTTTCGGAGGACAAGCAGCTATTGCCGGAAATATTATTGTTAGACAAAGAGGTACTCAGCACCACCCAGGTGATAACGTGGGAATCGGTAAAGATCACACTTTGTTTGCATTAGTAGATGGTAAAGTAGTTTTCAGAAAGAAAGCAAATAACAGATCTTTCGTATCTGTAGAGCCAAACGCATAATTATAAGCGTTTTATAAAAATTAAAGCCTCAGCATTTTTTTGCTGAGGCTTTTTTTTGTTTCTCCTGTCTAAAAGTTAAATTTATTATAAATATTCTACCGGAAGTGAAATATTTATATATTTGTTGTGTATCAAATAACAAATCAATTGCGGAAGCCGAAAAGCACATAGAGTAGGCAGTACATTAAAACTAAATAATATGAAAAATTCAAAAAAATTAACGAAAAAACAGTTGAAAACAATTGCTGGAGGTGAGAGATGTCCAATTCCTGCTTCATGGTGCAGCGAATGGTGTGGATGGTCAGCTTGGCAAAAAGCTCATTGTGCTAATGCTGTTATTGATGAAATGCCTTGTAATTGTTAATCAGTTCTTATTCGATAGTCCATAAATTAACATAGGATCTATGAAACATTTTAAAAGGCTGACCAAAGGGATTTTGAAAAATATTAACGGTGGCGGAATATATTGCCCTCCAATAACAGATACATGTGAAGATTGGTGTGGATGGACTCCATGGCAAAAGTCACATTGTTTGCTTGGAGAGCCGTGTGCACCCTGCTAACCTTATAGATTAAATAAAAATTAGAAAACTACAGTTTCTTTGAAGCTGTGGTTTTTTGTTTTACAGGGTATTTCGATGTATAATCTTCTTATGTTGATCTAGTATATGAATTTTGAAGGTAAAAAGATTTTCTGTATTCCATTCCATTAAAAAGTATATTTTATAAATTATCCTTAAATGGTGAAATATTTATATATTTACTAATGATCAAACAATAAATGAATTGCGGAAGCCGAAAAGCATATAGAGTAGGCAAGACATTAAAACTAAATAACTATGAAAAATCTGAAAAAACTAACAAAGAAGAGTCTGAAAGAAATTAATGGTGGAGCAGGAAACTGTCCTCCTATAGCAAGTTCTTGCAATTCTTGGTGCAGATGGACGACATGGCAGAAACTGCATTGCCCAAGTAATATTTTTGAAGAACCTTGTGAGTGTATTTAATATAAACTATTGTTGAGATGAGAAATTATAAAAAACTTACAAAAAATCAATTGAAATCAATTGGTGGTGGAAATGATTATATCTGTCCGGATTTCATAATAAAAACTTGTACACAATGGTGCAGGTTAAGTTCCTGGCAACAGCAATATTGTTTGAGTACTTTAGAAGAATCTTGCAATTGCTCTTAATAAAGCTTAAAATAGATCGGGCGGCTTCGAAGAAGCCGCCCGATTACTATAGTATATTTTAGAATCCAACCTGAAAACCAGCTTTAACGCCGAATTTTGAAATATCAGGCCTGTCAAGATAGTTACCTCTCCAGTTGAAATCTACTCTGAAAATTCTTAGGTTACCAATTCCAATATTTTCAATCCCAAATCCATATTCATAATAAATGTGATCACTAGGAGCAGAATATTTAAATCCTTCTACATTAATTGCTTTGGATGCATCGCTTAAAGTTCCATATGCAGCCCTGATAAAGGCTACCTCTCTGAATTTTAACTTCTTAATTAAAGGAATATAAGACAAAATTTTACCATTAAAGTGGTGTTCCAAATGAAGAGTAGTATAAGCATCAGCTACAAACTCGTAATAATTAAGCTGTGAGAATGTATTCGGAGCTAAACCGTAAGAAAGGTTAGCAGGAATAATATTCTGTAAAGCCAATGGAACGGTATTGAAATTTTTCCCTGCTTCAAAATTTACAATTGTTTTTCCTAATGTTCCGATCAAAAACGGTTTGTAGAACATAAACTGAAGCTTGTCATAGTTGAAATCGGCATTGAACAATCCTTCAATACCTCTGGTGTATCTTAAAACAATAGTAGGGGCAAGGTTTTTTGCCTGGTATCTGTCAATTCCGGTTTGAGAAAATCTTGCTCCAGGTTTTGCAATTAAGCTAATTGTTACATGAGAATCATTTACTGTTTTTCTTAGTTGCCCGTCTGGCTGATAGTACATAAGATTGAATTTCTCAGGGATGGCTGACTTAATACTTTGCATAACTCCGTCAACTCTTATCTGTACATTTTTCCATGGTTCAATAGCAGCAAAAACACTAGTTTGGTTTACAGAACTTAAAGAAATATTCTCCCCTCTTGCAAAAAATGTACTGGAAGATAAAGAACGGGATGCCACTCCATCACCGGATGTAAGCTGCCCACCAAGCTGAACAACATCTCTGCTGGTTCCAGCTCCAATCATAAATCGGTTAAGCCTGTTAAACATATATCGGGCTTCTGCACCGTATTTTACTTGATGATCTTTAAATCCATAGGCAGTATAGAACTGAACTCTCCAGGGATCATTCAATCCAAAATAGGATCTTGCTCCAATTCTTATTCTGTCTCCTTCCACCTCATTTCTTCCATAAACAGAAAAAATAGGACCAAAATCTACTCCTTTAAAAGCATTATAATAACGAGAACCAAGAGTTTCAACCAATTTTACCATGCGATTGAACTTTGGGGTCTGCTGAAGCTGATCTAGCATTTTATATACACCTTGTTCGGATTTGGATAAAGTATCTGGTCTTGCTTTTGTCCAATAAGTATCATCTTTATCAGTGAACTTATCTTCATATTCTTCTTCCGTACGCTTAAAAACTTTAGGATCTAGAGGAATATTGAATTCGTAATTAGAATAATCAACAGATTTTTTTGCGATAATGCTCTTAGATCCTTTCTTCTTAGAAAAAGGACTCATCTCAACTTCCGTAACTAATTTCTTGGGAAGAAAGGTTGTTTCGTCCGGATTGTCGTATTCCAACTGAGTGTAAACACTGTTCACAAAGTTAACATTGATTTTCTGAGTTGACCTTAAAGTAGCTCCCAGAACAGCATAGGTATCCGTATCTATATAAAGATTTCCCTGAAATGCCAGTACATCCTTACGTTTAGGCTGATATCTTATTTGAAAAGCCTTCTCTCCACGAATAGAAATGGTATCTACAAGGTTATAATCATAGGTCCCGAACCCGTCTGTTCCTGCTGGACTCTGAAAGCCAATGTCAAAATAGTTTAACGTATTATCGTAAATATTAATATCTCTGTAAAGGTTCTTCGCAGAAACTGTAATTACCTGATTATCCTGGAACCCTGATGTTTTTTGAGCCACCAACGTTCTTTTGGTATTTTTATCAGGCTTATTTTTGCCATAATTTTCATATACAGCTTCATTTAAGAACACGGGAAGTCCAAGTCTTCCGCTGGCAGTAGAATCTGCGTAATCAAAAATGAAATCAAGCTTATTGAAGATTTTCTTCTTCATGAAGGCACTGTCTATATTATTGAGATCAAATTGAGTCTTTTCATATTCTTTATATGAATAGGTATCAAATTTTTCAAGACCGTTATTCCTTTTTTGAGCCCATACTTTTTGCATAATTGCATAAGCAGGATTTTCCTTCTTGTTTTTGTATTTGGGTTTCCCAGCCTGAATAACCACTTCCTGAATATTACTTACTTTGGCCTGAGAAAGCTGAACAAAAATATTCTCAGCATTCTCCGGAGTAATATCAAGAGTTTCTGTAGTATAGTTCTTTCTGATAAACCTCAGTCTTTGGATAATGCTATCAGACTGAACGCTGAAGCTTCCTGAGGTGGTGGTAAGAGAAGGAGTTTTATTATCATTGATAAAAATATCAACTTTGCTCACTTCCTTGTTGTTTTTGGCATCAACAATCTTTCCGCTGGCCTTGTTTTGAGCATAGGTAAAGCTGGTAATGGTCAGGAAAAAAAATAAAAAATAGTGTTTTTTGGAGGTCTTGTTTAACATCATTCGTTTCTTCAGGCAATTAGCACAAACAAAAAGTATGCAGGTTTTTAAAAAATATATAAAAAAATAAAATATTCTTACGTTTCTATGTAAAACGGCAAATTTAACAAAAATAGTACTATCATTTAAGAAAAAATAAATACTATGTTTGTTGCCTTAATAGATAAGGATCAATTGATTAATGACAAGGTGAAAAGTCACGGTATTTATGACTTATATTTACCGAAATCCACTTTTTTTAACAGATAATAAGATAGAAAGTCTTTAATGACTATCCCAAAAAAATGATTTTTTCAAATCGGAATTTACTTGTAAGACTCCTTATAAATCCTAATTATTCATTTTAATAGATTATAGATTACAATAAATGGTAAAATGGCCATATTATATATAAGTTGTGTCTCTGTCTTCATCTTCATTTTTCCAGCTCTTAAACCCTCCGTCGATAAAATTCTCAAACTCTCAAACTCTCAAATTTCATCAGGAGCTTAATCCCGCTCTCCACTCATACTCCTCGCGCCAATGCCCTCCAACGCTCAACCCCTTTCTCTCACCAACGCATGCTGCGGGGTAACCGTTTCTATCGGGGCTAGGGTAGGGGACAAGAATAATGAGTAATGAGTGGCGGGGAATAGAGAATAGAGAATAGAGAATAGAGAATGGCTGTCATTAATTAGTAATATTAACCATTATTCATAATGAATGTCTTCCATCATTCCCCTCCTTTGACGGGGTGGTTATCCAATTATTTCCAGTCCTCTGTGCAAATCCGCGCAATCTGTGGGAAAATAAAAAATACACAGCCCTCATTTTATAAAAGAATCCTTTATAATAAGTATTGTATTACTTTATTTCTTCATCTCCCTTTCTGTTCTGCGCAATCTTTGTCATTCTATAAGGATTTCACCAGCGCTCAGCAATGTATTGTTAAAAAACCTTCAATCATTCTTTCCCACCAACCAGAAGTCCATCAGTAAGAATGGGCTTTAGCCAAAACGTACTTGTACCAAGTAGAGATCTCACATCATATATTGTCTATTATATAATGTATACCTTCCGTTACTCATTACTCATTCATTTTATATCCTCCCAAAATACCTATATTTCCCACTTTCCTTATATTCTATATTCTCCACGCAAATCCTTCAAACAAATGTTTAAAATTTTTCTCTCAAGGTATCAGTTATTTAGGTGAAAATATTACGTAAATATGAAATTAAAGTTAACAAAGTTTGTTTTGCGTGGTAATAAGTTGTTATCTTTGCCCCACTGAAAAACGAAAGAGATTCAGTAAGCGCAGAAGAGCTTTTAGATAAGCAAGAACATTATATTCTACTAAAGGAAACGGACG
>NZ_FNEG01000019.1 GCF_900100075.1 Chryseobacterium jejuense
CCTTTAGATTTACAAAAGGATTTAGTTATAAATTAGATAATAATTAAATTCTGAAGAACCAGAGAAAATAAAGTGAACTAAACAGATTTCCAGAATATAACTATTCCGTGTATAAGACTTTATTTTCTCTTTTTGAATATCTGCCATTTAGAATTTTAAGCATTGAGGCTTATTAAAGGTTTTAGCATTATTCAAATTGGTTCGTTCAGTGTTTACCTAAATCCAAAGTTATGAAAACTTACTTTATTGGAATAGACATTTCGATGGATACATTGGATGTTTGCATTTTAAATGATTTTAATGAAAAACAAACGGTATTGAAAGTAGAAAATACTGTAGAAGGTATCGAAAAAATGATTGACTCTGCTTCAGATTTTGAACCCGATTCCGAGCGACTGTATTGTTTTGAGAATACGGGGAACTATGGGCTTCTTTTATGTAGAATGTTAGAGGACAGGCAAATTGATTACTATCAAGTTCCAGCTCTTGAAATAAAATTAAGCCAGGGAATCCAAAGAGGAAAGAATGACAGAGTTGATGCATGGAGAATAGCCAAGTATGCAAAAACATATTCAAAAGATCTTAAACCTTATGTTCTTCCTGAAAAAGTACTATTTAAAGTAAAGAATCTTCTTACTTACAGAAATATTCTTATCAAAGTGAGAACACAGTTTAAGAATGAGAAAAAATCTTTTTATCAGGCCAGTAAAATATCAGATGTCGATTTTGAAATGGATGATATTACCTATCATATACAACAACTAGATAAAAAGGTTACTCTAGTAGAAGAAAAAATACAACAGCAGATCAATAGTGAGGCAAGAATAAATAAAAACTTTGAAAAAATAACTAAAGTAAAAGGAGTTGGTTTCCTTACTGCTGCTTATATGATTGTATTAACTAATAATTTTACAAGCTTTCAAAATCCAAGAAAGTTCAACTGTTATGCTGGATTAGCACCTTTCGAACATACTTCTGGAACTAGTATTAAAGGGAAAACAAAGACCAGTAAGCTTAGAAATAAAAGAATTAAAACCGTACTTTTCAATGGTGCTAATTCAGCAATAATTTATGATGAAGAATTAAAAGCTTATTATAAAAGAAAAAAAGAGCAGGGAAAAGCTCATAACTCTATTATTAATGCGGTATGTTGTAAGCTCGTGTATAGAATGTTTGCTGTAGTAAAAAGAGAACAACCTTTTGTAAATTTAGTACGATATAATTTGCATATGTCTTAGAATACA
>NZ_FNEG01000005.1 GCF_900100075.1 Chryseobacterium jejuense
GTTGTAAGCTCGTGTATAGAATGTTTGCTGTAGTAAAAAGAGAACAACCTTTTGTAAATTTAGTACGATATAATTTGCATATGTCTTAGAATACATGGATTGACACAGATTATTACATTTTAATACCTTCTCGTATGGTTGTGTAATTTGGGACATTATTTGTGATGTTTGTGTTTTATTTTTAGGTTTTGGCTAAAGCCAATGAAATTATGATTTATTTGTCTGGCCGGGCTAAAGCCCGCCCCTATTGATATTGATATCCGTGTGGATATACAAGGAGAAAAATAGTTGTTTAACGACAAGATCTTTTATCTTTTATCTTTTATCTTTTATCTTTTATCTTTTATCTTTTATCTTTTATCTTTTATCTTTTATCTTTTATCTTTTATCTTTTATCTCCTATAAATACTTCCTAAAGTTCCAGAACCTTCTTTTTTTAAGGTAATTCAAATTATGTTCATTGGCATAGGCTTCTCTTTCAAATGAGATTCTTCTGTATGCCTGATAACCGTCTTTTAGCTTAAAAAACCAGTAATAATATTCAATAACATAGAAAATATAGAAAAATATGATAAGCATCTCCAGCTGTTGTCTCAAATGGATTTTCTCATGATTGATAAGTGTATAATTTTCCTTATCTTCGGATTTCCTAATGAAGATAAAGGGAAAGAGAGCAATGCCGTTAATTTTTAGTTTTTTTAATGGCTTTTGGCATACAATTATCATACTAACAAATATAAAAAGTTTTTTGACTTGCATTTAACTTATGGCCCATTATGACATCAAAGAAGGTGAAGACTTTTATTATAATGAACAGGGATATAAAGTTTTTACAGAGAAATTCCATCTGAAAAGAGGGTATTGCTGTAAAAGCGGCTGCAGGCACTGTCCTTACGGGTACGATAAAAAGACTGATACATTCATTAAAATTGACAAAAAAAAATAAATAAAATGAAAAAATATATTTTTATTTTGTTGGCAGCAGCTACATTAGGTTTAACTTCTTGTAGCCCGTTTCAGGTACGTTCAGATTATGCTGAAACCGCCAATTTCAATTCTTACAAAACATATAAAATAAGAATTGATGATCTTAAATTGAATGATATTGATAAAGACAGAGTTCTGAATGAGCTTTCAAGACAGCTTCAGACCAAAGGACTTCAGTCCGGAGAGAACCCTGATCTTATTGTCAACGTAAAAGCAAATCATAAGAAGGTTACAGATATACAAAGTTCTTCTCCTTACGGAATGTGGGGCTGGGGCGGCCCATTCGGATGGGGTGTTGGAATGAACAGAACATGGACAAGCAATTATAATGAAGGAGCGCTTATTGTTGACCTTATTGATTCAAAATCCAATAAACTGGTATGGCAGGGTATCGGAAGCGGAATTTCTGTAGATTCTCCAAAGTCTAAACAGAGACAGATTCCTGAAATCATGGCTGAGATTATGAAAAATTATCCGCCACAAAGAAAATAAGATTGATAGCTATTATTATATAGGCCGGTACTTTTGTACTGGCTTTTTTGTTTTTATGAATGCTTATTTTTGAGATACAGGTACGTGATGCAAGGCGCAAGTTGGAAAATTAAAGCTACTAAATTTCTTTTCTTATTCAGTTTAGCCTACAATATGAATACCGAAATTTAGATTCTCACGGAATGACAAAGATGGATAAATAAGCTAAGTTTTCACAATCATTTTCGCCAACTTTATTTCTTCATTGGGTATCAATTATCGTTCATCAATCATCATTTATCCTTCTTTGGTGAAAGCAAAATGCGGTACATTCAAAATTAATAATAATGTAATTTTTTATTCACAAAAATGTAGTAATCTTGTGGAAAATTATATTAATATGAAAAAAATCATCTTATTCTCTGTATTCTCGGGGCTTGCCTATGCTCAGGCTCCTTCGGGATACTATAACTCTGCCAACGGATTGAGTGGTGCAGCCTTAAAAACTGCTTTAAGCAGCATTATCACCAGCGGACATCAGGATAAAGGCTACAATGGATTATGGACAGCCTATAAGACCACTGACATTGATAAAGACTACGAAAATGATGGATCTATTCTTGATATTTATTCAGAGAAACCTGTAGGTACCGATCCTTATAAATATACACCAGGATCTAACCAGTGTGGTACTTATTCTACGGAAGGAAATTGCTATAACAGAGAGCATATTGTTCCTCAAAGCTTATTTAGTCAGGCTTCACCAATGGTGGCGGATATTCACTTCATCAGAGCTACAGATGGTAAAGTAAATGGAATGAGAAGTAATTATCCATTCGGAAAGGTTGGGAGTGCTACTTTTACTTCCCAAAATGGATCAAAATTGGGTAATTCTGCTTCTTCTGGATATTCAGGGACCGTTTTTGAGCCGATTGATGAGTTTAAAGGGGATGTTGCCCGTATGATCTTCTATTTTGTAACGCGTTATCAGAGTAAACTTTCTTCTTTTTCTTCTGGAAATATGTTGGGAAGTTCTACATTTCCGGGGCTTCAGACCTGGGAACTGAATGTTCTTTTAGCATGGCATAATCAGGATCCTGTTTCTCAGGCTGAAATCAAGAGAAATAATGCTTCTTACACTTATCAAGGAAATAGAAACCCTTTTATTGATAATCCAAGCTATGTAAATCTTATCTGGGGTTCTCAACAACCAACCAGTGACACCCAGTCTCCAACAACTGCTACAAGTTTAGCCGTATCTGCCAAAACATCTAACAGTATTTCTCTTACATGGAATGCTGCTACAGACAACGTGGGAGTTTCTGCCTACAATGTTTATATGAATGGAAGTCTGCAAACTACGGTAAGTTCAACTTCTACTACAATTTCAGGATTAACACCATCTACAACTTATAGTTTCTATATTGTAGCCAAAGATGCTGCAGGAAATTCATCTTCTAACAGTTCTTCCGTTTCAGGAACAACAAATGCAGGAACAACCAATCCTAATCCATCCACAGATTGTGCCAATGAAAATTTTGAATCAATTCCAGCTGCAAGTTCTACCTATTCTACCAAAACATGGAGCAATGGTGGAATTTCATGGACCGCTACAGATTCGAGAACTGACCAAACGATCAATAATAAAGCAATTACAGTAAGAAACGGATCATTAACATCAGGAAGTTCTGCTAATGGTATTGGTTCTTTAACAGTAACTACACAGTTGAAATTCTCAGGAAATAATGATGCTTTTGATGTGAAAGTAAACGGAACTACAGTAGGAACAATTCCTTACAGTACTACAGCAACAACAACGACTATCAACAATATTAATGTTTCCGGAAATGTAACGGTAAGCCTTGTGAATAAATCAACCAGCAACAGAGTGGCTATTGATGATCTGAAATGGACATGTTATTCCGGAACTTCTGTCAGACAAGCTCAAAGTGTTACCCCAGAGGCTACACAAAGCTTTAAAATTACCCCTAACCCGATCACGAATCAGGAAATCACTGTAAAAGGTGATGTTCAGAATATCAAAAAAGCTGAGATCTATACCTTACAAGGAAAAGTTCTGCAAACAATTGACAGACCTTTCAGAAATGGTAATGTAATCAGAACAGAAACGCTTAATCAAGGAGTTTATATTTTAAAACTGGATGGAACTACGATGCAGTTTTTAGTTAAATAATTCAAAAATATTCATCATAAAAAATGGCTGGTCTTCTTGTAAGGCCAGCCATTTTTGTTCTCGCAGATCTTGCTGATTTCGCAGATTTTTCTGAATGTTATGTTCAGACGTAAAGTTTTTATTTTTGGAGTTCTTTATTTTAATGAGTAAAGAATTTAATCAGCAAGTTGATTTGATGAAGCAAAAGACAGAACTCTGATGTTGAGTGACGCAAGGATTTATTTATATTTTTGGAGAGTAAGGCACAAAGATTTTATCTGCGATAAAATTGTTGATTCAAATTATCTTTGTTAATCTGTTTCAATGAACTCCTTTATTTATCAGACTTTAGAAACTTCCAGCTACCAACCCCCAGCTTCCTTACTTACTAAGCTTATCTTTTTCTTCAATTATTTTAGACCAGTCGGTAAACATTTTGGTAATGGTTTTCTCATTCATCAGGCAGAAAAAGAACATTCCTGCAAAAACGGTTAACCAACAATATGCTAATTTAATTCCATTCCTATCTGTAATAAAATAGAGAACGAAAATGGTAAGAATTCCCAATAAAAAGGTAAACATCAACGTATATAATAATACATTGATGATATACATATTCAGCTTTATTTTTCTAAAAACCCAGCCTACCAAAGCGATGGGAAGCGCCAGCAGTATTGGAGTAAGAAGTGCTGCAAAAATCAGCATTTCGGGATGAGCCATCAGGTCTTTCTCGAAACCGAAAAAGGTGTTAAAACTGTACTCCATGGTATTGTTTTTCCTGTTCTGTTACTTCTAGCAGGATTTTATCTTTATACCCAAGCATTTTTGCCAATATCACATTCGGGAACTCATGAATTCCTATGTTGTAAAGGTTAACACTGTCATTGAAAAACTCTCTTCTGTCGGAGATTTTATTTTCCAGTTCCGAGATTCTTTTCTGAAGTTCAAGAAAGTTATTATTGGATCTCAGTTCCGGATAATTTTCAGATACGGCAAAGAATGAAGATAAAGCTTTTGAGGTCTCATTTGCCAACGCTGTTTTCTTATCTGAATCTGTGGTGGTAGTGTAAACGGTTCTCAGTTCCGTCAGCTTAGTAAGAATGTCTTTTTCGTAGTTCATGAAATTTTTGGCTACGCTTACCAGATTGGGAATTTCATCTGCTCTCTGCTTCAGAACAACATCAATATTGCTGTATGCTTTATCCACATTGAATTTGAGCAATACTAATTTGTTATATAGATTAATCAGAAAGCTTATCACTGCTACAGCAAGCAGGGCAAGTAATATGATGGCTACGGTTTGATTCATTATTGTATGAGTATATAAATGATGATTAATAAAATGATTGAACAGGTGAAAAGAAATGATCTTAACAACGGCTGGTATTTATTCCACACAGAAATTCCTGATGATGAAGTAATCCCAAGAACTTTACGGTGTTCATCTTTTCTGATGAACGGAACTCCGTTTTTTGAATCGGCATAACCTACCAACAGCATCTGTTGACCGTTTTTTAAAAGAGTTTCTTTATATCTTTTATTATATGTACTGCTGATATTGGTTTCTCCCAATAGAACCAATTCAATTCCTTCGGGCTGGACACCAATAGTTCCTGTAGCATCTTTCATTTGGAAAGTATTGCATTGGGTCTCCCTGTGAACCGTTGTATAGGTATACTTTCCATCTGAGTCTTTATCAACGTCTTCAATGGTGTAATAATATCCGATACATTCTTCATTATTCACCGGTGAGCGCAAAGGAGTTTCCATTATTAACGTTCCTTCTACTTCAACAAGTCCTTTGGCCAGTGAAGCTATTTTAGACGTAGGCAGTGAAGCCTGTAATCTTAAAAACCGTTTGGCTCCGGAAGGCTTCAGAATGGTAAAAAAGATCAGGATAAAAATTCCCAGAGGAATACAATGCAAAACAAGGCCTGCATACTCATCATAGTTGGTATTTATATCTGAAAGGTATGCATGCAGCGGCATTTTTTCTTTAAAAATAAGCCATAATATATAATAGAGAAAGCAGAACAAAACTATTCCTAAAATGGCATAGCCTGTGGGTGACATTTTTTTCTTATTCTCCATATATTTTGTGTTTGAAATCTTTTTTCAATTAGTGTTATCTCAAAAATACATTTTTATTTCAGAATCATTCTGCTTTTTCTTTTAATGGGCTTGCATCAGTGTTTAAGTATCATCAGCAATATACATCCTACATTCAATCCAATAATTACGAGAGCTCCATATAAAGAAAGAGTGATCCGCTTTTTAAAGGTTTCATTTTTAATATACGTGCTGACTAAACATGTAAAAAAGGCTGCTAATCCGGTAAAAACACATCCCAATATGAGCATTATCCAATCGAGTTCAATGCTGTTGGCATCTTCATTGGCTTCACTGTCTGTAATTCTCAGGGTCTGCCCTATTGCAGGCGGATGATCATCGGTAATATCCAATGTTTTTATGACTTCTTCTCCCTTGAAGTTGGTGTATTTTACTCTAGGAAAATATACTGGTTTATTGTAACGTCCGGAAGTAGGGAAATTTTTGGTAGCAATATTTTCTTTTTTATACCCGATAACAACAGCTTCATATTGTTTTTCCGAAAGGGTTCTGTATGCTTTCTCCCAAAAAAAACTATAAGATAAAACCATCGTTATAGAATTGAGAGAAATGATTAACAGACTTATAAAAAACAATATAAATCCCTTTTCTAAAATTCCTGATTTCCCTTTTACGACACTTCTCTTTTTTAGAATTTTATCAAAAATCCTATAAGCGATATAGCAAGAAAATAAGCATACGATTAAAAAGAAGTATCCTAAAAAGGTCATATTTTATTTTGATAAATAATGAGTATCGAATTTATTGTTCTCTATTGGATACTAGAAGTCTGGTCAGGTATTGGTTGCCAAACTCAAGACGAACAAAGCGATTATCCATTTTAAAAGTAACTACCGTTAAAGCGCTTGAAGTATTGGCATCAACGTCTACCGTAGTCTGATACAGCTGTGCTTTATATCTTGCAAACTTGGTTTTACATTCTGAAGCTGAGCTTTCATTGAATACCAATCCATAAGGTAAACCAGCAACTTTTTGATCTCCATAATACTGAAGGGCATAATATTCTTCCCCATCATTCATTTTGGCGTAGATCAGATTGAAAACCTCATCGATATCCCAGCTTGAGTATTTTCCACCTTTGCAGGTCTCACATTCCGGCTCACTTGGCTGTATTTCCAAAAGTTTTGTAAAGGTATCAGCTGTTGTTGGCAACGTAATCAATTGTTTCTTGCCGAATAATGCCTGTAACTTCTTAGATGTGGTTTGTTGTATTAGCCTTCTATTGTCAAGCTCCTCCATTTGAGCTGTAGCCTGTGCTTCTGCTGCGGCCATCTGTTCTTCCGTAGGTTCTGCTGCCGCATCTGCTGTAGCCTGTACGGAAGAAAAATTTGGTCTCTTATAGGTTAACAGGAATTCTTTGATTTCGTTTTCTACTTTTCCTGTTGATTTAGTAAGCTTTACATCTACATCCTTCTTTGACCAACGATCAGGAACAATAGATTCAATATCAATAGTAACTTTTGTACTTTTTTTGGAGATCTTCTTAAAGCTCACCATCCAGCTTGCCCGCTCAATGAATTGCTTGGATTTTGCGCCTTTATTTAGCGCAAGATTCAGGTAAGGATTTTTATCTCCACCATCATATTTCAGGTTAAAAAGATCAACAGTGGTTGAAAAGTTATCCTCCATGGCAGCGGCGTCTGCTGCAATTTCCTTTGTGTAGTCATTTTTAAAATCAAAAATGATATTTTCAAGGATATCAATACTTTTAGGTACGGTAAATTCTACTTTTTGTGCAAATGACAAACTGAAGCACATGGTACTCATTGCCGTAAAAAGTTTATAGTTTATATTGATTTTCATTGTATTCGTTTTTTATAATTAAAGGTGTTATGATAAAAAAGACTGCCTTACAAGGACAGTCTTTTTATTTTAAGTGATGAAGACTTAGCTGCTTGGCCAAAGTCCTGCATATTCAGAATTACCATAAGTAATAGTTTCCGCGCTTACTACAAAGCTAACCAGCATATTATTGCTGTCTATTGCATCAAAGTCAACTTCATGTTGAATTACATATCCATTTTCCCATTTCAAAGTAATTAACGTTCCTTCTTCGTGAGATTTATTGAAATTGATTTCTCCGCTTGTAGGCTTATATTTGCTGTTCAGTATACTTTCCAATACATCAGATTTCTCTGTTGCTTCGATGGTTACTTTAATCAATGCATTTGACGGATCTGATGCTACACGTCCTGAAACATCTGTAGCTCTTGAAACGCTGTAATTAAGTTTTAATAACTTCTGACCTTCACCTCCATTGAATTTTAAGATTCCTCTTGAATTTCCTGCCATATTCTTAAATTTAAATCATTAATGATAGCCCTGTTTAAAGGATTTTCTAAAACAAAGATAGACTTCATGTTCTAATCTAAAAAGTTTTAAGGTCACTGTTTCAAAAATTGTAGTAATTCTACTACTTTACTGTTTTCAAAATTATAGAGTCTTCAAAAAAGGACTTTGCCTTTTAAGCTTCTCTACCCTATAATCAGAAATGTTTGTAAACATAGGAAACCACCATAATCACAAGATTGATAACAATCAGCGTCATTATAACAGATGAATATTTTCTTTTCTTATCTATAAAACTTACTCCCAGAATGAAAAAAAACAATAATACAGTGTATACCGCGGGGTACATTTTAAATGCTTCTGAAAACTTTCCTTCAAAGACCAGAACAATGGCCCGCTGGGCACCACATCCCAAACATTCCACACCCAGAAATTTCTTACTGGGGCAGGTCAGCATAAAGTCTTCTATTTTCATTTCCGTGGAATTATATAGTTTAAATTATTATGAAGAGATCTTAGCTCTGGTATATTGGTGAGGGAAGAAGCAGTTTTCTTTCATTTCAAAACTTCCCTGAACTGCAATGTATGGATTTCTTAAAATTTCTCTTGCTACAAAGATCAAATCGGCTTCTCCATTTTGAAGGATTTCCTCAGCCTGTTCTACTTTTGTAATTAAACCTACAGCTCCGGTTTTCACATTCGCTTCGCTTCTTATCTGAGAAGAAAAAGGAACCTGATATCCATTGAAAACTGGAATTTTTGCGCCATGGATATTTCCACCGCTTGATACGTCTACAAGATCCACAGAATGCTCTTTCAATACTTTCGCCAAAGCGACACTGTCCTCGATATCCCAACCGTTTTCCGCATACTCGGTTCCGGAAATTCTTACAAAAAGGGCTGTATTGTCATTCAGTTCTTCAATTACAGCATCTACAATTTCAATAAGAAAACGGATTCTGTTCTCAAAACTTCCGCCATATTCATCGGTCCTGATATTAGATAACGGTGAAAGAAACTGATGAATCAAGTATCCATGTGCTCCATGAATTTCAATGACATCAAATCCAGCTTTTACGGCTCTTCGGGCTGCTTCTTTAAAATTCTGAACCTGTTCTTTTACCTCATCTGTACTTAATGCATGCGGAATTCTTTCCGAAGGATGATAAGGAATAGAACTTGGTGCAATGGTTTCCCAGCCTTCTTCAACAGGGATCTGCAGATTATTCCATGTAGAGCCTTTTCTTCCTGCATGAGCCAGTTGGATTCCTATTTTACTGTCCGAATTTTGATGAACAAATTCTACAATTCGCTGTAATTTCTCTGCCTGTTCATCATTCCAGATTCCCATGCAGTGATTGGTAATTCTGCCTCTCGGTTCTACTCCTGTGGCTTCCACAATAAGCAAACCTGTTCCGCCCTGTGCTCTGCTTCCGTAATGCACAAAATGGAAATCATTAGCCATTCCGTTTTCGCATGAATACATACACATTGGAGACATTACCCAGCGGTTTTTTAATTCTACATTCCTGAATTGTATTGGAGTATATAACATTTTATAGTCTTAAAAAATTGAACTTTTTTACCGGAAGAATAAAATATTGCCCACCTCATTAAAAAGAACTAATTTTACCCCCCTTTTTTACTGTACAATATATGAAAAAAGACATACAGATCAGTTACGAATATTTTAAAAATAGCAGCGAACTGAACGATATAGAAAAACAATTATTCGAAAGAGCCAAAGCGGCCCGCGAAAATGCTTATGCACCCTACTCACTGTTTTTTGTGGGATGTGCTGTATTACTGGAGAACGGAGAAATATATTCCGGAAATAACCAGGAGAATGCAGCGTTTCCGTCAGGACTTTGTGCTGAAAGAACTACCCTTTTTTGGGTTGCCGCCAACTTTCCTGATGTAAAGGTAAAAAAGATCTTCGTTGTGGGTGGTCCTAAGGAATTTCATGAGAAAAATCCTCCGATTCCTCCTTGTGGAGCCTGCCGCCAGAGTTTAATAGAATATGAAACCAAGCAGCACGAAAATATCGACCTTTATTTTTCGAGTATGAATGAGGAAGTTGTAAAAGTACATGCGGTGAAAGATTTGTTGCCTTTCTATTTTGATTCGTCATTTTTATAAGACGAATTTTTAGAATTTCAATTCATGATTCTAAAATAAATATTCAGTTTTTGCTGTGGTATTTAAAATAATATGGACTTACATTTTCTGATAAGTTCTATCTGATTAAACCAACAGAAGTTCTGTTGGTTTTTTTATTTTGATACTGTGGTTGTATGGTTGGAAAACGCAAAGACGCTATTTTTTTTCCATTTAACGCTTTATAAAGGCGCAAGGATTTTATCTTCGATAAAATTGTATACCGCTGAATATTGCCACGAATTATTTTAGATTAGACAATTTTCACCAAACTGTCATTCCGACGAAGGAGGAATCTGAATCATTACTAAGATTCTTCATTTTGCATCATTGCATTTTCCAACAATCAGTATAAGATAAAAATCTGCGAAATCTCCTAAATCTGCGAGAAAATATTCTATATATAATTTTAAGCTCTCGCAGATTATTCTGATGAAGCAGATCTTTGAAAAGTATAAGAAATAAAAAAGGCTGCTTTATTTCTAAAACAACCTTTTTATTTTTTACATTACCAATTAGTCTTCTGTTTCCTCTTCGTCTTCATCATCTTCATATTGCTCCAGGTAGTAGCTGAAAGTGAAATCTTCCACTTCTTCCTCTGCATCTTCCAATGTGGTTAAAAGATCTTCAAAGATTTCAAGCTGATCTACCGTCATATTCACGAATTCAATGTGAAGCGGCATTTCAAGGTCTCCGGTAATGGTATCGAAAAGCGCATCAAGGTTATCTCCGAAATGTTCAGGAAGCTGAACTTTTTCTTTTAATTGAGCATAGAAATCCTCATAATCGCCTATGTCTGTAAAATCTATATATACTGTCTTCATATTGAACTAAATTTCCAATTTTTACTGATTAAAAAAGTTTTGCATTTCTTGCAGAAGTCTGTTTCCTCATTGGTAGGATTTTTACCTTCTGCATCTCTCATAAAGCACATTTTTTCGGGACAATGTGGCAACCCTTGGGTATGGCCAAGCTCATGAATAGCAATTTTATAAAACTGCTCATCTGAGTTCTCTTTATTTAACCTGAAATCTGAAGCTATGCAAGCTTTCCCCGGTCTATATCCTAAACCCATGATTCCAAAATCCTTTATCTTTCTTTTGGTTGCACTAATATCCTTTGATGTAAGTCCAATGGTAACAAAACCTTCTTTTGTCCTATTATTTAAAAACTTAATCGTTGAATCTGCTCTGTAACGGTTTCTTTCCTTATAATAAGCATTTTCCGGAAAGTCTATGGCTTCAAGCACTTTACTATTAGGGTATATTTTTTTTATTCCTTCGGCAACTGTTTTCACTTTTTCAGGTTTTATATCTCTGAATGGCTGAATCAGTATGGTTATCACAGATTTTTGTTCCGACTCTTTCACTGTTGGTTTCTTTTCTGAGCATGAGAACATCAGAAATAAACACAGTGCATACACAAAACTTTTATTTTTCAAAATTACTACTTATCCTGATTTAAATGCAAATTATACTCTTCTACTTTTTATACTTCGGGTTTTGTCATTGCGAGGAACGAAGTGACGAAGCAATCTCAAAAAACATCCATAATATCCTGAATAGTGTTTGTTAGGTCGTCCCATTCAGGATTTATACTATTAATTAAGTTAAGCTTCTTCTGTCTTGATCCTGCTTTTATTTGTTTTTCTCTGGCAATGGCATCTCCTATTTCCTGAAAAGCTTCCCAATACACAAGTATATACAATTTATATCTTGATGTAAAACTTTGAGAATAATAGGCTTCCTTATGTTGTTGAACACGTTTAAGCAGGTTTGAGATAATTCCGGTATAAAGAGTTGTATGATTTTTATTGGTCATTATGTAAATAAAACCTGCTTTCATCAACCTATAGAATTTATTGTAATGAAAAGATTGCTTCGTCGCCTTGCTCCTCGCAATGACGATTACTGCTTTTCAAAACTCTTATAATGGTTTTTGGTAAGGTAAACGTCTCCGTTTTTAGTATAGATAATACGGTCTGCATTTCTTCCGCCACAATCATAGTTGACATCAGCTTCAAAATATTGATTTCCATCCGGAAGTCTTCCTTCTCTGTTACCAAATTTATCTCCGCCAATAGCTCTTCCGGGAAGTATTTCACAAAGGTTTCCCTTGGAAGGATTCCAGCCCTGGTTTCTTGCCTCTCTTTTAGTGATATAGTAATCTGGAAGCTTATGGTTTTGTTTTACATAGTTAATAACCGTTTTTTCTTCAGTCAGTTTTTCAATAGAAACCTGAGCTGATGAACTTCCTGCATTGTACTGATCTTCTGTAGAAGCATTTCCATAACTTACTGCCTCTGTTTTAGCCGAAGTTGCATGGTCTTTACTTTTAATAAAATTATTATAGATATACATCACAGACATCCCGAAGAGAAGCCCAAGACAGATAAAAAATACAGATCTTATTTTACTGTTCATAATAATAATTGTTTAATGTAACAATGTATCATTTTAGCAATGTAACAATTACTATAAGCTGTTACATTGCTAAAAGAGTACACCTATTTATGATTCTCTCCAGTCTTCAGGAATATCACAAACCGGAATAGGATCCATTTTATGTTTTGCAACCTTATGCATTCTGTCAAAGATCTGGAACACTTCCTTATCTCTTCCTTCATACTCCTCAGCTGTTTTGGTTCCGTATTCTTTCTGAATTTTTTCCAACTCAGGATACGTGGCGCCAATCTGCTGCTCATCGGTACGGTCTACATCCCAAAGCCCATCTGTAGGAATAGCTTCCTGAATACTTTTAATCAGATTTAATCCTTTTGCCAATGCATAAACTTCGGTTTTATAAAGATCTCCGATTGGCGAAACGTCTACTCCACCATCACCATATTTTGTATAAAACCCAATTCCAAAGTCTTCCACTTTATTTCCGGTTCCGCACACTAAAAGTCCGTTAATCTGACCGTAGTAGTACAAGGTAAGCATTCTCAAACGGGATCTTGTATTGGCAAATGCCAGTTTTTCGTTTGGATACAGATCATCATGTACATCAAAAGTTTTGTAAAGCTCTTCAAAAGCTGGGGTTAAATTGACAGACATAATCTCCACGTTTGGAAATCTGGATTTCAGGTCGTTCATATGGTCTTGTGCGCGGTCTACCTGGTCAGCTTTCTGGCGGATCGGCATTTCGATCAGTAATGTTTTTAATCCTGTCATTGCGGCCAATGTAGAAACCACTCCTGAATCCACTCCTCCTGAAACTCCTAATACATATCCGTTTACTTTGGCTTTTGTGGCATAATCTTTTAACCAGCCAACGATATGATCTATCACTTTTTGTGTCTGCATCGTTTATATTTTTTTAGTCTATTCCAAATTCTTTAGGATATTTCACCATCCCTTTTTTATTTTTTAATCCGTCTTTTACCAGCTCAATAGCCATTCCGTTAACTTCCGGAATTTCAAACGGAAATGAGATCCCAAAATTACTTGTTTTTTCGTAACCAAACCTAGGATAATAATCTTCATGCCCAATCAGTATTACCGATTGGTATCCTAATTTTTGAGCAATAAGATGACCTTCCCGAATCAATTGCCCGCCAATTCCCTGATTCTGAAACTCCGGTTTTACAGAAACAGGAGCCAAAGCAAGGGATTCAAAGGTTTCCGGACCATTTTCAATGATCAGTTTTGTAAACAAAATATGTCCGGCAATTGCTCCATTTTCTTCCTCAGCAACTAATGACAACTCAGGAACAAATGTCTCAGATTGTCTTAATTTTTCAACAAGAAAATGTTCCTGATGGTCACTATGCTCCATATCTTTGAAGGCTTCTTCTGTAAGTATAAAAACCTTCTCATAATCTTTTTCCTCTTCCTGTCTTATTGTTATCATTACATATATTTTTCACGTTTAAGTTCATACCAAGAACACTTGACCCCTGAGTCTTCAAATTCTCCTGTATTTTCAAAACCCAATTTGGTTAAGATATACTTGGACCCAGTGTTTCCTGAATCAGCATAAGCGTATATCGTATTTGCTTTCAATTCGTTAAAACCATAATCCAGTGTGGCATTTGCGGCTTCCCACGCATATCCTTTCCCCCAAAACTCAGGGATAAAACGATAACCCAGATCTAAGGTTTCAACATGTCCGTTGATAGTTTTTTTTAATAGTTTTAATCCGCACCATCCTATTAACAATCCGCTTTCTTTTTCGATTACAGCCAGTCTTCCTACTCCATTTTCTTCATATTGTTTCTGAATCATTTTGATTACTTTCATTGATTCCTCCTTGCTTTTTACAGGAGCTTCAAGGTATTTCATCACTTCAGGATCAGAATCCATAAGAAACATGCGTTCATCATCAGTCTCTTCAAGTTTTCTTAAAATCAGTCTTTCTGTTTCTATTATCATTTCAATTATTTTTTCTCTCTTTTTAATTCATACCAAAAGCAAATGCCGTCTGGCTCTTCAAACTCACCTGTTTTCTCAAATCCAAGTTTTCTTAAAATATGATTGGAAACATCATGTTCAGAATGTGCACATGCATAAATTGTCTCTGCATTCAATTCATTAAACCCGTAATCCAGAGAAGCAATTCCCGCTTCCACAGCATATCCTTTACCCCACGATTCGGGTAGAAAACGATATCCCAGTTCCAGAACATTCTTATGCCCATTTGTTTCTTTGGTTAATAATTTCAATCCGCTCCATCCAATAACCTTTCCATTTTCTTTTTCAACAACGGCAAGTCTTCCCACTCCGTTTTCTTCATATTGCTTTTGGATCAGTTTAATAACATTTTTAGATTCATTGATGTCCGTAGATACCGGTACACCAATATATTTCATCACTTCAGGATCAGAATCCATAAGGAATACCTGCTCAAAATCTGCATCTTCAAATTCTCTTAAAATCAGTCTTTGGGTTTCTATTTTCATATTATTAGTTTTATTCATCAGTTCCAAAAATGGTAACATCTGTCTTTAATCCTTTCTTAATATCTGCTTCCTTCATTTTATTTCCGTCTACATTTAAAGTCTGTAGGGCTGGGTTTCCTGAAATATCTATGTGCTGGATTTTATTGTGTTCTACATTCAGTCTCCTTAGATTTTTCAGCTGAGACAGATCAATCGTTTTTAGTTGATTTAAAGATAATGTTAATTGGTCAATTTTTGGTACTGCCTTCAGGGAAATAGCCTCCAAAAGGTTATTATCTATATACAAAGAAGTAAGGTTTTTCAGATTTTCCGCTTTAAATGATGTTACTTTACATCCTGTACATGAAAAAAGGTTCAGTGTATCCATATCTTTCAAAACAATGGAAGGTATGGCATTATCATCCAGCATAATCATTTTTACATTTTTAAAGAAATGGAGGTCCTCTACGGAAGTAATTCCTTTTTGAACCAAAAACAGATTGTTAACCGCTTCTGCTTCAGCCTGACTGATGATTCCATCTTTATTTACATCACAATTTTCTATGACTGCCTTTTCAAGATTTTTATCTTTAAACTCAAGCTTCTGGCCCTGTAAAAGAGCTAAACCGAAAATCCCCATGAGAACGGTAAATATTTTAAATTTCATCATGAAATGTCCATTTAATCCTTACTTTTGTAAACTTAATGTAAAAATAATGAAGATTTTCAGATATATTGCCGTTTCTTCTGTTTTAATTATGGGGTTAAACTCCTGCAAAAAAGAACCTGAAAACCAATGGAAAATAGAGGTAAAAGACACCGCCGAAAAAATCGAAATGACGGATATTTCCAAAGAGTTTTACAATCCAAATACTCCATTAAATCAGTTTAAAGCTCAGTTTCCATGGTTCCAGGGAACCGTTTCTGATGCGGATTTCTCTAAAAGAAGAGCTGATGCGGAAGAAATTAAGATCTATAAGGAAGCTATTGGAAAGATAGATCAAGCTAAATTGCAAAAAGATCTTCAGGGATTATTTTCACATATCAAACATTATTTTCCACAGTTTAAAAGTCCAAAGGTATATCTGTTTTCATCAGCATTACAAATGGTTCAAGACCCCATTTTTTATGATGAAAAAGGAAATTTTTTATTCATAGATATTACTGGTTTTATGGGGGATGGCAATGCTCACTACAAAGGGTTGGAGCTATATTTCCAGAAATCGATGAACCCACAAAATATTGTTCCGAAAGTTTCTCAACTTTATGCTGAAAATATTGTTACAGAATCTCCGGATCATCAAAAATTCATAGACCAGGTAATTCTTAACGGAAAAGTTATGATTCTTCAGGATGCATTCCTTCCCGATTTCCCAGATTATCTGAAAATGAATTATACCAAAAAACAATATGAATGGGCTACGTACAATGAAGCCAATATCTGGAATTATTTTGTGGAAAGTAACCTGTTATTTGGCGATGATCCAAGATTAGGAGAGCGTTTTATTGCTCCAGGGCCCTTCTCAAAGTTCTATACTGAAATAGACAATGAATCTTCCCCACAAATCGGAATTTTTACAGGATGGCAGATCTGTAAAGCCTATCTCAAGGAAAAGCCTGACACGAAACTTACAGCTTTCCTGAAAATGGACGCTACTCAAATTTTTAACGAATCCGGTTATAAGCCAAGTGTAACAAAGTAACCGTTATTTCATACCTATCTAAGACTTTTTGTAACTACAGAAAGTCTTTTTTTATTTACACCAATCACACAATGTCTATGGAAAACCTAATTAGCATACAGGATCTAAGCTATGGATTCACTCAAAATAAACTCATTCTCAAAAATGTAAGTCTTTCTGTTCCGAAGGGAAGTATTTTTGGATTTCTGGGAGCTAACGGAGCTGGAAAATCTACCACCATGAAAGTAATGTTGGGAAATCTTCCTGATGAGAATAACGCCATTGAGATCTTTAATCAAAATCTTACTTCACTTTATCCTGATGGATTTCAAAAAATCGGAAGTCTAATAGACAGTCCTGCTTTCTACGATCATTTATCAGGCTGGGATAATCTTGTTATTCTTTCCAGATTAAGAGAACTTCCCGATTCGGAATGTGAAAGGGTTTTGCATCTCGTTGATCTTTGGGAGAACAGAAATGTAAAGATGAAAAGATATTCTTTAGGAATGAAACAAAGGCTTGCCATTGCTATGACACTTCTGGGATCTCCGGAGCTTTTAATTCTTGATGAACCTGTAAACGGTCTCGACCCAAACGGAATGCTGGAAATCCGTGAGTTATTGTTGAAACTGAATAAAGAACAGGGAATCACCATATTTATTTCAAGCCATTTATTACAGGAAGTAGAGAAAATGGTCACTCATTTGGCCATCATCTCCCATGGTTCGATTAAATTTTCAGGAAGTGTTGAAGAGCTCAATACTTATTATAGACATAACCGGGTAAGAGTAGGCTTACATGAGCCTTCTGCCTTTCTGCAATATATTCCGGAGAATTATACGCCACAAATCATCGACGACCATACAATAGAAGTATCGGTTCAGTCCAAAGAGGATATTGCTAAGCTTACTAAAATCCTGGTTCTTAAAGATGCTGAAATTTTTGAGATCAGAAACAGTGCAGGATTGGAAGACTGGTTCATGGAAATCACTAAAAATTAACACCAATGAAAAAATTAATAACATTAGTTAATACCGAATGGCTGAAAATAAAAGGATTGGGTTTGGTATATCTGGCATTAGTTATGGGACTTTTAATTCCTGTAACAGGATTTTTATTTCAAATCAATAATCCCAGTTTCTTTACATCAGAAGATCTTCCTTTTTCTGTTTTTGAAGATGCTATCACCGGAAATCTTAAAGCATTTTCTATGTTCCTGCTCCTGCTTTATATTGTGATTGCGGCCAACAGAATTGCTCAAACCGATCATAAAAATAATGGCTGGCAGCTGATGGAAACACAGCCCATCAGTAAATTTCAGCTTTATTTTTCAAAATATCTGGTGGTATTAGCCCTAACCTTTCTTTGTATTGCAGCCTACATAGGGTTTACGATTCTTTTTTCATTATTAGATTATTATCTTCATCCTAGTGAGGTAAAACTGCTCACTTTTGATACAGTCTGGACTTTAAAAACATTCATAAGGCTTTGCGTTGCCATACTGGGAATTGCAGCTCTCCAGTTATGTGTGTCTGTTGCTTTTCCTGGATTTATCTGGGCTTTTCTTATAGGAATTCTAGGGCTTATTGCCAATATATTTTCTTTGGTTCAGAAAATCACACTTCCATTTTGTCCTTATAATTCGCTCTATATTCTCTCCAAAGCTTCTAATATTAAAAGTTTGAATCATTTCATTACCTACAGTGAATATTTAAGCATATTCTGGGCTATTGTATTTCTGATTGTTGGGTATTTCTGGTATAAAGGAAAAGGGTTTAAGACTGCTTTTTTAAACCCTAAAAAACAGATCTTTTATTCATCTGCATTTATCCTTATAACAGCAGGAGCCTATTTTATTTTACAGAAACCTAAGTCTTATACAAGTGAAGGAACCGGTGTATTGGTTCAGGGGAAAATTGAAACTGATCTGAAAATAGATTCTGTAAAAATCTTCTCTAAAGATTTCCATAAAGAAATAGGAAGTGCTGCTGTCAAAAACGGAATCTTTTTATGGCAAACCAACCAACAGCTTCCATTCGATCAGTACAGCCTTGAGTTTGGTACTAAAAAGATTGATTTTATGATGGGAAATGGCGATCATTTTGATTTTAACATCCGGTACAATGCAGCTAATATAGAGTATTTCCTTACGACTAATCGATCTGCGGAACAGGAATATAAAAATAAAGAAGATGGATTTGGATATGAGCTTTCCTACTCTATTGAACAGCAAAAATACAATGATAATCCTACAAAATTTTATGAGCTGGCACAGGCTGACTGGGAAAAGAATATAGACAGACTCAGCCATTACACAGACAGTGAAAACAATGCATTATCTGATGAATACTTAGGATACAGAAAACAACTATTGGCGATTCAGTATTTGAATGAGATTAATAATTACAGAAAAATGACCTCTTGGGACGATCCTAAATTCGCTGCTCCAAAGGCATTTTTAAACGAACTGAATGCTAGAATTACCAATCCAACTATTCTGTTAAGCAAAAATGATGATTACCTTCAGTATAAACTAGATCAGATGCTTACAGATAAAGAAAGATTATCTAATCCGGACAGTATTCTTTTCGTTAAGCTAAATACTTTACCCAACACCCTTAATAAGGACCGTCTATTGACTAAACATCTTGTAAAAAGCATGGAACTTGAATCTGACAGCATTTCCAGAAATCAGCTTTTTGACAGAGAATTTAAGTTGCTGAACAATACTGATTATAAAAAATTAGCAGCATCCAAACTTGAACAGCTTAATATGTCTCAAAAAGGAGCTCAATTTCCGGATTTAAAATTCCTTGATGCGCAGGGAAAATCTCATCTTCTCTCGCAATACAGAGGCAAATATGTGGTTATTGATCTGTGGGCTACCTGGTGTGGACCCTGTAAGCAGATCCGTCCGGTATTTGATACCAGAAGCCACCAGTACCGTTATTATGATAATATTCAGTTTATCTCGATCAGCCTGGATGAAAGTCAATCTAAATGGCAGAATTATTTAAAGACAAAACCTTCAAAAATTCCTCAGTTCTGGCTGTCTGACGCTGTTGAATTTATGAGCAAATATAAAATTCAATCCATTCCAAGGTTTATTATTATTGATCCTGTGGGTAAAGTTTTTAACCTAAACAGTCCATTTCCTGATGAAGATAATTTCGTAGAAATTTTGGATAAGCTGAAGAAGTATTAACTTTGCTAAAAAATTTTAGATTGATATGAGAAAAACTCAGATTACGATAGATGTAGAGTTAGATGAAAACCATGTTCCGGAAAACATTACATGGAATGCTCAGGATGGAGGTATTGAAAAGGAGGAAACAAAAGCTACCATGATCTCTGTATGGGATGATAAAACTATGGAAGCTCTAAAAATAGATCTTTGGACAAAAGAAATGCCTGTAGATCAAATGAAGATGTTTATCCACCAGATTTTAGTTTCCTTGGGAAATACTTACCAAAGAGCAACCGGAGAGGAAGATGTGGCACAATGGTTGGAAGAAATTGCGGAAGAGTTTGCTGTAAAATCAGCTATAAAGTAAAAACGTTCACAATAAAAATGTAACAATGAAACAATTTAACAGTGTAACAATTCTAAAACATTGGTAAATTGGTACACTGTTAGATTGATAAATTATAAAATATTATGAATTTTAATACCAAAGTAATTCACGGAGGGCAGCATCATGAGTCTGCAACGGGATCTGTAAACGTTCCTGTATTTTTAACCTCTACGTTTGCACAAAAAAGCCCTGGAGTACACTCCGGATATGAATATTCAAGAGCAGCTAACCCTACAAGACAGGCGTTAGAAGATTCTTTAGCTAGTATTGAAAACGGAGCAAGAGGTTTAGCTTTCGGTTCCGGTCTTGCGGCTATCGACTGCGTTTTGAAGTTATTAAACCCTGGTGATGAAGTAATTGCGGTGGATGACCTTTATGGTGGTACTTACAGAATGTTTACCAGACTTTTTGAAAAATATCAGCTGAAGTTCACGTTTGTGAATTTTGATGATGTTTCTAAAATTGCAGATGTAATCACAGATAAAACTAAGCTAATCTGGGTAGAAACTCCAACTAACCCATTGATGAAATTGGTAGATATCAAAGCTGTAGTAGACATTGCTAAAGGAAAAGATATTTTAGTTGCTGTAGACAATACTTTTGCAACCCCTTATATCCAAAGACCAATTGATCTGGGAGCTGATATTGTAATGCACTCGGCTACTAAATATTTAGGTGGACACTCAGACGTTATTGCAGGTGCTCTTATTGCTAAAGATGCAGAATTAGGTGAAAAGCTTCACTTCATTCAGTTTGCAAGTGGTGGTATTTTAGGACCTCACGATTCTTACCTTGTATTAAGAGGAATCAAAACATTGGCATTAAGAATGCAGAGACATTCTGATAACGGACTTGCTGTAGCAAAATACCTTGAAACTCACCCAGCAGTTGACAAAGTAATTTATCCTGGATTAGAGTCTCACCCTCAGTTTGAGCTTGCAAAATCTCAGATGAAGGAATCAGGAGGAATGGTTTCATTCACTTTCAAATCCGGAAAGAAAGAAGATGCCATTAAGTTCCTTGAAAAAGTAAGAGTATTCACTTTAGCTGAATCTTTAGGTGGTGTAGAATCTTTAGCGAACCACCCTGCTTTAATGACCCATGCTTCTATCCCGGCTGAAAAACGTGCTGAATTGGGAATCACTGATGACCTTGTACGTTTAAGCGTTGGTATTGAAGATGCAGATGATCTTATTGCAGATCTGGAGAAAGCATTTTCTTAGCATAAAAAAATAAAACATAATGAGAAAGATTCATATTTTATTGTTATTAGTTTTGAGTCAATTTACATATTCCCAGGTACAAGAAACCGATGAATTATATAAAACGGCAAAAAAGCTGGACAGCCTAATATTTGATGTAGGATTTAATAAATGTGATCATTCTCATTATGATTCTATCATAAGTGACGATCTTGAATTTTATCATGACATTGGAGGAGTTACTTTAGGTAAGAAAGCATTTATTACATCTGCTAAAAATAATATTTGCGGTTCCAAGAATAAGTTGAAACGGGAGTTGGTTGCAAACAGCATGAAAGTATATCCTTTACATAAAGATAAAACACTTTATGGATTGATACAGGAAGGAAATCACGATTTCTTTTTTATGGAAGATGGACTATGGAAAAAAGCAGGACAGGCAAAGTTTACCCATTTGTGGATTTTAGAAAATAACCAATGGAAACTTAAGCGTGTTCTAAGCTATAATCATCACTAATACCTCTATGAAAAACACAAGAAAAGCCGCCCTTGCAGATTTATACCAACTGGCTGAACTGTTCGATCAATACAGAATATTCTATCACAAATCATCTGATATTCCTGCTGCTTCAGATTTTCTTCACGAAAGAATTGAAAATAAAGACTCTGAAATTTTTGTTGCAGAAGAAAACGGAATCCTGACTGGTTTTGTACAATTATACCCTATATTTTCTTCTACCAGAATGCAGCGTTACTGGCTACTAAACGATTTGTACGTTAATGCCAACCATAGAGGAAAAGGCTACTCCAAAGAACTTATTGAAAAAGCAAAAGAACTGTGCAGAACTTCAAATGCCTGCGGAATTCTGCTTGAAACAGGAAAAGGTAATGATGTAGGTAACCAACTCTACCCTTCCTGCGGTTTTGAACTTTATGACTCTGTGAATTTCTACGAGTGGAGCAATTCATGAGTAATAAGCAATGGGGAATGAGTAATAAAGTATTGTAACTCATATTTATTACCTCGAACCTTATTAACATGTATTTCGAACCACGCATCTTAACTTATAACCTCAAAATAACATGACAGATTTTCAAAAATATATTCAAAGATATTTAGATCAGATTCCATCAGAAGATTGGTTCCCTGAGTTAAAAATATCAGAAGATAAAACAGTAGGAATTTACTCTAATCTTACTGAAGAGCAATCAAAATTTGCTTACGCTGAAGGCAAATGGACACTGAAAGGATTACTTCTTCATTTATCCGATACGGAAAGAGTTTTCCAATACAGAATATTAGCCTTTGCAAGAGGTGATAAAAATAATCTTCCGGGATTTGATGAAAATGAATATGCAGATCAGTCTTTCGCCAGTGAAAGATCATTGGAATCTTTATTAGATGAATACAAACTCGTAAGAAAATCTTCTCAAATTCTAATCGAAACCATGAATCCTAAAGCGTTACAAAATATTGGTACAGCTAATGGACATGAAATTTCAGTGGAAACCATAGCAAAATTGATTATTGGACATAATTACCATCATCTGAATATTATTGAAGAGAGATACCTATCTAAATTGGGATGGATGTAATGAAATAGTAAGTTTTGGCTAAAGCCAATGGAATGTATTGTTTTTTGTTAAACGGGCTAAAGCCCGTTTCTATTGAATTTGATAAAATATCGTAAAATTTATTTTAAACAATAAGGTCAGACACGTATTTTTTCATCCATAAACAATAATGCATTTATAATTTACACACATAAAAAATATCAATAGGGACGGGCTTTAGCCCGTCTTCTAATTTTACACTCCAATCCATTGGCTTTAGCCAAAACTTATTTAAAAAACATTATTTTTGATAAAAACAACACAAATGTCCTTTATCAAAATTTACGTTCACATAGTTTTCTCAACAAGAAACAGAATTCCCTATCTCAATACATTTGATCTGAGAATAAAGATATGGAAGCACATCAAAGAGTACGCCTCAGAAAAAGAAATATTCTTAGACATGATTAATGGATATTCAGACCATTGTCATTGTCTGATTTCCCTAGGATCCGATCAAAATATAGAAAAAGTTGTACAATTATTGAAGGGAGAATCATCTTATTGGATCAATAAAAATCAGCTTACCAAAGATAAATTTGCATGGCAGGATGAATACTTTGCAGTTTCTGTTTCGGAAACCAAATTAGATGCAGTGAGGAATTATATTAAAAATCAGGAAAAACATCATCAGAAAAAAAGCTTTACAGAGGAATATCAGGAATTTATTGAAAAATATAATTTAAAAATGTAGGTTTTGGCTAAAGCCAGATGGAGTTTAATTTATTGTTGAATGGGCTAAAGCCCATTCCTATTGAATTTGATAAATAGCGGAAAATTATTTAAAACGACATTATAATTTTACACAATATCCTATTTTTTCATTATAGACAACAGTAACATAAATAAAAACATCATTAGGGACGGGCTTTAGCCCGTCTTTTAATTGTATACCCAATCCATTGGCTTTAGTCAAAACTTAAAAAAACATCCCGATAAACCATCCTTTTTATCCTCAAATTTTTGTTCAAAATTCATAGATTCTCTACCTTTATCCATTGTTTTGAATGTACATAAAATATGGAACCTATTATTGAAATATTAAAATCCGGCGGAACTATTCTTTACCCTACAGATACCATTTGGGGAATTGGTTGTGATGCTACCAATATAGAAGCTGTCAATAAGATTTTTGACATCAAAAAACGTGAGAAAAACAAATCCATGATTATTCTGGTAGAGTCTGAAAAAAGACTTCAGGATCTGGTGGACGTCCCTGAAATGGCTTGGGAAATTATTGATTTAAGTGAAAAACCCGTAACCATTGTTTATGAAAACCCAAAAGGTTTACCTAAAGAATTGCTTGCGGAAGATGGCAGCATCGGAATCAGATTGGTAAAAAATGATTTTTGTAAGAAGCTTATCACTAAGCTGAATAAGCCTTTGGTTTCTACTTCTGCTAATTTCAGTGGTGATAAAAGTCCGTTGAAATTTTCGGATATTTCTTCGGAAATCATCAGTCTTGTGGATTATGCTGTGGAAGAAGACAGAGATAAAGTTTCAAAATACTCAGGATCTTCCGTTATTAAAATATGGGGTGATAACAGGATAAAAGTTCTTAGAGAATAAAAAATCCAGTATTATCCTATTTATTTTTTTAGAGTCTTGTCTGTATATATCGGCAGGATTTCTTTTTTTTAATTCTATCTTTGCAAAATCCAACTCGTAAAATACATGCTATGAATCATCATGAATTTGCACAAATATGGGTAAATACCTGGAACTCTCATGATTTAGAGGATATCCTCACCCACTATTCTGATGATATTGAGATAACCACTCCTATGATTGTTATGGCTACCGGAGGAAAGGAAAGTTCTTTAAAAGGAAAAGAAGCCGTTCGTGAATACTGGAAAAAAGCACTGGATAAATTTCCGGATCTGCATTTTGATCTGATTCACTCCACAGCAGGAGTAGATTCTGTAGCATTGTTTTATAAGTCTATCATGGACAAACACGCTGTAGAAGTGATGTTTTTCAATGAAGAAGGAAAAATAAGTAGAATGTACGCTCATTATGACTAATGATCGACATTGGTAGAAATTGACGCTATTATAAACGATGAAAATTAATCTTACTCAAAATAAGAATTTAAAACTTTTTAAAATAATTTCTGAAGCTGCGGAAAGAAATAACCAATCTGTATACATTGTTGGTGGATATGTTCGTGATCTTCTGATGAAGAGAAAAGCTTCCACAGATATCGACTTTGTAACAGAACAGAGCGGTATTGAACTGGCTCAGAATGTAGCCCTGGATATTGATCCTAAATTAAAGGTTTCTGTATTCAAAACCTATGGAACAGCCATGATAAAATATAAAGATCTTGAGCTGGAATTTGTAGGAGCTAGAAAGGAAAGCTATACGGAAAACAGCCGAAAACCTGAAGTAGAAGGCGGAACATTGGAAGACGATCAGAAAAGAAGAGATTTTACAATCAACGCAATGGCTATTTCTCTGAATAAAGATAATTTCGGGGAACTTATTGATCCTTTTAACGGAATTGAAGATTTAGAAAAAGAGATTTTAAGAACTCCGCTAGAGCCTGCTCAAACCTATTCTGATGATCCATTGAGAATGATGAGAGCTGTACGATTTGCTTCTACTCTACATTTTACTATTGAAGAAAATTCTTTAGAAGCTATTAAACAAGAAGCGGAAAGAATCAAGATTGTTTCTATGGAAAGAATCATGGTGGAATTCAATAAGATCATGTTATCTGAAAAACCTTCTGTTGGCTTGAAATTAATGGAACAAACAGGCCTTTTAAAGCTTATTATTCCAGAATTGATCGAACTGAAAGGAGTTGAAGAAGTAGAAGGACAAACTCACAAAGATAACTTCTACCACACTCTTGAAGTAGTAGATAATATTTCCATCAATACTGATAACCTTTGGTTGCGTTGGGCTGCACTGCTTCACGATATTGGAAAAGCACCTACGAAAAAATTTGTAGAAGGCACAGGATGGACGTTTCATGGTCACGAGTTCCTAGGATCCAAAATGACAAAAACATTGTTCCAGAGATTGAAACTGCCATTGGGAAGCGATATGAAGTATGTTCAGAAGATGGTAAAGCTTTCTTCCAGACCTATTGCCCTGATTACAGATGATGCTTCAGATTCTGCCTTAAGAAGGCTTTTATTTGATGCCGGAGAAAATCTTGAAGAACTTTTTACCCTTTGTAAAGCAGATATCACCACTAAGAATTCTAAAAAGCAGGAAAAATTCAAGAAAAACTTTGAATATGTAGCGGTGAAAATCAAAGAGGTAGAGGAAAAGGATCAGGTAAGAAACTTTCAGCCTCCTATTACCGGGGAAGAGATCATGACCATGTTTAATCTTCAGCCAGGCCGTGAAATCGGTATTTTAAAAGAAAAGGTAAAAGAAGCGATCCTTGAAGGTGAAATCGCTAATGAAAAAGAAGAAGCAACACAATTTGTCATTGCTGAAGCCGAAAAGCTGGGATTGAAAGTGAACTAATTTTCACTCAATAAAAATATTTAAAGCTGGATAAAAATATCCAGCTTTTTTTATGATCCAACGAAGTATATACCAAAGCCGGGCGAGCTCTAAGAGCCCGCCCGGAAAAAAACACAAATGATGAAAAAATAAAAAATTATATTATATACGCCGAAGCGCAATATATTTTTAGTTCCAGTATACTGAATTAGAAGCTATACCAGCAGAGAAAGTTTTAATAATAGCTCCCGAGGTATTATAAACAACAATCTTACTATCCTGCTTAAATCCGTTTGCATCAGAAGTAAAGATCAGATCCTTTACCACACTAAATCCATAAAGATCAGAATAAGGTTCAGAGCTACTAGCCACAGTAAATAATGGTGAAGTAGGTACTACTCCTAACTTGATATCCATAGCATACACACTTTTATCTGAACTGAAATAGAATTTACCATTTGAAATCTCAAGATTTTTAGCATCCGTAATTCCTGTTAGAGTAGTTGTTTTTACAACATCACCGGTACTTGAGATCTGATAGATATAAGAATCCGTAGTTCCAGCTGCTATAGCATAAACATTCTGGTTATTTGAAATGATTTTATTGATATTTCCATTAGGTAATGAAATTGTTTTATTAATTTCATTAGTTGTTGTATTAATAAGGGTAATCTTATTTCCATATCCAAATGAAGCATTCTGCACAAAAATATTATTTCCAGCTTCTACCACTCTTTCAACAGCTTCCGTAAAAGGAATTTTTTTGATAAAAGAATTATCCGAAACTTTGTAAATACTTACAAACTTATCCCCCATATATTTATCATTCGTTACATAAATATTATTGTTTGCAAATGCCATGTAACGGGGTGTATTAAGTTCTTTTGTAATTTCGCCAGTTGCTTTAAAGTTGTAACGGTTTACAATCTGAATTCTATTTGAGTTATTTAATAATAAATACGCATTGTTATTATTGAAGGCAATCATCTGCAAAACATCACCTAATTTCCCTCCATTATTAAATGAAAAAATATTATCCTGCTTAAGGCTTAAATCTGGGGTAACAAAAGTTACTTCTGCATTTGGAGTTCCATACTTTCCTTCGTTTGCAATCAGAAATCCATTTCCATAATCAATTCTAGGTTGTAACTCATCATTACTATCTGTACTACATGATGCAACACCTAAAAGAAGCACAAAAGCAAAAAAAAGATGTAAAAATTTGTTAAGTTTCATATTATTTAAAAATTAATTGTTCCGTAAATACTATAATTCCTTTTCGGCATGGGATAATCAAATACTGTCTGATACACAGTATCTGTAAGATTATTCACTTTAAAGCCCAGTGTATATTTTTTTAAAAAATCTGCAGAAATTCCTGCATTTAAAATAAAATAAGGTTCTAGTGCCACAGATCTTTTCTCATCTGCTGTAGTATAAGTAAGCCCATTCATAAGCCCCTGAGCATATACCTTAAGAAAATTAAATTTATAATCTATAGAGCCGGTAGCTTTATGTAAAGGAACATACATCATCTGTTTCTGAGTATCTTTATTCATAGATTTGGAATAAGTATAGGCTGCATTAATCTTCAGATTGTGCCTTCCAAAACTTTTATTCCAGGTAACCTGTGATTCTATTCCATAAAACTCAGATTTATAGGTGTTAATAGGAGCCCAATATCCGTAGGAAGTAGGAAGCCAGCTAATATAATCTTTAATATCCATATAATATGGGCTAAGAATAATTTTAAAATCGTCAAAATTAAACTCATGATCCATATCGATATTAAAAGAGGTCTCAGGGCGTAAACTCAAGTTTCCTCCAGGCTTCCAATAAAGATCATTAAAGGTAGGATACCTGAAGTTTTTTGAAAAACTGCCTCCCATATGATACCATTTCAAAGCATTCCATTTTCCTGAAAAAGAATACAGAACCGGAGATGAAATGTCTTCTACAAAGTCTTTCTTTATTCCGGCTTCAAAACGTAAATCCTTAGAAACAAAATACCTTATCATTCCAGCTAAAGAACCTATATTTCGGCTGACACTTCCAATGTCGTAGCCTTCAGCTTTATTGACCTGAAACTCTCCAATAGCATTAATATTAATCTTCGGGGTTATGAAATAATTAAAATCGTTTTTAAAGATATAATTCTTTCCTTCGGCTCCACTCCACTTAAGTGAATTAATATCCGAAAAATATCGGTAATTATCTTCTGTATAAGCCGCTTTTAGACTATTGGAAAAATTAGTTTTATTGATATCCCAGGATATTAGGCTTCGTAAAGTGTTGGCTTTATATTTTGTTCTGTTTCCGTTTTCCTCATAAATTACATAATGTTGTGAAGCATCAAATACCTGGTTTTGCCATGAAATCGTTTGGTCTTTTGTAATTTTATAAGCTGCTCCAATATTAAAGGTTGTATTGTAATACCTTCCATTGATATTCTTAAATGAAGTACTGCCCACTACAAATTCCGGCACTTCATAATCATTCGCACTTACAGCATAGTTTGCAGAAGCTTTAAAGCTAAATTTATCATTACTATAAGAGCCTTTAATAAAATTATTATAGGTATCAAAAGATGCTACTTCTGAAAACAAGGATCCGTGAAAACCTTTATTAAAATCAAGGTTATTATTAAGATGAATGCTCCCACCAATAGCTCCGGAACCATAAGTAACACTTCCCCCGCCAGCTTTTATTCCAATTTGATCATATCCGAACAATGCAATATTGTTGATATCTCCCTGACCTAAAAAATTTGAGTTAATGTTAATTCCATTCCAGACAAAAGCTGTCTGTTGAGCTGATGTTCCTCTAAAAGAAGGTGAAGAAACAGCACCACGACCATTTTCTTTAATATAAAGGTTTGATTGAAACCTTAGCAGCTCTGAAAGATTACCGGAATTTTTTTGAACATCTTCAGTATTAATTACTTTTATAGGGTGAAACTGCTTCACCTTGTTCATCTGGCTGTCGAAAATATAGATAGTATCAACAGCTTTCTCCTGTCCGAAAAGAAAGCAGCCATAAGATGACAAAAACAGTACTAGAGATCTTTTTATATCCATATCCTTCTACTTTTCCTCCGAAAGCAATATGTTTTATTTGATTATTGTTCTGGCAGGTCTCCTGACTTTCGCTTTCTGCGCCTTCCCGTTTGATACAGTGGCTGTGTACAGAAATTTTTATTGCGATTTACAGTTGCGGGGACAGTTTGGGAGTTTCACCCAATTCCCTTTTCATTCCAATATACTGGAAACCAAAATTTTTGCAAAGATAGTTTTTTAAATGTATTAGGCAAAAAATGAATTTTATAACAGGAACTAGGAAACCTAAGGATGAAAATAGTGAAGTATAAACTTACCAACTCAATCTTTCACCTCAGTACTTAGAAAATGGCTGTTCTCAATATTGAAAACAGCCATTCATGGTATAACTATTATTAAAATTTGCTAATTTCTACTTCTTGATGAATTTATGACTCTGTACTTTTTCTCCTTTTTCTGAAAGTTGCAGTATATAATTTCCTTTAGATAAAGATGATACATCAAGCTGACCTTCTACAGAGGTAAGTGATTTCACTTTTTGCCCAACCATATTATACACTTCTGCTTTTTCAATCTTTTCTACTCCTTTAAAATACAGAATATCAGTTACCGGATTAGGATAAACACCAATTGTATTTTTATTTTTATTTTTCTCAACATCACTTACAGATAAAGCTCCTGTAAGATCCAGATAAAAAGCGACCATCTGACCGGAAGCATTGACTCCCATTCCTGCAATCTTACTTCCATCCTGAGAGATAGCCAACGGAAGTCCCATTATCACTCCATTGGTATTAATTCCTAAACTTGTTGCATAATCATTAAGATTAACCCGTCCATTGGCTTCAGTCCAGATAAAACCTTCCCCCGACATGGGTGGTGCTCCAAATGCACGGTAAAATCCAATGACCTTCGTTCCATCCCCTGAAACTCCGGTTGCTCCTCCTTTGAAAGAGAATGAAGCATTAGGATGTGTGATATAAGTAACTCCGGTTCCTGCTTTCCATACATAAGGATTAGGATTTGCAGCCCCAATTATAGTATTTCCATCTGCAGAAACAGCTCCCGCTTCCCCTACATTATTGCCGTTATTATCTGTGATGAAACTTTCCACACCATCTACCCATTTTGCACCACTTCTTGTTCCTGTGGGTTCATCCTGCCATCCTACAACTACATCTCCCGTAGAGCTTATAGCGTTGGCTCTTGAGCTACGTCCTGTAACCATACTTCCAAGGTCTACCATTCCATTGGTTTCATCCCATTTCACAGCATGGGCATTTGCTGCAGTAAGCCATCCAAGTCCTACAATGGTATTTCCATTGGGAGACATTCCCCATGCAGAACTCACACTGCCATCCCAACCAGTGGGAACAAGCCCGCCTCTGTTTACCCAAGTAGATGAAGACACATTGTACGTTGAAACTTCGTTAAATCCTGTTGCTGTATTGGTTATGGAAGATGCAATCGTCATTCCATCATTAGACACAATGGTTCTTCCCGCGGCCGGATATCCGTTTGATATGCTTCCAATTTGTACAAGTCCACTGTTGGCCGTCCACATATATATTCCGCCGGCAGTGGTATGCATACTTACCACCGCTTTATCAGAAACTGCTCCTACATTATAATTCCCATATCCCATTACGGTAAGCTGGGCATCCGCTACCCAAAAATTCAAAAAGAAACAAACCAACAACACTTTCATTGACATTTTGTAAAAATTTCTCATATATTATTATATTTAGTATTTTAAATTAACAGAAACAATATTAATATTATATTTACCCAAACAAAAGAAATAGGCTTTCACAATTCGTGAATTTTGAAACATTTAAAATTTTAAAAACCTAATAATCAATAATTTAAATAAAATCTATTTTGAAGACAGATTTCAGAAGGATCAGTAAAAAAAACATGAAAAACCAATTATTATTCATAACAATGTTTGAAAATAATGGAAGAATTTTACTGCTGACATTCATCTTATTTTCTATTATTATCAATGGACAATCCGGTCCTGATTTTAATATTATAGCTGACAAGGCATTTCAAAAGCTGTATCAAAATTCTGATGACTGCATTAGTTACACTCAGGGAATTCTCGTAAGTGATCAGAATATTGAACATAAGATTGTCCTACAGAATATTATCTCACAAGCTTTTGCCATGAAGGGAGATTATATGCAGTCTGTGAATATTTTTTCTCAAAAGGAAGACCCCAATCAAGATCTATCTTATTTCATGCAGGTTTTTGGAGATTACAATCTTGCTGATCAATATCAGAATTTGGAGCTTTATAATCAGTCTAAAAAGATTATTGCCCATCTCTTATCGGATCAAAAACTTCTCAAAAGCAATGACCCCAAATTAAGAATAACTACGGCAAAACTCTATCAACTACAGGCTCTGAATCTAGGAATCAACAGAGATTACACAAATGCTTTAAAAAACCTTGACAAAAGCGATCAGTACATCAATAACAAGAATGAAGAGAATAAAATTTTAAAAATGGAAAACAAGATTTTCCGATCGTCTTATTTGATGAAGCAACATAAACTCATTGAGTATAAAAAACTCATAGAAAGTGTAATTTCTGACCTTGAACAACAAGAAAACCAACCATTTCTTCTCGGTTTAGCTTATGAAAATCTTTCACGGTATTATTTTTTAACACAAGATTATAAAACCTCAGCCAAGAAATTGGAACTGGGATTGTCATTGGTAGAAAACCTTCCTTTCAACAATTTAAAAATTAAAATTTATGAATCATTATCCCGAACATATTTTGCTCTCCATAATGATCTCAAATACCATCAGTACAATACATATTACAATGACTTAAAAACCAAAACAACTTTAAATACAAAAGAAGGAATACGCTATATCGTAAAACTGGTAGAAACCAATCAAAATAAAAATATTGAATTTCAAAAACAGACTTATTTAAAATCCATCTGGTCTTCCACCTTTATTTTATCTGTGATCATCATCAGCTTATTCATCTATTTTTTAATCATTAAAAACAGAAATAAAGACTTAAAAAAGCAATTTTATTTTTTTGAAAAGCAGAGCAGCCAGCAAAAACAAGTGGTATCTCCCACAACTGTTTTAACAAAAAAAACTTCTGATACAGAGAAAAACTCTAATAAAATCTCCAAAGAAAAGGAAGAAGAAATCCTTCAAAAACTTGAGGAATTTGAGCAATCTGAACGATATCTGAATAAAAATATGTCACTTTCCCTACTTTCTTCTCAAATGGAGGTTAATACCAAATATCTTTCAGAGGTTATCAATAACAATAAGGAAAAAAATTTCAACGGTTATATTAATAAATTAAGAATCAATCATATTGCTCAATTATTGAGAAATAACCCTACGTTTCTTAATTATAAAGTGAGCTATCTGGCAGAATATTCCGGTTTTTCTTCTCACAGCTCATTTACAACTGTTTTCAAATCTGTAACCGGAATGTCACCCAATGCTTATATACAGGAAATCAGTAAAAGTAAAGCTCCATGAAATTAACATTGAAAATAGTATCATTTCTCTTTTTGTCCTTTATTTTTATAAATGGTCAGAATACTTCGGATACAGACCTGATAAAGAAAGCTAAACAGGAAATCTATGACAATCCTGATAAAGCCATTCGCATTGGAGAACAATTATTAAAAAAAGACAATGACCTTAAAACTTCTATTAAGATTTATATGTTGCTTTCTACCTCCAATATTGCCAAAAGGAATTTTGATGAGTCTTTAAAATACATTTTAAAAGCTAAAGAGCTTTCACAAAAAATTAATGATCCCAAAAGTCAGGTAAGTGTTCTTGTTTCTGTTGCCATCCAATATCAGCAGATGGAATTGTTCAGCAAAAGTCTTGAAACCCTTAATGAAGCTGATCAATATTTAGCCAGAATTCCTGAAAAAACTACTGAAAAATATATAGAAACCGCAACAAGCAATGCCATCAAGGGAATGGTCTATAAAAGCCAGTCTAACTCTGAAATTGCTCTGAAAAAGTTTTTAATTTCAATAGATAATTTTGAAAAGGTTCCTTCCAAGAAAACTACCTACTCCAATATGAGTGTGGTATATTACAATATTGGCTATTGCTATCTTAATCTGAACCAGATTGACAACGCAGAACAAGCATTTTTGCAATCTATAATCTATGCTAAAAGAAATCATGCCAAGAGTCTGGAGGCGTTTGCATTAAAGGGAATGTCTGAAGTACACAAACAGAAACACGAGAATCAGACTGCCCTGAATTTGTTAATAAAGGCTGAAAATCTTAGTAAAAATACAGGGGATATTATTCTAAATGAAGGTATTTACAAGGAAATGGCAGATAATTATCTCGCTATAAGACAACAGAGTTTATATCAGTTGTACCATAAGAAGTATCTTGAAATGAGTTTTAAAAGAAAGCAGAATGAATTAACCTCCATTAATCAGGTTATTGATAATCACAATAAAGACACCTCCATAAAAAGCCAAAAACTAAAATCTCAGTATCATTATATGCAGATTTTGTCCTTTGCCATCGCTGGGATTCTTATTATTGTTTTGTCGTATTGTATTTTAAAAATAAGAAAACAGAATAAGACGTTTCAAAAAGAAATCCAACAGGTTATTAGAACTTCATAACTTGTATACAATAAAAAAAACATTCCGGAATGGAATGTTTTTTTATATATGTTATTCAGCTTATTTACCCATAACTTCAGTGATTGGATTTCCAACATTTCCACTTGGAAACTGGATTTTCAGTAATGAAGAAACAGTAGGAGCAATATCAGTCATATGATAAGCCTTGTTGCTTTCTCCGTGTTGAACTCCCCAACCCATAAAGATCAATGGAATGTGTGAGTCATAAGAATTCCATACACTGTGTGTGGTTCCTGTTTTAGAATATGGTGGAAGCATAGAATCGTGAGAGATCAATTGAATATCACCACTTCTCTGTCTGTTGATTCCATTGATAATTCTTTGTTTAATTGGCTCCAGAATACTTGCTTCTGCAACTCTGTCTACAGAAACCGCATATAAAACAGTAGGATCTTTTTCCAGCTCCTTAACAGCGAAGTTTCTTACATCATCCAACTCAAGTTTGCTGTCTGCCAATACTTTTCTGTCGAAGTAAATCTGGTAGTTATCAATCGCATTGATTAATTTATCAGCTCCGAATTTATCTTTCAGTTTTTGGTTAAGGTTCTTTTCAGCGCCCTCTCCAAAGAAACCTGTCGGGATCTTATGTTCTTTTAAGAATCCTACAGAATGTGCCCCACCGTGGTCAGCAGAAAGGAAAACAGTATACTCTCCTTTTCCAACTTTTGAATCCAGGTAACTGAAGAATTGTGCTAAATCCTGATCTAATCTGATATAAACGTCTTCAACTTCAATAGAGTTCGGGCCAAATTTATGTCCTGCATAATCCGTAGAGGCCAAATTGATTGCTAAGAAGTCTGTAATATTATCTCCACCCAATTTTTCACCTTCCACAGAAGCTTCAGCCAGCTTTAATGTCAGCGTATTTCCAAAAGGTGTATAACGGATATTGTCTTTTTTTGTCTGATAATCTTTCGCAAGATCATTATAAGGGAATGTAGGTGTTTTTGCACTTCCTAATAATCCTTCCCAAGGAGAATTGTCTGGTGCACTTTCTGTATACTGATTGATCGGAAGTAAAGTATTCCAACCGTTAGCTACCAATTTCTCAGGTAAATTCTGAGAGTTGAATGATTTTACCCACTGAGGAAGATCATTCATATACCAAGTACTTGTGATAAAGTTCCCAGTACTGTCGTCAAACCAGAAAGCTCCGTTTGGTGTGTGACCTGCAGGAAGAATAGAAGCTCTGTCTTTTAAAGAAACTCCGATTACTTTCCCTTGGAAATTGGTTGCCAGTCTCAATTCATCCGTTACTGTTGTAGACCAAAGATTTTTCGGAGAGTGGCTTCCTGTTTTGGTATTGGTTGTTCCTACCGGCTGAACGCTGTCATCCGCAGTACAATACACTCCTTTACCCGTTTCCTTATCTGTCCAGTCGTTTCCGGCAATCCCGTGAATGGCAGGTACCGATCCTGTATAGATACAAGTATGTCCCAAAGCTGTAATGGTAGGAACATAAGGAATGTGTACGTTATTTAAAGAATATCCTGTATTCAAAAGTCTTTTGAAACCGTCATTTCCATATTTGTTGTAAAAACGGTATAAATAATCCCAACGCATCTGGTCTACTACCAGACCAACTACCAATTTGGGTCTTTCCAGTTGAGAATTTCTGTTCTTCTGCGCATTGATTGTAACTACGGACAAGAAAGTAGCTGCCGCAATTGAAATGTTCCTAAGCATCCAAGTAAAATTTTATTGATCACAAATTTAGGGGTTTTGAATGTTTTAGAACGTGAATTTTTATTTAAATTTGATCTTTATTCAATTCTCAACAATATTCATCATGATTTTAGGAGTCTACTGGTACTTTAAATTTCCTGAAGGTCTATACCATTTCAGGTTTTTTAAGTTTTTCGAAGGAAATGGAGGACATGCAGATAATGAAGCTGAATTGATAGCAAGAATTCAGGTTGATAGCACAGAGGATTTTATTGGAAAATTAGAAGAGCTTAAAACCCGGTTTAAAGAAGCTTTTTTACATCTTAATATCAACGGAAATCAACTCATCATCAGTATTGGAAGCCATATGCTTTTTGATTTTCATTTTCAGTGTGCTCTTGAAATAGAAGAATTATTGATTCGGGAAAATGCCAGCATACTAGATTTCAGTATTCCATTCAAATCACTTTCTACCAAAACCTATCATCCCGAAGGAAATCATTTTGGAAATAATGAACATCGTTTTCTACAGATTGTAGGTTCAGATTTCAAAAAAAACAATGCTGAAAATCTTTCCATAAGAATTGATTGTAACCTGCCTTTATGTGATAAAAAAATTTTCATTAGTGACTTAGTAAGGATCTGCCAGGAAGAAAACCTCAACGTATTTTATTATAAAGATCATGATTTCCGAAGCCATTGTAATCTGATGCTTTTCTTTACGAATGGTCACCAGAAAAAAGATTCAATTCAAACAGTCAATCTTAATTCGTTTGGAGATAAAGTGAGACAGCTTACTCAAAAATACCCGCTTCATTTCGGTCATCTTGAGGGTTTAAAATATTATCCTCAAAATGGTCCTAATGTTGAGCTGATGATAGATGAAGAATATATTTTAAGTAAAAAATAAAACAAGTTTAATTCAAAAAACGCCTCTAAATATAATAGTTATGATTAAATTTAAATATGTCATTCTGTATGTAGAAGATGTAGAATCAGCAATGAATTTCTATAAAAACACTTTCAATACTGAAATCAAATTCATCACCCCTGAAAAAGATTATGGGGAACTGATTACAGGAGAAACTACGTTGTCTTTTGCTTCTGTTGAATTAGCCGGTTCCAATATTAAAAAAGGATTTCTTCTTTCAAAAGCAGAGGAAAAACCTTTCGGAATTGAGCTTGGTTTTGTGACAGACGATGTAGAAACCTTAGTGGAAAAAGCAGTAAAAAACGGAGCAATTCTATATGAAGATATTACCGTAAAACCTTGGGGACAAAAAACGGCTTACATCAAAGATCCTGATAATTATTTAGTAGAGATTTGTACTGAAATTCAATAAAAATTCTTCCGTGGAAATAAAAAAACTACAACAGCTAACTTCCAATCATAGTTTAAACTGGGGTCATAACGGGTATTCAACAGATATAATCTACTCTGTTTCTGCAATAGAATTCGGTGGTTCTTTTGAATTTACTCTGAGAGAAAAAAAACTTTCCTATACTAAAGTCTGGGAAACCGATTCCGATGATATTAATGAACTTAATACAATTATTGAAAAAGAGGCTTCTTTCGGAGCTTTTGCAGATGGCGAACTTCAGGGCTGGATCATCTGTGAACACAGAACCTGGAACAACAGTTTCTACATTGAAAATATTCTCGTTAATGAAAAATACAGAAGACTGGGATTGGGAATTATGCTGATTAAAAATGCTATCAAAGAGGCCAGAAAGCTGAACTGCCGGGTTATTGAACTTGAAACCCAAAACACGAACTATCCTGCCATACAGTTTTACAGAAGAATGGGATTCAATATCACCGGAGTGAATACGAGATTGTATGATCATTCTGAAGAAATTGCCCTTTTTATGACATTGGATATTGAATAAATGATAAAAGCGGGCTTCCTTCTACAACGCTCAGATAATAGCCCGCTTCTATTGATGTTTAAATTTCTTTTATTTGATTTTGGGTAAAACAATCAGGCTTTCATTCCCGGAAGCGTTAATCGCCTGTACAGCAAAGAAATAATTGTCTTTAGAATAAGGCAGCTTGATTGTATTTTCTTTGGTAAATATTTTTTTCTGCCACACAGAAGCGTCAGTTTCCCGCATTAGAATATAATACCCTGTTATTTCTCCTGATTTGGGTTTTTCCCAGGAGAGATCTGTAAAATTGGTAAGCTTGCTGACTTCTATTTTTACATTCTCAGGTTTTGAAGGTGATTTTGCGAGGTTGGCAAGAACTGCAATATTCACTCCTACATTCTTTTTAAAATAGTCAAAATCCATAAATTCCGGCAGATCTCCGTATTGTACTCCATTCTCTTTTCTGATATCCTGATGCTGGTGGTTGAAGTTTTCGTTGAATTCCGTCAATCGTACAGCAGAAAATCCTTTTTCAACAAATGGAGTATGATCACCACCTCTAAGAAACCGGTCATTTCTATAGATTAATTTAACCTGTAGATGATCAACATACCGTTCGCCTATTTCCTTAATATATCTTGCCAGCTGTCTTGGTTCTCCATCATTTTCTAATCCAAATTTTCTGATATCCTGAGCTTTTTTATCCAGTTCATATTGAGGAAGACCTTCGGAAAAGACTCTCAATTGATGGGTATTGGTTAAATGAGTATCACTACTGAGATTATTGGAGATCATGTCATTATTCAGCAATGCTTCCAGTTGCCAGCCTTCATTGGCAGCTTTCTCAGCTAGCATTTTGGAGCCTAACAATCCTTGTTCTTCTCCGGAAAAAGCTACCAATACAATACTTGCAGGAAATTTAGATTTGCTTAATATTCTTGCGCTTTCTATCAGTGCTGCCACTCCACTTCCATCATCATTGGCTCCCGGTGCATTATCTTTGTTGTTCATCACATCGCTTACTCTAGAATCCAGATGGCCGCTCATCATAAACAATCTTTTATCATTGGGATTTGTTCCATGGATAATGACAATAGCATTTCCTAAATTGGTGGGTCGGTCAATTCTTTTTCCATCCGGCTGAATGGTTTGATTCTGCAAAAAAACCTCCATTCTTCCCCCTGCATTTTTAGCATAGTCATTGAACTTTTTCAATACCCATTTTCTGGCAGCTCCTATTCCTCTCTTAGGATCTGTAGTAGAACTCATGGTATGTCTCGTTCCAAAACTTACCAGGGAGTTAATATGGCTTTTCAATGAATCTGTACTTACCTGTGAAACATAATTGATGATTTCAGGATCCTGAGCAACCGTTTGCTGAGCATTGAATATAACAGGAATAAAGAACAAAGTGAAGAGTATTTTTCTCATAATGGATCTGTCAATTAATCTTTTTGCAGTTTATTTTGATTGGATGAAATTACAAAAAAGACAATAGACTTTATCTACAAAATCTTTAAATTAAAATTTCACTATTTTCGTAAAAAAATAACCTTACAGCAGATGAATACTAAGAAAAATGTTTTGGAAAAAATGTCTGACCGGGAACTTGAGCAATACATACAACCTAACAGTAAATTCGTTCCTCAAGCTATACAATATGCTTATGAAATATTACAGTCAAGAGGAAGAACATTTACAACTGAAGAACAGAATCACATTAGTTCCCTTATTTCTACAACTGGTAAAAGCGAAACCATAATACACCCCAATCATACAAAAGCTTCCAATCTTATCTACTTATCTGGAGCTATGGGAATTGCCGGTTTAATCTGGACATCAGAACAGTTAAATTCAGGCTTGGCAATCTTCATTTCTGTAGCGGTCATTGCTTTTGTTTTTGGAACCGGATATATGATAGGAAAGGGAAATGTAATGTTCAAATATCTATTCCTCTTTCTTTTTGCCATCGGCATCCTTGGAATACCTACAATAATAGCACACTTAAGTACAGATCCTATTCTAGCAATAGTAAATGTTTTACAACTCATTCTTCAAACATGGGCTGCTATACTTCTTTTAAAAATTCCCAGAACTAAAAAAGGATAAACATTTCACATGGAAAACCTTCTTACCTACATCCGTTCTCTTACCTCATTTTCAGATGAAAGCTGGAATTTACTTCAACCTGCTCTCACTGAAAAGCAGTACAAAAAGAATGAATTGATCCTAAGAGAAGGTGAAGTATGTAAATCTTTATTTTACATTGATAAAGGATATTGTAAATCTTACTATGAAATAGACGGCGTAATAAAAAACACAGACTTCTTCTTTGAAAATGAAATTGCTACCCATATCAGCAGTTTTGGAAGCGAGAAGCCTTCGGAATTTAATATGGCTGCCTGTGAAGAATTGCATGTTGTAATTTTTGATAAAGAAAAACTATTCAAAATTGCAGAACAACACATCGAAATAGAATCACTGGGACGACACTGTATTCGTCAGTTTGCTTCTAAGCAGGAAGAGTTTTCTAATCTCTTCAAACTATATTCCGCTCAGGAAAGACTGGAATATCTTGAAAAAAAACACCCTGAAATGCTGCAACGTATTCCTCTTACTCAACTGGCATCATTTCTGGGAGTAGCAAGGGAAACTTTAAGCAGGATCAGGAAACGGAGAATTTCTCAGTAACAGAATGATTTTGCTCTAAAAAAACACCAATAACCACCATGAATATCAATGAAATAAAAGAAATAGCTCTCACCTCGAAACCTCTGAAGAAAAAAGAACTGAGTGATAAAATAAGAGAATTAAAGGACAGCGGAATTTCCTTTCTAGGATGTTTTGCATTTACCCAACATAATCAACAAATTTCTACTTTAGAAGCCAAAAATCTGACATTGGAACTTGATGCTTTTACAGATAAAGAAAAAACTGAATACAATGGATATCATAATTTGATGATGGAAGATTTTAAAGAAGAAGACTAATACCTTATCACAAAAATGGACAACAGAATTCAGGAAATCAAAAATAAGATAGAAAGACCTGCTACAGAATTTTTTACCGGTGGCTTCAGACCTCTGAATGTTTTGGAAGAATCATGGATCGGACGGGTATTTGCCTATGCTGAAGATGAAGAGATTCCTTTGGATAAAAATGGAGATCCAATGATACCACTTATTCAGTTTTACCTTCCCAACCAACCTTTTGTGCCGGAACTGATAAAGAATAAAAAATTAATTACCGTATTTATCTCTCAGTATTTTCCGGGAATGCTTGAAAAAATGGGTGATCATTGGGTCATCCGGGAATATGATGATTTGGAAAATATAGTCATCAAGGATTTACAAAGTCCGGTTTCTTATTTAAAACCATTTCCACTACGCTCCGAATTATATCCTAAAGACGCCCCTGTATGGGATGGTGGCGGAATTGAGGATATAGACTACCGTTTAATCTCTGACATTGTGGAACTTGAAAGAGAAGGGCTTTTCAACAGTTATTATGATATCATTAAGCACAGTTACAGAACTAAATTGGGGGGCTATCCATCATTTTGCCAGCCTGGTATCGGGTTTAAGGATGGTTTTGGAGAAGGCTTCGAGTTTGTTTTTCAGGTTTCCTCAGACGGTAAGGCTAACTTGAATGTGGTTCATAGTGGCAGCCTTATGTTTGCAAAGAATAAGGAGACCGGAGAATGGAGTTTGTATTATGATTTTTATTGAGATCATCTCCTATTTTAAAATTCACCTATCTATAATCAATAAGGATTGATTTCACTTACATTTTTATACTATGAAAACAGATTTTTTTCTAGAAATTGACCATTACATCAGTGGTTTACTTGCCCCTGAAGATCAAGCACTAAAAGATACGATTACATCTCTTGACACAGAAGGTCTTCCCCAACACAGTGTCTCTGCTAATCAAGGAAAATTTCTACAGGTCATGACGATGGCATGTAACGCAAAAAAAGTTTTGGAGCTGGGAACTTTAGGTGGCTACAGTACAATCTGGCTGGCCCGTGCTTTACCCGAAGAAGGTAAAATCATTACCATTGAAATAGATCAGCATCATGGAAAAGTTGCTCAACAAAACATTGAAAATGCAGGACTCTCAGACAAAGTAGAGTTTAGAATTGGTAAAGCATTAGATATTTTGCTCCAAATGGTAAATAGCAACAATGAAAAATTTGATATGATTTTTATTGATGCAGATAAACCTCCCTACACAGAATATTTCAAGTATGCTCTTCAATTATCACGTCCCGGAACAATGATTATATTGGATAATGTAATCCGGGAAGGAAAGATTCTCAATACCACTAGCCAGGATGAGAAAGTACAGGGAGTTCAAAGGTTAAATAAATTACTGAGTACCACTGAAAATGTGACAGCCACAATTCTTCAGACTTTTGGAGCGAAAGAACATGATGGGATGGCTATTGCGGTGGTTAATAGGGTTGATTGATAAAAAAAATAGAACTAAAATATATTGAATATTATTATTAAAACAGTTTCGGCGCGGCCTTTGGCCGCGCCGAAACTACTTACCATCCTTTACGGTTTTCCGTAATACATTTTCCATTGTGATCACTACTTTTGAATACTCAATTTCAGAATTAAACTGAATTATATATTAATTGACATTCTAACCTGAAAATCTTATTAAAATGAAGAAGGCATTCTTAATTGCTACATTATGCATATTAGCAAGTTGTGGCAATGAAAACAAATCTGAACCCTCACAAATAACCAATGAAGTTCAGCCCATACAATCAAATTTAGAACAATTAAAAACCGAAGCTTCGAGACTTAGAGGCGGAGGTTCTGTTAGTAATGTTGAATTAGAAAATGGAAAAGCAACTATAAGCTATGTAAAAAACTATGCAGAATACCAACAACTAAATCCACAATCTAAATTAACTGAGAATGATCTCAGAGAATACTGGTCAACCGGACATGCAATTCAAAAAGCACTTATTTCAGGATCTGGAGCAATCTTGAAAAAAAATAATTTTATTAATGAGGTCGAAATAATACTACCCTTTGAGAATAAAATCTATAAAATTGATGTAAAAAAAACAGAGCTAGAAAAATTTACTGGAAAAGATTTTTCACAAATCACAAACAACTGGACAAAAGATTTTGTTGACCCTTATGTTTATGATAAGGCAGGAAGAGAACTTTTTTTCAATAAATTTGGTTCTAAAAACTGATGCAGGTATAAAAAAATATACTGTTAATATTATTCAAACAAAAAACCGCGCCTTCCGGCGCGGTTTTCCTATATAAAATTCAGTAATTAGAATTTAAGATCTCCATTCACTTCTCTTACTGCATTAGCAGCTTCAGCGAATTTCAATTGTTCTTCAGCAGTAAGCGTTACGTTTACAATTGATTCTACTCCGTTTGCTCCGATAATAGCAGGAACACCTAAGCAGATATCATTTTGACCGTATTCACCTTCAAGCATTAATGAACAAGGGATCATTTTCTTTTGGTCACAAGCAATGGCCTGAACCATTACAGAAACAGCTGCACCTGGTGCATACCAAGCAGAAGTTCCTAGTAATTTAGTAAGAGTAGCACCTCCTACTTTAGTTTCTTCAATTACATATTTTTGTTGCTCTTCATCTAAGAACTCAGTTACAGGAACACCATTTCTTGTAGCTTTGCTCAATAATGGAAGCATCCCTGTATCACTGTGAGCAGCGATCACCATACCGTCAACATCAGAAATTGGAGCTTCTAATGCTTCAGCCAATCTGTATTTGAATCTTGCAGAGTCTAATGCACCACCCATTCCGATGATTTTGTGCTTAGGAAGACCAGAAGTTTTGTGTACTAAATAAGCCATAGTATCCATTGGGTTAGAAACCACAATGATGATTACTTCCGGAGAATGTTTTACTAAGTTTTCAGTAACTTCTTTCACGATACCAGCGTTGATACCGATTAATTCTTCTCTTGTCATTCCAGGTTTTCTTGGAATCCCTGAAGTAATTACTGCTACATGAGAACCTGCAGTTTTACTGTAATCTCCTGTTGTTCCGGTAATTTTTGTATCGAATCCGTTAAGCGATGCTGTTTGCATCAAATCCATTGCCTTACCTTCAGCAAAACCTTCTTTAATATCTACCAAAACTACTTCTGAACAGAAGTTCTTCATTGCGATGTATTCCGCACAGCTTGCTCCTACAGCGCCTGCACCTACTACAGTTACTTTCATATTGTTACTTTTTTAATTATTTATTTGTTTAGTTACTATTTAATTTTGAAACTTCCCAAATTTAATAAATCCTGAAAAAATGAGCAATTTTTCAGAAATTTTATTAGAATTAAAAGGAATTAGTTGACATTCAGTAAAAAACCATATAGCTTTTTCGCGCCAGACAGCACTTCATCATACTTTTCCTCTGCCACTTCAGTATCCAGAACCTCCTTAAAATTCTTCCACATAGGTCCTGTATTCTCCTGATAACATCCGAAAAAGTTAAAAGTCACCGCATCAAAACCTTCTGTTTTAGAAAGCTGTTTAGCAATCACATTTCCGCCCAATGTAGAACCTTCAATCACATACATTGCTCCTAAAGCTTCATGTTCATTGTCAAATTCAAGATGGTGGGAAGCTGATTGATTTTCCAGAGAAAGACTTGCAAGATCCTTTTCGATAAGAGGAAGTTTCTTTCTTTCGGCAAGCTGAAGTTTATCAGCATACTTATCAGAAAGACTGTTGAATATTTTATCTTCACTGTGAAGAAGCATCAGATAATTGGTATGGATGATCTTTTTATAATCTTCTAACGTGAAGGTTTTATTAAAAATCTTTTCAGAATTAAAAAGTTTCTCGGCTGCATCGTGATAGTCTGCTGTGTTTTGTTTAAGATATTCTGATACCATAATAACATTTTAAAAGTTTCTCAAATGTAAGGTTTTTTAAACGTTAAAATAAACGATGTACCATCTTTATTGCTCTTATAATCTATATTTCCACCTATTCTTTTCATAATACGATGTACGATGGAAAGTCCTACTCCGTTTCCTTTGAATTTCTTTGCATTATCCATTCTATTGAAGATTTTAAACATCTTATGCTTTTCCTCCTCAGGAATACCAATTCCGTTGTCTGAGATTCTGTATACAATGGTTTGCCCATCTTCTGTACCTTCAATTTCTACCTTAGGCTGATCTTTATGAGAAGAATATTTTACTGCATTATTAATGATATTCAAAAACACCTGATGAAGCATTGTTTTATCTGCCAAAACATCAGGACATTCCTTAATGATAATTTCACTTTTGGGACTTCCATAAGTGATTTTAGCATTATCCGAGATCTTTTGAATGGTATTGCTCGTTTTCAGGGTTTCAAGCTGTATTTCGCTATGCTTTGCACGACTGAGCTGCAGGACATCCTTCATCATTTCTGCCATACTGTCGATCTCCTCAATAATGGTATTGATTTTCGTTTTACTCTTTTCAGAGCCATCCGTAAGATTTCCCAGAAGCATTTGTGCATTCAGTTTCATAACTGTTAAAGGAGTTCCCAGATCATGAGAAATCGTGTAGGAAAAACTGTCGAGTTCTTCGTTCACTTTTTTAAGCTCATCATTCAGCCTTTTAATGGCATTATAATTCTTGTGAGAAGTTTCTAAAATAAGATCTCTCACAGCCTGTACAGCACTTATATTTCTGGAATTCCATCGTTTGGAATGGCCTTTTATGTTTTCTGTGAAAATACGGAATGAGGTTCTTGGAGAAATCATTTGTCGCTCTTCTCCATTTTGAGAAAATACCCCAATTTTCTTTTCCGGGTTTCCTGCCCAGTCAATATGTTCATCAAATTCTTTTCGGAACCAGATCAACATTTCATTTTTATCTCTTTCAATAAAATAAATAATAATTCCGGCTGCATTTTCAGACAATTTCAGATCCTTGCTATGATTTTTAAGGAAACTTCGGTTCACATAAATTCTGTCACTTGTATTTTCCAAAGCCCAGTTTACAATGCTGCTGATACAATCCAATTCTGGAGTTGCTCCTTCAGTAATTATATTTTCATCGGACACAATGGCAAGACCATCTGCTTCCGGTAAATTCATGATCTCTGTTTTGCTCTCCCATAGAGAATCAAAGAGGTTATTATGCTTTAAAAATCCAGTTTTAAGCTCAGAAATTCGTTCACTCAGTTCTAAGCGATAGTTCAGTTCATTCTTTGATTTAAAAGAGGAATATGCATTCGCTGCCAATGCCGTGAAAATTCCAGCTTGTACCCTATCTTCAAGGTCTATATGCTTAGCTTCCACATTCTGACAGGTTACCAACCCCCAAAGATGATTATCAATAATAATCGATACGCTGAAACTGGAAGAAACTCCAGAATTCTTAAGGTATTGTCCATGAACAGGAGACATAGCTCTTGATGCAGAAAGGCTCAGATCGATATTTTCAACGGTTTTGCTTACAATAGGAACCGTCTCTTCATAGACGTTGCTGAAAATTCTTTTCCTTTTCTTAAGATAAAGTTCTCTTGCCTGTTTCGGAATATCAGATTCAGGATAATGAAGTCCCAGGAAGCTTTCCATATCCTCATTCTTCTTCTCTGCAATTACCTTTCCGGAGCCGTCCATCATAAATTTATAGACCATTGTTCTGTCATAATTTACAACTTTAGAAAGCGTTTCCAGAAGATGATTCCAAAGTTCCTGTTCATCATCTATCACATAGAAATTATCATATTTATTGGAAATCCGCTTATCCGGATTAATCAGAACTTCTTCAAATTCAAGGAAAATATACCCACTGCTTCTGAAAACAGAAAAGTGATATTCTCTTTCATCAATAAAGATTTTATCAAAATACGTTTCATTTTCCCGTCTGGTAAAATGGTCTAAAGAAGTGTAAATATCCGAATCAATAATGTTCTGAAAACTTTCCGGGACATCCGTAAGCTTTCTTCCGAATAACCCATCCTGGTTTCCGATTTTAAAAATATCTGATATATTCCTGCTGAAAAAAGTAATGGAACGGGATTCCGCATCAATGCCAATCAGATAACCAAAACTTTGTATAGAGCCTGGAATATGGATAGGTTCTTCATGACATTCTACAAAATTCATATAATCTTTCAGTCTATCAACCAAATATAGGGCTTTTTTTTAACTGTTTTAGCTTGTGAGGTATTTAATTTTCAGGCTCTTTTGAGAGGTAATAGGCAGCCAAAACAAACTTTTTTCATTGAAAAATTATCCATTTTAACCCCATTTTTATATGATATCTCTAAAATATACGAAATTTTTTCCAATAACAGTGTTTTCAACCATTAAACCATGATTCATAACATGAAATACTGCTTATCAGCCAAAATAATTATGTTATTTAAACAATTTTAACTAAATTTATATCACCAAATAATGAATATGAGTAGTAAACAATTGAATTATTCACAATAAATTCAATATAAATTTTAAATTCAAATAATACTATTATGAAAAAGTTCCCATTAATTTTATTTTCTCTTGTCCTTTCAATAGGATTATGGAATCCGTCTGAAGCGTGTACCCGCATTGTCTACAAAGGTCCCCAAAACACTATTCTTACAGCCCGCTCTATGGATTGGCGTGATGAAATTCCTGCTAATATCTGGGTTTTTCCAAAAGGAATAGACCGCAATGGCCAAACCGGCCCTAAATCAGTAAAATGGACCTCCAAATACGGAAGTGTGATCAGTTCAACCTGGGACATCGCTTCTGCAGATGGAATGAATGAAAAAGGATTGGTAGCCAATATGCTATGGTTAGGAGAATCTCAATATCCAAAATTCGATCCTAAAGGAGGAAAAAAGGGACTTGCCATCTCTCTATGGGCACAATATTATCTTGACAACTTCTCAACTGTAAAAGAAGCTGTGGAGTTTTCGAGAAAAGAATCATTCGTAGTAGTTAGTGACAATATTCCGGGAACAGAAAGATTTACCACCATTCACCTTTCTCTTTCTGATGCTTCAGGAGACAATGCGGTATTAGAATATATTAATGGAAAACTAGTAATTCATCATGATCCGTCTTACACGGTAATGACCAACTCTCCTATTTTTGACGAGCAGCTTGCTCTTAACAACTACTGGAAAGGGATTCCGGGAACAGTAATGCTGCCGGGAACCAACCGTGCTGCAGACCGATTTGTAAGAGCTTCTTATTATATTGATGCTATTCCAAAAACTGCCGATACCCGCACTGCTGTAGCCAGTGTATTCAGTGTCATCAGAAACTGCTCTGTACCGTACGGAATTTCTTCACCCACAGAACCTAATATTTCTTCTACAAGATGGCGTTCTGTTTCGGATCAGAAGAATCTGGTTTATTATTTTGAAACAGTTTTCACTCCAAACACATTCTGGGTAGATCTTAAAGATTTTGATCTGAGTGTAAAAGGGAAAGTAATGAAACTGGATCTGAGCAATTACCAGACATATCACGGTAAATCAAATACTGATTTCAAAGAAACTCCATCTTTCAAATTCTTAGGTTTAGAATAAAAATTCAGACTTAAAATAAAGATTTAATCTTAGGTTTTTCTTTGAAAGAATACCAAAGTTCAGTAAATCCTGAAAAATGATGTCAGGATGAGAGATAAGATCATTTCCTTCCTCTGGAGAAGCATACGGAAGGAATTAAGCACCAAAAGTTTTTATCATGTATAGGCACGTTCAGTGCATTACCTCAACTTTTCAAGATAGAGACAGGAACTTTTATGCTTACATATATTTCAAAAAGCAAAAATTAAATAAATAGATATGGCCTTTTTTTCATTAAAAAAGAGAAGTCTGATTCTGTGTATTCTCATGGGCTGTTTTACAGCCAATGCACAAATACAGGATTCTCTACAGACCACACCAAAACCACAGGAAGAAGATAATGTAAAATATCCGCAGCTTCAGATCAAAGGGCTTTTTCAGGCACGTTATCTGGTAGGAATGAGCAAGGATGTTGATGTAAACGGCCTGCATCATTCTGACGGATCGGGAACCAGCAATAATTTCATGCTGAAATACATGAGGGTTCAGGTAAGAGCGCAGATCAGTAAACGTACGGAAGTTGTTGCATTGGCTAACCTCGCCGATTTTAAAAATGATCCTAAAAGCAGAGTTCTTGAAAATGCTTACCTGAAATATACTTTCAGCCCCAAGTTGGCATTCACTGTAGGACAGTTCAGACCCTGGTTCGGTATTGAGGAAACTTATCCTATCGATATTATCAAATCTCTGGACTGGTCTAATCAGTATTCTGAATTCGGGAAACTGGGCTGGACAAGCTTCCAGATCGGGCTTTCTGCCACAGGACAGGTAAAATTAGGAGAAATCCCACTTCAGTATGCTGTGTCTGTAGTCAATGGAAACGGAAAAAACCAGGTAAATGACAATGACAACGGAAAACAATATTCTACCCGCTTACTTTTCGGACTATCCAAGAAATATAATTTCAATGTGGGGCTGAATGGTGGTATCGGTGAAGTTTTCAGCAAAAAAGTATATGCTGTAGGGGTTGACCTCAGCTCAATGGTTCAGTTTGATCCGAGATGGAGTCTTGATATGCAACTGGAAGCTAAGCAAGCGACCAACCACGTTCTTTATAACTCTATTGCACCTGAAGTAAGACCTGATAATCCAGATCAATATCTGATTCGCGGGGTATATTTCCTTCCAAATCTTAGATACGAGATTAACCACAAAAACCTAAGTGCTTTTGAACTGTCTTGCCGATATGAATATCTGGATACCAACTTCAGAATGGCATCCAACCCAAGACAAACCATCACTCCAATGGTTGGGCTTGAATTCCTGAAAAACTACGGGGCAAGAATTCAGCTGGGCGTACAGTTCGACCGCTACAAATATCAGGTAGAAAATACCAATCAATACAATAACAACCTGTTTATTGTGCAGGTACAAAGCAGATTTTAAGGATTAAATAGAATATTATGAAAGAAATTAATATTAAAAACGTCGCGATCACATTTGTCGTTGCGTTAATCATCTGGTTCATTCCAGCGCCCGAAGGGGTTGCTCAGAATGCATGGCATCTGTTTGCCATCTTTGCAGCAACCATTTTAGGAATTATTCTGAAAGCCGCCCCTATGGGAACGATGTGTATGATGGCCATCGGATTTACAGCGCTTACACAAGTGGTCGCTCCCGGTGATGCCGGAAAATCTATTACCAAAGCACTTTCCGGATTTGGAGATAAAGTGATCTGGCTGATCGGGATTTCATTCTTTATTGCCAGAGGGTTTATCAAAACAGGACTTGGAAACCGTATTGCCTTTTTATTCATCAGAGTTTTCGGTAAAAGTTCATTAGGTCTTGCTTACGGATTAGGACTTGCAGACGTTTGTCTGGCTCCGGCTATTCCAAGTAATACCGCAAGAGGTGGAGGAATTATCTACCCGATTATGAAATCTATGGCCATAAGCTTTGATTCCGTTCCTGAAAAACCGGAAACCCATAGAAAGCTGGGTTCATTTTTAACATTGAACAGTTACTATATGAACCTCATCGCTTCTTCTATGTTCTTAACCGGAACAGCAAGTAACCCGATGTGTCAAAAGTTTGCGGCTAACCTTGGTATCGATATCACATGGATGTCTTGGGCTGCAGCAGGTTTTGTACCTGGTTTGGTAGCATTCTTCGTAGTTCCTTTGGTTTTATACAAATTATACCCGCCTGAATTGAAAAAAACAGGAGATGCCCCGAAAATGGCTGCTCAGAAACTAAAAGAAATGGGACCTATTTCCAAAAATGAATGGTTGATGCTATTGGCATTCTTTATCCTTTTATTCCTTTGGATTTTTGGGGGAGCGCTTTCTATTGACGCTACAACTACCGCCTTTATCGGATTAACTTTATTGCTATTAACCTCAGTATTAACCTGGGAAGATGTAAAAAGTGAAAAAGGAGCATGGGATACCATCGTTTGGTTCGCTGTTCTGGTGATGATGGCAAGTTCTTTGAATGAATTGGGCTTCATTGGCTGGTTCAGTAACCTTATCAAGATTCAGATTGGTGGATTGAGCTGGCAGGTAGCCTTCCCGGTTATTATTGTCGTTTATTTCTTCAGTCACTATATTTTCGCCAGTGCTACCGCTCACGTAGCTGCTATGTATGCAGCTCTTTTGGGAGTTGGTGTTTCTTTAGGAATTCCACCTATGTTGTTGGCTATGATGCTAGGTTTCATGGGATCTATTTATGGGGTACTTACTCATTATGGCCACGGCCCTGCTCCTGTGTTCTTCGGTAGTGGATATGTAGATCTGAAAGTCTGGTGGCTACGAGGTCTTGAAATCGGAATCGTACTCTTAATTATCTATATGGTTGTAGGAGGCCTATGGATGAAAGTTTTAGGATATTATTAATTATTAAATCAACTCTATGTTATCAACATTGTCAAGAAAAATGCTGATGTGCCTTACAGGACTCTTTTTGGGATTCTTCCTGTTAATTCATTTCCTCGGAAATCTTCAGCTTTTTCTCCCTCAGGAACAGGCTCATCTGCAATTCAATGCCTATTCGCATTTTTTATCAGGAAATATCATTATCAAAATAGTTTCTTACGTTTTGTATGCCAGTATTATTCTGCATGCTGTAGATGGACTTATGATCACGCTGAAAAATAAAAAATCCGGTGGTGATTATCAGAATGACAGACGTGGAAGAGCCAGCAAATGGGCTTCCAGAAATATGGGTATCCTCGGAACCTTAATCCTGATCTTCCTGGTGATTCATTTTCAAAACTTCTGGTATGTCTATAAATTCGGAAATCCACCATTGGATGAGAATGGAAATAAAGACTTATATATTTTGGTAGTAACGGTATTTAAAGAATGGTGGTACGTAGTTATTTATGTACTTTCTATGATTGCTTTATGCTATCACCTGATCCACGGATTGTACAGTTCCGTAAGAACCCTTGGATTATACCATCCGAAATTCGTGAAATGGGTTAAAATCGCTGGAACGGCCTACTCTATCATTATCAGTTTAGGTTTTGCCCTGATGCCTGTTTATGTATACTTTACTTATCATTAAAAAGACCTCATCATGATTTTAGATTCAAAAATACCACAAGGCCCATTGGAACAGAAATGGGCATATTATAAAAAGAAAGCCAAGCTTGTGAACCCGGCCAACCGTAAAAAGCTTGATGTGATTGTTGTAGGAACAGGTCTTGCGGGAAGCTCTATTGCAGCTTCTTTAGGAGAAATGGGCTATAATGTGAAAGCATTCTGCTTTCAGGACAGCCCGAGACGAGCACACTCTGTAGCCGCACAAGGTGGAGTGAATGCAGCAAAAAATTATAAAAATGACGGTGACAGTGTTTACAGAATGTTCGTAGACACCCTAAAAGGGGGAGATTTCAGAGCCCGTGAAGCCAACGTGTACCGAATGGCAGAATGTTCTTTAAACCTCATCGATCAGGCTGTAGCACAAGGCGTTCCTTTTGGACGTGAATATGGCGGTTACCTTAATAACCGGTCTTTCGGTGGAGTTCAGGTAAGCCGTACTTTCTATGCCAGAGGACAAACCGGACAACAATTGCTTTTAGGAGCTTACCAGGCTTTAATGAGACAGGTTGGAAAGGGTTCTGTACAATTATTTTCAAGACATGAAATGCTTGATTTAGTCACTATTGATGGCAAAGCTAGAGGAATTATCGTAAGAAATTTAGATACCGGAGAAATTGAAAGACACGCTGCTCATGCTGTCATCCTGGCAACCGGAGGTTATGGAAAAATTTATTACCTATCTACATTAGCGATGGGATGTAATGGTTCTGCCATCTGGAGAGCCCATAAAAAAGGAGCTCTAATGGCTTCTCCAAGCTGGATTCAGGTTCACCCTACTTCTCTTCCGCAATCCGGAGATTATCAGTCTAAATTAACATTGATGTCTGAATCATTGCGTAATGACGGCAGAATCTGGGTGCCTGCAAAACAGGATGAAAACAGAGCTCCCAATGACATTCCGGAAAATGAAAGAGATTATTATCTGGAAAGAAGATATCCGGCATTCGGGAACTTAGCGCCAAGAGATATTTCATCCCGTGCTGCTAAAGAAAGAATTGATGCAGGATTCGGAATCGGGCCTTTGAAAAACGCTGTTTATCTTGATTTTTCCAAGGCAATTAAAGAACAGGGAAAAGATAAGATCAAAGAGAAATATGGAAACTTATTCGATATGTATCTTAAGATCACCGGATATGATGCTTACAAAGAACCGATGATGATTTCCCCCTCTGCCCACTTCTCTATGGGAGGCCTTTGGGTTGATTATGAACTGATGACTACCGTTCCAGGATTATTTGCATTGGGAGAAGCTAATTTTGCGGATCATGGAGCTAACAGACTAGGAGCAAATTCACTGTTGCAAGCCTCTGTTGATGGTTATTTTATTGCTCCATATACCATTGCCAATTATTTGGCTGATGAAATTCACACCGGAAAAATTTCACCGGATGCTCCTGAGTTTGAACAGGCTGAAAGTGTTGTTAAAAACCAGATTCAGGATTTAATGAATATCAAAGGAACCAAAACCGTTGATTACTTCCATAAAACATTAGGAAAATTACTGTATGATTATTGCGGACTGGCCAGAAATGAAGAAGGACTGAAATATGCCATTCAGGAGATCAGAAAACTAAAGCAGGAATTCTACAGAGATGTAAGAGTTTCAGGACAGGGTGATACAATGAATGCTGAATTGGAAAAAGCAGGTCGTGTTGCCGATTATTTTGAGATTGGAGAACTAATGTGCTACGATGCTTTAACCCGAAATGAATCATGTGGTGCCCACTTCAGAGAAGAATACCAGACTCCGGATGGAGAAGCCATGAGAAATGATGCAGAATATCAGTTTATCTCTGCATGGGCATGGGCAGGTGAAAATGGCGAACCTGAATTGGTTAAGGAACCTTTAACCTTTGAAGAAATACAGCCAACGGTAAGAAGTTACAAATAAAAAACAAAAATTATGGATTTACACCTTAAGATATGGAGACAGAAAGACAAACAAAGTGAGGGAAAACTGGTTAATTATGACCTTAAAGGATTAAATTCTCACATGTCTTTCCTTGAAATGCTGGATACTTTAAACGAAAAGCTGATCGTTGAAGGAGATGAGCCTGTAGAATTTGATCACGACTGTCGTGAAGGGATCTGTGGACAATGTGGAATGATGATTAACGGTATTGCTCACGGTCCTTTAAAAAATACAACGACCTGCCAGCTTCACCTGCGTTCTTTTAAAGACGGGGAAACGATCTTGATAGAACCTTTCCGTGCAGGAGCATTTCCCGTGAAGAAAGATTTAAAGGTAGACCGTTCTGCTTTTGACAGAATTATCTCTTCCGGTGGTTTTGTATCTGTGAACACCGGCCAGGCTCCTGATGCTACAGCTATTCCGGTTACCCACCAGACGGCAGAGGAAGCTTTTGATTCTGCTGCGTGCATCGGATGTGGTGCCTGTGTGGCCACCTGTAAAAACGGAAGTGCTGCTTTATTTACGTCTGCAAAAATTTCTCATATGGCATTGCTGCCTCAGGGTAAAGAAGAAAGAAGCAAACGTGTTCTGGATATGGTTTCCCAGATGGATACTGAACTATTCGGGCACTGCTCCAATACGGAAGCCTGTGAAGTGGAATGTCCACAAGGAATCTCTGTTCTGAATATTGCCAGAATGAATTTTGAATACAACAGAGCCTTATTTTTCAATAAAAAAGGGAGATAAACAAAGAACGCTAAAAATGATACTGTGTGAAAGGGCGAATTTGCAAATGCAAGTTTGCTCTTTCTTTTTTCGGCTTTGCTGTCTATTCGTTCATCATCGCGGATTATCAGTAATATGATAGCTAAAAATACCTTCCAGCTTCCTGCTTTTTAAAACATCTTCGGAATCATCATCTTCTTCGGATCATTTTCATCATACATAATCTCTATAGTTCCTTTTTTAGGTACAGAGGAAAGATTCAAAAGGCTTACAATTTTTTTATAGGTTGCAATATGTTCATTCCCTCTGAAATCTTTGAAGCTCACCTGAAACATAATCTGCGGTTGGTCGTTAATGATAACACCCGTTTCACTGACACTGAGAATATGAGCTTCCGTATTTCTTCCGGCAAAGAGAATACGTTCTTCATTTTTATTCTTAAAAAACTTCCCTACAATCAGTTGAAAAACTAATACATAAATAAGAGTCATCACTCCACTGAAAATAATCGGATGCATGAAAGTGAGAAACTGCCAGCCAAAATCAAAGGATTCCCGTCTATAAAAATAGGTATACAGACCGATGATATAAGCGATTAACAATACAATAAACACAATTCTTAACATCATTCCCGATGCATTGAAACCAACCTTCTGGTCATTTAAAATGAAATAAGGTTCCTGTGAAACATTAGGATTCAACAATACCTTCACGTGATTTCCCACATCAAACCTTTTTTCCTGGGGTTTGGAATCATGAAACATCATCTCATGCTCAATCTGGGTATTCCTGAGATTAGGAAAGGAAAGAACAATCTGAATGGCATTCATATTGGTTTTCGGAGAGTATTTTAAAAGCTGATAACGCATCACTTTTGCGTCTCTGGGAATACCGTTTCTTAAAATGGAATGAATAGTACTCCTCTGTTTAAAGGTTTTAATAAAAAGAGTATTAATAAAGAATACGAGAATATATCCCCATATTAATAAAGAAAGACCGAGAAATCCATAGCTTACTGCTAATGAATTTCTCGGTCCTGTTATGACCTCCTCCGTCATCATATAAATGAAAATCGGGAAAGGAACACAGAAGAAAAAGAGGAAAGCTCCCCAAAAAACAATCATAAACTTCATAACTGCTATTTTGTAATCAGCAATAAAGTTATGATATTATTTAATGAATTGATCTCTATTATACTTCTTTTTCGAAATACAATCTGTAGTATTTCCCTTTATCATCCTCTCCCATCTCAAGTTTTTGACGGTCTCCATGGATGTAAATATGGAAATTCTTATCTAGTTTGATAATACTTTTAAAGTGTCTTTGCGTTTTTTTCACCGCAGCTTCACTGATTGGGAATTCTTCTGCAATATTCACCTGCATATCCTGTTCGTAATCGGTTTTAAAGTTTACAAAACTTTCAATCACATGCTCGTCTCCCAATACTTCATTGGCAAATTCATCCAGTTTGAACTCTTCTTTTTCTTTAAAGAAGTTGATGGATTTATTCAAGAAATCTGCCTGATCTGCTTTTGAAACCTCAAATTCCTGTGGAAGCTGTTTCGTGATATAATCTTTGTAAACCATCAAAGCTTCCTGTGTGTGGAAGTACTCATCATCACGCTGTTTTACTTTTAAGAAATCTTCGAACCAGTAGTACATATCTCCGTTTTTGTTGTTATCAACTACGGAAAGCACATATCCTGTATCCTTATTATTGTTGTAGATTAAAGCAGCTTTATCAATTTTGGATAAACCGATTCCCTGATCCTTTTCAATATCAAATGTTTCTTCTGCAGGATTAATTTTCAGGAATGATTCTCTTTTCTCTGTTTTAAAGATCCCGATCTTGTCAACTCTGTCCGGACGGTCACTTTCGTCTTCAAAAAGTACAATAAACAATTCTCCACTCTGAACTCTTGGATTTTCAGCGGCTTCGAAAAGGTGTTTTGCAATATTCTCAGATTCCCAGATAAACTTAGACTTATCTTCAAAAATTTCAGATACAGCACTGTAAATCGGGTTGTTCACCAGATAGGTATCACTGTAAAAATGAAAAGTTTCTTCTGACTTGAATGATCCTAAAAAGTAATCCTCAAGCATTTCTGCCATTCCTTCCTCCAACTTCAATTCCTCCTGGGAAAGCGTTAAAGAATCTCCGTTAATCTTATTTCCGACTCTGTGTACTATGATTTTTGAAAACATCTTCTGAATATTTGGACTGCAAAGATATTCATTCTATCCTTTCTATGAAACTTAAAAACAGTATTGATTGTGATGATTTTTTTAACACTTTAGTTCACTTTAGAAGATCAAAAATAATACTGCAGAAAAGACCACTAAAGATGAAAATCTTAGATTTTCAAAACTTAAGTGTACTTCTTATACATAAACCTTTTCACTTAAAATAACTTAAGTGTTATTAGACTTTTGTGACTTTTGTGGTTGATATCAAAAATAGCTAATGCTGTTAAAAGATCTGTTTCTCCCAATTTGATAAAATCCTTATCATTTTGAAATGTTTTTTCTTATTTAACAACTCTAAACAAAACAATCAATTTATTCATTTTCAACACATTAAATAAAATCCAATTTCAAAGGTACACCATTGGCATCATTACTTTCAAAACATAAAAAAATGGACTTGAAAACATTGAACAGAATAGACAAATTAAGAAGATTAAAATCCAAAGGACCACAAACTCCTAAATGGCTGAAACCTTATCATCTTCTTTTTATCGCTTTTTTAATCATTTTCATGTTTGGAGCCTTCATCAAACTGTTGGAGCAAAACCACATTTAACACAATATATATATACTATGAACTATTTACAGGCTGTAAAGGAAATCACAGAACTATTTCCTGACTTTGAAACGGAATTGAATAAAACAAAAAGTCCTAACTCATACAGTGTGATCCGGACTTTCATGGAACGTATTAAAAATATGATCCGCCAGAATGACAGTAACCTGCTATTCAAAAGTTTACAAAAAATAGACAAAATGTACATTCATGGTGACACGCTGTTAAAAAATGCTATTGAGAACACTTTTATTTACTCTCTGGACAATTTTACTGCGTTCTGCAGCAAAGAATACCGTCAAATGATCTTCAGTCACATTTCTTCTGACCTGAAAAACAGCTATTCGAGACAAATTTACAGTCATGGTTTATAAAGTGTTTATTACATTTTTAAACGGTTTCATTACAAAGTGTTTAAATTAAACAAATTTAAAAATAACTCACAATCAATAGATTATGAAAAATAAAATCAGAAGAATTTCCGACTGGAAAACCTTGAAAACAACCACTAATAGACACAATACAGAGATATTACTCACCCACATCGCTGTAATTGTAGGCGTATTTATTTTTGCGGCATGTCTTTAAATTTTGGTATACATTTCGCTGTAATATAAAGTGTTTGAAAAATTCTTAATTATGATGAAAGTACAAATGCAAACTATTAATCAAAAAATAGCTGTTGAATACTTAAAATTTTTCTATCCGCGACTTCGCAATGAAATCATACAGTTGTCTGTACAGGATAACTTTGCAGGGATCATGCAGGCGACCGTTAATTATCTGAAAGGTCTGTTGCTGGAATCGAAGATCAACATTATTGCCCATCACATTAAATTGATGGACGGAATTTACAGAAATGGAAATTCCTATGTAAGAACAATGATCGAAAATATCTTTGTAAGATCTTTTGAAAGCTTTAAAAAACATGCTAAGATTGCTCATTGGAAACTTCTTTATCAGTATATGCCGGTAAGTTTCCAGATTATTTATAACGAGCAGCAGAAGCAGGATCAGATTTACTTTGGAAAATAGCTAGTGCTAAAATAACTTTTAAATTAAAAGGCAAAGAAAGCTAGAGAGATTGAATTTCTCAATTCTCTTGACTTTCTTTGCCTTCTTTGTATATCAACGGCAAAAAATATGGACAGCCTTCTATGTTCTGTATCTGATAAAAACAGAACAATTTCGCAGTAAAGAAATTTATTTCTTCACAAATACCTTCTCAATGATCTGAGCTTCCTCTTTTTTCAGTTTTGAGGTTTTCTCAATCTTTGCGATAAAAGTTGCTACTTCTTCAGGTGTTGAAGGTGATCCCAAATTTTCTCCTTTGGCATTAAATGAATCCGCCAGCACCTCCCCTTTTGGATTTAAGATCAGCCAAAACGGAAGCCCGGCATTTTCACCTTTGTATTTATTCATCAATTCCTGCCCACCGGGATTTTCAAGAGATTTCTTCTCTCCTCTTTCCTGAACATCCACATAAGCGGTGACAAATCTATCCCCGAAAATAGACTGTGTTTCCGGAAGGTTCATATTCTTCTCCATCATCTTACACCATTTGCACCACGAAGCATGAAATACTAATAAAACATTTTTCTTACTTTCTTTAGCCTCAATAGAAGCTTTATTTAATACAATATCAGCTTTTTCCTGTGCTGCACCCAGCTGAAACAGCAATAACGCAACAACTACAATAATTTTTGAATATTTCATTGAATTTATTTTATGCTGTACGAATGTAGGAATTTTTCTCTTTGATACCCACTGAAATTCACCGTATAAAATCTTTATTTTACATGATCATTTTTTGTAATTTCGTTTCAAGTAAATTCATATTATTTTCAATTTTAATGAGTAAAAATGATTGAAGTAAAAAAATATACTAATCAGGCAGTAGATCCTGAACCTAGAAGAGTCATCAAATATACTTTGTTCTGGTGCAATAACGGAACTGCTGAAATTCTCATTGACGAGAACATTTTTATTCTGAAAAGCAGCCAAGCCATTACTATTACTTCCGGGCAGTTTCACCAGCTGATCTCTGTGGAAGGTGAACTTTTTGCCCTTGAATTTACACTGGATTTTTTCTGCAAAAGTGACAGTGATATTGAATTAATTTTTCACAACGGATTATTCTGCCATTTTGGGATGAATGAAATGATTACCATTCAGCACCCTACATTTTTTACAGATACACTCAACCTTATCGAAAAGGAAATCCAGGAAAAACCCTATCAATATCTGATTTCCACTCATTCTTTGGTAGAATTATTATTGGTGGAGATTAACCGCAGTAAAATAGCCAATGGCGATGAAATATGGAAACCGGATGCTTTGTTTTTAAAGTTTTTAGAAAGTGTCCGAAATAGTTTTTCAGATAATCATCCTGTATCCTATCATGCTGATGCATTGGCAACCACTGAAGGTAAACTAAATGAGGTTTCTAAACTTCATACCAATAAGACTGCCCAAAACGTCATCTACAGCCTTACGGTTTCCGAAGCCAAAAGATTATTGCTTTATGAAAAACTGAGTGTAAAGGAAATTGCTTACCAACTTGGTTTCAATGATCCTTTTTATTTCTCAAACTTCTTTAAAAAACATACCACCCTTTCTCCTAAAGATTATCAAAAGTTAGTAAAGAATTAGCATAAGTAAGGAAGCGGGAGGATGGAAGCGGGAAGCTTCTGAAGTCTGTACAAACATCTTTATTGTATTAAAAATAATAGGAAATCAAAGCTTATATTTTCCAGACACGTATCTCGCAACCCGAAACCCAACCAAATATTACATCCTTTTCCCGGAATTGTCTATTCTTTAGACAAGCTCTTTCGCTGAACTTTGTACCTGTCATTAAGACCTAAAAATTACTCTTATGAAAACAAGACAGGACATCGCAGGATTTTTATTGAGAATAGCATTGGCAGCAGGGTTTCTATCTGCTGTTGGCAGCAGGCTGAATCTTTGGGGACCCCAATCTTCAGGGTGGAAAAATTTTATTCAGTATACTGCTGAAGTCAATTCATTTTTACCTATTTCATGGGCTCCAACCCTTGCTGTATTATCTACCATTACGGAATTAACGATTGGCATTCTACTGTTGGTAGGATTTCAGATCCGTAAAGCAGCTGTGGCAGCATCAGTTCTTACCTTAGTCTTTGCAATAACGATGAGCATTTCTTTCGGTTGTAAGGAGGCTTTGGATTATTCTGTCTTCGTTTTCAGTGCCGGAGCATTTTTACTGAGTACTTTTCCTCGTTATCTATGGTCTTTAGAACAATTTTCACATTAATCATCATTTAAAATTTAATATCATGAGCACTAGCATCAACGATTACATCGTAAAAACAGAACAAAAAGAATGGCAGCCTTTAATTGAGAAAGGCATCCACTACAAAGGTATTTTTGTAAAGTCTTTAAAATTTGATCCTGAACAAAATCGGTCTACCACGATTCTTTTAAAATTTGAACCGGGAGCAAGCTATCCTTATCACAATCATCCTGCAGGCGAAGAACTTTTCATTCTGGAAGGTGACGCTGCCATCGCGGGTGGGAATCTGGAGAAAGGAGATTATTTGTATACTCCGCCTAACTTCAAACATTCCGTTACATCAGAAAATGGCTGTATTATTCTGTTTATGGTTCCGGAAGAAGTGGAAATCCTTTAATCTGGTCCTTCATTTTATGATAAAACCTGTGGTGAAAGCATTCTTCATCATAGGTTTACCTTTTTATTCACTCTAAAAAATACACCATTACAAAGGTATTTTAAAACGCTTATTAAGCCTTAACAGGTTTTTATCTCTAAAACACTTTAGTAAACTTTAGAAGTTCAATATAATACTGCATAAAAGAGCACTAAAGAGGAAAATCTAAGATTTTCAAAAACTTAAGTGTGCTTCTTATACACGAAGATTTTTCCTTCAAATATCTTAAGTGTCATCATTCTTTTGTGACTTTTGTGGTTAACCTAAGAATGACAGCTATGAAAATCTCTATTCTACAATACGTCAAACAAAGCTAAAACTTTCAAAAACTTAGGTATTATAATCCTTTTAAATGTATCTTTGGCCATCAAATTACATCATGAATACAGATTTTGAAGCTTTTAAAGAACATTTATCGTGGCTGATTCATCCTTCCTTAATTGATAATATTTCAGAAGCGGAAATCAGCTTATCTCCAAAATTTACAGATACATTTCCTATTCTTACAGATCTACTATCTCAGGCACGAGTTCTGAATCTAAACATTGACCATCATCCACACCGTCTTTTTTCCTGGACGAATAAAAACAATGAAGTTTTCGGTTGGCTAAACAAAACAGAACCTGATTTTACTTCAACACTTCCTCTTATTGATGAGCACCAACTGTTACAGAACGAAATTGGTGGTATTCGGGAATCTTTTAATCAACCTCATCCAAGCTTATCCAATAATCAGGAGTTTATGTTCATAGGATCGGACTGTTCACTAGGAATTAATGATTGGGATGATTATTATGAAGATTTATGTAAAAGTGAAAACATACCTCCGATTGATTACAAAAATTTCATCAGCTTTGTGATTGAAGCTAACGGAAATACCACAGTTTATGATCCTAAAACAAAAGAGGTTTTCCTTTTTGCCCACGATCATGCTTTTGACAATGTAGATTTTTTGGAAAATCAACCGGAATATACTTTTCATACATTCCACAACATCACCTATTTTACAGACTATGTGGAGGCACTGGCTCAGGAATGGAAAAATGAACTCCTATAAACTTCCTGTTTCACTGTAATCCTTGAAATGAGTTACTTTTACACCTTATCAAAATTATATTTAGAATGAAAAAATTCGGAATATCCGTTCTTATATGCCTTTCCTCATTATTAAGTGCCCAAACCAAGCAGCAGATTGATGCTTTCTATAACGCCATCCGCGAAAATAATTTTCCACTGGTAAAAAAAATGGTTGACCAAGGATACCCTATTAAAGCCATGCTTCCGGGTCAAACAGCACCAGTACTGGCGGCGATCTGGAAAAAAAACTTCCCCATGGTGGAATATATGGTTGAAAAAGGAGCCAACATTACTGCGGATAAAAAACTAGTAGATGGTGCTATTGAATATGGAAGCCCGGAAATCACTTTCTACCTTATCAAAAAAGGAGCTTATGCTGAAAATTCATTGTATAAAGCAATCTTCTATGAAAATTTTGGAATTGCCAAAGAGCTCTATCTGAACCACCAGCCTCAGATCATTAATTACGAAGATCTTGGAAATCTTTTATTACTGTCTGTAAAAAATAAGGACTTAGAATTCATCAAAAAAATTCCTCTAAAAGGAAAGGATTCACCAATGGATTTTTATAATTATGATGGATATAATGCTTTATTACTTGCCGTAGAAAAGAATGATACTGAAATTGCAAAATATCTTCTATCTCAGGGTGCTGATAAAAAATCAAGAATTAGCTTTGAAATTGATAGTGGTACTGTGAACGGAAAGACTGCCTTACAAATGGCTAAAGCCCATAAAAACACAGAGCTTCTGAAACTTTTGAAATAAAACAGATACCCGATTTCCTATTTTGAATAGGGCATTTATCTAAGAAAAAATACACCATATGGCTGAAATTAAATTCAGGAAAAGCAATATTATCATCAGCATCATTCTTTGCTTGCTGGGATTCTTCTTTTTTGTTTATTTGTTGCTAACCCAGTATTTTGTAGTAAAAATAATCTCCATTTTATGGGTTTTTATTGTATTCTATATTATTGTCATCAAATACAGACAGTTGGTTAAAGCTAATCAAGAAATTCCCGGATTGGAAATCAATGATAAGGGAATCACCAACCATACTTCATTACAATCTGTATTTATAGACTGGAATGATATTGAAAGTTTTCAAGCCGGTTTTTACAGAACAACAAATATTTTTATTAATTCTAAAGATCCAAAAAAATACAAAGACCAATGGATGGGTAATCCTCTACAACTCATTGGTAATATTTTTTCCTCTAAACCTGAATCACTATGGATAGATACAGAAACTTTGGACATTGAAAAAAAAGAATTATTGGTATTGCTAAATCATAAGCTTCGTGAAAACACGTAATTCATTGATTTTGTAAAGAGTCTGCTTGTAAATTTATAATATCTTCACTATTTTATAAATGAAATATTAACAACAATATTATCCTCTAGCATAATGTAACCTTTTTCTAAAGCGTCTATATAGTGTTGCTTTTTAAGGTATAAATTACTGGTCTATATACAATTAGCTCTACAGGTGTTTTTATAAGAATATCATTTTTTTTTACCTTTATTGACCTTCATTTTTGTAGAGCAGAAAATAAAACATGTTATTATTAATATGATCTTTTTCATTTTATAAGATTAAATTCCATAAGCAACAAAAGCAGGAACTTTCCTGCTCTTGTTTTAGTGATTTTATTATCTAATTGTTTGCATCTTTATTAGAAATATTTAAAAACAGACTATCCTCTATTACAGGTTGTGCTACAAATTTTGCTTTATCAAAATTTAGTTTTGAAAACCTTCTTAAGTATTCTCCTTCAGGATAATTTCCTTTTAATACTTTATCGTAAGGATAATAGTTTTGTTTAAATTTTGAAGAATAATTCATTGACGGTAATTGCCTTATGATTAAATTATATTTTATAATCAGCTTTTCTTTTTCTTTTAAATAAAAGACTGAATTGCCATCACCCGTTTTTTTATCTCCGATAAAATCAGAATTACCAATTTCAGTTAAGAAACTATCATAAATACTATCTAATTTTTCTTGATAAAACTTTGAAGATTGGTTATCCTTTATTATTGCATAGACTGTAATTGGATAAGAATCTTCCATATTACCTTGAGTAGAAAATTTTTTTAAATTTTCATCTCCAAACTCAAGTGTATTAGGTGTGGGAAAAACAATATTTTGAGAAGTATTGTTTTCAAATATAAGAGACAATTCATTATCACTTTTAATATATTTTAGGCTAAATGATTTTTTTTCTTTTTGTTCACAAGAAAAAAAAAGAAAAAAATCGCAACTATCATAACATTTCTCATTTCAATGTACTTTTAAGATAATTATTATATATTGGCTTTATTTTATTCATTAATGACTGCAAATCATTATATGTTTCGATTGCTGTATTAAATGCACCCATATTCAAATTAAGCCTTTCTCATTTTCTAAACATAATATATTCCTGCTCCCATCTAGAAGTATAATATTCGTGTAGTCTAACACGTTGATTAGTTCCAGTAATTTTCTCTACGTCAGGAATTCTGGCATTATTTAAAATAGAATGAAAAATCTCATGTCCCATTGTTAAGTCTAATTGCTCTAAGCTTATGAATGCTCCTTTTGGCAAATATATTCTTTGCCAGACAAGAATATTATTGTGTGTAAGAACTTCTGTTACTCCCCAGGCTTTTTTTTCTCCATGGACTAAAAGATCTCTATTACGACTACCTCCAAATGAATAGCCTTGGCTACGTATATAAGGACTTAAATCACTTGATTCATCTACAAACTGCCAGCTACCTCTGATAAATTGATTTTTATAATGAGCTTTTTCTACTTTTAGTACTGTATCCCTGCTGAATTCAGCTTCCGTTCCTCCAATTAAAGTATTATCATCACTCACAAGCATTTCACTTATACTATATCTATATCCCGCAAAATCCAGATTAGTAGAAGTAATTCTATTATCAAATAAGTTACCTGTATAGGATAAACTGCCAATAGCGCCGCCCAAGAAATTACCACCACTAAATGCAGAGTTTAATCCTCCTGAAACCATTCCCGGTAAGAAGTTCTTAATGGCACCGCCATTACTAGCTATATTTCCTAATGCTCCTGACACAGCAGCTCCTCCAATAACTCCTCCTAGTACCGCACTCCATGTTCTTTCCCAATCCCATTTTCATGGATTCTATTAGCCATTACTTAAATACTCCTTACTAAAGCCCTTGCTAGCTACAAACTAGAATACACTATTCGGATTATTATGTAAGAACAAACAAAAGTAGAATTTCGCCTACTTTTGTTTAGAAAAGACTTTCAATTCGGGTTTACATTAACCTAGAGCTATAGCTTCTTAATATATTTATTGAAGTGTTTATCTTATAAAAGGAATCTTAGCAACAATACTATCTTCTAACATAATATATCCTTTCTTTTCTAAAGTAATGATATATGATTTACAGGTTAATGGCATATCATTTTTCTTACTGTGATTAGATTTAATATTCCATATATACTTTCCTGGCTTAGATAAATCATAGATACCTTTTTCACTATAATTTAGACTTAAAGCTATATCGATTTTATGTTTAGGTTTTATTATTATTAAATCACCCTTACAATCTTCATCTGTATGCCTCGTGTAATAGCCTCTTGAACGATCAATTGGATTAAGTTTCTCATTATTAAACAGCCAATAAGAATCTCCTGAAAAGCCATATGGATCAACAACATAGGTCTTATTACTTTTGTTTTTAATAGTATAATGTATGTTATTATTTTCTCCAAATTTCCATGGAGTATTTATAAGAATATCTATTTCTTTACTTTTATTTAGTTTCATCTGTGCAGAACACGAAATAAAACTGAAACAGATTATTATTAGTATGATTTTTTTCATTTCATTATCTTCTGAAGTTTAACATATAGTTTGTTATTGAATTTAAGTAGTACTTTATTCCCGAATCTATTATTCCAGTCCATTGTCCTGCAGTAATATAAGCAGAAATTTCATCTAAGTCATTCATTATTGGGTTATTTCCTTGAAATACTCCATTTTTCCAATTAATAAAGTGTTTACTTTCATGTATTACAACTTCACCTAAACTATAATTTGTTTTCTTTCCATTAAAAAGTATCGGTGCTAATATAATTCTTCCAGTAACAGGATTTGTTATCCCTAGTATTGGCTTTGCATTTAAATCCCTATGATCAAACAAGTGACCATCTTTATTTATACTGAATTTAATATAGTCTTTTGCCCATTCATTCATTGTATCAGTACTACCAACTGCAATCCAAGCATCTTTAGGTGCAAACACTGATGCAATTATACTAAGACTGTATATATTTGCCGGGGCATTGGGATTTAATCCATAAATACTTAGTACAACACTCAATGGATCTGCATGCATTGATCCCAAGTAGTTTCCAAATGCTCCATTTTCAGCATCTGAAGATCTCATAGATCTATAACTTATCTCCTTACCTGTAGAAGTAATTCTATTATCAAATAAGTTACCTGTGTATGATATTCCACCAATGGCTCCCCCTAAGAAATTACCTCCGGTAAAAGCAGAGTTTAATCCTCCTGATACAATTCCCGGTAAAAAGTTCTTAATGGCTCCGCCATTACTCGCTATATTCCCCAATGCTCCTGATACAGCAGCTCCTCCTATAGCTCCTCCCAATACCGCGCTCCATGTTCTTTCCCAATCCCATTTTCCTGGGTTCCAGTTTCCACCATTGGCTGCTACGCCATTTAAATATCCACCTAATAAAGCTCCGGCTGCCCACAACAAAAATTCTCCGTCAGGATCATTGTACATCAATGGGTTATTCATTACATACCCATATTTATTGTAATTCTGGGTATTCATAGGATCCTGGATGTTTTCATCAGCATTCAGAAACCTTCTGAGAAGCGGATCATATAGCCTTCCATTCATGTGGATAATACCCACTTCCATAAAATGTTCATGCCCGGTATATCCACGATCAATAAGCAAAGAGGTTCCATTAATTACAGCTTTATCTGTAGTAACAGATGCATTTCCTAATTTTAGATGAGTAAGATTACCCCACGCATCATAATGCCTTTGTTCTACCTTATTTCCAGCTTCATCACTAATGGCAAGAATGCTTCCTATATAGTCTTTATGAAGAAATTTATAAGAACCTGTAGTCTCACCAAAGTCTTTCAAATATATAATATTAGATTCATATGGGCTGCCTTCAATATATAGAATATGCTTCTCCTCGCCTGTAGCTTGATCTTTTACCACTTCAAAGCTTCCATCTTCGTTGTAAAATTTAGTAAAAGCCAGCTTCCATTGTGGTGCGTTAGGGTCCCAGATCCCTTCTCCATTTGTTCTTAATTCAGTTGCTCCTCCTGCACTTTTTAGCCTTTGGATATCAACCCGTTGTCTCATACTGTTCAATCCATACTCAAAGTTGATTCGCGTTTTTTCTCCATGAATCCACACAGGGTCATTATTTTCATTATAAAGAACCGTCTGGATCAGGTCTCCTTTATAATTCTGTGTTCCAGCTGTGTTCAAAGTCATTCCGGTAGATTGGTAGATCTTTGCTGAATTTTCAAACTTCATCATTCCTACCTCATCATTTTCTGTAATCCTCCCTTTTATATCATATACATTTCTGCTTGCCGATGGTTTAATACCCGTTACCGGGTTTGTCCAGTTAATAAGTCGGTTATTATCGTCATAATCAAAAGATTCTTCCAAATAAATATCACCTAAGGTCTTTCTGAAACTCAATTCATTTCTGATCGCATTAAAAGTATACTGGATATTCAGTATTGGTGACTGTAGAGAAGACGATTGTTTAGTTTCCTGAAGAAAACCATTGGCATCATATATATTGCCAACCTCGGTTCCCCCCAGTTGAGCCTTTAAAACCTGTCCTTTGGCATTTTCTTCTTTCAACTCCCAAAGAATTCTCCCTGAATTTTTATCCTTAATCTGATAGAGTGCTCCGTTCCAGGTGTTATATCTGTTTTCGATGGTAACCTTAGTTGAGAAACCTCTTGACAGTAATTCTTTTTCAAAAGAGATGACTTTTCCTTTGTTATCAAAGGTAATATCCTTTTCTGTATAAGTTTTTCCATTACTATTCTCTGAAGAGGAGATTAACCTTCCTTGTGGATCATAGATCAAAACAGAGTTAAATATCTGTCCTTTCAGAGTACCTGATTTATTAGTAAGCTGCCCTTTTTCATTATAAGTAAAAGAAATAGTTTTATTGGTAGTTTGTCCATTATCTATCGTAGAAAATTCTTTCTGAGAAATTAGCTGCCCCAAGGTATTATAAATATATTCTTTGGTTCCTTTTGGACTTATAGTTTTCTTAGGTAAACCAAATCCTGTGTACTCATATTTATAGATACCATTTGAAGGATCATTAAATTCAGATTTTTGTCCCCATGAATCATATTTCGTAGTCACAATATTTTCAGCATATTTTGCCTGAATCTGATCTCCAGAGGCATTATAAGAAAACTGTATTATTCCACCTTTATCTGTAGAAGAAATTACATTACCTAAAGCATCGATAGTTTTGGATGTAATTCTGCCATTTCCGTTCAACTCCGTAATAGTTGTAGTAAGACCTGAAACAATCGTTTCAGATTGCTTACCTGTAAATGCTGTAACCTTTACCTTAGCAGGAAAAACAGCATCATCATATTCCATCATATTCCATTTGCTAGCACCTTGTCCTTCAAAATAGGGTTCTGATTCCTTCACTTTTCTGCCTAAGATATCATACTGTGTTTCTTTAGAGATAAACTGCCCCTGTCCTGATCCTTTAGCAGAAACTTTATATTGCTGTCCCAGTTTATTTGTGAAAGTTGTCGACCTATCACCATCTGGTTTGTTTTGAGTGACAATTGTATTAGAATTTCCATCTTTATCATAGATATAGCTGATCATTCCTGTCAAATTGGTTTTGGAAGTCGTCAATTTCCCCCATTCATCATAGGTATTGGTTAAAACATTACCCATTGGATCTGTTTGGGTTAATATCTGTCCCCAATCATTATAAGTCACATGAGTATCCAGACCTAAGTTATCTGTTTTCTTTATGACAAATCTTGCTTTAGGATCATATTCACTTTTTTCAGTTTGAGTCTGAGAATCTACACTATTGCTAGTCACTTTTTGAATAACATTACCAAACATATCATAATGATAAGTATCTAAAAGATATCCTGTATTATCAGTATTCCATTTTTTTATCGTTTTTAGGTTACTATTTTCATAAGTATATTCTTCTTTACCGGATTTGGTATCATTATAGGCCTGAATAACTTCTGTTTTAGATTTCAAACGTCCTATATAATAATCTCCCCCTGTTCCTGTAGGGTTATTATTATACTCATAGGTAGAAGTCTTTACAGAATACCCGCCATTAATCTTTGAAATATTCTGCATTGGAAGATAGTGTTCCCCATAAATCATTTTGCTTTCAGCTATAGTACTTGTTAAAAAGTCTTTCCCTTTATTAGTTTTTGGAACAATTGCTGTAACTACCTTAGACTTATTAGCATCGGAAACAATTGTTACAAGCTGCCCGTTAAGGAGTTTATCAATTTGATATGTAGTAGATTTAAAGCTCAATAACTGAGTATTATTTTCAGAAATATCTGCCGGAAATATTTTAGCATCATCATTCGTTCTGATTGTCCATTCTTTAACGGGAATACCATCATTTGTTGGGTCAATTTCAACTCCAGACCATACTTTAGTGCTTTCAAATCCATCAGCATACCATGAACTGCGAGCCGTTTTCCTAAATCCTATCATTCCTCTACCAAGAATATTAGAGGTAAGTCCTCTATATCTGAAATCCTGTTTCAGTTTTTTATCTGACATGGTAGATTGGGTAATCCCGGAAACAACATACATCCCTACTGACTGATTAATTTGGACATATGGATAGCTTTCTGTTTGAGATATATCGTATAACCAAGGATTTGCTTTTTTATCTAATTGTTTGTACGTAATATCAGTAACTATTCCTCCTTGTGAGATACTTTTGATGCGGGCTTCTTTCGCAATATCGTAATACGGGTGGGATGCTATAAATTGTTCTATACTTTCTACATATCCAACAGCAGGAACTGCTGAAACTAATACCAATCGTCTTAACATAGCTCCCGACCATTGGTCAACAGGCAAACCTACAAAATCCATATGATTTACTGCCAACTCATTATTGATATTATTCTCATTTAAATATAAATAAGTACCAAATGAACCGCTCGAACCTTCAATCGGCTGTTCGTTCTCTTTGAAGATTGAAAAAACTTTAAACGATGAGATGGCTCCTCTATGGTATCTTACATCCGTATTACTATCCTGAAAGCTATCTTTAGTATAGTTTCTATATGAAGAAAGACGTATAAACTCTGCCTTCCCATCATTATTAATGTCATAAGCAACAAAGGATTTAGGATTTGATATTTTGATATTCTGATAATTATCTTTATATACCGTCCTATCTTTTTGAGGTCTTTCAAAATCGATGATATTTTCTGCAAAACCAGTCCCTGTAGAAGCATAAAAATACCAACGGGAAGAATCATTTGATTGAGGTATCATAATATCACTAAGTCCATCCCCGTTATAGTCTCCAACAACACCACTTTCCCAAATACCATTAAGGGTTTGATTGTTTACTGAATAAGGAATCATATCAGAAGTATACTTACCCTGCAGGTTTTTCTGAAAAGTAATAAGGTACGGTCTTTTATTCTCATCCAGTTTTAATAAGTCAATTAAACCATCTCCATTAAAGTCGCCAACGCGATAGTCTGTAAATACTTCTTCATTAGTATTGTTATAAAGTGGTATGGTATAATACCATTGATTAGTTTGAATTGACTCATCGGGATCAACTACAACATATCTGTTTGTATATTCACATTCAATAAAATTATTTGGATCGCGCCAACAACGCTCGTCCAGTAGCCTCAAAACAAGTTCACTAAGACCATCACCATTAAAATCAACATTTTTTAGCCCAAGCACTATTGAGTTATTTCTTCCTAAGGATCCAGGACCTAAGCTATAACCTGAAAAGGGAATAACTTTTTTATAATCCAGATTCAATTGATTACTTTCAGTGATACTATAAAATGATAATTCTAAATCAGATTTAGAAGTTGTAGGATTATTGACCCTCTTTTTTATGACAAACCCCTGACGGTTACGGATAAGATTATCCTTTTTCAGATTAACAGTTGTCGCATCATTAATATCAACTAAAGAAGCCATATTTCCTAAAAAAGTTGGAATTATAGAATTGTACTTGTCACCTTTATAAAGATTACTGTATAAGTATAAACCAGTTTCAGGTATTTTCTGTGAGGTTGCAGAATGATATCTTAATAAATCAAGATTACCGTCACCATCAAAATCACCCACCAAATCTTTACCCTCCTTTGGCCTTAATGACCAAGTTTGTTCCCATCCATAATTAAAGGGAAGATCCATAGATTTTTCATAAGTAAAGGTCACAGGATTTGCCTCTTCATTTTTACTGTTTAAAACTGTTATCTTATCCAGATACCTGTAGCCAGTTAGTTGCCAATCTTGTTTATAAGAAATACTATACTTTTTATCCTGTTTACCATTGGTATATACAAGAACAGATTCAAGCAATCTAGATTGTGAAAAACCGATTCCTTCCATATAGGCAGTTTCAGGTATTGGTCTAAATTTATATGTAAATTCAATTCGATTAAAATTTGAAGTCTGTTGAGTATAATTGGCTCCCCATCCGATATTCATGATAACAGCAACATTATTTTCAAAAGAATAGTTAAATGTAATAACATTGCCATTTATATCTTTGGTTCTTACAATATTATAGTCAATAGGAGTTCTCGCATCGCTGTTACCGGAAGTAAAACCTCCATATAAGGCCTGCGATCCATCCTCAAAAGTAACTTCCCAATATTCAGGTCCTTTTATTTCTCCGGTAAGTGCTCCAACAGATTTGATCTTTATGTTAGAATATTTTTCAGTTACATACTCAGCGCCATCTTTACCATATTCACCTGATTTTAAAATCAGCCTTTGCCCCTTAAAGCTATAATAATCGGAATAATCAAACTTTATCCCTTTTTTTTCACCATCCTGCTCAAGGTTTTTCCCAACTCTAGATATTGCTGTAATTCCCGAAATGTTCCATCCATAACCAGCCAATCCATTTCCAGCACCACTCCCATATACAAGACTGATATTGGGAGCTATATTCTTTACACCAGGAGGGAGGTCAATAGGCAATGTATATTGAAGCTGTCCCGCTTGAGTCACTTCTATATTTCCTTTGGTATCGTGAAACTTCTGAGACGCAGGACTCTGCGATAATCCTAAAATGGAAATACAGGACAATATAAAAGTCGAAAATAATTTTATTTTCTTATTGTAATATTTCATGATTTCAAATTGTGTTTTTATTATCTCTTGGTTATGTTTTTACTAAAAATTCTTCCATCCTTTAAAGTAAAACGAATGACATAAACTCCCCACTCATAGCCTGTCATATTAATTTTCAGTTGCCTGTTAAGATCAGGAATATTCTGTTGCTGAAATTTCCAGTGTACCGTACTATGTTGGTATAATGAAACAGATTCTACAAGTCCATCAACTTGTTCAGTCCAGTCAATTGTTAACACATCATTAACCGGAACAGGATATAACCGGATTTGCTTCCAGAATTCTTTTTCATCTATAGCTAGAGAAGTTGTTTGAGATTCTTTTTTTGATAAAGTATCACTTGTCTGCTTAGCACTGGATTCAGGTCCACGATAACGCTGATTACCAGCTTCGTCATATTTAAAATAGACCTCTTTTTGTTGGGCTGAAACGCCTAAAGTAGTGCATAGAAATAATGCATTTAGATAATTTTTTTTCATTGTTCATTTAATTTTTTTTTAAATATAAAAATTATTATTAATTCTCAAAATAGTGAAAACGCGATTTTAATATAGGGTTTTTACGATAACCGGTGTTACCCTGATAAATAGTATACTTTCATAATTTTTTTTTTAAATTATGGATGTTTTTTTCTAAACAAGGATAAGACTATTACCTTTTGACTGTAGAACCAGTATTTTATTACTGTGATCCGCAAATAATTATTGGTGGAAAAAGTAAAAGGCATGGAACTAAAGTCAACCTGTAACAGAGGCACAGCGAAGAACCTAAAGACAAGAAAAACCTAGCCCACGCCAATATGAAGGCACGGGCGTAAGTCTATCGTATTTTGTCTTTGTAGAAAATTCACTGTTCTCTGTTACAAAACGATAGCTTACGCTTTTGTTATCGATAAATAATGCATTTTTACAAAATATCCTTTTAAAATCTCTTGCTTAAATTAATATAGACAACATTTTATTTTCAATATTCTTTATTTTATTGTATTTTGCCTGCCCTCAAAAAAATATTGGAATCAGGATGAAATCTGGGCATTATTTTCTAATCTTTTGGATTACAATCTCGTGCTTAATCTGATATAAAAAACTAAAAACCAATACGATGAAAATAAATATTAAAAAGAAAACTGTCATACTCTGGAGCATTGCCATCATTGCAGTGATCCTCTTACCAGATTCCGAAATGTATTATCAGCGATATAAGCTGAGATCTGAAAAACTTCCGGAACAGTATAAATCATACACGACTCTGGACAGTCTGAAAGATAATGACTATCAAATCATTAAACTATCCCGAGGTATCCATGAGCCTGTTATTCAGGAAAACGACAGTACGATTGTCATCATTACCAAAAGGGATCATGATTCTGAAAAAGAGGGTGCCAATAATACCTATACATGGTATAAAATAAATCTGAAAGGGCAGATAACAGACAGCCTTCAATATCAATACAACACTGAAAACGGCATTCATAATTACCAGACTTTCAATGATTATATTGTGGATGTAGATCAGAATACCTACAGTAATTGGCTGAAAGATGGTGACACAACTCATTATCCGTATAAAAATATAGATGATGCTAAAATATTTTCGGTGGCAGAAACGGAAAACATCATTGCAAACAGGGATTATATGTATGATGATATTATTCACTCTGAATCACCTGGAAATGAGTATAAGTATAAATTGACTGTACTTAAAGACAATGTCTGGAATTATTTCTATGCTGAAAAAGACTGGCATGGTTACCCTAAAAACACTCCCAATAAAAAAGCCATTGACTTCAGTAATGCCGGTTATGAGGTAGACAAATCTACAGGGCTTATTCAAAGAGATCATACTCAAAAAGAAGTATGGAATGCCCGTACTTTCTGGAGTTTAAAAAATCTAAGCTGGGGAACCGGAAATGGTTCGGGCCGTAATGGATGGACAGGAACATCTTATTTTTCCATCAAAATGCCGAAAAAGACACTGCATTACAAACAGGATGCATTCATAGAGCATCCCGACAATTATGTAAGAGATCCTTTTTCTTTTTTTGTATACCAGCCTAAAAACGGAAATTATATGCTGCTCATTGATGAAGAACGCCAACTTTACTATCTTATAAGACCTAAAAAACTTTAGGAGAATCAATTATTTTTTAACCCTCCTATCGCCATGGAATCCAAACTCAAATCTATTCACCTGCTTTTACAATGTTATAGGTATTAAAACCTTTATAGATGCGGGTTTCTTTTAATTTTCCTTTTTTATACACTTCAATTTTATCGGTATCTGATGTCTTTTTATTGAAGTATCTTATTTTGGTTAATTGTTTGTCACGATCAAAAAACTCAGTCTTCAGATTCCTGCCATCTTCCTGGTAATGGATGGTTTCAAGATTACCATTTTCCTTATAAAAATAGGTTTTTGAATTATAAAAATCACCCTGGTCATAAGTAATTCCTTCATACTTATACTGAGCCGTGTATTTTCCTTCTTTCACCAACTGTTTCTTTCCATTATAAATAAAATAGTAAGCTCCATCTTTCGGATTGATCAATTCATAACGTACAGTTAGCTTTGGCTTAGTTTCAGGATGTTGTATAATCATTTCCTCCTTTCTGAAAACGGCAGTATCATTTTGATACACTTTTAATGTATCTGTATCATGAGAACGCTCTTTGACATACGTTTTGGAAATAATTGTATTTGCAAAATTACTGTTTGCTTTAGCCCAATTACAACTAATGATTATGGCAAAAAATAAAAAAAATGACTGTATATTCATCATGAGTTTTCTGATCTTTAAGGTATGGTTTCAATTCCTGAAAGTTTAAAGTTTCCCTTTTCATCCTTTAGCCAAAAAACGAATTGAGCGCCTTCATGACCATCTCCAAATTCATTTGGGCGATGAGTAGTGTACAATATGATATAATCTCTGTCTTTGAATCCGGGATCAGAACCGTCATAAGAAAACTTCGTTTCATTACGCTGCAGCCTCTCTAATAATTCTTTGTTGAAAATAGTGCTGATATGTTTCTTATAGAAAGCATCTTTCCCAACGAATGCATTTTTCTCAGGAGCACTTTCAAAGCATAGATAACAATACACTTTTGAGGTTGTTAACTGATTCAAAGCAGCATAATCTTTCTCAGTAATCAGATGGATTACTTTTTGGGTAAACTGCTCAACTTTGGATTGTAATTCTTTATTATCTTTTTTCTGTCCGTAGCTTATCAGATGAAAGCCTATAAAAAGTAATGATAGGTATTGGGTTAATTTCATTTTAATACTTGTTTGGGTTCTTATTGTATAACCATAGATTAATAGCATCCTATTCTTTAACAAGGAAACCACCACCAGATTGAATGTACTCTGTTATTTTTAAAGTATATATTAATGTGTCCGTCAGAAATTCCCGCTTTATCCTCTCTTAATCTGATAACCGGAAGCTCTCCTTCTCCGGGACGTTCCAGTTTCTCTATATTTCGTACTGAATTGGGAAAGATCTTTCTGATATCATCCAACGTAGTTTTAGCATCTATTCTTTCTCCTTTGTACAGAATAAAATTTCCGTTGAGAAATCTAAATTCATTGACACCAACCTTCTCTTCACTGTTTTCAAAACAAGATCCGTTTTTATACAGGTATTTGTCTTCCAGAGTCCCTTCATCAAAGATATAAGCACAAGGATTCTCATCAGCCATTAGCCTGATACTGTCCGGTTTTCCAAAAACTTTTTCGAAATCTCTGAGATCAAAAATCCTTTTTGTCTTACCATTGAACCGTATGTCTTCTGCCAACATGACATCATCCTGCCCGTCTTTTACTTCCTCTGAAATCTCTTTTGAATTATGTCCCGTTGAATCTACTTTCCCCTTACTTTCTTTCAGCTCAGTTTTAGATGACACGGTTAATTGTTCCTCTTTTTTCTTATTGCAGGCCTGCAATAGAATGATAACAAGTACAATAGAAAAATACCTCATACATTAATTTTGCTTACATGGTGTGAAATGCTCTGATTCAGAAGCAAAGGTTATTTTGTCCTCAACCAAAATCGTTTTATTTATCTGTACTAAAGTACAAAAAACAGTCTATTAGAATACTATTACCTCTTATTTTCATTTCTTTCATCTTATGATTTATATTTATTTTGTATTTTTAGTATTCAATTAAAAACCAAACCATTATAACTCATCATTGAACATGCTGAATATTTATCATTCTTTACTGATTGGAGCCTCAAGGGAAAAAGTGTATCACGCCATCAGCAGCCAGTCAGGATTATCTGCATGGTGGACACCACAAACCAAAACCAGTGCTGAAATGGGCAGTATTGCCCGATTCTCTTTTGGCCCGGATTATTTTAAGGAAATGAAACTCGTAAAGCTTAGCCCTTTTGAAGAAATTCAATGGCATTGTGTCTCAGGCACTCATGAGTGGATAGGAACTGAAATTTCTTTTCATCTTTTATCGGGAGACAAGGAAACTTTGCGCAGAATGCATCCGGAAATGGAAGGCCAAATTGAGCAATTAGTATATGACAGCGGAACTTTATTGATTTTTCATCACAAAGGCTGGGATACTTACTCGCCTATGTTTGCTGAATGCAATTATACCTGGGGACAGTTTCTGAGAAGTTTGAAATTGCTTTGTGAAACAGGAAAAGGTAAGCCCTGGCCTCATCAGCATCGTCTATGAGAAGGCTGGAAGAGGAAAACTGGAAGTTGCTTTTAGCTATATCATGAATGACTGCTATAAAAGGAGCGTGATAATTCCTAATTTTAGTTTCTTACTTCAAACTATTTTTATCCAGAACTTAGATTAAATTATGGAATAGTTTCAATTCCCGTTATTTTAAATTTGCCATCTTTTTTTTTCAGGCTAATCATCCCCTGAACACCTTCCCAATGGTCCGAAGGAGGCACTTTGGTATATAAAAACGAAATGCCATGTATCTTCACTTCCTGGTTAAAATAAGGATGAAAGAACTTTACATTAAACTTCTGCTGTTTTTTAACTTCAGCTTTTAGTTCTTGTTCAAAAAAGATTTTATAATGTTTTTTATGAAATAATTGCTTGGTTACCTTCACAGTAACAGGATTACCATTTTTATATTCTGTATAATCAATACAGGGTCTGCAATAGAAAGGAAATTCACAGAGCGTTTCTAATTTGGCTTTATCATTTTTGATAACAGCTTCTGTAAAATCTTTCCAGAATTTTTGCAAAAGAATCTTATCCTGAGCTGAGATTTCATCAGCAGAGTTCTTCGCTTGTCCGTAGATAGATACTGAGAATAAAAGACCACATATTAAAACCAGAATACTTCTCATAGCAATTTATTTTCTACTTCAGATTATTATTTTCTTTATAGAATTTATCATCCGTTTCCCTGAGAAAATCAAGATAACTGAAATTAGCCGCTTTATTTTTGCGGTATTCCAGATAATCATTGTAATATTGGAACACTCCTCCCAATCTGGAAGTTAGCAAAGGGGTTTCTTTGGCACTAATCGCTTCCAGATAACCAACTTTCTTACCTTTCTCATTTAACATTGACAAAACCAGATACGTAATATTATTCTGTTTACCACTGAAAACTCTGGCTCTGTCCACAGTATCTTTTCCGTTATCAAAAACCAATTTGAACTTATCTTTTTTATTCAACAGATGGTCCAATACTTTTTGAAAATTATCAGGATTTTCAAGATTAAGTTTAAATCCTTCACAGTTACTTCCTTCATTTTTCCCATAAAAAGAAAGCATACCCGGAGTATAGAATTCTGAATCCGGAGCATCTTTAATCTTAATTCCACCAAAATTAATAGGAAACTTACCATCATTAACAACATCCGCTTTGTATATAGAATATTGAACAGCTTCTGTTCCTACTCCGGTTCCATACGATTTCAAACCCAATGTTTTTAATTCTGTCTGCTTAACAGGAAGTACCATCTTCTCTAAATCAAAACCCTGGCTTTGACATGATTGAAATAAAAATGAAAAGCTTAGTATTAAAAAGAGAAACTTCAGTTTATGCATCGTATTAAAATTTTTGATTGGTAATAAAAGGACAAGATACAAAATTTAGAATCTTAATATTCAATATTTAATCCTGGTTTCTGAAATGCTGTTTGAAAATTGAAAGCATATTCGGAGGGTCCATTCTTCTGAAGATAATCTAATCTTTCCAGCGCTTCTTCTACACTTGGATATTGACCGTCTTTAATCCACCACAGCACATAATACGCTTTCCCATATTTTTGAAACCACTCTTTTCTTCTTCTTAAAAAATCAACATGAAAGGTCTTATAAGTAAAGTCCTCCAATGATTCTTTGTCTTTCCATACTGAGAGATTGATGATAATCTGCTCATCATTAAACGGATTAAAACCGGTGGCATTATTATCTTCGTCTTTTAATCTCCAGACAAAGCCATTACTTTCCTCTGCCAATTGATTCACTGAGTCAAAATGCTCTACAAATTCTTTCATTACCGGATCTTCAATATTCGCTCCAATCATCTTGGCTACGTTAATCTGTGCTAACTGATACATTTTATTATTTACTGTTTTATGTCTATTATTGTGTAAAAATAGACTCTGCAGCATTAGCATGAAATAACTATCAATTTAGATACTATAAAAAAGATGGAAAAAGAATGTGAAACTTCCTATATTAATATTGGTGAAAAATCCTATCCTTGTGCAGTAAGTTTTGTAATGGATCTTATTGGCGGAAGATGGAAGGGTGTCATTTTATGTCACCTTAAAAATGGAGATAAACGGTTTGGAGAACTCAAAAAAGAGCTTTCTTTTATCACGGAGACAACGCTAAGTCTTCAGTTGAGGCAATTGGAAAGAGACGGGCTGATTACCAGAACTGTTTTCGGAACAAAACCTCCTGTGAAAGTTGTTTACAGTTTATCTGAGTTGGGAACATCATTCATTCCGTTGCTGGATAACATCAATGAATGGGGGAAAAATATTCTGAAAAACAAAATAACATCTTAAAAATTTGAAAGACTGCTCAGATTTTTAAGATGTTAGTTCAATTTAATATACTTTACTTCCCTTGATGGTAAGGGCATGTTTAGTTTTTATTGAAGGGCAGCATCTTCCATCTTCTTCCGTATATTCCAGTTTTTCTACAATGATTTTCCCATTTTTGATGGTATCAAAAGCAAACAGATAATCCGGTTCATATCCTGCAATCACTTTAACGGTATGCCCATCATTTTTGTATAATGATAATCCCTGTCCTATCAATGCATTGCCTCCTTCGGGTGCAATATTCCAGTAAATAGCTACATCTTCTATCCCATCACCGGTAAAATCTCCAACATGAGGATCTTGAAGATCAATCACTCCATCATCATAGGTTTTAAGAATCTTAGGTAAATAGGCATCAAATTGTTTCATGGCCAGCTTTACGGCTTCCTCTTTAGAAATTCTGTCTTTAGAAACTTCTGATTCTTTGGAGTGAGATTCTTTTTCTTTGGATAGAGACTGTTCTTTCAGTTCATCTTTTTGCTGTACTTTACGATCAGAATTGTTACAACCTGTCAACACTGCCAGCAGCCCTATTATCCCAATGATATTTTTCATATATTTTGTATTTCCGATGATAAAATTAAAGGGATAAATATACAGCAATATGATAAAATCGGGACTATTGGATTCTTATTATTGTTAAACCAAAGTATAAACAAGCTAAAGTTTCACTATTTAATTCGATATATTTTGAAAGCCCCTTCATTAATTTCCAGAATATAATTTTGCTGGTTATTCAGTGAATCTGCCACAGTGATTTCAGAGGTATTATTTTTAATTTCTGCTGAATAATTGGTCTTCAATACAACTTTTTCTTCAGTACTCCCTTTTGCAGCACCAAAAACTATAGGAAAACGATCTTTCCAGATCATGTCCCCTTTTATATTTTTCACAGAAATCACTTTTCCGCTTTTTCCTCTGTTTCCAATAATAAATTTACCACTATTATTTCGTGTTTCCTGCTGGGTATCATAAAAGGTATTCCCCAGATCAAAATAGGGAACATTTACTTCATACACATTGTTAAAATTATATTTTATTCCATTATTGAAAAGATCCTGCGCATGAGTTCCTTGAAGCTTTTCTATCTTATTTTGTGGAAACATATTTTCCAAGTTCATACGGGATATGGTATATACCTGAGCGCTATCTATCTGACGGTCATAATCCATTTTCACTCCCCAAAAATCATTGCTAAAGCCCCCCATCAGCTTTATCTTTTTTACTTTTACAGCATCTCCCTTGATTTCTTCTACTTTTAAGCCTAAAACATTATTATCAGGAGCATAATCAATAGCCTGAACCACATAAAATTGGTTGGTATTAATATTCATTCTGCTGTTATTGTACCATTGTACATCATATCCTTCTTCTTTTTCTAAAGATTTTGAGTATTGGTGATCACTTATTGCTCCCTTAATGAAATAATTATAGGAAAGAAGCGGAACCACAAAAACCAAAATCCATAAAAAGTGCTTTGAATGGATTCCTTCTGTTTCTTCTTTTATCACATAAGTTTCAGATAGAGAATCATGCCATCCATTTTTGCCAAAGAAAGAGAGCCCATCAAAAGGGATACTTCTATAAAGGCTTCTTTTAAAAATAGTCTTAAGTCCTGGCTGGTTATTATGCTTATCCACCACTCTTGACTCTGTTAAAAATTTTGCAGGAGTTGATCCGAAATAAAATTCAAAGACAGGATAGAAAATCAATCTGATCAAAACAATGATAATCACTAAACCGAAATAGTTGTTAAAGTAACTTTGGAAAATGTGATTGCCTTGTAAAGAATGAGAAAACATCCAAGCAAAATTGGTAAATACTCCAACGATTACCAGGCTATCAATTAATAAATGTAACCCTCTTTGCCATTGAACAGTATATTTTAATTCCTTAGCAGCAATTGTCACTTTTTTTTCATTTTCCTGTTTGATCTTTTTAAGAACCAGGAAACTCATTATGATATAAAATGCTTGAATCAAAAGTTTCATTATTGAAGTTATTGGCGTGGGTTGAGCTTCTAAAGCAATTCCTGACGGAGGATTAAAAGAAAAATATACCCAGTTAAATATTCCAAAAAGCACTAGCATGATATTATTTATCAGTACTACTGAAAAAACAAATCCAAGCAGTCTTTTTTCTTTTCCTTTGGTTTTCAGGAAAAAAACAGTTCCCAGAAACAGAATAAAATAAATAATGGTTTCCCACAAATTAAAAGGACCCTCTGAATGCGTTACATACAGAGATAGAGGCTTCAGCAGATAAAAGTAAGAGATCCAGCTGCTGATTGTTGTACCATTATAAAAATTATAAAAAATAATACTGGTAAGTATTCCTAATAAAAGGGTCAGTAAAGAAGAGTAAGCAATGAATTTGCTCTTAGTATCATTCATGATCTGCAAAATAGTTTTTGCAAATAAACAATAAAAAAAGAAATTATTCTCTCATCATTCTTCAAACCTATATAGCTCTTATGAAAAATTTCTTTAATCCTACAGGCTCAAAAAATATAGTATTAGAATACAAATGGGAAAAAAACTCATTAGGCCTGCAATTAAAAATACATTTCTATAGTAAGATTTACTCTTAGGTAATGTTTTCGGAGTCATTAGATAGGTAATCAATGTAACAATACCGCCTCCAATGATAAACCCCAGCGCTCCTATTAAGACAATCCCTATTATGATATCCGAAGTCTGTATAAATACTTGTAAGAAATTCATTTTTACTGACAATATACAGTAAAAATGAATGATTGCAAAAAGGTGAAAAACTGATTTTTCAAATAGAAATTTACAACCCAAATTGTCTCAGATGATGATCCATGTGTTTGTAAGCTGCTATTCCCCATTCCTCAGTTGAAATATTTCCAAAAGCAGGATGAGAAAGGGTTAAAGAACGAGTAGTAAGAGGAAATTGGTTAATTAAACCAACAAATTCTTCTTTATATTTCGCAAAATCAAGATCATTGGTTTTCCCTTTGGTATGATGTTCCGGCTCACCCTGAATATTCTTTTTAAAGCTAGGAGCAATATAAAGGGCAAGAATTCTCAACAGATATTGTTTTACCTGAGTCTTTTTATTTTCCCTTCCTTCTTCTAAGATTTGTCGGTTACAAGAATTGCAGTGAAAGAGCATTTCACTAGCTGTCATTATTCCCCATTGGGGTTGATGAGTTACTGATAAGTTCTTCACTCTCGCAATAATGAAATCTGCAGCTTCTTTTTTTAAAAGATTTTTTTTCATGGTAGTGATGGTTATAATCAATCTATATCAATTAAAGCTATCTTTCTGCATACGTTATCCTTTTACTTTTTTCAACGATCTAATATTAACACAAATAACTGTAAAATAAACTATCTGATAAAGATAAACCCGCGCGGTAAACTCTGTCTACCACAAGATTATTTTATAGTACTGTCATTTCTTTATTTTGATTTAACATTTAAAAGCTTTGAATTTGTTGACTTATTTATGAATATCAAATAATCAAAAGAGTTAGCCACATTGGTTTTTGTAAATTCATTTTTATCCGTACCCGATCCTGTTTTTCGAAACAGAATATCTTCCAAGATCCAATGGCCAAGTTTGTTGCCATCTTTTTTGATTGCTTTCAGATCCAAAATAAAAATGGGAATATTAAGTGAGTTAAGCTTATATTCTAATGATCTGGGACCGGCTTTTTCTGAATTATAGGTACCAAGCTTCCCATCCATACTTGCAGAATAAGTACCTTCATAAAAGGCAAATCCAAAATTCACAAAATCTTTATCATACATTTCATTGAGCCAATACCCCATTCTATCAGATTTTAATTTTGAAACGTGATAATTATGAGCTGAGACTATTACTTTAGAATTCAAATAGTTTTCTTTTAACCATTTAATATTCTCCGCCATAAATGGGTCTCTCCTAATAAATTTGAGTTGGCTATATTGTCTGACAATATCTACATTTTGCAGGAAGCGTAATTTTTCTTCTGGATTTTTTATTGAGATAGATTTTTGTTTTATTAAAACCAGGTACTCAGCTATAATTTTTTGACCTTTTTTAGTGTACGTTCTGAAGCCTCTGTTGTTTTCTTTTAAGGCTATTTCCAGGTCATTAATCTCTTGTTCAGACAAGTGATTTTCTTGATATGTTTTTCTTATTTGATCTATTGCTCCTTTTGCAAACTGCATATCGAAACCGTCAAAAAAAACTTTTGGATTATGATTTTCATTGTATTTTTTTAACCATTCAACAAAAGCTAAAGTTTCTTGGGTTTGCCACAGCCAAAAATACATTCCCTTTAGAATATCTTTAGGATCTCCTTTTTCTTCCTGAATATATTGATTCATTAAAAAGCTTTCAGGCATATTGGCTTCTAACGAAAAGACATTGAAATTTTTATTAGCAATCAAATATTCACTTATTCTATATTTCATTTGATATACTTCACTCGAACCGTGAGTAGATTCTCCTAATCCTACTATGTTAGAATTTCCAATGAGTTTGTTTAAGATCAACAAATCACTAGTATCACTTTCGTCCGGATTAAAAGTTTTTATTGGATATATAAACTTTGAAATATATTCTTTCTCTTCAGAATTTAAATCATTTTTTGATTGTGCCTTGATTATTATAAAAAATACAATCAAAACACAAGATAATTTTAATTTCATTTACTACTTATAATTAGAGTAAACAATTATACAAAAATATCACTTAAACTGCTGGAGAAATTTAAATCATATCAGATATCAGTGTATATTTTTTTTAGTCGCAGATAGTTCACTATGACTGATAACCTAACAATTTTCTACCATACTATGTTGTAGACCGCTTTTCTTTTTCAATTTTCACATCAATATTAATTGCTGGACTTCCTGCAATTATTTTTTCCCAATTGCTGTAAAAAGTTCTTTCAAAAACAGTTCTTAATAATGCGGCGCTAAAACCAAAATCACCTTTAAATCCACTCATAACCTGTACAGATACATAAAAATCTTCTTTATCAATCCAAACAGAATAATCATTTAAGTCAAAAGTAAATGTCCCGTCTATGATTTTATCTGCAGTGAGTTCTGTAGTGAGATTTTCTAAAAGAATAGACTCTCCAGGTTGTTTATTTTTATTAGAATAAATATTGAAGTTGAGAACTATAGGCTTATCTGTTTTAAACTTTGCTATATTAAGATGTATTTTCTCAATTTTCAATCTTTTTTTATTTGAAAATGGGATTGCAAATTCCCTATAAGCTGTTTGATTAGAACCATTCGAGCTAAACCCATACAGCATATTCTTTGCTTTTGATTTGACTCCGATATTTTTACTTTCAAAAGTTTTTGGAGCTATTTTTAATTCAGCAATTTCGTTAACTTTTTCTTTAAGAATAATAGTATGATTATTTGAATGGATAAAGTCTTTGATATTTTGTTCAAAAGAATTATATCCCCCTAATTGAACAATGATTTTTTTAGATTGATCAATAGTAGATAAATCAATGCTGTAATTTCCATTTTCATCTGTAAGTGCTCCTATATTTTCATTTTCAACTCCAATTCTTGCATAAGGAATCACTTGGTTATTTTCACTAGAAATAATTTTCCCAGAAATAACCTGAGCATTCACAAAACTGAACAACAATAAAGAAAAAAAGATAAATTTTATTTTCATATGTATGTTTTCTTATTAAAATACTGATCAAATATACTATTTATTATCAATTTTTATTAACCGACTGCTTTTAGAAATTTATAATTTGAAAAACGAAAGAATTACCTTTTTAAAAAAGAGTTGTAAGCCTGTCTGTAGATAGACAACAATAAAAACATAAGACAGCAAATATCAAAAAAGAAAAACCGCTATAGACAGGTGTCTATAGCGGTTTTATATGTTTTATTAATTAGTATTAATCAATAATTATTTTACTTCTTCGAAGTCTGCATCCTGTACATCTTCAGCTCCGGCGTTTCCACCTGCATTTTGAGCACCTGCATCAGCACCTGGCTGTTGACCAGCTGCATATAATTCTTCAGAAGCGGCCATCCATGCTGCATCTAACGCTTCAGTTTTAGCTTTTACGTCATCAACATTTTTAGCTTCGAAAGCAGTTTTTAATTCTGCGTGAGCTGCTTCAATTGCTGCTTTTTTGTCAGCAGAAAGTTTTTCACCGAATTCTTTCAATTGCTTTTCAGTTTGGAAGATCAATCCGTCAGCTTTGTTGAAAACTTCAACTTCTTCTTTTCTCTTAGCATCCGCTGCAGAGTTTTCCTGAGCTTCTTTCTTCATTCTTTCGATTTCTTCGTCAGAAAGACCTGAAGAAGCCTGGATTTTGATAGTCTGCTCTTTACCTGTTCCTTTATCTTTAGCAGATACACTTAGAATACCGTTAGCATCAATATCGAAAGTTACTTCAATTTGAGGAACTCCTCTTGGTGCTGGTGGGATATCCTGAAGATCAAATCTACCGATTTCTTTGTTATCGTTGAACATAGATCTTTCACCTTGTCCTACTCTGATGCTTACTGCTGGCTGGTTGTCAGAAGCTGTAGAGAATACTTCAGATTTTTTAGTTGGGATTGTAGTATTCGCTTCAATTAATTTAGTGAACACAGAACCCATAGTTTCGATACCTAAAGAAAGTGGCGTAACGTCAAGAAGTAATACGTCTTTTACGTCTCCTGTTAATACACCTCCCTGGATAGCTGCACCAATCGCTACAACCTCATCCGGGTTAACTCCTTTAGATGGTTTTTTACCGAAGAATTTTTCTACTTCTTCCTGGATGATTGGGATTCTTGTAGAACCTCCTACCAAGATTACCTCATCGATATCAGAAGTTGATAAACCTGCATCTTTTAATGCTTTAGCAACCGGCTCCATAGATCTTCTTACTAGGTCTGCAGATAATTGCTCAAATTTAGCTTTAGTTAAAGTCTTCACTAAGTGTTTAGGACCTGTAGCTGTAGCTGTGATATATGGTAAGTTGATCTCAGTCTGTGGAGAAGAAGATAACTCGATTTTTGCTTTTTCAGCAGCTTCTTTTAATCTCTGAAGTGCAATTGCATCAGATTTTAAATCTACTCCTTCTTCAGCTTTGAACTCGTCTGCCATCCAGTTGATGATCACATCATCAAAGTCATCACCTCCTAAGTGAGTATCACCGTTTGTAGATAATACTTCGAATACACCATCTCCTAAATCAAGGATAGAGATATCGAAAGTACCACCACCAAGGTCATATACTGCGATTTTCTGATCTTTATGGTTTTTATCAAGACCGTAAGCTAACGCTGCAGCAGTAGGTTCGTTGATAATTCTTTCTACTTTAAGACCTGCGATTTCTCCAGCTTCTTTAGTAGCTTGTCTTTGAGCATCGTTGAAGTATGCAGGAACAGTAATTACCGCTCTTGTTACTTCCTGTCCAAGATAATCTTCAGCAGTTTTCTTCATTTTCTGAAGAGTCATTGCAGAAATTTCCTGTGGAGTATATTCTCTATCGTCAATTTTTACTTTTACTGTATCATTTGGACCTGAAACCACTTTGTAAGGTACTCTTGAAATTTCCTTAGCATCTTCTTTGAAGTGTGTTCCGATAAATCTTTTGATAGAGTAAACTGTCTTAGTTGGATTCGTTACAGCCTGTCTTTTTGCAGGATCTCCTACTTTTCTTTCTCCGTCTTCTGTAAATGCTACAATAGAAGGAGTCGTTCTTTTTCCTTCTGCGTTAGGAATAACAACAGGGTCTTTACCCTCCATAACAGCAACACAAGAGTTGGTTGTTCCTAAGTCAATTCCAATTATTTTACTCATAATATTTTTATTTTTTCTAATTTTTATATTTAATTTACAATCACTATTTCACAACATTTGTACCATATCCCGTTTTGTGACAAAATGACACAAACAAGACAAAAACCCTGAAATAATCAGGCTTTTTATTCTTTTAATACTGAAATTTTTTCATGTAAATCTGATTTCGATATTATTTTCAGACATAATCTTCTATACAATTTAATATATAATAAAGGTCAAAACACCTTCAAACCGATAGAAAAACCCACATTAAAATCTATAGGAATAGTGGAGACTAAAACTACAAGAATAAGATTGTTAAAATTAATCAAAGTTTAACCTAAGAAATAGAGGCAGAAACTGGACGAATTATTATTTTTGATAAAATATACACATTTAGAATGTCATTACACTTTAATCCACGAGATATTACATGGTTAGCCTTTAATGAAAGGGTTTTACAGGAAGCCATGGATGAAAAAGTTCCTTTACATTTAAGAATACGTTTCCTCGGAATATTCTCCAACAATCTGGATGAGTTCTTCCGAGTGCGTGTTGCCGGATTAAAGCGTGCCATGGATTTTAAGGAAAAGGTAATTGCCGAGTCCTTTTATCAGCCACCATCCAAAATCCTCCAGCGCATCAATGAGATTGTGATGAGGCAACAGCTGAATTTCGATAAAACCTGGAAAAAAATTCAGGAAGAAATGGCTGACCATAAGGTTTTCATCAAAAATTCTAAAAACCTGACAGCTCCACAAAAAGAGTTTGTCAGAAAATACTTTGATGAGGTGGTGGAATCTAATGTAATCCCTATTCTTCTTCATGAAAATACACCAATGCCTTACCTGAGAGATAAAAGTCTCTATCTTGGGGTTGCCATGAGGAAAAAAGACTGGCAGTATTCCAGTAACTATGCCATCATTGAAATTCCGTCCCGGTTTGTAGGCCGATTTTTATTGCTTCCTACTGAGGATCCGGAAGAAAAAAATGTAATGCTTCTGGAAGATATAATCACCTTCAACTTACCCCATATTTTCTCGTATTTCGGGTATGATGAATTTGCAGCCAATGCTTTTAAAGTAACCAAGGATGCAGAATTGGATCTGGATAACGACATCCGTACCAACTTTGCAGAAAAAATAGAAAAAGGACTTAAGAATCGTAGAAAAGGAAAACCTACCCGATTTGTTTTCGATAAAGATATGGATAAAGCGCTGCTGGAGCTCCTTATCAGAAAACTGAACCTAACAAAGAAAGACAGCATTATTCCGGGAGGAAAGATTCATAATTTCAAACATTTCATGGATTTTCCTGATGTTTTTGAAACCTATGCAAGACCTGTAGAAAGAACGTCTTTCACCCATCAAGCCTTTGAACATGGAGAAAGGGTGACGGATGTTATTATGAAGGAAGATGTACTGCTTACTTTCCCCTATCATAAATATAACCCGGTGATTGATCTTCTGCGTGAGGCTGCTATGGATCCAGATGTGAAATCGATACAGATTACGGCTTACAGAATGGCAAGCAACTCAAAGATCATCAATGCATTGATCTACGCGGCCAGAAATGGTAAAGAAGTAACCATAATGCTTGAACTTCAGGCTAGATTTGATGAAGAATCCAACCTGGAGTGGAAAGATATGCTGGAACCGGAAGGAATTACTGTTCTGGTAGGACTTCCGAATAAAAAAGTTCATGCCAAGCTTTGTGTTATCAAAAAGAGAGCCCATAATAAAACCATTCAATATGGATTTGTAAGTACCGGGAACTTCAATGAAAAAACAGCAAGAATTTACGGTGATCATCTGCTTCTGACTTCTGACCGTGGCATTATGGCCGACATCAATAAAGTATTCAATGTACTGAAAAAACCAAAAGATGATTACATTCCGGTTTTGAAAACTTGTAAAAATTTATTAGTTTGCCCCCAATTTATGCGTGAAAAGATTGTTCACCATATTGATAAGGAGATTGAAGAAGCTAAAGCAGGAAGAAAAGCAGAGATTATTGTTAAAGCAAATTCACTGAGTGACAGATTATTAATTGAAAAATTATATGATGCTGCCACAGTAGGAGTAACCATCAGACTGATCGTAAGAGGAATTTACTGTGCCGTTAATCAAAAGGAATTTAAAGAAAAAATTAAGGCGATTAGTATTGTAGACGAATATCTGGAACATGCCAGAGTAATGTATTTCTACAATAAAGGAGCAGAAGATCTGTATATTTCCTCTGCCGACTGGATGACCAGAAACCTTGATTACAGAATTGAAGCAGCAGCCAAAATAACTGACAAGAACCTTAAAAAAGAAGTAAAAGACATTCTTGACATTCAGCTTAGAGACAATGTAAAAGCTAGAATTTTAGATAAAAAACTGAGTAACGAATACATCAGAAACGATAAAAAAGAATGTCGTTCACAAATAGAAACTTATAAATATTTAAAAGCTAAAACAAGCAAAAAATGAAGATCGCAGCAATAGACATAGGAAGTAATGCCGCCAGACTTCTCATTAATGAAGTAAAGATAAACAATAAAAAACCGGAATTCATCAAACTGAACCTTCTGAGAATCCCTCTGAGATTGGGTATGGATGTATTCACCATCGGAAAAATAGGTCCCGAAAGAGAAAAAATGGTCATCGATTCTATGAAGATATTCAGTGATCTGATGAAGATTTACAAAGTAGATCACTACAGAGCCTGTGCAACCAGTGCCATGCGTGATGCCGCTAATGGTGATGAAATTATCAGACAAGTACAGGAGGCTTCCGGTATCAATATTGAGATTATTTCCGGAGATGAAGAAGCTACCCTAATTTATGAAAACCATGTTGCTGAAGGTCTTGACAAAGAATTTGCCTATTTATACATTGACGTAGGAGGAGGTTCCACAGAGCTTACATTCTATGAAAATGGTAAAATGGTATATGAAAGATCTTTCAATATTGGAACCATCCGTCTTCTCAACAATCTTGTTACCCTGGATAACTGGAAAGAAATGAAGGAAGAGATCAAAAATAATATTGTCAGCAAAAGACCCATTGTGGCTATTGGTTCGGGAGGAAACATCAATAAAGTATTCTCCATGAGCAAAACCAAAGACGGGAAACCCATGTCATTAGCTCATCTGAAAAAAGTACATAAAGAGTTCAATGAACTTTCTGTAGAGGAAAGAATGACAAAACATAGTCTTAGAGAAGACAGAGCCGATGTATTGGTTCACGCTTTAAGCATTTTCAACAATGTAATGGCCTGGTCGGATATCAATAAAATTTTTGTTCCGAAAATTTCCGTAGCAGACGGCTTGATCCAGAATATTTACAGCCAGTTACAGCATAAGAAATAATTTTTCAAAGAATAGTTACATTCAAAACCGGACAAAAAGTGTCCGGTTTTCTTTTTCACACTGTCATTGCGATCGCAGCGAAGCAATCTCATCACCCCAACAAACAACAATTTTCAAATAAAACCGTCCATTTCTAGGTTTTGGCTAAAGCCAATGGACTTTGATTATTTTATTTATTGAGCGGCCGGGCTAAAGCCCGCCCCTATTGATGTTGATATCCGCATGGATATATGTACGGATAATAGTTGTTTAACAACAAGATCTTTTATCTTTTATCTTTTATCTTTTATCTTTTATCTTTTATCTTTTATCTTTTATCTTTTATCTAAAAGAAATAAAGTAATTTTCCACACTCATCCGTCATACAACTATCAATAGCAAAACAATGAACTCAATCAAAATAATTCTTACAGGAGCCACAGGTATGGTAGGCGAAGGTGTTTTAATGGAATGTCTTGAAAACCCAAATGTTTCTGAAATTCTGAGTATCAGCAGAAAACCATCTGGAAAAAAGCACCCTAAACTAAAGGAATATCTTGTTCCGGACTTTTTATCCATCGATAGTAATGACGAAAGCCTCAAAGGCTATGATGCCTGTTTCTTTTGTGCCGGAATCAGTAGTGTGGGGATGAATGAAGAGGATTACACCAAAATCACTTATGATACCACCATTCATTTTGCAGAGGCTGTTTTACACCAAAATCCAGAAATGGTATTCAGCTATGTATCCGGAGCTAGTACTGACAGCACAGAAAGTGGAAAACTAATGTGGGCAAGGGTAAAGGGCAGAACAGAAAATACTTTAAAAAAGATGAATTTTAAAGGGGTTTATAATTTCAGACCTGGATTTATGAAACCTGTTGATGGTCAGATCAATGTAAAATGGTTCTTCAAACCTTTTATTTGGATTTTTCCTATTTTTTTACCATCAAAATCACTAACTTTACATGAAGTTGGGAAAGCGATGATCAATACCGTAAAAAAAGGGTATCCTTCTTCAACTTTAGAAATTCGAGATATTAAAAATTTAGCGATATGAGAGACATGTTAAAAAGAATTGTTCTGGTTATTTTTGTACTCTTGCTGCTGAGTGCAGTTTCAGGATTTTTGTATATGCAAAAACATCCTTTGGAAGGAGCTAAATCAGGAACAATGCTAAATTTTTCCGGAAAGCCTTCAAAGTAACTGAATCTTAAAACACATCATTTTATCTTTTATCAGAAACAGACCTATTTTTTAAACATTTCTTAAAATTCCATTAAAATAGTTGCCAAACATAAAGTTCATTTTTGTATTTATCTAATTGAAGTCAAAAATGATCAACAACTACCTTTTAAAAGGGTCTGTCATTGCCGCATTCTTTTTTCAGACTGGGCTTTTCGGACAGACACTTATCCATTACTGGAATTTTAATAATAATACTTCCCAAACTTCTATCACTACGCCTTCATCTACGTTGGTTAATGGTTCTCTTACCTCCATAGCTGGAGGAACAAGTGTGATAGATTTTGCGGGCGGTACCGGACAAAATTTTAATACTGACAATTTAAATGCCCGAAATGGAGATGCATCCGGAACGCATTTAAGATTCAACAATCCTATTGGTGGTGGCTTACAGTTTAATCTGCCAACAACAGGATATAATAACGTCGTTATAAAATTTACAACGAGAAGGTCAGCACAGGGAGCAGGAACACAAACCTGGTCTTATACAACAGACGGAACTACTTTTATTCCCTATCAGACCGTTACTCCTCAGGATGCCAACCCACAATTAATTAATTTTGATTTTTCTGCAGTGGCGGGGGTATCTAATAATCCCAACTTTAAATTAAAGGTTGAATTTTCTTCAACAGGAGGTGGAACAGGCGGTAACAACCGTTTTGATAACTTTACAGTGGATGCAACACCAACAGGCGGTGTTGATACTACTCCACCTACAACCACTTATCTTCCTGCTAACAATACCAATAATGCTTCAACCACTGTTAATCCTACTATTTCCTTTAATGAAAATGTAAGATTGACCGATAACTCCACGATAAACGATTCTAATGCACAAAATCTTGTAGAATTCCGTCTTGGAACTGCTACAGGCGCTCAGGTTCCCTTTACAACGGCTTTCAGCAACAACATTATCACCATCCTCCCAACTTCCGGCTTGGTGCCGGGCCAAACATATTATCTGGCTCTAAAACCCAATACTGTTGAAGATTTCAGTGATAATGTCGTAACCACTGTCACTTCTTCTACATTTACCACTGCCGGAACCTCTATTTCTCTTGAGAAAAATTTCATCAAGGTAGATGAAAATGCGGGAACACTTGCTTTTAAAATTAATATAGTGAATCCTTCCGCAGCAACCGTAAATCTTGTTGTAAAACCTGCGCCTTACAGTACAGCTGACAGCAATGATTTTACTTTAACCAATCAAACCATCAATATAACACCTTCCACAACCAGCTATACAGTCAATATTCCTATTATTGATGATACCTTGGAAGAACAAAAGGCTGAATATTTTGTGGTAAGTCTTGAAAACCCAATAGGAGCAACAATTTCGGGAGATAACTCTGCCACTATTTATATTGTAGATAATGATAAACCGGCACCGGTTCCTTCTAATGAAATTCAGTTGAATTATATCGGAAGTTTTGATCCATCCGGCAATAACAACAGTTCAACAGAGATTGTTGTTCATGATACAGCAACTCAACGATTATTTACCATCAGTTCTCTTACAGATGTTTTTGATATTATTGATTTCAGTAATCCTAACATTCCAACAGTGGTTAATACCATCAATATGGCTTCTTATGGCGGAATTACAAGCATTGCTGTAAAAAACGGAATTATTGCAGCAGCATCTCCAAATACCAATCCACAACAAAACGGTTCTGTAGTCTTTTTTGATATTAATGGAAATTTCCTGAAACAGGTAACGGTAGGAGCTTTACCGGATATGGTAACCTTTACTCCAGACGGAACAAAAGTGATTACAGCTAATGAAGGAGAACCTAATGATGCTTACACTGTAGATCCTGAGGGAACTATCAGCATCATTGATATTTCTGGAGGTATTGGTAATCTTGTACAAAGTAATGTAACTACTTTGAACTTTAATAATTTTGATTCTCAAGTTGCTGCTTTAACTGCTACAGGTTTAAGAAAGGTGAGAACCAACAATACTTTATCTCAGGATCTGGAACCTGAATATGTCACCATTAGCTCAGACAGCCAAAAAGCATGGGTAACCCTTCAGGAAAACAATGCGATTGCTGAGGTTGACCTTACTACTAAGAATATCACCGGAATCTGGGGCTTGGGTAAAAAAGATATGAGTCTTCCGGGGAATGGCTTTGATGCTTCAGACAACAATGGTGAAATTCTTATTGCCAACTGGCCTGTAAAAGCGTATTACCTTCCGGATGCAGTACAAAATTATAAGGTAGGAAACACCAACTATATTGTAACAGCTAATGAAGGTGATGAAAAAGATCTTTCAGGATACAGTGAAAGAACTACTGTAGGCGCTAACAATTATACTTTAGACCCTGCAATTTTCCCTAATGCCAATATATTAAAGGCTTCTCACAATCTGGGAAGATTCAGAGTGTCATCAGCTACAGGAAATACGGATGGCGATTCAGATTTTGAAGAAATTGCAGCGTTAGGAGCCCGTTCGTTTTCCATTTTCAATGCAGATACCAAACAGCAAGTGTATGACAGCGGAGATCAGTTTGAAAGATATATTGCCGCTAAGCATCCATTAATCTTCAATGCAGATAATGAATCCAATGCCGTTAAAAGCAGAAGCCGTGCAAAAGGTCCTGAACCGGAAGGCGTTGCTCTCGGAACCATCAACGGACAAACCTACGCTTTCATTACGCTGGAAAGAAAAGGCGGTGTAATGGTTTACAACATCACCAATCCAAACAATCCTACTTTTACGGATTATAAACACTCCCGTTCTACCTCAGCATATGGTGGAGACAACGGCCCTGAAGGAATCATTTATATTGCTCCTGAAAATACCACTACCAATAAAGGATATGTTATTATTGCCAACGAGATCAGCGGAACTTTATCTATGTATGAAGTAGCCCTACCGCCTACTTTGGCAACCGATGAAGTAAAATCCGAAAAAGCGACATTCAATATATTCCCGAACCCTGTCAATAAAGGAAACACTTTATATTTCAATAGAAAACAGGACTACGAATTATATGATATGTCCGGAAAACTGATTGGAAAAGAAAGAAATGCCTTAACAATAAATACATCCAATCTTTCAACAGGGGTCTACCTTGTGAAAACTTCAGAAGGACATCTTAAAAGAATTATTATCAAGTAATCTACATGTTACGATTTGATTGAAGCCTCTATTTTTAGGGGCTTTTTTACTTATGATTTTAACTTAAGGAAGAGAAGTTGAATCTAATAGCATCCTTGTCAAGGTTTAAAACCTTGACAAGGATATCCAAGGATATTTTCTAAGAATCTTCCCTTGACCCCACTTTTAATATAGACTTGCTTCATCTTCAAAAAAGCAATCATTTAACTTTTGATTAACTATGAGAAAATAATTTTGTACTTATATTTACCCTCAACAAAAACCAAATTCAATATGAAAAGTATTAAAACAGCAGGTATTTTAGCTATTCTGTTACTTGGGACAGGTACAGCATTTTCTCAGTCCAGAAAAACAGAATCCATAAAAGGAGTGGAACAGTCTAATGGGAAAACAATACAGGTAGACGGTGTTGGGCATACCCTAAATTATACTCTTAATGGCGGAAATGTAGAGGTTTCCGGTGGTGATAATACAGTAAATGTTAAAGGAAGTGCCAGAAAAGTTTCAGTATCTGGAACCGGTAACAAAATATACATTGATAAAGTAGATAACGTTGCCATAGAAGGGGGTAGCAATACCGTATACTACAGAAGTTCAGGAACAAAATCAGGAAAACCTAATGCCTCTCTTACCGGAGTGGGAAATAAGGTTGTGAAGCAATAATTAATCTATATAATTATAAACAAGCAATTAGGACTCAGAGATATCTTTGAGTCTTTTTTAATGATTGAAATAAAAAATAAGCTAACTCTATATACAATTTTATGCCATTGTCATTCCGACGAGGGAGGAATCTGATTTATAACTTAGATTCTTCATTTCACTCCTGAACTACGTTCGCAGACCTTTAGTCTGTATTCAGAATGACACAATCAGTATAAGGAGATAATGGAATCAGTGCAAAATTGTAAGTATTCAAAAAAAATTATTGTCCATAGAAAAGGTATATATCCCTTAAAGTATAAACTTCTTCCATAATTATATAACACCAAGACTTTTATTCATTTTAATTTTATCCCACGAAATGAAAAGAGTCTTTCACATACTGTTTATCCTTCTGTACATCGTGGTTTCTTCAGGATTTACCACAAGCAGACACGTATGTAAAGGAAATGCAAGTGAAATACATGTAGGTCTGAAAAAACTCTCTGATCTGGATTGCTCGAAATGCAAGGCCAATAAAGAGAAAAATCATAACGGATGTTGTAAACTGGAAGTAAAGAAAATCTGCAAAGAAGACAACCTTCCACATTCTTACAAAAATACTCCTGTAAAGTTTTTATCAGCATCCATTCCGTATTACAATCTGGGCGCTGTATTTGAACTGGGATCAACTATTGATCCTGAAAACCATACTTCTTATTTTGATCCTTCAAAATACCATCTCAATTCTCCACCCCTTTTCATTCTTCACTGTGTTTATAGAATTTAGAATACATTGAATCATTCCGTGATCCCAATCGGGACAACTATTTTTCAATTTTAATTCTAAAAATATTCTATGAATTTATCATTCAGAGCACTTATCTTATGGCTGAGTTGCCCTGCACTGTCCTTTGCTCAGTTTACGAGTTTAGAGGAAGTACTTCTCAGGGCGGAAAAGAATTATCAGTCCATTCAAAAGAAAACAATCAAGATACAGGCTTCACAAGAAAGACTTAAGCTTCAGAAAACGTATTATTTGCCGGAAGTGACATTGGCTGTTCAGCAGAGTTTCGGAACCATCAATGCTCAAAATGGTCCAATGTATAATATGGGAGGTTCAGGTATTTCGTCTACTTCCATGCCTTTGGCAGAACAAAACTGGAATGCTGCTTTTGGAAGTTTGTATCTCGCGAACGTCAACTGGAATGTCTATACTTTTGGGAAACTTAAAACTAAAGAAAATATAGAAATTGCCGATGTAGAGCTTCAAAAAGCAGATCTGAAACAGGAAGTTTTTCAACATCAGATAAAGGCTGCCGCGACTTATTTCAACCTTCTTGTAAGCCAACGTCTTGAAAATGTACAGCAGGAAAACCACAAACGTTCAGAAGTTATTTATATGATTGCTCAGGCTAGAGCCAACAGTGGGTTAATTCCAGAAGTAGATGCATCGCTGGCAAAAGCAGAAATGTCCAGTGCACAGACTGCGATCATCAATGCAAACGATCATGTTCTGGACTATAATCAAAAGTTATCTGATCTTTTGGCAGAGAATTTTAGTGAGTATCAGTTAGATCATTATTTCAGTAAAAACGCCCCTGTTTTAATGAAGGAAACCTCATTTTTTGACAACCATCCCACTACGCTTTTTGTTGCTCAAAAAATTAATAAAAGCAAGCAACAGGAAAATTATCTGAATACCTCAAGCCTGCCTTCTCTTTCTCTTTTTGGGACATTTCAAGGGCGTGGCTCTGGTTTCGACTGGAATTATGTGCAGGACAATGCTGCTTACTCCCCTTCTTATCTGAAAGGTATTGGCATAGACAGGATGAATTATATTGTAGGGCTTAATCTCAGCTGGAATCTTACCGATTTTTACAGAAACAGTTCCAGAATCAACGAACAGAAGCTTATTACAAAGACTTTAGATCTGGATTATCAGCTCCTACAGCAGGAACTTCACAATCAGCAGAATCTTTCGGATCTGAAATATAAAAACGCTTTGTCTAAAGTTACTGAATCCAAAATCCAGTTACAGGCTGCTACCGATGCATTTAATCAACAAAAAGCATTGTACGAAAACGGATTGACCACTATCGTAGACTTTACTCAGGCATTATATCTTCTGAACCGGGCTGAGATCAATTATGAAATTGCCCAGAACAATTCCTGGCAGGCTGTTGTATTGATGGCCGCTTCCAAGGGAGATATATCAATGATTACCAAAGCAATTGCCCATTAATTCAAAAATTTAAACATGAATCTTATAAAGTTTGCATTACGCAGGCCAATATCTGTAATGGTATTGGTATTGGGGCTGTTGTTTTTCGGAATCAAAGCCGCTAAAGAAGTAAAAGTAGATATTCTTCCTGAGATGAATCTTCCTGTAGTGTATGTTGCCCATTCTTTTAATGGATATACTCCACAACAGATGGAAGGATATTTTACCAAAATGTATGTGAATATGCTTTTATTTACGAATGGTATTAAAAGTATCGAATCTAAAAATACCCAGGGACTTACCTTGATGAAGGTTAATTTCTATGAAGGAACCAATATGGGAGAAGCCATTGCACAAATCAATGCGCTGTCTACCCGTTCACAGGTATTTTTACCGCCCGGTGCACCGCCGCCTTTCATTATCCGTTTTGATTCTTCATCACAACCGGTAGGACAATTGGTCTTCCGAAGTAATACCAAAACAAACAATGAACTTCAGGATATTGCCAATTTCAATGCCCGGCCTTTTCTTATTGCCATTCCGGGGCTTACTACTGCTCCACCGTTTGGGGGAAGTCCACGTACCATTGAGGTGAATGTGGATCCTGTCAAACTACGAGCACATCAATTATCACCTGAGCAGATTGTAGAAGCCATCAGCAGAAATAATATCACCTCACCATCAGGAAATGTTTATATAGGCGAGACTAATTATCTCACTCCCACCAACAATACGGTAAAAAAGGTGGAAGAATTGGGAGATATTCCACTATTTAAAGGGACTGCTGACAATGTTTATGTCAAGGATGTTGCCACAGTGAAGGATGGAGCTGATATAGCTACCGGATATGCACTCATAGACGGAAAACGTTCTGTGTACATCAATATTGCCAAAGCCAGCAACGCTTCTACGCTGGAAGTCGTCAATAAATTAAAGGAATCTCTCCCGAAAATCCAGCGAAATATGCCGGATGATGTAGAGATTTCTTATGAATTCGATCAATCCGTTTATATTTCAAATGCATTGAAAAGTTTAGCCGTGGAAGGGATTTTGGGTGCTTTACTGACCGGATTGATGGTGATGCTTTTCCTGAATGACCGAAGAGCAGCCCTTATTGTAATTATGACCATTCCGATTTCTATTATTTCAGGCGTATTATTTCTGAAATTATTCGGACAATCTATTAATATTATGTCTTTATCCGGTCTTGCTCTCGCGATAGGAATATTGGTGGATGAAAGTACGGTTACCATTGAAAATATTCATCAGCATTTTGCCATGGGAAAGAGCCGTGCACAAGCCATTTGGGATGCGTGTAAAGAAATTGCCTTCCCGAAACTGCTTATCATGCTTTGTATTTTAGCAGTATTCGCTCCTGCATTTATGATGAGTGGTATTCCCGGATCTTTATTTATGCCTTTAGCAATGGCCATAGGGTTTTCAATGATTGTTTCTTTTATATTATCACAAACTTTTGTTCCGGTGATGGCCAACTGGCTGATGAAGCATGATCCTAAAACGTGTGAAAATCATAAACCAAATTGGTTTACCCGCTTCCGTGATCGTTTCACTGTATTTTTATCTTCTTTGATGAAGCGTAGAAAAATCATTGTAAGTATAAGTCTTGCAGCTGTTTTCTGTTTAGGAATCGGACTTTATCAGATAACGGGAAAAGATGTATTACCTTCCGTAAACTCCCGACAGTTTCAGGTTCGTATAAAGACTGCAGAGGGAACCCGTATTGAAGTTACTGAAATAAAGGTTAAAAAATTTCTGGAACATCTTAAAAATAAGGTGGGAAAAGATAATATCGCTATTTCATCTGTATTCATCGGTCAGCATCCCTCAACATTCGCGGTTAGTCCTATTTATCTTTATAATGCAGGTCCACATGAAGCTTTAATGCAGGTTGCCTTAAAAGAATTTAATGGAAATTCTGATGAACTGAAGGATGAATTGCGAAAGTATTACAAGGAAAAAATGCCGGATATTCAAATTTCATTTGAGCCTATTGAACTTACTGAAAAGATATTAAGCCAGGGAACCAACACTCCTGTTGAGATAAGAATTTCAGGAATGATGAAAAAGATGAACCGAATGTATGCGGAGAAACTTTTAGCCAAGTTGAAAGAAATTGAATACATGCGCGATCAGCAAATCCCACAATCCATGAACTATCCTGCTTTACAGATTAATATTGACCGAGTGAAAGCTGCTCAATTAGGATTGGATGCGCAGGATATTGCCAAATCACTGGTAACAGCTACAGCTTCTACCCGCTATACCAACAAAAATTTCTGGGTAGGCGGAATGATGGGAATTGCCTATGATGTACAGGTGCAGACTCCTCAGAATATCCTTAACAGCAAGGAGGAACTGGCTAATATTCCGCTATCTAAAAACTCTGACAGACCTGTATTGGGAGATGTAGCAACCATAAGTTCGGCAAAAGAACTAGGAGAAAGTTACAATCTCGGAACCATGGGTTATACTACTGTTACTGCTAATCTCCACAAAACCGATCTGGAACAGGCTTCCAAAGATGTAAAAAAAGCCATTGAATCTCTTGGTGAGCTTCCAAAAGGGGTTAATATTGAAGTTTCTGGAATGGCTCCTGTATTAAATGAAACTATGAGCAGCCTTTCCTCAGGACTTCTTATTGCTGTGGCTGTCATTTTTCTGATGCTTGCTGCTACTTTTCAGTCGTTTCGTGTTTCCTTGGTTATTTTAACAACAGTTCCTTTTGTTATTGTAGGATCACTGACATTATTGAAATTGACAGGTTCTACGTTGAATCTTCAGTCTTATATGGGATTGATTATGTCTGTTGGAGTGTCTATCGCCAATGCCGTTTTATTGATAAGCAATGCGGAAACCATTCGAAAATCAACCGGAGACGCTTTAAATGCAGCTCTTGAAGCAGCTAAACTTCGTATTCGCCCCATCATTATGACCACGCTGGCTATGGCAGCCGGAATGTTGCCAATGGCTATAGGTTTTGGAGAAGGTGGAGATCAGGTTTCTCCATTAGGCCGTGCCGTAATTGGCGGACTTATTTTCTCTACATTCTCAGTATTGGTTATTCTTCCTTTAGTTTTTGGATGGATGCAAAAAAATGCAAGTATTATTTCTCCTTCTTTAGATCCTGAAGATGAAGAAAGCATCCATTATTCTCATTCAAAATCATAAATTTTACATTCAATGAAAAACATATTATATACAGCTGTCATCCTGAGTCTTATTATTATCCCGGCTTCCTGCAGCAAAGAAAAAACAGATTCCAAACAAGAAGTCAAACCTATGATGATGGCCAGCATGGAAACTGTAACTATTAAAAAAAGTAATCCCAAAGTAGAACTCAAACTTCCGGGTGAACTGGTTCCTGATCAGGAAACTGCTTTATTTGCTAAAGTACAGAGCTATGTAAAAAAGATCAATGTTGATATTGGTACTTATGTGAGTGCCGGACAGGTTCTTATGGTGTTGGAAGCTCCTGAAATTCAATCTCAAGCGGCTAATGCCAAAGCGAAGTGGCAGGCGCAAGAAGCTATTTATGCCTCTACAAAATCAAGTTATAACAGAATGTACAAAGCCAATGAAACAAAAGGAGCTATTGCAAAAGATGCTCTGGATCAGATCACAGCCCGCAAGCTTTCGGATGAAGCACAGGTGAATGCGGCAAGATCAGCGTATCATGAACTTCAGGATATTAATCGCTATCTAGTCATCCGCGCTCCTTTTAGTGGCGTGATTACAGAAAGAAATGTAGATCTTGGAGCATATGTAGGTCCCATGGGAGGAACTCCTTTGATGGTTATTCAAAATACCTCGAAGCTTCGACTTAGTTTATCTGTTTCAGAAGCGAATGTTCCTTACCTCAACGTGGGAGATACTATCTCATTCAGAGTTCATGCACTCCCTGAAAAAAGTTTTAAAGCCAGAATATCCAGAAAGTCAGGATCATTAGACCTTAAGCTGCGTTCGGAGAAAATAGAAGCGGATTTTATCAATCATTCCAGAGAATTAAAACCTTTTATGATTGCAGAATCTATGATTCCTTTACAAAATAAAGAAGCTACATTTTTTATTCCCAGATCAACCCTGGTGGAAAGTAATATGGGAATTTACATCATTAAAAAAGAAAACGGAAAGGCGAAATTCATTCCCATAAAAAAAGGAAGAATTCTCAATGATACTATTGAAGTTTTCGGAGAATTGTCAGAAGGTGATCAGATTATTAAAAAAGGAAGTGAAGAAATCTTAGAAGGAAGTTTAATTAAATAATATCAATATGAAAACAATATTCAGAAACACGTGTATTATTCTTTTCAGTGCAACCGTTTTATATGCCTGTAATAAAGAAACACCCAAAAGTCCAGAACCTGTAACCGTTCAGAAACCTCAACCTACAGCCTCTTCCGGAAAGTTTGTAAAAGGAAGCCATGTTCCCACAGAAACAGTCTGTATGGTGAATAATGCGTATATGGGAAAGAAACAGATAGAGGTTCCTCACAATGGTAAAACTTACTATGGCTGCTGTGAAATGTGTGTAAAGCGCATTCCGACAGATAAAACAGCCCGAGAAGCTATTGATCCGTACAGTGGAAAAACAGTAGATAAAGCAGATGCTTATATTGTGATGATCAGTGATGAAGGAGAAGTGGCTTATTTTGAAAATGAAGAGAGTTACAATAAGTTTCTCGCTCAGAATTCATAATTATATTCTCCTGATTATTTGCTGAATAATTAGTATAATATTGTTTGTACCAAAGTAATTTAAATGGAACGCAAAGTTTTTATTCTTATACCGTTATATATGTAAGGGAGCAAAGAGTGGAATCAATTTTATTGATTCTTTTAAAGCGGACGTATAACTACATGGTTTCATCAGCGACAAAGCCGCCTTCTTAGCTTCCTTATTAATAGGATAAATGATTTTTTTCTTTGCGTTTTAAAAAATCACAATATATAACTCAAATAAGTAAATAAAGTGAATTACAGCAAATTCCTCGCTCAGAATTCATAATTATATTTTTTAGATTAATTGTTTTAGAGCTTGGTAACTCAGGGTTATCAAGCTCTTTTTTAACTGGAAACAAAAAAGACAGGCCTTATACAAAAGCCTGTCTTTTTAATATCTCAGATATAGTCTTACTCTACGTTTACTACTTTCTCAATTTCCGGTGCATGTTGCTTGATTGTATTTTCCACCCCTAATTTTAAGGTTGAAAAATTCAACGAGCATCCGGAACAGTTACCAAGAAGTTTTACAAAAACCTGATTATCCTTCACATCAATAAGCTCAATGTCACCACCGTCTTTATTTAAAAACGGTCTGATGCTTTCCAGAGCTTCCATTACTCTTGTTACTGTATCTTCGTGCGTTATGTTTGTTTCCATATTTTTTCAGTTCAATTCGGTTTTTTCAAATGTGATTGAAAGTTATTATTATTTTGCTTTTGGCGAGCAACCTGCCATAGTGGAAATCTTCACCGCCTCAGTTGGAGGAAGGCTTTTATTTCTCTCTACAAGGCTTTCTACCATTCTTCTTGCCGTTTCAGTATAAATCTCTGAAATTTTAGAATTTTCCTGAAGGGCTGCCGGTCTTCCTACATCTCCTGCTTCTCTGATGCTTTGGATCAATGGAATCTCTCCCAATACCGGAATTCCAAGATCTTCTGCCAAATATTGTGCTCCCTGATTTCCAAAGATATAATATTTATTCTCAGGAAGTTCATCCGGTGTAAAATACGCCATATTTTCGATTAATCCAAGAACCGGAATATTGATGCTTTCCATCTGGAACATAGCAATCCCCTTTCTTACATCTGCCAAAGCAACGTGCTGAGGTGTACTTACAATCACAGCTCCTGTTACAGGCACTTCCTGAATAATGGATAAGTGAATATCACCTGTTCCTGGAGGAAGGTCGATTAATAAGAAATCCAATTCACCCCATGCAGCATCTCTAATCATTTGGTTTAATGCTTTTGAAGCCATTGGTCCTCTCCAAACTACCGCTTGGTTAGCTCCTGAGAAATACCCAATAGAAAGCATTTTCACTCCATAATTTTCGATAGGCTTCATCATATTCTTTCCGTCCACTTCTACAGAAATTGGTTTTGCACCTTCTGTATCGAACATGGTAGGAACTGATGGTCCGTAGATATCGGCATCCAGCAATCCTACTTTAAAACCCATTTTAGCCAACGTTACTGCCATATTTGCAGAAACGGTAGACTTCCCTACTCCTCCTTTACCGGAAGCAATAGCGATAATATTTTGAATTCCAGGAATTTGTTTTCCTTTGATCTGACTTTGCTGAATTTCACTAGGTTCCGGAGAAACAATTTTAAGTTTTAAATGAACTTCTTCTCCAAATTCACTAGCAAAAGCCTGCTTCATAGCAGCTTCCAGCTTTTTCTTTTCATGCATTGCTGGTGAATGAGCGGTCATGTCAATATAAACATCATTACCCACAATCTGAAGATTATTCACCAAGTCGTCTACTTCTATTTCTTTAAGGAATTCCTGAACCTTTTCTTTCGTCAACATATAAATATAAATTGTTTACAAATTTACGTTTTTTTTTGGTAATTTAGAATCAATAAAATCTATAATATCAGGTGATAAATCAGATCGTTAAAAATTTTGTTTATCCTATTTTTTCATCATGAACTATCCTGCGCTACCAAAACAAAATCTATGGAAACTATTGCTTACCCATCTAAATATGCATTACCAAAAGAAATATTTATTGTAGGAAAAACCAGGTTCAAATGGTATGATTTGGCTAAAGATCCTGCAGAAGTTTCCACGCAAGATATTCAGAATGCTAAAACGTGTATTGAAAATGCCAAAGAAAATTTTCAGAATATCGAAGATCTCGGATTTGTAATTATGCATCGATGTGGCGAAAATTATCTTCTTTTAGTCTGTACCTGGCGAAGTGAAAACGAATTATGGGAAAGTGTTTATTATGACGGAACCGGCAAATTCGAGATCTGGGACAGAAATAAAACCCACCTCCCTACTTACTGCATCTGGGAAATGGGCATTGTTTACCATGAGTCCCAGGCATGGAAAAAATACCTGGGAACTGCAAGACAGGAAAGCCATAAAGTGGAATATCTTAATGACTTGTTTGAGGGTGAGGTTTAGGAGTAAGGAAGCTGGAAGTTATGTTTAACCTTTCAATTAACTAAATGACTATAAAAATGTTACATAATCCTACATTACATTTTTTTAAACGCAAAGGTCTTATTTAGATTATGTATTATTTCTAAGGGAGCCAAGGCAGCGACATAGTCACTTATGAAGCTGTATGGATATGCATCCGCTTCAAAAGAATCAATGAAATTGATTCCACTCTTTGCTTCCTCAAAATATCACAATAATAGTATAAAAACCTTTGCGTTAAATTTAAATTGAATCAATAGAGCCATTACACTATTATTCATTAACTTTCAGCTTCCCGCCTTAATTTGCTCTGTTTTTTTCATCAAAGTTTACATTACGGTTCACTCCTTTTATCTTTTTATTTCCAAAGGTATAGGTTGCCGATACAGTAAGTCTTCTGGCATCATAATAATTATTAAAATAATGAGATCCTGTGGTATAATATATTTCACCCTTACTTCTTGCCTGTTTAAAAATATCTGAAACAATGACATTAACCTGCAGATTTTTATCCATCAGATTCATCTTTACCCCGGCCGTAAAGTTTCCTACAAAATCCCAACGTATATTTCCTGAATTGGACGGCAGACGGAACCAGTAATTGGCAATGAATTGAACTGTTTTTTTGTCATTGAGTGATATATTATTCTGAATATCAAAATCATAACCATAGCCTTTTTTAGAAGAAGCATCGGTAGTGAAAACGCCCATATCCGTATAAGATAAGTCTGCAGAATAATTGGTTTCCCAACGTTTGAAAAAGGTATCCGAATAATTTATGGTAGCCCCTATGCTGTTTTGATGATAATAATTGAAAAAAGTACTGGTTCTGCTCTCTCCAGATAGACTAGCCAATTGACCGAATCCGTCCAATGTTCTCTGGAAATAGAATGTAGTTGATAATTTCCCTTTATACACATGAGAAAATTCAAAATTATGATTGATGGAAGGCTGTAAAAAAGGATTTCCGGTGAAATAAGAATTTACATTGATGTACCAGCGATAAGGATTGATGGCACGAAATCCCGGTCTGTTGATCCTTTTGGAATAATTTAAACTGAAAGTATTACTCTCATTGCTTTTGTACATCACATACGCTGTTGGGAAAAATTTCCCGTAAGAGCTTTCCGACTGTTGCCCGGAAGTCAGAGAATTTCCATTGACTGTAGAATATTCATAGCGAAGTCCGGCTTTTGCAGACCACTTTTCATCAAAGGATTTTTCAAGGCTGAAATAAGCCGCATAATTTTTTTCATTGTATTTAAATTCGTTGCTCTTTGAAGCATCCGTCACATAATTTCCATTTTCAAGATTCTGATAAAAAATACTGGAATTATTATCAAAATTAGTAAACTTCACTCCTGCTTCTGTTTTTGCAAACTCATAAGGTAAAGTAAGGTCTGCCTGCCCTGAATAGATCTTATAATCCACTACCGATGGTGATCTTACAATAAATTCTTCTCCGGAATTTTCTATCGTTGTAAAATCAATAGTAGTCTTAGGAAGATTAGAAAAATAATTCCCTGTAATACTTAATTTATTATCCTGTTTTCCAAATTTAACATCATAATAAGCGCTTATCGTCTGCTGGGTGGATTTTCCTCTGTGCTCGGCATAAGTGGATAAAGTATTGGTATAAGTATCATTCTGAAAATAATCCGACGTATTTTCAATGTCCATATTAGAATGCCCAAATCCATAATCATAAATAAATCCTATGTTAGACTTCTTTCCCAATTGATAATCCACACTTAAATTCGCTCCAAGGCCATCTCCAAAATCTCTTCTGTTATCATGACTTTTAAGTCCCTCTATTCCTGTCATTCTATAATTTTCAAAAGAATGTTTTTCGTATTTGCTTTGTCTTAATTTCAAAGAAGAACGTAGTTTTTCATTCTGATAATTAATCGTCGCACTGTTGGAAAACCCTGAATAAGTCTGCTGCTGAAAGCTCGTCGTAAGACTTCCGCTCCAGCCAAGGTTTTGATTTTTCTTCAGAACAATATTGATGAGTCCACTATTCCCCTGAGCTTCATATTTTGAAGGGGGAGCCGTAATAACTTCAATTTTTTCAATATTCTCGGATCTCAGACTCTTAAGATAGGTAACAAGCTCTGTTGAAGAAAGGTTGAGTATCCTGTCATTAATCATCACCGATACTCCACTTTTTCCGGCAATAGAAACTCCGGCATTTTCATCTACTTTTACTAATGGTGTTGTGGCAAGTGCATCTGCACCATCCATTCCCTGAGAAGCCACTGAATTGGCAACATTGAAAACCAACCTGTCAGCTTTTCTTTCAATCAGTTTTTTTCTGGCAGTGAGTGTTACTCCCTCAATTTGCTTTTCCTTTTTCTCCTCAATGAAAAAATCATGCTTTACATCACCCTGTACGGTAACATCTGTAGCAGAAACTTCCGTTCCGTCCTGTATCAGTTTAATATTATATTTTCCGTTCTCAGAAAGTTTCAGAAAGTAATTTCCTTTTTCATCAGAAATGACAGTTTGTTTTTTCTGATCCTTAACCGCTATCACTTCAATATAAGAAACAGCGTTCCCTGTTTTAGTAATTTTCCCTGTGATCGTTTGAGAAAAAAGGGCGGCTGGTAACAAAATAATTGCTGAAAGTAAAATCTTCTTCATGTAATTTGATAATCATAGTTTTATATAAGACAAGCAGGTATTTGTTTTTATTACATTTGAAAAAGAAAGGAAGATGGATGATACTATTGAATCCGGTAAACCAATAGCATTTTTTAATCAGATTTAATAACTTGTGAATTCATCTATAATCAATTCGCTACAACTTCTCCATAACCTGATAGTACCTCCGCCCCTAATCCCTAATTTTCTTCCCAAAAATCTCTATTTGGTACTGTACTTGATTTATCCTCACCTTATACTATCAAACATGAAAAAAGGGCTGCTTGTATTGTCTTTACTAATGCTCCAGATTATGGATGCTCAAAATCATTCTCAACATATGGAACCTTTGAGAGGAACCGAAGATCATACCCCTATTTCTCAGGAGACCATTGCTTCTCCAATCATTAAAGCAGACAGAATTTTTGATTTCTCTACCAAAGTTGAGATCACTCCGCAGAATCCCGGTGATAAAATCTACTATATGACGCTGGATGCCGGTGATGTCAACAAGAAAAAGAAATTCGCTGTTTACAAAAAACCTTTTACCATTAGCAAAACAACACAAGTTCAAGCTTATACAGAAAGAAAAAGAGAAAAAAGCTCAGTGGTAACTGCAAATTTCAATAGAAGACCTAATTATTGGGAAGTCACTACCCTTTCAAAAGTCAATCCTCAATATATAGCCACTGGAAAATTTGCATTAATTGATGGAATAAGAGGGGATATCGACTGGAAAAAAGGAGACTGGCAGGGATATCTGGGACAGAATTTCGAAACCGTAATTGACTTTCAGTCGCCTCTGCAAATCACTCAAATCACTTCTACTTATCTTCAGGATAACAAATCATTGATCCTGATGCCTAAAAAAGTGGAATACTATGCTTCTATGAACGCTAAAGATTATTTTCTGTTAGATACAATCGAGAATGATATTGATCCCAAAGATGAAAAAGTTCAAACCAAAGATTTTACCACTGAAGTTCTTCCTACCGAAGCAAGATATCTTAAAGTAAAGGCTTATTATGTTGGAAAACTTCCCGGATGGCATCAGAAAACCGGTGGTGAAACGTATATCTTTGTGGATGAAATTTCTGTCAAATAAAAACGATTACTAACTATGAAAAAATTATCATTATTTCTCTTCTTACTATTAGGTATTTTAAAAGTATCAGCTTGCAGCTGTGCCAAGGGTACTTTAGCTGAAAACTATTTAGAAGCTAATGTGGTTGGGGTTATAAAAATCCTGAAAGTATATGATGAAAATCCTGATCAAAGAACCTATAAAGCTGATGTGGAATTTGAAAAAATATACAAAGGGACAAAATTCACCACATTAAATGTGAGGGGATTAATTGGAAAATCATCTTCAGCTGCATGTGAAAGAGATATAATACCTAATCAAAGATTTTTGGTCCTACTAAATGGTTCTAACAACAGTTTCACAGTTTCACACTGCTCTGCTATGTCCAGCCTAAATGTCCAGCCTACAAAAGATGAAGAGGCCCAACTTGAGAAATTAAGCAAAGCTTTTTCATATTTAGAGAAAAATAAATTAAAATTTAAAGGTGCTCAATTTTCTTATTACTACGATGAAAAACAGGGAGATAATCCTAAATCTGAACTTTCAAGAATTAATAATTTCAATCCTAAGCAACCGTTTGCTATATACAAAGTAAAGCTAGATGATTCTTTCAAAATTAAAGAAATGTCACCTATTATAGGCTTTGGCAGCAAAGACAAAATAATTGAAGGGATCATGAAAAGAAACATAAGAGTTGAAACACCAATGTTTAGAGACACTTCGAAGAAAAAAGAATATTTAATACTCCTTTTCTACAATAAACAAAACATTAATATTCCAAACAGAGAAGTAATATCTGACTCCTGGTAATAAAAAATAGCCTCTTCACTTTTGAAGAGGCTATTTTTTATTCTGAGAATATCTTAATTCATTCTTTCTGCCCATTGCAAAACTTCTGGTAGTTCCCTATCAGAAAATTCAATGTGAATCACTCTTCTTTTCTTTCCGTTAGTAGTTCTGTTTGAACCATGTAGTGTAAGAGGTTTCATCAGCATTACACCTCCTTTATCTACCTTACAGGTTTCTTCAGTTTCTACCGTCCAGTCTATGGTTTCCGGTCTGTAAATACCCTTAGAATGGGATTCAGGAACAACTTTTAAAGCTCCGTTATGTTCATCCGTTTCATCCAAATGGATTCTGATCGTATAAATATTTTCTAAAATATTCAATGGAGGTTGTACAGCAAATTGATTTTGTTTTGTTGTCCATGGGCCAAAACCAGATAATTCCAGCTTTTTATCCACAGAAATAGTCAGGTCCTGATGATAGGCTACATACCAATTTGAGGTTTCAGGTTTATCAAAATAGATGCTTTTAACCACAAAATATCGGTCACCAAAAATTTCTCTGATGATCTTTTTAATATTATCATTAAAGATGAAGTCTTTAATTTCCGGAACTTCTTTTAAAAACTGTCTGATAGCAAACAGATCTTCTGATTTCCTGAAGTTCTCTTTTGAAGTATCTATATTGTTCAGAACATCGATGATCTCAACCACCTCAGCATCGGAAAATACTTCATTAATAACTGAAAAGCCATATTTTTCAATATGGCTTTTGTATGTTGATAAGTCTTTTAAACTCATTATTTAAATTTTGTCTAAAGGTTCGGTTAGCTGTCCTTCCCATTTCGATACTGCTGAAGTAGCCAGTGTATTTCCTAATACGTTAGTCATACTTCTTCCCATATCACAGAAGTGGTCAATTGGTAAGATTAAAGCAATACCTTCCGGTGGAATACCAAACATTGAACAAGTTGCTACAATGATAACCAAAGACGCTCTCGGAACTCCGGCAATCCCTTTTGAAGTAAGCATCAATACTAAAAGCATTGTGATTTGTTGTCCGATTGTCATTTCTATTCCGTAGATCTGAGCAATAAAAATAGAAGCAAATGTCATATACATCATACTTCCATCCAGGTTAAAGGAATATCCTAAAGGCAGAATGAAAGATACTACTCTGCTGTTGCATCCGAATTTCTCAAGCTCTTCTACCAATTTCGGGAATACCGCTTCTGAACTGGTTGTAGAGAATGCAATCAATAATGGTTCTTTGATTCTTTTTAATAAATCAAATAGTCTGTTTCCTAAGATAAAATATCCTACCAACAGAAGAACCAGCCAAAGTACACCCAATGCAAAGAAGAAGTCTCTCAGATAGATGGCATATACTTTAAAGATTTCAAAACCATTGGTTGCTACCACAGCTGCAATGGCTCCCAATACTCCCAGAGGGGCAAACCACATGATATATCCTACCATTTTAAGAATACCATGCGCGATAATATCAAAAAGTTTTACAACCGGTTTAGAATATTCTTCTCCTAAATTAGCTAAAGCAACTCCGAACATAATGGCAAATACTACAATCTGCAATACTTCGTTGGTTGCAAAGGCTTCAAATAAACTTTTAGGAATCATATGCTTTACAAAGTCTTCTAAAGAAAAGCTTTTACTGCTTTTCAAAAGTTCGTCTGCTGAAGCAACGTCCTGAATCGGTAATTTAGTCACATGTCCCGGCTCCAGCCAGTTAACAAGGATTAATCCGATAAAAAGAGAAATCAAAGAAGCGGAGATAAACCAAAGCATTGCTTTTGTTCCTACTCTTCCGATCATTTTGATATCACTCATTTTGGCAATTCCCACCACAAGGGTAGTAAAGACCAAAGGCGCAATAATCATCTGTACCAATCTGATGAAAACCGTTCCCAATAGTTTTATATTCTTGGAAAAAGGTTCTGCGCTTTCCGGATACTGTACGTGTACAATTCCTCCAATTCCTACTCCCAGGAGAAGCGCGATGATAATTGCTATAAAAAGTTTATTCTGTCCTTTCATATATATAGTTCAATTTGCGCAAATATAATGGTTTTTGAATTGACAGAATATTTTATTCTAATCACGTTAAGGCCCTATTAAGTTTTTGAAACATAAAAATTAAATCGTTGGTTCATAAAATATTGTAAAAAAATTAAGAAACATTTATTGAATTTTTATTCTTTTGGTACAAATTTTATTATTACATTTGATTGTATAACAACATTAATAAATATACAATATGAAAAAAACTATCGCAATGGCTGCATTAGCTGTAGCTGTATCTTTCGGGGCAGTTTCTTGCAAAAAGAAAGTTTCTGATGCCGATCTTCAGACTCAGGCTACTACTGTAGTAACTTCTAATCCCAATGCTTCTGTTGAAGTAAAAGAAGGTGTAGCTCACTTAAGCGGAACTTTCGCGGATCAAGCCTCTAAAGATGCTATGATTACACAATTAAAAGCAATCAAAGGCGTAAAAGACGTAATGGATATGTCTAAAGTTGAAGTAACTCCTGCTGTAGCACCTGTTGAAACTAAATCTGCTGTAGATCCTGCTGTTCAGAAAAAAGTACAGGATGCTGTGAAAGATTTCCCTACGGTAAAAGTGGAAGTAATCAATGACGAACTTACGCTTACAGGAAATGTTTCTAAAGAGCAAGCTAAAAAAATCAAGCAGTCTGTTGATGCTTTAAAAGTTGGTAAAGTAAAATTTAACTACACCGTAAAATAATTTAAACTAAGATGAGTACATTACAAGATAAATATTCAAGCGTAGTTTCAGCAGCTCAGTCTGCTGGGATTTCAAATCTACAGGTTCAGGAACAAGATGGAATTTTATATGTTTCTGGAGATGCTTCCAATACCGCTGCAAAAGATGCAGTTTGGAATGCTTTAGGAGTTATTGATTCTACGTATTCTGCCTCAGATATCAATATTGATGTACAGGTTGCAGGTCTTGCTTCAGGAGCTTCTCTTACTGTGGCTACCGATGAATCTAACCTGAATATCAGACAGGAGCCTTCTACAGAAGCTGCTGTAGTAGGTAAAGCAGCAAAAGGTTCTGCAGTTACTTTAATTGAGCAGACTTCTGATGATTGGTGGAAAGTAAAAACTGCCGATGGTCAGGAAGGATATGCTTATTCAAGATATTTGAAAGCATAATTTCATTAAAAATAATTTTTGAAATATTCTTAAGGAACATCCCTATTATTGGGATGTTTTTTTATTTTTACGCTTTGAAAGCTCAATGAAGAAAATCTTATTATTCCTGTTTTTGATATGCAATTTACTGATTGTACATGCCCAAAGGCTGCATATTGATGGAAAAGTATCGGATCCGGAAAAGAAACCTGTAGAAAATGCTACCATATATCTGCTAAAGGCGAAAGATTCAACTATTATCAATTATACCGCAACCAATAAAGAAGGTAAATTTTCATTGCAGACCGATGAGGTAAAAGAACCTTCCTTCTTAAAAATTGATGCCGAAAAATTATCTTATTCCAAGGCACTTGATAAAATTGTTCAATCATTATCTCTTGGTGATATAGAGCTTGAAAAAAAGAAAATCATTGATATTGATGAGGTGAAAATCACCGTTTCTCCTGTGAAGGTGAAAAATGACACTATAGAATTCAATGCTTCTGCCCTTAAAGTGCGGCCTGACAGTCAAATTGATGAACTTTTGAAACAGATCCCGGGAGTAGAAATCGGCAATGATGGAAAAATTACGGTCAATGGGAAATCCGTAGATCAAATCATGGTTAATGGGAAACCTTTTTTTGATAAGGAAGGAAAAACAGCACTGCAAAATCTTCCTGCGGACATTATTAAAAACATTCAATTTACCACAACCAAAACTAAGGAAGAAGAATTAACCAAAAGAGCTCCAAAATCTCAAAGTACCACCATCAATTTCAATATTGATGAGAAGAAAAACAAAGGCCTTATGTCAAAAATACTGGCAGGCTATGGTTCTGATAAGCGTTATGAAGGAAATGTATTCTTAAATTATTTTAAAGGAGACACCAAAATCAGTGTTTTGGCATCTGCCAATAATATCAATTCAAAAAGCAGTTCAGGAGATCAGATTTTTGATACGATGGGACGTGGCAGCACAGGCCAGCAAGGAGGTGGGATTCAAAGGTTCAACAGTTTTGGACTGAATTACAATGACAAACTTGGAAATGATGCCAATCTTGACAACTTAAGCCTACAATATACCAATTCTAACAATGAAACCCGTTCGAAAGCCTCAAGGACCACATTTCTTCCAGATTCTACCCTAAAAACAGATTCTGAGAGCAGTAATGAAAATGAATCAAGGCAATATAATTTTAACAGTTCAGTAGGTATAAAACTGGATTCACTGACCAATATTTATATAGCCCCTTCATTTTCAAAATCAGAAACATTTGGTTCAGGGCAATCCATATCTTCTACATTAAAGGATGATAAACTTTTGAATGAAAGTAAAAACACCACTCAAACCAAAGGAGAAACCAATACTTTCAGCCCCAATATTAATTTTTTCAAAAACTTTAGGAAAAAGAATAGAGCAATCATGGCAATGATCAATAGTTCTATTACGGAATCTAATAATGATAATATCAATCAGTCACTAAATACTTTTTATAAGGAATCCGGGATGACTAGCGACAATCGTAATCAGTTGCAGAAAACCCGTTCTCAGGATAATAATTATGGCTTTATGGCCAGATATACGGAACCTATCTCAGATTCCGCAACAATAGGTATTAGTCTGCAATACAACTCAAAATTAACCAGAGAGATAAGAGATTTTAATGATTTTGATCCTGTTACAGGACAATATTCTCAATATAACACCCGTCTTTCCAACAGTATGGATCAAAGAATTAATCAGTTTACTCCTGAGATATCTTATTATCTTTATAAAAAGAAATTCGGAATCTGGGCTAATATCAATGCTGATATTTCAGATATGAATGTAAATTCAGTCTTTAACGGACAACTGTATAACCTTCAGAAAAATTTTGTTCTTCCTAAATATTCAACCAATTTCCGATATTCTTTTACGGATCGTAAGTCATTGATCTTGTCCAACTCTTCCAGTTTCACTATTCCTGATGCTGGAAAGCTGGTTCCATATAAAGATGAATCTAATCCTTTAGTTACCAATACCGGAAATCCTGATCTTAAAAATACTTGGATCAATGAAACCAATCTTACTTTCAATAGTTATAACATGGTCAAGAATTTAAACTATCATGTTACAGCTGCGTTTACTTATAGAAATAATGATGTGATCAATTATTCCAAATATGATAATTCCGGAAGGCAGATTATCACCTACAGCAATATAAGTGGAAATAAAAACTTCAGTTTCAGTGCGGGACTAACCAAGACTTTTAAATGGAATGATCATAAACTGAGAATTGCTCCAAGGTTCAGCATGAATTATACTTATAATAATGGTTTTATTAATGGAGAAGCCTTTAAAAGCAGAGCTTATAACTTCAATCCGGGACTTAATCTGAATTACGAAATCAAGGACATATTTACCATAAAACCATCTTACAGTCTTGGATACAGCTTTTCTGATTATACCAACTATAACATTAACAGCGTAAATACGACCACACAGTCTTTAAAAGTTGAGCTCACTAATTATCTCTTCCAAAAGGCTTTTTTCATCGGAAATGATTTTTCTTACAACACCAATTCGAATATTGCTCCCGGGTTTAAAAAAGATTTTTATTTCTGGAATGCCAGTGTGGGATATTCATTCTACAATAAACAGCTGACTGCAAAAATCAAGGTCTACGATGTATTGAATCAAAATCAAAGTGTAAAAAGAACCATTACGGATTCTTATTTTGAAGACCGTGAAGATCTGATTCTGAAACGATACATCATGTTTTCCCTTAGCTTGAAACTGAATAAGTTTGCGGGTAAAAAACCGAAAAATAAATAAACACCATACTTTTATATATTTTAATAAATGGCCGGAAAATTTTCCGGCTTTTTTATTGGTTAATCACAAGATTCTTTAACCACAAAAATTTTGAACAGTTAAGTTATTTAAGTTACTACTAACTGTTTGAAAAGTACACTTAAGTTTACTGAAAATCTCCGATTTTCACCAATATCCCAGTCGAAAGGCTACACATTTCCCTCCGCTGGAGAGGTGTCAAAAATTCAAAGAATTTTTGACGGGGTGGTTCTATATCAACCACAAAAATCCATTTACAAATTCCATAATCAATAGGAAAAAATTAAAACAAATTCACTTTTACAGGAAGATTCATCTGAGAAAACACCGTAAAAGTATTTTTATTTCTAAATTAGCCACAAATTTTACTTATGAAGACCCATATTTCAATTGTATTCATTCTCCTTTTCATTCTGGGAAAGGCTCAGAGTACGGAACAAAAAGACAATTTCGTTAAAGATAATTTCACCAAGAAGGAATTTTATATTCCGATGCGTGATGGAGTAAAGCTTTTCACGGCGGTTTATATTCCTAAAGATATTTCAAACAAGAACAAGTATCCGTTCCTGATGCAGAGAACCTGCTACAGCATTGCTCCTTATGGTGAAAATGAATATAAAACCAAAGTGGGGCCTAACGCTTACCTGATGAAAGACAAATATATTTTTGTGTATCAGGATGTACGAGGAAGATATATGAGTGAAGGAACTTTCACCAATATGACTCCTCAAGTAGAACGTAAAACTAAAAAAGATGTGGACGAAAGTACAGATACCTACGACACCATCGATTGGCTTTTGAAAAACGTTAAAGATAATAATGGAAAGGTAGGACAATTCGGGACTTCTTATCCTGGTTTTTATACGGCTGTAGGAACATTAGCGCAGCATCCGGCATTAGTGGCATCTTCTCCTCAGGCTCCTATTTCTGATTTCTGGAATGATGATTTTCTTCACAACGGAAGATTTATGCTGGGATATTTCAGAACATTCCCTGTTTTTGGAGTTCAGAAAACAAAACCTGAACAAAAAGCATGGTACATGGATTCCTTCATTAAACAAACTTCTGAAGATGGCTTAAAATTCTACAGAGATATGGGAACCCTGAAGGATGGCTATGAGAAGTACTATAAAGATAATTTCTTCATGACAGAAATTATGAATCATACCAACTATGATGAATTCTGGCAAAAAAGGGGACTCCTTCCTCATCTTAAGAATATTAACCACGCGGTAATGACTGTTGGAGGCTGGTTTGATTCTGAAGATCTTGCAGGACCATTAAATATCTACAAGACGATTGAAAAAACAAGTCCAAAAGCTAAAAATACAATTGTAATGGGACCTTTCTCTCATGGTGGATGGTCTCAGGAACAAGGTAAGCATTTTCACAGTGAAACCTATTTCGGAGACAGCATTGCCACATATTACCAGAAAAATGTAGAAACAAAATTTTTCAATCACTACCTGAAAGGTAATACCAAAGAAGATGCAGGACTTCCGGAAGCTTTGATGTATGATACCGGAGCTAAACAATGGAAAGAATTTGCATCTTATCCACCTAAAAATGCTCAAAAAGTAAACTTCTATCTTTCTGACAAAACGTTGAAAAAGACTTCAGGACAAGGATATTCAGAATATTATAGCGACCCTAACAATCCTGTTTTAAGTTCTGACCATTTAAAAGATTTTAATGGATTTACTCCTAAAAATTATATGTCAGAAGACCAAAGATTTGCAGTCGGAAGACCTGATGTACTAACTTTTACAACCGATGTATTGACAGAAGATATGACTTTCGCAGGGGAAATTATGGCTAAACTGAATATCTCTTCATCTTCTACAGATGCTGATTTTGCCGTAAAACTAATTGATGTATATCCTGAAGATTTTAAACCGGCAGAAAAGAAAGATGGTGTAATCTACGGAAACTACCATCAGATGGTAAGAAGCGAAATTATGCCTGCAAGATTCAGAAATACCAAGGAGAAAGGAGAAGCCTTAGTTCCTGATCAGAAAACAGCAGTCAACTTCAGACTTCAGGATGTGGTTCATACCTTCAAAAAAGGGCATAAAATACAGATTCAGATCAGCAGTACATGGTTTCCGCTTTTTGCTCTGAATCCTCAGAAATTTATGGATAATCCAAACTTTGCATCCAAAGAAGATTATACCAAAGTATTTATAAAATTGTATGGTGACAGTTCTATTGAAGCTGAAATCTTGAAATAAATTACAAACGCTGTTCAGATGAACAGCGTTTTTTGTTTTTGGGTATCTCTATGATTAAGCCGATTTCGCTGATCATTGTTATAAAAGAATAATTTTATTTCCCACAGATTGCACTGATTTTCACAGATGATTATCTGTATGATTTACTCAATTTGCAAGAGTTTTTATTCTTCATTGGTTCTGAACGTAAGATTTACTCTTGGTCTGCTCACTTTTGTTAGGGAAGCAGCCTTGACAAGGCTCGCTAGAGTAAACTGTAAGATATTTTTAACTACAGATAATTATGGTAAAATCTGCTTGAATTTTTATTCTTCAATAGTTCTGAAAGTAAGGTTTACCCTTGGAGTTCTCACTTTTGTTGTGGGGGGAAGCCTGTGAAGCCAATTATCCTGAGTGGTTCCTTTCATAACTAATAAACTTCCGTTTTCCAAGAATATTTCTACCTTTTCTTTTGTTGTTTTATGTTTGAATAAAAACTTTCTTTCTGCTCCGAAAGTCAGAGAGGCAATAGCTCCGTGTTTTTTCAGATCTGTTTCTCCATCGCTGTGGTAAGCCATTCCTTCACTGCCATCATGGTATAGATTTAGCAAGCATGAATTATAAGTTTCACCTGAAACTTCTTCGCATTTTTTCTTCAGCTCCAATAATTCAGGAGTCCAGAATTTTGCATGTTTAGTCCTTTTTGAATAGGTATACTCAAAAGGTTTCTCTCCGAACCAGGCAACTTTGCGCTTTGTTAAAATCAGTTTTCCGAAAATCATTGCTTCATCATTTTCCCATGGGATCTGATTAAACAAATAATCATAATAAAAATCGGATTTCTCCTTTGAGAAAACTTTCCCATAGTAATAAACAGTTCCGTCATTTGGAAGGATATTTAAGGGATAGTCTGATATATCCTCGAACAGGCTTAGCATAATTTTTTTTTTTTATAAAAGGACAATCTTATAACAGCTCTAATATAATTCGTATAAGTTTATTTATAAAAAAATATAGTAAAGAAAAATAAAGATAACAGCAATGAGTATTAGCTTTAACCATTCATATACTCTTTCATCTCTCTTTATTTTAGCAAGCTTAATATTTTGTTTTTCCTTTTCAGATTTATTTTTTGCTTCTCTTTCCTTTATTATATTTTCATATCCTTCGACAGAGTATTTCAAAATCATCTCTTCAGTCAAAGGAAATTTAATTATTTCATTTTTGAAATATTCTATGAAGTTAATCTTTCCTTCTTTATCCCATCGTTTATGAACCAGTGGATATCCGTCTTTATAAATATATTCGTTTTCTATACAACCTTCTTTTGCTACATAAGGCAATGTATTTTTAACTGTTGAAAAATAATATATCCACTTATTTATCCTTGTACCCAGTGCATAATTCCCCACAATACACAAATCACCATTATTATACCAGTATTTATATTCACCATCCATCACATCATTGATAAAAAATGCTTCTGCTCTTTTTTTCCCATCAGGATAAAGAAAGGTAATAAAACCGTTTTTGAAATGCTTTTTGAGCAGGCTATCCGGATTCTTTTGTAAATAATTCCGTTTTCTATATGCACTCCATGTATCGTAGTAATGATTGAACTGCCATGGGTATAACATTTGAGAAATACGCTCCATATCCATTTTTATTTCTGACTCTTCTTCCGGAAAAAACTCAATAATGGCAAAGAGGGGTTCTATTTTTAAATTTTTATAAGCAGAAAGCTTATGGTGGCCGTCCAAAATATATTCGTGGAAATAATCATCTTTCCCATATTTTCCCTTCAGAATAACAGCAAATGGCCTTACTCCTGATAAAATAAGATCTGTATAATATTTTACAAGTTCCTTATCAATTTCTTTCTCGGATTTCCAGGCAATGAAAGGATATTCATATATATTAAAACAATATGTATCTCTGTAAGCATCATAAGATTCATAATTATAGATAAGGTTTTGTGATAATTTCTTATCATACTTTCTGATCTCTTTTTCCACCTCTTTTTTATCCAGTCTTTCTTCTGCACAAACGGCAGCCTTGCTATAAATATACCATGCTTTATTTTCCGAAAAATTTAATCTATAATTTCCATTTTGCATTAAACCCAATAGCGGTTGCAAAGTTTGAAACAGATCTTCTACTCTATCTGTATAATCTATATTAAAATCAACTCCTTCAAGTGCTTTATTAATACGATTCTTATTTTCCTCAGTTATGGAAAAAAGCACTATATTTTCATCTCCCGGATCATCACAATCATCCCATAAAAAAAGAGCCGGTTCCTTTCCTATTGTCAGACATTCACTATACCCATTAAAATCATACTCAAGAGCTATCAAGCCTATGCTATTTGCAATTTTAAAATTCATGGTTCTTACTAAAAAAGTATTTCTTTATAAATAATACTTTCGATCAAAGATAAGATAAAACATAAATTTTCCGGCTGCTTTTTCTAGCACATAAAGCAGCATCAATAAAAATAGAAGTTTATTTTAAATATTGGTATTAAGAGTAAAGCTGTGAACTTTCCCAGCCCACAATCATTTGTTTTCTATCACTTCCCCATCGGTAGCCGCCAAGATGTCCCGTAGATTGGATGACACGATGGCAAGGGATAAGGAATGCTACAGGATTACTTCCTATGGCTGTTCCCACAGCTCGTGAAGCTTTAGGGTTTCCTATTTTCTCTGCAAGGCTGCCATAAGTAGACAGTTTTCCCATAGGAATAGTTAATAGACTTTCCCAGACTTTTAACTGAAAATCGGTACCTTTTAAATGAAGTTTGATCGTGTTGAGCTTTGTCCAGTCTTTATCGAATATGGACAACGCATTTTTCTGAAGGGCGTCCTGTTTTTCAAAAAAAGAAGCATTAGGAAATTTATGCTGTAAATTCCCTAATGCTGTTTCTTTATCATTTTCAAAAGCCATATAGCAGATTCCTTTTTCTGTGGAAGCTACCAGGATATTTCCAAATGGACTTTCTGAAAAACTATAATTGATGACAAGACTTTTTCCACCGTTTTTATATTCAGCCGGAGACATTCCTTCTATTTTTACAAACAGATCATGCAATCTGCTGGTACTGGAAAATCCCGTTTCATAAGCGGTATCAAAAATACTTGCCTTTTCTTCCTTCAATAAACTTTTAGCATGTTCAAGGCTGATGAACTGTAAAAATTTTTTCGGACTTGTTCCTGCCCAATCTGTGAAAATCTTCTGAAAATGGGCCGGACTTAAGTGAATATTCTCTGCCACTTCCTCCAAACTTGGCTGAAGCCTGAAATTGCTCTGGATATATTCTATCGCTTTAGCAATTCTGTTGTAATCTATTTGACTTTGTGTGGACATCTTACTCTGTTTTTATCTCACAAATTTCCAAAGAATACACGGCAGAAAAAATCCGATTCTTGCGGAATATTAGTTATTGTTGTTATAGATATCGTTATAAGCAAGCATTTTATAATATAACTTAGCCGCTAAGAAAGCTGTTGGCTTAGCCATTGGAGAATCCATTAATTCTACAATATCAAATGCCACTACGTTACATTTTTCGAATACTTTTCTTAATAATTCCAATGTTGGGTACCATTGTAATCCACCTGGTTCAGGAGTTCCTGTAGATGGAGCAATAGAAGGATCAAAAGCGTCAAGGTCAATCGTAATATAAACGTTTCCTGAAACTTTTTCCAATACATCATTCACCCAGTTCTCATTATTAGCAATTTCATGAGCAAAAAATACTCTTCCTTCCGGTAAATACTGAGCTTCTTCAGCATCCATAGAACGGATTCCCACCTGAACTAAGTTATGTTTCTGGTTAGCTTCAAACACTGCACAAGCATGGTTAGAAGTAGATCCGTGGAACTCAGGACGTAAATCTGTGTGAGCATCCAACTGAAGAACGGTAAGGTTTTCAAACTTCTCTCCTACTGCACGGATAGAACCGATAGAAACAGAGTGCTCACCACCGAATAAAGTGAATACTTTTCCTTCATTGTTCAAAAGCTCTTTTGTTTTCTGATAAACAGCTTCTGTCATTGCTTCAGGAGTAGAGTTTTCAGAAACTTCTCCAGCTAAATACACACCCTGAAGATAAGGCTCAGTTTGTGTTTCAATGTCATAAAGTTCCATGTTTTCAGAAGCGTCTAGAAATAATTCAGGACCTTTATCTGCTCCTTTTCCCCATGTTGAAGTTCCATCGTAAGGAACTGTTACCAACATTACTTTCGAATTCTCCAACGTTGCGTTTTCCTCTGGAATTCCTGCGTATGTTTTCATGCTTTATTTAAAAATTTTAATGTTGAAATTGGTGACAAAGATACGAAGAGTTTGTGAGTTGGAGAGTAAGTGTGTGGAGAGTTTGTAAATGATAATTATCCATTAATCCGAACTTGAAATTAAATATTTTAATATCTCTTAAGAAGTCAAAAGTCATGAAGCGCAAAAGAATAATTTGAATTCAATTTTATTACTATTTAATCTATTTATCATAGTGACAGTAAAACTTATTCTGCAATAACCTCCAGCTTCCCTCTTCTAGCTTCCCGTCTTATTGAACTTTCCCCTTTCAACTCAATTTCCTATTTTTGTAAAAAACTTAAAATATGTCTTTAAAAGCTGTACTTTTCGATATGGATGGGGTCATTGTAGACACCGAACCATTACATAGAAAAGCCTATTTCAAAACGTTTGATGAATTGGAAATTGCAGTTTCCGAAGATTTATACACTTCTTTCACTGGTGCGTCCACCAAAAGGGTTTCAGAAACTCTGATCAAGGAATTTAATTTAGATCAGACTTACGAATCCATTGCTGGCATCAAAAGGTCCCATTTTAAAGATTATTTTTATAATGATGATGAGTTTGATCTAATTCCTGGAGTAAGAAGCCTTATTCAGCATTACCATGAAAATGATATCAAGCTTATTTTAGCTTCTTCTGCCACCATGACAACCATCAATATGGTGTTTGATAAATTCGGATTGGAAAAATATTTCAGTGGAAAAATCAGTGGTGCCGATTTAAAAGAATCTAAACCTCATCCTGAAGTTTTCCTTCTGGCTGCTGAAATTGCTGGTGAGCCTGTTGAAAACTGTATGGTAATTGAAGATTCTACGAATGGGATCTTGGCTGCTCACAGAGCTAAAATATTCTGTGCTGCCTACAGAAGTCCGCATTCGAAAAATCAAGATTATACACTGGCAGACACCGTGGTTTCTGATTATGAAGAACTTGAACTGGATAAAATTTCAAAATATTTTTAAATAAAAAAGCTCTCAGAATCTGAGAGCTTTTATTTTGTGTAAGTTTTGGCTAAAGCCAATGGATTATATTTTTTATTGAACGGGCTAAAGCCCGTTCCTATTGATAACAAAATTATTTATATCCAAGAAGTCTCAATACATCTTCCGGTTCCTGTTTTTCACGGAAAATTTCATACTGTAACTCACCGTTTTCATCTTTCTGAATCAGAACGTGTCTTGGCTGAGGCATCAGACAGTGGTGTACTCCACCGTAACCACCAATAGTTTCCTGATAAGCTCCTGTATGGAAGAATCCAATATACAAAGGCTTGGTATCACTGAAAACTGGTAGATAAATAGCATTTGTATGCTGCTCAGAGTTATAATAATCGTCTGAATCACATGTTAACCCACCAAGGAATACTCTTTCATAAGTATCTTCCCAACGGTTCAGCGGAAGCATGATGAAGTGTCTTGAAATCGCCCATGTATCAGGAAGAGTGGTCATGAAAGAAGAGTCAATCATATTCCACTTCTCTCTGTCGTTCTGACGTTTCTGAGAGATGATTTTATAAAGGTTAGCCCCACTTTCCCCAACGGTAAAACTTCCGAATTCAGTATAGATGTTTGGTTCTTCTACTCCTTCTTCTTCACAGAATTTTTTGATCTGAGAAACGATTTCTTCTACCATATACTGGTAATCGTAATCAAAGTTCAACGAAGTTTTGATTGGGAATCCACCACCAATATTCAATGAGTCTACTTCAGGAGCAATTTTCTTCAAACGTGCATATACACGAAGACATTTGTATAACTCGTTCCAGTAGTAAGATGTATCCTTAATCCCCGTATTGATGAAAAAGTGAAGCATTTTCAATCTTGCATTCGGGTGTTCGGCGATCTTTTGACTGTAATATGGAATGATATCTTTATATCCGATTCCTAATCTTGAGGTATAAAATTCGAACTTCGGCTCTTCTTCAGAAGCAATTCTGATTCCGATATTGAAGGTAGAATCTATACTTTCTGTAAGTTTATCCAATTCACGGTAATTATCCAGAATCGGAGTAATGTTTTCAAAACCACTGTTAATCATATCTGAGATCTTTGTCAGATAATCATCAGTTTTGAATCCATTACAGATTACTTCAATGTTTTTATCTACTTTCTCTTTTTCATAAAGAGATTTTACAATATCCATATCATAGGCAGAAGACGTTTCTATTGAAATGTCATTCTTCAAGGCCTCTTCCAATACGAAATTGAAATGACTGGATTTTGTACAATAACAGTAGGTGTAATTCTTTTTATATTCAATTTTTTCAAAAGCTTCTTTAAACCAGCTTTTGGCTTTTTGAATATTTTGAGAAATTCTCGGCAAATAGCTAATCTTTAGCGGAGTGCCAAATTGCTCAACAACGTCCATCAATGGAACATCGTGAAACAACAAATTGTTCTCAGAAACATTAAATTCCTCCGTAGGAAAATATAATGTCTGATCAATAAGTTCCGAGTACTTTATTTTCATTTCTAAACAAGTGAATTAAGAAATGCAAAATTGCTAAAAAAGTTTGATTTTTGGATGTTAAAATTATTATAATTTTAAATAATCCCTCAATATTCTCTTTTGTGGGAATTTAGGCTTGATAATCAGTGGGTAAACTTTTGAATATATTGGATTCTTTTAGCCTCAGAAATGCCCAATACCTGCTGAATATAAGCATCTGTAGAGCCATATTTTTTATTGATCTCTTCAAAAGCTGCATCAAGGTATCTTTTTTCTACCCAACTTAATTTTTCGAGAACCTGTAAATCCATCTTCGGATAAAGAAAATGCAAGTTATTGGCTAACCGTAACCTTTTCTCTACCAAAGGTTTTCTGAAGTTATTAGATAACAGGTACTCATTATAGATCGTTTCTTTGTCAAACTTCAATATCGTCAGGATTAAAGCTGTAACAATTCCTGTTCTGTCTTTTCCCGCAGTACAGTGGTAAAGAATCGGTTTCTCCGATTCCATAATCTCCGTAATGATGGTTTTTATGATCTCTGGATTTTCCGTAACGTATTCACGGTAGAAATCAATCATTCTTTTGTCTGCATCGGAAGCATTTACTTTTCCTTTCAGAACAAGTTTTCTTGCCTGTGACAACTGATCGCCTTCGTCTTCAAAAGCGGAATATTTCTTATACGCGATCCTATCCGGAAGCTGATCCGGACTCTGAGAAATTTCTTTTGAATTTCTTAAATCTATAATTTCTGTGATCCCTAATTGTTCGATCTGAGCAAAAGATTTCTTTTTAAGCTTATGAAGATTGGCACTTCTGTAGAACATTCCTTCTTTTAAAGCTCTTCCTTCGGTATTTTTAATATTGCCTACTGCCCGGAAATTATGAACCTTTTTGATTGTAAGAGCTTTTTCCGTTTCATTTTTACCGTATTCCGGGGTTTCAAAATGCTGTGTTTTGCATGAGAATATACAGCATAATGAAAGGGTAATAACCGGTATTTTGATTAATGTATTCAATAGTTTTTTGGTTTACCACAAAAGGTACGAAAGTTTTTGAATATTTAAGCTTTTGTACCTTTTGTAGTTTAAGATTTATTTTAAGTTTTGGCTAAAGCCAATGGACTTTATTTTATTTTTATTAAACGGGCTTTAGCCCGTTTCTATTGATAGTGATTCTGCAAAAATCACATTGTATTTTTTTGGGATACCCCTTATATATTGTTAGTATATGCTTGGATATTCTATTTCGTTTATCCCGACAAAAAATAACACATCTCCAGATTCATATTCTACCGAAACTTCATCTTCAATCGCGAAATTACGGGTTCCTATCCTTGAAGTGATACTTAAACTTCCGTTTGTTAAAGGCCAATTGAGTCCTTTGGTTGTAATATTATTCACTGATGGAAAAGGATAAAGGGAAATCATTTTATTCTTTACTCCTTTCAATGTAAAATCGTTTGGAATAAAATAATATTCTGAAAACTCATCATAGAATTTAATTTTCATGCGATCTTTGAAAGCATAGGCAACGGTAAGATTTCCAAGAAAGTGGTCCTGTTCTCCTCCACTTCCACCAAAAACATCAACTACTGAAAATCCTTTTTCCAAAATAATTTCCAACGCCTTATGAAAATCTGTTTTATCCTGATCTAAAGTAAGGATAAATTTATCCTGATACATGTCTTCATCCGATCCGGAATGGGAATCAAAATCACCCGAAATAAAGTCTAGTTTGTCCAGAGCAAAGCCCATTCTTTTAAGATAGTGAAAAGCGCCGTCTGTACAGGCTATCAAATCATAACTTTCAGGATTGGGTAAAGATTTCGGAGCATCTCCGTTGATGAAAAGTAATACTTTATCTCTCATTCGGGTTCCAGTATTCTTCCGGTTCGTTGTTCAATTTTGAGATGTATCTTGCCAATACGAAAAGATAATCTGATAATCTGTTTAAATATTTAATAAGTTCAGGACGTACTTCTTCAGCCTCATTTAAGAATACCAATGAACGCTCTGCTCTTCTGCAGATGGTTCTTGCTGCATGTAAGAATGTTGCAGGTTTTCCACCTCCGGGAAGAATAAAGTACTGAAGGGGTTCCAGTTTTTCTTCAAAAGAGTCCATCCATTGCTCCAGTTCTTCAATTTCTGTTTCTGAAATAATGATCGGAAGACGTGATTTCCCATTTGCCAGCATCAGTTTATCCACTGGTGTTGCTGCTTCAGAACCTACTGTAAATAAATCAAATTGAATTTTTTTCAATTGTCTAAGAACTTCTTCATCTTCAATATGGCTTTTTGCAATTCCGATGAAAGAATTCAACTCGTCTATATTTCCATAGCTGTCCACTCTTGCACTGGCTTTGGAAACTCTTGTTCCGCCGTATAGTGCCGTTTGGCCTTTATCTCCTGTTTTTGTATAAATTTTCATACTACTAAAATACCTTTTTTTGTACAATGTGAAAAGTAAAATGTAGTAATAAATCCCTATTCTATCTGAAAAAAATGATTAACTGACATTAGAAATTAATGTCAGTTAATATTTGCATAGGTGGGTTTTGTACCTTTCGATATGGTTTACTCTTTGTTAAGCATAACAAAGCGAATGTTAATTCCTTTATTTATAGATTAAAAAGTATAATTAACATTGAGCTGAAAAATTGTTCCGTTAAATCCAAACTGATTGACCTCCCAAGGATATTTGAATCTTCCTCCAAGATCTGTTACTACATCTCCTTTGCTGTCTATTATATCTGGATAAATATTAAATAAATTATTTACGACTCCGGAAACTTTAAGGTCATTCGTGATTTTATATGTTAAAACTATATCTGTAACTACCTTACCAGAAAATGTCTGATCTTTGGCAGGATCAGTAGCATGCTGCCAAGTAACAGAACCAAAGTAAGTATTATTAAGATTAAAGTTAAACTTTGAAATATCATACGAAAGACTAAGAATAGTTTTTGTTTTTGGCCTTGCAGAGGTAATTCTGGATTGTTCTTTTCTATCAAAAAAGTTTTCTGAGTAGCCATTTCCAGCCAAAATACGAGGAACTGCAATATTATCTACTATTTTAGTTTCGTTATAATTGAAAGCAGCAATAATTCCCAATCTTCCTTTACCAATAGCGGAAGTATAATAATTAGCTACAAAATCTACTCCTTGAGTAACTGTATTTACAGCATTGGTGAAAAACTTCAAGGAAGTTATTTTATTATTGTCTAATATTACTTCCACAGGGTTTGTTGTATCAGGACTACCCGGAGCACCGGTTTTATAACCAATATCTCCTGAGAAAAGTACTCGGTCTTTAATTTTTATTCTATAATAATCTGCTGTAATAGTCAGATTTTTAAAAGGTTTCACGGCAAATCCCGCAGTAATATTAAAAGCTTTTTCAGCATTTAATTTTGGTACTCCAAGATCAGATCTTACAATTTGAGAGTCATTATTAAAAGTACCCTGATTAGCTACAGTATTCCCTGTAATTTTGGTTTGAACATTAGAATAATAAATCTGGTGTAATGAAGGCGCGCGAAATCCTGTAGAAACAGATCCACGGAAAACTAATTTATCATCTAACAACTTATATCTTGCATTTCCTTTCCAGGAAACATTATTTCCAAAATCACTGAATTTTTCATACCTCACAGTTCCTCCAAGTAACAAGTTTTTTGTAATATCCCATTCAGCATTCACATAAGCTCCGATATTCTGACGATTTTTATTGACTTCATTTTGAGGCTGCAGTCCCGGAAATGATTCTGCACCAGTTCCTATATAGGATGCTTCCTCTCCTGCCTTTGCCTGATAGTTTTCATTGCGTACTTCAACACCACCTCCTAAAACAAACGTACCAAAATTCCGGTTGATATCAATGTTTCCTATAATATTACTAAACTGATGACCACCTGCTTTAAAACGGGTGGGTGACTTTGCACCCAAAGATGTATTAATAGTATTTCCTACAACATAATCTACTGCATTAGAGCCAAAGGTTGCACTCCCATCAAAACTCCATTTTCCAAACATACCTTTCCATCCGGAGGTTAAATTATAATCATAAACATCTGTTTTGAATTCTGGTTGAAATCCATTATAAGACTGTCCTTTTGGAGTTAACAAACCAAAATCTGAAGTTACCCAATAGGGTGTTCTATACAAACCATAACTAGTTCCATTCCTATAAGTTGTTCCTCCAAAAGCATAAAATTTGCCTGTTTCACCTGTTGGTAATTCAAAATTCACAAACATATTGGCAACTTTTGTTTCCGGTTGCCCTATAGTCATTCCTAAGCCAGGATTAGCTTGCGTCCAGGCATTCTCTACTCCAAAAAGCGCATCTTTTGTAGTAGATCCTGCACGGTTTGTTTTATTTTGGGAAGAATACCCCAATGTAAGGTTCAAACTTCCATTTTTTGCAACTCGGATTCCTGTATTAAAATCTGCTCCGATATTAAAGCCGTCTCCTTTTGAAGTAATCCCTGAAAAAAGATTGACTGTACTTTTTCCAACGCTGTTCTTAAGAATAATATTAATTACTCCTGCAATAGCATCAGAACCGTATTGTGCAGATGCACCATCTCTCAATACCTCTACATTCTGTAAGGCAGCAGATGGAATACTTTTCAGATCCGTCCCTACCTCACCTTTTCCCGGTGTATCATTTACATAAATTAAAGCACTTTGATTTTTTCTTTTCCCATTAACCAACACTAATGTTCTGGAAGGCCCTAACCCTCTTAAATCTGCAGGATCAAAATGAGCCGTTGCATCAGAAACAGTTTGCTGTGATGAATTAAAAGAAGGCACAGCATATGTCAAAGCTTTATCAAAAGTAATCTGCCCTGTAGATTTTAACTGTACAGCTGAAATATTATCAATAGGAATTGCAGAGGTAATTATGGTTCTGGGTTTAGTTCTCCCCGTAGTAACCACAACTTCATCTATATTGTTTTCTTTTACAGTTTCCTGAGCATATGCCATAGTACCAGCTCCGCTAAGCACTAATGCATAGATTTTTTTTTTAAAGATTTTCTTTTTCATGTCAAGTATTAATAATTAAATAAATTTAGAAAAAAATTAAACACAAAACATGAAAATCAAATATATGATATAAATTTTACCACCAACTCGACAAAACGTTATTGATTTACAAAAATAAAAACTAATTAAAAGAGTATAAAATTGCTTATTTATAATCTAAAAAAGAAACATAGCAATAACTTACTATTCAACACGAAAAATAATTAACTTAAATTACGAAAAATAATGATTTTATTTTTTCTGATGAGTAATTTCAATAGATTGAAATTGCTTTACCTATAGCAATGACCATAAAAAATGGCCGGCAAAAGCCGGCCAATACAAATTATTTATTTACCTCTACGTATTGTATGATGGTCTGATTTTTTGGATTGTAGATCATTGTACTACTGTTGGGAAATCTCTTCAGCTTATAATATTGAATACTTTTATCCGTTTTAATATCTTCTAGAAAGCTAGTATCAAAGGTATTATCCGGAAGAAACTTTGCAAGAAGGCTTATCTTACTAATAATGCTTTGTCCATCAATTTTTCTTGCTGTTTTATCTGACTTTCCTTCATTAGTGGTCGTCTGCTTTTCTAAAAAAGGAAGCACTACTGCGATGTCTGCTTTATATTTAAAGATATATGCTTCGGTACCGGTGGGAAGTTTTATTTTTTTCCCTTTCTCTTCTGAAATCATATCAGATCCAGCATTAGGAAAAACGGTATTGAATTTTACATCCTCAGAATTGGTTAATGAATTAATAGATTCATTAACTGTTTTTTTAACAGTTTCTTCTACCGCTTGCTGAGCTTTCTGCTGTACCTTTTCTGTAGTTTCCTGAAATGTCTGGTCTATTTTTTCTTCAATTTTATTACATGATACTAATAAAAAAGTGGCCATAACAGGCAAAATATACTTCTTCATAATTCTAAATAATCATTTTCTTTTTATTAATATACTTCTCTTAAACGGAAAAGTAGTCTTCAATATTTTAGCAAAGAAATAAAATATTTTTTCAGCAGCAAAAATCCTACTGACAAACTGTTGTCATCACCTGCTCTTACCTTTGTATCAACAATAACAAACAAAAACGATACATTATGACAACTACAGCAACTGCAACCAAGCAATTCATGACTACTGAGCAATTATTAAAGGACTGGCAAGGGCACAGAAACCTGACAAGAAGAGTAGTTGATGCTTTTCCTGAAAAAGAATTATTTGAATTTTCAATTGGTGGAATGAGGCCTTTCTCTAAAATGGCAACGGAACTTCTCAATATTGGTGGAGTTGCCCTAAAAGGAATCATTGAAAACAATATGGAAGCATACAGCGAGGAGGGAATTAATCCAAAGACTAAAGAGGAAATCCTAAAAAAATGGGATGAAGAAACTGGGGTCATCAATCATTATTTCAGACAAATTACTGAAGAGCGTTTTCAAGAGACTTTTAACTTATTCGGACAATATGAGTTTCCGGTATATGAGAATATCCTTTATTTCATAGATAATGAAATTCACCACCGTGCACAAGGATACGTTTATTTAAGAGCTTTAGGTATTGAACCGCCTTTCTTCTGGGAGAGATTCTAATAAAAACAGTTTAATAAACCATTTCATCTATTACCAATAAAAGTCAATCCACCTCAGCAGTTCTCTGCTGGGGTTTTTATTGATGTCTGTCCATCATTTTGACAAGAATTTCATTCATTCTTATACGAAGACTTTCCGGTTCAAGAATCGTAGCATAATCTGCAAAAGTGATAACCCATCTTGGGAATCCGTCATTGATCCATTCTGTTTCAAAAGTAAGTTCCATTCCCTGATCGGTTTCTACTTCTTCAACCAAACCGTAGTATTTTTTGGAATTGACGAGATGAGCCATTATTTTTTTATCTACCAAAAGTTTGGCTTTGACTTTATTTCCGTGTGACTTTCTGTAATCGTTAATCTGACCGTATTCCTGTAAAAAAGGAGTTTGTGTTTTAGAAATTTGTAGAATTCTGTCTACCCTAAACTGTCTAAAATCTTTCCTCAGCGTACAGTAGGCCATGATATACCAGAAATTAAACTCAAAGAAAATCCCTACCGCTTCAATGGTTCTGTTGGTTACTTTTGAATCTACCGTTTGATATTCAATATTCAGCTGTGTTTTCTCTGCAATACTTTCCAGAATAATAGGAATTACATTCTTTAGAGAATTTCCCTCTTTCTGTTGGGTATGAAAATTAAAAACATCAATCTGTTTTTCAATATTCTGAATCAGGTTTTTATCTGAATGTCTCAACACAGAACGTACCTTTTCCATGGCGGTCTGATAGTGACTTCCCAAACTCTGATGAGAAAACTTCTGCATCAGCTTTTCGGCAGTAATAAAACTCAAGACCTCTTCTTTAGTAAACATCACCGGTGGAAGTTTGTACCCATCCATCAGAGAGTAGCCTGTTCCTGCTTCTCCAACGATTGGAATTCCTGCATTCTCAAGCGTTTTTACATCCCGATAAATAGTTCTTACACTGACATCGAATTTTTCAGCCAGATCTTGCGCCCTTACTACAGGTTTAGACTGCAATTGGGTAAGAATAGCTGTTACGCGGTCGAGTTTTTTTAGATAATGGTCGTTCATGAATTGAGAGTTGTTGACTGAAAAAGTAAGTCAACAAAATTATTAATTTTCTTTAAGAGTATTCACCAGTTTATCGAGATTTAGGCTTCGTGCTGAAGCATCAAAGATTTCACGATAAGTGCCTTCTTTGTTATAAAGTTCATCATGAGTTCCATTCTCTACTACTCTACCTTTTTTCATCACATAAATTGTATCCGAATCAAGGATTTGAGATAATGAATGGGAAATAATGACAACAGTTCTCCCCTCTTTAATGGCATCCAGTGAATTTTTAATCTGTTCTGTGGCAATAGCATCAAGACTTGCCGTAGGTTCATCCAGAAATATAATCGGTGGATTTTTCAGAAACAGTCTTGCAATCGCAATTCTTTGTTGCTGTCCTCCTGAAAGCTGAGTTGCATCATGCTGATAGCCGGTAGGAAGATCCATAATCTGATCGTGAAGATATGCTTTTCTTGCTGCAGCCTGAATTTCTTCAAAATTGGCATTCATATCACCATAACGGATGTTGTCTTCAATGCTTCCCTGGAAAATATGGTTTTTCTGAAGAACAAGCCCCAGATCACTTCTCAGAAATGTGTTATCATATTTATTTAAATTAACTTCATCCAACAGAATTTCTCCAGAATCCGGCAGATAAAATTTACATAGAAGATTAATGATTGTTGATTTTCCAGCTCCGCTTAATCCTACCAATGCGGTTGTTTTCCCGTTTTCAATTTTCATGGAAACATCATGTAAAGCATGCGCTCCGTTAGGATAAGAAAAGTTTACATTTTTAAGTTCAAAAGTTCCTTTAATTTTTTTCTCTACAAAATCTCCGTTCGGTTCTGTTTCATTATCGGCATTAAGAATATCAAAATAACCTTCTGCATAAATCATTGCATCATTCATATCATCATAAATCCTGTGCAATTGACGGATGGGTGCCGATACATTGTTGAACAGCATAATATGAAGCATAATAGCTCCAATAGTCATCTGCTGATCCAATACCAGATAAACTGTTAGAAGAATGATTAGAACCACCCCGAATTGCTCAATGAAGGTTTTTAATCCGTCATAAATAAAATTGGTTCTTCTTGTGAACATCTGGCTTTCCATCAGCTGCATCTGGAGGTCATATTGTTTTTTGCCTTCAAATTTTTCACGGACAAAACTTTTAATCACCATAATGGAGTTTACCAGATTCAAAAGGCCGGAAGTTTTCTTTTCTCTCTGATTTCTGAGCTGTCGACGTACTCCGCTCAGTTTTTTAGCCTGTAATGAGCTTATGTAAAAATAGATTGGAACAATGATCGTTGAAACTGCTCCCACATACACATTCTGCATGTACATAATGATGAGCGCAATGATTGCGTTGGAAAAAAGCGGAAGAATATCAATGAAGAAATTCTGTACAAGTTTTGTTAAACTTTCAATTCCACGATCTATCCTGATCTGTAATTTTCCTGATTCATGATTTTCATCATTAAAGTAAGCTACACGATAGGTTAAAATTTTGTCGATTGCGGATTGTGCCAAAACAGAACTGACATTGATCCTTATTTTTTCTCCATAAAATTTCTGTCCGAAGTTGATGAAAATATTCAATAATTCTTTTCCCAGTAAAATAATGGAGATGATGATCAGGATGTGAATTCCTGCCGTCATCGGATCTGGAAGATGGGTCAATTTGGTCACCTCATCTACTGTATATTTAAGAACAATAGGGTTTACCTGTGCTGCCAGAGCTCCAAGAAAAGTAAGAAACAATGTCCCGTAGATCATGAGTCGGTAAGGTCTGATGAATGGAACAAGCTGCTTGTAAATTCCGAATAAAGTAACTGTTCTGTTGAATGGTTTTGCCATAAGGAAATGATGTTAAGTAAAATTAGCCCTTTTTTCAAAAACAACCTATAAAAAACAGATCAAACCTATTTCTTATTAGTTATTGATCGAAATATTTAATTGTTGTATTTTAAATACAACAATTAAATATTTTTTGTACATTTGCTTCAACATTAAAAAAAATATCAGATGAATACTAAGCAAAAAGAACTCGTAAAAGCAACAGTTCCAGTTTTAAAAAGCAATGGAACAGATCTGACAAAACATTTTTATACCAGAATGTTTAAGCATAATCCTGAATTAAAAAATATCTTCAATATGGGAAATCAGGCTAGCGGCAAACAGCAAAATGCATTAGCTGGAGCTGTCCTTGCCTATGCTGAAAATATTGAAAACCCAGAAGTTCTTATAAATGCATTAAAATCTATAGGAAATAAACATGTAAGTCTAAATATCACTCCAGAGCAATATGATATTGTGGGCTTACATTTGATCTCATCTATAAAGGAAGTATTGGGGGAAGCTGCGAGTCCTGAGCTCATTGAAGCGTGGATAGAAGCCTATAATGAACTAGCCCAAGTGATGATCTCCATAGAAGATGAGATCTATCAATCGACATTGAGCAAAAATGGAGGCTGGAAAGGCTGGAGAGAATTCATCATTGCAGAAATCGTTGAAGAAAGTACAGAAATAAAATCTTTCTATCTAAAGCCAAAAGATGAGAAAGCAATAGCAAACTATCTTCCTGGCCAATTTATTTCCATAAAAACTTTTATTCCTTCATTGGGGCATGAGCAGCCAAGACAGTATAGTTTATCATCAGCATTTTCCCCTGATCATTATAGAATTTCCGTAAAAAAAGAAAAAAATAAAGATTTACCAGATGGTATGGTATCCAACACGCTTCATCAGAAAAATATAGGTGATGAGATATGGGTAAGTGCTCCTGCAGGCATTTTCTATGCAGACCCTAATTCAGAAGATCCATTAGTATTAATTAGTGGTGGAATAGGTGCTACTCCATTATTAAGTATGCTGGAAACTCAAAAGAAAACGTTGCAGAACAATACTATCATCTGGCTTCATAGCTGTAGAGACGAAAAAGTACATGCATTCAGTGATCATATAGAAGATCTTAACAGAAACAATTCATGGTTAACAACTCATATTTTTTATGAAACAGTTGATCGAGACTCTGAAACGATAAAAAAAGGGAGAATTGACTTACATAAAATGAAAGAGGAAATTCTGATTGATAAAGCAAAGTATTATATTTGTGGGCCCGAAGCTTTTATAAAAGCACAATATAATTCTTTAATAGAACTTGGTATTGGCAAAGAAAATATCCTTTATGAAGAATTCGGTCCTCAATTACTTCATTTAAATTAATCATCAATGAAACTGAACCACTTTACAGATTATAGTTTGCGGGTTTTAATATATCTGAATCAAAATAATAAGATAAGAAGCTCTTGTTCTTTAGATGAATTATCAGAGAAAATGAACATATCCCGTAATCATCTTATTAAGGTGGTTCAGTTTCTCGCTCAAAACAGTCTAGTCATTACCAAAAGAGGAAAAAGTGGAGGAATAACTATCTCTGAAAAGGCCAATAAAACAGGACTGGGCAGTCTTATAGATCTATTAGAACAAGATGATACTCCAATTATCAATTGTACTTCGAAACCTTGTGTATTTATTTCATACAATTGTAAATTAAAATCTTTTCTAGATGTTGCTTACCAGGCTTTCATCACCAGTATGAATCAACATTATTTATCTGATCTTGCTTTTAATAATTGGGAAATCATATTCAATTCTCAAAAAATTGATTCATGATCATTTTTACAAAGAAGTTCTACTGCAACTGAAATTAGCCTTATCTCTACTCATTGAAATCACCTACCCTTCATACATATACGTCGTAAGATAATGAAGCTCCGGCTGGCTTACTTTTTTAGATTCAGCTTCTGCCTGTTCCAAGGAATATTGAGAATTGATTTCTTTTTTCTGAAACACAAATGAATTGTTGGCATTTTTATCCACTACTTCACTAAAGATATGCTCAATCTCTGAGTTACCTAATGAAGCAAAACTGACATCTTCAAAACCATACATCAGCCTCAGATTATCATACTCTTTGAAGTTTTCATCCACGAATCCCTGTAGGTGAGCTTTTGAATCAAAATTCCCTGCCCAGATGTTGTAAGCGTATTTTTTCTTCTTCGGTTTATCTAAGATGCTTTGGTATACAAAGTTTTCTCCAAGATAAGCTTCTCTTACCTGTGGATCATTGGCTAAGTCTTCCGGAAGACCTTCTTTAAGGATCTTTCCTTCAAACATAATATACGTTTTGTTGGTAATAGCAAGCGTTTGCTGTACATTGTGGTCGGTAATCAAAATTCCGATATTTTTATCTACAAGACTTCTTACAATCTTTTGAATATCCTCTACCGCAATAGGGTCTACTCCAGCGAAAGGCTCATCCAGAAGGATAAAGTTTGGGCTTGTAGCCAAACAACGGGCAATCTCCGTTCTACGTCTTTCTCCTCCGGAAAGAAGATCTCCTCTGTTTTTACGAACATGCTGTAAAGAAAACTCTTCAATCAGTTCATCACATTTGATTTGCTGTTCACGTTTGGAAAGTTTTGTCAACTGCAATACTCCCATGATGTTTTCCTCTACAGACAGTTTTCTGAAAACCGAAGCTTCCTGTGCCAGGTATCCGATTCCTTTTTGGGCTCTTCGGTACATAGCATCTGTAGTAATCTCCTGCTTATCCAGGAAAATTTTTCCTGAAGTAGGCTTAACCAACCCTACGATCATATAAAACGATGTAGTTTTTCCTGCTCCATTAGGACCAAGCAAACCAACAATTTCTCCCTGCTGAACCTGTACAGAAACGCCTTTTACAACTTTTTTAGGACCGTATTCTTTGATTAAGTTTTCTCCGCGTAAAATCATAAGGCAAATATATCAAAAATATAAATTCTCTTTACATCAATATACACTTTGTTTATCTGAAAAATCTAAACCTGTCACTTCCAAATCATTGTAACTTTTCATGATTTCAATCTACTTATACTATACAAAATCAATTACAAATACTAAGAAATGGAAAATTACGGTTACACAAAAACAGAAAATACAGGAAACCAACAACAGGCGAATATTCCTTACCGTTCAGAAAAAAAGCTCCCTGCGGCTCTGTTGGGTATTCTTGTAGGCTGGCTGGCTTTAAATAAATTTTATCTTGGATATACCAAAGAAGGAATTATTCAAATTGTTCTCAACATCGTTACTTTGGGAGCGGCTTCCATCATTCCTTTTATCGAAGGGATTCTATATCTGTTTATGAGTGATAAACAGTTTGATGACACCTATGTTTACGGAAGAAAAGGTTGGTTATAATTAAATATCAATATCATGTGATATATTTTCATTAATTTAGATTGACTAATTAATAAAATAATCACCATGAAAAAATTAACAAAAAAAGATTTAAAACAAATCAAAGGAGGTTATTATTATACCTATCCTGATAAAAATGGGAACTGTTTTCCTGGATGGTATCTGTGTCCAACAAAAATTTGTCTTTTAGCCCATCCCGACAATCCTATACACCCTGAAGATCCCTTCTGTCAGGGAAGATAAATAAAATCATGTCCAAATAAGTCATATAAAATGCTGTCTCAATGAGGCAGCATTCTTATTTTTTATCATGAATTAATAAGGCAAGCCATATGACTAATAATTCATAGATAACAGATACCGTATCCATGTTTCAAAACTTGAATTCTTACCCGTCTCTTCACTTCTTTGAAGACACCATCCATCTTTTGTTTGGATGACAAACAGTTTGATAATTATCTATCAAAAAAACACATTTCCCTTCAAATATCAACACCATGTGACATATTTTTACTATTTTAGGCTCACAAACCAATAAAAAATAATTATCATGAAAAAATTAACTAAAAAAGATTTAAAGAATATCCATGGCGGAAATATCCGTTTTCCTGATTCGCAAGGCAAGTGTCCCTTCGGCTGGTATCTATGCCCTACCAATGTCTGTGTGGATGATAAAGGCGGAGAAAGTCCTATTCATGAAGGACATCCTCATTACAAAGCATGTTTTGGATAACAAAATAGTATTACATTATACAACAAAAAAGCTGCCTCATTGAGACAGCTTTCTTATATTTTATCAAATTAATCTGGACAAGCTACATGATTGATTGTACATGGATGCCAAATACCTTTACACAGCATACCGCAATTCGGGTCATCAATGATTACTTCTCCTCCTTTAATTCCTTTCAATTGGTTTCTTTCGATCTTTTTTAAATTTTTCATAATTATCTATTTTAATTTTTAGAATTCTAATATAAGAATATTCTCCATATAAAGAATTATTATGAAAATATTTTAATAATCTTGTTAAAAAAATAGACTGCCTTACTGACAGTCTATTTTTTATGTATAGGTAATTCTTTTATCTATTTAAAATCATTGCTGCTTCCTTAGCAAAATAAGTGAAGATCATATCGGCACCTGCTCTTTTGAAACATGTAAGATTTTCAATAATAGTTTTATCATTATCAAGCCATCCGTTCTGAACTGCCGCTTTTACCATTGCATATTCTCCACTTACGTTATAAACAGCAATCGGAAGATCAATAGCTTCACGTACTTTAGCAACGATATCCAGATAAGGAAGCCCCGGTTTAATCATAATAACGTCCGCTCCTTCGTCAATATCTTTAAATACTTCATTCAAAGCTTCACGAGAGTTGTGAAAATCCATCTGATACGTTTTTTTATCTTTCGGAATTTCAACATTTTCTTTTGGAGCACTGTCTAAAGCACTTCTAAAAGGTCCATAGAAAGAACTTGCATATTTTGCAGCATAACTTACGATACCAACATCTGTAAACCCGCTTTCTTCCAATGCTTCACGAATCACCTGAACTCTGCCATCCATCATATCACTTGGTGCAACAAGGTCTGCCCCTGCTTCTGCATGAGATACTGACATTTTTGCCAATGCTTCGTTGGTAGCATCATTTAAAATTTTTCCGTTTTCAATAATTCCGTCGTGTCCGTAGATTGAATAAGGATCTAAAGCAACATCAGGCATCACCACCATTCCCGGAACTGCATCTTTAATCGCTTTGATTGTATTCTGCATCAATCCGTTTTTGTTCCATGCTTCTTTTCCGGTATTGTCTTTCAGATTTTCAGACACCTTCATGTACAAATTGACAGCTTTTACGCCTAAAGAAAATAATTCCTTACATTCTTTTACTGTTAAATCTATGCTTCGCCTAAAAATTCCCGGCATCGACGGGATCGGTTCCTGCATGTTTTCGCCCTCCATTACGAAGATCGGCATTACAAAATCATCAGTTGTAAGCACATTTTCTCTTACCAAACTTCTGATAGATTCATTAACTCTAAGTCTTCTATTTCTTGAATGTATCATTTTGGAATACTTTTTGAATAAGTTTCTACAAATTTACTATAAGTTATACAAAAAACTATTGTATGAAATTGTAGAATTTGTTATATTTGTTATATATATTCGAGAAATTATAAATTTGATGAAAAAACTTTTACTTTTATTTCTATTTGTAGGCGCTTTTGTTGGATTTTCCAACAATTTACAAGCTCAGCTTAGAGAGCCGAGTTCCATCAATCAGAAAGCTGATGATGGTGTTTTGCTTGCCTATCCAAATCCTGCAAAGGATTTCCTTATCATTAAGGCAAAAGATTCTTCTTTAAGAATCAAAAGTGTGACTTTTTATTCTATTTTGGGTATGCAGGTTGCCAACTATACAGTCAATATGAACTCCGGAGAGATTAATATTGAAAAATTAAAACCCGGAAAATATCTGATTCGTTATATTTTGAGCGACAATACGCAAAAAGTTACTCAAATCGTGAAACAATAAATTAAGATCCTGATAATCATCAGGATTTTTTCTTTTATACCAATCTCGTTTAATATTTCCGTAACTTTAAGGACTTTTTTATACTAATTGTAAAAAACAACTTAATGCTAAAAGCTGAACATATTAAAAAGACCTATAATACTGGAAAAAAGGTCGCATTGGATGATTTCAGCATCCATGTTCCTAAAGGAAGTATTTACGGACTTTTAGGGCCCAACGGAGCCGGAAAAACCTCATTCATCCGTATCATTAACCAAATTACCCAAGCAGACTCCGGAGAGATTCTAATCAATGGACAAAAGCTAAACCCAAACCACATCAAAGATATCGGTTATATGCCTGAAGAAAGAGGGCTATACAAAAATATGAGTGTGGGTGATCAGATTCTTTATTTTGGGGAACTGAAAGGAATGAGTAAAAATGACGCTCTGAATGAAGCAAAAAAATGGTTTGACAAGCTAAATATCGACCAATGGTGGAAGAAAAAGCTTTCCGAATTATCTAAAGGAATGGCCCAAAAAATTCAGTTTGTGGTAACCGTACTTCACAGACCTCATCTTTTAATCCTTGATGAACCTTTCTCAGGCTTTGATCCTGTAAATGCCAACTTAATAAAAGATCAGATCATTGATCTTAAGAATAACGGAACCACCATTATTCTTTCGACTCACAGAATGGAGAGTGTAGAGGAAATGTGTGACTATGTGGCATTGATTAACAACTCCAAGAAGATTATTGACGGAAGAGTTTTTGATGTAAGGGAAAAATTCAAAAAAAATATTTTTGGAATTACGCTTTCTGAAGTGAACAATGAACAATTGGACATCTTCAGAAATAAATATGAGATTTTCAACTTTTCCAATGAAAACAGTCTAGTTTCTTTTGACCTTAAAAATGAAACGGATCAAAACAATATTCTTCTTGATCTTGTACATGTAGGGAAAGTAAGATCATTTGATGAGAGAATTCCAAGTATGAACGAGGTATTTATTAACGCTGTAAGTAACCATTCTTAATTTTATGAAAAATATTTTTTTAATTACAAAGAGGGAATTTCTTACTCAGGTTAAGAAAAAATCCTTTATCATATTGACTTTATTGGCACCTGTTATGATTATTGCTTTTGGGGCAGTAATTGGATTAATGTTCAAAGCCAATGAATCACACAGCGTTATTGAAGTGGTTGACAAAAGTGGTTTATTCACCAATCAGCTGAAATCAAATGATAAACTGAATTATGTATTTGTTTCTGCAGCAGATGAAAATTCTAAAATCAATAATTTAAAAGGAAACGAATCTCTGGATGGAATTTTAATTTTACCAGAATTACAAGGTCAGAATTATGAAGAGCTAGAAACGGGAGCAAGGCTGGTTATCAATAGTAAAATGGGTTTTGATACAAAACAAAAAATTGTTTCCGATATTTCCAATGTTGTTAAAAAGGAAAAAATCAAACAATTAGGGATCCAGGAAACTCAATTGAATGATCTTGATAAAAGTTTCAGTCTGAAGACCATTAATGTTGCAGACAATAATAAGGAGGATTCTGACCTTACTTTTGGCGTTAAATCGGGGCTTAGTATGGTTTTGATGTACGTTACCTTCATGTTTATTATTATCTATGGAGTAAGGGTAATGCGAAGCGTTTTGGAGGAAAAGAACAACCGTGTTGTAGAAATTATCATTTCTTCTGTAAAACCTTTTGAACTGATGATGGGTAAAATTCTTGGGGTAACAATGGTTGCTCTTACCCAGTTTCTGATCTGGATCACCATGTCTGTAATTGGAGCTTTGGTTTTAAATACCGGATTCTCTCCTCTACAACAGAATGTTCCCGGTGCCAGTGAGCAAATTACCAGTAAATTGGATATGGCGCAGCTTGCTACTCAGATTTCCCACAGTTTATTGGAGCTGAATTTCCCACTGATTATTTTTGTATTCATTGTTTTCTTCCTGTTAGGATATATTTTCTACAGTTCTATTTATGCAGCTATTGGTTCTGCAGTAGATAATGAAACAGAAACTCAGCAGTTCACTTTATTTGCGATCTTACCATTAACTCTGGGAATGTATGGAAGTTTCTCATTAATGAATAATCCTGATGGCCCAATGGGCTTCTGGTTATCAATTATTCCATTTACTTCACCGGTGGCCATGATTGCCAGAATACCTTTCGGAGTTCCGGCTTGGCAGATAGCTTTATCTATTGTGCTATTATTGGCGACCACGGTCTTTATGATATTCCTAGCTGGAAAAATTTATCGTGTAGGAATTTTGATGTATGGAAATAAGGCTACCTTAAAGGAGCTTTGGAAATGGATTAAAGGCTAGTTCAGAAAGCTAAAAAAAACTTAAAAAGGGCAAATTTGCAGATCTGTGAATTTGCTCTTTTTTATATAAAGCCACGTCTTCTGAATTACAGAGTATATGGTGAAAAATAAAGATCCACCTATTTTTAATTTTATTTGGAAAATGAAGAGAGAGATTTAAGTTTGACGCAAAGTTTTAGCATCTTTATAGTATACTTTTTTAAGGAAGCAAAGGTGGAATCAATTTCATTGATTCTTTTTAAGCGAATGGATCATCATCTAGTTTTATCTGTGTTTTAACTAACCTTTCTTATTAGTTACCAACATATTCCTTTCATGGATTTAATTCAAAAAAAATCCCGGAAATTACTTTCCGGGATTTCTTATTTATATTCTGAATAAAATTATTTATTTGAATATATAGCTTAAGGTAAGAGCTATCACCTGTTCAGACTTTTTCTTATCTGTACCTTTGGTTTCTTTTTTAAGACCAGGGTAAGTATCTCCAAGGCCTAAGTCATATTTTAAAGCTACTTCAAGTTGTCTCTTATAGCTATATCCTACTCCTAGTCCTATTCCCCAGTTAAAGCTGTTTGCTTTTCCATTGACCCCTGAAGGTTGGGAAGGATCAGTAACATCCGGATCATAATAAGGTCTGTTTGCGGGAACATCTTTAACATTTTGGCTTAGTAAAAAGTTAAATCTAGGTCCCAATAGTCCAAAGAATTCAGATTCTGCTTCTGAAAAGTACCCTTTGAAATAAAGAGGTACACTCAGATAGTTATTAGCATATACTGCATTATAACCATCCATGTTCTTAGCATCACTATCTTTACCTGTTTCTCCTCCTCCATAGTATAAAACTTCAGGCTGAATATAAAACTGGTTTGCCTTTCCTATGGGAATTAAAGCCAAAGCTCCACCTTGGAAGGTGTATCTTGGACCTGAAGGATTATGGGCATTAGATACTCTGGAATAGTTTAATCCAGCTGTAAGTCCAAATCTTGTGTTTTTCCACTGCACCTGTGCAAAGGATAACGTAGAAAGAGCTAAAGCTGAGGTTAATAAAAGTTTTTTCATATTTATTTGGTTTTATATTATCCTAGGATCTTCGCTACAGTAGCACCGATATCAGCAGGAGAATCAACAACGTTGATACCATTCTCTCTCATGATTTCCATTTTAGCCTGAGCTGTATCTTCTGCACCACCTACGATAGCACCAGCGTGTCCCATTGTTCTTCCTTTTGGAGCTGTTTGTCCAGCAATAAATCCTACAACTGGCTTAGTAGATCCACTAGCTTTATACCATCTAGCAGCTTCAGCTTCTAATCCACCACCAATTTCTCCAATCATTACAACAGCTTCAGTTTCAGGATCATTAATAAATAATTCCAAAGCTTCTCTTGTAGTAGTTCCGATAATTGGGTCACCACCGATACCGATAGCTGTAGAAATACCGTAACCTGCTCTTACAACCTGATCAGCAGCTTCGTAAGTAAGAGTACCTGATTTTGAAACGATACCTACTTTACCTTTTTTGAAAACGAAACCTGGCATAATACCAATTTTAGCTTCTTCAGAAGTAATAATTCCAGGGCAGTTTGGTCCGATTAATCTGCAGTCTCTATCAGCAATATAAGATTTTACTTTTACCATATCAGCTACAGGAATACCTTCAGTAATACATACAATTACTTTAATTCCTGCTTCAGCAGCTTCCATGATAGCGTCTGCTGCAAATGCCGGTGGTACGAAAATAATACTTACGTTTGCTCCTGCTTTTTCAACAGCGTCAGCTACTGTGTTGAATACAGGCTTTCCTAAGTGCTCGCTTCCTCCTTTTCCTGGAGTAACACCACCTACTACGTTTGTTCCGTATTCAATCATCTGACCAGCGTGGAAAGTTCCTTCGTTCCCTGTAAATCCTTGTACAATTACTTTAGAATCTTTGTTTACTAAAATTGACATTTTATTGTTGTTTTAATTTATTTATTATTTTATTAATGCTCACAAATTTACTCAAATTTCTTTGATTTTGGACAAAACCTTTGGAATTGTTTATTTGAGATTTCTCAGTTTTACTTCTTTTTTCAGGTAAGTCTTGAAATCTTCGGCAAACATTCCGATATAGGTACCTTTTTCAAGGTCTCTGTTCACTCCGGTTTTACCTAAAAGTACAGATCCGCTCTCGATTTTATTTCCAGAAGCGATACCCACTTGCCCCCATAAGGTTACTTCATCTCCAATCACACAGCAACCGGCAATTCCAACCTGAGAAGCTATTAAACATTTCTTCCCGATGATAGTGTCATGCCCTATCTGAATCTGGTTATCCAAAACAGAACCTTCTCCTACCACTGTAGAATCTGTAACACCTCTGTCAATGGTACATCCATTTCCTATTTCCACGTTATTTTCGATCACTACATTACCTACGGAGATCAAACGGTCAAAGTTCCCATTCAGTTTCCTGTAATAGAAAGCATCACCTCCCAACACCGTATTGGACTGAATGATGACATTATCTCCGATAACCGTTCTGTCACCAATCACTACATTAGGGAAAATTAAAGTATTTTTTCCAATTTTCACATTGTTTCCGATTACTGCAGAGGAATGAATTCTTGTTCCCTCTCCTATTTCAGCATCATGAAGCTCTTCTGTAAAGTTGTAAATTCTTGTAAAGTGGGTATTGATTTTATTAAAGTCTCTGAAAGGGTCATCAGAAACCAGAAGCGCTTTGCCTTCAGGGCAATCTACTTCTTTATCAATCAAAATAATGGTAGCGGCAGAGTTGAGTGCCTTATCGTAATACTTGGGATGATTCACAAACACAATCTCTCCCGGTTTCACCATGTGGATTTCATTGGAACCCAAAACTTCAAAGTCTTCCGGGCCAACAAATTTTGAGCCTATTAAATCTGCGATTGTTTTAAGCTTTTGTGGAGAATGGAATCTCATAACAATAGATTTTCTTATAAAACAAAATTCGGACTGCTAATGCAAACCGAATTTATGTAAATTTTATTTATTCTTTTACTCTTTCTAAGTAGCTACCGTCTTCAGTACTTACTTTAATTCTGTCTCCCGGCTCAATGAATAAAGGAACCATTACTCTTGCTCCTGTTTCAACGATTGCGTTTTTAAGAGCGTTAGTAGCAGTGTTTCCTTTTACACCTGGATCAGCTTCAATAACATCCAGATATACAGACTGTGGAAGTTCAGCAGAAAGTGGAGTTTCATCAGCTTCTTTCAAAATGATTGTTACTTCTTCACCTGCTTTCATCAAGTTTGAGTTTTCAATCATTTCTTTATTTAAATATAGCTGAGAAAAATCGTCGTTATTCATGAAGTGGAATCCGTTCTCATCATCATAAAGATATTGGAACTTTCTGGTGATTACCTTTACTTCTTCAATTTTGTGTCCTGCAGAGAATGTATTATCTAATACTTTTCCGTTTGTCACAGATTTTAGTTTTGTTCTTACGAAAGCAGGTCCTTTTCCTGGTTTTACATGAAGAAACTCAATTACTTTAAAAATATCATTGCTAAATTCGATGCAAAGACCTTTTCTAATATCGTTACTTGTTGCCATTAATATATATTATCTTTTTTTACTTAGTTATTAGCACTTTTAGTTGCTGTCTTTTCCTGTTCCGTATCCCTTTACAATACCTCTTGGAGAGTTTTGGATAAACTGAAGGATTTCATCTCTTTCAGCTGTAGGAAGCATTTCTTTTTCAATATATGCCAACGCTTGAGAAACATTCATCTTCATTTGGAAAATAGCTCTGTAAATCTTTTGAATTTCAAAAATCTTCTCATTGGAAAAGCCTCTTCTTCTAAGACCTACTGAGTTAATACCAGCATAAGAAATAGGATCTCTTGCCACTTTCACATAAGGTGGAACGTCTTTTCTAATTAAAGACCCTCCTGAAATCATGGTATGTTTTCCAATTTTACCAAACTGTTGAACGGCAGATAAACCTCCCATTACAGTAAAGTCTCCGATTTCAACATGTCCTGCAATACCACAACCATTGGCAATAATCACATTATCTCCTATGATACAGTCATGGGCAACGTGGGAAGTAGCCATAATAAGGCAATTACTTCCTACTTTGGTATACCCTAAAGCTTTTGTTCCTCTATTTACTGTTACACATTCTCTTAAAGTAGTATTATCTCCAATAATAGTCTTTGTATCTTCACCATCGAACTTCAAGTCCTGAGGGATTGCAGAAATTACAGTTCCAGGAAAGATTTTGCAATCTTTTCCTATTCTTGCACCTTCCATGATGGTAACGTTAGGACCAATCCATGTTCCTTCTCCAATTTCTACGTCACCTGCAATTGTAGTAAATGGTTCTACAATTACATTTTTGCTGATTTTCGCACGTTTATCTACGGCTGCTAACTGATGAATCATTTAATCAACTTTATTTTTTGCAACTTGAGCCATAAGCTCTGCTTCTACTGCCACTGTGTCTCCTACATATCCGTACCCCTGCATGTGTACAATACCTCTTCTGATAGGCTCTATCAATTCAATTTTGAATATAAGGGTATCTCCTGGAATTACTTTTCTCTTGAATTTCACTTTATCAATCTTGATAAAATAAGTAGAATAGTTTTCAGGATCCGGAACGCTTGCTAACACAAGAATACCCCCTGTTTGAGCTAATGCTTCTACCTGAAGTACTCCCGGCATTACAGGCTCCTTAGGGAAATGTCCAACGAAGAAAGGTTCATTCATTGTTACATTTTTTAATCCTACTACATGAGAGTCTGAAAGTTCAAGAACTTTATCAATTAATAAGAACGGAGGTCTGTGAGGCATAAGCTTCATAATTCCGTTGATATCGAATACCGGTTCTTTTGTTAAATCAAAATCCGGAACGTTTTTCTTTTTCTGCAATTTCCACTGACGATTTAGTTTTTTCGCAAACTGAGTATTTACGAAATGGCCTGGTTTGTTGGCAATTACCTTACCCTTAATTTTCACTCCTGCCAAAGCTAAATCACCAATTACATCAAGTAATTTGTGTCTTGCCGCTTCGTTAGGATAGTTTAGGTTAAGATTATCAAGAATACCGTTTGGTCTGATGGATACATTATCCTTACCAAAGGCTTTTTTCAATTTTTCTGTAGTTTCCGGAGTAAGATCCTTATCTACATAAACGATCGCGTTGGAGATATCTCCTCCTTTGATCAATCCGTGATCTAAAAGCATTTCCAATTCATGTAAGAAACTGAATGTTCTTGCTGAAGAAATTTCGTCTTTAAATTCGGAAATATTTTTAAGCGTAGCATTTTGAGTTCCTAAGACTTTAGTCCCAAAATCTACCATTGTAGTTACTTCGTAAGTATCTGAAGGAATGATTGTGATCTCTGAACCTGTAGCCGGATCACTGTAGGTAAGAACTTCTTTTACTACAAGATATTCTCTGGCAACATTCTGATCTACTACTCCTACACTTTCGATAGCTTCTACAAAATATTTTGAAGATCCATCTAAAATAGGGGGCTCAGAAGCATCCATTTCCAACACTGCATTGTCTATATCACAGCCTACTAAAGCAGCCAAAAGGTGCTCACAGGTGGTAATTTTTACGCCAAGCTTTTCTAATGTTGTACCTCTTTCTGTTGCTACTACATAATTAACATCAGCTTCAACCTGAGGATTGCCCTCTAAATCGGTTCTTACAAATACAAATCCCGTATTTTCCTTTGCGGGTTTGATGGTAAGTTTTACTTCTTTACCAGTATGAAGGCCTATTCCAGAAAGAGTTACCTCTTCCTGAAGCGTTTTTTGCATATCACTCATTAGTATTATCTTTTGAGTTATTCTCAAGATTATTTATTCTGTTGACTATTCCAGGTAGATTTCTGAAATGAACATAGCTTCTTAAATAGTCATTATAGCTAATTGCTGGTGAACCATATAAGGTTTCTCTATCGTTAACACTGGAGTTCACGCCACTCTGAGCCTGAATCTTCACCTGGTTTCCGATTTTGATGTGTCCAACAATTCCTACCTGACCTCCAATTTGATTCCAGTCTCCGATAGTAGTAGAACCTGCAATTCCTGCTTGTGCAGCAATTACATTATTCTGTCCTATTTTCACGTTATGAGCAATCTGAATCAAATTATCAATTTTTGTTCCTTTTCCAATGATAGTAGAACCAATGGTTGCTCTATCAATACTACAGTTTGAACCAATTTCTACATCATCTTCAATGATTACATTTCCAAGTTGTGGAATCTTTTTGAATCCCTCAGCTGTAGGCTGAAACCCGAAGCCATCACCTCCTACTACTGTATTAGAGTGAATAACACAATTATCTCCAATGATACAGTAATCATAAATTCTGGCGCCGCTGTCAATTTTACAGTTTTTACCAATTTTTACTCCTTTACCAATATATACATGTGGATAAATTTGTGACCCATCCCCAATTTTAGCTTTCTCGGAAACATATGTAAATGCTCCTATATAAACTTGATCCCCTATTATAGCTGAATCATGAATGGATGAACCATCCTCAATTCCTTCTTTTCTTCCTCTCATCTCCTGATATAAGTTCATCAGGACTTGAAAAGATAAATAAGCATCTTTTACTACAATTAAGGTAGGGTTATAACTATTTTCATTCAGAAGTTTTTCCGAAACGATGATTACGGAGCATTTTGAGGTATCTAAAAAATGAGAAAATCGATCCTGTGCTATAAAAGAAAGATGCCCTGATTCTCCATTTTCAATTGGAGAAACCCCTGTAATAAGTGCATTCTCATCACCTATTATTTTTCCGTCAATAAAACTTGCAATTTGCGAAGCTGTGAATTCCATATTCTGCAAAGATAAGAAATTCTATAATTTGCAAACATTTTTTGATTTCAGATATTCAATTTTAATATTATTTAAGAATCCAAACGGGAGATATCTCTTGGAAACATAAGAATATAACGAGTGGTTTTATTTACCATCAACCCTGATAAAAGCTGATCTTCTGACTCATGAAGCTTGATTCTTTTGCCATTTTTCTGCAATAAATAAATCGGCTGCTTTTCGGTATCGTAGGGCAAAAGTTTTCTTTTTATTTCATGAACCAATTCTTTTCCGTTATCAATTCCAAAAAATTCATTGGTGATTTTTACTTTTTCTTCAATAATCTTCCCATCAAAAGGATGTGATGAAATAATAGTCTTAGGAAGGTTTCTCTGGATAACACTTTTACACCAATAGGATAAAACGAAATCATCAGAATTCTGCCACTCTTTCATAGCCTGAATCACATCATTATCATCTAAACTGGTAAATCTTTCTATGTCTTCATCTGTTGCCGAACTCTTTCCGCGGTATAAAAAATATTTCAGATTCTCTGTTGCCGGAAGTTCAATTCCCTGAGAAATTAAATATTTTGCTCTCTCGAGAATCTTCACCAACAGAAATTCTGCTAATGCAGATGTTTTATGATAATATACCTGCCAGTACATGAACATTCTGGCTGTTAAAAAGTTTTCTATAGAGTAAATTCCTTTTGCATCAATCACCAACTCCCCTTCTTCACATACATTCATCATGGAAATAATTCTCTGAGTATTAATATTTCCTTCTGATACCCCTGTAAAAAAACTATCTCTTTTCAGATAATCCAACCTGTCTACATCCAATTGAGATGATATCAATTGATTAAAAAATTTCCTATGGTATTTCCCTTGAAACATCTCAATAGCCATGGATAACTGTCCGTTAAATTCTTCGTTCAGCTTATTCATCAGTAATAAAGAAAGTTTTTCATGATGCCAGTCGTCCATCAGCATATTCTCCAAAGCATGAGAAAATGGTCCGTGACCAATATCATGCATTAAAATGGCTAACATAGCACCTTTTTCCTCTTCCTCGGAAATCTTAACTCCTTTCTGTTTTAAAGTTTCCAAAGCAGTAAACATCAAATGCATTGCTCCCAACGCATGATGAAACCTTGTATGAGTAGCCCCAGGAAAAATGAGGTTCAAAAGACCGGTTTGACCAATCCTTCTTAATCTTTGAAAGTAAGGATGTTCAGTAATATCAAATAAAATTTCATGAGGAATTTTGATAAATCCATGAACAGGATCGTTGATAATTTTTAGCTTATTCTGCATTGAAACGTCTGTATGAGTAAACAAAGTTAGGAATTTTAAATTTGAGGCATTATTAAATTAGTATTAAATAGGTGGAAGCTGGAATAGGGAGCCTGAAAGTTTTTGAGTACAACAAGCAAGGATGAACCATTGATCTTCTGAATACTTAATATATATTGAATTTTAGTATTAACAACCTCCAGTAACTTCCTTCTTCCAGCTCCCAGCTTCCCGCCCAAATAATTCATAAGAATCCTTTGCTATTATCCCATTAATCATTTATCTTTGAGAAAACTCAATCCTTTTGATGAGAAAATATTCTCTTTTCATTTTTTTATTTTTAAGTCTACATTTTTCCGCACAGGTTTTATCTGAAAATCAAAAACTGGAATCCCTCTGCAGAGTTTGGGGATTTTTAAAGTATTACCATCCTCATGTTGCAAAAGGAAATTTGAATTGGGATCAGCAGCTTTTCAAAAAGATCAATGAGCTTGAAAGAATCAATGACAAAGCTGCATTAAACAATCTGTACTCCAATTGGATTGCTAGTCTTGGAAAAATTAATGAGTGTACAGAATGTCTACAGGAAACTGATAAGGCGTATTTCCTGAAAAACTTTGATCTGAGTTGGATGGACAATTCCTACATCTTTACTTCAGCACTTTCTCAAAAACTGCACTATATTGAAAATAACCGCAATATGGGGAACCATTATTATATAGGAAAAGGAGGACGAAAAATATTTTTCAGAAATGAAAACTCTTACGGATCGCAATTCACATCTAAACAGGTTAATTTATTAGAATTATTCAGATACTGGAATTATGTAGAATATTTCTTTCCCTATAAATATGAAACGGATCAAAACTGGAATGATACGCTCACCGAAATGATTCCAACATTTCTCAATATTAACAATGACAAAGATTATCAATTAGCTTTGGCTGAATTGGTAGCAAAGACTGATGATTCACACGCTTATCTTTTTTCATCCCTCATTAGTCTTCATCTATATGGAAACAAAAAACTTCCGGTAGAATATTCCTATGCAGAAGGAAAGTTAGTCATTACAAAAATTAATGGTAACCGGTTTCATGAGGAAAGTCCATTCTACATCGGTGATGTTATTTATGATGTGAATGGAAAAACAATTCCACAAATGGTTAACAGCCTTGGAACCTACATTCCTGCTTCCAATTCCTGGGGGAAAGTAAATAAGGTTAAGAGTAAGCTTCTTTTTAGTAACAATGATTCGCTTTCCGTTAGGCTGGAAAGAAACGGACAAAACATAGAGATAAAAGCTAAAACATATTTTGTTAAGGATATTATCGTTAAAAAAGTACCGCTTTCTCAAAAATGGAAATTCCTGGACGAGGAAAAGAAAATCGGGTATGTCAATATGGGAATCCTTGCTAAAGATGAAGTGAATGAAATGTACAAAGACCTCCAATCTTCGGAATCTATCATTTTCGATCTTAGAAATTATCCCAAGCTTACCATCATCCCTTTAAGTGAATTGTTACTTCCTCAGTCCTCCGTTTATTATCAGTTTAACTTCCCGGAACCTAATTATCCCGGAAAATTTTACAGCAGAAAGAACAATATTGGAGTAAAGAATCCCGATTATTATAAAGGAAATGTAATTGTTTTGGTAGATGAAAATACACAAAGCCAGGCAGAGACCACAACCATGATGTTTAAGCAGCATCCAAAAGCTAAAGTGATCGGCAGTAATACTTCGGGAGCTAACGGAGATATTATCAAGTTTAAAATTGCAGACTTAGATACTTGCTTTACCGGCCTTGGTGCTTATTATCCGGATGGAAGAGAAACCCAAAGGATCGGAATTATCCCTGATATTCTTATAAAACCAAGTGTAGAAGGAATAAAAAACGGAAAAGATGAAGTTTTGGAAAGAGCTTTGCTGTATATTAAAAATAAGAATTGAAAGCTATAAAAATGGGAAATATCATGGGGTATTTCCATTTAACTAATATTTAACTTTTAAACTCTCGAATTTGTGAGAATTTAAAAGGATTTGGTCAACATTTTGATACAATAACCATGTAAAAAATAAATTATGTCAGAAAAGATATTATGGATCGATGATGAAATAGATTTACTTAAACCTCATATCGTATTTTTAGAAAAGAAAGGTTATCAGGTAACCCCTGTTAACAATGTGAATGAGGCTTTGGAACTTATGGATTCAGAGAAATTTGCCCTAACCCTCATAGATGAAAACATGCCTGGTATTTCCGGGTTGGAAGCAATTCCTATGATTAAAGAAAAAGATAATTCTTTAAAAATAGTAATGGTAACCAAAAGTGAAGAGGAACACATCATGGAAGAGGCTATTGGTTCCCAAATTGCAGATTATATCCTAAAGCCTGTAAATCCTAATCAGATATTACTTTCATTAAAAAAGAATCTTCAGCAGGATAATCTTGTAGAACAAAAAACTATTTTACAATATCAACAGGAATTCAGAAACCTTTCTATGGAACTTTCTTATTTAAGAACTTATCAGGATTGGGCTGAGTATTATAAAAAAATCCTAAGCTGGGAAATTAAGTTTGATAAGGTTGCAGATAATGAATTTGCAGATCTTTTACAGTCACAGAAAGAAGAAGCTAATATTCAGTTTGCTAAGTTTATTGAAAAAAATTATGCAGACTGGCTTGTTGACTCCGATAAACCTTTGATGAGCCACACGCTTTTCAAAGAAAAGGTAAAACCTGAAGTTGAAAAAGACAAAGTACTTTTATTAATGGTTGATAACCTTCGTTACGACCAGTGGAAAGTGGTTGAACCTTTATTTACGAAGTATTACAATAAAGTTTCGGAAGATTATTATTATAGTATCCTTCCAACCGCTACGCAATATGCAAGAAATTCTTTTTTTGCAGGTTTAATGCCGTCAGAGATTGAAAAACGTTTCCCGGATAAATGGTTTAATGATAACGAGGAAGGAAACAAAAATGAGTTTGAACGTGACTTCCTTGAAGATCAGATGAAAAGAATTGGTCTTGGATCCAAATCTATGAAGTATCTCAAAGTATTGAATGCTGATTTTGAAAGAAAGATCTATGATGATTTCAATCAGCATAAAAACAATGACTTATTGGTGATTGTTTATAACTTCATTGATATTCTTTCTCACGCGAAAACGGATAACCATATTGTGGATCAGCTTATCCGTGATGATAAAACTTTCCGTTCTCTAACGCTTAACTGGTTTGAAAATTCTTCATTGATCAAGATTATTAAAGCAGCAGCAGAAAGCGGATATAAATTGGTTATCACCACAGACCACGGAACGGTTTACGTTAAAAAGCCAAGTAAAGTAGTTGGCGACAGAGAAACGTCTACCAATATCCGATACAAAACAGGGAAAAGCTTAACCTATGATGACAGCGATGTTTGGGCAATTACCAACCCTGAAAAACTTTTCCTTCCAAAAGGGAACTTAAGTTCGAAATATATCTTTGCTAAAAATAATATATTCCTTGCTTATCCTAAGAACTACAATCATTTTGTAAATTACTATAAAGAAACCTACCAACATGGTGGAATCTCATTGGAGGAATGTATTATTCCTATCAGTATCTTAGAACCCAAGTAGTTTATTTAATTTTGGGTTTAAAGCAGGAAAAATCAATTGATTTTTCCTGCTTCTTTTTTTATAGTCTGCAAGAGTTCATATCTTCGTAAAAAATAAAAATATGTTCATTATTTCGCTTACGTATAAGGTGACTATTGAAAATGTTGAGCAACATATTCCGGAGCACAATTCCTTTCTTCAAAAATATTATGATTCAGGACTATTTATAGCCTCAGGAAGAAAAGAACCAAGAACCGGGGGAATTATCATATGCAATGCTCCATCCAGGAATGAAGTTGAACAGATTATTACAGAAGATCCTTTCCATATCCATCAGGTAGCGGATTATGACATCACAGAATTTATCCCAACAAAATACAACGAGAATTTTAAAATATTTATAGAAGACTAATGAGATTAATTACATACAATGTTAATGGAATCAGAGCTGCATTTACCAAAGATTTTTTGGGCTGGCTTAAAACTGCTGATCCGGATGTGATCTGTATTCAAGAGAGTAAAGCCGGAAACGATCAGATAGACATCGAAAGCCTTGAAAAATTAGGATATCACAGTTATTGGCATTCAGCAGTAAAAAAAGGCTATAGCGGGGTCGGAATCGCCTCAAAAGTAAAACCTAATCATGTAGAATACGGTTGTGGTATTGAAAGCTATGATAATGAAGGAAGAATTATCCGTGCTGATTTTGATGGGTTCTCTGCGATTTCAGTGTATGTACCTTCTGCTTCTAATATTGAAAGACTAGATTTCAAGATGCAGTTCTGTCATGATTTCCTTGAATATATAAAGAATTTAAAGAAAGAAATTCCCAACCTTATTATATCGGGAGACTTTAATATCTGCCACGAGGCTATCGATATTCACAATCCTATTGGCCTAAAGAACGTTTCAGGATTTCTTCCTATGGAAAGAGAATGGATGACCAATTTCATCAATGAATGTGAACTGATTGACAGTTTCAGGTTTTTTAACAATGAACCCGATAATTATACATGGTGGAGCTACAGACAAAATTCAAGAGAAAGAAATAAAGGCTGGAGACTGGATTATAACTTCACATCTTATGGCTTAAAGGACAAGCTTACCAGAGCTGTTATTTTAAAAGAAGCAGTACATTCTGACCATTGCCCTGCCCTATTAGAAGTAAATGTATAATAATTCTAATATCTAACAACACAAAAGCCAGCTGAAATCAGCTGGCTTTTTTAATTTAAATCATAAGATTAATCGACAATTTCATATTCAACCGGAATTGTACCATGACTGATATCTCCGATCTCATCGAACGCAGCTTTAGACATATCTAAAGATCTTGATGAATGGAAAGGGCCTCTATCATTAATCCTCACTATTACTTCTTTACCATTCTTAAGGTTTGTAACCTTAACGTTTGTTCCAAAAGGAAGCGTTCTGTTTGCTGCAGTAAACTTTGAATTATCAAAGATTTCTCCGCTAGCAGTTTTTCTACCGTTAAATTTATCGTGGTAGTACGATGCATAACTTGTTTTTTTCGCATCTAAGGCATTATTCGTAAATGAATAAATACCTAAAGTTGAAATCATCATTATGATTACGAGAATGAATCTTTTCATCATTTTGAAATTTTTATTGTTTGACAGGGCAAAAGTATCAGGAATCCTTTTATCTCCCTATTCCAATTGTTAAAAACTGTTAATAAAAACCAAATTATATGTTAATCACCTCTGTAACCTCCTATGAATAGGGATTTTAAAGACTGTTGTTAAAAAGTGTTAAAAAAACCATCAAAATGTTAATTTAATTAACTAATTTATGCATAATTTCAAAAATAGAAAATCATAAAATATTACAAATCAACAAGTTATAAAATTCAAAAATATTAGTTATATCTATAAAACTAACTTTTAAAAAGCTGTAAATGTTAAGAGTTGATATAGGGTAAAATAGCTGATAGAATAGCTCAAGGGCTATAAAGCTAAGTCTTCTAAGAATATTTTAACAGCAATATTAATAGCAAAATTTATATTTGTTGAATTAATAACTGAAATCTTCTCATATTTAATTCATTATTTATCTGAAAGATCATCTTCTCTTTGCAATTGCACCTCAAAAATAAGTGATAAGAATCAAATTAAAAAGCTTTTCGATGATAAAATAGGGAACAATCTATACTATTACTTTTAATTAATATTAGATATCAGGAACAGGATAAGATCCCATTCTCTCAATTAATCAAATATTTGGCTTTAAAAGGTCCAAAATTTCAACTTATCCTATCCAATTGACTGCAGCCATTTAAAGCTATTTAAATGATAAGAGGAGTGTTATCAAGAATAAAGGTATCAATCTCAAAAATCAAGTGAAGAATTGAATATAAATTAGGTATTCTGAATTTTATAAACGTAAAGATTTTATTTTTAGTTGTATCATATTTTAGTAACCTAAAAAGCTAATCGCTGGAATATTGATTCTGATGAAACGATAGCTTATCATTATTTAGTAAGCTTCTCTTCCCTCTTATTGCTTAATTTACACCTTGTATTTAAAACCTATGTAACATTGATTCTTGCCTCCAAACAAGCACAAATAAAGCGGCAGAATCTTTTAATGATAAAAGATTTCACAATTTAACTTGGAGGAATAAAGGATTGCACATTCTTTAATCCATACTAACTGCACTTCTTGCTTGGTTCCAAATTCTATTCTTGATCCGAATGATATTCTCATCTGTAGAATAAAAAAGAAAAAACCAACGATTAAATCGTTGGTTTTATATGTAATTAAATAAAATTCTTTTATTTTAAGTATTCCAATACATAATCGTATACTCCGTTAGGATACACTACAGACATACTAGGAGAACCTGTAATTGCATTTCCAGGAGTAGCAACAACGTTATAAGAATATACACTTCTGTCATATACTGTATTTGTACCTGCCTTGTAGATAGTAATTCCATACATAGCTGTCATACCAGCAGGCGCAGGAATATCTACTGCTGTAGATGTACCACTAGCTGTAAACTGACCTTTTATAGCATATACCTGAGCATTATTAACTAAAGTATTAGTTATTGTTTCTGTAGTAAGGATATTTAGCTTAGGGTTTACAGGTACACTTGTAAATGGTTTCCATGTACCTCCGTTAAGAGTAGCAGATTTATTATCATAGTAATAAAATCCAGGTATAACAGAAACTCCGGCAGTTCCGGTTGCTGCAGTTCCGGTTGCAGTATTATATACAATCATACCATCTAATCTGGTTGGATAACTTGCAGGAATTCCATTCACAGGAGCAGCTAACGTTGTCATAGCCACTAAGTCTGTTCTTGGAAAAACTAACCCTTTACCATTATTAGTACTTCCATTCCATGATACAGAAGATGAAGCATCTAAGAAGGCAGTGTTAGTATTGATTGAACCATTTGAAGGTGTCGTATTGTTTCTTAGCTGTGCTGATAGAGAGATACTAGCAACAGCAAGCATAGTTATAAATATATTTTTCATCAGTAAATATTTAGAATGAATTTTTAGTTATCCAGATTACACCATTTGAAATAATGCAAGTTCCAAATCCTGCATTCACATTTCCACCGTTACCTAAAGCTCCTGTATTTAAAACGTCATTTTCTGAGAAGAAACATAATTCACGTCCTGCAGAAGATGCTGCAGTGGGTAAAGTTACAGTTCCTGGAGCTGCTCCTGTCCAATGAATCATATAATCATTAGGCTGAATAGTAACCGTAGTACTATTATCAACTCTAATATTCATAAACTGCGCTCCCTTAACATTATTTGTACCGTTAACAACAAATTGTCCAGTACCTGTAGTAAATGTTAAGTTATTGTTTGCTTGAGTAACCGTTCTAGGACCGCCTAAAGTACCATCATTCAAATATATACTGGTATCAGCACCGCCTCCACCTACAGGTTTCCATACGTTGTTTCCGTTTGTTCCATCATAGTAATAGAAACCAGTTGCAGTAACATTAACTGTTTTACCAGTTCCTGCACCACCTAGCGCATTAATAAATACAAGCGCTCCATTCTGAGCACTCGCAGCAGTAGCATTCCCGTCAGCATAAGCTGCCGTTCTAGCTTCTAAATCAGCTCTTGATAGACGAGGGACTAATAAGGCATCAGGCCTAGTAGCATCAGTACTAGCTACTACATCTAGAGTCGCGGCAGGTGTGGTTGTGTTAATCCCCACTCGCCCTTGCTGAGCCTGTGAAAGAGCCGTAAAGGCAACGAGCATAGTTGCTGTTAATAAAAATTTTTTCATAAGTTTTTAAAGATTTTAATTACATTATTTTTCATCAATATTTCCAAAGGGAAAATGTATCTCAACTTGCGATTATTATCTTAAGACTAAGTTAAATAAAAAAAACATATTTTTTGAATTTTCAACCCAATTTTAATAAATAACTTATTGATAGCACATGATTTAAAAACATTGCTTATGGCGCAAATTTAAGACATAATTTTTTAATTTACATAATTTATGATAGAAAATTAAAAAATCTTAATATTCAAAAATACAATACATTGAAAGCCAAATATTTAAAAAAAATAAGATATGAAATTATTTATGTTAAATCCCTTACATATTTAACTTCCATCTCTCAGAAAACAAAACTTTTCTTCCTGATTAATAATGTCTTATATTTCTATAGTAATTCACCATATAAGTCAAATTCTTCTGCTGAAGTAATCTTCACATCTGCGAATTCTCCGATGGAAATATAGGTATCTTCAGCAGATACTAAAACAGTATTATCTACATCCGGAGAGTCGTATTCTGTTCTTCCGATAAAGTAGTTTCCTTCTTTACGATCGAAGATACATCTGAACACTTTACCTACTTTTTCCTGGTTCTTTTCCCAAGAAATCTGAGATTGTACTTCCATGATTTCTTCTACTCTTGCTTCTTTTACTTCCTGTGGAATATCATCTTCCAACACATACGCACCGGTATTTTCCTCGTGAGAATAGGTAAAGCAACCTAATCTGTCAAATTTCTGCTCTTTTACCCAGTCTTTAAGCTCCTGGAATCTTTCTTCAGTTTCTCCCGGATATCCTACAATTAGTGTTGTACGGATTGCCATATCAGGAACTTTCTCTCTGAATTTTCCTAAAAGTGCATCCGTTTTTTCGTGGGTAGTTCCTCTTTTCATTGACTTCAACAGATCAGAATTGATATGCTGAAGAGGAATATCTATATAATTACATACTTTGGGCTCTTCACGGATAATATCTAAAACATCCTCAGGAAAACCACTTGGGAAAGCATAGTGAAGGCGTATCCATTCAACTCCTTCTACTTTTACTAACTCTTTCAGTAAATCTCCTAATGCACGTTTTTTATAAATGTCCAGTCCGTAATAAGTAAGATCCTGAGCAATAAGAATTAATTCTTTAGTTCCTTTTTTAGCTAATTTCTGAGCTTCAGAAACCAACTTCTCAATAGGTGTGGAAACGTGCCCCCCTCTCATCAAAGGAATAGCGCAAAAAGAACATGGTCTGTCACATCCTTCTGAAATTTTGAGGTATGCATAATGTTTAGGAGTAGTAGTTAATCTCTCTCCTACCAATTCATGCTTATAGTCTGCACCAAGATGCTTTAATAACATAGGAAGATCTCTTGTACCAAAATACTGATCTACATCTGGAATTTCTTTAACCAAGTCTGGTTTATATCTTTCAGAAAGACAACCTGTAACGAATACTTTTTCTACTTCCCCTCTATTTTTAGCTTCTACATAATCTAAAATGGTATTGATAGACTCTTCTTTAGCATTATCAATAAATCCGCAGGTATTAATAACAACAATATCTCCGCGGTCTTCATGAACAACTTCTTTCCCATTGGCTTTCAGCTGGCTCATTAATACTTCAGAGTCATATACATTTTTGGAACATCCAAGTGTAACTACATTGATTTTTTTCTTCCCTACCGATTTTGTACGCATCTTTTTGATTTTGAGTCTGCAAAGATACAAAATATTAAAGAGTAAAGATTACAAAAATAAAAACCACTTTAAAAAAGTGGTTTTCAATAGTATACTTTAAAAGTTTTTTTCTTTAAAGCCAGGGGCGTTTTCATCTTTTTCTGAAAGGACAGCATCTTTTTCATCAATCTGCCAATCTATATTCAGATCGGGATCGTTAAATTTCACACTTCCTTCCGATTCTTTATTATAAAAGTTATCACATTTATAAGAGAATACAGCATGAGTGCTTAATACTGAAAAGCCATGACCGAATCCTCTTGGCACATAAAGCTGTAATTTATTTTCAGCTGTAAGCTCTATTCCGAACCATTTTCCGAATGTAGGAGAATCTTCTCTAAGGTCTACCGCCACATCCCAAACACTTCCTTCAAGGCAAGAAACTAGTTTTGCCTGTGCATGCTCTCCTTTCTGAAGGTGTAATCCTCTTAATACACCATAAGAAGATTTGGAAATATTATCCTGAACAAAATGTCCGTTCATTCCTGTAAGTTCTTCAAATTTTTTTTCGTTGAACTTTTCGAAGAAGTAGCCTCTATCGTCTTCAAATACAGTAGGCTCTATAATATAACAGTCTTTAAGCGGGGTTTCTTTAATTTTCATAATTTATGGATCCTTATTAATTATAGGGGTTCAAATTTATTTTAATATTTTGAAAAATGTTCTCCATAAGATTCTCAGATCTTCTTTAAAAGAAATATTTTCCAGATAGTTCAGGTTCATTTTTACTTTATCCGGAAATATTATATTATCGTTATATGACAAAGGATCTTTCTGAGATTTTAGCAAAGCATCTTCATTACTATATTTAATACTCGCTTCAGAGGTTAATCCGGGTTTTAATTGTAAAACGTTACGATCATCACCCTTCAGCCTATCATAATATCCTTCAATATCAGGACGAGGTCCTACAAAACTCATATCACCTTTTAAAATATTAAAGAGCTGAGGAAGTTCATCAAGTTTATACTTTCTGAGTATTAATCCTATTGGGGAAATTTTTTCTTTTTGGGGATTAATTGTTTTTAATTTATAAATAATAAAAATCTCTCCATTCTGTCCAACTCTTTTTTGAAAAAAAATACCGTTAGATTGAGTATCCAAGCTTGATATTATGAATAATAGAATTAATAAAGGAAATACGGAAAATAGTAAAAGAATTGATAAAACACGATCAAAAATAATTTTCCCAAACCTTCTATAATTCATCAGAAAAAAATTAACCTTTAAAAAACGTAGTGATTACATTCGCAATCCTTTCTTTTTCTTCTTCTGTAAGATTAGATCCTGATGGTAGACACAATCCGTTCTCAAATAATTTCTCAGAAATATTTGTTCCATAATAAGGAGCATCAGCAAAAACAGGTTGTAAATGCATTGGCTTCCAAAGCGGTCTTGATTCAATATTATCTTCTAAAAATGTGAGTCTTAAATCTTCTCTGTTTTTTCCTGTAATATCTGGATTAACAATGATTGCAGAAAGCCAATGATTAGAATAAAAATCTAAATTGGGCTCAGAGAAAACATCTACTCCATCAATATCTTTAAAAATATCAACATAAAAGTTATGCATTCCTCTTCTCGCTTCTATACGATCTTTTAAAACTTCCATCTGACCTCGTCCAATCCCTGCTACAATATTACTCATCCTATAGTTGAACCCAATATGAGAATGTTGATAATGAGGTGCATTATCTCTAGCCTGAGTAGATAGGAAAACCGTTTTATCTTTATCTTCCTGAGTTTGACAAACCAAAGCTCCTCCTCCTGAAGTAGTGATAATTTTGTTCCCATTAAAACTCAAAACTCCAAAACGTCCAAATGTTCCACAGTTTTGTCCTTTATAGGTAGAACCCAAAGCTTCTGCTGCATCTTCAATAATTGGAATCTGATATTCTTCTGCAATACTTGAAATCTCATCCATTTTTGCAGGCATCCCGTACAAATGAACAACAATGATAGCCTTTGGTTTCTTGCCTTTTTGAATCCTGTCTTCAATGGCTTCTTTTAATGCTTTTGGGCAGATATTCCATGTTTCTGGTTCACTGTCTACAAAAACAGGAATTGCTCCACAATAAGCAATAGGGTTTGCAGATGCTGAAAATGTCATAGATTGACAGATTACTTCATCTCCGTATTGAACACCAGACTCAATTAAAGCAAGGTGAAGTGCTGCAGTACCAGCTGATAGAGCTGCAACTTTTACATCTTTATTTAAAAAATTTTCTAAATCTTCTTCAAAACCATTCACATTAGGTCCTAGCGGTGCTACCCAGTTTTCCCTAAAAGCTTCGTTGATATATTTTAATTCATTGCCGCCCATGTGTGGGGATGACAACCAGATTTTTTGTGACATTGTATTTTTTTTATTGTGCACTATATCCTCCATCAATTAATAAATCAATTCCGGTAATCCATTTTGATTTATCTGAAATTAAAAATGTAATTCCACTCACCACATCTTCAACTTCCCCTATGCCTAACGGATGCATTTTTTTTATTTCTTTTATATTTTCTTCACTAATCGAATCTAAAATTTTAGATGACATTTCAGTGGTAACCATTCCTGGCGAAATACAATTAACTCTAATTTTCTTAGAAGCTAATTCTAAAGCCAGAGCTTTAGAAGCTGCAACTAAACCACCTTTAGACATGCAATAAGCGGCTTTCGCAGGTTGTCCTAAATTTCCCATCACTGAACTGATAAAGATAATAGATCCACCTTCAGAAGAGAAATTTCCTTTTTTCTGAAGAATCTTGGTTATCAATAATGCGGGAATAGTATTTACCTGAAGAATATTTGTTAAAAAATCAGATTTTACAAATTTTAATGGAATAGTTCCTTCCTGACCCGCAGAATATACAAATCCAGAAAAAGGTTCACCTGTATCCTTTACCGAGGAAGAAATAGCATCATCTAATTCTTTTTCATTTTTTACATCCACTGCAAAATAACTATGCCCAGATCCTTCACATGATTCTAAAACTTCTTTTAGTTTATCTTCCGATCTCGCAATAAGCACTAATTTCGCACCTTTTTTGGCAAGATCTATCGCTGTTGCTTGACCTATTCCTGAAGATGCCCCTACAATTAATATTTTATGATTAGTTAACTCCATCCTTCTTATTTTTCAATCATCTCAATGATTTTATCCATAGAAGTCATTTCACCGATTTCTTCCGGTTCGAATGATTTATCAAAAGCATCTTCTAATTCAACAATAAGGTTCAAGTGCTTCAGTGAATCCCAATTTTCAATATTTCCTTGTGTAATTTCAGTTGGGAATTCATTTATTGGCATTTCAAATACTTCAGCCATTATTCCTATAATCTTCTCTTTCATAGTTTTTATTTTATATTAATTGTATAATAGTCTTTTATTTCGATATTTTGGATTGGATCAAAATTATAATATTTAGTTCCATCTTCAAGTTCTTTTTCTAACACAAACCCTACTTTTTCTAAAAAATCTTTTGTCATTATATTCTTTTTGCTTGGAATATATTCTGCTTTCAAAGGCTTATTACTTACAGAAGTTAGATTTTTAATGATACTCAATAAGGTTATCTTCTCAATTTCCCGCCCTAGAATACGACAGCTTAGTAAATAAGAATCTAAGAAGAACTCATCTTCATTTTCATCGATAATACATTCGATAGTTATTCCGTTATCTCCAAACTTGTCTTTAACGTTAGCACAGAAAATATGTCCTCCATTATCCATCTTTGCTTTCAAATCTTGTTCTGTATAACGTTGAGTACGAAGATTGAACTGATTTGTTTTTTGGGTCATCTGCGCTAATCTTGTGATATTACCATCATTAGCAGGGATAATATCTACCACAATATCAAGACTGGACAAATAATCATCCATATTTTCAAAAACCTTTTTACTTTCATTTCGGAAAAAGTTTTCTTTATATTGTTCTGTCTTTTTTATGTCTTCGTTAGACAATTCAAAAGTTGAAAAATATTCATTATAAACACTCCAAAAGAAATTAACCAACTCATAAGGTTTTTCTGGAAAATCTGGTACAGTTACTTCTGGTAAAAATTCTTTAACCAAGCCTCTCTCAATTGGATTATCATCAATAAAAACAAAACTATCTGTACCAATATTAAGTTCTTCTGCAATCGATTTTATATTTTCAGCTTTGTTCTGCCAATTAATTCGATAAGCAGACAGTACTTTATCATTGATTAGATTGTTAGGATTATTGTTCCAAAGCTCCTGTACGTCTTCAATGTTATTTTTACTACAAACAGCAAGAATCACTCCTTTGCTGGATAATTCCAGTAGTAATTCCTGAAAACTTTTAAAGGCATTTCCCGGATAGTCTTGTCCTAATTTTACCCCATGCACTCCATCTTCACCTACAACTCCTCCCCAAAGTGTATTATCACAATCAAGAACAATGCATTTCTTTCTTTTCAAACTTATAAAATCCAACTGTGACAAAAACCATTTTTTAAAAGGCTTAGCCAATTTAGGGTTAATAATCATCTGCGAAGTAAAAAAGAACCTCCAATCTACTTTGTCTAAATGCTGTTTTTCAAAGAATTGATTAATGTCAATTACCTTAAGGTTAGACTGTCTAAGCACAAGGTCTTTTAAAAAGACGTTATTAAACTTAGAGATAGCATCTGAAACTTCTGCATTTTTAATTTGCCAGTTATTCTGAAAATTTTCAGACAGAGTTAGTATTACAACTCTTTTATCAGTAATTAAGTTTGTAATTAATGAAATTTTTGATTTAATTTCCTCAATTTCGTCTATTTGATTATCAGGGGTTTTACTTGGATCCACCTGATAGAACAATATAATATTGTCAAAATCTTCTGCGGGTAATGATACGTCACCATAACCACTGAATATTGAAGAATTATCAAAAAGATATTCTACAGTATAATTTCTATAAATATAATTTCTCATCATTTTTCCAGTAATTCAATAAGTCCTAGGTTAGGATTATACAAAAAACAAATGTTTCTTCCATTAAATGCTATTGCCGGAGTTGGCGAAATCACCTGGACAAAACGTTGTTTTTTAAGTTCTTCAATTTTTTGCTCAAAGTTTTCTACTTCGTAACAGATATGATATAAAGATGATCCTGACTTAGATAAAATTTTAGAAACAGGATTTTCTTCTGCGACTGGCTCAACCAATTCAATTAAATGATCGTTCTCATTTTTTAAGAACAATAAATTAACACCTTGTAGGGGATCAAAAATAACTTCGGAACACTTTTCATATCCTAAAGATAGAAATGTTTTCACACTTTTCTCAATGGACTTAGTTGCTAATCCATAATGGTGTACTTTCATTAGTATTCTGTTAATTCGCAAATATGTGTATTAGATAGATCTATTGATGCGGCTGCCCAAGACAAACCTGCTCCAAAGCCACTTATGACAATTTTTTTATTTTCTGCCTCCCAGTTCCTTAACTCACTTACAATAGTTAAAGGAATTGTTGCAGAACTTGTATTTCCAAATTTATCTAAACTTATTGGTACATTTTCCATGTCATATTTCAGTTTTTTTGCAAAAAACTCGATCATGAATTTATTCGCCTGATGGAAAACTATAGATCCATAGTCTGCAATGTTAGTACCTGTTTTTTCTAAAAGCTCTTTAATGCTTTTCGGAACTACACGTAGGGTAAAATTGAAGACATCAATTCCGTTCATATACACTTCCAAATCATTTCCTATACTTCCATCTTCTCGTTCTTTTTCAAGCAAACTTTCTTCCGAAAATGGTTTTCTAGATCCTCCTCCTGGAACACAAACCGCACTCCAACCTTCTCCATCTGTATGAAGTACAGCATTGAAATCACTATTCCCCTTCTCTAATAAAGTTGCTGTTCCGGCATCTCCATACAATAAGGCATTTGTTTTATCCTTTGGATTAACTATTTTTGAGAATGTTTCACCATCTAAAAGTAAAACGCGGTTTACATTGGGTAAGTTCAGATAGGACAATGCGGTAGTCAATGCATAAACATATCCACTACAAGCCAAGGAAACATCAAAACATAATGTATCTTTACTTAGCCCTAATCGATGTTGTAGAATTGGAGCTGTAGCCGGAATTCTAAAATCAGAAGTCTGAGACATAAAAATCAGAACATCAATAGAACTTCTGTCAATATCCATTTCATTTAACAATTGTTCTGCAGCATTGAAACATAGATCAGATGCACAAGTATCTGTATCTACAATACGACGCTCTACAATTCCAACGGATTCAATTGTTTTCTTAAGTTCATCTTCTGGGAAGAGATCTCCTAGGCTTTCGTTTTTTACTATGTTTTTAGGAACACAGGCAGAAATACCTTTAATTAATACATTGGGTATCTGAATAAATGCCATAATTATCCTTTTATGATATTATAGATGTCTTGGATTGTTTCGGATTTCTCAATATCCTTACTAGATAATTCTGCGTCATATTCTTCCTCCATAACAGCCAGTAAACCTAGCGCAGCTAAAGAACTCCATTCTTCCAAGTTTTTGAACTGTGTATCCATTGTCAATTCTGATGCTTCTGTATCATCAAAAATCGTTGCAAAGTCTTCTATAAATTTATTTTCGTTCATTCCTAATTTATTTTTTTAATTATATTTTCATTTTTACAGCAGGAGTTCCTATATAGGTTCCTTCATCTTTAATTGTCCTCAATAATATCGCACCAGCCCCTAGAATATTCCTATTTCCGATTTTTTTTCTCTGGATTACCCCACAACTAAATCCAAATAAGTTAAGATCTTCTATAGTTACAGCTCCTGAAATCTGAACATTTGGACTAAAAACATTATAATCACCTACAATGTCATCATGTCCTAAAGTAGCTCTGGTATTAAAAATATTAAAATTCCCTACTGTTGTATTGCAGCTAAAAATGACATTCAAAGATAATATATTTCCTTCTCCTAAATGAATTGATTCTTTTCCTAAAAATTGAACACTAGGATGGATAATATTTGGAAATATTAAATTAGGATTATTGAGTCTATTTCTTATTTGATAAATTAGCTGAGGACTACCTATTGCAATAGCAACTTCCAAAGGATAATCAACATGATTCAAAGCATCCACTTTTCCAAGTATTTTCCCAAAGCGGTTCTCATATAAGTCATCAGCATCGTCGTAGAAGCCAACAAATTCATAATCTATCCCTTCATGCTCTAGCTGATCTCTCCAAATACAGTATACTTCCTGCCCAAATCCTCCTGCACCTATTATTGCTATTTTTTTCATTATTTTCTAATTAAATCCATTAAAAGCTTCTGTTGTTGCTTGTCCTTCCTGAGAAATTCCTTCTTTTATAAATACTTTTTTTATGGTAAGGAAGAGTATCTTTACATCCAAAGAAAAGGATACATGATCTACATACCAAACGTCTAATTCAAATTTTCGTTTCCAGGAGATTGCATTTCGCCCATTCACTTGAGCCCAGCCTGTAATTCCAGGTCTAACTTCATGTCTTCGTTTTTGCTCTGTATTATACAATGAAAGATATTGAGGTAATAGCGGCCTCGGTCCTATTAATGCCATATCACCTTTCAGAACATTTATTAATTGTGGAATTTCATCCAAGGATGTTTTTCTCACAAAAGAACCAATTCCTGTTAATCGGTCAGCATCAGGTAATAAATTTCCATTCTGATCCTTTTTATCATTCATTGTTTTAAACTTTACAATGCTGAAAATTTTTCCATTCTTACCAGGTCTTTTTTGAAAGAAAAAGGGTTTTCCATTATTAGCCATAAATAATCCTATGGTTACAATAACAAATATAGGAGCTAAAATAATCAGCCCAACAAACGCCATAAAAAAATCAAAAAATCTTTTGAGAAAATATTTATACATTTTCAATATATTAATTTCTTAACATCTTGTTCCAATATTCGATGTTCTTTTGAGTAAATAAACTTTCTAACCATCCATCCACCGATAATTTTTGATATAAACAATCTTCTAGTGGTTGAAAATCTTTTTCAAAAAAAGCCTTATCTAAAACTAACTTTTCCCGATCAATAATATAAAAATTACCTTCATTATAAAAAGGATACTTTTTTATTTCCGAATTAGTAGTAATAAGTTTTTTGTTTGCACCAATCGCCTCAAAAGTTCTCATTGTGAGCCCTGTCTGATAAGGATGATTAATGTCCAAAATTACTTTTGATTGTTTATAAAACCCCACCATCTCCAGCGTTGTTAAAGATTTAAAGCTCAATTTCTTATAGTCAAATTTCTTAAATGTAGGATCAATTATACGTTTAATAAAATAAACCAATTTCCCCTGCATAAAAAAGTAGTTGAATGCTGTAAGACCATTCTTTTCACACCATTTACTGAGTTTATTAGCAATAATATATCGATCTGAATGAGCAGTTCCTAAAAATAACAAATCATATTTTTTAACTGTAGAATCACTCAAATCTGCTTTGAACTGGTCATAATAAAAAAGTGGAAGAAAGTTAATATTAAATTTTTTTGCATCCTCCAAATCAAATGAAAATGATTTATCATACAAATCTAAATGGTTAGAGGTATTAGGAGTATTTTTAAAAGAATCCCAATTGTAAAAAATTAAAATACAATTGGGATTTAATTCTTTAATTTTTTTTAAAAAAAATGCAGGAACAACTTCTCCCCGAATGACCAATACATAATCTAACTTCGTTTTTTCCAGGTCTTTTAATATTGAATTATAATATTTAGTAATATCATTTTTTATCAACCGCGGAGCAACTCTTAGAATACCCTTTGTGAAATTATTACTAGCAGGCCTTTCATCATAATGAATGGTATTAGCACCATATGATTTTAGTTTATCAATAATTAAATTATAGCCTCCGAAATTCTTTACTAAAAAGAACAGTATATTTTTACCTTTTAATGAATATAAATCCACAAGTATATTATTATTTATATAATCCTTTAGCTTTCATCTCGTCAATCGATTTTTGATACTGATCTTCTTGTACTTCTTGAGTATTTACCCAATCTGTAAACTTCTTAAGACCTTTTTCAAAAGTAACTTTTGGTTCAAAGCCCAAAAGAGTATTTATCTTAGTTAAATCAGCATAATTATGACGAATATCTCCTAAACGATAGTTTCCTGAAACCACTATAGGAACCTCTACTCCATAATTTTTAACCAGCCCATTTGCTACTTCTAAAACATTAGTTGCAATACCAGTCCCAACATTGAAAACTTGATTATTTGCTTCTTCTTTTTCTAACCCTAAAATCGTTGCATCTACAACATCATCAATGAAAACAAAATCCCTACTTTCTTTTCCATCTTCAAAAATGTTGATTTTATTTCCATTTTTAATTTGAGTAGAGAAGATAGATAAAATTCCAGTATAAGGGTTTTTTAATGATTGTCCCGGACCATACACGTTTTGATAACGAAAAGCTACTCCTGAAATCCCAATTGTCTGGCAAACCGTTAAAACCATTTGTTCCTGATTCTGTTTGGTAATACCATAAACAGAAGAAGGATGAATTTTAGACGTTTCGTCTGTTCCCACTAAAGTTAGCGCAGAAGAACCTGGATATTTTACTTCAAAATCTTCTTGGTCCATATAATCTGCAGTACGTTGTGTAGGATAAACTACGCCTAATTCTTGGCTAATATACTTTCCTTCTCCATAAATAGAACGTGAAGAAGCGACTACTACTTTTTTAATACTATGTTTTGTATTTACTAATAAATCTAATAATAAAGCAGTTCCATTAATATTAACCTCAATATACTTTTTCACTTCATACATGGATTGTCCAGTCCCTGTCTCTGCCGCATAATGTACAATAGCATCTTGCCCTTCAATAGCTTTTTTCCAATCTTCTTCGCTGGTAACTGTTCCTAAAATAAATTTCACTTTATCTTTGATACTTAAGTATAAAGGTGATGTTTCAGCAGGATTTTCTCCATGAATTTGTGGTGAAAGATTATCCAAAACAGTAACTTGATAGCCTTTATCAATCAATTTTAAAGCAAGATTAGATCCTATAAAACCTGCACCTCCTGTAATCAGTATTTTTTTCATAATTAACTATATCTGTATTTTTTATATTTTTTCCCAACGTTGGAATTCAAAATTATATTTCTTTATAGGTTTTGCAGGTGTTCCAACTGCAATTACATTTGGGGGTAAATTTTTTGATACCACTGAGTTTGCACCAACAATTGTGCCCTTACCAATTGTAACTCCTGGTAAAACAGAAACAAATTCTCCTAACCAAACATTATCCTCGATAATGATTGGTTTTGAATACAATTTTCTATCATGTGGAATAGAACTAGGATCTGAATCATTTTCGTCTCCTGAATAACTTCCATGGGAACAATCTGAAACATATATTTTACTCGCAAAAAGTACATTGTTTCCAATATGCACTTTTTCCATTGCGGTGATATGCACATAATCATTCATTTGAAAGTTTTCTCCAAAAAACATAGTAGTTTGATTATGTTCCGGATAGGCTTCAATCCTACAACCTACACCTGTAGTAAAACCTTTTGATACCTTTATAAACTTCTTTCCTCGAATATCTATCGGGAATCTTATTAATCTGGCATTCTTAAAAACGAAAAAACTTCTTATTTTAAAAATAACTACTTTAAATAATCCTATTAAACCGTATCTTTTTAATAAACTCATTTTAATAATAATTTAAATACCTCATTCCAATTTCTACATACTGGATCTTCATACTTAATTTCTCCTTTGTTAGTATATTCTATACTTCCATTCATCAACGACAACATATTTTCTGCCAATATTTTTTCATTTTCTACATCAAAATAACGAACCTTATCATAATTCCCAACTGTTTCGTATGCATAAGGTAAGTTAGCAACTAATATTGGTTTTTGATATTTTTTGAATTCCGATATGGGTAATCCCCAAGTTTCTAATTTTGATGGAAAAATTAAACAATCTGCTATAGCATAAGTATCATCAACTTTATCTTTAGATAATAATCCTACAAACTCAATTTCTTTGTTTTTAGAAAATCGATCAACAATATTTTTAGAATATAAGTTTTCAGAGCCATCAATGGTTAATTTAACTTCAAAATTCTCTACTCCTTTTGTTTTTAATATTTCAACAGCTTTACAAATTACTTCAAAATTCTTAAACTCACGAGGAAACGCAGGATAGAAGAAAATAAAACGATCAGATTTTATATTAATCACTGTTTTATTTGAATTTTCAGTATTTTTATCCTCCTGATTAGGTAAGGCTACAATTACTTTGTCATTTTTAAGATTGAAAAATTTTAGAAATCCATCTTTTATCCATTTTTGTTGAACAATAACAAAATCATTTTTATGGATATTTATTCTGTAAAGTTCTTTATAAAACTTTGTATATAAAAATCTCTTAGGATTACGGAAAAAGCCAAACAGATTTTGCTTATAAAATGGTGAAGCATTGTGACAATACACCGCACGTTTTTCTGAAATTACATTTGGAGTCATATCATGTAAACTCAACCACAAATGGCTATTCAGCTCTCTTGATAAATTTTCACATTCAAAATACTCAAATTTAACTCTATTTTTCCATGCTGCTTTTACAGTAGGATATTCTAAAAGTTCAATATTCTTCAAATTATCAAATAATTTTTTGGAATGTACAAGAGCTATGATATTATAATCATTTATAAAAAGACTATCATCTAGAAACTCTAGCACTGACTTCATAACAGTTAGTGGGCCACCTTCTGAGAAATTAACACCAGATATAATTATATTTTTTTTCATTTTTTATCTTGTAGATACTGCAAAAATAGGATTCTGTAATACAAGTAATTCTGCAGCTGTATTATAATAAAAATATCTGTTTTCTAAAATGTTTTTACTATAATCAACCATTGCTGTGAAATGAGCATTTTGAGCATTTTTAGGAAGAAAATTAGGTACAACTGCAATACTAAGATTCCTACCCTGTTTAAATCCATAATTACTATTTACTGATTTAGATATAGTCTTAACTACATTATTTAATTCATAAGTAATTACAAATGTAGTTGAACCTAAAAACAATGTTCCAACTTCATTTATTACTTCAATTTTAGCAACTAAAAATTTATCCTCAATTTTCAATTGTTTTAGATTCGATAATTTCTCATTTAAATTAAGTGCAGTTGCTTTCTTAATTTGTTTATTTGCATTTAAATAACTTTTCAATGTTTCTTTTCCATTGTTAATTGGAACTTTAATTACTGTACCATTTTCTTTTGCAAACTCTGTTAAAAAGACATTTTTTTCATTACTTTCATTCACACGCAAATCACATTGATCTAAGAATAAATTAACCTGGTCATAGTTATAAACCAGAATTCCCTTCAATGTAAATGGTTTAAAATTGCTAGCAGCTCCATCTAAATTATTACCTTTTATAAATATTTTATTTTTAGGGTTTAAAGCTGTTGTGTTGGGAAAAGGTAAATATTCACCATTTTTATCTGCAAAAACAGAAGATACATACACTGCATCACTAAGAATAGCCTCAAAATGATTGCCTTCAAAATTAACTGTAGCATTACTTATTTCTAAATCAACAATATAAGAAGGAGGATTCCCGTTTGCATACTTAATATTACCCTCCATGTTATTATTTCGAATATTTACTGCATCCTTGGCAAATGTACCTCTGATTACACGTGAATTATCATGACACATATTATCTTCAAAAGTAAATCCCCAAGCTAAATTACGTACACCTGACTGTTTATTTGTTGAATTAATATCAGAAAAATATACACATTCATCGTTCTGATTAAATGCGTTCTGTCTAAATTGCAGAAAAGCGACTAAATATTGGTTTGAAGATGCAAATTTCATTGCATAATTAAAACCTGTGAAATGACAACGTTCGATGATAAAAGGCCAAGTTGGACCATTCCATTCTGATTGAAACAAAATCCCTGTAGTCTTCCCAACTTGTCTCCCTTGCTGACTACTAAACTGAATGCCAACAATCCTAACCGGGTCCCTTACATTCTTATCAAATACGATCCCTGTATTATCTTTGGGAATAACAAGTTCACTACTATTAATAACATCATTTTTCAGATTTTCACGATCTATCCAACTTTCCTCTCGTAACAGAGCCCCTTCTCCTAAAAGTTGAACACCTCCAGTTTTAAAGTAAACACTCTTTTTTAATAAATATTTTCCAAAAGGGACAAATAAAGTCTTTCTCTTATTATTTTCACAATAGTCTATTGCCTTTTGAAAAGCATCACTGTCATCATTTTTCCCATCCCCAACTGCACCAAAATCTTTCAATGAAATCAATAACTTTTGCTCTCCCAACTTAGATTTTGGCTTCTGCCCAAAAATCATAGTTGTAAAAAAAGAAAGCAATATTGTGAAAATAACATTATAAAATTTCATAGATTTCTATATATTTTTTTGAAATATTTTCAATAGTATACTTTTTAAGGTTTTCCTTACCTTTTTTAATCATTTTTTCTTTTTCCTCATTAGAAAAATTGAGAACACTCTTAACACCACTTTTAATACTATCTACAGAATAAGGATCTACAATAATGGCAGCCTCTCCGGCAACTTCTTTCATAGGTGAAATTTCTGAAGTAACCACTATTACATTTTGAGCCTGAGCTTCAAGAATGGGAAGTCCAAAACCTTCATACAAAGAAGGGAATAATAAAATGTCTGCATTTTTATAAAGTTGCAGTAACTCTGCTTCTGCAATATTATAATAATTTTCAAAATTTATATTGTTTGAGATTAAAACCTCATTTATATCTTCTGCAAGTTTCCCTACTATAATTACTTTGATTGGTAAGTTAATTAGGGCTTGAACCGCTCTCTCTATATTTTTATTTGATCTAGTTCCTACAATAAGAACATTGCACAAATCTTTACTTTCCTTAACCTTTTCTTCTGCTTTTTCAATTGTAACACAGTTAGGTATAACTATAATTTTATTTTCAACAGAAGGCATAAATTTAATTATTTCCTCTTTTGTTTTTTCTGAAATTACTGTAATAATTTTAACTTTTCTAAAAGGAAGATAAATCCAGAAAAGTTTGAAAATAAAAGAACGTAAAAACGGAAGCTCTCTATACAATCCAAGATCATGAACTGTTAAAACAATTTTATTCGTTTTTAATGCAATTGAAGCAAAATGGATTTGGCCTGTAATATGAACAATATCATTTTTATGGATCTGTTTTCGAAAGAAAAAAATACTTCGAAATAGATTTACTATACCATTATCATAAGGATTCTCAATATTTTCTATAGTTATCTTATTACTTTTAACGTATTCTTTAATATATGAAAAAAGTTTTTCAAAACTTCTTTCATTAGGATTAACTTTTCTATCTAAGTAAAATATTTTCATAATAAATTATTATAAAACCTATCTATGAGGTCTTCTTACAAAATCTTGATTGTACCAAATCCCCTTATAAGGATCAAATGCATCTGGATAACCACCAATAGACTGATACATCAACAAAATTGAAACGATAAACACAAGTATAAGGCAAAAGCATTTTTCAATAGGTTTCTTAACAATAAGAAAAATACTGGTAATAAGTAGCGGTTCCATTAAATTAAAATACAAACTTCCACGGCTAACCATAACATTCAAAGAACTAGAAAATACTAAATAAACTAAAATCCCCACCCAGTATCCATTAAAAAACAAATTATAATTTTTCAGGCGAATTACAGCTTTATCTCTTATTCCTAGAAATATTATGAGAAATAAAATACGTTTAAATGCTCCGGCAGCAGTAAGCCCATATTCTTCAGCAGCTGCTTTAGCACTATCAAGGTAAGCCTCCGTCTTACTCATAAAATGTTCATTTAATGCACCCAAAGAACCAAACACCTGCAATGGTAAAGGTGATATACCGAATAAAAAAGCAATTATAATACTAATTATTATCACCTTTTTAGATATATACCTATTTAAAAAATAATATACGATAGCTAAATAGGCTGTGGCATGAAATGTAAAACTACTAACTAAAAATACAAAAAACTTTTTTTTATTATTATTTAATAAAAAGCTTAACCCAAAGAGTAAAAGAACAATTCCTAATAATTGTCTGTTGGCTCCCACCATACCAAGATTCGTAGTAAAGTAATAAAAAAAAGCAGTTTGAGGGTATGGAATTATTTTCTTAAATGATATTATCAATAAGCCATAAAAAAGTACTGCATGGATTATCAAAAAAACAGAATAATCATCAGTTACTGATCGGACTAACCAACTTAATATTCCATATCCAAATTCTGTTTGCCAAACACTAAGTGCTTCTTTAAATGTAGTACTCTCATTAAATAAATATTCATATACTTCCCAATCTGTTCCTGTATACCATCTTCCTCCTACAATTAAAACAGAACCTAAGAATGATAGAAATAAAAATAGATTTCCAAATTTTCCGTTTCCAACTTTAAAAAGTTCAAAAAAAGAAAATAGAAATAGAAATATGGCAAAAACTATATATACTTCCATTAAATATTTAAAATATTAAACAATTGTTCCATACGAATATCGTAGGTATGATTAGCTAAGAAATGTAATCTTTGTTTTTCAGCCAATTCATATCGCTCTTGTGGTCGATCCAAATAATATTTAATTAGTTCGATAGCTTCATTGATCTTATTAAAAGTAAATTTTTCCTTTGGAATAATTGAATATTCATCCAAGGTTGGTTTATAATCACAAATTTGGAAAGCTCCAATTCCAGCAATTTCAAAAAACTTAGCATTTACAGATTCTATTTCAGCATAGTGAAAATTATTAAATACAATTTTAGAACCCAACAGAACTTCAGCTTTTCTGCTTCCTGTTAAAAATTCATTTTGAAACCTATTGTTGAGTTTATTTAAAGAATATCGACGGTCAGGAGTTCCGAAAAGCTTTACATCAATATCTGCAGCAATAAGCTTTTCAACCATTTTTGATCGATACGGATACAAATTGCCAAAGCATACAACATCAATATTAATTTTCTCTTCAAGCTTCTTTCTATTCTCAATATTAAAATTATGAACCCTATCATTAAAAGCCTCCGGAAAATAAAATGTATTTAACTCCATCTTATTTTTCATAAAATCCACAATAAATGGATCCTTTGTAAAATAAGCATCATATGGAGACATAAAAATTTGCTGCCCTTGGAATGTTGTTAATGCATCAGGATTGATATGAATAACCAATGAATTCTTAAGTTCTTTCTTAATCATCTCAATACATTGAGGATGAATAAATCGATAAGTACAAATTACTAAATCTGGGCTTTGTTCTATTATACGAGTAGCAATATTTTTAAAAACACTTAGATCGTATTTAGGAAATAGCTTCATTCCCCAATAGTTAAACCTAAAAGGAATTTTAACAACATCTTTAATGTCGATATAAAAAACTTCATGACCTAAATGACGTAATGAATCATGAATATGAAACTCTAAACTATCAAAGTCTTTATTACCTAATAACGCAATTTTCATCGTTTTTGTTTAATTTAATATTTTTTGTAAAATAGAACTCAGTTGCTGCCCTTTTATTAATTTAATGCGTAAGTTTAAAACATTATTTTTAAATTCTTTATAATTAACTTCTGATATTCTAAAATTATCTAAGTCATATAAAGAATCAACTAAAACACCTATATTTTGTTCTTTAACAAATTTTGCTATACCTGCTTCTTTAGATGTAATGATTGGAAGCCCGGCAGCTATGTACGCAGAAAATTTAAATGGATTGTTATATTTCATATAATTTCCATCCCCATTAGATAAAGATTCAATTTTATCACCATCCCAAATCAATCCAAAATCATAATTTTTAATTCTGTCATTTAATTCTTCAGGTGAAACAGATCCATGATAAATTACGTTATTATCCTCTCTTTCATTTTCATAAAAAGGGCCATATAAATGAAATTTATTATTTTTTATCTGATAAAGATTTTTAACAAAAACAGAACGTCCTAAATTTCCACTGATAACAATTTCATCTCTAATAGTTTTTTGATTCTGATTTTCTGTAAAATCATCATTTAATAGATAATCAAAAATATTAAGAGAAAAAACGGTTCTATCCTTATTTAATAATGGCTTTAGAACATCAATCATCTTATTATTATGCAAGATAATCTTTTTAAAATTATTGAAGAATTTACTCTCTGTCTTCGCGTCTATATGTTGAGGTGCTCTTATTGAAATAACATCATGTACATACAATATTCCTTCAATCTGTTTTAAAGACAACAAGAAAGGTAAAAAAAACTGTAGATAATTTAATTGTATCGGATACTGGATGAAAAGTTTTGATTTTTGGGGAAGCTTTAATATTGAGATTAAAACTTTCATTAAAGACAATAATTTTCCTTTTATTCCAAAACCGTTATAATTAGGTAAAATGTCTATGAAACCATTATCAATTGTTATTTTTTTTGCATCATCACGAGGTTTCGCAGAAGCAATATTTTTTAATTCTGAACTCCAATTAGGAGTAAAATCAAAAGTAAAATTTTTTACTACTTTCATTAATATCTATTTTTTTTGAAGGGATAATAAAATCATTTTTTTAATACTGCTAAACTTAAAATAATTAAAATCAAATGGATAAATATTTTTTTTAGTCAGACTAAAGTACATATATAGTGTTACAAAGCTTTCTATAATTAGGCAATTCCATGCTGTTCCAATATATCCCCACATTTTACTCATAAAAATATTAAGGATAACACCAAATATACTTGCTATAAAGGTTGTTTTAAAAAATAATTTATCTAGCCCCATATTAAGCATTAACTGTATTCCAAAAATATTAGACATTCCAATTATAAATGGTAAAAAAGAAATGATCTGTAAAGCTGGTATAGATTTATCAAATTTGTGACCATAAAATAATTTTATAGCAATAGGCGCAAAAATTAATAGGCAAATGGAAGCACCTAAAGTCAGGTAAAAAACAATGGGCATAATTTTCTTTATTGTATTAATACCATTCTCTTTAGAAATAGAAAATGCTTTTCCTACAAATGGAAAAATTGCTGTAGATAATGGCATTGCAACGATTGAATTTACAATACTTAAGAAACTCTGACCTGTTGTATAATACCCTATTTCTTTATTATCTGCAAAAAAACCTAAAACAATTGTATTTGTAGAGGTATATAGACTAATAACTACTGTAGAAAAAAAAATTAGTCGTTCATTAAAAATGATTTTCAGTGATTTATTTATCGAAATTAGCCTAACCGACAATTTAAATTTCCAAATACCATAAATAAATAGAAATACATTTATTAAAATAATGAATAACGTATTCAGTACCGCTAGAAAAATGTAATCATCACTTTTTTTAATCAGGGTAAAAATTAAAACAGTATTTAAGATGCCTTTTACAAAATTAAGTTTGGCAAAAACCGAGAGTTCCTGTAAACCTTGAAAAATATATTGAGGTGAAATTATAGTACCTAAACAACCTATAAATAAAATAGACACCGTCCATAAATCTTTTTGAATAGGCTTAAAAAATTGTAAAGCAATAACAAAAATAATTATAGAAAATAGAAATAATAATATTCTTGCACTTAATACTTCTGAAACAACATTATTAATAACATTTTTATCTCCATTTGCTTTAGCTATTTTTCGAGTTCCCGTCAAATCAAATCCATAAGCAATTAAAAGAATAAAATAACCAATAAAAGCCGTAGAATAATTAAATATCCCATATCCCTCCGGACCTATTATTCGAGAAACATATGGAATTGTAATCAATGGAAAAACATAGTTAACCACTTGAACCAGACTAAGGAAAAGTGTATTTTTTATTAGTTTAGAAGAACCCATTCTTTTTATGTACCAAATTTATTTTTTCTAGTATCGTAATACAGAAAAATTGAAGTTTATTATTTAGAACTATAGTCCAAAAATATCTCTAGATTTCTTCAATGCAGAACCAATTACCTGATGCATATCATAGTATTTATACTCAGCCAGTCTCCCACCAAAAATGACATTTTTTTCTTCGTCTGCTAATTTTTTATACTTTCTATACAATTCATTATTTTCATCATCATTGATAGGATAATAAGGTTCTGAATTACTACTTGCCTCTAATGAGTATTCTTTAGTGACAACAGTTTTACTTTGAGTTCCAAATTCAAAATGCTTATGCTCAATAATTCTTGTATAAGGTTCATTTTTACTTGTATAGTTCACTACAGCATTTCCCTGGTAGTTTTCATTGTCTAGTACCTCAGTCTCAAAACGTAGACTTCTATAAGAAAGTTTACCATATTGGAAGTCATAATATTCATCAATTTTACCTGTAAAAACAGTATTCTCAGCAAGAGAATCAAAATACTCTCTATTTGAGAAATAATCTGTATCCAACTGAATTTCTATACCTTCCAATAAACCATCTATCAATTTATTATATCCACCAATTGGAATACCTTGGTATTTATCGTTAAAGTAATTATTATCATAAGTGAACCTAACAGGAAGTCTTTTGATAATAAATGCAGGCAGATCTTTACACTCTCTTCCCCATTGTTTTTCAGTATATTCTTTAATAAGCTTATTAAAAATATCTGTTCCAACTAATGATAGAGCTTGTTCTTCTAAATTCGAAGGATTATAAATGTTGAGTTCTTTAATCTGATTCTTTATATGCTCCTGAGCTTCCTTAGGAGTAATAACTCCCCACAGCTTATTAAAAGTATTCATATTAAAGGGCAAATTATATATCTCTCCGTTATAATTTGCAACAGGTGAATTGGTATATCTATTAAACTCAACGAAGCTATTTACAAAATCCCATATAAATTTATCGTTAGTATGAAAAATATGAGCACCATATTTGTGTACATTTATTCCTTCAACATTTTCACAGTAAATATTACCTCCTTTATGGTTTCTTTTATCAATTATTAAGCAGCTTTTACCTGCTAATTTTGCTTTATGAGCAAACACAGCTCCAAATAACCCAGATCCTACTATTAGATAATCATATTTTTTCATCTTTATATAATCAGTACTTTTTATGTTAATTTCTTATCGGATAAATTTTCATAAATATCCTTAACTTTTTGAGATTTTTCTCTTTTCAGTACTAAAATTGCATCATCAGTAGCAACTAATATACTTTTTTTGAGTCCCAAAAATTCTGTATGAATACTTGTTCCAATTACCATATTACCATATTCATCCGTTGGATGACCATTTTTCTTTAAATAGCTATAAAGGGATTCAAAAGATCCCATATCAGACCATTTAAAATTTGATTTTACTACTTTAAGTCTGTCAGTTTTTTCCATTACGGCATAATCTACAGATATAGAAGGAATATTCATACTCTCTTCAATAGGTAACCTATTTTCGTTTCTTGCAATAAAAGCAATCTCAGATTTTATATAAACATCAGGTTGATATTTTTTAAGCTCTTCTAAGAAAATACCTGCTTTAAAGCAAAACATTCCTGAATTCCATAAAAAATCACCTTTTAATATAAACTCTTGTGCAGTTTCTTTGTTTGGTTTTTCCCTGAATCCTATCACGTTATTACCTTTTACCTGAATATAACCAAACCCTGTCTCAGGTTTAGTCGGAACCAAACCAAATGTAACAATCGAATCCTGTTTCGCCAGATTAATTGCTTCATTAACAGATCTTGCATACTCATCTTCATCTTCTATTAAATGATCAGACGGTGTTATAAGTAAAATATCATCTTTATCAGCTGAAAATGCAGCAAAAGCTATAGCTGCAGCAGTATTTCTCGGTGAAGCTTCTACTATTTGTTGATATTGCTTTATATCAATCTCTTGCAATGCTTTTGAAGACAGTTCGAAATTATCAGTATTACCTATCACAGTTAAACTATTACATAGACTAATATTTCTAATTGCTGTTAATTGAAAAAGCGATTTCTCTCCAAAAATATTCAGGTATTGCTTAGGTCTATGTTTTCTAGATAAGGGCCAAAGTCTACTACCTACTCCTCCGGAAAGTATTACATTAATAATTTTAGGCATTACAATCTCTCTTTAATTTTTTCCAGCCAGTTTTTTTCCTTAGCCGAGTAACCATAGCCATACTTGTTCCCGTATCCATAATAATTTTTATCAACGTCATTAAGTACAAAACCTACATTATTAATTTTTTTGCTATCAATATTATTATTTGCAAACTCAATAAGAGATTTTTCAGTATATCTAGACCTTGTAACGTATAATGTAGCATCTGCTAAATCTGCAAATAAGAAAGTATCCGTCACTAATAATAGAGGTGCTGTATCTATAACAATATAATCATACTTATCTCTCAAACTATCTAATAGTTCTTCATATCTTCCATTGCTTAGTAATTCTGTTGGATTTGGCGGAATCATTCCTGAATAAATCACATCACAATGTGGGTTAAATGAAGTAACATGTATGATATCTTCTAATTTGGTTTGGTCTGAATACAAATACTCCGTCAAACCAGTTAAACCTCTTCTTGATGTATTATAACGTTGAAGCTGAGGGTTTCTTATATCTGATCCTATAATAATCACTTTCTTTTTAGGCGTCGCTAATGTCAAAGCTAAATTAACAGAAACAAAAGTTTTCCCTTCACCTTTAACCGAAGAAGTAACAAAAACAACTTTTCCTTTTTCTTTTTTAGGTAATAAAAAGTTCATGTTAGTAATTAAAATACGGAATGCTTCAGCCATTGGTGAAAGATCATTCACCTGTACAATATCTGAATCTCCTTTTAAAACACTTGGTAGTTCTCCCAATACAGAAGCATGGGAAAGTTTTTCCAAATCGTTCTTACTTTTAACTTTATTATTAAGTATTTCCTTAAGATAAATAACAATAATAGGTAAAAGAAGCCCAACTAGCAATGCACCGCCCAAAAAAAGCATTTTTTTAGGAGCTACAGGAGCTGGTGATGCATACGCATAATCTATAATTCTAGCCTTATTTGCTGTAACCGCCAATGAAATTGCAGTTTCTTCTCTTTTTTGTAATAGAAGCAAATATAAGTTTTCTTTTATCTGTTGTTGTCTTTCAATGCTTCTAAACATCTTTTCCTGTGCAGGAATTTTGGTAATTTTTGAACTTATATTATTTTGTTCGCCAAGATATTGATTCTTAGCTAACTGCAATCCCGTTCTGTTTTTTACCAGACTTTCCATAACGGAGCCTCTTACAGAAGATATCTGTTTATTAAGATCAATGATTAAAGGGTTCTGAGGCGTAGCATTTTCCAACAATCTATTTCTCTCTAAAACAAGCTGATTATAAGCTGATATATTAGTAGAAGCAGTCGTATTATTTAACCCTACATTGGAAGGTAATACCTGGGTATTATTTTGCCTTCCCATAAAATCAATTAAAGCACTGGTTAGCTCAAGTTGTGATTCTAACTCAATTTGTTTTGATCTAGCTTCGGCTGATGTTTCAAGATTTATTTTGGCTTCTGTGGATAGATCTGTAATTTGGTTGCTTGATTTAAAACGTTCTTTTTCATTTTCAACCTGCCCTAATTCCTTTGAAATAAGATTTACTCTATCATCAATAAAATCTTTAGTTTTTTGAGACTCTGAATTTTTATCACTAATAGCATCATCATTATATACTCTTACTAAAGTATCTACAATATCCTTAGCTTTATTGATGTTGGCATAATTTAATGATAAATTGATAACAGTTACATCTTTATTAGCTAAGCTTACGCCTAATATTCTTTGTAGATAATTCACAGTCCCTTCTATAGAAGAATAGGTGAAATACATATTACTAGCATCTCCAGCCTTAGCCTTAGATTTATTATATGTAGGGTTTTTGCTAATCAATATATTAGCATAAGGTAAGCTTACTGTTTTATTAAATTGTGTTTTAACTTCTGGGAAACTATCACTTGTTAAAACAATATTTTGTCCAGAAATTTTAATGTTTACAGGTGTTATTTTATTTGAATAATCCTTTTCATTAATAACTTGAATGGTTATAGGTGATGTCTCTTTATAGAGTTCCACATCATTCAATTTGGATTTTGTGTATATTGAAGTCTGTAAATTATTTTGCTTTACAACCTCATAGATAAGTTTTTTAGATTTGAAAATTTCTATTTCATTGTCAATACTATTTGTACCCATTCCTCCAAAACCAGATAAGTCTTGTAAAACACCAAACTCACCTCCTGCAGCGGGTGTCTTTTTAGCATCTTTAATAAGAACAGATGACTGAACTTTATATATAGGTGTAACAAACTTTAAATAAAAGTAAGTTGCTATTAAGCATATGATAGGAACAATAATAAACCACACCCAGTTTCTTAAATAGGGCTTAATAATCTCCTGAATATTAATTTCTTTTTCTGATCCTTCAATAACTGGATTATCCATTATTTAGTTTTAAATTTTACAAATTGTTATGTTGTTATATTGAACAACCGGTTTTAATTAGTTTTTCTAATTTTAGAGTCTTGCATCTACTAAGCTTCTATCAATACAAGCTTTAGTATCAAAAATAACGCTATCTTCTTTTTTGATTTTTTCAAAATCTAGTGTGAGAAATTCTTTGTGGGATACAGCAATGATAATTGAATCATATTTTTTGTTTTCTTCAAGCTGATCCAGAATAGTAACACCATATTCATGCTTCACTTCCTCTCTATCTGCCCATGGATCAAAGATATCTACGTCTACTCCATAATCCTTTAATTCATTATAGATATCAATAACTTTTGTATTTCTTACATCGGGGCAGTTTTCTTTAAAAGTTACTCCTAAAATTAAAGCCTGAGAGTTTTTGATAATATTTCCTTTAGCAATAAGTAGTTTTATCACTTTTGATGCTATAAATTTGGAAATTGAATCATTTACCCTACGCCCTGATAATATGACATCGGGATGATAACCCAACTGTTCAGCTTTATGTGCCAGATAATATGGATCTACGGAAATGCAGTGTCCACCAACGAGACCGGGTTTATATTTTAGAAAGTTATATTTTGTTCCGGCAGCTTCAAGAACATCATTGGTATCAATACCCATTCTATCAAAAATAAGAGCCAGCTCATTAACAAAAGAAATATTTACATCTCTCTGAGCATTTTCAATAGCTTTTGAAGCTTCTGCCACTCTAATACTGGGTGCTTTATGAGTGCCTGCTGTAATTATTTTCTTATATAAATTGTCAATTTCCTTTGCAATTTCATCTGTAGAACCGGAAGTGACCTTCATTACACTGGTTAAAGTATTTATTTTATCACCAGGATTAATTCTTTCAGGAGAATATCCTACAAAAAAATCTTCATTAAATTTCAATCCTGAATGTTTTTCAAGAATCGGAACACATTCTTCCTCTGTACAACCAGGGAAAACAGTAGATTCAAATATAACAATATCTCCTTTCTTAATAATTTCTCCCAGCATTTTTGATGCAGTAAGCAATGGATTCAGGTCTGGAGCATTATATTTATCAATAGGCGTAGGTACTGTTACAATGAAAACGTTACATCCGTCCATTTCCTGAATATTACTTGTTCCTCTATAGCCAATATTTCCTTTTGATTCTTTATAACGGTTTAAACAGTCTTTAAGTTTATCAATATCCGCTTCTAAAGTTGCGTCATGACCATTATTAAGCTCATTAATTCTCTCCTTATTAATATCAAAACCCAAGACCGGATAATGGTAAGCAAACTCCAAAGATAAAGGCAATCCTACATATCCTTGTCCGATAATGGCTATATTATATGATTTCATTCTTTTGTGATTTTTTTAAACAATTAAATCAACAACATTGTCGTAATAATTTAATTAAATAAATTCTATTTTTTAAATAAACCAACAACAACAGCAATAGCAGTAACACCAATGGAAATAGCTGTCAGATAAAGGCCTGTATTAGGATTCTGTCTTGATACTATTTCTTTTGCTTTAGTTGATTGAACAATAATGGCGTCACCTTGTTTTAAGTTATAATACGGAGAGTTAATTAAATTAGCATCTTGCAAATTAATTCTACCATGAGTAACGGTTCCATTTTCAGTTCTTATTACTAATACATCTGTTCTTTTTCCATATCCGGTTAAATCACCAGCAAGTCCCAGAGCATTTAAAATAGTTGCATGTCCGTTAGTAATAACATAATCTCCTTGTCTATTAACCTCTCCAAGTACTGTAATTTTAAAGTTGGTAAGCCTTATACTTACTGTTGGATTAATAACATAATGACTTACTTTTTCTCTTAATTCATTTTTAACATCAACCAGAGTTTTACCTATTGTATTAATTGCACCAATAACCGGAAAATCTATGTTACCATTATTATCTACAATATAAGTAGGTCCTGGTACTGTAGAGATTCCCTGATTAGTCATATTCCCTCCTGCATAAACATTATTAGGTTGAACAATCTCAGAGGAAGAATAACTCTGATTAAATGGTTTTACAACATCCATATCTTTAGCGGTAATCAGAACAACAAGCTGATCTCCTGTTTGAATTGTATTACCTGAATTTTTTGCAGATGATTCAATAGCCACTTGTTCTATATTCTGCATATAGTTTAAATCATTCTGAGCATTATCTTTAACCTTACATGATACCAATAAAAGTATAGAAAACAGCCCTAATATTCTACTTTTCATATTTTAAAATTGTACAAATATACATTTATATTTTTTCCTATTTATCCAAAACCTCGTAGATGGAATTATTACTTATAAATTCCGGTACAATCAGCTTTAGAATCTTAACCACTTCTACTTTTTCCTGCATTATAGAGGCTTCTGTTATCTGATTAACCAAGCGTTCAATTTCCGAAAATGACATTGTAGGATCTTTGGAGATCATAATTTTCTCATTATGTGTAGGAAGGGTTTTTGCATTGTCACTTAGCAACTCTTCGTATAGTTTTTCTCCTGGCCTTAGTCCTGTATAAATAATTTTGATATCAATATTAGGTTCAAATCCTGATAGTTTTATCATTCTTCTTGCTAAATCGAGAATCTTAACAGGTTCTCCCATATCGAAAACGAAAATTTCACCTCCTTGTCCCATAGTTCCGGCCTGAAGAACAAGTTCACAAGCTTCCGGAATGGTCATGAAATATCTTACAATATCAGGGTGTGTAATGGTAACAGGCCCTCCTGCCTCAATCTGTTTTTTGAAGTGAGGAATAACAGATCCGTTAGAACCCAAAACATTTCCAAATCTTGTGGTAATGAATTTTGTGGTATTGTCTTCAGCGTGCTGTAAAGACTGAACAAATAATTCAGCAGCTCTTTTGGAGGCCCCCATTACATTGGTAGGGTTTACCGCTTTATCAGTTGAAATCATTACAAATCGGTTGACTTTGTAACGACTGGATAAAACTGCAATATTCTTCGATCCTAAAACATTTACACGAATTGCTTCATTTGGATTATTTTCTACAAGAGGAACATGTTTATAAGCCGCCGCATGGTATACCATTGAGAAGTTATAAGTCTGAAATAATGGTTCTACTCTATGAATATTAGATACATCAGCTAATACAAACTTGAACCTTATATGAGGGAATTTCTCCTTCATTTCAAGCTCTACATCATATAAAGGCGTTTCAGCCTGATCTAAAACAACAATTAAAGCTGGAGTAAACTGTGCAACCTGTCTTATAATTTCACTACCAATAGATCCTGCGCCACCTGTAACCAAAACATTTTTACCGTAGTGTCTGCTTTTAACCTCTTCATTTTCAATCTTGATTGGCTTTCTATTAAGTAGGTCTTCAATCTGAAGATTTTTAATAGATCCTCCTAAATCACTATCTCTTAATTTTTGTACTGACGGTGCTTTGAAAACATTAAGGTCTTTTTCTAAAAATAAATTGACCCACGCATTCATTTCATCCTTAGCCATCATTTCTTTTACAATAATAACTCCATCAATAACAAGGTCATCCTTGGTAGTATTTTCAATCTTTTCTTTTGCATAGATTGGTTTACCCAAAAGTGATGCTCTTTTTGAATCAGTTCTTTGGGTTAAAAAACCAACTACATGATAAGGAAGATTAGGGTTATCTAAAATTGCTCTCGCAATAGCAATAGATTGTTCATCAATTCCCAGCACTAAAATTCTTTTTTTCAATGCGCTTCGTCTGTATTCTCTTACTATGTGAAAGAATTCTTTAACATAAAGTCTAAAGAGAAATAATCCCATAAAGGAAATGACAAAGTATAACACCAAATAAGGAGTCAAAATAAACTTTCCACCTGTAATCCAAAAGTATATCACATTGATTGTAGCAACAACAAACATTGTACTGAAGCACGATACAAGTAATTTAAACAAATCTATAAAAGTAGAATGCCTGATGATTCCAGCATATGTTTTAAAAAAATACATAAAGATCGTATTCACCATTATAATAAAAGCAAAAACAATACTTTTATCTTCATGATAAACAAAATCTTTTTGGGTTATTTTTTCTATGATATATGTAGAAAGAAATAGGGATATTACCAAAATGATAATATCTATTATAAGTATTATCCACCTGGGAAGATACCTTACATCTGAGAGATTGACAACATTATCTCCTCCAAATATTTTTTTTCTAAGAGAATTGTACATTGTCTATGTTTGTGTTCATATTTTTAGTTTGTGTAAGATTCAATTATCCACCAATGATAATTTCGATACAATCATGCAAAAATAAAATAAAATTCTATTCAGTTACTGAAATCAAAAATAAATTTGATGTTTATCTATTTTCTGAAATCATTAGAAGTCAGCTAATAGAGCAAAGGGTTGACAAAAATCATACCATAAAAATTCAGCGAGGGGTGATATTTACGAAGAATATTCTTTCATAAAAAGTTATTTCTTCTTTTTTTCAATTCAAAAAAATTGATTTTTAAGGTTTAATCAAATTTCAGTCAAAAATATCATTTATTTTCTCATATTCAAAACCTCTGCTCATCAAATATTTTATAGTCTTTGCTTTTTTTTGATATTCCTGCAGTCCCTTTTGTTTAGCAGAATAATCTTCATAAATTCTTGTGATGGTTTTTATATAATCATCTTCATATATTTCATCAAAACACATATTCATCAGTTTTTCAGAAATTTGTTTCTGCTTAAGATTCATTCTGATTTTATTCCTTCCCCAGTGTTTGATGTAAAATTTTCCTCTGATATAGCTTCTGGTAAACCTTTCTTCATTAAGATAGTTTTCCTTCATCAGGTAAAGAATAATTTCTTCCTTTGCCTCTTCAATTAGTAAAAACTCTCTCATTTTCTGCTCTACTTCGGCATGACAACGATCCTGATATACGCAATAGTTTACCAGTTTCAGCTTGATTTCATCAAAAGTAAAAGATTTTTTTTCCATATGAATAAAAAAAGAATGAGCTTCCGCCCATTCTTTATATTATATTATAAGCTTTATTAGTAGTTAAATAATGCTTTACCTTCCATTAATTCATTTACATTCTTTCTCACAGATGCAAGAACTTCCTCATTTTTGATATTATCTACTACTTCAGAAATTAATCCTGCAATAGTTTCCATATCATTTTCTTTCAATCCTCTTGTTGTGATAGCAGCTGTCCCTAATCTAATACCAGATGTAGTAAATGGAGATTTATCATCGAAAGGAACCATGTTTTTATTACATGTAATATCAGCAAGCACCAATGCTTTTTCTGTTTCTTTCCCGTTTACTCCTTTATTTCTAAGGTCTACCAACATTAAGTGGTTATCTGTACCTCCACTTACGATATCAAATCCTTTATCGATCATTGCTTTTGATAATGCCTGAGCATTAGCTCTAACCTGTTTTGCATATGTTTCGAATTGACCATCTAAAGCTTCACCGAAGGCAACAGCTTTACCTGCAATAACATGCTCTAGTGGACCTCCCTGAATTCCTGGGAATACCGCTCCATCCAATACCTGGCTCATCATTTTTGTTTCTCCTTTTGGAGTTTTGTGGCCATATGTATTTTCAAAATCTTTCCCCATCATAATCATCCCTCCTCTTGGACCTCTTAAAGTCTTGTGAGTGGTAGTGGTTACTACGTGGCAATGTTCAAATGGTGAGTTTAATAATCCTTTAGCTACTAAACCTGCAGGGTGAGCAATATCAGCCCAAAGAGTTGCTCCGATTTCGTCTGCAATTTCTCTGTATTTAGCATAATCAAGATCTCTTGAATACGCAGAGAATCCTGCAATCATCATTTTAGGTCTTTCTCTTAAAGCAACTTCTCTCATTTGGTTATAATCGATAAGACCAGTTTCTCTTTCTACTCCGTAAGAAACTACTTCATACTGAATTCCTGAGAAGTTCACTGCAGAACCGTGAGTAAGGTGTCCTCCCATTGAAAGATCCATTCCCATGATCTTATCTCCTGGTTTCAAAACAGCAAGATAAATGGCTGCATTCGCCTGAGATCCAGAATGTGGCTGTACGTTTACATAGTCTACTCCGAAAAGTTCCTTCGCTCTGTTGATCGCTAATGTTTCAACCTCATCTACTACTTCACATCCGCCGTAATATCTTTTTCCGGGATACCCTTCAGCATATTTATTTGTCAGTACACTTCCCATTGCTTTCATCACGTTTTCAGAAACAAAATTTTCTGATGCGATAAGCTCTAATCCATGGGCCTGTCTTTGTCTTTCCTTTTCAATCAGGTCGAAAATAATATCCATTTTACTTTTAGTTTTTGAAATTTTCCACCCCAAATGTACGGAATTTTCATTGAGATTTTGGCATCAAAAAATATGATTTTAGACCTGATATTTCATAAAAGCTTTAAAGTATTGACTATTTATAAATTTTATTCAACAAACTCAATTTAGTAATTTTCAATATTATATTTGACACCAACCCGTATTTAACTTCTATTAAAATTCTTCCTCCGAGAGTTCTTTATTAACCATTGCTCCTGCTAAATTACCTTGTGCTACCGCACTTGCTACAGACCGCATCATGGTTACATTGTCACCACAGGCAAAAAGCCCGGGAACCGTTGTTTTCTGCATGAAATCTACTTTAATAAATCCATGCTCTGTTAGTTCATAATTTAAACTTTCTGAAACTTCAACATTCTGTTTAAAAGGAATCTTTGCATATAAAGCTTTTAAAGCAACGTTATTTCCATTTTTAAAGACTACTTTCTGAATCTGCCCATTTTCATGTTCAATACGTTCCATTTCATCTTCATTAAGATTGATTTCATGATCTTTCAGTTTTTTAATTTGTTCCTGAGTAAGAGTAGATTTTCCATTGGTAAATAAGGTCAGTTTCTTGGTCATGTTAAAAATCAGTTTTGAAAATTCAAAAGCAATATCTCCATCAGCCAAAATTCCTGTTACTTCATTTTTCACTTCATAGCCATGACAGTATGGACAATGTATAACAGAAATCCCCCAACACTCAGCAAACCCTGGTATATCCAGCATAACGTCTTTTACTCCCGAAGCTAAAATAATTTTCTTTGCATAGAATTTTTCACCAGAAGATACTTCAGCTTCAAAGCCATCAGCATTCTTCATGAGCTTTACTACTTTTCTATCAAAAAAATCTACCGTTTTATATTGTTCAACATCAGCTTTTGCCAGAGCAGCAATTTCTTTTGGAATTTTCCCGTCATGAGTAACGAAATTGTGCGAATATGGTGTTTGCCTGTTACAAGGTTTTCCCTCATCAATAATTAGAACATTTCTTAAAGATCTCCCTAAAGACATTCCTGCAGATAACCCTGCATAGCTTCCCCCTATAATGATAACATCAAAATTTTTATTGTGCATAGTCATTTTAATAATTAATCCTACAAAGTTAAAACAAAAAACATTAATGCAATATTGTTGCAATAATGTTTTTTTTATATTCTTATTCGATTTTAATTATCGTTCTTTATTTCTACAGTAAACAAAAAGATATTAGTCTACTCCTTTCACTTCCAAAATTTCATCCTGAATTCTTTTTCTGATATCTATTTTAGCCCCTTCAAAACTGAAAATTTTAGCCCCTTTTTCTCTAGCATAGGGATTGGTAACTGAATCAGCTGTTACCGAGTGTTCAAAAAAAGCACCAGTTTCTTCAAGCTCATCTTCAGGTTCGTTTTTAACTCTGATTAGATTTTTATACTTTTTCCTCAAATCAAACCAATTGATATAATCTGCATTGAATGAAACAGCTTTTATTCCTTTCCTTGAGTAATAATTAATTGCACCAGCTTGTCCATAATTATCACACAGCACCAAAGTGTTTCCCGTTTTCGATAGTCTCAAATATTCTTTATCTACTTTCTGAGCCAACTCTTTCCAACCTAACATATCTGCAAAATCCTGAGGTAAAGGATGGTCTTTTCCATCTTCCCAGCGCAAGAGCCCGAATTTCTTATAAGATTCAGGATTCTTTACTATAGACTCAGGACTTTTATTAGGGAATGCCAGATTATATATAGGCACAAACAGAAGTAATGGATGTAAAATACAGACTGGCTTTAGAAATCTCTGCCATCCGTTTTTTAAAATATTTTCAAGATAAACAGATCCGAAACCTATATAAATAGGATAAATACCTATGGCATAATAATCTTTGGCTCTGAAAAACATAAATAATGCTATTGTTATCACATAGCCCCAGAAGAAAAACCGAAGCTTTTCAAAAGATTTATAAAACAGCAAGGCATAAAAGCCAAACAGAATGACAAAAGTAACTCCAATAAAGAATAAAAACTGAGATTTCAAGAAATCAAATCTGTTCACATTCACCAATTGGGTGGAGGAAAGCTCTTTCATGTGATGAATGACCGGAAAGCCATGATGATACTGCCAGATAAGATTGGGAAGAATAATGAGTAAAGCTAACAGAGCTGCTCCATAAACATGAGGATTTGTAAAAATCTTCCTTTGTTTAGTTATTAAAAGGGCAGGAATAAATCCTAATGCAAGAAAAGCAATATTGTATTTATTCAAAACACCGATTCCGAAGATGATTCCACCCCAATACAACCACTTTACTTTTTCGGTATTGACATATTTTATCAGGATATAGAAAAAGGAGGTCCATAAAAGGACATCCAACGAATTAGGTTGATATAGCATATTCAAACGAAGCAATGAGGAAAACAACAGCCCCAAAGACGTAAGAAGACAGGCAAAAAGGCCTCCTTTTAATTCTTCAATCGCCTTCCAGACCACAACCATTGTTAATGCACCGAATAAGGCAGGAAAAAACTTAATCCAAAATACAGAATCACCCAGTATTTTTATTAGCCATGATATCCATGAGCTTACAGGCGGAACAGAAAGATACCCCCAGGCAAGATGATTTCCCTGATCCAGATGTAAGTATTCATCCCGTTGCAGGTCATATCCCGGGCTTAGTAAGAAATACTGAAGAACAAATTTTACAATGATAAAAAGGATCAGAATCAGGCTATTTTTCTTCATGGCTATATTTTATATTTAAAAATAAGACATTTTAAACTTCTGATTTATTACATTTTAAAGTTGAAATAAAAATGTGGGAGGCTGGAAGATGGAAGTTATTTCAGACAATTTTAAATTGCTGATGGTTGATTTCATCCTTTATTTTATTTATTCTTTCAGACCAATAATTAATCTCTTCCATTTTATCAGTATATTCTTCTATAGTTTTGTTCTGACAGAAGGCTAGAGACTTCTGATAAGATTCTAGTATCGTCTTAAGATAAACTTCATGCTCCCGAGAAGTTTGAGGAATATAACCCATCCCATAACAACCGCAGGTATGAAAACATTTTCCTGTTTTAAAAAGACTTTCTATAATTTCCCATTCTTTAACAGCAGTTTTCTTAGGAGCCTTAAAATCTTTCCCAAGATCAGCCATTATATTTCCGCATTCAGGGCATTTTATCGTTCGATTTTCTATTTCTGATGCTAATTGTCTTAGTTCCTCAGTATCATTTTTTGTAAAAAGACCACTTGTTTTACGGTTGGTAAAAATATGCCCAACTTTACGAATCGTTCCCCCATCGGGCTCATGATAAATTTTCTCTTTTTTGATTCGTCTTAAAATATCATCCACATCCGGCTGCTTAAATGATTTTCTACATTGAAAACAGACATAGTGAGACTTATATGTTTTTTGAGCGTACCTGCACATTTTATGATATTTAATTCAAAAGTAGGAATTTTAAGTTCATAAAAAATCCCGAAGAATATCTCTCCGGGATCTAACAGTTTAAAATGTATAGTGTAGTTTATTATTTGGCTTTCGCTTTTTCTTTCAACTCTTCTTTATCTTTATCTGATGGGTTCCAAACTTTTACTTCAGAATCTTTTGTAATATTGGATCCAGGAAGAACCTGAACATTAATTCCGTCGCTAGCTCCAAGTTTTAAGTATACTTTCTTAAATTTCCCATCTGCTTGCTTTACTTCTACAAAAGGAACATCTTTCCCTTGCTTCTTTTCATACTGAACCAAAGATTCATCCAGTAATAAAGCATTTTTCTGAGAGCTTAATACGATTTCCCCATTCGCAGAGAAACCAGCTCTGATATATTCGTTGTTAGGATTATCTACGTTTCCTTCTACCGGGAACTTGATGGTTCCTGCATTATCTTTTCCTTTTGGAGCAATCATCGTAAGTTTACCAGGGAAGGTTTTATTCTGTAATGCACCGATTACGATATTCATATCCATCCCTTGCTTCAATTTTCCTGCTTGAGCTTCATCAATTTCTCCTTTGAAGATCAGAGAGTTCAAATCTGCTACTGAACAAATGGTTGTTCCTGCGTTAAAATTGTTCGCTTCAATTACCTGGCTTCCCAGCTTTACTGGAACTTCAAGCACTGTTCCTGAAGCTTTGGAACGAATTTGTGTGGTTGCCAAACCTTGCCCCTGAAGTTCAGGAGTAGCTCCGGTTTTAGCAATCTGTAATCTTTTTTGTGCTGTATTCAACTGTTGCTGAGCATTTTTAAGAGTCTGCTGCTGAGAGAATAACTGTTGCTGGGAATTAAGAAACTCTTGTCTGGAAGCTACACCTTGCTTATACAGTTTATCCTGCATTTCAAATTGCTTCTGCATATTTCCTACATTCATCTGTGCATTGCTAATCTGAATCTGTGCATTCTGAACTTCCTGCTGAGCAGCATTTACTTCAGAGATACTTGGTACAATTTTCACAGTAGCAATCAGCTGACCCACTTCTACTCTATCTCCTTCTTTCACTAAAATTTTATCAATGATCCCTGTAATGTTAGGTTTAATTTCAATTTCTTCCTTTGGAACAATTTTTCCGGTGGCCATTACCTTATCATCCATATTCTGGATATTAGGTTTACGGGTAAGGAAAGCCTCGCTTTCTTGGGAGTTCGATTTCACAAGGTAACCAATCCCCGAGAACAATGCCACTGCAAATAAAAGCCCCAACACGATATAAATGGCTTTTTTCCAAGTGAATTTCTTTTTCATATGTATAGTTTATTTTTTAATTAAAGGATTGAAAGATTTAAAAATTAAAAGATTAATACCACATGGCTGCTGATCATTTTTCATTTTAAAATTTTCAAATTATATTATTTTCAAATTATTATTCTGTTCTTAATGCTTCAATTGGTCTAATTTTCACCGCTCTTTGTGCTGGAATCATTCCAATAATTAATCCTAATACAACCATCACTGCCATGGCTGCAAATACGTTTCCGTAGTTTACTGTTGGATTATAAAAAGGAAACGAGTCTTGTCCCTGGGTGACCATATTTAAAATCATCAGCACAAAAATTCCAAACATAAATCCCAGCAATCCGGATGAGAGTGTAATCACAACACTTTCCAACAGAATCTGATTTCTTACTTCTGCTGGTTTTGCTCCCAATGCTCTTCTGATTCCTATTTCCTTGGTTCTTTCTTTTACGGTAATTAAAAGAATGTTTGAAATAGCGATAACTCCTGCAAGAATTGTTAATGTTCCTACAATAATGGTTAGAAGCTGCATCCCTGTTAGGAAACCTGTCAATTTTTTAAATTCTTTTCCTAAATTAAAGCTTCCGAAAGCATTGGTATCTTCTGGAGAAACTTTATTTTTATTTTTCAGCACCTGCTTTACCTCTTCTTCTACTGAATTAACGTTAACATTAGGCTTACTTACAATCGCAAACAAGTCTATCTGTTCACCTGCATTATACATTTTAGTATAGGTAGAAAGTGGAATAAAAGCCGTTTGATCATTTTCAAAACCTCCTCCTTTTTTCACTCTGAAAACACCAATAACATTGAAGAATATTCCTTTTATATTGATAGATTTCCCAATTGGGTTTTCATTTTTCTTGGAATCAAATAAGTTCTTATAGATTTCTTCTCCAATAACCACTACATTTTTATTTCCTGAAACATCTGCATCATTAATGTACCGCCCAAAAATAAGTTTCTTCTCTGATATTTTATTTCCTACAGAATAATCTCCGGTAAGAGAATATGTACTGCTTTTTCCATTCCTAGACATTGATTCACCAGGCGTTCCGGTAAAACTTCCTCTGGCATTTTGTGGTGATATATAATCAATCCCTATCAGTTTTCTTTTCAACATATCCATATCAGATAAATTGAGATGCACTTCTCTTCCCTTGGGAAATCCTTCATAAGGAATAGATGTTTTCTGTGCCCACAAGAAAATTGAATTGGTCGCAAAACCTGAAAACAATTTATCAAAACCATTCTCCATACCTTTTGCTGCCCCAAGAAGGCTTACATACAAAAACATGCCCCATCCTACTCCAATCATGGTAAGAAATGTGCGGAGTTTATTATTCCTCAATGAATAATAAATTTCCTGCCAAGTATCTATTTTAAATATGATATTCACCTTTCTGAATTATAAATTATTAATAGTTGTAAAAGAGTAAATCAACAAATTGCGATCATTACTGCATTTCCAATTTTATATTATTTTCAAATTACTATTCTGTTCTCAATGCTTCAATCGGTTTAATTCTTGAAGCTCTGTATGCTGGAACAAATCCCGCGATCAATCCGGAAAAAACCAAGGCAATAAATGCCATAAGGATAGATCCCCAACCTACACTTGGACTTTTAATGAAAAACTCTTCAAGACTGTCACCAATCAGGCTCAATGTTAGCACACCTACTCCTATTCCAACAAATCCTGAAATCACAGTAATTACTACACTTTCCTGAACAATTAAGGCAACAATTCCTGCTGGTTTCGCTCCAATGGCTTTTCGTACCCCGATTTCTTTGGTTCTTTCTTTTACGATATACACCATAATGTTACTGATCCCGATAATCCCGGCTAATAATGTCCCTAATCCAATGAACCCTACAATTGCAGTAAGAACTGCCATAAAGGTGAATGTGTCATTCATGTTTTTGGCATTATTCCATACACGAACCCCATTTTCATCATCTGGAGACACACTCTTTCTTGCTTTCAGTTTATCTCTCAGTTCATCTCCATATTTAATAGCGTCCTGAGGGTTAAGTAATTTATCATTATAGGCAATATAAACCGTATTTACCGTGTCAGACCCTTTTTTCATCTGCTGTAAAGTGGTAATGGGTACAGTAATATGTCTTTCATCTCTGTCTCCACCATCATCTGAAAACACTCCAACAACTTTAAACATGGTTCCGTTAATATCCAGTTCTTTACCAATGGAACCTCCGTTTTTAATAAGGTCTCTCTGAACCATTCTTCCGATCACTGCTACATTCTGCTTTCTAGCCAGGTCAAAAGAATTAATATAACGTCCATCAACAAGCTTTCTATTTTCAATAATTTGCTCTCCCGGCTCTGCGCCATGAATCTGATAAAGACCACTTTCCTTTCCATATTTCACCATTAAATTGGTAGCATATCTTGGACTGGATGCTCCTACTTTTTCTTTTTCTGTATTAACAAGAAAGTCATAGTCATCATTATTCATACTCACACTTCTATCGGACTGTAATCCTTTATAAGCTAAAGTTGTTTTTCCTGTATAAATGGTAATCAGATTTTTAGCATCACCTGCAAACCCTTCCGAGAAAGCGTTCTGAAGCCCTTGTCCTATTCCAAAAAGTACAATGAAAATAAACAGTCCTAAAGCTACTGTAAATCCCGAAAGTACTGTCCGAAGTACATTACTACGGATAGAACTGAATATTTCCTGCCAACGATCTAGGTCAAACATTTTTATTAATATTAAAAGATTGAAAAATTAAAAGAATAGCATCATTCAATTTTCAAATTATCTCATTTTCAAATTATCAAATTGTTTAAAGCACAATCTGTTTAATAAACTCATCACTTTCAATGACACCATCCTTCAGTATAACATTTCTCTTCGTCTGTGCTGCTACATCCGGTTCGTGGGTTACTACAATGATTGTTTTTCCTTCATTGTTAATATCCTGAAGAAGCTTCATAATATCATGAGTGGTCTTTGAATCCAATGCTCCGGTAGGCTCATCCGCCAATACCACTTTCGGATTGGTTATCAAAGCTCTTGCGATAGCTACCCTTTGCTTCTGCCCCCCTGAAAGTTCGTTCGGAAGGTGATCTGCCCATTGTGCAAGCCCTACTTTTTCCAGATATTCCATTGCTTTTTGATTACGTTCCTTTCTTGGTACATTTTGGTAATATAGTGGAAGAGCAACATTTTCAAGAGCGGTTTTATAACTGATAAGATTAAAAGACTGGAAAATAAATCCTAAAAACTTACTTCTGTATTCTGCAGCTTTTACTTCTGATAAATGTTCAATAGGAACGCCATCCAATTCATAGGTTCCTGAATCTTTTTCATCCAGAATACCAATAATATTAAGAAGGGTAGATTTTCCGGAACCGGAACTTCCCATAATAGAAACAAACTCTCCTTCTGAAATATTCAGATTGATTCCCTTCAAAACATGAAGTTTGCTTTTTCCTGTATCGTATGATTTATGTAAATCCTGAATTACTAACATTAAGTGATGTATGTTTTATACCCAATAAGTAGATGATATTTTCAAATTGTTACAAGAATGAAAATTTATTCAAATATTTTTTTGTTTAACATTTTAAACCTTTATTTAAAGCAACTTATTAATTTTTGTTTAACTGTAACTTGAGTTTTCCATGCATTTATACCCTATATAGCCGTCTAGCCTATTATTTGTGCCTGTTTCATGTAAATGTGGAAAACTTTTACAGCTAAAAGTCAGCCTATTAGTATTTACCTCTTTCAAAATCAGTTCTTTTTTTCGAACTTTGTAAATAGATTCTGTTCAGAAAAGAAAACTTACAATGTGAATAATTTAAATTCACAACCATCACAAAAACAAAAAGTTAAATACTTTCTGAACATTATCCACAGAGATCTGAATTATTTAATTATAAAGATATTTTAATATGGGAATTTTTGATAAGAGAGTAAGTTATAAGCCATTTGAATACCCGGAGGTTCTTCAATTTGTAGAAGCCATCAACAAATCGTTCTGGGTACATTCGGAAGTGGACTTTACTGCAGATGTACAAGATTTTCATTCGCAGTTGGAGCCACATGAAAAGAATGCTGTGAAAAATGCGCTTTTAGCCATTGCACAGATTGAGGTGTCTGTAAAGACATTCTGGGGGAATTTATACAACCACCTTCCGAAACCGGAATTCAATGGATTAGGATCTACTTTCGCAGAATGCGAGTTCCGTCATTCTGAAGCATATTCCCGTTTATTGGAGGTATTAGGATATAATGACGAATTCCTTAATGTAATTGAAATTCCAGCGGTAAAAGGTAGAATTGAGTTCCTTGGAAATGCTTTAAAGCATGCCAACTCTGCTACTCCTAAAGAATATGTTTCTGCATTATTGCTATTCAGTATCTTAGTAGAAAACGTTTCTCTTTTCTCTCAATTTGCCATCATCCTTTCTTTCACAAGATTCAAAGGATTCATGAAAAATGTTTCCAATATCATTGCATGGACTTCTGTAGATGAGCAAATTCACGCTAATGCAGGAATCTATCTTATCAACAAAATCCGTGAAGAACAACCTGATCTTTTAACTGAAAGCGATATTGAAGACATCTATACTCTTGTAGACGAATCTATTGAAAAAGAAGGAGATATTCTTACATGGATCTTTGAATTAGGAGAAATTGATAACGTATCTAAAGAAGATCTATTGAACTTCATGAAATACCGTGTAGATGATAGTTTGAAGAAAATCAACATGAAAACAAGATATAACATCACTCCAGAACAATACAGACCAATGGTTTGGTTCGAAGAGGAAGTTTTTGCTAATTCATTAGATGATTTCTTTGCAAAAAGACCTGTAGATTACACGAAACACGATAAGAGTATTACAGCAAACGACTTGTTCTAATGTAAGGGCGCGAGCGAAGCGAGCGTCAAAAAGTATTAGGATTAATAATTCCTCATACTTCAAAACAGAACAACAGTTAACTTAATAAGCACAAATAATATGATTAATGTAATAGTAAGCTACACCGTAAAACCTGAATTTGTTCCTGCCAATAAAGCCAATATTCAAAATTTTTTGAATGATTTTAAAAATCTGGATCAGTCAACATTTGAATACAAGGTTTTCGTAAAGGAGGATGGCGTTACTTTTCTACATTATTCAAACTACATTAATGAAGACGTTCAGCATGAAGTTTTGAATGTTCCTTCTTTTAAGGAATTTCAAAGGTTGAGAGATGAAAGCGGACTGAACGACTCTCACAAAGTAGAATTTTTACAATCAATAATATAAAAAAACAAAATTCCGGAGTGGGAATCTCATTCCGGAATTCGAAAATATAACATCTATGGAAGAGCAAAATTCAAATATATGGTGGCTCAACGAAGAGTCTGAGCAGATGCTGAACAGAGGATATCTGTTGAAAGGTGAAACGGTAGACGGAGCTATCGACAGAATTACCACCGCTGCTGCAAAAAGATTATACAAACCGGAACTTCAAGCGGCATTCAAAGAAATGATTACAAAAGGGTGGATCAGCTTCTCTTCTCCTGTATGGGCTAATATGGGAACAGAAAGAGGTCTTCCAATCTCTTGTTTCAACGCTCACATTCCGGACAGCATTGAAGGAATTACTCATAAAATGGGTGAAGTGATCATGCAGACTAAAATCGGAGGTGGTACTTCAGGATATTTCGGAGAGCTGAGAAACAGAGGAACAGCTGTAACTGATAACGGAAAATCTTCAGGAGCGGTTTCATTCATGAAGCTTTTTGATACTGCTATGGATGTTGTTTCTCAAGGAGGTGTAAGAAGAGGTGCTTTTGCTGCTTACTTAGATATTGACCACGGAGATATTGAAGAATTTTTATCCATTAAAGATATTGGTAGTCCAATTCAAAACCTATTTACCGGAGTATGTGTACCAGATTACTGGATGCAGGATATGATTGACGGTGATATGGAAAAACGTAAAGTTTGGGCAAGAGTATTGGAAAGTCGCCAACAAAAAGGTCTTCCTTATATTTTCTTCACCGATAACGTAAACAGAAACAAACCACAGGTATATAAAGACCATGGAATGACGGTAAACGCAAGTAACCTTTGTTCTGAGATCATGCTTCCTTCCACAATGGAAGAATCATTCATCTGCTGTCTGTCTTCTATGAACCTTGAATTGTATGATGAGTGGAAAGATACAGATGCTGTTAAATTAGCCGTATACTTCCTTGATGCTGTATTATCTGAGTTCATTGATAAAACTGAAGGAAACTACTACTTACAGGGAGCAAGAAACTTCGCAATGCGTCACAGAGCTCTTGGATTAGGAGTTTTAGGATATCATTCTTACCTACAGAAAAATATGATTCCGTTTGAAAGCTTTGAAGCTACTCAGTTCAACGCAAGAGCATTCAGACATATTAAAGATCAGGCTGAGCAAGCTTCAAGAGAACTTGCCAACATCTATGGAGAACCGGAAGTATTGAAAGGATACGGATTAAGAAATACCACTACAATGGCTATTGCTCCTACCACTTCAAGTTCTGCAATTTTAGGACAAACTTCTCCTGGAATTGAGCCTTTCTCTTCCAACTATTATAAAGCAGGTCTGGCTAAAGGAAACTTTATGCGTAAGAACAAATACCTGGCAAAACTATTGAAAGAAAAAGGATTGGATAATGAGGAGACATGGAGAACCATCATGTTGAATCACGGATCTGTACAACATCTGAATGAGCTTACTCCTGAAGAAAAGGCAGTATTCAAAACATTCAAGGAAATCTCTCCAATGGAGATCATTTCTCAGGCTGCACAAAGACAACAATACATTGACCAGGCACAATCTCTGAACCTTCAGATTCCTTCTACAATGCCTGTAAAAGATGTAAATTATCTGTATATCGAAGCTTGGAAAAAAGGAGTAAAAACACTTTACTACCAAAGAAGTTCTTCCGTTTCAAAAGAAATGATGGTGAACTTTGTATCATGCTCAAGCTGCGAAGCATAAGATCAAATAATAAACACACTATATAGTGGAGCACACCTTTTGGGTGTGCTTTTTTTATTGTAATTAAACTTTAACAAAAATTTAACATTTAGGTTTAAAAAAATTATTTTCTTTTAATCGTCTATTAATACAGAAAATATTAAGCTTGCACTCCCCAAATAGTGAATCAAGTCCCTCTATCATTGTTTTTTTATTATTAATATGAAGTGATTTTATTTACATTTGTTGAAGATAAACCAAATAAAACAGTTTTTAGCAAAGAAAATATCAACCATCAGACTTATTATTAAACATAAATTTAATACGAAATAAAGATTGTATTTTAATTTAAATTAACAAAACTTTTTTGATGATTGAAAAGTAATTCTTAGAACTGATTATTTTTTAAAAACACAATATAAAAGAGAAAAATAAATACATTATAAACACAATATAATGTATTCTAATCCACCTTTTAATTTAAAAAAACACAAAAATAAAACTCAGATAGCAAATTACTCATAGCAAAAAATTGCTACAATATAAACACAAACAATTATTTCGAAATGAACAAAATTATTACCCTAATGATGGCAATGGCCAGCATTACTCTTTACGCACAGGTAGGAATTAATACTTCTTCTCCCGATCAGAGCGCAGTTTTAGATGTTACAAGTACTTCCAAAGGGGTGCTACTACCAAGAATCAGTAATCTATCTTCTGTTACCAATCCAGCCACAGGGCTCATTATTTTTGATGTCAACAAAAAATGCATCAGCCAAAATGTAGGAACGCCTGCAACCCCGGATTGGACATGCCTTTCTCCGTATGTATCTAAATTTTTCTACATGCCGAGTATAGTTTTTGATACCACAACAACTTCAACAGGCCAAACGAAAGATCTGTACACATTGTATAAAAATCAGTTTTCGAATGTTCCAACAAATGCCAGAAGTGCATCTGCTCCGGCTTCGATACCCTTTTTTCCTAATGCAACAGATTTATACTATTATGTAACGGGTTATGACACTTCTGTTTTTAAAATAAACAGCGTCAGCAGCACGGGTGTATTGAATTATGATGTTTTATCCAATGCGACTTCAGCATCTTTCATCAATATCGTATTTGTTGTAAAATAAACAGCCATGAAAAAGAATTTTAAAAGGCTGTCTTTGATGAGCCTGGTTTTTGCACTGCTTACAAACTTTATGTATGCACAGACAGACAGTACCGAAGTTGCAAGTATCTACGGATTTTATTCTTATTCTAATTCGCTTATGAATGCTTCTTCAGCTTCTGAACTTACGATACAGGGGAACGCCTCACATACCTCTACCGGGGTACAGCTTACTCCTGCAAGCTCAGGGCAGTTTGGGGGATTATTTATCAATGGAAGGACTTTTACTTCTGTAAACGGACTTCATGTTGAGTTTGAATATGACATGAAAAACGGAACCCCGCTAGGTGGTACTTACGGAGATGGCTTATCTTTTTTCCTATATGATGGAGCAGTGACAAGTCCTACAATAGGGGCGCCAGGAGCCGGCCTTGGTTATGCATATAACAGAGCACAGAACACCTACGCAAGTCAGAGAAAGGCGGGTTTATCATCTGCTTATCTGGGTATTGCCCTGGATGAGTTTGGGAATTTTAAATCAAAACGTTTTCAGGGAGAATCAAGGGTAAATGGAATTGCAGGGGTAACCTGGTCTCAACCGACAAGTCATGTAACCTTAAGAGGAGCAAAAGGGGCCGCAATCAATACAACAGGATTAGGAGATGGCTTTACAGGATATCCTGTTCTGATTACACGATCTACTTTAAGTAATTCAGGAACGGTAGGCAGGGTATTACAAGATGACAGAAGCTATTTAACTACTACCAACACCCTTTCTTCAGTGTTTGATCTCAGAAACAATGCCGGAGAATTCAGAAAAGTATACCTTGACCTGATTCCCCATTTTATAAACAGTACCACTACAGACGGATTTGATATAAAAGTTGATATCCAGACCGTACAAAACGGAACGCCTGTGAATGTCATCAATTATTATCATTACAAAACCTCAGTGCCTTATACGGAAAATGCTAATCCTCAAACTACAGACTTTAATACTTCGGATGTAGAAGGAGCTGCAACTTCCCAAACGCTCAATGCAATAACTCCATCCTTTCTAAAGTTAGGTTTTGCAGCCTCTACGGGAGCCGCATTCCAGCAACATATTATCCGAAATGTGAAATTAACACTTCCTTATTCAGCAGTAACAAATGATGATGTAGCTTCTACGTGTAAATTTCAACCGGTTAATATCTCGGTTTTCAATAATGATATAGCATACAAAGGCCCTATCAGCATTACAACCCCGCCTACTGGAAGCAATACCAATATTGATTATTCAACATTCAGTTTTACAAAAACTAATGACATAGATCTTACCTTATACCGTAAAAAAGTAACTCCTGCAGGAACGTGGACCTACAACAAATCAACAGGCATCGTAACATTCAACCCTTCAAGCGGATTTACAGGAACAGCAACAATGACTTATACCGTTAAAGGAAGAACCGTGAAAGATTCCAATGGTAAAATTGTTGAACCTTATGGAGACACTGCCTATCGGTCTGTTCCGGCTACAATTACGGTCAGTCTAAAAACTACGGGATGTATCTATTCTACCGTTTCAAACAGAATGGTAACACAAACGATAAAATAGGCTATCAAAAAAAGATATTTTTGGATAGAATGGAAGAAATAACAGTACTCAACTATTAAGTAGTATTATTTCTTCCATTGTTTTATACAGTAAAAAAGGCCCGGAAAGAAAATCCGAACCTTTGAAAGAAGTATTTGTAAAAAGAAGTATTAAAAATTATATCTCACACCCAGCTGCGCCTGGAATCTTGATGCAAACTGATCTATAGTATAAGCAGATCCTGGTGTTTTAAAGTTATAGGTAGGATCTCCGGCTGACGGTTGCCCTGATGCTATATTCCCAGCCTTCGTAAGTCCTACACTTGCTGTAGAGTTGAATGTATTAGGGACAAAGTACACCTTACCCCAATCTTTATTCAATAAATTGGTAAAGTTGATGATACTTAAGGAAATCTGAATATTGTTCTTGGATTTTTCACTCAGCCTGATTTCATCCATAATTCTGATATCTGCCTGTACATTCCAAGGTGTTGTATCCCCATTTCTTTCGGTAAACTTTCCTCTTCTGGATTTCAGATAATCATTGTTATTAACAAAGTTTTCATAATCTGCAACCTGTTGCTGAGCAGTAACCAAAACGTTTCCTGATCCGTCTTTAATAGGAACAATGTATTTCGCAGCTTCGGCAGCGTCTTTAAATATATAAGCAAGGCCTGCTGCCTGTCCTGTATTAGCAATAGTACTGTTTACAAATCCCCATGAGAAAGGGTTTCCTGACTGTGCGTTAAAATACACGTTGGTAGATAACTTATTGGACTTGGAAATATTAAAAACATATCCCAGATTGGCTACAATTCTGTTCTTGATCGCAAAATTAGAAGTCGTTAGCTGAGGATCATTTGGTGTCAACGATTGGTTCATCTGCCAGTTACTTTCCATAGAGTTTCTGATCCCATTGGTAATATCTTTGGCGTCACCATAAGTATAGGCAGCAAAGAAATTGAATCCGAAATTATATGATTTTGAAATCTGAGCAGTCAGGTTATAGCGATACCCTTCTTTTGTATTGGACAATAAATAAGCGTTAGAGAATTTACTATTGATGTTTGTAGTATAAACCGGCATTTCATGATTCACATCATAGCTATAATACGTCACATTATCTGTTTTATTAACCTGCTGGAATTTCAGATCATAAAGTACTTTTGTATAAATACCTTCTAATGTCAGTTTATATCCGGCAATCGTATAATCGAAAGCCAATGAACTTCTCCATACTCTTGGCATCTTAAAGTTATTATCAATAAGGTCAACCTGTACTTTAGATGATTTTGGATCTTTCGTTGGGTTTTGCCAGTTTGGAAGATTATTTCCAACCAATGGATCCCCATATTGTGCAATTTGTGCTGATGTTGGTCCGTTGATATCATAACTTCCAAAACCAACTCCGTCATTATAATAAGCATACCCTAACCATGCAAACGGAATTCTTCCTACAAAAATACCGGAACCTCCTCTTAATACCATCGATCTGTTTTCTGTAAGATCAATGGTAAATCCTAATCTTGGAGACAATGTTGGCTTATTAAGATAGCTATTGGTTAGCTGACTTAATGGAGTGTAGTTATAAGTATTTCCGAAATAAGGATCCTGAGGAGAATTATTAACATTTGGACTTAGTTGCGGCTTATTAGGTAAATCTGTATAATCTACTCTTACTCCCGGAGAAAGTCTTACTCTGCCCCAATTGATCTCATCCTGCAGATATAATGAAAGAAGATTTACTTTATATTGAGCATAAGGATTGTCGAAAAGATCCTGTCTGCTGTTTCCACCAAAAGGATAGGTTCCTCTTACCCTTGCAGGAGTACCATTATAAAAATCATTTAACGATTTATAAGAAATTCTTCCATTCAAAGCATTTACAAAACCGTAATTGATATTGTATAACTCATTGTGAGTTCCTAACAAGAAGGTGTGATTTCCTGTTTTATAGGTAAGGTTATCTGTAATTTCAAAAGTCTTCTGTTTCATATTGAAAACAGTAGCTTCCCTATCATTTCCCAGCAAAATTGTTCCACCATTATGAGTAATTTCAACCTGTGGGAACATTGCATTTCCTGAAGTTGGATCTCTGTAGTCATGAATAGAAGAATACCCAACCACCAGATTATTGTTCCATTTATCATTAAAACGGCTTTTCAACTCAAGAGTAGTAGTGGATGCTGTATTTTTCTGAACAAAATCCATACTTGCAAATCTGAAGTTGGCTCCATCTCTTTCAAGATTGGACGCTTGTGAAAACACTGTATTATTTTTGATGGATAAAGTATGCTTATCATTAATCTTCCAGTCTAACTTGTTGAAAAGTTTAGCACTTTCAGAAAAGTTATTATATCCATTAAAACTTCCTATGTTAAATCCGTATTTCTTTTGAACAAAGTCTGAAAGTTTCTGAGCCACCGATTCATCTATCAATGCATTAGGATCATTCGCATTATAAAATATAGGATCTACCCTTTTCGTGTATTCAAGATTGGTAAATAAAAACACTTTGTCTCTTACTACAGGCAATCCTACTCTTCCACCATAAATAAAATCAGAGAAATCACTTGGCATTTTGGAATTGTCTCCTACTCTGTTTCTTCCCGTAATAGCAGCATTTCTGCCATATACATACATGGAACCTGTAACATCATTACTACCGCTTCGGGTTACTGCATTGATGCTTCCACCAAGGAAATTTCCAAGTTTCACGTCATAAGGAGCAATATAAACCTGTACATCCTGAATTGCATCCAAGCTTATTGAGTTGGAACGTGTACTACTTCCGGGCATTCCAGAAGTTCCCGTTTGCCCACCCAATGAAGGACTGAACCCAATCGCGTCATTATTAATTGAACCATCAATAGTAACGTTGTTGTAACGAAAATTTGTTCCATTGAAAGAATTATTAGCACTTTGTGGAATTAATTTAGTTACGTCCTGAATCCCACGGTTAATATTAGGCAGCCCTGAAATCTGGGCTTGATTAATACCCACTCCATATTTTACATTGGTCTTTTTTGAAATGATCTTCACTTCATCAATCGTCTTTTCCTTATTGCCCACTTCTACTACGGGTAAATCGTTATTTCCTAGGGAAAGCTGCAGATTGGAATTCTCATAAATAACCTGTGAACCATCAGATATTTCAATTTTATAAGGACCTCCCGGCTGAAGATTATCTAAGCTAAACTGCCCTTTGCTGTTACTTTTAGTCTCAAAAGTACTGTTGGTAGGAATATGCACTACCTTCACGGTAACTTCGGAAGAAACTCCTTTTAATCTTCCAAAAATTTTAGAACTGGTTTCCTGTGAAAATGCAAATCCAAAAGATAATAAAGCAAAAGCACAGATCAATTTTTTCTTCATATTTTTATTGCTACAAAACTTGCTGTAAAATTAGACTGAGCAAATATGAAGTATGGTAACATAGAATTAACATTGCGTAACATAAAGTTTAATATTTCCTTAAAAAAAACTTAATGTTCACCACCAGTTTCATCCTCAATTTTATGTCCTTTCTATGAAAATTACAGCAAAAAAATGATTAATTTTAAACATTAAAACCGCTTAATATGAAATTCGGACAAGTAGAAGACCCATCAAAAATAAACTTCACCCTTCCCAAAGATCACTCCAGAACCAAAGAAATTTTAAGCCTAAATAAAAAAGGACTGGAAAATATTTCTATAGGATGTGCCAAATGGAATAAGACAGATCTTAAAGGATTTTATCCTAAGGGAACCAAGGATGAGTTAACATACTATGCCACTCAATTTAATTCCATTGAATTAAATGCTACTTTCTATGGAATGCCTACTCCGGATCAGGTAAAAACATGGAAGGAAAAAACTCCGGAAAACTTCAAATTTTTCCCTAAAATCACCAACACTGTTTCTCACTTCAGAAGGCTGATTGATGTTACAGATCCGGTTACCCACTTTGCATCCGCCGTTATTAATTTTGATGAAAAACTGGGAATGGCCTTTCTTCAGCTGCATGATAACTTTAAACCTAAAGATTATGACAGACTGGAAAAATTCGTAAAAGAATGGCCTAAAGAAGTTCCTCTTGCTATTGAGCTAAGAAATACAGAATGGTTTACCGATGAGGAAATTCTGAATACGACCTGTGAGCTTTTTGAAGCCCATAATATCACCAACATCATCGTAGATACTGCCGGAAGAAGAGATATGCTTCATATGCGTCTTACGACTCCCAATGCGTTTATCCGATATGTAGGAGCCAATGCAGAAAGTGATTATGAAAGGCTGGATGATTGGTTAAAACATCTTGCTCAATGGAAAAAAGACGGCCTTCAAAATCTGTATTTCTTCGTTCACCAGAATATTGAGAAAGCTTCTCCACTTCTTTCCGCTTATTTCATTAAAAAAATGAATGAAGAATGGAAGACAGACATCCATATTCCCCAAATGGCTACTGAAAGTACAGGAACCTTATTTTAATTAAAATTTTAAATAGACTAATTTTAATTTACAAGACAAATTACGATAAAAGCCTTTTCGTAACTGAAAAATTTATACATTAGAGTAATACCCTATTCAAACTGAAAAAGGTATACTTAAAAATAAATGTCATGGAAAAGGAAATTTGTACAATCAGTGTCTCCAGCAACTGGCTTGGAGACGACTATACCTTCTATGAGGATCATACTATAAAAAGAGTATATGACAATCATAGCCTAAACTCCAACAAAACGGAATGGCTGGAACCTCATCAAATCAGTAAACAAAATAAGGATAAATTAATAAGAGCATGCCCTGAGGAATTTAAAGAACAGATTATGCATCTTCTGGATTATCCTTAATAAAAACTCTCGCAGATTTTACAAATACAACAGATTGATATCATACAATCATCTGCCGGATCAGCAAAATTTGCGAGAGAATATATAATTTAGTTTTTATTATTTTTCTTAAGAAGCAATACCAGGTTAAGAAATAAAAGCAGAAAATCTAATGTAATCCAGATTCCCAACTTTGTATTTTCATAATTGTAGGCATCTACCTGTTTTTTAGCAGCATCAGACAGTTTCATACTTTGATTGATGTAATTCTGGACCTCTACAATCTGATCTATATTCTTATTAGGAACAGAATGCTGTGAAAAGTAAACCAGATTCTTCTTTCCAAGATATCCTACGATCCAATACTCATCAGACTTGTCCATTTTCAGGTATTCTACTCTGTAATATTCCGGACGTATTTTCCCTACATGTTTAGGTTCAAGCTTCGTAGTATTATCAACTTTATTAACATTGATAAGATAAAAATCCAATGCCTGCGGAAGTTTATTGATGACCTGTAAGCCTACAGAGTTATCTACAAATGCCACAGCACTTTTCTTTATAAACCAATACGTAAAAATTGAGATGGAAGAAACCACTGTTACAATACGGAACAGTCTTGCCCATTTTGCCATTCTTCCCGATTTTATTTTATATAAAACCAGAGAAAATATACACGCCCAAAAGATAACAAGAATGAAAAATACCATACTGCAAAGATACTGATTTCAGATTTTTTGAGAGAATGTTAATCCACATTCCACTCTTTATAGAACTGGTCAAGGAAATTCAGCATATAATCATGCCTTTCCTGAGCCATTTTTTTTCCATGTTCGGTATTCATCAAATCTTTTAGAAGCAATAATTTTTCATAAAAATGATTGATCGTTGTTCCGTTAGATTTTTTGTATTGTTCTTTAGACATATTTAAATCAGGCTGAACATTGGGATCGTACATTGGATTATTTTTAAACCCTCCAAAGTTGAATGTTCTGGCGATTCCTATCGCTCCAATGGCATCAATACGATCCGCATCCTGTACAATTTTCAGTTCAATAGACGGATTAGCCGGTGCCTGACTTCTGTTTTTAAAAGATATATTTTCGATCACAAATAAAACCTTTTCAATGGTTTCACTGGGAACATTTTGACTTTCTAAAAACTCTCTGGATATTTTCGGCGCTATCGTCTCATCTCCGTTATGAAATTTAGGATCGGCAATATCGTGTAATAATGCAGACAATTCCACCACATCCGGATCACAGTCTTTTTCTTTCTCCGCTATTTTTTTAGCCAGCTTCCACACTCTTTCAATATGGAACCAGTCATGTCCTGCTTCAGCTCCCTCTAACTTTTCTTTTACAAATTCTACAGTGTTGTTAATCGTACTTTTCATTAATCTATCAGTTCATTTAAAATAATATCCCAGAGCTTGTGATTGTAGTTTCTAAAAAAATTAACATGCCCGATTTCTTTTTTCTCAGACTCTATAGTTTTTACCAGCCTGTACGTTGGTTTAAGATTAGGATACGTATTGTTTAAAAGACTCAGAACTCCTTTTTCTGTTAACCATACATCATCTTCTGCACGAACTACAAATACTTTCTGCGTTAAATTTTTAGAATAATCATCAATCTTCTCCAACAGCCTGTTGGTTGATTTTTTGTTTAAAATTAAGGTTCTCCAGTCATATGCACAATTTTTTGGAAGACTTTCTCCAAGTCCAAACCAATTTGCAGGAAAGTATCCTAGCAATGAAGTGGTTAATGGCTGTACAATTCCGAATCCGAGATACGCTTCAATTTTTGTCTTCAATCTGAGATTTCCTACAAAAGCATTCTGAGTTCCTACAAATATCAACTCTTCAAACATTTCAGAGTCTTTATTCATTCCTAAAATTAAAGCACCTACGGAATGTCCCAGACAAAATTTTCTATACTCTGGAAACTGATTTTTAATGTATGTGGTTAATGTTTTATAATCCTTTGAACCCCAAATTCTCATAGATCCATGGAAGCCTTTCATATTTTCAGGTTTAGATAGTCCTATTCCTCTGTAATCATAAGTAATCACAGTAAATCCCTGCTCAGAAAAATATTTGGCAAAAGAAAAATATACCTGCTGTTTTACTCCTGTGGCTGAGTTCATAAGCAATAATTTCCCATTCTTTTTTTCAGGCTGAAAAAGATGGGCTGTCAGGGAGGCATGATCTTCTGTGGTAAGTATTAGTTTTTCCATAGGATAAAAAGAAAAAATCCACTATAAAAGTGGACATTTTCAGTATATTATTATGTTTAGTTTTAAACTTTCGATATGCCGTAAATAGCTTTAAGAAAAGAAATCTGACATTCTCGGCAATCCGGTCTGTGAACCTTTATTTCCTGAAACCCGTGATGACACCTCATTTCCAAACTTCACACAGTCTTCTACAGAGTTCCCATGGCAAAGCGCAATTGCAAATCCAGAAGTAAATGCATCTCCCATTCCCATCTTATAAACGGTCTTCTCTTTATTCTTTCTGTAATACTTCATTTCTGTACCATCAAAATAAATGGTAGAATTGGTATCGTCCCTTACAAACACTTTATTAAAGTATTTTTTAAGAACCTCTTCTCTTTTTTCTTCTCCAAAAATGATGAACAACTCATTACTTTTGGCAACAATAAAGTCTACCTCCTCCAGAATTGCATCGTTTACTCTCATAGCAGGAGAAGCATATAAGCCTACTTTTTTACCATATTTTTTTGCTTTTCTTACGGTATATTCTACAACATCCATAGAAACCTCAAGCTGTACGAGGATCAGGTCTGAAGTATGAAAATAGCGGTCTGCTTCGTCAATATGAGAGACACTCAGATATTTATTAGCTGCAGGTACTACCACAATAGCGGCATTTCCTTCGGAAGTGGTCACATAAGCTGTTCCTGTAGACTCTTTATCAGTTTCATGTACAAAACCTACATTCACATTTTCGCCCACCAGATTTCTCATGATTTGCTGCCCCAGGGGATCCATTCCAACACAACCTATAAAATAAACACTGGCACCCAGTCTTGCAGTTCCTACTGCCTGATTGGCCCCTTTCCCACCAAAATAGCTCTCTGAGTTAACTGCCAGAACGGTTTCGTTAGGCGAGGGAAGTTTATCGGTTTCCAAAACAAGATCTATTGAGGAGCTTCCTACAACGATAATTTTTGGTTGTTCTGATGAGAAATTCATTGTGTTTGATATTAGTTTAAAAATTATAACAGACTAAATTCCGTGCCAAAAATAACTAATTTTACCTAACTTATTTCAATAAATTCTGTAATAATCTTCACTGGTGATTGATTTTTATCATAAGCAATATAACTCGCATAAAAACCTTCCCCATATCCGGTCTCAAAAGCAAATATAGTCCCAGGATGAGCTTCTGAAGGCTTTAAAAATGCATATTGATCTATTGCTCCGTTTTCATCAAAGAAATATTCATGGAAGAATTCTTCATAAATTCCCATGAAGTCTCCGCCTTTGTTTTGATAAAGTTTCTGCTCCAGTTCATTAAGGCTGCTTTGAGTATCCACATCCATGAAACAACCCATGCCGCTTTCTACCGGATATCCGAAAACTTCACCTTCTGCCAGTTCTTTAATATTCTGTCCCGAAGTAGTTGCCAGCTTCCAGTCTTTAATTTCTGCAGTATTGAAAATAATTTCTGCATAGGCCACACAATTGCTGTCTCTCTCTTTATGCAACATTACAGAGAATTCTCCTTTTGGGAATTCTGTAGAAAAAGGAAGCATATCATTAGTGATTAAGGGATCACAAGCTACCAGTTTTCCACTGGAAAGGTAGATCTTCCCTACTTCAAAACTTTCTAACAAGGGACTTTCTACAAAGTCCTTCGAAAATAGTTTTTTTATGTTTTCTATATGTTTCATTTTATATCTTTTTTAAACCATCAGGCTGGATACAACTTTTCATCTGTACCCAGCCTGATATTAAGACAACGCATTGTCTTTATTTTAAAATTACAAACTTTTCAGCTTCTCTTCCAGGATCGCAATCTTGTCAAGAGCATCTTTTTGCTTCTTACGCTCTACCTCTACAACTTCAGGTTTAGCATTAGCAACAAATTTTTCGTTGGATAGCTTTTTATCTACTGAAATCAAGAATCCTTTCAGATACTTTAATTCTTCTTCAGTTTTAGCTTTTTCTTCTCCTAAATCTAAGTTTTCACTTAAAGGAATAGAAACTTCTGTAGCTCCAACAAGGAATGTAAAGCTTGGCTTATCTGTTTTCTGTCCGAAATGGATTTCAGAAACATTTGCCAGTTTTCTTACTACTGCTTCGTTAGCAAATTCAGTAGCATTGGTATATATTTCAGCAGCTTCTCTTGGTGAAATCCCTTTTGTCTGACGGTAATTTCTAACTCCAGAGATCAATTCTGCTGCAGTCTCAAAGTTTTTAATGATGGCCTCATCAAACGCACTAGCCTCTTTCTGCTGAGCAACCACTAAAGCTTCTTCAATATTTCTTTCTGAAATCGTCTGCCATAATTCTTCTGTTAAGAAAGGCATGAACGGATGAAGTAACTTCATTAGCTCTTCAAAGAAATATATTGTTTTGTTATACACTTCTTTAGAAATACCTTCTCCATAGTTAGGCTTTATCGCTTCAAGATACCAACCACAAAAATCGTCCCAAATTAATTTATAGATCAAATGCAGTGCATCAGAAATTCTGAATTTCTCAAACTGATCATTAATCTCAATAATGGTTTTATTTAATTTGTTTTCGAACCATTCGATAGCCTGATGATCTGTAGCAATAGCTGGCTTATCTTCATGATTCCACATGTTAATCAAACGGAATGCATTCCAGATCTTCGTCATGAAGTTTCTTCCCTGAAGCATTAAATCTTCATCAAAAAGAAGGTCATTTCCTGCGGCAGAACTCAATAGAATTCCTACACGAACACCATCAGCTCCATATTTATCCATTAACTCAAGTGGATCTGGAGAGTTCCCTAAAGATTTTGACATCTTTCTTCTCTGCTTATCTCTTACAATTCCTGTAAAATAAACATTTTTGAATGGAACTTCTTTTCTGTATTCCAATCCTGCCATAATCATTCTGGCTACCCAGAAGAAGATAATATCCGGGCCTGTAACCAGGTCAGAAGTTGGATAGTAATAGTTGATATCTTTATTTTCAGGATCAAGTAATCCATCAAATACAGACATTGGCCACAACCATGAAGAGAACCAGGTATCTAGTGCATCATCATCTTGTCTAAGATCTTCTATTGTTAATTCCTGATTTCCTGTTTTTTGTTTTGCTAATGTTAAAGCTTCTTCTTTGGTTTCAGCGACTACAAAATCTTCATCTCCTGCACCGTAATAATACGCCGGGATTTGTTGTCCCCACCAAAGTTGACGCGAAATATTCCAGTCACGGATATTTTCCATCCAGTATTTGTAAGTATTTTTAAACTTATCCGGATAGAATCTAACTTCATCATCCATTACTACATCCAATGCTGGCTTAGCAATTTCAGACATTTTAAGGAACCATTGTACTGAAATTTTAGGTTCAATAACAGCACCTGTTCTTTCGGATGTTCCTACTTTATTTACGTAATCTTCTGCTTTTAGTAAAAGATCTTTTTCTTCTAATTCTTTTGCGATCTGTTTTCTTACATCAAATCTGTTTTGACCTGCATAGTGAAGACCATGTTCATTTAGGTTTCCGTCATCGTCTAATGCATCAATCATTTTCAATTGATGTTTTTGACCGATCTCGTAGTCATTGGTATCGTGCGCAGGCGTAATTTTTAAAGCTCCTGTTCCAAACTCGATGTCAACATATTCATCCTCAATAATAGGAATTACTCTATTAACAATGGGTACGATTACATTTTTACCTTTTAAGTGAGCATATCTCTCATCATTAGGATTGATACATACAGCAGTATCCCCAAAAATAGTTTCAGGGCGTGTAGTTGCTACTGAAAGGAATTCTTCTGAACCTTCAATCTTGTATTTAAGGAAATACAGTTTTCCGTTCTGCTCTTTAAAGATTACTTCTTCATCTGAAATGTTGGTCTTTGCTTCCGGATCCCAGTTTACCATTCTGTATCCTCTGTAGATTAACCCTTTGTTATAAAGATCAACAAAGCTTTTGATAACCTGTTGTGAAAGTTTATCTTCTAATGTAAATCGGGTTCTGTCCCAATCACATGAACATCCTAACTTTTTAAGCTGCTCAAGGATTGTTCCTCCGTATTTATTCGTCCATTCCCAAGCGTGTTCAAGGAATTGCTCACGGGTAATATCAGACTTATTGATTCCTTCAGACTTCAGTTTAGCAACAACTTTAGCTTCGGTAGCAATGGAAGCGTGATCTGTTCCCGGAATCCAACAAGCGTTAAACCCGCGCATTCTTGCACGACGGACCAGAACATCTTGAATGGTATTGTTCAACATATGTCCCATGTGTAGTATCCCCGTCACATTTGGCGGCGGAATGACCACGGTATATGGTGGTTTGTCATTAGGCTCTGAGTGGAAATACTTGTTTTCCAACCAGTAATTGTACCATTTTTGTTCTGTTTCCTGTGGATTGTACTTTTCTGAAATCTGCATAAATTCTATTTCTTTGGCTTGCAATTTGCAAAAATAGTCTAAAGAAAAAAATTTTTAAGCATGAATTAAAATAATTTTTAACTTTGTTTCACAAAATTTATCTAACAAACATATTAACATTCAAGAATATGAAGAAATTAATCGCAGGAATTGCATTATTCGGAACATTTGCTCTTGCATCTGCACAAACAATTACGTTTGATAAAACTACTTTCGACTATGGTAACATTAAGCCTAGTTCTGATGGTACAAGATTCTTTACAGTAACAAACACTGGAGATAAGCCTTTGATCCTTTCAAATGTAAAACCATCTTGTGGATGTACAACACCAGAATTCAGCCAAGATCCGATCATGCCAGGAAAATCTGCTAAGATCAAAGTTGGATACAACACTGCTCTTACGGGAGGATTCAACAAAATGATTGAGGTTTTCTCTAATGACCCTGCAAACAGCAGAAGTGTAATCTACATCAAAGGAAACGTAGATGCTAATGCTCCTGAAGCAAAAGTATTGACTCCTGCAGAACAAAAAGAAGCTGCTAAAGCAGAGAAAAAAGCTGCAAAAATTGCTAAAAAAGCTGTTGCGAAGTAATTCTCTACTTAAAAATAAAAGAACCGTCTCTATTGAGGCGGTTTTTTTATTACATTTATGTGAGTAGATATTAAAATGATACGTTTATCAATCTTCACACCAATAATTTTAAGTTTTGGCTAAAGCCAATGGATATATTTTATTTTGATTTTAGGTGGGCTAAAGCCCACCTCTATTGATGTTGATATCCGTGTGGATCGTGTGGATATAGAAGTAGAAAAATAGTTGTTTAACGACAAGATCTTTTATCTTTTATCTTTTATCTTTTATCTTTTATCTTTTATCTTTTATCTTTTATCTTTAAATAAAAAAATATATGGACACCAATTTCTCAGACGACTTTAAGGTAGATGGAAAATTTTCAATTAAAAAAGCTTCTACTTCTTATAAAGGAAAACTTACCAAAGAAGAAGGAACTCAATTATTAATTCAGGAAAAAGAAAAACTTCGTGAGCTGCAGGAAAGGCTTTATGCTGATGGAAGTCAATCTCTTCTGGTTGTACTTCAGGCTATGGATGCTGCCGGAAAAGATAGTATGATAGAGCATGTTTTTGGAGGGGTAAATCCACAAGGTTGTAATGTCACCAGCTTTAAAACCCCAAGTTCAAAAGAATATTCTCATGATTTTCTATGGCGACACTATCTGGCTCTGCCACAAAAAGGAATGATTGGAATTTTCAACCGTTCACATTATGAAAGTGTTTTAGTGTGTAAAGTTCACCCTGAATATAATTTAAGTGAAAAAACATGGTCTTCTGTAAAGGATTTCGATAATAAATTCTGGGAAAACCGCTACGAAAGCATCAGAAACTTTGAGAAGCATCTTGCCCAGAATGGCACCACAATTATTAAAATATTTCTGAATGTTTCTAAGGATGAACAAAAGAAAAGATTATTAGACAGAATCAACGAACAGGAAAAAAACTGGAAGTTTTCTGCAGGTGATCTTCCGGAAAGGGCCCTATTCGATCAGTATATGGAGGCTTATGAAACAGCAATCAATGAAACTTCAAAAGAGCATGCCCCATGGTATGTACTTCCAGCAGATAATAAATGGTTTGCCAGAACGGCAGCTATTCAGATTATTATAGATACCCTGGAAAAAATGAATCTTAAGTATCCCCAGCTTTCGGAAAAAGATAAAGAAGAGCTGCAACAGGCTAAAAAACAGTTGTTAGCAGAGTAACAAAAATCAATTTATTGGTAAACCGATTTACCATGAATATATCTAAAGACTTTTGAATGCAAATCTTCAAAAGTCTTTTTCCATGTAAACTGTTTGATTGTTTTTACCTTATTTTCACTTTCAGGCAACAAGAATAGTTCAATTTCTTTTGGAATCCGCCAGAAGGGTTCAGGTGGATTTTGCCTGAAAATATTGATATAAAGCTTCAATGTTTCCAGATACCAATCCTGATGTTTGTTATAATCGTTAATTCCACCTACATTCGGAAAATGATGTAATTCTCTTTCAAGAATTTTCGGACAGAATTCTTTCCAATATTCGGTAGTATAGAGTAAATGCAGATGCCAAACTTTATCTACGGCTATGGAAGGAGATGCCCCATTTTTGGAAATACAGCATAAGTAGACAAACTTTTTATATTCTTCAATGGCCATCAGGCAGAATCTTCTCGTCCAGCCTTCAGTCTGAGCCAGTTTTCGGGTAAAAGGAATCACGACTTCAGCCTGATCAATCTGGTAATCTGAAATCCTTTTCCATAAAGGGCTTTGGAGATAATCTAGCTGGGTATTATTCAATAGAATGGGGATAAATTCAGGTTTCATGATATTAAAAATCTTAATTGATTACTAATTTCCACACGAATATTTAATCAGCCACCACATCCACAGGATGGAGGAGTGTAATAGGTATAAATCTCTTTTTTATAATGATGTTTGAGTAGGTTTTCAAAATCCGCTCTCGTCATTTGCTTGTAAACATCTGTATCTGATAAATTCAACTGAAAGTCTTTTTCAGGATGTGGATCTACGGTCACTGAAAGCATTGAATCTATAACCTGGATCTCAGAGATTTCTTCCCAGATCAATTGTCTTTCTGTCCTATGATTAAAAATTCCTTTTGAGCTGATAGTTAATTTTTTTACAGGTTCTTCAACTGGTTTCATCCGTTCAGCAATGCAGCTAATTAAGATTTTTACTGAAGCATACAGAAAAACTGAAACCCCCAAAAGGACAAGAATGGAGATTAAAATATAAAAGAAGTTTTGATTGGTAAACAAAAGAAAAACCACTGCACAAAAGGCTGCCAGTAAGGCAACTGAGGATATTGTAAAAATTGTAATTGTAGAATATCCTGCCCTTTCTGGTTGGGATTTATATAAAGTAATTTCTGATTCCATTGCAATTCATTTTATCTGTATATACCCTTAAAATCAACAACCGCATCCACAGGATGGTGGCGTATTGTAAATATAGACTTCTTTTTTATAATGATATTTCAATAGTTTTTCAAAACGATCCTGTGTCATTTGTTTCTGGAGATCTGTTGTGGACAGGTTCAGTTTAAAATCTTTATTAGGATTAACATCCACTGTTACGGAAAGCACCGAATCTATAATCTGTATTTCAGAAATGTCTACCCATTCAATTTCTTTATTTTCAGGGTAATAATTCATTCCTTCTCTGGAAATGTTCAAAACAGGGTAAATAACAGGACGTTCTCTTTGTTTCCTTACCAGATAAAGGAAATGCTTTACCACTTTATAGTTTAAAAACATACATCCAATCCACAGAATCTTGTTAAGAATTTTTATAATGATCTCGTTTGTTATCCCATAGAAAAGATAGCCCAAACATTGATCAATTCCCCAAAATAAGCCATATATGAACACCACATACAGTAGGATAACAATAAAACCTGGTTTTGCTTCTGGAATAGACTGTAAAATGCATTCTATTTTCATCTCAATTTCTTTATACCAAATTTGAGATAACAAAAGAATACGAAAGTCGTTGATAAGTCTTGTTTAGTTTTCTAAAAGTCTTATATTAGAATTACAAATACATAATATATTGTTTTACAAATCAATACAAAACTGATTTAAAGAATAAAAATCTAAAGAAAGATGTTTTGTAAAAATCACGAGAAAATCTATAAGCCGGATTTTGTACTTCCGAAGAAGCGCCTGTTATTTATCTACGTGGTACATTGCTGCAACACTTGAGCTGATTACCCCTCGGTTTTCAGGACGAGCCGCCCCTATTTCCATTACTGAAAAGAACCGATATACTTACCATTGCACCGCAAAGAGTTTACCTGGTTTCACTACAGCCGAACTGTACTTGCTTTCTGTTGCACTTGTCCTACCCTCGCGGGTGACGGATGTTATCCGCTTTGCTGCTCTATGGTGTCCGGACTTTCCTACCTCCCGTAAACGGGAAATCAACAAGCCGATTTTCTCGCGGATGCAAAGATACATAAATTTCACGGGAAAAGGAGGATTTGATGCGTTTACAAATTCGCTTAATTACCTTTATTTTCTCAACGTTCTGTACTCAATTACTATTCGCTACAATTATTTTTCCCCAATTACCACATTATTATTATCTTCGTGCCATTATACATCTATGGATTCCAGAGAAAAAGAATTTGCGCAGCTCATTAAAGATAATCAGGGCCTGATTATTAAAGTATCGCGCTTATATACCAATTCACTGGAAGATGAAGAGGATCTTTTTCAGGAGATTGTATTGCAACTCTGGAGAAGTTATGACTCTTTCAAAGGAAATTCCAAGATTTCAACGTGGATGTATCGTGTAGCGCTTAATACAGCCATTACCCTCTTTAGAAAAAAAAGCAAAAGCCTTCCTACGAATGAACTGGACATTAACCACAAAGATTTTGTGGAAGATGATGATGAAAAACAGCAGCAGATTTCGCTTTTGTATACGGTAATCAAGACTCTTCCTAATATAGAAAGAGCCATTGTCATGATGTATCTTGACGATCTGCCTTACAAGGACATTGCAGAAAACCTCGGAATTACTGAAGTTAATGCACGCGTGAAAATGAACAGATTAAAGAAAACCCTTAAAGAACAGATGGAAAAATATGCCTGAATTTGATCTAGATAGCTTTAAAAAGACATGGCAGGAACAACCTGTAGCCCCTAAATACGATAACAGCGAGATTCGTCAGATGCTGAATAGAAAATCACGTAATTATGTAAAGTATATTTTCTGGATCAGTGTTTTTGAGTTCCTGTTTTTTTCCGTTTTGGGCTTATTCTATTTCTTCCAGGATGATGAGTCCGACGGGTTCCGTAAAATATTAGAAAAACTGGGCACTCATGAAGCCCCCGAAGTCGAAAACAATTTCAGTCACTTCTATTTAGCAATTAAAATCCTGAGCGTATTAATTACAGCTTATTTTGTTCTGAAGTTTTATCAGAATTACCGTAAAATAAAAATCGAGGAAAATCTTAAAGGGCTTATTACAAGAATTATCGGTTTCAAAAAAACAGTCAATGCTTTCATTCTGATTAGTATTGTATTACTGCTTACCTTTACTGTTGTATTGCTTGCTTTTATATTTTACGCTTTAAACTCTCAAAATATACAACCTTCAGGCTCTGACCTTACTGTTATTATTGTTGCCATTAGCATTAGCACATTGTTGGCCATATCTATGATCTGGGTATATTACAGGCTGGTATATGGTACTATTATCAAAAAACTTGACAAAAATCTGGAACAGCTTAAAGAAATAGATTCTCAGGAAAATTAGCATTCATAGGCTATAGTTCAAGATATTATTGTTAATTTTATTACACCAAATCTTTTTACTATGCCTTTATCATATGTTTATGGAGCATCTGAAGTTCCATTATTAGGACAGACTATTGGAGCAAACCTTAAAAGTACTGTCGAAAAATTTCCTAATCAAGAAGCACTTATCAGTGTTCATCAAGGTTACAGAGCTACTTATCAAGAATTTTACAATCAAACAACCGCTGTTGCCAAAGCACTTATTTTTTTAGGAGCAAAAAGTGGTGATAGAATAGGAATATGGGCTTCCAACCGCTATGAATGGGTGCTTCTGCAATATGCCACTGCCAGAATCGGAACTATTTTAGTGAATATCAATCCCGCTTACAGAACCCACGAGCTTACCTATGTACTGAACCAGTCTGAAATTCGTTTTATCTTTTCTTCCTTACATTTTAAAACCAGTAACTACAAAGAAATGGTTGAATATGCCAAGGAAGTATGTCCCACTTTAGAGCACGAAATTTTCTTCGATGATAACTGGGAAGACTTTGTAAACAATGGCCAGGAAATTTCTGACGAAGTTCTCCATAGTTTTGAAGAACATGTACAGTTTGATGATGCTGTCAATATTCAATATACCTCAGGAACCACGGGGTTTCCCAAAGGAGTTACGCTTTCCCATCACAATATTTTAAATAATGGATACTTTATTGGCGTCCGGTTAAAGTATACGGAAAAAGACCGTGTATGTATTCCTGTTCCTTTTTATCACTGCTTTGGAATGGTGATTGGAAATATGTGCTGTACAGCCCACGGTGCCTGTATGGTAATTCCCAATGACAGCTTTGATCCTGATATTACTTTAAAGGCTGTTTCCGATGAAAAATGCACCTCTCTTTACGGTGTTCCCACCATGTTCATTGCTGAACTTGCTGTAAAAGATTTTGACGCTTATGATTTTTCAAGTTTAAGAACCGGTGTAATGGCTGGCTCTGTTTGTCCACCGGAAATCATGAAGAAAGTAGAAAGCCTCATGAACATTAAAGAAATGAGTATCTGCTATGGAATGACAGAAACCTCTCCGGTATCTACACAAACGTTAATAGGAACTCCATTAGAAAAACAGGTTAGCACAGTAGGAACCGTTCAGGATCATCTTGAAATAAAGATCATTGATGAAAGTGGAAAAATTCTGAAACGTGGAGAACATGGAGAACTTTGTACCAGAGGCTACTCTGTGATGCTGAAATACTGGAATGATCCCGAAAATACAAAAAAAGTACTGGATGATGCCCGCTGGATGCATACCGGCGATATGGCTGTAATGGATAAAGATGGATATATTACCATTTCCGGGAGAATTAAAGACCTTATCATCCGGGGCGGGGAAAATATCTCACCTAAAGAAATTGAAGACTTTTTATACACTTACACCAATATTCTTGATGTACAGATCATTGGAGTGCCAAGTGAAAAATTCGGAGAAGAAGTTATGGCCTGGGTGAAAGTAAGAAAAGGTTTTACTATTACAGAACAGGAACTATTAGATTATTGTAAGGGAAAAATTGCCCATTATAAAGTTCCGAAATACTGGAAGTTTGTGGACGAGTTCCCAATGACCATTTCCGGAAAAATAAGAAAGGTTGAAATGCGCGAAATCTCTATGAAAGAATTAGGATTGGAAAGTCATAAAGTTTAAAAACCTTTACCATTAAAAATTAATAAGACTTTAAGAATACTAAGATAGCTTTGCTTTAATGATAGGCCTTGAACTGAAATATTCAGTCACAAAAGTTTTTAAAAACTCCCAATTTCTATAGATGGTATAATGAATACTACAATCGAAAGACCACATATTCCCCTCCACTGGAGGGGTGGCGAAAATTCAAAGAATTTTTGACGGGGTGGTTCTAGCAACAATGTATAAAAACAAAAAAGCATTTCAAAATTGAAATGCTTTTTATTATATTTTAAAGTTCTTTTCTTAATCTGGCAACAGGAATATTGAGCTGTTCACGATATTTTGCAATCGTTCTTCTGGCAATATTATATCCTTGCTCTTTTAAGATAACTACTAGAGCATCATCTGTCAGAGGTTTTCTCTTATTCTCTTTACTGATAACTTCCTGAAGATGAGTTTTGATCTCTTTAGTAGAAACTTCTTCCCCGTCATCATTGGTTAAACTGTCTGAGAACAGGTCCTTAAGATAAACAATACCGTTTGGTGTATCTGCATATTTACTTTTTACCACTCTGGAAATGGTAGAAATATCAAACCCGGTAATATCTGCCACATCTTTCAGGATCATTGGCTTCAGAGACTTTTCATCACCTGTAATAAAATAACCTTTCTGAAACTTAACAATAGCTGTAATGGTCTGCAGTAAAGTATTCTGACGCTGGTTAATAGCATCAATATACCATTTAGCAGCATCTAGCTTCTGTTTGATAAACAAAGCTGCCTGCTTGTGTTCAGAAGAGTTTTTATCGTGTGAGTAGGTAGTAAGAATGTCTTTGTATTCTTCAGAAACTCTTAAGGTAGGTGCATTTTTGCTGTTAAGCATAGGAATAACCATCCCATCCTTCACCTGAATTACAAAATCCGGGATAATTTCCTGATTGATGGTAATAGTTTGAGTATCAAAATTCCCCCCAACTTTTGGTGACAGTTTGGAAATTTCATCTAAAGCATCCTTCAGGTCTTCTTCCTCAATATCATATTTCTGGATGATCTTGTTGTAATGCTTATTGGTTAAAGCATCAAACTGATATCTCAGGATATTAGCAGCTAAAGAAACCGCTTTATCAGAGCTTACTTTCTTTTCGATTTGTAATAATAAACATTCCTGAAGACCTCTGGCTCCCACTCCAGGTGGATCTAGCTTCTGAACATAGTTTTCAAGGATATCATCTACTTTTTCTTTAGTAGTATAAATTCCCTGTGAGAAAGCAAGATCATCCACAATAGATTTGATCTCTCTTCTCAGATATCCATCTGTATCAAGGTTACCGATTAAGTATTCTGCAATCTTCAGATCTTCTTCACTGATGTTGATCAGGTGAATCTGTTCCGTAAGATAGTCATATAACGACTGTCCTTCAGTTAAAAGACTTTCATTGTCAAATTCTTCATCATCCGGAGAGTAGTTACTGGATGCAGTTTTATAGCTAGGTTCGTCGTCGTAAAGATATTCGTTAACGTCGAAGTCTGTTTCAATGCTTTCTGTACCCTCATCCTGATAAGCCTCTTCCAGGGAAGAAAAGTCATCTTCCTTAGAATCCTCCTTTACAATTTCCAAAGCAGGGTTTTCTTCTAACTCTCTCTCCAACTCCTCTTCAAATTCAAGAGTATGAAGCTGAATAAGCTTCATCAACTGGATCTGCTGAGGGGCCAGCTTCTGTCCTAATTTGAGTTGTAAGTGTTGTTTAAGCATATTAATATTGGCGTTTTAACATAACATATTCTACGAATTTAATAAATTTATTTGATAAAAAATACATTTAGCATGATTTTTGCTTTATACTCTCTACATAATAAACTATTGAAAAATAAAAAAAGCCTTATCTTAATGATGAAGGCTTTTTTTTATGATTCTAGAATTCAGCGCTTTTCGGCGTCCTTGGGAAAGGAATTACGTCTCTGATGTTCGTCATTCCCGTTACAAAAAGAACTAATCTTTCTAACCCTAAACCGAAACCTGCATGCGGTACAGAACCGAATTTTCGGGTATCTAAATACCACCAAAGTTCATGTTCATCTACATGCATTTCTGCCATTTTCTGTTTTAAAACGTCTAATCTTGCTTCTCTTTCAGATCCACCGATGATTTCACCAATACCTGGGAAAAGAACATCCATTGCAGCAACCGTTTTGTTGTCTTCGTTCAGCTTCATATAGAAAGCTTTGATTTCTTTCGGATAATCGAACAATACAACCGGGCACTCAAAGTGTTTTTCAACCAAATATCTCTCGTGCTCAGACTGAAGATCTGCACCCCATTTTTCAACAGGATAAGCAAATTTTCCTTTCTTATTTTCTTTTGAGTTCAATAAGATCTCAATAGCTTCAGTATAGCTTACACGTTTGAAACGCTTAGCGATTACATTCTGAAGTTTTTCGATAAGACCTTCTTTTGCTCTCTCTTTTTCCGGTTTTGACTTTTGTTCTTCTTCAAAACGCTTGTCTAAGAACTCAAGATCGTCTTTACAGTTATCCAATACATACTGAATGACATATTTTAAGAAGTCTTCAGCTAAGTCGATGTTATCTTCAAGGTTGTTGAAAGCAACTTCCGGCTCAATCATCCAGAATTCTGCAAGGTGTCTTGTAGTGTTTGAATTCTCTGCACGGAAAGTAGGTCCGAATGTATAAATTCTTCCTAATCCCATCGCAGCAGTTTCACCTTCAAGCTGTCCTGAAACCGTAAGGTTGGTTTTCTTACCAAAGAAATCTTGAGCGAAGTCAATCTCTCCTTCTTCAGTTCTTGGCATATTATTCAGATCGAAGTTGGTAACTCCGAACATTTCTCCTGCTCCTTCAGCATCAGCACCAGTAATAACCGGAGTGTTGATATAGAAGAACTGGTTTTGGTTGAAGAATGAGTGAATTGCAAAACTTACTGCGTGACGTACTCTGAAAACAGCTCCAAACAAGTTGGTTCTGAATCTTAAGTGTGCCTGCTCACGAAGTTTCTCCAAGCTGTGTTTTTTAGGCTGAAGAATGGTGCTTTGAAGCTCCTCTGTAAAGTTATCTCCTAAAATTATGATCTTTTTAGCAACAATTTCTACAGATTGTCCTGCTCCCTGGCTTTCCACTACTTCACCTACAACTTTAAGAGAAGAAGCTGTGCTAATATTCTTGATAAGTTCTTCATCAAAATTTTCGAAATCAACAACTACCTGCAAATTATTAATCGTAGAACCATCATTAAGTGCAATAAAGCGATTAGCACGGAATGATCTTACCCATCCGTAAACTGTAATGTCATGATGTAATACTTTCTTGTAATCCTTTAGGATTTCTTTGATCGTTTGCTTTTTCATTTGTTGATAATAAATTTTTGTATAAAAATTAATGGTTGCAAAGTTACAAAAAAACGGCGCAAGTTGATGATTGCGCCGTCTTTAAAAATCATTTATCAATTATTTAATGCTTTAATTAAAGAAAATGGTCTTTTTTCGCTGCTTTCCGTTCCTGATTTTCAGGGCATGATAACAGCTTGGAACATCGTATTGCCATTGGGGAAGAAATACAATAATAAGGATAACATCTATATGGGAAACCAATCCCAGCATCACGGCCAGATTAAAAGTCCAACCTGCTTCCTGAAAACCGATCAGATAAGTAAAAGCCAATAAAAGGCTCAAGCTCCACATTTTGGCTAAAAAAGCATGGGTACACGTTTCTTTTCCGAATTTCCAGATGCTTACAATATAGCATAACGCTTCCATGATGAAGATCATCAGAATGCTTTTCCATTCATTGATAATCAAATCTGGATTCAGGAAATAAGTAGCAAATCCTAAAGATAACCAGAAGACAAGATCTGTCTGACTATCCATTCGTCTTAATTTTTCTGAAGAAACACCCGTTTTACGGGCAATAATTCCGTCAAAAATATCGGTAAACAATCCAAAATACATGAGAATCAGAATATATTTTCTGGCTGCTTCTCCTACATAATATCCCAGATACAGAATAACAAAAGCTGTAATAAAACGGGATAGAATTAATAAATAAGGTATATTTTTCATGATTATTATGTTTAATGAATTCTTTTGTATTTTTCAGCATAGTTGATGGTATAACCAGCCCAGAAAAAGAACAAAAAAGCACCACTGTTATCATAATAATCCTGAATTAGAAGATTATGATCTTTTGTTAATCCTATTCTTGACTGAAAAATCCGACAACCTCCAAACAGATAAGGAATTTCATCACAATGCGAAGTGAAATTCTTCAGTAAAAACAATCCATTCTTCAGTCGGGCTTTATAGGTAAAAGTATATTTAAGGGTATCCTCTTTTAAAAGCATAAACTGTATTTCGTACATTTTACTTTTAGCCAATGGCATTGATTTTATAATAAGTTTATCAACATTCTTTACAGCCTCACTTTTCACATCCAGCATTTCTCCAACATTCCTTGTTTTATCAGATTTTACGTTACCATTTCTGATATGTTCATATCCTTTATATCCATATTGTCCGTTGATCATCTGAACATTTTCATCCTTCAACTCCAAGAGATCATCCTGAATCATTTTCCTACTGAAGCTCACACATGAGTTCAGGCTCAATATTATTGCTGTAAAGACAACAGTCAAAACAAAATTTTTCATGGCTACTCGTTTATTTTTTGTTTCTTAAAATTCCAATTGATGAGGGGCAATCTCCGTTTTCCATTTTCATTCCACGCTCCAATCTGAATTCCCCGAAAATCTTTGCAGCTGTTATAAAGTCCGATCTGAAGACCTCTGCATTTCTGTCCAACATTAGCAAACGGAGCTACAGAAACACCTTTTATTTCATGATGCAGGTTATACAGCGGAGAAACAGCCACACCATTCGTTATGGCATAGGTATTTATATTACTCGAAACATTTATCTCCAACCCATTGGTAACAGTAGGTTCCATATTGATTAATGATAACTGAACTCCATTAATCTTAGTCATTTTATTTTCCGGAACAACTTCATAATCATCATTCAGACTTCCTTTACTTATAGCATCCGGCAAATTAAAAAACAATAAAACAGGAAAAAAAACGCCCAAAAAATTCCCCCCTACCCCCAATCCGTTTACTTTTTTGGGAATAAAATCCTCCTCTTCTTCAAAATATTTAAATAAAACTCCATTAACATTTCTTACATTTTTTGAAGGCGAAAATCCAACAACTCTTGGTTTCAAAGAATCAACTTTTATAGTATCTGAAGCATGGAACAGACTACTGAATAAAAGCATTGGGATTAAAAAAAAATGTGCTTTCATAACTCATGATTTTAAAATTATAATTCAAAATTATCAGCAGAAAGCCCAGTATTGAATGTGAAAAAAAATTAAAAAAAACATCCCGTTTGTGAAAATCGCAAAAAATAATGACAAGGATACTTTCAAGAAAGGTTTTTGCCTCGAAAAAAATATTACATTTGTGAAAATCACAAAGCCATGCATCAGGAAACTTTACTAAAAGAAATCCGGAGAAAAATAGGTGACAAATCATTAAATGATGAAATTGCCAATATTCTCAATATCAGTTATGATGCTGCCCATCGAAGAACTTCATTGAAGGCCAAGTTTAGTTTTGAAGAAGCCCTTGAACTCGCCAAATATTACCAGATATCATTAGATCAGTTTCTGGGAACAGAAAATCAATTGGTAGTCCAAAGAACACAGCCTGTAAAAACCACTGATGACCTTTTAAATTACTTTGAGAACTCTCTTAAAATCCTGAATGTTTTTCAAGATGTTACGAACTCCAAAGTCTATTATTCAGCTAAAGATATTCCGTTTTTTTATACAATTTCAGATTCTATTCTGTCCCGTTTTAAGTTTTATGTATGGATGAATTTACTGAATCAGGATAAATTTCTAAGCCCTTTCCAGGATTTCAATATGCAATATCACTCTGTAAAAAATGAGATGCTCAGAAATTTATATGATAAACAAAATGTTACAGAAATCTGGAATGACACTACGATTTTGAGTGCTTTAAGACAGATTTCTTTTTATTCTGAAATGGGTTTGCTTAATAATAATGATATTGAATTAATCTTGGAAGACCTGAAAAATCTATTGATGGAACTGGAAAATAAAACCCTGGAAAAATCTAATTTTCAGATTTACATTAATGACCTGGTGATTTTAAACAACAGTATTTTATTTAAAAATGAGCAACAATGCTCCTTTTTTATCCCGTTCAGCATGTTTGGATATATGATGACAAATGATAAAATAACCTGTGAGGATTCTTTAAGCTATTTCGAGCATCAGATCAAGAATTCAAGATCTTTGAATGAATCCGGAAACCGGGAGAGAAAAATGTTCTTTAATAAAATGTATGAACAAATTGAACGATTAAAACAGAATTTATCATGAAAACTTTACATAACGGCGAATATTTTGGTGACACCAACGATATTGTTAATCTTGATGGATTAATAATCACAGATACTGAATATACTCATCCTTATGTTGACTGGCATTATCATGAAAATGCTTATTTTACTTTTCTGCTTCAGGGAAATATGATTGAGGGAAACAAAAAAGAAACTTACGAATGTTCTGCAGGCACATTACTCTACCATCATTGGGAAGATCCACACTATAATAGTAAACCTGATATATTTACACGAGGCTTTCATATTGAAATTTCACAAAATTGGTTTGACCGGTTTGATGTTCAAAAAAATGATGCAGAAGGTAGTTTTAATATACAGGATCCCACTTTAAAATTATTGGTTTATAAAATATTTAAGGAAAACCAAACTAGAGATCATACTTTTGAATTGGCTATCCATCAACTTTTGCTAAATCTGTTCAGTCAGTTCGGTATCCGGAAAGATAAAACTGAAAAGAAACCGGTATGGGTGAGCCAACTTAATGAAATTTTACACGAAAGCTTTACAGAAAAATTAAGCCTCATTGAACTTTCCACAGTATTAAACATTCATCCGATCCATTTAAGCAGAGATTTTCAAAAATATTTCCATTGTAACTTAGGAGAATATCTCAGAAAATTAAAGTTGAATAAATCACTGGAGCTCCTCACTAAACAAACTTCTTTAACGGATATAGCGATAGAGTGTGGGTTTGCAGACCAAAGCCATTTCATTCGCTGTTTCAAAGAAAACATTGGAGTAACTCCTTTGAAATTCAGAAATCTTCTAAAAAAATAGCAATGTTAATTTCATTCTATTTTAAAAGATAAAGCCTATTTATTTTTGCTAAAATATTTAAAAATGAAGCCTCTAATACTACTGATCTTTATTTTCACATTTTATCTTTATCCGGCGCAAAGCCAAAATATTGTTACTCCTGAAAAAATTGAAAACCCGATTCAGAAAAAATATTCTGGAAAAATTATATTTCTAGACTCAGCTATCAACCTTGATGATCTAAAAGAAAATAATATCCTCTCCTCTGTAACTTTACAGGAAGATAAAAATCTTAGTATTCACGCCTTTTTTAATAATTCTCTGGTGAATTATCTGCACCAGCTTAAACCATCGTTTACAGCTGATGAATTACTTAAAAACGGAAATTATCAGTTCTCATTTTATGTTGATGGAAAACTGATTTACAAAGAGAATCTGAATACAGGAGCAGGTACTTTGGAAAGTAAAAAACTAAAAACTGCTTTCAAAATTCCTTTGATCAGCATCAACAATGAGGATTCATGGGGAAGATATTTATGGATGCGATTTTACTTAATCCATGACGGAATTGATGCTTTAACAAACGGAAATCATATTCTAAAAATTGAAATCCGCCCTTACCTGAAAACAACAACAATACAGGCAGGACCTATTATTGCAGAAGGTGAAATAAATATTAATGTTCCACAAAAGAATATTTCAGAACAACAAATAACTGTTCAGCCTATTCAGCCTAACAGTGGATGGGATATTTCAAAGGAAAAATTGAACAGCGAAATCATTAGAAATTTAAATAAAAAAATAGCAGAAGAAAGGTTCAAAAACATAACGGGTATTGTGGTCATAAAAAATGGAAAGCTTTTATTAGAAGAATATTTTAATCATTCTGGAAGAGATTCTTTACAGGATACAAGATCCGTAGGTAAATCTTTTTCTTCAGCTTTAATGGGAATTGCTATAAAAGAAAACCATATAAAAAATGAGGAGCAAAATTTAAAAACATTTTATCCCATAGAACAATTTAAAAACTATTCTCCTAAAAAAGATAGTGTTACCATCAAAAGCTTATTAACAATGAGTTCCGGTTTTGATGGAAATGATGAGGATAGTGAATCTCCCGGCAATGAAGAAAATATGTATCCTACTGAAAATTGGGTAAAATTTGCATTAGATGTGCCTATGACAGATAATACAATTGGAAAAAAATGGAATTACTTTACTGCCGGTGTTGTCATAACCGGAGATATTTTAGATAAAAACGTTCCAAAAGGTTTGGAAAATTATGCGGATAAAAAATTGTTTCAACCTCTGGGAATCACCAATTATCAATGGCAATTTACTCCTCAGCATAAGCCTTCACTAGCTGGAGGATTAAAAATGAGAGCTTTAGATTTTGCAAAATTTGGTCAACTTTATAAAAACAATGGGGTATGGAATGGAAAAACAGTGTTGGATAAAACCTGGATTCAAAAATCATTCACTAATTATTTTACAGACCATTCAGATTTTGAGGGGTATGGATATTTATTCTGGAGAAAAGTATATAAAGTAGGAGATCAAAATTTTGAAGCTTATCAATCCAGCGGAAATGGTGGAAACAAAATTATTATATTCACTCATATTCCTGTAGTAATAGTAATTACTGCAACAGCTTACAATAAACCTTATGGTCATTCACAAGCAGACAAGATAGTAGAGCAATATCTTTTGCCTGCTATTAAATAAGGAAGGAAGATAAAAAAATCTTTAGAAAAGTCTATAAATTGATTAAAGACTGATCAGTGTAGCTTATCTCAAAAATACCCGGATTTTATGATCATTCACGATTTGGATACATCATTACACGATTTGGATACTTTTTCATTTCCTTAACAACCCATCTTTGTACCATTATTTAAACAAAAAATTATTTAAAAATGGAAACAAAAAAAGTATGGTTCGTAACAGGAGCTTCGAAAGGCTTAGGATACGAATTAGTGAAAAAATTATTGTCTGAAGGGTTCAGAGTAGCCGCAACAAGCCGTACCATTGAATCTCTGATTTCTTCTTTTGGAGAAACTTCTGACAATTTCCTGCCACTCAGTGTCAACATTAAAGACAACAATGATATAAAATCTGTTATCTCAAAAACAGTGGAGCATTTCGGCCAGATTGATGTAGTTGTCAACAATGCAGGTTATGGACAGATCGGAACACTGGAAGAACTTACGGATGAAGAAGCCAGAGAAAATTATGCAGTGAATGTTTTCGGGACATTAAATGTAATCAGAAATGCCCTTCCCTATCTTCGTGAGCAAAGATCAGGAAATATCTTCAACATCTCTTCTGTTGGCGGATATTCAGCAAATTTTCCGGGATGGGGAATTTACTGTTCAACAAAATTTGCAGTTGCCGGATTTACAGAAGCTCTGGCTGAAGAAGTAAAAGACTTTGGAATTCATGCCACCGTTGTTTATCCAGGCTATTTCCGTACAGACTTTTTAACGAAAGATTCCGTAAAAACTCCGGCTAATCCTATTCAGGCTTATGAAGCAGCCAGGCTTTCTGAACAGGCTCATCTTCATGACATCAATGGTAATCAGCCTAATGATCCGGAGAAAGCAGCAGACGTGCTGATTCAGATCAGTAAAGAAAAAAATCCGCCGGTACATTTATTATTGGGAGTTGGAACAATCGAGTTTTTGAATCAGAAAATTGATATTTTAACGAAAGATTCCAAAAAATGGGAAAGCCTAACCATTTCAACCGCAATATGATTTTATAGTGATCACTTACTAACCTTCGGCTCTACTCAGTCATCCTACAAATATCTTTAGAGATCAGTCTGAGCAGAGCCGAAGCTTTTTTCAAAACAAAATAGGATACAATTTTATCCAAAAACAATTAACTTAGCTCATATGAAACAGTTCCTTAGTTTTAATTCTATTTCAGATTTTCATATTTTCTGCAATCTACCGAAGCCAGAGCATCCGCTGATAAGCCTGATAGATTACAGCAAAGTAAATTATACTGTGGATGATGATGAATTGAAATGGATTCAGAATTTTTATTCGATTGGCCTGAAAAAAGATGTGAACCCGAGATTCAATTATGGACAGGAACAATATGATTTTGATTCAGGAGTGCTATGTTTCGTTTCTCCACAACAGATTTTGAGTCTGGAAATAAAACAGAATATTGAAGTTCAACCTACCGGCTTTTTATTACTTATTCATCCCGATTTCTTATGGAACACTTCCTTAACAAAGAAAATAAAATCTTATGATTTCTTCAGCTATCGGGTAAAAGAGGCTCTTTTTCTTTCAGACAGGGAGGAAACCATTATTGTTGACATTTTTAAAAATATTGAACGTGAATATCAGTCGAATATTGATAAATTCACTCAGGAACTTATTATTGCACAGATTGAGCTATTGTTGATTTACTCGGAACGTTTTTATGAACGACAATTTTTAACAAGGAAAAAATCAAGTCATGAATTGCTCCATAAGTTTGAAGAAATTCTTTCACAATATTGCGAAATCGGACATCTTTTGGAAAATGGAAGCCCTTCTGTAAAGACCATTGCTGAACAAATGAATATTTCACCCAATTATCTGGGAACATTACTACGTATTCATACACAACAAAACACGCAACAGCATATTCAGAATAAATTAATTGACCTGGCTAAAGAGCGTTTGAGTACAACAAGTTTATCTGTAAGTGAAATTGCTTATGAGCTTGGCTTTGAACATCCACAGTCTTTCAGTAAACTCTTTAAACAGAAGACAAAACAGTCACCTGGAGAATTTAGAAAATTGTTTAATTAACTAATAAATAGTTTATTCTTTGGGATAATAACAGAAAAATAAGACGGAAATTATTCGTCTTTTTTAGATGGAACCAGAAAAACGTCAATAAGACCTTCAGGAAGTTGCATTTTGATTGTTCTTTCATCTTTGTCAACTTCAAGAATCCAGTCTTTAATCATAGGAATAACTACTTCTTTTCCATCTAAATTGGTGATGAAATACACTTGTGCCGTCTGATCGTTTACAGATCTGATCACTCCACAGTTGTTATCATTTTCATCAAAAATTTCAAATCCAATGATTTCGTGGTAATAGAATTGTTTACCTGTAAGTTTTGGAAGAGAAGCCAGCGGAAGGTAAACACTTTTACCTAAAGCCTGGTCTACCATTGCTTCAGAAGAGTTTTTGAAGGCAAGGTTCAGAGCATCTAATTTGCTCCATGATGATTTTTCAATAAAAAATGGAACCAATAATCCGTTGATTTCAACGAATATTGATTCCAATTTATTGTAAAGCTCGGGTTGGTCGGTATCCAATTTAAGAATAACGTTACCCGCAAGTCCGTGTCTGCGTGTGATTTTCCCCAACAAATAGCAATCTTCTTTACGCATAACCGGAAATGTTCTTAAGCTTCAGTGTTTTCTTCAGTTTCAGCAGCAGCTTCTCCTTCTGTAGCAACTTCTTCAGCAGGTGCGTTAGCAGCTTCTTCAGCAGCTTTAGCATCAGCATCAGCTTGTGCAGCAGCAGCAACTCTAGCTTCGTTTACTTTTACTTCAGCGTCTAAAGCAGCTTTCTTAGCATCAGCTTTAGCAGTAGCTAAACCTTCAACTTTACCTTGTACTTTAGATTCTTTAGCATCTACCCAAGCGCTAAATCTTTTTTCAGCTTCAGCTTCATCAAAAGCACCTTTAGCAACTCCACCTTGTAAGTGTTTTTTGTAAAGAGCACCTTTGTAAGATAAAATAGCTCTAGCAGTATCAGTAGGCTGAGCACCGTTGTTTAACCACTGTACAGCAGAATCAACGTTCAACTCGATAGTTGCTGGGTTAGTAATTGGGTTGTAAGTTCCTAGTTTCTCGATGAATCTACCATCTCTTCTAGCTCTAGAATCTGCAACCACGATGTGGAAAAAAGGTTTTCCTTTTTTACCGTGTCTTTGTAATCTGATTTTTACTGACATAATGTTTGAATTTTACGGGAACTCGTCCCAGTTAAATATTTAAGAGTGCAAAGATAGGATAAATTTTCCAAATAGATGATTGAAAAATGAAATAATTTATTTTTTGTTATATGATCTGAATAAAAGTTAAAATGGTAGAAATAATAACGGAAATAAAAACAGCTAGAAACACAATAAGATTATCTCTTGTTTTTCTTGTAAAACCATAAATCACAAAATAATTTATGATGTAAACAGGTCCCAGTAAAAAAAATGAAAATGAGTGTGTAAACGCAATTACTGTTTTTAGAAAAAGGAATCCAGCCATAGTTCCTACAACAATTCCCAAAAGACTTTTATAAATTACGTCTTTATCTATTTTATCGTTTTCTTTTACCTTGACAAATTTTTCAAATTCTTCAACAATAAAAATCTTCAGGTCATCACTCTCTATAACTTCAGAAGAAATATTTTTAAGAATAAGGTCTATTTTATCTCCTTTCTGAACGCTATTGTGAACGTCAAATGAGATCCTTCCTTTTTCTTTAATTAAAATTTTTCTGTATTCGGCTTTCTGTACAAATTCATCATAATTGAACTTCTTACAGATTACTTCATACATTTCATCATTAATTTTGCCTGTATGATCAACCATATAAAGATAAGCCACAAGCAAATCTTCTTCATTATAATTACTGTAAAAATTCTTCATATTATTATACAGCTCCCATATAGAAAAGCCCAAGACATTTCTGGTTCTCCTCTATCGTCAAAGACTCTTTCAAATCATCAACAATTCTAGGAGAACTCCAGTAGCAGCCAATATTATTTGCTGTACAGCTTAGATACATATTTTGTACAGCCATTGAAGTTGCGGCAATTTCTTCCCACTCCGGAACCATACCACTGAAATTCACAATAATGGATACTACTACATTGGCTTTATTAATTTTAAAACCTATGTCATTATATTTCTTTTCAAGGAATAATTGTTCAGGCTGACTTGCTTTATAAATAGCCTGCATTTCTGAAGCCAGTTTCGCTTTTTCTTCTCCTTTAAATATCTTGAAACGCCAAGGCTTGGTACGTTTATGATTGGGAGCCAAAGTCGCTGAATGTAAAATTTCATCAATAACTTCCTGAGAAATTTCTGCATCAGTATAATCTTTCGGGAAAATACTTCTTCTTTGCTCTATGATTTCTTTTAAAACTTCTGCTTTATTCATACCTGCAAATTTACAACATGAATTTCAATCTGTTGTATTTAAAACATTAAGTATTTACAGCTAATTTATGATTTTTATATGCTTTATAATTACTTACAACAAAGGTTACAAGAATGATTAAAACAAATAATCCTACCAACCATTTCTCATCTCCTCCTCCTTTCATAGGGTTCAGCATATACAGAACAATAAAGCTTATAGCGTATATCACTCCTGCAATGATCCAGTTGTAACCGGGATCAGGATACTCCTTTACCGTGCTTGCTTTATTATAATTAAAAACCGGAAGAAATTTATGTTGATCCCATATTATCAATATCAGCACAGCAATCATCATTAAAGAAGTTATCATCCAGGTCCCTACAAAAGAAAGACTCATGGTGATGATCCATATATTAGTCAATATGGTCAGAAACAATAATGATCCAAGGGTTGCAAACCGCTGTGTCATCAATAAAATTCCAGCTGTAATTTGAGCAAGACCTAAGAAATTCCAATAAAATCCAGACTGATATAAAGCTTCAAAAAAGTATCCGATCGGATGATCTGTTGAAATACTTGTGAATCTCTCTCCCAATAGTTTCACTAATCCGGATGGAAAAAAAGCAAATCCCAAAAGATAGCGCAGGTGTATAATCATCCAATGATTGAATCTATTGGTTCTTAAGCGGTCAAATTTCATGGTTGTCTATTTTGACATCCAAAGTATTAAAATAAAAACAAAAACTTCAAATAAATTTGAAGCTGTATTGATTAAGTCCGTAGATGATTCACTTGCGAAGCAAAAATTTACTGTTCACATTACAGCACTTCCACTATTTTCTGATGAATTTTGTTCAATGTAAACTCATCTCCTGCTTTCATTCCCATCATTTTTTTGGCCATAGGACTTTCAGAAGAAATCGCATAGAAACGGTCTCCTTCAAAGAAAAATTCGCCTAATGACACTGAAATATAAAAACGGGCTTTATTGGTAATCACCAAAGAGCCCAACTGAATCCTATCTGTAGAAGTATTCAGAACTTTCCCCATGTTTCGTTTGAGATCATTCAAAGCAGCAAGCTGTCTCTGCATCTGATAAATTTCCTCCTGCATTTCTTCCCGCATACTATCATATTTGGGGGTTTTCTTAATGTCACGGCTGGCCTCCAGAGTAAATTCGATGAAGTTTTTAAGTTTCTCAATTTTTTCTGTAAGGGTATTTTTTACAAAGTCTCTGATATTACTTTTTTCAAATACAGTCTTCTCCATACAATCGTTTCTTTATATAAAGATAATATTTTAGAATAATATTTACACTTTAAATACTTTACAAAAAACTTACCATCAACAAAATTTCTAATTAGTGATTGTGGTCATCAGTTATAAAAAAGCCTTGTAAAATTTTCTACAAGGCTTTTCATTTTATTTTTCTGATAATTTCTTCAGGTTATTCAGTCCCTGCCCGAACATTTTATCCATATTGCTGTCCATCATAGGCTTCATAATCTTCATCATAGTATTCAATTCATTATCAATCATCCAGGTCACTTTGGTACCGTTTCCATCTGGAGTTAATACCAGAGCACTTTTAGCATTTCCTTCAAAAGGTTTTATAAAATGAAGCTGAGTTCCCAGTTTTTCATTAGGTACTGTTTCTATAATAGATTGTTCTCCTTCACTATCATCTCCTTTCCAGTGGTAAGAATCCCCCATTTTATTTCCTTCTCCGGAATACGTAATCTTAATGTTTTTTATTTCTTTTGAAAAAGGATCCCACATATTGTATCCTTTCAGAGAACCTACATATTGCCATACCTTTTCTTTAGGGGCATTAATGACAACAGATTTTTCGTAGTGATAATCTTTACTGAAAGCCAACATAGCAATTACAGCATATACGATAACCAGCAAAATGATGATGCCGATAAATTTTAAGAGTGTTTTCATAGTCTATATATTTAAGGTTATTTATTTCAAAATGAGTCTCTCATCTGTTTTCAAAATTAAATATTCTGACATCATCCCCTCTTTGCATAGGACAAGATTATTTAAAGATAATGCATTTTTGTCACAACTTGGCTTTCAGGCATTATTTTTGAGCATTTCAGGTGGGATTCCCCGATGAATCCTTACATTTACGTTTAACTAAAAATCGAAAAATGAATATTTTAACAGAAAAATTTAACACACCATATCACTCAGCACCGTTCGGTGACATTAAAAATGAAGATTTTCTTCCTGCTTTCAAGGAATTAATTCAACAATCTGAAGAAGAAATTAATGCTATTGTTGACAATCCTGAAGCGCCCACTTTTGAAAATGTGATTGAGGCATTAGCTTATTCCGGTGAGCAGCTGGATGTGGTATCGAATATCTTTTTCAATTTAAATTCTGCAGAAACCAGTGATGAGATTCAACAAATTGCTCAGGAGGTTTCCCCGATTTTAACGGAATATTCTTCCAAAATCTCTCAAAACGAAGCACTTTTCAACAAAATCAAAAAGGTTTATGATGAAAAGGAGAAATATAACCTTAATGAAGAGCAGCAAATGCTTTTAAATGAAACTTATAAAGGTTTCGTAAGAAGTGGTGCTCTATTGAATGAAGAAGACAAAGAAAAACTAAAGAAGATCAGCATGGATCTTTCTATAAAGTCTCTTCAGTTCGGACAAAATGTACTGGCCTCTACCAATGCCTATTTCAAACATATTACAGATAAAGAACAATTAGCCGGAATTCCGGAAGCAATTGTTGAGCAATTTGCAGAGGAAGCTAAAGAAAGAAATCTTGAAGGCTGGGTAGTGACTTTACAATACCCAAGCTATATCCCTTTCATGACGTATGCTGAAAACCGCGAACTGAGAAAGGAACTGGCATTAGCTAATGGTAAAAAATCTTTTGATGGTGGAGAATATGATAATCAAAACCTCATCAAAGAACTTCTTCAGTTAAAACAACAGAAAGCAGAACTTTTAGGATATAAAGATTATGCAGATTACGTGTTAGAAGAAAGAATGGCAAAATCTCCAACAAAGGTTGTTGACTTTTTAAATGAACTTCTAATAAAGGCAAAACCCTACGCTAACAAAGAGGTTGATGAATTGAAATCTCTGGCAAAAGCTGATGGAATTGAAGACATGCAAAGCTATGACCACACTTTTTATGCTGAAAAGCTTCGTAAGCAGAAATTCGATCTTAATGACGAAGAACTAAAACCTTATTTCCCTTTAAACCAAGTACAGGATGCTGTTTTCGGACTTTCTGGTAAATTATTCGGATTAACATTTGAAGAAAGAAATGACATCCCGAAATACCATGAAGATGTAAAGGTTTATGAAGTAAAAGAGAATGGAAATTACAAGTCTCTCCTGTACGTTGACTATTTCCCAAGAAAAGGGAAAAGAGCCGGAGCATGGATGACGAGCTACAAAAACCAGTACAAACAGAATGGTGAAAATTCACGTCCACATATTTCTATTGTTTGTAACTTCAGCAAACCAACAAAAGATACGCCTAGCTTACTAACATTCCAGGAAGTAACCACTTTATTCCACGAATTCGGGCATGCCCTTCACGGAATGATGGCAGATACTCAATACCCTACTCTTTCAGGAACTTCTGTGAAATGGGATTTTGTAGAACTTCCGTCTCAGTTTTTGGAAAACTTCTGCTATGAGCCTGAATTCCTGAAAACATTTGCAAAGCATTATAAAACCGGAGAGGTTCTTCCTGACGAAAAAATTGAAAAAATTGAGCAGTCTAAAAACTTTATGGAAGGTTACCAGACCTTAAGACAATTAGGTTTTGGACTACTTGATATGAACTATCATACAAAAGTTGCAGAGTTGGAAAACGAAAGTGTAAAAGCATTTGAAGATCAATACACCAAAGCTACTGCACTTTACCCTACGAATCCTGAAACAGCGATGAGCCCAAGTTTCTCTCATATTTTCCAGGGTGGATATTCTGCAGGATATTACTCTTACAAATGGGCAGAAGTATTGGATGCTGATGCGTTCCAGTATTTTAAAGAAAACGGAATCTTCAATCCGGAAATTGCTGCAAAATATAAAGTACTTCTTTCTTCGGGTGGAACAAAAGACCCTATGGAGCTTTATAAAGCATTCAGAGGAAGCGAGCCGAAAGTAGAAAGCTTATTGAAAAGAGCTTTTGGATAGTAAAAAATTAATAAGAAGCATTATATGAAGGAAAACCTTCAGAAACAAATGAATAGCATATCACAAAGACTTGAAAATGTCAAAAAACTTCAAGCGAAAAGATGGGAGAACGAGGATCATTGGGATACTTTAAATGATCTTTTAGTTAAAGAATTAGATGAGATTTTACTTATTGAACCTCACAACACCTCTGCTTTAATCAATATCGGGGCAATTTATTCCGATATGGGTGAAAACGAGAAGGCTTTGGATTATTTAAAAATGGCTTTAAACTTAGGCTCTGAGGATAAAAATCTTTTTGTAAACCTGACTATTGTTATGATTTATATGGAAAAACATCAGTCAGAATATTTAGAGTATCTTGAAGATGTTGAAGAAAAAATGGAGAATCCGCTTACCTTTAAAGCGCATTTTGAACCGCAATCCCGTTAAGAGCTTTTTAAATAATGAAAGACAAAATAAATAAACTGGAAGCAGCTTTTAATGAATCATTAAAAGCTGCTTTTCACCATATTGATTCGGAAAAGATTGATGAAATTCTGGATAACAGAGACCTTCCGGAGTTTTCAGATGCATGGATGAAAGCTTATCAGGCTCTTGAAGAAAAAACAATTGATGAAGAAACTGAAGATGCTATTACTCATATCCGCAAAGAAATTTTCATCTCCATCTTCAAAACGACAGGTTCATCTGAACTGCCAGCCTACATTTCCGACGATTTTGGATTGATTTCTTCTTATTATATTCACGATATTGAAAACAGCTGGGTAACCAATTTACTTTTCACTTATCTCAATCATCAGATTCCCCAGGGAGACTTGATGAATACAGAGAAAACAATGAAGGAATTGATTCCATAAACAGGGCAAAACTGTAATTTCCAAAACGATAAAAAATGAATACCATAGAACAGCTTTACCAAACCTTAGATCAGCGCCGCCGTCCCGAAGATGTTGCGGAAATGATTGTTGAGTTGATGAGAAATCATTTAGCCATTCATGAACTGGCAACTTTGAGTAAAGCGGCCAACCGTTCTTTGAAGAATAGTGTCTATGGCTATACCTCAATGCTTGAAACTTTTGGAAAAGCAGTGGGTGCAGAAAAGCAGATCAAAAAAGCTATTGAGATCTTTAAAATTAATGAAAAAGAAAATTCCGGATATCATAGTGTGGAAGGAATTGAAACATTTTTGAAAGAAGTTTCCCCATTAATTCATAAAGAAGTCGGAGAGAATAATTTCAAAAGTGACCGTCTGAATAAAGATCTTAGAAAACTGGCTGGATTGGACATTTCCAAACGAAATTACAACAAGAAATGGAGACTTTTAAAACGAATTGAAATCCGTCTTCAAAAATTCATTCATGAATCTAAGAAGATTGAGCTTCAGAAAATAGCCAAACACGGGCTTTCCCATACCATCAGTTTTGAAAATTTCAGCAAAGATCTGAATACAGCATGCTTTATTGCTTATTTCAATGCACGAAGTAACCTCAGAAGTACATTTACCAATCAAAGTCAGGAAAGACCGTTTGATGAAATTTGTGAAATGCTGTTCAACAGATGTGTTAAAAATTCTAACGAAGCCCATTGGGAAGCGATTTCTTATATTTATTCCGATGCTAAAGTTTTAGATCAACTCAATGATGAACAAAAAGGTAAACTCTTAGGCAAATGGACAAAGATCCTTGAAGAAATTTCAGATTACCTTGAAGAGCTCTGGAATGAAAACGACATTTACAGAAAAACAATGGCCGTTAAGAAAGGTAATGATTCCACTACCTGGAACAATACAGCCGGAGCTTGGAATAAAGCCAGGGATAATTGGATGAACCTGATTTATGCTTTAGGTCTTGATTCTATTCTTGATGATATTTGTTTCGGAAAGGTGATGCGATTAATGGCAGCCGATGTTATTGCATGGCATTTATCAACCGGCGGAAAGATTGATCCTAACACAGAAGTTTGGAATTTAGTACCTTTGCCATGGGAGGTTTTTCAGGAAAAGGCCTTCTGTAACAAGGAAATGATCATTAATGCCTGTAAAGATGCTGGCATTGATCCTGAAAAATCAGGATGGATTGCTCCCCGCACTCATGGAGTAAGTGAGTTTAAACCTACTCCGGAACTCGTACACGGAGTAACCGTTTCCAATCCTTTTCTTGCTAAAGTCTTAAGACAAAACAAATATTTTTCAGGAAAACTCTGAAAAACAAAATATTAGGATAGGTTAGTTCAGTGGTAGAACATCCGGCTCTTTAACCGGGTTGACGCAGGTTCGAGCCCTGCACCTATCCTGATTTCTGATATAGCTCAGTGGCAGAGTACCCGGCTCTTCACCCGGGAGGACACAGGTTCGAGCCCTGTTATCAGACCAACAAGAAATATAATAATTGTGAAAAAAACGGACTTTCTTTATACCCTTCCATTCCTACTCTTTTTAAGCTGTAAAAGCGAAAAGAAAGATTCAATAACAGAAATAAAAGCTCCGGAAATTAATCAGGTAGAGAAAACAGATTCTTTGGTCACTACAAGAATTGATTCTGCCCAGGTTCCAAAAGCATTGAAATATAAAGGAAATTTTAACGACGGATTCCAATGGAAAGATAAGACAGGAAAATATATAGTGGTTACTTCCGAAACCGGAGTTTACATCAATGAAAACTTTCACCATGAAAATGATGGCAGTGATGCTGAAGTTTTTGCCCAATGCTATTCCCTGGAAAACAACCAACAGATATGGAAGGTGAATGACTTTATCAAAGACTGTATGGTAGATATTGATGCCGCATTTAAGAAAAACTCTTTAAGTGTAACAGATCTTGATAAAAATGGGATTGCTGAAGTTTGGGTGATGTATGAAATGGCCTGTAAAGGCGATGTAAGCCCTTCAGATTTAAAAGTCATCATGTATGAAGGAAAACAGAAATTTGCCATGCGTGGGGAAACAAAAATACGAACAGGGCTGGAAAGTCACGGTAAGCCCGTATTTGAAGGAGGATCTTATACCTTTGACAAGGCCTTTAAAGAAGGGCCAAAAGAGTTTAGAGAATATGCTGAAAAATTATGGAATAAAAATATGGGCGAATAATTTACCCATTTTTTCATCTGATTAATTTCAATATATTTGATCATAAAACGACATAATAACCTTTAAAAAATTTACATCATGTTTTTAGCTATTGTCCTTCCCTTTTTATCTTTTATTGCTAGAGGAAAAGTTCTTACCGGAATTATCTGTTTTATTTTACAGATTACTGTAATTGGCTGGCTTCCTGCTGCGATTTGGGCTGTGATGTCTTTAAATAATGAAAGAGCTAACAAACGCAACGAAGATTTAATTCGTGCTGTGCGTGAAGGGAGAAAATAAAATCATTTTACATCTATAACATACAATCCTTTATTTCGGTAAAGGATTTTTTTTTGAAAAAGTTTGAATCAGGGCTTTAAAACTTTTCCGGTTAATAGTCGTAAATTTATCATTCATTACGATCAATAGCAATATAAAATCTTAAACCTTCTCTATCATGAAAGAAAACAAATATGATAACCCATCTTTCTTTGACCAGTATGAGAAAATGCTCCGTTCCCAATTGGGTTTGGAAGGAGCTGGGGAATGGCATGCCTTAAAAAATATGCTTCCTGATTTTAAAGGAAAGAATGTATTGGACCTAGGCTGTGGATTCGGCTGGCATTGCCGATATGCCATAGAAAATGGAGCGAAATCTGTGGTTGGTATTGATCTTTCAGAAAAAATGTTGGTCCGAGCGCAGGAAATCAACAATCTTGAGGGGATTGTATACGAAAGAAAAGCATTGGAAGATGTTGACTATCCTGCGGAACAGTTTGATATTATTTTAAGTTCATTAACACTACATTATGTGGAATCATTCGATAAGATTGCTCAAAATATCTATCAATGGCTGTCTGCAGGCGGACATTTTGTATTCTCTGTAGAACATCCTGTTTTCACTGCTGAAGGAACTCAGGACTGGGTCTACGATAAAGATGGAGAGAAAACGTGCTGGCCTGTTGACAAGTATTTTATAGAAGGAAAAAGAAATACAACCTTTTTAGGTGAAAACGTTATCAAGTACCACAGAACCTTAACTTCCTATCTGAACACTTTATTAAAGCATGGATTCAAAATAAAGGAAATCATTGAACCAGAGCCAAGTTCAGAAATGCTGAAAGAAATTCCTGAAATGAGGGATGAACTTCGCAGACCTATGATGTTATTAATTTCTGTTGAAAAATAATCTGCCTGAAAGATTAAATATTCAACAACTGACTCATATCGTGTATAAACTATTGTATGTTTTGGGGAAGAACATCATCAGGTACTTTAATAACAGTAACAAGGACTATAACCAAACATAAAATATTAATCAGTATTGCCACTGTAAAAGCTTTATGATAATTCTGTATTAAAGGTTTTTCACCCAGAAAATAATAAAAAACACTTCCTACAGCTACAATTCCGATGATGGCTGCAATCTGCTGAAAGGTATTATAAACCCCGGAGGCATTTCCTATTAATTTTTCAGGCATTCCTGAAAGAGCAATATTTGCTAATGAAGGAATCACAGAGCCTACTCCCACTCCATGCAAAAATAGTAACAGGCATAATTGGTAAAATTCGGTGGGGCCATTGAAAAAACTAATCTGAAGAATCAAAATCAACATGATAAACCCAAGTCCTGCTATCAGGGCTTTTTTCCCATATCTCAGGATCAGTTTTACCGAGAAAACTGAAGCCAGAATAAATCCTAACCCTTGAAAAACGATCACTTCTCCGGCTCTCAGCGGACCTATCATTAATCCATCCTGAAAAAATAAAGAGAGAATGTAGAAATAAGAATCCAGCATAATGAAGAAGAAAGCAACAGCCACAATTCCAAGATTAAAATTTTTGTAATGGAATAACTCAAAATCAATCAAATAAGGTTTTTTATTTCTCAATTTATCTTTCTGATTTTTGATAAAAAAGATTAAAACTCCTACAGAAGTAATCATGAGCAGTATGTTCTTAACAAAAAAGACTTCCTTTTCAGAAACGGTAAGCGTGTATGTCATACCGAAAAGTCCCATCGATAAAAGAACAACACCCCAATTATCAAAGGATTGTTTTATACTGAATCTGGATTCTTCTACTATTTTCACGCTAAAAAAAATAGCGATCAGACAAATTGGTATATTAATTAGGAAAATAAGCCGCCAAGGTTCTTCCAAAACCGTGAGTGATGAAAAATATCCGCCCAGAAACTGTCCCAGTATTGTCCCAATCCCAATGGTGATTCCATACCAGCCCATTGCTTTTGTACGCTGTTCGTGGATAGGAAATAAAATCTGGATCATGGAAAGAACCTGTGGTGCCATTAACGCTGCACTTATTCCCTGAGCCAACCTTGAAATCATCAACTGAACAGCTCCCTGTGAAATTCCACAGGTAATGGAACTTATCATAAAAAAGACCAATCCGATAATGAAAATCCTTTTTCTTCCGTATACATCTCCCAAACGTCCGCCTGTAATGAGAAAAGAAGCAAATCCGATAAGATAAGCAGCTATCATCAGCTGCATTTCTCCGTTAGAAGCATCAATATCACGCTGTATGGATGGTATGGATACATTGATAATAAAAATATCCATAATGGTCAGTAATTGACCAAATAGTATTACCAATAATTTCAGATAGTTATGTTTCATTTTTATATAGATATATCTATTTTTTAATACATGAAAAAATTAGAGTAATAAACCCATAATCATTTTTTTGATCTTGTTAAAAGAATCATTTTTTTTAGTGATGGTGGAAGTTACAACAGCACCTTCTATTAATAAAAATATATTTTCAGCAATTAAATCGGAGTCTGGCAGCTGATGAAGCTCATTATACTCCTGCACAATGTCTTGGATAATAACCTTCTGTTTTTCTTTATGATTTTTTGCAAAAGTGGAAACGGCTGCATTTCCATCCCCAATTTCAGAAACTATTTTAATGAAATGGCATCCTGCAAACTTTGATGACTGTTGCAGTTTTTTACGGTAATCAATAATTGCTGATATCTTTTCTTTAGGATCTGAAATAAGAGCCATACTTTTTTCAAGACCTTCAAACCAATCCTGTTCTTCCTTGATTAAATAAGCCTGAAGGAGATCATTTTTGGATGCAAAATGATTATACAACGAACCAATCGCAATATCAGCTTCAGCAATAATCTGATTGATCCCTGTAGAATTATATCCTTGCTTGTAAAATAATTCTGAAGCCACTCTGATGATTCTATCTCGTACTTTTTCTTTTTTCATCCCAAAAAGTTTTGACAAAGCTACATAAAAAATAGAGAAGTCTATCTATTTTTTATCATAGAGTGTCTCTATCTGTTCATTAAAACCCTAATGATTTTATCAAAATTATTTCCTGAATTTTTTTTATTATTGGCAAAATAGCGCGATATTTAAGCTATAAAAGACAAGCCATGTTTAATCTTTTCAAGAAGAAGAAAAAAATTAAAGCCTACCTTCATTCTGTAATCATTCCCGATGAGGGATGGACTAAAGTTTCAGAAGACAATGAAGCCATAAGATGGGTAAATCCGCAACAATCTGCTCTAATTGTCCTCCATTTTTTTGATAAAGAGCCAGATATTCCCACCGCACAGGATTTAGATTATCTGAAAAAGTTCTACCGGAATATCGCAGCGGCTTCTAATGGTGGAACTATTGAAACAGATATTGTTCATATTCACAATATCCCTTGTGTGAAAACCATTATTAAGATTCCTCAGGAAGAAACCGGGATGGCCTATATTGCGTCCATTACCATTCCTTTTGAAAACTGCAGCTATGTAATAAAAATTCAGGCTGATGAAATTGGAATTACTGGAATGAGAGATGCACTTATCCTTGACCGTTTACACAAAGCTGGAGAGGTAGAAATTGATGAAGAAAATATGAAAAACTGGTTTGAAGATCCTTATGACCCTGATTTTAAACAAGGCACTTTAATGAATAAGTCTGAACTGGAAAAGTACGATCATGAATTCCCTGAGCATCCGCTTTCTATTGCCAGATCTCTCATCAGATCAATCGCTGCCACTATCATTTTCAAAAAAGAAATAAAAGAACTTCCATCATTTAAAAGATAAATAATGAATTCATCCAATCCTGTCGTCTATTTTGAAATTCCCGTACATGATCTTGAACGTGCTGAAGACTTCTATTCTGCAGTATTTAATTTCAGCTTTGAGAAAGAAATTATTGATCATTATGAAATGGCGCTCTTCCCTTTTGAAGAAAAAAACAGCGGTATTACTGGAGCTCTCGCCAAAGGTGATGTTTATCAACCTACGAAAAATGGGGTTATTATCTATTTTAAAACTGAAAATATTGATGCTACTCTGGAAAAGGTTCTTCAGCACGAAGGAAAAATTCTTTATCCAAAAAGAACGGACGAAAAATATGGTTTTGCGGTAGCTGAGTTTGAAGATTCTGAAGGCAACAGGATTGCGCTGCATCAAACTATTTAAGATTTTGAGTACAATAAGAGAATAAAAAAACCACATATCTGTTTCTTTACCATTTTTTGCTTAAACAAAAGTTTTTGAGATCTTATGTAAGCATCAAAACTCTATGTTTCTAATGTGGTTCAAAACTTCCTTCGAGCTTTCAAACTTAAAAAATCTTTATACTCTTCGTTTACAACCTACTCACTCCCATTCATCGCATATTATTTTTTAACTTATGTTTCGGCATATTTTGTATCTTTAATTACCATTTCTATAAAAATATTTGGTAATTCGTTATGACAGAAGAACTTTATTTCATCAAAACCAACCCAAATATTGCCAAAATCAATTTGTACAATAAGCTTTGTCGTGAGGAAGAGAATTTTCAAAAGTTTCTTCAGCCTGATGGAAAAATCAGTCTTGAAATCATCAAGGATAAAGTAAAAGATTCAGTGGAAGAACTTACCCGAGAAGAGCTTTTAAATATATTTTTATGGTTCAACAAAGCTTATCCTTCCGATCATGAAGAAATAAAAACTCAACTGTTTATTAATGGCATTGACCTTTTCTACGAAATTCAATCGCCCATACATACTGAAACTTTCTTAAAGGTACTTTCTGAATATGAAAAACTTTCTCAGGAAAACCTTAATTATATTGTTAATGCACAAAATTTTAATCAATTTCTGATCTATGGAATATTCCTTACTGAAATTCTCAGCAGAGAACAGGGAAAAGAAAATATTCTTTCGGATTATCTGAAACCGGATAATAAGTTATTATATGAATTAGCTGAAAATCATTCTAAACTTCAAAGTCTTGATGATAAAAGCAATACAGACCTTCAAAAATATTTCAACGATTTGTATGACCTAACTAAATTTTATAAAGGTTCTATTATCCAGTTGTAATGCTAAACTTCTTTCAAAAGTTCAGGATGAGTCAGTAAATAACCAAGAGCTTCTTTTACAGCCTGTTCAGGGCTTCTAGGAGCAAAGCCTAATTCGTTTCTTGCTTTGGAAATATCAAAATCCTGTTGTAATCCGGAAAACATGGAGATATCTTTTCTTGTGAGTACTGGAGCTTTTCTGCTCAATTTTACAGTAAATTCCATCAAGGCAGCAATGGTGTAAAGAATTCCTTTGGGGACAGAACTTGGAACTTTCAGTTTTAAATCCGGATATAATGTATTCGCCAAAATTGTTGTATCAGTGATTGTCATACATTTTTCATTTGCCAAAATATAACGCTCACCGGGCCGTCCTTTTTGAGCTGCCAGATAACATCCTTCCGCAACATCTTTCACATCTATCCAATTCAGGGTAATTTTTGTGTCTACAGGAATTTGTTTGCTCAGAATAAGCTTCAATACGCCGTAGGAAACATTCAAAGGTAAAAAAGCTTCACTCCCAATCATGGCTGAAGGCATCACAGAAACAAGTTCTACTCCAAGTTTTGAAGCCAGTTCAAAAGCCAATTTTTCCCCATCATTTTTGGAATTATAGTACATATCCCTTCGATCAGGATTATAACCGTTGCTTTCCTTTGTAGGTAATTGAGTATAATCCAGAGCTGCGATAGAACTTACATAGATTATTCTTTTCACGCCAGCCTCTGCTGCTGCTTCAATAGTATTACGGGTTCCTTTGATATTGACATCGTAGATTTCTTTCTTCGGATCTTTTGCCCATAATTTAAAGGAAGCTCCTACAGCATAAAAAGTTTCCACTCCCTGAAGAGCCTTTATAAAAGAAGCTTTATCTGTGATATCGGCTTGCATCAGCTCACAGTTCAATCCTTCAAAAGGTTTTGTATTATGGATATTCCTTACCGTTGCCCGTACAGGAATTCCTTGTTTGAGTAAAAATCTGACTAAATTATTTCCCAAATGTCCATTAGCTCCTGAAACAAGGCTTAGATTATTCTTTGTCATTGTATTGATTTTAATACAGCAAAGTTCAACCTCTTAGTTTTGGATCTGCTTGACTTTTGTTAGTTAATTATTTTTCTTCTGATCCTGCTCAGACTTTCCGGTTTCATTCCCAGAAATGAAGCGATATATTGAATAGGAACATGCTGTATAATTTCCGGATAATCTTTTAAAAGCTTAAGATACCGTTCTTCCGCATTTAAAGCAGACAATTCTCTGGAACGGTTTTCATTATATGTAATCGATTGTTGAAATACCGAAATACTGAAATCTTTCATTGCCTGACTTATATTCACCAGATGATCAAGATCTTCTTTAGTAATTCTTAAAAGTTCACACGCTGTAATGCATTCCACATTATGATCTGAGATGGTTCTGTTGATAAAATGAGAATAAGAGGTAAAAAATCCGGGTGGACAGTTGATGTGTGTGGTCACTTCATTACCATTCTGATCCACATAAAACAACCTGAGGTATCCCGAAACAATATAATAAAGATAATGGGGAACCTTACCGGAGTCTTCTATCACAGTATTCTTAGAAAAAACTACAGGCTCAAAATACTGTTTAATCATTTCAATTTCTATTGGTGAAAAATTATAGACAGAACGAATGTATTGTAAAAGCTTGTCGTGCATTGAAATTGACCTTTTTATGTTAGATACAAAAATAGCCAAAACATTGTTCAGATATTTTTTAATAAAAAGATTTTTCACAAACTCATGTAATATTCTCCGCAAAACAATTGTCTTGTATAAAAAGCTAAATATGAACCGGAAAATTATTCTTCTTTTAAGTCTAGCAGCTTCTTCATTTGTTTTTGCACAAAGTGTGGAAGGAACTGTTATTGATAAGGAAGATAAACCAGTAGCGGAAACTGAAGTACTTATCACAAAAGACAATGCTAAGTTTTCAGCGATTACAGACGAAAAGGGATTGTTCAAAATTCCTTTAAAAGAGGATGGAAATTATATACTTGAGATCATAAAAGACGGGGTAAAAACCAATAGTGAAAAAATTGCAGTAAAAGGAAATGCAAGGAAAGATATTCAGATCAAAGACCAGCCTGTAATACAGAAGGTAGAAGGCGTAACCATTACCGCAAAGAAAAAATTATTCGAGAGAAAAGTAGACCGTTTAGTCTTCAATGTAGAGAATTCTGTAGCCTCTCAGGGAATTGATGCTATAGAAGCTCTTGCCAAAACACCCATGGTAAAAACCAGTGATGAAGCGATAAGTATCGCGGGGAAAAGCAATGTAGCTGTTATGATTAATGACAGATTACTGAACCTGAATGGGCAGGAACTGATCAATTATCTGAAAACCCTCCGTTCCGATGATATTCTTAAGATTGAGGTGATCACCACACCACCAGCCAAATACGATGCAGAAGGAAAAAGTGGATTAATCAACATCATTCTTAAGAAAAATGCCAATCTGGGCTGGAACGGTTCTATTCAGACTTCAGGAAATTATTTTTGGGGAAAACCTACGGTTTCTTCCAGAGGAGGAGCTACCTTTAATTATCAGGGAGAAAAACTCTCGCTAAGTACCAATTTATCCGCTGGTGATAATTACTGGCAATACAATATTTATAACAATATGTCCGGTACCTCGAATAATAATTACTGGAATAAAGACGGTGATAATCTTAATAATTACAAGTATAAAAGCGGAAATGTAAAAGCTGAATATAAAATCAATGATAAAAATATTTTTGGGATTAACTATAATTATTCACACAGTAACCCTTTAGAAAAAGGGGAAAGTAACTCGGTACGGTTCAATGGAAAAGACCTCATCAATATTTCTTCTGATTTCAGTAACAGAAACAGCAGAAATGTTCATAATGCAACAGCTTTTTATGAAGCTAAAATAGATAGTGCAGGAGGAAAGTTGAATCTTACGGCCAATTTAATGCTCAATAATTCCAATGCCAAAAACTTTTCCAATACCTATACTCCTGAAGCTATTTATTCAATGGCTAATCCTATCAGTAAATACAGGATCTATTCAGGACAGGCTGATCTGGAAAAAACATTTGGAAAAATAAAAACAGAATCAGGGTTAAAGTACACAAAGATTAAAAATGATTCTGAATTTAATTTTTTTGATATTAAAAACGGCCTGTACGAGCTTAACAGTGGAAAAACCAATACCTTCTTTTACAACGAAGAGAACTATGCTGCTTACTTTTCTACCAATTTTAAAATCAATGAAAAATGGGATGCTAAAGCCGGACTTCGTTATGAATACACAACACTGGAAGGTATTTCCATGAACGATAATTCCTCCGCAAGGATTAAGTATGGTAAATTTTTCCCAACAGCTTATTTAAGTTACAAGCCTAATGAAAATAATTCATTCTCGTTAAGCTATTCCCGTAGGATTTCCCGTCCTTATTTCGGGAACCTGAATCCGTTTAAATATTTTACTTCCAACTTTGAGTATACTACCGGAAATCCTTATCTATTACCATCATTCTCGGATAATTTTGAGTTCGGATATGTTTTGAATAACAATCTCAACATTACCCTTTATCACAGTTATAACAAAGACAACTGGGACAGGATTCAAATGATTGATGAAAATTACAGATACAGCATCGCCAAAAATTTCTATAATGAAAACCAAACCGGGATCAATATCAGTTATAATTACAACAAATTGAAATGGCTGGAATCTAACATTTTTGTGAATGGTTACTACACCAAAGCTAAATCTTATGATCCTTCCGTTCTGCCTGTTCCGTCAGGGTATAGTGCCAATATGAATATCGACAATAATTTCTTTCTCAATAAAGAAAAAACAGTGACTTTTTTATTTGGAGGAGGGGGAAGTCTTCCCAACAGAAGCGGAAATACCTATTACTACACCAATGCTTCATTATACATGGGACTAAAGTTAGCATTTATGGATAAAAAGCTTCTTGTTAACCTCTATTTAAATGATATTCTGAATACCAACCGTGAAAAAGGAATAGAATATTATCCGGATTATAATATTGATTATCGATACAAGGGAATTACAAGAAATGTTCATCTTTCTCTTACTTACAAATTCGGGAATAATAATGTGAAAGGAGCTACCAAACAGGTGAAGTTTGAAGAATCTAACAGAGCAGGCGGAGGTAATAATTAATCTTCCGGCAATTCATTACAAAACAAAAAACAGGATAAAGACAATAACCCCGGCCGGCAGCTTCTTTCGATAAGAATCTGTCGGCTTTTTTATTTGGTTAAAAGTTTATTTTTTTCTCTTTTTAAAACTGAAAATCGTCTGATATAAAAAAAGTAATAGATCATTCCGCCAATACAATAGGATAAAACATCAAAAATATCTCCTGTAAATAACGGAGATAATTTGGGACAAAGAACTTCAAAGAGAAAGGACAGATAGAGAATGGAAGTAAGAACAAATTTAAAATCAGGCTTCCATCGAAATCCTAACAGGGAATTCATGATGTATTCTATCAGATAACAGTACATTGGAATGGTAATAAAATCTGTAAAATGATTATTAATAACAGGAATAAAAATACCATTCTTTCTCAGCAGAATTATAACTACCCAAATGGCTAAACCCAGCAAAAACCAATAAGAAATCTTGTTTTTCATTACATGTGCAGTACCGCCATAATAAACCCAATGATAACCTGCAGTACTTTTGCCATGATATCCTGAATATCGGTTTCATTTTTCTTTTCACTCTTTCCAGCAGCCTCGTAATCAAACTTTTGTTTTCCTTCCATTGTCATAAGATTTGATATTGCAAATATATCTAAATTAGAACAATTGTTCTAATTTAAAAAATATGATTTATTCCCACTCTTAATTATTCTTATCTTTGAAGAATGAGCACAAAGGAAAAAATTCTGGCGAAGGCACTGGAGCTCTTTAATGAAAAGGGTTACAACCATATTACCACAAGGCATATTGCGGCTGAACTTTCCATCAGTCCGGGAAATCTTCATTATCATTTCAAGCACTCTGAAGATATTACCAAAATCCTCTTTGAAGAACTCACTCTGAAAATGGATGATCTGCTGAACAAAATGAAGAAAATAGAAAATAAAACATTGGGAGATCTTTATACACTGACTTCTTCTACGTGTGAAATCTTTTATTCTTACCGATTTATTTTCATCAATTTTATAGATATTCTGAATAAAATTCCGGAAGTGAAAACTCAATATGAGGGCATTAATTTCAACAGGAAAGAAGAGTTTCAATTGATATTTTCAGATCTTCAGAAAAACGATATTTTCAAAAAAGATATTCCGGAATTTATCACAAATAGCCTTACAGAACAGATTTTCATTATTGCAGACAATTGGCTTACTCACAACAGACTGATTTCAAAACTCAATAAAAAAACAGCCATTCAACATTATACCATTCTGCAGATGAATCTTTTTTATCCATTATTCAATAAAGAACAGCAAAAGCTCTATGAGCAGCAATACATCCGATAAACCGATGATCAGGATCAGAAAAGGAAACTTACAGGATCTTCCGGAAATGCTGCTTCTTTTTCAGAACACCATTACAGCCATCTGCCAACGGGATTATAATACAGCTCAGCTTGAAGCCTGGAAATCCGGTGCTGAAAATAAAGAAAGATGGCTAAATGTAATGAAGGAGCAGTATATCTTAATTGCTGAATCTGAGAATAAAATTGTTGGTTTCTGTACTCTTGCTCAAGGAAATTATATTGATTTGTTGTTTGTTCACAAGGATTATCAGCATCAGGGAATTGCTTCCCAACTTTATAAGCTTATTGAAAAAGAAGCCTTAGATCAAAACCAAAAGGTCTTAACTGCTGATGTAAGCAAAACAGCAAAATCATTTTTTGAAACTATGGATTTCAGGCTCATCCAGGAACAAATAGTAAATGTAAAAGGAATCGATCTTATCAATTATAAGATGGAAAAACGCTTATAACATGATAAAAAACATATAAAGTCAATTTAACAAATTGTGGCACAGAATTAGCTTGAGAAATGGCAAGTAAAATTGTTTTGAACCATTATTTTAGACCATTAAGATACGTAAATGGTTAAGTTTTTTCTAAAAAAACAAATCTTGTTATAATCACTTACACTACATCTTAATGGTTTAAATATTGGAACTTCAGGAAAAATCCTGTTATATTTACAATATCAATGAAACACTTAAACAGCATATTGCGTCTTCCATTCTTCAGTGAATATTACACTCCGAGCTATCGTTCGGGAAGACTTTCTATATCTGTAATCTAAATTAAATAATCTACTTAACATATAGAGCCCGGACAGTACTGTCCGGGCTTTTTTCATTTAAAACTATTACAACATGATTGATACATTACAAGAAAATGTTTCTATTATCCTTCCGGAAAACGGATTGGAAGAGAAATTAAAACAAGCCAAAGAAGAAAACAGAAAACTTTCTATTAAACTGGGCTTTGATCCTACGGCTCCTGATTTACATCTGGGACATGCCGTTGTGCTAAAAAAACTGAAACAATTTCAGGATCTGGGTCATCAGATTATCATTGTGGTGGGAAGTTTTACCGCAAGAATAGGTGATCCTACAGGGAAAAATAAGGCAAGAAAACCTTTAAGCGTTGAAGATGTTCAGCATAATGCACAAACTTATATCAATCAGCTTTCGAAAATTATTGATGTTGAAAAAACAAAAATCGTTTTCAATTCTGATTGGCTTGATGCATTGAATTTTTCTGAAGTTATTCAACTATTATCAAAAGTTACGGTTGCCCAACTGATGCACAGAAATGATTTTAATAAAAGGTTTACAGAAAATACACCAATTGCCATGCATGAGCTGGTATACCCTATTCTGCAAGGTTTTGATTCTGTAAAAATTGAATGCGACATTGAAATGGGAGGAACCGACCAACTTTTCAACTGTACGATGGGAAGACAACTGCAGGAAGTTCATCAGATGCCTGCTCAAATTGTCATGTGTATGCCTTTGTTAAAAGGTCTTGACGGGAAAGAGAAAATGAGTAAGTCTTTGAACAACATTATCGGATTGACGGATGAGCCGAATGAAATGTTTGGTAAAACCATGTCTATTCCAGATGCTTTAATTGGAGAATTCATCGATCTTACCACAGATTTTTCAATAGAGCAGAAAAACAATTTAAAGGTAAAAATGGAAAACGGTGAAAATCCGATGAACATTAAAAAACTGGTTGCCAAAAATATTATCAGTCAATACCATGATGATGACGCTGCTGAAAGTGCAGAACTTTTCTTCAATAACCAGTTTCAGAATAAGAATTTTGATGAGAAAAGCTTTGAGCCTGTTTCCATCCATACTTTAGATCATAACCAACAGAGAACAACTGTTCTTGAACTTTGCTACCAACTAAAAAATGACCTCAGCAAATCTGCGGTGAGAAGGCTTATTGAAAGTGGTGGTGTTCAAATTAATTCTGTTAAAATTCTAAATCCTGACCAGGAAATAGAACTGATAAAAGAAATCAAAATAAAAATTGGCAGAAGAAACTTTTTTGAACTGATCTAAAAAGAGATTGAGTGCCGGAAAAAAGCTTCCGGCATTTCTCTTCTTCTCTGGCTCCAATTAAATCAATATCTTCGTCCCAAGAAACAAAAAGTAATGACGCAGGCTGAAATCCTTTCCCTGATTGATGAAGAATTGTTCACTGATAATATTAAAACAGAACTCAGTGAGCAAAAGATTATCTGGACGGATCATTCAGGTACGGAAAATTCGGTATCTCCACATCAGACGGCCATCAATAATGATGGTATGATCGCATGGTGGCAATGTAATGAAGCTGGAAAAGAAGAAGTTAGAGTCAGGCTGAAGGAAAAGAAAGTGCTTACCTGGAAGCCACCTGTTAATACCTTAGGACAACCCATTTTCAGAGATGGTCTTTTATATTTTTATGGAAATCATCTGATTATTAAGTACAAAGATAACCATTATCAGAGGCTCTTTATTTTTAATATCAAAACATTACAAGATGAAGAAATTCTTATTAATGCACTTACCATCCAGGTAAAATTAGTAGGTAATGAATTGTTTTTAGGAGGTCTTTACCCTGATGAAGAGTATATAAAAATCACAATGTATCCTGATCATTTTGAAAAAGAAAATATGGATGAAGCCTATCTTCGCCAAAGAAATATTACATTTGATTAAATAAAACCGCAGGCAGCAAACAGATTTATTTATTATTGAAATCTGAAATTAATAGGATAACAAACTGGTATATGGAAAGAAATATTACAATCTACATGTTTGATAGTACAAAAGCTGCCAGCAATCTGTACAAGGATCTCCAGCACCGAATCTACCATACCAGTACGTTCAAAAATTATATTGAAGATCAGGAAAAGCAGGTTGAGAACAATAACATTAATTTCAACAGTCTCCTGGAATGTGTTGGAAATGACATCAATATGATGCATCCCAATGATCTGTATGAAATTACGCATTTCTTTAAAAGTCAAATACATCCCTTATTTCCTAATGATTCTGTAGAAGCAAGAGAGGAGTATTTCAAGACCTTATATGATTATTTAGGAATTACTAAACTCTATGAGCTTACTACCACAAATGCGTGCAAAGCCTATGGATACCTGTATGAAGCTTATATTGATTCTTTTCCTGTTACCGGAATACAGGGAAAAGATCTGAGCATCAATATCCGAACTGAAGATTTTTTACATTTCAATAATTTTCTTATTCTGGTTACCAAAAAAATTATTGACAGTCAATTGTATGATTATCCTGATGAATTAACCGAAGAGGAAGAAAGCATCATTGAAACAGTACAATCAGAAAATCTGCAAAATGAATTGATGTCTGAAGTTATTGAAGAGGAAATGAAATTTCTTACAAAAGTATTTTACCCTGATAACAGACAGGATTTTATCCAAGCTGTTTATCATGTCCATACTTTCTTAAAACAGGCCATCAAAATGAAATTAATAATTGATGTTCAAAAAAATCCGAGGATTATTGTTGTAGATATTTATTAATTCTTTTATATCAACAGGAAAAACCTGGCTTAAAATTCGAATTCAAAAAAAATATGAAAACTCCACTTACCTACCAAAAAGCGACAGAAAACGATATTGATTATCTCCTTGATCTGAGGATAAAAACAATGGTTCCGCATTATGCAGCATCCAATCTCCCTACAGACCGGGAAATGACTCTTAGCCGGGTTCTTGATCAGTTTGCTAAGGCACATATTATTTTTCTGGACAATCAGCCTATTGGGCTCTTGAAATTAGACAGAGCTGAAACGAATATTGATATCATGCAACTTCAGATTGATCCCAGCCAGCAAGGTAAAGGATTGGGAAGAATAATCCTGACTGATATTTTAGAGGAAGCTTCTGCAGCAGGAAAAACAGCGTCTTTAAGTGTTTTAAAAACCAATCAGGCACAGCATCTTTATTCCAGTTTAGGTTTTAAAATCGTAGATGAAGATGAGTATGCCTACTTTATGGAATTTTCTCCGGTTTAAATCTTAATAATGCAGATAAATTTGCTCTAATAAGTTCCAATTAAGATCTGAATAAAATATAATCTCTCGCGGATTAAGCTGATAAAGCAGATTTTTTACCACAGATCACACTGATGATTATACATAAAGATCTGATCGGCGTAATCTGAAAAATCTGCGAGAAATAATTAGAATATTTTCAAATTGAACAGAATAAGTTTTGGCTAAAGCCAGTGGATTTGTTAGAAATATAAAAAGCGGGCTAAAGCCCGCTTCTATTGAATTTTAATACTATTGATTGGCCATTGTCACATAGATCAATCTTCCGCCTTCTTCTGCTGATAACAGTATTTTCTTTCCATCAGTCAGCTCTACCATTGATCCCGGTGGAATTTCTTTCTGTTCTGTAATGTCTTTCATCCCTGCTAAACTTTGATTCACCAATACCCATTTTCCTTGATGGAAAGTAAAATATCCTACCGGCATTTTATCCTGCATCGTAAGATTTTCATTTCTGATCACCTTTCTGGACACATGCCATTTGAATAAATATTGATTGTGATACACCATCAACCTATGATTTTCAGGTTTCCAGACCTCATCATCAAATCTGAAGTATAGATCCAGAACCGGAAGCGTTCCCTGATGTGGAGTTCCACAGAAAGGACATTTAGGATTGCTCATGTTATCAAAAACATACCATTTTTCTGTACATTCTGAATTCTTACAAGGCTGTATCAGGTCTACCGTTTTCAATAAGGCAGTTTCCCATTCATTGGCTGTAGGACGTCGGATCGGATCATGTAATCCGTATATAAATGTTTTTCTGAATAAATCTGCAATATATGGCCCTGTTGCAGTATAAGGAATCTTCTGTGGGTCACCCCAGAAAGTATCCCATTTTCTAAGATGATCTGCTCTTACATTATTGGAGGGATCATTAGGATGTTCTATAAACAATGCTTTTTCACCCATAGATATCATTTCATCCTTTTCAGAATCCAGATCCCAGATTTTTCCACCACGAAGAGGGTGTCTTCTTAACAGATACATATAGATCAGGACTGCAAGAGCATGCAAATCGGTTTTTTGATTAGGAAGATGTCTTCCGGGATCCTGAAGTCCCAAATGTTGGGTTTTTAAAACTTCAGGCGCAATAAAGTCTGCTGTTCCGATTACTTCCGGAGGGAATAATTTTGGGACAACAAGTCCGTCAATATCAATAATACAGGCCGATTTGGTCACTGGATCTACCAGAATATTGTTATATGATAAATCGGAATGGGCTAATCCCATCTGATGGAGCTTCTTTACACCTCTACTGATATTGATTGCGATCTGAAAATAGCTTAACCAATCTCCCAGTTCAGACTGATCCAGTCTCAAAGGATACTGTGGATTTCTGAACATCGGAGCTGTGTACCATTTCCCTACTTTATCTTCACCCTGAATATTATCCGAACCTACATATCCTTTAGCAAAGAAAAACTTTTGATTGTAAATAGGAACCACAATTCCTGTCAGCCTATCTTTTTCCACAATATCATAGGGCCATCTGAATATTTCATTCAGAAAATAGTCTGCTGAATTCCCATTCTGAATGTTTTGCAGATAGGTAGAAACAATTCTCATAATTCTTTCCTTCTGCCCTTCATCCAGCGGATTTCTGTAAAAAGCAACTACATACTCTCTGTCTGGCGAAAAGTAAACATCTTTTACTCCGCCCTGGATTGGTTTGTCATCTACATATTCATAGGATTTGGCTGCATCCAGAACAGAAACAACCTTAATGGTGTTTTTCATATTGAATTAATAAATTATGGCCAATGTACGGTCGTCATGGTTTCCTCTGCTCCAGAAATCAGTCCAGTGAAGTAGTTGTTGAGCAATTTCAGTATCATTGATAAAATCTACTTTTGCAAGATCATCATTATCTCCGTTAAGATCTTTAAAAAATGTTTTCCAGCTTCCTGTATCTTCCAGCTTGTTTTCAGTAAGGAATTTTGGGTCATAAATTCCATCTGTCATGAGCACCAGATATGAAAAGTCCTTAACACAAGTGATCCCGAAACGGGAAACAATATGATCGTTGAAAATTTCTTTCATGGTAATAAAACGAGTCCCACCGCTGAACTCTCCTACATCCATGATATTTAAAAGCTTTACCTCAGAAAAATCAGTATTGATAAGGTTAATCGGGCAGTCTCCTACTCCAAAACTCAGGATCACATATCCAAAATTGAATTTTTTAACCAAAGAAAAAACAAGAGTGGCATGCAGATCATTAGTAGAAAATTTATTTTCTGAAGCGCTTTTCTCCAAAGTATGATGAACATATAAAACCCCTTCATACAGGAGTCTTATCACATTCTCCTTGGCTTCCTGTTCTTTTTTTACATCTTCTGAAGTATAAATAATGTTGACATTATTTTCAATTTCACTTACAACTTCCGCAGAACTGAAAAAATGATTAACAGAAACAGTGGCCAGCCTTGAACCTTCTCTTGCCATTACAGCAGAACCGGCACCATCAGATATAGAAATGATATTCCAGTCTAAAGGAAGTTTATTTATTGCAAAATCATCTTCTCTGAATTTTCCTTCATGGGCATGAGAACGGCCTCTTTTGGAAGCTACAACCATTTTTTTGTCTGAAAATTCTCCTTGAAAAGAGACCTCATCTTCTTTATAGAAATCAGCATCCTTATCACTTGGAATATTCTTCCATAAATCTTTGGGATCAATATTAACCAATAGCTGAACTCTTTTAACATCTGTATTTTCTTTATCCTCCGTATGGAAAAATTCTATATCCAGATGATACATATTATGGGCTGTAGGAATTCCGGAAATTCTGTTATTTTCAAACGTAAGTCCTGTTTCTTCCAGGTTGCCGATATTTTTAATGTTGATATTCGGAAAATCAACCATTTCAAGGGTGAATTCATAGAATTTTCCTGAATGGGCATGCTTTAATACCCAGTGAGCATCTTTAAACTCTTCCTTTTCTTTATGAATAGTTCCTTTTTCCACAGGCTTTTTTCCAATCCCAAAATAAAATGAAGGTATTTTCATGGGCAATACGATTTAACCTAACGTTCTGTTGATATCAAATCCACCTCCCGAATATCCGTAGTAATCAGAAGTTCCACACCAAGGGCATTTATTATATCCTTCTCCCTGCAGGCAATGAATTCCACCACATGCGCAGGTTGCCAGCGCAATAGGATTTGCACAATGCGGACAGGAAGTTCCCCCTTGAAGTTCTTCTATTGAAATTTTCAGATTACTCCTTTGGGCTGAAGACAGCCTGTAATAAGACTTTTCATCAATTTTATAGGCTCCCTCCAATTTATAATATCTGGTTGACATCCCCGGAATACTTGATTCCCCGAATGTCTTTTTAAATTTCATTAAATAGAGTTTATCCGTCTCAGAACATTTTCCATTAAGAACTACAAAATTATTGTCCGGAAAGCGCTGTTCCATCTGCGGATCTACTTTTTCAAGGATCACAGAATCGATTTTGGAAAGATTAATCCCTTCTTTCTTCGCTTCGGTAACACTCTGGCTAGTTGTTTTAATAGAATCTGTTACCCATTTGAAGAATTCTTTATACGAATTTTCATCTGTATTATTGAACAGTAAAACGTTATCCGCCAGTGAACCCAATAGTTTATAATTGGTATTCTCTCCTATAGAAACAGCAATGGTATTGGCCTTTCCGTTATACTTAGTATTCCATCTTTCGATTGCTTTGGTAGCATCATCAGTGGGAACACCATCTGTAAACAGAAAAACAATTGGCTTCCAGTCGCCTTTTCTATCGTACGTTGTTTTTACAATATCCTGATCTATGCAATCCATGATTTTAATCAAGCCTTGCGACAATGAGGTACCACTTCCAATTGGAATTTTAGGTGGATAGAAACTGATAATATCCTGGAGCGGAGTAATTACTTCTGCCTCTCCTGCAAAACCTACCAGGGAAATATAAACCGTTTCCAATGAATACGGATCTTTTTTCAGTTCTCTAACAATATCGGAAATTCCTTCCTGTACCTGCTCAATCGGGTCTCCTACCATAGATTCGGAGACGTCAATTAAAAAATAAATCGGTAGCCTTCTCATAACTGTAAAGACAATTTTTTAAATAATAATAGTAAGCTCCGATGGTGGCGGAGGCAATGTTACGTGATCTGTTGTATTTTGTGAATGTCCACCTTGTGTAATGGAAGAACTCACCCACCTGAAAAAGGATGAAAGTGTGATGGCATCTGTTGTGTCAAGTTTTACAACATGATCGGTAAGTTCTTTCAGATACTGTTCATCAGCTTTAGGACCCGCAGCACAACCTACAATAGCTCCAAACTCAAGGCCTCCAAGAACCGGAATCATCTGTCTGTATTTCTGAATATCAGAAGGTTTTCCATCCGTAAATATAAAAAGTAACGGCTGCCAGTCTCCTTTTTCATCAGCAGACCCCTTTACAAGGTCTTTCTGAACAAGCTCAGCTACCATTTCCAGTGCTGCCCCAGTGTGAGTTGGGCCACTATCCGGACAGCTAATCTCCATGGGATAAAAATTGGCAAGTGCAGTTAACGGAATGATATTTTTAACTTCTCTATCAAAAGTAATGACACTTAAATGAAGGCTTTCCATGGCTTGCGGATCTGCACGAAGCATACTGATAAGCCCGTTGAAACCGTTGTTCAGTGCCTGGATGGGCTCCCCGTTCATGGAGCCGGAAGTATCCAGTAAAAAATAGGCTAATAATCTTCTGGTCATAAGGTGGTTATTAATTCTGAAGCCGGCGGAGGAAGTCGAAGACTTCCCAGCCGGCTTTTATGTTAAATTGAAATCTAAAGTCTAGTTTGAGTATGAATACTGCTGTCTCAGAATATCAATGAAGTTATCTGTATTGTGAGGCTCTCCCACAGCACGGAACTTCCAGTCCCCATTATGACGATATGCTTCAGCAAAAACCATCGCACACATTCCGTTCATACTTGAATCTCCGGAAAGGCTGTATTTGGTAATTTCTTTACCAGTAGCATCCACCGCACGGATAAATGCATTTTCAATCATTCCAAAGTGCTGGTTATTGGCTCTTCCCTGATAAATAGTAACAAGGAATACAATTTTCTGGTAGCTTTGATCCAGCTGATCCAGCTTTACAATAATCTGCTCATCATCTCCATCTCCGGCACCGGTTCTGTTATCTCCCGTTAACCATACATTTCCGCTTGGATGCTGCATAGAATTGAAGAAAACCACATCTCCCTGATACAATCCCATCTGTCTTCCGTCATTCGTCTGAACCGTTCTTCCAAGATTGGCAACTTTTCCGTTGCCATCTAAAAGAAATGCTACTGCATCAAGATCATATTCTGCTTCCTTACTAAATATCTTACCAAAGAAACCTCCTTGCTTTCTTACGTCCCATCCTAAACCGATCGTTACTTTTGAAAGGTCATAAACACTCTCTCCACGGTCGTTTTTTCTTAAATCAATCGTTTGACCTTTCTGTAAATTAATTGCCATAGCTATCGTTTTGTGTATTAGTGTATTGATTATTTATTTGATGATTTGTCCTTTATAATATTTCTCAAGGAAGAACCCAAGATCTGCTCTGTATCCTATTCCTGAAGCTTCAAACTTCCAGCTTCCGCTTCTTTTATACAGTCTTCCGAATTCAACGCCTGTTTCAATCGAAAAATCTTCATCAAGCTCATATTTTGCAATCTCCTGATTATTGCTGTTGTCTACTACTCTGATATAAGAGTTTCTCACCTGTCCGAAGTTTTGTTTTCTTCTTTCAAAATCTTCAATAGTAACTACAAAAAGAATTTCTTCCACTCTTGAATCTACTTTATCAAGATCAATAATGATTGCTTCATCATCATCTCCATCACTATTTTTTCCACTTGGATCATCTCCGGTATGGGTAAGAGCTCCATCCGGCGAAGTCAGATTATTATAAAAAACAAAATATTCCTCGCTTACTAATTTTCTGTCAGAATCAATCATGATTGCTGAAGCATCAAGATCGAAGTCGTAGCCTGTCCCTTCATTAGGATCCCAACCAAGTCCAATTGTCATTTTAGTCAATCCGATCTCAATCTTTTGTCCTTTCTGTAGATTAATTGCCATAGTATTTTATGTTATGAATTATTTTTTGCATTAAGATAGATTTGATTTACGAATTGACCAAATTTATTTGTTAAAAATAATGGATATAAAACAATTAAGTCTCTTTTTTCACTTACATAAACAGCAATAAAAAAGGCTCAATTAAAAAATTGAACCTTTATATGATATAATTATTGAATTACTTTTTTAAAATTCCTTCTTTGAAGCAGCTTCATTTCTTGCTTTTGCCAGCATTGGAATTGAGATAAGCCCCATTACAAGCATAATTACAATCTGAAGCGGTAAGGAAATAAAAGAATAGGTAAGCCCCATTTCACCACCAAGATCAGCACTTTTTCCCACTGAGATAAAAAGAGCCATAAAACCATACTTCATCGCCAGATTATAGGCGCCAATTCCACCACTGGCAGGAATAATCATTCCCATTGTTCCCACAACAATAATGAAGAAACCATCTGCAAAGGTAAATGCTGAAGTTTCAGGAAGTGCAAAACATACCAGATAAGCTGCAAAATAATAGGAAATCCAGATCCCCAGTGTATATAATATGAACTTCCCTTTTTCTTTTAATTTGAAAATGGTAGTCAGTCCCTGAAAAATTCCATCTATAAAATTGACAATCTTACCTAGAAACGGAACATTTGCTAATTTCTTTTTAAAGGCAAAAAACAAGACAGTACCTCCAATCAATACAGCAAAAACAAGCAGAATTTTATTAGGATTGATATTCACTCCTGAATTTTCATAGAATGACACAATTGCTTCATATTTAAACAATAATGTCAGACCAAGGAAACCGAGCATACATATCAAGTCCACCACTCTTTCCAGAATTATGGTTCCGAAGGATTTGTCTACAGGTACTTTTTCCACTCCATACAAAGCTGTAGCTCGCGCCACTTCACCACTTCTAGGGATGGTAAGGTTCATGAGATACCCAAATGAAATAGACCAAAGTGAATTGGAATTGGAAATACTATGTCCCATTGGCTCCAGCATCAGATTCCAGCGAATCGCTCTGAACCAATAGGCTAACAGACCAAATACAGATGCAAACAATACCCAAAGGTAGTTGGCCTTAGCCAATGACTGTTGAATCACTTTAAAATCAAGCCCACGCAAGGCAAGCCATAAAAAAAAGCCTGCAAAAGCAAGCGATATTACTATTGTAATGATTGATTTTAAAGGACTTTTTGATGTTTTCTCCATGAATTACGTAAGAAGGTTTGTTTTTTCATCCGGGAAAACGATTTTCGGCTGGAAGTCTTTTGCTTCTTCAGGTGTCATCTGCGCATAGGCAATAATGATGATGATATCATCCCTTTGTACCTTTCTTGCAGCAGGCCCATTTAGGCATACTTCTCCGGATTTTCTTTTCCCTTTGATAACATACGTATCGAAACGCTCGCCGTTGTTTACATTAACAATATAGACCCTTTCTCCCACTACCAAACCGGCAGCTTCAATAAGATCTTCATCTATCGTTATACTTCCTATATAATTAAGGTCTGAGGCCGTAACTCTTACCCTATGAATCTTGGATTTGAAAACTTCTATTAACATGCTGCAAATTTATTAATAAAAATTAATAAAACAGACCTTCATTACCATTAAAAAACTCCCATAAACAACGGGGTTTAATTTTGTAAAACACAAAAAAAGAGATCATTACTTATATTATTAACAATTATATTCTTAAAAACATCAATACTTTATACACAATTTAGGATTTAATAAATACAGGAAATAATATTAACTTTTTGCTAAAGTCAATAAACATAAGCATTTGGCATGATTTTAGTAACCCGTAACGTAGGTTTTTCGTGAAAACACGAATTATCATATTTTAACCATTTTCACTGAAAAGTAAAAAAATTGTACAAGTTTTAATAAAAAAATTGCACAATTAGAAAATAGTATTATATTTGCTATAATTACGAACTAACTTTAATATTAAAAATTATGAACAAGTCTGAATTAATCGACGCAATCGCAAAAGATGCAGGTATCACTAAAGTGGCTGCAAAAGCAGCTTTAGAATCTTTCATTGGTAACGTAACTTCTACTTTAAAGAAAAAAGACGGAAAAGTTTCTTTAGTAGGTTTCGGTACTTTCTCAGTAGCTGAGAGAGCAGCTAGACAAGGGATCAACCCTGCAACTAAAAAACCAATTAAAATTGCTGCTAAAAAAGTTGCTAAATTCAAGGCTGGAGCTGATTTATCAAATGCAGTTTCTGGTGCTAAGAAAAAATAATCATTCAGATTACGAAAATTCAAGGCTGTTTCTTCGAAACAGCCTTTTTTGTACCTTATAATTACCGATATTGGATAGATTATTAATTATGGATTTGAATTCCTAAATACAACTATAATTCAATAAAAATAGACCTTAATTCGTTCGCAAATAATCTACATACCTCTAATTAGCTATACAGAGCTTAGATACAAACTAAGTGATTAGAACTAGGAAAAATTACCCTTAAAAGAAAACATTAAGAGGAATGAAGATATTGAGATGATTAAGCTTAGGCTAAAGCCTTTAAAGTGCGTATAATAAATAAGCGGACTAAAGTCCGCTTCTATTGATGTTTAAAAATATTTCCTTCAATTAATCAGCTGAAAATAGGAATAATGACATCTGGTACTAGCTCCCATTTCCAAACTTTCCGCTTCCATCTTTCTTCTTATGGAGCCAGTCGAGAGATCTTCCAGTCCAGGTCTTCCAACTGATATATGATTCTATCGTGAAGACGGTTGGGCCTTCCCTGCCAGAATTCAATTTCATAAGGTCTTGCAAGATATCCACCCCAATGATCAGGTCTTGGAACTTCCGTATTTTCGTATTCCTTTTCAAGGTCTTTTAACTTTTCTTCCAGAAACTCACGGTTAGGAATTTCCTGGCTTTGTGGAGAAACTACAGCACCTAGCTGGCTTCCCTTCGGTCTCGAATGAAAATAACCATCGCTTAAGTTTTCTGCAACTTTTTCAAGATTAGCTTTGATAATGATTTGCCTCTCCAAATTTGGCCAGAAAAAGTGTAAACAGGCTTTATGATTATTTTCTATGGCTTTTCCTTTTCTGCTGTTGTAATTGGTATAAAAAATAAACCCTTCATGAGTATACGCTTTTAACAACACCATTCTTGTTCTTGGACAACCATCCTCTTCTACTGTAGAAACCGCCATAGCATTGACTTCAGAGATCATAGGACTCTCACTAGCCTGCAAAAACCAGTCTCTAAACTGCTCAATTGGATTTTGTTTTATCTCACTTTCAATAAGTTGGGATTTATCGTACACTTTTCTTTTGTCATGCAGGTTTTCCATAAATATTTTTTATTAAATTTGAGTATGAATCACTCATACAAAGGTAAAATATTAATCTCGACACCTGACATTTCCGGCGATATTTTTTCAAGATCGGTGGTATTGGTTATTGAACATAACGAGAGCGGAGCTTTCGGTTTAATACTGAATAAAAAGAATAGTCAGATGAGCAGTAAATTCAAAGATTTCTTTGATTTTAAGATTGAGGTATATGATGGTGGTCCTGTAGAAAACGACAAGGTCTTTTTCATTGTGAAAGGGGATAAAAAAGTTACTGAGGTTTTTACTGATATCACGGATGAATATTATCTTACCGAAGACATTGAACGTATCATCAATGCTGTATTAGCCAATGAACTGGATATTCACAATGTAAAAATATTCTCTGGATATTCGGGATGGGCTCCTAACCAGTTAGATAGTGAGGTTCAGAGAAAAATGTGGACCGTAGTAGATGTTTACAATCTTGATTATACTCTTCCAAATGACCAAACCCTATGGAAATCTATCATGCAGAATCTTGGTGGAGAATTCTTACTTTGGGCTAATTCACCTGAGGATATTTCATTAAATTAGCAATATCCTTTTCAGACCGGTAAAATAATTAACAAATTTTAAGATTCTGTTAACCAATTTTAAAGAAAGTTTTTCCGTTCTTTGAAAAACCAAAATCATTGAAATGAAAGGTATTACACTACTTGCTTTATCAATCTTTTCGACTGCTTTTTTATCATTTACTCCTCTCAATAAGAAATATATTGTCATAGATGCCGGTCATGGTGGAAATGATAATGGTTCAGTATATGATCATTTCACTGAAAAAGATATTACACTAAGTATTGCGAAACAAATTCAAAAACTTAGTGGAAAGCAGAATCAATATGAGGTGATTTTAATAAGAAATGAAGACACTTATCCCAGCCTTTCAGAAAGAACTACTCAAATCAACAAATTGAACCCTGAAATGGTCATTTCACTCCATGTTAATACTTCTCTTCAGAAAGAGACTTCTATGCACGGAACTGAGGTATATGTTCAGAATTCTGAAGACTCAAAACAACTGGCGGGGAAAATCTATAAAAAGTTTAAAGTTCGTAAAATTGAAGAACGTAATAATCTTCACATGTTAAGAGAAACCAAAGCACCTGCTGTATTGGTTGAACTGGGATTCATCAATAACTCTGCAGACAGAGCTTATATTACCAGCGAAAACGGACAAAAGGAAATCGCACAAAAATTCGTTGACATCATCAACGAAAATTAAAATAGAGAAACAATTTCTGATTTAATCAGAATAAAACCCGGTAAAGGACTTTGTAATGTTGTTGTTTACCGGGTTTGTCAATTTTATGAGTTAAAACTCTCTTTCCAACTTTCTACCAATTCTTTAAATCGGGAAGTTTCAAAGGTTTTATTTCTTATTTTACCTACAGAAAATATGCCTTTCTCATCAGAAATCATTAGAATTTCTTCTGCTTTCTGAGATTCAAATGCAATAATCTCGTGTTCCTGGATATCAGCCAGCTTATTTTTATGTAAAAAAGTAACGAAGTTTTCCATTAAAGGAGAGATGTAAGCTCCTTCTGTCTGCTTTGGAACTTTAATAACATCTCCTTCCATAAACAAAAGGTTACCGGAAGTAGTACGGGCAATTCTTTTATTAGGGTTTAAAAGGATAACATCATCAAGATCATTTTCCTGGGCGTAAATTCCGCCGTAGATGTTTTCAGGACAATGTACTCTGATATTACTTAAGAGGTTATTATTCACATTAATTTCCTTAATCAGATCCAGATCCAGAGATCTCTGATGAACTGCCAGTACATCATCCATCTCATCAACTTCATAAAAATAGGAAATTGAAGACTTGGCCAATGTTAAGGCATCCTGATTTCTAAATACCTGGAAATTGATAATTCCATTCTTTATTCCTTTCCCATCTATGATCTCTTTTTGGAACAGTAACTGGAAAAACTCCAGCGTATAGGTTAAGGGAATATTCATTCTCATCTTTCTCATGGAAGCCATCAGGAAGAAATAGCATTCTTCATCCATGATCAATTTACCGTCTCTTACAAAGAAAGAAACCTTTACTGCATCGCCCCAAAGAAAGGCTCTGTTCTTTACATTCAACTCGTCTGAAGTAAAATATTGATTTTCCAATTTTCGATGTGATTTATTTACAAAAAAATAATGAACGATAAATCGTTCATCAGTTTTATCATTTGATACAGTCCTGCATTATGCAGCACCTAATTTTATTCTGAGGTTCTCAATAAGATTTTCCCAATACATTGCGTTTTCATCTTCATCACCTTCTTCACAGAAATCTGTAATATTCAGGGCTAAGTCTTCTGTAATATCATCAATTGTGATGGTCATTTCAAAGAAGTTTTTAGTTCCTTCATCTTCTTCCCATCTGAAACGCACGAAACCTTCAGGCTTATATCTGATCAAAGTGGCCTTTTCTGCAGGGCCTCCACCCCAGCTAAAAAAGAAATCATCGCCTTTCTCTGTAACCTCATCCGCAAACCATTCAGACAACCCCTCTGCAGTAGCCAGATATTCATATAAAATCTCTGATAAACAATGCATTGGAAATTCGTAATGGACTTTATGTTTCGCCATATAATCTTTGTTTTTATCGTCCCGCAATATATAAATTAATTTTTTTATTACACAAAATTGCAGTTACTTTTTTAAAGAATCTGCATGATATTTATCAGAGATAAAAAATATGTATTATGTTAAGTATTAACCTTTAAAATTACCATGTTAAGCATAAAAAAAAATCTCCCCATTTGGAGAGATTTTATCTTTAATCTTCATTTAGAATATCAAGTATAATCTGACAACCTTCTCTAATTTCCTCAAGAGATAATGTAAGGGGCGGAGATATTCTCAGATATTCATTTCTGTATAATTGCCAGAAAACAATAAGTCCGTTCTCCATGCATTTTTTAGCTACTTTTAAGGTATATTCCGGCTCTCCAAGATTCACCGCAAGCATTAGGCCTTTACCGTTGATATTTTTAATCTTTGGATGTACTAAAAGCTCTCTGAACAGTTTTTCTTTTTCTTCAACTTCTCCCATTAAGCCACTTTCAAGAACTTCTTTCAAGGTAGCGTGACTCGCTGCTGCAATCAGTGGGTTTCCTCCAAAAGTCGTAATGTGTCCCAACTTTGGAGAATGAGATAATGTTTCCATCATTTCTTTAGAACTCATAAAAGCTCCCACAGGCACACCTCCTCCCATTCCTTTTCCCATGACAAGAATATCAGGGACAATTCCAAAATGTTCAAAAGAGAATAGTTTTCCGGTTCTCCCGAATCCCGGCTGAATTTCATCCAAAATCAAAAGAGCTCCTACTTCTTCACATCTTCTCTTCAGTTTTATGAGATAGTCATTATTTGGAACTAAAAAACCTGCCGCTCCCTGGATCGTTTCCAGAATGACACAAGCTGTCTTTTCTGTAATCTTATCGAAATCATTTTCATTATTGAATTCAATAAAAGTAACCATCGGCAATAACGGGCGGAATTCTCTTTTATGAGTTTCATTTCCGGAAACACTTAAAGCTCCATGCGTATTTCCATGATAGGAATTTTTAAAAGAAACAATTTCTTCTCTTCCTGTATATCGTTTTGCCAACTTTAAACTTCCATCAATCGCCTCCGCTCCACTGTTTACAAGATAAGTAACTTCTAAAGGATCCGGAGTAGCCTCTGCAAGCAACTTACAAAGCGCTATTGGCTTATCCTGGGCATATTCACCATATACCATTACATGAAGATATTTATCAGCTTGTTCTTTGATGGCATTAACCACTTTAGGATGTGAATGTCCCAATGTATTGGCAGAAACCCCTGCTACAAAGTCCAGATATTTTCTGCCATCTGTACCATAGATATAGCTTCCTTCCGCTTTTTCAACTTCAAAGCCTGCAGCAAATTGGGTTGTTTGCGCTTGGTATGTAAAAAAATCTTTCTGCATTTCGGAAATATTTTATAGAATTCTAAATCAGATATCTTCTTTAGAACTTTTCTTTATCTTAATTTTAGATGTGTTATTGTAATCAAACTCGGAAAGGCCTTCCAACTCATCGTTTATTTTTTGATTCCAATCTTGAAGCTTCTGAACATTAAGTCCATAATGTGTTTCTTCATTCATTAAAGCTTGAGTTTTGACATATTCAACTGTCAGATTATTAAAAATACTGTCAGCGTAATCAAATCCTTTCCAAAGCTTATTTTTATGAATAAGAAGTTCCTTTCTCATTTTTCGGGCATACACTTCAGATAGATCAAAATTCAATTGCTGATAAGCTATCATAGCCGAGATGTTATCTGAAACTGGATTTAATGCTGAAGAATTTCTGGAAAATTTGTTGATAATATTTCTATTAAAATTATTATTAAAGACATTAAAACCTCTCAAATGATAAGAAAAATTGATCGCCGATCTTATTGGAACATTATTATCACGAGTTATTAACTTATAATCTTCTTTTTGTAATTTTCTTTCCTTACTCCATATAAATTCACCTTCTTGTAAATTTTGTGAAAAAATCACTACAGGGAAAAATAACAACAATAATATCTTTTTCATAATAATACCTTATTTCCTAACTCTTTTTGGCTTCTTGGCTTCTTCTTTGGCCCTTTCTTTTTCTATAGCATTCTGAGCCTGATCATAGAGTTCATTATCTGAAGAATATTTAATTTCTTCATAATTCGGACTATCAACTAATACATCCTGCCATTTCCTGATCCGGTCTTTGGTATTCCAGTTGAAATCCGGAAACTTTCTTTTTGAAGGTTCTATTTTACTCATGGGATAGGTATCAGCGGTAGCACCAATACTACAGGAAATAATCTGCAAAGCTCTGTCCTCAAATAAAGCACCAATAATACCACAGGCTGAAAGTGTAATCCCAATTCTTTCGGGCTTTTGGGTTTCTTTGTTTACATCATCTACATAAGCAATAGACTGTGCATTTCCAACTACCCTGGCTTCTTTAATGTCGTTACCTTGATAGTAAACTGTCATATATTTACCTTTTACCTGATTGAATTCATCTTTCAGAGTTAAAGAGTCTACTTTGCTAATGGCAAAAGCATTTCCAATTACTTTTAAAGAATCTATATTTTCATTCTGGGTATTGAAATAGGCTTCCACTTTATCACCTGTTACCTGTTTTTCACCACTCCATAAGATAGGTTTTGTATACATGTGCATAACACCATCCGTTTCATTGAAAGCAATAGAGTCTGCTCTTCCCTGTGCATTGGATTTGTATATTCTTGCTTTTTTATAGGCTCTTAAAAAACTCTTCTTTATTTTGATATCTAAAGAATCCGGTTTTTGGTAAGATATAATATTTTCTGCTGCAAAATAGGCGGTATCTTTTTCCATGATTTTTACAGCGTAAGGATTTTTGGTCATCATTGAAGAATCTTTTTTTTCAAAGATTTCACCATATCCTCCTTTTATATACCTTCTCTCTTTAGGATCATCCAAAGTTACATTACCGGTAGCCTTACCAAAACCTGTGATCTGATTAAAGTACATATCATCACCGGTAAGGATTTTATCATTATAAAAGATCTTGGAATTCTTATTCAGGAAAGCTTCTTTGGTTTCCATTCTATAGGTTCCTCTTTCTGTGTAAACCCTGTTTTTTGGATTAGCTCTGTTGGTAATAGTAGTAGGTCCGAAAAATTCGGCTACTTTGGTATTCTGGTTCTGCTTAATATTAACTCCTTCAATGATGTACTGGGCATTGTCTATTTTAACGTTTCCAACAAAATCAATCATTTTGGTATCGAGAAAATAGGTTGCAGACTTAGTATACATCACATTTCCCTGACTATCGGAAATAGTTCCTCCTGTATTAAAATAAGCTTGGTTGGCAAGCCTGTCATAGTACAGAATATCTGTTTTGATCGTTTGCTTTGGATCTGTAAGGACAACATTTTTACGGGCAACACCTTTTTGAGTATTACCATCATATTCCATTTCTCCTGCAGTGATTACAGAGCCATCTGCATTTTGAAGTTTTGTATTACCTATTGCTTTTACGAAATTCTCTTCTTGATAGATGATCACTTCATCTGCTGTAAGCACTGAACCTTTATGTTCAATCTGAACATTTCCAATAAAATATTGGTTCCCATCGTATTTAGCTGGGTCTTTTTTTATTTCATCCGCATGGATGATCTTTACTTTATCTTCGGGTTTCAGCTGTTTGGGTTGAGCCGTAGAGGGATTCTGTAAATAAGGATCTCTCTTCACAGGAGTTTTATCCTGCGCAAAGCTAAGCGTAGAAATAAAGATAAACAGAAAAAGGATTATTCTCATTAATTAGTCATTCTTAGTGCCATAGAAATATAGCGAATGAGAATCAATTTTTACGCCAAATGCTTCTTCAATGGCTTCTTTGATTCCTTGTATTCTTGGGTCACAGAATTCAATAATTTCTTCGATTTCTTTATCTGAGTCTTTTTTGTAGATCACCAGGTGATCATGCTGTTTGTCAAAATAAGACTTCTCATAAGATGAAGAAGTAAGGGTTTTTTCTCCAAACTGATGCTTACGGATTAAACCTGCATCAAGGAAAATCTCAATAGTGTTATAAATAGTTGCTTTAGAAACATGGTATTTCTTCTGCATCATCAGAAGATACAGATCATCAACATTAAAGTGATGATCCATATTATAAATTTCTTCTAATATCGTATATCTTTCAGGAGTGTTTCTAAACCCTTTTTCTAATAAGTAGTTTCTTAAAACATCCTTGATTAAAGCTATATTTTTTTCTTTTTGTATTGTATCCATTAAAAAAATTATCTACAAATTTATTGATTTTTATTTAAATAGATAGTATGGTTAAATGCTCTTGCAATTAAGGGTTATGACGAAAGTACCCGGATTGTTCAATTTTGTTGTCATAAACTGTAAGCTCTGTAATTGGTGCAGATTCCACTTCAACGTTATGAGAAGACACTCCCCAAGCCTTAAAGTCATCACTTCCGATATACTTCACAAAGTTGTAAATATTGAGGGTAATCTTCTGTTTAACAGTTAAAAGGATATCGTTGATATAGGTGTTATCAATGATAACATACTTCAGATCCGGCGGTATATTATGAGCTCTTAAAGACGGATGGCTGCTTCTTGAAGGAATGGTTCCGTCTGCCATAAGATCTTTCAACACCATATTGAAATAGTCATTAATTCTTCGGTCTACTTTAAATCCTAAAAGGAAATTGATCTTATAAACAGTTCCCGGGAGAATTTCATCTACTGTATATTTGAATGTATATGGATCTTCCTGATTTACAATACTTAAAATAAAGTAATGATCTGCTCTCTTCGGCTGCTTTTTGATGATGGAATAAATAATTTTAGATTCTACTTCATCATTTCTTTTAGCACGGCTTAAATAAGCAAGATTTGTAGCATATTTTGGAATGGTTTCATCCAATTTCATGTCTTTAAGAATAGAAATATACTTTTCTATTTTTACAAACTGAATAAACCTTGTTTTTATTAATCTTCCGTTGTACCATGCGTACATGGAAATTCCAATAGACCCAGCCAATACAACAGTAATCCAACCGCCTTCCATGAATTTAATAATATTAGCACTGAAGAAACCTAATTCAATCGCCATATATACTAAAGCAAAAAGAAGGATCAGTACTTTACTTACTCTATGTTTCAATAACCAGAAGACTAATAAGACTGTGGTCATCAACATGGTAACTGTAATGGAAAGTCCGTATGCTGCTTCCATTTTTCCTGATTCCCTAAAATGAAGAACCACGATGATACATAAAATTAAAAGTCCCCAGTTGATTCTAGGAATATACATTTGTCCTTTAACTCCGGAAGGATAATCAATTTTTTGATTAGGCCATAAGTTGAGGGACATTGCTTCAGAAAAAATTGTGAAAGAGCCTGTAATTAAGGCCTGACTTGCAATAATTGCAGCGGCTGTTGCTAAGATAACCCCTGGTATAATCATCCATTCTTCCATAATACCAAAGAATGGGTTTACAACAGAGAATCCAGGTTTATTATAGTTGGTCAAAAGCCAAGCTCCTTGCCCAAGATAGTTTAGAATAAGCATAATTTTCACAAATGCCCAGCTTACTCTTATATTTTTGGCCCCACAATGTCCTAGGTCTGAATAAAGAGCCTCAGCTCCAGTTGTACAAAGAAAAACTGCACCAAGAATAACAATAGCACTTGGAGAGTTTACAATTAGCTTGTAGCCGTAATAAGGGTTAAAAGATCTTAGGATTTCAAAGTTTTCACTCAAATGCATAACTCCCAAGCCTCCTAATACTAGGAACCAAACTACCATTACTGGTCCAAAAAATTTACCAATAAAACTAGTGCCAAATTGCTGTACCACAAATATTACGATAAGAATTCCAATAGTAATAGGAACAACAGGGGTATGAGGATTATAGATCTCAAGCCCTTCTATTGCTGACATTACTGTAAGCGAAGGGGTAATTACCCCATCCGCAATAAGTGCTGCAGCTCCTACAATTGCAATAAGATATAGCCAACCTTTTTTAAGGTTTTTAACTAAGGAAAATAGGGCTAAAATCCCGCCTTCTCCTTTATTATCTGCTCTTAACGCAATAATTACATATTTTATGGTAGTCTGAAGGGTAAGCGTCCAAATAATACAAGAAAGAGCCCCTTCTATATATTCATTGAAAGGCATATTACTACCTTGAGATCTCGCATTTACAATTGCTTTCATTACGTAAAGCGGAGAGGTACCAATGTCCCCAAAAACAATTCCCAAAGACACTAAAACTCCAATAAAAGAAAGTTTCTTTATATCAAAATGATAACCTTCTTCTGTAACTTCTGCCATATCAGCTTATTTATTTTAAAGGCGCAAATTTATACTAATTTTATGACGTCAAGAACTTTTCTTCATGAATATAATAAATGAAAAAACTTCCTTTCGGAAGTTTTTCTCTATAATCTATCATTATTTTACGTACATCGCTTTTTTGATTTCCTCTTTTACTTTTTCAAGTTTAGGGAACCATTCTGCAAATAATGCTGCTGAATAAGGTGCAGGTGCATCAGGAGTAGTAATTCTCTTGATTGGAGCATCTAAGTAATCGAATGCTTTTTGCTGTACCATATAAGTAATTTCGGAAGAAATTGACCCAAATGGCCAAGCTTCTTCTAAGATCACTAATCTATTTGTTTTCTTTACAGATGTTAAAATCGTATCAAAATCCAGTGGACGAATTGTTCTAAGATCAATAACTTCTACAGAGATTCCTTCTTTTGCCATATCTTCAGCCGCTTGAATAGCAAGCTTCATAATTTTACCAAAAGAAACCAAAGTAACGTCTGTACCTTCTTTCTTAATTTCTGCCTTTCCTATTGGTAAGTAGTATTCTTCTTCAGGAATTTCCATTTTATCACCATACATCTGCTCAGATTCCATGAAGATAACAGGATCATTATCCTGGATAGCTGTTTTCAACAATCCTTTTGCATCGTAAGGGTTTGAAGGAACGATTACTTTAAGACCAGGAACGTTTGCAAACCAGTTTTCAAAAGCCTGAGAGTGTGTAGCTCCCAATTGTCCTGCAGAAGCAGTAGGACCTCTGAAAACGATAGGACAGTTCCACTGACCTCCGCTCATCTGACGGATTTTCGCTGCGTTATTGATAATCTGATCAATACCTACCAATGAGAAATTGAACGTCATATACTCTACAATTGGTCTGTTACCATTCATTGCAGCTCCTACAGCAATTCCTGTAAAACCAAGCTCAGCAATAGGTGTATCGATCACTCTTTTCGGACCAAATTCATCCAACATTCCTTTTGAAGCTTTATACGCACCATTGTATTCTGCAACTTCCTCCCCCATTAAAAAGATGGATTCGTCTTTACGCATTTCCTCGCTCATTGCTTGTGCAATTACCTCACGAAAAGTATATTCTGCCATATTTATTTGAAAAATTTAGACTACAAAAATAGTGATTTTTTATTACTAACATAACAAAAAAGGTATCTCATTTGAATGGAACGCCTTAATATTAATTTTATTTAAATAGGGTTTTCTTCGTGGCAGCTGAGTTCTTTGTAGTTTTTTCTAAGATCATGTAAAATTTTCCCATAAGTTCTTTTATAAATTATATACAAAAGATAAAAGGTGATGAGCAAAACAATTGCAAAAACAATATAATTTGCCATTACAGGGACTATTGTATCAGGATTAGTGGGTAATTTATTCATATGATGAGCTGTATTCCATCCATCTTTAGAACCTGCTATAAAATCTTTTACATTATGATCGAAATGAATAATACTATCAACAACCGCCAACATCAAAGAAATACATGCATATGCTAATATGAGCGTTCTCAGATTCATAATACTTTTCATTAATGCAATACTGTTCTGCCCGGTTTTCATTTTACTGAACAGATAAATAATTAATCCTGTAAAAACTAAAAACATAGCCACTCTCAGATAGGGAAACTGTTGATCAAGATAGCCGTACAAGGTCCATAATATAATCTCAATTCCTCCAATAAGCAGCAATGTTTTGGTGATGGAAACAGATTTATGTTTTATCATATTATAGATTTCATTTTCAGAATATTCTTTAAAATCGTCTGATGCCTTGTTCCAATCTTTTTTCAGTAATTCTAATTCGTCCATACTATTTTGTGTTTATTTTGGTTTTCAAATTATTTTTGGCTCTGTTCATTTTCACCCTTGCATTCCCTTCTGTAATTCCAAGGATCTCTCCTATTTCTTTATAAGGTTTATCTTCCAGATACATCATGATTAAAGCTTTTTCCACATCAGACAATTCATAGATGGCTTTATACATTTTTTGAAGCTTATGTTCTTCATCTTCGTAAGCCTCATATTCTATTTTGAGGGTTGAAACATCAATATCAACCGTTTGCGCCTTCTGTTTCTGAGGTTTTCTGAATAGTGTAATCGCTGTGTTAAGTGCTACACGATACATCCAGGTAGAAAATTTAGCTTCTCCTTTAAAACCTGGAAAAGATTTCCATAGCTGGATGGTGATTTCCTGAAAAAGGTCATCATGATCTTCAGCATTATCTGTATATATCCTGCATATTTTATGGATAAGCTTTTGATTAGGCTTAAAAAATTCTACAAATGTTTTCTCCTGTCCGGTGCTCATATTCTATAAGTGGGGAGATTTTATTTTCGTTACATAATTTTTCAAAAAAAAATGACATTTCATTTCTGAAATGTCATTTTAAAATTCTATTTAAACTTATATTAATTAATTTTCTCCCAAGTCTGGGTTCTTCCGAATAATGATACCCCCAAATATGCTCTTACATTAAGCTTATCTCCGCTTTTTGTAATGGTACATTTGTATGTTTTTCCTGTTTTAGGGTCTGTAATAGTACCTCCTGTAAATTCATCACCTTCTTTTTTCATACCTCTGATTACCTCCAATCCTAAAATCGGTTTTCCTTTTCTGTCATCTTTACAAACGTTACAGTTAGGATCAGCAGGTTTTATCAATAGTTGAGAAACCTTCCCATAATACTTCCCGTCTGACTTCTTAAAGATTTCTACAATAGATTTAGCTTGTTTAGTTTCATCATCTATTGTCTTCCACTTTCCTTCTATCTGCGCAAAAGTCATCACACCAAATAAAGAAAGCGCGAATGTTAACATTATTTTTTTCATATTTCTATAGTTTTAATTTTAATACAATATACTTTTCTATGTATTGATAAAAATATAAATTAATTCTTAACGAACAAAAACTTTTATTATACAAAGCATAAAAGAGCCTACAAATGGATTTACTTATCTAAGCTTCCTATTAATCACTCTATCCATATAATCCTGATACCATGCTTTTGCAGTTTGTTTCCCTCGTTCTACTTCAGGGGTTTTCAGCTGGCCAATAAGGTTCTTTTCAAGAGCAAGATCCGTTTTATCATATACACCCACAATTTCCTTGCCATCAAATCGATAGATATAATTTCCAATCATAAACTGTTCATTATTTCCATCCGAATTCACCATAATTCCCGGATATTTTTTATCACTTACCAGACTTCTTCCCCAGCTTCTGATAGGTTTATTATAACCAATCAGGTCAGCAAGTGTTGGATAAATATCGATTTGTTGAGCCATTTCCTGATTTTCACCTTTAAGCTGATATGCTGGATTTGGAGAATATAACACCAATGGAACGGCAAAACGGTTCATTGCCTTTTCATATTCCGGATAATAGATCTGGTTGGTATGATCTCCTGTAAAAACGAAAATCGTATTGTTAAACCAAGGTTGTTTTTTAGCCGTTTCAAAATATTTTTTAATGGAATAATCCGTGTACTGTATCGGCTCATGCATTTCTATTTTCCCCTTTTTGAATTTTCCCTGATACTTTTCAGGAATTTTGAATGGATGATGAGAAGATGCTGTAAATACTGTAGTCATAAAAGGCTGCTTTTTCCCTACATTTTTAGCAAAATACTGAAGAAATGGCTCATCCCAGATTGCCCACATCCCATCAAAATCTTCATCATGATTGTATTCTGTTTTTCCGAAATAATGTTTGAATCCTAAAATATTTCCAAATCCTAGGAATCCCATAGAACCATTAGGTGCACCATGATAAAATGACGTATCATATCCCAGATCATTACAAACAGATACAATCGACTGAATTTTCTGATTGGAGTACGGAGATCCTGTAAAAGCATCCGTAAGACTCGGAATTCCAGCCAAAACACTGCTCATCCCATGAATAGACTGTCTTCCGTTCGCAAAAGTATTCGGAAAAATAAGACTTTGTGTTGCCAGGCTATCCATAAATGGAGTATAGGAAACGTAATCTTTAATATTCTTATCCTTATTAAATGCTCCGGAATACTCTCTGCCAAAAGATTCTACAATGAAAATAACAATATTGGGGTGGTTTTCCACCTTTCTGTCATATAGTTTATAGGGATGTATATTTTCTTCAATATATTTTTCATCTACAAAATGAACTTCCTTGAAATTATTGGTGTTTAACGTTCTGAAGAATGAAAACGTACTGTTCAGAACCAAATTCCCCTGCAATGGGTTGGTTACAAAACGGGTAGCATCCACCATATTGATAGGTCTTGTACTATGTTTGAAATCTCCCCTGATTCCTCCTACCACCAGAACAGCGGTGATACACAAAGTAACAATGGAAGATAAAAAATAAGGAAGTAATTGTGTTGGCTTTATTTCATCTACCTTTACTTTTTTATAAAGGAAAACCCACAATCCCATTAAAACGATAAACCAAATCAGCACAAAAGGATGCTGTCCAACAGAAATCATCAGCGTTTGAGAAACATTAGATTCATGCTCTGCTACCTGAAATACAGCTGAAGTAAGCCTTGATTGTGAAAATTTATAATAAATAAAATCCCCGAAGTTCATGCCATACGCTAATCCGTTCGTCAGAAAATAAACCCAGAAGAGGACTTTCTGAAACCCTTTCTTTGTATTGATTACCAAGGGTAAAAGACTTAACAGTATAAATAATGCATTCACATACAAAATAGCCGTCGTATCGAAGGCTGTACCATGATATGCCAACTTAAGATACTCTGAAACAGAGTCTACTTTAATCAGATCCTTATTAAAATACCAGAATAAAAGTCTTGCGATCTGGTAAAAAGCATAGACTAAAAAAATCCTGTAAAGCAGTGCCAGAACTTCCTGTTTTCTAAATCCTTTTAAAAATTTCATGGGGCAAATTTACATCAAAATCACTTTATTGCGTTTTTTAGTGCATATTATTTTGAGTTAGAATTTTTAAAAACTGTAATTTTGTACTTATGGATTTTATAAAGAATAATCTGGCTAATGCCTTAACCCTGGCTAATCTATTTGCAGGCTGTGTGGGTGTAATACATCTTATTTTAGGAGACTATCAAACAACGGCAATATGCCTTATCCTCTCCTCTATTTTCGATTTTTTTGACGGATTTGTAGCCAGAGCTTTAAAATCAAACTCTAATCTGGGGCTTCAGCTTGATTCTCTTGCGGATATGGTGAGTTTTGGAGTGATCCCGGGCCTTACTATGTATAAAGCATTAGAGCCATTCGGTGCTGAACTTCTTGGACTACATTTTCCTTTTGAAATTAAGTATATTGGTTTGGTAGTAACCGTTTTCTCATGCTTAAGACTTGCGATCTTCAATCTTGATGAGGAACAGAGGTATTATTTTAAAGGATTAAACACCCCAACCAACACCGTTCTTTTATTTGGATTATACTATGCTTTTAAGGAAACCGGAACTTTCAGTTTCTTGTTTGAAAATGCATTACTGTTGATTATCCTTTCATTCCTTACTTCATGGCTTCTCATTAGCCCTATTAAAATGATGGCAATGAAGTTTAAATCCAAAGCATTAAAAGACAACTATCCAAAAGTGGTATTGTTAGTAGGCGGAATTGCTATTCTTGTAATCTTTAAGACTGTAGGAATTCCGATGCTGGTTATTTATTATATATTGGTATCACTTATTTTTCAAAGACAATTAAAATAGAAATCAAAGGGTAAAACTTTTGATTTTTGATGAACATATTTTCAAATTATTATTGATTAACATGAACTTAAAACTCTATAAACCACTTTGTATTTTTGATCTGGAAACTACAGGAACCAACATCGGAAAAGACAGAATTGTTGAAATCTGTATCTTAAAAGTAAATCCGGATGCCTCCAGAGAAAGCAAAACCTGGAAAATAAATCCTGAAATGCCCATTCCAAAAGAAAGCAGTGAAATTCACGGAATCTACGATGAGGATGTAAAAGATGCTCCTACCTTCAGAGAAATAGCTTCTAAGGTGATGGAAATGATTACCGGTACGGATCTGGGTGGTTTTAACTCCAACAGATTTGACGTTCCTCTTTTAGCTGAAGAGTTATTAAGAGTAGGAATGGATTTTGATCTTAGCAAATTCAAATTGGTAGATGCCCAGACTATTTTCCACAAAAAAGAACCTAGAAATTTAGGAGCAGCTTATCAGTTTTACTGTGGGAAAACATTAGAAAATGCACACTCTGCAGAAGCAGATGTGATGGCAACCTTCGAAGTTCTGGACGCTCAGGTTGGAAAATATGACGATATTCCGAATGAAGTTGCCCAATTAAGCGAATTCACTTTCCATAATAAGAATGCAGATCTTGCCGGATTTATTGGATATAATGATAAGCAGGAAGAGGTTTTCAACTTCGGAAAGTATAAAGGACAAGGTGTAAAAGCTGTTTTTCAGAAGGATCTTGGATATTTCGGATGGCTTCAGAATGCAGACTTCCCTTTGTATACGAAAAAAGTATTCACTAAGATTCAACTGTCTAGCAAATTTTAAATATGTCTAACCTCGTTCGTTTTAAATTTTATGAAACTGCCCTTGAAGCTAACAGGGACAAGCAGATTCTGGCTGAAAACGGAATCAATAGTTTCATTGCGAATGAACAGCTTATTCAGTCGGATTGGCTGCTTTCTCAAGCTGTAGGCGGCATTCAGCTTCAGGTTTTTGAAGAAGATAGGGAAAAAGCAACTCAGGTTCTTCAGGACTATAAAGACAATGAGCAATATTCGTTAGAAGTAGAACATACGATTGAAGATCCGGAATTTGATTTTGTATGTCCAAAATGCAGCTCCAATCACATCTACAGAGATGACAGAGCTACCAGTTTTTTTGGCATTTCATTTCTGACAAGCCATAAATTTGTGTGTTATTATTGTGGAAATGAATTTACCCACGAATAAGCACAATAAAACATTTACATCATTAAAAAGACGCCTTCGTTTCTCGCAATGACGAAGTAAAAAATAAAAAAGTTATGAAAATCATCTGCATAGGAAGAAATTACAGCGAACACGCTAAAGAATTAGGAAACGACATTCCAGAGAACCCTGTTATTTTCATGAAACCGGACACAGCGGTTTTAAAGGGAAATGATTTTTATATTCCTGAATTCTCCAATGACATCCATTATGAACTGGAAGTGGTCATAAAAGTATCTAAAGGTGGAAAATACATTCAGAAGGAAACGGCTCACAAACATTACGAAGAATTGAGCTTAGGAATAGATTTTACAGCCAGAGATCTTCAGAGCGAATTAAAGTCAAAAGGGTTACCATGGGAACTTGCTAAAGGGTTTGATGGTTCTGCTGTAGTAGGAAATTTCTTTAAAAAAGAGAACTTTGATCTTAATAACCTTTCTTTCTCCCTTCTGAAAAACAAAGAAAAAGTTCAGGATGGAAATACGAAAGATATGTTGTTCGGTTTTGATGATATTATTGCTTTTGCCTCTCAGTATTTCACTTTAAGAGTAGGAGACCTTATTTATACAGGCACCCCAAAAGGAGTTGGAAAAGTAGAGGAAAAAGACATTCTGGAAGCTTACCTTGGGGAAGAAAAAATGCTTGACATCCGAATATTATAAGTATTTAATATAAAAGTCTGGTAAATTTTTCATATCTTTAGGTAACAAAATGAAAGGTTATGATCAATATTGTATTACCCGTAGATTTTGGGGACAAAACAGACCAGCTGGTAGAAGGTGCCATAAAATTTGCAAAACAACTTAATGGTAGAATTTACCTAATCCATGTTGCACCATCAGACATCGGCTTTGCGATTGGTGATATGGGATTTCAATATTTTCCGGAAGTGGAAGCCAATGAAATCAGGGAAGAATTGGTTCAGCTTAATAAAATTGAGCAAAGAATCATTGCCCATGATATCGATTGTGAGCATCTTCTAAAACAAGGATTAGCAAAAGATATTATCCTTGAATATGCTAAGGAAAAAAATGCTGATTATATTGTAATGGGATCACACGGAAGAAGCGGAATTTATGATGTATTTGTAGGAAGTCTTACCAAAGGACTTACAAAGAGTTCAAATATCCCTGTTTTGGTACTTCCAATCCACGACTAAGTAAAAGAAAATTTTAATCGTTAGTAATAAAAAAACCGATCAAATAAATTATTTGATCGGTTTTTTACTATATAACCAATTAATTAACCTTCTTTTTTGTAGATGTTCGGATCGTAGTAAGGGTGCTTACCTTCCGTTGGAGAATAATAGTCTTTATCTTTGTCACCACCTAGGGTTACAACTAGTACGTAGCACCAATAAGTGAATAATACACAGCAAACTATAAATAGAATCCAGTTTAAAACATTTCCGAAAGTATCAAAGAATGCGAAACTCGATTTGAAAACTTTGCTTAAGAATAGAAAGAAAGACGTCATTATTTTCCTTTTTTAAATTAACTTTGCACAAATTTATAAAAAATGTTTAAATTACTTTCAAAAGAAAGCAATATTTTTTCAATTCCTGTTTATATTGGTTGTCTTCTTTTAGTAGTCGTAATATTTAACATACTGAATTTCAATACTTATGAGGCAATTATTGCAGGGATTACATTTTTGGGAATTGCTTTGGGATATTTTTGTTTTCATAGTATTGCCCTTAATTATCAGACCCATCTCCCATTATTTTTATATACGTTCTTTATTTTTGGACTATATCCGGGTAATTTAGACATAGGAATCGCAGTTTCACTGTTAACCAATTCCTTCCTCATCTTACTCTTAACGAGTGCCGATGAAGATATAAGGAAGAAATCTTATGTATTGGTAGGTGCCATCGTAGCATTGAATTTCATTTTTCTTCCTACGACCTGGCCCATGGCGGTTTTTGTAATCATTCACGTGATTGCTACTTCAGCCAAAGTAGGGTTAAATCTTTTCAGGTTCCTTTTAGGAATGATTCTGATTGTGTTCAGTTATTTCTCTGTGATGTATTTTGTGCAATTCACTTCATGGAATATTGATTACTTCCCATTTGGAAAGATGAAACCGGTAACAGATTATACGGAGTTATTCCCATTAATCCCAGTGGCATTGATGCTTATTTATGCCGTATATGACCATTTTCAAAACTATAATAAGAAAAGCCCGATAAGCAGATATAAATATACTTTTCTGTTGGTCTTTTCCCTGGCTCAGCTTATTACCATCATTCTATACATGAATAAAAGCTATGAATACTTATTACTTCTGGCGTTTCCGTCAAGTATTATTCTGAGCAGAATGATGAGATTCCTACCCAAATATTGGATGAAAGAGGCCGGCTTATGGCTTATTATTTTAAGTTTACTTACCTTTAAAGCAGGTACGTATTTTGATTTATTTTAGAAAATTATGATTCAGATAGACGATAAATTGATTTCTGAGGAAATCTTTTCCGAAGAATTTGTGTGCAACCTTAGCAAATGTAAGGGGGCATGTTGTGTGGAAGGTGATGTTGGAGCTCCACTGGACAAAAACGAGCTCGAAATACTGGACGGTATTTTTGACAAGATCAAACCTTATCTTACTCAGGAAGGCATTAAGGCCCTTGAAGAGCAAGGTACATGGACTACCGATCCACACGATGGAATGTATGTTACTCCCATGGTAGAAAACCGTGAATGTGCTTATGTAACTTTTGATGATAAAGGAATTACGAAATGTGGTATTGAAAAAGCATATGAAGATGGTGCCGTAGACTGGCAGAAACCTATTTCATGCCACCTATACCCTATCCGTGTTACGGAATACTCTGCATTTACAGCTTTAAATTATCATGAATGGAATGTATGCAGCGATGCCTGTACGCTTGGAAAAGAGCTTCAGGTTCCTGTTTATAAATTCCTGAAGACCCCATTAATCAGAAAGTATGGCGAAGAATTTTACAATGTTCTGAGCGGTGCTGCCGATGAATGGAAGAAAGAATATGGTTCATAGACAACCTGAATAAAAAAAGAAAGCCGGAATACTACATTCCGGCTTTTTTATGTAATTAGGATGGAAGCTTGATGATGGAGGTGTTTTCCTATTGATTTCCCATCAATAACTTCCAGCTTCCGGCCTCAGGCTCCCTTATTCTAACTATTTAAAATCAGCATCCGTTACTCCGGAATTTACTGTAATTTTAGTAGTTTTAATAGTCACCTTCTGACCAGCTCCTTCTGCTTCTACATCAGCTGGGAATTGTAGTCCGTCTACAGTCATATAGCTTTTAATCGTTACGTTTCCTTCTCCTGCAAGCGTTTTATATAAAAGTCCTGTTGCAGTGTCAAAATAAAATTTTCCTTTATCTGAAGACAATACGTTATAATCTTTACCATCCAGCTTTTCTACGGTAACATTTTGAAAAGTAGCTCCGTCAAATGCTAATGCATCCACTGGTCTTGCTTTTTTAAGCTCAGCAACTTTATCTGCAGGGATTGCAGTTTTGCTTCCCATCTGGTCAAAATATCCTTTTTCACCATCAAAAAACTGAACCATCTGCTGCCCCATAAGCGACTGTACAGACTTAAATTTGTTGCCCATTTTTCTGGTAGTCATGGTAATTTCCATTCCCTGAGCAGACATGGTATTTTCCATATAAAGAGTTTTTACACCCTCTAATTTTTCTTTTCCTCCTAATGCTTTAAAGTAATTATCCAATACTTCTTTAGCCGTTAACTTTGATTTTACAGCCTCTGTTGTTACAGAAGCGGCATCTTTCTTCTGAGCTGCTGCCGGAACAGAGAATAGTACGGCACAGAAAAATGGAATGATGATCTTTTTCATATATGTAATAAGTTTAAAGGGTAAATATAGGAATAATGGCGGACATACATAAATCATGAGTAATGAGTGATGGGTGATAAGTGATGAATGATGAATGATGAATGATGAATTATAGTCGCGATACTGAAAGATACTTAGACAAAGAACAAAAGAACAGAAATAAAAAAAAACCGCCAAAAAATTGACGGTTTTAAAATATTTATATCTGAGTATAATTATTTTTTAAGTTCTTCTAAAAATTCGTCGTGAGAAATTTTAGTTTCTTTTTTGCTAGCTTTTTCAAGAATTACATCTTTTAATTTAGCCATAGCAACTTCAGAAGAGATTTGTCTTACTTGCTCCTGATCTTTTAACATTTCAACAGCATATTTTTGGATCTCCTCATCACCTAAATGGTGGATTCCGTAGATAGCCAATTGGTTTTTCACTAACTGCTCAGCTTGTGCCAATACATCAGCATACTCAAGGTTAATTTCGTTATCAGTCATCAATTTACCTTCGATGATCTGGTATCTCAATTGGTTTTTCTCAGCTTCAAGGATTTCTTTAGCCTGCTCTTCAGACTGAACGTTCTGGTTAGAGAACATTAACCATTTTGTTAAGAAAGTTTCAGGAAGTGCTACTACTTCTTTTTCAGTAACTTGCTCTAATACTTTATTCACAAAGTGAACATCAGCATTTTGTTGGAAATACTCGTCTAATTCAGTCTTAACTTTATCTTTAAGTTCGTCTTCAGACTTGATGTTTCCTTCTCCATATACTTTGTCGAATAACTCCTGGTTAAGTTCAGCTAAGTTTAATGAATAGAAGTCTTTTACTTTTACTTCAATTTCATTGTGGTGTAGGTGCTCTACTTCTTCTTTGCTGAATCCTAATTCTTTAGCTAATTCTTCATCACCTGCAAGAGTTTCTTTAGTTACTTTTACAGATCCATCCATTTTTAAAGCTTTTACTAATTTGAAAGCTTCTTTGTTTTCACCTGTAACAGTGATGTTTTTTGGGTGGTGGTGGTGTTCTCCTTCAGCATCTTCTTCCACAACTTGAGAAACCTCTAAAGCGATGTAAGAATCTTTAGTGATTTTATCTTGAGGAACTTGCTCAGCGAAACGCTTCTGCATGTTTTCAATACTCTTGCTGATTTCTTTTTCTGAAGCTTCTACTTTGTAGTGAGGCGCTTCATATTTAGCTAAATCTATAGTAAATGCAGGCTCATATCCTACTTCAAAAGCAACTTCAAGCTGATCAGCATTGTAATCGAATTCGTTTACTGGCTGAGGAATAGGCTGACCAACTAATCTTAACTTGTTATCGTTAACATAGCTGTTCAAAGCTTCAGAAACCTGTCTGTTGATTTCTTCAAATGCAATTCCTGCTTCATATTGTTTTTTAACCATACTCAAAGGCACTTTCCCTTTTCTGAATCCAGGAACTTGCGCATTTTTAGCATAATTAATCAATTGCTTCTCTACTTTTTCTTTGTAGTCAGATTTTTCCAATGTCACTGTAAGCAATGCACTTACATCATCATGGTTTTGTGCGGTAACCTTCATTATTGATTAAAATTTTAGGTTGCAAAAATATGAATTTTTTATGAGAATCACCCATTTAAAATCAACTAATACAGCCAAATATTGTTAAATAAAAAACCACCGAGAGTTTCGGTGGCTTAAACAAGATTAATTATTCCTAATTACTTAGGTTGTATTTCGCTTCTGCATCGGTTTCCCCTCCTGTTACGCTTCCCCAGGCAGTTCCTGATTTAGCGTCATTTACACTTTGCGGAGAGTGAATAAGAGTTAATTTTAAGAATGGTGCCTCACCGTTTACAGCTTTTACAACTGTCCATTTTGTTCTTAACCCTACTCTTTTTCCATCACCTCTTAAATCGCCTCCGTCTTGTCTTTCAACAGTAATATTAGACTTTGGAAAATCAAAAATCAAAAAGTGCTCGTTTTTAGCTTCAATAATTTCCTTAGTAGCATCTTCATTCCCGTTTCTGAATTTTGCTTCAACAGTATAACTCTTCCCATCTTTAAGAGGAATCGTTGGCGTTCCACCCGCTCCGATACTGTAGTCATACGAAATTGTATTTGTAGTTCCCTCTTCGGTTACCAACAGAACAATGTTCGTAAGTTCTTCCTGAGGAAGATCATCTTCTTCTGCAGAGCCATTTCTCTGGCAGGAAATAACTGTTGTAACAGTAATAAATAAAGCCGCTAATAATTTGATAATATTTTTAGTATTGAATAGTTTGTTCATTTTTAAGAATTTTAAAATTGTAAAATTTTGATTAAATAGTTTTAAGATCTTTAGAATTTATATCTAAAGCTTACAATAAAGTTTCTTCCAGGCTCATTTGCAAAGAATCTCAAACGATTCAGATACTCTCTGTATGAAGTATTGAACAGATTGTTTACGATAAGTCCTGCAGAAAAGTTTTTACTGATGTTAATTCCGGTTTGGATATTCCAAAGTGAATACCCTTTTGGTGGAGTACTAATATCCAGTACTTTATCTACCAGTTCACCATTTTCATAAAGTTCCAAGGGTATATTTCTGATCGGGAATCTGGTTTGCTTTAAAAACGTTTGATTTTCAACAGTGAAATAGAAATTATTCCATTTTTGTTTTTTAAACTGCAATGCATTGGAGAAATTTGGTGGCATCATTAGAATCAACGGTTCGTTGTTTGTATCATCCTTCCCATAGACATAGCTTCCTTTTCCTACATAGGTAAGGTCATCTGTCAGTTTCCAGTTAACATCTAAATCAACTCCATACATCTTTGCATCAATCTGTTGGTATTCCCATTCCGGAAAGACACCTCTTATTGTTCCCTTGATTCCCACCGGAACTTCATTAATGAAATTTTTAGTAATGAATAAATAAGGATTTACAGAAACATTCAACCCTTTCAAAACATTGAATTTTGAATCAATATTTAAATTAAACTGATGTCCCTGTTCGTTTTTTAAACTCATATCTCCTGTTTCGATCACTCCTGCAGAATGATGCAGACCATCTGAAAACAATTCTGCAACATTCGGTGATCTGCCTACTTTTGCATAATTAAATTTCAAATCAAAGTTTGCATTGGGGCGATATTCCAACCCTGCATTGAAGGAGACATTATTATAATTAAGCTGAGGACGTGTCAAAATTCTATTCTGATCTGTCTTCACATAAAATTGTGGATAAGTATCTGCATATAATTTCTCCCAGTCACTCATATCATACCATTTGGTCACATCGTAACGGGTGAAGTCATATCTTGCTCCTGTCTCAAAATTGAATTCAGGTGAAATTTTATACTTGAAAATAGAATAAGCTCCTGCAGAATATTTATCATAATTCGGGATCAGACGTCTTGCCTTTGTCGCCGGATCTGAATAATTATTCTGAAACCCAGCATCAATCCCTGTTTCCAGAGACCATTTCCCTCTTTCTATCAGATCATTAATATTAAACTGATGGGTCATTAGTTCCAGATCAAGAGCCGGAGTATCTTTCAATTCTCCTCTTCTGATATCGTATTCTTGCCTGTGATTGTACTGATAGCTATATGTTGCTGACAGTTTTCCGATATTTTCAAATCTTTTGAATGCTGAAATCTTAGCAATATGATGTTCAACAACCTGTCTCGGATTATCAATATCATAACTAAACTTTCCTGAATAAACAGGAGGGTTGGCATTCATCGCTCTTTCATAATCTCCGTTTGTAGAGACATGCGAATCTCTTAAAATCCCAATATTCTGATTAGTGAGATAATAATCAAAAGAAATTCCTCTTTCAAAGGTATTATTCTGAACAGTAAAATTGAAGGATGAAAAATCCATTCCTGTATTTTTCAGATTATAATCAGGAGCACTTTGATCTCCTAGTTTTTTGATACTTCCACCTGATTTTACAGCCCAGCCGTTTTTCCAGGTTTTAGCAACATCTACATCCACTCCAAGACCTCTTCCGTTAGAAATTCCGGTAAGCCCAATTGCCCCTTTAATTGTATCCTTTTTAGGAAAAACTTCCGGCTCCATCACTACAACTCCACCTACGGCATCGCTTCCATATTTCAAGGCAGATGCTCCTTTAATCACGTCAATATGCTGAAAATTATTGATATCAACATTGGGAGCATGCTCTACTCCCCATTCCTGTTCTGCCAGTCGTACTCCATTATTCAAAATACTGATACGGCTTCCATAAAGCCCATGAATAACGGGTTTTGAGATGTTATTTCCGGTTTTCAAAGCAGTTACCCCTGAAATTTTAGATAATAAATTCCCCAGATTATCTGTAGAATTCTTTTCTATATCAGATTTGCTGACTGTTTTAATAACCAGTGAACCATTATTTTTATGATTTCCATGTATTGTAATGGTTTCAATATCATTGCTATGATGTTCCAATGTAATAACCAGATGAACATCCTGAGCAACTTCTATATTTTCAGTATAATCATTGCAATCAGGATGTTTTGCAATGAGTGTATACTTCCCTGCAGGAACTTTATTTAGGGAAAACACTCCTTTTTTATCTGTTTTCGCTGTAAAGTTCCCAATCTTCACTACTGCATTTTCCAGCATCGTTTTATCGTGAAAATCCTGAACCGTTCCTTGTACAGTATATGTTTTCTGTGCACTCGTAAATACCGATCCACAAAAGATCAGCAACAGGCAATATATCAATTTCATTGTAAATAGATTGATTGCGTACCCTTTTAATGAAAGGTACATTTTTCGTTAAAATTTATTGAATGGGCTTAGATTCTTGATACCATTTATAAGATACCGTGTAAAATGTTTCAATGATGAAAAGCCATCATTTAAAATTATAGAAGTAAGCAGCTGAGTATTTACTCATTACGAACTAAAAGCTATTTTTCAATAACTTTAAACAGTGAACATTTAAACTCTATGACATAGAGTTATAAACCCAATAAGAATGTATTGATTAGGAAATTGCGGGCGGTCCGCGAAGTTGAAAGGTAAATTTGGTCTGAGACCAGATTTTTTCCTGAATAGCGATAATTTGCTTTACTTCGTGCGTATAATGCTCAAAGCTAAAGCTAAATTCTTCAGGAGCTAATGTGTGTCCGGTCACCAAAAAGTGGCAGGCCAGACAGTCACCCGCTTTCTCTTTAGAAATAGCTTTCGTTATAGAATTTTCGACTTTTTTAAGGTTAAACGCCTTAAAATAATCTACAGATTCGTGATGGTGAAAGCTCTGAGAAAGCAGCGCGATGAAGTATACTCCAAACAATAGCCTGGAAATAAATACTTTTAAGTTTCTGCTTTCTTTAATCATGGTTCAAAATTATGAAAATAATTTAATTTTCAGCTACAACTTCCATTAAATTACTTTTACGATTCACTATTGATAAGTAGAAAAGAATGATATTTTGTTACAAAAAAAAGCTTCATAAAGTAAATTATGAAGCTTTTGTATGATGAATTAATCAAGTTGGGTTCCTAAGTATTCCCATTCCTGCAGAGCATTCTCCAGCTCTTCTTTAGCTTTATTATATTTTTCTAAAGTTTCTTCGGAAGGATTTTCTTTAGCGAAAGAAGCTTCCATTTCTTCTACTTTAGTTTCAAGCTCAGAAATTTTTTCTTCTACCTTCTTGATTTTATTCTGAATATTTTTCTGTTCTTTAGTGATAACATTTGAGGTCTGACTAGTACTCACAACAGGTTTTTCTTCTACTTTCTTAGGTTCTTCCTTCACTTCGCTATGAAGCTTCGCCTTTTCTGCAGAAATCTCTCTGATGCTTTCTTTTTGTCTGTATTCAAGATATTCGTTGATGTCTCCCAGGAATTCTTTCATTTTTCCATCACGGAACTCATAGATTTTATCACAAAGCCCCTGAAGGAATTCCCTGTCGTGAGAGATTACAATCAACGTACCTTCAAAGTTCTGTAATGCCAACTTAATAATCTCCTTAGACTGAATATCCAAGTGGTTGGTAGGTTCATCCATAATCAAAGTGTTGAAAGGACGAAGCAACAGTTTACAAAGTGCTAAACGGTTTCTCTCCCCTCCGGAAAGTACTTTTGTCTTCTTAGAAACAGCATCTCCCTGGAATAGGAAAGATCCTAATAAGTCTCTTACTCTAGGTCTCGTTTCTTCTGTAGCAGCATCTTCTGCTTCTTCAAGAACTGTTTTATTAGGTGTTAAAACCTCTTCCTGATTCTGTGCAAAATATCCGATGTTTACATTATGCCCAAGATTCCAAGCTCCTGAATAATCTTTAATATCTCCTGCCAGAATTTTAGCTAGTGTTGTTTTTCCTTGTCCGTTTTGTCCTAAAAGCGCAATTCTGTCTCCTCTCTGAACGATGAAATCTACATCATCAAAAATTTGTTTCTGGCCATAAGCTTTTCCAAGTTTAGCTGCTTCGAAAATCACTTTTCCAGGAACCATAGACTGTACGAAACGGATATTGAATTTTGAAACGTCTTCGTTATCTACTTCAATACGCTCAATTTTATCTAATTTCTTAATAAGCGACTGTGCGAACGATGCTTTAGTAGCACTTGCACGGAACTTATTAATGTTATCTTCCATCTGCTTAATCTCCGCATCCTGATTCTTTTTAGCCTGAATCAGTTTTTCACGGCGATCTTCACGCATCACCAGATATTTGGTATAGTTGGCTTTATAATCGTCAACTTTCTTATTATTGATATCAAAAGTACGGTTACAAACAGCGGTCATGAACTGCTTATCGTGACTTACCAGAACAATTGCTCCAGGATAATCTTTTAAGAAGTTTTCAAGCCAGATGATGGATTCCATATCCAAGTGGTTGGTAGGCTCATCGAGAAGCATGATATCATTCTTTTGAAGAAGAAGTTTTGCCAATTCGATTCTCATTCTCCATCCTCCTGAAAATTCATCAGTGATTTTTTGGAAATCATCGGCTTTAAATCCTAAACCAAACAACACTTTTTCCATGTCGCCTTCCAAGTTGTAGGCATCATGGTTCATTAAAAGGTCATTCAGCTCGGTCATTTTATTAATCAAATCCGTGTATGAATCACTTTCGTAATCAGTTCTTACAGTCATTTGGTGATTAACCTCTTCCAGCTCATTCTTCCATGCATTAATTTGCTCAAAAGCCTGCATGGTTTCAGCCCAAACGGTTCTTCCTTTTACGAAATCAAGATCCTGCTTCAGGAAACCAATGGTAATGCTTCCTTCTGTTACAACCTCTCCTTCGTAGAAATTAATTTCTTTGGACAGCATTTTCAATAAAGTAGATTTACCTGCTCCATTTTTTCCTACGAGCCCTACTTTATCATCCTTTTTAATGGTGAAATTTACGTTTTGAAATAAATAATTTCCTGAATGATGTAATCCTAAACTTTGAACCGAAAGCATTGTAATTAATAATTAGTAATGAATAATGAATTTTCGGGTGCAAAAATACGGAAAAAGAAATGAATAGCCCAGAAATAAAAAAACGACCCAAAACAGGAAGCTTTTTATAGACTGATTTTCCAGTAAAATTTATTTAAAAAAACATTAAGAAGCTATACCAATGAGGATCCTGAAGGTGCAATATTTATATAAATATCAAAGTAACAGGAATCGAAACCTAAAAACGACAGTATAAAATATCAAATTCAAGGTTCAGTAGTTATACTTATTGATCTAAAATACACTCCAAATAAAAGGGAACACCTAACATAGTGCTCCCCAACCTAAAATTTAAAACTAAATAAGGACTAGCATTTATTATTTATTTCATCCAGTCTTGTTACCGGAGTTTTGATAATTGAACGAGTCCAGATATCGTTATTGGGAACACTTGTTCCGTATAGAAATTCAGCTACAAAATTATCCTCAGGAAGATGAAGCTCAGCAGAAAGCCTTGCATGACTTTTCTGATCTACCATGGTGCTGCTTGAAACATTTAATCCGTTGTTGAGAAGTTCAACATTCACTTCGTACTCGGATCGTTTCGACAAACCATCATGAAAAAGTCCGAAATTCGCTGAAATATGGATGTAATCCGCCAGTTTACTGTAATTGTATACTGGTTTTCTATCTATGAAAAGATCTTTTACATAAACCCTCATTTCTTCATATAAGTCTTCTAGTAAAGGATGTCTGTGATAATCTGTTTCAAAATCTTTTCCTGATGCAAAAACAGGTGAAATGGCATTCGTTTCCTGCAACATCAGTTTTCCATATAGTTTTGACAGTTCGTTATACACTTTATTTCTGCAGAGGTAGGCTTTAGAAAAAGCATCTTTTCTTTCTACTCCGAATTCTGAAAGTAAAGCGTCCCATATTTTATTTCCTTCGGCATCTGTTTTTCTATTTCTTATATTTTTAATATAGCCAATCAGATCATCTGTATTGGCAAAATTTGTAGAAATATAAACTGATTGTGGTCCTTCCAGATAGCCACCACCAATATCTGCATGAGCACCCGGAACAAAAATTTCTTTCCTGGTGGATGTATTATTTCTAAACCGGCAATCCTGCATCATTTTTGAATTCTCAAAAATACCAGTTAATGGAAAAAAGAACCGGCATTCGTTGACTGCACAAATATGTAATACGTTTTCCACCTGATCAGGCACGCGCAGATCATATGTATTAAATGGTTTTGATTCTACGGTATCAAAAGCTCCTAAAAACTTCACCCTTATCTTAGCAAAAGAATAGTTTGAGAAAAGCCAATGACTAAAGGTTCTTGCCAGCATTCCTCCTCTTCCGAACCCATATAGGTAAAAATGATATTCATCTCCTTCATCATGGATAATTTTTTGTACAAAATCTTCTGCTTTCTGAAGTTTATCATCTGAAGCATATCCTTTTCCATAGGGCGGATTGGCACATGTTGTCATGGCGAAATTACTATCTTCCCCGCCTGGGATGGTTCCTATTCCTTCGATATATATTTTTTCATTACCGATAAATGATTTGTACAATTTATAGATATTGGTGAATGCACCGTGATAGCTTTCATTATTATTCAGCGGTTTGTCTGATGAAAGTGCATTTACTCCATTGTTTCCCGTGCCGTCAAAGAAAATCCCGACGGAAATCACTCTACTAACATTCATTCTTTTGTTAATTTTTTATTACAGATCTTCTCTGTGCATTTATGTTTTTATTAAAATCCCTAAAAGAGACATTTCAAAATAACGGAAGAATGTGCAGTTTGGCTAGAGTAAAAAGTACCAAATAAAAAATTCCGTATTTCTACGGAATCAAGTTATATTTTTTCAAGAGAGTAAATATTGTTCACAATGGCATAAATAACTATTCCCACTGTATTTTTAGCACCTATCTTTTCAAGAATACGCTGCCTGTGACTTTCAACAGTTCTGGGACTTATGAATAGTTTCTCCCCTATTTCATTGTTGGTAAATTCCTGACAGATTAATTTCACAACATCTTTTTCTCTCTCAGACAGTTCATCATCCGTTTCAAAAAGTGAATTTTTCTTGGCAGAACTGTTCATATAAGTAAACAACATCTGATGATCTTCAGCCGTAAAAAAAACTCCATTTTTATCAACCATTGTAATGGCATCAATAAATGTTTTCTTATCTGAATTTTTAGGAAGGAAAGCTGAAACCCCAAGCTTAACCATATATCCTAAGATGGATGTTTTATAGTGGGAAGAAAGAATAATGATCTTAAGATCGGGATATTTTTCTTTAAGAATTTCTACCAGTTCAAAACCATTCATCGGTTTCATCTGAACGTCTACCAGTGCTATATCAGGAAATTCTTGTTCTGAAAGTTTTCCAAGATACTCTATAAAATCGGGCCCGTTATCTGCAGTAAGGCATACGGATATATTTTTTTCATTGGACAACAGCATTTTTACTCCTTCAAGGATCAGCTGCTCATCATCAATTAGTGCTATTTTGATTTGGGAACTCATGATGTTTGGGAATTTTAATAATTAAACGACTTCCTTTATTTAAAAAAGATTTTTTCCATTTATGAACGGCATTCATCGACTTGATTCTGGATTCAATATTTTTGATTCCCATGCCCTTTTTTACTTCTTCATACTCAAATCCCTGCCCATTATCTGAAATAACGACTGCCATATTCTGCCGATAATCTTTAATATAAATCCAAAGATCTGTTGCTGTTGAATGCTTAATGACATTGGTGGTAAATTCCTGAATAATCCGATACAACTGAACTTCCACAAAGATATCTTTCTTTTCATATCCGGGCATTACCTGCAGGGAAATATTAATTTTATGGGAAAGGTTAGCAATAAGTTCCTCAGCATATAAAACCAGTCCCACCGATTCTAAATTCACAGGATATAATGAATGGGAAATACTTCTGGCAGCATCCACAAGTGAAGACATCTGGCTGTGAATATTTTTTTTAATCAGCTCATCCCCTTTTGTATCCAGATTATTAAGCCATAAGGAAAGAATATTAAGTCTGTTTCCTATATCATCATGAATCATCACCGCAATTCTTTTCCGTTCTTCTTCCTGAGCTTTGATGTTTTCCAATGCCAGCTTTTTCTGATGAAGAACTTCTGCTTCATGCTGCACATTTTTTTCCTTCATAATTCTGCTTATAAAAGCTCTGTACGCGAGTATTATAAAAGAAACTATAATTGCTATGGTAACAATTATAAGAATCAAAAGGTTGATATTTAAGGTTACTTCTTTAATCGGATGAAGGTATATAAAAGTGAACAGTACAGAATACTGGAAAAAATATTATTGGCCGTGAAAAGAATATAATAATTGTTTTCTGAAAGGTTAACAATCTGATGCTGAATAATGAAAATGAATACCGACACGGAGTAATAGAAAAAAATGCTGGCATCTACCCAAAGAAAACGATTCTGAGCGGATGTTTTTTTGATCTCATCAATCAGCGTTACTCCTGATAAACAAATAATGATAATATTGGAAACAACTTTTGCAATATCGGCATTGGCAGGCTCATCAAAACCGTATTTTGAAATCATAAAACCCACTGCAATTGCAGCACCCAACCCTAAAAGATATTTAGGCCAGGCTAATTTTCTGATGAATAGACCTGTTAATAAGAAAAACTCTCCAGCAATGTAGAATGGATACAGAAACGAAGTATCATTAAGCTTGAAAACATAAGGTAAAACCAGATTCAGCAGTTCAATAAAAAACAGAAAAGCAATACAATAAAAATACTGCTTTTCTTTAGAATTTAATATGCGGTATTTAACAGCTCCCAAAACTATAACTGTAAGAAGCAATCCGTAGTTTAGGAATAAAATCGTCTTATAAAGATCTGCCATTCCTTTTATTTATTATTTTAAAATTCCCCATCCAATCCTGGTATACGGCAGATAGGCGGACATGGTTTTGCCCAATCATAGGTATTGGACATCATCTGAGCGCGTTCAGCATTCTGTAAATTTTCGCGGAAAGAGATAAAAATAAGGGTTACCAACATTTTCCCATAGATTTCATTATATTTAAGTCCGAAAGAACATTTAATTTCCTTCAAACCTTCATCTGAAAGACATAAGTCTGCCGTAGGAACATAAAATCTTTTAAAAATGCCAATTCCTTTAGATTCATTACATTCTTTGTAAAACCAATCCATCCCTGATTCTCTCCAGCTTTCAATAGCTTCTATCGCTTTATCCTGCTCAAGAATGGGTTTATTGGATATAGGAAAAGCCATATCTGCATTTTTCTCAATTTTCTCAAGTCCTTTGGAAAGAATGGTATTTTTAACAATGGTATATTCCTGTACCTCCTGAAGCTTTATATCACTTACCAATTCTGAAAGAACGCAATAAGGATATTCTTTTTGATCTATTCTGTCTCCTTTTTCATTCAGAGGGTAAAAAATCAGGATCAATTGATTCTTCCATATTCCCATTGTAGTACAGAATTCAGGATAATCCCTGAAGCTTTTCATCCATTCAAGAGGACCATCAGAAATCGTAAAGACATAAGTTGTAGGAATTAATTCCTTAATTTTTGAATAATTAGAACGACAAAGGCTCCATTCATCTGCAGCAATCCTGCATTCTTCTACAGGAAGTAAATAGTCTACGATGTTTAATGTTGTCATAAGCATGGTTTTTAGTTGTATAAAATTATATAAACTAAACATGTTGTGCAAGTAGGAATTTAATTAATAATTCCGCACTGTAATATGATAACAGCTCTGCTGTCTTTCTTTTATGTAATAAATTCTACCAGCATCTGCATAATGCTTTAAAACCTTTTCCAAGGCTGCTTCCATTTTCGGGTTATTTTTAAGAATATTATTGAATCTTACATAAGAAATATCAAAGGAGTTGCCGTAGTTGTGAGAGCTTATTCCTAAAGATGCATTAGAGTTCACTCTTCTTAATCTGCATTGGTCTTCCAGAGTTCGGGTCATAGATGAAACAGTGAAGGTTGCGCCTTTTGTTGCTTTACTGAATTTGGAACCGATATTCTCCAAAGTAGTTTTCGCCTTCGAAACCATATAGGCTTTACTATAATCAAGTTTCTGAACCTGATATCCTTTTCCGGATTTCTTGATTTTATGAAACTTTCCTTTATTAATATACTTCTGTACTGTTTTAGAATCCTTCAATAGCTGTACTCCAAAACTTTTAGAGGCATCCAGATGGGTTTTGTAAAGCGCAGTAGGCTCAACCTTTAAAACAGTTGTAAGATCATAGCAGGGAAGGGCTTTTTTAGCCGTCTGCGAATAATGTAAACTATACATAAAAGGTACAAAGACCACACAAAGAAACTTTCTCATTAACCACCACTTTAAATTACTAAGGAAGGATAAAACAATTATGTTACCTCATTCAATAGCAACTATAATAGTATCCCAACAATTCCCAAACAAACATCAAACCAATTTATTGAATTTACAATTTTTGTTCCCCTAATTTTGAAATATTTTTTCAGTTTTAACTTTTTACTTTAAGATATAAATTCTACATTTGAGTTACATTTTAAAAATAAACAATATGATAAAAAAACTTTTTGCTGAATTTTTCGGCACATTTTGGCTTGTTTTCGGAGGTTGCGGGAGCGCTGTTTTTGCAGCGGGTGTTCCTGATATCGGCATTGGACTTTTAGGAGTTGCTTTAGCTTTCGGTCTTACTGTTCTTACGATGGCATATGCCGTAGGACATATTTCCGGTGGTCACTTCAACCCGGCGGTTTCTTTTGGGCTTTTAGCGGGAGGAAGATTTTCTGCAAAAGACCTTATCCCTTACATCGTAGCGCAGTGTCTTGGTGCTATTGTTGCTGCAGGATGTCTATACACGATCCTTAACGGAGCCGGAGTTGTAGATTTCTCAGCACCTGGAGCATTTGCTACCAATTTCTATGGAGAAGCAGTCTACAACGGAAAAGCCTTCAGTATGGGAGCAGCATTCCTTGCAGAGTTTTTATTAACAGCTTTCTTCCTTATCGTTATTATGGGAGCTACGGATAAATGGGCTAATGGTAAGTTTGCAGGTATCGCTATTGGTCTTGCTCTTACTTTGATTCACCTGATCTCTATTCCAATCACCAATACTTCTGTAAACCCTGCAAGATCCCTTTCGCAGGCAGTTTTCACAGGCGGATTGGCTATGTCACAGCTTTGGCTGTTCTGGGTAGCTCCAATTCTTGGAGGAATTGTAGGTGGATTAATCTACAAATTCTTACTTCAGAGAGATACTGCAGAAGTAGCTGACTAATTAATTTTAGAATTACATATAACTATAAAATCCTGTCATCTGACAGGATTTTTTGTTTTATAAGGTTGTTTTTTAAACGCAAAGTTTTATGATGAGGGAGTATTATTTTTAGGAGGCAAAGAAGTGCGACTTTGCCGCTGATGAAGCAAGCGAATTATATTCCTAGGTTGAATGGTGTCTGATATAAACCTAATAACTTTTTGAAACCTGTTAGATTTAGTTTTATAGGTATGCTTATATTGCTAGTCATTTCATCTTGTTTTTAGAAGAAATAATTACTTTACTTTTTATTTTTAAGATCAAAAGGATTTTTGAAAATAAGTTCTTCATGCTTTCCTTTGATTTCCATTTTACGTTGAAGCAGATTTAAAGCCATTTTTCTAATGAAAAGGTCTTTGTCATTCAGCATCCAGTAAGAATCTTGATGAAGTCTTCTGGGTGGACGGATAATGTAGAATTCCGTATTCCAGGTATCTGCATTATGGTAAAATTCAATGATTCCGCAATGTTCCGGAATGAGGTTGGAGTCTACCATTCCCATTGGTAATAGAAAACTAAAGGCATTACAGACATAATCTCCACAGGAAATTTTATCATGTTTCAGAAATTTTTCTCCTGTATCTTTATGTATATATGATTTTTTAAAATCATTTTTAAAATCACTTTTAGAAAGCTTGATCTCAATTTCATGGCTCATTCCTTCCGCATCAATAATGAGTATATCCGCTTCCCAATCAGCCTGAAAATAATTGGTAAGTACGAGTTCTTTTTCAAAATCGCAATAGGTATGGATGTATGCGTGAACAAGTTCTTCTATTTTAAGCATAATGTAAAGTTTAGATTAGAGACACTCAGACGCGAGATATGAGACTTTCTTCAACAACCAAAATTCAATATTATGAATCCCGAAATTATCTTTGATTAGCTCACTAACAAGCTACAGCCTCTGATATCAGAGTGATCTATTCTCCCCAACACCTGAAATTTATCGCCTATTATTTTCCCCAAGTCCTGAGTTGCAATGAAAGAACATGAATGAGTATTGGCTAAATCGATGATATTGATTGCTCCTGTTCTGCCTTCTTTTTCATAGGAGAAAGGATCTTCAGCATTTCTGATCTTAATTCGCATCCAATTGGGACACAGATATTCATTGTTTCCAAGAGAATATGCCTGAGACAACAATTCAGTCATGGAATATTCTGAGTAAATCTTATCTGTTTTGAAACCTTCCTGTAAAATTTTCAGTAGTTCGTCTTTTGTCATTTCTTCCTTTCTGCCCTTCATTCCTCCGGTTTCAATGACGATTAGATTTTCAAGAATACTTAGAGATTCTTCGCTATGCTCAGAATGACAGTAGTCTAAAAAGTCTAACAAAGCAAAGGAGACACCGAACAGAATTACTTTTTTATCCTGTAACTGGTTCAAAAGATTGAAAAGATCAGCATGATTGTAAAGGAAGTATCCGTTTTCAGGCTTTGCCGATTTTTTCATCAGATAATCTACCATATAGATCAATGATGAATTCTGTTTTTCCAGATAGCTTGGCAATAACCCAAGGAAAATAAAGTCCTCCGGTTTTCCAATGAATTGTTCGAAGCTTTTATAAATACTTTCTTCATATAAATCTGTATTGGCAATGAAGTGCTTTGAAAGATTCATCTGTGTAGTACCTGAGCTCTGAAAAAATAAGTCCGTAGTCACATTTTTATCCAGAATCTGATGGTTTTTAAACATTTCAATCGGAAGAAAAGGAATTTTCGATACATCGTTTACCTCATCCGGATTGATGTTTAAAAAATCTACAAACTTTCTATATATCTCAACATTTTCATACTGATAACGAAATGTTTTCAATGATGCATCCAGGAAGTCCTGTTCGGTTTGTATGTTGAATATATTTTTCGGTTCCATAATTTTTTTTTCAATCGTCTTATTACTTCATTACAAAGCAATTATCAGGATAAAATATTTTTATTTAATGTTTTTTAATATCAGAATCTGACTTTGGTAAACTTCTTGCAATTACTTAATCGGAATATGGATTAAAAACAGAATGAGTCCCCCACTCATTCTCAAATTACCTCTTTTTAGGGGTAATTTTTTTGTTTTTATTACTCAAAAGTTTTCAATTCAAAGTCTTTTTCAAACTCACCATAGGTAAAATAGGAAATCCAGTCTCCCAAGTTGATGTATTGTGAATTTTGTCCTAAATCTAATACCATAGGAAGGTGGCGATGTCCGTATACGAAATAATCAATCTTCTGGGTCTTCAGCTTTTCTTTAGAATAAATGATAAGAAACTCTTTATCCTCTCCTAAAAACGCTTTGTCTTCTTCGCCTGAGATCATTTTATTTTTCTGAGAAAGATACAAGGCAACTTTCATCGCTATATCAGGATGAAGCCATTTAAAAAACCATTGTGCTATTGGATTGGTAAAGACTTTTTTCATTCTTTTATATCCTTTATCACCAGGTCCTAAACCATCTCCATGAGCGAGCAGAAATTGCTTTCCACCCATTTCAAAATATTGTTTCTGGTAAAAAACTGTACAGCCAATTTCTTCTTCAAGATAATCTTTCATCCAAAGATCATGGTTTCCCACAAAAAAATAAATATGGATTCCTCTGTCTTTAAGTTCTGCGATTTTCCCTAAAACACGAACATATCCTTTTGGCACTACATGTTTCCATTCATGCCAGAAGTCAAAAAGATCACCCATTAAAAATAAAACCTGTGCATCTTCCTTGATCTGATCCATCCATCGTATAAACCTCTCTTCACGTACCTTACTTTCTTTAGGAGTAGGTGCACCGAAATGCTGATCTGAAGCAAAGTATACTTTTTTTCCAGGTTCTAAATTAATTGTTGTTTTTAACACCTTGTGAGCTTTATGGGATAATAATTATTGATTGTCTTCTGCAAACCATTCTCCATAAGAGTTTTCAGTCTCATGAAGTTTAAGATAAGCCAGAGAAATTCCTTCCGGAAGTCTTGATTTTACTTTAGCAGCAATGGCATACAGCATGTTTTCACAGGTTGGCTGGAAGCTGCAATAGATTACCTTATGTCCTTTCTGCTCAAGATCATCACCCAACTCTTTATGAGGAGTAAGTGCATTTAAAAGCACTGCGTGATCCCAAACGTCTACGATCTCAGATTTTACGATACTTTTGATATCTCCGAAATCAACTACCATCCCGTTTTTAGGGTTATCAATATCATTAATCGGTTTTCCTTTCACTGTTACAAACAGCTTATAGGAATGTCCATGCATATTTTTACATTTCCCATCGTAGTTGTACAGTACGTGAGCTGTTTCGAATGTAAAAATTTTTGTAATACGTATCATATTGCAAAGATATGACAAAACCGCTTAACAAAGAAAATACTGTCTCTATTACAATGATTTTCAAATATATTTTTAATCAATTTTTAAGGATAAATTATTATCCTGCGTTCCATCTGTGTTAGCCGCATTGTAAGGAATCGTTAACCATCCACTCTTATTCATCACAAACTTAAAGCCATAGCTTTTTCCTTTTTCAAACTGAGATTTGGGTACTGCAACCTCGAAGACATTATTCTTTTTAAGAATCATTTGATAGGATGGATCATTCATATTCCAATTGTTGAATACACCTGCCACCGAAACACTTTTGATGAATTCTGTACTTGAGTTCTTAGGGTATTGGTAAGAAAAAATCACATTATCATTTTCTATTCTATATCCGTACGTTTCCTTCTTCAGGTTGGGATGAGCCAAGGATTCAGTGATCGTGATTTCTTCAGCCAACATATAAGGTTCCATCAGGTTTTTATCTATAATTCCTGCAATATGATTTACCATTTGGTACATTACAGGGAACCCTTTATTGGCATTATACATGACAATAATAGACATACTTTTATCCGGGAAAATACTGTAAGCACTTACATTTCCACCCGAGAAACCATATGATTTTGTCTTATTATTATCTGTAATTTCCCAGCCATGTCCGAATTCCCAGCCGTTATTTTTATAGTCAAACGGCTTCCACATCATCTTCTTTGTTTCCGGTTTCAGAAAATCATTTTTACTGAAATGGATGCTCCATTGTAGAAAAGCAGGAAGAGTAACCGCCAGACCATTGGCAGAATGGGCTCTTACACCACTAATTTCAGTTAGCTTCTCATACTGCTTCTTCTCAGGATTATAATTATATTTTCCCACTCTATTAGGGATTCTTTCAATAGAATTAGAAGAAAAAATCACCTGATTTCTGGATTCCGGAAATTGATTTTCGAGAATATATTCTTCAAAAGTTTTTCTTGTTATTTTTTCAATAATCATACTAATCAACATATAATTCGTCTGATTATACCTATAATGATCACCGGCTTCAAATTCATTTTTTTCATTTGACAACCGTTGAATAACTTCATTAAAGGTTGCTTTTTCAGGAAGGTCTTTTACATCAGCCATATCCGGAAGCCCTGAAGAATGGGAAAGAAGATTTTTCACCTCGATATTTTGCCAATCTTTGGGCAGGTTATCTATATATTTTGAAATCTTATCGTCTACAGACAGTTTACCCTCCTCAACAAGTTTAAAAAGACCAATATTAGCCATCAGCTTTGTATTGGAATATATCCTGAACATGGACTTAGAGCTCACTTTTTCATCACTTTCCAGGTTTTCACGCCCATAATACTGCTGGAAGGTTACTTTATCATTTTTTACAATTCCTACAGCCATTCCAGGAATTTCATTGATTTGGATAACATTTTTTATATAGTTGTCAATGGCTTTTGACTGTTCTGCTGTCTGGCTGAATCCTAAAATGGATACATTAAAAAATAGGGCTGCTAAAACGGATTGCTTCATTGTTTCTTGATATCTTCATTCAATAAGACAGCTACTAACTTTAGTATGTTACAAAATTTATGAATTTTATAATAATTCAGTACATTTTATTTGGGCTTTAATGAATCAATTTCATACCCCAATTCAGCTAAATAATCCAGTCCATTTTGTTTTTCTATCCTATTTTTCCCATTCCAACCCTTTTCTCTTCCCTTTACAATAAGCTTTTGTATATACTTAGGTTCATTTGTATTGACTCTTTCTATTGAATTTGTTATTGTATTCATCAAAAAGATTCCGGAATTTAAGAGCTGTCCCATCAGGTAATCATCAACGGTTAGAAAATCAAGAATTAATGGAGTTTGTTTCTCTCCGCTTAAAAATACCTTTACAGTAAGTGTATTGGTATCTGTTCCACGATTATATTTATTTGTAACTAAATACAAATACTCTAGATATTCAACAGTTATCTTTCTTAATTTATTCTTCAATCTGTTCTTCTAATTTCTCCAGCCAGTCATTTCCCGGCCTTTTTATTTTCTTTGCTTCTGTATCAAACAGAATCCAAAGTGTGCTTGAATCCACAACCAGTTCATCATTACAATAAAACTCTACTTTTCTCGGCTGCTTAGCTCCTTCCGGAGCTTGCGGATAAGTTTTTACTGTAATTATATCATTCAGATACACCTGCTTTTTGTAACGGATATGATGATCCAGAAGCATCCAGACATCATTTTCATATTCTGTTTTATGCTTTAAGAGATCCCAATGTTCTGCTGCTATTTCTTCTACCCAATGTACATATTGAACATTATTAACGTGATTATTCTGATCGATATGTTCTTCCGTTACTTTAATCTGTTTTTCATATACCAAACTCATTTCATTGAAATATTTACTCAAATTTAAGATTTAAAATAAAAGGTTTCCGATGAATCTTTATACAAAAAGTCATATTTTATTGTATAAAAAAACGGAACCAGACTGATCTGATTCCGTTTTTATACTATTCAATAGATTGAAATTATTTTTTAGCTTTTCCTGCTGCTGGCTTAGAAGCTGTTGCCGAAGCTCCTAATTTTGTTTTTACCTGTGCTGTAATATCTTCACTTTCGTCTGTGTACACAAGATTACTTCCCTGCGCTGCAATATCAAATACATAGCTTAGGTTTCTTTCCTTAGACACTGCAAAAATAGCAGTCTTTATTTTCTGTTGAATTGGAGTAAACAATTCGCCTTGTTTAGCAGAAATTTCCTTAGCTGCCTGTGCTCTAGCCTCTTCAATTTTTTTACCCAGATTATCTAATTCTGTTTGTGCTGCAATAAGCTCTTTCGTTAAGGCCTCTTTATTAGTTTCGTTGAATGTTTTTTCTTTATCTTGTGCTACTTTCAACTTCGTCTGATATTCATTAATCAGCTTATCAATCTCAGTTTGCTTTGTTTTGGTTAGATTATCAATAGCTTCCCCTGCTGTTTTTACCTCAGTCATATTTTCAAAAACATCTGCAGTGTTTACACTTCCGATTTTTTGTTGAGCATTTACAGTATTAGCAGTTAAAGTTAATCCTGCTGCAATAAAAAATAATTTAATTAGTTTCATTATGATATATACTTTTTTTGAAAAATTCACTTTTTTTTCAGTGTCCAAATATAATATAATTTTTCATTTAGAATCATTCGACTTTTTCTGGATATAAACATTGTTATAAATATCCATAGTGTTCAAAATATTTACCATTAAAATTCCCATTAACATAAAGCTCTCCCCAAAAAACGGAGAGAGCTTCGAAAATATGTATAATGCAAAAAACTGATTTTTAATGAAACTGTGCTGTTTCTGTAGAATCCTTCATTGCTACGGTAGCAGAAGACCCGTTGGTAACAACATTCTGAACCTCATCAAAATATCCTGTTCCTACAAAAGACTGATGTTTTACCGCTCTGAATCCTTTTGATTGTAAAGCAAATTCACGTTCCTGAAGTTCTGAATATCCAGCCATTCCTCTTTCTTTATATGCCAACGCCAATTCAAACATTGCCGTATTCAAAGCATGGAATCCTGCCAAGGTAATAAACTGGAATTTATAGCCCATTTTCGCTAACTCTTCGCGGAAGGTAGACATTTCTTCCACACTTAGTTTAGCTGCCCAGTTGAATGAAGGTGAGCAGTTGTAAGCAAGCATTTTTCCTGGAAACTGTGCATGAATTCCGTCTGCAAATTTTTTCGCCTGTTCCAAATCCGGGTTTGAAGTTTCCATCCAGATCAGGTCTGCATAGGGTGCATAAGACAATCCTCGGTCTATTCCCTGTTCTACTCCATTTCTTACTACATAAAACCCTTCAGAAGTTCTTTCTCCTGTCACGAATTTTTTGTCTCTATCATCAATATCTGAGGTAAGCAGGTCTGCTGCATCAGCATCTGTTCTGGCAATGATAAGACTTGGAACACCCAATACATCTGCTGCCAAACGTGCCGCAACTAATTTATTAATGGCTTCCTGAGTAGGAACCAATACTTTTCCTCCTAAATGTCCACATTTCTTTGCAGAAGAAAGCTGATCTTCAAAGTGTACCCCGGCAGCACCTGCCTCAATCATTTGTTTCATGAGTTCAAATGCATTCAAGTTTCCACCAAAACCTGCTTCGGCATCTGCAATAATTGGAACAAGATATTCTTTATCTCCAGCTCCACTTACCGATTGAACCTGATCTGCTCTTAATAAAGCATTATTGATTTTTTTCACAACAGAAGGCACTGAATTTGCTGGATACAAAGACTGATCCGGATACATTTCTCCAGATAAGTTAGCATCTGCCGCCACCTGCCATCCTGAAAGATAAATCGCCTCTAAGCCGGCATCTACTTCCTGCACAGCCTGATTACCAGTTAAAGCTCCCAGTCCTGCCACAAAATCTTGGGTATTTAATTTTTCCCAGAATTTCTTAGACATTTCTGTCGCAATGGTATAATCTATTTTGTAAGAGCCACGAAGTTTTAATACTTCTTCTGCCGTATAAGGCCTTTTTATGCCATTCCAGCGTGGATTTATCAGCCAATCTTGCTCTAGAGCCTGGATTTGTTCTCGTCTTGTTTTCATAATATTTGGATTTTGTTTGTTGAATTCTGGAGTTCGGGATATGAGGTTTCGTGAATATTCAGATGTTCCTATTCTCTCACTATCTAACTATATAAAGGGATATGCTTTCAGGGTTAAAAATTCTTCAAAGTTTTCTGAGAATATCAATTCATTGAAAAGTTCTTTAGCAAGTTTGAATTTTCCGTTTTTAAAGCGGGTTTCGCCAACATATTTTTCAATATTGTCCATTTCTTCGGATTCCCATTGAAGGATCATATTTCTGGTTAATGTTCTGTCATCGCTTAATACCGCTTCATTTTTCAGCCATTGCCAGATCTGCGTTCTTGAAATCTCAGCAGTGGCAGCATCCTCCATCAGATTGTAAATAGCCGCTGCTCCGGTTCCCATCAGCCAGCTTTCGAGATAAAGAATCCCGACATTGATATTTTTTCTTACTCCTTTCTCTGTAATTTCTCCTTTTGGGATTTCCAGCAGATTGCTTTCCTGTATATTGTATTCAAATTTTTTATCGATCTGATTTTTAGAAGGCATATGCTCATCAAAAATATCCTTAGCCACTGAAACTAATGCAGGATGCGCCACCCAGGTTCCATCATGACCGTTTTTCACTTCTCTTTCTTTATCGCTTCTTACTTTTTCAAAAGCAATATTATTAGCTTCGTCATCATTTTTTACAGGAATCTGTGCTGCCATTCCCCCCATTGCATGAACATTTCTCTTATGGCAACCTTCAATCACTCTTTTTGAATAAGCGCTCATAAAAGGGGAAGTCATTGTTACCTGATCTCTATCTGGAACAATAAATTTCGGAAGGTTTCTGAATTTTTTGATGTATGAGAAGATGTAATCCCATCTTCCACAATTCAGTCCGGAGCTGTGTTCTTTTAATTCGTATAAAATTTCATCAATCTGGAATGAGGCTGTAATAGTCTCTATTAAAACTGTAGCCTTAATAGTTCCTTGTGGAATTCCCAGATATTCCTGAGCAAAGACAAATACTTCATTCCACCATCTTGCTTCTTTATAATGTTCTAATTTTGGAAGATAAAAGTATGGGCCACTTCCCTTTTCTAAAAGGTTTTTCACATTTCTGAAAAAGTAAATTCCAAAGTCTGTCAATGATCCTGATGCTTCTTCATCATTAATTTTAATATGCTTTTCAGGAAGATGTAATCCTCTTGGTCTTACCAATAAAACAGCTGTCTTTTCATTGAGTTTATAAGCCTTTCCTGCTTCGTTGACAAAATCTATGGTTCTGTTAATCGCATCGGAAAGATTAATTTGTCCTTCCATCCCATTTTCCCAGGTTGGTGAGCTGCTATCTTCAAAATCTGCCATGAAGGTAAAGGCTCCGGAATTCAGAGCGTTGATAATCATTTTACGATCAACCGGGCCTGTAATTTCTACTCTTCTGTCCAGCAAATCTTCTGGTAATGGTGCACATACCCAATTACCATTCCTGACCTCTTCTGTCTCCTTCAGAAATTTCGGAAGATTCCCCTGATCGAATTCTTTTTGCGTTTTTTTTCGTTCTTCTAAAAGATCTACTCTTTTTTGATTGAATTTCTGATGAAGCGCTATTAAAAAATCTATCAAATCGGGAGTGAAAATTTCTTCAAACTGCTTCTTGGCCGTAATTTTTAATTGAGTCTTGGTTTCCATAACATATTGATTTTGTGACTTGATGTTACAAACATAAACAAAAATTTTCACAAACAGCGAACGTTCGCTAATTTTTTCAAAAAATTATTATGCGAATAATCGCATCTATTTATTTATATTTGAGTAATGAATTCAGAAAGCGATTATATCAAAACAGTTTTCGGGCTAAAACTGAAGCAGCAGAGACAAAAGAAAAATTGGTCTCTACAGGATCTTGCTGTAAAAACCGGATTATCAAAATCTTACCTTAATGAGATTGAAAATGGAAAAAAATATCCGAAACATGATAAAATCATTCAGCTTTCTGAAGCTCTGAACTGCACTTTTGATGACCTGGTTTCTACAAAACTGGATAAAAGTCTTGCTCCATTTAATGAAATTCTACAATCCGATTTCTTCAAAGAAGTTCCATTGGAATTATTCGGAATCAACAAAAATAACCTCATCAGTATTATCAGCGATGCGCCTAAAAAAGTAACGGCTTTCATTAATGCACTGATAGAAATTTCTCAGAACTATAATCTTGGAAAGGAAAGGTTCTACTTTGCAGTTTTGAGATCATTCCAGGAGTTATATGACAATTATTTCCCGGAAATTGAAGATAAGGTAAGTCAGTTTACCGAAGAAAACCATCTTCAAATTGATAAAAATTTAAAGTCTGATATTCTGGAGCGAATTCTTACAGAGAATTTCAATTATACGATTCAGTCTGAAGATTTTGAAAGTTATGGAACACTGAACAACCTAAGATCTCTGTTTATTCCGGAAAAAAAATTACTACTTCTGAATAAAAAGCTTGAAAAGGATCAGAAAACATTTATTCTGGCTAAAGAAATAGGGTTCAACGTTTTGGAATTAAAAGTTCGCCCTACCACATATTCCTGGCTTGATTTCGGAAGCTTTGAGGAAATCTTGAATAATTTCTATGCTTCTTATTTTGCAGGAGCGTTATTAATATCAAAGGAACCTGCCATTGAAAAAACTTCAGAATTTTTCCAGCAAAATACATGGAATCCTGAGAACTTTGCCAGCCTTATCAATAGTTTCACAGATTCACCGGAAACATTCTATTATCGTCTGACTAACATCCTTTCTGCGGAAATGGGAATTAAGGATTTGTTTTATTTATGTTTGGTTAAAAAGAAAGGTTCAGAAAAAATTCAAATTTTAAAGGAGCTGCACCTTAATCATCAACAGGCCCCTCATGCCAATGCTATGAATGAGCATTACTGCAGAAGATGGATTGCCGTGAAAAACCTTCATCATTTAAAGGAAAATGAAACGCTGACAGATGCCCAAATTTCTCATTATAAAGATCAGGGAATAAGCTATCTGGTTATTTCTACTTCTCAGAAAAATCCTTTTTCTGATGGCAGCAACAGAAGTTATTGTCTTGGCATTTTATTGAACTCGCAAACGATAAAAAAAATCAGTTTTATAAAATCTCCATCGTTAGAAACTATCAATGTGGGAGTAACCTGCGAATCCTGCAGTATCCCGGATTGTGAGGTAAGACAGGCTCCTCCGGTACGATTGGAAAAAGAACATTTCAATCTTAGTATGAAGAATGCTATTGAGAAGATAAAAAAGGATTTTTGAGTTTAAAAGATTGAGTGTTTGAGAGTAAAGATTAAAAAACTATTTTATATCTTAGTAAAAACACACTTATGATATTAGACCTACTCTTTCCCAACCGATGTCTTCATTGTAATAGAATTATTGAAGCAGATCTTTTGGTTTGTGATCTATGCTTCGGACAAATTCATTTTACGCACTATGACTATTCCAAAAATAATCCGGTTAAAGAACAATGTAAGCTTTCGTTTCCTGTTGAGAATACTTACGCTCTTATTCAGTTTGAAGAGGATAGTTTAAGCAGGAAAATCATTCATGAACTAAAATACAGTAACAGAGAAATCACCGGAAAAATTCTTGCAGAATGGACTATTGAACGATTGGATTTCAGAGAACTGAGACCTGATCTTTTGTTAAGTGTACCTCTTCATCCCAAAAAACAGAGAGAAAGAGGTTATAATCAACTTCATTTATATACAGAAGTTCTTTCAAAATATTATGAAATTCCGTTTGATCATCAATTAATCAAGAGAAACTATTATTCTAAAGCCCAAGCCTTAAAAGACAAGAAACACAGACTGGAAACTATTAATACATTTTCTCTCACTAAACCTATTACAGGAAAACATATCCTTATCATTGATGATGTTTTTACAACAGGAACTACTGTTTCATCCATTGCCTGGGAAATTTTAAATGCCGGAGATAACAAAGTGAGTGTACTGGTGATGGCAATGGACGTGTAAACAAATTCAATCAGATTATCCTTTTAATCCTAAATTTTTCAGCATAATTCTTCGTTTTTGTGTTCCAATTCTTTTGCTTAATTTTCCGGAAAACAAATAATCATGCCGAATTTGGTCTTATTACACGGAGCTTTAGGTCATTCTGAAATATTTAATTCTTACCTGAATAGTCTTTCCGTCTATTTTACGATTCATACTCCTTTATTTTCAGGACATGGAGATAATGAACTTCCTGCAGATGGAATCAGTATAGAAAAATACACTCATGAATTAGCGGAATATTGTACTGAGAACAATCTAAAGGATGTATATTTTCTTGGACACAGCATGGGTGGTTATGTTGCCCTTTGTTATGCTATGAAACATCCAGAAAATGTCAATTCTATTATGACTTTGGGAACAAAATTCGATTGGACTGAGGAGCAGGCTTTAAAAGAAAGCAAAATGCTTAATCCGGATATTATTCTTGAAAAAATTCCTCAATATGCTCAGCTTTTAGAGAAACAACATGGTCTAAAATGGAAGCAATTACTTTCTGCTATTGCTGATTTAATGATTGATCTCGGAAAAAAACCACCGCTGAAAGATCATCTTGCTTCTATAGATACTCCTGTTCAGATCATGGTAGGAGATAAAGATAATATGGTAACACTTGAGGAAAGTGCTCATGTTTACAGAAGCCTGCCTAATGCAAAATTGGCCGTACTTCCTGAGACAAAACATCCCATGGATAAAGTACGACCAAATTTATTATTGAATTTAATAAAAGACTTCTGGAATCTTTCTTAAATTATCGTTGAAGTTTTTCTCCGTAACTTAAGTCTCCGGCGTCACCTAATCCTGGTGTAATGTATCCTTTTGATGTTAAGTTTTCATCAATAGCTCCTACCCAGATATGAGCATCAGGATATGCATTTTGAACGGTTTCAACACCTTGTCTTGAAGCAATGGCTGCTACAATGTGAAGCTGAGTTGGATTGCCGTTAGTTAATAGATCTTTAATGGCTTCAATCAGGGAAGCTCCGGTTGCCAGCATGGGATCTGCTACAATCAAAGGCCTCCCTTCAATGCTTGGGCAAGTCAGATAATCCTGCTTAATAGAGAAATAATCATTAGCATCGTGTTTTCTGTAAGCTGCCACGAAACCACAATCTGCTCTGTCAAGATAATTAAGAATTCCTTCAAATAATGGAACTCCAGCTCTTAAAATGGTTGTAATTACTGGTTGTACTGCAATTTCCCTGCTTTTAATGGTATCTAAAGGAGTTTGGATTTCAACATCTCTTACTTCCAATCCTTTACTGATTTCAAAGGCCGCAATTTCTCCGATTCTTTCCATATTTCTTCGGAATCTCATTCGGTCATGCTGAACCTGAACGTTTCGAAGTTCATTAATCCATTCATTAACAAGGGAAAAGTTTTGCGATAAAATAGTAAGCATGAAGATTTTAGGTTTTAATTACAGTTAGTAAACATTAATTATTGCAAAATTACAACTAAAAAACGAATCCGCAGATTGAACATGAACAGAAATAAGCTATATTTATATAATTTCCCTAACACCAATATTTTATTTTTTTAATGATGAAAAGCCTGATTTTAGGAAAAATCAGTCCAGAGTTTATAAAAGATGAAACTCTGCCTGAATTACTGGTTCCCACCTTTGAAAAATATAAGGACAAAACTGCCTTTATATTTAAGGATAAAAAAATTTCTTACGCTGAACTCGACAGCTGGAGCAATGCTATCGCCTTCCAATTGCAAAGCGAGGGTGTACAACCTGGCGACCGCGTAGGAGTCTGGCATCCACGAAGTCTTGAACTTCCCGTTGCCATACTTGGTATTTTAAAAGCGGGAGCTTCTTACATCCCTCTGGACAGGGAAATGCCGGAAGACAGAATAAAAAAAGTTTTTACTGATATTAATGTTAAAACTTATTTTTCAGATACGGATGCTCACATCCACTGTCAGCCATTAGCAATTCCTCCTCAACCCAAAGAAATTATTCCTTGCCCTAATGTTAATCCTAATCCGGATAACTGGGCGTATGTTTTATTTACTTCCGGAAGTACAGGAAACCCTAAAGGAATTCCTATTTCCCACAGGAACATATGCCATCTGATACGTTCTGAGCAGGATTTCATAGGGATAAAAGATACAGATATTGTTTATCAGGGGTTCTCTGTCTCTTTCGACATGTGGTGTGAAGAAGTTTGGATCAGCCTGTTTGCCGGAGCTACTATCTGGATTGCGGATGCTACTACTGTAAAAGCAATTGATGAACTTAGTGATGTTTTAACAGAAAATAAAATCACAGTACTTCACGCTGTTCCCAGTATTTTAGCTATTATTGATGAAGTTCCTGCCATCAGGTTTATAAATACAGGTGGAGAAGCTTGTACCAAACAGGTTCAGGAAAAGTGGGCAAAGCCTTACAGAATATTTATCAATAGCTACGGTCCTACAGAAACCACAGTTTCATCCAATATGATTAAACTGAACAGTCAGGAAGAACTTACCATTGGTCCCCCTCTTCCCAATTATCATATTGCTGTTGTTGATGAAAACATGCATATTCTTCCAAGAGGAGAACGTGGTGAAATGATTATTTCCGGACCGGGAGTAAGCAATGGATATTTTAACCTTCCGGAACTTACTGAACAAAAATTTCTTTCCAATCCTTTTCCGGAACTTCCCGGAGATAAAATCTATAGAACTGGAGATGCTGTTGTCATAAGAGAAAATGGGTTTATTGATTTTCAAGGAAGAATAGATGACCAAATTAAGCTCCGAGGCTACAGAATTGAACTTGGAGAGATAGAAACCCGCCTGAACCAGCTCCAGGATGTTTCTTCTGCTGCAGTAGCTGTAAAAGAGGATTCTAATGGACAAGGACAGCTTGTAGGGTACGCTGTTATGAGCAATGATATTTCATTTGAGGAAAATGAAATGAGAAAAGAACTGGCTAAGTTTCTAGCTCCCTATATGGTTCCTATTTCCATTATCCAAATGAAGGAAATGCCAAGAATGCCAAGTGGTAAGATCGATAGAAAACGACTTCCTATTCCTGAAAGCTTTACAGTTCATGAAAAAAATGATAACATTAAGATAGACACTGATGCTCCTGTAGAAGAAAGATTGTTACAAACACTGAAATGGGTATTTCCAGGAAAAGACATTAATCTGAATCAGGATTTCTTTATAGATCTTGGTGGACATTCATTACTTGCCGCTACTTTGATATCCCATTTACGTCAAAAAGCAGGAATTCCAACCGCCTCATTAAAGGAGATTTACGAAAACCGCCCTTTATCTGCTTATTCGGAATGTCTTAAAAATAAGCAATCCCAACAAGCTTCAAACCATGAACCTTTCCACAAGGTTTCAACATTACAGTATATCGCCTGTAATATTGCTCAGACCCTAAGTTTACTGGTGGTATTTGCTCTGTTGAGTATTCAGATATTCTTCCCTTATTTAAGCTATTATTATTTCCAGCTTAATGGATATGGGCTGCATTATGCTTTATTAAGTGCATTTTTATTGTATACTTTAATTCCACCGGTATACTCTCTTATTATTGTTTTGACCAAATGGCTGGTGATAGGAAAGATCAAGGAAGGAGATTATCCACTTTGGGGCTGGTATTATTTCAGATGGTGGCTATGGAAAACTATGAAGAGATTAATGCCTTCCGAATTCATTGTAGAAACCCCTTTATATCCAAAATATTTAAAATTATTGGGAGTAAAAGTACATCCAAGTGCCCAATTAAGTTTATTACCCATTGCTGCTGAAGACCTTGTTACAATTGATGAAAATGTAAATTCAAGTTCGGGATGCAGTATAGACAATGCTTCTGTTGAAAATGGTATTTTAAAGATAAGAAAAGTACATATCAAAGCTCATTCTTACCTGGGATCTTCGGCTATTGTTTGTGGAGACACGGTTATTGAAGAATTTGGAGAACTTCAGGATCTAAGCTGTCTGAATGAAGGAGAAAAAATCGGATTTGGTGAGGTATGGAATGGCAGTCCTGCAGAAAAGGTAAGGGTAAAAACGGGAGAAGAAATCGAGGTTCCTACTTTATCTTCAGCAGCAAAGAGAAACAGATATTCATTATTATACTCATGTTCTTTATTTTTCTTTCCGCTTCTGATTGTTTTACCCCTGGCACCTACACTTTATACTCTGTATTATCTGGATGACCGCTCCTCTGACTATAGCTTTTATTACCTGTGGCAGGCTCCAATACTCTCTACTGTATATATTTTACTGTTTATAGCTGTCGTGAGTATTCTTACGAGAATGTTACAGTATAACATGAAACCTGGAATCTATCCGGTATATAGTTTCACCTATTATCGAAAATGGATCAAGGATCAGATCTTTAATTTATCGCTTATTATTGTGCATCCCCTTTTTGCATCCATTTATATCAGCAAATTTTATAGAATGATGGGAGCAAAAGTGGGTAAAAACTCAGAAATATCTACAGCCAGTGATGTTTCTCACCATCTTCTGGAAATTGGTGAAGGCTCTTTTATTGCTGATGCAGTTATTCTGGGAGAGCATGATGTAAGAAATGAGAAATTAATTTTATCCAAAACAACGATTGGAAACAATAGTTTTGTAGGAAACAGCGGACTTATTCCGCAAGGATATGAACTTGGTGATAATATGCTGATTGGGGTATTGAGTAAAGCACCTTCTGAGGAACAGCTTAAAAATTCTTCTGAAAGAGACTGGTTCGGATCACCTCCAATTGGTCTTCCATCCAGACAGAAATCAGAGGGGTTTCAGGATAATCTTACCTATAATCCTCCGTTCCGCCTTAAACTGGCAAGGGCGATTGTAGAAGGCATAAGAATCATCCTTCCACAAACCGTAGTTATTATATGCAGTGTATTGTTTATTGCCTATACAAGTACTTATCTGGAAGGAAAAATCCATTACCTTTTATTACTTGCTCCTTTTTATTATCTTGGAATTGTTGCTCTACCCTCTTTTTTCTTTACGGTATTACTCAAATGGATATTTATAGGAAAATATAAGAAAACGGAAATGCCTATGTATAGCCTGAAAGTATGGCTAAGTGAAGGAATTACCACGATCTATGAAGCTCTTCCCGTTCTATTCTTTCTTGACTTTCTCCGTGGTACAGGATGGCTTCCGTTCTTTATGCGATTTTTGGGAGTGAAAATCGGAAAAAAAGTATGGCTTAACACGACTGACATTACAGAGTTTGACATGGTATCCATTGGTGATGAATCTATGCTGAATGAAGATTGTGGACCTCAAACACACCTTTTTGAAGACCGAATCATGAAAGTAGGAAGTGTGAAAATCGGAAGCCAAACAACAATCAATTCCAGAACCATTATACTATACGATAGTGAAATAGGAAATAATGTTAACATTGCTCCTCTTTCACTGGTGATGAAAGGAGAAGTTCTTTCTGATAATACTTCCTGGTATGGAAGTCCTTTGAGAGGAAAATAAATAAGCAGTAAGATGGGAGATGAAATTTTTAAAAATTCAAAAGAAAAATAGCCATCATTTCATTAATAAATTTCTGATAGAAACTTTCAATTCCTTCTTCCAAACCTAAAAAAACAACACCATTATGAATTATTCCATTAAAAAAATAAAGATCACAGAAAATCTATCGATTGTAGATGAGTTGGTAGGTGAACTTCATGTTTCTGAAAAAGATATGAATGATAAAACCGCTGATTGGGGCCAAATTCGGGACAATTATCTCCAATTTATGGCAGACTGTGAAGAAGAAAATGATGGTACCTTTCTCATTGCTGAAGCTGATGGAAAAGCTATAGGATTTCTATTTGGATACATTGACGAAAAAGATGAAAGTAATTTTGAACAGGGAGATGGTGATGACCTCTATGTTTCTGAAGGATATGTGAAAAAAGAATACAGAAAGCAAGGGATCTACTCTGCCCTCAATACAACTTTCGAAGAAACTTATTCTGACTATAAAATCCGAAAAATATACCGTTTTACGCTTTGCAACAATGATACCATGCAGCGTTGGCTGGCTTCACAGGGCTATCGTCCCGTAAGGCTGGTTTATGAAAAATGGTTGTGATAAAAAGAGAGAAAGGCGGAAGCTTCTACTCCACGGTAAAGATTATTATAACCACTTGTATTCAATAAGTGATTTAAAATAAAAAATCTGGTAAGTTTCCTTACCAGATTTTTTATGAATAATGTTCTTTTATTTTTGTCTGAAATACACTTCAATCGGAACTCCGGTAAACCCGAATTCTTTTCTCAACTGGTTTTCAGTAAATCTCTTATATGGTTCTTTCACATATTGTGGAAGGTTACAGAAGAATACAAACTGCGGAGATGGTGTAGGAAGCTGAACGCAATATTTAATTTTAATATATTTTCCTTTCAACGCCGGTGGTGGTGTATTTTCGAAAATAGGAAGCATTACTTCATTCAGTTTTGAAGTTTTGATCTTCTTTTTACGGTCTTCGTATACCTCCATCGCTACTTCTACAGCCTTCAAGATTCTTTGTTTCGTTAAAGCTGATACGAACAGAATCGGAATATCCTGGAACTGACCAATTTTATCCTTGATTGCTTTCTCGAAATCACGCATTGTATTGGTTTGCTTGTCTTCAACCAAGTCCCATTTATTCACAAGGATTACAATTCCTTTTCTGTTTTTCTGTGCTAATCCGAAGATATTCATATCCTGAGATTCCCATCCCTGAGTAGCATCTACCATGATGATGACAACATCAGAATATTCAATAGAACGGATAGATCTCATTACGGAATAGAATTCTAAGTCTTCATTTACTTTAGACTTTCTTCTCATCCCAGCTGTATCTACCAATACAAACTCGTGACCGAATTTATTGTATAAAGTTTGAATACTGTCTCTTGTAGTTCCTGCTATATCTGTTACAATATTTCTCTCAACATCTAATAAAGCATTAGTCATTGTAGACTTTCCTACATTTGGACGACCCGCGATAGTGATTTTAGGCAATCCTTCGAAGGGATCTTTGTATTCTGTAGTTGGGAAATCCCTAACAATATCATCTAGTAAATCTCCGGTTCCAGAACCTGTAGCAGAAGAAAGAGTGTAATATTTATCGATTCCTAACTGGTAGAATTCTGTTGCAGGAAGTTCTTCTTTAGATGAGTCCACTTTATTAATGACAATATAGATAGGCTTGTTAGATCTTCTAAGAAGTCTGTAAATTTCGTAATCGGTATCTGTAAGACCTTCTTCCACGTTCATCATAAATATAATGGAAGTAGCTTCATCTACTGCTAATTGTACCTGCTTACGGATTTCTTCTTCAAAGATATCATCTGTACCTACATCATATCCTCCGGTATCAATTACGGTAAAGTCTACTCCATTCCAGTCAGATTTTCCGTAATGACGGTCTCTGGTAACACCGGCTGTAGAATCTACAATAGCTTCTCTTCTTTCTAATAAACGGTTAAAAAGCGTGGATTTTCCTACGTTGGGACGTCCAACGATTGCGACAATATTTGACATAAAAAATGTTTAATAATCCTTTTGCTGCGCTAAGGATAAGTTATTAATGGGTTACTCCAACTTTTGGAGCCCAATTTTTTTGCAAAGATAAGATTTTATTATTTAGTATTAAAAACCTCTTCTATTTTGACAATTTTTAGTGAAAAATAATTATTTGGAAATCAACTGATAACGCTACACCACAACGATTATGTTACTATTTTTTTAATTTTGATTTTTGTATTTCAAATAATTTTTCTAATTTCGCAGCATCAAAACAGACCTATAGTGTAACGGTAGCACTCCGGTTTTTGGTACCGTCAGTCGGGGTTCGAATCCCTGTGGGTCTACAACCAAACAAAAGCAACTCGCTAATTTACAGCAAGTTGCTTTTTTGTTTTTGGAAGGTTTTCAAAAATAGAGTTTCTTTATCCAAGCAATTTCTTAATCAATATCTAAATTAGAGTTAAAGTGAACTCAAACAGTAATCCTAAAAAAAACAAATATAGAGTTGGTATCAATACCCATTTGATACAATGATGAAAAACTTAATATGAAAACTATATTTTTAAAAAGCCTGTTTATAATTGGTATATGTTTTACACATATCAGCAAAGCTCAGTCCTTATCTATACACGACTACATTAAATTCTATAACGGGGTTGTTCCTAAATTGACTACTATTGCTCCGAATAAAACACAATTTTATGGGCAGAATTTTTCCAAATTCAATACTGAACTCAACAAAAAATATATAAATATTGTAGGATTAGATTATGATAGCAAAACAGATACTGGAAAAAAATATTATATTTTAAGATTATTCTTATGTGATTCTAATATGGATAAACCAGCATTAGATAACAGGTATCAAATTCCCTGGATAACAATTACCTTTGAGGATGAGATTCCTCCTCAAATTAAAAGCATGGTACAGCAGTATCATGGAGAATGGAATAATACTTTTGTTGAATTTTTCTCAAATATGAAAATAGAAAAAATAAAATTTGTAGGAGTTAAAGGATATAACAACAGTGATTGGTCTGGTAAATGATCTATCCAGAAGCATCATGTTTGTATGAGTCATATCAAGAATCACACTTACTGACTCCTTAAAAATAAAATAAAGACCATTGCAAGACAATGGTCTTTATTTTTTTATAATATTCTTTGCCACCTTCATTTCTATTATAATCCTTTAAAGTATTAAATAACATTTCATTTTCATTCATAATAATTTTTTCTCCAACCCAATCCCTCTTCATTCAATAATACCTTGAAGGATTTTTTAACAAGAACTATCAAAATTAGATTTTAACACGACATAATTTAGGACTCTCCATATCTTTTTTATTTTAATGTAATTAAGTCTTAACCCCGATCAATTAGTGATAAAACTCATATTAATTCACTCTACAATGAGCGTTAACAAATGTTAAAAAATACTAATTTCGCGTGATTTTAAACGACTAATAATAAACAACAGGGAATGAAAAAACTTTATCTCAGTGCATGGACTTTGTGCACCGTTTTAGGAGTATCTGCTCAGGAAGTTGTTTGGCAAAAAGATATCAAATCCTCTACTCAGGATTTTCTAAGCCAGATTACCACGACCATCGATCAGCAATACCTTATTACAGGGAGCTCAATCCAAATTAAAAACGAGTCACAAACTCTTAACAGCCAAAAACAAAACAATGGCTACGATTTTCACTTGATAAAGCTCAATCAGCAAGGAAATGAAGCCTGGGAAAAATATTTCTCAGGAAATAACCACGATTACTTATCTGCAACGGTAACTACTCAGGATGGAGGTTTTCTGTTAGCTGGAACCTCCTATTCAGGAAAAGGATTGGATAAAAAAGAAGATTCCAAGGGAGGATCAGATATCTGGCTGATCAGGATCAATGAATTCGGAGATGAATTATGGCAAAAAACACTAGGCACTTCTTCCGATGAAGAAGCCAGAGCAGTCATCCAAAGTACAGATTTAGGTTTTTTTGTTGCTGGAAATGTACAAAGTACTTCCAATGGTTTTGGTTCTAAAGATGTCTGGATCACCAGACTGGATAAAGACGGAAAAGAGCTCTCTCAACTGATTTTAGGTGGAAAAGGCTTAGACGAAGTTGAAAAAATGATTCCAACAAAAGATGGTGGAGCCTTATTGGGAATTTATTCAAGAAGTTCTGAGATTCGCGATGCAGGTTCCTGGGTTAGAACCCGCGAAGAGAAGTCTTCTGGTGAAAGATCTGTTAGCTCAACAACCATTAGCCAAATGCCAAAAGCCAGCAGCAATTTCGGTGAAGGCGACTATTGGGTTATCAAACTGGAGAAAAACGGAAAAGTAGAGTGGGAAAAGAATTTTGGAGGTAAAGGAGATGATCATATCAGAACACTGGCTTTAACTGCAAATGGTTATATCATTGGTGGTGAATCCAGATCCGAAAGATCCGGAAACAAAACAGTAGGGATTGAAGAAGGAACAGACCTTTGGATTATTGCTCTTAATGAAAGAGGTGATGAGCAGTGGCAAAAATCTTACAATTTTAAAAACCGTGATATTCTAATGGGAATGAGCGTGATTCATTCTGCAGATACTCAATCTTCAAAAGGAATCTTGTTAGGTGGTTACACTCAAGCCGAAGGAAGAATACTAGAAAATGATGAAACCTTTTGGATGCTGTATCTGGATGGAAACGGGAATGAACAGTGGCGGAAACATGTAGCAGGAGAATCCAGACAAAAAGAAGAGAGACTTTCAGATTTGAAACTGAATAGAGATGGTTCTATTATTTTAGCCGGAACCAGTGCCAAAGAACTTGGTAAGGAGAACTGGAAGATTGTAAAGCTGGGTGATAAACAAGTGAATGATCTGATAGAGAAATATGATATTAAAATTTATCCAAATCCGGTATCGGATTATGCGTATGTAGAAATTGGTTTTGATTTTAAAGAGGCTGACATTATGCTGTATGATATGAGCGGAAGGCAACTTCAGAACTTTAAAACAAAGAATAAAGTTACCAAGATTAATACCCAGGCTTTGGTACAAGGGGGGTATTTAGTAACAATAAAAACGGATAACAATAAAACAGCAAATGCTAAAATTATTAAGAAGTAATAATAATGAAGAAGATTTTAATAACAATAATATTCATACTCATATATTCAATCGGGTTTTCCCAAATATTTAAAGACCCTAGAAATATATTTCCGTATGCGCCAGAAACAAGTAGTTTGGTAAAATATCAGGAGACACCTGTTTCTAACTATACAGGAGTTCCTAATATCTCAATACCTATCTATACTATTAAATCTGGAAGTACAGAAGTTCCCATTACGTTAAACTACCATTCTGGAGGAATTCTAGTTTCAGAAATTGCAGGTACTGTAGGTTTAGGCTGGTCTATTGGTACTATTTCGCCTATTACCAGAAAAGTTAATGGATATACAGATGAAAATGGAGTTATGAAACACAATGATAATATTGAGGGATTTCTTACTAGTGGAATAGATAATCAACAGCTGAGGTTGATTTCTGCAACAAATGGAATGTATAATGAATCTATTGCTGACCTCATGTCAGATGAGTTTAATTTATCTATAAACAATTTTACAGGTAGTTTTTTATATAATCCTAAAAATAAAAGGATTGCAACTTTTCCAATGTCAGATTTGAAGATTGATTATTATATCAAAAATATCAGAACAAATAGAAATCAAATTGATACTATTAATGTTACTGCTACTGATGGATTAAAGTATACTTTTGGAGGAGATGGGGTAGAAACTTTCAGTTATAACGGTGGTATGTCAGAAAGTAACTATTATGGAGCAAATGCTTGGAAAATTAAGAAAATAAAAGGAACTGATAATAATGAAATTAATTTCTCTTATATATCGAATAATATTCTTAAACGAGAACTTCCTCCACAAGTGAAATTTATCAAATACACTCGCTATAATTATGGGACAGGGTGTAATTTTCCAGACCCATCTGGTTCTGAAGGAATAACCCCAAATTTTGATACACAATACTCGACGAAAGAAGCTCTATTAGATAAAATAGAGACTACAGATGCTATTGTAAACTTTATCTATTCTAATCGATTAGATTTTAGCGATTTAAAAAAACTAGATAAGATTATTATTAGAAGTAAATCAGGGGAGTTCATTTCTGAAAAAAAATTTAATTATGATTATTTTCAAACTATAATTGAAGCTTCAGGCACTACAGATCCAACAGAAAATCCAGCTAAAAAATTAAAATTGATTTCTTATGATGAATGTGACAAGGGTGGAAAATGTATTTCTACTTCATTTGAATATTATGAGAGTTCCAACATGACACAACGATTATCTTATGCAACAGATCACTGGGGATACTATAATGGTCAACTTAACAATGATGGTTTTCCCAATGTCCCTATAAAATACATTGATACTAGGACAGGTATTCCTACTACCATTAAGGGGTTTGTTTCTGATCTTGGAAATAATGTTATTCAGAAATCAGATAAAAACGTTAGCCCTAGCCTTGTTAAAACATTTTCACTAAAATCGATTACATATCCTGAGGGTGGAAAGAATGAATACATTTATGAAGCTAATACAGCAAGTTCTTTTTTATATAAGCCTAATGAAGAACATTATTTTCTTCCCCCTAAAAAGAAACCTACAAAAAGTAGTTTTTTTAAAGTAAGTGGATATGCAAATGGTCCTAACTTAATTACAGATGATCCTGCTGCACCAACAACTGATGCTGGACCTGTAAAAACTTATGTTTGGGAAGTTGATTTAACAAACTATGATAAAGAGGAAACGTTGAATATAGATTATAGTTCCACCTTTAAAGCTTCTAATTTTTCAAATCATATAAGCGAAAGTTCTATAATTGCTGAATTAAGTATTTTTTATTACAAAAATGGCGTAAAGACCTACTGGTTTCAAGGATCTCCAATGGGAAATACACAATCAATTTACAGACATCGCTTTAATAATACGGATGTTCCCAATCAAAAAGTTTATGCTGAAATAAAGCATGAATATTGGGGTGGATTAAATTGGGGAAGTAATCTTTCTGATTATATCTTTTTTTATTCACAAATTACTTTTAGTTGGGATGAAAAAGATCCTAATTTCAAGCCATATGATGATATTGTCTATGGCGGAGGAATCAGAATAAAAGAAATTAAACAATACGATAGAAATCAATATACATCTTCAACTAAATACTTTTATAAAAAAGAAGAAAATAGCAAGCTTTCAAGTGGAGTATTGTTTAATATTCCTATGTATACTAAAAATAATCGTTTTGGACAAATTAAAGGTCATGCATGTTCTGGTGATACAGGTGCTTTAAAAACTATTGAAGATGGAACAGAAATTTCAGTCAGACCTGCTATTGCTGGGATGAGAACCCAAGGTAAAACTATTGGCTATACAAATGTAGAAGTGATTAAAACAGATGCAGCCAATAATACTAAAGGTAAAGAAATTTATCAATATTATATTGAGCCTCCATTACAAACTGGAGATAATTCACTTGCTTATGTAGAGAGCACTCAGGCAAAATACGAATTTATGGAAAGTAGAGATTGGAGAAATGGTGAATTATTAAAATATATAGCCTTAAATAATGACAATGATACCTTAAAAACTATTAAAAGAGACTTTTATCTTTCCGGGCCACCACGAGCGACAGCAGACTATTATAATCAGAGAAATGTAAAGATGTTATTATATGCTCTAATTTCACCCATTGATTATTGGCCGGGAGGAACTCCATTAAGGAATATTTATGCAGGTGCTTCAATGATGGATCCAGATGTTTCTATCAATGGTATTTTTCCCTCCTATATAGGTTTAAATACTACTACTCAACCTGGTTACTTTCCTATATTTGTAAAGCATACTGATGCATTTTTATTGAGAAAAGAAACCTATACAGACTATTTTAGTGGTGGAAAAAAGGTCATAAAAACATCAGAATATTTTTATGATGAACCATTATACCCTATTCAATTAACCTCCAAGAAAGAATCATTTTCAGAGGGAAGTACTCTTAATACAACATTCAAATATGCTTATAATAAAGCAAATCAATTAATGATTGATAAAAATATGATTAGTATCCCACTAGAGATAATTACTATAAATAATTCAGCTAATACTTTAAGGAAAACAGAAACTATTTATCCAACTTCAACACCAACATTTCAAACAGGAAATTTAGTACTTCCCATTTCTGTATTATCTTATGATCTTCAAAACCCTACAATTCCATCTGTTGAAGTAAACTATGATAAATACGATAAAAAAGGTAATCTTCTCCAATATACAACTAAGGGTGGAGTTTCCACAGTTATCATCTGGGGATATAATGGGACTCAGCCAATTGCTAAGATTGAAAATGCAAAACTTGAAAACATTGGGCAATCTCTTATAGACAGTATAGTCAATGCATCTGACTTAGATGCTAAGCAAGGAACGGATACTTCAGATGAGAATCTCATTAAAGAATTAAATACTTTCAGAAATAACCCTGCTTTATCCGGTTATCAGATCACTACCTACAGCTATGATCCATTGATAGGGGTTCGAAGCATCACTCCACCATCTGGAATCAGAGAGGTCTATGTTTATGATTCGGCTAACCGACTTAAAGAAATAAGAGAGCAAAGCAACACAGGAAAACTATTAAAAGAATTTAAATATAACTATAAACCGTAATAACTCAAATTATGAAAAAAATAATATTCACTACAGGAGCTTTAGTAGTTCCATTATATATATCAGCAGATATTTTCCATACAGTATCACCTACATCCCTATCAGTTAATTTAGAAATTGGGTCTTATGATTCTCATTTCATTGTACAGTATTAACCTGCTAATATAGAATAATGCATAAAAAAATATATATAAGCATAGGGCTGTTATGGAGTCTTCATCATTTTGGACAGATTGTTTTAACAACCCCTCCTACTCCTAATACCGAAGTGGCAGACCCTGTAAGTATACGCATGCTTCCAGGATTCAAATTCAGTTCAGTCAACGGTACATTTCGTGCTTACATTGGCGGGGCACCCTCTGGTAGTGGAGAAACCTATACCCCTATCACTGTAGATTATTCGTCCAATAATATTCCAGGTACCGAAAATTATATTTATACCAGACAGTATTTAGTGCCCACTACAGTTTCAGACGGATCTCTTCAGCAAATACAAAATATTCAGTTTTTTGATGGATTGGGAAGACCTAAACAGGCTGTCAGTATAAAATCTACCTCTAGCGGAAAAGACCTTGTAACTCATATTCCTTATGACGGATTTGGAAGACAGGTTGATAGTTGGCTTCCTGTTCCTATGGCCTCATTAAATGGAAATATTCAGACCGGAGTAGAAACTAGTGCGAATAGTTATTATCAGTCTAATGATATTAATGATTCCTATCCTTTTGCTCATAAAACCCTGGAAAATTCTCCACTTAATAGAGTTTTAAACCAGAATAGCCCTGGTAATGACTGGAAAAACAAACCTGTTGTTTTTGGATATGAAGCTAATGTACAGGGCGAAGTTAAAAAATATACAACAGTCACTACATGGCCAGATGGAGCTACTTCCTCTGAACTAAGCATATCTGGCACCTATGGAGAGGCACAGTTGTATAAAAATACAGTAACCGATGAAGACCATAATAAAACCATAGAATTTAAAAATGGTAAAGGACAGACTCTGTTGGTCAGAAAAGTAATCAGTTCCTCAGAAAATGCAGATACTTATTATGTCTATAATGAATACGATCAGCTGGCATTTGTTATCCCACCTTTAGCCTCCGTGGCATCAGCCGTTTCCGCTACAATAAAAGAAGATCTTTGCTACCAGTACAGATATGATGGTAGAAGCAGGCTTGTAGAAAAGAAACTACCTGGCAAAGGTTGGGAAAAGATGGTATATGATAAATCAGACAGGCTGATTTTATCTCAGGATGCCAATCTCAAAGATCAAAACAAATGGATTATTAACAAATATGATAAGTTCGGAAGGATTGTTTATACAGGATTGTTAACAGGCGGTGAAAGAGCAGGTCGACAGAATGAAATCAAGGATTTGGTAATTACTGAAGAAAGAAATACAACAGGATTTAGCCGAAATGGTATTACCGCATACTATACAGATAATTACTTTATTGGAGAAATACCAACCATTCTGAGTGTCAATTATTATGATACTTATCCTCAGGAAGCACCAGTAGTCACTACGGTTTTAAATCAGGAAGCATTACCACAGACTCAGAATTCAGAAGTGAGTACTAAAAGCCTTCCCACAGCCAGCTACACTAAGAATATTGAAAATGACAGCTGGACAAAAGTATATACCTATTATGATAAGAGAGGACGAGTAATTGCTACCCACTCTTTAAATCATTTGGGCGGATACACCAAGACTGAAAGTTCTCTGAAATTTTCAGGAGTCCCAGAATATACCCTTATTGAGCATAAAAGAACAGCCAATGACCCGAAGGTCAACATTAAGGAAACCTTTGAATATGATCATCAGGAAAGATTAGTAAGACATTGGAATCAGGTAAATGGAGGAACTCAGGAACTTCTTGCTGAAAACCTTTATAATGATCTGGGGCAATTGCGAGTTAAAAATGTAGGAAATACCGCAGGCAGCCCGCTGCAGAGTGTTAAATATGCCTACAATATAAGAGGTTGGGTGACTAAACTTAATGACCCTACCAATTTACAGAATAAACTTTTTGCTTACGAACTTCGTTATAGTAACCCAAACAATCAGTATTCAGGCTCTGCAAAATACAACGGAAACATTTCCCAGATGTCATGGACTACTCAAAATGATGCTGTACTGAGAAATTATTCTTATGAATACGATGCCCTTAACCGCCTTAAGGAAGGTCGTTTCTGGGATGCCATGAATTTAGAAAGAGGAGAATACCACGAACAGCTTACCTATGACCTTAATGGGAATATTAAAACGCTTTTAAGAAGAGGAAAGCAGCTTCCAGGATACACAGCACCAGAAGTAATGGACCATCTGGAATACCATTATGAGAATGGGGAACAAAGTAATAAGTTGTCTTATCTTAAAGAAATAGGAACCGGAAATGCCCTAAGTGGATATCCATTAGCAGCTGGAAGTACCGGAAGTACTATTACCTATGATGTAAATGGAAATATGACGACTCAGGTGGATAAAGGAATTTCTTCTATTCAATATAATTATCTAAATTTACCTGGAAAGATTACCCAAAACTCCAAAGTAACTGATTATATGTACAGAGCAGATGGAGTAAAGGTGAGAAAGGTTTTCGGAACAGAAACAACCGATTATCTGGATGGCTTCCAATATACCAATTCGATATTAAAGTTCTTCCCAACAGCAGAAGGCTATTTTAATGTTGAGACCGGAAAATATGTTTATAATTATACAGATCATCTTGGAAATACCAGATTGAGTTATTCTAAAAATGGATTAGGAGCTGAGATCATTGAGGAAAATAATTATTATCCTTTTGGATTAAAACATGAGGGGTATAATACTCTGCTAGGGAACTTTGCATATCAGTATAAGTACAACGGAAAGGAACTTCAAGAGACAGGAATGTACGATTATGGGGCAAGAATGTATATGCCTGATCTAGGACGTTGGGGGGTACATGATCCTGCTTCTGAATACCTTTCCGAATTCTCACCTTATACGTTTACTTTTAATGACCCTATTGGATTTGTTGACAATGATGGTGAATTTCCGGGACCGGCAGGTGCTATCATAGGAATATTAGCCGATTATGCAGGCCAGGTTGGCTACAATTACTTTTTAGGTGATTCAAATTTTAATCTTCGCCATGCAATGACCAATAATATAAATGGCTGGTCACTAGCTATTTCCGGAGCTACAGGGTTTGCTACAGGAGGAATAGATTCTCTAAAAAATGTTGTAACAAGTGGTGTCGGAAAACCAATATTCCAAAAAATGATTAATAATGGAATTGATATTTTAGTTAATACTATTGGAAATACTGCTGCTGATTATTTAAATACAGAGGATGGACAAGAGTATGATTTTTGGAAATCACTTACTGGAGGATTACTATCTGCCAGTTTCGAAAAGGTAATCCCAATAAAATATGTAGATAAGCTAGAACAGAAATTATTTAGGAAAATGAATATTAGTGCCAATAAGGTAGCAAGAATTAAAGATAAAATATCAAACCTTAGGAGAAATAAAACTATTCGAAAATGGACTAATAAACTCCAAGAAGCTGAAAAAGATCTAAATAGATATAACGAAGCTTGGGCTGGAGTGAAAATAGTTAATGATTCTTATAAGAAACTAGGAGCCAACTCTTTGACTAATGAACTTTTTCTTAAAGATGATTCCAAAACAAAAAAAACAGGTAACCTAATTATAGGTGAATTAACTTCAGAAAAAGATCCAAATGGGAAATAAAATTTATTCAAAGAATCAAGTTTTTATTATTGCTTTCCTACTTATAGGATTTCTATATACAACTTTTTCATTCTTTGGGTATGAAAAAACTATTAAAGAGGGTACTCAAGTTGAAACATTAGTTATAAACCAAAGCTGTAGGACCTATGAAAAACTTCAGTCAGGAGTGATGATAAGTGTAGGAGGTAAGGCATATAATGTAAAACTAGATTATGGTAATTGTATAAAGTATCCAGTGAATAGTAAAATAAAAGTTGTATATAACAAAGAGAGAGATATTTTTATATTTCCTGTTAAAACTTATAATACTGGTAGAATATACTTTTTAGGAGTTTTATTATTACTTTCTATATTACCATGGTCTTACATCTTTAGAAAAAAATAATAATTTTACCACAGCTGCGCAAAGTCTCCCGACTTTGCGCTGACAAAAAATACTGATACAAACCCTTTCGCTTGAATCAGATAAAACAAAACCACTGTGAATGCAGTGGTTTTTATATTATATTTATTCCTTTTATCCAAACTTAACATCAATATGCAACCTGTTTACTAAGTTTCATAAAATTGAATATTTCGATATTATTGTATAGCTTTTACAGGAATACTGAAATAAATGTAATTTGTTAATGCTAGCCACAAACAAGACGCCTTCACAAAGCTATTTAATTAAAACCCAGCTCAACAAAATGACAGATTTAGAATTAAAAAATATCATCAAAATATGTAATAAAGCAACTCCATCTCCATGGACTTCATATATTGAAGGAAGAGATTTTAATTCCGGATCCAGCTTTATCATGACCGGTGAAAAAGGAAGTAGAGATTATGATATAGAGTTTATTTCAATAAAACCTGAAGATCAGGACTTCATTGCTATGGCAAGAAATGTAATTTCACTATTAGTAGATGAAATTATTAAATTAAAAGGAGACCAATAAAATTAAGTCTATATTAAACTTTCAAAGTCATTTTATATTACAGATTGAACATGCCAAAATTAATAATTGTCCCCAAAGACAAAGAAGCCGAAACTGCATTAGATTATGATTTGGCAACTTCGGAACAAATTGTAGAACTCAATTTAACCAATGAAGCATTTGAAAAATTATGGAATGAAGGAGTTTTTTCTTTAATTAATAAAACATCGAATAGTAATATAGATCAATTTGAAGATGAACATATTACTGATTTAAATTATATTTCCAATTCCTTCATTGAATTAAAGAAAATTTCTGATGATATAGAAGATATCATTAAAATGTTTGAGCTCGCTATAACCTATAATACGAGTATTCATTTTTATTTTTAATCTATTTAAAATTCATACATAAGAATAAAAATAACAGGGAATGAAAAAACTCTTACTATTCATCATTGTTAATCTATCGCTGATGTCTTGTAATAAAAATAAAAAAGTAGACCCAGATCAACATAACGCTTTTGAAAAGGAACTAATATCCTCAATAGACTATGTATTGGACTCTACATATTGTAGAGGAGGCAAAGATAGAATGCTCCAAATAAGGTATCAAAAATATGAAAATAAAGATTTTATACAAATAGCTTCTGTATATGATTACAACACTGATTCATTATTTTATTGTACTGAATACAAAAACAATTTTATTGTATTTTATAATAAATAATTCTTTGAAAATAAGATTAGCCATAATACTATTAAAAAAGACTCATTATTAAAAAAATATAAAGATTTTAATGATAAATACAGAGAAGGTATCCTTTCTGAAAAAAGATGTTTTGAAATTTTCCAACTGAAAAACAATACTTTTTCTAAAACCACACATGATTCTTTTTATTATAATAACTTGTTTGCTGATCCTCCGATATCAGAACCAGTTCCAGTTTCAGCAAAATAATGAAAAAGTTTACTTATTTTGGGAAATAATTAAAGAAAATCATCTAAAATAATATTATTTTTTTTAAGTCCTTTTCTTATTATTTAAACAAAAAAGACAGCACAGTGTGCTGTCTTTTGTTATTTTAAAATATTCTCTATTAAATTAAATCAAATCTATCCAGATTCATCACCTTCGTCCAGGCTGCCACAAAATCATTGATAAACTTACCTTGTGCATCGGCACTTCCATACACTTCAGAAATAGCTCTTAACTCAGAGTTTGATCCAAAAACAAGATCCGCACGGGTAGCTGTCCATTTTGGCTGGCCAGTTTTACGGTCTGTTCCCATATACACTTCTTTTTCGTCTGACATGGCTTTCCATTGAGTTCCCATATCTAAAAGATTCACAAAGAAATCATTGGTAAGAGCTCCAGGACGACTGGTGAACACACCATGTTTTGAACCATCAAAGTTAGTATCCAAGGCACGCATTCCACCAACTAATACCGTTAATTCCGGCGCAGTAAGTGTTAATAACTGAGCTTTATCAATTAATAAAGACTCTGTAGAAACCGTGAATTTTGTTTTCAGATAATTACGGAATCCATCAGCTGCTGGCTCTAAATATCCCATAGATTCTATATCCGTTTGTTCCTGAGAAGCATCCATTCTTCCTGGTGCAAAAGAAACTTTCACCTCATATCCTGCATTTTTTGCGGCTGCTTCTACAGCTGCATTTCCTGCCAAAACAATTAAATCTGCTAAAGATATTTTCTTACCTCCGTTTTGAGCATTGAATTCATTTTGAATCCCTTCCAATACTCCCAATACTTTTTGTAATTGCGCTGGATTATTTACTTTCCAGTTTCTTTGAGGCTCTAATCTTATTCTTGAACCATTAGCTCCTCCCCTCTTATCACTTCCTCTGAAAGTAGATGCAGAAGCCCATGCCGTAGAAGCCAGTTCAGAAATACTTAGTCCTGAGTTCAAAACTTTAGCTTTAAGAGCATCAACATCAGAATCATTAACCAATTCATGGTTTACTTCCGGAATAGGATCCTGCCAGATCAATTCTTCCTGAGGAACATCTGAGCCTAAGTAACGGGCACGCGGCCCCATATCTCTGTGAGTTAGTTTAAACCATGCTCTTGCAAAAGCATCTGCAAACGCATCTGGGTTTTCATAGAAGTGTCTTGAAATTTTTTCGTAAACAGGATCTAATCGTAAGGAAAGATCCGTTGTCAACATAGTTGGTCTATGCTTTTTATTGGAATCAAATGCATCTGGAATAATTTCAGCGCCATCTTTCGCTACCCATTGGTGAGCTCCGGCAGGGCTTTTCGTTAGTTCCCATTCATTTTCAAATAAGTTTTTAAAGAAATAATTGCTCCATTGGGTTGGGGTCTCAGTCCAAGTAACTTCCAGTCCACTGGAAATAGCATCTCTTCCGCTTCCTGATTTGTAGCTGCTTGACCATCCTAATCCCTGTTGCTCAATTCCCGCCGCTTCCGGTTCTTTACCAACATGATCTGCAGGTCCTGCACCATGGGTTTTTCCAAAAGTATGTCCACCTGCAATCAAAGCAACTGTTTCCTCATCATCCATCGCCATACGTCCAAAAGTATCTCTGATATCTTTAGCCGCTGCAATCGGATCTGGATTTCCATCCGGTCCTTCAGGATTTACATAAATTAATCCCATTTGTACTGCCGCCAATGGATTTTCAAGATTTCGGGAATGAATATCCCCATCCGCTTTTTCATCGGTAGGCAAAACAGCAGCATGTCCTTCCACTACTCCTTCAGAACCATGAGCGTAACGTAAGTCTCCACCCAACCATGTTTTTTCTGATCCCCAATATACATCTGCATCCGGTTCCCATACATCTGCTCGTCCTCCTGCAAATCCAAAAGTTTTGAATCCCATAGATTCAAGGGCTATATTTCCTGTAAGGATTAAAAGATCGGCCCATGATATATTTCTGCCATATTTCTGTTTGATAGGCCATAACAATCTTCTTGCTTTATCAAGGCTTACGTTATCCGGCCAGCTGTTCAATGGTGCAAAACGTTGCTGTCCTGCTCCTGCTCCACCTCTACCATCTCCTACACGGTAAGTTCCGGCACTGTGCCAAGCCATACGGATGAATAACGGTCCATAATGACCAAAATCTGCCGGCCACCAGTCCTGTGAATCTGTCATTAAAGCATGAAGATCTTTTTTTACGGCCTCAAGATCAAGGCTTTTAAATGCTTCTGCGTAGTCGAAGTCTTTATCCATTGGATCAGACAGTGATGAATGCTGGCGCAGAAGATCTACTCTTAACTGATCCGGCCACCAATCTTTGTTTTGAGTACCTTCACCTGCTACGCTCTTGTTCATTGTTCCGTTGTGAAAAGGGCATTTACTGATGTCATTCAAATCTTTTTCCATTGTCGTTTATTTATTTTTTATGTTGATTAATACAGTTTAAGTGATTCCTCTGTTGTAAGAACATGACAAACTTACAACGTTCATTCAATAAATACAATCTATTAATAATTATTTCAACGATAGTTAAAAACTATAAAGAAACATTTCCGTCAGCATTAAAACTAAAGACACAATTGTGGTATTAAGTTAGTAATTTTTTAAATCCATTTGGTAACCTCCACTCTATTTAGAATAACTCAATGTAAGGAAGATAGGTTGGAAGAAGGAAGCTGGAGGCTGGAAGTTATGATAGACCGAAAACAACTTTAGAAGACTTATTTAAATGAAAAGAAAATATTTCTATAACGAAATCTGACATCATAAATTTTATGGATTGAATGATTCTCTCATTTTATATAAAGAAATACTATTTTTACTCTGGCTTCAAGTACCTCCAGCTTCTGTCTCCCTTCTTCCAACCCATCTTTTCAATCCCATCAAAAAAAATAACTACCTTTAATTCATCAACATAAATATTCTTCCCCATGAAAAAAATACTTATCCTCCTCCTCGCAGCATTCATTTTCATTCAGTTTTTTCCTATTGATAAAACCAACCCGCGTCCTACCCCCGGCATGGATTTTTTGAAAATAAAAAACACTCCTGAAAAAGTAGTAAAAATCATCAAGACATCATGTTATGACTGTCATTCTAATGAAACTAAATATCCATGGTATGCCAATATTTCACCGGTTTCATGGTATGTAAAAAATCATATTAATGAAGGCAGAAAGCATCTTAATTTTTCTACCTTTGCAGTATATGAACCTCAAAGACAGCTTCGTAAACTGGAAGAATGTATGGAAATGGTTGAGAAAAAAGAAATGCCGCTTGAATCTTACTATCTGGGACATCAGAATGCCAAACTAACCGATGAACAACGTACAGATCTTATTCAGTATTTCAAACAAGCCAAAGAAGATACAGAAAGAAGGATCATGTTTAATAAATAGAAGTCGTGGAAAGCTGGGAAAACAAGCATATTGTATTTTTTGACGGAGATTGTGGTGTCTGCAATTTCTGGGTTCAATGGATTCTGGAAAGGGATAAGAAAGACCAATTTATGTTTGCTTCACTTCAATCTGAATTCGGACAGCAGTTTTTATCAGAAAGAGGCTTAGAAACCAAAGTTTTCAATACTTTATACCTCTGGAAACCCAAACAATATTACTTCATAAAATCAAGAGCAGTACTTCAAATTGCCAATATCTTGGGGGGAATTTATAAACTTTCTGCTATTGGTAAAATTATGCCTGCTTTTCTGAGTGATAAAGCTTATGATCTTATTTCAAGAAACAGAATGAAACTGGCCAACCAAAAGTGTTTTCTTCCGGATCAGCATCAGAAGAAAAAATTTATTCAGGTTTAATTTCCCACAGATTTCGCAGAGGTACACAGAGGTAAAAAATCTGCGTTATCAGCAAAATCTGCGAGAAATACAATTTATTATTTAAATTTTGAGCTCTGAATCCGCCACTCATTACTCATTACTCATTACTCATTACTCATAAATTAAGTGACCATACTGAATAACTATTTGGTGGACACTGAATTTTCACCCGCTTATCTCCTTGTGTTGTCGGGTACCAGCTCGAGTGTCCTGTAAAATCTTTGATCTGTTGATTAGTCCAATTGGTATCAATCCATCTTTCCTGCCAATTTGATGATGTGTTGATATACACTATCAGTCCTGGATTTCCATTGTATCCGTTACGTCTTGCAATGTATTCATCATTATCCGTATATAAAATGGAAGTAGTTCCTGTAGCTTTATTGTTGTGAATCCAGATCAGATTGTTCAGCCTTTCCTTGTTTAACCATTCTTCATAATCTCTGTAAAAAATAGTCGGATATCCTTCATGGGTCAGAATATAAGCATAGGCTGGCATTTTATTGTTGATAATATCCGTATCATGATTAGCAACGAAGGTTACTGCTTTGTACGGATTTCTTTTCCACATCATATCGTCATTCAACACATTCAGATTACCGTTATCAAAAGCTTCATCCATTTTATAATATGCAGCAAAATCAAATACAGAACTATTGGCATTATTAGCCCACCATTCCAGTGTATTGACATTGGAATCCCATAATTCACCCACTGAAAAACCACCTACTTTAGAATTCCAGGTATTCACCACCCAAGGGCCAAATCCTTTCACATAATCGAATCTCCAGCCATCAAATTTCATTACATTTTTATAATATTTCGCCACTGAATCATCTCTTTCCCACAACCAATCCTGTACATGAGGGTTGGCATGGCATAAATCCGGAAATCCGCCAAAAGCACCTTCATCATTATTTCCGTAGGCGTTTTTATAAAAGTCATTGTAGTTTCTTTGAAATTTTCCGGAAGCAACTCCAGAGAAATTGGTCCAGGTATTAGTTCCCGTAAATGGATTGGCTTCAGATTGTCCGCCACTGTTATGATTGATAACAATATCAGCGTAAACTTGCATATTTTCTGCATGGGCTTTTGTAATTAAAGCTTCCAGCTCTGTTCTTGATCCAAATCGGGTTTCTGTACTTCCGTTCTGATTAAAATTTCCAAAATCGTAATAATCAGTAGGATCATACCCCATAGAATACGCTCCATTTTGAGCTTTTGAAGCCGGTGGAAGCCATACAGCACCAATTCCAGCATTAGACCAAACCGTTAATTTATCTTTAACAGTATTCCACCAATTGCCCCCATCGGGAACATCCCAATAAAACCCTTGTATCAAAACACTACCGCCTGGGCCGGCAACAAATTTCCCTTTTACTGATCCGGATTCGCTTCCTGTACTGAATGGTCTTCCGTCATGTTGGGTTACATTGACTATTTTATCATGTACTTCTTCCTTCTTCACGGATTCCGTACTCAATTCATCATTATTCTGGCATGAGCTAACAAGGGCTAAAGCCAATAGGGAAAGAATAAAATGTGTTTTTTTCATGGGAATAACTAATTATCAAACTATTAACTAAATTACATTTTTATTAAAAACAAATTCAAAATAAGGAGAAATATTTTAAATTTAAATAATATTTATATAAGAATAGCATCTGAAATTTTCATTAAAAAATCATAAATTTTAAAGTTTCTCGAAACAATTTTTCTTTTAATCCATATATTTGCATACTATGGAATACAATACCCAAAAAACTCAGCTTCATATGCCCGAATACGGCAGAATTATACAACAGTTGGTTGAGCGCTGCAAAGAACTTCCTACCAAAGAGGAAAGGAACGAAATGGCTATGGCAATCATCGATTTTATGGGTCAGAGAAACCCACAACTTCGCGACGAAGAAAATTATAAACATAAACTTTGGGATCATCTTTTTATTCTGGCAAACCATGATTTGGACGTAGACTCTCCTTATCCATTTCCTACCATGGAACAATTGGCAGAAAAACCTAAAAGAATGGAGTACCCAAAACTTCAGGGAGACTTTAAATTTTACGGAAAAAGTATTCTTCAATTAATAGAAAAAGCAATTGAACTGGAAACGGGTGACGAAAAAGAAGCCCTTATTGAGGTTATTGCCAACAATATGAAGAAATCCTATAATGTTTACAATAAAGAGCACGTAACGGATGATGTTATCTTCAGACATTTGAAAGAATTGTCTGAAAACAGGTTGGATCTTACAGGAATTGATTCTCTTGAAAAGAGTAAGATTTATTATACAACTAATAACAACCGAAATAATAACAATAATAACAACAACCGAAATAGCGGTAATAATAACAACAATAATAACAAGAACCAACCCAACAAAAGAAGGCATAATAACAATCATAAAAACAGAAAATAATGAGTGGAACATTTCAAATAAGAGGAGGAAAAAGACTGCAGGGTGAGATAACTCCACAAGGAGCCAAAAATGAGGCTCTACAAATTTTATGTGCAGTTCTGTTAACGGATGAGGAAGTAAGAATTAAAAACATTCCGGATATCCATGACGTAAACAGACTGATTGAAATTCTTGGGGATTTCGGAGTGAATGTTACTAAAAATGGTCATGGAGACTACACTTTCAAGGCTGATAAAGTAAACTTCGACTATGTAAAATCCAGTGAATTTAAAAAAGACGGTGCCAAACTTCGTGGATCAATTATGTTGATGGGACCTATGTTGGCTCGTTATGGTGAAGCTTATATGCCAACTCCGGGTGGTGACAAGATCGGAAGAAGAAGATTGGATACCCACTTCCAGGGATTGGTGGAACTTGGTGCTGAATTCCATTATGATGAGGAGGAATATTTCTATTCTTTAAAAGCAAAAGAGCTTAGAGGAAAATTTATTCTATTGGAAGAAGCTTCTGTAACCGGAACGGCTAATATCGTGATGGCTGCAGCTCTTGCAAAAGGAAAAACTAGAATTTACAACGCAGCTTGTGAACCTTACCTTCAGCAACTATGTAAAATGCTGAACAGAATGGGAGCTAATATTTCTGGTATCGGATCTAACCTTCTTACGATTGAAGGGGTAGAACATCTGAACGGTACAGAACATACAATGCTTCCCGATATGGTAGAAATCGGATCATGGATTGGTCTTGCTGCCATGACAAAATCTGAAATTACCATCAAAAATGTAAACTGGAACCAATTGGGAGTAATTCCTAATACCTTCAGAAAACTGGGAATTCAACTTGAGCAAAGTGGTGATGATATTTACATCCCTGCTCAGGAACATTATAAAATTCAGAAATTTATTGACGGATCTATCCTTACTATTTCTGATGCTCCGTGGCCTGGATTTACTCCGGATTTATTATCTATTATCTTAGTAGTTGCTACTCAAGCTAAAGGAAGTATTTTGGTTCACCAAAAAATGTTTGAATCAAGATTATTCTTCGTAGATAAATTAATTGATATGGGAGCACAAATCATTTTATGTGATCCGCACAGAGCAACAGTAATTGGATTAAATCAGGAATCTCCTTTAAGAGGAACTACAATGGTTTCTCCGGATATCAGAGCCGGAAATGCCCTTCTTATTGCAGCTCTTTCTGCAGAAGGGAAATCGATTATCCACAACATCGAACAAATCGACAGAGGATATGAAAATATTGATGGAAGACTGAAAGCAATTGGTGCTGACATCGAAAGAATCTAAACTTATTTTTATTACCATAGAGCGTTCAGAGAAATCTGAGCGCTTTTTTTATGATAAAATGTATTTTCCTTAGTATAAGCTTCATCAAATCAATTTTAATTGATTATCTCTTTTCTGTCTTAAAATACATAATCTTGCGAGTAAACTTTGCGTCTAAGAAAGTAATAAAGGTTCTTTTTATGACCACCCCTCCACTGGAGGGGGAATTCTCACTCCTTCAATTGGGATAATTGTCAGGATTGGAAGTTTTTATAGGTTAATATTTACTCTTCATTTTAAATATCTGCGTAATCCGTAGAATCTGTGGGAGAATAAAAAATTATTTAATGCAAAATAAAAAGTGCCCGGTAAAAGAACCGGACACTTTGAGTAATTAAAACTATATGAATCTCCCCTAAGAATACTTTCGGCAGAAATACTCCACCGTTGTATTCAAAAGTTTATTTTTATTCAGATAAACCTCAAGCTGATGATAGTCATCTAAATTTGCATTAATATATAATTGTACTGAACCAAAACTGTATCCGTTTACATATTCTACGTTTGCTGATAACACTCTGTGACAAATACCCAATTGATTATGGATGGTATGCATTAAATGCTCAAATTTCATTTTGCCATTCAACTCTATTTCCAATAACAATTCTTTTTTAGGCAGATTCAGTGTATTTTGAAAAACCTGCAAGCTTGGGTTAGGTGTAATCATCTCTAAACATTTTTGGGTTAATACTCAGATCATATTGCGTTCTGCATTTAAATCTGTCACAAAAATATAAAAAAATATTAGTCCACCAAATTAGTAGACTAATATTTTTAAAAATTTAACATAAAAAAAAGCCATTACAGCTTCTCTATCTATTTTCATTCAATTTCGGAAAAAATATAAGGTCAGGAAGCCTGAAGCTGGAGGTAGGAAGTCATTAAGTTATTAAAATCAAAATACTATTTTTATCAAACTTAGGTCTTTCTTAATTTTAGGTCCAGACTTCAGAGATTGTATGTCTAATAGTAACTTCCAGCCTCCCTCATCCAGCTTCCTTTCTAATCTTTTTAAAGGTCTCCTACCCTTTCCAATTTTTCCGATCCGGCCAATCCATTGGGATTACAACCAGGCTCTCCTTCAGGAACTTTCAGATTTTTCTTAGTATAAAATTCTTCCCAGAATGCATTAGTCTTTCCCGTCTTGGGATCTATGAACGTCATAGGTTCTAATGTAAAAATATGATCGTTGCGAAAAGCTCTTTCCACAAAATCTGAACAGTAATAAGAACTTTCATCCAAAATATAATTGAAATTATATGGCTTTCCCAGCATGGAATACGCCTTTTTGACCGCTTCAGGAATGGACTTTTGATATTCAGGTTTCAGGCGGTATACAATAATATCTTGCTGATCTTTTTTCTGATCCTCCATAAAATCCTTTAGATTTTGCTTTTGTGAGCCTCCTTTTGGAGTCGCGTGCAGAACATATATTTTATTTCCTTCTTTTTCAAGAATCCCGATGTGATCAAAAGAAGCTGTCTTTTGTTTTTGGGTAACATTATTAATAGCGCCTGAAAGTCCGGTTTGTTTTGCAGTTACAAAAAGTAAATCGCCATTTTGAAGTTGTATTGAACCTTGATAGGAATTACACTGCATCAACACTAGTATTACAAGAGAAAGCAGGCCTGTAACAATTCCTTTTTTAATTTTTTTATTGAAAATCATTTTAATTTCCGGTATTCTGATTGTTATTTCAAGGCAAAATTACAAAATAGAAATCATTACATTTGTGAAGAATATTACCTCATCTTTACCCCCACAAAACCCTTCACACATTCTTATGCCTCATATTTTATTAGTAGAAGACGATGACAGACTTTCCAAGCTTATCACAAAAGGGCTTCAGGAAGCTGAATTTGAAGTAAGCACAGCCTATGACGGATCAACAGGATTGAAACTGGCATTGCAAAAAAACTATGATCTGGTAGTTACTGATATTGTTTTGCCTAAAAAAGACGGTCTCGAATTCTGTAATGAAATAAAGGCTCTGAAACCTAATCTTCCCGTGGTAATGCTTACCGCATTGGGAACTACAGATGACAAATTGGAAGGATTTGATGCCGGTGCTGATGATTATATGACCAAGCCGTTTGAAATACGTGAATTGGTTGCAAGAATCAATGTTCTTTTAAAACGTTTTTCACAACAGAGGCAGCAAAAAATATTTGTGCTTAAATACGAAGGCATTGAAATGAGCCTGGAACAAAAAACAGTAAGCAGAGATCATATTTCTATAAAACTGACTCCAAAGGAATTTAATCTGCTCAAATTTATGATGGAAAACTCAGAGAAGGTACTTTCCAGAAGTGAAATTGCAGAGAAAGTATGGGAAACTCATTTTGATACTGGGACCAATTTTATTGATGTCTATATCAATTATCTGCGAAAAAAAATCGATAAGGATTTTGAAAATAAACTCATCCACACCAAAGCTGGAATGGGTTTTATTCTGAAAAAAGACTACGAAACGGGAAATTCTTAATACGGTAAAAGTGTAATTTTCGTCAACATGAAGATAAGAACAAGGCTTACCCTGCTTTTTACGTTAATCACGGCTATGCTTTTAGGGTTTTACAGTATCACCATTTATTATTCCTCAAAAGAAGCCCGGGAAAAATCTTTTTACAGCGAACTGCAGAATGAGGCTATTGCTAAAGCTGATTTATTCTTCCAAAGTTCTTTGCCGGAACAGGAAATGCATAAGCTGTATAGAAACAACAACAGAACCCTTAATGAAGTTCAGGTGGCTATCTATGATTCAAACAAACAACTTGTTTATCATGATGATGCCAAAGTGGATTATGTAAAAGAAACACCTCAAATGCTTTCTCAGATATTTGAGAAAAAGAAGATAAGTTTCTTTATGGAAGACTTGCAGGTTGTTGGGATGACCTACCATCATAATGGAAATACCTACGCTGTTACAGCTGCTTCCTATGACAAATATGGATATGAATACCTTACTCATCTCCTCACCATCAGTATTGCTTCTTTCATCAGTATTTTATTATTAATTTATCTGGCCGGAATATTTCTTTCTAAAAAATCATTGAGCCCACTGAGCGAAATGGTCAGTCAGATAAAAAGAATTACTGCTGGAAAATTGCAGCTGCGTCTTAAAACCACCGGAGAAAAAGATGAGCTTAACGAGCTGGCTCAGAATTTTAACGGAATGCTTGAACGCCTTGAAAATTCTTTTGATTCGCAAAAATACTTTGTATCTAATATTTCTCACGAACTTCGGACTCCACTTTCCGCTATTATTACAGAGCTGGAATTAGCCTCGAAAAAAGAATTGACTAAAGAAGAATACCAGCTTACCATTCAATGCGCTTTAGAAGACGCTCGTAATATGGTTAAATTATCCAATAGTTTAATGGATCTTGCTAAGGCTAGTTATGATCCTAACGAAATCAGCTTTTCTGAAGTGCGGCTTGATGAAGTTCTTCTGGAATCCTATACCAAAATTATCAAAGAAAATTCAGCCTATAAAGTTTCCTTGAATATTGATGATGCCGTAGAAGAACATCAGCTGATTATACAGGGAAATGAGTATCTACTACAGGTTGCTTTTAATAATCTTATTGATAATGCCTGCAAATATTCCCCAGAACATTTATGCTCTATAGATGTTCAGGCAGATACCGAAAAATTGTATATCAGTTTTATCAATACCGGAATTATTATTTCCCAAGAAGATCTGGCCCATATTTTCGAGCCTTTTTATAGAAGCGAAAATTCCAGAAATGAAAAAGGTCATGGAATCGGACTTTTCCTTACTGAGAAGATTATTCACCTTCATCAGGCAGTCATTAAAGTTACTTCAGAAAACAATAAGACTGTTTTTATGGTGATTGTTAATATTGAAACAACTTAACAGCTACCTTTTTAACCATTAAGAAAATATTTAAAGATATTTATTAGAAGAATGCTTCATTCAAATTTATTTGAATCTTAACTTTTCTTAAAACCTTATACCCCTTAATGGTTTTTAAATATTAATATCTTTTAATTATGAGCTGTAGCTGTTTTATTGAAAACTGTAGTTCCTATGCTTGCGGCAATGACACAGCTAATAGAGATCCACTGTAAAAAAGACAATTCTTCGGCAAGAAATACTAATCCCGAAAGGGCTGCAAATGCAGGTTCCAGACTCATCAGAATACTGAACGTTTTTGCAGGAAGCTTTTTTAAGGCCATCATTTCCAACGAAAAAGGCAAAGCACTTGACAGGATGGCTACTCCCAACCCTTTTACAAAAATAGAAGGTGTAATATTGAAAACAGCACCATCCCAAATGGTAAAGGGAATAATCACAAGACTGGCAAATAGCATTCCTGTGGTAACAGCGTCTTTGCCATCCATTATTTTAGAAACTTTTCCACCCATTACAATATATAGCGCCCAGAATATTCCTGCCAGAAAGGCAAGCCCAAGCCCAACAAGATCTATATGATCACTTTTCCACGGAACAATAAGTAATATTCCTACACAAGCTAATAATGCCCATACTACATCCAAAAGCTTACGGGACAATGCCAACGCAAGAAATAAAGGTCCTGCAAATTCTACAGTAACAGCCAAGCCCAGAGGAATCCTTTGGATCGCCATATAGAAAATAAGGTTCATAGCTGCCAGCCCTGTTCCATACATGGCACAATACTTCCATTTTTGTGGAGTAAACTCTAAAAATTTGGGCCGATTGATGATGGTAAGCAGAATTGCAGAAAGTACAATCCTCAAAGTAACGGTTCCAATAGCTCCAATTGCCGGAAAAAGCTGCTTGGCAATTGACGCTCCACCCTGTACACAGATGATCGCTAAAAGTGTAGCTGGAATCGCTAAGTTTGAATTTTTCATTTCTAAAATATATAATTTATACAGACAACTTTTGGTTGGAAACCGGGGATAAAACAAGCTTTATCTACAAAACTGTAGTATCAAGCTCATTTTTCGCCAAATGTATTGAAATTTTATCTTAAAATGGGGTTACAGATCAGAACTTAAACTCCAATCTGTAACCATTAGTCAATCTATGCATAACTGTAAATCATCACATTAAACTGAAATACAATCAATTAAAACAAAACCTCACTCACAATCTTATAGTGATACTTCATCATTGATAGTATCAAATGATAACATTAACGATATAAGTCTTTATTAAAAAAACTCTCATCATCATTTTCTCTAATAACTTTCTAATAATATTCTAAAGTCTTTCTAACGGCCTTTCATCAGAAGTAGAAATACCTTTGCAGCAAATAGAAGTCACTATGGATACTGGTCCGTCACATTATTACAACAACTAAACATTCAGCAAAATACTTTTCTGTATGCACTGAATGCTATAAAAAACAGAAAAGTTATGAATACCTTAGAATTTACACTTCGTCTCTTCACCGCATTCGCCTTGGGTGCCAGCATAGGTTTTGAAAGACAATGGCGTCAAAAAAGCGCCGGTCTCCGAACCAATACCTTAGTTTGCCTTGGCTCTGCAGCATTTGTTCTTCTTTCTATCCGGATCGGAGGTGATGCTACCGGCAGAATAGCTTCTTATATCGTTAGTGGTATTGGCTTTCTGGGAGGAGGTGTTATTATGAAAGACGGTCTTACTGTAAGAGGTCTTAACACTGCTGCTACCATCTGGTGTTCTGCCTCCGTAGGAGCACTCTCCGCCCTGGGACTTCCTCTTGAAGCTGCTATTACCAGTGGTTTTATTATTCTCACCCATCTTATACTCCGTCCATTAGGAGTAAAACTCGGCAACAATATCAGCAGTAGAAGTCATTATACTGAATATTTGCTAAGCATTAATTGTAAAAGCGAGGTAGAAAATCATATCCGGGTACAACTCATGCAATCATTGAGTGGAAATGATAAAGTCCTGTTGAAATCTCTTACCAGCGATGATAATGGCATTCCGGAAAATGCTATTATCACAGCAGAAGTTCACGCTTCTACTCCACAGGACAGTTTTATGGAAAAAACAGCAAGCCGGCTTACCATTGAAGATAAAGTCATCAAGGTAAGCTGGGAAATTATAGGTACTGAAAACGATTTATAACAATTAAAGCCATGTTAAAAAAATCTTCCAACAAAAATCTCAATTCAGCCGCTCTTGTCAAATTGAAAGAAGCCGCTTCAGAGAACGAAAAAATGGTTTACGCTATGCTTGAAACTTCAGAAGAAGGCCTTAGCGAAAATACGGTAAAAGACCGTTTAAAAATTTATGGTAAAAATGAAATTGCTACTCAAAAAGCGCCCTCATGGCTGAAGCAGTTTGCCCATTCTTTCTTTAATCCTTTTAATTATATACTGGCCTGCATTGCTGTCATTTCTTTATTCATTGATGTTATTCTCGTTCCTGAAGGAGAAAAAGACCTCAGTACGAGTATTATTATTTCAGTAATGCTTCTTTTCAGTACTGTTTTAAGATTTATTCAGGAATTCAGAAGTAATAAAGCAGCAGAAGCATTGAAAAAAATGGTAAAAACCAGCTGTCTTACCAAAAGAAAATTTAGAGAAAATGAAGAAATAGAAATCACGGAAATAGTTCCCGGAGACATTGTAATCCTTTCTGCCGGAGATATGGTTCCTGCCGATTGCAGAATATTGAAAAGCAAAGACCTTTTCATCAGTGAATCTATTCTCACAGGAGAAGCATTACCTGTTGAAAAAAATGCATTCCCAATCCGTGATGCTAAAAGCAAAAATCCGCTCACCCTTCAAAACATCTGTTTTATGGGAACCAATGTGGTAAGTGGATCTGCAACTGTTGTAGTGACTAATACCAGTATTTTTACTTATTTCGGAAGCATCAGCAGAAGCCTTGCTTCTAAGAGACCTGAAACGGCATTTGACATAGGAGTCAATAAAGTAAGCTTTTTGCTGATCCGATTTATGCTGGTAATGACTCCCATTATTTTCCTTATCAACGGAGTGGTAAAAGGAGATTGGATGCAGGCTTTATTATTTGCCATTGCAGTAGCTGTAGGCCTTACTCCTGAAATGCTGCCGATGATTGTGACCGCCAACCTGGCCAAAGGCGCCGTTAACATGAGTAAGAAAAAAGTCATTGTTAAAAGATTGAATGCCATCCAGAATATCGGAGCTATGGATATTCTCTGTACTGATAAAACCGGAACGCTTACCCTGGATAAAATCGTTCTGGAAACCCATCTCAACGTACGTGGCCTTGAAGATGATGAGGTATTAAAATGGGCTTACCTCAACAGCTTTCATCAAACCGGACTTAAAAACCTGTTAGATCAGGCTGTTTTGGATCATGCAGAAGTTCATAATCTTATGAAAGCTGATGAACTCTATCTGAAAGTAGATGAGATACCCTTCGACTTTGAAAGAAGGAGAATGTCCGTCATTCTGAATACCTCAAAAGGAAAACACCTTATGATTTCAAAAGGAGCAGTAGAAGAAATGCTTTCTTTATGTAAATATGCTTTAGATCCTGGTGATGACCACAGTCTTCATATTGAGAATGATAATATTATTCCTTTGGATGATCTTATGAAGGAAAAAATCATCAGAATGTCTGAAAAGCTCAATGCAGAAGGACTTCGTGTTTTACTGGTGGCCATCAGAGAATTTGAAGGAGATCATCCTCTCAATTATTCTGTTGCAGACGAAAATCACCTCATCCTTACTGGCTTTATAGGGTTTCTTGACCCTGCAAAACCCTCTGCAGAACCAAGTATCAAGGCTTTACATAAATTAGGAATTGAAGTAAAAGTAATTACTGGTGATAATGATATCGTTGCTAAAAAAATATGTCATGATGTAGGAATTCCTATCAATACGATCATGCTTGGTGACGAAATGGAAGACATGAGTGATGAAGACCTGAGTAAAGATATGGATTCATACTCTGTTTTTGCAAAGGTAAGTCCGTTACAGAAGCAGCGTATTGTAAAGATACTAAGATCCAAAGGACATACGGTCGGATTTATGGGAGACGGAATTAATGATGCCGCTGCCATTAAAGAAGCTGATGTTGGAATTTCCGTAGATACCGGAGCAGATATTGCCAAAGAAAGTGCAGATATTATTTTGCTTGAAAAAGACTTAATGGTACTTAGAAGCGGTGTTATTTATGGCCGAAGAACATTTGGAAATATCATTAAATATATAAAAATGACGGCTAGTAGTAATTTTGGAAACATGTTCAGTATGATTGGGGCCAGCGCATTCCTTCCGTTTCTGCCTATGCTTCCCCTCCAGATTTTGACTCAGAATCTTCTATATGATATTTCACAATCTTCCATTCCCTGGGATACAATGGACAAAGATTTTTTGGAACAACCTAAAAAATGGGAAGCTGACAGTATCAAAAAATTCATGCTTTATATAGGACCTTTAAGTTCCATTTTTGACTATATGACGTTTGCTGTAATGTTTTTTATTTTTAAAGCCAATACACCCGAATATCAAAGTCTATTTCAGACGGGCTGGTTTGTAGAAGGACTACTTTCTCAAACGTTGATTGTCCATATTATAAGAACCAAAAAGATCCCGTTCATCCAAAGCTGGGCCGCTGCACCTGTTGTTGCATTGACAAGTTTAATCATGTTGATCGGAATCCTGATTCCTTTCACTCCATTGGCATCATACCTGAAAATGCAGCCTTTACCTTTAACCTATTTCCCTTATCTGATAGGAATTCTTACAGGCTATTGTATTCTCACTCAATTTGTGAAACAATGGTTCATTAAGAAATTCGGACAATGGCTATAAAGTGTCAAAAGTACCATCCTTTCTAATCATTTTCTAATAGCATTCTAAAGGTTCTCTAACCGGCTATCAGAAAGGATAGAAATACTTTTGCAACATCAAAAAAACAAGTATTAAAAGGCATTACAAACAAATGTCACCTTATATTGAATAAAACGAAAATTAGAATTAAATTAGTGGTTATAAACATCTTATATGAGAAAAGCTGTATTCACAATAGTACTTTTGACATTTATTACCTCTTGTAAAAATCCCAAAAGTGAAGACTCTCAGGATCAGGACCTCCTGGTAAAAGGAGACAATGTAATCATTCCTGAAAGCAATCCTGTATTCAAAAAAATAAAAACAGAAGTGGTTTCTGAGCAGGAACATAGTGACGGAGTGGTTTCTGCCGGCACCATTCAGGCTATTCCCAATCATTATGCCGAAATTGCCAGTCCTTTTTCCGGAAGAATTACAAAATCTTTTATTCAGCTTGGGCAAAATGTTTCAGCCAACAGCCCACTCTTTGAAATTCTTTCTTCTGATTATTTTTCGGTTCAGAAAGATTACACAGATGCCCTGAATGATGTACAGCTTGCGGAGAAAAATTACAGACGTCAACAGGATCTTGTAAAACATGGAGTTGGTATTCAAAAAGAACTTGACGAAGCGGAGACCGATTTCAAAAATAAAAAAACATCACTATCCAATGCTTCATCTGCTTTGAAAGTATACAATAGCAAAGGCGGTGGTATCGGAAGCCCTCTTATTGTAAGAGCTCCAATCAATGGAGAAATTATTTCCAATAAAATTGTCAATGGGCAGTTTCTCAAAAGTGATGCCGATCCTGTCATCATCATTGCTGAATTATCCAAAGTATGGATTTCCGGAGATGTAAAAGAAAAAGACATTCGTTTTGTCAATATTGGAGATCATGTTTCTGTAAAAGTAAGTGCTTATCCGGATAGAAGTATTACCGGAAAAGTATATCACATCAATGAAGTGGTAGATGAAAGCACCCGAAGTATAAAAGTTCTTATCGAATGTGATAACCCTGATAGAAAATTAAAACCAGGCATGTATGCTACCGTTAATTTCTCTACAACTCCTGAAAAAACAGTAATGATTCCAATCAGTGCATTAATGCAGCAGGACAATTCTCAGTATGTGTGGATAAAAACAGGAAAGAATCAGTTTGCCAAACGTTCAGTAACTACCGGAGAAGCAGATCAGAAAATGGTAAGGATTACTTCCGGATTAAAAGCAGGTGATACAATTATGACCGAGGGTGGAATTTATATGCTGGATGCAAAATAATGTAAAATGAACTGATGTAAAATGTACAATACATATTCTTTCATGTACTGTACAAAATACCTATTAAGAACATGAAAAAACTTTTGACAATCTCTATACAGAAGAGATGGCTGATGTTGGCACTCTTCCTTTTATTGGGATTCTTTGGTTATTATTCCTGGACCAAATTATCCGTAGAAGCTTATCCTGACATCGCTGATGTAACTTCACAGGTTGTTACCCAAGTTCCGGGACTGGCTGCTGAAGAAGTAGAACAACAAATTACCATTCCATTGGAAAGAGCCCTCAATGGCCTTCCGGGAATGCATGTCATGCGAAGCAAAAGTACCTTCGGACTTTCCATGATCACCATGGTTTTTGATGATGGGATAGATGACTATTGGGCAAGACAGCGTATTCAGGAAAGACTTACGGATGTTACCCTTCCTTATGGAGCACAGCCTGGGCTTGATCCCCTTACCTCTCCTATCGGCGAAGTCTACCGTTATATTATTGAAAGTAATAATCATAGTTTACGGGAACTGACAGATTTACAAAAATTTGTAATCATTCCGCGTATCAAGCAGGTTTCCGGGATTGCAGATGTGACCAATTTCGGTGGAATTACCACGCAGTTTCAGGTGGAATTAGATCCTCACAAACTTGAGCAATATGGACTCTCATTATCTGAAGTTACCGAGACCATTTCAAAAAATAACGTAAGCGCCGGAGGGAGTATGCTTCCCCGGGGAAATTTAGCCTATGTGATCCGGGGAATAGGTCTTGTAAAAGATTTAACTGACCTTGGAAAAATTGTAGTAAAGACTGAAAACGGCGTTCCGGTATTCCTGAATGATGTAGGAACGTTGAAATATGGAAACCTGGAGCGAAAAGGAATTCTGGGATATACAGACCGAAAGCGAAATTATCCTGAAAGTGTAGAAGGAATCGTCCTGTTGCTGAGAGGGCAAAATCCTTCGGAAGTATTGGAAGGTGTTCATCAGGCCATTGATGAATTAAATAATGAAACGCTTCCTCCGGGAGTAAAAATCCATCCTTTCCTGGATAGAACAGACCTTGTAAGTACTACGCTTCACACGGTTTCTCATACGCTTACCGAAGGAATTGTACTCGTTATTATCGTCCTGATTGTATTCTTAGGAAGCTGGCGAGGCGCTTTATTGGTAGCTATTACCATTCCGCTTTCGTTATTATTTGCGTTTATTTTGATGCATTTCACCAATATTCCTGCGAACCTTCTTTCGCTGGGAGCAATCGATTTCGGGATTATTGTAGACGGAGCTATTGTAATGTTGGAAACGGTATTGAAAAAGAGAGAAGAAAATCCCGAAGAACCGTTAGAAGAGAAAAGCATTACCCAAAGAGTTATTGAAGTAGCAAAACCCATCTTCTTTTCTACCATTATTATTATTACAGCCTATCTTCCATTATTTGCTTTCGAAAGAGTAGAGAAAAAATTATTTACCCCAATGGCATTTACTGTAGGGTACGCCTTACTGGGCGCTCTTGCTGTAGCTCTTCTTTTGATTCCTGGCCTCGCTTATGTAATCTACCGTAAGCCCAGAAAAATATACCACAATAAATGGCTGGAAAAAATAAGTACCGCATATGGTGAAAGAATCGAAAAAATAATGCAAACCCCTAAAAAGGTAATGATCCCGGTAAGCATTGTTTTATTATCAGCCGGAATCCTTTCCTATACGGTAGGAAAAGATTTCCTTCCTGAACTGGATGAAGGTTCTATATGGCTGCAGGTACAGCTGCCCCCCGGGATTTCTCTGTCCAAAGCAAAAGAAATGAGTGATACCTTACGTGCCAGAACTTTAAAACATTCAGAAATCACTTATATGATGGTTCAGGCTGGCCGTAATGATGACGGAACTGACCCTTGGACTGCCTCTCACTTTGAAGTTTCTATTGGAATTAAGCCCTATGATCAATGGCCGTCAGGAAAAACCAAAGCGGATCTGATTAAGGAACTCGCAGCAGATTATAAAGAAATGCCAGGTTTTACAGTAGGCTTCTCACAACCAATGATTGACGGGGTAATGGATAAAATTTCCGGAGCGCATAGTGAATTGGTCGTAAAAGTATATGGGGAAGATTTCAAAGAAACCAGAAGAATTGCTGAAAATGTACTGTCTACTTTAAATAAAATTCCGGGTTCGGCAGACCTTGCCATTGACCAGGAACCTCCCTTACCTCAGCTGCAGATTATTGCTGACAGAGATAAAATTGCTCAATATGGATTGAATGTAGCAGATGTGGCTGATCTTATTGAAGTCGCTTTAGGAGGAAAAGCTATTTCACAGATCTTTATCGGCAATAAAGTTTATGATATCTCCTGTCGTTACACCGAAGACAGCCGTGATACCCCTGATAAAATAGGAAATCTGATGCTCACCTCAGCTTCAGGAGCTAAAATTCCATTGTCGCAGGTGGCAGAAGTTAAGCTAAGTACTGGAGAAAGCACCATCACCAGAGAGATGAATAAGAGACATCTTACCGTAAAATTAAATTTAAGAGGAACTGACCTTTCTTCTTTCCTGAAAAAAGCTCAGGACAAGATTGAAACAGATATCAAATATGACCATGAAAAATACCAGATCAAATGGGGCGGTCAATTTGAGAATCAAAACAGAGCGTATTCCAGATTGGCATTCATCGTTCCTTTGGCATTGGCAATTATGTTCCTGTTATTGTATGGTGCATTTGGTGATTTCAAACAGGCGTTGGTACTAATGTCTATTGTTCCACTGGCTTTATTTGGAGGAATGCTTGCTCTTAATATACGCGGAATGTCATTAAACGTATCTTCAGCCGTAGGATTTATTGCTCTTTTCGGAGTTGCCATTCAGAATGGGGTCATTATGATTTCCCATATCAATGACCTTCGTAAGAAAGGATATGATCTGAAACTGGCAGTAACAAAAGGGGCGAAAGATCGTTTCAGACCGGTATTAATGACTGCAACGGTTGCTGTAATCGGATTATTCCCGGCTTCATTGGCAACAGGAATCGGATCGGATGTACAAAGACCTCTGGCGACTGTAATCGTTTATGGATTAATGTTCTCGACAATTTTAACACTATTCGTTCTTCCTGCTATCTATTTTATGGCAGAACGCAGCAACGAAAAACAAAATTTAGAATCAGATGAAGCACTTACATAAGAAAATCAGCGTTCATTTTATCATAGTAATAACCTTATTATTCAGCATAATCAATAAGGTAAAGGCACAGGAAAAAGAAGTACTGAATTTTGAAGAATACCTAAGCCTTGTGGGAAAGAAAAACCTGGGGTATGCTGCTCAAAGATACAACGTAGGAATGGCTGAAGCTTCTATTCAGACCGCAAGTATGTTTCCGGACCCACAGTTGGACATGGAAACCACCAATAATGGAATTAAGGAAAACATGGGGTATGTATATGGCGCATCTGTTGGCTGGACCCTGGAATTGGGAGGCAAAAGAAAAGCAAGAATAAACCTGGCTAAAGATCAATCTGAATTAAGTAAAATTCAATTACAGGATTTTTTCAGAAACCTTCGTGCTGATGCAAGTTTAGGCTATGTGGAAGCCCTAAAATCCAAAGCTATTCTTGAGGTACAGCAGGATTCTTATAAAAACATTCTACAGCTTGCCAAATCAGATAGTATACGGTATCGTTTAGGAACAATTTCTCTGGTCACTTCAAAACAGAGTAAACTGGAAGCCGCTTCTCTTCTCAATGACGTGTACCAGGCAGAGAGTGCTGAACAACAAGCATTAACTGGGCTGGCAGTATTTCTCAGTGATGGCAAAATAACAGGTAGAGACGTTACTGGAGACTTTAATGCTTTTAACAGAGATTTTACTATTGATGATCTTATTATCCAGGCATTAAATACAAGAGCAGACCTACTGGCAGCAAAACAGAATACACAAGTTGCCAAAAGCCAAATCAGTCTTGAAAAAGCAAACCGAAAAATAGATCTTGGAATCAATGCCGGAGCAGAACGTCACACTGAAGCTACCAATGAAATTGCACCCTCACCAACGGTAAATGCAGTAAAATTAGGACTTAGCATTCCTTTGAAATTTTCCAACAAGAGAAATGCGGGGTTAAAAATAGCAGAGATGGCCCATTCTCAGGCTGAACTTGAATATCATCAGGTAGAACAAGGAATACAAGCTGAAGTCATGCAGGCTTATCAACAGTATATGGCCACGCAGAAACAGGTAAAACAATTTCATAATGGGATGCTTACAGAAGCGAAAAGTATATTGGAAGGCATCACTTACAGTTACAAAAGAGGTGAAAGTTCTATTCTTGAAGTATTGAATGCCCAAAGAACTTATAATGGGGTAAGAAAAGATTATTACGAAGCGCTTGCAGATAATGCAGCGGCACTGATTGAACTTGAACGCAAAGCAGGAATCTGGGATATTAATTTTTAAAAGAATGGAAGCGGGAAGTTGATCAGTTTGGAAAAGAACTGAAATTCCAATTAATTAACCTTTTTAAAACTGAGAGTATTTTCCATCAAAAGACTGATGGCGGTAAGTAAAGCGACAAGTACTTTCACCTTCCTTCTTCCAGCTTCCAACCTTCATCAATCTAAACCAAATGACATCAGTCTTCCTCATTCAAAAAGCCCTGAAATCTATAGGATTCAGGGCTTTCGTAAATAAAAATATGGTAATTATATATCATTTTATAACACTACCAACTGAGATTTCTAGTAACTAATATTTTAAAATTTAAGGATATTCCCTCAAAAAACAGAAAGAAGTTAGTAGCACAATAGTACTTCCAACTTCCAGCCTTCCCAACATCCGCTACTTCTTATACTTTGATTCGTAAATTCCAATCCAATCCTTCACTGTCATTTTTTTACTTAATTCTGCGATCAGTTCAAAAGGAATATCTTCAGATTTTTTGAAACGGACGCAGGATTTTCCCATATCCAGCTTTTTCTTAGAATGCTTAGGGTATTCTGCCACAAACCAATCCAACAGCTCCGGTCTGGAATATAATCCCATATGATACAATGCAATAAAGTTCTTTTGTGAAGCCAGATTAATAAAGGGTAAAGGTGTTCCCGGTGTACAATGATAACCCGCAGGGTATGTTTTCAAGGGAACCACCCAGCCTAACATTCCGTAATTGGAAATTTCTTCAAATCCTTTCGGCAGATTGTCATTAATCAAATCAAAAAGTTTTTTGAACGGCTCTTTTCTTTCCTCCGGAATCTTGGAAAGATAGTCTTCCAATGAGTTTGATATAATTTGCATTTTCAGTGAGTTTTAGAGGTTCAAATTAATAAAAATTATTGATTATTTATAGAGAAACAGGTTGGAGGCTGGAAATTTCTATTCAGAATATATTTACTGAAAGTATTACAAATTAATAGAGTCTAATTATATTGACGCCTATCATTTTTACAACATTATACTTCTTTCCTCATAAAAAAGCGGCGGTACAAAAATGCACCACCGCTCAACTTTATTTACACTAAAAAAATTATTTCTTGATTGCTTTTACAGTAGAATGAGAGCCGTCCTTAAAGTAAAGTGTAACAAAATACAGTCCTGAATTCAATCTGCTCAGATCAAGCTCTTTCACAGAACCTTCAACTGTTTTCACTGTTCTTCCTGAAGTATCTGTTACTGTTACAGACTTAATATCCCTTGTATCTGATATGTAAAGAACATCCTTAAACGGGTTTGGATGAACCACTGCTTTTTTCACCGGAGCATTCACTTCTGAAGTACTTAGCTGAGCTGGTTCAACAGTAAAATCATCTACGTAGAAATTATAATCCAAGTCTTCATTCTGCGATCCTGTACTGCCATAAAAAGCAAAGACAGTATTCGCACTAACAAAGTTAGCCAGATCGAACGTATATTCATTAGAGGTATTAGACGGAGCATTATTGGCATCCCAGGTTTGTAGAATCATCCATGTAGTTCCACCATCATTGGAAACCAGGAAATGAACAACATCATCACTATCCATTCCTGAAGAATTAGTACCATAATATTCTGTTACTCCATAATTAAACTTCACTTTATATCCACCTGCTGAAAGATTAAAAGCTACAGTTTTCAACCATCCTGCTTTAGAAGAACCATACAAATTCATACGAGCAGATGGATTAAGTGAACCATTTAAAAAATCATTAACATACCAATAATTACTGGTTCCTGTAGGTCCTGTATCCGGATCTCCTCCTGAAAGGGCGCTTGTCCAACAATTACCAGGAAAAGGACTAAAACTGTTAGTATATGAAGGAACTATGGTACCACATAGTGTAGTAAATGATTTAACGAGTGACCAAGCACTTTTGCTAGTTGCTGTACTGCAATTGGCTCTTACCCAATAATAATGTGTTGTGCTTGGAGCTAGGTTGTTGAGAGTATAAGAGGTTCCTGTAACATTGGAATGATTAGGATTTGCATTATTGGCAGGTACTGTTGGGCTTGTACTATAATAAATATCATAACTTGTAGTTTGATTACTGGCGGGAACCGTCCAAGAAATCTGCGCAGTATTTGCTGTAATTCCGGTTGCAGCATCTGTAGTAGGTGCAGCACAATCTGTATAAGCATCTGCTGAGAAAGCAAAAACATTAGGAATACCTACTCCTGAACTTTTTGTAACAGTAACACTCTGTATTAGTTTAGTCTGATTGGCTGCATCAATATTCAAAACAGCCTGATACAGTCTGGGGTTAGTACTACTGGGATCTAATACGTCATTATTTCTATTGATCCTTCCTATTCCCTGAATAGCAAAATTAGTACCTCCATACCAATCTGACAGATTAATATTAGAAAATGTCTGAGTTGTATTATCTGTAAAATTGACCGTTGCACCCACTATAGAAGTTCCACTACCACTCGTTGCCAGCATATACAGTTTAAAGGCTGCTGATGGATTAGTAAATACAAGGGTACCATTATCTCCTGTGGCAGATAGTTTTAAAGAGTTATTACCACTTAAATTTCCCAATTGAAAACTCAAACCAGGTGTGGAAGCTACCACCGAATTGATAATACCATCCGCAGGAATTCCATAAGTAAGAGCAGAGCTCGTAGAAGTAAGTTTATAATCTCTTGCCACAAAAGCAAAAGATACTCCATCAACGTCTGTTGTAGTAGATATTGAAGAAGACCCTACTCCATTGGCAATTACATCTGCCGTAAATCCGGAAGTAATTGGCATTTTTTGAAAATTTTGAGCCACCATTGCTGAGGCTGAAAGAAGAGCAATAGCAGGCAAAGCTCTAAAAAATAAATTTATTGTCATTTTATTCACATTTGGATGGTAAATTAAGAAAAATACCAATATAAAAATAATATTTTTAACAAATAATCAATAATTAACCAAATTAAAACCAATATTGATATTTAAAACCATAAAATTATCTAGTCTGAAAGGAGATGATAAGCCGTTTCTTCTTATTCTTAATTTTATTATTGGGAAATTAAATCCTATTTTTGTCATACAAATTTTTGAACAATGCCGAATATTTCAAACAGAGCACTGCATATGCCGCCATCGCCGGTAAGAAAACTGGTTCCCTTTGCGTTACAAGCAAAACAAAAAGGAATAAAAGTATATCACCTTAATATCGGACAGCCTGATATTGAAACTCCGGAAACAGCATTAAATGCTTTAAAGAACATTGATCTTAAAGTACTGGAATATGCACTTTCTGAAGGTAATTTAGACTACAGAAATGCCCTTACTGAATATTACCACTCTTTAGGTTTTTCAGATTTGACACCGGATAACTTTATTGTTACTAATGGGGGTTCTGAAGCACTGAACTTTGCCATTTCAACTTTGTGTGACGATGGAGATGAAGTAATTATCCCTGAACCTTACTATGCTAACTATAATGGTTTCACCAGTACATTTGATGTAAATGTAGTAGCGGTTTCATCTACAATTGATACAGGTTTTGCACTGCCTCCAATTGAAGAATTTGAAAAAAAGATCACAGAAAAAACAAGAGCAATCATCATTTGTAACCCAGGTAACCCAACAGGATACCTTTACACACGTGAGGAACTTCAGCAACTCGCTGAGATTGCTTTAAAATATGACATCGTAATCATCTCTGATGAAGTATACAGAGAATATGTATACGATGGAAAACAGCAGATATCTATTCTTGATTTCCCTGAATTAAAAGAAAACTGCATCGTTATTGATTCAGAATCCAAGCGTTATTCTATGTGTGGAGTAAGAATCGGATGTATGGTTACCCGTTCTCAAAAAATCCGCAATGCGGCGATCCTTTTTGCACAGGCAAGATTAAGCCCTGTTCTTTTGGGACAGATTGCAGCAACAGCAGCTCACCAGAATGATGGTGCTTATATCAGAGCGGTAAGAGAAGAATATACCCACAGAAGAAATGTTTTAGTAGACCTTTTAAATGCTATTCCGGGTGTTATCTGCCCTAAGCCAAGAGGTGCTTTCTACTGTGTTGCAGAACTTCCTGTAGACGATACTGAGAAATTTGCACAATGGTTGCTTGAATCATATTCTAACAATAAGGAAACCATCATGGTAGCTCCTGCCGGAGGTTTCTACAGTGATCCTGAATTAGGTAAAAAACAGGTAAGAATTGCTTACGTACTGAAAGAAGAAGATCTTAAAAGAAGTGTTGAAATTCTGAAAGATGCTTTAAAGCAGTATAGAGAAGAATTCAGCCTATAAATTATATAAGATGCCGACAACAAAAAATGTATATCTGAAACTCATATTTCCGATCTTTTTGCTGTCGGCATTTTTTTCCTGTGATTCTAAAAAATCAAAACACCCTGTGGCTTCTACCAATGAAATAACCTTTATCAGGCTATCTCATATTGGCGGAACTATGGGTGAATACAGGATTATAAAAGTGACCAAAGATTCTGTCTTTGCAGAAAAAGGGGCCACTGCTAATAAATTGCACAAGGAATGGGCTTCACCAATCAATATTGATACATGGAAACAGCTTATTTCCTCTATTAATATTAAAGATCTTGACAAGATAAAAAGTTCACCCAGTCAACAGTCTGTAGATGGTATTGATGAAACTTTTCAGATACGCACTTCTAAGAAAGCTCATTTCTATGTCAACTCTTTTGCCGACCCGGAACATTACAAACAGCTTCAGCAGTTTAAAGAACAACTAGACAACATTCTTCCAAAAGAATACAAATAAAACATGCAAGAAAATTTTTCATTAAAGCCTTACAATACATTTGGTGTTGATGCCCAAGCAAAATACTTTGTTGAAATAAATAACATTGAAGAATTAAAAAACGCTCTTATTTTTTCAAAAGAAAATACTCTTCCTCTTTTATTTTTGGGAGGTGGAAGTAATATTCTATTGACAAAAGATTTTGACGGCCTTGCTATTAAACTTAATTTAAAAGGGATTTCCGAGAAAGATATCAGTGAAAATGAAATTCTGATTACCGCAAAAGCAGGGGAAAACTGGCATGAATTCGTGATGTACTGTCTAAGTAAAAATTACGGTGGACTAGAAAACCTTTCTTTAATTCCAGGCAATGTAGGAACTTCTCCTATGCAGAATATCGGCGCTTATGGAACAGAAATTAAGGATACATTTGTCAACTGTCTTGTATTGGATTTGGAAAATCTTGAGCTTAGAACTTTCAATCTTGAAGAATGCAGATTTGGATATAGGGATTCTATCTTCAAACAAGAAGGAAAAGGAAGATATATTATTTTAGAAGTTACCTTTACACTTACTAAAAAAGATCACCCTATTAAAACAGAGTATGGAGCTATTACATCGGAGCTTAAAAACCTTGGAATTGAGCATCCTTCAATTCAGGATGTTTCCACAGCTGTGATTAACATCAGACAAAGTAAATTACCAGATCCTAAAGTAATTGGAAATGCCGGAAGCTTTTTCAAAAACCCAACGATTCCTTTAGCTCAGTTTGAAGAGTTAAAGAAGAAGTTCGAAAATATCCAAGGGTATCCTAATGGCAATATGGTAAAAGTTCCTGCAGGATGGCTGATTGAACAGTGTGGTTGGAAAGGTAAACAGATTGGGAATGTAGCTTCACACAAACTTCAGTCACTGGTTATTATCAATGCAACAGGAGAAGCAACAGGAAAGGAAATTTTTGATTTTTCTACGGAGATTATCAATTCTGTACAGGAAAAATTCGGGATAGAACTTGAAAGAGAAGTGAATATTATATAACATTCGCTTTAGATTATATAACAGAATTCCGGGAATTTTCCGGAATTTCGCTTTCTTATTTTAATTTATTCTAAATAATCATTGTCTAGCATTATTATATTTTATAGTTTTGCAGTCTGCTTATTTAGAATAAATAAAAATGACTAGATCTTTACTTTTTGTTTTCTTTTTCATTTTCTGTGTACATTTTGTACAGGCACAACATGAAAAATCTCAATTGAACATTACTGTATTTGACGAAAACAACAAAGAATTAGAAGGTGCCTCTGTAACCATCAATCAAACTTCTTTAACTACTGATAAAAACGGCCATACGGATGTTTCTATTCCAAATGGTAAATATCACGTAAAAGTTCTTCATCCTGATTTTCAGGAAAAAGAACTGAATATCACCCTTACTTCTCTTCACAATGTTATTATTAAACTTCAGCCCATTAATAAGCTGGAAGAAGTAGTTGTATTTTCTAAGGAGAGTAAAGGTTTAACAACAAAATCAGTGATTGACAGACAGGCTATGCAGCATTTGCAGCCTTCCAGTTTTACCGACTTAATGGAACTTCTTCCTGGTGGACTTTCAAAGGAACCAGTTTTAAACTTAACCAATAAAGCTACACTCCGTGAAAATATCGGGGAATACATTGGTGACAAATACAATACCTCATCGCTGGGAGTTCAGTTCATGGTTGATGATAATATCATTAATTCCAACGCAGACATGCAGGTTTCAGTAGACAACAGACAGTTCTCTGAAGGTCCGAGATATAGAGAAACAGCTACTTCGGGAGTTGATATGAGAACGATTTCTACCAATGACATTGAAAAAGTTGAAGTAATCCGTGGTATTCCATCAGCAGCTTATGGAGATCTGACTTCAGGATTAATCAAAATTGAACGCAGAATAAAAGCCGCTCCACTGCAGGCCAGATTCAAAGCTGACGGATTCAGTAAGCAATACTATCTGAGCAAGGGATTTAAAATCAATGATAAATGGCAAATGAGTGCCAGTGCAGATTTTCTGGATTCAAAATCAAATCCAACAGATGATTTTGAAACCTATCAGCGTATTACGGCATCTATCCGTTCAAAGAAAATTTCAACACTATGGTCAAGGCCTTTAGAATGGAGATCTACTATTGATTTTTCCACCAATATTGACAATAAAAAATATGATCCGGACAACGGATATCCTCCAACCGACAAATATGAATCGAATAATAAAAGAATAAGCTTAACGAATAATTTTATTTATCAGCTGGATAAAAATTCATTTTTCAACAAGTTAACGTTAAACACAGCTATTCGTCAAGGGTTTGAAAAAATAGAACAGGTAAAACTCGTTCAATTATCAGGACCACGATCTTTTTCCCTTGCTACAGAACAGGGCGAAAATGTGGGCTATTATCCGGATCTTCGCTATATCACAGAATTTTCTACAGAAGGAAAACCTTTGGATATCACAGCTTTTTTCCAGGCAAATGGTACAAAGAAAACTTTTGGAATTACCCATCAATATGAAGTTGGGCTTGACTGGAAATATTCAAAAAATAATGGCCGAGGGCTTCAATATGATATGAAGACGCCTCCCTCTGCCAATACAGGAATTGCAAGACCAAGACCATACAATGCTATCCCGGCCTCAAGCCTGCTGGCTGCTTTTGTAGGTGACCAGATGAGCTATGCCATCAATCAGCATAAATTTACCTTATATGCAGGTTTAAGATTATCAAAAAATCTGGGAATCGACAACTCTTATGCTGTCAGCAAAAAAGTTTTTGCTGAGCCCAGATTAAATTTCCAATACAGCCTGCCTCATCTCATGATTAATGATTATCCTTTAAAAACTGATGTTACTTTGGGATATGGTCTTTTTTATAAGCAGCCTACTTTGTTGATGCTCTATCCGAACAAAGAATATTGGGATTATACCCAGCTGAATTATTACCACAATGATACACAATACCGATATGTAAATTTCATGACGTATGTACAGTCAAAGGAAAATAAAGAACTGCAAGCTGCCAAGAGTATAAAGAAAGAAATTCGTTTAGACCTTGCCTACAGAAATCATGAGTTCTTTATGACTTACTTTAAAGAAAGGATGACTAACGGATTCCGTAGTATGGACCAAACAGCCATTCACAATTATAAACAATATGATGCCACAAAGGTAGATATTACCCAATGGACCCCTAACGGACCGGATTTAACAAATGTTCCTTATGAAGTTAAAAATATTTTTGCCGCCTATTCTACTACAGAAAACGGAAGTGAAACGCTGAAGCAAGGTATTGAATTCGGTTATACATCTCCAAGAATCAAATCAATCAATACAAGATTTACCTTTACCGGAGCATGGTTTAAATCTCAATACAGAAACTCTACACCTATTATTTTTAAGCCTACAGCAACTATTGGTTCAGAAATATTTCCCTATTACGGAATCTACAAGAATGATAACGGATACGTTAATTCGAATATAAATTATAACCTGCTTATTGACACTTATCTTCCTAGCCTGGATCTTATTGTTTCAGCTTCAGTACAGGGAAGTCTGTACGATCATAGCAGAAATGACAGAAGAATTGCAGAACCTATTTCCTATTATGGAATGGATGGTGTAATACACCCTTTCACTGAAGCCGATAAGACTGATACTTACAAACAGTGGCTGATAAGAAATGTTTCTGTCTCTGATAATCTCGACAGGCTCTACACTTTTACTATGACAGGAAATATAAAGATTACCAAAAGTATCTACAAAGCCCTTCGTGCCTCCCTATTTGTAAACAGGCTTTTCAACTATAATGCTCCTTATACATTCAACAATGTAAAGGTGTACAGAAAAAGGATGAATACTCCTTATTTCGGAATGGAATTAAACTACAATTTTTAAAATATAAAAAGTAAATAACATGAAAAAAAGATTTCTACTATTAGGTTTTGTAGCCATGATAGGAACTGCATTTACAGTAACCTCATGTACTAGTGATGAATTCGGAGTACAGACCACACAAAATGGGGTACTTACCCTAGCTTTTAGCGGTGAAAACATTTCCATTTATGAAACACTAGATATTGAAGCTATAGAAGTAAATACCGGAGCCATTACCAGAAAAAGAAGTGAAAAAGCAAATGTTGTTTCCATAGAACTGCCTCATGGTTCTTATAAAATTACAGTGAACGGTAAGGTAGTTAACAATAAGCTTGAAATCATTGATGTTGCAGGAACGGCGAATGCTGATATCGTCACTTTAGCCAATAATGTTACGATTCCTTTATTCTTCAAAACCTTTCATGAAGACTTTATCATTGAAGAAATATTTTTTACAGGAATAAAAACTACGGATGGCAAAAATTATAATTCAAGCCGTTATTTTAAAATTGTAAACAATACAAACAAGGTTCTGTATGCGGATAATCTGATTATTGCCAATTCCAGGTTTATGACCACCGAAGATGATAACCCTACTCCATACGACGTTAACCAGTATTTTCCGGTAAAAGGAGTTCTAGTCCTGCCTACCGATCCGGAAGGAAAAACTAAAAAATATCCTGTAAAGCCGGGTGACTTTATTGTAGTGGCAGATAATGCCATCAATCACAAAGCACAGACAAGTACAGCCTTCGATCTACATAATGCTGACTTTGAATTCCCTTCATCAGTTCCGGCATTGGGACAGGTGGATAATCCGGCTGTACCCAATGCAGATTTAGCTTATACCGCTGCAAATAATATGTTCACTATTCATAACAGAGGATTTGAAAGCTTTGTGATTGCCCGTTTCCCAACTGGTGAGACAAAAGACACCTTCCTGCAAAAGCACAAATATGACTACAGTTATATCTCTTCAGCAGGAACTGTTATGAAAAGAAATGCTTATTCAATTCCAAATTCATGGATTATAGATGGAGTTAACAATAGTGTTCCAACAAAGTTTGTCCATTTATTAACTTCACCTAGTATTGATGCAGGATGGACTTCTGCCGGTACGATAGACAGTGACCCGAACCGTTTCGGAAAATCCGTAAGACGTAAGATAATTGGTACAATGGGAGTAAATAGCAACCTGTATATGGATACCAACAACTCTTCCAATGATTTCGTCAGAGATTCTGAAGCAAGTTTAAAAAATGGTATTGTTCATCCAAAATAATATTACTCTTTTCAATGCATTATGCTCAATAAAAAAACAACTTTCTTTCTGTTACTGACCAACCTGTGTTTTCTTTGCGTGAAAGCACAGGACAGTCTCGGTCTTTTTAAGACAATCAACACCCAATATGATACGGAAAGAAGTTTTAGAAATAATCTTTACAACAATCCGGCTTCAATGTCTGGGTACAGCCCTGATTCATTTTCAGAATTCAGTGTTGGATATCATAACCATGATAAAAAAGTTTACCGTCAACAATTGGGAAATGGAGACAAAGGTTTAACTGTTAAGACCCAATCATTTCAAAAGCTAAAATCCAACCGCTACGTTTGGGGAAGCGCAAGCTATCAGAACCTGAAAACAGGACTTGTAAGATGGAATGAATCATTGGATTATGATCGTGTAGCTCCTTATACCACTGTAGACTCCGCAGGGGGGAAGCTAAATATGGAGCGTTATCAGTTTACCGGAGGATATTTACAGAATTGGAACAAATGGAGTATTGCCGCTCAGATAAGCTATATTGCTCAAATGGGATTTCGTGCTAAGGATCCACGACTGAAAAGTACAACTTCCGATCTCAATATCAAAGCAGGAGTGAACTACAGAATATTCAGGGAATATGAAGTAGGTGTATTGGGAGAATTCAGTAAATATACTCAAAACAGTTCTCTTACTTTCCAAAGTTTGTTGGGAAGACCTTTTGTATATCAGATGACCGGCTTTGGATTTTCAAATTATCTTTTTAACGGAAGTGCCAATCCCAATGTTACTTTTGAAGAATTTGCCTATAAAGGAGGTTTACAGATCATGAACAAACAAGGAAAAGATTTTTACCTTCAGGCTGTTTTAGGAAAATCTAATAATATTAAAAGTTATGTCAATAGCCCATCTTCCAACTTATTTTATGATCTTTCCGATCTTGAAAATAAAACATTTGAGGTAGAAGGAGCTAAATTTTTCAATAGCAATGAGAAAAACAGGTTCGGATTTTTAGCCAGCTTCACCTCTTCTGTAAAAACAGGTTATGAAAATGGATACTCACTGAATATGGCAAGTTTACAACAGATCTATAAAAGGAAATCTTATCGTAAGGAAGATTACACCACGGCTGTAAAAGGATTTTACCAGTATAATCAGGAAACCTTTTCTATTACGGCAACTCCATTTTTCGCCTACGAAGAAATCAAAGAAATGAGACTATACCCTTCTGCCGGGCAAAAGTTTACGTATTCTTATTTTGGGATCAATGCAGATTATAAGCAGCAGATCAAAGAAAATCAAACCCTTACTTTACAACCTTATTTCTCCAAAAGAACGGTAGGAAAAACTGTAAATGCATTAATACCTTCTGGATATTCCACTGTAGATGCCTGGCTTCTTGAAGATCATATTTTCCAGACTAGTGATATAACAACTTTCGGAACCTCTGCACGATATGATTTTAAGCTGAAAAAACTTCCTGCTTTCTTTGTAGAAGTACAGTATCAATCACAGAAAATTCAGAAAAAAAATAATAATTTTACTGGTGCAAGCATTGGGATAACGTTTTAAGAATGAAAAAACTAATATATTGGGGATTAGGAGGAGTTACTATGGCCTTATTAAGCTTTACACCAAAAGTAAATCAGGATTTACTGGACCTTCAGGATCCCACCATTGAAGATATTGTTAAAAGTTATAAAAAAGCCATCTCAGAATGGCCTAAACCCAATATTGACTATGGAGTGAAATGGCAGGAGTTCTCCCCTATTAAAACAGATTCTGCCTATTTTACAGAACAGGACAAGCCTAACGTTATCCTGGGGAAAATGTTATTCTTTGACCCCAAATTATCCCAGTCTAATCAGATCTCATGCAGTTCATGCCATGACCCTGAAATGGGCTGGTCAGACCGAAGACACGTTGCATTAGGAAATAATCATCTTCAGGGAAACAGAAATACAATATCTCTTTATAATATTGCAGAAAGAAATTTATTCTTCTGGGACGGAAGGGCAAAAACCCTTGAAGAACAAGCAGCCGGTCCATTGGGAGCCCATCATGAGATGGCAATGGATGTAAAAACATTACCTGCAAAAATCCAGGCATTGAAGGGATATAAACCTCTTTTCAAAAATGCTTATGGTGATGAGAAAGTTACCTATGACAGAATTGTAAAAGCAATAGCCGATTTTCAAAAAACCATTAAAAGCCAACCCAGCCGTTTTGATAAATTTCTGGAGGGGAAATACAATGCTTTATCTGATGAGGAAATCTATGGAATGCATGTTTTCAGAACAAAAGCCCGCTGCATGAACTGCCATAGCGGGCAATATCTTACAGACGAATCTTTCCATAATATTGGATTAACCTACTATAAAAGAAAATATGAAGATCTGGGGCTATATACCATCACCCAGAAAGCGGAAGATGTAGGAAAATTCAAAACACCACAGCTAAGAGATCTGATGCTTACCCAACCATGGATGCATAATGGATTATTCGGTGATCTGGAGGGCGTTGTCAATATGTACAACAGCGGAATGCACATGATAGATCCATCTGCTGAAACCAAACTGAAAGATCCATTGTATCCGGTAACAGATCCACTATTAAAGCCTTTAAAACTCACCAAAGAAGAGAAACAGGCTTTGATTTCTTTTCTGGAAGCTCTTTCCGGAACAAAATATAAAATGAGAAGACCGGAATTTCCTGTGGAATAAATGGTTTAAACAAATGCAAAAGTCTGGGGTTATCCCAGGCTTTTTTTATTAGATTTCAAAATTCTATCATTGCTATTACAATAGAAAAACATTATGAATTACTTTCTCATAATATCATCGTTTTTGAATTCTCATTACTATAAAATATATTTATTCTAAATAAAAATAATTACATTTTTATAAGCTTTATTGGTGAATTAACATCAAAATAATGTAACAGTCTTTCTATCCATTATTATGAATTTTGCATGATATTATAGGCAGCAGAAAATCTACTGTCTCCTAATGATCATAAAAATTCAAACCCAATGAACTACAAATTATTAAAACTATTCTTTTTTGTAATAGTTTTACTACAGGCATCCTTTATGCATGCTCAAGATGAAGTCCGTATACAAAAGATTGAAATAAACGGTAACACCTACACCAATTCTTCTACAATCACTCTTAATAAAGGAGAAATAAATACACTTATTAAAGTAACGTATAGTATCTCCAAAAATACACCGAGTTATGAACAAACTGGCCTCAACGTCAAATTGTTCGCTAAAATGGCTGCTGGAACACCCTATCAAATCTTTGTGGACAGTCGACTATTCCCTTTTATTTCCGGAACAGGGGAAACATTCGAATACACTGCAGTTATCCCTAATACTTCAGCACTCATTGAATCTAATAATTCAGGAAAACTATTCATGGTCTATAGCTATGGATTTACAAATGTTCAATCGAAAGCTTTCCCTATCAATTTTGTACAACCCGCCATTTCAAACAATACAATATCTGGTGTAGTGCTCACGGATTATCAAAAACCCGCCCCAACGATTACAGGTAGTGAGCCCAAAATACCATTTGGAGGTTACACGTATTATTGGCAAAGAAAAAATCCAGGCGGAAATTGGTATAATCTCAATTACGGAACCGTTAACACAAGAGACTATACTCCACCTGCTTCTGAAAACAGATACAATTACAAATTAAGACGTGCCGTAGAGCCAACAAAACAAGGGTTGGAAACAAGTTACAGCAATGAGGTAGATGTTAGAATAAACATTAGTGAAAATAATATTGTTCAAAGTGTAACCGACAATGGTACCAATATAACAAGAACTCTTGTGGGAAGCACCCCGATAGGTGGCACCAATTCCTACACCTATCAATGGCAGGAAAGTACAGATGGCGTATATAACTGGGATGATATATCTGGTGCTCAAAACAGTAACTATCAAATCCCTGAATTATCTTCAGCAAAGTTTTTCAGACGTATTGCAAGATCAAATGCTGTTCCCCAAAACTACAGCAATGAAATCAAAATTGATGAATTAAAAATACTTGGTAACTTAATTGCAGCAGAAGGATATAATAATTACAATATAGGAAGTGAAAAAGTTCAGAATGGTAAAGTCCCTAAATTCTCCAGACTGGCTACACAACTTCCTGCAAATTTGAAAAGTGCTACAGGATATCCAATTTCTATTCAATGGCAGAGTAAAACTGAAGGCGGAAACTGGACAAACATTCCCGGAGCAACAAATGCAATCTATATCATCAATACTCCGCTAACACAAACTATACAATATAAAAGATACATACAGTCTCAATACCTTCCGGACAGTGAAAGTAATATTATAACATTTGTGGTTTCAGAACAACCACCGATTGAAAATAATACAATATCTTTTGATCCATCAAACACAGACCATATCTTAGGTACAATTCCTACAGGAGGCACAGGAGATTATTCTTATATATGGGCCGTAGATCTTCATCCTGATGATTCAATAGGAGAGTTTATTTTTTGGGGAGTATCTTCTGCTACAGATACAAAAATGTCAGAATATGAAAACAGCATCCCATTAACAAGCAGCGAATATCACTATACCAGATATGCAATTTCTGATGGTGTATGGAATAAATCCAATACTTTAATATTCTCTCCCGACGATGGCATTATTCAAGGAAAAAAGACCTCAAAAGCTTTCTTATCAGATAAAGTTGACAATAAGAAAGCAGTAACTGCAGCAACAAATAATAATGATATTTATTTCAACTTTAAAAATTACAATGGTACAAAAGCCGATATCTATCTTGTCAATGTATCGGGTGGGCAGCCTGTAAAAGTAATGCAGACAGATCTTAAAGATCATAATACTACACAGATCTGTACATTTCCAGCACAGTATCTCCCTGGAATATATATTTACAAAGTTGTATTTAATGACGGTTCTGTACAGACAGGAAAAGTTATTAAAAAATAAATACAATCTATACAATCATCATAAAGCAGCTGTCGGAAACAGCTGCTTTTTCATTGAAAAACATTCTGTTTTCTAATAAAAAAACGATATTTTAGCGTAACAATATTCATAAAAAACACGTGATATGAAAATAGCTATTTTAGGAGCCGGAAATATGGGATTATCATTTTCAAAATCATTTTTGAAATACGAACTGATTAAGCCGGAAAACCTTCACCTGATTACCCGAAGCCAGACAAAAATCTCCAAAATAGCGGAAGAATTTCCCAAATCAAAAATTTCCACCTTTGAAGAAGTCACAGAACTGGATGCCGATCTGATTATTATTGCCGTAAAACCACAGGATTTCCAAACGGTTGCTCAGAACTTCAAATTTATTTTAAAAGAAAACCAGATGGTTCTCTCCATTATGGCCGGAATAAATATTGAGAAAATTCAAAAATCACTGAACCATCCACTGGTTGTAAGAGCAATGCCTAATTCTCCTACCCTTCTGGGAATGGGAATTACCGGCTATACTGCAGCAGATGGGATTTCTTTCAGCCAGCTTATCAATATTGAAAGACTACTAAATAGTACCGGAAGATCTGTTTACTTGGAAGATGAAAATCTTTTGGATGGCGTTACCGCTCTTTCCGGAAGCGGACCTGCTTATTTCTACTATATTATTGATGCTATGATTAAAGCAGGAGTAGAAATGGGAATTGAAGAAAACCTATCCAAACTGTTTGTAAAGCAAACTATGCTGGGAGCTTATCATCTCATTAATAATTCTGAAAAGAACCTTGAGGAGCTTATTAAAGACGTTGCTTCCAAAGGCGGAACAACAGAAGCAGCTTTGAAAACCTTTGAAGAAAATAGTTTTAAAGAAATTTTAAAAGAGGGAATTTTAAATGCCGAGAAGAGGGCAAAAGAACTTAATAGATAAATCTTTTTTCAATACATCTGCAACATAACCATCCTAAATACACCCCAACTGTATTCAGGAGGATATCATCTACCTCAAATATTCCCATCCTTGTAAAATACTGAAGTCCTTCTACAATGGTAATGGCTGGTATGAAAGTAAATAGTAAAGCTTTCAGATCTGACAGTTTTGGAAAAATCCATCCCAGAAAACCAAAGGGAACAAACATGATAATATTTCCAACCACAATAGTAACAATATCCTGCCATGACTTCGCACCCTGAATAAATTTAATGGTGGAAAATACCGGTTCTACTGTAATAAGGTTATCATCATACTGAAATCTGCCCATTCCGAGAAACATCAGGTAAAGCAAAAATAGAGTATAAGGAACAATAACAATTTTATATAATTTCTTTAACATCGGATGCTAATATATTCATTTCAAAAACATTAAATTTGTATATTAAAATAATTTAATGAAATACGTTCTACTAACACTTATTTCAGCAATGCTGCTGTCGGTCTCTTGGCCTACTTATGGAGTCCCTTTTTTTATATTTTTCGCCCTCGTTCCTCTTCTGATGATGGAACATGGAATTTCAAAATTTTCTAACTATAAAAGAAAAGGCTGGATCATCTTCGGACTATCCTATCTTTGTTTTATCATTTGGAATATTGTCACTACAGGATGGCTGTATGGCTCTAAAAACCCGGACGGAAGCCATTCTATGATGGCAGTTGTATTCCCGGTGCTTGTTAATTCCCTTTTATATTCTTTGGTTTTCCAATGCTATCATTGGTATAAAAATGCCCAGGGAACCTATTGGGGATTAGGATTCTTTATTGCGATCTGGATGAGTTTTGAAAAATTTCACTTAGGATGGGAACTTACCTGGCCATGGCTGAATTTGGGAAACGTATTTTCAGATTATCCAAAACTGATTCAGTGGTATGATACCTTAGGTGCAACCGGCGGAAGCTTCTGGATCTTATTAACCAACGTTCTTATTTTCTATACGGTAAGAACATGGGAAGCAGGAAGAAAGAAAAAAGACTTGATTAGAAATTCATCTATTATAGCTGCTTTAATTGCTATTCCGATGATTATTTCTATCATCAAGTACAACAGTTTTAATGAAAAACCATCCGGACAGGTTAATGTACTGATGCTGCAGCCTGATCTTGATCCTTATGCTGAAAAATATTCTAAAGACAGCTTAACCATTGAGCAGGATCTTTTGGCTTTGGCTGAAAAAAATTCAACAACAAAAATAGATTACTATATTGCTCCGGAAACGGCTCTACCCGGCAGAGGTTCCATTTCTGAAACTGGGATTGAGAAGAGCTTACTTTTAAATAATGTAAAGGATTTCTTATCTAAGCACCCAGGATCTGTTTTTGCAACAGGAATCTCTTCCCATCGTTTATTTTTTGATCCTAAAACCTTACCAAAAGAAGCGTATGAAGTTAATCAAGGAGTTTGGGGAGCAAGTTACAACACCGCTATTCAACTGGCTCCACAACAAAAAACTCAGATTTATCACAAAGGAAAACTGGTTCCTGGGGTTGAGATCTTCCCTTATATGAACGTTTTAAAACCTATTTTAGGAGATGCCATGTTGAATTTGGGTGGAACTGTTGCTTCTTTAGGTACAGATAAGGAAAGAATGGCCTTTTCCAATCCTTACAACAAAGGAAAAATGGCCCCGATTATCTGTTACGAAAGTATTTATGGTGAGTTTGTCACAGATTATGTGAAAAAAGGAGCCAACTTTTTGGGTATTATGACCAATGACTCCTGGTGGGGTGTTACAGAAGGACACAAACAGCTTTTATCTTACGCAAAATTAAGAGCTATTGAAACCAGAAGAGAAATTGCCCGTGCTGCTAACAGTGGAATTTCAGCACACATTAATGCTAAAGGGGAAATTGTTGCGGATACTTTCTATGGAGATCAAACTGCATTATTCTCGAAAATCAACCTTTATGAAGGAATGACATTCTATTCAAGAGCAGGAGATCTTCTTTCGAGATTTTCAATATTCGCTTTAGGATTTTTATTATTTTATTACCTGATTAAATGGTTTCAGGCGAAAACAAAGAAAGCATAGTGTTTAAGCATTAGCCACACTGATCTTATACTCATACAATATAATCTGCGTTATCTGCAAGATCTGAGAGCTATTAAACTCTCGCTGATTGAGCTGATGACGCAGATTTTTTTTTAACACAAATAACACTAATCTTCACACAAATAACCACAAACATCTGTGTAAATCCGTGAGATCTGTAGGAAATAAAAACTCTTGCTGATTAAGCTAGTAACAACACTAGTATTCCCCAAATAACCACAAACATCTGCATAATCTGTAAAATCTGCGAGAATATATTCTATAATACTAACAACAGATTTTCAGAACAAAAAAAAGAGAAGCCAGCTGGACGTCTGACTTCTCTCAAGATAGAATAAATGATTCAGTGAAGTTACTTAATACTAAGTTTTTTGGTGGTTATTTCGTTCTTTATCTTCAGTTTTAATAGATATACTCCTTTAGGAAGATGAGAAACATCAATAGATTGATCTGCTTTTAACGTTACATTCAGCTTTCTACCTTCCATTGAATAGATTTCAGCTTCTGAAACCTTCTCTCCTTTGATATATACTTTATCAGAAGTTGGATTTGGATAAATCACAAGTTCTTTTTCGTGATTGACTGTATTCTCTCTGGTTGATAACGACCCTTGTGTAGAAGCTTCAGAATATACTTTTGAAGCATCAATTGATCTCACACTCCAATATACATTCTGAATGGATGGATCAAGATCCAGGAACCAAGAAGGCGTAGTTACAATATACTTGGCAATATCCTGAGAGTTTGGTGTAGATCCTACTTTAATTTCATAACGTAATGCATTGGCTGGAGTTTTATCATCTGTAGCACCACTCCATGTGAAATTAAATCGGTTTCCGTTTTTAGTCATGTTCAAATGGGTTGGGGCTGTTGGTTTTGCATTCTGGTCTGTAGAATTATTTTTAAAAACCTTCGTTAAAGATGGAATGTCCGGGTTAGCCCAATCAAATCCACCTAATAAAACATCCAGATGATTATCATTATTAAAATCAAACAATTGTATCATTCCCGGACCTCCCAGGCTGTGTAAACCTGTAGTTGTTCCTTCCGTAAATTTCTGAGTGGATGTATTGTATAAATAAGTTTTCACCACTGCATTATAATTTACATCACCGGAAACAATAAAATCATAATATCCATCATTATTTAAATCTCCTACACTTATGGACGCATCAGAGATTTCTGATGGCATCTGCTGAACGACCAAGTTTCCTGTTCCATCATTCATCAGAACCGCAAGATAAGGATCGTCATTAGCATCCTTACCCATTACTACAATATCCTGGAAGCCGTCTGCATTAAAATCTGCCACTTCCAGCTTTCCTGATATGAGAGAGTCCAGAGCTTGTGTATGAACCAATGTCCCATTTTTATTGATATACACTTTGGATACCGGATCTCCATTTATATCAGAACCTATAATAACTAGATCCAGAAGATGATCGTTATTAAGATCTACTACTTTAAAGCTTCCGTTTTGAGTTCCGTCAACCCAGTTTTCAGTCATAGTAAAACCTGGTCCTGTATTTTGATAAAAGTCTACAGTATTTCTAAAACCTCCTCCATGGGCAAACTGAGTTCCATTGATGGCATAGTCCTGCTTTCCGTCATGATTAAAATCAAAGACTTCCAGTGAGCCATATATTTTTCCGGGAAGTTCATCTTCTCTTACAAAGCCAACTCCTGTATTTTTAAATCGATAATGCTTATAGTTGACAATATCCATATAACTTAATCCGGTGGAAATGATATCCATCAAACCATCATTATTAAAATCGATAAATCTTATATCTCCCAAATGGGTTACATCTCCGCCCAGATCGGTATAGGGCTGTAAAGTTGTTCCGTTATTCCTGTATACTTCGTTATAGGTAGCATCAGGACTTCCGTCTCCATCCGAATCTATGGCACCATTAACTACAATATCCAGGGTCCCGTTATTATCTACATCAGCAATATCTGCCGCTGAGAAATAAAAATTATTCATTCCGGTCTGTATCTCTGTAAAATTTTGAGCACATAAACCAACAGGCAGCATAGACAATAAAATATAAATCTTCTTCATAATTTTTATTTAGATTAATTAAAAACAAAGATAGAATATTAATTTTTCTCTTTGGAAAAAAGCCTGCATGAAATATATCAGCACTGATTTCCCGCTATATCCCGGAAATTCGGATATTTTAAAAAATCAATATTTATAATCAGTTACTTATTTACAAATATTTTCCAAAAGATTTGTCTATCTAAAAAATTCTTCGTTATTTTGCACTCTCAAATATTATACAAATAAGAACATCGAGATATGTCAAGAATTTGCCAAATAACAGGAAAGCGTGCAATGGTTGGTAACAACGTTTCTCACGCTAATAACAAAACGAAGCGTCGTTTTGAAATTAACTTATTAGAGAAGAAGTTTTACCTTCCAGAGCAAGATAAGCACGTTACACTGAAAGTATCAGCTCATGGATTGAGAGTGATTAACAAGATTGGAATCGAAGAAGCTATTGAAAGAGCTACTAGAAACGGATTGATTAAAAAGAATTAATAAATCATGGCAAAAAAAGGAAACAGAGTTCAAGTAATCCTTGAATGTACAGAGCACAAAGAAAGCGGTATGCCAGGAATGTCTAGATACATTTCTACAAAAAATAAAAAGAACACTACAGAGAGATTGGAATTGAAAAAATACAATCCTGTTCTTAAGAGATCTACCCTTCACAAAGAAATCAAGTAATTTATAAATATAATTTACAATGGCAAAGAAAGTAGTAGCAACCCTACAAACCGGGTCAAAAAAAATGACTAAAGTGGTGAAAATGGTGAAGTCTTCTAAATCAGGAGCTTACGTTTTCGAAGAAAAAGTAATGAATGCTGATGAAGTAGATGGTTTTTTGAAAAAATAATCAATACTTTAATTACAATATAAAAAACTACTCATATTTTGGGTAGTTTTTTTGTTATCTTTGTTCACCAGATTATTAATCAGTGAAATATGAAGAAGATTCTTGTTCTAATAGGTACAGTTATTTTTCAATTTTCATTCAGCCAGAAAACAATGGATCCCATAGAATACAAAAGTTCACCAAAAGTTTTCAGCATCCCTGGATTATCACAATCAGTAAGCATTGATTGCGGTACTTCCAGAATGATTCTATTATCTGGTCAGGTTCCTTTAGATTCGAAGGGAAACCTGGTGGGAAAAGATGTAGAAGAACAGACGCATCAGATTTTTAAAAACGTTGAAAATATTCTGAAGGAGTATGGAGGTACAGGCAAAGACATTGTCAAGCTCGGAATCTTCATCACAGATATATCAAAAACCCCGGATTTCAGAAAAGTCAGGGATGAATATATCAATCTTCAGAATCCTCCTGTAAGCAGCCTTATAGAGGTGAGTAAACTATTCAGGAATGATGTACTGATAGAAGTGGAAGCCACAGCAGTAATTAAAAACAAAAGATAAGAATAAACTAAAACTATGAGTTGGTTTAAAAATATTTTCAAAAAGGAAGAAAAAGAAACTCTGGATAAAGGATTAGAAAAATCCAGCCAGGGATTCTTTGAAAAGATGACGAAGGCCGTAGTCGGTAAAAGCAAAGTAGATGATGAAGTTCTGGATGATCTGGAAGAAGTACTGATTGCATCTGACGTAGGCGCTTCCACTACCATCAAAATCATAGAAAGAATTGAAGAGCGTGTTGCCCGCGACAAATATGTTGGGGTAAACGAACTGGATAGTATTCTTCGTGAGGAAATTTCAGGATTATTGCTTGAAAACCCTCATGCAGGAACAGGAAATATCGATACTTCAAAAAAACCTTACGTTATTATGGTAGTTGGGGTAAATGGGGTTGGAAAAACAACAACTATTGGAAAACTAGCTCACCAGTTCAAATCAGAAGGTAAGAAAGTGGTTCTTGGAGCTGCGGATACCTTCAGAGCTGCTGCAGTTGACCAGCTTGTTATCTGGAGTGAAAGAGTGGGCGTTCCTATCGTAAAACAGGAAATGGGGTCCGATCCTGCCTCTGTAGCTTTTGACACCGTACAAAGTGCTGTAGCTCAAAATGCAGACGTTGTTATCATTGATACTGCAGGAAGACTTCATAACAAAATCAACCTGATGAACGAACTTTCTAAGATTAAAAGAGTGATGCAAAAGGTAATTCCTGATGCTCCTCATGAAATCTTATTGGTACTTGACGGTTCTACAGGACAAAATGCATTTGAACAAGCTAAACAGTTTACTGCTGCAACAGAAGTGAATGCTTTGGCCGTAACAAAACTAGACGGAACAGCAAAAGGAGGTGTTGTAATTGGCATTTCAGATCAGTTCCAAATTCCGGTGAAATATATAGGGGTAGGTGAAAAAATGCAGGATCTGCAACTTTTCAATGGTACGGAATTTGTAGACTCATTCTTCAAGAAAAGATGATTTATATCATGTTTTCCCTTATATTAGAAACAAATCAATTTTAAATATTAATCATTAAAAAATTTGCAACTATGGGAATTATAACATGGATCTTATTCGGTCTTATTGCAGGTGCTATCGCTAAAATGATCATGCCAGGAACTCAGGGAGGAGGTTGGTTAATTACCATTATCCTTGGAATTCTAGGAGCATTTATAGGAGGGGCTATAGGAGTTTACGTTCTACATTGGGGAGATGTTACCTCATTCTGGAATCCAAGAAGCTGGATTCTTGCCATTGGAGGAGCTTTAATTATTCTCTGGATTTACGGAATGGCCACGAAGAAAAGCTAATGTAACGTTGATAAAAAATAAAATCCCGGATCTAAAATTTAGATCCGGGATTTTCGTACAATATAATTTAGTTAGTTGTTGATTCTAATCTGGTAAGGCATTTCCATTTTTACTTCAGACTGTAATTTCTTGTCTGTAATCTGCTGTAAGATTTCATAGTTGGACTTCCCTATTTTATTTTTGATAATTCTTGCAGAAATATCCTCTTCGTTAAGATCTTTAAAGATCTGCTCAAATGGAGTCATTTTCTTAGGATAAGCTTCTACATAGTAAGACTTCACTCCTGCTTTCTGAGCTGCAAATTTCACTGCATCATTAAGTGTTCCCAGTTCGTCTACCAAACCAATTTCTTTGGCACGAACACCACTCCATACTCTACCACCACCTACATTATCAATCTGCTCAAATGTTTTCTTTCTGTTTTGGGTAACAAAATGTACAAATCTTTTATAAGTACCTTCTACACTTCTCGTCATCATATTTACCCCATACGGTGTTACTCCATTTAATCCTGAATAATACATTGAATTCGCATTGGTAGCCACAACATCTGCACGAATACCATTCTTATTTGCAATATCTTTATAATAAGGCATTACTCCGAATACTCCGATAGAACCGGTAAGCGTATTAGGCTCAGAATAAATCTTATCCGCAGCCATTGCTACATAATAACCACCAGAGGCTGCATAATCACCAAAAGATACCACCAATGGCTTTTTCTTTTTCAGTTGCTGCAATTCAAATAAAATTTCATCAGAAGCATTCGCACTACCTCCGGGAGAGTTAATTCTCAATACAACCGCTTTTACTTTATCATCTTCCTGAAGCTTTTTAATGTATTTCACATACTTATCAGAGTGAATGTCATTATACTCGTCTCCGTTGTTAATAGATCCTGATGCATATAATATTGCCACCTTTTCTCCCGACTTATCATCATCATTGAAAGAGCTTATATAATTAGTTAAAGAAACCTTATTCAGTTTTTCTTTATCCTTTACATTCAACTTTGTTTTAAGGATATCTTCATATTCTGATTTTTGAATAAGCTTATCTGCCAGTTTATATTTTAATCCCTGCTCAGGTATCATTCCGTATAGGCTGTCAACAATTGTTCTGAATTGAGCAGTATCAATTTTTCTGGACGCTGCCATTTTATAGGATGTATTTTTCCAAAGATCATTTAACAGAGTGCTTAACTGTTCTTTGTTTTCAGGAGAAATATCATTTCTTAGGAAAGGCTCTACCGCAGATTTAAATTTACCATGACGGATTACTTCTATTCCAATACCATATTTATCTGCAAAATCCTTAAAGAATGTAACCTCTGTAGAAAGTCCTTTCAATTCTATACCTCCTGCAGGATGAAGATAATACTGATCTGCTACCGATCCCAGATAGTAAGCAGATTGAGAAACTCCGTTTCCGTAAGCATATACAAACTTTCCACTTTTCTTAAAATCTTCAATAGCATTTCTAAGATCATCAATTTGAGTAAGCCCTGCATTCAGGCCATCTGTCTCAATACTGATCCCTTTAATATTATCATCGGTTTTAGCTTTATTAATCGCCTCAAGTACATCATACAGAAGGACGTTTTTATTCTGGCTGCCTAAACCGAACAGATCCATTTGTTCTTCAGTAGGACTATCTATTATATTCGTCTTTAAATTAATCGTAAGAACCGAATTCTTTTTCACCACCACAGACTTGTCGCTTCCCATAGAACTAAACACAAGCATCATAATAAAAAAGACGAAAAACACAGCGCAAAGTATGATTATTGCTACTATATTTGCCAAAACATTTTTAAAGAAACTTCTCATAAATCAATCAATTTTCCAATATGTCGCAACAAAAGGTAGTTTTGTTACTAGGAAGTAACCTTGGAGATCAAAAAAAAAATATAGAACTCGCTTTACAGAAAATAAATGATGCCGGAAATCAAATTTCACAGGTAAGCGAATTTTTGATGTCAGATCCCGTAGAATTTGTCAGTTCCAATATTTTTTGTAATATTGCAGCAATAATATTCACGCATCTTTCACCAATTCAACTGCTTGATTGTATTAAAAAAATTGAAGTTGAAATGGGAAGAATTAATGATTCAAAAGTATCAGGTGGTTACACAGACAGGGTAATAGATATTGATATCATTAAGTATAATGAATTAAATTTTACATCAGAAAGATTAGAAATCCCTCATAAAAAACATCTTTTTGAAAGGGATTTTTCAAGAATATTATTAAAAGATTTTATTTAAAACATAAAACATATTGTATGAAATTAGGTTTATTATTATTGGCTACAACCTTGCCAATTGCTGCTTTCGCACAAAGCAGCAGTACTACAGTAAACTCTTCTACTGAGTATCCTAATACATTCTCTTCAGGCTCCGCTAACGTACAACCTTTTGACAACAAAGCAAGACGCTTCAGAGATTGGTCTATTTCAGTGGGAGGAGGTGCAGCATTTATGGTTCACTCTGACCTTAAATCTCTTCGTAAAGATAAAACCAATTGGGGTTACAATGCTTATGTAAGTATTGACAAACAAATCACACACACTTTTGGTTTAAGCTTAATCTATACTAAAGGAGAAACTAAACAGACGGGACAACTATCTGGTGCTGCGGGTGCAGCTGCAGGAGTTGCTACAGCAACAACCCAATTTGACCAGTTAGCTTTAATGGGAGACATTAACTTCTCTAATCTATTAAGAAGAGTTGATAACCATTCTCCTTACAGATGGGCTTTCCACGGATACATGGGTATTGGACTTCAGGCATTCAGAACTTCATTACATGACAATAATGAAAACCGATGGAATGATAATCCAAAAAGAATTCCTTCATTTGTAAGAGAACCTCTGGGTATTGGTTCTGTTTATTATCAGGGAGGTTTAGGACTTAAATATAATGTTTCAAAACTTATTGATGTTGAAGCAAGAACCATGTACATCATTAGTGGTGATGACGAATTTGATGGCGGAGGTCCTGCTTACACACAGTATAACATGCTTAATGATAGAAAATCTGATAATGCATGGACTGTAAGTTTAGGGGTATCTTTCAAATTAGGAAAACACCTATCTCATTTAGCTTGGCATGACCCACTTCAGGAAGCATACTATAAAACCAGCGTTTTAGAAAATGCAACTACAGATCTTGTAGTCTGTGAAAAAGGAGATGCTGATAATGACGGAGTATGTGACGATTGGGACAGACAACTTGATACTCCTGCAGGAGCAAGAGTAGATGGTGCTGGTGTTGCTTTAGACATGGATCTTGATGGCGTTATCGACCTTTATGATAAATGCGTAACTGTTCCGGGACCTGTTGAAAATAATGGTTGTCCAATCAAATAATACAGAAACTGTTTTTCAAAAAATCAAAATAAATAATACACGATGAAATTAAGTTTAGCAATCGTTGCTTTAGCATTGGCAATCCCTACAGCCAGCTATGCACAAGATTCATCAGCAGCTACAGATGGAAAGTATCCTAATACTTTTTCTTCCGGTTCTGCCAACGTTTCCCCATTTACCAATCAGTCAAAAAGATTTAACGATTGGTCCATTTCAGTAGGAGCTGGAGTTCCGCTACTTCAATCAGCGGATTTAACTTCTATCAAAAATGGTAATGGTAAAAACCTTTTTGGATACTCAGCTTATGTAAGTATTGATAAAGCAATTACCCATGCATTCGGGATCAATTTACAATATGACAGAGGTGAAACCAGACAAGGATGGTTCAATACTAAAGATGCTGCCCCTGATGCTGGTGCAGTAGCAGGTAGAACTCAGTATGATGCCATCTCCCTTTTAGGAGATATCAACTTCTCTAACCTTTTGAGAAGAGTTGACAATCATTCTCCTTACAGATGGGCTCTTCACGGATACGCAGGTATCGGTACTATTGCTTACAGAGCTTATCAGAAAACAAGTAAAGGACAAACATTAGCCACTGAAGTTAAACCTTTTCAATTAGGTTCAATGTTTATGCAGGCTGGTGCAGGTCTTAAATTCAAAATAAACAGAAGAATAGATCTGGAAGGTAGATTAATGTATGTTGTTACCGGTGATGATGAATTTGACGGTGGAGGTATGGCATATAGTGATATCAACAGACGTTCAGAACAGGTTTCTGATAACTTCTTCAACGCTACTTTAGGCCTTTCTTTCAAACTAGGAAAACACGAATCTCACTTAATGTGGCATGACCCACTTCAGGAAATCTATTACAAGCTTGATGTTTTGGCTAATAAAAACCAGGATATTGAAGTATGTAAAAAAGGAGATGCTGATAACGACGGAGTATGTGATGATTGGGACAGACAACTTGACACTCCTGCAGGAGCTAGAGTGGATGGTGCTGGTGTTGCTCTTGATACAGACCTTGATGGGGTTATTGACCTTTATGATAAGTGTGTAACAGTTCCTGGACCTGTGGAAAACAACGGTTGTCCTGTGAAAAAAGACAATAATCAAACTGCTGTAGAAGTAGAAAAAACCCTTAAGGATATCTACTTTAATTTTAACAAAGCTACCATCAGACCAGAATCTAATAGTAAATTAGACCTTGCTGCTTCAATTATCAAAGAGAACGGAGGAAACTACTTACTAACAGGACATACTGATATTAAAGGAAATGCAGCATACAACCTAAGATTATCTAAAGAAAGAGCTGCTGCTGTAGTAGGTGCTCTGGAAAACAGAGGTGTTAGTGACACTGTGCTGAAATCAAAAGGAGTAGGTTCTGCAGAAGCTACAATCCGAGCTTCAGCTTCAGATGCTGAAAGATTAGCAGACAGAAAAGTTACGGTAAGATTTATAGAAAGCTCAGAATGGAATTCTATTAAAAAGAAAGACTATGAAGATGCTCCTGTAAAAAAACCGGTAAAAAAAGCTCCGGCTAAGAAAAAGAAAAAATAATTTCTTATACAATACATAAACCGAAAAGAATTGCTCTTTTCGGTTTTTTTTTTTCAACTACGACTTTTTTTACATACCTTTATATCATTTTCCGGGCGATAAATGCAGAATCATTAAGATATTTTCATTATTGTTTTGAAAAAAACATCACAAAAGTAACTTTTTAACGTAAAAAAATCATTTAAAATAACTTAACTAAAAAAATAACACTATGAAATTAAGTTTAGCAATTGCTGCTTTAGCATTGGCGATTCCTACAGCCAGCTATGCACAAGACTCAACGGCAGTTTCAAAAGGAGAGTATCCCAATACGTTCTCGTCTGGGTCTGCCAACGTTTCCCCATTTACCAATCAATCCAAAAGATTTAATGACTGGTCCATTTCTGCGGGGGTTGGAGTTCCATTACTTCAATCAGCAGATTTAACATCCATCAAAAATGGTAATGGTAAAAACCTTTTTGGATACTCAGCTTATGTAAGTATTGATAAAGCGATTACCCATGCATTCGGGATCAATTTACAATATGACAGAGGTGAAACCAGACAAGGATGGTTCAATACTAAAGATGCTGCCCCCGATGCTGGTGCAGTAGCAGGTAGAACTCAGTATGATGCCATCTCCCTTTTAGGAGATATCAACTTCTCTAACCTTTTGAGAAGAGTTGACAATCATTCTCCTTACAGATGGGCTCTTCACGGATACGCAGGTATCGGTACTATTGCTTACAGAGCGTATCAGAAAACAAGTAAAGGACAAACATTAGCCACTGAAGTTAAACCTTTCCAATTAGGTTCAATGTTTATGCAGGCTGGTGCAGGTCTTAAATTCAAAATAAACAGAAGAATAGATCTGGAAGGTAGATTAATGTATGTTGTTACCGGTGATGATGAATTTGACGGTGGAGGTATGGCATATAGTGATATCAACAGACGTTCAGAACAGGTTTCTGATAACTTCTTCAATGCTACTTTAGGTCTTTCTGTAAAATTAGGAAAACACGAATCTCACTTAATGTGGCATGACCCGCTTCAGGAAATCTATTACAAACTTGATGTTTTGGCTAATAAAAACCAGGATATCGAAGTATGTAAAAAAGGAGATGCTGATAACGACGGAGTATGTGATGATTGGGACAGACAACTTGACACTCCTGCAGGAGCTAGAGTGGATGGCGCAGGTGTTGCTCTTGATACAGACCTTGATGGGGTTATTGATCTTTACGATAAGTGTGTAACAGTTCCTGGACCTGTTGAAAACAACGGTTGTCCTACTACCACTACAGGACCGGTAATAGAAACAGAAACTAAATTAGAGGGAATTGAGTTTGACTTAAATTCTGATAGAATTTTACCTTCAAATACTCCTATCCTAAATAACGCTGTAAACTACATCAATTCTTCAAATGGTGCTTACAATGTTGTAGGTGCTACTGATACAAGAGGTACTGATGCTTACAACCAAAAATTATCTCAAAGAAGAGCCAACAACGTTAAGAGTTATCTAATCAAAAACGGAGTTCAGTCTGGTAAATTAAACGCTGTAGGTAAAGGTGAAAAAGACCTTAAATATCCTGAGTGCGAACCAGCAACGAAGTGCCCTGAGTGGAAAAACAGAGCCAACAGAAGAGTATACTTCGAAGCTAAATAATAAACTTATTAATTTATTATATAAAAGTCACGCATTGCGTGGCTTTTTTTGTCCTAATACTTTCCTTATTTTTACATCATGATTTCTCCACAGGATTTTCAAAAGCTAAAATATGATACTCTTAAGTATTTCTGGGGCTACACCGGCTTCAGAGATTCTCAGGAAGAAATTATCAATGCTGTTATCAATGAAAAAGATACGCTGGTGCTGCTTCCTACAGGTGCCGGAAAATCATTATGCTATCAGCTTCCTGCCTTATTGAAAGAAGGAACCTGTCTGGTAATTTCGCCATTGCTGGCTTTAATGAAAGATCAGGTAAATCAGCTTAAATTCCGCGGTATAGAAGCAGAATACCTGTCATCCGAATTAGATGAATATGATGCTGAAACCATTTACAACCGTTGTAAAGAAGGACTTACCAAGCTGCTTTACATATCTCCGGAAAGATTAACCAATACCCAGTTTCTTCAGAATATCGAAGAAATTGAACTTTCATTCATTGCTGTAGATGAGGCTCACTGTATTTCTGAATGGGGACAAGATTTTCGTCCAAGTTATCAGAATATCAAAGGGTTCAGAACTAACAATCCTGAAATCCCGTGTCTGGCATTAACGGCAACAGCAACTCCAAAGGTTCTGAAAGAGATCAAGAATAAGCTTGAATTAAGAAATCCTGCTGTATTTCAGAAAAGTTTTAAAAGGGATAATATCAAAATCTTTACAGAAGAAGTTTCCGATAAATTCCAACGTGTTCTGGATATTTTAAAATACAATACAGATTCTGGGATTGTATATGTAAGGACCCGAAAAGAAGCTGAACTGCTTTCAGAATTCTTAAAGAAAAATCAACTGAAAAATGTAGATTATTTTCACGCTGGTTTAACCACAAAAGAAAAAAATACAAGGCAAAATACCTGGAACAACAGTGACAATCAGGTCCTGATTTCAACCAATGCCTTTGGAATGGGTATTGACAAGGATAATGTACGTTTTGTACTCCACTACTCGCCTGCTGCTTCGCTTGAAAATTATTATCAGGAAATAGGAAGAGCAGGAAGAGATGGTAAGGAAAGTTTTGCATTTATGCTATGGAATAAACAGGAGCTTCTGAACTTCGATCAGATCCTCAAAAACCAGATTCCCAATAAGGCTGAGTTTTTAAAGATTATCAGCTACCTCTACTCTATTTTTCAGGTAGCAGAATTTGAGTTACCTGAGAAAACATTCCAGTTGAATACAATTGGGATACAAAATTTCACAAGATTATCAAAAGCCAAGATCAATAATGTTCTCAACTTTCTGCATAATCAGGAAATCATTTATTACAATGAGAATAAAAGCCTGTCCTCTTTGGAGCTTTCTATTAAATCTGATGAAATAGATCAGCTGCCCCAAAAAGATGCTTATTTCATAGAGCTTCTCCTTCGTACCATGTCTGGAATTACCACACACAAGGTAATGTTCAGTGAACAACAGGTCAGCAATAAAATTCAAGTAAGCGTTCCTTTAATTAAAGAACGTTTAAAAGAACTTCAACAGAAGAATTATCTTGAATACATAGATGGAGCTTTATCTAGTATTAAATTCCTTAAACCCCGTGATGAAAGAGCTATTAGTAGTGCTTATTGGAAACTTTTTGAACATATTCAGCGAAACAAGATTCAGAAATGGGAAGAAATGAAATTTTATGTAGAGGATAAGGATTATTGTAAAATAAAACTTATTCTGGCTTATTTCGGTGAAAAAAATTCTAAAAACTGTGGCCACTGTTCTGTATGTGAAAAGAACAAGCAATCTATTTTCGGAAAAAATATTTCCCAGCAAATCATCAATTTATTGTCAAAAAAATCAGCTACCATTGAAGAACTTTCCGTACAGCTAAGTTATCATTCCAAGGAAAGCATTCTGGAAAACTTAATTTTCCTATTAGATTCCGGAAAAGTAAAAATGCTGAATTTCAGAACGTACGCACTTAACCATGGATAATGAGTAATTGGCAATGGGTAATGAGTAACAATAAACATAGTCTATGATGTAATCATTATCTACTCATCCTATCTCTAAAAACTCTCCTATCCCCAAACTTAAACACTTTCAGACTCTCGGATCAAAAACTTATCTTTGCAGTATGAAATCATTGAAAGTCGTTTTTTTAGGTACTCCTGAGTTTGCAAAAACTTCTTTGGAGGCTATTCATCAATCTCATCATCAGGTGGTAGGTGTAGTAACCGTTGCAGATAAAGCAAGCGGGCGTGGCCAAAAAATCAACCAGTCCCCTGTAAAAGTATATGCTTCGGAAAATAATATTCCTGTTTTTCAACCTGAAAAACTAAGAAACCCTGAATTTTTAGAAGAACTTAGAAAACTGGATGCTGATGTTTTTGTAGTGGTAGCATTCAGAATGATGCCAAAAATTCTTTTTGAGATGCCGAAAATGGGAACCTTCAACCTTCATGCATCTCTTCTTCCTGATTATAGAGGAGCTGCTCCAATCAACTACGCAGTTATTAATGGTGAGGAAAAAACAGGAGCCACTACTTTCTTTATTAATGAAAAAATTGATGAAGGAAATATTCTTCTTCAGGAGGAACTTGGCATCTTAACTGATGAAAATGCAGGTGGTCTTCATGACAGACTGATGGAAATGGGCTCTAAATTAGTAGTCAAAACATTGGACGGATTAGCTGAAAATGCTATTGAAGAAAAACCTCAGCCACAGGTTGAGCATCCAAAAAATGCCTATAAAATCTTTAAAGAAGACACTAGAATTAATTGGATAGCATTATCTAAAACAGTCCACCAGTTCATTCTGGGAATGTCACCTTATCCTGCAGCTTTCACTACTTTGAAAGTTGGAACAGAAGAAAAAGGATTAAAAATATTTGGTGGAAAATTTGAGATTTCTAACCATGGTAAACCTGCCGGAACGTTGGATATTTCAAAAAATGAGTTTAAAATTTACACTCAGGATGGAGCTTATTTCCCACAGGAACTTCAGTTAGAGGGTAAAAAAAGAATGACTGTAAAGGATTTCCTTAATGGCTTCAGAAACTTTGACGAAATAACACTGTAACCTTACAGCTAAATTGTAATCATAAATAAAAGTCACAACAGATATTTTGTTGTGACTTTTTTATTTCTTTTATCAAGCTGTTTTTTAAGCAGGAAACTACTCTATCCATTAAGCTTTCTTCACAATTTTCTTACGAACTCTGCTCAGAGACTCCGGAGTTACTCCCAAATAAGCTGCAATCTGAATATTGGTAAGACGATGAGCAATCTGGGGATATTTCTTTAAGAATTCAATATAACGTTCTTCTGAAGATTGGCTTAAGTTATCAATAACTCTACGTTGTAATGCAATAATTGAACTCTGAAACTTGAGTCTCATCAGTCTTTCCACTTCCGGCATTTCCAGATACAATTGTTCTTTATCCTTTTTTGAAATCAAAAGAATTTCACTGTTTTCGAGAGCCTGAATGGTAAGTTTGGAAGGTATTCTGTTGATAAAGCTGTCTATATCGGAGATCCACCAGTTTTCTATGGCAAAATATAAAATTTGTTCAGCAGCATTTCTATCCGTATGAAAAACCTTAAAGCAGCCATTCACTACAAATCCTTCAAAATCACAGATACTTCCTTCCTCTAACAAAATTTCTTTCTTCTTTATTTTTCGATGGGTAAAGGCACTACAATATTTTTCCAGCTTTTCATCTGAAATATCAACATACTCCCTGATATGTTTTTGTAAAGACTCGGTCATGGTTTAAAAATAAAAAAAGGTTTAGAAAAATCCTAAACCTTTTAATTCAATTTGCAAAAAGTCATTTAAAATGAAAAAATTTCACTTCAAGCCTTTCACTATTATAGTTGTACCAACTCAGTAACTTCTACATCATATCCTCCAACCTGAGGTTTGATGCTAGGGTTTTGAGTGATTACTTTAAACTTATTGATTCCTAAATTCTTTAAAATCTGCGTTCCAATACCATAATCTCTGTAGTTGTACGCTAAAGTAGGATGTTGCTCCTGCCCGTCCTGATAGTTCAGGAACTGCTGAAGTTTTCTTAATGTATTTTCAGAATTGGAAACGTTATTGATGAAAATGATTGCACCTTTCCCCGCTTCGTTCACCATATTGGTTACTTTTTCCAATAAAGGTTTTTCACCATTGTTTAATCTTGTTAATACATCAAAATAAGAATCAGAAGACTGTACTCTTACCAAAACAGGTTCATCTACTGTCCATGCTCCTTTTGTTAATGCAAAGTGGATCTGATCGTTAGAAGTCTCTCTGAATGCATAAAAGTCAAACTCTCCGTAGTGTGTTTTCACTTTCTTCTCTTCCAGTCTTTCAACAAGATTTCCTTTCTTAAGCTGATAGTGGATTAAATCTTCAATGGAAACAATCTTCATATCATGCTTTTGAGCAAATGCATGAAGTTCAGGTAAACGGGACATTGTTCCGTCTTCGTTCATAATTTCACAGATAACACCTCCTTCTTTCAATCCTGCTAAGTGCGTAAGATCAATGGCAGCTTCAGTGTGTCCTGCTCTTTTCAATACACCACCTTTTCTAGCGCGAAGCGGGAAAATGTGTCCTGGTCTCATGAAGTCTGTAGGTTTGGATTTCTCATCCATCAAAGCTAAAATTGTTTTTGCTCTGTCTCCTGCAGAAATCCCTGTAGAAGTTCCGTTTCCTAAAAGGTCAACAGATACGGTAAAAGCAGTCTCTTTAGGATCACTGCTTCTGCTTACCATTACTTCAAGACCTAGTTCATCACATCTTTTTTCAGGAAGCGGCATACAGATAAGCCCTCTTCCGTGAAGTGCCATGAAGTTGATAATTTCTGGTGTTGTTAGTTCTGCTGCGCAAAGAAAATCTCCTTCATTCTCTCTGTCTTCATCATCTACTACTATGATTATTTTCCCATTTCTAAGGTCTTCAATAGCCTCCGGAATAGTATTTAATTTAATATCAGACATTTTTACTTTTTATTTGTGTGCAAAGATACTCATAAAAATAAGCATCTGCCAATTTATATGAATGGTTTATTACGCGTTGGATAAGGAGTTCACCGCTTCTCTGATAATCTCGTAAGATCTTAATCTTTTCTGGTGATCGTAAATATGTGAATTAATCATCAGCTCATCTACATGGAACCTTTCCTGGAAGTCTTTAAGCTTCTCCTGAATTTCAGCCTGATCCCCAATAAATGTATATCTCAGTTTCTGTAAAACCATCGATTTTTCCATAGGTGACCAGATATCATCCATATCATCTACCGGCGGAGCAAATGGCTTTCTGTCGTTTCTTACAATATTGATGAATGCCTGAAATAAAGTGGTGGAAATTTTATGAGCTTCTTCAGTTGTTTCCGCTGCTACACCATTTACGCAAGCAATGATATAGGGCTTATCGGCATATTCTGAAGGCTGAAAACGTTCTCTGTAAATTTTAAAAGCCATTTCCATCTGTTCCGGAGCAAAATGTCCTGCAAAAGCATATGGCAATCCAAGTTCGGCAGCCAGCCACGCGCTATCTGTACTTGAACCTAAAATATAAAGTGGAATATCCAATCCTTCTCCCGGAATAGCACGAACCATTGCGTCTGAATTTTCTTTGGAAAAATACCTTTGAAGTTCCAGAATCTGTCTAGGAAACTGTTCATTGATAATGGCAGGGTTTCTTCCCAAAGCCTGAGCTGTTAAACCATCTGTTCCGGGTGCTCTACCTAATCCCAAATCAATTCTTCCGGGGAAAAGAGATTCCAGTGTTCCGAATTGTTCTGCAATAATCAGAGAGCTGTGATTGGGAAGCATAATACCTCCTGAACCCACTCTTATCTTTTTCGTTCCATTAGCGATAAAACCTATTAAAACAGAGGTTGCAGAGCTGGCGATACTTTCCATATTGTGGTGTTCCGCCAGCCAGAATCTTTTATAGTCTAACCCTTCTGCATGATTGGCTAAGGACAAACTGTCCTGAAAAGTATCATGAATGCTTTTCCCTTGCTTTACCGGTGCAAGGTCTAAAACAGAAATTTCAAAATTTTTCATATTGAGATGTTAATTTTATAAAGGTGATAAGAATCTCCTTTTTCTAAATGGTATTAAAAACCATACAAATTTAAAACATCTGAACTGCATTAGTTACTTTTTGTAATTAATAGGATCTATTGATGAGTTCAGGGAAAAGCTATTAGAAAATTTCTATTTTCTATTATATTTTTTTAATTCAGAATACCTACAACCTGATTAGCGATCATTGATATATCGAATACGCCCTTTTTTATAGAAGATATTTTTAAACTCATTATGATCATCAATTGCATTATCATAATTAAGCAAAACTTTTACAGCTTGATTTCCACATGCAATATATCTTATTCTATTCAATGAGATTTTATTTCCTGCCTCTACTATTCCTATAGAATCTTTATTATTAAATACACCTGGTTTCAGGTAGGTGAAATTTTCAAAATCTTTAAGCTTTACAAATTTAAAATCATCACCCAAAACCTCTGATATTAACCGGGTGGAAGAATGAATTTCTCTATTTGCTCTAATATTATGCATGATGACAATATTAATATCCAAAGTATCATTAATCCTTCTAAATTTCCAGGTCATCTTTTCTTTACTGTTTTTAAATATCATATTATCATTGTTCATTTTACCGATAAAATAACTATTAAAGAAATAGCTGTTCCCTTTATTTCCAATGAGGTAGGTATTCTTGTCTTTATTCATGATATATCGGGAAGGGGTTGTTGATACATAGAACATATTATTAGTAGTTGTATTTACAATAATATACTGAATTTCTGTTCTATATTTTTTGGAATCATAATCTGGTTGATTTACTCTCTGAGTATTGTTAAAGTATAAATATTTAGACTGATTATACCTTACATATACTTCATATTCTTTCTTATCTTTTTCATAAACTGTTATGAATTGATCATCCTCTTTGCCACATACAAATCCAGGCTCAGCAGTTTCTTTATACATGACATAAAATTTACAGCTTACTAGCGAACACACCACTATCAAGCACAGTATTACTTTTGTTTTCATTGCATTATTGTTTTTTTATATAAAGAAATGGTTCAACAGAATAAAACTTATTATACGGAACAAAATGATAAGGGCAGTAAGTCAGCCAATGGATCAGATGCTGCGCATCCCTTTTTGCAGAATTATATTGATTAACATTAACTCCGTAGCCAACATTATTTGCTGTATACCTCGCACTAAGTTTCCACAGACTCTTATTATACTTATATTGGTTTTCATCTTTATAAGTAACCATAGAAGCTCCAATATCATAACTTAATTGAAATGTCTCATCTGTATATCCTGTAAATTTATGATAAGACAGCTCCAGTGATGCTTCTCTTATATCTTCAGCATTTCTCCAACTCGCAGTATAAGACAATCCACCCCCACCTGTATAATAACGATCTTCACCGTCACCTAGAAACATTTTGGCAAGAAAACTTCCATCATTATAGGTAAAAGCCTGAACTCCTTTAACATTTGCACCCACAAAACCTACTCTTTGGGTTTCTCTCTTTTTATCTGTTGTGAAAATTATGTTGGTTCCTAGCGATCCGGATACAGAATATGGATTGTTTAAGGCAGGAACAGCAAAGTCTGCGAAATATTTCAAAGGATTTTGAGTATCTGGATTATAATCAAATCCTGAAGTAAGTGTTAAAGCAAAAATGGCATCTAAAAAAATACGGTTCGTAGGAGAGTTCCTTGTATTATCACTTCCAAAGCCGCCATTATAGAGATGTATTTCTGTATTTACGGACGGATAAAAACTTTTACTCAGCCAAGTATTTGCAACCCCAAATGAAGTAGATATCTTAAAAAATAAAACCGGTTCATTTTTTAATCTATCCTTGTTTTCTTTACTTGTAAAATTAATACTAGCTTTTAACGTAGCCCCAAACTGAAAATCATCTGAGGACCTCTCTTGTGCAGAACATAATCCGTACACAAAAGAACAAACTGAGATTAGTATTGTTTTCATAAGAATTAGTTTATAATAAAATTAAAAACTAATGCTGTCTTATCCTATAACCCTTTTGTGGCATTTTTACCATTGAAATTTTGAATTCATAAATTTAAAACAACAGGAAAAACACATTTCACATTTTGCTAAGTTTTAACTCAAAATAATTCATTATAAAGAGAAATATCATTATATTCGTATACCAATTTGAACAAATATTTATTATGAACAAAAAAATCAACAACTTGTTTTTCCAGAAAATTTGGAAAGGAAGAACTTTCTTTATGAGCTGTATTGTCGTTGTTACACTTACCTCTTGTAATAAAAACAACGATGAAATTGCAGCAGAAACCCAAACCAATGGAATGAATGCCGCCAACCTTAAAAAAGGACAATTGGGTGGACAGGAAATCACCTATGAAAAAAAAGATGGACTAAATTTTTTCCAGGGAGATATTGTTCTTTCCGATCAACAACTGGCAGAAGGTGGTACAGCCAATAAAGGTGGCGCCAGCTTATACAAATGGCCAAGTGGCAAAATATATTACACAATTGCCGGCAATATGGGTTCTATCAACGTTAATAAAATTAATACTGCCGTTAGTGAGTATAACAACAAAACCAATACTCAATGGATTCCGCGTACGAATCAATCCAATTATGTAGAATTTATTTTCGGTAGTTCAAACGGATCAGATGGGTGGGCGCATATTGGATATCAAGGTGGAAAACAAACTATTTCCTTAGATCAGTATATTTCTGTGGGATCAGTGATTCATGAAATGGGTCATACCGTAGGGCTTTATCACGAACATGCCCGCCAAGACAGAGATCAGTATGTAAGCATCCAATGGAACAATATTCAAGACGGACAGGCTTATAATTTTAATAAATATACTTCAGGAACAGATATTGGGCCTTTTAATATTAATTCTGTCATGATGTATTGGCCAAACTCTTATTCTAAAAATGGTCAACCTACGATAAAGAGAGCAAACAATACCAATTTCACTTACAACAGGACAGGATTTACAACCGGAGACATCAATACTATTAATACGATGTATCCATAAATTTTAAGTTCCTATTCAATACTAAAAAGAAAAGAATTCGTTATGAATTCTTTTCTTTTTTATAGTTATAATGATTAATCAGAATTCTGATTTCGTTAAATTCAAAATGATTGGGTAAAGCATTCTTCCACTCCGTTAAGGTCTCGTGTGGATTTTTATAAAACTCATCTTCAAATGCTTTGATTTTATCTGAAGTAATAACTCTTGCAATATCCAGCAATCCCTGTTCTGCAAACTTGGCAAGATGACCAATGACCGTTTCTTTTACCAACCCTCTTTCTAATGCAATTTCTCCAATGGTTTTCCCCTGTTCAAAAAGTTGGAACGTCAGAACCTGTGACGGGACTTTAGCAATCCTCATACTGACTTCTTTGTCATTCTTTTCATCCAGAAGTCTTATTTCAAGCAGGTGAATATCTTTTAAACTATTTAGATATTCTTCAATATCCTCCAGCCAGCTTTTAACTTCTTCATTATACTGTTTCAGCCCTTTCGCTCCTTTAATTTCAGCATAAAACTCTTTCAACGGATCGAAAATTTTATTTCTGGTTTCCGTAAAGAAGAAATTAACAGCTCCTTTTGACTTGCTTTCAATTTCAGACCATTGCTCTTTCTGTTCAATGAAATTATTCACTTTTTGAAAGATAACACGTTCCAGCTTTTCAAATATTCTTCCAAGATTGGTGGCTTCATGTTTTAACTGAAGATAAAGCTGATTAACTTTAGCACGGTCTATATTTTTAGTTACAGCAGAGAGCTTATTCCACTCTTCTACTTCATTTAAAAACCATATACAGTCAACTGTACGAAGTACTTTCCTGATGCTGTAATCATATTTTTCCTGGTTCAGAATAGCTTCCACATGATCGTTTGCAACCGTATTGCTATGGAAACTTAGGATTCTGTTGTCTTTAAAAATAACTTCAGGAGTAATTTTTGATTTCAAAACAATACCTTCCAATGTTCTGCAACGGGATAATGCAACATATACCTGACCTGCCGTAAAACTTTTCCCTGCATCAATAATCACTTTATCAAAGGTAAGCCCCTGACTTTTATGAATTGTAACTGCCCAGGCTAATTTAATAGGAAACTGTTCAAAACTTCCCAATACTTCTTCTTTGATTGTTTTATCCGTATCCAGAAAATATTTTTTCTGCTCCCAGGTTTCTTTTTTTACGGTAATCTCTCTTTCGCTTTCATCCAGAACAACACGAATTTCATCTTCATCTAATCCAATGATCTCTCCTAGTTTTCCGTTGAAATATTTCTTCTCTCCGGAAATATCGTTTCTGATAAACATGATCTGAGCTCCTATCTTCAGTTCTAAAAACTGCTCATTAGGAAATTGATTTTCTTTAAAATCCCCGACTAATTTTGCCTCGTAGGTTTTGGGATCTACTTTTATTTCCTTCAGTTTTTCCTGATTAATCTCATCTGCCATCTTGTTGTGAGAACACAGATAAACGTAAGATTCTTTGCCCATATCAAAATCCGGATCATATCTTTTGTTCAAATGATCGAAATCAATATTCGCTACATCACCATCACGAATTGCATTCAATATTTCCAGAAATTCCTGATCAGACTGTCTGTAAACTTTTGTAAGTTCAATGGTCACAATCGGAATATCTTTAATCGCATGACTGTCGAAAAAGAAAGGAGAATCATAATACATTTTCAGAATATGTTCATCTCTTACCACTGGTGGCAGCTGGAATAAATCTCCGATAAATAGCATCTGAACGCCACCAAACCGTTGATTATTTCTTCTGATAAATCTTAATGAAAAATCCATCATGTCCAGAACATCCGCTCTCAACATGGAAACCTCATCAATAATAATAATCTCAACCTCTCTTAAAAGCTTGAGCTTATCTTTACGGTATTTGAAATGCGGCATCAGATCGGCAATATTATTAGCCAAACTGGTATCTATCCTTTCCGTTGTAGGCAGAAAAGTTCGCAAGGGTAATCCAAACATAGAATGGATGGTCACACCACCTGCATTAATTGCTGCAATCCCTGTAGGTGCAATAACAATATGCTTTTTCTTTGTTCGTCTTACAAAATCATTAAGAAACGTGGTTTTTCCCGTTCCGGCTTTCCCCGTCAGAAAAACACTTCTGTTGGTGTACTCTATTAAGTCAAAAAAATGATTGTTCATCGTTGTCAAAAATACGGAAATGAATTTGATTTTCTTACCTTGGCATAAGTTTTGAAAATTCTTAAAAAGAAAAAAGTCTATCGTGAAAAAAATTTCCCTCTGTATCCCGGCAATAGTATTATGTACTACATTAACTCTGGTTTCCTGTAATTCAACCAAAAACCTTGATACCAATCTACCTATAGATATTGCCAACCGCCCTGCTGATGAAGACAGTCAAAAGTATGAGCAAGCACAGCTGGATAGACTAAAAGCTTCCATTGAATCTCAAGCTAAAGGGGAAGAATGCACGAATGGCAGTGACTGGACGTTTGCTCCCATGGGCATAAAATCCTGTGGTGGACCTCAGCAATACATCGCTTATCCTAAAAAAATTGAGACATCAATTCTTCCAAGAATCAATGAGTATACGGATAAAGTAAGAGTTTTTAACGAAAAATATAATATCATGTCTGATTGTGTTATGCTTACACCTCCTTCATATGTTAAATGCATCAAAGGAGAGGCAAGACTGATTACACCAGACTCAAAATAAAAAATAAAGCAAAGGTTCTATATCAAATCGATACGAAGACTTGATATACAAAGCTCCGTCGGAAGACAGAGCTTTTGTATTTTATATTCTTGGAAATAAGACTCAAGATTTAAAGATTGGAGATAAGAGACAACCTCCTCATCTAAAAACTTTAAACAAGAAGATCGTACCACGTATCCCGAAAACACGTACTGCGCTTCCCGAACTATAATTCGTAATCTTTCACATTCTCCTTGTACCAGGAGGAATATTTCACATAGTTATCCGCAATTCTGTTCACTTCACCTTCCAATAACTGAGCGTTGATATCCTTAATCTTTTTAGCAGGAACTCCGCCCCAGACTTCTCCGGATTTAATATGCGTTCCCTGAGTGACTACAGATCCTGCTCCTACAATTGAATTTTCTTCAACCAGACAATCATCCATCACAATAGCTCCCATTCCAATCAGTACATTATCTTTAATCGTACATCCATGAACAATGGCGTTGTGGCCAATGGAAACATTATTTCCGATATTCAAAGGGTGTTTCTGATAAGTACAGTGTAACATTGCATTATCCTGAACGTTTACCTTATCACCCATTTTAATATAATGAACATCACCTCTGATTACAGCATTATACCAAACGCTACAGTCTTTTCCCATAGTAACATCTCCAATGATAGTAGCTGTTTCAGCTAAGAATGTATTCTCTCCGATCTGTGGTATTTTTCCTAAAAGTTCTTTTATAAGTGCCATAGTTTTAATTTGAAAATTTGAAAATAAGCTCATTTGAAAATCATCATTTCCTACCTTCTGATTTTTAGTATCTAACTTCTAAATTACAGTGATAGCAAAAATCTAACTCTCAATTTCCAGCTTCTAACTTCTAATGCGTATTTTTGTATCTCAAATTTAACGAAAAAATGCGTACCGTACTTATAGAACCTACCGAAAACCCGAAAGTGATGAAATTTGTTGCAGATTACAACTTGATTCCGGGGTCTTTGGAATTGGACAGAACTTCAGATGTTTCAGAAATTCCTTTAGCACAGGAGCTTTTCAATTATCCGTTTGTAGAAAGAATTTTCATTACAGCTAATTTTGTAGCAGTAGCAAAACAGGATACTATTGAATGGGAACATGTAGCTGAAAGCCTGAAAAATGTAATTGAAGACGAATTATTGGCCAATCCAAGAATTTATCTTCAGAAGAAAAAAGAAATGTATCAGATTTATTCTGAAATGACTCCAAACCCTAATGTAATGAAGTTTGTTTCCAGCAAACTGCTTATGGAAGGATTTGTAGAAGTAAAATCAAAAGAAGCAGCAGAAGAAGTTCCTTTGGCAGCAGCGATCTTCAATGAGTTTGATTTTGCAAAAGAGATTTTTATTTCTGATAACTTTGTAGCTGTTACCAAAGATCATTCTGTAGAATGGCATGAGGTAATGATCACTGTTCGTGCTCTTATTGCAGATTATCTTCAGAATGGTGGTGAAATTTCTAAAATTGAACCTCAGAAACATGAGAATCCTGTAGAAAAAATCATCAACAGAGATTATACAGACGATGAGCAGAAAATATCTGACATTCTCAATGAATATGTAGCTCCGGCTGTAGAAAATGATGGTGGAAAAATTTCTCTAATGGAATATGATGAATCTACCAAAACAGCTAAAATGCTTTTACAGGGAGCCTGTTCAGGATGTCCAAGTTCTACGGCTACTTTGAAGAACGGAATTGAAAATATTTTAAAACAATTTGTTCCGGATCTTGTAGAAAAAGTGGAAGCTGTAAACGGATAATCAATATTTCATGGCCTCTTCAAAAAAGATCCTCATCATTATTGGAAGTGCTACTAAGAATTCCAGTAATCAGAAACTGATGGAACAGGTATTGGAAAAGAACTCCGATATTCGTTTTCAAATGTATGATGATCTTTCTGTTCTTCCTCATTTTGACACTTCATTAACTGATGATAATACTCCTGAGGAAATTGTAAAGATCAGAGAATACATTAATGATTCGGCAGGCGTTATTATTTCTACTCCGGAATATATTTTCAGTATTCCGAGCAGATTAAAAAATTTGTTGGAATGGTGTGTTTCTACGAATGTTTTTCTGAATAAACCCGTTGCATTCATTACAGGATCTGCCAGTGGAGAGAAAGGTCATGAAGAATTATTATTGATTTTAAAAACCCTTGGTGCTATCATTGATGATAAACATCAGCTTTTAATCAAGGCGATAAAGGGAAAGATTGAGTCTGATGGCTCAGTTGAAAATAATACCTTTGCTAAAGTATTAGAATTGGTAACAGATTTTGAACAATCTGTTTCATCATTAAAATAAAAAAATTGAATAAAAAAGGAATTTTACTGGTCAACCTTGGATCGCCAAGATCTACGGCTGTAAATGATGTAAAGGAATATCTTGATGAATTTTTGATGGACGAAAGGGTAATTGATTACCGTTGGATCTTTCGAGCACTGCTTGTTCAAGGGGTTATCCTGAAAACAAGACCTGCTAAATCTGCAGAAGCCTATAAAACGGTTTGGACAGATGAAGGTTCACCATTAATCGTCATTACTGAAAAAATTCAGAAAAAACTTCAAAAGCTGGTAGATGTACCAGTGGAAATCGGGATGAGATATGCAGAACCAAGCATTGAAACCGGAATTCAGAAACTGGTAGATCAGGGGATTTCCGAAATCGTTCTTTTCCCATTGTATCCACAATATGCAATGAGTACTACAGAAACCGTTATTGAAAAAGCGGAAGAAGTAAGAAAGAAGAAATTTCCAAAAGTAAAAATCAATTATATTCAACCTTTCTACAACAGGGATATTTATATCAATTGTCTTGCAGAAAGTATCAAGGAAAAACTTCCGGAAAATTTTGATGCCCTTCAGTTTTCTTATCATGGAGTTCCGGAAAGACATTTGTACAAAACAGATCCTTCTAACACGTGTAAAATTGATGATGCCAACTGTATCAACAGCCAGGTAGATACTCATAATGCATATTGTTACAGACACCAATGTTATAAAACAACTGAAGCTGTTATTGCTAAAATGGGACTGCCAAAGGAAAAAACAATTGTATCCTTCCAATCCAGATTAGGAAAAGACAAATGGATTGAACCTTATACGGATGAAACTCTGGAAACTATTCCTAAAAAAGGAGTTAAAAACCTTGCAGTGGTTTGTCCGGCTTTCGTTTCAGACTGTCTTGAAACCCTTGAAGAAATTTCAGAGGAAGGAAAAGAGCAATTCATGCATGGTGGTGGTGAAAATTTCCACTATATTCCTTGTCTGAATGATGAAGACCGATGGATTGAAGTGGTAAAAACACTTTGTGAAGAGAAACTGAATGATTTTTATTTGGTATAAAATAATTAAGTCAAAATATAAAAAAGGCCGCAGAAAATTTCCGCGGCCTTTCTCTTGAAATATATTAAAGTAGTTTATTTTTTGATCAGGTTTCCGGCTTTTTGTCCGTTCACTGTTACGATATAAACTCCAGGAAGCATATTGGATGGTAACTGTATATCCAGTCTATTCGCACCATCGGTAAGATTAACTTTTTCAGAAAGTTCTTTTCTTCCGGTTAAATTCATTACCTCTACAGTTCCTTTCCCTGCTTTTCCATTAAATACAACACTAAATCTATCTGTTGCTGGATTTGGACTGATGGCATACGGGGACTCATTAGTTGCAGCTGTTGCAATAAGTCCTGCCGGAGAAGTTCCTCCTCCAACACCTACTGCATTCCAAGCATTGGTAACCTGTGTTACTTCATTACTTCCTGCACCATATAAATCTGTTGCAGCCTGTAAAGAATATGTTCTAGCATTTGCATAAGTGGAAGTAGAAATAAGATAAGTAGTAAGTGTTCTGTAAGCAATAGCTGCTGCCTTATCTAATCCTATTCCTGAAACATTATAAGCAAAACCGTTATCATTGGTTCCTGATCCACCTGTTACCAGTAAATAATACCAGAAATTTAAAACTCCTGAATTGGTATGAACCCCACAATAATCATTAGCCTGACTAGGACTTGCACAACCTGAAGTAGTTGCGGTCTTCCAATAAGTACCCAAATAGGTATCTGGCTGGCTGTAGGCATTAGGATTAGCCATATCTCTGATCACATAACTGAAATCTTCTCCTAACGTCCAGCTAGCCTGAGTAGGTCTTGCCCAGCGCTCAATTGAGTTTCCAAAAATATCAGAGAAGCCTTCATTCAATGCTCCCGGTTCTCTTTGATACACAAGATTAGCTGTTTTAGATGTCATTCCGTGTGTAATTTCGTGTCCACAAACATCAATAGCTGTTAGAGGTTTTCCACCATTTGTACTAGAACTTCCGTCACCATAAGTCATTCTCGAACCATCCCAAAACGCATTGAAATAATTGGTAGAATAATGAACATAGGATTTTATAGCAAAATGATTGTTATCAATACTCTTTCTTCCGAATTTTGTAAACAGATAATCCACTGTCATTTCTGCACCCCAATGGGCATCGGTAGCATACTGATCCTTATTGGTATTTACATTGTTCCATACATTATCTGTATCTGTAAAATCTACTGCTGAAGCATAGCTGGTTCCTTTTTTCAAATTATAGGTTTCTACAGAAGTTCCGCCATTTCTACCCGTCTCTCTAAGCCTGTAGCTTCCATTATAAGAATCTGTTACAATATTTCTGTTCCCACTGTAACCTGTAGTGGCAGTTCCAGGGGTATTTACATCGTGAATGATAGCATCCATTCCCAAAACTTTTCCATTTTTGGCATCAACAAATACATATTGTCTGCTTAGAGGTTTCTCTGCATAAATATCAAATTTATAAGCTAACTTCAGGTCTTTAAGTGTTTCATCAGTTGGATCCGAATAATAGACAATCTCGCCCTTAGGAGCAAAACTTGCATTATCATCTTTGGTTTCTTTTTTAATAAAATCTTCCTCTTCTTTATTTTGCCATTTATACTGTTCTGCTCCCACAAAATTTAGAGCATTTTGTAAAGCAATTTCTTCAGAAATATTAGATTTCTTCTCTACTCCTGATGGAACTTTAAGCACCCATTTTCCGGACTGACCTACAATTTTACCGTTTTTAGTCTGTACAGCCATCATTCCATATTCAACAGGAATATCATTTACTGTCTGTTGAAATCTATGGGTTTCAAAACCTAGTTTATCGGTTTCAAGTCCTAATTTGCGGGCTTGTCCCGGTGAAAGTTTTTCAGATCTTTCATCAAGTAAAACCGGACTCCCTTGAAAAGTAGGTCCATTTTTATCAAATCTTAGGAATTCTGCATGTAATCCACTTTTACCAGGAATTACTTTTGATGGTGTGTTTTGTCCAAAAACGAATGAGCAGGCTGCAACGCTTACTGTCAGGATAAATTTTGTTTTCATAAATAATATTTGTTAAGTGTAAAACGAAGGTAAAAATTTTTCACAATAAAATGACATACATATTGTAAAAAATTCAATAGAAAATATAAATCATTACACAAACCATAATAATGATTTTAAAACAAAACGAAATAATTAAAAATAATTTTATTATTTTGAAAATTTTACATGAATTAAATTCACAAAAATCAATATTTTGTGAATTATTATTTTCGTTATGCAAAACATTTTATTGAATAAAATTCTTTTGATTCTAAATATCTATTAAAAAAATAAGGCTATCTCCAGAGAGACAGCCTTTGAATATTTTTAAAAAGTTTGTTTTTATTTTCTAACAGGAGTCCTGAATTCTCCATACCCTATCAACCCATCATAATTTCTTCCGAAAGGAGCATAGTAAAGAAATGCCTGATAAAGGTTTTCTGTCTGCCAGAAGTTACCATTCACTTCTCCAAAATTTAAAGGAGCATCACCTTGTTTTGTTGCAAGAACATAGTTATAAAACCCTTGTTTCAGGAATAACTTGGCAACATATTGCTTTGTAGCGGCATCATATTGCATCTGGTTTTCTTTACTGGGTTTAAAATTATTGAATCCTCCCAAAATATAAATGTCTTTATCTACCGGATCAGATTCAAGAGAAAAATACACCCATGAATAATCAGCTTCTCTTTCAGCATCTCTTTCTCTTCCCAAATCATTTCTTCTGTAATACCATGCCCCATTTACATCAGGCTGATACTGATAATTTAAAGGAAATGCCCAAACCGGATGTAAATACGTATGATTGCCATCATCTTTTACTTCTACCGCACGAACCATATCTGCAGCGATCGTCATATTTTTATTATCAAAATAGTAAAATTCATTGTCTCCAGGGAAAACAAGGTTCATCTGCTGGAAAAGCAATTGGTTCCCCAAAACAGTACTTGGCTTCAGATCAGAAATTACCATATTCGGATTGTTATTCTGCATCACGTTCAAACTCATGGAGTTGACATTGGAGGAAAGATCTCCCACTTTTGGTAAAGCCTTTATTTCTACTCTTTGATTGATATTGGGATTCTTGGCATCTGCAATCCTTGAAACATTAACACCAAGGGAAGCACCATCTTCTACCAGATAAAAACGTCTTTTGAATAGGGGCTTGTCCGCAGAATCCTTATAAACAATCAACTCAAAGTTTCCTGATATCTTTGGTTGTATTTTATCATTGGGAAAAGTCAGTTTATAATGAGTATACGCCTGTAAAGTATTGAATGAATACTGAAATTTATCTAATAATCCATTCATACTGCCTGTGGCAATTTCTGTAAAGAAGAGATTATCATCATTCCAGTTTCTGTCATAATGTTTGATGGTATATCGATAGATCTCACTGCCATTAGTAAGATCGTCAAAACTCAATACCAATTGTTCACCGAACTTAATGACCGGCGTTTCATCATTCGTCTGAGGGTTAAACAACTGGATGCTTTGGATATTTTGTCCATACATCAGCCCACCCAGTGAAAGTAAGAGTATTCGCAAAGTTTTCATTATGACGAAGATAACGAAAAATAGCCATTTTCTTAATAATATCGTATTTTTGAATAAAAATATTCAGACTATGCTTCAGATTCAAGGATTCGTATGCAACTTTGCAAGTGAGAACACCTACATTCTTTATAATGAAAACAAAAATGCCTGGTTAATAGATCCGGGAAATATGAATGAACAGGAAACCAGAGCCATTGATAACTTTATTAAAGAAAAAGAACTGAACATCCAGAAAATTCTTTTAACCCATGCTCATATTGACCATGTTTTGGGGCTTCAATGGGCATTTGACACGTTCAAAGTTCCGGTAAATATGCATAAAGAAGATCAGGAAGTTCTCGATATGCTTCAAGCAAGTGGAATGCGATTCGGATTCCCTGTTGATCCTGTAAAAGTAGATATTGTATACGTAAACGAGGGAGAAGAACTTGATCTGGATGGAGAGAAATTCAACATCTATCACGTTCCGGGACATTCTCCAGGAAGTGTAGTGTACCACAACGAAAATCAAAAGTTTATGATCTCAGGAGATGTGCTTTTTGAAGGCAGTATTGGAAGAACAGATCTTTACAAAGGAAATTACGAACAGTTAATTGATGGTATCAAGACAAAACTGTTTGTATTGGATCCTGAAACACAGGTTTTCTCCGGTCATGGAAACCCTACCTCTATTGGATTTGAGAAGCAGTATAATCCGTTTTTAAAGTAAAAAATAAAACTTTTAAGATTATAAATTGATATTGCTGTGAATTGAACCTTATTTTAAATTATAATTTTGGAGATGCAACCTGCTTAATGATTCATTCAATGGAAAATCCAATAAAAATAGGAAATTATTACTATGATATCAACAGTGAACATTTCTGTCTGGAATGGGGAGAATCTTTAAGAAATTTCAATGAATTGTCTTATCTGAGTCAATTTCCCAATCTTAGATCTGCTACTTTTACCAATACAAACCTCAATGATGAAGGCTTGGCTCACGTATCAAATTGCAGTATGATTGAAAATTTAAATTTACAGGATACCGAAATTACAAACGAAGGCATACAATATTTACAAAATCTGTACACTCTGAGATATCTTCGATTAAAAGATAACTTACAACTTACAAATGAATGCGTTCCCTATTTGATAGAGCTGGAGAATTTAGAGAATCTTGAAATACAAGAAACATCAATTACTGAAAATGGGCTGAAAAAATTAACGGCTTTGAAATATCTTGAAAAGCTTATTATTTACGTTCAGAATAACAATTACACATTTGAAGGTCTTTTACAAATATCCCGTGAACTTCCAGAAGATTGTGAGCTTTTAGCAAAAGGAAATGGGTCATTCTATAATGGGGAATTTGAAGGCACATGGAAAGACTAGAAAAATAAACGACTGTTTATGACCAGAACATACATCATAAATCAGATTGATGCTGTATTTGACCTACTGGTATCAGATTCATCATATTTGAAGAAAAAATGGAGTAAATATTACAATACAGAATATAAAGACAATTGTGAACGGCTTTTATATTTTGACATGATGGCGATTAGCGCTTTCATAATAAAGTTATTTCAAAAGAAAAAATCAAAAGCCCTTCAATCATTTTTTGATAAAGTTGAAATTATCCTTAATGATGCTGATTCCGAAGTTAAAAATTTAATTTTGGCAGGATTAATAGAAGGAATCCAACAGATATGTCCGTATAAAAAAATTGATATGCGATACGAATTTGATACCTGGCTCTCTCCTTTGACCAAAAAGCATTGGGATAAATTAACGGGCTTTTATAAATTTGATTAAATCACATAATAGACAAAAAAAACATCTAAAGAAGTATATATACCTTTAGCCATAGATAACTTATAAGTATTACAATGAAATCAAAAAAAATATATACTTTATTTTTTATCTTGTTTTTTTACATGATAAAAGTGAATGCTCAATTTGTAGGGTATTATAAGTTCGATGACGAAGATTTAGATTCGCCAAATCCTTCATTATTTATATTACCCAACAATGAATTTTATTTTTTCAAATATGGCAGTTGGAAAACCGGAAAATGGTCTAAAGTTGATGAAGACAATATAATATTAACTGAAGTTAAAGCTGAAGAAGATCCTATTGAAGTTTATGGAAAATTTGATAAAAATAAAAAAGATATTACCATTAATCTATTGGGCTACCTGAATGGGCCTTCTAAATCATATGCTTTTATAAATTTTTCCAGGGATATTACCGCTCAGAAAAAATTTCAGTCCATTTTTAATGATGATAAGAAATTATTCGAAAGTAGTTATGAGTTCACAAAAAACAACAACGGGTATAATTGGATGACAATCAGTATTCCACGCAATAAAAATAAGTATAAAAACAATATCAGCTATCCTTTTGACGCATTGAGTTACACATATCCAATAAATAAAAAGTATAATTACTACATTGTCATACAAAATATTGATTCTATTCTGTCACCCGTCACCTTAAAACTTACAAAACAAAATAAAAACTATTACATTGGTTTTGATAGATTTATAAAACAAAAAGAGTTGACAGCTGCTGAAACATTGAAAAAGATTCAAGATGCCAAAATATCAGTTGAAAGTGGAAGTCATAAAAAGAATTTCGGAACTAAAATCCCGTATCAATCTGTTGAAAAAAGTATGATAAACGAAACTTCAGTTCTTACTTCACCGGACGAAAAATAGATACGCTAACAAAAAAACCGCCAGAACCAGGTCCTGACGGTTTCGTGTTATAAAGAAATAGAGTTTAGAAATCTAAAGTAATTGAAGCTCGGGCAGCAGCTCCCATTATAGGTCTTGCCATTCTGATAGCAGACCCTGCTACAGCCTGAGATCTTGGATCTCCTTCTGTAATTCCGATCGTATTAAAGATATTGGTTCCATCAACTGCAAAACGAATTTTACCCAGCTGATAAGACATTCCTGCTCCAAATTCAGTGAAGGAAGGTAGAATGTTATCATCTGTATTTCCTTCATCCTGGAAACGCTTCCCATAATAATTCATGCTTACATACGCTCTCCAATCTTTGGTGATATTCACTGCGGGAGAAATATTGAAATAGAACTTAGGAATTCTTCTTACAACATTACCACTATAGTCAAATGTAGTACCATTGGCGTTTCGTCCGTTAAAATCCTTATATTTTGGATTCTGAATCGTTCCGTTGAAAGTAACTTCAAAAATATTATTGAATAATCTTGCATACCCTTCAATTTCAACTCCAAAATTGGTAGTATTGGCAAATTTATTTTCTGAAGTTCCGTCTGAATAAACATCGGTAAACGAAAGATTTTTAAGCGCAGAATAAAAAGGAATCACTGCAATATCGAAAGTACGGGAATAATATTTATACCCTACTTCCAGTTGATTGGTTAATACAGGTTTTACAAGATCAAGTTTTCCTATATTATTGTAATATGCTTCTTCATTCGGAGATCTGAAACCATGAGAGAAACGAGCATATACTGCATTTTCACGATTAATCTTATAATTGGAAGCTAAGGTGTAAGAGACTTTGTTAATATCATAATACCAATACGTATATTGATTTCCTAAAACATTCATATTATCATCTGCTGTGGTAGTATCAAAACCATGTGTTCCGTCTACCGTTAATCCTGAATTATTAAGATTAGCTGTAGTGGTATTCACTTTATATCCTCTGTAATAATCACGGCTGTAACGGATTCCTCCATTAAAACTTAATGCATCCGTTATATTATAATCCAGATTTAAATAAAGATCATTTAAGCTTCCCTGAATCTGCGAATCCCTAAGTAGGCTAGACATATTTAGAACTCCGTTATAGGTTTTAGAATATCCAGCGCTGCTTGGACTAAGAGAAGGATCAACCAGGTTTAACAACTCAGGTCTGTCTGTTGCTGTTGCCAAAATATTACTCCAGTTCCAATATTGATGAGATTTCCAATTTGATTTATAAAACCCGGCCGTTACATTTCCTTTGTCGAATTTATAGTTGAACTGCAAATCATTCACAAAATTATTCATCTGTTTATCTATAGCCCAGAATCCTAATTTTTGAACAAACTGAGGAGCTACCACTGCTCCACTGCTTACCATGGAGTACTGATAGTTAGTCATTCCAAGGCCTCCTTTATCTATTGATTTTGTTGCAAAATCAGCACCTGTTTGAGGCGCACCTGCCGGGAAAATCCCCGTATAGTTCATATCTATATTAGTGTATCGAGTTTTATTGATGACGCTGAAATTTCCACCCAGGTCATACTTAAACTCAGCTCCTAATACATCTACTTTCGGATGAATTCCATCTTCAAGATTTCTGTTGAAAAAGCCACCTCCAGCCTGTGGAATATTTAATTGACTGATGGCTCTGTAGCTGTAGGTCCCGTAATTAGGATCAAAACCTGCAAATCCTTTCAATTTATCTCCATCTTGTGTCAATGGAATTGGCAGGAAGAAAGTATTTCTGTCATCCAGTTTTTTATAATATACTTTAACATATCCTTTATCAAAAACATATTTCAGATTCATTCTGATCTGTCCTCCGTTATTGGCTTTGAATCCTGTTTTTCTGATTCCGTCATCTGATCTGTAGAAACCACCAATATTGAAAAATAATTTATCTTTTACCAAAGCACCACCTACATTAAGATCTGTACGGATCAAACCATAGGTACTGGTTTCCAATTTTGCACTTCCTTTAAAATCATTGGTTCCTTCTTTTGTAATGAAGTTGATAAGACCTCCCGGGGAATTATTGGCATAAATAGATCCGGAACCTCCTCTCAAAGCCTCTAAGCGGCTTACAGAATTATCCACACGGAAAAAATTATCTGCATTGGCAAATTGAAGCGCCCCATCTTCAAAAACCGGAAGGCCATCTTCCTGAACCTGCACAAATTCATAAGCTCCTGCAGATGGAATTCCCCTTGCAAAAAGGTTGTTCCCTACTTCACCACCTGAAGTTTCCACGGCAAACCCCGGAACTCTCTGAAGCAAAGCAGCAGCACTAATCGGGTTCTGCTTTTGAATCTCTTTGGCACTGAATGTTGAAATAGCAGTGCTGGATTCTATTTTTTTCTTAGGATTGGAATTCCCGGTAATGACAACCTGATCGATAGAAGAAACTTTCACGGAATCTTGTGGAGTTTCCTGTGCATACGCTTTATTGAAATACAATACAGCAGTTGCGGCGATTAAAAAGATTGATTTTTTTTTCATAGCCCTATTTTTTATTGTTAGTTTCAGTTTTGTTGTAGTTTTAAATACACTCCATTTGTCCAACCGAATCCATCCTGATTGGGATATTCCCCGCCTCCTGCTATTGTTTCCGTATCTAATGCATTGTATTTTTCCATCAGTTTCCCTGTATTCTTGTAGACCCTTTCTACATTGAAACACCAGTTATTTTTAATTTTTTCAGCCAGTTCATTAAAATCATAATTTTTCATTGCTTTAAAGCCAAGCCATTGATAAGGTGCCCAGGCATTGGGTAAATCCCATTGTTGCCCTGTTTTTTGGGTAGTAGTAACCAACCCACCCGGATATAAAAACTTTCCAGAAATAGTTTCAGCTATTGCTTTGGCTTGCTCCTGATCTGCAATTCCAAGGAATAAAGGGTAAAGAGCAGCAATATGTTCAGACGGTGTTTTTGTGTTTTTTTTAATATGATAATCTTTGTAAATCTTCGTCTTTTCATCCCAGAAGTATTTATTAATCATATGTCTTCGCTTTGCTGCTCTTTCAGTAAAATAATTTTCTTTGTCTTTCAGATGCTGAAGTGCTGATGATCTTGCCAATGTAGTTTCCAAATGCCATAAAAGACAGTTTAAATCAACCTCAGCAAGATTCAGGGTTTCTATTGTCTGAATATGTTCTCCGTCTGCAAACCATCTGCTGGAAAAATCCCAGCCCGATTCACAGGCGCTTCTTATATTTCTGTAAAATTCTTCTCCCGAAGCATTCTCCTGATCTTCAATATCAATCAGATAGCTTTCAGGGCGAGGTACATTTTCAGCATCATAATATCTGTTCAGGATATCTCCATCCTGGGTTTTTACAACTCTTTTGAATCCCGAACCACTTTCTGCTTCCTCTTCTCCATTCATCCAGAAAGCATATTCCTTTTCCAAAGTATCATGATATTTTGAATAAATAGCTTCATCATTCTTTGTCTCAGCAAGAAGTTCCAGCATTAATGAAAAATAAGGCGGTTGTGACCGGCTTAAAAAATGGGTTCTACTCGCATTGGGAACAAATCCAACATTCTGAATCAAATAAGAACAGTTTTCCACAATATTCTCCATCATTTCCACTCTCCCGGAAACCTGTAGTCCAAGCATGATAAAATAACTGTCCCAATAAAAAAACTCATTGAAACGTCCACCTGGAACGACATAAGGCTTTGGTAATTTTAAAAGTGTTCCCTTTTCTTCATAAGCGTTACGTGTAAGTTCATCCCATAGCTTTTCTATATGCTGATCGATGGGAAGATGATCTTCTCTCCGAACAGATATTTTAGCTCCTAAAAAATCAAAATGAGTCATCACAAAATGTTTCAGATCAAAGCCTGCAGCATCTTTCTCCTGCTCATATTTTGCATTAATCTCTGCAATCGGAAATAAAGGAACTGCATCCGTCATCATTTTCTGATCTTCAAAAATTTTTGATTTCTGTACTGCGTCAAAAAGGACCTGAATTTCTTTGATATAAAGCTGATTATTCATAGTTATTTTTTAGGATTGATTTTTAATTTATTCATGAAAATGGCCGAAGTAATTAACAGCGAAAGCGGAATCAGAGACAGGTAAAATGCCTGTTGCCCACTGAATTCCTGAAATACAAAACCTGTAATAATTGAGCCTATTGTTCCTCCAATCGCAGAAAAAACTACAATCAGTCCGGACATTGCGCTGTGTAAATATTTAGGAATGGAAGCCAGAATCACAGAGTTGATACTCGGATAAATTGGAGCCAGCAAACCGCCCATTAATGGAAATAAATACACTACAAGTGGTGCATTCAGCCAGTTTGTACCAGCATCAATATGAATATTGTGAGTTAATGGAAGGACCAAAAGTAAACTTACTGCAAATCCAATCACACAGAATGATACCACATAAATCCAACTGATCTTTCTGGAAAAGAACCCGGATAGAAACCTTCCCAATGCAAAAGCTCCCGCCAAAACTGCTCCTGCCTGAATACTCATAGAAGTAGGAACTTTTAAAATTTCTTTATAAAATGTAGGAGTCCATGTCTGAAAACTCTGCTCTACCAATACAAAAAGGAAAGCACATAGTAAAAAGCATAATACTTTTTTATAACTGAATAAGCTTGCACTGTTTTTCAGATCTCCCAACCAATCGGTTCTCTCACTTTTCGCGGCTTTTTCATTTAGTTTTGAAAAGAATAAAAACAAAAAAGACAGCGTAGAAAGAGCTCCCAAAACCCAATATACATTCAGCCAATGGGTAGATTTCGGATTATGATCGTCAATATATAAACTGAACAATAGATTTCCTGCTAATACTCCAATCATGAAAAACCCTTCCAGAAAGCCCATAAAGCTTGAGTGCTCTTTATCTGTTTCTGTTACCAGACCAATAGAGGTGAAAACAGAAATTTTAATCAATGCAAAAGAAACTCCTACGATGGCAAATAATAATTTAAAGACCCAAAAATCATTGGTAAACGGCATCACAAAGCACATTCCACTCACCAAAAACAATGCGATCAGCATAGATTTTTTGATGCCTATTTTAGGAAGAAATGATGCCAGAATGAAAGAACAGATGGCAATCGGGAGGTCTTTAAATCCTTCCAATATACTGGCAGATGATTTCGAAATTCCAAAGTTCTGCTGAACCTGTAAAATAACAGTTCCTACAGAATTCAGAAGAATTGCGAAAACAAAATAGTTTAAAAACAGAACCGCCTTGATGTTGAAGTTTTTCATTCAGGTTATTTCTTTGCGGCTAAGATAGAAGCATTTCTGTTCACAATAATTTAACACAATAAATCAATATTTGAACAATATTAATATAATTAGTATTTTTAGTGAATAAATATGATTAACTAAATGAAAGTTACTTTTGAAAGAGTAATTCCCAATGAGAAAAGCTCGTTTCGTACGATTCATAATAACTCCCCTATTTCAGAATTCAAATGGGAATATCATTATCATCCCGAAATTGAACTGGTATGTGTCATTTCAGGGAGCGGAACCCGCCACGTTGGCTATCATAAAAGTAATTATACTCATGGTGATCTGGTTCTGATAGGTTCCAATATTCCACATTCAGGATTTGGATTAAATTCTATTGATCCGCATGAAGAAATTGTCCTTCAGTTCAAGGAAGAGATTCTCCAGTTTCCCCAACAGGAAGTGGAAGCCCGATCCATCAAAAATTTGCTTGAACTTTCAAAATATGGGATTCATTTTCATCATAAAGTAAAGAAAGCCCTGCTTCCGAAATTAAAGCTGATGCTGGAATCGGAAGGTTATAAAAGATATCTGTTGTTGCTTGAAATTCTTTTCGAATTGTCAAAGTGTAAAGATTATGATCTTTTGAACAAGGAAATTATGCCCTACACCATCATTTCAAAGAATAAAACCCGTCTTGAAAATATTTTCACCTACGTAGAACACCATTACGACAAGGAAATTAATATTGAAGATGTTGCAAAACTCGCCAATCTCACCTTACCTGCCTTTTGTAATTTCTTTAAAAAAGCAACACAGATCACCTTTACAGAATTTGTGAACCGATACCGGATTAATAAAGCCTGCCTTCTGATGGCTCAGGATAAATCTATCTCAGAATGCAGTTATAGCTGTGGTTTTAATAATGTGACTTATTTCAACAGGATGTTTAAAAAGTATACGGGTAAGACACCTTCAGAGTTTATTAAGGATTATGCGCATAATAAAGTGAATGTGTGAATTTCGCACAGATCTCACAGACTTCACAGATGTTTGTGTTATAAAATGATACAAGATCAAAAAATCTGCGAGAAAATATTTCATTTAAAATTTATACAAATAAAATATCACGCAGATCTCGCTAATTTCGCAGATGTTTGCGTTATAGAATCATACAGCAACAAAAAATCTGCATAATCTCCTAAATCTACGAGAATGTTATAATAGCCACGAATTCACGAATAAAATCATTCGTGAATTCGTGGCAAATAAAAACGGGATAAACATCTGAGTAATCTATGGGCAATAAAAAAGCTGTCCTAAAAAGAACAGCTATATATTATAACAAATAAGAACCGGTAACGGAACTATTTCCATTTAATATTGCATCCCATACTTGGTCTCTGAATTTCTTCCTGTGGTTCTCCAGCTAAAAGATTTTCAAAAGCAATAATCAGGTCTTCTCCAGTGATATCCTTATTATTCCCAGGTCTTGATTCATCCATCTGACCTCTGTATACAAGATCCAATTTATCATCAAAGAAATAGAAATCAGGAGTACAAGCTGCATCATAAGCTTTAGCGATAGTCTGGCTCTCATCAAATAAATAAGGGAAATCAAATCTTCTTTCGATTTGGAATTCAATCATTTTTTCAGGAGAATCATCCGGATATTTTTCAATATCATTAGCATTGATCGCAATGAATTCAATTCCTTTTTCATTGTAGTCTTCATACAATTCATTGATTTTATCAATTACATGAAGAACAAACGGACAGTGGTTGCACATGAAGATAACCAATGTTCCTTTTTCTCCTTTCAGTTCTTCTAAAGACTGAAGTTCATTCGTTTTTGACGGGTTTGGAAGCTCAAAAAACGGAGCTTTTGTTCCTAATGCCAACATATTGGAGGGAGTATTCATATCCTTTTTCTTTAGTTTCACAAAGATAGAAATTTCTTTCGTTATATGGTAAGGAAGATGGGAACTGAAAGACGGAAGCTATTCTTCCCGATGTATTTATCGAGTAAAGCTATATACTTTATTAATTTTTACAATCATTTCCACATTATACACTTAAACTACTTCCAGTTCTCATTCTTCCAGCTTCCAAAAAAATTTTCCAACCTCCTTTTTTCATTAAAATTAAAATAACGTTTGGAAGTTATCTTTAAAAGTTTGTAGTTTTGCTAACACTGTTAGAAAAGAATATCATGGGCTTACATGAACGTCGTCAAAGAGAAAAAGAATCCATCCGTGCAAATATTTTGCAGGCGGCTTTCAATTTGGCTAAATCTGAAGGCTGGGCATCACTTTCCATGCGTAAAATAGCAGACGCTATTGAGTACAGCGCACCGGTGGTGTATGATTATTTCGAAAACAAGGATGCTATTCTATTTGAAATCTCATTAGATGGCTTCCACAAATTACATATAGAACTATTAAAGGCGCAACAAAAATTTGATACTCCTGAAGAGCAACTTGTTGCTGTTGTAGATGCATATTGGAGCTTTGCTTTTAATAATAAAGAATATTACCAACTGATGTTTGGTTTGGGAATGCAGTGTTGTGGAAAAGGGCAGATGAAAAAGGAGTTTTCCTCATTCCAGGAACTGATTTACGAATGTACTTATAACATTATTGAGAAAAACGGTTCGAATACAGATAATGCATGTCACATGTCTCATGCTCTGTTTTCAGCGGTACATGGAATGATTTCCATTATGATGATGCGTACAGGTGATATTCCGTCTACGATGAATAAATCGACTTTAGATGAAACAGTTTCATCTTTTATTAAGTCTTTATAATATTTTTTTGAACTAAAATTAACACCGTTAGGAAATTTAACACTGAATTAATAGCATTCAACTGTTGATTTCTGATTAAAAACAAAAACTATTTATGCAAAACTCTACTTTGTTGAATTGTTGAAGGTACTTATTTTTCTTTTATAATTAACACCGTTAGAAAAATTAACACTTATTACACCTCACATCTTTATATACTTAAATACATTAAAACATTTTTCAATTATGGAAACAATCGATCTGATCGGACATTAAAAATTCTGTAATTTTTTTTGAACTAATCATTAACACTGTTAGGAAAAAGAACAGCATTTATTAAAGAAAAACATTACTTAAATCTCACTTCATTAAAAAAATTAAACTAACAATGAAAATACCTGGAAAAACAAGGTTTATTGTACTTATTTCAAGTATAATTCTTTTACAGAGCTGCACCAAAGCTGCAGAAGGATCTAATAATGCACCACCAGCTCCTGAACTTCCGGTTTATACCGTTATCACCTCTCCTGCTACCACTTATCAAGAATTCCCGACTGCTTTGGAAGGAAAAAACAATGTGGAAATCAGATCTCAGGTTGATGGATATCTTGATAGAATTTATGTAGAGGAAGGTGCTTATGTAAGAGCCGGACAACCTTTATTTAAGATAGATTCAAGAAGCTATGGCGAGCAGATGAATATGGCTCAGGCTAATCTTCAGGCAGCCAATGCCAATATACAGAAAGCTAAAGTGGAAGTTGACAGACTCCAGCCTTTGGTAGCTGCAAAAGTAGTTTCTGATGTGCAACTTAAAACAGCAAAAGCTAATTATGAAGCTGCAGTAGCTGCATCCGCACAAGCCAGAGCATCAGTTGGAAGCGCCAGAATCAATGTAGGATTTACGACCATTACAGCACCGGTAAGCGGTTATATAGGAAGAATCCCTTTCAAAAAGGGAAGTCTGATCTCAAGAACAGACCCTAATCCATTGACTTTATTATCAGACATCAGCGAAATTTATGCGTATTTCTCTTTAAGTGAACTTGATTTTATTGCTTTTCAAAATAAATATCCGGGAGCCACTTTAGAAGAAAAACTGAAAAATATGCCCATGGTAGACTTGGTCATTGCAGATAACAGTACTTACCCTGAAAAAGGAAGATTAAGTATTGTAGACGGACAGTTTGATAAAACAACAGGAGCCATCAGCGTAAGAGCTGTTTTCCCTAACACCAGCGGAGCACTGAGAACCGGAAATACGGGAAGAATACGCATGCCACAACTGATATCCAATGCAGTTGTTATTCCACAGGAATCTACTTTCGAAATTCAGGATAAAACGTATGTATATGTAATGGATAAGAATAAGAAAGTAACCGGAAGACCTATCAAAATTTCTGGAAAAACAGACAGTTATTACTTTATCTCTGAAGGACTTTCACCGGGAGAAAAAATTGTCTACACAGGAATCGGAAACCTGAAAGATGGTGTTTCTATCAAACCTAAAGCTATTTCCTCAGACAGTTTATTGAGAGCAAAACCTTTGTAAATATTCTGAAACGGAAGACTTAAAAAAATAAACTTCTTATGTTAAAACAATTTATAGAAAGACCGGTACTTTCAACGGTCATCTCCATAATACTCTTATTATTGGGAGCCTTGTCTCTCTTTAATTTGCCAATTGCTCTCTTTCCGGATATCGCCCCACCAAGTGTTCAGGTAACGGCTTTTTATCCGGGAGCGAATGCTGAAGTAGTGGCACGTTCTGTGGCTACTCCTATTGAGGAGGCTGTGAATGGGGTTGAGAACATGACTTACATGACTTCCAATTCCAGTAATGACGGAACCATGACGCTAAGCGTTTTCTTTAAGCAGGGATCTGATCCTGATAATGCTGCTGTAAACGTGCAAAACCGTGTCTCAAAAGCAATGAGCCAGCTTCCTCAGGAAGTTGTACAGGCGGGAATTTCCACTCAGAAAGTTCAGAATAGTATGATCATGTTCATGGGATTATCCAGCGATGATCCAAAACAATATGATGAACTCTTCTTACAAAATTACCTTAAGATCAACGTGATTCCACAGATCCAGCGTATTCCAGGGGTTGCACAGGCACAGGTTTTCGGAACTAGAGATTATTCTATGAGAATCTGGCTGAAACCGGATAGACTGGCTGCCAACAATCTTTCTCCACAGGAAGTTTTGAATGCTATTAAAGATCACAACCTTGAAGCTGCTCCGGGACGTCTTGGGCAGGGAAGTAAGGAAACTTACGAGTATATCCTTAAATATAAAGGAAAACTAAACAAGGGTGAAGATTATGAAAGCATCGCCATCAAAGCAAATAGTGATGGATCATTCCTAAGATTAAAAGATGTTGCAAGAGTAGAATTCGGTTCTTATACCTATACAGCAACAAACAGAGTAGATGGGAAACCGGTTGCCGGATTTGCTATTTTACAAACAGCAGGTTCCAATGCCAATGAGATACTAACTGAAATTGAAAAGCAGGTAGACCAATTCAGTACTACCCTGCCTAAAGGTGTGAAGCCCATTATCATGTATAATTCTAAAGATTTCCTTGATGCTTCTATTCATCAGGTAGTGGAAACTTTAGTAATTGCTTTCATTTTGGTATTTATTGTAGTATTTATCTTCCTTCAGGATTTCAGATCTACTTTAATCCCTGCCATTGCAGTACCCGTAGCGATTATCGGAACCTTCTTCTTCCTGCAGTTATTTGGTTTCAGTATTAACATGCTTACTTTATTTGCATTGGTACTGGCCATCGGTATTGTAGTGGATGATGCTATTGTAGTGGTTGAAGCCGTCCATTCCAAAATGGAACAGACGGGAATGCCTGTGGAACACGCCACCATGAACTCTATGAGTGAGATCTCAGGAGCGATTATCTCCATTACATTGGTGATGTGTGCGGTATTTATTCCGGTTGGATTTATGCAAGGACCTGCTGGGGTTTTCTACAGACAATTTGCCTTTACACTGGCAATTGCTATTATGATTTCAGCGGTGAATGCTTTGACATTAAGCCCTGCATTATGTGCTTTGTTCCTAAATGATCCTCAGGGAGAACATGGTGAGCATGGTCATAAAAAAGGTTTTGGAGCAAGATTTTTCAATGCATTTAATGCCAGCTTCAACAACATGACTAAAAAATATATTTACAGCCTTAAGTTTTTAATCAAAAATAAATGGGTAGCCATTGGAGGTCTTGTTTTGATTACTGCTGCTAGTATTTTTATGATTAAAAAGGCTCCATCTGGATTTATTCCAACGGAGGACCAAGGGTTTGTATTATATGCAGTGAATACTCCTCCGGGAAGTTCATTGGAAAGAACACATAACGCAACTGCGCAGATTGACAAAATCATTAACGGCGAGAAAGCAACCAATCACCTTTGGGTAGCTGATGGAATGAACTTTATCAGTAATGCTAATGCTTCTCCTTATTCTGCAGGGTTCATCAAGCTTAAAGATTATGACAAGCGTGGAGATATGAAAGATCCGGATCAGATTGCTGCTACATTAACAGGAAAAGTAAGCCAAGTGAAGGATGCTAATGCTTTCTTCTTTAACTTCCCTACCATCCAGGGATTTGGTAACGTGTCCGGTTTTGAATTTATGCTTCAGGATAAAACCAACGGTTCTTTTGAACAATTGGGAACAACCACTCAGCAATTCATTGGTGAACTGATGAAACGGCCGGAAATTGCATTTGCATTTACAACATTTGCTGCCGGAAACCCTCAATACACTATTAATGTGGATACAGATAAAGCCAATCAGCTAGGAGTTTCTGTAACAGAATTAATGCAAACTATGCAGATTTATTACGGAAGTAGCTTCGTTTCAGATTTCAACCGATTTGGAAAATATTATAGAGTAATGGCTCAGGCGGATATTCCTTATCGTACAGATATTAACTCTCTGGAGGGAATTTATGTAAAAAATAAATCAGGAGAAATGGTTCCTGCAAAGACATTGGTAACTTTAAAAAGAACCTTTGGCCCTGAAACAGTAACCAGAAACAACCTTTTCAACGCGGTAACGATTAATGGAACTCCAAAACCAGGATACAGTACCGGAGATGCTATTAAAGCAGTAGAAGAAGTTGCTCAGAAATCACTTCCGAGAGGTTACGGTTATGAGTGGACAGGAATCACCCGTGAGGAGATTAAAACAGGAGGGCAAACAACTTTCATCTTCCTTCTAAGTATTTTGTTTGTATACTTCCTATTGGCTGCTCAGTATGAGAGTTATATTCTTCCATTTGCCATTATTTTAACTATTCCAACCGGAATATTTGGAGTATTTGCCTTTACAGGGCTGGCTGGAATTGATAACAATATTTATGTACAGGTAGGATTAATCATGTTAGTCGGGTTACTGGCTAAAAATGCCATCCTGATTGTGGAATTTGCCGTACAGCGAAGAAAAGCAGGACGATCATTAATTGAATCTGCCCTTCAGGCTTCAAGATTACGTTTAAGACCAATCCTGATGACCTCTTTTGCTTTCATCGTAGGGATGCTTCCATTGGTTTGGACACAGGGAGCTTCTGCAAAAGGAAACCACTCTATTGGTTACAGTACTGTAGGAGGAATGCTTACAGGAGTGGTATTCGGGATTTTCATTATTCCGGTAATGTATGTGGTTTTCCAATATCTGCATGAAAAAATGCCAAGCAAAAAGAAAAAAAGACTTCTTAAAAAGCAGATGGAAGAAGAACTTTTAGCTAGTACTATTAATTAAATAATAATGAAATGTATAAACCACAAATCGAAGATTCGACGAAGTCAAAAGCCACAAAAGATTTTAAACACTTAAGTTTTTTTAAGTTAAAAGCTTTGAGCACAAGAAGTACACATAAGTTTTTGAAAATCTCCGATTTTCCTATCCATAAACATCCGTGTAAATCTGAGTAATCTGTGGGAAATAATAAACCTCAATATTATTTAAGTCATTAAACCAAAACTATGAAAAGACTAAAAAATATTATATTAACATTCGCCATAGCTTTAGGATCTGTTTCGTGTGTGTCAAAACTGGCATACACGGAGCCGGACCTTCCGCTACCGGAAAAATTCCAGTACACGGCTACTGCTGATACAGCAAGCATTGCCAATCTGGAATGGAAACAATTTTTCAATGATCCAATTCTACAAGGATTGATTGAAAAAGGAATTAAAAATAATTATGATCTTCAAATTGCCTTAAAACAGGTGGCTTCTTCACAGGAAAAACTGAAACAGGCAAAATATATGCAATATCCTGATGTTGGTTTTGGAGTAGCGGCTCAGATTTCTAAGCCATCCAAGAACAGCATGAACGGACAGAGCTTAAACCTATTTTTAGGACAAAGCCATGTTGAAGATTATAATGCAGCATTCAATTTATCTTGGGAAGCTGATATCTGGGGGAAAATTAAAAATCAGCAGGAAGTTTCCAGAATGCAGTACCTGCAGACGTATGAAGGTTCAAAAGCCATTCAGACTCAAGTTGTAGCAGCTATTGCACAAGGATATTACAATCTTTTGATGCTTGATAAGCAATTAACTATTGCAAAATCTAATCTGGAACTAAGCAGCAATACTCTGATGATTACCCAAAAAATGTGGGAAAGTGGCGATACAACTTCATTGGGTGTTCAGCAGGCAAGTGCTCAGAAACAGGCTACTGAACTTTTGATTTCTCAATTGGAACAAAATATTGCGATTCAGGAAAACGCCTTGAGTATTCTGATAGGAGAAACACCTAATAAAATCAACAGAACTCTTGAAATGTCTGACACTTCCCTACCTCAGAATATCATGGCAGGTCTTCCGGCAGCTATGGTGAGCCGCAGACCGGATGTACGCCAGCAAGAACTAGTTTTACTGGAATCTAATGCCATGGTAGGAATTGCCCAGGCTAATATGTACCCAGCTTTAAAAATTACGGCTAACGGTGGCGTGAATTCATTCAAATTTGATAACTGGTTTCAGATTCCTGCCTCATTATTCGGATCTGTTTTAGGAGGAATTACTCAACCTATTTTCCAGAAAAGACAATTGAAAACTGATTTTGAGGTGGCTAAAATTCAAAGAGAGAAAAATGTATTGGCATTCCGTCAATCTGTATTAAATGCAGTAGGTGAAGTTTCCAATGCTTTGGTTTCTAATGAAAATCTGAAAGTTCAGGAACAAAAAGCAACTGAGCAAACTACGACATTGAAAGATGGAATTAAAAGTGCACAACTTCTTTACAGAGGAGGTTCAGCTAATTATCTTGAAGTGATTACCGCACAGGGAAATTCTCTTCAGGCCGAGTTGAATCTTGCTTCCATTAAAAGACAGAGATTAAGCAGCATTGTAGATTTATACAGAGCGCTAGGCGGCGGTTGGAAGTAGTAAATTAAATTATATTGTTTGAAATGCAGTTCTTTATAGGACTGCATTTTTTGTTACTAACATTTATTTTAATCCTTAATAAAGTCTGAAAATGTTACACGCAACCATATGCGAAATTCGCGGGATCTGCGTGAAATTTAGCTTAAAATATAGAGGAAATTATTTCGGAAATTGTTCAGTAATCCAAAGAATCAGGGCATCATAATCCTGTTGAGAATATCCCAAATGTAAATAATGAATATCATCCGCCTTTCTATACCATGTCAGTTGGCGTTTAGCATATCTGCGGCTGTTCTTTTTAATTTCAGAAACGGCAAAATCAAGATCCCATTCACCATCGAAATATTTGAATAATTCAGCATAACCAACCGTATTCAATGCGGTCAATCCTTTGAATTTCTCCAAACCTTTTACCTCATCCAAAAGCCCTTTTTCCATCATGATATCAACCCTGCGGTTGATTCTGTCATACAATTCTTCCCTTGGAGCCTCAATTCCGATTCTTATCACATTAAAATCTCTTGAATCCTGAGAAACAGCAATCTGTTCAGAGTATTTTTTATCGGTTTGCCAGATCACGTCAATAGCACGTAAAAGTCTTCTGTGGTTGTGAATATCCACTACTTCAAAATACTCAGGATCCAGTTCCTTTAAAATTTCCTGAAGTTTTTCTACTCCTTCTTCCTCCATCATTTTCTGAAGCTTTTCCTGATTCTCAATATTGGCTTCAGGCAAGTCATTCAATCCTTCAATCACCGCTTTTTCATACATCATACTTCCACCAACAAGAATGACGGTGTTATGATTTTGGAAAAGTTCATTGAGCTTTTTCAGGGTATCTTCTTCGTATTGCCCGATAGAATAGTATTCTTCTACAGAAAGATTTCCGATAAAATGATGAGGTGCTTCAGCTAATTCTTCTTCAGATGGTGCTGCTGTTCCGATTTTCATTTCCTTAAAAAACTGTCGGGAATCACAGGAAACAATTTCGGTATTGAAATGTTTTGCCAGATCAATTGCCAGTTTTGTCTTCCCTATTCCGGTGGGTCCTACTACAGAAATCAGATTTTTCATCGATGCACATTCATTATTTTATCCATAAAATAGAATCTTTTACAGATTTCACTGTGCTAATTTAAATGTTTATCTTTGTAGAACAATAAAAAACTATGATTTTATCAATGACTGGCTTCGGTAGAGCCGAAGATGTTTTTGAAGGAAAAAAAATAACAATAGATATTAAATCACTGAACAGCAAGAGCTTTGATTTAAATATCAAAATTCCTTTACGCTATAAAGAAAAAGAATTTGAGATCAGAAAAATTCTTAACGATAGAATTATCCGTGGAAAAGTTGACTGCTACGTCAATATTGAAAACCTTGAAGAATCTAATGATGTAAAAATCAATAAAGGTTTAATTGATTCATACATCAAGGAACTTAAAAATATTGCATCTGATGGTCCTGATTTCGAATATCTGAAAATGGCAGTAAGACTTCCGGATGCCATCACCTCAAGACCTGATGAACTTACAGAAGGCGAATGGGAAGCACTAGCGAAAATCGTTAATGCTGCAGTAGACCGTTTTGAAGAGTTCAGAAAAACTGAAGGCAGCAATTTACACGAAGAGCTTAACAGAAATATTCAAAACATTGATAAATATCTGAGCGAAGTGATTCCTTTCGAAGAAGAAAGAATTGTGAGTGTGAAAGAACGCTACCAAAAGTCTCTGAAAGAATTCGAAAATGTGGATGAAACCCGTTTCTACCAGGAAATGGCCTACTTCACAGAAAAACTGGATATTTCAGAAGAAAAGGTAAGGCTTACTCAACATTTGAAATATTATAAGGAAGTAATGGACAATGAATCTTTCAATGGTAAAAAACTGGGCTTTATTTCTCAGGAAATCGGAAGAGAGATCAATACATTAGGCTCCAAAGCCAATCATGCTGAAATTCAGAAACTTGTAGTGAGAATGAAGGATGATTTGGAAAAAATTAAAGAACAAACGTTAAACGTATTATAGACCATAGACCTATAGACAGGAGGTTATGAGATGCTGTCTCATCTCTCCAATCTAAAAATCTCTAATCTAAATGGATAAAGTAATTATATTTTCAGCGCCATCTGGAAGCGGAAAAACTACATTGGTAAAGCATTCCCTGGAAACGTTCCCGGAACTGGAATTTTCAATCTCATGTACGACAAGACAGCCAAGAGGAAGTGAAGTACATGCAGTAGACTATCATTTTTTATCACCTGATGAATTCAGACAAAAAATTTCTGAAGATGCCTTTGTAGAATATGAAGAAGTATACACTGATAAATATTACGGAACTTTAAAATCTGAAGTGGAAAAGATCTGGAATCAGGGAAAAGTTGTTATTTTTGATGTAGATGTAAAAGGAGGAATCTCCCTGAAAAAATACTTCGGAGAAAAGGCTTTGTCTATTTTTATAGAACCGCCTTCCATTGAAGAACTGGAACGAAGATTGATTTCAAGAAATACGGATGATGCGGAAACCATCAAAACCCGCGTTGAAAAAGCTGAAGAAGAAATGTCTTATGCCAAAGAATTTGACAGGATCGTAATCAATTCCGATCTTGATGAAGCTAAAAAAGAAATAGAAAGTTTAATAAAAAGTTTTATCAATAATTAATGGCTGGAAGATGGAGGTCAGAAGATGGAAGTAATGTACTTTCATCGCAATCTAACTTCTAATTTCTTACCTCTAACTTTTGATAATAAAAAACATTAAGGTTGATATGAGTACCGAAACATTAGAAAAAGCTAAATCTGCGATTCCTGTAAAAGGATTCCTGGATATAAAAGATATAGCGATTCCTCAGGGAGAAGAACTGGTGAAAGCCATTCTGAAGCTTAAGGAAGAGAAAAACGCTGTAATCCTTGCCCATTATTACCAACCGGGAGAAATTCAGGATATTGCTGATTTCCTTGGAGATTCTTTACAATTGGCAAGACAGGCAAAGGATACAAATGCTGATATGATTGTATTCTGCGGGGTACATTTCATGGCTGAAGCTGCAAAAATCCTTAACCCAACTAAAAAAGTAGTTCTTCCTGATACAATGGCTGGCTGCTCTCTAGCAGACGGATGTTCAGGAGAAGGATTAAGAAAAATGCGTGAACAACATCCTGATGCTTTAATTGCCACTTACATTAACTGTAATGCAGAAACAAAAGCTGAAAGTGATATCATCGTAACAAGCTCAAATGCGGAAACAGTAATTGAAGCCCTTCCAAAAGACCGACCTATCATTTTTGCTCCGGACAAAAACCTGGGAAGATATTTATCTAAAAAAACAGGTCGTGATATGATCCTTTGGGACGGAAGCTGCATCGTACACGAAGCATTTTCAATGGAAAGAATTGCACAGCAGCTTGCAGACAATCCAGATTCAAAAATGATTGCACACCCTGAAAGTGAAGAAGCTGTTTTAAAATTAGCTCACTTCATTGGTTCCACTTCTGCTCTATTGGATTATGTAGAAAAAGACGATTGTCAGAAGTTCATCATTGCAACAGAAGAAGGTATCCTTCATGAGATGAGAAAACGTGCACCACACAAGGAATTGATTCCTGCATTGGTTTTTGATGAAAGCTGTAACTGCTCAGAATGTTTCTATATGAAACGTAATACAATGGAAAAATTGTATTTATGTATGAAATACGAGCTTCCGGAAATTCTTATCGACGAAGAATTAAGATTAAAAGCATTGAAGCCTATTGAAGCTATGCTTGATCTTTCTAAAAGTATAAAGTAAACAAAAAGCACTGTTTTCACAGTGCTTTTTTTAATGTTATCAACAAAGAAGCAAAAGCAAAAACTAATTGAATATTTGTTAAATTTCTCAAAAAAATATAATTATTTCTTTTAGTAGTGAATAAATTATTATTTTTATACTTCACACTAATAATAATTAACATGAAAAATTTAAAGAAATTAAACAGAGAAAATCTTAAAAATGTAAACGGAGGATCAGAAACCTGCAGCTACTGTGGAATCAGTCAAATTTGTGCCACGGGATGCTTTGGAGAACCTATATGCCTTCCAAGAGGACCTTACTTTCCTACTAACTGTTAAAAAATAAAGCACTGTAATTTTTACAGTGCTTTTTTTATTTGATGAACCAGATGTGTTAAGAAACTCCGCCGTCCATGCAATCACTGCTTACAATTACACACATTTTACAATAAGTAGGAAGTGCATGATAGGTTTCGCATGAATAATCATTTGGTCCATTTCCAAAAGTCGCATTTTGTGGACACCCACTACATCTTGACGGTCCTGCTCCATGTAATTCTTCAAGGGCTTTTCTGTTTAATTTCTTTAAATTTTTCATAGTTGTTTTAATTTTTTGATGGTATTGAATAGTATAGTTATTACAAATTGTATTTAGTTACCGAAATAATCAGAATAATCCGGTCCATAGCAATCTGCACTTACATCTACACAGTTTCTGCAATTTGGAGATAATCCCCAAAAAGCCATACAGCTGTTGGTATACTCTGGGCCATCTCCATAATTTCCGCCTGTTGGACATCCTGCACAACCGGACATTCCATTCCCGTTAATACTTTTTAAGCTTGTTCTTGATAATTTTTTCATACTATTAAGATTTTGAATGATTTTAATTTGATTCGAATTACAGTTTTGGAGGATAACATTTTCCACCAGGCGTTAGCCAACATCCCCATCTACCTCCTCCCATAAAGCATACTAACTGCTCACTACCGCATGCTTCAATTTGGATTTGTGTTGCACCACCACTGATGCTTTTCTTTTGTTCTCTTGATAATTTTTTAATTGCTTTCATACTGTTTTAATTTTAAGATTATAAATAAAGAGCATAGTAGTACAACAATGCTCTTCTATTATTTGAAGGAATTAATATGGACCAACACAATCCATACTTACTAGTACTCTTCTTTTGCAGCATTCCGGTAATCCATGATAATCTCCGCATGATCTTGGTTCATTCGGTCCATAAGGACCTACTGGACAATTTTCATAGCAATTACCTATTCCACCTCCATTAATTGATTTTAAATACTCTCTTTTAATTTTTTTTGAATTTTTCATTGGATATTCATTATAGTTTATCCAATAAATGTAACGTTTTTAATCAATTACACAAAATATTTCTCCAAAAAAGGACTTATTAATTTATTATGTTAAGACTTTGCTATTCCAAAATAATTTGTACATTTGTTGCGTTACAATGAGTTTTTTAAGAAACATATCTGATATTTCTACCCTGAAGTCACCTATTTCAGGAGTATCTTCTGTTTCTACATTCACAACTACAACAACTTCCCCGTAAAGGGGTAAATTTTCACATATTATTTCCGGTACCCGTACTCTTTTTTCAAAGAGTAACCCACTTATTTTCTCTAACCTCAAATAAAATAATAGATGAAAATCTTAAAATTCGGCGGAACATCAGTCGCCAATTCTCAGAATATCCTTTTGGTAGAAAACATTATCAAAAAAGAATCTTCAAAAAATGATGTTGTAGTCATTGTATCAGCACTTCATGGAATAACAGATCTTCTTATTAACGCTGCTGAATATGCCTCTGTTAAGAATGAAGATTACTTACAGCTTCTTAAAAATGCAGAAGAAAAACATTTAAACCTTGTCAAGGAGCTGATTCCCGTTTTAGAGCAAAGCGCATTGTTAAGTTTTGTAAAAAAACACTTCAACGATCTCGAAGACTTATGCAACGGAATTTTTCTTCTTGGTGAGCTTACTCCAAGAATCAAAGATAAAATTGCCTCGTATGGAGAGTTTCTGTCATCCAGCATTATTGCAGCTAGGCTTCAGGATCAGGAATTGGATTGTCTATGGATGAATACTGTTGAACTTATCAGAACTGACAGTAATTTCACCCATGCAAAAGTTAATTTCAATGTAACTGAAGATAACTTTAAAAATTATTTCAAAAAACATCAGAGCCGTATATTCATTGGTCCTGGTTTTATAGCCAGTGACGAAAAAGGTCGTACTACTACATTAGGGCGCGGTGGTTCAGATTATTCTGCAGCAATTATTGCAGCTGCCATTCACGCTGAAGAACTTCAGATATGGACAGACGTAAGTGGGATGATGACTGCCGATCCGCGTTTGGCTTCCCATGCAAAACCTATTGCAGAAATTTCCTATCACGAAGCTATGGAGCTTTCCCATTTTGGAGCAAAAGTTATTTATCCACCCTCTATTCAGCCGGTGATGGTAAAAAATATTAACCTTAAAATTAAAAATACTTTTGATCCTGAAGCCCAGGGAACATTGGTTTCTCACAATCTGAATATTTCGGAAAATGAACAACAACAGGTAGCAGTTGGGGTTTCAAATATGGGTAATATTGCTCTTCTTACCTTAGAAGGCAGTGGAATGGTAGGAATTCCCGGTATTTCTGCTAAACTGTTTCAATGTTTAAGCCAGGAAAAAATAAATGTTATCCTTATTACACAAGGTTCTTCGGAACATTCCATTACCATTGCAATTCATGAAAAAGATATGTTAGCTGCTGAAAATGCCATTAATGCTTCTTTTTCAGATGATATTGATTTAAAAAGAGTAGCTCCGGTCAAAATAGAAACAGGACTTTCTATTGTAGCTTTAGTAGGAGAAAACATGAAAAGCAGAAGCGGCGTAAGTGCTAAAATGTTTGGATGCCTGGGAAATAATGGAATCAATATCAGAACGATTGCACAAGGTTCTTCTGAAAGAAATATAAGTGTGGTTATTACTGAGAAAGATGCCAGAAAAGCAGTGAATGTCCTTCATGAAGAGTTTTTTGAATCTGAAATAAAACAGATTCATCTTTACATATGCGGAACAGGAAATGTTGGTGCTAAACTTATCCAACAGATTTATAATCAAAATCAATATCTGAGAGAAAACCACTTCATCAGTTTAAGAATTGCCGGCCTTTCCAATAGCCGGAAAATGATCTTTGCAGACAAAGGAATTTCAGAAAAAGAATATACTAATTGGAATGAAGCCGGAGTAGAAGCATCAGCTCAAAAATTTGCAGAAGAAATTGTAACCCGTAATCTAAGAAATTCTGTTTTTGTGGATATCACTGCAAGTGCTGAGATTCCAACAGTATATGAAAACTTGTTGAAAAGAAGTATCAATATTGTTGCCTGCAATAAAATTGCCGCTTCATCAGATTTTGAAAAGTATAAAACATTAAAAAATACTGCCAGAAATCATAACTGCAGTTTTCACTTTGAAACGAATGTAGGAGCCGGGCTTCCAGTAATAGGAACCATAAATGATCTCATCAAAAGCGGTGATAAAATAACGTCCATTGAAGCTGTTTTGAGCGGAACATTAAATTTTGTATTCAATACTTATGATGGAAGCAGAACATTTTCTGAAGTAGTAGCTCAGGCGCAGAAAGAAGGATACACAGAACCAGATCCGAGACTAGACCTTTCAGGAACTGATGTAGCAAGAAAAATATTAATTCTTGCCAGAGAAGCCGGATATCCACTTCAGTTTGAAGAGATTGAAAATATAGGTTTCCTGCCTGAAGCCTGCATGGAAGGAAGTGTAGAACATTTCTATGAAAAATTGACGGAATATGAAAGTCATTTTAAATCATTGTTCGACAATGCCCAAAAGGAAGGAAAAATATTGAAGTATACGGCAGAATTTAATGATGGAAAAGCTAAAGTAGGTTTACAGCATATAGCCCCTGGAAGTGATTTGTTCCATCTTTATGGGAAAGATAATATTGTCATTTTTAAAACCCTGAGATATTCCGAGCAGCCATTGGTTATAAAAGGAGCAGGCGCAGGAGCTGAAGTAACAGCCAGCGGAATTTTCGCAGACATCATCCGTTCCGTTTAAAAACAAAAAATATGAAAAAAGTAAAATTAAAAATTCCGGCTACCGTAGCCAATCTTGTATGTGGGTTTGATATCCTGGGGATGGCAGTTAATGAACCTTATGATGAAATGGAAATCCGTTTATTGGAAACTCCTGAAATCATCATCAAACACACAGATTCTTTTGGTCTTCCTGAAGAACCCAGTAAAAATGTTGCAGGAGTAGTGCTTTCAAAAATTCAGGAGCATTTCAATCTTAAAAATGGCTTTGAAGTTATTATTCATAAACATATAAAACCGGGAAGCGGGCTCGGCTCCAGCGCCGCTAGCGCCGCCGGAGCCGCCGTGGGAGCCAACATTGTATTAGGAAATCTTATGTCCAAAGATGAAATGGTGCATTTTGCCATGTTTGGAGAAGAACTTGCTTCCGGAGTTCGTCATGCTGATAATATTGCCCCATGTATTTATGGTGGAATCACTTTGGTAAAATCTACTGATCCCATCGATATTATTCCATTGAATGCACCCAATTTATTTGTTGCCGCTGTACATCCTCAGGTGGAAGTTAAAACTTCCGATTCAAGACAGATTTTAAAGAAAAATATTACGTTGAAAAGTGCGGTTGAACAATGGGGAAATATTGCAGGGCTTGTAGCCGGTATTGAGAAAAATGATTTTGCCTTAATAGGCAGAAGCCTCAACGATGTCATTATAGAACCTGTACGAAGCATCTTAATTCCAAGATTTGATGAAATTAAATCCAAAAGCCTTCAACTTGGAGCATTAGGAGGCGGAATTTCAGGATCAGGACCATCTATTTTTATGTTGGCAGAAAAAAAAGAAACTGCAGAAAAGATTGCTGAACTGATGAAAACCATATATGACGAAATCAAAATTGACAACTTCGTCTATATCTCAAAAATAAATCCCGCAGGAATTGAAATCATTGAAGAACCAAAACTAGATTAAAAACAGATGCAATATTATAATTTAAAAGACAGTCAAGAAAAAGTAGATTTCAGAACTGCCACCATAAAAGGCCAGGGAAAAAATAAAGGATTATTCTTTCCTGAAAATCTTCCGTCATTCAACGATGAATTTATTCAAAATCTTCAACAGTATTCTGATGAGGAAATCGCTTATCAATGCATGAAAGACTTTGTTGGAGATGAAATTCCTTCAGAAATACTTAAAAAGATTGTTGCTGAAACCATCAGTTTTGAAATTCCTTTGAAAAAAATTAATGATGATATCTTGGTTCTGGAGCTTTTTCACGGCCCTACCCTTGCATTCAAGGATATTGGTGCAGGATTTATGAGCAGATGCCTGTCTTATTTCTTAGAAAATCAACAGAAAAAAGTTACCGTTTTAGTTGCTACTTCCGGAGATACCGGCGGTGCTGTTGCCCATGGATTCTATGATCTTCCGGGAATAGATGTTGTTATTCTATATCCTAAAAACAGGGTAAGCCCTGTTCAGGAAAAGCAACTTACAGCATTGGGAAAAAATATTTATGCGCTGGAAGTTAATGGCAGTTTTGATGATTGTCAAAGTCTGGTAAAACAAGCTTTCTCCAATGAGGAAATCAATAATCAGTTATTCCTGACTTCTGCTAATTCCATTAATGTGGCAAGATGGCTTCCGCAGCAGATCTATTATTTATTAGCATTGAAACAATGGCTGAAAACAGAAAATAAAGCTCCTGTAATTTGTGTTCCAAGTGGGAATTTCGGGAATATATGTGCCGGAATTTTAGCACATCTTCGTGGTCTTCCTGCAGAACATTTTATTGCAGCCTGCAATGCTAATGATGTGATTCCTGAATATTTGAAAACTCAGAATCTCAAGCCTAAAAAATCTGTCGCTACTCTATCCAATGCAATGGACGTGGGAGATCCAAGCAATTTTGTCAGAATACTGGAGCTCTTTAACAAAGAGTTTAATCCTTTAAAAAATAAAATTTCAGGGTACTCCATTGATGATCAAAAAACTAAGGAAACAATTACGGAAGTCTACAACAGAGATCATTATATTCTAGATCCTCACAGTGCTGTAGCCTTTTCTTCTCTTGAACAATACCTTAAAGAAAATCCGGGTAAAAAAGGTTTCATTTTGGGAACTGCCCATCCTGTGAAGTTTCCTGATGCCGTACAAAATGCCATCAAAACAGAAATTGAAATTCCTCAATCTCTGAATGCTCTGATGAAAAAGGAGAAAAAAACTGTAGAAATAAATGCAGATTTTGAAGAATTAAAGCGATTTTTGCTTGATAAAAATTAAGTAATGAGTAAGATATATCTTGAAGATGTAAAAATATATGCCTACCACGGGGTTTTACCTGAAGAAAATATTATTGGTACCTACTATATTTTAAATGCAGAACTTCATACCGATTTGTGGAAGGCAGCAGAATCTGATGACCTGAATGATACTATAAGTTATGCAGATATTAATGATATCATTCATCAGGAAATGAAGATCAAATCTAAACTTCTGGAACATGTTGCAGGGAGAATTATTTCAAAAATACACGACTGTTTTCCGCAAATCGACTATATCAAGCTTAAACTTACCAAAACAGCACCGCCTATGCAGGGCGAAATGAAAGGCGCAAGCATTGAACTGGAAAAAAGCTTTAAACCGGAAAATTAAAATCCTTATTTTTATTTCATTAAAAAAATACAAAATTGAAATTCATTAAAATATTATTTCTAGTAGCATTCATCAATGCTTTCGGTCAGGCAAGCGTTGATAATCAATTGGCAAGTTATAACTTTCCGAAGATCAAGTCCAGCATTACTATGCCGGTAACTATTCCCCTTTCAGAGCTTAGTAATATGGTTAATGCCTCTGTAAAAGACCTTATCTATCAGGATGATTCTTATACAGATAATAATAATGACCAATTTAAAGTAAAAGTCTGGAAAACCAGACCTATCCGTTTGGTAGGCGGAACCAGTCAAAACCTTTTGATTGAAGTTCCATTAAAGATCTGGGCAGAAAAAGGAATTGGAACCCTTGGAGTATATTCCTATCAAAATACCACTTTTGAAACGGTAATGTCCTTTAATACAACCGTTACTTTCAAAAACAACTGGACAATTATCACCAATACTCAGCCCAACGGCTTCCGATGGGTAACAAAACCGGTATTGGACTATGGCAGAATACAGATCCCAATTACTCCTATCGTTGAAAAGAGTTTAAAAGAACAACAGGAGAAATTCTGTAAAACAATCGATCAGCAAATGGCGACTCAGCTGAATTTCCAGCAATATGCCGTGATGGCCTGGAATACCTTTGCACAGCCATTCAATATTTCAGAAGAATATAACACCTGGCTGAAAGTAAGTCCGGTGGGTGTTAATATTACGCCATTAAAATTCTATGGAAATCAGATCAATGCAACTCTTGGAATTGATATTTTCTCAGAAACATTTACAGGAAATAAACCTACTGCATCTCCCACTGTAACTTCGGCAACCAATTTTAATTTTTCTCCTACTGTTGCTGACAAATTTCTATTACAGACAACGGCCAATATTCCTTTCACTGAAGCCAGTAATATGGCTAGAAAAACGTTCTTGAATAAAGAATTTGATATCAGAGATTCCAAAGTAAAAGTAACAGACATTAGAGTGTATGGCTTAGATAACAGAATTCTTATTGAAGCACAAACAGAAGGTTATATCAAAGGAACTGCTATTATTTCAGGAATTCCGGTATATGATGAAACCAAAAGAAAAATTGTTTTATCCGATACCAAGTTCAAACTGAAAACAATGAATATTCTTCAAAAAACAGCTTCTCTCCTGTTCCAAGGAAAAATTGTGAAAATGATTGAAGAAGAATACGGAATTCCAACTCAGGAACTTGAAGAAACATCAAGAAAAAGTATTGAAGACGCTTTCAACAAAGAATATTATAAAGGACTAAAGATGAGTGGAAAGGTATTTAACCTGAAGCCAAGTAAGATCCTTCTCAATAGTACAGGAATCACGGCAGTCATTGATACGAACGCAACTTTAAAACTTCTTGTGAACGGATTTTAAAGTATCTGATAAAACTCAACTAAAAAATTAATAACCATACCATTCATGACAAAAATATTAAATATTGTCGAATACAATAAAGCCTCATTAGGTAACAGATTTCTAAACAACCTACTTGACCTTTTTACATTAATCATCCTTAACATTATTATTACCTCTATATCTGATATTCTTTATGCCTTTACAGATATTGAGTTTTTCTACCTTTATGGAAATGGAGGAATAGGATGGCAAATTCTCTTTGGAAATATTAATTGTTTCATTTATTATTTTTCAATGGAACATTTTATGAACGGAAGAACAGTAGGAAAATACATTACCGGAACAAAAGTAATAAGCACAGACGGAACCCAACCAACTTCCCAACAAATTATATATAGAAATCTTACCAGGCTTATCCCTTTTGATGGCCTTTCTTTCTTCGGAGTTAATGGATGGCACGACAGCTGGAGTGATACAAGGGTAATTAATATTAAAAATTATATAACTGAAATTCAAGCAAAAAGCGAAATTGACGGTCTGGGAAAGAAAGAAATTGCATGAAAACTTTGGTTTGTATTGAAATTTAGCTATATTTGCACACCTCAAAAATGGTAAAACATGGTACTTTGGCCGAGCGGCTAGGCAGTGGTCTGCAACACCATCTACAGCGGTTCGAATCCGCTAGGTACCTCTTTAAAACCTCTAAATTTTATTTAGAGGTTTTTTTTATGTAGTTTAAGCAATATAATTTCCCACAAGCTTAAAAAGAATCCATAAAATTGATTCCATATTTGCTCTCTTAAAAATACAGCTGAAGATATTAAACCTTTGCATCAAATTAAATCACATTAATCTAAATTATATCTGCACCTTCCTACTCTAACCCATTACCATCAAACAAAACAAACTCTTCCACTCAGGAGGAGCTTTCTCAATAATAAAAAAGTAATGATAAATGAACCTTGATACCGCCTTTTATGAGTACCATCATATAGGAACAAAAAAAATCCTCGGAAATTCCGAGGATAAAAACTAATAACCATGAAAACTCAAATTAAACATGAGTTGCATTGGTATATTGAAAAATCGTGCCAAGAATTACTTTTTTGAAAAAAAAAACAAAATTTTCTTCATAAACAGAGAAAATACAATTAAAAAATTAATACTCAAAACATATTGAACTTTAAACATATACAAATAATAACTCCACTAAACACCACACAACAACATTCAAGACTCTCAATAATTAACAATTTAATAATTTGAAAAAACTTTAAAATAAAAAACTAGACAAAGAAGAGAAATTCTTCAAAATACAGCATAAAGCCAAAGAAGACAGAAAAAATTACAACTTGGCACAATTTATTCTCCTATTTAACATAACATTCAAATCTAATATCATGTCACAAAAACAGTTTAAAAAAGCAGATTTTGCTCCAAACGATGAAGAGCAATATCAGATTGAGTTTAAAATAACAGAAATCGGAGAAGGAATAGACCTTATCGTACAAAGACTGAATGAAAAAGGAGAATATGAAATGGTACAAGCTCCTGTTAGAAGATTAAATGACCGAATATTTATAGTTTGGGATCATCCCTTTGATGGCAGACTCATTTTTGATGAATAGAAATACAAAAGGCCTCCCTTTCAGGAGGCCTAAAAAACACAAATGATGAAAAAAATCTATTCAGAAAAATCCAAACAGAATATAGTGTAAACTGCTTATATCTCTCATCCGTAAATAGTTTTGAAATATTCAACAGTTATTAATTACTGTACATTGATTAAAAAATCCTCATTCGAGGATTGGTAAATGTAGATAAATATTTTGTCTTTCACAAAGTTATTCTTCCCATGTGATTGGAACATATATAGTAATGTATCCGTCATCATCTATATTATCATCCGATACAGTAGCCATTACTGTTCCATAACCTACCCAGCCCCCTTGGCCTTGGATTCCTGAAAACTCATAAGTTCCTTCTGGAAGATCTTCCTCAGAATATTGTGGAAGCGCACCGTAATTGTATTGCCCAGTAAAATATTCATCTCCTGTAGCTGTATTTTTGGCAACAAAACCTCCCAGGTCAAATCCTGACCCTGAAAGCATTTTTGTTCCACTTTTGGATATAAGTCCATAACGAACAGGATATGTTTTTGTTTTTGCGTCCTGAACAGAAACTTCTGTACAAGCTTTAGAAGGAGCTTCTACAACATCAGTAGAAGAAAACGAAGTGGTAACAGTCAGCAAACCTACTACAGCTGCCACTGTAAAAATTGATTTTTTCATATTGAAAGTAATTTAGTTTCTCAAAAGTAGGCATCATAAATTAATTCAACAAAAACTAAGGATTAACTATACTTTACAAATTCCTTTTCATAGAAAATTCCCTGGTACAACCAGGGAACTATGATGAATCTCGTTTAGAAGATTAATTTTAAAATCTAAAAATTATAATTTCCTCCAAACAAACGGCATGCCTAAATTTTCCACATCCACCTTATTATCATGATATTTATCAGGATTTAAAATTAATTTAATTCTTTTATTATCAACTTTAACACTCTTTAACTGAAATTTGGCTTCATAATTGAAAATAAAACTAAATCGAAAGTCGTTTTGGCTTAAGCTTATTAAAATTTGAATTATGAGAAAGATAGTATTAGCAGGTTTTTTATCCGTTTTCTTATTAACGGCCTGCAAGAAGGACGACAAAGTTGCTGAGAAATCACTGGAAGAGCAAAAACTTGAATTCCAGTCAAGACAGCTTGAAATAGAGAGACAAAAACTGGCTATTGAAAAAGAAAAGCTAGTATATGAAGCTCAGAAAAAAGCAGATAGCATCTCTGAAACCAAAAAGGCAAAAGCTACTGCTGAAAATAATTCGAAACCAAAAGTGATAAGAGAAACAAGAACGGTATACCGTGACAGAAGCTCTAATTCCAACTCAGGAGGCGGAAGCAACGGTGGATATGCAGACAACGGAAGCAGTGCTTCACAGGGAACTACTCAGAAAAAAGGGATGAGCAAAGCAGCCAAAGGTACTATCATTGGTACTGTAGGTGGTGCCGCTGTAGGAGCAATTGTTGCTAAGAAAAACAGAGGACTGGGTGCTGTAATCGGAGGTGTAGTAGGTGGAGCTACCGGATATACCATTGGTAGATCACAGGATAGAAAAGACGGAAGAGTACAACCGAGAAGATAATTTTTTTCTCCATAACATATAAAGATTGCTTATTTTTAGGCAATCTTTTTTTATGATATTAATTCTCTGTTCCACTATTTTTCTTCTACCAGTCTTATGCGGACTCGGGAAAATCATGGAAAAATTCTGTGGAATTTTATTTCAGGGAATCTCAGAAAAAATTCTTTCAGGAATTATGGGAATAAGTCTTGTATGGTCTGTTATTTCTTTTTTTATTCCCTTAAATATTTATGTAGAAATCCCTACTGTTTTATTAGGTTTATTCTACTTTTTTAAAGAAAAATTGTACCAGGAATTCTATAAGTTTTCAAAAAAAGATTTTTTTTTAATAGCATGTAGTTCCGTTATTATATTATTTACCGGAGCTTCTTATCCTTATATATTAGATCATTTCGGATATTATATTCCCACTATAAAGTGGTTGACAGAATATGGACTTGTTAAGGGAATTTCCAATCTGGATCTTACTTTGGGACAAATGTCGATCTGGCATATTTTCCAAGCAGGTTTTTCCAATTTTTCAGATCCTTACCTGAGAATCAACTCAACTCTGCTAGTTATTTATAGCATTTATAGTATTGAAAGAAAAAACTGGATTCATCTATGTTTTCTCCCTGTTTTATTACTTTTCTCACAGTCTCCCAGTCCAGATCTTCCGGTTATTATCTTTTCTTTAATTATTTTAAATGAAATCATACTCGGAAACAAAAATACAAGTCTTCTCTTTGCCTTTTCTGTTTTTATTTTTGCTATAAAACCCACCATGATCTGGCTTCCGATACTGGTTTTCTTTTGTAATATTTTTATTTTTAAATCAAACTTTAAAAGACTGCTTTTTGGAAGTACCATCTTATTTTTATTCTTTATTAAAAATATATGGACCTTCGGATATCCTATATTCCCTGTATCTATAGGAGATTTTGGCTTCAGTTGGAAACCCAATCCTGAAGTATTGAAAATCTCTTCACAATATGCTATTCTGAAAACCTACGACATGCAGTATTCGTATGAAGAAATCCAAAAGTTTTCCCCATGGGATCACATAAAAAAATGGTTCTTTCTGAAAGGTATCAAATCAAAAATCAATATTCTTTTCATAGCATCCCTGTGCCTTTTTTCAGTATTTGCGTGGACAAAGAAAAAGAAACTTATTACATTGATCTGCATTTCACTGTTAATAAAAAGCATATTTGTACTGGCTTTTTCTGCTCAATACCGATTTTTTATTGATGTGTTTTTCGTTATATTTTTTGTTCTCTTCCATGAATATTTAAATAAAAGAAAATCTATTGCCCTTTTTTCTGTATTCAGTTTATTTTTTGTTTCGTTATTATCTTTTCCTCGTCTTATTCAACAATATATTCCAAGTTTTCAACTAGGGAATTTTATGGTTGGCTTTAAAAAAGAGCAATTTTATCAACCATCAGTTTATAAATATCATCAATTTGACACTTTTAAGGTAGGAAATCTAAAGTTTAATGTTTCAAAAAACTATCCTTACAACTTTGAAACACCTCTTCCTGCCATTTCCGCAAGCTTTATTTTTGACGATGCAAAAGCCGGAATTTTCCCTCAGCCTATCAACAAAAATGACATTTCTAAAGGATTCATCTGGAAAACAATGACTTCTGAAGAAAAAAAGCAAGCAGCAGCGACTATTAACATTATTGAAAAAATTCATAAATAGAACAAATGCTGAAACTTTATTATCTGAAGAAAAAAAGGTAATTTTGTATCATGTTCAATTCATTAGGTAATCTTCTTAGTCTTACAACATTTGGAGAAAGTCACGGAGTGGCTTATGGCGGTATCATCAATAATTTTCCGGCAGGTTTAACGGTAGATCTTGAAAAAGTTCAATATGAACTGGGACGAAGAAAGCCCGGCCAGTCTGCTATTGTTACTCAAAGAAAGGAAAGCGACACAGTAAAGTTTCTTTCTGGGATCTTTGATGGGAAAACAACAGGTACGCCTATCGGTTTTATCATTGAAAACGAAAATCAGAAATCAAAGGATTATGACCATATTGCTCAGGCTTATCGTCCTAGTCATGCCGATTTCACTTATGACCAAAAATTTGGTTTAAGAGATTATCGTGGCGGAGGAAAATCTTCAGCAAGAGAAACCATGAACTGGGTAGTTGCCGGAGCATTAGCTAAACAACTTTTACCGGAGATTGAAATCAATGCTTATGTTTCGTCTGTAGGCGATATTTTCTGTGAAAAGCCATATCAGGCTCTTGATTTTTCTCAAACGGAAAGTAATGATGTACGTTGTCCGGATGCTGAGACGGCAGAAAAAATGATTGCCAGAATCAAAGAAATTAAAAAAGAAGGAAATACAATTGGAGGAACTATTACCTGCGTCATCAAAAACGTTCCCGTAGGAATTGGTGAACCTATATTTTCTAAACTTCAGGCAGAACTGGCTAAAGCAATGCTAAATATCAACGCCTGCAAAGGTTTTGAATATGGAAGTGGATTCTGTGGTGCAAAAATGACAGGGAAAGAACATAATGATCAGTTCAACACAGATTTCTCTACAAAATCTAACTTATCAGGCGGTATTCAAGGTGGCATTTCCAACGGAATGGATATTTATTTCCGTGTAGCCTTCAAACCTGTAGCTACTATTTTAAGACCTCAGGATAGTATTGATAAGGAAGGAAATCCTGTTATTGTAGAAGGAAAAGGACGTCACGATCCATGTGTGGTACCAAGAGCTGTTCCGGTAGTGGAAAGCCTTGCTGCATTTGTTTTGGCAGACTTATTTTTGATTAATAAAACAAGAAACATCAATAATTTTTAATATAAATATTTTTGGTAATGAAAAATTACTGGGATCAGGGAATTTCTTTTGAAGAATACCTTCAAATTGCACAGCAAAGATTAGACAATCCTGCCAACGAACAGGAAATTGAATATAAACAATATTATGAGCTTGGGCTTCATAGAATGGACAGAACTGTAAAAAAGTATGTTCCGGATGAAGATCAGAGAAAAGAATTAGAAGCTAAAAATTTCGATGGAAAGATTTTAATCATTTCTGAGGCTTGGTGTGGAGATGCAAGTGCAACCGTTCCTGCTTTATTTAAATTCTTTGAAGGTCATAATGAAATCAGAGTTTTCTTAAGAGATAATGATAAGAGTTTAATTAACCAGTTCCTAACCAACGGTACGGAGTCTATTCCTAAAGTATTGATCTTAGATAAAGATTTTAATGTAAAAAATTCGTGGGGGCCGCGTCCAAAATATGGTTACGAGCTACTCATGAAATATAAAGCTGATCCAGAAGGTTATCCAAAAGATACTTTCTATAACGACCTGCAGATCTATTATGCTAAAAACAGAGGAAAAGATGCCGTTCAGGAAATCTTGGATCTGTTATAAAAACAGGATATGAAAAAAAGTATCATTTATATTGCCATCATTGCTATCATCGGTATTGTTTTATTTATACCGGGAGTGAAGGATTTTCTGAAAAACCAGTTCTTCCCAATCGCTACCATTGAAAACGCCGTACATATCAATGAAGAAGATTATGACGTAGAACTTAAAGGAATCAATGCACCAAGCACAAACCTTAAGAATTTTAAGAACAAAGCGGTTTTCCTGAACTTCTGGGGAACATGGTGCCCTCCGTGCAGAAAAGAATGGCCATCTATTCAAAAACTGTATGATTCCAGAAAAGAACATGTAGATTTTGTACTTATTGCCATGAACGATAAGGAAGAAGATGTAAGAAAATTTTTAAAGGAAAATAATTATTCGGTGCCCGTATATATTGCTCAAAGCCCGATATCTGAGAAGATTCTTCCTAAGGTTTTCCCTACCACTTTCCTTCTGGATAAAACCGGCAGAATCCTTATTAAGGAAGATGCTACAAAAGACTGGGACTCAGAGACCGTGCACCAGTTTATTGATAATATCATCAAATAACTTTTTAACTAAATTTTATAATTTGTTGGTACAGGATTTGTGAAATTTATAATGTTGAAAAATTTGTTTAAATCCAAACACAAAATGAAATATTCAAAATTAAATCTTGCAAAAGAAGCTATTAGTCACAAGGGCTTTGTAAAAAAGATCCCTGATATTTTCAGAATGGTAAAAATGTGGAGAAAAGGAGCTTATCCTATAAAATCCATTGACATTATTCTTCCGCTATTAGGAATTTTATATGTCATCTCTCCTTTTGACCTTCTTCCTGAATTTGCCATTCCGGTACTTGGAGTTATGGACGATTTGGCAGTATTGTCACTAACCATTCCTAAACTCATCAAAGAGGTTGACAAATTTTTACTTTGGGAAGCTGAACAAAAATATAAGGGCAACCAGGTGATTGAAGCCGAAATCTTAAAATAATAGTTTATTTATATTTTCAAAACCATTCTGATACTTACAGAATGGTTTTTTATTAAGCAAATGGGCGATAAATTTTTAAGCCTTATTTCAAATCCTTAAATTTGCAATATCTAATAGAAAATAATGGAAAGTAAAAAAGAATTCTTTTTGGAGTGCTACAAGCTAGGCATCATTAAATTTGGAAGGTTTACCTTGAAAAGTGGTATCGAAAGCCCTTTTTATGTAGACTTAAGACCTTTAGCTTCAGATCCTAAAATCTTAAAAAATCTGGCTAATTATTTATTGGAAATGCTTCCATTGGATAATTTTGATTTAATATGTGGAGTTCCTTATGCTGCTCTTCCTATGGCAACTGCGATGTCACTGGAAAGCTATATTCCATTAATTATTAAAAGAAAAGAAGCAAAAAGCTATGGTACCAAGAAACTGATTGAAGGAATTTATCAGAAAGGGCAAAACTGTCTATTGGTAGAAGACGTTATCACTTCAGGAAAATCTTTGCTAGAAACTATTCCGGAAATAGAACAGGAAGATCTTAAAGTGTCTGATATTGTAGTAGTACTGGACAGAGAGCAAGGTGGAAAACAGTTGTTAGAAAGCAAAGGATATAGAGTACACACTCTTTTCAATATTACGGAAGTATGTGGAGTCCTTCAGGAAACAGGTGAATTATCGGACGAAGAAGTGAAGAGAATTCAGGACTTCTTACAAGGAAATCACATTCAGTTTGAAGAAGAAACCAGAGCTTCTTATGAACAAAAACTAAGCAATACCCAGCATTCTGTTTCAAAAAAATTACTGGAAACAGCTTTAGCAAAAAAATCTAACCTGATTGCTTCTGCGGATGTTACAACTACTCAGGAGTTATTAACATTTGCTGAAAAAGTAGGTCCGCATATCATTGCTTTAAAGACCCACATTGATATTATTTCTGATTTTGAGTATGAAAAAACAATCACTCCTTTAAAAGAAATTGCTGCAAGACACCAGTTTTTATTAATGGAAGATAGAAAATTTGCAGACATCGGAAATACACAGGAATTACAGTTTACAAGTGGAGTTTTCAAAATTACAGATTGGGCAGATTTTGTAACGTCTCAGGTTATTGGTGGTTTTGAGTCTTTAGATTGCTTCAAAAACGTAGGAGTAGTAGCCATTGTTGGAATGTCTTCAAAAGGCACATTAACTACTGCCAGCTATCGTGAAGAAGCATTAAAAGTGGCTGTATCTCATCCTAATGTAATTGGTGGAGTTTCTCAGAATAAAATCCCTGAAGATCTTTTATTATTCACTCCAGGGGTAAACCTTGCAGATTCAGGAGATGGAAAAGGACAACAGTATAATACTCCGGAACATGTTTTCAAAACTTTACACACAGATTTCATCATTGTAGGAAGAGGAATCTATAAGTCTGAAGATCCGGCGGCAGCGGCAGTTACTTATAAAAATGAAGGTTGGAATGCTTATATTAATTCTTTGGAAAAAAAAGCAATTCAGAACTAAAATCCTATAAAGTATATACAAAATAAGCTATATTTGAGCTTTATCACGGATATTTGAAAAAGATCAGCATTTGCCTTATTTTGTTTTGTGGAGTTATACAGATTTCTGCACAGAAAGACAGTATATACATTGGAGCAAAACTCTCTCCTGACAGAAAAACCCTTGAGGTGAATCAGGAGATTGTTTATTACAATCATTCAGGCAAAGACCTGCAAACGGTAAAACTTCTGAATTGGGTTTCTGCTTATAACAAACGTGGAACATCTTTAGTCTACCGAAAACTGGAAGACAGAAATAATGATTTGCATTTTGCAAAGAACCATGAAGTGGGAAAACTTCTGGAGCTTAATATTAAAGATTCAGAAAACCAGGAAATACCAGTCAATGCAATTTCAGATGAAAACCTTTTTCTTCCTCTGAAGCAAATATTAAAACCAGGAGAAAGCATCACTCTGCAGCTTAACTACCGTATGCAGCTTCCCGATAAAAAATTTACGGGATACGGAACATCCGGTCAGAATACTGCTTTAAAATATTTCTTTATTGTTCCGGATCATTTTGATCCGGACAATATTTCTCAAAGAAAATACCACGATATTGAAGAACCAGTAAGTTTCAATACTTTCTGGACTGTAAATTTTGATATTCCGGTGAACACTTTCATTGAAAGTAATTTGCCACAGATTCAGATGAATTCTTTTCAAGGATATCTGGATTCAGATCCTGAATTCTCAGTTTCCCCAAATGCTTATCCTATTATAAAAACCAATATTGATGGTAGTGAGACTGAAATAAAATTTGGCTATAACCTTAAGCCCGAAGAGAAACAAAATCTGGAATTTTATTTACCTCTTCACTTAAAATTTCTCAAAGAAAAAATAGGTTCTCTTCCGAAAGGTATATTTATTTCAGATAAATTCAGAGCTAAAGAAGATTTCTTCGGGAATAATGATATTACTATCTGGAAATTTAGATTTCAACTATTTACAGATGCTGAAAAAACAGATCTTGACTATTTTGGAATCATTACCAAAAAAGTTCTGGATGAAAAGGTTATTGCAGATAAACAAAAAGATCATTGGTTTAAAAATGGTTTAAAATCTTATCTTGAAATCCAATATCTGAAAAAATTCTATAAAGACGCTAAACTTTTAGGGGCACTCCCTGAAACCAAATTATTTGGACTCAAGCCTCTAAAATTGTTTCATGCGTCTAAAGTAAAGCTTTCGGATCGCTACGGGCTGGCTTATCAATATATTATGCTTCAGAACCTGGATCAGAAAATTGATGAAGATTTCAACAGTTTAAGTAATTTCAATGATATGGCTGTGAGCAGCTTTGAAACAGGAAGCCTGTTCAATTATTCTGCTGATAAAATGGGCGATCAGTCTTTTAATGATCTTGTAAAAGAGTACGTTTCCAAGAATTCCGGAAGTAGAATTAATCCGGATGATTTTTTGAAACAGCTCTCAGAAAAAGAAAAATCGGCCCATTATCTTGAAAGTTTTTTCGAACAGAAAAACAGGGTCAATTTTAAGCTGAAACATATTAGTAAGGAAAATGATTCTTTACAGATTAAAATCGCAAAAAATACAAAAGCTTCTATTCCGGTAAAGCTTGAAACCGAAACCAGAGAGGGCGAAAAAAAATCTTATTGGATAGAAACAGAAGAAGATGAGAAAATAAAAGAAATCTCTCTTCCTGCATCAGATAACATTTATAAAGTAACCCTAAATAATGGTTACATTTTCCCAGAATCCAGTTATCGGGATAATTTCCTGTATGCCAAAGGTATATTTTCTAATACAAAAAAAATTAAGTTTAAACTCATAAAAGACATTCCAAATCCTGAATACAATGAAATTTATGTAAGTCCAAGAGTTCGATTCAACAATACTTATGATAAATTTTTGCTGGGAGCTAACTTTAAAAACCAATCATTTTTTGATCAGAAATTTCTGTATTCATTTACACCAACATACAGTACCGGAACAGGAAAACTAACTGGTTCAGGGGGAGTATCCTACTCTTTCTTACCTGCAGAAAGTATGTTCAGAAGTATTACGTTTGGAGTATCGGGATCTTATTTCCATTATGATTATAACCTAGCATACAGAAAAGCTTCTGTATTTTCAACTCTAAATTTTAGAAAAAATCCCAGAAGTACGGTAAGCAGAAGTCTGGGCGTTTCCTATAATTATTTTGAAAGAGATCTGAGCCCTTTAATGATTGCTAATGATGATTATAAAAAGTACAATCTCTGGGGATTAGGATATAGCTATAGCGACAGCCAGATGATTCACGAGAAAAGTTTCAGTCTGAGTGCACAGGGAATGGAAGATTTCAATAAAATTACAGCTGAAGGATTCTACAGATGGGAATTTGCTCCAAGGCAAAAGCTTAGCATCCGTTTATTTGCTGGATACTTTCTTAGAAATGATACCCGCAATGATTTATTCAATTATGGAATTTCAAGGGTATCTAACTATACATTCTCTTATAACCTTTTAGGAGAAAGTGCCAGCAGTGGTCTTCTTTCGCAACAGTTTATTTTAGCTGACGGTGGATTCAAATCATTTCTTCCGGGAACGGTTAATCAATGGATTACTTCTGTGAATGTAGACTCCAGTATATGGAAAATATTTCATGTGTATGCCGATGCAGGAATGTATAAAAATAAGGATCATTCTGAAAAATTTATCTGGGACAGTGGAATTAAGGTAAGAATTATCCCGGATTTCCTGGAGGTTTATTTTCCGATACAGTCTTCATTGGGATTTGAGCCTGGATTTAAAGATTATGCAAAACGTATCAGATATACACTCGTTCTTAATCTCGGATCCATCATTAATGCAGCAAGAAGAGGCTGGTATTAAAAATAAAGGAACAGCTTATATTTAAACTGTTCCTTATCAAAAAATATTGAAAAACTAATCTTTTACAATTTTTTGAGAAACCGGAGCATTGTTAACAGTTCCTGTCACAATATAAGTTCCTTTTGGAAGCTCAGTAATATCTATATTCTGAGCAAATTTTGTAGGAGATTTTTTCACAACCTGCCTGAAAGTATCATATATCTTTACATCTTTAATCTGCATTCCGAAAAGTACATTACCATCTTTAACAAAAGGATTCTGCACAAAGCCTGCTTTTGCTGCTCCTTCAGCAGAAAAATCTGCCATATTATCACTGTTATTCTCTAAAGTTCTTCTAATCGCTGTTGAAGCTGTAGGAGAAGGAGCTGGTCCATCACCTTTAAACTGATCTGCATTAGCACCATAGCCTACAAAATCTAATACATTGGAAGATGAAGGATTCATTACTTTTACAATATTTCCTGCCAATACTAGCTTTCCGGATGTTCCTGAAATCCTTATTCCGACAGATTTATTGGGTGTACCATCAAAATTTGTAACAGTGGTTGCTATAAAATTCGGTATTGGTAACGCCTCTACTCCACCATCCACTGCTGCTTCCTGAATGAGATAAGTTTCCTCAGGTCCCAATGTGAAATCAGGCAGTGTATGATATTCTGTAAATGCTCCAATTGCAGGTGCATATTGTATACTTGCTCCTGTTAAAGAAACCAGAGTGGTTCCTATATTTTTCAGGACAATATAATTATGTTTGAAAACAGCCCCTGAATTTTCATTGCCGCCATAGATCTCATTGATCACAATTTGGGCATTTGTAAAAGCAGTCATCAAAACTAAACCAGCAATAGTAAAGATTTTTTTCATTTAAATAATTTTAGAAACGGGGTTGTAATAAAAATATCAAAAACAATACCTTTTAATTGGAAATTTACAAAAAATCCTGTATAAATATATTATATTATATTCCAACTAATAAAGTTGAAATAAATAAGCACAAAAAAGTCCGGCCATTTCTTCGAAATGGCCGGACTCTATTTTAATCTAAAATAATTAGTCTTTTAAGATTTTTTGAGATACTGCTTGGTTGTTCACTGTACCTGTTACGATATAGTTTCCTTTTGTTAATTCAGCAACGTTTACAGTTCCGTTTTGTTTTACAGAAGCTTGTTTTACAATCTGTCCAAACATGTTGAAAACTTTCACATCTTTCACATCAGCTCCGAAAGTGATTTCGTTGTTTTTAACGAAAGTGTTCTTTACTAATCTATATTTAGAAGGAGCAACTTCTCCAGTAGCTAAAGATCCAGCAGCAACTACAGAAAAATCATCATAAGCAACAAGAGTACTATTATTATAAGCTCTTACAGCAAGTTGTAAAGTGACAACATTTGCAGGAGCGACTACAGTTGTAGTAAATTGAGTCCAAGATGAAGATGTTGGTAAGTATCCATTTGCAGGACCTCTTAACGGATCATTTCCAACAGCGTTCCCTGTACCTTCTTGATATATAATTGTACCACCAGCATTTTTATAAGTAGACCAAATTCTCGCATCAGTTCCATCTCCAGCTGCTTTATACCAAAACGAAATTGTATATGATTGTCCGCCTGTAACTGGGATTTCTTGATAAAACCCATTAGTTGCAGTAGAATTCAAATATTGAGCAGAATTTGAACCATTATTTCCATCCGCAACAACTAAATTAGGTAAGGTATAGCCGTTACCAGTTCCTGCTGCCCATCCTGTTAACCCATTATCAAATGTTGGATTGACAACCAGGTTTTGAGCAAACATACTTCCTGAAATTAATCCAAGAGCAATTAAAGAATAGATCTTTTTCATAAAATAATTTTTTTTAAAATTTATGTTGTAAAAATACAAAAAAACCGCTATCCGTTTGAGACAGCGGTATATAATTAACAATTAATTAAAATTACTTTTTGATAATTTTCTCAGAAACGGCATTCCCATTGACATTTCCTGTTACAAAATAAATCCCACTTTGTAGATTTTCTACATTAACAGATCCATTTTCAGAAACAGATGCTGTTTTTACAATTTGTCCATTTACATTGAAAATTTTAACCTCAGATTTTATTCCAAAATAAATTTCATGATCAACAGAAGTATTTTTAATGAAAGTATTTTTAGATTTTACTATTTCAGAAGTAGCCAATGAACCAGAAGCACCTGTTACCTTTACATCATCAATTCTATAGTTACCAGAATTACTTGTTACAGAAGACCACCTAAGACTTAAAGTTGCAGCATTCTCTGCTCCTGCCGGTAATTGAATAGGTATCCCACTATTAACAAGCCCCCAAGCAGTAGCCTTTTTATTATAAGTATAAGTTACATCATTCCATGTTGTACCATCTGTGCTCCATTGAAATACAATATCCTTATCAAAAGCAGCAGCTCCTATTCCACCCCATATAATGGATATATTTGTATAACCAACTGTTGATAAATTAGAATAGGTTAATGTATGGGTAATTCCATTGGGACCCTGGCCAACAAAGACAACATTCATAGCTCCTGAAGCCCCAGGATATTTATTTGTTGACACACTTGATCCATTTAATTTCCAACCATTAGTAACATTAGTACTTGTCCAGCCTGTTGGTAATGTTGATGTAGTTCCAAAAGATTCTGACAAAAGAGTAGTTTGTCCAAATGCAGTAATGGCAAGCATTGCTGTTGCCAATAACGAATAAAGTTTTTTCATGATTATAATTTTATATTATTTATAATTTCAGAGGCTAAATTACTCTTAATTTTAAGGACTTAACAATATTTGGATTAATTTTCTGTTAATAATAGTTGACACTCTGCTATTAACATTTTTTAATTACTTTTACGAATTATTTTTCAGGAGTTGCGGAATATTTTTATCCTATTCATTGTTTTTTTCTTTGGCATATTTTCAGGAAATGCTCAGGTATTTTCATGGAAAAATCCCAACGTTCCTGAGGACAGTGCTAAAAAAGATAGTATTCTCGTTGCTAAGCTTGAACAGGACATTTTTGCAAAAGATACTTTAGACTTTATCCGAACTCATAACAGAATTGTTGTTGATGAAGCCGTACTGGCAAAAAATGATAAAAAGAGGTTTTTAGGTGAACTTAATTCTAAAGGTTCCATTATCCGTGGAATTACATTTGGTAATAATCAGGGACAATCTGTACAAAGTTCTATGGATCTTCAGATCTCTGGACGACTTTCCAAAGATGTCACCATTTTAGCAAGTATTTCCGATCATAACTTACCCATTCAGGCTGATGGATATACCCAAACTTTAGAAGAGTTTGATAAAATCTACATGCAGCTTAACATTAAGGATAAATCTATTCTTAGAGCTGGACACCTTGACCTTATGGAGTCTAAAAATTATTTTGCCAAATATCAGAGACGAAGCATGGGAATTCAGTTTCAGACAGAATTTGGAAAAGAAAATAAAACGTTTGTGGATATTTCTGCCGGTGTGGCACGAAGTGAATTTCACAGGATCCGTTTCCAAGGAGTTGAAGGAAACCAAGGACCTTATCGTTTAACAGGGAAAAATGGAGAACAGTTCATTACTTTGATCTCTGGTTCTGAACAGGTATTTATTGACGGTATCTTAATGAAACGTGGGGAAAACCAGGATTATGTTATCAACTATAACACAGGTGAAGTTACCTTTACCAGTTTCCGTCCTATTTTCCAGCAGAATTTTATCACCATTTCGTACAACTACGCCAACAGGAATTATTCAAGATATTTATTTACCGGAAAGCTGGAACATCAAAGAGAAAAATTCAAAGTTGGGCTGAATTGGTTCATGGAAAATGATAACAAAAATGCACCTCTTGCTTTAAATTTATCTAAAGAAGATGAGCAGATTTTAGCCAATGCTGGAAATGATCCCAATCTGATGTATGCTCCATCAGGAGTTGTTACAGAGTATGATGTTAATAAAATTTTATACCGTTTAAATCCTGCCGGAAGCTTCTATGAACTTTCCACAGACCCTAATGAAACGCTTTATCAGGTATCATTTACTTATTTTGGAGCTAATCAGGGAGATTATAAAACAGCAAAAACAACCAATAACGGACGTGTTTTTGAGTATGTAGGGCCCAATGCAGGAGATTATAGAGCAGTAAGAAAGCTTCCTTCACCACAGAAATCTCAGGTATTCTCTCTTAATTCTGAATATTTGCTAAATGAAGGAAAAATAGGTGCAGATATCTCCTTAAGTAATTATGATATCAACCTGTTTTCATCTAAAGATTCTGACCAGAATACAGGCTATGCTTATCGTATCTTCGGAAACAAGACCTTTACAAGAAGCTCTTGGAAAGGTACTCCAAGCTTTGAATATCAGTATATAGACAAACAGTTTCATATCCTGGATCGTATCAATGATGTAGAATTCTCCAGAGACTTCAATTTAACACAGGAGTTTAACAAAAAGACACAGAATCGTTTTATCTTCAGCTTTTTAAACAAGTGGAATAATAAATCTACATTAAATTACCGTATCAATTATTTAAATGAGCAAAACTCTTATAAAGGGATTAAAAATGATCTTGATTTTGGTTGGATCACCGGAAAATTCTTTACAAAAGGAAATCTATCCTACCTGAGTACTAATGCAACGCTTCAGGACACCAAATTCATTCGTGGTGGGATTTCAACGGAATTTACAGGAAAGAAAGGAAGCTGGGCAATAGGGGGAAGCATGGAGCATAATGAGAAGAAGTACAATGACACTCAACTTATGGATGTCACAAGTTTCAGCTGGAAAGAAATTTTCGTTCAAAAGAAAATAGGAGACAGTACCCGTACCAAATTGCTTGCTAAAGTATACATGAGGGATAATGACTCAGTTCGTGACAACAGGCTTCAGAATATGAATAATATTCTTGGATTCATGGCGGAAAGTCAGATTATCAAAACTGAAAGAACAACTTTGAATGCATTGATTCATTACAGAAAATTCTTTTATTCAGGCCCAGAAGGCGAGGTCACTAAAAATAATGACTTTGTGGTTGGAAATATTCTTTACAATCAACAACTTTTCAGAAATGGGATGCGTTTACAGGCGTTTTACGAGCTTGGAAACGGACAGGAAGCACAAAGGGAGTTTCAGTATATTAAAGTAACGGATGGACAAGGTGTTTATAAATGGACAGACTACAATGGTGACGGTATTCAGCAGCTTGACGAATTTGAAATTGCCGAATATTCCGACCTAGCTAAATACATTAGGGTTTATACCAACTCTGTACGATATATTCCTTCTAATAAAAACAAATTACAGTTGGCTTTATTTGTAAATCCGGCGATTGTCTTTAATTCGGAAAATGCCTTCTTAAAACGTTGGAATTTCAATATTTCATTAAATTCCCAAAACTCATTCTATAAAAAAGATAAGGTTCTGGTATTAAATCCGTTTGAGAAAAATAGCGATCAGATCCTTAAAAATCAAAATATTTTAACCTCGGTACAGTTCAATCCGACCGATAAATCCGGATGGAATGGAAACTACCGATTCATTACCAACGATAACCTTATCAATGCTAATTTCAGTAACGAAGAACGTGAGCAAACTTCCCATTTCCTGAATATTGGATATTGGTTCAATAAAGAATTCAGGATAGACTGGGAAAACTCTGTTCATGATATCAAAAATACCTCACAGTTATTTGCAACAAGAGATTATCGTTTAAATAATTTTGAAACCAAACCAAAGGCCACCTATAAGTTTACAGATGCTCTTCAGGCCGAGCTTTCGTCTGCATACCGCCAAAAACAAAGGATAGATGGTGAAGAATTGTTAAAAGCTTTTGATGTTACAGGAACCATCCAATGGGAATTCAGAAAGACTTCCATTCGTGGAAATTTCTCTTTCATCAACAATAATTTCAATGGTAATAATTTCAGTATTGTAGGAAACCAGATGCTAGATGGTCTGAAACCAGGAAAAAACCAGGTATGGAGTGTATTCATTCAGCAGGCAATCAATTCATTTATCCAATTGAATTTAAATTACGAAGGAAGAAACTCCGGAGAAAGAACCATCCACATCGGAAGCATGCAGGTAAAAGCAAGTTTCTAAAAACCCTACGTTTAAGGTTTAAGGTTAGTTATTTCCCACTAACTCTAAATTTTTCTTCCCACTACTCTAATACTCTCAAACATCTTTCAAACTCATCATTCACAGTAATAGATAATATCATATTTTCTACTAATCAGAATTTTGTAAATTTGCACCATGATAAAAATAGGCAATATAGAACTGCCGGAATTTCCACTTTTGCTGGCTCCGATGGAAGACGTAAGTGATCCTCCGTTCAGACGTTTGTGTAAAATGCACGGTGCAGATTTAATGTATTCGGAATTTATTTCTTCCGAAGGGTTAATTCGTGATGCCATCAAGAGCCGTAAAAAACTGGATATTTTCGATTATGAAAGACCTGTCGGGATACAGATTTTCGGTGGTGATGAAGAAGCAATGGCCATGTCTGCGAGAATTGTTGAAACAGTAAATCCAGACTTGGTAGACATTAATTTTGGTTGCCCTGTAAAAAAAGTAGTTTGCAAAGGAGCCGGAGCTGGAGTTTTGAAAGATATTGACCTTATGGTTCGTCTTACAAAGGCTGTAGTGAGCTCTACCCACCTTCCTGTAACCGTTAAAACCCGTCTTGGATGGGACAGCACTTCTATCAATATTGACGAAGTAGCAGAACGTCTTCAGGAAACCGGAATTAAAGCACTTACCATACATGCCAGAACCCGTGCTCAAATGTACAAGGGAGAAGCAGATTGGGAACATATTTCAAGAATTAAACAAAATCCTAATATTGAAATTCCGATTTTCGGAAACGGTGATATTGATTCGCCTGAAAAAGCACTTGAATACAAACAAAAGTATGCTTGTGACGGAATAATGATTGGACGTGCTGCTATTGGATATCCTTGGATATTTAATGAAATCAAGCATTTCTTTAAAACAGGTGAACATTTACCTGCTCCTACTATTTCAGATCGATTATTAGCAGTTCGTCAGCATGCTGAGTGGAGTGCAGAATGGAAAGGGGAAAGATTAGGACTGGTAGAAATGAGACAGCATTACAGCAACTATTTCAGAGGTATTCCTCACTTCAAGGATTTTAGAAAAAGATTCCTTGAAGTTTTCACCTTAGAAGAAATGGATGCACTGATTAAGGAAACCCAGCAATTCTACGAAGAATATCAGGCTCAGGTATAAAAATAAAAACCATCAAATTAACTTGATGGTTTTTTATTTGTTCTTGAATATCAAATTTAATATCCGCCTGATGAAGCTTCATTTTTAATGAGTGCCAATGCTGAGGAAGTTCCAATTCTCTTCACTCCCATAGTAATCATTTTTTCAGCATCTTCAGGAGTTCTTACTCCTCCGGCAGCTTTTACAGGAAGTTTTCCAGCGTTATCCAACATAATTTTTATTCCTTCAAATGTTGCCCCATTAGGCTTCCCATCTGTAGTTTCATAAAATCCGGTTGATGATTTAACAAAGATATGAGGTAAATCATTGGCTGAAAAATTCTCTTCTGCCCAGTTCGAAATATTTTTGGTAAGATCTGCAATCTGAGCATCAGTAAGGGCTGCGATTTCAATGATCCATTTTGTAATTTTATGGTGTTCCAAAGCCAGCTTTGTACATTTTACAAATTCTTCTTTTACCAAGTCAGTATTTCCCTGAAGATAAGCACTGTAATTAATTACAAAATCCAGCTCATCTGCTCCATCTTCAATAGCTTTTGAGGCTTCTGCAAGCTTCTCTTCTACCGAATATGTTCCTTCATGGAATCCTATTACAGTTCCTACTGCAACATTTGAATTTCTCTCCTGAATATATTTTTTAATCTCCGCTACATAATCCGGCCTAATCATTACTGCAAAAATACCATTATCAATGGCTACCTGTGCAAGTTCTTTATCAATCTGAAGAGTTCCTTCATGTGAAATACCTGATTGTTCCGGTGTCTTCAAGTAAGTTGAATCCAAATATTGGGCTATGTTCATATCGTTATACTTTCAATTGTCTGTAAATACCTTGTTCCAAAGATATAAAAGTTTCTGTTCTTGTTACTCCTTTCAGTTTTTGGAGTTTGCTAAGAATTTGCATCAAATGATCATTATCTTTACAAAGAACTTTAAGGAATATTGTATAATTCCCTGTTGTATAGTGGGCTTCCACTACTTCATTGATATCATGCAAAGATTTTACCACTTCAGGGTAATGGCTTGGCTGATCCAAAAAAACTCCGATATAAGAAATTACTTTATATCCAATTTTTTTAGGATTAAGGAATGAAATTGAATTTTCAATAACTCCTGCATGTTCCAGTTTTTTAATCCTTTGGTGTACCGCTGTTGTAGAGATCCCAACATTCTTTGAAATGTGTGCTAAAGAAGTTTTAGCATTATCCATCAACATGTAGATTATTTCCTTGTCGATGGAATCTAAATGATAGCTTGTGTTACTCGAATTTTTCATTTTCTACTTTTTTATTATTTATGTTTTTTTATGATAAGCTTTTAAACTTTACAAAAACCGGGAAATGATCGCTGTATCCGCCTAAATACCGGGTGCCTGCATAAGTTCGGAAAGGTCGTCCTTCAAAATTTCTGGTCCTGCTGCTGAGTTTCTCAGAATTAAACACACGGGCTTCCTGAAAAGCTAGTGTTGTATTGTCAAGAAGGGATCTCGACATCATAATCTGATCATACAGCAATCCAGACTTATAATGAAAAGTAGAATAATTTCTTGTAGAAAACAACTCCTGAAAAGGATTCATCAAAACCTTCTCATGATCATTGTCATAGAGAATTTGTACTAAATTTTCATCATCCGGGTTTTCATTAAAATCACCACACAATATGACATGTTCCTTATCAGCATCTACAATTTTCATGATCCGCTGCCGAACCTCATTCAATATAAAGGCTCTTTTAGGTTTATTGATATCTTTTTCCCGCTTAGAGGGAAGATGGGCGATAAAGACATTAATAATTTCCCCTTTATATTTAATTTTTGAAAAAAGTACGTCTCTGGTTGTGTCGTAATTTCCTGTGTTTTTATAGGTTATTTCAAAAAAGAAAGTAATGGTTTCAGAATCGATAACCTCTACTTTATTTTTATTATATAACATGGCTACATCCACTTTTCTTTCATCCATAGAATTGTAATGTACAATTCCATATTCAGAATTAAAAGGTTCCATTTCTACAAGATCTTCTAAAACTTTCCTTCCGGAAACTTCCGATAATCCTATAATAAATGGCAATACTCCATTTTCCTCCTTCATCAATTGAAATGCATGAGAGATTTTAAAAAGCTTGTTTTTATATCTTTTCTCATCCCAGTTTCTTAAACCTGACTTTGTAGGATCTAATTTATGGACAGGCTTAGGGTCGGGTAAAAATAAATTTTCAACATTATAAAAAGAGAACAGTTCCATCAACACAAATTTCTATACTTTAATTAATATGCTCTTTTTCCTAATTGTAAATTTATTATTTTTTTCAAATCGCATTGATTTGTTCACAATGTTAACAAATCAATTTATAATAAGAAATATTTCAAATGTAATAAAAAAAATCAATAAAACCATTAATAGTGAATTAAATTTTCAATTAATCTATTATTTCATTCAATATATCAGAATTAAAATAATGAACAAAATTTTAAATATCGAAAACAAAAATCCAATTAAAAGACCAAAGTTGCTAATATTTTCCTTTTCACTTACAAAAATAACAAATATTATTCCATTTAATTTATAGACAAATAGAATAAATAAAAAAAATAGGGTTTAAATACCCTGTAGCGCCATATTAAAGGAGATCAGGGCGTTTTTCTTTAGTAATTCTTACTGCTTCATCGTGGCGCCATTCTTCAATTTTTCCAAAATTTCCGCTTAATAAGACTTTAGGAACCTCCAGTCCTTTATAGACTTCAGGTCTTGTATAAATAGGTGGCGACAAAAGATCATCCTGAAAACTATCTGTTAAAGCACTTTGTTCATCATTTAAAACTCCCGGAAGCAGTCTAATAATAGAATCAGCCAGTACACATGCTGCAAGCTCTCCACCGGTAAGCACATAGTCACCTATCGATATTTCTTTGGTAATATGAAGGTCTCTCACCCTCTGGTCTATTCCTTTATAATGTCCACAAAGGAAGATCAGATTATTTTTTATAGAAAGAGTATTGGCAATTTTCTGGTTCAGCGTTACTCCATCTGGTGTAAGATAGATCACCTCATCATAATCTCTTTGAGACTTCAATTCTGAGATACATTTATCCAATGGCTCTACCATCATCACCATTCCAGCTCCGCCTCCGTAAGGTTCATCGTCAATTTGTTTGTGCTTATTGATTGCCCAGTCTCTCAGCTGATGAAAATGTACTTCTGCCAGTCCTTTGTCCATTGCTCTCTTTAAAATAGAGGTTGTAAATGGACTTTCCATCAATTCTGGAAGTACGCTTATGATATCAATTCTCATTGTAATGTTCCGTTTTTCTTAGTAGGTATAATAATTAATCTTAAGGAAGAATCCTTGTTGATATAGCTCCACATCCAGTTGAAGAATATGGCCAGCTTATTTCGAACGCTCAAAATTAGCATTAAATGGAGAAACATCCAGAAATACCAGGCTAAAAATCCCTGGAATTTTATAAATGGTAAATCTACAACGGCTCTGTGCTTTCCTATAGTTGCTAAAGAACCTTGATCATCGTATTCATACTCTTTCCATTCACTGGAAGTTTTCTTCAACAGGTTCTTTCCTAAGTTTTTGGCCTGATTAATGGCTACATTGGCAACCTGTGGATGTCCCTGTGGATATTTAGGGGTTTCCATATAAGCAATATCTCCGATTGCATATACATTATCATACCCCTTTACTTTGTTGTATCGGTCTACGATATATCTGTTTCTTACTAATTTTTCTTCAGGGAATCCGTCAATTACATTTCCCGTAACTCCTGCTGCCCAGATTACATTATTAGAGGGTATTTCTTTCCCGCTTTTCAAATGTACTTTATCCCCATCATAATCTGTAACTACTTCTCCACTCATGAAGGTTACCCCAAGATCTTTAAGGTATTTTTCAGATTTCTCCTGGGCTTCACTGCTCATTACAGCAAGTGGTTTCTCTGTAGAACTTACGAGAATGATTTTCAGATGATCGAAATTCATATAAGGATAATCTCTCGGAAGAATATCTTTTTTCATTTCAGCAAAAGCACCCGCCAGCTCTACACCGGTTGGTCCGCTTCCTACGATAACGATATTCCAGTTCCCGTCATCACTGCGGCTTTTTTCAATAATCAGTTTTTCAAAGGTCATCAAAACGTGATTTCTGATACTGATGGCTTCCTGGGTATTTTTCATACCGAAAGCTTTCCCTTCAAGTTCTTTGTTACCGAAAAAATTAGTTTTACACCCTGTTGCAATGATGAGTTTATCGTAAGTAAATTCAGCCTCATCGGTAATGACTTTATTATTAGCAGCATCAATTTCCTTTACATCCGTCATCCGGAACTGAGTGTTTCTGGATTGCTGAAAAATCTTTCTGAATGGGAAAGAAATGTTGGAAGGTTCTATCCTTCCGGAGGCTACCTGATAAAAAAGCGGCTGAAACATATGATGGTTCATCCGATCCAGAACAATAACCTTTTTATTCTTGTTATTCAATGTTTTTGCAAGCTGCAGCCCCGCAAATCCTCCTCCTATAATGATGATTTTTTCGCGTGTTTCCATAATACACAAATTTACTGATTTTATTTAGCATTTAGTAGTGAAAAAAGTTAGTTTTGCAAAACTTTATGACACCAAAAAAGTATACCAAAAAAACTGCCAAACAGATCCATAAGAACAGACGGAACAGCTATTTTTTCCGCCGAAGGGTGATATTAGCCATTTTAATTGTAGCTTTAATCGGGACCGGATTTTATCTTAAACAATCCGTAAGCTATTACTATGCGTTGTACTTTAATAAATTCACCCATAGAAAACTTCACAACAGTGAAAAGGAAAGTTCAAGAATCCAAAGAATATTAGCCAACAATCTTGATAAGACCTATGGCTTTGATGTTTCTCACTATCAAAACAAGGAGGATATCAAATGGGACAGCCTCAGCATTGGCAATAAAACAATTCCTTTGGAGTTTGTTGTAATGCGGGCAACCATGGGAAATAAAAGTGCAGATAAACATTTTGATGAGTTTTGGGAAATGGCTAAAAAGCATGACCTGATCCGTGGAGCTTATCATTTTTACAGAGCTGATGAAGATCCGGTGATCCAGGCGAATAATTTTTTAGCGAATGTAAAACTGGAAAGTGGAGATTTACCACCTATTCTGGATATTGAAAAAATTCCGAAACGAAAGACGAATAAAAAATTAATAGAAGACCTGAAGGTATGGTGTAAAATCGTAGAAGAGACTTATGGTGAGAAACCTATCATTTACACCTATTATCATTATTATAAGGATTTTCTGAAAGGTGAATTTGAAGGCTACCCTTTATGGCTGGCTAATTATAATGATGTTCCTACTCCATCTCCAGATAGCCAATGGGATTTTTGGCAATTTACAGAAAACGGAATTGTTCACGGAATTAATACAAAGGTAGATCTTGATATTTACAATGGTAATTCCTGGTCTTTGAAAAGACTGACGTTGGATTGATAAGAAAGGAAGATGGATGCTGGAAGAAGGAAGCTTCTAGAGTCACCAATATCAATTTTAAATTTATTTTATAATGATCCAAAAAAAGCACCTTTTAATTTCAACACTGAAATTAAAAGGTGCTTTTTAAATTTATATTTTCCTGCTTATCTATTTCTTCCCAAGGAAGCTCAGAATGTCTGCATTCAGCTGATCCGGTTTTTCAAAAGGAACCATGTGGGTTGTATCTTTATAAATTCTTTTTTCTGCATTAGGAATTTGTTTGGAAATAAATTCTGTATGATCCGGCTTAATAACATCTCTATCTCCTGCAATGACAAGAACCGGGCTTTTTATTTTATTTAAATCTTCTTTACTGATATTAGGCTGTGTCAACATGATTTTTAAAAGTCTGCGTTCACCAAATGTTTCCTCAGGTGCCAAATCATTCAACTGTTTCATCTGATTGGTAAAACGTTCGATAAGCTTTTCTTCTACTCCTTCAGGAAAAGTGTTGGCTCCGATCGTTATCAATTTATTGAGACGTTCTGGATATTTCAGTGCAAACTCAAGCCCTGTATTTCCACCGTCACTCCAACCGGCAATGTTAATTTTATCAAGTTTTAACTCGTCTGCTAATGCTTTTACATCGTCTGCAAATAATTTATAGGTAAAATCTCTCTTGGAAGTATCTTTACTTTTTCCCTGCCCTCTTGTATCTATTGCAATAACCTTATATTGCTTGGATAGAACCGGAATCTGCTGATAATAATCTTTAATACTCCCTGAATTTCCGTGAAGCAATACCAAAGGTTCACCTTCCCCATAAATTTCATAGTACATATCGGTATCTTTCAGTTTCAAATACTTACCGGCCGAGTCATTTTTACCATATATAGACTGATTGGCTTCTTCTATATTTTTTGAGTTATCTGCCATCCATCCCTGAGAGATATCATCATCTGCATATCCACCATCGTCATCCTTGGTATCTTTTCCGTTTTTATCCATTTTAACATCGATATTTATAGCCGGTGCTGCAATCGTCATTTTTTTCCAGTCTCCATAGAACTCTCTAATGAATCCTGTTTTGAATAGTGCAGCACTTATTTTAATGCTTCCGTTAAATGCTTTTAAAAACTGAATTCCTACAAAAAACTTTCCTTTCACCCAGATGTTATGATCGTTAACATCAAGCGTATAAGTTCCGTCTTTAATCATATCTTCAGTAAGCTGTACTGTAATTTCTTCGTCCAATAAGTTTTCATCCGGGAAACCGTCTTTCTCGCTATAAATACTGTATCGCATCATAACTGGTTCCGTGGAAGTATAACGGGCAATATTCAGATTAATGTTCTTGATTTTGGATCTTTTCTTTGTATTAAATTGCAGCGCTGTTTCACCCAGAAAACCTGCTTTATCCCCTGCCGGATTAACGAAATATAAAACACTTTTAGTTTTCGTTTTTACACCCCAGTTTTTATCTACCAGTTTTTTAGGCTTAATGGCAATCTCCTTGATGGTTTTAGTTTTCTCATTTAAAAAAACTTTCTGCTGATCGTTTTTTTTGAAATTCTGTACGGTTTCTTCATACAGGTCATATCCCGGTACTTCGATTTTCACTTTTTGCTGTAGGTCCAGACCAGTAAGATCTATTGAAAAGTTTCCTTTTCCGTCTGATATGGTTCCGATAGTTTTCTTATCTACCCCAATCTTCACATAAGAAATAGGCTGATTTTCATTTTTAGAAATAATGGTTCCGGAAATGACCTGTGCATTGAAGGCTGAAACCGTGAGAATAAAGGATAAAACACTAAGTTTTTTCATGTTAAAAGTTTGATGCAAACATATCTATTTTATAACCATCAACATTCATAAGGCATTATTAAATTTAATCACCTTTTAGTTAAAATTATTCTAAATATTTCACATTTTAGAGCATCAATTCTAAAAAACATTTAAATATTACTATTCATCTATAAAATTTCCATGATTTCCTCCCATGAATTCACTCTTGTGTAGGTTTCGTTTTCAATCAGTTCATTATGAGGCTGTGTAAAGATCAGTCTCTGCCCTGAAAAATGGTCTAAATTCTTTGGATAATCATCAATCATTACATCTCCCGATACTACTTTCTTGCTTCCACAAAGAACAATCTGTTCCCAGGTGATGAATGGAAAATGCTCTGCAAGCCAATCATACTTTTCTCTTAAACTGTTTGGAAATTCCATTCCTGCCGAAACAATATACAGATCATACTTGCTATTCAGGTATTCTATGGCTTTCTGACTTCCTTCCATTACCGGCAATGTTCTGAAAAACCCCACCTCATTTACATGCTTTTTTCCATTGGGAAAGCTTTCTAGTTCGGGTTTTCCTGTCATACTATCAGGTTTCATCTCTGTTCCGGAATCTCTTTTTTCAAATTGAATCAGCTGATGGTATACATCTGCCATTACCCCATCCATATCAACAATCACTTTTTTCATTGCTTTAAGTCAGATTTTTATTATTTATTAAGGTATGAAGCCGGATGATGGCTGATCGTAAGCTTTACATATCAACAATCTTAAAATCATATGTTCAAAAATGACTTCCTGCTTCCAGCTCTTCTATCATCAAATTTACCGAATTGTTTTTTCAGATAATGGACACAGTTTATTAAGAAATCATAAATATTCATTTTTATAAAGGAGCTTCTGGAAAATTTTATGGTTACATTTTCGTATTTTTGCGGCTCAGTTCAAAATTAAAATCAAACTATTAATTCCCAATGAATTACGTTTCTGCAGAAAATCTTACCAAATCTTATGGCATCAAAGTTTTGTTTGAAAACATTTCCTTTCACATCAATGAGGGGGACAAAATTGCCATTGTTGCCAAAAACGGAAGTGGAAAATCCACCCTTCTGAAAATTTTAATGGGTAAAGAAATTGCAGACAGCGGCACTGCGATCATTAATAAAGATATCCAGGTTGTTTTATTCGACCAGGAAATCGATTTTGATTCCAATCTAAGCATTGATGAATTCATGATGACTTTGAATTCTGAACCAATTCTTGCGTTGAAGAACTACCATAAGTCTCTTCATTCTACAGATCATGACTTTATTGAGAAGGCCTTGGCTGATATGGAGGCCCACAAAGCCTGGGATCTTGAAAATGAGATGAAGCAAATTCTTTCTCAACTTAAAATCACAGATCTTGATGCTAAAATGGGGACCCTTTCCGGAGGACAGGTAAAACGTGTTGCCCTTGCTAAGTTATTAACTGAAACCAGAGCTGAGCACAAACACACACTCCTTATTATGGATGAACCTACCAACCACTTGGATGTGGATATGGTAGAATGGCTTGAAAACTATCTGAACAAAGCAAAAATCACTTTATTACTTGTTACCCACGACCGATATTTCCTTGATAGTGTTTGTGATATTATCTGGGAAATGGAAGATAGAAATCTTTATGTTCACAATGGTTCATATGCCACGTATCTTGAAAATAAAATGATTCGTGAGGATAACCTTAATGCAACTATTGATAAAGCCAACAACCTTTACAGAAAGGAATTGGAATGGATGCGCAGACAGCCCAAAGCAAGAACAACAAAGTCTAAAAGCAGAATTGACTCCTTTTACGAAACAGAAAAGGTAGCCAAAACCGATACAAGAAAACAAGGCTTAGAGCTGGATTTTGAAATGAAGCGTCTTGGAAATAAAATTCTTGAACTAAAACATATTGATAAAAGCTTTGGAAATAAAGTCTTATTAAAAGATTTCAGCTACCAATTTCAACGTGGTGAAAAGGTAGGTATCATCGGAAAAAATGGAGCCGGAAAATCTACATTATTGAACATCATCCAGGGATTTGAAAAAGTAGACAAAGGTGAAATTGAAACGGGAGAAACTATTTCTTTCGGATATTTCGCCCAGAAAGGTCTTACCTATAAAGAGGATGAGCGTGTGATTGACTTCATTAAGGAAATTGCAGAATTCTATCCATTAGCGAATGGAAAAAGTCTTTCCGCATCGCAGTTCCTTAGATTATTCTTATTTGATGACCAGACACAATACTCTCCTATCTCAAAACTATCAGGAGGTGAAAAGAGAAGATTACACCTGATGTATATCTTATATCAGAATCCTAACTTCTTGATTTTTGATGAGCCTACGAATGACCTGGATCTTCCTACATTAACAGTTCTTGAAAACTTCCTGCAGCAATTCCAGGGATCTTTAATCATTGTTTCCCACGACAGATATTTCATGGACAGAATCGTAGATCATGTTCTCGCGTTTGAAGGGGATGGAAAAATCAGAGATTTTGTAGGAAACTTCTCAGAATACCGGGAAGCAAGAAGCCGGGAGGAAGCTTTAGAAAAAAATACAGCTGTAAAACCTGAACCTGTAAAAGAGACTGTTGCTGTTACAGAAGCTCCTTCATCATCCAATTCTCAAAAAAGGAAATTAACCTTCAAAGAACAAAGAGAATTAGAAACCATTGAAAAAGAAATGCCTGAGCTTGAAAAGCAACGTACAAAAATTTTAGATCAGCTTAACAACGAATCTGATTATGAAAAAATAGCCAAGCTTTCTTCAGAACTGGAAACAGTTTCAGAAAAGCTGGAAAATCATGAGATGAGATGGCTTGAACTTCAGGAAATCCTGTAAAAATATAAGTTATGAATGAGTTCAACAAGTTTGAGAGTAAGAGGGTTTGAGAGTAGAAGAGTAGATAATTTCTACTTCTGGCTATCATTAACCTTGAACTTTAAACTTTGAACTCATTCATAATATATAATCATTTATAGTATAATGATCTTTTCTTCCTTTGCACTTTTCACTGATGCATCGATGATTTTCATATTTTGGATCACTTCTTTTCCTGGGGATGGTAATGGATATCCGAAAACAATATGTTCATAAATTTGTTGGTAATAATCCATATAATTTCCAGCTTCGCTTGAAGTAAATATTCTTTCTGTTTCTGAATTTCCGTTCAGATAATTTAAAATACCATCTGCTTCTTTCAAAGGCAGCATCCATTCTTTTCCGTAAACAGGAATGGCTCCCGCAACCAATTCATTTTCTTGATTATCCGTTCTTTCCTGCAGGAACGTTCCTTTATCTCCATGAATTTTGTAGGCATAATGATCTTCTTTAGTAAACACCGATGATTTTAGTCTTACTCTTAGATCATTTTTATAATATAACAGGATCTCAAAATAATCGTTTGCAAACTCCGATCCTTTCATAGAAAATACATCGGCGAAAAGTTTTTCAGGATAACCGAAATACTGTACCGCCTGATCTACAAGATGTGCTCCCAGATCATGCAATGAACCTGAACCTATCTGATCCGGGTTTTCTTTATGCTGCTTTCCGCTTGGTGTAGTACGGAATCGGTCAAAACGGATTTCTGCCTCTTTGATATTTCCTAATTTTCCTTCATTTAAAACTTTTTGTACTTGTTTAAAATCACGATCGAATCTTCTGTTCTGGTATACACTTAAAAACAGACCTCTTTCTTCCGCCAACTTTACGAGTTCTTCAGCTTCTTCTACATTTACAGTAAAAGGTTTTTCAACAATGATATTTTTCCCTGCTTCCAGAGCTTTTTTTGCATATTCATAATGGGTCTGAACCGGAGTATTAATAATCACCAATTCTACCTCTGTATTTTGCAGCATCTCTTCTACCGAACGATAAATAGCAGCCTCAGGATATTTTTCCTTAGACTCTTCTTTACTTCTTTCTACTACTGCAGAAATAAAAAACCCCGGATGTTCTTTTAAAAAGGGTGCGTGAAATACTTTTCCACTCATCCCAAAGGCACAAAGTCCTGCTTTTACCAGTTGCATATTTTAATTTTTCAACAAATATATTCATAAAAAAGACTGAATTATACGTCAACTATAAGGATAGAAACAATCCATATATTTCACCCTTAAAAGACATGATAAAAATCATAAATTAATTTTTATTCATTCTAAACAAATACTTACATTTGCGCCTTATTTAAAACTGTTCTACATAAAAATAAAATGAAAAGACAATTACTATCTTTAGGTCTTCTATTTATCGCTGTTTCAGTAAGTTCACAGCTAAAAAACGTTGAAGCAGATACGATCAGAACTCAAACGATTGAGGACATTAACCTTCACAAAACAGGGAATCCCAATCAGGCGAGACCATTATCTACAAAGTCTAATCTGACGGTAATGGAAAATCCTCAGCCTATTGCTATTGTTACTCACGAAATCATTGAGCAACAACAAGCAAAGCAATTGAGCGACGTCTTACAAAACGTAAACGGGTTGTATGTGACTTCGTCCAGAGGTAATGCTCAGGATAGCTTTGGAGGACGTGGTTTTGCTTTAGGAAATGATAATATTTTCAAGAATGGAGCAAGAGTAAACAGTGGAATATTCCCTGAAGTAAGTGGTCTTGAAAGAGTAGAAGTATTAAAAGGAGCTAATGCAATGCTTTTTGGTAACGCCGCTGCTGGAGGTATTATTAATATGATTACTAAGAAACCGAAATTTAATTTTGGAGGAAGTATAGGATTAAACGGTGGAAGCTGGAATTCTTACAAACCAACGGTTGATGTTTATGGTCCTCTATCTAAAAATATTGCCTTCAGAATGAATGGAGCTTACGAGTACGCTGAAAGCTTCAGAGATGTAGTACAATCTGAAAAATATTACTTCAATCCATCTTTCTTATTTAATATAAGTCCAAAATCTCAATTAATTGTAGAAGCTGACTACCTTAGAAATGATTCTACTCCAGACTTTGGAATTGGAGCAATTACCAATAGAGACGGTTCTTATCAAATGAACAATCTATTATCCAGAAATGCTTTCTTAGGAACAGATTGGCAATATCAGAATGTACAGCAGCTTTCCACCAACGTTACCTTTAACCATCAGTTTAATGAAAGATGGTCATTGAATGCAGTAGCATCTTATCAAAACTATACTAGGGATTATTTTTCTACAGAAAGAGTACAATGGGGATACGCAAAAGACTCTAATGATCTTATCTGGAACAGACCATTAAATAGAACTTATAATGAGCAAAACTATACTTCTGCTCAAATTAATCTAAATGGTGAGTTTAATACGGGAAGTATCAATCATAAAGTTTTAATAGGTGCAGATGCAGATTATGGTTCTTCAGATTCATATACTTACTATGACCCTAATATCCCCGATATAAAAAAAGCTGTATATGGAACTTCATATTTCTTTGGTACTAACGGAGGTAGCGGTTTACTAAACCTGAATAATCCATCGACTTGGGCAAGCGGGAAAATGCCGGACGCAAAAACATATGAAAAGAATAGGATCAATACAAGAAGAATTGGATTTTATGCTCAGGATTTCATAAGCCTTACCAAAGAATTTAAAGTATTGGCTGGTCTACGCTGGTCTTATATTGAGAATATGCCAACGATCAACACAAAGTTTACAATTAATCAAAAATCATTTGTAAATAATACGTCTACTTCAGATCAGGCTATATCTCCAAAAGTAGGACTGGTTTATATGCCTAATAATAATCTTTCTGTATTTGCCACATACACTAATTCGTTTGTTTCCAATGCAGGATATGTGTCTAATGAGATTAATAATCTGGACACTTCTGGGCAAATAACGGATGTACAAGCAAGAATACGTCAATTACCTCAACAGGGAATAAAACCAACGACTGTTGATCAGTATGAGATTGGTGCAAAGAAAAACTTATGGAATAATGCTCTGGCCATCAACCTTACATTATATCAGATCATTTATAATAACTATTATCAAAGTTATTTCTACACCTCTACTGATAGTAAAGGGATTACAACTATAAATACTCCAGATTCTAACCTAAAAGAACTTGCAGGAAAAATGAGAAGCCGAGGAGTAGAATTAGATATTACCGGTAACCCGACTGAAAATATTTCCATTATAGCTGGAGCTTCATATAATAACTCCGTATATATTGATACTCCTGATAAAGGGTATGTTGAAAATCAAAGATTGGTAAGAACTCCTGCTACAACAGCCAATGCTTCTATTTTCTATAAATTCACTACTTATGCAAAAGGATTAAAAGTAGGTGCAGGTGTTTATTATATCGGAGACAGAATTGCAGGCTGGAATGATTCAAAATCTACCAATATCAGCAGAAACGGTGTTACAAGAATGATGAATCTTAAAGATTATACTACTGTAATGGTATCTGTTGGCTACGAATGGAAGAAATTCTCTATCCAAGGAAGAGTGGGTAACCTGTTTGATGTTGTAAACTACAATGTTCACGAAAATTACTCTGTAAACCCTATCACTCCAAGAAATTATTATTTTACATTGACATACAAACTGTAGAATTAACTTTATAATTACTTCTTTATTAAAAGTGGAAATTGCATTTTTGCAGTTTCCACTTTTAAGATTTAAAAACAAAACAAAAAAACGATATGGATAAGATTAAAGACACAAGAAGTTTCATGAGAATTACACACCGTTATCTGGGATATTTTCTTGCAGGTATTATGGCTGTGTATGCCGTAAGTGGAATTATTTTGGTCTACAGAGACACCGATTTTCTAAAGAGCGAAAAAAAGTATGAAAAAACTTTATCTGCCAACCTGTCTGAAAAAGAACTAAAAAAAGAACTGAAGATGAAAGGTCTTGAAGTAGAAAAGACTGAAGGTTCTGTTCTTCACTTCAAAAGAGGAACTTATGATTCCTCAACAGGGGTAGCTAAGTATTCAAAAATGGAATTACCCTTCGTACTGGATAAAATGGTTTCCCTTCACAAATCACAGTCTAAAGATGCTATTGCGCCTTTAAGTGTATTTTTCGGCGTTGCTCTTTTCTTCTTTGTGATCTCTAGTTTCTGGATGTTTAATCCTAAGACAAAAGCCTTCAAGCGTGGAATCAAATTTACGATTGCAGGACTTATTATCTCTATTATTCTTTTATGTATTTAAGAATTAAGATTTTTTAAAACTTCAACAATATCCCTTTCCCGACCTCTTCGCATAATCATCATTAATTGTGAAATATTCAATAAATATATTAAAAACACACTTTCTATCTCATTGATATTATTAACATTAATTTAGAAAAATTGTCTAAAATTAAGAGTCTGGCACATTTATTGTTTTTTCTATAATTCGTGAATAATAAACATTTAATTATTAAAATAATAAATTATGAAAAAACTTATTTTAACAGGGATATTAGCTGTAGCAGGTTTAACAGCAACTGCAAACGCTCAGATTCAGAAAGGTAATTGGATGGTAGGGGGAAACCTTGCAGGAGCCAACTTCGGATTAAACAAAGGAGGAGGTTATGATTTTAATATCCAGCCGAAGGGAGCTTATTTCATTGAAGACAATATTGCAGTAGGAGGATATGTAGATCTAGGCTTCAAGGGAGCTAAAGATGCACCAAGTACTTTCACATATAATGTTGGAGCATTAGGACGTTACTACCTTAATCCTGGAGAGAAAGGAGTGAATAACTTATTGCACCACGGAAGATGGTTTTTAGAAGGTAATCTAGGTGTAGGAGGAACATCAATTTCTAAAGGAGGTTCTTCTTCTAACGGACTTAACTTTGGATTTGGTCCTGGTTATTCTTACTTCATCACTCCAAACATTGGTTTAGAAGGTTTAGTGAAGTACGATGCAAATGCAGGATTCGGAAACGGTGGATATACTAACAAAATTACATTTGGTTTAGGTTTCCAGATTTATCTTCCAACATCTAAAGCAAAACAAATTATCAACGACGTTAAGTAATCATTACTTATCTATACAAAAATGAAAGCGCCCCGGAAATAAATTCCGGGGCGCTTTTCGTACAAATTAAAACTAAACTATAAAAAATCAAATAAATAAATCATGTATTGGGTTGTGGCGTATATCTTAAATACGGCTTTATCTCCGTAACTCCTTTAGGGAATTTTTTGATGGCATCTTCTGTAGAAAGTGCCGGGGGAACAATAACATCTTCCCCATTCTTCCAGTTTACGGGAGTGGCCACCTGATAATTATCCACAAGCTGTAGGGAATCCAATACTCTCAGGATTTCATTAAAATTTCTTCCTGTAGAGGCTGGATAAGTAATAATAAGTCTCACCTTTTTAGCAGGATCAATAATCAATAAGGAGCGTACTGTTGCCGTTGCAGAAGCACTAGGATGAATAAAATCGTAGAGTTCGGAAACCTTTCTTTCCTTATCTGCTATAATCGGAAACTGTACATCTGTATTTTGGGTTTCATTAATGTCTTTTACCCAATTCTGATGATCCTCTACCCCATCCACACTTAAAGCAATTACTTTGGTATCTCTTTGGGCAAATTCGGATTGCAATTTAGAAGTATATCCCAACTCAGTAGTGCATACCGGCGTATAATCTGCCGGATGTGAAAATAGAATTCCCCACGAATCCTCCAGATAGTTATAAAAATTGATATCCCCTAAAGATGATTCTGCCTGAAAGTTGGGTGCTGTGTCTCCTAATTTGATTGACATAATATTTCGCATTTGTTAGTCTACAAATTTAGTAGACTTTTTGATACTAGCAAAATTTTTATGGAAAATTTATATCTTTAATGTAAAATTTTATTCATGGAGAAAACCGGGCTTACCTACATAGACTTGGTGTATAAGGTATTGGAAAGTTGGTATGTAACGTTTGCAGAGCTTACCCCAAAACTGATTGTCGGCATTTTAGTATTTACATTCTTTCTTATTACAAGTAAATACATGAGCCAAATTGCTGTAAAATTATTTCATAAATTCTTCCCCAAAAGCCAGAAAGAGAGCTCATTGGTAACCTTAATAAGTGTATTCAGATTTCTGATTATGCTGTTGGGAACATTTATTTCTCTGGAAATTATGGGATTCAGTGGTTTCCTGTGGAAGTTTATCGGAAGTTTGGGAGTTGCCGGAGTCATTGCCGGGGTTGCTTTAAAAGATCTTGTTTCAAGTATCTTTTCAGGAATGTTGATTGGTATTGACAAAGCCTTTAAAGTAGGTGATTATATTACGATCGGCGCTCATTCCGGAACCGTACAGGAGATAGGATTTTTAACGACTAAAATCCTTACAGATGATGGAAAGAAAGCCTATATCCCGAATCAGGTAGTTTTTAATGCACCGTTTTACAATATTACAGCTTCACCTCAACGCAGAATTATTTTAAATTTTGAAATTCCTGCTGATGAAGACATCAGTAAAGCACAGAAAAGTATTCTTGAAGTGGTTAAAAATCTTGACAATGTGGATAAGTTGGATACTGCAGAAGTTATTTTTACCGATCTGAAGCAAGGTTCTTTTAATCTGCAGGTTAAATTCTGGATCAAAATAGGGGCTAATTTAGCACAGGTAAAAAGTAAAGCTTATTTAGATATTAAGGAACGATTTGATGTGGATAAAATCCAGCTGGTGACTCCTACAAGTATTAGTATTACTAATGGAGAAAACAATTTACCTGAAAGCCAGGATAAATAATTTATTCCCCATAGATGTTTGTGGATAGATTAATAATTAAAAGCTGTTTCAATTTTTGGAACGGCTTTTTTTGTTGTAAACGCGAAGGCGCAAAGATTTTAGAACTTGCGAATACTTTTAAGGCGCAAAGATTTTATCTACGATAAAATTCCGTACTGCTGATAATCGCCACAAATGCACGAATAATTTTATTTTGAGCAACAGCCAAATTGTTCTTGTACCTGAATGAATTCCAACAGATTATTTATTCTTATGATTCTTAGGGATTGTAGCACTATCCTTTTTAGGGATTTTGGCAATAGAATCATTGTCTATCATAATAGGCTCTCCCATAATATAATCCTTATTCGTAACTGTAGAATCTTCTTCAATTACACCTACAAACCCCGTCGTCATACAAACCTCTTCTTTAGGTTTTAAACAACCTATTAAAAACAAGGTTAAAGAAAATAATGTGAATGCTATTTTATTATTCTGAAAATGAGATGGAATATATTTAAAGAATCGTTCCTTTAATTTTTCAGACGAATCAGTCATTTTCAACTGGTGATTATAAAACCTGCCACAGACCTGCTCTTCTTTTTTCTCTTCTATAATTTGTTGAATCTCCTGAGGTTGTTTTTATGTAAAGTCAATAACACATTTGTTGCAGGCAGAACAAAACCTTCCTTTGTCTTCTACAGACATGGATTTCCAATCTTCAGAGCATGGTTCCGGAATGTATAAATTTTTCATAAATACAGTTTCGTATACGCATTAAAAAACCGCTCCAGTTTTGGAGCGGTTTTCTATTTTATTTGAAAATTTTAGATTAAGCTAAAACTTCTTTTACTTTGTTTGCAGCTTCTTCTAAAGTAATTGCAGAGTGAACCGGAAGACCAGACTCATCAATTAATTTTTTAGCTTCTACAGCGTTAGTTCCTTGTAATCTTACGATCAATGGAACAGGAAGGCTTCCCATAGCTTTGTAAGCGTCTACAACACCTTGAGCCACTCTGTCACATCTTACGATACCTCCGAAGATGTTAATTAAGATTGCTTTTACGTTTGGATCTCTTAAGATGATTCCGAAAGCAGTTTGTACTCTCTGAGCATCTGCAGTACCACCTACGTCAAGGAAGTTTGCAGGGTTACCACCTGATAATTTGATGATATCCATAGTTGCCATTGCAAGACCAGCTCCGTTTACCATACAAGCAACGTTACCATCCAATTTTACGAAGTTAAGACCAGCTTCACCAGCTTCTACGTCCATTGGATCTTCTTCTCTTGTATCTCTAAGCTCAGCTAAGTCTTTGTGACGGAATAATGAGTTGTCATCTAAAGTTACTTTAGCATCTACAGCGATAATTTTGTTATCAGAAGTTTTTAATACTGGGTTGATTTCGAAAAGAGATGCATCAATACCTGTGTAAGCATTGTAAAGAGATGAAATAAATTTCACAAATTCTTTGAATGCATTTCCTTCAAGACCTAGGTTGAAAGCAATTTTTCTAGCCTGGAATCCTTGAAGACCGATAGCTGGATCAATCAATTCGTTGTGGATTAAGTGAGGAGTTACTTCAGCAACGTGCTCAATATCCATTCCACCTTCAGTAGAATATACAATTGTATTTTTCCCTTCAGCTCTATCTAAAAGAATAGAAACATAAAATTCTTTAGTTTCAGATTCTCCAGGATAATAAACATCTTCTGCAACCAAAACAGAGTGTACTTTTTTACCTTCAGCAGAAGTTTGTGGAGTTACCAACTGCATTCCGATGATATTCTGAGCGTTTTCTTTAAGTTTATCCATATTTGGAGAAAACTTAACACCCCCACCTTTACCACGACCACCTGCGTGAATCTGTGCTTTTACAACCCAAGCCTGAGCTCCAGTTTCAGCAGTCAATTTTTCAGCAGCTGCTACAGCTTCATCTACGTTGTTTGCAACGAAACCACGTTGGATAGCTACTCCATACTTTGATAAAATCTCTTTTGATTGATACTCGTGAAGATTCATATTATTTTTATTATTTTATTTTAATATTTAAAGGTTGACAAATTTACTAAAAATGAACAAGGTTAAAAAGAAATTTGTTGAACTTTTAATTCATTCTATTAAGTTTATGAGCAATCTTCATAGATTCGAAGCGGTGAATCTATAAATAATATGATAATGATCATAAAAAAATAAAATCCGAACCTCATATTCTAATGACATTTTAATCTCATTCTAATGTAGATAAGAATATTAACAAATCTCATCCATTATCTTTGAAGCTCCGAAATAAAAGATATATACTCTATGAATTTTCAGAAAAAATTCACAATAGACGGAGAGCTTTGTTTACAAAATTCAAAAAAAATAAGCCCCGGCAGAATTCTTATTAAAAATCAGTCAAAGCAAATCATAAAATCTGATTTTATAAAAAGTATTTACATCTCAACTATTGTACCTGTTTCAAGGATTTTCAGCAGCTTACATCGTATACAGGTATTCTAAAATGGGAAACTTCCAGCCTTTAATTTCCACTAGTCAGTCACTTTATATCTCGGAAAATCTCAAACACATAAACATTTAACCTTCTTAAAAAAGAAAAAAGAAAAATGGAAATAACAGCAAATGAACAGGGTAAAAAACTGCTCCGTTACATTACAAAAGAGAAAAAAGATGTTACTAATATTTATTTTTATGCCGTCCTCAACGGTCTTGTTTTATTGAGTATCCCTTTGGGAATACAGTCTATTGTAAGTTTTGTGATGGGAGCCACCATGACAACTTCTATTTACATTCTTATATTTTTTGTAGTCATCGGAACATGGCTTGCCGGATATTTCAGGTTAAAGGTTATCCAGATTATTGAAAAAATACAACAGAAAATATATGTAGAATTTTCCATTGCCATAGCGGAGAAAATACCCAAAGTAGATTTATCTTATACCAGGAAATATTATCTTCCTGAGTTGGTTAACCGTTTTTTTGATATCCAAAATTTGCAAAAAGGAATTTCAAAGATTTTGCTGGAGATCCCTACCGCCTTGATTCAAATTGCTTTTGGGATTCTCTTACTTTCTTTTTATCATCCCTGGTTTTTGGCATTCGGAGGGTTAGTTATTATTTCTGTGGTTATTATTTTCAGATACACGATGGAAAGCGGAATCAAATCCAGTATTGAAGAAAGCAACAAGAAATATGATACTGCTGCCTGGATAGAGGATATTGCCGGATCTGTGAAAACATTTAAAATGTATTCGGAAAATGACGCCCATTTAAAAGGAACCGATGACCGGGTTGTAGAATATCTTAAGCACAGAACTTCCCATTTCAAGGTTCTTGTCTTTCAATATAAAACAATTATTGCCTTTAAGGTTATCATCACTTTAGCGATGCTTGCCATTGGAACTTATCTTCTGATCAATCAAAAATTAAATATCGGAGCCTTTATTGCAACGGAGATTGTCGTCTTAAGTATCATGTCAGCAGTAGAAAAACTTATTGTAAGCCTTGAAAGTTATTATGATCTTATCGCTTCTTTTGCTAAACTTTCAAAAATTACTGAACTTAAAGAAGAACCCAATGGTGAAATTGTATTATCTCAAAAAGAAAAGGGGACAGAGATTGAATTCAAAAATGTAAGTTTCTCATTTAATGACCATAATCCGATACTTTCTGATCTTAATTTTAAAATCAAGGAAAACAGCATCACTCTACTAACAGGTAAACTCGGATCCGGAAAAACACTTCTCCTCAATATGATCACAGGATTTTTTGAACCCAGCTCAGGAACCATTCTGTTTGATAAGATTCCATTAAAGAATATCGAGAAACAGCAACTGAGAAATCATATAGGCCTTTATCTTGAAAATATGAAAATTATTCAGGGAACGGTAAAAGAAAATATCACATTAGGAAATACTGAAAGCCATACAGAAGACATCCTTGAACTTTCTGAAAATATAGGAATAGAAAATATTTCCAGCATGTTTAGTAGTGGATTTTTCACTGAGGTCAGCGAGACTGATCCTGAAATCACTTTCAGTTCAAAGAAGAAAATTTTGCTACTTCGTGCTCTTCTGGGTGAAAAAAGGCTCATTATTCTGGAAAATCCTTTTGCAGGAATTCGTGAAGAATATCAGTATAAAATGATTGAGTATCTGCAGAAGGTCAAAGAAAAAACAACCATCATTATCGTTTCGCAAGATCCAGAATTGCTGCAGTATGCAGATCAGCATATTCATCTGGAAGACAGCACATCAAAAACATATTATAAAAATCAGTAACATGGAACTACAGTCATTTGACAAGATCTATCATATTCATAAAAAATCAAGAGTAAAAAGATGGTTTATGTTTATCTTCATTGGGGGGCTTATCACTTTATTTCTTCCCTGGACCCAGAATATAAAAGTAAAGGGAAATGTTACTTCTCTTTATCAGGAACAGCGGCCACAGCAACTCCACTCTCCTATTCCTGGAAAAATCATCAAATGGAATGTGAAAAATGGGGATTATGTAAAAAAGGGAGATACTTTGCTGCAGCTTTCAGAAATAAAAGATGATTATTTAGATCCACTTTTGGTACAAAGAACCGAGGAACAGGTGAATGCCAAAAAAGGGGTACGGAATTTTTATGAAGCTAAAGTAGGAACGGTTAAAATCCAGCTTCAAGCCCTGCATTCAGCAAGAGATCTAAAACTGAATCAGCTCAAAATAAAAATCAGTCAGCTCAACAATAAACTTACCGGGGAAGAAGCTGAATTGGGAGCAGCAACCAATGAACTTAGATTGTCTGAAGATCAGTTTATCAGGCAGAAAAAAATGTATGAAGAAGGATTAGTCTCTCTTACCCAATTTCAGCAGAGAAGCATTTCCTACCAAAACGCTATTGCCAAAAAAACCGCTTCGGAAAATAAAACTGCTCAAACCCGTCAGGAAATTATCAATACAGGAATTGAACAAAATTCTGTCATTCAGGATTACACAGAGAAACTCAGTAAAATAGAAGGAGACCGCTTTCAGAATATGGGGCAAATTGAAGGGAGTGAAGGAGATATTGCCAAGCTCGAAAACCAAGTGGCCAATTATAAAGCAAGACAGGGTTTATATTTCATCATTGCTTCACAGGACGGGCAGGTCATACAACTTAACAAAACAGGAATTGGAGAGGTTCTAAAAGACGGAGAAAACATAGGAACCATTGTTCCTACGACAGTAGATTATGCGGTGGAAATTTATATCAAACCTGTAGATCTTCCTCTTGTTAAAGAAAAGCAGCGTGTTATGTGTATTTTTGATGGTTTTCCAGCTATTGTGTTTTCAGGATGGCCCAACTCCAGCTACGGAACGTTTGCAGGGGAAGTGATTTCTGTAGAAAGCAATATCAGTGCGAACGGACTTTTTAAAGCGTTAGTCATTGAAGATAAGAATGAAAAAAGATGGCCTCCAAAAATTAAGATGGGTGCAGGCGTACAGGGAATTGCCATTCTCAATGATGTCCCGATATGGTATGAACTCTGGAGAAATATCAATGGTTTCCCACCTGATTATTATGAAGTAAAAAATGAGCAATCTGGTCAATATGAAAAAACAAAGTAAATTCCTTTTTATTCTGATCCTCTCTTTTTTCCAATATGGTTTCGCTCAGGATTCTTTAAGTATTTCGGCTCAGGAGTTTATTTCGGTAGTCAAAAATTATCACCCGCTGGCATTGAAATACCAGCTTCAGAATACCATTGCCCAATCGGAGATTACCAAAGCAAGAGGGCGTTTTGATCCGGTTCTGGGTGGAAAGCTTGGTGAGAAAAATATTGACGGAACTCAATATTACAGACAGAAAAACCTTGAATTGGGTATTCCCACCTGGTACGGAATTGATCTGACAGCAGGCTATCACTATTTGGATGGTGAAAAATTAAACTCCAGTGATACAAAGGGCGGACTTTACAGCGTGGGAATCACCGTCCCTTTGGCTAAAAATCTTTTGTATGATCAACGAAGAGCCATATTAGATCAGGCAAAGTTTGCTTTAAAAATGACTGAAGCCGAGCAAGCTGTTCTGACTAACGAATTACTTCTTGAAGCGGAAAACACGTATTGGGAATGGGTGCAAAGTTTTGAAATTTATCAACTCCAGACTAAAGTGGTAGAAATTAATAAAAAGCGTCTGGATCTTACCCAAAAGACTTTTGAATATGGAGAAAGAGCAGCCATAGACACTGTTGAAGCGATTTCCCAGCTGCAAAGCTTTGAACTTCAGCAGCAAGAGGCCTATCTAACCTTTATCAGAAATACACAGCGGCTGCAGCTATTTTTATGGAAAGACAATCGTGAGATCTATGAAATTTCACAGATTATTTATCCTAAAGATCATCTTTCCGGCCATACGGCTTATTCAGATTTCGAATTTCTTCTGCAAGAACTTAGCTCAAAAGAAATGAATAATCATTGGTCTGTACTTTATTATAGTCAGAAAAACGCCATTTTAGAAAGTGAGCGCAAACTGAAATGGCAGAGCTTTCTTCCTAAGCTTGATTTCACTTATAATTTCTTCAATAAAGAAAATTACCGAGCAGATTACCTTCCGCTTTTTGACAATAATTTCCAATATGGTTTAAAACTTGAAATCCCAGTGTTCCAAAGAGAAGCCAGAGCCCATTATCAGATTGCTAAAATTAAAATACAACAAAATCAGATGGACACTCAGCTTAAAAAGAGAGAACTCCAGACCAAAATTGAAACCTATAAAAATGAACTGGTCAATTATCACACTCAAATCAATCTTTCACAAAAAAATCTTGTGAATTATCAAAAGCTTCTCGCTGCAGAAGAAACCAAATACAGCAATGGGGAAAGCTCCCTTTTCCTCATTAATTCGAGGGAGAATAAAATGATTGACGCCCAGGAAAAATTTATTTCCATTCAAATGAAATTTGTCAAAAGTTTCAATAAGCTTAAATGGATGAAAGAAAATTTTTCTTTATAAAAACATAAAAAGTTCAGGGATCTCCTGAACTTTTTCGATTCTGATCTTTACAACGGATCAGAAATAATTTTATCAATAATAATGACTACTCTTCTGCTAATCTTTCAGATTGAGATCCGATAAAAGGGATCCTTGGGGCAAGGAAATATCCCGTAAGACTGGCAAACAATATCGGAACAAAATAAGTAAACCCGGTTAAAGTTCCCAGAATAATGGTTGTACTCATCGGAGTTCTTGTTACACAGGCATTAATAGCTGCCATACAGCTTACAATAGCCAAAGTAGTATCTACACTTGGAAACAAATTATGAATGATTAAACCCAAAGTTGTACCCACAAAGAACAGTGGAATGATAAAGCCTCCTCTCCAACCCGAAGTTACTGTGATGGCAATTGCTAATATTTTAAAGACTAAAACTAAGATCAGGAAATTCAATCCGAAATTTCCTCCAATTAATTGGTTGATCTCGTTGTGTCCAAAGTATCTTGTGATAGGGAAATTGTAAGCAATAACTCCCAAAATAATTCCTCCTACTAATGTCTTGATGTAAATCGGAAATTTTCTGTATTCAAAAATCTTTTTGAAAAATTTCACTACAAAGATGAAAATCCAACCGAAAAGGGTTCCTACAATTCCAAATAAAGTAGCATATAAAAAATCATATACACCGGTGTAGTGATAGGCTTTCAAATCCCATGTTGCTCCAATTCCAAGATGGATAATTAAAGCAAACATCAAGTAACTGAAGCAGCTTGCTACCAAAGCCGGAATAATGGCTTTATAATACTCAACGGCATGTTTGTGATGTAGAATTTCCAGGGAAAAAAGACTTCCTCCCAGCGGAGCTCCAAAAAGAGCAGTAAACCCTGAAGCCATCCCGGCAATACTTAATGAACGAAGTTCTTCGCCTTTCAATCTGAAGATTTTTCCAAGCCAGGTTCCTGTAGATCCGGTAACCTGTACTAAAGGGGCTTCCGGGCCTAAACTTCCCCCTGATGCCACACAAAAAAGAGAGGAAAGAATCATGGATGGGTTATTTTTCGGTTCCAGTTTTCCTTTATTGAACCTGATGTTATTTACAATCAGATGGATTTCTCCGGGATCTCCGATAAAATGAATCACCAGGCCTGCCAGCAAACCACAAATTGCCATGGTTGGAATCACCTGCCATCCTTGAAAATGAGCTAGAAACTCAGTAAAATGTTCCAGCACAATCCAATATCCCCCGGCAATAATACCTCCTACCAAACCTGTAAAAGCCCACATGAAAAAAGTACGACTGAATACAAAAGGATTGAATCTGATGGGTTGATCCAAGAGATTAAATGTTTTGATTAAGCGTCTTCTTCTATTGATTTTCATTTTTAGATTCTATTTTTAGCAAAATAAAGAATCAGCATTCCCCAGCTCAAAATCATGAATAATCCACCAAGCGGAGTAATGGGTCCTAAAAATTTAAGATTAACTCCTAAATAATCCTGCATGCTCAGGAAATAAATACTTACTGAGAACAAAAGTGTTCCCGCAATCATTAAAATAGAGGTCCATTTTTCTGTGGAAGTTTCAAATTTTAAAATATATCCGATGATCAGCAGGAAAAAAGCTGCATACATCTGGTATCGTACTCCGGTTTCAAAACTTTCCAGTCTTTCTACGGATAATATTTTCTTTAAAGCGTGAGCTCCGAAGGCACCAAGGATAACAGAAACCATTCCGTAAACTGCACCAAAAATCAGGGTAATTGTTTTCATTTTATAACTCTTCTAATTCTATACTTAAATTTTTCTTTGTCTTATAGTCCTGCCATGTTCCGGAAATTTTATTTCCGTTTATTTCTGCCTCTACAAATGCTCTAGGAACCCACTGACGGGTTTCTTCATTGTAATGGTCATTTTCTGTAATCGAAATATGATTTCCTTTCATCTGCCCGTCCCATTTAATAAGCTTTTTATTTTTATCATACCAATATTCAGCATTAAAAGAACTCATTCCTGAGGAATCATCAGCAGGATAAAAACGACTTACAAGAACTGTAATGGGGTATTTCCCATCAATTTTTCCTTTATACAGCTTATTTTTGAAACTTGTTTTTTCCATCTTATCAGATCCGCTAAGCAAATTTCGAGCATAAGGACTCCAGTACTTTTCAAGCTCCTTATATGTCAATTCAATTTCGTGACTTCCAAGATCATCCAAAGCTCTCATTGCATGATTAGAACATCTTCCAGCTACAAACGTCAGCTTATCCTTTCCAAAAAAATACCTGATATCATCCAAAGACTGTTCTGTAGAACACCCTTCATATAAACCAATCTGCTCTTCTGTTTCTACCGGTGGATTTTTCTCCGACTTCAATTCAGCCAGAAAATCATTAACTCTTTTCTTTACTTTCTGTCCCAGCAAATGCTCAAGACTTTTGATTGAATTGGCCTGAAATAAATCTTGAACATTGATGAAATTTCCGGTTCTCAAATCAAAATTTTTCCAATCTGAAAAAGCTTCCGGATAAGCTCCTGAAGCTTCACCATCCATCCCGATACTCAGAATATTTTTAGGCGTTTCCAATTTTTTCCAACTATAGAAATACACATAGTTAGCATAAGAAGTTGTTCCTGTAGAAACCAGTTTAAAAGGATTGGAACCTGAATTGGGAATATATTCCAACTCATTAACCTGTAAAAATGTATTTATTTTGTTCTCCACCAAAGGATTTTCTGCATAGGAAACTACCGGAAAAGTAGAATCTTCGGTCTTTGGTTGTAAGTCCGATATTTTTAAATTTTTCTGTGAAAAACTTAAACCGGAAACCAACATGAAAAACAAAACACTTTTTTTCATTATTTCGAGTTTAAATACATTAAAATAAACTTGGCTACCAAAGTAGAAATCCCAAGTATAATAAACATATTAGCAAATCTCTTTGAACTTTGAAAGCCTGGTGAAGTGGTTTTCTTCAAAAAGAATCCAAAGATGAGAAATATGATAGGCAGAATTATCTGTAACATTAGTTTTCTCTCATTCTGTTAAACTCATTGATTACCTCATGATGACTCACCGTCTTATCTTTGAAGTAAGTCACAAAATGCTGCTTTTCTTCTTCTGTAGCTCCCAATTGGTTCAGAATATTCAATAAATGCATTTTCATATGACCTTTCTGAATTCCTGTTGTTACTAACGAACGTAGAGCACCAAAGTTTTGTGCTAGCCCTGAAACAGCCAAAATACTCATCAATTCCTGAGCAGACGGTTTTCCAAGTAAAGCTAAAGAGAATTTTACCAAAGGGTGAAGATTCGTTAACCCTCCTACAACCCCTACAGAAATCGGAAGGTCTATCCAGAATCTGAAAACTCCGTTATCTGTTGTACAGTGTGTCAACGATCTGTATTGTCCGTCTCTTGCGGCATAGGCATGAGCACAGGCTTCCGTTGCTCTGAAATCGTTTCCGGTTGCAATTACAACTGCGTCTACACCATTCATTACTCCTTTATTATGAGTTGTTGCACGGTAAGGTTCAATTTCAGCAATGGTTACAGCTTGTTTAAATTTAGCTGCAAATTCTTCAGGAGAAATTCCGCTATCATCTTTTAAGTCTTCCATTTTACATGAAACTTCCGCTCTTACAACACAATCAGGAGTAAAGTTGGAAAGAATGTTCATCACAATTTGTAATGAATTTTTCTCATCCTGAGTGAAATCTTCACTGGTTGCTACTTCCTGTCTCAAAGTTTTTCCAAACTGTTCAAGACAAGAATTGATAAAATTAGCTCCCATTGAGTCTACGGTATCAAAACTTGCTTTCAGTTGGTAATAGTTCGGCATTTCTGCTGTTTTATCCACAAGGCTGATGTTCAGAATTCCACCACCACGTTTTCTCATATTCGCAGTAATCTCTTCTGTGGATTCAAGCAATTTTTTCTTTAAACTGAAATTAAAGAAGTGTAATAATTTGTGCGACTCTACATTGAATATAAAATGAGTGTGGCCTAACTTTTCAGTATTAATAATGGTTGTTTTAAAACCTCCTTTATCAATCCAGAATTTTGCTGCTTTGGAAGCTGCTGCTACTACTGAACTTTCTTCAACGGCCATTGGTAGTGCCAATAGTTTTCCGTCTATCAAAAAGTTCGGAGCAATTCCATACGGCATATAGAAATTGGAAATTGTATTTTCAGAAAATTCTTCGTGAAGCTTCTGAAGGTCTGCATCTTCATTCCAATATTGTTTTAATATATTTTGATATTCCTGGTTACCTTCAAGATATTCGTTTACGAGCCAGTCGATTTTCCCCTGCTTTGGAAGCTTGGAAAAACCTTCGATCGGTTTATGATTCATATATAGAGATATTTTATTTTTTCAAAGGTTATATGCAATCGCGTCGTTTTCATTCGTATTTGTGCTACGTAAATCATGGCGATTTCATGATATAAACTTTAATGAGGCGTAAATATAATGATTTTGAGGCTCTTTTTTGTTGATAACTTCTATGAAAAAAGATTGACATTTATCAATTTTAGAACTAAATTTGAACACATATTAAAACACAAATTGATACAAATTATATCAAACTATTTATAGTATGAATTTTGACCGCCTTAAAGAAAAACTTGAAATCCTTGCTGATGCGGCAAAGTATGATGTTTCATGCTCATCAAGCGGAGGAACCAGAAAAAATAAAAAGGGTGCTTTGGGAGATAGTTCCGTAAGCGGAATTTGTCATACCTACACCGAAGACGGCAGATGTGTTTCTTTACTTAAAATTTTATTGACTAATCACTGTATTTATGATTGCGCTTATTGTGTATCCAGAAGCTCCAATGATATAAAAAGAGCTGCTTTCACAGTAGAAGAAGTGGTAGACCTTACCATTAATTTTTACCGTAGAAATTATATTGAAGGATTGTTTCTGAGTTCCGGAATTTTTAAAAATGCGGATACAACCATGGAAAGACTTGTCCGCGTTGCTAAAAAGCTTCGTATGGAGGAAAATTTCAATGGATATATTCATTTAAAATCTATTCCGGGAGCCAGTGATGAACTGATGCAGGAAGCCGCTTTATATGCAGACAGGCTTTCAGTAAATCTGGAAATCCCTACAGAAAGCGGGCTAAAACTATTAGCTCCTGAAAAAAATAGGCAGGATATGATTAGTCCTATGAGATACATTCAAAAAGGGATTATCCAATATCAGGACGAGAAAAAGATTTTAAAGAAAGTTCCGAAGTTTGCTCCGGCAGGACAATCCACTCAAATGATTGTAGGAGCTACTAACGAAAATGATCTGCAAATCATTAAAGTGGCAGATCATTTTTATAGGAACTTCAACCTGAAAAGGGTGTATTATTCCGGATATGTTCCGGTTTTAGAAGATAACAGACTTCCATCTCTAACTACTGAAGTTCCCATGCTTCGTGAAAACAGGCTTTACCAATCGGATTGGCTGATGAGATTTTACGGTTTTAAAGCTGAGGAAATTCTTGATCCCAATGTTCCTTTTCTAGATTTGGAAGTAGATCCGAAATTAAGTTGGGCCTTACGGCATCTGGATCAGTTTCCTGTGAATATCCAGACTGCCGATTATCAGATGATTTTAAGAATTCCCGGCATTGGAGTCAAATCTGCACAAAAAATCTTGAGTGCAAGGCGTTTTCAGATTTTAAATCTGGATCATTTGAGACAATTAGGAACAGCTGTTAACAGAGCCAAATATTTTATTGATTTTAACGCCGGAAATGCCTATTTAAAATATTTAACGGATAAAAATTTTAGAAAATTACTGGTTGGCGGAAGTTCCTCAAAATTTCATAATCAATTTTCACAGCAACTGAGTTTGTTTTAGTTCTCCAAATATTCTTGCGCAAACTTCACCCAGTCTTCAATACTGCTATCAAGATAGATATCAGGCTGAACTCCGATGTTGTCTATAGGATAATCCGGTAACCTATAAGACCGATAAGTAGGCATCAATAGTTTATAATTACTACATCCATATTCAAAAAACATAGCATTAGCATAATCTAAAACCCCTGAAGACGGGATTCCCATAATCTTCACTTTTTTACTTTGTCTCACCTTCAAAAGAAAATTTTCAGCCGCACTTGCTGTTTTATTATCGGCCAGTACAACAACCTGTAATGGACTTTTAGCTGCCGGAGAAATCCGGTCAATATTGATCTTATCCTGATTGTAATTAATGTACTTTCCCGGATTATTTTTAAGCAGATCAATTCTTGTTTTTAAACCGCTTATTTCCTCCCTGTTTTTAACAGAATCCTTCATAATTCCTTTCAGATAGTTCTCGGAAGTATGAATCAGTGTAGGAGAAGCAAGATATTCTGCTCCTACATTCCTCACAGGATTAGTAATAAGATAAGGTAAAATATTCTTGTAAGCATTATCGGTGCCACCTCCGTTGCCTCTTACATCAATGATCCAATACTCCACACTTTCAAGCAGTTCCTTATTTCTTTCTATGAGATTCTCTATGATGTTCACATAGGGGTAACTAAAATTCTGAAGTTTGATCATGGCGGTCTTAGCGCTTATCTTTTTAACAAAAATTCCATTCAATTCTCCAATTATAGTTTCAATTTCTCCTGTACTCATCAATGATTGAGGAACCTGCCTTGTAAATGCCATCCTCTGATCATTGAAGTATAGGAAACTGTTTTTATAGATCCTATAAGTTCCTTTCTGTAGAGAATGAGCCTGCGTATAATATTCATAACTACCATCTGCAAATAACCGGAACTTAATTTCTCCTGGCTTCCAGTAAGCAGGATCAGCATTTATAATAAATCCTACATATTCTTTTTCACTGATCTTTTTAATGCCGACTTCGTAAGCATTATCTTTCCAGATTCCCTCAAAACTATTTTCCTTTTTTTGTACTTCTTTTTTGAATTTTTCCGGGTTTATTTTTAAAGATTTTGTTTTGATAGCTGCCGATGGTTTCGGCTGTTCTACTGCATTGGGAAGAACCCAAATATGTCTGTCTTTAAAAAATCCTGTATAATTCTTCAATATAGCCAGACATTCCTCATCATTTATCTTTTCATCAGAAGATTTAAGTGCTTTTTCTTTAAGATTTTCATACAGAAATTTATCTTTTGTTTTTGTTTCAAAGCCGGGGTACTCACTTTCAATCTTAACAATTATTTTCTGCAATGCATCTTTACATCCACAAGATTGCTGTGCATTCCAAAGGTTACCCAAAAAAAGGACGATCAGTCCCAGGAAAAATTTGATTTTCATTAGAAATTTTTATACAAAAAAAATCAATTAAGGCTCACAAAAATTGTAAAAAACATTCAATCTTGATTTTTATTGCAGATCCAGGTCAGATCTTTTTGGCTGACAGAGATTTTATCTGATATTTTTTTGGGGGAGAAACCAGCCAGTACTTTAAAATCTTTAATAAAATGTGCCTGATCATAGTATTGATTCTGATAGGCAACCGCAGTGAGTGAGTTCCCCGGTTTCAGGAGATCATTTAAAACATTTCTGAATCTTAATGTTTTTAAATATGATTTTGGATTCTGCCCCAGTTGATTTTTAAACAACCGGAATAATGTTGCTTCACTTATTTTAAGTGTTCCGGAAAGGTCATCGATATTTAAGGTTTTTTGGGTATTGATCAGTATAAGGGCCTCATCTATTTTTCCAGGAATATTATCTCTTAAGTTCTCACACAGAAAATCTTCAAGTTTTTCTGCTCTTTTATAAAAATCAGTTATCTCAAAGATTTCTTCCAGAATATTTTTGTCTGTAGGGAAAATATCATCAAATACATGTTCAGATTGCATAAGATCATCATAAGAGGCTCCAGTAAAGGCTCTCAAAGCGGAGGAGTTAAACACGATACAAACCTGATCAAGCGAGGTATGGATATTGACATGAAAAGGCATTTTATGGAATCCGTACAGTCTACTGCTAAAAGTATTCCCGATTGTAATATCGCAAAAGTTGGTTCCTGATCCATATATATACGAAACTTTGTTCTGCTTATAGATCGCCAAACAAAGGTTGGTATTTGGAAAAGTAGTATATTCTAAAAACTCATCATCTGTCTTTTTGAAAAACAGAAAATACTGAATGTATTTCTTTAGGATCTCATTCTTAGGTTTTATGATAACTGAATTCATTGATTAGTTCTGAATTTTATGGTATCTTAGTTCTGAACTTGAAACCGGATTCCGAAAGCCTAAATTTAGATAAACTTTCTTTTGTCTGAAAATTTTTAAGACGTAATTAATTTAATTAAATACTTGAATCAGAATAACTAGAAATAATTATTAAATTACTATATTTATACATGACCACACTACTTTATGACGGCAGTTTCGATGGCCTTTTCACCGCAATATTTGAAGTCTTTGAATATCGCTATAAAGATGTGGAAATTGTAAGTAGAGAAAGGTTTTATCAGGAAAATATTTTTGCAGAAATTCACGAAGTTGTTACCCAAACTGATAAATCCGAAAGGGTATTAAAAAAGTTGGAACAACATCTTGGGAAACAAGGTATCCATAAGCTTTTAAAAGTTTTTTTATCTGAAGATCCTGAATTGGAAAAAGTCATATTATCAGCTGTAAAACAATCTGTAAAAAATCCTGAAGAAAACATCCTGGAAAATTATGCAGATGTTGATATCATGAAAATTTCTAAAATCTGCAAATCTGTAGACAGAGAAAGCCACCGCATGACCGCTTTTGTCCGCTTCGAGAAAATGCAGGATGGTATTTTCTTTTCAAAAATAGACCCTGATTTTAATATTCTCCCTTTGATCAGAAAACATTTTAGTGACCGTTATCAGGATCAGAAATGGATGATTTATGATTTACGCAGAAATTATGGAATTCTTTATGATCTGGAAACCTCAGATTTCTTTTATCCGGAGGAAAAATTGGATATCAAGAATTATCAAGAGAAGTTTCATGATGAGGAAAAGAATTATCAAACGCTTTGGCAAAGGTATTTTACAAAAACTAATATTGTTGAAAGAAAAAATTTGAAGCTTCATGTACAGCATGTTCCCAAAAGATATTGGAAGTATTTAACTGAGAAGTTGTGATTTTAAAAAGAAATTTCAAATTCACATTTCCATATTGTGGATAACTTTTCCATACTTCAAATTAGACTTATTTCTGAAAAACCTTTTAAAAGAAACATTCTATAACCTACTATATTTGTGACAGATATAACATTACTTATTCTACAATCCCATATTGTGGATAACTTTTTTAACCACGGATTACACGGATTTACACAGATGATTGCTTTTTAAGTGGACAGTTTAAGTAGGAAAAATTTGAGCAGGCTTTTAATTCATATTATGACATTGTGGATAACTTTTTTAACTCTATTTGTTAGAATTTTTCTTGAAAAGCCTTTTAACAGAGATATTTCATAACTAACTATACTTGCGATAGATACAGCATTACTTATTCTACAATCCCATATTGTGGATAACTTTTTTAACCATGGATTACCTTTAGATTTACAAAAGGATTTAGTTATAAATTAGATAATAATTAAATTCTGAAGAACCAGAGAAAATAAAGTGAACTAAACAGATTTCCAGAA
>NZ_FNEG01000007.1 GCF_900100075.1 Chryseobacterium jejuense
TTGTAAGCTCGTGTATAGAATGTTTGCTGTAGTAAAAAGAGAACAACCTTTTGTAAATTTAGTACGATATAATTTGCATATGTCTTAGAATACACAGATCTATCAGTGTGAGAATTAAATTTGCGATACTTGTGAAATTATTAGTGCTCTTTGTGTTTAAAAAAAACTTTCATAGATATGTAAAAGAAAAATCTGCAAGGCTAGCGAGAGCATCAAAAAATATAAAATCTATCTTTTGAAGCCAAAAAAAGCTGCCTCATGAGAGACAGCTTTCTTTTATAGATTCATAAACAACCTCGGATTTACCGGAGTGTTGTTTTTATGTACTTCATAATGAAGATGAGGTCCTGTAGATCGTCCGGAGTTTCCTGATTTAGCAATCACCTGACCTACTTTTACTTTATCATTCACTTTGGAAACAAGTTGTGATAAATGTCCGTAAAGAGTAGCCAGTCCGTTTCCGTGAGAAACAATGACACAATTTCCGTAACCTCCTTTTTGTCCGGAGAAAATAATTGTTCCCGCAGCAGCAGCTCTTACATCAGAACCGAATGCAACAGCAATGTCTAATCCTTTATGGAACTGCATCTGATCTGCTTCAGCTGGAGGGTTATTTTTTTCCATAGGCGAAGCTTTCGAAGTCGAGGTTCCGGCAACGGCTTTAGTAGCAGATGTTGAAGCTGCCGATGCAGAAGCTACAGGAGCAGCTTTTGGAGTTACCATCACTTTAACTTCTCTTTTATTTCCATAGCTGTCTGTAAGTTCAACTATTTTTTCCACAGGTTCAGCTTTAACTTCCGGTTTGGGAGCAGCTGCAGCAACAGGTTTAGATTCTGTAGCAGCGTTTGATTTTACCGAAGCAAAAACAGTTTTAAATGGAATAGGATTTTTTCTGATACCGAAATTAGATGAAATATATCCATCTGTAGGCATACCCAATGGAACCTGCATCAACTTTTTCTGTAGGTCCATCAGATACTGGCTGTATCGGTTGGCTTGCTTGGAAAGATAAATAGAATTGGCAATACTGTCCTGATCAAGCATCATTAGCTTTTCATTGGAGATGTCTTTAGACTTCAGGAAAGAGTTCAGTTGAGAAACTGTTTGATCTACAAGAGTAAGATCAGTTTTCATTTTCAGATAATCTACACTGTCTTTTTCAGTGTTTATTTTTACGAGGTTCACTTCATAGTTTTTGTCATCCTTCTCTGAGAAAAGTTTGGCAATGAAGATACTTTGTGCAAAAACTACTAATAAAAGTCCTCCCAGGAGAATGTTTACGTTCTTCTTGCTGTTTAGAAATTTTTTCATATTTCCTCTCTTAGAATATTTAAAACGGTTTTAAGACTGCAAATTTAATTAAAAATAAGTATTGTTGGTTATTCTTAATTAAAACTCAGTTTTTTCTGTATCAAACGCTGAATTGCATATTTAATTGTGCTGAAGCATTATTTTTTTCAGAAAGTGGTTTTTTATCATGCCTTAAAGTATTCTGTTAAATCTTTGTTTAATATATTTGCAGTTCACATTCCAATTATGGCTAAAAAGAAAATTATTTCAGAATCTTCGAATCCAAAAAAGACTAAAAAGGATGTTTCTGTAGGAGTAGTAGGAAGCGGAAGTTTCGCAACTGCTATTGTAAAAATGCTTGTTGAAAATTGTAAAGTTGTGCACTGGTGTGTAAGAAGTGAGTTTGTAAAAGGAGCAATTGAGCTTCGTGGGCATAACCCGACTTACCTTACAGCTGCCCACTTTAACCTAAAGAGTTTAAAGTTAACCACAGATATTAATGAACTGGTTTCTGCCTGCGATGTTATTGTTTTGGCAACACCTTCCATTTACCTGTCGGATACTTTGGATAAGATGACTTGTGATTATTCAGATAAAATCTTTGTTTCTGCAATTAAAGGAATTATTCCAAAAGTAAATGATGTAGTAGCACATTATCTGCGTGATGAGTTTAAAATTGGTTTCAGAAACCAGGCCGTCATTGCAGGACCTTGTCATGCTGAAGAAGTGGCGATGGAAAGACTTTCTTACCTTACCATTGCTACCGTAGAAGATGAAACTGCAGAAAAACTGAAAGGAGTTTTCAGTTCAGATTTCATTAAGGTACAAACCAGTAAAGATATTCTGGGAAATGAGTATAGTGCTATTCTTAAAAATATTTTTGCCATCGGAGCAGGTATTGCCAGTGGATTAGGATATGGTGATAACTTCACTGCTGTTTTTGTATCCAATGCGATCCGTGAAATGGAAATTTTCCTGGAAGCAATTTATGAAGCACCAAGAGATGTAAACGAAAGTGCTTATCTGGGAGATTTATTGGTAACAGCTTATTCACTCTTCTCAAGAAACAGAAATCTTGGAAACCTTATCGGAAAAGGATATACTGTAAAATCAGCAATCCAATCAATGAACATGGTGGCGGAAGGATATTATGCCGCACAATCCATTTACAAGACATCCAAACAGAAAAATTTGAAATTACCAATTATTGATACTGTATATGCTATTCTTTATGAAGGTAAAAATGCAGAAAAACAATTTAAAAAGTTAACTGCAAAGTTGAATTAATAAAAATAAAAAATAAGGTTCTCAAGTGAGAACCTTATTTTTTTGTAAATAGATCTGTAGAGTTAGAACTGAAGCTCACTATTGACTCATTTTTGTAATAACTAAAGCCAATGACGATCTTACATTCAGATTACTGGCTGTAAATCCGTTGCCTGTATCAAATTCAAATTTTTGTTTGATAGTAGTGGGAGCAGACAATGTTAAAAAGTAACTCCCTTGAAAGAAAGTAAATGAACTTGATAATTGGCACATTCTATTCGTTTCTGTAATGTTGGTACCAGTAACTGCATTAATCATATAGGATTGTGTACAGGTGAAATTTTGAGAAAGGTATTGCGTATTGGAAGTTCCGTTATTGTTATTAGCATTACTTGAATCTACAGAATAGCGCAGAATATATGTTCCGGCTGGTAAAGTAATAGTAGAGGTGTCGGCCCCCAGGGAAGCTCCAGTAATTTTATTAGCTGCTACTGTAAAATTGGTAAGAGTGTTATTGGTACTTCCGGTAGGAATTAAAACCCCTGAACTAATAATTAACGACATAGCCTGAGGTTCAGCACCGGAAATGATGAGACGTTGCCATTGATCTCGAATCCATACATAATATCCTTTAGGAAAAGTAGAAGAACCTCCTTTATTGTAAATCATAAGACCATCTGTAGGGTTTGCAACTGGAATTGATGTACTATTGAGCACTGTTAGATCGTATTGTGGAAAGAGTACCCCCTTATTAGAAGAATTAATGTCTAAAGCGCTGCTTGCATTGGGTGTGATTGTATTAATACCAACTTGCGCATTAACAAATGTCGCAAACAGTATTAAAGGTATACAAACAATATAAATATAGGTTTTCATTGTAATATTGATTATTGGTTAAGGGCTGATCTTTGAATATCTACTTTTGCATTGGTGACAATGACCTCTCCATTATTTGGAGCAGAACCTCCCGCACCCAATTGATAAGTACCTCCTGCATCATGAGCAATGGAAGGGATAAGTGTAATAGGTGTCGCCGAAGTTGTTACAAATGAAAAACTCATATTTAAGGTATGGGTTTTATTACTTGCTATAGACTGGGCGTTAATGCTTATCGTTTTTCCGTATTGAGCTCCGGAAACAGGGTCAACAAGTTTTACAAGATACTGATGGAGATGTACAGTAGTATTTCCAATTCCCGCAGTGGAAGTTTCCAGCGCTGTTCTTATATTAAGACATACATTTACCAGATATCCACTGTTTCCAGGAAGTGTAATAGCTCCTGTTGATGCATTATAAGAAGCTCCAATATCATTGGAGATTACAGTAAAAGCCACATCATTGAAGTTTTTAAACGTGCCATTTGTGAAATTCCCCAATATAGGATAATCGGTGGTGCGTTGAAGCATCATATAACTTACCAGATTATAGGTGTCCGCCATCTGTGTCCATCTGTTATTTTTCCATATATAAATACCAGGACTAATTGAATTCCCTTTGTTATATATGATAAGACCCGGAGTAGGATTAATAACAGGGCTGATATTATTTAGAATGTCTGTAATATCAACTCTAGGAAGAAGAACTCCTTTATTAGTAGACTCCGATACTTCCAACACGGCAGAGCCGTTAATTGTTGTTTTGCCAATTCCTACTTGTGCATATGAAATCTGTGCTATGATAAATAATAGCAGTATATAACTTCTTTTCATTTTTTGTGTTTTTAGAGTTGTGATATTTTAATATAAGATCCTGTAGGAATTACATTCACAAGATCATAAAAAGTACTGTTCTGCATTCTTCCCAGTCGTAATCTTAATCCTCCGATAATGTTGGCATTAGGATTAACAGGAACACTGTAATAATAGGACCATGTTGCTAAATGGTTGGTGTTCAGTTTTGAAACAATTGGGACTTCTTTTCTTGTATTCGTACCTGGTGTAAATGTATTGCTTGTATTAATGTATACGTCATTGGTGAAATCTATAAAATACCCCATCAGATAGTAAGTACTGCCGGTAAGAGGAGCTGTACCACCTTGCCCGGAAGGGCTTTCCGGAGGAGAATTTAAATTAAGGTTCACTTCTACCAGATAATTTCCCTGAGGAAGAACCAGAGAGTATCCTCCTGAGCTTGGATTCTGAACAATTTTAAACCCGTTAATATTGGACACACCGGATATAGTAGGAAGATTTACTAATAGTTGCGTGTTGACACCGGCAGCTGCATTATCCAGAGCGGATAAACTTCCGGTAAAATCAAGATAAGCAACTTTAGGTGTGTTTTCAGCGTCAATAGTACTTTGCCATTGATTTAAAGTGCCATTGAAAACGTGCAGAGCTTTATTGTTGCTATTAGTTCCACCATTAAAGCCTATAAGAGCATTCGCAGGAGAAGCTACCGGAGATGTTGTATTACTGAGACTGGTAATGTTCAGGTTTGGGAATAACATTCCTTTGTTTCCTCCGGAGATGACAACTGTGGGAGTGCTGGTATAGCCGCTTCCTCCATTATTGATGGTAATCCCTGTAAGAACACCATTCGTGATATTGGCAGTTGCACGAGCTTTTGTACCACCGTTTACAATAGATCCACCACCATAAAGGTTTACTGTAGGAGCTGTGAGATATCCACTTCCTCCATTATTAATGGTAATTCCAGTTACCACTCCTCCTGATATTGTAGCAGTGGCAGTTGCTGAAATTCCATTGAAACTTTCAATATGCAAAATTGCACTAGGGTCCGGTTTGGACGTGTTGATTCCTACACTTCCGCTTTGGGCTAATGCCACTGTTGCGAAAAATGTACTTACGAAGTTAACAATTTTCATCTTTACTATGTTTACGAAATAATTTTAATTAAATACACAGGAATATGGTATTAAATCAATTTAAATATACGTATAAAAAATGACTAATTTGTATTTTTAATATAGAATTAAATCTATTTGTTTGAATAATTATCAATAAAAGGTGATTTTTCGTTTTTAAAATTCAATATATAATCACTTATTATTGAAAAAGTAAATTGACGTAAACGGTTATGATTAAAATGTTTTTATACGACAAGTTTAAATGAATTTTTATTAATATAAAACAAATGAAGTGAGCTAACGGGATAATTACTTACATTTTGGTGAATTATGAGCAGATTAAAAATAGATTGTTTTTAATTAAAATTTACTTTTTGTCATTGTTATTATTAATCATTTCAATGTTCCTTTATTGATACTTTCCATTATATAGTGTTGTGTAATTAAGAAGTGTTTTTAGAACAAAAATTAACGTGTTAAAATCGTTAAACGCGTTTCTCTTTTTAAAACTTTTCCCGAAATTTGAACTAAAATTTAAAATTATGTCACAATCGCTTACAAGCAGAACACCGAAACCTAAATACGACGTTGTACTGATAGGGGGCGGAATCATGAGCGCTACTTTAGCCACGCTGCTTCATGAATTTGATCCAACACTTGAAATTGCCATCTTCGAAAGACTAGGAAGGTTTGCCAAAGAAAGTACAGCAGCTTGGAACAACGCCGGAACAGGGCACTCCGCATTTTGTGAGCTAAATTATACACCGGAAAACCCGGATGGTAGTATTGATATCAAGAAAGCTGAAAGTATTGCAGAACAATTTGAAATCTCAAAGCAATTCTGGGCTTACTTATTAACGAAAGGTTATATTCAGGATCCAAAGGACTTCATCAATGCTTGTCCACACATGAGCTTGGTATTTGGAGAAAAAGATGCTGAATATCTTAAAAAACGTCATGATAAAATGTCTGAGTCCGTTCTTTTCTCCGGAATGGAATTTTCAACAGATCATGATAAGCTGAGAGAATGGATTCCATTGGTAATGAGCAAAAGAAATAAGTCTGAAGTCATGGCGGCTACCAAAATGGATATGGGAACAGACGTGAATTTCGGAACCTTGACCAGAAAAATGGGAAGACATCTTTTGGAAGATTCAAAAGTTGAGGTATTCCTATATCACGAAGTGAAGGATATTAGCCCTAAAGAAGATGGTAAGTGGGAGATGAAAGTGAAGGATAGAATCCATAGTCACAAACAGGAGGTGAATGCTGATTTTGTATTTATTGGTGCCGGAGGATATGCGCTTCCATTATTGGATAGCTCTGATATTAAAGAGAGTGAAGGATATGGAGGATTCCCGGTTTCCGGACAATGGCTGGTAACACATAATCAGGAATTGGTAGAAAAACATCATGCTAAAGTATATACACAGGCTACAGTAGATGCTCCGCCAATGTCTGTTCCGCACCTTGACCTTAGAATTATTGATGGGCAGAAAGCACTTCTTTTCGGTCCTTTCGCAGGGTTTTCAACAAAATTCCTGAAAGAAGGAAGTTATCTGGATTTACCGGAAAGTGTAAATACTAAAAATTTAAAATCTTTATTTGGAGCTTGGTGGCACAATCTTCCTTTGACTAAATATCTTATTCAACAGGTAGCGATGACGAAGTCTCAAAGAATGCAGCATTTAAGAGAATTTATCAAGGATGCTAAAGAAGAGGATTGGGAATTGAAAGTAGCCGGACAAAGAGTTCAGATCATTAAGAAAGATGATAAACTGGGAGGTAAACTGGAGTTCGGAACTGAAGTAGTTGTAAATAAAAATGGGACTATTGCATCTTTATTGGGAGCTTCACCGGGAGCATCTACAGCAGTAGAGGCAATGCTTACTGTGATCGAAAAATGTTTCCCTGAAAAATTGAATGGAGAATGGAAAGCTAAGTTGCTGGAAATGGTTCCGTCATATGGACAAAGACTGTCAGAACATCCTGAGCTTACTGAAAAAGTAAGAAAATATACCAAGGAAAAGCTGGAATTAGAATACTAAATATTAATAATGAGCAATGAATAGGCTGTATCAACAACATTATTCATTGCTCATCCCTTATTACTCATAGAAAGGTGGAAGAAATAGTTATAAAGCCGGTTATTGCAAAAGAACTCCTGGAATCTCTTCAGACAAAAATAGAAGAAGAGAAACAGGTGATTGTGCATTGTTGCTTTCCCGCATCACCATTTTTAGGGAATTTAATCAGGATCTGGCATTCAACCTATCTTTTTGATAACCAGTCTGAGCATAGAAGCAAGCTGATTCATGCAGAGAATATTTCAATTTCTCCCTATTGGACGCCCGTTCCCTTTATGCAGGATTTTTGGTTTACTTTAATCTTTTCAGGATTACCGAAAGACTGTAAAAGTTTCGATCTTAAAGAAGTTATTCCTGAAGAAGGAGGTTTCTTTGTAGAATCTATTAAAAGAAATTCATTGGATGTTTATCGCGTAAAAATATCAGAATCTTATTAGCATGAAGATAAGGGAAGAAAAGCTGGAACACATTATTCACTGGGCAGAAAATAATCCGGATATCCGGGCTGTTCTTTTAACCAGCTCATTAGTAAATCCCTATGCTCCTGTGGATAACTTTAGTGATCTTGATGTAGAACTGGTTTTTCAGAGCAGAAAGGCTTATGAGGAGAATAATGAATGGATTAAGCTTTTCGGAGAACCTATTTCTATGATAGAAGAAGATGATACTGCTTTTGATGGAAAACATGCCATGAAAATGGTCTTGTACAGAGATCATATAAAAGTTGATTTTAAGCTTTATCAGGTGTCTGAATTCTGTGAAGAGGTGAAGGAAGAAATACTTCCGGAAGACTGGGATCTAGGATATAAAGTTTTAGTTGATAAAGATGGTCTTACAAAGAATTTGAAGGCTCCCACTTATCAAACTATTATGATTCATCAGCCAACAGAAAAAGAGTTCAAACAGTTACTGAATGATTTCTGGTGGGATACAACCTATGTGGCAAAATGCCTTAAACGTGGCGATATTTTCTATGCTAAATTCATATCTGAAAATATATTGAGATCAGATTATCTGGTTCCTTTAATTGAATGGTATATTGCAAGCTCTCATAACTGGAATAATATAACCACCAACAAACATGGAAGACTCTTTAAAAAATATCTTTCTGCAGAATTATGGAGTAGAGTAGAAGCTACCTTCTCAGGCAGTGATATTGAGGGAAATTGGGCTGCCTTGTTTGCTTTTGCTGATCTTGTTCATGACTTTGGAACTGCTTTGTCAGAAAAACTGAATTTTCAATATCCTCTTCAGCATGAAACTGACATCCGAAATTATCTTACAGAAGTAAAAGTACTGCCTTAAGCAAATTCATTCTGCCTGATCAGATTTTCAATACAATATTCTGCAATGGCTGTAATGGTTACAAACGGATTCACTCCAATGGTTCCGGGGATTAAAGATCCATCCAGTACATACAGGTTTTCATGATCCTTTAGCTTTCCAAACTCATTGGTGGCTTCCCCTAATACACATCCACCCAATGGATGATAACAGATATCTGCTCCAAAACCATTATTAAATAAGAGGTGACTTCTGGTTCCTCCATTTGCATTATTCATTTTTCGGATAAAATATTTGGCATTTTCCCTCATTTTAGCGGTATTGCTTTCATCCCAGTTCAAAGTAATTTTTTGATTGATGGTATCGTAACCTACTTCTCCTTTTTTATCTACCCTGTTGATGAGAAGATATAAAGCAGTGGCAACATCCATTCCCATTGGTAAAGGAGCTATTTCAGTAAAAAATGGATGTTCTTTATCATCCCAGTTATCAATCCCTCCCACCGGAATGGTTGATTGTTTAGAACCTGTTCCGCCTGACAAAGGTTTTACCCAGTTTCTTCCGGTCATAAAGTTTCCGTTATTCCCCCAATTCTTACCTACTTTTTCATGAACAGGAAGATTATTTACAGCATTGGAATGCAACAACAGTTGTAATGTTCCCATCGTTCCTGCGGAGAGAATTAGTTTTTTACAGTTAAAAATCTTTTCTGCAACTACTTTTCCAGAAGTGTTAATCTGTTGAACATTGAGGGTGTAACTTTTATCATCATTGAGCTTGATATGATTTACACAGTGAAGATCCAGTATTTCAAGATTTCCGGTTTCCATGGCCTTTTTCAGATAGGTTTTATCCAAACTGTTTTTTCCATGGTTATTTCCATAGATTACTTCTGTATTGAGGGCAGAACGGGGAACTTCATTTAAATATTCCTTTTCCATGTATTTAAAATCATATACATTGGGAACCCGCATGGTTTTAAAACCGGCTTTATGGGCTTCTGCTTCACCTACTCTTGTGAACTTATAATAAGGACATTCTTTTAGAAACTGCTCATCAATAACATTTACTTTGAGTTCTTCCCGAACCAGTGGAAAGTAATGATTAAAAAACTTTTCAGCATCAAGGTTGGGGAAAATTTCTTTAAAGTAGCTTTCTTTGGGAGTTACTGCCATCCCGCCATTAACCAAGGAACCTCCGCCAACACCTCTTCCTACCCAAATATTTAAATGTTCAAATTCCAGACGATCCAGTATTCCGGTAAAAGGAGTAAGAGAGAATAAATTCATGAAAGGAGCAATACTTTTCTTCTTCAGCCATGCAGAACTTTTTCCAGGTTTCAGAAGATTGGAGAATGGAATTCCTGCTTTTTCCCAATTAAGACCCATTTCAAGTAAAACAACTTTTTTTCCGGCTTCACACAGACGCAGGGCAGAAACAGCACCTCCATATCCGCTTCCAATGATAATAATAGGAGCGTCAATGGTTTCTATTACCGTATTGGCTCTTCTTTCAGCTGCCTGAAGAAGATCTGATTGTAGAAAATAAAAACCTGATATAGCAAGTATGCTCGTTTTGATGAATTTCTTTCTGTCCATGGGCTTTCCTGCTCAAAAAGTATGCTACATTAACGGGAACTTATTTTATTTAAAACAGATTATACTTTTTATTAAAATTTTAACTTTTCATTTGCAGGAAATTCATAGTTTTACTTATAATTTAAAACTCATGAAAAAATATATATTGATATTTTTACTTCTTCCTTTATTGGCTTTTTCTCAGAAAATGGTTTCAAAAGAAGTAATGGAAATCAAAAAATTTCAAAAAAATCTTGATGCAGAATATCTGAATCCTAAGGAAACTCCTTTACGTGGAGATAATTTAAAAAATTTTAAAGGGCATCCGTTTTTTCCTTTTGATCTGAAATATCGGGTGACAGCAAAATTTGTTAAAACTGAAAACGCACAACCTTTTGAATTACCAACCTCTTCTGGTAAAACAAAGTCTTATAAAGAATATGGAAAAGCTACCTTTGAATTGGATGGAAAGCCTTATACATTAACGTTGTACCAAAGTCTGGCCCTTATTAAACAGGAAAAATATAAAAATGATCTCTTTTTACCATTCCGAGATGCTACCAATGAGAAAGAAACTTATGGTGGCGGGAAATATATGGATCTGAAAATACCGAAAGGAAATACTATTGTTCTGGATTTTAACCAGTCTTATCATCCGTTTTGTGCTTATAATGCCTACGATTATAATTGCCCGATTGTTCCTGAAGAAAATAAACTTCCTGTGGAAATACGTGCAGGGGTAATGTATGAAGATATTTATCATCATTAATTATGGTAAGCTTAGAATTCTTTAACTCAAATGAGCACCTTTCAGGGGTTAGCTATAGTTTAGATGAAAATCAGTTGCGTTTCACTGCATCTGCCAATCAGGCCTTACAAAATATTGAGAAAAGAGATGATAATGATGCCTTTCCCATTACAATTCTGGAAAATAATGTTCCGGCAGGATTTTTTGTTCTTGATTTTGGAAAAGATAAATTCGAGCTTACGGATAATCAAAATTCTGTTCTGGTAAGATCTTTATCTGTAAACCCTGAGATGCAAGGTAAGGGAATTGGGAAAATAGCCATGATGATAGTAGATGATTTCGTAAAGGAGAACTTTAAACATTGTGATGAAATTGTTTTAGCAGTGAATCAGAAAAATGATTCCGCTTATCACATCTATCTGAAAGCAGGGTATATTTATGATGGTAAAACAAGACTCGGAAGGAGCGGTCCGCAATATCTGATGTATAAAAAACTTTAATAAAATTTTAAAATTATAATCCTTTTACTGCTGATTTCTTTCCATAACTTTGAGTAACATCAATTTACAACTATGGAAATATCACTTCACAATCAGGTAGCAGTAGTTACAGGAGCCTCCAGCGGTATTGGTTCCGGTATTGCAAAATCATTGGCTTCAGCAGGTGCAATTGTTATTGTCAACCATTCTTCACCAAGATCTCAGGATGAAGCAAAATCGGTATTGAAAGAAATTACGGATGCCGGAGGGAAAGGAATTATTTATCAATGTGATGTTTCACAGGAAGACCAAGTCGTAAAGATGTTTCAGGATGTAGTTTTTGAATTTGGTACTGTAGATATTCTGATTAATAATGCCGGAATTCAAAAAGATGCGAAATTCACTGAAATGACTTTAGATCAGTGGAATGCCGTAATAGGTGTTAATCTTACAGGACAGTTTCTTTGCGCAAGGGAAGCTGTCAAAGAATTCCTTCGCCGGGGAATAGATACATCCCGCTCCATAGCTTGTGGAAAGATTATTCATATCAGTTCTGTGCATGAAATTATTCCATGGGCTGGACATGCTAATTATGCCTCCAGTAAAGGGGCTATTAGAATGCTTATGCAAACGTTAGCTCAGGAATATGGTGCTGATAAGATCCGCGTTAATTCTATTTGTCCGGGAGCCATTCAAACACCCATCAATAAAAATGCATGGAGTACATCAGAAGCCCTCAATTCACTGCTCACCCTTATTCCTTATAACAGAATCGGACAACCACAGGATATAGGAAACCTTGCTGCATTTCTGGCAAGTGACCTTGCTGATTACATTACCGGAACCAGTATTTTCGTTGATGGTGGAATGACCACCTTTGAGAGTTTCTCTACAGGTGGGTAAATGCCTTTGATTTAAAGCTCAAGGTTTAAAGTTTGGATTTGTTGTCATAAAAAGCAGTTATATTTTACATTACTTATTGCTCATTATTCATTACTCATAATTAATGCTTATGTCAGAAAAACACAGAGTTTCAGATATTTCATGGAAAAAATGGGGTCCTTATGTAAGTAACCGTGAATGGGGACTTGTTCGTGAAGATTATAGTGAAAATGGAGATGCCTGGAATTATACCAGTCATGACACAGCAGAAGCCAAAACTTACCGTTGGGGTGAGGAAGGCATCTGTGGAATATGTGATGATCTCCAAAAGTTGATATTCTCCGTTGGTTTCTGGAATAAAAAGGATAAAATGGTAAAGGAACGATTCTTTGGACTTACCAATGGCCAGGGAAATCATGGGGAAGACGTAAAAGAGTATTTTTATTATCTGGATTCCACACCTACCCATTCCTATATGAAGATGTTGTATAAATATCCTCAAAATGCCTTCCCTTACGATGATCTGATAAAAAACAATGCAGAAAGAGGTAAGAACGAACCCGAGTATGAGTTAATTGATACCGGAATCTTTGATAGCAATGAATACTTCGATATTTTTATTGAATATGCCAAGGAGAGCCAAAATGATATTCTTGTCCGGCTAACAATAATTAATAAAGCAGAAAAAGATACAGCCCTTGTAATTTTACCAACTGTCTGGTTCAGGAATACCTGGAACTGGGGATATGATGATTACAAACCTCAATTGTCTGCTGAAGAAGCGAATCATATCAGAATAAACCATAAGGATCTTGAAACTAAGAATTTCTACGCAAAACAATCTTCAAAAATGCTATTTTGTAATAATGAGACTAACAATCAAAGACTGTATCAGTCTTCCAACGAGTCAAGATATTGCAAGAATGGGATTAATGATTTTGTACTGACAGGAAATTCTCAAGCAGTTAATCCTAAAAATACCGGTACAAAAGCATCATTTTTTATTGATGAATATTTTAAAGCTAAAGAATCCAAAGTATATGAGTTCAGAATTTCTGATAAGGAACTAAAAGATCCGTTCAGTGATTTTGACTCTATTTTTGAAACACGATATAAGGAGGCAGATGAATTTTATGCTGATATTCAGAAAGGAATTCAGTCAGAGGATGAAAAATTGGTTCAAAGGCAGGCATTTGCCGGTATGCTTTGGAACAAAATGTTTTACCATTACAATGTTGAGAAATGGCTGAAAGGTGATCCTGCAGAAATACCACCGCCCAAATCCCGGGAAAGGATAAGAAATTATGAATGGAAGCATCTTAATAATGAACATATTATTTCTATGCCTGATAAATGGGAATATCCTTGGTATGCCACCTGGGATCTGGCTTTTCATACGATCAGTTTTTCATTAATTGATCCGGATTTTGCCAAACACCAACTGAAACTCTTTTTATTTGAATGGTATATGCATCCTAACGGGCAGCTCCCTGCTTATGAATGGAATTTAAGTGATGTAAACCCTCCGGTACATGCCTGGGCAGTGTTCCGAGTTTTTAAGATTGATGAATATTTAAGAGAAAAACCTGATCTGGAATTTTTAGAAAGTGCTTTTCAGAAGTTACTGATGAACTTTACCTGGTGGGTAAATAAAAAAGATATCAATGGCAATAATATTTTTGAAGGCGGCTTTTTAGGCCTTGATAATATTGGGGTCTTTGATCGGAATTCGGTTCTTCCGAATGGAGAGCAGTTGGAACAATCCGATGGAACAAGTTGGATGGCCATGTTTGCACTGAATATGATGCGTATTGCCCTTGAACTTGCATTGTACAATCCTGTTTATGAAGAAATGGCTATGAAGTTTTTTGAACATTTTCTGGCTATTGCTCATTCATTAGATAATATGGGGGATGAAAATTTCAGCCTTTGGGATGAAGAGGATGAGTTTTTCTATGATGCTATTGCCTCCAGTGACGGAACTCATATGTATTTACGACTAAGAACTATCGTAGGGCTAATTCCTATGTTTGCCGTTGAGGTGATAGATGATGAAATGATTGAAAACCTACCTAACTTCAAGAAAAGAATGAAATGGGTATTAGAAAATAAACCAGAATTAGCAGCCTTGGTTTCAAGATGGGAAGTGAAAGGACAGGATTCGAAACATCTTTTGTCTTTGCTTCGGGGGCATAGATTAAAAAGATTGTTGGCAAGAATGCTGAATCCTGATGAATTCCTAAGCGAATATGGAGTGAGGGCCCTTTCTAAGGAATATGAAGAAAATCCTTATACCCTGAACCTCAATGAAACCGATTATTCTGTAAAATATGCTCCCGCAGAAAGTGACAGTGGATTATTTGGTGGGAATAGCAACTGGCGCGGGCCGATTTGGTTTCCTATCAATTTTTTGATTATTGATAGTCTCCAACGTTTTTTCTTCTATTACAGTCCTGACTTTTTAATTGAATTCCCCACTGGAAGCGGAAGTTATTCAAATCTGGATCAGATAGCAGACTCTTTAAATAAACGGCTTGCAAAGATATTTTTAAAGGATGATAACGGGAAGCGTCCTGTAAATGGGCAATATGAAAGATTTCAAACTGATCCTGATTTTAAAGATTATATTCTATTTTACGAATATTTTCACGGAGATAATGGGCGTGGAGTAGGAGCCTCTCATCAAACAGGCTGGACAGGGCTTATTGCAAAAATACTACAACCAAGGTTTACTAAAAAAGAAATGGCCGAATCTGAAACGGAAATGCCTGAAGATGTTGAAGAAGTAAAAGGGAAAGAAAATGAATAAGATGAGATAGAGAAAGACCACTCATATTCTGCTCTGACTATCAATACTTTTTGCTTTTAAAAACTATTCAAATATCTGTTGTATTACTTCCAGTGATGCAGGGGTTTTAAAATCGGTAATATGATAATGGTAATATACCAAAAGACTGTCTAGGAAATTTTTTCTTAGAGAGGAATGTATTTTTACACTATAGAGATTCTCAGCAGTGAGGATATTTTTCCAAATCATGGAAATCTCTTCACTGAATAACTGATGGGCGGAGATTGTAGAAAAAGTTCCTGTTTCCGGATCCAAAAAATTTCCTTCTCCTATTAGAGGAGCAACTCCCTGTACTTTTAGTATAACGAGTAGAAATAGCAAGTGACACTGATAGTTTTGTTGTTCCAGTTCAGCAATAAACCTTTCAATACTGAAGAATATAGTAAGGTTTTTATTTTCTAGTTTGAGGACCTGATTAAGAAAGTCTGAAATAAAGAATATGACAGTACCTGCCTTAATATCCGCATAAGCATCATTTCCTTTTATCAGCTCAAATTTTGAAATTGTGGGTATTCCATTACCTCTTACAGGACTAATGGAGAAGTTCAGTTTATTCAAGGGTTGCAGGAAGGCTTTCTTTTTATTTTTTCGGGAATAAATTCCTTTCAGAAAATAAGACTGAAAACCATCCTCCTCAGTAAAACAATGCAATACAGCATCATTTTCCCCGTATTTGATGAATGAAAGTAAAAAACCGTTTTGTGTATTCATTAATTGACTACGCCTATTTTGGCTGTCGCTTTATCAGAACCATCTTCATTGGTCATAAGTACAAAGTAAATTCCCGATGCCACTCTGGCTCCTCGTTGGTTGTTAAGATCCCATTCATAAGTTCCTCCTCGTGCTATTGCAGAATGTACAACATTTCCTGCAGCATCAACGATTCTTATGTTGGTTTTTTCTGCTAGTCCCTTAATGGTAACTTTTCCTTTGAAATTAGAATAAACCACAGGGTTAGGATAGACCATTACTTCTCCAAAATTGGATGTTACATCTGTGATATCGCCCTGATAAGTTACAATCCCGTTATAAGTTACAAAATATACTTTTCCTGTTTTTCTGTCTACTTTTATATCGGTAACAGTATTGGTAGGAAGAGGAGAATTTTCCATGGTAAAATGCTTGATGGTTCTTTGACCGTCTGCAGAAAGGTAATATACACCTCCTCCTTCTACAGAAACCCATTTATAATTTCCTCCGTCTGGTTCTATCTGAAGAATGCTTGAATCTCTGAATAGCTCTTCACCAATCCCGTTTTGTTCTATAATTATAGGACTAACCTTAGGTTCGGGAGCTTTTATTGCAGTAGCAGCATTAGATAAGACTCTTACTCCTTTATCTGTACTAATCCATACATCACCAGATTTGTCAGCGGCTACAGATAATGTTCCGGAAGCAGTAGATGGAAAGCCATTTTTTTCATCTAATATATAGTCGGTATCATCAGAAAAGTTGAGTGGATCTTTATAGTCATACACCCAAAAAGCATTTGTCCTTGATAAAGGTATCCATAACATATTTTCATAAATGATAGGTTTTTGTACGGATGCACTTTTAAAATTAGATACTTTTAGATTGAAATCATCTTTAGCCTTGTCATAAACTGCCACTGCGGGACCTCCATCATTATATGAAAATACAGCGAAAATATTGTTTTGAGTATCAGTTGTAAAGCCTACAGCTCGTCTTTCGTTAGAAGTAGCTTTTACTGGATAGTATTTTACAAAATCAAAGTCTTTATTTGTAGCATTATATTTTAGCTTATAGATTCCCTGGGAACTCATTGTATAGTTTGCAAAGAGAACTTCACTATTATCAAGAGGATTAAGGATAGCGTCTAATACATTGATAGCTCCGGTGAAAGTTTTAAAGTAAGAAGGATAAATCCATTCTGTCCCATTAAAATAATAAAATCCAGGTCTTTTAGGGTTATTTATTGGACCATTGTATCTTCCCACTCTTGCTCCAGTGGAAACCAATAACTGATTGTTATCGTGTATACCTATCTTATAAGCAAAATTAAATTCTGGGCCTGAAGGTCTATAGGTATGATTACTTTCATCCTTTATTCCTGATAATACAGTTCCTCCAAATAATCTTCCGCCAGCCATCGTAGCAGTATTACACTGCTCTCCAAAGTCTGTCGCATTCGAATTGGTTCCGTTTAGCCCAAATGTATATACTCTGCTGTCTGTAACTACAATATTATTCTCAGTTACAACAACATCCTGAATATTTCCAAGATTAATAGGCAACTGAATAGGGGCTCCATTATTATAAATGAATGCAGCGGTAGCAGAAGAAAATGCTAATTCAGATTCGGAATCAATGTGTTTGAAGGCTCCGGGAACCTCAGTAACCCATGTAGAGAATGCTGGGAATGTATTATTTATTTCATGACTCTTCAAACCTGAATTGGTAACAGAGTATACTTTATTTCCGAATATGGTAGCTTCATTACTGGCTTCAAATGTTCCTCCGTTAAGGAAAAATGCAGAATCAATGAATTCTTTCTTTTTTAGGTTAAATATTGAGACTCCATACCCTACAGAAATGGTGGCTCTATCTCCAGTGATAGAAATATGATTGATTTTTTTATTTCCGTTATACCCAGTGGCAATAGGAATATCAACAATGTATTTAACTTCATTGGGAGTAACCACATCTATGGCTCCGTTTTCATAACCAATAACTCCTGTTTTGCTTTTAGGATCATAATCGAAAGCCGTTATGCCTATATTATGAAGACCATTTGCTTTAGACAATTTCGTAATTTCTCCTGTTGATATGGTATAATAGAATATCCCGTTTTCTGTGGCAGCTACTATTCGTCCATTGTCTTCCTTCATAGTTAAGACATTATTATAGGAAAAGAGATCTGCCCATTTTTTTGATGAAATGACCTGAGCTTTTGTAAACTGCAGGGAGGCTAAAATACCAAGAGAAATTAGAGAGAGTTTTTTCATGTTATGCTATTATGCTGCTGTCTATTGCCTGGTTGTTCCAGGAAATATGCTGTACGTTTTTGTTTGAATCAAAATAAAAATCTATTCTACCTAAAAGAAGTCCTGCCCATCCCACCTGGTTAACAAGAACGTTTTTTCCTTGTCTGTTAGTGAATGTCTGAGGTTCCGGTAAAAATGTATGGGTGTGACCACCAAGGATGATATCTATATTTTCCGTATTGGCGGCTAAAAGTTTATCGCTAACCTTATTGGGTTCATCTTTATAATCGTATCCAATATGCGAAAGGCAAATGACAAGATCACATTTCTGGTCTTTTTTCAAGAGGTTTGAATAGTGTTGGGCTACATCAATCGGATTAGAATATACGGTTTCGGCATACTGCTTTTTACCTACAAGGCCATCCAACTGAATTCCTACTCCAAAGATTCCCACTTTGATTCCGTTCTTATTGAAGATTTTATAAGGAGATGTTTTCCCATCAAGAATTGTATTCTTAAAATCATAATTGGAACAGATGAAAGGGAACTTCGCATTCGGAAGAACCTTTAGAAATCCTTCAAGCCCGTTATCAAAATCATGATTTCCCATAGTAGAAGCATCATACTTCATCATGGACATTAATTTGAATTCCAGCTCACCACCAAAAAAGTTAAAATAAGGGGTTCCCTGAAAAATATCTCCGGAATCAAGAAGAAGTACATTGCTTTCCTGATTTCTGATGTGCTGAATTAAGCTGGCCCTTCTTGCAAAGCCTCCCTGGTTAGGATTCTTTGTATAGCTTGCATCAAAAGGTTCTATTCTGCTATGCTGATCGTTAGTATGAAGAATGGTTAGTTTATTCGCGGATTTTAAGTTGAGAATTTTTAATTCTTCCGCCATCATCATATTGGGAGCTAAAGCCATTGCTAAAGATCCGCCACCTATTGCTTTTAAAAAACTTTTTCTATCCATTACTTTTTACCGATAAAATTTAAACGAACATCTGTAGGAGTAACAATTTCAGGATTCCTCTTGAAATAATCTATGTATAAATCTCTAAGTTTTACTCCTGTAGGAATAGATTCTCCTTTTGAAAAGAATTTCATATTATCACCACCTAAAGCCAGATAGTCTGAAGTTGCAATATAGTAATCCTTATTAGGATCTACTTCTTTTCCGTTAATTAAAGATTTGGTTAATTGTCCGTTTTTTGTTTCAATATATAAATGAGAAACCGGATTGTTTACCTGTGTTTTAGCATAGTATTCAAAAAGTCCGGGTAAATCTGTCCCTTTCATTTTTACAATGATGAGTTCATTTTCGAAAGGCATTACTTCAAAGAGATTTTTAAGCATGATATCACCTTGTCCAATCGTAGTACGAATTCCTCCAATATTGATTAATGCGGCATCTACATTTTGTTTAAGGTGGGTTTTCGTCCATTCATCACCGCCTTCAAGGGTATAATCTGCTAAAAGATTTCCAAGATTACTGTTATCTCCCTGCTTGGTAAGGTCTGTATTGGTATGCGAGATTTTTTGATTCATCTCTTTATCCAATTTCTGTTTATAAGGTTCAATAAATTTTACAAACTCCTCATCATTTTTTAGCTCATTATTAATAGAAATGTTTTTCTGGGTCTTTACATTCGCAAGCTGCAGTGTAGAAGCCGTTTTGCATGCGGTAAGAGATGCCAGAGCAATTCCTAATAACAAGAATTTATTTTTCATATGCTGTAAATTATTTTTATAAAGGTCATATGCAATCGCCGTTATTTCGGTGTTTTTATAAACAATTTCGATTATAGCGATTTCATAATATCTTTTAGTATATGCAAATATAACTATATGTATAATAAAACATTATTATTTATTACAAATTCTTATTGTAAATGATTAAATTTGGCAAAAATAATTCGAACAGATGAGCATTTTAAAAGGAGTAGGTGTTGCATTGGTAACACCCTTTAATGAAGATTTATCCGTTGACTTCGACAGTTTAACAAAACTGATTGATTATAACATTGATAACGGAACCAATTATTTGGTAGTATTAGGAACTACAGCTGAGGCTGCAACGCTTTCTGATGATGAGAAGAAACAGGTAATTGAGCATATCATTAAGGTAAATAATAAACGTCTTCCTTTGGTTTTAGGAATTGGCGGGAACAATACTCTTGAAGTCAAGAAACAGATTGAAGAAGCAGATCTTTCTGCATTTGAAGCAGTACTTTCTGTATCTCCGTATTATAATAAACCTAACCAGGAAGGTCTTTACCAACATTATAAGGCTTTAGCTTCTACAGGGAAAAATATCATTATTTATAATGTTCCGTCCAGAACTGGGCAGAATGTTGATGCAGATACTACACTTCGTCTGGCAACAGAATTCCCAAATCTATTTATGATTAAAGAGGCGTCTCCAAATATCTTACAGTATTTTGATATCCTTAGAAAGAAACCGGAAGGTTTTTCTGTAGTTTCCGGAGATGATGAATATACCCTTCCTGTAACGTTAGCTGGAGGTGATGGAGTAATTTCTGTAATCGGACAGGGGTATCCAAAAGAGTTCTCTACAATGGTACAATTGGCTTTTGAAGGAAAGGTAAAAGAGGCTTATGAGATTCACAATAAATTGGTTGATATTACACGCCTTATTTTTGCAGAAGGTAACCCTTGCGGTATTAAAGTAGTATTAGCTGAAAAAGGAATCATTAAGAATTATCTGAGACTTCCTTTAGTTCAGGCATCAGAAGGACTTTATGGTAAAATTAAAGCTGAAATGGCTAAGATTTAATAATTTGTCTATTAAACATCATACTATACAACAAAGTGAAAAGTTCAGGCTTTTCACTTTTTTTAATCATAATCCATAAAATATGAAATTAATTAAAGCAACAGGGAAAGATATTCCCCTGATTCAGGATCTGGCAAGAAGATCGTGGGAAAACGCTTATGCAGAGATCCTTTCGGAAGAACAAATGGAGTATATGCTCTCTGAAATGTATTCAGAAGTGGAAATTCAAAATCACCTTCAGAATCCCAATTATCATTATTATCTGATTGAAGATGAAAGTAATCATTCTTATGAAGGGTTTATTGGATACGAACACAATTATGAAGACCAAACTACAAAGCTTCATCGCATTTATCTTGTTCCGGAAAGTAAAGGAAAAGGATTTGGAAAAGGTGCACTTCAGTTTTTAAATGAGAAAGTTTCTGAGAACGGAAATAAAAGAATTATCCTTAATGTGAATAAAAATAATGCAGCCCGAAACTTTTATGAATCCCAAGGCTACAGGGTTTATGGAGAGGGAGTCTTTGATATCGGAAACGGATTTGTGATGGATGATTTTTTAATGGAGTTTCTAATTCACTGATATTTGACTTAAAATTTTGTAACTTTATCCCGTAATTCTATAACAAGTGATTTCTTTTTTTGAATCATCTTTGTTTCAGAACCAAATCACTTATAATAATACATTCATATGCTTGGTTTTGAGCTGACATAGCTTTTTATCAGTATATTTTTTTCATCCTTAGTGTTTAAATTCCTGTATTTTCGGATACAGGAGTTTTTGCGTATATATATTATGTTAAAAAAATATTTTCTATTTCACATTTAATTGAAATAAATTATTATATTTACTAAAAAAATAGGCTTACTTATACCAGGATGAAAATGTACGTTAAATTTGATTTCAATGCTCTTTGTAAAAAGGTATTGGACGAAAAACTGAAGGAGCACGGGCTGAAATACCGGTTGCTGAACTTCGGTGAGGTGGAGTTCTATGAACCCTTTACGCAAGAGCAACATAATCTTTTCAAGAAGAATCTTGAGGATTATGGTATTGAGATCATAGAAAGCCAGAAAACGGCTTTGGTACAGAAAATAAAAGATGCAATTGTAGAACTTGTTTTTTCTGAAGAGATTATTCCTGTAAAAGCATCCATTTATATTTCTGAAAAACTGAATCACAGCTATGGATATCTTTCCAATCTGTTTTCAGAGGTTGCTTATACTTCCATTGAGAATTTTATTATTCTCCAGAAAATAGAGCACGCAAAAGCTTTGATTATAAGGAATAAGCAAAGTCTTACCGAAATTGCCCATAAGCTGAATTATTCCAGCGTGGCGCATTTAAGTACTCAGTTTAAAAATACGACAGGAATTACACCCTCACAGTTTCAAAAGATCATAGGAAAAAGAAGAAGAGCCCAAAGCATGGTAATAAACCCTAAAATGCAGTATGAATAAAGAATTTCTGAACGTAATTGTAGCAGATAATGATGAAAACACCTTAATTTTTTTTAAAAATATATTTAAAGAGCTTAAGATCTCTATAAAAGTTCAATGTTTCAACAATGGAAAAAATTTGATGGAGTATCTTAACAACAATGATGCTGTAGTTCCCGAAATCGTTTTTATTAATTACACTATTCCCGGAAAAGACAGTATGGAATGTATTGATGAACTAAAAGCCAATCCAAAGTTCAGTAATATGGTGACAGCCATTTATAGTGAAGAGATCTCTGAGAATGAAATTGAAGAAACTTTTGTAAAAGGAAACAATATTTGTATGAGAAAACCTTCTGATTTTGGAACTTTAAAAAAGGTCCTTACAGAGATTATTACAATAAACTGGCAATATTATACCTCAGGATTAAATAAAGATAATTTTATTCTAAAAGTATGATGTATAGGTAGTTTCTGATTTCCATTTTAGAAGAATGGAATGTTATTTGTTGTATAATATTCACATTGAAGTGAAAATTTTATAACTAATAACTGAAATAATATAAAAAAGAATACAGTTAATATTCAGACATTTGTAAATGTAAACTTAGTGACACAAATTAGATTATATACATGAAGATATAGATGAATGAAAAGTAATTGTTTCTACAGTAAAAATATATAAATCACGATGTAAACAAAATGAGTTATATTCATTTCCAATTTTAAAGCATAGAAGATCTTTAAACAAAACGGTACAATCATGAAAACTCGAAATAGTTGGAGATATTTTTTATTCGTTTCATTCCCTCATCTCCACTAGACACAGTTAGTTTTTATAATAAGCAAGTTGGAAAAATAATTCATTTTGTTTTTTTTATAATTTATTTTAATAGTGATGACTTATCTTCAAATAATATATAGATATTTTCACACCACATCACAAAATATTAAGTTTAAGCTATTAAAATAAATTTTTAAGCAGACCAAAAAAGTAATTTCTTCTAAATAACAGTTTTATAAGGGGACCGCAGGAAAGTTTTTCTGCGGTTTTTTTTATGAAATTTTACTCCATTTATTTTTTCCTTTATAGTACTTTATATAATAATTTTTAATAATCAGATTGTCTTGTCTTGCCAGCATAGGATCAGCTTCAAGGATTTTGTCAACAGTATTTTTGGTAGTCTTAATAATGGCAGAATCGTTGACCAGATCCAGTCTTTTAAAATCAACCACGCCACTTTGCTGGGTTCCTAAAATATCACCGGGACCACGAAGCTGCATATCAACCTCAGAAATTTTAAAACCATCATTGGTTTCAGTCATTGTCTTGATACGGGTTCTGCTTTCCTTTGATAATTTATCGGAAGTCATCAAAATACAATAACTCTGTTCAGCACCTCTTCCTACACGTCCTCTAAGCTGATGAAGCTGTGAAAGACCAAACCTCTCAGAACTTTCAATAACCATTACGGAAGCATTCGGAACATTTACTCCTACTTCAATAACAGTAGTAGCTACCATAATTTCAGCTTTTCCTGAAGCAAAATAAGTCATAGCAGCATCCTTTTCATCCGGTTTCATTTTCCCGTGAAGCATGGTAACATTGTAATCCGAGAAGAAATCCATGACATGTTCCAGACCTTCCATTAGGTTTTTATAATCTAACGTTTCAGACTCCTCAATCAACGGATAAACAAAATAGACCTGTCTTCCTTTTTTAATTTCATCCCTACAGAAATTATACACATATAATCTGTCTTTCTCCCTTCTGTGAGCAGTGATAATTGGTTTTCTTCCCACAGGCATTTCATCAATCACAGAAACATCCAGATCAGAATAAAAACTCATCGCCAATGTCCTTGGAATAGGGGTGGCAGTCATCACCAAAATATGAGGTGGGATTTTATTTTTAGCCCAAAGTTTAGCCCGTTGTGCCACTCCGAATCTATGCTGTTCATCAATAATGGATAATCCAAGATTTTTGAATTTAACTTTATCTTCCAAAACAGCATGAGTTCCCACAAGAATAGAAAGAGTACCATTTTCCAGCTCTTCATGAATAATTCTCCTTTCTTTTACTTTGGTGGAACCTGTCAACAATCGGACATTGATTCCCGTTTTTTCTAGTAAATCTTTTATTCCATTATAATGCTGCTGGGCAAGAATTTCAGTAGGAGCCATCATACAGCTTTGAAAACCATTATCCATGGCAATAAGCATGGTTAATAAAGCAACCATTGTTTTTCCGGAACCTACATCTCCCTGTAAAAGCCTGTTCATCTGAATCGGCCTTTTCATATCCATCCGGATTTCTTTTAAAACCCTTTTTTGAGCACCGGTAAGTTCAAAAGGAAGGTGGTTCTCATAGAAATCGTTAAAGTGGTCCCCAATAATAGGAAACGGATTGCCATAAGACTGTGTTTTATGATGAAGCTTTTTTAAACCATATCCTAATTGAAAAAAGAAAGACTCTTCAAATTTTAGTCTGAAATCTGCTTTATCAAAATGTTCTTGATCTTTAGGAAAATGTACATTCAGGAAAGCGTGTTGGCGTGACATAAACTTGAAGGTTTTCATCAGATATTCCGGAAAGTTTTCCTCAATAAGGTTCGGGATTTCCCTGCAGATATTTCTTAAAGCATTTTGAAAAAACCTCTGGTTAAGCCCTCTTTTTGTCAGTTTTTCAGAACTTGGATAAATGGGTTTTAAACGAGTTTCGCCTTCTTTCTTTTCCTCGGCCTCAATTTCAGGATGCGGCATCGAAAATTGGCGGTTAAAAACATTGATCTTCCCAAAAATATAAACCTCACGGTTAATAGGAAGTTGCTCTTTCAGCCATTTTGAGTACTGAAACCATACAAGATCCATACTTCCCGTATCATCATTAAATTTAGCTGTTAATCTCTTGGTTTTTCCGGTCTGAATTTCCTGAACCTGGGTAATTCTTCCTTTAAACTGAACTTCCTGACTGGTTTCTTCATGAAGCTGAGAGATTTTATAGAGTTTACTTTTATCCAGGTAACGGATAGGGTAGAAGTTCAGCATATCTTCTACGGTGGATAGGCCCAACACACTTTTGATGAGTTTGGCTCTTTCCGGACCTATTCCTTTTACATATTCTATGGAAGTTTCTAAAGTCATTTCTTATTTGAGATTCGGGAACCGAATATGGTATGAAAATAAAGTTTCGAATTTCGGTAAAATAAAAAAGACTTCCAAAAAAAATTGAAAGTCTTAGTTTATATAAAGTAATTTAAGCCTGAAAATTTAATTACTCTTTGATTTTAGATTTGAATTTCTTCTGATAATCTTCCCATTGTTCTCTGGTACGGATCTTTTTAAAGAGATCCTTTGAAATCAGTTCCAGGTAAGGTTCCAGTTCTTTTGCAGATAATTCTCCCTGAAGGATAGTGATTGGATCACCATGTTCATCCAGAAATACAGTACTTGGAACAGCTCCTACATTCATGTATTGAGTAAATTCATGTAAAGAATTTCGTCCTTTTTTCTGTTCTGTATTAGGATTGGAAAATGTTCTTCCAAAAATTTCAATACTTTTTTTCTCTTCAGCATTAAATTTTACAGGATAGAAATTCTCATTTAAAATCTGCGACAGGACCGGATGTCCGTAAGTTTTTTTATCCATAATCTTACAGGGGCCACACCAGTCTGCATAAAAATCAATAAGAATTTTTTTAGGATTTTCTTTCTGAGCTTTTAAAGCCTCTTCAATAGTCATCCATTTAGTCTGTGCAAAACTAAAATTTAATAATAATAAGAGAACTATGCTTAAAATTTTCTTCATAATTTGATATTTACGTAAAAATAAGCATAATTACTTATTTTTTTATTTTACATCCTGCATTAATTTTTTCACGAGTGAAGATAGCAATATTAATACCACTCCTGCAATTAAAGCATAAATACCCAGTGTTTTATATCCATCTGTATAAGCTAATAGTTTACTCATATTGGTATTCCCAGTGTTGGCCTCAGATAAGCTAGCTCCAATTTTTCCGGCAGCAAACTGTCCGAATGCACTTGCTAAGAACCATAGCCCCATCATCATTCCAAACATTTTTTTAGGAGATAGTTTGGTGATAATAGACATACCGATTGGACCTAAACATAGTTCACCGAAAGTAATGACAAGCCATGTGAACGTAAATAGATTAAGTGAAGATTTTCCATCTGCACCTGCAAAATATCTTAAACTATAGAATAAGAAGAATCCTGCTGCCAGGAATAAAAATCCAATTCCGAATTTATTAATAGTATTAGGTTCAAGTTTCTTTTTGTTTAAACCAACCCATGCTAAACCAATCAGCGGGCTAAAAATTATGATAAAGAAGGAATTAGCACTGTTGTTAATTACGTTAGGATCCATACCAAATCCTAGTAAACTGTGTACAAGGTTATCTTTTGCAAATAAAGACAGAGACCCACCACTTTGTTCATAAATGGAATTGAACAAAAAGTACATAAATATAAATACGAATGCTGCAATCAGTTTCTTTTGATAAGAAGAAGTCTGTTTTAAAGTTTCCATGATGAAATAGCCTACAGCAGCAATACCAATCAGATACATGAAATAATCTGTAAAGCTTGTGTTTTTAACCATGATGAAAATAAGTGGCATACTTAATAATGCCCCAATATATACCAATACTTCACGTAAAGTTCTCTTTGATTTAGGAATAAACTGTAGTGGAGAATCACCAATAGGTCCTAATGTTTTTCTGGTAGCAAAAAAAGTAATCAGACCTAAAATCATTACAATAGCCGCTGCCAGGAAACACCATGACCAAGAGTGATATTTTCCAAGATAAACACACAAAGCTCCACCTAGAAGACCTCCAATATTGATTCCGGCATAGAAAAGACCATACCCGGCATCTCTTCTTGGATCATCCTCTTTATAAAGCTCACCAACCATCGATGAGATATTAGGTTTAAAAAATCCGGTACCTATAATAGAACAGGTAATCCCGAAATAAAAGAAGTCATGGGGAGAAAGGGCTATAATAAGATTTCCAATGGACATAATGATTCCACCGAAAACCAAAGATTTTTTAAAGCCTAAGATTTTATCAGCAAAAATACCTCCTATAAAAGTAAAAGCATAAATAAAAGCCTGTATTGCTCCATATTGTAAATTCGCTTTGTCTTCTAACAAACCTAATTGATCTACCATGAAAATGGTAAGGACGCCTCGCATTCCATAAAAACAGAAACGTTCCCACATTTCTACGGTGAATAAGGTCCAAAGCTGCTTTGGATACTTTCCTTTAAAGTCTTGTATTTCTTCTAGAGTTAAGCTCATAACGATATATGATTGTTTTAATTAAGGGTTTTTATTATCCTGATCCAGTTCAAAACGAATTCTGTCCTGATCGATGATTTGTTTTAATTCTTCTTCTTTTGGGAGGTACAGCAGGTATTTGCTGGCAAATAAATTGTTTTTATCATTGAGTACCGAATACTTTACAATGGTTTCATCTTTTTCGGAACACAATAAAATACCAATAGTTGGGTTGTCTCCTTCGCCTCGTTTCAGGTCATCATACATTCTTACATACATATCGATTTGCCCAATATCCTGATGAGAAAGTTCTCCCGTTTTCAGGTCAATGATGACAAAGCATTTTAGGATGTAATTGTAGAAAACCAGATCAATATAAAAATCTGAGGTATCTGTGGAGATATGTTGTTGTCTGGCCACAAAAGCGAATCCTTTTCCAAATTCCAGTAAAAACTTTTGGATATGGTCAATAATGGCGGTCTCCATTTCTTTTTCAGAAAATTGTTCGTCTGCCTTTATGCCAAGAAACTCAAAAATGTAAGGATCTTTTAAAACACTGTGGATGCTTTCGGGTGAAGATTTTTTATGTTTTAAAACTCTTTCGTAGGCTAGTGAGCTAATTTGTCTTTTTAGATCTCTTACATTCCAATTGTTTTGTACGGCTTCATTCAGATAATATTGTCTTTTATTCTTATCATCCTGACTGGAAAGCAATCGGTAATGAGACCAACTCAATTGTTGAGACAATGTGTCAACAATTGGAAAAGCCATGTAAAACTTACGCATATTGGAAAGATTTGTATAGTCAAAACCTTTTCCAAACTCTAAAGTAAGCTTCTGAGAAAGATTCTTTAAAGTGTATTTTCCGTATTCAGCGCGTTCTTTTCCTTTTTGTTCATCTTCAACAATAAGTTTTCCAATCTGCCAGTAAGTAAGCAGTAACGTAGAATTCGCTATTCGAAAAACCTTTTCGCGCGACAGTCTAATGATCTCCTTTACGGATTGGAATAAAGAATCTTCGGAAATTTCCATCATACGAAAATAAAAAAAACCTCTGACTTAGCAGAGGTTTTATTCATATTTTGTTAATGCAATTAGTTTACACCGTGCATCATTTTCTTTAAGATAGGTGAAAGTAGACCTAATATTACAGAAGCAATACCACAAAGTACAACGAATACCATGAAGAATTCAAATAAATTATGAATCTCAAATCCTACGAAAGTAGGGTTGTGTAATGGTAATTGAGCCTTTTCAAATGCAGCAGCCTGCTCTGCAGTTAAGGTTACTTTTTTATCTAAGACATCCTGTAAGTTAACTCCAATTTCCTGAGCTTTCTTAAACTTATCACCTGTTGCAGGGATAAGAGCTCCTAATGAACCTGCTAAAGCATATCCGGCAGCATTAGAGATAAAGAAAACACCATATAATAATGAAGCAAATCTTTTTGGCGCTAATTTACCTACCAAAGAAAGTCCGATTGGAGATAAACAAAGCTCACCACAAGTTTGGATGAAGTATAGAAGCATTAACCATTTGATAGCTAATAAACCTGAACTTCCAAGATCTTTTACGTTGTGTGCAATGATGAAATAAGAAAGAGCAATTAATGCTAGTCCCATTGCCTGTTTGAATGGAGATACCGGCTCTTTTCCTTTTGCTCTTAATTTATCCCAACATAAACTGAAAGGAACAGCTAATAGAACTACGAAAATTCCGTTGAAGATCTGAACCATTGAAGGTGGCATATTCCATCCGAAAATGTTTCTGTCTGTCTGGTTATCTGCAATAAATGTTAATGAAGAACCTGCCTGTTCAAAAGCAGCCCAGAAGAAGATAATGAAGAATGAAACAATATAAATTACCCAGATTCTCTGTCTTTCTACTTTATTTTCAGCAGAAGTCATAATCAGGAATGCAAGGGAAATACCTGCTGCATAGATGAATGGATAAATAATTCCCTTAATCATCTGCCCCATTTCCACTGAGTTAAACCCAAGTTCTCCTACCAGTAAATATCTGAATACAAAGAAAAGAACAGCAAAGATTCCTACAGTGATCCCTAAAGACATCCCTGAGAATTTAGCGGTCTGAGATTCTCCTTCTTCAAAATCTGCTGTACTGTTATTTTTTGGTAATCCTCCGATAGGTCTTCCTTCTGGAGTTACAACGTATTTGTTTTTAAGGATAAAGAATGTTACAGTTCCTATTAACATTGCTATTGAAGCGGCTAAGAATCCCCATTTGAAAGCGAAAATATCTCTTACTCCGGTTGTAGCATCTTTTACGTCTCCTACGTAAGGGCAGATAAACTGTCCTAAAAATGCTCCAATGTTAATCCCCATATAGAAGATGGTGAATGCAGAATCCAGTTTAGATTTCTCTTGTTTTGGATAAAGACTTCCTACCATTGAGGAAATGTTCGGTTTGAAGAATCCATTACCAAAAATGATAACAAATAATGCCAACCACATAATCATTTTAGCACTTCCAATATCCGCAGAGAACGTTGAAGCACTAATGAATAATAAAAACTGACCAATGGCCATAAGAGATCCACCTACAATAATGGCAAATCTGTTTCCGATATATTTATCAGCAATAAACCCTCCCAAAAGTGGAGTTAAATAACATAAAGCTAAAAATCCACCATAGATAATTGCTGCATCAGCTTCTTTTATCAATAAGGAATTTACCATAAAGAGCGTCAAAAGTGCTCTCATTCCGTAAAAGTTGAAACGCTCCCACATTTCCGTTCCGAATAGAACCCATAATCCTTTCGGATGTCTGGAGCCCTTATTCTCTACCAATTCATCCGGTTTCGGACTTATTGCTTCAATATTATCCATTTTCTATTGTTAATTTTTGTTAAGACTGACAAATATAGTTTATTTTGGGTTTTTGGCAAGGTTTTAATTTTATTTTTAAATAAAAAAGCTGCGGACCTAGTCCGCAGCTTGCTATTCTTTATAAGATCAAGGTTTAATGCCCTTTTTCCTTCATAATTTTATTTAATCTTTTTAACATGGAAAGGCCTAAAAGTGTAGCAAATATTAACAAAGCGAAATTCACAAGGAAATAATTCGTCTTGTTTTCATAGCTGTACCACGTACTGGCCAGAATTCCTGAAAGTTTGTTTCCTACAGAGTTGGCAAGGAAGAATCCACCCATCATTAAAGCCGTAATCCTTGCAGGAGAAAGCTTGGAAACGAATGAAAGTCCCATTGGTGAAAGGCATAATTCCCCAATAGTAATCACTCCGTAACTCGCTACCAGCCATAAAGGGGAAACTTTTACAGAACCATTATCTCCCGCCATTACCGCTAAAACCATTACCAGACACGATAATCCGGAAATGAATAATCCTAAAACAATTTTAGTAGGTGTTAAAGGTTCTTTTCCTTTTCTTCTTAACAAAGCCCAGAATCCTACCACAACCGGAGTTAATGCAATTACCCAGAATGGATTGATGGATTGGAATAGCTCTGTATTGTATAAGTAAACTTTATTTTCAGGATTTTTCTCTAGAGCAGCACGCTGTTCCGGAGAGATATTTTTAAAGTAAACATCCTTTCCAGTTTCTTTTTTAGTCTCTCCATTATCATCTTTCTGAGAACGGAACTGGTTGTCATAAACAGGAACCTCTTTGTTTTCGTAGCTTTTTCCGTCCACCATATAGATTCCTTCCAAAGGTTTTTCTAAAGAGACAGGAACGCTTCTATCTGTATAGTAGTTAGCCCATCTCGTTAAAGCAGTACCATTTTGCTTGAAAACCGCCCAGAAGAACATACTGATAAGGAATACAGAAAGTAATGCTCCAATGGATGCTTTTTCATCAGGCTTAGCTTTAAAGTAAAGAGAAGCATAGAAGTAAATAACAGGGACACATGCAAAAATAAAGGCATCTGTACTATCACTTCCAAAAATATTGTTAGGAATAAACCAACCGATCGCTCCAGCAGCAATAGCAGGAACAAATACTTTAAGCATGATTTCAGAAAGCTTGGTATCACCTTCCTGTACAGGTTTCATTTGTGCAGCATGGATATAATGTTTTCTTCCGATGGTAAAAATAACCATACCAATCAACATCCCAACTCCAGCAGTGATGAAGGCTTCCCCCCAACCGAATTTATTACGCATAAATGCCGCAATAATGTTACAGATAAATGCTCCGATATTGATTCCCATGTAGAAAATATTGTATCCGGAATCTTTATTGGCTTTATAAGGCTCTTCAGAATAAAGATTTCCTAGAAGAGTAGAGATCGTAGGTTTAAAGAAACCGTTTCCGATGATAATTAATGCCAGAGAGGCATAAAATAAAGGTAAATCCTTGAAAACACCCATTCCAATATATCCTGCAGCCATCAAAATACCTCCAAGATAAATAGATTTAATATATCCTAAAACTCTATCAGCTAAGAACCCCCCAATAAAAGGAGTAAGATAAGTTAATGCGATATAAGTTCCGAAAATGTCATCAGCAGTTTTGTCCGGCAGTCCCAGACCTCCTTTCATACCAGTAGGTTCAATGACATACAGAACAAAGATTCCAAGAATCAGGTAGTACCCGAAACGCTCCCACATTTCTGTAAAGAAAAGGTAAGGCAGCCCTTTAGGATGTTTTGTCTTCATATATTCAAATTTCAATTGCCCCAAAAATAGGTTTTTAATTCCAATTGATAAAATAAATAATATAGCCCCAAATGATTAATGAAATAAATATAAAAATCCCTTTCAAAATATTGAAAGGGATGTATAATTCGGAATATTATAAGTTATTTAAAATAAAATCTGTCATTTTCTGATACAGCTGTGGTCTTGTTTGGCCACCATAAATTCCGTGATTTTTGTCCGGATATGCCATAAAGTCGAACTGCTTTTTATTTTGAATCAAAGCTTCAGATAATTCCATAGAGTTTTGGAAATGTACATTATCATCAGCTGTTCCGTGGATTAAAAGGAATTTACCTTTCAATAGTTTTGCATATTCAGTAGGAGAGTTCTTATCATATCCATCAGGATTTTCTTGAGGAGTTCTCATGAATCTTTCTGTGTATACAGAATCATAATATCTCCAGTTGGTTACTGGTGCTACGGCAATACCCATTTTGAAAACATCCGCTCCTTTTGTCATTGCTAAGCTTGTCATATAACCTCCAAAGCTCCATCCGAACATTCCGATTCTACTCTTATCAACATAAGATTGGTTTCCAAACCATTTTGCTGCCGTAATCTGGTCTTCAATTTCATATTTTCCAAGGTTCATATAAGTTACTTTCTTATATTTTGTTCCTTTATAACCCGTTCCACGTCCGTCTACGCAAGCAACAATATATCCTTTTTGTACAAGGTGATTGAACCACATGGCATTTCCATTGTCCCAAGAGTTTGCAACCTGCTGAGATCCAGGCCCGGAATACTGGAACATGAACAATGGGTATTTTTTATTAGGATCAAAGTTTTTAGGCTTCATTACCCAGGCATTCATTTGATCACCTACTGCATTAGGAATAGTAATGAATTCTTTTTCAACAAAATTATCTGCTTTTAATTTCTGAAGCTGATCATTATTGTTTTGAAGCTCTTTCACTGTTTTACCATTTCCATCTTTCAAAACATACGTTTGAGGTTTTGCTGCTGTAGAAGAAGTTTCAATAAAATAGCTGTAGTTTTTGCTGAAATTTGCAGCGTTATTTCCTTCTGCATTAGAGATCAGCTGAGACTTTCCGTTTTCGATATTTACTTTAGAAACTACCTTATTGATACTTCCTTTTTCTGTAGTCTGGATGTAGATTTCCTTAGATTTTGGGTTGAAACCATAATAATCTGTTACCTCCCAGTTTCCTTTAGTAATCTGTTTCTTAAGTTTTCCATCTTTATCGTACCAGTATAAATGACGGTTTCCATCTCTTTCAGAAGCCCAAAGGAAAGAATCATCATCAAGGAATTCAATAGTTGGGCTGTCTGTTTCAATCCACTTATCATCAGTTTCCGTGAATAATTTCTGTACAGCTCCTGTTTTTGTATTTACTTTTAAAACATCTGAAGCATTTTGAATTCTCTCAGAAGTAATCAGAACCATTTCATCTGCTTTTGCAGTCTGAAAAACATTCTGGATATAATAATTTTTGAAAGAACCTAAGTTCAACGGCATTACTTTTTCAGTATCAAGACGGTATAGCTGTGCAGAAACTACAGAATTTTTTTCTCCTGCTTTAGGATATTTGTAACGCATCTCTGCCGGATAAAGATTCTTTCCATAAATAGGAATGTAAATTTCCGGTACCTGGCTTTCATCAGATTTTACAAATACAAGAGCATCAGAATTCTTCGTCCACTCATATTGTTTTGCATGTCCGAATTCTTCCTCATAAACCCAGTCTGCCAAACCATTAAGAATGGCATTTTTCTTACCGTCAGTTGTGATCTGAGTAATTTTTCCCGATGATAAATCCTGGTAATATAAATTGTTATCAGCAATGAAAGCTACTTTTGTGGCATCAGGAGAGAAAGAAGGTTCCTGAATTGGCTTTCCTTCATTTAAACTGATTACTTTTCCTGATTTTAAATCTTTTACTTCAAACTTTCCAAGGAAAGAATGTCTATAGATAGGTTGGCTTTCTTTCAGTAAAAGAATTTTAGACTCGTCATCAGAAAATACATAGCTTTCAAAATTTCCATCTACGATATTTCCTTCTTTTTGAGAAGTTTTATAAGAATATTTTGCAATTCCTGACGGTTCAATAACAAGATAGTTTTCCCCGTTTTTCATAGAAGTGATCCCGGCAATGCCTTTACCGCGGTAGTATCCTGAATATATTTTGTCTAAAGTGATTTCCTGTGCAGACACATTGTGAAATGCCGCTGCTATAGTAAGAGTTAAGAGTAGTTTTTTCATTTCTAATTTTAATGCTTCCAAATTTAATAAATCTTACTTACATAACCATATAAAACAAAAATCAGGACGCAGTGTCCTGATTTCTTATACTAATTGGCAACATGAATAGTACCCGGATCTCCATTGTCCGGCGGATAATATCCTTCGGGAGCGCAGACAGGATAGGGAGAATTACATGGAACCTCTTCCAGTCCTCCAATCCACCAGATTCTGAGTTTACATGTTTGCCCGTCTACACATCTTCTCATTCCCGGTAAAACTCCTCCTTGTACTTCTCTGAGTTGCACTCTTGTAATTTTTTTTAAATTTTTCATGGTATATATTTTTGTTTGAGGAACTAAGGTAGTTAAAAAAATCATCTGTTGGTGAAATTTTAAAAAAAAGACAATTTGGCAAAAGAATTGAATGTATATAACTACCAATCAAATCAAAAAGAATAATTATGGAAACGAATGCATACAACCAGAAACTGAACCGTTATGTATTAAACGACCGAATTGTTTATACAGGTTTTTCCAGTTTTGAAGACGCTCAGCAATGCGCCAGCAAAAAAGGCGGAATATTAGTGGAAGTGGGATTTAAAGACGGAAACGATAATCCCGAAATTACAGATGAAGCCGGTTTGATAGAGAAAAAACTTCATTACTATGTGTATGCAGGCGATGAGTATAAATTTATCCATTCATCTGATCCCGGATTTAGAAAATATGCGGACGAGCTGCAGAAAATTAAAGCAAAAGAACAGCAATTTCCGCCAGATGAAAGATATTTTGCCAATTTTGAAATCGAAAATGCTGAAGACCCGATTATTGTGATCAAAAATGATCATTTTCAGTCGGTAACATCAAGAGAACGTTCAAAGTATTTGAAACATGCCAGAGTTTATGAACTAGGGGTATCCCTGCCAAAATCTTAAAAATTCTTATCATGAGCAAAACCAAATATTCAGATAAAGCTCAAGACAAAGTAGGAAAAGTAATGCACGAATTCAAGGAAGGTAAACTGAAGTCTTCTTCCGGAAAAAAAGTAACAAACAGAAAACAAGCTATAGCTATTGGTATTTCTGAAGCAAGAGAAGAAGGGTTAAAAGTACCACCTAAAAAGAAAAGTAAATAATTTCAATACAAAATGCCCGGAAATTTCCGGGCATTTTTTTATAAGCTACAGCAAATAATGACTAGCTATTTGTTTGATTGTAAAGTATTCTGTAATATTCATCTGCCATTCTATCACTGTTGAACTGATCTTTTACATCATTCATGGCGTTTTGCTGGATTTTTCTCCATTGATCCGGATGATCGTAATACATTGGAAGAATTTCGTTTTCAAGGATTTCATATAATGTATTTAAATCATAATTATCCTGTTCGTAGATGCTCATATTCAGATAATCTGCTTTTGGAACGACGAAAGAATTTTCTCCATGCTTGGCAAATTCGGGAATCCAGCCGTCATCTGTGGATAAGTTGACAGATCCGTTCATGGCAGCTGTCATTCCTGAAGTTCCGGATGCTTCTCTTGGAACTCTAGGGTTGTTTAGCCAAAGATCAGAACCTTGTTTTAATGATTTGCTTAAAGAAAGTTCATAGCCTGTAAGAACAGCCATATTTTTATGATTCTTGCTTTCTTCCACCAAAGTATTGAAGGTAGAAATTGCAGAATAATCCATTGGATAAGGCTTTCCAGCCCAAATGATCTGTACCGGGTATTTCGGGTTGTTCAGAAGTCTGTAGAATCTGTCTTTATCATGTAAAAGAAGATCAGCACGCTTATATCCTGCAAATCTTCTGGCCCATACAATAGTGAAAACATTAGGATTGAAAAGATTTCCGGTTTGGTCTGCTACAATACTGAACAGTTTTTTCTTTAAATGCTTTTTACGGTAATCGAAAACGGTCTCATCATTTTCATCTTTCGCATTGTAAAGCGGTTTGTCTGCCCAATATTTGAATTCCTGTGCGTTGGTAATAGACGTAATTTCACAGATTCCCGGATATTTATTCCACATGGTGCGGGAAACTACTCCGTGAAGCTGAGAGACACCATTGGCAATTCTTGCCATTTTCAGAGCGTAAAGAGAATGATTGAAACGCTCATCATCTGTCCCTTCAATAGCTTTTACTTCTTCCATGCTATAGCCGGAGAAATAGGTCATATCATAGCATAATTTGAAATTATGTTTTTCATTTCCTGCCTCTTCGGGAGTATGAGTAGTAAAGACCAGTTTTTCTTTAACTTTATTCAGGTCTCCATTGTATTTTCTTAATAAATAGAATGCTGCCGGAAGTCCGTGAGCTTCATTTAAATGGTAAACATCTCTTTCGATGTTCAGTTCATCCAGTAACTTAGCACCACCTTTTCCCAGTAAGATATACTGTGCCAGTTTAGTAGATTCATTAGCATCATAAAGCTTGTGACAGATGGTTTTTGAAACATGATCGTTTTCAGGAACATCTGTGGACAGGAAAAACATAGGTGCCGTATTGAAAACTTCAGGATCAAGATACCATACCTTTACCCAAACAGGAGCACTGTGAATTTCAATTTGGAATTTTATTCCTGTATCCTCAAGAAAGCTGTACATCTTTCTGGTCCATACGGGCTGAAGAGTCTGATCGTGGTTTCTTGCCTGATCATAATATCCGAATTTCCAAAGAATACCGATTCCGATAAGGTCCTGCTTCAGGTTATAAGCACTTCTCATATGAGATCCTGCCAAGAATCCAAGTCCTCCGGAATATATTTTCAATACCTGCTCAAGGGCAAATTCCATCGAGAAATAGGCGGTTTTTTTTGAATATTGGGGATTGATGCTATAAGGTACTTTGAAATTCCTAAAATCCATAGAATGCGGGTTTGTGTTTGAAAAGGCAAAGGTATTAATAATGAAAATAAACTCTATGTTAAATAATGGATAAATTAATTTTAAAAGTAAGCGTTGAATAGTTTTTTTACCTATCTTTAAGAGTGTAAATTTTTGATTATCAAAAACTTTTAACGGTGAAAGCCAATAACTGCATGTGTTTAATTCAATAAAAAAAATCACACATGAAAAAGACGTTTTCTGATGAAGATCTGATAAAGAATCTGAGTTTATATTACCTGAATCGGCATTTGAAAAAAAAGCCCATAGAAAAGTATCACCGTACCATAGATGAGTCTCCGCTTCATGATCGTGAAAAATACCGAAAAAAATCTGAGATTCTTCTTCTCAACTCTTTTATGCACCATTTTCCTGATGTTAAATTTGAAAACTTCACCTGCGAAAGTCCAGACTTTATCGCAAAACTAAACGACAAAAAAATTGGAATAGAACTTACCGAAGTTATCAATCATCTGGAAATGAAAAAAGTGGAAAGCACTTTGAATAAAATGTTCCGCCAGGCAGAAATATTATTAGAACAGGAAGACACTACGAAATATCGTGGTGTTTATTTTTTAGAATTCCACCCTAATATAAAGTTTGATAACCTTGAAGAGCAGGAGGAAAATATTATTAATATCTATAAAAGCATTAAAAAAAATAAAGGAATTGGCTGTGTAAAAAGTGTGAGAAAATCTTTTCACCGCAGAAATGTTTTCATTACCCATGAATATAGTATGAACCTTTTTGATGAGCTCTGCTCCGATAAAATCCTTGATCTTATTGAAAAGAAGAATGAAAAATTTCCTTATTATGATACATCAGTGGATGAATGCTGGCTGGTTATTGTTTCTGATATGAATTCTATTGCCTCAAGATATACATTTATTCAGGATAAAGATCATCTGAAAGAAGTGAAAAGTCCTTTCCATAAAATTTTTCATCTGGAAAACCTCTGTGGAAACATTACAAGTATAAAATAACAGTTTTAAATATGTATTTTATAATTAAATAGGATATTTATTTTAAATGTCATAAAAAATATTGCTTTTTATTATTTGTAATTAAATAATAGGTATATTTGGTGTGAGTTGGATATTGATCTGACTCAAAACGACTTAACCACAAAAACAAATATATCTATGAGAAAAATTCTACTATTTACTTTCTTATACATTTCCCATTTCTTATACTCTCAGCAAGATTGTGCTACGGCACTGGCTGTTTGCGGAAATTCAAATCTTACTTACAGCCCATCAGGGTATGGTAATATCAAAGAAATGGTAAATTCCGGAACATGTATAGATCTATCAGGAGAACATAATTCGATCTGGTATAAAATTACGATTGCTACAGGAGGGACTTTAACATTTAATTTGGTGCCTAATAATCAGGATGCGGATTATGACTGGGCTATTTTCGGACCTAATGTGAATTGCGGAAGTCTGGGATCTGCCATACGCTGCAATGCTGCAACAGTTGTTGGAGTGGGGGCAGCAACTGGATTAAATATGACGAGCACAATTACAAATGCGATAGGTGGATCAACAACTCCTTATTGCAGATATTTGGATGTGTTACCGGGGCAGACCTATTATCTGTTTATTGACAACTGGGTGAGCAGTACGAGCAGTACAACAGCACCTTTCTCTTTAACATGGGGCGGAACAGCTACCTTGGCATCTCCGTTTACAGATCCGGCTATCCAGCCTAATCCTTTTATGCCACCGGGAATTCCTGCTGCTAATCCGGCAGATCCAAGAGAAGTTATAATCTGTGGAAATCCTGTACTATTTGATTTTGCAACATTATCAGCAGGTATTGTTAATGGAAATCCTGGCTTTAGCGTAAGTTATCATACCAGCGCTAACGATGCATTAACAGTGAATAACCCTATTACAACTCCTTTATCAGTAAATACTACAACTGTTTATTATTATAGTATAAGTTACACTGACCCAACTAATCCGAACAGCCCACTTAATAAATGTAAACAGACAGGTACATTTAAATTTAAGAATGGGACTATTGCTGTAAAAGACGCCACATTGATAGGATGTAACAATAACAATGCAGGGACAGCTCTTTTTGATCTTACGACAGCTGACGTTACAGCAGCAGCAAATGTTTCTAAAAGATACTATAACAGTATGTTTGATCTTAATGCTGGAATTAATGAGATTACAAATCCTACAGCATTTATTTCTGCAGAAGGAACTATTTATGTAAAAGTGACTTCCGAATATGGATGTAGTGGAATAGCAAAGATTACTTTAGCATTTCATCCCATCGTTGTTGCTTATGAAGCCAGACTTACAGAATGCTTTATAGAATCCAATCCGAGTACCGGATCTTTTAATCTTGCAAACGCACCGGTAACCACTCCAGACAATACTAAAAAATACTATCCATCTGAAGCAGATGCCATTAATCAGACCAATGAAATTCTGAATCCAATGACTTATATTGCTCCTAACGGAGTTGTATATGTTAGAGTTACCAATGGTAGAGGGTGTTATGCTGTTGTTAAAGTTACTTTAGTAGTAACCCCGCCAAAATATTCTGCTATACTTAAAGATAAAACGATATGTATGGAAAGTAAAATCACTTTGGATGCCGGGCCTGGATTCAAAAGCTATCAGTGGAGTACTGGGGCAACTACTCAAACTGTTACGGTAGGGGTTGGTGTGTATTGGGTGAAACTTAAAACCGGAGATTGTTATACAACGCAGACGGTAAAGGTAATACCATCTGAACTGCCGGTTATTTCTGATATTGAGGTGGGCAGTAATACCATAACAGTATCTGTAATAGGTGGTACACCGCCATATAAATACTCATTGGACAATATTACCTGGCAGGATTCCAATGTTTTCACCAATCTTCCAAGAGGAGAGTATAAGATCTATGTGAAAGATGATTATAATTGTACTCCTATAACAGTTGAAATTGTTGTTCCCAATTTGGTTAATGTTATCACTCCGAATGCTGATGGCATAAATGATGTGATTGATTATTCGGCATTGTCTGGTAAACAAAATCTTGTGATTAATATTTTTGACAGATATGGAACCAAGATTCATCAGGCTGATAAACTTAATGGCTATAAGTGGGACGGAACGGTGAGCGGAAGAAGAGTGCCGACAGGAACCTATTGGTATTCTGTTTTGTGGAATGAGAATAATAACAAAAATACACCCGTTAAGTTTACCGGTTGGGTGTTAGTTAAAAACCGGGAATAAAGATATTCCGTAAATAAAATACATAGATAAAACCACTTCGGAAGAGGTGGTTTTTCTATTTGAATTTTTTACATTAGTTATCAAAATAGAAAGAATGGTAGACCTGTTTGTAAAACGTTTTGAATATTATAAATCCTTAGGAGATAAATCATTTAGTCAGTTGTCGGATGAACAGATTTTCTGGCAGTATAATGAAGAAAGTAATTCTATTGCTGTTATAGTACACCATATTGCAGGAAATATGCTTTCGAGATGGACTAATTTTCTTACTGAAGATGGAGAAAAATCCTGGCGCCATCGGGATGAAGAATTTGTGAATACTTTTAAGTCCAAAGATGAGGTTCTTGAATTTTGGGAAAAAGGATGGAAATGTTTTTTTGAAGCTTTAGAACAAATCAATGAAGAAAATCTTTACTCTACCATTTATATAAGGGGAGAAGCACATCTTGTTATTGATGCTGTTTTAAGACAACTTGCTCATTATCCATATCATATCGGACAGATTGTTTACATCGCTAAAATGATTAAAAATGAAGATTGGAAAACACTTTCTATTGCCAGAAACAAATCTCAGGAGTTCAATATTGAAATGAAAAACAAATTTTCCAGAGAAGAACCGGATGGGAATTCATCACCTGTTTGCTTTCAAAACAGCCCGGAAGTAAGGGCCGAATATAAACAATAGACTGAATCAATCTTGGATTATTATTAAAATTACTATCTTTGCACCCATAAAATTCAGAAGTAACACATGTCTACTTTTCAAAGAACTGCCGCGTATCACACACTTGGCTGCAAATTAAATTTTGCAGAAACATCTACTATTGCCCGTCAATTAACAGATGCAGGTTATGATAAGGTGAGCTTTGATGAGAAGGCCAACGTTTATGTAATCAATACATGTTCTGTTACTGAAAATGCTGATCGTGAATGCAAACTTCACGTGAAAAGAGCAATGAAAGCTAATCCTGACGGGTTGGTTGTTATTGTTGGATGCTATGCACAGTTGAAGCCTGAAGAAATTTCACAAATTGAAGGAGTAGACCTTGTCTTAGGAGCGAAAGAAAAATTTAATATTCTAAGCTACCTTGATGATTTGGAAAAATCAGACAATGAGGGAATCGTTCATTCATGTGAGATTGAAGAGACTGATTTCTTTATCGGAAGTTATTCTATTGGCGACAGAACAAGAGCATTTCTAAAAGTTCAGGACGGATGTGATTACAAATGTACTTACTGTACTATTCCATTGGCAAGAGGAATCTCTCGTTCAGATACCATCGAAAATGTTCTTAAAAATGCTTCAGAAATTGCGGCAAAAGACATTAAAGAAATTGTTCTTACCGGAGTAAACATCGGTGATTACGGGAAAGGTGAGTTTGGAAACAAGAGACATGAACATACTTTCCTGGATCTTATTTCAGAGTTAGATAAAGTAGAAGGAATCGAAAGAATTCGTATTTCTTCCATTGAACCTAACCTTTTAAAGGATGAAAGTATTGAACTGGTTTCTAAAAGCAAAAGCTTTGTTCCTCATTTTCATATTCCGTTACAATCCGGAAGCGATGATTTATTGAAAAAAATGAAACGTCGTTATCTGACAAAACTGTACAATGACAGAGTAAACAAAATCCGTGAGGTAATGCCTGACGCTGCTATTGGTGTAGACGTTATTGTCGGATTCCCTGGAGAAACAGAAGATACATTCATGGAAACTTATAATTTCCTTAATGAACTTCCTATCACTTACCTTCATGTATTTACTTATTCTGAAAGAGAAAATACAGAGGCTGTTGCAATGGAAGGAGTAGTTCCGGTAGCGGAAAGAAAAAAACGTAATAAAATGCTGAGAATTCTTTCTGAAAAGAAAAAAATGGCATTTTATCAGACTCAACTTGGAAAAACGCTTCCTGTACTTTGGGAGCATGAAAATAAAGACGGGAAAATGTTTGGCTTCACAGAAAACTATGTGAGAGTCCAGAAAGACTTTGATCCTGCATTCGTAAATCAAATCGAATTTCTAAATTTAGAAAAAATCCTGTCAGATGGCACGGTTTCTGTGCAATCTTCCTACCAAAATTTTTTAGCAAAAGCATAGGCTCTTTGCAAAATTTCCACTAAATTTATTTTTAAACTTTAAATACTACATTCATGAGAGATAAGTTTTTATCTTGGGGAATTGTATTAGTAGCTGCTACCTGGATTGTAGCACTGCTGATAAAAGCGCATTACTGGATACCGACGCTGCTATCCGCTATTTATGCATTGGGAGTTTATAATGCTTACCAATCGAAACATGCTATTCTGAGGAACTTCCCGGTGCTGGGATACTTCAGGTACTTTTTCGAAAGTATTTCACCCGAAATGCAACAGTATTTCATTGAAAGGGAGACAGACGGGAAGCCGTTCCCAAGAAATCAGCGTTCTGCAGTATATAGAAGAGCTAAAAATATTAGTGATACGGTAGCTTTTGGAACTCAGTTGGAAGTAAATCATAGAAAATATGAGGGTATCAAACATTCTATTTACGCAAAGTCTCCATCAGAAGAACTTCCGAGAGTTTGGGTAGGAGGAGAACAGTGTACACAGCCTTATCATGCTTCTCTATTTAATATTTCAGCAATGAGTTTTGGAGCATTAAGTGACAGAGCTCAGATTTCATTGAACAGAGGTGCTAAAAAAGGAAATTTCTTCCATAATACAGGAGAAGGTGGAATTTCACCTTATCACCTTGAAGGGGGAGATTTATGCTGGCAGATTGGTACAGGATATTTTGGTTGCCGTGATGATGAAGGAAAGTTCAATGCAGAATTATTTACAAAATATGCAACACTTCCTAACGTGAAAATGATTGAGATCAAATTGTCACAAGGAGCAAAACCAGGGCACGGTGGAGTGCTTCCAGGAGTTAAGAATACACCGGAAATTGCAGCCATTCGTCACGTAACACCTGGAATGACTGTTATTTCACCACCATCCCACACTTCATTCTCTGATGCTGCCGGATTGTTGAGGTTTGTACAGGAATTAAGAGAGCTTTCAGGAGGAAAACCTGTTGGATTTAAGCTTTGTATAGGAGATACTAAGGAATTTGAGGATGTTTGCGTACAAATGAATGTATTGAAAATCTATCCTGACTTTATAACGATTGACGGAGCAGAAGGAGGAACAGGAGCTGCACCACCTGAATTCTCAGATGGAGTAGGGATGCCTTTGGAACCAGCCTTAATATTTGTCAACAGAACCCTTAATAATTATAATCTGAGAAATAAACTGAGAGTCATTGCCAGTGGTAAAGTCCTTACAAGTTTAGATATCTTAAGGGCCGTAGCAATGGGAGCCGATATGTGTAACAATGCAAGAGGATTTATGTTTTCTCTAGGATGTATTCAGGCTTTAAGATGTAACTCAAATAACTGTCCTACGGGAGTTGCTACTCAGGATAAAATGTTAATCAAAGGATTGGATGTTACCGATAAAAGTGAAAGAGTATATCATTTCCATAAAAATACTCTTCATACCTGTAATGAACTGATTGCAGCAGCAGGAAGAAGTTCTTATGAAGAAGTGGATGCTACCATGTTTATGAGAGGAGATGAATTTGACCACCTTGCAGATCTTTATTTCCCTGATATTTTAGGAAATGTAAAGCAGAAGGCAAGATCTTAATAATAGAGGAAAATAAGCACTTTAAAAAGCTGCTTAATAAATAAAAAATCAGATTAGAATAGATCTCTAATCTGATTTTTTTATATCTAAGATTTGGTAGACTTTGAAAGCGATACTATTTGCTTTGATGAGTTTCTCTGATCTTCCAAATGAGGAGATCTTTACCTTCAAAAGGCTTTTGCAGATGATCGTCAGCTTTCAAGATTATTTAGCAAATAAAAAGCCGTCTGTTATAGACGGCTTGTTTTTATTTATCTTTATCAGGTCTTACTTCAGTTCCATATATCTGGAAATTGAAAACAAATGACTTGTTTCTATAAGAATATCCAAAGTAAGGATAGTGAGGGTTTCTTGCAAATGCAGCTCTTGACGGAACAATAATTACACCCTGTAGATTATAAGGGGTTGAATTTGGTAAATCTTTAAAAGCTGTAAACTTTTGTAATGCCTCTCTGAAACCAGCTATTTCAAAATAAGGTCTTTCTTGTTTGTTGTCTGTTCTTACGGATGATTTTGCATAATAATATGCTGGGTCAACAAATGGAATGGTAACACCATCTATAGTGTTTAAGAATGGTGATTTGGCTGAAAATACAGGAGTTCCATTGTTATCAATAGCCTGGTAAGCATCAGCTTTACCCATTATTTTAATAATATCATCACTACCAATTACCTTACCTTCACCCACAGCTGGTTGTGCACCCTCTCTCATAATATAGATTGTTCCGGAAGGAAGCTTTGTATACTTTAAATCTGATAATTTTGTTTCTTTATCATCAGAAGTGTCCGTAGCACTGAAAGGTTTTATATTTCCCTGAGCATCCAGATAGTTCTCATTCATGAACTTCGTAATAGCCTGATCGTCATAGGTGTTTTGAACATTGATGTCTTCCGGCTCCTGATACGTAGGTACTTCATCATCTTTTTTACATGCAGTAAAACACAAAGATCCGGCAAGGATATATAAAAATATTTTTTTCATTTCAAAAAACTTTAATTACTTTACAAATAATATAACGGCAAAAGTATAAAAAAATATGAGAATAGATAAATTTTTATGGAGCATTCGCTTTTATAAGACAAGAAGTATTGCAACTGAGGAGATTAAAAAGAATAGGGTTTCTATGGGAACGTCTGCCGTAAAATCATCTAAGGAGGTAAAAGAAGGGGATATTATTAAAATCCGAAAGAATCAGATTGATTATAAAATAAAGGTTTTACAGATTCCTAAAAGTAGAATGGGAGCCAAATTAGTTCCTCTCCACATACAGGATGTAACAGATAAGGAACAATATGAACTTCTGAAACTTCGTAAAATGACCCAGGATTATTACAGAAACAAAGGAGAGGGAAGACCTACGAAGAAAGACAGAAGGGATATGGATGATTATGTAGGCAACGATATTGATGCTGATTTTACAGATTGGGATGACTTCTTCGGGGAAACAGGTAATGAAACCGAAGACGAAGGTTAAAATAAAAAAGCTCTAGAGATAGAGCTTTTCTATTATTTCTTTAACAATATCTTCAGGTTCTCTGCCATCAGTTCCTACATTAAACTGAGCTTTACTGTAAAACTGATTTCTTTCAAATAAATGCTTGGCAATAAATTCTGGAAGGTCTTCATCCGAAATATTGGCAATTAATGGTCTTTTTTCCTTTTGTTTAGAAAGCCTCTCAACCAATGTTCCTACAGAAGTTCTTAAAAAGACACTTCTGGAATTATGATTGATGATCTCCATATTGTTATAATAAACAGGAGTTCCACCCCCAAGGCTTAATATTACATTCTCTTCTGATGCTAATATTTCTTCAAGTACTTCTCTTTCCAGTTTTCTAAAATAAATTTCTCCTTTTTTTTCAAAAATCTCAGGAATGGTTAATTTATTTCTTCTGGAAATCTCTTTATCGAGATCAATGAGTTTGAAATCTATTTTATCGCTTAATATTTTGGAAATGTGAGATTTGCCACTTCCCATGTAACCAATTAGTGAAATTATCATGAATTTTTTTTAAACAAATTTGCGAAAAAGTTTTGAGATAAAGAAAAAAGTCATATCTTTGCACCACTTAAAACAAGGGACATTGCTTAAATGAAAACTTGTTGAACAAGTGGCCGACTCGGTAGCTCAGCTGGTAGAGCAATACACTTTTAATGTATGGGTCCTGGGTTCGAATCCCAGCCGGGTCACTAGCAATAAATATTACAAATCTTGTAATTTTATTGCCTGCGTGGTGAAATTGGTAGACACGCCATCTTGAGGGGGTGGTTTCCTAAGGATGTGCTGGTTCGAGTCCAGTCGCAGGCACTGCAAAGAAAATTTTTATAATTAAGAATATTTACTTATTTTTAATTGTGGCCGACTCGGTAGCTCAGCTGGTAGAGCAATACACTTTTAATGTATGGGTCCTGGGTTCGAATCCCAGCCGGGTCACAAGTTTACTGAAAAGTAAATTTTTTTCATATTAATATTTTGTGATTTGGTGTTTCAAAGGCTTCCTTCCGGAGGCCTTTGATTTTTTTGTGTCAATAAATAATAAATCAAAAAAAACTCTGACGTTACTATCAGAGTTCTTGTTTTGTAAAGAATATATATTAATCCAAATGCATATTGTCAATTAATCTGACTCCATCCACAACTACTACAATAAATGCTCTGAACTTTCTATCTTTATAGAAGAAGTCCGTTTCCTGCAGGGTATTTTCATCAGCAATTAAGAAATATTCCAATTGCATCCCTTGCTGATTGTCAAAAATATCAGTTACTCTTTCTTTGATTTCAGGAATACTAACTGTTCTGAACCAATCATTTACTTTCTGTAAGGTTTCATAAATGATTTTAGAAGCTTCTTTTCTATCCTCATGAAGCCTTTGGTTTCTTGAACTTAGTGCCAGTCCGTTGTCTGCTCTGTAGATAGAAACTCCTTTTATTTTAACTGGAAGATGTTTTTTATCAACCATTTTCCTGATGATGGCTAGCTGTTGGAAATCTTTTTCTCCAAAATAGGCATTGTCAGGTTTTATCTGTCGGAATAATTCCTCTACAACAGTTCCTACACCGTCAAAGTGTCCTGGTCTGGATTTTCCCTCCATTTCATTTTCCAATCCATCAAAATCGTAGGATTGGCTTTCTGCTTTTTCAGGATAAATATCAGCAACTTCAGGTATATAAACAGCATCTACCAATCCGGACTTTTCCAGAATCAGGATATCCCTGTTAACATCTCTCGGATATTTTTCCAGATCCTCAGGATTGTTAAATTGAGTTGGATTTACAAAAATTGAAGAAATAACAAGGTCATTCTCCTTTTTTGCTTCTTCATACAGAGAAAGATGTCCCTTGTGCAGAGCTCCCATCGTAGGGGCAAAGCCAATTCTTTTTCCCATTTCCTTCTGTCTTTCAATGAAATCCTGAAGGGTTTTCCTGTTTTTTATAACTTCCATAGTTTATTTTAATACTTATTCAAAAATACTAAAAATATCATATAATAAAATGTGTTTTTACCAATTTGGTAAAGGGAATTTTCGTAAAATAATGTTAATTAAAATAATGTTGGATGTTTTTTTGTAATTTTGCACATTAAAGCATTTTTACAAAAATTAGATAGAAAGTTTATGCCGAATCAAAAAATACTGTACATTACTACAGAGATGTATCCGTACCAGGAAGATACAAATATGGCCGCTGTGGTAAACAAAATGGCGCTTAAGATGCACAATGAAGGCAATGATGTAAGAGTTTTTATGCCAAGATTTGGACAAATAAGTGAAAGGAAATTCCAACTTCATGAGGTAATCCGTCTTTCAGGGATGAATATTATTATCAATGACCTGGATCAGCCGCTTATCATTAAAGTAGCGTCTCTTCCGGGGGAAAGACTGCAGGTTTACTTTATAGACAATGAAGAATACTTCAAAAGAAAACAATATTATTTCGATGACGAAGGAACCCCTTTCGATGATAATGACGAAAGAGCGATTTTCTTCGCAAGAGGAGTAATTGAAACCATCAAGAAACTAAACTGGGTGCCGGATGTTATTCATTTGAATGGATGGATGTCTTCATTTGTTCCAATTTATCTTAAGACTTACTACGAATCAGATACTTACTTCAAGGATGCGAAAATTGTTCTTTCTCTGTACAATGAGAAAGAAGCGGAACTTGATAAAAAGATCGATGAAAAGCTGAAGTTTGATAATATTTCAGGATTAAAAGCGTTAGATAATCCAACAATCAAAAGTTTCGTTATCGAAAGTATGAACTATGTAGATACTGTTGTAAAGGGAGATGAATTCCTGGATGAAGACCTTGATAAGGCTTTCAATGAAACAGCGACTCAAAAGTCGGAGTATCTTGACGTAGATTCAATAAATCAACTTTATTAAAAACACATTTTTAATGACTCATACTCTTAAAAGGACTTTCGCCATGCTTCTATTGGCGGTTTTCGGAAGTGCAATTCTTTATAACTGTGAACCGGATCCGGATTCTCTTGGGCAGCAACTCTTTGATAAAGATGCAGCAACAGGTGCTGAAAAGGCATATGATGTTATAGCCTATAATATTAATAATAATGATTCTATCAAAAGTGATTGGGGACAGCTTGTCTCAACATCAGGAACTCGTGTAGCGGTTCTGGGGGCATTTAAAGAAGGGCAGTTTGGGATGCAGAAAGCATCTTATATTACCCAGCTGAGATTACCGGATGGTTATCAAATTGGCGAGAAACCAGTGGTAGATTCTGTAGTTTTGGTGGTAAGAACTCCAGCGAATACAGCAGATGATACTTATTACATGGCTGATAAGGTAGTAGCACCGGGTGCTTATGATAAAAATGATTTTATGATTGATGGTGAGAAGGTAGCTGTTTCACTAGAAAAGAAAACTTATCCTGTTCGTAAATATGGGAATGCTGAGACCATTAAATCTATGAAAATTAATGTACATAGAGTTAATGAGTTCTTAGACTCTGGTAAACCAGAATTTACTTATTCTAATAAGAACGTAACGGTAGGAGATTTACTTGGATCTGCTACTTTTGATGGAAATGTAAGTACTATAACGGCTACTAGAAAATCAGACAATACAGTTGTATTTGATGGTAAACTAGGCTTCAGAATGAATCTGGATAAAGATTATTTCCAACAAAATATCCTTAATAAAAGAGGAGATAATGTGCTTAAGGATGCTGCTAACTTTACAAGATATTTCAACGGGATTAAGCTATCAGTAGAAGGAGATGATGGTTATCTTTTCCAGTTTTCACCTGATGATATGGAACTTCGCTTGTATTACAAAGCTGATAAAACAGAAAATGCTACTGTAACAAGACCACAGCAAGTACTTGCATTTGATCTTGGAAATAGAAATACCCGTTTGGGACGTTATGAGTATGACAGATCAGGTTCTGAATTTGACAAAGCTATAAAATACAATAATGTAACAGGTGATGGGTTGCTTTTTTCACAAGGAATGGGGGGGTCTTATGTAGGATTGAAAATTGACAAAGCAACCATTGAAAATTTGAAAGAAAAATTTAATACAAATAAAGCTGGAATTGTAGGAGCTAAAATCAGAATATTCATAGATAAAGATAAAACATTTGCTAATCCTCAGTCTGTAGTTGCAGATCGTAAATTTATCCTTCTGCCTAATGAAATTTCTAATAAAGACATAAAACCTGCTTTTACACCGGATATGCTAAAAGGGTTTCCAACGTATTATTATGGTAAGACAACTATTAAAAACGAGGAAGCAAAAGGAGAATTTGAATTTTATGATTTTGTAGTAACACAAACTCTTAAAGATATTGTTGAAAATAGTAGCGTTGCAGCAGCAGATAAGATACTCTATCTTTATGTAGGAGCATTTATGAAAGGTCAAAACGGTAACCCTATTGGAGCAAATTATACGACCCGAGGTACTGATATGAATAGAATTGTTCTGATAGGATCAGATAAGACTGAGAAGAGAGTTCAGCTTAAGGTTACTTATTCAACAGCCAATAATAAATAAAACACAATAAACACAAGACAAAATAAATATGTGCGGAATAGTAGGATATACAGGTTTTCAGGATGCTTATGAGATCGTAATTAACGGTCTTAGAAGACTTGAATACAGAGGATATGATAGTGCCGGAATTGTTTTAGAAGGTTCAAACAACAAACTTGAAGTAGAAAAAACAAAAGGTAAAGTAGAGGATTTGGTGAATATTTCGAAGCAATTAAAAGGAACAGCCAAAATTGGTATGGGGCACACACGTTGGGCTACCCATGGAGTTCCGAGTGATAGAAACTCTCACCCGCATTTGTCAAATAACGGAAAAATAGCACTAGTGCATAATGGTATTATTGAGAATTATGATACCATTAAAACTATGCTTACTGAAAAAGGATTTACTTTCAAGTCAGAAACAGATACTGAAGTATTGGTAAACCTTATTCAATATTTTATGGATCTTAACCCGGAGATTGATTTCCCGGCAGCGGTAAGATATGCTTTAAATGAAGTATATGGAGCTTATGCTATAACAGTACTTCATGAAGATTATCCTGGAGTATTGGTTGTAGGAAGATTAGGGTCTCCTTTAGCTATCGGACTTGGTGATAAAGAATATTTCATTGCTTCTGATGCTTCTCCTTTCGTAGAATTTACAAAAGAAGCTATTTATCTTGAAGAAGGTCATATGGCTACCATTTCTTTAGAAAATGGTGTAGATATCAGAACTATTAATGATAACTCTAAGATTGAACCTGAAGTTCAGGAGCTTAAACTAAGTTTAGAGCAAATTGAAAAAGGAGGATATGAACACTTCATGCTGAAAGAAATCTTTGAACAACCTAAGTCTATTCATGATACCATGAGAGGAAGACTTATTGTTGATGAAGGAGTTATCAAAATGGCAGGGATTTGGGATCATGTAGAAAAGTTTAAAAATGCTAATAGAATTATTATCATTGCTTGTGGAACTTCATGGCATGCAGGTCTTATCGGAGAATATCTTATCGAAGAATATGCAAGAATTCCGGTAGAGGTAGAATATGCTTCAGAATTCAGATACAGAAATCCTATCATTACTGATAAAGATGTTGTAATTGCGATTTCTCAATCAGGAGAAACTGCAGACACAATGGCTGCTTTAAAACTTGCTAAAGAAAAAGGTGCATTTATCTATGGTATTTGTAATGTAGTAGATTCATCTATTGCAAGAATTACAGATGCTGGTTCATATACTCATGCAGGTCCGGAAATCGGGGTTGCTTCTACAAAAGCATTTACAGCACAACTTACTATCCTTACTTTAATTGCATTTAAATTAGGTAAGCATAACGGAAATTTAGGAAATGCTGAATTTATGAGCTTAATTTCAGAACTTGATGCTCTTCCTAAGAAGATTGAAGAAGTGTTGAGTACTACTCATGAGCTGACTCAGAATATTGCAAAAGACTTTGTGAAAGCTACCAACTTCCTTTACTTAGGAAGAGGGTACAATTATCCTGCAGCTTTAGAAGGAGCGTTGAAGCTTAAAGAAATTTCTTATATCCACGCAGAAGGTTATCCGGCAGCAGAAATGAAGCATGGACCAATTGCTCTGATTGATGAAAATATGCCAATTGTTATTATAGCACCTAAAAAAGGACACTATGATAAAATTGTAAGCAACGTTCAGGAAATCAAAGCTAGAAAAGGGAAAATTATAGCTGTTGTTAACAAAGGTGACCGTCAGGTTAGCGAAATGGCAGATTATGTTATTGAAATTCCTGAAACCTCAGAATGTTTCTCTCCAATTGTGGCTTCAGTGCCGTTACAGTTGCTTTCTTATTACATTGCAGTATATAGAGGAGCCAACGTAGATCAGCCAAGAAACTTGGCAAAATCTGTAACTGTAGAATAAAAAATAGTTGTAAATAAAATAAATTTAGATTTCTTCCGTTATTTCAAAATAAATCTTAAAAGTTTCTTAAAAAAATTATATATTTACGGCTTAATTATAAAAATTAACATGAAAAGGATATTTCTTTTATTATTGTCTGCATCGGTAGCATCGGTATCTTGTTCAGGTGGTGGCAGCTCTTCTGTAGGGAAGCCAGGAACAAAAGGTGAATTGATACCAAGAGAAAAAACGAAATCATTTGTTGCGGAACGACCATACGGAATGGTTGCAATTCCTGCAGGTTCATTTGTTGCTGGTTTAGCAGACCAGGACCCAACAAATACACCTGAAAAAGCATCATTGAAGACAGTTACTGTTTCTTCTTTCTTCATGGATGAAGCAGAAACTACCAATGCAGAATACAGGGTATTTATCAACTATGTAAGAGATTCTATCGCAAGAACTCTACTCGCTGAAGCTGCCGGAGAAGGTGGTGACGAAGGCGGTCGTAGAGGAGCAAGCATAGGAGATTATGCATACCTTGCTAAAAAAGAAGAAAATTTAACACCTTATCAGGAATATATGGAAGGGCAGGGTGGCCGTGAAGACGGTACCTATGATGCAAGCAAAAGATTAGACTGGAAAATTCCTTTACACTGGAGCACTACTAAGTATCCGGATGTAGAATACGCAGAAGTTCTGGAATCTATGTATCTGCCTGCTTCTTCAAGAATTGGAAACGAAAGAATTTTAGATGTTAGTAAGCTGAAGTATACGTACCGTTGGGGAGATATGGATGCTGCACTTGCAGATAACGAAAGAGGAGCGAATTACCTTAAAAGCCAGAGTATCGCGATTTATCCCGATACTACGGTTTGGGTAAAAGATTTCCACTTTGCTTACAATGAGCCATTATTTGAACAATATTTTTGGCACAAAGCTTACAAAAACTACCCTGTAGTTGGTGTTACCTGGGATCAGGCAAGAGCTTATTGTAACTTCAGATCTAAATTGAAAACTGACTATAACGAAAGTTTAAAAAGAAAAAAACAAAGACCATTGCAGTTCCGTCTTCCAACAGAAATCGAATGGGAATATGCTGCAAGAGGAGGTATGCAAAATGCCACTTACCCTTGGGGTGGTCCATATTTAATGGATGACAGAGGTTGCTACTTAGCTAACTTTAAACCTAAGAGAGGTAACTACATGGAAGACGAGAAAAAAGGTACTTATACATATACAGCTCCAGTTAAGAAATTTAAGAAAAATGGATTTGGGTTATTTGATATGGCTGGAAACGTTTCTGAGTGGACAGAATCTGCGTATAACAACTCTTCTTATGGATTCTCTTCTACATTAAATCCTTCTACTAAAGATAAAAAGGATACTAAGAAATCTGTAAGAGGTGGATCTTGGAAAGATATAGGATATGCGTTAATGACGGGTGCAAGAGATTGGGAGAGAAAAGATTCAGCAAGAAGCTATATCGGATTTAGAACTGTACAGGACATTCCTGAAGCAGCTGTTAAGCCAAGAAGAGTTAACAGATAACAAAACCAAAACAATTATTTTTCAATACAATTTTATTTAACATTAAAAAAACTAACTCAATATGTTTAAGACGAAAGATGCTTGGATGAATTTCTTCTATTCATTCGGTGCTGCAATTGTAATTCTTGGAGCTTGGCTTAAAATTACTCACATTACTTTGGGACCAATTAACGGTAATATTGCTCTTACTGTAGGGCTTATTACAGAGGCGATTATCTTTATTATCTTCGCTTTCGACCCTCCAAAAACTGAAGAGTCTTATGCTTGGGAAAATGTTTACCCTGAATTATTAGATAAACATGCTAACCCAAACCCGTTACACTCAAATGTAACAACTAGAAATACAGGTAACCACTTTGCAGAATTAGAAAATTCTCTTTCTACTAAATTGGATAAAATGCTTGAAGATGCAAGATTAGATGTTCAACTATTCGAAAGACTAAGAACAGGAATCGATAAATTTTCAAGTTCTGTAGATCAAATCAACCAAACTGTTGATGTTTCTGCTTCTACACACAAATATAACGATCAGTTGAACAAGGCTGCTCAGCATATGGAAAGTATGAATGCATTATATGCGATGCAGTTGGAAAGCGGTAAGAAACAAGCAGAATTTGCTACTAAATATGTTTCTGACATGCAGAAATCTGTTGAACATTCTGAAAAATTCAATCAAGAGCTACAAGGTTTAACCTCTAATCTTAATAACTTAAATAGAGTTTATGGTGGTATGCTAACTGCTATGAAGTCCTAATTCCTAACCATTACTTAAACTATTTAATCAAAAAACAAAGAAAAGAGAATGGCACAAGGAAAACAGACCCCTCGTCAGAAGATGATCAACCTAATGTATCTGGTGTTCATCGCGATGATGGCCCTAAACATCGATGCAGAAATCATCAGGTCATATTATGACTCAACTAAAGCCTTAAACGAAACAAGACGTTTAACGGAAAACAAAAACGAAAAGATTTTCGAAAAAACACTGGAAGCCAAAGCACAACAGGTTCCAGATACTTATGCACAGCCTTGGGAACAATACAAAACATTGAAAACTAAGATTGATGTATTGGTGAAATCTGCTCAAGATATCAAAGACTTGTTGAAAAAACAATCTGAGTTTCATGAAAAAGATAAAGAGGGAAAAGATATTGATGTAAGTGAAAACTTTGCTGCACTTAACAACAACGAAGCTACTACTGAATATTTTTTCAAAGAAGGAGATGAAAATACACCTTCTGCCAATGCAATGGAACTGAAAAAGAAAATTGATGATGTAAGAAATTATATCAATGCAACTTTTGGTTCTAACGGACAGCTTAAAGATTTAATTGAAAGAGCAAACAAGTCCTTAATTGCGGAATATCCTAAAGGAACATCTCCAAACGAGAAGACTTGGTTTCAAAATAAGTTTTATCATCAGCCATTAATCGCTGCAATATCTAACTTGGAGATTATCCAAAATGATGCCAGAAACGTTCAGTCTGATGCATTAGCATTATTACTTCAGGAAAAAGTAGATGCTAGTATCAAGTTTTCAAGCTATGAACCTATCGTTTCAGGTCCTGTAGATATCCAGGCTGGTAAGCAGGCAGAAATAAAAGTAATGTTAGGAAATTACTCAAACAGTAATAAAATTAGTATTTCTGGAGTAAGTAAAGTTGAGAACGGAAAAGGTATTTCTTCTATTTCAGGTTCAGGTATTGGTGAGCATAAATTAGGAGGTACAATTACTTTAACAGATGCTACAGGTAAAGTTCAAAACTATCCTTGGACACATACTTATAATGTAATTGCAGGACCTAGAGAAGTAAAACTTGAAAAAGGATTATTGCTTTCTGCTGATAAAATGAATGTAATGTATAGAGGATTGGAGAACCCTGTATCAGGATCTATCTTAGGTGCAGATAACTCTAAACTTTCATTATCAGCTCCGGGAGCTTCTGTAAGAAATACAGGTCCTGGTAAGTGGATTGTAAAACCTTCTACAGGTACTACAGTGAAATTAACATTATCTGGAGTAGACCCTCATGGAAAATCTGTATCGCAGGTATTTGAATATAGAATCAAGAATGTTCCGCCACCTCAAGGTCAGATGAGAGGACAGAATGTATTGTCGATGCCGGCAACTTCTATTCCTAACCAATCTGTACAGGCTGCAATTCCTGACTTCGACTTCCCTGTTTCGTTTAACGTAACACAATTCATGGTAAGAGTGCCAGGTAGAGCTGCACTATTGATCCATGGAAATACATTAGGCGATGCTGCTGGATTAATCAAGAATCTGAGAACAGGAGATGTAGTATCTATCTTCGATATCAAAGCAACAGCTCAAGGATTAGAAGGTCAACAGATTAAAAACATTACTCCTATAATTATTAATGTTCAATAGGACTAAAATTGTAATTTATTATGAAAAAATATATTAGCACCCTTTTAGTATTAGTCTCGGGATTTGCATTTTCCCAGACTATTCTGAACGCTTCTTCTCCAGAAGAGTTTAGACAGATGAGAGCGGAGAACAAACAAAAAGTTGGTGATACTATTATTGATAAAACAGTAAAGCCTCTTGAATATGGATTTGTGGAAGACAAAGACATCCTTAAGAGTATGTTTGTTTGGGAAATCATCGATATGAATGATAAGATCAATCAGCCATTTTACTATGATAACCCGGATGGTCTTCTTTCTACCCCTACAAGATCTCTATACCAGTTATTGTTAGATGCAGCTTTAAGTGGTAAAATTGAGCAAGTATATGACGATGAAAACTTTACTGTAAAGCTTTCACCGGAAGGAATCCAGAAAAGATTGGAGAATGTTAGAATCAACGATGCAGCTATCGATATTCTAAACTCTGGAAGACAATTAACTGAACAGGAGAAAAAAGAATATACCGACGTATTTAAGACTACTACTGAGAAAGTAAAAGTTCTGAAAATTATGGGTATGTGGTTCATCGATAAGAGAGACGGACAAATGAAATACAGACCTCTAGGTATTGCAGCAATGGGACCAGATCCAGCAGTACAAGGAGTTATAGGACCAGATGGGAAGCCAATTGCAAGCAATGATGACCTTATCGACCTATTCTGGATTTTCTATCCGAATGCAAGAGATATCTTAGCAAACAATTATGTTTACAACAGAAAAAATACTTCTGCAGATCTATCTTTTGATGATATCATCAATGCAAGAAGATTCTCTTCTGTAATCTACAAATCTTCAAGCGGTTTAGGAGACGGTACTATTAAGGACTATATCCCTAAAGATGCTGACGATCAGTTAGAAGAAAGTGACAGAATTAAGTCGCAGATCCTGGAAATGGAAAATGATATGTGGAATTACTAAATTTCACTTGATATTTATAGAAAACCTGAGTATTTTTACTCAGGTTTTTTTTATTATGAGAAATGTAGATTATATTATTGTAGGAGATGGATATGCCGGGCTTTTTTTAGCCCATCAGCTAATTAAAAACAACAAATCCTTTGTCATTTTTTCCGAGGGAAGAAAAAGCGCTTCGCAGGTTTCTGCAGGGATTATCAATCCTGTGGTTCTTAAAAAGTTTACCACATTTTGGAAGGCTCAGGAGCAAATTGATTTTCTGAAGAACAGCTTGAAGGAGATAGAAGGTTATACTGGAGAAAATTATTTGATTGACGCATCTATTCACAGAATTTTTCATGATGAAAATGAACAGAAGCTTTGGCTTAAAAAATCCGGAAACGAAGAATTATCTAACTTTTTGGAAGAAAAATTTGAGTCTTTAAATGTAGTAAAAAACGATTTTCTCACAGGAAAGGTAAATCAGTCTGCCAGGTTGAATGTTAATGGATTTTTCACAGGTCTATTTAATTATTTTGAAAAAGGCGGTTTTCTTATCAGTGAAAAATTTGAATATGCTAAATTGAATCCTTCGGAAAGAACTTACAAAGATTTTAATTTCAAAAATATTATTTTCTGTGAAGGAATGGGAGTAAAGGATAATCCTTACTTTTCAGATATTAATGTGACACCCAATAAAGGACATCACATAAAAGTTGAACTCTCTCAGCCTATTCCGGAAAATATCACCATTAAAAAGAAGCACTTCCTTTTTCCAACCGGGAACGGACTTTATTTCTATGGTGGAACTTATGACCGTGAGCAGCTACACCACCACATTGATGAATCTGCAGTGAATCAGCTAGTCAACGGACTTTCAGAATTCTATCCTTATGATTTTGAAGTGAAAGAAGTGAACTTTGGTTTCAGACCTACAGTAAAAGACAGAAGACCAATTATTGGAAGACATGAGATTCATAGTAATTTATATGTTTTCAATGGGCTGGGAGCAAGAGGAATTCTAAACGGATGTTACTTTGCAAGAGATCTGTTCCGTTTTATAGAAGAAGGTATTCCGTTGCATGAAGAAGTCTCGCTAAATAGATTTAAATAACTTTTTCATCAGCATATAATCTTAAAGGCGATAATCTATGAATGAAAACCTATTAGGGATTATAGCAGGAGTACTTACTTCCATCTCCATGATCCCACAGCTTGTAAAAGTAGTGCGGGAGAAAAATGTAGAAGATATCTCTCTGCTTATGCTTTTGATTCTTATTTCGGGGTTATCTTTATGGGTGTGGTATGGTTTTGTAAAAGACGAACTTCCTATTATTGTGTCAAACTCATTTGCTGTTTTAGTGAATATAAACCTTTTGATTTGCTATATGGTATATAACAAAAAGTAAAAAAGACGTCCCCATACAAGGACGTCTTTTTATATTAAATCTAATTATTTTTTTCTTATTCAAGAACGAACTTCGCTAAAGGAGCCATTCTTGCTTTGTTCAATGTTAACGTATTTCCGTTCACAGAATAGTTATCAGCTGCAAGGATAGCCTTTGTAAACTGATTTTCGATATCAAGATCTTCACAAGCCATCATGGTAGACATTCCTTGGTTGAATTTGATTCTCATGACATCCTGCTTGATTTCAAAAGTACCTCCTAATCCGTTACATCCAGCATTACCTTCATATCTCATTCCATTCATATCAAGTTTGAAATAAGGATTGCTTTTTGGATTTTTTAATTTGATCGGCTGACCATTAAGTTCCGTTAGTTTCCAAGTCTTTCCTGTAATATCTGTTGTTGGTTTCTGTGCAGTCTGTGTCTGGCAAGAAACAAGAAATACAGTTAGGAAAAGAGCAGATAAATAGTAATACAAGCTTTTCATAAATTTTAAATTTTAATTTTTCTGTTTGTACATAAGCTAATACGATGCCATTTTTGCAGGACCTGATTCTTTTTTTGCCTGTTTAAGATGGAAAAGCACCATATCTACATTTTTCTTTAAAAAAGTGATATTCCCTTTAATTTCAGAGTATTGGTACTCCTCGTTAGAAGCTGTATACTCAGGCAAAGCAGCACTTTTTTTAAGGTCATAAGTTTTACCGTTTAAATGTATCGTCGCTGTATTTTTAGAACGGTTGATCGTAACTTCTATTTTTTCTCCATAGCTGTCAACATATACATCTTTTGAAATGTCATCTGTATTTTCTGAAGTAACAGCGGTAACGGTTTCAGCATCTTTTCCGGGATGTTTACACGCTGTTGAGGAAAGAACTGCCAATCCCAAAAGGACTGTTGTTAATAAATTTTTCATAGTGATAAGTGATTTTAAAGTGTTTCATGAATTATGATGTTAATACTATATAAAATTACAAATATTTTTGGTAAATATGTGTTAATTTTTCATAAACTAATATTATGTTTTAAACGATTAGGTTTTGTCCATCATTTTTTAAACATTCTTCAATGAAACAAAAGCTGATTATTTATAGTAAGAAATTTGTGATTGAGAGGATTGGTGTTGTTTTTTTAACCGATTTATTATCAGTTGGATAGAGGGAATGTTTTTCGTTGTTCATTTGTTGTTTAAATTTTCGGCAAAAATAATTCAAAATTCAGAGAATAACAATACGCCTGTATTAATAATTTGAAATCATGATAAAGTTTAGTTTTTATGGTTGATATTTTCCATTAATCATAAATTTTCTTAAAATAAAATGTCGAAAAACGAGACATAACTGAACCTAAAAAGAAAGTATTAAGATGTATTATTGTATTGATAAGAGATCTTTATGAGATATAAACATCTGTTTTTCATGGTGTTTAATGTTTGATAAAATTTTGAATTCAGGTTATTTAAAGAAGCGTTAAATTTTGTTAATCTATTATGATGGTATCATAATCTAGCTGTACATTTGCCACTTCAAAATGAGAAACTTTATAGTATTTTTTTTAACGAGTCTTTTTCTGCTGTTTGTAGTAGAAAGCAAACTCAATGTTAAAACACTTCGAAGCGACTATTCCGGTCAGGTTTCTCATCATCATCTTCCTAAAAGAGCCAATAAACTGAATCAGACTTATGAAAAGCTTTCTATCCAGCAGATGACTTCTGATACGATAGATGATAATTCAACTTTGGAACTTGCAGAAAATGATTTTCAGCTGTCTGATGTATTGCAGGCTATTATTGTTTTTGCTGCAGTTTTTAGTCTGGTCTATATTTTTGGATTAAAAAGTAACAAACAGTTTAAACCTGATATTCATGGGTTTATTTGGGGGCTTACTGCCAAAAAGTTTATTCTTATCCGTTCTATTAGAATTTAAAATTTCATTTTTCTCAATAAGTTTCTGCCTGATTTCAGGTGGGGATGCTTTGCGTTGTGTATGTTGGTAATCATCGCTCCGTACTATTCTTTATTACCATTTATTTCTATTCAAAACATTAACGATTTATAAACTCTAGAATTATGATAAAAAGAGTTGCCTCAGGTATTGCGCTTAGTGTCCTATTACTGGCTGTAAGCTGCAATAAGAAAAAAGAGGAGAAGGAAGAAGTAACTACTTACCCGGTAACATCACCGGTAGTAATGGATACTGTGATTAATAAGGAATATGTAGCTCAGATTCAGTCTGTAAAGAACATTGAAGTTCGGGCGCAGGAAAAAGGATTCCTTGAGAAAATTTTTGTAGATGAAGGACAGTATGTGCAGGCAGGGCAAACCCTGTTCCGTATTATGCCTAAGCTTTATCAGGCAGAACTCTTAAAGGCAAAAGCAGAAGTAGAGCAGGCTTCTATTGAACTGAGAAATGCCACTACATTAGCTGGAAACAATATTGTATCCAAAAATGAAAAAGCTATGGCTAAAGCTAAGTTGGATGCAGCCAATGCAGAAATGAAACTAGCACAAATCCACTTGTCTTTTACCGATATTAAAGCTCCTTTTTCAGGAATTATCAATAGAATTCCTTTAAAATTGGGTAGTCTGGTAGATGAAGGTGATCTGTTAACTTCCTTATCAGATAATACAAGTATCTATACGTATTTCAACGTTTCTGAACCGGAATATCTGAGCTATCAGACGCATGCAGCAGACAGAGGAAGCAATCAGGTATCTCTGATTACAGCAAATGGAGAAACATATTCTCAAAAAGGAGAAATACAGACTATTGAAGGAGAATTTGACAACGAAACCGGAAATATTGCTTTCCGTGCTAAGTTTCCAAACCCTGATAAGCTTCTGAGAAACGGTGAAACCGGAAAAGTGCAGATGACTATGCCGGTTCACAATGCCCTTATTATTCCTCAGAAAGCTACGTATGAAATTCAGGATCAGAAATATGTATTTGTTATTGATAAAAACGGTACTGCAAAATCCAGAAATATTAAAATTGCTTATGAACTTCCGGATCTTTATGTAGTAGGTTCTGGAATTTCAAAAGGAGATCAGATTCTTTTGGAAGGTGTTCAGAAGGTGAAGGATGATCAAAAAGTAAAAACAAAATTCCAGGATCCTAAAAAGGTTCTTCAATCATTGAAATTAAAAGCAGAGTAGTGGTCTCTAAAGTGAAGTAGTATGTTTAAGAAATTCATCCGCAGACCCGTTCTGTCTATTGTAATCTCATTGATTATTGTGTTTATGGGGATTCTATCATTGGTAAAACTTCCGGTGACTCAGTTTCCCTCAATTTCTCCACCTAAAGTAAATATTACCGCAGAATATCCCGGAGCCAACAACGAATTATTGATTAAATCGGTTGTTATCCCGTTGGAAAGAGGATTAAATGGGGTTCCAGGTATGAAATATATGACCTCGGACGCCGGAAATGACGGAGAGGCATCCATTCAGGTTGTATTTGACCTTGGAACAGATCCTAACGTTGCCGCAGTAAACGTTCAAAACCGCGTATCTTCTGTAGTTAATAAATTACCTCCTCTGGTAGTTCGTGAAGGAGTAAAAATTACCCGTGAAGAACCGAATATGTTGATGTACATTAACCTGTACAGTGACGATCCTAAAGCCGATCAGAAATTTCTGTTCAATTATGCAGATATCAATGTAATGTCTGAATTGAGAAGGATAAATGGAGTTGGTTTTGCTGATATCCTGGGTACCCGTGAATATGCAATGCGTATCTGGCTTAAACCTGATAGGTTAACAGCTTATAACATTTCAGCAGATGAAGTGATGGAATCTCTGAATGAACAGAGTTTGGAAGCATCTCCGGGAAAAACCGGGGAAAGTTCCGGAAAACGTTCTCAGTCATTTGAATATGTATTGAAATATCCAGGTCGTTTTAATAATGAAAAAGACTATGGAAATATCATTTTAAGAGCCAAACCTGATGGCGAATCCATCAGATTGAAAGATGTTGCTGATATTGAATTCGGAAGTTCAATGTATGATATTTATTCCACATTAAATGGAAAACCGTCTGCAGCTATCACTGTAAAGCAATCTTATGGTTCCAATGCAAGTGATGTTATTAAGAATGTGAAAGCCTTAATGACAGATCTTGAGAAAAATACTTTCCCGAAAGGAATGCATTATGAGATCAGTTATGACGTTTCCAGATTCTTGGATGCTTCTATGGAAAAAGTAATTCATACTTTATTTGAAGCCTTTATATTGGTTGCTATTGTGGTGTTCCTTTTCCTTGGAGACTGGCGCTCTACCTTAATTCCTGCATTAGCAGTTCCGGTTTCATTGGTGGGAACGTTTGCTGTGATGTCAGCATTTGGTATTACCTTGAATATGATCTCACTCTTTGCTTTGGTAATGGCCATTGGGGTCGTCGTTGATGATGCTATTGTCGTTATTGAAGCCGTCCATGCCAAGATGGAAGAGAAGAATCTTTCACCATTAAAAGCTACGGAAGAAGCAATGCATGAGATCAGTGGAGCTATTATCGCAATTACTTTGGTAATGGCATCCGTATTTATTCCGATTGCGTTTATGTCTGGACCTGTAGGAGTATTTTACCGTCAGTTCTCAATTACCATGGCATCATCCATTATCTTATCGGGGGTTGTAGCCTTAACTTTGACACCGGCATTATGTGCTTTAATTCTGAAGAATAACCACGGAAAAGCCAAAAAGAAAACACCAATTACCATTTTCCTTGATAAATTCAATAATTTATTTATAAAAGGAGCTGGGAAGTATGAGAAAATGCTGAATAAAACAGTAACTAAAAAGATGTTCACGTTACCTCTGTTACTGGTTTTTTGTGCAGCTACTTATTTCTTGAGTAATTCACTTCCGTCAGGGTTTATTCCGGCGGAAGACCAGGGGATGATCTATGCAATTATCCAAACACCGCCAGGATCTACATTGGAAAGAACCAATCAGATTGCAAAAGAACTCTTAAAAGAGTCAGAAGATATTGATGGGGTACAGTCTGTTTCTTCATTGGCAGGATATGAGATTTTGACTGAAGGTACGGGATCAAACTCAGGAACCTGTTTGATCAACCTTAAAACTTGGGACGAACGTAAAGAATCTGCTGCTGAAATTATTGAGAAACTGGAAGAAAAAGCTAAAAATATTCCAGGGGCCAATATTGAATTTTTCCAACCACCTTCCGTGCCGGGATATGGAGCAGCAGGAGGTTTTGAACTTCGATTGCTTGATAAGGCAGGAAGTGGTGATTATCATAAAATGGAACAGGTAAGTAATGATTTTGTAAAGGAGTTGAAGAAACGTCCAGAACTGGGATCTGCATTTACCTTCTATTCTGCAAGTTTCCCACAATATATGCTTAGAATAGATAATGACCTTGCCGAACAGAAAGGGGTAACTATTGAAAAAGCAATGGATAACTTATCTACTTTGATTGGGTCCAATTATGAAACGAGTTTCATCCGTTTTGACAGACCTTATAAAGTGATTGTTCAGGCTGGGCCTCAATACCGAGCATTGCCAACAGATTTATTGAAATTGTACGTTAAAAACGATAAAGATCAGATGGTACCTTATTCCGATTTCATGAGATTGGAAAAAGTATATGGATTGTCTGAGATGACAAGACATAATATGTATAATTCTGCTCAGGTGAGTGGTACTCCAGCACCAGGATACAGTAGTGGACAGGCTATTAAAGCTATTCAGGAAGTTGCGGATAAAACACTTCCGAGAGGTTTTGGTATTGATTGGGCCGGGATTTCCAAAGATGAAGTAAGCAGAGGAAATGAAGCGGTATTTGTATTCCTGGTATGTTTAGGATTTGTTTATCTGATCCTTTCTGCACAGTATGAAAGTTTTATTCTTCCATTACCAGTAATTTTATCATTACCTGTAGGGATTTTCGGAGCATTTTTATGTTTGAAATTGTTAGGATTGGAAAATAATATCTACGCTCAGGTAGCCATGGTTATGCTTATCGGACTTTTAGGTAAAAATGCTGTGTTGATTGTAGAATTTGCCGTACAGAAAAAAGCCGAAGAGGGAATCCCTGTCATGCAGGCTGCAATTGAAGGAGCAGTTATTCGTTTCCGCCCGATCCTGATGACTTCATTCGCGTTTATTGCCGGACTGATTCCATTAGTGATTGCAACAGGTCCCGGAGCTATTGGAAACCGTACCATTGGAACGGCTGCTGCCGGAGGAATGTTGATAGGAACTATTTTCGGGTTGATGATTATTCCAGGATTGTATTACATTTTCGGAACCATTGCTGAAAAGTCGAGGCTGGCAAGATATGAAGAAGAAAATCCTTTAACAGAACAAACTGAACCTTATGAACACGATGGAAAATTCGAAGACTAAAAATATAATAGCAGCCATCGCCTTATCTCTTGTTTTAGCAAGTTGTAAGGCGCCAATGGCGACGGTGATAAAAGACGAGGTTAAACAAAATATACCTCAGAACTTCAATCAGGAAGAACAACAGGATGCGAACAACAACAGTGGAACAACTCCATGGAGACAATTTTTTACGGATCCTAATCTGGTAAGCCTTATTGAAACTGCATTAAAGAATAATCAGGAGCTAATGATTACCCTTCAGGAGATTGAAATTGCCAAAAGTGGAGTTTTAGCAAAGAAAGGAAGATTAACACCTACAGTTTCTGCAGGAATAGGGGCTGGATTAAAAAAAGCAGGCCGATACACGAGTGAAGGAGCTGGAGATGCTACCACACAAATAGAACCTGGCAGAGAAATGCCGGATCCTCTTGGAAACTTTGAAGGTGGTTTAATGGCCAATTGGGAAATTGATATCTGGAAGAAATTAAGAACAGAAAAAGAATCAGCAGTAGCTCATTATCTTTCTACAGTGGAAGGGAAAAACTTCGTTCTGTCTAATCTTATTGAAGAAGTTGCGGATAATTACTATGAATTATTGGCGCTTGATAATCAATTGGATATTATTCAACAGTATATTAAGCTTCAGCAAAGAGCTCTGGAGATCTCTAAGATTCAGAAAGAAGCTGCTGCTGCAACAGAATTGGCGGTCAAGAAATTTGAAGCTGAGCTGGCAAAATCCAAAGCTTCAGAATATACCATTCGTCAGCAGATTACGGAAAAAGAAAATGAGATCAATGCTCTGTTAGGAAGATATCCACAACCGATTGTCAGAACCAAGGAGAATTTTATGTCAACCATTCCTCCAACGGTGTATACGGGAATTCCGTCACAATTGCTGGCTAATCGTCCTGATATCAAACAGGCAGAATTAGAATTGAAAGCATCAAAGCTGGATGTAGAGGCTGCAAGGAAAGAATTTTATCCATCATTGGAAATTTCTGCAACCTTAGGATTGGAGGCATTCAAACCATCTTATTTGGTGAAAATGCCGGAGTCTATCGCCTATAATCTTGTAGGTGAGCTAGCTGGACCATTGATTAATAAAAGTGCGATTAAAGCTAATTTTCAGACTGCGGATGCCAAACAGGTACAAGCATTATATGAATATGATAAAACGATTTTAAATGCTTATCTGGATGTGGCCAATATGATGTCGAAGATTAAAAATATAGACCAGTATTATCAATTGAAATCTCAGGAAACAAAAGCCCTGGATCAATCTATTGATATTGCGAACCAGTTGTTCAGAAATTCCAGAGCAGATTATCTTGAGGTTCTTCTGAACCAAAGAGATGCTTTGGATGCTAAAATGGAGCTTATAGAAGCGAAGCAAAAACAGTTGAGTACCGTAGTAGATATTTATAAGAGTCTTGGCGGTGGCTGGAAATAAAGAAATATCATAATTCAATCAATAAACAGTTAATGTTTTGAGGGTTGGCTCTTCGGAGCTGGCCCTTTTTTGTTTTTAATACGTCGAGTTCTGTCGCTTTGATGGGATAGCTTTGTCCTGAATCATTAAAACAATTAATTATGACATTAAATTCAATTGTAGACTTAAAAACTAAAAATGGAAATACAGATGCCGATTTCTATATTGTAAGAGGGTATCATGCTGCCAATGATGGTGGTGGTGGTGAATTTTATTGGGATGGGGCATATTCTGGTACCGGAAATAATGGGACTATTATAACTGTTGGGGGGATAGGTGCCTGGAGAAGATCTTACGAAGGACCAGTAAATTTATTATGGTTTGGAGCAAAAGGGGATGATATTGCTGATGATACTATAGCTTATAAGTTGGCAACAGATTACTGTAGTGAAGAAAAGAAATTTTTATTGATACCTGAGGGGAAAATATTTCAAATTACCAGTGACAAAGTAATTGGTTGTAGTATAACAGGGACGGGTACATTAAGAACGATCACTGCAGACGCTAAAATATCAGTTGGACTTAAGGGTGCTATTGTTGAAGATATTACAATAATGGGGACCGGAACTGGAGATAATATTATTGGAGGAGGGCTGTATGTAAATTACAGTGAAAACTGTATTATTAGAAATGTAAAAGTAAATAATGTTCAGGGGGCAGGAATTACGGCAGCGGGATCCTCTTATGCTCATATTGACCATTGTACAACAACTGCAACGAGAGGGCAAAATGGAGATGGTATTATTGTGATGTCAGCTTCTGGTTGTAAAATTACAAACAATTATTGTACGGATTATCAAAGAGTTGGTATTGTTTGTGATAGGGAGACTACTCAAAGTGAAGAAGTTTATATTGCCGGAAATATTTGTAAAGAAGGGCATAATGCTCTTGGGAATGAATTTAATGGTGGAATTTGGGTAGAGAAAACACATGGTGCTCAAATTGTAAATAACTATGTAGAAAATCATGATGATAAAGGAATCATTGTAACTCCCGCCACAATAGGAACCGAAACTTATACTTATGTGGTTCATGGAAATACAATTAAAAATTCATATGATGGCATTAATATTACTTCGGGAAAAAACACAAAAGTTATTGTAAGTGATACTTTTATTTTGGATTGTGCACGTTGTATTGAGATTGGTGATACTGATAATGTACTTCTCTCAAATATTTATTTTGGCGAACGTATAATGCAACCAAAAGAAACTTTAGTATCTATTTCAAACGGTATACAAAAACCTACCGATGTTATCGTAGAAAATTGTATTAATGATACTTCTTTTAACTCCGGAATATCACCTGTTACATTTCCTGATATATATGGAATGAATTGTAATCTAACAGTAAGAAACTGTAAAGGAAACTGGGCTTATAGAAACTTTTCTCCTGCCACCATTCTGGGGCATATTGAGTATTTCAATACTTTATTCGATCTTAATAGCCTTGGGTATGCACCTAAAACACTTCTTTATCTTACCAATACAGATCATGAACAGTTATTTGATAGCTGTGAAATTCGTTTACCTGTTGATATGGATATCCGCTGCCAGTCTCTAACAGTTATTTTTAGAAATTGTCAGGTGGAGTCTTCGGGCCCGATGAATCTTCTTATTGGAGCGTATGGCTCACAGAAGGTGATTATAGATAACAGTACATTTAAGAATCTTACCTTTCTGAATCCGAAATCGAATTTTGAAATGGTAATCAAAAATAGTGATATCAATAATTATAGTGCCAATGGATTTCTGGATACACCTTTTGGACAATTGGGAGTTTTGGAAGTATTGAATAGTAAATTTATTTCAGCAAATTCTATAGTTCCTTTTAATCTACCATTAAATGTTAACTATTCTTTGTTTAAAGGAAATATATTTAAAGCTTCAGCTTTGTTTTCAAATATTACTACTGTTCCTAAAATTAATGATAGTAATTCTCCTTTGCAATAAGTAAGAAGAATTATTCAATCAATAAACAGTTAATGTTTTGAGGGTTGGCTCTTCGGAGCTGGCCCTTTTTTGTTGTTAATACGTCAAGTGTCACAGTGCTGTAGTAGATTTGTAGAGTCAATGAAGGATCATAGAATCGCAATGAAATATCCTGATGTTTGGAAATGTTCTATATTAAATCACAATAAAATGACTTGCATGGACTGAAAAAAAGTTAAATTTGCGCAAAATTTGAAAAGTTAATCATTAAACTCAAAATAACACGGGAATGAAAAAGATTTATCTCAGTGCATGTACTGTATGCACTATTCTGGGGCTGTCTGCCCAGGAAGTTCTGTGGCAAAAAGATATTAAATCCTCTACTCAGGATTTTCTAAGCCAGGTCACTACTACCATCGATCAACAGTATCTCATTACTGGAAGCTCTATTCAGGCAGGAAGCGGGAAGTTGGAAGCTGGAAGCAGACAAAATAATGGTTATGATTTCCATTTGGTTAAACTGAACCAGCAGGGAAATGAAGCCTGGGAAAAATATTTTTCAGGAAGCAATCACGATTACTTATCTGCAACGGTAGCCACTCAGGATGGTGGATTTCTATTGGCCGGGACTTCCTATTCAGGAAAAGGATTGGATAAAAAAGAAGAGTCCAAAGGAGGAGCAGACATCTGGCTGATCAGAATCAATGAATTCGGGGATGAACTATGGCAGAGAACATTGGGAACTTCCTCTGATGAAGAAGCCAGAGCAGTCATTCAAAGTACAGATTTGGGCTTTTTCGTCGCTGGAAATGTACAAAGTTCTTCCAATGGTTATGGCTCTAAAGATGTCTGGATTACCAGGCTGGATAAAGAAGGAAAAGAGCTCTCTCAACTGATTTTAGGTGGAAAAGGGTTGGATGAAGTTGAAAAGATGATTCCAACGAAGGACGGTGGAGCCTTATTGGGAGTTTATTCAAGGAGTTCCGAGGTTCGTGTTTCAGGATCCGAGATTAGAAATCCTGAAAGGAAATCTTCGGATACAAGTACTGCTACCCGCAACCTGATATCTGCTACCTCAAAACAAAGCAGCAATTTTGGTGAAGGCGACTACTGGATTGTCAAACTGGATAAAAACGGAAAAGTAGAATGGGAAAAGAATTTCGGAGGTAAAGGAGACGATCATATCAGAACATTAGCCTCTACCGCAGACGGTTATATCATCGGTGGTGAATCTAGATCCGAAAGATCCGGAAACAAAACAGTAGGCATTGAAGAAGGAACTGATCTTTGGATTATTGCTCTTAACGAAAGAGGAGATGAGCAGTGGCAGAAATCTTACAATTTCAAGAACCGGGATATTCTGATGGGTATGAATGCAATTCAAGGGCATGAACAAACTAAAGGAATCTTATTAGGCGGTTATACTCAAGCCGAAGGAAGAATACAAGAAAACGATGAAACCTTTTGGATGCTATATTTAGATAGTAATGGAAATGAGCAGTGGAGAAAGCATGTTACAGGAGAATCCAGACAAAAAGAAGAAAGGCTTTCAGATTTGAAGCTAAATAGAGATGGTTCTATCGTTTTAGCCGGAACCAGTGCCAAAGAACTTGGTAAGGAGAACTGGAAGATTGTAAAGCTGGGTGATAAACAAGTGAATGATCTGATAGAGAAATATGATATTAAAATTTATCCAAATCCGGTATCGGATTATGCGTATGTAGAAATTGGTTTTGATTTTAAAGAGGCTGATATTATGCTGTATGATATGAGCGGAAGACAGCTTCAGAATTTTAAAACGAAGAACAGAGTGACCAAGATTAATACCCAGGCTTTGGTGCAGGGAGCTTATTTGGTTACAATAAAAACTGATAATAACAAAACAGCAAATGCTAAACTGATTAAGAAATAATGAAAAGGCTATTAATTTTAAATATATTTTTGTTTTTTACAAAAAGTTTTTGTCAAACAGTATCAACACCTTCATACACTTCGACCTTCCCTAAAACCCCAGCAGCAACTGAGATGGAAAGATTCGGAAACATTCCAGTGAATTTATTTACAGGGGGCTTAGATTTGCAAATTCCAATATTTTCTAGTGAGAAAAACAATATTAGTTTAAGTTACAACTCATCTGGTTTTATTCCAGGAAAAAAAAGTAATTATGTTGGATATAACTGGAGCTTAAATTATGGAGGAGCTATTACCCGGGAAGTCCGAGGAATAGCAGATGATTTTATTTCAGATGGTAATTTTAATGGTTTTTTATACACTGTAAAGAATAATCCAATCAGTAATTCAAGTGCTTTCAATAATGGATATAATTATCACCTTAATAATAATTATATTAATATTGCCGGAAGGTTTAGCGAGTTAAGAGCCGATAAGTTTAATTTTAATTTTTTTGGAATAAATGGTTATTTCTATATAGGTAATAACGGAAAACCCGTTGTATCTTCCAGTACACCTAACCTCATTGTCAATATAGATAATTTTTCTTACCAGGATAACTTCTACTGTGACCCTAACCCTTCAGGATTCAGTATTGTAGATGGACAAGGTAATGAATATTATTTTGGTGATAATACAAATAATGTAGAGGTATCTTATTCATTGGGACATCATTTAAACCCTGAACAACCATCAGGAGTCCTTCCAGAAGCACGTGCTAATTATATGATTTCAGGATGGTATCTGTATAAGGTGAAATTTGCAAATGGAGAATTCTTGAATATCAATTATAAATCCCGACCATTATATTTTGATGCCAGTGATTTTTGCATAAAAAATAATTATCTTCCAATAAAAAAGAATTTTGGACTTTCTGGGTCTGCAAGTAATACTCAACCATATTATGAGTTATATTTGAATGTTAATCAAAAAAACAGTACTGAAACAACTATTTATAATGGTGGATCAGGATTTCCATTTTATCAGGAACTTCCTCATTATAGTATTGAAGTAGTAAAAAAAGTATTTCCAGAAAGTATAGAAATACCAGATAGGTTTTTCATAAAATTTATATACAAAACCCAACAGGCAAATGTTGCTGAGAATTTCGATGCTTATCTTTTAGAATTCATTGAAGTTAAAAATAAATCTCAGAATACTTCTAATGTTGATAAATTCGAGCTTAGATACAATACCTCAAATAAAGATTATTATTTTTTAACTGAAATAATCAAGAATACAGATCAAAAACATCTTTTTAATTATAATTTAAATACGACATTCCCAAAATTCAATACTTTTGGAACTGATTACTGGGGATTCTGGAATGGAGCCAATGCCACTCAAAATGCTTTAATTCCTAATTATCAATTGAATTTTTCTACTGGCGATATAACAATTACAGGAACAAGCCGCGCTTCTAGTAATTCTTTGTTTGATGTCGCCTTATTAAACAAGGTGACTTATCCTACTGGTGGGTATAGTTTATTTGACTATGAGCCTAATAGTTATGCTCAAAAGGTTACAAAAAATAGCTCCACAAATTTTATAAAACAACTTGTACCCAATAATGATATTGCAGGGGGGGCAAGAATAAAGAAAATTTCTTCATTTGATGGCAATAATACTATAACTAAAGAGTATAGATATATTAAAGATTTTTCATCAGGTAATATTAATGGACCATCAACAGGAATACTTTATAATGATTATAGAATGGTAAATTTTGTAGATTTAAATGCTGGGAGTTCGAACTCAAGAACCATCTCTGAAGAGGCTACTAATATTAATACTACCTCATTAAGTTCATATCATATAGGGTATTCTGAAGTTTCTGAGCTGGAAAACAATGAACTCAAGAAAAAATATTTTTTTAGCGACTATGCATCAAATCCTGACTCTCTTGTTTATAGCCAAGGACCACAGGTTCGTTTTCCACCGGGTGTAAATGTTAATCCCGCCAATTATCAGCAAAGGTATTTTTTAAGATATCTTGATAATAAAGATAATGAAAGAGGAAAACTGATCCGAGAAGTATTTTATAAAGACGGAAACAATATTGTACAGGAAAACTTCAATATATATTCGTCTCTTAAGTCTCATAAATTATTAAGTAACAACTATGTAACCCTTATAGAAACCGCTGTTGCTTGGAGGATGTTCTATAAGTTTTATGGATTGCCATATGTCTTAAAAAAATCTATTACAAAGAAATATTTTGGGAGTTCTGTTGTAGAAGAAAAATCAACAAATTATTTTGAAGGTAATTTACATCTCAATCTTACAAAAGTAATTAAAGAGTATTCGGATAACACAGAGTTTAAAACAACATACCTATATGCTGAAGATTTGAGACATGGTAATCAGCCACAACAAAATTATCCACCTTATTTTTCTTTACCTTATATGATAGGGAACAATATAGTAGGAGTTCCCTTGGTTACTAGTAACTATAAAAATAATATTTTCCAAAACAGAACGCAAACAGTTTATGAACACAACCCAAATAACAATCTGGACTTACCTAAAAGGAGCTTATATTATACTGAAGATGCTATGGTAGCAGCCCCACTTGACAATGGTTTTGGTGTTACAATGGTTCCTGGTGCATTTGAGCGTTTTAATGAGGTTGTTTATGACCAATACGATTCAAAAGAAAATCTAGTACAATATACTACAAAAGACGGTATTTCCACAGTTATCATCTGGGGATATAATGGGACTCAGCCAATTGCTAAGATTGAAAATGCAAAACTGGAAAATATTGGACAATCTCTTATAGACAGTATTGTGAATGCCTCTAATACGGATGCAGCAGCTGAAAGAAATAATGATGAAACCAACTTATTAAACGCTTTTAATACTTTCAAAAAAGATTTAGGTGGTTATCAGATCACCACCTACAGTTATGATCCTTTAATTGGAGTAAGAAGTATTACCCCGCCATCAGGCATCCGGGAAGTTTATCTTTATGATACTGCAGGCAGGCTTAAAGAAGTCAGAGAAAATAACCAGACTGGAAAACTATTAAAAGAATTTAAATATAACTATAAACAATGATAACTCAAATTATGAAAAAAATAATATTCACTACAGGAGCTTTAGCCATTCCACTATATATATCAGCAGATGTTGTTCATACAGTATCTGAATCCCTATCAGTAGGTGCTTATGACTCTCATTTCAATACAAAGAACTAATCTGCTAATATAAAATAATGCATAAAAAAATATATATAAGCATAGGGCTGTTATGGAGCCTTCATCATTTTGGACAGATTGTTTTAACAACCCCTCCTGCTCCTAATACCGAAGTGTCAGACCCTGTAAATATACGTATGCTTCCAGGGTTTCAATTCAATTCAGTTAATGGAACTTTTCGTGCTTACATTGGCGGGGCACCCTCTGGTAATGGTGATACCTATACCCCTATCACGGTAGATTATTCATCCAATATTCCAGGTACCGAAAATTATATTTATACCAGACAATATTTAGTACCCACTACAGTTTCAGACGGATCTCTTCAGCAAATACAAAATGTGCAGTTTTTTGATGGATTGGGAAGACCTAAACAAGCTGTCAGTATAAAATCTACCTCTAGCGGAAAAGACCTTGTAACTCATATTCCTTATGACGGATTTGGAAGGCAGGTTGATAGTTGGCTCCCGGTTCCTATGGCCTCATTAAATGGAAATATCCAGACCGGAGTAGAAACTAGTGCCAATAGTTATTATCAGTCTAATGATATTAATGATTCCTATCCTTTTGCTCATAAAACCCTGGAAAACTCCCCACTTGATAGAGTTTTAAACCAAAATAGCCCTGGTAATGACTGGAAAAACAAACCTGTTATTTTTGGATATGAAGCTAATGTACAGGGGGAGGTTAAAAAATATACAACAGTCACTACATGGCCAGACGGAGCTACTTCCTCTGAACTAAGCATATCTGGTACATATGGAGAAGCACAGCTGTATAAAAACACGATAACAGATGAAGACCATAATAAAACCATAGAATTTAAAAATGGAAAAGGGCAGACTCTGTTGGTAAGAAAAGTCATCAGTTCCTCAGAAAATGCAGATACTTATTACGTCTATAATGAATACGATCAATTGGTATTTGTTATTCCACCTTTAGCTTCTACTGCGTCAGCCGTTTCTGCTACAGTGAAAGAAGATCTTTGTTATCAATACAGATATGATGGTAAAAGCAGACTTGTAGAAAAGAAACTTCCTGGCAAAGGTTGGGAAAAGATGGTATATGATAAATCAGACAGACTGATTCTAACTCAGGATGCCAATCTCAAAGACCAGAACAAATGGCTTATTAACAAATATGACAAATTGGGGAGAATTGCTTATACAGGATTGTTAACAGGTGGTGATAGAGCAGGCAGGGAAAATCAAATCAAGGATCTGGTAATTACTGAAGATAGAAGTACAACAGGATTTACTCGAAATGGCATCACTGTGTACTATACCGATAGTGCCTTTGTTGGAGAAATACCCACCATTCTGAATGTCAATTATTATGATACTTATCCTCAGGAAGCACCCTCAGTGACTACGGTTTTAAATCAGGACGTATTACCACAGGCGCAGAATTCGGATGTAAGTACTAAAAGCCTTCCCACAGCCAGCTATACTAAAAATATTGAAAATGATAGCTGGACAAAAGTATACACCTATTATGATAAGAGAGGACGAGCAATTGCTAACCATTCTTTAAATCATTTAGGCGGATATACCAAAACTGAAAGTTATCTGAAGTTTTCAGGAGTACCGGAATATACCCTTATTGAGCATAAAAGAACAGCCAATGACCCGAAGATCAACCTTAAAGAAACCTTTGAATATGATCATCAGGAAAGATTGGTAAGACATTGGAATCAGGTAAATGGCGGAGCTCAGGAGCTTCTTGCCGAAAACCTTTATAATGATCTGGGACAATTGCAGACTAAAAACGTAGGAAATACTACAGGCAGCCCATTGCAGCGTGTCAAATATGTTTACAATATAAGAGGTTGGATGACCAAACTTAATGATCCTTCCAATTTGCAGAATAAACTTTTTGCTTACGAACTAAGATATAACAAACCTAATAGCCAGTATTCAGGCTCTGCGAGATACAATGGAAATATTTCCCAGATGTCATGGATTACCCAAAATGATGCTGTACTGAGAAATTATTCTTATGAATACGATGCCCTTAACCGACTTAAAGAAGGTCGTTTCTGGGATGCCATGAATTTAGAGAGAGGAGAATACCACGAACAGCTTACCTATGATCTTAATGGAAATATTAGAACACTTTTAAGAAGAGGAAAGCAGCTTCCAGGATACACCGCACCTGAAGTAATGGACCATCTGGAATACCATTATGAAAATGTGGAACAAAGTAATAAGTTATCCTATCTTAAAGAAATCGGAACCGGAAATGCCATAAGTGGCTATCCATTAGCAGCTGGAAGTACCGGAAGTACTATTACCTATGATGCAAATGGAAATATGACGACTCAGGTGGATAAAGGCATTTCCTCCATTCAGTATAATTATCTAAATTTACCTGGAAAGATTACCCAAAACGCTAAAGTAACCGATTATATTTACAAAGCAGATGGAGTGAAAGTAAGAAAGGTTTTTGGAACAGAAATAACCGATTATTTGGATGGCTTTCAGTATACCAATTCAATATTAAAATTCTTCCCAACAGCAGAAGGCTATTTTAATGCTGAGACCGGAAAATATGTTTATAATTATACCGATCATCTTGGAAATACCAGATTAAGCTATTCTAAAAATGGATTAGGAACAGAGATCATTGAAGAAAATAATTATTATCCTTTTGGATTAAAACATGAAGGGTATAATACTCTGTTGGGGAATTCTGCATATCAGTATAAGTACAATGGCAAGGAGCTTCAGGAAAATGGTATGTATGATTATGGAGCTAGATTTTATATGCCGGATATCGGTAGGTGGGGTGTCGCAGATGAATTAGCAGAAAAATCAAGAAGGTTCTCACCCTATACTTATGCTTTGGATAATCCAATAATGTTTGTTGATCCAGATGGTAAAGAAGCACAAGGATGTTGTGGTAATTTATGGAATCTTGCTAAAACTTATTATTCTGGAATGTATCAGGGTGCAAAAGGTGTGGCAACAGAAACTTATCAAGGTGTTAAACAAATTGTTACTGATCCAGGAGGAACAGCGAAATCAATATACAATAATTCAGGGAGTATTCTAAAAGCGGGTGTTAATAAAGGAGTAGGTGCTGTCGCTACTGCAATATCAGCTCCAGCAATTGCTGTGGATAGTTTTAAAAAAGGAGATGCAACAGGAGCTGGAAAGATAGCAGGAAAAGCTTTGGCTGAAATGGCTATAATTGCTGGTACGGAAGGAGCTGGAAGTGCTATTAAAGGTAGTATTACAGCTGCTAAAACAGCCAGAACAATAAGTAAACTTGGTACTGAAGTAAACACTACTGCAGCTGAAATGTTTAATGCTGGAAAAGCTCCAGCAGCTATAGTTGGAGCAGAATTAAATGGAAAAACAGCTATAGGGATAAGTGGGGCCCCACCGTCTACGATTGCTCCACAGTTGGAAGGTGTTGTGAATGAATTAGGGGGGCTTGGTACGAGGACAGCCTCTGGAAATCCGGTTGGATGCTGTGCTGAGTTTAATGCCGGAAATGAATTATTATTAAATAATCCTTCCGCTACGGCATCACAAGTTAATTTTACTGAAGCAATAAGGCCAAGAACTGGAAAAGTTGTACCAATGTGTGATAACTGTAAAGCAACTTTTGGGAAATAAAAATATTATTATTTATGTACACAGAAATAGAACAACAAACCTTAGATATAGATTGGTTTTTTACAGATGGTAAGTATATAGGGTTTATAGCGTCTGGAGCTGGTAGATTACCTGAATCAGTAGCGAAATCATCGGAAAACAATGAAAGACTAGTGTCATATTTTAGAAATTTACAAGAAATATCGGAGGTAATAGTAAACCCAAAACTGAATGATTTATTGATCGAAATATTTGGCACAGGTGCTGATGAAAGATATTTACACGATTTTGTTTCTATGACCAAAAAAGGATTTTATTCTTTTGATAAAACTAATTTAAATAACTTTCTTGACTATGATTATCATTTAGTAACAAGCCCTATGAATCCTTTGACTATAGATGATTTGCCTCAGGATATATTAAATATTATTCTGCAAACTAAGTATTCAGATGGGATGAACAATATTATAAATATTGGTAAAATAAACTAATGATTACAAAGTAACAGACTTTGAGCAGATAACACAATAACCACTGCAACTGCGGTGGTTTTCTTGTTCTGTTTTGTATATGGAAACAGAACAATATAAATAAATCTTTGGGATAATGTTTAGGTATAGAATAAAAGGGCTGAATTTTTTATATTTGTGGTAATGTATAAAAAATCATGATGGAAAAGCTAAAGGGTCTACGAAAACAGCGGGGCTATACCCATCTGCCGCACGAATCCTTTCTTGTGGCATTTTTGACCAATCCAATAATCCTCTGCTGCGCAAAGTCTCGCGACTTTAAACTGTCAAGCACCTAATACAAGAAATAAAAATAACCCTTGCTGTTACAAGGGTTATTTTTTTAGTCTCAATTTATATTTACAAAGAAATTTTTATTCTTTAACTTTGTCTTTTTCAGTACCATGGTCTTCCTTAGTATTGAAATTCTTATCCCAACCAAAAAATAAAATCATGTCAATTACCAACGACGATCAGTTAGCCGGAATGCAAAAAGTGAGTGAAGCGGTGGCGTATACTTTAAAAGAGATGACGCAATATGCTCAGCCGGGGATGACCACAAAGGTGCTCGATGAGTATGGAGCCAAAATATTGGCTGATTTCGGGGCCAAGTCTGCCCCTTATCTTACTTATGGATTTCCCGGATGGACCTGTATAAGTGTAGATAACGAATTTTGTCATGGTATTCCTACAGATCAAAGGGTTTTGAAAGAAGGTGATCTTATCAATATTGATGTTTCTGCCGAGCTTAATGGATATTGGGCTGATAATGGTGGTTCTTTTGTGATTGGGAAAGATATCAACCAACATCAGAAGTTAGTAGATGCTTCCAAAGATATTCTTCAAAAAACAATTGATAACATTAGAGGTGGTGTGAAAATAGCCGATATTGGATTTTTAATGGAAACTGAAGCAAAGAAAAGAGGTTTTAAAGTCATTAAAAATCTTGGTGGGCATGGAGTAGGAAGAAGTTTACATGAAGAACCGGATGAATTGTTGAATTATAGAAACCGTTTCGATACCAGACGCTTTAAGAAAAACTCAGTAGTGGCGATTGAAACATTTATTTCAACATCCTCAAACCTTGCTGTAGAGCTAAAAGATGGCTGGACTATGGTTGGTAATAAAGGTGGTTATATGGCACAACACGAACATACCATTTTAATTACGGATGGAAAACCTGTTATTTTAACTCAAATGAATGGAATACTGAATTAGTGGATCACCAGTTTATTGAAAATGGATCTTCATGTCTGAATATATTTATACTATTTTTTTCAATAGTGTGAGGCTGGAGATGCTGTTTTAATTAAAAGTATTCAACGAGAAATATTCCAAAATGGTCAGTGAAAAGAACCTTAAGATCATCGAAAACGTTATTCATTTGTTTGATAGTCATATCTATCGTAAAAAAGAAATATTGATGGATATTGACCAGGTTCACCGTGATTTATTTTATATCAAAAAAGGAGTAGTCCGGATTTTTTACTATGACGAAAAAGCGCAGGACCACACCCATTGGATCAGTTCAGACCATAGCTTTATAGCCCTTTTTTCAAGCGTATTATCCGGAAAAGCCGTTCCATTTGGAATTGAAGTCATTGAAGACAATAGCGAGATATTCAGATTGCCTTACCGTGAGCTCCTTGAGTTGAAATCAAACAATCCCGAAATACAACAGTTCATGGAAGATCTTTTTGCAGAAAGCCTAATAACCATGGGCAGCAGACTAATGGATCTTCAGATCAAAACTACAGATCAGCGTTATAATGATTTTGTAGCTGCCCATCCGGACTGGCTTCAGAGAATCAACCTTGGATATATTGCAGGATATCTGGGAATGACGCAGCAACAACTGAGCAAAGTAAGAGCTCAGCAGAAATAATCCTTTTTTAATCTAGGCGAAAAGAAAAGCTAAACTTTAAGACTACTTTCGAAAAAGTTTAGCTCACAAGGTATTGCTGATTTCAACAAATACAGCTTACCATTTTTTCACCAAAATAGAAACATAATGAAAAAAGGAACGTATCAATTACATGATGAAGCCAATTTTAATTTTCAACTGAACAGAACCTTAATGTGGGGTAATGGAGATCTGGAAGAAATCAAAACAATAGCATCCAGGATTAGCACTACAGAAGATTGGGTAAGGGAAATGGGTATTCTGGCTAAAGAAGCAGAAACCAACGGACAGATTCCTAAAGCCATTGGGTATTACAGGATGGCAGAGTTTTTTGAAGCAGATGGCACTTCGGAAAAATCGAGACTGTATAACCAGTCAAAATCTTTATTTTATGATTACCACAAGGTGATTTTTGATAAAGAAATCAAACGGGATGAAGTAGAGTATGAGAAAGGAAAACTTCCGGTTTGGATCTGTCTTCCCAAAGAAGAAATAAAAGACACTGTCATTATTCATGGCGGAAATGATTCTTATATGGAAGAATTTTTACCTGTTGTTCAACGCTTGGTATCCGAAGGAATTGCAGTCTACATTTTTGATGGCCCGGGGCAGGGCGGAGCTTTACGAGAATCCGGTATTTATTATACCTATGAATGGGAAAAACCCATTAAAGCCATTTTGGATGCTTATCAATTGGAAAATGTGACCCTCATTGGATTGTCTTTAGGTGGAATGCTGGCACCCAGAGCTGCAGCCTTTGAACATCGTATCCAGAGAGTCGTAGCGTGGGGAATTATGCCTAGTTTTTACGATGTCATATTGACTAAAGTACCCAATGAATTAAGAATATTGATGGATGCTGAAGAAAAAGAAAAGGTAAATGAACTTGTTCAAAGGAAAATGGCGGTTGATCCTCTGGTAAAATGGGCCATGCAGCATGGAATGTTCAGTATGAATGTAGAAACTCCTTATGATTACATCAGGAAAGTCCAGCATTTCGAAATGGAAAGTATCGGATCACAGATTACTCAGGATTTTTTACTTCTCAGTTCCAATGAAGATCACTTTATTCCTGTTGAATTGTACAAGAGAGTAATAGATGCTTTGCCCAATGTAAAATCACTTACCTATAAAATGTATACAAAATATGATCTGGCCGAGAATCATTGTAATCTTGGAAATTCAGAACTTGTTTTAAGGGACATTATTCACTGGATATTACAGGCCCGAAATAAATAATCATTATCAATAAAATTAGTAGGAAGATAGAAGTTAGGAAAAGAAAGTTATTGACATACGATCATTGATGAACAGTCTAATAGTAACTTCCAGCCTCCATCTTCCTTTTCTTAATAATTGTTAAAGACCAAATACTTTGCTATCTTTATAGGACCAAACCCATTCACAAAATCATTCTGTTATGAAAAAAGTCCTTTTAACCCTTCTGGGAATTCTCGTTATTCTGGCTGCCATAGTATTGATTAAAACTTACACTTATCCTTTTAAGAAAAGCACTTCAGGAGCTGGAGAAGGATGGAAGCCTGTAAAAAATGATTCCGCTGTAGCAAGATTTTCCGGAGGAATAAAGATCCCTACCGTTTCTACAGGAAGTTTGGGAGAATTCAACTATGCACCGTTTGAACAGTTTAAAGAATATCTGAAAACAACCTATCCGTTAGTATGTCAGAATACGGAAACTGTTGAGGTTAATCAATACGGATTAGTATTCAGGCTGAAAGGAAGCAATCCAAAGCTGGAGCCTATATTATTCCTTTCTCATATGGATGTGGTTCCGCCAGGAGATGCTGATGTAAAAAATACTACTGAAAATATCTTCAGACCAGATGATAAGCCGGCAGAACCTGTTGCGAAGGTTGCTGAAGACTGGGATTTTGCGCCTTTTTCAGGAACAGTGGCCAATGGCCGAATTTACGGCAGAGGAGCAATAGATATGAAAGGGATGCTTTTCTCTTTAATGGAAGCCATGAATAATCAGATTAAAAGCAAACAGATTCCTCAGCGCGATATCTATCTGGCTTTTGGTTTTGATGAAGAAGTGGGTGGACAAAAAGGAGCCATTCAGATTGCAGATTATTTTAAGAAAAAAGGATTGAAGTTTGATGCTGTGTATGATGAAGGCGGACTCATTATGCGAAAAGGAAATGTAGCCGGAGTAGATGCTGATGTAGCCGTAGTAGGATGCGCTGAAAAAGGCTTTCTTTCTGCAAAAATAAAGGTAAAAGGGCTTGGTGGGCACTCCTCAATGCCACCCATGGAAAGTGCAATAGGAAAAGCTGCGGTTATAATGCAAAGACTGGAAGACGATCAGATGAAACCTGTGATAACGCCATTAATTAAAGAGTTTTTTGATAATATTGGGGGAGCAATGCCCTTTACAACCAGAATGGCACTCGCCAACCAATGGCTTTTAAAACCTATATTGATCTCTCAACTTACCAAAAATAATACAACCAATGCATTGGTACGAACTACAACCGCTTTAACGATGATGAAAGGAAGTGACGGAACCAATGTTCTTTCTCCCGAAGTTGAATTTGTAGTCAATTTCAGACTTCTTCCCGGAAATACAGTAAAAGACGTACGTGATCATATTGCAAAAGCCACAAAAGATTTTGATGTTGAGGTGGAAGAAATCGATAATACAAGAGAAGCTTCTGCCATATCTCCATCCAATACCAAAGCCTTTAAATTGATTGAATCAGGAGTAAAAGAAATCTATCCTGAAGCCATTGTTTCCCCCTATCTTACTATGGCCGGAACCGATGCCGGTAAATATGAAATTGTAAGCAAAAACGTTTACAGATTCATGCCGATCAGAATCAATAGCTCAGAACAGCAAAGTATCCACAGTACAAACGAATATCTCAGTATAGAAAACTATCTGAAAATGATCCACTATTTTGAATTTATGATGAAAAATTATGATAAGTAGAGTAGGTAGGGTATAAACAACAAGAATTCAGCAGCAAAATTTACCATTGACATCTAATCGTTCATGATTGCTGGTTTGTTGGTTATTGCCTCACATCTTTTGCCCCTTTTTTTGATGTTTGTTTTAAAAAAAATATAATGCGTCAAGTTTTGTCGCATTACAGCAATAGCTTTGTCATATCAAAATTACAGAGTTATGGAATTGCCACTTTACTTAAACTTTAAAGACTTCGAAAACCATTATTACGATCATCTTGAAAAATGGTTTGAAGAATATCATAATGCTAGTGAGGCAGATTATCTGAAAATGTTAGCAAGTATGTATAGTCCTTACCTCTATTACAATTTTGCTGATGATAGTCTGCAGGCAGATGCAGCCATTGAAATCAAAGACTGTTTTTTTCCTTATCATGAAAAGATAGGCCTTTCCTTTTGTACAGGCTGTGAGAACGGAACATCACCCAAAAAAGGAATGAATCATGTTTTTGAATGGAAAACCATTTCCATGATGGAATATGCACAACATATTCTGGATAAAATCAACCACTATTGCTCAAAAAATAAAGATGCTTTAAGTGGCAGTAAAAATATTCTGGATTACATCAATGACTATGATATTGTGACCTCCAGAGAAGGAGCCGGATATTGTGTGAGCTATAACAGACACCAGATGACCATTCCTTTCCTTAAAGCTTACCTTCCGTATTATGGACAGTCAGTCGATATGGCGTTATACAGAGATTTTATCTTTTCCATTGTACAGATTGCAGAATGTATTGATCAGAAGTTAAAAACAATTCAGGCTTTTGAACATACCATTTATGCTCAGTCCAGAGCGGAAGCCAAATTCAAAGTGCAGATGAGCCGCCAGTTTCTGACCTTATGTAATTAAAATTTCACACCACATTCATACTTAATTATATTGCGGAGAATCCTATATTTTCCAACAAAAATCCCAGCCAGTAATGGCTGGGATTTTTTAATATATAGAAAGTTAATCAAGATGATCCTGATCTGTTGTTTCTTTCTTTTTATATGGGATATTCCAGATGAGGTCAGCGGCAATATAGTGAACCCCTCCATGACGAATACTATTGCTGTCTCTTATCAGGTCATCCATATAACCAATATCTACTGTGAAAGGAGAATTAGGAATATTGAACATATAATAAGCAGCTAGCCGCAATTCCCGATATCCAAAAGAATTCCAGTGCTGATCGTGTTCATTGAGATGGCTGATAGAAAACAATGCTTCAGCACTTAATGCCAGTTTCTGATTGTTTTTCGGAGATAAATTATAAGTCAGCTGACTTTTGATGCGGGTTCTCAACTGAAAATCTTCATCCACTTTATGAAAATCAGCATCAAAGAACTTCCTGAATTCCTGACGAACCGTATTTTTAAGCTTCAGCTTTTTTCCAAGATCAAAAGTATAAGCATAACGACCATAAATTCTGAATTCCTGTTCTATACCTTCTTTATCATAAGGAGCTTCTTTCTCATATTCAGGTTGTCTTCGGTAGCTTAATGCATAGCTGTACTGCTGATGAGGAGCAAAAGAATGATAAAACTCGTGATTCAACACAAAAATGGCCTGTTTGGCGAACAGATTATCATTATCCAGAGTGCTTTTACGACCAATAGCAATATAACTCATGGTTTGCTTCTTTCCCAAAGAATCCAGATTACGTTTCACTCCAAAGGCAGACCAGAATGCGGTTTTGGCATCTCCTAAACCGGGTGGACTAATCTGGGCTTTTACAAGGCTTCCCAAACAACCTGTTATACTAAATACGATAAGGACCTTTTTTATACCAAACATCATGAAAACTGCTTTACTATTAATGTTAATCTCTATGAAATCATAAGGTTAGATGGAAATATCAACGATACGCAGAGAATATATTTTGTCATAACAAATTTATAAGGCTTTACAAATAGATTGTTTATTCAAAAACCTTAAATACTGTTTAAAAACATGACAAAATAAGGGCTTGATTTAGGAAAGATTTAGGAATAACGGTAATGGGTAAGAATAGATTTAAAGATTATTCAATCCCAATTTTCTCTTTTGAATAATCAATGTAGATTTTATGATTTAAAAAGATATTTTTTTGTGGATAACTTGTTAGTAAAATATGGATAAGTGAATGTTTCTATTTTGAAATATTCCTTAAATCTTTTGTTAAAAGGAGATTTCGAGGATTTAGTTGGAGACTTAAAATAAGAGTATTGATGAAAATGGTTGCATGAGTACAGTTTTTATTAGGTTTTGTTTAGAAAGAAAATGATGATTTTTATCTTTTATTTAGAATAATTCAAATTAATATTGTGAGGGAATTTGTTTATTCTTTATTTTTGCACCTTTATTTATATTTATTTCAAATAAGGCTGAAAAATGATACGATCAAGTGAATGTGAACTTCCGATGAAGTTGATGAGTTATGTCCATGAAACAGAGCAGAAGGATGTTCTAACAGACAAAATAATACAATGGTTTAAGCCATTTCTGATTTTCTTCTTTTCCTTAATAAGCTTAACCCAACTATCTGCACAGGATCTTCAAGGTGGAATCACTGGTAAGGTTAATATGGTGGATGGGCAGCCTTTAAGAGCAATATCGGTCTCATTATTGGAAGCAGACCGTCAGACCTTAACGGATGATGATGGGAACTATCGTTTTACAAATATAAATGCAGGTTCCTATACGGTAAAATTACAAATTCTTGGATCTAAAGAAATAAGGATTCCTGTTGAAGTAAAAGCAGGAGAAAGCACAACACTGGATTATCAGTTGACTAAAGAAAATATTCAGGCAATACAGGAAGTGGTCATCATGAAAAATGTTAACAGGTTTTCTAAGAAAGAAAGCGGATTTGTTGCAAGACTTCCTTTAAAAAACCTTGAAAATCCTCAGGTATACAATACCGTAACCAAAGAACTTTTTCAGGAACAGGTTGCTGTAGATCTTGGAAGCATCTCTAAAAATGTACCGGGAGCAGGGGTTCCCATGATTGCTAATCAGGGAAGGGTAACATTCCGTTCAAGAGGATTTGAAACGGAGCCTAATGCAAGAAACGGAGTAGCTGGAGCAGCTTTTTCAGTGATTGATCCTGTAAACCTTGAACGTATTGAAGCGATAAAAGGTCCTTCTGCAACGTTATTTGGGAAAAGTGTAGCGAGCAGTTATGGTGGAGTCTACAACCGTGTGACGAAAAAGCCTTATAATAAATTTGGAGGTGAAGTAGGATATGTTGGCGGAAGCTGGGATTATAACAGATTGACTGTAGATGTAAATACACCGGTTAATAAAGACAGAACAGCTCTTTTTCGTCTTAATGCTGCAGGAACATTTGAAAAGAGTTTTCAGGATTTAGGATTTACCAATTCATTAGCCATTGCACCAAGTTTCTCCTATCAGATCAATGATCGTATGTCGCTTCTTTTGGATGTAGAATTTAATCAGGCCAAAGGAACTTCAGTAGTACGTTTCAATCCTTATACGGGAAGTAATAAAACGCAATCCATTGCAGATATGAAATTCCCTTACTACAAAAATTTCTTAGGTGACGATCTTGCGTATGAAACCCAAATGATGAATATCTTTGCCCAATTGAATTATAAAGTATCAGAAAACTGGACTTCTCAGACAATTATATCCCGTGCAAGATCAACAATCAACGGTTATATTTCCGCAATCAACGGGAAAACAGATTCTACGGCGAGCGCTCAGGTGATGGTGGGAACCACTTCATTTATCGCTACCAATATTCAACAGAACTTTATCGGAGACTTTCATATCGGACGTTTCAGAAACAGAATGGTAGTAGGATTAGATTACTATAATAACTCAAATCATTTTGACCGTTATCATACCAATACAAAGGTGTTTAACTTTGTTCATCCTTCTTCGGATTTTAGAGTAAACCGTAATACCATTGATGCTCTTACGGCAACTTCTGCTATGAGAAAAGAAAATAACAGTGATAATACGTATGCTGCTTATGTTTCGAATGTTTTCAATGTAACAGATCAGTTAATGGTAATGACCAGTTTAAGGGTAGACAGATTTCAGTTTAAAGGAGTGTACGACATTACCACAGGTCAGATAAAAGGAGGTTTGAGTAACAGTGGAACGCAGGCCGGGCCCTATGCACAAACAGCACTTTCACCTAAATTAGGTCTTGTTTATGAAATAGTAAAGAATAAAGTTTCCCTGTTTGGAAACTATATGAACGGTTTCAATAACGTGAGTGGGGTGGATATTAATGGGAACTCATTCAGACCAGAATATGCTAACCAGTTGGAATTGGGAGTGAAAGGAGATATTTTCAATCATAAATTGGTAGGAACATTAAGCTATTATAATATCCGTGTTGATAATATTTTAAGAACCAATCCGGACGATATCAACTATTCCATTCAGGATGGAACACAATTAAGCAAAGGATTTGAAGCAGAGTTAACAGCCAATCCCTTTGATGGATTAAATATTGTAGCTGGGTATGCTTATAATGACAGTAAGTTCACCAATGCCAATCCTTCCGTTAATGGATTAAGACCAGCATTATCAGGCCCTGCAAATATGTTTAATTTCTGGATTAGCTACAGAGTTCCACAAGGAAAATTAAAAGGCCTTGGAATAGGCGGCGGGGGAAATATGGGATCTTCATCTTACCAAACCAATACACAAACTGCTAAAGTGATTATTCCTTCCTATACAATGTTTGATCTGGGAATTTTCTATGACCAGCCAAAATATAGAGTAGGACTTAAGTTTGACAATATTACCAACGAGAAAGCCTGGTCTGTACGTTTAACCCCACAGGCACCAGCTCGTTTCTTAGGAAGTGTTTCTCTAAAATTCTAAACTGAGATTTTAATAATTGATAATAAAAAGTCCCGGATCAATAGATCCGAGACTTTTATTTTATAAAGACTTTCTAAGCTTTTTATGTCATTAATAAATGTCTTTTTAATTAACAGAATAAGATAATTTCCATCCTCCATCTTCCTGCTTCCCTCTTTCCTAATTAATCCAAAGACAGTAATTATTACGGTATCTTATCTTTGTATAAGTTGTTCCTTGGAATGTTCCGGAGGTATGATCCTGCCAATCTTGTCTGATTACATAAAGTCCCGGCATTGTAGGTTTGAAAGCAGCTTCATGATCTTCATTTACCGGAATATTCTTTTCCCAGTTTTCAGGGTTAAAAATTCGAAGCATTGTTCCTTTCTCTACAGGTTTCATATTGCGGTAAGGATAAATAGTGTAAATACCGTTTTTTTCCTGAAGGCTAATATCCATAAACTGGAGCGGAGAGTTGTTACCCGATGGGCTTCCCACTTGATAAGCTCCACACATAAAATCAATAGGCCTTACATTTTCCTGTGGATTTTGAGAGCGTACCAAAACGGGTTGCTGGTCATTCATTCCTAAAATCCGATAAGTTCCTTTCTGATCCGGAATAAAAGTCCCTTCCCAATGATCTCCTTTAGGCTGTAATTCAATCTTTAATTTTTCACCCTTAGTATTGTAAAGAAAAAAATTAAAATCTTTGATCCTCTGGAATTCAGTGCCGGTGGTACGATGTCGCTCACTAAGGTCATCAATAAAGCCATAGCATACCTGGATTTTTACCTGTTCTTTTATTTTACCGGATCCATGAATTTCCATCCAGTAAGCACTGGCTTTTGCTAGTTGTGGAAATAGAAAAACAGCAAAAAATAACAGCGAAGAAAGTGCCGTTCGGATTATAAACATTGTCATTGAATTATATGAATGCTGCAAATGTAAGGAAAAGGATTTATCGGGTGGTATCGTTTAAAAATGAAAACTGCGATATTAAAAAATACCGCAGTTCACTTGATTATAGTGATTGATTTTGCAATTAGCCTGTCTTACGCTCCTGTTCTGCACATGGCATCCCAAGTCGTCCAAAAATGGGCATTAATGGCACCAATAAGAGGATTGGTACTGTCTGCAACAATGCCTACCATAGAAGCACAGTTGGAGTTACATCCTATTTCATTGTGGCTTCCAGCCTGAGGAGGAATCTGTCTCCATGTACCTGTTGAACCACTTAATAATTCCACTTTAATTTCAAAAATCCCGGAAAGATTGGGAGTCTGAATTTGTTTTGTCGGGTTGTCACTTGAAATGGAATCGCTCCAATTTCCCTGTGAAAATGTTACACGCCATTTGGTAATCATTTTAGCAGTATCATGTTGAGGGGATAAATACACCCAGAACTGTGCTCCGCCACCCAGTTGTAACTGGCCGGATGAATTTGCATTAACGCTTGTTGATGTCATAATAAAATTGGTTTTTGTGATTGTTTTATAAACCAAAGTAACAAAGAACAATAGAGATGCTGTAGAGTATAAATGACCAATTATATAGTTGAGTAGAAATACCTAGATGGAAGGAAAATGAAAAATAATTTTAAAAAGAAGGAATGAGTCTTACTATCTGTAGAGGTAGATGTTTTTTTTGAAACGCAAAGTTTCATTAATATATTTCGTAGACTAGAGGGGGCTTAGAAAGCATAATCCCAGCCGCTTTATCAGCAACGAAGTCGCAACTCTTAGCTTTCTTAAAAATATAAGGCTTTTATCATAAAACTTTGCGTCAAATTAATACATATATTCTTAACAATTAGCTTACTAGAAGTATGTAAAAACAAAAAAGTCTTAAGTATAAAACCTAAGACTTTTCTTTGCAGAAAGGAAGGGATTCGAACCCTCGATACAGTTACCCGTATACTACCTTTCCAGGGTAGCTCCTTCAACCACTCGGACACCTTTCTTTTTGAGATTGCAAAAATAGACTATTTTCTTTAAATACCAAATTTTTAATGAAATTTTTCAGCAGTAATTTCTCCGCAAAGGCTTTGGGTAAAGTTATCCGCGAAACTTCCGGAGTAATTTGGATTGTCAATTAAGTGCATCGCTTTGGTAATAGCTGTTTCCGCAGTCATATCCCTTCCGCTAATCGCTCCGATCCTTGAGAAAATATTGCTGTTCTCGTATTTACCGAACGAAATACCCCCGGAAATACACTGGCTTACTACCACGATTTCTGTTCCATTATTTCTGATCTCCTGAAGCGTTTCCTGAGTTTTTTCACTGCTGAAAATAGTTCCGGAACCGAAAACCTGAAGGATCAGTACTTTCATTTTAGGGATTTCTCTGAAATGGCTCAGATGCATTCCCGGGAAAATTCTCCAGAACAGAACATCTTCAGAGATATGTTCGTCGACATGAAATTCCACTTCCGGATTGGAACGGAAAAGATTATCTTTGATAATATTTAAATGAACACCCGATTGCCCAAGGATAGGGTAGTTCGGGCTTGCATAGGCATCAAAATATTCAGCCGAATACTTTAATGTTCTGTTTCCTCTTAATAATTTATACTCAAAATAGATGGCCACCTCCTGAATAACGGCTTCGTCATTCTCATACAAACTTGCATAGTAAAGGCTCGTAAGAAGGTTTTCTTTGGCATCAGTCCTAAGGTCTCCGATAGGTAACTGGGAACCTGTCATAATCACAGGCTTTCTTAATCCTTTTAACATGAAACTTAATGCAGAAGCAGTGTAAGACATGGTATCTGTTCCGTGAAGGATTAGAAATCCGTCATAATCATTGTAATTTTCATGGATGTAATTGGCAATCACTCTCCATTCCTCTGGTCCCATGTCTGAAGAGTCCAGTGGTTTGGCAAAAGGATGTACGAAAACTTCACATTCCATAAGCTTCATTTCGGGCATCTTTTCGAAGATATTACCAAAATCAAAGGCACGCAGACTTCCGGTTTCATAATCTTTTTCCATACCGATGGTTCCTCCGGTATAGATGAGCAGGACTTTTCTTTTCATGTATTATTTTAATTAAGAATTTAATCCCGGTTAAGGATCATAGCCCAAAATTACGTTAATTTGCAAAGATTTGAAAATGAATGGAACACTTAGGGTGAAATTTTATAAGAATAAGATGAATTCCAAAGGTTACATAAGGCTATTGAAAAAAATAACTAGATGCAGATGAAAGATTTAGCGCAAACTTATGAATATTTAAAACAGTTTTTAACAGAGGAAAGATTATCAAAAATTGAACACTTTTCCCAGGAAAGTTCAGATTTTGTACTTCCAGTGGTAGAAGACATTTATCAGTTCCGGAATGCCGCTGCTATTGTACGTTCTGTAGAAGCTTGTGGCTTTCATAAAGTGGTGGCTTTGCAGGAAGAGTATAGTTTTGAACCTAATCTTAGGGTAACCAAAGGAGCAGACACTTGGGTGGAGGTTGAAAAACTTCCCCGAAATATGAAATCCTTTCAGGAAATTAAAGACAGAGGCTACAAGATTGTAGTGGTTTCGTTGGAAAATAATGCGAAAATGCTTCCTGAATACGAAATTACAGAGCCCATAGCTTTGGTATTCGGGACAGAAATGGAAGGCGTTTCTCAGGAAATTCTGGATTTTGCAGATGAAACACTGGCCATTCCGATGTATGGTTTTACAAGAAGTTTTAATGTTTCTGTTGCAGCTTCCATCTGTATGTACGAATTGAAACAGAAGCTTATAAAATCTGGGGTTGATTATAAATTAGATGAAGAAAAGCTGTTAAGAATGAAAATCCTTTGGACGGTAAACTCCATAAGAAGCGGACAGCAGATCTTTGAAAAATATCTGAAAGAAAATAATATTGATTGGAAATAATCAAGGAAGAGTATAGAAAAAGGAGGTTGAAAAACCTCCTTTATTTTTATAGATAGATCAAAAGATCAATATTTATATCATATTATAATAATTCCAGGCAGCTACAAATACGCCTGCTGTTTCGGTTCTCAATCTTTGATCTCCTAATGAAACAGCTTTGATTTTGTGTTCAGCCAGAAATGCAATTTCTTTTTCAGAAAAGTCTCCTTCAGGACCAATTAAAAAAGTAATCTCCTCCATAGTAGGAATATTCTTAAGTTCCATTCTCTCCAAGTTTTCATGGCAATGGGCCACAAAGGTATTATCAGGATGAATGCTTTTTAGAAAGTCAGAAAGTTTTACCGTATCATTGATAACCGGAAAGTGAAATCTCAAACTTTGTTTAGATGCTGCGATAGCCTGTTTTCTGATCTTATCGATATTAATATTTTTACGTTCTGTTTTTTCTGTAGCAATAATGCTTATTTCAGAGATTCCCATTTCTACAGCTTTTTCCACAAAAAATTCAATCCTGTCAATATTCTTTGTGGGAGCAATGGCAATATGAAGTTTAGGAGTAAAGCCAGGAAGGTCATTTTTAATTTCTGAAACTTCAATGCCAGCTTTTTTTCCTTCTATAACAAGCTTTCCTGAAGCTAAAGCTCCATTTCCATCAGTCACATAGATTTCTTCTCCATCCTTCATTCGAAGAACTTTTACAATGTGCTGCTGTTCCTCTTCGTTGATGATGACTTTATTGCCTGTTATTTCTCCGTAAAATAATTTCATATATCCTGAGTTAAGAATGCAACGCCTGTTTTTATGGTGGTGTAAATGTCCGTATCACATTCTCGGTAGCTGCACATATATATTTCTTCTATCCACTTGTCATTAAGGAAAATAAGATTTAAATATTCCTGTTTTCTTAGGTTGTTTTTGATGGATAAATAATCTCCTTCTTTTGGAGTATAAGGAAAACTAAAAAGATTTTCAGAGTTTATTTTTTCAATAATTTCCTCTTTTATATCCTGAATATATCCTGTTTCAGAGCTTGATGGAAAATAATCAGCATCATCTTCTGAACTTTCATTTTTTCCTGTAACGGTTTCTAAAACCCAGTAATATTTTGAGTTCTTTTTAGAATGTGTTCCCAGTACTTTTTCTTCTAAGAGTATTTTCATAAATCGTATTTTGCTGTAGCAGAAGTTCTAAGGTCTGTGAATTCTCCTCTTTCAAACTTAAGTTGTGCTACCATAGCAATCATAGCTGCATTATCGGTAGTATATTCAAATTTTGGAATGTAGATATTCCATCCTAATTTCTCTTTATTGTCTTCCATAGCCTTTCTTAATGCAGAATTGGCAGAAACTCCACCCGCAATGGCTACGTCTTTTACAGTAAGGTCTTTTGCTGCTTTTTCAAGCTTATTCATTAAGATCTCAATGATGCATTTCTGTACAGAAGCACAAAGGTCGTTAAGGTTTTCCTTAATGAACTCCGGATTCTTTCTGACTTCTTTCTGAATGAAATATAAAACAGATGTTTTAATCCCACTGAAAGAGTAGTCGTAGTTTTCCAGTTTGGGTTTGTTGAATTTAAAAGCATCAGGGTTTCCTTCTTTGGCAAGTCTATCAATGATAGGGCCGGCAGGATAATCCAGATCGAAGATTTTTCCGATTTTATCAAAGGCTTCTCCGGCGGCATCATCGGTAGTTTTTCCAATGATTTCCATGTCAAAATAATCCTTAACCAATACAATCATAGTATGCCCGCCACTTACGGTAAGACATAAGAAAGGGAAAGTAGGCGGCACAGGATTTGCATCCTCGATGAAATGGGCCAGAATGTGAGCTTGAAGGTGATTAACTTCAATTAACGGAACATTAAGACTCATAGCCAGAGACTTAGCAAATGATGTTCCTACCAGAAGTGATCCCAAAAGTCCGGGGCCGCGTGTAAATCCTATAGCAGAGATAGCATTTTGTTGTATATTTGCTTTGGTAAAAGATTTTTCAACAACGGGGATTATATTTTGTTGATGGGCTCGCGAAGCCAATTCAGGAACCACGCCTCCATATTCTTTATGGATAGCCTGGTTCGCAGCAATATTTGAAAGAATAGAATTCCCCTTGATGATAGCTGCTGAGGTGTCGTCGCAAGACGATTCAATACCTAAAATTATAGAGTCGCTCATAATAATGGCAAAGTTAGAGAATAATAACGAGAATGAGAATAAAAAATCAGTAGCTGAAAACCTAGGGGATCAGGTACAGAAGACTGTTGAAAATGTAGAGGGAAAGGTGCGGGAAACAGTAAAAGAAGCATCTGAACTGGCTTCAGACGCTATCAATCATCCTGTAGAAACCGCTGAAGAGTTTGGAAAACAGGCGATGAAAGATGTCACCAGCTACAGCTGGTGGGCAAAGCTTCTTCTTATTCTTTTTTGGTTAGGTATTGTTCTTATTGGAGGAATACTTATTACCATCAATCTTCCGGTTACCAAACAATGGGCAGCAGATCAGGCTCTGAAGCTTGTGAATAATGATTTTAAATCCGGGTTTTCTACAGAAAGTGTAGATGTAAACTATTTCGGAGACGTTACCATAAAAGGATTAAAAGTAAAAGATTACAAGGGTTTAGACTTTATTCAGGCTCGTGAATTCCGCGCTGATTCACACTGGATATCTCTTGCCGTGAATGCCATTTCTGGGAAAAGCAATTCTTTAAGCTTTAATTCCCTTACATTGGTTAATGCAGACGTAAAAGTTATTACTTATAAAGGGGATAGTATTTCCAACTTTGTCCGATTCACAGAATTATTTGATGATGGAAAGAAAAGAGATCCTAAAAAACCTCCTTTTCAACTGAATTCAAGAGTACAGATCATTGATTCTAAAGTATCTATCATTAATCAAAATTCTGAGGGAGATCACGGAAAGTGGCTTACCGCAACAAAATTTAATTTAAAAGCACCCAATGTAAAGGTTGTAGGTCCAAATATTACGGCGCTTATTAATAATATGTCTTTTGTGACCTCCAGATGGGGGAAATCTCATATTGTAGATACCTTTTCAACAGAACTGTCTTTAACCAAGCAGTTTTTGTCGTTAAAACACCTTACTTTAAATACAGACCACACTTTGCTTCAGGGAGATGTTAAATTCAATCTTCATGATGGTTCCTGGGCAGATTTTGCAGATAAGGTTCGCTGGGATATGAATATTAATCAGGGAAGTCAGATAAGTGGTTATGATATCAGTTATTTTGTGACCAATTGGGATAATATTAAGCCTTTCAATCTTTCCGGGAAAATGACGGGACCTTTAAATAAATTCCATTTAGAGAACTTTCTGATCCGAAATCCTGATGTGAATATTGCCACCAAAACAATGAAGGTGGATAACCTGTTGAACGGGCATTTTTCTATTGAAACCAAAGACCTTTCTACAGATTTTACTTACAAGGATCTGAAAGCGATGATGCCAACCTTTATCTCCAGCAAGATGAAAAATTTTGCAGACGATTTTGGAAAGCTGAAGTATAACGGAGCAGCCAAAGTAAATCCCGACCAGGTTTATGTAGAGAGTGGAAATCTAATGACAGGAATTGGGCAGGCAAAAATCTCTAAACTATCTTTAACAGGTTACAGTACGGCTATGCCTAAGTATTCAGGTCGTCTTGAGGTAAAAGATCTTAATACCTCTGTAATCACTAAAAGTAAATCAGTTGGACTGATTTCCGGTAATTTTGATCTCAACGGGCAGAGTTTTGATGTGAATACGATGCGTCTTACCACCAAATCTCAGATTACCAGCATAGAAATTATGGATAAGGTCATCAATAATCTATATTTAGATGGATTATTAGATCACAAAAAATATAATGGGCTGATTACTGTTAATGATGAACAGGCAAAAGCAACAGTTAAAGGGTTAATAGACTTCAGTACATCTAAAATTATGATGGATGTAAATGCAGATGTTACTCAACTGAACATGAATTATTTTACCAATAAACCAGGAAGTCAGATTGTAAGCGGACAGGTTGAAGGTAAAATGTCTATGTCATCCATTAATGACCTTACCTTAGATGTTAGTGCCAATAATCTTTATTTTGCCACTGCTACACAGAAGTATAATATTCCATCAGCAAAATTAAAAACATTTATTGAAGAGGGTGGACGTGTTATTGATGTGGACGCACCTGGAGCTGCAAACGGAAAAATATCAGGTAAATATAATCTTGGGGATCTTGTAGGAATGGTAGAAAACGGAGTAGGAAGAATTCTTGTAGGGCCACCACCGAGAAAAGTATACAGAGGTCAGAATTTTGCTATGAAATTTGATGTTCAGCAAGGATTAGTCAACTATTTCTTGCCGGATCTTAAATTACCAAACGGAGCTGCAGTAGAAGGTGAATATGACGGGGATTCAAATAACTTGATCCTAAACCTTGATGCAACAGCCCTGAAATATATTATGACCAAAGAAGAGGAAATTACTGATGCAGATAAAGCGTTGGCAGCTTCCAATCCAGACTACCAGATCAACAACAGAAAGAATCTCAGCAAAGACAGTGCAATGGTAGATAGTGTTAAAGTTAGGATTAACACTGCAAATCTTGCTCAGCAGCTGTATGCAAGAATCAATAGATTAGAATACAATAAAAATATCATTAAAGATTTCGAACTTAAAGGCAATAACGAAAACGGAAATACCCTTCATCTTGCCACTGTATTCAAGCATGGAAGCCTGGATGACGAGATTAATGAGAAGCTTAAAGAGTATGCCATTAATGTAGATCAGTCTACCGATGCAGCTGGCGATTATGTTTTCAGATTTGAACCTACTGAAGTGAAATTCAATGAAGTTTCCTGGGCTATTGATACGAGTCCGGAATTGAACCATTCCATTACCTATAGGAAGAATACCGGTGATTTTGATATCAGGAATCTGAGAATTTATTCTGATAAGAGCGCTCTGTTTATAAAAGAGGCCGAATTTAAATCTATCAAGGATTTTTATGTAGATGCTGATATCAGCGATTTCGCGATAGAAAAACTGCTGGATATGCAGTCTGGTGGTAACAGTATGGATATAAAAGGTCTTGCCAACGGAAGTGTAAAGATCAAGATGGATAAAAGCACTTTACAGCCTTTGGTAGATCTTACGGTAGATGATATTAAAATGAATGGGAATGATATGGGAGATATTTCCATTTCAGCAACCAATGGATTCTCATTGAACGTATATGATATTGATGTAAAAGTTCATTCTGCAGGAGTGTTAGGAAATAACAGTTTAAATCTTACGGGTACTGTAAATAACAATACAGCGTCTCCAGATATTGATCTGACGGCAGAAATGCGTGATTTTGACCTGTCATTTACCCAGCAGTTTGTTCAAACTATTTTTGGAAACCTTAGAGGTAAGGCTACAGGTGATCTTAAGATTAACGGAAAGCTTAATAATCTTGATTATAGTGGTGATATTGCGTTGAAGGATTTTGGATTAAAACTTCTGTTTACAGGAGTGGATTATTCATTTGATGATAACGTGATTCAATTAACCAAAGGGCTTGCCATTCTTAACAATATTGAAGTACATGATGGAAGAACCAATTCCAAAGGAAATATTTCCGGGGCAATCAGGTTCGAAACACTTTCTTCAATGGGTATTGATTTGATCATGAGGGCAGATAATCTTTTGGTATTAAATTCTACACAGAAAGATTCCGACCTGTTTTGGGGAAGAGTTTACGGACAAGGGGATTTGTATGTATCCGGCCCTGTATCCGGTTTAAGTATAACCACTCCTAATATGAGGGCGCTTAATGGAAGTACCTTTACTTTTAACTCGAGTTCCACTTCAAATGTTGAAGAGTTCAAGATGCTGAGATTCCTGAAAGAAGGAAAGGACGGTTTGGTAACGTTGGAAGAAAAGAAAAAAACAGGTGCCAATATGTATATTGATTTCAATTTGGCAGTAGATAAAGGAACTACGGTAAATGTATTGATTGGAGATGATGTAGGAAGCATTACTGTAAAAGGAACAGCTGATCCGTTGAGGTTCCAGATGAGCCGTCAGGGAAATATTGCCATGAATGGTACCTATAAGGTTGATAACGGAACATTCGTATCCAAAGCGATTCTTAACAAAACTTTCCAGATCCAGAAAAACAGCAGCATCAGATGGGATGGTGATGCCATGAAGCCGGCACTAGATATTACAGCCAATTATGTAAGAATGGTTTCCAATGCGGGGGAATATCTGAGTATGGGAAAACTGCAGCCAATAAGTATTTTGTTACAGGCTAATATTACTGAGTCTTTGATAGATCCTATAGTGGAATTGAATGTTACGGCGATGGATGTTTCCAGCCAGGTAAGAGAAACATTGGCTGCCAAAATGAGCCAGGAAGGAGAAAAAGTACTTCAGTTCGGTTCCGTTCTTCTACTAAGTACCTTCAATGTTTCCAATACCGGAGGAGTAGATGTAAATATGGGTAACGTTGCAGAATCACAAGGATATAACATGCTTCTAAAGCAGCTTGGGTCGGTTCTTAATACCATGAGTAATGAATTCCAGATTGACCTGAACTATGTGAAAGGTGACCAAAATTCAAATACGGCAGACAGAGCGAATGCGGGAGTTAGCGTAGCCCTTTCACCAAGGGTAAATATCAAGACCGGATTGGGTATTCCATTATCCAAAACAGAAGCTAATGCTACCGGAGCGCAGAATAATTATCTTTCAGGAGAAGGGTCTATAGAGTATGATTTATCTAAGAAGAATGACGGTACTTTGGTGGTAAGAGGATATTCTAAGCCTACGAACATCGGAATGATCAGTACAAACGGAACTGCTAATCAAGCCTATGGAGTAGGGGTGATGTGGAGTAAAAGCTTTAATTCTTTGTTTAAAAAGAAGAAAAAAGACAAAAAAGTGTCTCCTGAGAAAACGGAAATAAAAACAGATTCTATAAAATCAAATGCTAAATAATCGGAATATTTTAATGATTTTTATCATCCGTGTTAATTATTGTTAATATTTGATATATATTTTTTAGTTAAATTATTTTTCGTAAATTTGCAAAAAATACATAGATTTTTTAAAGAAATTGTAATTTAACTAATATGAACTATCAACTGGACGAAATAGACAAGAAGATTCTTGATTTCTTAGTAGAAAACACAAGAATGCCTTTTACAGAAATTGCTAAGCAGATGGATGTTTCTGCTGGAACAATTCACGTAAGAGTGAAAAAGATGGAAGATGCAGGTATTATTTTGGGATCATCTCTAAGCATCGATTATGGTAAGCTGGACTATCATTTTACAGCTTTCATTGGAATTCTTTTGACAAAATCAAACCGTACTCAGGAAGTATTAAAAGAATTGTCAGTTATTCCTAACGTAATTGAAGCTAGCGTTATTTCTGGAAAATATAATATTTTCTGTAAAGTAAGAGCTAAGAATACGGATGATGCTAAAAGAATTATCTATCAAATTGACGACATTCAGGACGTAATGAGAACTGAAAGTATGATCTCTATGGAGGAATTCCTAAGCGATAAAAATAGACTGATTAACGCAATCTCTATTTAATTCAAATTTTAAACGAATTACTATAAAAGAACTTATGAAATTTCTCATAAGTTCTTTATTTTTGTACCTATGGAAGAATACAGCTATTTTGACGAGGATCCGAAGAAAGGATGGGGTTTTGTATTGGCATTTGCTGCCTTAATGTTGTTTACCGTAATGGGTCTGGGAATAGATGTTGATGAATATCTTCAGCATGAATACCTGGATATCCCGAGATGGTACTTTTATGTTATCTTTTCAGTGGATGCATTGATGATGATAGGACTGATCCTGATGTTCTTCTACAAAAAAATAGGAATCATTATGTTTCCGGCTTTATTGGTGATGCATTTCTTTATGCACAATTACTATCTGTCTACCTTCCTGTATACGGATGTTACCAATCTTTTCCTGTTTACAGGTTTTGGAATGCTGGCCATTATTCCGAAGTGGAAATTTTTTAAATAAGAGTTTTTTACCTCTCTTATATCTATATAATGAAATAGCTTTTAGACACCGTTTAAAAGCTATTTTAGTTTTTGTAACTCATAATGGTAGATGGCTTTCTGTTTCAGCGGATTTTTGCTCCATTCTGTCCACTCATTGGTATAAGGATTATAACCACATTTCAGAGGCTTTGATAGATCCAGGTTTTCTGCGCTATAATGTGATCGTTCTGTATAAGCCCTGCAATCCGTACAGATATGCCTGAATTCGCAGTCTTTGCAGCCTTCTATGCTGTCTTTGGTGATGTCCCAGTATTTCTTGAATCCAGGCTTTGCGAAAGCTTCCTCAAGACTAGTGTTCAGAATATTCCCAAAACTTTCCTGCATTAAAGGACAATTTTTAATATTCCCCTCACTATCTATACTGATCTTCTTGTGAAGACAAGAGTTATGGTTGATGGCTTCCAGTACTTTAGGGAGATTGGTATTGAAATACTTTATATCTACCTTCCCACACGATGATATTTTTAGATCTTCTCTTGTAAAGGTAACTGTGAAATGAAGGTTATTTTTTATTTTAAAAGAAAGCGATGGAGAACAATATACTATAAGGTTGTTAATTCGGGATACTTTTTCATTTAGCTTGTCAAATAAATCACTATTAATTTGGTTGTGGTAAGGGAAATAAATATCAATATTTTCTAGGGGAGTAGCTTTAAACAATAAATCAATTTCCAGAATCTCATCATATGTCATCTCATTTTTGGTGAATATAATGAGATGTCTACTATTCAGATTTTCTATGGAATGTTTTATTTTGTAAAGGACCTCTAGTTTGTCCAGTTCTAGAAAAATATTGGAAATAGTATTATAATCTTTATACTCATAAGACAATGGCGGAAAATTGTCTGTCCAGTTATTTTCAGTGATAAAGCCATATTCTCTTTCCAAAAGAATATCTATATACTCTTGGACAATTTCTTTAGATTCATGGTCATAGCTCGTCAGGATGTTCTCAATAGAACAAGTTTTAAGATCCTCAATAAGCGCATACAGCTCTAAGGGATATAACTCTGATATATTTCTTTGTAAATCTGAAATAAGGATTCTAGTGACACCTTTTGTAATCATAATATTGCTAAACAAATTGAAGTATTTCATAGAATTCTTACTAGAAATTTATTAGGTTTTAGCTTTACATAAAAATCTGTCTGGAATTTTTTGCAGTCTATGGTAGTACCGGCAGGGGTTTGTCTTGTTTTATTTTTTACTACTTCTACATATTTAAAAATAAGAGGAAGGTGTTTTTTCTCTTTGGGTATAAAGTTCTTTTTCATAAGTATTCTGCTATTTTTTTTTCTAATGAATAGTTACATTTAACCGACAAGCCAAGAAACTGACCCACTGCATTAACTTCTAAAAAATAATGTTTATCTCCACTTTTAATAAAATCCAAAGAACCGCAGTTGAGATCTAATGATAACATTAGTAGCCGTACTTTTTCTTCAATATCTTTAGGAAGATAATAAGGTACATTTCTGTTAGGCTTTTTAGTATTATATTTTCTGAAATCAATTTTAGTTTGTTCATCATTCTGAGAAAAAATAGCTGTTGACCAAAGGTGCCCATTCAGAAAAAAACTTCTGATCTCGAAATCTTTTTCAATTTTTTCTTGAAAGAAAGTGGTAAAGAAATTTGTATTCTCTCGTTCTTCAACTACAGAAGTGTACATCATACCACTATAATTTTTAATAATGTTTTCCATTCTTGGATTTTCTCCTATGGTTTTCATAATGGTTTTATTCAGATCTACATCATCAGTATTTTCAGCAAGGAAATAGGGCGGGATATGTAAGCCATATTTTTGTGCTTGTTCCAATACCCATAACTTATTAATATCACTATTGCTTTCTTTGTTAATATGTTTTTTCGATTCCAGTTTTTTTCTAACATAATCTTCTAACCAATGCTGGTATTCATCCATACTCAGGTTAATAGAATTATTTTTATACTGTAAACGGTTGAATTGTAAGCCTCCTCTTCTATACCAGACACTGGTGATGTCATCAATAAAAAAACAATTTCTATGACTTTCTAAATAAATTCTTTTATCTTTTGTTCTGATATTAAAAACTTCATCTTCATGAATCCGAATGAAATTTTTCTTCATCTTTACTAACCACTTTGTCACCTCAGTAGTTGTAGTTTCTTGATTTTGTGAGATAATCAGAATCATTTTTCCACTTTATTCTTTTTATAATAATCTTTTATAATAGCATTTCCGTGTTTCATACTTGGCAATCCTATGCTTTTCCGGTTACGATTGATAGCTGTAGAATCTTTTACAGAACTTTGTCCTACATATATGTAATAAATAGGATCCTTTTTAAGAACATACAGATTGTATCGGTCTATCATGGCAGCATAGTCTCGAGGTGGACATTCACCAGATTTTACGTATTCTAATATTTTGGTTTTAAAATATTGGTGATATTCATCATAATTTGCCATATGAAGGAGTAAGGGACCAACAGGCATAAACAAATTATTATTCCATAAACCTATTTTTTGTATGCTGGGAAACCCTTCATTTTCAAACATCCACTTAAGCATTTCAGCATTTTTCCTGTCATTTATAATAATGTCCAAATTATTTTTGCGGCTTTCCTGATCCCGTTTAAAAGCAATACTGAAAGAATCTATTAGTTTTCTGTTATTTTTACTTTTCCATTCTGCAACATCCTGCTCCATTTCTTGGGGTGTTATGCCATTTTTTTGAAACAAATGCATAAGAGTGCTATCCTCCTTTTTGTACTGCCAATAGGGAGCAACTAAAAGAATAAGTTTACGAAGACTCTTCTTTCCTCCAAAGTTTTTATGCTGCTGATCAGAGAGTTTGATATAAGTTTCATACTCCTCGATGCGATCTTGATTTAAAGGCGGATATCGTCTGAATAATTTTTTATATTGTTTTACAGTGGCGCGGGTATCTTTTTTAAAACGGTAAATACTGTCAATATTATTAACCTGATTATAGTAAGTAATGTAATTTAAGTTTCTGTTTTTGCAGGAAGAAAGAATAAACAAAATAATAATACAAGAGAAGTATAAAAAATATTTTCCCATACATGTAAGTTTTTAGAAATGATATATAAACAGATGATTGATTTGATAAGAATAATAAGCTATAGAGGAATTTTCCTCTATAGCTTATTAAATATTAGCACTCGCCTACATATAATGTATTGAGAAGTTTAGCGTCTTTCCAAGTTTGTTTATCATAACACTGTGCACCACCATCCGTTGCTATATAACTATAATCTCCTGCACCTTGAATTAACTTCAAATCATTTCTGTTGATCTTTTTGTTTTCTATAGAAGAGAAATTTCTCTTCATTCCAACTAATTTTTTCATTTTTGATAGTTTTTTGTTTATTAAATAAAATGTTCTGCCATACCATCCCTGGCATTGGGTGATTCATTCTTGTATTTAATTTGTACTGTACACATACCATTAAAAACAGAATTGTATCAACGTTGATGGTTCAAAACTAAAAATAATTTTATCACTTAATGGTGATAATGTTTGTAATTTATTTGTGTTTTTTATTCCGAATTATCCTATTGTGTACAGACTTTTTACAGATTTTTTCAATTGAGTTTTAGGAAGTTTTAATAGAAATTCTGGAAAATTTAAAATAGTATAAATTATTGATTGGGAAGAAAATGAAAAAAAATAACTGAATGAAAATCAAAAACTGAATTATTTTTTATTGTACATAAATCATACATAATCACTCAATGTGCATGAGTGAGTTTAAACTATGCAAAATTAAATAATGGTTTAGGGGTGTATTTAATAAATAAATCACATAGGATGTAGTAAAATATTAAAATGAATGGGTAAACAAACCTATTATTATAGCAAAATGTATTTATAAGATTCCTTAAAAAATTCATGCATTTGTGGCCAAAAGAATAGTGGCATTATTAAGAAAATACTCTCTGAAAGAAGGTGTCCAAAACCATATTCTCATCCAATCCAAATTTCTTTTTCAGACGATATTTGGTCATTCTTACACTTTTAGGTTCCACATTCAGAAGATTGGCAATTTGTTTGGTATCCATTCCCAGGTAAATATAAGCGCAGTATTTAAGGTCCAATGGTGTCAATTTTTGTTTAGCTTTTTCATTAATGTTTTTGAAAAAGTTGGGATGTAATTCCTGGATGGTAAACCTGATCTTTTCAAAATCATTATCTACGCGGCTTTCTTCTTTTACCACCCGGCTGATATTAATATCGCTATCTGAAAGTTGGGTCTGCAGCTGTTGGAGTACCTCATTTTTATGCTGAATATGGAGCTGGCTGGCTAAGACTTCACTCTGAAGTTTTTGCTGTCGTAAGGTAAGAAGTTCCTGTTCGGCTTTTAATCTGGCCTGTTCCTCCTCTTGAAGTTTTACCAGCATTTCAGCTTCGTGTTTTTCCGTATTTAATTTTTTTTCTCGTATTATGGAGTACCGTAATTTATAATGATAGGAGCGGAACATAAAAAATGCTCCAATTAATCCTATAATTCCCAGTCCGATATACAGGAATTTTTCCTTTTTAAGACTCAACGTTTTCTCAGTCAAAGCTTTTAACTCAGTTTCTTTTTTCTGAGACTGAAACTGGGCTTCCAGTCTTTTTGCGGTTTCTGCCTGTCCTTCATTGTAAAGAAGATTGTTATATTCTGTTACTTTCGTCTGATATTCATAAGCCTTTTGATAATTTTTCTGTCTTTCATACAGCTTAGAAAGATCAGAAACTACATTAATCATGACATGATAATACACCGGCTTCTGAGTCAATAGAATTTGCTCGGCTTTTAGAAGATATTGTTCAGATAAGGCGTCATCTTGGTCCCGTGTAGCGAGGTTACTGAGAATTCCAAACGCACCCGCCTGGATGCCTTGATTTAAAGTTGTATGCCGGGTAAGTGCCAGAATCTTATTGGAGTTACCCTGAATTTCCTTACGGATTTCCGGAGTAATAATTGGATAGCTCAGATAGTAGTTGGCAAGATTTAATAAAGCTAAAGCATGGGCATGGGCTGAAACCTGTCCCGGAAACTGCTGATAAAGGGCAACAGCCTTTTTACACATCTCTATGACCAATTTTAAATCCTTTAAGTCTCCAGTTTTTTCAAAAGGGAAATAATAACAGACTGCCATGGCAGAATATGCAGAGCTCAGCATGTTTTTATTTCCTGATTTTTGAGCCAGTTCTGTTGCTTTTTGAGCATATAATGTGGCATTCTTTGCGTCATTCCATTCAGAGTGGATACCATATAGAAGATAATTGAGTTTTGCATTCAGCAGAATTTCTGAAGGCTGTTTTTCAACCTCTGGAAGGATTTTCTGAATAAGTTTCATGGTATTCTCAGATTCTCCCAGGGTATTATTATAGTAGATATTCAGATAAGCAGCATACAATGAAGCTGTTTTATCATTTGTTTTTTTGGCGGTTGCATTAGCAGCGTCAATAAGTGGTGGAACCTTATCGTATTGAGATTGGTTGAGTTTTATGATTCCATTCTGAACCAAAGCCTTTACTTCTTCCGTATAATGGTGCTCACTTTTTGCCAGTTTTAATTGTTCCTGAACATATTTTTCAGCAACAGGATATTGGTCACTTACTCTATAGTATTCTGTAAGCTCATTATAAACTTTAAATTTTTCCGCAGCAGAACTGTTGCTCTTTAACTGATTTTCAAGTCCGTCAATGAATGTATTTTGTGCCGGGCAAAGAATACAGATAAAGAATATAAAGTATAAAAAAGAGAACTGCAGTTTCATGAGGTGAAAGTACAAAAATTGACAACACCTATCAATAATTCATGGTAAAAAATGAAAATGTGACTGTAGTTTAAGTTGTTGTTAATTAGTTGTTTGTGTAGAGTTGTAGACGCTTTGTAGGCGTTTGTTTGAAGACTTGAAGTTGTTTTGTAGTAACGCAGAAAATTGGAGTTATGCTTTTCTGTTGCAATTTTGAATCAAGAAAAAAATCAAAAATATTAATTAAAAAATTTTACCATGGACAATAAAACATTATCTATCGTATCATACATTACCATTATCGGATGGTTGATTGCTTTTATAGCAGGAAAAGATAAAGCAGACAGCCTCTTAAGATATCACCTTAAGCAGTCTTTGGGAGCTGCTATTCTTTCTTTTATTCTACCCACCATTCTTGGAATTCTGATCTCGGTTACCCATCTCGGTATACTGGGAATAATTGCTATTCTTCCATTGGTGTTGATGATTATTGGAGCCATTAATGCAGCTAATGAGGTTGAGAAACCCTTGCCATTGATTGGGAAAATAGCGGAAGAACAATTCTCATTTATCGGTTAGAATCTCAAATGCTTACGGATATGGAAGACTTTAAACATGTAAAAAGAGAAGGAATGGGATATCTGGTCAAGCAGTATTGGTCATTACAGCATATTATAGTGATTGCCTGGCTTTTGATTTCAATTATAGTGATGGTTACTACCAGTTATCTGAAAACAGGAATCATTATGTTCATATTTTCACTGTTGCTAACGGTTGTTTCCTTTATGCCTCCTGAAGTTTGTTTTGATCCTGTATCAAAGCGTCTTACTATTCTTAACAGAGGGTTAAACCGTCAGAAATTTACTTATGATCTTAATGATTTTGAAGGATTTGAACTGCATACAATGTATATCGGTATGATTCCTTTAGGATGTTATTTATATGGGAATTTTAAGAATATATCCCATTTCAAACGTCCGGTTGTATCTCAATCCTTCAGCAAGAAGACCATGCAGGAAGTGGTTAATGAACTGGAAGATCTTACTATAAAACACAATGCAACATCTATTTAACTTTTAATATTAGACTATGAAAAAATCATTGCTCATCACAGGAATACTTAGTATTGGTTTTTCTCTGACTTCCTGTGATAAACTGGAGAAGATTAAAGAAAAGCTTTCACAAAGTGGAAATAGTACACAGGTAAACCCTTTTAGTGTTAATTCAGGAGATGAAAACAGAGATATAGTTTCCTTTAATAATAAGGTGGTGAAAATGGATGAGGCCCAGGCAGAGTTCATTAAAAATTTTCAGGAATCACTGACTCAAATGGAAGAGTATGTGAAAAATGTAACAGCCAATCCACAATATTCAGGCATGTCTCCCATATTTACGCCTACTATCATGATGTGGATTAATCAGGATATTAAAGTTCCCAATGTATTAGGAAAAGATTATCAGGCTCTGGTGGATAAAATGAAAGAGACAGCGACTCAGTTACAGGCTCTGAAGAAAGATCTGGAAACGTATAAAACTGCAGAAGACTGGAAGGATGATAAAGGAAAGAAAATCAATGAAATTAGCGAAAAAGCGAATAAACTGATACAGGAAAACCGTAAAACCGCCAACGAACTATTTTCAAAACTCTCTCCAAAAGCAGATAAAGCTGAAATGGAAGTTCTTAAAGGGCATCCCCTAAAAGATCACATCATTCAATCTAAGGAAGCCATGGAATTTACTCAAAAAATCATTGATGATTCTTATAATATTAAAGATCTGAATGTCTACAAACAGAAATTTACCCAACAATATCAGCAGATGGAAAAACTATATACAAGGAATGTTGATGAAAAGATTCCATCTTCAGAAAAGCAGAAAGAAAACAGTTATACAGCCCTTAATAATGCATTGAATGATTTTCTAGGTAAAATGAGAATTGTTCAGAGAAGTCTGAATGAAAACAGCAGCGAACTGAATCATGATCTTGATGATCTTGAAAGTGAAGCCGGCACTGTTCTTAACCGGTACAATAATTTTGTAGATTAATAACCTTACAATATAATACTATGAAAAAGACATTAAGCATTATCATGATTATTATAGGTTTTTGCCTGGTAGTTATTATAAAAATAGGTCCTTCTAAAGAGACGTCCTGGCTGTTCGCATATGGCGATTGGGTTCCAATGATCGTTGCTGCAGCAATTATAATTCCCGGTTGGATTATGTATAAAAAAAGCAGATAAGTTCAAAATTATAAAATAAGCTAGCTATAATCATGAAACTGGCTGGACTATTAATAAATATATCAACATGATTCAACAAGATAAGGGTAATTTTACCGCCCCATTTAAATCAAGAAACAGAGCATGGATTTTGAGATGTTGAAACAACAGAGAGAAGAAGCTGCAAAAGAATATTTTTTTTAAATATAATAAGGAAAGATATTTTCTTGATTTTTCACCGTTTCAGATTATGAATTTGAGAAACAGGATCTGAAAAATAGCATTATCAGACTTAATGATAATGAATATAAAAGTGAATATCCGGATGGGATGGAGACCTGGGACAATTAAATTAAAGGATGAAGAACAAAAAAACACATATCATTATACAATATGAAGCAGCATAAAATAATTGTCTCAGACACATCTTACAACAGTAACGATCCTTATGAGTTGATCCTTTCCAATATCTCAGTAGTGAATCTTCTGAACGAAGAAGGATTTGACATGGAAAACATGCATAAAGATTCCATCATCAGCTATTATCTTGATTACTATCTCGCACAATATTCCAATGGAAATTTTTCCCAATTTGTGTGGAATTCAAAATGGTCACCGGATCTCAACAGAGATATTGAAGAAGGATTAAGAAAAATAGGGGCACAAAAACATCTTGATCTTTTTCTTGAACAGTGTTCAATAGTAGAAAATCTGGAAGAAGGAGAACTTGAAAAGTATCTGAAAAGTGAATATTTTGGACCCAATAAAACCAGAGATAAACTGAAAAACAGTTCATTTTACAGCTTGGAAGAAGATTTAATTGTATTACATTCGCAATGGTTGAGAAATCATCAGGATTTACAAGTATTGACTATCGAAGATATGTTTTCAGAACTGGAAAAACTGACGGGTAGAAAACTTGACAGATCATAATTTTTTAAACAAAATGAGTCTATGGAAGATCTTAAAAAACTCAATATTGAATTAAAAAAATACCTGGAAGAAAACAGCGTACAGCTTACAGAAGATCTGGTTCATCTGTTGAATGGAGAAAACATCAGTTATCCTGATAACAATGGGAAGTCTGATATCAAAGCATTCTATTTCGAATATGAGTACGAATATCTTGATATTGTATTCTGGGGGGTAGATGGAAAAGGCAATATTGCTACCAATACAGTTTCTTTACCTACTAAAAAGATTGGGAATGCTGAAGAAAATAGTGACTGGGATGCTCTGATTCCTGAAAAAATATGGAAAATAGTCTCAGATTTTCAGGATCATTACGAAGGAGATGATTTTGATGATATTCTGGATGAATATGATGATGAAAAATATAAACTGTTTGAACAATGGTTTTCTGATTGCTGGAAGAAAGCGTCGGAACAAACTAAAATAAAAATGAATGCCTATTTTTCTATTCATGATACCTATTTCAGAACAGACCTAAATACTCTGAAAATCATCAATGAAGATGAAATAGCACAACGATACCAATCATAAGAAGATTAATCTCTGTAATACCTAAATCACTATATAAATAAATTATTATGAATTCATACAAATTTTACAAACAGGAAGGAAACCAGTACATTTTTAAAAATCAACCGGTTTTTGTCTCTGTTTTATGCCTTTTCTTTTTAATAATAGCAGGACTGGTCTTTAAGGATGTAAGGATCTTAAGCCTTGTTCTTATTGCACTAGTAGTGCTTATTGCTATCAATTTCTTTACAAAGAAATTTGTCATCGATATGGATCGAAAAACCATTACCGGGAAGCATACCATTTTTGTTCCGGCCAAAACCTATGATCTAAAGGATTTTACCAATTTTCATGTGCTGGCAACAAAGTATCTAGGTTTTATTACAACAAATGTGATATTGTCTATTTATTTTGAAGTAGATGGAAAAGAAAAACATCTGACCATTGGACAGGCTCTGACGCAAAAGGGAATCCAAAAGATGGTAAATGAAACTGAAGACATCATGAAAATTAACGAACCGGGCAATGAATATAACAGACCGTTATAAATTTGAAGAGAACGGCGGCGAAATCAGCATAATGCCCAATTATGATTTTTTGAAAACTCTGATATGGTGGCTTGCATTGGGAATTATTGCTCTTCCGGTGATTGTCTATTACTTTATGGATAAAATGTCCGGAGATCAGTTTAAAATAGCAATGATAATATGGGCCATTTATATGATCTATATCCTGTTTGACCTTTTTTTCAGAATTCCTGTAAAATATATTTTTGATAAATCGGAAAAGTGTATTTACAAAAAATGGATACTCTCCAAAAAGATCATGACCTTCGGGGAAATGACTTATTTTATCAATGATGAAAGAGGCGGATATTATTATTCCATTGGCAAGAAACGCAATCAGTTTGTGAAAAATTATAGAATCAGCAATTACTTTTCAGGCTCAAAGAAATCCATTGAGAGAGAAGATGATTATATAAAGGAAATATTATGTCCCATCCTGATTGCTGTTGGAATTCCTTTCAACGAACGGGAATAACAAAAAAACGATACGTAGGGTAGAAGCTACAACCATGAGAACTATAAGTATAACCATTCCCCTCCGCTGGAGGGGTGGCAAAAATTCAAAGAATTTTTGACGGGGTGGTGAACTCCAACGTAGAATCACTCATTCAATAAAAGACTGCGGGCTGTTTCGAAGAAACAGCCCGCAGTTATTATGATAATGCTAATGATTAGTTAGCTAAAATTCTTTTTACAGCTTCTTTCACTGCTGCAGCATCAATCTTATACTTCTTCATCAATTCAGCTGGTGTTGCAGATTCTCCGAAAGTATCGTTTACCGCAACAAACTCTTGTCTTGTAGGTCTTTTTCTAGCAAGCATTCCTGCAACAGATTCACCTAAACCACCAAGATAGTTGTGCTCTTCAGCCGTTACAATCTTACCTGTTTTTTCAACAGATTTTAAGATGATTTCTTCATCAAGAGGCTTAATAGTGTGGATGTTGATCACTTCACAAGAAATACCTTCTTTTTCAAGCTCGTCAGCAGCTACAAGAGATTCCCATACAAGGTGTCCTGTTGCAACAATTGTTACATCAGTACCTTCCTGAAGCATGATTCCTTTTCCAATTTCGAAAGGCATATCTTCAGGCATGAATACAGGAACAGTTGGTCTACCGAATCTTAAATATACAGGACCTTCAAAATCAGCAATAGCAAGAGTAGCCGCTTTTGTCTGGTTGTAGTCACATGGGTTGATGACAGTCATTCCAGGAAGCATTTTCATCATCCCGATATCTTCCAATACCTGGTGAGTAGCTCCATCTTCTCCTAATGTAAGACCTGCGTGAGATGCACAGATTTTCACATTCTTACCAGAGTAAGCAATAGACTGACGAATTTGGTCATATACTCTTGAAGTAGAGAAGTTAGCAAAAGTTCCTGTGAAAGGAATTTTTCCAGTGATGCTAAGACCTGCAGCAAGTCCCATCATGTTAGCTTCTGCAATACCTACTTGGATAAATCTTTCAGGAGCTTTTTCAATGAATTTCTCCATTTTTAAAGATCCGATAAGGTCTGCACAAAGTGCTACTACATTAGGGTTTTTGTCAGCAAGCTCAGCTAATCCAGCTCCGAATCCTGAACGTGTGTCCTTTTTTTCTGTATATGTATATTTCATTTTTATTTTTATTAATCGAGATTTTAACTGATGGTTAGAGATTAGTAGTCAGCAGGAGCTTCCAAATACAATTGTTTGAATGCAGTATCCAATTGCTCATCATTAGGAGCTTTACCATGCCAAGCGTGAGATCCCATCATGAAATCTACTCCAGCACCCATTTCTGTGTGAAGGATAATAGCCACAGGTTTTCCTTTTCCTGTTTCAGTTTTTGCTCTTTCAAGAATACCGATTACAGCTTCAAGATCGTTACCATTCTTTTCTTCTAAAACAATCCATCCGAAAGCTTCAAGTTTAGCATGAAGATTCCCAAGGCTTAATACATCATCTGTATCACCATCAATCTGACGTCCGTTGTAGTCGATAGTAGAAATGATGTTATCTACTTTTTTAGCAGCAGCAAACATCAGTGCCTCCCAGATCTGACCTTCCTGAAGTTCACCATCTCCGTGAAGCGTGTAAACAAGAGATTGGTCTCCATCCATTTTTTTACCTAAAGCAGCTCCTAAAGCTACAGAAAGACCTTGTCCTAAAGAACCTGAAGCAATTCTGATTCCTGGAAGACCTTCGTGAGTAGTAGGGTGCCCCTGTAATCTTGAATCAAGCTTTCTGAAAGTACTTAGCTCGTGTACTGGGAAGAAGTCGAATCTTGCCAAAGTAGAGTAGTACACAGGAGAAATGTGCCCGTTTGATAGATAAAAATGGTCTTCATTCTTGCCTTCCATCGTAAAAGGAAGATGATAGTTCATCACCTTTCCGTAAAGTGCTGTAAAGTACTCTGTACAGCCTAAGCTTCCTCCCGGGTGTCCTGAATTTACAGCGTGAACCATTCTTAAAATGTCTCTTCTGATCTGTGTAGTAAGAGATTTTAACTCTTCGATACTTTTACTCATTATATCTGATTTATTTGCACGCGAATTTACAATTTTTTACCGGCTTATGGAAATGCAAAAATCCGGATATAAAAACCCGGATTTTGATCGATTTGAATATTTTCGTGCTTTTAACAGCCTTCGTTGATGTAAACTGTAATTTCTGTAACAATATTATTAACAAATTTAAATGTTAACTGTGTTCCAGCATCATAGTCATCAATATTAAAGTATCCTGCATCTTTAATACGTTTACCATTGTCATCAACCTCCGGACGAACACTAAATATAGGATAGTTTTTGTAAGTATTGATAAGTTCATCTCTGGTACTTCCCACACCCATTCCGCTTTTGGTTCTGAATTTTTTACTGGTGGTTGTCATTCCTGCAATGGTAACAGCATCAGGTTTTGCAGAACCACCATAGCCCTGAAAAACTTCAATATTAATATCCTCACCATTGTACTTTACGAAATTCTTTTGTTGTCCGTCAGAAATTTTGATTTTAGTACCTGCAATTTTTTCTGCTTCACTTTTTTCCATGAAGATCTTGTAAGGCCCGATTCTTAAAGTAGACACTTCAAAATTTTCCTGAGCTACTAAGGATCCGAATGTGAGTACAAAGACGAAAAGTGAAATAATTTTTTTCATAGTTTTAATACTGTTTTTTTATTTTAATTCTTGCCGTCAAAGATATTGAAATAGATCCCTCTCTAAGGGATAATTATGGAATATTTAAAAGGTTCCTGATAAAATTGCGAGTTTTTTACCATTTAGAGATGAATACAAAACGACCTCATTAATATTTTTAATAAAGTTTGTTTTTTTTAAGTATTTATTTTTCAAATCATTATAATATGTATGGTTATTATGAATAAATAGAGAATATTTGTTTTTTTGTATATGTTTATTGTGTTAGATTTATAATTATTTTTAGCTAAATAATTTGTTTTTCATCCTTTTGATTATTTATTTGAGAATTAAACCACATAAACAATGAAAATTAAACAATTACTCTGTCTGGGGATATTCATTATCTCCATTTCTTTAGGGAAGGCACAGGATTTTTTTACAAAAATTAGTGAAAGATCTGTTGAATCTAAGCCTGGTGACAGGTTGATACAGCCGGAAAGATTTCTCACTTACAGATTAGATGTAGCCGGAATGAAAAGCTATTTTCAATCAGTTCCGGAGTTGGGGGATACTGATTTTAAAGACAAAGCACCCATTATTATTTTGCCTATGCCTGATGGAACAAAAGCAAAATTCAAAGTCTGGAAATCTTCTGTAATGGCTCCTGAATTAGCAAATAAATTTCCTCAGTTGGTTACCTTTACAGGACAAGGGGTTGATGATCAGTACGCTACTGTGAAATTAGATTTTACAGAATTGGGATTTCATGCTCAGATAAAATCTGTGGTGACAGGGGATATGTATATTGATCCGTATGCTAAAAATGATGTGAATAATTATATCATCTACAAAAAAAATGATTTAATAAATAAGAGTCCCATAATTTGTGGTACTAAAGAAGAGAAATTTCAGACTATAAAAAAAAACACTCAAAAAAACGTTACTCCGGGAGTAGGAAACCAAATTAGAATTTTTAGGTTTGCTGTAGCCTGTACAGGGGAATATGCAAAAGCTGCAACAGGGCAAGCTTCTCCTACTGTGGCTCAAACCCTGTCTGCTATTGTAACAACTGTAAACAGAGTAAACGGTGTTTATGAGCAAGAGGTGGCTGTGAGATTGATATTAGTTCCTAATGAGACCAGCCTCATTTTTACAAACCCCGCTACAGATCCTTTCAATGGTAATAATGATTCAGATGTATTAATTGAAGAAAGCCAAACTCAGATTAACGCCATCATCGGAATTAATAGTTATGATATTGGCCATACTTTTAGCACAGGCGGCGGCGGATTAGCTTATTATGGTATATGTGATCCTGACTATAAAGGAAAAGGGATTACAGGAAGAGGTAACCCGGTTGGTGATCCTTATGATATTGATTACGTTGCTCATGAAGTAGGACATCAGTTTTGGGGACCCCATACTTTTAATGCAGTTACAGGAAGTTGTGACGGTAACCGGGATGCTGATGCTGCCGTAGAACCGGGAAGCGGGATTACGATTATGGCATATGCCGGAATTTGCGGATCTTTAAATAATTTAGCCAACAACAGTATTCCTATTTTTCATACCCGATCATTTGAGTCTATCACTACAGCAGTATCATCAACAACGTGTCAGGTGACAACTCCTGTCAGCAACACTGCACCTACAGTAAATGCCGGGAATAATTATACAATACCGAAAGCTACACCCTTTAAACTTACAGGTTCTGCAACGGATGCTGAAAACAATGCCCTTACTTATTGCTGGGAACAAAATGATAATGGTCCTGAAGGAGACTGGAATACTCCAACCGGAAATGCTGCTATATTCAGATCATTTATGCCGGAGACTGTTTCTTACAGATACTTTCCAAAGTTGACAAGTATCCTTAACAATACAGTATCAAAAGGAGAAATTTTACCATCTTATGGAAGAACAATGGAGTTCAGACTAACTGTAAGAGATAATAATGCAGGTTGTGGAGGCGTAGCGAATGATGATGCAGTCATTACGGTTGCAGGAAATTCCGGTCCGTTCAAGGTAACAGCACCAGCTTCCGCAGTGACATGGGCTATAAGTTCTACACAGACGATAACATGGGATGTCGCCAATACTACCGCTGCTCCGGTAAATTGTGCCAATGTAAGTATTTTACTTTCAACAGATGGAGGCCTTACTTATCCAACAACTCTGGTTGCTTCCACTCCAAATGACGGCTCTGAGACCATTACTATTCCTGACGTAAATACAACAACAGCAAGAATTATGGTAGCTGGGGCTGGAAACGTATTTTTTAATATTAATCCTGTTAATTTTACAATCAATAAAAATGTATTAGCTGTAAATGAAGTAACCGGAAATAAAGATGTATTTGTAGTATATCCTAACCCAGGTAAAAGTATTCTTAATATTAAATTTCCAACTACAAATGAAGCCTATGATATTACTATATATGATGTAAGTGGGAAATTAGTATTTAGTAAATTGAATAATAAACCTGATCATAATAGGGTAGGTACTTTTAATGTGGCTCAACTCATAAAAGGAGATTATTTGATCAAAGTTAAAACGAAAACTACTGAAAGAACCATAAAATGGATTAAAGAATAAATAATAAACAATTCACAAAAAAGGCTGTTTTCTATTGTTGAAAACAGCCTTTAATTTTTTTATATAGATCCAAAATGTTGGAACACTTCATCTTTTTAATCCTAAACAACTCTTAAATGCTGCTTATCCTTTACCAGCCATAAACCAATAAAGGTCAATAATCCATTAAGAACAATTAATTCCACACCAATTCTGTAATCTGTGTACGAAGTAACCGCAAAATTGATTACATAGGTGATGATAGGTGCTAGAATTGTTACCATAAGAATAGAGTACTTTTTGGAAATTTTGAACTTGGTGAAGATTCCAAAAGCAAAAAGTCCCAATAACGGTCCATACGTATATCCGGCAATTTCCATAATCAGATATACAATAGATTTGTCATTCAGCGCTTTGAATACCATGATTAGAATGAAGAACATAACCGTGAAAGTCAAATGCACTTTCATACGAAGGCTTTTCTTCTCTTTTTCAGTTTTGGTTTTATCTTCATTAAGGTTTAATAAATCTACACAGTACGAACTTGTTACCGCTGTTAAAGCCCCATCTGCAGAAGGGAATAATGCTGAAATTAATCCGATGATAAAGATCACGGAAATCGTCATTGGGAAGTATCCATTAAGCGATAATGAAGGGAAAAGATCATCTCCCATCACATTCTTGATATTTCCTGCAGCATCTTTGAAACCGAAGATATTGCTTATAGGATCAGTTCCAGTGGTTCCGTATTCTGCACCATGTTGTAAAGCGAAAAGATAGAGTAGTCCTCCTAAAAATAAGAAAGCAAGATTAACTAGCAGAAGGGTTCCTGCAAAAGTTAACATGTTTTTCTTTGAATTTTTAAGGTTGTCTACAGAGATGTTTTTCTGCATCATTTCCTGATCCAGCCCGGTCATAGCAATTGTAATGAAGATTCCGCCCAGAATGGTTTTGAGGAAAAATGTCTTGGAATTAGGGTCAAAATTGATAAAGTGAGTATAGTTTTTCTGTTCCAAAATAGTATACGCTTCACCAAAAGATAGGTTAAGGTTGGACAAAATGTAGACAATACAAGCGACCAAGCTGATAATCATGAAAGACGTTTGTAAAGTATCTGTAATCACGATTGTTTTTACGCCCCCCTCAAAAGTATAAAGAAGAACCATTAGCAAAAGAACCATGGAAGTTACCCAAAACGGAACACCCAGGCCTTCAAGAAGGAATATCTGTAATACATTCACCACCAGATATAATCTTGCTGTTGCCCCAATTGCTCTTGAAATAATAAAGAATATAGATCCGATTTTATGCGCTTCTACATTGAATCTTTTTCCCAAATACGTATAAATGGAAGTAAGGTTCATCTTATAATACAACGGCAGAAGGATAGCAGCCACAATAAAATATCCGATGAAGAAACCAATCACCATCATATAATATTCAAAACCTCCATAAATATATTCGGAGCCGGTCATTTTTCCGACGGTTCCCGGAACTGAAATAAAGGTAACCCCACTTAAGCTGGTACCTATCATTCCAAATGCAACGAGCCACCATTTACTTTTTTTATTACCGATAAAGAAGGACTGGTTGTCAGAATTTCGGCTGGTGAAATAAGAGATCACCAAAAGGCCAATGAAGTAAATAAAGACAAACAGCAAAAGAACAGTTCCTGGATTCATGCTTAGATTTTAAATTTTAGCAAATATATAAAAAAGAACCATCGTGAATCGCGAATTTATAGTACAGTCAATTTCTCAAGAGGGGTAGTGAAGAATTAACAGCTTAAATAAGTAAAATAAATATGAAAACATTCCAGTCATTGTTGAGTGAAACGCCCTCGCGAACCTTCTGCAGCATATTATTAAAGAAATCTTAGCGACCCCAGCGTTAAAAATAAAAATATCTGCATAAAAAAACCTTCCAGATTTACTCTGAAAGGTTTGTATTGTAAGGGTGGAAACTGTGATTAATTCACTAAAACATCCTGCAATTCCTCACTCTTTTGAAAACTAGCCTTTGCAAAAGGACAAAGCGGAATTATTTTTTTTCCGGTTTTCCGTGCAAAATCTACAGCAGCCAAAAGCATTTCTTTACCTACACCTTTTCCGTTGTAGGCTTCTTCCACCTCCGTGTGGTCTATAATAAATCTTTCTTCTCCTGCCCAGGTGTATGTCATCATTCCTGCGCGTCTTCCATCTATGAAAGCTTCAAAACTTCCGTGTTTCTCGTCGTTGTTTTGTTTTACTTCGATCATGTTTTATGAGAATTTAGTTAGTATTTCTATATCGTTGGTTAATATTTTATGTACAGGACAGGCATCAGCAATAGTGTGAAGTCTTTTCAATTGTTCATCATCCAGAATCCCTTCAAAACTGATCTCTCTTTGAAATACAGCTCTTTTAGTTAATGGGTAGTTTTCAAGTTCCACTTCCACATTAATGTTTTCCACATCCCATTCTTTTCTTTCGATGTACATTCTTAGCGTTGCTGCTGTACAGCTTGCCAGAGAAGTCGCCAGAATTTCCATGGGATTGAAGCCTTTGTTCTGCCCGCCTTTATCTATAGGTTCATCGGTAATGATTGTATTTTCTCCCGCTGTTACCTCCGTATAATATTTTGTTTTTCCTAAACTTGCTTTTACCGTTACTGCCATTATTTTCCAGTGTTGAATTTATAACTTAATGCTCCAGATGGGCATTGATCTATCTGATTTTTTAATTCTTCAGGGGTTGCATTTTCTGCTTTTATCCAAGGTCTGTCTTTTGGATTGTAGACTTTGGGAAGCATTTTTACACATACAGCCGAGTGGATACACTTTTGAGGCTGCCAGATGACAGTAATGTCGCCGTTAGGATATTCGTGTGTTTCCATATTAATTGTCTTTTAATGATTTTTCGATTCTTTGATCCGGAATCAGCCATATAAGAGCCACTATATAATAAAAACCTATGGCAATATAAGGATAAAAAAATGAAGTACCGATTCCTAAAATATAAAAAATAATAGATATATTCTCTTTATATTTTGCGTGTATAGCCTCCTTCAGTTTTGAATTTTCACCTTCACACCGGATAATAACATTCTCCAGAATACTGTAGGCAATGGCGCATAAAACGAGGATAATACCATAGGTTGCTACAGGATTTTCTGCAAAACCGGTGGTACCAATCCATTCTGTGGCAATAGGCATCATTGATAGCCAGAATAACAAATGAAGATTGGCCCAAAGAATACCTCCGTTTACCCTTTTTACTGCCTGAAACAGATGGTGATGGTTGTTCCAGTAAATTCCTACATAAATGAAACTGAAAATATAAGCTAAAAACTTAGGCAGTAGAGGTTTGAGACTAGTCCAGCTGCTTCCCTCAGGTACTTTCAGTTCAAGAACCATGATGGTAATGATGATGGCTAAAACCCCATCACTGAAAGCTTCCAGTCTTCCTTTAGTCATTGGTTTTAATTAGGGTTTTAAAATTATCAATCTTTGTTTTTAGCTCACTGAGCATATCAGGATTAATCACTCCGCTTTCAAGATCAAAATTCTCATAGAATTTTGGTAGTGAAAAAGTATCCTTGATATCTGCGGCAAACTGAGGAAAGAATGTTTTAGCCGTATTCATAACATTTCCGCCGCCATACCCTCCGGGAGAAGTACTCATCAAGAGCATGGGTTTGTTTTGAAATACCTTTACATTAATCCTTGATGCCCAATCAAAAAGGTTTTTAAAAGCTGCACTGTAAGACCTGTTGTGCTCTGCAAGAGAACAGATGATCACATCACATTCTTCAATGACCTTTAAAAAGTGATGAGCTTCATCCGGAAATCCTTTCTTTTCAAGATCTACAGAGAAAACAGGCATCGTGAAGTCATTCAAGTCAATGAGGTTGATTTCTTCCTCCTGAAAATCCTTTAAAACAAACTTTACCAGTTCTCTGTTAATAGAAGTAGAGGAGCTGCTCCCTGCAAATGCTAATATTTTCATGGTTTCTTATCAAATGAAATTATTTTCTCTTTAAAATCGCTTTCGGTAGTGGAACATATTCTTGCTCATCACCTGGAACCAATGGAAATGCCTCATGATTTTGATCGTTCCAGTTTACTTTAGCCTGGTCAATCACTTCCTTGTCAGAATTCACAAAGTTCCAGAAGATAAAACGTTCCTCATCGAAAGGTTCACCACCGAAAAGATATACCGTACCGTTTTCGCTCATATCAAATTCACAAAGCTTGGTGTCTTTGGCGATCATCAGTTGTTTTGAACCATAAGAGTTTCCTTCAGTAGTTACTGTTCCATCCAAAACATACATCGCAGCTTCTCCATACAGATCTTTTCCAATGCTTATTTTCTTAGCCTCTTTGGTTTTGATCTCGATGAAAAATAACTTACTGTGTACGGGCACAGGAGAGGTTTTTCCAAATGCTTCTCCTGCAATTAATTTATATTGAATTCCATCTTCTTCCCAAACCGGGATGTCATTTTCTTCAATATGATGGAAGGTAGGTTCAGACTGTTCAAGATGTTTAGGAAGGCCTACCCAGATCTGAAATCCGTGAAGCCTTTTGTCGGTGTGTCTTAAATATTCCGGAGTTCTTTCAGAATGTACCACTCCTTTTCCGGCAGTCATCCAGTTAACAGCTCCAGGCTTAATCTCAAGAGCACTTCCGATACTGTCTCTGTGGAAAATAGAGCCTTCAAGCAGATAAGTTAGTGTAGATAATCCGATATGCGGATGAGGCGGAACATCAAGGTTTTGATAATCCTTTAATTCTGAAGGTCCCATGTGATCGATAAAAACAAAAGGTCCCACCGCTCTTTTTTCACGGAACGGAAGAAGCCTGCCTACCAGAAAATTTCCGATATCTGCTGCTTTTTCCTCGATGATAAGTCCAATATTTGACATAATGATGTAATGCTTTTAATGTTTGTTTAGATAAATGTTGATGAAGGTTTATAGTTTGTCGTATCCGTCAAACTTTTCATCCACGATACGTTTCCACTCCGGATGCTTTTTGATAAAGGCAAAAACGTATGGACAAAACGGAAGAAGCTTTTTACCACTTTCTTCAATATAGTTCAGTGTTTTTTCCACTACCGCTGCAGCAGCACCTGTTCCACCAAGTTCCGGATCAGCTTCAGTGTGGATCAATGCGATCTGGTGGGTGGTTTCACGATAATCAATGAAGGCATAATGCCCATTAACTTCTATTTGAAATCTTTTATCTGTTTTTACAAGGGGGATGTTTTCAAATTCTGGTTTCATAATTTTTGTTTTAAAAGTTGATTAAAGGTCTTGGTATGAAGAAATTAATACCCTTTTTTTATAAAAGAAATCTTGCTGAGAAAACAAACCTAATAGATTTTCCATTTCTATTAGGTTTATATTCCCAAATAATACTTAGTACTAATCTTCTCCACTTCAACCTCATATAATGATATATAAAGTTAGTAAAAAAGGAATGATTTAAGATTAAGGAAAATTTAATTCTATCCTTTTAATCTTCAAGATACCCGAATTTTCCGGTATTGAAATCTTCAAAAGCCTGCATAATTTCCTCTCTGGTATTCATCACGAAAGGCCCGTGGGGAAAGATTGGCTCACTGATTGGCTCACCGCTGATGATTAAAACAATTGAATCTTCTTTGGCTTCAATGGTGAAAGACTCACCTTCATTTTTAAATAACGTCAGATGATCTGCTTTAACATGTTCCTCTCCATTGACAGTAATACTTCCTTCAATCACCAAAGCTGCAGTATTAAAGTGAGCAGGAAAATTAAATTCTGCCTTACCACCAGCTTTAAGCTTTGCATTCATCATATGAACAGGAGTGAAGGTAAACGCAGGACCTTTATGGCCGTCAAATTCTCCGGCAATTACTTCTACATGCCCATTGTCACCAAGATCTACTTTTTCCATCTTAGAATTTTCAATCGCCTGGTATTTTGGGTTACTCATTTTATCTTTTGCCGGAAGATTTACCCAAAGTTGAACCATTTGAAAGATTCCACCTTCCTTAGCCCATTCTGTTTCATGATATTCTTTGTGAAGAACGCCTTTAGCAGCAGTCATCCACTGTACATCACCTTCTCCGATAACGCCACCACCGCCTGCGCTGTCATGATGCTCCACTTTACCGCTGTATGCTATGGTTACTGTTTCAAAACCTCTGTGTGGATGAACACCCACACCTCTTGGTCTGTCTGAACCATTGAAATGAAATTTTGAGTTATAATCAAGCATAATGAACGGATCCATTCTCTTCATATCCAATCCATGTACACCTGGAATAAAATTATGAACTCTAAAACCGTCACCTACAAAGTGGGCAGGTCTTGGAGATACTACCATTTCTACTTTTTTAGTTGTCATAATATTGTTGATTTTATGTAAACAAAATTACCATACTTATAAGGCAAATGCATTGATCTGTGATAAGTTCGTATTAGGGTAGAAAGGGAGAATGTAAAGAGATTGAAAAGTGGTAACCTTTACTTATTCATCTTTCGATTTCATATTCTTTCCATCTGAAATATGCAGTCTTCTAAACACAAATCCTGATAAGATCGTTAATATTCCAACGGTGAGGAAAGTATATCGGAAAGCGTTGTGAGTTTCACCCTGGATGAGGTCTGAGCCTTCAAATAACTTTAAAACAATCAATCCAAACGCAATCCCAAAGCCGATAGCAAGCTGCTGATTAACCGATATCAAAGAATTACCACTGCTGGTCTGGAAATTCCGGAGATCTGCAATAGAAATGGTGTTCATAGAAGTGAATTGGATAGAGTTAAAAAATCCAAGCACGGCAATAATAGGAACAAACCAATATAATGAGGTGTGAATATCTGGAATAGCCAGCATACAGATCAAGGTTCCGATGATAAAGGTGTTGAGCATTAAAGTTTGTCGATACCCATATTTATCCAGAATTTTGATAACGGATGATTTCCCGAATATAGCAGTCAGAGCCATTGGTGCAATAATCCATCCTGAAGTTACGGCAGACTGCTTATAAGCAATCTGAATCATCAACGGAAGGAGCAAAGGAACAGAACTGATTCCTAATCTTGTTGCCAGGTTTCCCACAATACCTACACGGAAAGTCCTCACCTGAAACAGGTTTAAAGGGAAAATAGGATGGCCTCCTTTTTTGGCGTGTTTATAATAATAGTAAAGAAACAGAAACCCAAGGATGAATACAATGAGAACCGGAGATATATTCTGCATATCTCCAAACAGTTCCAGGGAAATGGAAAGCAGGAGAGAAGCTGCGGCGAAAATTAAGAAACCTTTCAAATCAAAATCTACATCATCAGATTTGTAATCAGGCATATATTTTAATCCTAAAATAATCCCTAAAAAACCAATGGGAATATTGATGAGGAATATCCAGTGCCATGAAAGATAATCTACCATATAACCTCCAACCAATGGTCCAAGAACAGGCCCGATAAGGGCAGGGATGATGGCAAAGTTCATCGCTTTCAACAATTCACTTTTGTCAAAGGTTTTAATGAGTGCCAGCTTTCCGACCGGAGTCATTAAACTTCCTCCGACTCCCTGAATAACTCTTGAAATAACAAGATGGGTAAGGTTTTGAGACAATGAACAGAATAAGGAGCCCAAACTGAATAATATCAGTGAGAAAATAAATATTTTCTTAGTTCCGAAACGGTCTGCCAAAAATCCGCTTGCAGGCATAAAGACCGCCAATGTCAATACATAACTGATGATGGCGTTCTGCATGTTCAGTGGAGACTCATGAAGATCTTTCGCAATGGATGGGAGAGAAGTATTCAGTATGGTTGAATCCAGCATTTGCATAAAAATAGCAGTGGCCAGAATCAAAGGAAGAATTTTCTTTATGGATGTCTGTTGAGGGGTTGCTTCTGTCATTTCGTATAGGCTGGAATATTCAAAAACATCCAGACTTATTTTATTTGAAGAAAAATGCTTGCTTTAAGCAGTTTGATTCTTAGATAAAGAAATCCATATAAAATTAAAAAAGTCCTGCGAAATATCACAGGACTTTTTGATTTATTTTTTAGGCTTTTCAACTCCTTTCCATTCGTCACCGGCTTTTCTATACTGGCTTAAAGTGAAATTTTTGAAATCCTTTGTTTTGTATTCAATATTATCAGTATTCTGCTCGAAAGGCATGATGTAATAATATTCTACATCTGTTTTATCAGACTTGTTCCCTTTTTTTACAGTAGGAACATATTTTGAAAATTTATAGCTTGGAAGATACTGTCTTAATCTTGTGTAGAAAGATTTGTCTTCTTTTTCACTAGGAATAATATCTACAATGTTAAGGTCATCTTTTTTCTTATCCACCCAAAGATAATAGGTTTTTTCCTCTCCTAAATTTCTGTTGAAAGAATTGAAGGCAAACAATTCTTTAGGAACCAGTTCTTTGATCTTTTCAGGATCAACCTTCGTGTAGAATTGTCCTTTTGATGGGTCAACATAGGTTTCAAGGTTGTACATTAACACAGAATTGTTCTCGAAGTTTTTGTTTTTGAAGTATTGATTTAAAGATAATTCTGCAGTAGCTCTAAGTTCTTTATCTCTTTTATCCAGTTTTTTTGTCGGATTCTGAGGGTTTACATATTTTACAAACTCATATAAAACAACAGGTTTTATATCCTTTAAGTGAGGATAGGTTTTAAGCTGCTCAGCTTTTACCAGCCAGTAAAACTGTTGATAATAATCATCCTTATCAGCATCTTTCACGCTTTTATAAGCTAAAGCAAGCTTTTTTGAGTTCAGATATTTGCCATATTTTCCCTGTCCAAAAGCAAAACTGATGAATAATAAGGCAAATAAAACAGTAAGGTTTCTTCTCATTTTTTTATAATTGATATTTTCGTTTTCCAAATATAATTATTTATTAGATATTATTTTTGATTGTCAGTTAAATTGTGCTATATTGTTATAGTTAATTCAAGAAATAATCCCGTATTGCTACAGGATTAATAAATTATTATGATGAAATTTAATAAAAAGAGGGATAGTTTCTAATTTAAATAATAAATCTCAATAGTCAATTTTGCTTCGTAAGTGAATCGTGAATGGATTAAGTATTATGATAACTTAAAACTTTAAACATACCTAGTAAGTTGTTGCTGGATGCCAAAATTGATCATTCACCAATCACTCTCACTCTAAAACCCTCTCACTCTCAAACTCAACTAATACGACGTTTCGTGTACCTTAACCGATCTTCCACTTGGGTCGTTCATTTTTTTGAAAGCCTCATCCCATTCTAATGCGATAGGAGTAGAGCAGGCTACAGAGGGAACGGATGGTACAGTGGCAGCCGCAGTTTCACTTGGGAAGTGCTCTTCAAAAATAGTTCTGTATCGGTATTCCTCCTTGTTTTGTGGAGTGTTTAACGGGAATCTGAATCTTGCGTTAGTCATCATCTCATCCGTTACCTCTTTCTCAGCTACTTCTTTCAGAGTATCAATCCATGAATATCCTACACCATCTGAAAACTGTTCTTTTTGTCTCCATGCAATAGAAGCAGGAAGAAGGTCTTCAAAAGCTTTTCTTAGTACCCATTTTTCAATTTTTCCCTCAGCAACGTTAATCATTTTATCTTTTGGGTTAAGCATCATGGCGATATCCATAAATTCTTTGTCAAGGAAAGGAACCCTTCCTTCTATTCCCCAGCTCATTAAAGCTTTGTTAGCTCTCAGACAGTCATACAGGTGAAGCTTTCCAAGTTTTCTTACCGTTTCATCATGGAACTCTTTAGCGTTAGGAGCTTTATGGAAATATAAGTATCCACCGAATAATTCATCAGAACCTTCTCCTGACAATACCATTTTAATCCCCATTGATTTGATAACCCTGGCTAAAAGATACATCGGGGTGGAAGCTCTGATGGTAGTTACATCATAAGTTTCCAGATGATAAATTACGTCACGTACCGCATCCAATCCTTCCTGAACCGTAAAGTTAACCTCATGGTGTACAGATCCGATATGTTCTGCTGCTTTTTGTGCTGCAGCCAAATCAGGAGACCCTACAAGACCTACAGCAAAACTGTGTAATCTTGGGTACCATGCTTCCTGAGTATCGCCGCTTTCTATTCTTTGTCTTGCAAATTTTGCAGTTATTGCTGAAATAACAGAAGAATCTAAACCACCGGATAGTAAGACTCCGTAAGGTACATCACTCATCAGTTGTCTGTGAACAGCATCTTCAAGACCTTTTCTTAATTTGGAGATATCAGTCTCGTTTTCCTTCACGTGGTCAAAGCTTTCCCATTCTCTGGTGTACCATTGCTGAAGATCACTTCCGTCTTTGCTGTATACCAAATGTCCAGGTAAGAAGGTTTCAATAGTTTTGCATACCCCTTCTAAAGCTTTCAGTTCAGAAGCTACATAATAGTTTCCGTTCTTATCCCATCCCTGATAGAGTGGGCAGATTCCCATATGGTCGCGGGCAATAAGGTATACTTCATTTTCAGTATCATATAATGCGAAGGCGAAAATACCATTCAGTTTTTCCACAAAGTCTTTTCCGTGTTTTCTGTAGAGTGCAAGAATCACTTCACAATCAGATTGGGTTTGAAACTCGTAATCAGGAAATTCTTCTTTTAATTCTCTATGGTTGTAGATTTCACCGTTTACAGCTAATACTACTTTTCCGTCTTTAGTAAACAAAGGTTGCTTTCCGGAGGTTGGATCTACAATGGCAAGTCTTTCATGAGAGAAAACTACTTTTTCATCCTGAAAAACTCCACTCCAATCCGGTCCTCTGTGACGGATCTTTTTTGACATTTCTAAAACCTGAGGTCTTAATAGCTCAGTTTTTTGTTTAGCATCGAATAAACATACAATTCCACACATATTTTTATTATTTATGAGACAAAAGTAAAGGGGATGTTTATAAATAACAATGAAAAATATGTATAAGTTAATATTTTTAATTAAATAATTTATTTAAAAGAAAAATATCAACTATTTATAGAAATTAACATGTTTTTGCTTAATTTTTTTCGTTGGGCTAAAATTAATGTATTCTGTATACAAAATAAAAATGACATATTTCTTAATATATGATAATTTATTATGCAAATTTTAGCCCTTACTTTGTGGCTCGAAATAATTTTTTTTCATCATTTGTGTTTTTACCTTCTTGCAATTCTCATGCAAGAAGGTTTTGTTTTTATAGGGGGTTAACAAGCCCTTTGTTAGTAAATTAAAATCACTAACTATACTATTCAGACTTTGAAATGATTTTCCAGTATTAAATAGGAAGAAGCATTGTCAGCCGGTTATGTCATGAGTAATCGTTTTGTAGGAATTTTTTGAGAATGAGAACGTGTATCTGAGCATCCTTAGAACTGTATAGAAGACAGATAAGGTTAAGAAGATAGCCCAAGAGTTAGGTTCTTGTATTCATAATTATAATTTGCTATAAAGTCATTGAAGTTTATCAGTATACCCTACAGCATCAAAACGGTTAATCTATAGAGTTAGTAGAGAATAGTGGTAAAATGTTACATAATTATCTAAAAAAACAAAAAAACTACTCAAAGGAGTAGTTTTTATATCTAGAGGTATTGTATTATTAATTAAGAAACTCTCTCAATCAATGCCATATAGAATCCATCGTATCCTTCGCTTGGCATTACCTTCTCATCCTTGATCATTTTGAATCCAGGGTTGTTTTTAATGAATTCATCTACCTGAAGGTTGTTTTCAGATGGTAAGATAGAACATGTTGCATACACCATCTTTCCGCCTTTTTTAAGCATTTTGGAATAATCCTGAAGAATCTGCTGTTGTTCTTTTTTGATTCTGTCAATAAAGTCCTGATCGATTTTCCACTTACTGTCCGGATTTCTTTTCAAAACTCCAAGACCTGAACATGGCGCATCAATTAACAGTCTGTCTACTTTATCATGAAGACGCTTGATGACCTTGTTGTCAGAGATCATACGGGTCTCAATATTGTGGGCTCCGGCTCTTTTAGCACGACGCTTCAATTCAGTAAGTTTCCATTCGAAAATATCTAAAGCTATAATCTGACCTTTGTTTTGCATTAATGCAGCCAGGTGAAGTGTTTTTCCTCCTGCACCAGCACATGCATCCACAACTCTTTGTCCTTCTTTTACGTCAAGAAAATATCCGATCTTCTGAGAAGAAGCATCCTGAACTTCAAACAATCCTTCTTTAAAAGCTGTAGTAAGGAAAACATTCTTTTTCTCTTCCAACTGTACCGCATCAGGATAGCTTTTGATAGGGAAGGATACAACACCTTCGTCTGAAAGGTCAGAAATAAGTTCCTTGGTGGTAGTTTTTAATGAGTTTGCTCTTAAAACAGTAGGAGCCTGCTCATTCAAAGCAAGCATTTCTCTTTCCCATTTAGCACCCAATTCTTTTTCCAACGTTTCTGCCAACCAGTCTGGGATAGAATATTCTATGGCTTTGGTAGGAACTGTATTCTTTTTAAGTTTGGTAAGAATGTCCGCAATTTTGATTCCGTCAAACTCTTCAAACTTTTTATAATTGGTCTTGCTCCAAAGAAGGTAAGCAATGATAAGTTTATAAATATTGTTGGGTTTTACTCCTTCGCCCATATAATATTCAAGGCGTTTTTTCCAACGGATAATATTGTAGAAAATCTCAGAAACAACGGCTCTGTCCTGGCTTCCCCATTTTCTGTTTGCCTTTAAAAGTCTTTCAATAACTTTATCGGCATATTTGTTTTTCTCAAAAAATGTTTCCTGTAAGGCATCGTGAATTCCGATTGCCAAGTTTCTGTGAATAAGTTCCATAAGTTTGCTTCGCTGTTTGAATCTGCAAAAATACGAATTAAAGTTGAGAGTTGAAGATTGAGTTGGAGAGTTTGAAGGCTAGAGGGTTTTAGAGCAGGAGAGTGGGGGTGTTGTAGAGCGAATAATTGGGTTGCAATATTTATGAAGTTTATATCATTTACATTTTAACGCAGAGCTCGCTAAGTATTTTTATTATTTTACATGCTAAATCGATCGCAATGGCGTTTTACTCAGCAATGAATGAGTTGCTACCTTAGCTGAATGAAATGCCTTTGCGGGCAAAAATGCAGTGTTAGTCAAAAAACTTTGCGAGCATTAGCGTTTAAAATTGAGACAGTATTACGCTTAAGAATTAATTTGAGGTGTATTTTAATCTTTTAAACGCTATTAATAAATTGTAATCCTGAATCTATAAAGACTTTTCTTAAGATTCATATTTTTTTAGTCGGTTTGATGCCTTTTTATTCAGTGATAGATGAACCACTGTTTTTGCTTAAATGAAAAATCTTTGCAAATAAAGTATACATGGTTTATCAAAATCCTTTATTTTCTTTACATTTAGCTTAATTAATTTTATTTAATTCACTGGTTGGTGTGAAAATAAATCCTGCTTATTATCTACTATCCTGAACTTTATCTCTTGACTTCAACCTTTAAAAAGCCCTACCTTTGCAAAAATTAAAAATATGAGTGATACAGTACTTTGTCCGAAATGTAGCTCCGAGTTTACGTACCCAAACGATAACATGATGGTATGTTCTCAGTGTTTCTACGAGTGGAATCCTGAAGAAGCAGCTTCTGAAGCAGCAAACGAAGGGAAAATATTGGACTCTAACGGAAATGAACTTCAGGATGGTGATTCTGTAGTGGTCGTAAAAGATCTTCCTGTAAAGGGAGCACCAAAACCGGTAAAAGCTGGTACTAAAGTGAAAAATATCCGCCTAAGACCGGGAAGCGATCACAATATCGATTGTAAGATTGATGGTTTTGGGGCAATGGCTTTAAAGTCAGAATTTGTGAAGAAAGCATAATTAGAATTCACTTTTGATATGGGCTAAAGACCATAAAAAAAGGAAAAAATTGGACAGTGTAATCTTTCAAAGACTTAATTGCAAGATTGCTAATGTCCGTCTAAAAGGCAGAAAGAGAAATAACCAATAATTTCCTTATGCTGTGGAAATACAAATGTAAGAAAAAGTTTAATAACAGATTCTTATGTTTGTGTTTTTTTTATTGATAAGTGTAAGGGAATGTATAAGTTATGTGCTTTTGTTTAAACTTGTAAAGCTTACGTAAGCGTAGATAGCCAGGGCTTAAACATCAGAGTTTTGCTATCTCAATTTTCTGAAATTTAAATAAATGAAATACTGACAGAATCTTGTAGTTTATTATCAGTATACATCACCAATTCTTTATTCTTTACTTTAATTTTATTCCAATAATGATTCCCTGCAAATCGGCTTTCTAATACTTCGGCTTCGATACCATTTTCAGCTACTTTTATTCCTTTTGGATAATAGAAAAATTTTGAAAGCTGGAAGTCTGCCGCTTCAGTTTTGTTAAAGATATTCACTTCACCAAATAATTTGGCAACATAGGAATTGTATGGATTTTTGTAGGTTTCTTCCGGACTCTCATTCTGAATGAGTCTTCCATTCTGAAGAATAACAATCTGATCCAGCCATGGCATGATATCCTGAAGTTCGTGAGTAGAAATAACCAGAGAGATCTGATGTTCCTTCACATATCGGAAAAGTCTTTCTCTAAGCTCAATTTTTCTTGGGAAATCAAGGTTACTGAAAGGCTCATCAAGGATAAGAAGCTTAGGCATAACGGAAAGTGCTCTTGCAATGGCTACTCTTTGTTGTTGCCCGCCACTTAAATATTTAGGAAGTACGTTGGCAAACTCCTGAAGACCTACTACTTCAAGAAGTTCCATTACGGTTTCTCTTTTTCTTGTTAGATTGATATTCGAAATAAATTTACCCACATTTTCAGCAACAGTAGCATAAGGCATCAGGTCAAAATTCTGTGCTACAAACTTCATCTCAGCTTCTCCGGGAACAAGATTTCCTTTGGGACCCAATAGTCTGATTCCATCAAAAATAATCTCTCCGCTTTCCCAATCAAGCAGTCCATATACAAGGCTTAAAAGGGTAGATTTTCCGCATCCGCTTTCTCCTGCCAGGGCAATAATTTTATTGGCCTCAAATCTTAAATTAAGGTTTTGAAACAACGGTTTTTCTTTGGTGTGAGAGAAGAATAAATTGTTTATTTCTAAAAGCATATTACAAATGTAAGGTTTTTATGAAAACATAATTTTTTTTATTATATTAGCGGGAGTAATAAAAATAAATCAAAAATGAGAAAAAAACTGTTTTCGTTAGCTATTCCTGCTTTATTCGTGGCTGCTGTAATGGTTTCTTGTAAAAAAGATAAACCGCTTACCAGTGACAGTAATGAGGTGACTACAACCAAGGATGGTAACCAGTACACTTTGGATACGCTAAACAGTAAGGTTGAATGGAAAGGATATAAAGTATTTAAATCTGATAATACAAGCCACTTCGGAACCATTAAGTTTGAAAGTGGGGATGTAACAGTGAAGGAAGGAAAACTGGAAAGCGGTAAATTTGTTGCTGATATGAATTCCCTAACCTCTGTAGACTTGAAAGACAGTCCGGAAGATATGGGTAAATTAAACGGTCACCTTAAGAGTGGTGATTTCTTTGAAGTAGAAAAATTCCCAACAGCTTCTTATGAAATTACAAAAGTTACTCCAGCTACGGAAGGTGATTATAATACTCTTTTGGATGGTAATTTAACCATTAAAGGAATTACAAAACCAGTTCAGTTTAAAGCTAATATTTCTGTGAAAGATGGAGAAGTAAGTGTAGCTACTGAGCCTAAGGATATCAAAAGAGAAGAGTTTGGGGTGAAGTTCCAGGCTCCTGCTGAAAACGGGGTGATTAAAGATGAGGTAACTCTTCAGATCAACGTTAAAGCTTTAGAAAAGAAATAATTTTTTTATTTAAGTGAAATAAGTGATTGAAGTCTGCCTCCCGAAAAAGAGGCAGATTTTTTTATGACGGACTTATTATTCAACTTAAAAGTCGTATTTTTGCAAAACATTTTGAAAGGGTAAAATAATGATAGAAAAGATAGAAGAACTACTGATCGAAGTAAACGGCTTCAATGCTACCTCTAAGGAAGAGATAGAGAACTTCCGTATTAAGTACAACGGTAAAAAAGGAGTTCTGAATGATTTTTTTGAAAAATTTAAAGAAGTTCCTAACGACCAGAAGAAAGAATTCGGACAAAAGATCAATACTTTGAAACAAGCAGTTGCTGTGAAATTGGAAGACTTAAAAAGTACTTCTGCATCTTCTGTTATAGTAGAAAAAGAAGATCTTACAAGACCTGCATTTCCATTGGAACTGGGGTCAAGACATCCGATCAACCTGGTTAAAAACAGAATTATTGAAATCTTTAAATCCATTGGATTTGCTGTAGCAGATGGTCCTGAGATTGAAGATGACTGGCATAACTTTACCGCATTGAATCTTCCGGAATATCACCCGGCAAGAGATATGCAGGATACGTTCTTTATTGAGCAGAATCCGGATATTCTTTTGAGAACGCATACTTCTTCTGTACAGACTCGTTTTATGGAAGAAAATCAGCCGCCAATCAGAATTTTATCTCCGGGAAGAGTATTCAGAAATGAAGCAATTTCTTCACGTTCTCACTGTATCTTCCACCAGATTGAAGGATTATACATTGACGAGAATGTAAGCTTTGCCGATTTAAAGCAAACAATTCAGTTCTTTACTACTGAACTTTTCGGAAAATCTAAGATCAGAATGAGACCTTCTTACTTCCCGTTCACAGAACCAAGTGCTGAGATTGACGTATATTGGGGATTAAACTCTGAAACAGATTACAGAATTACCAAAGGAACTGGTTGGTTAGAAATCATGGGTTGTGGTATGGTAGATCCTGCTGTATTAAAGAATGTAAATATAGACTCTGAGAAATATTCAGGATATGCATTTGGAATGGGTATTGAAAGAATTACAATGCTTCTTTACCAAATGAGCGATATCAGAATGTTCTTTGAAAATGATATAAGAACCTTGGAGCAATTCAAGACATTATAATACAACAAACCTCCGGAGCTCCGGAGGTTTTTGTTTTTAATTACTGACCTAAGAAACAAAACGTAATTAAAAACGGATTTTTATTGAAAAATTTACACGTGTCTGTTTCTTATATCCATACTTTATGCGAAACAAAGTATTGACATAGCAGCCTCATTGCTGCTCCTATTATTAAGACAATTTGTATTGAAGATCTATTACATTCAAAATAAAGAATGCCTGTAAAAAATTACAGACATTAATACATTAAAAAAATTGGCTATATAGGTTTACTTGGTAAACTTTAAAGGATATTTTACATTTTTGTAATCGTCAATACTTGCTTTAAGTGATCCTACTGCTAATTCTGCTTTCAAAAGCATCGGTAAGTGGTTAGCATCATTGGAAACCCACATGGTTACCCCTTCTTTTTCCTTAAATACTCTTCCGCTTTTTACAGATGGGATAATCTTTAAACAATTAATAGTACCGAATTTTGTTTTTAAGTTCTCAGTTCCTGTCACTTTAAGCTGAAAAGGGAACATTTCATCATCAATCCATACATTCATATTGATTACGGTTCCTACTTTTAGTTCATCCGGACTTTTGCTTCTTAAATAATAGAAACATGAAAGCATATCCTGAACACCCTTCACAGACTTTATTACCTTTGAACCATTGGCTGGTGTTTTCTTATCGGTTAAAATTAAAGTATTGTTATCGTGATTGAAAGCTGTTTCAAAATGCTGACGGTAACCTCCTTCACGTACATTTCGTACATAGTAGCTTGGCAATCCGCTTGCGCTGTCAATAAAGCTTTCATAAAGGTCTTCTACTTTGAAGAAAGCTTTTACAGCACCCGTGGTTTGTCCGGTACCTTTTACATAGAGATGTGGAGCCCCTTTGTAGGTAGTCTTTTTAGTGGTAAGGTTGGCAGTTCCGGCATTTAAGAAGCCATAATGGATTCTAAGCGTGATGGATTCGCCATCTGAGATGTTATCAATCTGAGCAGACCCTAAAAAGAATATAAATACTGCAAAAAGGTTTAAAATTTTCTTCATAATATGACATTTACAAAAACGTTGCCAAATTTAATATCTTAAATAAGAGATATTTGATAAATCTCAGCTTTTTATTTAGAATCAATTAAATATGCTTCGCATTAAAATTAGTAAATTTGCAGTTACATGTATAATTAAATTATCTTAAATTATGATAACCACTGATATATTGATCATAGGTGCAGGGCCTACAGGGCTTTTCGCAGTTTTTGAAGCTGGTCTTTTAAAAATGAAGTGCCACATTATTGACGCACTTCCACAACCGGGAGGGCAATTGGCTGAACTTTATCCTAAGAAACCTATTTTTGATATTCCGGGGTATCCTTCAGTGAATGCTGGAGAATTAGTGGATAATTTGATGGAGCAGATCAAGCAGTTCCAACCTGGATTCACTTTAGGTGAAACCGCTGTTTCTTACACAAAGGTTGATGATGAGTGGTTTGAAGTGGTAACCAACAAAGGTACTGTTCATAGATGTAAAGCGATTGCTATTGCAGGTGGATTAGGAACTTTTGAACCTAGAAAACCTACTTTCGAAAATTTAGCTGATTATGAAGAAAAAGGTCTTGAATATTTCGTTAAAGAACCTGAGCACTTCAGAAATAAAAAAGTAGTAATTGCCGGAGGTGGAGATTCTGCCCTTGACTGGAGTATCTTCCTTTCTAATGTAGCAAGCGAAGTAACTTTAATCCACAGAAGAAATGAGTTTAGAGGAGCTTTGGATTCTGTAGAAAAAGTTCAGGATCTGAAAAATGCTGGGAAAATTAAATTAATTACTCCTGCTGAAGTTACGGGTGTTAGCGGTGACGGAAAAGTAGAAGCAATCACTGTACAGAAAGACGGTGAGGATGCTTTTGAAATTGAAACAGATTATTTCATTCCATTATTCGGATTGACTCCAAAATTAGGGGAAATCGGAAACTGGGGATTAAATATTGAGAAGAATGCGATTGTAGTAAACAACGCTCTTGATTATCAGACTAACATCGACGGTATTTACGCAATTGGAGATATCAATACTTATCCAGGTAAATTGAAGTTAATTCTTTGTGGTTTCCACGAGGCTACTTTAATGTGTCAGAGTGTTTATAACAGACTGAATCCTGGTAAAAAATTCGTATTAAAATATACAACCGTAAGTGGAGTAGACGGATTTGACGGAAGTCGTAAGGAAGCAGAGAAGGCTGTTGTGAAAAAAATTGACTAATTTTGCAGAATTATGTCAGATATTAATATTAAAATCACCGACAGAGAAGGTGTAACCCACGATGTTATTGCTCCAACGGATATGTCCATGAACTTAATGGAGATCATTCGTTCTTATGAATTGGCTGAAGAAGGTACTATTGGTGTATGCGGCGGAATGGCGATGTGTGCTTCATGCCAGGTTTATGTAATCAATGATCCTGGTCTGGAACCAATGGGAGATGAAGAAGATGCAATGCTTGCTGAAGCTTTCCACGTGAAAGATAACAGCCGATTAGGATGCCAGCTGCATATTGCAGATGCCATGGAAGGGCTTGAAGTGGAAATTGCTCCTTATCCTTAGAAAATATTTTTTAATCTTAATAAGAAACCCGTTCGAGTTTTTCGAACGGGTTTTTGTTTTTATGAATTATTGACTTTTATTTCTTAGCTGGTTGAAATTTCGGGTGTCCAGCCTGCCATAATGCAAAAGCGAAAATATCAGAATATTCTTTGAAGACTACATCCAGGTCACTTGTGAAATGACCGTTTTCGTAATTGACATACAATAGAACGGGTTTCTCAGATGCTGTACTGTTTTGTAGTGTTGCTGCAAATTTTGCTGGTTCCCATGGGGTAATTCTGGAGTCATTCATTCCGGTACGAACAATCACTGCAGGATATTTTACTCCTTTTTTAACCTTGCTTTGTGCGTCCATTTCAATAAGATATTTAGTATCCTCAGCATTCTTTAAACTTCCTACTTCAGGAATCTGATTAGCTCCATTGGCTGAGTTTTGAGAACGAAGAACATTAGTCATTCCTACTTCCGCGATAGCAACGGCAAATAAATCCGGTCTTTCTGTAATGGCTCTTCCAATAAGAACACCTCCCATACTGACTCCGTTACCAATTAATTTTGAAGGAGAAGTGTATTTTTGGTCAACAAGATATTCTGAACAGGCAATGAAATCTTTCCATGTATTAGGTTTTTTAGCTTTCATTCCGTCTTTATGCCAGTTTTCACCTTTTTCTCCACCTCCTCTCACATGGGCAATAGCAACAACTACACCTTGCTCAAGCAGTACAGACAACCTGTTTGAAAAGCGTGGAGTAGAAGAGATCCCATAGCCGCCATATCCGGTGATGTAAGCAAGTGTACTGCCATCCATTTTCATGTTTTTAGGATAGATAACAGAAAGAGGAACCATAGCACCATCATGGCTTTTTACTTCTACTTCTTTTACTACATAGGATGCATTATAATCAGGGTATTTGCTGTCCCCATTGAAATATTTACTTTTAATAACTTTCCCATCCTGAGGAGTGTATTCATAGAATGTATTCGGGGTAAGCCAGTTGCTGTTATTGCATTGCAGATGATCGTTTTCACGGGAGTTAAGGGAAGCGGAAGTATTGACTCCATTAGGTAACGGTACCTTTTTTATAGCTAATGTTTTAAGGTCAATTTGATATTTATCCTGAGTAATACCATTGTTTAAAGCATAGAATAAATAATTTTTAGAATTGTGTATTGACTTGATTACGGCATTACCCTCCGGAACGATAATTTTAGCATTATCAAAGTCAGGGTTTGACAGGCTCGTAAGTCCTATTTTGTAATTTGGTGCATTTTTGTGACTAAGGAAAAATAATTGATCTCCTTTAATAAAAGTTTGAGTAATATCGTCTGAAGCTTTTATAATCTGTTTCCATGTGATTTTTTTATCCTTTAAAGCAGAATAAGGAGCATAGAATTGAGGACTTTCCAATTTGGTAGAACCTATATTAAGGAAGATGTATTGATAGTCTTCAGAAAACTCAATCATTGGAAATTGCTCTGTTAGCATATTGATTTCGGGATTTGCCTCTCTTGATGCCAGTACAATATCCTGATCAGAATGGGTTCCCAGTTTGTGCAGCATTGCTTTCATCTCTTTCAAGAGCATATTGCTGTTGGGATCTCCGGTACTCATCTTGGTGTAAATAATAGATTGGTCATCTGGGGTAAACTCAAAGTTGAACTCACTCCAAATAGGACTCAGTGTATCGTCAAGTATTTTTTTTGTTTGTAAGTTTAAAATCTTAATCTCACAAATTTCACCACCGGATTGCGAAAATAGTAACGCTATTTTATTGCCTTTGGAATCTATTGAAAAATTAGTGACCTGAGCATTCTTTTTATATGTTTCGGGATCAAATATCAATGTTTCTTTTCCTGTAGAAATATCTCTGGTATATAGCTTGGAAAGCTTCTCGTTCTTTTTTGTTTTAAGATAGAAATAAAAATTTCCTCTTTGTTTCGCATAGCTGTAAGAATCACCTCCCATTTCCTGAACCTGCTTCATGCGATTATAAAGAGTTTCACGATTAGGTATTTTATCAATAATAATATGGCTGTAGTCTGACTCAGCTTTAAACCATGTTTGTACTTCTGGGCTTTTCAGGTCTTCCAGCCATTGATAATTGTCAGTAATCTTTGTTCCAAAATAATCATCGGTTACAGGTTTCTCCGGTGTTTTTGGGTAACTATATTGAGCGAAACCGATCTGGCTTAACAATAGACAGCCGGCTAGAAATACATTTTTCATGGCATTATTTCTTTTAATAGTGATAAAATTTTAATTGCAAAAATACTAAACTATGTCTAAGAAATGATGATAGATATATAAAAAAAGAAGGAATACTCTAAAAATATTCCTTCTTTGTATAATTAAACTTCTTCTTTAGAAATCCATTTTCCAACGGTAGGAGCCTGATAATTTTTCATCTTTTCCAGGAGTTCATCTATAGTGTCACTGATGAGAAGCATATCTCGATTTACAGCTTTTAAAAAGCCCTTATTTACCATATTTTCAACCAAATTAATCAGATCATTGTAGAATCCGTCAATATTCAAAATACCAATAGGCTTTTTGTGAAGACCAAGCTGTGCCCATGTGATCATTTCGAAGAACTCTTCCAAAGTTCCATAACCGCCTGGAAGAACGATAACACCATCACAAAGGTCACTCATTTTCGTTTTTCTCTCGTGCATGGTTTCCACAAGAACGAGTTCTGTAAGGTTTTTATGGGCAATTTCTTTAGCTTGTAAAAACTGAGGAAGAACACCAGTCACTTTTCCGTTTTCACTTAAAGCTCCGTTGGCTATGGTTCCCATTAAACCGGTTTCTGAGCCACCGTAAATAAGTTGTATGTTTTGTTTTGCTAAAGTCTGGCCAAGTAAAAATGCCTGTTCTTCATAAATTTTATCTGTGCCGAAACTTGAGCCGCAGAATACTGTAATACTTTTCATATTTAAATATTTTTTGGAACCATTAAGGTATTTTAAGTGATTAAGGAAAGGTAAGAAAATATCGGGGATATTCTTAAGTGGGGTGCTTTTCCAATCCGCTTGCGGATTCTTAATAATCTTAACTGCTTACAATATCTTAATGGTTTAAATTAAACTAAAAATATCCAAAATCAAAAGACTTTGGATATTTAATATAGTTATTTTACTATTTTATTTTTGAGGAATATTCGCTAAAATATCTTTCAGGAAGCTCCAGAATTTCTGAGCAGAAGGAATGTTCGCTTTCTCATCAGGAGAGTGTGCTCCTCTGATGGTTGGTCCGAAACTTACCATTTCCATTTCAGGATAATTAGCTCCAATGATACCACATTCTAAGCCTGCGTGACAAGCTACTACATGAGGTTTTTCATTGAATTTCTCTGTGTAGATCTTTTCCATAATCTGTACAATTTCAGATCCTGGTCTTGGTTTCCACCCTGGGTATGAACCACTGAATACTACATTCATTCCAGCCAATTCCGCTACAGACTTCAACTGTTCTGCTGTTGAATATTTAGAAGAGTCTACCGAAGATCTTGTAAGGTTAAGGATTTTTAATTCTCCACCTTTCAACTCAACTCTAGCAACGTTGTTAGAAGCTTCCACAAGGTCTGCTACATCAGGACTCATTCTGTATACTCCGTTGTGAAGAGCTTTTAAAGTAAGGATTACTTTTTTAGAATCAGCTTCTGAAATAGCGCTGTCAGAAGAAGTAGAGTTTTCAATATTGATCTGAAGACCTGCTTCTACAGACGCAAATTCTTCTAAAATTTCTGATTTAAGAACAGTAACTTCCTGGATGAACTCTTGTGCATTTCTTACTGAGATGACAGCAACACCTTCTCTTGGAATAGCATTTCTTAATCCACCACCATCAATAGAGATCAGTTCTATATTTTGATTTTCTAATCCTTTATAAAGAAGTCTTCCCAGGATAATGTTTGCGTTTCCGAAACCTTTATGAATATCCATTCCAGAGTGTCCTCCCTGTAAACCTTTTACTTCAATTCTTACAACTTGCCCTTTTGAAGCTTCTACTGCATAGTTTTGAGTAATGGTAACATCTACACCTCCAGCACAGCCTATGTCAATTTCATCATCCTCTTCCGTATCAAGATTCAATAGGATTTCTCCGGTAAGCTGCCCTGGTTTTAAACCAATAGCTCCAGTCATTCCTGTTTCTTCGTCAATGGTGAATAAAGCCTCCAATGCAGGGTGCGGGATGTCTGAACTTTCAAGAATAGACATAATAGTAGCTACTCCTAAACCGTTATCAGCTCCTAAAGTAGTTCCTTTTGCTTTTACCCAGTCCCCGTCAATTTCCATTTTGATTCCTTCTGTCTCAAAATCGAAATTAACGTCATTGTTCTTCTGGCAAACCATATCCAAATGCGATTGAAGGACAATAGCTTTACGGTTTTCCATTCCTGCAGTGGCAGGTTTTTTAATAATTACGTTTCCTACTTCATCTACAGTAGTTTCTAAGCCTAAATCTTCACCAAATCCTTTGATGAAAGCAATTACTTTTTCCTCTTTTTTAGATGGTCTTGGAACTGCATTTAATTTGGAGAAATTTTTCCAGATTATTTGCGGCTCTATGTTAGATAATGCCATTGAAATTTATTTTTCTCAAATTTACAAAATAAAAAATGCTTCTGTAGAATACAAAAGCATTTTTATGAGTTATAAAAGAATGAACAAGCAAATTTTCCAATGAGCTTATTCATTTTTTGTTGTTAACATCCACATTCTCCATAAATGGGTGTGGTAATAACACTGCCATCCGGTTTTTCAATCGTTAGGGTGCCTTCAAAGAGTAGAGCCTCTTCGCCTTTAATCTTTTTACCTTTTACGGAGATTTTGTAATCATTATTTTCTATTTCCTTGGTCAATTCTTCATCTACTTCCATATCACTTGAAGAGATAAGGTTCATAGCGAGTCTTTTACCATCCAGTTTCATATAGGCTGTTTTTCCGGCATCATCCGCATAGATATATTTTTCAGCTTCAAAATCAGACTTGTTTCTTGCAAAATAGCATGAACATTCTTTGATTTCTTCAGGGAATGAAATGGTTTCAATCTGAATTTTTCCAGAAGGAATACTAGCTGTAGCAGAATCTTTAGCAATACTTGATGAATCAGTGGTGGCGTTTGCAGACACTGTTTCTTTGTCTTTTTTACAGGCAACGAAAAGAAATGCAGAAAATAAAACGATTAGGTATTTCATGTGTTTGTGGTTTTGAAATGTTAGCCTCTTGCTCTTTCAAGAAGGGTCATCATTAATAAGGAAAGGATTACTAAACTTTCTTCCTCATCATCAATGTCAATTAATCTATCTAATTGGAATCTTCTTCCAAAGAATGAAGGCATTTTTTTAAGTTTGAAGTACGCTTTGCCGTCAATACCGGTAACGGTATAAGATGGGTTCAGGAAGTATCCTGTAAACATTCCGATGATAGGAAGTTCACCTACAAAGCTATCCCAGAATCTTACCCATGCGTTATCTTCCTGTACCTTGAACTTAGGTTGGTCATTAGCATCTAGAATATCATAGCTTGATTTCCAAAGAGAACGCATCCCTTTTCTTGCTAATCTACCATAGTTTTTGTTGTCTACAATATCATTTAAAGAATAAGAAGCATTGAAATCAATCCATTGATTGGCTCTGATTCTGAAAAGTTCTTTTGATTTGCTTTCATCATTGAAAACGATAACGTCTTCTTTCAGTTTGAACATTTTCTGACGTACGTATGCTACGTAATTCCCATTTTTGTCAGTAATGTTGAAGTCACTGGCCAGTGTCGAAATTTTAAACTTGAAATCCAGTGGATAATTTAGGTTGTTAAGTACCATGTGTTAGTTTATTTTTTTTTCATATTTAATTTGAGCCGCAAATATAATGGTTTTTTTATAGTTACAGCCTATAAGGATGAAGTTGGTGTTTAAAATATCAAAATGAGACATTATGTTGGCGAGAGTTGTTGACAAGAGATTTTGGAATGATAGATAATAGATGAAAGATAGTAGACATTCGCTGCAATAATATAACAATAGACGTTTTCTAAATTTCTAAATATGAATAGTGATTTTTGCTTCGTAGGTAAATCATGAATTGCTAAGACTGTAATAACTTTAAATATCAAAATTAACAAGTGCAGCGGATTGACAATTGACCATTCATTTTTTGGCATTCCGAAACTCAAAAAACTCCCCTTTAGAATAGATTGTTTTCCTTAAATATTGTTTATTTTTGTACCTATGGATTACCCAAGTAAAGTGTTGGCGAAGGCGGTTGATGAAATTTCAGGGTTGCCTGGAATCGGAAGAAAAACAGCTTTGAGATTAGCATTACATTTATTAAAGCAGCCCAATTCCAGAGCGGTGAGCCTTGGAAATTCCCTGATTAATCTTGTCAATGAAATAAAGTACTGTAAAGAGTGTCATAATTTTTCTGATTTTGACATCTGCGAGATTTGCAGCAATGAGAAAAGAAGCGGTGAGCTGATTTGTATTGTTGAAGATGTAAGAGACGTTATTGCCATTGAAAATACCGGGAAATACGGTGGAAAGTATCTCATTTTGGGTGGAAAGATTTCTCCCATGGAAGGAGTTGGTCCAAGCCAGCTGAATATTCCGAGTATTGAAAGAAAGCTGAATGAAGGGAAGGTAAAAGAATTTATCTTCGCCTTGAGTGCTACCATGGAAGGGGATACCACTGCTTATTATATTTATAAAAAGTTTAAAAACTTTAATGTGAATTTTTCAAGCATTGCAAGAGGAATTTCAGTAGGAGATGAACTGGAATATGCAGACGAAATTTCACTCGGAAGATCTATTATCAACAGGTTACCTTACAACGAAAAGGATTAATATGAAGCTGTCTATTATTATTGTTAATTACAATGTTACCCAATTACTCAGAAATTGTCTTTTATCTATTCAGAAATATGTAAAAGAAGTAGTGTATGAGGTGATTGTGATAGACAATGCTTCTACAGACAGTTCGTGGAAGAACCTTATTTCAGAGTTTCCAGCAGTGCATTTTATTCCTTCGGAAATTAACGGAGGTTTTTCAAAAGCCAATAACCAGGCAATACAGGCTGCAAAAGGTGAGTATGTATTACTTTTGAATCCTGATACGGAATTGGAAGGATTTTATATGAAAGACCTTTTAGACTTTTCGGATAATCAGCCGGATTTCGGATGCCTTGGAATACGGATGCATGATGCAGAAGGAAATTTCCTGCCGGAAAGCAAACGTTCAGTTCCGGATATGTTCAATTCCTTTGAAAAATTGTTCACCAATTTTAAAAAAAATAATTCAAAATCTTATTACAGGAATGATATTGAAGAAGATGCTATAGCTGAAGTGGAAGTAATGACAGGTGCATTTTTATTGCTAAAGAGAGAGGTTTATGAAAAGGTAGGCGGATTGGATGAAGCTTATTTTATGTACGGTGAAGATATTGATCTTTGCTATACTTTAATAAGGAACGGGTATAAAAACTATTATTATGGCAAGGCTTCTCTTCTTCATCACAAAGGAGAAAGTACTGTAAAAAATGATGTTTACCTGAACCGTTTTTATGGAGCAATGCAGATCTTTATCAATAAGTATTATAAAGAATCAAAACCGATGCAGTATTCCTTCTTAAAAGCGGGTCTGAAGCTTCGCCATCAGATTGAGAAGATTAAACTGAAGTAAATAGACTGGAAGCTTTAGATGTGGATGGTGGCAATATTTATCATTTGCTTTATAACTTCTTTACACTATAAATTAAACTGTGAAAATATAGTACAATAAAAAAAGCAACTCCCATTGAGTTGCTTTTTATATGTAGAAAAATAATCTTCTTATTTAGCCGGTGCAACTGGTGCAGGTGCCGGAGTAGTAGTTGAAGAAGCTGGTGCAGATTGTTTTGCCGGAGCTTCTTTTTTAACGGGTTGTTGAGCTGGAGCCACTTGTGATGGTTTACCAGTGATAACAACGCTTAAAAGGATAAGAACGATGATAGTTCCGCCTAGAGTCCATGTTGCTTTTTCCATGAAATCATTGGTTCTCTGTACTCCGAACTGTGCAGAAGATGCCCCTCCGAAAGTACTGGAAAGACCTCCACCTTTTGGGTTTTGAGCCATAACAACAATCACCAATAAAACACTGGCAATCATAATAAGAACCATCAATAGTGTAAATATAGTATCCATTAATTCTGATATCTTTTTGAATGGGCAAATTTAATCTTTTTTTACTGAACAACAAAAAAAGATATCGGTAAATATGGCAAAATCGCAAAAAAATAAAAATCAAACAATGATTTTACGCTTAAAACAAAGGAGAAGACAAATAGAAAGTCAAGAATGCTTAGAACAGATGTCTGAATTATTTTAAGTTTTCTCACAGGTTTTGCAGATTCTTTTAGGATAATGATCTCCTGAATCAACGAGGTTCAACAAAAAAGACTATCTCAAATTGAGATAGTCTTCTTCTGTAAAATTGTTTTGGTTATTATTTAAAATCAGAATCTTTAGCCTGATTAAGCTGATAAGACTGTACAGCCAGATTGATTTCCATACCACCCATATTCTGGATAATCGTGAATGGAAGTTTTACTCCGGATACATCTTTATAATCTGAGAAGTTAGTAGGCATAGAACCTCCTTCACCCATTTTTATCTCACCCGTTTTTAAACCGGTTTTTACACTGTAATAATAAGTTTGTTTTGGTCCTTTTACTACATAAGAATCTTCATTGTTGTATTTTTCGATTCCTGCCAGTTTTAATTCTGTAGATTTAGCGAAAGCAAGTTCCGGGAAAAGTTCCGGATCAGACATAGAGGCTTTTTGCTTATCATTTAAAGGTATTTTTTGTCCCTGTGCTTCAGCATATCCGTCTTTACCATCAAAAACGATTTTTTGAAGAGTATTGCCCATCATTTTCATTTCCATCATCATTTTTCCGCCTTTCCCCTGAATCAGTTTCATGTTCATATCCATTCCCTGAACTTTAGTAGAGGCATCAGCTGTAATGGAAGTCACTTTTTGAAGTGCCGCTAAACCACCAATAGCATTGATGTATTTATCCGCCACAGAACCAATGGTTACATTCGCGTCAACTTTCTGTGCTGTAGGTTTTGCTACCGGATTGGCTTCTTTATCAAAATATTTTACTGGATAGCCTAGTTTTTCTAATCCCTCAGAAATATCAGATGCTTTTCCTGCAATGAAGATTCGGCTCTGGTTAGGAAGGATTGTTGCTTTTACTGCGTTAGAAACATCTGCAGCAGTAACTTTATCAATAGATTTTAAATAATTGGTATAGAAATCTGCAGGAAGATCCTGAACTTTTTGATTCAAAGCGAACTTGGCTATCGTTTCAGGTTTTTCCAAAGACATAATGAAAGAACCTTTCAATTTAGCCTTAGCATTTTCAAGTTCTTCCGGTTTAACCGTAGAAATAGCGTTCAGCTCATTCATCATTTCTTTAACAGCTTTATCCGTAACTTCATTTCTTACGCTGGTTTCCGCTGAAAAATCAGGGGAATACTTGCTTGCATTCATGCTTGAATAAGCGCCATAAGTAAATCCGTTCTTTTCTCTAAGATTCATGAAAAGTCTGGCTTCACCACCACCACCAAGAATATAGTTGGCCATTGTAGCAGGGAAGTAATGCGGATCTTTCATCTTAAGATTGTTAAGATTGCTCACAGACAGTACAGATTGTACAGCAGACGGTACATCAACCACATTGATCTCTGTTTTGGAAACATTAGAAGCAGGCTCTAAAGCCGCAAACTTGGTGTTTGATTTTTTCCAGCTTCCAAAAGCTTTTTCAACAAGAGGTTTGATCTGATCTAATTTTACATCTCCTACAATCACTAGATAAGCATTATCCGGAGCGTAGTATTTATTGTAAATATTCTGAATATCTGCCAGCTGAATTTTATTGATGGATTCAATAGTTTCAAATTCACCTCTTGATGTATTTTTTCCGTACATCAAAGCGTTGGATACTCTTTCAGCAATGGAGGATGCATTTTTTTCATCAGCTTTTAATCCTTCAATGATTCTTTCCTTTCCATTCTTAATTTCTTCTGCTGAGAATTTTGGATTCACAATGGCGTCTGCCATTAGTCCTAATACTTCAGGGAAATATTTTGAAAGAGAATTTGAAGCTGCTCCGTTAGAAGAGAAGTTGATAGTAGCTCCCAGAAAGTCTACCTTTTTATTAAAGTCATCCTTGCTTAGGTTGGTGGTTCCGTTATCAAGCTGTTCTGCCATCAATTGGCTTACCCCAGCTATATTTCCTTCAAAGTAAGGAGGCCTGTCCATGGAAAGAGTGGTATTTACCCTTGGAAGTTTGTTATTTTCAACCACCATTACGGTTAACCCGTTACTGAGCTGAAACGTTTTTGGTTTGGCAATATTAATCGCAGGAGTAGGTCCCGGTTTAGGCATTGCATTAAGGTCAATTTTTTGGGCAGAAAGCATTCCTGCAAATAAAAATGCCGCTGCTATATAAGTGAATTGCTTTTTCATGGGTAAATTATTTTTTCTCAGGAACGTAGTTGATGATGATTCTTTGGTTGGAATTCAGATACTTTTTAGCTGCATTTTGAATATCCTGTTTAGTGATAGATCTGTAGATATCAATTTCCTTATTGATAAGGTTTGTATTTCCCATCAATACATGGTTGGTAGCTAAAGAAGCTGCAATTCCCTGAATGCTTGAGTTCTGATTTACAAACTGGTTTTCAAACTGGTTTTGAATCTTTTGATAATCCTCATCGGAAATTAAAGTGGTCTGAAGTTTTTTAATCTCCGCATCAATATCAGCCTGTAAAGTCTGCTTAGATGTCTGTCCCATCGGAATAGCAAAGAATGCAAAAATACTGTAATCTTCAAGTCCCTGATTGAAAGCCGCTACCTGAAGCGCTTTTTTGTCCTGGTCAACCAACTTCTTGTATAAAACAGAAGATTTTCCATTGCTTAAATAAGAAGAAAGCATATCTAAAACATAAGCATCTTTTTCCTTATTAGCCGGGGTTCTGTAAGCGAAAACATAAGCCGGAAGCTGAATGTTCGGATCTGTTGCTGTTACTTCTTTCTCCTGAGTAATCGGAGCATCTTTAGGGAAGTCTTTTGAAGATATTGTTCCTTTTGGAATACCACCATAATATTCTTCAATCCATTTTTTAGTCTGCTCAGGTTTAATGTCTCCTGCAACCACTAAGGTAGCATTGTTTGGAATATAGAATTTCTTATAGAAAGCCTGGAACTCTTCAAGCTTTGCAGCATTCAAGTCTTCCATAGAACCAATCGTTGGCCAATTGTAAGGGTGATTGGTAAACAAGTTTTTTTGAATGGTTGAGAAAAGGTTTCCATAAGGTTGGTTATCCATTCTTAATCTTTTTTCCTCTTTTACAACTTCTCTCTGGGTATCTACTCCAATCTGATTGATAACTGCATGACGCATTCTTTCAGCTTCCATCCAAAGTCCAAGTTGTTCATTATTAGAAGGGAACGTTTCGTAGTAATACGTTCTGTCGTTGGTTGTATTGGCATTGTTTTGCCCTCCGTTTGAAGAAACAATCTTAAACCAATCTCCTCTCTTAATATTTGGAGTTCCTTCGAATAAAAGATGTTCAAAGAAATGAGCAAAGCCGGTTCTTCCTTTTACTTCATCTTTTGCTCCTACATGATACATGACACCCGTAGTGACTACCGGAGCCGAATTATCCTGATGAAGAATTACGTGAAGACCATTGGGAAGATCATACTCTTCGAATTTAATTTGCTGTGCATTCAGCATGAGCCCGAAGAAAGCTACGGCAGCAGCCGAAAGAAGTCGCTTTTTCATAAAGTTAGAAATTGTTTATCTATTAGTAGGAAAAGTGAATTAAATGTTACAGAATAAGGATGAGAAGTTAATGAGATGATAAGTGAATAGTCAATCCGCTTCGCTCGTCAATCCCTATCTGTAATCTCTTTATCTTTAATCTTCTTTCGTCTTTAAAAATACATATGCTTCCAAAATTTGAATTCTCCTCTGAATATCTTAATTTTGTGTTCCCAAAATTTTTTTGCAGTATGGATTATCTGAAAGGACTCAATGAATCACAATATGAAGCTGTTACCTCTTTACAAGGCCCTCTGATGGTACTTGCAGGAGCTGGTTCCGGAAAAACACGTGTGCTTACCATGCGTATTGCCCACCTTATCCATAACGGGATAGACCCTTTCAATATTCTGGCACTTACCTTTACCAATAAAGCGGCCCGTGAAATGAAGGAACGTATCGCAAAGGTAGTAGGAGACAGCAATGCAAGAAGTTTATGGATGGGAACATTCCACTCGGTTTTTGCGAGAATTTTAAGAATTGAAGCCCATTATCTGGGGTATCCTTCTAATTTTACTATTTATGACCAGCAAGATGCTCTGAATGTGATTAAAAAAGTATTGAAGGATATGAATATTGATGCTGATCTTTATAAACCTAAAAAAGTTCAGGCAAGAATTTCAACCTATAAAAACAACTTGATTACCGTTAAAGCTTATTTCAACAATCCTGAACTGATGGAAGCTGATGAAAAAGCAAACATGAAGTTTATCGGACAGATTTACCAGAGATATGTTGAGCAGTGTTTCAAAAATGGATCAATGGATTTTGATGACTTATTGTTGAAAACCAATGAACTGTTGACACGTTTCCCTGAAGTATTGGCGAAATATCAGGACAGATTCAGATATATCATGGTAGATGAGTACCAGGATACCAACCACTCACAGTATCTTATTGTGAAAGCATTAGCTTCCAAGTTTGAAAATATCTGTGTGGTAGGAGATGATGCCCAGTCTATTTACTCTTTCCGTGGAGCTAATATCTATAACATCCTGAATTTTAAAAAGGATTATCCGGATGCCATTACAGTATCATTGGAGCAAAACTATCGTTCTACTCAAAATATTGTAAATGCAGCGAATGTAGTTATTGCGAAAAACTTACAGCAGTTTAAGAAAAATGTCTTCAGTGATAACGAGGAAGGAGATAAAATTAAAATTTACCGTTCCCTTTCTGATGCTGATGAAGCCAACTTCGTAGCCGGAAATATCTGGGAACTTCGTAACCGTGATCAGAGAAAGTATAGCGATTTTGCTATTTTATATAGAACCAACTCTCAGACCAGAGCATTTGAGGATGCCCTGAGACGTAAAAATATTCCATACAAAGTATATGGAGGTCTTTCATTCTACCAAAGAAAAGAAGTTAAAGATTTAATCGGCTACCTGCGTCTTTTAATTAATGAAAATGACTCGGAAGCATTGATGAGAATCATTAACTATCCAACCAGAGGAATTGGAGAAACAACGCAAAATAAATTGATTGTTTTTGCAGATGCTCAGAATCTTCCTGTAGCAAAAGTTCTCGATAATCTTCCCATATATGCTCCTCAATTAGGGCTGAACAACGGTGTTTTAAATAAATTGAATGACTTCTGGTCAATGATTAAGGCATTTCAGGTATTATTGAAGACTGAAACGGCTTACAGCGTTGCTATGGAAGTAGCTAAGCGTAGCGGTTTGATCAAGTTCTTAAAAGATGACCAGACTCCGGAAGGAATTTCCAGAGTAGAAAACGTTCAGGAATTAATGAACTCCATGCAAGGGTTTATTGAAGAACAGATGCAGCTTGAAGATGGAGATCCGAGTCTTTCCAATTTCCTTGAGAATATTGCCTTATCGGCAGATACTCAGGATAAAAACCTGGAAGATGATATGGTTTCATTGATGACGATTCACCTTTCCAAAGGTCTTGAATTCCCTGTAGTTCATTTGGTGGGTCTTGAGGAAAATCTTTTCCCAAGTTTCATGAGTTCTGCCACCAGAGAAGATCTTGAGGAAGAAAGAAGATTGTTCTATGTTGCATTAACCAGAGCTGAGAAGCAAGTGTTTTTCTCTTATGCTGTTTCCCGTTTCCAATGGGGGAAAATTACTGATGCAGAACCATCAAGATTCCTGAGTGAGATTGATGATGAATATATTGAATTCCTTAACCCGGCGTTGGAGAAAAGATTTATCAATAATTCAGGGGTAAGATCCAATATCTTTGATGAACATCCATCAGAAGGAAAATCATTCAAAAAGGTAGAGAAAAAGACGCTTAACAGAGAAGATAATTCAAAACCTGCTCCGGAAGCTAGAAAACTGAAACCGGTGAGCACTGCCAAAATTATCAATCCAAGTGGTGCATCGTCTCAGGATATTGAAGTGGGAGATAAAGTGAGACACGACCGTTTCGGAATAGGAGAGGTTGCTTTCCTGGATGGAACAGATCCTCAGAATATCAAAGCAAAAGTAGTATTCATACACGAAGGGGAGAAGAACCTGATTCTGAAATATGCTAAACTTACCAAGATTTAAGTTTGAAAAATAGCTTTTAAATAAGATAAACGGATTCATTTTTTTGAATCCGTTTTTTTATGAAATTTCTTTAAGTTATTAGAAAAAATAGTAATTTTAATAAGGGATAGAAAGAAACGATTATCATTTTTTACAAAAACAAAGTCTATTATTTTTGTAGACTAATAAATATATTTTACATTTGCACCTGCAAAAAACATAAATGTTTAATCAAATTGATGAAATGATATGAGTAATAAAAAGACTATTTTTTCAGCTTCTGTTTTATTTTTCCTGGGAGTTTTTACCTATGGACAGGAAAAAGACAGTATCAAAACCAAAAAAGACAGTGTTAATACCAATAACGTAGAAGAAGTTGTTATCCTGGGATCCAGAGCCGGAGCGAGATCGAAGGCAGACAGTCCGGTTCCTGTGGATGTATTCAATCTGAAGGAAGCTTCAGTGGTTCTTCCGCAGTCTAATATCGGACAAATCTTAAATGCCATTGCACCCTCTTTTACTTCTACCATTCAAACCAATTCTGATGGAACAGACCATTTGGATCCAGCGCAGTTAAGAGGTTTGGGACCGGATCAGGTGCTAGTATTGGTGAATGGAAAAAGAAGACATACCTCTGCATTGGTTAACGTAAACGGAACACCGGGAAGAGGAACTGTAGGAACGGATTTGAATGCCATTCCTTCTTTCGCTTTAAACAGGATAGAAGTTTTAAGAGATGGAGCCGCCGCACAATATGGTTCTGATGCTATTGCGGGTGTAATGAATCTTGAACTGAAAAGAGATACCGGAAAACTGGCAGGTCAGATCAGCTACGGTGGAAATTTAACCCCTACAGCTAATGACCATACCGGAAATTTTGATGGACAGAATATTCAGTTAGACCTAAACTATGGTAATAAGATTGGAACTAAAGGTGGTTTCTTCAATATTACCTGGTCTTCACAATTCAGAAATCCTACCTACAGAGCTGGAACTGAAAATGCACCTATTTATAATGCTTATAATGCTATTGAACAGCGTGCTTTGAAAAATGGAGTAAATCTTTCTTCACTTTTTACTGATATTGGAAATACTCCGAATTCTCAGCAAATTGTAAACTATATTCACCAATATGCACCAGATGTAAGTTATTTTTCTCAGGACTTGCAAAATGCTATACAGGGTGCTAATTCTATTTCTGCTTTACAGAAAGTATTGTCAGATCCAACAAGATTTACAACTAATTATTTGAATTATATCACAGATCAGGAGCTTGCTTACAGAGGACAAACAAGAAATGACTTCAATATGCAGGTAGGGCAGTCCAAGCTTAATAACCACCAGCTTTTCATTAATGCTGAGGTTCCTGTAAGTGATAACTGGAAAGTGTATACTTTTGGCGGATACAGTTTAAGACATGGGGTTTCCGGAGGATTCTACAGAAGACCGAGAGAAAGCAGAACTTTTACAGGTTTGTACCCTAGTGGTTACCTGCCACAGATTGGAACTGATATCCAGGATATTTCATTAGCCGCAGGAATCAAAGGTAAATGGGAGGGCTGGAATATTGATTTCAGTAATACTTTCGGGCAAAACTCCTTTACATACAATATCAGAAATACAGGAAATACGTCTTTACGTTTTGCCTCACCTAATGAATTTGATGCAGGTGGATTAAGGTTTACCCAAAATACCATCAATTTAGATTTCTCTAAAAAATATGATGTATTGGAAGGAATGAACGTAGCATTTGGAGGTGAACACCGTTTTGAAAACTTTAAAATGACTGCAGGGGAAGAAGCTTCTTATACTACTTATGATGTTTTTGGAAATCCATGGAACAATACAACAAAAAGACCTACAGATTTCTTTGGACAGGCTCTTCCGGGAGGTTCACAGGTATTCAGTGGATTTAAACCTGAAAATGCTGTGAATAAGAACAGACAGTCGTTAGCGGCTTATGCAGATGTAGAGTTCAACTTTACCAACTGGCTTTTGGTGGATGCCGCTGCGAGATATGAAAATTATTCAGATTTCGGATCTACATTCAATTATAAACTGGCTTCAAGAATTAAAGTTGCTCCTAATTTTAATGTGAGATTTGCTGGATCTACGGGATTTAGAGCACCGTCTATTCACCAGATATATTATAACGTAACTTCTACTTTATTTACTGGCGGACAACTTCTTGAAGTGGGAACTTACAGCAATGACTCTCGATTGGCAGGACAGTTGAATATTCCCAAACTGAAACAGGAAACCTCAAAATCTGCAAGTTTAGGCTTTACTTATAAAATTCCATCTGTGAATCTGACATTTACAGCGGATGGGTATTTTACAAAAATTGATAACCGAATCATTCTTACCGATCAGTTCTTAAAAAAAGATGTGCCTCTGGAAGCTCAGGCAGAGTTTGAAAAATTAAATGTGAATGCAGCTCAGTTTTTCACCAATGCTATTGATACGGAAACAAAAGGGTTGGATATTGTTATTGCGCATAACGCAAGATTTTCAGGTGTAAAACTGGATAATAATTTTGCCATCAATTTGAATCAGACTAAGCAGGTTGGGGAAATTCATTCAGCAGGATTATTAAAATCTCCGGCACTTGAAAAAGTTTATTTCTCCGAAAAATCAAGAGTATACCTGGAAGAAGCTGTACCTAGAGTAAAAGCGAGTCTTTCTCACACATTGACATGGAAAGGAGCAAGTTTCTACCTTAGAAATACTTATTTCGGAAAAGTAACAGGAGCAGATGTTCTTGATGTAAATGGTGACGGTATTCTTGATCCTAGAGAACACCAGACCATAAGCGATAAGATCATTACAGATCTTTCAGCAGCCTATCAGTTTACAAAAAATGTAGGATTAACGATAGGAGTGAATAACCTGTTTGATATTTATCCTACCAAAAATCTACCGGCTTCAAGTAATAACGATCAATTTATTTATTCACGTTCTACTTCACAGTTTGGACAGAACGGACGATATGTTTTCACAAGACTTAACTTTAATTTTTAATGAAGTTTGATAAATATAAAAACGGAACCCAAAAAGTGGTTCCGTTTTTTTTACTGGTTGATGATATCAAAAATGATTGGCGTAGCCTCTCTATTCTTTACTCCCATGTTCTCAAATCATAAGCTGCTTCCCAAAAGTAATATTCCATTCTGGATGCAGCGATGAAGGCTTCTGTCATTTTCTTTCTGGTTTCTTCGGTGCTGTTTTCAGCTAATTGATCACAAATGGCAATAGCCTGGTCTACTGCAGTTGAAAATTCTTCTCCTGCATAAGTAGCGATCCATTTTTCATAAGGATTATTCACCGTATTTTGAATCTCATAAATATAATTTCCAACTTCACGATAAATCCAGAAGCATGGAAGGACTGCCGCAACCGCAATTTCCACAGATTCCAATGCTGCGGTACTTCTCAGAAAGTGAATATAGTGATGACAAGCCGGTTGTAAAACTCCTTTATCCAATAACCCAAAGTCTTTAAAGTAGGATTCATGTAGCGCATTTTCCACAACGATAGCATTTTCTGCAAAACGCATAAAGGCCAGTACATCTTCAAGATCAGGTATCTTTGCTGCAATAAGGGAAAGAGTTCTTCCAAAATGCTCTAGATATAAAGAATCCTGAGCCATGTAAAAACGGAACTTTTCCTGTGGCAAACTACCATTAGATAATTCTTTGATGAAAGGCATATCAAGGATAGATTGATAATGTTTTTCTATAGCATTCCAGGTGTGTTCAGACCATTTCATTTTTGATAAGTTTTTGTGGGTTAAAAAAGTGGTTTAGCGGCCCGTTTCCATGACCTGTTTGTACATCTGTCCCGCTTTCTATAGCTTTGTAGATATATTGTTGCCCAAAAGAAACTGCTTCGTACAAGGTTGTACCCTGAGCAATATAGGCAGCAATGGCAGATGAAAGGGTGCAACCTGAACCGTGGGTATTATTGGTATTCAATTTCAGTGTTTCGAAAGAATGAAAATTTTCCTGTTCATCATAAAAGAGAGAGGTAATTGTTGAGGTCTCCTGATGCCCGCCTTTAAGAAGAATCGTTCTACAGCCTAATTTTTTAATCCTCATTCCTGCGGTGTATAAATCTTCAAGTGTTTCTACTTTCATATTTGCTAAAATTGCGGCTTCATCCATATTGGGCGTGATGACATCTGCAATAGGAAACAACATTTCAGTGAGTGCTGTGATGGTTTCTTCTTCAATCAAACGATGCCCGCTGGTGGCAACCATGACAGGATCAAAGACAATAGGTATTTTAGGATATTGGGCTAATGTGGAAACAATAGTTTCTACTAGCTGTGGAGTATGAACCATTCCGATTTTTATGGCATCAGGAACAATATCGTCGAGAATTGCTTTTATCTGATCAGCAACAGCTTCTACAGGAATAGGATATATTTTTTGTACTCCTTGAGTGTTTTGCACGGGCAAAGCCGTTAGTACTGAAGTGGAATAGCAGCCTAAAGCAGAAGTTGTTTTAATATCCGCCTGAATACCGGCACCCCCGCTTCCGTCGAAGCCCGCAATCGTTAAAACTGATGGGTATTTGTATTTTTTCATTTTACAATTTCATTTTTTAATTCATAAGCTGCTTTTTGAGGATCATCTGCACTACATATAGCAGAAACTACGGCAAGGCAGTCTGCTCCGGCATTGATAACAGCTTTTGCATTTTCCAGGTGAATATTACCTATGGCTACCAAAGGTTTTTCTGTAAGCTGTCTGATTTGGGAAATACCTTCCAGTCCCCATTCTGTAATAGTATCTGTTTTAGTTTTAGTCTTAAAAACAGGGCTTATTCCCAGATAGTCTGCCACTGCAGTTTGTTCATTGTCGAGCTGAGCCAGATGTTCTATTGAGTAACCAATCATTTTATTCCTGATCAAAGGACGCTGTCTCAGATTCTGAGGAGCTGCATCGCTGTTGCCAACATGTATTCCTGCTGAATTTACTTTTTCAGTAACGGTGATATTATCATTAATAATAAGTGGAATGCCATATTTATTCGTAATTTCAATAAGCTGCAAAGCTTTTTGAAGGAATACTTCAGGACTATCTTTTTTTTCGCGAAGCTGTATGATATCTACACCACCTAATATAGCCTGTTCTGCGACTTCCAGAAAGTTTTTTCCCATACAGTCTTCTTCAGAAATTACCAGATATAATGAGTAAGGGAAAGGATTTACATTCATGATTTTTCTATTTTTAAATGGCTTGTAAATTCCTCTTCGGTCATATTATATAATTTATCAATCAAATTGACCTGAAGACTGCCGGGGCCTTTACTTTCACGAACAGCCAGTTCTCCTGCTATTCCCAATAATGACATGGCCGCAGCAATACCTGCTGCTTTATCTTCAGCAACAGCGATAAATGCTCCTGCTAATGCACTTGCAGAACATCCCAGTCCCGTTACTTTGGTCATAAGGGAATGTCCGTTTTTAATTTGTATAGTTTGAGTTGGACTAAGAATAATATCGGTTTCACCGGAGATACACACAATGGTATTATATTGTTGAACCAGGATTTGTGCAGCTTCCACAGCATCATTACTTTCTGCTGTGCTGTCTACTCCTTTAGTGACTGTTGTATTGATCTTAGCAAGAGCAATAATTTCAGAAGCATTGCCTCTGATTACGGTAGGATGAAATTGTAACAGTTGATGTAAAATCTGATCACGGAATGAAGTTGCTCCTGCACCAACGGGATCCAGTACCCATGGTTTATGAATGGCATTGGCTGTTTCTGCGGCCATCAGCATAGATTCAGACCAATATTCATCCAGGGTACCGATATTAATAACCACAGAATGAGCTATATTAATCATTTCCCGGATTTCTGATTTGGCATGAGCCATAATAGGAGAGGCTCCTGCTGCCAAAAGAGCATTGGCTGTATTGTTCATCACTACATAATTGGTAATATTGTGAACAAGAGGAGATTGTTGTCGTACAAGCTGAACTTGTTGCCAGAGATTTTTTTCCATTGTTATTATTAAAATAAAAATAGCTTTAGGAAAAAATCCGGAACAAAAGACATAAGAAATCATGTCATTTTGCTTTTCCCTACGTCGGTGTAAGCCGTATCAGGTTCAAAGGGACTCTCTCAATTCTTTTCAGAATACCCCTAAAGCAAAACAAATGTATAAAAATTATCACAGCAGGCAAAAACCGTTAGTGGAAATTGAAGCAGAAATTATTATCTTTCTACCAGTTCCTTTACGGGTTCTCCATAGTGATCTATCTCTGTTTTGTTGATTTGCAGTAATTGATACCACTTTCTGAACGCTCCTATAAATACAATAAGCATAAGGATCATTGCGGTTGCTGCTAATGCAGCAAGTAAATACTGCCCTTTGGGAATATAAATCGAAGTCACCTGAATATAACCGGCCCAGAATGTAATTCCGGCCATAAAAACTCCGGGAATAGCAGAACATAATGCATATTTTCCTCTGTTCATCCTTATCAGCATTGTGGTACAGACAATAAGTCCACAGGCTGCCAATAGCTGATTACTGATTCCGAATAACGGCCAGATACTGTTCACATTTCCTGTATATACCAGATATCCCCAGGCAAAAGTGAAAAGAAGACTGCTGATGATAATTCCCGGGATCCAGTTTTTATCATTAAATTTTGGAACTACAGAACCCAGCATTTCCTGTAGAAAGAAGCGGCCAACTCTTGTTCCCGCATCAATGGCGGTAAGGATAAACACAGCCTCAAACATAATTGCAAAATTGTACCAATAAGCAGTAAGCTGATCCATATAAGGGATTTTATTAAAGATATGAGCCATCCCAACGGCCAAGGAAACTGCACCACCGGTTCTGCCATAAAGGTCAATTCCTATTTTCTGTGAATAATAATCTATATCTACTCCATGTAGAGAAGGATGTGTAGCCAGAAATGAATCATAGGCTTCTTTAGGAGTATTGATGGCAAAATAATCACCTGGCATCAAAGTACAAGCTGCAATAAGAGCCATCAATGCTACAAAACCTTCTACAAGCATGGCACCATATCCTACAAAAAGGATTTCTCTTTCTTTATTAAGCATTTTCGGAGTGGTACCCGTAGCAATCACAGCATGAAATCCTGAAATAGCTCCACAAGCAATAACAATAAAAATAAAAGGAAGTACCGGCCCGCCAATAATAGGTCCGCCCCCGTTTACAAAAGCTGTGATAGCAGGCATCTGTACAGTAGGATGAATAACAATTACCCCGATAGCCAACATAATAATCGTTCCTATTTTTAAATAGGTAGAAAGATAATCTCTCGGAACTAAAAGAAGCCATACCGGTAATACAGAAGCTATAAAACCATATAATGGAATGGCAATGGAAATTGTTTTAATATTCCATGAAAATAAATTATTCATGGTTGGATTCTGCATGAGCCCATGACCACCAATAATCCCGGCAATTAACAGAATTCCGCCTAAGATACTGGCAAACAGAACACTGTTTTTTTTATAACGCATGATAAGCCCCATAATGATTGCAATAGGCATTGTAATGACTACTGTGAAAAGAGACCAGGATGCTTCATGCATAGCATTGATACATGCCAGAGATAAACCTGCAAGTGTAAGTACCAGAATAAAGAGTATGGCAAAACCTGCTACAGTTCCGGTTGCTTTTCCAATTTCTTTTGAGGCAATGGTAGCAAGACTCTGACCTTTATGCCTCACAGAAGCAAAGAGTACAACCATATCATGAACTCCACCTCCCAATACACAACCTATCAATATCCATAGTGCTCCGGGAAGATATCCGAACTGTGCTGCAAGAACAGGTCCTACTAATGGTCCGGCGGCAGCAATAGCTGCAAAATGATGTCCAAAGAGTACATTTTTATTCGTAGCAACATAATCTTTCCCATCTGCAAATTCTACTGCAGGGGTCACATTCTGATCGTTAAGTCTGAGAACTTTATTAGCTATAAAAATGCCATAGAAGCGGTAAGCTATCGCAAAAATAAGAACAGATACAAATATGAGGGTAAGAGCATTGATATTATTTAGAGAGTCCATATTGCTTATTTTTTTAATGAATAATTAATTGAAATGCTATTTTTGTTGTGAATAACTTAAGCAATGGCCAAGGTAATTATTTTTAAGGTAAAAAATATTAATATGTATATCAATCTAGCAGATTTGTTGTTTTGTTTTTGTTTAAATATCTTATTTACAGTATTTTATATTTAATTGTATTGAGTGATATATATTATTTTTTCTGTGAAATAATGAATTCTACCATTTGGTCTGTCATTTTATCCAGCGTATCCTTATCTGTGGTTGAAAAACCATGAACCCCTTTATCAATGACAAGTAAAGACGTTTCAACGTTTGCTCGTTTTAATTTTCTGTGTAATTTTTTTGATTGGCTTAAAGGAACTATTTTATCCTGATTTCCCTGAACAATCAATGTAGGAACACCCGTTGAAGTATAAGTAACGGGAGATACGGTTTTTAAATAGGCAATTGCTCTTTCCTGATCTTTGTTTAGGTCATAGCCGGAAATTCCTTTTACAAGTCCTTGCTGAAGATCTACAATTTTTTTTGATATCATTTTAACCAGAGAAACCGGGATAGTTCCCAATTTGGTATGAAAAAGCTTATTCAAATCAGCTGGTCCATAGTGGTCTATTACATAATTTACCTTTGCAGAATAAGGCGAAAGCTCAGGGCTTCCCGTAAAAGCATTGTCTGGAGAATAAGCGGCCATTAATGATAAATGTGCTCCGGCGGAAGCTCCAAAAAGCCCAATATTATTGGTGTCAAAGTTATATTTCTCGGCATTCTTTCTAACCCATCTTATGGCATCCTTAGTATCTTCCAAGGGTAATGGAAAATGAGTTTTTTCATTAAGAAGAGTATAATTGATACTGATGACAGCATATTGCTTGACAGTCAGTTTTTTGATCGTATTTTCAACGTAATCATCAGCGTGGATTTCTTTATTACCTTCTATCCAGCCACCACCATGAACATAGATCAGTACAGGGATTTTTTCAGCAGAAGCATTTCTTGGCATATAAAGATCCAGCTTAATGGAGTCTCCTTTTTTACTGGTTTTATATACAATGTTTTCAGTAAGTGCTGTGATCTCAGGAAGCAAGGTGCTTTTTACATGTTTCTTCTGAGTGGGAGATTGTGAAAATGATTGTGAAAAAAATAAACCTGAAAAACTTAAAAATAAAACAAAAAACAGGTTTGTGATAAACCTGTTGATTGATATGTTGTTTTTAGATGATTGCATAAAATTTTTTAAAGGAATTGATTACTTTACTAACTCTTCAAAAAGTTTACCAAAAGTAATATTCAGATCCTTAGATTTTCCTGGATGAGGTCTGGAGGTTTGTACCACAGCACTTCTTACAGCTGTTAGCCATCGGAAACGCTCCGGAATTTCAAGAAAGGCAATAGGCCCGCCATCTTTATCTCCGTTAGCTATTTTCTGAAAGCTTGCAAGGTTTTGAATAATATCATCATAATCCAGCTTGCTCTGCATCAGCTTAAATTTATCAGGACATAGATAGAATTCAACCCGGATGAATTTTTCCTTTTTAGAAAACATCACCAATCCGATATTGAAAAATTCTTCTCTTTCAACTTTTGGTACCAAGCGTATTACCGCATATTCATATATTTTATCCTCTTGCATTTTTAGCTTCGTTTACAAAGATTTGAGAATTTTCTAATCTGGTTTTCAAGAATTGAAAATAAATTTCACGGATCTCATCAGGTGTTTCATCCGCATCATTCCAATGCAACCAATCTTCAGGAATAGCATTGACAATATCTCTGAAAAGCGTTTCATTCAGTATTTCATGAGCAAACTTATCTGCTTCATCAAGCTTATTGGCTTTAGGAAGAAGAACATGGTCTTTCACGTATTTGAACGGAGTTTTGGCTGCAGCATCAAAATTTTGCCATGAGTGGTGGAAATAGAATGAAGCTCCATTATCAATGATCCAAAGTTCTTTATGCCACATCAGCATATTCGTATTCTTAAAGGTACGGTCAATATTGGTGATGAAAGCATCCAACCATACAATTTTTGAAGCCAGAAGCGGATCAACACTCACTCCGGGATCATAGGTGATGGAACCGGACAGATAGTGCAAGCCGAGATTCAAACCCTCAGAATACTTTAATAAATCCTGTATTTCCTCATCTGCTTCCGTTCTTCCAAAGTCTGCATCAAGATTAATAAAAACCAGCTCAGGAATCTTTAATCCTAAAGCTTCTGTAATCTTTCCTCCTAAAAACTCAGAGATCAGCATCTTAACTCCATGACCTGCGCCACGGAATTTTAAGACATATTTAAAATCATCATCAGCTTCTGCCAGAGCAGGAAGTGAACCTCCCTCTCTCAATGGCAGAATGTAACGCATCACAGTTACCGTTCTTAAATTCTGCATGAAGCAAAAATAAGGTTATTTTTTTATAATTTTTTTAATGAATTCTTTTTCTCCTATTTTATACTTTAAAAAATAAACTCCCACAGATAAATGATGGAGCTGTATCGTATAACCGGAATTGGTCTTATTCATTTGATAAGATATTACCCTTCCACTGGCATCGGTAAGTGAGAGAATCTCTGTTTTCTTTTTGGTGATAATGTTAATGTCGTTCTGTGTAGGGTTAGGGTAGATCTGAGCCGGATCTTCAATATCTAAGTCCTTAGTTCCCAAATTGCCAACCGTTACATGTTTTGTTTTTGTAGTATTTGAGTTGCATGAATTACTGGTTAGTTTTACCAGATAATTTCCAGGAGCATTGTAAGTATGTTCAGGATTTTCCAGTGTGGAAGTTGTACCATCTCCGAAATCCCATCCATAAGTGGTAGCGTTTTTGGTTTTATTAGTGAACTTAATGGTATGGGTACTGGTAGCCTGATAGGTAAACCTGCTGTGTACATCATTGGAAGGGATATTCCAGGTATCCATTGAATCATAGACAATCGTTTTTACCATATTTTTAATGAACTGTGCCTGTCCTGGGATCAGAGTTCCGTTGTAGGGAGCAAGCGTAGGATCTTTCTTAAATATTACCGTGTAGAAGGTATAAGCTGCGACCATTGAACCAATATAACTAGGGTGTGATTCATCTAAATTATAAAGCTCCAAAGCTGGATCTAGTTCTCTTATCGCTCTCCAGACTTTACCAACAGGAGAAAGTATCGCTTCATTGTCCATTGCCATTTCTATATAATGTTTAGAAATCAGATCATCCATTCCTTCATAGGTGCAAACAGAAGGCTGTACAGAGCAACGTGAAGCATCTCCGTTTTTACGGCCCCAGGTCATGTAGAAAATAACATTGCCACAGCCATTGGTATTCTTCACAAAGTCAGAAAGCTGAGCAGCATAAGGATATACCTGAGTTTGAACCTGCTGATCTGTAAGAGAAGGAAGTTGGCTCTGTTCCTGTAATACTACATAATCCCAGTTTCCTTGCATAAGGGTAGCAATAGTAGTACTGTTTATATGTTGTTGAAGAGTAGACCCTCCCGGAGTCTGGCTTTGGTGTTCCAGAATATCCCCTGTAGATTGGGCTATATCTTGAACCAAAATTGGTAAGTCATTAAAATAGGTATAACTGTTCCCAATAAAGAATACTTTTTTGGTGATCTGGCTAAAGGCAGCAGAAAAGACAATTAAAAATAAAAAGAGTAGAGTTTTTTTCATAAATTTCAATTAAAATTAGGATACTAAATATAAAGAATATTGAATAAAAGCCAATTATTTTATGAATTTGATTAGTGAAAAGAATATTTATTTAGAAAATAAAGAAACAAAAGGTTTTCTTGCTGATGCTTTTTACAATGACACTCAAAAAAAACTGCCTTTGGTTATCTTTGTTCATGGCTATAAAGGTTATAAAGATTGGGGTGCATGGGATTTAATGGCCCAAAAGTTTGCTGAAGCCGGTTTTTTTTTCGTGAAGTTTAATTTTTCTCACAACGGAACAACGGAAGATGATCCTCATCATTTTGCTGATCTTGAGGCTTTCGGAAATAACAATTATTCCAAAGAATTATCTGATCTTGGTGTGGTGATTGATCATTTTATTCAGAATCCGCACGTCGATCAGGATAAGATAGTTCTAATTGGTCATAGCAGAGGAGGAGGAATTTCCATTGTGAAAACTTTTGAGGATGAAAGAATCAACGGATTGATTACGCTGGCCAGTGTAGATACGCTGGATCGCTTTCCAACAGGTGACTTTTTTGAAAATTGGAAAAAGGAAGGTATTTACTATGCTTTAAATGGACGTACCAAACAGGAAATGCCCCATTACTACCAGTTTTATGAAGATTATGAAAAGAATATACATCGTTTTGATGTAGAACGAGCTGCAGAAATGGCTAAAGCTTATATGCTGATTATTCATGGGACGGAGGATGAAGCTGTAGAGGTAAAACATGCAGAACATCTTCATATCCTGAATCCGAATTCAGAGCTTTTCCTTATTGAAGGCGGAAATCACACCTTTGGAGCAAAAGAACCTTGGGGTGATTCCAATTTGCCAAATGATCTGAACAGAGTAATAGAAAAAAGCATTGATTTTTTAGTTAAAAATCTAAAATAGAAGCCTCCGGAGGCTTTGAAACAAAGTAGAAAATTTAAAATAAAATGGTTATAATCACGTTATAGCAGATTAACCACTATACTAAATATTATTATGAAAAAAGTTATTACGAGCGCAGTAGTGCTGATGATGTTAGGAACTGTTGTTTCCTGTAAAAAAGATGCTAACACTCAATCTTCTGTAAGTACAGATACGCTGGCTACCGTTCTGCCAAAAGACTCTACTGTAGCTCCAAAGACGGATTCAGTGAAAGCTGTAGCTTCAACAGTGGCTACTCTTGAAATCATCACCAAAAATGATGAAAAGTATCCTCATGATATCAAATTATTTGAAGATAAAAGCTTTGCAGAAAGAGTGAAAAAACTCGTTGGAAAAGAATATGATGTGATGCTCAAAAACTTTAATGTGGAGGGGCCTATTGTATCTGATAATGGGATTTATAAACTTCATGGATGTAAACAACATGATTGCCCGGGATATGCAACGTACATTTATTATGACTCTAAAAATGATAATCTGAATGTTTCCATTGATAAAGACGGTAAAATAACGGATTTTGCAGAAAAAGGAAAAATCACAGTGTCAGAGGCTCTGAAAACAAAATAAAACATTTTAGATTATTATAAAATACAAAAGGAGTGAAATTTTCACTCCTTTTTTATTGAATAGATTGAGATTATTTAATTAAAATCTTCCAGGCTTCCTCAATTTTACTTTCTAGCAAGAGTTTTTGAGCATTCTGATGAACATTTTCATCTGAATGGTATTCTCCGGAAGGTAGTACTTCAACATTCGCCAGCATTCCCAAGTCGTTTCCTGTAAATACCTGGCTGTATTTGATAGCATCCGGTAAAAGATCAAAACCAATTCCTTTTGTTACCAAAGGTTTAGGAACCTCAAAAAGACTGCTTTCATTACTTCTGGAATACCAGTTGCTGCCTAAACGAGCTACCATATCCAGTTTTTGCTGGTCTAAATTTCCAGTTTCATTCAAATATTCTTCACGGATATGGATTTTCTGAACTTCACAAATCACAAGATTTCCCGCTCCACCTTGGTCTCCTAAAGATTTTACCTCTAAAACTTTACATTCAAAGTTTACGGGGCATTCTTCAATCAGTTTAGGCTTCACAAGATCGGCATCTTTCATGGTAAGACCAGACTTTACAAACTCATTGACACCTGTTTCATATTCTGTAGAAGCTAAAGAAATCTGCTGTACAATTGGAAAATTTACAGTTCCAATAACAACCTCAGGAACTTCCAATACATTTTCAAGGGTATGTTTCGTGGTATTATCACGCACTCTCCTTGATGGTGAGAAGATCAGAATGGGAGGAACCGTACTGAACATATTGAAAAAACTGAATGGAGATAAGTTATGATTACCGTCTTTATCCACCGTAGAAGCCAATGCAATAGGACGTGGTGAAACGGCAGTCTGCATAATGGTTTGAAGTTGTACGGAGGTTAGCTCGGAAGGTATTACTGTTTTCATATTTTATAGTTACAAAATTATATAACCACAAAAGTCACAAAAGTTTTTTAAGTAAATATTATTAATCTTTAAAGCTCAAAAAAGCATGTCGTAATATTTGTTGACAAAAGTTTCCTGTCCGTCATGATAAAGATTTTTTACATTAAAATTCACCAGGATGCCTTTAGGTTTCTTCATTAAGTTGATATAGTTTAAAAGTTGAGCCCGGTGAATATCATTTAATTGAACGACTGATTTCAGTTCAATGACAATTAAATCTTCCACTAAAAAATCGCAAAAGAAATCACATTCAATTTCTTTTCCTTTATAATTTACAGGAACTTTCAACTCAGATTTAAAATTAATATTTCTTAATTTGAATTCTTCTTCCAAGCATTTATGGTATACACTTTCTAATAAACCGGCGCCCAGAATTTTGTGAACTTCTATGCAGGCGCCGTTTATCTTATAGGTCAAATCAGTTAAATATGACTGTGTAACCATAAATTCTTTTGTGACTTTTGTGGTTAAATCTTATTTTTAAAGTGTTGGGATAATTTTACCGGAAACTTCACCGAAACCTACTCTCACCCCATCTTTTTCAGCCCAAGCTTTCATGGTAACCGTATCATTATCTTCAATGAATTTTCTTTCTTCACCGTTACTTAATGATAAAGGATTTTGACCTCTCCATGTTAATTCCATCATAGAACCGAAAGACTTAGGATCACTTCCTGAGATCGTTCCGCTTGCATACATATCACCCACTTCCATGTTGCATCCGTTGATGGTATGATGTGCTAATTGCTGTGCCATGTTCCAGTACATGTATTTGTAGTTGCTTTCACAGACTAGGTTTTGCTCTCCGTTTTCAGGTTGGATATATACTTCAAGGTTAATATCGTAGTTTTTGTCACCTTCAAATTTTAAATACTCCAAAACCTCAGGATCCTGTGTAGGGGAAGAAGTTCTGAATGGTTCTAAAGCTTCAAGAGTAACTACCCATGGAGAAATAGACGAACCGAAGTTTTTCGCAAGGAAAGGCCCAAGCGGAGCATATTCCCAAGCTTGAATATCTCTTGCAGACCAGTCGTTGAAGACAACCATTCCGAAGATCGCATCTTCAGCATCTTTAGTAGAAATACTTTCTCCCATCTCTGTATTTTTGTTGATGATGAAAGCCATTTCCAATTCAAAATCTAATTGCTTGCAAGGCCCGAAAACTGGTTTGTCTGCATCAGCAGGTTTCATCTGACCTTTTGGACGGTTGATTTCCGTTTCTGAAACAACGATAGAAGAAGCTCTTCCGTGGTAACCTACCGGTAAATGCTTCCAGTTAGGTAATAAAGCATTAGCTGGGTCACGCAACATCTTTCCTACATTGGTAGCGTGTTCAATGCTGCTATAGAAGTCTGTATAATTCGGAATGTGAACCGGCATCATCATTTTTACCTTATCAAGGTCATAAAATGCGTCTTCAATAGTTTTTTGGTCTTTTGACAATGCAGAACCTTCCTGTAATAAGGTTTGGATTTTGGTACGAACCGCGTTGGTAACTGGTTTACCTAGTTCGATAAATTCATTGATTGTATAGGCTTCAAACACATTGTCGTCCAATCCTTCAATGTCTTCGAAATAACCAAGGTCATAAAGGGTTGCAAGATCAATAACCTGATCTCCGATTCTTGTGCAGCATCCGATATATTCTTTGTTGAATACTGCCACTCCGAAAGGAATATTGTGTATAGAAAAATCCGAGTTTGAGGAATAGTCTACAAATGATTTCATAAGTTTAGATTTTAGTTAGATTAAAATATCATCCTGAGAAACTTTCCCCTAAGATGTTTATTTTGCCTTTTTTGAGTAAGAAGCTTCATCAATCCATCGGGCTCTGGTATTAATATCGATGAGGTAGAGAATATTGTCCTGTTGGGTAAGCAATAGTGTTTTTGTGACAGGCATAGGGATTTTTTTACCTTCAAGTACATCTGCCCGTAAGGAAATGATGTTCTTTTTTCTGATAATATCACCTGTAAAAACATTGGAACTGCTTTCTCCGGTAGCTTTATCATCAAAAACCTCCACATAGGTTGCATTGTTCCCTTTGATAACAATAAAATCTCTTTCCGTATGGTCTGCTTCATCTTTAATGAAAACAAACTTTTTGTTGTCAATATCTACCTTTTCAAGATTCTGATTGATCCCTTTTCTTGCTTCAAGTCGGTCTAGAATTGCATTCAGCGATCCGTATTGTGCTTTCACACCTAAGGTTCCAAAGAATAAAATTCCAATTAAAAGTTTTCTCATTATGCTGTGTTTTATAAAAAAGTTTTGTCAGAACCTTGCATCCTGACAAAACTTAGTATTTTTGGTTGTAAAATTAAAGATTTCCTCTTCTTTCCTGCTCTCTTTCCAATGCTTCGAACAATGCTTTGAAGTTTCCGGCACCAAAACTCTGTGCACCATGTCTTTCAATAATTTCGAAGAATAGAGTAGGACGGTCTTCTACAGGCTTCGTAAAGATCTGTAACAGATATCCTTCTTCATCATGATCAATAAGTATACCTAAGTCCTGAAGTTTTTTAAGATCTTCATCAATATGACCTACTCTTTCAGGAACCATGTCGTAATAAGCCTCTGGTGGAGCAGAAAGGAACTCTACACCACGTTTTTTAAGTTCGGTTACGGTATGGATGATATCTTTTGTTGCTACAGCAATGTGCTGTACACCTTCTCCCTCGTAGAAATCAAGATATTCTTCTACCTGAGATTTCTTTTTACCTTCTGCAGGCTCGTTGATAGGGAATTTTGCATATCCGTTTCCGTTAGACATTACTTTAGACATCAAAGCAGAATATTCTGTGTTGATCTGCTTATCATCAAACGAAAGGATGTTTACAAATCCCATTACTTTTTCATACCATTCTACAGTAGGGATCATTCTGTTCCAGTCTACGTTTCCTACGCAGTGGTCTACATACAATAAACCAGCTTCTTCAGGCTTGTAGTCACTTTCCCATTTCTCATACCCAGGCATGAAAGCTCCGTTGTAATTTGTTCTTTCAATAAACATGTGAACTGTTTCTCCGTACGTATAAATTCCGGACATTCTTACTTCACCATGCTCGTCAGTTAAAGTTACTGGCTCTAAATAAGGTTTTCCACCTCTTTTAGTTGTTTCTTCGAAAGCTGCATACGCGTCATCTACCCAAAGTGCCAAAATTTTTACTCCGTCACCATGTTTTTTTACGTGTTCGCTGATAAGAGAGTCAGATTTAAGACCTGTTGTAAGGACCAATCTGATTTTCCCCTGTTGAAGCACATAAGATGCGCGGTCTCTAACTCCTGTTTCAGGACCCGCATATGCTACAGACTGAAAACCGAATGCGGTTTTGTAATAATGGGCAGCCTGTTTTGCATTTCCTACATAAAACTCAATATAATCTGTACCGTTAATCGGTAAGAAATTTTCTGCTTGAGCAATTTTCTCGGCAAATGTAAGTGTTGACATATTTTCTCTTTTACTTTTATTTTATTGGTATGCAAATTACAAAATTCTTGGATATAGCGAAAATATTACGGCCTATTCATTGAATATATTTAACATAAAGTTCAAGAAGTGTTCACTTAAGTATATTTAAGTTTCTTAAGTTTGAAATAAGGTGCTTACATTTGTATTACAAAAAACAAGTGAGAAAAAAATATTTCGAACATGAAAGCCGCAGAGATTATCTGCGGCTTTCTTATTTTAGTTTTTATACTGTGGTTTCTATCTTTCTGTTGAGCATTCCTGCATCCGGGTTGTAATTGTCCCAGATCTTCCAGGTGTTATCTATTTTCTTAAAGAAATAAATCTGTGTACTAAGTTGGTTAACAAAGTGTTCTTCTCCGGTTTCTCCTACCTTGAACAATAGATTCCAGAATTCCTGAGATTCCAATATTTTTTTATCCGGTCCGTCTGTAACGGTTTGGATATCAAAAACTTCATAGTTGGACCGGTTATTCTTAGTTACCAGTTGAAAGTCTTTTTCACAAAGTTCTCTACTGAACTGTGAAATTCTTTCTAAAAACGGAGAGTCATCAAATACCAAATCTTTGAAAAGATCGGTATTATGATTGGGAAACTGTTTGCAGAACTCAAAAGCCTTTTCACAATAATCATAAACCAACCTGGTCATTGATGAGACATCATCAGCTTCATCCTGATTTTTCTTTTTATGCCTTATAGAAAGGATATAGTCATTAAGGTCTTTATAACCCAGGAAAATACATATTTTATCCAAGGTTTTTAAGAACCTTAGATCGCTATGCGTTTTGTCCTGATAGTCGTTTTCAAAAAAACGCTGTAGAGTAACATGGGAAATCGTAGTCCCGATTTCAAACTTTTTACCCCCTTTAAGTTCTTCAGCTTCAGAAAGTTCATCTTTAATGATTTCGGAAAGAATAATATAATGGCTTCTCTTCCATTCATTCACATTCCCCAAAACAGAATTCCTTACCTTCGAATGCTTTACTACTTCTTCTCGTATCGAATTATATATAGTCTTCAATTTCCTTGTTTTAAAAAGGTTTTTATCAAAAATACTGCCAAAATATTAAGGCTTTTTTATGATTTCTTGGTATAAGTTAAAGATATATTTTTAAATTCTAAATAAAAATTAAAGTTAAAATATATTAATTCTTGATTATCAGTGCTTAAACCTTTCGAAAGCAGCTCTTTCAAGCATCTCTCTATCATCAGGATGAGCAATGCTAATGAGCTCCTGTGCTCTCTGGCGAAGGTTTTTCCCATACAGGTAAGCGGTTCCGTATTCTGTAACTACATAATGAATATGACCTCTTGTGGTCACCACACCTGCACCTTGTTTCAGGAAAGGAACAATCCTTGAAACTCCTTTTTTTGTTCTTGCTGTGATGGCGATGATAGGTTTTCCATCCTCACTTAGGGCTGCACCACGCATAAAGTCCATCTGGCCACCGATACCACTGTATTGTAAGGTTCCGATAGAGTCGGCGCATACTTGTCCGGTAAGGTCTATTTCAATCGCAGAGTTAATGGCTACCAGTTTTTTATTCTTCATGATATTGATTGGGAAGTTGACTTCACTTACATCTCTGAAAGCAAATACTGTGTTATCATCCACATAATCATACAGTTTTCTGGTTCCGAAACAAAAGCTGGTAATGGTTTTATTATCGTTGTAGCCTTTATATTTGTTATTAATTACATCATTCTGAATAAGATCTATCACTCCATCACTCAGCATTTCTGTGTGGATTCCAAGGTCTTTATGGTTATGCAAACATTGCAAAACGGCATCAGGAATAGTTCCGATACCCATTTGGAGGGTAGAACGGTCTTCGATAAGTTCAGCTACATTTTTTCCTACCAGCATTTCTTCAGGACCAACTTTTGAACTGTAATCTACTGTATGAAGTTCTTCTTCATGCCAAACCAATTTATGAATTCTGCTGATGTGAATCATACCATCTCCATGGGTTCGCGGCATTCTTGGGTTAACGATTGCAACAATGGTTTTCGCTGTATCTACAGCAGCTCTTGCAATGTCCACGGAGGTTCCCAATGTACAGAAACCATGTCTGTCCGGTGGAGAAACGGTTATCAGTGCAACGTCTAGTGGAAGTATATTTTTTCTGAATAAAATAGGAATTTCACTTAAAAATACAGGAACAAAGTCGCCTCTGTCTGAATTTACAGCATCACGAACCGGCGTAGATACGAATAAAGAATTGATAAAGAATTTGTCTTTGTACTCTGGTTTTGCAATTTCTATATTTCCCTGTTGGGTAATAGAAACCATTTCTACATTGTCTAATCGGTGAGCTTGTCTTGCCATTTCATCGATCAGATAATTGGGAGTACATGCGCTACCGTGGAAAAATACACGGTTACCACTTTTTATTGTATATATCGCTTCTTCTGCGCTGATGTAATTATTCATATTTTATTGTTTTATTATAAAATTCCTGACTAATTTTGCCTAACCTTTCTCAAAGATACCTTTAAAATCTCTATTTATTTCAAATATTGTAAAGGAGATTAAAAGACTTTTGTCATATCAATGAATCATCTAAATTTAATAAAAAATAAAGGATCAAATGCATAACATCTGATCCTTTTATAGATTCTCTAAGCTGGTAAAATTTCCTAATTGGAAACTTCAGTCTCAACTTTCTGTTTCATACTTCCGGTTTCGGAGAAGCGTAAGTGCCAACTGAAAGCTTCTTCCAGCAAGTGTGGCGTATGTCCTCCACGTTCACAGGCTCTATCGAAATAAGACTGTAATTCTTCTCTGTAATCAGGATGAACACAGTTATCAATGATTTTTTGTGCTCTTTCTCTTGGAGCTAGCCCTCTTAAATCAGCCAATCCTACATCTGTAACCAAAATATCAACATCGTGCTCTGTATGGTCTGTATGAGAAACCATTGGCAGAACGTGTGAAATATTGTTTCCTTTGGATGCTGCCTGTGTTACAAAAATACTTAAGTAAGCGTTTCTTGCAAAATCTCCTGAACCTCCGATTCCGTTCATTATTTTTGTTCCCCCAATATGAGTTGAGTTTACATTTCCGTAAATATCAAATTCGATTGCTGTATTGATGGCTATTACTCCTAATCTTCTAATTAGTCCAGGAGTATTGGAAATATTCTGAGGTCTTAATACAAACTTGTCTTTATATTTTGAAAGGTTTCCTAACACTCTTTCATAGCATTCCTGAGAAACGGTAATAGAAGATGCAGATGCAAAACTTAGTTTACCGGAATCAATCAGATCAAATGTGCTATCCTGAAGAACTTCAGAAAACATGGTTAAGTCATAAAAATTACTGTCTTTAAATCCTGTAAGCACAGCATTGGCTACTTTCCCGATTCCTGCCTGAAGAGGAAGCAATCTGTCTGTAAGACGACCTAGCTGAACTTCATTTTCAAAGAAGGCAAGAAGGTGTTTGGCGATGGCTGTTGTTTTCTCGTCAGGTTCTGCAATATCGGCAGGGCTGTCTTTAAGATTGGTAAAAACAATGGCTTCAATTTTACTGGGATCAACCGGAATACTTTTTCTTCCGATTTTATTCCATGGAGCAACAATGGGAATGACATTTCTGTAAGGATAATCTTCAGCCTGATAAATATCGTGGATGCCATAGACTTCTTCAGGAACTTCCGTATTGATTTCAATGATGACTTTCTTAGCCAGAGCCGCAAAGGTTACTGAATTTCCCACTGATGTGGTTGGAACAATACTTCCGTCTCTTTCGATATAAGCAGCCTCAATAATAGCAACGTCAATGCTCTGAAGGTTTTTGGTGTGAAGAAGTTCGGCACTTTCACTTAAATGCTGATCGATGAAGAGAATTTCACCTTTATTGATTTTGTTCCTTAAAGTAGGGTCTACCTGAAACGGCATTCTTTTCTTTAAGACATTAGCTTCCGCCAGTTTTCCGTCTGTGCCGTGTCCCAGCGAAGCTCCGGTCATTAAAGTGACTTTAAGATCTTCTGTTTTTCCTCTTTCAGCGAGTGCAGGCAAAATGGCTTTGCTGTCACCTGCTTTTGTAAAGCCGCTAGATCCTATGATCATACCGTCTTTAATCAATTTTACAGCATTTTCGGCTGTAGTTACCTTTTCGTGTAAACTTTCTAATCTGATTCTTTCTAACATGTAATATTGATTTTTTTTAAACCACCATTACTTAGGATGCGTTATGAAAAATAATGATGGTAATATATGTGAACCATACCTTACAAATTTACGAAAAAAGACGCTTTAAATAAAGGATTTAAAGCGTCTTTTGTATGTATTTAGTAATAGTTTTTCTCTATGATAAGAAAGATCTTCTACTGTTTTATTCTAACCATGAAGTTTTGTAGGACGGATCTTCCACTTTTAAAGCTTCTTCCGTAATTTTTAACGGACGGAAAGGGTCTACCATTACCGCATATTCTTCCGTGAATTTTTTACCAATACTTCTTTCCATAGCTCCCGGATGTGGCCCGTGAACAATTCCGCCAGGGTGAAGTGTGAAGTCCATTAAGTCAATATGATTACGGCTCATGAAATCACCTTCTGTATAGAATAATACCTCATCAGAATCAATATTGGAATGATTGTAAGGAGCAGGAATAGCCATTGGGTGATAGTCGTACATTCTTGCACAGAATGAACATACTACAAAATTATGGGCTTCAAAATTCTGGTGTACTGGTGGCGGTTGGTGGATTCTTCCCGTAATCGGCTCAAAGTTTTTGATATTAAATTTATATGGATAAAAATATCCGTCCCAGCCTACAACATCAAATGGATGTGTTGCATAGATAAAGTCTGTGATCTGGTTTTCTTTTTTTACTTTAATCAGGAATTCTCCTTTTTCGTCAACAGGTTCTTTAAAAGTAGGAGCAATCATATCTCTTTCGCAGAACGGAGAATGTTCCAAAAGCTGCCCGAATTCATTTCTGTATCTTTTCGGAGTGTAAATAGGAGAGTGGCTCTCCAGTACAAAGAATACTGTATTTTCAGATTGTAATTCTACCTGATAAATCGTTCCTCTTGGAATAATAAGATAATCGCCGGTTGCAAATTCAAGGTCTCCTACAAAAGTTTTTAAAATTCCGGTGCCTTCATGTACGAATAAAAGTTCGTCACATTCAGCATTTTTGTAGAAATAATCCATCGATTTTCTTGGCTTTGCCAATCCCATTTTCAGGTCATTATTCATCAAGAGGATCTTACGGCTGTCCATGAAATCGTCCTCAGGAGTTACATTCATTCCTTTGAACATTCTTGGCGCAATATTTTTCTCCACCGCAATTTTAGGAGTTACATCTTTCGGTTCCCCGATTGATTTGATCTGTGTAGGGCGGTGAATATGGTACAATAGAGAAGAGATCCCATGAAAACCTTCGGTTCCGAAAAGTTGTTCATAGTAAAATTTATCTTCCGGAGATTTAAAGACTGTATGCCTTTTTTGTGGGATGTTTCCCAATAGATGATATCTCATTTTACTTTCATATGTAGTTTCTCAAATTTAATCATTTTTCATGAATTGGCTGAATCAAATATTTATATAGAAGTTTTGCGTTTCAAAAATAATTGTTAGATTTGCCTAACAATTTTAATTTCATGAAGCGAATATTATTTTCTATTACTTTTTTATCCTCCTATTGTTTTGCACAGGAGACAGATAGTTTAAGTTTAAATCAACATAAAAACACAGATTCTGTAAAGGTTTCAAAGAAGGAGTTTAAGACAAGTACTATTGATGATGTAGTGGTTACCGGAACCATAAAACCGATGAGCAGGTCTAAAAGTCCTGTGGCTGTTGAGATCTACAGTCAGAAATTTTTCCAGAAAAATCCTACTCCAAGTATTTTTGAAGCCATCAGTATGGTCAATGGAGTAAAGCCACAATTGAACTGTTCGGTATGTAACACAGGAGATATTCACATTAACGGTTTGGAAGGGCCATATACAATGATTTTGATTGACGGAATGCCCATCGTAAGTTCTCTTTCTACAGTATATGGACTAAGTGGGATTCCTAATAGTCTTGTGGACAGAATAGAAGTGGTAAAAGGTCCTGCGTCTTCCATTTATGGCTCTGAAGCAATGGGTGGTGTTATTAATATTATTACAAAAAATGCTTTAACGGCTCCTAAGTTGAGCGTAGATATGATGACCAGTTCATGGGCTGAGAATAATCTGGATCTTTCCACCAAGTTTACTATTGGAAAGAATGCAGCTTCATTATTAAGCTTAAATTATTTCAGTTTTCAGGAAAAGATAGATCAGAACAAGGATAACTTTACGGATACTACTTTACAAAGCAGAATCTCCGTTTTTAATAAATGGAACTTTAAGAGGAAAGAAAACAGACAGGCGAGTTTTGCTTTGAGATATTTGTATGAAGATCGTTTCGGAGGTGAAATGCAATGGAATAAATCTTTTCGTGGAAGCAATGAGGTATATGGGGAAAGTATTTATACCAACAGAGCGGAAGTTTTCGGGTTGTATGAATGGCCAATGAAAGAACATATCGTTACTCAGTTTTCCTATAATTACCATGACCAAAATTCCTTTTATGGAGCTAATCCGTTTAATGCGCTTCAGAAAGTAGCCTTTGTGCAAACATATTGGGACAGAAGTTTCGGGAAACATGATATTACAGCAGGATTGACGTTTAAAAGAACTTTTTATGATGACAATACTCCGGGAACTTTGGGATCAGATGGAGTAACCAACGCTCCCATGAAGTCTCCGATCTGGGGAGCGTTTATACAGGATCAGTGGGAGATCAATGATAAGAATACCTTGTTATTAGGATACCGTTATGATTACGATAAGGTTCATCATTCCGTACATTCCCCAAGATTTGCATGGAAATTCTCACCGAATCCGTATCATACTTTAAGATTCAATTTTGGAACAGGATTCAGAGTCGTGAATCTGTTTACAGAGGATCATGCAGCATTAACGGGTTCCAGAGAAGTTATTGTAAAGTCTGATCTGCTGCCTGAAAGATCAGTGAACGGAAATGTAAATTATATCTGGAAAATTCCTGTTGGAAACCGTATGGTGAATCTTGATGCTTCTGCATTTTATACCTATTTCAGTAATAAAATTGTGGGGGATTTTGATTCTGATCCAAATAAAATCATCTATGACAATCTTCAGGGATATGGAATTTCCAGAGGAGCTTCATTGAATGTAGATTTCAGTTTTTCATTTCCATTAAGCGTCAATTTGGGAGTAACCTATCTCGATGTTTACCAGAAATTTGATAACGAAGATCAAAAAACACAACAACTTCACGCTCCAAAATGGAGTGGCACCTATAATTTAACCTATAAATTCCTAAGTAATCTGACTGTCGATTTCACGGGACAATTTTATGGCCCGATGAGACTGCCTGTTTTACCGAATGACTTCCGTCCTGAGTATTCACCATTCTATTCTTTAGCAAATATTCAGGTTTCAAAGAGCTTCAAATCCGGATTTGAAGTTTATTGCGGGGTGAAAAATTTATTCAACTTTACTCCTAAAGATCCCTTAATGAGGCCTTTTGACCCATTTGATAAACATGCTGATGACCCAATTAGCAATCCAAACCACTATACTTTCGATACCGCATATGGCTATGCGCCTATGCAAGGCATCAGAGGGTTCTTGGGAGTGAAATATACACTGAAATGAAAATTTTAGCTTTATTTTTAATGTTTGTACCCTGTCTTTGTCTGTCTCAGATGAAGACAGGGACTTTTTCCGAAGTGGAGCTTATGCAAAAAAAATCTCCAAAACCCATGGTAATCCATCTTTATACGGATTGGTGTGGTGTTTGTAAAATAGAGTCCTTTAAACTGAATAAGGATAAAGATCTGGTGGAAATAATGAACAACCATTTTTACCTGATTAATTTTGAGGCTGAAAAAACGAGAGAGAAAATAAACTTCCAGGGACAGGAGTTTGAATATTTAGCCAATGGTAGTTCAGGGATTCATGAATTGGCGCTGGCACTATCTAAAAATAAAGAGCAGCCTGTTTATCCGTTGTGGATTTTTTTGGATAAGAACCAGAAGCTAGTCTATTATCAGGAAGGATTGCTTACTCCTGATAAAATGAAAGAAAAATTGCTGGAGATTTCCGCTTTATGATTTGTTGTTGGAAAGCGCTAAGGCGCTAAGCTTTTTCTATTCAACACGTCTTTAGGGCGCAAGGATTTTATCTGTGATAAAATTTTATACTGCTTTTTTAAATGCCACGAATGCACGAATAAAAAACGTTCACCTTGCACAAGATTCTATGTACCTATGTGGTTTAAATATTTTTTTGAACCACATAGGTACATAGATTTTATACCTGAAATTAAGCATGCATCATATTATTTGTGCATTCGTGGAAAAATATTAGCCGTTTATTTAAGGTTCTCGCAGAGTGAACAGATTTCGCAGATCTTTTTTGCATCTGTGAAATTTGTGTGATCTGTGGGAAATCTTTTACTCTTTACCTTCAGCATCAATCAAAACGGCCAGTTGTATGCATGGTTCATCAGATCTGTTACTCCAGGCATGATTGGTACCTCTTTGGATCACAATATCTCCGGGTTTCAGAAGAGTTTCCCCTTCTTCCATAATCAGATAAAGCTCCCCGGAAAGAATGATAATGTAATCTAATGTTGGAGTCTGATGCATCATCGGATGAGGTTCTCCTTTCTTGAATTCAACGCCTAAGTCTTTATCCGGTGGAACGACTACATATCGGAAGTAGGTTCCATTTTTAGGGGTTTGTGGAAATCCAGTGTTGGGAATTTTGTTTTCAACATCTAAACTTGCCGGCATTGTCTGGGTATTCCATATGTCTGAGACAATCAGCCCTGGGAAATGTTCTATTGCGTTTTCAACCTGTTGATCTTCTATGATAATTGATTTTCCGTCTTTGATTCCGGTTACGATGCGTCTTGGTATTTTGTTCATGGATTTATGAGTTTTTCATAATGAGTTTATGACCTTGGGTCTGGTTGTTTTTAAGAATAGAATGGGCTTTAAGAACAGTTTCCAAAGAAAGATCACCAATTATTTTATGTTGAGATGGAGCAATGGAACCGTTTTCAATCAATCCAGCAACTTCTTCCAGACTGTTTTTGTAATAATCATACTGTTTTACCATGCTGTAGGTATAATTGGAGATATTCATAATTACAGTTCCTTTATTGAAGAGCATTTCATGAGCTGCTTTGGTAACAAGAGCGGTAACATCTACATAAATTCCATTGATTTTTAATACCTCAGCTGTGATTTCAGCCATATAATTTCCAACCAAATCAATTCCAATATCAAAAGGTTGATTCTGATTAGCTTTTAAAATGTTTTCTACAAGATTTTGTTCTTTGTAATTAACAATCTGATGCTCTTTTAACCCAAGATTCAAAAACATCTGCTTGTTTTCTTCACTGCCAACAGTGATAATGAAGTTGTCAATATGGTGAGCCCATAAAATTTTAATTAAAAAAGAACCTACTGCACCAGCAGCTCCGGTGATAAGAATGGTCTGTTCCGGCTGTAGTTTCAATCGTTTAAAAATTTGTAAAGAAGTTAATCCTGCTGATGGAATAGAAGCAGCCTGTTCAAAGGAAATATTTTTTGGTTTAAATGAAACAATGGCTTCCGGAACTGAAATATACTCTGCATACGTTCCATTGCTTCCCATAGAGCCGCTGCCACAGAATACTTCGTCCCCAATATTGAACTGAGTGACATCACTTCCTTTTTCTACAACAACTCCGGATAATTCTCGTCCTAATATCGGCGAACTGATTAATTTTCTTTCCAGTTCATTTTCCAACATTTGATAATCTATGGGATTGAAACCACTTGCTTTGATCTGAATTAATACTTCATGAGATTTAGGCTGAGGTTTTTCCGTAAACCCATCTTCAAGCTTAAAGTCTTTATTTAAAATTACTGCTTTCATATTGTTAATTTGATGTACAAATGTAAAACGGGAATAGTTTATATTTGCTACTAGTTAACAATTGGTAACTAGTTACCTTGATGAAACTATTATGGCAAAAATTAAAGAAAACGGAACCGAAAGAGAAGCAAGCTGTACTGAGGAATTATTTGCAATGCGCGACAGCCTTGATGTATTGGGTGGAAAATGGAAATTAATGATTCTACGATATCTTACAAATAGAACGGATCAACAGATTCATTTTAAAAAGCTGGAACGTGGAATTGATGGGATTTCTGCAAAAATGTTAAGCAAAGAATTAAAGGAGTTAGAAACAAACCTTTTGATTACAAGAACGATTCAGGATACCAAGCCAATTACTGTTACTTATGCCGTTACAGAATACGGAAAGTCTGTATTTCCAGTAACGGAGACTCTTGTAAACTGGGGATTGCTTCATAGGGAGAAAATTAAAGCTTCAATGGGATAATATCTTTATAAGCTACTTCCCACAAATTTCAAAGATGCAAAAAATCTGCGAGAACTATAATTTTGTTGGAAAACGCCAAGGCGCAAAGAATTTTAAATGAAATCGTGCTTTAAGGCGCAAGAAAATCGAAGATTTTCAGCTATCATAAAACTGCTGCTATTTTGCCACGAATGCACGAATAAACATTATGAGTGTGTAATTTTTTCGGATGAAATCTATGCTCCAATGTGGTTCAAAAAAATATTTAAACTACATAGAAAGATAGAATCTTGTGGAAAGTTAAAACGTGTTATTCGTGCATTCGTGGCATAAAATAAGCGGTATTCAATTTTATCGCAGATAAAATCCTCGCGCCTTAGAAGAATGTGCATAGAAAAAAAACTTTGCGTCTTAGCGTTTTCCAACACATTTTCAGCAGACTATTTCAATAAAACAGCAATGATAGCCAATATTGCAGGCAATGCCTGAACAAAAAATATCTTCTTCGTAGCAGAAATGGCTCCGTAAATACCCGCTACAGCTACACAACTTAAAAAGAATAAAGCTACATTATCCTGCCATTGCGGATCTTTAATCAGAAAAGACCAGATGAGTCCTGCAGCCAGAAAACCGTTGTACAACCCCTGATTAGCAGCCAATCCTTTTGTAGGTTTGAACATTTCTGCCGGCAGAGCAGCTTTGAAAACTTCTTTTCCTTTGGTTTCCCATGCAAACATTTCCATCCAAAGAATATAGAGATGTTCAAGTGCCACAACGGCGATTAGAATTTTAGCAACGACTTCCATGATTTCATGTTTTTGTGATTGTAAAACTAAAAAAATAAAGTTAAGTTTGAGTATTCAATTCTAAAGATGGATAATTTCAAGGCACATTTAAATAAATTTATTACGGTAACTGACGAAGAGTATATTTCAATTTTTTCATTTTTCGAAGTACTGAAGGTGAAGAAAAAGCAAAGTCTGATGCTGGAAGGTGAGATTTGCAGAGATATGTATTTTGTGGTAGAAGGCTGCCTGAGAAAGTATTTTATTAATGAAAAAGGGGTAGAACATACCACTCAGTTTGCTATTGAAAACTGGTGGATTACCGATACATTTGCCTATGAAAGGCAGATGCAGACGGATTTTAATATTCAGTCTGTGGAAAAGTCTACTATACTTGTCATTGATTTTAAAAATCAGGAATTATTATTGGAGAAACATCCTGTGATGGAAAAATATTTCAGGATCATCTATCAGAGAGCTTATGCAGCTTCTGAAAGAAAACTCCGTTATCTGGCTGAATATTCTCGGGAAGAGCTGTACGTTCATTTCAGTACATTATATCCTTGGTTTATTCAGAGAATTCCTCAATATCTTATTGCTTCATTTCTTGGTTTTACTCCGGAATATTTAAGTGAAATTAAAGCAAAATTACGTTCTTAAACCAGTTTAAGTTTTTTACGGATCAGATATCGGAAATTTGTCATGTAATTAAAAGCGAATGCAATGACAGATACAAAAACTCAATTTCCGCAGTTATTTTTAAGATTGGCTCTTTCTGTAACCATGCTTTCTGCAGTGGCAGACCGATTCGGGTGGTGGAGTCCAGAAAATTCTTCATGGGGAAATATGAAAAGCTTTGAAGAATACACGAGGTCATTAACGTCTTTTCTTCCTGAAGCTTTGAGTACATTTTCAGCTTATGCAGCGACATCTTTAGAAATTGTATTTCCATTGATGCTGTTGGTGGGTTTTAAAACAAGAATTGCAGCCTATGGAAGCAGTATCTTATTGTTGATTTTTGCAGTATCAATGACGATTGCTTTAGGTTCTAAAGCACCACTCAATTATTCAGTATGGGTGGGAAGTGCAGCCGCTCTTTTACTGGCTGTTCAGCAACAATATTCTTTTAGTATAGATCAATTAACCAAAAAATAAATATAATGAGCGCAAGATTTAACATGGCTACTACAGATGCCGCAGCTTACAAAGCAATGCTAGGATTGGAAGGGTATTTACAGAATACTTCTTTAACCCATATTCAAAAAGAATTAATTAAAATCAGAGCTTCCCAGATCAATAAATGTGCTTTCTGCCTTGATATGCATACCAAAGATGCCCTTAAATATGGGGAAACAGCTCAAAGAATATTCATTCTGGATGGATGGACAGAGGCTAAAGAGTTTTTTACAGAAGAAGAGCAGGTACTTTTAGCGATGACTGAGGAAATTACTTTAATCAGCCACAAAGGGCTAACTGATGAAACGTATCAGAAAGCTAAAACATTCTTTGATGAGGCTCAGATTGCTCAGATCATTATGGCAATTATCACTATCAATGCATGGAATAGAATAGCGATAAGTACACATCTTCCGATAGCTAAATAATGGAGAAAAGAAAAAGCTGAAGGTAAGACTGAGGTTTATTCATAAAAAAAGAGCTTTTCAATAATGAAGAGCTCTTTTTTGTATAATTGTGAATAGCAAAATAAAGATTCCGTGGGTATTAATTCTAAAATAAATCTTAATGGTTAGTGATTAAGTTTGGGTACGGAAAGTACTTCTCCACTTTGTTATTCATAATCATTTAAAAAATATATTTAATAGATTGCTACCGGGTTAACGTTTACCTGAGTAGATCCAACATATAGAGGCTGTCCCAGAACAAACAGGAATTCCCATACTTTTTGTTTGACTAATGGACGGGTATCAATCAATTCTAAGTTATAGATTCCTTTTTTAGCCAGCATATATTGGTTGATAGGAAACTCTTCTTTACTTTTTGGATTTGGATAGACTTCGGAAGCCCAGGTATCACCTCCAAAAGCAATAATTCCTTGGTCTGCCACCCATTTGGCTGCATCCATTCCGATTCCCGGTTCAGTTTCTAAAAACTGTTTGTTGTTTTTGCCTATGAGTTCAAGCCATCCTGTATTGAAAAGAATAACGTCTCCTTTTCTTAAGGTAAGACCTTGTTTCTTTAAAACAGATTTGATATCCTCAACGGTAAATTCTGTTCCACCAGGCACAATAGCTTTTCCAAAATGAGCGACCATATCAAGGACTACACCACGGGTAACGAAAGGAGGAACTTTTTCAACACCCAGTTTTTTTACACCTTCTACAGTTACAAAATCAGTTGCTTTATTTCCATTATAGTAAACGTTATCAATACCGATGTGTCCAATACCGTTAAGCTGAGTTCCTACACCGGTCCATCCGTTTACCAATTCGTCATTGAATGTAAATTTGTTGGGACCTATGCTTTTTCCACCCTGTTCTCCGGGTTGAATATTATATAGATTGAAGCTTCTGTGTCTGAAAGCCGGTAAGTTTTTATCAATAGGAACCGCAAGGGCCAATGTTTTACCTTGTTTCACCAATCCAAGTGCCTGTTTTACTACTTCGGGAGTTAATAAATTTGCGGCTCCAATTTCATCCTGTGCTCCGTAAGCAGAAGGATACCATGATTTATCTTCTGGGTTGACAAGTGTTTGAGCATTTAATGCAATGCTGTTTATAGTCAATAGGGTTCCTAACCCGAACGTTTTGATAAGATTCTTTTTCATTTTTTACGATTTATGGGTTGAATAAGAAGGGAAGCTGGAAGAGGGAATTTATTGAAGCCTTTTAAGAATTGATATTTTATTGATCAGATTGTAGTTTCTAGATTGAACATACTGTAAGTTTATCATTCACAGCTAGTGTTTTCAATTTCATATTTCCTCCTTCCATCCTCCAGCTTCCAGCTTTATACTAAATCTCGCTTAAAGCAGCGTTGATGAAGGTCAGTTCTTCCTGAGAAAGGTTGATATCCATTGCTTTTGCATTATCAATAGCTTGCTCTGCATTTCTAGCTCCTGCCAATACTACTGTAATTGCCGGTTGTAGAGTAGTCCATCTTAATACCAACTGAGAAAGGCTGGCTCCTTTTTCCTGAGCAATAGGTTCAATTTTTTCTAGGAAAGTTTTTACTTTATTTAAATCGAACTGAGAGAAATAGCCGTTTCTGTGGTCGTTGTCTTTTAATTTATTATCCTTGAAATACTTACCTGTTAAAAGGCCTCTTTCCATTGGGCTGTAGACGATAATTCCTGAATTGTTTTCTAAAGAATAAGGAACAAGATCACTTTCAATAGCACGGTTCAGCATGCTGTAAGAAACCTGGTTGCTTGCTAGCTTCAAAGTTCTGTTAGCTTCTTCCATTTGGGCAACACTGTAGTTACTTACTCCGGCAGCACGGATTTTTCCTTGTTGGATTAACAATTCCATCGCTTCCATTGTTTCACTGATAGCTGTTGTGCTGTCTGGCCAGTGAAGCTGTAAAAGATCGATATAATCTGTACCCAGTCTTTGTAGGCTTTCTTCAACTTCTTTGATGATGTTTTCTTTTGAAGCCAATTTATAGACAGGAATTATTTTCCCTTCATCTTCAGCATCAAAGAAAAATTCCCCTTTTCCGTTGTTGCTTCCGTCCCATACCAATCCGAATTTCGTTAATAGCTGAATTTTTGAACGGTCCTTTCCTTTCATCGCTTCACCAATCATTTCTTCACTTAATCCGAAACCATAGAAAGGTGCTGTATCAATAGAAGTTACTCCATGATCCAATGAGGCATGAATAGAATTAATGGAATCCTGTTTTTCATTACCACCCCACATATTACCACCAATAGCAAAAGCTCCGTGAGTGATGGTTGATAATTCTAACTCTGTATTTCCTAATTTTCTGTATTCCATTTTTTTTAATCTTAATTTGTTATTGTGTTAAACCATAGAAGTTGTAAAAGTGTTTGTAGATATCTGATAGACCACCCCGTCAAAAATTCTTTGAATTTTTGACACCCCTCCAGAGGAGGGGAATTTTCAGCCCTTCAATTGAGATATTGGTGAAAATTGGAGGTTTTCAAAACTTAAGTGTTCTTTTCAACAGCTTAGATTCTAACTTCTATTTACTTAAGTGTCTAAAAGCTTTTTTTAACTCTGACTTCGTCGAAATAATATTCATCGACTAACAGGAGATAATCTTCGATTTGTGGTTTAAAAACTTATTTGTTATTTAATTCTTTTAAAATTGCTTCTCCAACGCTCTTTGCAGATTGTGGATTTTGTCCGGTGATGACTCTTTGATCTGTTACCACATGGTTCTGCCAAAGTCCGGATTTTTCAAATTTTGCCCCTCTTTCTTTTAATTTATTTTCCAGTAAGAAAGGAACAATGTCTGTTAGTTTTACAGCGGATTCTTCTTCATTAGTGAAAGCATTGATTTTCTTTCCATCTACCAGATATTTCCCGTTATTCAGTTTGATATTCACCAAACCTGCTGGTCCATGGCATACTCCTGCTACAATACCTCCGTTTTCATAAATTGTTGAAGCGATATCAGACAGTTCTTTATTATCAGCCAGATCCCACATGGCTCCATGGCCGCCTGCGTAAAAGATGGTTGAATATTCTTTTGGGTTCACCTGTGATGGCATTAAAGAATGATCTATTTTGTTTTTATATTCTTTGTTTTCCCAGAACTCTTTGTTTATAGGATCCTTTAAATCAAATCCATCTACCGGTGGAGTTCCGCCTTTTGGACTTACAAAATCAATTTCATATCCTGCTTTGTGAAGAACTTCCCATGGGTGAGAAACTTCTCCCAAATAGTATCCTGTATCTTCTCCCGTACTGCCTTTTTTATCATGACTGGTGACTACGAATAATATTTTCTTTTTCATATCAATAGATTTTTTGTGTTGAGCCTGAATGAATCCTATCGTGAAAAGGCTGAGCAATAAAAGCGCTAATTTTTTCATTATGAAAGGAGATTAGTGGTATAAATTTGTGGTGTTTCCTGAAGTTTTTCATCAATCAAAGCTCCGAAAGCTTTAATATAGGGCTGCTCATTGTGCTGTGCTAATCCTTCTTCACTTTTCCATATTTCGTAGAAGACAAAATGATTCTTGTCTTCAATTCCCTGATGAAGATTGTACAATTCGCACGCTTCTTCTTTTCTTGTTTCCTGTACCATATTCTGAAGAACGTCCAATACTTCTGAACGATGTTCTTCTTTGGCTTTGATTACTGCGGTAAGGTGAATTTTCATGATACTAATTCTGATTTTAATTCTTTTTCAAATACGTTTCTCACATGTTCACTGTAAAGCTTCATATCACGCTCTATGTTGGCATTTTTTTCTACATCATGGAAGTGGAAACTTTCCATTTTTTCTAATGATACAAAGGCATTCATTCTGTGAAAACCAAATAAAGGTCCTTCATCTACACTTTTTTCATCAAAAAATTCTCCAGGAAGCGTAAAGGCTGTAGCAGGAGCATTCCAGCTTGTTGTTACCATATATTTTCTTCCGCCAAGCATTCCTCCTGTACCATAATTGATCTCAGGGTTGGCAGCATTTCTTCCGTCACTCATATAAATACCTTTTGCATGACCTGCTGTGAACACTTCATCAATATATTTTTTTAATCCGTTCGGAAGCTGGAACCACCAAATTGGAGTATGGTAAATGATATAATCTGCCCAAACAAATTTTTCTACTTCTTCATGCTTGTTATAGTGTTCACTTACATTGGTGATTTTTACTTCTACATTATCAAATTCCTTAAGAACGGCTAATGTATTTTCTGCGATAGTATGATTATATTTTCCTCCGGAATGTCCGAAATTTTGTCCTCCGTTGATGATTAGTACTTTTTTCATTTTTTTATGATTGTTTAAATTTTACTCTGCAAAGTTACCTCGGATGTATGTATAATAAAAATAATATAAATTATAGCAAAGTATCAGAATATTTATATGATATAATTTGTATATATTCTGAATGATGAATGTATTTCTTATCAATTTTATGGTTAAGAATCACTCACTCTTAATTTATGAAGTGAAAATTAACGATCAATAATCACTGTTTCATGGTAAAATGTCATGCTGTATCTGATTTGGAATTATCTTGCGTCTTGTAAATTTGATGAAGAAATAGACAGAGAATGATACAGATAGCAGTTTTCAGTGATGTACATGGGAATCTTCCTGCATTGGACGTAGTATTGAAGGATATTGAGCAGAGAGGAATTCATCAGAAATTCTGCTTGGGAGATCTTGTAGATTTTGCCCCTTGGGGAAATGAAGTGATAGAAAGAATACAGAATTTGAATGTTCCTTGTCTGATGGGCAATCATGATGAAAGAATTGCTTTTGATCTGCCTGTTTTTCCTTTATCTAAGCATTCTCAGGAAGAAACGAATGCGAGATTTATCGCTATAGATCATTCTAAACAACATATTACAGAAGAAAACAAAAAGTTTCTTTCCGGGCTTCCTTTTCATTTGAAATTAAACTATAAAATGGGTAGTAAACATTGGAATATCCAGTTGGTACATTCCAGCTTGGAAAGTAATGATACTTATCTGTATGAATCGGAAGGTGATGAGGTTTTTATGAATATGCTGGAAGATTCAAAAGCTGATCTGATTGTGATGGGACATACGCATTTATCATTTACAAAACAGTTTGAAAATAAGAAGTGGGCTGTTAATTGTGGTTCTGTAGGCCGCTCCAAAGAAGAAAACAGATTAGCTTCTTATTTGATTTTGACTTTAGATGATGAAAAGATTGTTCCTGAAATTGTACAGTTGAGCTATCCCCTTGAAGAGACAGTCCGCCAAATCGAAGAAAGTGGGGTTCCCAATTATTATGCTGCCTTCTTAAGAAATGAAAAAGTATCAATATTGTAATTTTTCTTAAATATATCACTCCTATATATAATGAAACTGTCTGGGAGTTGCAGTATTTTTCTATGTTGTAAATAGTTGTAATGTTTTGATTTGTAGTTAATTGTAATTACTCGGACTTTGATTTGTAGAGATTCGAACTCATTTTTTTATTAAAATCAGTTCGAATTGTTTTATTCGGACCTTTTTAAGAATTCTCTGGAGGATATTTGTATCAAATTAAAATCTAGAAATCATGAAAAAGTCAAGTCTTTTTATTCTTTTACTACTATCAGCATTTTGTATGGCACAATTACATAAAGGGAAAATAGATACCCTGCTTATTCCAGAAATTGGTGGAATAAAACAAGCCATAGATATTAAAACAGATGATTCCGGAAAGCCAATATTGCTCTTTTTATCAGGAGGCCCTGGAAGCTCTATGAGAAAAAATGCTGATTCTTTTACAAAGCTTTTAAAAAGTAAATTCACCATTGTTCAGTGGGATCAGAGAGATGCCGGAAAAACGCTGGAATTAAATCCTTCTCCAGTTCAGCCTTCAGTGGAGCTGATGGGAAAAGATACTTATCAGGTGATCAATTTCCTGAGAAAAGAATTAAAACAGGAAAAAATATACCTGTTGGGAAGTTCATGGGGAAATGCTTTAGGATTCTACATCGTTAGAAATCATCCTGAGCTGTTACATGCTTATTTTGCTGTAAATCCTGTGGTAAGCCAGCTAGAGAGTGAGAAAGAATTGCTTCAGATTTTAAAAGATCATTTCAAAGCAGATCCTGTTGCTTCTAAAGAATTAGCAAGTGTACAGATTCCGTTCAAAGTAGATGAAGATCTGTTTTATTTAAGAAAATGGCTTTTTTATAAAGATGGAAAACAATATGTAACCGGGGACGAATTCAAAAAGGGATTTCTTCAATGGTCAAAAACCTGGTCACCAGCTTGGAATGAAGTAATGAATATTGATCTTCCTAAGACTTTAAAGAAAGTGGATTGTCCTATTTATTTCTTTGTTGGTAAAAACGATGTTCAAACTTCTACGAGAATTACCACCGACTATTTTGAAAAAGTAAAAGCACCGAAAAAAGATCTTGTTTTATTTGAAAATTCAGGGCATCAGATTCATAAAGATGAAGCGGAAAAATTTCAAAATGCAATACTTCAGATCGTAAAATAATCTGTGAAAAGATAAAAGGCAGGAAGCTGGGAGTGGGAAGCAGGAAGGTGCCAGGCAAATTATTTATAGCTGTTATTGGATTAAATGATTTAAAAAATCAATAAATAACGTGATAGTGTTTGTATACGGCTCATTTACTTCCCTCTTCCAGCTTCAGGCTTTCTGATCTTATCAAAACTATTAATTAGTATTATGATTATTTTGTAATTTTGTATCAGAATATTAATAATTAAGTCATGGTCAATTTAGAATGGTATCGTACTTTTAAGGCGATCTATAAAACCGGGACGTTAACAGGTGCAGCTGATGCCTTATTCATTTCGCAACCTGGGGTGAGTTTGCATTTAAGTTCACTGGAAGCGTATGTAGGATATAAGTTGTTCGACAGAACGGGTAGGAAGATGATTCCTACGGAGAGAGGAAAAGTATTGTTCAATGCAGTTGCAGAACCTCTTACCAAGCTGGAAGATGTAGAAAAAAACTTTCAGAAGTCTACAGAAAAACATACGCCGACCATTAGTGTGGGGATGTGTTTTGAAACTTTTCAGACTACACTGGAGCAATATGTTTCTTCATTACCTTTCAACCTGATTATCAGTTTTGGAGAATATCCTGAAATGCTGGATCAATTGGATAAAGGGATTCTGGACCTTATTATTACTCCGAAAAAAGGATCTTCACCCAATATAGAGCATGAAGCATTTTCTTCGGAACAGATTATATTGGTTGGTGGAAAAGATGTAGACACTGAAGCTTTCAAAAAGGTGTTGAAAACAAAAGATGCAGAACAGATCGAAGCGTGGCTGAAGAATGAAAAATGGTACGGAACCACGGGAGATATGGAACATCTTTTCCAGTATTGGACTTTAAATTTTGGACATAAACCGAATTTCCGTCCGAATTATATTGTTCCGAACTTGAATTCAATCATCCGTTGCCTGAAAGGAGGAACAGGATTAGCTGTTGTACCGGATTTCTTATGCAAAAATGAAATAGAAAGTGGAGAAATTAAACTAATCTGGGAAGGAAAGAAAAAGTTGGAAAACACTTTGTATTTCGGATGTAGAAAAAAGACCAATTACCAAACAGAAATAGAACATATTAAGGGATTATTCCGTAAGGTGATGGGTAAAAACTAATCGGTTTGGAATGAAGAAAGTTTTGGAAACAGATCGGCTTCTGTTAAGGGAATTAACCGTTGAAGATGCGGATAATTTTTATAAGCTGAATGAAAACCCTAATGTTATAAGATATACTGGAGATTCACCCTTTGAAGATATTCAAGAAGCTTATACTTTTTTGCAAAATTATAAAGATTATGAAGTCAATGGGTATGGAAGATGGGCTGTCATTGACCGATCAAGTCATGAATTTTTAGGATGGTGCGGGTTGAAATATGACCGTTCTAAGGATGAAACAGATATTGGCTTCAGATTCTTTGAAGAGCATTGGAATAATGGATTAGCCACAGAAAGTGCTGCTGCTTGTTTAAAATATGGATTTGAAAAGTTAAACCTTAAAAAGATTATTGGGAGGGCAATGTCTGATAATATAGCTTCTATAATGGTATTGCAAAAGCTTGGGCTGACTTTTGATAAGGAGTTTGATTTTGATGGTCACAAGGGTTTTATCTATACCATTCAAAAAAACAGATAGAAAACTATGATAATGGACATTCTAAAATAATCATATCCCGCATCTGCAAACCGTTTTCATAAATCGGGGATGGGTAATTTTCAATAAAGAAATCTTTACGTATCCCTATTTTATGAAAACCGTTTCTCTCATAAAACCTGATCTGCTGAAATCCTGTATCTGAAGTTCCTACACTTAGGACTTCATAATGATTGTCACGGGCAATTTCCTTGGCTTGATCCATTAAAATACTCCCAATTCCCTTGCTCCTGTAGTTTTCAATAACAGCAATATTTTTAATCTCTAGCTCAGTATCACTGTTTTTGTATAAGGCCATAACGGCAATATTTTCAGCATCATCTTGAAGCAGATAGATATCACATTTAAAAATATACTGATTGATGGCCTCAACGGTTTCATCTGCCAGTAATAATAGCCCGTAAGGAATTTCTGAATCCTTTTCACTCTTATTAAAAGTATATTGCTCCATCTGTAAATTCATGTAAATAATTGTATAACCACGCAGGTTTGTTGATATGTGGTATGGGATTTATACAAAAGTAGGAAAAATAGCTACTGGAAGCTAATATTAGAAGTCTGTGATTTTTTGTTGGAAAACGCAAGGATGCAAAGATTGTCGGAGAATTATATTGTTTTTAAGGCGCAAGAATATTTCGACTTCGCTCAATATGAGATTTTCAGCTAGAATATACTGCTGTTATTTTGCCACTAATGAACACGAATAAATAATTTATATATAGTTCCAAATCTATGTGGTTTAAAAAATAATGGAACCCAAAGGTACATAGATCTTTAAGTGAAAATTATGCCCGCATAATTTTATTCATGAATTCGTGGCATTACAATAAGCGGTATTCAATTTTATCGCAGATAAAATCCTTGCGCCTTATAACATGTTGAAAGGAAAATTTCTTTGCGTCTTTGCGGTTTTCCAACATATTCATAAGCACGTATTAATAACACTTTTTAACAAAAAACAGTAAAATTGGTAAGTTAGAGTTCCGTTTTTTTATCGCAAATTTGTTTAATCACTTTATATTAATAATTAAAATAAAGACTTATGCAAAAGAAAACCTATACGGGGCAACCTGTAGTGACTTTAAATAACGGAGTGGATATTCCTGCTTTAGGCTTTGGAGTATGGCAGATGGAAGACCTGAAAGAATGTGAAAATGCTGTTATCAAAGCTATTGAAACAGGATACCGAATGATTGATACAGCAGCAATCTATCAAAATGAAACTGCGGTGGGAGCAGCGGTAAAAAACAGTGGAGTAGACAGAGATGAATTGTTTATCACGTCTAAAGTCTGGGTTCAGGATCATGGCTATGAAAAAGCAAAAAGTGCCTTCCAGAGAACACTGGACAGATTGCAGATGGAGTATCTGGATATGTATCTTATCCACTGGCCGTATGGTGATTTCTTAGGAACATGGAAGGCTTTAGAGGAACTGTATCAGGAAGGGAAAATTAAAGCAATTGGAGTTTGTAATTTTACTGTTGAAAAATTGGAAGAATTAAAAGCAAACTCAACGACTCTTCCGGTAATTAATCAGATTGAGCTGCATCCTGTATTCCAGCAAAAAGAATTACAGGTTTACGACAGAGAAAATAATATTGTAACACAACCGTGGAGCCCGCTTGGAAATGGAAATGCCAATCTTTTAAGCAATACTGATCTGAAAGCAATTGCTGAGAAATACGGAAAAACAGTGGCTCAGGTAATTCTGAGATGGCATTTACAGGAAGGTTTTGTTGTGATTCCGAAGTCTGTGACCCCATCAAGAATTGAAGAAAACTTTAATGTATTTGATTTTGAATTAACAGAAGATGAAATGAACGTTGTCCGTACTTTAGATACAGGAAAAAGACTATTCTTTGATCCAAAAGATCCTGAATGGGAACAGAAAATGTTGAATGCTGTAGCGGATATTTAAGTTTAATTAACATTATATCTCCCGCAGATTCCACAGATACCGCAGATTTTTGATCTGTGAAATTTGTGAGATCTGTGGGAATTTTATTTTCTGTCGGAGTGTGAGGAATGTCATCCATTGTTGAAAGTGAGGTGTTCTTATTTTTTGTACCTTTTTAATTAAAATATTTTCTTATGCTTTGGCCGGATACAATCAGTAAAAAATTGGGAGTACAATATCCTATTATTCAGGCTCCGATGTTTGGAGTAAGTACAGTGCAGATGGTTGCTGCAGCAGCCCGTGCAAACTGTCTGGGTTCTTTGGCATTGGCTGATCTGTCGGCAGATGAATCTATTGAACTGATTAGAGAGACCAGAGAATTAACGGATAAGCCTTTTGCGGTTAACATTTTTACACATCACATCCCTGAAATAACTGATGATTTAAAAGATAAATTTGTTACAACCAAACAGTTTTTAGAACAGCTGGCAAAAGATAATGATATTGAAGTAAGCCTTCCTGATCTGGAAGACCTCCAAGTAAGATCTTATCACGAACTTATTGATGTGGCTATTGAAGAAAACTGTAAAATTTTAAGTTTTACTTTCGGAAACCTGGATGACCTAAGTATTCAGAAGTTAAAAGAAAATGACGTAACGCTGATTGGGACCTGTACCTCTGTAAATGAAGCTTTGATATTAGAAAAATCAGGAATTGATATCATCTGTGTACAGGGCACAGAAGCTGGTGGCCATAGAGGAACTTTTGATACTGACCATGTTCCGCAGATTGGAGGATTATCTTTATTATCACAGGTATACGATCATGTAGAAGTTCCGCTAATCTATGCAGGCGGAATTTATAACGGAAGAACTGTAAAGGCTGTAAAAGATTTAGGAGCACAGGGGTTTCAGGTAGGAAATCTTCTATTGGCTTCTCAAGAAAGTGCTTTGCAACCTTTTGAAAAAGAAAGGCTCAAAAAAGTGAGAGAAGATGAGATCATGTTGACGAAAAGCTTTTCAGGCAGATATGCAAGAGGAGTTAGAAACAAATACATTGAAGCTGTTGAAGACTCCGAATATATCTTACCTTATCCTTATCAGAATAAACTGACAAACGCATTACGAAAAGCTGCAAAATCTAAACAGAATGCAGATTTTGTTGGAATTTGGGTAGGGCAGTCTATCCACGATTACAGTGAGCTTTCCACTGAAGAGATTCTGAGAAATCTCATATTTCAAATATAAGGGAAGTAAATGAAATTGTATTATCTTCGGAAATTAAATACAATTTTAAATTCTAAACATGAAAAAATTATTTTTGTTACTCGTTGTATTTTCAGCAATTGTATCGTGCAGTAGCAATGATGATGAACCACAAACAAATAATGCCTCCATTATTGGGAAATGGTATATTGATAAAGCTGAAAAATATACATCAGGAAATAAAAAGACAGAAGTTAAAGCCTTCAGTGAATGTGAGAAAAAGGGGACTCATGAATTTAGAGAAAAGGATATGACGTCCACTACTTTCGCTCCTGAAAATAATAACTGTGTACAGACTGATGTTGTTACCAGAAACTATACTTATGATCCCACATCTAAAAAGTTTTGGTACGAAAACGAGAAAGATTTTCCTTATATCATTTCGCAGTTAACCCAAACGGATATGATACTTGAAAATCATCTTGATGATGTGGATGGTGACGGAATAAAAGATGTTGTCAAATTCTATTTTAAAAGAATCAAATAAAAAAAGGAAATGTTTCTATATATTAATTGTAGATCACTTTATCCTTTACATTAAAAAAAACATGAAAAAATTATTTCTATCTCTGGCTGTATTTTCTGCCATAGTTTCTTGTAGCGATGATGACGCTGCTCCGGAGCCCACCATTATTGGAACATGGAAAATAGGAAAGTCAATAACCTATCAAACCAGTACAAACAAAACGATAACTCAGGAACCAAACGGTTGTAGTGTACTAAATACAATGGACTTCGGAGAGGTTGATGCAAGATTAGTAGGATACGCTGCTAAGGATGATAAATGTGTTGAAGATTTTGCTGTTACAACGAAGTATACCTATAATCCCCAAACAAAGAAAATGATATTGAAGGATAATGTGAATATTTCGTCTACTGTTATACAGCTAACCAAAACGAATATGATTATTGAAGAACGTATGAATATAGATATGGATGGGATAGATGATATTGTTACAACTTATCTCACCAGAGTTAAATAAAATAAAAATTCCTTTCAAAACTGAAAGGAATTTTTTTATGTTGAAGTTTGAGATATTATCACTTTAAAATTCTCAAATTAAATTTATTTCGTCAGATCCAGTCCGCCAAAGTTTCCTGAGCTCATCATCAGATAAACTCCATCTGTTTTATCCAGTGTATTCCAGTAAGCGTGAAGATCTTCAGCATTAGTGAAAACTCTTAGATTTTCGTTTTTGAATTTCTCTTTAATGAATTCCGGAGAAATAGGTTCCATTCTTTTGATTTTTAAAGCATCTTCAGAATAGAAAACAATGGCTTCTTCCAATCCGTCCATAGCATGGTCATACTGCTCTAAAAAGGCAGGATTTAAGCTGGAATAGGTATGGAGTTCAAGGAAGCCATACTTCTTTTCACTTTTAAATTGCTCCTTAAATGCTTTTACAGCAGCTTTTACCTTGCTTGGTGCGTGGGCAAAATCTTTATATAATGTTCCTTTATCTTCTCTTTCTACCTTTTCAAGACGCTTGGATGCTCCTTTAAAGCTCATAATTGCTTCATAGAAATCCTCATCCATAATACCCAGTTGCTGGCAGATATGTCTTGCTCCTTCCATATTCAACAGGTTGTGAGCTCCAAAAACAGAAAGTGGAACATCTCCCATTTCGGTTTTTAAATATACTTTCCCATTGTTGATCTCATATTCAGGAGTTTTGTAAGGAATTTTTCTGAAATAATTTTCAGCATTTTCCACTACTTTCACTACCTCGGCATCTTCTTCATTATATACTAAAACACCACCAGGAGTAATGCTTGCTACAAATTTTCTGAACTGTTCAATATAATCATCAAAGGTCTTGAAAACATTGATGTGGTCCCATGCAATACCACTCATTAAAGCGATATTCGGTTGGTATAATAAAAATTTGGAACGCAGGTCGATAGGTGAAGAAAGGTATTCATCCCCTTCCAATACCATGAAATCATTATCCTGAGTCAATTTTACCATACAGTCAAAACCTTCCAGTTGAGCACCTACCATAAAATCCACATCTTTCTGATGGAAATTCAGAACATGGAGAATCATAGAAGTAATAGTTGTTTTCCCGTGAGATCCGGCAATAACTACTCTTGTTTTATTTTTAGACTGCTCGTATAAAAATTCCGGGTAAGAATATATTTTTAACCCTAATTCTTTTGCCTTTGCCAATTCAGGATTATCCTGGTGAGCATGCATTCCAAGAATAACAGCATCAATATCCGGAGTGATTTTTTCCGGGAACCAACCCATTTCCTGAGGCAATATTCCCTTTTTCTCCAATCTGGATTTTGATGGTTCAAAAATAGCATCATCTGAACCGGTAACCTGATATCCTTTATCTTTTAAGGCGATGGCAAGATTGTGCATGGCGCTTCCGCCAATAGCAATGAAGTGGGTTTTCAATTGTATTTACTGTTTTTTAACATTAGTATTAATGATCTGTTGGAAAGTTTCAAGGATGTTATTCCAATTCGTCTGATAATTAGGAATAATCATACTGGCATCCGACTTACTGCCTTCGTTAGGCCCTTTTTTAATATTAATTGAAGTAGAAATATTATCGTATAATTTCTTACGATCTTCCTGTATTCTTCTGAAATTATTCTGGGAAAGAACCTGATCCAGTTTCTTCAGATCTTCATTTGAAATTTTAAAATCCTGTTTGTATTTTTTTCCCTGGCCTTCAAAGGAGTAATGTACATTGTTCCCTTTGATAAGCAGATTTTCATATACAGGAGCAACGCCGCCACTTTTCGAATAACTGATATCAAAATCCGAATATACTTTTTGGCTGTTGCATGAAACGAATACTATGATAGCGAATAAAATTCCGATTATTCTGTTCATAATTTAATTATTTGAGTCCTTTTGTTCTAATTTTTTAGCTTTAAGTTCTTCATCATAATTGTGTAATACATTAAAGTCTTCCGTCTGTTCAATGGCCGTCATGATCTTCAATAGAATTTCCGGTGCTTTCTCATTATCATAATCAATATCTAACGGAGCCTTGAATTCCATGGTGGGTTTTACACCGGTTACTTTTACACGGAGTCCTTTTTTATCAAAAGCCCTTCTGAACCCATTAATTTTGATTGGGATCACGATAGGACGTTGGTTTTTTACCAATTTGGCAGTACCTCTTCGTCCCTGGGCAAAAGCAGATGTTGTTCCCTGAGGGAAGGTAGCTACCCAGCCATTGTCCAGTGCTTTCATAATATTGTCTACCTCGCTCATGTCTACCATTCTGTTGACATTTTTTCCTTCTGCTCTCCAGGTTCTTTTTACCGTTACAGCCCCTGCAATCTTGAATATTTTAGGAAGAATACCTTTATTCATAGTTTCTTCGGCTGCTACATAATAAAAATCAATCTTTGGATTCAACAGGTAGATGGGATTTTTAATCGTATTTAAATATCCATTATTTACGGCACAGAAAGCATGGTACATGGCAGCCACATCTGCAAAATAAGTCTGATGATTAGATACAAACAATACATTGGAGTCCGGAAGATCCACAAGGTGCTCTGTTCCGGTTATTTTTAACTTATTAAAGCCGTTGAACCTTCTGTAGGATACAACTCCTAAAATAAAAATAATAAACCTTTTTAAAAAATAAGGTGTTCCGAATGCATCGGTGAATATATTTTTCTTCGCCATTTTTCAATTAAACACGGTAGTGCAAAGTTACATTTTTTTCAACAACTGGCTGAATTCACTTAATATCATTGCTGTAGCACCCCAGATAATATATCCATTAAAATTGATGACGGGAACTTCACTTCCGCCGGCACTTGGAAGTGCCATAATTTCAGGGGTATCCGACAGATTTAAAAAAGAAGTGATAGGAAACTCGATGGTCTCTACAGCTTCAGTCTGCTGAAGAACGAAGAGCGGATTCTTTTTAGTATACGAAATATAAGGATATACGTAGAAATTACTAGGTGGAACATAGATAGGAGACATTTCCCGGATAATTCTCATATAATGTTTATCTATTCCAATTTCTTCAGAGGTCTCACGAACAGCTGTTTCGGCAAAATCCTGATCCATTTCTTCACGTTTTCCGCCAGGTAATGAAATCTGTCCGCTGTGTCTGTCATGTTCATTAATCGTTCTTTGGATTAAAGGAAAATACCATTCATTATCCTTAAGATATAATACAATATTCACTGCTGCAAACTTGGGATTTTTTGCAAGTACTTCATCGTATGTAAAAACGGGACGATAGGGAGGAGAAAATACACCATGGGCGGGTTCGCCGGGAAGCTCTACACTTTTTATTTTCCTTAATAAATCTTTTCCAAAATTTTCCATAGCTCAAATTTAACAATATATTCCTGAAGAAATAAAGGCCTTAACATTAATTAACCTATAAAGTGGTGATGAAAAGACATTGAATGTGAATGATGAATTTTGCTTTGCAAAGGAATAGTGAATTATCATTGTCTATCGAGTATTGCAGAGGGATACGAATGGATCCTTCATTATTGATATTTTATAATTTCTACTTCAATATCGTATTTCTACGTAACTGAAATCCGTGATGCCGTAAATACCAAAAATGGTGAGCTTAGAAACCAAAAATGGTGACTTTTATAATTTACACTTTGATGGTGGTTTCTCACTTACTTATAGCGTATACCTTTGTCTTACTATTAACCAATTAATTTTTACTAAGATGAAAAATTTACTTACAGGTGTGCTTACACTAATCGCCATGAGTTTCGGTTTCGCTCAGTCTAATATTGATGTGACTACCCAAATAGGAAACCTGAACGTAGCTACTGTAGACCAAACAGGTCTTTTGAACATGAATTCTTTAACACAGAATGGGAACCGTAATACTGCTGATATTGATCAGGTAGGTATCATTAATATGAATACTGCAGTGAGTAATGGAAACAGAAACTCAATAGATGTAGATCAAATCGGTATCGGAAACTCAAATAATGTGAGCCAGACAGGTAATAGAAATGATGCTTCAACCTGGCAGCTTGGTCTTTTTAATTCTACTCAACAAATTCAACTTGGAAGAAGAAATGAAGCTTCTTCAGTGCAAATTGGGGTGGGTAACGGTGTATTCCAATATCAGGATGGAAGAAGAAATGATGCTTCCGCTATTCAGGTAGGTAGTGGTAATATGGCTTATCAGGTTCAGATAGGAAGAAGAAATGAAGCTGATGGTCTTCAGATAGGAGCAAACAATATGCTTGTTCAATATCAAGCTGGTAATGATAATACGGCAAATCATACTCAAATAGGTAGTAGCAATCTTGCTGTTGCGGCTCAGGTTGGAGATGATAATACAGCTGTAGGACTACAGGTAGGTAACGCAAACCAGTTATATCAAGTTCAATTAGGAGATTCTAACACAGCCATTGATCTTCAGTTAGGTAATGGTAACTTTAGCTGGGTAACTCAGGTAGGTGATTCCCATTTTCACCTTGGTACTCAGATAGGTAATGGAAACTCTATGGTTATCAATCAATCGAACTAAGCCCTTTTTAATACTGTAATCTTTAAAATGGAAAGGAGAAACTACAGGTGTGGGTTCTCCTTTTTTAACCTAAAGCTTACATCTGCTTGGAGATTATGATTTTATATGATTATTTACCAGGCGTGTTTTCTTCCATACTCTATGACTAATTTTTAATTTAAATATCAATGCCATGTTTAATTTAAGATGGAGTGTTTTAGCTCTTTGTATGGTATTGCCATTGCAGGCTCAGGAAATCGACTGGGATAAGGTCAACAGTAATACAATCTTAAACCTTATGACCAGACAGAATATGGAGATGAATGCGAGTTACTCTAATATCATTCAGATAGGTAACGATAATAATGCAGAACTTTCTCTTAATAACAAAACAACTATTACTGTAAGACAGCTTGGGGACTATAACGCTCTTTATTTTATCAATTCATTCGCAGATAAAGAAACCAAGGCTGCTATTATTACGCAAGGAAGTAATAATATTATTGATGTTACGGGAAGCAATAGCATTTCAGACGGTATACAGATCAATGTAAAAGGAGATAACAGAACCATTTTCATGAGAAATTATTAAAACACAAATGATGAAACTTTTATCTATCCTGAGTTTGAATACTTTTTTTGTCTTCCTGTCTATTATGACTTATGGGCAGGAGGATAAAAAAGTATCCGCAAAAATAGAGAGTACTACACTAGAAAACCAGATCAGAATAAAGGCTGTAGTAGTTAATAATACGGCCGTCTATAAAGAACTGAACTATCTTTTAATATCTATAAAAAAAGGAAATGGAGGAAATCTCTCCAACAATCAGCAAAGCGGTAAGTTTTCTGTAAATCCTAACCAAGTAAAGATATTATCCGAGATCAGTGTAAACCTTGAACCAAAAGATGCTTTGAAAGCTTTCCTTTATATCAGAGATGAGGAATCTAAAGCACTGGTAGCAAAAGATAGTCTTGAACTCAACAGTGATCTTTTTAAAAAAAAGACAGCGAAAGCAGAAGATGATGCTGTTTATGAACTTAAAGGGCTTACCATTGATGAAACCAAAACCAAGGTTGGAAAAGACTTTTACGATATGTTTTATATCCAGTATAGTCAGCTTCCTGACAAAAGCAGCAGTGCTGTCACTATTTCTGAACTTCCTCTTCGCGGAACAAGCGGTCAAATCAATATTCAGATGGATGATAAAATAATCTACAGTTTTATAACCAATCCGGGAGAAGACTATTTAAAAGAACAGTTGGCGTCCAGTCTAAAATATATCAAGGAATTTACAGCAAAGAAAAACCTTATAAAAAATGAATTTATCTATTAAAAACGTCCGCTATGAGAACTTTAATTATTATTTTGATTTTTATTGCGGGTATTTTCCAAGGGAAATCTCAGCAACTCGTTTACAAGCCGATTAACCCAGCATTTGGAGGAGATACTTTTAATTATCAATGGCTTTTAAGCTCAGCCAATGCACAAAATCCGTATGATGAAAAAAAAGATTATACTAATCTGCTTGACCGTATGAATTCTCTTGACAGTTTCACTCAGAGCTTGAACAGACAAATCCTCAGTGAACTCTCAAGAAAGCTTTTTGAAGACCAGTTTGGTAGTGGAAGTATACAACCGGGTAATTATCTCTTCGGATCTCTTTACCTTCAGGTTACCAATACCAATCAAGGACTTTTAATTAATATTTTGGATACCGGTACAGGCGATCAGTCCGAGATCGTAATTCCAAAATAATATAGAAACTTAAAACCAAACTTATCATGAGAACTTACACTTACACCAGAATCTTTTTCTGTAGTTTTCTGCTATGTGTTTTACAGGCTTGTAGTTCAATATTCGGTTTACCTTCGGATCCCGAAAAACCAACGATGGGAGAGGTAACCGCTTCCACAGCAGAACTAAAGAAATTGCCTTTACCTAAAGAAAAAATAGTCGTAGGAGTCTATAAATTCAGAGACCAGACCGGCCAGTACAAACCTTCCGAAAATGGTAATAACTGGAGCACTGCAGTGCCGCAGGGAACCACTACCATTCTTATCAAAGCCCTGGAAGACAGCCGCTGGTTTATTCCTATTGAAAGGGAGAATATAGCCAATCTGCTCAATGAAAGACAAATTATCCGTTCCACACGTCAGGAATATATAAAAGATGCTGATAAAAGCACTCAATCACTTCCTCCACTTCTATACGCCGGAATTCTTCTGGAAGGAGGAGTAATATCCTACGATAGTAATATCCTTACAGGCGGTCTTGGAGCCCGTTATTTTGGAATTGGAGCTTCCACACAATACCGTCAGGATAGAATTACCATTTATCTCCGAGCCGTTTCCACTCTTAACGGAGAAATTCTCAAAACAGTTTATACATCCAAAACCATTCTTTCAACCAGTGTTAATGGCAGTTTTTTCAGATATATAGATACTGAAAGGCTGTTGGAAGCTGAAGTGGGATTAACCCAAAACGAACCCGTTCAGTTAGCGGTAACCGAAGCTATTGAAAAGGCAGTAAAATCCCTTATTGTAGAAGGAATTCAGGATAAAATATGGGGAAAATCCATAGATGATACAGCCGGTTATCAAGGCTTAATTAAAGAATATAATAAAGAACAGGAAGATAATAGCGGAAGAGTAATCGGAAGCCGATATCCTGATTATTACAGACAGAAAGTTTCCGTATTTGCAAATGTAGAGGCTCAGAAGGTAAAAGATGATTATGTAAATCCTAAAATGAATATAGGTGGAAAAGCGGGAATCAAATATTTTCTTACCCCTAACTTTAATGTTGAGATAAGTGGGAATTATTTTACCCTTGAAAATGAAAATATTATAAAAAGAAACTACTTCGGCCCTGAAGTTAACCTGGAATACCTCCTTTTTCCGAAATACAGATTCAGCCCATACATTTATGGTGGGGCAGGGGCGTTGTACTCTAAATATAAACCTCAGTACAAAGGACAATTTGGAGGTGGGCTTGAATATATGATTGATCATAATTTTTCATTGAGAGCTTCTGCACAATATGATCTTGGCTTTAAAGACGATTGGGAAGGGCTGGTGAATGGAAAAAGAAAAGACCAGGCCCTACGATTTGCATTGGGAATCAACTTCTATCTTGGAAACAAATAAAAACACGAATTATGAAAACTTTAATCAAAATACTCAGCATATTCATTCTAATTTTTTGTCTGTTTTCATGTAATGAAGACCTTGTAGAACAGGCTCAGACAGGAATGTTAAAAGGAAAAGTAGTGAAAAGAGGAAGTAATGTGCCTCTTGCCAATGTGAAGATTTTCACAAATCCTACTACACAAACTGTTTTCAGTGGTACTGACGGTTCTTTCGAAATTGCAGCAATGCCAATCGGTAATTATTCAGTGAAAGCAGAACTTTCGGGATATATTACCAATTTCCAGTCTGTTAATATGCAGAATCAAAATCAGGTAGTAACGGTAGTGTTTGAAATGAGTGATGATACTTCTCTGAACTCTCCGCCTACCACACCGCAGCTTTTAAGTCCGATAGATAATGCAGTCAATCAGCCATTAAGTGTTGAACTGACCTGGAGTGCAACAGATCCGGATACGGCAGATGTTTTAAAATATAGTTTAACAATTAAAAATAATCTTGACACTAACGTGATTCAGGTTAATGATTTGAAAGTAAATCATTATACACTTTCAAATTTGAAGTTTGGTGTAAGTTACTTCTGGCAGGTGTCTGTTTCGGACGACATTCACCAGCCAGTTTTAAGCCAGACCGGTAAATTTACTACCAATACGGTTCCTGCCAACAGATATCATTATGTGAGAAAGCTGAATGGTAACTTTGTGATCATGTCTAGTGATGAACAAGGCAATAGTTTTCAGTTTACAGATTCGTCCTATAACAGCTGGCGGCCACGGAAAAATAATAATGCAGGCCTCATTGCTTTTCTCCGAACTGAGGGCGGAAGTACACACATTTATACTGCAAATCCTGATGGTTCCAATCCTTTTAAAGTAACAACAGTTCCTGTAGCGGGCTTTAATAATTATGAAATGGATTTTGCATGGAGTACCAACGGTAAGGAAATTATTTATTCAAACTTCAATAAGCTTTATCGTATTAATAAAGACGGAAGTGGCCTTACACTGGTGTATACTACTCCGGATGGAAGTATGATCTCGGAATGTGATTGGAGCTATGATGGAAGTAAAATTGCATTGAAAACCAATGACTACAACGGATATAATACAAGTATTTATGTCATTGATATGATGGGGAATGTTCTTAAAACTGTAGTGTCCGGATCTGCCGGAGCCAGTGGAGGACTGAATTTTTCAGTAGATGGACAGCTTCTTCTGTTTACCCGTGACATTTCAGGATATCAGGATGGAAGCGGAAATTATCGCCAGCTGGATTCTCATATCTTCATTTATAACTTAACAGATAATACAGTGAATGATATTTCTTCTGAAAGCGAAAAAGTATTGGGTACCAATGATCTGGATCCAAGATTCTCACCTAATAATGCTCAGGTGATCTTTATGAATACTTCCAATGATAATATTTCACAGCGAAATGTAATGGTCATTGATCTGACCAGCAATATGACAGACCTTTCGCGATCCACACTTTTCAGTAATGGCGAAATGCCGGATTATGAGTAGGGAGATTTAATGAATACAAAAAATGGTAATGGTGAATTTTGCTTCGCAAGTGAATAATGAATTTTCATGGTCTACAAAAAATTGACAAGCGAAGCGAAATGACCATTTACATCTAATACTCTACATTAATAATCAGTTGTTTGCCGAACTTTTTATTAAAAGGAATTTGGGATAGGCAAAAAAATTCCAGACCGTAAGGTTTGGAATTTTTTAGGTTAATGATTTGAAGTTGTCAGTCAGTCTACAATATGATTTTCAATAGCATATTTTACGACTCCCGCAGTGTTTTTTACGTTGAGTTTCAAAAGAATTTTTTTTCGATGTGTTTCTACCGTATTGATACTTATAAAAAGTTTTTCAGAGATGTCTTTGCTGCTGAAGCCATCACATATTAGTTTTAGAATTTCCATTTCGCGTCGGGTAAGTGGATCTCTGATATGGAAATTTCGTTTCCCTTGTTCATTACTAATGAAGCTAAGCATTCTTTCCTTGGCATGGTCACAAATATAAATCTCATTCAGAAGCAAAGCATTAATAGCTTTTAGAAATTCATCATATCTGCAGTTTTTATCCAGATAGCTTTTAATGCCTTTGTTGAAAAGCTTTCTGATATCTATTACATCATAACAGCTCCCTATGACAATGATTTTAATGTGATGATGTTCTGTGATAATGCTTTCCACAGATTTACATATCTCTGTAAGCATAAGTATATTGGAACTCATGACAAGCATTTCAGGTGGTTGATCTCTTAATTGTTTGGAAAGATTTTCTAAGGAATTGCAGATATTTATAGTATTAAAAATTTTGCTCTGCATTAATAATTTTGATAACCCTTCAGTATATAGCATGGGTTCATCGAAAATAGTTAATCTTGGTTTCATCATGGTAGTTTTATTTATATAAAAATATGAAAAAAACTTAACATAATGAATAAAATTGATAAATAATTTGAATTTTTTATGATGATTATTATAGTAAATTGTTATTTTTGTTAATTATTGTGTAAATAAATCTCTTTTTATTGATTTTTTATTGTGAAAATTAGAGTTATTAGAGGCGTTTGTTTGATACTGCTGATGTTTTAGAGTATTTTTTTTAAGTATATTTTTTTTATTTAACTAACACAGTAGGGATATGTTTTACAGGGAAATTAACCGAGTTGGCTATAAAACAAAACTCATTGGCTTTATGATGAAGTTCTTTGGCTTTTTCCATCATAGATTCATCAGTAACTGTAACGGTAGGATAGAGTGTTACTTCTATGAATTGCCCGCTGCCATTAGCTTTTTCTTCCATAATTCCGGTGGCTTCATCAATATAATTGGTGACAATTACACCAGCTTCAGAGCAAAAATGAAGATACCAGAGCATATGACAGGAAGAAAGAGAAGTTAGAAACATATCTTCAGGATTGTGTTTCGTTTTGTCTCCACGGAAGGCCGGGTCAGAGGATCCTTCAATCAGAGCCTTATTTTCTACTGAAATGGTATGGCTTCTTTCGTAGTTTCTGTAGCCGCTGGTTCCTGTTCCTTTGTTTCCCGTCCATTGAATGGTAGCTTTGTAGTGGTGCTTTTTCATAATGTAAATTAAAAAGTGTTACAGTTAAAATCAATAGAGGTAAGCTTTCGCTCGCCTTATAATTAAAAAAAAATCCAATAGCTTTAGCCCAAGCCTAAAAACATCGAATAGCTCTTTAATATAAACACTAAGGTAATAAAAAACCTCTGGTAAAGCCAGAGGTCATATTTTAATTTTTAATCATTTTCTTGGTAGTGACGCTTCCGTTTTCAAAAGTAACTTTAGCTATATAAGACCCTTTGGGTAAATCAGAAACAGAACAACCAGATTCTTTTATGTTTTTTGCAATCTTTCCATCAGAATAATAAATTTCAATTTTGCTCACTTTTTCTTTAGATTGATAAATCAAGTCTTGTTTTACAGGATTTTCAAAAGAGATAGTAGGATTTGCTTTGGCAACATCTGCTGTAGATAAACTACCATTAGTAAGCAGATATTTTACAATGAATCCGTTTCCTCTTATCATGATATTGCTATTATGAATAAACATTTCCTCTACATCAGAATCTGTTTGTAAATAATCATTAAAAAGAGGATCTACTAAACCGCTTTGAGAAATTTTCGAAATTAAATTAATTGAATTACCTGCACCTCCAACATAGTAAGAACCTTCTTTTTCGGTAATACTTTGAATCCATGCCCCTCCATTCAATCCTGAATTTGTATCTACATTGTAATTAAATGTGGTATCAAAAGTTCCATCCTGATTTAATCTTTGAAGCTTATCCTCTGAAGCTGGTGCGAAAAGAATTTTATTGCTGCTATCCACAAATACTGCATTGGTACTACCATAACCAAAGCCATTATTGTCAAGCAATGGTACAGTACCATTGGTTCCAAAGTTTGTTACAGGTTGTCCATTGGAATTAAATTTTTGAATAAATCCGCTGTCACTACTAAAACAGATAATATTAGATTGATTATCCATTCGTACAAATGTTCTGCCGGCAGGGGTTCCTTTTGTGGCAGTATAGCCGCTGTTACCGAAAGTAGTATCCAAACTTCCATTGGTATTAAGTCTGAAAACTACATGCTGATGCTGAACGTTTTGAATGTATTTAATAGCGTGAACAAGTATTTTGTCATTCTGTAAAATAATTCCGGATGAAGCATAATTTTGATCAGGAACTAAAGAGGGTACAATTACAGTACCGTTGGTTCCAAAAGTGAGGTCTGGCTGGCCATTTGGAAGTATCCTTGATATGGCTGTTGATTCTGTATTAATGAAACCAAAAACTATCAATTTTCCATCAGGTTGTATTTTAACTTCGTTGAGGTAACTGTTGTTAGGTAATTGAGCGGTTCCATTAACTCCGAAAGTTGTGTCTAAAATACCATTGGTTGTGAGTTTTGATACATAAGTCGCAGTTACATTAATAGGAGTGGAGGCATTTGTATTATGGGTAAAATAAGTTTCCCCATTAGGATTTTGGACCATGGACCAAGTGAGATTTCCTGGCATGGGATATTTTCCATTGGTTGCAAAATTAGGATCCTTAGAAATAATCTGTGCAAAAGCAGTTTGCGCTACAAGAAGCAGCACAATGAATAAATTCTTTGTCATCGTAGTGTTTTTTTTAGATTGAGAATAAAAAGGATCAGCTCACAATAAGCAAACCCTTTTTATCATTCGGATATGTTGATTATTAATTTTTCATTAATTTTTTAGTAGTTTCCTTTCCATTGGCGAATCTAATCTTTACGATATAAATTCCAGTTGGAAGATCTGAAACGTTGGCGTTGTTGTTTTGAACAGTTTTGATTAGTTTGCTATTTGTAGAATAAATTTCTATAGATTGCACAGTCTCTTTTGTATCGTAGATTAAGTGTTGCTTAATTGGATTTTCAAATGAGATAGAGGTTCTACTGGCTTTGGAAAAATCTGCAGTAGCCAGTGTGGCATTGTTATTTACTATAAATTTAAAAATCTGCTTTCCTCTTACTGCAAAAATATTTCCTTCGTTGATAAGCATATTTCCAATAAATATGGGATCTGTGGAGCTTTCTGAATAATAATTGAAAGAAGGATCTATGGCTCCTGTTGAAGTAAGCTTAGAGATTAAAAAAGTTTCCCCCGTTGCTCCTGTTATCCATGAAATATAATAGCTTCCGTTTTTTTCAGTGATAGAAGCAGATAAATTACCATCATTGAAAGGAGCTGTAGTATTATCAAACACAAAAGAATTGTCCCGGCTTCCATTGGGATTTATTCGGAAAATCTCATTGTCAATATTATTGATGCATACAATAAAGTTATTGCTATCCATAATAGCTGTATTGATTAATCCCGGGCTTGATGGGAATGCTGTAACTCCATTGTTCCCAAATGCTGAAAGCACTTGTCCATTACTATCATATTTTTCCAGCGCACCATAAGGATAAGTGCTGCTATTTCTGGCAAGACTTACAATATTGGTTTGATTATCCACAAAAACAAAACGTCCTTTGGTATTGATGGAACCATTATTTCCAAAAGTCTGATCGATGGATCCGTTTTCATTTAATCTGTAAACGAGAGAATAATCTAAAAGATGGTAATTGCTGTCAAAAGCATTACCGTATACAATTATTTTATTATTTTGAAGATGAAATCCAAAACTGTCTACATTAAGACTCGCTCCAATATAAGGGATTTTAGCTGTACCATTTGTTCCGAAAGCCGCATCTATCTGCCCATTAGGAAGAATTCTTGTGATGGCTGTACCATCTTCATAAAAACCTAATATAACAATCTTGCCATCCGCTTGCTTTTTTAGAGTAATTGGGAATCCGGATGATGCATAAGAAGTGCTTACTTCTCCATTGAGTCCGAAAGAAGTATCCACTGTTCCATTAGGATTTAGCTTAGATAATACAACTTCAGTAGCAGCGCTTTGTTTGATATAGGTAAAGTAAAGACTTCCGTCTGAATTTTGAACAATATTGTTGTAGTGGGAACTGGATGCTTCGGCAATGGTATACTTCCCATGAGAAGCAAAATTGTTATCATAAGATGTAATTTGGGCAGAAATAGCCTGAGTTACCAGGGTAACCAGTAATAGATTTTTTTTCATTCTGTTTGAGTTTTATGTTGTTTTGTTGCAAATATAATAAAAAAACCTTCAGTAAAAACTGAAGGTTTTAAATTTTGTCTTAATTAGAAAATTCAATCAATTCTTCTTTTTTAGAATTGTAAATTTTGTATTCTAAATATTTAAAAGAATCCCTTGGTACAATGGTTACCCATTTTTTGTACTTCATGAACCATTTCATTTGGATACTTTTAAGTAAGCCTTTTGTTAAATAAGCTTCTACAAATGGGTGTACATGCAGGTAGATTTTTCCTTTTTCTTTCTGCAGAATGTTTCTTAGTGTTTCACCCATTCTTTCCACGATAACAATTGGAGCTACAATTTCTCCGTCTTTGTTCGGGTTTTCTTCTTTGGTTTCGATCTGTTTTTCCGGACGGTTTCTTTGTCTGGTAATCTGAATCAGGCCGAATTTACTTGGAGGAAGGATTTTGTGGCGAGCTTTGTCGCGCTTCATTTCCTCTTTTAGATGTTCGTAGAGATCTCTTCTGTGATCAGAATTGATCATGTCGATGAAGTCAATCACAATGATTCCTCCCATATCACGGAGGCGGAGCTGTCTGGCAATCTCAGTGGCTGCCATTTTGTTTACTTTAAGAGCGTGTTCTTTATTAACAGCAGTTCCGGTGGTGATATTATTTCCGGAGTTAACGTCTACTACGTGAAGTGCTTCTGTGTGTTCAATAACAAGATAAGCGCCTTTGGAGCTTGGTATGTTTACGTGTTTTCCGAAGCTCTGTTTAAGCTGTTTTTCAACATTGTAATATTCCAGAAGTGGAATATGAGAATCATAAAACTGGACAATATTTTTCTTTTCAGGAGCAATTACTTCAACGTAATTGGTCATTTCGTTTACCATTTGCTCATCATCGCAGATGATATTTACGAAATCCTGATTAAAATTGTCTCTTAAAATAGCTGAAGCTTTGTCTTCTTCGCTTAAAACTTTAGACGGGACTTTGTTTCTTTGGATATTTTTAAAGGTGCTTTCCCATTTTTGAATCAGCTGATTCATGTCATTATGAAGGTCTGCTACCTTTTTTCCTTCGGCAACGGTTCTTATAATAACTCCAAAACCTTCAGGCTTAATGCTGTCGATCAGGGTTCTTAATCTTTCCTTTTCCTCAAAACTTTTGATTTTTTTAGAAATGGAAACCTTATTGTCGAATGGAATTAAAACCAAAAAACGTCCTGTCAGTGAAACTTGGGTAGAAATTCTGGGACCTTTTGTAGAAATAGGTTCCTTGGTAATTTGTAAAAGAACAATATCGTCTTTTGCAATAACTTTATCTACCGTTCCGTTTTTATCTATTTCGGGCTGTATCTCGAAATTTTTTAAGCTTGAAGAATTTTGTTTTTTAGAGATCGTGTCTTTTAAAAACTTTCTGTAGGTAAGATATTGTGGTCCCAGATCCTGATAATGCAGGAATGCATCCTTGTCATATCCTATATTTACGAATGCTGCATTCAGGTTAGGTGCCAGTTTTTTTACTCTTCCAATAAACAGATCTCCAACTATAAAATCGCTTTTGTCCTCTTGCTCATGAAGTTCACATAGTCTTCCGTCTTCCAGCAGTGCAATCTTTGTAAGATCATCTTCATGCGAAACTATTAGTTCTTTCTTCATTTTGTTATCAGATAAAAATTGTTAAGATTTTAGGAAATTGGTATTGTTCTAGATTAATTCATCTATTAAATATAAGGATTTAGAATGAAAACCATTATATTTTTATTAAAATAATATTTGAAACGCTCCGTTTTCCGCGGAATCTTATAGTTGCAAACAAAAATATAGTCGGTGAACTTTAAAAATTTAAAATCACCAACTATATATTATATTGTAAATCTCGAGAAAAAGAGATTATTTTTTCTTATGTCTGTTCGCTCTTCTTCTTTTCTTTCTTTTGTGAGTCGCAACCTTGTGTCTTTTTCTTTTCTTTCCGCTTGGCATAATTTTAATTTTTTAGTAACTAGTTAATATTCAGTTAATGTTCTTATTTTACTGCAACTTTCGTTTTTACTTTCTCAACAAAAGATTTTGATGGTTTGAAAGCAGGAATGTTATGAGCAGGAATCTCAATCGCAGTGTTCTTAGAAATATTTCTTCCTGTTTTAGCAGCTCTTGTTTTAATGATAAAAGATCCAAAACCTCTCAGATAAACGTTATCCCCATTATACATAGAAGTTCTGATCTCCTGCATAAAAGCTTCTACAACTTTCTGTGTTTCATTCTTTTCTGTTCCCAACTTATTTGAGATGGTGTTTACCAATTCTGCCTTTGTCATTTCCTTATTTTAATTTTAAATTTTAGGTGTGCAAATTTAGTTAAAAAAATTGAATACTAGCAAATTAGTGGCAAAATATTTTTGTTCAAATAGTTGAGATATTAATGTATATGCTATATTAACGCAGGTTGAAGATAATTTAATAATAAAATAATATTGCTGTTTAATGATGTGAAATCATCAATAATGGTAAAAAAATGAGATGTATAACCATCAATTTACCAGAGCTTTCTGTTACCCTCTCCATGCCTCATAATATAATTTCTACATACTGGAATTGTAGTACCCATTTTCTACACAGAAACGGATAAGATGAAGTTTAGTTTTTAATCCCAATTTCTCCGTTAATCGGTTAATGTAAGTATCAATTGTTCTTGTACTCAGGTTCAGTTTTTCTGCAATTTCTTTATTACTGAAGCCTTCGTAGCAGAATCTCATAAGCTGTATCTCAGCCGGAGAAAGTTCTTCCTGTCCTTTCTTCTGCCTGTCCATATATTCCTGTACGGCAAGCGGCTGCTGTTCCCATTCTTTTGAATAGGTTTGATAATCAAACTCATCAGAAGCAATACTTCCTTTAATAATGTCCTTAATAATGGTACTGTTCTTCTGACAATAATATATATTAGGAATTCTCGACAGAATCTCAGCCATATCTTCCTGGTAAGTCCCGGAATAAGTGATAATAGGCGTTTCTGCGTTATTTTTCCTTATATATTTAATTGCTTCAATTCCACTCAATACCGGCATAAATAGCTCAATAATGAATACATCTTCCTGTCTTCTGTAAATTCTGTTTACAAGCTCGTGGCCATTGTTACAGTCGTTCAACAGCATATAGAAAGGGTTTTCCATTAAGGTTTTGATCATTATTTTTTTAAAATAAAAATCGCTGTCTGCTATAGAAAAACGCACGGTATTAGATAATATTTTACTCATTCTTAATATCGATTTGGCGAATGATATTTAAAATTCAGAGGCCTAATTTATGAAAAACTTATGAAAGAGAAAATTAATATTAATTTAAACCGGGTTTTCACGAAATCGGAGCGGGGAAAATACGTATTGTGCATAAAAAAATTTTTTTATACTTTCACAGGCCAAACAAATCGCAAATATATGTCTTCGAATAGGGAAAAAAAATTGAACAAATCTGACGTCAGAACAGGCATTTGGAAGTTTATTCTTTCTTTTGCCGTCTTGTCTATGGTATCCTTTAGTTGTTTATACCTCTTCTTTAAGAGCTATGATATACAACGTGAAGGGATAAGTCGCGAAGCTGAAGCTTACAAGGAATTAATGCGTAGAAGTGATCTGCTTAAGCTTAGTGTAGATGATATTTACGAAAAAATGGCCCAGCTTGATATGAATAAGGTGAAGAATGAGGCTTTTCTTAGAACCAATATTATGGATAACGTAGGAAGTGTTAAAAGTGTTATGGGGAAAGACAGTATCACAAACTTTAAGCACTACGCTACATTAATGAAGCAGATAGAACCTATGCTTGCTTTAAAGACTAAGATTATTGGGGTAGATTTCAAAAAGAAAACAGTTCTCAGAGACCTTGATGAATGTATGGGAAAAGTAAACAGAGCCAATAATGAGCTTAGAAAAGACCCTACAAGAAATTTCACAGGAGGTAGAAGAAGATAAAAAATAAAGATATGCAAGGACAAATTACACTATCTAAAAAGGAAAGGCATTATCAGTTTTTTTATTTAATACTGATGCTTGTAGCTGCCATGATATTTTTAGGAATTATTTTTCTAAAAGGATTTGAATCTCCGTTTTCTGATGAAGACGTAAGGGGAATTCAGAATCTTGAACAGAAGGCCGAATTTGAACAACACCAAAAAATTATTATTCCAATCATGGACAGTACCTATACCATGATTACGAAGCTTACGGATGAGGCACCACAGCCTTTTGTGGAAAATAATATCTTTGTGGGAGTTAATGATCTGAATGATTACTTTAAACGTAATGAAAATATCATTGATACCCGAAAAGATGCCTACCCGCAAATTGCTAGATTCTATAAGATGTACTACGAAGATAAAAAGGTAATTTCAACCACTTCAGAAGATATCAAAAGGTTTGAAAAGCAGGTGGAAGAATGCAGAATAGGATTTAAGGACAAACAGGATAAGATTTATCAGCGTAAGAGTGATTTGAAAGCTCGTACTCAATAAACTAACCAATGAATTTAGGAACTTTAAATAAAACACATCACAATTATTAACTATGAATTATTTTCAAAAGAACAAGAAGAACATTATTATCGGTGTTATTGCAACATTGCTCATTGCAGCACTTGTTGCACTATGGCTGCAGAAAAAAGTGATCCACTCTGCTGATGATATTGTTGCAGTAGTTTATCCATCTACATTGTCGGTAGGAGATACCCTTTTATTTGAAGATAAAACCCAGTTTGCAAAAACCAAAAGATGGAATTTTGCAGACGGAACAACTTCTGATAAAAACAGCGGAATCCACTTCTATAATAAACCTGGATATTACCAGGTAAGTTTGATTGTTGACAATAAGTACACAAAATCCTTCCCGGTAATGGTAACAGCAAGAAGCGTTAAACAGCCTAAGGACAGTGTAAAGTCTAAAACAATTATAGAAGCTCAAACGCAGGCAATGCAGAATGAGAACGTACAGTTCCGTGCTGTGTCCAATGCGGCACAATTTGCATGGAAGTTTGGCGAAACAGGAAATACAGATTCCAAAGATAAGCTGGCTATCTATGCTTATAAAAAACCTGGAGATTATCTCGTGACGCTGTACACAGAAGAAAGTCAGGAGCCTATTTACCACCGTATCAAAATTCTTCCGGCTTACAATTCCTTAGAACAGGAAGAAGTATCTGTAGAAGATTCTTATGCGAAAATTGATAACGATTTCAAATATCACTTACAACAGATTGCAAACGGTAATAGCTTCAATATGCACTACAATTACCTGTTAAAAACTTACCTGTGTAACAATGAAAACACAGTGGTAAAAGTAAACGACAGTAAAGTAAATAACTTCTACATGTACTGTGCAGGTCTTCAGTTTGATAAAAATACTGTGATCCAGACTGTAAAGGTAAATTTAGATGATACACAGAACTGTGTAACGAAAGTAGAAATAAACCAAAGCAAATAATACCGTCCGGTTCTCCGGATGTGCCAATCATAAAAAGATAAAATAGGATGAAAAATAAATTTCCTCTAGCAGCATATTATATAGGATTATCAGTATTGTTGACGAGTTGCCAGGTAAAGCTTCCGTCAAAAAAAACACCTGAACCTTCTCAATATGGACAGGTAGATAATTCAACAGTTGTCAACGGATATCCTAAAAAATCCGTTCCATGGATCGTTATTTCAGACAGATCGAGAAATACGGCTTATTTGGATAAAGATGATGAAAAATCATATAAAGAAGTAAAATTTCTGGAACCTTTAATGGTTCTGAAACATAGAGACGGAATGGTAAAGGTAGCGGAATATGTTCCGGATGCCTTAATGAAAAAAGTCTCCTCAAAATCTATTAAAACATATGGCTGGATCCATGAATCTGACCTGCTTTTATGGAATCACTCCCTGAAAAATGAAAGAACAGGATATCCTGTAAGAGTAGCTGTAGTCCCTAATAACAGTGAGGTTATCAGAAGCGCTGAAAGATACTACAAGAATGACTCTATCATGGTTTTCAACTCACCAAGTCTTATTGAAACAGCCAATGTTAAGATCCCTAACGGGCAGATGGTGTATGTGTATAAGCAGGCTGAAAATAACAAAAGATTCCTGGTAGGTAAAAAGCCATCTGTTGATATCGATAGTATTGGGAAGGGGCTTTACGGATGGGTAAGCTCCAACGTAATTTCTACATGGGGTGAGCGTTCAGCTATCAAACTTAAAAATACAACAGGGATTACTGAAACTGAGTTAGGAGTACGTGAAGGGTATCCAGGTGCATCAGGATCGGATGCAGATAATAAAACTGCTATTCTTCTTACAGATGTAAATAAGAGAAAACCTCTGGAAAATATCTTCCCAGTAAACCTGGCTTTAAATGAAACTCCAACTCCAGACTCTAAAACTAAGTATTTTACCAATATCCTTGATTACAGTAAAAACTACGTGTTTAACGTATTGGGAGAACCTATCTATTTCGATCGCTATAAAGAAATTACAGATAGAGATAAAAACATCAATATTGTTTTTGCATTGGATATAAGTGCCGGAAATGCACCGTATGCACCTATTGTAAAATCATTATTACAGGATCTTCAGCTTAGATTTGAAAAACCATCGTATTTCAATAACGTAAAATATGGTGTGGTTTTATATAAAAACAATACTTGTGGTAACAATACTGCGGTTTCCAACCTAAGTAATGACTACAGTAAGATTACAACGTTTATCGATCAGAAAACGAATGAAATGAACTGTGCCAGCAATAATGGCTACCAACCGGTAGGAGAAGCTCTTTCTGCCGCTGGAAACCTTCTTGCTAATGTTCCGGATGAAACCAATATCGTAGTTACTGTAGGGACGTCTGCTAACCAAAGCGGAAATATGTACAGTGTAATTGGTTCTCTTACTCAGGCTCAGGCAAGATTAATTATGTTCCAGACCAGCGCAAGATCTTCAGATACTTACAATGATTTTGTATTGATGGCTGAGAACGTGGTAACCAATACTGCTAAAAATATTGCTGAGCTTAAAAAGCAAAAGATCATTAATCAGTCTGATGTTCTTACTAAGAATAATTTCAGCCTTGTAGAGGGAGATGCAGGGTTCTTCTCTTTAGCTTATCCTAAGCAGAGTATGTCTCAGGGATTTGTAATCTTCCCTAAAAAAGGAGATGTAGCTACCCCTGGATTCCTTAAAAAGTCAGTAGACAGCCTTATTGCACAGGTTACTTTAGATAATCAGAATGTAGATAAATCACTGAATGAATATTTCCATTCTTCAGTAGGAGCCGGGAAAACAGATGTAGATTTAAAATATAAATATCTGTATCCAGGACTTACTAACCCAGTTTCTGCAGGAATTGCTGCACAGCTTATCAACTATGGAAACCCATTCCTTGTAAAAGGATATTTACCAAAAGAGCTGAAAGAAATTACTCCAAGTGTAGAAAAAGGAATTCTTATTTCTGAATCCGAATATGATAATCTTAAAGCTTTCTATTCTGAAGTATACAGAAATACAGAACCAGATAAACCAGGTTTCAGCCAGTCAAAAGCAATCAAGGAATATGTAAGACTATTAAAGAAATACAATCCAACCATCAAGTTCTTAGATAAAGGAGATCTTTATGAATTACCAATGTCTTATGCCATCGGAATGAGTACAGGATTTGATCTTTCTGAAGAAGAGATATTGGCTAAGTTCAAACTTAAAGGATGGAAGAAATCTAAAATAGTTCGTAATGAAACGGTAAGAACTTATTTCCATCACTACAAAGATCTGGCAGAAAGAATGCTAAATCACAGAAACAATCCGGCAGTGAAGATCCAGCAAAACGGACAGACCTTCTATTGGTTGAACGAGTTCTTTACTCCTACAATGGCCCCAACAGAAGCACCGGAATATACTAAACATTAATTGTTAGTTTTATCATCATAAAAAGCAGAAGTAACTTTACTTCTGCTTTTTTATTTTCAGGGTGAAATTTTGAGGTGAAAATCTTGATTTTTCACATTGATTTTGTCTGTTATTTCTCATTCAGGTGTAAAAGTATATTTTTTCATTAATTGGAGATAAAGTTTAAAATGCTTTATTAGTGGTAGTTATAGTGGTGTTCGTAAATCCAATGTCGTAGAATTACTACAAAAAGTCGTAGAACTACTACAATTTTTCAAATTTATGGTGAAAAGTTTTTTTTAGAGAAAAAGACCTTTTATATTTGCTACACAATCACTGAATCACAAAATATTACTAACGATTAAAATTTACAAATCATGGCAGAAAGAAATTCGAGAGGAATCTTAAAATTCAATAACGGAGAAGGTCAGAAATTATTAAAAATGAACTACAGCGTATCAAGATCAACAGACGTATCAGGACGTGTAGCATCAGACCCATCTAACGCATTAATCAAAGTTACAGTAGAAGCTACTGAAAAATCAGATATCTTAGAAAGTTTACTGAACGGAAAATATAAGCCAACAGTAGGAGAAATTACTTTCAACAAATCTCACGAAGAAGGAACATTAATCACTTTGAACTGGCAAAACGGTTATGTTATCCAGCACCAAGTAGAATTTGATGCTGTAGACAGCAACAGTATGTACATTAGCTTTATAGTGAGCGCTGAAACCATTAGCTATGGTAATTCTGAATATGCAGGACTTTGGCCAACAAGCTAAAATTGTTACACATTATCAACATTCATAAAAAAAAGACTGTCCATTTTAATGACGGTCTTTTTTTGCCTGACATCAAATTTTATATCGATTAATTATTTCGTATCCTATTGATATGATGGATGTTCTGTAAAATATTGTTATCTTTAATACTAAACTAAACACAATGCATATGAAAACCGAAACAAAGACAAAGGGTTCTTCTTTCCGCCCATCACAAAATGCTGATGGCGTATCTGAAAACCATCATGCAGGGATCAACCGG
>NZ_FNEG01000006.1 GCF_900100075.1 Chryseobacterium jejuense
GCCGATGGTACTGCTAACGCGGGAGAGTAGGCCGCCGCCAGTTTTTATTTTATTTTTAAAAATCCTTTATCATTACGATAAAGGATTTTTTTTTGCGTTATACCCAACGAATAAAGCAGAGCTAATCCACAGCTCAAGGATATTCAATCCACAACTCAATCCAACGCAAACCAAAACCATGCTCATAGCCACTTATCTTTAAGTTTTGGCTAAAGCCATTGGAATTATTCTTCATGATAAAGCGGGCTAAAGCCCACTTCTATTGAATCCTGAATATGTAAAATAACAATAGACTTATTTTTATATTAAGCTATTGTGTTATGACAGATATTCTTGGTATCATTACTATTTTTTTTCCATCGCCACTTTTGTCACTGACTACTTCTAATCTTTGACTTCTGTAAGGATCCTTAGCAATTATAAGGTTATGAAATAAGCTATCCATAACCAGAGTAGAATAAAATTATGAATACCATTGTCTAGATCCCTACGGGATGACAAAGAGTGAGGTTAGGGCACAAACTAAGGTATCATACAAATATTTACCATCATTATAGATTACTTATTGCTTATTAGTCATTAGAATAGAAGCGTCCTTCAGTATTCGTCCAAAAAATAACTATCCTTCAAAATAATAATAGAATTCTTTTCTTTATTTTCTAATCTCACTACTTACAAGCTTTTTTTGCATTTAAATATTTTCTATTTCTATTAAATTGTAAGTTATTTTTTTGAATATGAAAGTATAACTTCATTTATATCAATGATATTTTAGTGTTTGTTCTTATTTTTTATTAGTATACTATTAAATACTGTTAAAATATTATATTTGATTTCAAAATATTAAATATAATTATGAATAGAACTATCGTTAAGGCGGGAATTCTTTCATCATTATTTCTTTGCTTTACTGGATTGTCTGCACAGAAGACAGATTCTGCTAAGGTTGGAAAAATTGATGAAGTTGTTGTAACAGCCTATGGAGTAAAAAAAGAAAAGAAAACCTTGGGATATTCTTTCCAAGATGTAAAAGGGCAAGCTCTCGTTGATGCAAAAGAAACGAATGTTACTAATGCCTTAGTTGGTAAAGTAGCAGGAATGCAAGTAATTAAAGGTGGGTTTGGTCCTGCATCATCATCAAGGATCAATCTAAGAGGTTTTAACTCTCTTACAGGAGACAGCCAACCTCTGATTGTAGTGGACGGGGTTCCATTGAGCAATGGTATGGGGGTAAAAGCCAAGCAGAATAATGGTTATTATAATAACGATTTTTGGAACCCTGATTTGGATATGGGAAATGGGCTGAATGATATTAATGCAGAAGATATAGAAAGTATCTCTGTCCTTAAAGGAGGTGCAGCTTCTGCACTATATGGAGCCCGGGGTGGAAATGGTGTTATTCTGATTACAACAAAAACTGGAAAGAAGAAAGGCGGCATAGGAATTACTTATTCTACCAATTTAGGTTTTGAAACTATTTTTATGAAGCCAGATATGCAGACAAGTTTTGGACTAGGCCAAAATGGTGTTGTGAATCCTGCTAATAGTGAGAATACAAGTTCATGGGGCCCCGCATTGGACGGAACTAATATGAAGCGATATGATAACCTGAGTAATTTTTTTAAAACAGGAATCAATTCTCAGCATACTTTGAATTTTCAGGAAAATCTGGGAGAAGGGACTAGCTTATATACATCTATGAATTATTTAAATGATAATAGCCAGATTCCTAATTCCAAATTTGAGAGATTCAACTTCATGGCAAAAATGAATTCTGTTTTTGGAAAAGAAAAAAGATGGACATCAGAAGTAAAGGTACAATACATTAGTAGTAAGGCAAGGAATAGACCTGCTGGCGGAAGAGGGGATGGAAATTATTATTCTAACATTCTCCTGATGCCACAGAATATTGATATTCGCGATTATCGTGAAGGACAAACACAAAACAATATAAAATCGAATTGGATTAGCCCCAATGGTATAAACCCTTACTGGTCGGCATACAACAGTCTTAATGCTGATAAAAAAGATCGTGCATTGTTAAATAGTTACCTTAAATACCAGTTTAATGATTGGTTGAGTGCAGATGTAAGGCTTGGGACTGATTTTTACGCTTTGAATGCAGATGCCAGAGTATGGACAGGTTCATCACGAAGAAACTCTTATTCCACTAGTGAAGAGAAGTTTTATGAGAACAATTATATCGCAAACCTTACTGCTAAAAAAGATAACTTATTTGGGAAATGGGGTGGTTCTCTTGCATTGTATGGACAACTAATGGAGACAAGAACTAAAGCTCTTTATTTCAGTACTCAAAATTTAATTGTTCCCAATGTTTTTAGTGTAAACAATACCAGTGATCTTGCAAGTAGCGCTAATAATGAGGTTGATCTTTGGAAGAAGATTAATTCCGTTTTTGCAGCTTTGGAAATTAATTATGACGGATATTGGTTTATTAATGCTACGTTCAGGAATGACTGGTCTTCAACTTTAAATGTAGAAAACAGATCATATTCTTATCCTTCTTTAAGTACATCCTTGGTTTTAACAGAAATGTTGCATAAACTGAATGGTACAACTTCAAAAGTATTAACGTTTGCAAAGCTTCGTGGAGCTTATGCCGTAACCGGAAATTCTTTAAATCCTTACGAACTATATAATATTTATAAACTTGCGGCTGACCCCACAGGACATGCTGTTTTAGGTAGATTAAAATCTCTATATGATGCCTCTGTACAAGCTGAAAAATTAAAGAGCTTTGAAGTAGGAGCTGATCTTAAGTTTTTTAATAGAGTTTCTCTGGATGTAAGTTATTTTTTTAACACAGCAACAAGACAATTAATTAATCTACCTATGAATCCTCTTTCAGGGTATGAGGATATGAAAATTAATGGCGGGAAACTTGAAAATAGTGGAATTGAAGTGGTATTGAATACTGATATTTTTAAAAATGAAAACTTTAACTGGAATGTAAATGCCAATTTTTCAAAACTAAAAAGTGAGATAAAAGATATTTATGGCTCTCTTTCTAAATATCCTTTGAGAGGTGGAGGCTATGATAATGTTACATTTTTTGCAGAAGTAGGCCAGCCTTATGGAGCTATTTATGGAACCAAATTTTTAAGGGTAGAAGATCCTAATAATCCTAATTTTGGAAAATTGATTGTAGGAGCAAACGGATTACCCCAGGCTACTCCCGATCAGTATTATTTAGGAGATCAAAATCCGCGCATGTTATTTGGACTTACCAATAGTTTTAGTTATAAAAATATTGGGCTTTCTTTTCAGATTGATGGTCGTATTGGTGGCAAATTTTATTCAGGTACACAATCAGCTTTACAAAAAGTAGGACTTGCAGAAGATACAGCTCCGGGAGGAAGAAGAGATAATTTTGTTCTTGATGCAGTAGTACAGCAGCCAGGGGGTGGTTATGCATCTAATACTAAAGAGATCACACAACAAGATTACTGGGCAGCGGTAACAACAGGAAACCTGGGAATTACAGAACAGAATATTTATGATGCTACGAATATTAGATTAAGAAATATTCAGGTATCATACAGTTTCCCTAAGAGTTTATTTCAAAAATTTGCACTTCAAAGTGCTAAGGTTGCTTTCACAGCAAATAATGTATGGATGTTGTATAGTAAAGCAAAAGGTATTGATCCCGAATCTGTATTTGCTATCAACTCCAATGCTGTAGGATTTGAAAATCTTTCATTTCCAACTACCAGATCTTATTTATTCACTATTACACTAGGCTTTTAATATCAATAATACCATTATGAAAAAATATATTTTATCTTTCATAGCACTTGCTACGGTTCTTGCTTCATGTAGCGATTTTGAAGACATGAATAACGATCCTTATGCGGTTGATATTAATAGTGCTGAACCGGAGTATTTCTTGAATAATTCTATCTTGGGTGCTCAACAAGATCCCAATATTGCTGAACGTACTTTTGTTTTATATTGGAAAACGGCAGCAAGACAACATCTGACCACAGGAATTGCAGGGGGTTCATATGATGACTCCTGGACACTGGAGTATTGGAAAGGAATTTCAGAATGGCTGAATAATGCCAATGCAACTATTGATATCGTCAACGAAAAGAAAGCAATAGGACAAGGTAAACCTTACTATGATAATCTTACCCAGGTAGCTAGAATCTGGAGAGCTTATTTAATGAGTGAATTTTCTGATAATTTTGGGCCCCAACCTATTCAGGCATTTAAAAAAGTAAATCCTGGGTTTAATTCTGAAAAAGAGGTCTATTATTTTATTTTAGACGAACTAAAGGATGCAGCAGCTAAAATGGATGTTAACCAACCTGCCCCTTCCAATCCCAGTGCTTATGATATGGCCTATGGATTTAAATGGAGCCAATGGGTAAAGTATGCTAACTCCATGAGAATGAGAATTGCCATGAGAATTTCAGAGGTAGATCCTGCAAAAGCAAAAGCAGAGTTTGAAAATGCGGCCAATTCTAATATGTTTATCAGTACAAGTGATGATAATTTTAAAGTTAAAGAAGATACAGGCTGGAATCCTTTATCAGGGGTAATGTCCAGAGAATGGAACTCTCAGATTTTATCCGCTACTTTAAATAATATGTATATCGGTTTAGGAGGCGTTAACTCTACAGATCAATTGCCGGCTGCACAGCATACATCCGTAAAAGCTTCCGATTATATTGGAGTAAAATATGATGAACAATTCTCCACATTAACCAATGATCCAAGCGCAGGATACTGGCTGGATGGGCTTCCTAATAAAATAGACCCAAGAGCTTATAAAACATTTTATATTCCTGGAGACCTTACCAACCCAATTTATTCACTTTATCCTACCTATACCAGCCAGGCTACTACCAATAAAGGGGATCTTACTTTTGCAAACGGATCTAAAGTTACAATCAATACAGTAAATACCTGGAATACGACAACAATAGGAAATTGGGGTGTAAAAGGACAGAGAAACGGATTAAGAGGCGTTATTGGGTGTATGCCTGCTTTAGGGAAACAATATAGAGAAGGCAAAAACTCTAGAATTTTCTTTGCAAGCTGGGAAACGTATTTCCTGATGGCGGAAGCTGCTCTAAAGGGCTGGTCTGTTCCTATGAGTGATGTAGCTGCTTATAATAAAGGAATTCAGGATAGCTTTGCTTATAATGAAGTATCCCAATTCTATACTCAGTATATTGCCTCAACAGATTATAATCGTGATGGAACTTCTGTTGCCTACACCCATGTAGCAGAGCCGGGAGCCAGTCATACCATGAACTACAAAGACCCTTCTACGGGTAATATGGTTTCTGTTGAGATTAAATATCCTGTAAATACTATTTATAAAAACGGTTCTGTGAGAAATGACAAGCTTACGAAAATCATCACCCAAAAGTATATTGCCAATATGCCATGGCTTCCGTTGGAATCCTGGAGTGATCAAAGAAGACTGGGGTTACCTTTCTTTGAAAATCCTGCAATAGAAACACCATTGGTTAATTTACCTAATCTGAATTCAGGAAATTATATGACCAATTCTATTCAGAATTTCCCTCAAAGGTTGAGATATCCAAGTATCTTCAGAAATACGGACCAGGATGGGTATACGAAAGCCGTACAGTTATTAGGTGGACAAGATGCCGTGCTTACCCCTCTTTGGTGGGCAAAACACTAAATTGAATATACTTATTATATATAAAAAAAGAATCCTTTCCAAATATTGGAAAGGATTCTTTTTTTATATATAATGATAGCTGCAACTTTACTTCTTGAAAGTAAGCATTCTTCATTACTGGTTACATTAATTTGCAACGATGGTAAAAACTATTCGAGCACTATAGGTGTTTGAGGGAACTGTTACAGAAACACCGGCTAGCTGTACTATTAAATTGATATCTGCAAAAGTTACACTATTACCCACTCCTAAAACACCACTAAAAGTAAAAGTTATAAAAGTTGTATCACCGGTTTGGGATATTGGGATATAATTTGCACCTCCGTTGATTGAGGCTGTACAAAGGACACAAAGTCCATGTATTGCTGTTGTCCCACCGGTTCTTTTCGCGGAAAGAGTCAGAGAATTATTCCAGGGGTTAGGTGTATAGCGCATGGTCATCTTTGCACCGGAACTTGAAAGTAGATTAAGGAAAGAACCAGGTAATGTACCAGATAATGTTATTAGATTAGGGGCGGTATTTCCGGAATTATCATAAGTTCCTGTATAATTACTACCGGCTTCGGTAATAGCTGGTATACTGGCATTCCAGTTTCCGGAGACATTTACAACCTGTGCCTTTATAAAACTGCTGCTGCTGAGTATAAGGATAATATAGATCAACCTTTTTATACAGATTTTTCGGAAAAATTGACAATTCATTTTCATACTTCATTTATTATTCGGTGATGGTATAGACAATGGTAAGGGTGGTATTGGGCCGGGTAACTAAGTTGGCATAAGTATTGGGAACCAGAGAAATTGTCAATCGATGCCCGTTATTGGCTCCATTGCCAGTAAAAGCTCCTCCAATTCCACTGATGATGGTAACCGGAGTGTTGGTTAAAGTAACTTGTGCCGAAGGAGTTCCTAATGTTCCGCCTCCTGCGCCGGAAGCAGCAGCTGCCTGTAATTTGATATCTAGTCCCGCAATAAGAGTTCCACTAATAGCCGCGGTGATTTTTCTGGTAAGTCCTCCACTGATAATAGCAGAAGTATAGTTAATCCATTTCGATGTATTGGGGGTTGGATTGCCAATGGGGTTTCCTGCTTCAGTAGGGGGCGTGAAGTTTAAAGCAATGTTTCCGGTAGGTTCTATGTCCATTAAAGTAACAACAGGTAAAGTCAACGTAACATTCGTCTGAGAATACAATGAACAGGAGAACGTAAAGGCGGCTAGTAATAGGGTGCGGTTCAGAATCATTTCTTATTTTTTATTTCATTATATCCTACTTTTAAGGATTCCTGTTGATACTTGATTTCTATCTGCTGTTTGACAATCTGGATATTTAATTTTTTTATTTCTGAGGGTTTCAAAGTAAATTGAAACTGATCAGTTGAAATCTTATACCGTTTATCAAGACCATTCCTATAAAGTTTTACCGTCCAGTCACCTGGTTTCAGATAAGTAAAATCAAAATCTTCTCCTACAAAACAGATTTTACGATAAGTATGGCTGTCTCCAACCGCTTCTACAATTATACTTTCTCTTTTTTTCTTTCCTTTTTTTGACTGTAGGGCTTCAATATCTGCCAGGCTTTTATTTTCCGTTTCTAAAAGTTGAACCTGACCCTGGATATTGGCTGCTGTTGTTATCCCGAAATTAAAAACATTTTCTTTATCGGTAAGAGGCAGTGCAGCTGGAAAAACTACAGTTGGAATGTCATTGATCTCTGTGGTTGAGCGGTCTATCTCAAGAAAATAATTACCGGGAATTACATTCTTAAATGTGTAATTCCCTTCTTTGTCTGTAATAGATAAATAACTGCCCAGCATTAATCTTATCCCATCTGTTTTTTTTATCCCCAGATTACCAACATTTCCGGATAAGGAAACATATTCAGCAGTTCTTTGTACCGGAATATTAGGCCGCCATGTATAACGCATTGAAAATATAAAATCTTTATCTCCAATTTGCCCTCTTTGTAATGAATATCTTCCCGAAAGATCAAGCTCATTGCCGGGAAATAGTTGTTGATGAAATAGAAGTTCAAATAAGTTTCTGTCCTTAAAATATTCCTCAGGGATGTAGTTGTTTTGGTAAAACAAACTTACACTGGTTTTGTCTGAAAATTTACTGAAGATTCTCGCTCCGTAATAAAGCTGTTTTTGATTTTGCAGCTGATATCTGGAAGTAATTGCATAGCTTCCAAAGAGATTGAAAGAGGTTTTAAATTTTTCAAATGATACATTGGCAGCATACAAACTTGAGTTTCCATTAAATCCGATCAGATAATTGTCTGTATTACCAAACTGCCCTTCAATATTAACCTGAAATATTCCGATACGCTGATTTATGCTCACTCTGAAGAAACGTTCGTAGTAATCAAACTGCTTAGGCTCCAAACGATCCTGATATTTTTGAAAACCATGATTGATGATGATAGAACCATTGGAGAGATATTTATACTGTATCCCATACTGCAGGTATTTTCTGTAAGGAGCAGCCAGAAATAAGGTATCTCTCTGAAAATTTTTAGCATCCTGCATATAATTGCCGATAACATTCAGTTTCTTAGTCAGTCTGTATTGAAGATATCCACTGAAAGTATTGGTATTGGTAAAATATCCTGCAAATTGAGGGCTAGCCTTCATATAGGTTAAATTCCCGTTGAATTTTGGAAAATTTACCTCTGCCTGTACCATATAAGCAGTTCCTTCAGCTTTTTTGGTCGTACTGTAAGCAAACTCTCCGGAGAGATTAATATGTTTTGAAATTTTGAACTGCCCTTTCGCATAAGGAAGATGAGCTTCAGCGTTTTGGCTTATATTTCGGGTATTAGATTCTTCTTTCATAGGCATTTTATACAGATACCCAACCGAAATTTCAGATTCTTTACGAATTTTAAATGCAGAATACACATTAAATTCATCCTTAATGTCTCTGAAAAATCTTGGACGGTTATAAAAACCTCCTATACTTAACCTATTGAAATGATACCGGATTTCTGCACCACGGCCATATCTTGCAAACTCAGTTAAGTAAGATGCAGAGTAGGTTTTATCTCCTAAATGTACAAATAGATTACCTCTTTTATAGTTTACAAAATATTCTTCATACTGAGTAAAAGTATTGAGCTCAATAGGATTGTGTGTAGCTGCATGAAATTCAATCTGATTTTTATTTTCCTTATCCAATGATCCTTTACCATAGATTTCACCTTGAAAGCCATCATTGTATACGCCCATATTCTTCATTCCAATAAAAGATAATGAGGCTACAACCGGAAGCCGATGATAGATATCTTGGTTGGCAGGCTGAACGGATATAACCTGAGTACTTATGTAGATGGTTTGATCTTCCTTAGGGTTATCTTTTGAATGTACCGAAAGATTTAGGTTTTGAAATTCATTCTGCCCCAGTTCCGGATTAGTAGCTTTGTGTATTGTAATGACTTTCGATTCGTTGGGACCCAGAATAATAGATGGATCGTGGTCAACAATAGCATTTTTACTTTCCAGAATAAGATTTTCTATGATGTTACCATTGTTTTTGAGAAGAAAAGAAGCGCGGATGGTTTCTCCGGCTCTTGTAAACTCCGGTGATTCCAATGCTGTAAGAGAGAGTTTTCTGCTTGCGGAAACTATAATCTTAGACGTTTTTGTGGAAGATAATCCATTAGAACGGTCTGTAATATTTAATGTAACAGAGTATTCTCCTTGTACCGTTTCTGTTGAAATCCGTAAAGGGACAAGATATACTGAAGTTTCCTGAGAGGAGATCACAAATTCTCCTTTTTCTAAAATAGGAGTGATAAGTGAACTTGAGGTGATAACAGAAATATCATATACTTTATTCTCAGTTGAATTATTTTTTAGCGTGAAGGGAATAGAAGTAGACATTCCCGGTATTAAGCTATCTTTTTTACTGACCAATCGGGTTGGTTGTTGTTGAGAAAAAGCAAATAACGGGAATAATATAACAATAAATAATGTCCAGGTTTTAATCATTTTTTACTTCTAGTTCCACATTGAGCGCAAAAGCGTTCTCGTCTTCATCCGTAGCTATAACAGTAGCTTTGTACTGAGCTGGGGGCACTTTACTGATATCAATGTAAAAAGTTTTGGAAGTAGAAGGCAGCAGACTCATTTTTAAGCTTGAAAAAGTCCCTATTTTTTCTCCTGTTTTACGATTATAGATTTCAATGGATGCTGTCGGTTTACAATATAGATTTCCATTGTTGGCGATGGCTATTTTTACCGTTTGTTTTCCTTCTTCTTTTTCTACTTTGATATTTTCAAATCTAAGGTCCGGTTTGGCCTTTTCCGTATCGTAATCTGTAATCACCTGAATGGCATATCGTACCACAGAGGTAATGCTTACTCCAGGTTGTTTATCACTGGGTTTTACATCCTCTACAGGCTCTACAATAATGACACTCCAGTAGCTACCGGGATCTATTGCCTGATCGGGAACGGTAACTTCATAAAATACTTCTGTTTTTTCTTTACCTTTTAATGTTACCAGGTTGGTATTCAGTTTTATCCAATCTCCATTACTCCTTTTTTGAGTATGTAATTCTGTGTAATTAATAGTACCATCGGCATGGTAAGAAAAATCCTGTAAAAATAATTTTACAGTCTGTGGATTATTACTTGTATTTTCAATCGCAATTTTTCCTTTGTAAACTTTCCCGTTTTCTATTTTGTAGGAATGCGTAAGCCCGTTAAGAACCACAATGCCGGCATGTAAAAAGCTGAACTGCAAAATCAAAGTGATTAACAAAAGAATACGCTTAATCATCATATAAAGTTTTGAGGTTTATTATTTAATAATATAAAAACAGGAAGAAACTGGAATACAATTTCTTCTTGTTTTATGAAATATAGAATTGAATATTTAGCGTTCTAGTTGTCTACTAAGGTATAGGTAACAGTAGCTATAGTAGATGCTTTTGCCATTAAATCTGAATAATTGGCTACACCACCAGAGGCACTTCCTGCAACAAGGGCATACGTAAGATTATGTCCATTACTAGCACCATTTCCCGTATAAGCACTTCCAATACCGGAAATAAGGGTCTGGTCAGCAGCACTTAAAGTTAAAAGTCCAGCAGTTAGTCCTACTCCTCCTCCTCCTGCTCCTGTAGCAGAAGCGGCTGTTACATGCACATCTATTCCGGGAATAATAGCATTAAGTTTTACAGTTACACTACGGGAAGGTTTAGTATCGGACTTGATAGTAGAATAATTAAGCCATAAAGTATTGTTGGCTGCACTAGGTACAATAGGGTTACCAGCCTCAGTAGGAGCAGTAAATCCTAACGTGATATTTTTCGTAGCAGAAGGTTCAATATCTACAAGGGCAACATCCGGAACCGAAATGGTAATCGTATGGTTGTCTGTATTGTTATCCTGAGCACTTAAACTTCCGGAGATGGTAGCTGCAAATAAAGACATTGCAACCGTTAATTTTAATTTATTCATGATCTTAATATTAGTAGAGTGAAAGTAATGAAAAATCAATAAATTATGAAATAAATATAATATAATTTTTATATCATTGGTTATTCTTCTGTTGTAATGTAATATACTTGAAAAGTATTTCACTTTTTATGCGCAAAAAATCCCGCACGTTTGTGCAGGATTTATAATGCTTTGTTGAAGAAAACTCTTATGCCCAGTGAGGATCTGAAACAGATACTTTTCCTGTTTCTATTCTTCCTGCAAAGTGCCAGCTATGCTCATCTGAGGTTATTATTACATCATACCAGCCTTTGTATGGAGCCAGATCCATCACAATTTTCTCTTCCGGTTTCTGAATATGGATTGTTTTTTTATTTTTTGTATACAGATTTTCAAGGGTAATATTTCCTTTTTTACTATTTTTAATAGTTACCTCAACCTGATTTTTTAAAGTATTATTAATTAGAATAACTTCCGATGTTGGAGTACTGTTTCCCTTAAACTTTCGGAAAAAACCATTAGGACCAAAAACTTCATAATCATATATTCCTGATTGCGAAGCCGGATGAGATAATTCCTTTCCAGAGTATAAAGCATAAGAAAAATAATAATTATTGCCATTCAATTGGGTTCTGTCATAAAGATGAAGCGGAACACCATTTTCTTTTAAATTGGTCATTGTAATTTTACCACCTTCCATATTTACATGGAAATTGTAAGGAAGAGGATTGGATGGCTTCATTCCCTTCTCCTGAATTTCAAGCAAGTCATTCTTCAGTTCATTCTCTGCATACCATTTCAGCTGAGGAACAGGTTTGTTTTTTGCAGCATTGATGGTTTTAGCATAATCTTTCTGATCCAGGTAATCCATTTGAGGAGCCTTGATATTGGAAGAATTAAAAGCTGAAGTAAGATCACCACACATTGCTCTTCTCCATTCACTGATATTGTCTACATGAACATTTTTATTGAATTTCTTCATGATGAACTTTTCCAGAAACTGCAATACAGAAGTGTGATCTGAAACTTCAGAATTTACAAAACCTCCCTTCGTCCATGGGGAAGCAATAATCATAGGAACTCTATAGCCTAATCCTACTGTTCCTTCTGCTTTTTCGTAGTCTTTTAAAGTAGGATCAGACATATATTCCTGATCTTTGCTTACATATTCCACACCGCTTTTTCCATTGATATCAACTGGTTGGCTTGGGTTTAAAGGTGGAGCAAAAGGAATTACATGATCGAAATACCCGTCATTTTCATCATAATTGATAATGAAAATTGTTTTTTTCCACATCTCAGGGTTCTTGGTGAGGATATTTAGAACTTCAGAAATATACCATGCACCATACCAAGGCGATCCTGGGTGGTCTGAGAAATGCTCGGGAGCTACCAGCCAGGAAACTAATGGTAGTTTTTTCTCTTCCACATCCTTACGGAACTGGAATAGGACATCACCTTTCGGTACAACAAGTCTTTCTCCATGTTCATCTTTTCCAACTTCTACATTGTGATAATCAGGATCATTAGAATTGGTCGTAAAGGCTTTTTCGTGGAGGTTTTTCTCCTGTTGGGAAAGCTTGGAATAATTATCCGGATGATATTTCACCTCATCTTCCTGAAGTTCGGCAATAATAGTTTCCAGTCTTTCTTTCTGATTGGGTTTTTTCAGAATTTCCTGCTTCAGCGAAGCAATGATATTGGGAATATGCTGATGATATCCTTTTGAAAACTTTACATTAAATTTTGAAAACCATTCAATCGGGTTATCTGTAAAATTACTTAACCACGCTTCCTGTTCACCCGATAACCCTTTTGGAAGACTGATTTCATTCTGATAAATACGCCATGAAACATTCTGCTCTTCTAAAATTTCCGGGAAACTTTTCCATTTGGCCTGTCTCGCTTTATCATAATCAATATCATCATTCACTACATTGGCTTTTGATTTACCGTTTTGTTGTTCTCTTAAAGTTCCGGACCAATGGAAAAGTCGGTTCGGGGTAGTTCCCGTCATGGAAGAGCAAAAATACTGATCAAATATGGTAAAAGCGTCTGCAAGCTGATAGTAGAACGGAAGATCTTCACGGTTGTAATATCCCAAGGTAAGCGGAATATTTTTATAATTTTCATTCCCTGAAGCTTTTGCCTGAAGCCACTGGTCATACTTTCCTTTATTGAAAGCCTGCTGCTGGTTTTCCCACGAATGCGGAAGCGAACTCATCCAGGTTGATTTGGTATTTCTCAGATCCAGACGGGCTGGAGCTGCATATTTCCCGGTTTTCTCCTTTTGAAAAAAAGCAGAATGACCATCCTGTTTAATAAAAGTCCTTTTATCCAGAAACCCACGAACCCCTTTAAGCGCTCCAAAAGCATGATCGAAAGAACGGTTTTCCTGCATCAGAATAACAACATGCTCTGCATCATAAAAAGTAGACTGTGCAACCGGATCTATAGCTAAAGCCTTTAGGATAGCCGGATGTAAAACACTTGAAGTTCCTAGTCCAGCTAATAAAATACTTGATTTTTCTAAAAATTCTCTTCTGTTCATGATCTATCGTAATAATAAAGAAACCGCAAGTTAATAGGATTTTCCTGCGATTTCTTTGTTAGGTATAAAAATAAGTCAGATTTCTATTGTAACCACCAAGGTTTAGAGTTAATATTATCATCTCCTCCATACTGAGTTGTAAGAGCAGCCTTTAAGTTAGCACTGTTGTAATTGTATTCAGACTGTGGATATCTGAATCTGAATGGTGCCGATACACTAGGTTGTAAAGGATAATTAGGGTAGCCCGTTCTTAAATAATCATAATAAGAAGTCCACTGTGATTGGTGGAACATAATCATGTACTTTTGAGTGATGATTTTTTCAACCTGTTCCTGTAATGGGGCAGAAGTATTGTACACTACCAATGGTGTTGCCAGATACTGATTCACATCAAATCCTGTAAAATACTGTCCCGGATTTTTTACATACGTCTGATAAAAACTGAAACTTGCTTTGATTGCATTGTCATAATGCGTCTTTGCAGATCCGGAAATCCATCCTCTTGCAGTAGCTTCAGCCAGAATAAACTCCAGCTCAGAATAACTCAATACCGAAGAAGGCTCATTGGTAGGATCTTTATAAAAACGGTCGTTTACCTTAGAGATGTTTTTTGCTGTAATCAATTTAGCATTTTCAGAATAAGTTGAAATAGGGTCTCCACCGTTGTAACCTGTAAAATCTGTAATCGCTTTTCCTGCCTCTTTAGCTCCGGTAGTCTGAGATGCAAATGTGAATAAACGTGGATCTTGTCTCGCTTTAAACAAATTAATGAAATAGTCTGCCATATACAAACTAGATCCATATCCACTGTTGTTGAACATAGAATATCGGCTGTCTGCAGCATCAGCAAATTTAAGCTCACCGTTGTCTGAAATAGAAGTCATTAAAGGTTGGCTTCCTGCAATGGATGTAAATTCTGTGGCAATATTATAGCTTCCAACCGTTGTTTTTTTAGATAATGTGATAAGAATTTTCAGGCGGAATGAGTTAATCAGTTTTTTCCATTTGGAAGCATCACCATTGAAAACAATATCTCCTTCAATTTTATCATTGGTATTAATAAGATCATTAGCTTCTTTTAATTCTGATAAAATTCCGGCCATCACTACATCCTGACTGTCATATTTAGGCTGTGTAATCCCTAATTCACCTTTTACTGCTTCAGTATATGGAATACTTCCCACTTGTAAGCTGGTATTAAAGAAGTGGTAAGCTCTTAAGAATTTACCGATTGCTATATAGTTTTTATTCTTAATCTTGTCTGCCTCCTGCATCATTTTTACGGTGTTCAAAAGCGCTTTAGAGTATACCTCAAAAGAAGCTTCGTTCCATTTCAAGTACTGATATTTATTTTCCCCATCCGTACCAATCATCATTCGGGAAGCATACATATTGTCGCCATCCACCTTAAATGTAGCTCTAGAGACATAAGTTAAAAGGTATTTCGGATCAATGCTGGCCTGGTCATTAGGATTTTCATTGATTTTATCAAGATTAGACTCACAGGAAGCTAAAGTAAGCAGACCTGCCGCAACTACCGATTTTATCAGCCATTTAGCTGTTTGGCCTTTAAACCTATTTGTATTGATATTATTTTTCATTGTATTGACGTACTTTTTAGTTAAAACTTAAGATTAAATCCGATTCCGAACCATCTGCTTGAAGGGTCCTGAATATCATTGGTAATATCTTCTGTTCTGCCGGTTTTGATCTGGAAATCCGGATCCGAATAAAGGTTTTTAGACTTTTTCCACATGGCCAGATTGTAAGCTGAGATATTAGCAGTGAAACCTTTAATCATTCCTTTTGGATTCAGTAATGAAGAGAAATCATATTCCAAGACTACAGATCTTAGCTTGATAAAAGTTCTGTCAAAAACATTGGCAAAATCTTTACTTTCCTCCTCCGTTACTCGGGCCTGGTAAGGATAGTTCTGTGCCCAATCCTGGAAGTTGATAGGCTTGGTATGCTCGGTATACTTACCTGTTACAGGATCATAGTTTACCCCGTTCGGTACAAAGTAATACTTTCCTGGATTAGCATATTCAAGATCTCTGTAAGCCACGGAATTCGGATGTTTTCCACCCCACCACATTTTCTCAACCACCTGAGATCTCATGATTCCACCGATGCTTCCGTCAATTCCGATATTTAGGGATATTTTTTTATACTTAAAGGTGTTATTGAAACCAAAAGTCCAGTCCGGATTGAAATGTCCCAGATTACTTGGAGCATTAGCTCTTGTAGGCATTCCTGATTTAGCATCCAGAATTACATGCCCATCTGGAGATTTTTGCCAGGTGTAATCATAATAGCTGTCCATTCTTTCCCCTAACTTGATGTTCTTGTAGTTAGGCATGTTATCGTAAATAGAAGTTAGCTTTTGTTCGTAAGTACTCCAGTTGATTAATGCTTTCCAGGTGAAATCAGTAGTTTTTATCGGAACGAGCCCAAGGGAAATTTCAAATCCTTTTGTGGTGTATTCGTTACCATTCACATACTGAGAGATGAAACCAGATGATTCAGCACTTGGGAACTCCAGAATGTTGTTATAATCAAGCGTTCTGAAATAAGTGGCATCTAAAGTAATTCTGTTATTGAAGAGGCCTGCACTTAATCCTAATTCATAAGACTTGGTCTGCTCAGGTTTTAAAGAGTTTTCTATATTTAAAGTAGTAGGGTATAGATAAGTTGGGTTACCATTAAAGCTAATTCCTTTATTAGTTGAATAATAGTTTTTGATGGAGTAAGGCTGGAAATCATAAGCTACTTTCGCCCAAGAAGCAGAAAGTTTTAGCATATTGATAGCCTCGGGTAATTTTACCAAGTTGGAAATCACAGCACTGATGGATGCAGAAGGATAGAAGTAAGATCTGTTGGCTTTTGGTAAAGTAGAAGACCAGTCGTTACGTCCGGAAATATTGATAAAGAAAGCATTGTATAATCCAATATCAATAGTTGAATAAGCACTATAGATCAGTTTTTCTTTCAGATAAGTAAAGTTTTTAAGCGCTCCTATAGAGTTTTCAAATGTGTAGACTTCCGGAATCCTTAAACCATCTGTAGACCTTTCATTCTTGTTATTCTTATAGTAAAAAGCTGAACCTCCGGCATTGATGGTAAAATCAAAATTCTCAGATATCTTTTTCTTGTAAGTTGCCAGAACATCATAATTCAGGTTCCAGGTTTTCGTATCATTCAGGATATATCCACCGCTTCTTGGTGCATTGTAATTGAAATAAGAATAAGGACTGAATATTTGAACTTTGCTGTGATTTTCAACAAGGGAAATCTTTCCTTTCACAGATAAATCTTTTGTTGCCTTATACTCTAATCCTGTTTGAGCATTAATGATGTTGGTTCTGTTTTGATTTTTATAATATTCAGCTCCGAACCATGGGTTATTGTACCATGCATAATTCCAGTTAGCCTGTGCTACCCCTTCTTTTCCGGGAATCCACATATGATTTTTTAAAGCTTTCCCATCTACATCAGCACCCATCCAGATCAGAATAGTATACATGTGCCCACTAGGGTTATAATCGTAGTTGGGAACGTTAGGAGTAAAAGCCTGGTTAAAATTAAATTTTGTATCAAAGATGAACTTTTCCCCCAAATGATTTTCAGAGGAGAAATTGATACCATATTTCTGTAGGTAAGAGTTGGGAACTCTATCGTCATAATTCATGAAATTCCCTGAAAACCTGTATATATCTTTGTTATTTCGATAGCTGATCGCAAAATTATTATTGTTGATAATGGCCGGCTTTAAGAAGGTATCCAAGTTGTCATGGTATTTCCAGTCGATTGGAACCCTTTCATATCTTGCTTTATCATTATACTGAGTACCTGTCACGGCTCCATACCAAGGAATAACCTGTCCGGTTGTTTTATCTCTGATCGGGCTGTTCCATTGAGCAATCTTCAGACCCGGAACAAACTTTGGTCCCCAGATCATATCTCCGTCATTCACACCACCATCAGCTCCATCCCAGAATTCATATTTACCCTGAGAACCATTCCCATATTCAGTCTGGGTTTTTGGAAGATTGGTAAACCCACCTGTAATCATAGTATTCTGAGAAAATTCTACAGAGAACCCTTTCTTCTTTGCACTTTTTGTGGTAATCAGAATCGCTCCATATCGTCCTCTTGAACCATAAAGAGCAGAAGCGGTTGCTCCTTTCAGGACATTGATGTTTTCTATATTGTTAGGATCTAAATTCTGGAAAACTTCTTTTTCTACAATCACCCCATCAATCACAAATACCAGATTAGAGTTTCCTCTTAACGTAAATTGTGGAGCCTGCTGCATTCCCGTTGGGTTAGAAACATTCAGACCTGCGACCTGTCCTGAGAATAAATTTCCAATACTTGGCGTGGTAATGGTTTCAAACTGTTTGGTTCCTACTTCCTGGGTAGAATATCCAATCTTTTCCTTTTTCTTAGCAATTCCAAGGGCCGTTATAACAACACCTTCAATCTGTTTCTCATTGGTTTTTTTCAACACAACGGAATACTGCTTTTTTGAAGAAACCTCCACAGTATACACAGAGAAATCAGGAGAAAAGAATTCCAGAATGTCTTTGGGATTGGCTGAAATGGTAAAATTCCCGTTTTCATCTGTTGTAGCGGTTTTACCAGTGTTTTTATCGGTAATATTTACCCCTGAAACACTGGTGCCATTTTCAGATTTTACATTTCCGGAAACGGCAATCTCCTGAGCTGTAATATATAAGGGGAGTAAAAAAACTGCAAACGTAGCTAAAGCTTTCTTCATTTTTTTTGAATGCAAATTTAGCTGGGCACTATTACGTGAATTTTAAGTTCATATTAAAATAGAAATACGATTTATGTATTTTTTAATAGAAATAGTTAATGAAATGGTAAAGTGAAGAAGATGTCTTGTATAGAGATTTTTGTTTTATTAATATGGCTGAGCTGAGAGCTATTGAAGTCTTAAAATAACGGAAATAGGTTCTATTAGCTTTTAATCGCAGGGCTGTTACTGAAAATAGTAACCTCAAGCCTCAAACTTCCATCCTCTCTAAAATCTACTCAGAATTCCCCAGTGGATCTTGATGTCATTAAATTTAAAAGGGTTTCCAAACTCATTACCATTTGATAGCTGGAAACTCATCAATCCGATCGGAATGAAGAAGTTGAAACCGAGTCCCACACTGTAGAGCTTAGGTTTTACATTCAATGATTTATTATTGAGCTGTCCATATTGTCCAAAGAGGTCGAAGAAAGCCTGATTGCCGATGAGGTAACGGTATTCCAGACTTCCATAATAATAAAAGTCGGCGGCGAGGGAATTTTCATTAAAGCCTCGCATAGAATTCCAGCCTCCAAAACGGTAAAGTTCGTTGGCAGAGAACTCAATTTTAGAATCCATCATAGCCCCTTCTGCTTTGATATTGAGGAAATGGTTTCCTGAAATATGGTAATTATGCTCTCCGGAAAAATAGAATTGGTTTTGGGCAGCTTTTATATTTCCTTTGGTGTAAGTTGTTGTTAAATAATCGTATCCGGCATTGATTCTTGTTTTGTAAAGAAAAAGATCAATATCGGTAGGTTCAGTCATTTCAAACCAGATCCCGATCCCTTTTTTGTTATAGTCTTTTCCGATTGCATAAAGAGAATCTATAACGGTTGAGGTTTCTAATGTGGCACGGAGACCAATTTTGTTACGGTTATTGATATGGTAATAAAATGCAGGAAGGAATTTTACGTTCGCAAACGTAGAATCCTGTCTGTAGATATTCACCTTTGTATTCATCCCGACATTGGATTTAAAAAGATAAGGAATGTCTACCTGGAGGTCAAAGTTCTGTCCTTTATCGGGGTTTCTTTGCCAGTATAAATTAATGGTCTCGAAACCGTTGAACATATTTCTAAAATTCACATTCATGGTACCATTTAATGTGAACTTATCCGTTTTATCATTTCCAAATCCAATGACCCCATCAAAGGTATTGGTCTTTTTCTTCTGTAAAAACAGATAAATATTGGTGGAATCTTTAGTGAATAAGGTCTGTGGCTGCCGGTCCAGCATCACGAAAGGATGGCTTTGAAAATTTTTGTTGATGGCCAGCAGGTTTTTCTCATCGTAATTTTTTCCTTTGAATTCTTTTTCAAGATTTTTGATGAATCTTTTGGGAACTCTTTCGTATCCTTTTACAACAAATCCATTGATCGTTCTTTTATCATTTTTATTGATATCAAGTTCTACAATTGGAAAACCATTTTTCTGACCTTTGTATTTGGATTTTATTCTGCTGAAAGAATAGCCGTCATCAATATAACTTTTATTGATACTTTTCTTGGTAGAATCTAGATTCTTTGTAAAAAAATCCTTCTGAATCTTTAGCTTTTGCACAATGGAATCAGAAAGGTTTACATAGGTTTCATTAAGGTTCTTTCCTTTGTCAAAGAAAATCTCTGTACTGTCACCTTTTACTTTTACATCCTTCAATTGAGTGAAGAAATAATTGTTTTGCGCTAAAGAATCCAGAAACTTTACAGCAGAAGTAGAATCTTTTACCTTTTTCCTAACCTTGGTTTCTGTATCAATAAGCCAATACTGTTTTTTCTGCGCTTGTGTAAAAACGCAGAACAGGACAAAAAATATTTTTAAAAATAACTTCAATTGATGATTCCGAATATAAGTTGAAGGTTTGTGAAAAAATACAAAAGATTCTTCACTGCATTTTATTCTGTTCAGAATAACAATGCGTTCTATCAATCAACTAGTTTTTATCCAGTTTATTATATTTCTTCATTAAATTCTCATAAGTTCCCTGTGGAAGAATCCATTTCAAAGGCACTCCGATTTTCTGCCCGAATTTACCAAAATAATAATGAGCTTTCCATTTATTCTTTCCTAAAAGTTTTTCAATGTATTCTGCTACTTCCAATGGCTCTGTTCCCTCATCAACATGGGAATTCATTAAAGCATAAACTTTATCAAAAACATTTTTATAAGGTTGGGAAACTTTAGCAATTACCCTGTTATCTGCAATATTGGTTTTAATATCACCTAAATGCAGCGAGCATACCTCAATATTCCAGGGATACACTTCATACCTCATCGCTTCCGTTACTTTATCCAGAGCAGATTTGGATGCAGAGTAAAATCCACGGAATGGCAGTCCCATTTCACTTCCGATACTGGATACATTGATGATCTTTCCAAACTTATGCTCTCTCATTGTTGGAAGAACGGCACTCATCATCTGAACAGGGCCGGCCAGATTAAGACTGAAAAGTTTAAGGATATCTTCTTTAGTAGAATCTTCTACAGCACCTACCATTCCCATTCCTGCATTATTGATAAGAACATCAATTCTGGTTTCGGTTTTCAGAACCTCAGCAATAGCATTCTGAACTGCGTTGTTGTCGGTAACATCAGTTGGAATAGATCTGAAATATTGACTTTCTGTATGTTTTCGGCTTAAACCATAAACTTTGTGCCCTTTTTTACCGAAGTATTCAGCCAAAGCAAATCCAATTCCTGATGAGGTTCCTGTAATGATAATGGTCATTTAATTCGTACGATTTTATGAGTTTTATTTTTCCTATCCGTTAATAATCTGTGAGAAGGAAAATCTATTTTCAGCAAATGTAAAAAAAGAAAAGGGAAGTATGTTATTTATTAGTCTGGAATACTTCTGTGGGAAAGATGTAAATCTGTTGTTTCATTATAGTCTATTGTCTCAGTTGGGTTATAAACTTAAAACAAAGTTAATATCAGTTATGAATAGAATAGCAATAGAATAATTATTTTATTCATTTATAGTGTTGGAAATAAGTGAAATAATTCCAGAGTAAGGAATCCAGAAGTGGGGAAAAACTAAAATTTCTTAATAAATACATAAGGAAATCTTAATGTAACAGCGGGCAGGGCTGTTCTAATTTTGCGTCTAATTAAAAAGGATGTCATGAATGTATTTAAAATCCCTGTTTCGGTAACATACTTAACGGGTAGGGTATTACTTATTGGTGCAATTTCAGCTTCACCGATGTTCCTCTCTCAAAAAAAAGACAGCTTAAAAGAAAAATCCATAGACGAGATTGTTGTTGTAGGATACGGAACACAGAAAAAAAGCAAGGTTTCCGGTGCTGTTGCGGAGGCTTCATTGGATAAACTTACTTCCAGATCTTTATCCGGAGTAGGAGAAGTTCTTCAGGGAAAAGCTCCCGGGGTAACTGTGGTGAACGAAGGTGGAGATCCTAATGGCTCACCTAAAGTAAATATCCGTGGTTTGGGAGGAATTAATGGGGAAACTCCTCTTTATGTTGTGGATGGGGTGGTTTTTAACGGAACACCATCTATTAACCCTAATGACATTCAGGATATTTCTGTACTTAAAGATGCTTCTGCAGCCATTTACGGAGCAAGATCTTCTGGAGGTGTTATCCTGATTACGACTAAAAGAGGGAAAAAAGGAAATCTTACAGTAGATTTTGATGTAAAATACGGAATTAATCAAGCATGGAGGCTAAAAGAATCTTTAAATGCTGCCGAATTTCAGGATGTGATGTATCAGGCATTTAGCAATGCAGGTAAACTTTCAAACTTACCGAAGGCATTCAATCCTACTTTATATCCCGAAGGGAGAATTACCAAGACAGACTGGATGAAGGAAATCTTCAGAACAGGATCCATTCAGGAATACAATATGAACCTTAGTGGTGGAAATGAGAAGTCCCGATACTTTGTAGGGATGAACCACAGAAGCCTTGAAGGTATTCTTTTAAATACACAGGCAAAGCGATACAACTTCAGAGTTAATTCTGAACATAAAGTAAAAGATTGGTTAACTATTGGAGAAAATATGTACTATAATTACTCTGATGGAAATACAGCTGAGACCAAAAGCGGTTACACTGGAGCTTTAGTGGCAGCAATGTATTATCCACCCAATGTTCCCGTTTATACACCATCAGGAGCTTTTTCAGGATTGCCGATTGATGTGGCAGGCGGATATGGAGATATGATTAATCCTGTAGCCTATCTTAAAAGAATTAACATAAGAAACCCTACTCATGAGATCTTAATTAATCCTTATGCAGAAATTACTTTAGCAAAAGATTTAAAATTCAGATCCAACTTTTCACAAACCTTTAAACTGGGAAATGTAAAGAACTTTACATACAGGGTTCTTGAGATCGGAAAGATCTTTGATGCCAATAATCTGGAATACCAATCCAATAATTCATCTACTGCTTTGGCAGAACAGCTCCTAACCTATAAAATTGCTGCAGGTAAGCATAATTTTGATTTCCTTGGTGGTTTTACTTTTCAGAAAACCATTGAAGAAGGATTCTTGGCAAAATCTTATGATTTCAGAAGTGAGGCTGAGGTTTTCCAACATTTGCAGAATGCAGCAGATACCAACAGAGAAGTTTCCAGCTACAAATACAAACAGGCTTTGGTCTCTTACCTAGCAAGAGTAAACTATGACTATGCCGGAAAATATATTGTGAGCGTATTGGGAAGAAGAGACGGATCTTCTTTGGTCGCCAAACAGAATCGTTTTGCGAACTACTATGCCCTTTCCGGAGCATGGGTTGTTTCTAAAGAAAACTTTATGCAGGATATTTCATGGCTTTCAAGCTTGAAATTAAGAGGAAGTTATGGTATTCTGGGAAATCTTGGAGGAATTTCTCCGCAGGCTGTAAACCCATTAATGACCAGAGATAACAATATTATTTTCGGACAGGATCCTTCTCAGAATATTGCTTATTATGCCACTACACGTCCTAATCCTAATCTGAAATGGGGGAAATCTGAGCAAACCAACTTTGGGGTAGATGCTTCATTCCTTCAAAACAGCCTTGCCGTACAGTTCGATTACTTTGTGAAAAATTCCAAAGATCAGATCTTCAAAGTAAGCTTACCAAGTACATCCACTTATAACGATCAGTACGTAAATGCAGGATTATTTCAGGATAAAGGATATGAATTAGGAATCAATTATAACAGTAAAAGAACCGGAGATTTTACCTACTCTATCGGAGCAACTTTTAGTCAACTAAAAAATACGGTGAAACAGTTGGCAGATGTAGATGAAATATTTGTGAATGACAATGGTGTAAGAGGAGTATTGAAGCCTACTCGTGTGAAAATCGGAGATCCGCTCTATTCTTTCTATGGCTATAAAACAGACGGAATATTCCAGTCAGAGGCGGAAATTAAAAATTATAAAGATGCAAACGGCCAGATGATTCAGCCGAATGCTAAGCCAGGAGATATTAAATTCCTTAAAAAAGAAGGAAATACAGGAACTCTTAATAATAATGATTTTGTAAATCTTGGAAGTCCATATCCTAAGTTTTCTTACGGATTCTCTTATAATATGACATGGAAAAATTTTGACCTGAATCTATTCTTCCAGGGAGTATATGGAAATAAAATTTTCAACGGATTTAAGTTCATTTCTATGAACCCGGGAGGAACAGGGCAGAACTACAATATGGAAAGAGATATTCTTAATGCATGGACACCACAAAACACCAATACCAATATTCCAAGACTGGCACAGGGAGATCCAAGCGGTAACTATTCTAAAGTATCAGATTTCTATATAGAGGATGGGTCTTATTTAAGACTTAAAAACCTTACCATCGGGTATTCATTACCAAAGGAACTTTACAGAAAACTGGATGTGAATAAGGTAAGAATTTATATAACCACGAACAATTTATTCACCATTACAAAATATACAGGTTTTGACCCTGAAGTGGGAATGAATTCTTATGGAGTAGATACCGGTAGATATCCTCAGGCCCGTTCATTCATATTCGGAGTGGAATTAGGATTATAATTTAAAATCAAAAAAAGTAAAAAAATGAAATTTTTCAATAAAATATTTTTAGTCTCAGGAATATCCGCAATGCTTTTGTCATGTACAGGAGAATTGGATATTCAGCCAGAAGGAACACCTACAGAAGCCAGTTTCTGGAAATCGGAGAATGATCTTATTACAGGAGCAAATGCAATGTATAAACCTTTATATGATAGTGAGTTTTATGGAAGAGGGCTTTTCTGGCTTATCAATGCGAGTGATGATATGGTTACTGGAAGAATAAGAGGTGAAGCAGACAATGCTAAAAATTTCAGCAGCAACTATATTGCAGCAGGTGATCTTGAAACCCAATGGAATAGAAGATACAACGTAATCGGAGTAGCTAACCGTGTAATCCGTAATATAGATAATATCCAGACTTCTACGGCTATTAAAAACCAATATCTGGGAGAAGCTTTATTCATGAGCAGTAGAATGTATTTTGAGTTAGCCTCTAACTATGGTAATGAAAAAGCTGGAATTCCAATTATAGACCGTACGAAAGAACCGGATCCAAACCCAATTCCAAGAGCGGCGAATGTTAAGATGAATTACGACTATATCGTGGCCGATCTGAAAAAAGCAGCAGAATTATTGCCAAGCCAGGCAGAACTTCCTGCAAAAGAATATGGAAGGCCACATAAAGCCGCTGCATGGGCATTGTTAGCTAAAGTATATCTGTTTATGAAAGATTGGAATAATGCAGAATACTGGGCTAATGAAGTGATGACAAAAGGAAACAGAAATCTTCTGAGTAATTATGCAGATGTTTTCAAGGCTGAAAATAACTTCAGTACAGAATATATTTGGTCCGTTTCCAGTACTCCTAAATTTACAGGGATTGGAAGTATCCTTCCTGGGGTTATGCTTGAAAATAAAGGTTGGGGAGATTATAACGGTTGGGGGTATTTCCAGCCAACAAAAGAATTGTATGATGAGTTTGAAGCCGGAGATCTTAGGAGAAATGTAACGATTCTTAAAGAGGGAGACCAGTTTACTTTTAATGGAACGGTAAGAACTTATAGTACATCAAATTCTGTTACAAAAGCTCAGTTTAATAAGTATATGGATCCTTTTAAATACCCATTGAAGTCAGGTCATGTTAATGGAAATGGAGATTATCCTTGTACAGATCTTGCTGTTCCGATTATGCGTTATGCTGAGGTAATCCTTATTAAGGCTGAGGCTTTAATGATGCAGGGTAAACCAGCAGATACGGAAATCAATATGATCCGAAAACGTGCAGGATTAGCACCCAAAACAGGATGTACATTGGCCGATCTTAAACATGAAAGACGTTGCGAACTAGCAGGTGAGTGGGCAGACAGACACAGAGACCTTGTTCGTTGGGGAGATGCACAGACAACTTATGCCAAAGCACTTCATGGAATGGAAGGAAATGAGGTTTGGGCACCAAGAAACTTCAATCCGGCTGTTCATAATGTTTGGGCAGTTCCACAGGCTGAGATTGTGAACAGCCACGGTGTTATTAAACAAAACGAAGGTTGGTAAAATTGTAACCTTATCTATTATCTACTATATCATTGCAGGAATTCTGTGATGATATAGTCTTTTTTAAAGGGTGATGGAATGTTGATGACTCTATCAGCCTACAAAAACCATAAAAATTTACGAATGAAATTATCAAAAATATTGGGTTTGCTGGCCCTTGCCGTTTTTTCTGAAAATCAAGCGCAGAATTATCTGAAGTATAATGTAGGGAATGCCCATTCACATAATGATTATATGCAGGAAATTCCTTTTTGGCAGGCCTATTATGCCAATTTTGGGTCCATTGAGGCAGATGTTTTTCTGGTGAAGGGTAAACTTTGGGTAGCCCATACGGAAAAGGAGCTTTCTGCAGACCGAACACTGGAAAATCTTTATCTGGACAATATTTCAAAGCAGATAAAACTGAATAAAGGGAATATCTATAAGGATACAAATAAAAAGTTACAACTGCTAATCGATATTAAGCAGGATTATAAGACAACACTGACGGCATTAGTCAATACCTTGAAAAAATATCCTGAAATTACAGGGAACTCAGGAGTGAAAATTGTAATTACAGGTGGAAGACCTCAGCCGGCTGATTTTAAAAACTATCCCAATTATCTTTATTTCGATGGAGATCTGAGCAAAGACTATTCTTCCGATCAGCTAAAAAGAATTGGAATGTTCAGTGCAGATTTACCGGAACTGGTAAAATGGAACGGGAAAGGAATTCCGAGAGATGAAGAAACAGAGAAAATCAAAAAAGCGGTAGATAAAGCGCATGCCCAACAAAAGCCAATGCGTTTCTATGGTGCTCCTGATTTTCCTAATGCCTGGGTAAATCTGATGGACATGGGTGTAGATTATATTAATACCGATCATATTCCGGATCTTAAAAAGTTCATGAATACCATTCCAAAGAATTTCTATAAAAATTCCAAAGAATATACTACCTATACACCCACGTATAAAACGGATGGTATCAGCAAAAAAGTAAAAAATGTAATCCTTTTGATTCCGGATGGCACTTCTTTACCACAATATTATGCTGCTTTTACAGCCAATAAAGGAAAGCTGAATGTATTTAATATGAAGTCTACAGGATTATCCAAAACCAATTCGTCCAATGCTTATGTTACTGATTCAGCACCGGGATCTACTGCATTTGCAACAGGGGTGAAAACTAAAAATACATTTGTAGGTGTGGATGGAGCCGGTAAAGCTATTGCACAGATTCCTGATATTATTGCTGCTAAAGGATTAGTCTCAGGATTAATTTCTACTGGTGATGTTACAGATGCAACTCCGGCAGACTTTTACGCTCATTCTGATAATAGGAACAGTTCTGAACCTATTCTGAAAGATTTCGCTGCTTCTAAAGCTAAAATTCTCATTGGAGGCCCAACCAGTGGATTGACACAGGAAACTGAACAGAAACTGAAAGAAGCAAAAGTAGATATATATCACAGCCTGAAATCTGCAGAGAAACTGAATAACAGAACACTGATTATTGATCCTCTGGCTTCACAGAGAATAACCAACGGAAGAGGAAATTGGCTTGCTGATGCTTTCGATCTAACTTTAAATGATCTGAAAAATAATAAAAAAGGATTCTTTATGATGGTGGAAGCTTCCCAAACCGATGGCGGCGGACACAGCAACAATATAGAACAATTGGTTACCGAATTACTGGACTTCGATCATGTGGTTGGAAAAGCAATGAAATTTGCCGATGAAAATAAAGAAACACTGGTTGTGGTGGTAGGAGATCACGAAACCGGTGGTTTAACGCTTTTGGATGGAAGTTTGAAAGACGGCTGGGTATTCGGGAATTTCAGTACCAATGATCACACCTCTATCCCGTCAAGTGTTTTTGCCTACGGTCCAAATTCCAAAGAGTTTACAGGACTGTTTGAAAATACAGAAATTTTCAACAAAATTATGGCAGCTTACGGTATTGAAAAATAGTTGAATACCTATTCTTCCTAATACATGTCGTCTTTATAAAGGCGACATTTTTATTGAGTTCAAATGACAAAAATGAAAATCAAAAGATTTTCAACACTTCAGTGTACTTCTTATTTTCAAAGCTTGCTTCTTAAATTTACTTTTATGGTTAATTATCATCCTTAGTAAATTGTAAAATTTTATTTTCCACAGATGTTTGTGGATAACAAAATTATAGACTTGATGATTATGTCCTAACAAATAATCTGCGTTATCGGCTCAATCAGCGAGAGTAAATAAAAAGCTGCCTCAAAAGAGAGACAGCTTCATGGTGACAATTTATATTTAACTACACTAAAAATTAGTTTTTACAATCAGTTCTGCCAGTTCTGCATTTACAAAATCAATAGGCATTACCCCATAAGATCCTTTTGTATTGCTTTGGAAGAACGTTTTAAGTTTTGGATTAATAGCATTGGAAACAGTAGGAATGCTTGGGATTCCGAAGATTCCCGGTTTATAACCACTAGTGAAATTGATGAAAAGTCTGTTGCTATTACTGTTTTTAGCGTCATTAAACAGATTGGAAATTCCGTTCCATTTATCATCATTGTTGGTTACCTTGTAATAATCCTGAACTTTAAGCTGAGCTCCAGGATTATTGATCTCAAAAGTTGTATTATCTGCCCATGAAGTAGCATTAATTCCTTTAGCAGTTCCTGCTGAAAATCTTCTAAGCAGTCTGATTTTTCCTCTTACTTCTCCAAGCGTAGGAATGTTTGTTCCCAGATCCCATTTTGAAGGATTTTTCTGAGTATAAGAATCAAAAGTACTTTCGAAAGATCTTGTTGTATTGGAGGCGTCATGTTCTTCTTTTACAGACATGATGATGGTCTCAGACGGATGATTTTCAAGAAAAGCATAACAGGCATTGAGGACGTCATCAAAATTTAAATTCTGATAAATAGCACCATGATGGATTGTAAATGAATTATCAATATGTCTGCAACGGATATCCAGAAATCGAACTCCTGCATTCAGCTGTTCAGCAATGCTGAGGTTTTGTGTTTTTGCTGTACCTGTTACTACTGGGGCATCTATACGCGCTCCGGAATCGTGTGTCCCAGGAATTGAAATTTTTGATATAGAAATATTATCCTGTAATCCTGCCATCCAGTTGTTCATTTCAACAGGAACTGCAGAAGCCATTTTATAGCTTGCTTTATTTACAGAAGTAAGACCTGTTGCATCAGAATCCCTTTCTACCACTCCTTCAGAACAGGAAAAGAAAACCGTTGCAGTGGCAATACTCAGCGTAAAGTTTTTTACATATTTCATTTGGTGCTTGAACATAGTTTATATTTTAATTGTACTTAAAATTAAGAATATGTCAAGCAAATAGGAGTTAATTTAACTTTAAAAGATAATTAAGTTGTTGTGTGGCGAGGCAGGAAGCTGGATGATGGAAGAGAGAATACTCTAATCCGGAAAAGGGATTTGTATTTAATACCAAATTAAATGTTTCCTTTATAATTTCTATTGAATATAACTTCCAGTTACCATCATCCCGCTTCCTTCTTAAAACACGAAATCCTCTTTCAAACCTGGAATTTTAAAGCGATGTTCCCCCATTTTGAACCCCTCCATTTTGATAGGAGCTTTAAGTTTATGAATAAATTCTTTATACATATTTTCTGGTACTTTTCTATCATCATCACAGGATGAGTATTCTCTGTCTAGAATTACTTTTCCTGTAGATAAATTGATTTCATGGGTAATATCAAATTCACAGGTATCTGCAAAATTATCATAGGAACCTATCAGATAAAAATCCCCGTTCTGGAATCTGAAAGTATGTTTGCTTGTTTGAGTATGTCTTGAATTACTGAAGAAATTTTGTTCCACGGTCAGACAATTGTTTTTTATCTGAATGTTGAGAATATTATCATCAGGATAAAAGCCCATTCCACTTGAATAAAGCAAAGTAGAGTTCTCTTTCCAGATTTTAAGTTGATTCTGTTCGTTTTTCAGGATATAGAAAACCCTTTTATAATCTTTTTTTCCGGGAGCTCTTTCGTAATCGGATGCTGTTTTATCGGTATCAAATACTAGAACAGTTTCATCTTTTCCGTCTTTGTCCAAATCTCCTTTTACCTCAGTCACTTTTTTATATTCTTTTGGAACAGAAAAATTTTTCAGATTCTGAGCATAAAAACCAGTGATCGTCAAAAGGGCAATACAAGGGAAAAGTTTTTTCATCATACCTTTGAAATTATAGCCCGGTATCTTCCTTTTCAATCAATCCCAGATCTTCCAGATTACAAATACATCCTTTGATGCTTTTATAAATTCCATTAATATCAGTGGATTTTCCTTTGTTATCTATGACTGTAACTCCTGTAGAACGTGAGCCATCTTCGGCATAGTAAGATTTGAAAAGTGTATAGGTGTAACCCTTATTTAAAAAGCTAAGATATTCTAAATCCATTCCTGCATTTTGTTTTCCACCGCCTCTATGATAAGATTTATACCTGAATTGTTTCCAGCTGTCCTTTGTTCTCTCAGAAGGAAATTCCATTTCTATACGGTCTTTACTTCCAAATCGGTACTGAATATATTCATTCCCTTTATCCTTTACCAATACCATTTTCTTTCCGGCTTTAGTATCAAAGGAATAAACAACTTCTTCATTAGATCTCAGATATTGTGACCAAAGAACTGTTGGGATAGAGAATAGGAATAAGAATAGATATTTCATGGCTATGTTTTGTATATAAATGCAGTAATCTGAAACAAGGATCATTCATCCATTCTCAAATTACTACATTTTCAAATTATTTCGTCATTACGCTGGCAAGATCTTCCCAGAACATGGGGTAAGACTTTTCCACTACATCTTCATCCTCAATAGTAAGTTCTCCGATCAGGCAGTAAGGCGCAAAACTCATTGCCATTCTATGATCCTGATAAGTCTTGATTGAAATATGTTCTTCCGGTTTTCCGAAGCTCACAGAGTGAATGGTTAAATCTGTAATTTCTGTTTCAGTACCCAGTTTTTTCAGTTCATTATATAAAGCCTGAAGTCTGTCCGTTTCCTTTACTCGTAACGTTCCCAATCCTGATATTTCAAAAGGAATCTTTAATGCTGCGGCAGTTACACAAAGGGTTTGTGCAATATCCGGACAATTGTTCATATCAAGAATAATTTTTTCCGGGAAAGAAAAATCAGGCTGAGGTTCTAAAGTCAGTTGGTGTTCAGCTTCAGAGTAGGTGGTTTTAATTCCAAAGAAATCTTCATAAATTTTTGCAATGGCAGAATCCCCCTGAGTAGACTCTTTGTAGAAGCTTTTCAGATGAATGGTTTCTCTTCCCAATGCACAGATTGAGTAGAAGTAGGAAGCAGAGCTCCAGTCACTTTCCACTTCATAGCTTTTCGTGGAAGACTCATGATTAGGTTTGAAAGGTTCTACTTTAATGGTATTGCCTTCAAAGCTATTTTTAATTCCGAACCTTGTCAGGATATCAAGCGTCATTTCAATATAAGATCTTGAGGTTACTTCACCCACAAGGTTAATCTCTAAACCATTTTCAAGTTTTCCTGCAATAAGAAGAAGGGAAGTAATAAACTGGCTGGAAATGTTCGCCGGAACATTTACGGAAGTCTGTGTAATCTTCTTTCCTGTAATTTTTAATGGGGGAAAGCCTTCATTTTCCATATATTCGATCTCAGCACCAAGATCCTTCAAAGCACTTACTAAATTTTTGATGGGTCTTTCCTTCATTCTCCCAGATCCGGTAAGAATGGTTGTTTTTCCTTCCTGAATAGAGTAGTAGGAAGTAAGGAAGCGCATAGCCGTTCCTGCATGGTGAATATCCACCACATCTGTAACCTCAGATAAAGCTTTTTTAAGCAGTTGGGTATCCTGAGAATTGGATAAATTCCCGATTTTTATATTACTAAACACACTTTCCAGAATCAATAAACGATTCGAAATACTTTTCGAACCGCTGATTTGTACTGTTTTATTTCCGATTAATGTTGATTTTTCTAGCTTCTTCATTATTTCTTCATATTTCAAACCTAATGTCATATTTCAGATCTTTTTATCGGTATCTGAAATATGACATTCGGAATTTTATTTTAATTTTTCATTATTCTGATGCCGTTCCTTATCGCGGTCAGTTTTTATTTTCATTTTTCTGTCAAACGCATCCTGTAAATTAACTCCTGTTTGGTTAGCCAGACATAATGTTACGAAAAGTACATCGGCAAGTTCCTCACCAAGGTCTTTGTTTTTATCACTTTCCTTTTCGCTTTGTTCACCATATCTTCTGGCGATGATTCTGGCTACCTCGCCCACTTCCTCAGTGAGCATAGCCATATTGGTCAGTTCATTAAAATACCTTACACCGATGGTTTTGATCCATTCATCAACCTGTTGTTGTAATTGAGTAATTTCCATTATTGATAAGCTCCTATGGTAGGATTAGTAGTTCTTGATTCATTCACAATATCAAACGGAACAGTTCCTGCTACAGTAGAATTTCCTTTTCCTTTGGCTGGAGACGTTGTTTTTACTCTTAAATTCATTTTAGCCATGAAATAGTTCATAAACTGTGGATCTTCATTTTTGATGCTCTGTACCACATTTATATTACTATCAAAGGTAAAACCTGCTTCAGATGTACCGGAATACTTTAATAAACAGTTTTGAATAAGGTATTCAAATTGCTGCCCAGGTGTCTGTTCAAACTGAACCGAATTATCCCTATCAGAATACACAATACTGTTTCTCAGATTAAATTGCTGTAAGGCACCTTGTTCTGTTTGTCCTGTATCGTTTTTCCATTCATTGGTTGCAAAAATCCCTTTTCTGTCAAAACTTCCCATCGCTTTAGAATAGTTAGCAATCGTAGCATGGGTATAGTTGTGTTTTCCACCTTTGAAAATACCGATACATGATAAACCACAGTTATTCATTACTAAATTGCTGGCAGTAACAGTAGAGTTTACGGCATAAATTCCATATTCAAAGAAAGTATGAATAAATGAATTGGAGATGTTGGCTGTAGTCTGCTTCATTTCAAGTCCTCTTGTTCCACCGAATAACCTTGCATGGTTCATATTAAGAATAGAGTTGGGCTCCATTTTGATAGAGTTCCAGTTTTTAGGAAGCGTATCATGATCCAGGTCATTTCGGTCGCCACGAAGGATAACCTGTTTGTCCAGAGCTCCGTTAATATTTAAAACTGCATTTGACGAAACTTTCATTCCGCTGTTTTTGTGGAAGTATACCTTTGTACCAGGGTCTATATCTAACGTTACATTCTTATCCACTGTAAGATTTCCGTAAATAATCTTCGCTTTATTATTGGTCCATGTCGTAGAACTTGTAATCACATTAGGATTGGTTGGAGTCTGAATAAAAAATTCTGCATCCTGAACTACCGAGAACAAAGTAACATGCTGTTGTCCTGCAGGACTGGTGAAAATCACTTTGTCTTCAGCAATAGCTTCAGGTCCTGTTGCTTGAGGAGCAATTTCCACATATATATAGAGGCTGTCTTTTTTTCTTAGCGGAACATCTTTAAAATCATATCCCGGTTTTCCATCCACATTAATTCTGTATAATGAGGTGGCTCCTTTCTCAAGATTCACTCTTGGGATCAGAATATCTTTATCTTCATTATTATATACTTTTACTACATAAGTTTCTGAACGTACCTGATGATAAACTGTATCGCAGAATACGGTGTCTCTTGAAAACCTTAGTTGTTGCGAAGGAGTATCAAAGGTAATATCATCCTTATTACATGATACTGTTACAAGGAGCATCCAGAAAGAAAAAGCCAGTAATAATTTGAATTTCATCGAAATTAAAGTTTAAGTAAGTTCCAAATTTAACGAAAATACTTTGAATTTCTTATCAAGAAAAAAATATTGAATTCAGTATTTGGATATTAGAAAAAAAGTTGTACTTTTGCAACCTAAAATTAGCAGAGAAATATCCATTACTATTTCGAAAGCAAACTTTAATTTTTTAAAAATAGCATTATGAAAAACGGAATCCACCCAGAAAATTATAGACTTGTTGTTTTCAAAGATATGAGTAACGACGAGGTGTTTCTTTGCAAATCTACTGCAGAAACAAAAGATACTATCGAGTTCGAAGGACAAGAGTACCCATTAATCAAAATGGAAATCTCTTCAACTTCTCACCCTTTCTACACTGGTAAAGTGAAACTAGTTGACACTGCAGGTAGAGTTGATAAGTTCATGAACAAATACAAAAAATTCGCTAAGTAATTTTTGTATACTCACAATATAAAAGCCTTCCAATCTTTGGAAGGCTTTTTTGTGTTCAATATTTATTATTCTTATAAAATTTCCAGCCAAATATTTAGTCTTCCATTCCTTGTTTATTATCTATCCGTCTATTATCTCTTGTCTTCTCTCCCATCTTTTTGTATTTTTGTTTTTAGGTAGTGAAGGTTTGGCTTTAGGTCCCCGTATTCTATCTTTTAACCCCTAACTTCTAAAAAATGCAATTAGTATTTTCAGACGCACAATATTGGGAAGACTTTCTTCCGCTTACTTTTACCCGACCAATTGCAGCCATGCGATGCGGAATCCTTACCTTCTCTGAAAGATGGCAGAGAGTTCTGGAGAATACAGAAGTTTCTTATTTTACAGAAATGTATCTTCAGGATAAATTTAAAACTCCCGAAGAAAAAGAAAGCCTTTTTTTAGTTCCGAACTTTATCCCTACAGAATCTGTTATTCAGCAGATCAAAGACCTTAAGCAGGGTGAAGCTTTGGTCTATGAAGACGAATTGGTAGCTGCAAAGATCAATATGAAAGGATTTTCCCTTCATCAGATCGAAAAAATGACAGACATTAAAGAAGAACTTATTTTCTTTAAAAAACCGAAAGACTTATTTACCTATAACCATCATGCGATTGATTTCGATTTTGACTTACTGACAAAAGGAAGAACTTCACAGGAGTTATCTTCCACAAATGGTTTCTTGGGAGATAAAAAAGATCTTTTTATTGAAGAAGGAGCTTCCATAGAATTTTCGACGATCAATACAAAGACTGGTAAAATCTATATTGGTAAAAATACAGAGGTGATGGAAGGTTGCCATCTTCGTGGACCTATTGCGCTTTGTGATGATTCTAAATTTAATCTAGGAGCTAAAATCTATGGAGCTACTACCATAGGACCACACTGTAAAGTAGGAGGAGAGGTGAATAACATTATTATTTTCGGATATTCCAGTAAAGGGCATGAAGGTTTTGTAGGAAACTCGGTTATTGGAGAATGGTGCAACTTTGGAGCAGATACCAATTCTTCCAATATGAAAAATAATTACGGAAATGTAAGATTCTGGAACTACAGAACCAAAGCTTTTGAAGATACAGGGTTACAGTTTGCAGGTCTGATTATGGGAGATCATTCTAAAACAGCCATCAATACACAGTTAAATACCGGAACTGTAATTGGAGTAGCCTCCAATATCTTCAAACCAGGTTTTCCACCCAATCTTGTGGAGAACTTTTCGTGGGGCGGCTTAAAAGATGATGAAAGATTCAGATTAGATAAAGTCTACGAAGTGGCCGAAAGAGCAATGGCCAGAAGAAAAGTAGCTTTAACAGAAGAAGATAAAGCTATTTTGAAGCATGTTTTTGAAACATATTAATAAAAAATAAAACCTCCGATTGGAGGTTTTTTAGTTTGAATATAATAGATATAAAGTATCTATAAAGTTATCCTGAGAAATGATATCAGCTTCTTTTCCTTCAAAAGAAAAATATTGATATTGAGGATTTTCCTTTTTTAATTTTTCAAATTTTTCCTTGCTAATGCTTTTCCCATCGAAATAGTAATAATCTGGTGGAGGGTTCTCTACAACTACAACAGCTCCAATTTCAAATGCCTTATAATCAATTTGAAATTTTTTATTTTCAACTTTTTCTTTGCTTGAAAAAATGATTGTCTGATCTCCATAATTACTAGCACTTATAGTGTCTTTTATATTTTTCTCTATCCTTCTTTTTTCATTCAATTTATCAAAATTGAAGTGTAAAATGTTTTCTTCTTTTATAAGATTGTTGGGAATATCTAACTGAAAATAACCATTCTCATTAGTTATAGATTTCAAAAATTTCTTCTGGGTTATAAAGAAAACTTCCGCATTTGGAATGGCTTTTTGTGTTTCTTTGAATATTAATCTTCCAGACACTTTTGTAATATCTGTTGCTTTTTGTTCAGAAGTAATATTGAAGCTATTTTTATTTTGTGCCTGAGCGAAAGTCAGATTGGTTACTAAGATAATTCCCGCAGCAGCCAAAGCTAAAGGTCTTGTTGATATCCTTCCGCAAATTTCTTTTCCGTTGGCTGCTGTTAAAATATCTTTGATCTGCTCATCTGTTTTATTTGTAAAATCTACAACACATTTGGAACATTTATCACAGAATTTTCCTGAAGGAAAATCGTGCATATCATCCCAGTTCTCGGGGCAGGGGTTGTGGATTTTAATTTGGTTTTTCATGTTTTGATTTGTGAAATCAGATTTTTGTATCAGTAAAATATTGGAAGAACAATTGATACCGTTCTTTATCGTTGTTTCAGATAATCTCCACCAGTTTTTATTAAAGTGTAAAGATTGCACTGAGGTAAACAGTTTTATTAAGTATGGTTTTAAATTTTTCTTCCTTTTGTCTTTTTAGTGAGCAAATATAAAATTTTTATATTATTTCTCAAATGTGAGAAATGAATACAGATAAATAACCGTGAATACTAAGTAAATTTAATACTTTTATAAAAAAATAAAAACTATTATGAGTCTGTTAAAATAAAAACTTCAAAAATATTTGAAGTTTTTTTATTTTTGATGTAATAGATTGTAAAGACTGGTTGTCTTACCTATAAGAAACAAAACTCATGACCCAAGAAACTTTCAAGAATACGGTGTTTATTCTCAAAGACGAGATGTATCGTTTTGCGAAGCGATTCGTCATGAGTAGTGATGAAGCAGAAGATGTAGTGCAGGATATCATGATGAAATTCTGGCAGAAGAGGGATGAACTGGAGCAGTTTGGGAACTTAAAATCCTATGCACTGAAGTCTGTCCGGAACGAATGCCTGAACCGCCTGAAGCATCACGATGTGAAGATAGGCTTTGCGGATATGCAGCTTCACCGGTCGGAACTTTACAGTATGGACGTTGATAACCTTAAAGAATATATTATAGGATTTATTAATCAACTCCCCGAAAAACAGAAGCTGGTGATCCACTTGAAAGATGTAGAAGAGTACGATGTTTCCGAAATTTCTGAAATGCTGGAAATGGAGGAAAATGCAGTAAGGGTAAACCTTATGCGGGCAAGACAAAAAGTAAAAGAACAAATCTCACAACTGATGAGCTATGAAAAAAGATCAATTACAAGATAAATACAACGAAATCTTCCAGGATATAAAGGAAGAAAAAATGGAATGGAGCTTTGATGATTTCCTTCAGCAGGCAGAAAACACAACCTCTGAAGAAAACACAACGCCTATTATTCCTCTTGAAGAAAATAAAAAGCCCTCATTTCCCAAATGGTTCTGGATGGCCGCCAGTGTAACGCTGGTTTTCGGAATCGGATTTTTCCTTAAAAATAATTCCGAAACAGGAGTTCAGGATAAGGAAAGTATTGTGAAAAATGAAGTATTGAAGCAGAAGTCCAGCTTTATTGAAGAAAACAATAATCACAAGGACCAGGTGGCAGTGAATCATACCGATTCTATTTCAGGAACTAAAAAAGATTCTATCTTTCAGGATAATCATGTCGCTGAAAAAGATGTTATGGATGAAATCTTACCTAAAAGAGGAAGACTTAAAAAGGAAAGAAAGCCAAGATATGCAGACAACTCCTCTTTTAAAAATAATAAAGCTAAAGATTCTACAGGCTATGAAAATTCTTACGTAATTGTAAACGGTAAAAGAATTGACAACGTAGAAGAAGCAATAAATGTAACAAAATACTCATTCCAGATATTTGCAAATAATGTTAGTGAAAAATTGGCACAGCCTACGGTGGTAGAAGACGATTATTAATCTGAAAAACAGTTGCCATCATTAACTTAAAAAATAAAATTGACTCATGAAAAAACTATTCATAATATTCGCTCTTGCTTTTACCCATTTCTTTAATGTATATGGACAAAAAGATAAATTTGACCAGCTTTTTGATAAATATCAGGAAGTAGAGGGAGTAACTTCCATTAAGATTGCAAAACCTATGTTCGGGATGCTCAGCAGTCTTAATATTGATGATTCCCAGCTGGATCAGATTAAGCCGTTATTGTCAAAGATCAACGGACTTAAGATTCTGATTACGGAAAATCCGGAAAAGGGAAATACTGCGGAAGGGCGTAAAGTTCAAACTAATATGTCCCAGTTGAGTAAAGATATTTCTTCGTATTTAAAGAACCTGAACTACAACGAAATCATGTCCGTAAATAATGCCGGAGCTAAAGTGAAATTTCTTTCTGCAGAGGCAAAGAATGGTATTCTGGATGACTTGTTACTTAGTATTGACGGTGGAAGCGGGGAAAGTATTTTTGTAATGCTGGACGGAAAACTGTCTATGGATGATGTAAGTAAAATTATCAATTCCAGTGAGACTAAAAAGAACTCAATTTCCAGCACAAGAAGCAATGCGACTTCAAATAGTAATTCATCTTACCTTAATGGTGAAGCCAGAAACGTAGGTGAGTTTTCAGGAATTCAGGTTAGTACAGGTGTAAACGTAATCTTTAAACAGGAAAAACCAACCAGTGTAAAAGTGATTGCCGATTCAGATAAGTTAGAGTATATCATTACAAAGGTGGAAAATGGAGTTTTGAGAATTTATATTGATAACAAAGGAGTAAGAAATCTGAGATTTAAAAATTTAAGTGTTAATGTATCTTCTCCAAGAATGGAAAGTATTGATGCCTCATCAGGGTCTAACCTTACCATCGTAAATTCTATTCAGGAAAAAAATATGAAAATTGATGCTTCATCCGGATCCAATATTAACGGAGATTTCAAAATCTCAAATGCTGCAGCTATTTCTGCATCCTCAGGATCAAATATCAGAGCAGGAATTACTGCTGGAAATATTGGGATTAAAAGTTCAAGTGGTTCCAATATCAGTCTGAGTGGAAAAGCAGATTCAGGAACCATTGATATCAGCAGTGGGGCATTATGTAAAGCTGACGATCTGAAATTTACTTACCTTGAAACGGAAGCAACTTCCGGAGGAAATCTTACTGTAAATGTATCGGATAAATTAAAAGTAAGAGCATCTTCGGGTGGATCTGTCAGATATAAAGGAAGACCAGAAATAGATGCTAATATCAGTAAAACATCAGGAGGACTACTAAGACCAATGGATTAAAATAATCACCATGAAAACGCTCAGAATTATTTTCTTATCACTTTTGATAATAGGTACCTTTCAGTCTTGTATTGTTTCAGAGAAACCAAATATGGATTTCTTTTCAGACTCTAAGTATGATTTTAAGGAAGCTAAGTTTACAAGTTTTAATGTACCGTTATTGCTGGCTAAGCCATATATTAAAAAGGCTTTGAAGAAAGATGGAGAAAGTGAAGAACTTATTAACCTTATTAAAAAGGTTTCGAAAATAAAAGTTCTTACCGTAGAAAATGGGAGTAAAGAAATGCTTAATGATTATGCTAAGTTTTTGAACAATAATCAATACGAAGACTGGGCTACCATTAAACATAACGGCGAAAATGTGAATCTGCGTGTAAAGCAAAAGGGTGAATCTATTAAAAACATGCTGATCACCGTAAATTCAGATAAGGAATTGGTCTTTGTAGATGTAAAAGGGAGTTTTACTCCTGATGATATTTCTAAAATGATTAATGCTGTTTCAGATAAATAGAAAAACGATTAAAACTTCATATTATTCTTTAATCATCAAGAAAAATTAATTGTCGCAAGTAGTTTCAGACATACTAAATTTATTTTGTAAAGGAAAACCGTTCTTAAAAAGGGCGGTTTTTCGATTTAACTTATTGATTATTAATTTTTATTTAAACTATTAAAATAGATTTTCATATGTCATTAAAATAACCTAATTTTGCAAAGAAAGTAAAGATGTCTATTCATAACAAAATTGTAGAGACAGCCATCACTTTCGATGACGTTCTTCTAGTCCCTTCTTATTCAGAAGTTTTACCTAACCAGGTTTCATTAAAATCAAGACTTACCGACAAAATCACGCTGAATGTTCCGATAGTTTCCGCTGCAATGGACACTGTTACAGAGGCAGATTTGGCAATTGCATTGGCTAGAGTTGGTGGTTTAGGTTTCATTCATAAAAATATGACGATCGCAGAACAGGCTGCACAAGTAAACAGAGTAAAACGTTCTGAAAACGGAATGATCTCTGATCCTGTAACGCTTTCAAAAGATCATACTTTAGGTGAAGCTAGAGAATTAATGGCTAAATATAAAATATCTGGCCTTCCCGTGGTTGATGCAAATAATGTATTAATCGGAATTATCACAAACAGAGACGTAAAGTATCAGGAAAACCTTGGTGCAAAGGTTGAAGAGATCATGACTAAAGATAACCTGATCACTTCTGATAAAAATACCAATCTTGAAAAAGCAAAAGAAATTCTTCTTAAAAACAGAGTTGAAAAACTTCCTATTGTAGATGCTGAAAATAAATTGGTTGGTTTAATTACCATTAAAGATATCGATAATCAGCTTGAATATCCAAATGCAAACAAAGATCAAAACGGTAGGTTAATTGTTGGTGCAGGTGTTGGAGTTGGTGAAGATACATTGGAAAGAATCGAAGCTCTTGTAAAAGCAGGTGTTGATATCATTGGTATTGATTCTGCTCACGGACATTCTATTGGAGTTTTAAATAAGATTAAAGAAATCAGACAAGTATATCCGGATTTGGATATCGTTGGTGGTAATATCGTAACAGCTGAAGCTGCAAAAGATCTTATAGAAGCTGGTGCAAACGTTCTGAAAGTAGGTGTTGGCCCTGGTTCTATTTGTACAACTAGAGTAGTTGCTGGAGTTGGGGTACCTCAATTATCTGCGATCTATAATGTTTACGAATATGCTCAGACTAAAAATATCGCAGTAATTGCTGACGGAGGTATTAAATTATCAGGAGATATCGTAAAAGCAATTGCTAGTGGAGCAGGAGCAGTGATGTTAGGATCACTTCTAGCAGGAACTGATGAAGCTCCAGGTGAAGAAATCATTTTCCAAGGTAGAAAATTCAAAACATACCAAGGAATGGGAAGTCTTTCTGCTATGAAGAGAGGAGGAAAAGAAAGATATTTCCAGAGTGAGGCTAAAAAATTCGTTCCGGAAGGAATTGAAGGAAGAGTTCCAAGTAAAGGTAAATTGGAAGAAGTTATTTTCCAGTTAGTTGGAGGATTAAGAGCAGGAATGGGATATTGTGGAGCTAAAGATATTGAAACTTTACAGAGAGATTCCAAATTGGTAATGATTACAGGAAGCGGATTGAAAGAATCACACCCACATGATGTGATTATCACTCAGGAAGCTCCTAACTATTCTTTATAAAAAGAGTAATATATAATTTAAATAGGCTGTCTTAAAGCAAGACAGCCTATTTTCTATTCAGTTGTAAAAAAACTTTTATTTTTTCATGAATTTGAATTCATGAGATTGGAATCCCCGGGTTGTAATTTTTAATACATAAGCACCTGGGATAAGCTGTGAAACATCAACTTTAGAATCGAATATTTCAGATTTTATAAGACGGCCGTCAATATTGTAAATCTGCATCATTTTCCCATCATTAATTCCTGAAATTTGAATATAATCCGAAACAGGATTAGGGAAAATTTGAATTCTGCCTTTATAAACTTCTTGTATTCCAAGTGCAGGACCTTGTACATCACCGGTCATTGTTGAATTGACAACTGTAAGATTTCCATTACATTCTCCGTTTGTTACAGTTGTATTTTCAATCCAGGTTCCAGAAGTATTGCCTGGAGGTATAGAAAGTGAATTATTTCCTGTTGAGTTGTAATAAATTAAATATGGAGCGGTAAAAGTCCCGTTTCCTTCATCACCGAGAAATTCCCATCTTGTAAGCGCATTATTCCACTGAATTTTAAATTCACAGTTTCCTAATCCACCACAAGGCTGCTGATCATTAATTGGAGTTGTCATATAAATGTTTTTATTAAAAGCATCTATTCCTGTTTTATTGAAAATAAAGTTTTGATTTTCAAATAGGTTATGACATCCGTTAAAGTTAATCGTCTGGGCTGAAGCAGAGCCTACAAATGCCAGACATAATAAGTAAAGGATTTTCATAGCTCTTAATTTTGTGATGGAAATACCCCATTTAATGCAATAATACACTTTAAGGTAAGGAATGGAGGCCTGTTCTCATGAGGCTGACTTCCTCCTGCATTACTTAACATTGTGCTTTTCATAGTAGTATCTGCTGCTGTGTCTGAATACTCTTTATCCAGAATTTTTGTATTAGCAGGAAGGCTGCCTGTTGGCACGTTTTGGTTTCCTTCTGCTGTTACGGCACTCACTGTATGAGTATGTGTAGGCATTTGAGATACTGTTAAGGTTACCGTTTCGGCACCACCTATTTGTCCCATCGTATAAGTTGTTCCTCCTCCGGGAGCCTGCCCGTTATGAACAAGTACTCTGGCTCTCATATCAGGTAATGCGAATGTCGTAACTCCATCTCCGCCATAAGTAGTTCCCAAAAGAGAAAATAGGGCTTGGTTTTGAGAGATCGATAGAGTTTGTCCGTTACATTCGGCCCAGCCATGGGGTACAAAAGTAAAAGCTACAAATGCAATTTGTCCTAAGAAAGGTTCTGATGCCTGAGCTTTTAATGTAGGGGAAAATGCACTGCAGATAAGCAGTGTGCATGTGAAAAGTAAATTTTTCATGATAATTGATTTTTACTAGTATAAATTTAAAAAGAAAAAACCTTTCAGATTGAACTAAAAGGTTTGAATTTATTAATGGTTTTTACGATTTCTATAGATATTTTCTCTAGGAATTCAGTAAATCATGATAATTTGTAATATGCAGATAGCCTTCCTCCTTAATGCTTACTTCCAATTGGTGTTTAACAGCAATATCATAGATTTCCTTGGGAGACATACTTCCTTTTTCACTAAGAGTTTTGCTCATATTTTTAAGCAGATCAAGATGCAGAATCAGGTCTTCTCTTGTTTTTTGTACAAGTTCCTGCATCAGTTTTTCTATTCTTTCATCTGTGATGTGTTGCTGCATGCGGTGAGGGTAGGCTTCCAAATTATAAGCAGCCTGATATTCTTCTTCGAAACCATATTTTCTGATGAAATCAATAGCCAGGCTTGTTGCCTGTTCCCTGTCGTGGCTTCTGCCAATGCTGGCATGCTGGTCTCCGAAAATAATTTCTTCAGCAATTCCTCCGGCAAGATAGATTTTGACTCTGTTCAGAAGGCTTTCCTTGGTATCATGAATCTGATGTGGGAAAGTAAAACCGGCTGCATAGCTGCTTGCTACTTTGCTTTTAAGTTGTAGCGGAGCAAAACCTGTATATAACATGTAAGAAACTGCATGTCCACATTCATGAACACTGATGTTAGCCACTGCATCTTGTTGATTGGCTTGTCGTATACTGTCAATTCTCCCCAGATAAGGAATTTCAATGATTCTGTTACCAATCTTTCCAGTAATAATTTTTTTCTCCTGGAGATAATTGATCTCGATGTTCTTATCATCATGGATAATGGCTTCAAATAGGAATTTGCTGAGGTTGGTATCCAAAATATCCACAACACTGCTGAATACAGGGCGAACTCCTTGAACAGGAAATACTCCGTTTCTGTAGATCAGTTCGTTGATGGCTTTATTTATTTTTATGGAAACTCCGAATTTGGTTTTTGTTTGATGCTTCAGATTATTGATCTCTCTTTGGATGAGCGTATGAAAATCCTCCGTTTTTAATGAAAAATAAATCAGATGAATATTCCCGAATCTGGCTACCTGCTCAGGACGAAATTTTCTGGCTAAAGCATTCTTAATGTCAACAACTGTTATTTTTTTAGTAAATGCGTGATAAATATTGGCATCCACATCTGCTTCACTGGTTTCTTTTGACATCTGAAAAGCTTCATCAAGGTTTCCACTGATGATGATAAGCATTTTGCTGTAATCTACCGGTTCATAGATTTTCTTTTCTTTCTGCTTTTTTCGGATCAGTTTAATCATATCTTCCTCTTTCATGTCAATGATGCTCATCACATCATCGTCCATGCTAAGGTATTTTTTTAATTCTTTGGCATCCCATAAGTTCAGGTATGGATTCTCATCCAGTTCCGTTTCTCCGTTTAGCTTTCGTCTGTCATTTTCTTTTTTTCGGAAAAGGTAAGAGAATAAATAGTGTTCGAGATCTTCCCGTTCTCTTTTGCTTAGGCGGCCATCACTTAAGAGCTCCCAAAAATCAGTGAACTTGGTTTGTGGAACCGGTATACCATCCGGATCTATAGTATTAAAACGTTGGATCTCGTCGAAAAGGGCGATGCTTGGCTTCTCATCACTTAGTCCATTACTTTGTAAGATATCGGATACACTTTTACTCCATGACGTTTCATCCGTATTGCTTAATTCAATCTCTACAAAACGATTTTGAAAATCAAGAAAACGAACCATTTTTCTTACCAGGTCAGTTTTTCCTACTCCAGTCATTCCCCATAGATTAATAACCACAGGGCGGGTTAGGATCTCAGGCATCAGATACCAGATCTGAAGATATTCCATGATATCATCGATGATCTTATCTATACCAATAAACTCTTTTTTAAGATAAGCCTTACAATCGTCCAGCTTTTTCTTTTTCTTCTGGATTTCTTCTTTATCAATAATCATGGATGAAAAATACATTATTTTTTTAGATTATCCTTGAAATCCTCAACCCTGAAATCAGTGAGAGCATTTCCCTTTTCAATTTTCTCCTTAGAATATAATCTGAAGTCGTTTTCTGTTTTTTCTAAAAGATAGTCATAAGGTCCTACATGGGAAATCAGTTTTACCAAAACTGGTGATATTTCAAGACAGATAAATAAACCCATAATAAAAGTGGCTGCCAGTCCTATGATAGCTGAGTTTTTACCAAGTTCGTCCAAAGCCTGAAGTCGGGCAGCAAAACCGTTAAACTTATCTTCAAATGTTTCTGTAGATTTTCTTTCCGTTTCGAGGTTGGTATATACTTTTGAAATTTCCTGATCCAGATATTCCAGTCTTGGGGCTACCTGTTTTTGATAGTTTTCAAGATCCTGTCTGCGTTGCTCCTTCAATTGTTGTTTACGCTTAGCATTCGGCCCGAATCCTTCTCTTCCACTGGTTAAGCCAGACTCTTTCCCCAAAATTTCCTTTTCAAGTTCTACAGATGCAGAATCGTATGATTGTTGATATAGAGCAGCTTTTTCTGCGATTTGTTTCTTCTCTGTTTCAAAAGGACCACTTTGTTGAAGAATTCTTCCACTCATTTCACCCTGAAGTTGTTTTTTATTTCTTTGAATAATGGTGTTCAGCTGTTTATTCACTTCCTTTTCAAATATTTTAAGTTCTAAAGGTTTTGAAATAATAATTCCTAAAAATGTAGCAAGGATTAAACGGGGGATAGACATCAATATTTGATTCCACCATGTTCCGGTTTTTTTAATGGAAGACACAATATATCGGTCAAGATTAAAGATCATTAATCCCCATAAAATTCCAAATCCTATTGCTGCCCAGATATCATCAAATACTGTATACATGGCATAACCTGCCGATAAAGTAGCAAACACGGCGGTGAAAAGCACAATGCCTCCAATACCGGAAAATTTATTCCATTCACTCGGAGTCTTTCTTAAAATATGAATATTCCCACCGGAGCATACCATTAGGAACTTCTGGAACCAATTTATTTTATGATTCGTTTGATTTATAGTTTGTTGGTTTGTTTTCATTATAGAAAATTTATACAAAGGTAATATTAAAAATCATACCAATGTAAAAGATAGTATTATGTTTTACCAAGTAATTTAACTGTTGACTTTAAATTACTTGGTAGGAAGATGGTTTATTAATTAAAAAAATATTTATTTTATATGGCTTTGGATAAATTTATTATCTGGAAATAAGTGATTTGTATGTTTTTTCATTTAGTGGTGAAAAAACAAGGATAATTGTTTGTAGAATTTATAAAATGTTTTATTTTTGCATCAAGGGGAAGTTAGACAATATATTTATGACCTTTGCGGTATAAAGATACAGGCCGTTGAAACCCTGTCTTCCCCTTTTAATTAAAAAAACAACTAATGACCAGAAAAGATTTCCTTGCACTAGGCTCTCTAGGTGTATTCTATTTGCTATTTCCAAGCAATCTGTATTCTAAAGTTACCTCTAACAGTTGTTTGCCTGATGATGTTAATGCATTACTAAAGTCTGCATCCGACCTGAAAAAACAGCAAAAATTTGAGGAAGCAAAAAAAATCTATCAAAAAATTATCGTACAATTTCCTAATGAAATAAGAGCCTATGATGGTATGCGAAAAGCTTTATTATCGCAAAAAAATAAGGAATGGGAAGTGATACTGATGTTTAAAGCAGCTTTACTGACAGCACCGGATAATATTGAGCTTCAGCAGCGTCTCAACAAAGAGTATGTAAATGCTGCGACTGGAAATAAAAAAATAGTAAAACTTATCGGTTCCAAAGGACGTTTATTAACTGATGTTAAAAAGCAATATGAGAGTCCAACTCAAAGAGGGTACAGAAATGTGAATATGCAGGAACAATACTCTAAAGTATGCAGACTGGTAGAGTGGGACGCTGATATTGGAAGCCCTCATAAAAATACAAAGTTTAAAGCCTATAAAAAAGAGCAGTATCAAAAGCAAAAACATAGATTTGATCATCTTACAACAGACGAATTAAATAATGAATTGAATACATTATTGGCAAAGCCTTTTTCTAAAGACAGAGCACAACATATCCGTCAACTTTATAATCTAAGTTTTAAAAAAATGCGGAAAGAAAAAAATCCTGAAGCATTAAATAAGGCATTAACGTATTACAATACCGTAGATAAAAAGGATCCTTTATTTTTAAAATATATTCGCGACCTAGCGCGATTCCAAAAAAAACATGATGTTTTAATTCAGATTGAGAATCAAAATAATACTCTAAAGAAAACATTCTGGTCTGCTTTATCGCTATTAGATGCCTACATCAAAAAGGCAGAGCATCAAAAAAGTGCTGTATCTGCTGAAACGATAGGACTTATGAAGTTTTTAGAAGAAAACATAGATGCTCCAGATAAACGATTTGAAGTTAATACCCGTAAAATCAAGCTTGATATTATGGGAAATCAGCTTGATACTGCTAAAGACAAAATACTTCTTCAATGTAAAAATATGTATGGGGCTTTCAATACACATATGATTGACCGCATAAATGTTCTGATTGCAAAGTACTATTCGAAAAAAGGAGATTCAGAGGGAAAAAAAAGAATATTGAATATTGTGGTTGATCCAAGACAGTATACTGATCATTCGGATTCTCTTATTAAATCAATTGCTTTAATGAATCAGAACAGGATCTCCAAGGGAGTTTACAATCAAAATTTACAAAAACTAATAAGCCAATCATGAAAATAAAATATACTGCTTCTTTTTTTCTGCTCCTTGTTGGAAAGCTTTTTTATTCTCAGATAATGATTACAGAGGTGTATTGGAATACGCCCTATAATGAAAAGCTGAAATTTACTAAGAAAATCAATGGGGTTCCTAACGGTGAGCTGATTGATGCTATAAAACACCATAGAGGAGAATTTGTAGAGATCTATAATTACAGCGATAGAGATCTTAATCTTAAAAATTGGACTTTATATGATTATCAGAGTTCCTTTCAGTTGCCAGATAAGATTATTAAAAGCGGACAGTTTGTGGTAATTGCCTATAGTACTCTTCCTTACAATACAACTCCTTTTTCAGAGTATTTTACTACCACTGCTGGAAAAGAGGATCAAATCATTCTTCAGGATAAGATTATTTTAAGAAATAAGAGAGAAACTTTATCTTTAGGATATGTTACAAATGATGGAGTTGGTGCTATAGTAAGTAAAACGGGATGGGATTTCAGAAGTGAACCTAAACCTAATTTTATAGCTAATTTAGCAGGAAATCCCTCACAGTTTTATACTGTCAAATCAATACAATATCATCCTGATCCCGCATCTACGTTGGACCCAAATGTACAACTTGAACCAGATGCTATCACTGATTATCAGGCAACTCCTAATCCTTTGGCTGCTGATTTTGTTCCTCCTATTCAAAAGTATGAAGATCTGGTTAAAAATATATTTCAGGAATCTTTTTCCAGTTTGGATTGGGGGGATAATGTTGATGAATTGGTTAATAAGACCTGTCTTATTTCAATTGAACAGGTTTCTCAAGCCCCAACAACTCCTAATAATCCTGTAAGAAAATGTTTTTCATATGATGCTGCCGGAAATTTTGTGAATACAAATTGTGGAAAGAATGTTTTAATTCCTCCAATAGAGTTAATTCCACATGATTTGGATGAGATAAAGAATAATATTAAAATATTCCCTAACCCTACCAAAGCTTCGGAGCAGTATAACGTGACGATATCATGGTCTGGTCCGGCATTAGATAAGATCCAGAGCATACAGATTTTTAACTCAACAGGTTCGCTTATTCATAATTTTAATTTTACACCAACTCAAGGTGCCACTACAATTTCTTTTAGCCTGCAGAATCAGCTTCCAGGAACTTTTGTTGCCAATTTTGTTTTAATTAATGGACAGGTAATATCTAAAAACATTTTAAGATGGTAATTTCACAAACAATAAAATTAAAGATATATTCTTTTCTATTCTTCTTTATATCATATCACTCAATATTTGCTCAAGAGAATAAGACTATTGAGATTCCTTTGAAATATAGCACTGCTGGTTATGCCGAGAATAATGCTATGCAGAAAGATATAGCTTCTAAAACAACAGGGTCTAATATACTTACCCCTTCGGTACAGGCGGAAATGAGTACAAGCGAAACAGGTGCTCTTACTTATACGTTACCTATAGAAGTTTTTAAAGGATTAAATAATTTTCAACCCAATGTAGCTTTGGCTTATAATAGTCAGAATAGTAATGGACAGGCTGGATGGGGTTGGAACATCGTAGGACTTTCTGCCATTACAATGGGAGGGAAAAGTAAAGAGATTGATGGAATTACTATTGGACCACAATACGATGGTAAGGACCCATATTATCTGGATGGGCAAAGGTTAATCAAAATTGATGAAACTACTTTTGCCACAGAAAAATTTTCAAAAATTAAAATTACAAAACCTACATCCGGTGAATATAAATTTATTGTTCAGTATACAGATGGTAAAATTGCAAAATATAAGGAGTTGGTTTCTCAACAATTTTATATTTCTACAATTATTGATGCTTTTAACAATGAAATACATTATTCTTATCAGGTAGAAAATAATGTTCCGGTCATAACCAAAATATCATATGGAGGCAGTAATGCTGCGGATGATAAATACTTTGTCAATTTCCTTTATAAAGCACGAAAGAGAAATATTCAAATATTTAGAAAAGGAGTTTCTTATGTTACCAATAAAGTCCTTTATGAAATCAATACAGGATCTTCCAGTGTGCCATTATACAGAAAATATATTCTTTCTCATGATTATATTGAAGATAATAGTGTAGAACGTTTAAGAAATGTGGTTGTAAGTAATGAGAATGGGGAGAATCTTAAACCTCTAAACTTTAATTATAACGCTACCACACAAGGGGTAATAGCTTGGGGAGCAAATAAATGGAGTGGAATTAGTGGTTGGGCTACTGGTTTAGGAAGTGTTACTTTAGGTAATTTTTCAAAAGGAAAATATGCTTATCCTGTTTTTCAGGTTAGAGAACCGAATGGATATTCTATCAGTGATGGTGGAGTTTTTTCAGGAACGATAGATGTAGGAACAAATAATTCAGGTACATCTTTATTTTCTGGTAGAGTTCTGGATCTTAATAACAGATTAACAGAAAAAGATCAATTAATTGTTGTGAATGAATCTCCGATAGGTACTGGAGATTATAACAATCCAAATATTGCAGTAAATCAGCAATTAAAGGACCAGGTTGTCTTCGGTATAAAGAATATGGTGACTGGCGATCTGAGAAAAGTGACAGTTCCTGTAAAAGGAGGACTGGTAGAAGTACAGAACTATATAGCACCAGATCCTTATGATCCTTATAGCCAGGGATCTTATGAAACATCCTATACACGTGATGAGACAAGAAGAGAGTATGTTCAGGCTGACTTTAATAACGACGGGCTCATAGACTTTTTAATTATAGAACCACAAAATCTAAATAGAGGAAATCGTATATATCTGGTTGAAATTGGAAGACAAAATTCCAGTACTGCAATTGATCTTAACCCAATTATTTTAAGTGAAACTTTAGCATTACATGGTAAAGATATTTATCCGGTAGAATTTGACGGGGATGGTCTTCCTGAATTGCTTGTTGTAGATAAATATAATGCAAAATATTCTGTCTATAAAGTAAACTTTGGAACAAATAATCTGGATACATTAGTTTCTAACGAACAACTTTTTAATTTTGGAAGTAAAACGCCTCTTTTTTTTGGAGATTTCAATGGCGATGGTTTAACTGATTTTATTACTCCACAAACTGTTTATGAAATTCCCGAAGATGATAATTCTGGAATTAAAATGGGGGATACTTATTTCAGAATGCAAACAGAAGGCTTGCTATGGTGGAAATATACCGGAAACGGAGCAACATTTATAAAAAATCAGGAAGATTATACAGAACAAAAGATTGCTTATTTAAAACCTTCTCAGAATAACTATATAAAAAGAACAACTTTTTGGCAAAAGTTCTGGAACGGGCAGCCTGATTCATATGAATTTACACGATATGCAACTAATAATATTATTATTACAGATTTTAATAATGATGGAAGGTCAGATATTATTACCATTAATAAAATTGGTAAAATAAAATATAATGTTGATGGGAAATTATATGGAGCACCTGTACAGAATCTATCTAATACTTTATTAAGAAGAGCTTCTGGTTTAAGAATTGAAGAATTTTATTCATCACTTACGAATAGAGTGAATTTTTATGAAAATAAGAATTTACAGGGAGGGACGTTTAAACAATTATCTACCTTTTCTATTGAAAGTAATGAAATTTCTCCTTTATCACTCATTACATCAACTTCCAGTTTTAATTATCTGAATATATTCAGAGCAGGTATTGACATTTTTGATCCAATTTTAAGAGAGAATAAATTTATTGGAATCAGCAATGATAATTTTTTAGAAAAACAGATTCAGGAGGTAAATAATGGCTCAAATGTTCTCCAAAAAATAGGTTATGAAAGTATGGATTATCTGGAGGGGGCTGAGGCTAATATTAACAGGAGTAAAATAGCCTATTATTATAAGCCACAGGAACAGTTAAAATATCCTTATTTGGTACATAAAGCTAATCCAATGCTTTACTTAGTCAATAAAATTCATACTGTATTTGATGATAAAATCCTTACAAAAGAATACCGATATGAAAATGGAATACAGCATCTTGAGGGAAAAGGATTCAGAGGGTTTCAGAAAACTTATGCCAGTGATGCTTATGAATCTGAACTGAAGAATGGAAAGTATATTAATAAAAATCCGGTAAAAGCGGTTTTCTGGAATATTGAGACAAGAGATCCGGAAATGGATAACGCGGTTGTAAAATCTACCTATGGTGGTATCAATAAATTTTTTATTGAAAATACAACACTCAATAAAAAGTTTGATAAAGGAAATCATCAGTATCTTATTATGCCTGTGGAAGAGAACTCCAAAGACATTCTTAAAGATGTTATGATCAGTAAAAAATATAATTATGATGAAGCTGATGATTTGAAATTAAAAAGTGCAAGTACAGATTATAATGGAATTGGATTTTCTATTTCAAAATATACCTATAAACCGGAATTCTCTAACGGAGATCATTATTTCTATGGAAAGATAGCATCTGTTGAAAGTATAGTTTCTAAAGATGGGTTATCACTTTCTACCAAAGAAGAATCTGATTATTTTCCAAACGGAAATGTTTCAGAGTCCAGAAAATATAATAACCAGGCTAATATACCACCTGTTATTACTTCATATACTTATGATGGTATAGGTAATCTGAAAACCCAGACATTATCTACCTCAGGTATTGCAGCTCAAACTACGTCGTATGACTATGAAGGAACCAATCGTTATGTGAATAAAAAAACATCTCATGATGGACTATTTTCTACAACAGAGATAGATTTGCTTGGAAGAATGGTTTCCGAGCTATCCCCACTTGGCCTATCTACTTCTTATCAATATGACAGCTGGGGGAATATAACGGAAATAACAGATTTTCTGGGTAAAAAAACAAACATATGGAAATCTGTTGCAGATCCTTCTTCAGGGGGCTTATATAATCTTCATAAAAAAAAGGAAGGCGGTACTGAAACCATTGTAACCTTTGACAAGTTTGACAAAGAAATTCAGACCAAGATACAGTCTGTAAATGGTAAGTGGATTATTCAGAAAACAGGATATGATATTTTCGGAAAAAAAATAAAATCATCTGAACCTTTTTTTGAAGGGGAAACAATAAAATGGAATACGGTAGAATATGATGAACTCAACCGCCCTGTAAAAAATATTGCATTTACTGGAAAGGTAATTACAACATGCTATGAGAAACTGAAGGTTACGGTGGATGATGGTTACAAAAAAACATCTAAAACTGTAGATGCAATGGGACATGTAGTAAGACAGCAGGATCATGGCGGTGTTTTAACCTATTTATACTATCCTAACGGTACTTTAAAGGAAACCAATTATGAAGGCATCAAAACAAGTTTTGAAATTGATGCCTGGGGAAATAAATCTAAAATTAAAGATCCTTCTGCAGGAACTTTCACCTATGAGTATGATAATTTAAGCCGTATTATCAAAGAGACAACCCCTAAAGGCTATACACTGTATACCTATGATGATTTAGGAAGACCTCTTACTGAAAAAACGTACGGAAATACAGCTGCTGAAAATACCAATATAGAAAAAAAATACACCTATAATGGGCAGACAAAACTTCCTGAAACCATTACAGGAACAAGCAATGGTAATACATTTACCTATACCACTTATTATGATCAGTATTTCAGAATAAAAGGGAAGAAAGAAGAAACACCTGCTTTTACATATACATCATCTACTACATTTGATACCTTTGGGAGAGCGGATACTGTAGATATTAATACTCAATTTTCAGGATATTATTCCTCTTCATCTGTAAAAAATATATATGACAGCAATGGTATACTGATCCAGCAGAATGATGCTGTAAAAAATACTGCGATCTGGCATATATCATCAGTAAATGCAAAAGGACAGACTACTCAGATGGAGTATGGCAATGGGTATACAATTACCAACCAATATCATCCAAATGATTTTTCTCTTACTCAGATAAAGCATCAGAATACCAACAACGGAACATCAGTTCTGGATATAGACTATAATTATGATGTGAATAAAGGAGTGCTCAACTGGCGCAGAAACAATACTTTCGGAAAAAAAGAAGACTTTACCTATGATAAGCTTAACCGTCTTCTTACGGAAGCGGTAAACGGAGTTTTATCTAATGAGTACACTTATGATAAAAGAGGAAGAATAACTTCCAATACAGAATTAGGAAAATATAATTATAACGAAACAGATTATAAATTACAAAGTATTGATTTTAATACTGCAGGGCAGAACGTAAGTGCTCAGAGAGGATTTGCTTCTATTGCTTATAATGCATTCAAAGCACCAATTACCATAAGTCTTGTGGGTAAAGAAGATCTGAATTTTGAATATAATATTCTGAAAACCCGTTACTCCATGTTTTCTACTTCAGGAAAACAAAAGTTTTATACCTCTGATTTTGCAGTAGAATTTACAAAAATTTCAAAGAAAGGAACTGGGACACTTGAAATAACTACTTATTTGACTGGAGATCCTTATTCTGCCAATTATATACAGAGGGATTATATCATGTTAGGAGCATCAATTGACAGATCAGAAAATTACTTTTTACACAGAGATAATCTTGGAAGTATTCTTGCTATCACCAAAGCAGATGGAACTACTGTTGAAAAACGTTTCTTTGATGCCTGGGGAAATCTTAAAGAGCTTGTAGATATAAACGGACAAAAAATTACAGATGCAGTACAGCTTGCTTCAGGAGATATATTTTTAGATAGAGGGTATACAGGACATGAGCATCTGTGGAAAATCGGGCTTATCAATATGAATGCTCGTCTGTATGATCCTGTTCTCAGAAAGTTTTTAAGTCCAGATAATCTGGTTCAGGACCCGTTCAATACGCAGAGTTATGACAGGTTTGGATATGTTTATAATAACCCTTTATTGTATGTGGATGTAGACGGAAATGAAGCGATAACCTTAGGTGTAGCTGTTATTATTGGTATTGCAGTTGCTATTACGACAAAAGCAATTATGAACATGATCAACGGAATACCGTTCTGGTATGGAATGGGGAAAGCTGCGATGATGGGAGGTATATCAGGAGCTATTAGTTTTGGAATAGGATCGGCCGCTACCTCTACTTTTGGAACCATTGTGAGTGTAGGTAAAGCTCTTTTTGAAGCAGGTGCTCATGCTTTAACCAGTGGGGTAATGGCTTCAATAGGGGGTGAGTTTGGGGGAGCTGCTTTTATGAGCGGAGCAATTTCTTCTCTAATGTCTAGTGGAATACAGGCTTTAGGTACTAATTTTGTTGTAAGTAAAACAACAAACAAACCTATTTATAATAACTTTGGAAAAGAATATATGAAAGCGGTTATGGTTACTTCCGGAGGATTAAGTGGAGGTATTTCTTCTACTATTGCTGGGGGAAATTTTTGGGATGGTTTTAGGCAAGGGATTATTACTAGTGGACTTAATCATTTGGGACATTTAGCAGGAGAAGCACTTGAGATAGCAGCCGTAAGGGATGAGATGAAGGAGCGAATTATAGAAAAATGTGGCAAGGTTTATTTAAGTTTTGCGGTTACAGAAGGTACATTACTGGATTTAGCGGAAATTTTTCCAGAACTATATTCCCAAACGGCCAAAGACTTTAGCATTGCGGATGCTACAAATATTATTGGTTTTTCAGGGTATACGTTGGATAAATATGGTGAAATGTCAGATCCAAATGGTTGGACTGTTAATGGAGTTACAGATGGATTTACTACTGGTAAAGTATTAATATCCCCTTCTCGTATGAGGGATGGTATTTTGAAATTTACAAATACCTGGTATCATGAAGGAATACATTCAATTCATGCTGTTTCTGGTTTTACTTCGAGAAACTATGCACTTTTTGTTAATTTGGGATTCAAAAATGCTGATAGGTTAGCTCTGGATGTTTCTGAAGTTATTGCTCATACTACAGCCAATACTATGGCAGGTACCACAACAGCACCATCTATTTTGAAAATGTATTTTGCTGGATATTCTCTTTGGTTAGGATTAACTATAATAAAATAAAATATAAAAAAGTAACATGAAGTATTTTGTATGTATTTTTCTATCTGCTTTTTTTAACGCACAGATAAAAACAGAAATTTTGAAAATTCAAAGTCCTGAATCTTATATAACTGTGCGTATATCAAATAATACTGATAAAAAAGTCATTATTTATGATAGTTTTTTGGTCTCACAATATTCGATATCTAATAATGATAGTCCAATTGCTTTAGAAGGATATACAAACGGAGCTCATCTAGATGCGGGTAATTATCAGCACAATTTTAGTAAGGAACAAATTGAAAAAGCTCAGAAAAAATATAATTTATCTTATGATGATGCTGTTTATTTTTTACAAAATATAAAGACTTCTTTTCTAATAGATCCTAAGAGTAAAAAAGATATTGTATTAAAAGTTTTTCATAAGCGTTCCAATCCTACTGGTGTTATTGAAGAAGGAGTTTATTATTTAAAGGGAACATTATCTTTTAGTACTTATTATTTCCCACAAGCATTTAAAGCTGACCTTATAAAAAATGGCTTTACAATTTTAGATGAAATTGAAATACCCAAAACTCTAATTAATATTAATGATTTCTTTTTAAAGGAAATAAAAAAATAGAATGCTTAATTTTTTGCATTGAACGTATGTCAATAGAAATGATGCGGATACTAATACTTTTGGTATCCGCTTTTTTAATAAGTAAAATAGCTTTATGTGGAATAGTAAATTGAAAATCAGGATAAAAGGATAGTATCTCTGGTTTGGATATATGTAGATAATAATATAAAAAGTAATAATTCCAATAGATTGGATGGCCTGGCAGTAGAATTTGTTATTAACGAATTTGAACTAAGGTGATTAATCTAAAAATTATTTCTATTTTAGAATTACTTTTGAGTTAAGGTCGAATAGACGTAATCTTTTATTTTTACGTGTTATAATAGATATTGGGTTAATTTATTTTCAAACTGTATAAGCTTATGAAACCAATTATTATCTCCTTTTTTATTTTACTACCTATGATCTGCCTAGGACAGGAAAGAACAGAATATACTTATAAATTGAATCTTGATCATATCAATATGGGAGAGATTATTCTTGAAATCGGAAATACTGATAAAACACCAATTAAAGTTCCGGAGCAGATTGATAATAATGCTCTAGTAGTAACTGTGTTTCAAAAAAGTGATACTGAAACCGGTGTATATGATGATACTGATTTTCCAAGGAATCATTTTGACTGTTTTACAGAACCATGTTTTCCTTACAGGATTTTACTGAAAAAGAATAGGATAAAGCAATATAAATTCAGCATACTAAACAGTACTTATTCTCTGGAAAAAAATAAATGGTACCGTTTTAAGGTTTCCTTGAAAACAAGAGTTTGTAAAAATTGTGACTATATAAGTAGCGACTGGATTTACTTTAAAAGATGATCAGTTGATTTCCATTAAAATTCAGAAAATAAAGTATGAAACAGATCCTGCTCCTAATAGTTTTTATAATGTGCTTAAGCTGTACCCAAAATGGTGTAACACTTAATTTTTGTGATGCAGTATATCATACTAATAAAAACTCCTGTCTTGTACTCAATAATGATACCGGTGTAAAATATATTTTTTATCCTCCTTCATTTGTTCAAGATAGTGAATGGGGGTACTTGGGAGGGAATATAGTGATAGTTAATAAAGAAGGTAAAGAACCAAAGATCAATACAGTATATATTGATAGGGAGCAACCTAGAGGAAAAGAGATGGATCAGTTTATATTCAATAAGCATAAAGATTCTTTACTATTGAAAAAGTTATTAGCTCAAGGCGCCCGGATTGACTATTGGGGAGTAAAGAAATACAAGGTAATTACAAAATCAAAATTTGTTTTGGCTTCTGATGAAGAAAAAACTATCTCAAAGAAAATTTCAATTTTTAAAAAAGATCTGGAGGCTTCAGGTAGTTATTATACTTTTGATAAAAAAAAGGAATATTTTATTCAGATAGAATTAAATTTTGACAGTACTGAGATAAAAAAATACTTACCAGAACAACAGATAAACTCTTTGAAAAAAAAAAATATTAAAATATTTCATGGTGTTTTAAAAACAAAGAAAATCCCATTCATATTAGATTAAGTAATTCTATGGTTCTCCCATCAAAATCTCTATTTCAACCTATCCGGATTCTGCTTCAAAAAACTATCCCATCCGGAATATGACTTCGTATCGGTAATCGTTCCAGAGTTAAAATGATGGCATACTGCAACAGCGAGGCCATCGGATGCATCTAAATATTTGGTAGGGAATTCCTTTAAATTAAGGAGATTCTGAAGCATTCCTGCTACCTGTTCTTTGCTGGCATTACCATTTCCTGTAATCGCCATTTTAATTTTCTTAGGAGAATACTCTGTGATAGGAATATTTCTGTAAAGACTGGCCGCCATAGCTACGCCCTGTGCACGTCCCAATTTCAGCATACTTTGTACGTTTTTCCCAAAGAAAGGAGCTTCAAGAGCTACTTCATCAGGATGATATTCATCAATAAGCGCTAAAGTTTTTTCAAAAATATATTTTAGTTTGGTCTCATGGTTAGGGTATTTTTTCAGAATTAATTCATGAATAGAAACCATTTCCATTTTACCTTTTTTAACGGAAATAAGACCAAATCCCATAATAGCGGTTCCGGGATCAATACCTAAAATTATCTTCTCTGCAATCATTGGATCAAAGATAAGACTTTATAAAATAATAATGGATAGAGACGAAGAGATGATAGACAAATAGATTATAGATGCCTGTAGGAGTTATAGAATAAAATAGGGAAGATCTTATATTGTTTCTGTAAGGCTTTTCTCTGCGATAGGAACCCATTTTCCATCATGACGCAACAATAAGATTTTATCAACTAAAAACCTCGTTTTATATTCCTTGTGATGATATTTTTCCCAGGCTTTGAGATAATTTTCCCAACTCAAATCTCTGTAGCCTACAGTCATATGAGGAGTGAAAGAATATTTTGCAAAGGAGAATTGCTGCTTTACCCTGTGGTAAAGATCTGTTAAGTGGATATTATCTTCAGGATGCACAAAGATCACCGGATTTTTGGGATTGGGAAAACTCCCAAAACCATTCAATTCAATTTCAAATGGTGGAAGATTCGTGTCAATTTTTTGAAAAGCGATGTGAATGTCTTCTTCTAATTCCAGTTCTCTGGAAAAAGGAGGGAAAAGGGTGATATGAGCATCATTTTTTAACGCCTTAGAGTTATGATAAGAAATAGCCATATCTCTTTTAAAATCCTTTATCTCCTTAATGATTTCTTCAGACGGATAGATTGCAATGAAGTACATCTTTTTCATAAGGCAAATTAAAAAATTTTAAAATAAATTTTGATACATAAGAAAATTATGCATAGATTTGCAATGTATTAAAACAACACCATGAAAAAAAATAGTCTTTATAAGGGAACCTTACAGAATATTATTTTGAAGCTGCTTTCAAAAGAAATGAAAATGTATGGCTACCAAATTACCCAAAGGGCCAAAGAGCTAACTGAGGGAGAACTTGAAATGACAGAAGGGGCACTTTATCCTTTACTTCATAAATTGGAGGGGGACGGAATGATTACTTCGGAAATTCAGAAAATAAACGGAAGAGATCGTAAATACTACCTGCTCACTGAAAAAGGAAAGAAACAGCAGGCTGAGCAAGAGAGTGAGATGAAAAGTTATCTGATCAATCTTCAATCTATTTTTAGCATATGATGAATACAGTGCAGGAAAGTAAGATTACAGATTATCTTGTTTCCAAGAATCTTTCACTGGATATCCAGATAGAAATTAAGGATCATATGATAAGCCAGATCATGGATTTGGAACTGGAGGAAAATCTTAGTTTTGAAGAGGCTTTTTCCAAAGTAAAAAAATCCTGGAAAGATGAATTTACAACAACCAGTTACTGGATGTTTTTCCGGGAGCCGATTCCATTGATCGCAAAGAAAGTAATCCGCGAAAAATATAACAATCTGTTGAAGAAATCATTTTTAGCAGGACTTCTCTTTTCCGGAATCAATATATTGTTGATTTATCTTGCAAACAATGTGAATATCTACAGTCTCCTTTTTAAAGGATTAAATGGTATGTTTTTATTAGCATTGGGAGTTGTATGGATTCTCAATTTTAAAATCAGAAAATACATGAAACCTGATTTTAAGTATAAAGGGAAATGCTTATATACCATGTATCAGCAGAATATGGGACTCATGCTTTTATGCACGCTATCTATGTTACAATTATTGATGAAGAACGGACATTATGCGTATCAGTTTTTCAGAGAACAGAATCATGCAGATAATCTTATGGTAACAATTACTTTATTAATTCCTTTCTTATTGCAGACTGGCATCATATTTACGCTGTTCAATTTTTATGAGCATAAAAAAAATCTGTTGAGAATGCAAAATATTCTTACCCTTCATGCTAATGGCTAGTAAACACATTAACTCAAAAAATACTAAAAACTAATAACCTATTTTTATATGATTACACTTATTCAGGAAAAAGAAATACAGCAATATCTTTTATCAAAAAAATTAAATCCGAAATTATTTATCGAGATTAAAGACCACTTTATACAACAAATATCTTCTCTCATGGAAGAGCAGAAATCAAACTTTGATGAAGCTTTCCAGAATACAAAATTAAGCTGGAAACAGGAGCTGGAAATTGTAAAAGCAGATCTGTTTTCATTCCATAAGATTACAAGGCTTGAAAAAGAAACACTTCAGAAAAGATTCAGGAATATTATGCTGTATGCTGCTGTTTTCACATTGCTTCTTTCCAAATTTATAGTAACAGGATCAGAGGTATTTATGTATGCTGAAATTGTACTGATAGGAGCCTTGATTTCACTTTTAGCCTATAATATTATTTTCAGAAAAATGAAACTGTACCATTACGTACAGCTCAGTTTCCATCCTTTGATCATAAAGAATGCTCTTGCAGGCATTGTTCTTTTTACTTCTGTTTATCTTTTTTATGATAATCTGGCAGTAGAGGGAAGTGGAATGCTAAAGCTTTTCTTTTTATATGCTATGGCTGTTAAACTTCAGATTTTGTATTATAGAGCACGAAAAACTAGGGTTCTGATCTAAGCTGATTAAGGGTGTTTTCAAGATGGTCTGTAATCTTCTTCACTTCAATATGCGGTTTGAAGACTAAGCCTTTTCCTTTTTCTTCATCTGCAATATTAGAAAGAATAATAACAGAAGTCTTCGTTTCAGGATAATAGATATTCAGAGAAGGAGAACCTTTTACATACCCACTGTGAAAATAAGAATTGGGCTTGCCGATGTTCAACATGATTCCGTAGGCATAGCCCATTTTTCCAAAGATCGCATGTCTTCTTTCTGCACTTTTTGCCATAAAGAGTTTAAGCGTTTCAGGTTTCAGAATTTTTCCGCCATACAACGCATTGTTCCAAGTATGAAGATCCTGAACTGTAGAAAGAACTCCACCGGCAGGAGTACCTATTTCTTTTCCACCTAATCTTTTAGGCATATTGGGAACTTCCTCGAACTTGCCTGCATTTCCCAAATAAGCGGAGGCGAAATTGTTTCCTTTAAAAACATCTCCGGTTGAAGACTGATTCATACCTGCCTTTTTGAATAGTTCTAAAGCATTTTCGTGGTATGACTTTCCGGATACTGTTTCTACAATTTTTCCTAATGCATTAAAACCGTCGTTGGAGTAGAAGAAATCTGATCCACTTTTAAACATCAGTTTTCCACCCATCATATTCAGTCCTGAAGTGTGGTTCAGAAGCTGATGAATCGTAATGTTTTCATATTCCTTAATCTGAAACTCCTTTAAATACTTAGAAACTTTATCTGTAACATTTAATTTTCCCTGTTCCATCTGAAGCAAAACCATAACGGCTGTGAATTGCTTACTAACAGATCCAATGGCGAAAATAGTACTGCTGTCTATTTTAGTTTTTCTCTTAAAATCCGAGTATCCGTTTTCTCTTCTGTAAAGAGGAAGTGAATCTTTAAAAACCGCAATGCTTCCATTGAAATGATATTTTTTGAATGTAGAATCAATCTGCTGTTTTAAAAGCGTTTTCTGAAAAGCGGTGATAGTGGAGTCGATAATTGCTTTTTTATCAACGGGAGGTTGTGAGGTCTCTGTTTTGCACGACAATACTAAAAAACAAAAAGAAATAAGGAACATTAAATTTTTGATCACGGGTGTTTATTTTTTGAAATTAAAATTGATACTCTTAAATATACTGAAATTTTTAAGAGCGTTGTAGGATGCAAAATACGTGCTAAGAAAGGAAAATTGAGGTATTTAATCTATATTTAATAGTTCTTTGAAGACTATTCAATACATTTGAATAGATTATACTTAATCCCACCATCATGAAAGAACATCTGAAAAATGATGCAGTAAACATAAGCCATCTATTAGATATTATAAAAAAACAGGGTTCAGAATACCTGAATTCTCTTGCAGACAGACCTACATCCATCAATAATCCTTTTGAATCGGAACCGGTAAGTATGCCAGAATATGGTTTCGGAACTGAGGATGTCATCAAGCTATTCAACGAAAGATTTGAACCTATTATGGTAGGTTCTTCCGGCCCAAGATATCTGGGATTTGTAACCGGAGGCTCTACACCGGCATCCATTGCTGGAGATTGGCTTACGACGATCTATGATCAGAATCCCAAGTCTGGAAAAGGACAGGGAGATATTTCTGCCAATGTAGAGTTTGAGACTATTAAGCTTCTTCTGGAACTTTTAGAGCTTCCGGATAGTTTTCTGGGTGGTTTCGTAACCGGAGCAACGATGTCTAATTTTACCTGTTTGGCAGTGGCCCGTCAATGGTTAGGAAAAGAAAAAGGACGGGATATTGCAAAAGAGGGGGTGTCTGAAGTATTTAAAGTTCTGACGGCAACTCCTCATTCATCCTCTATAAAGTCACTGTCTCTTTTAGGAATGGGCAGCAATAATATTATCAGGATTAAAACGGATGGAAATGATCGTGAAGCCATTTCTATTAAAGATTTGGAAGAACATATTCTACAGCTTAATAATGAACCATTTATACTGATCTCTAGCGGCGGAACTGTAAATACTGTTGATTTCGATGATTTTATGGAGATCAAAAAATTAAAAGAAACATATAATTTCTGGTGGCATATTGATGCTGCATTTGGTGGTTTTGCTGCTTGCTCAGAGCACTACAAACACCTTGTTGCAGGTTGGGAACATGCAGACAGTATTACCATAGACTGTCATAAATGGCTGAATGTTCCTTATGAAAGTGCCTTATTCTTAGTAAAGGAACAATACAAAATTTTGCAGGTAGAAACCTTTCAGAACTCCAATGCTCCCTATTTGGGAGATCCTTTGGAAGACTTTAGTTATTTAAATTTCCTTCCTGAGAATTCAAGACGGTTAAAAGCTCTTCCAGCCTGGTTTTCTTTAATGGCTTACGGAAAAGAAGGCTATAAGGATATTGTGGAAAATAATGTTTCATTAGCTAGAAATTTTGGAAGGCTTATTGAAAATAGTAATGATTTTAAACTCTTAGCTCCCGTGCGTCTCAATACAGTATGTTTCACCCTGAAAGATGATGCAAAACAAGACGAGGTAGGGAAATTCCTTGAAATGCTGAATAGTACAGGGAAAGTTTTCATGACACCTACTTTCTATAATCAGCATAAAGGGATCAGGGCTGCTTTTGTTAACTGGAAAACCAATGAAACAGATGTTCAGCTAATCTTTGAGACCATGAATACCATTATTACGCAATTAAAATAAAATAAAGTCCACGAATGCACGAATAATCCATTTTTGTATCATATTCTATGTTTCTAAGTTTGTAGGACTTATGTTATTCGTGGCTAAAAAATATAATTTGTATATTATTTTGGAATCAGATCACAGAACCAGAAAACATAGTCTTCCTCCTGGTCATCCGGATTAGATTTTGGCTTGGGATACGTTTTTTTCACCGTTTCTCCAATTTCAAACTGAACCGGCCTTTTAAAAATAGGTCCATCAAAAGTAAACGTATGGAATTCCCCATTTTCTCCACAAGGATCTACATTTTCAGGGAGATCATCAAGAAATTGTTGGTCAATGATTCTTCCTGCAAAGCTTTTGTCCAGATAAGTTCCATTTACACAGGTTACAATTGTTTTAAATCCCAGCTTTAAAAACTCCTGAATAAGGTCAGAGGTATTTTGTTTCCAAAGAGGAAATACACCTTGCATACCGATGGTATTTAATTGTTTTTCTCTGTATTGGCGGAGGTCTTCAAGAAAAATATCCCCAAAAATAGAATGGGTAATACCTTGTGACTGTATTTCAGTCATTGTACTATTCATGAGTTCCTGATATTCTTCCATAGATGGTTCTTTGGGAAGTTCCATTTTTGTAAGCGGAATACCAATAAGAGAAGCCTGTTGTTCCAATAAAAGAACATGAACCCCATGCATAGAAATCCTTTGAAACTCTTTATTGATACTGGTTAATAAAGTTTTTATTTCATATTGATTTTCTTGTACTATTTTATAAAGAGCCAATGCAGAATCTTTCCCGCTGCTCCAGTTGAATAAGACTTTCGGCTTCATTATTCTAAGTTTCTGTTAATACTGCAATTTTATGACAAAATTTGTAACATTCCGATGAATTAAAGTGTCTAATTAGTATAATAGACTTGAAAACACTCAAAATTAAACAGATTTAAAATAAAACACATGAAAAATCTATTGGTTGGGACAGCCGTCCTATTTTTCACAGGAATCGCAACGCCTTTATTTTCGCAAAAAGCCGAAGCACCAAAATTTGTAAGCAACACAGAGGGAGTAAAAGAATACACCTTGAGTAATGGAATGAAAGTTCTTTTAATTCCGGATGCTTCACAAAGTAATATGGTGGTAAACATTATTTACAATGTAGGTTCCAAGCACGAAGGGTATGGAGAAAAAGGTATGGCTCACTTACTGGAACATATGTTATTTAAAAGCACTAAGAAATTAGGAGACATTAAAAAACAATTGTCAGATAAAGGAGGAGATGCCAATGGTACTACCTGGTACGACAGAACAAATTATTATGAGATTTTCCCTTCCAGTGATGAAAACCTGAAGTGGGCTTTAGAAATGGAAGCAGACAGAATGGTGAATGCTACTATTCTTCAAACTGATCTTGATAAAGAATTTTCTGTAGTAAGAAATGAATTTGAAATTGGCGAAAATAACCCGGGATCAGTGTTAATGGAGCGTATTGTATCCACTGCTTATTTATGGCATAACTACGGAAACAGTACCATCGGAAGCAAGGAAGATATTGAAAGAGTAAAGGCACCTACCCTTAGAAAATTCTATGAAAAACATTATCAACCGGATAATGCCACTCTAGTTGTAGCAGGTAAATTTGATGAAAAGCAGGCTTTAAATTATATTTCCCAATCCTTTGCTGTTATTCCAAGACCTTCAAGAGTTTTAGATCAGACTTATACTGTTGAGCCGGCTCAGGATGGAGAACGTTTTGTAGAGCTAAAGCGATCAGGAGACAGCAAAATTGTGGGCGCATTATACCATACGGCACCTTATGCAGATAAAGATTATGCAGCATTAGATGCGTTATCAGAAATTTTAACAGCAGATCCTTCAGGATACTTATATAAAGCAATGATTGATTCTCATAAAGCGGCTTCTGTTTATTCTTATCAGCCAACGGTAAGAGATGCGGCATTTATGTATTTTGGTCTGGAAGTTCCTGCGGATAAAGATGTAAAAGCTGTAGAAAGTGAGTTTAGAACAGAGCTGGATAAAGTTGCAACCATTAAGTATACAGAGCAGGACGTTGCAAGAGCTAAGGCTAAAATTTTAAAGCAGATTGAGAATACAAAAAACAATACCATCAATTTTGCAATTGGCCTTACTGAGATTGTAGGTGCCGGAAGCTATAAATTAGGAATGTTGTATCGTGATAATGTTGAAAAACTAACCTTGGCCGATATCCAAGGGGTTGCTGATAAATATTTTAAAACGAATAACAGAACGGTAGGTGTATTTGTACCTGCTAAAGATGAAAAAAGAGTTAAAAACCTTGAATATTCTGATGACCAGATTGCTGGTTTAACAAAAGATTATAAAGGGAAAGCTTTAGAAAAAGAAGTAGCACCTTTCGAAGCAAGCGTTAAAAACCTAAAAGCTAATCTTTCTGAAGGAAAATTAAGCAACGGGATGAAGTATGGCGTTATCAAGAAAGAAATTAAAGGTGGAAAAGTAATGGGAAGCTTCCGTTTTCCTGTAAGTAATGCTAAAGACTTAAGCGGAAAATCTCAGATAGGAGCATTAATGGCTCAGGTGATGAAAACCGGAACTAAATCTCATACGAAGGAGCAGATTCAGGATATGCTGGATCAGTGGAAATCTTCCATCAATTTCTCATTCAAAGGACAAACCTTAACTGCCAACGTAAATACATACAAAGAGCATTTGCCTAAAGTGATGGATCTGATGAAGGAAATCCTTACAGAATCTAACTTCCCTGAAGCAGAATTAGCAAAGACCGTTAATGAATATAATACGTATCTGGAAGGTTCTTTAAATGATCCACAGGCATTGGCATTTACTGAGATTGGAAAAGTCACTGAAAATTATCCTAAAGAAAGTATTTATTATACTCCATCTTTCAAAGAACAGATTGAGGCTAACAAAACAATCAAAAGACAAGAACTTGTAGATTTTTACAATAAAATTATAGGAAGTAATAATGGAGTAGGCACAATGATTGGTGATCTGGATTCTAAAACTGCATCTTCATTAATGGAAAATACATTCGGGAAATGGAACTCCAAATCGAACTATGAACAAATTAAGCCTGAATTTTTTGCGACTAAAAAAGAAGATAAAATCTATTTAACTCCGGATAAAGAAAATGGAGCCGCTGTAGGTAAGATTAGCTTTTCTATGGATAGACAGAGTCCTGATTATCCGGCATTGCTGATTGCTAATGAAATGTTGGGCAGCGGAGGATTCATGACGGCAAGAATTCCGATGAGACTTCGTGAAAAAGAAGGAATAAGCTACGGTGCAGGTTCATATATGGGAGTGCCGGCAGATAATAATGTAGCATCTTGGGGTTGGTATGCATTCTTTAACCCAACGAAAAAAGATGCTGTAAACAAAGCCCTAAAAGAAGAAGTAAATAAAGCTGTAAAAGAAGGATTTACTGAGGAAGAATTTAAATCTAACCTAACCTCGTGGTTAACTTCAAGAAAAACCAGCTTAGGAAATGAGAGTACACTGATGGGACTTGTGAATTCTCAGCTTCAGTATGGTATTCCTTTGGAAGACTATGATACACTGGAAGCGAAAGTTTCTGCTTTAAAAGTAGGACAGGTAAACGATGTCCTTAAAAAATATATCAGTGAAGATAAACTGACTTCTGTTTTTGCAGGAGATTTCAACAAGAAATAGTTTTCAGTTCCATATAAAGTAAAACCGCAGAATCATCTGCGGTTTTTGTTTTTTAAGAGAATGTTAGTAGCTATATGACTAAAAGAAACTTTCAACTTTCTGCTTAATCTACCTTTTACTCTGAACTTCTCTGATGGGAATAAAATCACCATTGAAGTAATCAATTTTCATTTCAAAAAGAGTAAGAGGGTTGCTGGTGAATGAAACTCCGACTCCAATACCACCACCATAAGGTAAAGCAGGAGCAACCATCAGATTGGGAGAATTAGGATTAGCTTTTATTTTTCCAACAATATAATAGTCATTGTCTTTTTTTTCAGCCTTTGTAAATAGATTTTCTATGGAAAGATAGAGATAAAGTTCACCTTTGTAAATAATAGCGTAGATATCATCTTTTTTGATTTCCTTTTCTTCACCATTTACCGTTTCATAAATTCTTACAATTTTTGGAGCATTACCATAAAATTTTACTCGAGAAAGTTCTTTGTTAGGCTGTTGATTTTTTAAGGATTGATAATTATTGTAAACCCCGTCTTTCAGTTCAGAAGAGTGGAAGATACTGATAGATTCCTTAGCAACTCTCTCAAAGTCTTTAATTTGTTCATATGTGTAATGTTGGTTAGATTGTGGTTTTTTAGATGCATTTACTGCGATAAAATCAACGAGGAGTTCACTTCCTTGCTGCAGCATTTCTTTGGTAACATCAGACTTGGCTTTATGGTCTATAACCTGATTGGCCTGGTCTAATAAAGAATAAGTGCCATCTTCATTTTTTGAGAATAAAAATGCCTGAAAATAACAATAGCCATGAACAGCCATTTCAGCAAAGGACAATTGTCTGAGGTATAAAACTAAAGTTCCATTTTCTGCATTTTCCCCATTAAGATTGTTTAAAACCTCTTGAAATTGGTCGGAAAGAGGTTTGGAAGCAACCAAATTAACAGGATTATTTAAAAGCCCTTTTCGAACAGTTCCTAATGAAGTGGTATCAATTCTGCGGTCAAACACTTTAATGGTTTTGTAATAACTCTTATCCAGTTTTTTTGTAGGAAGGCTTATAGTGAATTGTTCAGGTTGCTTTTGTGCCAATATCATTACTGTAAAGCAGAGAGCAGATAAAAACAAAAGTCTTTTCAAATAATTTTTCATAATGATTGTTTCTTGTGGTTGGTGGCTAAAGTGGGAGCTTATCTCCGATAGGATACAATTGCTCCATTTTCAAAATAGTACTCTGTTCCGAATAGTTCTTCTGCATAAATTTCCGGTAGAAAATAGGAATCAATCTTATTTTCTTTCTGGTATTGTTCAAACTCTTTTATCGTAATTTCTTCCCCATCCAGAAAATAAATGAAGTCCTTATTTTTAGGATTAAAAGGTAATCCCTTCGCCTGATCTAAATTTAAATTCAGTGTATTATCCTCTTTAATGTGACGTTTATTCACAAAAAGAAAATATTTATTAGTATTTAATTCTCCATTCTGAACGGGTGTTCCTTCAAAAACGAATATATTGCTCATTCTGATATTGTCAGCCGGAATATTGATAGAATTTTTAAAAGCCTGCTCGGATTTGAATCTTTTATATGGGGTAAGAATAACAATAGATTGATATTGGATGAGGTTTCCTGAATCTCCTGAAGGCTTCACTTCCAGTTTTCTCATTATTACGGGCTCAGGATAATCATAGTTTTCATCCTCTGATTTAGGAGATACCCAAATCATTCCCTGAATCTCTGCGACGCCCAAAGTATCAATCTTCTTTTTTTGTGCGTTGAGGTTCGAGGTAAATAAAATAGAAAGAAAAATTCCACTGGCTATTGCTCTAAAAGGAAGTTGAAAAAAGTTGTATGGAGTTTCTGTTTTTTCTCCCGGAATAGATAACCGATCGGCCTGAATCCTTCCACAAACAGATGAATTAGTTTGTAATAATATTGTAATCTCATCATCCGTTTTATCCGCAAGGTCATACACCTTCTTTGAACAATGATCACAAAAACTTCCACCGGGAATCTCCTGCATATTCTCCCGGGCAACAGAGCAGGGCTCTTTAATTTGAAATTCCTTTTTCATGAGTGTTAGTTTTGTTAGATTAAAAATACAAAAAAACCTCAAAGAAATTCCTTGAGGTTTGAATTATTATATTTTTATTAAATCGCTGATTTTAAGTCTTTTTTGATAGAGGTGCTGGTTATGAAATCCAACTGGTAACTGTGATTATTTTCCAGCCTTTTTTAGTTCGAATTATTTTTTCTGTTTTCCCTGTAAATGTTGAGCTGGATTTAAGTAAAAAGACATTAGGTTTTTTGTCACACTTAAATAAAGGAGAGTAATTCAATTCTTTCAGTTCAGAGTGATACTGTTTTTGATATTCTTCAAATTCCTTTGAGGTCAAAATAATAATTTTAGATTTTTTTGGATTTATCTTCTGAAGATTGATATCGTCAGTCACAAGCAATTGGATAGTTTCCCGTAAATAGAATTTATCAGAGGCTTCTGAATCTTCATTTTTTTTCAGAGAGTTTATTAGATCTATAAAATAATCTTCATTAGGATATTTACCAGCAGACTTAACATTCTCACCAAGTATAACTCCCTCATAAAGTTTTACAAAATCATTAGTAGCACTTGCAAATCTGGGATTATTATCTTCTGAATCAGTAATTCCGTCACTATCAGTATCTTTTGAAAAAGGGTTTAGGAAGAGATTTCGTTCTTCAATATCAGTTAATCCATCTCCATCAGAATCTTTTTCAATTTCGTTGATATCTAAAATGATGAGAGCATTATCTTTTACTGCCTCATATTGAGGCGGAGAAGGATGTGCTCGTGGCTCAAGCATTCTGACAATATCAGCTTCAATCTGAAGATGGTTTTCATCATGCCAAAGAGGTTGCTTAGAATTTTTCTTGAAATAGTAATTTCTGTGTTCTGTTAATCCTGTATAATATTTTTTCCATGTTTTACCTCCATCTTCGGAAAGAGAAATCCAGTATCCGGCACCAAAGGCAAATATTTCATCATATTTAAAATCTACAAAAAGGATGGCCCACTTTTTTCCTTTTCTCTCACTCTTAATAACGAATGGCTTTGAAATATTTCCGATCATTTTATGGGCCTCAATACTATCTAAGGAATCTCTAATATCAGATTTCTTTTCAAAATCCTCTGGATCAATCTTTTTGGCTGCCATTATTTTTTCTGTTTGTATAGCTACGGAGTCTATAAGATCTTTCATTTGGGCAGGCTGGTCCACATAATCAATCTGAACATGCTTGAAAATTGGTTTTAATGCCTCTTCTTTTGAAATGGGTTGATAGGCATCATGCTCCCATTTCTTTCTTAAGTCTTCATCGTATTTAGTTTTTTCAGAACTTTCACAACCTTTTTTCTTTTGAGCATTTGTGAAACTAAAAATAAGACAGAGCAAAAGGGCAAGTGAGATTCTCATATTTTATTTTTTGCGGCGAATATAAATAAAAAACCTAACAGGATTCTGAATCCTGTTAGGTTTTGTTATATCAAGATGTAACTCGTCTTACATATTTCTTCTGTACTTACCACCCACTTCAAATAAAGCATTAGTGATTTGTCCCAGAGAACAGTATTTTACCGCATCCATCATTACATTAAATAAATTCTGCTGATTGATGGCTGCATGTTGTAATGTTTTTAAGGCAGCTTCTGACTTGTCTTCATTAGATTTTTGGAAATTATGAAGGGTTTCGATCTGAACCTGCTTTTCTTCCTCAGTTGAACGGATAACTTCTCCTGGGCGAACCGTTGGTGAACCATCTTTTCCTAAGAAAGTATTTACTCCGATGATTGGGTACTCTCCGGTATGTTTCAACCATTCATAATGCATAGATTCTTCTTGGATTTTTGAACGTTGATACATGGTTTCCATAGCACCAAGAACACCACCTCTTTCTGTAATTCTGTCAAATTCTGCATAAACAGCTTCTTCAACAAGATCTGTTAGCTCTTCAATAATGAAAGATCCCTGAAGTGGGTTTTCATTTTTAGCCAATCCTAATTCTTTGTTGATAATCAACTGAATCGCCATTGCTCTTCTTACAGACTGTTCTGTAGGTGTTGTAATCGCTTCATCATAAGCATTGGTGTGAAGAGAATTACAGTTATCATAGATGGCATAAAGTGCCTGAAGTGTTGTTCTGATATCGTTGAAATCAATTTCCTGAGCGTGAAGCGAACGTCCTGAAGTCTGGATGTGGTATTTCAACATCTGGCTTCTTTCGTCTGCCCCATATTTCAGTTTCATAGCTTTTGCCCAAATTCTTCTTGCTACACGTCCGATCACTGAATACTCAGGGTCAATTCCGTTAGAGAAGAAGAAAGATAAGTTAGGAGCAAAATCATTGATATTCATTCCTCTTGACAGATAGTATTCCACATAAGTGAAACCATTAGCCAGTGTAAATGCCAACTGAGAAACCGGATTTGCTCCAGCTTCAGCAATGTGATATCCTGAAATAGAAACCGAATAGAAGTTTCTTACTTTTTCTGTGATGAAATATTCCTGAACGTCCCCCATTAATCTTAAGGCAAATTCAGTAGAGAAAATACAGGTATTTTGAGCTTGATCTTCTTTTAAAATATCTGCCTGAACAGTTCCACGAACAGTTGCAATAGTTTTAGCCTTAATTTCAGCATAAGCTTCAGCAGGAATCACTTCATCTCCTGTTAAACCTAATAATTTTAACCCTAAACCATTATTGGAAGGAGGTAATTCCCCGTTATATTTTGGTCTTTCCAACCCTTTATCATCGAATTTTGCTTTTAAAGCTTTCTCAACATTAGCTTCAAGCTTGTGTTCAGCAATATATTTTTCAACGTTCTGATCGATGGCAGCATTCATGAAGAAAGCCAATAGCATTGGCGCAGGGCCATTGATCGTCATAGAAACTGAAGTCATTGCATTCACCAAATCAAATCCGGAATACAATTTTTTAGCATCATCCAACGTCGCAATAGAAACTCCCGCATTTCCAATCTTACCATAAATATCTGGTGGAAGAGCAGGGTCTTGTCCGTATAAAGTTACAGAGTCAAAAGCTGTTGATAAACGTTTTGCATCCATTTCTGCCGAAACATAGTGGAATCTTCTGTTGGTTCTTTCCGGTCCGCCTTCTCCGGCAAACATTCTGGTTGGATCTTCTCCAGTTCTTTTGAAAGGATAAATTCCTGCCGTGTATGGAAATCCTCCCGGAAGGTTTTCCTGGCCTTTCCATTTAATCAAATCACCCCAATCAGTATATTTTGGCAATGATATTTTTGGAATTTTTAAATGAGATAAAGATTCGGTTGAAGTTTCAACCTTAATTTCTTTTCCACGAACGAAATAGGAATAGAACTCAGCTTTAAAAGCCTGTTTCGTATCATCCCAATTTTTTAAGAAATCAATATTCTCCTGTTGAAGATCTTTTTCTGCTTTCTGATATTCAGCATCTAACGTTTCATTTGAAAGGAAACTTTTTACGCCTTCAATGTGATACATTTTTCTTGCTAATTCAGCCTGTTTTTCAACGTTGGCGTCGTATTGTCTGTTGTTTTCAACAATTTCAGAAAGGTAACGTACTCTTTTTGGAGGAATGATCGTTACTTCGTCTGTAATTTCCTGCTCCACAAAACCTCGCAAGTTTAAGTCAGTATATTTTTCATTTACTTTTTCAACCAATCGGTTGTATAATTCAGTTGTTCCGTGGTCGTTAAACTGAGATGCTTTTGTAGCATACACCGGCATATCATCTAATGGGCTTTCCCACAATAAATGGTTTCTCTGGAATTGTTTTCTTACAGCCTGAAGTGCATCTAATGCACCACGTTTATCAGACTTGTTTAAAGCAACCAAATCCGCATAATCCAACATGTCTATTTTTTCCAACTGTGTAGAAGCTCCATATTCAGGAGTCATCACATACATGGAAACGTCTGCGAAATCTGATACTTCCGAACCTGATTGACCAATACCCGAAGTTTCCAGAATAATCACATCAGGATAAGCCAATTTCAATACATTTAAAGCGGAATGAATGAACGGAGAAACGGAAACGTTATTTTCTCTTGTCGCCATCGAACGCATATAAACTCTTGGATCATTAATCGCATTCATACGAATTCTGTCTCCCAAAAGTGCTCCTCCGGTTTTCTTTTTCGAAGGGTCAATCGAAATGATAGCAATTTTTTTACCTGGATTTGAACGTAGAAAACGTCTTACCAATTCGTCTGTCAAAGAAGATTTTCCGGCTCCACCTGTACCCGTGATACCGATAATTGGGATATTTAAATCTTTTGATTTTTCGTCAATAGCTTGTACCAGTTCAGGCTTTTCTTCTGAGAAGTTTTCAACAGCAGAAATGATTTTAGCAATGCTTGTAGAATTTTCAAAGCTGATTGAATCTAAATCACTTGCTGTAACCTCTTTTCCTGTTGCGAAATCTGATCTTTTCACTAAATCGTCAATCATTCCCTGTAATCCAAGTTCGCGGCCGTCATCGGGAGAATAAATTCTGTCAATTCCGTAAGACATGATATCTGCAATTTCTTCAGGCAGGATTACACCGCCACCGCCACCAAAAATCTTGATCTGTGGTGAATTTTTTTCTCTTAAAAGGTCGTAGATATATTTGAAATATTCATTGTGACCTCCCTGGTATGAAGTTAATGCAATAGCATTGGCATCTTCCTGGATCGCTGTGTTTACAACTTCCTCAGCTGATTTGTCATGTCCTAAGTGAATCACTTCACATCCAGTTCCCTGAATGACACGACGCATAATATTGATCGCAGCATCATGCCCGTCAAATAATGACGCAGCTGTTACGATTCTTACCTTGTTGGTTGGAGTATATTTTTGGGTTTCCATAAAAATTCTAGAAAGTTTCTAAGTTTTCAAATATAACAATAAAAAAACAACCTTGTGTTTGATTTTATAATACTGATTATCATGCGTTTGAATAGCGTTATTTAATAAAATGATTCCTTTTTTAGGTTTAATAATTTGAAAGACGAAAGGTTCGGTAGTTGCAGAATCAAAAATGACTTACAGATTTCGTTTAGAAATTGACATATCCTTAATTACTCAAATTAAAATCTCTATTTTTGCACCATATTTTACAGACATGCAAAAAGCTTTGATATATTTCGCGTTGGGAACCGCAGTAAGCTTCCTTATCAATTATTTCTTTTTAAGTTCAGATAATATTGGTCTGGAATTTTATTATGCCATTGCTTTTGGTGCTGCCTGGGGGATTGCTTATTATCTGGATACTCCGGATTTTACATTGCCTAAAAAGTTAGGATTATCCTTTGTGGTAATGGCTATTCTGGTGCTGATAGGAACTTTAATTTTTAAACTGGAACTGGCCATTCCATCCATTCTGAAGTTTTCAATGGTGTTTGTAGCCTATTATGTAATCGCAAGTTTTAGGGCGACTAAGTCGTTAAGAAAATAAATAAATAAGGCTGTCAGATCTGACAGCCTTATTTATTTTTAGTGAAGCATCAGAAAACTTACCAATGCCAGTCCCGTTACTAAGAATGTGAATGCAATCAGATTAAGAAAGAATATAATTGCACCTATTATAATACTGACAACGCCATGTGATTTGTATACCCGACGATGTGCAATGAAAAAATAAATCAATCCATATATCGAAACTGCAAATATAATCAGTGATATTAAAGAAGGAAAAAAGGTATATTCTGCTAATGAGCCTGCAGCTTTAATGAGCAGAGCTAATATCAAAATGCTTACAAGTAAAAATGAAAAATAATGCAAAGTAAAAATACCGTGGTCAAAATACCACCATTTTCTTTTGCTGTGGAATATCCATAAAAAGAATGCAAAAATTGGGAGATAAATGAATAAGGCTTTGGGCAGATTGTGAAAAGATGTTTCTATCAAATTTCTCAAAATATCCCCTTTTTTAACCCCTTCTTCTTTTAAGCTGAAGAATTTATGAGCAAAAGGATCATTGATAAAACTGAAAATGTCTTTTTTATTGGCAGTTCCTTTATCATATTCTTCCTGAGTTTTGTATCCTAAAAAACCTGAATCATCGGCTATTTTATTGTCAGTATCCAATGTGCTTATAAGGCCTTCTTGAAAACTGCCTTTCTTCAATGAATCTTGTATATAAGTCTGTGCTTGATTGAGCTCTGCTATTTTTGCAGAATCTTTTACTTCTAGCTTTTCTGCTTCAATCCCATTCACTATGTTCTGTACAGTCTGGTTCTTGGTTGTACTAGTCTTCGTAACATCGTGCTCCTTTTTTTCTGTATGTCCATAATTGATTTTGAAAGGAGGAAATAGAGCAAATAGGAAGAATGTTATAAAGCTGACAAAAATATAGAGTTTCACAGGGGGAACAAATTTTTGTCTCTTCCCTTCAAGATAAGTGTTTGTGAGTCTACCCGGTTTGAATAATAGATTTTTTACGGTTCCCCAGAACTGGCCGTCATAATGGGTGAAGTCTTCAACGAAATGGGTGAAGAGGAAATAGAAAGGCTGTCTGCGTTCAGTATTTTCCTGTCCGCAATGAGGACAGAATCTTTCTTCTACTTGGTACCCGCAATTCAGGCAGGTTTTGTCTTCTCGGATCTTTCCGTGGCTCATGGTACTTGTTTGTGCGACAAAGATAAATATTTCGGGAAATAAATAATGATATCAATAAGCTTTTGAAGAAATCCTTAAAGAAAAATTAAAATTGAGGAATAATGATTCTTAAAAGAAAAGGAGCGTACTATATAGTAAAGTCTTTTTAATGAGTAGAAAGTGACTTTATATAATAGAGTAGTCCATAATAAAGAGATCTGTTTAAAAATAAGGGAGAATGAGTTTTTACAGAAATTTTAGAATAAAGGCAATAAAGAAAGAGTTGAGGGAAGAAACTCTTGCTTTATCATCTCTGTGCTTTTAGAACCTTCTAAACGTTTTTTTTCATCGCCACAACATTTTACAAGTTTTATGCCAAAAATATAATTAGTGTTAAAATGTATTGCTATAGAGTTGATCCTCCGATATTTTATAGATTAAATGAAATATGTTTTTGGGTTACGAAAATAATTTGTACCTTTGCACACCCTTTTAGGGGTAAATTATGTTTAATCTTTAACTAAAACGTGTGAATACATTAAGTTACAAAACTGTTTCAGCGAACAAAGCTACTGCTAATAAAGAATGGGTTGTGGTAGACGCTGAAGGACAGCCGTTAGGAAGACTAGCTTCTACGGTTGCAAAGATTTTGAGAGGTAAGCACAAAACGAATTTTACACCTCACGTAGATTGTGGTGATAACGTAATCGTTTTGAATGCTGGGAAAATTACGCTTTCCGGAAACAAGTGGGCTGATAAGACTTATATCTGGCATACAGGTTATCCTGGTGGACAGAAGTCTATGACTGCGGCTGAACTTCAAAAGAAAGATTCTTTAAAGGTATTAGAGAAATCTGTAAAAGGTATGTTACCTAAAAACAGATTAGGTGCTGCTATCCTTAAGAACCTTTATTTATATGAAGGAACTGAGCACAAACATGAAGCTCAACAGCCTAAAACAATTAATGTTAACGAATTTAAATAATTAATTATGTCTATAGTTCACAAAATCGGAAGAAGAAAAACTTCTGTAGCAAGAGTTTATGTAAGACCAGGTTCTGGTGTTATTACAGTAAACGGTAAAGATGCTGCAACTTATTTCTCTACAGACGTGATGGTTTATAAATTAAACCAACCGTTCATCCTTTCTGAGACTGTTGGTCAGTATGACGTTACCGTAAACGTATTCGGTGGTGGTAATACAGGTCAGGCAGAGGCTATCAGATTAGGTATTTCAAGAGCTTTATGCGAAATCAACGCTGAGTTCAGATTAGCATTAAAGCCAGCTGGTTTACTTACAAGAGACGCAAGAATGGTGGAAAGAAAGAAGCCAGGTCAGAAAAAAGCAAGAAAGAGATTCCAATTCTCAAAACGTTAATTTCAGACTTCAGATTCAAGATACCGGATTTCAGAATTTTTTTCAATCTGTTATCTCATATCTGAAATCTATTTATTATCTAAACAAAAAAATTGCCCGTTACGTTTAGCATCCAAACGCTTCTCCCATCTAAAGAAGTTGTTGATTGTTTAAAAGACGGAAAGTAAACTAACAAAAACAGAAAACATGGCAAAAGCAAATGTAAAAGACCTTTTAGAGGCTGGCGTACACTTCGGTCACATGACTAGAAAGTGGAATCCAAATATGGCTCCATACATTTTTATGGAGAAGAACGGTATTCACATTGTAGACTTACATAAAACAGCAGTTAAATTAGATGAGGCGTGCAGCGCTTTAGAAAAATTAACTTCTGCAGGTAAAAAAGTTCTTTTCGTAGCTACTAAGAAGCAAGCGAAAGAAGTAGTTGCAAAACACGCTTCTGAACTTAATATGCCTTATATTACAGAAAGATGGCCTGGAGGTATGTTAACGAACTTCGTTACTATCAGAAAGGCGGTAAAGAAGATGAACTCTATCGACAAAATGAAAAAAGACGGTACGTTCGAAACTTTATCTAAAAAAGAAAGATTACAAGTTGACAGACAAAGAGCTAACTTAGAGAAAAACTTAGGTTCTATCTCTGACATGGTTAGACTTCCTTCTGCAATCTTTGTAGTTGATATCTTAAGAGAACACATCGCGGTAACTGAAGCTAAGAAACTTGGTATTCCAGTTTTCGGTATCGTTGATACAAACTCTGACCCTAGAAAAGTTGACTTCGTTATCCCAGGAAACGATGATGCTTCTAAATCTATCGATATGATCTTGAGCATTGTTTCTGATTCTATCAAAGAAGGTCAGTCTCAAAGAAAAGCTGATAAAGAAAAATCTAAAGAAGAAGGAGAAAAAGTGTCTGCTGATACAGATGCTGATTTCGATGTAGAATAATTAAAGATTTTCTTTAATATAGGAAAAACGCTGGATTTCGATCCAGCGTTTTTTTTGTTTTTAATATAGGATTTTTGCAGATCTCGCTGATAGCGCAGATTAATGAGGTATTTTATACTTGCGTAGAAACCCCAATAATGAATTTAAATAGTTGTTTGGTAATATTCTAGTGAACAAAAAAAATCCCTCAATCTGAGGGATTTTTTATCTAAGATCTACAATCTAATGTATTATGGTAAAAAAAGCACTGTGGAACTGGATTGTCAGGACAATAAACTACGTTCATGCCTTTTGGACATACATCGATTCCTCCATTAATACTTTTTAATGTCTGCTTTGAAATTTTCTTTAAATTTTTCATGATTTTAATTTAGAATTCAAATATACTAACAATTCTCTTATTGGAGATTTAACATAAAAAAATAATTGTATTGATCTTCTTGATTTGGAGTGATAGAAAGATTTTAAAAAAACTACCGAAATCAATTGCTTTCAAAGCTTTATAAAAAAGAAGCCCCACAGATAGTTGTGGGGTTATTTTAGTTTCTAAGTGTTATAGAATAGGAGGTTGTTATAAATTTATTAGATTGGTATCGTGAATTACAAACCATACCGGATAAGTTATAATTCTGATTTTTAAAGACCATTGTATATCCTGTTTTTCCAGCAGCTATAGGAATCTTTTTAAAGAAATTGTTCCCACTTATTGTTACTACCATATTACACGCAGAATTATTATTTATTGAGATAGATGTTCTTGGATTACCTGGATCATCATTATTAAGAAGGTCGCTAAGAACTTCAGCAGTTTCAGGCTTATGGGTCTTTATCAGTTCATTATATTCTCTCTCTGTATTAGCAGCATTGCCACCACCAGAATTGGTAGGATAAGGATTTCTAATGGGATAACCACCATAATTAACACTACAGCTGGTAAGGATCATTGAAATCCCGCTAAGAACTAATAACTTTTTCATACCCGTTTATTTTTTTACTTTTCTTTTTTTTAATGGTTTCTCAGGTGAAGCCTTTATCTCAGCGATTTGTTGAGTTCCAGGCTGGCCCGGATTATCTATCGTTACAAAGATACTTCTTTTTATATCTTTCTGAGAGAAGTACTTCATGTCACAGACATTACTGTTCAGCGTATAAGGGCCTTTATTAACGATAATGAAGTTTTCTCCGTGAGCGGGAACAGCAAGATTATAGTACTCTTTTCCTTCTATCCTGAGAACAATATTACAGTCTGAATTGTTTTTAAATAAAAGAATAGATTCTTTTTTGGTAAGATCCTCATTAAGCATTGTATTTAAGAGCTGTGCGGTTTTCTCCTTATGCTCTGCAGATGTTTCGGCAAGCAAGCGCTTAAATTCTTCCGCTTCATTAGAGTTGGGATCTTTCATAGCGTTTTTGGGGATATCTGCAATAACAGGTCTTGCCTCCATGGGTTTGGCAGTACGTGCTCCTTTCGTCCACTCAGAGTTTTTTAAAGCAATGAGCTTAGGCTTTAGCACACTCTTTTTAGGATCGTCAGGGTGTGCGGTCTTAAGATATTCTTCAATTTCCTTGATATTTGTGCTTTTTAAGATGTCTTTACTAGCTTTCTGAGCGTATGTAAAGCCGGGAGTAAGGAAAGTGAAAAATAAAATCGTCAAAATTTTTTTTTTCATCAATAGTGTTTGTTTATTTCATCAGTTGATTCGGAATTTTATATAGGTTATTGTTTTTCCTTTTGCTGAGAATAGCCCTTCATAATACGTTTGAATATCTCTCAAATGTTCTGTATTTGGGTCATATTCCGGTGCTCCGTAGATATCATGGTGAGCTGAAATGATTTCATGTCCTGCTCCCTGTAAATATCCTAATGTATATCCGTGAAGGAACTCCGAGTCCGTTTTCAGGTGGATAATTCCTCCTGGCTTCAGGAATTTTTTATAACGGGCTAAAAAGTCCGGGTGTGTCAATCTGTGTTTTGTTCTTTTATATTTGATTTGTGGATCCGGGAAAGTAATCCATATTTCATCTACTTCATTTTCAGCAAAGAAATATTCTACAAGTTCAATCTGTGTTCTTAAAAAAGCAACATTATTCATATTGTTTTCTACAGCTTCCTTTGCCCCAAACCAGAATCTTGCGCCTTTAATATCAACCCCAATAAAGTTTTTTTCAGGAAATGTTTTGGCCAGCCCTACGGAATATTCTCCTTTTCCACAGCCTAGCTCCAGAACAATCGGGTTGTCGTTTTTAAAGAAGTTTTCTCTCCATTTTCCCTTAAGTTCAAAGCCTTTTAAAGCCTCTTCTCTTGTAGGTTGAATTACATTCGGTAATATCTTATTTTCTGCAAATCTTGCTAATTTATTCTTGCCCATGAGTCATTTATAAAATGACTGCAAAAGTAATAAAATTTAGACAGAATTGAGGTCTTTTAAAGCTAAAAGACCTATGGCGAAACTATTATATTGTTTTGATTATTTTGCTGTTGCACTGCCCAAAGCAACCATGATTGGTTTTTGAATGGTTTTTTGGGATGCATACTGTGCACCGCAGACTAAACTTGTGAAAAGATACTGGCCTTTTTCCACTACAATGGAGTTGTCTTTATGAGCAGGAACAGCAAGCCTGTACTTTGTATTTCCTACTCCTTCCATTCGTACAATAATATTACAGTCAGATTGATTCTGAATGAGAACAATACATTCTTTGGCATTGGGATCATTATCAAATAAAGAATTAAGGATTTTGACGGTTTTGTTCTGATGCTCAATAGGAGATATATTCATCAGCATATTAAATTCTTCTGCTTCTGAATTGGGAATAGCTGCATTGGCTGCTGCGTTAACAACAAAAGTATTTTGTGCGTTGCTGGGTGTATAAGTTTCTGTTGATTTTTTGGCGGCAAGTTCAGCTTTATATTTGGCGATCTGTTTCTGTTTGATAATGGCATTCATTTCATCAAAAGTAATCTTGGTGGAAGGGCGCCTTCTTAATAAAGCCAGCATTTCCTGCATGTCTTTTACTTTCTGATCTTCAGGATGGGCATTTTTGATGTATTCCTTCATCATTTCCATAACTCGTGGCTTCAATACAGATCTTCGGGGATCATCAGGATGAGCATCTCTTAAGAATGCATTGATTTCGTATATATTATTGCTTTTCAGAATTTCGCTGTAATCTTTTCCCTTCTTCTGGGCATACACGCTGAAAAACAAGACCGAGGCAAGAAGTAAAAGTATTTTTTTCATTAATATAATATTAAGTTAGAAATTTGGTACTTTTTCTTAATTTGTGTTTAGGTCAATTAGTCTTTAGTAGGATAACGAAATAGTATTGTTTTTATTCTAAACACGTGATCGTGATATAAAATTAAGCATATTTTTAAATATAAACTAAATGTATTCTGAAAAAAAATGAATGATTGATAATGAATAATTCTTTTTGCCACAAAAAAAATCCATGTAAAGCTACATGGATTTATATCTATTAATTGTTATTTTTCGGTTTGCAGAGCTTGTTGAGTTTGCTGCGGAGCTACAACTTCCTGAAGGTGCGAGTTCCTTAATCTCTTCTGATAGATAGGCATATATTTTTCAATAGGAATTTTTATAGCTTCAAAGTTTCCTGCCAATATATAAGGTTGAATATTTTCCGAAGTATATACAAATTGTAAAAAGTTATCAATTAGGTTTTCCGGAATTTTAAACTTCGCAAAATAATCTTTTCCTAAATAATTTTTCACCTGAGTAACCGAGCTATTCATCCTTTCATAAGCCTGAAAACGCTGTTTTTTCTTTCTTTCGCCGGAAAGCATATCATAAATACTTTCAAGGCTGAAAGTAAGACCGCCATCTCTTAATCCTGCAACAGGAAGTTCCGGAGGAGTTCCATCTCCCTTAGGCTCAGGAAGTCCGATGACTTTTTTAATGGCCAGTGCTTTATCTTCTTTTCTGAGAGAGTTTACATCATATCTGAGGTTTCCTGTAGGTTTAAATCTACTGAGTACAATTTCCTGAATCTCATAATAGGCTATTTTCAGTTCTACAAGATTTTTCTGCGCTAGTAGCTGAGGAGTCATCTTAATATCCTTTCTTTCTGTAACAATGGATGTAAAACGAATAACATCTCCGGGATTGGCAGGCACATTGAAATTACCGTTATAGTCAGCAAGTACAGTTCTCTGCGTATTGAGATTGGTAACATATACCTGATTAAGATAAAGGATGGAGTTATCTCTTAGAAATACCTCCCCGGAATATATTTGAGCATTGATTTTTGCCAGAAAAATCAGTAGCAACAGAGTAAACAGTTTCTTCATATAATTGGCAAAATTACATAGAAATACAGCAATTTGTGCTTAATTAGATAAGGAATAGTGGTTAAAGTTATATTAAACTTTAGTATTGAATTGTTAATGAATGTTATAAATATATTTACGATCCGAAATATATAATAAAAGGTTGAAAAAATAGGACTTCCTTTCAACCTTTTATATGTTTTATCTGTGTCTTACCAGTAGCCAGCTTGAATGCTTTATTGAAACTGTGGACCCATATTCTGTCCAACTGATAAAGTACCAGTAAGTAGCTGTAGGAGTATATCTGCCTCCAACTCTTCCGTCCCAGATGTACCGGTTCTCACGAGTTCCTCTGAAAAGTTCCGCCCCATATCGGTCAAAGATCCTGAATACAAGATTATCATGAGACATTAAGGCTGAATAATCTATCGTTTCGTTAAGGCCGTCTCCATTAGGAGTAATGGTATTGATAAGGTTAATAATGGCAAATTCCTTTTTCACTTCTGCACACATTTTAGAGTCTCTTACCACTACATAATGGGCACCTCTTGGCACCTCATAGAAAATATTTGAACTCTGCCATATAACGCCATCCAAAGAGTACTCATAAGGTGGAGTACCTCCACTTACACCAATTTTCACGGTTGTGCCATCAATTTCAATGGAAGTGATGGTTGGTATTGTGTATTCAGTAACATTTACATTCTGTTTGTAAGTACATCCGTTAGAGGTAAGTTCCACCCAATAACTTCCGGCAGATACATTAGTAATGGAAGGTGTTGTTGCTCCTGTGCTCCACAAGTATTTATCAAATCCTGGCCCTGCATTCAGTTTTGTTGTCGTTTTAGGGCAAATTATTTGATCTGCAAGAAGGGCTGATGTTTTAGGGATTTTAATGGTGATTTTAATGGAAGCTACTTCCGGGCAAGTTCCATTTTTTTCAAAACGGATGTAAAATGTTTGTGGCGTTGTAATATTTACTGTTGCAGCTAATGGGTTGACATTATTCTGAGCATCAGCCAAGCTTCCATGAAAAGTAAAAGTAACATTCGGATCTAAAATAAACATAGGAATAAACTGGGCAAGATTTACCGTTTTTATCCCATCCAGATCATCATCACATACAGTTTCTGTTACAGATTGGCTTGCTAACTTTATTTTATCTCCAATACTGAATTTTAATGGCTTAATAACAGGAGGACATCCATCAGGAGAATCTACCCTGATATAAATTGTAGTAGTTGTTGTATAGCTCCAGTTATTAGGAAGGGTGATCGTGTTTCCTGCATTGGCATCTGCTAAATTGGCATAGTATCTAACTGTGAAATAATTAGGGTTGTTAAGAACAGTGGGTGTAATGTTAGAGAGAGTGATGTTTACAGTTCCATCAAAATTATCATCACAGAATGTACCATTGTAATTATCTGGTACTACAGCCTTATTATAAAGAGAGAGTGTTATTTGAGCAATGCTTTTGCACCCAAGTGTGTTTTTGAGTACAACATAAATGATGGTGCCGTTTGCTGCTGAATAAACATCAGGAGTGGTAATTAAAGCTGCTGGGTTTTCTGTTTGTGCATCTGCCAGAGTCGGATAGTAGGTTTTAGTAACAGAGCTGTTGGTGGTTACACTGGCCGTTGTAAGGTTAAATGTTCCTTTTCCATTTATATCACAGGCAAATAATACTGCATTGGTAGGAATAATCGCTTTAATATTGATCTTTACTGTTACCGTTTCGCAATCAGGAAAGTCAGGATCATTTCCACAGAAAGTATAGGTAAAGGTATCATTTCCTGCTGTGCCGGGAGTATTGACAGTATAGGTGATAATTCCGGTGGTAGGATTTATCACTGCTGTACCTAGTGCTGGTGGAGTGGTGATAGCTACAGTTGAGGGTACAGGAATTTGTGATGAACTGCTGAAAGTTGGAGTAATGATTTGGGTAGCACATACATCATAATCTGTAGCAGTCAGTTTTGTACAATTTGTTACTTTAAACTGTTCAGTAACCAAAGGAGCACAGCTTCCCATTGTTACAGAGCAGGTATAATAACCGGATTGGGCAGGGGTGATGGAGGAATTGGTTGCCCCTGAAATTGCTATTCCGTTTCTATACCATTGGTAGGTATCATAAATGATGGGATCTACAGTAAGTTCAATTCCGGGGATACAAGGTCCTCCGGATTTTAAAATGACAGGTTGTGTAGGAAAACCTGCAAAGAAACCTCCATACCCTACTGCATCACTTCCTGCTGTAATTCCTGCAGTAATGGCTTTACTGGAAACTATTGTTATTGTTCCTGTAATGTTTGGAATTCCGTAAGTAACCCAATTGTTGGTACCTGTCATATTGTAAGGTCCTGTAGAGGCTGGTGGAGTACCTCCATTTACGGTAACTATCGCTCCTTTTTCTGTAATAAGATTCAGTTTTGTAGGAATGTTAAGAACTCCGGATGGGTTTATATTGGAATGAACAAAATTTTCGTTGATAAAACCCAGCTCATTAATTTGTTTGGGAAGATAACAGTTTAAAGCAGGAATGAAATTGAAACCTCCGGTAGCCACTTCACTCACAGTATTTGAATCTCCAGCTAAAATCTGGTAAACATAGGCATTCTTAGATGTTTTGATATATAAATTGTAATGACCACCGCCCTGAAGACTATATTTAGTATCAGGAATAACAAAATATTTTCCGGTATTCAATGTAGCGATAGGTAATAATTCATTATTTACGTAGATCTGGGTATTATCCTGGGTAGCAATAACCACGGCTCCCTCCATATTGGCTCCTATACTTCCGTTACCTTTAACGAGAGCAAATTCACTTCCAAGTCTGTCAACAGGTACAGCCTGATCCATTAAAATATCAGAACTGGTGGGGAAATTTCCCGCGTATTGGCCGTTGAAGTTTCCATTGGTGACATTAATCGGTTTATTTGAGGTGATTTTAGCTCCTATAAACCCGTCAAAATTTCCGGTACTATTTCCAATACCGTCAAGAATATAGGATTGTCCTTTGTTTAAAGTGATATTTATGGTAGGATTGGTTGCTCCAGTAGTCCCGTTTGAGAATTGAACAAGCGGGCTGTATCCGGTAATGGTAACAGTCGTATTGTCCTGTGTTGCCAAAATACTGGTCATAAAATTCAGGATATCATTACTTACACTGATAGGTGCTGATGCTGCAAAGAAACTTTTTCCTGTTGAAGGAATTCCCTTAGAAGTAATAATTTCTGCATGATTAAATACCGAAAATCTTAAGTTTGCATAAAATGGAAATTCTGCCTTAAGATATAATCCTTTAGTAGTAGGAGTAAATAAATCTGTCTGTTGAGTGGTGATGATATAATTTCTTAAAACATCAAATTTCTGCGGATTATTCTTACTGATATTTACTGTTCCGATCAGAACATTATTGTTATAGATATTCACAGGAAACGGAGTTGTTCGGCTGGTAGACAAATAGAGTTTCTGATGAGGAGAAGGTGCTCCTGATCTGTCTATCATTGGAGCAAACCAATGTTCTCTGTCTAATTGTGCAAAAGCAGAGGTGAATATATAAAATATAAATAAAAAAGATAGAATTTTCTTCATTCAGTGATGGTATTTATCACAAATTTAATAATAAAAAGCATTGAGTTATTGAAAATACAATAAAAAAACCACGATTTTAAAATCGTGGTTTTTAAAGTTATAAATGTGGATGATTATTCTCTGTTTTTAACCATAATCCAGCCAGTATATTTTATTTCTGTTTTTTCTTTGTTAGATTCATTCCAGGAAACGTGATACCAGTATGTACCTGTTACAAGCTTTTTGTCGAAATGTCTTCCATCCCACTTGTAATTGTTGAATTTATTTCCGGTAAATATCATATTTCCGTATCTGTCATAGATAACAAAGCTAAGGTTGTCTTTATAAGCAAGATCACTATAATCGATATAATCATTGATGTTATCTCCGTTAGGAGTGATTGCATTCAATAAATTAGGAACTGTAACTTCTGCCGAGATAGGAGTACAGTTGTAAGCATCTTTTACATAGAATCTGTGCTGGCCTCTGTTTAAGCCCGTGAAAGAGTTAGAATCTTGCCAGTTAGTAGTTCCATCTACAGAATATTTGTAAGGAGCTTTACCACCTGCCACAATTACTGTAGCAGTAGTGTTGTTGATTTCAATTTGTTGAATAACAGGATCCTGTGCTTTTCTTACTCTTACTACCTGTGTAAGGAAGCATCCGTTTTTCTCAAGAATTACAGTGTATTCACCTACACCTACCCCTCTGATTCCTGAACTAGTTGCTCCTGTGCTCCATTGATAAGAATCATATCCGCTACCTGCTTCCAGATCCGTTTTATCATCAATACAGATATATTTATCTACAAGGATAGGGGACTTTTTAACAGGAATTGGAATAAGTTCAATTTTAGCAGTAGCAGTACATCCCTGCTCAGTAGTAATCTTTACATATACAAATCCTCCTGTTGCAGGATAGTTGGCTGCTGTTGTAGCTGGGATTTCATTAATTCCTGCTGTAAGATCCTTTAATGTACGGTAATATTTTTTGGTTGCATTTCCGTAATCTGTAACGTTAGCTTTTGTCAGGTCAAAATAAGCATAAGGTGCTACATCATACCAACAAGCTTTAATAGTGGCATCCTTCACAATGAAAGGGACAACCTTTAGATTTAGAGTAACTTCTTCACAGTCCATAAAGTCTGCAGAATCACCGCAGAATGTATACACAATCTTATCTGTTCCTTCAAAATTAGGTTTTGGGGTATAAGTAATTGTACCGTCTGGATTTATTACTGCCGTTCCATTAGTAGGAGGAGTAAGAATCTTTATTGTACTGATCACCGGAGTCTGTGTTGAAGAAGTGAACGTTGGAGTAATGATCTTAGTAGAACAAGCAGGTTCTTCTTTAGTGGTCTTCTTTAAACAGTTAACTACTTTATAAGGAGCTGTTACAATTGATTGACACGCTCCCATTGTTACTTTTACAGTATAATAACCAGGTTGTGTTGGCGTATAGGTAAAAGCAGTTGCACCAGAAATAGCAACGTCATTAAGAGCCCATTGATAAGTATCATAACCTTCTTCTACTTGCAGAATAATGTCGGGAACACACTCTCCTGATTTTTTAGTAATATAAGGAGTGGATGAGAATCCTGCAAAATATCCTCCATATCCAGCTGAACTGAATCCTCCGTTAATCCCAGCGGTTACTGCCTTATTCGAAGTAATAGTAAGGTTTGGAGGGAAGTTCGCTACTGAATACGTTACCCATTGAGAATTTCCTGTCAAAGGGTATGGACCCTCGGCTGCTGTAGGTGGAACACCATTTACCATTACAGTTGCTCCAACTTCAGTTAATATATTAAGTTTTAATTTAATACTCCCAGTACTAATGCTTGGCATTTCATTGATTTTTCCAATTTCATCAATTTTTCTTGGTAAGAAACAGTTCAATGGTGGAATATAATTGAATCCGTTAGTTGCATCACTATTATCAATTCCAACAAATTGATAAAGGTATACATTCTTGGATGTGGAAATAAACATGTTAGAATGAGCTCCACCAGCCTGAGTTGCATAGCTTGGCTCATTGATTCTATACCACCCCCCCTCATTTAGAGTGGCAACAGGTGAGCCTGATCCGTTGATGAATATTTGAGTATTATCTTCTGTGGCAATGATAAGGCCTCCTTCCATATTGGAGTCTGGCTGTGTAGATCTGGTCTTTACCATTGCAAATGTATTCCCTAATTTGTCTACAGGTACAGCCTGGTCAAGAATAGGGTCAGAACCATCTAGACCTGCACTAGGACTGTTAAGAGGTGTTGGGGTTGAAAAGTTACCATTACAGCTACCGTTGGTAAGAGTTATTGGTTTAGAGGAAACAATCTTAGCACCAATGAAGCCTTTGCTATTAGCAGAAGCATCCTCTACTTTTCCTGCAAAAATAAAAGATTGTCCTTTATTTAAAACAAACGAATAGCTTTGAACAGAAAGGTTTCCATTAACGAATTTTAATCCGGGAGTATTCCAGCTTACGGTAACAGAGGTATTGTCTTCTGTAGCAAGAACCGCTGCTGTAAAATTATCCGTGCTGGAACTTGAGTTTGCTTCTGTCCTTGTATTGGGGCTGGTCGCTACATAGAACTTAGTACCAATACCCGCCCTACCTTTACTGGTAATAATTTCACCATGTGAACTATTGGCAAGTCGTAAACTACAATAGAAAGGTCTTTCTGCTTTCAAATAAAGCCCTTTCGAACCTACAACAAAAGCATCGGTTGTTCCTTCTGCAGAGATAAGGGATTTGTCCACATCAAATGTTTTGGGGTCGCCTTTAGAGATCGTAACGGTACCAATTACGACATCAGCACTTTTTATTTGTACGTCAAAAGGGGTAGTAGAGTCAGTAGATAAATACACCTTATTGTCGTAACCTCCAACGGGGTTCGTATAATAAGGTGCTATCCAGTGTTCAGTATCCCTTTGCGCAAAGAGAGTATTAATTGTAAAAAAAATTAATACCAAACTGAGTAGAAATCTTTTCATGTGTATGGAATTAGGATTTCTACAAAATTAAAATAAAAATTCAAATATTTTTAATAAAATGTAAATAAAAGTTAAAAATTATTCCCGATTTTTAATTAAAAGCCATCCTGAGTATGAAACTGGTAATTGAGTGTCCGGTTCAATCCATTTTATAACATACCAATAAGTTCCTGTAGGGAGACTTCTTCCATTTGATTTTCCGTCCCAGATATAATTTTTGTCAGAAGACTTATAGACCGGATTTCCATACCGGTCAGAAACTTCTATAGATACATTTTGTTTTATCCCTAATTCTGAATAGTTCAGAATATCATTAATCCCATCTCCATTGGGAGTAATGGTATTGATAAGATTCACAATCAGGAAATTTTTGGTTACGTGGCGGCACCCATCTGAACCTAATACATATACAGTATGAGTACCTCTAGATAATCCTGTAAAAATATTGGAAGACTGATAATCAAAACCATTTAATGAATACCTGTAAGGAGGAGTTCCACCTTTTACATACACTGTTGCTGTTGTTCCTGAAACTTCTATTTTTGAAATAACAGGAGCCTCAGCAGTGTTTACTTTTACATGTTGACGATATACACAACTGTTGAATCCGAGATCTACATAATAACTTCCGGTAGAAGCACTAATGCTCGGGGTGGTTGCTCCATTGCTCCATAAGTACGATGAAAAGCCAGGCCCTGCATCCAAAATAATCTGTTCATTGGAACATACAATCTGATCCTGAAGTGTGACAGATTTTTTAGGTGTTTTTAAAACAAGTGTTAAAATACCGGTATTAGCACATGCTGTATTACTTTGGAATCTTATATGAAAAATGCCTCCTGTAGAATTAAGAGTCTGTGATGCTGAGATTGGATTAGTTCCGGCCTGTGCATCGGCTGCGGAAGCATGGAATGATAAAATAACAGCAGGATCAACCGTGAACAAGCCCTTATAATCATTCAGGTTCACGGATTCTGAACCGCTAATGTCATTATCACAAACATCTGCGTTAGCATTATTTGTAATCAAAGGAACTTTATTTCCTATGGTAAAATTGATCTGTCCAAAAACCGGCGGACAACTTCCTGTATTCCCTGTTGCTCTTACATATACTGTTGTATTCGCTGTATAGGTCCAGTTGGTAGGAAGCGTATTGTTATTTCCTGCCGTAGCGTCGGCCTGATTAAGGTAATATTTTACCGTAAAAATAGCTGAATTGGCAACTATTTGTGGCGTAACATTATCAAAGTTGATATGTACACTTCCATCAACATCATTCCCGCAGCTATTAGCATTGAAATTAGTAGTGTTAATAACAGGCATAGGGAATGTATTTAAAGTAATAGTGGCCACTTTTGAACATCCATAAGAGGTTACATTGGCATATACATTTCCGGCAGGACCTGTATAATTCAGAGGATTGGCAATAGGTCCCGTTAAATTAGCATTGGTAAAGTAGTTTACTGTAAATACTGGAGTCTGAGTGATACTGGCTGTCTTTAAGTTGTAAGTTCCATTTCCATTAGTATCTGGACAGGAATATATAACATCATTGGTTACTTTCAAAACATGAGTATTCACTACAATTTTAAAATATTCAAAGTCAGCCGGATTACCATTTCCCTGGATATAATAACTGAAAGTGTCTGTGAAATCTGTAATCATACCCGCATTAGGAGTATAAGTGATTTGTCCTGTTGTGGGATTAATGGAAACAGCTCCATTAGTAGGCTGTACAATAATACTTGTGTTGGCCGGAACTATAGGCTGAGTTGAATTGCTGAATGCCGGGCTAATTACTTTTGTATTACATGAACCAATATCATAAGTTGTGGTTGTGATAGGTGGACATTTTGTGTAATCATATTCTGCAGTAAGTCTGGTTTCACAGCTGCTTTTGGTTATTTCACAAGTATAGATTCCGGATCCGTAAGAGTTGGGATCAATGGTATGGGTGATAGCGCCAAGAATTTCAATACCATCACGGTACCACTTATATACATCATAACCAGGTTCTACCTGTAAAAGCATACCATTATAGCAGTCTCCTGTTTTCGTAATCACCGGAATAGAAGAGAATCCAGCAAAATATCCTCCATATCCTACAGCCCCGTTTCCTGCTGCAATACCTGCAGTAACAGGTTTGGTTGAATTGACCACAATGTTACCCGTTACATTTGGGATAGAGTAGGTAACCCAATTCAGGTTTCCATCTACAGGTGCAGGCCCGTTGGCAGTAATAGGATTTCCGTTAACAGTTACTATTGCTCCGGTTTGGGTAATGATATTAAGCCTTGCATTAAAGGAATCATTTCCTATTTCATTGATGTCCGCAATTTCATTAATCTCTGTAGGTAAGAAACAACTTAATGGCGGGATGAAGTTCATTCCTCCTGTAGCGTAAATATTTCCGGTAGAAGTTCCGGCAAGAAGCTGATATACATATACATTATTGTTGGCGGAAATACTCATATTAAAATTTCCGTTTACCTGACTGGTATAATTGGTTCCTTGTACTATATAATGGTCTCCCGCATTAAGGGTAAGACTATTAAGAGGATTTCCATTTACTGTTAGTTTAGTGTTGTTTACTGTAGCAACTACTAAGGCGGCTTCCATCCCTGAATTGGCTGGTCCGTTTCCTTTTACCATTACGAAATCTTTTCCCAATCTGTCGATAGGAACTGCCTGATCCATCAATACATCAACGTTGGTACTGTTCTTTGTTGTATAGATACTGTTAAAATTTCCATTGGTTACAGATATGGGCTTATCAGCAACAATTTTTGCACCTACCAATCCTTTTAAGTTATTAGGGTTGAGATCGCTCTGTGCTTCAATAATGTATGATTTTCCTTTGTTAATAACAAAAGTTCTTGATGGTGCCGATACTAAGTCAGAAAAAACAACATTCTGATTATATCCGGATAAAGTTACAGTCGTATTATCTTCCGTAGCAGTAATACCAATAGTAGCATTTACATAAGGTTTGGCTGATGTATTGGGTGCTACTCCTACAAAGAAAGTTTTTCCTAGGCCGGCTAGTCCTTTTGAAGTAATGAATTCCGCCTGGTCCTTAACTACAAATCTATAGCTTGCAAAAAACTTCTTAGTACCTTTAACATGCAGTCCCATTGAAACTTGTTTAAACAGGCTGGATGTTGCAGAGGCAATCATCATATTATTGGTAATAGACTGTATTACAGGATTTCCTTTGCTGAGCTGTACGGTGGCTATTACATTATTGTTATTAAAGATCTGTACGTTAAAAGGTACTGTTTCATTAGTAGACAGGTAAAGATAACCTTTTGGAGTACCTAGAAGGTTACTTGCAGACATAGGAGCAAACCAGTGTTCTGTATCCAATTGGGCATTAACTAATAAACAAAAAAAGGTGCAAAAAGCGAGTAGAAATTTTTTCATGCGTTACTATAAGGGCCGCAAATCTAAGTATTAATAATCACAATTTTATAGGAAAAAATCTTGCTTTTTAAGGTTTGTTGTATAATTGTTGAATATTTAAAATTCCCTTCATTTTACGTTCATATTTGCGAAAAGGAATCCATAAAAAAATCCCGATGAAAAATTCACCGGGATTATATATTTTTAAAAGCTGGATTATAAGCTTACTCTTACAAATCCTGTTACTTTTAGATCTGCATTTACAGATTTTACATAATCAGCAACTGAGATACTAGAATCTTTAATGAAATCTTGGTGTACCAAAGTGTTGTCTTTGTAGAATCTCTGCATTTTACCTTTCAAGATATTGTCGATAATGTTTGCAGGCTTACCTTCTTCAGTAAGTTTGTGTCTTTCGATCTCTAATTCTTTGTCGATAGTTTCTTGAGAAACTTTAGTTTCGTCAAGTGCGATTGGGTTCATCGCAGCAGCTTGCATAGAAACAGATTTAGCAACTTCGTCAGCTCCGTCTACTTTTGCAGAAAGAGAAGTAATAGCAGCAATTTTGTTTCCAGCGTGGATGTAAGCACCTAGGAATGGTCCTTCAATTCTTTCGAATGTACCAATTTCGATTTTTTCACCGATAACACCTGTCTGCTCAATTAATTTTTCAGCAACAGTCATTCCGTGGAAATCTGTAGCTAATAATTCTTCTTTAGTAGCAGCGAAGATTGCCATTTCAGCTAATTCGTAAGCTAGCTCGATGAAAGCTTCGTTTTTACCAACGAAGTCAGTCTCACAGTTTAAAGAGATAATAGCACCTAAAGTGTTATCTTCATTTACTCTTGCGATTACTGCTCCTTCAGTAGATTCTCTGTCTGCTCTGTTAGCAGCAACTTTTTGTCCTTTTTTTCTAAGGATATCTACCGCTTTTTCGAAGTCTCCTTCAGCTTCAACTAGAGCTTTTTTGCAGTCCATCATACCTGCACCTGTTTGGTTTCTTAATTTAGCTACGTCTGCAGCAACTGGTGTATAAGACATAATATCTATTATTTTTTATTTAAGATTAGTATTAATTTTTAGCTTAATTTTAAAGCAGTGCAAAGATAATGATTTTAATGATAAACTAAAAAACGACTTTTCACGTTATTAATATATTTAATACTATTTTAAAGATTTGATTAATGAAAAAAATCTTCCTTCTCCTTTTTATAGGCATTTTTTCCCTTGGTTTTTCTCAGAAAAAGAAAAAAACAAAATCTAAGGCTGTTGTGGAAAAAGAAACCGTGATTATTTACACGGAGCAGGAAGCTGAAATCTCAAAAGAGACAAGAGTGATTGCAGGCTTCATTAAACAAAACCCGGGACACGCCCGAAATGACTTCTTTAAAAAAAGGTTGATGGAAATTATCATGGCAGATAATTCACCTGAAGCAAAACCTACAATAAGGCCGATCAGTAAAGAGAAAATTGAAAATATTGTTAAAAATAATGAACTGAACAGTGGTAAAGTAATAGCTGCTAATAAAGCATCTGCTGCAAATAATACCAAAAGTACAGATAAGGTAAATAATGCCATCAACGCATTGAAAGAAGAAAGGCTGGCAAGCTATGCTTCGGCGGGAACTGCAAAAAGTGCAGGGGCTTCAGTAAAGTCTGAACCTAGTGAAGCAAATAAGAAAACAGCAGCGATGCTTACCCACATTTTTAATAATGATATCAATAAAAATGAGGCTTATATCAATATTAAAAACAGATCAAGCTGTAATCTGATCGTGAAAATAAGTGGAAAAAAATATTATAATTTAAGTGTTCCCGCTAAAGGAGAAAATTTTATTTTAATAGATAAAGGAGAATATGTGCTGACTACAATGGTGTGTGATGCAAAATATTCTTCACTAAAGAAAATTACTCAGGATATAGAGATTGCTCTCAATGTTGCTGATTAACGAAGAAGAAAACTAAATAAAAAAAGGTTAAGAAATGTTCTTAACCTTTTTTATTTTTTATCCTTTAAACTGACCCATTGCAATGAATTTATCTTGTCTCTGGGTTTCAAGCTCCTGTCCTGTAAATTTGGAAAAAGCTTTGATATTTTGTAAAATTGAATTTTTCAAGTTCAAATAAGTGGTTTCCTGATCGTAATGAGCACCTCCAAGTGGTTCCTCAATAATTCCGTCAATGAACTTTTCTCTTAAAGCATCCTTTGGAGTAAGGTTTAATGCATTCGCTGCATCCTCCTTGTGATCCCAGTTTCTCCATAAGATAGAAGAGCAGCTTTCAGGGGCAATTACTGTATACCATGTATTTTCTAACATATATACTTTATTACCTACACCTATTCCTAATGCTCCACCACTAGCTCCTTCTCCAATGATGTAAGTGAAGATCGGAGTCTTAAGCTGAACCATTTCAAAAATATTTCTTGCAATAGCTTCACCTTGTCCTCTTTCTTCAGCTTCTAATCCTGGATAAGCTCCCGGTGTATCCACTAAAGTTACTACAGGAATGTTGAATTTCTCAGCAAGCTTCATTAGTCTTAAAGCTTTTCTGTATCCTTCAGGATTTGGCATCCCGAATCTTCTGTGCTGTCTTTCCTTTGTAGTTCTTCCTTTTTGAGTCCCTATAATCATCACTCTCTGACCATCAAGGGTAATCAATCCTCCAATCATTGCCGGGTCATCAGCGAAATTTCTGTCTCCGTGAAGTTCTAAGAAACTGCCTTTGTCTGCCATTCCATGAATATAGTCCAAAGTATAAGGACGATCTGGGTGACGGGACAGTTGTACTCTTTGCCAAGGTGTAAGATTGCTATAGATTTCTTTTTTCTTTTCTAAAATCTTATCCTCAATCTGGCTGCATGCTAATTTTACATCAACACCACTTTCTTCTCCTACTAAAGAACACGTCTGGTATTGGTCCATCAATTCTTTGATAGGAAGTTCGAAACTTAAATATTCCATTTCTTGAAGTAAATTAAATCTTTCAAATGTATGAAAAATTATGGTAATTTTATTTAAAATTGTTTATAGCATTACCTATTCTGGCGATACTTTCCTCTTTTCCAATGATTTCCAGGATGTCCGGAACGTCCGGTCCTTTCAATTCTCCTACTAAAGATAAACGAAGTGGCATCATTACTTTACCCATTCCCAAACCTTTATTTTCCGCGAAATCATGCATAGTTTGCTTTAATGTCTCTGCAACAAAGTCTGTAGATTCAAATATTGTAGCCAATTCTCCTAAAATAGCAGATGTTTCATCATTCCAAGCTTTTTTAGATGCTTTTTCATCGTAAGATGTTGGAGCTTCAAAGAAGAATTTTCCGTTTTCGTAAATGTCTTTAGGGAAAGTAGCTCTTTCTTTCATCAGAGGAATTACTTTTAATAGTTTTTCGTCTGAAGCATCGGAAAGATCAAGATCTGAATTTTTAAGCATCTGAAGAAGCTCTTCATCCGATTTCATCTGAATATACTGGTGGTTGAACCATTCAGATTTCTCTTTGCTGAATCTTGCTCCTGCTTTGTGAACTTTGTGAAGGTCAAATTCCTTAATCATTTCATCTACAGGAAGAATTTCTTTATCGTCAGCTGGAGACCATCCTAATAAAGCTACCATATTGATGAATGCATCAGGAAGGTAACCGTTTTCTCTGTATCCTTTGGAAACAATTCCTGTTGCAGGATCTTTGAAATCAAGTGGAAATACTGGGAATCCGAATTTATCACCATCTCTTTTGCTTAGTTTTCCTTTTCCTTCTGGTTTCAGAATTAAAGAAAGGTGCGCAAACTGTGGTGCTTCCCAGCCCATTGCTTCATATAATAAAGTGTGTAGTCCCAAAGAAGGTAACCATTCTTCACCACGAATCACGTGAGAGATTTCCATTTCGTGGTCATCAATAATGTTGGCGAAGTGGTAAGTTGGCATTCCGTCATTTTTTACCAGAACTTTATCATCTAATGTATTGGTATTCACCGCTGATTTTCCACGGATGATGTCTTCAAGATTCAATACTCTGTCTACAGGCATTTTGAATCTTACCACATAAGGTGTTTTTTCATCCAATAACTTCTGAACTTCCTCTTCAGAAAGAGCAAGGCTGTTTCTTAAATGGTTTCTGGTTTTATTATCATAAGAGAAAACATCTCCTTTTGCTTCGTATTGTGCACGAACAGCATCCAGTTCTTCTGCTGTATCGAAAGCGATATAAGCATAATCTGTTTTTAAGATCTGCTCTGTGTATCTGTCATAGATATCTCTTCTTTCAGATTGTCTGTAAGGGGCAAATTTTCCTCCTTTCTTAGGACTTTCATCCGGGATAATTCCACACCATTCTAAAGCTTCCTCAATGTATTCCTCAGCTCCTTCTACATATCTTGCGGTATCTGTATCTTCAATTCTCAATACAAATTCTCCCCCTTGATTTTTTGCAAAAAGGTAATCATATAATGCAGTTCTTACGCCTCCCAAATGTAAAGGTCCGGTAGGACTTGGAGCAAAACGTACTCTTACTTTCTCCATTTCAATTAAAATTTTTGCAAATTTACTTAAAATTAAATGGTTTTTAAGGATTTTAGGTATAGAAATCATGGTATTATATCACTGTAAAAGATATCAATAACAAATAGCTGCTAAAGTTGATGATACTGTGATTTTACATATGAAAAACTAAAGTATGATGAGAATTCCGGTTGAAGTGAAACATGAAATGATGAATCTTTCCTACAGGTTGTAATTTTCAAGGGATAATTTATATTAGAGGCTGTTATCGTGAGTTGTGCGAATGATTGGGTAGATATAAAAATAAAATGCTGCCATTTTATGAGGCAGCATTTTTTATGTTTAGGATTCTACAAATAAAATAGGCAATTGCTTTAGTCTGAATTTATTATGAAGAATATAAAGAGTGAAAAGTCTTTCGGATAAAAAACCAATAACTCTACGTTGATAAGGATCTTCGCTAAAGGTTATTCTTTTTTCTGTTTCAAAGAGTACAGCAAAAAGCCAGCTGCAATATTCTTCCATGATTTTACGCTTTGCAACAAACATATTCCCTATATAGAATAGGCTTCCTTTTTCAAGATATTGTTCAATACTGTTCTTGTATTCTGGAAATTTTTCTCTAATTACACCCATACAGATATCCCAGTCTGCAGGAATGTGATTATGTTTATAATCAGTAGCTATTGGAGAAATTATTCCATTTACGCTACAAACGGCAGGTCTTGGAAGAAGTATATCAAAATCTTTTAATAGTTTTTCTACAGTCTTTTTAGTTTGCGTTGTATCAAATACCTTTTTTAGTTTAATACTGTCTTTTTTTACAGAATCAATAATATCAGTAGGTTCCTTCTTGAACAATTTCTTTTTGTAGTGAATATCAAGATATCTTCTGTAATGCATTAATCCGAAAATATCAAAATCCTCAAGATTTTTCCAAGCCCAGTATAATGCTGTAAGCTCGTTATAAGTATAATTCTTTTCAGAAATATTCTCAAGAGTATTATCTAAAATATAGTTAGGATCAATAGTATAACCGCTTTTTTCACTATTTACCTGAATGGGTAAAAAAATATCATTATGTACTAAAGACTTCTCCTTATGGGTGGCAATGATGATCTTAGTTTTCATTAAATTCTTTTTTAATTTTTACCAAAGCGGAACCAATAATTTGATGCATGTCATAATAACGGAATTCAGCAAGACGGCCTCCAAAAATAACATTTTTAGTGTTTTGAGCTAGCGCTTTATATTGGTCAAATTTTTGTTGATTTTCATCATCATTGATAGGGTAGTAGGCTTCTTTTCCAATTTCCCATTTATCAGGAAACTCTCGGGTAATAACCGTATGTTCTTGTTTCCCGAATTCAAAATGTTTATGTTCAATTATTCTTGTGAAAGGGTATTCTGCATCATTATAATTAACCACAGCATTTCCCTGATAATTTTCTATATCAAGAGTTTCATGTTCGAATTTTAATGATCGATATTCTAATGTACCAAATTGATATCCAAAAAATTCATCAATTTGACCGGTAAATACAACTTTATCAGCAATGCTTTCAAAATATTCGCGATTTTCAAAGAAATCTGTCTCTGTTTTTACTTCTATATCTTTTAATAAATTATCAATAATCACATTATAACCCCCAATTGGAATTCCTTGATATTTATCATTGAAGTAATTATTATCAAAAGTAAATCTTACTGGAAGCCTTCTTATGATAAAACTAGGAAGTTCAGAGGCTTTTCTTCCCCATTGTTTTTCGGTATATTCTTTTATAAGAGTATCATAAATATCTTTTCCTACTAAGGAAATAGCTTGTTCTTCAAGATTTTGAGGGTTTTCTTTTCCAAATGCTTTTTTTTGTTCCTGAATTTTTATCTGTGCTTCTGCCGGAGTTTTTGTTCCCCAAAGCTGATAAAATGTATTCATATTAAAAGGAAGGTTATAAAACTTACCTTTAGCAAAAGCAATAGGAGAATTAATATAGTTATTGAATTCAGCAAACTGGTTTACATAATCCCATATTTCTTTATCATTGGTATGAAAGATATGGGCACCATATTTATGGATATTGATCCCGTTTACATTTTCACAATAGATATTTCCTCCTTTATGATTTCTTTTGTCTATAACAAGACAGGTTTTGTTTCTTTTTTTAGCTTCGTACGCAAATACACTTCCAAAAATTCCTGCACCTACAATTAGATAATCGTATTTCATTTTGTTTCAAAAATTTGGTTAATCTTTTCGTAAAACACTTTTTTTTCTTCCAAAAGCTCAGATTTATAATTACTAAAGTCTTTTATTTTAGAATCATAATTAGCGAGACAGTCTTTTATTTTTTCTACGATTAGAGGAATATTTTGTTCGGTTTTTTCGAAATGATATTCATCTTTAATGGGTACATCTTCTTTATAAGCAGCAGAACCTTCTTTACCAATAATGAGACAGCAGTCTAATAAGCATGCTTCTCTCGGCATTTTTTCTCGGCCCGGATGATGCCCAAAATCAACATATACTTTTGCAGATTTCATACAATCGGCAACTTCATCAAGAGTCATATTAATCATCGGAAGCCAATGGATTTCTGGAGTGATTTTTTTTATATTTTCTAAGAAGTCCTTATTTTTTACAGCATTATACGTTACAATATCTTTTTTTTCAGAAGTATAATCTTTTCCGGTAAGAAACATATCCTCCATATATCCTGAGATTTTCCCAATAGTTTTGATGCCGTTTTTTTGTAAAAAATCTACTGAAAAATAAGAATGAGCCAGGTGACTTACTTTGGATTTCTTTACATTCCTAATGGTAGGTAATTTAATTTTGCCTAATAATCTGTGTTTAAGCTTAGGTGGGTTTTCTTTAAAATTTTCCTCCCATGCTTTTAATGAAGCAAAGAAATTAGAGACACTAAGCCACCAAATAACTTTCTGAATCTTAGAATAATTTTTTTCCCAGATGAATATAGAAAACGTTTCTGGAAAGATCATGACATTGAGAGCGGAATTCTCTATTTTTTCACAGTAAGGGATGTCATAATGTTCATACTCTTTATGGACTGGAGATGAAAACTTTTCTTGATCATAATTCAAATAATGCATGAATACTTTTTTGCCTGTTTCCTTCAAGGCCAAAGCCATTTGATGAAGATCTTCAGGTCCGCCACTTGCATAATTTGCGGGACATACAATATAGAAAGTTGTGCTATCGGATATTTTAAGCATTATTTCTGTAAATTTATTGGGATATGAGGCCGAATATCTAAAACATATTTTATCCAATTGGTAAAACTGTATTTAGTATTAATTTCATCAGGAAGATCTTCATAAGGAATAGAAAGAAACTTTTCCAATCCATCTAATTTTTCGTCTTCAATAACGAAAATATTATTGGGGTTATAAAAATCATATTTCTTTACTAATTTGTTATTTGTTATTAGCTTTTTCCTATATCCAATAGTTTCAAAAGTTCTCATGGATATCCCATAGTGAATATCATTTGCAAAATCTAAAATTATTTTGGATTTAGATACATTAATAATATTCTCTGTAAAAGACATGGGTTTTGTGATAATATTTATAGGCTCTTTTTTATATTTTTTAGCCTTTTCAACAGAGTTTATATTTAAATTAATTGAAGTTTTAAGCCCTAGATGTTCGCATTTATTTGCCAGTTTTAATAAAATATCAATCCTGTTTTTCATATAAGTTCCTACAAAATAGACATCTACATCGTCTTTAGAAATAGGAATATCATCAAAATAAAAGTTTGTTAAAGGAAGTAGCTTCTCATTTTTCGAAAGATCATTTACATCAAATACAAAGAATCTATCGAATAGATCTATTTTTGAGTAAACAAGGGGAAATCTGTCTAGCCCATCCCATTGATATGCTGTGATTATTTTGCTTCTTTCTTTTATTATGTTTATTAATTCTGAGCTAAACATATCTGGGCGAATAACCAAAGCATAATCAAAAGTTTCAATATTTTTCTTATTTAAAAATTCAACTTGAGTGGCTAATTTAAGTTCTGCTTTCTTCTCTCTCTTAAATGTTTTGGTGCCCTCTATGAATTTTTTGTAACCATGAATTAAAGTATTAGTAAAACCTATTTTATTTTTGATATTATCAGGAATTACTAATACATCCAAGCCAATTGCTTCCAGATTCTCCTTGAATCTCTGTGGAAGACCAAAATGGTTTGGTATAGCAATTACAATAGATTTACCTTTAAATTCGTCTTCTAGCATATTTATATTTGTACGTTATATTTTTTGAAGATTTCTCTCCAAAAATTCTTTTCTTTATTCCATCTATGGCAACCAAAAGGGATTTCTCCATTATTGATATCCAGTGCTTTCTGTTGTTTATTTTCTATTGAAAAAAGACAAGCCTCCCTATAATTGGGTTTTGAAAAAATTATGCCATTTCTTTCTGGTTCGATACTGAAAAAAACATCTTCGGCATAAAATTGGCCTGAATTTTCTTTTTTTAGATAAATATCTGCAACATTAGGAATTCTTTCTAAAATTTCCACGAATTTTTCTCTTTTTCTAAGAGAAAATCCGCCGTTTCCTACATTATTGTATAAAAGTGATTTATCCTTTTGCCATCTTCCGTTATTTCTGAAATTAATGATGGTTTTGAATTTAGATATTCCCTTATCAAAAAGTAGCTTAATAAAAGGAATTTTTTCTGAAGTTCTTAGCCAGGGAGCACCAATGTAATCAAAATCCTTTTTACACCATTCAATAAGTTGATCTTTAAATACAAAACAGTCGGTTTGATAAATTAGTATGTACTTCTCCGAAAATTTTTGATAGAAGTCCAAGTTCATCATCAACTGGTTGTAACCATAGATGTTTTTAAAATAAATATCATCAAATTCAATAAATGAGGCACTGAACTTTTTGTAAGCACTAATGTCTAAACTTCTAGGATGAATGAAAGTGATTTTATAGTTACCTAAAATACAAAATACCTGATTGAGAGAAATAAGGTCATCACTATCAGGTATCTGTTTATATATTGGAATAATAATATCTACCAAAGTTTATTTTGTGAAGGCTAAAATTGTTTTTTCAATAATCTTTACACAATCCAATAATTGCTCTTCTGTAATTACCAATGGTGGTGCTAATCTGATGATGTTACCATGTGTTGGTTTTGCAAGTAATCCGTTTTCTTTTAATTGTAAACAAAGATTCCATGCAGTAGAACTATCTGGAGTATCATTGATTAGTATAGCATTTAACAGTCCTTTTCCTCTTACTTTGGTAATAAGATCTGTCTTTTCGATAAGTTTATTGATTTCAGCTCTGAAAAGCTGACCAAGTTCTTCTGCTCTTTCAGATAATTTTTCATCAGCTACAACATCTAATGCTGCTACAGCTACTGCGCAGGCAATTGGATTTCCTCCAAATGTAGAACCATGCTGTCCTGGCTTAATAACATTCATGATTTCATCATTCGCCAATACTGCAGATACTGGATACATTCCTCCTGAAAGTGCTTTTCCTAGAATTAAAATATCCGGCTGTACATTTTCATGATGACAAGCGATTAGTTTTCCTGTTCTTGCAATACCTGTCTGTACTTCATCTGCAATGAAAAGAACGTTGTGCTTTTTACAAATTTCGGAAGCATTTTTAAGGAAATTCTCATCCGGAACATATACGCCTGCTTCCCCCTGAATAGGTTCTACAAGGAATGCTGCAATATTTCCAGCTTCTCTGCTTAATACTTCTTCTAAAGCTGCAATATCATTATAAGGAATTTTGATAAATCCAGGTGTGAATGGACCATAGTTTTGGTTGGCATCCGGATCGTTAGAGAAAGAAACGATAGTTGTTGTTCTTCCGTGAAAGTTATTTTCGCAAACGATGATTTTTGCCGCGTTTTCTGAAATTCCTTTTACTTCATAACTCCATTTTCTAGCCAATTTTACAGCGGTTTCTACTGCTTCAGCTCCCGAGTTCATTGGTAATACTTTATCAAACCCGAAAAGAGTAGTGATTTTCTGTTCGTATTCTCCTAATTTAGAGTTATAGAATGCTCTTGAAGTTAAAGCTAACTTTTGAGATTGCTCTACTAAAGCTCCTACAATTTTAGGATGAGAATGTCCTTGGTTTACAGCAGAATATGCTGAAAGAAAATCATAATATCTTTTGCCCTCTACATCCCAAACGAAAACACCTTCTCCGCGGTCCAGAACTACTGGTAGTGGGTGATAATTGTGTGCTCCATGTTTGTCTTCGAGGTCAATAAAATATTGTGAGTTTTTTGTTTGTTCTGCTGTTGACATATTGTTGGTTTTTTACAAATTTACATAATATTAATGAGATTAATAAACAAAAGTAGAGTCGTGCTAAAGGCTGTAATTAAAGTGTATTTTGAGGCTAAATGAGCTTATAGCGGAAATGTTTTCTTAACGGATAAACCGTTGTAGGTATTCTATCTTTAAAAAAGTAAGTTAAATATAGCTGCAAATCATATATTTTTTAAGGAACCAAATTTTTTCTTACATATTGAATCGCTGTTCCGTTAGGATTATAAAGCTTACAACAGAATACAAAACGATATTGATAGAATTTTGAATCCAGATTGATCCGGTTTACTTCTTTAGCAATCTTCAAAGAGTTTTTCTTTAAAGAATCGGGTTTTATATCGCAGAAATCTTTACTGTACAAATATAAAGTATAAGTGATAGTGTCTTGGTCTTCAATTTCTCTTTCATATTTTGGCTCTCGCTCTATTTCTTCAATATGATAGTCTCTTTTGATTTTTTCAAATACTTTTTCTTCACTATTATTTTCAATTCTTTTGGATGAGCTAAAATAAGTAAGTATAAAAACGGCAACAAAATTGATGGCAAAGTAGAGTAGAATTGCACCAGTAATTCCGATGAGTATCCATTTTAATGTCTTATTCATGGTTTGTTTTTATTTTGTACAAACATTTTTTTCTTATAAATAATAGGCAAAAAACTCTCTAAGAACAGAATAGAAGTCCCTTAACTCAAAATAGGCAGGACTTGAACTTTCGATATTTTTAAAATGGTATTCCCTGAACAGTTTTTTAATTCTGGCCTGATGATAAAACTGTGATACAGAGATTATATTTTTATAATGTAAGCTATCAGCTATTTTTATAGTATTGAGAACGGTCTTCTCTGTATTGTCCCCAAAGTTATCCACAAGAATATTATAGGCAGGAATTTTATTTTTAATCAGATATTTTTTCATTTCTGTACCTTCCCAATAGCCCTCTTTACCCAAACCACCACTTACCAGGATGTCTTTGACTTGTTTTTTCTGATACAGTTCAATGCTTTTATCCAATCTTGCTTTCAGTCGGGGAGAAAGAGTTCCATCTTCGTTTACTTTATTCCCAAAGACCACCGCAAGATCTGCTTTCTGATTAGAGTTTGTAAGGCCATCATAAGTGATATATAGGCAATGAATAACAAACCAGGAGAGGAATGCAACCAGAATATATTTTAAAATTTTGTTCAGCATATCTTTTGGAATGTATACAAAAATAAAAAACTGCCTCATATTGAAGCAGTTTAAAGTTTTTTTATTTTAAAATAATCTTAGTGATTATCATATTTTCTGTCCATTACAAAATCCTCCATGAATTTTGTAGTGTAGTTTCCTGCAAGATAATCTTCATTATCCATCAGTTGTCTGTGGAATGGAATAGTTGTTTTTACTCCTTCAATATAGAATTCCTCAAGAGCACGTCTCATTTTTGCAATCGCTTCCTCACGGGTTTGAGCCGTAGTGATAAGCTTAGCAATCATAGAGTCATAGTTAGAAGGGATTGAATATCCGGAATATACGTGAGTGTCTACTCTGATTCCATGTCCGCCAGGGATGTTTAATCCTGTGATTTTTCCCGGAGACGGTCTGAAGTCTGCATAAGGATCTTCAGCGTTAATTCTACACTCAATAGAATGTAATTTAGGGTAATAGTTGATTCCTGAAATAGGAGTTCCCGCAGCAAGAAGAATTTGTTCTCTGATTAGGTCATAATCAATTACCTGTTCAGTAATAGGGTGCTCTACCTGGATTCTTGTATTCATTTCCATGAAATAGAAATTTCTGTGTTTGTCTACAAGGAATTCGATAGTTCCTACACCTTCGTATCCAATGAATTCTGCAGCTTTTACAGCAGCGTCACCCATTTTCTCACGAAGTTCGTCAGTCATAAAGGGAGAAGGAGTTTCTTCCGTTAATTTCTGATTTCTTCTCTGTACAGAACAGTCTCTTTCAGAAAGGTGACAAGCTTTACCGAATTGGTCACCGGCAACCTGAATTTCGATGTGTCTAGGCTCTTCAATCAGTTTTTCCATGTACATACCTCCGTTTCCAAAGGCTGCTACAGCTTCCTGAATGGCAGATTCCCAGTGATCTTTAAGGTCTTCCGCTTTCCAAACAGCTCTCATCCCTTTACCACCACCACCGGCAGTAGCTTTAATCATTACAGGATATCCGGTTTCTTCAGCAACCTTTACAGCATGCTCGTAAGATTCAATCAAACCGTCAGAACCTGGTACACAAGGTACACCGGCAGCTTTCATGGTAGCCTTAGCATTGGCTTTGTCTCCCATTTTTTCAATCTGCTCTGGAGAAGCTCCAATGAACTTGATTCCGTTCTTCTGGCAGATTCTTGAAAAGTTAGCATTTTCAGATAGGAATCCATAACCTGGGTGAATTGCGTCAGCGTTTGTAATTTCCGCAGCAGCAATAATGTTAGGGATTTTAAGGTATGAGTCTTTGCTCATCGCAGGACCAATACAAACAGCTTCATCAGCAAATCTTACGTGAAGACTGTCTTTATCTGCAGTAGAGTATACTGCAACGGTTTTGATCCCCATTTCTTTACAAGTACGTAAAATACGCATTGCAATTTCGCCACGATTGGCTATTAATATTTTTTTGAACATCTTCTTCAATTTGAAAATTAGATAATTTGAAAATTAGATAATGTTATTTTAATGTAGAATTTAATCTAACATCTAATGTCTAACATCTAACCTCTAAATTAAGATGGATCTACTAGGAATAATGGTTGGTCATATTCTACAGGAGTAGCATCGTCAACTAAGATTTTAACGATTTTTCCGCTGATTTCAGATTCAATCTGGTTGAATAACTTCATTGCTTCAATTACGCAAACAACTTTACCAACAGAAACTTCGTCACCTACATTTACGAATACGTCTTTATCCGGAGATGGTTTTCTGTAGAATGTTCCAATCATTGGAGATTTGATTGTTACATATTTGCTATCATCAGATGCAGCATCAGCTTTTTCTACAGCTGCAGCAGCCGGAGTTGCAACAGGTGCCGGAGCAGCTACCGCTTGTGGAGCAGTGTGGTATACTGCAGGCTGTGCATAAACAGCATCGCTTCCAGCTAATGGAGTTTTAATAGTGATTTCGAAATCTTTAGTCTTGTATTTTACTTCTGAAACTTCAGCCTTAGATACAAACTTAATAAGATTCTGTATGTCTTTAATGTCCATAAATTTGATATTTGATTTGATGTCAAAGATACCAAAAAAACGCAAAAAACAACAAAAAACCGCCAAATTTTATCAAAATTGGGCGGTTTTTGTATTAAAATGAGGCTTTTTCAATGAAAAGCGACTCTTAGTTTTCTTCAGTAGCAGCTACTTCTTTTTCCAATACTACTTTACCTCTGTAGTAAAGTTTTCCTTCATGCCAGTGAGCTCTGTGGTATAGGTGAAGCTCTCCTGTTGTTGCATCTTTAGCTAATTGAGGAACTACAGCTTTGTAGTGAGTTCTTCTCTTATCTCTTCTTGTAGACGACTGTCTTCTCTTTGGATGTGCCATTTTCTAATAACTTTTTTAATTGATGAGCGATGAGATTCATCATCTCATCATATTTAAATTATTCTATTTAATTATTGTCTCTTAATTTTCTTAAAGCCTCCCATCTAGGGTCGCTTTCATGTTCTTCCTCTTCAGTTTCCTCAATATCTTTCGGACTGAACTGGTCAAGAATTTTGATATCTTCATCACTTACATTTGGTGAAATCTTTTTCATCGGGATAGAAAGCATTACATTTTCGTAGATCAAATGAGCTACGTTGAAAGCATGCTCTGCAGTAGGAATCGTAATAACATCTTCATTGCTGTCATCATATTCTTCCCCGAAATTCACCAAAATCTTGATTTCATTCTCAATAGGATAGTCGAAGTCTTCATTTGTAATATCACAAACCAACTCAACCAAACCTTTTATCTTAATCTCAAACTCCAGAAATGTAGTGTGTTTGTCTAATAAGACATACACTTCTATTCTAGGGTTTGTAAATTCCTGTTCAGTGTCAAATAATTGAAAGAACGTATTATCTATCTCAAACTTGAACTCGTGTTTTCCGTTTTTAAGTCCGGAAAAGCTTACGTCATAGTTTCTTAACTTGTCCATAAAATGAGTGTGCAAAAATATGCATTTTTTTTATAATAACAAATAAAATCTAAAACAAATTAATTTAAAATTTGTTTTAACGGTTTATCCTTCAGTTTCCTCAGGTAGATCCTCGTCAATTCCGTTATCAACAGCCATTTTTCTAGGCTGAAGACGGGTATTCATCAATTCACTATATTCACTTCTGTTGTTGAAAACCTTAATAGCAGTGAAGATAGCTTCCATAAAACTCTGTTCATCGGCAATATTTTTTCCCGCAATATCATAGGCAACTCCATGATCTGGAGAAGTTCTGATAAAAGGAAGTCCTGCTGTATAATTTACACCTTCTTCATAAGCTAGTGTCTTGAACGGAGCTAATCCCTGATCGTGATACATGGCTAAAACCCCATCAAAGTTTCTGTATTTGTTCGGTTGGAAGAAACTATCTGCCGGGAAAGGGCCGAATGCCAGAATTCCATTATCTGAAAGTTCCTGAATGGCCGGGCTGATGATTTCTATTTCTTCAGTTCCGATAACTCCTCCATCTCCCGCATGTGGATTCAATCCCAATACGGCAATCTTCGGTTTCTGAATGCAGAAATCTTCAATAAGTGTCTGATTCAATACCCTGATTTGTTTTTTGATGTTCTCTTTGGAAATATTCTCTGCAACTTTTGCAATAGGAATGTGATGGGTAGACACGGCTACTTTAAGATCTTCAGTTACCAGGAACATCAGTCCTTTTTTACTGAATTTTTCTTCAAAATACCCAGTGTGTCCGGCATGCTTAAAGCCCATTTTTACCATTTCATCCTTGTTGATAGGAGCTGTTACTAGAACATCAATGTCTCCTTTCATTAAAGCTTCAGTTGCTGCTTCCAAAGAATCAATAGCCATTTGGGTAGATTCCTCAGTAGGAACTCCCAACTCAACATTCACGTTTTCCTTGGTTAGATTTACCATATTCAGCTTGCCAGCCTGTGCCTGAGAAGCTTCATTTACATAGTTGAAATTAAGATTCAGCTTGAAAATGTTTTTCTGATAAGTGAATAATTTCCCCGAACCAAAAATTACAGGTGTGAAAAAATCTGTAATGGTTTTGTCTTTCAGAGACTTCATAATGATCTCCGGACCGATGCCGTTGAAATCACCGATTGAAATTCCTACTCGTACTTTATGGTTTTTTGGGCTCATTTTGATTATCTTTGAAGATTATAATTTACAAATTTAGCAAAAAATAATATGTTCACAGGAATTATTGAAGCAGTTGGTGTTATTGAAAAGATTGAAGAGAAAGGAAGCAACATAGATTTCACCCTGACATGCCCTTTTACAAACGAACTTAAAATTGATCAAAGTCTTGCTCACAACGGATGTTGCCTTACTGTGGTTGAAATTAAGGAGAACCAATATGTAGTAACAGCCATTAACGAAACACTTGAAAAAACCAACCTTGGAAAATGGGAAGTAGGAAGTGTTGTGAATCTTGAGCGTTGCATGAAAATGGACGGAAGACTGGATGGTCACATCGTTCAGGGACATGTTGATAAAACAGGTGAGGTAGTAGGAATTGAAAACAAAGATGGAAGCTATTTTATTACGATGAAATATGAAGCTGACGGAAACTTTGTAACCGTGCCTCAAGGTTCTATTACCGTAAATGGAATCAGTTTAACCGTAGCAAAAAGTGAAGATGCTCAGTTCTCGGTAGCCATTATTCCTTACACATGGGAATTTACCAATATGAACCACCTGAAAATTGGTGATAAAGTAAACCTGGAATTTGACATTATTGGTAAGTATATTGCTAGGTTAATTAAAAAGTAGGATGTCGTTAAATAAATATAAAGGATATAGTTTAAGGAACCGTGTTTTTTTCGGGTTCTTATTGGTATGCTTTTTAAGTGTTGTGGCCACATCACTGGTTCCTTATTTTGTATTGAGAAATAATTCCCTGCAGCAGAGTAATATAGATATGCAGGAGAAAACCAATGCAGTAATGAGATATCTGGATTATGCCGTAAGCCGTACATTGGTAGAAACAAAAGATCTGCCGAAGGTTTTAGGGAATAAGATCTTTGAGATCGCAGATATTAACCAGCATGATATTGTTATTTATGATCTGAAAGGAAATTATGTGCTTTCTAATAAAGATGAAAGCTTGATAGATCAGAAAACACTTTCTATAGAAATTATCAACAAAATCCTGTCTACGGATGCAAGAGTTGATATGACCAGATATGATGCTTCCAAAGATGCTAAACTTACCTCTTCATATCTTTTATTGAAAAATAACGAACTGGAACCCATTGGTGTCGTTTATATTCCTTTATATCACAACGAATCTGCCTATCTGGAAGTATTACATCAGTATGTAAAATATATTCTTTTGGTAGATATATTTCTTATCCTGTTCAGTATCTGGATAAGCTGGGTGACTTCTAACAGTCTGGCGAAAACGATCACGAAGTTCTCTGATATGATTACACGTATTACATTATTTGAAAATGAAATGCGTCCTATCAGATATTATAAAAACGATGAATTGAATGCCTTGGCAAGAGCCTATAACAGAATGATTCTACAGATTCAGGATCAAAAGGAAAGGCTAAGGTTTAAAGCTTCAGAAGAAGCGTGGAGGGAGATGGCGAAACAGGTTGCTCATGAAGTGAAAAACCCGCTTACTCCTATGAAGCTTACCATTCAGAATTTTGAAAGAAAATTTGATCCTGAAGATCCGAATATCAAAGAAAGAGTAAAACAGATGAGTAAAACGATGGTGGATCAGATTGATTTGATTGCCACTGTAGCTTCTGCATTCTCTGAATTTGCCAAACTTCCTGAAAAAAATAATGAAGTCATCAACCTGAATACAGAAGTAGAAGATATTCTTCGTGTATTCAATGATGACAGTATCTTTATGCATGCCAACAAGAGTAATATTATGATTAATATGGATAGAATTTACCTGTCCAGAATTATTACCAACCTTGTGACCAATGCCAAGCAGGCAGAGAGCGATGAAAGGAAATTAATTATCAATGTAGATGTAGAACAACATCAGCGAAGAGTGATTGTCTCTGTTCAGGATAACGGGGTCGGGATTCCTGAAAGTATGTATGAGAGAATTTTTGAACCTAACTTCACTTCCAAAACCAGCGGAATGGGACTTGGATTATCAATGGTAAGAAAAATGATTGAAGACTATAAAGGGGAGATCTCCGTGAAATCTGAAGTAGGGAAGGGGTCTACATTTATTATTACATTGCCTACCAATTTATAGTGAAGCCTTTTACATTTAAGCAGTTTGAAATCCAGCAATCCAAAGACGTCTTCCGGGTAGGAACAGACGGGGTTTTGCTTGGTGCCTTAGCGGATGTTGAGTCTGCTTCTCATGTTTTGGAAGTAGGTACAGGAACGGGATTAATCTCATTGATGTTAGCTCAAAGAAATCTGCAGGCAGATTTTTTAGGATTGGATATTAATGAAGATGCTGCTGCTCTTACAAAACTTAATTTTGAAAATGCTCCTTTCTATAAGAGATTGAAAAATAATCATCAGGATTTTAAAACTTTTGAGACGGAAGACAGGTTTGATCTGATTGTTTCAAATCCGCCTTATTTTGAAGAATCAGGATCTGATAAAGATAAAATCGCCCGTCAGACGGTAGAATTGAATTTCAGGCAGCTTATCGCTCAATCCACTAGGTTTTTATCTGAACACGGACTTCTTTCAGTAATTATTCCGGTAGAGGCGGGAGAAGTCTTTATTTTAATTGCTGAAGAAAATAATCTGTTTCTGAACAGAAGAATTAATGTTAAAGGCATTGAAAATTCCAAAACAAAAAGATTGGTCTTGGAGTTTTCTTTAACGAAAAAAAATCTTCTGGAATCTGAATTTATTATAGAAAAAAGTCCGAGAAAATACTCGGACCAATATCTTGAACTCACTAAGGAGTTTCATGTCTTTAAAGAGGCTGGAATTTAGAAAAGAAGAAGGAGTTCTGTAATTTCTAAATCCTTTTGTATTTATTCAAATAGTTCTGCAGTATCCAATACTGAAACTTTTCCATCTTCACATCTGATAGCTTCACCAGGGAAGTTTTGAATCATATGGTAATCGTGAGTTGCCATTACTACAGCTGCTCCGTTTTCAAGGGCAACTTGCTTTAATAGGGTCATGATTTCGTTAGAAGTTTCCGGGTCAAGGTTTCCTGTTGGCTCATCCGCAAGAATAAGGTCAGGGTGATTAAGAAGGGCTCTTGCAATAGCGATACGCTGCTGTTCACCTCCGGAAAGTTCGTGTGGCATTTTGTGCTTTTTGCTTTTCATGTTCACGCTTCCTAATACCTCATTAATACGGTCTTCCATTTTTACTTTATCATTCCATCCTGTAGCTTCCAAAACAAATTTCAAATTCTTTTCAACAGTTCTGTCGGAAAGAAGTTGGAAATCCTGGAATACAATACCTAATTTTCTTCTTAGGTTAGGAATGTCAGATGGTTTTAGTTTTGCCAGCTCAAATCCTACCACAGATCCATGTCCTGAAGCCAATGGAATATGTCCATAAAGCGTTTTCAGAAGGGAGCTTTTTCCGGAACCTGTTTTTCCAATAAGGTAGCAGAATCTACCTTTTTTAATATTAAGATTTACATCAGAAAGAACAGTAAAGTTTTTTTGGGCAATTTTTGCATGCTGTAAACTTATAATATTGTCTCCGGAGATATTTGTATGTGGCATAATTTAATTTTAAAGGCTATTTCTAACAAAAATTTTTCAATCTTTAAAAATAGAAAAAAGAAGTCTATTTGACTCTAATTTTAATAAATTTTAACAACAAAAAATGCCTGAAAAGAAACTTTCCAAGCATGTTTTGTATATGATAATAAAAAGATTATCTCTTAGCGCGTGCAGCACTTACAGTTAAACTCTTTCTGCCTTTAGCTCTTCTCGCAGCCAAAACTCTTCTTCCATTTGGCGTAGACATTCTTTCTCTGAAACCGTGTTTGTTTCTCTTTTTTCTTTCTGATGGCTGGAATGTTCTTTTACTCATTACTATATGTTTAAATCGTAATTAATCTATTAATTTTCAGGTTGCAAAGATATAGAAATTTTTATAAGATACAAACTTTAATAATCTTTTTTTGAAAATATTTGGAATGTTTTTTAATCAAATACTTACAAAGCTTGATTAGAAACCAAATTCCAGATGCAAAAATAATATTTAAATGATTTATATAAAAGCTCTATCTTTGAAAACTTAAATTTTAACGAAAATAAACACAAGATGTTTACACCAGCAGAACTTTTAGAGATCAATACATTACTAACACCTGAAAACAAAATAGTTATTCTTACCCACTATAATCCGGATGGTGATGCTATTGGTTCCAGCCTGGGATTGAAACATTATTTAAGGGCAAAAGGAATTCAGGCAGAAGTTATTGTACCTAATGATTTTCCGAAATTTCTGAAATGGATGCCGGAATCTAAAAAAGTGATTATTGCAGAATATAAAAGAAAGCTGGCTGCTGATATGGTTGCCGCTGCAGATGTTATTTTCTGCCTCGATTTTAATTCTCCTTCAAGAATTGGATTATTAGGTGACTGGCTGGTAAAGGCTCAGGGAAAGAAAATTCTTATTGATCACCACCAACAACCGGAGCCGTTTGATTTTGTGTATTCAGATACTGTAATTCCTGCTACTTCACAGATGATTTATCACTTCATTGAAGCAATGGATGATGAAAAACTGGTGAATCAGGACATGGCAGAATGTATGTATACGGGAATTATGACTGATACAGGAGGGTTTCGTTTTCGTTCAACCAGTGCTACAACGCATAGAATTATTGCTAACTTAATTGAAAAAGGAGCAGATCCTGCGATGATTACTTCCAATACCTGGGATACCAATACGGTTTCGCGTCTTCATTTGCTTGCTTTAGTTTTAGGAAGAATAGAAGTTGTGAATGATGGCCGTGTGGCTATTTTAAGTCTTACCAGAAATGAGCTTAAAGAATTTGGTTTCCAGAAAGGAGATACGGAAGGTTTCGTAAATTACGGGTTAAGTATTGCAGGAGTGAAAATGTCTGCCTTTTTTATGGAAGATCTTTACGAAGATTTTATCAAGATTTCATTCAGAAGCAAAGATGATGTGGATGTAAACCAATTCTCCAGAAAATATTTTAATGGTGGCGGACATATTAATGCTGCAGGGGGTAAATCTAATGATTCTTTGCCAGGAACTATTGAAATTTTCAAAGCAAGACTAATCGAAGAAGATTTGTAAGAAAAGAGAAATAGCTTAAGAAGGAGATTATAAAACAATTTTATTATACTCTCCAACCCTTCCACGCTTAAACTCTCAACCCTTACTATATCCTTTTTCTTCCAGCTCCATACAAGTATATTCATATACCTGCTGAAACATTTCGTCCATGTATTTCTTGTTGAAAAGACTGTATTTCGTCATTTTTGGCGGATCTAAAAATATATTGCAGTATTTCACCTTAGAATAGACTGATTTTGCAATGGCTAAATGGAGAATCCGGTCAAATTCTTTCATCAGGCTCATCTTATTAAGTTCATCATAGCTTATTGAATTCACATGGGAGGCAATCAGGAAATCACATTTATCTATAATGGGTTCAATGGGAAGATTATCAAGAACACCACCATCTACATATATTTTATCTCCCATTCTTACGGGTGGGAGGATAAAAGGAACACTTGATGAAGCCAAAAGTGGTGTGAAAAGCTCGCCTTCAGAGAAAAAATCAACAATGCCGTGAGTCATTTCTGTTGTGGCAATATAAACAGGGATTTTCAGGATATTAAAATTATCTTCAGGGAAATAGTCTCTAAAGAGTTTCAAAATAAAATTAGAGCTGAAAATTCCATTCTTTGATAATTTCAAGGCAGACCGTGAAAAAAAAGAAGTTTGCTTTACGATTTCCATCATTTCGTCCGGAGTTTTCCCAAACGAATAAAAAGCTGCAATGATAGAACCTGCACTGGTTCCTGAAATGATATGGGGTTTAAGATGGTATTCTTCCAGTGCTTTTAAAACAGCAATATGTGCAATTCCACGCATTCCTCCGCCTGAAAGTGTAAGTCCGATAACCGGAGGTTTCGGTGGTGTCTTTTTTTTGAACGAGAATATTCCCATTGAGAAAATTATACCTTACTAATATACAGGATTTTTCTCAATGTTTATGGTTCATCACATTCAGAATCAACCTTAATGAAAAGTGCATTGAATTCATTATTCATTTTTTCATCACGGGAAACTCTCTGTATTTTATCATTGGCACAGTTTCCCCATCCAAAAGTAATCAGATCAATAAGGGCATAATCTCTTTTGTCTGATGAGTTAAGCTGTTCATTGAATTGATTAATAATACGCTGTGGATCGCTATTGTTTTTGCTCATACCCTCTCTGAGTTTCTTCCATTCTCCAAACATCTGTTCATCAGTTGAGTTTAATGCTTTGGAAAAGTTAGAACATCTGTTATTTTTAAGAAGTATTGAAGGATCAGAGTAAGCTATGATTTGAATTTTCTCTATTTCATAAGATTGAACAAGTTCTTCATAACTCTTTTGTTTGATGCTTTGCCAATAGGGAGTATTGATCACTTTCAGATTCATAATCTGAGCTTTCTTTTGCGCAAAATCTTTATCCAGTTTTGCAAGAATCTGGTCTTTATTATCCCTTATTTCATTAAGGTCTTTAAGAGTATTGACGAAAGGGGTATCTAGTAGAGATCCACTCAATTCAAACCAAAGTTTATAAGTGTCCTCAAGCTCTTTTCTGGAATATTTATTACTATCGAAATAACCTTTATTATCACAAAGTTCCGTTCCGAAGTTGAATATTTCCTGCTTTGGCTGAATGGCTGCAGCAGTGTCAGTTTTGGGAGGAGATATCTGAGCGGTGTCTGTAGATGCAGGGTCATTAGCTGGTTGGGTATCTTTTTTACAGCTTAAAAATGAAAGCAGAATAAAGGTAGTGATAGCAATTCTCATGTTTTACAATACTAATTTTTTAGGAAGATTGTGAAGGAGTTCGGTGTTAATGATTTCTGCACAGATACCAGGCTTTTCCCAGTGTCCGTTATGGCCACAATCCAATACATAGGATTTGATATTCGTTCTGTCCGGAAGATTTTTGATCGTAATATCTGTTTTAACAGCATTGTCATGTTTACCCGCCAGAACCAGAATTTTAGCTTCCAGATTTTGCATAATATGTTTTTTATCTGTTCTTTCCACCATCCCTTTTACACAGGCAAGAGCTCCCATATTGTTTGTAGAAAGTGCAGTTTCCAGGGCTATTTCAATTTTCCCTTCCAGGATATCTCTTTCATTGGGATTGAATAGATTTGGGATTCCTGCTCTGGCATAATGGGCAAAAGCATCTTTAATAATCCTGTAGCTTTTGATACGCTGTTGTTTTTTTTCTTCATCGTCTGCGAAATAAGTGGAGAAGAAAAGAGTTAAACTTTTTAGGAATTCGGGATACTTTTCTGCAAAAGCCAAGGAAGTATATCCACCCATAGAGTGTCCTAATAAATGTATTTTCTCTACATTCTGGTCATCTAACACTTTTTTTACTTCGTCAGCCATGAGTTCCATGGTGTGAATTTCTCCCAGGACCTCAGATTGTCCGTGTCCGGGAAGATCAATTTTTAAAAGGGAAAAATCTTTGGAAAGATGAGGCTCCATATCACTCCAAATAGAGAGGTTTTCCATAAAACCGTGGAGGAGTACTAAAGTTTCTTTTCCATTTCCTTTTCTTTCAAAGTTCAGCATGATTCCAAAATTTTAGGGGTTAACCATTCAAATGTAAACAAAAAAGAGCATTTTAAAAATGCTCTTTCTTTTTTATTGAGTTAATTCTTTATAAACCTTTGTTTCCCAAGGTTTGATATCTGTTACGCCATAACGTTCTTTTTTAGCAATCGCCAGGTTGTCCAGCATGTCTACAAAGTTTTTGTAATTGGCTTCATCAGTAGGTTTGATAATTACTGTGAAATTTTCCGGCTTAGGAGCATTCTTATAAGCTTCGGAAATGATTTTTGAAACTTTTATTCCACTAAAATCTGTTTCTTTTAGGTTGCTTATATTTAAATCTGTTGCATTGCTTTGATGGTAAAAAACACGATTATCTTTTCCCAGAATAAATGTGACCTGATTTTTGTCTCCAATTACTTTATCAATAATTTTGTTTTCGGGGTCTTTTGCGGGAAGTCCCAGATCCATCACGTTGGGTTTTGTAAAATTGGTGGTGAACATAAAGAAAGTGATCAGCAGGAATCCCAGGTCTACCATGGGAGTCATGTCTACTCGGATTAATTTTTTCTTTTGCTTGCCACCTTGCTTTTCTTGCGCAATTACTTCTGCCATAATTAATATTTTAAATTGTTAAACGGTATTTGATGAAAACTTTGAAAATCCGATCGTGATTTTGAAAAGTTGATACAAAGTTGATGCCTAAAATTTAAAATGTGTAATAAATTTTCATTTTTAATAAATGATTGTACTTAAATGATGTTAAAAACAATTGCTAGATATATTGAAAATGAATAATCTGTTTGAATTCTGGAAATAAAAAAACTCACACTATGTAAGTGTGAGTTTATCATTTATATTAATAAATTATTTATTTACTTTTCTTGAAGTAATTAACTCCACATTCCAGGAACGTCTTGAAATCTTCCTTCGGCATATATCCGGAAACAGGAGTGTTAATAACTTTCCCGTCAGGAGTAATTAAAACGTAGTGAGGCTGAGAGTTGTTGTTGAAGTTAACCTGTTGGAATAAACTCCATCTGTCCCCAATTGTTTTCACCTTTTTGATTTGTCCTTCCCCAAGATCAATCTTTGTTTTTTGATCTTCAGGAAGCTCTTCTTTGTCATCTACATACAGAGAAGCTAAGACCACATCATTCTGAAGGATAGGTAAAATATCCGGTTCGCTCCATACAAACTCTTCCATTTTTCTACAGTTTTCACAACCGTAACCCGTGAAGTCAATTAAGATCGGCTTGTTTTCTTTTTTAGCAACTTCAATCGCTTTAAAGAAATCATGTTCCGGATGCATTCCTAGAATTCCATCTTTTTCATCGTGGAAATAGCTTACATTCAATGGAGGCAAAATTCCGCTTAATAACTGAAGTTTTGGACGCTCAGATGGAATTAACCCTTGGATCAGATAGATCACAAAACCGAATCCTAATACCCCTAATATTTTTCTTGTGATTGAAATTTTAGGTTTTTTATCATCATGCGGAAACTTGATTAATCCGAATAAATATAAAGCCAAACCTAGAGCAACAATGATCCAGATAGCAATGAAGAGTTCTCTTTTTAAGAAGAATGTTTTTGAAACAAGGTCTGCTTTTGATAAGAATTTTAAAGCTAAAGCTAATTCTACGAAACCTAAAACCACTTTTACCGTGTTCATCCATCCTCCAGATTTTGGCAGACTTTGTAATGCTTGCGGGAATAAAGCCAATAGTCCAAAAATGATAGCCCACGCTAAACCGAATCCCGCCAAAGCAAAAGTTAGTAGCATTGGTACATTCGAAGAACCGGTTACGGCACTTCCCAGTAAACTCCCTAAGATAGGTCCTGTACAAGAGAAAGAAACAATTACCAGGGTTAATGCCATAAAGAAAATACCGATGATGCCACCAGCTTCCTCAGCTTTTGAAGATTTATTGGCAATAGAGCTAGGTAACGTAATATCATAATACCCGAAGAAGCTTCCGGCAAAGAATATAAATATGATAAAGAAGGCAATGTTCAGCCATACACTTGTGGAGATCTCGTTGAAGATATTTCCTGCAATTCCATCAATAATGTGGAAAGGAATACTCAATAAAACGAAAATAAGAAGAATAAAGAATCCATAGATCAGAGCGTCTCTTTTCCCTTTTGCTTTATCCTTACTTCCTTTGGTGAAGAATGAAACTGTTAAAGGAATCATCGGGAAGACACATGGTGTTAATAAGGCAATTAACCCTCCAATGAAACCTAAGAATAAATAAGTCCAATAGTTCTCATCTACCTTTGTAGAAGCTGTTCCACAATCTGTTAATGGTTTTTTGAAATCCAGTGTTTCAATTTTCAATTGTTTAGGATCTAATGTTGAGGTTTCTGCAATGGTAACCTCCGTTTTAGTTGGATTTTCAGTAACTGTTTCAACGGTTTTTACAGAATCTTTTGCAGGCTCTGTAGTTTCTTCAGTAGTGGTTGTTTCTGTAGCCCCTTTTGGAGTCACTTTTTGATTAAACTCTAAAGTGTTCGGAGCCAGACAAACTCTGTCATCACAAGTCTGATAAGTGATTTCAGACGTTACATCAGCCGGTTTTGCAGGATCCTTTAGCTTAAATTTCTGTTTGAAACCAGCACTATTGGAGTAAAAAACAATAGTTCCCCCGAAAGCTTCAGAGAATTCCTCATGTTTCTTGCCTACTTCCGTAAACTTTCCGATAAGTTCAATATTCTTTCCTGAAACCTTATACTCAGTAGGAATTCCTGTATCTTCAGGAAGGTCTTTGGAGTAAATATGCCATCCTTTTTCCATGGTGGCATTCAAAACCGCTTCATACTGGTTATTGCCCAGATCGTTGATGGTAAATTTAAACTTTACAGGATTTTTAATTTGTGCATTAATTCCTGTTGCTAAAAAGAGTAGGATTAATAAAAACCAATTTCTAAATTTCATTTTTCGTTTCATTAAAAATTTTGAGAATACGTTCTGTTTTCTCATCCTTTGCATATCTTCTATCCTGTCTGAAAGGGATGACTCCAAGTACGGAATTCTTACCATCAGACAATATCCAAATTTTTTGCCTCGCTAAAATAGATAATTTTTCGTCCCTAAAAAATTTAGAAACTTTCTTTTTCCCCGAAAAACCGGTCGGGTAAAACTCATCGCCATCCTGCTGTTTTCTTAAACACAGTGGAAACTGAATTTTTTCAGCATCAAAATCCCATTCCATATTTTTATTGATTCCATCAATGTCTTCAATAGAATCATTAAGGTTGATGGTAATCCGGTTTTCTGAGAAATCAAAACGATCAATCAGGGTGATTTCGTGTGTGTTTTCAGTTTTTTTGTTTATTTCAATAAAGATTAATTCATCTCTGTTGACAATCAACTGATATTCTTTTGAAAAAAAAGAACTGTTGTTTTCTGCCTTAAAAATTTTAGGGATTTCCTCTTCCTGATTAAACCCATATTTTTTTAAGATCTCAAACTTTACAAAATCGCTTTCCTGATCCAGCTTTTCCTTTGATAAGATTTTATGGTCTTGGTTAAATACAGTAAGCTTATTTTCTATCTCCTGAACCTGCTTTTGAACAAAATCTCTGGTCTGGTTCAGGTATGAAGAACTTTTTTTGAAGTTTTCCAGGAAATGATCGTTGGTCTCCTGTAATTTCGGGACAATTTCATTTCTGATCTTATTTCTCAGATAATCACTTTTTTTATTGGAAAGATCTTCACGAAACTCAATTCTCTTCTCTTCTGCAAACTGATAAATTTCCTGTTTAGAGAATTGTAAAAGCGGGCGAAGAATATGATTGTCATTAGCGGGGATTCCACTCAAACCATTAATTCCTGCAGCTTTGGAAAGATTAATGATAAATGTTTCCAGCTGATCGTTCAGGTGATGAGCGGTAACCAGAAACTCCAGTTTTTCCTTTTCCTGAATTTCCTTAAAAAAAGCATACCGAAGTTCTCTTGCCCAAAGCTGAATAGAATTTTCCGGTTTTTTATCTTTTTCCGAAACTTCATACAGGTGGAACTTTATATGATTTTTCTCACAAAAATCCTGTACTACTTTTTGATCCTTATCCGAATCTTCTCCACGAAGCCTATAATTAATATGGGCCACTTGAAATGAACATTCTGAGTGCTGTTTTTCATCTCTCAAATCCTTGAATAGAGAGGCTAGAACCATAGAGTCAGCACCTCCACTCACTGCTAAAAGATAGCTGTGGTTTTCAGATGGGTGAATAAGATTTCCTAATTGTTTTCTGAAGCTTGATTTTTTCAACATAGGTGTTGAGAATTTCTTTTATACAAAGATAATCCATATAATTCAATTGAATTTTCCTAACTTTGATTGATCTAAAAAGATTATTTATGAAGATTTTAAAAATTGTAGCAGTTTCTGCAATGGCACTGGGAATGACTTCTTGTGTGAGCAAGAAGCAGTATGATGCCTTAAGCACAAACTATAAGCAGTGTATTGAAAATATTGGAGAAAGACAGAGAGAAATTCAGGATTTGAAATCTCAAAACTCTGCATTGACAGGTGAAAATAATTTATTAAAAAGTCAGCATGATGCTTTAAAGTCATCATTGGATGCATGTCTTTCCAATACAGGAAAAAGTTCTGCTAACATTGACAAACTTGTGGGAGAAATTAATGCTTCCAATACATATATCAAGCAGTTGATTTCTAGCAATGCTAAAAACGATAGTTTAAATCTTGCTTTGTCTAACAAACTTAAGAGATCTTTAGATAATGTATCGGATGAAGATGTACAGGTGAAAGTATTGAAAGGGGTGGTAATGATTTCCCTTTCAGATAAAATGTTATACAAAACAGGAGATTATAATATCTTGCCCGCTGCTCAGGAAGTGTTAGGGAAAGTAGCAAAAGTAATCAATGATTATGATAAATATTCAGTATTGATTGAAGGAAATACAGATAATGCTTCATTAAATTCTGTAAATCTGCCAAGAGACAACTGGGATCTTTCTGCACTAAGAGGTACTTCTGTTGCTAAGGTACTTCAAACTCAGTTTGGGGTAGACCCGGCAAGAATTACAGCAGGTGGTCGTTCTGAATACAACCCGAAAGCTACTAATATGAGCGTTTCCGGAAGATCTGAAAACAGAAGAACGGAAATTATCATTATGCCTAAGCTGGATGAGTTCATGAAGCTAATGGATATTGCTCCCAAAAAATAATTACTGAATGATACAGTTAAAAAAGATTCCGATTTTCGGGATCTTTTTTTTGTGGTATGAATTATTTATTTTGGATGTAACTTTTAAATAAGCAGGACTACTTATTTAAAATAAATTAGATATAGCCTTTGGAAACCAATGAGATGTGTTGATTTTGAAAATGCTGTTTGCCACCGCTTATCAGGAATTACCAATAAAAAATAATAATCACATGAAAATAATTATTTTATCAGTAAGCTTATTGGGCTTCTTTTTATCCGGAACAGCTTTTGCACAAACAGAAACCTCCGGAAAAGAAAAAGTATATAAAGCAACCCATACAAAAAGCACAGAACTGAAGCATACCAAGCTGAAAGTAAATTTTGATTATCAGAATGAGCAAATGAACGGAGAAGAATGGCTCACGGCATCGCCTTATTTTTATCCGTCAGACTCATTGGTATTAGATGCTAAAGGAATGCTGATTCACGAGGTGGCAATGGATAGAGGAGGGAACAGAACTCCATTAAAGTACCATTACGGTGACAATGTTCTTACAATCAATCTCGATAAGATTTATAACCGGAATCAGGATTATACTGTTTATATCAAATATACTTCCAGACCTAATGTAGTAGAAGCGCAGGGAAGCCCGGCTAAGGGATTGTATTTCATCAATTCGAGTGGGAAAGATCCTGATAAACCTACTCAGATCTGGACAGATGGTGAATCTGAATTTTCATCAGTATGGTTTCCTACGATAGATAAGCCTAATCAAAAGACCACTCAGGAAATTTATATGACCGTCCCTGATAAATACCTAACCCTTTCTAACGGAGTTTTAAAAGAATCCCAGAAAGAGTCCGGAAATATGAGAACAGATCATTGGGTGATGAATCAAAGGCATTCAGTTTACCTTTTCTTTATGGGAGTGGGAGAATATAGTGTTGTAAAAGATAAATGGAGAGATGTTCCGATAGATTATTATGTAGAAAAAGAATATGAACCTTATGCCAGACAGATCTACGGAAATACTCCTGAAATGATGGAGTTTTTCTCAAAGAAATTAAACTATGATTATCCATGGGCAAAATATTCACAAATTTCCGGGAGGGATTATCCAAGCGTTGCAATGGAAAATACCACAGCTACTCTTCATAATACAGCCGTATTACAGAAACCGGGACAGTTGATTGATGAAAATAAATGGGAAGAATATATTGCTCATGAATTGTTTCACCACTGGTTTGGAGATTTGGTAACCGCAGAAAGCTGGAGTAATCTTACAATAAACGAATCGTTTGCAAATTATTCCCAATATCTCTGGAATGAATACAAGTATGGAAAAGATCAGGCAGATTATCATTTAATGTCTAATCTCAATAAATACTTCAACAGCCCTTCGGATTTTAAAAAAGATCTTGTAAGGTTTAGCTATGATGTTCCAGAAGATACTTTTGATGTGGTATCTTATGAGAAAGGGGGTGGTATTCTTCATATGCTGAGGAATTATTTGGGTGATGATGCTTTTTTTGCAGGAATAAGTGATTTCTTAAAAACCTACGAATATAAAAATGCAGAGGCTCAGCAGTTAAGATTATCTTTTGAAAAAGTATCAGGAAAAGATTTGAATTGGTTTTTTAATCAATGGTATTATGGAAGCGGAAACCCTAAGTTGAACTATTCATACACTTTTGAGCCTGCAAAAAAGCAAGTAGAAATAATCGTGAACCAAACACAGGATCTTCCTTTTGAGTTTCCTTTAGCAATTGATGTGTATGATAATGGAAAGCCAAAACGGTATAATGTATGGGTAAAAGCTCAGGCAAAAAATACTTTCAGCTTTAATGCTTCGGGCAAGCCTGATCTGGTTAATATCAATGCCGATGGAATATTACTTTCTGAAATTACAGATAAAAAAACACCGGAACAAAATCTTATACAATTTACCCATTCCAAAGAATTTTTAAGCCGGTATAAAGCATTGGCCGGAATTAAGGATGATGTAAACAATCCTGCGTCGGTTAAACTATTATCTGCTGCATTAAAGGATCCTTTTTTCAGAGTCAGAATCAAAGCACTGGAGATATTAGATCTTACCAATTCGAATCAAAATAAAAACCTGGCAGCTGATGTTGAGAAATTAGCCACTCATGATCCAAGAACATTGGTGCAGGCTGCGGCTATCTCTGCTCTGGCAAAGACCAAAAATAAAAAATACCTACCACTATTCGAAAAAGGAATGAATGAAGTGTCCAACGCAGTTAAAGTAAATTCATTAATTGCCATCTGGGCTACAGATCCTTCAAAAACCAAAACTTTGATTAGTAAGGTAGATCTCTCACAAGCTTCTAAGGATGTGATTATTAAAATGCTTCCTATTGTGGTTGAAAATAAAATAGATTCCCAAATGCAGTATATTGTTCCCATTGTGGCTTTTTATCCATTAGTGAAACCTAATAATCCAGAATTGGGTAAGGTTGCAGAAGAAGGATTCAACAGGATTATGGAAACTGATAATATTGCTGCTACAGAAGGAATTGTGAAGATTTTAAATCAGGCAAAATCTCAAATGGTAAAAAATGTTGAGACTAAAAAAGCAATTTATAATATGTTGGAGGCCGGATTGCTTAAAAAGAATGAAGCTTTAAAAAACAATCTACAAAACAAAGAAAGTATTAACAAACAGGTCGCAGCATTGAAACAAGTTATAGAAGAATATAAATAAAGTTGGCAGGCTTTCATACTTTGAAACCTTTCAAAAAAAAATCCCGAAGAAATTCGGGATTTTTTTTAATCAAATTAATTCTTCTTTTTTCAAAAGGGAAATAATTCGTCGTAAAAAATGATTGGATATTTCAGTCTTGTTTTTTTTTGCAGAAGATTGTGTATTCCCTTTTTGGGGAACATTTTTTTGATTCTCATGGTTAGTTTGTGGTTGATCTTCTGCAATCATTTTGTTTTCTAGTGTTTTTACCCCTTCGTTCTCTTTGCAAACTTAGAATTAATACTACAGAAAAAACATCCGTATTTTCCCGGTATTTTGTATGGGATTTTTCCCGAATGTTAGATTATTAAATTCTCTTAAATAATTTGTTTTACATATAATTATCTGAATAATAAAAGAATGCGTATATTTAAGTCCCTGTAAAAGGAAATAAATATAGAGGTGTCCGAAAATCTTAAAGAGTAGGAAATTAATACTAAACAAAATAATTATGAAAAATTCAAAAAAACTTTCAAGAGGAGAAATGAAAACTGTACAAGGTGCTATTAGAGGGTGTAATCCACAGATATTTTGTACTAGCCCACAGACAAAGTGTTGCCCAGGATGGGTGTGTGCTGGGATAAGACAATATTGTATAGCCATATAATGATTTTTTTACATAAAAGTTAGATATACCTAAGAAAAGGGAGGAATTAATTCCTCCTTTTTTGTATCTTATACTGAACAGAGGTGGTTTGTTTAAAAAGAAGTTTAAAATCCGTAAATTTGTTTAAATTAAAATGGTATGAGTTTTTTTGAAGAAAAAAATCCTGAAATGGATAGATATCTGGAAGCCCACGCTTCCTCAGAATCCGAAATTCTAAAAAAGCTGAGAAGAGAAACTTATCAGAAAACTACCCAGCCTCATATGATTTCGGGCTATCAGCAAGGAAGATTGCTAACGATCATCTCTCAAATGGTGCAGCCTAAAAGTATTCTTGAAATTGGTACATTTACCGGTTATGCTACTTTGTGCCTGGCTTCAGGATTGGCAAAAGATGGTAAAATTACTACATTGGATGTGAATGAAGATCTGGCTTATCTGCCAAAAAAATATTTTGAATCCAGTGAATATGCAGCTCAGATTGATTTTAAGCTTCAGGACGCCAAAGAATTTTTAAAAGAAACAGATCAGTTTTTTGACTTGATTTTTGTAGATGCCGATAAAGAGAACTACGCAGAATATTTCAGACTGATAAAACCTCACACCAAGTCAGGATCAGTAGTGATGTTTGATAATGTTTTATGGTATGGAAAAGTACTGGAAGAAAATCCAAAGCTGAAATCTACACAGTCTATTCAGGAGTTGAATGATTTGGCAGCAAAAGACGAAGATTTTGAAAATCTTATTTTACCTTTGCGGGATGGAGTCAACTTCCTTCGCAGGAAGTAATTAAAAGAAAAGAGTAAGAGATTTAGAAATGAACCAATAATGTAGTTTCTAAATCTCTTAGTTTTCCTAATTTCTAAATGAATAAAATGAATAAAGGAATTTGTATCGTAACAGTAGCACCAGTGAGAGCGGAAGGTTCTGACAAGGCAGAGATTGTTACGGAAATATTGTTTGGAGAAAGTGTAGATATTTTAGAAGTGAATAAAAACTGGACTAAAATAAAAATGCACTATGATGGCTATGAAGGATGGATAGATACCAAGCAGCTAAAAACGGTAACAGATGAAGAATTGGCTAATAGAAAAGTGACTGTGGTTACGGAAGATTTTTCTTCCGTGTTAATGAAAGACGGTAAAACTTTATTATCTATAGGATCTGAAGTAGATTTTCCTGTGGTAGCCTCAAGAAGAAGTCATGATGTGAGAGAAAGTATTGCCCTTACAGCTAAAGAATTCCTTAATGTTCCTTATCTATGGGGGGGGAAAAGCTTTTTTGCAGTAGACTGTTCAGGATTCACTCAATTGGTTTACAAAGTTCATGGAATTAAAATTCCAAGAGATGCTTCGCAACAGGCAGAAGTAGGAGAGGACCTTACTTTTATAGAAGAAACAAATCCCGGAGATTTAGCCTTCTTTGAAAATGCTGAAGGGAAGATTATTCATGTGGGGATTATGCTCGAAAATCAGAAGATTATTCATGCTTCAGGGAAGGTGAGAATTGATACGCTGGATTCTACCGGAATCTTTAATGAGGAAATGAACAAACATACTCATAAACTGAGAGTCCTTAAAAGCGTTATTTAAAATATGAAAACTTCCGGTATATTATTAATTGTGAATACTCTTTTACTAGTTGTAATCTGGGTTTTTACAGGAATCAAATATACTGGGTTACCTGAAGTTATTCCTACGCATTTTGATGTCCATGGGAATGTAGATGGAGAATCAGGAAAAGCCACAATATGGTTTTTGCTATGCATTGCTGCTTTTATTCATCTTCTTTTTATTGGAATAAAAGATCCGAATTCACCGCTTTTGAATGTTCCTAAAAGTTTTCGCAATGAAGGAACTCTGAAATTATATCTGTTTTCTCTGGAACTTCCTGTAATGATACTATTTCTTGATATTATTGTTGAAAGCATCCGTGTTGCGGAAGGAAAACAGACAGAGCTTAGTGATGCTGTTTTCTTTATTTTGGGATTATTGTTTGTTGTAATTGGGGTAGGGCTCATAAAATCACTTCGGGATAGTAGAACAAAATCAAACGACTAGATCTATCAAAATTGAATTTACTTTATAACATATTTATCAGCCTTCTTATTTTTGGAATGAAAGTTTTCTCATTATGTAATGATAAAACTAAAAAAGGCGTTGATGGGAGAAAGCAATCTTTAGATAAAGTGAAATCTGCTTTTTCAAAAACAGATAAAGTAATCTGGATGCATGCTGCCAGTTTAGGAGAGTATGAACAAGGGTTGCCTGTATTGGAAAGGCTTAAAGGTCAATTCTCAGATCATAAAATTCTGATAACGTTCTTTTCTCCTTCAGGATATGAAAATGTAATTAAAAAGAAACATATTGCAGATGTGATTTGCTATCTGCCGTTTGATAAACAGGATGTTGTAAGAGAATTTATATCCCAGTTTGATGTTAAACTATTTTTTACGGTTAAGTATGATTATTGGTATAATCTGTTTACTGTACTTAAAGAGAATAATGCAAAGATCTATGTGATTTCTGCATTGTTCTACGAAAGGCAATCATTTTTTACCTCTTACGGAAAGTGGTTTGTGAAGCAACTTAAGGAGAATGTAGATTGGTTCTTTCATCAGACTCAATTCTCGCTTGCTTTGGCTAAAAGTGTAGGTTTAGTGAAATCTTCTGTAACAGGAGATACGAGGTTTGACAGAGTGAAACAACTTCGAAACCGTGATAATCATGTAGATCATATTATAGATTTTGTAGGTGGTCGTAAAGCCATTGTTTTTGGAAGTTCCTGGCAGGCAGAAGAGAAAATTGCAGAAATGATTTCCCGAAAAAATAATACGGTAAAAATAATCATTGCACCTCATGATCTGAAGAGAGTAGAGCATCTGAAAAATATGTTTCCGGATGCTTTACTGTATAGCAAAATCAAAGATTCTCAATCCTTACATTCTAACTCTCAAATCTTAATTATAGACAGTATAGGGTTGTTGTCAAAGTTGTATTCCTATGCTGATGTAGCTGTTGTGGGAGGAGGGTTTCACGATGCTGGACTTCATAATATTCTGGAAGCTGCCACATTTGGAGTTCCGGTTATCTTTGGAAATCATTATAAAAAGAATCCTGAAGCAGACGATCTTATCAACAAGAACGGTGGAAGGTCTTTTGCAGACGAATATACCGCTGCAGAATTCGTTTTATTCCTAGCTAATGAAGATAATGAAGAAGAACTCGCAGAAATGTCTGAAAACGCAAGGAATTTCGTTGATGAGAAACCTAATTCTACAGAAATGATCCTTCAAAAGATCCTATCTTAAAAATCCCTGGCTTTTTATCTCCTTCATAGTTTGTTCTATGTTCTCAGGAATGCTGTCAGACTCAAACCAGTTGAGGTCAAGGCCATTATTAATACATAACTTTTGCAGATAATGGTTTTCAGATATTTTTTGCTGTATGGTTCTTAAAAGGTCGTCAAACTCCATCCAGTAATCTTCATCCAGCTTTTTTATTAAGATTAGAGATTTGAATAGCTTATTGATGATATAAATGTAAAGTTTATAAACATTATCAAACCTTTGTCTGCTGAGGTCGTTATTGTAATCTAAGATCTTATCAACCATAAGCAGATTCAGTGAAACTTCTCCGAATTTGTCTGTTGTTATTTTGATATGTTCAGTGACTTCTGCACTGATTTTACGGATAATGGTCAGAAAATATTTAGTATTACCAATGTATTTCGAGGCTAAAATGATTTTCTCCTCTACATTTTCTTCCATGGCATTCCTCTTATCGTCGGTAGTTTCCGGATCAATAAGTTCGAAATATAATTTTTTAGATAATAATTTATCCTTTCTCAGGAGTCTGAAAATTAGTTTATCCTTCTCTGTGCTTGAAAAAGCACTCAACGCTGCTTTAAACTCTTTTGAATACTCCATTAATTGAATATTTTTGAATATTTCATGAATCCGTTAACAGCCCAGTTTGCTGTATAATACAAAGATTTTAAAGTGGAAAATCCCATAAAATCTTTATATACCAGATATTGATCTTTAATAATGTTTTTTTTCTTTCTGGAAACACTGTTCTCGCGCATCCTATATTTTGCCATTGTCTTGTTGATAGGCATCCCTTCCGGAATTACTTTCAAGAGATTTAACCACATGACGTGATCTTCACGTTTACTTTTTACCGGGAAAAGGAACTTTCCAACTCTTTTAGTATCATACATCGTAGAAACCGGAGCCAGTCGGCAGGTCTTCAATAGATTAGAGAATGTAACGATTTTATCCGCAAGAAAATCTTTTAATATAGGTTGAAGCTGCTCATCGCACCTTGAATAATTGCAGTATACAAGTTCTGCATGGTGTTCCTGCATATAATTTGTCATGGTCTCAAGGTATTCAGGATACCAGAAGTCATCAGAATCCAGAAAGGCAATATAGCGTCCCTGAGCCCTTTCAAGGCTATTGTTTCTTGCGTTTCCTGCACCACCATTTTTCTCCAGAACCTGAAGTTTGATTCTCGGATCATTGTATTTTCTGATAATTTCAACAGTATTGTCTTTAGAAAGATCATCAGTAATCAGCCATTCCCAGTTTTCATAGGTTTGGTTAAGAACAGACTGTATCGTTTCCTCTATAAAATCAGCAGAATTGTAGCAGGGAGTGATAATGGAGACCAGGTCTTTCATTCGAATGGTAAAATATTATGTAAAATTATAAAAATCTTTTTTCATAAAGGTGCCATGAAGCGATTCCTACTCCAATAACTACAAACATACATACAACACTCATGATATAAGGGTTATAATTGGAAAAAAGGCCCAAAGTGGCAAATACTCTGATGATAGGGAAGTGGAAGATATAAATTCCGTAGGTGAAATCCCCGTATTTTCCGAAATTATTCAGGAACTTAAAGGAATAAGCAATATACATAACGATAATACTAATCATTATAGGAGAGAATAGTTTTATTTCAAAAATAAGATCAATCCAAACCGTAACGATAGCAATAATGAAAAGAATATTTTTATATTGAATAAACTTGTCAAAGTGAAAATACAGAAGCATTCCACCGATAAAATAACATAATGAGCCCGGAAGCTGTCTTGAAAGGGCTGCTTTTCCGTTCATCTCGAAATAATTCAGATAAATCAGTGAAAGAAAATACAGTACGATAAGGCTAATGGTCCGGTATTTATTGTTTTTTCCAAACAGTAAAAACATCAATGGGACTGCTATATAGAAACACATTTCGATCTTAAGAGTCCATAAAGCTCCGTTTACAGCCTGGTTTCCAAATACGCCCGGAAGCCATGGAGCTTTAAAGTTGAGAAATATTGAATTCCAGAAAAGATATTTATAAACCTGAGTATTCCCAAAATATTCAGAGATAGGTAAGGTGCTTACTAAGCTCAGAAGTGTAGCACAAAGAAATACAACAAGTAAATAAGCGGGAACAATCCTATTGAATCTTTTTTTTGCATAGCTTTTTAGGCTGGAAGACCTTTCGTAGCTTCTTGCAATTAGGAATCCACTAACAATGAAAAACGAGAAAACAGCAACTTCAACAGGGCTATGTTTTAAAAAAGAAAGCTTTTCTGAAGCACTTAGAGCACCCAAATGTCCCACGAAGACAATAAAAGCGAGGAGAACACGGATGAAGTCAAAATTGTTTTTCGTTATATCTTGCATTTTTTTTCTTTCCTACAAAAATAACTTTTTTAATAAAACAGAGGTGTTTTAGAATGTTCAATATTTGTTAAATAAAGGGAATATGACCTCTTGCAGTTTTAAAATATGTATAAATAAAAGCCAATAAAATAATTTTTCACAAAAAATAGTAATATAAATCAAAAAAATTATAATTTTAGCCCTTGAAAAAATTGATCTATGAAGAAATTAGCACTACTATTTTTTGGTTTATCATTATTGGTAACCACCGGATGTAATAATAGCAACGAAATTGTTATAGAAGAACCGATTATTGGATTCTGGCAACCGCAAAAAGAGGTGGTTACTACTGTTGAGGTAGGTGAGCAACCAATTTCAGATGTGATTACATACACAGACTGTCAGAAACAATCCAGATGGTGGTTCAGTACAGAGATAACCGGGAAAAGAATAGATGTGGAGGATCCTATTACAGGAACGGCTTGTAATATCTTACCTGATAAAAACTTTACCTATTCTTATGATAAGAGCAGTAAGGCTCTCCAGATGAAATATCAGGGAGTAGTAGCACCAGAAAACACAAAAGTTGTTACGCTGGATGCCACTACGCTCAATTTATCAATAAGAGTAGAAACCGAAGATCCTACAATATACAAAACAAGAACTATTACTTTTAAAAGGGTAAGCCCTAAACCTTAATAGTATACTTCAAGATATAATAAATAAAGGTCTCATCTTCGGGTGGGACCTTTCTGTTTACAAGGGAATTGCAATTCATCATAAATTAAATTTCTATTTCCTTTAAAATCATTATTTTTGTGAATCTTGTTTCCAAAAAAAACAATTCAATATTAAAGTCTAACATATAACATATATATAAAGTGTTTTACGATCATAAGCAGATAGAAAAAAAGTGGCAGAAATACTGGGAGGACAATCAAACCTATAAAACCTCCAATAATACCGATAAACCTAAATTTTATGTACTCGATATGTTTCCGTACCCATCCGGAGCAGGACTTCACGTAGGACATCCATTGGGATATATTGCGTCAGATATTTATGCGAGATATAAAAGACACCAGGGATTTAACGTACTTCACCCGGTAGGTTATGACAGCTTCGGGCTTCCTGCTGAGCAATATGCAATTCAGACAGGGCAGCATCCGGCTATCACCACAGAACAGAATATCAACAGATACGAAGAACAGTTGAGAAAAATCGGATTCTCATTCGATTGGAGCAGAGAAGTAAGAACCTCTGATGCATCTTATTATAAATGGACACAGTGGATCTTTATTGAACTGTATCATTCTTGGTATAATAAAAATACAGATAAAGCAGAAGCTATTGACACCCTAATCAAACATTTTGAAGAAAAAGGGACTGACGGATTAAATGCCAATCAAAACGATGAATTAAATTTCACTGCTGAAGAATGGGCTAATGCTTCTGATATTGATAAAGAAGATATCTTATTAAACTATCGTCTTGCTTACAGAGCAGAAACTACTGTAAACTGGTGTCCTGCATTAGGAACAGTTTTAGCGAACGATGAAATAAAAGACGGTAAATCTGAAAGAGGAGGATTTCCTGTATTCCAAAAGAAAATGATGCAGTGGAGCATGAGAATCTCTGCATATTCTGAAAGATTATTACAAGGTCTTTCTAGATTAGACTGGCCACAACCTTTGAAAGATTCGCAGGAATACTGGATTGGGAAATCTCAGGGAGCGCAGGTTCAGTTCCAGGTAGAAGGTCATGATGAGGTTGTTGAAGTTTTCACTACAAGACCTGATACCATTTTTGGAGCAACCTTTATGGTGTTGGCACCGGAAAATCCTTTAGTAGATACTATTACTACAGCTGCTCAAAAAGTAGAGGTAGATACTTATATAGAAGAAACTTCCAAGAAAACCGAGAGAGACAGAATGTCTGACGTGAAAAACGTAAGCGGAGCTTTCACAGGAAGTTATGCCATCAATCCGTTCAGCGGAGAAAAAATGCCAATCTATATTTCAGACTATGTATTGATGGGCTATGGAACAGGAGCTGTAATGGCTGTTCCTGCACATGATGAGCGTGACCACAGATTTGCAAAGAAATTTAATTTAGAAATTAAAAAAGTTGTAGCAACGGAAGAAGATGTTCTAGAAAACTCTTTTGACTCTAAAGACTCTGTTTGTGTAAATTCAGATTTCTTAAACGGACTAAGTTATAACGATGCCAAGTCAAAAATAATTTCAGAAATTGAAACGAAAGGAATCGGTCACGGAACTACGAACTATAGACAGCGTGATGCTATTTTCTCAAGACAGCGTTATTGGGGAGAACCGGTTCCTATATATTATAAGGATGGAATGCCATACACGTTGCCAGTTTCTGCTTTACCATTGGAACTTCCTGAAGTTGAAAAATATTTACCAACTGAAGATGGAGATCCACCATTAGGAAACGCTAAAACATTTGCTTGGGATGAGGCGAACCAGAAAGTGGTTTCTACAGATTTAATTGATGACAAAACTATTTTCCCATTAGAATTATCTACAATGCCGGGTTGGGCTGGAAGCTCATGGTATTTCCTTAGATATATGGATCCACAAAATGATGGAGAGTTCTCTGCAAAGAATCTTTCTGATTATTGGGGACAGGTAGACTTATATATAGGAGGTAGCGAGCACGCAACCGGTCACTTATTATATTCCCGTTTCTGGAATATGTTCTTAAAAGACAGAGGATATATCAACCATGATGAGCCTTTCCAGAAATTAATCAACCAGGGGATGATCTTGGGGATGAGTGCTTTCGTGTACAGAATTGAGGGAACTAATAAATATGTATCTAAAAATTTAGCTAGCGAATATCAAACTCAGCAGATCCACGTTGATGTATCCTTATTAAAAGGAACATCTGATGAATTGGATACTGAGGCATTTAAAGCATGGAGACCAGATTATGCAGATGCAGAGTTCATTTTAGAAGATGGAAAATACATCACAGACCGTGAAGTAGAAAAAATGTCCAAGTCTAAATATAATGTAGTAAACCCAGATGATATCTGTGAAGAATATGGAGCAGACGGATTAAGACTATATGAAATGTTCTTAGGACCATTGGAGCAATCCAAGCCTTGGAATACACAAGGACTAAGTGGAGTATACGGTTTCCTTAAAAAATTCTGGAACCTTTATTTCAACGGAGATGTATTTGAAGTTTCTGAAGAAGAACCTACAAAAGCAGAATATAAAGTTTTACATACCTTAATAAAGAAAGTTGTTTACGATATTGAAAACTTCTCTTTCAATACTTCAGTATCATCATTTATGATTGCTGTAAACGAACTTCAGAAATTAAAATGTAACAAACGCAATATTTTAGAACCATTAGCCGTTATCATCTCTCCATATGCACCGCACATCTGTGAAGAGTTGTGGAGTTTATTAGGAAATGGTGAATCTATCGAATTCGAGAAGTTTCCAGCGTTAAACGAAGATTATCTGATTGAGGATGAAATTGAATATCCGGTAAGCGTAAATGGCAAAATGAAGTTCAAAATTTCTCTTTCAGCACAATTATCTGCTAAGGAGGTAGAAGATTTGGTGATTTCAAATGAGAAAATGCAACAAATTTTGGAGGGTAAAACCCCTAAAAAAATCATTGTAGTCCCTCACCGTATTGTGAATATCGTAATTTAAAAAAAAATTAACATTGGGAAATTAAAAAAAATGGGTGTTTTATTTTTTTGATTTTTTAACTCAAATGTTAAATTTGGGGAAAATAAATAAAATATTTAAGAATAATTATTATATCGAAATCGTATTAAATTTTCTTTATCAAAAAAAAGCAAAATGTTTAATTAAGACTCTTGCATTTTAATTAATTTTGCCTTTAATTTACACCCTGTAAAATTTTAAAACAATATAATTTAGTTAAATATGGAAATGAATGTTTCAAAAAATGATGAGCAAGTAGTTGCTAGAAAGGCAGGAGGTTTAAATCCAGCTGTTATTATTCCTATTCTATTTGCTATAGGAGTATGTATTTATTTATTCGTTCTTGGTAGCCCAGGAAACTTTAAAGACGCAGACAAACTAGGAAGTGGATCTGTAGCTTTTTCAAGTATTGAAGGAAAAGACATTCACCCAGAGTCGTTTTTAGGTATTATCTACAAAGGAGGGATTATTGTACCAATCTTGATTACTTTCATGATTACAGTAATTGTTTTCTCTTTTGAAAGATATTTCGTTCTTGGTAAAGCTGCTGGAAAAGGAAACTTAGACAACTTCGTAGTACAAGTAAGAAGCTTACTAAACCAAAACAAAATTGACGAAGCTATCGAAGAGTGTGACAGACAACAAGGTTCTGTTGGAAATGTAGTAAAAGAAGGTCTTACTACTTACAAAGCTCTATCTCACGATAACACATTAAATAAGGAGCAGAAAATGGTAGCGCTTAACAAAGCTATCGAAGAAGCTACAACTCTTGAGATGCCAATGCTTGAGAAAAACATGATGATCCTTTCTACTTTAGGTACAGTTGCAACGTTAGTAGCACTACTAGGAACGGTAATCGGGATGATCAAGGCGTTCTTTGCATTAGGTTCAGGAGGTGGTACTCCAGATGCTGCTGCTCTATCTACAGGTATCTCTGAAGCATTGATTAACACTGCGTTAGGTATTGGTACTTCAGCAATCGCTATTATCCTTTATAACTTCTTTACATCTAAAATTGATGGATTAACTTATAAGATCGATGAGATCTCTATGAGCATCCAGCAGTCTTTCGCTGAATTCAACTAAGAATTTGCAAGATATTTGCATTAGCAATTAAAAGAAGTTTAATTAAAAATATTTTATAATAATGGCGAGAGTCAAACCTAAAAGACATGGAGTAGTGACGGACATGACCGCAATGTGTGACGTTGCGTTCCTACTTCTTACGTTCTTTATCTTGACCACTCAGTTTAAAAAACCTGACGTGGAGCAGATCAAACCGCCATCTTCAATTTCGGAAAAATTGCTTCCTGATGCTAGTTTAATGACTATCAACGCTACTCCGGACGGAAAATTCTATTTCCAGCCAGTAGAAAACGCATCAGAAAGAGTTGCTCTTTTGGATAAAATGGGAAAAAAGTATGGTATTACTTTTGACAACAACCAAAAAGCTGCATTCCAGAAAGTTCAGGCAATTGGAGTTCCAATGAACCAACTAAAAGGGTATTTGGATATGTCTGGAGATGAGCAGAAAAATTATAAGAGTCCTACAGGTATTCCTATGGACAGTACAAATAAGCAGTTAATTGACTGGGTAAAAGAAAGTTTAAGCGTTAACCCTGACTACAAGTTAGCCATTAAAGGTGACGTTACAACTCAATACCCTAAAGTTAAAGGCCTGTTTGAGGGTTTAAGAGATATTGATTTTCTTAAATTTTGGTTGATTACATCACAAGAAGGTAAACCATAATATATCATTAGAAATGGCAGAAGTACAAGTACAAGAAAAAGGCGGCAAGGGCGGCAAGGTTCGTTCCAAGAAGCAGAGTACCAGAGTCGACATGACTCCGATGGTGGACTTAGGTTTCCTATTGATTACCTTCTTTATGTTCACAACTACATTCAGTAAACCGAATGTTATGGACTTAGGTCTTCCGGCTAAACCAAAGCCAGATGCTCCTAAACCTCCACCAACAGAAATTAAACTTTCTAACTCAATTTCTATCTTATTAGGGAAAAACAATAGAGTTTTCTGGCACCAACAAGATGCTACATCTTTGAATGACCAAACTCTTATGGAAACTACTCTTGATAGAGATGGAATTAGAAAAATAATTCAGCAGGCAAAATCTAGAGCTGCAGATCAAACGAAATTTACCGTGATCATTAAGCCAACGGACGATGCTGTATATAAGAACTTTGTTGACATTCTTGACGAAATGGCAATTACTAAGAGCGAGCAATACGGTGTTACCGATGTGAAAGCTTGGGAAAAAGCTGTTTATGATAAGAAAGTAGGTGGTGCTGCTGCGCCGGCTGCTACAAAGTAATTTAACCATAAAATTGTATATCTAATCTATGGCAGATGAAAATGTATACGGTCAGAATCTTACGCTAGACGAAATCGTATTTGAAAATAGAAACAAGGAATATGGTGCCTATGATCTTAGACATCAGTATCCGAGACTTTTAACAAAGTCATTTATTATCGGAACAGCTTTATTCCTTTTGGCAGCTTTGTCTCCGTTCATCTATCTTACGATCAAGAATCTTACAGCTCCGCCTAAGCAAGAAGTAAAGGCAGATTTAGTAGATATTCTTGAAGAAGAACCGATTATCGAGCAGCCTAAAGAAGAAGAACCACCTCCACCACCGCCACCTCCAAAAGAGGAGCCTAAAATTGAGGTGATTCAGAATGTTGTTCCTGAGCCAGTAAAAGCTCCGAAGATTGAAACTCCACCACCGCCAATTTCTAAGCAGTTGGAAACTACAACTGGTTTGAATAATCAGGAGGGAGTTAAAGCTCCGGCTTATACACCACCGCCACCACCACCATCTACAGGTACTAAAGCTAGTACAGTAGAAGTGAAAGCGAATAACCCTAATGAAATCTACAAAGATGTAGACCAGTCTGCAGAATATCCTGGAGGTATGGGTGCATTAAGAAAATTCTTAGGAGAAAACTTCGATACTTCATTAATGGAAGGAGGTGAAGGTACCCTTAAAGCTAAGCTTAAGTTCGTTGTAGAAAAAGATGGAACTGTTTCTGCAGTTACTATTGAAGAGAAATCTCCAAATAGCGACTTCAACAATGAAGCAATTCGTGTAGTTAAGAAACTTAAAAAGTGGACTCCTGCTAAGAGAAACGGGGAAAGCGTTAGATCTTACTATAGCGTACCATTTACTATGAACTTTGAATAATTAGACTTATTTATTCAGAATATAAATAAAAAGAGAAGCATATGCTTCTCTTTTTATTTTTTTTGGTATTTTTGTTACATGATGTTCAATTGGTTATCCCTGGTTACGGGATTGTTTTATATCGTTTTAGGAATTGTAGTTATTATCTATAAATTCTTTTTTACTATTTTGGAGCCTGCCATTGCTTATGCTTTAGGAGCAGTGCTTGTTATATATGGTATATTCAGAATCTATAGAGCCGTTTCTAAAATCAAAAAATCGAAAGATGAAGAATAGTTTTAAAATTGCACTTGTTTTTGTAATAGGTATTATGATGACAGGCTGCAAAAAAGAGGAGAAATCTCCTTCCTATAATAAAGGTGATCTTACGATTTTTACAGATGAATCTTTTCAAAGCGTTACAGAAGCATTAGCGGATGGTTATATGATTAATTATCCTGAAACGCGTATCAAAGTAGAAACAAAAAAAGAAGATTTAGGCTTTCTAGAGCTTTTGCATGGCAATGCGAAGGTGATTGTAATGTCTAGAAACCTTAATCCTGAAGAAATAAAAACGTACGAAGAAAGAACAGATCTGAAGTTTCTTCCTGCTAAATTTGCAGCAGATGCCGTAGTTTTTGTAGTTCCAAAAGACTCACCAAAAGAAAGTATTTCTATAGATGAGATCAATAGCGGACTTCTTTCCGATAATAAAGAATTTATTTTCGACGGAACCAACTCCAGTAATCTGAACTTTGTAGCTGAGAAATTAAAAAAACAGCCTAAAGATCTTAAATATTCCATTATCCCCGGAAATCAAAAGATTATTGAAGAATTAGGAAAGTATCCTAATAAAATAGGGGTTATTGGGCTTAATACTTTTAGCCGTCCTTATGATAAGACTTCTGAGAAGCTGCGAGAAATGGTTAAAGTTCTTCCGGTGGTAAATAAAGGAAAAGCATACACTGCAGATTTTGAGGGACTTCGTTCTATGGAATATCCGTTTACAAGAGTTCTTTATTTCCTGGAAAATGAGGGTAATTTTAATATTGCCAACGGATTTATTAGATTTTCATGTACCCATTTAGGACAGAAAATTGTTCAAAAAGAAGGTTTACAGCCTTACAACCTGTACAAAAGAGAGGTGCAGATGCGTTAAAAATTATTAAATTCACAATTTACCCTTAAATAGAATATTTTGGTCTGAAAATTGTGTAGAATATAACTCAATTATTAGAAAATATAAAATGAAAGATATAATGAATATGAATGTAAAGAAGATTGCTTTTGGAGCAGCCGTGGTATTTTTTACCGGTTTTGCCTCTGCACAGACATTGCAGGATGGTATTAACAGTATAGACAGTGATAAATTTGCTCAGGCAAAAACGAACTTCACTGATATGATCGCTAAAGAGCCAACAGCTGAAAACTATTTCTATTTAGGAAATACTTTCTTAAAGCAAGGAGAACCAGATTATGCAAAAGCTACTGAATATTTTAACAAAGGATTAGCTGCAGATGCTAAAAGCTTTGTTAACAAAATTGGTTTAGCTACTGTAAAGCTTGGAAAAGGTGATAAAAGTGCTGTTGCTGAAATTCAAAAAATCGTAACCGATTCTAAAGAGAAAGATGCTGAAGTATTATTTAGAGCAGCAGAAGCTTTAACTTTATTTGAAAAAAACAGTTCTCCGGATCTTGCGATCCAATTCCTGACTAAAGCAATTGAAAAAGCTGAGAAAAAAGGAGTTCCTGCACATTACTATTATACATTAGGAGATGCTTACAGATTGAAAAGATCTCCAGGTGATGCTATGAGTGCTTATGACAAAGCATTACCATTAGCTAAAAATAAAGCTTCTGTTTATACAAGAATGGCTACATTATGGATGGCTGCTCAGATATGGCAGAAAGCTAAAGAAAGCGTAGATAAAGCAATCGCTGTAGATCCTACTTATGCACCTGCATACAAAGCATTGGCTGGATATGATATCAGATACCAACAAAATGCTAAGGCTACACAAGACCTTATCAACTATACAAAATATGCTGACGAAGATCCATATACTCAATTAGAAATTGCAAAATTATACTTCACTAACGAAGATTATGCAAACTCTAAAGCGGTACTAGATAAGATTTTTGATAAAATTGACGATCCAATTAAGTTCAAATTAAGAGCTTACCAAGCTTATGCAGATGGAAATTATGCAGATGCAAAGCAGAATATGGATACTTTCGTTTCTCAGGCTGACAAATCAAGAGTGTTACCTGCTGACCAAGGTTTACAGGGGCTTATCGCTGCAGGATTAGCAAAAGACGAAAAAGATGCTGCTAAAAAATCTGCTTTAACAACAGAATCTCAGCAAAAAATCGCTATTGCTAAAGCTGCAAAAGACGAAACAATGAAGTGGGATTTAGAATTGGCAAACATCGCTGGAGGTGGTGGTGCTTCTCAGGCTGAAGCTGATAAAGGACCTACTAACCCTGCTATCGAAGCATTGAAGAAACAAGTAGCAGCTAACAACCAGGATTCTGATGCCCTATTCAAATTAGCAACAGCTTATCAGGATGTTAAAAACTGGAACGGAGCAATCCTTACATGGCAGAAAATGTCAGCACTTCTTCCTGATTGGGCACCTGCTTATTACAGCCAGGGGTATTCTTACCAACAGGCAGGAAATAATGATGCTGCTAAATTAGCTTATGAAAAGTTCATCAGTACTGTAAAACCTGCTGAACAGGAAGCTAACAAGCAGACTCTTGCTTATGCTTACTTTGCAGTAGCTTATATGAGTAAAGATTCTGATGCAGCAAAAGCAAAAGATTATGTTGCTAAATCTTTACAGTTAGATCCAACGTATCAAGATGCTGTAAAATTGAACGCAGAAATCAACAAGTAATTTAAAATTTAAATTATAGATATTAAAACTTCCCATTCGTAATGTTTGGGAAGTTTTTATTTTAAAGCTTATCTTTGATACTATGAAAACAGATATACTTGCTTTTGGTGCCCATCCTGATGATGTAGAGTTGGGGTGCGGAGGAACAATTGCCAAAATGGTTGCTGAAGGAAAAAAATGTGTTGTGGTAGATCTTACCAGAGGAGAACTCGGAACAAGAGGTACAGATGAAACAAGAAAAGCAGAAGCGGCAGATGCTGCAAAAATCCTTGGACTCTCCGCAAGAGAGAATCTGGGAATGAAAGATGGCTTTTTGGTAAATTCTGAAGAATATCAAATGAGGATTGTAAAAATGATCCGCAAATACAGGCCAGAAATCGTCTTAGCTAATGCAATTGATGATAGACATCCAGACCATGCAAAAGGAGCGAAATTAGTATCGGATGCGTGCTTTTTGTCCGGACTGAGAAAAATTGAAACCGTTGTAGATGGGGAAGCTCAGGAAGTGTGGAGGCCCAAGCATGTTTTTCACTATATCCAGTGGAAAGATATCAAACCGGAGTTCGTTATAGACATTTCAGAATTCCTGGATAAGAAGATTGCTTCATGCATGGCGTATAAAACTCAGTTTTATGACCCAACTTCTAAGGAACCTGAGACTCCAATTACCACAAAAGACTTTTTTGAGAGTTTAACTTACCGCGCTCAGGATTTAGGGCGATTGTCGGGAGTTACTTATGCTGAGGGCTTTACGTCAGAAAGATTAATTTCTTTGAAAAATTTTGATGGAATTGTTTGGTAGTTGAGGAAATTGTCCTATATTTGCACTCAGAAAACGGTGATTGTAGCTCAGTTGGTTAGAGCGTCGGATTGTGGTTCCGAAGGTCGGGGGTTCGAGACCCCTCATTCACCCAAAGAAAGTACACTTTTTGAAAGTGTACTTTTTTATTTTATACCAGTTTGAGTAAAAAATATTTCTTTTTTTTCCCTTTTTTCATAATAACTTTTTCCCTTGCTTCGCTTATATTCTTAAGGTCATAGGTAGAAAATGGTTTTTTTACAATTCTTTAAACAGATTCTGGATATCGTCATCAAAACTTTTATATTTGGTTGGCTAATCATGAGGTCAAATCTTTTTAAACTACTTTGAATCAAAAACTAATTATTATGAAAAAACTTTTTACGATTGTTATTGTATTGCTTGCAATAGAATCGTATTCACAGTCGAATCCCCAATCCTACTACAAACGTGTATTTGATAACAAAGGCTTTGCTAAATGGAATGGTAATTCAACCAGCTCGGATCAGCAGGAGTTTTCCTGGGGAGTCCCTGCACATATGGAAGCATTGTCATTGATGTATGAAAAAACAAAAGATACAATGTATGCTAACACGCTAATAAGGTGTATAGGAAATACCATTGACAGAAGGGATGATCTTAGAGATCTGCTCAATCCGCCACAAAATGGCATAAGTCAAATATTTGACTATAGAAATATTTCGGGAGCAGCTTGGTCAACCCGTTATTATAATAAAATTAAAAACCAAGGTGGACCTTATGCTCATGTTGTTCACAGTGCTAATATCACATACCCTATGGCCAAGTTTGCAGCAATGGTAAAAGACAATCCAATGCTCCAAGGTTTAACATATCCCTCATCAGGTCGCTATTCTGGCCAAACTTATAGTGTTATTGCTTATGATCTTATAGAAAAGGTGAAAGAAACACTTGAATATCATGAAGGCCAATGGCATACAGGGCCAGGTAATATAGGATATTATAAAGAAAGAGATAGTGTTGATGCCCAGGGCTATATTTCCCCAATAGATTATGCAGGAGTAATTTCTCCCTTTAATATGCAAAGTGCCGTGGGAAGAGTCTTTGTACAAATGTATAGAGCTACAAATGATACTGTTTATCTTAACAAGGTACGTCAACTATCTAATTTTATAAAGTTAAATACTCAGCTTGATCCGAATCGTGGTTCTAATGTATGGCCATATTGGAATTTTACTGTTTTAAAGGAAGATATTTCTCACGGTGGCCTTACTATGAGCTTTCCTTATGAATGTTACAAATATGGTATCTCACAGAATGGGAGCCTTATCTATGGAGTGTCTGATATTGAAGCATATACTAATACTCTTACCAAAGATATTTATAGAGCACCATTACAGATCAGTGGTAAACTGGGGCAAGATATAATCTGGAATATTAAAGAGAGTCCTACAGCAGGTTCAGCATATGACGATTATGTGAGCTATATGTGGTTGTATCTTTCAAAAAAAGATAGCCCTTTATACCAGATGATTGCAGATGTACAGGCAGCTGAAAATTATTATACTCATGTACTCACTGACTCTTCTTTAGCCTTGGCGCTTTTAGCGAGTAATGAGAATTTAATTGTCCCGGTCAATACAGAACATAGATATGGAAAGGACTCTGACTGGAGAGGAGTGGCGAAGGGGAATTTTGATGGAGGAGAGAATGATCAATTTGTTGTTTTAAGGAATTTTGACGGAATGATGGGAACGATGAAGCCTGACAATAAAGGATTTGCCTCTGTTACCAACAGCAGGGTGTGCGGTGGAGGTATTTACAATTGGAAAGGCCTGGCAGCAGGAGATTTTTTTGATGATGGTAAAAGTGAAATCATTGCATTGAGTGATCATTCCGATTTTAACAAAAACGGGTTTTATATTTATAAAATTGAAAATAACCAGATTGTTGAAAGTACACAATTTACAGGATTTGGTGGAGATTCAAAATGGGTAGGGGTTGCTGCCGGAAACTTTATCAGTGGTGGTAAAGATGATTTTGTTGCAGTTAGGAATAATAATAATGAAGTTTTGGTGTATAAATTTAATGGGGCAGTCCCTCAATTGATTCATGGTAACACACTCAACCTTCCAGTAAATTCTAAAATTAAAGCAGTGGCAGCTGGCAATCTGGATCAGGATACCAAAGATGAAATCGTATTACTTGTAGATGCTGATGACCATATGCAAAACGGAGTATACGTTTATGATGTGGATGATAATGGGGTGCTAACTTTGATTACTAAATCGATAGGATTTGGTTCTGCATCAGATTGGAAGGGATTGGCTGTAGGAAACCTTGATGGGGAAGGAGTTGATGAAATTATTGCTCACAGAAATTTCGATGGAGACTATAAAGTATTTAAATCATATGGAAATTATTTATCTGATCCTGCTACTGAAAAATTTCCCGCTGTACAGGTAGAAGGTAACGTGATGTGTTTCGGGAATTTTAACCCAGGTACTCAAAATGAAGAATTGGTTACCCTTAGAAAAGATGGAGGAATTGTTATGTTTTCTTCTACAATGGTTACCGAAAGCAAAAATAGTAGAAATAACACAGATAAGAAAAATACAGATCCTTGCCAGAATGAATTACCCGCTGAATTGTTTAGTTTTTTGAAATCGGAATCATTTCATAATCGGCAATTGAAAGGGGGAATACTGGTAAAAGGAGGAAAATAAAGACCTTTGTAAAAGAAATTTGAAACTATTTCAAATACACAATAAAAACTAATTATCATGAAAAAACTTTTTACAATCATTATTGTCTTATTGGCAATGAAATTTTATTCTCAGTCGAATTCCCAGTCCTATTATAAACGCATGTTTGATGCTAAGGGGTTTAATATATGGTTAAGTAGTTCAGACAGTTCAGACCAACTTGAGTTTGCATGGGCTGTGCCTGCCCATATGGAAGCGTTGGTATTGATGTATGAAAAAACTAAAGAAAAGCCGTATGCTGAAACACTAATAAGATGTATGGGAAATACTATCAGTAGAAGGAATGATCTTAGACATCAGATTAATCTGGCTCCAATCTACGATCATCAGGGAAACCTAGGTCCTGCTTGGTCAAATAATCATTATAATAAAAAGGCAGATTCAGGAAAAGCTTATTCCCACTTGGTTCATAGCACTAATATCATGTATCCTATGGCTAAATTTGCCGGAATAATTAAGAATGACTCAACACTTCAAGGTTTAAAAGCAGATATTGTTACAGGTAGTCGGTATTCTGGAATGAAGTATGATGCTATTGCTGATGATCTTATACAAAGGATAAAAGAAACACTTTTTTATCACAAAGATCAATGGCATACAGAACCTATTCCTAATTCTAGTGATAGTATGGGCTATTATAAGGAGCGAAATGCACCCGATGAATTAAAATATCCGAATGTCATTTTACCCTTTAATATGCAAAGCTCTGCCGGAAGAGTGCTAGTACATATGTTTATAGCAACAAAGGATAGTACTTATGTGACGCAGCTTAATCAAATTGCCAATTTTATAAAATCTAATACACAGTTTAATCCTCTTCTTGGGTCAAATATCTGGACTTATTGGAAGTTTGATGATTTACGGGAAGATGTATCCCATGCTAATCTGACGGCAAGTTTCCCTTACGAATGTCATAAGTATGATATTAAAAAAAATGGGATACCTGTCTATAGCACTTCCGATATGGAAGCATATTATAAAACGTTTACAAAAGATATCTATATATCTCCTTTAGTTATAAAAAACGGAGTTAACTATAATGCTGAAAACTGGGATATAAAGGATGATAAAATAGTACCGCCAAATCCACCTACTCGTCCCAGATACGGAACCTATCCTGCTTATATGTGGCTTTATTTATCAAAATATGATGATGAAACATTATATCAAACAGTTGCTGATCTGCAGGCTGCTAAACATTATTATGACAGTATAACGGTAGATGAATCTTCTATAACATTGGCATTGATGTCAAATTTTGAAAATTTAATTGTACCTGTCAATACCGACCATAAATATGGCAGGAATTCTGATTGGAGAGGTGTTGCAAAGGGCAATTTTGATGGAGATAATGATGAGGAATTTGTGGTCATCAGAAATATTGATGGATTGATGGAAACTTTGGAACCTTATAATAAAGGTTTTCGCCCGGTTACCAACAATAAAATATACAGTGGTTCCAATAATTGGAAAGGGCTGGCTGCAGGTGACTTTTTTGGAGACAGTAAAAGTGAGATTATTGCATTAAATGATCATGCGGATGCTAATGAAAATGGTTTTTATGTTTTAAAAATTGAAAATAACAACCTTATCGAGCAGGCCAGATATACAGGATATGGAGCTCAATCGAAATGGGCAGGTATTACCGCCGGAAATTTTATCAGTGGAGGTAAAGATGATTTTGTTGCGGTTAGGAACTTTGATAAAGAAGTTTTTGTCTACCAGTTTAATGGAACAACCCCTCAATTAGTTCACCATAATCCCCTCAATTTGCCGGCGAACTCTAAAATCAAAGCAATAGCATCCGGTAATCTTGATAGTGATGCAAAAGATGAGATTGTATTGCTTGTTGATGCTGGAGCTGCTGATTCTTTGTATAATGGTATACATGTTTATGATGTAGATGATAATGGTGTATTGACAGAAATTGCCAAATCTACGGAATGGGGTCCGGATTCAGATTGGAAGGGACTAGCTGTAGGAGATCTTGATGGTGATGGTGTGGGAGAAATTGTTGCTCAGAGGAATTTTGATGGGTTCTATAGGGTTTTTCAGTTAAATGGAAATGGTTTATCTAATGATGGTGCTGAAAACTTTTCTATTGCGCAGATTGAGGACAATATTATGTGTTTGGGGAAGTTTGATTCAAGCTCCAAGAATGAAGAATTGGTTACTCTTAGAAAAGACGGAGGGATTGTAATGTTCTCTGCAGCAAAGGTTGTAAATAATGTGAATAATAGTAGTAGAGAAAATAAAAATTCAGATCCTTGTCAGGATGACCTTTCAAGTCAGTTATTTAGCTTCCTGAAGCCATGATTCATTATCAATGGAAGTATAAAATATATAATAATATCAATCGGAACGGGCTTTTGCCCGTTTTTTTAATATAATAAATCTTTAAAAGGCTTTAGCTAAAAAAATCAGATTAAAAATTTTCACTGCTTTTCTTGATATTCGTCATGAAATCTCAATTTGATACAATAGCAGGATTAAATTTCACTATATTTAAACACACTAAGTTCAAATATGAATATAAAAGTCACTGTAAAACAGTTGGGCAGGAAGCATCCTGTTCTTTCGGAACAAAACATTGAAATCGCTTACGAAGATTCAATGATCTCTTTAGAAAATTTATTAAAGCTAATCGTTCAGCAGCAGGTAGAAGAATTTAATGCGAAGTCATTTGAATTTGAAGACGAAGACTATACCAAGATTCCAACAGATAATTATCTGAATATTCTTACAGATACCGGTAAGGTAGGTTTTGGAAGTATCTATAATCTTAAAAAAGCAGACGTACAAAAAGCTCAGGATAATGCTATTCAGGCATTTGAAGATGGATTGTTCGCTGTATTTTATAATAACGAACAGCTTGAAAGTCTTAATCAAACTATAGATTTGAATTTACAACATACATTTACCTTCATCAGGCTTACCTTTCTTGCAGGAAGCTACTGGTAATCAAATCCTACTAATACATAAAATACATGGAAATCACAAAAAAATTAGAATCGAAAAAATTAATCAAAAACTTTTATGAAAAGCAGCGGAAAGATCTGTTGGAACATTCGGAGCAGGGAGTTCCTTCTTCACTTTTTCCGGATAGGCCAATCCTTACAAAAGAAGTAGCAGAATTAGGCAGATTACTGAAAGGTAAACCTAATTATTTTGAAAGAGTAAATTTAGGATCAAAAGAAGCTGAAAAACTCAAAGAATCTATCAAACCTGATATCTGGGAAGATCAGGATTATTATAATTTATTAATTTATCTTTTTGGAGAAAATGCGGAACTGGTAAAATATGCATGGAATAAAATGCAATACAAAATGTATCAGAATAATTATTCCAGACGTTCATTCCGTGCTCCACATCGTGAAGATTATATATTACTCAATCAGATCAATTTCATCAGGTCATTAATGATATTTCCTTGTATTTATTCTTATAATGGCGATCAGAATTTTGATCTGTCTTTAGAAGAACAAATTATTTATGATAATGAATTCGTTCATAACGCAAGCCATTTTTATGTTTGGTCTGCTGCGATAGATACAGGAAATACTGCCATTTATCAATTGATTGAAGATATTATTTTCAATAAACATCCTGAAGGAAAGATTTCCTTGAATATTATTAAAGCTTTACTCAATAGCGAACAGAAAAAATGCTGGGAACTCGTAGAAAAACTTTTACTGGCAGCACAAAGACAGGAAGGCTTACGTCAAACCATACTAGAGGCTTTGGATGAAACAAGCGTTGGCGCATTGGAGTACATGATTGATGTGATTATTGACCAAAAGCTCACTCGTTTCTCATCCGTTGTAAGAGCTATAGATACCTGGACAGGCTTAGGTTGGGAGGCAGAAAAAGAATCTGTAGTAAAGAATATCCTGTCATTAGCAGATCATTACTTTAAGAATCCGGAGGAAATTCCGGAAGCGGTGAAGAGCAAGAATAATAATGAAGTGTATATGGCTCTTTGGGTACAAGGAGTATGGGATGTTGAAAAAACGGTTCCTTATCTGCATCAACTATTTGATAAAGGTGATGTAGAAAAGAAATGTCTGGCGATTAAGTTTGCTATAGAAACGGCAGATCCTTATATTCAGATGCCATTGTATTATAAAGCGGTCTTAGATGGAAATATTGAGGTGTTAGCTTTTGCTGGCTATCCAATGTCTATGCTGTTAAGTAACAATACAGATTCCAAATTCTTTATCAATAATCCAGATTATCCGGACTTTTTTGAAAAGCTGCACGAACTAACGCTGAAGACAGAAATAAAAGAGAAAAAATTTGAAGGCAAAATATTCTCGTGGTTAAATGCTACTTTCAAAAAAAGTGATCTGTATGCTTCTATGTTTTATCTGGTAGGAGAGGATAGTCATAAACTGGATATGGTTCTTTCTTATTTTGATCAGTTTGATCTTTCATTACGTGAATTGTTAGCAAGAAATCTATTACGCGAATTTTACTGTTATTCCCTGTCCTATGCAGTAGGGAAAAAGAAATTGAAAGTAACGGCTTTTCAAAAAGAGTTTGCTTTTAAAATTTTAAAAGACAGAGGAGAAGCATTGATAGCTTCTGGTATCAATGTATTATTACAAGATCCTTTAACCAAGGAAGAAATCATAACCTTCTTTGATCTCTTTAAAAGAAAAGGAGGTGTACTTCGTAAAAAGCTTATAGAGCTTGTTATTGCTCAGGAAGATAATGTTGTTACTCCATTGGTGGATGAATTAATGAATAAAGGTGACCTGGAACAGCGTGCAGCCTCATTGGATGTGATGCTTCAGTTGCAGAAGGAAAAAAGAGTTTCTGCGCAGATTACGAGCTGGATAAAACAATATGCTGAAAGATCAAAAATAACGGAAAGAGAACAGGTTTTATTAGATCAGATTAATCCATCTGGAGATAATACAGTTCTTTCTGAAGATAACGGATATGGTTTTTATGATCCTAATATCGTATCAAAATTTGCTTTGCCTAAGGTAGAAGCTGATTCAGTATATGCACAAGCTACTAAAAATGATAAATACGGGTTTACAAAACCTATGGATGATATAAAAGCTGAAATAAAGAAGCTTAATGATCTATTCTTGAAGCACAAAGATTATGAATATGAATCTGATGAATGGGATGGTTCTGTGACGACTTTGTTGATGGGAAATACTTTCCGTCAAATCAAAAGAAATACAGAAGGGTTCTCCCAAGAGCAATTAGCAGCCAACTATCCTCTGCATGAAGTTTGGGAGCAATGGTATCTGGATTCAGGTTTACAGTCGAGAGATCTGTATTTATTAACATTGGCTGAAAACTGTGATAGGAAAGTCTTCAGGGAGTTCATGGAGAATTATGTTTTTTACTATAAAGATCTTTTAGTAAATCCATTAAAAGGAAGATATGCCTGGGAAAATCCGATTATTATGATTCTTCAGTCATTAAAAGATAAGTTTGTATTTGAAGAACGTGTAGATTTTGCAATAGATGCAGCCAGTACACTCTTTTCCAATCTTCCTGAAAGTATTATCAGTTATAAAGGAAAGGATAGTAATGACTATTATTATCAGGATCAGGGAAATGGCTGGCAGAAGCTTGATTTTTTTATGCCTTTCTTATGGACGGTTCCTGGAAAAGGTCTTACCAATGAACAGTATATCAAGCAATGGAATTTATACCGCTGGATGCAGTATAATGGCTTGAAAGAAAATATCAGCAAATCTGTTCCTAACTTTTATTTATTCTGTAAAGCCTATGAATTGAAACTTATTACCCAACAAGAACTTTGTGAAGGAATCCTTACTGCAGATTCTGCAATTGGAGATCTTACAAGAGGTAAGCTAATCAATAGTAGTGAGAATCTTTTGGATGAATTCCCTTTTGTGAAACCTATGATTCAGGAAATACAGGATAAATTCCTTGATGTAGAGCTTATCCGGGGTGATGCCAATACTGCGGTTTCTCACTTTGTACAGGAGTTTCAGACTATATTTGGAACACAACGTTTGGTTCAGCTTCTGAAAGGTTTGGGTAAATCAGGATTGTATGCCAACTATATTTATGCTTACAGGAATGAAAATATGACCAAACAAAAGCTCTTCTCTAAATTGATTTCAGATTGTTATCCTTTGGAAAGTGATACCCAGAAGGTATTCAATGAAATCATGAAGAAGGAAAAAATTTCTGAGCTTCGTTTAATTCAGGCAGCAGTATATGCGCCGCAATGGCAATCACTTATCAGTGGTTATTTAGGTTGGAAAGGACTGGATTCAGCAATTTGGTGGATGCATGCGCATACTAAAACCGGGGCTTATGAAGAGCAGAACGCCAAGCTGGAAAGTGAGGTGGCAAAATATTCATCTGTAGATATCCAGGAGTTTAAAGATGGGGCTGTGGATAAAGATTGGTTTACAAAAGCCTATAAAGAACTTGGGAAAGCCCGTTGGGAAATGTTATATGAATCTGCAAAATATATATCGGATGGGAACGGTCACCGAAGAGCAAGATTGTATTCCGATACCTTGTCCGGAAGTTTAAAGATCAAAGAAGTTACGGCTAAAGTAAAAGATAAGCGGGACCAGGATTATCTGCGTGTGTATGGGCTTGTTCCTTTAAGCAAAGCCAATCCGGAGAAAGATGTATTGAGCAGATACGAGTACATTCAGCAGTTTAAAAAAGAAAGCAGGGAGTTTGGCTCTATGAAACAAGCAAGTGAAGCGCTGGCAATTCGTGTAGCCCTTGAGAATCTGGCAAGAAATGCTGGGTATCCTGATCCGGTAAGACTTACTTGGGCCATGGAGACCAAGCAAATTCAAACTCTTTTATCAAAAGAAACCCAAGTGACCATTGATGGAGTAACTGTGGGCTTAATTATAGAAGATAACGGAAAAGCAGAACTGGTAGTTTTTAGAGATGATAAACAGCTAAAATCTATTCCACCAAAAATTAAGAAGGAGAAAGCCATTGTAGAATTAACCAATAACCGCAAAATTATGCGGGAACAATGGGTTCGTTCCAGAAAAGGATTGGAAGAAGCCATGATAAGAGGTGATGAATTTTTCTTAAAAGAAATGAAAATCCTTTTTGAACATCCTGTTATTGTTAAGCATTTAGAAAAGCTGGTGTTTATTTCCAACGATCATAAAATAGGTTTTTACCATGATGGAGGCCTTGTGAATGCTCATGGAGAAATTCAGGAACTGAATGAAGATAATACTTTACGTATTGTACATTGTGTAGACTTACATGAACATTCTGTATGGAGCGATTATCAGCATTATTGTTTTAAAGAAAAACTAATCCAGCCGTTTAAGCAGATTTTTAGAGAACTCTATGTTCCTACACCCGATGAATTAAAGGAAAAGTCTATTTCCCGTAGGTATGCTGGACATCAGATTCAGCCAAAACAGACATTGGCATTGCTTAAAACAAGAGGCTGGAAGGTAGATTATGAGGAAGGATTACAGAAAGTTTATCATAAAGAAGGCTTCCAGGTGAAGTTATATGCGATGGCAGATTGGTTTTCGCCTGCAGATATAGAAAGCCCAACCCTGGAAACGATAGAATTTCATTCATTAAAGGACTACAAGAATATTCCTTTTGAGGAAATTAATCCAAGGTTATTCTCCGAGGTAATGCGGGATGTGGATCTGGTAGTTTCTGTTGCGCATGTAGGAAATGTAGATCCTGAAGCCAGCCATTCATCTATTGAAATGAGGACAGTATTAATGAAAGAAACGGCTCGTCTGTTCAAGTTGGATAATGTGAAAATTGAAGGCTCACATGTGCTGGTAAAAGGTCAGATGGCAGAATACAGTGTACATTTAGGAAGTGCGGTGGTTCATCAGACCCCTGGAAAATATTTATCTATTCTTCCGGTACATTCCCAACACAGAGGAAGGCTATTCCTGCCTTTTGCAGATGATGATCCAAAATCAGCAGAAGTATTATCTAAGGTATTATTATTAGCTAAGGATCATGAGATACAGGATCCAACCATATTATCGCAGATAAAGCGGGAGTATGTATAAATTAAAAAGAAAACGGTATGCTTTAAAAGCGTACCGTTTTTTATATATAGAGTGAATAAATAATTATTGTTAGCTGAATGAAAATTTCTAATCTTAAAGACATAAAAAAAGCATCTTTTTCAGATGCTTGTGTTTTTAGATATTCTTTTTAAACTTCGTCGTCAGAATCTATCGTGTAAGATCTGCTTTTGAAATCTTTGTCATGTTTTTCTGAAATTACATCCTCACCTTTTTCGTTAATGATGAAATCTGTGGACTCATTAAACATCTCCTGAAAACTCTTAAAATCTTCCTTGTAAAGGTAAATTTTATGCTTCTCGAATGTAGCTTCCCCATTCTCTCCGAAATTCTTCTTACTCTCAGTGATTGTAAGATAGTAATCTCCCGCTTTCGTCTCGCGCACATCAAAGAAATAAGTTCTTCTCCCTGCTTTTAACACCTTAGTGAAAATCTCATTTTCATGGCGTTCCTTGTATTCACTCATTGTTAGATATTTTTTAATCTTGTTAAGAACAAATATAAAAGAATTCTTTTAATCACAAAATTTTTTTTATGATTTATTTAACAATTAGGAATGAAACAGCTATGCGGTTACAGAATTGGCAATTTCGGTAAGGTTGATAATCTGGTGGGCTTTTTGAGCGCTAGACTCTCTGTGTGTGATAATTATGGATGTTGCATTACCAATTTTTTGATCAATATTTTCAAGGATATTCTGCTCTGTTTCGGTGTCTAAAGCAGACAGGGAATCGTCAAAAATAATGATATTTGGGTCCTTAATCAGAGCTCGGGCAATGCAAATTCTTTGTTTTTGTCCCCCCGAAAGCATCACCCCACGTTCACCAACAAGTGTTTTATATTCCTCCTTAAACTCCACAATATTTTTGTGAACATCTGCAATCTGAGCATACTCAATTACTTTTTCGTGTGATGGGTCATCTATGGCAAATCCAATGTTGTTTTCAATGGAATCCGAGAATAAATAGCTTTCCTGAGGAATATATCCGATGAAATTTCTGTAGTTCGTTAGATTATGCTCTTTCAGATTTTTTCCATCAATCAGAATTTCTCCTTCCGTAGGATCTATCAACCTGCATAAAAGAAGGGCAATGGTAGATTTTCCACTTCCTGTTTTCCCCATAATAGCAAGGGATTCTCCAGCTTTAATTGTAAAGCTTAAATTATCCAGTGCTCTGATACCTGTATTGGGATACACATAAGATACATTTCTGAATTCTATATCTCCTTTAATAGGATAGGTTTCAAAGTTGGTATTAACAATCTCAGATTTTTTATCCATAAATTCATTAATCCTTTGCATAGAAGCTTCAGCTCTCTGATTCACGGAAGTTACCCAACCTACCATAGAGAATGGGAAAATTAGAGTATTGATATACATAAAGAAATCAGCAATTTTCCCAATGCTTAGTTCTCCAGCAATATATTTTGTTCCTCCAATCCAGATAACGGCAACATTCAATAAGCCGATAACAAACAAGATAATGGTAAAGAAATAAGCTTCTGTTTTGGCTAGATCTAATGCTTTATTCTGGTAATCGGTTACTTTAATTCCGTAGTTTTTTTCAATATATTTTTCTCTCGCGAAAAATTTTACCACACGGATTCCCGAAAAACTGTCCTGTACAAAAGTTGAAATCGCAGACTGGCTTTTCTGCATAATTTTCGACTTTTTATTGATGATTGAGCTTACTTTATAAATAGCAAAAGATAGGATAGGAAGTGGCAACAAGGTCCATAAAGTCATGGAAGCATCCGTTTTCACCATATAAATAGCTGTAATTAGGACAAGAACAATAAGGTTGGCCACATACATTACGCCTGGCCCAAGATACATTCTTACCGCCACCACATCTTCACTTAATCTGTTCATTAAGTCTCCGATGGTTGTCTGTTTATAGTCTGTTAAAGATAAATCCTGATAATGTCTGTAAATCCTATTCTTTAATTCATACTCAATTCTTCTGGAGGCAACAATAATCGTCTGTCGCATCATAAAAGTGAAGAATCCGGTTAAAAGTGAACAGCCTACAATGATTCCAACATAAATAAGTACCTGGTGATTGAAACCCAGGTTTCCACTTTTGGTAAGTTCATCCACAGATTTTCCTACAAACTGAACTTTATATATATTGAAAAAATTACTGGCAATGATAAATAATACCCCCCAAAACAAAAGTATTTTGTGTTTCCAAAAATAGGGGTTTAAGGTTTTTAGAGCTTTCATATAGTTTTACAAAATTACAAAAATGTCATCAGACTACGAATTCCATCAATTTTAAATTTTGTATCTTTGCACTCATTAAAAAGCTCTTTGAATGTTAGGAAGACGACAAATTCGTGAAAAAGTAGTACAGGCGGTGTATTCATACTACCAGAACCCTGTAAAATTTGATGTTTTAGAGAAAAACATGTTCTCTGGAATAGAGAAAATCTATTATCTCTATATCTATCAGCTTAATTTTTTAGTAGGACTTAAAGATTTAGCAGAACATCAGATTGAAATCGGGAAGAACAAGTATCTTAAAACCGATGCAGACATCAATCCTAACCAAAAATTCATCAACAACCAGGTATTGCTTAAGCTAGAGGAAAATCCAGAAAGATTGTTCTTCACAGGTCAGCACAAGCAGTTGAAATGGGATATGCATGATGATTTATTGGTAAAGACTTTCCAAAGAATTACTGCTGGAAAACGTTATCAGGATTTCATGAAAGAAGAAGGATATTCTTTTGAAGAAGATCAGAAGTTTATCGGAAAATTATTTTTAAGATATATTGCTGAAAATGAAGATTTCCACGATTATCTTGGAGATAAAGAACTTTCATGGTATGATGACATTCATATTGCCAATTCCATGGTACAGAAAACAATCGGATTCCTAAGAGAAGATGAAGAAAGCAGAACTTTAATCAAAATGATTAAAGATGAAGAAGACAAGACTTTCGCCGCTAAATTATTGAAAGATACCCTTAACAACTGGGAAAACAATGAGAAAAAGCTGGAAGAAAGATTGGAAAACTGGGATCTTGAAAGAATTTCCCTGATGGACAAAGTGATTTTGTCAACTGCTATTTCAGAGCTTGATAACTTCGCCTTCACCCCTTCAAGAGTAATTATTAATGAATATATTGAGATTGCAAAAGTGTTTGCTACAGACCGTTCGAATATCTTCATTAATGGTATTTTAGATAAATATTGTAAAGATCAAAATAGAATATAAAATGAAAAAGACGTTATCAATTATCGCCTTGTCAATTATAGGCTTTGGATTAGTTTCATGTAAAAAAGAAAACAAAGAAACTCAAAGCCCTGAAGCTGTAGCTACTGATTCTGCAGCTGCAGGAACCCCAGTAACAGCTGACTCTGCTGCTACATCTGTAACAGGAGAAGCTCCTGCTGCACCGGTTTCTAACGAACCATCTACTTCTATCGCTTTATCTGAAAGCAACTTCGATTTTGGAAAAATTAAAAAAGGAGACAAAGTAGAGCACGTTTATGAAGTTACCAATACAGGAAAAAATCCATTGGTGATTTCTGAAGTAAAGCCTGGATGTGGATGTACTGCTCCTGATTTTACAAAAGAGCCTATTATGCCTGGTAAAAAAGGAAAAATTACATTGCATTTTGACTCTTCAAGCTTTGATGGAAACGTTCAGAAGTATGCAGATGTTTTTGCAAACGTAGAAAAGTCTCCAATCAAATTAACGTTCACTGCGAACATTCAACCATAATTTTAAAAATATGTTGACATTTTTTTTACAGGCACAGCCACAAGGTTCTTCATCTATGATGCTGATTATGATGGGTGTGATGTTTGTAGGTTTTTATTTCCTGATGATCAGACCTCAAATGAAGAAGCAAAAGCAGGAAAAAAGCTTTCAGGAAACCCTTAAAGTAGGAACTAGAGTAGTCCTTACTTCTGGTCTTCACGGAAGAATTGCTCAGGTTCAGGATGACGGTTTTGTTATTGAAACACTATCTGGAAAACTGAAGTTTGAAAAAGCAGCTGTTTCCAGAGAAATGACAGAAACTCGTTTCGGAGATAAAGCAAAAACTGCTGATAAATCAGCGGATAAAAAAGAGACAGAAACTGAAGAAAAAAAATAATTTAATTCAGTCTGAAAATATTTAGCTGCGGCGGGTGAACTTTGTTCACCCGCCGCAGCTTTTTTATAGTTCTATTTTAAATACACTTATTGTTAATTGGATTTGAGTGTTTATTAATGAGTATTCAATATCAATGCTGTCATTCTGAATGAAGCATGGCGTAATGAAGAATCTAATGAAAACGTTTTTTATTATCAAAACATAATAATGTATAAATTCATTTGTGCTCATCAGTAAAATTAATATTCAATAAAAAATTATCTTTGCCTCATGATTCAAAACACAAGCAAAACTGTTCTCATTTTAGGAGCCAATTCAGACGTAGCAAAACAATGCATTATTCAATACCTTGAAAAAGGATTTTCTGTAATGGCAGCCTCCAGAAATACAAAATCACTGGAAGATTTTATGGTGTCTAATAACCTGGATCAGAATAAAGTAAGAGTACTGTATTTTGATGCTGCAGATTTTGACTCTCATCAACAGTTTTATAATGAGCTTGCTGTGAAGCCTCATATCGTAGTATATTCGGCAGGTTTCCTTGTGGATAATCAAAAGGCTTTGAGTGATTTTAAAGGAGCAAAACAAATGATGGAGGTTAATTATATGGGTGGAGTTTCTATTTTGAATATTATTGCTATGGATGAAAGCAATAAAAATTTGGAAAGAATCATCGGACTATCTTCATTATCCGGAGTAAGAGGGAGAAAAAGTAATTTTGTGTATGGAAGTACCAAGGCCGCATTTACACAATATTTGGCGGGATTAAGACAGGAACTTGCTTCCCGAAAAATAGAAGTGAATGCTTTAGTGATAGGGTATATCCGAACAAAGATTAATGAAGGGCTGGAACTTAATGAGTCCTTAATTATGGAGCCGGATTATGTAGCAAAATACATTGTAAATGCTGGAAACTCCTTTACGATTGTTCCTAATTTTAAATGGAAAATTATTTATCATATCCTGAGGCTTTTACCAGAAAGCTTAGCAGCAAAATTGCCATAATTCTTTAATTTTTGCGGTTCAAAATTTATTTTCAGAAAAGATTTATTTTCAGAAAAGAGACTTCGGTATTTTTTTTGTAATAATAGCCTCGAATTATTCTTCCTGGCAAGATTCAATTTCTAAAATAATCATTGAGTAAGCAGAAAAAATCTGTTCTGCTGTCAATCTATTGTAATGCATATAATTATTGATTTTAACTTCCAAAGAGTTAAGGTTGATTCTTTTTTTGAAAAAAAATGTTTTCTGTTCAGATTCATTTTAAGATTTTGCCCTAAAGGAAAGAGTATCTGTAATGGTATATAAAAATAAGTAGTATAAAAAATGGACGATTTACAATTGAACAACATTCAAAAGCATTGGGATACCTTAATAACTTCAGCCATTTCATGGGCACCGAGAATCTTTACTGCAGTTATTTCTGCACTATTGATTTATCTGATCGGGTCATGGATGATAAGAATGATTAAGAAACTTGTTGCGAAAGGTTTCAGAAAACGTAATATGGAAGCTTCTTTACAGCACTTCCTTCTTAATATTATCAATTGGGGACTTAATATTCTTCTTTTCATTGTAGTGGTGACTCAACTAGGAGTGCAGACGTCGGCCTTTGTAGCCATGATTGGTGCTGCAGGTTTAGCTGTAGGTTTGGCTTTGCAGGGTTCTTTGACAAACTTTGCGGGTGGAATCCTTATTCTGTTACTGAAACCCTTTAAGATAGGAGATTTTATTTCCACGAATTCCGGAGTTTCTGGAACAGTACAGGCCATTGATATTTTCCATACAAAACTGATTACTCCACAAAACCAATTAATCATTATTCCTAACGGGGTGGTTTCCAATAACAGCATTACCAATTTTACACAGTTAGGAACAAGAAGAACAGCATTGGATATCGGGGTTGCTTATGATGCTGACCTTAAACAGACGAAAGAAGTTCTGATGAGAGTAATTCAAAAAAATCAATATGCTCTTTCTGAGCCGGCACCTCAGGTAGTGGTAACAGCACTTGGTGATAGCGCAATTAATTTATCAGTGAGAGTGAGTGCTACTACGGAAAACTTCTGGAAAATGAATGAAGATCTTATTATTGATTGTAAAGAAGCCTTAGATGAGGCCGGAATCGGGATTCCTTTTCCTCAGAGAGATATACATGTTTACAATAAATAATTGTGTAAAATAGTTTTAAATAATCATAAAAAATCCTGCATTCAGAATAATGCAGGATTTTTTTATTTATTTTTTGCTTTTGCTTTATTTTTCAGAAAGTTAAGGATTTCTGTGTATTGATTAGTCTCTTCCTTGCTGATAAGATAGGTGAAGCTGGTGTTTAAATCAATATGAACTAAAATATTTGTACCGGAAACTTCATAAGTTATTTTTTTCCAAAGACTTCTTATATCATACTGTTCATTATTGATCTGAAAACTTTTCTCATCAAAGTACAATTCTGTTACAGGATGATATCCCTTTAGCTCATCAATATGTTTATTCAGCTTACTGGAAAAATTGATCTTCTGATAATAAAAGTTGATAAGATAAATAATACAGGTAAGACCTAAAAAAATTAAGGCAAACTGGAAAAAATCATATCTGGTTTTCTTGCCGATGAGACTATCAAAGACAAAGATGATAAAAAGAGCATACAAGAAGTTTCGGAAAAGAGTAGGTAACTTCTTTTTCCATGAGTGATAGAAATGATGCCATAATTGTTTACGGACAACATTCTCACTAAAATTAATATGAACAATTAATGTTTCTTCCATGATTGTAATTTTGTGCAAAAATATATAAATTTCCTGTCCTAGAGCACTTTTAAACTGATCGTTTTTCATATTGTTCGGAGTATTATTGAGCAGCCAATGCGTTTTTTACCAAATGGCAATTGTTTTTACATTCTACTTTTATACCTTTATCTTTCCACAATCTGTGGATAAAATAACATGGAAGAACTTTTTAATTACATCAAAAAATTTGGATTACTGAATGCACAGGATGAACTTCTAATTGAAGAAGGTATCCAGGAAATTTCTGTGAAGAAAGGTCAAATTTTTGTAGAAGCTGGGAAAGTAAGCCAAAAGATTGCATTTGTGAAGAAAGGAGTATTTCGTTCTTTGTATTATAACAAAGAAGGAGATGATTTTACCCGTTATTTTATCTATGAAGGTCGTTTTATTGGAGATTTTCAGGGGTTTACAGATCAACTTCCTGCCCATGAATATATAGAAGCCATTACAGATGCTGTTTTACTTGTTATTGACCTCAGCCATTTTAAAATATTAGAGGAAAAAATTACGATCTGGCCTGTTTTATTTGCCAGAATTCATGGGTTTGTTGCTGAAAATAAGCTTAAAGTGGCAAGCATTATGCTCAATCAGGATGCAAAATCCAGATATATCCACTTTCTAAATCATTATCCTGGACTTGCCAATAGAGTTCCACAGTCTATGCTGGCTTCCTATCTTGGCGTGACTCCTTCGTCATTGAGCAGGATTAGGAGGACTGTTAATGAGTAATGAGTAATGCGGTTCCAACAAAATAAATTATCTAAGAATTGTAAATATTCAATAGGGACGGGCTTTAGCCAGTTCTGTCATTTTAAAAACCTTTCATTGGCTTTAGCCAAAACCTAGTCAATACGGCTTATATTAGAACAAAACTCTCGTCTCATACTTGTAAATAATTCTTTACTACACTCATACCAACACGTTTTTGTCAAATGGCAATGGCCTCTTTTTCAAACTGCCATAGCTTTGTCTCATGAAAAATAATGATATGGATATTGTATTAGGACTTCAGTGGGGAGATGAAGGAAAGGGAAAGTTTATTGATCTTATCAGTGAAAATTATGATATTGCAGCCCGTTTTAACGGTGGCTCGAATGCTGGACACAGTATTGAAAGAAATGGGAAGAGAATCACGCTTAAAATGATTCCTTCAGGGATTTTTATGCAGGGAGTACAGAATGTTATCGGGACAGGAACTGTTCTTGATCCGGTAAGTTTTAAAAACGAGATTCTGAATCTAAAAAAGTTTGATGAAACTCTCGAGCCAGAAAAGAATCTGATTATTTCTAAGAAAGCTCATTTTGTATTGCCTACTTATAAGCTTCTGGATGTTTTCATGGAAGAAAGTCCGGCGTATACAACCATAGGAACAACAAAGAATGGAATTGCTCAGGCATACTCAAATAAGATCTTAAGACAGAACGTAAGAATTGGGGATATGTATTTACCGGATTTTCAAGAACGTGTAAATCATATTTTAGACCGAGACTTTAAATTTTTAGCTGATGGAGGTATGGAACTGCCATCTTTGGATTCAATTCGTCAAGAGTTTTTTGAAGCGGTTGAATTTTTAAAGCAATTTAATTGTACAGAAACTGAGTTACATCTGAATAAAGCACTATCTGAGGGAAAAACAATTTTAGCTGAAGGATCTCAGGCTGCATTACTAGATATAGATCACGGAACCTATCCTTATGTAACTTCTTCTTCTACCACTGCCTCAGGGGCTTGTAGCGGATTAGGAATTTCTCCTAAAAAGATTGGTGAGATCTACGGAATTGCGAAAGCGTACTGTACAAGAGTAGGAAACGGAATATTTCCTACGGAACTTTTTGATGAAATGGGTGAGGAGATCAGAACGAAGGGAAATGAGTTTGGTTCCAATACAGGGCGCCCAAGAAGAACGGGCTGGCTAGATCTTCCGGCTTTACGATATGCTGTGATGATTAATGGAGTTACACAATTGGTTCTCACTAAAGCTGATGTTCTAAGCGGATTAAAATCAGTAGCAGTTTGTACTCACTATGAGCTGGAAGATGGAACTATTGAAACCAATGCCGGAACACTTCCTGAAAATGCAAAACCAATATTCAAATGGTTAGATGGCTGGGATGCTGATTTTTCAGTAATTAAAGCCCCTTCTGAACTTCCAAAAGAACTAAAGGATTTTCTTGTATTTTTGGAGACAGAATTGGAAATTCCTATAGGATATCTTTCTACCGGTCCAGGGAGAGAGCAGATTTTGAAAATGAAATAGAGAATAGAAAAACGGGAAATATTTACTTCCCGTTTTTTATTTTTATGACTGTGAATGATCTCTGTATTCCCGTTCGCCTAGATATTGTTGAAATCTTAAGAGGTAGCCGTCAGGATCCTGAATTAGTAATTCTCTTACCCCTTCTTCCTGATCATTTATTCTGTACCATTCTTCTTTCGGTTCTCTAAAGTAAGAAAGATTGTGTTCTGTGATTTTTGCGATAATAGTATTCAAGTCGCTTACTTCAATTTGGAAATTAATTCCCCTCCCTCTTGGAAATGAAAGGCTACCCGTTATCCATGCATCAGGATGATCTTCCTCAAGCATCAATTGAGATCCCTCATGTGAAATGAATATAAACCGGTCTTCTTTTCTTTCAAACTCTACTGTAAATCCAAGTTGTATTACATAAAATAATTTAGACCGATCGAGATTGCTTACAAGTAATTCTGGAGTTAATTTATTGAAATCCATATTCACAGTTGCTTTTATTATAAAAAAAGCGGGGCCAATACCCCGCTTTCAATTTATGCTTTTAAATTTAATTTTAACTCTAGTTCATCGAGTTGTGCATCAGCAATGGAAGCCGGTGCATCAATCATGACATCACGCCCGGAGTTGTTCTTAGGGAATGCAATATAATCCCTGATTACTTCATTTCCATCCAAAATAGCAACTAAACGGTCAAACCCGAATGCTAATCCACCGTGTGGTGGTGCTCCGAATTTGAATGCATTCATTAAGAATCCAAACTGAGCTTCTGCTTCTTCTTTTGAGAATCCTAGCAGGTCAAACATTTTAGATTGAAGATCTCTGTCAAAAATTCTGATAGATCCTCCTCCGATTTCGTTTCCGTTAAGAACCATATCGTAAGCGTTAGCTCTTGCTTTACCTGGATCTGTTTCTAATAAGTGAATATCTTCAGGTTTTGGAGAAGTGAAAGGGTGGTGCATAGCGTGGAATCTTTCAGAGTCTTCATCCCATTCCAATAGAGGGAAGTCAACAACCCAAAGTGGTGCAAATACATTTCCTTTTCTTAATCCTAAACGGTTTCCAAGCTCCATTCTCAATGCAGAAAGCTGTGCTCTTACTTTGTTTTCGTTTCCGGAAAGAATCAACATTAAGTCTCCTTCCTTAGCCCCGAATTTTTCAATGATCTTTGCTAAATCTTCTTCGTTATAGAATTTATTTACCGATGAGGTTTTCACACCATCATTCTGGAATTTAGCCCAAACCATCCCTGAAGCTCCGATCTGTGGACGTTTTACCCAATCCACAAGCTCATCAATCTGCTTTCTTGTATAGTCTGCACATCCTTCTACATTGATTCCGACAACCAATTCTGCTTCATCAAATATTTTAAAGTCTTTTCCTTTTACAAGCTCATTAAGTTCTACGAATTCCATTCCGAAACGGATGTCCGGTTTGTCATTTCCGTACTTTTTCATTGCATCAGCGAAAGTCATTCTTGGAAAATCTCCGAATTCCTGACCTGTAATATCTTTGATAAGAGTTTTAGTCATTCCTTCAAAAACGTTCATTACGTCTTCTTGTTCTACAAAAGCCATCTCACAATCGATCTGTGTAAATTCCGGCTGTCTGTCTGCTCTTAAATCCTCATCACGGAAACATTTTACGATCTGGAAATATTTATCCATTCCACCTACCATCAAAAGCTGCTTGAAGGTTTGTGGAGACTGTGGTAATGCATAAAACTGCCCCGGGTTCATTCTGCTTGGAACCACGAAATCTCTTGCTCCTTCCGGAGTAGATTTAATTAAAACAGGAGTTTCCACTTCAATGAAACCTTCATCAGATAAGTAATTTCTTACTTTCTGAGCCATTTTGTGACGGAAGATCAATTTATCTTTTACCGGATTTCTTCTGATATCCAGATAACGGTATTTCATTCTTAATTCCTCTCCACCGTCCGTTTCATCTTCAATAGTGAAAGGAGGAAGCTGAGAATCATTCAGGATGGTTAGTTTTTCAACTAAAAGTTCAATTTCTCCTGTAGGAATATTGGGATTCTTACTTACTCTCTCAATAACTTTTCCGGTAGCCTGAATAACAAATTCACGGCCTAATTTTTTAGCTTCTTCCATTAGTTGTGCAGAAGAACGCTCCTGGTCAAATACCAGCTGGGTAATTCCGTAACGATCTCGAAGATCTACCCAAATCATAAATCCTTTATCACGGATAGTCTGTACCCATCCAGATAGTGTAACTTCTTCATTCAGATTTTTCAGAGATAGCTCTCCGTTGGTGTGTGATCGAAACATAAATTATTTGTTTAAAGTTCAATGTTTAAGGCTCTGTTTTGAACCTTGAATTTTTCGTTGGCAAAGATAAGATTTTTGCAGGTTTTATAAATAAAAAAACTTCTGATTAATTTTATTGCCAATTGCTAAGGTATACTACAAAGCAGATTTGTATTTTTGAGGATATATAAATTATAACCTGAACAATGACTAAATATATTGACTTTTTTAAAAAAGCCTTTAGTGGTGAGGAAACCGATTTTACGAAGATAAATATCAGAAGTGCAGTGGTGCTTCTGGCCATTCCGATGATGTTGGAAATGGCTATGGAATCTGTCTTTGCATTGGTAGATTTATATTTTGTAGGACATCTGAAAGAAAGCGGTTTTGCGATTCAGACTGTTGGGCTTACGGAGTCTGTACTTTCTGTGATGTATTCCATTGCGATTGGAATGAGTATGGCTGCAACAGCAATGGTGGCGAGAAGGATTGGTGAGAAAAATCCAGAGCAGGCTTCCAGAAGTGCTGCGCAGGTATTGCTGGTCTCATTTGGGATTACTCTGGTTTTAAGTTTATTTGGAGTAGTGTATGCAGAAGAGATTCTTATTCTGATGGGATCAAAACCAGAAGCAGCAGCCTATGGAAAAGACTTTACAAGAATTATGATGGGAAGCGGCACAATCATTATGCTTTTGTTTTTGATCAATGGGATCTTTAGGGGAGCAGGAAATGCGATGATTGCAATGAAAAGTTTATGGATTGCCAATATTGCCAACATTATTCTCTGCCCTATTTTGATAAAAGGCTTAGGCCCGATCCCAGCAATGGGGCTTACTGGTGCAGCATTGGCAACTACAATTGGGCGAAGTATTGGGGTAATCTATCAGCTGTATCATCTGTTGGTAGCAGATACCCAAATTCGTATTAAGCTTTCTTATTTTAAGCCAGATTATAGTTTAATCAGATCTATCATAAAAATTGCCACTCCCGGAATTTTTCAGTTTGTGATTGCCTCATGCAGCTGGATCTTTCTTGCAGAACTGGTGGCAACTACGGGTGGTGAAAATGCCTCAGCCGGGTATCAAACTGCGTTGAGGTTAATGATGTTTTTCATACTCCCAGCTTGGGGATTAAGTAATGCTGCATCTACTTTAGTGGGACAGAATATGGGGGCAAATGAAATGCTGAGAGCAGAACAATCCGTAATGAAAACAGTGAAGTATAATGTGATTTTTATGCTTATTGTCAGTTTAATATTTGTTCTTTTCGGTAACTTTCTAGTAAGTTTCTTTACTCAGGAGGCAGAGATCAAAAACTTTGCAAAAAATGCACTTCACATCATGAGTATAGGGTTTGTTTTCTATGGAATCGGAATGGTGATGATTAATGCATTCAACGGAGCAGGAGACACCTGGACACCAACATGGGTGAACCTTTTTGGATTCTGGCTGTTTCAGATTCCTTTAGCTTATTTTCTTTCCAAATATCTGGAAATGGGACCGAAAGGAGTATTTATCTCCATTCCTGCAGCAGAAACTCTGATCACTATTGTTGCTTTTATTTTGTTTAGAAAAGGAAAATGGAAGACAATTAAAGTATAGTAGTAGGGCTCTGCCAGTCGTTAATTGGATATGTATTTATAAACTTCCAGTTTCCACCTTCCTTTTTCCTTATCCATTTTTAATGACTTAAGTATTTGTATTTTAATAGTGTATTTCCTAAATTCGTAATAACAACAAATACTTATTACTATGGGAAAGGGAGACAAAAAATCAAGAAAAGGGAAAATTCATTCCGGGAACTATGGAAAAAGAAGACCTAGAAAAGCATCGAAACCTTTTGGAGCACCAGAGGAAAAATCTAAAAAGTAATGACAATAAAAAAGACCGAAGAAAACTTCTCCGGTCTTTTTCTATGACAAATTAAATTAATTATTTTCCAAAAATATTTCCAAGAATACTTCCTAGTCCGCCACCTTGTTGCTGTTGGTTTCCACCACCGCCAAGTACACTTCCTAAGATATCATTCAGAGGATTTCCTGATGATTGGGCTTGTCCATTACCCAAAACACTTCCCAAGATATCATTTAATGGGCTGGATTGTTGAGTTTGAGCCTGATTAGAAGCATTTCCTAAGATTCCTCCTAAAAGATCACCTAAACCTCCTGCTCCAACATTGCTTTGTTGTTTTTGTTGACCAATGTATCCCATAACAACGGGTGCCAGCATTGCAAGAATGGGGCCTATCTTATCTATTGAAATTCCAGTATTTTGTGATAACTGATTTTCTACAGTACTCTTTTGTCCGCCAAAAATATGGTCAAGGATAGATCCGCCCTCAGCTTGTCTGGCTTCAACTTGTGAAGGATCATTTAAGATACTTCCGTTATGGTCTTTATCTAAAGCGCTGTTCAATGCTTCAGCTTCTTTGGCATCCTGGGATTTATTTCTAAGATAAGAAATGATGAGAGGTGTAGCTACTGCTAATAAAGCAATTACCTGGTTTCTGTTGATTCCGAATTTGTTTTCAGCCTGTTCAGCAACCTGGTTGCTAGTGTTCCCTGTAAGTAGGTCTATTAAGCTCATTTTTTGTGTTTATTAAAGTATTAATTGATTCAAAGTTATCAAAAAATATGCCTCACAAAATATTTCGGATTCATAATTATTGTTAAAGTTTTCTGATCTCATCCTCAGTGTAGCCTTTGCTTTTTAATAGCTGTATATATTGCTGGGCACTTGCTGTCATCCAATTGATTGGTTCAGGAGCAACTTTATTATCTACTGTAAATTCCAGAATTCCCACATTGTTATTCATCCATGGAAGTAGATAGTAGTTCATTCCACCCTTGTATTTTTTGAATGCATCAGCTTCTTTACCTTTTTCTGTGAGTAAAACAGTATGATATGCAAAAACATATCCTAAAGGAATGAGTAAGCAAACCCATGAGAATTTTTTAAAGGAAGTATATTTTACAGAAGAAAGTCCATATCCGATTGAGAGTGCAAAAATAATATTGAAGGGAAGGAAAAATACATAATTATCAGAAACTACATAGAATGTTGAGAACCCATAAACTAATAGTGCCGCTATAAAAAAAACAGTAAACATTTTTCGGTTGGTCTTATACAATAAGCCCATTCCTGCTATTCCAAAGAATATAAAAATATTGAAGTTGTAGATGAGGTATACAAATGACTGGAAAAAATCTTTTACCAGTTGCGTTGGGGTTTGTTGTAATGAATCTTCAACCCATGTTCCCTGATCGGAAGAATAGAAGGCTTTAAATGGTAATCCTTGAGACATATTTAGGATAGAGAGAGAAGAAAAAAGCAATGCAAAAAGAATAAATGAAGAATAAGCGTAGTGCTTTTCCTTTCTGAAATAAAACAGGAAAAGAAGAAGTGCTGGAATCAATAAAATATTTTGAATATGTACCCATAGAGAAATTCCTAAGAATAAACTACTGAGTATAATATGAATATTTTTCTTTTCAATAAAGGCTTTTACCATCGAAAGGAAAAAAAGGCTTACCCATAAACAGTTGTACGTATATACTTCCACAATTTCAGCATTTCTCCAGAAAGAAAAACTAAAGCCAAACACAAATGCAGCAGTAATAGCTGCCCATTGTGTTTTCGTAATGGTTTTTACAATCAGATATATGAAGGCAACTGTTGCTGCACCAGAAACTACTACAAGAAATCGGCTAGCCTCAATAGCATGAAGGCCGGTTAGGTTTTTAATTAAAATCCCTGTATTGGTATATAAAAAATGAGAGGTAGCAGTAGCTGCCGTTTCAAACTCACCCTTTTCTACTGACAGAACAAAACCTACACAATCAGCAAAAGGTATTTTAGTAAAACTCCCGAGATAATAAATGGCTGAAAAAATAAAGAATAGAGCTATTGCAGATAGATATTGCTTCATTCCTAGTTCTTTATAATTGGGACATTAGAACATGCTTCTCCGAACATCAGCGATTTTACGATAGGTTTTAGCTGTTCTACCAGCTCAATATAAGCGTTTTCAGGAATTTCCTTATCTGAACATCCTTTTACAAGAACTCTTTTGCCTCTCATATCCCCGAAATCATAAGTTTGAATAGCATTGTGCATCAGAATAACTTCAAGGTCCTCACGGTTTCCAAACACAATTTTTTTGGATACATCGGTAAGCTTGGCTGTTAATACGAAATAAGCCCAAAGTGGAATAATAGTATCTACAGAATTGTATATATAGATGTAAGCATCTTTATATTCTTCAACGTTGATAGCTTCTACTTTTTCACGGAAATCTTTTTCTTTCAGGATCATTTCCTGGAAAAGAAAATCTTTAAGATCAATACCCTTTCTTTCCCCTTTTGGAAGCAAAGTGGTAAGGTCAAAATTCACAAGGCCGCTTTCAGCAACTTTATTTCGGATTTCAAATTCTTCTGACATTTTTATCATTATCTTTGAACAAATTTACGAATTAAGATCAATATACATTTTAATTTGTTCTCTATTCCTACCATAGAAGCCGCCCATGATTCAAAATATAGGTTGTTTCTGATGGTTATTAAAACAAATAAAGATTTCGAAAGAAATGAAATATTACATTATTGCAGGAGAAGCTTCCGGTGATCTTCATGGAAGCAATTTGATGAAATCCCTCAAACAAAAGGACCCGAATGCGGAATTCAGGTTCTGGGGTGGCGACTTGATGAAAGTTCAAGGCGGAACACTGGTAAAACACTATCGTGATTTAGCATTCATGGGATTTCTGGAAGTAGTCATGAATCTGAGAACGATTTTAAATAATATTAAATTCTGCAAAGAAGATATTCTGAACAACAGACCTGATGTTTTAATTCTTGTAGATTATCCCGGCTTTAATCTAAGAATAGCCAGATTTGCCAAAGAATTGGGCATTAAGGTTGTTTACTATATTTCACCGCAACTCTGGGCCTGGAAAGAAGGCAGAGTAGAGATTATCAAAAAATATGTGGATGAAATGATGGTCATTCTTCCGTTTGAGGAAGACTTTTACAAAAAACATGGTGTTCATTCACACTTTGTAGGCCATCCTTTGCTGGATGCAATCTCTGATTTAAAGGAAATTAATATTGATGGTTTTAAAAAAGAAAATGGACTGAATGAAAAGGAAATTATTGCACTTTTACCGGGCTCCAGAAAACAGGAGGTTGAGAAAATGCTTGAAATTATGCTTTCCGTAAGACCGCACTTTAAAGGCTATCAGTTTGTAATTGCGGGAGCCCCAAGCCTTCCCAAGGACTTTTATGAGAAATATGTGGATGATAATGTACACTTTGTTTCGAATAGAACGTATGATCTGTTGAGATGCTCCAAAGCAGCTCTGGTAACTTCCGGAACGGCTACCCTAGAAACGGCTCTGCTGAATATCCCTGAAGTGGTATGTTATCGCGGAAGTGCTGTTTCTTATGCCATTGCCAAAAGACTGGTTAAAAATATCAACTATATTTCATTAGTAAACCTTATCATGGATAGGGAAGTGGTGAAAGAACTTATCCAAAGTGATTTGAATACTAAGAATCTGGTAGGTGAACTCAATAAAATTTTAGAAGGAGGAAAAAGAGAACAGGTCCTGAATGATTATAGCCTTTTGCGAGAAAAGCTTGGAGGAAAGGGGGCCAGCGATCATGCTGCTGAGGTGATTTTAAAAGTCTGAGACAAATCTCCGGAAATATAATTCATTCATTACTATGAAACATCTAAAGAGTTTTCTATTATTAATTGCCTGTACAATTTTTTCAATAAGTTTTGCTCAGAAAGAAGCTGTATTGAGAGATAAAGCACAGATATTCTACTATGGCTGGTATGGAAACCAGAAAACTGACGGCAGCCTACAGCATTGGAATCATGAAATTATTCCTCATTGGAGCAATCCTAAATGGAATAATCTCGGAAATTATAAAGGAGGGGATGATATTGGGGCCAATTTTTATCCGGCATTGGGTAATTACAGTTCCAATGATAGAACGGTCATAGAAAAACACATGAAGATGATGAAAGAGGCTGGTGTAGGTGTTGTAGTGGTAAGTTGGCTGGGAAAAGATTCTTTTACTGATAAAAGTGTAATGCAGTATCTTGATATTGCAGACCGTTTCAATTTAAAAATAGCCTTTCATATAGAACCGTTCTATAAATCCGTTACAGAACTTAGAGATCAGCTTTCTTATCTTGTGAAAACATATGCTCATCATCATGCCTTTTACAAAAAAGATGGGAAACCTTTGTATTATGTATATGACAGTTATAAAATAGCTCCTGAAGAATGGTCGAAGCTGCTTTCCAAAAGTGGAGAGAAAACAATACGTAATACAGAACTGGATGGCTATTACATTGGACTATGGGTGGAAAAAAATGATTCTGTTTTTTTCGATACTTCGGGTTTTGATGGTTTTTACACTTATTTTGCCAGTGAAGGTTTCGTTTTTGGAAGCACAACTGCTAATTGGGAGTATATGGCTCAGTATGCAAAAGATCATCATCTTATTTTTATCCCATGCGTAGGCCCAGGCTATTCAGATACGAGAATCAGACCTTGGAATGAAACTAATTTTAAGAGTAGAGAAGATGGAAAATATTATGAAAGGATGTTTGATGCAGCCATTAAAATTAATCCTGAATTTATTGGAATTACTTCATTTAACGAATGGCATGAAGGAACTCAGATAGAACCTGCAATTCCTAAAAAAGCTGGAGATTTTATCTACGAAAACTATGGGAAAGATCCGTGGATGTACATCAAAGAAACAAAACGTTTAACGGATAAGTTTTTAAAAGAAAAGTAAAACTTTTTATGTAAACGTAATTTCATAGCAAAAAAATAAGCGCCCTGTTAATCTCTTTGTGGATGACAGGGTGTTTTATTTAGTAATTACAGTGATAACAACCGAATATTCAATTTCCTATCTTGGAGATATAATTGATTGAAATTGAATAAAGAACCTCTATTGATCTTAGCTGTATGCTTTATCCTCGGAATTTTTTTTCAGGACTATTTCTTATTGGGAAAAAGATTGATCTATGGCGTGGCTAGCATTAATATGGGGATTTTAATTTCTATATTCTTCAATACCTATTTTTTATATAAAACCAGGGCTATTTTGCTTGGAATACTTTTTTTTGGCATTGGTTTACTTCTTCATTTCTTTAATTCCTCTTCTCCAAAAGGCGATATTTCTGTGAATAAAAATGAAACTATTATTTTAAAAATTTCCCAGAAATTAAATTCAACAGAAAAGTATAAAAAGTATGAAGGAATAGCTCAGTTAGGGAAAAATAGCTTTAATTCAATTATTTATATTCCGAAAAGTCATGATGAATTAGATTATAAGAATTATTATAAAACTGAAGCTTATATTACAAAACCACAGAAGCCCCAATACGATTTTCAGTTCAATTATGCACAATATCTGAAGCGAAAGAATATTGACTATCAAATTTATATTTCGAAAGATTTTTCTATTGTAGAACGGAATGATTTAAGTTTTACTGAGCAAATTCGTCAATATAGGTTCAATGTTCTGAAGAAAATAGATAAAACAGTTATGTCCGGACCTACCAAAGCATTTTTGAAAGGAATTATTCTGGCAGACCGAACAGAAATGGATATGGGTACTGTGCAGGATTTCAACAGATCTGGCCTGGTTCACTTGTTAGCCATTTCCGGAACTCATATTGTGATTATTTTTGGACTTTTTTATTTTGTAATGGTGCGTTGTATTCCTCTGAAATTCAATAAATATTCGATTGTTTTAAGCTTGATGTTTATTTGGTTGTTTGCTTTATTTATCGGATTTGGAAACTCGGTGCTGAGGTCATGCATCATGTTGAACGTATATTTTATTTTTGTTTTATTGCAGAGAAAGCCGGATTTGCTGCACTCATTAGCATTGTCAGCATTTATTATTCTGATCCTTGATACTCAGCAGCTTTTTGATGTGGGATTTCAACTTAGTTTTTTAGCAGTATTAGGAATCTTTTGGCTGAATCAACCACTGTTAAAATATTTTCCAAGAGCAGATAATTATTTTAAAAAACTGATTTTTAATACCATTACCATATCCTTGTCAGCCCAATTGGCAACACTTCCGTTGGTCCTCTATTACTTTCATCAATTTTCATTTGTTTCGATTGTTGCCAATGTTTTTATTGTCCCTTTTTCTGAAGTGATTATTGTGTTTTCATTTCTGATGACTTTTCTTATTGCCTTTGGCTTGAATTTCAGTTTTATGGATAAATTGTATGATGGAATTATACAAATACTTCTGAAGGTTATTCACTGGTTTGCGGAAGCAGATATGGTATTATTTAAAAGCATTCCGATGAATCTGATTGAAGTAATATCCATATCAATAGCGATATATTTTTTAAGAGCATTGATTTTAAAAATAAACTTTAAGAATTCAATGAATTTCGTAATTGCTGTTTTGGCGTTTTTGATGACAAGGATTGGATGCAATATTGTTGGAAATCAGAAAGAAGAAGTGCTTTTACACTCTTTTAGTAAGAGTAAAATAATCTCTATAAAGAAAGGAAATAAAGTCTGTTTTTGGATTCCTGATAGGGTAGGCAGAGAAAAGGTTTTACAATATATCATTGAACCTTATTGTTCTTCCAGAAGAATAGACCAATTTGAAATAAAGCAGATTCCTTTTTCAACTAAAAAAATAGTTTTTGGAGATCATGTTTATGATATGAAATAAAGTTTTTTGATTTTTTCACTTTCCTTTATTTATAACGTGTAGGGCTCTTATTTAGAAAGATTACAAACTGTCTAATTGTGAGATTTCTCACTTTTCGATATTGTTAACATTTCTTAATTTTGTGGGAAATTCAAATTTAAACTTATATGGCAGGTTTAACGAGTTCTACGATAGGTAGAAAATACGCTATGGCATTATCAGCTATGTTTTTGCTGATTTTTCTTATACTGCATTTGACAACCAATTTGTTATCAGTCCTGAACAGGGATGCTTTCAATACAGCATCTGACTTTATGGGCTATAATCCTTTTGTGCAGTTCTTAATGCAGCCTATTCTTGGCTTTGCAGTAATTTTCCATTTTGCGATGGGATTTGTATTGGAGATCAAGAATAATAAAGCGCGTCCAGTAAAGTATGCATCAAATAATGCAGCTGTAAATTCTTCATGGATGTCCAGAAATATGATTATTTCCGGAGCAGTTGTGTTGGCTTTCTTGGCGCTTCACTTATATGATTTCTGGTTACATGAAATCACTTATAAGTATGTAGATGGAATAGCTCCTGATTCAGAACGTTTTTGGCCAGAGCTTCATGAGAAGTTTGCTGACCTTTGGAGAGTCGCTTTATATGTGATCTCTTTTGTACTATTGGGGCTACACTTAGCTCATGGATTCCAGTCTTCATTCCAATCTATTGGAGCAAGACATCCAAAATACACGCCTGTGATTAAGGCTTTCGGAACATGGTATTCTATCCTTATTCCGGCAGGATTTATCATTGTAGCAGTTTTTCATTATATAACTCAATAATATCAATATACTAGTATGAGTAAATTAGATTCAAGAATTCCAGCGGGTCCTCTTAAAGACAAGTGGAAAAATCATAAAGATCATATGAACCTTGTTGCACCAAACAACAGAGATAAGATTGATATTATTGTTGTAGGTACAGGTTTGGCAGGAGGTTCTGCTGCAGCTACTTTAGCTGAGCAAGGATACAACGTAAAAGCATTCTGCTACCAGGATTCACCAAGAAGAGCGCACTCTATTGCAGCTCAGGGAGGGATCAACGCAGCTAAGAATTACCAGGGAGATGGTGACTCTACCTACAGATTATTCTACGATACCATTAAAGGTGGTGACTATAGAGCAAGAGAGGCTAACGTTTACAGATTAGCTGAAGTTTCTGCAAATATTATTGACCAGTGTGTTTCTCAGGGAGTTCCTTTCGGTAGAGATTACGGCGGCCAGTTAGATAACCGTTCATTTGGTGGGGTTCAGGTAAAAAGAACATTCTATGCAAAAGGACAAACAGGACAACAGTTATTATTAGGAGCATATTCTTCAATGAGCCGTCAGATCGGTAAAGGAAGAATCAAGATGTATAACCGTCATGAAATGCTTGAACTGGTAATTGTTGACGGGAAAGCAAGAGGAATTATCGCAAGAAACTTGGTAACAGGTGAAATCGAAAGACATTCTGCTCACGCAGTGGTAATTGCATCAGGAGGTTATGGAAACGTATATTTCCTTTCTACCAATGCAATGGGATCTAACGTTTCTGCAGCTTGGAAGATTCACAAAAAAGGAGCGTACTTCGCAAACCCTTGCTACGTGCAGATTCACCCTACTTGTATTCCTGTTCACGGAACTCAGCAGTCTAAATTAACCTTGATGTCTGAATCATTAAGAAACTCTGGAAGAATCTGGGTTCCTAAAAAGATTGAAGATTCAGTAGCCATCAGAGAAGGTAAATTAAGACCTGAAAATATTAAAGAAGAAGATAGAGATTACTATTTAGAAAGAAGATATCCTGCATTCGGTAACCTTGTACCGAGAGACGTTGCTTCAAGAGCAGCTAAAGAAAGATGTGATGCTGGATACGGAATCGAAAATAATGATACTCAAGAAGGGGTATACCTTGATTTCTCTACAGAGATCATGAAAAAAGGTAAAGAAGCCGCTATCGAAAAACATATTCATAATCCTACAGATCAGCAGATCTATGATCTTGGTAAGAGCTGGGTTGAGGAGAAATACGGTAACCTATTCGTAATGTACGAAAAGATTACAGCTGATGATCCTTACAAAACTCCAATGAAGATCTATCCTGCAGTTCACTATACAATGGGTGGTGTATGGGTTGATTATAACCTTCAGTCTACAATCCCTGGATGTTTCGTAATTGGTGAAGCTAACTTCTCAGATCACGGAGCAAACAGACTTGGGGCATCTGCATTGATGCAAGGTCTTGCAGACGGTTATTTCGTACTTCCTTACACGATTGCAGATTACCTTTCTGCAGACATCAGAACAGGAGCAATTCCTACCAATTCAGCAGCGTTTGACGAAGCTGAAAAAGGAATTAAAGATAAAGTGGATTTCTTCATTAATAATAAAGGAACTCATTCAGTAGACCACTTCCACAAGAAATTAGGCCACATTATGTGGAATAAAGTAGGAATGGGTAGAACTCCTGAAGGATTAAAAGAAGCAATCAAAGAAATCGAAGAAGTAAGAAACGATTTCTGGAAAAATGTAAAAGTTCCTGGTGAAGGAGAAGGTATGAACACTGAGCTTGAAAAAGCATTCAGAGTAGCAGACTTCCTTGAATTAGGACAATTAATGGCTATCGATGCACTAAACAGAGAAGAGTCTTGTGGTGGACACTTCCGTTGGGACCACGCAACTCCAGATGGAGAAGCGGAAAGAGACGACGTAAAATTCAAATACGTTGGAGCTTGGGAATATCAGGGGAACGATATCAACGCGGAAGTGTTGCATAAAGAAGAACTGATTTACGACAACATCGAGGTTAAAACTAGAAGTTATAAATAATCTCCAACCTATAAATATAACATTATGAGTGCAAAAAAAGGCTTACATCTTACGCTGAAAATTTGGAGACAAAAAAATAGTAAAACTAAAGGTCAGTTTGAGACCTATAAAATATCAGATGTATCTACAGATTCTTCATTCCTGGAGATGTTAGATATTCTGAACGAAAATTTAATTAACGAAGGAAAAGAACCAATCGCTTTTGACCACGACTGTCGTGAAGGAATCTGCGGTATGTGTTCCCTTTACATCAATGGTAGAGCTCATGGTCCTGATACAGGTATTACAACTTGTCAGCTTCACATGAGAATGTTCAAAGATGGAGAGACTATCGTTATTGAACCATGGAGAAGTGCTGCTTTCCCTGTTATTAAAGACTTAATGGTAGACAGAAGCGCATTTGACAGAGTAATGGCTGCAGGTGGTTTTATTTCTGTAAACACTTCTGGTAATACATTAGATGCTAATGCTATCCCGGTTCCTAAAGAAGATGCAGACAAAGCAATGGATGCTGCAGCTTGTATCGGATGTGGAGCTTGTGTAGCTACATGTAAAAACGGATCTGCAATGTTATTCGTTGGAGCTAAAGTTTCTCAGTTCGCGTTACTTCCTCAAGGAAGAGTAGAAGCGAAGCGAAGAGTTCTGAACATGGTGAAAGCTATGGACGAAGAAGGATTCGGTAACTGTTCAAATACTGGTGCTTGTGAAATTGAATGCCCTAAAGGTATTTCTCTTGAAAATATCGCAAGAATGAACAGAGAATACATGTCTGCTCTTGTAGATCAAGGATAGAATTGATTCAAAATACTTAAAAATCGTCCTCGTTTCGGGGACGATTTTTTTTATATCCACTATTTAGCTGTTAAAGTTTGTTAACTTATTAAGAGATCTTAGGTTTACTTTGCTGAATAAGTATATATTTGGAGGGCAGTTGAATGATGTAGAAAGAACATTATTTCCACTGTTTTTTACCAGTGAAAAATTGATAGAGAAAGCAAGTGAAATCTCCCTTTTTATCGGTGGTAATAAAATTTTTAAAAAAAATTATCCGTGTGAATTAACATGCCCTAAAAAGCGTATTTTTGTGTAATATTAAAAATTGAAATGAAAAAATATCTTTTATTGTTTATCATCGCGATTTTCGTGATGTCTTGTTCAAAAAAAGTAGAAGTAAAAGGAAAAATTACGGGAAGCTCACCATTAGAAAGAATCGAATTTGTAGAAGCTTCCGGAGTAGGAACACTGCCTTTAATTAATATCGGTCTTGATAAAGAAGGAAACTTCTCAGGAAGTTTTGAAGCTCCTAAAGACGGAATGTATGTTATCAATTATGCTAACAAACAAAACCTGATCTACCTTGAAGGAGGACAAAAAGTAAATATCTCAGGAAATGCAATGACATTCCCGAACGAATATGTTATTACGGGAGATGCTAAAAAGAATAACGATTTCCTTACAGCTACCCAGAAGTTCTTAGGCGAGTATGGTAACAAAATTGACCTTAGACAATTAATGGCTGGAGATGAAGCTTCTTTCGTTAAAGGGATGCAAAAAGTAGAAGCAGATATCAATAAAAATGTGGATGATCTTGCTGCTAAAAATAATCCTAGTAAAGCCCTTTTAGAATGGAAGAAGAATGATGTTAAGGTTACCATTCTTAACCTTCTTGCCAACTATGAAATGTCTCACGGTGCAATGGCAGGAAATCCAGCTTATAAAGCTTCCAAAGCTTTAACGGACTATCAGACTAAATTGGATAATGACAAAGAGGCTATGGTGAAAACTATTCCACTTTACAGACAGTATCTACTTGTAAAAATGACTCCTGATTTCCAGAAATATGCAGAAGCAAACAGCAAAAATAAAACAGGAATTACCACTTCTGAAATGTTTGCTAAATATTTAAGCACTAAAAAAGATATTTCCCAAACAGCAAAAGATTATCTTTTAGCATTTGTAATGGCTCAGGCTGATATTCACCCAACTACGACTACAGCAAATATTGATAAAATCAAAAAATTAATTGATACAGATATCAAAGATGCTACCATCAAAAGCGATTTATTAAAAATGCAGATGGCGATTACAGGTCTTAAAATTGGAGACGTAGCGCCGGAAGCTGCTCTGGTAAAACAAGACGGAAAAGCTTACAAACTTTCTGAAAATAAAGGGAAGCCTTATGTATTATTCTTCTACGCTTCATGGAATCCTTATATTGCTGAAGCTACAGTACCGGTTTTAAAAGAAGTTGTTAATTTCTATAAATCTAAAATGAACTTTGTTTTTGTAAACGTAGATGATACAAAAGATCAGTTTATCAAAACTAGTAATTCATTATTAAAAGGTATTCAGGGAGTAAATGTATACGGAGAGAAAGGAATGGAATCTGATATTGCTAAAAAATATGGAGTATATGGATTTAAATTACCTTGCTTTGTTATCATTGATAAAGATGGGAAAATTGCCAGCAGATCATTTGTAAACCTTGGTGAGCAGGAGTTGGTAACTATTTTAGATAAACTAACAGGGCTTGCTGCTCCAAAAGTAGATCCAGGTGCACAGATGCAACCACAATTGCAGATGGATCCTGCTGCACAACAGCAAGTAAATCCTCAGCCAGCACCTACAAAATAATAAACTTTAATATAGATCAAAACCTTATCCTCGGATAAGGTTTTTTTTTGTTGTATTTTTGCAAAGTGAAACTTTTAAAGTTTCGATTAGGAAAAATAGAAAATTTTAGAATGAGCAGAAAGAATAAGAAAAATTTAGTTCTTGAAAATATAAAGCTGTTAACTGCCGGAGCAAAAGGAGTGGCAATCGGGAAAACGGAAGACGGTAAAACAGTATTGGTTTCAGGGGCAATTCCGGGAGATACTGTGAATGTAAGAGTGAAAAAAGCCAAATCTAAATATTATGAAGGAGAAGCGGCAGAGGTTTTGGTAAAGTCTCCTTTCAGAACAGAGCCAAAATGTGTTCACTTTGGAACCTGTGGTGGATGTAAATGGCAAAATATGAGCTATGAAAAGCAGCTTGATTTCAAACAGGAAGAAGTATACAATAATATAAAAAGAATTGGTGGGATCGAAGATTTCGAAACCGTATCAATTCTGGGCTCACAAGAGCAATATTTCTATAGAAACAAAATGGAGTTTTCTTTCTCTAATGCAAGATGGCTTACTCAATATGAAATCAGCTCTGAAGAGAATTTCGGGAGTAAGGACGCTTTAGGATTCCATATTCCGGGAATGTGGAGTAAGATTTTGGATCTTAAAGAGTGTTTCCTGCAGGAAGATCCTTCCAATGCTATCAGATTAGCAGTAAAAGAATATGCTGTTGAGAACGGATTGGATTTCTTTGATGTTAGAAACCATGAAGGATTCCTAAGAACCTTAATGATGAGACAAAACTCTAAAGGTGAATGGATGGTATTATTCCAGCTTTTTAGAGAAGAAAAAGAAAACAGAGAGAAGCTTTTTGCCTTTATCCTTGAGAAGTTTCCACAGATTAAAACATTGGTGTATGCTATTAATCCAAAAGCCAATGACTCTATCTACGATCTGGATATTAATATATATTTTGGTGAAGGATATTTAATGGAAGAAATGGATGGGTTGAAATTTAAAATCGGACCGAAATCATTCTTCCAGACCAACTATAAGCAAGCGTTGGAATTATACAGAAAAACACTTGAATTTGCAGATCTGAAAGGAGATGAAGTAGTATATGACTTATATACCGGAACAGGTACAATTGCTCAGTATGTGGCAAGAAATGCAAAACAGGTAATCGGGATAGAATCTGTTCAGGAAGCAATTGATGCAGCCATTGAGCATGCGGAATTAAATGGTCTTACCAATACAACGTTCTATTGTGGAGATATGAAAAATGTCTTTAACGATGAATTTATGGAAAATCATCCAAAAGCAGACGTTTTGATTACCGATCCGCCAAGAGATGGAATGCACCAAAAAGTAGTTGAGCAAATCTTAAAATTAGCTCCTGAGAAAGTGGTTTATGTAAGTTGTAACTCAGCAACACAGGCTAGAGATCTTGCACTCATGAAAGAGCATTATACTGTAGTAAAGATATTACCAGTAGATATGTTCCCACAAACTCATCATGTGGAAAATATTGCATTGCTGATTAAAAAATAATTTAATTAAATTTGAGTTCAAATCCTAATATGAAGTATTTTAAATTTCTCTTAATGATCTGTTTGGTGGGAATGTTTTTTTCCTGTGGCAGCGATGATGATATCTGCGAAAGCGGTGAAGGAACTCCAAGAATGAAGGTTGCCTTCAGATCAGTAGGAACAGGAAAGGAAAAAACACTTGATTCATTGTCTGTAGCAGTAGATTACGGCTCAGGAAAAGTGGATTTGGGGTGGCAGAAAAGTATAGACTCAAGGCTTATCCCTTTGAAAGTAGATGATTCTCCTTATACAGACATTTACTTTAAAACTTCTACTAAAAGCAAAGAATCAAAAGTAAGAGTTACCTATACAACCAAGGCAACCTATGTGTCTCCCGGATGTGGTGCAAAAAAAACATATGAGAATGTAAGCTCAGAATTAATAACTCCTGATCCTGTTCAAAGCGTGGAAAATGGACAAAATCAAATATTGAATGAAGACAAGACTAATCTTTACCTTGTTTTGTAGCCTTTTCGGAGTGTTAATCGGAGCACAGGAAGGAAAAAAGGAAGAAGAAAAAAAGACTCACTGGAAATATGAACCGAATTTTATGGTTGGGTTTGATATGTTGAATGGTGGAGTTGGCTTTTTTTCAGACAGAAAGCTATACCAAGGATTTATTTCTTCCAGAATTAATGGAAGTGTTCATGCTATTGCTGAAGCCGGTTTTGAAAAAAATATATATCAGAAAAATGGTTATGATGCTAAAGTAAATGGTCCTTTTGTTAAACTTGGTGCATTCTACATGCTGGCTAAGGATAAAGAAAATGAATTTAATGGATTCTATGTAGGTGGAAAGGTCGCCGGTTCATTTTATAACCAGGAATATATGGCTATCCCTGTCAGAGGATATGGAGGAAGTACTTCTTCAGTGGCGTTTCCTGCCTCGTCACAATCTTCTTTCTGGCTGGAGGGTACTTTGGGAGGAAGAGTGCAGTTATTTGAGTCCAATTTTTATATTGACGTAAATCTACAGCCTCGTTATTTGGTATATACCTCTAAACAGGATAATATTTCTCCAATGATCGTTCCGGGATTTGGAAAAAGCTCATCAAAATTTAATATGGGATTCGCATGGAATATTGCCTATAAATTCTAGCGGATATTCAATAACAAATTTATTATTTATCATATCAATAAGCCTTGGGAAATTTCCCAAGGCTTATTTGTTTTTATATAGGCATTATCATTAAGGAAAGCTGTACCATGTTGGAAACATTTTAAATTAACACTTAAAATTGTCTGTATGAACTCATAAAAAGAAGCTAGCTTCAGATTTCTTTCTATTGCCATAAATAGTATTGTAAATATTATGAGAATTTATCGTGGATTTTCCTTTTAATGTATAATCTAGTAGATTAAATCATAAAATAATAGAATTGATAATAATAATATAAATCACTATTAAACGTTAAAAGTAAAAGGAGTTATTGCTGTAAAAAATAATAATATTTTATAAAGTTTGGTATTGTGTAAAAACTAATATTAGCATTAAATGATAGTGAATTTGTATTATTTTGTTTGATTTTTTATTTTCAATCATATAGGTTAATGTTATTTAATTTTTTCAAAAAAACATTTTAATGAATATATTATAATGAAAAAATGATTAGATTTGTGTAAATATTAAAATATTAGCTTATGGGATAAAATTATTTTTTTTACTACAGATTATCTGTAAAGAATGAGGTTTCAGAATTTTAAATCAACCTCGTAAAATAGGAAATACTATAATTCTTAATTATCGTTATCATTATTAAATTTTAAAAAATATGAGTGGACTTTTACTCTGTAAAATGAGCCGGCCTTTTAAGGTGCTCATTGCATTGCTCTGTATGGCCATCGGATTGTCTATACAGGCACAAACCATTACAATTGGTACCGGAACGTTAACCCAAAAGTATCCTTTAGGGGCTTCTTATGGATTTGAGCGATCCGCGTCTATTTACACTGCAGCAGAAATTGCAGCAGCAGGAGGAACTGCAGGCAGTATTTTATCCTTAGGATGGAATTCTACCACAGCTTTTAATACTGGAATACCTGTAAAAATTTATATAAAGGCTGTACCCAATACAACTCTTACTGCCCAAAACTGGGCAGCGGCAACTTCCGGAGCTACTCTATTATATAATGGAACTTTAGGTCTTATACCAGCAGCATGGTATACGGTGCCATTACAACTTCCTTATACTTATAATGGAGTAGATAATCTTATGGTGCTTGTTGAAACAAATTATGGAGGTTTTGGAAGCTCTAATGCAGGAGCAAAACTTACTTACTCCAGTGTTCCAACAGGGCATATGTATATTCAGGCATATACTACAGCTCCTACCGGAAACGGAACTGTTACGGGTAACAGACCCAATATCCAGATGACTTTTGGTACACCGCCGGCATGTTTGCCTATGCCTCCAGGTGGAACTCTAAGTACAGGAGCCGTTACAGCAACAAACGCTGTAATCAATTGGACTGCTTATGTGCCAGCTCCGGCAGCAGGATATGATGTGTTTTATAATACAACAAACATACCGCCAGTTGCAGGATCTACACCTAATTTAACTGTTCCGCCGGGAGCACCTACTGCTACTATCGGTCCATTAAATCCATTGACAACTTATTATGTATGGGTAAGAGCAAAATGTAGTGCAACAGAGCAAAGTGTATGGTCTACATCACTTGTCTTTGCTACACCAGCAACATGTCCGGCAATGCCTAGTAGTGGAGCTGGAATAACAACAGGAACAATAACTGCTACAAGTGCAGTGATTAACTGGCCTTCATTTGGTTATACACCGGCATTAGGATTTGACATATATTATAATACAACAGGGGCAGCACCTAACGGTACTACAATACCAATGCAAAATGTACCATCAGGAACAACTGCAACATTGACTCCTTTACTTCCTAATACAACTTATTATGTATGGGTAAGAGCAAGATGTAGTGCAACAGACCAAAGTACATGGAATATTACACCTGGAAAGCTTTTAACACCACCTACCTGTGTACCGGTTCCTTCGGCAGCAGGTTCCTTAACAATAGGAGCAATGACTCCTAACAGTGCTGTTGTTAACTGGCAGGCATCACCTTCTGCACCAGCAGGTGGATATGAGGTTTATTATACAACTACCAATACTCCGCCAACAGCTACTACACCTGGAACTGTTGTTTCTGGAACTTCTACAACTTTATCTCCATTAGTACCAGGAACTACCTATTATTGGTGGGTAAGAGCTATTTGTACTCCTACAGACAAAAGTACATGGGTTGCAGGACCAGCTTTTGCTCCAGGGCAGATAGGAACTGGAACTGACAAAACAGAGTATCTTCCTGTGTATTCATATTATGGATACAACTATTCTCAGCAGATTTACACTGCCGCAGAAGTTTTAGGAGCTGTGGGAGCAGGTAAATTTATTACTGAACTTAAATTTTATGTTGATACCCCTGCTAGCCCTGCTGACCAAGGTAAGTACAATGAGTGGGTGGTTTATATGGGGAATACAACGCAGAACAATTTTTCTGGAAGCTCAAACTGGGTACCGTATTCTTCTCTGAAAAAAGTTTGGGAAGGAACACTTCCTACAATGACAGCTGGAACATGGGTTACGATACCATTAACAACTCCATTATTATGGGATGGAACAAGTAATCTTGTCATTGCTGTAGATGAAAATTCTCCATTATATGTATCATCTAGTTGGGGAAGCTATAAATCTACTGTTGAGAGAGGAATGTTGTTCCGAGATGATACTACCAATCCGGATCCTGCTTCTCCACCATCAGCACCATCTTCATCAGGTAGATACAAAGACATTCCAAGAATCAGGCTTACTGGTGTAGAACTTTTACCTTGTACATCAGCACCGCCTACCAATATTGCAGTTAGTAATATTACACCAAGTACTGCAGTTGTTACATGGACACCTGCATTAGGAGCTACTTATAAATTACAGTACAGACCAAATTCTGGTGGTCCTTGGAAAATAATAGATATCACCACTCCGCTAACGAGCAGCTGGTCACTGTATAATTTGACAGATGCAACTACGTATGAGGTTCAGATTGCAACAATTTGTAATGGGACTCAGGGAGCATTCTCTCCAAGCAAGCAGTTTATAACACCTGCGCTTACTTATTGTGCTAATGTCCCTCCCGCAGGCACTTCACCAAGTGGGTATATTGGTAAGGTAGTTGTTACTCCTACCAACGCTCCATTAATGGTAAGTAATTCTGGATATGATGGGTATAAAGATTATTCTACTGACCCAACAAGATTAGTTACTTTCGTTAGAGGTACCTCAGGTAATAAAATCAATATTACTAAATTCTGGCCTGGAAGTACATCTAGTTATGGAGTAGGGGTATGGATTGACTTAAACAGAAATGGTATTTTTGAACCAACTGAAAGAGTAGTTAATGCAACTAGCAGTACTACAAATCCTGTGGGGACTGTAGCGGCTGGATTTACAATAGCCCTTCCTCCTAATAGTGCAACCTATGATGGTACTCTTCTTACCCGCATGCGTGTAGTAATGATGGATGGTACTGTTTCTTCTCCATGTGCTTCATTTGGAACGTATAATGATGGTGAAGTTGAAGATTATGCAGTAAGATTAATTGATCAACCGTTATGTACAACGGCTCCGCCAACAAACATCACGGTTTCAAATATTACGGATAAAAGTGCTACATTCTCTTGGTTAGCTGCTACAGGGGCAACGTATCAATTACAATATAGAGAAGTTGGAACTGTTGCTTGGACTCAAGTACCTTCTACTTCTATTCCTGCGCCAGGAAATGTTTACACTATTCCTACTACGGCTCCTCTAAAAGAGCAAACGAAATATGAAGTACAGGTAGCAACGAAATGTACGGGTGGTTTTGGATCTTACTCCAGCTCTGTACAATTTATCACACTGCCATTACAATATTGCCCTATAACGGGTAGTGGAGATAACGATCACATTTCAAATGTTACGGTTATTTCTTCTAACTCAGGAGTGCCGCCTATGAGTAATCCTACTGCTCAGAACTCTTATACTAGTTATTCAACACCGGCAACACTTATTACGTTAGATGCAGGTTCTAATGACAATAAACTTATTGTTGCAAAAGGATGGACCGGATCAACAGGTAATGATGCTGTTGCAGTTTGGATAGACTTTGACAGAAACGGACAGTTTGATACTGCTGAAAGAATTCTTGCTTCTCCAGCAAGTACTACTACACCGATTACAACTCTGTTTAATGTTCCTGCTGCACCTCCTGCTTATATAGGACAATACACAACTACAATGAGAGTTGTATTGAAACGCTCAACAGGTACAACTATTCCTACAGCATGTGCCAATGCTATTGATGGAGAAGTTGAAGATTATGCTGTAAGAATCAGACCATGTAGTAATGTAACTCCAAATGTTCCTACCTTTCCTTTAGCTACGATAACTCATACAACAGCTGGCGTTAATTTGACAGGTGGTAGTAATATAGTAACTTATCTGGTAAGATATAGAGTGGCTGGAACTGGAACATGGACACAAATATATGCTTCTGCGGCATTAGGAAACTTGCCTCTTACCCTTACAGGATTAAGTCCGGCAACAACTTATGAAGTAGATGTAGCTGCAGTTTGTGGAGGTACAACAGGTACTCCTACAGCTATTACAACATTTACAACGAGATGTGATCCTACACCTCCAACAGTAACAATAAGCAACATTACTCCAACAAGTGCTTTGATTACTTGGAATCCAGTAGTAAATAGTGCTACCTATAAAATGAGATGGAGAAAAGTTGGTGCTCCAGCTTGGAGTTCGGACGTTCCCCTTCCGGGTCCTGGTAATACATACCAGCTAAATAACCTTGAGTCATTTGTTACTTATGAGGTTCAGATTGCCAATCAGTGTGCTGGTGAGACAAGCTGGAATAATTTCTCAAATTCTAAAGTATTTACAACAGAAAGAATATGTGAAATTGCACCTCCGGGATTAACAATTACTCAATTGTTGCCTACAACTGCAGAGGTTACATGGGATGCATATCCAGGAGCAACATATGTTCTTAGATACAGAAAAGTAGGTATTCCAAGCTGGACGGAAGTTCCTACAGCGGTTAATACTATTATTCTGAATGGTCTTGTAGAAATGACGAAGTATGAGATGCAGGTAGTAAACATCTGTAGTGGAAAACCAGGAACATATACTCCTCCTTACTACTTTACAACACCTACGGTAATTTACTGTAAGATGAAATCTGAAAATTCAGCAGGTGAGTATATTTCCAAAGTAACTGTTATTCCAAATGGAAAAACAAAAATGGAAAATGAGTCAAAAGGATCAAGCTATACAGATTATACAGGAGTTCCTAAAACATTTATCGAGTTAATTCAAGGATCTACAGATAATGAGATCATCATCGAGAAAAAATGGTTAGGAAAAACTTATAATGAAGGAATTGCAGTTTGGATTGATTTCAATAGAAATGGTGAGTTTGATATTTATGAAAAAGTATTTAGCTCAGCTCCAAACACAACAACTCCTGTATCAGGTAAATTTAATGTACCGGCAGATGCTTTTGTAAGTACAACAGACTACAAATATGTTGTAATGAGAGTGGCAATGGAAAGAGATGGTATTCCTGTAAACTGTGTAAATGTTAAGAATGGAGAAGTTGAGGACTATACAGTAAGAATTTCTAAAGCTGGAGTTCCTAATCCGATTAACCAGACAGATATCCTGATCTATCCTAACCCTGTAAGTTCAATATTGCATGTGAAGAATATCAGCAAAAAAGCTAAATATAAAATTTACAATGCTGCAGGGCAAATCATCGTAGAAGGTATTTTATTAAACAACGAAATTAATGTAACGAAATTAATTAATGGAGTTTATGTAATAGATATCGATGACAATGGTAATAATGCTCAAAGGAAATTTATTAAAGAATAAATAATCTAAATTTTAAATAGGATAAGCCTTCAGAAATGAAGGCTTATTTTTTTTGTTCAAACTTTTGAGTGCTGGTAGAATAAATCAACAAATGTTGAAATTTTCACTGTAATATGCATTAATTGTTTAATTTTTCAATCAGTATGAGGTTTTATTAGTGATTTGATAGTTGATTTCTGTTTATGTATTGTTTGTTGGTAATGAAATGAGTAGTTTTGTGAGATTAATACAAAGTTTTAAGAAATATTATGAAGAAAATTTTTACTTCTTTCTTTTTCTTTAGTTTGTTGGTAATGTTTCATGCCCAATGGGCTCCTACGACATTCAAAGGAAAAGCAATTCGGGATGGCTCAAAAGCCAAAAGCTTTTATTCTTTAGACATTTCCCTGTTAAGATCTCAATTAGAGCGAGCGCAGGAAACAGGCCGGGATGCAAAACCGGTCACCATATCTTTACCCACACTAAGCGGAAAAGTTGAAAAATTTGCTGTGTATAGCTTTCCGGTTGTAGTAAGAGAATTAGCAGATCAGTATCAGCTGGGTTCTTATGTGGGAGTAGGAATAGATGACCCTTCAAAATATTTACGCTTTAGCCTGGCACCTAATGATTTTCAATCTATGATTATATCTGGTGAAGGATATGAATTTATAGAGCCTGCTAATGGAGATAAAACAATCTATGAAATACATCCGAAAACTGAAGGCGGGAAAACTGGTTTCGTGTGTTCAACTGAGGAAAAAGAAATAGATAAACTATATAAAGCAGGAAGCTCCTTTACCAACCAATCAAAGAATTTCGCGAAATCTTCGGATCGTAAATATAGAACTCTGAGACTGGCGATGTCTGTTACAGGAGAGTATACTCAGTTTCATGGAGGAACTGTAGCAGGTGCTTTAACAGCTATTAATGCTACCCTCACCAGAGTGAATGGGGTTTTTGAAAAAGATTTTGCCCTTCATTTAAATCTACAGAATTATCCGAATGTAATTTATACTAATCCAAATACAGATCCGTATACAGGAGTACCTGCAGGGGGAGGAGCCCCCAATTCATGGAGTACAGAATTACAGCAAACCTTAACTGCTAATGTTGGAAATGCTAATTATGATATTGGCCATTTATTTGGAGCAACCGGTGGTGGTGGAATGGCGGGTTGCATAGGGTGTATTTGCCTGGATCCAGGCTCTTCAAATCCATCAACAGGTAATGGAAAAGGTTCAGGGTATACTTCTCCTGCAAATGGAGGACCTCAGGGAGATACATTTGATATCGATTTTGTGGCTCATGAAATGGGACACCAACTAGGAGGAAATCATACTTTTATGTATCAGTATCAGACACCCAATGTACAGTTTGAACCAGGATCAGGAAGTACCATTATGGCTTATGCAGGAATAGCAAATGGAAACGCTGCGGGGGCGGGTATTTTTCCTTCTCCGGGAGGTACATTTGATATACAGCCAAATACAGATGCTTATTTTCTTAGAAACAGTATCAATCAGGTTCAGGCTGTTTTAGTGACTAGAACGTGTGATATTGAAACAACAGTTACCAATACCCCTCCTGTAATTGGAGCACTTCCAACTTACAATATTCCAAAGGGGACAGCTTTTGTTTTAACCGCTTCTGTTACAGACGCTGAAAACGACCCAATGACATATACCTGGGAGCAGGCAGATGCCATGATTAGTGGCGGACCTTCTATTGATAACATTAATTTAGGAAATACTACTTCCGGAGCATCATTTAGGTCATTGATCCCTTCAACGAGCCCAACTCGTTATTTTCCTAAACTATCTTCAGTATTAAATGGTGTTTTACATGACACAAGTGGTTGGGAAGCTGTATCTACAGTACCAAGAACAACAACTTTTTCAGTGACAGTGAGAGATAATAATCCTGTTGCCAACCAACAACAGACACAGAGTGCCGCACAAACCATTATTGTTGGTAATAATGGTCCTTTCAAAGTAAACCCTATTACCGTTTATAATAACGGCCCAACGAATGTAACATGGGATGTTGTAGGTACCAATGTAGCACCATATAATACGGGCAATGTAAAAATAGATTTTACTACTGATAACGGAACAACCTGGAATGTAGTCTCAGCTTCAACACCTAATGACGGAAGTGAATCTCTAGATTTTAGTTCTTTTCCTTTAATAGTTGGTGGTATTGCTAAAATCAGAGTAAGTGCCATCAATAATGTTTTTTACGCCATAGGTAACGCTTCAATAGATACACTACCAATTTGTACCTCTAATCCTCCGGGTGGAGTAGTGGCTAATACAGTAACTCAAAATTCTGCCATAATCACCTGGAATGCTTCATTTAATGCTACCTATATTATGCAGTATCGTATAGCAGGAACAACTGCCTGGACTACCTATACACCTAATCCTACAACAAATACAGTAACGCTTACAGGGTTGACGGCAGGAACACATTACGAAGTTCAGATCGCTAATATCTGCTCAGGAACAACAGGGAATTTTTCAGCCCCTATGGTGTTTATGACCCCTTATTGTGCAGCAACCTCAAGCAATACGGATAATGGCTATATCTCCAATGTAACCGTAGCCGCTACGAATTCTTATACCATGAGTAATACTTCCGGAGCCAATAATTATACAGATTATTCTACAAATGCTACAAAGTTAATTACTGTGGTTAGAGGAACTAACAATAATACCATTTCGGTTTCTAAATCCTGGCCTGCTGCCATGAGTAACAAAGCTGTAAGTGCTTGGATCGATTTTAATAAGAATGGTACTTTTGAAACGGCTGAAAGAATTTTAAATGTAACTAATAATACAGTAACTCCTGTAGCAACAACATTTCAGATCCCTGCAGGTGCGTATGCAGGACCGCTTACAACCCGTATGAGGGTTCTTCTGAGAGACGCTAATAATCCTAATCCATGTACGTCTTTTACAAATGGTGAAGTTGAAGATTATGCAGTGAAAATTATTGATATGCCAGCATGCACCAGTGCTGCACCATCTAATATTACGATTACTAATCTTACTTCTAATTCAGCAAATGTATCATGGGCTGCAACTACAGGTGCTGTATATGTTTTAAGACACAGAAAAGTTGGAAACCCAACATGGACGACCATAAATCCTGTACCAGCCCCTGGAAACAATTATACGATTTCAGGGCTAACCGAGCAGACCCAATATGAAATTCAGGTGGCTACTAAGTGTAACGGAGCTGCACAAGGGCAATTCTCTCCTTCTCTGCAATTTACTACTCCTGTATTATCATATTGTTCAATGACCGGTACCGGTACGAATGATCATATTTCAAATGTAACAGTCACTCCTGTAAATCCTGGATTGCCAGTGATGAATAATAACTCCGTGCAAACCAATTATATAAGTTATACAACTCCTGCTACACTGATTACGCTTGAAATAGGCTCAATAGATAATAAAATTTCTGTTGTTAAAGGTTGGACCGGGTCTTCAGGAAATGTAGCCGCTACAGCCTGGATTGATTTTAACAGAGATGGTATATTTGATAATTCAGAAAGGATTCTTAATTCAGCGGCAAGTACAACTGCTGTTGTTGATGCTAAATTTGGAGTTCCTGCAGGTGCTTATTCTGGGGCCCTTGCAACTACAATGAGAGTGGTCCTGAAAAGAAGCAGTGGTCCTGTAATGTGTCAGAATGCGGTGGATGGGGAAGTAGAAGATTATGCAGTACGATTAAGACCGTGTAGTACAGATACACCAACAGGTTTTACTGTTAATACAATAACTCATAATTCGGCAATTATTAATTGGACTGCAGCAGCAAATAACCTTACTTATCTTTTACAATATAGAGTACAGGGAACTCCTGCATGGACTGATGTATATGTGGCCACTGTTCCATATACATTAGATAACCTGTTGCCTTCTACCACTTATGAAGTAAAGGTTGCCGCAAACTGTGGAAAAACCCCGGGAGTATTTACTCCGATTAGAACATTCACTACAAGATGTGATCCTGCCCCTCCAAGTGTTACAGTGGGTAATATTACAACTAATTCTGCAGTGGTTACCTGGAACCCGGCAGTAGTAAATGTAAAATATAAAATGAGATGGAGAAAAGTTGGCGTTACAGGGTGGCCCAATCCTGAAATAAACCTTCCTGCTGCACCTATAAATAATTATACATTAGCAGGGTTAGATCCATATACGACTTATGAAATACAGATTGCTAATCAATGTGTTAATGAGACCACTTGGAATTCTTATTCAAACTCTGCCATATTTACAACAGAAAGAACCTGTGAACTTTCACCACCAGGATTAACGATCACTCAGTTATTACCTACATCAGCAGAAATCAAATGGGATTCTTTCCCGGGATCAACTTATATTCTCAGATATAGAAGAGTGGGGAATCTAAGCTGGACTAATATTCCGGTGACTACGAATAGTTATATATTAACAGGGTTGTTAGAGCTTACAAAGTACGAAATGCAGGTTGCTAACATCTGTAACGGAACAACAGCAACATTTACCTTACCTTACTACTTTACAACCCCAACGATAACATATTGTATAATGAGCTCCGGAAGTGCTGCAAGCGAACATATTGCTAAAGTTACTGTAAGGCCAAATGGTAAATCGGTGATGGAAAACGCATCCGGATCTTCAACGTATACAGATTATTCAGGAGTTCCAAAGACCTTTATTGAATTAATTCAAGGATCTACAGATAATGAAATCATCATTGTAAAGAAATGGATAGGAACCAGCCGTGATGAGGGAATTGCGGTATGGATTGATTTCAACAGAAATGGAGAATTTGATATTGATGAAAAAATATTCACTTCTCCACCTAATACAACAAGTCCTGTAACAGGCAGATTCAATGTGCCGGCAGATGCTTTTGTGAGTACAACAGATTACAAATATGTAGTGATGCGGGTGGCAATGCAGAGAGATGGGATTCCGGTAAATTGTCTGAAGTTTAATAATGGAGAAGTAGAAGATTATTCTATAAGAATATCCAGAAAATATACTCCTAATCTTCTTAATCAGACAGATATTCTTATCTATCCTAATCCGGTAAGTTCAGTGTTGTATGTGAAGAATATCAGTAAGAAAGCAAAATATAAAATCTACAATACAGCAGGACAGATTGTTGTAGAAAGTATTATATTGAATAATCAGCTTAATGTCAGCAGGCTTATCAATGGTGTGTATGTAATAGATATTGATGATAATGGAAACACTGCACAAAAGAAGTTTATTAAAGAATGATGTATATTGAAAAAGCCCTCATTTGTGAGGGCTTTTTTGTATTTAAAAGTTAGTGAAATCCTAACGGTTTTTTTATTCAATAGCAAAGATGACTTTTTCAGTCTGTTCTTTTAGCTCTTCCAGATTAGTATTATTATAAATGATACAGTCTGCCATTTTAATTTTATCCCTTTCAGGCATTTGCTTTTCCATAACAGCTTCTACTTCACGGTAGGTTTTGTTATCTCTGTCCATTACCCTTTTGATGCGGATATTATCCTCTGCTGTTACCAAAAGAGACTTATAACATTGTCTGTTAAGTCTTAATTCAAATAATAATGCAGTTTCTTTAAAAACGAGATATTTGGTCTGCTGCTTTACCCATTGTTCAAAATCAATACGTACAGCAGGATGAATAATCTCGTTTAAATGCTGAAGAAGATCTTTATTACTGAAAACCTTACTTGCAACGAACTTTCTGTCGTACAAGCCATTTTCATCATAAGATTCTTCGCCAAGAAGTTCTTTGATTTTTATTTTCAGCTCTTCATTATCATTGACAATATCTTTCGCCCGGTCATCAGAATAATAAACCGGAAAACCGAATTCTTCAATAAATTTAGCAACTGTAGTTTTTCCTGAACCAATTCCTCCGGTTAACCCAATAATCTTGGGTGCGGGTGGCTCGGCCTGTTGGCCCTCTGAATGTAATTCCTCCATAATTAAAAATTAATAACCAAAAACATCATTAAAACTGAACGTTTCGTCAAGTCTTACTCCTTTTTCAGTCATTTTTAGACTAGCTAGCTCATTGTGAGCATCATGTTCAAAGAATAATAAATACTCATTATCCACACACTGTTTAAGGAATTTTCCTTTTTCTTCCAGTGTTAAAAGAGGTCTTGTATCATATCCCATCACATAAACCTGATTGATGTGGCCGGCAGTAGGAATAAGGTCAGCTGCAAAAACAACTGTTTTCTCCTGATACTGAATGACTGGAAGCATTTGCTTTTCCGTATGTCCGTCTACAAAGATGACATCCATTTTCAGATCCGGTGCAAAACCATAATTTCCGGTAGTCGGAAGCGGCAAAAAGTTTAGCTGTCCGCTTTCCTGCATAGGCATAATGTTTTCTTTCAGGAAGCTTGCTTTTTCTCTTGCGTTAGGCTCTGTAGCCCATTGCCAGTGGTTTTCATTCGTCCAGAACTGAGCGTTTTTAAAAGCAGGTCTGTATCCTGTTTTGTCATCATTCCATTCAATAGCGCCACCACAGTGGTCAAAGTGAAGGTGAGTAAGGAATACATCTGTGATATCTTCCTTTACAAAACCATATTTTTTTAAATTTTTATCTAAAGTATCATCTCCCCAAAGCGAATAATGCCCGAAGAATTTATCATCTTGTTTATTGCCCAGACCACAGTCTACAAGGATCAGTTTTTTTCCATCCTCTATAAGCAGGGAACGGGTTCCCAGTTCAATTAAGTTTTTTTCGTCTGCCGGATTGGTTTTTTCCCACAAACTCTTTGGGACGACACCAAACATAGCACCGCCGTCCAGTTTAAATTTTCCACATTGTATTGGATATAACTTCATATATATTTTGATTTATTTCTTTATTAATTTCATCTTCTCAGCAATTTTTCGGGCATCTTCATCCAATTGTTCCAGATGTGAAATGATGTTGTTAAAATCATTCTCCTTCCGGTTCTGAGATAGTTTTTGCTTGATGAAAATTTCCGTTGGAATCACTTTAATTCCAAAAGCCCCTTTCATTTCCTTTTCCACAAACTCTCTTCCCATATCTTTTACCATCATAGGACATTGCTGAAAATTTTCATATTTTGAGGTTAATGTATCCAGATGGCTGTACAGCTCGTCCTGATTCATCAACTCCACTTTTCCATGGATCTGTACCGCTTCATAGTTCCATGTAGAAACATTGATGTGGTCATACCAGCTGCTGGAGATGTAGGTATGGGCTCCTAAAAAGTCACACAACACTTCATCACCATTCTTCAGGGTTTTAGCCTGTGGATTAGCTCTGGAAATATGAGTTTCAATATAAGGATTTTCCGGATCACTTTCATTCAGCATCATCATGGAATGTGTGGCACGGATTTTATCAATAGAAGAAATGAGTAATGCAAAGGAATTTTCCTTGATAATTTCTCTCATCACATCCATATCTTCACTTCTGTACAATTTAGGAACAAACATAAATTAACAACGCTTCTTTTAAAATCTTAAACTCAAAACTTTGAACCAAAAAACTGAACTTTACATTAAAAAAGCTCTCCCGGATTTTTCGGCCTTGAAATACTTAAATGCTGATAAGCTTTATCAGTAACCTCTCTACCTCTTGGAGTTCTGATAATAAACCCTTCCTGAATTAAAAACGGTTCATATACTTCCTCCAACGTTTCCGGATTTTCTCCGATAGATGTTGCCAAAGCAGAAATTCCTACAGGTTTTCCCTTAAAGTTTTCAATCATCACACGCATGATCTTATTATCCATTTCATCCAATCCAAACTCATCCACGTTAAGAGAATTTAAAGCGTATTTGGTAATATTGATCTCTATTTCACCATTCCCTTTAATTTCAGCAAAGTCACGGACTCTTCTCAGTAATGCATTGGCAATCCTTGGAGTTCCACGGCTTCTTCTGGCAATTTCAATCGCAGCATCTTCATAGATTGCTACGCCTAAAACTCTTGCACTTCTCTGAATAATTGTTGATAAAAGTTCAATAGAATAGTATTCCAGCCTGCTTTGGATACCAAATCTTGCAAGCATCGGTTTGGTAAGCATTCCGCTTCTGGTAGTTGCTCCTACTAGTGTAAAAGGATTCAGGCCGATTTGTACACTTCTAGCATTAGGACCTGTTTCCAGCATGATATCAATTTTGTAATCCTCCATTGCTGAATACAGATATTCTTCCACAATGGGAGATAGACGGTGAATCTCATCAATGAAAAGAACGTCATTTTCTTCCAGATTGGTAAGCAATCCGGCTAAACTTCCCGGTTTATCCAATACAGGACCGGAAGTAATCTTACAGTTTACTCCAAGTTCATTGGCAATAATATTAGCTAAAGTTGTTTTTCCCAAGCCTGGTGGGCCATGCAGAAGGACATGGTCTAGCGCACCGCCACGTCTCTTGGCAGCCGTTACAAAAACCTCAAGATTTTCCAGCGTCTTTCTTTGTCCCGCAAAATCTTTAAAGCTTTGGGGACGAATTTGTTCTTCCTGCATCAACTCCTCCCGAGAGTAGTTGTCCTTATCTGGATGTAAAAAATCTGGCATTAATTCATTTCATTTACCTCAAAGATAACAAATTTAGACTAAGATTGAAATGAAGATTGAGAAAAGGTGAATTTGAAACTGAGATTAAGATGAAGGCTGAGGTTTAGACTGAGACTAAGAGCGAAATTGAGATATTTTAAGTATTTTTGAGAGGAAAATTAAAAGTTGATTGATTTTATTTCGAACATGCAGTTTGTAGTATTTAAATTGCAGATAGAGATCATTCACTTTCTAACCTTTAACCTAAATAAATGAAATTAATAGGCCCATTTAAGCAGGTTGTAACGCTTGCCAATCTTCCATTAAGAGGAAAACTTACAGACGAACAATTAGAAATTATTGTTGATGGAGGAATACTAGTTGAAAATGATGCCATTCAGAGAATTGGTGATTTTGAGACTTTAAAAAATGAAAACCCAACAATAGAAATAGAAACCATTGAAGGAGAACAGGTGGTTCTTCCTGCTTTTGTAGATTCCCATACTCACATTTGCTTTGGTGGAAACCGTGCTAACGATTTTGCCATGCGTAATGCAGGGAAGACTTATCTGGAAATTGCAGAAAGCGGTGGTGGAATCTGGAGTTCTGTACAACATACAAGAAATGCTTCAGAAGAGGAATTGCTGAAAACATTGTTGGAAAGAATTAAGTTTCTTGTTGATCTTGGAATCACAACCATTGAAGTGAAGAGTGGTTATGGATTAGATGTAGAAAACGAACTGAAAATGCTTCGCATCATCAAAAAGGCTCAGGAATCCACAAAGGCAACTTTAGTTCCTACCTGTCTTTCGGCTCACTTAAAACCAAGAGACTTTGAAGGCACTAATCCGGAATATTTAAACTATATCCTTACCGAAATTCTTCCAAAAGTAAAAGAAGAGAACTTAGCTAAGCGTGTGGATATATTTATTGAGAAATCAGCCTTCCAGCCTGAAGAAAGCAAAGAGTTTTTACTTAAAACTAAAGATTTAGGTTTTGAAATAACCGTTCATGCAGACCAGTTTACACCGGGAAGTTCAAGAATTGCAGTGGAAGTAGGTGCCCAATCTGCAGACCACTTGGAGGCAACCATTGATGAAGATATAGATTTCCTTGCTCAATCTGATACTGTTGCTACAGCACTTCCGGGAGCCAGTTTAGGATTAGGTGAAAAATTTACACCGGCAAGAAAATTATTGGATGCAGGAGCTATTGTAGCCATCGCAAGTGACTGGAATCCGGGATCGGCACCTATGGGGAATTTAATTACCCAGGCTTCAATTTTAGCGACCTTCCAAAAGCTGACAACTGCTGAGGTACTAGCAGGGATGACTTACCGTGCTGCTTATGCACTTAATCTTGAAGACAGAGGAAAGCTTGAAGCAGGGAAGAAAGCTGATTTTGTAACTTTTAAAACTAATAATTTTCAGAACGTTCTTTACAATCAGGGAAGCCTGAAGGCTGAACAGGTTTATATTGATGGAAAACTGATTGATTAAAATATAAAAATTTAATCACAATGGAAGGAAAGTTAGATTATAAAGGTTTTTGGGATTGGTTTTTAACAAAGGAAAAGGATTTCTATACAATTGTTGAAACAGGCGGTCAGGAAGCTATTGAAAAAGATTTTTTTGATATCATTGCCCCTAAGCTTAGCCAGATTAATGAAGGATATTATTTTCTGACCGGGATGAGTGATGATTCCACTGTAGAATTGATTCTTACTGCAGATGGAGAGATCAGGAATGTTGCCTTCATCGAAGAGCTTATTGCAACAGCTCCTAAACTCGATCATTGGAAGTTTACGGCATTAAAACCCGCAATGGATATAAAGAATGTAAACGTCACAATGGGCGATTACCAATTTACAAAGGATAACATTTTTTTCTATTCCAATGAACAGAAAGAGTATCCCGATGAGATTGATCTTGTTTTTGTGTACGACGGAAATGCTGAAAATAAAGATGCAATAACCACAGGCATCTGTATCTTTTTAGATAATTTTTTAGGAGAATTAAATTTTGCTACGCAGATTGATACGTTTATTGTAGTTGGAAGAGACCAGGCCAAAAAAGAACTTGTTCCCATTGAAAAGCTGAAAGATTTCCTTTCATGGAGAGAAAGAGAATTTACAGAAAAATATAAAAGTGTAATAAGAGAAGAGGTCGAAGATAAGTTTTCTATTCTCAGAGCTTCTCTGAACAATGAAAAACCTCTTATTGCCTGCATGAATCTCCCTTTGCTGAACTATGAAGCAAAGGCTTCTTATCCATGGATCTCAGTGCTGAAGTTTCATTATAACGGAGAGAATAATGACGGGCTTCCTGAAAAAGAAGATTTTGAAAAATTAGGAGACATTGAAGATAAAGCCATAGAAGATTTAAAAGAAAAAGGATATTTGTACATAGGCAGGGAAACTGCAGATAATAGTAAAGAAAGTTATTTTGCAGGTAAAGACTTCAGAGAGATTTCTAAAGTTTTTAAAACCATAAAAGACAGTAATCCTGAATATAAAATCTCATTCAGTATCTTTAAAGATAAATACTGGCAGTATTTTAAATATTATAATAACGCTGTTTAAAAATAGAAAATGTGGATAAGAATAAACTTATCCACATTTTTATTAATATCCATCTGCTTAGAAAAAAATAATTAAATTGATTCCATCTTTGCTCCCTAAAATCATAGATCCGGAAACTAAAAACTTTGCATTTTAAAAGTTTGATATTTAATGTTTTCAATCATCCGTGTAACCCGTACAATCTGTAGGAATATTTACCGTTTTTTGAAGCAAAATATTTTTGATCAATGAACATGAATAGGAGAGAAGCAAAATCATAAAGTCTCCCATATTTTTCATATTCTCTATAAGTTTTCTTATATTGCGCTGCAATTAGCGTTGATTTTTAGATAAATAACGCATTTTTCTATAGTTCTTAAGTGCACCGGAGATTCCGGAAAACCTGGATATTTTCTTTTTTCTCAGTACTTTTTTTACAGCTATATCCCGTACCAGGAAGACTTGTCAATACTATAAACGAAAATATAAAAGATGAATTTTCAAAATGTTAGATCTACTTTTAACAAAGGGGTCACTATTCCGAGTTTGATATTTATTATAGGTACCTGTTTTCTCTCAGCAGTTTATCCAAAACCGACTGAAAACATCCTGAATGAAATTAAACAATTCATATTTATCAACTTAAATTGGGTGTATGTATGGTCTGTAACTTTATTTGTTATTTTCCTGGTCTATCTGATGTTCAGTAAATATGCCAATATAAAGCTTGGTGCGAATGATAGTAAACCAGAATATTCCTTCTTTTCCTGGATTTCCATGCTCTTTGCAGCGGGAATGGGGATTGGATTGATTTATTTCAGTGTTGCAGAACCTATGCAGCATTACTCTTCAGAAGTTTTTGCGGATAATCATTATGTAAGCCGGGCTAAGCAGGCGCAGCTCTATACTTTTTTCCACTGGGGAATTCATGCGTGGGCTATTTACGGAGTCGTAGGACTTTCTTTATCTTACTTTGCTTATCGTTACAGATTACCATTGTCATTGCGAAGCTGTTTTTATCCACTGTTAAAAAATAAAATTAATGGAAGATGGGGAAATGCTATTGATGTTTTTGCCCTATGCTGTACTTTCTTCGGAATTACAACAACATTAGGTTTTGGAGTGGTACAGATTAGTTCCGGACTGAATATTCTTCACATTACGCCTGAGAATAGTTTTACCTATCAGATTATTATTGTAGTTACTCTTGTTTCTCTTTCGGTGATATCTGCTATTTCCGGAGTAGGGAAGGGAGTGAAAATCTTAAGTAATATTAATGTTATCAGCGTAATTGGTCTTTTACTTTTTGTATTAATAATGGGACCAACAGTTTATCTGATCGGAAGTTTTACAGAAGGGCTGGGAAATTATATCAACAATTTTTTCAACCTTACTTTCAATACCCATGTCTATGAGAAAAATGCTTTGCCATGGTTTTATGACTGGACGATTCTGTATTGGGCATGGTGGATTTCATGGTCTCCTTATGTTGGATTGTTTATCGCAAGAATTTCAAAAGGAAGAACTATCAGAGAGTTTATCCTGGCTGTTTTAGTACTTCCTACATTATTCAACTTTATCTGGATGTCCGTATTTGGAAACAGCGCCATTTGGTTTGATCTAAATATTGCCAACGGACAGTTAAGCCAGTTTGCATCAGATCCGGATGCTTTAATGTTCCGTTTTCTGGAGTATCTGCCTTTATCAGAATTTACTGGATTCTTCGTTATTCTCATCATTCTTATCTTTTTTGTGACATCCGCAGATTCTGGAATATTTGTAATGAACAGTATTGCAACCAAAAACGCCAGCAAATCTCCCAAATGGCAAATTGTATTCTGGGGAGTATTATTGGCAGTTCTTTCCCTTCTATTATTAAATGTTGGAGGGTTGAAGGCACTTCAAAGTATGACTTTAATTACGGCATTACCGTTTTCCATCGTAGTGATTTTATTCATTGTAAGCTTGATGAAAGGTTTAGTGATTGATCAAAAATATTACGACAGAAACTTCTCAGTATCCACAGTACCATGGTCCGGTGAATTCTGGAAAGAACGTTTAAAGAATATCGTTTCTTTTAAAGATAATGCTTCTGTAGACCGTTTTATTAGGGTAAAAGCCAAAGAAGCCTTCACTGATTTACAGCAGGAATTTGCAGCTAACGGAATTGAAGCCAAAATCAATCATCATGAAAATCCTGTCAGAATTGAAATAGAAATCCATCAGGGGGTTGTTAATAACTTTATTTATGGAGTAGAAAATAAAATAAAAACAGTTTCTGAACATATCATAAATGAAGAAAACCTGCCGGATCTGGATGATAGCAAAACACACTATCCAAGATCCTATTTTGGAGATGGAAGAGAAGGGTATGATGTACAGTATTTTACCAAAAATGAATTGATTTCCGATGTACTGAAACATTATGAACGATTTTTGGAAATTATTTCAGAAGAACGAAATGAAATGTTTATCAGCAGCAATGCCAATGAAAATAAAGCCTAAAAAAGAAGCTATTTGTCTTACAGTGAATTCTTTGTATAATGTGTAAAAGGTGTTTTTTTATCTAAACAATATTAGCTAGCTTTACTGGATAGAATGATGTGACTAAAATTGAATTTTAAAGGATTATGTTTCAAAATATTTGGCAGGGTAGATTAGATGGAGAAGAGCTTCTTTTCCACAGACTATTTCAGAGAGTAAAAGAAGAACAGAATTACGACAATATTTTAACGAATGACTTCGTTTTGCATGGATTTGCCGTGGATGAAGGAGTCAGGAGGAATAAAGGCCGTCTGGGTGCTAAAGATGCTCCTAACGTGATCCGGAAAAATATGTCTAATTTTCCTGTGAGTCTTCCCAATTTCTCAATGTTGGATTTTGGAAATGTCACTTGTGAAGACGGTAATCTGGAGAATACTCAGAATAATCTTGCCAAGAATGTCTCAAAAGTTCTTTTAAAAGGTGGAAAGTCTCTTGTTTTAGGTGGCGGACATGAAGTGACCTATGCTCATTATTTAGGCATTAAAACAGCCTTTCCGGAGCAAAAAATAGGAATCATCAATATCGATGCCCACTTTGATAACAGGCAGCCGGAAAAAGGAGTAGGCCCAAGTTCAGGAACAGGATTCTGGCAAATCGCTCAGGAAGGTCCTATCAATTCCCTTCACATCGGGATTCAGAGAAATTCCAATACCTTAAAACTCTTTGATACAGCACACCAATATGGAATGAAGTATATTCTGTCTGACGAATTATTCTTCGAAAACCTTCCATCCGTCTATCAGCGTATTGATGACCTGTTGGAGAATGTAGATTTTGCCTATCTCACTATTTGTATGGATGTTTTTAATGCATCTATCGCTCCGGGGGTTTCAGCTTCAGCATATAATGGTATCTTTGCAGATGCAACCTTTATGCATTTTTACAGGCATATCTTAAAAAACAAAAAACTGGTTGCACTGGACGTGGCAGAAGTTAACCCGTCGTTCGATATTCAGGATAGAACGGCAAGGCTTGCAGCTTGTCTGGTGAATGAATGGCTAATGATTTAAGATAAAGCTATATTCTTCCGATAGAGAAAATCATTCTTTTATTGACCCTTAAGGAATAGAATTTGCTGACCTTATCGTGCTTTTAAAACAAAAGCGCTCATAAATTCATTAGCTGAATTTAAAACAGAAATTATATTATGGAACAATTAATTGAAAGCAAGCTTATTAAAGCAGACGAAGTGTTTTCAGTGTGGCGAAAAGTGCCGTTTGAAGAAAAGCAGAAGTTAATCGCAAAAGCAGCAGAAATATTAAAAAATAATTCAGAAAAATTTGGAAGGATCATTACTACTGAAATGAATAAGCCCATTTCGGAATCAATTGCTGAGGTGGAGAAATGTGCTTTAATGATGAATTATTATGCCGATGCTGAAAATATTTTAAAACCTGAAAAAATAGAATCTGAATTTGCTTATTCCGAAGTTCATTACGCTCCAAAAGGAGTAATTCTTGGAGTAATGCCTTGGAATTTTCCTTTCTGGCAAGTGTTGAGGTTTGCTGTTCCTGCAATCTTAGCAGGAAATACAGTAGTTTTAAAACATGCCTCAATTTGTTTCGGAAGTGGAAATGCCATTGAAGAAGTTCTTTTGGAAGCAGGTTTTCCGGTAGGTGTGTTCCAGAATCTTGAAGTAGGGCACAAAGCTGTAAAAGAAATCTTAGAACATGATGCTGTAAAAGGAGTAAGTCTTACAGGAAGTGGAAAAGCAGGGGGAGAAGTAGCTTCAATTGCTGGTTTAAATATCAAAAAATCTTTACTTGAATTAGGAGGTAGTGATGCATTCATCATTTTTGAAGATGGAGATCTTGAAGCAGCAGCAAAAGCCGGAGCAAAATCAAGACTTCAAAACTGTGGACAAACTTGTACTGCAGCTAAAAGATTTATCCTTGATGAAAAGATTGAAGACCAATTTTTACCGATTTTCATCGAAGAATATAAAAAATACGAAATCGGAGATCCTTTCAATAAAGAAACAAAATTAGCAGGAATGGCAAGACCAGACTTGGCTGATGAATTAGAAGCTCAATTCAACAGAGCATTGGAAAATGGTGCCGAAATCATTCTTCCTTTAGAAAGAATTTCAGAAAATCAATTCAAACCTGGGTTAATCAGAGTGAAGGAAGGAAATCCAATACTGCAAGAAGAGCTTTTTGGACCTCTTGGAATGGTAATGATTGCAAAAGATGCTGAACAAGCATTACAGATTGCTAATGATATTCCTTTCGGACTTTCAAATTCAGTTTGGACTCAAGATAAAGACCGTCAGTTATTCTTTATTGAGAATCTTGAATCAGGAACCGTTAATATCAACAGAATGACCAGTTCTGACCCTCGTTTCCCTTTTGGTGGCTCCAAGGCTTCCGGATACGGAACAGAGCTTTCTTTACACGCTTTAAAAGAGTTTGTGACAGCGAAGACTATTGTAGGTAACTAAGATATAGCTAAATCTGTAGAAAATGTCATTCCGAGGAATCGGGAAATCTCTTAGATTCTTCACTTCACTACGTTTCGTTCAGAAATCGAAGATTCAACATAGTCAATGACAAACTAGAAAACATATTGAGTCAGCCAGTATCTTTACATTATAAAAATAAAAACTCCCGAAAATTAATTTTCGGGAGTTTTTATATGCTTTAACAAAAAGTAATTTTGTTTATTGCTTATACTGTCGTTAATCTCAGCGTATTGGTCTTACCACCTTCATAAGATGGTGTTGCATTGATGTTGATAACGAAGTCACCTGTTTCAATATAACCATAGTTATGGGTTAACATATTTACCTGAATAATTGTCTCATCAGTAGACTTTTTCATATCGTAATAGTAAGCGTGAACACCCCAAAGAAGGTTCAGCATCGTAATTACTCTTTTGTTTCCACTGTATACAATAATCTGAGAGTTCGGCCTGTGAGCTGCAAGCTGGAAAGCCGTATACCCTGAATGAGTTAATGTAACAATCGCAGAAACATTTGTTGTTTTAGCAATTCTTACCGCTGCAAGACATACCCTGTTCGTAATGAATCTCTCATCGATGCAGTTATAGTCTTTTTCAATCGGTTCGTTCTTATGTTGGTAGAAGTGAGTGGTTTCAATGTTTTTCACAATTTTAGCCATGTTTTCTACCACCTGTACCGGATATCTACCTACAGAAGTTTCTCCTGAAAGCATTACCGCATCAGCACCATCTAATACAGAGTTTGCAACGTCATTTACTTCCGCTCTGGTTGGTGTTAAGCTGTTAATCATCGTTTCCATCATCTGAGTAGCGATAATTACTGGTTTAGAATAGAATCTTGCTTTCTCTACCAGGTTTTTCTGGATAGCAGGAACTTCTTCCATTGGAACTTCAACTCCTAAGTCACCACGGGCAACCATTAGTCCGTCACATTCCAATAAGATTTCTTCAATATTTTTAACCCCTTCCGGTTTTTCAATCTTCGCAATAATTGGAGTTTTGAATTTACCGTTTGGATGTTTTGCAATTAATTCTTTCAGGTCAATGATATCCTGTGCATGACGTACGAAAGAAAGAGCGATCCAGTCTACTTCCATGTCCATCATGAAATTAGCATCCTGAATATCTTTTTCCGTTAATGCAGGAAGAGATACCTGTGTATTAGGAAGGTTAACCCCTTTCTTAGAGCTTAGAGGCCCCCCTTGGATTGTTTTAGCCTTTACAGTATCTACTTCATTGGTTTCAGTAACCTCTAATACAAGTTTACCGTCATCAATAAGGATTCTTTCCCCAACTTTTACGTCCTGTGGAAACTGTTGGTAAGTCATGTATACCTTAGTAGAATCTCCCTCAATCTTTTCATTGGTGAAAGTAAGAATATCACCAGGATTCAGGTAAGAACCTTCTTTTACAACACCTACTCTTAATTTAGGTCCCTGAAGGTCACCTAAAATACCCACTGAATAACCGTACTCGCTGTTTAGTTCTCTAATTATTTCAATATTTTTTCGAACTAAGTCGTAATCTGCATGGGAAAAATTTATTCTGAAAATATCAACACCCGCCTTCATTAGATCTAACATTACCTCCTTCGACGATGAAGCAGGCCCTAGTGTTGCGATAATTTTTGTCTTCTTTAAATACTTATTCATAATACTGGATAATTTGATAAAGTTCCTCTTCAGAACTCAGTGTATAATCTTGAATCGGAAACACAAGATTTTCAGGGAGCAAAATTACGGAAAAATCAGGAAACTGTTCCGAACTATGTAGAATATATTCCACATCTGCCTGATTATTTAATAAAAATTTAATGTTTTCTTCTTCTGTAAAGAGCTCGGTTTGAACTTTTTTTTGTTTACTTTCAGAAGATTTATTGGAAATAAAGGTGAAACAGGTCTTGGAAAACTTGTGATAGGCCTCAAACCTTGGAAAAAGATAATCATAATAATCTCCGTGAAAGACCATGTCTTTTTTTCTTGAGAAACTGAGATTATTAAGTTGATTTATTTTATAGAAAAACTCATGAGCGGGTATATCTTTGGCTAATCTTACCAATCCTATGGCAATATCTTCAAATTCTATATCATCAAGATCATAAAGTTTTTGAATTTCCAAGTATATTTTCTTTTTTATTTAAAATATAAAAAGCCCTCTGTGCTGCCTTTTCTTCAGCCTTTTTCTTGGAGGTTTCTGTAGCATTGGCAATCTTTTCATCTCCAAACCATACATGACAACGGAACATGATTGCTTTATTAGTCTGTATTTCCTCGCAGGTTTCGTACTTTATATTTACCTTCTTCTTCTGGCTCCATTCGAGAAGGAGACCTTTGTAGCTGACAATTTTATTTTCAAGTTTGTTAATCTCGGAAGGAGTCAAAAGTTTCTCCAGAATGATTCTTTTACAAGCATCATAGTGGAAATCCAAATAGACGGCACCAATTAAGGCTTCAAATAAATTTCCAGAGATATTCTCACCTAGAGCCGAAGAATTATTCTGCTTTTGCAGAAGATCTGTAAGCTTAAGGTCTTCCCCTAATTTATTAAGATTTTTCCTATTAACAATCTTAGATTTCATTTGTGTCAGATATCCTTCATTAGCCTGAGGATAGGTCTGGAACAAATGACAAGAAATAATTGTACCCAAAACAGAATCTCCCAAAAATTCAAGCCTTTCGTAGTTGCTGTCTTGATTTTTAGAAGAATTTTTTAAAGAAAAAGCTTCTCGGTAAAGAGCAATATTTTGTACCTCTGCACCTAAAACTTTTCTAAGCTCGGTACTGAGAAAATAATCTCTTTCCGTTAATTGTCTTTTTCTTTTTTTGAGAAGGAATTTAGAAAAGTATTTCTGTAACTCCATTCATTGAATTTAGATTTTCTTAAATAGAACGCAAGCGTTATGCCCGCCAAATCCAAAAGTATTGCTCATGGCTACTTTTACATCTTTCTTCACAGCAGTGTTAAACGTAAAGTTTAGTCTACTGTCTATCTTTTCATCATCAGTAAAATGGTTAATGGTAGGAGGAACAATACCATGAATAATCGTTCCCAATGCAGCAATAGCTTCAATAACACCGGCAGCTCCTAAAAGGTGACCTGTCATTGATTTTGTAGAATTGATCTGAATGTCAAAAGCATGCTCGCCTAATAATTTCGAAATTGCATTAGATTCTGCGATGTCTCCTAATGGAGTAGAGGTACCATGCATGTTGATATGATCTACTTCATCAGCAGTTAAACCAGCGTCGTCCAAACAGTTTTTCATTACCAGATAAGCACCAAGGCCTTCAGGATGTGGAGCTGTCATATGATATGCATCTGCACTCATACCACCTCCTAATAATTCTGCATAAATTGTAGCACCACGCTTTACAGCGTGTTCGTATTCTTCAAGAACAATACATCCAGCACCTTCACCTAATACAAATCCATCTCTGTCTTTGTCGAAAGGTCTTGAAGCTGTTGTAGGATCATCATTTCTTGTAGAAAGTGCCATCATTGCATTAAATCCACCGACACCACTTGCTGTTACGGCTGCTTCAGAGCCTCCGCACACAATAACGTCTGCTTTTCCTAATTGGATAAGCATCTTGGAATCAATTAAAGCATTAGCTGAAGAAGCACATGCAGATACTGTTGTATAATTCGGTCCGTGGAAACCATATTCAATTGAGATTTGACCAGGGGTCATATCTGCAATCATTTTAGGAATAAAGAAAGGATTGAATCTAGGAATTTCCGTATTGGCCCATCCTAAAACTTCCGTTTCAAATGTTTCCAGACCTCCGATTCCGGAGCCCCAAATTACACCAACTCTGTTTTTATCTACATTATCTTCAATAATACCAGAATGTTCTACTGCTTCTCTAGCAGCAACAAGTCCCAATTGAGTATTTCGGTCCATCTTTTTAGCTTCTTTCTTATCGAAATGCTGTAGTGGATCGAAATTTTTCACCTCGCATGCGAACTTGGTTTTAAAGTTTGTGGCATCAAAAAGAGTAATCGGAGCGGCTCCGCTCTCACCTTTCACAAGATTTTCCCAGTATTCTTTTGCATTATTTCCGATTGGCGTTATTGCTCCAAAACCTGTTACAACTACTCTTTTTAATTCCATAAACTTTGTTTAATTTCTTTTTTGTTGAAGAATATTATTTATTTACTACTTCTTCGATGTAAGCGATAGCGTGCCCTACAGTAGTAATTTTTTCAGCTTGATCATCAGGGATTTGAATGTTGAATTCTTTTTCAAATTCCATGATTAACTCAACTGTATCTAGTGAATCTGCTCCTAAATCGTTAGTGAAGCTAGCTTCAGGAGTTACTTCTGTTTCTTCAACGTCAAGCTTATCAGCGATGATAGCTTTTACTCTTGATGCAATGTCTGACATAGTAAATTATTTTTTTTAATTGTTAGATGGTGCAAATATATAAAATTCTTGACGATAAAACATTTTTTTAGTCTTTTTTGTGGAGAGAAGGCTTTCATTTTAGCTCCAAAAAGTTTAGTGTTTTAGTTTTCAGCTATTTATATTTGATTGGATTATAGATGTTTAATTTTTATTTCTTGATGAACGCATCAGTTTTTGATTCAAAATATTTAAAATGAGCAGGTTTTTGCTTCTCTGAACGCGGAGATTGAGCAAAAATCTACAGTTTTTTTGCCTATATTTGTGTGTTATGAAACTAACACATTAGCTTTTTTGAATAAACAAATCATCCTTTTTTAAAGAATAGCGTATAGCCGTTCTCTTTATTCGTATTGTTATATTTAAAAGCTAAAAAATGAAAAATTTCTTTGAAAGTCCTTTTAAAGGCAAAATCATAAGAGACCATATTCAAAATCCTAATATTATCGCCGGTAAATATTCCTATTATTCAGGATATTATCATGGACATTCTTTTGACGATTGCGCTCGTTATCTGTTTCCTGACAGAAATGATGTTGATAAGTTAATTATTGGTTCCTATTGTTCCATTGGAAGTGGTGTCAGCTTTATTATGTGTGGAAATCAGGGACATCGTTATGACTGGATTTCAAGTTTTCCCTTCTATTATATGTCAGAAGTTGAATGTTTCCAAAATAGTAAAGATGCTTTTGAACCGGCTGGCGATACCATCATTGGAAATGATGTCTGGATTGGTACCGAGGCAATGATTATGGCAGGGATTAAAATTGGCGACGGAGCAGTGATCGGAAGTCGTGCATTGGTTACAAAGGATGTGGAGCCTTATTCTATTGTAGGTGGGAACCCTGCAAAAACTATCCGAAAAAGATTTAGTGAGCAACATATCGCATTGTTGCTAGAAATGAAATGGTGGGAATGGGATGAGAGTGTTCTTACAGACGCAATGCCTATACTATGCTCTGCCGATATTGATTTATTATACGAATTCTATAAAAAGATAAAGTAATCTTAAAGGCCCTTAAATAGGGTCTTTTTATTTTATAATAATTTATTTTCCTTTGATTATGTTTTTTTCTTGAGCTTTTTAACAAAGTTGAATTGAGCTTCTTAGCAAAGCTATGAGTCATCTATTGTCGGAAATTTGTCTTATAAAATTAAAGTAAATAAATATGAAAAGTATAGACAAAGCCTACATTAATGGCGAATTTACAAGATTGAATGGTACTGAGATTTTTGATCTTATTAATCCCTCGAATCATCAAAAAATTGGTGAAGTGGTTTTGGGAAATGAAATAGATACTCAAAAAGCGATTGCTGCAGCACAAGAGGCTTTTAAAACATTTTCAAAGACAACGATTGAAGAACGTATTTTTATTCTTGAAAATCTAAAGAAATCCGTAGAGGATAGAGAGGCAGATCTTATTGAAACAATGATCCTTGAATATGGCGGAACAAGACAGTTTTGTACTATGAGTTTTCAAAATATGGTAAGTGGTTTTGATAGTATGATAGAAATTCTGCGTGATTTTGAATTTACCCGAAAGGCAGGAAATACTCAAGTACAAATGACACCTATAGGAGTAGTAGGAATAATTACCCCGTGGAATTCCAGTAACAGTTTCATCTGTAGTAAGTTTGCGACTGCTGTTGCTGCCGGATGTACAGTAGTAGTGAAACCTAGCGAAATGAGTGCAATGCAAACACAGGTTATTATGGAGTGTTTTCATAGTGTAGGGCTTCCAAAGGGAATTTTTAATATAGTGAATGGTTTGGGGAATATTGTAGGAAGCGAAATAGTGAATAACCCAGGTGTTTCCAAAATATCATTTACTGGTTCCACACAAACAGGGAAAATGATTGCAAAAGGAGCAGTGGATTCCATGAAAAGAGTGACACTGGAGCTTGGAGGGAAATCTCCGAATATTATTCTGGATGATGCTGATTTAAAACAAGTCATCCCTCAGGCAGTATTGGGTGCTTATATGAATAGCGGTCAGGCTTGTATTGCTCCAACACGTTTATTAGTTCCTTATTCAAGGCTTGAGGAAGTTAATAGTATTGCAAAAGAAGCCGCTCAGCAAGTGAAAGTAGGGAATCCGGAGGATGAGAATACGAATGTAGGGCCAATGGTTTCGGAAAAACAATATGAACGTGTACAGAGTTACATTAAGATTGGAGTGGAAGAAGGTGCTGAGTTGTTAGCAGGTGGTATAGGAAAGCCTGAAGGTTTGGAAAACGGTAATTTTGTCAAGGCTACTATTTTTACCAACGTAAAGAATGATATGAGAATAGCACAAGACGAAATTTTTGGCCCTGTACTTTCAATTATTCCATACGAGAATGAAGAAGAAGCTATTGTTATTGCAAATGATACCAAATATGGATTAGCTGCCTATGTTTCGTCTTCTGATGAACAGCGTGCATTGAATGTTGCCTCACAGATAGATGCGGGTAGAGTTTGTGTTAATGGCTTTAAACATGATCCATTAGCTCCTTTTGGAGGGTTTAAACAGTCTGGTATAGGTCGGGAATTTGGAGTTTATGGTTTGGAAGAATACCTGGAGCCGAAATCAATTTTATTGTAAAACTCATTAAAAGCAGTATCTTTAAAAGTCAGGTCAAAATTCTTTTGGCTTGACTTTATTTTAATATATTATCATGTCTGAAAATCTGGATTATATCAATTATTCCTGTTACTTTACGGTTTTTCGTGAAGGAGAACAGTTTGTTTCTTATAATGCTTTATCTATGGTAATTTCAGGAGAAATGGAACTTAATGACGGGATGGATAGAAAAGTATTCCGAAGTGGGGATGTTTATCTTGTGAGAAAAAATCAGCTTTTAAAATTTTTGAAAAAACCAGGTGAAGAAGCAGGTTTTAAATCGTTGTCTATAAGATTTGATGATAATTTACTCAAGCAAATGAGTGCTGAAGAGAATTTTATACTTCAGGAAAAGGTAAAGTCACCAGCATTTATCAATTTATCAGAAGTTTCACATTTGAAATATTTTATGGAATCTCTATTGCGATATCAGGATCTTTTAGAAAATAAATCTCCGGAATTGGCTTTGGTGAAACAAAAAGAAGCTTTATTGCTTATGTTTGGACATGATATAGCCCTAAAAGATATCTTGTATGACGGATTGGATCCATTTAAGATTAACCTTGAAGAATTTATGTTGAAGAATTATCATTTTAATGTAAAGCTTGATCGTTTTGCTTACCTCACGGGAAGAAGTTTAGCAACATTTAAAAGAGATTTTGAGAAAATTTTTGGAATTGCCCCTGGAAAATGGCTGCTTCAAAAAAGATTGCAGGAAGCCCGGTATTTGTTAGAAAAAGGAAAGAGAGCTTCTGATATTTATCTTGATCTGGGATTTGAAGACTTATCTCATTTTTCTTTTACATTTAAAAAACAGTTTGGATTATCACCAAGTATGATATCTTAATATCAGTAAATGATACTTTAAAATAAGCAGATGCTGATATAGACTGAAATATATTATATTGAAAATAAAAAAACACTGAAAATTTCAGTGTTTTTTGTGGAGTTGGAGGGATTCGAACCCTCGTCCAAACAAGCAATACATAAGCTTTCTACATGCTTATTCTACCATTAGTTTTCGACGGAAAGCAGAGGATAGACACCCAACTTCCAGCTTATCTTCTAAAGTTTTCGAGTTTCAGCCGAAGCATCTGAAACCTTATTTCCGCATTCCTATATCCCAGAATCAAACGCCGCAGAACAGAGCATTTGTGGAATATCTTGCTTCCTTACTATCTTCAGGAAAACGCTTGATCTACTATACTTCGATATTAAGCTGCAAGAGCGAACTCTTCGTTGCCAGTTAAAATTTTGTAGCAAGGGATTATAGAGATCGCGCCACGGTTCTCTGCATGCTTACTTACCCATTGGTCTTGCTGTCGAAACCAGTCAACCCCATGAATAAAGTGAATGCAAAGATAGAGCTTTTTTGTTTATATTTCATTACTACGGATGATTTTAATGAAAAGAAGATGTGAAATGAATAGGTGGAAGAGATTAAAGTTTGAATATTTTAGTTATTGTGGATAAAAATATTATCATGTTATAATGACCATTAATACTTGGTTTTTTTAAGGAAATGAGATTGATTGATGATTGTTTGTGAGAATATATTTTGTGTTTTGAAAAAAAATGTCTAGTTTTGCAATCCAAAATGAGATGTAAAATATGTTAATAATTCCAGTAAAAGATGGTGAATCCATCGACAGAGCTTTAAAAAAATACAAGAGAAAATTTGATAAAACAGGAACTGTTCGTCAATTAAGATCTAGACAAGCTTTTATCAAGCCTTCTGTAACTTTGAGACAATCTAAGTTGAAAGCTGCTTACAAACAAAGAGCACTTAGCAAGGAAGAGCAGGCTTAAGATTTTTTCTTAACCATATATTAATTCACTTCTTAAATTCTTATATTTGAGGAGTGAATTTTTATTTTTATACCTATGATGCTGGAAAAGTTTTTAGAATACCTACAATACGAAAAAAGATATTCTCCCCATACGATTACAAGCTACAAAAAAGACCTTGAAGACTTTTCCCATTTCTTTCTCCGAACAGAATCTTCCGAAGATATTTCTAAAGCCGATAAAAAGATCATCCGAAACTTTATCGTTGATTTGAGCGAGAACAATATCTCCAAAAGAAGTATCAATAGAAAACTTTCATCACTCAGAAGCTTTTATCTTTTCCTCTTAAAGATAGGCGAAATAAAGGTTTCTCCTACTGAGGGAATCTCTTCCTTGAAATTTTACGCAGAAAAGCAAATTCCTATGTCTGAAGAAGAAATGGCCGATCTTAATGATCGGATCTTCGAGCAACAGCATGATATCCTGGAAAAATGCATTATGGAAGTGCTTTATCAGACCGGCATGAGAAAAGCTGAACTTTGTGGCCTGATATTTGAGAATGTTGATATAATAGGAAATGAGTTGAAAGTAGTAGGAAAAGGAAATAAAGAAAGGGTAGTCCCTATTTCCGAAGACTTGTCTGGGCTTCTTACATGTTATTTGGAAATAAGAAATCCACAGGCAGAATATCAATCCTATTTTTTTGTCAATAAGAAGGGGAAAAAACTCAATGAAAAATTTGTTTATGTGGTAGTTAATAAGTACCTTAGTCTTATAACAACAAAAGAAAAAAAAAGTCCTCATATCCTTCGTCATAGCTTTGCTACTCACGTGTTGGACAATGGGGCGGAGATCTCCAAAGTAAAAAAAATATTAGGGCATTCCAGTCTTGCCAGTACTCAAGTCTATACGAATGCTAATATTGAACAATTGAAAAAAGTGTTTAATCAAGCTCATCCTCGAGCATCTAAAAAAGAAGAATTATGAAGATTTCAGTTCAATCAATTGGTTTAACTCCACACGAACCACTAGAATCACACATCGAGAAAAAAGTAGGTAAACTAGATACATTCTATGATAAAATTCAAGAGTGTAAAGTATTTCTAAAAGTAGAAAATAACGCTGATAAAGCTAATAAGACAGCTGAGATTATTTTGGCGGTTCCGGGTGATGATATCGTAGTAAAGAAGACTTCTGTAAGTTTTGAAGAAAGTTTGGACCTTTGTGTTGATACAGCTAAAAAGCTATTAATCAAGAAAAAAGAAATGGCATAGAAAAAAAAGTTAAAAAAAGTTTATAAAATATTTGAGAATTCAAAAAAACCGTTCTATATTTGCACTCGCAAAAAGGGAACAGCGTTCTTTTGAATTCTTTGTTATTAAATGCTTCCATAGCTCAGTTGGCCAGAGCACGTGATTTGTAATCTCGGGGTCGTGGGTTCGAATCCCTCTGGAAGCTCAATTTAATATAAAATATCTGGGGAGATTCCAGAGTGGCTAAATGGGACTGACTGTAACTCAGTTGCTTCGGCTTCGTAGGTTCGAATCCTGCTCTCCCCACTATATTTTTTTTAAAAAAAAGTTTGCAAGATTAAAAAATAATTCTTAGTTTTGCACAGCGTTTACCAATAGTTTTGGAAACAAAATTGCGGAAGTAGCTCAGTTGGTAGAGCGTCAGCCTTCCAAGCTGAATGTCGCGGGTTCGACCCCCGTCTTCCGCTCAACAAAAATCAATAGTAAAGTTGATTTTTTTAACACTGAAAAGTGTAGAGTAGAGTTTCTCTATCACTTTAAGTCTAATAGTTAAATTGCTTCCATAGCTCAGTTGGCCAGAGCACGTGATTTGTAATCTCGGGGTCGTGGGTTCGAATCCCTCTGGAAGCTCAATTTAATATAAAATATCTGGGGAGATTCCAGAGTGGCTAAATGGGACTGACTGTAACTCAGTTGCTTCGGCTTCGTAGGTTCGAATCCTGCTCTCCCCACTATATTTTATATTAGAAAAAAGTTTGCAGAATTAAAAATTAATTCTTAGTTTTGCAAAGCGTTTACCAATAATTTTGGAAACAAAATTGCGGAAGTAGCTCAGTTGGTAGAGCGTCAGCCTTCCAAGCTGAATGTCGCGGGTTCGACCCCCGTCTTCCGCTCAAGAAAAATCACGCTATTCAGTGTGATTTTTTTAATTAATGCCGACTTAGCTCAGCGGTAGAGTGCTTCCTTGGTAAGGAAGAGGTCACGGGTTCAAGTCCCGTAGTTGGCTCTCGAATCTCCCGAATCTCTTCGGGAATTTTTTTTGTCCTAAAAGTTCGAAATATTACTCATAGATGGAAATACTAGCTTTCTAAAAAAAGAATGTATTAAATCAATATTACATCAAAAAAATCTTACAATAAATAATCCGATTTTAGAATTATAGAGAGCTGGCAAAGAAAAATAGTTATACAAGTGTTTAAAAAAATGGAGATGGTCCAGGTGAGGTAGAAAAATCAAATTCTGAATTTTTAGAGTTGAAAAATCCTACAGCATCCTATTCTCCTTAACTTTTGTCACCGATCGATAATCATCATAAAAATTTTCGCTACATTCGTGTAAAATAATTTTTGATGAATATTCTTTTATTAGAAGACGATCTTATTCTTTCTGCAGAGCTTTGCCGATTTTTAGAATCCAATAATTTCACCTGCGATAAAATCTATGATGGAGAAACTTTTCTTCGTCAGATTAAAAACAATTCTTACGATCTGTACCTGCTTGATATCAACGTCCCCAAAATAAACGGGCTGGATGTCTGTCAAACGATCCGTTCTTTTGATAAAAGTACTCCCATCATTATCATCTCTGCTTACGGGGATATTTCGGATAAAAAAGATGCTTTTACCCGTTTGGCTGATGATTACCTGGTAAAACCGTTCCAGTTTGAAGAGCTCCTTTTAAGAATTAACTCCCTGTTGAGAAGAAAAATGCCTTCAGATAATTCCGATCAGGATATTATCAGGATAGACGACCTTATCATTAACAAAACAGAACAGAAAGTATATCGTGGCGGAAATGAAATAACACTTACCTTAAAAGAGTTCCAATTATTGGTTTATTTGGCAGAAGCGCAGGGTAGAACTGTTTCCAAGCAACAGATCACTGAACATGTGTGGGAACATAACTTTAATACCAATACCAATACGGTAGAGGTGTACATCAATTTCTTAAGAAAAAAGATCGATAAAGATTTTAAAATAAAATTAATCCATACCCGTTCAGGTTTCGGATATTATTTAAGTCCATTATAAATGTCTTTAAAAAGAAAGATAGCTTTAACCATCAGTATCGCCTTTTCATTGCTTTTTGGAATGGTGATGTCTGTCATTTATTTATCTTTTAATGATTTCAGGAGGGATGAATTTAAAGAAAGATTCAGACAGAGGCTGGAATTTACCACTCATTTTATTTCAAAGTCTAAAGATTTTGAAGAAGAGGCCCCAATTTTTTTCAATGAAAACTCGGATAATATTCTTTTGAATGAAAAGATTTTAATCTTTAATGAACAGAAGGAACTTATCTATAGTACTATTAAAGACCGTAATGTTACATGGGATAGTGCTATGCTGAAGGAACTGGATAGAAAGAAGATTATTTACACTGAAAAAACAGTTCCGGAGATTTATGCTGCACTGAGAAACATTAATGGTGAGAATTATTATATCCTTACCAGCGCCTTTGATACGAATGGAAAATCGAAGCTGGGTTTCCTGAAATACCTTTTGATCGCTGCTTATGCTATGAGCACACTTCTTATAGGGTTTTTCAGTTATTATTTTGTTGAAAAGTTTCTTCGCCCCTTAGAAGATCTGAATAAAGAGATTTCAGAAGTAACAGCCCATAAACTAACTACTCAGATTCCGGTGCAGGAATCTAATGATGAAGTAAATGTTCTTGCAAAATCGTTCAACACAATGATTGTTCGATTGAATGATGTATTTCAGTCACAAAAAGATTTTACGGCAAGTGCTTCCCACGAAATCAGGACACCTATTACAAGAATGGCGTTTCAATTGGAAAATCTGATTAAATTTGAAGAACATTCTCCAAAGACTCTATCTTCATTACAGCAAATTCAGCGGGATGTTTACCAATTATCAGACTTAACAAATTCATTACTCTTACTTACGAAGTTTGATAAGGAAAATATTCAAAGCATTTATGAAGATGTAAGAATAGATGAAGTGATTTTTGATGCCTTTGAAGGAGTGGAAAAAAGTTACCCTGAGCTTAAACTGGATTTTCTCATTGCAGAAGAGACTTCTGAAAATGCTTTTCTTACCATTAGCGGCATCCAATCATTACTGGTGATTGTTTTTATTAATCTATTTAAAAATGCAGCAGTATATTCTGACAATACCGAAGTAAAAGTATTGATAACTGAAACCAGTACTCATCTTAGTATTGATGTAATTTCCCATGGTGACACGATTTCCGAGGAAGAGCAGACTAAATTATTTGAAGCGTTTACACGAGGAAATAATGCTCAAAATATTTCCGGTTCCGGCTTAGGACTTAGAATTGTTAAAAGAATTTTGGAATATCATGATGCCGAAATTATTTATTCTTCTCCTGGCGAGTACATGAATAAATTTACTGTAATTTTTAAAAAATAAATTTTCAGAACTATTTATTAGATCAAAAGCTGTTATAGTTTTTGTTAAACTTTGGATTAAATTTTCTAGAAAAAATCAATCATTGGAGAAAAATTTAAATTCTTGAACCTCTCTAATCTCATTCAAAATAGCCTGTTTAAGGCGATTTTAATATTTTTTTAAGCCTCATTTAAGTTTCTTTTAATCACATCCGAGCAATTTTGTAATTTAAAAAGAAAAATAATGAACAGAATTGCAGTGCTGTGCCTGGCCGTTTCCTCATTCATGGCGGCACAACAGCAAATGTCTCTTTCGGAGTGTGAAGAAGCATTTCAAAAGAACAACCTACAACTGCTTGCTGCGCAGTATAATATTAGTGAAGCAGAAGCAGATATCATTCAGGCAAAGATATGGGATCTGCCAAATCTCTCTGTTGAGTTGAATGCCTATGACCCTGAAAATGATAAAGTTCTTCATATAGGAAGTACAGGAGCAAAAGAATTTGGTATTGATCAACTTTTGGTATTAGGAGGCAAAAGAAAGAATGAAGTAGCTTTTGCAAAATCTAACAAAGAGATTGCAGAACTACAGTTCAAAGGACTTGTAATAGATTTAAGAGCACAACTGAGAAATACCTTTTACAGTATTATTTTTGATGAAAAGAAACAAGAGAATATAGACCTTCAGCTTAAATATATTACCAACCTGCTTAATGCCTATGAGAGCCAGAATAAAAAAGGAAATGTTTCACTGAAAGATGTGGTGAGGCTTCAATCCCTGGTCATAGGATTGCAAAGCGATAAGACTGAGATTTCGAATAATATTATTCAAGAAAAACAAACTCTGAAGCTTCTTACCGGAAGCCAAACGGAAATTGAACCTCTAATTTCTGGTGAAGAATTGGAACAGCTTTTTAATAGACAACCGTTGACAAGTCTACAGGAATTGCAACAAAAAGCACTCGAGAACAATACGAATTACCTTACTTTTATTAAGATAACAGAAAGTAGCCAGCTTAATCTAAAATGGCAAAAATCTCTCAATATACCGGATTTGACAGTAGGAGCCCGTTACACACAACGAGGTGCAGCTTTTGATAATCAAATTGCCGTTTCTTTCGGAATACCAATTCCGTTATGGAAAAAGAATAAAGGGAATGAGATGAAAGCAGAATATCAGATAGAGGAAAGTAAAAAAGATGAAGCAAGACAAAAAGAAGAACTAATATCCCAAGTCACTGCCTCTTATAAAGTATGGGATAATCAATACCAGCAGTATTATACTTTACAACCACATGATTTTAAGAATATGGATCTGGTGTTTAATGGGATTGTAACCAACTTCCAGAGAGGAAATGTTAGTCTTATCGAATTTACCGACTTCATGGAAAGTTACAAACAAAGTATTCTGCATATTTACGATATGAAAAAGCAGATTATGCTTTCTGCCGAACAACTTAATCAACTAGTACAAACGAAAATCTTCTATTAAAACAATGAAAAAATATATTATCCCCGTATTGATAAGCCTGTCATTAGTGACTTGTTCTAAAAAAGAGGAACAAAAAACAAATCAGGCAAAAAAAGGATTTGAGCTTAGTAATACCATGTTGAACTCGATCTCTTTAGCAAAGGTTGAACAAAAGAATATTGAGAATGAATATAGTTTTTATGGTAAGATTTCAGCAGATAAAAACAGCTATATAGACGTTTATCCTTTGGTAGGAGGAAATGTGATGAGTGTAAATGTAGAACTTGGTGATTATGTGAAAAAAGGTCAGGTTTTGGCTACCATCAGAAGTACGGAACTCGCAGAAGTGCAAAAGGATGTCAGTGACGCAAAAACAGATTTGGTTGTTGCAAAAAATAATTTACGTGTTTCAAAAGAGTTATACGAAGGGAAGTTAAATACCGAAAGAGATGTACTGGAAGCCAAAAGCCAGCTACAAAAAGCACAGGATCAATTACAGAGAGCTACTGCTATAAGTACCGTTTATAATGTGAAGACAGGAAATATTTATAGTGTTATTGCACCAATTAGTGGTTATATTGTTCAGAAAAGTATTAATAAAGACATGCAGTTGAGAAGCGATAGAAGTGAAAATATTTTTGATGTCGCCAATACTACTAATGTATGGGCAATTATGAACGTTAATGAATCTGATATTGATAAAATAAGCCTTGGAATGAAAGCTCAGGTTTCTACCCTTTCTTATCCGGATAAAGTTTTTGATGGAAGAATTGATAAAATATTCAAAATTATTGATCCGCAAACCAATGCCATGCAGGCAAGGGTAGATCTGGATAATGCCAATGGATTATTAATTCCGGATAGTAAAGCCACTATAAAAGTTTCCAGCCTGGAAAGCAATACAATGTTAGCTGTTCCTTCTAAAGCTGTAATTTTTGATGATAACAAAAGCTTTGTAGTGATTTTTAAATCCAGAACTGATGTGAAAGTAAGAGAAGTGAAAGTACAGAAACAGGTAGGTGATGTTACTTATATCGCAGATGGTCTTAAAGAAGGAGAAGAAGTAATTACCAACAATCAGCTTTTGATATACCGTTCTCTGAACAGTTGAAACTTGTAGTGATTTAAAATAAATTCTTTCAACGGCTTTTTTAGGTCATCAATGTATCTATCATGAATAAATTCATAAAAAATATAATCGCTTTTTCATTAAAGAATAAAGCATTTACCTTTATCTGGGTAGCTATTTTAGCGGTTGCCGGATTTATAAGTTTCAAAAATATGCCTATTGAAGCTTTTCCGGATGTTACCAATACCCAGATTGTAATCATTACCCAATGGAATGGGCGTAGTGCAGAAGAAGTAGAACGTTTTGTTACTACACCCATAGAATTGGCAATGAGCCCGGTTCAGAAGAAAACCAGTGTGAGAAGTACCACGATGTTTGGACTTTCTATTGTTAAAATTCTGTTTGATGATGGGGTGGATGATACTTTTGCCAGAAATCAGGTCAATAACCAATTAAGAACCATTAGCCTTCCTGACGAGGTAGACCCTGAAGTGCAACCACCCTACGGGCCAACCGGAGAAATTTTCAGATATACGCTGGAAAGTAAAACAAAAGATTCACGTAAATTACTTACCCTGCAAAACTGGGTGATAGACCGTGCTTTAAGAGGCGTGCCTGGAGTAGCAGATATCAACGTTTTCGGTGGACAGGACAAAGTATTTGAATTGAGTATTGACCCCAGAGCATTGGATAAATATAACCTGACACCGCTTCAGGTATATGATGCCGTTACCAAGAGTAACCTGAACGTTGGAGGAGACGTTATTGAAAAGAACGGGCAAGCTTATGTTGTACGAGGAATAGGTTTAGTAAAATCTATTACAGATATAGGAAATATTACTATTCAGAATGACAGTGGAAACCCGGTTCTGGTAAAAAATGTAGCAGAGGTTCATGAAAGTTCCATGCCTAGAGTAGGGCAGGCAGCACTCAACCATCACGATGATACGGTAGAAGGGATTGTAGTGATGAGAAAAGGGGAGAATCCAAGAGAAGTTCTGGTAGGAGTAAAAGAAAAAATTAAAGAACTGAACGAAAAGATTCTTCCGAACGACGTGAAAATGGTGACTTTCTATGACAGGGATAACCTGATGGATTTCACTACACACACGGTAATGCATAACTTAATTGAAGGAATTGTATTGGTAACCGTGATCGTTTTGATCTTTATGGCGGATTGGAGAACTACATTAATTGTTTCCATCATCATTCCTTTATCCTTATTATTTGCATTTTTATGTTTAAAACTGGCAGGGATGAGTGCCAATCTACTTTCTCTGGGAGCAGTAGATTTCGGGATTATTATTGATGGAGCCGTCGTCATGGTGGAAGGCCTCTTTGTAATGCTCGACCACAAAGCACATCGATATGGAAAGGAAAAATTTAATAAACTGGCAAAAGGAGGCTGGATTAAGCAGACCGGAACCGGATTAGGAAAAGCTATTTTCTTCTCCAAACTTATTATTATTACCTCGTTGATCCCGATCTTCTCATTCCAAAAAGTGGAAGGGAAAATGTTTTCGCCTTTAGCCTTTACATTAGGATTTGCACTAATAGGAGCGTTGATATTTACATTAACGCTGGTTCCAGTACTTTCTCATATCCTTTTAAATAAAAATGTAAGAGAAAAAAATAATCCGTTTGTTAATTTCTGGGATAGAATTGTATTAAAAGGTTTCAACGTAACCTTTAAACATAAAAAGATGAGTATGATCGTGGCGATCTCTTTCCTTGCAGTGACATTATTTTCCGGTAAATTCCTTGGAACGGAATTCTTACCACAGCTTAATGAAGGTTCCCTTTGGATTACTGCCGAAATGCCGATGAGCTCATCACTAAAAGAATCCCTGAAAACAGCAGACCTCTTGAAAAAGGATATTATGAGTTTCTCTGAAGTAACAGATGTTCTGGCACAAACAGGAAGAAGTAATGACGGAACAGACCCGAATGGATTCGGATTTGTGCAGTTTGCTGTAAACCTTAAGCCGAGGGAAGAATGGAAGCGAAAGATCACTTATGATGAACTGATTAATGAAATAGATCAAAAGCTGAGAAGTTATCAGGGAATTACTTTTAACTATTCTCAACCGATCTCAGATAACGTAGCGGAAGCCGTAGCGGGTTTTAAAGCAGAAAACGGAATTAAGATCTATGGAGATAATTTAGAAACCTTGGATAAATTAGCCCACGAGGTTTTATCAAAAGTTAAAGATGTTGAAGGTGTAAAAGATCCAGGGATCATTAAAAATATCGGTCAACCGGAAGTGAGCGTGGTATTAGATAGAGATAAAATGGCCGCTTACGGAGTGATGCCGGCAGATGCACAAGCGGTATTGGAAATGGCTTTTGGAGGTAAAACCGCTTCTGAAATGTTTGATGGAGAAAGAAAATTCCCAATTCGTCTCCGTTATTCTCAGCAATACAGAAGCAATGAAAATGATATTGCAGCTTTAATGGTGCCTACCCAGGATGGAGCAAAAATACCCTTAAAAGAGATCAGTACTATTGTTAAAGATAATGGAGCAGCTTTTATTTACAGAGATAATATTAAAAGATATATCGGCGTAAAATTCTCAATCCGTGATCGTGATTTGGGAAGTACCATTGCTGATGCTCAGAAGAAAGTAGCAACTATTGATTTTCCGGATGGATATTCTGTAGGCTGGACAGGACAGTTTGAAAACCAGCAGCGTGCTTCACACAGATTGGCTCAGGTTGTTCCGGTAAGTATTCTGATGATCTTTTTCCTTCTGTTTATTCTGTTTGGAAATATGAAAGACTCTCTTCTGGTACTAGCGAATGTTCCATTTGCTTTGATCGGAGGTATTATTGCCTTGCATGTTACCGGAATGAATTTCGGAATCTCTGCAGGGGTAGGAATGATTGCTCTTCTTGGAATATGTATACAGAACGGAGTAATTTTGATTACAGAGTTCCATCAGAATGTTAAAAACGGACTGGATATAGATAATGCCATATTAAGTGGGGTGAAAGCAAGAACAAGACCGGTAATTATGACTGCGCTTATGGCTTCTATAGGATTAATGCCGGCAGCCCTATCCACTGGGATCGGATCTGAATCTCAAAAGCCTTTAGCTATTGTAATTATTGGTGGTCTTATAACCGCCACAGTGCTTACTCTTCTTATTTTTCCAATCATTTTCTGGATTTTTAACAGGACTAAAAGGCTAAGTCAAGTCTAATTATCTTTCATTTTATATATTAATTGAGCCTGAAATATTCTGTATTTCAGGCTTTTCTGTAAAAGGAGCTGTAAAAGGTTTCAGAAAGATTTTTTCAATCCGGAAAAATGTGTAAATTTGCAGTCTCAATGCATCGAAATATAAGGTTTGTCCTTCATTGGATGAGAATATTGAAAGTTTTTTGAATAAAAAGTTTTTGGTATTTAAAAATTCATTATATTTGCACACCGAAAATTTGAAAAACAATAAATAAATAATTTTAAATCATGGCAAAGGAAACGTTTAATCGTAACAAACCACACTTGAACATTGGTACTATTGGTCACGTTGACCATGGTAAAACTACTCTTACAGCTGCTATTTCTGCTGTATTAGCTAGCAAAGGTCTTGCTGAGAAAAAAGACTTCTCTGCAATTGACTCTGCTCCAGAAGAAAAAGAAAGAGGTATTACTATCAATACTGCTCACATCGAATACGAAACTGAAAAAAGACACTATGCTCACGTTGACTGTCCAGGTCACGCCGACTATGTTAAGAACATGGTAACTGGTGCTGCTCAGATGGATGGAGCTATCGTAGTATGTGCTGCAACTGATGGTCCAATGCCTCAGACTAGAGAACATATCCTACTTTGCCGTCAGGTAAATGTACCTAGAATCGTTGTTTTCATGAACAAAGTTGACATGGTGGATGATCCAGAATTGTTAGAACTTGTTGAAATGGAACTTAGAGACTTATTGTCTACTTACGAGTTTGATGGAGATAACTCTCCAGTAATCCAAGGTTCTGCTTTAGGAGCTCTTACAGCAGCTACTGCATCTCCTGCTAACACAGAAGATAAGTGGTTCAAAAGCGTAGAAGAATTAATGGATGCTGTTGATACTTGGATCGAGCAACCACCAAGAGATACTGAAAAGCCATTCTTGATGCCAATCGAAGACGTATTCTCTATTACAGGTAGAGGTACTGTAGCAACTGGTAGAATCGAGGCTGGTGTTATCAACACTGGAGATCCAGTTGATATCGTAGGTATGGGTGATGAAAAATTAACTTCTACTATTACAGGAGTTGAGATGTTCAGAAAGATCCTAGATAGAGGTGAAGCTGGAGATAACGTAGGTCTATTGTTGAGAGGTATTGAAAAAACTGACATCAAGAGAGGTATGGTTATCGCTAAGAAAGATTCAGTTAAGCCACACAAAAAATTCAAAGCTTCTGTTTATATCCTTTCTAAAGAAGAAGGTGGACGTCACACTCCATTCCACAACAAGTACCGTCCTCAGTTCTATGTAAGAACTACTGACGTTACAGGTGAGATCTTCTTACCAGAAGGTGTAGAAATGGTAATGCCTGGTGATAACTTAGAGATCACTGTAGAATTGTTACAACCAATCGCTCTTAACGTAGGTCTTAGATTTGCGATCAGAGAAGGAGGTAGAACAGTTGGTTCAGGTCAGGTTACTGAAATTGTAGACTAATCATCTTAAAATAAATAAAGCTTCCGAAAGGAAACTCTCGGAAGCTTTTATAACTACGGGCATCGTCCAATGGTAGGATACCGGTCTCCAAAACCGTTGATCAGGGTTCGAATCCTTGTGCCCGTGCAAATATAAATTATGAGTTCATTTGTCGATTTTTTAAAAGGTTCTTATAACGAATTCAGACATAAAGTTGAATGGCCAAAATGGGCTGACCTTCAGTCTTCTACAATTGTAGTGACTATTGCGACAGTGATTCTGGCATTATTTACATTTGGAGTTGATGAATTGTTTTCTAAATCAATCAGCAACATCATTGGAATGCTAATCAACTTGTTCAATTAATTATAAAAGTATTTTCCCAAAATGAGCGAATTGAAATGGTATGTGCTGAAAGCTATCAGCGGACAGGAAAATAAAGTGAAAAACTATATTGAGACAGAAATCAAACGTCTAGGGTTTGAGCAGTACGTTACTCAAGTGGTTATTCCTATGGAAAAGGTAATTCAAATTAGAAACGGTAAAAAAGTTCCTAAAGAAAGACCTTACTATCCTGGATACTTAATGATTGAAGCTGAGCTAATGGGGGAGATTCCTCACGTTATCAAAAACATCCCTGGAGTTATTTCTTTCTTAAGTTTAACAAAAGGTGGAGATCCTGTTCCAATGAGAAAATCAGAAGTGAACAGAATGCTTGGAAGAATGGATGAACTTTCAGAATTTGCAAGCGATGTTGAGATTCCATATGTAGTAGGAGAAAACGTAAAAGTGATCGATGGTCCTTTCAACGGATTCAATGGTACAATTGAGAAGATTCTTGAAGATAAAAAGAAAATTGAAGTTTCTGTATTAATCTTCGGTAGAAAAACTCCAATGGAACTAAGCTACATGCAAGTAGAAAAAGTATAATATTTACTGATATAAATTATAAAAAGGACCGCTTTAAGCGGTCCTTTTTTTGTTGTATAAAGGTTTCTAATGAGTCAAGAATTGAATGGGTAAATAATAACTATCCTCAGAAGAAGGCTTTTAATAATGATAGGATATCCTTCTTAATATTCCATAGAGACATTCGAATTGGCTGTAAGAACTCAATAGGAATGTATTCTTAGCCTTTGGATTTTCTTCAACACTCTTTTATTTCGAAATAATTCATTATTGATAAAAAATAACTATTTTTCATCTTCTATATTTTATTTTCTATAATTTTTAGTAGATTATTTTATTAAAAGTATAAGTTTGCTGACTAGCTTCTATACTGCACTTTGCACGGGTTTATTACTCCCTTTTATTGGAAAATGGTTCCTTTTTCCTGTATTCATTTAATTTTCTAATGATCATTTCATCTTTGATGGCATGTTTATTGTAAACTAACCATCATTAACCCATAAAACTTTTTGTTTTTTCATTTTGGTACACTGCTTAGCAGATGTATAAAGCTATTTTGTGTTTTATTCTTGAATCATAAATGAGATAAAGGAAAGTTGGGTTGAGAAGTTTTTAAAATAAACACATCCCCATAATGACAAAAATTATTTCGATGACCCTTTTAGTAGGGTCAGTAGGATTCATGAGTGCTCAGGTTGGCATTAATACTGCGAAGCCTGAAAAAGAACTTACAGTGAATGGTACTATGAAGACATCTGGAATGGTTTTCAAAAAACCAATGGAAAAGCTTGGTGCTGATGAAAATTATACATTTATCATTAAGTCTCCGGCACCGGAAAATAAGATTACCGCTTATAATGATACTTTTGTACCTAACTCTCCGGCACCAATTAATATTATTCAGTTTAAAGTTACTTGCGATCCTTCAGACAAGGATTGGGTAAATCAATTTGATACGAAGATCAATTCCAATAAGTTTCTTGTGGTGATTTCCTCTTTTGGATTTACTCAGCCTACAAGAACGTATTCTGCAGATTGGTTGACACCGGTTCCTCAAATATTTGCTTATTCTTCCGGAGGAACCTGGAAACTTAAAGCAGATTATCAAGGCTTTTCTCCAGATTCATCTTTCCCTACAGGAATATGGACACTTAATCTATTAGTGTTTGACAGATCTTATGCAAAAGACTTTAACTCTACTCAGGATCTTAAAGCCTCAACAACCGGTGCGGCGGCGGCTCCTTTAATTCAATAAAATATTGTATGAAACAAAATATTATAGTATTCTTGATGGCTTTTGCTTCTTTAAGCATGAAAGCTCAGGTTGGAATTAATACTACTACTCCTAAAGGTGCTTTGGATCTAGTAGGAGAAACATTAGTAGAATCCTATCTGATAGATACAGAAAATACAAAAGCAAGTGGAAATTATCTTCTTCTTACTCGTTCGAAAGATACTTCGCCTGTGGGTAAAGTAAAGCTGTTGGATATTTCACTTCGTAACGTAGCACCCGTAAATATGTATAATGTTATATTGAAAAATGTTAAACAGGACGAGGTGGTTAACCTAAATACAGGTTTAGATGCAAGTAAATATGTAGTGGCTATTACAGGGGCTGTTTTTACAGTAGCAACATCGGCAACAATATCCACAACCACCCCCAAATCTTTTGGTTCTTACTCTACAGAAGTAACTCAGGTCACAAGCGGAGGCAAAAATTACCATGCGATCAATCTGGGTTTTAAAGGCGCGGGTACCGTTTCATCACAAAATGGAACATGGACTCTTACATTGAACGTTTTTGAAAAATCCTTAGTTAAAGATTGGGGAACTTTCAATGGTTCGGTTTCAGCATCTGCTTCACCTGTATATTCAGGAGTATCAACCAATACGCCTTTAGGGCTTCAATAAAACATATGAAAAAGAAAATTTATATTACAGTAATCATGTGTCTGGGGTTATTTCTAAATGCCCAGAAAGGGAAAGTAGGAATTAATACTGCTAATCCTACCGAGACACTTGACGTTAATGGAAAGACATATACAAATTCTTTATATCTTAGAAATCCAGGAGAGCCTACTATGACAGGAGGGAGTTTTCTTGCTACTTCCCAAAATGGTTTAGACTTATATGATCCAACTTTGGAAAGCAGTGGGTTATTCAATTATCTGAAGCTTTCACTTACCGGAGTATCTGGAGCTGGAATTACAGATTATGATACAAAGATAAATGCAGACAACTTTCTTGTCGTACTTCATAACTATTCGTTTAAGCTGAATGATGGGACTACCAATGTTATGCTTGATTATGGAGATAATGGCACGAACGATAACAGACAGGGGTCTCCTGATGTTGTTATGTTCAAAAGCAATGGTACTTGGCATATTAGGGCAAGGTTTACAGATAGTAGAATTATTGCTACGACTTCGTCCAATCCAGCAAGAACCTATAACAATTTCACAGTGGATCTTTACCTGATGGCTTATAAAAGATTGATCACAAAACAAAATATCAGTGATGTAAATGCTGATTTGGGAGGGACTGATGGTTCTACTCAAACGATTAACAAACCAGCAGGTTTTTAATATAAGAAAGTCATCATTAATGATAAGAAAGAAACCAGGCTATTGAAGAATAGTCTGGTTTCTTTTTTTAATAATCTTCATGCTGTATTTGAAATTTTTTATCAGTTTATTAGGTGTAGGTGAATATTGTCTGTTGTTTTTTCAAATGATTTTATACTTTTATATGGAATTATATTAAAATGGGGAAACGACTATTCTTTACATCGCTGTTTTTGCTTTCATTTATGCTGTACTTTGGACAGGCTAAGAAAGAGTATGAGCAATATATGGATATAGCCAATGAGCTAAAGTTTAAGGATTGGAAAAAAGCAGAGTTTAATATACAGCAGGCAAGAAAAAATGTTGCAGATAATGATTTGGCAAATTTTTATCTGGAAGCAGCAAAAATCTACAGTGATGCTAACTATTTTGATCTTGCATTGGATTACTCCAGCAAAGCTTATCACATATTTGGAGATAAAGATGAAGAAAAAAGGGCTAAGATAGACGGAATTTTTGCCTATACGTATTCACAACTGAATGATACTAGAAAAGCAGTTACCTATTACAAGAAACTGTTGAGCTTTTATCAGAAAAAAAAGCAGCAAACAGAAACCATCAAAGCACTTAATAATTTAGGAAATGCTTATCTGGTCTTATCAAAGCTGGATTCATCAAGATATTATTTTGAAGAAGGATTAAAAGCTTTCGAAACATATGATAATCCTGTTTTAAAAGCATTCGTCTTTTCAAACTTTGGAAAGCTTAATTTTTTGGAAGGAAATCACATCAAAGCTGAGGACTATCTGTTGGAAGCTCATACTATTTTGAAGAAAAATAATATTGAAGATCATAAATCAAATTATCAGGTCAATTATAATCTTGCTAACTTCTATATTGAAACACAAAACCCGGAAAAAGCATTACTGTATGCTCAAAATGTGGGAAAATATATAACCTCTAATGGAGTAAATTTTGATAACACCAATTATTTAAGAACCCTTTATAGAGCTTATCAACTGAATAAAGATTATAAACATTCTGTAGAAACATTCAAAAAATATGATTCTATCCGTGAGCTGCTGAATATAGAAGAAAAGGCTGTGAATGTAGAACGGCTGAAAGTACAGCATGACTATGAACTACAGAAAAGACTGGATACAATAGAACAGGACAAAAAGAATATACTATATGTGGTGATGGCTGTTATTCTTCTGTTGATAGTGATCATCAGTATTTTATTACTGATTAATTTCAGAAACAAAGCCGAAAAACTCCGTCTTGAGAAAAAGCTAATAGAAAACAGGGAAAAGCAATTGGAAATAGACAACCAGATGAAAGAAAAAATGCTGGTTTATAAATCCATGGAGCAATCTAAGATAGAGGAGATCTTTAAATCATTGCTGGAACAGGTAAATGTTCTGAAGTCTAAGCTTAAAGACAGTGAGATTAATGAAGTTTCAAGAATTATCAACGAAATCAAACTGAACACTAAAAACGATTCTTGGGGAGATTTTGAATATCATTTTCTGAATATTCATGAGTCATTTTACGAAAACCTTGATCGCAAACATCCCGGATTAACCAATTATGATAAACGGCTGGCAGCAATGCTGAAACTGAAATTATCCACAAAAGAAATTTCAAACCTCCTGAATGTAACCCCAAAAACGATCGAAAATTCGAGAACACGTTTAAGAAAAAAAATGAATCTTACCAATACAAAAGAAGATCTTGCCCAATATTTGAATGAATTGTAATTGATTGAATTGTATTTGTTTATGTTTTGGTGTGTGGAGATGATGTGGTGTTTTTTGTTTGTTATGTGGTAATTGTGTGGGGTGTTTTTAATAGGATTGAAGGACTTTGTATTCCTTTGTTCCCTATTTAAAACAATACCACAATGAAAAAATTACTTACTCTTTTTATAGGTCTTTCCATAGGTTTTATAGGAAAAGCACAATGGAATCCTGCGTTGAATCAAAATCTTCTGGTAACAAGTGGAGGAGGCGGCTCTTTTGCTGAAACAATGAGTGATGGGAAAACATATATTGGATTCTGGAAAAGTGTGCCGGCACCGGTTAATTTTGAACTTTGGGTTCAGATTCTGGATCAAGCTGGAAACAAACAATTAGGTCCTAATGGAATTAAAGTTTCAGATCAGATTCCTATGGGAACTTATACCGTTATGGAAAAAACAGCCGTAGATGCATCAGATAATCTTTATATTGGGGTAACAGGAACAGGTGCCGGAACTCCAGGATATGTTTTTAAAATTACACCTCAGGGAACATCGGTATGGCCAAATGGGATTAGCTTGGGTGAAGCGTATTTACCCACGATTCTTCCATTATCAGATGGGAATATTGTTGTAGGCTATTTTCCTCCAAGTCAGAAATATACTAAAGTTCAGATGTTTGATCCTACCGGGCAATCAGTATGGACAGCGCCCACTCAGATTGTTTCAAATGATCTTACTAAAAATACTATTCCTGCTGACCTCTTTAAATTGAATGGAGATGAATGCGAAATTATTTTCCATAAACAGCTCTCCTTTGGAACTACTAGCTATTTGTTTGCTCAGAAGCTAAACCTGAAAAATGGGGGATTACTTTGGGATGCTGCCCAACAGATTACTACTAAATCTACTGCTTATAATGCAAAATATACTGGAGCAGCGGATGGAAACATAGTGTATTACGGATATAGTACCGGTGAAAATATGAGATTTGATGGTTACCTTCAAAGAGTGAATACAGATGGTTCTCTTCCATGGGGTGTCTATGGAGTAGATTTTGATACCAATCAGACCTATTTTGAAAAAGATATGAAGATCGCTTTTACTCCTGGATCTTCTTATATATGGTCTATTGCCAATTACAGTTCTTCATCTCAGGGAGAAAATGGTGAGTTTGTACAGAAATTCGACAAAAATAGCGGAGCCAGATTATTTACAGATCATGCTAAACAGGTATTTCCCGTAGATAATATATCGATGTTCCATTATAGCAATTTGCAGCTGGTAAATGATAAACCTTATTTTGTGGTGCAGAAAAAAGAAGGTACTGCACTTAATGTATCTCTGAATGCTGTACAATTAAAAGATAACGGAGATTTTGAGTGGCCTCAGCAATATCTTCCAATGGCAACCTTTCCAGCCTCTAAAGCTTATACAACTGTGTTGAGACCAATTAGTGGACAAGGAGTAATCGTGTTCCAAGAAACTAAAAATGTTGAAGGAGCTCCAACGGGGATTTATGCACAGAATCTGTTGTTACCTAATAGTACAATGGGAACAAATGATATTTCAGGAAAAAAATCAAATATTAAATTTTATCCGAATCCGGCAGTAGACCTTATTCATATAGATGGATTAAAAGATCAGGATTTCAAAATTTATAATACAGCAGGACAATTAGTGAAATCCGGATTGATGACGCAGGGAATAATTGATGTTAAAGATCTGATAAAAGGAGCCTATATTTTAAAGGTAAAAGAAAAAGAAGAAAGTATGAAATTTCTCAAAAAGTAATTTTCCATAATAGTAATAGTTCAATTAGGAAGAAAGGGGAGCAGTCAGATGTTCTCCTTTTCTTTTATGAGAGAGTAAAATATATTCATCAATACGAAAATCTGGAATATGAACTTCTGAATATCAATTATTTTTTAAAACTTTTTAAAAATCAGCAATATCCGTTTGTAGTTTCAAAAATATTTTATACTTTTGCAGTCCAAAAAGTAGGTTTGTCATAAGTGAGTGCGATAACCTACTGAATAATAAATGCTTCCAAACTCATTAATTATTCAAATTTAAAAAACAAACAATGGCTAAGAAAGTCTTTAAAATGGTAAAGCTTCAGGTGAAAGGTGGCGCAGCTAACCCTTCTCCACCAGTAGGTCCAGCATTAGGTTCTGCAGGTGTGAACATCATGGAGTTTTGTAAGCAATTTAACGGAAGAACCCAAGATAAGCCAGGGCAAGTTTTACCTGTAGTAATTACAGTGTACGAAGACAAATCTTTTGAATTCGTTATTAAAACTCCACCTGCAGCAATTCAGTTAATGGATGCGGCTAAGATCAAGGGAGGTTCTGGTGAACCAAACAGAAACAAAGTAGGTGCTGTAACTTGGGAACAAGTAAAGAAAATCGCTGAAGATAAAATGGCGGATCTTAACTGTTTTACAATGGACTCTGCTGTTTCTATGGTTGCAGGTACTGCTAGATCTATGGGATTAAGAGTAACAGGAACTAAACCAACTTTTAACGCTTAAAACTATTAGAAATGGCAAAATTGACTAAAAAGCAAAAGGAAGCTTTAAGCAAAGTAGAAAAAGGAAGAATCTATAACCTTGAAGAAGGTTCAGCTCTTGTAAAAGAAGTGAACACTGCAAAGTTTGATGCTTCTGTAGATATCGCTGTAAGATTAGGTGTAGACCCAAGAAAAGCAAACCAAATGGTAAGAGGTGTTGTATCTCTTCCTCACGGTACTGGTAAAGATGTTAAAGTTTTGGCTTTAGTAACTCCAGATAAAGAAGCAGAAGCTAAAGCTGCTGGTGCTGATTATGTAGGTCTTGACGAATATTTACAAAAAATTAAAGATGGTTGGACAGACGTTGACGTTATCGTTACGATGCCAGCTGTAATGGGTAAATTAGGTCCATTAGGTAGAGTATTAGGTCCAAGAGGTTTAATGCCAAACCCTAAATCAGGAACTGTAACAATGGAAATTGGTAAAGCAGTAACTGAAGTGAAAGCAGGTAAAATTGATTTCAAAGTAGACAAGTATGGTATCATCCACGCTGGTATTGGTAAAGTATCTTTCGATGCTGCTAAGATCAAAGAAAATGCGCAGGAATTGATCTCTACATTGATCAAAATGAAGCCAACTGCTGCTAAAGGAACTTATGTGAAGTCTATCTATTTGTCTTCTACAATGAGCCCAGGTATTGCAATTGATACTAAATCTGTTAACTAATAATAATCCTTAAGACAATGACAAAAGACCAAAAAGTTGTAGCAATACAAGAGATCAAAGATTTGCTTCAGGATGCAAAAGTAGTATACGTAGCAGATTTAGACGGTTTGAACGCTGGTAAATCTTCTGATTTCAGAAGACAAGCTTTCAAGCAAAACATCAAAGTAAAAGTTGTTAAAAATACACTTTTACAGAAAGCAATGGAGCAAATTGAAGGAGTAGATTACTCTGAAATGTTCCCTACTTTCAAAGGAAACTCAGCGTTGATGATTGCTGATACAGCAAACGCTCCTGCTAAGTTAATCCAAGGATTCAGAAAGAAAGAAGAAAAGCCAGCTTTAAAGTCTGCTTTTGTTCAAGAAACTTTCTACTTAGGTGACAACAACCTAGACATGTTGGCTAACATCAAGTCTAGAGAAGAAATGATCGGTGAAATCATCGGATTACTTCAGTCTCCAATCCAAAGAGTTGTTTCTGCTCTTCAAAACAAACCTGAAACTGTAGAAGCTAAAGCTGAAGAAGCTGCTCCTGTAGTTGAAGAAACTCCTGCTGCTGAAGCTCCAGAAGCTGCTGCAGAAAGCACTGAAGAAACAAGTGCTGAATAATTACACTCAAGAAATTAAATAAATAATCAACAAAAACATTACAACAATGTCAGATTTAAAAAATTTAGCTGAAACGCTAGTAAACCTAACTGTAAAAGACGTAAACGAATTAGCTACTATCCTTAAGGATGAGTACGGAATTGAGCCAGCTGCTGCTGCTGTAGTTGTTGCTGCAGGTGGTGCAGGTGAAGCTGCTGAAGAAAAGACTGAATTCGACGTAATTCTTAAGTCTGCAGGTGCTTCTAAATTAGCTATCGTTAAATTAGTAAAAGATTTAACTGGTGCTGGTCTTAAAGAAGCTAAAGATATCGTAGACGGAGCTCCTTCTGCTATTAAAGAAGGTGTTTCTAAAGACGAAGCTGAAGCTCTTAAGAAGCAATTAGAAGAAGCTGGTGCTGAAGTAGAATTGAAATAATTTCAATTTTATTATAAATATAAGAAGCCTGAGCATTTGCTCAGGCTTTTTTTGTTGTTAACATGAAATAAAACATACATTTTATTTATAAATGTATTTGAATATTCTTACAGCGTATTGCGTTATATTTTATTATCATTATCTATTTGATAATTATTAATATGATATTTTGGTTAAAATATTTATATTGAATAAATTTAATGAATTTTTTTTATTAAAATATTGTTTTGTTTGAAAAAGTATTATATTTGCAATAATAAAAAACACAACAATTGGATAGAAATTATTTTCTTTCCTATGGTCAAATAGTATTTCTTCTGCTATTGTCGGCTATAGGAAAACTAAATACAAGCATTATGTCTGTCGCAGTAGACATTCCCCAGTTGCTGCACTATACAGATAGTAATGATACTAATCTTTACCCATACTTATCTGATACGTTTTCACAGGAACTAGTGAGTCCCCTGGGATTTAGTGTTTATCGTCATACAAACATTAATGATGATTTTCAATATCTTGCTGTTGAAAACGCATTACAAGGTAATGTGCCAATTGTTAATGACAGAGATTATTTTCTTTTACCTGTGAAGGATCTAAAATCTATTTCGGTCTTGAATAAATGGAGAATAATAAATTTTGCTGACCATTCGGATGTATTGGGTGTAATAAAGCAGGTTAAGAGGTTTTACGTGAACTCTGTTAAACTGATTGATGGTTTTAAGTTTATCATTAAAATCCCTGATAAACTGATGAGTACCTCTATAAAATAATATTTCTGATTTTTTACGGTTCCTTGTGGAGTTTCATTTACAGTTTTAAATGAAATAGCTATTGAACTGTCCTTTCTAAAAAACAAACACAAAAAAAACAACAAATATCAACTAACAATGAAAAACAAATTATTCACTCTAGCACTTTTATCTGTCGGTGTTTCTATATCTGCACAGGTTGGGATTAATGTAGGACAGCCGCAGGCTAGTCTTGATGTGATGGGCTTTCCATCAGATGCAAATAAACTTGATGGAGTTATTGCTCCAAGACTTACAGGAGTACAGCTGAAAGCTAAGAACTATACTGCTGCTCAAACAGGAGCTATAGTATATGTTACTGTTGTGGAGGCAGCTCCTAACGGACAAACGGTAAATGTTATAGCACCCGGTTACTATTATTTTGATGGTTCAAAATGGGGGAACTTAAATGCAGACTGGCGTACAGTGGGAAATAGTGGTACAGTAGCTACTTCTTCAACGTTAGGAACAGATATTTCCACTGGAAATTATTTAGGAACAAGCGATGGACAAAATCTGGTGCTGGCTACCCAAAAAAATGTAAAAGCAATACTTGATGTAGACGGAACGCTGCAAGGAGGAAATGCTAATGATGCATCTGGGCCTTATGCTGCTTTTTCCTGGGGATCAAATAATACAACCAATTCAACATCATCCAATGTTGCTATTGGAAGAAATAATACGGCAACTGCGATTAACGCTAATTTCCCGGCATTAGCTATTGGAGCCAATAACTCAGCTACCAGCGGAGCAAAGATTATTGGAAATTTAAACACGGCAACAGGAGCGAATCATCTTGTATTTGGAAACTCCAATACTGTGAGTGGCGTAGCAGGACTCACAATAGGGAATCAACATAACAATAAAGGTGGAATTGCTATAGGGAGTGGCAATACAGTAGACCCAAATAGTATTGCTGTTGGTTCTGCAAGTTCAGCTGTGGGAGGAAAAGCATATGTAATAGGGTTTTCCGGAACAGCCAATTCAGGGCAAACAGTATACGCAAACGGGACACAGGTGTTTTTTAATGAGAACAATGCTGCAACTACTAATGTAGGAATTAATATGGTTCCTAATTCAACAAATTTTGCTGATCTGGAAGTAAGTAAAGCAATACAAATTAGAGCCAATGCAAGGCCAACCTGTGATGCCTCAAATGCAGGAACTATTATATATGAAGTATCATCATCTGTAGGGAACTTTGTGGGATGTAGACAGACTGGAGCAAGTGCTTTTATATGGCAGATCCTTTAATGTAATTAAAAAATAGAAACACAAACTTTATAAAACAATAAAAAATGACCAAAAAATTATTCGAGAAACTAACCGCAGTCCTTATGACTTTCATAATGTCTGCTGTAGTTTTTGCCCAACAGGGCTATGAGCCTATCCGTGGGATGGGAGTAGAAGCAAAACCAGTGAATAACTCGGGAATTTGCCTAGCATGTTATAGCGGAAGTATGAATCCGGTGGTGGATGCCAGTCTGGATAACAGTGTGAATATGGGGAATTTCGCATCTTTAATAAGTGGAAATGGAATCTCTGTAAAAAATAATAATACCACTTATCCGGCAGGATATATTACTGGATTTAATGTAGATCTTGGAACGAGCTTTATCACGATTGATCTTTTAAGTTCATTAAGAATCAGTACTTATAAAAATGGAGTTCTTCAGGAAACCACTACAAGCAGTACGCTTTTATCAGTGCCGGCATTTGGGGGAAGTAAAAACAGAATATTCTTACATTTTAAGACTTCCAAAGAGTTTAATGAAGTGAGATTATACCAAACCAATGTTCTTTCTGTATTCAGTGCAATGAATGTGTATTATGCATTTGCATTTGATCCAGCCAGAGTACCGGTAGACAACAATGGAATTTGTGATGATATTATTGCAGGAAGTGGTGTAGATGGTAATGTGTCCGGAAGCAGTAGTTTCCTTGCTCCTCTTTCTTATGTTCAGAACAAAGAAAATATAGGGGATGGAAATAAAAATTCTTTCGGGAAAGTAGTTCTTCCTATAGGATTATTAGGATCTTATTCAGTAGGAGTTTTAGACAAAAATCAGGTGTATCCTGCAGGAAACAGAACTGGGTTTGTTATTGAGCCTGATGATCAGGGGAAATTATTAAGTGCTGAATTTTTAAAGAATATTACAATTGAAACTTATTTGTTTGGTCAGCTTCAGGATTCAAGACAACTTTCAGATGGTGGAGGATTGATCAATATTAAAGTTCTAGGATATGGTTCAGGAAAACAGAAATTAACTTTAACAACCACTAAACCTTTCAATGAAGTAAGATTAAAGATTACTCAGACGGTAGGATTTAATTTGGGAGCACTTAAAGTGTTTTATGCTTTCGAAGAGCCGATTTCTTGTGAATGTGATGATAAAATTCAGACCAGCGGATCAGCGGTGCCTGGAAATCTAGTAACAGGATCAAGCTGGACATCAGGACCTGGATTCTTAGGCCTTATCTTAGCCAAAATGACAAATCCGGAAGCTATTGTGGATAACAATCCATCCAATTATGCAACAGCAACAGTTCCGGCTGCATCTATCTTCAGTATTTTTTCAGCATTTGCAACCGTAAGCAGCAATAGTATGTTGCCTGCTAATACAATGACTGGATTTACTGTAGAAAAAGCAGGAAACCTTCTTGGGGTAAGCGTTCTTGAAAATATTACAGTAACATTATATAATGGAAACTCTGTAACAGATACTTTTACAAGCTCAGGAAGTCTTATTAGTGGAAATTTCTTTACAACGAATTCCAATAAATTTTATGTAGGAGGAAAGGCTACAAAACCTTTTAACAGAATGAAAATTACCTTCAATAGCGGTACAGCTGTTCGTATTCCTCAGAATTATTATATCTATAATGCATTTGCTAGTAAAGATGATGATAATGACGGTGTTCCAAACTGCTTCGATCGTTGTCCTAATGGTGATGATAGTATAGATAATAATGGTAACGGTATTCCGGATTGTGCAGAAGGATGTACAGTAGTGAATGACAAATCGCCAACATTAGATACCGATGGTGATGGTGTTGTAGATGCTTGTGATTTTGACTCTGACAATGATGGTATTCCGGATTCAATTGAAGATTTTGATAAGAATGCTAAATTTGAAGATGATGATTTAGAGGGAGATATCTTAATTACTCCTGTCTTGGGAGATGCTGTTCCAAATTATCGTGATCTGGATTCTGATAACGATGGAATTTTAGATCTATTTGAATCAGGTATTCCGATCTCAGTGATTAACCAGATAGATGCAGATCATAATGGTATTATTGATAATGGTGTTGCAGTAGGTAAAAACGGTCTAGCCGATGTATTGGAAACATATCCGGATTCCGGAACTTTAAAATATCCAATTAGAAATGTGGATGGAGATAATACTCCTGATTTCCTTGATATTACTTCAAATGGTTCAGACTTTGACCTGTATAAGATAGGAAAAGGTAACCTTGATACATTGGGTGGTGGATTTATCTCTACAATTAATGATGGTGATAAAGATGGTATTCAGGCAGTTGTAGATACAGACCTTGTGAAGAGAGGAGCACCGAATTCTCCACTTTCACCATACGCTTCATTGCTTAAAAATGCATTGACAGCGACAGCAAAAACTTCTGGAACTTCAGAAATAAAACAAGCTGCTAATGATGTGAAGATTTACCCTAACCCTGTTAAAGCTGGAGAAAGCCTTATGGTGACAGCTTCGGAAGAAGGAACGTACACATTGTTCTCAGCAGAAGGAAAAGCGGTGAAGTCTGATAAATTCTCTGCACGTACAGGTATTGATACCGCATCATTGCCTACAGGGGTTTATATCATTAAGATTGAAACCAAATCAACAGTGAAATCTTATAAGGTTATTGTAAAATAATTTTGTAACTTCATAATAAGGCGAAGGCTGCTCGTTTCGGGCAGCCTTTTTATTTTAACAGCTTAAAAATGAGACGATTTATTTGTTATTGTGGATAACTTTTTGTATCTTTGCCCCTCTTTTGGCGCGAATAATTGTTTGTAAATTTATAAAATATTGAAAATCAACTCTTTCATTGTGTAATAACATGAAGGGGATTTCGTGTTTATAGATATTACGGGTAATACCGTCTCAAAAGTAAGAAAAATATTTTGCATTACGCTGTGAAAAGATATACCAGTGTTGCAGTTAGGAATCAGACTGTAAGAATAAAGAACAAAGAATAAAGACAATTTCTGATAGCGCCAAATATCTCTATGTCTTTTCTCTTTTCTCTTTTCTCTCCTTTTCTTTCCTGATATTTTTAAATGAATCAAAATATTTTTTAACCCTTTCTTAAAAGTTTTATGAGTAAAACAAAATCAACAACTCAAGGAAATCCGAGAATTAATTTCTCATCAGCGAAAGGAAAAATTGTAACTCCAGACTTCTTGGACATCCAAATAGAGTCTTTCAGAGAATTTTTCCAGCTTGATACACTTCCTGAAGCCAGAAAGACAGAAGCTCTTTACAAGACTTTCCAAGAGAATTTCCCAATTACGGATTCAAGAAACCAATTCGTATTAGAATTCTTAGACTATCTGGTAGATTCTCCACGTTATTCAATTGATGAGTGTGTGGAAAGAGGACTTACTTATTCAGTTCCTCTAAAAGCAAGACTTAAATTGTACTGTACTGACCCGGAACACGAAGATTTCCAAACAGTGGTTCAGGATGTATATTTAGGTCCGGTTCCTTACATGACACCAAGTGGATCTTTCATCATCAATGGTGCTGAAAGAGTTATTGTTACGCAGCTTCACCGTTCACCTGGTGTATTCTTCGGACAAACTTACCACGCTAACGGAACCAAACTTTACTATTCAAGAATTATCCCTTTCAAAGGATCTTGGATGGAATTTACAACGGATATCAACAGCGTAATGTACGCGTATATCGACCGTAAGAAAAAGTTACCATTAACAACTTTATTAAGAGCTATCGGTTACGAATCTGATAAGGATATCCTTCAGATCTTCGACCTTGCTGAAGAAGTGAAAGTTTCTAAAGCTGCCCTTAAAAAAGTAGAAGGGAGAACATTGGCTGCGAGAGTATTGAACACTTGGTTCGAAGACTTCGTAGACGAAGATACAGGTGAAGTAGTTTCTATTGAAAGAAACGAAATCATCTTGGATAGAGAAACAATCCTTGAAAAAGAACACTTAGATCTTATCTTGGATGCTGGTGTGAAATCTATCTTGATTCACAAAGAAAACAGCAATGAATTCTCTATCATCCAGAATACATTACAAAAAGACCCTACTAACTCTGAGAAAGAGGCAGTAGAGTACATCTATCGTCAGTTAAGAAACGCAGATCCACCAGATGAGGAAACTGCAAGAGGAATCATTGAAAAATTATTCTTCTCTGAGCAGAGATACTCTTTAGGTGAAGTAGGACGTTACAGATTGAATAAAAAATTAAGTCTAAACATCCCAACTACAACTGAAGTTCTTACAAAAGAAGATATCATTGCAATTGTAAGACACTTAATTGAGTTAGTAAACTCAAAAACTGATGTTGATGATATTGACCACTTATCTAACAGAAGAATTAAAACTGTTGGTGAGCAATTAGCAGGACAGTTCGGTGTAGGTCTTTCGAGAATTGCAAGAACAATCAAAGAGAGAATGAACGTTAGAGATAACGAAATCTTTACTCCACTTGACCTTGTTAATGCTAAGACGTTAACATCTGTTATTAACTCGTTCTTCGGTACCAACCAGCTATCTCAGTTCATGGACCAAACCAACCCACTATCAGAGATCACTCACAAGAGAAGATTATCTGCACTAGGGCCTGGTGGTTTATCAAGAGAAAGAGCAGGTTTCGAGGTTCGTGACGTTCACCATACTCACTACGGAAGAATTTGTCCGATTGAAACTCCGGAAGGACCAAACATTGGTTTGATTTCATCTTTAGGTATTTATGCAAAAATCAACAACCTTGGTTTCATCGAAACTCCATATAGAAAAGTAGAAGGTGGTAAGATTGATCTTAACGCTGCTCCTATTTATCTGAATGCTGAAGACGAAGAAGATAAAGTAATTGCTCAGGCAAACGTTGAATTAAGTGATGGTGGTGATTTCTTAACAGACAGGATTATTGCAAGATTAGATGGTGATTATCCGGTAGTGGAGCCTGCTCAGGTTAACCTTATCGACGTTGCACCAAACCAGATTTCCGGTATTTCCGCTTCATTAATTCCTTTCTTGGAGCATGATGATGCGAACCGTGCATTGATGGGATCTAACATGATGCGTCAGGCCGTTCCTCTATTGAAGCCACAGGCTCCAGTTGTTGGTACAGGGCTTGAGCAACAAGTTGCAAGAGATTCAAGAATCTTAATTAACGCTGAAGGTACAGGTACTGTACAGTATGTAGATGCTGACAGAATCGTTATTAAGTACGAAAGAAGCGAAGACGAAGATTTAGTACAATTTGAGTCTGCTACTAAAACATATAAACTTACTAAGTTTAGAAAAACTAACCAGAGTACAACAATTACCCTAAGACCAAACGTAAGAGTAGGTGATGTAGTGGAAAAAGGACAGGTACTTTGTGACGGTTATGCTACTGAAAAAGGAGAATTAGCTCTTGGTAGAAACTTAGTAGTAGCGTTCATGCCTTGGAAAGGATACAACTTCGAGGATGCAATCGTAATCAACGAAAAAGTTGTACGTGAAGACTGGTTTACTTCAATCCACGTAGATGAATATTCACTAGAAGTTCGTGATACTAAATTAGGTATGGAAGAACTTACTGCTGATATTCCAAACGTATCAGAAGAAGCTACTAAAGATCTTGACGAGAACGGTATGATCAGAATTGGTGCTGAAGTGAAGCCTGGAGATATCATGATTGGTAAAATTACTCCAAAAGGTGAATCTGACCCAACTCCTGAAGAAAAACTTCTTAGAGCAATCTTTGGTGATAAAGCTGGTGATGTAAAAGATGCATCATTAAAAGCTGACTCTTCATTAAGAGGAGTTGTTATCAACAAGAAATTGTTCTCTAGAAATATTAAAGACAAAAAGAAAAGAACTGAAGAAAAACTTAGACTTGAAGAGATTGAAAATACTTACAAAGCTAAGTTTGATGAGTTGAGAAACACTTTAATTGAAAAATTAAATACACTGGTAAGCGGTAAAACTTCTCAAGGGGTACAAAATGACCTTGATGAAGAAATCATCGGTAAAGGTGTGAAGTTCACTCACAAATTATTGACTTCAGTTGAAGATTATGTAAACGTTAGTGGTGCAGACTGGACAGTTGACGCTGACAAAAATGAATTGATTAAACAATTGATTCACAATTACAAAATCAAATATAACGACATCCAGGGAGTTAAAAACCGTGAGAAATTTGCAATTTCAATCGGAGATGAGCTTCCAGCAGGTATCATGAAGTTGGCTAAAGTTTACATCGCTAAGAAACGTAAACTGAATGTAGGGGATAAAATGGCAGGACGTCACGGTAACAAAGGTATCGTATCAAGAATCGTTCGTGAAGAAGATATGCCATTCCTAGAAGACGGAACACCAGTAGATATCGTATTGAATCCACTAGGGGTACCTTCTCGTATGAACATCGGACAGATCTATGAAACAGTTCTTGGATGGGCTGGTCAGAAATTAGGAATGAAGTTCGCTACGCCAATCTTTGATGGAGCAACTCTTGATCAGATTACTGAGTACACTGAGAAAGCAGGTCTTCCTAAATTCGGTCACACTCACCTTTATGATGGTGGTACCGGAGAAAGATTTACACAGGCAGCTACAGTGGGTGTTATCTACATGCTTAAACTAGGTCACATGGTTGATGATAAGATGCACGCACGTTCTATTGGTCCTTACTCATTGATTACTCAGCAGCCGTTAGGAGGTAAAGCTCAGTTCGGTGGTCAGAGATTCGGAGAGATGGAGGTTTGGGCACTTGAAGCATTCGGTGCATCTAACATCCTGAGAGAGATCCTTACTGTGAAGTCGGATGACGTGATTGGTAGAGCAAAAACTTATGAAGCAATTGCAAAAGGTGAATCTATGCCTGAACCAGGTATTCCAGAATCATTCAACGTATTACTTCACGAGTTACAAGGTCTTGGATTAGACGTAAGATTGGAGGAGTAAATTAAAGATTTAATTACTAAAAATTAAAGAATTAATAAACTCCGAGATATAAGAGAGAAAGTAATCTTTCAATCTTTAATCTTTTAATCAAAAATAAAATTATGTCAAATAAAAATAAATCAAGTAGATTTAATAAAATAACCATCGGTCTAGCTTCACCGGAGTCTATTTTACAAGACTCAAGAGGGGAGGTTTTAAAGCCGGAAACTATTAACTACAGAACTCACAAGCCTGAAAGAGACGGGCTATTTTGTGAGAAAATCTTTGGTCCTGTAAAGGATTACGAATGTGCTTGTGGTAAATACAAGAGAATTCGTTACAAAGGGATCGTTTGTGACCGTTGTGGAGTAGAAGTTACTGAGAAAAAAGTAAGAAGAGAGAGAATCGGGCACATCAACCTTGTAGTTCCAATTGCACACATCTGGTATTTCCGTTCATTACCAAACAAAATCGGATACCTTCTTGGAATTCCTTCTAAGAAATTAGATATGATCATCTACTACGAAAGATATGTAGTGATTCAACAAGGTATTGCTAAGAAATTAGACGGTTCTGATTTTGAGAACATGGAATTCCTTACAGAAGAAGAGTACCTTGATATCATGGAAACTCTTCCTGTAGAAAACCAATATCTTGACGATTCTGATCCAAACAAATTCATCGCTAAAATGGGTGCTGAAGCTGTTGAGGAATTATTAAAAAGAATCGACCTTGATGCATTGTCTTTCGACTTGAGACACAAAGCTCACAATGAAGGATCTAAGCAAAGAAGAACTGAAGCTCTTAAAAGATTGAACGTTGTAGAAGCATTAAGAGGTGCTAATACAAGAATGATCAACAGACCAGAGTGGATGATTATGCGTGTACTTCCTGTTATTCCACCAGAATTAAGACCATTAGTTCCATTGGATGGAGGACGTTTCGCAACTTCTGACTTAAATGACCTTTATAGAAGAGTTATTATCAGAAATAACCGTTTGAAGAGATTATTGGAGATTAAAGCTCCTGAAGTAATCTTGAGAAACGAGAAGCGTATGCTTCAGGAATCAGTAGATTCATTATTCGATAACACAAGAAAATCTTCTGCAGTAAAATCTGAATCAAACAGACCATTGAAATCACTTTCTGATTCATTGAAAGGTAAGCAAGGTCGTTTCCGTCAGAACTTACTAGGGAAAAGGGTAGACTACTCTGCGCGTTCGGTAATTGTTGTAGGTCCAAACTTACAGCTTCACGAATGTGGTATTCCTAAAGATATGGCAGCTGAACTTTACAAACCATTCATCATTAGAAAACTAATCGAGAGAGGAATTGTAAAAACAGTAAAATCTGCGAAGAGAATTATCGATAGAAAAGAACCAGTAGTTTATGATATCCTAGAAAACGTGATGAAAGGTCACCCGGTACTATTGAACAGGGCACCTACTCTTCACAGATTGGGTATTCAGGCTTTCCAACCTAAGATGATCGAAGGTAAAGCGATCCAACTACACCCGTTAGTAACTACGGCCTTCAATGCCGATTTCGATGGTGACCAGATGGCGGTACACTTACCGTTAGGACCAGAAGCGATCCTTGAAGCTCAGTTATTGATGTTAGGTTCTCAAAACATCTTGAACCCTGCAAACGGTTCTCCAATTACAGTACCATCTCAGGACATGGTTCTTGGTCTTTATTTCATGACTAAAGAATTGAGCTCTACAGAAGATATGAAAGTGAAAGGAGAAGGTCTTGCATTCTATTCTCCTGAAGAAGCAGAAATTGCTTATGCAGAAGGTAGAGTTTCATTAAATGCCAAGGTAAGATGTAGACTACCAGTTAAAGAAGACGGTGTAATCGTAACAAGATTGATCGAAACTTCTGTAGGTAGAATCTTATTCAACCAAATTGTACCTAAGCAGTCAGGATATATTAATGAGCTTCTTACTAAGAAATCATTAAGAAACGTTATTGGTAAGATCCTTGCCGATACGGATTTCCCTACCACTGTGAAGTTCTTGGATGCAATGAAAGATCTAGGGTATTCAAACGCATTCAAAGGAGGTCTATCGTTCTCTCTTGGAGATATCGTAGTACCTGTGGAGAAAAAGCAGATGATTGCTACTTCAATTGAAACTGTAGACGAAATTAGAGCTAACTATAACATGGGTCTAATTACCGATACAGAACGTTATAACCAGGTAATCGACGTTTGGACTAACACCAACGCTGGATTAACTGAAATGATCATGAGCAGAATGAAAACTGACCAAGGTGGTTTCAACTCTGTATACATGATGCTTGACTCTGGGGCGAGGGGTTCTAAGGAACAGATCCGTCAGTTATCAGGGATGAGAGGTTTGATGGCGAAACCGCAAAAAGCTGGTTCTACCGGTGCGGAGATCATCGAAAACCCGATCCTTGCAAACTTTAAGGAAGGTCTTTCCATCTTAGAGTACTTTATCTCTACCCACGGTGCTCGTAAGGGTCTTGCGGATACCGCTCTTAAAACTGCCGATGCTGGTTACCTAACCAGAAGATTGGTAGACGTTGCACAGGATGTTATCGTTACAGAAGATGACTGTGGAACGTTGAGAGGAACAGAAGTTACTGCACTTAAGAAAAATGACGAGATCGTTGAAAAAATCTCTGAAAGAATCTTAGGTAGAGTATCTCTTCATAATATTTATGATCCTGAAAGTGATGAATTAATCACTGAAGCTGACCAAGTAATTACTGAGCAATTAGCTAAGAGAATTGAGGCAGCAGGATTAGAAGCTGTTGAAGTACGTTCACCACTTACATGTGAAGCTAAAAAAGGTATCTGTGCGAAATGTTACGGTAGAAACTTAGCAACAGGTAAGATGATCCACATGGGTGAGGCAGTAGGGGTTATCGGTGCACAGTCAATTGGGGAACCAGGAACTCAGCTTACGTTGAGAACCTTCCACCAAGGGGGTACCGCAGGTAACGTTTCTGAAAACCCATCTATTGTTGCAAGAAGAGACGGTATCGTAGAAATGGATGAAGTAAGAACAATTACTTCTGAAGATGAAAACGGTAATACAGCTGAGGTTGTAGTTTCTCGTTCAACAGAATTTAGATTGGTTGCTGATAATGAGTCTAGAACTCCATTAATGGTAGCTAACGTACCTTACGGATCTATATTATCTGTGAAACCAGGTGATAAAGTGAAGAAAGGAGATACGATCTGTAGATGGGATCCGTATAACGCGGTTATCATTGCTGAAACTGCAGGTAAGGTAGAATACGAGGATATTATCCAAGGTATTTCATTCCAACTTGAAATTGACGAACAGACAGGATTTGAAGAGAAAGTAATCTCTGAATCTAGAAATAAGAAAGCCGTACCTACTCTTAAAGTGGTAGATTCTAAAGGTGTTGAGCAAAAAGCTTACAACTTACCGGTAGGAGCCCACTTAATGGTTAACGATGGTGAAAAAATTAAGGCTGGTAAAGTCCTAATCAAGATCCCAAGAAAATCTGCAAAAGCAGGGGATATCACCGGAGGTCTTCCGAGAGTTACCGAATTATTCGAAGCAAGAAACCCTTCAAACCCAGCGGTTGTTACTGAAATCGACGGGGTAGTTTCTTACGGAAAAATTAAGAGAGGTAACCGTGAATTGATCGTTGAGGCTAAAACTGGAGAAAGAAAAATTTACTTAGTTAAATTATCTAACCAGATCTTAGTACAGGAGAATGACTTCGTGAGAGCTGGTTCGCCACTTTCTGACGGTTCAATTACTCCAGACGATATCTTAAGAATTAAAGGTCCAACAGCTGTTCAGGAATACTTAGTAAACGAGATCCAGGAAGTTTACCGTCTACAGGGGGTAAAAATCGACGACAAGCACTTCGAAATCATCGTAAGACAGATGATGACAAAAGTATCTATCGTGGATGGAGGTGATACTCAATTCCTTGAAGGAGCTCTTGAACACAAGTATGACTTCTTGGAAGAGAACAACAGAGTATTCGGTCTTAAAGTAGTAGTAGAGGCTGGTGATTCTAAAGAATTCATGCCAGGTCAGATGATTACTGCAAGAGAATTAAGAGATGAAAACTCTAAATTGAAACGTGAAGATCAAAGTTTAGTAGAAGTAAGAGAAGCTCTTCCTGCTACAGCAACTCCTGTATTACAAGGTATTACAAGAGCAGCACTTCAAACGAAATCGTTCATGTCTGCAGCATCGTTCCAGGAAACAACTAAAGTTCTTAACGAAGCAGCAGTTGCTGGTAAGATAGATGATCTTAACGGTCTTAAAGAAAATGTAATTGTAGGACACAGAATTCCTGCAGGTACAGGTCTTAAAGAGTATCAGAATGTTATCGTAGGTTCTAAGAAAGAATTCGAAGACCTTAACTAAAATTAATGATTTGAAATTTGGGATGTGAAATTATTTTTATATTTTCACAATCTCAAATTTCGAATTTTAAAAACATAATTTATAACAATGGACAACAATCAAAATCCACAAGACGGAAACATCAACATCGAATTAAACGAAATGGTAGCTGCTGGTATCTATGCTAACTTAGCTCTAGTAAACCACTCTCCATCTGAATTTGTAGTAGACTTTATTCAGTTGATGCCAGGTGTTCAGCAAGCTAAAGTAAGATCAAGAGTAATTCTTGCTCCACTTCACGCTAAAAGAGTATTAAGCGCTCTTCAACAGAACATCGCTAACTACGAGCAGCAGTTTGGAGAAATCAAAGAAGTTGAGCCTTTCGTATTAGGAGGAAACAACGTACAAGCTTAAGATTTTTCTTACAATAAAATAAGAATGCCCTGGTTTTTACCAGGGCATTTTTTATGTAATATTTTGCTTGATAGAGTGTAAATTGAAAATTAAAGGACCTGATTAATTAGTTTTATTTTTATTACAATGAAAATAAAATGTAGAAATTGATGCATTGGATTGTAATTAATTCACAAAACTGTTCTTTTTCACAAGTGCTTACAATTTTCGTAATTCTACTATTGATATAGACTTATAAAATGCTTAAAATATAATATTGATTAGTTTTATTGATTTTAAATACAAATTAAAAACATTTAGTTAATGTAAGTTAAATTATTTTATTTTTCTTAATTAAATTTGTGAAAAATTGAAAGGAATGAAACTTTATCCTATTGCAGCTGCTTTACTATGCATGAATATGTATGCCCAGCAGCAAAATAAACCTCAGGCCAATCAGAAGCACTTACAGGAGCTTTATTTGAAATATGAAAAAGATATTAAAAAAGCCCGTAAGAATTCGAAATTAATGGGAACCCCTCCAGATTTATATAACGAGGAGGATTATAAAAGAACCATGGATCCTATTACAGGAAATGTGAATTTTGAAAAATTAGCAAAGGTGAATAAAGATATTTTGATGGGGCAGTACAAAGCTGCTCAGCCAATGTCTTTTATTGCCGGTAATCAAGGATCTGCTGCAGGAAAAATAATTAATGAACCCTGGATTGAAAGAGGACCTTATAATGTAGGAGGAAGAACAAGAGCAATAATGTATGATCCCAACGATCCTACAGGTAAAAGAGTTTTTGCTGGTGGAGTTTCCGGAGGTCTTTGGGTAAATCAGGATCCCTCAGTGAGTACAAACGAATGGCAGCCTTTGAGTACATTTTGGGCTAATACTTCAGTAGTGTGTATTACTTACGATCCAACCAATCCACAGACATTTTATATAGGTACAGGAGAATCATCAACAAGCGATGTTGTAGGTTCGGGAATCTGGAAAACTACAGATGGCGGAGCTACATGGACTCAGATCTTTACCGTTCCAGTCACTTATGCTTCTAATGGAGTAAGAAATGGGAATTTTTATATCAATGATATTAAAGTAAGAAACAACAACGGCGTTTCAGAAATATATGCCGGGGTAAGCGGTTCTTATGTTGGGATATCTTTTAATGACGGATGGCAGGGTTTAAGCCAGGCAGGATTATATAAATCAGTGGATGGTGGAGCCACCTTTACTAAGAATGCTAATCTGCTGGCTATGAATGCTACTACGAATGTAGTGAGTACAACAGGGTATTCAATTCAACAGATAGAAATAGCGGCAGATAATTCTATATGGCTTTCTACAAGAAGTTCAAGGTTTTCCAATATAGATTCAGGAGGGAGAATCTTCAAATCTACAGATGGAAATACTTTCAATCAAGTCTATAATGTAGGAAATACCGGCTCAAGAGTTAATTTTACACTTTCCAAAACGGATGCTAATAAAGCCTATGCTTTTATGCAGGGAGTAGGAACTGCGGAGCCTATCAGAATTGTAAAAACAATTGATGGCGGAACTACATGGCAGTCTACTTCAGATGTGCCACAAGTTATTAAATTACCTAAAGCTACAGATACAAGTATCCCGGCCAATGACTTCACAAGAGGACAGTCTTTTTATGATTTGGTCATAACTGCAGACCCTCTGAATGATAATACCCTGTATATTGGAGGTATTGATCTATTTAAATCTACAGATGGAGGAACTAACTGGACGCAGATTTCAAAATGGTCTAACAACAATGCTATGGCTAACCTGGCTGTTTCTACAGTACATGCCGATCAGCATGCTATCGTGTTTAATCCATTCAATAATTACAATACAGGCCAAATGATGTTTGGAAATGACGGTGGAATCTTCTTTGCCGCCAATAAAGAAAGTATTGGTGCTGTTGGAGGTATGGTAGCCAGAAATACAAGATACAATGTAACCCAGTTCTACGGAGCTGTACTTAATCCTACAAAAACTCCGGCAAATGAAGAATTACTGGCAGGAGCACAAGATAATGGTTCATGGTGGCTGTATGGTCTACCACAACCTAATAACTTTCTAACCTTGGCAGCTGCCACAGGAGGAGACGGGATGTACCCGGAGTATGACGATCAGGATTTATATGAAATTTCAAGTTATACTAATAATAGTCACTATTTGCTGAATTCAACACCCAATGCCAATTATCTGATTTCAACTTCTGCTAACAGAAGTCTGGGGCATTTCGTAAATGAGATTGCACTGGACAGGATGAATGATGTTTTCTATTCTTACCGTTCGGGGCTTACCCTTTTCAAAACAGCCGGGCTTAGCAGTACTGCAACAACATTCACGAATGATCAGATTAATGTAGGAACAGCGCAGAGTGGTGAACAGGTTTCATGGCTTAAAATTTCACCTCATACAACAGCATCTTCTACACTTTTCGTTGGAACTAACCTGGGAAGGCTTTTCAAAATTACCAATGCCAATACTCCATCATATACATCTACTGTATTAACATCACCTGCTGCAGGAACCATTTCAGATATAGAATTTGGGGCTAATGAAAATGAAATTTTATTAACATTATCTAATTATAATCAGATTAGCGTATTCTATTCAACAGATGGTGGAACTTCATGGCAGAATAAAGAAGGTAATTTACCGGATATGCCGGTAAGAACTATTCTTAGAAATCCGGATGATCCAAATGAAGTATTAGTAGGTACAGAATTGGGAGTATGGGGAACTGCTAATTTCCTTTCCGGAGCACCTACATGGTCATCAGTAACAGGAAATATCGGGAATGTAAGAGTAACAAGTCTGGATTACAGACCTTCTACAAAAACTGTTCTGGTTTCTACTTATGGAAGAGGAGCATGGACGACTCAAAATACCAATACTTCTCTGGCAACTTCAGAAACTTCAGCAGTTTCTCCAAGAACGATGAACAGAGTGTATCCTAATCCATCTAAAGGAATTGCCCGTTTAAGATTTAATAATACCAATCATAGTTCTGTGGACATTAGCATATTTGATAAAGCCGGAAGATTGGTATACAGCAAGAAAAATGTAAAATCTGATGAAGAGTTTGGTCAGAAAATGATACCCGGAACGTATATTTTGAAGGCTGAAGATAAAGGAGAGATCGTATTTAGCGGTAATTTCCTTGTAATTGGACGTACTGGAGGTGATGATGATTAAAAAATGAATAATCTATTATTATTAATATTATTTTGGATACTGGCTTCCTGCGGAATGCCAGTATCCAATTTTCAGGATAAAGCAATTTCCATAATTTCTGCTGAGAAAACAGAATGGTCTGGCGGAAGAGCAGGAGTGAAAGGAACAATATATACCATAAAACTGAGGAAAAAGAATAATATTATAATAAAAACCCTGATGGCGGAAGGAAACAAAATTCCATTTAGCCAGAATATATCGGGAGGTGCGATTGTAATACAAGGCAGCTTCCAATATAAAAATAATAATGAGGCCAATGTTGAAGATTTACCTGCAGGATCATCTATAGAAAGTACAAAGAAGACTACTAATTTTAAAGATAGTTGGATAGAGTATACTTTAGAAAAATCTAATAGGTCCCATAGAATTAGTATTCCAAAGTTTACTTCGGTAGAAACTTATGAAGAACTGGCTCCTTAAAATATCTTTTATTGTTGAACAGAAAACTATTTTTTATCTTTTTATGTATTCCGGTAATCATGTTATTTAATAATATGGCTTACAAGGTTGTTTCTCATGTAAAAAGAAAACTATACGAACATACACAGTATAATATTGCCCGTCATCCTTTAAAGAAATCCAAAACAGTATGCTTTACAGAAGATGATCTTGTAAAAGCAGAATGGAAAGAAGACAAAGAATTTGTACTCAATGGATATTCTTATGATGTTGTTCAGGTGAGCAGGATCAATGGGGAAAAGCTTTTTTTCTGTTACCTGGATAAAAAAGACATCATCATCAATTCATTGGTGGATCTTTCGAAAAAATTAACCGTTAAGAAAAGAGATCTGAGAACTCAGATTGATCTCCAAGGCCATAAGAAAGTTGTACTTAAAACATCCCGTTTTACCATTCTTGGTGAGAAGGAATTTTCCATTTTTTTAACGTTGGATCTAAATACAATACCCAATCACTATTACCTATTAGAAAGTACTCATTATTTATCTATTAGTATTCCGCCTCCGGAGAATCACTTTGTTTAAAGTGAATATAATATTAATGATAACTAATTTTTAAATAATGAAAAAATATATATGCATAGCAGCAATGTTAGGTTGCGCTATAGCTCATGCTCAACAGGTACAGGAAGGATCAATTGATGAAGTTAATATCCTTGGTAGAAAGAAAATAAAACAAGAACGAGCAGAATTCAAAAGACATGGACAATCTGTAGAAACGCTTTCTGAAGAAGATCTTAACAGGAACAATCCTGCTGCTATTGACCAAACATTGTCAACAATGCCAGGTCTTCAGGTAGACAAACGAACCAATTTTGGTGGGCAGAGACTTGTACTTCGTGGATATGGAAACGATCAGAAGTTTAATAACTGGGGGGTGAAAGCCTACTGGAATAATATGCCGTTAACCAATGCAGAAGGGGTAACAGTGTTGGATGATGTTGACTTTGCTTATGTGACCAATGTAGAAGTTATCAAAGGTCCTGCAGCAACCATGTATGGTGGTGGAGTTGGAGGAGCGGTCCGTTTTTATACCCGTCCGGATTTCACAAAAGGTGCATCCATCTCAGAAAACGCTATGTTCGGGGCATTTAAAACATTCCAGTCGAGAACACAATTGAATGTTGCCGATGAGAATTACTCTGTAAGTGCAGCCTACGGACACCTTGAAACAGATGGATACAGACCTAATGGCAGCGGATTGAAAAACTTCTTTAATGTGAATGGTACCGTTAAGTTGGGAAAAAAAGATCAGTTAAGCTTCTTTGCAAGCCAGGCTTATTCTTATGAGCATACTTCAGGACAGATTTCATACGATGATTATTATGCTGGAATTGATAACGGAAACCCTGCTTATATCCGAAAAAACTCTGGAACGAAAATAAAATCAACAAGAGTAGGATTGAGTAATATGGTAAGTCTTACTTCTAATTTAAGAAACTATACCACTTTGTTTTATTATAACGCAAATACGGAAAGTGTTTCGGCGGGAGCCTACGGAGTAACAAGCGCTCCGAATGTAGGATTGCGTTCTACTTTTACATTAAAGAATGAATTTAAAGATTTTGAAAACCGTTTAGATTTTGGAGTAGAAATACAAAATTCAGTATCTACTACTTCAAGCTACCGATTTACCGGTTCTGAAACTGAGCCTTTGCAGACGACAGGGATGGGTGGAGCTTCTTATTTTAAATATAATAATAATCAATCCACCTACTTTGTGATTGATTATCTTACCTATAAACCTTGGGGGCTTACTTTGTTGGCGGGTATAAGTGCTAATAGAACAAATTATGATAGAAAAGATCTTTATGCATTGCCAGGTTTGATTGCTGGCCGTAAAGACCAGTCATTCAACAAGAAATATGACATGGCGTACACTCCTCACTTTGCTTTGCAGAAAGAATGGAAACATCAGATCTTTAATTTGAGCTATAGTGAAGGATATAATTCTCCTACAGCAGCTTCATCATACATTACCGGTACCAATACCATGAATGATGATTTAAAACCTGAACGTGCAAGAATGGTAGATTTTAGTGTACACGGGCTTTTAATGAATACCAAATTAGATTACCGTATTTCAGCATTCAGGATAGATTATTCTGATAAACTTACACAGTTGTTAATTCCGGGGAATATGGCTAATCAGACATACTGGGCTAATACTGGAAGCCAGAAAAATACCGGTTTGGAAGTGAGCGTCGGATACCAGTACAGATCAGAGAATTCATTTATTGAAAGAGTGGTTCCATTTGTAAATCTTTCTTATTATGATACGAAGTATAAAGACTTTTCAATGTATGATCCAAAATATATAGACCCTGTTACAGGTAAGACTATAGGGAAATTAATGGTATATGACCATAAGACAGTGGTGGGAGTTCCAAGGAATAAATACGCTGTAGGGTTGGATATTTTTACTAAACCAGGATTCTATCTTGTGAATACCTATAATTATCTTGGAAATGTATATGCAGACTTCGGAAATTCTAATCTGGTAAAAGGATTTGGATTGTTTAACTCTAAGTTAGGATTTAAAAAATCTTTCAACAAATTTGACTTAGACTTGTATGTAATGGGGAACAATCTTACCAATCAAACTAACTATACTTTTCTATTCTTAGGAAATAATATCAATGATTCTGATACAGGAAGTGGTTACCCTAAGGGAGTAAGTACAGATCTTAATCCAGGACCTGGGAAATCTTATTTCTTTTATGGATTTAATGTGAAATACAGATTCTGATCTGAAAAATAGCATCTTAAAAAAAACTGTTTCATAAAATTGAAACAGTTTTTTTATTGCCAATTGTTAATATAGAGAATTTTTTATAGTAAATCTTCATATAAAGGGGTTTTAAGATTGTATTTATTTATTAATAATTAAAGTTTTTTGTTTTTTATCGAATAGTTGATCTTGTTTTATATATTTGTTTCAAAATATTGAAGGAAAAAAGGATATGGATAATCAATTTATTATTCAGAAATTCGGGTTCTTGGGAAACGATTTTCTGGATGAGTTTCAGAAGCATGCTGTGTTAGCAGATATAAAATCAAAGACAGAAATTGTGAGAGAAGGGCAGAAAAATAAGTATGTCCCTTTTTTACTCAAAGGATCTATAAAAGTTTTTACACTTAATGACGGAAGAGAGCTCATCTATTATTATATTAAAGAAAGTGATAGCTGTCTGATGACTTTTTCATCTATTTTTACAGATTACATAAGCAGAGTTTATGCTGTAGCAGAGGAAGATTCCGAAGCATTGTTGGTTCCAGTTTCCATTATGCATGAATGGCTGTTGAGGTTTCCTGAGATTAATAAATTGTTTTATCGTGAATATGACAGACGATTTTCAGAAGTAATGAATATGGTAAACGATGCTGTTTTTCACCGTCTGGATAAAAGAGTTCTTAATTATATCAAACAACAAATTTCCGCTACTGGAAATAATCCCATAAAAATTACGCACAGAGAAATCGCCAATAATCTTGGAACCTCCAGAGAAGTGGTAAGCAGAGTTTTGAAGAAAATAGAGAGTGATGGAGATATTCTGCAAACAAAAGAAGGAATAAAAGTCGCTGTAAATGACAATGTTAGATTAGTCTAATTTATATTGTTTTAAATATTTTAGATTTATGATTGATAAAAACTATTTTCTTGGTGACTTTTATCACATATTTTTGAATTGATAACACGATAGATTTGTTATATCATAATTTAATAGAAATTGTAATATGACAAAAGCTCTCTTATTTTTGTCGGTACTTTCATCAGTTTTTGCCTTTGCACAGGAAGATCTGCTGAAAGATATCGATACTGTACAAACCAGTACAGATACTTCACAACCTGCATTCAAAGCACTGCAGATTGTAACCGGACAATCCACTAAACTTGCCGCCAAAAAAGAATGGTATATGGTAGTGGCCCACCGTTTTGGCGATGTAAGCGCCGGTTTTAAGGATTTTTTCGGATTAGATAATGCCTCTACTAAGCTAGGTGTCATCTACGGAGTTACAGATGCCATATCTTTAAGTCTGTCCCGGGAAACCAATATGAAAACTTTTGAAGGTGGCATTAAATATAGATTGGTAAAACAAAATGACAGTTTTCCCATAGATGTTGTAGGCTATCATGTAATGGGTGCCAATACAGCTTTGGATAAAGATACCTATCCACACCTTAGATTCAGTGACAGACTATCATATCTTACACAGGCTCTTATTTCCAGAAGATTTAGTGATAAATTCTCATTACAGCTTACCCCTTCATACGTACATAAGAATCTTTATGAGCCTACTGTAGAAGATAAAAACCAATTTCTTGCCGGGCTTGGCGGACGCTATAAAATTTCAAAAAGAATTTCTGTAAATGCAGAATATTTTGTGAATTTCGACAATCACAGTTTTTATAAAAACCCCTTATCATTAGGGTTGGATATAGAAACCGGAGGACATATTTTCCAGCTTTTATTTACGAACTCCCAGATCAATTCAGATATTGGATATCTTACAAATGCATCCGGAAATTGGGGAAAAGGACACATTTTCTTTGGGTTTAATCTTTACAGAGTTTTTTAATATGAGAAAAGGAATATACATACTAGCCATATCATTTGCAGCGGTTATTATTGCGTGTGAAAGCAGGACCTATGAGGAAATTTCAGAAAACACCCCCATTATATTGCCTGTAAAATATACAACAGATATAAAATCGATTATGGATAATAACTGCATTGGATGCCATTCAGCAGGAAGTTTTAAACCGCTAGCCACTTATGATCAGGTAAAAAATAATATAGATGGGATTATTGACCGGATTCAAAGAGCAAACGGAGACCCACAGAAAATGCCCAAAGGAGGTTCATTATCGGCAACGCAGATCAATATGTTCATTAAGTGGAAAGCTGATGGATTAACCGAAAACTAAAATATTTGATATGAAAAAACTAACATTATTGAGCGTATTCTTACTTTTTGCTGGTTACGCTTCAGCCCAGAAATACAGTTCAAAAACCGGTAAACTATCATTTGAAGCATCAGTACCTCTTTTTGAAGATATTTATGCCCAGGATGATGCTAATCTGGTTATTCTTAATGCGGATACCGGAGAAATGGCATCTGTTTCTGTTGTTAAAAATTTCCATTTTAAAACCAAATTAATGGAAGAGCATTTCAATGAAAGCTATGCTGAGTCAGCAAAATTTCCTAAAACTACATTCAAAGGAAAAATTGTAGGCTTCGACAAATCAAAACTTACTGCCAGCCCACAGAAATATACAGTTCAGGGGACTTTAAACTTTCATGGAGTAGATAAAGCGATTACTTCTGCAGCTTCAGTGTATGCAAAGGATGGAAAGATTTATATGCAGGGAAGCTTTGTAGCAAGACCGGCAGATTATAAAGTAACCATACCTAAGTTGGTTGCTAAAAAAGTTGCAGAAAGTGTAAATGTTGAATACAACTATATTCTGATAAAATGAGAAACCTGATTATAGCACTGAGTGTATTTCTAGGATCTTTTTTATGGGCCCAGGAGAAAGCAAAATCCATATTTGATATTGCCAGAAGCGGAACCGTTTCGGAAGTAAAAGAACTAATGAAGCAGAATCCTGATATCATCAATCAAACCAATGAAAATGGTTTTTCACCTCTTATTCTGGCTTGCTACAGAGGAAATGTAGAAGTAGCTGAATTTTTAATAGATCATGTAAAGAATGTAAACTATAAAAGCAAAGAAGGAACAGCATTAGCGGGGCTTTCCGTGAAATACAACAAAAAACTGGTTGAAGATTTACTAAAGAAAAATGCAGATCCTAATATTGCAGATGATACGGGTTCTACACCATTATTTTGGGCAGTAAAATTCGGAAATAAAGAACTCATTGAACTTCTGCTTAAATATAAAGCCGATAAATCAATAAAAGATTCAATGGGAATGACTCCTTTTGAATATGCCTTACAGACCCACAAGGAAGAAATCATTAATATCTTAAAAAAGTGATATGAAAAAAACTTTACTAACATTAGGATTGCTTATTGCAAATTTTGCATGGGCACAGTTTTCGTCAGGAACGGTAGCTCTTCCAGCTACCGGTATGACGGTGAAATTAGATACAACCCCTACAGGAGTAACACTCACATTAACAGGAAACAGCAATTACATGCTTGGAATTGGGTTTGGAACTACAGGTATGGCCTCAGGGTCTGATGGATTTATTTATAATTCTACAGCTAACAGAGATTATACATTTATAGGGAAGACAATGCCTAATGCAGATCCTAGCCAGGACTGGACGGAAACATCAAATACAGTATCAGGAAGTACAAGAACTATTGTGGCTACAAGAAGTCTTTCCGGAGGTGCCGGTGATTTTGCAATTCCGAATGCAGCAGGAACAATCAATATTTTCTATGCTAGTAAGACTGGTAATACTCTAGGGTATCATGATGTAGGACGAGATTATGCAACTTTAACAATGGCTTCCAGTACTCTATCAACAAATGAAGTTACTGCTGCGAACAAGAAAATCAGTCTTTATCCTAATCCAGCTAAGACCACTGTGAATTTCAAAAATGTTGACAAGATCAATTCTCTTGAGGTTTATGATGCAACAGGGCGAAAAGTAAAATCTATAAAACCGGATGGAGAAAATATCAGTGTTGAAGACCTTAAGCCGGGAACCTATTATTTTGAAATCAAATTGAAAGATGGAAGCTTGTCCTACGAAAAGCTAATCAAAGAATAAAAAAACACATCCAAATATTTTTAATAATACCTCTGATTTTTCAGGGGTATTATTCTTTTGTGTATTGATCATAGTTTTTAATAGCCTTTATTCAAGGGTGTTGCCTGGTTTTTTTATATATTTGTGTAGTAAGCGGATGCCCATGAAAGTTACTTTTGAAAAATACAATCCATTCTGGAAGAACCAGTTTGAATCCATTAAAAATGAACTGGAAAAAAGTATAGGCTTTTTAGATCCCCAAATAGAACATATCGGAAGCACTTCTGTAGAAGGATTATCAGCAAAACCTATTATAGACATTATGATTGGGATAAAAGATGAATCCGAACTCAATAAAGTTCCTCTTTTATTAGAGGGAAAGGATTATGTTTACTACGAAAAGTACAACGAAGATATGCCGTATCGCCGTTTTTTTATTAAGCTGAAAGATAAACCTCAGAACCTGGGATTTCCGGGAATTATTCATTCAGAAGATGAATTTCCCGAAGAACTTCATAACCATAGTCTTCGGATAGCTCATATCCATACTATCCCTGTTTCATCTGAACATTGGCTTCGTCATATGGCATTTCGTGATTACCTTCGTGCTCATCCTGAAGTAAAAGAGGAATATCAGCAATTAAAAGAAAAGCTTAGTATGATGGAATGGTTGGATGGCAATGATTATAATGATGGAAAAGATCCGTTTATAAAAAAGGAAGAACAAAATGCTATTCAATGGTATTTAAATAATCAGAAACCTTAATACTTTGCCCAATGAGAAAAGATTTAAAGGAGATAGCCAGCCGGTTTGCAAAATCGACAACATTGAATGACTTTATAGAATATGGCGGAGTTGCTGCCGCTATTGAAACTATTGATGGAAATGTATATACAGGAATTAGTATAGATACAGCATGTTCTATGGGATTTTGTGCTGAACATAGTGCTGTAGCGGAAATGCTGAAGAACGGAGAACGTTATATCAAAGCTGTAGTGGCAGTGGGAAATGATGGAAATGCAGTTCCACCCTGTGGGCGTTGCAGAGAATTGATGAGTCAGCTGGCTAAAGAGAATCTCAATGCAGTAATAGAAGTGAAAAACGGAGTGTTTGTAACCTTAAAAGAATTAATGCCTTACGACTGGAAAGAAGATCTTGACAGAGAATGGTAATCGTAGAATGATAATTTAAAAATAAAGATCCAATGGAGTTTAAAACCTTAGCCAATGTTGAATTAGACGACCTTTTAGCAGTATTCAATCTTTCTTTTTCCGATTATATTGTCCCTTTTCATCTTACGAAAGAAATACTTGCGGCAAAAATTATCGCTGAAAAATTAGATATGAATATTTCAGTAGGTGCTTTTGAAGAAGGAAAATTAGTGAGTTTTATCCTTCAGTCTGAAAAGCTGGAGAATGGGCAGAAAATTATTTACAATGGCGGAACTGGCGTAGTGCCCGAAAGCAGAGGAAAAGGATTGGTAAGAAAAATGTATGATTTTATCATTCCTGCTTTAAAAGAAAGAGGAGCAGATGTGCTCCTGCTTGAAGTTATTGAAGGGAACACTGCCGCAATCAGAGCTTATGAAAATTTAGGTTTTAGCATCGTAAGAAAATTGCTTTGCTTTAAAGGAAATATTAATTCAGGAGCGGAAAACGCTACCATAACAATAAAAGAAATGGAGAACTTTCAATGGGATAATCTACTTTCCTTTTGGGATATTGAGCCTTCATGGCAGGGATCTGTTTATGTATTGAATCCTATGCCGGAAAATTATCAGGCATTGGGAGCTTATTCGGATGAAAATTTAGTAGGATATATCATTTACAATCCTGGAGCAAGAAGGGTACTTCAGATAGCGGTACATAAAGACTATAGAAAACAAGGAATAGGTTCCGGACTTTTCACAGCTATTGCTGATGGACAGCCTGTGGCTATCAATAATGTAGATGATACCTCTAAAGAAACGGATAAGTTTCTGGATAAAAAAATAGGTCTTCAAAACTGGTTATCACAGTTTGAAATGACACGTAGTATTTAATCTGTTTTTATTTACATTAACCTCAGTTCGGGATAAGAATTACTGGTTTGAAGCCAGAAGATGGAAGTAATGAAAGCCATCAATATTAGTTTTTTCCTCTTTTTAAAGGAAATTTAATCATAAGGGTGAGTATAGTTATTATAACCGAAAGTAACTTCCAGCTTCCAGCCTTTAATTCTGGTTTCCTTAACCCGAATTCAGGTTACATAAAAAAAATAAAGGGGTTTTAATATACTTTTAATCTCTTAAACTTTTCAGGGAGCAGTAGAGAATGTAACTTTGCCGAAAATTTTTAAATAATGAAGCGAGGAATACATTTTTTACTGCTGTTTCTTTCCTTAACGGTTTTTGCACAGCAGAAAACTACAGATACAGCTCAGGTTATAGTGCCAGGCCGATTGAATAGCATTGAAGCCCAGTCAAAACCTTATGTTATCATGATTTCCACCGATGGTTTTCGATATGATTATGCAAAAAAATACAATGCCGAAAATCTACTGAAACTTTCGGGTAATGGAGTAAAAGCAGAAGCTATGATTCCGAGCTATCCGAGTATTACTTTCCCCAATCACTGGAGTCTTATCACCGGACTCTATCCTTCCCACCACGGTTTAATTGATAACTTTTTCTACGACTATCAGAGAAAGGAAACCTATGCGATGAGTAATAAAAAAAATGCAGAAGACGGAAGTTGGTATGGCGGAACTCCTCTTTGGGGACTAGCCGAAAAGCAGGGAATGATATCTGCATCCTTAATGTGGGTTGGATCTGCAAGCGATGCAGGCGGAATGAGACCTACTTATTATTATCCTTATCATGAAAAATTTACACCATCCGAAAAAGTAGAAAAAGTAGTGAACTGGCTGAAGTTGCCGGAAGATCAAAGACCCCATTTTATCTCATTATACTTCCCGGAAGTAGATGGAAGCGGACATCACTTTGGCCCGGACACCCAGGAAACAGAAACAGCTGTTCATTTGATTGATAAAGCCATTGGAGACCTGGTTCAGAAAGTCAATGATTTAGGATTAAAAAATGTCAATTTTGTTTTTGTTTCAGACCATGGAATGATTAAGGTTGATGGAGGAACTCCTTTGGAAATTCCAGCGCTGCTTTTTGATAAAAACAGATTCGATTTTTATAATTCCCAGACCCTTGTAAGAGTATATGTTAAGAATTCAGATGAGGTGAAAGCTGTTTATAAAGAACTAAAAGCCCATAAAACAGATGACTACGAAGTGTATTTAGATAAAAAACTACCAAGATACCTGCACTTTGCTGCTAGAGATGATAAATACAACAGGATAGGTCAAATTCTTCTCCTTCCCAAAGCACCGAAAATATTTCTGGAAAAAGGAAAGAAAACTTCCGTTGGCAAACATGGGTACAACCCAAGGACAGTCCCTGAAATGAAGGCAACCTTCTATGCATGGGGCCCGGAATTTAAAAATAATATGGAAATTGGTGAATTTGCCAATATCAATGTTTATCCTTTAGTGGCTGAGGTTCTAGGGTTAAAGATTGATCAGCCGATTGATGGTAAAATAAAGGTTTTAGGAAAAATCTTAAAAGAAAAAAAATAAAATTTATTTAATAGAATCGCAATACCACAATGTATTGCGATTTTTTTATAAACTTTCAGATAAGTTTCGGCGCACCTTTGGTGCGCCGAAACTGTTTTTATTACAATGAATCTTGTAATCAGATGTATAAATATTATTTAAACTAATTATAGATTAGCATATTGATTGTTTTTGTGTTGATTTTTTGTAATTCCTATATTGAATTTCTATATCTTTAAAAGTGAATTATTCTGTATTTTATGAAAATTTTTGCCAGTATAGTAATAATGCTCTTGATTTGCTGTAAACCCTCTGCTAAAACAGGTTTTGTAAGTAATGATGTGGGAAATAAGTACTCCAGAAAATGGAGTCCGGATAACCGTTTTATTCTCTTTTATAAATTTGAAGATAACCCTCTGGATCCTGGCAGATGGCTTACGTATTATGTAACGGACGCCAAAACGAATGTTCTTAAAAAAGATAAAACAAAAATTCTTGCAGATTCCATTAAGTGGAGATCAGATAATGTTCTCGTTATCATACCATATCGTAAAATGATAAAAACAGAACTGGAAGTAGACAAAAAAGAAAATGACAATCAAATGTTAATACCTATAAAATAACCACGACATGAAAAAAAACTACATCAGAAATGGGGCAATTGTAATCAGCGCTGTTTTTTTATTGAATGCCTGTCAGCATTTCAATACACAAGCAGACAAAAGCCGCCCTCCGTCGGCAAATGCTGACGGAATAATGAAACAGAAAGAAAAAGAATCAGCGGAACAAGATAAAATTAAAGTTTCGGATGATAAAAAAGTGTACGCTCAGGTACAGAAAGAGCAAAGCCTGAAAAAGATACTTGCATCTAATGATCCGAAGTTTAATAAAGTTTTTGAAAACTTTGGTGATGGTGTTGAAGAAACTCAGCTTAGAAAGGAATTGCTGATGAGTATGGCAAAATCTGGGGAAATGGTCATGGGACACCGTGCTGATAAAAAATTAAGAGAGCAGGAAGCAGGGGCTAAAGAGAAGAAAGGTATTGAGGAAATGGCAGAATACAGACGTCAGATCACAATGCCCATTGGTACCAACAAAATGCTCTATGAAGATGGAAATTTACTGAAAGAATATAATAAAGCACTTAACAGTGCAACTCTTAAGCAAGCTAAGCAAAAATCTTCCATTGCTGCTAAAAATGGAGCTTATTCTATTAACAACGTTGTTTTTACTGAGAGAGGTCCTAATAATATTCCGGGGAGAGACAGAAGTATCGTAGTTTCACCTCAGAATCCTAATAAATGGTATGTAGGATCAGTAGGTGGTGGTGTCTGGATTACTGATAACGCAGGAACAACCTGGAAAAATACTACAGATTTTGCTGTCCCTAACCTTGCTACTTCTACAATTGCCATTTCTCCGCAGAACCCCAATGTTGTTTATGCAGGAACGGGAGAGCCATTTGGTAATTTAGATAAGATTACGGGAACAGGTCTTATAAAATCCACGGATGCAGGAGAGCATTGGACAAGATTACTGAATACTGCTGCTTTTGGTGATGTAGGACGATTATTGGTAAACCCAGCCAACTCAAATAATCTGTTGGTAGCTTCTTCAAAAGGAATTTATGTAACCCAGGATGGTGGAACTACCTGGAATCAGACTTTTACGGGATCAACTGTAGCTGGAACGGCTTATGTTTCTACCCAGGATCTTGTTGCAACCAGTGATTTCAGTGCCATTTATGCTTCCGTTAATACTTTAGGAGTTCTTAAATCTACAGATGGTGGGGCAACCTGGACAAAAGTATTTGATGCGCTGGCTCTTAACAAAGCAATCAAAAGAATGGAAATTGCTGTATCTCCGGTTAATCCGAGTAAAATTTTTCTGAGCTGCCAGGAAGGAGCAACTACAGGAATATATATGTCTGCAAACGCGGGGACCAGCTTTCAGGCTTTAACTTATAAAACCGGAAACAGTAAAGAAATACTTGGGGATCAGGGATGGTATGATAATGCCGTTACAGCTCACCCGTTTAATGAAAATATTATTTATGTAGGCGGAGTTTCGGTAGCAAAGGTTACAGTAGATACTACGGATAATTCTTACAATGTACTCTCTATTGCGAGTGGTTATAATACAGCATATCTTAACACAGCTGTACACCCTGATCAGCATGGTATTGTTTGTCAGGTTGATCCGGCAAATCCTGCCCAGTTCAGATTATTGCTTACCAATGATGGGGGAGTATATTCTACTCAATATAAAACAAACCCTGGAGAAACTCAGGGAGATTGGGGGAATCCTGTTACAGGACTCAATACAACACAATTCTATGGTGCAGACAAAAAGAATGGAGTGGATGCTTATGTAGCAGGTGCTCAGGATAATGGGTCGTCAGCAACCCTTACAGCTCCGTCTTCAAGCAGTTCAAACTATTTATCTTTATTAGGTGGAGATGGATTTGAAGCCCTTTGGAATTATAATAAGCCTAATGAAATGATATTTGGTTCACAGTACAATAACTTTGTAAGAACCGAACAGGGAGTAAGTACTACAGGCCGTTTTACAGCCAGAAATGCAGACTATGGATCGACATCATCTCCATTCTATTCAAAATTGGCCAATGCTAATAATAATCCGGATGTTGTATTTACAGTATCTTCTAAAGGAGTTTGGAAGTCGCCGGATTTTGGTAGAACATGGGGCTTATCAACCTTTACAGCAGCCAATAACGGAACCTGGAATGGTAATGCTTCGTTTGCAACGGTTAAAGTATCAGTAGCAAATCCTGATGTGGTTTGGGCCGGATCTGCTGTTTCCGGAGGAACAGGAACAACGTATAAAATCAATGTTTCAAAAGATAATGGATCTACTTTTGCAAAAACAACAGGTAGTATGCCAACAGCAGGTAACTATTATATCAGTGGAATTTCTCCATCAAATACAACAGAAGCCAGATCGTATGTAATGTTTTCCGTAGCCGCTCAGCCGAAAGTGGTAAAAACCAATGATTTTGGAGCAACATGGACGGATATTTCAGGATATAGCACGGGATCTACTTCTACAGGCTTTCCAGATGTTCCGGTACATAGCTTAATTGAAATGCCATTTGATGATAGAATACTTTGGGCAGGAACAGATATAGGAATATTCGAAACGGTAGATAACGGTGCCACATGGTCTCTTGTAACCACCATGCCTCCGGTTTCTATCTGGCAAATGAAAATAGTGAATGACCAGGTGGTTCTTGCTACCCATGGCAGAGGAGTGTGGACCGCTACTATTCCTGAGCTGGCAACTTATGTGCTTCCAGAATATGTAGCACGTCCTATTATAAAGAGTGCGAATCAGGTGGCTATTCATGATACAAAAGCCAAAGCAGTCTTTAATTATACAAATCCACAAATTACAAGTTTGAAGGTGTATGTTGATAATACTTATGTATCAACAATTTCCAGTACTCAGCCCAATACCGATTATACATTTACTACCACTTCAACTTTATCAGAAGGCATTCACTCTATTTCAGTGAGCGGAATGTATGCTAACGGAACTAAAGAAACAATCAAGGATACAAAATCTTTAGATATTATCAACTTTAATCCTGGTGCGTCTGCTATTAATAATCCGGCCTTCACAACCAATGATGTGTATATTGGAGCAGGTAAATTTGTAGTAGATAATGTATCTAATAAATTTACCTATAACGTATTGAATAATGTTGGACACCCATATGCCAATTCTACAACTTATCAGACCTATATAAAAACCCCAGTGATTGTAGGGCCCGCTTCTGCAATGACAATGAGACATATGGCACTTACAGAAGCAGGATATGATTTTGCTTATGTAGAAGGTTCTAAAGATCTTGTTAATTGGACTACCATGGGGGTTTATGACGAAGCATCATTCAGTAACTGGACTAATAGTGGAACCGCTCTTACAGCAGCCAATGTGAATGAAACATTATTCCAGAACAGCTCTTTAAATCTAGGAACATTTGCCTCTGGAGATGAAATTGCTGTGAGACTTCGCTTGGTAAGTGACCCAGAAGTTACTTCTTATGGATGGCTTATTAAATCTATAGTTCCTACTTCTTCTCTTGGAGTAAAAGATATTGTGAAATCGGAAGAAGGAATCAGATTAGCACCTAACCCGGCAGATGATGTTACAGGGATTATGCTTCCTTCCAATAATAAAGGAGATGTTGATGTTTACGTGTACGATGCTTCCGGAAGACAGGTAATATCTTTGAAAAAGCAGAAAGGACCAAAAATTGATTTGGATGTAAAAGGTCTTACAAAAGGACTTTATCTGGTCCTTGTAAAAACAGGTACAGAGAATAAAGCTCTGAAATTAATTAAAAACTAATGAGTATCCTTACGTTTTCAAACAGGTAGATTTTTAAAAGTTTGCTTGTATTAAATAAAAAGACTCTCCAATAAGGAGAGTCTTTTGTTTTCTAACAATTTTATGATTCATAAAATTCCAGTTTATCTTTTCTAATTTCCGGCTTAAAACTGAGAAACAAATTCTTTAGCGAAATCTTCCAATTTAATATTTCCGGTAACAGGAGAATGATGTTCAATAAAATCTTTTTGTACAGTTCCAGTCTTCATTCCCAGTCCCATTTCAACGTATAGTTCGGCCATGTCTTGTGGTAAACCGGCTTGCAGCATTCCATTTAAAGAATCTTCATCTGAGAATTCAACCCACGGAAGTGCTGGCTTTTCAATAGCAGTACCCAATATTCCGGCAAAATCAGAAGCTTTGCGGGAGTCGCTTACAATATATCGGATGTTTTTACCTGTTTCGTTTTTTACCAATTCCTCCGCTGCTGCTTTAGCAATATCTATTGGATGCACTACAGGAATTTCCGTGTTTTCAGGAAAATTACCACCAATAATTCCTGCATTTTTAATCAATGGAATATCATTGAAAAAATTAGTGTAAAAATAACCTGCTCTTAGGAAAGTAAACGAGGTGTTTTCAAGTTCCTGATAAAGCTTTTCGATATGATGAAGCCCTTTAATAGGCCCATTTTCTACTGGAGATCCAGCTCCAACACTGCTCAGCATTACCGCTCTTTTTACTCCGGCATTCTTTAATGCTTCTGCATAATTTTTTCCGGCATTGATGGTGTTCTGAACAATATTCTCAGCACTGATGGCAGGAGGTGTCATTACAAATACAGCATCTGCTCCATTAAATGTTCGGGTTAGGAAATCAACATCCGTAATAGACCCGATAGCAGCTTTTGCTCCTAAAGATTCAATGTCCTGTTTTCTTTCTTCATTGCTGCTGATAACGGTAATGTCATGTCCTTGTTCTGCCAATTGCTTTGTTAAAGGTTTAGCAACGTTTCCTAATGATCCTGTGATTATAATTTTCATATATAAATTTTTATTGTTGTTTAATGTTTTATGTAACCGCTTAGTAATGATTGTTTTGTATAAATTGATCAAACAGTTGCGATTTCATGATAAATATTTTTTTATTTCCTGATACAAAGTTATATTTGTACTTACTTTTATACAAGTACTTACCCTAAAGTATGTAACTATGGCAGCAATCAAAGAAAGTTCCACCATTCAGGAGAATAAGAAGATCGTACAGGATTGTCCTGTAATGTATGTCATGGAAAGAATTGGCGGATTCTGGAAACCCATTATCTTGTTTAATCTTTCCACTGGAGAAAAAAGATACAGTGAATTGAAAAAAGCAATTCCTGCAGTAACGGAAAAAATGCTGATCCAACATCTTAAACAATTGGAATCAGATGGTCTCATCATAAGAACTGCAAAACCTGTAGTGCCACCTCATGTTACCTATAAGCTGAGTGAAGCCGGCAATGAACTGGCTCCTGTTATTGATGCAATGGCAGCATGGGCTTTTCAAGACATGGAAAGGAATGATAACAAATGTGCTGATGGAAATAGGTATATGATCGATAAAAATCAGAACGGTTTTAGCCAAAATCTTAAACAATAAAAAAGAGGTTCTTCCAGCTGAAGAACCTCTTTTTATGATATCCTAAAGATAAATTATAATGATTGCATATCAATCACGAAACGGTATCTCACATCGCTTTTCAGCATTCTTTCATACGCTTCATTAATATTCTGCATCTTAATCATCTCAATTTCCGAAACAATATTATGTTCCCCACAGAAATCTAATAATTCCTGAGTTTCAGCTATACCACCAATTACAGATCCTGCCACTGATTTTCTTCCCAGAATCATAGGTACGGTATTCAAAATAGGCTCCAATCCTCCTAAATATCCTACAAGAACATGAGTTCCGCTGATATTTAAAGTCGTAACATAAGGGTTTACATCATGTACATAAGGAACCGTATCAATAATCACGTCAAATTTTCCTTTTACAGACTTCATCTGTTCTTCATCCGTGGAAATAATAACATGATCAGCTCCTAATTGTTTAGCATCCTCTGTTTTTCCGGGAGTTCTTGAAAATAAAGTCACTTCAGCACCCAAACCTTTGGCAAGTTTAATGGCCATATGTCCCAATCCGCCTAAACCAACAACAGCTACTTTAGAATTCGGACCTACATTCCAGTGTCTCAAAGGTGACCATGTTGTAATTCCTGCGCAAAGAAGCGGTGCTACAGCAGCAGGATCAAGGTTTTCAGGCACTTTTAATACGTGATGAGAATCTACCACTACTTTTTGGGAATAACCACCGAAAGTATGACCTCCTGTGTGCTTATCCTTCCCATTATAAGTTCCGGTGAATCCGTTTTCACAATATTGTTCAAGATCATGCTGACAGCTGTTGCAGTGTCCACAAGAATCTACGATACATCCTACACCTGCAAGATCACCTACTTTAAATTTGGACACCTCACTTCCTACTTTTGTAATTCTTCCTACAATTTCATGTCCGGGAACAGCAGGGTAGATAGTTCCGCCCCAGTCGTTTCTTGCGGTATGAAGGTCAGAATGGCATACTCCACAATATAGAATTTCAATTTCTACATCTTTGGAAGTAACCTCTCTTCTTTCAATATTCATTTCTTTCAGATCTGCTGTGGTGGACTCAGCCCCATAAGCTTTTACTGTAAATGTGCTCATTTGATTATTTATTTTATTTAAATTAATAAGTTGGTGTTATAAATTGTTATACTCTTCATCCGTTACAGGTTCCAGCCACTCCACAATTCCGTTTTGTGTATTGGGGTTAATGGCCACATGTACGAATTCACTGTCAGGAGCTGCACCATGCCAATGGATGATATTCGGAAGAATATTAACAATATCTCCGGGATGTAAGACCTGTGCAGGCTTTCCTTTTTCCTGATAATAACCGGTTCCTGAAGTTACGATTAAAATCTGTCCGCCTCCGTGAGAATGCCAGTTATTTCTGCATCCGGGTTCAAAGATTACATTTCCGATCTGACAGTTCAGCTGATCTTCATTAGGTTTCAGGATCTGAACCCAGGCTGTCCCTCCTGAAAAATAATCTGAAGGAGCCTTTTCGCCCCTTGGAAAAATATTGGTATTAAAAGTTTCCATAACGGTACAAAATTCGAAACTTTCCGGTAAAATTAACTTATACAGATTACCGAATTACTTACCAATTTTACATACACGATATCTGTTATGTTGGAAATTGGTAATTTTGAATGGTAAAAAAATATACTTCATGGAAAATCAGGAGGTTGAAATCTATAACAGCGTTTCAGAATATAATAAAATGGCCAATCATGAAACATTGCATCCGTTGGTGAATGTGATTGATTTTTCCAAATCAGATCCTATCTGTCAATACAGAAGGAAATTTGGTTTTTATACCGTTTTTCTGAAAGATGTGATGTGTGGAGACATGCAGTATGGAAAACACAGTTATGATTATCAGGAAGGAACATTGGTTTTCATTGCTCCCGGGCAGACGTATGGAATTTACAATCAAGGAAAATCTGTTCAGCCGGCAGGTTTTGCATTGATTTTTCATCCTGATCTTTTAAAAGGAACCAATCTTGGAAAAAATATAAAAGATTATAATTTCTTTTCCTATGATGTGCATGAAGCATTACACCTTTCAGAAAAAGAAAGAGAAATTATTCTGGACTGTTTTAAAAATATAAAACATGAGCTTGAACAGTCTATTGACAAGCACAGTAAGTCGTTAATTGTAAATAATATTGAACTGTTTCTTAATTACTGCATGCGTTTTTATGACCGCCAGTTTATCACCAGGGATCATATCAATCAGGGAGTGATTGGGAAATTTGAAAACCTTGTTGATGATTATCTGAAGTCAGATAATCCTAAAAATATAGGTTTTCCGATGGTGAATTACTTTGCAGAAAAGCTGAACCTTTCAGCGAATTATTTCGGAGATCTTATCAAAAAAGAATTAGGAATTTCTCCACAGGAACTGATCCACAATAAATTGATAGATATAGCTAAAGAACAAATTTTAGATCAGGGAAAATCCATCAGTGAAATTTCTTACGATCTAGGCTTTAAATATCCGCAGCACTTTACCAGATTATTCAAAACCAAAGTCGGAATTTCCCCAAGTGAATACAAAACTTTGAATTGAGTGTAAACACCAATATCACAAATGTTTTTCACAAGAGACACGAATTTATTTGTGGAAATTAGTGCTTTTATTAGTGAGATTAGTGTTTAATTAGGCATATAAATTTTTTATTTACAAAAAACAGAATTATCTTTAATGTAAAGTTTTTACAGTTTAAAAAATGAGCTCACAACATATAGAAACAGTGGTTCTCAATACCAAATTTGGAAAAATTACAGCATTCAAAAAAAATGGAGTCATCAGGGCAAAAAGTATTCGGTATGCCCGTTCCGAAAGATTTCAAGAACCTGTTCCTGTAGAGCATTTTGTTTTTGACAGCAGGTTTCAGGATAAAATTCCGGTTTGTCCACAAAAACTCAGTCCGCTTGTGGAAAAAATGATTGGCAGAACTCCTGTTGAAGAATTTGAGCCGGATGAATCTACTCAATACCTTTCTATAACCTTTCCTGAAAATATAAGTGAAAAAGAAAACCTTCCGGTAGTTGTCTGGATCCATGGTGGCTCCCATGAAATTGGATGTGGAGATCTTCCTACTGCAGATCCTGCCGAATGGGTAAAAGAACAAAATATTATTGTGGTGACGGTTTCCTATCGCCTCGGGCTCTTTGGTTTTTTAGGCGGTGATGAAAAAAGACCTCCTAATTTAGGACTATTGGATATGATTGAGGCTTTGAAATGGATCAAAACCAATATTTCAGACTTTGGAGGACATCCTGAAAATGTTACCCTGCTTGGTCAATCTTCAGGTGGTGATGCAATTGCTCATTTGATGATATCAGAAGGAGTTGATGGATTGTTTCAAAGAGTTATTATTCAGAGTGCACCTTTGGGATTACGTCATAAAAGACAGAAAATGTCGGCTGAGTTTTTGAAGAAAACAGAAGAGATTAAGGATGAGGTTGATGTTTATAAGATGATGGATGATTATGGAAAATTTGTTCCATCTGTCATAAAATATGGTTTGAAAGCAGCCATGCCCTTTGGAACTCAGTATGGATTTCCGCCTTTATGCAAGGAAGAAGAATCTGTTGAAAAATGGAGAGAAAATGCAAAAAAATATGATGTGCTGATTGGCTTAAACAATGATGAGACTGCATTTTATCTCAAAACTTCAGAAGCTTTAAATAAATACTTTGGAAAAGGGTGGGGACTGAAAATCATGGATAAAACGGTTGAAAAAACTACAGAATTTATCTATGGAACTCCAGCCAGACAATTTGCAGAAAACCATGCAAAAGGAGGCGGAAATGTCTATTTATTCAGAATACATTCCAACCTAAAGGAAAATGCTATTGGAGCTCCTCATTGTATTGATCTTCCGTTAATTTTCGGCAACGAATCAGCTTGGAAATCCTCAGAAATGCTGAAAAATATTCCTTGGGAACGCCTTCATGAACATGGAATAAAACTCAGAGCGTTATGGGCAGAATTTGCCAGAACCGGAAAGATTTCAAATCAATTGGAACGACCGGAAATTCTAAAAATAGAAAAAATAGAATTGTAAATTAATGTGAGAAAATACTTCTTGATTTTAACGTGATTGTGTTTATTTTGATAATTCAATTATCTTATTTGATTGTTTTATAGTTGATTATGAATTGTAATGAAGTTTTTTTGTTATATTTATAAAACCAAATTCTAAAACATTAAACTATGAAATCAACAAAACTTCAAAACGCAAGAAAAATTAACAGAGAGGAACTTAAACACTTAAAAGGAGGAATCATCATCAGAGACAGAGTATGCTGTTTTTATAACGAAGACAATTACTGTTGTGAGTGGGCTCAGGATCCATGGAGCTGCCGTGGCATTAAGTGCTAATATTCGATTGTTAATAAAAATAAAGCGTACATCACTGATGTACGCTTTTATATTTTATTTACTTTTATTCAGGAATCCAGACGCTTACATTTCCAGCAGGAACCGGGAAATCTCCCCAACCGTTTTCATCAATGGTTACTTTATTTTTGAACCTTTTTAATAGATCTTTAAACTTTTTCCCTGCAAAATGTTTTCCGACTTCCATAGGTTTATGATAAGAATCCTTGTTGCTGAGCACTACGGCACATCCTGAATGGAGATCATCTCCATTACGTACCCATCCGATACAGTTGGCATCCTCAAAGTAATCATGTTGTTCACCATAAGCATAATCTTTTCTGGCTTTTAAAAGTTCTTCAATACCATCTATTTTCGGCATAAATATTTCCTGATCATTTCCTTCTCTGTCTTTATCAATATAATGAGCCCCATACAAATCCGGATAAAAAATACATGGATACCCATCTTTTCGCAATAAAATCAAAGCATAGGCAATGGGCTTGAACCAAGGATCTACCGGAGCTTCAAGAGCCTGAAGCGGTTGCGTATCATGATTGGCAACAAGACTTACGGCATGGAGTGGATCAGCTTGCGTAAGAGTCTCGTCAAAAATTTTTCTGAGGTCATAAGAAGCACCTTCTTTGGATGCATTATGAAAATTATTCTGCAATGAGCTGTCAAAAAGACTCATACAGCCTTCTGTTACTTCAATATACTTTTGAAGCAGATGAAGATATCCGGGAGCCCAATATTCACCCACGGCAAAAATATTTTTCTCAGAATTGGAGCGGAGTAGGGTAAGCCATTCCTTGTAAAAATCAAAAGAAATATGTTTTAAGGCATCAAGACGAACTCCATCAAAATCGGTTTCGTCAAAATACCATTTAGCCCAGGTATTAAGTTCTTCCCGTACAAAAGGATTCCTGTGTTCAATATCATTATACATCAGGTAATCATAATTTCCTTTCTCATCATGAATCATTTCCTCCCAATCGTCACCATATTCAGATTGAATTTTATAAATATGAGATTCCATCCCTTCCGCATAGTCTACGCCACTGAAGCACGTGAAATTCCATTCAAAATCAGAATATTTTTTACCTCTTCCGGGAAACGTAAATTTGGTATAGGATTCTATTTCCAGAACATCGGAAATCACTTTTTCTCTGTTGTCCTCATCCACCTTTACAGCTTTGAATTTTTCCAGTTCATCGCCACCCGCCTTATGGCCCAGTACAATATCTACAATGATTCCTATATTTTGTTTTTTAAAAGCACTGATGGCTTTTAAATACTCTTTTTTAGTACCATATTTAGTTGGGGTGGTTCCTTTCTGGTCAAATTCACCAAGGTCATAGAGATCATAAGTATCATAGCCTACCGAATATCCACCATTGGTTCCTTTATAGGCAGGAGGAAACCATACAGAAGTTATTCCCAGCTTAGCCAGATATTTGGCCTGTTTTTCGGCTTCTTTCCATAGTTTTGCATCACCTTCAGAATACCAGTGGAAAAACTGAATCATTGTTGGGTTCATATAATTTGCTGATTTGGTGAATACAAGTTAGCGAAAAAATATAACCTTTTAGTTTTCGAATTCTTTAAACGGGATTTTTAGTTGAACGGAAACGAGTTTTTTTTCTTCCGTATTCAGCTGGGAAAGAGACAACCCTAGCAAGCGAACTGCTTTATCAAAAGGACGCAGATCCCAAAGTCTTTTTCCGGTATTGAAATATTCTTCCGGAGAGGTAAAATACTCTTCTCTGGTAATACTTCTTGTAAAAAGCGAGAAATCTTTATACTTAATTTTTAAGGTTAAAGTTCTTCCGAGAATATTGTTTTTCTGTAAACGTTGATGAAGTTCTTCACTCAGGCTTTCCAGTTTTTCATTGATTTGCTGTTCATCAAAAAGATCTTCAAAAAAAGTTCTTTCTACGGCTACACTTTTCTGAATCCGATGAGGTTTCACTTCAGAAGTATGGATACCACGAACCACATTGTAATAATGCTTTCCGGATTTTCCGAAAATTCTTACCAGATCCTCCAGCGATCTTTTCTTTAAATCTTTACCCTTATAAATACCTAAACTAAACATTTTGTTGGCTGTAACCTTTCCCACTCCATAAAACTTTTCCACAGGTAATTCTTCAAGGAAACTTTCCATTTTATCAGGATGGATGGTCTTCTGTCCATTGGGTTTATTAATATCAGAAGCTACTTTGGCTAAAAACTTATTCACAGAAATTCCTGCAGAGGCGGTTAAGCCTGTTTTCTCAAATATTTTCTGACGGATCTCTCTTGCAATCTGATTGGCAGATTCTATTTCTTTTTTATTTTCAGTAACATCAAGGTAAGCCTCATCCAAAGACAGCGGTTCTACCAGATCAGTGTACTCATAAAAGATCTCACGAATCATTTTTGAAATCTCCTTATATCGGGCAAAACGAGGCGGAACAAAGATCAGATCCGGACATTTCTCTTTGGCTGTTTTACTGGGCATAGCAGAGCGGACACCATATTTTCGGGCTTCATAACTTGCTGCAGCCACTACACCACGGTGCTGGCCACCTACAGCAATCGCTTTTCCTTTCAATGCAGGATTGTCATGCTGCTCTACGGAGGCATAAAATGCATCCATATCTACGTGAATAATTTTACGAAGCGGCAAAGAGAAATCCATATCACAAAGATATGGATTCCTGTATTGATGCGATGCTTTTGTAGAAGGGAAACTTGGGTAGTTCATGAGGTCAGTGCGAAAAGCTATAACCAATTTATTGATAAAGTGATTAAAAGGTAGAGTAGTAATGAACAACATTTATATTACTTCCATCTTCCAGTCTCCTGCTGCTTCTTACGCTTTCAGTCTCATGGTGAGAAGATGAGGTTCGAAACCTGCTTTTTCATATGCTTTTACAGCAGATTCATTTTCAGCATAAACATCCAGTCTTATTTCTGAGATATTTCTTGACTTTGCCCAATTGATGAGTTCGTCAGTAATTATTTTATTAATTCCTTTTCCTCTGTATTCAGGCTTTACATACATAAATCCTAGATAGGCGTAGCTTTTAAAGTTATTATAATCTTTTTCAGAATTTTTGATCAGTGCATAACCGGAAGCAACAATTTCCTCATTGTTTTCTACAACAAGTAAAGTTGCATCTGGAGACTGTATAAATTTATTCAGATCATAATAATGAATTTCACCGTCAATAAAGGTGCTGTTAAAAGGTCTTTCTGCAGAAACAATTCCCTGCTCAAATGTTAAAAGAATTTCTAAATCCTGTTCTGTGGCTTCTCTTGTGATCATGGTGTGAAAAATAAGTAAAGTTTAAACATTCCACTTTTTATAGAATGTTTAAACTTCAAGGTTTTTTGATGTTTTAAAATTATTTTAAAAGATTATCTATGGTCTGCTGAATCTCAGGATCTTCCGGAGAAATAGCATAATATTTTGCAATAGAAGATTTCTGATCAATAATCATATATCTTGGAATCCAGTTCAGATCCACATAATTATTGAAATCATTTTTCCAGCCTGATGCAAACCAATAGTTGTCCTTTTCCTTCATATTGAATCTTACAAGGCTCTTATCGAATCCTTCTTTAGATCTTTCCAGAGATAGGAAAACAAAGTTAACATTAGGGTTGTTTTTTTCTAGAATTTCAGCTTTTGGAAGCGCCTGAAGACAGTCTCTACACCATCCGGCCCAGAAGTCGATCACCAAAACTTTTCCTTTATGCTGATCCAGAATTTCCTGGATGGTAATTGTTTTTCCTTCCTCATCTTCCAGTTTCTGCTTTAGTGCTTCTTTGGAAAATCCGGTTTTAAGAGCAGTAGGAACCTTTTGTGAATAGCTCAAGCTAAAAAGACCTACCATAAAAATTAATAACAACTTTCTCATTTTACAATTTCATTTACACAAAACTAAGGAATGTGTTGCAATCTGAGATTGATTTTTTATGAATTAGGAAAAATTTATATTATTGACAATTTCTATGAATGCAGTATAGATGCTGAAACTGGATGTGAAGAAGTAAATATACAGATTATTTGTTTATAATACGATGCTTTTACAGAGATGATTTTTTTGCCACGAATGCACGAATTATTTTTTATTCGTGAATTCGCGGCTATAATTTTTCTAATATTTTTTGTGATTGAAAAAGGTATTTCTATTGGTAGTTTCTAATCAAGCCTTTTACCACTGCAATAACATTCGGCATGGCTTTATTGGCAGCATTCAAAACTTCTTCGTGAGAAACAGCGAAAGCGATATCCGGGCCGCCAAGATCAGTAATAACAGAAATACAGAATACATCCATGCCCATGTGTCTGGCAGCAATTACTTCAGGAACGGTGCTCATTCCTACCATATCACCGCCAATGGCTTTAATCATTCCGTATTCGGCTGGAGTTTCAAAAGTAGGGCCTTGCAGGGCAACGTAGATTCCCTGATGGATTTTAATATTATTTTCTGCAGCAGTTTGTTCTGCTGTAGCAATCATTTTTTTGTTGTAAGGCTCACTCATATCCACAAAGCGTGGTCCAAGCTCATCGATATTTTTTCCACGCAGCGGATGTTCAGGCATCATATTAATGTGATCCTTTAAAATAACGATGTCTGCAATATTATAATCAGGATTTACTCCACCACATGCATTGGAAAGAGCAAGATTTTTAATGCCCAGTAAATGAAAAACTCTGATAGGAAAAGTTACAGTTTCCATAGAATGTCCTTCATAATAATGAAAACGGCCACTCATCATCAGTACTTTTTTTCCTTCCAGAATTCCGTAGATAAGTTTTCCGGTGTGACCAGCTACTGTGGTCTGTGGAAAATTAGGGATGTCTTTGTACTCTAAAACATGGATCGGTTCTACTTCATTCTGCAATTTTCCAAGTCCGGATCCTAAAACAACAGCAAAATCAGGAGTGTCCTGAATGATATTTCTAATGAAATCAGCTGTCTCATGAATTTTTTCTAACATAATCTAAGATGATTTGATTGAATTCTTCCTTCTTATCAATAATAACATTGATAGGCCAGTAGTAAACAATTTCTCTAAGATAGTCAAAAGTTTTCAGACGAACATAATCTTTCTCTGTGGTTAATATCAGTTTATATTCGCCTAATTTTTTATACTCTGCAAGGATTTTTTTAATATCATCATCCGTGAAACTATGATGATCCCTAAATTTTAAATGGGTAACTCTTTTCGAGAATTTTGCTAAATGTTCCAGAAGCGGTTTAGGATTTGCAATTCCGGTAATTAATAAAATATCGTAATAGTTCAGGTTGTTATCCGGAAGCATTTTATCTTTTCCGTATACATTCTCATCATAACTAATGGATGAAAAGAATACTTTTTGGTTATAAGAAGGTCTGATCCTTGAAATATAATACCTTTTGGTTTCCTCTGTCAGTTCATCAGGGCATTTGCTGACCATAATGATGTCTGCTCTCTTAGCTCCGGCTCTGGATTCTCTAAGATCTCCGGCAGGAAGAAGGTAGTCTTTAAAAAACGGATCGTTAAAATCGGTCATCAAAATGTTGAATCCTGCTTTAATGGCACGGTGCTGCATAGCATCATCCAATATCAGGGCTCCAAGATCCATATCTTCGATCACTTTTTTAGCTCCGGGAACACGTTCTTCTGAAACAGCAATGACAAAACGGTTTTTGAAACGTTCAAAAAGCTGCATCGCTTCATCACCTACAATTTTGTAATTGCTTTCATAATTCGTTACCTCATAGCCTTTGGTAAGCCTTCCGTAGCCTCGTGACAGGACTCCGGTTCTGTAATGTTTGGATAAAAACTGAGCAAGATACATCACCATTGGCGATTTTCCACTTCCGCCCACAGAAAGATTCCCGACATTGATTATCGGTGTCTTGAATTTTGTCGATTTAAAAATCCCCAGATCATACATTGTGTTTCGGATACCCGTTACCATATGATAAGCAAGGGAAAAAGGATAAAGGTACCATCTTTTCATACGAATGCAAAAATAGGAATTTTCATAAGTACTGGAGTAATATTCTCAAAGACTTTTCAACAAATATTTGTTAAATTAAAGTATTTTTGTGGAGTTATAATAATACTTTGAGATACTTTATAGAATTTTCTTACAACGGAAAGAATTATTTCGGCTATCAGATACAGCCGGACGCGATTTCTGTGCAGGAAGAATTGGAAAAAGCACTTTCCACCATTTTAAGAGAAGAAATTAAAACAACAGGGGCCGGAAGAACAGACACCGGTGTTCATGCCAAAAAAATATTTGCACACTTTGATACGGATCATGAGCTGAGCGATGAGCTTCCACGAAGGTTGAATAGTTTTCTTCCACCGGATATTTCCATCAACAGAATTTTTAAGGTGAAAGATGATTTTCATGCCCGTTTTGATGCCACGTACCGAACGTATGAATACTATATTTCCCTATCGAAAAATCCGTTTACTCAGGAATCTGCCTGGCAGCACTGGAAAAGGCCTCTGGATATTGATAAAATGAATGAAGCCTGTAAAATTCTTTTCGAATATGAAGATTTTACAAGTTTTGCCAAATTAAAAACTGACAATAAAACGAATATCTGCAAAATGTATAAAGCAGAATGGGAACAGAATGGAACGGAATTGATGTTTACGGTTTCGGCTAATCGTTTTCTGAGAAATATGGTTCGTGCTATTGTTGGAACTATGGTAGAAATAGGTACCGGAAAACTGAAGCCTGAAGATATGCGAAAAGTTATTGAGGATAAAAATCGTAATGCTGCCGGAACTTCTGCTCCTGCCCACGGATTATATCTGGTGGATGTAGGCTATGAATTTTAAATAAAAACTAAAAAAATTATAATCATGTTATCAATTTTTATTCTTATTGGAGCCTACCGCTATTATGCACGTTTAGCAGAAAAGTTTGGAAAAGTAAAATGGCAGCTGGGACTTTTAGCTATTGGAGTTTATCTGGGTACTCAGATTGTTTTGGGGATGTCTTACGGAGTTTACTTAGCTTCTACAGATCCGAATGCTGCAAATAATATGAATTATACAGGGTTTTCTGCAGCTAATCTTGTGGGCTGGTTAATTTCTCTGTTGGCTGTTTGGGGAGTTTATCTGCTTCTTGAGCAAAAATATAGTAAAGAAAATCTGAAAAAGCCGTCTATTGAGATTCAGAAAATAGGGGAAGCTTCTGAAGATTCACAAAAATAAAAATAAGTTTTTTTAATGTTTGAATAACCTCAGTACAAACAACGTTATCTACAAAAGATATTCATTCTGTAAATGATAGATATCTTATATTTTCTATGGTGATTTATAAAAGTTGTACAGGTAGACAACTTATAAAATCTTATTTTTGCATAGAATTTTAATTCTTTTCTTCTATTCGTATAATGAAAAAACAAGATACCTGGGGAATTGTTAAAAGGCTGTTCTTTATCGGAATGAAATTTCGTTCTTGGTTCATCCTTACCTTAATCATCTCCGTCATACTTTCAATTGTTTCTACTTACAGACCATATCTTACCATGGAAGTTGTAGATAACGATATCACAAAACTGCAGGATAAAGCTGTGATGATGAAGCATATCTACATCCTTGTAGGATTGGTATTTGCGGAAACGATTCTGAACTTTTTCCTGGTTTATTTCTCTAATTTTATTTCACAGAATGTTATTCGTGACATCCGTGAAAGGTTATATTCCAAACTGATTTATTTCAAAACATCATTTTTTGATAAAACGCCTATTGGTCAATTGGTAACCCGTGCCGTAGGGGATGTGGAAACAATTGCTACCGTTTATACAGACGGTTTCCTGATGGTTTTCGGAGATATTCTGAGAATTGTATTTGTTTTGATCATGATGTTCAATACGAATGTTCACCTAAGTTATATTACATTGGCCATTCTGCCTTTAATGGTTATGATTACCAGATTCTTCCAAAAAAGACTGAAGAAAGCTTTTGGAGACGAAAGGAATTGGACTTCTACACAAAATTCATTTGTACAGGAAAGACTGGCGGGAATGTCAATTATTCAGGTATTCAACAGACAGGAATCTGAATTTAAAAAATTTGATGATATCAATATTACCCTGAAAGGAGCATTGTTGAGAACTGTTTTTATCTTTTCATTATTCTTTCCGGTAGTAGAACTTATTTCTTCACTATTCATAGGGTTTATCCTTTTTTATGGTGGATATATTACGATCAGTGCCGGGGTGGTGATTGCTTTTATTCAGTATATTTCAATGCTTATTCGTCCATTAAGACAGATTGCAGACCGTTTCAATAATATCCAGAGAGGAATTGTAGGGGCAGAAAGAGTATTAGGATTAATGGATGAAGAAAATTCAATGACCAATACGGGGACTGTGAAAAAAGATCACTTTGCCGGTAAAATTGAATTCCAGAAAGTACATTTTGCCTATGACGAAAAACAGGAAGTATTGAAAGGTATTGACTTTAAGGTAAATCCAGGAGAAACTGTTGCCATTGTAGGAGCTACCGGAGCCGGGAAATCTACGATTATTAGTTTGATTACAAGGCTTTATGATATCAATTCAGGAAATATCCTTATCGATGATGTGGATTTGAAAGACTATGAATTGTATAATTTGAGAAGCCACATCGGAGTCGTATTGCAGGATGTATTCCTTTTCCATGGAAGTATTTTTGAAAACCTTGCTTTCGGTGATGATAGTATTACCCTTGAAAAAATAAAGGCTGGGGCTAAAGAGATTGAAGTAGATCAGTTTATTGAACAGCTTCCGGGGGGCTATGATTATGTTGTGAGTGAGAGAGGCTCATCTATTTCTTTAGGTCAGAGACAATTATTGTCATTCCTGAGAGCTTATCTTTCTGATCCTAAAATTCTGATTCTGGATGAAGCAACTTCTTCCATTGACCATGAAAGTGAAAAACTGATCCAGAGAGCTACAGAAAAAATCACTAAAAACAGAACGTCTATCATTATTGCTCATAGGCTTTCCACGATTGAAAAAGCAGATAAGATCATTGTGATGGAGCATGGTAAAATCGTAGAAGAAGGAAAGCATTTGGAGCTTTTAGATAGGAACGGATATTATGCTACTTTATATAAAGCCCAGCTGCGTCATGAAGTAGAACTGGAAGAAGAAAAAGAATCAAAATAAGAGATTTAAAACCATAAAAAAAAGAGAGCTTAAAGCTCTCTTTTTTGTTATTGAAGGAATTAGAATTGTAATTTTTTGGTCATGACCTTTCCATCCTTTAGCACTACATTCACTGTGATGATGGTATTCTTTTGATTGATTGGTAATCTGAATTCTGAAGTATTAATACCAGCTTTGTCAACCAATAATTTTCCTGATGCATCATAGATATGTAATGAAGAAATTTTAGAATCACTTTTTACATACACTGAACTTTCATCCTTGGTGATGAATGAATTATTCTTTGAAGCCACATCGTTTACAGCTAATGATGCCTGTGGTACTATGGTTACAGAATAATCTTCTACTTGCCCATATTTTGGGGTGTAACATGATGTAATGACGATACCTGCATCACCAATAACCCTCATTCTTAAAGGTGTATTCAATACAGCATTGGATGGAGGGGTTACAGAAGCGGTAGCCAATGAACCAGTCGCTACTCCTGTTTGGTTCAAAATAAGCTCTGTAGTTTCATCAAACTGACCATCATTGTTGTAGTCAATATATGCTTTTATAGTGTGGTTATTGCTTGTTCCCGGAGCAACAGTGATTGTGGTTGCCGTATTGTTAGGAATTGTTGTTTTACTAGTCCCCAGACAGTAATTTCCTGTAAAGTTTTCATAGAAATTATTGATAGCCTGTTTGTAATTGTTGGAGGAGTTATTAATACTTCCGAACTTTACTGAAGTGATTCCTATATTATAACTTCCAGGAGTACTTATTGTTGTTGGAGTACAAGCACTGGTAAGAGATACATTATTGTTAGGGGTTGTATTGGCAGCAACCGGAGAGTTAATTAAGGATTGTCTGAACTTAAGAAGTTGTGCTGTTGCACGATCTGTTTGTCCCTGTGTAAACAAATCTCTAAAGCAAAAAGTATATGCCATTACATTTCTTTCTCCACCAGCATATATTTGGCTTGTACATGGATTGATTTGCCCAGTTTGACAGTTTCTTGGAACAGAAGAGTGGTAAAGACTTTTCATAGGTTCCGTGTCACATACCAAATCACCATTTATAGTACAGTCGGTATTTACAGGGCAGTCTCCTGTGGTAGCATTATACCCTTCGTGAGTATGTCTTAAACCTAAAGCATGACCAAATTCGTGAGCCAGCGTCTGTGCATTCACTGCTGAAGCACTGGTTGCCATAAAAGAATAATCATTGCTTCCCCCTGGATAATAAGCATATCCATTCAATGCTCCTGCACTTGAAGTCAGCTTTTTTACAACATAGATATTGTAATATTTGCTGGTGTCCCATTGCCCCATGGCAGTGATTTCTGTTGCAAGGACTGCATTGGTTGTGTTGTCATCATTTACTCCGCCACTTACATATTTTGGAAGGGCTGAAGCATCAATCCTATTGATTCCATTGGTTGGATTACAATTAGGATCTATCTTCGCAAAAACGAATTTTACAGGTAATGCAGAGCTTGTAGCAGCCATTCCACTGGATGCGTTGCCTGCAAAAACACCATTGGTATAATTTACCCAGGCAATAATATCTGCATCAGACTTGTTATTAACATTTCCTATTGGGCTCCCATCTCCTACAACATGCACAACGATAGGAATTTCATATACCTGGTTCTGACCATTTTTAGCAGCCAGTTTCCCGGTTTTTATCATTTTGGATAATTCCAGGTTGAAGGCATCATCCTGGATCTTTTCGTTCGGGAACTTTGCATAATGTTTTCTCATTAATTCATCAGTTCCACACTCTAGAATTTCTACATTTTGTGAATAAAAATTAGAAGATAAGCTTGCTGTAACAAGCAGAAATAATAGTTTTTTCAAAGTTATTTATTTTAAGTGTTGTTTTATCCGCCAAAAATAAATAAAAAAACTTATAAAGATCAGCGCTTTTTAAAGCTGCAAAAAATAAAATTTTGAGTTGTCTCGAAAGGAGTAGTATGGTCTTCAGTAGTATACTGTATTTTTTCAAAACCTTGTCTGAATTTTTCAGAAATAGATTCCTCATCATATTGCTGAATATCCAGACCACTGCATTTGGTGGGACCGTTTTTAGAGAACGTACCCAGAACCATAAAGCTGTTTATATTTTTGTCTGCAATATCAATGTATTTCGCGATTTGTTCTTGAGTTGTTAGAAAATGGAAGGCCGCCCTGTCATGCCAGATATCATAGGATTCAGTAGGCTCAAAGGTTGTAATATCTGTAGCAATCCATTTTACTTTATCTGCTTTGTTTCCGAGTCTTTGTTGAGCCTTTTCCAAAGCTTTGGCAGAAATATCCAACACGGTAATGTTTTCATAGCCTTCTTCAAGCAGAAAGTCAACAAGATTGCTGTCTCCGCCACCAATGTCTATGATTTTAGCTTCTTTTCCCAATCCGAAGGAATTGATAAAATTGAGAGAAGTCTGAGGTTTTTTCTGAGTCCAGCTTACCTGATCCGGATTTTTAGTCTCATACACATTTTCCCAGTGGTTTTTATTGTTGGAAGAATTCATTAGTCTTTTAACTGATTATTTATTTCTTCAAATTTATTAATTAATCCGTCAATTTTTCCCTCTTGTTTCTTTATTGTTTTAGGTCTGATATAAAACCAGTTGAAGCCTATCCATATCAAGGTTAGAGCATACGCCAAAATTCCCGAAACAGATGACATTTTTGAGGTATACTCATACATATAAAGACATATTCCTGAAAACAGCATGATGAAATACAGGTTAAGCATAGTGGTCTGCATAAATTTTTGTTGATTCTTTACCAGATATAAATTTTGAAGGTATTCATGATTGGATTGAGTGTTGTCAATTTTATAAAAGACTGTAAACATTCTGTTGTAGGCCAACAGAAAAACAACCATAGCCAGAATCACAAGTACGATTCCAATTTTTGTACTGATAAGTTGAGGCTGATAATGATACCATATAAAAGCGATACACAAGCAGGTTGCAATCAATAGGATGTTGGTAAGGATCAGTTTGCGAAGATTTTCATTTTTAAACTTTTTCAGTCTGTTAATAAGCTCTTCTATATTAGGTTTTGGAGACGTCTGCTGTTTCCAGATATTTTTGAAATCGATATTAGTATCCATTGTTTTTAAATTTTTGAGTTAATTTTTCTTTGATCCTGTGAATTTTTACCCGGATATTGGATTCTGAGAGCCCTGTAATCTGAGCAATTTCTGCCTGTTTTACCTCTTCAAGTTCCAGAGAGATGATAATTCTATCTGTTTCCGGAAGTTCTGAAATAAATTGATACAGCAATTGTATCTGAGGTTCCATAGATTCCTGCTTTTTCTCTTCCAGATTAATGGGGAGATCTATTTTGGAAAACCTTTTTTCCTTTTCAATCTGCCGGAGACAATTGTTGGAAGCAATTCTGAAGATCCATGTCCCAATGCTGGATTCATTCCTGAATTTCGGGAGCTGCTGCCAAACGATGATAAATGTTTCCTGAGCAAGATCCTGAGCAACATCAGTATCATTTACATATCCCATGCAGAGACGGAATATCTTTTGCCAGTAGAGTTCGTAAATATCCTCAAACACCATTATTTAGAAGATAAAAAGTTATTAAGCTGATTGAAATACCATTCTTTATCATCATACATAATGAAATGTAACCCTTTTGTTGAATATTGAAGATTAGCATTTTTAAGATTCACGTACTGCGCTTCAATGGAAGGTTTCATAAATGCAAAATAAGATTCCAAAAGAATAAGAGAAGGACATTGTATATTCTTGATGGTTTCTCTAAGATCGGTATTAGAGAAGTCACAATACATTGTAGCGAATGTTTTTCTGTCAGATTTCATGCTCCAGTCAATCACTGTATCCTGCATAGAAGGATCTGCCAGAAGGCGTGGAATAGTTTGGGTCTGCATTTGACGGAATTGTTCATCAGTCATTGCTGTAAATTTATTAACGGTTGAAGAACAGTCGTTGTTTTCCTTAGACATAAAATTAGGGTTGGAGATCGCTGCCAGACAAGGCAAAGTATCTACAATCACAATTTTCCCCACAAGCTCAGGATAGTCTGCTGCAATAGCCAAAGCAAGACCACCACCCATGCTGTGTCCAATGATAACGGGCTTTTCAATTTTATGAGTCTTTATATAAGCAGCAATTCCTTTTTCCCAATCTTTGAAGCTGGCATCAGCATCAGGTTTTGATCCTGCAAATCCTGCCATGGTTAATGTATAGCAGGTGAAATCTTTTTCAAACTTTGCAGTTGTTTCGTTCCATACCTCTCCTGAAGAAGCAAATCCGGGAATCAGAATTAAAGACTGTTTTCCCTTGCCAGATTTTTTTACTTCAAAAGGGTATTTTTTTTCCTGACCAAATATATTACATATTGCTGCAAAAAATAACATGATAATAAGAAGGAATGTGAATTTTTTCATGATTTCTAAAGTTTTAAGGTTTATTTGTCTTTTAGAGACGACTCTTTTTAAAATGTTACACTATTTTTTTATTTTTTTTTTGAAAATTATTTTTCCTGCTTTGAAAACCTTTACTGCAAAGGAAAGAGGGGATTTAATTTTTTTTATCAATATTTTTTATGTTGCTAAAGTTTATAGAATTAATATGATAAAAATCATGAGTACTGCGATGTTTAGGACATTTTATATGTTTTTCCTCTCTGATGGGTGATTAATAGGGGTTGTGAAATGAATTGAATTTTGGTTATTTCAATGATTAAAACAAAAAAATAATGACTTAATGGTGTTTATATTTGAAAAAATTATTAATTTTATTGAAGGTTTAAGTCGCTACCCCGGGAAGTGATGGGGTAGGTAGGCAAAAATGGAATTTTTAACGAAAAACGAAAAAATATAAATGAGCAGTAGTATAGAAGATGAATTTAAAGGCTTTAAAGACGAGTTAAAAAAACTTAATATTGAAGTGCAGAAAGTAGTAAAAGTAGGAAACGGAAGCATGGATTTTCATGAAGTTTTCTACAAATCACCGCGATATGAAGAGGTGAAGACTGTGTATGTTCAACGTCATAATTTGGACAGTATCATAGAAAAATTTAAACAGGCTTATCATTAAAATATAACCGGCGCTGCAGAGAATCTGCAGCGCCGGTTTCTTTATAGAGTTTATAAGATTAATCTTTATCCAGTGTTGAAGAATTCTTGGTATCCTTCATTCCAATATATACCACAAGAGAAAATAAGATACAGCCTGTAATATACCAGTAGAAATATTCCTCAGAACCGATCTTTTTAAACCAAAGTGCAATATATTCTGCTGTTCCTCCAAAAACAGCTACTGTAATAGCATAGGGAAGCCCTACACCCAAAGCCCTGATCTCAGCTGGAAAAAGTTCAGCCTTTACCACTGCATTAATAGATGTATAGCCACTTACAATGATAAGCGCAGCCATAATGAGGAAAAAAGCTGCCCACATGGAGGTTGTGGTACTGAGTGCTGTTAAAAGAGGAACCGTACATAAAGTTCCCAAAATACCAAATCCTAAAAGGAGAGGACGTCTTCCGATTCTGTCGGATAATCCTCCAAATACAGGCTGCAAGCAGGCAAATATAAATAAGGAGATAAAAGAAATAAGAGTAGATTCTTCCTTGGTAAGGTGTACCGTATTAACCAGGAATTTCTGCATATAAGTGGTATAGGTATAAAAGGCCAGTGTTCCTCCTAAAGTAAGTCCTACCACTGTCAGTAAAGCTTTTGGATACTTTAAAAGTTCCCTTACCGTTCCTTTCTTTTTTTCATTAATTTCTTTTTTATTTTCAAAAGCTTCGGTCTCATGGAGATTAGAACGTAGGTACAATGCAATAATAGAAAGCATAGCCCCAATCACAAAAGGGATTCTCCAGCCCCAATCTTCCAGTTGAGCTTCTGTTAATAATAATTTCTGCAGAATAAGCTGAATGCCTAATGCAATAAGTTGCCCGCCAATCAACGTTACATACTGAAAACTGGAATAAAATCCTCTTCTGTCCTGGGTTGCCATTTCACTGAGGTAAGTGGCTGAAACACCATATTCCCCACCTACACTCAATCCCTGCAGCAATCTGGCAAGCAGCAGCAATGCCGGAGCAAAAATTCCTATGGATTTATAAGTTGGAGTAAGAGCAATAAGAAGGGAACCGAAGGACATCAACAATACAGATAATGTCATTGCTCTTTTTCTTCCGATCTTATCGGCAATACTTCCGAACAGCCAACCGCCGATAGGCCGCATAAGAAATCCTACAGCAAAGATTCCCGCTGTATTCATCAGTTGAGCATTGAGATCCGAATCCGGAAAAAAAGAATTGGAAAAATAAATGGCAAATGCAGCATATGCATACCAGTCATACCATTCTACGAGATTTCCGATGGAACCACCTATAATAGCTTTGATTCTTTGGCCTGTGGTGATGGAGGATGAGTTCATATTAAGCATTAAGAAGGATTAGTTTTTACCGAAAAATCTTTTTACTTTATCCAGTAATCCTGATGGTTTAGATAAATGACGATCAGATTGGGGAGAATGTATTGATTCGTTATGGGGCTGGGGTGTTTCTACTGCTGATGCGGTCATTTTTTCGGCCTGGCGGCTTTCTTTAACATGAATTCGATTGGGTTCCTGTACTTGTTGCCCAGTCAGTCTTTCAAAATTAATTTTAGCTTTATTGAAAATCTCAATTTCAGTTTCAGGTCTATCATCCACATGAGTCATTTCAGGAATAATACCGGAACTTAATTTTACCGATTCACATTCAAAATCATTCATAATTCCCTGGTGGATTTTTATAGTGGTTTCAGTTTCACCCACCTTTTCAAAAGCCTCTGCAAACTGAAGCATATCTTCTCCGATTTGATATTTTTCGAGAATATTATCTATGGAATTGCTTACTTTGGCTTTTGCAGCCGCAAGATTGGCAATGGCTTTTTCTTCACCGGATCTGTGTTTAAGTGAATCGATTAGCTCCTGGATACCTTCTCTGATCTCAGGATAAATCCTAAAACGGTATATATGCCCAAGGTCTGTAAGATAAGTATTCTTGCTCATGGCTTCATGAGCAAGATTCTGAACATGAGAACTCATGAAGAAAGCCAGATGAACCAAAAGATTAGAGTATTGCTTTAAATGATCCGAACCGATTTCAGATTTTTCAAGTGCTTTATAAAGTTGAAGCCCTTCTAAAAATTCGATCTGATAACCGTAAGGGGAAAAGCTTTCCTCATTGATTTCAACAGGATTGTTATCTAATATTTCATAAAGGTATTCATGAATCTGGAGCTCTTCAAGCTCTTTTAAAGCCTGTTTAAATTCAGCAAGTTTATTTTGCTGTATCAATTCTATCAATTCTTTCATTTCCTTGGTCTATAATGCCGCCAATATACAAATTTCACCAAAAACAAAGCTGTCCTCCAAAAGAACAGCTTTGCTTTTTTCATATATTTCTTTAAAACCTGTATCCTACAGAAAGCCCGCTTCTAAAACCGGCCCATGGTCCATCCACTTTTATTTTGGCTCCGTTGGCATTGGTCTCTACAGTATATTTTACAAATGGAATATCTAAATTTTCTATTTCTTTTTTTAATTGTGCCTGCATATCCGGAGTAAGAACATAATCTGAGGTCATTGTAAAATCGCCTTTTCCGCTTCCGTAATGAGCACCTGCAATCCAGAAATCAAGGACTAGGTTTTGACTTCTGGTAAGGAAAAACTGTACTCCTACCATAAGTCCGCCGCTATTCCCTTTGGTGTTTCCCTGACCTTTAAGAGGAATCTGATACATGTTTCCATCAGGGCCATTATAGTCATAGTAGAAATCAAAAGTATTGGAAGAAACATCAGAATACCGGTAATAAGGAGCAAAATAAAATCCTTTTCCGTAGCCTTTACCAATATAAAACCTTGGTTCAATGGTGAAATTAGTAGCTTTTACCTTTAGGTTTTCAAATCTTTTTTCATCTTTATCTTTCAGAAAGGTATTGATAAAAGGTACTTTTCCTTCAGGCATGGTTCCGAAACCAATGTTCAGGGAAAACCATTGGTTGAAAGCACGTTCATAAGACAGATTGATATTTCTGAATGCGTAAGCAGTAACATTTGTCTTGATGATATTCATCTTCTCGGTAGGAGGGGTTGGGTTCTCCTGCGCTTCCAATGCTGAAAACAGAAGACATGGGATGAATAGGATTACTTTTTTCATAATCTTATATTTTAGGTGTAAAACAATAAGCAGCAAAAAACGGGCTGAATTTAACATAATAATCAAAGATAAGAGAAAAAAATATTCGAATTCTCAATAGTAGTGGTACTTTTTTATTTTGAAATTAAAATCAATGTAATGGATTTCACGAATAGATTGTCCTAAAAGTATAATCCATTTCTGATATGAAAAAAACGATATACACGATTTGCTTTCTTTGTAGAACTCAAGCTTTTTCGCAGGAAATCCCAAATGATACAGTGAGTACCTCTGGAACGAAAGAACTTCAGGAAGTGATTGTAAAAGCACAACGCAAAAAGCAGTTTGCTGATAAGGCAGTGTATACTTTTGATAAAGAAGCACTGGAAAAAGCCCGGTATGCAAAGGATTTATTAAGCACACTTCCGGAACTGCAGCTGGATCCGGTTTCCAATGTCATTACAAGTACAAAAGGAGGGAATACTTTATTTCTGATTAACGGAGTGGAAGCTACAGACATGCAGATCCGAAGTGTTGCGCCCAGTGAAGTGCTGAAAGTAGAGTATTATGATATTCCCCCAGCAAGATGGGCAACCAGAGCAGATGTTGTAGTGAATATTCTGACAAGGTCTACTGAAACAGGATATGTTTTTGGAGCTGAAGGATCTACTGCATTGAATACAGGTTTTGTAAATGCATCTGCTTACGCAAATTATACAAAAGGGAAGAATGATATAGGGCTTGAATATTCTATTAATTTAAGAGATTACAGAGACAGAAGAGTAAATAGTATCTATGATTATCAGTTGGGTGGTGAGCATTACCGGTCTAATGAGGATAGAAAAGATCATTTCGGATATACTTTTCAGACTGTAGCATTGCGTTATACCCGGCTGGTTCCTGATGATTATGCTTTTCAGGTAAAACTGAATATGAATATTTTCAACCGTTTTTCAAAAGGAACGGGGCAAAGTATTTTTACCGTAGACAATTCTTCCGAAGAGCATTCTATGTTTAAAAATAATGGTTCAGAGTATGTAACTCCTAAACTGGATATGTATTATTCTAAAAAAATAGGAATGAAGGATGAACTAAGCATTAATGTAGTAGCTTCTGATTATACTACCTATTCTTCAGAAACGGCTAAAGAGTGGGTAACAGGAACTGGTCTATCCGTGTATGATAATGATATGGTTTTAAAAGCAAAGCAGACAAGTTTTGTAGGAGAGTTGGCGCATACCCATGATTTTGCAGCCGGGAAACTTTCATCAGGATATCGTATTTCAAACTCTTCAATATCCAATGATCTGAATAATCTTTCAGGATACTCTCAATATAAAGTTACTTATCTGGAGCAATATCTTTACAGTGAATTTGCTGGGAAAATAGATAAGTTCAGTTATCGTATCGGCTTGGGACTTACGAATATTCATAATAAAAGTGCGGAGAATACTTTTGATGAATGGTCATTTACTCCGAAAGTAGTACTGGCTTATCAACTTAAAAATAATCAGAGTCTCCGTTTTACAAGCAGTTATAAACCTATAAGCCCTGTGAGCAGTGCTCTCAGTAGTAATGTTGTGCAGCTGGCACCCAATATTGTGCAGAAAGGAAACCCTTTTCTTAGGTCTCAGCAGAAATGGACCAATAATCTGACTTATTCATTGAACAACAAGTATTTTGATTTTAATTTGAATGTATCCTATTCTTACACAAATCGGGTCATCAATCAGTATTATATTTTAGACGATACTTTTGGAGGATACGCATTGACTTATGAAAACGGGCAGTATTCTCAGCAGGTGGGAGCTTTTATTTCAGGTTCTTATAAGCCCTTCGGGAATAATCTGCTGGTGATAAAAGCTAATTTCGCTCCTACTTTCGAAATGGTAAAGACCAGTACCGGTGCGGTGATTAAAAATGATTACTTTGGAAATTATTTTGTGTTGTCTTCAGAATATAAAAACTTTTCAGCGCAGTATCAGTTCAATATTCCAACGTATAGCTTAAGCGGAGCTTTTCTGAATACCAATGAAAACCAGAATAATATTTTTATTAGCTATAAATATAAAAACCTTACTTTTTCCACTGGAATGTACTGGATAGGAATGCCGTCCGAATATAAGACAAAAAGTTTATCTGAAAGCTTAGTAGATTATAGACTTCATACACAGATCATGAATAATAAATCAATGTTTGTACTGGGGATAAGCTATGATTTTTCTAAAGGAAAGAAAACTGAAATTCAGAAAAAGCTGAATAACGATACTGCCCCGGCTGCCACTTTTTAAAGAGAATGGACGCGGGAGGATATTTAGAGATATAAAAGTAAATATAGCTATTCTTTTAAATCCAGACGGATCAAAAAAAATCTCGTTCATCAACTTTGAACGAGATTTTTTATGTTATTTCTTGATGAATTTTAGATTCTTTTTCGTTTCAGAATTTTTTCCACTGATTTCAATGAAATAAGGAGCAGGAGGAAGATCCGAGATCTGTATATTTCCTGAATTTACATCAGCTGTTTTAATGAGTTTTCCATCCAAACCGTAGATATTCGCTTTTGAATACCCTTCTGTATTTCCTTTGAATCTAATGAAGTCCTGAGCTGGATTAGGATATACACTGAAGCTTTCTTTTTTGACGGTATTACTTACTGCCAGTGTTGCCATATTTAAAGCCATTGCAGTTGAAGTCGTCTGATTAATCCCCAATATAGGTACCGAAATATTTAAGTTGGTAGAACTGAGCAACGGATATCTGTGACTGGCATCGTAATAAGAATATGCAGTATTGGTAACAGTACCCAAAGGATTAGCAAATGTTAAGTCGGTAGGTAAATGTAAACTGAAATTTTGTGTAAATTTTACTCTAAGAACATTATTATAAGTCTGGCTATTCAGAATTAATGTGCCATAAGCATCAGCTTCTGTAGATGTTGTGCCTACACATATTCCATTAATTACAGAAGAAGTAAATGTTCCCTTGGCTGTATCATTCTGTACAGGCCCGAAGGTGGTAGGATAGTTGATGTAAGTTCCATTATCCATACTTAAGTTCAGCGTAACCTGGGGATTTACAATTCCTGTGATCTCTAATTTTGTAGGCGAGGCTTTGTAGAGTATAGCGGTTGCTCCTTCAACCATTTTAATATTGGAGCCGGGAAAAGTACTTATTTCACTGGCTGCAGGCGTTAAATAACTAACAAGTGCAGGTATTCCCAAAGTAAGGCTTCCGTTTGAAAATGTTACGTTGGCTCCGGTTGCAGAGTTATCCACAGTTCCGGTAATAAGTCTGTTATCCACAATATCATTGAGGATAGGATCATGGGACGCTTTGGTAAGCGTGATCTGAGCTGAAAACACTGCAGAAGTTCCCAACAGAAAAAGGATAATTTTTTTCATGGCCAAATTTTTTATTAAAGTTAGTTAAAAAGATGAAATAATTTTTATGTTAACTTGTTTTTAATGAAATAATTAAATAAAAAACCGCCCAACAAGGTCGGGCGGCTATTTTGTGCATTAAATGGATTGATGTTTAGTTACTCATAACCATTTTTCGGTAAGCATAGATGTCTTCAATGGTTACCACGCTCATTCCTTTTTTCATAGCAAAGTCTACAATTTCCGGAAGTCTTGCCATAGAACCATCTTCATTGGTTAATTCGCAAAGTACAGCATCATCACCCAGATTAGCCATTTTTACAAGATCTACACTTCCTTCCGTATGTCCACGTCTTTCAAATACCCCATTTTTTTTAGCGATCAGAGGAAATACGTGTCCTGGGCTTGCAATATGTTCAGCCACTGCATCTGCTGCAACAGCAGTTCTGATGGTTGTTACACGGTCTTTTGCCGAAACTCCGGATTCTACTCCTTCTCTGGCTTCAATAGAAATGGTAAACGCGGTTTGATTTTTTGAATTGTTGTTTTCCACCATCGGACGCAGGTTCAGGTGCTTACTTTTTTCTTCGGAAATGCATAAGCAAACGATACCGCTGCATTCGCGGATCAAAAGAGCCATATCCTGTTCTGTAATAGTGGAAGCGGGAAAGATGATGTCGCCCTCGTTTTCACGGTTTTCATCGTCTACTAAAAGAATACCTTTTCCCTGTTGTAATGTTGAAAGTGCTTTTTCTACACGTTCTTTGGAGGTTGCTCCGAATTGTTCTAATAATTTTTCCATGTTATTTTACTTTTAAAAGTTAAAATAGTCTTCGGTACATGGAAATGAAATACGATACCATAAGGGCCTGTGAAGGACCTTACCGTACGTCTCATTTTCTTCTCCCATCCAGACTTTAACTGTCGGTTTTGGAATTTCACCAAATCAGTCCCTTCAAATGAAAGGAGTCGCGGACTGTAACCGCCGGTAGGGAATTTCACCCTGCCCCGAAGAAAACTTATACTAAGTTTTACTGTATGTATTAATTTAAATTTTTATTTCATTGAATACATTTAATGCACAAGTCGCTAATTTCGGGAGTTTTTTTGAGATAGAAAAGAATTTTTTGATTGGATTTTTCAATGATGGGTTGGTTTTTAAAATAAGAAACCACTCACAAGTAGGAGTGGTTTTTAGTCTATTTTTTTGAATGAGAGATTTATTCAGATTTTTTTTCTAAAACCTCTTTTCCATTTTCATAACTCTTAATAATCTTTTGTGTTCCGTCCTCATTATATATTTCCCATTTTCCTTCATATACTCCGTTTTTCCAATTTCCAATAGCTCTGGGGTTTCCATTCTGATACCAATATTCATGCTGTCCATTGGGTTTTCCGTTAATGAATTCGCCTTTACGAGCTTTCTGTCCATTAGGATGCCAGTATTCCCATATTCCATTTTCTTTTAAATTTTCCATTTTTCCACTTGAGGATAATTTTCCATTTAGATAATATGCCTTTTTTAAACCATCCGTAATAGGTTTGAACTGAAGTATTTTTGCCTGTTCTTCACTAAGTGCTTTATTATGCTCCATGAAATCCTGTTTAGAAATTAGAGTATCTCCAAGATAAATTTCGTATTCATCTAAATTTATATTTTGAGAATAGTAAATTGTACTCATGAAAAGAACTAAAATTGAGGTGAGAAGTGTTTTATACATTTTATTGAATCTGTTTTAATTGTTCATCATATAATCCAACTAATACACTGTTTCCGTGTTTGTCTGTTTTGATCCCGCCGTAAGCAGCTTTGTCATATTTTTGAGCGTGTCCTTCCTGAAAAAAGAAAGATTCTGCCCCAATATTAATGCTCCATTGATTGGGTGAAGTATATTTGATGAGGTATTCACCGGCTTTCAATGGGGTTGCGTCTTTTTGAAAACGAGCCCGTTGAGCCACACCTTTGGGATCAAGTGTTACTACACAATATCCACGGCTAGGGATCTTTTCAGCATTAATATTACTGGAAATATCATATCGTAAGCTCATATAATCTCCCTGCATCAGTGAACGGGGATCAACAGGAGCCAGTTTTAATAAGATAGGTTGTCCATTCTTTAGCAAAGTCTCTTTTTCCACCACTGAATAATTGAAATAGATCAATAAGAGAACAAGATTGACAATGATGATAAGCCATTTATATTTTTTCATGTGCTGATAGTTTTTTGCGGGTGAAGAAATAGATTGCCAGAAAGAGTATTCCTGAGGTAAACAGAAGTATGGATTTGGTTAATAAAGTGAAATTAAGATCATAATAAAACCTCCCGATAAAGGTGAGTAAAGCAATGATTCCTAAAACAAATCCGGTTTTGTAGTTGACTAAAAAACTAAGCAAAATGATGAGAATTGCGCCCGGTATAGTTGGCGTTAATAAAGTAGGCAATAAAAATAAAACAGTAAGAATATACATAAGAATCTTATAAGTTGTATCGGCAACCTGTAATGTCTTGAACAGATGGGAAACAACATAAAGAATGGCTATAACAATAACAACAGATGGAATTAAACTATAATAATACACTCCATCTTCAATTCGGAAAAAAGATTTGAATCCAAAAAAACCGAGAGTAAATATGAATGCAAAAACCATTCCTGTTCGAACCGGATCATACAGTTGAGATAAAACTTTGCTTTTGGTTATTATTTTTGCTTCCCACAAGAACAGAAAAGTGGTGAAGACTGCCTGGAGAATAATAATAGTACATGTAAGAGCAAAGGCTTGATTAATCTCAGCAAATGCAAATAGACTTCCATTGATAATCAATACAGAAATGAAGGAAAGAATATAGCTTTGAACCAGAAATAATATACATAAAGCCAAGACAATGAATATTGGATAGATAATATCGCCTTCTGTAGAGAGAGCTATACCAAGAAGTGAGAAACCGGTAATGAAAAAGGAAACACTCAAGGTATCTACAATTGTTTTCCCGGATATTCTGCTGATAAAAGATGAACCTGCAATGCAGATAATTCCGAATATTCCTGCTCCTATTTGTGAATCGAAAACCTGAACCATAAAAATAAAGCCTAAAAAGGCAAGACAGGCCATAATTCCACCAAAAACAGATAATATTTTGATAGACAATGATTGATGATTGGAGCTTTTTTCTTCATAGGCAGCTATAATTGCTTCTTCATCAAAGCGAATCTCCCGGTCACTTGCCGAATGAAGATGATCCATCAGCTCTTTTATATTTTCTTTATTTCTCATTTTTCCACTTTTTTTGAAGGTTCATCAAATTTTTAATAATAAGGGTGATGCTCGCAATAACGAAAACGAATACTAATAAGAATGTACCTTCATTTAATATATCTTTATCGTCTCCTATTCTAAATAATAAAGAACAGATAATAATGACAAGGCTTAAAGGGATAATGGCAAAATAAAAACTGTTTTTTGTTTTAAAACCATACCAGATACCTAAAGCGTAGGTAATAATACTAAGCGGAATTAAAAAAGATAATAAAGTTTGGTGGCTGTCTACAAAATCAAGACAGAGCCCAAAGGTTGATATACTGACCACTGCCAGTGATAAAACGTTGGTAAACCAATTGGGAATGCTGAGCTTTTTATAATGAGAAAGTAGGATAGATCCTATCAAAATGGCAGCATTAAGAACAAAAAGAAGAAGGATAATGATACTTTCATCCCAGTCTTTGGCTACCTGTTCTGAATATAAAATAAGTGTAGTATTCATTAAAACTACATAAAGAAGCCATAAAGGAGCAAAGTCTGATATGATAACCCAAAGTGTGATAAAAATTGTCCAGGCTAAAAAGAAATCATAAGCATCTGCGCCGGTTTGATAAACCTGTCCGAATACGGCAAACAAAACTCCTACGAGTGCTGCAGCTCCGGTGAGAATAATATTCCTGATGTTAGCATTGATTTTAGGAAATAATGCTAAACCTGTAGTGACAATAATTAAGGCTTCAGTTAATCCGATTTTTGCAAATTTTGGTAATTCTGTCCAATTATAGGCGAAGAAGAAAATAATTCCGGATACTGTAAACCCGATTCCCAGGCTGATAAGGAATAATTTAAGAAATTTCTGCCAGGCCTCCTGGCTGCTATAAATATTGTTTTTAAGAAGAGTATCGATCTCCTTTTCGCTGAGGTTGCTATGCCTGCTGAGGATTTGAATATCTTCTTTTTGTATATCTTTCATTTAAAGTGTATTAAGTATTGAAAGTGTAGCTATATTTAATAAGTTGCTGTTTATTGTAATGAGTTGTAGCGTTTCTTAAGTATCACAGGAGATATGATCCCATTCCTGATCCATATAATTAATCAGCCAATTGAGAGCGTAGTGCCTTTCATAGACGATTCCGGGATGTACCTGTGTCATTTCTCTGTTATTGATTCTTGCGTCTACACAGGCCCAATCGTATCTGTAGTATAAATCGTTAGCATCAAGAATTTCAGATTTTGAGCGGATTTCATGGTTGCCATTAATAAAATCATTCGGATTCCTGTCTCCGCCTACAGGGTATTTTTCAAAAGGAACATCATTGAGATCACATAATTCATTAGGGAAGGGCAATATATCTACTATTTTTAAAGCCCACAGTAAAACCCAAATACATTCACATTTCCAGGTTTCCTGAAACTTTTTATCTTCCGTAGGTTCAGATATAAAGTCTTTTTCGTTAGGAGTAATGTATTCCCAAAGATTATACTCTATCATATAATCTGTTGCTGTTTCTGAATTTATCGTGTCAAAAGCAACAAAATTGGTGATTCCAAGAATAGCAACCCTTGCTGCGATCTCTTTTGGGGTTCTCAATGTAGTTTCTTCTTCAGATTCTATATGGGGCAGGTTAAAATTAATTGTAATGCCTTCCTTTTTAAGAATTTCTTCCGTTCTTTCTTTTCTGGTCATTTGTATTGAATATGATTACTAGTTTAAAATAATATTTGGTGGTGAACTATGATTAGCTAAAATTATTCCCTTACTATCTTTTCCATTTTTCTTCCTTTGGCTAGTTCATCAATCAGTTTATCAAGATACCGGATATTTCTCATCAGTTCATCTTCTATCTCCTCTATGCGGTATCCGCAGATAACACCTTTGATTAATGCAGCATTAGGGTTCATTTTTGGAGCCTGCTCAAAAAAAGTTTTAAAGTCAGTTTTCTTTTCCAGCTGTTCCTGAATACCTTGTTCGTCATAACCGGTCAGCCATTGAATAATTTCATGAACTTCAGATGTTGTTCGTCCCTTTTTCTCTGCTTTTTGAATATAATGTGGATAAACACTGGCAAAAGCTGTAGTGAAGATTTTTGTATTCTGCATGGCTTTTTGTGAAGATTAGATTAATTTTTTTAATACGCCATCAAGAATGATGTTGAACTCTTCCGGTTTTTCAAGCATAGGATAATGCCCAACTCCCGTAATCGTTACGTAGTCATAATTTTTTAAATACTTACGGTTGGTCTCAAGATTCGTAGGCGAAGCATCCGAATTAATAGCGATTACCGGAATCTGAACTTGTTCTGCGAAGCCTCTGAAATCTGTTTTGTATAAGGGTTGGAGTACATGGATGGCTTTTTCCGGTTCGTTTTGAAGAAACTCATACTGTAATCTCTCTTTCACAGCAGCTGGGGTTTGTTCTGCAAAAAGATATTGGGGAAGAAAGTTTTCCACAGCATATTTAAAATCTTTTCTGTAATGCGTAAACATGATTTCTTCTGCCTGTTCTTCAGTGAAAGATTCATCCAGGTCTTTCAATGTGTCTATCAAAACCAAAGCTTTTACGTTTGGAATTTTTAAGGAAGCTTCAAGAACGTAAGCTCCGCTCATTGAATGTCCCACAAGGATAATTTCCTGAGAATCTATAGTATCAGTTACCGCTTTTATATCGTCAGCATATCGGGAACTGGTCCAGTCTTTTCTGGAAGAATCAGACTTTCCGTGTCCGGCAAGGTCAATTTGTATAACGCGATAATGGGGTGCAAAATATTTTTGTTGATCAGTCCACCATTCACTATTTCCAAGCCAGCCATGGATCAACATTATTGCTGTATTTCCGTTTCCGGATTCCTTGTAATGAATTTTTTGGCCATCTGAAGAGACTGCATATTTTTCCATAGAATTAGATTTTATGTTGGTGTGTAAAAAAATAAGGAAACTAAGGTACAAAAAGCCTACAGAAGGTGAAGATATTTCTTTCTGTGGTCTGTTTTTCTATACATTTTGGACGGCTCATTGAATAAAAATAGAAGGCCTGAATTTTTCAGTTGATTAAATGTCTATTCAGAAAATTTGATGTTTTTACTGATCTTTGAATAATGCAATGGTATAATCAAGCAATTTCTGATCTCCGTATTCACCATGGCCAGGAACAACAATTTTTACATGAGGATATTCCTTTTTCACTTTTTCAACAGTATTAGACCAGGTTTTAACATTCGCATCACCTAAATACCCTTTTCCGGCTTCCAATTCTTTTAGCAGGCAGCCTCCAAACAGAATATTTTCACTTGGGAAATATCCTACAGTGTTATCTTTTGTATGGCCTTCTCCGAAAAATTTTGTAATCGTTTTTTCAGTGCCTACTTTTAAAATCAATGAATCGTTGAAGCTGTTTTGAGGAACGACAAAATTATTTTTTTTGGTTAATTCAATGGTTTTAATGTACGAATACGAAGGAATATTATGGTTATGAAATGCCTGTAAGCCACCTGCGCTGTCATCATGAAAATGAGTCGGGATCACCGCGTTAATTTTTGAATGAAGCGTTTTGTTGATCCATTGTATGAGTTCTTCTGAACTTTTATCATTTATTGGAGTATCAAATACAATGGATTCACTGCCGTTTTTTACAATCAGTCCATTGCAGGGAACATTTCCGAAGTCATTGGTCTGTTTAAAAGAAGTATGGATAAAAGAATTCTCTGAAATATGAGTGATGACGAGGTTTTCAGATTTGTAAATTTCCTTAGCCTTAAAGTTATTTTTATGTTGAGAATGGCAGCTCAAGATGATGAAAGAAAATAAGATAACGAATATACTTTTCATGATTCTGATTGCTTTTTTATCTGTAGATGAAATTACAAAATATCTGTAAATGAATATGATGAAGTATTTTTATTTTTTTTCAACCCAATTCATAAATTCATCAAAGACGCTCATCCACATATCCTTTGGTTCTTCATCAGGGTTAGAAGGAACGGTCTCAAATCCATGATCATAATCCGGATATATTCTGTAGGTTAGATTTTTCTTGTGCTTTCTGATAAATTCCGATTTGATAATTAGTGATGATTCAATAGGTACGGCCTGATCTTGGGTTCCAATTGCTGCAAAAATGGGAATGTTCACCTTTAATAAGTTTTCAACGGCAGGTTCTGAAAATTCATGCCATCTTTTATAAGTGTTGCCCATCCAGAATTGATTGATATCATTCGGGTGAGCTTCTATATCATTCAGTTTTTGATAAAGACTGTCCAGTTTCATGGTCGCCATTTTTTCATCAATTTTCTTTTCACTGACTTCCTTTCTTATCATCAGAGCAAAATCATTGTATTGACTGTTTCCGCTTCCGGACCAGAAGCCGATATGCGTTAATTTTTTATTAACGGTTCCCAATTTTGCGACTACATCACTTCCCTCAGAATGTCCAATGGCTACTATGTTTTTAGGTGTTTTTATCTTTTTACTAAAGTCGTTAAGTACATTGTCATATTGCCAGACCCTATAATTCAGGGATTCATTTTCATAAAAACATTTCGATGGATGATAGTCCTGGTTAATGGTTACAAAAGGAACGCATTTTTTAGCCACCACAATAAAAGCATAATCTTTTGGAAGTTTCTCCAGATCAAAAGGGATTGTGGAAACTACCGATGTGCTTTTATTTTCTTTAGTCACATTAAACATTGGAAAGGCTCCTGATCCCTGTATAAATAACAGAATTCCTGTTGTGTTACTGATTTCATTCTGAGAATAAACATAATAATTGATCGTATCATTCTTTTTGAAGATGGAATGATGCTTAAAATGTTCATAAGATGGAATGCTCTGTGAGAAGCTCCATTGAAAAAGGAAAAACAGAATTACGAATAATATTTTTCTCATAGTCTTTTGCTGATGGATATTAGTGTTTCATGTAAAAATATGAATTTTTAAACAATTTAGTTTACAATGAAAATGAAAGGTGAAAATGACTTACAAAAAAGGAATTTTACAGACTAAAAAAAAGTTATCCACATAAAATTATCAACATTTATTTTTGAATGTGGATAATTTTATGTGGATAATATATTCTATTTAATTTATTGCTTTTTAGTGTTTTGTATATTGTTTTCAAGTCTTTTTAAAAAGTTATCCACATTGTAAAAATAGTGATTTGAGGATTGTGGAAAAGTTATCCACATGTTTTGTTAGCATTTTGATAAACCATGAAAACCCTAGCGGATAGGATTAATCCGCATGCCTTTGAATAGCCTTAAAAACAAAAAAATCTACAAACTTTCTATGAATTTTTCGTAGCCACTTTTTTCCAACAGGTCTTTAGCGCTTAAGTGATAAACATCTTTCCATGAATCTGGACCATTTTTTTCAACATACTTTTCAATAATCCTGAATCCCAGCCAATAATTCATAGATTTTGGAGCCTCCGGAAAAAGTTTCAGCTTATCATTTCTCAGTAATGGATTATTTCCTGAGTTATCGTCAAAATAAGGCTTTAATTTTGTGAAGATTTGTTTTTCATTGTTGATATACCAGTTCCAATTCTCTTCTGACATATTTTCAACGGCTTCATACTTTTCCATTTTTCGGGTAAAGAAGACATAAGTGAAATAACACGCAAACCCTTCATCTATTGTCTGGCTTAAAGCAGATCCGCCATTGCTGTCAGTATTTCTGAAATGTTCATATACCAGATGATTTAATTCATGGGGAAGAGCCTTTTCAAGAGAATATAGGATATTAACATCTTTATTGTTGAGTTCTAATGCAAATTGTTCGGCGTTGCATCCACCAAATGAAATTCCGGTAATAGGAGTGAATATTAAACTTATTTTGGCCTTAGGTTTATAGGGAACCAACTTATTGAATTGGCTAAGGGTTTTCTGAAAATGTTTTTTAAGGTTAATACTTAAAATAATATTGGCCTTATTTTCAAACTCCTGCTTATTTTTTTCATACAACGACTTGTTCCAGGCAATCATGCCTTTAGGATTGTTGAAAAGATGAGCATTTTCATCCCCGAAAATGACCCCATAGCAGCTGTCCCATAATTTTTTATGAGGCAGGTAAACATTTGTAACGATCCTTGCAGAATCATATTGTTGATTTTTATGGGCAAGAAGCTGATGCTTGAACAGGTTTTTAATGACAATATTTTCAACCTTCACACTATCGGCAACTTTTTCTAATCTATTATAGTCAAATTTTTTATTCGCAACAGCGGATGGTGTTCTTGTAGAGCAAGAAAGCATGACAAATGCTGATAAAAACAGGATACTATTTTTCATTGAAAAAAACTTCAGATGATTATTGTATAGGTGTTAAAGCTTTTGAGTTTCTGGTAATCACCACATATTGGAAATAATCCAGAGTATGGGTGTTTTTTTGTGGATTGAAGCTTTCTCCAAACATTCTGGATTTTACAGAGATTAATTTATCAGCCTGTTGATAAGGAGAATTGTTACTGTTAAGTTTGAATAATGTCATAGAATTAGGTTTTGCAAATTCTTTGAAATCATTAATTCCTTTTACCAGCATGAATGGTCCATCAGCATTAATCCAATCTATTTTCTCATCCTCGGGAGTAGGGAACTGTGGATTTTTTGGAAGATACATTTCACTGTCTAAAGGATAGCTTACAATACTTGATGTTTTAAAACCAGAGTTTTTAAGTTCTTCCGCAAAAGGCTTCTTATCTTTTTTTACGCCATGCTGAAGTACATGATAAAATCCGAAAAGTCCATAGAATTTCTCATGTTCAATGTGCTGTTTTTTTACTGCGTTTTTAAAGTTTACGATCATGGCTGAATCTCTGGAAATTTTACGGGAGTTTTCATTGAAATCTGTATCAACCCCAATTACGGATATTTTTAAAGAGTCTTTTAGCGTTTGATTATAGTCGTAGATGCTATTCCACTTGTCCATTAATTCTTTACTGGATTGTTGTGGAATTCTTTTCTTCACAGCCAATACAACTTCTTTAAGCAGATTCTGATCTTTTGTTTTTCCATGAAGGAAAACATTCAGCTTGTTAGAATGAATGCTGTCCATTTCGGCAATATAGTATTTAACACCTTCTTTTTGATTTAAAAACTTCAATACATTAAGATCTAATTTCTGATTGTCTGCATATCCATGAATTTCGCCCAAAAGAAAAACCTGAGAATTATAGAAATTATCATCAAATAATTTACCGTCTATTTTATCATCAACAGTAATATGATTATTTTTCAGATAGTCTGTAAACTCAGAATCCTTTCCACCAATAAAGATTTTATTACTGATCAATATATACAGAATGGAAATTAAAATGATAGCAAATACAGTAAGTAAAAAGTATTTGAAGAATTTAAAAAGTTTTTTCATGGTTTATTTTTGGACTAAAATATTATAAAAAATGAATTGGAAGAAATTTTATTCCCCCAATCGTTGAATTTTCTATCCGAATGGTATTTCTGAAAGATAGACCACGAAAAAATAGAGTCAGATTAACTTACGATGTATTATTCATTAAGTTTTTCATGGGCGTAACAGGATATGAGCCCAAAAAGTTGTCCCATTTTATTAATTTTTAAAGATCAAAAGGTCTATTCTTTGTCTTTGTAAATATTCCAGAAGTTGAAATCCGTCATAGGAGCATCGGTGATTCCTACGTTGCGGCCCATTGTTACAATTTGTCCTCTATGGTAGGTTCCGTGAAGAATTACGTGTTGGATATATTCATATTTTGAAAAATCACATTGAAACCATTGGGATTCTATTTTTACATTTTTAGTGAGATCTTCCTCAGATAAACCTTCCACATAATCCACCAGCTTTTGAGAATTATTTTTTAAGTTTCTGAAGACTTCTTCTTTACTGGTTTCAGCAGTGGTTTTGGCAAAATCGAAATCATTGTTTTCAGAAATATGGCTCCACCAATATTCCTGGCTCTGCCAAATGTGGTGCAGGGTTTTTAAAATAGTAGGAAAGCTGGAAATAACTTCCTGATTAAGCTGTTCATCAGATTTTGTAGATAGCCAGTCAATGTATTTATTGACTACCCAATTGTTGTACTGAACGGTTTTGCTGATTAAAGTTTTTAAGCTCATAATATTAATATTTTGTAGTGTAAACTGGAAATTCAAAGTCCAAAGTGGCGGTTATGATTGGAGTTTTCAGGGTTGATGAGGGCTTTGTTGCTATAAGTAGCAGCTTCAAATTCGGTGATATTCACGGAGAGAAAAGAAATATCAGGAAGTAATACTGTAAGCTGGGTAGAAATCTGTGTGGAAAGATCTGCTTTTTGTTTTGTGCTGCGGCCTTCCATAATGTATCCAAAGACATGCAGAAAATTGTTCTTATTTTTTCCCAATCGGTAATACTGATAAGGTTGCAGTCTTACTTTAATGTCATTCACAGCAAACAAACCCGTTGACTCAGCCACATGATATACCGCGTCCATGATTTCATCCGGAGTTTTTTGTTGAAGAATATCCTGCGAGCATTCTATGATAAAATGAGGCATAAACGTTTGTGATATGATTTTTGTCATGTAAAAATAAGAAAAATATGAATCTCTATTTCAAATAAAAACCGCTCAAAAATAGAACGGTTTATATGTTATTTTGTTGAAAATATTCTATATCCATTTAGTAATATTCAACCTTTCTTTCCGTAACTGTATCAATTTCACCATCGCTAAAATCTGTTCTTTTTATCCAGTTTCCTATTTTGTCATATACATATTCTGATGAATCTTTATACTCTGTACTTCCGTCATTATTATATTTTGTTATTTCTACAGGATGATTTCTTTCATTATACTTAAAAATTACTTTAAATTCTAAATCCTTTGCATCAGGTCCTCCATATTCAGACTTTTCCAGCAGATTATCTTTTTTATCAAATTTTTTTATAGTTTTTGATTTTAGCTTTCCAGCAGAATCAAGTAATTTTTCTTCTGTTATTTTTTGGTTAGCACTATCTTTAATGCTTATGATTGAACGGAGTTTTCCATCTTGTAGGGTTTTTGTACCCACTAGCTGATTGGCGTTATTATAGGTGTTGATTATTTTTTCGGAATAAGTGATATTTATACTTTTATTTTCCACCTTTGTATCGATTTCTTTTCCATCTTTAGAATAGCCATAGGTGACTTTCATTATTTCATTATTGTCTGGATCAAACATTTTAGCCTCCTTTATCTTATTGTTTTGATCATAAGAAATGGAGGTAGTGGAGGCCGCTTTATCAAATGTTCCATGGGAATAAGCGTGAATAATATATCCATTTTCATTATAGCTGGTTTCTGATGCCTCTTTTATCGATTTAGACAGGCCGTCCCCAAGATACATAATCTCTTTAATCTTTTTTACTTTCCCCGCCAGTTTGTGTAATGCCCAATCATTTTTGGATTGGTTAGAACTATTTTGTCCCTTACATGAAAGAACTAAGAATGTAATAATGAAAACAGATAGAATGTTTTTCATAGTATGTACCTTTTTTTTATAAATTCTCATAATAAGTGTTTTTAATTCTCTTAATTTAGAAATATTATTTTGTTTACATATTGAATTTTTTCATAAATCTTTAAAAATGTAGTAGTTCTACGATTTGTATAATAAATGAATAAGCCTGAATGATATCATTCAGGCTTATTCAATAGAATTATTACAGTTGTTTTTTACAAAACAGATTTTTTAATACTATACTGGGGTTTTATAGGATCAGACATATCCAAAACAATATCATACTGGCCATCTTCGGCTATTGGAAAATCATAGGCATTAAGAGCAATGGTTTTTCCATCATTATTTAAGCCAAGGTTATATCCCCAATCATTATCAACTCTGAATTTCAGGTTTCCTTTTTTCAAGTGGAAATTTTTGAGAAAATAGAGTGTTGGATTTTTTTGATCTACTTGTAATGGAGTATCTTTTCCGTCCCAGCCGCCTGGAGTGGCGTTTCCAATGATTCCCCAAAGATAATTAGAAGCTTTTCTTGTTCCTGTTTTTACATTTCCATCGCGGAACTTAACTGTTAATGAATTGATTTTTCCTGTTTCGTCCGGCTTAAAAGTAAAAGTGATATTTTCATCAAATTGAAATAATGTATTGCTAACTGGGAATAATGAACATACTGGATATCCTTTTTCCCTGAAAAGAACCTGTCCGTCCACAACCGTTACATAAAAATCAGTAGCTCCTGTAGAGTAAATTCCTTCCAGGTTTTTTAATTGTTGTGGATTAATTTTTACGATTGTAGGAATTTTATAAGGCTTGTTGTAGAGTATATTTTCAATCTTTGGAATAATAGTATCTGTGTATGATAAATCAGAATTTGACATTACAATAAGACAGATGTCATCTTCCAATATTCTATAATACCTGCTTCGGTAACCTGGGCCGCCGCCATCATGACCAACTCTTTTTTTTCCGTCAGCAAGCGTGACGTTACTCCCCAACCCGTAATGGTCATTAAGATAAGGGGTAAACATTTTTTCAATGGTTTCCTTTTTAAGAATGGAATTATTTTTAAAAGATTCATTGAATTTGAGAAGATCCTCAACGGTAGAATACATGGCTCCCGCAGCAAAAGGGTGATCAGTTTTAAAACGTAAAGCTTCGTTGGAAGTATTAGGCGATAAAAACTCATATCCGAAAGCCTTGTTAGTATCAGTAACCGTATTAAAATTAAAACCAGTATGATTCATTTGCAGAGGTTTTAGAATATAGCTGTCAATAGCTTTTTCATAGTCTGTTCCGGTTACTTTTTTGATGATATATCCCAGAATATAATATCCGGAATTGGAATAATCCCATTGTTTACCCGGAGAAAAATTCAAAGGTTTTGCCGCAATGAACTTCATAAATGTCTCTTCATTGATGGTGTTTTCTGAGTCTGTATCATTAGGGATTCCGGAGGTATGGGAAAGAAGATTGGCTATCGTAATGCTATCTCCTTTGGGAAAGTTCGGATAATATTTGGAAAGTTTGTCATTAATAGATAATTTTCCTTCCTCTTCCAGCTTCAGAATAACTGTGGCTGTGAACATTTTTGTGGTGGAGAAAATTCGGTAAAGGCTATTATTGGTGTTTTTTTCTTTTTTAGGACCGTTTCTATAGCCATAACTTTTTTCAAAAATAATTTTTCCTTTTTCAGCAACAAGAACAGTACCGCTGAATTGGTCTGCTTTGTCATAAGCTCCTAATAATTGGTCCAGTTGTTTTGCCTTTTGTGAAAAAAGAGGATGGGCTGCCAAGAGTATAATGAGGCAGGCTAAAATAGTTCTCATGTAATTTTTATTATAAGACAATTGAACGCAACATAGTATTACACTCGGTTGTAAGAAAAATAAGAGTTATTTTTTTGTGGTTGGGTTTAATAGTTCAAAGCACAGATGATCAACAGATTCATTGATTGAAGCAACATTGGAAAGAATAATGACAGCTGTTTTATTCTCCATATCAAGGGTCAGTGAAGAAGAATAACCGCCGGTTCCACCATTGTGAAACAGGACTTCCTTATTGTTTTTGGTGGTAATAATATGCCAGCCTAAACCGATTTTTGTTTTATCATTAACGGTAAACGTGGGTTTTCTGGTTAAAGCTAATTCTTTATTTTTAGGATTAAACTGTGCCTGAACAAATTTTACAAGGTCTCCGGTTGTAGATAAAATTCCACCAGCTCCGAAAAGGACATCCCAATCCCAGTTGGAAGCCAGATCTCCATTGATGTTATGACCTTTGATAAGCGTTTCATCCAGATTCCGGGAAGTGGTAAAAGACTGACTCATTCCATATTGATCAAAAACTGTTTTTTGCAATAACTTCTGAAATGTAGTTTTTTGTGACAGCCCCAGAGTATATCCTAATAATCCTACGCCCAGATTAGAATAAGAAAAATTTTTAGAGATTGTATGATCAATGGTCATTAAATTTTTAAGATAATCCTCAAGTTCTTGTGTGTGATATCCCTGATAAGGATTATTTAAATTTAATAAATTAAGATTTTGAGGTAACCTAGGAAGTCCGGAGGTATGATTCGCAAGTTCTTCAAAGCTAATCTTTCTATTCTCTTTAAAAGGAAATGAATAATATGAATTAATATGATCTGTAAGCTTTATCTTGTTAGATTCTACCAGAGACGCAAGAACAGTAGATGTAAATACTTTTGAAATAGAACCAATTTCAAAGATCTTATTTTGATTTTCAATGGGCTTTATCGAGTCATGCTCTTTTATAATACCATAATAATTTGTTTTTCCATTTTGAATCACTGCAATGGAAAGCTGAGTATTTTCAGGAAATTTGGCTGCCGTAGCATAAATGGCTTCTGCTATTTCTTTTGGATAAGAGCTAAGTACATTGATTATTTTCTTCGGGTCTTCATAAGGTTTAATAAATAGACCATTGATTTTATTTTGAGAATCTAATGAAATATTAACCACCAGAATTCCTTTTTCAAATTGCGTTTTATAAGCGGCATACGTTGACTGTTGATAGCCTGTAAATTCTGTACTTTTCACATTTCCCAACTGATTCTTCAGGTCAGACAAAAACTGTTTATTCTTTTCAATGGGCAATGATTGTTTCATTTCGGAGGAAAAGCTGTTGAAAATTTCATCATATTTTCCGGTATTGAAGTTCTTCTGAAATTGTTCAAAACTAATGGTATAGTTTTCCGTTTGAGCATTTAGGTTGCTGCTTAAGATCATTAAAATCAAGATATAAAATAGCCTTTTCATGGGAATCGTTTTAGAGGTCTAATATAAATCTTAATGACTTAGAATTACAAAAAAATATAAACTTTATTTAGCACATTTAGTAGGTTTAATCTTTAGCCTTAAGTGTAGTTTTTTTTCGGTAAGAAATAATATCATTGATTTCAAAAGCTTTTTTTGGATAGGCAAATCCATTCTTAATTTCGAAATAGGGTGATGGATAATATATTTTTTGACAGTCTTTATCACATGACCCTAATTCTGCTTTTATTGTGTAGCTTTTATTGATATTTATTGTTTTAAATTTCTTCCATTGTTTCAAGTTATTATTGGGAAAGATAAAACTTAATATACCAACCCATTTTCCATTAATTTTATACACAGGATCATACATGTATTTTTGATGGAAAAAATTGCCATTTTTATTTTTAGAAATATAGAGGATTACATTTTCATATTTTTCAAAACCAGGACGGTCATAATGATCATAGGCATTGAATTCAACATTTTCTTTTATCAGATGATTCTTTAAATTTTTAATTACTAAATATATACAATGAAATGCATTGTCCATGATATAAGATTGATGTGTAACAGTTAAGGTATCTCCTGTTTCTGGATCTAATTCTTTTGTTTTGCTTTTTTCCTGCTGTAGATTAGGGTTAAACTCTTTAACACTTATTTTCTTACCAATGAAAATGTATAGTTTTTTGTTTTCTATTGATCTTTGGGAAAAACAGAAAGCTGAAATAGAAATAGAAATAGTTAAAAAGAATTTAATGTACATGTGTTGGGTTATTTAAACTTCTTTGTTTTTAAATTAATAAGATAAATCATGAAAATTTCGATCATCCACCAAAATGGAATTTTAAAGAGGATATATAAAACATTGAATCCATCTACAATTTCAAATTTATGATGAACATTATTAAGTTCAATCTCACAGGAAAGAATGGGAATGATAATAAATAAAAAAAATCCAAAAATGATTTTATTTATTTTAGTCCATTTGATTATTCTTTTTTTGATAAATAAATAGAGAATAAAATTAATTATAATTAGAATTAAAAAGTCTGAATAATTGAACAGTGCAAAGGGGGCTGCTGGCTCTTTAAAAATATTTTTCATGGTTTAAAACTATTTGAATTAATTCCATATTTTTTTTATTTTACCAATGATTTCATCTGCGTTTTCTTTTGTAACCCAGTTAATAATTCTTATTTCACCATCCTTATTCATCAATACGACAGAATAAGTAGCATCTACCCATGAAAAATGATAGCGGGTACCTAACTGAGTCTTTTCTATTCTAAAGTCTATCGTCTGAATATCTTTAATTTCCTGTTTCAGGAATGTTTTTGAACTAGTAAATAATTTATTTTTATATCTTACCCTTATAGAGTCAGGCTTAATACTGATAACGGTCTTTCCAAAGGTATTCCAGAGCCAGAAATATAAGAAAAGGGTGAAAAATGCTGCAAAAGGAATTACTTTAGTGATATAGCTGAATATAGATAAGAAATAAGTTTCTTCTATGGACATCAAAGGCATTAGAATTAAAATGATAAAAAGACATACTATTAATGCTAAGCCCATGATAAGGGTTATCAACCAATTGGTTCTGGTTTTTATTTCAATGATAACTGGCATTTTTCAAATCTTTTTCGAAAATTAATGCAAACAGAGAAACTATCGATGTGGCTAAAAAGTCTGTTATAACTTTTCAAAATATTTCCCTTTAAACTGATACCTAATCTTCTTGGTTGTGACCTTAGAATCTGCCTGTATTAAAGGAATACTGTAGATTTTATTTTGAGAATCATACGTAATCTCATAATCTCTTCCTTCATAATTTCTATTGGCTGAAGCAGTAAGATCTACTTCATAGCTCAATTGATTTTTGATACCGCTTTGGGTTTTGATGAGTTGAGCTTTATCATTCAACTGCCCATTATCAATAGAAAAAACTTTTATAGCATGATAACTCATGCCGGTACTTAGAATCGCTTTACTTTGGGTAAGGTAATATTTTTTGTTTTCTGAAATAATATCGTTGATCTGGTAATAATAACATCCCGGATCACCTTCACCCTGGCTCTCTACTGCTTTAGAATATACTTTTTTATCTGCTTCATATTGGTACACATTCTTAAAGAAATGCATGGTTCCGCCTGTCCATGTATCCCATGAATAAATTCGGAATTTACCATCTTCTGAAGTGGCAACAGAGAGTCCGATTTTCGCTAAAGATTTAAAATCATAGTGGAGAGTCTGAGGATGAGAAGATGTATATCTGACTAATAAATTTTCAAATTTTGTGTTGGCAGAAGCTAAAGAATCATAAGACTTTTCATGATCTCTGCCTTCGGAAGACCAGTAATCAATTTTTTGAAACGCATCATTCAGTTGTTTTTCAATAGTAGATATATTTTGGCCGAATAAAAAATGGGCGGGGAGTAAAAATAGAAATCCGAGTATATTCTTTGTTTTCATGGTATGAGTTTTAATAGGATTAAAAAGTTAAAAATCTAGCTTCAGCTGCTATTTTCTACATTTCAGCTGAAATACGTTTCCTTCAGGATCTGTGCCGTCACATAACCAGAAATTGTAGTTTTCAAAAGTTTTAATAGCTCTCATCTCAACTTTTTTTGACAGTAGTTCATTTCTTGCTGATTCAATATCTGTATCCACTTCAAAAACAAGCTTGGTATTGTTGTCAAATTGGTAACCGGTTTCTATTTTTTCAAGATACTGATCTCCTATTTTATGAAGCCCAATGTTTACAGAACCTACATTCATTAAAACCCATACAGCATCTTCTTCAATGACTTTAAAATTAAAATTTTCAACATAAAAATTTTTGAGCAGACTGATATTTTGAACATACAGAATGATGGAGTCTAATTTTATATTCATGGCTAACGAAAATGTTTTAGTTGATGATTACAAATTAGGGATGATAGATAAGTTGTACAACTCCAGATTTAAAGACATTCGTTTCAACAAGTTTTAAATTTAACCTATCTTTTAAATCTTCAAAAAGAGGCTTCCCGTTTCCTAAAGCAACCGGATGCACAGAGATTCTATAAACATCAATCAGATTATTTTGAATAAAAGTTTTAATAAGACTTGCTCCACCATACAGCCAGATATCTTTTCCACCTTGTTTTTTTATGTCTGAAACTTTTTCTATAAGATCAGAGTGGATGAAGGTGGCCCTCTCATCTTCGCGGTTTTGGCTTGAAAACACGAATTTCTTCTTTGCATGAATGGTTTTCCAGAATTCCAGGTCTTCTGGAGCTGCATTTTCATCAGGCTGATAATTTCCCCATGCATCATAACTTACCCTTCCGTAGAAAATAGTATCGATTCCTGAGATAAAACCATCAAAATCCATATCATCATCCATAATGCACCAATCGATTTCTCCGTTGGGTCCTTCAATAAATCCGTCTAGGGTTGTTGCCAGGTCTAATATGATTTTTTTCATGTTTAAAAGGGAATGATATGGTTATTGATATTTAAAATTTAAGAGAAAGGTAAGTATATTTTACCTGTTGATAACTATTTATTTTGTGAGAATAAATTCTATTTGGAATCTGTAATTCCTATCATCACTCCAAAGTTTCCATCAATCTGAATCCAGTTTTTCTCAGGAAGATAGGTTCTGGAAACGTAGCCGTCAAGATATAACGCATTTTTACAGCCCATTTCCTTAAAAAGCTGAGCGAGACTGTAGAAATTAATTTCTTTTTTAGACATCACAAAAATAATCTCTCCATTTTCCAAAATACCAACACCATTTCTGATATTCAGATTTTTAGAATCTTTTTGAAAGATAGGATTTATCTTTCCCTCAGTTAATAACATTGGTCCGGATTGAGTGGCATACTGGATTGTCTTATTGGGTTTGAATTTTTTAGTTTCAATAATGCCGGGTTGATGGCTTTGGGTGATATAAAATATTCCATTGGGCTGAAGATAGAAATTTCCAGAACCTTGCAGTGTGTCTATCGATTTTAGGGTTTTGAAGTTTTCAATATAAAGTCCTTTGGGTGAGTTATCTGGTTCAAACATTCCGCCATTCATAGCGAAAACTAATTTTTCATTGCTGGATTCTGCTTCCTTTTTCAGATTATTGATGCTTTTCAGGATGTCATCTTTACTATTCTTCCAATATAGTTTTACAGTCTGCTTTTTAGGATTCACCTGATAAATAACAAATTTTTCATCATGCTGTATTTTTTCTTTACAGGAGACGAAAAGCAGCAACAGAAGGATAAGTAGATAATTATGTTTTATCAGCATTTGGATGAATCTTAATTTATAGTAGTAAAATCTGGGTTGTTCATATCTCAATTCTCATTGCTTTTAGTTCAGTCTTGCATTAATCTGATTGTTTTTTCAATACACGTATCTTTTTACGTAAAACCAAAACTACGATTAAAAGTATAAAAATGATAATGATTGAAGAGGTTGTTATAATCATTATCCTTTTATTTTCTTTGTTGATATTGGAAATCTCTTTATCAAGTTTCTTTATAATATTTTTAGCTGTTTCCGGATCATCATCAAGAATTTCAACTATTTTAACTGGAGTATCCTGAGCTTTTAATTGGAGTTGATAATCATTGCTTAGCTTTTGTAATTCTTTTAATTCCTGCTGAGTGAGATCTTCCCATCTTTTTTGTAGCAAGCAGTGTTCAGAATAGAGTAGCCCAGTACCTTTGTCAATATAGGCGAAGACTAAGTATTTTCCTTTTTCTGCAAACAAAATATGACATGACATGAGTGGAGAGTGAAAAAGAGTTGCAGTTTCATTATAGAAATCATCAGAATGATCTGCTTTATACACTTTGTCAATTTTTATTTTGCTCAATGTATTCTGAGAAGTTTTGAATCCATTGGGAACTTCCAAAATGTCATAAACTTCTCCTATAAAAACAAGAGATGCATTTTCAAAAGAATTTTTTATCGTAGGTTCATTGGCACATTTACAGGCAAAAATGTGCAGTGGAAGAAAAAAGGTTAATAGAAGAAATTTATATTTCATTACTTTTAATACGGATTACTGTTCTTTTTTAAGTTCCATCTGCATGTTCATAACCTTTTGTGGAGTATCTATATGTTTTTCCAGGTCTTTTAGTTCCAGACGGTTGGATCTGCTTTTGTACAGATACCCGCTGAAAGAGTATTTTTGAGCTTCTAGAGGAAATGTCTCTGGATTTTTTTCAACAATAGAACGGGTAGTATCATCAATTATTCTTTTTATTTCCTTCAACGAGTTTTGTAGTTGAGTCTTCCATTCCTGTAAACCACTCAGAAAACCAACAATTTCCTCCTCTTGAATGTAGGCAAGCTTTGCAAGTTGTTTATCGATTTCTGTGAAGGTCATTTCGTTCCAGTTTTTATTTTTTAACACCGGAATCTGCCATTTTCTCTGCTCTTCAATCCAATAATCTTTCTGCGCTTTTACCTGATGAATTTGAAATGATGGAAGTTCAATGGCTGTTAAATAATTTCCATGGCAGCTTCCTGTATCTATTCCATAAGTATTGTTCAGAATTTTAGGACAATCTCCTACTACGTGATGCCCGTAGATAATAGGTTTTTCACCTTTATAGAATTCATTCCAGTATGTATTTTCGGGATATTTTTTTTCTAAATACCGGTCTCCGGAAGTAGTACCGGATAAAACTTCTTCTTTTTGTTCTTCCAGTCTTTTATCATGTTCAAAAAAAGCATGAATGATGATGGCATCTTCCGTTTCGTAATAATAATTCAGGTTTTTTATCCAATCAATAAATTCAGAATACTGTTCCCCGAACTGGACTTTTACAATTTCCTGAGCGTAACTTAGGGTTCCATTCAGATGTTTTCTTTCATGGTTACCCATCAGCACCACAGAGTTTGGACGGTTTTTGAAAAATTCGTAAACTTCTTTAGATTGATTGCCTCGGTCAACGAGATCTCCTAGAGAGATCAAAAGGTCTTCATCTTTTAAATTAATGGCTTGTGTAAGTGCTATGAGCTCATCATAACAACCGTGGATGTCTCCGATTACAAAGGTTCTCATGGATTTGTTTGTTACTGTGAAATTATAATAAATAATGCTGTGAAAAAGTAAGTGTAGCTTATTAAGTTTTATTTAATTGACCTGTCTACTTTTTTCATATTTCTTAAAAAGGGCATTATCATAAGGGATGAACATTGATAACTCTTTTGCTTCCCAATCTCCACCTTCAGAGGTCTGATAGAAATCATAAGAGTTATCCAGAAAATTTTCCCCATCAGGAGCTTCTTGCCAATCTTTTTTCTCTCTGTTGTACAATAAGATCATACAGCTTACACAACTGTAATTTTCTCCTTTATCTGGATTTTCATAGCATTTTCCGATTTTGATGCTTAGCTTTTGATTGATGATAACATCTGTCAAGCGTCTTTGGGTAAATTTGATAAGCGCGATTTGAGCATCTTCATCATCCGGACCTTTTTTTGCAGGAACTAACTTTTCAAAATGAGCATTCTCAATTTTTTCTAACTCTTCTTTTTTAGCACTTTCAGTTAATAAATCAATATTATAAGGATGAAAATCTTTTACAGGTACAGCTGCAGCGGATGTTTGAGATGATGCGACTGGATTATCTGCCAAAATTTTCTGATTGGTTTCATAATTCTTCCAGTCTTCTTTACCATATGTTGCATATTGTTGAATTTTATAAAGAAGAGTTTCTCTTTCATTGATCTGTATAAAATTGCTGGCTATAAGAAATAATACCAGGATCCCAAGAGTGGTTCCTATAATTTTAAATGCTTGTTTCATATTTATTAGTCATTTTTTAATCTGTTTATTGAGCCTGTAATCTTATCCAGTTCAGGATAAAGAGTAAGACCAATATTCCTGCAATATAAAACTGTACTTTATTCACTTTTTTTGCCCCAAATTTCCAGACACAAATTCTGTCTGCAATGATGAGGAGAACAACTGGAATTAATCCCAATACTATATACATTCCTGCCAATCCATCTACTGCGGAAACACTGGTGAATGCCGTATAAGAAAAAAATAAACCGATAATAAGAGATAAGATTCCTAAAATGAGAAATAGAGTAAGCTTATTGGCTGGTTTATGAGATGGCTCCATGGTATATAGTGTTAATGAATATTAGCGTAAAATTAAGGTTTTTGCTGGTAGGCATAATGTATTGCTGCCTTAAGAACCTCAATATTGATGTCTTTCAGAGTTTTAAACTTAATACAATATCCAGTTACACTTGCTTTTCCTATTTTTTCTCCAAATGTTCTGGTTAAATAGGTTTTATCATCTATTCCCATAATATAAACTGATATTCCGGTAATATTGGCACTCATACCGATCCGATAAAATTCTCTGGTTTTACCATCTGCATATTGAATTGTACAAAGGCCATATCCGATATTCGGATTGGAAACGGTTTTTCCTTCTTCATTTTTACCATCCAGAAACCACAATTTGCTATTTGGCATAAGCTCCTGTATGAGATAATGAAGCTCTTGCAGATCGGAGCGTTTCTGATCAGATTGTGTCGCAATGTATTCGTTGATCTGTTCCTGAATGTTCATGTCTGATTTTTATTTGAAATTTGTGAAAAAACTCTGAAGGGCAGATTGATGTTGATTAATGATCAAAAGCTGACTTTTGTCGTCCAAAAGAACTTTGTACTGAAATTCTTTGTCAGGAGTGAAATTCCATTGTTTCAATTCCTTGAACTGGCTTTTAACCAGGTTAAGTTTTTCATTATTATTTTGAGATATGATAATTATTTTTGTTAGAGGGGTCTTCTTCATTTTTTCTAGACTGAGCATGGAAATTTGTGTTTCAGATTCCTCACTTGAACGCATAGGATACATTTGACCTATCATATTAAAATCTTTTCTATTTTCAGACAGAATATACCTGTAGGTCATAATATGGTCAAGTTCGTTGATCCATCCAGGGAAGTTTTCCTCATAAATTTTGATATAAGTATCAATAAAATTCTTATCAATAGGTTTCTTCTGAGCTATATATTCTTTTACCGTAGGATATATTTTCTTTGCCATCAGATCAACGTATTTGCTGTAATACCAATCATTGGAGTCCGTTTTTCCACTCAAGCTCTCATACACATATCCATTTCCAAGAGCAGTTGCCAGGGCCTCGTTCATTAATTGATAAGCATAGTTGCTATATTTTGATGGATTATCTTTAAAGTCTTTTGCAATACTTTTTTTCACAGCAAGAGACTGTTCGTCATTAATAATATGGTAGGTTTCATGCAGCATAACACTGAAAAAACTCTTATAATCTTTTAAATTGGTTTGAACAGCGCTTATAAAGTTATTATAAAAAGCCTGTGCTGTAAACCCCGTTGAATTAGGTAAAGGATACATTGCTATTTCAAAAGGGATGGAAACATCCCAGTTTGAATCATAAAACTGTAAACCTCTCTGAAAATAATATTCCATATTTTTTTCCTTGGAATATCTGCTGATTTCCTTTAGTTGTGGTTCAAACTGGCCTTTGTTTGGAATATAAATAAGCTCATTATAAATAGGCGTAAATGCTGAAATAACTTCAGTGATACTCTGAAGGCTTACATTAGGCAGAATTCCAATAGAGCGGAGCTTAAAATCATTTAAATTATTTGTTTCAATCAGATTCTTTTTTAGGATATCTCTGGACTGCATTGGTATTTTTGAGCCATAGGGATATTCATCAAATGAATAACTGTAATCTATAGGCAGTCTCTCGAACTTTACAATAAGATCCTTATACTTTTGAGTATTATACTTTGATTGAGAGAATGCTGTCTTAAAAACATTTTCAGGATAATGTTCAGAAAGATTCTGTATAAAAACAAATACAGCCAATTGCTCAGAATATTTGATATTGAAATTAACCTTCTGTCCAAATGCCCAGAAGGACAGCAAAAAAAATAAGGCGAAAAATTTTTGTTTCATGGCAGTAGTATAGCTTATGTTTTTATTTTTATCAAAATTCGTTCAAATATGATTTAACTTCTGTATTGAAATAACAAAAGTTCCATTTTAGGTAATATTGTATGTTCCATGCTAAGTTCTTTCCAGATACAACAACGATGTGGTCTGTATCTTATGGTGAATTGTATTGAATCCGGGCAAAGAATAACAGATGCTAGTCCAATAAATTATTCTCATGTAAACTGTCGAAAATTATTTTATCTACTTCAGAGACTTTATCCTTGTCTGAGTAGTTGAGCCATCTTATTTCTTCAATTTCAGAACTGACTTTTAATTCTCCGGAGTATTGCCCCGAATAACAGGTCATCTTTACGATAATACCTTCCGTATGTCCATGGGCTTGTGCTTCAAAAGTTCCCACATAATCGAGAGTCCCAGGATCTATGGTAACACTTAATTCTTCTTGTATTTCACGGATGAGTGCCTGTTCATCGGTTTCACCAGCTTCTCTTTTACCTCCCGGAATATAGTATTTATCTTTACCATAGCTTTTGGTTGAAAGAATAGATTTATCTTTTAATTCTATCCAGGCAAGCTTATCAATTATTTTATGTGTCATTGCAAATTTAACTTTTAAAGGCTATTGGTTTATTTTTAGCCCGAAATTCTATTATAATTTTTCGTTTTTCAAAATGGCCGTAATGGCATCGGAAATTTCAAATAGTTTTCCATTATAATTATTTCCTAATAAGATAATGGTAAACTCTACATTCAGATCAGAAATCAAAAGGGCTTCATAGTTTCCGGCTCTTCCATCGTGAGCGTGGTTTACTAATTTTTTGTTGTTAAATTGGGCTTCACCTAAAGAGGATTGTGTATCTGGCAGATTAAAATGTTGTCCCAATTCAAACAAGGAATTTTCATTGATTAATCTTTTTGAATGAAGACAATTCACGAATTTCAGTAAATCAGTTGTTGTTAAGAAAGTTCCACCCATCAAAAAATCTGGCTTATCCTCTGTTAATTTGTTATTAAACCCTTTTGCCATAAATTTTTCATCAACAATAGGTGTGATTTCAGATGAATTCATTTTGCATGGTCTGAAAATATTTTGACTTACATAATTTTTGTAAACCATTCCAGTAATTTTTTCAACAATAAACTGTCTTAGGAAAACATTGTTCATGTTGTAGTCGTACTGAGTTCCTGGAACAAAATCAAGTTTGTCGATTAATTTTAAATCATCGAAAACATCCTTATTGCTTTTAATTTTTTTCCAATTGACATTGGGTAGTCCGCTTGTGTATTGTAATAAATCTTTTATAGTCACTTCATGAGCCCATTTTGGTAATTCCGGAATATATTTGGAAACGTGATCTTCAATTTTCAATTTACCCTGTTCCTGCAATTGCAGCAATGCTACACCACTAAATTCTTTGGTGATGGAACCAATATTAAATCGGTAATCAGGAGTTAGCTTTTTTGTTTTTGAAGCATCCGTAAAACCGAAGGATGTATTATAAATAACCTTATTATTTTTTGAAACCAGAATATTTCCATTAAAAACTCCTGCTTGATTGGCTGCCTTCAGTAAAGAGTCTATTTGAGCGATTTGCTTCGTCTGGGCAAATGTATGATTGGCTAAAAGTAGGAGAGTGGTGAAAATTATGATGAGTTTTTTATAGTAGTACATGTTTTAAGTTTTGCTTTGCTTACTTGTTTATTCTTTTGAAATTGAAACTATGCTCCCATATTGAAACCATTCATAAAGAAAATATCAATATCATCTTTATCTTCAATTTCAGGGATACTTTCCCCTGTTGGCAGCTGATTGTGTTGGAAGCATTCATACAAATCATTCATCAGAAACCCAATGGATGTTTCAATGTCTAATTCATTATTCAGATTTTCCACTGTTTGCCAGAATATTTCATAATATTTAGGGTGAAGATATCTGGTATCAATGAATCTTACAATACTATCTGAATCATAAGGATCTTCTGAAAATACTCTAAAAAAACAATATCCGCTTTCTATGTCATCTTCTGTGGGAAGAATAAAATGTAACCACTTTTTTAAATATCCCTCATCACCATTTTCGTTCAGTCTATTCATAATGATTTTGAGTGTCAGATCATAGCGAGACCAGCGTGCAGACCAATTTTTTCCATTGGGAAGGGTAATAAATCCTGATGCCATATTGGTGGGTTGTTATCGTTTGTTTAGTATGAATTATTAACTTAAATGAAAGCTATTAATAATGTGGTAATCCTCCGTCGGGAAGTTGCATTTCACTTTTTTCTTGTTTGACGAAATTTCCTGTTTCACCATCATATTCGAAGATCAGTAGTTTTAAGATATTATTTTCGTCGCCTAAAAACTTAATCACTTTATAGTTTACTTTTTTTGTTTTTTCATCATAAAAAGAATGAATACCAAACAGAGATTTATCTTTGAAAACATCGAAATTAAAATCTTTTTTTACTGCTAAAATAATATCATGATATTTTTTTTTAGGTGTAGGAATGTTTTCATCATAAGGAATATTGTCATAATCTATTTGTTCAATGATTTTACCATTCATATCAAACCTCGTTTCAATACCAATAGGAGTTTGAAGCATTTGACTCACTCCACCAATATTTTCTACCCTAGACTTTATATTTAAATTTGGATGAAATTCATAAACGATATAATAATTATCAATGGTCTTTATTATTGAAGAAATATGATTTTTTTGATAAGACATACTTATTGTGGAATCATTTCTTTTAAATTGAATGAAATTTTGATTTCCATATGTTTTGACTTCACAGTCTGAGTAACAGGATTTCTTAATAAGCTTTTTGTATTCAGCCAAATTAAACTGACTGATTTCAGTATTTTGGGAAAAAAAGAAATCAGTAAAAATAAATAATAATAAAATTGAATAGTATTTCATTGTTGTAATTGGTGAAAAGGTGATTTATTTTACAGCAAAAATCCGCCAACTAATTTTACATATACTTCTCTATTACCAATTTTATAAACGGTGAGTAGGCTTCCATCCGAAAGTTGTTTCGTTTTTTGACTAAATTCAGCTCTTGGTCCAGATGTAGCTAGTTTTTCAAGCTGTTGTAAAACTTCTGCAGGTGTTAAAACACAAATAGGGGTCTCCTCACTTTTCCCATCTCCGCTTTTTTCTATCGTTTGAATGATTAAGTTCTTTTGTTGAGAACATAATTCTTTTTTCTGATTTTCATCCAATGCCTGATAAATATTCATCATCCTATCTAATAAATTTTTATGTAGAGGATTGATTGAATATTTTGATTCTGCTTCAGTAACTATTTTTTCTGCTTTGCTTTTTGATAATCTTTTTTGAGCTGGTTTCCAGAATGTGTCAGATTCACGATTATAATTCACAAAAGTATAATCCATTTTCACAAACTTACTTCCGTAATACAGTTGATTTAGTTGGTCTTGATTTAGTTCGGAAGGGTTTGTTTTGAATAGGTCTAAAAGTTTATAAAAATTTTCCTGTGGATTTTCGGTGACGTTTTTTTTAATCAGGTCAGTATTTATTTGGGTATAGAATGTTTGAAATATTAAAATTAAAATACCTGAAAGGATATATTTTCTCATCTATTTGATTTTAAATTAAAGGTTCTCCATTAAGATCCGTTGTCAGCACTTCACTCATATAATCAAAAAAAGGACGCATAGTTAGTAACGTTTGCACTGCTTCTTTTTGAAAATTGTCTGCGAAGACCTCTTTATCAGTAAACTTTCGCATCACTACAAATTGTTTTTTCCGGATTAAATCTATTGCAGTATGATTTTTGTCAAAACCTCGCGGAGCTGTTTTTACAGCATCACCTTTAAGTTCTCCGAAATATTTTACAAAGGTTTCATTAGTGATTATCTTTTCGATTTCCTTCGTACTGATTTCAAATTCTTTACGGATACGCAGTAGATCTTTGGCCTCAGGTCCCCAAAAACCACCTCCTACAAAACTATTGCCGGGCTCCAGCTGAATATAATATCCGCCCCTCAACATGGGCTTAGAACGGGAATATCCAACTCCAAAATTGGTTTTATATGGCGTCTGATCTTTGGAAAAACGAACGTCTCTGTAAATTCTGAAAATATGAATTCCCTTTAAATTGTCATGTTCCTGAAGTTCAGTATACACCTGATTGAAAAATACTTTATTTTCTTTCACAACCAGATCATATTCCGTTTTGTGTCTGGTAAACCATTCACGATTATTATTTTTGTTTAACTGAGTAAGAAATTCGAATGCTTTTTTCATAGTATTGTAGAAATATCAGACAATAAGCCCTTGCCCGAAGTTAGAAATTTTTTATTGCTTTTTCTATACTGTTATAGGCAGAATGCAAAATATCTTCGTTGGTGGCAAAACCGGAGTCTTCCAGAAGTTTTATTTTAGATTTGATGTTGTTGAATAATTCCAAATCCGGGTTTTTAATATTTTCGATATACATCATATCAAAGAGTAAGCAATCGCAATCCTCGTAATCTTTTAATAAAATAAATGATTTAAAGAACAATTGATAATGATCAATATCTACTATTCTGTTTTCATCATAGTGTAATATGGCTCTTGCAAAGATGGAATGCTCAGCATCTTTAAAATTGATCAGGTCTTTTTCCAGTTCTTTCCAGTCGGACTCATTAAAGGTGTCCAGAATTTTATATATCATTTCATTTCCAACATTAAGCCAATAGTCACCATCTGTATTCTTGTCTTTTTCAATGATATGTTTAATCTCTGAAATTTTATGTGCAACCATCTTTTATAATGAGTTTTTATTTTCCAAAAACATTTTTCAAAAACAAGCCTATTTTAGATCCACTTTTCTGTTCGTTGGAAAAAGGAGTCGGAATATTAATGTCACTGTTATCTTTAGTCAGATTTTTAATTCCACTATACAAATCCTTTACCTCTTTTGTAATGGTGGTTACAGAGGATAGAGGGTAAAATTTGTTAGCGGCGGTCATTCCAACCGGAAAATTGGTTCTTTCTAACCAAAATGGTTCCAGCAAATCACTTATAGGTTCCATGTGTATTTTATCATCAAGACTTTGTCTTGCTTTTTTTATGAAATCTTCATCCCAGTTTGAAGTTACACTTTCAAAATATTTTAACCCTTTTGCAGGAATGTGTAGTAAAAAAATCTGTGTTTTATCTCCAATTTTATAAATATCAAGAACTTTGAGATAGCTGTCAAGATTTAAACAACAATGTCCAAACCTTTCATTGTCAGGATTTACCTGATAGAGTTTTGCTGCTTTTGCAGAGGCTATTAAAAATCTTGTATTAAATTTCATTCCGCCGCCTCTACTGCTTACATCAAGGAAATAACCGTTTCTGATGAGCTGTCCTTTTGTAAATTTCTCAGCTACAGAAGATTTTAAATCACAGTCTTTATAGTATAATGTCGCTCCGGGATAAGTCCAGTTGATGATTTCTTCAGAATTTTCAAAAACGCCGTTTTCTATTGCTGTCATATCTTTTATTTGTGTTTATACATTTCAATTTTTGCTGATAATCTTTTGGCTAAATAATCATTACCATCTTTTAAATGTTCATAAATCATTTTGGCTTCCTCAAGATATTTTTCTTTCTTCAATTGGTTCCAGTAATAAGGTGGTGCATACAAATTACAAATTCTATCAGCCATTTTAACTGCCCATATTTCTTTGGGTTGTGCTTTGATCCGGTCTAAACTGTCCATCATCTGATCATGCTTCTCAAGATATGTATTTTTGGTTAATGCAAGAACACCTTCTTTAACCTGTTGACCATATTCTTTTTCAAGAGCTTCTATATTCAAGCTGGTATCTTCTATGGTGTCGTGCAAAAAAGCACATTTTACAGCAAGTTCTACATTAAAATCAGAAGAGTTTTTAGCTGCATTCATGATTTCAAATACCACACTTCCGATATGATTGATGTATTCAATTTTTTCGTTTTTATTTTGACCTCCATACGTTTGTCCGTTATGGAGAATACTTACTTTTTGCCATATATTCTGCAAATCATCAATAGTAAAAGTATCGTTCATTTTTTTATTTTAGTTGTAATAATTAATCTGGATTTTCAGCCAGTCTTCCAGTTTAGTGAATTTTTCAACTGAAATGTACTCTTTATAATTATTAATTTTATTTAATAAATCTTCATAATCTTCCGGGTCGTAATATTCATTTGGATTTTCTTCGTATTCGGTTCTTTCCTTATGACGTACTATCATTTCATTGGTTTCTTCAACATGTAAATCAGCAATGAGTTGTTTGGAAGATGAATAGTTTGCTACTACATATTCTTCAATAAAGTAGTTCCAACGCCCGAAATCATGAGTACTTCTATAATGTAATGTTCCATTAATAATTTCATATCGACTAATGGTTTCATCCCGAGTTACATAAAATAAGGTGTCTTCTAAATAAGGAGATATATCACTAAGGAAATCATTAAAATCTCTGTCAAAACCATATTTCGTAGATCCTTGGATGGAAATGTAGATGCCTGCTTTCCCGAAATCTATTATTCTGTCATTTTCGTACCATTCGAATTTGATGACCTTTCCATCCTGAGAGTTTATGATGAATGTATTTTCAAAAATGTACAATATATTGTTGATATCTTGAACTTCATTGATGACCGTAAATTTTCCGGAAAAAATAATCTCTTTGTCTTTGCGGACTTGTAGAATGGCACCACCGTAAATAATTTTTGGTTTAAGCTGATATACATGATGTAGATTTCCCATTTTTAATCTTATGTTTTTGTTTATTAGGAAGATAAAAGAAAAGAAAAATTAGATATTGCTATTTCTCTTCACTCTTTGCGCTAAATTCTGTCCAAATATTGTTTTCTTATCAGTTCAATTATGGGAACGAACAGATTGATCTTTTCTGTTGATGCTGTCCAGACATAATCAACATTTTTATTGGCCAAGCTGATTCCGAATTTCCATTTGGAACCATCCAAAATCATTGCTTTTTCATCTCTTATGCTTTCTGGTAATTTTATTTGAGTCAACTTTGACAACTCGTTTTTTAATATCGTCTGATCTGCTATGGAAAGAATTTTCTCATCAATGATGATCTTTAGCCTGTCCAGGTTGTAAATTCCATGCGTCCATTGTGAGATATTGTATGAAGTATCCCATTGCCTGAATTTTGAATGGATATTTCCATCCGAGGCTTCAACTAAAATTATTTTATATGGAAATCCACTAATGGTTGGGAACTCGGAGAGATATGCTATGATTTTTTCTCCTGATTTTAACTCAAAGTTTTCTACTTTAAGTTCAACGGCGTTCATAAGAACTTGTATATCGTTCGAAATTCTTTCCATTTTATTTTTTTGAGGAGTTAGAGATTTTAGTTTTAATAGGCTATCTTTTTATAAATAATAAATATATTCTGCTTTATCTCAACAGGCTCTCAATAATGCTTAGTTATGATTTTTTATTATTGAAACTGCCAAATCTTCTTTGTTTAAAATATTTGAATACCAGAATCCTTTTCCCCAGATTTTATTCTCCGGAAATTCCTCTGGATATTTTGTCCCTAAAAGTGAGGATGTTTTGCTTTTTAATCTTGAAATTTTTTGAAGTATTGATACTGCAGGGGAAAATGCAAGTATTTCGACTTTTGATTCATTAATTCTAAGCATTTTAATTTCAAGTCCATCAATAATTCGGTCTCCATTCTTACGGCAAAGCTTTTCAATATCAATTTTTAACTGATTGATTGACTTTTCATTGAGTAAGAGCAGCTCATTCTTTGAACTTTTATTAACATATCTGATAGGTAATACATGTGATAAGTAGCAGCTGATAGTATACTTTTGCAATTCTGTGTAAGCATTCACAAGCTTTTGCCAATTTCCATTTTTATCCCATACAGGATATTCATGATGTGTGGTCCAGATGATATGAAATAATTGCTTATTGCTCATGGTGTATAGCTCTTTTATTGGTTTTACAGCTGTATATTTTAGCTGTTTTAAAAATCCATATTATTTTTTTCCTTTTTATGACCGTTCTCCGAAGTCTTCTGAAATTTAGTGGAATTATTTTACCAACTTTCCGAATCATAGAAAATAAAATACATCTTCTATGGTTCGGAAAAATCTGTTTACAGAATGTTTTGGTTTTATTAAAATTGAAAATTCGCTTTTTATTTCAAAAGTTTTTTTGTCTAATTTTACAGCTCCTATTTCTATGATGTTAGTTTCAGATATTTCATTTTTTCCAAAAGTTTTGCAGCTTCCTTCTAAATCATAGATTACTAAGTCACTTGAAAATTTCATATAGTTTTTGGGTGTTTTAAGTTTGCCAGTCACTAATTTTTTCAAATTAACGTATTGCGACAATCTGATATATATAACTTTTGTAAAGCTACTTGTTTACTACGCAATCTATTAGCACACCTAAATACTTTTTCTTTAATGATCGATAAAAACAACAGAATTTAATTTTTACTCATATATTCTGCCCATTTCTAATAGATCACCCAAAGTTTGCCAGCTTACCTCAAATTCCTGTTCATCATCCTCACAATAGTCTAAATAACATCGCATACCACATTCTAAAATAGAGTAGGGATCGAAATTATACCATCTATTTCCTGTTTCAGAATCAATTCCAAAAGACCGGCCTTCATCATTGAGCTGTTTACCTTTCATTTTATGCAATTCGGCGATCTGAAATTGTAAAACGGCAATTGTATAATAAATTCCAATATCCTTTAAAGAATTATTGGTAACTTTTTTATATACAGCTTCCTCATCAGGTGCCTTTATAATTTTAAGCCATTCATTATCAATTTTTTGGGGTTCAGAAGTACAGGCGTCATGTAAGAGTTTTAATAATAGATCAGCGGTTAAGGTTTGTTTTTTTTCCTGTTCCACCAGTTTTAATAAAGCTAAAAGATAAGTTTCAAGATCTCTGTTTTCTAAAAGATGTCTAAGATTGATGCTATCGTAAAATTTGTTGTAGGTCATATTTTGAGATTAAGTAATATAATTATTTTAAAAGGCAAAATTCAGAAGATTAGCCCATAAAATGATCTAAATAAAATTGTAGCGTAGTATCATTGTCTGTTACTTCGTTTACGAACTCTTTAATGCTTTGTAACAGTTCAGATTCGTTTGTATTTTCATCAATATCTATCAGGTGCAATACAATTTGTGATTCCTCATCATTTAAATTGATTTTTCTTAATGTTCCATCAAGGATCGTTATTTTTGTAGGTACAGATGTCTTTTTATAACATTCTTTTATAAGGCTTATTATGTCAAAAAGCTTTTCTGTTCTCATTATTTTGCAGTTCCAGACTTTGCCGTTTTCTTTGAAATATTGGGATTTGGATACAATAACTAAAAGAAAATAATTATTTTCATTTCTTTTGATTTCAATATCAAGTTGTCCTGCAAGAGTATGTGTTTCAATCTTAATCATTTGAGTATCATTATTAATCTTTTCAGTTAAACGTTATCATTTCACTTTCTACCAATTGTAATTTACTTATTTCAATTTACTTTTTTTATAATGTTTTCTGAAGGCAAGAACTTTTAGAATTCTTTTTATCCTAAGCCTGTTGGTTCTTGGACTATTTATTTTGTTTGCACAAAGTTTCCTGCTTTTGGGTGCAGCAAATCAATCATCCTGTACTTTCCATTCAGATCTGTTTTTAGTTCATTATGTTACAGATGTGAGCAAAAATAGAATAAAAAACCACTCTGAAAATCAAAGTGGTTTAGCATTAATAAATTCTTTATAAATAGGGGAATATTTAGCTTTCCATTGACATATAATCCAATTGCCCATTTTGATCTGTATTGATGACAACTAAATAATCGGTGATCTCTTTTCCGATTGAATAATCTAAAATAGCAAAACCGTCTTCATTGTCAGGATAAAGTCCAATTCTAACCAATTCTAATTTTGTTAAAAGTTGTTGCTCCGGTTCTGTTGTTGAATCATCAAAGTTGATAAGTGTTGAAAGTTCGTCCTGCTCAACTTCTTCAAGATGGTGCTCCAAATATGATTTTACAGTATCACCCTCTTCATTGTGATAATCTTCCAGAATGTAACTTTTAGCTAGTTTATTAAAGGGTTCAATATTTTCAAGATAGTTTTTTATTTGATCAAGCTTTGCTGCATCAGTATTCTCATTTTCAAAATTTAAATCTATTTGAACTTCATTCCCATTGAAATTGATGGTAACATCATAATATTCTTCTATGTTGTCCGTTGAAAGTTGCCCAAAATAGGGTAATGTGTATTTTGCCATGATTATTTTTTATAGTTAATAGGTGTATTTATTTTTTAAGTTTGTTTTCAGGCTCAATTTTTTTGTCCGATAAAAATAGAATTTATTTTTTCAATATACTCTATTTCTTTTCGTGGAATCTTTGTCATATGCTTATTGCTAAAGGAATAAAGAATAAAGAGTTCAAGAATAGCTCACTATTTGAAGTTTTCTGACTTTGGATTACTTATTTTATTTACGCAAAGTCGAGCTGCTTTGCTGAGTAACTCATATCTACTAAGGTGTATCAATACAAAATATCTGCATCTGAATTGATAAGAAAGATTGTTTCAGAAAAAGTATCTGTGATTAACTCAGGTGTTTCGCCTGTATTTTTAAATACTCCATCTTTTCCTTTCATAAAACCGATTTGATGTGCATTAATTAAATAGTCTGCAAATACGATGAAACTTTTATCACTTTCGTTATGGTACTCCTCCAGTATTCTAGCTAGTGGCCAGATGGAAAACATATTTTTTGTCCAGTCCCAATCTACGAAGCCATCCAGTTGTAAATAAAATTCTTTAAAATCATCAGGAAACTGAAATTCGAGAATTTCTTCTGTAACTTTAATGGCGGTTCGTGTTGCAGGTGGGTTAAGATTGATGTTTTCATTTGTCCAATTTTTTATAATGGTTTCAGTCAGCATTGATGTGATTCTATGGATGGATTATGATAAAATATAATAATAGCTGTTGTGTTCTGAAGTTTAGGGTTTTATTTGCTCAAAATTGAGAGACTTTGTATAGCGGTATTTTTGAGAGTTTATTATTATCATTTCTGTAGATAAAAAGTTTATTCGCCCTAATTTTATATTTCAAATGATATTTAATACCATTTTCAATTTTCAAATCATAGTTGTGATAGTTACCTGATAATATTTCAGAGATTGTAAGAGAATCATTCTGTGATTCTATTTCTCCTTTATTCTTATTGAATTTTAAATAGAGATTATGATCCTTCAGTTGAAAAACTCCAGAAAGTTGTGTATGTTGAAGATCCCCAGAAAAGTCATAGCTAAACTCATTATTATTCTTTAACTCCACTTTAGTGATGAAGAAGCCTAGATCAGCTGTTTTAGATTTATAAATTCCAAACAGTCTTTTTTGTGAGTGACATGACGATAGAAATAACAAAATTAAAATTGGACTGAAAGTCTTCATTGTGTTGTAGAATGATATCCAATCAATTATTTTTTGGTATAATATTTTTTGACTTCTTGAATTTTCAAATGCTTTTACAAGTTTCTTAACTTTCTGAAATCTACTGACTTTGAAAGATTTATTTTGTAGGCACAAAATAGGGAGACTTTGCTCAACGAGGGTGTCCGTTTTTATTCTATCCATGTAGCTTTACTTTCTTTTAAAATCCATTTATTGTTCACTTTTATAAGAAAAGCTTCTCCCCCTTGATATCCTACAACATATAATATTTTAGCTTGGTCAAAAGTTTTGTTGAGGTAAAATTTATAAATTCTTGGAGCTGTTTCAAAATGCCAGTATCCACCCCAGTGTCCATGTAGTATTGGTAAATAAGGTCTTATAAATTGATATCTTTTTTCACTTTGTTTTTTGGGTCTGGATACATACATTATATTAGGTTTTCCAAACTTACTAGACTGAGTTCCTAAAAATTTATTCAATCCTATTTTATATTCAGGTGTGAGATACAAAATTTTATGATTTTCAAAAGTTAGGTTGGGGCGAAAGCCTATTATAGAATCTGTTTTTAAGATATCTTCTTTTCTAACTTCAAATTTAAATTTGTTTTCACCTTCTCTTAAGCTATCCAAAGACACTATGTTATAATAAAGTCTGTGCTGAATTAAAGCAAACTTACTTTTGGAATTTAATTTATTTCCCCATTCCCAATCTCCCAATTTTAACAAATCAAAGGGTTTATAAAATTCGCGATAAATTTCATGAATATTTCTAATGGTATCATTAGGATAATTATTTGTTGGAAAGTTGGGCTTTAAACAATTATTCCACTTTGTTAAAAAGACATTCAGCGCTGAAGTAGATTTATTTTTATAAGCATGCTCTAATTTCTTCTGATAAGAGTCTATCAGAATCTGATTTTGGGCAAATGTATTGGAGAAAATAACTTCAACGATTATTAAGAAAGTGAATATTGCTGTTCTCATGGAATATGTTTTATGCTTTACAATATTTTATTATTTTGATTTACTTTTTTGGGGATATATTTTCTATGGAATTAAAAGTATCAAACATATTGTTTTGTATCCATCTTAAATGTTTATATTTTTTACTCAATAAACTTATAACACATTGATCAAAATTTCCAGTATATTCTGTGATATCTATAAAAATTTGATTTGAAACTGGTAGCTGATTGATCTCTTCAGCTAGCTTTTCACAACTTGTGTATATTGGATAATGATAGGGAGGAAGTTTATATAATTTAATTAATAATGGTTCAGGACTCACTATCTTTATACTTGAGTTTTTGAAGTAGACTCTCGTACTATTAATATATGATTTTACGACTGAATTATCAGGGAAAATTTTTTCTATTTCGGATAAAAGATCAAAAAGTATTTTGTCATTTGGATAATCATTTTTACTATCAAATGTATATTGACAGTACCTATTTTTTTTGATACTAATATTGCTGTAGGCAATGTAAATTAATCCCTGCTCTTTATTATTAATTATAGTTTTGCATGTATTTAGTTTTTTGATACTATTATACAGTTTATTCCTTGTTTGGGAATTTACCAATTTGTAGAAAATATCATCAGTTTGAATATGGTTTTTAATTAAATTTACTCTTGTGCTATCCATTTTTTTGAAAAAAGTTGTCTCCGAATTAATAGAATCAGCTAAGTAGACTGTTTTTTCTGCGGAAAACTTAATTTCATTACTGTTGGGACTTATAATAACTTCAAAACTTTTTTCTCTTGATGAAAAAAGTCTTAAATGCATTGTTTCAGAAAGTGATTTCTGAGCATTTATGTATAGTATATTAAATAGGAGAACAAATAGGAATTGTATTTTCATTTATGTGTGGAATATATATTTAAGACAGTTATGTTAGTTTCTCCCTCGCTACCGCACGAATCCTTTCATGTAGCTAAGGTATTGTAAATTAAACATTCTAATAATATAATTTAAAAGCCAAAGCGATTCATAGTTGCAGAAAGTACCTTTTAGTCAATATCTGCCACTTGTATGCTTTTAATAGCTGAGCTGGTGAGAGACGTTGTACTTCCGCCGATGATGTATAGTTTATTGTTATATACTTCCGCTGTAGCGTGTCTTCGGGGAATCATATTGGATGACAATTGATGTAATGTATTGGTTGTAGTATCAAAATAGGCCAGAAAATTTTGATTATTCACCCCACCTACAATAAAAATCTTATTGTCGTATACAGCTAATGAGTGTCCAGCTATACCGGAAGGCATTGTATATTGATTGACCCAAAGATTAGTCTTGAGGTCGTAAACATTGATCAGGCGAGATGGGGTACCGTTAAAACCTCCAATCACATAAAGCTTATCATTAACAATTTTGCCCTTTGTTTCTCTGGCTGTGGGCATATTGGGTAAGGAATTCCATGTATTTGAAGCAATATCATAATACTGAAATTTATCAGAAAATACAGTGCTTTTGGCTCCGCTTAATCCGCTGCCACCAAATACATATATTTTACCATTATAGATGGCAGAACCGGCATTTCCTGTATAGGAACGATTAACAGCTCCCTTCGTTATGGTATTGGTGGCAAGGTCTACAATTTCAAGATGGCTGTTTCCCCAACCGTTAAAAATATAGATCTTATTATCGTAAGTCTCCGAATTAGCAAATTTTTTGGTAAGGAGAGTAGAATTGAGAATACTCCAGCTGTTATCAGTAATATTATATTTCTCAATATACTTCGCGTCACCTCCTTTTTCCTGATACCCATTGCTCACATAGATATTATCATTTACTATTACACTGGTTACCGCACCTCTACCTGCAGACATATTAGCGAGAGTTTTAAAATGAAGCGTTTGTGAGTGGGCTAAGAATGAACCCAACAGTGAAAGGAATAATAATTTTGTTTTCAATAGTGTTAGTACTTAGTATTTGTTTTTATTTAAGTTTCTTTAATTAAATAGTGTGGTTTAAAGATAGGAAAAAGTTGAAGAGAATTTTTTAAAATTGCTTTTAGTCAAATGAATATAAAGTTTTTTGTTATAAATAGGATGGTTTCATTTATGTTCTGCATTTCATCATTGGGTACGTCTACACAGCTATCCGAAGTCCCCGCGCTACCGCACGAATCCTTTCGTGTGGTATTATAAATTAAACATTCCAGTAATATAATTTAAAAGCCAAAGGAATCAGTGAACGTTATCTTCAACTATTGCCAATCCTCTTTTTAGCTGTTGCGTTTTTGTCAAACAATTTGATAAAAGTAAATATCTTCGTCATTTCTGTTGTCAAAAATTTATAAAGAATCAGGTGTCCATTTGTTGTTCCCTGCTAGACTTTCCACGGTGTCAATTTTCCAAATTTGTCCTTGTTTAACTACGATATATTTTTTCGACGTTGCTATGTTTTTAATTTTTGCCGTTTGTATTTCTACTTTATTTTTTGTTAATGCTGTGCAAATTACAATTTCGGAGCTTGAGTTATAAGTCCCACCATAGAAAAAATAACCTGTATGTTCCCTTTGATATTGTCTATTTTTTGAAGTGCAATATTTGTTGTAAATGCTCTGCAAAACTTTTCTTGCTACACTATCTATTTTTGTGAGTTCATCTAATTTAGTTCGGTCTGCTTTTACCAAATTATGGCAGTCGTTAGCCCATTTGTTATAAACTTTTACGAACTCAATAATGGTGTCCATTGATGTTCTATCAGTGTCTGGTAAAGTGTTTTCTATGTATTTGTCGAAATCCATTTTGTTAAGTGATGTCTGGTCTAAAGTTGCAGCTAACCTCCAAATTTACACATTGTGGAAATATTATAGACACATAGTTATTAATGTATTATTGCAACTATAGAACGACATTACTGTTTATCTTTTTCTACTCATTTAAAATATCTAAATATATTCTCTTAAGGGTAAACTATATTTTGCATTAAGATAGCAAAAAACCGCCCTACAAAAGGAGAGCGGTTTTATATATTAAATTTGTCTTTGCCATATACTATTACATCATTTCTGGTATTCCGTGCTACCGGACGAATCCTTTCGTGTGGTATTATAAATTAAACATTCCAATAATATAATTTAAAAGTCAAAGCCACACGATACAATCATGTGGCAGCGAGGGGACATTTTTAATATACAATACAGTTTTTACTTTTCAAATAAAAACCATTGCTTTTAGTTGCAGTTATTTTACCAGAGTTATTAATAAAAAGAGTAAAACTTTCTTTTGACTCAGGGCAGCTATTGTATTTCATCATCTTTACATTATAGCCGTTTTTGTCTTTTATAAAGCCGTTTCCTTCGGGAGAATAAGAATCTATTTCATAGTCATTTATTTTTCCAATTAAGAAGGCTTCATATTCATTATCGATGATGCCAATAAAATTTTTTAGATCTTCTTCTGATTTTGCTGTTTTCCAGATATCATTTTCCAGATATACTATTCGATAGGCACAAAATAATGGCTGGCATCCGGTGAAGAAACCATTCCAATCATTTGTATTATTGGGAGGTTTAACTGTGGTTTCAATTGAATAATTACCTTTTGAAAATATGATATTTGGGCCTTCTGTTTCATCTACAAAATCTGGGAAATATTCAACCTGCCAATATGAAACATTGTTATTGGGCTTTATTTTTTTGAGCAGATTTTCTGGATCAGATTCTTTTGAAGATAATTTTTGAAACTTCTCTGAACAAGAGCTTAAAATTATTGTAGCAAAAATAGTAATGGTTATTGACAGTTTCATTAATGAAATAATGTGGCTTATAGAGTTTTTATCATTATTTCTGAATCAGCTGTTCTAGTCTGGCCATCATCTCATCTTTTTCTTTTAGCATTCTTTCGTACAGTGCAATTTTTTCTTCGTGTAATTTAAGTACCTGTTCAATCTGATTGAAAATAGGGTTGTCATTTTTCTGGTATCCAATACTGTGATCCCCAAAAGTATTTGCAATTACATTCACTGCCTCTTCTTCATCAAAATTCTCAATAGCTTCCACCGGAATTTTCAGGATGTCGGAAATTCTTTCTAAATTATCCTCTTCAATTTTTTCTTTTTGTTCTAAAAGAGAAACTTTCTTCTGGTTCCAGTCTTCACCAAGATCAAAAGCCAAAGCCTCCTGCTTGATGCCCAGCATCTCACGAAAACGCTTGATGTTCCTTCCCTGATGTATTTTTTTGTTTTGCATATTTGTGTACGTTATAGAAACAAATATAAGTAAAAGTTGGGGGATAGGAAATGGGGGAGTGGGGGTATTTTATCTAAGGAGAAAAAGCTATATTGTTGTTTGTTATCCGAAGTCTACTACTTAGGATTATTTATTTTTTGAGCGCAGAGTCGGGAGACTTTGCGGAGCAGGGTATGGAAGAGGTTGGAGGTACTTTATTGTACTAAATCTGACTCTGGATTATTTATTTTTCCGCAAAGTCGGGAGACTTTGCGGAACAGAGCAGGGGCACATCGGTTTGTTATTAAAAATAAATCCGAAGCCTTATGACTTCGGATTGTTTATGAGTACAAAGCTGAGAGATCTTTCCTAGCTAGTTTAATATTTTACTGATGTTTTTTTATTATTTTAAAAACTTAAGACAGCCTTTATTCACTACTTTTCCACCGCCTCGTATGGAGGTTGCTACATCATCGTTTACGACTGCCTCTTCATATTTTGAACCATTATATTCTTTGTGGAATGTGTAATAATTATACCATACTTCGTCTCCTTTTTTTGAAACCACAGCTGCATCATAAGCTTTTCTAAGGATCACACCAGTGTATTCTTGTCTGATGATCTTCATTTCATTGCTGGTTAAGATTACTTTGAATGCATTAGGGGCACCGTCCTTATAGAATTTTTTTATAGCCTTAAGTGTTTCTGCTTCCATCTTTACATCCTTGAGGGCTGCTTTTGGAAAACAATCGGATTCATTGAATTTTATTTCCTTGGGTACAATGACTTCAATCTCACCCGTAGCTATCGGTTTATACTGAAACTCGGAACCACTCCCAAAGGTCTTTAAAGGAACCTGTACTATCTTTAGTGTGTGCTTCCCTGGGGTCAATAAGTCTTGTCTGCCCAACAATTCCTGAAAAGGAATTTCTCCCTTCCATAGAGTTTCCGTACCATCGTTGAGGCTATGTTTCATTGATAAGTTTTTCCTTGTCAAATCCTCTTCATTTAAATATTCATCTCTTCCTGAAGAAGCTATGAACTGACCATCAAAATAAAGGTTTGATATCAATCTGGTCTGGGAATCAAAAGAATCTTTCCATCCATTAATGTCCTTGGTCTTCATGCCACTTTCTACCAATTGCAATAATATACTGTTTGAAATAGAGTGCTCATAGAATCCTCGGAGAAATAGTTTGTCTCCTAAGGTAAATGTTGTTATATATGCTGAAGCGGGAAGTGCTCGTTCAGTTTTAGTATTGGAAAACAAAACTTTTCCAACATTCTTTTTGTAGATTTCATTGAAGGCTTCAGGAAATTTTTCTTCCTCAAAAAGTTGAAGCTTTGCTTTTTCTTTTTCAATTTTTTTCAAATCCTGAGCGTGACTTACTAACGAGAACGTTAAAAAAGTCATTAAGATCAATTTCTTCATTGTTCTTTTAAGTTTTATATGGTTATTTTGTTGAAATTTTTCAAATTTACATATAGTTTTGATTATGATGGTGTTTATTGGTTTATATTTTTTATAATATCTTATTGTTTGTTGTAAATTATTTATTAGTAGTGTTCTGTGTTGTCACTCTAGACGGGTTTTATATTTCCAATATTTTCGTTTCGGTATTTTCACACCTTGTTTTTAAGCTTTTAATTTCTGCTTCAAATTCGTTATATATATCCTCAATTTCTCCGGGGTAAAAATGGAGCCAGCGACTGTGATTTCTATATGCTTCCTGTCCATCAGCCAGTTTTTTATTTCTTTTGGATTCGTTGGGTATTAAAATTTTGTTGATGGCTAATTCGTGCAGTTTTAGCATTTCAGAGAGGGTATCAAAGTCTGTAATACTTAATCCCGTATTACAGATTAAAATATTGCCCTCTGAATTCATGATCTCGTCAGAAATGTATTCAAGCTTCTTGAGTTGATATTCTTTTGACGAATGATATTCATACTTTTCGGGCATATCAAAACAATTTATAATTTTAAAGTTTACATATTCAAAACTGTCTAAATCTGATTCCGAAATCTGTAAGGTTAAAATTATGGATATCTTCTTTTTTGATTCTGAGAAGTGTTTCTTTATGAAATTCATGGTTGTTTCTATATTTTGGTAACGGATTTTAGTCTTAGTTCGTAAGGTTTTAAGAGTGCAAAATCACGATTTGTTATTGAGTCAGTTCTTTTTTTAGGATAACTTGTTTTGTAGCTCAAAGTTGGGAGACTTCTCGTATTAGGTCTATCTATTCCTTTGTTCTAATCTAGAATTTATAATGATATAAAATCAGCTCCTAAGCTATTTTCATCCATACCAATATATGAATAATGTTTAGGTAGATACCAGCTGATTGCTTGCATAACACTTCTGTACGTATTTTCATCTTTAAAATGATGGGGTGTTACATTGAAAACAAGATCTTGTGAAACTCCTGTTCCATCCTTTTTCTGCCGCATCATGAGCAATGTTTTAGGAGTAACTATGCCATTAGCCTTCAGGAAATCTGCAAGGAGCTGTCTGGTCTGTTGAGGTAAAAGAATTTCTGATGGCTGACCTACCATTACTTTCTCATCTTCCGTAATTGTCTCGGTGCGTGTTCCATTTGAGAAATCGGATGCTGTTGTTGTGTAAAAGGTTTTATTCAAATAAAAATTCAGAATATCACCGTAAGATAACACCCAATCTGCTCTATTTTCGGTTGGATTGATTACCACGCCAAAACCTGATGATAATAAGAAATCATCCTTCATATTGTCAATAACATAACATTGAAAAGGCTGGTTAGGTTCCGGTAAGAAAAGTTGAAAATAAGGAAACCCGTCGGGCCCTGTAACAACTTGCGGATCTCCGCAGCGGAAACTTGCATGACCAATATTTTCTAAGAATGTTTGCTGCCACTTTTCGTCTCTTTCTACTGGAGGCATTTGAATAAGTTTGTATACAATATCGGTTTTGTCTAAATCGCCGAGATAAGATTCGGTTTCTTTTTGTGCTGGCTGTTCTTCAGTCTGCATTTTTTCTTTTTTCCTGAAAAGGTCAAATAGTCCCATAAATTAGTTTTCGTACACGGTTATTTCTCAAAGATATAAAAGTTCCGGTTATGCTAAAATAATGAATAACGAAAAACCGTTCTGAAAAGAACGGTTTTAGTATTATAGATTAAACATGATAATAATATAAATTAAAGGTGAAAGCCAAACGATACACTTGTGCAGTAGCAAGGAGATTTTGTGCAGCGCGTAGCAAGACTACCTTTATTCTTTTCCTCTCCTTTCAATAATAAGATACGCTGCATCCAGCATTTTAAGCAGATGAATGTATGGGTTTATCATGTTCCTTTCTGGTAGCTTATCATAGATTCCCATTGAGAAATAAACCATTCCGGAAATAAAATAATCAAATTCTTTGATGCTGTATTCTTTGAATGCTTTTTTAAACACCAACATAGGGTTTTGGTATTCTCTCTCAGAAAGCAACCCAAGAACCAACGGAGATACCTCTTTCAACTCAGTATTGACCACCAATTTCTTTTCCTTCAGCATGATGAAGTAGCCTGTACGGATGAATGAACGCATCGCCTGATGAAAATGGTAAATGACGGAAGGATCCTCTTTTATCCAGCTATTTCTTTTAAGGGCATAGCTCATAATGCTGTTTAACAGTTCTTTGGTGGCTACCAGATCATTGAGCTGAAAAAATATTTCCATCTGCTGTAAGCTATAATGCTTCTTCCGGCTTTTCCCAAGCCGGGATTGAAAGTCTGTTCTGTTTTTTTTCATGAGTGTGTATTTTTTATTGTACGATTTTACGGCAGTAAAGAAGTAAGTTCTGCAATGCCTGAACTTCCTGTCTATACAAGCCGAATGAATATAATAGAATTTGTGTTTTCTAAAAGCCCTAAAGCCGCAATGGATTGTACACCCCATTGTACCGTATCATAATACTTTATGTGGTAAAGCAGGCTTAGAAAAAGATGATTGTAGAAAGGCAGAACAGCATGAAAATAAAAACGGCATGAGACTCTACAATATCCGTCATAGAGGTACTGGTATACCGTGCAACAGATAAGAGAGCCCACGCCTAGGTCGTGAGCTTCATACTTATCATCTTGTTGCTTTAAAAATTACCAGTTTTCTATGACAAGACTCTAAGCAATAGCTTGTATATTTCTTTGAAGTATCGCAAAATTACTCTAATGAGTAATCTTTTCCAAATATAATAAAAATATCTTTATATTACCGAATTCGGTAATGATAATTTATGCTAATAATTACAATTTGCACTAAACAGTGCGATTATGAACGAGTTTAAGACTGATGAAATCAAAAGAATGGTCTCAGAAAAAATAAAAGAAATAAAAGGAGAAACTCCATATTCTAAGGTTTCTGAAAGATGTAATGTTACGGCTGCAAGGATTAGTGATGTTGCTAATAATAAGATTGATTGTCAACTCAGTACTCTTATTGAAATTGCAACTGGATTAAGAATACACCCAAAGGAATTATTTGATATTGTTTTTGATTTTGAAGAATATTATTCTGAATTAGATAAATAAAATAAGCTCCGAATTTTGAAGACTTTGGAGCTTATTTTTTAAGGATTATTTTTATTGGTTCAAAGTCAGGAGACTTTGCACCGCAGGGGGAAAATTTTGGGATAGAAAATAGGGATAGGTAAATGATATGATGATTTTATTTGTACAAACTTTTCCTAGTTTGAGTAACAAATATTAATTATTGTAAAAAAGTATCCGTAAAAAAATTACGGATTGTAATTTTCACTATCTTTGAAATATAATTAAGAATCATATGTTAGCTAAATTTAAAGTCTCAAACTTTAAAAGTTTTGAAAAAAATTTTTCGTTTGACTTAACAGATACAAATGGATATACGTTTAATGATGGATGTGTAGTAAATGGCATAGTTAATAATGCTCTAATTTATGGACATAATGGTGTAGGCAAATCAAATGTTGGGCTAGCATTATTTGATATTATTGAACACTTAACTGATCAAAATAAATCAGAGTCTGAGTATTCTTATTACTTAAATGCTTACAATGATGCTGATTGCGCTGAATTTTACTTTGAATTTTTAATCGATTGTAAAAAAGTAGTATATGAATACAAAAAGACAGATTATAAGAGTTTAATTTTTGAAAGATTTTCGATTGATGATTTGGAGTTGGCATTTATCGATAGAACCTTATCTGATAATGCAAATTTTAATTTTGAAGGTGCTGAAAACCTTAGGACAGAGATAAAAAATAATGAATTATCAATACTCAAATATGTTAAAAATAATACATCATTAGAAGATAATGAAAATAATAAGATTTTTAATAAGTTTTTTGATTTTATTGAAGGCATGTTATTTTTTAGATCTTTACAAAAAAATCAGTATTTAGGATATGAATTAGGTAATAAAAATGTGCATGATGAGTTTGTTGAAAAGTATGATATAAAAGAACTTGAGACTTTTTTTAATAAGGCTGGAATCGAGTGTAAATTAGACGTAATAGAAAGTTTAGAAAAAAAGACTCTAGTTTTTGATTTTAATGGTAAGCATATCCCATTTTTTAGTATAGCATCACAGGGAACAAGGGCTTTAGCATTATTTTATTACTGGTTTAAGAAAGTAACGAATGAAACGAAAATAAGATTCATTTTTGTTGATGAATTTGATGCATTTTATCATCATGAACTTTCAGCTTTAATTGTTAATCAATTAAAGAATACAGGAATACAATTTGTTTTAACAACTCATAACACATCAATTATTACTAATGAACTTTTGAGACCTGATTGCTATTTCTTGCTAGATAAAAAAGGCATAAGGTCTTTGTCTAAAAGATCATCTAAAGAGTTGAGAGAAGCTCACAATATTGAAAAAATGTATAAAGCAGGATCATTCAATGGCTAAGAATATTTTGTTTGTTTTTGAAGGTGAAAAAACAGAAGCAAGTATTGTGAAAAATTTGAGGAAATTTTTTATCAAAGAAAATACTATTATTACTTGTGCTTTTTGTTCTACTATTTATCAAATTTATAAAGAGATTAAAGAAGATGAAGATTTAGATACATTTACATTATTGAGAGAGAGAAAACAAAATGAAGAATCATTAAAAAAATATAATACATCAAATTTTGCGGAAATCTATTTGTTTTTTGATTATGATGGTCATGATCCTATAGCGAGTGACGAAAAGCTTGAAAAACTCTTGAATTTTTTTGATGAGGAAACGGAAAAAGGAAAACTTTATATTAGCTATCCTATGATTGAATCTTTGAAACATTTTCCCCAAAGAGGTTGTTTTAAGAACTTAAAAGTAAAATGCAAGGAAAATATACAATATAAGAAAATTGTAAATGCAAATTGTAGTAGGAAAATTATTGATTTTAATTCATATAATAAAAATACTTGGAAATGGATAATTAGAGAACATCTAAAAAAAGGAAATTATATTGTAAATAATAGTTATACATATCCTAGAGATTTATATTCCCAATTAGATGTTTTTAATAATCAAAGAAAAAATTATATAAATGTAAATTCAGAAGTATCTGTACTAAATTCTTTTCCGGTTTTTATTCATGATTATTATGGCAATGAGAAATTGAAGAAGTTATTAAAATAATATTGTTTTAATTTTTATCATTACAAATGATGAAAATTGGGAAGAATCATAGATTATTTTTTTACTAAAAAAAAATCATATTCTAAATAAAAACACCCTGTGAAATAGAACGGTTAATGTATTAAATTGTCTCAGAGAGAAGCTATTACATCATTCTTGGTATAGCTGGTTCAGCGCTCTTCACTTCATTGATAACACATTCAGTTGTTAAAAGCATTCCAGATACAGAAGCAGAATTTTCAAGGGCAACTCTTGTTACTTTTGTTGCATATCCTTGTCAAGGTTTTAAACCTTGACAAGGATACCAATCCAGGTACCTTTGTCTAAAACTTACAGATAAAAAAAACGCCCTACAAAAGCAGAGCGGTTAATATATTAAATTTGTCTCAACGACGTTATTACATCATTCCTGGCATTCCACCACTCATTGGCATAGCTAGGGTTCAGCGCTCTTCACTTCAGTGATTACACATTCAGTTGTAAGAAGCATTCCAGATACATAAGCTGCGTTTTCAAAAGCAACTCTTGTTACTTTAGTTGGGGCTATGATTTCTGTTTCAAACATGTTTACGCATTCTCTATTTTGAAGATTTAGATTTTTGGCTATTGAAATCTTTCTGTTGTATTCATTGGACGGCAGTATCAACAGGGGCTGTATCTTTGCTGGAGGAAGTATTGTATCCCAGTTGAGGAAAAGAAGTATATTCGAAGGGTTTGCCTTGTGCTTTAAGGGTGTTCAATTGTTCTATACACAACCGATTATTTTCTATCAAAGATGAAATTTTTCGCGAACTGTAAACATGAATTTACTACAAAATTTGCAATCTTGCCAAACGCCTGTTGCGCGATATTTTTATTTTTCCAATGTTTCTAGTAGCCAATTCAGGCAAACTTCGGAATCCATAATTGACCAAGAATGTGGATTTTTCGTTCCGTCTAATCGAACTCCTTTTCCTTGACTAACTATTACTCTAGCGTTTTCATTTCCCATTATTTTTAATTGGTTTATCATTGAGATGATATCAATTCCATTCCAATCATGTAAGTCACGATGTCTTTGATTAATTAACCAATCTGTATCCAAATCAGTAAACATTAAAAGAGGCATTTTTTTTAAATACTTTGCGTTTCCGCCATCTTTTGCTCCATAAGAATAAATAGAATTTTCCAGATATTTTTCTGGAAATTTATCTGGAGATCCTCCATAAATACAGTCCCAATTATTCTTTATCCATTTTGCTTCCTCTACTGCAGGCTTGTAAATATTTCTTTCGATTTCTCTTTCGCAATATTTATAAAATCTTGCTTGGTCTAAAGGAGCGTCTAAGGCAAAAACTCCTTTTGGTATTAGAAAAAACTTTTCCGGATTTTTAGTTGCCTTTTCAGCGTAAGTTAAAGAAATCATTGCGCCACTTGAAAGTCCCCCGATTATAAATTTATCTTTCGGTACTTTATGCTTTGCGACAATTTCACTGAAAATTTTATCAAGTAATTTGAATTCTGCTTCTCGATTATCTGTTCCCCAATTTATTGATGGAACAATGACCATAATTCCTTTTTCAACTGCTATTTTTGGCAGAGTTATTTGTTTTAATGTATTTTCAACGAGTTCTCCACCAGAAGGGATAATTACTAAAACACCTTTAATACTACTTTTTGGTACATATTTATAATAAAATAATTCTGTAGAATCATCATCATTAATGTACAGTTCGGAATCATCTGTTTTTGAAATAGATAATTTTTCAAATTCTTGTGCTTTACAAGATAAAACATTAAAAATTAGAGCAAAAATTAATATGTTTTTCATTTTTCTTTTTTTCGGTCAAAATATCGTACAACATCCAAATTTACGCATTGCGCTACTATTGTTTTGGTTTTAGCGATCTATTTATTAATCATTAAATGTAAAATATAAATGTACTATTTCCCCTGCTCCCGCACGAATCCTTTCGTGTGGTGTAAATTTTATAAATTAAACATTCTAATAATATAGTCTAAAAGCCAAAACCACATGATACAATCGTGTGGTAGCGAGGGGAAAATTGTCACGGATTGCAAATTTTTGCTATCCGGTTGGTGTTAATTAAGATTTACAAACTGCCTATTCTTTTTCGACCACTCATTTAAACATTGTTTTCTGTCAATATTTACTTGGATTTTCCAATTTAGTTCAGTTATCAGAAGGTTATCAAATGCTTGATCCGTATGTAAAATAAAATAATTGAAAAAAACCTGCCTTTCATGCAAGAGTTTTAGATCATCTGTTGTTTTTAATACTAGATTTCTACCTAAATTGGTTTTTAAATCAGAATTTATTCGAATATATTCTAATTTTCTTTGACTTGTTTTATTTTTTGGAATTAAATTAAAATATTGTATTGATTTTCCTTTTAGGAATTGAAAATAATTGTACTCAGAGTACCTATTATAAATTAATATTTGGCTTAATTTTTTTGGTAAATTAAAAATAAGTTTGATGAAATTTTGAATTTCAGTGTTGCTCTTAAAATCATAATGATAAAAAGTAATATTACATTTTTTTAATAATTCATAGAGGATATATTCTTTATTCTTAGTTTGTTTACTCTTTCTCGAATATTTGAAATGGTCAATCGTATGTTCGCTATCTAAAGAAATTGCAAATAAACAGTCAATTTCTTCGACATTATCCACATACAATTTTTCATAAATATCATCACAATTATTATCTTTAGCATTAACAGAAATTCTATTTGTATCAGAAAGTTCTACTATTAATGACTGTAGGATTTCGTTTTCTCCGAAATTCATTTCTAAGAAATCTAAATAGTTGGAAGTTAAAAGAAAGTCGATATTTTCATTAAAAAATATTGAGTTTATATCACTAAAAGATATGTCTCTCGAATTTGAGATGTATTTTTCGAAGATATCTATGGAAGGTAGTATAGTCATTAAAGTAATTCTTTAACAAGATTATATGTATTATCAAAAAATCCTGAAGGAAAATTTGGAAATAATTTTCCATTCTTATCAATCTGATGTTCTGTAATTTCAAATTTTTTATCTGACCTTTTGAAATAGTGAATTGTTATATCTTCAGGTTTTAAATTATGCTCTTTATTTTTTACTAGTACTTGTAATTTTCTAATAATGTGTTCACTATGTGTTTCTATTATATATTGATTTTTATTACCAATACTTAATAATGTATCAATAAATTTTGCTTGTAATGAAGGATGTAAATGTACTTCAGGTTGTTCGATAAGTAATGTTTCTTTACTTTGTGTGAAATTTTCAGAAAGAATTGCTTGAAATAATATAGGTATTTGTAGTGAGACACCATATCCGACATCTGTAATATTTGCCCAAAAACCTTTCGTTTTGACATTAAGTGCTAAGACAGGCAAATTTTGATCTTTTACGATATTCACTTCTTCTGCAATTCCTGATTTCTTTATTATATTATTTAATAATGATATTTTACTAGAAAACTCTCTTTTTGAGAGACTTGGATCTCCAAGAATATTAATGAATTTTTCAATGTCAATTAATTTGTAATTAGATTTTTTGTCTTCTTGAAAATATAATCTTTTTGGAGAATTACCAATAGGATTAACAAACCTGAGTCCTTCTATGTAATCAAATATATAATTTTGAAAAATAAGTAAAAAAATAATTTTATAATATACTTCAAAATGATTTTCTATTTGTTGAGAAAAAATTTTCTTCTTAATTTCAGATTCAAATAATGTGAAAAAACCTTCTTTGATTGTTGTACAATTCTCCAGTACAAATTCGTGACTGTACAATTTAACAATCATATTTGAAGATAATTCCCTTTCGGTGTCATATAAATCTCTTTTTTTACTAGAAATTATTATTTCACCAAATTGGTCATTTGAAATAACTGTATTTATATTTTTGTGATTATTTAAAAGAGAGCTTATCTCAAATTTGATTTTCGTTTCACTTTTACTTTTAGATATCCCATGTATTAAATCGGCAATTATTTTGTCCTCTTTTTCAGGGTCTTCTTTTTCAAAACGATTTATAAATTTAAAGAAAAATTCTAAATATTTATCAGTTTCAGAGAATGTGAATCTAATTTTTCTAGATTTAATTTTCCCTCTTACAACCTCATTGTAATTACCCAAATCAGTATAGTCACCTCTGAGCTTTAAGTTACTTTCCAACGGGGAATCAATTGTTTGTTTGAGAGATAATAAAAACTTTAGTAGTGAACTTTTACCTCCACTATTTTCGCCAATAAGAATATTTACTCTCGAAAAATTCAAATCCTGATCATCGAAATTTCTAAAATTATGTATGTTTAATTTCATTAAAAAATAATTTTATTATTTAATTTTTGCTAATGTTTTTGAGCTTCTATTTCATCCAAACGAAAATACAATAAATATTAATTAAAAATAATACAACCTTTCTAATACTTAAGCTGGCTCCTCTATTAAACTTTTTCTAAATCAAAAAAGCACTCTGCTTTTGTATAGCTGTTTTAATATTATAAAAGCTTTACGCTACTACATCATTCCTGGCATTCTACCACCCATTGGCATAGCTGGTTCAGCGCTCTTCACTTCATTGATAACACATTCAGTTGTGAGAAGTATTCCAGATACAGAAGCTACGTTTTCAAGAGAAAGCTTTTCAAGTACGAATACATATTCTGCTTTTCGAAGTACAGAAACCTAGGGAACCTTATCTTCTCTTTCCAAAACTCAAAAGTATTTCCTCATCAGTTTTTTCATCTTTTTGATCTAAAGAATAGCAAAAGCTTATTGTACGTTCTCCTTTAAATTTTGAATATAATGTGGGCCTCAGTAATTGAGTTTTATTATCATTGAATGGTGATCTTTTTTTATTGTCAGGATTTCGTTTTACTGTATAACAATATATTTTATTAGGGTCTTTACTGTCACTTTTAGACAATGAAGAAACCATTAATCTCCTTATGTTCTCAGGATGATTTGGATTTATTTGAGTAGGAATAAAACTAGAAAAATGCTGATAAAACTGTTCTAAAATATTTCCTAAGTTTGATGAATAGCTAATATTAAAAAACTCTCTTAATTTTTGAGCGGAAATCATAATTTGAGTTGAGTTGGCAGGAGCAGTTAAAGTATGACCAGGGTCATCTGCTTTTATAAATTCAAGTTTTAAAAGTGCATATTCAGGTCTTTTTTCATTTTCAACATACAACTTAACAAGAACTGTATAACTTTCACTTTTATAATTGAATGTAAAGGCTTCAATAACCCAGCCTTTGTTTTCCATATCTTCTTTAAGCTGTTTCAGATTTTGTAAAAGATGTGTATTTTTCATATAGTAAACGTTTTTAAGAGAATTTCCTTAATATATTTTTACTAAATTAAAATATAAAAATATTACTTCCTTATGGGAAACCATAAAAACAAAAAAACCGCCCTACAAGTAGAGAGGTTAGGATATTAATTTGCCTCGGTCGCTGACCGTTACATCATTCCTGGCATTCCACCACCTATTGGCATAGCTGGTTCAGCACTCTTTACTTCAGTGATAACACCATTCAGTAGTAAGAAGCATTCCAGATACAGAAGCTACGTTTTCAAGGGGCAACTCTTGTTACTTTTGTTGCATATCCTTGTCAAGGTTTAAAACCTTGACAAGGATACCAATACAGGCACCTTTGTCTAAAACTTATAGATAAAAAAAACCGCCCTACAAAAGCAGAGCGGTCTATATATTAAATTTGTCTCAACGACGTTATTACATCATTCCTGGCATTCCACCACCCATTGGCATAGCTGGTTCTGCACTCTTAATTTCAGTGATAACACATTCAGTTGTAAGAAGCATTCCAGATACAGAAGCTGCGTTTTCAAGAGCAACTCTTGTTACTTTAGTTGGGTCAATGATACCTGCTTCAAGCATGTGAACATACTCGTCAGTTTTCGCGTTGTATCCGAAGTCTCCTGATCCTTCTGCTACTTTAGCAACGATTACAGAACCTTCACCACCTGCGTTAGCAACGATTTGTCTTAATGGCTCCTCGATAGCTCTCTTAACGATTTTGATCCCTGTAGTTTCGTCAGAATTGATCCCTGTAAGGTTATCTAAAGCAGAGATTGCTCTTACTAAAGCAACACCTCCTCCAGCTACGATACCTTCTTCAACAGCTGCTCTTGTAGCGTGAAGTGCATCATCAACTCTGTCTTTTTTCTCTTTCATTTCTACTTCAGAAGCAGCACCTACGTACAATACAGCAACACCACCAGCTAACTTAGCTAATCTCTCCTGAAGTTTCTCTCTGTCGTAGTCAGAAGTTGTAGTTTCCATCTGAGCTTTGATCTGAGCTACTCTTCCTTTGATTTTAGCTTCGTCACCACCACCGTTTACAACAGTTGTGTTGTCTTTGTCAATTGTTACTTTCTCAGCAGTTCCAAGCATGTCTAAAGAGATGTTTTCCATAGTGAAACCTTGCTCTTCAGAGATCACTTGTCCACCTGTAAGGATAGCGATATCTTCTAACATTGCTTTTCTTCTGTCTCCGAATCCTGGAGCTTTTACAGCAGCAATTTTAAGAGAACCTCTTAGTTTGTTTACAACTAAAGTAGCTAAAGCTTCCCCTTCAACTTCTTCAGAGATAATTAATAGAGATTTACCACCTTGTGCAATTGGCTCAAGAACTGGAAGTAATTCTTTCATTGAAGAAATTTTCTTCTCTACTAAAAGGATATATGGATTTTCTAGTTCAGCTAACATTTTCTCAGGGTTAGTCACAAAGTATGGTGACTGGTAACCTCTGTCAAACTGCATACCTTCTACAACATCTACTGTTGTATCGATACCTTTAGCTTCTTCTACAGTAATTACACCTTCTTTTCCAACTTTTCCGAAAGCTTCAGCGATTAAAGCACCGATAGTTTCGTCATTGTTAGCAGAAACTGAAGCTACTTGCTTCACCATTTCTGTAGAATCTCCAACCGTTTTAGATTGAGATTTAAGGTTTTCAACAACAGCAGTTACAGCTTTGTCAATACCTCTTTTAAGATCCATTGGGTTAGCACCAGCTGCTACGTTCTTAAGACCTTCTCTTACGATAGCTTGTGCCAATACAGTAGCGGTAGTAGTACCATCTCCTGCGATATCATTAGTTTTGGACGCAACTTCTTTTACCATTTGCGCACCCATATTTTCTACTCTATCTTCAAGTTCGATTTCTTTTGCAACAGAAACACCATCCTTAGTTACGTGTGGAGCACCGAAAGATTTTTCGATTACTACGTTTCTTCCTTTAGGACCTAAAGTTACTTTTACTGCATTTGCTAATGCATCAACTCCTCTCTTTAGAGCGTCTCTTGATTCAATATCGAATTTTATTTCCTTTGCCATATTGTTTAGCTTTTAGCGACTGGCTCTTAGCTTTTGGCTTTTACAAGTCGCAAGTTTGATTTTTAAATTTAGTTATTGGATAAAATAGTAAGATGTATGCTTATCCGATGATTCCTAATAAGTCAGCTTCTTTTACAATTAAGTAATCTTTACCTTCTAATTTCAATTCAGAACCTGAATATTTTCCATAAAGAACTTTGTCACCTACTTGAACAGTTGTAGGCTCATCTTTTTTACCAGGACCTACTGCCACTACAGTACCTTCTTGCGGCTTTTCCTTTGCAGTATCCGGGATAATAATTCCTGAAGCTGTTTTAGTTTCTGCTGCTATTGGCTCTACCAGAACTCTGTCTGCTAATGGTTTAAAGTTTACTGACATAATATATTTATTTTTTAATTATTTCTGTGTTGTAATTCTCTAAATGTATGCCATGAGACATTGGTGGCTGAAATGGCAGAGTTTTATTCCTGAATGTGAAAATTTGGCAGAAAAATAAAAAACAGAAAGCCGGAAATTTCCGGCTTTTATTGTAAGTGTTTAACTTTTTGAATACTATTTTTATGGACATTGTTGCCCCGGTCCGATCCATAGGATACATTGTCCTTTGTAATTGTACTCACAGCAAAAACGTCCTGCCGCTCCGCCGTTGATTGATTTCTGAGCATCTCTGCTTAGTAATTTTGCATTTTTCATAGTTAATAATATTTAATTTGTATACTTCCCGAACGTTTAAAGTCAATCAGGATTTTGACATTTGGTGTTTAAGATTATATCAAAGATAGTATTTTTCCTTAATATGTGATATATTTATTTAATAATTTTAAGTATAATTTGTTGGTTATCAGTTGATAGTTGTTCTTTGGTGGATGGGGTGTAAAAAGAAAAAGCCGGAAAAATCTCCGGCTTTTATTTGTGATGTAGAACATATTTATGGACATTGTTGCCCCGGCCCAATCCAACGGATACATTTCATGTTGTCATCATAATCACAACAAACAAGTTTTGCAGCAGATCCTCCATGAATGGATTTCTGACTGTCTCTGTTTAATAATTTAGCATTTTTCATATGTGTAATACCTTCGTTTTTTTGATTCCTGAATATTTAATGTCAATCAGGATTTTTGACAACTGGTGTTTTAGTATTGATTCAAAGGTAAGTGTTTTTAATACAGGTTGTTAAGTTGTTTGTAGACAAAGGGTAGGAGTTGGTGTTTTGAAGTTCAATTTTTTACGGGATCATCTCTAGAAACATTTTTCTTCCACCCATATCCATTTCCTGTTTTACAATTTTTCTTGTTTCGGGATCAATATAATAAGTGACAATAGAAGCTCTGTTGCTTATATCATCATTTGTTTTTACAGTCCAAACCGGCTTCCCTTTGTATTCTGCTTTTTGAGTATCCAGAATGTAGGCTTTCATTATTCCTTTTTTCTCAGATTTTGGGTTGTAGTCGAAAATAGAAATTTCGGTTGTATAGTTTTCTTTTAAAGGAAGAAACCTTATCAGCATAGCATAACTGCTGCTGTCAAAATAATGGGTGGCAGGGATTTCAATACTATCTTTTTTCTGAGATTTTTTATCCAGATAATATCCGCTGACTTTATCCTTACCGGATTTAAGGACCATATCTCTCATCATATTGTAAGATGAATGATAGATTGGAGTGAAATCAGAGGTTTTTACAAGAGTGGAATCTGTCCATTTTGCATCCGGAGCCTGCTTCAATTTTACAGTTGTTCTGATTAAAAGATCTGTTTTGTTTAATTTTTTAAGTTCCGTAATAATATTTCCGATTTCTGTTTTTGATCCTGCATTATCAGCGTACCATAGAGCTTCAGATGTTTCATCTTTAATCAATTTTGAATTGATGGCTGCATTTTGTGGAGAAAGCAGTTCTTGTGAAAAAAAATGAGTACTGCTTATCAATAAAAGAAAAATAAATGTTCTCATAGTCTTTTTATCAATTAGTTATTCTAATCTTTAAAAAGTTACATGGTTGAACATTAATAGTTTAGGTAAGTGTGGAGTCAAATTAAGCAGAAGGTATTTCACTTTTTTGATGCAGGTTTACTTTAGAAATAATAGCTCCTGAAACCGCAATGCCAATAAAATTGGTTACCGATCTGGCTTCATTCATAAAACGGTCTACAGTATAAAGAAGGGCAATATCTGTTAATGGAATTTTTCCAAACCTGTTCAAGGTAAAGATAAGGGCTAAAAACCCTGAACCGGGTACACCGGATGCTGTTTTTGAAGTAATGGAAATAATAACAAAAAGCCATACATAATCATTAAAGCTCAAAGAAATATTATAAAACTGAACAAGAAAACAGCAGGTTACCGAAATATAAATGCAGGCTCCCGCAAGATTAAAATTATACCCTAGAGGAATAATAAATCTTAAAATTTTTCTGCTATACCCTTGAGATTCCATTTTTTCAAAAATTAAAGGAAAGGCGGTCTTTGAAGATGAAGTGGTGATGACCAGAATAATTTCCTCCTTAATATCCAGTAAAAATTTCCACAAATTGAATCTGAATAGGTAAGAGATAAAACCTAAGACACCAAAAATAAATACAATATCTGCAAGATAAACAGTGGCTACCACTTTACTTAATGGTAATAGAGTATTGATCCCATACACCGCAACTCCATAAGCAATATTGCAGAAAATAATAAAAGGAAGAATAATATAAAGGTATTTAATAACGGTGTAAAACAAATCTGTCCCTCTATCCAAGAGTTTCAGAAACTTTTCCTTTTTTGAGGAAAAGTTCATCGTTACTCCTATCAAAATGGATAGAAAAAGAAAAATACCATGTCTGTTGAGATATAAAACGGTGGAAATATCTCCGTCTTTTATTTCAAAAGTCTTGGGAAGAGCAGTGTTGATGCGGGTAACATCAATTCCGGTATCGGAACCGGGCTGCATGACTAAACCAAAGGTAAGACCTAATATTATGGCTATTGTGCTTATGGTCAAAAAATATAAAATGGTTTGCAATACAATATTACTTGCATTTTTAATTTCGGACAGTTGGCAGATCCCGTAAATAATAGCCATAAAAATAACCGGAAGAATAAAGGCTTCCAGAATCATAAAAAAATACCTGCTTACTACTCCTAGTTTTATACTTTCTTCAGCAGCATAATGCCCTACCAGTACACCGCATATCATTGCAGTAAACACATACAAAGTAAGGTTTTTGAGGTATTTGCCGGTGAATGTTTTTTTGGACTGTAGGAAATTCATCTGGAAATTAAACTGTCTTTACAAAACAGATTTTTAGGCTTGATTATTATTTATGAAGTTGAAGATACTCATTATTCATCAAATTCTAATTATATCGTTCCGAGAAGCAGCGCTCCTAGAAGCATGATGATTGATGATCCGATTGCCCACTTTAATGTGTATTTAAGATGGTCAGAATATTCCACCCCAGCCAATGATACCAATAGATAGGTAGAAGGAACCAGCGGACTCAGCAAATGCGAGGCCTGCCCCACAAGGCTGGCTCTTCCCAATATTTCCGGAGCAATATCCAATTGACGGCCTGTAGCCTCAATGATTGGCAATATTCCAAAATAATAAGCGTCATTAGTAAGAAAGAAAGTAAGCGGAACACTGAAAATGGCTGTAATAATATTAAGATAGCTACCCCAACTTTTAGGAACAATTTCTATCATGCTGTTTCCCATTGCCTGCATGATTCCCGTTCCGTTGAGGATTCCCGTGAAAATACCAGCTCCAAAAATCATTCCTGCCACAGACAGAGCATTTCCGGCATGTTTTGACATTATTTTTTGCTGATCTTTCAGTTTAGGATAGTTGATAACCGATGCGATACAAAATGCAATCATGAAAGCAATTCCTAGGGGAACAATATCCAGTATCATAACAATCAGCAAGATGAGCGTCAGGAAAAGGTTGACCCAGATCAGCTTTGGGCGAAGCAGTTTAGGATCAGCCTCTCCACTAATGTCGCTCGTACTATATTGAATGTGTTTTCCATATTTTGCAATGCGTTTTTTCTCCTTTTTTCCTAAGATATACGCCACAAATATCACCCAAAGAATTCCTAAAGTCATAATAGGAATCATAGGGACGAAAATTTCTGTATGTCCCAGTTTCAGGGAACTCATCACTCGTGCAGTAGGCCCTCCCCAAGGTAAGATGTTCATAATTCCTCCGGCCAGCATGATAATGCAGGTTAAGGTAAGCGGATTCATTCCTTGCTTTTTATATAAAGGAAGCATAGCGGCTACAACAATAATATAAGTAGAAGAACCGTCGCCGTCAAGAGAAACCAAGGTAGTGAGAATGGCTGTTCCTATGGTAGTTTTTACAGGATTATCTCCCACAGCTTTTAAAATAAAATTCACTAAGGGCTCAAAAAGCCCAGTGTCTATCATTAAGCTGAAATAAAGAATGGCAAAAATGAGCATGACGCCAGTAAGGGCAATTTCTTTTACTCCGTTTTTCATCATTTCTCCCAGATTTGGACCAAAACCAGCTATTAATGCTATTGCTACAGGAATAATAACCAAGGCGGTAAGAGGAGTCATTTTTTTATTCATGATGAGTACCATAAAAATGATAATCATAAGAAATCCAAGGAGGGTAAGCATAGGTGAATGTATTTGAGGTTATTTATTTTTATTTTTTCTCCAGTCAAAACTGTTTCGGTAACCCACATAAGCATAGTTACTTGTAGAGCCTGTTTCAAGCTGATTGATAAATGCGACTTCTATCGCTGAGTTTTTTCCGACTTTTATGCCTATTCCGGCTGTTAATCGGTTACTGTCAAACGGTTCTTCTTTCACCATATTCATTCTGATTTCATTTTTAAGAATACCATAGAATTTTTCTTTTTCTCCGGTTTTGTTGAATGGAATTCTCAAAGAAATAAGGTATCGAAGTCTTACAATAAATTCATTAGGATTACTGATAAAACGTTCTTCTACCCGAAACCGATGAGAGATAGAAGTTCTTCCGATATTTCCCCCAAGGCTCACTTGTTGAAAAGGTCTTTTTTCGTATCTCTCTCTTTTGGTGTTATCAGATTTATAGGAGTCCAAAATAAGAAACATCATTCCCAAGGCAGGCTTTACTTCATTAGCTACCTCGTAATCTACATAGGCAGAGACCAGAAAAAGACGGGTGTCATAAGCCAGATCAAAGGACCGATACTGTGAAAGAGCAGTTAAAGTACTTTTGTCTGTCAATCTTGCAGACATAAGATACTGAAACCACATATTGTAATTGTCACGGCTTTGTGCACAGACCACTTGACTAAACCCCAATAAAAAAATGGTGATTAATGATAATTTAACTTTCATGTAAAACTGAATTAATATCCTGATGTTTCAAATATATTTATAAGATGGAGCCATGAATTTATTTTTCAATCAATGACAGTTTTTATCAGTGAACTGCAATCCCAGGAAAAAAAGGTCTTATATTTGAAAGATTGAAAATTGGATATTTTAGATGTTTTTTATTATCAATATTGTATTTATATTATTGGTTTTTAGGATTTTACTAAATGGTAAGGTTTTGGAAAAGCTGATGAAATATCATTGGGGGTTTTTGCTGAAATTTCAGCATGTTTTATTCTTTTTATTCTTTTTTATCATCATTTTTTTCACCGAAAATTACTTTTTAGATGTTCCGGAACTCATCTGGTCGGTATTATTTGTGATTATTTTCAATATTGGGATTTACCATTTGGTGTATTTTTATCTCGTCCCCAGATTTTATCTTTCCAATAAGTATCCTGAATTTATTCTGTATGCCTTTATCTGTTTTTTGGTATCAAGTCTTTTTAGAATTTTACTGGAACCGGCAGTATTCAATATGGAGTTTAACGAGACCCTATCCAATACAAAGTTTCTATATAACGTTTATACGGCGCAGGGGATTGTGATTTTGGTAGCCTCATTTCTTGGGATTACAAAAGATAAATTTTTGATTGAACAGGATTTTAAAGAATTAGGTGAGGAAAAAGATCAGCTGTATCTTGCTCTTTTGAAGTCCAAATTAAATCCACATTTTCTGCTGAATACCCTTAATAATATCTATTCTAAAAGCTTTAATCCTTCTGAAAATACTTCAGAATCTATTTTACAGCTCAGTAGATTGCTTCAGTACGTTATTTATGATACCAATAAAGAGAAAATTACCCTTATACAGGAATTTTCATCCATTAAATCGCTCATTGGGCTTTATCAATTGAAGTATCATAATGTATTAGATATTAATTTTGATATTGATGATGAAGAAACTCTGGAACTTATTGAAATCCCACCCTCCGTTTGTCTGACATTATTTGAAAATGCTCTGAAACATTCAGCAGTAGGAATAGAGGCAGATAGCTTTATAGAAGTCAATTACAAGATCCAGGATCAGGAATTTGTATTTGAAATCAAAAATTCTGTAGCACAAAATAAAAATCTTATGGAAAACTCCAATGATAATGGATTAGGAAATGAAGCTGTGATCAGTATTCTGGAAAAATACTACCCTGAGAGATTTACTTTTATATCCAAAGCAGCTGAAAATAATACATACGAGACTTTTTTAAAAATTAAATTATAATGGCTAACCTGACAATTGTAGGAGTGGATGATGAATATCCCGCATTAGAACTTATTCGGCATTATTGTGCAAGGATAGAAGATGTTGAATTGCTGGAAACCTTCCAGAATCCTGAAGAGGCCCTTCAATACTTACAAAAGAATAGGGTAGACCTTGTTATTCTGGATATCAATATGCCTTATATCAATGGAATTGATCTTTTGCTGCAATTACCTTATAAGCCTCTATGTATATTTCTTACTTTGGAAACACAGTATGCGGTTAAAGCATTTGAACTGGATGTTGTGCATTATCTTGTGAAACCTGTAGATTTTGAAACATTTAAAAAAGCAGTGTATAAAGCAAAAGATTTCTTACAGTTTAAACAGTCTGCAGAAGATAAAAAGCAGGAAGATTTTATTATGTTTAAGTCGAATTATATTATGAATAAAGTCCTTCTTAAAGATATAAAATGGATTCAGGGTTTTGGAGAATATATTATCCTGATGACCCATCTGAAAAAATATATGATTCTGGAACGGATGTCCAATTTTGAAGAAAATTATCAGAATTTAGGGTTTATCAGAATTCACAAATCATATATTGTACTGTCCTCCCATATCAGTTCATATGATTCTAATACGATTTACTTGAAAAATGGAGAGCAGCTTCCACTGGGAAGAACTTATAAAAAACACCTGAAAGAATACTTTGGTTAAATAAAAAAACAGCTTTAAAGCTGTTTTTTTATTTAGAATTATATTTTTCCTGCGGCCTGCATCGGATTTACTTTGCCGTTCGAGCTTCCTCTTACAGGAGCTCCTTCCTGTTTCTGTTTAAAGAGTTGGAATTTTGAAGTCTCACCACTTGAGCCATTATTGGTCCATAGATTATTGTTTGTATCAATGTCAGCAGTTTCTCTCATCGGATCTAACTGAATTGATTTAAGCTTCTTGTCAAAATAATACGTTTTGGAAACTTTTTGCTCATTCAGTCTCCAGATCTGTGCAGAAGACTTGTCATATAATTTTGAACCATCTTCAAAAGTGAATTCAAGAATAATTGGCATTACCAATCCACCTTTGTTCACAAAATCGATCTGATAAGCTGTAATATTTTTGAATTTTTCCTTATCCTTAGCATCCAGAGGTAGAGTAGCATCCACTTTAGTTGTATACTCTTTAGTGCTAGCCTTTTCCTGACCTCTGTCATATCTATAGTAGAAATCCTGAGCCTCTTTATCCTGGTCAACATAGAAGGTGGTATTCTTATCTTCTCTGTTTCTGATTTTTGAAAGGTCCTCAAAACTATTTACCAAAGGCTTGTCAACCTGATATTTTATTTCTTCAGCCGCTTTAGGATTGGTCTCCAGGTTAGGTGTTGCTACTGTTACTTTATCAATAGCAATATCTACAGGATCAGTTCCGTAGAACCATCCTCTCCAGAACCAATCAAGGTCTTCACCACTGGCATCTTCCATTGTACGGAAAAGATCTGCAGGTTCAGGGTGTTTAAAAGCCCATCTTTTTGCATAAGTCTTGAATGCTTTATCAAAAAGTTCTCTTCCCATAATGGTTTCACGAAGAATATTCAATCCTGTTGCAGGCTTTGAATAAGCATTCGGACCATATTGAACAATATTTTCGGAATTACTCATGATAGGCTCCAATTGATCTTTTGGAAGCTTCATGTAATCTACAATTGTCCACGCCGGACCTCTTTTAGAAGGGAATTTATTATCCCATTTTTCCTCTGTAAGATATTCTGTGAAGGTATTTAAGCCTTCATCCATCCAAGCCCATTGTCTTTCATCAGAATTGATGATCATCGGGAAGAAGTTGTGACCTACTTCGTGGATAATTACCCCAATCATTCCGTTTTTAGTTCCTTCAGAATAAGTTCCGTCTTTTTCCGTTCTTCCGAAATTGAAGCAGATCATAGGATATTCCATTCCGCTGGCCGCTTCTACAGATTGAGCTACCGGATATGGGTAAGGAATTGTAAATTCCGAATAAGTCTTAATCGTATGAGCTACTGCCTTTGTGGAAAACTTTCTGTAAAGTCCGTAAGATTCCTTAGGGTAAAAACTCATGGCCATTACTTTATTGTTGTTTTCAGGAATGGTAACACGCATTCCGTCCCAAACAAATTTTCTGGAAGAGGTCCATGCAAAATCTCTTACATCATTGGCTTCAAAAACCCATGTTTTTCTTTGCTTCGAATGATTTTTCTCTGCTTTTTTAGCTTCGTCTAAAGTTACAATTTCTATAGGTTCAGAAGCATTCTCTGCCTTTCTGTATCTTGAAAGTTGATCAGAAGTTAACACCTGATCATAGTTTTTACATTCTCCTGTTCCGCCTACAATATGGTCAGCAGGAACATTCATAGTAACTTTATAGTTTCCGAAAACCAGTGCAAATTCTCCTCTTCCGGTAAACTGATGATTTTGCCAGCCTTGGAAATCACTATACACACACATCCTTGGATACCATTGGGCCATTGTGTATAAGTCATTGCCATCTTCCGGGAAGTTTTCATAACCGCCGCGGCCACCCATTTTCATTCTATTGGAAATATTGTAATTCCAGTCTACCTTGAAAACAAATTTTTCTCCTTTTTTCAAACCTTTTGGAAGGTCAATACGCATCATAGTTTTATTGACGGTATATTTTAAAGGACTTCCAGAAGCATCAGTTACTTTTTCAAGCGTCACCCCATAACCATTATCCTTTACTGGGAGTTCCGTAACCTTAAGTTGTTGGTCGGTTGTTGATGGACGAAGTACTGAAGAATTATCATATCCTGCATTTCTTATGCTGGAATGTTCATTTTCATCCAGCTGAAGCCAGATATAATCCAGTTCATCAGGAGAATTGTTGTAATAAGTAACTGTTTCCGTGCCTTTCAGATTTCTTTTATCCTCATCAAGATAGGCTGTAATGTTATAATCAGCTCTGTTTTGCCAGTAGGCATGCCCTGGCGCTCCGGAAGCTGCTCTGTAAATATTGGGTGTTGGTAGAATAGTTCCCAGCTGTTCAAACTTGTTTCCATGATTGCTGCCCGGGTTATTCTGAATATTTTGTGCGGTGAAACCTGCATATGCAAATACAGAAAGTGAAAGTATAACAACTTTTAGTTTCATAACCGAAATGATTTAATAATTATCAAAGATAGTAATAAGCAGTTGAAATAATAAAAATATTTCACATTTAGAAAGGAATTCTTTCTAATGTCATTTTTAAGGACAATGCAAAGACTCCGGATGAGACAAAAAGGATCCAATCTTTTTTATTCACCTTAAAAAGGGTAAGCAGAATAAACAGCAATATTAAAATTGCTCCCACAATAACAATTTGTCCTAATTCCAATCCGATATTGAAACCTAATAATGGAACAGCAATACTTTGACTCTTGGCAATCATTACCCTTGCTGTATTGGCAAAACCCATCCCATGAACCAATCCAAAAATAAGGGCAAGGTAGTAATTGGCCCGCATTAACGTCTGTTTCTGGTTCTTCATAATAATATTATCCAAAGAGGTCAGAACGATGGTTAAAGGAATTAAAAATTCAACCCAATCCGAAGGAACCCTGAAAACATCCAGAATACTTAAAGCTAATGTAATGGAATGTCCAATAGTGAACGCCGTTACGAGGATAAGAATTTTTTTCCAGTCACTATAGGAATAAACGGCAATTAGAGCCAGAACAAAAAGTTGATGGTCTAAGGCATCAAGGGAAATAATGTGTTCCCATCCAAGGTTTAAATAAAATAGAAAATCCTGCATCATAAAGTAAAATATAATGCGTACGAAAATAATGATTAATTTCGTACACATTATTTAAAAGTCAGGGTTTATGAAGAAATTATGGCTATTGTTGCTCCCAATTGTTTTTTTATTGTCTTTTACAAAAGTATGGCATCCCTATCATGTAGGATCTGTAGAAATTAATTACAGCTCTAAATCTAAAACCTTTGAAGTAACAGGAAGATTCTTTCTTGATGATCTGGAGAATGGTCTTGGGAAAAAGTATGGGGGGAGTTTTCATTTTAATGATAACAAGTATAAGGCAAAACTTAATGAAGCACTGTCCAAGTATTGTCAGGATTATTTTAAACTGAAGGCAGACAATAAATTTCTCAAGATTAATTATATAGGATATGAAGAAGACCAGGAGTCTGTAAATGTCTATTTAGAATCAGAGCCGGTTGCCAATCCTAAAAAAGTAGAAGCGGCTGTAAGTTTCCTGTATAACCTTTTTGATGACCAGATTAATATTGTTCATATCATTGTAAATGGAGACAGGAAAAGTGAAAAGTTGTCTTATCCTAATCGATATATTTTTAAAACTTTTTAGCCTGGAATTGAAGGTATAAAAGATGAATATAAAGTAAAAAGCAGGAACCATAGTTTCTGCTTTTTTTCTTTTTCAAAAAGGAAATGGGAATTCTGTAATATTAATTCACTTAATATTGATTAATTTTGTTTTTACTTGTTTATTGATAAATAATAATTTTAAATTATTATCAATTTTTTAATTATATTTTAATTGTTTTTATTATTTTTATAGTGTAATGTATTTATATGTATATATTTCAATGTTTTATTTTATATATGTTGCGTATTGTTAATGTTGAATTATTTGTGTGTATTTGATAATTATTTTATGTTTTAATGATTAATTTAATAATATTTTGTAATTGTTTTTATATGCTGTTTTACCAATTGCTTATTTTCTCTCGTTGAGATAATCTTAATTTGATGTATCGAAACCTTGTATAATTTCATAGGATTTTTTTTGGATAAAAGTAATTAGACATTATATAGCTTATCAATAAAAAAACAAAGGGATATCCCACTATTAAATAACTTAATTAATATGAAAATGAAAAAAAAGAATCTTACAATGGTACTGCTTACCTTCAGTAGTTTCGCGTTAGCACAGGTAGGTATTTATACTCCCAATCCAACTTCAACATTAGATGTTACTGCAAAGAACGCAACTGGTGCATCTACTGCTGTAGATGGTCTTTTGGTACCGCGTGTGGATAGATTGAGAGCCCAGAGTATGACAGGAATTCCAACTTCTACGCTGATTTATGTGAATGGTATTGCAAATGGTTCACTGGGAGGGAATGCGGTTAATATTGATGCGATAGGTTACTATTATTATAACGGTTCAGTGTGGGTAAAGCTTCATAATCCTGCGAATACCATTGATACTAATATTTATAATACAGATGGAGCTCTTACTGGAAACCGAGTTGTAACTCAAGGAGCTAATACATTATCCTTTACAGCAAATTCTACCAATGCTTTTTCGATAGGTGGGAATACATTTTCAGTAGATGCAGCAACTAAACGGCTTGGACTAGGGACTATAGCACCAAAGCAGCAGCTACATATTGTTGAAGCAGGTTCAAATAGTGGTATGACAACCAGTTTTATTTCAGGAATGGCTGTTACAGGAGTTGGTGCAGCTGCTGGTATAAGTGGACCGGGATTTTATTTGGAGAATGTAGGCGCTCCGGTTGGATCAAAACTATTAAAAATTAATTATAGCTTGAATAGCACAGAGCCAATTTTAAACTTTCAAACGGTGAGTGATGATGCAAGTACAGCGGTAAGTCAGATATTAACCCTTACACGTTCTGGAAAGTTAGGAATCAATGCTGCTCCAAATCCGGGAAGTAACCTTTCTGTAAATGGAAATGCCACTATTGGCAATAGTTATATAACTACTGCGGCACCTGCTAATGGGGCAATTGTACAAGGCCTTGTTGGGATAGGAACTAATGCTCCTACCAATCAATTGCATGTGAATGCTACGGCTGATCCTCTACGTTTGCAGGGAACAACTGCTGGAAACACCACTACAGACCCACTGATGGTTCTGGATGCTACTGGTGTTGTAAAAACGATTGGAACACTTGGAGCCTTATCTATTCCCAATCCTGCGCTTTTCAGATTAGAAACGGCTCAGGCAGATTTTCTTAACGGTGTTGCAGCAGGAGGATCATCCACTGTTCCAATGTCTGTTGTAAAAAATTCAATATCGGGAATGACTTATAATGCAGGTTCCAGTACTATTACATTTCCTGCCGGAACATATCAGATAACTTTTGTATATGAAGCGATTCATAATAATGATAACGGAACCACGGTAGAGGCTGATAAATGCAGAAACAGTTCATATATTGTTGATTTTCCTACCGGTGCTGCAGGTACTCAGAGGATTCATAGTACAGCATACCATAATTCAGGTGCTTTATCCAATCATGGAGGAACCATTACCTATGCTACTACTGTTCCTGCTGGGAGAACATGGCCGATTCGTTTGGGCAGAGGTCAGTCCGGAAATTGTAGTGGTACGGGGATGACACTTGCTGCAGCTTCAACTCAGCTTTTAGTATTCAGAATTGGAGACTAAATATAAATTGATAAATAGGGTAGGGTAAACGTTTCTCTTTACCAAGATCCAAAATACAGGCGAAAATTCTAATAACACAAATCACAGAAAACACTTACTTATGTAGGTGTTTTTTTATTGTATAATAATTAATTTTCCAATTGAAGAAGTGTATTAATTCCTTTTGCATGAGCCAGCAGATCCGGAAAGAAATCGTTGTAGCATTCTTGAAGAAAATCTTTATTATTTAAAAAAGCTTCAAAAACAGGAATATCCTTATCCAGATACTTTGCTTTGTTCAATACATTTTGAATACTGAATTTAATGCCCCAATCTTCACGGTAATTATAAAGCCAGTCATCCTGTTCCATTTTAACCAGCATTTTTTTGAAATTTTCCGGGAGCCATTCTTCATTGGCATTTAAAACTTTGTAGACGCGTAAAGAATGATACTTCCATTCCTTAAGGGAATTCAGAGAAAGATCGTTAGCCACAAAATAATCCATAGAGACATCTACAAATGCACCTGCGTACAGCCTTACCAAGGGAGCAAATACTTTTTTAGCTTCATGAATGGCAGGGTGGGAATCTGTGAAAGTATCAATAGCTCTGTGTAAAGTAATTCCATCCTGAATATCCTTAGGAAAAGAAAAGCGATCCCTGTTTCGGATAAAATCTTCCAAAAATTGACCAACAATTTGTCCGTCAGTGAAAGTGAGAAAAGAATGAGCCAGATAATTCATAAACGAATATAAAAATTTTTAAATAAAGTTTGGCTATTGCTTACTGTTTCCACCCATACTCCTTTTTCAATCTCGTGATATTTAAACTCAATTTCGTTTGAGATCACTTCTTCCGGGGAAATCAAACTCAGACAAAGTTCATCATCTTTGATTTCGCATTTAAACTGAACTGGAAACGGAAAAGAATTCTGAATCTGTAGATCTTTGTAACCATAAACAACTGTACAATCCGAACCCAAGGGTGTAAAACGTTCCTCTTCTTTATAAATATCCATAGAATGTGGATGTCTTTCTAAAATCTTTAAGCCGGATTGAAGAGCCAGATAATATAAAATAGAAGAAAATTGGCAGATTCCGCCACCAAAATCACTGGAAATGGTATTGTTGATGAGGTTTCGTCCTTCCTTGAAATTATTCTTTGCACTTGGTTTTCCAACCATTTTCCAGAAAGAAAATACTTCGCCGGGATGAATGATAAGATTGTGAATTTTATCTCCTACAACTTTTAAATTGTGAATTTTATTATGATGAAAAGCTCCGCTTTTGATAACCTGTTTGAGTTGAACAGAATATTCTCCAATATTTTCTGAACGATATTCCTTGGGATACGTATAATTATTTTTTTGTTCATCCAAATAGCGCTGCAAAAGTTTAATCTGCAGTTTCAATGAATGAGGAATCCAGTTTTTCAATTGCTGTTTCATACCTTTTCTAAAACACTAATGTGATAAGATGCCCAATTCTTCAGAAAGGTGCGGCAAAGAAAAATATCCAGCGGCAGAAAGAATTTTCTAATGGCTTTCGGTAATCTGTGAATAGGAAAAAATAATATTCCAGTGGTACTTTTAACGTTCCATTGGCCTTTTGAAAGTTCTGTAATATCTGCAATTGAAAAGCTATTGCCGGCATGCCAGTCTTCTTGTGGAGAAACAGATTTTTTTCTGCTTTTTACGGGGTAATCGAAGATCAGAGTTCCATTTTTGTTTAACTTCTGATAGCATTCATTTAAAAATTCTTTCGTTTCTTCTTGATTTTGGTGCATGATAACGTGAAAGCAGAAAATGCAGTCAAACTCATCATGAAAAGGGATTCCTGAAATTTCACCTACAGCCAGTTTTTTTTCAGGATGTTTTTGATGGGCAACCTTCAACATGTTTTCACTGAAATCTGTTCCGTGGGTAGCAAAATTTAATAACCTTCCAGTTCCACATCCCAGATCCAAAACCTTTGTATATTTTTTATCTTTGAAAAAAGAGGCTAGAAAAGCTCTTTCCTGATGGTCAATATACTTTCCATAAGAATTTCCGAAGCGGTTCTCATCATAAGATTCAGCGAGGTTGCTGTAATATTCCAGAATACTTGTTTTCATCGTTTGAAAAATCTTTTGTTAAGATCTTTAATTTTATTGACTTCCACAATTTTTATTCAGGTTTATTAAGTTTTTAACAGAGCAGATTAGTTGAATTGTTCTTTTCTGAATTCGGTAGGAGTCATACCCGTCATTTTTTTAAAAATAGTATTGAATGCCGTTTTTGAATTAAACCCGGATTCAAATGCAATGCCCAATATAGAAAGCTTGTGAAAAGAGCTGTCGGTAAGCATCTTTTTGGCATGTTCAACTCTGTATTTATTCACAAAATAGAAAAAATTCTCCTGAAATCCAGTGTTGAGGAGATAGGAAAGCTGATGGGCATTAATCTGAATAAGATCAGACAGTTTCAATAAATTGAGTTCTCCATCCAGATAAGGTTTTTCTGTTTCCATTACAGTGATTAGTCTTTGTTTTAATGATTCAAACTCATCATCAGGAATTATTTTTTTTCTTGAGGTCTCTTCCGTTTCATTTTCCAGTTCAATAGAAAGAAGTTCTTCACGCTGACTTTTATTCACAGGATAGATTTCCTTTTGTCTGAGAACATAATAGAGTGTACTGTAAAGGATAAATAAAAACAGGAGATCCATCACCAAATGCTGATGCATTTTATACACAAAAGTGTTGAAAAGTTCATAGCCAACAGTTATGATAATGGTTACAAAAAGAAGAAAACTTAATTTAATCAGCCATTGCAAATCGATATTTTCCGTAGTGGAGGAAATTATCTCAATTCTCTTCTGATGTTTTCTGATTTTAAAATAAATAAGAGCGATATAGGGAAGATTGTGAGATACATCAATGAGCATTACCATGCTTCGGATGATTGGATTATTTTCCATATTGAAAAGGAGTATCCAATAGATCACAGGAGTAATAAGGCAAATGAAATCTTTTCTTTTAAATCGGTAATCAGGATTGATAAAAAAGACAACACTGAAAAATAGAAAAATCGGTGTGAAGATTTGTAGAGCATACAAAGTAAAGATGAACCAAGAATCTGGTGAAATTCCACAAAAATGCAAAATATCAAGGAGCCAGTAGCTGGACCAGAGTAATATAAACATCCCGAAAAAGAAGTTGGCCTTTTTATTAACCCGCATAGGATTAATCAATACTGTAAATGAAAGTAAGGTTAATCCTCCATAAAGTAATATAAGGACAAACTTCTGAATGTTTTCGAGTTGCATTATTTACATTTTAAAAAAGTCTTTCGTGGAAATCTTCAATTTTACTTACTTCTTCAATCTTGATTCCAAATTTTCTTTTTGGAATTTTATTAAGATTGGAAACGAATATCTTTTCATAGCCCAGCTTTTCAGCTTCAGTAATTCTTTGTTCAACCTGGGCAATCGGACGAATTTCTCCACTTAACCCAACCTCTCCTGCAAAACAATAATGTTCCGAAATAGCTATATCTTCATTGGAAGAAAGAACAGAGGCTATTACTGCTAAATCCAAAGCCGGATCATCTGTTTTTATTCCTCCGGTAATATTAAGGAAAACGTCTTTAGCTCCCAATTGAAAACCTGCTCTTTTTTCAAGAACTGCCAGAAGCATATTCAGCCTTTTGGAGTCAAATCCGGTACAGCTTCTTTGAGGAGTACCATAAACTGCTGTACTTACCAGTGCCTGAATTTCTAAAAGCATAGGCCTGTTTCCTTCCAGGGTTACCGCAACAGAATTTCCGGAAAGTTCTTCAAATTTCTTGGTGATAAGGATTTCTGAAGGATTTTTAATTTCCTTCAATCCTTGAGAGATCATTTCGTAAATTCCGATTTCAGAAGTAGAACCAAAACGATTTTTGTTCGCTCTCAGTAATCTGAAAAGGTGATTTCGGTCTCCATCAAAGTTTAAAACCACATCTACCATATGTTCCAATACCTTTGGTCCCGCAATCTGGCCGTCTTTGGTAATATGACCTACCAAAAATACAGGAATGCTGTTTTCTTTAGCATATTTAATGATCTCGTTGGAACATTCTCTGATCTGAGAAACCGTTCCGGGAGAACTTTCGATCAATTGAGATTGAAGCGTCTGAATAGAATCGATAATCATGAAATCCGGTTCCAGTTTTTTAGCTTCATGAAGAATTTTTTCAAGTGAGGTTTCTGTAAACAGGAAGCAGTTCGGATTTTGAATATCTGTTAGCCTATCGGCTCTCATTTTAATCTGAGAAGCACTTTCTTCCCCGGAAACATAGAAGATTTTTTTCTTCATTTTTAAGGCAAGCTGAAGCAAGAGAGTAGACTTCCCAATTCCTGGTTCACCCCCGATTAAAGTAACGGAACCTAGAACAATTCCACCTCCTAAGACGCGGTTTAGTTCTTCTGAAGGCGTCTTAAGTCTCGGTTCTTCACTGGTTTCTACCTCAATGATATTGATGACATGTTGTTTCGTTTTTGAGAAGGGTACCGCTTTGCTATTGGGCTTTTCCACTACTTCTTCTACAAGAGTATTCCATTCTCCACAATTTTTGCATTGTCCCATCCACTGGGAATATTGGGAGCCGCAGTTTTGACAGAAATATGCCGTTTTCAATTTTGCCATACTGCGAAGTTATAAAAAAGCATTTTTTTTCTGAGATTTAAATGGATTAAAATATTCAAAGAATAAAATAGATCAATGATAGAGGTGATTTATTAAATCATATTGCTTATTATCTCATGATCTTTCATATTTATTATAATGACTGATAATAAGATTGAACTTATTGTACCTAATCGGCTGTGATCTTATTCTTATTTTAAAAAAAATAACAAAACGGAATAAGTAGCTATTTGAATTTTGGACTTAGTTTATATAGCGAATCATGAAAATTTTAGCTTGACAAAATTTATCTATTCAAAACATAAATAAAAAATTTACTCAGGTTTTATAGTTGTTTGAAGGATGTTTTCTCATTTTCAAAATCTAAAAGATTGCTTTGTATCTCTTTTTCCCATAACTTTGCACAAACCTAATCTAATGAGTAAAAAGAATACAAAGTACATCTTTGTGACAGGAGGTGTAACTTCATCTTTGGGAAAAGGAATCGTGTCTGCTTCTCTGGGACTATTGCTAAAATCACGCGGTTTTAACGTAACGATCCAAAAACTTGATCCTTATATCAATATCGACCCGGGAACTTTGAATCCTTATGAACACGGAGAGTGTTATGTGACTGAAGATGGTGCGGAGACGGATCTGGATTTAGGCCACTACGAGCGTTATCTTGATGCTCCTACATCCCAAAACAACAACGTTACTACAGGAAAAATCTACCAAACTGTAATTGAAAAAGAAAGAAAAGGAGACTTCCTTGGAAAAACAGTGCAGGTAATTCCTCATATTACTAACGAAATTAAGCGTAGAATTAAAATCCTTTCTAAACAGAACTACGATATCATCATTACTGAGATCGGAGGAACGGTAGGAGATATTGAATCTTTACCATACATTGAAACTGTTCGTCAGTTGAAATGGGAACTGGGAGAGAGCAATTCTATGGTTATTCACCTTACTTTATTGCCTTATTTGGCTTCAAGTGGAGAATTAAAAACAAAACCATCTCAGCACTCCGTTCGTCAGTTGATGGAAAGCGGAATTATGGCTGATGTATTGGTTTGTAGAACAGAACACAAAATTCCAAAAGATCAGAGAGCAAAACTGGCTCAGTTCTGTAACGTTCCATTAGAAAACGTTATCGAATGTAAGGATATGGAAACAATCTACGAAGTTCCAATGTATCTTCAGAAGCAAAACTTTGATGATGTAATTTTAAAAGAGCTGGATCTGAAAAGCGATAAAGATGCTGATCTGAAAGACTGGAAAACTTTTGTGAAAAAATTCCAGAATCCTAAAAGAACTGTTGAGATCGCATTGGTTGGAAAATATGTATCCCTACAGGATTCTTATATTTCTATTGCCGAAGCATTCAAACATGCAGGAGCTGACCTTGAAACTGAAGTAAAAGTAAGATGGGTATACAGTGGAGATATCACAGAAGAAAATATTAAAGATACACTGAAAGGTGTAAGTGGTATCCTTGTAGCTCCAGGTTTTGGAGACAGAGGAATTGAAGGAAAAGTTCTTACCGCTAAATATGCAAGAGAAAACAAAATTCCAATGTTGGGAATCTGTTTAGGAATGCAGATTATGACGATTGAATTTGCAAGAAATGTTTTAGGACATACAAAAGCAAACTCTATGGAATTTGATACTGCAACTCCGGATCCTGTAATTTCAATCATGGAAGAACAGAAGAATGTAATTGATAAAGGAGGTACAATGCGTCTTGGAGCATGGAAGTGTGCTTTGAAAAACGGATCTAAGCTACACGATATCTATGGAAGCAAAAATATTTCTGAAAGACACCGTCACCGTTATGAATTCAACAGTGATTATCTTCAGGAGTTTGAAAAGAATGGTTTCTTAGCTACAGGAACAAACCCGGAAACAGGATTGGTGGAAGCGTTGGAATTACCAGATCATCCATTCTATGTTGGGGTACAATACCACCCGGAATATAAGAGTACGGTAGCAACACCACATCCTTTATTCAGAGCTTTTATCAAAGCTTGTGAAACATCTAAGTAGGAAATTTTAGTATGGGAAGAGTGTAATATTCAACCCTGCGAAAACAAATAAGGTAATTTTTTACCATAAACGTCTAGATATAAACTCAGGTTGATTTTTCTCAGCCTGAGTTTATTATATACTAATGTATTATAGTATAGAGTTTTGATAAAAAAACAGTATTTTTGTCAGCTCAAATTACATACGATGTATGTAGATTTTAAATTTAAAATTTTAATCTAAAATAAAATGCAACAAAACAACGGAATCGATAAGAAGCAGATGATTAGTTTCGCGGTTTTATGCCTGGTTCTCTTCGGTGCAATGTTCTATTTCCAGAACAAGCAGATGAAAGAAGAAGAGTTAAAAGCTCAGCAGCAGAAAACGGAACAGGTGAAAAATGCCGTAAAACAAACTCAGGCCACCAATATCAATCCAAATGTAACTCCTAATGCGATTCAGACAGCTAATTTGTCTAACAAAGAATTGAATATAGAATTTTCAAGTTTAGGAGGACAAGTTTCTAAAGTTCAGCTTTCAGAATACAAAGCATACAACAATAAAACGGATCAGGCTGACCTTCCGCTTTATCTTATTAATAAAAATAATTCAAACTACGGTTTTCAGTTTAAGGACAAAACAGGAAAGGTTATTAATACTAAAGATTTAGTTTTCTCGCCTACTGTTAATGGAAATGCTGTAACCATGACGGCTAACTATAATGGTGCTGTTATTCAGTTTATTTATACACTACTTCCGAAATATACTCTTGATTTTAAAGTAAGAACTCAAGGTCTTGCTGCGGTTACTTCTGATAACAAAGCAGATTTTATCTGGGATTATAGTGTAAGAAACCTTGAAAAAGGTAGAGCTCAGGAACAATCTCACTCAGAATTCTCTTATGCTTTCAATAATTATAAAGATTATGATTATGATGGAAGAACTACCATGGAGGAGGAGAAAGAGACTCTTAACTGGATTGGAGTAAAACAACAGTTCTTCACTTCTGTTATTGAAGCTAAGAATGGATTTACTCAGAGTAAAGGTAATCAGGAAAATGTAGAAGAAGGAGAGTATCTGAAGAAACTTAATTATGAAGGGTTCGTTCAGATGACCGGAAGTGAGCTAAACCAAGACTTTACATGGTATTTTATGCCATTGGATTTACCATTATTGAAATCTTACGATAAAAACTTTGATGAAATTCTTCCTTTAGGTTGGTCATTCATTGGAGCAATGAACCGTTATTTCTTTATGTGGTTATATGCAATTATTGCAGGCTGGGGATTATCTGCAGGTTGGGTAATCTTTGTAATGACGATCATTGTAAAATTGATCTTATCTCCAATTATGTACAAACAGCATAAGCTGAGTGCAATGATGAAGGTAATTCGTCCGGAAATTGATGAGGTTAATGCTAAATTCAAGGATGCAGATCCAATGAAGAAACAGCAGGCAACAATGGAAGTATACCGAAAAGCAGGAGTAAATCAGATGGCAGGATGTCTACCGGCATTGGTGCAGATTCCAATCTTCTATGCATTATTCCGTTTCTTCCCGAACTTTATTGACTTGAGAGGACAGGGGTTCTGGTTTGCAAAGGATTTAACAGCTTATGATGATTTGATTAAGTTACCATTTAAAGTTCCATTCCTTGGAGATCACTTAAGTATCTTTGCATTGGCTTGTACAATTGTTATCTTGATTTATACAGTAATGACATCAGGAAACATGCAGCAGCCACAACAGGAAGGAATGCCGAATATGAAAGTATTAATGTATATCTTCCCGATTACATTCTTATTCTTCCTGAATACTTCAGCATCTGGTCTTTCATGGTACTATTTTGTATCGAATGCGATCAACATTCTAATCATTCTAGTGATTAAATATGTAATTCTGGATGAGAAGAAAATCCATGCTCAGATTCAGGCTAACAAAGAAAAGCCGAAAACGGAAGGTAAATTCCAGAAGAAGATGAGAGAAATGATGGAACAAGCTCAACAGCAACAGCAAACTCAGGAAAAAAACAAAAAGAAATAATTGACTAGCCACTGTCAATCTATCATAAAAAAGAGAAGCAATTTGCTTCTCTTTTTTTATTTATATCAGGTTCTAATTTCTCAGTTAATCATATTTTAGTCTGAACGACTGTCTATGATGTATTGTTGGCCCATGTTTAATGAGCGCTTCCTGGTGCTTTTTTGTAGCGTACCCGAAATTGGTATTCCAGCCGTACTCGGGGAATTCTTCATGAAGTTGAATCATTAACCTGTCTCTGTAATTTTTGGCAAGAATAGAGGCTGCCGCAATAGATAAAACTGTTGAATCTCCTTTAATGATACACTGATGAGGAATAAAATTATAAGGATGGAATTTATTTCCGTCTACCAGAATAAGTTCCGGCGTTATTGTGAGTTGATCTAATGCACGATGCATGGCATGAATACTTGCATTAAGAATATTATGCTCATCAATGAATGCCGGGGATAGTTCCGCAATAGCATAGTTTTTTACATTATCCTTAATATAGCTGTCTAGATCCATCCTGGTTTTAAACGTTAGTTTTTTTGAATCGTTAACCAGATTCTGTTTAAAATTATCATCTAAAATGACAGTTGCCGCAACTACCGGCCCGCTTAAGCAACCTCTTCCTACTTCATCACATCCAGCTTCGATGTAATTGTCTGTCCATTTATGTAATAATTCCATGTTTATATATGATATACGAGGTGTAAAATTAAAAAAAACGAATGTATTAACTTCATATTTTGGTTGTTTTTATGAAAACATCTAAGAATAAAATAGAGACAGTTGAGTATAAGTTCAAAAACTGAATTTTGTATTGAATACCGGTAAACAGACTGATATTGGAAAATATAAAACGGTTTTCATGAAAGGATTTTATTTATGATTTTATTATATTAATTTATTCATATTTTTTACTGAAACTGTAGTCTGTTTTTCGCTGTTTGCTCGACGTTTTTAGTCTTTTTTGGGAGCAAAAAAAATATATGCACAACATTGTATGTAGGCTGAAAACATGAATTTTATTCCAGCGATGGTGATTTATATTATTGTAAACCAAAGTGTTATTGCGGTTTACAGCAAATATTAATATAGAAAATATCAATAATTGATGTCATTGATGTATTCAAAAAAAAATATCGATTAAATTTCCTTGTTTTTGTTAAAAAGAGTGTTTTTAACTTAATTTAATAGTTTCTTGTTTGTTTTAATTCTTGATTGTTGAATAATTAATATTTTTTTTAAAAAATTCTTTGTGTTGTTAGGAAAGTTTTACAAATTTGTAGGGTACAAAATTAATTTGATATGAAGAAACTAACAACAGGTCTTCTTGTTTTAGTATTGACTTCTTCTATTGCCGTTGCAAATGCTCAGCAAAAGAAGGACACTATTAAAACAAAAGAAATCGAGGGCGTAGTAGTAACCGCTCTTGGTATTAAAAGAGAAAAAAAATCACTGGGTTATGCTTCGGAGGAAGTAAAAGCAGCGGAATTAACTGGCGGAACTACTAATACAGGAAACGTAGCATCTCTTCTATCAGGGAAGGTAGCCGGTCTACAGGTAAATACGAATAACAACTTTGGTGGATCATCCAACCTTTTGATTAGAGGATATAAATCCCTATCAGGAGGATCTCCGCTTATTGTAATTGATGGATCACCAGTAAATAATACAACTGTTTCAACAGGGGCATCATTTGACTACGGGAACTTCCTGTCTGATATTAATCAGGAAGATATTGAATCCATCAACGTTCTGAAAGGTGCAGCAGCATCCGCTCTTTATGGAGAAAGAGGTAGTGACGGGGTAATCCTAATTGTTACTAAAAGTGGAAAAGGAAATGATGATGGCAGCTGGGGAGTTACTTTAACTTCAGGAATTACAGCTGGGTTTATTGATAAGTCTACATTCCCTAAGTATCAAAATAAATATGGTGCTGGTTATGTAAGAGATTCTTGGAATGAAGATCCAGGCCCTGGAGGTTATAACTATGCAAACTTTGTAGATGATGCATCTTATGGTCCTAGATTTGATCCTAGTCAATTGGTGTATCAATGGGATTCCTATGATCCTCATTCACCTAATTTTGGTAAAGCAACGCCTTGGGTTGCTGCTAAGAATGGACCAATTAAATTCTTTGAAACACCAATCACTTATGTTAATACAGTTACTGTAGAGAAAGGAAATAAGACCTCAAATCTTTCCTTATCTTACTCTAATATGCTTTCCAATGGTTTGATGCCAAACTCAGAATTGAGAAAGAATACAATCTCAGCAAGATTTAATCACGATTTTACAGATAAATTACATGCTTCCGTTTTCACTACTTTAACGTTGCAGGATACGAAAGGTAGAAATGAAACAGGATATTCTGATAATATTATTTCAGGTTTCAGACAATGGTGGCAAACCAACGTGGATGTATTAGCATTAAGAGATGCTTACCAGAATAATGGTGGTAGTAATTTCTCATGGAATAGACTGTCATCCAATACAGCTACGCCTCAGTACTGGAATAACCCTTATTTCCAAAGATATCAAAACTATCAGTCTGATAACAGAACAAGAATATTCAGCTACGCACAGTTAAAGTATGATATTTCCAAGAATTTTGGAATTACAGGTAAGTTATCCTATGATGATTTACAAATGGTTGTAGAGGAAAGATTAATGAACGGATCTTTACCACAGGTATTTGGAGCATCTGGGCTGAATGTAGGCTCTGGGTATGCCAGAACTAACGTGAAAAATGCCGAATTAAACTTCGATTTATTCTTCAACTATAAATTCAATATTACTGAAGACTTAAATGTGAGCGGTATTGCTGGAGGAAACGTTAGAAGAAATACTATTGATAACATATATATGAGTACTGAAGGTGGTTTATCAAAACCTGGATTGTTTGCAATCTCCAATTCAGTAAGAACAATACTTCCTCCGGATGAAAATTATTCAAAATGGGTAACTTCAAGTTTCTATGCAACAGCATCTTTTGGATATAAGAATTTCTTATTCGTAGATGCTACTTATCGTCGTGATCAGTCTTCAAACTTACCTAAAGCCAATAACAGCTATGGTTATCCATCTGTAACGGGAGCTGTGGTACTTTCTGAATTAGTGAAACAACCATGGTTAAGTTTCTGGAAGGTAAGAGCAAACTATGCTGAAGTAGGTTCTTCTACGGATAATTATAGATTGGTGAATACATTTAAAGCAAGAGGTGAAGGGTTATTTGACCAGCCGTCTTTCCTTGCTAATCCGAACTTGAAACCTCAAAGATCAAAAGAAACCGAATTTGGTATGGAGGCGCAATTCTTCAAAAACAGATTAGGATTTGATATTGCGATCTATAAAACAAAAACATTTGATCAGATCATCAACTTACCAGTATCTCCAGCTACAGGATATAGAACATTCTTGGTAAATGCAGGACAGATTGATAATAAAGGTGTTGAAGTACAATTGAATGGTGTACCATTTAAGTCAGATAACTTTACATGGGAAGTTAACGTTAACTGGTCTAAGAATGAAAATAAAGTAATTGCATTGAACGGGAATTCCCAAAACTACCTATTAGCAAGATATCAAAATGGTGTTACTCTTAATGCTAGAGTAGGAGAAGCTTTTGGTGCACTTGTAGGATCAGATTATCTTTACGACGCTAACGGAGAAAAAATTGTAAGTGCTACAAACGGGAGATATTTAAAAAATGAAAATCAAATTATCGGTAATGTTACACCTGACTGGGTTGGAGGGGTAAGAAACAGTTTCCGTTATAAAGATTTCTCTTTAAGCTTCCTTATTGATGTTAAACAAGGTGGAGATGTTTTCTCTCCAGATATGGGATATGGAATTGCAACCGGATTGTATGTAGAAACAGCCGATTACAGAGAAAGCGGTGTAGTGAATCCAGGGGTGAATCCAAACGGAAATGTAAATACAACACCTACAGCTCAGCCTCATATCGGAGGACGTGTAGATGGGTATAATGCAATGCCTAATAAGAGATTTGTATATGATGCTTCTTATGTGAAATTAAGAGAAGCTAGTATCGGGTACAATTTACCAAAGTCAATTTTAGCCAATACAGGTATCAGAGATGCTAAAATTTCTATTGTAGGAAGAAACCTTTGGATAATCCATAAAAATTTACCTTATGCAGATCCGGAAACGGGAACTGGTAACGGATTGGCTGCTAAAGGACAGTCGATTGGATCGCTGCCAACAACTCGTGATATTGGTATTGATTTAACTTTAAAATTCTAAAAAAATGAAAAAAATATTTTTAATCATAGGACTTTCTTCATTAGCATTAACGTTTACTTCGTGTGAAAGAGACATTACTTCTTTGAATGAAGATCCAAAACACCCAACGGAAGTTCCTTCAGGAGTACTTTTTGCAAGTGCTGAACAGGCGTTAATGGATCAGATGTTATCAGCAAGTGTAAACCGTAATATTTCCAGATTTTTTACTCAGCAATGGTCTGAAACAACTTATCCGGATGAAACTAACTATAATATGACGGCAAGGCCAATTCCTGGTAACCATTACAATCGTATGATGGCATCAGCTTCAGCTACAATCCCTTCTCCAGGAGTTTTATCTGCCCTAAGAGATGCCAGAAGATTTCTTGAAAATGAAGGTGTAGACCCTGTAATGAAAAAGAATAACATTGCAATGATTGAATTAGTAAATGTGTATGCATGGGCTAATTTAGTAGATACTTTTGGCGATATTCCTTACTTTGGAGCATTAAAAGCTACAGCGGAAAATCCGGGTAATGCAGAGATTCCTTATGATGATGCTAAAACAATCTATCTGGATCTTATCAAAAGGATTGATGCAGCTATTGCGATGATGGACACTTCTGTAAAAGGATATGATAAAGATCTTATTTACAAAGGAGATATGGTTAAGTGGAAGAAAATGGCTAACTCTTTAAAATTCAGAATGGCTGTTACATTAGCAGATGTAGAGCCGGCGCTTGCTAAAACTTATGCAGAAGCTGCGTTTAATGGAGGATTATTCACTGGAAAGGATGATAACTTTGGACTGCAGACTTTCCCTTCAGGATTATTATCCAACCCTGTTTTTAAGGATGTAATTCAGTCTGGTAGAAATGACTTTTTACCTTCAGATGTATTGGTTAATTTTATGAATACTACCAATGATCCAAGAAGAGATATTTGGTTTACCAAGCTTAAAGGAGCTTATGTAGGTGGACCTTTCGGAGATAATAACGTTTTTGATGACTATTCTCACTTTACAGATGTTATTTCAGGTGAAAATGCTCAAGGATTTTTATTAGATTATACTGAAATTACATTTTTGAGAGCAGAGGCTGCTGCAAGAAACTTTAGTGTAGGTGATACTGCTGCTAATTTGTATAAAGAAGCAATTAAGGCTTCTGTATTAGAATACGGAATGGCGAATCCTGATACTGTTGTTACTACAATTATTGCTAATAATCCATATAACGCTGCGAATTGGAAAAAATCTATCGGAGAGCAGTCTTGGGTAGCAATGTTTAATAAAGGATTCCAGGCTTGGAATTTTACTAGAAGATTAGACTTCCCTGTATTTGTAAATCCTGCAGGTTCAAGAGTGGAAGGAGTTCCTATCAGAATGTTTTATCCTGTTGATGAATATCTGGTAAATAGTAGTAATGTTAAAGCTGCTGCTGCTAAAATTGGCGGTGATAAAGTAACTACAAAAATCTTTTGGGACAAATTTTAAATTAATAACATAAATATAGAATATGAGGCTTTTTATAGGAATTCTGCTTGTATTGGGAGTTGCATCATGCTCAAGTGATGATGCCAATGTAATTGAACAAGAAGTGCAGATTAATGGGAACTGGACGCCATATAAATATGAATACAGAGGTAAAGATGTACAACTCAATGACTGTGATCGTAAAGGACAGTTGGGGATTAATGCAGATTTCTCTGGTGTATATGAAAGGTATACTATTGTAGAACCAACCGGTAACTGTAATAAAGTTGAATCTTATCCGGGGAAATGGAGCTATGATAAGATGAGCCATATTCTTACTCTTACGTATACAGAAGCAGGTACTTCTAAAACATTAAAAAAAGAAGTTGATACATTCTCAGAAACTGAACTCAGAATACTTGATAACAGTAAAAACTTAGACAATGTGCCTGGAAATGATGAAGGAATATTAGTTTTTAGAAAAGGATAAATATTCTTATAAGATAAAACCGCCTTCGGGCGGTTTTTATTTTTCATTATATCTATACAAAAAAAGAGGTCTTTATGACCTCTTTTTTTATCCACCGCAATTTACAGATTTCGGTACACAAGCTCCCCATTCCTGGCATTGTTTGTAGCCATCAGGACATCTTCCCCATGGTTCGCAGCAAGGTGCATTTCCGGCAGTAATTTTTTTTAGGCTGGTTTTTGAGATTTTCTTTAGATTTTTCATAATAAAGTTTTGTTTGTTTAGTATAATAAATATATGAAAAATATAGACAAAGCTTTGATTTTCAAAATAATTATTCAAAAATATTCTAAATAATTGAATGTCTGCCTTTGCATTGTAGACTTGTCTTTTTTATTTCACTAAATTTGTACTTTAAATTTTGAGATGAATATTAAAGATATTATAGAACAAAAACTTTCGGAGGTCATTTTAAATGTATATCAATTAAAAGACATTAAGCTGGAAGTTCAGGAAAATAAAACGGAATTTGAAGGTGACTTTACAATCGTTACTTTTCCGTTGGTAAAACAATTAAAGAAAAATCCTGAAAGTATTGGGGTTGAATTAGGAGAAGCATTAACAGAGCAGACGGATATTTTCGAAAGCTTTAATGTGGTTAAAGGATTCCTTAATGTTAAAGTGAAAAACCAACTGTTTGTAGATAACTTTAGATCTGTACATAATGGTTTTTCAACAATAGATAAAAAGAATGCTACTGTAATGGTAGAATACTCTTCACCCAATACCAATAAACCTCTTCACTTAGGGCATATCAGAAATAATCTGTTAGGATTCTCTGTAGCTCAGATCTTGAAAGAGGCCGGATATGATGTTGTTAAAACTCAGATCATCAATGATAGAGGAATTCATATCTGTAAGTCAATGTTGGCTTGGGAGAAATTCGGAAACGGAGAAACTCCTGAAACTACCAATACAAAAGGCGATAAATTTGTTGGAAACTACTATGTAGAATTTGACAAAAACTATAAAAAAGAAATTGCTGAACTTGTAGCTCAGGGAGCAACAGAAGAACAGGCTAAAAAAGATGCACCTATCATAAAAGAAGCTCAGAAAATGCTTCTGGATTGGGAAAATGGAGATGAAATGGTAAGAAATCTTTGGGCAGAAATGAACTCTTGGGTATACAAAGGATTCAATGAAACGTATAAGAGATTAGGCGTTGATTTTGACCAGGTTCAATATGAAAGCAATACTTATATTTTAGGAAAAGACCTTATCCAGGCTGGTTTAGATAAAGGAGTTTTATATCAAAAAGAAGATGGTTCTGTTTGGTGTGATCTTACAGATGAAGGACTTGACCAGAAGTTATTACTACGCTCTGACGGTACTTCAGTGTATATGACTCAGGATTTAGGAACGGCTGTAGAACGTTTTAAAGATAACAATATTCAGAAACTTATCTATACGGTAGGGAATGAGCAGGATTATCACTTCCAGGTTTTATTTAAGATTCTGAAAAAATTAGGATACGAGTGGGCAGATCAGTTATTCCACCTTTCTTACGGAATGGTTGAATTACCAGAAGGTAAAATGAAATCCCGTGAAGGAACTGTAGTAGATGCTGATGATTTAATGCAGGAAATGTATGAGACCGCAAAATCTAAAGCTCAGGAACTTGGAAAACTTGAAACCCTTTCTGAAGAAGATAAAGAAGTTTCTTATGAAACGGTAGGCTTAGGAGCTTTAAAATATTTCATGCTGAAAGTTGACCCTAAGAAAAAAATGCTTTTCAACCCTGCTGAGAGTATTGATTTTAATGGTAATACAGGACCGTTTATTCAATATACATATGCTCGTATCCAGTCTTTATTAACTAAAGCTGAATTTGGATATAAAGAAACGGCAGATATTGTATTGAACCAGTTTGAAAAAGAATTGATTATGCAATTGGCTAACTTTAAAACCGTTGTAGCTAAATCAGCGGAAACATTAAGTCCTGCTTTGGTTGCAAACTATGTATATGACCTTGTAAAATCGTATAACTCCTTCTATCAGAATAATCCAATTCTGAATCAGGATGATGAAAATATCAAACAATTCCGTTTAAATCTATCAGACCTTACAGCAAAAACGATCAAAAAATCGTTAGAGTTGCTGGGAATAGGAACTGTAAACAGAATGTAAAAAATGAGCCTCCTGAAATCAGGAGGCTTTTTTGTATTTATGCTTAATGATCTAGAAGTTCTTGATTTTTTAAAATACGAATCTAGAATCTCAAATCACATAATTCATATCCCGTACCACAATCATTCAGTCTTCTCCTCATGCATTTGCTTTAGACTATCTGCATAGAGTTTGGCAGCACTCCATCGGGCGTGTTTGGACAAAGTGACTTTATAGCCTCTTTTATAGGTATAGACTTTAGTGAATTTGGCTCCGAAAAATATCAGCATACAGGAGTAGTTAATCCACATCATAATCAGAATCACGGTTCCGGCAGCCCCAAATGCTGAAGTAGGTTTAACTTGATTAAAATAAAGACTCAATAAAAACTTTCCCAGCGTAAATAATGCGGTTGTTAAAAATGCTCCTCGCCAAACGGATTTCCAGCTGATCTGTACATCAGGTAGAACTTTAAACATCAGGGCAAATAAAAGCATGACGAGCCCAAACCCAATCGAAAAATTAACAACCTCAACAAGCAGATAGGTTTCAAATCCAAAATATTGGGTAATAATAGTATTAAAAAGACTGATGAGTGAAGATAAGATCATGGTAATCATCAGGAGAAAGCCAAGAATAAGGATCATTCCAAGAGAGTTCGCTCTATCCAGTAAAAATTTAAGTAACGCTTTTTTAGGAGCAGACTCTACATCCCAAAGTGAGTTCAAAGTATGTTGAAGCTGAAAGAATAGAGTAGTGGAACCAAAAACTAAGGCTCCTACCCCTACTGCTTTCATGAAAATATTCTGCTTATCAATTAATGCTCCGGCAAGCATTCCTTCAATACTCTTGGCTACATCAGCACCCATTATTCCACTGATTTGGGTGCTTATCTGTCCGCGGATGGCTTCTTCCCCAAAGAAATTACCCAATACCCAGATGATAATAATCAATAACCCCGGGATAGAAAAGATCGCATAATAGGCAAGGCTCGCTGAATCTTTGGATGCAGAAGAGCTGTTCCATTCTGTAAATGTGTCCTTGAGGACTTCCCAGAAAAATTTAATATTATTAATCATTTTAAAAAGGATATCCGATGGCAATATTTAAAACAAGGTTGTCTTTTCTCCAGCTTGGATCTCCGAAATTAATTTTATCGAAAGCCCATCTGTCTCCCTTTTCATAGTAAGGTACTCTCAACGGCATAGCTAAGTCCAGTCTTAAAACCAATATGGAAAAATCAAGTCTTAGACCAACTCCGGCTCCTACAGCAATTTCATTCAGGAAATCTTTTGAAAATTTAGCTCCAGGTCTAGCCTCTTCATCATGGAGCAGCCAGATATTTCCGGCATCTACAAATACTGCAGCATTGATGAATTTGTATAGGTTGGCACGGTATTCTGCATTTAATTCCAACTTAATATCTCCAGATTGGTCGAAATACGTTCCCGCCGTTACCGTTCTTGGGTCAAAACTTCCCGGACCCAGTGTTCTTGCACGGAAAGCTCGAATGCTGTTACTTCCTCCTGAGAAAAACTGTTTGGAGAAAGGAACGAATTCTGAGTTTCCATAGGGATAGGCAATGCCTGCAATAAGTCTTGTAGCCAATGATGATTTTTCCGTAAGCTTATGATAAAACCTGAAATCATTTTCAATTTTAGCATATTGGCTGAAAGGGATGCCGAATATCTTTTTCTGTTTATCTTCTCTTACATTCGCTCCTGTAACCAAACCAGTGAGATTTCCTGCAAGATCCAGGGTACCTTTATAATAAAAGGTATTCTTCTTCGGAAGCATAGTATTGGTGTAGGTATATGAATAAGTGGGACCAAAGATAAGCTGTTTTTCAACAATTCGTTTCATAGCTGGATTCTTGGCTGAGTTAGCTTCATATTCTGCAGTAACCTTTTCCGGAGAAACCAACGTGATATCTATGACTTTCAGATCATGTTCTTTTCTGGCATTTTCTTTCCACAGATATCCGAATGAGGCCGTGAAATTATTAAGCGTATAAAATTTTGTTCTGTTTTGGAATTCATATCCCAATGTAATATTTGTTCTGGGAACAAACTCGCTTGAAGAATGAAAACGGAATGGAGCTACAATTCTCGGAATAGAAAGCTGAACATTGGTTCCGGCACGGAAAATATTATTCGCATCCTGAGCACCTCCCATCTGGAAATCAAAAGCTCCATAGATGGATGCTTTAAATTGTTCTGCTCCCTTAAAGAAGTTTCTATGGGTCCAGTTCAGATTAAGCTCACTCCCTGCATAGCTTGCTGAGTTGGTTCTTCCCAATGCCTCAAGACGCAAAGACTGAATTTGCCTTGGGGTTAGTAAATAATAAGTATCAAACTTATGGTTCAAAGAATCTGAGGTTACAAATTCATTTTTCACAAATTTGAATACCCCTAAACTGATTAATCGGTTTAAGGTAAGGTTGTGATTGGAACGATTGTATAGATCTCCTTTTTTAAAGTATAAAGCTCTGTCGAAGATTTTTGGTTTGAATTTATGCTGCGGATCAATAACGTAAATATCATCAAATGCATATTTACTCAAAGAATCACTGTTCATTGGAACACTATATTTTCCTGCTTTTACATCCTGAATATTATAATTCGGGAATACAATAACTTTATCAATGCTGAACTGCTGGGTTGACAGATCAGGAGTGTTATCCTTAAGCTTTACGTTGAGTTCTACTTTATGATTTTTGTTGACTGTACTGTCTGCCTGTACAATAATATTATCCGGATGGAAATAATAAAAGCCTCTTTCTTTTAAGTTATTATCAATTCTTTCTCTTTCTGCTTTAATCACATCAAGGTCAAATGGCCTTCCGTTTTTAAGAAGTGTTTTCCCAGCTACATTCTGAATTTCCTGATTAATAAGAGTTGAATCCTTTTGAAATTTAACTCCATCAACTAAATATCTAGCTCCAGGTTTTAAGGTGTAAATTACTTTAGCCTTTTTATTTTTTGAAATGGTGTCATAAGTAGCTCTGGCATTGAAATATCCTTTGTTTTCAGAATAGTTTTCAATAATATCTTTATTGAATTCACGGTCTACATCTCCTAATAATACAGGTTTTTCACCCATTTTATACTTAAGCCAGTAGTTGAATCCTTTATCTTTTTTAGGCTCTTTCGCAATATTGTAGAAATAAAGCTTGGGACGCATTCCTAAAAATGTAGAATTCGGTTTTGGAGTAAGATTGGCTTCCAAAGCAGCCTGAAGGTCTTTTTTTTCTTTTTTGGAAATTGTGTCACTTTCAATCTTTACCTCAGCACCTGTATACAACATCTGGTTTTCTTTCAAAAACCTGGTATTGCTGCAGGAAACTACTACCGAAGCTAATCCGGAAATCAACAGATATTTACAGTATGTTGGGAATATATTACTCATTATTTAAATTCTACCACTTGATTGTTTTGATTCTTTTTAGGCTTCTTTTCTTTGGATTTTTGGAAAATCTCACGGAATTTGTCATAATCCAGAGTGATGATAAATCCAACTCCGGTTTCTATGATCTGTCCCTGAAGAGCTACCTGATATTCATCTTTACGATAAGCTCGCAGCATATATCTTCCATCTTTAGAAAGGCTGTAATCTACAGAAACATTTCCAGCAATATTGGTCATGTTTTCATTCTGGCGGGCTTGGCCTTCCAATCCGAAATTACTTCCTACTGTTACTTTCAGTCTGTCATTCAGTAATTTTTTGCTGATGTCTACATTCAGATCGGTTCTTGTATTTTTCTGTCCTGTGGAGTAATCCTCTGAAGAATCCAGACCGAAATTAAGATCTACTCCCTTGATAAGTCCTGATGCAAGATTATTCAACTGTTGAGAAAGAATTTTACTCACACTCTGTCTCGCCATCGTTTCAGCAGACATTCCTGCACCGCTTTCAAATGGATTTTCTCCAATGAAACGGTTAAGAAGAAGTAATGCAAAAACCTGTTTATTCAATTCAGATTCCTGAGTTCTCAACTGGGCCAGTTTCTGATCGATAACATCTTTAACGTTAGATGATACAGCATTGTTCTTTTCATCAGTTGTAATATCAAATGTCAGCTGTGGTTTTAACAGCTCTCCTTTCATTTTTAATAGTGTATTGAAAGGAACTCTCTGCTTAAACTGATTCATGATGGAAGCACTTTCGCTACCAATCTGTTGCTCTACAAGATCAATAGGCGGTGCTTCGGTTTTATACACTGCCGTAATATCCATGATGGCCGTAGTAGGTTCTCCCGTCCACGTTATGGTACTTCCTTTCTGAATATCGAATTTACGTTTCAGGAAGCTTACTGAAAGATCATAACTTCCTTTATTCACTTCATAAACCCCAACTAATGTAGTTTTTCCTGAAGGATCAATGCCACCGGTTAATTCCGCTTCTCCCTGAAGTTGTACAAAATCTCCATTCGCCTTATCGATGACGATGGATAGTTTTGCTTCTTTGCTTACTTCGATATTAACACTTACATCCATTCCTTTGATGCGGCTTTGGGCATTAAGAGAATCTGTTTTAATCGTTTTATTAAGCACTACCTGATCCTGATCTACGAATTCTACAATCCCGTCTCTTTCCTGTAATGAAGGGTTAGATTGAGGAAGAACGAATGTGAAATCCGTATTGTCAGCAACACTTAGTTTTCCATCTACTTTGGGAAGATCAAGGTTTCCACGGATATGAAGGCCCGCATCAATAGCCAGAACTCCATACAGCATAGCGTCGTTTGATTTCTGTGAGTTGACCACCTTGAAATCTTTGGCGTTGACATTAAGATTGAACGCGAAATCTCTGTAAGTTTGGGTAAGAACCTGCCCATCCACCACCAGAGCATTTCCATCTTTATCTTTAATTTTAAACTTATTGAATTCAATACCACGGTTGGTAAAATCTATCTCATCATTCAGCTTCCTGAAATCACTTCCCGTTTTTGCAATTTCAAGTCCTGCATCATTGAATTTTACTTTTCCAAGAATATTCGGCTGGTCTGTGGTTCCGGTGATTTTCATGTTTCCTGAGAGATAGCCTTCTGTATTGGTAATAGCGTTCATAGAGAAACCTTGAATACTCTTCATCTGAAGCTGATTGATGGCCATATTCAGGTCGAAAGAACTTGAAGCCGTATTATAATCTCCAAGAATTCTTACATCATTGTTGTTTCCGGAAAGGGCTATGTCAGCATTTAAAAGTTTCGGTGAAGAATTGTTCACTTTTACAGCCAGGTTTCCAACAGGGCTTCCATACACAATAAGATTGGAAACATTTAAATCTGAAGTGAAAGTCATATCCTTCATCACATCCCTAAGCTGAGCGGTTCCGTTGATAGTTCCTCTGGCCAGAACCGTATCTTTTTTGATAAGTTCCGTAATGGTTTCAATTTTAAAATCTTTAAGCGCAATATTCAAAGGGCTGCTTGGGCTTTCAGTTTCGGACTGAATGGAAATTTCGTTTCCATCATTGCTTAATCTGAAATTATCTGCTAAAATTCCTTTGCTGCTGATCTGAATTTTATTGTTTTTAGCAACATTCCAATCGGCATAGTTGAGTTTTAAACCATTTGGATTCAGGGAAATTTCTGTAATGTCATTCAATGATTTTGCATTTCCTGCAATCAGGAACTGGGTAACATCTTTATCATCTTTTGTAGTGATATTATAGTTGATTGTATTATCAGCAACATCACCATCAATATTGATTTTTTTCAATGAAAAGCTTGAACTTTTTAAAGCGGCAACATTCAGGTTATATTGTAAAGCCTGGTTTTCATTGGTCACTTTTAAAGCTCCCTTTTCAATGGTATTTTCGCCATAGAGTAATTGAGGAATCTGGCCGTCAATTTCAATTTTTTGAGAATCGGCATCATAGTTTCCAGCCAAATTAATGGTTTCGAAGCTTTTCAGATCCGGAACAAATTTTCTGATCAGATCATCATTTTTAATTTTTGCTGTAAAGGTAAAATGCTGGCCTGGATCAATTTTTTGAGATTTATTCGGTTTCTGGAACTGATAATACTGATTAATGGTCTGTGTTAAAGCTCCAAAAATCTGCGTAAGTTTATATTTACCCTTCAGTTCAACATCTGCAATCTGAGAATTGAAAATAATCTGTGTAGAATCTTTAGTGGAAGAGGCTTTTAAGTGAACTTCCTGTACCGGATACACTTCTTTGGTATCTGAAAAAGCAAAGTCTTTAAGGTTTAAATAGCCATTTAGGTTATTCGGATCCAGATTAGTAAAGTCACCGTCAATTTTTCCGGCAAGAATCATTGGTTTTTCGTAGAATCCAAGCTTATTGACATCCAATTTGATGACTTCTCCATTTACTTTCACGGTTGGATTTTTTTCATCATAAATTCCTGAAGCGGTTAACAGTAAATGAGCATTCGGATCTTTTGAATTTAAAATAACATCATAAGCCCCTTTGTTGATCTTACCCGTTACGTTCATATTCTGGTATCGGTAGCCCTTGTAAGTTGCAGAAGCAACATGCCCTTTTACGTTAGCATTGGCATTTTTGAAATCAAAACTTTCTCCTTTGGCGGAAATTTGAGCGGTGATAGAGCCGATATCTTTATTCTGAATGATTTTTCCAACCTGTACGACTTGAAGGTTGGCTTTTACATCGTATAATTCATGATTTTTTCTACGCATATCCACATGGGCAACAATCGCTGCATTTCCAAGAGTAGAGTAGAGGCTGAGGTCTGTATTCACCACTTTAGTTGTTCCTTTTGCATTTCCTTTAAGGCTAAAATTTGATGGCAGGGAAATGTTGGAAGGAATGGTATTCTTCGGAACTAAGTTGAAAATCGTTTTAGCATTGGAAGAGAATTCCCCGATTCTTAGATCGTAATATAATTGCTCGGGATTCATTGCATTTTTAACTCTTCCGGATGCATTCACTCTTAACTGATCCAGTCCTGAAACTTTAAGATCCTGAATGAAAAGATCATTCACACTTCCTTTCACATTGGCATTAACGTTTAGGATAGCGTTTGGATATTTATTAAATGGAACTGTATTTTTTAAAGTAGGAACCAAATTTAAAATATCGGAAAACCCGATTTTGGAATCTTTAATATTGGCGGAAATCTTTACAGCACCTAAATTGGAAGTCAGCTGATCGATGGAGTTATAGTTTAAAATAACCTCATCACGCAATAAAGTTTTTGGAGTTTGAAGATACAGGTCTTTCAGATACGCTTCTTTTTCTGCATACACGAAATCTGTATTGAATTTCTGAATATTCAATCCTCTTGCCTCCTGAATTTCTGCTGAATTAACCGTTCCCGCGAAAGTGTTGTTCTCCATTTTGAAACTTCTCACCTCAACATTCATTTTGGAAAAATTCAGATGATTGAAATCCATTCCTTGTTGGGTAGGAGCAATCGCAGTATTGTTGTAAGCTACTTTTACATCATTTAAAACCAATTTTCCTAAAAGGAGATTCATAGCCTTATCCTGATCGGAAACTTTGGATAATTCCGGTTCTTTTTTATTTTTCGGATTGGCATTTTGAGCCGGAAGATAAAGATTGGCATTGATATCTGCCCCGGAAAGAAATACATTACCAACGTTGAAGGCATTATTTTCCAGATCAAGCTTGTTGATTTTTGTGCTTAATTCTTTGAATAAAACTTTAGCGTAAGTTTTGGTATTCTCGTCACCGTAATCAATATCAAAGTGAGTAAGCTTGATTCCTCTTAAACCAATATTCATCGGCTTTTTATCATTAAGAGAGTCTACTTTTTTCTCAACCTTTTTGGAAACTTCCTCTACAATACCCTGCTTAAGCTTTAATTTTAATCCATCAAGATTAATATCATTAACAGCATAGGTATTTTTGTTGAGATCGAATTTCTTTACTCTGGTATCAAAAGATTTAAAATAAAGATTAATATCATTTTTCGACTGCTGGTCATTGAAAGTAACGCCAACATCTTTTAAATTAATTTTATCAAGGGAAATAATGAATGGTTTGGAAGTGCTTTCTTCCTTATCAGTAGTGGCAAAGGCGTCAATAATATAATCAAAATTGAATTTGCCATCCGGTTTTCTAACTACATTGGCTCGGGCGCCTTCCAAATCTACAGAGGTAATATCTGCTGTTGAGTTGATGAGCTTTAGCATGTGTAAGCCCACATCCAGTTTTTTTACAGCTAAGAGTGTGTCTACATCTTGTCCTTTGAGATAAAGGTTTTCCATCACAAGACTGTTGGGGAATGCAATATAGACTCGCTCTAAGCTTACTTTGGTTTTGATTTTTTGCTCCAGATAAACAATCAGTCTGTCTTTAATAAAGTTCTGAACGGCTGGAAGTCTTAAGCTTAGGATCAACAGGGTAAGAATTACCAATATTGAAATAAAGGTTATTACAATACGCCTTAAAAGTTTTGTAGTGTTGATTTTCAGTTTCAAAAGCGATGAGGTTTGTAACAAAGATAATAATACTATTTGATTCAGTCTTTGTTGTGGTATCCCTTATGAATACAAAAATCCTGCCTTGGCTGCCTTATTATGGAATTTTTAGTTGTGTAGTTGTCAAGTGAATAGTTGAGTAAGACGAGCCAAGGTGCGGATTTTATTTTTTAAAAAGCCCCCTTTATATCATTTTTTGAATGTTGAAAAGGTTAGTTAGCAAAAATGAAAATTCAAATGTTAGTATAGTTGCAAAGGGGGCTTGGCATGGTTTGTATTAATCAGATAATAATTTTCTAGTTATTTTCGTTTTCCCATTTCACGTCTTCTCCCTGTGGTGCAGCACCACCTTGAGCCTGTGTAATAGGAGCAGTTTCCTGGTTGATATGATAAATATAGGCTGCAATTTTTTCTGCATCTCTTCCAGTAATGGTTCCTTCTTTAATGAAAGGTCTCATTGTAGGATTATTTGGAGATCCGTTTTCAAGCATCCAGAAAACATTTTTAAATAAACTTTTTTCTTTGATGTTGATCCAGTGTGTATCGGTAAGGTTAGGACCAATACCTCCTTTTCCTCCATCTCCGTGGCAGGTTACACAGTTGGTTTTGAATAATTCCTGACCTTCAGCGATATTATCTGCACTGTATTTTGCTGACTCTAGATTGATCTGCGGAGCACTTTTTTCATATTCTGCTATAGAAGCCAGCATCAATTTAGATTCTTTTGTGTATTCTGCTTCCGGGTGGGCATAATCTGTGAAAGAAAAGGCCATTAAATACACTACACAGAAAATACATCCGAACCAGAATAGGCCTATCCACCATTTTGGAAGAGAATTGTCAAGCTCTGTAATTCCATCAAAACCGTGGTCGATCAGGATATCTTTTTCTTCAGTAGCAGATTGCTTTTTGAAAGCAGAATTCCATAGTTTCTGATAATAAGGAACACTTTTTTCTTCCAGATACTGTTTCTTCTCTTCCTCGGAAAGTCTGCTGAAACTTTCGTTTTCAATCATATCTCCAATGGAGTTCATAATCATCAGAAGGATAATCGCAATCAATATCAGTGCCCAGAAAAAGGGTGAGGAAAAATATCCTGAATCACTGGCGAACATTTCAAAGGCCATAATTGTTAAGCCTATCGTTGTTGCGATATATATTGAAATTGGGGTTCTCGTTTTCATTACATCAATTTTTAATGATTACTCTGCACTTGCGGTTTGGATCTGCGTTGTTTTAATATCGGTTCCTAATCTTTGCAGATAGGCGATCATTGCTACGATTTCTCTTTGTTCAAGCGGTACATAAGAAGCTCCTTTTGCAGTTTTTTCTTTTACCATCTGATCTTTTACATCATTAGCTTCGGAGTAAATTCTCTGTACAATAGCTTTTGACTGGTTGTCTGCCCATTGGTTGGCAGAATCAATCTGAGCTTTTGTATAAGGAACATCAAATGTGTTTTTCATTAATTTCATTTTATCCACCATTTGAGTACGGTCCAGTTTATTGGTAATTAACCAAGGGAAACGTGGCATGATAGAACCTGCAGAGGTAATTCTTGGGTTGTACATATGTTTAAAGTGCCATGAATCCGGGTTTCTGCCTCCTTCTCTGTGAAGATCCGGTCCTGTTCTCTTAGAGCCCCAAAGGAATGGTCTGTCGTAGATGAATTCCCCAGCTTTTGAGTATTGCCCATTCTTTCCTTCAAATCTTACTACTTCATCACGGAAAGGACGGATCATCTGAGAGTGGCAGGAGTTACATCCTTCACGGATATATAAATCTCTTCCTTCCAACTCCAATGGGGTGTATGGTTTCACTGCAGTGATAGTAGGAACACTCTGCTTCAGTGATAGTGTAGGAACAATTTCCACTAACCCACCAATCGCAATGGTAATGAAGGCCAGGATAGAAAGTAGGGTAGGTGTTCTTTCTAACCAAAGGTGTACGCCTTCTCCTTCTTTTCTTGTTCCCCCGATATTGGCTAATGCAGGTGCTTCTGCAGGTACATTTTTCTGGAATGAACCCACTTTAATGGTTTTGATAACGTTGATAACCATTAAGATTGCTCCTGAAAGATATAGGATACCTCCTAAGAATCTCATTTTAAAGTAAGGAATAATCGCAGTTACTGTATCCAACCAGTTTTTCCACAATAATGTTCCGTCTGGATTGAACTGCTTCCACATTAATCCCTGGGTAAACCCTGAAATATACATGGGTACTGCGTAGAAAATAATTCCTAATGTTCCTAACCAGAAATGCCAGTTAGCGAGTTTTACAGACCATAGTTTAGTTCTCCACATGATCGGAACCAGGTAATATACCACTCCGAAGGCCATGAAACCATTCCATCCAAGAGCTCCTAAGTGTACGTGACCAATAACCCAGTCAGTATAGTGTCCAATTTTATTTAAAGATTTTGTTGCTAATAAAGGTCCTTCGAAGGTGGCCATACCATAACAGGTAATTGCTACCACAAAGAATTTAAGGATCGGGTTTTCTCTTACTTTATCCCAGGCTCCTCTTAAGGTAAGGAGACCGTTCAGCATTCCTCCCCATGATGGAGCAATCAGCATGATAGAGAAACCGGTTCCTACAGCCTGTGCCCATGCCGGTAATGCTGTATATTGCAGGTGGTGAGGCCCGGCCCAAAGGTATACAAAGATTAATGACCAGAAGTGAATAATGGATAATTTGTATGAGAATACCGGTCGTTGAGCTGCTTTTGGCATAAAGTAATACATCAGACCTAGTACAGGGGTAGTTAATACGAATGCTACTGCATTGTGACCATACCACCATTGTACTAATGCATCTTTTACACCTGCATATACAGAATAAGATTTCCAGCTTGTGAAAGATAACGGAACTTCAAGGTTATTGAAGATGTGAAGCATTGCTACAGCAATCCATGTGGCAAGATAAAACCAGATCGCTACATACAAATGTCTTACTCTTCTTTTAGCAATAGTTCCGAACATATTGATTCCGAATACGATCCATGAGAAGGCAATTAATATATCAATAGGCCATTCATGTTCAGCATATTCTTTAGAAGTATTGATTCCCATTAAGAATGTAATCACTACAGTAACAATCATAAACTGCCATGACCAGAAGTGAATCCATGAAAGGGTGTCACTATACATTCTTGTTTTCAGCAATCTTTGCATACTATAGTAAGCACCGCAGAAAAAGGAGTTACAAACGAAAGCAAAAATAACGGCACTTGTGTGAAGCATTCTGATTCTTCCGAATCCCATTGCTCCCTGAGTGTTAATTAATCCCTGAATATTGCCCGAAGCTAAACTTTTAATAGTTGTATCATCTGTACCGAATAAAAATTCTGGTAACTCAGGATAAAAAAGCATCAATGCGGCAGTAAGCCCAAGCAGAAATCCGACGAGTCCGAATGCAACTGTTGCATAGAGGAATGCCCTGACAATATTATTGTCATAATTAAATTTTTGCGTCTCCATAAATTCCAATAGTGTTTACCGAAGTGATATTTGCTTTGAAAAGGGTTTATTTTTCTCCATTTTCTATGTTAAAAGTAAATATCATGTAACGTGTATAATGTTTTGCCAAAGGTATTTATTAACTTTGTTGGAGGCTAATAGCTAAACTTCTAAAATATACCGAAAACTACTAAAACAGAAATGATGAAAATATGTGGACAAAATATCAGGAAAATCCGGAGGGGTAAAGATCTTACGCAGGAATATATGGCTTTCGAAATGGGGATTTCCCAAAAGGCATATTCCGATATTGAAAATTCCAAAGTGAAAATCAATCTTGAAATCCTGACTAAAATATCAGATATTTTAGAAATCAAACCTTCCGATATTTGTAGTATCTCTCATAAATGTGGGACAGATGGTGGTTATGAAGATAAATATCAGGGTCTTGTAGAGTATATGAAAAAGAATGATATTTCGATTCCGAAAGAGTTTCTTTAGTATTTTCAGTGTTACATTCTATCAACATATGATAATGGCCTTCTCGATATAATTGAGAAGGCCATTATTTTTTTGTAGTAAAATTGTGTTTCTAGTAATGAACCTGATGATAAAGACTGTGATGAAGGAACAAGCCTTGAGTATTTCAAATGTATTATAATGGATAAAATGTTCATAAATAATTATGTAGAAAAAAAATCACATGTTTGTGGATAAATATTTACAATAATTTTGATTTTCTATGATATATTTGTCATGAAAATAATGTAGCCTAATCGGAATGAAGCTTTTGTCCCTTATTGTATTGTTGTTGTTTCTATGTAGCAACGGACAAAGCTATACTATGCAACGGTATACCATGGATAATAGGCTGCCTCAAAACAGTATCAAAGATATTGTAAAAGACAAGTATGGTTTCATATGGCTGTCCATGGAAGGGCAAATTCTACGGTATGACGGCAGCAATTTTGTTCGATATAAAGACTTTAAACTTAATAATCTGAGTTTTGGTGATTTTTATGGAAGTATCAATAATGACAGTATGGTTGTCTTCAATAATTCTGAAAAAAAAAATCTCCTGATTTCTCGAAGACAACCAAAGGTTATTTCTCATAAAAAAGAATCTTATCCGGATGGGCCTAGTGGCACTGGGATATATAAAAGACTTGTTAAAAATAACGTCACTGTCAGATATGTTTCTTTTATAGATTCTTATTTTGTTCAGTTGAAGACAGGAATCTATTATTTTGAAAACAACAGCATTATTTACGTTGACCGGAAAAGTAATCAACGGATAAAACTTAATCTTGATTTTCCAAGAAACAGGTTAAAACGTCTGTTTGTTCATGGAGAAAATATTTTTGTTGCCGATTCCCGGAATAAAAAACTTCTTCAACTGTATCGGGGGAAGTATTCTTATGTTGATGCAGCTGCTATGTATACAGATCCTGAAACAAAGATATATTGGCAGCAGATTACGGGGCAGGTTTTCATGATTAACCATGGTAAAATATATAGAAGCCAATTTTCAGAAGGGAAACTAAGTCTTACCTATCTGTTGGAATATATGAATATAGATAAAGAAATATCGGGAGCAATGTTTTATGATGACGCTCCCCGTAAATTATATATTGGCAGTCCCATTAATGGTCTTAAAATTCTAAGTCTATCTGATTTTTCAGTTTCCAAAAAGAATTTACCTTATCAGGATGAGGTTTGCTATGCGGCTCTTCCCTTTGGTGAAAATTCTGTTTTAACCCAGGAAGGTATCAGATATTATAATAATAGATCGGAAAAATTATATAAGGCTCCTCAATCCTATGATAAACGTTATATTTTTTGGGATGACTCGGGAAATCTTGTGTATCGGGAAAATAATTCCATTCATATAAGGTATAAAAATACAGGATTTACAAAGTATGATTCTATCTCTTTTGACAGGAAAGAAATTGACGGGTTGTATAAAAATGGAGGGCTGTATATGGTATCTGTTTCGGACAGAAATAAATTTTATCTCTATATATTTGACCGCGATAATTTTAAGAAAACGGAGAGAATTATTCCTTGTGAAGATAATATAGATACTATTCTCAGATATAATGAAGATCTTCTTTATTTAGGTGGGAGTAATGGTATAGGTGTTTTTTCCCTTTCTCAAAATAAAATTATAGAACGAATTGGGCAGAATCTTCCGGTAAAGCAAATTATAAAAACCAAGGATGGAAATATTTGGCTTACGACGTATAACCAAGGAATGTATTTATTAAAAGATCACAAAGTTATCAGGATTCCTGCAGATAAAAATGATTTTTTGGCTAATGCTCACCATATCCTGGAAGATAAAAATTCAAATTTATGGATTTCGTCTAATAACGGATTATTTAAAATTAATAAGACCAAAATTTTGAGATCCCTGAAAGCTCCCCAGGAGCCTGTTACTTATTACCGGTATACCAAAGAACATGGCTTTTTGAATAATGAATTCAACGGGAGTGCTGATCCTGATGCCAATATTCTTGAGGATGGACAATTTGTATTTCCTTCCATGGAAGGGTTTGTGTTTTTTACCCCTCAGAATGTGAAAGCGTATTTTCCTGCAGCACACGATCTGTATGTGGAAAGAGCAAAAGTAGATGGTAAAATGATTCGTTTGAAAGATGACCTTCTTCTGGAATGTGGCTATAAAAATGCAGATATATATATTGATATTCCTTACTATTCTAATCTGGAAAATATTTATCTGCAGGCGAAGCTAATAGGCGAAGAGAATAGCCAATGGATCAATATTAAAAATGACAGAAAATTCAGATTATCCAATACAGAACCAGGGAAATATCAATTACTCATAAGATTTTTATCTTCAGAAACAGGGAAATTTGTGTATAAAAGCTTTCCTATAGAAGTTGAGGCTTATTTTTATCAGACTTTATCTTTTAAAATCCTGGTTGTTGGATTGATTATTTTAATTTTTGTGATTGGAATACAGATCAGAACCAATTTTTTAAGATTAAAAAATAAGGTGCTGGAAAATACGTTGGTTCACAGGGATAAAGAACTGCAGGAAACCAATAATAAGCTTAAAAGCGAGTCCGATTATCAAAAAAAACTGGTAGAAAGTATTAGTCATGATATTACAACTCCGGTTAAATTTATTGCTCTTCTTTCGCAAGAACTTACCCAATCTGATGATGCTAAAACTCAAAAAAAGTATTTTGACAGTATTTATAAAACCTCGGAACAGCTCTATAAATTTACATTAAGTTTAAAAGAATATACAGAGCTCTACAAACAGGAAAATAATATGAAAGATGAATATCAGATTTATGATTTGATTGAAACTAAAAAGTTACTGTTTGAAGAGATTGCTGCTCAGAAACATACTTTCATCTATAATTTCTGTGATCATCATCTTACTGTAAAAACCAATAAAAATATTCTTCTTGCCGTTTTTCATAATATTATAGATAATGCAGTGAAAAATACTTCAGATGGAGAAATTATTATTACCTCAGCATCTTCGGAGCAGTATGTAGAAATCAATATTGCAGATACAGGAAGTGGAATGTCTGCCGAACAGAGAACTTATTATTCTGAGCTTTCCAGAAAAAAGGGAAGTGAGCATCTTATTTTTAAAAATTATGGACTGGGCCTACACATGGTTATTCAGTTGATGATGAAAATCAATGGAGAAATTACTTTTCATGAAAATATACCGAAGGGAACACTCATTAAAATCCATATTACACTATGACAAAGAGAATATTAATTGCAGATGACCATCATGTAGTAAGAATCGGAACTGCTTTGATTCTGGAAAAGAATTTTAATGAATTTGAAATTGATTTTGCAGAAACATACGATGAGGTAAAGCAGAAAGTGGAGACTGGAAAATTTGACCTTGTGATATTGGATATTGAGCTTCCGGGAAGTACTTTCAAGTCAATGGTTAAAGAAATTAAAAACATTAGGGAAGATACTCTGATCTTAATTTTTACCTCTTACAAAGAAACCGTCGCGATGCAATATATTCAAGAGGGAGTGAATGGCTTTTTAAATAAACTCAGCAACCCGGAAACGTTTGTGAAAACAATTGAAGGTATTTTTAAAGATGGTTATTACTATACTCCTGAAGTACTCAATGAAATGGTCGTACGAATGCACAAGAAAAGTCCTTTGGAAATTCTGTCCGAAAGAGAGCTGCAGGTCTTTGATCTCCTGGCAAAAGGAAACGGAAATCTTGAAATAGCTAATGCACTCAATATTGAAGAATCCACTGTGGGAACTTACAAAAGAAGAGTCTATCAGAAATTAAAAATCACGAACCTTGTTGAACTGTTGGAAATTTACAACGAAATCCATTAATATATAATACTTATCATGTCATAAAACTCTTACAGTTTTGTGGAAAAATGTGTACAGAGCCTGTAAACGGAATCTTTATTTTTCACAGTAAGTTAGTCTCATGAAAATCCCATCTGATAAACAATTGGGAGGCTATATTGGTACTTACAATTTCTTTAGATTCTAAATACATTTTTTGATTATGAGAACAATTTTATTTTTCACTGCTTTTTTAGCAGCGGTAACTGGTTTGACGGTGAATGCCCAAGTAGGGGTAAATACTCCTAATCCTACCAGTAGCCTGACGGTTAATGGTTCCTTTGCTGCAACGTATAAAACAGTGTCTGCAAGCGGAACTGTAGGAGCGGATGATTATTATACCGCATATAATTCAGCAGGTAATGGAACTTTAACCTTGCCGGCAGCCATTAGTGGAGCAGGTAATTTTGCTGGAAGAACCTATCATTTTAAAAATACAGGAGCCGGAAATCTTATTATTGCAGCTAATGGTGCAGAGTTAATTGATACTCAAAACGGAACAGGAGCTCCTAATATTACCATTCCAACAGGATATTATGCATTTTTGGTCAATAAGGGTACTATTACAGGAACAACATGGGAGCTTGTATTGTTTTCGAGTTCTAACAGTATGCCTTCTGTAAATCAAACTTATCTTTTTTCGTCTGCACAGCAAAATGCATTTAAACAGACGTGCCCGGCTACCACAGGACCAGCATGGCAGAATGAAGAGATTAAATACAACCAAGGTATGGCCATTAACACAGGGAGTGCATTCGATGGGTTATCAGGAAGATTTAAAGCGCCTACAGATGGGTTTTACATGATCTACGGTTCTGCCCAGTTTGATAATTCAGAAATTGCCGGACAGCCGGGTTTTGCTTGGTGTGTATTGTATCTTGTAAAGAACTTTTTGACGACTCCCAACAACCAGCTTGTGCAGAATTTTCACACTAATCCCGGTGTTTTTGCATCTGGTATTGTTTCAGCGGTTGTTCATCTGAATAAGGATGAGACAGTAAGTATGGCTTCAGCTGCCAGATTAACTAATGCCGGATCTCAATATCAGGTAACTGCCACTTCTATTTATGGTTATAAAATAGCCAATTAACAGATTAAATAGAGTTTGCATAGTAATGTTGTTGAAGGAACTCAGGCATCGGCTACTTATTTTGTGAGATTGAACAGTGGTGTTTTCGGTGAGAATGTTATTTATATAGTCCATGCAAATTAAAGACAATTAGGGTTAGAGTAGAAAATAGATCATGCTATTGAAGTCTGAATTCTCAATTTGCCCCATGGAATGTGAATTTCTCTGAAAAGTTTTTATATATTTAGCGACCGAATAATTCATTCAATGAGCAACGAAAAAAATACAGGACAAAACGAGACTTTAGTTAGAGGATTAACAAATCGACATATACAATTAATTGCCCTTGGAGGTGCCATAGGAACAGGATTATTTCTGGGAATCGGGCCGGCAGCAGTACTGGCTGGGCCCTCAGTAATTTTAGGGTACGCCTTAGCCGGGATTATTGCCTTCTTTATCATGCGTCAGCTTGGTGAAATGGTCGTTCAGGAACCGGTATCGGGAAGTTTTAGTCACTTCGCCTATAAATATTGGGGAAATTTTCCAGGTTTTGCTTCAGGATGGAACTACTGGATTCTGTATATCCTTGTAAGTATGGCTGAACTTACAGCCATTGGCCATTACATCCATTTCTGGTGGCCGGAAATACCACTTTGGGTGTCCAGTTTATTCTTTTTTGTAGTCATCACTGCCCTTAATCTTGCTTCTGTAAAAGTGTATGGGGAAACTGAGTTCTGGTTCTCCATCATTAAAGTAGTAGCTATTATTGCAATGATTGTTTTTGGAGTTTATCTGTTGATAAGTGGAACTGGAGGAGAAAAAGCAACGGTTACCAATTTATGGAATGATGGCGGTTTCTTCCCGAAAGGATTATTCAATAAAACCGAAACCGGGTTTTCCGGATTATTTGCGGCAATGGCCATGATTATGTTCTCTTTCGGAGGATTGGAACTGATCGGAATTACGGCTGCTGAAGCTAAAAACCCTGAAAAAACAATTCCACAGGCAACCAATCAGGTGATCTATAGAATTTTAATTTTTTATGTAGGAGCTTTAGTAATCCTGTTCTCGTTAAGTCCATGGAGAGAAATTACAGAAGGTTCAAGCCCGTTTGTAATGGTATTTCAAAACTTGAATGGATTGGAATTCAGTCTTTTTGGTAAAGTGATTCAGTTCAATACTTTGATTGCAAATGTTCTTAATGTTATTGTATTAACGGCTGCTTTATCAGTGTATAACAGTAGTGTTTATAGTAATAGCCGTATGCTTTTCGGGTTGGCTCAGCAAGGAAATGCTCCTAAGTTTCTGAAGAAATTGAATAAAAATTCAGTTCCTATCAATGCGATCCTTATTTCTTCTTGTTTTGCAGGAATCTGCATTATCATTAATAAACTGGTGCCGGAAAAAGCATTTCAGTATCTGATGGCCTTGGTAGTCTCTACATTAATTATCAACTGGCTGATGATCTGTTACACGCATTTGAAATTTAAAAAATCCATCACTAAAGAAGGTGTTCAATCGAAATTTCCATCTATATTTTATCCGATTTCCAATTACATCTGTATTATATTTTTAGTGCTGATTTTAGGATTGATGAGTATTACAGGAATGGAAATTCAGGTAGTCCTGATTCCGGTCTGGATAGGATTTTTATTTGCTATGTATAAATTATATAAACCGAATTAACAGGTTTTAAATACAATAAAGAATATGGTTTTTGGAAACTTTTTAGTGGTACAAAAACCATATTTTATTTTAAAAAGTACGATTGATGAAACATGTATTTTGTCTTCTGTTTATTTGTTTGTTTTCAGTTTCAGCTGTTGCTCAGAAGGATGATTTTACTATTTATATTGAGACTTCCGATATCAGAAACTTTTGGAATGCTTATGATGAGGCTCAGAAGATTAATAATTCGGAACAAAAGATATCTACATTTCAAAAGCTGTATGTTGATAAAGCAAGTCCAGGGTTGAAGGATTTTATCAGGTCCAGAAATTTTACCGCTGAACAATGGATTGAATCCTTTGATTCAAAACCAAAGTTCTGGAAATCGATTAGAAATAAGACTAAGAAGATTCAAAAAGATTTTAAAAATATAGAAAATCTTTATCAAAATTTCAGCCATTTATATGCTGATTTTTCTCCGCCAAAGATCTACTTTACAATAGGGAATCTTAAAGGTGGTGGAACGGTCATTAACGGAAATCTAATCATTGGTTCTGAATTAGCAGCTTCCGATGCAACAGTGGATTATTTGGAACTTTCCAAAAACTATCAGGACAGGATGAAGATTAATTCAGGGGTTATTTTTCTTACGGCTCATGAGTTGGTGCATACTCAACAAAATTTAAAAGACATCAAAACGAATTTATTAGGGCTCTGCTTAAAAGAAGGTTCCGCTGATTTTATAGCTGAACTTTTAACAGGAAAAAAGGTTGAAGCTCCTTATATTGAATATGGAATGCAGCATCAGAAATCTTTGTGGAATGATTTTCAAAAAGAAATGGGTAGTGAAGATTATCAAAACTGGTTGTCCAATACGGCCACTATAAAAGACAGACCTGCAGATCTGGGATATTTTATGGGGTATATAATTACCAAGAAATTGTATGAAAAATCAGAAGATAAGAAATCTGCAATCAACATCATGATGAATCTGGATTTTAGCAATGCAGCAGAAACAGAAAATTTTTTAGAACAGTCAGGATATAAAACTGACGTTAAGTAAATATTGGATAGGTTTGTTTTTTTCTTACCTTAGTAATGAAATATATTGCTGATAAGGTTAAAAAGATAACTTGTTTACAGCTTTCAGTGTAAATAGTTTCGTGGATCAAAACCATTTTCAGAATGAAATTTTGTGATATGCAGGCTAATTTTAGTGACATACAAAAGATTATCGACCATATTGAAATCAATTTTGATAGGGAAGTCACTGCTCATGAGATAGAGTCTATCTCTCATTATTCTTACCGTAATTTCCAGCGTATTTTTTTCAAACTTTTCAATGAGACTATTTCCGGGTTTCAAAAACGTCTGCGTCTTGAGAATGCTTATAAAAAACTCATCTACACGGAAGATAACCTCTCTGAAATTGCTTGGCAAGTAGGATATTTCAATATTCAATCCTTTTCAAAAGCATTCAAAAAACAATATTCAGTTTCTCCTGCTGAAGCGAGAAAACAGAAACAAGATATCTTCAAAGAATTCATAGAAAGCCATCATGCCGATCTGAAAGTAGAGATCAAATATAAAGATGCAGTATCAGTTTACTGTAAATTTATTAAGGCTAAAGATTATAATAACCAAGAAATTGATGCATTGTGGAATGAAATTGAACCCGATGCAGGAATATTTGAAGCTGCCTACGGAATTATTCGCGATCAGCCTTTAATTACCAGTCATTCACATTGCAGATATGGTGCCGCAGTAATCTCTGATGAGGTGATAAGTGGGCTTGTGAAAAATGAAATTTTTGGTGGGAAATATGCAAAATTCACCCATTATGGTCCTTATGGAAATATTTTGGAAACCTATCGCTCATTTTATCAATACTGGCTTTCTGGAAAACAGTTTTTGCTGGATAACTCTGATGTTATTGAAGAATATGAAGAAATAGAGCTTACCCATATTTATTTTCCATTGTATGAGTGAAATGTCTTTTTAGGACAATAATTGCTTTTTTGAGTCTTTAATTTTGCACCAGTAAATGACCACAACGAGAATTGTTAATGTAACACTTAAAAAGACAAAGGATAATGAAAAAAAGTATATTTCTCCTGGGCTTATTGCTTCCTTTCTATGGTAAAGCGCAGATCTCTGTTCAGGCTTATGCCGGCAATAAAGAAACAGAGGTACTAGGAATCTATGATAAAGATTTTGGAAATAAATGGAATTATTTTGCCTCAGGAACCATTGGCTACGATTATGATCTGAAAAAAGTGAACCCTGAACTCTATCAAAATATTAATTATGGAATTGGTAAGAATTTAGGTGTTTCTGCAGGAGTTCATATTTCAGATAAAGATATCATGCCATCCATAGGATTGGCTTATGGAAAAGGGAATGAAGTTTTTGGAATCAATGTATTTCCTGCCCTTACTTATTCTACAGATGCAAAACAATTCGGATTAGGCTTATATACCTTATTGGAATACACTCCAAAGATCAATGAACGGTTTAATTTTTACAGTATGTTGATTGTAGAATCTGATTTTAGTTTCAAAGAACACCAAGCCAGCAGTCAGGTTATTCGTCTCGGGCTGGAGAACAGAAAGAAAATGCAGTTTGGAATAGGAAGTAATATTTCCCAGACGGGAAGCAGCTATGAAACTGATATCAACTTTGGAGTATTTATTGGAAAGAAATTTTAACGATATGAACAAATTATTCACACTTACTTTTATATTAGGTTGTATGTATACTATGGGACAAACCTATCATTTTCCTGAAGAATCTTCACTTCATGAAGGAACCTGGCTGCAGTGGCCTCACCATTATCAACATGGTACCACTTACCGCCAAAGAGTAGAACAAACCTGGATTGATATGACAAAAGGATTACAATCAGGAGAAAAAGTACACATTATAGCTTATAATGTAGATGAGAAAAAAAGAATCATCAAACTTTTAGAAGACAATAAGGTTCCGATGAAGAATGTAGACTTCAGAATTTATCCTACCGATGATGTTTGGATCAGAGATAACGGACCTATTTTCGTAAAGGATGGCAAAGGGAATGTACTGATTGAAGATTGGGGGTTCAACGGTTGGGGTGAAAAGTTCGACTTTGAAAATTGTGATGAAATTCCACAACGAATAGGAAAAGATCTGGGTGTAAAAGTGATAGATCTGAATGAAGAAATGGTTAATGAAGGTGGATCAGTGGAAACAGATGGAAGCGGAGTTCTGATGGCTTGTAAAAGTTCAGTTATCAGTCAGAAAAAAGATGCTACAAGAAACAAAGGAATTACCCAACAGGAAGCTGAAGAAATGTTTGAAACTTACTATGGAGTATCCAAAGTGATATGGCTGGATGGGGTTACCGGATTAGATGTTACGGATATGCACATTGATGGTTTCATGAAGTTTGTCAACTCTTCTACCATGATTACAATGAAGGAAGATGATCTTGCAGAGCTTGGACTTTCCGATAAAGATATCAATACATTGTATACCGCATCCAATGTTGATGGTAAAGAGTATAAGAAAGTATACCTACCGGCTACCAAAAATAAAGTAAAAACAGCTTATGGAAAGCAGTTGGATGAAAAAGGTTCCTATGTTAATTATTATGTAGCCAACACTGTAGTCCTTGTTCCTAATTATGGAGATCCTAATGACCAGATTGCGAATCAGATTATTCAGAAGCAATATCCAAACAGAAAAGTGATAGGAATAGATGTGAGAAACCTATATGAAAACGGAGGGATGGTACATTGTGTTACCCAACAGCAGCCTGCCGGAAATTTAATGAAGTAATAGTAAAACCTCAGTAAAACATTATGGTACAAACGATAATTTAGAATTTCGGGGTATCATAATGTTTTTTTTATGTTGATTTTTTACGGAAAAGATAGGTTTACTTATTTCATTTTCTGTATTTGTGGAAGATACTAGTAAAAAAATATAATAAGTAGCTATTCGATAGATTTTGTTATTAAAATATGATATAGTCTGATCATTGATTTACTTAGTGTTTAGTGGTGTATTGTATTAATTTTTCGTAAATTAGTAAGACGGTATTATTCAATTTCGGGTGAAAATTGTCATCTGATTTTGAAATTCCGGCGGACAAGCCGAACACCGCATCACAAAGTAGGCACACCTAAAAACACACCTATGGCTAATCTATTTCAAACACTTACCAACACAGTTAAACATTGGTATATTCCATTGATCTTTGGAATTCTCTTTCTGATCTGCGGTTTTTATGTATTCAGTGTGCCACTTGCAACGTATGTAACACTTTCCATATTTTTTAGTGTTTCGTTCCTGTTCTCGGGGATCACGGAAATTTTCTTTTCCATACAGAATTGTAAATCTCTTCAGGGATGGGGTTGGTTCCTTGTAAGTGGGCTTCTGACCACAGCAATTGGAGTTTATCTGATCGCCTATCCGCAGATTTCAATGTCTATTCTTCCGTTTGTAGTAGGATTTACCCTTTTATTCCGTTCTTTCCAGTTGTTAGGATTCGCTTTTGATTTGAAGAGTATGAGAATTATGAGCTGGGGAAATGTAGCTTTAGCAAGTGTAGGAGGAATTATTTTTTCTTTACTGCTGATATTTAATCCCATATTTACTGGGATTTCTCTGGTGACATTAACCGGCGTTTCTTTTATCTTTATGGGGATAGCTTCTATTATGCTGGCTTTAGATCTTAGAAAGGTTAAAAAAATTCCTGGAAAAGTGAGCCAGGAACTGAGGGATCGGATTAAATCTATTCAGGATGAAATTGATCATGTGAAAAAGTAAGTATACCTTATATTTATAAATGTAAAAAGACCTTAATAAGAGGTCTTTTTGTTTTTTATCAGCATTTTTCTGTATAAAATTAAGTTACAGGTCCAGAATCCATTTCTGAAGATCAGTGTTCGAAGATAATTTAAGCTTTTTCTTAAGTCTGTATCTTTTTGTCTCTATCCCACGGACACTAATGTTTTCATATTGGCAGATTTCTTTATTCGTAAGATTTAATCTGATATAAGCACTGAATTTTATATCATGTTCTGTAAGTTCAGGAGTATGTGTAATTAGTTTTTCATAGAATTCAGGGTATACTTCTTTAAAACGTACCAGAAACAGAGGGCTTCTGCTCTCCATAAGCTGAATGATTTCATCAAATGAATTATTTACTTTCAATTTAAGAACATCCGTTTCTATGATCTTTTTCTCTAGAATTTGGTCCTTTTTCAGGGCTTTTTTAATATAGATTTTTCTGATGAAATATAATAACAGGCCAAATGATACTACAATGAGCATGACTATAAAGTAGAACATCCTTCTTTCTTTTCCTTTTTCCTCATGCTTTAAATCAATCAATGTATTAACGGCAAGATTTACGGCTTCTTTTTCGTTTTTACTGATATCGTCATGAAGAAGGGTATATTTTCTTAGAAATTCATTAGATTTTTCAATTTCATTTAAAGATTTATAAACACTGGAAAGTGTGTCATAAACAGTCAGTAAGGAGCCTGGGTTATTTTTCGTTTTTTGAAATACGTCTAGCGATTTCAAATAATATTCAAGTGCTTTTTCTTTATTTCCTTTTATATTATATAGATCTCCATAGCTGAACCATGCAGTGGCTTTTTCAATATCAGATGCATTGTTAGAATAGGCAAAAGCCTTATTCATATAGTATTCAGCAGAGTCTAAATGTTTTTTTTCAGCAATAAATTTATCTGCTGTTCTTGTATAAGACGTGATATTGGGTTTTGAACCCAGTATTTTCTTCTTTATAGCTTGTAAAGAATCAAGGTTTTTATCTTTGGGAAAGTTCTGTTGTTTCCATGAATAGTTGTAGGCCAGGGCAAATTCTCTCTGTTTAAGATTGGTAATTTTCTTTATATAAGATGCTGCCTGATCAAAGGCTGCATTGGATTGTTCATAAAGTCCCAGCCGTGTATAATTCCTTCCGTATTCATTGTATAAATTGGCCTTCAGAAAAGGATCATTACTATGCAGCAGCTCTTTTTTAGCTTTGTCAAGATACTCAAGGCTTTCTTTATTCCTGTCAAGTCCGGATAATATGCTTCCTATATTGGTATATACCATAATAACACCCTTGGTGTCATCATTTTTTTCATATTGTGTAAGAGCGTTAATATTGTATTTTAAAGCTCCTTCGGCGTCTAGTCTCTTTCGATATTCTAATGTCGTTTTTATAGGTTCGGGTTGAAAAGAGAAGTCCTGAGCGTCAAAAAATACTGAGAAGGAAAAGAAAATCAGATATAATATTTTAATTCTAAAATTTTGGAACATATTTTTTAAAATTATTAACACAAAAATAACTTTTTTATGAATATGATTAAGAAATTAATCAGCTGCATGTAATTTTTTATTTTGACATATAGCAAAAATGTACTTCAAAAACACTCCATTTAAATAAGTAAAGTATTGTTTGTTAATTCATTGTGTTGTGAAGTGTATTTGAAGTAATGCTTAGTGTAGATAATATTGATAGATTTATCACGAAATAATTTTTTCATTCTTTCACGTTTGAAAAGTGTTTGTGTTTAGAGGCAGGGATATTGATGATCCCTGCTTTTTAAATAAGAGAACTATTGGAGTTCTAAAGTGTTTATAATTATCCTCTTTCCTCTGAATATTGCTCAAAAATACTAATAATTCACTTTTTCGACTTACTTCAAAGTTACTTCATCTTTGTTGTAACTATTTGTTTTACAGAGTATTGTTTATTGAAGTGTCTTTGGTGTAGATTTTTTTTTGTTTGCGTGCTGTAAGTTTGCATCATCAAGTTCGAACACTGGAGATTTCAGACCGGTCATGTTTTTCAGTACGATTCTAAATACACACAAGAAAAAATTAAACAATGAAAAAAATAATAATTTCATCTGCGATATTTGTCGCGAATTTTGCCTTTTCTCAAGTAGGTATTAATACCCCTAATCCACAAGCATCATTGGATATCCAAAGCAAAGGAAATACTTCCGCTACTAAAGCTATGAGAATCAATAACTCAAATAATACAGAAATGGTTACCATTACTGATGCGGGGAAAGTGGGAATCGGAGCTGCTATTCCGAAATCAAACCTGCAGGTTATTGGAGATGAATTGAGGGTTGGCGGGACATCCTCACAACTTGGGAGTGTTGCCAATCCAATTTTAAGAATTCATTCTAATGCAAATACTGATGGTTCAGGAGGTTCACTGCTTTTCAGTGAGAATATGGAGACTTTTGGATATTATATAAGACAAAATACAGAAGCAGGAAATACTTATGGTTCCGATGGTTTAGCGATTGGTGCTGCACAAACAGGGAAGTATACATATAATCCGGCACGTCCCGGCATTTTTGTTTCAGATTTTCAAAATGTAAGTTTTGGAACAGCTACTCCCCAGGCAATGTTTCACATTGATGGAGCAAGAGATAATAATATTAATGCAGCTCCAACATCTGCGCAGCAAGTAAATGATATTGTGGTTAACACCTCTGGAAATATAGGAATAGGAACAATCAGCCCTACCCATAAGCTCGATATTCGTTCTGCAATTAACGGAGCCGTTAAAATTGTAGATGGAACACAGGGAGCCAATAAAGTTTTAACCTCAGACGCTAATGGTGTGGCTACATGGAAAGATAATGTTACTGATACAAGTATCTATAATAGTAATGGAACGTTGTCGGCTAACCGAACCGTTGCACAAGCAGGGAATACTTTAGCATTTACAAGTACTGCTACAGCCGGAACTAGTCATTTTACTGTAGATGGGACCACTTTTAATGTTGATGCAAGAAATAACAGAATTGGCCTTGGTACTGCATCTCCCAATAACCTTTTGGATTTGGGTGCCTCTCAGGGAAAAAAACTAGCGATTTGGAACAGTACTGCTGGCGATGATTTTTATGGATTTGGAGCGGCACAAAATGTTTTACAACTTTTTGCGGGGGTTCCAACTATAGGAAATGCGCTGATGACTTTAAATAAAAATGGAAGGGTGGGTATTGGAACTACTAACCCCCAAGCTAATTTTCATACCATCGGAACAAGGAGATTTGAGAATGCTACAAGCGGCTCTGTAGCTGTGGGTGCTGTACTAACGGCAACTGATACTAATGGTACTGCTGAATGGCGGATTCCCGCTTCTCAAACTGCTGTAGGAGGTGTCGTAGGAGGTGCTGGGATTAATATTCCTTTTGCTAATGATGGCACTTATAAATATACAGGAAGGTATGTCACATTGCCTCCGGGAAAATGGGCAGTTACTATTACTCAGCTGGCACAAACTGTGGGTAATCTGGATAATGATGACTGGATGTTTGTGAGAAGTACTTTTGGAGAAGGGAATGTAGCTGTAGGCGCTGCTCTTACACGATCTAATGATGTAAGAGGTCCTTCATTGATGAGTTTCAGAGTACAAGGACCTGCTTCTGCAGGACATACCCAACAGTTTGATGTATTTCAGGGAACTATTATTATTGAAAATACGACCTCATCAGATAAAATCTATAGATATATTGCTGGAAATACAGTTACAGGTGGAGGACCTAATAGCACAACCGTTATCTCACGATTTGGAGATACATGGTCAGAGAGTTCCATTTTTGCTACAGCCATTAAATAGTAAGAGAAAAGAGGATATTTTATTTTTATGGTTGTTGGCAGGCAGGGATACACTGGATTTTCCATATCCCTGCTTATTTAAACACAGTATAATTGAGTATCTAAAGTTATGTATGGTGTAATTAAACAGATTAAATTTTATTATAAGAGACAATGGAGTTAGATTTTAAAAACATTCACATAGGAAACATGATTCACTTACAGGTAGAACAAAATCAATTTGAAATGACAAGGATATGTAAGTTTATGAAGTCTTCGGAAAAGGAAATAAAAGCAATGTATCTACAAAAAGATCTTCCAACCGGTATATTATTAAGATGGAGCAAACTGTTACAGTATGATTTTTTCCGGATCTATTCTCAGCATTTAATATTATTTGCACCCCAGAAAAGTAGTGCACGGGTTTACGTAAAACAAACGGAGGATAAGAAAAGTAACCTCCCACAATTTAAAAAAAACTTATATACTAAGGAAATTATTGACTTTATTCTTGAGCTTATCCGTACTGGGGAAAAAACAAAAGAGCAGGTAATGGCGCAATATAATATTCCTAAAACAACTTTGTATAAATGGCTTAAAAAATACTAACGAAATGTAATAGGATCTGTAAAATAGTATACTAAATCAAATGAAAAGAAATGAAATGTTCAAAACCTTATTATAAAAAGATATTTACTGATATGTTGGCATTAAAATTTCCTGATAAAAAAGAACAATGCTTGTTTTTCTTAAATAAAGAAGAACTTTCTGAGCTGGATGTGCTAAAACTTAATAAAATTATATTTGGCGAGGATGTTTCAGAAAATGTAAATGCCAAAAATCACAGGTCTTATGATAAGTCTACTATTTTTAAAATTTTGGATTATCAAAAGAAACAGAAACTGAATAATATACAGACTGCCAGGTATTTTGGTCTTAGTAGAAACACAGTAGCAAAGTGGAAAAAAATATTTTTAGTCTAAAAATAGTAGGTGCGGTTCCCAATAATTCAATATCTGATTCAAAATTATAGCTAAAATGTTTTTTTTTACTATTTCCTGATTTGAATTCTATCCAACTTTTGATAGAATATATCTTGATCATCTTTAGGGAAAAAATGTGCTTTTATCCATAGCTGCTTCTGTGTAATTCATAATGGTTATATTTTAAAATTATAGCTATATAAATGTGGGTTTTTCATTTAAAAAGCTATTTATTGAATAATATTTTCAATTAAAATAATGTATGGTTGATTATTTTTATATTTTTTTTAAACCGGGATATTGTTTAGTATCTGTTTTGTTCTTAATTTTAATCCATTGATAAATAATATTGTAGAGAGTTTTAAAGTGTAAATGCAGAAGTAGTAAAGTAAAGAGGTTTTGTAAGGATTACATTGATATAGAAACTAATGTTGAAGTAAAATTTATAAGATTCAAAAAATACATCATATTACTCAATTTAAAAACTAATAAAATGAAAACAAGCATTTTACTATTATCAATGTTGATAATTGCCAATTTTACACGTGCACAAATTGGAATATACACATCAAACCCTCAAGGCGCGCTCCATTTTGATGGTGCAAAAGACAATCCGGCGACGGGTATTCCAACTGATGTACAGCAAGCCAATGATTTTACAATAACCTCTACTGGAAATGTTGGTATTGGTACCATTACCCCGTCATCAAATCTTCATATAAAAAATAGAGGAACAGCTACGGGGATTGGAACAGGTGAAGCGACGAATACAGGACTTTTGATAGAAAACCCTATTGCCAACAGTTCCATATTGTCAATTTTAAGAACCACCGGAGCAGCAGGAACTAAACAGACGGTAATGGGAATAAACCCTAATATCAATGGAAATAATGGATTGTTTGTTATTTCCCGTACCCCTGGTGCAACTGATTTTGTAATGGATTTATCTTCCGGCAATATAGGGATTGCCAATAATGCACCCACCAATACTTTAGATGTGGCTGGTAGTACCAGAATAAGAACCATGGATATAGCTGCAGGTGCTACCATTGTTACCCCAGTATATTCAGATACAAATGGCGTTTTGAATAAGGCAGTTACTAATGTATATGGAACGGTTATTAATAATACAGTGAATGTAACAGCAGGGGCTACAGGTACTTTGATTACGGGAATTCCAAACGCCGGCGTATATAAGGTTGTCATTTCTGTTGGAAATACTTGTGCACGTACTGCTGTTGCAGAATATTATGTTACCAGCAATGCTTTTAACAGCGCTTTTTCTATTAAGGGAATAGATGGTCTTCTCAACACTGATACCACCTCTAAAGGGCCTGTATTTACAGAAGTAAGCAGAACTACTACTTCAGTGGTCTGGTCTGGTGTGCCAAACTGCGCAGGAGGGACGGGGTCAGCCTTTAGTTATACACTAACAATGCCTTCAGCAGATGTGATAAATATTACCAATAATGGAGATGCAACGCTGGATTATAGAATAATTCTTACAAGACTTTTTTAATTTTATAATATCCAAAAAGATCTCTAGGGAGATCTTTTTTTGTTTTTACTTGACTTTTTGTTTACGTATATTGTATTTTTATATCAATCATAAATAGGGAAGTTATCAATGTGTTTTCCACTAAAAAACAATGAATTATGGAAGGTGAAGTTAATTTAAAGAATATTTTAAAAAATTTAAATCCGTTATTGAATGAAGGACGGTATGTGTATTGTACAGTTGATAACATTGATGGAATTCCTTTTTCTAAAATTTTGTTCCTGTTTAAGGAGACAGAAAGTATAACTGTTGTCCTTAAAAAAGAAGATGCTGAAGCTTTAAGTTTAGCCTTTAGTTATGTTGCTTCATGGATCACTCTTGAGGTTCATTCCTCTTTATCTGCAGTTGGCTTAACGGCAAAATTTTCACAGGCTTTGAGTGATGCAGGGATTAGTTGCAATGTAGTTGCTGCCTATTTTCATGACCATATTTTTGTGGATGAGAAGGATGAGGCGAAAGCTATTGAGGTGTTGAATGGGCTTAAAGGATAGAATTGATATTTAAGGACAATCATAATATGGATCCTTAAAATAAATAGAGAAATGGAAAATAAAGATATCAATATTTCAGATCTTAGGAAGCTTATCAATATTCTGTCTGATGAATTGGAAAAATTAGAAGGTAAGAATGTTGTGGTTCTTGAAGATGATTTGTATTGGAATATTCTTGATGAGGAACTATATAGCCCTTATCATGAGCCTGCTCAACTTACAATGGGAAGCCTTTCAGAAGACTGGGAGTTTTTACAAAAAGTTGTAAATGGAGAACGCGAGATGATTGATTATGATTTGTATAAACTCGCTTCAATTTTAAAGCTTCTAGGGAGGAATAATACTATTATGGAAAAGTAGAGTATTTTATTGGTTGTAAAGATGTCCAGATTAAGCTCTGTAAATACACGAATTTTAATAGAATAATTGCTTATGATAGTTCCTGAAAAACAAAGTAATACATGAAAAATAATATACAATGAAGTATGTAACAATTTTTATTTTTATAACCTGCATTTTTCTTATTTTCAATTGTACAGATAAGAATGAAAAAAATATATTGGATTTTAATAAATATACATTCAATACTGTTTTAAAAGGTGAAGGAACGTATAATATAGGGTATGAATTTGATATCAATAAAAAGTATTATGCTAATAAGGAGTATAATTTTATCTATTATCCAAAAAATTTAAAGGAGAGAAAATTTTTGATACCAGGAAGCTTGAGCAATGGTGAGTTTCCTATTTATTGGAGAGGAGTTAATCTTCCTTTTACAATTATTAAAAAAGCCAACAGTGATACTTTACTCATTATCAAAAACAACAAAAAATTTATATTTAAAAGAATAAAAAATAGCGATTAAATAAAATGGCTTTTATAACATTATTAATAGGCTTAGTCCTTATATATTTTAAATTAAGCTCTAAAGAAAATATCTTTAACGTGAAAAGAAAGGATGACTCTATGTATGATAAAATGCTTTATTATAGAGGTTGGGTTATTGCTATTTTATTAATTGTGATTTCTTTGTCAGCTCTTTTTAAAAATGCTATAGATTTCATTAAATAAAAGTATTTATAATTACTGCTCTCACAAGAATCACGCTAGTGACTAATCAATAAAAAAACCGCCTCATTTTTTGAGGTGGTTTTTTTATTGCTATTTTTATTTCAAATCTATAAAAAAAACCATCCTTAAAAAAGGATGGTTTGTAGACCCACAGGGATTCGAACCCCGACTGACGGTACCAAAAACCGGAGTGCTACCGTTACACTATAGGTCTGTTTTATTTTGGTGATGCAAATTTATATAATTTTTTGGTATTTGCAAATATCTCTCTTGAAAATTCTACTACTTTAAGTAAAAAAAACTAGAATTGAGCTTTTTTAGTACATTAAAATATGACAAAGAGACCAGATAGAGAAGCCTTGAGTAATTTAAAATAGATGTTAGGGTTGATCATTTCCCTCAATTTATAGGGTTGATTCAATTCTAATCAAAAATATTTATTAATCTAAAAAACAAAAAACCATCCTTAAAAAGGATGGTTTGTAGACCCACAGGGATTCGAACCCCGAATGACGGTACCAAAAACCGGAGTGTTACCGTTACACTATAGGTCTGTTTTATTTTGGTGGTGCAAATTTACAGTTTTTTTCCTTAGATGCAAGAACTTTTTGGATTTTTTTTTAAATTTACTGTAGATTTTATTCATGGAAAATATGCTGATAGACTTCAATAATCTCAATATTAATCAATTATCCTTCAACTCTGAATTTGAAAAAAAAGTTAGAATCTTTTTAGAAGAATGGTCTTGGGAAGGAGAAACTGTAAACGTGCAGACTTCAGGTTCTACAGGAACTCCTAAAATTTTCGGGATCGAAAAAAAGAAAATGATCAATTCTGCAGTGATGACCTGCAACTTTTTAGGACTAAAAGAAGGTGATACTGCATTACTATGCCTGCCTGTAGAATATATTTCAGGTAAAATGATGGTAGTACGCTCTATAGAAAGAAAACTTAGGCTAATCATAAGTGAACCATCTTTATATCCTGTTGAAAATCTGGATCAGGAGGTAGATTTTTGTGCTATGACTCCGCTTCAGGTAGAAAATTCATTGGATAAACTTCATTTCATCAAAAATCTGATTATTGGTGGTGCTGCTGTTTCTGAAAGTTTGAAAAATAAAATTCTTCAGTTGAATTTGAAGAGTTCAAACCATATTTTTGAGACCTATGGGATGTCAGAAACGCTTTCTCATATTGGTTTGAAACAATTGATGCCGGAACCGGAAGAGTATTTTACTGTTTTTGAAAATGTTTCTATTTCTTTGGATGAAAGAGGGTGTCTTACTATTTTTGCTCCAAATGTTAATACTGAGGTATTGGTAACTAATGATTTAGTTGAAATTAAAAATGATAAGCAGTTTAAATTTCTGGGGCGAATAGATAACGTAATCAATTCCGGAGGTGCAAAAATTTTTCCGGAAGCACTGGAAGCATTAGTCAAAAGAGAAATCCCAAATGAAGCTATTTTTGTAGGATTACCGGATGAAAGCTTGGGACAGAAATTAATATTAATTATTGAAGGAAATCCATCCGATGAGGTTGTTCATAAAATTTCAAAGGTTTCTTTTGAGAAGAATTTCCATAAGCCGAAAGAAATTATTTTTACGAATAAAATTCCCAGAACACCTAATGGAAAGGTAAGTAGGATGGAATTGTATAAGTTGATTAGTGAAAATATATAAGAAGTTTTGATTCTTGAATCTAAACTCTCAAAACTAAAACATAATGAAGGATTTTTCAAAAGAACTCAGTTTCAAAACTTCCCGCAGCAGTGGGGCAGGAGGGCAAAACGTCAATAAAGTGGAAACTTCGGTAACTGTACTTTGGAAAGTTGTGGCTTCTGAATTTTTTAATGATGATGAAAAAACATTGATTCAGGAAAAGCTTAAAAATAGAATCAATGCAGATGGATTTTTATTTCTAACAGTTTCTGAAAGCAGAACCCAGCTGATGAATAAAAATAAAGCTATCGAAAAAATAACGGAGATTGTAAACAATGCACTTATTATTCCTAAAAAAAGAACGGCTACTAAACCGTCCAGGGCCCAAAAACAAAAGAGATTGGATGGTAAAAAAAAGCTTTCTGATAAAAAAGAAAATAGAAGGTTTAAATTTTAGTTGCTCCTTTCACTGAAAGTCCTATTTTTGCCGGAAATTTTTCAAAAATGATTAAAAAACTAATGCTACTGGGAGCTATTTCGACTTCTTTATTTTCTTTTGCCCAAAAATTTTCATTTGTCCCTTCTGTAGGATATGCATGGAGAGTTGCGGAAACACCTTCAGGACTTTCAAAACAGGAGAAGGATTACATCAAAGGATTAAAAAGCGGACTTCATTTTGACCTTTCTGCTTATTATCATGTAAATAATATTGGAATCGGATTGAAATTCTCCAATTATAGCGCATCAAGCAATGGAATGTTAGCTGTAGGGAACCCTTATGGGAATACTATGTACGTAACCGTAAGTACAAAAGATAATATTACCTTCATTGGGCCTTCTATCATGTATTCCAATTATAATGAGCCAACGAAACACAAATTGATTCTTGATGCTGCGTTAGGGGTTATTTCTTACACAACAAAAACAGGTAATGTAAAAGGAACCGGATCTAATTTAGGATTAGATGCAGGTTTTGGCTATCAATATGCTCTTTCTGATCATCTTTTTATAGGTCCTAAATTAAGTGTAACGGCAGGAACATTAAACAAAATGAAAATTAACGGAACAACTGTTGATATGAGTGATGCAAAAGAAGGTTTAACCAGAGTTTCTTTAAGTGGAGTCGCTACATTCCATTTTTAAGTTCTATCTTTGTTAGAATTAACAACAACAAAATAATGACAGCAACTATCTTTTTATCTGAGGATCGCCGACGAGCAGGATTGTTGCTGTCATTACTGTATCTACATACAGATTCTTTTCTGAAAAGTTCCAAGGACTTTATCAATTAAGCCCTGTCAGGATCCAAGACAGGGAATTATTCCGGATTTTTATTTATGCTTTTTTGCGGTTTTCTATAGAAGAAGGCAGATGTATGTCTGGATTCTACATTGGATCGTTCGGGAAATACTGCATTTTAATCTTAAAAATTGAAAAAAATGTCCAATCATATTACGGTAACCACAGGAATTTATGATGCTATAAAAGATACACTAAGAAGAAAAAAAGTAAGCATCGGAGAAGAGAAAAGATTAACTGAAGAGCTGAGAAACGCGAAGCAGGTACGGAGAAGGGATCTGTCTGAAGATATTGTAACAGTTAACAGAAAAGTGACTCTGAAAGATCATACACAGGATTTTGAACACGAGTATATTTTTGTGCCTTCTACCAGAGAAAAGCTTAAGAAGAATAAGTATTCAATCCTTTCAAATATTGCATTAGCAGTAGTTGGATACAAAGTAGGAGATATTATCGACTGGCCTTTCAAAGAAGGTAACAGAAAAATTGAAATTGTAAAAGTGGAAGCCTGGGAAGGATAAAACTTTGTCATATAGGGTTGAATTTACGAAGAAAACGTAGTCCATTTTGGGCTGCGTTTTCTGTTTTTTTAACAATAATAGCTAAGGTTGGAAATCGCAAAGGCGCAAGATTTTTTTTACATGCATGACGTTTTAAGGCGCAAAGATTTTATCTGCGATAAAATTGTATGTCGCTGAATATTGCCACTAATGCACGAATAAATCATATGTTTATTTATGCATAAAAAATAATTCGTGCATTCGTGGCAAAAAAAATAAGCGTATCGCTTGCTGAAGATCTTTGATCTTCTTGCGTCTTAAAATAGACGTAATAGTTATAAAAAACCTTTGCGCCATTGCGTTTACCCAACAAAAAAGTACATCAATTAAAATACCTTCCAGCCTACTTATTTAACAAATGATAAAAAAGCACTCCTCTATGAGACTTTCTTCAAGTGCTTGGGCTGCATTCCGTTTTTAAGTTTTATCTTTGCAAAAATTAAAAAAATGAGCAAACCGATAACTGAATTCATAGAAAAGTATTACCTGCACTTCAACGCAGCTGCATTGGTGGATGCTTCTAAAGGATATGTTGCACATCTTAAAGATGGCGGAAAAATGATGATTACTTTGGCAGGAGCAATGTCTACTGCTGAACTGGGAAAAATTCTTGCAGAAATGATCCGTCAGGGAAAAGTAGATTTTATCTCTTGTACAGGTGCCAACCTTGAAGAAGATTTAATGAATCTTGTAGCACACTCTCACTATGAAAGAGTTCCTCATTACAGAGATCTAACTGCTCAGGATGAGTGGGATCTTTTAGAAAGAGGTCTAAACAGAGTTACAGATACTTGTATCCCGGAAGAAGAAGCTTTCAGAAGATTACAGAAGCACATTGTGGAAATCTGGAAAGATGCAGAAGCTAAAGGAGAAAGATATTTCCCACACGAATTCATGTATAAAATGATCCTTTCAGGAGTATTGGAGCAGTACTATGAGATTCCTAGAGAAAATTCTTGGATGATTGCAGCAGCAGAAGCAAACTTACCAATCGTAGTTCCAGGATGGGAAGATTCTACAATGGGTAACATCTTCGCTTCTTACTGTATCAAAGGAGAGCTTAAGGCTACTACAATGAAATCAGGTATTGAATATATGACTTACCTTGCAGACTGGTATACTAAAAACTCAGCTGGAAAAGGAGTTGGTTTCTTCCAGATTGGTGGTGGTATCGCAGGAGATTTCCCTATCTGTGTAGTACCAATGTTATATCAGGATATGGAAATGCATGACATTCCTTTCTGGTCTTATTTCTGCCAGATCTCTGATTCTACTACATCTTACGGTTCTTATTCAGGAGCAGTTCCAAATGAGAAAATCACTTGGGGTAAATTAGATATTACTACACCGAAATTTATCGTTGAAAGTGATGCAACTATCTGTGCACCATTAATGTTCTCTTACATTCTTGAGAATGCTTAAGCAATAAACTCTTTACGAGATTACTATACAGCGCTTCCATTTTGGGAGCGCTTTTTTATTTTTTTGCTTTCAGACTTTTTAATCTCTCACAAATTTTTCAGATGACGCAGATTCTGCGCGGTGATGTGAAAGGTTGGAAATCGCAAAGGCGCAATTTGTTTAGATACATGATGTTTTAAGGCGTAAGGATTTTATCTGCGATAAAATTGTATACCGCTAAAAATTGCCACGAATGCACGAATAAATTATATGTCTTTATTTATGCATAAAAAGATTATTCGTGCATTCGTGAAAAAAAATAGGTGCACTGATTGCTGAAGATCTTTGATCTTCTTGCGCCTTAAAATATGCATAATATTAGTAGAAACCCTTTGCAGTTTCCAATAAATCTGCATAATCAGCTAAATCTGCGAGCTAATATTTAAGCATCATTGCAATATGTGGCAATCTGTGGCATCTGTGGGAAAATAAAAATCAATCTAAAGAATTCACCAAAACAAAATAACGGTAAGCCAAAATTACCTTTTCTATTTTTGTTAGCCTGTTCGGGTCCTTCTTGCTCAGCTTTGGAAGAACCTTTCTATTGATTACATTCAGTAAACGGAAAAATGATTTTTTCATATCTTTATCTTTTAATGAAACATCATTGAGGCTGTAAGAGTTCAAAAATGATGCAAAAATTCAATATTCTTTTCTAAGACTTTAGATATGGACGAAATTTTCAAACAACAGGTATACGAAGTCGCTAGGCTTATTCCAAAGGGAAGAGTTTCTACGTATGGTGCTATAGCGAAAGCAGTGGGCTATCCCAATCATTCCCGCCATGTAGGAAAAGCAATGGGAGGTTGCCCTGAAGACGTGCCTGCACACCGCGTTATTTCCAGTTCAGGGACATTATCTGTTCCGGAGTTTCAGAAGAAATTAGAAGCGGAAGGAATTGCTGTGGAAAACTTAAGAATAAAAGGGTTTAAAAAACTGTTCTGGGATCCTATGGATGAGTTATAATAATTTTATTTTTCCTTAGCCTATGTTTCTATGTGGTTTAAAAATTTCGAACCACATAGAAACATAGAGCATAGCACTCAACATTTTAGTATCAATAAAAGAAATTCGTGCATTTGTGGCAAAAAAATAAGTGTTTTTATAAACGCAAAGTTTTATTTTGATACTAGATAATTTAGAGGGAGCAAAGGTGGAATCAATTTCATTGATTCTTACGAAGCATACGCATAACCCTAAAGCTTCATCAGTGACGAAGTCAAACTCTTAGCCTTCTAAAATAAAGCATTCGAATTGCTAGTTCTTTGCGTCAAAAAATATTCACTAAACTATCAAATTACAGGACAATAAAAATTCGTGTATTCATGACAAGAATATTGAGCCCTTTTGCAGACGCAAAGTTTCTATCTTCACGGCGTAATATTTTAAGGGAGCAAAGAAAGGAATCAATTTCATTGATTCTTACGAAGCGTACGCATAACCATAAAGCTTCATCTGTGACGAAGTCAGCATTCTTAGCCTCCTAAAGAATATAAGGCTTTTATCATAAAACTTTGCGTTAAAATAATCTCCCACAGATTTCGCAGGTTACACAGATTTAATCGCTGCGAGAATTATATTTGTGACATTTGTGAAATGATTAGTGTTTTTCGTGTTTAAAAAAAGAGTCCTTAAGAAATTTTATATCAAAAAACTTTCAATATTAAATAAAAAATATCACTCATACTATTAATGTGAGTGATACAAATATTTTTACAGTAAAACCGTATTATTATTTCTTTGCTCTTGTTGAAGGACTTTGAGAACCTTTTAATTCTTCTTTCAGCCTTTCGTTTTCTTCTTTTAATAATGCAATATATCCTTGTAGGTTCTCAATAACAGCACCTGGAATATTATCATAATTATTCTGATTAGTGATTGCTCCTGCAGAAATAGATTTATCATTAAATACAGGGTGGTCATAATTAACAACTACTGCAGCTGTTTCGTCTTCATAAATATCTTCAACCGGTACTTCAAAGAAGCGTGCAAGTTTATCCCATTCATCCTGAATGATTCTTACATCACCGCTTTCTTTTCTGCTATAATTAGATACATCCGTAGCAATGTAATCAGCTACCTGTTGCTGAGTATATCCTTTTTGCTTTCTAATAAGACGTAATTTTTCTTTTTGCATGACCGACATTTTATACAAAAATGGCAAAAAAGCACAATGTATACAATAGAAAACTGAAAAAATACTAATGAAGCTTCACTATTGAGAGAATATAAACCCCAAATCGAAGATTCGACGAAGTCAAAAGTCACAAAAGCTTTATGATTAAACAATTTAGTTCACTTAAGTAAGTTCAAAATGATACTCTATAAAAGTTCACATCAGAAGAAAATCGAAGATTTTCAAAAACTTAAGTGCTCTTCTCAACAGAATACTATTTACTTCATAAGACTTAAGTGTCTAAATTCTTTTGTGACTTTTGTGGTTTTAAAAAATAGATAATAAGGTATTCTGTAATAACTTTAATGTTGGATGAACGCTAAGACGCAAAGGAGTTTTATCAATATTATGTATATTTTAAGGCGCAAGAAGATCAAAGATCTTCAGCAATCAGTACACTTATTTTTTGCCACGAATGCACGAATAAATTATATGTTTATTTATGCATAAAAAATAAATTCGTGCATTCGTGGCAATATTCAGCGATATACAATTTTATCGCAGATAAAATCCTTGCGCCTTAAAGCATCGTACATGTAAAAGAATTTGTGCCTTTGCGTTTCCAACCTTTAAAACAAAAAAAAGACTGCTTCATTTGAAACAGTCTTCTGTAATTTATTTTTCAAGTTGTTTATAACTTCTCTGTATAAAATCTGTAAGGTCTTTTCCTTTCAGTAAATTCTGAGATAGCTTAGCAAGGTCCAAAGCATATTTAATTAAGCTTTCTTTCTCTTCAGTATTCTCGGTTTTTAAGATCTGATTAGAAAGTTCACTGTTGGAGTTTACTACCAGATTGTACATTTCCGGGAAGCCACCCATTCCGAACATACCGCCACCGCCGGTTGCCTGCATTTCCTTCATTCTCCTCATAAATTCAGGTTGGGTAATCGTGAATGGAGCATCAGTGCTGTCAAGATCTTCAAGCTGAACAGTGAATTTAGTATCCTGGATTGCTTCTTCAACATTCTTTTTCAAAGATTCCTTTTCAGTGTCATTCAATTTTGAAATAACAGGTTCATCTTTCTTGATAAGATTGTTGATGTGATCTGCATCTACTCTTACAAATGAAATGTTTTCTTTTGTAGTTTCCAGCTTCTGAATAACGTGTGAAATAATTGGAGAATCTAATAACAGTACTTCATATCCTTTATCTCTAGCAGACTGAATATAGCTGTGCTGTTCATCAGCATTGGTTGCATAAAGAACTACCAGTTTATTATCCTTATCGGTTTGGGTAGGTGTAATTTTATCAACCAATTCATTCCAAAGGAAGTATTTTCCATCTGTTGTAGGATATAATGTAAATTTATCCGCTTTCTCAGCAAACTTTTCTTCAGTGATAACTCCGTATTCAATAACTATTTTAATGTCATTCCATTTTTGTTCGTAGTCTTCACGGTTTTCATTGATGAGAGAAGCCATTTTATCAGCTACTTTTTTCGTGATGTAAGAAGAAATTTTCTTTACAGCACCGTCTGCCTGAAGATAAGAACGGGACACGTTCAACGGAATATCCGGAGAATCAATTACTCCTCTCAGAAGCATTAAGAAATCTGGAACAATACCTTTTACTTCATCCGTTACAAATACTTGATTTTGGTATAGCTGAATTTTATCCTTATCAATATTTAAGTTGTTGCTTAATTTTGGGAAGAATAAAACCCCTGTAAGGTTGAAAGGATAATCAACATTTAAGTGAATATGGAATAAAGGTTCTTCAAACTGCATTGGATACAGTTCGTGATAGAACTTCATATAATCTTCATTGGTCAGATCACTTGGAGCGATTGTCCATGCTGGAGTAGGGTTGTTGATGATATTATCAACTTCCTCTGTTTCAGCAACAGTACCTTCTGGAGCGTCTTCCGGCAAAGGAAGTGTATGTGTTTTTGTTCCGAATTTAATTGGAACAGGCATGAATTTATTATATTTTAATAACAATTCACTGATTTTTGCTTCTTCTAAAAACTCTACAGAGTCTTCTGCGATATGAAGAATGATTTCTGTTCCTCTATCTGTTTTATCAGTGGTTTCTTCTAAAGTAAATTCAGGGCTTCCATCACAGATCCATCTTACAGCAGGTGCATCTTTGTAAGATTTGGTAAGGATTTCTACTTTTTCAGCCACCATAAAGGCAGAGTAGAACCCAAGTCCGAAGTGGCCGATAATTCCTGAATCCTTTGCAGAATCTTTATATTTCTCCAAAAATTCTTCAGCTCCTGAGAAAGCAACCTGATTGATGTATTTTTCAACCTCTTCACCAGTCATACCAATACCTTGGTCTATGATGCGTAAAGTTTTTTGTTCTTTATCAATTTTAACCTCAAGTTTAGGATTTCCATATTCTACTTTTGCTTCACCAATACTTGTCAGGTGTTTTAGCTTCAAAGTAGCATCCGTAGCATTAGAAATCAGCTCTCTTAAGAATATTTCGTGGTCACTGTAAAGAAATTTTTTAATAAGTGGGAAAATGTTCTCCACCGATACATTAATATTTCCTTTCGTCATAATATTTTAGATTTTTTAATTTTCAAATATTTCTCAAAAAAAATACCATCGTGCAGAAAGTGACAGAATGACATTTTTTCGAATGATAGAAACCTAGAATCATGTGGATTTGTCAAAGAAATATCCTATTTTTAATCCTTTAAAAATTTTTAAAAATGAAGATGAAATGTACAGTTTTTCTTCTGCTCATGATGGCCTGTTGCCTGTATGGACAGAAGAAGCCTTTAGACCATTCTGTTTATGACAATTGGCAAAATATAGGCATGAGAAAAATCTCAAATGACGGAAAATGGATCGCCTATTCTGTAGATCCTCAGGAAGGTAATTCTAACCTTTTTTTATATTCCGTTAAAAATAAAATTTCAAAGACATTTGCAAGAGGAACAAAAGTAGATTTTACAAATGATTCCAGGTTTGCTGTTTTTCAAATCCGTCCGCAGTATAAAGATATAAAAGCGGTAAAAGATAAAAAGCTTAAAAAAAATAAGCTTACAAAAGACAGTTTGGCAATCGTTGATGTTTTAAATGGTCAAACGGAGAAAATTCCTAATGTAAAAACATTTAAAATTCCAGAAAAATCAGGTTCCTATGTTGCCTATCTTCTGGAAGATATAAAAGATAAATCTGCAGATAAAGAAGACGGTGATGAAAATAAAGAGGAAGATAAAAATGCAAAGCCTCTACAATTAGTTGTACGAAATCTTCTGGATGGGAAAAGTACAACGTACGATAACGTAATCCGTTACGAGTTCAGTAAAAATGGGAAACAACTTGCTTTTGTAACCAAGAAACCGGACGAAAAAAAGGAAAAGAAAGAAGGAAAAGACTCAGAAGATGAAAAATCTTCGGATAAAAAAGATACCGACAAATCTAAACCAAAGAAATATGCTCTTGAAACGGTACAGGTAGTAGACTTACAGAAAGGAACGATTGCTAAAATTTCCGAAATGGAAGGTGATTTTTCACAATTGTCTTTTGATGAAGATGGAAATCAACTGGCCTATGTGGGAACTTCTTCTGCACAGAATGATCTGGTAAAGCTGTACAATTTGTATTACTTTAATGTTAAAGGAAATAAACAGGAAGTAATTACCAATCAAAATGCCCAAATGAAAAAAGATTGGGTAGTTTCTGAAAACCGTTTACCTCTATTCAGCAAGAACGGAAAGCAGTTGTATTTTGGTGTGGGTCCAAAGCCAATTGCAAAAGATACCGCAATGATTGCGAACGACCATGCTGTAGTAGATATCTGGAACTACAGAGATGATTATTTGCAAACAGTACAGTTAAAAGAGTTGAAAAATGATCTGAAAAAATCTTATGCTGCAGTAATGCAAACGGAGAAACCGGATTTCTTCAGAAATATTGATGGTGAAGATTTAGATACTTTAAGAATAATAAACCAGGGAAATGCTGAATTTGCATTAGGGGTTACCAGTTTGAACAACCGTATTTCTTCACAATGGGAAGGTTCTACAAAGAAGACTTATTTCGCGATTGATAATAAAACTGGAGAGAGAACAGAGATCATTAAAAACCTAGATGGTTCAGTAGCTGTATCTCCATTGGGAAAATTTGTAGTGATTTTTGATAGTGAAAAAGGACAATGGTTTAGCTATAACGTGAAAACAAAACAAACCCTGCCACTTACGAACGGATTGCCGGTTTCTTTTGTAGATGAGGAGTTTGATATGCCAGATTTTCCAAATCCTTACGGACTAGCCTCATGGACGGATAATGATGAGTCTGTTATTATCAGAGACCGTTATGATCTTTGGGAGTTCTTTCTGAACGGTTCAAAAAAACCAAGAAATATAACGAATGGATATGGCCGTAAAAATAAAATAACATTCGACACCTACGAATTAGATAAAGATATTAAAAGTTTAAACCGAAAGTCTTCTATCTACTTATCAGCATTTGATAATGCATCCAAGGCCAATGGAATTTTTAAAACATCTATTCAGTCGAATACTGACCCTGTAAAAATTCAAATGGAAGATGTATGGGGATATCGCAGCCTTCAAAAAGCAAAAAATACTGAAGAATATATCGTAGTAAAAGAATCTTACACAGATTCACCGAATATTTTCACCACATCAGATTTTTCAAAACAGGAAAAGCTTAGCAATACTAATCCACAGCAAACCCTTTATAATTGGGGAACAGACGAATTGGTACATTGGGCAACACCAAAAGGAAATACCTCTACAGGAGTTTTATTCAAACCGGAAGATTTCGATCCAAATAAAAAATATCCTATGATTGTATACTTCTATGAAAAACTTTCAGATAATCTGAACCGTTATGTTGCACCGTCTCCAACACCTTCAAGATTAAATATTTCTTATTTTGTAAGCAACGGATATCTGGTTTTCACTCCTGATATTTCTTATGTAGATGGTTTCCCAGGAGAATCTGCAATGGAGTATATTAATTCCGGAGTTGAAAAGTTAAAGCAGAATTCTTGGGTTGATGGTACTAAAATCGGAATTCAGGGACAAAGCTGGGGCGGTTATCAGGTAGCGTACCTTATTGCTCACACAGATATGTATGCAGCAGCATGGAGTGGTGCTCCTGTTGTGAACATGACCTCTGCCTATGGTGGAATCCGATGGGGTTCCGGAATGAACAGACAGTTCCAGTATGAAAAATCACAGAGTAGATTAGGAAAGAATTTATGGGAAGCACCAGATCTTTATATTAAAAATTCACCGCTTTTTGCGATTGATAAAGTAAAAACTCCGGTTGCTATTATGAGTAACGATCAGGATGGAGCGGTGCCATGGTATCAGGGAATCGAAATGTTTACCGCATTACGCCGTCTCGGAAAACCAGCGTGGCTTCTGAATTATAATGGTGACGATCATAATCTTATCAAACGCCAGAACAGAAAAGATATTCAAATTCGTGAACAGCAGTTTTTTGATCATTATCTTAAAGGATCTAAAGCTCCAGTCTGGATGACAAAAGGGATTCCAGCCACTCAAAAAGGAAAAAATTGGGGATTTGAGTTGACAGATGATAAACCTTAAATTATAGAAAACTCGGCGGAGCCTTTGGCTCCACCGAGTTTTTGTTTTAAAATATATCTCAGGAAATATCTCAAAAGATAAACTGACACAATGGCATTTTTTTTATGATGGGCTTATTGCGGGCTTTTATTATATTTACCGCCAATTTTAACAACAATATGGGAATCTTTGATTTTTTTAAGAAGAAAGACAACAGACAGGAAAATGTCAGTGCTCCGGTTCAGCAACAAGAAATGCCAGAGGAGAAAGTAGTAGAGCAGATCGTAGAAGAAGAAGTGGTAGATATAGTACCGGAAACTCCAATACAGTCAGAACCTGTAGAAGAGAAAAAGGCGAATGAATTATATGAAAAGATCAAGATTTATAGTGATTATGTAGTGTATACTATTGCACTTCAATTGAGAGGAGATTTTGCTCCTATTTCAGCATTTGAAAACTTGAACGGAGAGGTTGAAGGGTTTGCTTATATGATTACAGATCCTACTTATGGGCTTTCACCGCAAGTAGTACTTGCTAATATGAAAGAAAAGTTTGAAAATGAGCTGAAAGAGGGAAAGATCAAGTCATATGCTGTACTTTACCATTCTCAGTTCAATAACGACGGTAATCATGCATTAGCAGTAAATCCGGAAGATCTTAAAGCCATTACACTTTCTTATCATTTTAATGATTCTGAAGAAGGTAATATTGCCCTGCCTTATGCTTTCGAAAATGAAAATGTAACGTTTAAAGGTTTCGCTGAGTTCTCTCATGAAGAAAACAACGAGATTATGAATAATCAGCTGGTTGACGGAAAGGATTATTTCACGAACAGAGAAGAGATCAAGAGCCCGGAAAGTACCAATGAAGCTGGGATCGTTATGAAAAAATCAAATGTTCACTCTCTTGCCAATATGTGGGGTGGGATTTTTGGTTTTCAGAACTTCCAGAATCAGGAAAAATTTTCTCAATATTTGATGGAGACTATGGCTTTATATAGAGTAGCTGAAATTGCTGCGGATGAAAAAGCTAAGTTTACAGAATTTAAATATGTAACATTCAAAACAATTATTTCTGACGATTTTAATACGATTTATCCGGAAGTGAAAACTGATTTCTCTCTAGATTTTGAAACAAAAGAAATCCGTGAATGGGAAAATATTGAGAACAACGAAGCTATTGTAGGAGGTCTTGGAAGAGATACTTTCGGACTTTGGTTCTTCCCTACAGATTATCTAGAAAACAAAACTCAATATCAGACGCAGAATAAGCTCAATATTAATATTAGTGGAATTATTTTCGTGTTAGATCTTCATAAAAGCTTCGATTTACCGGATGGTACCAAGACTGATGAAGAGTTTACAGCATACAAGCCAAGCCAGGATCTTCCTGATTATGGTTGTATTGATTTTATTGGTAAGGTACTTGACATTAAGGAAGCTGAATTACTGCCAGACGGAAGTGTGAAAGGATTTATCCTGAAACTAAGACTGATTACCAATTCAGAAGTAGAAAACTTCTTGACAGTAGATGCTTTCGTGAGCAAAGATAATATGAGATTTGCTGCCCTTTCAGTAGGAATGCAGGTTGCAGGAGCAATGCAGCTACAAGGGAAAATCGCAGGATAATAAAATCTCTGTATATAAAAAAAGCGGTCTGAATTTCAGACCGCTTTTTATTTATTTGTTTTTCAACTCTTCTTTAATCTTGTTTTCCAACTCTTCAGAAAGTTCAGGATTGTCTTTTAAAACATCTTTTACAGCATCACGTCCCTGACCTAATTTAGATTCTTCATAGCTGAACCAAGAACCGCTTTTCTTCACAATTCCCATATCAACGGCAGTATCAAGAATTTCTCCTACTTTAGAAACTCCTTCACCATACATAATGTCGAATTCTGCTTGTTTGAAAGGTGGAGCTACTTTGTTTTTCACGATCTTCACTTTCACACGGCTTCCGATAGCTTCGTCACCTTGCTTGATTGGTGCACTTGCTTTTCTGATATCAATTCTTACAGAAGCATAGAATTTAAGAGCATTACCTCCGGTAGTTGTTTCAGGGTTACCGAACATTACACCGATTTTTTCTCTTAACTGGTTGATGAAGATTACAGTACATTTCGTTCTTGAAATAGTAGCGGTAAGTTTTCTTAACGCCTGAGACATCAATCTTGCGTGTAGACCCATTTTAGAATCTCCCATTTCTCCTTCAATCTCCGCTTTTGGAGTAAGAGCAGCAACCGAGTCAATAACAACAATATCAATAGCTCCTGAACGAATCAGGTTATCAGCAATTTCTAATGCCTGCTCTCCGTTGTCCGGCTGAGAAATGATAAGGTTTTCTAAATCGATTCCTAATTTTGCAGCATAAGTTCTGTCGAAAGCATGCTCAGCATCAATAAATGCAGCAATACCACCAGCTTTTTGAGCTTCAGCAATAGCGTGAAGTGTTAATGTTGTTTTACCTGAAGATTCAGGTCCATATATTTCAATGATTCTTCCTTTTGGATATCCTCCTATACCTAATGCGATATCTAATCCTAAAGATCCGGAAGGAATTACCTCTATTGTATTATCTATAGAAGAATCTCCTAAAGTCATTACTGTTCCCTTTCCGTATGTTTTATCTAGCTTGTCAAGCACTAGTGCAAGTGCTTTTTTCTTATCATCAATGTTACTCATCTCTATTAAAATAATTTCTCAAAAATACATAATTTATAGATCAAAAACTAATATTATTTATCCCTGAAACTGGTTTTTAGAGTTAAAAAATGATAAAATTTTAAGACTGATCTTATTCATAACGAAGGAGATGCAGAATGTGTTGTTGTGAATATTGAAATAATAAATTGAAGACAAGAAAATTATAGTTGTAAAAACGAAACAGGAGACTGAAAGTTAGTATTGGAGGGATGATTTCTGGCTATTACCCTCTTCACAGTTTATGGAGCTAACGTGTTTTTACAGGATTACAATATTTTTCATGCTGATAAGGAGAATCAGAGCTTTATCTATTTAATATAAAAATGCTTATCTTAAAACATTGTTTTAAAGATCATTCCATGGACAGAAAATTAAAATTATTCCTGATTAAATCTTTTGCTGTATTAGCTGTTATACACCTGGCTTACTTTATGTATGGATATGTAAAGTTTGAAGGTCTTCACAGCATTTATAATAATACAGAATTTTACATATTTAAATATTACGATGACGTCTCTATTTCTCATGTTTTCGTTTCCGGTCTTTTTTTGTTTTTCTTTGTTATTTTTCTTCTTAGAAATCACTCCAAAAAAAGAAATGGACTTTCAAAAAATTTAGGAATAGGCTTAATACTTCTGTTGGTGTCCTTTTTGTCCCTGACCTTTTTCATCAGCTACAGTTTCGGTTTCAATGCAAAATTACGAACTGTGTTGCCAGAAAAGGATTTTAATAAAGATAAAACGTTTCTGAATGTTTTACAGCCTTTTTTATACAACTATACTTCCTACAGTTCGACGAGTTTGTTTAATCCAGAAAATATTTTATACCCCAAACCTTATCCTGTAATTGAGCAGAGAGACACCCTGTACTACGATCCGGATAATGTAGAGTATTACACGACAGAGTCTAATTATTACAGTATTGATACGCTAACAATGCTGAGCGCTGACCAGAAAGAAGTAAACAATAAAATGGAATCGGTGCTTAACTTACTTGGCCTTGACTCCAGGGAATTGGAAAAAAGAATTATTTCTAAAAAAAAGATAGGGGATAGTACTCAAATTGTATTTAAAGGAGTAAAAGTAAATCCTGAATACGACGATAAAATGTGTATTTTTCTTGAAAATAAATTTTTGTTTTTTCCATTGCATAAAATTCCTGAACAGCAACAGCAGTATCAAAATGCAGTCAAAAGGTATAATTTGCTTTACAAATATAGTCAGGACTCTCTGCTTTCTTCATTTCAGAAACTGGATGTCCTTTTTAAAAAATATGGTATAGAAACGCAGATCGTTCCGAAAGATCTCACTAAAGATGTTTTTTTATTATCGTGACCACCGGAATGAGCCTCTGAATGCAATACGGAATACTTATGAAAGAGGCCAGCTAAAAGAGAAATTTGTAACGCTTGACCGTTTGTTTTACAAGCCAAACTATCTTCATTCTTCCATCGTGGAAATTTTTTTTAGTGCTGTTATTGGTGTCTGGGTTGTTTTATTTTTACTGTATTTGATCTGGAATTTTATGAACAGAAAGCTTGCTTCAGATTAGCATAATTTCCAGCCTTTTGTTTCATTGAAAAATGAAGTTTTAATGAAAGTTTGAATTTTTAGTAATGTTCAGATAATCTTTTAATACCTTCATCTGATCTTTATTTCCTCTTTTTATTCTTGAATCCCGGCTTACGAGACGATCATAAATGCTATTGAAAAGTATTTTTGATTTTGGAAATAACTTTTTATTAGAAACTTCTGGGATTTGAAGCCTTTTACAAACTTCATCATCCAGCAGGAACCAGGTACAGCAAATATGGAGATACCTCAGATTTTTTCTTTGAAATTCAAATTTTAAAATTGGGTTTTCCAGTGATTCATTTAATAACGAATGGGCCAGAAGAACAGAATCTTTATCAGATGGCGGCTGAACGGAAGTCCATAAATAAAAATATTCCGTAGCCTGTTTCTTATCATCAGGAAGAAGTTGTTCCGGAATCCCCAGAAGATATCCTACATATTTCCACAAGTGAAAAATTCCTTGTTCTTCTTCAACAGAAAAAGTATTTCCTAATTTTTGAAGACTATGAAGAAAAACAAGACTAAAACCAATATAGGTAGCCATCATGTCCCATGAATTGATAGGTTCTCCCCAGTTTTCGGTATCCCAGTCTTTATAATGCTTTTTGATGGAAAGTCTTGCGTAGGAATGAATCAATCTTGTTTTTATAGCAAATTCATATCCTTTCGCATGAATTTCCAATGCGTTGTATCGGGTAGCATTCACCCAGAAATCTAAAGTTTCTGAGAGACGTTTCACCGCCCCTTTTTTCAGGGCTTCTGTCACAATGAGCGGTTTGTTGAGGTAAGCGTAGTCATAGCCTCCAATCAGGCAGTAATCTCTCAAAGAAATTAAAGAATCAAGATTGCTTCTCATGCAGAGCTCAGCGCCGCTTTTTAATAAGTTGTAATCTAGCCAATCAGGAACTTTCTGAGTTTGGGCGAATAATTCTTTTACACTTTCAGGAATAGTATCATTTTCAGAAACTCCATTTCGAATGTAACCTTCAATTTCCCTTGATGCTTCATGGTATTTTTTAGTAAAATAAACCTCTTTTACCACAGCATCTCCGGTTTCATCCACATGATAGAAGAAGGGAGCATATTTTTCAAAATCCTTGAAGCTTACTTTCGCATCGGAAAACTCAATCAGTTGTTTTCCGTTACCGTTTTCCCAAAAGTTTTTGAAATGCGATGCATCTTTAAATCGGGGGTGTATCATTGTTCATTCCTTAGATATATAAAAGTACAAGTTTTACGCCGAAGTTAGCTGGTGAGATTTGTCAGGATTGAAAGTGTGATATTATAAGTATCCCCATTCAAAAGCCATTTTAATAAGCTCGGAGCAGTTTTTACAATTTGCTTTTCTTAAAATATTTTTTCTGTGGGTTCTTACCGTTTCTTCGGAAATATTCAATCGTTCGGAGATTTTTCCGGCAGAATAGCCTTTAGCGATATAGGTGATGATTTCAACTTCTCTTTTCGTAAAATGTACAGGAATAGGTGCTGTTATATTGTCATCCTTTTGCCATTGCATTTGATGGAAATCTTCCCTGCCATTAATTCCGGAGATTAAAACGGTGTAAGAATTCTGATGAGTGATATGCTCAATATTAGTATGGATGTTAATAGCCTGTAAAATTCTGCCGCTTTCATCCCTATAGGTGTGCAAGGACTGATGATGGAAAAGTTCATAGTTCCCTTTGAATGTTCTCATCCGAAAACAATAGCTGAATTTAAGTTCTGAAAGACGGTTGGATGCATTAATCTCTATCATTTTTGCCATGCACATTCTTTCTGCTTCCATTACAAATTCCAGATCATCAGGATGAATGAGGTCTATGATTTCTTTAAGATGTACTGGGTATTTGTTTAGCCCGTGTATTTTCAAAAGATCTTCATGATGGTTGTAAATGGTACTGTCTGCAAAATTGATGATATAATGATAAAATCTTCCGGGAGCAAAGACTTCCCCAATAATGCGCTCAATAGAAGGAACAGACAGCATTGTGTTTTCATTCTGAAGAAGTTCCGGATAATTGTTCCAAACTCTGGTCAGAAGATGGGGCTTTTTAGCCTGGGTTATAAATTTTTTATCCATGGTTGATGTTTTCATAAAATTAATGAAATTATGTTGAAAAAAATCACCCTTTTGTGGTATTTCATTTAGTAACAAAGTATTGTAGCTTTATATGAAACTAATGACCATGGAAGCTCAATTTCTAAACTCTTTTGTTTACGGTTAAAGCTTTCTATCCTTCTTTATTTTCAATCAAAAAAACTTTAACCTGAAAAACAAATAATCATGAAAACTAAAATTTTATTACTGCTGTTCATTCTTTTTAGTATGAAATTGTTTTCTCAATTTTCATTTTCAAACTTAAATAGAGGTATTTCTTTACAAGAAAATGAAAAACGACATTGGTTTCCCGCCAGATTTAATAATAGCAAAAGTGTAGAAGCTAAAGATTTTTTTGAAGGCAAGGATTCAACACGATTATTTCAAAATAGTAATGTTGTTTATAATACTCACCTTAAAAATTTTTCTCTTAATTCAGAGGTAGTAAATGATTATTTTAGAGCAATTAGAGTTGGTATTGGCTTTCAGCTCAATAGTACAGTGAGCGATACTAATGGAACAACAACAGACCAAATGAAAAAAGATCAGTTGATTTCATCCCTTCAAAATGGAGGGGGAAATTTATTTATTAACGCTAAATACCCTATTCTTGCAATTGGTAGAGAGACAGATTCTTTTGGATTGAAAGCATATATATATCATAATACAGGTATTGAACTTACAAGTATAAATACTCCAGATAATGATTTTATTTTAACCCATAATACAGGAATAGTATTGGGAGGGTTTGGAATGGGGATAAAGAATAATATCGCAATTTTTTTTCAAGCTAAAGGAGCTTTGTTATATGGAAATTCAAAATATAATAGAGTTTTATCAAGCGATACGAATTTTAAACATATCCTTCCAATGGTAAACATAAATGTAGGAATTAACTTTTTAAATATGTATACTGTTAAGGTTGATTTTTATCCTGTTGGTCAATATTTTAAAGATAATTTTCCTGCCACAATATCTTTTGTTATAACTCCAAAGAAAGAAAATAAGAACGGTAAGTAAAAATAATATTATTTGTAATAACAGTAATCAAAAAAACCTTCCCATCGGGAAGGTTTTATATTACTCATTGCTTATCGCTCATTACTTATGATAAAGAAGCTGCGTGTACAAGCATATCAACTAACTTGTTAGAGTAACCCATTTCGTTGTCATACCAAGAAACAAGTTTCACGAAGTTAGGAGAAAGCATGATACCAGCATCTTTGTCGAAGATAGAAGTTCTCTTATCTCCAACGAAGTCCTGAGATACTACTGCCTCTTCAGTATATCCTAGGATACCTTTCAATTCACCTTCAGAAGCAGCCTTGATTACTGAACAGATTTCTTCATAAGAAGCAGCTTTTTCAATTCTCACTGTTAAATCTACTACAGAAACGTCAACAGTTGGTACTCTGAAAGACATACCTGTTAATTTTCCGTTTAATGAAGGGATTACTTTTCCTACTGCTTTAGCAGCACCTGTAGAAGAAGGGATAATGTTGTTTAGAGCAGCTCTACCACCTCTCCAGTCTTTCATTGAAGGACCGTCAACAGTTTTTTGAGTAGCTGTTGTAGCGTGTACAGTTGTCATTAAACCTTCAACGATTCCGAAGTTATCGTGGATAACTTTAGCTAAAGGAGCTAAACAGTTTGTAGTACAAGAAGCGTTTGATAAAATTTTGATATCATCAGTAAGTTCCTTGTGGTTTACACCCATTACGAACATTGGAGTATCATCTTTAGAAGGAGCAGAAAGGATTACTTTCTTAGCACCAGCAGTAATGTGTTTTGCAGCACTGTCTTTATCTAAGAATAAACCAGTAGATTCTACTACGTAATCTGCACCAATTTCATCCCACTTTAGGTTGCTTGGATCTTTTTCTGCAGTTACTCTGATTTTTTTTCCGTTTACTACAAGATCATTTCCTTCTACAGAAACCTCACCTGGGAAAATACCATGTACAGAGTCATATTTTAACATGTAAGCCATGTATTCTGCATTGATTAGGTCATTGATTCCTACAACTTCAATGTTGTCTCTTTCAGTCATTGCTCTGAAAACAAGACGTCCAATTCTACCAAAACCGTTGATACCTACTTTAATTGTTGACATAATAGTTTGTTTTTATTAGATTTATAAAAATAATTAGATTGCTAAAATTTCTGAAATCAACATTAAATCTTTATTGATTTCATTATGCTTTTTAATGGCTTCTTCAATAGCTGTATATACTACATCGTTGGAACGCATTCCTGCCATTACATTGTTCTGTCCATCCATTAATCCTACTACTGCACCATATCCAAGTCTGCTGGCCAATACTCTGTCTGCACAACTCGGAGATCCTCCTCTCTGCATATGTCCTAAAACCGCTACACGAATGTCATAGTCTGGGAATATTTCTTTTGTTTTTTCTGCCAATCCATAAACATTGGCTAGCTTTTCACCTTCTGCTACCACTACAATGCTGGATGCTTTTCCTGTTTTTTCAGCTTTTCTAAACTTTGCAAAAAGATCATCCATGCTGTCTTTTTTCTCAGGAATTAAAATATCCAAAGCACCTGTAGCCAAACCACTGTTTAAAGCAATAAATCCTGCATCACGACCCATCACTTCTACAAAGAAAACTCTATTGTGAGAAGTAGCCGTATCACGAATTTTATCAATTGCTTCCATAGCAGTATTCAACGCAGTGTCATATCCGATGGTATTATCTGTTCCGAAAATATCATTGTCAATAGTTCCCGGAATACCGATTACTCTGATTCCAAATTCTTCACTAAAGATCTTGGCACCAGTGAAAGTTCCGTCTCCACCAATACATACCAATCCGTCGATACCCAGCTTTACGCAGTTATCATAAGCTTTCTGACGGCCTTCTTTAGTTCTGAATTCAGCGGATCTGGCAGACTTTAGAATCGTTCCACCTTGGTTGATTATATTTTTTACGGAACGGGCTCCCATTTTCAGGAAATCATTGCTGATAAGGCCATTGTAGCCTTCCCTTACCCCGTAGCATTCAATATTATAGTAATTAGCGGTCCTTACTACCGCTCTTAATGCTGCATTCATACCTGGAGCGTCTCCTCCTGAAGTAAGAACTGCAATCTTTTTTACAGCACTCTCTTTCATCTAGTAAAAAATTTCGAACACAAATTTACAAAAACAAGTTCAGATTATCGTAGTAACTTTTCAATAGTTTTGAATATATAGAATTAAAAGCTTCTGAAGTTTGTCGGTTCAAAAATATACCGCGCTGTTTTAGTCTCAGATGCATTCACATCAAGATCATACCACGGCGAAATGTTTTTCTGAAAAGGGTTGGATAACAGATGTATAGACTGAGCCGGTGTAAATCCTTCGCTTAATAAAAATAATTTTTTCCCTTCCTTATTCTTACAGACTCCTGCGATGAAAACCACATGCCCCGGGCTTCCAGGAGTAATCAGAATGTCTCCGGTTTTTAAATCTGAGTTTTTTAAGACCGGTTTGGTTTCCTTATTCAGTGAAATAGTTCCTGCATAATTAAAGATGAGGTCTAGATAATTTCTGAAACTCTGATAAGAATCATCAAAATCTGCCGTCTTTCTAAAGTTTACAGAGTTTCCATTGACGAAAGCTCTTGTTCCATTTTTATAATCATTCCAACTAAGTAGATGACCACTCGTGAAATGAAACTTGATATCATCCGTCTTTTTGATTTTGTATAAATATTCAGCTCTCAGGCGAATCACTGCATCTGCACATTGTTGGAGGTCTTTATTTCCCGTATCAATATCAAAAACAGCTTCATGAAGATGTTGTGTGGAAATGGGAGAGTCATCATATCTTAAGATCTGACTTCCATAAGGTTTCAATTTAAAATTTTCAATAAAATATCCGAATGAATCAGATTTCTCTTGTTGCCATTGATAATCCTTTGGCGCAGAAAATCTTTCCTTGATGGTATTTTTATCCTTATTGATCTGTACTGAAGTTTCAGAAGTTAGAATTTCAGTTTCCTGAGAATTTTGATTTGATTTTGTTTTATCTTGCGTACAGCCCAATAAAACCATGGTAATTACCACTCCTGAAATAATTTTTTTCATATTCATTTGATTCGGGTACAAATATGGGATTTTTTTGTAAAATATTGGAATATCGAAACTAAGCTTTTATTTTACATCGTTTTTTTTGCCACGAATGCACAAATAAAATAATTTCTGAATGATACTTATTGTTTAGAAATTATTGATTAAAAATATAACGACCTAGTTTTTAGGGAGCAAGATTATTCGTGTATTCGTGGCCATTATAAAAGCATATTTTTGCAGAATACAATTTTATCGAAGATAAAATCTTTGCGCCTTAATAATGCATTCTATTTAGAATAATCTTGCGCCTTAGCGTTTTCCAACAGATAAACATCTTCATTTTCTTTTTCAGGAATCAAAAGTTTTCCCCAATCATTCAGCTGCCAAAGAATGACAACCAATTTTTCGCCAAGTTCCGTAAGAGTATATTCAACTCTAGGAGGAAGCTCATTAAAAGATTGCTTTGTGAGAATACCATCCTCAACCATTTCTGTTAGCTGCTGATTAAGAACTCTGCGGTCTACTTTCGCTATTCCACGCAGAAACTCACTTGGACGTTTTTTCCCTTCATTGATCTGCCAAACGATAGGAATTTTCCATTTTCCACTAATGGTATTCACGGCAACTTCCAATGGACAGATTTTATTTTCTTCAGCTCTTCCCTTTATTTCCATAAAATTGACTTTTTTATCCCTATGGGTGAAAAATATGCGTTATTGCTTTTCTGTAACGGCTTTTAGACCTTTGTAAAAATAATAAAATTTAAAAAATGAATACACTGGCAAAACAGATTGAATATTTGAATCAGGAATTGTCTTCACAACTTCCACAGGAAATATTATATGCTTTTGGAAAGTCTATTGAAGATTTGAAAACAAAGAGAATGGAAGAAAATAGTATTCAGATTGGAAATCAGATGCCGGAATTTTCATTGCCGAATGCTTTGGGTAAAATAATTAATTCTGAAGACATTATTAAAAATGGGAAAATTATTTTAGCCTTTTATAGAGGAAGCTGGTGTCCTTATTGTAATCTGGAATTAAAATCTCTACAGGATAATCTTTCCAGAATCAAAAATAAAGGAGCTACTTTAATTGCTGTTTCTCCACAAAGTCCGGATCATTCTCTAAGTATGACAGAGAAAAATAATCTTGAGTTTGAAGTATTGACTGATATTGATAATAATTTTGCTAAAAAATTAGGTATAGATTTTCAGCTACAGGATTTTGTACTTCCTTATTATAATGGTCTTGGAATACATCTTTCAGATTTCAATAAAAATGAAGATAATACCTTACCGGTTCCGGCTGTTTTTGTGGTGGATGAAAATAGAGTGGTGACTTATAAATTTTTAGATGTAAATTACATGAATAGATTAGATGTGGAAGAGTTAATACAATCATTATGACAGAAAAAAGAAAAGGAGCCCGCTCCATTAAAGATATTCCTGCAGATATTTTGTTACAGTTGAACAAAGGTGAAATTGAAACAGCCAATCTTACAGAATGGTTGGCCGTAGATCAGAAATTTTTGTTGGAGACTTTATTAATACAGAATAATCGGTCAGAATATCTACAGCCAATTCTGAGAAGAGTAGATCAGTTGAAAAAACAAACGGTCAATACTATCAACGAAGCTATTGGATTGGGAATTCTTGATCTTGCACTTAAAAACCAGGATGAAGAATTTATTTCAAAGTTATCCACACATCCTGCGGATTTTGTTCGTTGTTGGGCTGCTTACACCATTGGAAGGAACAATACTTTTAATATTGAAGAAAAATTAAAAAAGATTCAATCCTTTGCTGCTGATACTCATTTTGGAGTAAGAGAAATCTGCTGGATGACGGTTCGTCCGGATATTTCAAAGAATCTTAAAGAATCCTTTTCTATTTTATCAGAATGGACGAAGCATGAGAATGAAAATATCAGACGTTTTGCGAGCGAATCCACCAGACCGAGAGGAGTGTGGTGTGAACATATTGAGGCATTAAAACAAAATCCGGGATTAGGGTTGGAAATTTTAGAGCCATTACAATCAGATTCTTCGAAATATGTACAGGATAGTGTTGGAAATTGGCTGAATGATGCCAGCAAATCCCAACCGGAATTTGTAGTAGAAATCTGTGATGAATGGCTTAGGGAAAGCAATACCAAAGAAACTCAATATATTGTCAAAAAAGCCTTGCGTACCATTCGTAAATAAAAGTTATCCACAATAAGGAGTTGTAAATTGATTGATGATTTTATATTGTTGTAAATTAATTATTTACATATTTTTGGATATCAAAATTATTCTTAAAAATAGATTCAATTGGCCAATTTTTTAAAGTTATCCACAATTTTGAAATGTGAATTCATAATCCTTTCATGCCTTTCTCAATTAAAATACTTGCTTAAAAAGAAATCTTCTGTGCACATCTGTGTCATCAGTAGTCAAAAAAGTTATCCACAATATGGAATTGTAGAAAAAGTAATACTATATCTGTCATAAATATAGATGGTTGTAAAATATCTCTGTTAAAAGGATTCTCAAGAATAGGTCCAATAGGTTATGATTAAAAAGTTATCCACAATATCAGAATATGAGTTAAGGACTGTCTCAATTGTTTTCAACTTAAAATCTGAACTTAAAAAGGAATATTCTGTGCAAATCCGTGTATTCTAAGACATATGCAAATTATATCGTACTAAATTTACAAAAGGTTGTTCTCTTTTTACTACAGCAAACATTCTATACACGAGCTTACAAC
>NZ_FNEG01000001.1 GCF_900100075.1 Chryseobacterium jejuense
ATTCTTCATGATAAAGCGGGCTAAAGCCCACTTCTATTGAATCCTGAATATGTAAAATAACAATAGACTTATTTTTATATTAAGCTATTGTGTTATGACAAATATTCTTGGTATCATTACTATTCTTTTTCCCCATAGCAACTTTTGTCACTGACTACGTCTAATCTTCGATTTCTGTAAAGATCCTTAGCAATTATAAGGCTATGAAATAAGCTATATCCATAACCAGAGTAGAATAAAGTTATGAATACCATTGTCTATACTCATTACTGATAATAATAGGTCCTTCACTAAATTAATAAACAAATACCCATCATTCATCACTTATCACTTATCATTAATACTTCATTCTAGCCCCGATAGTAACGGTTACCCCACAGCATAGGTTGGAGCATGGCAGGCGATGGCGCGAGGAGTATGAGTGGATAGCGGGATAAAGCTCCTGAAATAAGTAAATAGATGAAATTAATTTCCAGAATAAGAGACTTTTCCTCAAATAAAATCAATAAGTTTGTATCAGTTTTCCAAAAAGAATTATAATGTCAGGAAACATTCTGATTATCGATGATGAGATCAAGCTCCTTAAGTTATTAGGAATGATCCTTTCCCAAGAGAATTTTAACGTAAAAGAAGCTTCTACTGCCCGTTCTGCAATGACAATGTTGGAGCAGTATGATTTTGATGTTGTGCTAAGTGACGTCAGACTTCCTGATGCGTTTGGGGTAGATCTTGTAAAGTCTATTAAAACCAAATATCCACATCTGGAAATTATTCTGATGACCGCATTCGGAAATATTACCGATGCTGTACAGGCCATGAAAAATGGGGCTTATGATTACCTGGTAAAAGGGGATGATAATGAGAAGATTATTCCATTAGTCTATAAAGCATTAGATAAAGTAAAAGATAACAGAACAAGAACTGTTCAGTCATGCGGAGCATTAAAAGGGTTTGGACAAATTATTGGTAATTCCCCATTGATTTTACACTCCAAAAAATTAGCAGAAAGAGTAGCATTAACTGATGCTGCCGTACTTTTAACAGGTGAAACAGGAACCGGAAAAGAGGTTTTTGCAAATGCTATCCATGAGGGAAGTGAGCGTAAGAAAAACACTTTTGTAGCGATTAACTGTTCTGCTTTTAGTAAGGAAATCCTGGAAAGTGAACTTTTCGGTCATAAGCAAGGTGCTTTTACAGGGGCAATAAAAGATAAGAAAGGATTAATTGAAGAAGCTAATGGCGGAACTCTATTCCTTGATGAGATTGGTGAAATGCCTATAGAACTTCAGGCAAAATTGCTTAGAGTACTGGAAACAAGAGAATTTATCAAAATGGGGGAAACCAAAGTTTCCAAATCTGATTTCAGACTGATTGCAGCTACTAATAGACACCTGGAAGAGGAGATAAAGCAAGGGAATTTTAGAGAAGACCTTTATTTCAGACTGAATGTTTTTGAAATTACACTTCCGTCTTTAAGAGAAAGAAAAGAGGATCTGAAAATGCTGGCAAAGAATTTTGTTGATTTATTCTCAAATAAACTCCATCTGCCATCCATTCAGGTTTTACCGGAATATTATAAGGCCCTTGAGAAAAACGACTGGAAAGGGAATATCAGAGAATTAAGAAATGCCGTAGAACGCAGCCTGATTCTTATGAATGATAATATTCTGGATGCTGAAAGCCTTCCTCATTATTCAGAAAAGGCGGTTCCAGAGAGTGATTCTTTAAGTATGAGATCGCTTGAGAAAATTCATATCCAAAAAGTATTGCAATATACGAAGGGTAATAAGGCAGAAGCGGCTAGACTCCTTGAAATAGGAATTGCTACGCTATATCGTAAACTCGACGAATACGGACTGAAATAAGTCTTTTATCATTTTAATAAAGAGCCTATCATTTTGATAGGCTTTTCTGTTTTTAGATAGGTTTTGTATTGGTGTTAATTTATTGTATTTCAGTATGTTGTTTTATTTATTTCAGGATTGGACCTTCTTTTGGCATATAGTCTCTGAATAAAATATTTAAAAATGACAATTTCAAGAAAAACGTTTAAAAAACGGGAGCATGCAACTTTTAGTTTGCTGATTGTATCGTACGTATTGTTTACACTTTTAACTCTAATAATAAAGATATGATGCTGATAAGTTTAATTCTGCTTTTTGCAGTATTGTTCTGGCTTTTATATAAATCAGTTGAATTTTTTGATAGAATATAAAATTATGTGGAGTTTATTTTTCCTTTCAATTCTTGCCTTTGTGTATATCTGTTATGTTTTAATGAAACCTGAAAAATTTTAAAAGACGATGAATACAGAAATTTTAGGCATCATAGCCATGTTTGCTATTACATTAGTTATCGGAATATTTTTAGGTAAATACATTGCTAATGTTTATGGATACAAGAAAACCTTTTTAGATCCGGTTTTTCAGCCGATTGAAAAGTTAATTTATAAAATATCGGGAATCAATCCCAATCGCCAGATGAACTGGAAGCAGAATATGTATGCGATGCTGGCGATTAATCTGGTTTGGTTTATTATAGGATTTATCCTCTTGCTCACCCAAGCCTGGTTACCTTTAAATCCGGATGGGAACCCGAATATGTCACCTGATCTGGCTTTTAATACAACCATCTCATTTTTAGTGAACTGTAATTTACAGCACTATTCAGGAGAAACGGGAGTAAGTTATCTAAGCCAGCTTTATCTGATGTTTTTACAGTTTGTAACGGCTGCAACGGGAATGGCTGCTATGGCTGTTCTTTTTAAAGCTTTTAAAGAAAAAACAGCTACAGAACTAGGTAATTTCTATGACTATTTTACTAAGTCAATGATTAGAATTTTACTTCCAATCAGTGTAATAGTTGCTTTAATTCTTTCTATTAATGGAAGTCCGATGACTTTTGAAGGAAAAGATCATATTACAACCCTTGAAGGGCAAAAAATAGACGTTTCCAGAGGTCCGGTAGCCGCTTTTGTTGCTATTAAACATTTGGGAACCAATGGTGGTGGTTTCTTCGGAGCCAATTCAGCTCATCCTCTTGAAAACCCAAATTATATAACGAATATGACGGAAATGGTCACTCAGATGATTATTCCGTTTGCATTGGTTTTTGCGTTAGGTTTCTATTTAAAGAAAAGAAAATTATCATGGGTCATATTTACCGTGATGACGATTGGTTTCTTAGCGCTTACTGTTCCTAATATTGTTAATGAAACGGGAGGAAATCCTTTGATTACAAAAATGGGAGCAGACAGTAGCTTAGGTGCGATGGAAGGGAAAGAAATCCGTTTCGGTAGCGCTGCATCAGCCTACTGGAGTATTGCCACTACGGTAATTTCTACGGGTTCTGTAAATTCTATGCATGACAGTACGATGCCTCTTTCAGGGATGAATGAACTTCTTGCGATGATGATTAACTGCTTCTACGGCGGTTGTGGAGTAGGGATACTGAACTACTTTATCTTTATCATTCTCGCTGTGTTTATCAGTGGATTGATGGTAGGACGAACCCCGGAATTCATGGGGAAAAAGATCGAAGCCAAGGAAATGAAAATCGCGATGATTGTTGCTTTGTTCCATCCATTTTTAATTCTTGTGGGAACGGCTTTAACGGCTTATTTACCTGAATTTGGTGCTAAAACATTGAACAATCCCGGATTCCATGGTTTCAGTGAAATGCTGTATGAATTTACTTCTTCCTCAGCCAATAATGGATCAGGATTCGAAGGATTGGGAGATAATACCCCTTGGTGGAATATTTCAACAGGAATAGTACTGCTGTTATCAAGATTTATCCCAATTATAGGACCGATAGCTATTGCAGGATTACTGGCTCAGAAAAAATTCATTCCAGAAAGTTCAGGAACATTGAAGACAGATACCGCAACATTCGGTTTTATGACGCTGGCGGTTATTCTGCTAATTGCAGCCTTATCATTCTTCCCTGCATTAACTCTAGGACCTATTGCAGAACAGATACAATATTTCTCTAAATAAATTGTGAACATTAAAAATTAAAATCAATAGTCAACCATTCAGGAAGCTGAATCGTTTAGGGAACTCATTTAAAACTTACCGAAACGTTCACTACATAATATTATCCAATCCTATGCCCTATAATTTAGTTTCTCTTAATGGTTGTTATTGATTTATAATGATATAAACTCTTTCAAAAAAATGAAAAATAAATCACAAACATTGTTTCAAAGAGATTTGGTAAACGAAGCGATTAAACAGTCTTTCGTAAAACTGAATCCGAAAATTATGTTTAAAAATCCAGTGATGTTTCTGGTGGAGATCGGAACAGTGGTCATGTTTATAGTAAGCATGTTCAGCTTAACTGGTGATAAAACCCAGGGAAGTTTCTCATATAATTTCCTGGTATTCATTATCTTATTTTTTACCGTTTTATTTGCCAATTTTGCTGAAGCTATCGCTGAAGCCAGAGGAAAGGCACAAGCTGATACGCTTAGGAAAACCCGTGAGGAAACTCCTGCCAAACTGGTGATTGATAACAAACCTGGATTTCAGGTAGAAACTGCTTTAAAAATGTCTGCAGAAATGAAGCTTGGAGATATTTTTCTTTGTGAAACCGGAGATCAGATTCCGATGGATGGAGAAATTATTGAAGGGCTGGCAACCATTGATGAATCTGCCATAACAGGAGAAAGTGCACCGGTTATCCGCGAAGCAGGAGGAGACAAAAGCTCAGTAACGGGAGGAACCAAGGTACTTTCAGACAGAATTAAGGTAAAAGTAACTACCAAACCCGGAGAATCCTTTTTGGATAAAATGATTGCTCTTGTAGAAGGAGCATCAAGACAGAAAACACCTAACGAAATCGCATTAACCATATTATTAGCAGGGTTTACCCTTACTTTTATTATTGTAACCCTAACCTTAAAGCCTTTTGCAGACTATGCGCAGACTCCAATTACGATTGCCGCATTTATCTCACTTTTTGTCTGTCTTATTCCGACAACCATTGGAGGTCTGCTTTCTGCAATCGGGATTGCTGGAATGGATAGAGCATTGAGAGCCAACGTAATCACAAAAAGTGGAAAAGCTGTAGAAACAGCGGGTGATATTGATGTTTTGCTACTTGATAAAACCGGAACAATCACTATTGGGAACCGTAAGGCCACTCAATTTCATCCAACCAACGGAATTAAACTTGAAGACTTTATCAAAGCTTCTGCTCTGAGCTCGGTAGCAGATGAAACCCCTGAAGGAAAATCTATTATAGAACTGAGTCAGCTGAAATCAGAAGATCTGTTGGTTCCCAATCCAACCTACATAGACTTTACTGCTGAGACCAGAACTTCAGGAATTGATTTTGAAGAAACCAGAATCAGAAAAGGAGCTTACGACACTATAAAAAAACTGACTGAAAAAGCCGGGAATCTTTTCCCACAGGAAACCCAGGATGCGGTAACCAAAATTTCTGAAAACGGAGGAACACCTTTAGTAGTTTCCGTTAATGAAAAAGTATGGGGCGTTATTGAACTTCAGGATATTATTAAAACAGGAATACAGGAACGTTTCCAGAGACTGAGAAAAATGGGGGTAAAAACGGTAATGGTAACCGGAGATAACCCTTTAACGGCGAAATTTATCGCGGAAAAAGCTGGAGTTGATGATTTTATTGCCGAAGCCAAACCGGAAGATAAGATGAACTACATCAAGAAGGAACAGCAGGAAGGAAAACTGGTAGCGATGATGGGAGACGGAACGAATGATGCCCCGGCATTAGCTCAGGCCGATGTGGGGGTTGCGATGAACAGTGGAACTCAGGCAGCGAAGGAAGCAGGTAACATGGTAGACCTTGATAATGACCCTACCAAACTCATTGAGATCGTAGAGATCGGAAAACAATTATTGATGACCCGTGGAACTCTAACGACTTTCAGTATTGCCAATGACGTTGCGAAATACTTTGCCATCATTCCGGCCTTGTTTATCACCTTTATTCCGTCATTACAGAAACTGAATATCATGAATCTTCACAGTCCGGAAACAGCCATTTTATCAGCGGTTATTTTCAATGCGGTGATTATTCCTTTCCTGATTCCATTGGCGTTAAAAGGAGTGGCTTACAAGCCAATTGGTGCCAGTGCATTATTGAGAAGAAACCTTTTGATCTATGGTTTGGGAGGCGTTATTGTTCCTTTCATCGGAATCAAAATTATTGATGTAGTGATTAGTCTATTCTATTAAAATTTAAAAAATGAAAAATCATATCGTTTCAGCTTTCAGATTAAGTCTTGTCATGTTAGCTATTGTAGGGATTTATCTGATCGTTGTATATGCCGGATCAAAGGTATTACCTACTCAGGGAAATGCGGAGATCATTAATTATAAAGGACAAAAATTCTATGCCAACATCGGACAGGAATTTAAATCTGAAAAATACTTCCATGGCCGTCCATCCAATGTAAACTATAACGCAGCGGGAAGTGGAGGAAGTAACAAAGGTCCAAGCAATAAAGAATATTTGGAAACTGTACAAAAAAGAATAGATACCCTAAAATTACAGAATCCAGAAATGGGAAATGCTAAAGTGCCTGTAGAGTTGGCTACAGCAAGCGGAAGTGGATTGGATCCTGATATTTCAGAAGAAGGAGCTTTATATCAGGCCAAAAGAATTTCCAAAATGAGAAACCTTTCTGTAGAGAAGATTAATACCTTAATTAAAGATCAAACTCAGAAACCGTTTTTAGGGCTTTTCGGACCTTCAAAAATCAATGTTTTAAAGCTTAACATCGCTTTAGACCAATTAAAATAATCTAATAATCTTGAACTTAACCATGTCAAGGTTTTAAACCTTGACATGGTGAGTTAGATCAACTTAAATAATTAAAATAATTGTACGGCAGAATTTATAAAATATTGTTAGATACATTGAACCATTAAGAGTATTGAAAGAATTAAGTGTAAGTAAGAAAATCTAAAATTTCAAAATATTACCACTTATCATTCGCTTATAATCCTTTTCTTAACAGCTTAGTTCTTTCTTAATGGTTATAATATCAGATGAATATATTTCTTTACTGTACTTAGACAATTCGAAATCAACGTGAAAAAAATTACTATTATAGGAATGCTATTGGGAGTGTTTTTCTCAAAAGCACAATCATCAGACTCATTAAAAACAGAGCCTAAAGTTACATTTTCGGCTTATGCGGAACTCTTTTATACTTACGATTTTAATGAGCCGGGAAATCATCTCCGCCAGAATTTTTTATACTCCTACAACAGACATAATGAGGTCAATCTTAATCTGGGTCTCATAAAAGCCAATTATCAGAGTGATAATATCAGAGCCAATCTTGCATTAATGGGTGGAACTTACGCACAGGACAATATGGCTGCAGAACAGGAAGCTTTGCGATATATCAACGAAGCAAATGTAGGAATCAAAATATCCAAAAATAAAAACCTGTGGATTGATGCCGGGATTATGCCTTCTCATATTGGTTGGGAAAGTGCAATAGGAAAAGATAATATTAATCTGACAAGAAGTTTTGCGGCTGAAAATTCGCCTTATTTTGAAACCGGAGCTAAAGTTTCCTATACTTCAGACAACGGAAAATGGTTTGTAAGCGGATTGGTTCTGAATGGCTGGCAACGTATTGCAAAAGTAAAAGGAAATCAGAGTATTTCTTTTGGACATCAGGTGACGTACAAACCAAATGATAAAGTAACTTTGAATAGCAGTTCATTTATAGGAAATGATAAAGCCAAGGATGAGAAAAGAATGCGTTATTTCCATGATTTGTATGGAAGTTTCCAGTTAACAGACCAGTTTTCGGCTTTATTAGGATTTGATATCGGAGCAGAGCAGAAGACCAAAGGAAGTGAGCAATATAATATCTGGTACAGCCCAAATATACAGGCAAAATATCAGGTAGACACTAAATGGGCATTAGCCGGAAGACTGGAATATTACAATGATAAAAATGGAGTGATTATCAGTACAGGAAGTTCTAATGGTTTTCAAACCTTTGGATATTCACTGAATGTAGATTATGCTGTATTTAAAAATGTTGTTTTTCGTACTGAAGCGAGAGGATTTACTTCTAAGGACGCTATTTTTGCGAAAAATGATGATTTCAGAAAAGGAAATTTCTTCGTTACAACAAGTTTAGCGGTGTGGTTTTAACCAAGTGAAAAAGTGTTTAAAATAAAACTAAAAAGAATCAAATCAATGTCATCAGCAAAACATTTTTTAGAACTTATCCAAAAGTCCCGAAAAGGGAAGTTCAAAATTTATATTGGAATGAGTGCAGGTGTTGGGAAGACCTTCCGAATGCTGCAGGAGGCTCATTCCCTTTTACGAAACGGCATTGATGTAAAGATTGGTTATATAGAAACCCATGACCGTGAAGAAACGGTAGCGTTGGCGGAAGGAATTCCGGAAATTGAAAGAAAATCAGTCTTTTATAAAGGTAAAAACCTGGAGGAAATGGACCTCCAGGCTATTATCAATGAACATCCGGAAGTGGTTCTTGTAGATGAACTAGCCCACACCAATGTGGAAGGGTCCAAAAATAAAAAGAGATGGCAGGATGTGCTTGAGATTCTGGATAACGGGATCAATGTCATCAGTGCGATGAATATTCAGCATATTGAAAGTCTTAATGAAGAAGTAAAGAAAATAACGGGAGTTGAAGTTGCAGAGCGTGTTCCTGATAAAATTTTGGCTCTGGCTGATGAAGTAGTGAATATTGACCTTACCGCCGATGAGCTTCTCACCCGTTTGAAAGAAGGAAAAATCTATAAGAAAGAGAAAATTCAGACCGCACTCAGTAACTTTTTCCAGAGTGGTCATATTTTACAGCTTCGTGAACTTGCATTAAAAGAAGTAGCAACGCATGTGGAAAGAAAGGTGGAAACTGAAATTAAAACAGAGAATTTTAAACCCATCAAATTTCTGGCCTGCATCAGCAGCAATGAGAAGATTGCAAAGACCATCATCAGAAAGACTGCCAGGCTGGCGAGTTATTATAACAGTCCGTGGACGGTTCTCTATATTCAGAAACCTTCAGAAAACCCTGAAAAAATAGCGCTGGACAAGCAGCGGTATTTGATTAATAATTTTAATTTAGCACAAGAATTGGGAGCCAAGGTTGTCAGGATCAAGGAAAATAGTGTTCATAACGGAATCCTTGAATATGTGATTGCCCATAACATCACCACAGTCTGCATCGGAAAGCCTCATGCAAAGCTTTGGCAGCGTCTGTCCGGCTATAGCTGGATTTATACTTTGATGAATGGGCTGAATGAAAGGCAGGTAGATATTATTATCTTATCTTAAAAGTAATGAAATCGCAATGATTTGGAAACCACAAACACCGATAAAGATGACGCGATTGCATATGTCTTTTAAAAAACAATAAGGATCTTCATATGAAACTTAAAACAAAACTTACCTTAGGCGTGGGCCTTTTATTTTTACTGATCGTCCTGCTTTCAGTAATAGGTTCTGTATATATCAATAAATTAAAATCTGATACAGAAAAGATTCTTACGGCCAATTATAACAGCCTTGAATTTTCTAAGAATATGCTTCTGGCGCTGGATCATATAAGTACAGACAGTGTGGTGGCCATAGCAGATTTTAAGAAAAACAATAAGTTGCAGGATAAAAACCTTACTGAATTTGGAGAAAAAGAGGCAACCCAGAATCTGAATCTGCATTTCAACAGTTATTTAGAAGAACCTACAACCCATAAAGAGAAGCTAATCCGGGAAGATCTGGCCAGAATCATGTCTTTAAATATGAAAGGGATTGAACGTAAAAGTGATATCGCTATCATTACAGCTGAAAATGCGACTTTTTGGATTGTCAGTCTGGGAACGGTTTGCTTTCTGATTGCTTTTATTTTATTGTTCAACCTGCCTCAAACCATTGCTGAGCCTATCAATCAGCTAACCTTTAGTATCAGGCAGATTGCAGATAAAAATTATAATGAAAGGGTACATTTTAAAGGCAGTGAAGAATTCAACAGCCTGGCAGACTCTTTTAATGTGATGGCAGAAAAGCTTCAGGAATATGAAAGCAGCAACCTTTCCAAGCAGCTGATGGAGAAAAAAAGGATTGAAACCTTGGTGAATAATATGCATGATGCTGTAATTGGTCTCGATGAAAATCATTTCATCTATATGATTAATGATGAAGCTTTAAAGATCACTAATCTGCACAAAGAAGATATTATCGGAAAAACAGCCCATGAAGTGGCAATTAATAATGATCTGATGCGGGAACTACTGAAAAATATTGATCATCCGATGAAAGATCCTATTAAGATCGTTCGGGAGAATAAAGAAAACTATTTTGAACAGGATATTGTCCCGATTAATATTGTAAAAACAGGAGAGAAGGAGAAAAAATATATCGGGAAGGTAATTTTATTGAGAAATATTACACCTTTTAAAGAACTGGATTTTGCCAAGACCAATTTTATTGCAACCATTTCCCATGAATTGAAAACTCCGATTTCTGCTATAAAAATGGGGGTGCAGCTACTCGGAAATCAGAAATTCGGTGAGTTGAATGAACAACAGCAGGAATTGCTGAAGAGCATCAATGAAGACGGGCAGCGTTTATTGGATATTACCGGTGAACTTCTTAATCTTTCTCAGGTAGAATCCGGAAATATTCGTCTGACTGTTGAAAAATGTTCCCCTAAAGAAATTGTACAGACCGCTGTAAAAAATGTTGAAAAACTGTCAGAACAGAAGAATATTTCAATTCATACAGAATACCAGTTGGAAGATACTGATTTTGTGACAGCTGATTTTGACAAAACAGTTTGGGTCATGAATAATTTCCTAACCAATGCGGTAAAACATTCCTTTCAGGATGAAGAAATTAAAGTTCTTGTACAAAGGATAGAAGATTTTATTCAGTTTAATATTATTGATACGGGAAGCGGGATTGATGAAAAATATCACAGACAGATCTTTGACCGTTACTTTCAGGTTCCTGGTGAACATCAGAATGGAACAGGTCTCGGGCTGGCTATTTCAAAGAATTTTATTGAGAAACAGAATGGTGAAATTGGGGTAAGCAGCGCTCTGAATAATGGAAGTACATTTTACTTCAGACTTCCCATTGCCTGAAGTTTTATATATTTGAATTCCATCAAATATAGAGACCAAAGAGAATATGAAAGAGCATCATTTTTATTCCAGTAAAATTAAAAGTCTGATATTGCTTGTCATTTCAAGTGTTTTCACGATTGGTCTCTCTTATATTGATTTCAAAAATGAAAATCTTTTTATAATTGTAATTCTTTCTCTCAGTATTACTCTTTTTTTATTTGGAATATTGTATTCAATCCTACTATTGTACGAAAAACTGATATCCAAAATGTAAGGGTTAAAATTGTCAGAGATTATCTTATATTTTATGAATTTTCAGGTGTTGAATTAATCATTCTCTCTATTTGGGATGGCAGAAGAAATGATAAATAAGCCATAAACTTTCTCTAATTATTTATACATTATATTTGTTACCAAATTAACAAAATGAAGAAAATAGCAAGCTTATTAGTCATATTATTCGGTATTACCTTAAGCAGTCAGCTTTCTGCGCAAACCTTTACCTTAGAACAATTTGCAGCATTCAACAAATTAGGAATGGCTGATTTTAAAAAGGAAATGAAAAGCCTTAATTACAGGTTTTATGATAAAACAGAAGGACTAGGTTTCGTGGTAACAGAATATGAAACTCCCGATTACCTATCTAAAATCGCAAAGTTTGAATACGAAGATAAATCTGATGACAGAATTGAGTATGAATTTAAAACTAAAAAGGAATACGATCAATATGTTAAAATAATTCTGGCTTCTGGGTACAAAGAGACTGAGAAAGGGAAGACCCTCACCAAAGATTCTTATGTAGATTATTTTAAAAATAAAGAACAGATCAGATTGATTACCCCTAAAGCAGGTGACAACAATCCTTATACGATTCTTGTTTTTAAATAAAATATAGTTATTAAAATACAAAAGGCTGCGAAAACTATTCGCAGCCTTTATTATATAGTAGTTTATATAAGTTTACTCTTTAATGAATTTCTGTACAGAAACTTTATCTTTCAAGAATAGTTTAATCAGATAATTTCCTTTAGGTAGGTCCGAAACATTTATAGAGTTTCCTTTTGCCCCCATAGAATTGATAATTCTTCCTGCCAGATCATAGATTTCTATTTTACTCACTTCATCCGGAGATTGTATATGAAGGATGTCTTTCACTGGATTAGGGTAAATCACCAACTGATTATTTTTTTTACTGGTTTCAGAAGTTGCCAGAGTAGTCCTGTCCTGAACACTTGTTGTATAGGTATTGGTAATGATCGGGTGGTTATAATCAAAATAAATTTTTGCAGTATTACTGAAACTGTCACCAATATTCAAGGTAGATTTTGTCTTTATTTTGAAGGCAACATAACCATCATTATGATCATTATCAAATGGATGCTGAATGTTTTCAAAAATAAATTCCACAATATTCGGAGATTTAATTTCTGTTATAAAATTATGACTTCCATTGAGTGCAACTACAGAGGATAAATCAAATTTTGATGCATCAATTTCATCTTTTACTACAATATTTCTGGCATTGGCTGTTCCTTTGTTTTCAAATCTGATCAGATAATGTACATAGTCTCCCACCTGAGTTTTCTCAATAGAAGTTCCTTCCAGACAGTTTTTATCGTTAGGATCAAAGGAATTAACAACAGTTTGGTTTAGACTGAAATTATTGTCAGCTGGCGTTTCATCTGTTGCTCCATTAATTTGTGCTGTATAATGCAGAATATCACCATTATTCACTGCAGGAGATTGTGTTGGAGTATTTAACTTTACGGTGACTGTTATTTCTTTTGTTTCAAATGGCAAAAGATTGGTGAAATTCCAGCTGAGTGCTCCACTTGATTGGGAATTAGGCGTTACTGTTGCATTTTGATAATTCATCAAACTATCATTAAAACTAAAAGCTATACTTCCGGATTGTGCTGCTGTTCCTTTATTTTTATAAACAATTTTATATTGAGCATCAAAACCTGGAACTGCAGCCTGTATAGGAATGATCATAACTTCCAGATCACTATGTACACCATTGGCTGCGTAACAGAAGTTTTGGATTACCGGGCTTGCCTGGTTAGGAAATGTTACATTTACAGATGAAGGAGTGATTGTAAAATAGGATGGATTTTCTAAAACAGGGGTAATGGTATGAGTTCCTGTTTGTAATGGAATAGAGTAATTGCCGGAAGAATTTCCAATGCTGCTTCCTGAAATGGTTCCGTTGGTAATATTAAATTTTTGTAATGGCCTAGCCAGGTCATTTAGGTCACAACCGTTATTATTGCTGTCGTATTTTGTAGTTCCCTGAACAGTATAGAATACTCCTCCCGGAGTGAATGAACAGTAGTTGTTAACCACCACATTTGTATGTCCATAGGAAAGGAGCATACTGGAAACCTGATTCACTTTATTCGTATCACAACATACATAAGCCAAATTTGGGGTTAATGATATCGGGCTTGCATAGAACTGAAGATTAGGTTTTCCATTTTTAGTATTTACGGCCGTAATAGCATTACCTGCTACATTTAAAGAGCTTAGCTTCGTATTTTGGCTTACATCAATGCTGGTAAGAAAATCTTCACCCATAGACATGAATACAAGATCTGTAAGAGGGGAAACATCTAAAGACGTAATTTTATTATCACTCAATGATAAACTAAATATTTCAGGTGATCCTGTAAGATTTAAAGAAGATATACCTGTGCCGGTTAAAGTTAATCCCAGTAGTTTGGCTTTATTCTGAACACTAATAGAAGTAAGTAATGGAGAATGCTGAACACGCACATATTCCAGATTAGCATTGTTCTGAATAACAAGAGTGCTCAGTAATGGGTTTTGATCGAGGGTCAGATTACTAAGCAGGGGAGCATTGGTAAGATCCAGAGATGTTAACTTTGTCCTGTTAACCGTAATATTTTCAAGTAGGTTTAATGTATTGAATGTGAGTGATGTAAGATTGGGTTTATCGATATGGATTTTTTTCAGATTGATGTTGTTGGATAGATTTAAACTTGTAAAATTCAGGTTAGTGCTTTCCCCCATAAAAATATCTTCCAGTCCTGTAAGATTGGAAAGATCCACGCTGGCCAAATGCGTGTTTTTCATCATGATAAGCTTTTTCAAAGAAGGATTTTGTAAAAAACTGAGATTTGAAATAGAACCGCTGTTATTACTGAATGAGAAGCTCTCAAGCTGATTACAGCCTTGTGTATTGATAGCATTCAGAGCGTTAGTGAAAAGAACTAACTCTTTTAGCTGAACCATATTACTTACATCAACGGAGTTAAGTGATGTATTTCCTGAGGCATTAAGAGAAGTAAGGTTGGTAAAATTCTGTATTCCCGTAATATCATTAATGGAAGTACTGCTGAATGACAATTTTGAAATGTTTTGAGCCTCGCTTACCTGTATTTCTCCGTCATTATTAGTATCTATTGCGGTTGCTGTTCCATTGAGGTTATAAGCAACAAAATTTCCCGGAGTTGCTGAGACCAATTTTGCTTTGAATGCAGGATCGGGAAAATTAATGATCTGCGCAGTAGCAGACACTTGTGCTAGTAAGAGCACAAAAAAATAAATGTTTTTCATGGTTTAGTGATGTTTGGTTAATGTAAATTTATTAATATTTTTCTATATATCATTGTTTTAGTTTAAAATAATTAATGTTTATTTGTTTTTAATTTAATATTTTAATGTAATTGTTAGCGATGGTTTTATGTAGGGTAGGGTCTGTGAACTCCGATCCTGAATTGTCTTCAGAGGAGCTATGTTTATTATGATAGATCATCAACAATTGCAAAAAAAGCCGTGAAAAATTCACGGCTTTTGAGATGGTATAGATAATAATTTTATAATTTATTCTTTAATAAACTTCTGTACAGAAACCTTGTCTTTTAAGAATAGTTTAATCAGATAATTTCCTTTAGGAAGATCCGAAACATTCACTGTATTTTCTTTTACACCCATAGAGTTAATAACTCTTCCCGCTGTATCATAAATTTCAGCTTTAGTTACTTCATCTGTAGATTTGATATGCAATATATCTTTTACCGGGTTAGGATAAATACTTACCACATTCTTATCATTTTTGACCTCTGAAGTAGCCAAAGTACTTGCAATGGTTGTTGTATAAGTGTTGGTAATAATAGGAGCATTATAATCAAAATAGATTTTGGCGGTATTACTGAAAGAATCTCCAGTATTTAAAGTGGATTTTGTCTTTATTTTAAAGGCTACATATCCATCATTATTGGCATCATCAAAAGGTAACTGAATGTTTTCGAAAATGAATTCTATAATATTAGGATTTGTTACTCTTGTAACATAGCTATGGCTTCCATTCAAAGGAACTAAAGACGAAATATCAAATTTTGTTGCATCTATTTCGTCCTTTACAACAATATTTCTGGCATTAGCTGTTCCTGTATTTTCGAATCGGATTAAGTAATGAACGTAGTCTCCAACCTGAGTTTTTGCAATAGAAGCTCCTTCAAGACAAGTTTTATCATTAGGATCAAAAGAATTGACAACCGTTTGGTTTAAAGCAAAATTATTGTCAGCCGGAGTTTCATCTGTAGCCCCGTTGATTTGTGATGTATAATGTAGAATATCACCACCATTTAAAGCCGGAGTTTGTGTTGGAGTGTTTAGCTTTACAGTGACAATAATTTCTTTAGTTTCGAAAGGATGAAGACTTATGAAGTTCCAGTTCAATATTCCGGAAGATTGAGAAGAAGTAGGCAGAGTTGCATTCATATAATCCATTACACTATCATTATAATTAAATGCCAAGGTACCTGATTGTATCGTATTCCCTTTATTTTTGTAAATGATTTTATATTTTGATTCAAAGCCTGGTGAAGCCTCTGTAACAGGTACAATTACTGTTTCTAAATCATTATGAACACCATTCGGAGTTATACAGAAATTTTGAATAAATGGACTTGCTTGTTGAGGAAAGCTAGCTGTAAAGCTTGTAGGTAAAATATTGAAGTATGCTGGGTTTTCAAGTACCGGAGTCACAGTATGACTGCCTGGCTGTACTGAAAGAGAAAAATCTCCGGAAGTATTGGCAATCACACTTCCTGCAATTCCACCTCCTGTTATGCTGAACTTTTGGAAAGCTTTGTTGGCATCATTGGCATCACAGCCATTATTATTGGCATCAACTTTTGTATTTCCCTGAATGTTGTAAAATGTACCTCCAGGGGTAAATGAACAGTATGAGTTGAGAACACACGTATTTGCAGATGGTAATAAAGAAATAATATCAGGAATTTCAAAATCATCAGCACAGATGTAAACAAGGTTTGGGGTATCTGTGAAGCTTGAAGTATTAGTAGAACCGAAATTCTGAATTCCATTTTTAATGAACAATGATTGAAGAAAAGGATTCTTATCACAATAGAAGCTTGTAAGGTTTTTATTTTGTGACAAATCAATGGTGATAAACTTGTTGAGACTGACCCCCAAGGCTTCTAATTTTGGAAAACCACTGAAATCAAGTGTGCTGATTTGGTTTTGTGTTAGGGTCAGAAATTTTAAATTAGGGGTTTGATTTATAGGTATTGTCTGAAGCTTATTCAATGCTAAGTTTAAGGAGCTGAGATTCGTATTATTATTCAAATAGATATTCTCAAGTTGACATTGTAATATACTCACATCATATAAGTTTGTTAGTCCGGATAAATTAATGGAAGCTATCTTACTGGCAAAGATCTCCATATCATGTAGCTGGCTACACCCTTGAAGGTTTAATGATGAAAGGACATAGCATCTGCTAACTTCCAGGTTATATAATAGGGTATTATTACTTAAATCTAAGGTCTGTAATAATGGAAGACCATCTATATCAAGAGAAGTCAGATTGGTAAAGCTTTGTATTCCTTCCATTGAAACGAGGTTACTGAACAGTTGAGAATAATTAGCCGGAAAACTAGTTACTCGGATGTTTAGTTTTGTAATATTGGAAGCTTCAGATAATTGAATCTCTCCATCATGGTTTTTATCAATGATAGTAAGATTATTCATAAGATCAAAAGCCATAACAGCATTAGGTACATTAGATAGCAGAATACTTTTGAAATTGGCATCAGGAATATTAACAATCTGCGCTTGCAGAGCGGAAAACATAGTCATTAGAAAGACTAGGTAGAGTTTTTTCATGGGATAGTTTAATTTTAGCAAATGTAAACTTTTAAAGAATTACTTTGAGATTTTTTTTAACCACTGTTTACTGTTTGATTGTAAGTGTCTTGTAGGTTTTAAAAACAAAAAAGCGGCAAAATATTTTGCAGCTTTTTACTTTTATTTTATAGTTGTTTTATGAACTTAATCCTTAATGAATTTCTGTACAGAAACCTTGTCTTTTAAGAATAGTTTAATCAGATAATTTCCTTTAGGAAGATCCGAAACATTCACTGTATTTTCTTTTACACCCATAGAGTTAATAACTCTTCCTACTGTATCATAAATTTCAGCTTTCGTTACTTCATTAGAGGACTTAATATACAATATATCTTTTACCGGATTAGGATAAATATTTATTGTATTCTTCTTCTTCTTCTCATTGCTGATCTCTGAAGTACCCAAAGTACCCAAAGTACCTTCAATGGATGTTGTATAAGTATTGGTAACAACAGGAGCTTTATATTAAAAGTTAGATTTTTTTACTGTTTTTCAATTAGATCAAGGAACTGTTGTTCATCCAGAATGTTGATCGTTCCAATATCCTGAGCTTTTTTAAGTTTGCTTCCGGCTTTCTCTCCCACCACAAGATAGTTGAGGTTTTTCGAAACTGCAGAAATATTCTTTCCTCCATGTTTCTCTACCATTTCTTCTGCTGCTTCCCTGGTGAATAGTGATAATTTTCCAGTGAAAAGGAATGTTTTTCCTTCTAAAACGTTAGACAATACTTCATTGGTACTTTCTCCTTTTTCAAGCTGTACTCCATAAGATTTCAAACGCTCAATCATCAATAGGTTTTCAGTGTTTTTGAAAAACTCTTCAATGCTCACTGCGATTTTAGCTCCGATATCTTCTACCTGACAAAGCTCTTCAACAGTAGCATTTTTTAACTCCTCAATGGTAGGGAAGTTTTTTACCAGTTTTTTAGCAACTGTTTCTCCCACATGCTTGATACCAATTCCGTACAATACTTTTTCAAAAGGGATTTCCTTTGATTTTTCAATTCCTGTAATGATATTCTGAGCAGATTTTTCCGCCATTCTTTCCAGTGGAAGAATTTGTTCTTTGGTTAAAACGTAGAAATCAGCAGGGTTTTCAATCAGTTTTTCTCTGTAAAGCTGTTCGATGGTTTCACTTCCAAGGTTATCAATATTCAATGCTTTTCTTGAAACATAGTGAATCATTCTTCCTACAACCTGTGGCGGACAATGAAGTTCATTCGGACAGAAATGGATGGCCTGATCTTCAATTTTCACCAATTCAGTTCCACATTCCGGGCAATGTTTAATGTATTCTATTTCCCTGCTTTCATCAGTTCTTTTCTCAGTATTTACTCCAACGATCTTTGGAATAATTTCTCCACCTTTTTCTACATAGACAAAATCATTTTCATGAAGGTCAAGCTTTTTGATGATGTCTTCATTATGCAGGGATGCTCTTTTTACAATCGTTCCGGCTAGTAAAACAGGTTTTAAGTTAGCCACAGGAGTAATTGCTCCGGTTCTTCCCACCTGATAGGAAACACTTTGAAGTTCAGTTTCTACCTTTTCAGCTTTAAACTTATAAGCCATGGCCCAACGTGGAGATTTAGCTGTGTATCCAAGCTGTCTTTGCTGTTGTAAAGAATTCACTTTTAATACAATTCCATCAATTTCAAATGGCAGGTTGTGGCGTTCCGTATCCCAGAACGTAATAAATTCCTTTACCTCATCCAACGTTTTGCAAAGCTTTGCCTGCTGAGAAGTCTTGAATCCCCAACCTTGTGCTTTTTGAAGCAATTCCCAGTGAGTTTCCGCAGGAATTTCATCAGAAATGAATTGGTATAATACAGAAGAAAGTGCACGTTTTCTTACCTCCGCACTGTCCTGCATTTTCAAACTTCCACTCGCTGTATTTCTAGGATTCATGAATGGATCTAATCCTTCTTCTTCACGAACTGCATTCAGTTTGTCAAAATTCTTTCTCGTTAGATAAATTTCGCCACGCATGAAGAACTGTGATGGGAAATCACCTTTTAACTTTAACGGAATGTCAGAAATAGTACGCACATTCGGAGTGATTTCGTCTCCCTGAAAACCATCACCACGGGTTACAGCCTGAGTAAGCTTTCCGTTTTCATAAAGAATAGAAATAGACGCTCCGTCATACTTCAATTCGGCTACAAATTCTACAGGTTCATCAATCGTTTTGATAATTCTCTTTTCCCAGTCTTCAAGATCATCAAAATCATAAGAATTATCCAGAGAATACATTCTGAATTTATGCTGAATTGTTGGAAATACCTTTGTAATACCACCACCTACACGCATGGTAGGCGAGTTTTCGTCATAAAACTCAGGGTGTTTAGCTTCCAGGTCCTGAAGTTCTTCCAGTAACATGTCAAATTCATAATCTGTAACGGTAGGAGTATCCAGAAGGTAATAGTTTTCGTTATGCTGGTGCAGCTCTTTGCGGAGCTGTTCTATTTTTTGTTGAATGTTTTCAGACATCGGGTTTATATCTTTTGAGCAAAAATAACTAAAGTAATTTCATTTAAAAAATAACGGAATTAAATATTACAGGAAAATTAACAATCTGTAACATGCTTCAATCAACTGACTCAGTAGAAAATAAAACAAGTGTTTAAAGTAATTTAACATATCGTTTCAATTTAATTAAAAAAATGTTAAAACTCCCGTAAACAGAAGGCTCTTAAAGTAAAAATACCTTTGCACATCTAATTTGAAGACATGAGAAAAGTAAAGATTGTACTGGGGTTATTGTTTTTAGGACTTGGAACAATGGCGTATGCACAGACTACGCAGGCTTCCATCGTAGGAAAAGTAACCGGGCCTGGAAGTTCCGCGCAGGAAAAAGTGAAAGTTACTATTGTGAATGAATCTACCGGATTCAGAACAGAGACAGAAACGAACTCAAAAGGAGAGTATATCTTTAAAGAAATTCCTTTGGGAGGGCCTTATACGGTGATTGTAAACGATGATAAAAGAGAAGGCTACAATGTAAACTTCGGAGATCAGGTAACGGTTAACATGGATTTGGGTAATGAAAAGCATATTGAAGAAGTAAAAATTACCGGAAATCTTAAAAATAAAATTGGTAACCTGGGAGCCGCTACAGCTATTTCTGCAAAGAACATCGGGATGCTACCGGTAAATGGACGAAACTTTACCAATCTTACGGAACTATCACCTTTAAGCGGAAAAGGAGGAAATCTTTCCGGACAGTTAGGATCTTCTACTAACTTTACCATTGATGGGATGACCGCTAAAAACCCAACTTCTGCCGGAGCAACTACCAGCCGAAGTGGTGCACCTTTCTCTATCTCCATTGAAGCAGTACGTGAATTTAAAATTACTACCAACCAATATGATGTAACATTGGGAAGAAGTGGTGGTGGAACGGTAAGTGCCGTTACCAAATCCGGTACGAATAAATTTTCAGGAAGTGCATGGGAATATTTAAGAGCCAACTGGCTTTCCAGTCCTTATGATATCAGAGGAAATAAAAGACAGAATGATTTCTCTACTTCTCAGTTCGGATTCTCTTTGGGAGGACCGATCATCAAAAATAAACTCCATTTCTTCGTAGCATGGGATCACCAGCTTGATTCAAGACCATTACAAATTGCAGATATCAGATCTGCAGATGATGAGAAGAGATTCAGTACCACAACAGCAACGCTTAATAAGTTTTTAGATATTGCAAGGGTTAAATATGGGGTAGGAAATACTCCACAGTTCGGAAGCTTTGATAAAGTGAGAAATTCTGATGCTGCATTTTTACGTTTAGACTGGCAGATTAATGAAAAGCATTTGTTGACGTTAAGAAACAACTTCACTTACGATCTTAACAAAAACGGACTAGGGGACAACACCAGTATCAATTTCTTTGAATCTTATGGAAATGATAAAAACTTAGATAATAGTTTATTGTTAACGCTAAGATCAAATTTACGCTCAAATTTAACCAATGAACTAAAAGCACAGTATTTATATACTTTCCAGGATAGCTATCAGAACAATGAATTGGGAAAACCGGTTCCAAGAGCAATTGTTGAAAATGTTACAACACCAGGTTTGGGAGCTACCAATATTCAGATTGGAGGACATCGTTTTGCCCAGGAAAATTTTAGAAATAATGTATTCCAGATTGTAGATAACTTATACTACAACACAGATAAAGTAAAATATACTTTTGGTGCTGATTTAATGTACACCACTTCGAAATCGGTGTACGGAAGTGAAGTAAACGGAAGGTTCCATTTCAAGGATGATCCGGATAAAAAGATAAGCAGCCTTGATAATTTTGATAATCTTAAGCCTTATAGATTTTATAGAGAGGTTCCTTTAATGGATGACCCGTCAGTAAGATCTAATATCTGGAATATCGGAATTTACGGACAATTCCAGACTAAAATTGCCAAAGGATTAGATTTGATGGCTGGTCTGAGATTAGACTATGGTGGATATCCAAAGGCAGAACTTAATCAGAAACTGCTTGATGAAATGGGGATCAGAACGGATAATAAGATCAAGTCTTTTGTGATCCAGCCAAGATTCCAGTTTGAATGGAATATCAACGAACAAAATAAAGACTTCCTGAAGTTTGGAGCCGGGATATTCTCTTCAGATATTAACAATTATATGATTATCAATAATTTGGTGTTCGATGGAAAACATTTGGCTACAGTAGATGTAGATCCTGCAACAGTTGGGCTGACACCGGATTTTATCAATTATAGAAATAATTACGGTTCAGTTCCTACACTTGCTAAGGATCAGGTTCCAACCATCAACTATACCGGGAAAGATGCTAAAATTCCAATCGTTTACAAAGCGAATATCTCCTACACACACTTCTTTAATGACAGGTTCAGAGCGGGATTGGCAGCATATATGGCTTTAGGTAGAAATAACTACTATTACTATGACAGAAACATGGTAGCTAACCCATTCTTTACATTGGATAATGAAGGGGGAAGAGGAGTATATGTTCCTACTTCAGCAATTGATGGTGCAAAAATCGACTGGAAAAAAGGAAGAATCAATAATAATTTCGGAAGAGTATTGGAGTTGGTAAGTGATGGTAAAGTAAATCAGTTCTCGTTTGTTGTAGATACCAGCTACCGTTATTGGAAAGATGGAGAAATCACAGCAAGTTATACATGGTCTGATATTAAAGACAATACTTCATACAACGGAAACGTAGCCAATTCTGCAACATTATCTACAATGGTTCAGGGGGATCCGAGAGATTTGAGAATGACTTATTCTGACAACCAGTTCCGAAATAAAGTGGTTATTTATGGTAACTCACCTACTATTGCAGGATTTACATTGGGAATCAGATATTCAGGAATTGGGGGAACACGTTTCTCTATGACAGCAGGAGGAAATATTAATGGAGATTTTGTGGATAGCAATGACCTTGCTTATATTTTCCCTAATGTAGCTCAATCTATTATTGATGATCCTAGTGTAGGACAGGCATTGAAAGATTATGTGAATGAATATAACGGTAAAATTGCAGAACGTAATGGGGGTAAGAATGGATTTTATGGATTTTGGGATTTACGTGTAGCGAAGAAAATAAAATTCGATAAAGTAGGTGCATTTGAGCTTTCTGTAGACATCTTCAACGTAGCCAATCTGCTTAATAAAGAATGGGGCGTAAATGAATCGTATGGAAATACTTCCATGTACAGAATCAAAAAATTCGATCCGGTTACCAAGCAGTTTGAGTACACAAAAAATGTGAGTGGTAACGGTTTAGCACCTCTTTCAGGAAATCCATATCAAATTCAGATTGGAGCGAAGTACAGTTTTTAATCAATAGTAACAGTGAGTAGCCACAAAAGGAAGAATCTTTTATTAACCAACGTGTGATGTAAAGACCTTTCTTTTGTGGTTTTATATTTCTCAATACGTCCTATTTAACTACCTTTATCAAAAGTTTCAGGACTTTATTTTAATTATCTAAATTATATTATGAAAAATTTTATCTTAGGGTTAGCAGTTTTAAGTACAGTTTTAATGAAAGCACAAACCCAGATTATTGCCCATAGAGGATATTTCCAGGCTCAGCCACCTACAACGGAAAATTCAATTCAATCATTAGAAAATGCTCAGAAATTAAAAGTTTACGGTTCTGAGTTTGATGTGAGAATGACGAAAGACGGAGTATTGGTCATTAATCACGATGAGCATCACGGTAAAATGGAAATCTCTGAAACCTTATTCAAAGAATTGGAAGCTTTGAAATTATCAAACGGCGAAAAATTTCCTACTTTAAAAGACTATTTAAAACAAGGGAAAAAAGATACTTCCGTGAAACTGATCGTAGAGATCAAACCGGATAAAACTCCTGAGATTGAAAATGAAATCACTCAGAAGACGATCAAAATGATTAAGGATATGAAACTGGAATCTCAAAGTGAATTCATTTCTTTCAGTCTTAATATCTGTAAAGAGATCAAAAAATTGGCGCCATCATTTAAAGTTCAGTATCTGAACGGAGAACTATCACCGGAGCAGATCAAAAAACAAGGATTGGATGGTATGGATTATCACTACAGTATTTTCCAGAAAAATCCAACCTGGATTGCTGAAGCAAAAACTTTAGGATTAATCACCAACTCATGGACGGTAAATGACATTGCTGTATATGATGAACTGAAAAAACAGGGAATCGGATTTGTAACAACAAACATTCCTGAGCAGCTGAAAAATAAATAGCACTAAGCAAACAAATAATTTTCTAAAGTCTATCCTTCTAAGGGTGGACTTTTGTTTTATGAAAACCTGAAAAGCAGATTAATAATAATTCGTGCATTAGTGGCAACAAAATAAGTGTCTTTTGTAAACGCAGAGAGCGCAATGATATCTTTTTGACTACGTTCATTTTCGTTCAGCTAGGGACACTTACTCAGTGATTGCTGAGTAAAACGCCTCTGCGTTCTTAAAAATCATCCAGTATCATTATAAAATCTTAGCGAGCATTGCGTTAAAAATCTAATAATCCAAAACTGCATTTTAATTTTGTAGTGGTATCCATACTAATGATTAAAAATGGTTTCCAGTCTATTATTCTTAAACTTAACTTATGTAGCTTTGATCCTTTTTCCTTAGATTTTCTATTATTATCTCAGAGCAAGACAATAAAGATACACAAATAAACAGAGTTTGAAAATAGTGTTAAAAATCCTTAATTTTTTAAATGACTGTTAGATAGTGTTTTATGTAATGTTGTTAAGAAATACTTAATATAGTATTCAATGAACATTTAATAAACGTTAAAATGTTGTTAAAGCCATACTCATAATGTCGTTCTAATTTTGCGCAAACAAAAAGGATATGCGTAAAGAGACACAAAAGTTGTTGGTATTGTCGCTGTTAGGATTATTCAGCGCCAGTCTGACCGCTCAGCAGAAAGCTAAAAAAGACACTATTAAAGGACTTGATGAAGTAGTAGTGACTGCTTTGGGAATCAAAAGGCACGATAAGTCTTTAGGGTACTCTACCCAGACAGTTACTTCTGAAGAAATTCTAAGAACTCAGAATAATAACTGGGCACAGGCTTTAGAAGGTAAAGTAGCCGGGTTAAAGATTCAGACTGCAGGAGCAGGACCTTTGGGTACAAGCCGTATCACGCTTCGTGGGGACATCTCCATGAATATGGGGAATAATGATGCTTTGATTGTTGTGGATGGCGTTCCTTTGAGTGGAAAAAAAACAGGAACCGGAACTTCAGCGTATGGAGCAGGTTCAGGTGGAGACTTACCTATTGATTATGGAGACAGTTTTAACAGCATCAACCCTGATGATATTGAATCCATCTCTATTCTGAAAGGGCCTACAGCATCCGCATTATATGGCTCAAGAGGTTCAAGAGGAGCCATTATGATTACCACCAAATCCGGAAAAAGCAGAAAAGGAAAAGTTCAGGTTGCTTTTAATTCCTATTCAAGTTATGATTCAGTATTGAAATGGCCGGATTATCAATATGAATACGGGCAAGGAACTCAGCAAAAAGATAAAAACGGAAACTATTATTACTCCTATGGACCATCTGTTGATGGAATAAACACAGGTTCTACGAGTAGTGCCTTCGGACCAAAGTTTGACGGCCAGTACTACTTCCAGTATGATCCTAACATAGAAGGACAGAGCTTGGAAAGACAGCTTTGGAGACCTTATAAAAATAATATTAAAGACTTCTGGCAGGTAGGATCCAATTATTCAAATAGTTTATCTGTAGAGCATTCTAATGAAACTACCGCTTTCAGAACATCACTTTCTTATCTGAAAAATGAATGGATGATGCCTAATACAGGCTTAGACAGATTCAATGCGGCTTTATCCTTAGATCATAAACTGAGCAGCAGACTGAAGATTGGGACTAAAATAAACTTCAGTCAGACAAAAAGTGATAATCTTCCTGCAACAGGGTATAACAACCAATCGATCTCTTATTTCATGATCTTTCAGAATCCCAACGTAGATCTTGCGTGGTACAGGCCTATCTGGAAGAAAGGGCAGGAACAGGTAGATCAGGTTCACCCTTTCAGTTCTTATATTGACAATCCTTACCTGATTGCCTATGAAAACTTGAATGGCACCAACAAAAAAACAATTACAGGAAATATCAATATCAGTTACCAGCTGGCAAAAAATCTTGATGTAGCCTATAAAACCGGTTTGGAATGGAACAATGAACTTCGTACCCAAAGAAGACCTTGGAGTTCTGCCAATTACGCGAAAGGGTACTACAGAGAACAATACATCAGATATATGGATTTGAATAATGATGTTTTATTCACTTATAAAAATAAATTCGGAAATATTGGAGTAACAGCTTCAGCTGGAGGAAATATCAGGTATCATGAATATACCATGAATGATTACAGAGGAAATGGTCTTAATAAAGCAGGCCTTTACCAGCTTTCCAATGCCATGCAGGTAGAATATAAGCTTCCAAAACCTAATGATAATCAGGTAAACAGTGTGTATGCATTAGCCAACTTCAGTTATAAAGACATGATCTTCCTGGATGTAACAGCAAGAAATGACTGGAGCAGTACACTTCCTGCTCATAACAGATCTTATTTTTATCCGTCTGTATCATCATCCTTCATATTATCAGATATCTTTAAATTAAAATCAGACAATTTAAATTTCTGGAAACTGAGATTATCATGGTCTAAAGTAGGAAACGATACGTATACCTACATGCTTGATAAATATTATGAAAACAGTGGTTTTGTTGGATCCGTAGAAGCTCCGTTACTTTATCCAAATCCAAATCTGAAGCCGGAGATGATTACCAATATTGAAGGAGGTATGGATTTTACCCTTCTGAAAAACAGATTGACATTCAACTTTACGGCTTATCAGAATAATTCTAAAGACCAATCGATTATTATTCCGATGTTGTATGAAACAGGTTATAACAAAAGAATCATCAATGCTGGTGAACTGAGAAACAGAGGAATTGAGATGACTTTAAATGCTTATCCCATTAAGAATAAAAACTTCTCATGGAGTGTAAACGCCAACTGGTCAATGAACAGAAATAAAATCATTTCCCTTCCGGAAGAGTATAATGGGAAACCTTATACGATGGGAAGTATAGGAGGTGTAGTGTTTTATGATGCTGTAGTTGGAGGCTCTTTGGGAGATATTTACGGAGCAGGATTGGTATATTCGCCGGATGGACAGGTAGTTTATGATGCTAAAGACGGCTTAACGGCAAAGTCTACAGAAATGAAAAAGATTGGAAATGCTTATCCAAAGTGGAGAGCAGGTCTTCAGAACGAATTCAGATACAAAAATATTACCGTGAGTTTCTCATTTGACGGGCAGTATAAAGGAATTGCTTACTCTCACTCCCATCACAAAATGTCTGAACAAGGGAAACTTACCCATACTCTTGCAGGAAGAGATAATCCGGGCGGTCTAATCGTTGGGCAGGGAGTTGTTCAGAATCCTGATGGAACTTTTTCTCCTAATACAAAAGGAATTCCGGTTTCCGCTTATTATGGAGACTACTATAGAAGAGCAAACGTAGAGACCAACTCATTTGATACTTCATACCTTAAACTGAGAGATGCCAGAATCTCTTATTCTTTCCCAAAATCAATTGTTGAACCTTTAAAGCTTACAGATATTACCCTTGCGGTATTTGGAAGAAACCTTTGGATGTGGACGAAGTTCCCACTATTTGATCCGGAAGCAGCTACGTTAGATGATTCTACCATTACACCGGGAGTTGAGATGGGGCAGTTACCTCAGGCAAGAACTATTGGTTTCCAGTTAAATGTTAAATTTTAAAATCAGAAAAATGAAAAAGCTAATCTATATATCTTCATTCCTTGCTCTTGTGGGCAGTACTGTTTCATGTGACAGAAGTCTTGATGAGATCAATAAAGATACCAGCAGAATCAATGTGCCTGTTGCCAGTGCCTTGTTGGTCCCTATCCAGTACAATATGTCTGCAGTAGGGTATAACAGAGCTAACGATCTTAATTTTGATCTTATGCAGGTTTCTCTGGATTTTCCAAACGAAGGAAACTCATTGAGCCGTTACTATTTAACAGAAAAAACAGGAAACGGTTTCTGGGATAACTCTTACAGATGGTTAAAACAGGTGGATGATCTTAAGAAAGCCGCCATTTCTGAAGGAGATAAAAACTATCAGGCCATTTCAATGGTTTTAAATGCTTGGATTTATTCTAACTTAACCGATACCTATGGAGATGTTCCGTTTTCTGAAGCATCACAATTAGACGATAAAATCATGTATCCGAAATTTGACAGACAAAAAGATATCTATATCAAATTATTGGATGAGTTAAAAACAGCCAATTCTCTTTTTATTAATACGAAAGCACTTACCGGAGGAGATTTGTTCTTTAAAGCAGATTCAGATGCAGCCAATGGAATTCTCGGTTGGAAAAAATTCTGTAATTCTCTTTCTCTGAGATTACTGACAAGAATTTTGAATAAAGATGGAGAAGTGAATGTTAAAGCAAGAATCCAGGAAATTATTAATAACCCTACAACTTATCCTATTTTCCAAAGCAATGCAGACGGTGTAAAAGTAGATATTACAGGAATTTTTCCATTAATGACACCCATTGCAAGGCCTCAGGATTTTACCACAGGAAGAGCTGCTTCAGAATTCTTTGTAGAAACATTGAAGGCTAATAATGATCCTCGTATGGCTATGTTTTTCTCTCAGGCAAAAGATCTGAAAACGAATGCTAATATCGGATATATAGGAGCTCCAACAGGATATAAATTTGGAACTGTATTTAATTACCAGCCCTCCAATCTTAATCAAAATCTGGCAAAAGGACCTTTGAAAATTTTCGTTTATCCATATGCTGAGCTTCAGTTTACTTTAGCAGAATTAGCATTCAAAGGAGTTATTCAGGGAAATGCAAAAACTTATTATGAAAATGGAGTAAAGGCCGCTATTGAACAATGGGGAGCAATAGTTCCGGCGAACTATTTTGATAATCCGGCAGTAGCATTCGGAACCGGAGATATGAAGAAAATCATGCTCCAGAAATACGTAGCTCTATTCTTTGTAGATCAACAGCAATGGTTTGAGAAAAGAAGAACCGGCTTCCCGGAACTTCCTAATAACGGTGGACTTTTAAATGATGGAAAACTTCCTCAAAGATTAATGTATCCAACCAATACGAGAGTGCAGAATAAAGATAATTATCAGGCAGCAGTTCAACAGATGGGCGGAGATGATATCAATGTAAAAGTGTGGTGGAGTAAATAAGTATAAACAATAAATAATAATAAAAGATGAGTATCAACATAAAACTTTTAATGCCATGTATGCTGGTTTCAGCAATGGCCTTTTCCCAGTCTTCTGTCTCAGGATATGTATATGAAGACAACAATAAAAATCAAAAGAAAGAAAGCCGCGAAAAAGGAATTGAAGGAGTAGCAGTTTCTAATGGTGTTCAGGTAGTTTTAACTGATAAAAATGGACGATACAGCCTGCCAGTTCAGGAAGATCAGACGATTTTTGTGATCAAGCCATCAGGATTTCAAACGGCTTTAAACAGCAATAACCTGCCACAGTTTTACTACCATCATAAACCAAAAGGCTCTCCGGCAGATTTTAAATATAAAGGAGTAGCTCCAACCGGTGAACTTCCAAAAGAATTGAATTTTCCCCTTTACAAACAGAGTGAGACCAAAAACTTTGATATTCTGGTTTTCGGAGATCCACAGCCTTATACAGAGAAAGAACTGGATTATTTTAAAAGAGGAATCGTAAACGAGGTGAAAAACACCAAGAAAAATGCAGTGTTGGGAATCAGTTTGGGAGATCTGGTAGGAGATAACCTAAGCCTGCAGAAACCTTATGCTGATGTGATGAAAGAAGTAGGATTGCCTTGGTATAATGTAATGGGAAATCATGACATGAACTACGATGCCAAAGATGATCAACTTTCAGACGAAACCTTTGAATCCAATTTCGGGCCTGCCAATTACTCCTTCAATTACGGAAATGTACACTTTATTATCCTTGATGACATTTTGTATCCAGATCCAAGAGATGGAAAAGGCTACTGGGGTGGATTCCGCGAAGATCAGCTTCAATTCATCGAAAATGATCTGAAATTAGTAGATAAAAATAAACTGATCGTAGTATCTTTCCATATTCCCCTGGAGCATAACAATGAAGACAGTTTCAGAAATGCAGATCGTCAGAAATTATTCGATTTCCTGAATCCTTTCCAGAACGTATTACTTTTATCAGCACATACTCACATCCAACAGCAGATTTTCTATGGAAAAAAAGCGGGATGGAACGGGATCAAAGAGCTGCATGAATACAACGTAGGAACCACTTGTGGAGACTGGTATTCCGGAACAGCAGATGAAGCAGGGCTTCCTACTTCAACCATGAGAGACGGAACTTCAAAAGGTTATTCCTTCATCAGTTTTACCGATAATCAATACAAAGTAAAATACAAAACCGCCGGAAAACCGGAAGATTATCAAATCAAATTATACGTTCCGAAAGTAATTCCATTCCCGTCAAAAACCTCTGCAAAAGTGTTGGCTAACTTCTTTATGGGAAGCAAAAAAGACAAAGTGGAGTACAGAATAGACAACGGGAAATGGGAAGAAATGGAGTATGATGAAACCATAGATCCAAATTTTGCCCTTTCTGTTTTCAAATGGGATACCACAGAGAAAATTCTACAGGGAAGAAGACCTTCCAATCCTGAACTGTCAAAACATATCTGGGAAGCAGATTTTCCTAAAAAACTAGCCTTAGGAAAACACAAAGTTGAGGTTAGAGCGGTTGACATGTATGGAAACCAGTTCTCGGCTTCAGAAGAATTTGAAGTACAGAACGCCATCCAGATTCCTTAAGCTTTTCATTTTTTACTATACTTTTTTTAGATGTATAAACCGGTTCTTCACGAGCCGGTTTTATTTTTGCTGAGGTTTAAAATTGTCGGAAAACACCTGAATATCAGTTGTAAGTAAAAATTCAATAGAAGCGGGCTTTAGCCTGCTTTCTTAATAATATCTATCCCAACCATTAAAAAACTATTAAATCTCCTTTCTTTCCATTCCATAAAAATGTTCTTTCGTAACTTTGTCCTACGAAAAATATTACACTATGAATATAAACGGAAAAAATGCCATTGTAACAGGTGGTGGAAGAGGACTAGGAAAAGCTGTAGCATTAGCTTTGGCAAATGAAGGTGTGAACGTTGCTATTACAGGAAGAAACGAAGAAAATCTTAAAAATACAGTTGAAGAAATCCAGAAACTAGGCGTAAAATCAGCATATGCAATATTCTCTATTGATGATGAAGCAGCTGTAAAAGCAGGAATTGAAACTTTAGCTGAGCAATTAGGTGGAGTAGACATTTTGGTGAACAATGCAGGAATCGGAGATTTCGGAACCATTGAAGATATGCCGTCTGAAACTTGGGAGCAGGTGATCAAAACCAATTTATTTGGAGTGTATTATGCAGCTAAAGCCGTTCACCCATTTATGAAAGCTAAAGGAGAAGGAGATATCGTAAACGTTGCTTCTACTGCAGGATTAAAAGGGGGTCCAAATATGTCAGCATATGCCGCTTCAAAAGCAGCTGTAGTTTCTCTATCTCAGTCGATGATGGCAGAATGGAGAAAACAAAACATCCGTGTGATTACATTAACGCCAAGCACTATTGCTTCTGATATGAGCATCCAGGGCGGACTTACAGACGGAAATCCTGATAAAGTATTACAACCTGAAGACTTTGCAGAATGGGTAAGAGATATCCTGAAAATGAACAGAAGAGCATTAATCGCAAACGGTTCTATTTTCTCTACGAATCCATAAGAGCGTTTAAGGTTTAAAGTTGTCATATAACAACTTATTCAATTTTAAATTATAGGTAAAAAATTCAATAGAAGCGGGCTTTAGCCCGCTTTGTTTATAATATTACCATTCCAACGGCTTTAGCCAAAACCTAAAAAAAACTGCATCATCCGCCCAATCTGCGAGAGATACAAAATCAATAGAAGTGGGCTTTACCCATCCAACAAAACATAAAATCAACCAGCTTTACCCAAAACTTATCCATTCCATTTTTTTAACCGTAATAACATTAGTATTTTTGCAGCAAATTATTCACATGCAAAATTATTTAGAATTCAACTTCAAGATTTCTCCATTGCAACCTTGGAACGAGATATTAATGGCAGAACTTATCGAAATAGGTTTTGACAGCTTTACAGAAGAAATTCACGGAATTTTAGGATATATCCAGACCGATTTATTTAACGAAGATCAGCTTAAAGCCCTTCCGATCTTTGAAAACGAAAATGTAAAAATCGAATATTCTTTTGAAGAAATGCCGAACATCAACTGGAATGAAGAGTGGGAGAAGAACTTTTCACCCATCAACATTGATGATAAAGTATTAATCAGAGCAGAATTCCATGAATCTGTACCGGGAATGCATGAAATTATCATTCAGCCTAAAATGTCATTCGGAACAGGGCATCACCCTACAACACACCTGATGATCCAGCAGATGATGGATATTGATTTCAATGGGAAGAAAGTTCTGGATATGGGATGTGGAACCTCTGTATTGGCAATTTATGCAAAGCAACAGGGAGCTGGAGATACAAAAGCCATTGACATTGACGAATGGTCTGTAGAAAACTCAAAAGAGAATATCGTAAGAAACAATGTTGAGCTGGAAATTGAACAAGGAACAGCAGAAAACTTAGGAAACGAAAATTTCGACATCATTTTAGCCAATATCAACAGAAATATTCTGATCTCAGACATCCCAACGTATGTATCTGTAATGAATGAAGGAGGGAAACTATTACTTTCAGGACTTTGTTTCTTTGATGTAGATGATATTCTGGAAGTATGTAAAGAAAGTGGTCTTACCCTGAAGAAGCAATTGCAGAGAGAAGAATGGGTAAGCTTACTGCTTGAAAAATAAAAAAACGAAATAACAAATATGAAAACTTTATTGACCGCTTTATTTTTACTGACGCTGCAACTTTTTACAGCTCAGGAAAATGAAGTGTATGCAGACGGTGTTTTTAATTTTACTGAAAACAAGAATCAGAAGATCTTTACAGATTGGACAAGGGTAAGAACAGAGCCCGGTGTTAATGCACAGATTCTGGATTCACTGCAGAGCAATCAGCAGATTCTGATCCTTAAAAAAGAAGAAACAGTACCGGTTTTACAACTGGGAGAAAGAAGAGCCAACTGGTATAAAATTTCTTACCAGAAAGGAGAAATAATGACAGAAGGCTATATTTGGGGTGGAAATCTTAGTGTAGGCTACCGTAATAAAAACGGATATGATTTTCTTTTTGGACTTTCAAAAACGGTGGATAGAAAAAATAAGTCACTGAATGAAATCGAAAAACAGAATATTGCCGGAATAAAAGTAATGGAAGGCAATACGCTGATTGAAGAAATCTACTTTGATACCGGAAGAGGAGAAGAGTTGAGTACAGCTTCTTTTAGTATTGAAAGCAACCATAAACTACAGGATGTAGAATTTACTTTAAAGGCAATGGTGTCTGGTGAAGCTTGTGGAATTGGGACTTATGACCAATACGTTCTTTATAAGGATAAGAAACTTGTTGCTCTTCCACAGTTGATGAACGTAGGAGATGCAGGAGCTTACTATCACAGTGAAGAATATGTTTTTCCCAATGATAAAGGAGGAATTCCCAATACCTTTATTCTGAAAGTAGAAGATATGGAAACCGATGATAAAGATCGGGAGAAGAAAAAACGTTCTTCAAAAACTTATCTTTGGAACGGAAGTTCTTATAAGCTTAAATAATAAACCTTTTGTTTAAAATAAATAAAAACCGTTGTCATTGTACAGCGGTTTTTTTGTTCAGAATATCTCTTTCTCAATTGAAAAAAATCAAATACTTTTAATGATAGAAAAAATTAAGCAATGAACTTACTGGATGATATACTTCCCATTCTTTTCTCAGTGATTGTAGGAGGTATTATCGGGATTGAAAGAGAATATCAATTAAAGTCGGCAGGACTTCGAACAATGATATTAGTGACGTTGGGAGCATGTATTTTCACTATGCTTTCCATGAATCTTGGAGAATCAGGAAGTCCGGACCGTATTGCAGCCAATATTATCACTGGAATAGGCTTTGTGGGAGCTGGAGTAATCTTTAAGGAAGATAACAGGGTTTCAGGCCTTACAACAGCTGTTACCATATGGATATGTGCCGCGCTGGGAATGACAATAGGAGCAGGGTATTATCAGGAAGCCACAATAGGTTCCATTGTTGTATTTATGCTGCTTATCATGTTCAAATATATCCAGAATATTATTGATAGGATCAGTACCCGATATATCTATCAGATCACACTTCCTTACGAAGATGGAATAATAGAAAAATATGAGACCCTTTTTAAAGAAAACGGTCTGAAATCAATCAGAGGAAAACAAATGAGGAGTGGAGAAAAATATACAGCCATCTGGCGGGTGCAGGGAGCTTCAAAGAATCATGAAGTTTGTACTAAAATCCTGTTGAATGACCCAACGATAGATGAATTTAAGTTTTAAGAATAAAAGAGCCTTTACATCAGTGTAAGGGCTTTGTTTATAAGATTCACAGAATACAAAATAAAAATAGGACTGGAATAACCAATCCTACCCAAACATGATTAAGTGTATAGTTTAGCCATAAATGGCTACAAGGAATATTTTGCACAAAAAAGATTTTTATTGATACTTAACCAATGCTTCCTTAAATAATAATTAAAACTAACTTTTATAACGGCTTCCCGGTAAAAGCTTATAGATGTAAAAATAGTATGAATTGTGATCTCTCATAGGAAAAGTTAAGTTGATCCTGCGAAATCAGTCAGTGAAACGGAATTTTTATATTGTGAAGCGTAGTTTTTATTCTTATTGAAAGTAGGATAAGCTAAAGGGGTGGAATCAGATTGGATAATTGCCAAAGAATAAGGGTAATGCCTATGTTTATAAAAAGAATAATCCACCAGAGCGGGTTATGTATGTGGAAAATAATGGCGATTATAGAGGAAATATAGGAGAGTAATAAACAAAATACTCCCACCAAAAAATGAGTACTTTCAATAATCCTCAAATAGGTAATAATGAACATTCCTAAGCTGAGAATTGCCATATTACCAAATGTAGAAGCAGTTTTATGTCGGTTGAGTTGTTTCATTTCTCATGAAATTAATAAAAATCCTCACAGTAAAAACAGGTGAGGATTTTTAAACGTTGAAATTATAAATATCTTGTTGGTCTATTTATTTTCATATTAAGGATTGGATTTTATAGCATTATACATCATTGAATCCTTTTTCTGATGGGTATAGTCGTATTTGTAATTATAAAATGAAGCTTCCCAGTCTCCATATCCAACATTAGGAATAATAATGAATTTTTTACCAAACTCATTCGCTGAGTTTTTCACAGCAGCAGATCGCTCTGTTTCTGATTTTTTATCAAACAGATTGGAGAAGTCGGCAAGATTATCACCCAATAGTAAAACGATATTATAATTTTTAGCAATATCCAATCGTCTGTTTTCCTTACTGCTTTCTTTAGATCTAAGAATAAGGTTGGTGTCATTCTGAAGTGGGAAATTGTATTTTTTCAGATTTTTCAAAGTTCCTGCACGTTCCTGTTCCACACGGTTGGTAACATAAAATACCTGCACCCCTTTACTGGCTGCATACTGATAAAAATCCTGAGAACCGGTAAGAGGTGTTGCAATACCCTTAGCAGTCCATTCTTCCCATGTTTTCTGATCGTAATCTTTTCCCATTTTAGAACGCTCAACTGCGTAATAGGAATTATCTAAAAAGGTTTCATCAATATCCGAGATAATGGCTAATGGTTTATCAGGTTTTTGTGCTAAAGCTTCATCCAGACGAAGTTTTGCAATATTGTAAGCCTGTAGGCAAAGCGCTTCATATTCAGCGGCTCTTTGTTGATAAAATGCAGCATATATTTTCCCGTCACGTCCAAGATTCTGATAAGGTACATCCTGAATAGAAGTCTTGATAACCGGAGTTGCTGTTTTGCATGAAAGCGTCAAAGCAAAGGCACAGCTTGCGATAATGAACTTGAAATTTTTCATTGAATTAAAATAGAGAGAACAAAATTATAACAATTTGATTGGTATGACAACTATTTCTCACGTTAGCTTTTTTTGAAGGTATAATAATGATTAGATTTGGATATTGGATTCACATAGAATCCATTGATGGCTAAGAAGAACATAAAAGGACGAAAAAATTGCGAAATGACTAATGTATTTGAAACTTATCTAGCCTCAACCGGAGGATTATCAGCAGAGGAAATTAATTTTTCTGCACAGTTCTTTAAACCTATCCATCTAAAAAAAGGTGATTTTTTTATTCAAGAGGATGAACCTTGTCGTTATATAGGATTTATAGTTAGTGGCGCTGTAAAAGCATACGCTATAGACAAAGATGGAAAAGAAAATATAACCTGCTTTAAGTTTGAAAATGAATTTGTCACCTCGTTTCAGGAGTTTGTGAAGCAGGAAAAATCCAGAAGGAGTCTCAAGGCTATAGAAGATAGCGTTATCTATAGGATAAGCTACCCAGACTACCTGCGTCTGCTTGTTCAGATAACCGCCTGGAACGGTGTTATAAAATCGGTAATGGAAAAAGAGTATAGCCAAAAAGAACTTTATCTGCTGAATTACAATAATAAATCGGCTATAGATAAATACCATTATGTTCTGTCTAATGAACCCATGCTTATCAAGCGTGTCACAACTCAGGATCTGGCATCGTATCTGGGGATCACGCAGCGATCACTTACACGGACGAAGGGACAAATACTTCGGCCCAACGTATTATAAGGACAAATGTCCTTATGCAGCTCTGATCAACGATGTAGATTTGCACAAAAAAACTATGTTACGTCAAATTGCTCCTGAAATATTTCAGATTTCACTGATGCCACGAAACAGCATAAACTGCTATATAATTGAAGGCGTATTGGTAGACTCCGGAATACGAAGTTCATATCGCACTGTAAAGAAGGCTCTCCAGAAAATCCCCGTTTATCAACATGTACTAACGCATGCACATGCAGACCATCAGGGCTGTAGCGATCAAATATGCGCGGAGTTCGAGATCCCTTTACTCTGCCATCCCGACGAAGTTTTTAGGACCGAAACGGGGATGGTAACCAACGATTATCCAACACCACAACATTGGGTAGCAAGGTTTCAACAAAAGTACTGGGCAGGGCAGGGACATACAGTTGAACGGACCATTGTTGAAAACGATAGAATCGGAAACTTTAAGGTAATAGAGACTCCAGGACATTCGGTAGGCCATATTTCTTTATTCCGTGAGCAAGATGGAGTACTGATCATCGGAGATGTAGCAACCAATATGAATCTGCTCACAACAGCGACAGGTCTTCGGCTTCCACCAAGTATATTCACCTCGGATCAGCAGCGTAATATAAAGTCACTACAGAAGTTAGCAAAACTAAACCCTGCTATTATCTGCTTCGGTCACGGACCTGTTATGCGAAATACAGATCGAAAATTTGAGCAATTTGTAGCTAAATGCAGTGCGGCCGTTTAAAGATAGATCGTGATACCCAAAAAATGAAGAGTTGGAAGAACAACTGAAAGTGCTAAAGACAAGGATATCTCAAACAAGAAACCTCACCATAAAAATGATGAGGTTTTGTGATTATAACAGGATCATTATCGAACACTTTTATAGCTGACTTGATGCCGTTAGTTTACTTTATTTCGTGATTTTTTTAATATTGAGTTTCAATTTAATTTTCCAGATCAAAGCTCGATATAGTATGAAAAGCATCTGCTTCTTTATTTTTTTCTCCTGGAAAAGTATCATAATTAACTACCAATAATTTCCCCTTATAGATAATAGTTTCACAAGGGTTATCCAGCTTTCCATCAGAACCGTCTGCATTGTCATTTTCCCAAATCAGCGAAATTGTATTGGTATCTAAGTTGAGTTGATGAACGCTGTTATTCTCATAATTGGCAATAAAAATTGAATTTCTTTTTTCATCGTAAAAAAATCCGTCACAGCATTTTAACTGATCTGAATCGAAAACTATTGTATTCGATTTTACCTTTCCATCTTTGTCAAATTCTAATTTATTAATAACGCCATCTCCAAAATTTCCTGCGTACAAATTTCCTTTTTTATCAAAAGCAATCCCGTCAATTCCTATAGTTTTTTTTGTGACTTCTGGTTTTAAGGTAAAGATTGCAATGGTATAATTTTTCTTACTGCTTGCATCTAAAGTGATCTTTTTAGAATTTAATTGTTCCAATGAAAAACTGTAAATTCCGCTTTCTCTTCTGTTTTCAAACAAAGCATCTGTTATATAAATCCTGTTTTTATACCATCTTACCGCTTCTCCGAAATTAAATCCTTCGACCAAAACCTCAGAATGTAAAGGTTTCCCGTCTTTTACATTAATCCGAATCAATCTTGAAAAATTTTCATTTCCGGTAAAAAACTGATTATCCATTAGATATAAATTTCCATCGGGACCAAACTCCATTCCCATTGGATGTGCTTTTTTAGTAATAGGGTGCAATGGGAGCTGGTCAAACCAAACAACCGGTTTATCATTTTTATCAAAAGTTAGAATTCTACTGCCATATTGATCAAATGAAATTGGATTGGTGATAGATAAAAATAGATTGCCCTTTTTATCTAAAGCCATTCCGTCTGGCGTTTGGCAGGTTTCTCCCAAATCAGCAAACAAGGTTGGTTTTATTAGTTTAGAAGTTTTGCTGTACATTATTTCTTGTTTGGTCTCTTGTGAGAACAAGGTTAAGGTATTCAATAGAATCAGAATACCAATTGCATTTTTAATTACTTTGTTCATTTCGTTGGTTTAATCATTTCTCGTTAAAAAGGTTTTTTTATGGTAGCATATTACTTAATAGTACTGCCATAATGAGTTTGATCATTTTGTTATTTTAAGCGAATATAATTGCGCTATAATTATCCTGTTTTGAGTGCGGTTGAAAAAGCTGTTTAAGCATTCAAATAATCGATTTTTTAATTTTGTTGAATTCGTATGCTGAAATAGGATTTTTAGAGGCTAAAACAGACTATTCAGATTAATTGACAGACCTTATTTCTATATTTTGTTACTTTGCCATCAATTAAAATATAGAATGAATTTTATCAACAGAATTAACTTAAAAAGGACGGCACTTCATTGTTTATACTGGATTTTATTTTTGTTGTTTTTTTATTCAAATAAATCGGACAATGAAGATTCTTATGCATTCATTGTTATTTACTCCTGTAAAATTTTAGCGCAGGCCGCTGTTGCTTACGGTTTGATATATTGGATTATTCCGGAAACATTAAATAAAAAAAGATATTTACTTTTCATAATTTCTGCTTTTGGCTGGCTTTATTTTGTTTTTGCTCTTTTAATGATTGTAAAATTTTATTATCTGGAACCCAGATTCCCAACTTCCTTCAATGATTGGCTTGGGCATACAATGACGATTCGTGAACGTCTTACTTCGGGCAAATTGATCGTAAGAGAGTTTTCTTTTATCACCTATCCCGTTATTATTTTAGGATTTATCAGTTTTAATCGCAAACAACAACGTCTTTTAAAATTGGAAGAAGAAAAAAAGTCAATAGAATTAAAGGTTCTGAAAAACCAGCTGAATCCTCATTTCCTGTTCAATACTTTAAATAATCTTTATACTTTAACCCTAAAAAAAGATGATAAAGCCCCTGAGGTAATTGCTAAACTATCTGAAATTTTAGACTTTGTTTTATATCGCTGTAATGAAGATTATGTCTCTGTTGAAAAAGAAATTACGCTGATTGAGAATTATATTGCTTTGGAAAAATTACGGTATGACGAAAACAGATTGGATATTTTATTTACGAAAGATATTCAGGAAAGCAATAAAATTTCGCCTTTGATTGTATTGACTTTTATCGAAAATGCGTTTAAACATGGTGTAATTAATGAAACTGAAAAAGCAACAATCAGGTTGAGTTTAGAAAGCAAAAAAGAACAAATTATTTTTAGTATCAAGAATACAAAACCTCAAAATGAATTGGCCCGAATTTCAAACCAATCTAAAATTGGCTTAGAAAACGTCCGGAAACAATTGGATTTATTATATCCAAAGAAATATCAATTGGAAATTGAAGAAACACAGAGGTATTATACAGTTAAACTTTGTCTGAAAAATTAAAACGGGAAAGAAGTTGTATAAGAATGCCGATAGACCATTCCAAACCATTACATTAGCTTTTAGAACTCCAAACTACTTATCTCGAATGAAACACAGGTGTATTATTGTTGACGACGAACCTTTGGCAAGAGAATTAATTGCTTCTCATTTGGCAAATTTTGAAAATTTTGAGTTAATAGATTCTTTTGAAAACGCATTAAAAGCGTATTCCTTTTTAGAGCATAATTCTGTTGATTTAATCTTTTTAGATGTTGAAATGCCGCTTCTGAAAGGAAATGACTTTTTAAAAAAATTAAAAAATCCGCCTAAAGTAATTTTTACAACAGCTTACAGAGAATACGCCCTTGAAGGCTATGAACTTAATGTGATTGATTATCTTTTAAAGCCAATTACTTTTGACCGTTTTTTTGTTTCAATAGAAAAATTCAAACAGTTTCAAACTCCAAAGAAAGAAGGTAACGCGGGATCTGAAAGCCATATTTTTGTAACAAGTGGCAATAGACACATTAAAATTATCTTTGATGAGATTATGTATATCGAAAGCCTGAAGGATTACATAACGATTCATTTGGAAAATGGAAAATCACATCATATAAAACAGAATATTTCGGTTTTTGAAAAATTATTGAATTCTGAATTTATTAGAATTCATCGTTCTTTTATTATTCATACAAAAAAAATGACTGCTTATACTAAGAATGAAATTGAAATAAACTCCATAGAAATTCCTATTGGAACCAGCTACAAAGAAAACTGGCAGCATTATTTGGAAACAATTATTTCAAAATAGCAAAAACAGAATCTCATTTTTAGCCATGATTTAGTGTGAAAGAGGAAGTAACAGTTGTATAGGATTTTCTGCATCCCAAGTCAAAAGATTACAATAAACCCAAAATAGGACTTAGTGACTAGTCCTGAAAAAGGTTGACTAGTTTAATAACTCAAATATACTTAAATCAGAGTAGGAATTTTCCTATTCTGATTTTGTTTTGTATAGGTGTTTGTTGTAATTTTTTTGGTTGGAAAACGCGAAGACGCAAGGAGCTTGAGAAGATAACTCTGTTTTTAAGTCGCAAAGATTTTATCTCAGATAAAATTAAATGCTGCTCACTAAATGATTGCAAGAATGCACAAATAAAAAAGTTAATAATTCTAATGTTTCTATGTGGTTATATTTTTTTGAACCAGATAGAAACATAGTTTTTTTTGAGCTGGATACAAACTGTTTATTCGAACCTTTGTCGTCCCTATTACAAATCGAGATGCTCTCTCTGTTGATCTGCGCTAATAATCTTTAGTATGGTACAACAAAAAAAACTCACCATAAAAATGATGAGGTTTTGTGAGCGCGAAAGGATTCGAACCTTTGCCGTCCCGATTACAAATCGGGATGCTCTCTCTGTTGATCTGGGCTAATAATCTTTAGTATGGTACAACAAAAAACCTCACCATAAAAATGATGAGGTTTTGTGAGCGCGAAAGGATTCGAACCTTTGCCGTCCCGATTATAAATCGGGATGCTCTCTCTGTTGATCTGGGCTAATAATCTTTAGTATAGTACAACAAAAAAACCTCACCATAAAAATGATGAGGTTTTGTGAGCGCGAAAGGATTCGAATCTTTGCCGTCCCGATTATAAATCGGGATGCTCTATCTGTTGATCTGGGCTAATAATCTTTAGTATGGTACAACAAAAAACCTCACCATAAAAATGATGAGGTTTTGTGAGCGCGAAAGGATTCGAACCTTTGCCGTCCCGATTATAAATCGGGATGCTCTCTCTGTTGATCTGGGCTAATAATCTTTAGTATAGTACAACAAAAAAACCTCACCATAAAAATGATGAGGTTTTGTGAGCGCGAAAGGATTCGAACCTTTGACCGTCTGCTTAGAAGGCAGATGCTCTATCCAGCTGAGCTACGCACCCATTGTGTAATTTTGAGAAAATTACCAAAACTGTCGGGGCGGCAGGATTCGAACCTGCGACCTCCTGGTCCCAAACCAGGCGCGATGACCGGACTACGCTACGCCCCGAATTGTCATCCTTAATGAATTTTACTTCATCATTTTAATTTAAAAAACAAAAAAGCTTTAAAAATTAAAATAAATAGACCTAAGTACTATTTGTTGTGAGCGCGAAAGGATTCGAACCTTTGACCGTCTGCTTAGAAGGCAGATGCTCTATCCAGCTGAGCTACGCACCCATTTGTAATTTTGAGAAAATTACTAAAACAGTCGGGGCGGCAGGATTCGAACCTGCGACCTCCTGGTCCCAAACCAGGCGCGATGACCGGACTACGCTACGCCCCGATTAAAGGTCATCAATAACGAATTTTACTTCGTTTTTGCGGTTGCAAAGGTACAATACTTTTTGAAATAAAAAAATAAATTCCAGGATAATTTTTAATTAAATTTCTGCAAAACTTTTTTCTTAACTTTACTTGATTAATAACCATGGATTTAGGCTTTAGGAGAAATTTTGAGTTTTTTTACAGTTTTATAGTTTGGTGATAAATTTTGCTTTTCTAAATTTAAAAAAATAAAAAATATGAAACCTCAGGATTTTTATAAAATATACCTTCCTGCTTTGGAAAAAGCATTTCAAAATGATGGGATAAATGATGGGTTTTATGTGAAAGGACCGGAAGAATATATAGATTCGATATTCTTAGATGAGGTTACCTAGTATTTAGAAGAAAACGAAGATGCGTTTTTAGAAAAAGTGGCTTATTATTTTGATGCTAAATCGCATAATTTTATATATATTCAAGGAGTTAATATAGAATATAGAGGTGTATAGAGAACAGTTTGAGAATTCATTTTAATGATAAATAGTAGATAATGAGTAATGTAACAGCTGTAAAGCATGATGGGTTGTAAAACTATTCTAATGTTTTCACTTACATAATTGAATTTTTTAATTGAAACCTTTCCAAAAAAATAAACATAATGAATTATTTTGTCTATGCACTTGAGCATACTTACACCGATGAAACTCACACTGATTCTAAGTTTTTGGGATATTTTGACGATATAGAAATGCTCGAAAAAGCAAAAGAAAGAGCATTAACCCTACCTGGATTTGGAACTTATCCGGATGGGCTTACTATTAGAAAATATGAATTAAATAAAATTCATTGGCAAAATGGCTTTAATAGTGTTGTGGGAGAAATTGGACGGGATTATTTAAATAAAGAAGATGTAATTAGTGAGGGTAGTAAATCAATAAAAGAATTGAATTTACAATATGTTTTTCAAGTTAGCCATACTTATACTATCAATACTTTTTTAGATGATGAGAGGATTATTGGTGTTTTTTTAGATGAACTTCAGGCAAATGATGCTGTTGATAATTGTAAAAAGAAAATTGGATTTAAAAATTATCCTGATGATTTTATAGTGGGAAGGTTTACTTTAAACAATTTTTTATGGATTTCCGGATTTTAAATTTATAAAAAATTAAGAGATGTCTAATTGGTTTTAGTTTCTCCTCTCCCGCATGATTTTATCATATGATAAATAAACCAAAACCCCCTCAATAACGAGGGGTTTAAATTTTGCTGAAAAAGCCTCTTAGCTTCAATCAAATCTTAATTTAGATTCTTAATAGAGTCTCAGTTCTTTCCTTATAATCCCTATATTTGCCGCATGAAACGATTAATGTTGATGAGCTTGCTTTTCCCGGCAATTCTATTTTCACAAACAAGCGGAAAAGTAATCAAAGTATCAGATGGAGATACTGTTACCGTACTTTTAAAAGGCAATACACAAAAGAAACTCAGATTGGCAGAAGTAGATTGCCCGGAAAGTGGTCAGGCTTTCGGGAAAAATGCCAAACAATTCACCTCTTCGCAGATATTTGGAAAAACCGTTAAATTTAAAGAAACCAGTACAGACCGTTACGGACGTTCTATTGCCAAGATTTATTATGATAACGATAAATACCTTTCCAAAGAAGTTATCAAAGCCGGAATGGGGTGGTGGTACTTTTCTTATTCCAAAGATGATTCTTTAGGGAAGCTTCAGGAAAAAGCCCAACAGAATAAGATCGGCCTTTGGCAGGATGTTCATGCAGTTGCCCCTTGGGACTACAGAAAAATGAAACGGGAACAATCGAAAAATAAGAAAAATCAAGCATCTGCAATTCAAGTAAAAACCAGAAAAGATATGTAGAATAATAAAGAGCCTTAGACTAATTTCTAAGGTTTTTTTTTGTTTATAAAATAACCGAAGTAAAACAAGAATCGTAATTTATTATATTTGTGATACAGACACTTATAATAAACTTCATAAAAGATAGTCTGTGTAACTGAAAAAACTAACTATGAAGCAGACTTTTACTTTCATAATATTGTTTACTCTGTTCGGACAATATCTAGTTGGGCAAAAGAATACAATTTCCGTAGACAGTGTTTCGATTTTTTATAATGAGTTTAAAACAGAGGCTGAGAAGAATATTGACCTTTGGAATAAAGATCTCTATGGCCCAATACTTTTAATTGACCCAAAGACAAGAGCGATTTTTGCAAATGAGTCTGACGAAAATGGTGTTTTAAAAGCAGATGGAAATATGTATACAGGAGTCTTACCCGACAAAATTAACATTGCCAATACTGCAGTGAATTGGAACGGAAAAAGATGGGCAATGATGATGCTTCCACTTCCTAAAAATAAATATGACAGAATTGGTTTACTTGCCCATGAGTCTTTTCATCGTATGCAGCCCTCATTAGGTTTTGAATTGAACAATACTGAAAACAACCAGCTGGACCAAAAAGAGGGGAGGATTTATCTTCGTTTAGAACTTGAAGGTTTAAAAAAGGCTTTAAAGGCTGTTTCCGAAAAAGAAGTAAAGAAACATCTTGCCAATGCACTTACTTTCAGAAAATACAGGCATAGTCTTTATAATGGTTCTGATTCAAACGAAAATCTTTTGGAACTCAATGAAGGAATTGCAGAATTTACAGGAGTCATCGTGAGTGGTAGAAATAAAGAGCAAACGATATCATCTTTAATCAGTGGAATTGATGACTTTTTTCATAATCCTACCTTTGTACGTTCATTTGCTTATCATACTATTCCGGTTTATGGATGTCTGCTGTATAACAAAGATAAAAGCTGGAATAAGAAAATTACACCCAAAACAGATCTGTCTAATTATTTTATTAAAGCATTTAATACTAAGATCCCTGTTGATTTGAATGCTGCAGTTAAAAGTTTAGCTGATGATTACAATGGTTTGGTAATAATTGAGGAAGAGGCAAAAAGAGAAAAAAAAATAAAAACTCTTATTGCGGAATATAAATCCAGATTTATTGAAAAACCTCATTTTGAAATAAAATTTGAGAAAATGAATGTCTCTTTTGATCCAAGGAATATTATACCAATTGAAGATAAAGGAACCGTCTATCCCAATATTAGAGTGACAGATAAATGGGGAATTCTAACCGTTGAAAAAGGAGCATTAATGAGTCCGGACTGGGATAAGATTTCAGTATCTAATCCTATTGAAATAGAAGGCAAAAAAATATCAGGTGATGGCTGGGTTCTAGAACTAAGTGACGGATATATGATAAGAAAGAATGATGTTAATGAAAATTATAGCTTGGTGAAGAAAGCTATTCCCTGACATAGATAAAGAATAGTCAAACAAAAGTTTTATAGCCCTGTTTGGGATTGAAATAAACAGAAAGCCTCACAATATAAATTGTAAGGCTTTTTTATTTCTTTCAGTTATTTCAAATATTAGTTGAAAGGGCCGCATGAACATAAATTCGTAGCGTCGCAAACTCCTCGTTCAAAGCCTAGAGCCATGCATGAATTATTACAATTGGTCGGATCGCATACAGGTGGTCTGATTCCTCCTAAAATCGTTTTCATTTCATTTCTCCTAAGAGCGCTGTGTTGTTTTTTGAATGTTTTCATGGTAGTTGTTTTTATATTAGTAGTTCAAATATAGAAAATATTTTGTCCTTTAAATGTGAATTTTTTATTTGTAGTAAATTTTGAATGAAAATTGAGATGGATAGAGATTAGAAATTGATTTTTTTGTTAATATAGAAATATCGATATTTCAGTCATTCGCTTAGAAGGCAGACGGCTTTATCTTGATTTGTTTAAATGTAGAAAATTAAGATAATTATGAGTGCGAGATGATTCGAACCTTTGACCGTTCCGATTATAAAATCGGGATGCTCTATCCTTAGTAATTGTAAGTCTTAAATAATAAAATGATTGTGATATAAAACAAAAAACCTTCACCATAAAATGATGAAGGTTTTGTGAGCGCGAAAGGATTCGAACCTTTGACTGTCCCGATTACAAATCGGGATGCTCTATCTGGTTGATCTCACCAATAAGTTTTTGAATTTTAGACTTGCTTTTCCAGGCTTTTATCTCGCGTTCCCTTTTATAAGCTTCAATTTTAGAATTAAAGTTTTCAGAATAAATAATAATCCAGTCTTTGGCTTTTGATGTAAAGCCTTTATGATTTGAAAGATGTTTTCTTAATCTTTCTTGTAATCTTTCACAAGAATGACCAATATAATATTTGTCAAGGGACTCGGAATAAAGAATATAACAATAGCACATGAAATTAATATAAAACAAAAAACCTTCACCATAAGATGATGAAGGTTTTGTGAGCGCGAAAGGATTCGAACCTTTGACTGTCCCGATTACAAATCGGGATGCTCTATCTGGTTGATCTCACCAATAAGTTTTTGAATTTTAGACTTGCTTTTCCAGGCTTTTATCTCGCGTTCCCTTTTGTAAGCTTCAATTTTAGAATTAAAGTTTTCAAAATAAATAATAATCCAGTCTTTGGCTTTTGATGTAAAGCCTTTATGATTTGAAAGATGTTTTCTTAATCTTTCTTGTAAGCTCTCACAAGAATGACCAATATAATATTTGTCAAGGGATTCGGAATAAAGAATATAACAATAGCACATGAAACTAATATAAAACAAAAAACCTTCACCATAAAATGATGAAGGTTTTGTGAGCGCGAAAGGATTCGAACCTTTGACCGTCTGCTTAGAAGGCAGATGCTCTATCCAGCTGAGCTACGCACCCATTTGTAATTTTGAGAAAATTACTAAAACAGTCGGGGCGGCAGGATTCGAACCTGCGACCTCCTGGTCCCAAACCAGGCGCGATGACCGGACTACGCTACGCCCCGAAATATATAGAGTGCGGAGGGTAAGGGATTCGAACCCTTGCGACACTTTCGCGTCGACAGTTTAGCAAACTGCTCCATTAACCACTCTGGCAACCCTCCTTTTTGTTTATTTTTTAATGATCGTTGTTCCGTTATTGCGAGTGCAAATATAGAATAGATTTCTTTATTTACCAAATAAAATTCAAGAAATTTTTGTGTATTTTTGAGGTAATAATTTGATAAAAAACCAAACTGATGCGTAAAACATTCTATATCATCGGATTAAGCACTATAGTTTTTTCATGTACTTCTCAAAAAAATGTGAAAAAAAATACGTACCAACCGAAAACCCCCGTGGCACAGCCGAAAACAGCCGTAAAGACCCAGACTCCGGAAACTCCAAAACCAAAAGTTGTAAGCGATCATGGAGTAGACTTTTTTACTACTAATATAGCAGACCCAACCAAAAATGATAATACGGCAAGTTATGGTTCTATTGTATCTGCAAAACCTGCAGGATATAAAGTAGTAAAAACTTATTTCCCTGCCATGGCACAGAACTTCAGACAGCGTTATCTGATAATGCATTATACTGTGCTTCCTGATGACAAGTCTATTACTGTTCTTACCCAGCCGGGAGTAAGTGCTCATTATCTGGTAAACAATACAGGAGATAATGAAATCTATCAGTTGGTAGATGAAAATAAGAGAGCATATCATGCCGGAGTAAGTTCATGGAGAGCTGATAAGAATATTAATGATACTTCTATAGGAATTGAAATTGTAAATCCTGGTTTTACAACTGATGCTTCAGGCAAAAGAATTTTTGTTCCTTTTAGTGATGCTCAGGTGAGAAAAGTAGCGGCGTTGGCAAAAGATATTGTTACAAGATATCAGATTCCGGCAACCAATGTTATTGGTCATGCTGATATAGCGCCTACAAGAAAACAGGATCCGGGACCAATGTTCCCATGGAAAAAATTGTATGATGAATACCAGATAGGAATGTGGTATGATGAGACAATGAAGGCAAATTATCAGAGTCTTGCAGAGGAAGACTTTACAGTAAAATATAATGATTCAACATTTATATTTTCTATTCAAACAGCATTACAGAAATTTGGGTATGGGATAGAACTTAGCGGAAAATGGGATGATGCCACTAAGAAGACTATTGAAGCCTTCCAGTATCATTTCCGTCCACAAAACTATGACGGAATTATGGATGCTGAAACATGGGCAATACTGCAAGCTTTAAACCTAAAATATTCAGGAAAATAATTCAAATTAAAACGCATCGGATCGATGCGTTTTTGCTATCTTTAAACGATCAAAAACAGTAAAATATCTGTAATGGAAAATTTCAGAAAAGAAAGTGATCTATTAGGCGAATTAAACGTGCCTTTAGATGCTTATTATGGGGTACAGACGCAAAGAGCGATCAATAACTTCAAAATCTCAGGACAGCTTTTGTCTTCATATCCGGATTTTATCAAAGGACTGGCTTTTGTAAAAAAAGCTGCCGCAAAAACCAATTATGAATTAGGACTTCTTGATGAAAGCCTATATTTCAAGATCGCAGAAGCATGTGATGAGATTGTAGCAGGAAAATATCACGAGCAGTTTCCGGTAGATATGATCCAGGGAGGAGCAGGAACTTCAATCAACATGAATGCGAATGAAGTGATTGCTAATATCGTATTGGAGAAATTAGGAAAAAACAAAGGAGAATACGAATTCTGTTCACCTAACGACCATATCAACCTTTCACAATCAACGAACGATGCTTATCCTACAGCCATCAAAATGGGACTGCTACAGATGAATATCGGTTTGGTAGAAAGACTGGAGAAAATCATAGCGGCTTTCCGTACAAAGGGGCAGGAGTTCCAGGATGTTATCAAAATGGGACGTACACAGCTTCAGGATGCTGTTCCTATGACTTTAGGTCAGGAATTTGAGGCATATGCTGCTACGTTGGAAGAAGATATTTCCAAGCTGAACAATAATGCAAGCCTTTTTGTAGAAGTAAATATGGGAGCAACTGCCATCGGAACAGGATTAAATGCTCCGGTTGGATATGCAACCCTTTGTGCTAAAAATTTAGCTCAGATTACAGGATTCCCAATTGTTTCAGCACCCGATTTAGTAGAAGCTACACCGGATACGGGATCTTATGTAATCTATTCTTCAGCTACGAAGCGCCTTGCGGTAAAATTATCAAAAATCTGTAACGATTTAAGATTGCTTTCATCAGGACCGAGAGCGGGACTTTTTGAAATCAACCTTCCGCCAATGCAGCCGGGATCATCTATTATGCCGGGTAAAGTAAATCCTGTTATTCCGGAAGTGGTAAACCAGGTTTGCTTTAAAGTATTCGGAAATGATTTAACGGTAACCTTTGCAGCGGAAGCAGGACAGCTACAGCTTAACGTAATGGAGCCGGTGCTTTCTCATGCGATCATGGAAAATATCAATTTCCTTTGTAATGCATTGGATACCCTTCGTGATAAGTGCGTAGTGGGAATTACTGCCAACAAAGAAATATGTCTGAATATGGTAAAACACAGCATTGGAATTGTAACGGCACTGAATCCTTATATCGGTTACAAACAGTCTACCGAGATTGCAAAAGAAGCTTTAGAAACAGGAAAAAGTGTTTACAACCTTGTTTTAGAGAAAGGGATTCTTTCTCAGGAAAAACTGGATGAAATCCTTGATCCGAAAAACATGCTGAAGCCACACAACAAATAAAATAAAACAATAAGTGATAAGTGGTGTTTCATCATTTATCACTTATTTATTCATCACTTATAAAATACTCCGTGAGGTTTTTAATTATCATTCCTGCCCACAACGAAGAGCAGAACCTCTCATTCACTCTGGATTCTTTACAGCAGCAAAGTAGTAAGGATTTTAAAGTGGTAGTCGTTAATGACGGCTCCACAGACAATACTCCTGACGTTATCAGGAAATATACAGAGACTGATTCCCGTTTTGAAACCATTAATCTTCAGAAATCAGAACATCAACCAGGTTCAAAGGTGGTTCATGCCTTTAAAAATGGCTTGCAGACACAATCCGTAGACGAATTTGATGTCATCTGTAAATTTGATGCCGATATTATTCTTCCTGAAAATTATCTGGAATGCGTAGAAAAAGCTTTTATCAATCATTCTGAATACGGATTGGTAGGCGGTTTACTCTATGTAGAAAAAGAAGGGAATTGGGTGTATGAAGGAAATTCCAATAAACATCATGTGAGAGGACCTATGAAAGCTTACCGGAAAGAATGTTTTGTTCAGATGGGAGGGCTAAGGGAAACATTAGGCTGGGATAATATAGATTCTATTTTGTTGGGGCATCTAGGCTGGAAAGAAATTGTCCTGCCTGAACTTCATGTAAAACTTATTAAAGTAAAAGGAGCGGATTATACCATAAGACCAGCTGATTACTACGGCCGCTATTTTTATTTTTTAGGACTAAGCAGATTCCTGGCTTATATTGCAGCTTCAAAAGAAGCGATGAAAAGTAAATCACCATCATTTTTCTTTGATATTGTGAAGTGCTACGAAGACTGTAAGTCTAAAAAACTGGAGCTTAAAATTTCAACAGAAGAACAGAAAGCTGTCAATGACCAACGTTGGAAAATGTTGAAGAAAAAATGGCTGAAAATGTAATGATGTAAAACCAAATAAACATCAATAGGAATGGGCTTTAGCCCATTTAACGAAAAAGTGAACATTCAACCGGCTTTAGCCAAAACCTAAATAATAACCCCAGTCAGTCAGTGAAAAAAATAGCTTACATAGAAATAGATACCCACGCAGAAATAGCGCAGGCTTTCATGAATATCATGGAAGGATCTCAACATTTCAGTGTAGATTATTATTTTTCCAAAAGAATTAAGGATCAGGTCATTGCAGCTGGATCAAATGTTTTTCTTTCTGATAGTTCTATGATTTTAGATCAGCTAAAGACTAAGGAATATGATTTAATCATTCTCGGAACTGTTCACCGTTATTTCAATACATTTTTAGCGATAACGAAGAAATATAATACTAGCGTTATTACTCATAATCTTAATTTTACCAGAGCTTCAAAGTTTGATTTGATACAAAGCGTCTTCAAAGGTGATATTATTTACAGGTTAAAATTGTGGTGGAAAGAAGGATTGTTATATGCTGGTAAGGTGTATCAAACATCAAAATCCCTGGTGGTACTGGATGAGGCTTTGGTTTCTGAAAGACATCAGTTTCTACCTCTTTTTTATACTAAAAACTTTGTTCCATCTGAGAATGAAAGTCTGATGATTGTTATTCCTGGCGGTGTTTCGCAGAAGAGGAGAGATTATAATCATATCTTTAAAACCATTCAGAAGATAAATACTGATCGAAAATGTGAATTTATTTTCCTTGGAAAAGCTAAGGATAAAGAATTAAAACAGATTGAACAATTATCTTCAAACTTACTGAAAAATATTTCTGTGACCTATTTTTCAGATAGAGTTTCTGTAAATGATTTTGAAAAGTGGATGCAGAAAGCAGATGTGCTTTGGTGCCCTATTCAACAGGAAACAGAATTTTTCAGTATAAAAGAAATATATGGGAAAACCAAGATGACAGGAAATTTGGGAGACTCCATCGCTTTTGGAAAACTAGCTGTTTTTCCAAAGAATTACCCATCAGCACTGAATTTCATTTTGCCCGAAAAAGATAATATCTTCGAACAGCTCAGTGAACTTAGCAATACCCATTTCGATTTTCAAAAAAGTTATAGCAGGGAAGAGGTTCAAAAAAGATTAAAACAGCTATTAAATGGTTTTATTGCCAGTTAAAAAGTTCTACTATCTTTAACTTCCTAAGTCCTATTTGAACTTAAAAATACTCTTAATAAACTTTGCATTCAGATAGTCTTCTATCGGGAAAATCTTTGTAAAATAATTTCCGATGTAGATCAATATAAGCACTACAGCAGGTTTGTAGATCAGATTGATGAAATTGCTGTCAAAATTAGGCAGAACAATCGCTACCGTAATCGCTAAAGTACAGATGATTGAAATGAAGATCATCTCAATTGTTAATGGTGAAACTTTGAAAAGAATGTAGTTGAATAAGATCTTAACAACATTATAGATGGTAAGAGAAATTGCGGTAGATAAAGCAATCCCGATAAGCTTCAGATCTGTATTCTTAATGAAATAAAAATTCAGTCCAATTGTTAATCCCGCCAATAAAAGCATTACCAGAATGTTGAATCTGTAATACTTTGAAAGTGAGATGATATTTCCGTTGAATCCTGTGGCAAGATCAATTAAAACCGCAGATCCCCAGATCCATACAACCGGTTCGTATTCTCTAAGCATTACCCCGTTTTTAGGCATAAACTGAGTCAGGTAAGGAAATCCGACCATAATGCAGGAGAACAACACTGCTCCCAGAAAATATAACGTTAATGAGGTCTTTTTATGAAACTTGTCCAGCCCTTCCATATCGCCATCAGCAAGATGTTTGCTGATAATAGGAGCTGAAATATTGAATAAGCCCAATTGTGGAATAGAGATTAGTGAAATAAGAGCGTACAGTACAGAATAAATACCATTTTCTTCCATTCCCATGAATTCTCCGATCATAAAGCTGTTGATGGCTAAATAATTCCCGAATGTTCCTAGGAACCCGAAAAAGCTATAGTTTAAAAACTCCTTCCAGAAATTATCTTTCTTAAAATAATCTGTACTGATATCAAAATGAATTTTCTCAAGCTTATTGGTGTAATAAATATACCCGAAAAGCATCAGTGCAAATATTCCGAAGAAAAATGCCAATGCAATATTCTGGGACATAGAAAAATAAAAGAACAGACAGAATGCCCCTAAATTAGCTATTTTAGGAAATAGATTATCAAAGATATTAGAAACAACAATTCTTTTATAATTGGAGGTGTATTTATTGAAAATAGCACAAAGCGATAAAACTAAAATAAGGGGTAAGATGATTTCTTTAATTTTCCAGGCTTCCGAACGAATGAACTTGGGGTAAAAGTAGGGAAGAACAAAAAATATAACGGAAAATACAAGAAAGTTAATCAAGACAGTAACCAGCGATAGGGAAAGCATGTTCTGATTTTTACCATCTTTCTGTAGAGAATGAAAAAACTTTACATTAGCATAGGAAATTCCAAAAACAACAAAAGGAACAAGCATTTCTGCAGTCTGCATACTGTAGCGGAGTTTTCCATAAAATTCAAAATCATTTGGAAAGATAAAAATTGCAGAAACTGTGCCCAGCAAAAACCCAATATAACCAATAATAGAATATTTGAAGCCTTGTCTCGCTACTACGCTCATAAAGTTGTTTTAAGGGTTTTTAGGTATAAAAATAATATTGTTGATGTACTGAGTTTTATTTTTTTCGTCGTTTATATTTTGTAGAAGAATATCCTCTGTAAGAGTTTCCAGGGTGAAGCTGTTCCTGTTCAGGTACTTTACCTCATATCCCCAGCTTTGCACTTCAGCGATTTCATTCCATATGGGTGTTTGGTGATGCCTTTGTTCCATCTCAACCATTAAGGTAGGCATAAACTGTCTGATGGTTTCTTTAGCTCCCGAAAGAGTTTTTATTTCATTGCCTTCAACATCTATTTTTATAAAATCCAGCCTGTTGAAGTGCTCTAGGGCAGCCCATTCGTCCAGTTTGATAACCTTTACTTTCTCGGTATAGCTTTTCTCTTCGCCTTTTTCTTTGTAAGCAGTGTTTAAGGTTCCACGGGAAGCGATGGTTTTTCCGTTGATAATGGGAACTTTGAATTCCGCAATTGTATTTTCATCAGAAAGAGCCAAAGGAAGTACCCTCATGCTGGGGAACAGTCTTTTCAGTCTGGTGTAAAGCCTTTTGTTAGGTTCAAAAGCATAGATATGCTCGTGGTCCAGCTTATTTTCCAATTGATACAGGAACGTTCCTACATTGGCACCAATGTCTAGTATTACAGCACTTTTTGGAAGGTATTCTTTGATCCATACCAGTTCCGGTTCTACATTGCGTTCCGAAAAATTATTTTTATTAAGATTGTTTAAGGTCTTAAAATATCTTTTCTTATAAAAATCCGGACTTATATATTGTAGTTTTTCTGCAATTTTTTGGTATAAAGACATCCTTAGCTTTTTGACGAACAGCAAAGATAAGCAAAAAAGTAAAACTTTTCTTAAAAAATGTTAAATATAATAAATTGATTTTCAGTTGATAGTATTTGCGGGGTGTTTTGTAAGGGGCTGAATTTTAATGAATTTTAAATTTGTCACAGAAACGTCTTATAGATGAATTATTCTTGAATTATAAAGGATTTTAAAATGTTTGATAAAGACATTAACCATAGATCTGTCTCATGTGTGGTTAAAATAATGAAAAGTCCTCAATATCTAATCCTGAAAAGGTGTATTCAGAAAATCATTAAACGGCTTCATCAGTTTAAAGATTTTGCTCATATTCTTCACTGCATTTTTATCCAGAATCTCTTCATCTTTTAAAGAGTAGACTACAATAAAGTTTTTAAGCTTTAAATATTCAGCCATGGGATCTTCCTTATCAAAGCCCTGAGGAACCTTTTTCAGTTGATCATCCTGGTCAAGTTCTGGGAAATGCTTTTTGAAATCTTTATGGTTTAGTGTTGCAAGGAAATCCTCGCCATATAGGGAGATTTCTTTTCGAACTTCTTTTAATACTGAAGACTCAGGCATATAAATTCCCCCAGCTAGAAAAGATTTACCAGGTTCCATATGAAGATAATATCCGCCTTTTTGATTTCCTTTTCCCATTCCCAGAGAAGCCCCGAAATTGGTTTTATAAGGGGATTTATCCTTTGAAAATCTGGTGTCACGGTAAATTCTAAATAATGCTTTTTTACTGTCAATTTTAGCAAGATCTTCATCAAAATCTGACATTTCCCTGATAAGATCATCTAAAAACTCAATAACATTTCCCTGAGATGCTGTATAGAGGTTCTTATTCTCATTAAACCATTCACGGTTGTTGTTTTTATCTAATTTCTTTAGAAAATCAAAAGTTTTGGAAGAAATGTTTGCTGACATATTGTGCTGGTATTAATTGATTTTATTCGTTGCTTATCCCCCCGCAACGTTATCCAAATTTACATAAAACTATTCATATCTCAATGCTTCAATAGGATCGAGTTTTGATGCTTTTAAAGCAGGGTAGTACCCGAAGAACACTCCGGTAACAGCACATACAATGAAAGAAATGATAATAGAAGATTCTGTAATGAAAGTAGGCCATGATAGAAAGAAAGTGACCAGTTCTGAAGTAAGAATGCCTAAAATAACTCCGAGAATTCCTCCGGTAATACTAATGAGAACAGCTTCAATTAAAAACTGATACAAAATATCTTTTCCTCTGGCTCCAATAGACATCCTTAAGCCAATTTCCTTGGTTCTCTCTGTTACAGAAACATACATAATATTCATAATTCCAATTCCGCCTACAATAAGTGAAATTCCGGCAATGGCAGAAAGTAATACAGTCAGAAGCTGGCTGGTAGAACTCATTGTAGATATAAGTTCCGCCTGGGTTCTTACACTGAAATCATCATTGCTTCCATCAACGGGAAGCTTATGTTGTTTTCTTAAAATTTCCGAAACCTGATCTGTAGCCTGTTGTGAAGTGCTTTCATTGGTAGAAGCAGCATAAATGGTCTGAACATAGGTGATTCCCAAGAATCTTCGCTGAACGGTATTAAAAGGGGCAATGATTACATCATCCTGATCCTGTCCGAATGCATTGGAGCCTTTTGGTGCAAGCACTCCAATAATCTTCATGGGAACCTTATTAAATCTGATAATGCTTCCAATAGGATCTTCTCCGTTAGGAAATAAATTGGTGTAGACTGTTTGTCCTAATAGACAAACTTTATTGGAAGAAGTGACGTCTTTCTTTGTGAAAAGATTACCATTGGCAATATTCCAATCTCTGATCTGAAAATACTCTTCATTTACACCCTGCAACTGAGTAGGCCAGTTGTTAGGACCATTGATAGATTGTCCATTGGTTTGTACAGCTGGAGAAACGTAAGAAACATCCGGGGCCCCTTTGGAAATTGCATCAGCATCCTGTGGTTTTAGAGTCTGAAGTCCGGAAGCACCTATTCTTGCTCCTCCTGAAACATTCACATTGCTTGAAGGCCGAATGGTAATCATATTGGAACCCATTGAAGAAAGCTGGTCGCTGATACTTTTCTTAGAACCCTCACCAATAGCTGTCATGGCGATTACTGAAGCAACGCCGATAATAATTCCAAGCATTGTTAAAAATGCTCGAAGCTTATTTCTTAAAAGAGCTTTCCAGGCAATTCTGAAGAGATTTGAGAGGTTCATTACAATGGATTTTTAGTTTAACTATTGATAGTCATCATTGACAGGAAGATTGTTTAAAGCCTCTTTGGCTGACTTTATATTGTCATTTTTAATATCCTTAATCACCTTTCCATCCCTCAATGTTACTGTTCTGCTGCTGAATGCGGCAATGTCAGGTTCATGGGTTACAAATACGATGGTACGTCCCTGTTTATGTAGATCCTGCATCAATGCCATGATTTCATAGGAAGTTCTGGTATCAAGATTCCCTGTTGCTTCATCCGCAAGAATCATTACCGGTTCATTCACTAAAGCTCGGGCAATAGCCACTCTTTGCTGCTGTCCACCGGACATTTGATTCGGAAGATGATCAACTCTACTTTCTAATTTTACAGCAGTTAATGCTTCTAATGATCTTTTGTGCCGTTCCTCTGTTGAAACTTTAGGATTATAAAGAAGAGGGAGTTCTACATTTTCCCTGGCAGTGGTTCTGGGAAGCAGATTGTAGGCTTGAAATACGAAGCCTATTTTTTGATTCCTTAGCAGAGCCAGTTCATCACGGTCAAGATTTTTAACGTTTACTCCATCCAGAATATAATCGCCGCTGGAAGGTTTGTCCAGGCAGCCCAGAACATTGAGTAAAGTGGATTTTCCCGAACCGCTGCTTCCCATGATAGTCACGAATTCGCCTCTTTCTACAGAAAAAGTAACTCCTTTCAAGGCGTGAACAATCTCTTCACCCATTCTGAACTCTCTTTTCAGATCCATAATGTCAAGAATTTTTTCTGCCATGACTTTTGTTTTAAAATTAGTAATTGCTGGATTAAGCTGTTTTTTTTTTTGTTTTTACTGTCTTGGTCCGCCGCCATTACCGCCTTTATTGTTTCCACCACCTCTTCTTTGAGGCATGAAAGGGCTTTTTGCTTGTCCACCTGATGATTTTTTAGATAAAAGCTTATAACCGGTGATGATATTATCGTTTTTATCCAATCCGGAAACCACCTGTATTTCAGTATCGCTATCCATTCCTGTTTTGATCTTTTTACGGGATATGGTGCTGTCTTTGGCTATGACCCAGACTCCGGCTTCATTTTTTTTATCTGAGGTTTTTCCACCCTGTTTTTTCCATTGTCCTTTCTCATGCTTTTTACCATTGATAAAAGGAGAATTCACCTTATATTTCTGAATAATGAGGCTGTCAGGTCTGAAAGTGGTTGCCGCCGCTGGTATTTTCATCACATGATCCAAAACCTGAGTGTAGATTGTAATATTTGCTGTCATTCCTGGCTTCAGTTTTAAACCTGAATTGTCAGCATCAATGATGGTGGTATAGTTAACAACATTGGATGAAACGGTAGGGTGGAGCCGGACTTCAGCAACTTCGCCATTAAAGGTTTCATCTGGAAAAGCATCTACAGTAAAGGTAGCTTTTTGCCCCACTTTTACATTTCCGATATCAGCTTCATCTACCGAAGCACGAACCCTCATCTTTGTCAGATCCTTGGCGATACTGAATAACGTAGGTGTGCTAAAACTTGAAGCTACAGTTTGTCCTTCGCTTACATTCCTGTTAAGAACCGTACCATCTATTGGCGAATAAATATTAGTTAGTGAAAGGTTTTTGTTGGCGGTAGAAAGCTGAGCTGTTACAGTACCTACCTGCGCTTTTGCCATATTGTATTGATTGTTTGCAATGTCAAAATCTGCTTTGCTGATGGCGCCTACTTTATAAAGCTGTGACTGCCGGTTAATGTTGATTTCATTATAAGCAAGATTGCTTTTAGCATTTTGAAGATTAGCTTTATATTGTTCAGACTGAAACTGAAGAAGATCCGGATCTAAAGTAGCCAAAAGCTGTCCTTTTTTCACCGTAGAATTAAAATCTACATAAATATTTTTAATGATTCCCGATACCTGGGTACCCACTGCAACCGTATCTACAGGCTGAATGGTCCCCGTAGCGGTAATGGAATTTGAAATTTCGCCCATTTCAGGTTTTACTGTTTCCAGTTGGATTTTTATTTCTTTTTCTCTTATGAAGAAAAACCAGACTGCACCTATTGCAATGATGCCGCCCACAACCCAATACAACCATTTTTTAGTCTTTGTTTTCATAATTTACTTTAGATTTATAGGGTTACCTGCATAAAATTCATAAATCTGTTTATTGAGAACTGCAGTGTACTTAGCCTGCAGATAATTTTGAATAACCTGAATGTAAACCAACCGTTGTTGTTGTAGCTGTACATAATCAATGCTGCCTATTTTCATTTGGGCATTCACGATGTCATAGCTCTGTTTGCTGATGTCCATCTGTTTAGATGCGGAATCGTACTGGGCTAAAGCATTCTGTAGATTGATATAAGACTGTTCGATCTGTTGATTGAGAACGGTTCTTGTATTTTGAAGATCAAGATTGGCTTGTTCTATAGCAATTTTTGATTTTTCAATCTGGGTTTTGTAAATCCTGTTGTTGTAGATCGGGATTCCTAGGCTTAATCCGATAGGCATATAAAAATTGTTTCCTAGCTGATTAAAATAATTTCCATTTCCGTTAGAATAATTGGTTGAAATATTTCCTGTTACGCTTAAAGTTGGCTGAATAGATGCCTGGGCCATTTTAAGATTGGTGTTGGAGTTTTCTACACTCAATTCTCCATATTTGACCTCCGGACGTTGGTTTTGTGCCAGATTTTGAACCTCCTGAAGGGATTTTAGTTGGTTGTCTACAATAATGCTGTCCGGTTTTACAATCTGAAAATCATAATTGCTGGGAAGTTGCAGGATTTGTTTTAAATTAACAATATTGGTCCGTAGGTTATTCTGCGTTGAGGTTAAATTATATTGATCCTGGGCAACCTGTGACTGAATCTGAAGATAATTGAGTTTGGAAAGACTTCCGGCTTTATAGAGTTGATCGCCTTGCTTTAACTGGGTTTGGGTTGTTTTTAAAACATTTTCCAGGGAAACAATATTTTCCTGATTCATCAGGATGCTTAGATAAGCTTGTGTAATGCTTAGGGTGATGTTGTTTTCAGATTCCTGTACAGATAAGTCAGCCATTTGAACAAGTAAGTTTTTTGAAGCCTCATTGTTGTTAATATAATTGGCATGGTAAAGCGTCATGGAAGAGTTGGCACCAATATTTTGGGATTGTACACCGGTTGCATGAAGTCCGTTATTGCCGTTTAAGGCAAAAAGACCTTGTGAAACAGTTCCGCTGAGGTTGGGGTATTTTGCCTCTTTAGCTTGAAGCAGATCCTGTTGAGCTGAATTTTTTGAAAGCCTTAATGAGTTGATAGAAATATTATTTTCCTTTGCATATTCAATACAATTATCAAGGGTCCATTGGGTGGGATAATTGGGTGTTTGAGCAAATATTTCAAGCGTTATCAATGAGAATATCAAAAAGAAAAATCTGCGTTTCATAGTTTTGTTTTTGAAAATTCATAAATAATAAAGAAAAAATCAATCCAATTTAATAAAAAAAAGCATTGGTTAACAATTTTTTAACTTAAAGCTTGTTTTTTTGGATTTATTTTTTCAAATATTAAAAAAGTATTAAAAGATTCTGAATTTAAGATTGCATATTTAAAACTTTATTCAAAAACAAGTCAAATATTTATTGTATCTTTGCAAAAATTTTAAAATAGTTAATGAATTTATTTACGGAAACCAATTTAAGTCCTGATATCCTTAAGGCAATTGGCGAACTGGGCTACGAAAGCCCAACAGAAATCCAAAAACAGACTATCCCTTTTATTCTTTCAGATATTCGCGACTTGATCGCACTTGCGCAGACAGGGACAGGCAAAACAGCAGCGTTTTCGCTTCCGATTTTGGATATGATTGACGATACGAGTCGCAAAATCCAATTATTGGTGCTTTGTCCGACACGGGAATTATGTCTTCAGATTTCGAAGGACATAAAGAATTACTCTAAATACATGAGCATCAAAACTACTGCGGTTTATGGTGGAAGTAGTATTGTAGAGCAAATGAGATCATTGAAGGATAAACCACAAATTATTGTGGGAACTCCAGGTAGAGTAATTGATCTTATCAACAGAAAAGCATTAGATTTTTCTGCTATTCATTGGTTAGTATTAGACGAAGCTGATGAAATGCTTTCAATGGGATTCAAAGACGAATTGGAAACCATTCTAAGAGAAACTCCGGAAACTAAACAAACTTTCTTATTCTCGGCTACGATGAATAAAGAAGTGGAAAGAATTTCCAAAAACTATCTTACAAAGCCACACCGTATTTCAGTAGGTTCTATCAACGAAGTGAAGAAGAACATTACTCACGAATATTATGTGGTAGGATACCGTCAGAAAAAAGAAGCATTAAAAAGATTAATTGATGCTAACCCTAACCAGTATTCCATTATTTTCTGTAGAACAAGAATGGAAACTCAGGAGGTTGCAGATTTCTTAATGCAGAACGGTTATGCGGCTGATGCTCTTCACGGAGATCTTTCTCAGGCGCAGAGAGATACGGTAATGAAGAAATTCAGATTGAAAAACATCGATATCCTTGTAGCAACAGACGTTGCGGCAAGAGGACTAGATGTAAACTCTCTGACTCACGTTATTCACTTCTCTTTACCTGATGATCCTGAAGTATTCGTTCACAGAAGTGGAAGAACAGGTAGAGCTGGTAAAGATGGTATTTCTATGGCTTTAATTAAGCCTGAAGAAAGCAGAAAGCTGAAGCAAATTAAATCTGCTACTAAAATTGAAATTAACGAAAAATTCATTCCTACAGGAGACCAGATTATCAAGGCTCAGGTTGGAGGTGTTTTCGAAAAACTATTGACGGAGCACGAAGATCTTTTCGAATTTGATGATAGCTTAATCCCAGATCTTAGCAACTTCACAAAAGAAGAATTGGTACACCAGTTGTTACAGTTCCAATTGAAGGATCTTGCTTTATATTACAAAGACAAACACGATCTTGTTGAGCAGAAGTTGAGCAACAGAGACGATGATTACTCAAGAAGAGACCGTGGACGTGATAGAGACAGAGATAGAGGAAGAGACAGAGACAACAGCAGAGACAGAGATCGCGGTAGAGACAGAGATCGTGGTGGAAAGCCAAGAAGAAAAGATGAAAACATGGTTAGATTCTTTTTCAACCTTGGTAAAAAAGACCACTTGAAGAAGCTTGATGTTTTAGATATTATCAATAAGGCTACTGCTGATGGTAAGAGCAAGAAAAGAGCTGAAATCGGTGATATCGAAATTTTAGAGAAATTCTCTTTCTTCGAAGTTGAAAAATCGTATAGAGACAATGTCTTGAGCAATATTCAATCGATGAAATTTAAAGGAAAAGATATGAGAGCTGAAGTAGCTAACTAATCTCTTTTTTATACCCTATAAAACCGGCAGTAATGTCGGTTTTTTTATTTGGTAATCAGGAGGTAAGCGAATGTTAACAAAACTTAATGTTATATAGTTTCATGGGCGGTCCTTTTTTAAGAAATTTGCACTCGAATTATAAATACTAAAAAATGGGAATTGGTAATATTTTCCACGCTTTTCAACCAAAAGATAAAATCTTCTTTGTACTTTTCGAGAAGGTAACAGAAAACCTAGTTGCAATGTCTGAAGAATTCAACGCTGGAATCAAGGATTTCGATCTTAATGACGATTCAATGTTGAAAAAAATGAGTGATTACGAACATAAGAATGACGAGCTTACTCACGAAATCTTCGTAGAACTAGGAAAAAACTTCATTACTCCTTTTGACCGTGAAGATATTCACACATTGGCAACAGGATTAGATGATATCGCAGATTATATCTACGCATCTACAAAATATATCTTCTTATACAAATCTCCTGAGATGAAAGCTTATTCAGACTTCTCTCTATTGATTCACAAAGCATGTCTTGAAATTCAGAATGCAATGAAGAACCTTAAAGGGTTCAAGAACATGGAGCAGGTGAAAGAAGCTTGTATTAAAGTAAACTCTATTGAAAATATTGCAGATGATTTGCTTTCTAACTCAATGGTAGATTTATTCGAAACTAATGATGCTATCAACATTATTAAAGTTTCATCTGTATTGAACTATCTTGAAATCGTAACGGATAAAGCAGAAGATGTTGCCAATACAATTGAGAACATCATGATTAAATACGCCTAAAAGATAACAATACATAGCAAAAAATGGAATTTCCTATTTTACTTGTAGTTATTATTGCGTTGGCGCTAATCTTTGATTATATCAATGGTTTCCATGATGCGGCCAACTCGATTGCAACTATCGTATCTACAAAAGTTTTAACTCCATTCCAGGCTGTACTTTGGGCAGCACTTTGGAATTTTGCAGCTTTCTTTATTGCTGCTTATATTATTGGAGAATTCAAAATTGGTAATACAATTGCCAAAACAGTTAATGAGAATTTTATCACTCTTGAGGTTATATTTTCAGGTCTTATAGCAGCCATTGCCTGGAACCTTTTGACGTGGTGGTTTGGGATTCCTTCCTCATCATCACACACGCTGATTGGAGGTTTCTTAGGAGCTGCTCTTATGCATGCTTTCATGATGGATTATCATGCTGTAGCTGCAGCACAGCCGGAGCTTGGGGTGTGGGAGACCACTAAAGCAGCTTTCGGCCAGGTAACTCATCAAGGTGTGGTGAAGTTTGATAAAGTAATTCCTATCTTCCTGTTCATTTTCATGGCACCGATCATAGGGATGATTATCTCCATCATTATTACATTAATTATTGTTCATCTTTATAAGAAATCAAATCCACACAAAGCAGATAAGTCTTTCAAAAGATTACAGTTGGCTTCGTCAGCACTGTTTAGTTTAGGACACGGTTTGAATGATGCTCAGAAAGTAATGGGTATTATTGGAGCTGCCGTAATTTATTATCACGTTAATATGCTTCAGGATGTACAGTATTTGAATATTCCTTCCGCAGAACGTTTTGATTACTTTGCACAGCATTATATTTGGGTTCCTTTAGTTTCATTTATTGCCATTGCCTTAGGAACAATGAGTGGTGGTTGGAAGATCATCAAAACAATGGGAACTAAGATCACTAAAGTAACTTCATTAGAAGGAGTAAGTGCAGAAACTGCAGGAGCTATTACTTTATTCATCACAGACCACTTTGGTATTCCTGTATCTACAACACACACCATTACAGGTTCTATCATCGGGGTAGGATTAACGAAAAGGATTTCTGCTGTAAGATGGGGAATTACCGTAAGCTTACTTTGGGCTTGGGTATTAACCATTCCAATTTCAGCATTGGTAGCAGCAAGCACTTATCTTATTGTAACTTTTCTTTTTTAAGATAAAAATCACAATTATCATATAAACTTTGTCCATTTGGGCAAAGTTTTTTGTTTCTGAAAGTTGGTTAAAAAGAAATTTTGGCATAACCCTCAATTAGATTAAATTATGAAAATATTTGTTTTTTTATGCTTTTTAATGTTGGTATCTGCATGTGGGGAGTCTGATTGCAATAATGTGAAACAAGCTTTCTATCCTGATGAATATAATTTGATTGTTGGAGAATCAAATATAGATAACTCATGGATCAAAATTACAGGTTATGATCCCATAACAAATAAAAAATCTAATATTATGGTGCATAATAATTGGATCGTCGATTATAACGAAGTTGAAACGGGAGATACGATAATGAAGAGAGAGGGAAATTTGGAACTTGTTATTCATAAAAAAGATACTATTATCAGGCATGATTGGTATTGTAGAGGAAAGGCCTATAAGTAACTTGAATACTTACTTAAGCTATATTATGAATTCAAGTAAAAGAAATACTCTCAGTTAAGTATGCTAGTTTCTTTTATGACCAAAACTTTGTCTATTTGTACAAAGTTTTTTGTTTTATAAAGCCCTGAAAAATCGTATTTTTGTTCAAATTATAAAATTTTATGGAATTTTTAGACAGATACCAGCAGATTGTTGGGGACGCCATCAATAAGTACACTTTTAAAGATAAGCCTACGGAGTTATATGATCCGATGAATTACATTATTTCCCATGGTGGAAAGCGTCTTCGTCCCATTATGGTTCTGATGGCTTGTGATCTGTTTGGTGGAGACCTGAAGCAGGCTATAAAACCAGCTTTGGCTATCGAGTTTTTCCATAACTTTACCCTGATCCATGATGATATTATGGATGAAGCTCCATTAAGAAGAAATAAACCTACGATCCACACTTTACACGGAATCAATGTGGGAATTCTTTCAGGAGACGGATTAATGCTTAAAGCATATAAATTCTTTGAAGATCTTGAACCTGAAATTTTCAAGGCTTGTATCAGAATCTTTACCCATACTGGACTTCTTTTATGTGAAGGACAGCAGTATGATATTAATTTCGAAACTCAGGAGAATGTAACTTTTGATGATTATATCAGAATGATTACTTACAAAACAGGAGTATTAAGTGCTTCTTCTTTTGAGATCGGAGCCCTAATTGCAAGAGCTGATTTTAAAGATGCCAAAGCGATTTTCAACTTCGGAAAACACATCGGAATTGCATTCCAGATTATGGATGATTATCTTGATGTATTTGGAGACCAGGCGCAATTTGGTAAAAAACATGCCGGAGATATCTACGAAAATAAGAAAACAGTTCTTTACCTGTTAGCAAGAGAACATGCTACAGATGAAGAAAGAAAAGAATTAGATTACTGGTACTCTAAAAAGACCGATAATATTGATAAAATCTACGGAGTTGAAAAGATCTTCAGAAGAACAAAAGTAGACGAGAAAGCATTGCGTTTGATCGAAAAGCACAACGAAATCGGTCAGAGCTATCTTCAGAAAATTGATATTCCTGACGAAAAGAAAAAGCCGTTCATTGAGCTTGCCAATTATTTATTGAGAAGAGAAAGCTAAATATGGTTGCAGATGATAGGTAGTAGGTATCAGAATTGCCTGCCACCTATTACCTGCCACCTAACATCTATACAATGAAGTTCAGAACAGAAGTTGATATTCCAAAATCAGAGAAAAAGATAGAAATTGAAGATCGAATATTTTCAATAGGTTCGTGCTTTGCTTCTGAAATGACTGAATTATTGAAAGATGGCCAGCTTCTGACCCTTAATAATCCTTTTGGAACAATTTTTAACCCTTTTTCCATCAATAATGCCATAAAAAGACTTCATGATTCGGAGTTTTACTTGGAAGAAGAGCTGATTACCTATAATGAGGAATACCTTTCATTAGATCATCATACGAGCTTTGATACAAGATATATTCATCAGACGCTGGACAAGATTAATGGCTCTATAGAAGCAGGAAATGCCTTTCTTCAGGAAGCAGACTGGATCATCATTACATACGGATCCTCTTTCATCTACGAATTCCTTCCGAAGCAAAAATTGGTGGCTAACTGCCATAAGATTCCACAGAAGTTCTTTGAGAAGAGGCTGTTATCCCATCAGGAACTTACAGGTTCCATTTACAATACTATTCTGGAGCTTAAAGATATCTGCAAAGAAGGAGTTCAGATTTTATTTTCTGTTTCTCCGGTAAGGCATACCAAAGATGGAATGGTTGAAAACCAGTTGAGCAAATCCAAGTTAATTACAGCTATTCACGAATCGATTTCTCTATTTGAAGATTGTCATTATCTGCCTGTTTATGAAGTTTTGATGGATGATTTGAGGGATTACCGTTTCTATAAAGAAGATATGATTCATCCGAGTACTCAAGCTGTTAATTATATTTTTGATAAGTTTGGAGACTCTTATTTTTCGGAAGCAACAAAGGAATTTATTAAAGAAAATTTTAAGATTATGAGAGCATTGGAACATAGAACCAATGATGCCAAAGATCCTAAGTTTATTGAATTCAGAGAAAAATTAGATCAGAGAATTGATTTACAGCGTAAAAAGGTAAAACATAAAATATTTTAAATGCCTGATTTCACCAGAATTGATTATCTGAGAGATGGAAACGAAAGACAAAGAAAAGCTTACGAACTTCTTGCAAAGCATCGTGTTTTTGAAAAATTAAAAGATTATTCACCCATTTTAGCAGGAACTGTCCCTATTGAAATTGATATAGATGGAAGTGACCTGGATCTTATTTTTGAGGTGGATTTAAGGTTTGAAGAGGACTTTTTGGACGATTTAATGTTTAGCAAGTTTATTCCTGATGATGTAGGAGTGGAATATCCCATTATAAATGACGAAAAATGCATTACATTAAATTTTATGCTCGAAGGGTTTCCCATTGAAATTTTCGGACAGAATAAGCCTACCATTCAGCAGAACGCTTATCTTCATATGATTGCTGAGCACAAAATATTACAGGAAAAAGGAGAAGATTTTAAACAGAAAATAATAGAGCTTAAAAAACAGGGAATAAAGACAGAACCGGCTTTCGGAATGTTACTGGGACTTGAAAATCCTTATGAAGATCTATTGAAATTTTAAATAAAATGATTGATACACATACCCATTTATACGCAGAAGAATTTGATGAAGATAGAAAAGAAGCTATCCAAAGAGCTTTAGATAAAGGAATCACAGAATTTTATCTTCCCGCTATAGATTCAGAATCCCACGAGAAAATGTTGCAATTGGAGACAGAATATCCGGGACAGATTTTTTCAATGATGGGACTTCATCCTTGCTATGTAAAGCCGGAATCCTGGGAAAAAGAACTGGAAATCGTTAAGAACTACCTTGACCAAAGACATTTTCCTGCGATAGGAGAGATCGGAATTGATCTGTATTGGGATAAATCAACTTTGGATATTCAGGTGAAAGCTTTTGAGCAGCAGATTGATTGGGCTATAGAAAAAGACCTTCCGATTGTAATTCATACCAGAGAAAGCTTTGATGAAACATTCGAAGTATTGGAAAGAAAAAAACACCTCAAATTAAGAGGGATTTTCCATTGTTTTTCCGGAAACCTGGAACAGGCTCAACATGCGATTGACCTGAATTTTATTTTAGGAATCGGTGGGGTAGTGACGTTTAAAAATGGGAAAATAGATCAGTTTTTGAGCGAAGTTCCTTTGGATAAAATTGTATTGGAAACAGATTCTCCTTATTTGGCTCCAGTTCCACACAGAGGAAAAAGAAATGAGAGTTCATACCTTGATCTTGTTGCTGGAAAACTGGTAGATATTTATGGTAAAGACTTCTCTGAAATAGACAGAATTACAACTGAAAACGCGAAGAAATTGTTTGTTAACAGTTAACATATACAGAAAAAAAATCCCTTTCAAAATGAAAGGGATTTTTTTATTTTTTTCTGGTGAAACTCTTATTCTTAGGCTTTTTAAATCCAGTAGAAGGTGTTTCAGAAGGTTTTGGCTTCTTTTTATTTCTATTATTATTGTTGGGCCTGGAATTATTATTCGGTTTCTGTGATCTATCAGCGCCTGCGGCAGCCGGTTTATTGTTAGAATCTCTTTTCTGTGCTACAAGATCATCTGTATGGAAAGGATGGTTTTTGATAACAGGAATTTTCTTTCCAATCAGCTTTTCTGTATTTTTCAGATTAAGAAGATCTAATCCGTCTACAAAAGAAATAGAAGATCCTTCTGCTCCGGCTCTTCCTGTTCTTCCGATTCTGTGTACATACGTTTCAGAAACATCAGATAGTTCAAAATTGATGACAAATTTCAGTTCATCAATATCAATTCCTCTTGCAGCAATGTCAGTAGCTACCAGAACTCTTGTTTTCCCTGATTTGAAGTTATTAAGGGCATTCTGTCTCGCATTTTGAGATTTGTTCCCGTGAATAGCCTCTGCAGAAATCTCATCTTTTTGAAGCTTTCTAGCAATTTTATCAGCACCATGCTTGGTTCTGGAAAATACCAATACAGAATCTGCAATATCGTTTTGCAGAATGTGAGATAAAAGATTCAGTTTGTTATCCTTTTCTACAAAATAAACAGACTGTTTTATGGTGTCTGCAGTAGACGAAACTGGGGTAACTTCTACCTTTACAGGATTGTTAAGGATAGAATTAGCCAGTTTCTGGATTTCTCCAGGCATCGTTGCAGAGAAGAACAGAGTTTGTCTTCTTTGTGGTAAAAGTTTGATGATTCTTTTCACATCATGAACAAAGCCCATGTCAAGCATTCTGTCCGCCTCATCAAGAACAAATATTTCAAGATTTTTTAAGCTGATAATGCCCTGAGCAATGAAGTCAAGAAGTCTTCCTGGTGTAGCAACCAAAATGTCAACTCCTCTTCTCAAAGCAGCTTCTTGGTTTCCTTGTTTCACCCCTCCGAAGATAACAAGTTCTTTTAACGGAAGATATTTACCGTAAGCTTGAATGTTTTCCTCAATCTGAATCGCCAATTCTCTGGTAGGCGTAAGGATTAAGGCTTTAATATTTTTGTTCGGTATTTTATTTTTAGATAGATTCTGTAAAATAGGAATAGCAAATGCTGCTGTTTTCCCAGTTCCGGTTTGTGCACAGCCTAAAAAGTCTCTGCCCTCTAAAATTTCAGGAATAGATCTTTCCTGAATGGGTGTTGGAGTCGTATATCCCTGTTCCTGGATTGCCTTGGCAATAGGTTCTATTAAGTTTAAGTCTGTAAAATTCAAATGAATTATTTTAAAATTTAAATAAAAATTCTCTCTGTTTGAAAGAATTACATCCTGCAAAGGTAGGTTAAAAATTTAAGAATTGTATTTTAAGCTTCAATAACCTGTATGCAAGAGATGAAAGTTGTTAAGGTTAACGTATTGAATGTTGTGATGAGCTTATAAACAATTGGTTACTCCATGTTAGAGTATCAAATTTCTGGTAAAGGAGAAACTCTCAATGATAAGCTGTAAATCATAATAACAAGCAAAAATAAAGAGGAACAAAACAGCTCCTCTTATTTATATTGTAAAATCAAATTCTCAAATTTTGAGACTATCCATGCAACTGTTTCCAGATAGCATCTTTCAGTTCCATAAGGCCTTCTCCGGTAACTCCTGAAAAGAATAAAGGCTGCTTGTTCTCTGGGAATTCAGCGGCAATTTCTTTTTTCAGTTCATCATCCAAAAGATCGGATTTTGAAACAGAAACAATGAAATCTTTATCTAAAAGTTCAGGATTATATTCCTTTAATTCATTTTCCAGAATTTTAAACTCCTGGAAGTGATCTTCAGCATCCGCTGGAATTAAAAACAATAGGATAGAGTTTCTTTCAATATGTCTCAGGAATCTGTGTCCTAATCCTTTTCCTTCTGCTGCCCCTTCAATAATCCCTGGAATATCAGCCATTACAAATGATTTGTAATTTCTGTAATCCACGATTCCTAGGTTAGGAGTAAGCGTAGTAAAGGCATAGTTAGCAATTTTAGGTTTTGCTGCAGAAACAGAAGCTAGAAGTGTAGATTTTCCGGCATTCGGAAATCCAACCAATCCTACATCGGCCAAAATTTTAAGCTCGAAGACGATATAGCCTTCCTGACCGTCCATTCCGGGTTGAGCATATCTTGGAGTTTGATTGGTAGAAGATTTGAAGAATTCGTTTCCTCTTCCTCCTTTTCCTCCTTCCATCAAAATGATTTCCTGTTTGTCTTCAAGAATCTCGCCGATAATTTCTCCTTCTTCATTTTTAGCGATAGTTCCGATGGGAACATCAATATAAATATCAGAACCATCAGCACCGGTAAGCTGGTTTTTTGCTCCGTTTTCACCACGTTCAGCTTTTATGTGACGGGTGTATCGAAGCGGAAGTAAAGTCCATTCCTGAGCATTTCCTCTCATAATAACGTGGCCACCACGACCTCCGTCACCACCATCGGGACCTCCTTTAGGAATATACTTTTCACGGCGAAGGTGGGCAGAACCAGCACCTCCGTGTCCGCTTTTACAATGGATCTTTACGTAATCTACAAAGTTAGACATATAGTATTTGTTACGAGTTGCGAGCTACGGGACGAAAATACGAATCCCGTATCCCGAATCTCGATTATTTAATTTTCTCTACTTCAGCGAAAAGTTTCTCGGAAATTTCGTTAATTTCTCCTACGCCGTTTACTTCAACATATTTACCTTGTTGCTTGTAAAGTTCAGCTACTTCTGCTGTTTTAGTATAATATTCTTTAATTCTGTTTTCGATGATCTCTACATTGCTGTCGTCTGATCTACCACTGGTTTCTCCTCTTTTCAGAAGTCTTTCCACCAAAATTTTATCCTCTACGATTAATGAAAGACAAATGTCAATCTCATCATTAAGTTCTTCTTTAACGATTTTTTCCAACGCTTCTGTCTGAGCAGTAGTTCTTGGATATCCATCAAAGATAAAACCATTGGTGTTGGTAGGTTTTCTGATCTCGTCAATCAGCATATCTGTTGTTACCTGATCCGGAACCAATTCTCCCTTATCGATGTAAGACTTAGCCAGTTTCCCAAGTTCAGTGTCATTTTTCATGTTGTATCTGAAAAGATCACCTGTTGAAACTTGCTTTAGATTGAATTTCTCGATTAGATTCTGAGCTTGTGTTCCTTTTCCACTTCCTGGAGGGCCGAACAGAACTATGTTTATCATAATGTTGTTTCGCTTCCGGCAATTAGCAACCGCTTTTTGCTTTTAGCTTTATTTAGTTAATATTTTACTTTATTTCGATTTAATATTTAAAGCTAAAAGCCAGTAGCTAATAGCTATAGGCATTTTAATGATTAATTTGTCCGTCTTCTAATTGATACAAATTAGGTAGGTTTCTTCCCAACTCATCATAGTCCAATCCATAACCCAGAACAAATTTATTTGGAATTTCTTTTCCAATATAATCCAGTTTGAAATCCTTCTTGTAAATCTCAGGTTTCAGTAAGAAACTAGCTAATTTTACAGATTTAGGACGCTGTGTTTCCTGGAAATATTTGAAAAGACTTTCAACGGTGTTTCCTGTATCAACAATATCTTCTACAAGAATAATGTGACGGTCTTTCACATCTTTTGTAAGCTCCATTTTTTGATAAACAATCCCTGTAGACTCAGTTCCTACGTAAGAACTCATTTGTAGGAAAGCGATTTCGCATTCCCCAGGATAATATTTTAAAAGATCTGAGAAGAACATGATAACCCCATTCAAAACACCAATGAAAACAGGAACTTCGTCTTTGTAATCTTCATAAATTCTTAATGCTGTCTCTTTTACAATTTCCTGAATTTCGGCATCCTTTAAATAAGGAACGAAAGTTTTGTCGTGAACTTTAATACTTTCCATAAAAATTTTTAGTAGTTGGCAAAGTTACGGATTTTTGATTTTTCATTAAAATCTTTTTGTGTTTAATCATGGATTTATACTATATTTGTTCTTTCAAAACCCATAAATACAGACATGTAGGATATAATTTCTTTCAGATTCAATGAAGCGGTAACCAATGAGTTGCCGGTGTTTAACCTTTATTAAGAAAGAAATCATGATTTTACTGCAAAATTTATCCTTTGGGTTTCCGGGAGGAGACCTCCTTTTTAATCATATCAACTTAACAATACCATCTCATACCAAATCAGCTTTGGTAGGAAGCAACGGCATGGGGAAATCTACTCTGCTGAAGATCATAGCGAACGAATTACAACCATTAGAGGGAGCAAAAAATATTCAGGGAGAAATTTTCTATGTTCCTCAAATGTTCGGAAATTTTAATCATTTAACCATTGCAGAGTGCCTGGATATAGACCAAAAACTTTTTGCCCTTGAAAAAATTACCAATGGGGAAGTAGATGAACACTATTTTGAAACTCTAAATGATGACTGGGATATTGAAGAACGTTGTCAAAACGCATTACAACACTGGAATCTTCAGGATTTTGATTTAAACCAAAAATTAGAGGGCTTAAGCGGCGGACAGAAGACCAAGGTTTTTCTTGCAGGAATTCAGATCAATCAACCAGATGTTATTATTTTGGATGAACCCACCAATCACCTTGATCTGGAAGGGAGAAAACTATTGTATGATCTTATTGAAAAAGTAAGTGTCACCGTTGTGATTGTAAGCCATGACCGAATGTTACTGAATCTTGTAGATACAATTTTTGAACTAAGCAATCAGGGAATTGCTACATATGGTGGGAATTACGATTTCTACTCAGAACAGAAAGAAGTAGAAGACGAAGCCTTACAAAATGATATTCACGCCAAGGAACGGGCGTTGAAAAAAGCAAAAGAGAAGGAACGAGAAACCATAGAACGGAAACAGAAACTTGATGCCAGAGGGAAGCAAAAACAGGAAAAGTCCGGAGTGGCCAGAATTATGATGAATACCCTTCGCAACAATGCTGAAAAAAATACCTCAAAACTGAAAAGTGTACATGCGGAAAAGATCAGTGGAATTTCAGGAGATTTAAGAGACTTACGCTCTTCTGTCAGGAATTCAGATCAGATGAAAGTGAATTTCAATGATTCCGGGTTACATTCCGGCAAGATTTTGATTACAGCAGAGAATATTAATTTTAGCTATGGAGAAGAAAAGCTTTGGAAAGAAAATCTCGATCTTGAAATAAGAAGTGGCGACAGAATTTCCATAAAAGGATCCAATGGTTCAGGAAAGACAACATTGATAAAGCTTCTTTTGGGAAGTATAAAATCTTCAGTAGGAAATATAAGTTGTGCTGAGTTCAACAGTATTTATATTGATCAGGAATATTCATTAATTGATAATGAGCTGACTTTGTATGATTTTGTACAAACGTTCAATGATAGTACTTTACAGGAATCGGAAGTGAAAACATTGCTGTCCCGATTTATATTCAGTAAAGAAACATGGGATAAAAAATGTGGTGTTCTGAGTGGAGGAGAAAGGCTGAGATTACTTCTATGCGGATTGTGCATCAGTAATAAAGCTCCGGATATGATGATTCTTGATGAGCCAACCAATAATCTGGATTTACAGAATATAGAAATTCTAACAAACTCTATTAAAGATTATAAAGGAACACTGCTGGTGATCTCGCATGATGAAGTTTTTCTTGAAGTGATTGGGGTCGGCAGAGAAGTGATGCTGCAATAATTTATTTCTCGCAGATTACGCGGATTTCGCAGATGATTATGGATTATTATCTGCCTTATCTGAAAAATCTGCGAGAGATTATATCAATACCTTGTAAATTCAATAGAAGTGGGCTTTAGCCCGCTTTGAAATAGATAATGAAATTCCATGGGCTTTAGCCCAAACCTAAAAAATATATCCCGGAAATAACGTCCGGGATATTTTATATCTATTAATTCAAAAAATTATTTCTTTGTTTTCTTAATCGCTTCCAGGTAAATTTTCTTGATGCTGTTCTTTTCCTCTTTTTCACTGATATTTTCAAGAGTTGGAAGAAGAGTAGTATTGTGTGGTGTTTTAAGCTTCAATATCTCTCCCAATGCAAAAGCAGCGCTCCAACGGACAACAGTTCCTTCGTGTTCTGTGTTTGCTATCAGATTAGCGATAGCCAGATCCAGATTTTCCGGAAATAGTTGAGCAGTATTACCAATCACTTTGGCGCTTTCCCATTTTATTCTGGGTGCCTTTTCAGTAAGGGTATTTGTAACGAATGTGAATACGGTTTCATCTGCCAGGTTAGGATTTTGCTTGGTAGCATACTCCATGGCTTCTATGCAGGTTCCTTTTATGGGATCTTTCGCTTTTTCTGCAAAAGCGATTAGTTCATCTGTTGGTAAGGAAGTCTCAATGATCCATTTGCTGATGATCTCTGTTTTTTCCTTTGCTTTGGAGGCTTTGTCTTTAAAAAGTTCTTCTATAGTCATGGTGATTGGTTTTAATTTTTCCAGCGTTCTAATTTAGGAATTCCTTTTGAAAATAAGCCGGCCAGAAAACCGGGAAACCCCATATCCTTCATTTTGTTTTTTACAAATTCCTGCATTTCCGCTGCTGTGATATCTGATTGTTTAAATTGCCCTTTTTCATAACAGTAATCACAATATTTTGTGCTGATAGAACCGTCAGCATTGGTTCCGCCTCCATTAGGTGATTTTTTCAGAGGCATTCCGCAGCTCTGACAATTTTTGTATACTTTATCCATGTTGTATTATATTTTGGACAAAAGTAAATAGGGCAACTGTCAACCTTATGTCAGTCTGTTTTTTTATTTAAAAGTTAGGGAGCTAGGGGAGTTATGATTGCAAGGTATTAGATCTAAAGCCTATTTATTCAAACTAGTAATTAGAATAATCTACAGAAGTAGGATGTCTAAGAGAAACCTCCAGCCTCCCTCTTCCAGCTTCCAACCTTCTACGTCAATGAATTAATATATTCCTCAAGAGTAAAATGTACCTCTTTTTTGAATGGTAGCCTCATATTCTTCAATTCCTGAATCTGTAAAACCTTAAAATCCCGGTATTCCTTTCTCTTCCAGCACCATGCAATCAGATGCCATTGGTTGGTGTAAAAACTCATTCCAATAGGTTCAATTTCTCTTTCAATGGCTTCATTGGAATTGTTGAGATAGCTTATTTTTAAAATCTGCTTATCAACAATAGCATTCTGGATGATGGTAAGATAATCTTTACTATGATCGGTCTCAGGAGAAACATAAATACCAATCTTTTTCTGTAGCAGATCTGCTTTTTCTTTTTCGGTATACCGTAGAACAGATTTTACTTTATCTATCGCATTGGAGACATTCTTCTGTGTCGTCTTATCCGTATAGCGCTCTGAAAGCTTAGCCATCATGATGAGTGCATTAGCTTCATCTGAGGTCAAAAGAACAGGTGGAAGGAAAAAGCCTTGTAAAACCGTATAACCTTTCTGTGGTTCATAATCAATAGGAACTCCAATTTCTCCTAAAGCCTTAATATCTCTGTAAACCGTTCTGATACTGATCTCATATTTATCAGCAATATAATCAGCGGTTACAAACTTTTTAGATTGTAAGGTAGTAAGCACGGAAATCAGTCGATCAATTCTGTTCATTATTTTAAAACATGAGATTCAAAAATATAAAATTATTGAATACGTCATTGCGAGCGAAGCGAAGGAATCTTAACAAAAACTCCAATCGATATTTTACCAATGGATATATCTGGTAAATTAGTGAAATTGTCCTCTGTCATTTTGAATACAGACTGAAGGTCTGCGAACGTAGTTCAAACGCGTAATGAAGAATCTCAGCATAGAAAAACTATCAAAGATCATGCAGAAGAAAAATATATCCATAAACATCTGCGAAATCTGTGTAATCTGCGTGAGTATAAAAAAACTTACTGATTCATCCTATTTCTTTCCTCCTCATTACCAAAATTTCTATCCTTTGATTTCATATCATTATTCCCGAATCTATAGCTTAATGAAAGCCTGAATCCTCTTGTATAATTATTATTTCTGAAGTTGGTATCAATCCCATTAGACTGATAGGAGATCAAAGGTCTTTGGCTGTTCAGAAGATCAGTTCCGGTAAGAGATACCGAAAACTTTTTGTCAAGACATAACACTTTTATAGTCACATCCAGAATATTCATTGTAGAAATATGGAAGATCTGGTATCTGCCCGGAAGCTGTAAACCATAGTTAACACTTAAAGAAACTGTTTTTTTCTTGTTAAGGGTAAAATCATTGTTGCTGTACAGATAAGCATTATAACCATCAATAGAGGCGGTGTAAGGAACTTTAGATTTTACATTCTGATAATTAACATTAAATCCTGAAAAGCTGTTCCACCATTTTACACTGCTGAAATTATAAGAGGTTGAAAAACCTATCTGGTAAGTATCAGCATAGTTCATAGGAGTATTTCTGGTAACGTTTGTTTCAGGATTTAAGATAGACAAAGCCTGTCCGAAATCTGAAACTTTGGAATAATACAATGAAGATGTCCATTTTTGCCCCTTGATATAAGAAAACTCCAGATTGTCAATAATAGAAGGTTTCAGATAAGGATTTCCTTCAGAATAGTAAAACGGACTGGTTCGTACAACAAACGGATTCAGATAATCAAAATCCGGACGTCTTATTCTTCTGTTATAATTCAATGAAAAAGAATGATTATTATTCATGGTATACGTAAGATAAGCTGTTGGGAATAGTTTGATATAATCATTCTTATCAGTCTGGTTGCGGTTCTCAGAAAACCCGATTGTTTGCGTAGCCTCAGCACGTAATCCAAGTTTAGCTTCCCATTGACTGTTAAATTTTCTGCTCAATGAAAAATATAAAGCTTCATTGTATTCCTTATAAATGAACGTGTTGGATTGGTCAGTATTAAGTACTGTTGTTCCTGTTTCTTTATCGTATGCTGAAAAATTATTGTCAGTACGGGTAAAAGAAAAACGACCGCCAAAATTAAGATCAACCCAGGATAATTTGGTTTCCAAATCAGCTTTTCCTGAATAGTTGTGAATTTTATTCAGATTGGAATTCAATGCTGAAAAATAAGTGCCGGGAAGCGTTTGCATGTGGGCATCAAGTTCACTGCCATAGAAATCCCTTGCATCATCTTTTTTATACTCAAAGAAATCAAAATCTGTGGTCAGTACCGTTTTAGCACTGTCCATTTTTATGGTATTAAACCAGTTTAAACTGTTAATATTAGGTTTGTTGGATGACTCAGTGTCAGAAGAAATGAACGAATTAGGTTGAGAATTCTGATAATTCATTCTTGATGTAAGTGGTGAACTTGAACCGTTTTCGGTGCTGAAACTTCCCAAATATTTTACTCCGGTAGTCCATTGATCTGTGATTTTATAATCAGCCCCTAAACTGATACCCAGATTTTTATTCTTACTGATACTCTGTGTATCCATAGACCATAATTCATTTTGATAATAAGTGTTGGTTTGAGAATTGGAACGGAATTTTTGCTGTTCCACATACACGGAAGATTGTAGAGAAAGTTTCCCATGGTTATAATTAAACATTCCCTGAACACCGTTACCAGCATAGAACCTTTGGGTATAATTGGTTCCTACACTGGCATTCCATGAATTGCTTTTGGCTGTTTTAAGTTTAATATTGATAATGCCGTTGTTTCCTTCCGCTTCATATTTTGCTGGTGGAGAAGTGATGACTTCAATACTTTTAATATTATCTGAAGGAATGGTTTTCAGGAAAGCAGCAACCTCACTTGCCGGAATTTTTTGAAGACGGTCATCAATCATAATCAGAACTTCACCCTTGCCAACGATGGAAATTGCTTCATTTTGAACTCTCACCATTGGAGCAGATTTTAAAGCATCCAAAGCATTCCCACCTGTTGAAGCTGTAGAATTCTCAACATTATAAATCAAACGGTCTACTTTTCTTTCAATAATTTTTTTCTGCTTTTTTATCACAACAGTTTCTAAAGAAGTTTCATTGGTAGTTTCTTTTTCCTGAGCATTCATTGTGTTTAGGGCTAAAAGAAGTAGAGCTGGAAGAAGTAAAGTTTTCATAATTTTTGTCTTTATTTTTCAGCAAAACTGCAGCTTTGAGCAACCTGAAACCAATTTTATCGACGTTCCCTGGATTTTTGTCGACCAACCCGGTATGGAGCTTTTCCATAAAAACCTATTTTTACAAAAAAAATAATAACCGATATGGGAAGACTATATCTGAATAAAAAGACTGAGGCTGGTCTGCACATCTTATTTTGGCTGTTGACTCTGTACTTTATGCTAGTGGGCAAGCCGCTTTCTTTCGAAATACCGGAACTGGATCTATTCTTTAAAACTTATACTATAGTTTTTGTGCTAACCTTTTATTTCAATTATGTTGTGGTGATGCCAAGAATTTTCAAGGATTTTAAATGGATAAAACTATTAGCAGGAATTATCATTACTTATCTTTTCTTTACATTAACCCGATTTGTGATTGAACAGATTCTGACAGATTGGTGGCTAGGGAAGGTGAATTACACAAACCCGGTCTTAGGAAGCTATCTTTTAGATAACCTAGCCTACACTAGCAAACCCATTATTTTTAGTTCATTTTTATGGTTAATTGTTCATGTGATACGGTTGCTGGAATATAATAAAGTGATTCTGGAAGAACAGAAAAATACGGAGATCAAATTCCTTAAAGCGCAGATCAATCCCCATTTTATTTTCAATACTTTGAATAATATCTATTCAATGGTTCATTTTCAATCTCCGGAATCTCTTTCTGCTATTGAAAAACTGAGCAGTATTATGCGTTTTACCACTTATGAGGCTCAAAAAGAACATATCGCCCTGTCTGAAGAGCTGGATTATATAAAAGCTTATATAGAACTGGAAGAATTAAGACATTATGAAAATAATATCGTAAAATGGCAGTCTGGAATTAAAGATGAAAAACAAAGAATAGCACCGTATATTCTGTCACCATTAATAGAAAATGCCTTAAAACATGGGGCTTATTCAGAAAAAGATCCCATTGGAATCAATATAATTTCTGATGATAAAAGTCTGAATTTTGAAGTCATTAATTCCATAGGAAATAAAAAAACGGATAAATTGGGCGGCATCGGTCTTGATAATCTTAAAAACAGGTTAGATATGCTGTATCATGGTAAATATAAACTGGAAACCATCCGTCTTGAAAATAAATTTAAAGCACTCATACAAATTCAACTTTCATGAAACAAAAGATCAATTGTATTATCCTTGATGATGAACCCTTTGCAGTAAGGCTTTTGAATGATTATGCCATAAAAACGGATCTGCTGAATATCATTTATGCCGGAAGTGATGTGTATGAAGTGATGAAATTATTGGGTTCAGAAAATATAGACCTTATTTTTATTGATATTCAGATGCCTGAACTTACAGGAATTGAAATGATGAAAATGTTCAATAAGAATCATAATTTTATTGTCACCACGGCCTATGCTGAATATGCGTTGGAAGCTTTTGATTTTCATGTGGTAGATTTTTTACTGAAGCCCATTACTTTCAATCGTTTTTATCAGGGAGTTCAGAAATTTATACAATGGCAGCAAGCATTCATTCCTGAGCCGCAGATGGATCATCTTTTTGTACGATCAGACAGAAAATACTACAAAATAGCCTTTGATGAAATAATTTATATTGAAGGATTGAAAGATTATATCAGAATTCATACCATCAACGATAAAATCATGGTGCTGGAAAATATGAAAGATATCTTAGAGAAACTTCCGGAAAACAGGTTTATGCGTATTCATAGGTCTTACATCATCGCGACTGATAAAATCAAAGTCATTGAAGGAAACAGAATCCAGATGAGAAACCAGGACTTTGTCACTGTAGGAGAAACCTACCGGAAACCTTTCTCAGAATGGATTGAAACCAGTGGTAGATAAAATTAGACCAGAAATAGATATAAATAGCTCTTGCTTAACAAGAAAATCTGCTAAATCAGCAAAATCTGCGAGAGCTTATCTACAATGCTTCAACATCCAATCATAAATCTCACTCAGCACCTGCTCCCGTATCTCCTCATTTAAAATCTCATGACGCATTTCCGGATAAATCTTTGCATCCACATCCTGAAATCCATCAGCCTTTAAGTGGTTGACGGTAAGCATTACTCCTTTACTAAAATCTCCAATCGGATCATTTTGTCCACTTACAAACAGAAAAGGAAATGATGGAGAAATAGAAGCTGCCCAATTTCTTGTCGTTGCTCTTTTATAAACCGTAAACAGGGTATAAAAAGCATTGTGTGTAAAAGGAATTCCACACAAATTATCCTGTTCAAAAGCTCTTCTGTTCTTAGGATTAATGCTGAGCCAGCTCGTATCACCAAAGTCTTTATCCTTTTTAAATTTCTTATTGTTAACCTTAGTAAAAACAGAATTTAAAAAAGTACGATGATGGGGTGCAATCCTATTGGCTAATGACAAATAGCCTCTTAATGCATCAATTCCCGGTAAAGGACCACCGGTTCCGGTTATAATAGCTCCTGTAAATTTACTGCTGGCTTTCTGAAGAAGACAACGGGTAATAAATGATCCCATAGAATGTCCCATAATAAAATGAGGAATATCTGGATATTGTTCTGCAAGATGGTCTGCTATCATTTCTGCATCAACAATCAGTCTTTCATCTGGTTTGTTAAGCTGGAAAAAACCAATCTCGTTTTTATCTTTTACAGATTTTCCGTGGCCCAAATGGTCATAGGTGATGACAGCAACTCCATGATTAGCAAAATATTCTGCTATTTCCGTATACCTTCCACTGTGTTCCTGCATGCCGTGTACGATGAGGAGGGTGGCTTTTGCGGTTTCTGGAGTAAACAGATTGTAGAAAAGCTGGGACTCACTGTTTATTTTTGATGGTAGATATGCTGATGTTCGGAATGAAGCCATAAAGAATGTTTAAATATTATTTGATTTTGATTTCAGGGATTTTATAGTTTCCTACCGCTTCAATTAATTGAGAAGAATTAGTTTTTAAGTTTTTGAAAAATTGATCCATATTTTCTTTATACCCTCTTTGGCTTATAGCGAAAAGTAAAAGTCCATTATTTTTACTATTCGTAACGATTTTGTAACGGTAGACATTCCTTTCAGCGATTAGGATTTCCTTTCCATCTTTCGAGTTCTCACTAATTAAAAAGTCTAAAATATATTCTCCATCCTTTTCAAGAACTTGGTAATTGACAATCGGATTATTTTTTTTCATTTCTTCAAGCTCAGTTATTTTATGGTCAATAACTTCCTTAAGTTTAAACTCTCCTTTTACAAAGTCAATCAGGACCATGCTATTGTATTTGTTAATGTTTTCCTTGGGTTCTATATACTCTTGTTTGAAGTACACATCATTGGGATGTGAGCTCCAAGCCAAATTATAAACCTTTTGTCCTATGTTGATAGGCCCGGGTATTCCTAAATATTCTTGCACTTTATCTTGTGCTTTTAAACAAAATATGGGGATTACCAGAAACAAGAAGAGTATTTTAGATTTCATTGTAAGTTTATCTTATAGTAAATATAAACTATTTTGAATAAATATAAAAGGAAACTTATCTTCTAGAGTTGTAACTTTATTCCTTATTTGATAAGCTCTGAACTCTTTCTGTAAATTATATTTGAGGTGTATTCCATGCTGTGTTAATTACTCAATACAGATAATTATTTCTATGTTTTAGTCTTATGATTTTCACCCACTCCAAAAATAAGTTCCCCTATAATTTGGCTGTCATTTTTTTTAAAAGTAATTTTGCACGAATCTTAAAACAAAAGTAAAATATGTCAACTTATGTAGTTGTAGGTCTTCAGTATGGAGATGAAGGTAAAGGTAAAATCACGGATGTTTTATCAGCAAAATCAGACTATGTAGTACGTTTCCAAGGGGGAGACAACGCAGGTCACACGGTTTATGTTGGTGAAGAAAAATTCGTTCTACACCTTCTTCCTTCAGGAGTTCTTCAATGCAAAGGGAAATGTATCATTGCGAACGGAGTAGTGGTAAACCCTAAGTCTTTTATTAGAGAAGTTGGTCAGATCGAGAGTAAAAACTTGAGAACAGATCACATTTTTATTAGCAGAAGAGCGCATGTTATCATGCCTTACCACATCCTTTTGGATACTTACCGTGAAGAGGAACACGGCGGAACTCAGATCGGAACCACCAAAAAAGGAATCGGACCTTGTTATGAAGATAAAATTGCAAGAGTCGGGATCAGAATGGTTGATCTATTAAACCCTGAGATTTTAAGAGATAAAATTGAGAAAAACTTAAAAGTTAAAAACTCTCTTTTTGAAAAATATTACGGAAAACCAGCTTTAGACGTTGAAGAAATCTACAATGAATATTTAGAGATCGGAAAGCAGCTTCAGGATAGAATCGTTGATACTGAATTAGAGCTTAACGAAGCGATTAGAGACGGTAAAAACGTTTTATTTGAAGGAGCACAGGCATTAATGCTTGATATCGATTTCGGAACGTATCCATACGTAACTTCATCTTCTCCATCTACAGGAGGAGTTTGTTCAGGAGCAGGAGTTCCACCAACATCACTTCAAAACCTGATTGGTGTTGCAAAAGCATACTGTACAAGAGTAGGAAACGGACCTTTCCCATCTGAATTAGATAACGAACTGGGTGAGAAAATCAGACAGATCGGAGGTGAATTCGGAGCAACTACAGGGAGACCAAGAAGAACTGGTTGGTTAGACCTTGTTTCTTTAAAGCATGCTTGTATGATTAACGGAATCAATAACCTTGTGATTACTAAACTAGACGTTCTTACAGGAATTGAAAACCTTAAAATCGTTACGCATTACAAAACTGAAGACGGAAAAATTATCGATTACTTTACTTCGTCAACAGAGAAGTTATACAACTATGAGCCAATCTACCAGGATTTACCAGGTTGGGCGGAAGATATCACAAAAGCTAGAAGCTACGATGAACTTCCTGACAATGCTCAGAAATACATCGAGTTTATCGAGAAATACTTAGGAATTAATGTATACTTAGTTTCTGTAGGTCCTGAAAGAAGTCAGAACATCATCAGAAAAGAATTATTCTAATATTCTTAGACTATATAATAACAGAGAGACTATCATTGGATAGTCTCTTTTTTTGTTGGCTATCCATGTCAAGGTTCAAAACCTTGACATGGATAATACGGATAATAATGTACTATCAAAATATTGATGTTAATGAAAACCGTTATATTTAAATCTTAATATATGAATCAAATGGAAAATAATAGAGTGCCCCAATCTACAATGAACAATATTGTAATAAGCTTATACTTTACTATTGCATATGCTGTTTTAATAGGTGTTTATTTAGGATTTCCAATAGATCTTCATAATAATTTTCTATTGAAATTGTTTATTGTTTGCAGCTTATTATTTAGTGTTGCCGGTATTTATTTTGCTGCTAAAAGTTATAAAAGAGCAAAGATCAGTTCAGTTATTCTCATTATCATCAATGCGCTGGCATTATTAATACCATTGATTATGCTGTTGATGATTTTTACATAATCCAATACTTTGATGAATTTTAGGTGTATATTTTTACTATTTGAAATGTTAAATTTTAAACATTTTCATAAAATTTTATAATATTATGTTGTTTTGGTAAAATTCTGGCAAATCTTTTGATATTGAAACATTGCTTATCGATAAGAACTAACAGAACTAATAATCACATTTTTTAACAGTTTAAATAGTAATAGTGATGAAACACCAGAATCAGAACCAGGAATTTCGTTTTAACGAAGTTCTTTTTGAACACCGCAACAAAGAATACGGTGCCTATGTATTAAGAAACGAATCAGATAGAATACTAACCAAAGCACTTTTTATAGGAGCAAGCCTAATGGCTGCTGTATCCATTACGCCAGCTGTAATTTCTGCATTCAAAGCTCCGGTTATCCAGCAAACTACTTGTGGTATTGGACCAATTAACATTCAGGATGTAGATACTCCAGAGGTAATACCTCCCGTGACGATTACACCTGTAAAACCAGCAACTGCTCCAGATACAAAAACATTTGACAGTACAGTGCCTACACCATCAAGAAATGCTCAGGATAATGTAAAGAATGATCCCATTCCAGATGACGCTGTAGCTGGCTTTAAAAATGATTTTAAAGGCGATGTAGTACCTCAAAATACGTATGTACCAACAACCGCACCTACAGGGCCGGTAATTAATACGCCGCCACCAACCATTCAGGAGCCGGTGGATAAAAATAAAATTGTAGAAGCTGGAGAACTTGGGGTAGAAGCCAATTTCAAAGGCGGAATAGACTCTTTCAGAAATAAAGTCATGAATAACTTCGATGGTTCAGGAGTTGAATCAGAAGACATCGTAAAAACGACGGTTACATTCATTGTAGAAATGGATGGAACAATTTCAGGGGTAAAAGCTAACGGAACCAATGCCGATTTTAATAATGAGGCAATCAGAACAGTGAAGTCAATTTCAAACAAAGGAACCTGGATTCCTGCCAAAAATAAAAAAGGTGAATTTGTGAGAAGTTACTTCAAATTTCCAATCTCCATGAAGTTTGATAATTAATATCAAAAATCAATTTTTAATAGTTATCCACAAAGATTTTTTTTTGTGGATAATTTTTTTTATCGCTAAATTGCTTATTAACAATATTTTAACTCAATTTTGATTTTCCCCATCTATCGGGAGCAAAGAAAAAAGTGTATTTTTGAAACTTAAAGTTCTAATAATGGCAAAAATCATAGGTATTGCTAATCAAAAAGGTGGAGTAGGAAAAACTACTACAGCCGTAAACTTAGCAGCAGCATTAGGAGTATTGGAAAAAAAAATATTGATCATTGACGCTGACCCTCAGGCTAATGCTACATCTGGTTTGGGAGTAGAAGATGTTCAGTATTCCACATATAATCTACTGGAGCATAGCGCAGAGACAAGAGTTTGTATCAAAAGAACGGCAACGCCGAATCTGGATATTATTCCATCACATATTGATCTGGTAGCAGCAGAGATCGAATTGGTAGACAAGGAAGATCGTGAATATATGCTGAAAAAGGCTTTAGCCAGTGTAAGAGATGATTATGATTATATTATCATAGACTGTGCACCAAGTTTAGGTTTGATTACAGTGAATGCTCTTACAGCAGCAGATTCTGTGATTATCCCAATCCAATGCGAGTATTTTGCATTAGAAGGACTTGGAAAACTTTTGAACACCGTTAAAAACGTTCAGAAGATCCATAATAAAGATCTTGGAATAGAAGGTCTTCTTCTTACCATGTATGACAGCAGATTGAGACTATCTAACCAGGTAGTGGAAGAAGTAAATCTTCATTTCCCGGAAATGGTTTTTGAAACCATCATCAGCAGAAACGTAAGATTGAGTGAAGCGCCAAGCTTCGGAGAAAGTATCCTGAACTATGATGCAGAAAGTAAAGGAGCAGTTCAGTACATTCAGTTAGCTGAAGAAGTTCTTTTAAAGAACGAAAACTTAATAAAGAATTAAATTAATAATAAATGGCCAATGAGTGCATGCTAGCCATCACTTACCAAACATCATTTATCAATTATATCTATGAAGGACAAAAAAAGAGCTATGGGACGCGGCTTGGGCGCCATTTTAAGTGCAGAATCCAAAGCAACTGTAAATTCCGCTACCGATGAGGGAGCAGATAAGTTTGTGGGAAATATTGTAGAAGTTGCGCTTGAAGATATATATCCGAACCCAACGCAGCCGAGAACTTATTTTGATGAAAAAGCATTAGAAGAATTAGCACAGTCTATTAAAAACTTAGGGATCATTCAGCCGATTACCTTAAGAAAAGACGGTGAAAAATTTGAGATCATATCCGGGGAAAGACGTTACAGAGCAAGTAAAATTGCTGGTTTAACAACGGTTCCTGCTTACATCCGTTTGGTAAATGACCAGGAGCTTCTTGAGATGGCTCTTGTGGAAAACATCCAGAGAGAAGATCTTGATGCGATTGAAATTGCTCTTACTTATCACAGGCTATTGGAAGAAATCGGTCTTACTCAGGAAAATCTAAGCCAGAGAATAGGAAAGGATAGAAGTACCATTACCAATTCAATCAGACTTTTAAGATTGAATCCGGATATTCAGAATGCCATTAGAAGCGGTGAAATTTCTGCAGGACACGGTAGAGCAATCATTAGTGTTGAAAGTGAAGAAGATCAACAGGTTTTATTCGATCTTATCATCAAAGAAAAATTAAATGTTCGTCAGGCTGAACAGGCTGCGGCAGCATTAAAAAATCCAAAGTCTGCAGCCGCTAAAAAAGTAAATGCAGAACTTTCCAATAACTATAAAAGAGCCCAGAAGACTATCGCTGACATCCTGGATGTAAAAGTGGAAATCAAGGCTTCTGGAAATGGTAAAAAAGGTAAAATTGTTCTGGACTTCAAGAATGAAGAAGAGCTGGAATATATTTTATCCCATATTAAATAAATGAAGAAAATATTTTTCACATTTTTCTTGTGTATTGCTGCATGGGCTTATTCACAAGTTGCACCTATTGATACAGTTCGGATACAGACACCTCCGAAAGAGGAACTTCCTTTGGTAAAACCAACCAAAACGGAAGCTAAGATCATTGAAGATCTTGAAAAAGCCAATGGACCAACCAAAGTTACAGTAAAACTGAATCCAACCAGAGCAGGATTATATTCTGCGGTATTACCAGGTTTAGGACAGTTTTACAATAAAAAATACTGGAAAATTCCAATTGTTTGGGGAGCTGTGGGAGCAGGAGTAGGTATTGCCATATGGAATGATAATCAATACAAGAAATACCGCGAATACTATATTGCTAAGTTAAACGGAACCCCTAATGAGTTTGTGGATGCCCGTCCTTGGCTAGATAAGAGAGCGTTAGGAAATGCTCAGGACAGAGCAAAAAGGCAAAGAGATTATGCAATAGCTATTACTGGATTGATCTATATATTGAATATTGTAGATGCCGTAGTGGATGCACATCTTTATGAAAGCCGTCATGACCCTGATTTGACTTTTAAGCCATCATTGATTCAGGATCAATATGGATTTGATTCTCCAAAAACAGGATTTGCTTTAAGTTATAGATTTTAACACACAATATATACACGAAACCGAAAGGTGGAATGTAGTAATAAACATAAAAAAGATTACATGAAAATAGCATTAGTTGGTTACGGTAAAATGGGTAAGATAATTGATGAGATCGCACAGAAAAGAGGTCACGAAGTTGTTGCCCGCCTGAAGGAAACCCCAACTGCTGAAAATCTTAACAATCCGGATGTTGTTATTGAATTTTCCTTACCGGAAGTTGCATATGACAATATCAAAGCCTGTCTAGAAAATAAAATTCCGGTAATCTGCGGAACAACAGGATGGCTGGATCAAAAAGCTGAAATAGAAAAACTTGCTGTAGACAATGATACAGCGTTTTTATATGGTTCAAACTTCAGCTTAGGTGTTAATTTATTCTTTGCTCTCAACGAAAAACTGGCTGATCTAATGAAGAATGTGAATGAATATTCTTGTCAGCTGGAAGAAATTCACCATATCCATAAAAAAGATGCCCCAAGTGGAACTGCCATCTCTATAGCAGAAGGAATCATCAATAATAATCCAAAATTTGACGCTTGGAAACTGGAAGAAACAGAAGGTAAAGAACTTGGAATTTTTGCTGTTCGCGAAGATGAAGTTCCGGGAACTCACAGTGTTTTCTACAGAAGTGAAGTGGATGAAATTGAGATCAAGCATACCGCTTTCAACAGAAATGGCTTTGCATTAGGCGCAGTAGTAGCTGCCGAATGGATCAAAGACAAAAAAGGAAACTTCGGAATGAAGGACGTTTTAGGGCTTTAATTGTAACAAATTCTGTAAATTGCAGACCAATTATGAAAATGATGAATAGTGAATTGTCAATAGCGGAAAAGCTGTTATCATTTATTACTCATCATTTATCATTTATATCATAAGAACAGGCACAAAAAAATTATGAATTATTTTTTAACGTATACAGTGTATGTCCTCATTTTATCCGTGTTAATGGGGATTTCAACATGGAAGTTGTTTAAGAAAATGGGGTATAGCCCTTTATTTGCATTTATACCTTTCTATAACTATTTTATTATCCTTAAAGAAACAAAACATCCGAAATGGTGGGCGGTCCTTTCATATCTTCCGATTGTAGGGCCAATCATGATGTCTGTTTTCCATCTTTATTTAGTGAAGAAGTTCGGAAAAACACTTTTCAAGGATCAGATCCTTACTGTGATTCTTCCGTTTATCTACATGGCAACCATCAACTATTCTAAAGATGTAGAGTTGGAGGATGAAAATGCCAATGATCTGTATCTTACCGATGAAGAAAAAGAGGCCAAAAAGAAAGATACATTTCTGGGATCTATTACTTTCGCAGTAGTATTTGCAACCATTATTCACGTTTTTGTAACCCAGCCGTTCGGGATTCCTACAGGATCCATGGAGAGAACTTTATTGGTGGGAGATTTCCTTTTCGTAAATAAATGGAGCTATGGATACAGACTTCCAATGCGTCCTTTAGCAATACCATTCCTTCAGGGGACAATTATGGATACTGGAGAGAAAGGAAATCCTAAAGATGATCCTAAATCTTATGCAGATGGAGTAAAACTACCTTATACAAGAATTCTACAGTTCGATAAACCTCAGAAAAATGATGTAGTAGTTTTCAACTATCCTCAGGATTCTGTTCATACAGCAATAGACAGAAAAGATCCTTATGTAAAAAGATGTGTGGCTACAGCTGGTGATACTTTTGAAATGAGAGCTGGAAGGCTTTTCGTGAACGGAAAACCTGAAGCTGTTTTAGGAGATCAGGAAGTACAGCACAGATATATTGTTACAACTGATGGTCAACTAGACATTCCTACATTATATAAAGCGTACGGATTTTTACCGGTACAGGAATTACAGCAGAATAACGGAGGATTTATTTATGCCTTTCAAGGTCTTACAGATAAGATTGCTAAAGATATTAAAGAACTTCCTCATGTAGTGGACATGAAAGAAGATGTTTCGGTGAAGGGAGAAGCTGCAATAGCTTATAGAGACGAAGTCAGAACAAAAATCGATACAACACAATCTATCTTCCCTGTTAATAAACCATGGAATCAGGATTGGTACGGACCTGTAAGAATTCCTAAAAAAGGAGATGTGGTAGCTATCAATAATGAAACGCTTCCAATGTTCCAGTGGATTATTTCCGAATATGAGCATAACAGCTTAGAAAAGAAAAACGGAAAAATCTTTATCAATGGAAAAGAAGCTAATCAATATACCATTCAACAGGATTATTATATGATGGTTGGGGATAACAGAGATGCTTCATTAGATGCAAGATTCTTTGGTTTTGTCCCGGAAGAAAATATCGTTGGAAAACCAATGTTCACATGGATGAGTCTTCAGGGAGCTTTTGCCGACAGCAGTTCTTCGTATCAGGCACCATTCAAAATCCGTTGGGATAGAATGTTTAAAGCAACAAATACAGGCGAAGCCAATAAAACTTCATATTGGTGGATTGCTGCAATGATTTTAATATTATTCTTCGGTTGGGAGTATTTCGTGAAATTATTCAGAAAGAAAAAGACAGAAGACGAGCTATAAAAAAATTAAACTTAAAATAGAATGAAGTATTTGAAAAAATACTTCATTTTTGCATTATGAATATGAAGAATGTTTTATTGCCGGTATTTTATATGCCGCCGGTTTCATGGTTTTCAGTGTTTTTAGATGCTGAAAATGAAGTAGTATTGGAGCAGTTTGAGAACTTTCCAAAGCAAACCTATAGAAACAGAACCAATATCTATGGGGCTAACGGAAAATTATCTCTTATTATTCCTATCCATCATAACGGAAAAAGAGAATTTAAAGATATTGAAATTTCTTACAGGGAAGATTGGAGAACCCTTCACTGGAAATCCATTCAGACAGCCTATCAGAGTTCACCTTACTTCGAATATTATGAAGATAAGTTTAGAAAGATTTTTGATCTCAAAGAAAAGTTCCTTTTAGATTTTAACCTTAAAGGGTTAGAAATCATCCAACAGATATTGAAAACAGAAAAGGCACACTCTTTGAATGAAGAATATATCAAAAATCCGGAAGGGATTAGTTTCAGAGAGAAATTTTCTGCAAAACAGCCTTCAGAATTTCAAATGGAAAGCTATTATCAGACTTTCTCAGACAAATTCGGATTTTTAGAAGATTTATCGGTTCTGGATCTTATCTGTAACAAAGGCCCAGAATCACTTATTTACATAAAAAATATAAAACATTAATAGAAAGTCGTCACTATCGGAATTTCATTGCGAATAAAACGGATGACGGCTGTATATGACTTTAAAACAAATATCAATATATGAAAAAGGTATTATTAGCTGCAGTTTTTTTGACAGGTTTAGGATTCTCCTTTGCACAGGAGTCAAAAACTAAAAGTACTGATTCAAAAGAAGATAAAAACCTAATGATGTGGTATCACAAAGATTTTGCCACTTCAAAAGTGTATGGTGTTAATACAGAAAATGCATATAAATATCTGGAATCAAAAGGATTGAAGCCTAAAACGGTAATCGTAGGAGTTTTGGATAGTGGAGTACAGGTAGATCACCCGGGATTGGTGAAAAATATGTGGACTAATCCTAATGAAGTACCTGGAAATGGCAAAGATGATGACGGGAACGGCTATATCGATGATATTCACGGATGGAACTTCATAGGAGGGAAAAATGGTGATATTGATATCGACAATATGGAAGTAACAAGAGTTGTTGCCAAATACAAACCTCTGTTTGAAGGAGATGACTCTACAAAGAACAAAGCCAATCAGGCTAAAATGCCGGAAGATTTTGCCATGTATATGAAAGCCAAGGATCTTTTCACAAATAAAAGTGTAGAGTCTCAGCAAAACTTCAGAACCTATTCGATGATTAATGAGCTGATTCCAAATATGGTGAAGCTGTTAGCTGGAAAACCGGTAACAGCAGAAAATATTGCAGCCATTAAGAAGCCTACTGATCAAAAAGATGCTGTTGCTTTGGAAGTATTAAGCCAGGTTTCTCAAAGTCCGGACTTTAAAGGGAAATCCTCTGCAGAATTTGAAGAGAGAATGAAAAAGGATATGAAGGATGCCATCGATCATTATGCTCCTGCAGCAAAACAATACGACCTTTCATATGATCCAAGAAAAGAAATTGTAGGTGATAACTACGATGATTATTCTGAAAAGAATTACGGAAATAATCATTACGAAGGACCTGATGCAGAACACGGAACTCACGTTGCCGGAATTATTGCAGGACTTCCTCAAGGCAAAGAAATCCAGCACGGTATTGCTTCAAAAGTCGCTAAAATTATGACGGTAAGAGCTGTACCTAATGGTGATGAAAGAGATAAAGATGTTGCCAATGCCATCAGATATGCCGTAGATAATGGTGCTAAAATCCTGAACATGAGTTTCGGTAAGCCTGTTTCTCCAGGTAAAAACGTAGTTTGGGATGCTTTCAAATATGCTGAAGATAAAGGAGTTCTTTTGGTAAAAGCAGCAGGTAACGAAAATGAAGATGTTGCAGAACATTTAGCGTATCCTACCAACTACAAAAATGTTAATGATGAAAAACCATTTGTTAATAACGTTGTTGTAGTAGGAGCAAGTACAAATGATAACAATGCACTTAGAGCAAGCTTCTCTAACTTCAATAAGAAAATGGTAGATGTTTTTGCTCCGGGAGAAAGAATTTACTCAACAGTTAAAGGAAGTAAGTATGAATATTTAGACGGAACATCCATGGCTTCTCCGGTAGTATCGGGAGCAGCAGCAGTTCTGTTGGCTTATATGCCCAACCTTAAACCTGACCAGATTATTGAGTCATTAAAAAAATCAAGCAACCTGAGCACAGCTAATGGTTTTACTGATTTTTCTGCAGCAGGAGGGGTTATAGACGTGAAAAAAGCAGCAGAATACGCTTATAATAACTTCTATAACGGTAGCAAAGCTCCTGTTGTTAAAAAAGCAACTAAAGCTGTTAAAAAATAATTATTTATAAATGATTATGGTATCCATTTTATGAATGGAAAACTTAGAGATATAAAGGAAAAAACCGTGATATAATGCCGTTTTGCTTTCTTTAAAAAAATAGTTAAAATATTCATTTTTAAATATCTAATAAAAAAGTCCGAAATTTTTCGGATTTTTTTATTTTTTAAATACAATTTTGGCACGGTTTTTTGTAACTTTATTGTAACAAAATAATAAACAACAAAATGAAAAAGTTACTACTTGCAGGGATGTTAGGAACATCACTTTTTGCAGTGTCTTGTTCCTCTGTGAATAACGCAGCTACATCTCAGAATCAAAGAGCAGATTTTCTTAAATTAAAAGGAGATTGGCAGATTGTGAGCATAGACTACGATAAAGGGTATAAAATTAAGCCTTTTGACGAAGGGGCAGATGCGCAGTGTTTCGTTGGAAGCCACTGGAGATTAATTCCTAATAACTGGACAGGTGCTTACACTCTGAATGGAGGAGGAAGCTGCCCGGCAATTACACAGCCAATCAAGTTTGAAATCAAAAATGGTGATACATTTATGTTTAAAAAAGTTCTTGCAGGTACAAAAGCAAAACAGAACATTGCAGGTTATACTTTATCGGTAATTAACCAAACCACAGATCAGTTTTCTCTTCAGCAAGATGTTCCGTTTGAAGGAGGAAGTGTAAAAGTAGTTTACAACTTCGAAAGAACCGGAATGAAATAATTTAAATAACATAAAAGATTAAAAAAATGAAATTTACTAAAACATACGTAGGAGCTCTTTTCTTGTCATCAGCATTATTATTGACAAGTTGTGAAGCCGTTCAGAATTCAAATAACCAACAAAGAGGTACTGCTGTAGGAGTAGCTTCAGGAGCTGTATTAGGTGGTATCCTTGGAAACAATGTAGGAAGAGGAGGAAACGGTGCTATTGGTGCTGTACTAGGTGGTATTATCGGTGGTGTTGCGGGTAACGTTATCGGTAACAAAATGGATAAGCAGGCTAAAGATATTAAAGAAACTTTACCAGGTGCTCAGGTAGAAAGAGTAGGAGATGGTATTAAAGTTACGATGAATGAAAGTATCGTAAACTTTGCTTTCGACTCGTCAAATCTTACTTCTGTTGCACAGAATAATTTAGATAAATTAGCTAAAGTATTAGTTGATAATCCAGATACTAATATCAATATCTATGGTCACACAGACAGCGTAGGTAAAGATGCATACAACGTGGCACTTTCTCAAAGAAGAGCAGATGCTGTAAAAGCTTATTTAGTAGGAAAAGGATTGGCAGGAAGCAGAATGTTCACTAAAGGTGAAGGTAAAAATATGCCGGTTGCAAGCAATGATACAGACGAAGGTAGAGCTAAAAACAGAAGAGTTGAATTCGCTATTACTGCAAATGAAAAAATGATTAACGATGCCAAGCAAGGGCAGTAATTAATTTAACATATAAATATTTTCGTAAAAGACCGCCCCGGCGGTTTTTTTTGTATTTTTATGCCTGTCAATTTTTAATTTATTATTTTTGTAATTGAAATAACATAAATGAAAAAATATTTAAAACTGCTCCGTGTAGAGCAATGGGTGAAAAACCTTTTTGTATTTGTCCCTCTGTTTTTCTCCGGTAATATTACTAATCTTGATTTACTTACCAAAAGTATCTTCGCTTTTATCATCTTTTCATTCGCTGCAAGTGTTGTTTATATTCTTAATGATTATAATGACATTGAAGCAGACAGGAAACATCCTGAAAAAAGAAGACGTCCACTAGCAAGTGGTGCCATCTCGAAATCTACAGCAATAGGAATCCTTATAGGACTCGTAATTGCAGATATTGCTTTTGTAGGTTTTGCTCAGCTGTATTTTCAGCAGCCGTTATGGAAATTCGCAACCATTATTGCTTTTTATGTAATGATGAACCTTGCGTATACGTTCAGATTAAAGCATGTTCCAATCATTGATATTTTTATCATTGCCATAGGATTTGTACTTCGGGTTCTGGCAGGCGGTTACATTACCGGGATCAGCATTTCCCAATGGGCAATCTTATTGACTTTTGTTCTGGCATTAGTACTCGCCATAGGAAAGAGGAGAGGAGAGCTTATCAATGCTCAGGTTTCAGGAAAAACAAGAAAGGCTTTGGATGGTTATAATGTACAGTTTGCAGACATTGCATTGTCCATATCCATTACATTGGCGATTGTTTGTTATCTGATGTTTACCCTTTCCCCGGAAGTACAGGCAAGATTCCATGAAAGAGTATTTTATACCGTAGTTTTCGTTGTATTTGCCCTTCTAAGATATCTGCAGCAGACTTTGGTGTACAACAGAACAGAATCTCCTACAAAAATTGTGTACAGAGACCGTTATATACAGGTTACTTTATTACTTTGGGTGGCCACATTTTTAATTCAAATTTACTTTAAGAAATGAAGCCGAATTTCACACAGAAAGTTACAAACTGGGGTAATTTCCCAGTAGTAGAAAAAGAAATGAGATCTGAGGACAGCTTCAAAAACATAAAAGAATTCGTACTCAACCACAATGAAGTTATTGCAAGAGGAAACGGAAGATGTTATGGAGATGCTTCATTGGGAGAAAGCATATTTTCTACCAAAAAACTAAATAAATTCATCAGTTTCGACCGTTTGAACGGGGTTATAGAATGTGAATCCGGAGTATTGCTATCGGAGGTGCTTGAAATATCGGTTCCACAGGGATACTTCCTGTATGTAACTCCGGGAACAAAGTTTGTTTCTGTAGGAGGAGCTATTGCTTCTGATGTACATGGAAAGAATCACCATGCAGAAGGTTGTTTTTCAGAATATGTGATTGAATTTAAGCTGATGGTTGAGAACGGGGAAATCATTACCTGTTCAAGAGAAGAGAATTCAGAGAAGTTCTGGGCTACCATTGGTGGAATGGGACTTACAGGGATTATTCTGACTGCAAAATTTAAGCTTAAAAATATAGAATCTGCCTATATCCGTCAGGAAAGTATTAAAGCAGACAATCTGGACGAGATCTTTCAACTATTTGACGAAAGTGAAAGCTGGACGTATACCGTAGCATGGATTGATTGTCTTCAGAAAGGAAAAAATATCGGAAGAAGTATTCTGATGAGAGGAGAGCATGCTTTCCAGCATGAATTGCCCCAGAATATGGCAAAAACACCTTTAAGATTAAAGGGAAAACTACAGCCTACTATTCCTTTTTATTTTCCGGGATTCGTATTGAATGCACTGACAGTAAAGATTTTCAACTGGCTGTATTATAAAAAACAATCCAAGAAAGAAGTTAAGAATTTTATTGATTATGAAACGTTTTTCTATCCCTTAGATGCCATTAATGAATGGAATAAGATCTATGGAAAATCCGGGTTCATACAGTATCAAATGGTGATTCCGAAAGAGACAGGAAAAGAAGGAATGAAAAGAATTCTCGAAACAATCGCCAACAGTGGAAATGGTTCATTCTTAGCCGTATTGAAACTTTTCGGAAAGAACAATCCGGAAGCTTATAACTCTTTCCCGGTGGAAGGGTATACGCTGGCACTGGATTTTAAAGTAAATTCAAAACTGAAAAAACTGGTAGACGAGCTGGATAGTATTGTTCAAGAGTTTGGAGGAAGAATTTATCTTACCAAAGACAGCATGAGCAGATCTTCATTAACCAATTACCTGAAAAACATTCGAAGTCCTAAATTTGTGTCTTTACAGCACAAAAGAATCTTAAATAACAACAACTCATAATGATAGTTCTGGGAAGCACATCTGAAGTGGCACAGGCTTTTGTGGAAAAAGCACTTCAGGAAGGAGAAAAGTTTGAAAAAATCTATCTTTTTACCTCAAATAAAGAAACTACAGAAAGGTTTGCAAGACATATTGATGTGAAATTTCTGCAGCAGTCCGAAGTGATAGAGCTGGACCTGATGAAAGAAATTGATTACAACAAATTTGATTATATCAATTCAAATGTATTATTTTGTGCCGTAGGATATTTAGGAGAAGGAACAGAAGAAGGATTGTATGATAATAAAAATACAGAACGTATTATTAATATCAATTACTCTAAACTGATTCCGGTAATGAATTATTTTGCCCATAAATTTGAAAGCAGAAGATCTGGAACAATTATCGGGCTTTCATCAGTGGCAGGAGATCGTGGAAGACAGAGTAATTTTATTTACGGAAGTGCAAAAGCTGCTTTTACAGCTTATCTGAGTGGACTCAGAAATTATCTTTTCAGTAAAAAAGTACATGTACTTACGGTAAAGCCGGGGTTTATGGCAACGAAAATGACAGAAGGTCTGCCTTTAAATCCTAAACTAACAGCAACTCCAAAGCAGGCAGCTGCTTGTATTTATAAAGCGTTCAAAAAACAAAAGGACGTAGCGTATGTTTTGCCGATTTGGAGTATTATGATGATGATCATCAGGAATATCCCTGAATTTATATTTAAAAAGTTAAAGCTTTAAAAAAATGAAAAAGTTGTATTGTTTTGATTTTGACGGAACCCTGACGTATAAAGATACCATGTTTATGTATCTTAAATTCTACGATTCTACAAAATATAGAATACAATTTTTAAAACATGTCCCGCTTTTCATTCTGTTGAAACTTAAATTAGCAGAAACCGAAAAAGTGAAGAAAAGCTTTATCGGATCTATCCTAAAAGGGCAGACTCAGGAGAAAATAGAACTAAAATCCAAGCAGTTCTTTGAATTACATTACCCTAAAATTGTAAGAGATAATGCGCTGGATTTTATTCAAAATATCGATAGGAATAATACACAGAGTTTATTGGTAACCGCCTCTTTGGATATCTGGGTGAAACCTTTTGCCGAGGTATTGAAAATGCAGCTCGTTTCTACGCGGGCAGAGTTCAAGAACGGTGTTTTCACGGGAAATTTCATTGGAAAAAACTGCAATGGTAAAGAAAAACTGGTTCGAATAAAGGAAGAAATCCACGATTCCAAGTATGATAAAATTATTGCATTTGGTGATACTTCCGGGGATAAGCCAATGTTGAAATGGGCAAATGAGGGACATTACCAATTTTTTCACTAATTTTGGGTGATAAAAGTGTAAAAAATGAAAAGTCTGTTAATTGCATGTACAGCCATCCTGATGAGCTGTGCAAGTACAACAACATCTCAACAAAAATCGTCTGATATGCAGCAGAAAGCAGAACTTCTTGTGACCCAATCTCAGGGGGGTGCAGAACAACCTGGTTTTAGAATTATTAAGGACGAGAAAGAATATCTGGCCCTTGGAAAAAGTGGTTTTCAACTTGTAGAAGAAGGAAAAGAGGCTGGATCTAATTATCCGAAATTTCCAAAAGATAAGAAAGTTGTTGTATACAATTTGGGGAGCTTCAGATCAGGTAGCCATAGCATCAATGAGATTAAAGGAGTATCTGTAAAGAATAATATCCTGTATGTAGAAGTTCCGGCTGGAGAACCTTCCGGTGGAATGGAAATCCAGGTGCTTTCTAACCCTTGGTTCGTTTTTGCTGTTCCTGCAAATTACCAGTTTACCTCTGTAGAATTAAAATATTCAAAATAATAATGGATAAAATATATTTAGATAATGCCGCAACCACTCCGCTTGCAGAAGAAGTTATAGATGCAATGGTTGGTACGATGAAGATGAACTTCGGAAACCCGTCTTCAACTCATAGCTTTGGACAGGAAGCCAAAATCCTTATTGAAAATGTAAGAAGACAGGTTGCAGACTATCTTCATGTAACTCCTGCTGAGATCATTTTCACTTCTTGTGGAACAGAATCCAATAATATGATTATCAAATCCTCGGTGGAACACCTTGGAGTAGAAAGAATCATCAGCTCACCTTTGGAACATAAATGTGTTTCTGAAAGTATCCTTGATATGAAGGCGAGAAAAGGAGTAGAAGTAAATTATATCCGTCCTAACGAAAAAGGAGATATTGACCTTAATAAATTAGAAGAGCTGCTAAAAGCATCAGATAAAAAGACTTTGGTAAGTTTAATGCATGCCAATAACGAAATAGGAAATATCGTTGATATTAAAAAAATTGCAGCATTATGTAAAGCGAATAATGCTCTTTACCATTCTGATACAGTGAAGACGATGGCTCACATGGAGTTTGATTTTTCAGATATTCTTGTAGATTTTGCTTCTTGCAGTGCTCATAAATTCCACGGTCCAAAAGGAGTAGGTTTTGCTTTTATTAGAAAAGCTACTGGTTTGAAAGGAATTATTACTGGTGGGCCTCAGGAAAGAAGTCTGAGAGCAGGAACTGAGAACGTTTGTGGTATCGTAGGATTGGGTAAAGCGTTGGAGCTTTGCATCAACAATATGGAGGCTTATGCTGGTCATATCAGAGAAATTAAAAAATACGCTATCGAAAAATTATCTGCAGAGGTTCCCAATATTAAATTCAATGGACGAAGCGGGGAGATGGAAAATAGTGTTGATAGTGTTTTAAGCGCATTACTTCCATACAAAAATCCCTTGATCGGGTTGCAGCTGGATATGAAAGGTATTGCAATTTCTCAGGGAAGCGCATGTTCTTCCGGAGCATCTAAACCATCAATGGTTATGATGATGGTGCTTTCAGAGGACGAAATGGATCATTGTACACCATTACGTATCTCTTTTAGTCACTTAACTACAAAAGCTGAGATAGATGCATTGGTTAATGCCTTAAAAGAGATTTCAAAGGACTATGCTATAGAAAAAACTAATGTTGAGCATAGATAGTCTTATGATGTAAAAGTCGTAATTTTGAAGACTCAATAGAAGAATTGAAAACAAGAAAATAATATTAATTAAAATAAAAGAAACAAAATGGCTTTAGAAATTACAGACAGCTCATTCCAGGATACCGTTTTAAAATCAGACAAACCAGTTTTAGTTGACTTCTGGGCAGTATGGTGTGGACCTTGTAGAACATTAGGACCAATCATCGAAGAAGTGGCATCAGATTTTGAAGGAAAAGCAGTAGTAGGGAAAGTGGATGTAGACAACAACCAGGAAATTTCAATGCAATATGGTATTAGAAATATCCCTACAGTTCTTATTTTTAAGAACGGAGAAGTAGTAGATAAATTAGTAGGTGTAGCTCCAAAAGAGGTAATCGCTGAAAAATTAAGCGCTCACTTATAAAAAAATAAATTTGATAATGAATGCCTTCCGCGATTGGAAGGCATTTTTTTTGAAAATAATTTGCAGGTAATAAAAAAAGGTGTAATTTTGCAACCACGAAAAAGAAACGACGTTCTTTCAAACAAAAACATGATCCGGTAGTTCAGCTGGTTAGAATGCCGCCCTGTCACGGCGGAGGTCGCGGGTTCGAGTCCCGTCCGGATCGCATAAAGTTTTTCAATTACTTTTAAAAAAGATTGATCCGGTAGTTCAGCTGGTTAGAATGCCGCCCTGTCACGGCGGAGGTCGCGGGTTCGAGTCCCGTCCGGATCGCAGAAGTTTTCTCAATTTCTTTTTAAAAAAATTGATCCGGTAGTTCAGCTGGTTAGAATGCCGCCCTGTCACGGCGGAGGTCGCGGGTTCGAGTCCCGTCCGGATCGCAGAAGTTTTCTCAATTTCTTTTTAAAAAATTGATCCGGTAGTTCAGCTGGTTAGAATGCCGCCCTGTCACGGCGGAGGTCGCGGGTTCGAGTCCCGTCCGGATCGCAGAAGTTTTCTCAATTTCTTTTTAAAAAAATTGATCCGGTAGTTCAGCTGGTTAGAATGCCGCCCTGTCACGGCGGAGGTCGCGGGTTCGAGTCCCGTCCGGATCGCAAAAAGTCTTCTAGAAATAGAAGACTTTTTTTATTTTAATGCCATCAAGGATTCTATTTCTATGGTAAATATTTGTTTTGTTATTGGATTTTTAATCATATAAAGAAAATTCTACAAATTTGTATAATTAATTCTATAAAATATTTTCAATTTGCTTTTTAATTTGTTTTATTTTTACAAATATTGCTTAGCCGTTAAAATGAAAATTCCGCAAAAGGGAATTTGAAAGCTTTTGTAAATTTGAGTTTTACTGGAGTTGAAATTCGGAACAAAATCCAACCAGCAGAATGTCGGGTCTGAACTTGTAGAGCTGGAAATATCATTATCTTTTTTATCACGAATACCTTCACGGAAATATCTTAAACAGCTGGATCTTACTCTATGCTAGCCTCAACAACTATATTAATCCCGAGGTAATTTTTTATTATGTAAATATTCAGCCCATACAATATGGACTGTTGAATCATAAAAACTAATAACAAAATCAAAAATTGACATGAAAAAGATTAAATTTTTTCTGTTGAGTATTGCTCTTGCCGGTTTAATTTCCTGCAAGGACTCCTCAACTACGTACAAAGACATTACGGAAGCTAAGGGTAATGGAGTTATTTATTTTGGTGGTGATATCCTTACGATGGTAGGGGATACTCCCAATTATGCTGATGCGGTATGGATTAAAGACGGGAAAATTGCTTACATCGGCAGCTTAGAAGAAGCAAAGAAACAGGGAAAGGGAGCAGAACTGGCTAATCTTGAGGGGAAAACTTTATTGCCAAGTTTCATTGATGCTCATAGTCATTACATCAATTCATTGTCGGTGGCAAATCAGGCGAATGTTTCTCCTGCACCTATTGGTCCGGGGAAAGATGTAAAAAGTATTATTCAGACTATGAAGAAGTTTCAGGCGGATAAAAAAATTCCTGAAGGGGAAGATATTATTATCCAGGCTTATGGTTATGATGATACAATGATGCCTAATGACAGTCTTTTGAACAGGGATGATCTTGATGCTGCCTTCCCGCATAATCCGGTAATTGTCGGGCATATTTCAATGCATGGAGCAGTGCTGAATTCTATGGCCCTTAAAAAGTTTAACATCACAGATAAAACGGTTACACCTCCAGGTGGAGTAATTGTACGTAAACCTGGTACCAATGAGCCTTATGGCTTAATTATGGAAACAGCCTATCTTCCGATTTTTGATAATTTACCTAAACCTACTAAGGAGCAGGAGATCGAATGGTCAAAAATAGGTCAGATGATGTATGCGGAAGCAGGGATCACAACAGCTCATGACGGAGCAACAAAAATAAGCGATCTGGATGTGATGAAAAGAGCGAACAAAGCGAATGTCAATATGATTGATGTTATAGCATTTCCGTTTATTACAGATCTGGATACTATTTTAGCAAAGTACCCTCAAAAAGATTGGTTAAAATATGATAATCATTTTAAAATAGGAGGGGTGAAAATTACTATAGACGGATCTCCTCAAGGGAAAACGGCTTATTTTACAACTCCTTATCTTCACGGAGGGCCTAATGGTGAAACAAAATGGACAGGCGAGCTAACTTTCCCACAATCGGACATTAATAATATGGTTAAAAGGGTGTATGCAATGAATGTTCCGCTTAACCTCCATGCCAATGGTGACGGTGCTATTGATGCATTCCTGCAGGCGCATAAGGAAGCGGCTAAGGATGATCTTACTAAAGATCGACATGTTACGATGATTCATTCCCAATTTGTGAGAAAAGATCAACTTGAGGAATATCCTAAGTTTAAAATTCTCCCGTCATTTTACACCTTGCACACCTATTATTTTGCAGATGCTCATATCAATAATAGAGGGCAGACACAGGCTGATTATATGAGCCCGATGAAAGATGCGATAGGATTGGGACTGAAGCCAACCAATCATACAGATTTTGTTGTTTTGCCATTAGATCAGATGATGGTGCTTTGGTCATCAGTGAATAGAATTTCCCGTAATAATAAGCCTATAGGTCCGGACCAGCGTGTTACTCCTTATCAGGGACTTCAGGCAATAACGATACATCCGGCTATTCAGTATATGGAACAGGCTGCGAAAGGAACTTTGGAGAAAAATAAGCTTGCGGATCTGGTCATTCTGGATAAGAATCCTTTGAAAGAAGATAAGATGAAAATTAAAGATATCAAAGTACTTCAAACCATTAAAGAAGGAAAAGTGATTTACTGCAAAGAATGTAATAAATCTTAATGATAAAATGATAAACTATAAACTCCCGGCTCTGTTTCCAGAATCGGGAGTTTTGATTTATTGACATGAAGTATTGACAGGATTATTAAAATAGTCTTTCCTTTGAGGCGGCTGTACAAAGTAAGGAGTACCATACGTATTTCCCGGGCGGAAAAAATCAGTGGAAACAACCTGGGCACCGCTGCTGAAAGCTGCTTTGGAACGGGTAAAATCATTAACCTTGGCCTCATAGGTTTCAATATCCGATCTTGTTCTTACCATATAGCCCTCTTTTACCAGATCCTGGATCTCTTTTTGTCTTATAATGGCATTATCCCTTAATATGAATCCTGCAAAGGAATCCTCGGGCTCACTGTTCAGAAACATCACTCTTTCTTTTAGAGAATTATTGATAAGATAAGGATTGTTTTTAGAAGATAGAGTTCCTGCACCTCCGGGTAACAGCATAAAAATAAATTTCCCTTTGCTCTCATTCAGTGTTGGCCAATTGTTATGGGTAACAGCTTCTTTTAATGTGATGTATTTTCCCTGAACTTCTTTTGGAGTAATGATCTTATCTTTTCCAAGATATTTTACAATTTCAGCATCCAGATCATCATAAGCCTTTTTATCAAATGCTAAGACCTTTGTGCTATTTTCAAGAATAGGAAATCCAGAGTCTTTAGCTTCGATCATCATAAAAACAGGAGTGTGCCCAGGATGTTCATCTGACCATGTTTTAAGGCTTGTAAGTGCATCTTTCAAAGTAGGATAGTGGGTTCTGAAATCAATATCAGCCATATGCAATACTTTAAATCCGGGTTGATCTAGTCCTTTCGTTTTAAAAGGAGCTAAATCTGTTACGCCTTTTGTTTTTAAAACTTCATAAGAGGCAGGATGGCTGAATCTGTTGCCTTCCGGATCATAATAAACATCTATTTCCAACCCACGGAGATTGGCATTAAGCTGTTCTGTGAAATCAGGGTGGTTATAGTTTAATCCTTCTTTTAAATCCATTCCGTTAGGGTGATACTCTTTGAATTTGGCTTTCTGCTCTTCAGACATCATGCTGTCATACTTTTGCATCATTCCTTTAATGATTGGAGTAACCATATCCAGAACTTTGGGATCTACCGGCTGAGCGTATGAATTATGTGTTCCTACAATCTGCAGTTGATTGATCTTTGGGTTCTGACATTGGTTTTGTGCCTGTACTAATGCTGTCATACAAAATGCAGCTCCGTATATATACTTTTTCATTGATGAATAAAATGTTTGATTAGAAGTTGTAAGTGAATCCCATTTGTCCGCGCATTCCTGAGTAGGAAATATTTTCTACGCGGTCTTTAGCTCCCATATAGTAGCGGTTAGGTTCATTGAAAATATTGTTAAGCTCCAGAAACAGCCGGACTTTCTTTGAAATACTGTAGGAAGTAGAAAGGTCTACTGTGAAGTTTTTATCAAAATATTGGTAATGATCTGCTCCTGCTGCAGCCCTGATCTCACTTACATAGTTTCCTTTATAGTTCCCGGCAACACGAAGCATCAGTTTACTGGTTTCATAAAACAAAATGGTATTGAAAATATGCTTGGCTTGATTAGGAATGGTAGTGGACATAGTTCCGGTCTGTTGCCCATTTTCATAGATCGGCATATTCATTTTGGACGAGATATAGGTGTAATTCCCTTCAAAACCTATATTTTTTAAGAACCCGGGCAGATTTTCAAAACGCTTGGAAATTCCGAACTCAAAACCGAATAATTTTGCTCCTTCCAGGTTTTTAGGAGCAGTGAAAGTATACGTTCTGCCGCCAATATCTGTCACCGACTGATCTTTATAAATAAGATTGGTGATGTCTTTATAGAATACTCCGGCAGTAATCAGATCCAGTTTTCCAAAATAGTTCTCAAACATCAGGTCAAAGTTGTTGGAGAATGTTGGGTCGAGTTTGGTATTTCCTTGGGTAATAGTATTGGTGATATCGTTTACGATGGTTCCCGGGTTCAGGTCATTAAAATCAGGTCTTGCAAAAGAACGGGTATAAGCCAATCGCAGAATACGATCATTGCTGATATTCCATTTTAAATTGACCATAGGAAGCACAACGTTATATGTTTTATTGTCTTTAATATCTTCCGTTTTATTATCCTTATCCGAAACTACCTTTTTACCCCAAAATGTAATATCGTTGTATTCATTCCTGAAACCTCCCAATACCTGAAGCTGGTCGGTAACTTTCCAGGTTCCCATCATATAAGCAGCCCATACATTTTCGGTTCCACGGTAAGAACTGGTGATATTGGAACTGCTATTTTTAGAGCTTACTTGCGTTAGCCCTAAACTATTCTGTGTAGTTGGATTATACATCTGATCAATCTGTCCGTTAGTAATGTGATCAATGATAGCCGAATTATAAGGATTTCCAAGAGGATTCATAAAACCGCCTCGGTAGGGAAATGCTTCACGTTCAAGCTGGCTCAGGTAGGTTGTGGGAGCTCCGGGAATACCAAGAGACGATTTAGGCATCCATACCAGTAAAGAACTGTCGACGTTTTTGTTCTTATTGTTATATTTTGTTCCGAATTTTAATTCAAAATTATCAGATACTTTATATTTTAAATCTAGCTGCCCTCTGAGATCCGTTTCGCTGTTGTGGTTTTGGCTGAGGATGATTTGGTTTAATTTTAATTTATCCGCTGCTATTGCCTGCTGGTTATAAGGCTGAGTATAACTTCCGGTATCTCCAATACCATCCGGAGCATCCATCGCCATATATTTTCTTCCATCTGCAGAAAGATTTCCGTAGGTCATTGGCTGTACAAAATTGACCATGGGATAACCTCTTTCATTTTGATCCAGGTTTTTCGGAGAATTGAATCTGAACTCAGAACGGGCTTTAGACAATGACCAGTTTACTTCCAGACGTTGTCCCACCTGATGATTTCCACCCAGCTGCATAGAATACAGATCGGTAAGATAGTCTGCATGACGGGCCTGAAGCGTTACATTTTTATTGTCGAAATTAAAATAGGTTTCTCTTACAGATTGTCCATCTTTGTATTGGCTGTATAAACCTTTAAAATATAATTTATTCCTGCTGTTGATCTCATAATCCAGGCCGAGATTAAACCCAAGCGTTCTTCGGTTGGCCAGATAATCACGAAGCTGCAGCTGATTGATGGAGTAGGAGGCTGTTTTATCTTTCAGTCCGTAGTTGAAAATATTTCTCATCTGATCTATAGCGGTAGAGCGCTCCCAGATTACTGCAGAAGAGATAAATTTCAGTTTATCGGTAATTTTGTTTCCATAAACAATGGAAGAATTATACGTTGGAGATTTCGACATATTAACGTATCCGGAAGACATACTGATGGCTAACGTTTCCTTATTGGGAGAAGTTTTAGTAATGAAATCTACATTCCCGCCAATAGCATCTCCATCCAGATCAGGAGTTAACGCTTTAGATAATCGGACATTCTGAATAAGTTCCGAAGGAAAAATATCCATTTGAACCCCACGGTTGGCATTATCACCGCTTGCACTAGGCATTCTGTTGCCATTTAAAGTAGAAGCAGTCCATTGTATAGGAGTTCCTCTTACCGCAACAAAGCGTCCTTCTCCCATATCACGTTCAATAGAAACTCCCTGCATTCGTTGCACAGCATCAGCGGCGTTACGGTCCGGAAGTTTTCCAATAGCATCAGCAGAGAGCACTTCTGTGATGGTGTTAGAGTTTTTCTTCATCGTAATGGCTCTGGCTTGCGAGGCTTTGTACACGCTGGTAACCACTACTTCCTGAATACTGTTTTCCTTAAGCTTAGCTCCGAATTTAACCAAACCAAGATCAACCTCCTTTTTGTCTGCTACATTGAAAGGAATGTAAACAGTATCATATCCCTTGTATTCTACGACAAGTTTGTAGCTTCCATCATGAATATTATTCAGAATAAAAGATCCATCGGTATTGGAGGTAACCTTTTGTCCGCTGTTTTCAATATAAACCAGCGCATTGGGAAGGTTTCCCTGACTGTCTACTACAGTTCCGTGAACTGAGGTCTGTGCAAAGGCCAAAGGGCCCAAAAGAAAAAATGCTGCTTTTGTTAAAAAAAGACTTTCTCGTGACATCTTAGTGAAATTTTATGCAAAGATGTCAGCTCATCAAAAAGTTTTAGTTCATTTAAATTTTAGACTACTTTTTCTGTTGAGTTCGCGGCGAACTGTATTGTAAATCAATAAATTACTAATATTAAATAATTGTAACTTAGTGAACAAGCTGAGAGGGCAGGCAGTCAAATTCCTTTTTAAAATATTTGTAAAAAGTAGATTTGGATTTGAAACCACATTGAAAAGCAAGATCAATAACACTGGCGGAAGGATCCTCAGATAAGATCTGTTTAAAATGTTGAATACGGTTTCTGTTAGTATATTCGTGGAAATTGGTGTTGAGGTGTTTGTTGAAGGTGATACTTAAATCGGCTTTGTTTATTTTTAAATGACCGGAAAGCTGATCTAATGTAAACTCTTCATCCAGATAAATAAGGCTTTCCTGGTAAAACGTGACAATAGCGCTTTGTACAGTATCAAAATCTATTTTTGAAAGATCTTTATATTGATAGGTTTCTTTAGGAACAGAAAGATGAGGTATATTCTGTTGTTTCAGGAGTCTGTGCTGGTACGTTAAAATATAAACGTACAAAATCCATCCGAACTGAAAAAGAAATAATAGACTGTAGATCTTCTGATAGATCAAAGTATTCCAGCCCAATTGGAAAACGGTCCAGAAAACTAATACTCCCATTAGTACATAACAAACCAGATATCGGAAATTGCTGGCTACCGGATGAGTAATGTTTTTACGGTATTTTGTCAGAAAATAAATGCATATAATCAGACATGCTACCCAATAATAGCTGTAATATGTAAAATAAGTCTGATAAGATCTGATCGCCATATCTGCCCATGATAGCTCAAAGATTTTTGCTGTAAGAGCAACAGCATGATGAATAACCACTAAGGTAAGCGGAAAGATCAGATATTTTAGCTTGTCACCCCACTTTGCGTGAATTAAGCAGGCCGTAATATATAAGAAAATAAGTCCTTTAAAAACACGAAGACTTCCTGGGATTTCATACAGAACAGATTCATAACCAAATCTTTGAATGATAAAATATTCATATCCCATATCCAATGCAACTACACCGATGTACAATAACAGCATATTCAGAACAGATTCTCTGTTTTTGATGAGATAGAGTAATAAGGTGAGGGTGATAAGTGCCTGTAGTACAACTACCATAATGATGTATAACATGATAACTGATATTTTGTCAAAATTATAGATAATATGGGTACGGCATCTTTAACAAATTATTAAATATCAGCCAGAGAATGAATAGAACAGAATTTTGTAGATTCAATAAGTTATGATTACTTTAGCATTTAAAGCAAAATTTGATGTCAAAAAAGAAGTTCATAGTATTATCAATATTGAAAACCTGGTTTTTCTCAACAATTATTTCTACTGTTCTCCTCATTGTGTTTATGAATCTGACTAAGCCGGAAACGAGTGAACATCCGAGAAATTGCGATATGAGCGGTTTGGCTTATGGTCTTGTGATTATTTGGCTTTTGTTTTTAAGTATTGCCTCGTTCAGTAGCTTGCTTTCATTTCTAAGATCATTTCAGAGCAAAATAAAAACAGCTCTTTGCTGGTTCCTGCTTCCGATTATTTTCATGATCTATTATTTCTTTATGATAACAGAAGGGCAAAAAATCAGTGGAGAAGATGTATTGTTTTTTCTGATCGCGAACTTTCCATGGCTTGCCTTTTGGACATTTTATTATTCTCAGTTTAACAGGATTTACTTTAAAGAGATTGATAAGTAATAATGGTGGATTCAACCAGCAGCTGAATTATTTTCGTGAAGGTAAAGAATGATTTGATGAATATAGGGTCAAAAAAAATTACTGCCTGGTAGGACAGTAATAGTAAAAATCAGTGATATGGTGGGGGATCAGTTTGTAAGCAGAGATTTATGCTGTTTATAAAGGCTGATCGGTGATGTTGCTTTTAATTCGGTCAATTATTTAATATTTAGTCTGAATTAGGTGTCATTGTCGGAGTTATTTTACGATAAAAACTTGACGAATCAACTTTGTTTGGACCGAATTTTTGGCAACTTCTATATCATGGTTATTGATGACATTGTTGGTTTCCTTTTTTCTAATTGCCTGTGTGCTATATCTTCCAGACCTATCCTAACGATGGTATTTCTGAAAAAAGGCACAATCATGCAAATCATTTGCAAATCTATATCACAGCATTTTGAGAATTGCTACACTTTTGTGTAGATTTGTGGTATGAAAGCTAAAAACTATCCTTTAGTGTAGTAGTGAAAAAAGCTTCTCAAAAATATGGAACAGATTAAAAGATTTTTTAACGAAAAAAATGAGGTCAGTAAAGATGCTGACATTGATTTAAGCCAGGGTGGAGATTATCTTGAGGCTATAAAAGCACTTGCCAGAACTACGTACCAAAGTTTGTATGTGATCAATTACCAGACTAAAGGATTTGAATATGTATCAGATAATCCTCTTTTTTTGTGTGGAAAAACCTCGGCAGAAGTAAAAGATCTTGGATATGCATTCTATTTTCAGAATGTAAAGCCGGAGGATATTGAAATGCTAATTAAAATTAATGAGGCAGGATTTAAATTTTACGATAAAATTCCGATAGAAGATAGAAAGCTATATTCCATTTCCTATGACTTCTATCTTATCAATAGTAAAAAGAATATGATCCTGGTAAACCATAAGCTTGCTCCTATGTTCCTTACAGAAAATGGGCAGGTATGGAAGGCGTTGTGTGCCGTTTCATTATCCAATAATACCTCTTCCGGAAATGTGGTGCTCAGTAAAGAGGGCTCAGATGAGATCTGGAGATATGATCTTACAGCAGATAAATGGGAGAAAGATGCAAGAATAAAATTGTCTTCCCGAGAGCATGAGATCCTGAGCCTGTATGCGAGTGGGTTAACAATCAGTGAGATTGCTGAAAAACTTTTTATTACATCAGATACCGTAAAATTTCACCGCAAAAAACTTTTCGAAAAAATTGGAGTTAGCAATATTGCAGAGGCTTTATCTTATGCTAAAATCAATAAACTACTTTAAATTTTGTAGAAAATAAATAGAAAAATGCTTACTGTTCCAGCCATTTCTTGAATTCTGAAACTCTGTTTTTACTGATGAGTATCATTTCATCACTTTCAGGTTTTACCATTAGCTTTAATTGATTTTTACCATACACAAGAATGTTATTAATAGCTTTTACATTAATAATAAACTGGCGGTTCGCTCTGTAAAACATTTGCGGATCTAAAGTTTTGATCAGTTCATCCAGACTGGAGTTGATAGAATATTGGCTTCCTGAGCATGTTTTTATGTAAACAATGTTATTTTCAAGAAAGAAATAAGCAATTTCTGAGGTTTCTAAAGACATCAATTCGTCTTTATGGTAAGTAATGATTCTTTTCTTTACATTATCAGTTGATTCTTCCCTTAAAAAGTCATTGTTATTTTCTTTGTGTTTTTCGTGAATTAAATGGAGCTGTGTATTGATAGCCGTTAAAGTATTCACTTCATCATTAAGGTTTTTAATCTCATCATTTTTCTGAGCTTCATATTTTTTATAGATCATTCGAATGAGAAAGAAACTTACTCCAAGAATTGATAAAGTGGCTATTAAAAATACAATGAGAAAAGTTAAATATAAATCAGAAATCTGCTGTTCTATTACATCAATATTGGCGTGTGAAGCTACCATCCAGTTACTGCCTTTTACAGGATAAAAACTTACAATTTCGGAAGCACGGTTTGAATTTTCATTAAAATGATGTATTCCTGTACTGGCTTTTCCTGAATGTAGTATCTCCAGAAAATCAAATTGCTTATTATCTAAAATAAATGCTGAGCTGTTGATCTCAACTTTTTGCCCCACTAAAGCTGGATTGGGATGACAAAGCTCAATACCTTTCTGATTATACATACAAATAAACCCGCTTTGTGTATCCGTATTTACAATGCTGCTTTGAAGATTCTGAATGACAGTTTCTTCTGAAAGACCTTGCTTAAGTTGCAATTCCAACAATTTTCCAATTTCACGAGCTTCTCTTTTCCCTGCCTCAAAAGTACTGTTGAACACATCTTTTTTAGAAGAAGAATATAAATATCGGAAAGAAAAAAAGCTGACAAGCAAAATCACAATGCTTATGGCGGAAAAAGTGATAGTATAAAGATTGATCTTTTTCATTAATAAGGAGTGAATTTCTAATTCGTTTCAAAATTACGGATTTATTCGCAAGAAAATATTCGCTTTTAAGGGTTGAATTTTCCCTTTCACTGATTGTTTAATAAGGTAAGGTGTTGGTTTCATATAACTTTGGTCTTAGAATTTAAATAAACTTAAAATGATTTTCTCATGAAAAAGAAGAATAAACTGATCTTAGTTTTGCTTGCTGGATTTGTAAGTTTACAGTTTTTTCGACCTGAAAAAATTGATTATGGAACAAAAACGCAAAACCTAACCAACGTTCCAAAAGAAGTTAATACCATTTTGCGAAGCTCATGTTTTGATTGTCATTCCTCACAAACCAATTTAAGATGGTATGATAAAATTACCCCGGCTAATTTTTTGGTTACATCACACATTAAAGAGGCTAGGAAAGTATTAGACTTCTCTCAATGGGATTCTTGGCCAAAAGCACAGCAGAATTCAACAATTTACTATGTGATTAACAAAGTTTTGTCAGGAGAGATGCCACTTCCAAGTTATGCGGCTGTTCATTCCTCTGCAAAATTGAATCAGGAGCAAATCCAGACATTGAAAAATTATGCTTTATCACTTGCACCTCGTAAAGCTTCAGGTGATTCACAAATAAAAGAGGCTGAAGAGCAATATAATTCCTGGGTAAAAGGAGAATTGAAAAAAACTCATGTAGAAGACGCTCCGAACGGACAGCATTATTTTCCGGATTACCGAAACTGGAAAGCGATTAGTACAACAGATCGGTTTGATAACGGAACGATGCGAATTATTTTTGGGAATACTATTGCAATAAAAGCAATTCAGGACCATAAAGTAAACCCTTGGCCGGATGGAACTGTCTTTGCAAAAACTGTTTGGAAACAACAGGTGCAAAAAGATGGAAGTATTTTTTCAGGTGAGTTTTTAGCAGTAGAATTTATGGTGAAAGATGCCAAAAAGTATTCAAAAACAAAAGGATGGAACTGGGCAAGATGGAAAGGAGCTGATCTAAAACCTTATGGAGGTGATACTCCAAATTTTGAGCAGGAATGCATCCAGTGTCATAAGCCTGTAGCCAATCGTGATTATGTTTTTACATCGCCGTTATACTTAATTTCTCAACTTAAAAAAATTCAGACAAAATGAAAAACTATAGTTTATTCTTAATTTTTGCTTTGGTATTATTGGTTTCCTGTCAAAAGAATTCTGAAAATATTCTTAATCTGGAAGCATCTATTGAACAAAGTGATGAACTGAAAGAAAACCCGCTTTTAATGAAACCTATCACGTCTTCTATTCAGCCCAAGATAAAAACAATGTCAACCTTGTATGGAAATGATATTGCATTTGATTACGCAAAAACAAATTTTAGTTCTGATTATCCTGAGAATGCAGTTTTGTATGAGGTAACCTGGGCTCAAAAACCTGATGAATTATGGTTTGGAGCCAATATTCCCAAAAGTATGATCTCTGTTGAGAAAATTAGCTTTCTTGATAAAGGTCTTATACTATACGAAATGTTTCAGGGAAAGGCCTTAAAGAGAGTGAAAACAGATAATAAAAATGAGAATTTACGGATAGATGCAATACTTTCTCAAAAAATGGCAGTTTCTCCATAATTTTTAGATTCCCGTATTTTCCCGGTATTTTTATTAATGATGGTTGTTATTTCATCTTTAGGTCTGATATTTGTATTGAGTAGAAAAACTGAAATACCAATTTATTTATAATGAACATATTTGTGAAAAAATCATTTCTATACGCCTGTTTATGCGCAGTATTTCTTGTTTCCTGTAAGAAAGAAATAGAAAAGATCAGCGATACTTTTAAAGATACAGTTTCTGCTTCCGAAACCCCGGAAACAGAAAAAGACTCTATAAAAAAAGATTCAGTACCTGTGGTGAAAAAAGAATCAGCTCCGCCTATGATGCAGGAGAATGGTTTTTATAATGCCTTTATCCTTCCAAAAGATAAAAAAATGAGGGATTCTGTATATGCAGAATTCAGTAAAAAATATGATGAGAAGGAACGTACCGCGATTTTGGCGTTAAACAGACTGGATTCTAAAAGCAAATGGAACGCTGATACTTTGGTAGTTCCTGCTAAAATAGATACCACTTTAATGGCTTATTCGCCATTCCCTATGCAGCTTGATGTGTTAAGTGGTGTGAAAAAATTTGTGATCTTCTCATATCCTATTCAGGCTTATGCAGTATATTCCAATGGAGGCCTTGTGAAATGGGGGCCAACGAGTATGGGTAAAAAGACGGCACAGACTACGAGAGGGCTTACTTTTGCCAACTGGAAAAAGAAACTGTCTATTTCCACGGTAAGCAGTGAATGGAAACTTCCTTACAACTTTAATATCCATAATATCGGTGGTATCGGATGGCATGAGTATACACTTCCCGGATATCCGGCATCACACTCATGTTTAAGATTACTGAGAAAAGATGCCCAATGGCTGTATTCTTATGCCGATACATGGATCCTGAATCCTGGTGGTGCAACTACAAAAGCAAGAGGTACTGCGGTAATGGTATTTGGTGACTATAAATGGGGCGGAAGAAGACCTTGGAAAAAGCTTCTGGATGATCCGAATGCCAATAATATATCTGTAGAAGAGCTAACGAAATTATTAGAACCGGATGTTCCTAAAATGCTGAAAGAGCAGGCCAACAGAGAAAAAGTGGCAGACTCTATTAAAACAGCCAAAGCAATGGCAGCACCTGTTCAGAATGAAAGACCTACAGATACGCTGTCTAAATAATCTTCTTTTCAAACTGTAAAGTAGATTCTTCAGCAAACTGTCTTAGCTTAAGCATTTCATCTTTCCCTTTATGCTGCCCGAATCTTGCAGCAAGATAGGTGAGAAGAATAAAAAATAACATAACAAAAGAAGCGCTCAGTGCCCAAGGGTATTCAGCGCTTTTTATTTGCTTTTCCACGTAATACATGGTAAAGAATGTCATCCAAAAGATTGAAAAGGAAAAATATAGGAACATAAAGAACGTCCACACTGCAGAGCTGGGACCAAATACTCCTCGTATTACAGTTTCATCTTCTTCTATTTCGACACGTAAAGCAAGGCGTGGTTTCCAGTAATTGTCATCTTTTGTTTCCACCCAGATAGTGGCAACCTCTTTATTGATATTACCGGAGAATTCATTTTTATGTTCTGCGAGATATTTTTTCAGATTTTCTGCATACTCTTCCTTAGTAAGATGAGTAAACATCTTAAATCTTGGCCGGGTTCTTATTCTGTCTAACGTGGTTTCTTCAGTTGTCATATTATTTATTCTTGATAAGGAATAGGGTCTTCCAGATTAAAACGGAAAGTTAATTTTTCTTCTTGTCTTTGAATGATCATGGTGATAGTTCGTCCTTCTGAGGATTTCATAATTTCAAGAATTTTTTCAAGCGTCATGTCTGAAGTTTTATCTCCATTGATGCTGATCACTTTGTCATCCTTTTTTAAACCTGCTTCATAGGCCGGCGAATCTTTTCTCACTCCTGCAATTGCAAACATAGGTTTCAGACTAAATTTATATTGAAATGAGTCTTTATAAACTTCATTTGCATTAGTGGTACCAGACATTGGTTGAGTTTCAATTTTAACCTTATCCTGTTGCCATTCCAGTCCATCTTGTCTGAAATCCAGTCCGCTCATATTAAAGTGGAAAGGATCGTCAAAGTTCCTGTTCTTCTTCAAATATAGCTTATTGTTAGGATAATCGAAAATGAGAGAAAATCGTCTCATGATTTCCCCACCTACAGAACCTTTCCTGTCTTTTACCAGATTCACATGCTGAATAGAGTATTCATCAGGCATTGCGGTAAGAGGTTTTTCAAATTTAAAATCACCAAGATAAAAATTATGAATTCTGCTTCTTTTACCATAAATATCTCCATTGAATCCGCGGCCAAGAAAATCATCAATATTAGGCCTGTTATAAACAAAATCTTTGATAAGAGTAGGGAAGAGCCATATTGCATCACTGTTTCCAAGGTCAATCAGAAGTTTTGATGCTTTCTTTTCACGGGTCATTTCTACATCAGCGTTAAGATAGGGTTTGTCCTTTTCAATACTGATCGGAAGTTCATCAAACTTTCTTACTTTTCTTTTTAATACATCTATACTTTCGTAGACTGTTATTTTTTTAGAAATATAATCAATAGCAATAGGATGATCTTTGAAAAAGTGATAACCGATAACTCCGTTTACAGGAATTCCTACGTGGGAAGAAATATTGAATTCTTCACTAAGGATTACATAAAGGGACATGGAGGTGTTAATCATTACATCTCCAATCCTAGCTAAATTACGCTCCGATTTTAATCCATCAATACTTAAGTTCCCCCCAAGCCCGGAAAATTTTATTTTTTCAACATTATCCAGTTTAAGTTCTTTATTTTCTAAGCTGAATAAAATGGTTTCCGCAACTCCAGTGTCCACCATAAAAGTCAGTTCTGCACCGTTAATGTTAATGGGAATGAACATCAGATTGTTGATGAGTTGAAAGGGGATTACTGCTTTTGGTGTATTGATGAGCCGGAAAGAGTTCTGGGCATGAATAAAAATACCCAATAATAAACCCAGTAAAAGTAGCTTTAGTTTCATTTACTGAATTTACTGAATTTATCTTTATTGTAATAAAAAAACATTCCAAATACAGGAATGTTTATATGAACTACAATGAAGTTGTTGTTTTTGTTGAATTTATTTGAAAATTAAAAATGGTTTATTTAGAGAAGAAATCCATTAAATCCATGTAGTTTTTCTGATTAACGCCATGTCCACTCATGTATTCTCTGAATGTGAAATAGCAATTAAGGTCATAAAGCAGTTCTGCAGCCTTTCTACCCCAATCAATTGGGATCACTGCATCATCTGTACCGTGGGATACAAAGAATCTTAGTTTCTCCAGTTTCTTTTTGTCCTTTACAATTCCGTCTAGGATTTTCTCTTCTGCATAAGCACTTAAACAGGCAATATTTGTAAATAACTCAGGATATTTTAAGGCCAATGCATAACATAATATTCCACCCTGGCTGAATCCACATAAATGTACTTTACTTTCTGTAAGACCGTAATTATTTACTATTTTTAATATACTTTCCAATACAGCATTTAAAGACTCCTTAGCCTGAGGAACATCAATGAAATTTTCAGGATCGTTAAAATTAATATCATACCATGAATATCCTTCAAATTGAGTATCTCTTGGAGCTCTGAAACTAATGATAATCCAATCTTGTGGAAGGGTTTCTCTAAAGCTGAAAAGGTCCTGTTCATTGCTGCCGTAGCCGTGAAGCATAAAAAGTATAGGAGTAGAAGAGGTAATATTTTCCGGCTCTCTTACTAAGTAATCTAAATTCATACAGCAAATATAATTAATAAATTACATTGTAAATCCCAACTTTTATGATTCATGCAAACGAGGTTGAAAATTGTTTTAAAAGATAAAAAGTAAGGGTTAATCTTTGAATAAAAGCACTATAATTCTAATTGTGGTATTGTTGGTTTTTATCAGTATTAAAATAATTCTAAATATAAAGATGTTTTATGTTTAATAATTAAGGAATTACGTTGTATTATTGAGTTTTTTAAGTTTGATTTTGTTTTTATTGATTTGATATTTTTTATAAAAAAATGTTGTAAAATTTTTATTAAAGATATTTTTATATTAATAAAAAACTTATATTTGGAACATTAAAAAATCTATTTGGAGAAATGAAGCAATTTTACAATTTAAAAAGTTTACTTAGACTTTCTTCTTTATTCGTTTTGTTATTTTCAGTGATTACTGTTGTCAATTCGTGTAAAAAAGATGACGATGATGAATTTCAGGATCATGTGGTTCTATTTTCAGCGAAAGCTACAACAGGATCAAAACTTATTTCTGTGGTTACTCAGGTAGGTACTGCCCAGAATACCATATTTAGTACTCCTACTGCAGAGTTAAAAGAAGGTTGGAATAGTGGAGATATGTGGGTAAATTCTAGTCAGGCACAGCTTAATTTTGCGGCTAATGCTATGTTACCACAAGACAATTCTGAACTTATAATTACTCTTATGATAGACGGAGAAGTTGTAAGAACTGCCAAAGTTACCGGAAAAGGAGATAACAAAGTTGTAAAGCTTGCTTATAGTTTCCTTGAACCATAAATAAACTTTCTATATAATAAAATAAAAACCGCTCTTGAAGCGGTTTTTTTATTTTTCAATCAGGTTATATTCTAGCGCCTGGTTGATGAGTTCTGTAGAGTTTTTAACCTGAAATTTCTGAAGGAGATTTTTACGGTGAGTATCTACCGTAAGTGGGCTTAAAAAGAGCTCTTCTGCGATCGTATTGCTTGTTTTGCCCTGTGCTACAAGATGCAGAATCTGTTTTTCCCTTTTAGTGAGCCTGGGAATGAGAAAATCATTTTGGGAAGGTCTGCTGATGATCTGTTTGGTTTCATTACAAAAGACAATGTCTCCGGATAATGCTCCTTTGATACAAATCACCAATTCTTCAATGGATGTATTTTTGAGAAGGTATCCACTAGCCCCGTTTTGAATAGACTGCATGATGATGCTTCTTTCAGAACGGTTACTGAACATAATCACTGAAGTTTCGGGTGATATTTTTTTAATTTCCCTGCAAAGTTCCGTACCATTGGCATCAGGCAGAGTGATGTCCAAAAGAATAATATCAACTTTATTATTGCTGATAAAGCTGATAATCTCTGAACCGGAAATAAACGTTTCGGGAATATTAAAAGAAGGCTGGCTTTTTAGCATCATTTTCAGTCCTTCGATAACGATAGGGTGATCGTCCACGATAACAATATTTATTTTTTCATTCTCCATCTATGTTGAGTTCTATATTAATGGTTGTGCCTTGATGGTCTGAGCTGATTTCCATGTTTCCTTTCAGATAATCAACCCTGTTTTTTAAGTTGCGAAGTCCCATACTTTTGGTTTGCGGTGCTTTTTTGCTTTCAAATCCTTTTCCGTTGTCTTCAATAGTGATGAGGAAATCTTTTTCAGATTGAGAACACTGCAATAAGATACTGGTAGCTTCAGAATGTTTAATGGCATTAGCCAATAATTCCTGAGCAATCCTGTAAATGTTAAGCTGGATATTTAGGGGTAGATTCTTTTCAATATTGATCGCTTGGAAATCAATCTCGATATCTTTTCTGTTGTAAAACTCACAAAGGTCGTTCAGGGCAATTTCCAACCCAAAATTAAGCAATGATTCAGGCATAAGGTTTCTTGCTACATGCCGAAGTTCCCCTACAGAATTATCCAGCTGTCCCAGGATTTTATAAAACTCGTGATCTTTGTGAGGATCCAAATGACTGGCTGACCATGTTGAAAAATTGATTTTTACTCCGGCCAGCATTCCGCCTAAGCCATCATGAAGATCTCTTGCAATACGCTCTCTTTCCCTTTCTTCTCCTTCAAGAATTGCTTTGGTTAAAGAGAGTTCTTCCTTTTGTCTGATATCATTAATCTTCTGTTGAGAGATTTTTTTATTTTTTCGAAAGATGATATAAAGGAAGATGAGAAGGCATACAACTAATAGCAAAATAAGACTTAATCCCCATAAATAAGAGTTTTTCTTATTCACTTCCAGCTCTTTCTGATTCTTTTCCGCATTTAATGTGGCTATTTTTCTTTCTTTTTCTGCAGCATTGAATTTGGACTCAATTTTATTGATCTCAAGCTTTACATTTTCAGTATTCAGACTATCATTAAGTTTGGAATATTTCTGTTCCCATACCAGAGCCTCTTTAGTGTTACCCATCTCTTCATTTAGAGAGGAAAGCTGCTTATAAATAGTTTTTCTGTTGTTAAGATCAAGAGCAAGGGATTTCTCGGTTAAAATATCTTTCAAAGCGTCCTTAGCCTCATTATATCTTTTTAATTTTCTTAAAATGTCGTACTTGTTGAAATAAAACATCTGTGCCAATAGATTCTGATTAAACCTTTTGGCATAAGAAAGTCCTTTTTCAATAACAGGTAATGCTTCAGAATTTTTTTGCCGGGTAATAAAATAAAGTGTTTTGCTGTAATAGTAAAAAGCATTGACGGAAGAATCCGGATAAGGACTGATAAGGGCTTCAGCTTTATCTAAAAACTTTTTAGCTTCATCTCCTTTGGCCTGATAACAAAAATTGTTTGAATAATTGAGGTAGGTGAAAAATAGTTCTGAAGAATTCGGATAGTATTTTTCAAGAATTTTTAAAGCTTTAGCATTATACTCTTCAGACTTTTTAAGTTCAGCATTGTAAGTAAGGATAACAGCAAATTGAGTATACAAAAACCCCAGGTTTCTGCTATTTTCATATTTTTTAGCCAGTGGGATACTTTTTTCGAGAATAGTCTTTACCAAAAAAGGATAGCCTTCCTTGTCTTTTTGGGTTACTCCATAACTATACCATGCTGAAGCCTGGAGGAGATCAGATTCTTCATTTTTGAACTTTGATAATGCTTTAATAGCCTTTTGATATGAAACAGCTGCTTTTGCTTTATTTCGGTCCAGATTATATTGCGCTTCATAGAAATCATACTTAGCTGAAAGAAAAGCATCACTTTTGATGAGTGCTTTTCCACTTTCCAGATATTTTTTACTTGAAACTGAATCAATATTTCTGTAATAATTTGATAAAAGAAAAACGGCATTTGCGTTCGCTGTTGTTGTTCCATTACTTCTTAAAATGCTTTGTAAGCTGTCTAAATAAGGTTTTTCATCAAGTGGAATCAGTTGCTGCGATTGTACACCAAAGGATAGGAATAGGCTTAAAAGGATCAGTAATCTCTTCATCAGGTATCAGTTCTGTAGAATATATTTTTTATAAACGGTCAATTTAATTAAAAATTTTAGCATAAAAAATACCAGTATTTAGGTAGAAAAAATTACACGATTTTCAGGATTGATAAAGTTTCAGGACTCCAATAGCTTTGCAGGTACGGAATCACTAATCATAGAATATCAAATAAAGCAACTAAAATTTAAACAAAAAGATTATGAAAAAAACGAGAATAAGCCAGCTATTGAAAGGTACATTTGTAGTACTTCTTGCAACGATGTTAATGGGATTTGTAGCCTCTTGTAGTAAAGATGATGACGATACCCCGAACGTAAATGGAGCAGGAAAAAGCCACAAAGTAGTTTTTAAAGCAATAGCTTCTGGGGGAAGTGATATAGATGTGGCAGTGTATGGGATTGATGGTAATCCAACTACTGCTTCCAGTCTCAGCGGAACAACATGGTCTAGTCCTGAAGTAACTTCAGAAAAAGGAGCTTATAATGCAAACGTAGCAGTAAATGCTGTAGGTACAAACGCATCTTCTACCTTAAAAGTTCAGATCTGGGTAGATGGCGAACTGAAAAAAGAAGGAACTTCCAGCGGTCAGTATTTATCTGCTTCTGCAAGTTATGTATTTTAGAAAAAACTAATACTTTCAAAATAAAAAGTGGCGCTGAGATTCATCTCAGCGCCACTTGCTTTTTTATATGGTATTTAAATTAAATCACCTTTACAATGAAATAGCTTTTCTTCCCTTTTTGAAGCAATAAGAACTTGCCATCAATAAGATCTGTTTCATTTGCTGTAAAAGTATCATTTACTTTTTGCTTGTTTACAGAGATAGAATTTCCTTTGATTTCTCTCTGTGCTTCACTCTTAGATTTCAGGAATCCTGACTTTTCAGAAAGAAGATCAACAATGTTTATGGCTAATACATCAGCTTTTGCTACTTCTTTTTGTGGAACCCCATCAAAAACTTCAAGGAAAGTTTCTTCGTCAAGACTTACCAAATCTTCAGCAGTAGAACGTCCGAAAAGAATTTCAGAAGCTTTAAGCGCTTTTTCATATTCTTCCCTTCCATGTACCCAAACGGTTACTTCTTCAGCTAGTCTTTTTTGAAGTTTTCTCTCGTGGGCTGCTGTTTTATGCTCTTCAATTAAAGCTTCAATTTCTTCTTTTCCAAGGAATGTATAGAATTTAATGAATCTTTCAGCATCTTCATCGGTAGCATTCAGCCAGAATTGGTAGAATTTGTATGGAGAAGTTTTCTTTTTATCTAACCAGTAGTTTTCTCCGCTTTCAGATTTTCCGAATTTAGAACCATCCGCTTTTGTAATCAAAGGAACTGTTAAAGCAAATGCTTCACCTTGAGCTTTTCTACGGATTAATTCTGTTCCTGTAGTGATATTTCCCCACTGATCAGAACCTCCCATCTGAAGCTTTACATTATTATTTTGGTATAGGTGAAGGAAATCATATCCCTGAATCAACTGATAAGTAAATTCTGTAAAACTCATTCCATCTGCTCCAGATTCTCCAGAGAATCTCTTCTTTACGGAATCTTTAGCCATCATGTAATTAACTGTGATGTTCTTCCCAACATTTTTAGCAAAATCAAGGAAAGAAATATTCTTCATCCAGTCGTAGTTGTTTACCAGTTCCGCTTTATTAGGCTCATTTCCTGCAAAATCAAGGAATCTTGAAAGTTGGTTTTTTAAACAATCTACATAGTGTAAAAGAGTTTCCTCATCCAAAAGATTTCTCTCTGCAGATTTTCCGGATGGATCACCAATCATTCCTGTAGCCCCACCTACCAAAGCAATAGGTTTGTGACCATGCTGCTGGAAGTGTGCTAAAATTTTTATCTGAATAAGACTTCCGATATGTAAAGAATCGGCCGTTGGATCAAAACCAATATATGCAGTAGTTACCTCTTTATTCAGTTGTTCATCGGTTCCAGGCATCATATCAGCAAACAGACCACGCCATTTAAGTTCTTCTATAAAGGAATTCATTGATTTTTTTCTTTAAAATTTTAAGTTGCAAAGATAATAAATTCAAAAGTATAAAGTGAAAAGGATAGGGAGGGAAATAGGAAAAGGATTGAAATAATAAATAAAATAAATACTTTCTCTGATTGACTATTCACTTGTGAAGCAAAATTCACTATTGACAGCTGATTGGGCTTTGCATTTTCAACCCAAATATTCTATATTTGTTATTAATGAACGATGAACAGCTATTTCTCCTCATTCAAAAGGCCAAAGATAAAGATCAGAAGGCTCAGACTAAACTCATTAATGTTTTTTGGGTGGATGTTTTCTCTTTTGTGATGAAAAAAGTGAAAGATGAAAATGATGCCGATGAAATCACTGTGAATGTTTTTTCCAAAGTATTGTCGAAATTGGATATGTTCGATCCGCATTTTCAGTTTAAAACCTGGATTCTAACCATTGCTCAGAATACTGTTATTGATTTTTGGAGAAAAAAGAGTCGTGAAAATGAAGACGCTGTTGAAAATCTTGATGAGGTTAAAAATCAATATGCAAAATCCCCTGAGGAACTTTTAATCTCTGAAGAAGAGCAAAAGAAAATCATTAAAGCCATTGAATCTCTGGATGCTAATTATCAGGACATCATTAAGCTGAGGTTTTTTGAAGAAAAGAGCATAAAGGAAATAGCCGAAGAATTGGGCATTTCTGTCGCTAACACAAAAGTTCGTGTGATGCGTGCTAAAAAGGTTCTTGCTGAATTGCTTAAGAATAATGAGTTTGAAGATAACTGAGAATGTTGTTGGAAAACGCAAAGACGCTAAATGTTATACTATATTTAAGACTCAAAGATTTTATCTCCGATAAAATTGAATACTGTTTATCCCTCGCTGATTTAGCAGATAACGCAGATGACATTAGGGACATCAAAATCAATTATTTAATGCACAAATAAGATATCTGATATCTAGTTTTTAAACTATGTATCTATGTGGTTCAAAAATAATTAACCACATAGATACATAAGTGATAATCAAATGTTTAATTAGAAAAATAATTATTAGTAGTTGGTTACAGGAAAATTTCCTGTTTGCTTTTAGGAAGTACAATCTTTATACTTTTATCATTTCTGTTCTGGAGATTAATTTTTATTCCCTTTTTAATGTATGTTTCCTTTTGAGAAGGGCCATATTCTTTAATATCATCCACCTCATTTTTAAAATTAATCTGTCCTGTAGAAAGGTTGAAGTCTACATTTTTAATATAATCTCCCGGCCTTCCGGAGCTTGATGTATGTCCTATCAATTCAAAATGACCGTTTTGATATCTGTATTTATCAGTATAAGCCCATTTCCAACTGCTACCTCCGAAATGATTAATAATCAGTATTCCTTTCTCTATACTCGTTCCTGAATAAGGATCACCCATAATGCCTCCGGATTCACTATCAAGAATTGCATTTGTTGATTTTTCCAGAATTGTCCATTGTCCATTAACTTTTTTCAGAATCTGAATTTCGCGGATTTCACCAAGTTCTCCGGGATCTTTTGTATTGTAAACTATTACTTTTTCGGGAATTTGATCTCCATCAAGATCTCCATCCACAGTTTGTAGGATGGTTGAACCTTTTGGCTGAAATTCTTTTTGAGCCCAACAAAAGGTACTGGAAATAAGTGTTAAGATGCAGAATATGGTCTTCATACAATATTTTGAGTTTTGAAATTACAAAATTATATGTTTCATCAATATCTGTGTTTGATTGTTTCGATAAAAAAATCACTAACTTTGAACCTCAATTTGAGAAATAAATGGAGAATTTAGTTCAAGATACTACCGTTCAAAAACCAAAATGGATTCGTGTAAAACTTCCTACCGGAAAGAACTACAGAGAATTAAGGACTTTGGTTGATAAATATAAATTAAACACCATTTGCCAAAGCGGAAGCTGCCCGAATATGGGGGAGTGCTGGGGAGAAGGTACGGCAACGTTCATGATTTTAGGAAATATCTGTACAAGAAGCTGTGGATTCTGTGGAGTAAAAACAGGAAAACCGCTTGATGTAAACTGGGATGAACCTGAAAAAGTGGCGCGTTCGATCAAATTAATGAAGATCAAACATGCCGTTCTTACTTCTGTAGACCGTGATGATATTAAAGATATGGGATCTATCCTTTGGGCAGAAACTGTAAATGCTGTAAGAAGAATCTCTCCGGGAACAACAATGGAAACGCTAATTCCGGATTTCCAGGGAATCACCAAACATATTGACAGATTGGTAGACGTTGCTCCTGAAGTAATCTCTCACAACATGGAGACTGTAAAACGTTTGACCAGAGAAGTGAGAATTCAGGCAAAATATGAAAGAAGCCTTGAGGTTTTAAGATATTTAAAAGAAGCCGGACAAAGAAGAACCAAAACAGGAGTTATGCTTGGTTTAGGTGAAACTAAAGACGAGGTTTTCCAGACGATTGAAGACATCAGAAATGCTAATGTAGATGTTATCACTCTAGGACAATACTTACAGCCAACCAAAAAACATCTTCCTGTAAAGAGATTCATTACTCCGGAAGAATTTGATGAACTGGGAGACTTTGCAAGAAGCTTAGGTTTCAGACATGTTGAAAGTTCACCTCTAGTAAGAAGTTCTTACCACGCAGAAAAACATATTCATTAAAATATAGACCGCTCAGTAATGGGCGGTTTTTTTTTGATAGGTAATGGGTAATAGGGCGGCACTTAGGAACTATCTTAACCAGAATCAATAAGGAATGGCTTCCATCATTCCCCTCCTCCGGAGGGGTGTCAAAAATTCAAAGAATTTTTGACGGGGTGGTTTATAACGATCCAATATCAAAATATCACCAATCATCTGTGAAAATCTGCATTATCTGCAAGATCAACGAGATAATATCAAAACGATTTATTACAAGAAGATTCCCTATTAATCACGCCAATCCGTCCATTAATTTCAATAGGCTTAAAATGTTTTTTCTTAAACTCTGAAGGCGTTTCTCCTGTATGCTGTTTAAACAATTTATTAAAATAAGAAAGACTTTCAAATCCCACCTGAAAACAAACCTCAGTTACAGAAGAATCCTTTAACAGATAAATTTTAGCCTGATTGATCCTGTAATTATTAACAAAATCTGTGAATGTCATATTGGTTTGCTTTTTAAAGTACCGGCAGAAAGCAGGAGTACTTAAGCTTACAATCTGAGCAATCTCATTCACGTTAGGTTTTTTATCATGATTTTCATGAATGTAATCGTAAATTGTTCCCATTCTGATCTTATCGTTCAGGAACCATTTGATTCTTGTATCTTCTTTATTAAGCTCGTGCACTTCTGTAGAATTGGCCATAATCTGTAATATTTCAATCAATCCCATTAATGATTCAAAAGAATTTTTTTCCTTAAGGATTTGCAGTTTTTCAACAACAATATTTTTGGTTTCTCCAGAGAAAGATAATCCAAGGTAAGAATGTTCTAAAAGATTTTTAATATTCTCAAATTCAGGAACTGGAAGAATGACATCCTGAAGAAAATTTTCCCGTATTTGCAGTACAAGTTGTTTGCATTCCGTCTGTATCCCATAATCAAAATTAAGATGAGGAACATTGGCACCAATAAGCAGTAATTCACTGTCTGTAAAACCTGAGATATTTTTTCCAACATGTCGGATTCCATTGGACGCTTCTACGTATACCAGTTCTATTTCAGGATGATAATGCCAGAAAAAACAGTTTTTCAGACTGGGAGCAAATACCTTAAAAGATTTCCCTTTTTCAAACTCTATTGTTTCTTTCTGAATCTTCATTTTGTTCTGTTTTGATTGTTTGTAGAGTTAAAATTAAACAAAAAGGTTAATATGGAGCAAATTTTTATCATTCAAAGAGGTGTGAAATCCAATCTTTCTTTCGAATTTTGCACTTTCAAAAATAAAGATGGTTCACCATTTTTAATTTCAAGACATTAATTCAGTAAAGAATAGACAATGAAGATTGATAAAAGAATAATACCGCTGGCGATTGGCGGATTGGGAATAGGAACTACAGAGTTTACCGTTATGGGGCTATTGCCGGACATCGCAAAAACATTAGAAATCACGATTCCGCAAGCGGGACATCTTATTTCGGCTTATGCAATGGGAGTGGTCATTGGAGCACCGCTTTTGATTGGATATTCAGTAAAGTATCCCCCTAAAAAAGTATTGATTGCTTTTATGATCCTGTTTACTTTATTTAATGCCCTTTCTGCTATTGCTCCTAATTACGGAACAATGCTGATCATCAGATTTATGTCCGGGCTTCCTCACGGAGCTTTCTTCGGAGTAGGAACGGTAGTAGCTGCTAAAATGGCAGGAAAAGGGAAAGAGGCATTTTATATATCAATGATGTTTACAGGGCTCACGGTAGCCAATCTGGTAATGGTTCCTTTGGTAACCTATATTGGGCACGTCTTCCACTGGAGACTCTATTTTGCTATTGTTGCTTTAATTGGTGTTTTCGCCCTGTTATTTTTAAAATTATGGCTGCCATCCATTGAGGCCAATCAGAATACCCATTTCATGGATGAATTAAAATTCCTGAAAAAGAAACAGTCATGGCTGGTATTGGGAATTACAGCGATTGGGTTTGGAGGTCTTTTCACATGGTTGAGCTATATCACCCCTTTAATGACAGGAATTTCCGGAGTTGATAGCAGCCAAATGGCTTATGTAATGGTTCTTGCCGGAGCCGGAATGGTGGTAGGGAACCTTGCAGGAGGGGTTATTTCAGATAAATTAGGACCTGAGAAAACGTGTGCACTTCTGATCTTTTTAATGATGATCTCACTGGTAGGAGTATTCTTACTTTCCGAGCATCAGAATATTGCTTTCCTATTGACATTTATGTGTGGAGCCTTGTCTATGTCAATTGCTGCACCTATTAATATCATGATGATGAAAGCCGCTCCTAAAAGTGAAATGATGGCTGCAGCTTTTATGCAGGCAGGATTTAATATTGCTAATGCGATGGGTGCATTTTTTGGCGGAATTCCGTTAGAATATGGATTGCCGTTCAACTATCCGTCATTAGTAGGAGTAGGGATGACTTTTATCGGATTTGTAATTAGTGTAAGATATATGTATCTGTATGGTTCACAGACAGCAAATGAAGAAGAAGTAGTTACAGAAGGTGTTTCGTGTGATAAATAGACGTATCTGGATATAAAACTAAGCATAGGTTATAGGAAATCTGCGTAATCTCTCAGATCTTCGAAAATAAAAAATAAGCTGTCCCAAAGTCAAAAATTGACTATTGAGACAGCTTTTTAAATTAATACATTGAATTTATTCAGACTAGAATTTAAATACACAGCCGCAAACGCTCATTTTGCTTTCTACAACTGTTGTCCATTGTCCGTTCCATGTACCGCCATAGGATGCACAAATAGCAGGACAGATCTCTTTAGCATCTTCGTTATTCCAGATAGGTCCGGCTAAAACGTCTAAAGTATATTCTGTACCGCCTGTTGGCTTAGTGTTTAATTCAACTTCTATAACGCTCATTTGTCCTTCTACAATGGTTGTCCATTGTCCGGTGAATTTTCCTAAGTGTGCCGCAGCAATACGTGGTCCTAATTTTTGTGCTTCGTCGTTGCTCCAAAGTGGCCCTGCAATAATGTTGATTTTAAATGTTGACATGGTGTAAATTTTTTATTTGGTTAACATTACAAATGTACTCACCATTTCGGGAGATAATTACCGTATAATGTACCAAATTTATTATTAGGTGTTTTTACCTATCTATTTGATATTGATTGATGTATAATAAAAAAGACTGCCGTTTAAGACAGTCTTTCATTGTTTTGTAAGGTTGATTAAACTTCCACCTCATTCCCATTTTTGCACCAATAGAGGGCATTGTATAAATTTTCTTTGGGAAAAGATTTAAACTCTCCCGGCATCAGAACACTGAAAATATCCGTAAAGTCCTGTACTGCCTTTTTATCTGTAACAATAGCGGTCCGATTCCATTTTGCGAGATTTTTTAATCCTAGCAAGAGGTCTTCAAGCCATGCTCCCATGGTAAACTTATCCAGATCGGTATCCAAATACAGTAAGTAATTCAGCTCACCAAATTCGTCTACTTTCTCTTTCACACGCGGAATTACCAGTTTTTCAAAATCTTCTTTCGTTACTTCCCCCGTTGCACTGAATGCCGCAACATTCTCCGGAGCTTCTGGAATAATTGTTATCATAGTGAATATTTTATGATGGTTGGAATTTAATAAAACAACAATAATTACACCATGGATTCATTGAAAATAGTTAAAATAGGTATAAATATTGTTATTTTAAATATAAAATATCAATATGGATCTCAAATCAAATGAGCCTTTTTGGCTTTTAAAAAACGGACTGATTGCTACATATCCTTCTTTAAAATCCGATGAAAACTGTGATGTTTTAATTATAGGCGGCGGAATTACAGGAAGTTTGATTGCCCATCAAATGGTAAAAGATGGGTATGAAACAATCCTTATTGATAAACGTGAGCTTTGTAATGGAAGTACTTCTGCCACCACTTCAATGTTACAGTATGAAATAGATGTTCCTCTTTATGAATTAATAAAAAAAATAGGAGAGAAAGGGGCTGTTGCCAGTTATAAAGCATGTTCAGTGGCAATTGACAGCCTTGAAACCCTTGTTGGGAAAATACATTCTAAAGCAGGATTTAAGCGTAAAAAATCGTTGTATTTTGCTTCTAAAAAGAAAGATGTTGAATGGGTAAAGAAAGAATATGAAGCCAGGAAAAATGCGGGGTTTGAAGTTCAATGGCTTAATGCAGATCAGATTTTGGATAAATTTGGATTTGAAAATACCTATGGTGGTATTGTATCAAAACAGGGAGCCAGTATTGATGCCTTTCAGTTTGCTCATGAGCTTTTTACCCATAATGTAAAGAAAGGATTGAAAATCTTTGATAAAACTGAAATGACAGAAGTAGAATATCTTAAAGGCTTTAATAAAGTTAAGGTTGAAAGCGGTTTTCATATCAAAGCAAAGAAAATAATCTATTGTATCGGCTATGAAAGCAAAACTTTACTGAAAGAGAGTTTCGTTAATTTGAAAAGCACCTATGCGGTGGTTTCCGAAGTGGATAAAAACAAATTTAAAAATATCACCAGTACTTTAGTCTGGAATACAGATGATCCTTATCTCTACATGCGGACTACTGATGATGGCAGGTTATTGATTGGCGGTGGAGATGAAGACTTTTATGGTGCGGAAAAACGGGATGCTATTCTCAATAAAAAAGAAAAAGAAATTCTTAAGAATCTGAAAAAGATCAAGCCGGATTATCATTTCTATCCCGATTTTGTATGGGCAGGAACTTTTGGAGAAACAAAAGACGGATTACCTTATATCAGCGAACATCCAAAATTCAAAAACTCATACTTCGTATTAGGCTTTGGGGGAAATGGAATTACTTTTTCAGTAACCGGAATGGAGATGGCTTCTTTGTTTATGAAAGGAAGAAAACACCTGTTGTCCCAATATTTTAAATTTGGACGATAGAGGGTTCTTTGTATGATGAATCTGTCATTGACTATGTCGAATCTTCGATTTCTGACGAAGGAAGAATCTCATATATGGTTTAGATTTTTCCTTTGTCAGAAGAACAATGTTGTAAATAATCACCTATATAAATAAGTACACTTAAGAAGAAAAACAAAGATTTTCAGAACTTAAGTGTACTTTATTGATAAGGTTTATTTTATGTGTAAACCCTTCTTGTATTGAGCTTTTTTATAAACTATATCCATTTTTCTTTGCCAGTTCCTGTATAGAACTTTCAATGGCTTTTCCAAGATCATCAGAATCATCAGTTCCTCTTTTTTTCATTTCACTATCAATATAGGTCTGGCGTTTTTTAGAAAGTTCTTCAATTTCTCTTTGAATCTTTTCACGCTCAGCCGATTTTATAGACACTGCTTTTTTTATTTCTGCCTTGCTTTTGCCTTTCAGCTCATCAGGAAGTTCGCTTGCTTTCAGATTGGTAATAAAGCTGCCATCTTCTTCAGCTTTGTCTACCAGATCCCAATGCTCATTTTTGTAAGCATTCTTTTTTGATTTGGAAACCGTTCTTTCTACCAGATTGGAAACCGATTGTACTTCTGCATTCTTATCCTGGGTAATTTGTTTCATCTTATATTCAGAACCGCGATTTCCATAGTAAATATAAGTGTCATTCAGTTTGGTATTACACTCGGAAATCCTGATATCATAGGGTGTTTCAATATAGATCACCTTTTTATCACTGTCGATATTAAAGTATTTTCCACCTCCTGTTGTTGCTCCATTTTGCCATAAACCCTGGATTCCTTCTTCCCGGCTTCCACAATAAATCGTATTGGTATAAATATTTTTATTTTTCGCCTTTGAAATAACTTCTTTATAGTCGATTTTCCCTTGGTTGAAAGGTTCATTACCCGCAATATAAATCAGTTTCATACTTTTTTCATTGCCATCCCAGTTCAGATTGGCAGAGGCATCACGGATAACAGCTCCACAATATTCACTTCCTCCATTAGTTCTTAAGGCGAATAGTTTTTCAGAAACAAGGTCAAGATCCTGAGTAAGAGGAGTCACTTGCCTGATATAGTTTTCATCCCGGATGCCATCGTTTCCATATTCATAAAGAGCAATTTCAACTTGTGGTGTCTGGCCGTTATACTTTAATGTGGTTAATGTATTCACGATGTTCCAGAGTCTTGATTTCGCTTGTTCAATCAACCCGTCCATACTATTGGACGTATCAAGTAAAAGAGCTACTTGGATTTTATTATCCTTTGACGTCATATTTACAGAGGGAACAGAAGCATTTTGTACCGTTAACTCTGTGTTTTTCGGATCACTTTTCGAGCAGCTTATAGCCGGATTGGTACCGGAGTTTAAAAAAGCGGCTGCAATGGCTAAGATTTTTAAAGTTGTCATATTATTATTTTTTATAGGTTATCTGCTGTAATATTGGATTTGCATCTCTTTTGGATACTTCACTTCATAAGAGAAGTTGATCTTTTCAGAACCTCCGGAACTGATGTTTTTGCTCCAAAGAATACTTCCCGTTTTTTCATCAAGATTTCCGCCTCCGGTTTCTATAGCTTTCACAGAAATTTTAGAATTTTCACTAATAGGCAGCTGATCCAGTACTTCCAATTCAATACTTTCTTTGGTATTGTTTCTGATGCTGATCTGGTAGGCTTCAGATTCCCATTTATTGGAGTTCATTGGTTTCTGAGAAGCTTTATCTTCCAGTTTGATTCTTTTTACGGTGATTCTTTCATCCACACCAAGAGAAATTGGGAACTCATCTTTTACATAATTGCTTGCGATATTGGTTTTTCCGATATAATTATCTTCAAAATAGATGTTCGCTTCGCCATTAATCAGGTTGAGGTTCTGCCAGTTTTTTACAAAAGCCATCAAGAAGACCTGGTTATTAAGTTTTGGAACTGTATGGTATTTGTAGGTTGCATCAATCTGTTTTTTATCAAGAATTACATATTGTTCTTTTTCCTGGCTTAAAATGGTTTGATTATAATTCAGTTCATAAATAACATTCATCTGGTTATCAGAAACCGAAGCAATTGGAATCTGGCTTGGCTTTGCAGAGAGATCCTGTCTCATTTGATAGCTGTTCATTAAAGCAGATTCTTTTTTAGACTTGTAATCGGCAACTTCCAATATTGGATTATGAGCCGTATATTCTGCAACATACATTGGAGAAAGGATAGGCCTGTACTGATTGTATGATGGTCGGTAAGTAGACACAAACAATTTTACGTTTTTCCAGTCCTGTCCGGTTTTTTGGTAGATCTTGCCCTTATAAATCATTTCAAGAGGTTTCTTTACAGATTGGGCACGAAGGTCGTAAGAAGGGATCCATCCCGCATCAGAAACAATATAACTGACACCCAGACTTAGGTTTGTATCATTATCTGCAAGAATTTCAAGCAGTAATTCCTTTCTGTTGGTATTTTTATGGGTTTGTTCCTCATCAGATTGCTTGTTTAGCTTTGCAATGCTTTCATCCAACGTTGTTTTCTGCTCATTCATTACAAAGACCTGATTATCGATCTCCAGCATTCTTTTTCTGTAAAATTCAGTAAGCTTAATAAGTTGATCCTGTGGAGTAGATTTATCGTTGGTGGATACTTTTAAATTATCATTGATGATATTCTGTTCCCCGGTAAGGTTTTTAATCTGAATATTTAATAGGCTTACCTGTCTCTGAAGTTTTTTTCTGTCATCATCCAGCTTTTTTTCACCATCAGAAAGCTGATCTTCCTTCAAAAAATTATTTTGTGGAGTGATGGATAGGAGCGTCGTATTTTTTTCAAGATTGATTTTATAGGTGTTTTCATCCAGGTTATTGGGAAGATTGATAATTCTTACCATATTACGTCCTTTCTGAAGGCTAACATTAGTACTTCCGAAAACTTTTGCTCCCTGTAGGAATACTGTGGCCTGCTTTACATCAATTTCCTTTTTGATTTCCTGTGCCTTGAAGAAAACCACTGAAAATAATGTGATTAAAAGATAGCGTTTCATCGTTTATTATTTTAAATTATGAAGTAAAATTACCCGTAATTAATCCTGAAAATGGGGATACTTGGTGAAGCTAGGTTTTCACTTGGTGAGTAGACAGCCACCTGTTTTTTATTCTTTTATGCCACTAATGAAAGAATGGTTTTATGAAAGCTTATTTAACATTTTCTTATCCTAATTGGCTATGTACCTATGTGGTAAGAAAAATAAACCACATAGGCACATAGGGTTAAGGAGTTTCATGATGATTCGTGCATTCGTGGCAAAAAACAAAAGGCTGCCAATAAAGTGGCAGCCTCTTTTAAATCTGTTATTTTTAAAGGATTTCGTATCTCGTTTTAATACTGTATTTCAGTTTGATATTTTCGATGTTGTCAAAAGAAAAATCTACCGGAGCATCTGCCATTTCAAGCTGTACATTGCTCATTCTGCTTTTGTAGGCAACAGGCATTACCATGTCGCTGGTATAATCTTCAATCTCAACAATTTCAAGAACATTCCCCACTTTTTTACCCATGCTTTCCAACAGATAATCTGCCTTTTCTTTTGCCGCTTTTAAAGCATTGATTTTTACAGCTTTTCTGAAATCTGCAATCTTGGTGTTCTTTACTTCCGAGATACTCAGGCTGCTTACCCATTTCTGGTTTAGATCTTCAAAGATTTTGCTGAGGTTTGATTTTGCATTCGCTTTAAACACATAGTTCTTAGAAAACTTTCCGTTTTTAGCATAAATGTTCTGGTATGAAGATTTAAACTTGATGTCTTCGTTCTTTACTTCTGCATTCTTTAAGATATCAAACATCTTCTTTTCATTGTCTGCCAGATCGTTTTTGTTATCTGCTTTTATTCCGATGCTGAAGGTTACTTCATCCGGTTCTACTTCCATTTCAGCAACCCCTGTTACTTCAATTCCGTTTTTCTTTACTTCCTGAGCGTTTACAAAACTTCCCAGCGTTACAATTCCGATTAATAAAAAATGTTTCAATTTCATAATTTCTTGTTTTTACTTTTAAATTCTGATGTAAAATTAGTTCGATCTGACGCTGAAAATCGGGAGACTTGGTGAAATGGAACTTTCACTTGGTGAGTTGGTATAAAAGTGAAAGTTTTTATTTAATAATGATATTTTAACCATTAAGCTTAATTAAGCTATTAAGAATATTAAGCTGAGCTCTGCTTTAAGAGCAAGACGTTTCATTTAATATGAAATAATTGTTGTAACTAATATAAAATCATGATTGATAGTGTTTTAATATAGAGAGTGGGTGAAGCAAGGTTTTGACTTGGTGAATGATAGAAGCTGATCGATAAAGTTTTACTTACTTTGCACTAAAGATTTGAAATCCGTGAAATTAGTTTTTAAAATACTGTTTATTTCAATATTGATGGTGGGAAATTACTTCTCAGCACAGGACACTACGCGGGTTACCCAGGCTCTTAAGTCTGCTGCAAAACTGAAAAAAGCAGTAGATAAAAATGATAATAAAGGTGTTGCAGATGCTTATGTAGGAATGGCCAATGATTATTACAGCCAGGGAAATTATGCTAAAAGCGAAGAGTATCTGATTAAAGCTAAAAATCTTTATCAGAATCTTAGTGATAAGAAAAATCTGGAAATAGTTACCCGGAGATTAGCCCAATCTCAGGAGAGACAAAATAAAATTACTCCAGCTATCAGTAATTACAACATGGCAGCTGAGATGTCTTATAGTACAAAAAGCAGGTCAGTTAATTCAAATGATGCAGCAAGGCTCTCTTCTCCTGCGCCTGAAGTGAAGGCAGAAGCCATTCAGAATAATATCAATTTAAGCAAAAAGGAAAATGAGCAGGCTGATGTTGCAGCGGGGTACAGTCAGTTAGCAGATATCAATATTCAGCAGAAAGATGTTGCGAAAGCTGAAGAAAACCTCAATGCGGCCTATAAAATTTCTAAAAAACAAGCGCCTCAGCAAGCTCTGGAGATTAATCAGAAGCTGGCCAATCTTTATGTGGAAAATAGAAACTTTGATAAAGCCATTGAAGCCAAGAAGAAGGTTTTAAAAGAAGATTTTGTAAAGGATAATTCTCAGGAAAAAGTTAATCAGATTCAGGAACTGGCCGATATTTATATCAAAAAGAATGATCCTAAAGAAGCCGTTGATCTTTTGAAAAATGCTTACGGAATTGCTTTGGATAAAGGCCATACGCTGGAGGCTCAAAAGAGTGTGAAGAAATTGGATAGTTTGTATGCTATTTCAGGAAATGTTGATGCATCAGTGCAGCTGTACAGAGACTTTCTGGGAAAACTTCCCAATCTGGTTTCCAAAGACAGAAGCCTGGTAGATAATAAGATTCTTGAAGATACAGAACAACGAATTTCCCAACTGGAGAAGGAAAAAGAATTAAAAGACGAGCTTATCCGTAAGAAAAATGTATTTAATTATGGTTTGATTGGAGCTTTGGTCCTGCTCACCGGTCTGGTTATTTTTATTTTCAGAACCCTGAAGAAAGTTCAGATCAAAAATAAAAAAATAGCACTTCAGTCGCTTAGACGTGAGATGAATCCACACTTTATCTTTAATAGTTTGAACAGTGTCAATCACTTTATTGCCACCAATAATGAGTTGGAGGCCAATCAGTATCTAACCAAGTTTTCAAAGCTGATGCGAGGAGTGATGGAAAATTCTACCGATGATTTTATTCCTTTCCAACAGGAATTGGATCTGCTGCAGAATTATCTTGCTTTGGAAAAAACACGTTTTGCCGATAAATTCGATTATGAAATTGATGTAGATGAAAGTTTAAACCTTCACAGTCTTCAGGTTCCCGGAATGCTCGTACAGCCTTTCCTGGAAAATGCTATCTGGCACGGACTGCGTTACAGAACAGAAAAAGGATTGTTAAAATTAAGCTTTGAGAAAAACGAACAACATCTGAAGATCATCATTGAAGACAACGGAATAGGAATTGAAGAAAGTAAAAAACAGAAAACCCAACACCAGAAAACCCGCGAGGGAAGAGGTATGAAAAATACCCTGGAAAGAATTCAGCTGCTGAATGATCTGTACAAAAAGAATATTACCTGCTCTGTGAAGGATAAAGAGAATAATAGTGGTGTTTTGGTGACCATTCAAATTAATCTGATATAAAAAGAATACCATGAAAAAGCATATATTCCTTTTAGTTTTGATGATGAGCCTGTTTTCCGGAATAGTATCTGCTCAGGACATTGATAGTATCAGACTTACTCATATTCTTAAAAGTCTGAAGCTTGACAAAACCAAGATAAAAGAGGAACTCTGTGTGGAAAAGAAAATGCCTAATGCAGAAGATTCTTATATTGCCGTTATTCCGTTTGTTATAAGTCAGGAAGATGAAGATTATGTTTTTACCGTTCAGAACTATATACTGATTACAGACAGCAACGGAACGATAAAGAACAAATATCTTGATCCAACAGAACTCAATTCCGATGCCGTTACTCTAAGAAGTTTTGCCATTGATACTGGATTGTATAATATCAGTACAAATATCCGAGCATTTGGAGTGAAGGCAGATTTTGTAGGAAGCAGCAGACCCAACCCTTATGCATCAGGGACAATTTCAATGTATTATCCGGAAGGAAAGACACTTACAAAAGTTCTCGATCAGTTTGAATTGGATTCTACAAGTGGTGAATGGGATACCCGTTGCAACGGAGAATTCAAAGACGATCATTCTTATATCATCATGGATCCTTCCAAAACCAATAATTTTGCAGATCTTAAAATAAAAACCATTTCTGTATCCACAATAAACGAAGAAGTAAAAGGAGAATGCGAAGGAAAAGAAACTTCAAAAACAACTTATAAAACATTGAAGTTTAAAAATGGAAAATACCAGTAAATATATCTGTATCTTAATATATATACCCAATGAAGATTAAAGCTGTAATTGTAGATGATGAACTGATCGCAAGAGAAGTATTGAGAAGCTATCTCACCAAATATTGCCCACAGGTAGAAATTTTGGGTGAAGCGGAAAATATTAAAGAAGCTGTCCCTCTGATTGCTGAAAAGCAGCCTGAATTGGTTTTTTTAGATGTAGAAATGCCTTTCGGAAATGCTTTTGATGTATTGGAAGCTACCAAAGATTTTTCCTATGAAACCATCTTTATCACTGCATTTTCACAATATTCTTTACAGGCTTTAAATAAATCTGCGAGTTATTATATCTTAAAACCAATCGATATTCAGGAGCTTATTCTGGCAGTCAACAAAGTGGTTGAAAGTATAGAAAAGAAGGAAGAGCTTAACCGGAATAAAATTTTGCTGGAGAACTTAAAATTAAAACCTGAAAAGCAACAGCTTATTCTTCCCACTTTACAGGGTTTTGATGTGGTGAAAACAGAAGATATTGTAAGACTTCAGGCAGACGGTAACTTTACCCAGGTATATCTTACAGATGGCTCAAAGAAAATGGTATGCCGATTTCTAAAGCATTTTGATGATCTTTTGGAAAATCCTTTTGTGAGAGTTCACCGGTCTCATATCATCAACACATCCTTTGTGAAATCTTACCATAAAAGCGGAACTGTAATGCTTGCTGATGACACTGAAATTGAGGTTTCGGGAAGCTTTAAAGATAATTTCCTGAAAGTTTTTTCCTAGAATTTATCGTTCCTTAACAGCCCAAAGGCACTATTTTTGACGTTTTCATCAGAATTACACAAAAAATTTCTGTCATGAAAACCTTTCACAAAATAATACTTCCTGTTTCGTTGGGAGCTTTGGCGTATATGGCTTTTCATTCTTATTCTGTAGGAATTCCGAGAGGAGCTGTCGCAATAAAGAATTTTGATGTTAAAAAATATCTCGGAAGATGGTATGAAATAGCCCGTTTTGATTATAAATTCGAGAAAAATATGGATAATGTTACGGCTGAGTATTCAGAGAATCCCAATGGCAGTATTCAGGTTAGAAATAAAGGCTACGATTATATAAAAAAAGTATGGAACGAGTCTATTGGTGAAGCTAAATTCGTTAAAGATACCACAGAGGCAAGGCTGAAAGTATCTTTTTTCAAGCCTATTTGGGCAGGGTATAATGTTATTGATATTGATGAAGACTATCAATATGCTCTGGTGGCAGGAAGCAGCTTAAAATACCTCTGGATTCTCTCCCGAACGACAACCATTCCGGAAAGCATCCGACAGCGTTTTATTGAAAAAGCTCAAAAAATCGGTTATAATACAGATGAGCTAATTTGGGTGAGACATCATTAATAGTAAGGCAGAAAGGCAAAGTCACCCTATGGCAAATTTGCCTTTTACCCTTTTATTTTTTATCCTTTAATATATTCCTTCCATTCCTCAAAACGATAATCAATGACCTGTTTCATCAGATCATAGTTTTCGTAAGTATCTTCAATGTGGTAGAAAGTTTCGTATTCATAATCATTATCTTCAGCTTTACCATCAAAAAGGTTCACGTAATCATCAGCAAAAGAACAGTGTTTGTTTCCAAAATCGGTATCATCTGCATAATAATCCTTTGCAAAGCTATTTCCAAGATCACTCAGGTCATGTTCAGAGAATTTGCCGTCACATGAATCCATGATAAATTCAGCTCCTGTAATTTCTCTTCTTTTTAACTTTTCAATTTCTTCTTGTGCATCTTCTTTCAGTTCATCGGAGATCAGATCATTATGGATGCACCAGTTCAGGAACATACCGGTATGCGTTGCTCCGTTTTTCTGTGGAAGCCCTTCAGGAAAATCCCCGCCATAATGCCATGAAGCATCATCATATTTAGACATAACTTTAACTAATTTTCGTCAAAAATAGAAAAAATCAATTTATATTGCCGCAGCCGCATATTTTTCCGTCATTTGCAGGAGAATTTTTTTCAAGAATCTCATATATGGAAAAAGCAGTCCTAATCACTATTGGTGACGAAATCCTTTCCGGAAATACGGTAGATACCAATTCCAATTTTATTGCCTCTGAATTGAAAAATATCGGGATAAAGGTTGTACAGATCTTTACGATTTCAGACGAAATAGATACCATTAAAAATACATTGAGTGAAGCCTTTCAGCTGGGCGATCTTGTCATTACGACTGGTGGATTAGGCCCTACAAGGGATGATAAAACCAAAAAGGCATTGGCTGAGTTTTTCAATGATGAAATTGCATTGGATGAGGTCACTTTTAATCACCTTAAAGGCTACATGGAAAGACGCGGAAGGGCAGATATCCTGGAAAGAAATAAAGAACAGGCTTTTGTTCCTACAAAATCTATTGTTTTTCAAAATCATTTCGGAACTGCACCCTGCATGATGATGGAATTGGATGGAAAGTTGAGTTACAGCTTACCGGGAGTTCCTTATGAAGTAAAACCATTGATAAAAGATCAGATTATTCCTTACTTACAGGAAAAATTTAACCTTAATTATATTCACTCAAGAATTGTTTCTGTTGTTGGAATTCCGGAGAGCATTCTTGCAGATACTATTGAAGACTGGGAACTTGCCCTTCCTGAAAATATGTCATTGTCTTATCTTCCGGTAGGAACCCGTGTAAAGCTAAGAATAACGGCATCAGGTGACAATGAAGAAGCCTTAAAACAACAAACTGAAGACAAAATTCAAAAATTACTTCCTCTTATTAAAGATCATGTCATTGCGGTGTCTGAAGATAAAATTGAAAATATTCTGGCAGAAATTCTTACTGAAAGAAAACTGACTATTTCTACTGCAGAAAGTTGTACCGGAGGAGAATTGGCGAAAATGATAACATCAGTTTCAGGAAGTTCAAAATACTTTTTGGGTGGGATGGTTGCTTATGCCACGGAGAAAAAAATCAAAATTTTAAATGTTTCCAGAGAAACGGTAGATCAGTTTACGGTAGTCAGTGAGCAGGTTGCTCAAGAAATGGCAAAAGGATGTCAGGAATTATTTGATACTCACATTTCTCTTTCTACTACCGGTGTGGCAGGCCCTGGAAAAGGAGAGGATGGTAAAGACATAGGAACAGTTTTCTACACGATTCGAATTAAAGATCAGGAAGTAACCTCAAAATTATATATGCCTCATCTGGAAAGGGTTGATTTTATGGATTTCGTTTCCCAAAAGGTCATTCAGGATCTTGTGGGGCTTTTGATAAGTCAATAAAAGAAATACCACTTTTTTAATTTTTTTTTAATGAATTTCAAGGTACTTTTTCACACTTTTTGAAAATCATTCATTAAAATTTAAAAATCGTGGAAAATTCCAAACAGATTTTTCAGACCAACAGCAAAAAACGTTGGAAAAGCGTACAATGGGGAAGCCGTTTATTTATTTTTATGGGGGCACTCCTTTTTTTGGCTTTGGGTCTGATGATGGCCGTGGACAGAAGTCCTAAAATTCCTTTTAAAGAAGACTATAAAGCTGTTATTACAGCCAATAAGCCTTATCTTCAGGAGAATAAAATTTCCAAAGAATATAAAGGGTTCAGAAGTTTTATTTCTGAAAAAACAATACATACCAATCTTGCTAAGATAGAAAAAGCAAGAGCTGAAAGACTTAAAAATCAAAATAGAAACTGGGCTCAGTTTCCCGGTGGAATCCGATCTGCATTCTATGTGGCATGGGACCCGCAGTCTTTGATGTCTCTGAAACGAAACATCAGACACGTCAACTTGGTTTTCCCAGAATGGTTTTTCCTTGATCCTAAATCAGGAAATTTAAAAACGAATATCGATCCGGAGGGATACAAAATCATCAAAAGAACAGGAGTGGCAGCCATGCCTATTCTGAGTAATAACTCTGATCAGGAATTCCATGCTGAAGGATTAGGAAAAGTATTGAATGATCCTAAAAAAAGAACCACCCTTATCCAAAAGCTTACTCAGCAGTGTCTGAAATACCATTTTAAAGGTATCAATATCGACTTTGAAGATATGAACCTAAATTCTGATGAAAACCTAATCGCTTTTATGAAGGAACTTTCAGAAACGTTCAAACAGAATCAACTGCTGGTGACGATGGATATTATGACGGATAATGATGATTACAATATCCCAAGATTAGATCCATACGTTGATTACTTCGTGTTAATGGCTTATGATGAATATTCTGCTGGCAGTGACGCCGGACCTGTTTCTTCACAGAAATGGATTGAGGAGCAGACAGGAAAAATGGTTAAGCAAACTTCTCCGCATAAAATTATTCTGGGGTTGGGAGCTTATGGATATGACTGGAGTTCCAATAAGGATGACAATACTTCGGTAACTTATATGCAGGCCATCACTAAAGCCAGCGCCAGTAAGGCCGTTATTGATTTTAATGACAATACTTTCAATCTGAATTACTCTTATACAGATTCTAAAAATAACACCCACACTGTATTTTTTAATGATGCAGCTTCTATTTTCAATACCATGCGTTTTTCATCCGAATATCCTTTGGCTGGAACAGCTCTTTGGAGGCTGGGAAGTGAAGACAGTAGAATCTGGAATTTCTATGATAAGGATCTTACATTTGCCGGACTTTCCAAATTGAATTTGAAAACCCTGGAGAATGTAAAAGGGCAGACCATGGTGGATTATATCGGAGATGGAGAAGTATTGGATGTTCTGAATACCCCTCATGATGGAAAAATCGCGTTGGAAATTGATCCGAAAGAAAAGATCATCACAGATGAAAATTATATTACCTATCCCAGTTCTTATGAAGTAAAAAAATATGGTAGTGCACCGCAGAAAGAGCTGGTGTTGACATTTGATGACGGTCCGGATGAAACTTACACTCCTCAGGTATTAGATATATTGTCCAAATACCATGTTCCTGCAGCTTTCTTTTTGGTAGGTTTAAATGCCGAAAAGAACCTTCCGTTGGTTAAAAGAATCTATCGGGAAGGGCATGAAATAGGAAACCACACCTTCACCCATGAAAATGTAGCGAAAGTAAGCCCAGAAAGAGCTTTGCTTGAACTGAAACTAACCAGACTTCTGATAGAATGCGTAACAGGGCACAGTACAATTCTTTTCCGTGCTCCTTATAACGCAGATTCTGAGCCTACCACTTCGGAGGAGATTATTCCGGTGGCATTGGCAAGACAGCAAAACTATCTGGATATTGGTGAAAATATTGATCCTGAGGACTGGCAGCCGGGAATAAAAGCGGATGAAATCGTAAAACGTGTAATGGACGGAATCAAAAAGGAGAGAGGGAATATTATCCTACTTCATGATGCTGGAGGTGACACCAGAGAAGAAACAGTAAAAGCTCTAAAGATTTTGATTCCAACTCTTCAGAAACAAGGCTATCATTTTACTAACCTGACCAATCTTTTGCATAAGAGCAGAAGTGAGCTGATGCCTGAAGTTCCTAAGACCAGATCTTATTATATCATGCAGCTTAATTTAGTGCTGGCAACCGTAATTTATGGAGTGAGTCACTTTTTGGTAGCGTTGTTTACGATTTTCATCGTTCTGGGACTCATAAGGTTATTGTTAATGGCTTACTGGGCCTTTAAAGAAAGAAAAAAAGAGAAAAAACTGAGTGAATTTCCAATCCTTGAATCTTATCCAAAGGTTTCTATCATTGTACCTGCTTATAATGAAGAAGTGAATATCGTTTCTTCACTGCATAACCTGCTGAAACAAACCTATCCGAATTTTAACATCATTATGATAGATGACGGAAGTAAAGATTCAACGTATGAAAAAGCAAAAGAAGCATTTCCAAATCATCCGAAACTAGAAATATTTTCCAAAACAAATGGTGGAAAAGCAACTGCTTTAAACTATGGAATTTCATTAACAGATGCTGAATATGTAGTATGTATAGATGCAGATACCAAACTGCAGCAGGATGCGGTGAAATATTTGATTGCAAGATTTCTGAATTCAGGTTCTGAAGAAAAAATAGCCGCAGTAGCAGGAAATGTAAAAGTAGGAAACACCGTAAACTGGCTTACCAAATGGCAGGCGATAGAATATACAACAAGTCAGAATTTTGACAGATTGGCATATGCTCATATCAATGCAATTACTGTAATTCCGGGAGCTATTGGAGCTTTTAAGAGATCAGTAGTTTTGGAAGCTGGTGGCTATTCTTCAGATACCTTGGCAGAGGATTGTGATATCACAGTAAAAATATTAAAAGCAGGTTATACTGTTGCTAATGAAAACAGAGCTGTTGCCGTAACAGAAGCTCCGGAAACCGTAAAACAGTTCCTGAAACAACGTTTCCGATGGACTTACGGAATTATGCAGATGTTCTGGAAACAGAGACAGACATTCCTTAACCCCAAATATAAAGGATTGGGACTTTGGGCCATGCCGAATATTTTATTATTCCAATACATTATTCCATTCTTTTCACCATTGGCTGATGTGATTATGTTCTTTGGAATCTTATCAGGAAACGGAAGTAAAATATTCAGTTATTATCTGATTTTCCTTTTGGTGGATGCCTCTCTGGCTTTGATTGCATTCATTATGCAGCGGGAAAAATTAGGAAATCTGCTTTATATTATTCCGCAAAGATTCGGATACAGATGGCTGATGTATATTGTATTATTTAAAAGTTTAAGAAAAGCATTGAAAGGCGAAATGCAGTCCTGGGGCTTCCTGAAACGTACAGGAAATGTAAAAGAGATAGCAACATCTTAAAAGGCTGGAAGCTGGATGAGCAAGGCTAGAAGTTAGTTTTCAAAACTTTTTGCTTCCATCTTCCGGCTTCAAATCTGCCTAAATTATAGATTCTTATCACGCTATGATGGTATTTGTTTAAATTTGTTTCACAAAAAAGTAACAAATAAGAAATAAATCATACATATTGTATAAATTGTTATCATAATGAAAAAACTAACGCTTTCTTTGTTTCTAATAGCAGGGATCTGCTCTCAAAATATAGTGAGTGCACAAGCTAAAACTGCTAAAGTAGCAGTAAATAACGCAGATAAAGGTTTAGACCTTAGCTTAATGGATACTTCGGTACGTCCACAGGATGATTTTTATAATTATGTGAGCGGAACCTGGATGAAAACAGCTAAAATTCCAGCTGATAAACCAAGTTGGGGAAGCTTTAATAAATTGAGGGAGGATACGGATAACAATTCCATGACTATCCTGAATTCTCTTTTGAAAGATAAATTTACTGACGGCAGTGAAGGGAAAAAAATTCAGGATCTTTATGCATCTTACATGAATATGCAGAAGAGAAATGCTGACGGAATTAAGCCAATTCAAGAAAATCTGAATAAAATTGATGCTATCAAAAATATGGCTGATCTTCAGACTTATTTAACTTCTGTAACCAGAGAAGGTGAAAACCTTTTTTACGGATGGGGAGTATATGCTGATTTAAAGGATTCTAATATGAATGCCGTTTACTTAGGAGATGCAACTCTTGGATTAGGAAGAGATTACTACCAGAAAGTAAATGAAAAAAATACAGAAGCTATTGCTGAATATCAGAAGTATGTAGTTTCTATGTTGAAGGAATTAGGATATAAAAATGCTGATGAAGCAGCTAAAAATATCGTTAACTATGAAAAAAGTATTGCACAGACGCTTTTAACGAATGAGCAGAGCCGTGATAATACCCTTCAATATAACCCTCAGACGATGGCTGAGCTTTCAACTTTGGTAAAAGGAGTAGACATTCCTGCTTACCTTAAAAAAGTAGGAGTAAATACAGACAGAGTAATTATTGGAGAATTGAATTACTATAAAAACTTCGATAAACTGGTCAATGCTCAGAACCTTCCAGTCATTAAAGATTATCTGAAATTCCACATGATTAACGGAAGTGCTTCTTACCTAAGTGAAAAACTAGGAGATATGAAGTTTGCATTCTTCGGTAAATACTTAAATGGACAACAGGAGCAGAGAGCATTGAACAAGAGAGGTTTTGAATTAATCAACAGAAACTTGGGAGAAGCTTTCGGAAAATTATATGTTGATAAATATTTCCCTGCTGAAGCTAAAGCTCAGATGGTGGAATTGATCGACTACTTAAAGAAAAGTTTCGTAGTTCACATCAATAACCTATCATGGATGTCTTCTACTACCAAGGAAAAAGCGCTTAAAAAGCTGAATAAATTCACTGTAAAAGTAGCTTATCCGGACAAATGGAAAGATTATTCAAAATTAGATATCGTTTCAGAAGCGAAAGGAGGTACATTGTACAGCAACCTACAGCATGTTGGTGAGTGGCAGTACAACAGAGAGTTAGCTAAAATCGGAAAACCGGTAGATAAAACAGAATGGGGAATGACTCCACAAACTGTAAATGCTTATTACAACCCTGTATTTAACGAAATCGTATTCCCTGCAGCAATCCTTCAGCCGCCATTCTTTAACCCTAAAGCGGATGCAGCTGTGAACTTCGGTGGAATTGGTGCCGTTATCGGTCACGAAATGAGCCACGGATTTGATGATTCAGGAGCTCAGTTTGATGCAGACGGTAACTTGGTAGACTGGTGGACTCCGGAAGATAAAGCTAACTTCGAAAAAGCGACAAAAGCTTTAGCAGCTCAATATGATAAATATGAGCCTGTAAAAGGAACATTTGTAAACGGTACCTTCACAAACGGTGAGAACATTGCTGACTTAGGTGGAGTAAATATCGCTTATGATGCGCTTCAAATGTACTTAAAAGATAAAGGAAACCCAGGAAAGATCAGCGGATTCACTCAGGATCAGAGATTCTTCCTAAGCTGGGCAACCGTTTGGAGAACTTTATCAAGTGAAAAATATATGATCAACCAGGTGAAGACAGATCCGCACTCTCCGGGTTACTTCAGAAGTTTTGGTCCGCTAATTAACGTTGATACTTTCTACAAAGCATTTGATGTGAAAAAAGGAGATAAATTATACAAAGCTCCAGAGGACAGAATCAAAATCTGGTAAAATATACAAACCGCTCAGCAATGAGCGGTTTTTTTGTTTTTTTAGAGATAAGGTAATAGGTAATAGGGTGGCATTGATGAATTACTTTAACCAAAACCCATAAGGAATGGCTTTCATCATTCCCCTCCGCTGGAGGGGTGGCAAAAATTCTTTGAATTTTTGACGGGGTGGTTTACATACCCACAGTATTTCTATTTTCAACCCCAATTTACCCATTAAAAAACTTTAAACCATAAACCTCAAACTTTACCCCCATAAAATCACTATTATTCTCATCAATTATCGATTATCCTTCATCACTTATCATTAAAGTTCGTATATTTGATAAGTTTGTGTACAATCAAAAATTATCTTCAATGAAAAAGCTAAATATTGGTATACTTGCCTTTTCGGGTATAGTATTGCTTAATTCGTGTGGTGCAGCAAAGACTGCAGGGACAGAGACAAAAACAGAGGCTACAGCAAAAGTTGCAACGCCGGTAAAAGAAGAAATAAAGGAGGAAGGGATTAATCTCTCTTATATGGATACAGGGGCTCGTCCACAGGATGACTTTTTTAGCTATGTAAACGGAAATTGGGTGAAAACTACACAGATTCCTTCAGATAAAGCCAATTGGGGATCTTTCAATGCTTTGAGAGAAAATGTAGATGATGCTTCATTGGATATTTTGAACAAAATTCTTAGCGAAACATATCCTGCAGGTTCTGAAGGGCAAAAGATCCAGAGTCTTTACGCATCTTTTATGGATACAGCCAAAAGAAATACAGATGGATTAAACCCTATTAAAGCTGATCTTGCAAAAATTGATGCTATTAAAAGCCTTAATGACCTTCAGAAATATCTTTTAGAAGCTACAAAGCTGGGAGATAATTCTTTCTACGGATGGAGAGCAGGAGCAGATATGAAAAATTCTAAGATGAACGCTGTATATCTTGGAGGTCCGGATCTTGGATTAGGAAGAGACTATTATCAGAAAGTAAATGAAGCCAATACTAAAACATTAGGACAATATCAGGCTTATGTTGGAAAATTATTCGGAGTTTTAGGCTATAAAAACTCTACTCAGGCTGCTCAGAATGTGGTAGATTTTGAAAAGCAACTGGCAAATTACTTACTGACACTGGAACAGAACAGAGATGCCAATTTAAGATATAATCCTAAAAACGTTTCGGAATTATCAGGTTTAGTGAAAAATGTAGATCTTGCAAAATACCTTAAAGAAGCCGGGGTAAATACAGACAGAGTAATCATCGGAGAACTGAAGTACTACCAGAACATGGATCAGTTCGTTACACAGAAAAACTTACCTTTATTAAAAGATTATCTGAAATATCACCTGATTAACGGTAATGCCAGTAACCTTGATGAAAACCTTGAGCAGATCAGATTTGATTTCTATGCAAAAGATTTACAAGGGCAAAAAGAACAGCGTCCTATGAACAAAAGAGGTTTAACTCTTGTAAACGGTGTTCTTGGTGAAGCATTTGGAAAATTATACGTAGAAAAATACTTTACTCCGGAAGCAAAACAGCAGATGGAAACCTATATTGATTACCTTTTAAAATCATTTAAAACCCATATCGCGAATATCGACTGGATGTCTCCTGAAACAAAAGTAAAAGCTCAGGAAAAACTCTCCAAATTCACAGTAAAAATTGCATATCCGGACAAATGGAAAGACTATAGCCAATTAAACGTAGAATCTCCAAAACAAGGCGGATCATTATATGCAAACTTACAGAATGTATCAGCTTGGCAATACCAAAGAAATTTGGATAAAGTAGGAAAACCGGTAGATAAAACGGAGTGGGGAATGTCTCCACAAACCGTAAACGCTTACTATAGTGGTTCAAACAACGAAATAGTATTCCCTGCAGCAATCCTTCAGCCGCCTTTCTACAATCCTAAAGCAGATGCAGCCGTAAACTTCGGTGGAATTGGAGCAGTAATCGGTCACGAAATCTCTCACGGTTTTGATGACAGTGGTTCCCGTTTCGATGGTGATGGAAACCTTAATAATTGGTGGACGGATGCTGACCGTAAGAACTTTGATGCAAAAGTGGCTCAGTTAGCCGCTCAGTATAGCGCTTATGAACCGGTAAAAGGAAGCTTTGTAAACGGTAAATTTACAAGTGGAGAAAATATTGGTGACTTAGGTGGAGTAGCAGTAGCTTACGATGCCCTTCAGATGTACCTTAAAGATAAAGGAAACCCAGGGAAGATCAGTGGATTTACTCAGGATCAGAGATTCTTTATGAGTTGGGCTACTGTTTGGAGAACAAAAGCAACCAATGAATATATGATTAACCAGGTGAAAACAGATCCGCATTCTCCGGGAATGTACAGAGCTTTCGGACCATTAGTCAATCAGGATTCATTTATCAAAGCATTTGATATCAAGTCTGGAGATAAAATGTACAAAGCTCCTGAAGACAGAATAAAAATTTGGTAAGAATACCAAAATATTGTTAGACAAGAAAGCATCCATCTCAATATAAGATGGATGCTTTTTTAATAGGCTTTCTTATAATTCCGGATCACAAACTTTATTCCGGTTTCTATAATATCGCCCATGGTTTTGCAATACTTGAAATTAACATCGTAGGTAAGTTTCTGCAACGCTGTTTTTAACTCTGTAACATTGGCTTCCGGTGCAATATCTTCTTGTTTCATAATAGAAATCAGTTCATCAAACCTACTTTTGCTGCTGGTTACCCTTTTTACAATTTGTGAGCGTACTTCCTTACGATACTGCTCTACAGAATTAGGTTTCAGTTTTTCCAATACCATGGTAACCATCGGGTTGTTTTCTTTGAAATACTGAGGAAGATAAACTTTCAGATTCCCTTCGTAGCATTGTTGGTCAAAATCGATAGGGCGAATTCTGTAAATTACCTGGTCAAAATCGTGAATAGGAATAACCACATAATTATAAGAACGCATATCCCCAAGTAATCCAATGAGGCAGCGTTCATTAAACTTCACAAATTCCTTGGAAATCTGTGCCTTTTCCTGTTCTGTACAATTGGACATGTGCTTCTGAATAAATACATCTCCGGGAATTCCTAAGATATGTTCTTCTATTAAAGTATTTTTATAAATCAGAAAGTTAATTCGGTTAGGAGAAAGCAGGTCCTCCAATTCCAGTCCATATATACGGGAAGCATCTGCCTGTTTAATATAAAAGTTAGTGTAATTATCGTTCAGAATATTTCTTACCCTAATTCTGAAAGGTTTAGAATTTCCAAAAGTACAGAAGTCAATGGTATCTACTGTCAGATAAGGTAAAGTAGCCTCATCTCCGTCAGAATGAAGAAGAGTATAAATTTTATTTAAATTAGCCTCTATTTCTTTAAACTCAAATTCAGGATACAGTACACCCAGCCATAAAGTATCTTTACCTTCTTTATCCAAAATACGCACACTATCACTGAATCTTAGCAGGTCTTCATACAAAAACCGGATCTTGGTAGTTCTGTTATGTTTTTCCAAATATTTCTGTAAGGCTTCCGAAACAGGATATATTGGTTTTCTGAATGCTATCTTTACATCTTTCATCACTTTGTTTACTTTATTTAAATATAAAGAATATTTTTCCTCACCTCAGAGAAATTCCTATTTAGCACATATTTGTTGTTTTTTATCAATGCAAAATGTACCCGGATTTTATTTTATCTCTCTATAGTTTGTTTTATTTATTTTTTCATAGCTTAGTGACATCGTAAGATGGTGATTTTATGGTAAATAAATATAGATAAATTTAAATGATTTAAGAAAAATCTTGACAAAATTTTGTATGTTACAGTTTTTTTTTAAATTTAAACTCTGGATTTGTAATTTATTTGATTTATATGTAAATCTCTAGAAGACAGATCTAAACCAAAATAGTAAATCTCAAAATAATAATAATATGGCAATGTTTAATTATGGTGTTGGCGGAAACGAGGTAAAAGTAGACGCTAATGAAGCTATTCAGGAAATACAGGAAAATAAATCACTGATAGTAAGCCAGCTTACAACAGACGAATCTTATACCCCTGAAATTGTAACAGGATTAAAAACAGTGGAAGATGTATTCAAACATTTTCAGCCTTCTGTAGCGGTACAGCATGAAACAGAAGATGGAGGAATGGTTGATGAAGAATTCCGTTTTCAAAATCTTGGAGACTTTACTCCTAAAAGCCTTACTCAGAAATCTGACTATCTTCAGCAGCTGAGCATTGAACAGGAGCAGTACAACAAAATTGTACGTCAGTTGAAAACTAATAAAATTCTTCGTAATATGCTGGAGAACGATCAGACAAGAACTGCGTTCATCGAAGTATTGAAAGAAGTAGCACAAGAACTTGAAAAATAATTAAAGACTTACATTAAATCATGGATAGCAAATTACAGGCGCAAGAAAGCCAGCAGCAGGGACAGCAGCAGCAACACTCAGGGCAGCCGAAGGGCAACCCGCTTGCTGAACTCAATAAAATGGGAGGTTTTGGCTTTGTTGAATCCGTTGTAGACGGTATCGCCAATATGAACCCAACTAGAAAAGCAAGGAAAGAAATTTTCCTTAACGATAATAATAAATCAGACGAAAGAAAAGAACTTCTTCAGAAGATCAATCTTTGGGTAAGCCTTTTAGAAGGTAGCGAGTCTGCAGATAAAATGGCTGATACGTGCAAAACCAAAGCACAACAGGCTGATCAGAATTTAAAGAAAAATCTAAAAAATACACTGGATGCAGTTCGTCTGTTAGAAACCAACTACAGAACTGTAGCTCAATTCTACAAAAATACAGAATTGGATAAAGTGGATAATGTAAGTATTGTTAACGCAAGCCTGGATCAGGTTTCAGACCTTGACAATCCTTTATTCATTGATGCTATTTCTGAAGAATTCAAAAATTACTACGACCGTTTAGACCTTAGAGATAACTATTCAATCCTTGCAATCCCTGGATATTTAGGATCAAATAAAGTTATTGAAAAATGGGCTAAAATCTGTAACGAAAACAAAGTAATGATGGTTACAGACTTCGCTAACCTTGATAAGCCAGATGACGTAGTAGATCTATTCCATTCTGCAAACCTTACAGGTGGTGAACTTCACAGAAGTAACGTAATCATGACGTGTAACTGGTTAGTAGGACGTGGAAAAGCTGAAGAAGTAGGAGAAGAAGATAACGTAGAACTTCCACCTTCCACTTCATTAGCAGGTAAAATCCATAAAACACTGATGTCTCAGGTAGCAGCAGGTAAAAAACATGGTAATATCAACGAAGTAGACGCTGTAAAATTCGAATTGAAGAAAAGTGAAATCTCTCAGTTGGAAAAAATGGGTCTTGTACCAATGGTTAACGAATACGGTAAAATTATGGCTTTCTCTGCGAAGACATTATTTACAGGAGACAATATCGGTCTTCAGACGTATTCAGTAGTTCGTGTATTCGACTATGTAACTAAAGTATTGCTAGACTTCCTAAACAGAAGAGCCTTCGAAAACTGGAATGCTAAAAACGAAGACGATTTGAGAAGACAAATTGTAACATTCCTTGATAATATCAAAGGACCGGACAAATTGATCGAAAAATTCAAGATCGTTCGTTTCGAGCAGGATAGAGTAAACAAAGACAGAGTATGGCTAGACATCCGTATGACCCCTTATTTCCCTACAAAAAGTTTCGTTATTAAACTAGACGGACACAAAGGAGATGATGGTAACGAATGGGATGCACAATACACTCAGGAATAATAACACCTTATTTTTAATCATAAAAACCGATGCATTTTTTACATCGGTTTTTTTCTACCAATACCTATGAATATTAAAATGAAAATTAAGCTTGCTATCGGCTTGCCTGTATTGTTGCTGGCTCTTTTAGTGAGTTGTGAAAAAAAATACCAAAGTCCCGGTCAATATGAAGAAGACCTTTTTGCAGACGAACGTCAGGAAGGAAAGGCTTATATCATGGACGAAGAAGAATGTTTCGATGGCAGTGAATTGGTTCTGGCAAGTTCAGAAGTGAAGCTGGCAGACAGTTCAAAAGGTCGAGGGAAAGCTTTTTTCCTTTATAAAGTAAGATCCGGAAAAATTTTGAAAACAGTAAGAGATTCCACTCTGGATATGCCAATGATGTTTTTATCACCTCATAAGCTAAAGCTGAAAGAAGATTCCATGTATTTATATCTGAAAAAATTGGATGGATATCGTTTTATAGCTAAAGAAAGAAACCTGAAATACCAGTGGTTAAGAGGGGCATCCGTATATTCTGTGAAGAAAAAATAAAATAAGTCTATCTTTGCGGTCTTGAAATAATGTTCAGGATGAAGAGGCAAAAGTCCCTTCAAGGATTTAAACAGATTGGTTTTTGGAAAAGAATAATGCAGCCACAGAGTTTCTTCATGTAGGAAACAGGCTTTTGGAATGGTATAGAAATAATGCAAGAGATCTGCCTTTCAGACAGACAAAAGATCCTTATAAAATCTGGATCTGTGAAATTGTATTTCAGCAGACAAGAATCAATCAGGGGCTTAATCACTATAATAATTTCATTAAAAGATTTCCGGATGTAAAAACCTTGGCAGAAGCTGAGGAAAATGAAGTTTTATTGTATTGGAAGGGCTTAGGCTATTATTCCAGAGCCATCAATATCCATAAAGCTGCCCAGCAGATTATGAACGATTATCATGGGGTGTTTCCAAATCAGTATGATGAAATCTTAAAGCTGAAAGGTATCGGGAAATATACAGCTGCAGCTGTTTCAAGTATCTGTTTTGGCGGAAAAATCCCGGCTGTAGACGGAAACTTTTACCGGGTTCTCAGCAGGTTCTTTGCAGATGATTTTGATATTTCAAATTCAAGAGCATTTGCCTATTTTTCAGAACTGGCAACCTTGGTAATGCCGGATAACGTTGGAGACTTCAATCAGGCGATGATGGATATCGGTTCAGAGATCTGTAAACCCAAAAATCCACTGTGTGGCGAATGTCCGATTAATGAAGACTGTTTGGCCTTTTCCCTTCAAAAAATATCAGATTACCCTGTTAAAACGAAAAAAGTGAAGGCGGAAGACCTTGCTTTAACCTATTATTTTGTTCACAGAAATGGAGAATTCCTGATTCGTCAGAGAGCAGATGACTTTATCTGGAAAAAGTTGTTTGAGTTTCCAACCTCTATTTCTTCTGAAATGGAAACTTTTATTACAGGCTCAAAAACAGTTAACCATAAACTGACACACAAGAATTTAAGCATTGAAATATTTAATGTTGAGGTGTCTTCAGAAGACATCTGGAATCGTTTTATGACTGAAAATCAGTACCAGATTACAGACGTTCAGGGTTCTCATGAAAAATCCTTTCCTAAGCCTTTGGAAAATTACATTCAAAACTCATTGAAAGACTGAAATTTGTCTTCCGAAATCTGAAATCTAATTTGTACTTTTGCAAAATGATTAAAAAAGTCATTTTTATTTTTGTATCACTGCTTTTAATTTCCTGTGGAAAAGATCCGGTTCCGAAGCCGTACGGAGAACTGCGTCTGGAATACCCGGCACCGAAATATCAGAAGTTTGAAAACAACTGTGCTTATACTTTCGAGTATTCGGATTTCGCCAATATTACAGCAGCGAAAAAACCTTGCTGGTATTACCTGAACTATCCAAAGATGAAAGCAAAGGTTTTTGTAACCTATTACCCGATACAGAATGATTTTGCAGAACACATCAAGGAAGCGGAAAAAATGGTATATGAACATACCATCAAAGCCAGTTCTATAGACACTAAATCCTTTGAATATCCTGAAAAGAAAGTATACGGGAATTTCTATGAACTGAAAGGACAGAGTGCTTCCAATCTTCAATTTTACATTACAGACAGTACGAAACATTTCGTGACTGGTTACTTATACTTTAATACGAGACCGAAACCGGACTCACTGGCTCCTGCAGTAAACTATATCAAAAACGATATGAAACACATGCTGGACTCTTTTGAATGGAAAAAATAATTACTTTTAATATACATTGAAAAATATATGAAACTTTTAGTTGTAGGAAGTGTTGCATTTGATGCAATTGAAACACCATTTGGTAAAACGGACAAAATTTTAGGAGGAGCTGCTACTTATATTGGGATCACTTCATCTATTTTAGGCGTTAAATCCGGTATTGTTTCTGTAGTAGGAGGAGACTTTCCACAGGAACACCTTGATATGTTTACAGACAGAGAAGTAAATATCGAAGGAATTGAAATCGTAAAAGAAGGAAAAACATTCTTCTGGTCAGGGAAATATCATAATGATCTGAATACCAGAGATACTTTGGCTACAGAAGTAAACGTGTTGGAGAATTTTGATCCGAAAATTCCTGATTCAATGCAGGATGCCGAAATTTTATTACTTGGAAACCTACACCCTGGAGTTCAGTTATCCGTATTGGAAAAAATGAACAACCGTCCTAAGCTTGTGATCCTTGATACGATGAATTTCTGGATGGACTGTGCGTTGGATATTCTGATGGATATGATTGCTAAAACAGATGTAATTACCATCAATGATGAAGAAGCAAGACAACTTTCAGGAGAATATTCTTTAGTGAAAGCTGCTAAAAAGATCCACACCATGGGTCCTGAATATGTTATCATCAAAAAAGGAGAGCACGGAGCTTTACTTTTCCACGACAATAAAGTATTTGCAATCCCTGCACTTCCATTAGAAGATGTTTTCGATCCAACTGGAGCTGGAGATACTTTCGCAGGAGGTTTTGCTGCTTACCTTGCTAAAAAGGGAAAAATTGATTTCGAAACCATGAAGTCTGCATTAATCGTAGGATCTGCTATGGCTTCATTCACTGTAGAGAAATTCGGAACAGAAAGAATTCAGGAAGTAAATGAGTCCGATATGTTCAACAGATTGAGACAATTTAAAGAATTGACAACATTTGATGTTGAACTGCAGTAAATAAGTCTTTTTAAGAAATATTTATAATAAAAAATTGAGTGAAATTCGTTAAGAATTCTAAATTTGCAACTTGTTAAAATAGTAAAATGACAAATAAACTAAAAATCACTTATCTTCTTGGGATTTTCATCATGATATTTTCATCCAATATGATGAATGCCCAGCTAAAACCGGGAGATTTAGTGGATGGTATTGCTGCTGTAATCGGAAATGAAATTGTTTTGGAATCAGATGTTACGGAGCAGATGAATTATGGGAAACAGCAGGGAGCTAACAACACAGACAAATGTGAGTTTCTTGAAAGCCTTATCAACAACAAACTTCTTGTATACGAAGCAAAAAAAGATACGCTAATTGAAAACCGTTCTGCTGCAATTAAAGAGCAGGCTAATCAAAAATATCGTCAGTTGCTTTCTCAATTTCCGGATGAAAAGTCATTATTAGTCGCTTATAAATTCAGAAATTCTTACGAAATGAAAAACGCTATCGAGAAAATCGATACGGATCAATATTACGGACAGGCAAAATACCAGAGAGTTACTGATAAAGCAGACGTTACACCTAACGAGGTAACTGATTTTTATAATATGTATAAAATGCAGCTGCCACAGGTAAAAGACGAGGTTACTTTAGCTCAGGTTATGATGTATCCTACCTTAACTGAAGCTCATAAGCAGGATTTAATCAACAGACTTAAAAAAATTAAGAAGGATATTCTTGGTGGAGAAACTTTTGAAAGCCAGGCAAGAATTTACTCTGAAGATGAAGGTTCCGCTTCCAATGGGGGATTATATAAAAACATCAATAAAGGACAGATGGTGAAGCCGTTTGAAGCTGCAGCATTAAACCTTCAGGAAAACGAAATCTCAGATCCTATTGAATCTGAATTCGGATACCACATCATTCAGTTGCTTAAGAGATCAGGAAAAGTATATGACGCAAGACATATTCTTTTAAAAGCTACTCCTACTGATGAGGAAATGAAAACAGCAAAAGCAAAACTAGATAGCATCAGAGGTTTAATTGCTGATGGAAAGATGACATTTAAAGATGCTGCGTTCAAGTTTTCAGATGATAAAAGAACTAAGTTCAATGCCGGTATAATTCCTGGTGGTGACGGTTCTGATAAAATTGAAAGAGAAAGTATCCCTGGAACAATCAGCTACGAATTGGCAGGTTTGAATAAAGGAGATATTACAACTGCTTTTGAAGATGAAGATAACAGAAGAAAGGCGGTGAAAATCATCAAACTTGAAGACGTTATTCCTGCACACCAGATCACTCTGGAAACAGACTTTAGCCGAATCAAGCAGATGGCGCTCAATAAAAAGAAAAACGAAATGGTTGAGAAATTTGTGAACTCTAAGTTACCAACCACTTTCATCTCCATTGACGGACGTTACGATAACTGTAACTTTAAATCCAACTGGAAGAAAGAATCAATCAAAAAATAAAATCAAAACCTTCAGAATTTCTGAAGGTTTTTTTTGTGCTTTCAATGATGAAGATGAAAGTTTAGATATTTCCATATAGACTATTTTATACCTTTACAAAAATTAAGAAAATGGATTTTGCTTTTTATCTTAATGAATTTCGTTTGGCTGCCGCAGAGATTCCTCAAGAAAATCTTGATAAGGAGTATTTAAAAATATCCGTCACTACTGTTCTTGAATCTGCAGCCCTCAAAATTTATAAACCCCAATGGTATGGAGATTCTAAATTATCAGAAGAACCATCAGGAAGGATTTTCTTTTCAGTCTGGATAAATGAAAAGACCATAAAAGAGGGAAGGCTATATTATAACATTCATGCTTTAAAACTTCGTGAGCTGAAAAACTATAAAATAACCAGTAAAGATTTTGCACAGAATTTCAGAACAGAATTTTCAAGATATCAGGAAGACTGGCCTAATGTAAATATCAACTTTGGACCACTTACTTTAATGGAGGGATGGATAGAGCTGAAAAATGATACCATCCGGAAAGATGTATCTCTATTGGCCCAAAAATTTGTGAAGATAAGCTCCATCATAGATAAGGTTTTGGAAAAGTATGAGAAACCGTAATTCTAGCTATTTTTTATTTCATAGAAGCGCCTGATAATGTTTGTTTTTAGTATTTTTACGCATGAGCAATTTTATAGATTTCAACGCAGCAAAAAAATTACATGATATGCAGGCCAGTCAGAATAGAATTTCAGAACTTTTTAATATCAAATATCCGATTATTCAGGCAGGGATGATCTGGCATTCCGGATGGAAGCTGGCATCAGCAGTTTCCAATTGTGGCGGATTAGGATTAATAGGAGCAGGAAGTATGTATCCTGATATCCTTAGAGAGAACATTCAGAAGTGCAAACAGGCTACCGATAAGCCTTTTGGGGTGAACGTTCCTATGCTGTATCCCAATATTGAAGAAATTATTCAAATTATTCTGGAAGAAGGCGTTAAAATTGTATTTACTTCAGCCGGAAATCCAAAAACATATACAGAAACCCTACAAAAAGAAGGATTAAAAGTAGCTCACGTAGTTTCCTCTACCAAATTTGCAGTAAAGTGTGAAGAAGCAGGAGTAGATGCAGTGGTTGCTGAAGGATTTGAAGCCGGCGGTCACAACGGAAGAGATGAAACAACTACATTCTGCCTTATTCCAAATGTAAAAAAACATATTTCTAAGCCGTTAATTGCAGCCGGAGGAATTGCTTTAGGTTCTCAGATGAAAGCAGCAATGATCCTTGGTGCAGACGGAGTGCAAATAGGATCTCGCTTTGCAGCGACAACAGAAGCAAGTGCTCATGAAAATTGGAAAAAGAAAATCACAGAACTTCAGGAAGGTGATACTCATCTTACGCTAAAAGAATTAGCTCCTGTAAGAATGGTTAAAAATAAATTCTTCACTGAACTGGAAGATATCTACCAGGCTGGAAGAAACAAAGATGCCCTTATTGCATCCTTAGGAAGAGCCAGAGCAAAACGCGGAATGTTTGAAGGAGATATGGAAGACGGGGAACTTGAAATAGGACAGGTATCTGCTCTGATTAATGATATTCTTCCGGTAGAAGCTGTTTTCAGTCAATTATTAAAAGAATTTGAAGAAACAAAAATGTCTTCTTTTTAAAAAATTGCGAGAGATATACTATTATAATTTGAATTGATGGAGGAAAGAATAATTGATGTAAGGGGGAAAAAACTATACACAGAGTATTATAATTCATTTGAAGGTAAGCCAACCATTGTTTTTCTACACGATTCTCTTGGATCTGTGCAACTTTGGAGAGACTTTCCTGCTAAATTATTACAATCTACAGAATGCAATGTCCTTGTTTATGACCGATTAGGATATGGAAAATCTTATCCAATGCCTACTTACATAAGACCGGTGAATTACATGGAATTGGAAGCAGATTTGCTGAATGAACTCTTGGCTGAGCTCAATATTAACAATGCTATTTTGTTTGGACACAGTGATGGAGGAACAATCGCTTTAATTACTGCCGCAAAATATCCGGAAAGGGTAGATGCTGTTATTTGTGAAGCTGGACATATCTTTGTGGAAGAAGTGACTTTAAAGGGTGTATATGATGCCTGGGAAGCTTATAAAACCACCAATTTGCCGGAACGTTTGCAGAAATACCATGGTGACAAAGTCGAAATATTATTCAGAGCATGGACTGAGACCTGGACCCGTGATGATTACAGAACATGGAATATAGAATATCTTTTAAAGGATATTACCTGTCCGCTTCTGTTTATTCAGGGCGAAGCCGATGAATATGGTACCTTGAATCAGGTAGAGAAAACAGTTACTCAGATTACTGGGAAAGCTGAAAAATATATTATTCCAGAAGTCGGGCATACACCACACAAAGAAGTTCCGGACTTGGTTTTGAAAAAAGCAGTAGAATTTATCAGAAATAACTCTTAATACTTAATAAACTTCACGAAATAAAATAGAAAGCTATCTCACTTTGAGATAGCTTTTTATACATAATAAAACTTACTGTATTCTGAGAATTCACTTATGCTCATTACCTATTTGTACATATACTGTGAATTTGTACAATATGTACTTAAACAGGAATCAGAATGCATAAAAAATATATTAATATGAAAATGAGAGGAGCTCAATTATTTTCTTAATTTATAAAATTGAGAAAGATAGAATATAATTGATTTTATAAAAAAGTGAATGACATTAATATGCAGTCATAGTGTCTATCTGAGCCTAAAATTACAATAAAAACGCAATGAACATCTCTATGTTGGGATATAATATATTGTACTTTTGAAAATAAGGTTTTTAGTTGGTACGAAAACTAATGATGTAAATCATTAAATGTTGTTTGAGATGAATGTGTGAAGAGATGCAATTTTGCATCTCTTTTTATTTTTAAAGATTATAATAACTGAATTTCAGCTGCAATGTTTGATTTTGCCTGTACTTCATACTTCTCTTTAAAATAGTCTGTCTTAAAAATACTGTTGAGTTCCAGAAAATGTTTAAGTACTTTTTTTCTGCCTGGTTTATAAAGAAGATCAGGATAAATGGAATATTCTTTTCTAATCATTCGGGTATATGCCAGATAACTTTCAAAGTCTTTTCCAAGAATAGAAAGATCAGCATCCAAAAGATAATTGGTATTTTGATCTTCTGATTTCTGATGAAGTTTGGTGGCCAGAATCTGGTCAGAAATAATGGTAAGGTCACCTTGATGTAAACCAAGTTCAGAAAGTCTTTCCACAGCTTTCAAAGCACTTTTTTCCTCATTGGATTTAGAGCTTGCATTATAAATAATATCATGATAGAAAACAGAAAAAGAAACCGTGGAAAAATCTGAAATGTTACTTTTTACAGCATCTAATTCCCTGAACATATTTTCAAGGTGAAGAAGATTGTGATAGTGTCTGCCTTTTTCAGTATATTTTGTTTCAATCTCTTTCCATAGGGAACCGATTAAACCTAAATCATTAGTGAAAAGTAAACACAGCTGTTCAAATTGATCTCTTAGATTCATGATAAAAGGTATAAAAAAAGGAACTTTTAAAAAGTTCCTCTGTTTGCTTCAAGAACAGCCTTTAGCTCAGCCCAGCCTCCGCCGTTGTGACCATCCTTTAATCCTTGACTGGTAAGATATTCCAATGCTTTTCCGCTTCTGTTTCCACTTCTGCAGAATAAAATTACTGGCTTTTCGATGGATAGGATCTCATCCTGTCTGTCTTCTACTTCACCCAGTGGAATATTTTTGGCACCATCTATATTTCCGTCCATTTCAAGCTCCATTGGCTCACGAACATCAATCAATTCATAGTTTCCAGATTGTATTACTTCTATTAAAGACATAGTTGTTTGTTTTAAACATTAAATTATAAACGAAATTACGTAATTTTTTTTTGAAAAAAATCTTAATTAAAACATAAATTTTTCAGAAAGGAACCAGTTTGTAAGTTGGAAAGGAAACCTATTAACGAATCGTAAGATTGATAAAATAATCTTAATTTTGCAGTGTGAAATTAATGAACGCTGGTGCTGAAAAATATTCCGAACTGATAAAATCCAAGGCTAAAAGCTTTGGCTTCCAGAGTTGTGGCATATCTAAAGCAGATTTTTTGGAGGAAGACGCTGCACACCTTGAAAAATGGTTGAAAAACAATTTTAATGGGGAAATGAAATATATGGAAAATCATTTCGATAAAAGGCTCGATCCAAGATTGCTGGTAGAAGGTTCTAAATCTGTAATTTCACTTTCTTACAACTATTTTCCTGAAGAAAAGATCTCTATTCTGGAGAACTTTAAAATTTCAAAATATGCCTACGCTGAAGACTACCATGAAGTCATCAAGGAAATTCTTCGTGAAATGGTTGCTGAATTGCAAGAGGAAATAGGAGAGTTCGGGTTTAGGGTTTTTGTAGATTCGGCACCGGTAATGGAGAGAAGCTGGGCCAGAAAATCAGGAATTGGCTGGGTAGGAAAAAATGCTAATCTGATTACCAAACAAAACGGATCTTTTTATTTCCTGGCAGAAATTATCTGTGATCTGGAGCTTATAGCCGATCATGAAACAACCGATCATTGCGGAACCTGCAGGAAATGTATTGATGCCTGTCCCACAGATGCTATTATATCAGAAAAAATTATTGATGGAAGCAAGTGTATTTCTTATGCTACCATAGAACTGAAAAATGAAATTCCGGATCATTTCAAAAATAAAATGGAAGACTGGATGTTTGGATGCGATATCTGCCAGGATGTATGTCCCTGGAACCGATTTTCAGCGCCTAATAAACAGAGCCGATTCAAACCCAATGAAGCATTGAAAAACTTCAAAAAAGGAGAATGGAAAGAGCTTACCCAGGAAATTTTCTCCGATATCTTCAAAAAATCGCCTGTGAAGAGAACCAAATTTGCAGGTTTGAAGAGAAATATTGAATTTTTAGAGCGATCTTCAGACTCGTTTTAGGGTACTTTTTTGGTGATGATTCCTACCTTGGAAGTTTTTCAAGTTCCAAACAAAAGCTGATAATCGACCATTCCTTAGATTTTCAACACTAAGGAGGTTTTGATTTAACTGAATAAGTTGTCTAAAAATCCTTTCCTAAAAAGAAAAATTGACCTTCAGGAGATTATAGTCTCACCGAAAATCAACGTTTTTTTTGTACTCTTTTTGGAGCAGTTTTTACTCTTACTTTAAATCTTTTCTGTGATTTGGTATTTTTACGCATATTTGTGAATATTTCGTAATTAAATATAGCCATTTTTCCGATTAAAACAAATACTTTTACGAAAAATTATATATTAAATTTTATTCAAAAACATGACTGTGAAAACCATATTAATCTACGCATTAAAAATTCTGGGAGTCATTCTGGGAATTGTAATTGTTTATGTTCTTCTGGGATTACTGATCCCTTTCATTCCGGTTTCTGCCAAAGATGACGGTGAACAGAAAGATATTGCCATTTATATTTATACCAACGGTGTTCATACGGATATTGTAATGCCTGTAAAGAATGATCTGAAGGATTGGAGCTTAATGATTCCTTTTGCAGACACAAAATCAAAAAAAACAGATTATAAATATGTTGGGATAGGATGGGGAGATAAAGGTTTTTATCTGGATACGCCTACCTGGGCAGATCTTAAGTTTTCAACAGCAGTGAAGGCCGCTTTTTGGTTAAGTGATTCAGCCATGCACACCACTTATTATTATGCGATGAAAGAAGGAGAAGACTGTAAAATGATTATGATAAGCAGAAGCCAATACCAAAGTTTAATTAAATTTGTAGAAGATAAATTCGATAGAGATCAGAATGGGAAGTTCATGCTGATTCCTACCGATGCTGTATATGGTGATAATGATGCATTTTATGATGCTAGAGGTACTTACAGTTTCTTGTATACCTGCAATACCTGGTCAAATAATGCACTGAAAGCTGCAGGGCAAAAAGCTGCTCTTTGGACTCCCTCAGATTTTGGGATTTTCCAGCATTATAAATAAATATAAATCTGTTGTACCTATTTGTACTATTGCTTTATCATCAATAGAACGAAAATTCAACAAAGCCTGTTTTGCTGTGGATGTATAATTAAAAAGAAGTAAGATGAAACATAAGCTTTTTCGTGAGCAACAATTAAACTGTGATATTGAAACTGCCTGGAAATTCTTTTCCTCAGCCAATAATCTTTCGGAAATTACACCGAAGGACATGGGATTTACCGTATTGACAAAAATGGCAGATGATGAAATTTATGCAGGAATGCTCATTGATTACTCCATTTCTCCATTATTTGGAATTAAAATGAAATGGCAGACTGAAATTACCCATGTAGATTTTCAGAAAAGCTTTATCGATTACCAAAGAAAAGGGCCTTATAAACTCTGGAATCACCACCACGAGTTTATTCCCAATGATGAAGGCGTTCTAATGAGAGATACCATCGATTATGAACTTCCCATGGGATTTTTAGGCGAAATTGCTCATTCTTTGTTCGTAAAAAACAAACTGGAATACATCTTTGATTATCGCTTTAGAGTGCTGAGCAGGTTGTTTTAAAATAATCTCGACTGTTGTTCACTCCCTATCATTCTGACGAAGGAAGAATCTCATTACTTGTTTTATAGATTCTTCACTCTACTTCTGAACTGCGTTCGCAGACCTTCAGTCTGTATTCAGAATGAAAACAAATATTCATTCTTTGTTATGCCGCAAGAATCTTTAAATTTTTGTTCTTATAAAATGCCAAAGATTCCAGTAACTAAAAAAAACGTGATTTTATCAGCATTGTTTAAGTTTTTTTAACAGTTAAAAAAACTGTTTTCGGGCAAAAATTCCTATTTTTGCAACACTATCGTTTTTACTAAAAACAAGTATTCTGATTGACATGGCAGGTCTGAGGTCACTTTTCTATTTCTATATCATAATGGTTTTTACCCTTTTCAATTCGAATTGGGCGGAAACATCATTACAGAATATTCCTCATGTTCCTCATGTAACCAATATCCATTTGCTGGATGTTTACGAAGAAGCAGATATGAACACGCATGCATTGTTTGCTGCTTCTAAAGTCGTAAAACATTCAGTTCGTAAAGACGACCCTGCAGTGGGAGATTTCTCAGCAGCTTTAAAAATTGCTCCGAAAATTACTCTTCCTGATATTGCAGTTTCCATTATTTGTGGAGTTAAATCCTTTCTCCATCTTCTCCAGTTGTACTAGTTTAAGGTATTGAATTTCAATTTATTTTAACGAAAATTTTATAACTTAAACATTCAGGAATGTATTTAAAAAATGTAATAATTTGCAGCTTTGCAATATTATTCGCTGTGTCATGTAATAAAGACAAGAAAAAAGATAATCAAAAAGAAAAAGAAGTTCCCATACTGGAAATCAAGGAAAAAGATACCTTGGTAAGCAATCAGTTTGTGACCGATATTCAGGCTAAGAAGAATGTTGAGATGCGTTCCAGAATTGGTGGAATTATTCAGCATATTTATGTTAATGAAGGACAGTTTGTTCATCAGGGACAGCCTTTATTTAAAATCAATGATGCTGAATTGCAGATGGAGCTTTTAAAAGCCAATGCTGCTTTGAAGCAAACCCAGGCTGATGTCCGTATTGCTGAAGTAGAACTGAAACAGATTCAAAGTCTTCATGCTAAAAAATTTGTGGCCAATAATGAACTGGAGTTGGTAAAAGCTAAACTTTCATCCGCCCAGGCAAAACATGCTTTTGCAGAGGCAGAAAGAAGTGCTGTGCTTCAAAAGATCAGTTTCACAAAAATTACAGCCCCTTTTGATGGAGTAATAGACGTTATTCCTCTTAAAGACGGAAGTTTGGTGGAAAATGGAACTTTATTAACAACTTTATCGCAGCTTAATGAAGTTTATGCCTACTTTTCAATCCCGGAAAACCTTTATTTTGAACTTTTAGCCAATGATAAGATAGGAAGTCATCAGAAAATTGAATTAACGCTGCCAAACGGTGTGAATTATCAGTTTAATGGAGCTTTAAAAACCGCTGAAGGAGAAATCGACAGAACTACGGGATCTATCCGATATAAAGTTCTTTTCCCGAACCCTGACCGTCTGATTAAGCACGGTACATCAGGTAAACTTATCATTTCCGAAAATCAGGATAATGCAATTCTTATTCCGCAAAAATCAACATTCTCCATTCAGGATAAAACTTATGTTTTTGTAGTGGATAAGCAGAATAAAGTGAAAATGACAAACATCAAGATCGGAGCCACTCTGAGGGATTCCTATATGGTGGAAAGCGGTCTTAAAAAAGGAGATTTAATCATTTATGAAGGTACTCAGTCCTTAAAGGATGGTGATATTATTAAAATCAAAAAGAAGTATTAACCTTTCATAATCTTTAAATCAACTTATTATGGTAGAGATGTTTATAAGACGAAAGGTTCTTTCGTTAGTTATTTCTATAGTGTTTGTATTGCTGGGAATTATGGCGCTATTAAAGATGCCGATTACCCAGTTTCCAGATATTGTACCGCCTTCAGTAACAGTAACAGCAAAATATACCGGTGCCAATGCTGAGGTATCCGCCAATGCAGTTGCTCTTCCACTGGAGCGGGCCATTAACGGAGTTCCTGGAATGACGTATATGTCGACGGTAACTTCCAATGACGGACTTACCCTGATCCAGGTTTTCTTTGAAGTAGGAACAGATCCGGATGTAGCGGCAGTGAACGTTCAGAACAGGGTAACAACCATTCTTGATGAACTTCCGGAAGAAGTAATTCGTGCCGGAGTAACTACTGAAAAGGAGGTGAACAGTATGCTGATGTACCTTAACATTACGAGTACAGATCCCAGTCAGGATGAGCAGTTCATTTATAACTTTACAGATATTAACGTTCTTCAGGAACTGAAACGTATTGATGGAGTAGGACGAGCAGAAATTATGGGTCAGAAAGAATATTCGATGAGGATATGGCTTGATCCGCAGAAGATGGCAGCTTATAATATTTCAGCAGATGAAGTCATTACTTCGTTGCAAAAACAGAATATTTCGGCAGCACCCGGAAAAGTTGGAGAAACGTCCGGAAAAACTTCCAGTCAGCTTCAATATGTAATCAAATATAAAGGAAAATTCTTTGAACCTAAGCAATATGAAGAAGTACCAATCAGATCAGATGTAGATGGAACAATTCTAAAGCTTAAAGATATTGCTAAAGTAGAATTCGGAGCAATGAACTACGGAATGGTTTCCAAAACAGATGGAAGACCTTCCGCATCCATTATGATGAAGCAGCGTCCCGGTTCCAATGCTTCTGAAGTAATTGAAAGCGTAAAAGCTAAAATGGAAGAATTAAAAGGTACTTCATTTCCACCAGGAATGGAATTTAATATGGCCTACGATGTTTCCAGATTCCTTGATGCTTCTATCAGTGCAGTATTAACAACGCTTATCGAAGCCTTTATTCTGGTAGGGATTGTAGTATTTATCTTTCTTCAGGACTGGCGTTCTACTTTGATTCCTGTATTGGCTGTTCCCGTGGCATTGATAGGAACCTTTGCCTTTATGAATATGCTGGATTTCTCTGTAAACCTGTTGACATTATTTGCTTTGGTGTTGGCCATTGGAATTGTGGTGGATAATGCCATTGTCGTCGTTGAAGCCGTCCACGTAAAAATGGAAGAAGGTATGAACGCGATGGATGCTACCATTACTGCGACAAAAGAAATTGCAGGAGCAGTAATAGCGATTACCATTGTAATGTCTGCTGTATTTATTCCGGTGGCGTTTCTGGATGGGCCGGTAGGTGTATTTTACCGTCAGTTTTCATTAACGCTGGCGATTAGTATTGTTATTTCAGGGGTGAATGCATTAACGCTTACTCCGGCATTGTGTGCGATTATTTTAAAGCCACACGATCACAATAAAAAGAAAACGATCATTGACAGAGCTTTTCAAAGCTTCAATACCGGTTTTGAAAGACTAACGAATGGTTATGTAGGAATTTTATCAAAATTTGCAACAAGAACTACGGTTACTTTTGGTTTGTTATTCCTGTTCATTGGGCTAACGTTTGTAACCAGTAAGTTCCTTCCAACCGGATTTATCCCAATGGAGGACCAGGGAATGGTATATGTAAGTGTAACCACTCCACAGGGAGCAACGGTAGAAAGAACAGAAAAGGTATTGGATGAAGTAACGGTTATTGCCAAGAAAATAAATGGAGTTGAAAACGTAACTACGCTGGCTGGATACAGCATTGTGACGGAAATTGCAGGTTCATCCTACGGAATGGCCATGATTAACCTTAAAGACTGGAAAGAAAGATCCATTTCAGTTAACGATCTGATTGCTGAACTTTCAGATAAAACAAAGGGAATAGCTGATGCACAGATTGAAATCTTTGCTCCACCAACCGTTCCCGGATTCGGAAATACGAGTGGTTTTGAATTACGTTTACTGGATAGAACAGGAGGAACTATCGAAAATACCGATAAGATCACCAAGGATTTTGTTAAAAAACTGAATGCATCTCCAGAGTTGCAAAATAACTTTACCAGCTTTGATGCTACCTTCCCGCAATACATGATTAATGTGGATTATGATATGGCTGCAAAGAAAGGGATATCAGTAGATAATGCGATGTCCACCTTGCAAACCATGTTGGGATCTTATTATGCGACCAATTTTATCCGTTTCAGTCAGATGTATAAAGTAATGGTTCAGGCAAGTCCGGAACACAGAGATACCCCTGAAAGTATTCTGAATTTATACCTGAAAAATGATAAAGGGGAAATGGTTCCTTTTTCAACATTCATTACCATTGAAAAAGTATATGGACCTGAAGTATTAACGAGGTACAATATGTATATGTCAGCTATGATTAACGGGGAGCCTGCAGACGGATACAGTTCCGGTGATGCCATTGCTGCAGTAGAGCGTGTTGCTAAAGAAACGCTTCCAAGAGGTTTCGATATTGAATGGTCAGGAATGACAAGAGAAGAAATCTTATCAGGAAATCAAACCGTATATATTTTCCTGATCTGTCTGTTGTTCGTATATCTTTTACTAGCGGCTCAATATGAAAGTTTCCTTCTTCCGATGCCGGTATTATTAAGCCTTCCAACAGGGATCTTCGGGTCTTATATCGCATTGGTACTGGCAGGATTGGATAATAATATTTACGCACAGGTTGCCCTGGTCATGCTGATCGGGCTATTGGCTAAAAATGCTATTCTGATTGTAGAATTTGCAGTAGCCAGAAATAAACAGGGCTATGATATTATACCTGCAGCCATTGAAGGAGCAAGACAGCGTCTGAGACCTATTCTGATGACTTCTTTTGCCTTTGTGGCAGGGCTTATCCCGTTGTGTATTGCATCTGGAGCCGGAGCAATTGGTAACCGTTCCATTGGTACGGCAGCAGCCGGAGGAATGTTGATAGGAACCATCTTCGGATTGGTGGTCATTCCAGGGTTGTATATATTCTTTGCGAAACTTGAAAATAAGAAGAAAGATGAAAAGATTAAATCATAGACATATATTATATGGAATAGCTGCCTTAAGCTTAGTTTCATGTGCTGTTCCAAAGGTTGCAGATATCAAACAGGCCCAGACACTGCCGGAAATACCGGCTAAAACTGTAAGTTCAGAAGAGTTTCAGCAACTTGATCTGAAAGCTTATTTTACCGATGCTCATTTATTGGAGCTTTTTAATAAAGTAGTACAGGCCAATCCTGATTTTCAGATTGCCCAGCAAAGAGTGGAGATTGCCAACAGCTTTCTGCAGAGATCTAAAATGGATCTTTTGCCATCTCTTGAAGTAGGAGCAGAAGCTACCGGAAACCGCTATGGAAAATATACCATGGAAGGCGTGGGGAATTATGATACCAATCTTTCCCCTAATATCACGGAAGAGCAAAAAATTAATCGTGATTTTACTCCCAATTATTGGCTGGGAGCAAGAAGCAGCTGGGAAATTGATGCATGGGGCAAGTTGAAAAATAAGAAAATTGCCGCCCAAAAGAAGTATCTGGCTTCTACAGAAGGGTTGCGATTACTTCAGGTAGAGCTTTTCACCGATATTGCTAACCTCTATTATCAGTTGGTAGCTTTGGATAACCGTTTGGCGATTTATCAGAAAAATTACAATCTTCAGCAGAGAGCTTTTGAAATTGTTCTGGCTCAGCGTGAAGTAGGAAAAGCTACTGAACTTGCCGTACAGCAGTTCAAAGCACAGAATAACAACTGGCTGGCAGAAATAGAACATATCAAAGTAGAGATTGTAACTGTTGAACAGGCCATTACAACTTTAACAGGAAGCTATGGCGGAGAGGTGAAACGCGGTAAAATTCTGATGCCTACCAATATAGATGTTTTAAATAAAACCATTAATGTAGAAGCTGTTATCCACTCAAGACCAGATGTGGCAGCCAATTATTATGTATTGGAAGCTTCCCAGGCAGATGCGAAGGCTGCAAGAGCCGCTTTTTACCCTAAAATTGACCTTGGTGTAGGAATCGGAATGAATTCTTTTTCTGTAGAAACGCTTTTCAAACCAAGTTCGTTGGCGGGGCAGTTATTGGGTGGCTTAATGGTTCCTGTTTTTAATAAAGGCCAGCTGAAATATGAGTTTAAAGTAGCCAGCAAAGAACAGGAGATTGCTTTTTTAAATTACCAGAAGAGCATTACCACGGCATTCAATGAGCTTCAGTCTATTTTGAAGCAGACAAGAATCTATGAAAGGGTTTTAAAATTAAAATCAGAAGAAGTAGGTTTTCTGGATCGTGGAGTTGAGGTTTCCAATGATCTATACCTGACAGGCTATGCGAATTATTTCGAACTGATTAATTCACAGAAAAGTAAACTGACTGCAGAGCTCGATCTGTTACAGTTTCAGCATCAGAATACCAGAAATAATGTTCTGTTATTTAAAGCTTTAGGTGGAAAGTTGAATTAGAAATAACCAATTACTTTTTCGGTTTTGTAAACCGACCATTTTTATTTTTTACGATGAAGAAAGAAGTTGTCTCAGTGCGAGGCAGCTTCTTTTGATTTGATGACAATTATAAAATTTTGTTAAATAACTCCCTGCTAATGGAATATTCTTATATTTACAATTCAATTAAAACTATTTAACTATGAAAAATTTGAAGAAAGTCTCAAGAGAGCAATTGAAAGCTGTGCAAGGTGGTGGAATTATGGATTATCCTAAATGTGGACCTAAAACACAATTAAGATGTTACAGTATTGAACATTGCGATCCTGAGTTTACAGATGGCTGTCCATGTGTTTGCGTTAGAATCTAATTCTGCAAAATCCGGTCTCAACATTGAGACTCTATTAAATAAAAAAAGAGACTGTCTTTAAGACGGTCTCTTTCTGTATCGTTTAAAAACATATCTGCAATATAGTGCAGAATGTGTTTATCTTATTTAACAATCTGAATCTCAACTGCAGAAAATCCTTTTGGAGATTTTTCCTTTTCAAAAGAAACCTTGTTTCCTTTTTTCACCGGTTCTACACAGTTATTATTGTGGAAGAAGATATTTTCTTTAGAGTTATCTTCAGTAATGAAACCATATCCTTTTTCACTAAGGAAAGTAACAATTCCTGTTTTTCTTGGATCTTCTTCAATAATAGGAGCAGCTCCCAATTGAATATCATCAAGATTTACTTCCTGTCTTTGTTCTGGTGGAGTAGAAGTTAACCTTCCGAATTCATCTACATACATGAATACGTCCTCCATACCTTTGTTGTTGTTCGTTTTACGTTCTTCGCGTCTTAGCGCCTTTTCTTTTTGCTTTTGAATTTTTTTCTTGAAATTTTCCTTTTTAGAAAAAGAATCTGCCATAAATTATTTTTAGTATTTAGTTTCTATAAATTGTATTGTTCACTCTGGTCTGCCTTAGACCTTAAAGTCCGTCGATGTTTCCTGTTATAGGGTTTCCTAATCATACAGAGCTTTAAAATTCCGACAAGTATTGTTCTGGGTAGAAAAATAAAAGTTTAAAATATGGCTGCTCAAAAAGCAAAGACTGAATACGTATATTCTAAGTCGTTACAGAAAACAAAGTAGTGACTTTGGTTAATAATATGCAAATATACAATAATAAAATGAATAAAACTGTTTTTAAATGATTGATTATCAGAAATGCTTTTTGTGAAAAATTAACCCGGATGTTCTTATTTACAGAGGAATAAAGCAGCAATGGATGTTTTTTACAAAAAATCCTCAGTAAGCTGAGGATTTAAAAAAAATATATTAAGAATGAAATGGTGTGTGTTAATACGGGTGGGAGAGCATCAAATGCTGTGCCTAAAATTCACTTAAGCTGGAAAAGTTAAGCATCTGTTTAATATTCAAAACTGAATTCAAACTCTATCTATCTGGTAGATAATAGGATATTGAGAGAAATATGTTTGTATAAATTTTTAAATATTTTTCAAGATTTTTTCAGCTCAGGATTGAGTCTTTTGAAATTTTAGGTGAATTCCCGAAAAATTCACCATGTTGAGATAGCTTTTATTGTTCATCTTTGTTTCATCAACAATTAAAAAATAAAAAAATGTCAACACAAAATGTAAATGGAAAAGTTGTTTTAATTGCCGGAGGAGGTAAAAACCTTGGTGGATTACTAAGTAAAGGTTTCGCAGCAAAAGGAGCTAAACTGGCTATACACTATAATAGTGAAAGCTCCAGAGCAGAAAGTGAGAAAACACTGGCAGAAGTTCAAGCACTAGGCGCTGAAGCATTTCTGTTTCAGGGAGATCTTACTAAAGTAGATAATATTGCTAAGCTTTTTGATGAAACCATTTCCCGTTTTGGCGGAGTGGATATTGCGATAAACACAGTAGGAATGGTATTGAAAAAGCCATTTTCAGAAACTACGGAAGCAGAATATGATACCATGTTCAATGTAAATTCTAAATCAGCGTATTTCTTTTTACAGGAAGCTGGTAAAAAAATAAATGACCATGGGAAGATCTGCACAATTGTCACCTCATTACTGGCTGCTTATACAGGATTATATTCTACATATGCAGGAGCAAAAGCACCGGTAGAGCATTTTACAAGAGCTGCTTCTAAAGAATTTGGAGCTAGAGGGATTTCTGTAACGGCTGTGGCACCTGGCCCAATGGATACTCCGTTTTTCTACGGTCAGGAAACAGATGATGCAGTAGCGTATCATAAATCAGCATCAGCATTGGGAGGACTTACTGATATTAAAGATATTGCTCCATTGGTAGAGTTTCTGGTAACTGACGGTTGGTGGATCACAGGACAGACGATCTTTGCGAATGGTGGTTATACAACAAGATAATCAAAGATTCATTTCAACAAAAAACTCACTGAAAATAACTTTCAGTGAGTTTTTTTATTTTTTAAAGAGAAACTATACTGTTTTCATCTTTCTTTTTTCCAATACACTTTTAATAATGAAGAAAAGTCCCAGAAGAACAAAAGGAATACTTAAAAGCTGTCCCATGTTTAAACTCATTGTATGTTCAAATTCTACCTGGTCTACTTTAATAAACTCAATCAGAATCCTCATGATAAAGATTAAAAGGATACTGATCCCGAAATAGAATCCTTTTCCGATTTTAAAGATGTCTTTCTTATAAATAAGATATACAAGAAGGAAAATAATAAAATAGGAAATCGCTTCATAAAGCTGGGCTGGATGCCTCGGAAGATTATCTACCTGATGGAATATAAAAGCCCAAGGAACATCCGTAGGAGTTCCAATGATTTCAGAATTCATAAGATTGGCAAGCCTGATAAATACTCCGGCCAATGGGAGTACAATAGCAATGGCATCTAAAACAGTCATTAATGGGATCTTAAACTTTCTGGAATAGATCAGAAGCATAATCATCAGTCCAATTCCACCACCATGGCTTGCAAGTCCTGCAAAACCGGTAAAGTGATAGGCACCATCCGGCCCTTTCTGGATCGGTAAAAAGATTTCTAGCGGATGTTGGGAATAATAATCAAAATCATAAAAAATACAGTGTCCTAATCTGGCACCCACTAATATTCCGATAAGTGCATACGAAAATAGGGCTTCATGTGCTTGTATACTTAGATTCTCTTTTTTATAAATACTTTTTAAAATATTAAAGCATAAAACAAGACCTGAAAGAAATAACAGGCCATAGTATTTAAGGGAAATCCCTAAAATATTGACGATTTCAGGATTCACATCCCAGTTGATATATAATAAACTCATTGATATTGTTATCGGATTTTACGGATGCAAAGATAGGAAAATAGGATTTTCCAGATAGAACAGGAGTGTTTATAGAGTCTATGGTTTGATTTATAGAGTATTAGATCTTTTTTATAGAAGACATTAGAAGCATGGAATTTTTTTTATTTACTTAGACAGTCTATAAAAACACCAAATTCCAGGAGTAAAAAATGATAACGAAGAGATCCGTTTTATCGTTATTTATAAAGATATTCTAAGTTGAAGCTCTGTACACCAGTTCTGCGTCCATTAGAATAGTTCTGCTTGGGAATGTGCTGTTTTTGATCTTTTCTAATGCCAGTTCTGCGGCAGCTTCACCCATTTTCTCCAATGGCTGCTGCACACTCGTAAGTTGTGGATATACCATTGATGATAGCTCAGTTCCGGAAAAGCTGGCTATAGAAACCTCATCAGGAATACTTACTTTTTGCTCCAGAAGAAAATTCATGGCTCCCATCGCCAGTGTATCACTGAATGCAAAAATACTGTCAAACGGTATATTCCTGCTTAACAGTTGTTTGATAGCTTTCTTTCCATGCTCAAAAGTCATTCCGTCTGTGTGTACAATCAGATTTTCATCAAAAATATTGTATTTCAATAGAATACGTTTGTAACCATTCAGCCTTTCCACCGCATTTTGTATCCCTGTAGGGCCTATTATATGAACGATTCTTTTTCTTCCTGTTTTAATAAGGTATTCAACCATTAATGACGATTTAATATAATCATCAATAATTACTTTTGAAACATCCAGAGATTTATGAGGAATTCTGTCAAAGAATATCATAGGAATTCCTTGCTTCATAATATGCTCATATATATCATTGTTTTGGGTTTCATGGCAAAGATTGATAATAATGGCATCTACGTTAAACTCCTCCATAAGCTGGAGATTTTTCCTTTCAACAAGAGGATCTTCATCAGACTGTGTGATGATGATTCTATACCCAAGAGGATACAGAATATTTTGAATTCCCTTAAGAACTTTCGAGGAAAACGGAGTAATCATTTCTGGTACTACAAATCCTATGGTTTTAGACTGTCCGGATTGTAAATTTAAAGCAGTAAGGTTGGGTTTGTAGCCCAATTTTTCTGCTGCATCCAAAACTCTTTTTCTTGTCTCTTCATTAACATTTTTATCATTAAGAAGCGCTCTGGAGATGGTAGAGGTAGATAATGACAAAAATTTAGAAAGATCTTTAATCGTAATACGTCTCATCCGGCGTGTTTTTTTGCTAAAAATAATAAAAAAATAGGCAATTGGGAACGTTCCCTGATTTTTGGGAACGTTCCCAATTTAAATTTTGTAAAAAAAATATTCAGTTCACTATTTGTTAATATAGATTTAACGAATTGATTAATCTGTTAACAATTTTATAATTATGAGTATTATTTATTATCACTACAATGCTTCTGAAATTCGTTCGGGAATATTGCATATCGGAGTCGGAAATTTCCACAGAGCACATCAACAATTTTATACCAATATACTGTTGAATGATGAGGATCAGAAGAACTGGGGGATTTGCGGAGTATGTTTATTACCTTCAGATGAAAAGATAGTAAAAAATCTAAGAGCCCAGAATCTGAATTATTCCCTCACTGTCTACGGAAGAAATGGAGAAGATGAGGTCTATAAAATAGGTTCATTAAAAGAACTGATCTGGGGAGTTGAAGATCCTGAGGCTGTGGTGAGAAAAATTGCTGACAGTTCCATCAAAATAATCACCTTGACAATCACAGAAGGCGGATATAACCTTGATAAAGAAAGCGGAAAATTTATACTTAATGATGAAAAAATTCAGCATGATTTGAATAAACCTGCCATTCCTGCGACTGTTTTTGGTTTTGTTGCAGAAGGTTTACGTCAAAGAAAAATGCAAGGTGGCGACGGAGTCACTATACTTTCATGTGACAATCTTCAACATAATGGAAATACTGCAAAAAGAGCTTTTATGGCATTTATAGAAGCTCAGGATAAAGACCTGGCAGAATGGGTGGAAGTTCATGTTACTTTCCCCAATAGCATGGTAGATCGAATTACACCCGCTACAACTGCCGAAGATATTGAACGATTGAATAAACAGAATGGAACAAATGATTATGCACCTGTATACTGTGAAGACTTTGCGCAATGGGTTATTGAAGATAATTTTATATCGGGGAGACCTGCCTGGGAAAGAGTGGGAGTAGAATTTACAGATGATGTCACCGCATTTGAAAATATGAAACTGAGTCTGTTGAATGCTTCCCATACCTTATTGTCTTATCCTGCATTCCTGATGGGATACCGCAAAGTAGATCAGGCGATGGAAGATAGAGATCTTGTGAAGTTTATCCGGGATTTTATGGATAAAGATATTACTCCTTTTGTTCCTGCTCCTGAAAATACTGACTTGGAGAAATATAAAGAAACCCTTATCGAACGATTTGCTAACCATAGTGTAAGCGATCAGGTAAGTCGTTTGTGCTTTGATGGGGTTTCAAAATTTCCGGTATATATTATTCCTAATCTTGATAAAATGATAAAGACTGGAGCAGATCTTACGAGACCCGCTTTCCTTATTGCTTCCTACAGGCATTATCTTAAATATAAGACGGATGATCAGGGTAATGTTTTTGAAATAGGAGAGCCTTGGCTCACGGAAAATGATAAACAGTTCGTTAATAGTGAAGAACCACAGGAATTTTTAGAGTTATCTGCTTTTAAAGGTGTTCTTCTGAAAGACTCTGAACAATTTATAAAATTATATAGCCGGTTTGTAGAGGAAATAAAAGATGCAGGGACAGCTTCGGTATTACAGTCAATTATAAAATAATAAGCCATGCAAATAAATCCAAATATAACTTCCTCAGATAATAAAGTGAACAATGCTATATTGCCATTTGTTATCATTACATTTATTTATTTTATTGTGGGTTTTCTGACCACAGTGAATGAACAGCTTCAGGCACCTCTTAAATTTACTTTTCTAAGCCATGCAGGCAGTCTGAAAAATACATTTACCACTTTGATTTCCTTTTTTTTCTTTCTGGGATATCTTCTGAACGGAACATTGGGCAGCAAATGGGTGAATAGGTTTGGATATAAAAACACAATTCTACGAGGGCTTTTATTTATGATTTCCGGACTTTTCATGTATTTATGTTCATCATGGTTCGGAGATCAGTATCCTGAGGCGAAATTCAATATAAAAGATGCTGTTATTCCTTTTGGATTTATCATTTTTGTAATAGGGTCTTACCTAATGGGAACCTCAGCAGCCATTATTCAGGTTGTAGTAAACCCTTCTCATCGTCTGTATATTAATGGTAATGGTCATTACCAAGAGGCTTCATCTTCCCGATCTTGCTCATACAAGAGTTGTGGGAGAAGAAAAACTTGAGAGAAGCATCTGGTCATTCAGACACTTTATACTAGGAGTTTTGGCCATATTTTTTTATGTGGGAACGGAGGTGGCAATAGGCGCTAATATTAATTTATATGCTTTTGAGTTAATGGATTCCGGTCATCCGATCACATTTTTCGGGAAAACAGATATTATTGTAGGCGGAATGGATCTGGGAATTCATGCATTATTGTCTACGTTATATTGGGGTGGTTTTCTTGTAGGAAGGGCTATATCAAGTTTTTTAAGTAAAATTTCTGCAAGAACGCAGTTGATTACCACCACAACCCTTGCCACTATCCTTGCTTTAGTATCCATGATTACACAAAACCTTTGGTTTTTAGTTGCTATAGGCCTTCTTCATTCATCAATGTGGAGCTGTATTTATACACTTTCCATAAAAGGTCTGAATAAATATACCTCAAAAGCTTCCGGAATTTTTATTTCAGCAGTATTTGGTGGAGCTGTCTTTACCCTTATTCAGGGAGGTCTGGCAGATATTTTAGGCTCATGGAGATGGACCTGGTGGCTCACAGTACTCTGCGAATTGCTGATGTTGACTTATGCTCTCTTTGGTTCGCGTATAAGAGAAAAAGACCTTATTCACTAATCATATATTTTTTTTCAATCAATGAATTATCCTGTATGCAATTATCGGATACAGGATAATTATAACCTTAAAAAACACCTTAATCATGTTAAAAATCTATTTATTACTTTTTTCCTTTGCTATTGGGTCTTTTTTAAAAGCACAGGAAGTGCATTCAGCTTTACAGCTTCGAAACAGCCATTTATGGCGGGGAATTGAAGTTTCTGCGGGGCTTATTTATACCGGGGATTTACATTTGGACTACAAAAATTTTTATGCAGGATTCTGGGCCGGTGGTAATGTGGATGGATCTTATAAAGAATTTAATAACTATATAGGATATAAGAATAAACACCTTACTTTAGAATTATGGGATATCTATAATTTTTCACCGGGAGCCACTTACAATAATAGAGAATTTTTTAATTATTCGGCGAAGCAGACCGGGCGCTTTTGGGATTTGAGGTCATACTATACCATAAGTGATACATTTCCCTTAGTGCTCAGTTGGAATACAGTAGTTTTCGGAAGGGACAGAAATAATGAAAATACAGAGAATAAATACTCATCCTTTGTTTCTGGGGAATATCCCGTATATAAAAAAAATGACCTTGAAGTCCGCGGAAGAGTAGGATATGGTTTTACAATAAACAGTAGCGGGGAAAAAAACAATTTTTTTGCTAAAGAATCAGGATTCAATGAGATCAGTCTTATGGTCTCAAAAAGTTTTACCATTCAGGGATACAAAATTCCTATCGGAATATGGGGGATGTGGAATCCGGTCAACAATAATGCATTTCTTCAGTTTTCTGTACAAGCCTATTCATTTTGAATACATAAAACTCAAAAGATTAAAACTTTTATAAAATCAACACATTTAATTACTTTTATATAATGAAAGACAAAAAAAATAAAGCAGTCTGTTTTGGAGAAATTCTTTGGGACATCTTTCCGGGAGAACAAAAAAGAGTAGGTGGAGCCCCTTTTAATGTGGCCTATCATCTTTCCAGAATGGGAATAGATGCCAATATGATAAGCAGCGTCGGCAATGATCAGCTTGGACGTGATTTGCTGGAGAAAATGAAAAACTGGAATATTCCCACAGATCATGTTCAGATCAATACCGAATATCCTACAAGTACAGTGATTGCTACAGTAGATGAACATAATGATGCACACTATGATATAGTAGAAGATGTGGCTTGGGATTTTATTGAAGCAACTAAAGAAAATAAGGAAATTCTCAACTCAACAGATGCTTTAGTATTCGGAACATTGGCGGCAAGAAAAGAAGAGACCAGAAATACATTATTTCAATTGCTTGAGATCAGCCATTATAATGTTTTTGATATCAACCTCAGAGAACCTTATTATGAAGTAGGGATGATTAAAGATTTACTTCATAAGACCCATCTGGCCAAATTCAATAAAGCAGAAATGCGGATGATGCTGGATTTCTTAGGAAAAGATTATACAACAGAAGAGGATGGGATAAAATATTTGCAGGATAAGTTTGATCTTGAAGAGATCATTATTTCCAAAGGAAGTAAAGGAGCTCTTTATGCCAATCAGGATAAGTTTTATTTGTATCCTACCATACCTGTTACAATAAAAGATACGGTAGGAAGTGGCGATTCATTCTTAGCAGGATTCCTTTCCAAGAGATTAGAAAAAGGAAGCTCTGTTCATGAAATTATGACTCAGGCTGTTTCCCTTGGGGCGTTTATTACCTCTCAGGAAGGTGCTTGTCCGGAATATTCCCTTGAAGATTTTATCAGATTCAAAAATGAATATCCTTTATCTGCTTTACGTTAAGTGACAAAAAGCATGATAATTTAAAACGATTCTTGATGAAACATTTGGTAACTTTAGCTTACCATCAAAATCAAGAAATATGCACCATCAACTAGAAAAGCATTATGTTAATAGAGTAGGCTGGCTCCGGGCAGCAGTTTTGGGAGCCAATGACGGATTACTTTCAACAACAAGTATCGTTATTGGCGTTGCAGCAGCGGAACCGGAGCGTCACATTATTATTTTGGCGGCTTTGGCAGGAATGATTGCTGGTGCAATGTCTATGGCTGCCGGAGAATACGTCTCTGTAAGCTCTCAGGAAGATACAGAAAAAGCAGATCTGATCCGGGAACAGCGTGAACTTGAAGAAATGCCGGAAGTAGAACTCCGGGAACTGGCTAAGGTTTACGAAAAAAGAGGCTGTACCAAAGAAACAGCTATGCAAGTGGCTATTGAACTTACCGAACATAACGCATTGGAGGCTCATGCCCGTGATGAGCTTGGGATTAATGAAATAACCCAGGCCAAACCTTTACAGGCTGCCATAGCGTCATTCGGGTCATTTGCAGTAGGAGCATTATTGCCATTTACAGTTTCTCTTGCGGCACCTATCAAACAGATGGTTTACTTTCAATATGGTTTTTCTATTATATTTCTAATGCTTTTAGGAGCAATTTCAGCCAGAGCAGGCGGTTCAAGTATTAAGATTGCTGTATTGAGAATCTGTTTCTGGGGAACAGTAGCTATGGGGATTACTGCATTGGTAGGACATCTTTTTGGAGTGAATATAGCATGATGGGAATTAAGCTTCTAATACTCTGTTTAAAGGGATTTAAGTAATAAGTGTGTGATTTTCAGGGTGTATTTTGCCTAACGGGTGTTAGTCGTAGAAATACTACACTTTTTGAAATTTCCATTTAATTTGTATTGCTGTATTGTAATTAGATCTATATTTGGTGATATAAAACATCAAATCACACAATATTAACGATTAAAATTTACGATCATGGCAGAAAGAAATTCAAGAGGAATTTTAAAATTCAACAACGGAGAAGGACAGAAGTTATTAAAGCTTAACTACAGTGTAGCAAGATCTACAGACGTTTCAGGACGTGTAGCATCAGATCCTTCTAATGCTCTTATCAAAATTACAGTAGAAGCTACAGAAAAATCAGACATTCTGGAAAGCTTACTGAACGGAAAGTACAAACCTACGGTGGGTGAAATTACTTTCAACAAATCTCACGAGGAAGGAACATTAACAACTTTAAAGTGGCAGAACGGTTATGTAATTCAGCACGAAGTAGACTTTGATGCAGTGGATGAAAACAGTATGTATATCACTTTTGTTGTAAGTGCAGAACAAATTGATTTAGGAAACTCTGCTTACCATGGGGCTTGGCCTACAGCGTAAGAAACAGGTCTTTTAAAAAAATCAAGTACATATAAAACAGAATGGTACATTAGATACTGTTCTGTTTTTTTGGCTCTGATAAATAAGTCAGAATCTGGGGGAATCTTCTTGTTAATTTCCTATGATTTTCACAAAAAATTAAGTAAAAGTAGATTTCATATTGTAAAAAATTTATAATTTTATATAAAGGGTATTGTTTTTAGTTTTTTTTTCTGAAAATAAAAACCTGCCAAACACCTTACATTAATATGACTAAAAATATCTCGAATTCCGAAAAGATTTCGGAGAATCATATTCCTGGAATCAACCGTGTGGTGAAGTTGGATATAGTGATTGAAGGTAAAATGCTTAAGCATTTCAAACATTTCCGTTTACAGCAAAGTGTAAAGAAACACCATAATTTTGAACTGACATTGGCTCATGATACCCTGGACGGGGTACAAAATCACGATCTGGAAGAAGCTCAGCAATTTTTAGGAAAACGTTTAACCATAGTTTTTAAATATAAAGATGTAGAAGGAAGTCCCGAAAGAACTTTCGTAGGGGTTATTACAAAAGTAGGATTCAGCCAGGAAAATCATAGTCTTGGAAATATTGTTCTGAAAGGATACAGCCCTACCATTCTTCTGGATGCAGCTCCTCATACCCAAAGTTTTGGTGGTGACCAACCTGTTAATATGGGAATTATTGCCACAGATGTAATAAAACAAGGCATCGAAAGCAGTAAATTTGATGTAAAGGTGAATGCTAAGGCCTCTGCTCAGATTCTTTACAGTTCTCAATACAACGAAACGCACTACAATTATCTTTGCAGAATGGCAGAAGCCTATGGTGAGCAATTCTATTATGACGGAGAAATACTCCATTTTGGCAACATGCCACCACAAAATAAAGCGCTGGAACTGATCTATGGAAGTAATGTTTCAGATATTAATGTAGAAATGAAAGCTGTTCATATCAAACCTCGTTTTTACGGATATAACAGCAGTTCCAATGCTAAACTCACTTCCGGAGAAACCCCTATTAAACATGTAGGAAATCTGGCAAATACAGCTTACCAAAATAATAATAAAATCTTTAAAACCCCATCATTACAGGTTGCACCAATAAAGGCAGCCACTGATATGGATGTGGTCATTTCCCAAACCAGTACGGCAGGAAGCAGAGCTGTAGATGTTTTTACCGTTTCAGGAGGTACCACGATTCCTTTTTTATATCCAGGATGCGTTGCTGATATTAATATGCGGAAAACTGATAGTAATCAAACCTCTTATTTTACCAAATTGATGGTTACAGAAGTTACTCATGAAGTAGATACATTGGGACGTTATGAAGGAAGATTTGAGGCCATAGCATCAGATACAGGATACATTCCAACCCCTGATTTTACGGTGCCTATTGCAGAACCTCAGATTGCAACAGTAATCTCCAATACAGATCCGCTTGGGCAGGGAAGAGTTACCGTAAGATTCGACTGGCAGCTGCATGATACTACTAATTTCATCCGTATGATGGCACCGGATGCCGGTGGTACCGATCAAATCACTCAGAATAGAGGATATGTAGCCATTCCAGAAGTAGGAGATCAGGTGATGGTAGGTTTTGTTCATAATCATCCGGACCGTCCTTTTGTGATGGGTGGAATGTTTCATGGCGGAACTGCTTTAGGCGGCGGTATAGACAATCACTTAAAATCAATCCAAACCAGAAGCGGAATCAGGGTTTTAATGAACGATGCCGAAGGAAGTGTTACCATCATTGATCCGAGTGGTAATAATTATTTTATGGACGGAAAAGGAAATATTACGGTAACCTCTCCTAAAAATATGACCTTCAATGTGGGTGAAAATCTTGATATTAACGTAGGAAATAATATGAGGACAAGTGTTGGCAATGATAACGCAGTGAACATTACCAATAATCATAAATTCATGTCCAAAAATTATAAACAGACCGTAAACGAAAATAAGACGGTTAATATAACAGGTGATCTGAAAGAAACTACATCTACAACTACTCATAAAGCCAAAAACGGAGATATTCTGCTGCAAAGTTCAGGAATAGCTAAAATGCTGGGAAAAATAGATGCCAAGGTAAACAAAGGATAACAATACATACAATTGATGGTATATCGTTTATTTACTGATGACCACCCTATTTACTATGAATAAAATAATAAAGTATTTACTAAGCTTTTTGTTCTTTACCCAGATCTCGTGTCAGGAAAAAAAAGACCATAAAATAACTACACCAATGACGAAATACGAATGGAGTGAAGGAACTTCCGCAGCCTTGGGGTATCCAATGGAAGTCTATAAAGGAGGCATAGACTATGAAGGAGGCGGATGGCTAAGCCTGGATAATGGAATGACTCCAGGCACTTATTCCTGGGGTACTCTCAGTAATGGAATGTCAAATAATTTTAAAGGTCTTCCTATCCGTTTGGATTTCATCTGGATGTCTTATATGGAGAATCAGTTTTATCTTATTGATAAAGCGGTTGATACGGATAAGATCAGGGAATATTTAAAAAAAGGATTTGATGTTAAGGTCACCAATGGAAGTGGTGATATTGAACATATGACATACGATAAATTTGGTATCGGACTAGCTCCTGGAGGAGTGGTGGTAGTTTGGGTAGCAGGAATAGGGTATCAAAAAGAAATAGGAAGATACCAGGCCGAGAAAGTAAAGATCCCTGAATCTGAAATAGCAAAGTTAGACAGTCATGAGAACCGCTTCTGGAGAAAGGATTATCTGGATATGGTTCATAGCCGGGAACAAATTATTCCTGCAAAAGTAAGAGAGGAAAACAAAGGAAAACCCATTCCGTTCGGACTTTGGGATACCTATAGAACGCGATACAGCTGGAAACTGGCTTTTGAGCTTCCGGAAAAAGCAAAATTATATCCTCTGGCGAATGTAAAACTCACTACCATTAATGGAGAAAGAGAACAGTTTGAAACGACTAAACCTCCATTATCTCAAAACGAAATGAGAGCAATACCCACAAAAATTGTATTTGATTTCGTGGGAGCGGATGGAAAAGAATATGGTGGTGAATGCTCTTTAAACGAAAAATCAAGCTTTGAAGCATTTAAAACTGTATTTGGCGATACTCCAAATTCAACCAAGGCAGATATTATTGTAAAAGTAAACGAAGCCAATAGCTATTTAACCATAAAACTGAAAGGTGAAAATGGTAAAGAAGCTTTCATAAAGGCTGATAGCATAGAAGTTTTTTAAACACAAAAATTATGGGAAAGACTTTTGTATACAACACAGGGAATGCAAAACCTCCTATTGATGAAATTCATCTTGAAATAGGAGTCTTTTTCGATGGTACTTTAAATAGCCTGAATAATACGCAACTACGGGAGAAATACAGAGATGGTAAAAATAAAATCTTACGAACAGATTCTGAAGATAAAATGCTGGAAAAGGAAGAGGCTATAAAGGAAACGAGAAAAAAACAGGAAGAAGAATTTGAAAATTTAAAAGATGATGACAATTCCGAATATGCCCAGTTTCTCAGAGGCAGCCATAGAGGATGGCTGGATAGTCAGGGAGTAGATAACAGTTATAGTAACGACAGTACTAATGTTGCCAGAATGTATAAAAGCTGTGAACAATATAAATACGGCGTATATGTAGAAGGAATAGGTACCATGGATAATGACAGAGATGTAGATGATGGGTTTCAGTATGGTTCCGGAAAAACAGGAGTAAGAGGAAAAGTAAGAAGAGGTTGTGAAATGGTTGCCACCAGAATTAATAGTCTTCTTCCGGGTGGGAGTTCGAAGAAAAAAATGGTCAGGATTACCATAGATACATTCGGTTTCAGCCGTGGTGCAGCTGCTGCAAGAAACTTTGCGTATGAGATCAATGGCAATAAAAGAGAACAGGATATTGAGATCAAAAAATCAAGGAAAGTAGTAGGATATAAAGAAAGCGGATCCTATGGAAATGATGCCCTTGTCGCTGAATATGAAGATATCTGGATGGATAAAGATAAAACAGAAGTAGATCCGAAATATCTTGTGGATGGAAAACTTCCAAAATTCGGTTTTCTGGGATATTATCTTTTAAGTAAAAAAATATTATCCGTTCAGCAACTTGAAGATCTGGAGCTGGAAGTCCGTTTCATAGGAGTGTACGAGACCGTTTCCTCTTATGAAGAGTTTGGAGATATGGGAACCATGGAAAGAGTAGGATATAGAGGAATATTGCATGCTTCATTAGGCTCAGCCCGTAACTTTGCTGATGACGTAGAGCAATTGCAGCTAAGAAATCCGGGCCCATTCCGTAAAGCAGTTCATTTCACAGCAGAAAATGAGCATCGCGAGAACTTCTCACTAACCACATTTACCTCAAAAGGAGTAAAAGAGCCTAAAGATAATAAACATATTATTGAAAAAGAATTTCCGGGTGTTCACTGTGATATTGGCGGAGCTTACGAAAACGGAACTGAAGAGGTGGATGAAATTGAAACCTCCAACCACAAATCATTCGGGGCATTACAGGAACGTAGACAACAATTGATTGATGAACATTGGTTCACACCCTCTCAGATTACGATGCATAATACAGCCCTTAATATTCTGTCATTTGGAAGCGCATACCGAAAAATCAGAGGAGTCAGGTTTTTACGAAAAGAATACAGCTATATCCCGCTTCAGTTTATGGAAAAGCTTGGAGAAGGAATTTATGACCATCAATTAATGACAAAAATAGTAAATGATTATCCTATAGATCACGATAAAAACTTAGTAGAAGCGGAGAAGATTCTCAATAAATATGTGTTTGGGAGCGGAGAACCATGGTCATTTATCAGTGATGCTGAACTTAAAAAGGAAAATGAAAGACTTGCTGCTAATGATCCTGTTGAAAGTCCTACAGTTACTATTGAAAATGAACATCCCGTGATGAATATTCCTGAAGTACGTCTTCATGTGAATCCATCACAGAACTTACTACGAACGATAAGAAACAAATACCTCCATTGGTCTGCTAACAGAGACTGGATGGGAATGGATCCCAATAGTGATTATCAAAGAAGAATATATTAACAATGTCAGGAATATTACAGAATCTTCACCAGAAAACATATCGGTTGGAGACCATTATTACGGAACAGAAAAATCCGGTGTATTCTACTCAGAAAAAATATGGCAGAGAGGTTGAGGTTTATTATTATGGAAAAGTAAGAGAAGAGCATGAATTTCATATTCTGGTTACCCATTTCGATTTTTCTGAAGAAGAAGGAACAATGGATAAATTTTTAAAAAAGATCAGCTATTTGTTTGATGAAATAGAGTGCAGGGTAGATGACGAAGGAAATATTACAGCAATAGATAATTTACTTTTCTTACGATTAAGATGGACGGAAATTCAGGCAGATTTGTCTGAAACACATAAAGGAGAAGCAGTAGACCAATATTTCAGCCAAATCAGTGATTTGCTGGAAGATGAAAAAAAACTGATCGACTTTCTGGGAAGCTATCAGATGTTTGGATTACTGTTCAACGGTTTATTACAGGCATTTGAAACCAAAAAGAAAAGAGAATCTCCGGAAGGATTTACAGAGATCATGACTCCTGTGAAAGAAGGCAATACAATGAGTTTAAAAATCTCTGCTGAAAATCTTGAACAAACAGATACCAATGACTTCAGGGGACTGTTTGTAAGCAGGGAAGACCAGCTTGAAGAAGGATTTATAGAAGTCAGAAAAAACAATTTCCATTTAAAACATTCATTATTATGGATAGGGTAAATAACGACGGAGATAATACCACTCCGGAAACTGTACCGGACAATGAGCAACAGAGGGCAGATAACAGAAGGAAGATGGAGGATAAACGAGCGGAGGATGCTGAAAAAGAAAAAGCAGAAGCCGGCCTGAAAGTTGTCATAGATACAGCCACTTTGGAATGTACACTATGTACAAACCCAAAGGGAATAATGGTGGTAAATTATAACACCCCCACCATACAGGAAAAGAAAACAGCAACTGTAAAAGAAAAAGGTCCTAAAAGCCTCGTCTTTACAGGAAACTGTCTCAAAAGTCCTAATGCTGCACTGCCTTGTGCTTCCGTTATGAAAGTTGGAGAATGGAAAAAAGTAGGTACTTATCTGTCCCAGGAACAACTTGTATTGCTGCAACAAAGTACAATTCCCTGTAACTACGGACAGATTGATATTAAAATTACAGATAGCGGACAAATTCATCAGCCCGACAGTATTGAAGCCAAAGGAGCACCTGTCCCGGATCCGAAAGATGATAACAAATGTTTTTGTGAGAAAGAGTTTACAGAAGATGATATTAAATCTTTTTATAATTCAAAGAAATTATTTACAGCTAAAAACTGTCCTTTACCTGAGAATATGAAAAGTTATAAAGAATTTACAACAGCTCTGAATAAAGCAATGAAAGATAATAATATAAATAGTTGTTTGCGCAAAGCTCATTTTCTGGCACAAATTGAAGCTGAAACAAGACTTGATACTACTTTAGAATATGATGATGGATGGGATTATGATCAATCTACTCACATTGAAAACTATAATAAATATCTATTATTCAAAAAAGATAAAATAAAATATAAAGAAAATGGTACCGCTCAAATACAGAGAGGTTATAACAGATATCTTGAATGCTTAAAACGTGAGAATAATGTAAAAGGAGATGGTCCAAAGTATAAAGGAAGAGGATTAATTCAACTCACATGGAAAGATACTTATAAAGCCTATTTTTTGAAGATAAATAAACCTGCAACAGAGGACCCGGATATTGTCGCTAATGACCTGGCGCATGTGTGTAACTCGGCAGGATGGTACTGGAGAGAACAGTCAGCATGGGGTGATTTGAATAAATTTGCAGATAATGATGATTTTATTTCAGCAGCAGTTGGTGTAAATGGTGGATTAACAGGATTTAAACATAGAAAGGAAAACCTAAAAAGAATTCTGAAAAATATGAAAGTAAAAGAGAATTGTAAAAATCAGAAAATAAAAGATCTTGGGGTTTATAAATATGAGACGAGTGCAATCAAAAATTCAAATTGGGGTAAAAAAGATAAAATTAAAAAATCAATACAACAATATGATGACTAACAAAATAAATATAATCTGTGTAACATTTTTTTCTGCTTTTTTTTACGGTCAAGAGGTTATTGATGATTTTAATAATGATAAAATTAATGATACTCTTACTTATAAATGTTATAAGGCTGGAGAACTTAAAGAGATTAATGAGCCCACTTGTAAAGCTGTTTTGGTATTAGGTAAATCAAAAAAGGATTATAATTTTAATATAAGCTATGTATCTTCTCCGGTTATCAGTAATTGTGGAGCCGGATGTATTTCAGTTTTTGATGCTGCTCCTGATACAGAATATACTCAGGAATATACATACTTTCCAAAATATGACAATTGGATACTCACAAAAAACCAGACCCTTTATAAAGATGAAAATGGGAAAATAGAAAATAATGTGTCTAAAAAATATTTATTGTCTATTGATAATAAAAAATATCCAATGAAAAAAAATCATAGGGCTTTAAAAAGAAAGACGTCAAAAAAATAATAGTAGGATAGATTCGGGAAGAAATAGAATTATAAACGCTGTTTTTCACTGTATCATAATGAATTTTACAATAAAAATAATACCCTTTTCTATGCTGATCAGCATGGTTACTAATGCTCAGGAAATAAAGATTTGGGACAAGACCTTAAAGACCAATATCATTGCTCATCAGAAAGTAACTGATGACAGCACTTTTTTATCAATAGACAGGAAAGAAAATAAATGGCTGGGTAAAAACCTAAATATAAAAACAGTCAATTACTGGAGTCATGCTCCAGTAGAAGTTACTTCAGATTGTTGCAGAAAAAATACTATGATTATCAAACGAACCTTCCTTGGAAATAATATTGTTGGTGATAAACTTTATTTCAAGAAAAATAAAGGGAAATATTACTTCAATGCTCTTAAGGAATTTGAACAAAAAGCTGAACAATAAAAGTGTATGGGAATAAAGCTGAAATCATGAAAAAAGTTATCGTATTATGCTTATTGATGCTGCCTTTTATAATCTTTTCTCAATCTGAAAAGAAGCTTCCGGTTATTCCTATATCCAAATGGTATAAGCTTGGTTTCAAAACCTATGATAAAGAATTTAAAATGTACCAGAACCCTTTTATTTTAAATGGTCATAAAAAATATACAATAGAAGGATATGGAAGTATGAATTATTCTGATGGAAAATTGCTCGGAATTTCTCCCAATAACAGATATATTGTGCTGGATCATATTTCAAAAGGATATGTAGAGGATGGAGTAAATAAACAATTGTATGAAAACTATTTGTGTGTCATTGTAGATGTTCATAAAAAGGAAGTTGTTATGAATATGCAAAGCGATTGTAGCGGAGAATGGAATAAAAACAATCAATGGATGAGCAGTGGCAAAGCTGTGTTTCCGTAAAGAATATAGGTGTTTTTAATTCATTTAAATTTGAATTTGTAACCAGTGAAGAGATCTGTTATGATTTCAAACAAAATAAGTACTTTTACCTTGCTCTGATTGAAAGATTGGAGAGGTTAATGGCTAACTGCTAAAAACGAGATTAAACGATTTACCAGATCATGAAAAGCTATATTGATATTGAAACAATACCCAATTGTAAAATTGAAGAGGATAAATTTGAATGGGGCGAACCCTACGATATACATACCCCAATTTTTATTTTTAAAAAATTTTCAACCTCAAAATTAGAAAATTCAATCATTCTGTTTGGAGAAAATAATTTTAAACAGCAATTATTATCCCTGTATAATGTCATTATTAATCATGAAGAGTCTGAAAAACTTGAAAACTACACAGGAGATGAATTTGATAGAAAAGCAATACTAGAGCTCATTAATTCTTTTATCAAAAAAAATGAAAGTTTAATCGCCCCATGGGAAAAATATCATATTGGATTGGCAGAATATGATTATGTAAGCTATAGTGAAAGGCAGACGCAGGAAAGTTTATGCTATGTTAAAATACAATAAGTAATTCCCATTGGAACAAAATCTAGAGAAGAAGGTTTGGAGATTGTAAAATCTACCGTACTGAAACTGAATAATCTCAATGAAAAGTGTGATTATTCTTTAATAGAAACTAATGAAAGGGAACAGATTGCTGAAATAATAATTTTAGCAGGATATGAAATGGGATATAATGCTTCTGATGAAGATGGTACAGAAGAATGGAGAGAGTGGTAAACATGAATTGAAACAGTATTAATAAAAAAATAGAGTATGATTTACATGCTCTATTTTTTTTAATAGAAATCACTCTAAATAGATCTCTTCCCGAATGCCCACAAATATTTTGGTATGATGACAAACCAATAATATTTAATCTAAAGTTTATTTCTAAGCTTAATTTTAATTTATATATTGCGCTCCGATTTTATATAATATGGAAAATACTTAACTAAAATTTAAAGAATAAAGAAGTTAAAGGAGAAATAACCCTCCTAGTGTTAATTTTATTTTCCAAATTCAATTCCTTCTTTTATTATTTATGTATAAAACTAAACTACTAGCCGTAATCACATTTTTATTTTTTATTTTTTCAAATGCTTATGCTCAGGATAGAACTATTGATTCCTTGAAAAAAGAAATATTAAATCCCAAAATACATGATACCCTCAAGCTATCGAAAATAGCAAATTTGATCGATCAAATACCTTCAAATAGCCATACATCCGATGTATTGACAGAGATGATGGGGGAAATTGCTTCCAAAAATTTAAAAAAGACCAACAGTAAGGATTTACAAAAGAAATACACCCAGTATTTAGCAATTTATTATGGTAACTTATCTTCAATGTATGAAGCAAAAAGAGATGTTGTAAAAACATTAGAATATGCTGATAAAAGTATAGCTCTTTTCAAATCAACCGAAGATTACTATGAAATGAATTATACCATTGTAAATAAGGGCATATTCTATTCTCACATCAATGAATATGAAAAAGCAATATCATGTTTATTTACTGCACTGAAATATTTTGAGAAAAATAAAAAGGAAAATCAGGAAGGAATTTCTTATGTGAATTCTGTGATAGGTACAGTTTATATTGATCAGGGAGAATATCTGAAAGCTATTGAATTCTTTAAAAAAACGATTAAGTATTTTGAAAATAGGAAAGATCCGAATGGTAATGAAAAATATACTTTAGGGATGGTATATATCAATTGTGGATCTTCCTATTTATTATTAAAAAAATACCCTGAAGCAGTTTCTTATTTCAACAAAGCTCTTGCCCTTTCGCAAGAACTTGGAGATTATGCTACTACCAGTGTTATTCTGAATAAATTAGCACAGGTAAAGATGGAGGAAAAAGAATTTGAAGAATCAGATTCACTTTTAAGAAAAGCGCTGGAAACAGATCCTGGAGAACTGTCTAAAGCCAATACTTATATCAATTTAGGAGATTTATATTATCGGAAAAAAGAATTCATCAAGTCCGAATCTTTTTTGGAAGAAGGATTTTCAATAAGTAAAAAAATTAACAATCTGCAACTGCAGGAAAAATCCTCAAACCTGTTATTTAAAGTTTACAAAGAAAATAATAATTTTAAAAAAGCACTGGAGGTATATGAATTTCAGAATAAGCTACAGGACTCCAGTAATGTTGAAGCTTCTAAAAATGCACTGGCACAACAGCAAATTAAATATGATTTTCAAAAAAAACAATTAAACCTGGAATTAAATGCCGAAAAGAAAACAGCAGCTAAAAATAACTGGCTGATTGCACTTTCCGGAGTATTGTTATTAGTAGTATTGGGCGGATATTTCTATTATAGGAATAACAAACAGAAGCAAAAAATTACCATTCTTGAAAAAGACAGAATAAAACAGAAGCTTTTGCTTTCTCAAATGAATCCGCATTTTATTTTCAACTCGATAGATAATATTCAGAGTCTTATTATCAACGGAAAAGAAAACGTTGCAGTATCCTATTTGAATAGTTTTTCTAAATTAACAAGGCAAATTCTGGAAAATTCTAATGAGAATTATATCTCGCTGCAAGAGGAAATTGATATGGTTGAAAATTACTTATCCATACAGCAGCTTCTTTATAATGACAGGTTTAATTACAGTATTAATATTGCAAATATATCGGATACAGAATCCTATTTTATACCCCCCATGTTAACACAGCCGTTTATAGAAAACGCCATTAAACATGGGATTAGAAATAAGGATGAAAAGGGAATGATCGAAATTGCTTTTTCTTTCAGCCAAGAGAAATTATTCTTTGAAATAATGGATAACGGTTTAGGGTTCAATGCTGAGAAGAAACAATCTGGTCATAAATCAATGGCTATGAAAATCACCAAAGAAAGATTACTGAACTATACCCAAAATAAAAACTTTGAAGTACGATCAGAAAATAAAGTTGATGCAGAAGGCAACATACAAGGTGCCAACATTATATTTGAAATACCCTACATTCACGAAAACTAAGATACCATGTTAAGAGCTATCGTAATTGATGATAATCAGGAAATCAGAAAGAAAAACTGTACTTTGATTAAAGCCAATTGTCCTAATATTACAATAATCGGACAAGCTGATTCTGTAGAATCCGGAGTCGAAATCATCAGACAATTATCCCCCGATATTGTTTTTCTTGATATCGAAATGCCAGACGGTACCGGCTTCGACCTACTTCAAAAGCTAAGTCCCATTACCTTTAAAATAATTTTTATTACAGGATATGAAGATTTTGCTATAAAAGCTTTCCGTTTTTCGGCTATCGACTATTTATTAAAGCCATTAAATGCCAATGAACTGGTGGAAGCTGTAAAAAAAGCTGAAGAAATATTGAGCAAAGACATTTTTGATATAAAACTCAATAATTTATTTGCCAATCTTGAACGCCCGAAGAATCTTCAAAATTTAATCCTCAAAACTGCGGATAAGATATATTCTGTTAATATCCAGGATGTTGTAAACTGTGAGTCAGATAAAAACTATACTACTTTTTATTTCATTAATGCACCTAAGCTGGTGGTTTCTACCAATTTAAAAGAATATGAAAACCTATTAACTCCATTTAATTTCTTTAGAACACATCAGTCACATTTAATTAATATGGCCTATTTTGATCATTATATAAAAACGGATGGCGGGAATACGGTGGTGATGAAGAATAAAGTGGCTATTCCGCTTTCGGTACGAAAAAAAGAAGACTTTCTTCTTTTGTTACAGAATCTTCAGGTTCAAGGATTTTAAACAGATTTATTTAAAAAGCTAACGAATTTATTCTCAATTCCGGCAAATGTTCATTTGTCGGAATTATCATGATGTTTTGTTTTATTATTGCACTGTGAATGTGGGAAAATAGCAAGCATAGAAGTAATAGATCTTTAATTGCTAAGTTCCTGAGAAAAAACAAAAACTAATAACCCTATCCCAGGCTCTGATTGTACGGAGTTTGGGATTTTTTTTATACAAAACTCAGAAAGTATACGAATTTCCTCCAAATCCCTACGAATATTCATTTACCAAAACCCGAGAAAGCTTTTATTCTATTTTTGAAACCAATTGTAGAAAAACATTATATAACGATTAACCATATTTAAAATTAAACAACAAATTTATGAGAGTAATAACTTTAATTTTCATGATTTTAGCCTTTATGATAGGCGGTGCATGTGCAGGAGTTCTTTTTAAAAACATTGAAAATAGAATGGATGGAAATGATTACAGTGTAGTAGAAAAGGCTCAAAAACAAATTGATGAATTGAAACAGGCAGGAATTGATGTTACAAAAATTGATGATCCTCAGGCAAAAGCTAGCTTAGAACTTTTAGAAAAAGTACCACCAAAATGGAAAGTAGACTATGCTGGACCTTTAGGTATGCTTGTCGCATTTTTAGCATTTGTAATGGTAATCGTTGCCTTTATGAAAAAGGAATTCATAATCAAACTAAGCATTATAGTAGGTATTTTGGGACTTCTTCTCTGGATTATCTCACCAGATATACCAGGAGGAAAATATTCGGGAATTAATCCTAAAACCTTATCTCTAATCGCATTTGTGGGAATAGCAATTTCTTCAGTTTGTGCCTTTATGAGCTACAAATTATACCTTAAAAAAACAATAGTTATAGCATAATTTTAAATTAATATCCATGAAAAAAGTAATTCTATTATTTTGTATTGCGTTTGCGGTAAATAGTCAAGCACAATTTTTAGATAAATTAAAGGAAAAAGTGGGCGGTAAAAGCAAATTACAGCTTTTCCCCGAAGAGAAATTAGATTTTCCTCAATATCAGAACAATATTGGGAAAGTTTGTTTTTCTAATGAAGAATTTGAGCGTACATTGCCTGAAAACAAATACATAAAAACATATAATTTTGGTGATAAATTGTCTATGAGAGCTTGGTTTGCCAATTCTCCATCAAATAGTATGCTGTTGCAGTTAGAACAAAGTGGTGTAAAACCGCGTGAAATAAACGATAACAGAAACGCATTCGAATATCAGGGTAAAATTCTTTTTGTTCTTTACCTTGACGGACAAAAAGTAACCAACACTAGTTATGCTTCTGATTTCAAAAAATCAGATATTTCGGGACTGGCTACCCACAGAGCTGAGTTTAATGACGGTACAGACGATCTTTATTTTGGAGAAACTTTAATGACTGATCTGAAAAGAAAACAAGATCTGTTAACTCCGGGAACTCACAAATTAAAAATTGAAGTTATACCGATCAAAATGGCAGGCTTAGGTAGTGATTTTCCATACAAACCTATTGCAGTAGGTGAAATTGATATGATTGTTAAGAACAACGCCGTTGACAAAAACGATCCTCAAGCTTGTCTTCCGGCTGCAAAAATGAACGATAAGGCTTTGCAGGCTAAGATAATTACAGCTTACAAAAACAGAAACTTTGGAGATACCCCAAAAGACGTTCGCATTACTTCTGATCGTTGGTATATCAAGAAAAATGAATACTCAGGAATGCCTATTCGTAGAACTGTTAGTGCAACAGTAGGTAAAACTAAAAACGGGAAATGTTATTTCGACGAATATAGTTTCTCTCAGGATTATGATGGTACACAATATCAGAACGAAGTTTATCTTCTGGGAGAAGGAATTGGAACTATGCGTGAGATAAGCTGCAAATGTCTTACTCCGTAATCTGCCAAAGGAAGTGATAGAAGTACAATAAGAAAGAATGTATAGCGTGTAATTATTTATTACATAAGCAAATGAATTTTTCTTATTGTGCTTTTTATAAAGGTTATTTTATTCTTCTAAATAGCTACATTCTGATTTACAATGACTATATGAAGATTAATGATACCATTTCAATGTAATGAATGTTAAAATAAAATTGAGCGGAATCCGAAAGTTTAAAGAGTAGGAACTATAACAAAGCCAATTATTATGAAAAATTCAAAAAAGCTTTCAAGAGAAAATCTGAAAAATGTACAGGGAGGATACACTCCTGAATGGGTAGCAAGCATGTATTCTTTTGGATGTCAGCTAAATCCGGGACCTGGTTTAACCTATATATCTGTTCCCGGTTGTCCAGGTGTTAAACGATATTGTATGATGGAATTAAACGAGGATTAAAATGGGATATAAGTGTCTCTGGATAAAATCAAAGACCTCTGAAAATCAAATGATTTCAGGGGTCTTTTCATTTGAGATAATTTCTATTTCTATAAAAATAAAGATATTTCCTCTTTTATAATAGTGAATTATATTGAAAATGACAGATATCTGTCATTTTATGAAAAGCTCATACTAGATAAATTTGTAGCATAAATAAATACAAAAATGCTATGAAAAAAATTATTAGAATAGGAATTCTTCTGATTTCCTCTATTGTCTATTCTCAGGTTGGGATTAATACTCAATACCCTAACAGTACTCTGACTGTAAATGGATCTTATGCAGGAGCATACAAGGCTATAACTACCAATACAGTTCTAACTATCTCTGATCAATTTATAAATGTAGCTGCTGGTACTACTTCCTCAATTACAGTTACCTTACCTAATGCGGTGGTAGCAGATGCAGTAAAAGAATCATTTTTGGGGAGAGTGTATCATATTAAAAATACATCTTCTTTTGATGTAACCATTAAGGGAAGTGGTACACAATTGCTGCAAACGGGACCAACTTCTATTTCAAATACCATTGTTCTCACGTCAGGGCAGGGGGTGACCACACAACTAAAATTTACCAGAACTCCCGGAACTCTTATATTAGAAATTAACAATGTTCAGGTAGGAACGATACCTTTTAATTCTAATAGTATCACTACAACAATTGAGAATATAGACATTGCTGGTGACTTTGTTCTGAGAATTGTAAATCCTAATACCGGACAAAGAATAGCAATTGATGATTTATCCTGGACATGTTATTCAACTTTGGCAGTCAATGAAGTTAATAATAAGAATTCTCAACTTCTAATTTATCCTAATCCCATTCAAAACGGTGAATATTTACATCTTAATAAAACAGTAAAAGAGATTATTATTTATAATAGTGATGGCAAAATGATTAAAAAGTCCAATGTTAAGGGGAATTCAGTATTAATTGATAATCTTCCAAAGGGAATATATTTAATTAAGATAGAGGATTGTATAAATAAATTTATAGTTAAATAATCTTTTATTGTAAAACAAAGAATCCATCTCATAAAATAGTTATGAGATGGATTCTTTTTAATAAGTTAACTGTAACTTAAAATGAAAAAATTGTTCAGATTTTAGAAATCCTGCTCCTAAGCTGTTCAGATTTTATTTATCCTATTTTTCGTTACAAAAGTAAGCATATCTTTTTAAAAGCAATTTTTGAAAGATTACAAAGAAAATATTCTTAAAAATTTATCTCTAAAAGAGTATCAAAATTTAATGTTTGATCCATTTAAAATGTTTCATGAAGAATATATAAAATTTGTCTCAAAAAGAGTTACAAGCTCAATTCTCAAGTAATACTATATTGTAGGGTCTATTTCTTCACCAATTTTATCAAGATATGTTTGCAAGTTGATAGCAGGCACTGTTCCTATAGCTTGCTGAAGATATCGTGTTAGTTGCATAAAGAATGTTACCAATGAGTTTTCTGGCTTGCTAAAAGTTAGCTCTTTGAATGTTCTTGAATTGTAGTAGTCACGATAGCGTTTCTCAAAATCACTTTCGTTTCTCAAGCTGATATCCTCTTCACCATCATAATCAATTGAGAAGCTTCCGTAATCAGCTATACAACCAAAGTCTATGGTTTTAAAACCTGTTTGAGCTTTTAGATGTTTTTCTATGGTTGATGTTTGCTTGATAGTATTGGTGCTAGTTAATATTCCTCCCAAAATTTTGGTTAAAGGTCTTGCCGGAACCACTGCCCCGGAATTAATCATTTTTGTTGTAGTTCGTTTCAGAATTCTAACACTTTCAATTTTTTCTGCTGCATACTCAATATAACTTTTACCTTCTACTGTTCCCTTAAGATCCGGCTTAACTTCAAATACTGCGTACACGCCCTCTGCTGGTATATAATGAAAGCCATTCTGCGAAAATATAAAAGGAGTAAACCAATTATCATAGATTACGATGTCGATCTGATGACTGGTATTTCCTTCATGATCAATAACAATTGCTTTATCTACGCTATATCGATTGGGTAAATATTTACTCAGCCATTCGATCCAAGCATTTTCCAATGAATCTCCTTTAGATCCTGGATGATTAATGAATTCTCTATTGGTGCTAAGTTGTGAAATCATTTGGCTTTGAAGACCATTGAATAACATTTTAAGATCAATTTTTTTACTCATATGCAAATAGTTTTTTTTCTGAGTAATAGTAAAAAGTAAAATTTTGCATTTTCTTTTTACTAATACTTATAATTAATAGTAATGGGTTTTTAATTTGGACTTCATCTGATTCTGCTGTTTCTATCATGGCATTGAGATCAGTACCGCTGTACATCGTGGAACCATTAGGATGAGAATGCCATTCGCCAATATAATATCTGCTGTTTTCCTGATATTCTTTTATAAAAAGTTTTTCAAGATCTTTGGTAGACCTCTGAAATAGGACAGGAGATGCTTTGTATTTATAAGGTAGAATAATAGATTCTATAACTACAGATTTAAAATCTTCAGAATATTTTCCCAGCAGGAAACCTCCGAATTCGTTAGGGTAATGTTGAACAGCAATTGTTTCAATTTCCTTTAATAGAGACTCTTCGAATACGATCTCTAAATTATTATGTCTATTTTTAAGTATCAATATTCTATAATTTTAAAGGAACTATTATTTTCCTGGATAATGAAATTGTTGAATGCTTTCTCTCCCGAAAAAATTCTGTTGATTTGCTTTAAAGCAATTTGAACCAATAATGCAATATCGTTATACGATGCTTTGAATGTCGGACTCCAACAACCCGTCGGTTCGTACATGTCATTCACATCGTTTTCGAGAACGTGCGAGAACTGATTGTTTACAAAATTATAGATGTTTGGATAAAAGGCACAGACTAACTCGTTAGCGTGATTGGTCAGCGATATATTGATAAGCTTTGAGTGAAGCGTAAGTTTGTTTAATACATACATCAAATCATTGTCCGTCGAACAGTCAAAAATGATATCATATTTATCCAGATCTGATGTAATATAGGCTCGGAAATTTTCATCAGTATAAAATGATTTGATATACTTTTCGAAATAATCATTGTTAATTTGATGGGAAGTTACAAAAGGTGAGATCTCATAAAGTGAGCCTGCTAACTCAAAAATCTTATTATTGATTCCTTTTGAAAAGCGATATTCTGATCTACAGACATTTTCAGGCTCTTTAACATCATGATCAATGAAATCAATAAACCTGCATCCTGACCTTGTTAACGTCGTCGCTATCATACTGCCAACGGCTCCTACACCTATAATAAGAATTTTTGCTTCAGTAATTGTATCACAAAATTTACCGCGTCCAAAAAAATATTCGTACGAGGCATTCCTGGAAATACCCCATTGAATGGGCGCATCATCAATGCCAGTATACCATCGTCCCGCTTTCCTTCCTTCATTTCGTTCAGGAATACCCTTAATCGGAAATTTTCCCACTTCCATTAACGCTGCCTGCCAATGAATTTCCGTGCTGTTAATTTTATATCCTATAAAAAATGGGATAACCTTTCCGTAATCTTCTTTAGCACATTTATCCTGAAATTCATGAAGCATGGTTAGAATATTTTGAGGGAGATCAAGCTCAGCCCAAGTGGAGTAGGCAAATCGATTATACTTTGCAGGCGGATTTTCTCGGAAAAGATAAATTCCTTCCCGGTCTGTAGGTTGCTCAAAATAAAAATCGTTCCAGGAACATTTCTTTTTTAAATCGGGAAATGTCTCAAAGGATTTTATATAAAAATTATAAATGTGATCTTTTTTGTGATGTCCATCATGCAGTAAAGACAATTTTACAATGCCTATTTCTCCCTCATAAAATACCTTACCGGTTGATGTGAAAGTAAATGAATATTTATCACCATTGACTGCAGAGTCCTGTACAACCAGATGTTCATATTTTTGGTCTTTCTCCTTGTTAATGTAGTATTTAATAATCCATGCCTTCAGAGCATTAAAGTCAATCCAAATCTTATTCTCAAGATCTTCACTATGTGCGGTATGTATACATATGTTTCCGTTTGCCATTACGTGATTGTACTGAATCAAATCAGAATTAAAAAATGTAATGGATTCGGAACTATATGTTTTTAAAGGGTATTCCTGAGTTATTAAAAAATCAAAGAATAATGGATTTTTCAGTTCTTCGAAAGCAATTTCTATATTTCCACTAATAAAGAATTCCCCCTGTTCTATGCGATTGATTTTGCTTACAAAGGGAATTTCTGATATTGTGGATTTTATTTTTTCTAATCTCACTCTATCCAAAACGTTGATCATCTTTTGGAATTGACAGTCCCGTAGACCCTTTCAGTCCATACGACTCAGCTGTGTCAAAATCCTTGTTAACAGGAAAATATATTTTAATGTTTTCAGAATTTTCCGTAATCCTGTCTATCATATTTCCCATTTTGTTAGATAAGTTTTGACGATCAAACCAAGTGAGGTTTTTCATCAAGTCATTACTTGGGTTGCCAGGATCCTTTAATGTGAAATCCTCACGAGTTACATTATCTTTTATGTAACTTAATACGCCTTCCGTTTTCTCCCATAAATTTCCTGTAATTGTTGACTTGTCAAATGCTTTTAACGTAAAAAGCTCCATCAAAAAGGATTTGTAAGATTCACTGTTAGAGTGCTTCCAGATTTTTAATAACCTGATTATTTTTCTTTCGTCGTCTCTGGATTTAATTGTGTCTATTTGTGACTGAATATTTGTTTTCATGTAGGTGCCTTTACTGAAACCCCAAGTATCTTTGTTGAAGTAAATATTTAGATCCCTTACATCTAAATAAGAATCTACGCTGATTTCTCGTCCCGGAACAACATCAATGCTGATCTGATCTCCGTCTTTATCTGCTTTAAAGATAACGCCAATTGAAACCTTCTGTTTTCTCACCTGCGCAAGCCCTGTATTCTCATATTTCTCATATAGGAAGTCGTAAACAGCATTGTACATTTCTTCAATCGTAGCAAAACTGTTTCTTTTGAACGGAACAACAATATCCAAATCAAATTTTATGTTGATAGCTGTATGCTTTCCGAAAGAACCGGAATTTAAAGGGCTATAAATATCGGAAGTGTAATGCTCCTCCAATGCTTCTTTAATATGCCCTCTCTTATCTCTAAATTTTTGCACTAATTTATCAATATGACTCATTCGATGGGTCTCCAATACATTAGCTAGATATTCACTTCTGTTAACTGCCATAAATTTTTATTTTTTTAATGATGAATTTCTCAAATCTAATACCGATTATAATTATTTATATGATTTATGTCATATATTTTCATTTTCTGACATCATGTCGGATAATCTGTTGTAAAATGTTATTTATCAAACACTTGTTTAGTTCTTTTTGTCGCATGAGAAGGAGTGTGCTGCACGACCAATAACATATTCAATTGTAACTTTGAGTTTAGTTTATCAAGAAATATTGGAACTACGTTCCGGAATTTCAAAAAAATCTTTGGTTAGTAAAACCATTTTTAAAGTAATCCACCACAAGTAAATTCCATAAAAATTACTTTCCCATGTGCTAGCTAAGCCGTGACAGATCCTATTACGGAAATTTGTACTGCTCCCATCAATGAGAAAGTTATGAAGTTCAAATTGAAGGTCTTTGTTGCAGATTCCATTTAACATCTTATCTTTATTTTCTGGATTTAAGATCGTACCAAGTGTGTTATCATTTTGAATATCATCAGCAAGACGTGTAGTATTCCTACCATTCACTTCAATGATATTTTTGAGACTATTTTCGATTTGAGGTATTAATAGGTGAGAAGATAGAATGAAATTATTTTCAAAGCCACTATAAATTCCTTCAATAAAGAATTCTTCTCTCCCGTTAGGAATGAATGCACTATTTGTTGTCCGAATCAATTTCAATATTGATTCTTTTGATAGTTTCTCATAATTATCCATGATAGATTTTATTTCAAGGATCAAACCTATGTTTACTTTTCTGTAGTGATCTCTCAAAACATTATTATAATAATTTTTTTCGTCAGTAATACCACTCACCGTACCTTTATCAGATATGCGAGTATAGTTACCGAAAAATTGACCAAATAATGATTTACCTTTCTGTTCAAAAGCCTTATTGATTATTTGCTCTTCAATAATTGGAATCTGAAGCAGGTTACTTAAACCGGTTTGAAAATCACTTATATTTAAATTTTTCATCATTTTTGAGATGTCAAATTCTGACTTGATATTAATAACTGAATTTGTTAAAACATTATACTGTTCTGCTTGCTCAATTTTAATTTTTTTGTTAAGCCTATTTCTAAAGTCTTCATTTTCTGGTAAGCTTTTGAGTTCCCTTAAAGCGGTAGTATATGCTTGTAATATAATAGGATAATACGTGTTTATTTTTTTTTCTGAAGTATGAAAATCACCTTCTTTTTCTAAACATATTGCATTTTGTATCTTATAATCATTATTATCATAATAATTCAATTTATTTAAGATGGTGATATAATGTTGTGCTGAACTATATTCATTATTAGTATAGTCATTGCTTAAACAGTCAATCGATTTATTAATCAACGTTTCTTTAGAATTTTCTTGAAGAAGGAAGTAGCAGGAATTAATCAATAAGCTCCTGCAATACGAAGTTTCAAGCTTTTCAAAAACAGACAATGCTTTTTTCTCATAACCACTTAAGACATCAAGAAACAAATTTTTGACTTTGCGAACCAGTTCTATTGAACGCAGAAAGAATTTCAATTCATTTGTTTCGTCAAACAATTGCTGGTAAAATTCTACAGCAATCTTGACACTTTGTATTTTATCGTGATGTCCTAAAATAAATTTTAAGTCATTTAATCTGGCTAACATTTCGATATTTGCAATTTCTAGTACAGGCATTTTAAATTCCGCACTTTTAGAAAGCATGATTAATGATTCATCTGCAAGTTCACATCTTGCTAGCTCTAGCAGATTTTTAATTTCAAGGTTTTCGCTATGCATTTGTGATGCTTTATACAGCTTACTTCGTAACTCTTGCAAATATATTTTTTCGGAAATTGTAAATAATTGTGACATAATAATTTTCTCTAACTGTATATTTTTGCTAAATGCCTTTTAGAAATATTTTTATTCTTTAATTATTTATGTAAAAGTGAATTTTATTCAAATTATAAATTACAAACTTTTCATTGTGATTGTTGATTATTATCATCTTTGTTTTTTAGATAGTTTTCAAGGTCACTATCAATAAAAGTATAACCTGTTGCAATAGATTCTTGCTCTATCTGCTCCAACATGCCGACTGATAAATATTCGTGTTGCGGAATCAAAAAGTACTCTTTCATAACCGGAGCATCATAACAAATCACAGTTTCGCCAATAGCAACTTCTACTACGGATTTTTCATGTGCTTCATCCAAAAATTTATTCATATTACTAAGGTAATATTTAATAAAATTAACATCACCGTCAGACTTTAGAACTATTGCTCTTAGCAAATCATCGCTGATGATATTTAGATTAAGATTTGGAAAGAACATCCCATTGCTTTGTACTGTAACAACCAAATAGTCGACGAGAACCATAAAACCATTTGGGAATAGTCTTTTACGGTCTAAATGAGGAAAAGCTCCTAAGCTCAACTCCTTTAGTAAATTAATTCCCTCTGGTTGGTCTAAAAATTCTTTTAACTTTTCAATTTGCGAAATTGCTTTGTCTACAAATCCTTTCTTACCGGTTGACTTAAGATGTTCTTTCGCCCAGCTAGCTGGTAAACTATTTTTAATCTCACTAATAAAAAAGTGAAATCCAAGAGACGGTTCATAACTTATGGCAGCTATGTCAATATCAGGCAAATGCTTACCAAACGTTTGTAGGTTAATATCTTTTAGAATTCTGAAATTTCGGAAACCCTCAAAATATGAAGCAATTTTATTTACTAAACTATCTCCTATAATAATTCCACACTCTGCTGAAAATGCATTGCTGTCCTTTTTGGCAAATTGTTTTAATACAGCACCAAGTGAATCCTTTAAGGAAAAGCTCCAAGGCAATAAATAGTATTTGTTTGCCTCGGTATTTCTGATGAATGTTCCCTGTGAAGATGAAGAAATATCTCTTAATATTTTCTGAACCGTTATTTGGGAAATACCAACTTCTTCAGAGATCTGATTTGTAATGTCTGCTTCTTGATAGCTTATCACACAACTAATCTTATTAGCACTCGAAAAATAACGTTCATACAGTGAAATAAAAAGTAAGACTTTATAAACTTCATAAAATTCTTTGTATTGAAACCCTCCAATATTAACCGTGCTGTCATTCTGAATATAGGAGAAAAAATGATTTAATTTAATTTCTACCTCTGCAGAAATTCGCTCAAAGGCTTCACTAACATTTGGGTTTGCCAAATCCCAATTTGAAGTTCCTCGCAGAAGATCTTTAGGATTAGATTCTTTTATTTTATTTCCGTCTCCTAATGAGTTCAGATGAAATGAAATTCTTTCTGATGCCAACTGTCTAAATATTGTATGATCAGTAACGCTAATTATTATTTTTTCACCATCATATTTCCATGTTATTGCATTAGGCAACGCAAAAGAATAGTAGATCAAATCTCTTATTGAATAATAATGAGTAGCAAAATGAGCTGATTGCGATATTTTTTTGAAAAACGTATTGTCATCAATATTTCTTTTATTTACTTTACTTCCTTGTGAAATCAGAGGCATAAGAATATCTAATGCAGGTCTAAGGTTTTCCCCAACGAGAAAATTTCCGCTAGCATATAAATATTCTATAAACTCTCCAAGAAACATAATAGTTTCATCACCAAAATCAATGTCTTTCAGATGTGTTTCAAGAGTTTGTTCAATTAATTCGTCAACTTTGTTTCGTATTTCTTTTTCCATTGTAATAGCAGTTATTATTTTATTACAGTCATATAAAAATTTAGTATAGTTCCTTAAAAAAATTATGATTGTAATACAAATTTTACCGTTAACTTTATTTAAAGATTTTGAGTTAGCTCAGTATATTTCCTTGTTACTTCCAAATTTTACTCGATATTTCAATATTTTCGAAATGTTTAATACAGTATGAATAATAGATCATTTTTATCAAGGTGTTCTAAAGTTGAAAATTATTATCATGTCAAAACTTTGATCTTCTGTGAAGTCATTATCTCTATTTTCGAAATAAGTTCTCTTACCGAAAGGTTTGAAATATAGCTAGAGTAATATGTCAAATCTTTAACTGGTAAATTTGAGACAGAAAAAGTATTAATGTCGATGTTTTCTAGTTTAAATGCTTTTGGAATTTCAATTCTATAAAAATTTTGTAAAAAATTGTTAAACGAATGTATGTCAATATTTTTTTCTTTTAAGTGTCTTTCTAAATCAATGATTTCCTGTTCAGGATTTTCAACGATAGAATAAGGTAATCTAAAATTGCGGTAAGTTTCCAAATAAGGAAAGAGAAGGAACTCCAATCCCGCTTGGAATGCACAATAATATATGTAGAAGTTGATTGCAACATCGCTTTTCCTCTCCAATTCACCAATTATCGCCATTTTCTCAAAGATTGTCCTTTTCAATTCTAAAGAATCGAAAATATATAGGTTGTAACATTGGTTAGAACAATCTCTAAGTACAGAAAATGCTTTGTGGATTTCGTTATTTTGCAATGCTATGTCTGATTTTAATAATAATGCAAGAACTTTCTCCTTTGTATTATCCGGTATTTTTCCAAGATTCTCATCAAGAAAATTTAGTGTGTAATTGTAGCTAATTGTATTATATAAATTTGATATGGGTAAAACACTTTCAATTATATCGTACTCGGATTTTTTAGTGAGTTTATCATTAACGTAATCAAACACTGTTTCAATCTCAATATCCATTCTTTTAGAATAATCAATATATCTATTTAAAATTGACAAAAGATCTTGAAATTCAAATTCATTTTGGTGAACGAATTCAATTAAAGAATCAAAAACCGTCTCTAAAGATTGTGTTTTTAATTGATTTGTCAAAAAGGTTTTGAATCTTGAAACCTTGTAATTTTTTCCTCTAAAACTATATTCCATAATAATTGATCATTTAGAGATTGTTTAAGCTATATTGTAATCAGACATCTTAAAAAATTCTATTCTACTTTCATCAATTCCAATTTTTTGAAGGCTATTTAAATGCGTTGCTTTTTCCCCATCACTATAAAAACTGACTTTCCATCTTGACGACTCAACAACATATTTTTTAATATTTGCAAAATAAGGCATGTCAACAGAATTAAGTGAATGCCCTAAGATTATTATTTCATTGGTTTCCCTTAGATTTTTGAAGAAGCTTTCATTCTCGGACAGAACATCATCAACAGGTTTTTGCAAAGCATAAAAAGGCTGCTGAGCATTGGCTTCTGAATCGGAAAACTGAGTTCTGGTTGTTTCTCCATCCGAGTCAAATTCAGGCTGTGTTTTTAAGCTCTTATTATGACCAAATGTCAAATCTCCCAAGTTATTTTCGACATCACCGTGTATATGTAATATTTTACCAGCCGGAATTTGATAGACTTCTTCTAATGTCAACGTATAATTAAAGTTTAAGAAAATTGAATCTTCTTCTAAAAGAAGTTTTCTTTTTGTATATTCAAGATTTAGATCAGTTAACCAATCTTCAAATACCTCTTTGATACTATTAACCAATATCTTTGTCTCCTGTTCCAGATCATCCTCTAATCCATATATAAAACTGGGTCTAAAGTTGTCATCAAGTACATCAATCTGATTTATTTCATCAGAAAAAGCTTTCCAATCGAAAGTACCTAAGTCATTTTCAAAGTCCTTCCACAAACATTTATCATTATAACTTAACTGAAAATACTCTTCAAAAGTATTTTCTAAATCCTGATGATTTTCAATTACAAATTGATGAAAATCGTTGTAGCTGGTTGGAAGATCGTGATACAGATCGAATCCGTTTCCAATTATGTAAAGCTTATTCATTTATGTCCTATTTTTATGAAATTAGAGTGTAGGGTGATTTTATTCAAATACTTCATTCCATTTTTCTAAAGCATCGTAATAATTCTTTTCAATATCAAAATTTATTAATTCTCCTAAATATTCTACAATCTTATCTTGAAATTTTTCAGCTTTATCTAACGCTTTTCCAAAGTTTGTAGTAAAAATCTTTTCCTTTTCCAGGTCTTGATATAAATCAAAAATTTCCTTAAGTGTGCTTGCAGCAAATATTTTTATATTATTTTCCTGAAAATAATGGGTGCTGTTCAAGTAGTGGGCTATATTCAATATGACGTTGAATAATCTTAAGAAAGGGTGGGGATGTGAACTTTTATCAAAGTAAAGATCTAAGTTAATGGTGGCAAATCTTGCAATATGATTTAGCAGACATACAGAGATAAGTACAAATGTATCCTTAACTTTTTCTTCACTTAAGTCATCTGTAAATGTTTTTTCCAAGTAGTCCTGAATATGGTTTGTAATCGCAAAGGCAGCATATGTATCTGCATTTATTTCCAGTTTATGTTGCTCTATATTAAAACTTGGGCTTGTACTGTACATTTCTTGTAACGATTTATATAGCTCCCCCTGTTTACTAAATTGAATTAGATGTGCTAACTCATGATAATATGCAAATTGTGTTGCAACCTGAAACCCCAAGCCAGCAATAGAGTTATCATATTTCGAAATAAGATCAGGAAATCTTTTATTAAAAAATTTATCCAGCTCTTCATTTTGCAGAAGATTATCAATTGAAGACTGTACGAGTCCCATATTAATCAGCATAAAATATTCTCCCTTTATTCGAACAGCTTGCGCATTAGAACGAATGTCGTTGGTAAAAACAAAATAGTTAGGGTTTATATTTAGCTTTTCAGCATGAATATCCATGTTAGTCCTACAAAAATTATAGAATTGTTCATATAGTTCTTCATTTGGTAAATCACTAAAATTGAAGATCTCCGATTTAGTAAAATTAGCGGGATTGCTTATAATACTTGATTTGATAATGTTATCAATTTCTTTACTGTAACTCATATTCAATTCGGTTTAAGAAAAATTATAAATCTTTTTTTTTTTACACATTTTATCACTCTAAATATAACTTAATCGGAAAATCAATTAACCTTCCTTCAGAAATTATTGTTTTTAAATCATCTGTTCTTTCCATTCTGTGATTTTCGGTCCCAGCCCCTAAAACTCTGAAAATTGAATAGTCTTTGCCGGTGGCAAATAGGACTTTCCATTCTTCCTGGGATAATAAAACCGGGAGATTATCATTTGAAGGAGTTCCTTTAACTTCAATCAATTTTTCAATTCCCAACTCAGTAATCTCAAAATCATATGGTAAAAAACTTTCTTCATTTTCATTCATCCATTTAACTGAGGTAAATATTTCGGAGTTTTCCTTGAAATATTTATTCGCATATTCTTCCGCCCATCTACCTATTTCAATTCGTGTCTGATCATTCTCGACCTGAGTATATTGCCGTACATTGATTGCAGAAAAATCCACCAGTTCCTTGACCACAGGTGAAGAAATCGAATGTGCTATCTCTTCAACTTGCAACTGTGCCACGAAATCAATACTAAATTCACTAAATTTCTCTGCTATGTCATTCTCATCAATAGATCCCTCTTCGGTAATATCATGATGAATGTCAACAAACAACCCTAATTCTTCAATCTGTTCCGTATTAAACTTATTTTTCACTAACCAATCTAAAATATCTTGATCGTCCAATTGAAAGATCAATTCAAATTCACGTTCCATATTTTTCAATTCGAGCATCTCGCAAAGACCACTGCTCAAACTGTAAAGTGTTACTGGTTTTTTCCAATCTCCAGTGTAATAAAATTGTTTAGACCTAGTGTTCCAAACATCAATGTTTATATCAATTATCATTTCCTTCTCTTCGTTGCTGTAAACCAGTCTTAACTTATCTGCTCTAAAAAAGTTTTTAGCATTTAAGATCTGACGCAATCTTTCTACAACTTTTACAAATTCATCACTTGTATTGTGAGAATGTATAATCGCCAAATAAGTAAGCTTACTTTCAATCGCTGCTTTTAAAGCTTGATCCTCTGATTCGCCATGTGAAACAAATTCTAACATACTTTCAGAAATGAGAGGAATCATCAAAAATTCTGAGAGTGCTACAATTTCATCAGAAATTCTCCCCAGGGGTAATTTTAGAAATCGATCTGAGTTTACAGGAGTTACATCACTATTTATATTTGTAATATAAAGTTTTTCAACAGGCTGAATTGTATTATTTATGGCAAGTACCTTTGCATTTTTCCGCCACTCTAATACAGCATTTTTATCAGTTATACCGTGACCAATCACATAATTATAGACAGCAAATATTTGCTTGGTAGTATCACCAGAAATACTTTTAGCTGCTAGATTATCTAATATAGCAAGGCACTCGCTTACTGAAAGATATGTTTTAAATCCAAAAAAATCTATTTGCTCTTTTGTGGTGGCTACAGGAAAATCCACTACCGGAAATGAGTCACCAACGATAGCCTTAAAATTTGGTGAGAATAATTCTACAGATCTATAACAGATACCATCAGTAGCAGGAACACTTGGAAAACTTACGATGTAATAATTAAGAAAACTTGAAACAGGACTACTACCACCTCGATAAAAATATTTAGTATTGCTGCATTTGTTTTTCAATGTATCCCAAGAATCCAACATACTGGACCAGAAAAATTTTGAAAAATCTAGATCAGCCAAATGACTACGAAATTCAATCTTGGTAAAATGTGAGATATGATGCTGCCCGGAATACCGATATGAATGATAGAGACCTGGGTATTCTTCTTTTGATTCCAACCAGGTAAAATATGACTTTGCCTCCTCATTTTGACTTTCAAAAAATACTCTTTCTATTTTTTCTTCAATAATGTCAATAGAGATATTGTCTCTGACTCCAATCCTTTTAAAAAAAACTTTCCATTCTCCCTTATCATCCTCACTTTTTACATAGTCAGTCGCCAAGAAATTTGCATTAACTAAAATTTTAGAGAGTTTTTTATCAGGATTATAATCATCTGAAAAATAAGTTTGTGATGATTTGTATAAACCATTATTTGTCAAAACCGGAAGTTTCCTCAAATTCTCATAGTCATGTTCACTAAAATTTTTAGACTTATGGGTTGTGAATACAAAATCTGTAATTTCTAAAATATTGTTTTTATCAATTTTATTTTGATTGATCAGAGGAACTATGGCTTTACGAAATACTTCTACATTATCAGGTTCTTTAACACCTAGATTTGAAAGCCATTGTTTATAATGTAATTCTGCTGTTTTGAAATGTAGCAATATCTGTGGATGGATGTAGCTTAATTGACTAAAAGAAAGTGAATCTGAGTATTGTGCTATGGGGTAAAATACTTCCTGTGGGCTCTTGTAAATATTGTGCTGATCCATGATAAAAGATACTGTTTTCAGATTTGGCAACCAATCTGGATTGTTATTCTTAATAGTATTATTATAGAAGAAAACCATAAAGCGAATAGCACTATTAATATTATTAGCTTTGTCAGAATTAACCATAAATATTACTTCTAAGAATGTAAGATCTTTTGATCCCAATTCTGATAGCACACTTTGATCATTCATTTGTAAATCAATGATTGACATAGTGGAGGGAAGATTCAGATAATCCAAAATTGTCGATGAGTTAAAACATTTGGATAAATTATAGGTATCGCGTATACTATTAACTATTGTTGTTAAATCTTCGGTTTGTTCAACAGGAAGAAAGCTGATCGTTTTTGCAGCAATATCCAAACTATCATTAAAACCTAATTCAATTACGGAACTTGAATAGCTTGGATATTTACCCTTTAGAAGTTTAAGAACATCATACTTAAACATTGTGTTCTGCAATTCAGTAAACCATTCCAATTGCTTCACTGCAATCTCCTTGAAAAGAAACTCATTCCAGATATTTTGCATAAGTTCTGTTCTCTCAGCGTTCGTAAGAAAATCTCCGTTAATTAAAAATGAAAATCCTTTTTGAGACTTAGTAGGCAGATAGGAATAGATCACTGACCTGGGCACTGCAAGCAATTTATCATTTTGAACTCTTGCAGCAAATGTCAATTTTGTGTGCTTGGTCTCTTTTAATTTTTGAGGACATTCTGTATCTGACAATGTTGCTAGTTTTTTAGACAAATTATCGTCAATTCCGATTGTCATTTCTTTCAGGATCCATTCGCTTTCTAATGTTCTATCATTAAATAATTGAACTGTATTATCTTTTATTATTTTTTGTATAATAAAAACACAGTCTGTCCCATTAAAGAAAGTTATTTTACTAACCTTTCTTAAAAATAAAATTATCTGACAATCATTAAATACATCTACAATTTCCTTGTAAATCAAATGTCTTTCTTTAGTCCGAATAATGGTCGTAACCCTATTTTTGTCGTAATAACAACCAGTCTCTTCAACAGGTTGCTCAGTCCAAATGGGTATTACCTGCCAAGGATAATCCTCTGAGCCATTAAATCCTGAATGATTTTTGTCAAAGCGAAAATTAAAACCACCTGATGATATAAAAGCATAATCAGAAGAACCGAAAATTGATTTAAAACCTATTCCTTTGTAGCCGGTCTTTTCCAGATCCTTATCTTTTTACTGGCTCTATTTCCTATGCCAGAAATTCCTTCAACATCTTCTTTAGTAAAGTGTTTTCCATTATGTGCAAATATTAAATAGTTGTCAACTAATCTGAATTCCACTTCAACATTATTGCCTGACTCTGATGAATCATCTGCATTTTGTAACAATTCAAAAATAAAACGATTAACATCACCAAAGACTGTTTTTGAAAGAACATCTAATGTTCTTGCCAGGTCCCTAGAATTACTATCATTTTTTGCCTTCTCTTTATAAATATTATCAATAAAATCTCTGTGCATTTTTAAAAAAGATTATTAGTAAGTAAATTAGAAAGTAGTTTTTAAAATTACTTGATATGGTATATGTACGTAACAGAAGAGGAAATGCTAAAACAAATCTGTTGACAGATTTAATTTTAATACATTTTAATTCATGCTTTTATAAAGTAAATTGAAGTATTGATCATTAATCTTTAATAATCATTTTTCTCAATCACAATAGTAGTTTTTAGGTTATACAGATATTATTTGATAGGGATTGAATTCCTTTGAAATAAGAAGATTAATCTTTGGAGGTTCCCAAAGTTTTATGTTTGAAATGTACATACTCGAGTATTATGGTTATAACTCTAAATTACAAAATTTAATCAACATAATAGTTTTTTCTGTTATAAAAACATATAAAATTATCTCTTATTAATTTTAGTAAAAATAAGGAGAAATAATGAAGTAATTTTTTGTCAGGCTAGAATGATGTTAATGTAAAAGATGAAATTGTCTGATAGCTTTTTGGAGAATAATAAAGATAGATTATGAATTTAAATTTATTGATGGTACATTAATGTCGAAGAAAAATTAGCCACCCTTTTGATCCCCTAAAAATCAAAAACCTCTGAAAATCAAATGATTTCAGAGGTTTTTTGTACCCAGGACCGGGATCGAACCGGTACTCCTAAGAACTGGTGTTTGAGACCAGCGCGTCTACCAATTCCGCCACCTGGGCTTGATGTTTACTCCAAACGTTATTGTTTGTTTCAAATTGGTGTGCAAATATAGGAACTTTTTTCAATGTTCAAAAGCTTTTTAGAAAAAAAGTTTTAAAAATTTATCTCCAAACCATCGTAGGCAAGGTGCATTCCGGGTGGAAGTAGTTTATCTTCAATATCATGCACGCCTAAATGATGACTAATGTGAGTTAAAAATAATTTTTTAGGTTGTAGCTCTTCAAACAGTTTGATAACATCAGGAAGGATAAAATGAGCCGGATGTGGATCAAATTTTCTGATACAGTTTAAAATCAGGATATCAAGGTTCTTTAATTTTTCCTTTTCTGTGTCAGAAATAAAGCCTGCATCCGTAATATAAGCCAGGTTTTTAAATTTATATCCAAAAACACTTATTTGAAAATGAATCACTTCAATAGGAGTGACTTCTGTATCCAAAACCTGAAAAGGTTTATTTTCAATTTCATGAAGCTCAAAAGCCGGTGCACCGGGATACCTTACATCTGCAAAAGCGTAAGGAAAACGATTTTTAATCTCATGAGCGACTCGGGAATAACAGTAGAGTGGAACATCTTTTCCGCTTTTAAAAATAAGCGGACGCATATCATCAAGCCCAATCACATGATCATTATGTTCATGAGTAATCAGTGCGAGATCTACAGTATGTTCATGATTGGTAAGCATTTGCTGCCGGAAATCGGGACCGCAATCTATGAGTATTTTTTTATTTTCATCCGTAGTTACCATCACGGAAGAGCGAAGACGTTTGTCTTTTGGATTTTCGGAAATACACACCTCGCAGGTGCAGCCAATAACGGGCACACCTTGAGAAGTACCGGTTCCTAAAAATTTCAACTTCATTTTGTTTTGAGGTTGGTTTAATTTTGGTAAATTTACAAAAAATTTAATGTCCTAATGTATCAGAAACTAACTCCTAAACAAAAAGCATTAACAATTAATCTAGATCCTACTATTTATGGTACTTTCGCAGAAATTGGAGCAGGGCAGGAGACTGTTCGTCACTTTTTTAGAGCAGGGGGAGCTTCCGGTACGATTGCTAAGGCGATGTCTGCTTATGACAAAGATTTTAGTGATGCCATCTACGGAAAAGAAGTAAAAAACAGGTATGTTACCCAAAACAGACTTCGTAAAATGCTCCGCTATGAAGTAGCATTAATCGAAGAGAGAATCTCAAGGGATAACAATCCGGACAGAAAATTCTTTTCCTATGCCAATACAGTAACCACCATCAACTTCGACAAAACAGTAAAAGGCCACGGCTGGGTGGGAATCCGTTTTCAGACTAAAGAAAATGAAGACTACAACGAAATCGTTATCCATGTAAAATTCAATGAGAATGATGCTACTCTGCAGCAGGAAACACTGGGGAATCTTGGAGTAAACCTTATTTTTGGAGCTTTTAATTACTTTGATAATCCAAGAACTCTGGTAGAATCTTTATACGATGATGTAGCAAAAGACAACCTTGAGATTGATATGATCGATTTCAGTGGGCCTGCTTTTGAATATGTAGACAACAGACTGATGTCTCTTCAGTTAGTGAAGAATGGGATGACTGATGCGGTGATCTTCAATTCTCAGGGGAACAATATGCTTCCGGCAGATGTTTTATACAAGAAAAATATCTTTGCAGTAAGAGGAAGTTTCAGACCTGTAACGAAGGTAAATATTGATATGCTTCAGAATGGAATGGATATGTTCCTGAAAGATGCCATCTGTACCCATGAAGAAACAGAAGTTCTTATTGAAATTACCATTTCCAATCTGAGAGCAGATGGAGATATTGATGAAAGAGACTTCCTGGATAGAGTAGATATTCTGGGCAAATTAGGATATACCGTTATTATTTCAAACTTCTCGGAATATTATAGACTGATTGATTATTTTGCGTCTTACACAAGCGGAAATATCGGGGTTGCAATGGGCGTAAATAACCTATTGATGGTATTTGATGAGAAATACTATCAAAACCTTTCTGGGGGAATTCTTGAAGCATTCGGTAAGTTCTTTAGAAACGGAATGAGAGTGTATCTGTATCCTTATAAAGATCCTGAAACTCATCAGCTATTGAATTCTACCAATCTTAAAGTGGAAGAAAACCTTAAAGAATTGTATAAATATTTCATGCGCAATAACCGTATTGTAGATATTACAAATTACAATCCTGAGTTTTTGGAAATATACTCAAGAGAGATTTTAAGAAAAATAGCATGTTGCATTAAAGGCTGGGAAACTCAGGTTCCTGAAGGTGTAGCAGAAATGATTAAAGAGCGTGGAATGTTCGGCTATAAAGAAGAACTACCTTTAAAACAATTCTCTTAAAAATTAATATAATGTCAGAATTAAAGAAAAGACTTTCCTCTATTCTTGAAAGTCCAAAACATAATACAGAAGAGAAGCTTGAAAAAGTTTGTCACCTGTTAGATCAGGAAATCCCTTATTTTAACTGGACAGGTTTCTATTTTAAAAACGGAGATAAAGATGAATTGATCTTAGGCCCATATGTGGGAGCTCCAACAGATCATACCATTATCCCTTATGGAAAGGGAATTTGTGGTCAGGTAGCTGTTTCCAATGAAACATTTGTAGTTCCTGATGTGCATGAAGAAAGCAATTATTTAAGCTGTTCAATTGACACTAAAGCTGAAATTGTAGTTCCGATCTTTAAAGACGGGAAAAACATCGGTCAGATTGATATTGATTCTCACACGATCGATCCTTTTACGGCTGAAGACAGAGAATTATTGGAATGGCTTTGTAATGAAGTTTCCAAGGTTTTGTAATCAAATTCAATAAGATGAATATAAAAAAACTCCGGTCATAAGATCCGGAGTTTTTTATTTTTATGGATTGTTGGTTGTAATAACAAACATAATTAAAGGCTCATCACCTGTATTTTCAATAGAATGATAACCTATAGAACTAATGGCTGTAATATCTCCTTTTTGAAGTGTTTTTGTACGAATGGCTCCTTCTGTTCCGGTTCTTTCACGATATTCTCCAACGCCATGTACAACCACATACAATTCTTCTTCATTTCTCTCATTGTGAGTATGAAACCCGGATTCATCACCATTGTTTAATAAAACCATATAAGCGGCTAAACGATTATTAGCGAGCTCTTTCTGATCGAACATCTGTATCATATGCACCGTTCCGTTTCCACCATACATATTTTCACGTTTATCGATGCGTGTGAAGGCTCGCTCATCTTTTTTGAATGGCATTACATAAAGGTGGATGTATTTCGAAACCTCTCGTATAACGTGCTCAAATTCTGCTCCTTCAGATAATATAACAGTACCAGACATATGTTTTTGTATTAATTCAGATCAATGTACCAAAATTTATAAGATAAGGCAAGGAGTAATTTTGATGAGAGACTTTTTCTATTAAAAATCATATCTGCATAGCATGTATTTCCGTCAGTAATTCTTTAAAATAGTTCTCACATTTTGCAATATGGGTTCCGTACCAGGAAAATGCCTCTCCATCTACGATCATAATCTTTTTCTCAGGGTAAAAAGCCTGCAGCTCTTCAATATGTTTCTCTTTGAAAGGAAATGGCTCAGAAGACAGCATAATCACATCGGCTTTCTCCAGATCTTCAGGAGTAATTTCCGGATATCGGGTTTTGTCTTTAAAAATATTTTCAAAGCCTATTTCCGTCAGTATTCTGTGAATGAACGTATCTGAACCAATCGTCATATATGGGTTTTTCCAAATGAGATAAGCGGCTTTTACAGGATTATCAAGTTTAGCCTGATTAAGGATTTCGTAGATTTTAAGATTGAAAAGTTGGGCTTTTTCTTCCTTTCCCAACAAATTCCCAAGAGTTTTAAGCAGGTAATAATTATCTTCAATAGTTTCTACATTGGTAACTATAACTTTGAAATCATCCATTAAAGCTTCTACCTGTTCTTTGATATTTTCCTCTTTATTGGCAAGGATAATATCCGGCTGCAGCGCTTTAATTTTTTCAATATTGATATTCTTTGTCCCTCCGATAATAGGAATATTTTTTATCTTTTCTTCGGGATGAATACAGAATTTTGTTCGCCCGATAACTTCATTTTCGGTAAGGCCTAAATCAAATAATGCCTCTGTGATGGATGGTACTAGAGAAATCACTTTCATCTCTTAAAGATAAGAAAATATATAAATTTGAGATGATAATTGTGGTTAATTTATAATATTACTATTTTTCATTGGTGTATTAATAAATTTTCACTAAATCGTGATTGATGTTGATTAATTTGTTATTTTGGATCAATGAAAATAGCGGGACCTGAAAAGCTTATAGAGTAGGGGATAACCAAAAGCAAGTTTAAACATGAAAAATTTAAAAAGTATTGAAAGAAAAGAATTAAAAAAAATTAAGGGTGGAGAAATAATTCCACCAAAAGGGGAATGTACAATGTTTTGTGAAATTACAGGAACTTATGTACTATGTAGGTTTATGAGTTTATACTGTCCTCAACCTTAGACAATAATCATTAGCTCTTCATAATCCTAAATAGGGTTATGGAGAGTTTATTCAATATGTATCAGTTAAAATTCTAGAGAAGTCTTCCTGTAAGGAATAAACCGGCTACCGTAAAATAAATAATTAATCCTGTAACATCCACCAATGTCGCTACAAATGGAGCCGAAGATGTGGCAGGGTCAAGATTTAGCTTCTTTAAAACAAATGGAATCATAGAACCTGATAAAGTTCCCCATAGCACAATTGCAATCAAGGAAACAGAAACACTCAATCCTACATATACCCAATATTGACCATAATCGAAAAGGCCAATTTTTTGCCAAAGCATAATTCTGATAAACCCAATCACTCCTAGAATAGCACCCAGACACAAACCGGAGATGATCTCCTTTTTCATCACATACCACCAGTCTTTCAGGCTGATCTCCTGAAGGGCCATTGCACGGATAATCAATGTTGCAGCCTGAGATCCGGAGTTACCACCACTGGAAATAATCAATGGTACAAATAAGGCGAGAACAACTGCTTTTTCAATTTCTTTATCAAAATATCCCATGGCTGAAGCAGTCAGCATTTCAGAAACAAATAAAATAATCAACCATGTGGCTCTTTTTTTAATCATTTCTGTCCATGAAGTCTGGATGTAAGGAAGGTCTAATGCTTCCAATCCCCCGAACTTCTGAATATCCTCGGTATTCTGTTGTTCAATCTGGTCAAGAATGTCATCAATTGTTACAATTCCTACCAAAACACCGGCTTCTGTAATAATGGGAAGCGCTCCACGGTCATATTTTTCGAAATAGGTTACCGCGTCCTCTTTAGAAGTTGTTGTGGTAATGGCAACAAAATGATTGTCTGTCATATCAGAAACCAAAGTATCTTCCTCCTCCAGTAATAAAGTTCCGATGGCAAGGTCATCAATCAGGCGGTTTCTTTCATCCACTACATACAGATAGTTCATGGTTTCCACCTTTCTTCCTACCTTTTTAATCTGTTGAAGACATCTTTTTACGGTCCATTCCTTACGGATCTGGATGTAATAAGGCGTCATCAGACGGGCAATGGAATCAGAATTATAGCCCAATAGCTTCAAGGCAATCCTTCTTTCCTGTGGGTTAAGATGATTGATAGAATACTTAATCAGTTCATCCGGGAAGTCCTCAAAAAGGGAAGTTCTGTCATCAGGAGTCATGGCATTCAAAATTTCGGAAACCTCGTCGCTTCCGATACTTCTGATTGTATCTTCTTGAAAGTCAGGATCAAGATGAGAGAATACCTCTGCTTTGTACTCTTTCGGAACCTTCAGGAACGCGAGCAGCCGCTCGTCAGCTGGAAGTTTGCTGAGAGTTTCGGCTATGTCGGCGGGATTGAAGATAAGTTCGTCTCTAGAGTTCAAAACGTGAATTTTTAGGATATGCAAAAATAATTCAAATTTTTAAGACTGAGTAATAAACTGGGAAATTTAAGGATTTATTAAAGTCTAAAACTTGAAAAACAGCATTAAAAAACACCCACCGAAGTGGATGTTAAAAATTAAATTTAAAAAATATCCTTTTAATCAAGAATAGGTTCGCATTCTAAAATAGGAGAAGGAGTACAGATTCCTCCAATACAACATTCTCCGGAATCACATTGAGGATAAGTGCTTCTGCATTTTTTCATTTGCAGGCTTCCTTTTATTTCTATCTGCTCCTTTCGGTTCAGTCTTTTAAGATTTGAATTTTTCATGAGAATTGATTGGCATGAAAAGTTCAAAATTATTCTTCAAAACAGATGTATTCCATACACACCCCTTTGCAGCACATTCCGAAAATACATTGTGAGTGTTCTGTACATTTTGTAAGACCTGCACCCTTAATTTGCTTTGCAGTTTCTCTGCTGATTTTCTTTAGATTTTTCATAGTTGTTTAGATTTAAATGTTAATACTAAAATAATAAATATTTTCTAATTATTCGTTTTATAGTGGAATTATTTATTTGATAATCAGTTTGTTGTATGTGTTTTTGATTTTTATTATAAAAAAAGCATCTGCGAGAACAGATGCCAAATGTATTTTTATTTTCTAATCTAATATAGGACACATGTAGGGGCTACAAACACCATCACAACACCATCCTATGGTACATGGTCTTGTATTGCTACATCTTGCAATAGCTCCTCCATTAATTTGCTTTGCTGCTTCTCTGTTGAGTTTTTTTAAATTTTTCATAGATTTTTGGTTTTAATGTTGGTCTAAAATAATAATTTTTTTTCAATTATTCATTGTTTGGTGAAAATAATTAATTGGATGTCAGTTATTTGTTGTTGTGTTTCTGAAAAAAAAGGAAAAATTTGTTTATCATAAACAGGCATTATGCATTGAGATTAAAAAGGATTACAATTCTGGACAAGGAGCATACATACAAGCATTTCTGCAACATGATCCACCCGGACATTCAAAGTGGTATTCACATTTTTGAATGCCTCCATTTCTGCCGTCGCCCAGAATCTCTTTCTGGCGGGTTCTGTTCAACTTTTTTAAATCTTTCATAGTGATTTAGATTTAATGTAAAACTAAAGTAATGAATGAAGAACAGTAAGATAGAAAGATAAATATATATTACAGGAAAAGAGCTATCAATAACAGATGATAAATTAAGCCGTTATACTTTATGGATGATTAAAAATGAATAAAAAGGGAAAATAGAATCTATCCAAATCATTGGCAATTCTCTTGTGAAGTAAATCAATAGGAGTAGGGGAATGAGAATGTTGAACTTAAAACATTAAACTCTACAATTCTGCTTCCGTAGGTTTTAGTTTTCTCAGTTTTTTAATGATTCCTTTAATAGCTCCCTCCGTACCTATTTTTACAGAATTTACTGTAGAACCCAGAAGACGCATATTTTTACGATAAGTATCATGATCTGATTCTGTAACCAGATTTCCATCAGCACCAAAAAGCTTCATGCTTACTACCACCTGATTGGAGAAAACGTACTTCCCAAAACCTACCTTGAAATAACGTACTTTGGAAACGATGGCAAAATCTGCATCGTTATTGGAACAGTAATCCATAATGGTCTGCTTATCTATGCTGTCATAAGGAACCTGTACTTCTGCACGGAGCATTTTATTTCTTCTGCTGCTGAAATTATCAGAAACGGCATCAAAGAATGCATTGTTGGTAGGCTCCTTAATTTCATCAATATCAGGCTCTACTTCGGGATTGAAGTATAGAACTTTTTTTATTTTATCATCAGCATTTCTCTGTGCTTGTACTGAAGTAAAGCCAATGAATAAAAAAGTAGTAACTGCTGTAAAGAATATTAATTTTCTCATCTGTAATTCGAATGCAAAATTACTGCCTTTTCGTTGAATTGTGTAAAATTTATTAAGAAATTTTTAACATTTTTTTCTATCAATTTTGATATATGAAATCAATAATGTTTGCAGATTCAAAAAATAGTCGTAATTTTGCACCCGTTACATAATAATCATTAAACAATATTGGAATGTACTTAACAACAGACAAAAAGCAGGAAATTTTCGCACAACACGGAAAATCTGCACAGGACACAGGAAGCGCAGAAGGACAAATCGCTCTTTTCACTTTCAGAATTAATCACTTATCTCAGCACTTAAAGGCTAACCGTCATGATTTCAACACAGAGAGATCTCTAGTGAAATTGGTAGGTAAGAGAAAAAGTTTACTAGATTACCTTAAGAAAAAAGATATCGCAAGATATAGAGCAATTATTGCTGCATTAGGACTAAGAAAATAATCTATAAAGATTTTCAAAATAAAGCAACTTCGAAAGAGGTTGCTTTTTTGTTGGGTATTATTTTGACACCGAATGTCATAAAATTCCAATGCCGGAAGGTATCAGATCATTTCCGTTAAGACTATGAATTGTTGGCTTATTGATGTAACTTGCATTCCGTAGGAATTCAACCTTCATTATTCGTAAAGAATTGAAAAGAATAACTGTACCAAATAGTATAGTTGAAGAGGTGAAAATTCCCTTTCTACAAAAGGGTGGCAAAAATTCAAGGAATTTTTAATGAGGTGGTTAATCAATTATTCCATTTTCTTCCCAATCTTCCCCAAATGCGTATTCTGAAAACTATCCGGATACTTCAATCCATAGCCTAATACTCTATCAAAAGCAGAATGCGAAAATAGAATCGCTCCAACCATTTGTAAATAGGGCAGTGATAACGCTGTTCCGACAAGGTAAACAATGACAGCTATACCAAAATGGTGGAAAAGATTGTAACAAAATGCACCTGCTTTATTATTAATTGTATATCCTAACATGGAAATATCAGGAGCAAGAAATAACCCAGCAAACCACCACCAAGAATATCCTGTTTGTGAAAAAGCCAGAACTCCAAGGGCTAAAAAAGCTGCGTATTCAAGTTTTAATTGGATGTTCATCAGGAAAAAGGTTTACGTGATTTATACAATATAGGTCGAAATTGTATGAGTAAAGTTACATAGTAAGATCAATAAAGAAATTCGTGCATTCGTGGCTTGAAAAGGTTGGAAAACGTTAAGATGCCAAGTTTTTTAGAGCATTAGACTGTTTTAAGATGCAAGGATTTTATCTGCGATAAAATGTTGAAGCTTCCTATTTAATGGCTAATAATGCACGAATACAATATGAGTTCGCAATGAATCTATGTGGTTAAAAAAAATAAACGTTTAATATCTTACCACATATTAACATAGATTAAAGCGGTGAAAAATAATAGGCTATCTCAAAGATGAAATAGCCTAATTATTATTTTATATGGGTGTTATTTAATGTCCTGATTTTGCTTCAGTGGTTTCTACATGTCCAAGATATTTGGTGCAGTAAGCTCCAAATATTAAAATGACCAGATAGCAGAATACAGGAATAATAAATGAATGCTGTACCCCAAACTGATCGGCAAGATAACCTTGGAAAATAGGAACAATAGCACCTCCCAAAATGGCCATTACCACTAAAGATGAACCCTGGCTTGTATATTTTCCTAGTCCTGAAATTGCTAAAGTATAGATATTAGAGAACATGATAGAGTTGAAAATTCCGATTCCTAAAACGCTGTACATCGCCATTTCTCCATGGTTAACCATTGTTGAAATTAATAGAATAACATTAATGGCTGCAAAAATAGAAAGCGTTCTTGCCGGAGCTGCTTTGCCCACAAAGAAGGCTGCAAAATTCAGTATTATGAACACTAAGAAAAAGCTTATTTGTTCAAAGCTAAGGTTTACAATGCTGAAAATTACCAGGAAAACTAATGCTGCAGCACCTAACATGAAAATTGCTTTTTTAGGCTGACTAATAGATTGATTTAATGAAATGGCGCCTAAGAAACGCCCGATCATGGCTCCTCCCCAATATAAGGAAAGATAATTTTTACTGATCGCTTCGTTGAATTTCATGGTTTCTTCAAGGAAACTGATGATGAAACTTCCTACGGCTACTTCACCACCAACATAGCAAAACATAGCAAAAACCCCGAATTTTAAGTGGTTGAATTTCAGAGCACCCCAACCTTGAACAGTTTCTTCAGTTTCCGTTTGAAATGAAGGAAGCTTTACCCTTGAAATTAATAATCCAACTAATAAAAGAATCGCTGCGAAGATCAGATAAGGAATTCTGGTTGCTACTGCACTGAAAGTTCCGTCCGGCTCAGAAAATAATTCAAAAATTAAATGTCCACCCAATACCGGAGCAATTGTTGTCCCGAAGGCGTTGAAAGCCTGAGTCATATTCAATCGGCTGGAGGCAGATTCCTCTGAACCCAGTAATGAAACGTAAGCATTGGCTGTGATTTGTAAAACGGTAAATCCTAATCCTAAAATGAATAAAGCTCCCAGAAATAAAGGATAGTATGAGAATGTTGCAGCCGGATAAAACAGGATACAGCCTAGTGCTGCCAAACCAATTCCGAACAAAATTCCCTTTTTGTAGCCCACTTTATTGATGGGGTCACCTTTAGAAATGGAAATCAGAAAATAAATCAGAGATCCGATAAAGTAAGCTCCGAAGAAACAGAACTGTACCAGCATGGATTCGAAAAAGGTGAGTTTGAAGAGTTGTTTCAAATAGGGGATCAAAATATCATTCATGCAGGTGATGAATCCCCACATAAAAAACAGCAGGGTGATGGTAATCAACGGAACCGTATAATTCCTGCTTTGAGTTTGTACTTCTTTATTCATAAACATTTATTTATCTGGATAAGGATAAGTCCTTAACTTTTTTTGCCTACAGCATTGTATTTGGTGAAGTAGGGCAAATATAGGGATCAGCCTATGGTTTTGCAATTATTTTAATGATTTTTATAAGGGAATGTATACTTTTTATCCGATTAAAATATTATTTCCATTTTTTGAGACAATAATACAAAAACACCTGAGTTTTTCAATACAATATCATGAAAAAATGTGTTTTATTTTCAGAAATAATAAGGGTCTTTGAATTACTGATGTTATTTTTTGAGACTTTCATAAAACTGATAGCCAATTTTTTGTATTTTGACAGCCTATTTATGCAATTGAAAAATTTAATATATCATTATTATATAGTACCTTTGCACACGAAATTTAAAGAGTTTAAATATTAATTCATACTCAATACGGAGTATTAAGAAGACAAATTTATGAGTATACCTCAAGCGTTTACAGAAATGATTACTCTTGCTGATGGCAGAGAAATCACTATTGAAACAGGGAAATTAGCGAAGCAGGCTGATGGATCTGTGGTAGTAAAAATGGGTGGAACAATGCTTTTAGCAACTGTTGTAGCCAATAAAGAAGCAAATCCTGGTGTAGATTTTTTACCTTTAACAGTAGATTATAGAGAAAAATTCTATGCAGGTGGAAGAATTCCTGGAAACTTCTTCCGTAGAGAAGCAAGACCTTCTGATCAGGAAATTTTAACAATGAGATTAGTAGACCGAGTATTGCGTCCACTTTTCCCTGAAGATTTCCATGCTGAAGTTCAGGTAATGATTTCTTTAATTTCTTATGACGGAAAAACAATTCCTGATGATTTAGCTGGTTTAGCAGCTTCTGCAGCCATTGCAATTACTGATATCCCTTTCAACGGACCAATGTCTGAAGTAAGAGTTGTAAGATTTGACGGACAACTTTCTATCAACCCAAGTTATGAAGAATTGAAAAATTCTGAATTAGATATTATGGTTGGAGCTACTAAAGACTCCATCGTAATGGTAGAAGGAGAAATGAAAGAAATTTCTGAGCAGGAAATGTTAGAAGCTATTAATTTTGGTCATGCTGAAATTAAAAAGCAAATTGAAGCTCAGGAGAGATTAGCAGAAAAAGTAGGTAAAGCTTTCCCTAAGAGAGAATATTCTCACGAAAATCACGACGAAGAAATTCGTGAAAAAGTATGGAAAGAAACTTACGATAAAGTATATGAAGTAGCAAGAACTCCATCTGGAAAAGAGGAGAGAGGTGAGAAATTCAAAGCAGTTCGTGAAGAATTCTTAGCTCAATATGCTGATAATGAAGAGGAATTAGAAAGAGTAACACCTTTCGTAAAAGTATATTATCATGATGTAGAGAAAGAAGCAATGCGTCAGATGATCCTTGAAGACAATATTCGTCTTGATGGTCGTGACCCTCAGACAATCCGTCCGATCTGGTCAGAAATCGACTATCTTCCGGGAGCTCACGGTTCTGCAGTGTTTACAAGAGGTGAAACTCAGTCTTTAACAGCCGTAACTTTAGGTTCTGTGAAAGATGCTAACATGGTAGACAGCGTAATTACGCAACACGACGAAAAATTCTTCCTACATTATAACTTCCCTCCATTCTCAACGGGTGAAGCTAGACCTTTAAGAGGAACTTCAAGAAGAGAAGTAGGACATGGTAACCTTGCTCAAAGAGCATTACAGGCGGTTATTCCTGAAGAAAATCCATATACAATCAGAATTGTTTCTGACATCCTTGAATCAAACGGATCGTCTTCAATGGCAACAGTTTGTGCAGGAACATTAGCATTAATGGATGCTGGGGTACAGATTACAAAACCTGTTTCCGGGATTGCAATGGGATTGATTACAGATGCAAAATCTGGTAAATTCACGGTACTTTCTGATATCTTAGGAGATGAAGATCACCTTGGAGATATGGACTTCAAAGTAACAGGTACTGCAGACGGTATTACTGCTTGTCAGATGGATATCAAAATTCAGGGACTTTCTATGGATATCATGGAAAAAGCTTTGATGCAGGCTAGAGACGGAAGATTACACATCTTAAATAAAATTACTGAAACTATTTCTGAACCAAGAGCTGATGTGAAGCCTCACGCTCCGAAAATGGTTGTAATGGAGATCGCTAAAGACTTCATTGGTGCTGTAATCGGGCCTGGTGGAAAAATTATTCAGCAGATGCAGAAAGATACAGATACCGTTATTGCTATTGAAGAAATTGGTGAGATCGGACGTATTGAGATTGCAGGAACAGACAGAGAGAAAATCAATGCTGCTGTTGCTAGAATCAACGAAATTACTTTCGTACCGGTTGTAGGAGAAGTTTACAATGGTAAAGTAGTAAAAGTAATGGACTTCGGTGCTTTTGTTGCGATTGCTAAAGGAACAGAAGGTCTTCTTCACATTTCTGAAATTGAGTGGGCTCGTCTAGACAAAGTTCCTTATGCAGAAGGTGATGAAGTAGAAGTGAAGTTCATGGGTTACGATGATCGTAAGAAAATGAAACTTTCCCGTAAAGTTCTTTTACCAAGACCTGAAAGACCAGAAAGATCTGAAAGACCAGAAGGGCAAGGTAGACCAGACGGACAAAGAAGACCAGAAGGGCAAAGAAGACCGGATGGACAAAGAAGACCGGAAGGACAAAAGCCACAAGCTGAAAAACCAGCTGAAGATCAAACACCTTCTAACGAAGCTTAAGAATCATTCTTAGATATAAAAAAATCCCTCAAAATTGAGGGGTTTTTGTTTTGTATAGATGTTTGTTGTCCTTTTTTGGTTGGAAAACGCGAAGGCGCAAGGAGCTTGAGAGGATCACTCTGTTTTTAAGACACAAAGATTTTATCTCAGATAAAATTAAATGCTACTCACTAAATGATTGCACGAATACACGAATAAAAAAGTTAATAATTCTATGTTTCTATGTGGTTATATTTTTTTGAACCACATAGAAACATAGTTTTTTTGAGCTGGATATAAACTGTTTATTTGTGTATTTATGGCGATTAAAATATAGATTTTGTATTCTTCCATAATCATCTGCACAATCTGTAAAATCAGCGAGATATCAACAGTATTCAATTTTATCGCAGATAAAATCTTTGCACCCTAAAAAAGTCTAATGCTCTAAAAATCTTAGCGCCTTTGCGTTTTCCAACAGACTAATCAGTAACTTTTTAAAATCTAGCTTCCTACTCTCTGCTTAAGATCCTCGGCTCCACCGGTTTTTCTCGGCTGTCCGTTTTTAGAAGAACCAAAATTGTAAGTATAAGAAAGCGTAACCACACGCGTATCTCTTTTTACGGCAAAGTTTTCGAGATAATCATTATAAACGGTTTGACCTTTTATATTACTCGTAAAGAACATATCTGTGAAAGAGAATTTCAGGGTACTGTTGTTTTTGAATTTCTTCTGAGCTCCAATATTCAGATACCAGTTTGGGCTTACATCCAGATAGGCATATATTTCTCTAGCCTTATAATTTCCAGTCAGTTCAGCAGTGTAGCCATTGCCAAGTTTGAATGAATTGATGCTGTTGATATTGAATGTGAAATTCCCTTTGTTATTGATCTGTGTTCCTGAAATATTTCCGGTGTAGGAGCCATAGTAGAAGTTGGCGCTGTTGTTCATATCCCACCATTTGGTCACTTTTACAGGAGCAATAAGATATAAACCGAAATAAGATACGGAATTGAGATTTTCAATAGTCTGTACGGTAACTATTTGCCCATTTTCTACCACAGGTTTAAGAATATCTGTGATATTGTTTGAAGTTTTGCTGTAGCTTAAAGTTGCAAAATATTTGTTGCTTAGGCTGTATGTAAACTCATAATTCATAGTGGTCTGTGCATTCAGGTCAGGATTTCCTGCTTTCAGCGTGGTTGGATCAAGATAAAACTTAAAAGGATTCAGCTGGTTATAGCTTGGCCTTGTGATTCTTCTGCTGAAATTGATTTCAACGTTGCTTTTATCCGTCAAATCATAAGAAACAACAGCACTTGGAAATAACTGCGTATAATTTCTTTTGTTAACCTGATTGGTGGTAAGCTGGGTTCCTTTTACATTGGTATTTTCCATTCTTAAACCTGCTGTAGCTTTGAATTTTTCCCATTTTTTAGAGACATTCCCGTACACTGCATTAATATTTTCTTCATAAATAAAATGGTTGGTTTTGGAAAGGTCGGGGATAAGAGAGCCGGAGCTGGCATTGAAGAATTTCAGATCATTATCAGTTTTTACAAAGCTGGTTTTAATTCCTGTTTCCAGCTTCCAGTCATCTTTGAAATTTTTGTTTAGATCAGATTTTAAGGAGTAGATGTTCAGTTTTCCATTCATATCTCCTTTAATGATGTCCAGATTATCCTCTCCACTATTTATTTCATGCGTTTTGGTATCAAAACTTTGCAAAGAAGAATTGGCGTAGTTAATGTAGTCAAAATCAGTAGAGATTTCAGAACCTAAAGAATCAATCGTGTATTTATGATTAAGGTTGAATGAAAGGTTGGTCCAGCGGTCATTGGAAGCGTTTATTGTTTTGAATGAACTTTCCGGAAGGCGATTACTACCCAATGTCACGTTGGAATTATCTCCATTAATATTGAACTTGTTAGAAACCAACCCTACGGAAAACCCCAGTACATTTTTATCATTCAGATAATAATCCATTCCTGCTTTGGCTACATGACTGTTGAATTTGAACTTCAGATAATTATCTTGTACATACGCTTTTTTGAAATTATTATTTTCATAAAAATTTCTGTCCAGAACCAGTCCGTTGTAAGCTTCTCTGTACGCAAAGCTGTAATTCCCGAAAATATTGATTTTTTTATTTCGATGGTTGATACTAAAGCTATTGTTGTTCTTCACATATTTTCCCGTACCCAAAGAGGTTGAAACACTTCCGTTTGTACCTTTTCTCTGCTCTTTTTTTAATTTGATATTAATAATTGATGATCCGGCTGCATCATATTTTGATGAAGGATTGGTAATGAATTCTATTTTATCAATGGTGGAGGACGGAATTCCTTTAAGATAGTTGGCCAGATCACTTCCGGTCATCGGGGTATTTTTGCCGTCAATCTGAATCAGGAGATTTCCTTTTCCTCGGAGACTAATGTTATCATTGTTGTCAATACTGATTCCCGGGGCTTTTTCCAATACCTCAAAGGCCGAATTTCCGGTGCTGGCAATACTGTTTTCTACATTCATAATCATTTTGCCATCCTGTCTTTCAATCATAGGCTTGGCTTTGGTGATGGTTACGCCTTCAATAGATTTTATAGCAAGATCAATGGAAGGAAGAGTAGTGTTATCTGCTAATGAAATATTGTCTGAATGGTAAACCTCAGATCCGTTTTTGTTGATTTTTAAATGATAGGTTCCACTTTTAAGATCAGTGAATCCGAATTTCCCATTGGAGTCTGCAATTTCTGTTTTAATCAATGTATTATCAGCATCCAAAAGGTTAATTTCCATTTGTTCCGCTTTGTCAGATTTAATGTTTCCTGACAGGGAAAAATTCTGTGTACTCTGTGCTGACAGGACGCTGGTGAACAGCAGCAGCAACCAGAGAAATAGAGGTGAAAATATTCTGGCCATAGTGTTTTTATTTTTTAGGGTTGAGGCAGTTTTCTGAAATTTTGAGTAAAGCGGAATACATCATTTCAAGCTCATCCTTGGAGACTCCTTCCAAAGCAACCTCACGGTTGTTTTCAACAATATTCTGAACCTCTTTGATGACTTTTTTTCCGGAATCTGTTACTTCCAGATCCGTTTTTCTACGATCATCAGGATGAATATGTCTTTTGATATATTTGGATTTTACCATTAAATCAATAATTCTCGTCACAGAAGCATTGTCCTTAAAAACAAGATCACCAATTTCATTCTGGGTAATTCCCGGGTTTTCCAGAATCGCTTTGATGATCAACCACTGATCGATAGTGATGGTAAAACCATGGGCTTTCAGTTGGCGCTGTGCATAGTTTCTATAGGCTCTGATGGCTTTATCTATGTTGTAGAATATAATTGAATTTAATTTTTCCATACTTTCAGATTAAAATGATTTATCAATTATTGATATATCAATTAATTTGTTGATGCGTTTTTTATTTTGTTACAACGCTGTGAAAATATTTTTAATAGAAAAGTAAAAACCCTAATCTCAGATTTTCACTTTTTTAAGTCATAGAAGTACTTTACACTCATTATAATTAATCAAGGATGTTTAAATAATCCATCAATCTGTTTTCGAACAGCATCATTGGGAGAAACTTTATAAAATTCCTGTAAAAGATCTAAAGAGCTTGGTTTTCTAGGATATTGATTATGAGTAAGAAAGTTTTTCAACGCCATATTTACTTTATCTTCCCCGATCAGGTCACTCAATGTTACCATAGCAACAGCTCCCTTGGAATAGGAGATATGAGGAACATCTCCGGTTGCCCTGTAAATGGGAAGGTTTTCGGATAATCCTTTTTCGTTATCGTAGATTTGTTGGTGAACCTTTAGTCTTTCCATCATTTTTGCTTTTCCGTGCATTTTTTTATAGAGCATCATTTCGGTGTACATGGCAAGGGTTTCTGTGAGCATTACGGAACCTTCTCGGTCATCGGGGTTAATCTGGCTGTTTCCCCACCAAAGATGGGAGAGTTCATGTCCTGCCAGTTCATTAATTACATCCTGCTTCTGATCCGCATGAATATTGGCGTGAAAAACCATGTCTTCAGGCATAAAAATAACAGAAGGGTAAGCTGTGGCCGCAAAACCTCTGGTAAAAGATGATATTTCTGTAAAATTGATGGTTTTGAAAGGATATTTCCCAAAATTCTGCTGACAATAATCCAAAGTAAGCTGAGCATTTTTCAAAAGATGATCTACATTTTCAAAATGATTTTTATGATAAAAAATATGGATAGCAATGCCTTTATAATTGAGGCTTTTTAGCTCATATTCCGCAGAAGAAACAGCAAAACGGAAAGGAATATTTTCTGCTTTATACTGAAAATAATTCCGGCCTGATTGTGTCCATTTCTTTATCAGATCACCGGTTCCTACAGCGGTTTGATGTTTTTCGGTGGAAACGGTCATATCAAGATCGATAAAATCTTTTTTGAATACTTCCGGAGCTTCTGGTTTCTTTATAGCTCTTAATTTTCCCAATTGATATTGGTCGCGTATCTTTTCGTCCTGAATTTCAAAATCCTTCTGATAACCAATGGTTGGATAATATCTGCTGATTCTCATAAAAGATCCGTTCTCAATTATGGCATTAAAAGACTGATGTCCGTTTACAGCAAACCATTGATAAGATATCTTGAAATCCAGAGTGGCTGTGGCATTAGGTTTTAAAGCTTTTTTTAATGAAACTTCGGATGTATTTCCAGTGATCGTAATTGTTTCAGCTTCAGATGTAAAAGCAGCCGTTATCAGCTTCAGATCAGCATTAAAATTGACAAGAACTTTGTCAATGGGCTGGTCTGTTTGGTTTTTAAGGGTATAATGACCAATAATTTCATAGGTGTTTTGTGATGGATACAGCTTAATTTCAGTTGTAATATCTGTTATATCAGGTTGTGGAAGGTTTTCATACTTACGAAAATCCTTTTCATATTGAACAGAATTGAAGATCTCTTTTTCATCATCTTCAGGAATATACCCTTTCATAAAATAGCTTCCCGCTAAAACACCTGAAATAAGGAGGATAACAGTGAATACAGATTGAAAAACAGAAACTTTTTTAAACTTAATAAAGTCATTAATAAGCCATAATAAAGCTACTATTCCAACTCCACATAAAAGTCTTTGCCCAAAAGCTTTTTCATAAATCCCATACCCGTTGAAATCACTATAACTCCCTTTAAAGTCTGAAAATATTCTTAAAACAGGATAGGAAAGAAGCTTACCGGAAACAGGACCAGCGAGCAGGAAAACAGCAAGAATAGAAATTCCCAGCGCAATAAATTTGTTCGGAATACTGTTGTTAATTAACAAAGCAAATCCTGAAAATAAGATCACTGGAAAAGTATTGAAAAGAAAAACAGCGAGATAGGCACTCCAATCGATATGAAAGTACTGATAAGCAGCCTGAAAAATAATTCCTTCCCCAATTAAAATTCCTGTAAAGAAGAATAACAGAATACTTATGGAAATAAAATGTCCAGCCAGTTTATTCTTTGAGAAAAAAGTACTGTTTTCAATGAGTGAAAATCCGGATGATTTCGATCTCCAATACAGATCATTAAGAAAATAGGCAGCGATCAGTAACCCAAGTAAATGAAAGTTTTCTGATATAGTGGTTGCCATAAGCCCTGAACTTGCATATTTCTGCGGAAGTCGGATTCCTTTTTCAATTTCAGCATACATTTCCATACCCACGGCAAATACTAAAAGAATTGAAACTACGGGAATGGTAATGCTTTTGAACAGGTAGATCAGGTCTATTTTTGCAAAGGATAATATAGAGTGTATGGAAGGAATTCTTCCGTAATCAGGTTGTACTGAAGTATATTCGGATTTAAAGATCTTTGGGAAAGAATCTGTTTTTGAGGTTGTCTTTTTTACTTTTTGTTTTGAAATAGTAGAGAATGAAAATTGTTTTAAACTCAACCATAGAAAGCCTATAGATATCAAAAGACAGAAAACTCTGTTGAAAAGTAAATAGCCTGTGATAGGTACAATTTGTACGTTTTTTTGTTCAATGGTAAGCAATTTTGCATCCAGGAAATAAGAAGACAATCCAAAAGGATCAAGAAGGGCTGAAATTTGCTGGACTTCCAATGATTGTGGCATAGCTCCAGCCATGAATGGTGAATTGGAAAATAGTAAAATAACCATGTAGAAAACATATAATAACAGTCCGCCAATAACCACCAATAGCTTTTTCCTGAATATAAAGACTATTAAAAAAAGAAAACTGCACACCAAAAGTGTATTCATCAATCCGAATATCAGCAAAGGGTAGAGGTAGTGAAATATGTTAAATCCTTCCTGCATTTCACTTCCGGTACGTAAGCTTTGGCCAATGATAAAACCAAGCATCAGGATTGAAAAGCTTAAAAATGTCTGCAGAAAGTAGGCCGAGAATTTCCCATTCAGGTAAGTTTGTTTTGAAAGTGGAAATGAAAACAGAACTACGTCAAACCGGGAATCCTGCTCTTTAAACAAAAGCTGTAAAGCATATATGGTGGCAAAAAAAATGATGGAAAGACTCAGCATTCCGGTCATAAACCCAATGGTGTAAGGAGCGTTTAAATAGATTCCTTCTCCCACAGAAAGGTTGAACTGATTCCCGCAGAAAATACCGAGGAATACAAGAATCAGGGCAATAAGATAAGTAAGCCAGTGCTTGGTATTGCGTCTGACTTCAAAAGAAAAGATGACATTCATGGCTAAGGTTTTTGCGTTAGAGTATAAAAGTAGAAGTGCTCCAGTAAAGGATTTACTGCATTGAAATCTTCAGGAGTTTCTTCGGAAAATATGGTGATATGATGATTTCTCTCTATCAATTGTCTGCTGATGACTTCGTAATGGGAGTAATAGTTTTCCAGATCATTGTTGTGAATAGAGCTGGACCATATTTTGTGTTCCAATTCTGCCATTAATAGTTTGGGTTCACCTTTTCTAAGGATTTTCCCATGATTCATCACTGCAATTTCTGAACACAGATTCCTTACATCTTCCACCAAATGTGTGGAAAGAATAACAATGATATCCTGGCTGATATCATTCAGTAGAATATTAAAACGGTTTCGTTCTTCAGGATCTAAACCAGCTGTAGGCTCATCTACAATAATGATTTTGGGATTTCCCAATAATGCCTGAGCTATTCCGAAACGCTGCTTCATTCCACCAGAGAAAGTATGAACTTCTTTCTTTTGAACATCCAAAAGATTTACTTTTTCAAGCAGATCCAGAATCTGTTTTTTACGACTGTTTTTATCTGTAATCCCTTTCAGTATTGCTATGTGCTCTAAAAGATCATAGGCAGAAATTTTAGGATAAACCCCGAAATCCTGAGGTAGAAATCCTAGGTTTTGTTTGATGAATTCTGGGTTTTTAACAATATCAATATCATTAAAAAAGATGTTTCCAGAACTAGGTTTCTGTAATCCTACAATGGTTTTCATCAGAGATGATTTTCCGGCTCCATTCGGACCTAAAAGTCCAAACATTCCGTTGTTGATTTTCAGAGAAATGTCATCAATGGCTTGAAAACCACTTTTATACGTAAGAGTAAGGTTGTTAATGGATAAGGTATTCATAATAGTGAGTTTGGGTAATAGGAGAGTAGGTAATCCGGTTGGGGACTACTGTTGTTTAAAGAAACGGATAGATAATAGACGGATAGATGAGAGACTTAGAGTATCGGTAATGAAGATCATGTATAAGACTTTCAGCTTTCAAATACCATAATATTGAAAGGATGATAACCTTAAACGATGAACTTTAAACCTTGAATTCTTACTCTTTATACTCCAGAATGTCTCCCGGCTGGCATTCCAGGATTTTGCAGATGGCTTCCAGCGTATCGAAACGTACACCCTTAGCTTTTCCGGTTTTGAGGATGGATAGGTTGACGGGAGTGATTCCCAGTTTTTCTGCCAATTCTTTACTCTGCATTTTTCGTTTGGCTAGCATCACATCTAAGTTGACTATAATTGGCATGTTAAATAATTAGGTCTTGTTCGTTTTGCAAATGTAGCCCTTGCTTAAAGATATTCGCAAGAAACAGACAGAAAATTCCAAGCATAAAGTGAATAAGCACCAGGCCCCAGATGATACTTTCTACTTCCACAAAGAAACTCGCGACGATAACCAGAGGAAGTGGGATGAAAATATTAAAAAGGTAAAATCTCTTTAGTTGTTTTATATGTTCTTTTGTAAAAAGCTTAGGCTGGAAAAACACCTTGAATACTTTTGCTGATAACCAGAAAAAGATCCCATAAGGAATTAAGACCAACATAAACGAAAAGATGATATAAGGATAATTATCTTCTATATTCAGAAATGGCTGTTGGGTAAACGGATAATTGATATGTAAATATTGGCCATTACCATAAGGCGTTACCGAGAACCCTGTGGCAAGACAAAGCAGAGCATACAATGCAGTTATCAAATATCCAGCAGACAAAACAGAGCAGATATAAAATAAAATCCTGGAAATAATTTTGGTCTGATTCATATCACGATCATTAATTAGTATTGCAAATGTATAATTAATTATCGTAAAACAATAATTAATTTAAATGAAATTTTATTTTTAAAAGTGATCGGCCAGTTAAAGGAATGGTAGTAATCCTTATCTTTACTATAAAATATAATCATCATGGCTTATAATATTGAACTGGCAGACAGGGTCCGTGAATGGCTGGCCCAAGTGAATGATAGTAAGATTGAAGAAAAGAAAATGTTCGGTGGACTGGCATTTCTGGTGAATGATAAAATGTGTGTCAATATCAGTCACGACAATCTAATGTGCCGTTATAACCCCGAAAAGGAAGAAGAAGTGGCGGAAAAAATTGGTTTTCTTCCCATGATTATGAGAGGAAAACAGCTAAAAGAATACTGTTATGTAGAACCCATCGGCTTTCAGAAACCTGAAGATTTTGAGTATTGGATGAAACTTTGTCTAGATTATAACAAAATAGCAAAGGCTTCGAAGAAGAAGTAAGTTTGAGGGTGGGAGAGTATGAGAGTATGAGAGTGGGCGACCACAGTTGTAGCTTCCCAGTATTCATTACTCATTACTCATTATTTATTGCTCATTACTTATGACTTCCCGTATAATTGTTCTCTTATCTCAACCAGGATCTTGGTTGTTTTCTCCAGATCAGGTGATTCAGGAAGAAGGGAAACAGAATGATGATGCTCAATAGATTCAATAAGGTTTTCTGCTTTTTCCAAGACAGCCTCATAAGACCAGTTGCCGGATTTAATATCCAGTAATTCATCCCGGTTGTCTACCCGGATTTGTAGTAAATGATTCCTAAAGATCTGTTCGCATGACTGCAGCAAACGGATGGTGTACATCATATTTTTGCTGTCATAGTTTTGTCCATGCGTTTGGTTGACGTTGTATCGGTCTTCATTGCGTTCTTCTACCCATTTCCAGTATTCCCTGTAATCTTTGCAGTAGGTGGAGTAGGCATCCAGATTACAGAAGAGGTAAGCTTCCGGTTTTTCATCTTTTGGAACAGAAGATACAGAAACCTGGTTGGCTTCTTCATATTGGATAATTCCCTTATAACCTAATGTCTGCGAATCATCATAGAATAAAGCAAACATTCCTTTCGTATGGTCAATAGCTGTCAATCCGCATTTTTCCTGAACTTTACCATTCTCCGAAAGCCATTTTTTCAGAGAAACAGAACCTTGACCGTCCAGAATAAAACAGAAATCAAGAATAGATTTTCTTTCTTTATCAATAGGATTTAAGATCTTCTTATTAAGACCTTTAGCCTTTTTAATCTGAGAAACTGCATACCCGGCAAAGGTATCTTTGCATAATTTGGAGAGAAAATCTTCTGATTTCAGCAGATCCATCAACGGATGTTTGTACAGAATACAATCCTCAGGACTTGCTAAAACCTCCAGAATATTAGGATTATTCTTTTGCAATAGTTCCACAAACCTCCCGATTTCATAATACGTAATATCATTCGTCTCATTGGAAATCTGTGGAATGTAGTTCAGCCCAAAGTAATCTTCCTTCGGCAGATAGTACACTCCACGGATATCCGTATCCGAAGTTTCAGTGGCCAGCCCGAAAGCGCGGCTTCCGGAGATGGCTTCGAAGAGGAGAAGGGTTTTATTTTTGAGGTCTTGGATGGTCATAATTATTTATTTTTAAGTTAATATCTCCCTAAAAACCCTCTCCATCTCAGCTTTATCCGCCTTTCCACTCTTCAAACCTTTCGATTTTTCCTCATTATAAGCTATGGTTTTCTCCAAAAAATCAAATAATTTCCAATCATTTGGGTGATAATAAGCTTCTCCTTTGGTAGCTTTTAAGGCGATAAGGTCTTCTATTTTTGTTCTGGTTTCATTATCTACTAAAACAAGCAATTCACTGAATAATACCGGAGGAACAGTTCCTTTTTCTACGATCCATTTCCCGGTTAAAGCAGTTCTTAAACAATAAAAATAGCTTTTTAATTTTACTTCATCAGCCCTGCAGGCTTCCAGATATTTTTTACTCATGCTTACATAGTGATAGGAAACTGCTATCGGAGAAAAACAGGCATCAGCCAATGGTTTGAACAGGTCTACAAACTTTGCATTTTCCTTATAAACGATAGGAGAGTAGAACCAGCTCAATAAAGCAGCATTCGATTTCAGTAAAAGATGAAAAGTCTTTCGGAGGTCCCATCCGGAGCCATCAAGATCATCTTCCGTCATAAATTCTATCGTTTCATCCTTGTCCCATGGCGAAAGATAACAGTCTTTTTCATGGCGGTATATAAAACGTATATCATAATCGCTGTCCGGAGAGGCAAAACCCCAGGCTCTGCTTCCAGACTCAACGGCAAGAAGTACTTCTACGCCTCGTGTAGCTTCCACTTCTTTTATCTTTTCTAGTATTTTTGGTGTCATTGTTTTCAATTTTATACTACAAAGTAAAGAGAGTGATGCGCAATGTTCCTGCGTAGGGTTGCGAGATTCGTGATTCGAGGTACAATGTTGGGAGTTTCGGGGTAGGAGATGTGGAATATTTTGAGGTATGGGACTTGTGATGCAAAGCTGTGTACTTTTCAATATTGGATCCGATATTCCTTTTCAGCCTATCTTGTCTCTCATCTTTTCGTCTATTATCTATTTTCTCCCTATCCATATTACAAACATTACCTACAATACTCCTTATTTCACTAATATTGCACTTTCTCTATTTAACATAATTACTTTTACAACCATGTTGACAACTGATTTACAACATAAAATTGATTTCAAAACAAAACCTCTAGGCGCATTAGGACATCTGGAGAATCTTGCCCACAAAATAGGAATGGTTCAGAATACAACTTCTCCAAAGTTATTGAATCCTCATATGGTAGTTTTTGCTGCCGATCACGGGATTGCAACCGCTGGAGTAAGTGCCTATCCGCAGGAAGTTACCTATCAGATGGTGATGAACTTTTTAGGCGGTGGAGCAGCCATCAATGTATTCTGCAGGCAGCAGGGAATCAATATTAAAATTGTAGATGCAGGAGTCAATTTTGATTTCTCGGAAGGATTGGATTTAATGGATATGAAAGTCAGAAAATCCAGCCGTAATATTTTGGAGGAACCGGCGATGACCTCTGAAGAATATCAGCAGGCTTTACAAAATGGAAGTTCGGTAGTGGCAGAGATTGCTGAAACAGGCTGTAATATCATTGGATTTGGTGAAATGGGAATTGGAAATACGTCTGTATCTTCTTTGATGATGAGTAAGTTATTCGATCTTCCTGTTGTAAGCTGTATCGGACGTGGAACGGGATTGAATGATGACCAATTGCAGAATAAGATTAATATTTTATCAGCCGCAATAGAGAAATATCCGACTGTTAAAACTCCGGACGAAATTGCACAGACTTTTGGCGGATTGGAAATTGCGCAGATGATCGGTGCAATGGAAGAAGCCTTCCGTCAGAATATGCTGATTATGATAGATGGATTTATTGCTACTGTTGCCATAGCTACCGCATGGAAAAAGAACCCCGATATCTTGAAAAACTGTATATTCTGTCATGTAAGTGACGAGAACGCCCATCTTCAGCTTATTGACTTATTGGGACAGAAAGCTTTACTGAACCTTAACTTACGTTTGGGAGAAGGAACAGGCTGTGCATTGGCTTATCCGCTTATTCAAAGTGCTGTAAATTTCCTGAATGAAATGTCAAGTTTTGAAGATGCTCATGTTTCAAATAAAGAATAAATGAAGACCCTAAAGAATGAACTGATCTATTTTGCAACGGCACTGATGTTCTTCACCAGAATTCCAGTCCCGTTCACTATTCCGTATTCCGGAGAGATCATGAATAAATCTCAGAAATACTTTGCATGGGTAGGTCTTTTGGTAGGATTGATGAATGCAGGGATTTTATACCTTTCTGCTCAGCTTTTTAATCTGGAAATAGGAATTGTTTTGATGATGATTAGCAGCGTTCTTCTGACCGGAGCATTTCATGAGGATGGTTTTACAGATATGTGCGATAGTTTCGGTGGCGGATATGGAAAAGAGAAGATCCTCACCATCATGAAAGACAGCAGAGTAGGAGCTTATGGAACTATTGGAATAATTTTATTGTTTGCTTTAAAATTTCTTAGTATTCAGGCTTTGGGAACTGTTGATCTGATGAAAACTCTGGGAATTATTATCCTGGCACACACTTCAAGCCGATTTATTTCCGGAACCATGATCTATACCCATCAGTATGTGACAGATATTGACGTTAGCAAATCAAAACCTTTAGCGAATAAACCTTTGGATGGAATGGCTTTACTGGTTGGATTTATCAGTGTTTTGCTTTCCTTTTCCTTAATTCCAGACTGGCGGTTGCTGCTGGCTTTTGCATTGGCTTATTTAGGGAAGATCTGCATGGGCTGGTATTTTAAAAAACATATCGGCGGCTATACCGGAGACTGTCTGGGAGCTGTACAACAGGTGACTGAAGTGTTGTTTTACTTAGGAACCATGATCGTATGGAAATTCATCTGATCCGTCATACCGCTGTAGATAATCCAGGAAATCTATGTTATGGATTTGCCGAAATACCCTTACGAAAGGAATATCCGGACGATTTTAAAAGCTTAAATCTGGATAACGATTTTGACTTAGTGATTTCAAGTCCGGCACAACGTTGTTGTCTTTTGGCAGAGCATTTTAAGTTGAATTATTCAACAGATGAAAGACTTCGTGAGATGAATTTCGGAAACTGGGAGCTGGAGAAATGGACGGAAATTCCGGAGGAAGAAATCAATCCGTGGTATAAAGATTTTATCCATGTTAAAGCTTCAGGCGGAGAAAACCTCCTTGAAATGCAAACCCGCGTCCTTAGTTTTTGGAATGAATTGGTTATTAAAAAAGACAGAGAAAAAATTCTGATTATCGCCCACGCTGGCGTAATTCGTCTGATTCTGCAGCAAATACTGCAGTTTCCGCTAGAAAATATGTTCAATATTCAGATTGATTACGGTAAGAAAGTGATTGTTGAGGGTAAAGAGGGGTATTTTTCCATTAAAAAAATGAATGTATAACAGACATTTGATTTTAAAATAAATCTGCGTTATCCGCAAAATCTGCGAGAGATAAAACAAGCAGCTAAAATAAAAGCGCTATTCAAAATTTTTGAACAGCGCATTTTTATTTAAATACTTTTATAAAGCTATCTTTTTCTAGACTCTCCAAAGAGAAATCGAAATCAGCTTCTGCTTTTTCTGTTGTAATCTCTGCTCCAAGCTCTTTGATAAGCTCATTGAAGGACATCGCTTCATACCATTGCTGATACAACGCACTGGTTGCCATCGCAGATACTTCCGTATTTCCTGAAACATGAGAATGACCCGCTCCGAAATTCAATAGTACGAAACATTGTTTTTCGTTTTTTGGCAGCAGCATTCCCAGGATCATTTGCTTCTGAACAGAATTACATCTGGCTTCGGCAAAGAGTTGGTTAGGATTCATCATATAATCATAGGAAATATTGTCTCCTTTTCCGATCACGATTTTATATCCACAGTTGGCATCTCCGCTGAAAACGTTGTTCATAACAAGTGTTGGAGTACTCAGTCCTTTATTAGCGTATAGATATTCAACAGCACCGTTAGGAGCAGAAGTCATATCTCCGGAATACATTAATTGTCCTTCAGCGTAATTATAAGCGGTATTCCAACCTATTTTTCCGGCTATATTCAATCCGGAAAGGTCAAGGTCACGAGCTCCCCATTGATCTTCCCAATAGATACCAACGGCTAATCTATCTCCGTAAAAACGGGTTCCGGTAGGAATATTTCCAACAAACATTTTTTCAGAAGTTGGGAGTGCAAATTCTATATTTTCAGGGAAATAGAATTTCTTTCCGGAAATATTTTCATACTTCAGTTTCAGAAAATCTAAAATAAATTCATAGTTGAATTGATTCACATAAGTTTCCTTCCCCTTTTTAACCCATGATTTTCCGTTTCTGACTCTATACACAAAAGTATCCTGACCATACATTCTTGAGTAACATGCTGACAATGCTTTAAATAATGCAAACGGTGTCGCATTTTCCAGCCAATGCCAATCGCTGTTTTCCAGCAAAGTATTGGTCGCATCATTCAGTGGGTTCGAAATTAATGGCTTATGATGTACTTTAGACAGCTTCGAAATTTTATTAATTGCTTTCGGAGCTCTGTTTTTATAAGCTAGGAATAACGGCTTAAATCTGTTGAAAATTTCTGCCAATTTTTCCATCCCAAAACTTTCGAACAGATAAGTTGGGTTGAATTTACTCTGCTTAATTAAACCGATCAATTCATCATTTTTGATTAAAAGCGTTGTCTGGGTTGTCTTATAAATCACATAACGGAAAAACTCAACAGGATTTTCAGGATAAATGTCATATAGGTCAGCTATTTTTATAATGGCTTCCTTATTTCTGATATTTTCCTTTCCTGTAAAATCATATTCCAGTTCTGTATGCAGAATATACAGCAAATCATCAATCGTTTCTTCTTTCAAAGCAATTCCGGATTTCAACAGAGAAAGACATTTTTCCTGCATTTCTTCTATGGTATAAGCCTTTATTACTTTAAAAATCAGTTTCGTATCAGGAACATTCAATATTTCTGTAGGAATGTAAATTTCATTTTGAAAATTACTTCCATAGGTTGAAATATAATGTTGAATCTGTTCAAAAAACAAATCAATTCTGGAAGTGTTCTTTATTTTCTCCCAAGATTTATGGAACGTTTTATTCAAATCATTTCCGTTCAGCTTTTCTTTTGAATAATAGGAGATGATTTCTTTTTTGGCCCAAACTGCATGAGGTTCAATAATAAAACCGTCATGAGAAATAAATGGCTCTGCATTGGATTCCTTAGTCAGTACAGCATTGAATAATTGTAGTGTTTTCATTGTTTTCATTTTAAAAAAATAAGTGAGGAGTAGGTTCATTAAAAGTGAAGTGTTATAGGAACTCCTTTTACCTATAGTTTTATAAAGCGGGGAGTATTTTATCCAAAAAATATAGGAACTCCCTTAGCCTTATGATTGGTGAAAAGGCGGAAAGTATTTCTAACATATAGGAACTTTCTTTGCCTTAAATTGTATTGAGGAGCAGACAGGACTCGAACCTGTGACCCACAAACCTGGTGATTCATAGGAACTTTATTTGCCTGAGGCGAAAAGTAGTCTTTGTTGCTCTAACCATCTGAGCTACTGCCCCTGCCGTTATGAAAAAAGTTTTCATGAACCTTACAGGCTTTTACACGTGCAAGGTTGGGTTATTAGTTTTTTTGACAACCTTATAGGTTTCAAAAACCTATAAGGTTTAATTATCAAGTAAGGTTTAAATAGTAAATAAAGAATTATGCTTTTCTATATTTCTTCTTATTCTTCCATGGTGCATTTTTTTGAACGTCACCCGCCATAATACATCCGTAAGGCATCACTTCATCCAGAACTTCACAAAGTCCATATTCTTCAATCTGTGCTCTTACATTGGCTGCACTTTTATAAGCGCTTGGCAGTTCAGAAATATCAATTTCATTGGAATAGAATCGGATATCCAATCCTGCAGTTTCCTCATTGAAGATCTCTTCAGTGGTTTTATGTGCTAAAGATCTTTTATGCTGACTTCTGCTGTAATTTCTTCCCGCTCCGTGTGGGGCAAAACCAAGGTTTCTCTCATTCGTTTTTCCCTGAACAATCAATACTGGTTCAGCCATATTCAACGGAATCAGTCTTGGTCCTGTAATATCGGGCATAAACTTATCATCCAGTGGAGTAGCTCCTTTAGCATGATAAAACAGATCTCCATCTTTGAAAACAAAATTATGTTCATTCCAATATCTGTTTTCTTTTTCCATTCCCAGTTTATTTAAAACGGCGTCATGAATAGAAGTATGGTTCTCTTTAGTCCATGTTCTGATAAGCTGAAGAGCTTCCCAATAGGCTTTTCCTTCTTCCGTATCATAAGGAATCCATGCATTTTCTTTTAACGTTTCAGGAGAAATATCCTGTCTGAAACGGTTAGCAACTTTCATCCCTTTATCATATAATGCAGCACCCGGAGCTCTTGATCCATGATGCGTAACCAGCATCGTATTTCCTGTATTTTTGGAAACTCCAACGAAAAGGAAATGATTTCCGTCTCCCTGTGTTCCCATATGAGAACGGGCAATACTAATCAGTTTTTCATCATTTAAGAATTCATTTTCTCTGAAAGCATCCATCAATTCCTGAGACATAGGCATCTGTTCTCCTCTTGGTCTTCCTCCGTATCCGAAATGCGTCACAGAATGAGCAGCATCCAGAATATCTTTAGGATTAACCTTTCCAAAATCAGTCAGCATGACAGAACAACAGATATCTGCGCTATGGAATCCCGGGTGAATGGCATTTTTTGCGACCACTACACCTCCCACAGGAATCTGACCTTCAGGACCTGTTGGACAGGCATCAGGCATTATAGCTCCGGCAGTTAGGGTAGGAGTTTTCATCAGCGTTTTCATAGTTCTGATTACTTTTTCTACATTATCGTTTTCATTTTCATGTTCAGCTCTGATGTTAATGATAAACTCAGGAGTGGTTTCATGAAGTGGAATATGTTCAGGTTGCTTGAACTGTTCCAGATATTCTTTGATCTGAATTTCATCCAGATGATTCTCATTAATATAAGTAATGGCATCTTTAAACCATTTAGCTGGTCTATATCCCAATTCGATTAAGTGATTTCCATTAAATTCCATTGTTATGTCATTTTGATGATGCAAAGTAATAACACTATTACGCAATAGTTTTGCGTAGATGTAAAATTTTTGATTATTTTTACAAAAAATATATAAAAAGGCAAATTCACTGATTAGAAAATTAGAGTTTTGACCTTTAAAGAAAATTAAAACTTACAACTATGATATTATTAGAACAATTAAAGCATTTTCCTGAAACCGTTCAATTCAATGATGTGATTGCCTATATTGATGCAAACTACGATTTCACACCTACAGCTTTCAAAAACGGAAATACAAGAAATGAAGAAGGACAGAATAACGGTTCATGTAAAATATTCGGTTTTGCGTCCTACCATGGTTTAACCAAAGAAGAAACACTTCCGCTTTTCGGAGAGTTTTACAGAGAAGATGTTCTTAAAAACCCTAACGGAATAGATCATCAGAATATCAGAAACTTTATGGAATTTGGATGGGACGGATTGATCTTTGAAGGAAATCCGTTGAGAGAGAAATAGGTTGTAGACAAAAATAATAATCATGTCATCCAATAAAAACGCTCTGATCCGTTATAAAACATTAGACAAGTGCCTCAAAAATAAATACCGGCAGTATACACTTGAAGATCTTATTGATGAGTGTTCCGAAGCTCTGTTTGAATTTGAGGGCAAAGAATCCTATGTAAGCAAAAGAACTATTCAGCTGGATCTTCAGAATATGCGAAGTGAAAAGTTCGGATATGAAGCTCCCATTGAGGTTTACGAAAGAAAATATTATCGGTACAGCGATCCGGAATACAGCATTCATAATATTTCTGTGAATGAAAGCGATCTGAAGGCGATGAATAATGCGGTTCAGATCCTGAAACAGTTTAAAGACTTTTCAATGTTCAAAGAAATGAATGGGGTGATCCAGAAACTGGAGGATTCAATTCATTCTACCAGCCAGAAATCCGTTATTCATTTGGATAAAAATGAGCAGCTGAAAGGATTGGAACATATTGATATCCTCTATGAAAGTGTTCTCAATAAAAAGGTGCTGAAAATTTTATACAAAAGTTTCACCGCAAGAGAGTCCAGTGTGTATACCGTTCATCCGCAGTTGTTGAAGGAATATAACAACCGTTGGTTTCTGATCTGTCTTTACAAGCAGAAAATGTATAATCTGGCATTAGACAGGATGGAAAGTATTGAACTGGATGAAAAGACCTCCTATATTGATAAGAATCTGGATGGAGATGAGTATTTTAAAGATATTGTAGGGGTTACCGTTGCAGAATCTATAGTTCCTAAGAACATCGTTTTCTTTGTAGATGCAGCGAATGCTCCTTATGTAAAAACAAAACCATTGCATAAAAGTCAGGAAATTGTAAGTGAAACAGAAGAAGGAACTCTCTTTAAAATCTGTGTACAGATCAATTTTGAATTGGAAAGATTGTTACTGGGCTTTGGGGATTCTCTGATAGTACATAAACCTCAGAAATTAAGATTGAGGATGGAAGAGAAATTCAAAGCAGGAAGTAAAAATTATCAGGAACTTGAAACTCCTGAAAAAAGTAGTTTTATATAGATTTCATGGGCTATTTATGGATTTAATCTACTATTTGTATGTAAATTATAAATAGAAAATATATCCCTAATCTTTATATTGGCTTGGAAGTTGTAGTCATTAGGAACAAAATCACCCTATGAAATCAAGAATATTTAAAGCACTTATTGCTATTATAGCTCCCATAGCGATTGAATATATCGTTAAAAAAATATCTGAGAAACTTGATAAAAAAGAAGATCAGAAAGAGAAAGAACCAAAGCAGATTACTGCTTAAACGTAGAAGTAGTTTAAAATTTATAATTATTGAAAGAGACTGTCATTAGCGATGGTCTCTTTTTTTTTGGTGATGTAAGGCGTTGTAAGGATTAGGAAACCACCCCGTCAAAAATTCTTTGAATTTTTGCCACCCCTCCGGAAGAGGGGAATGTGCAGTCCTTCAACTGAAATATTTATTGTGAAATTCAATAAAATCGGAGATTTTCAAAAACTTAAGTGAACTTCTTAAACATTTAGTGATAACTTAAAAATAACTTGAGTGTTAAAACTTTTATGCCTTTTGACTTCGTCGAAATAACATTCATCGACTAACAGGAGATAATCTTTGATTTGTGGTTAAAATAAACCTCAGGTTGATTTATATAAAGTCATAGACCCCATTTTTCCATCCTAAAACCTTAGAAGAATCAGCCTTCAGCCAGTTTTTAAGGATTGTAGCGTATACTTTTCTGAAATCTTCAGTATAGATCAGATCACCTTCATTCAAATTCTGCAGATCAGGAAGACTGTTCAGTAAACCTTTCTTTTTAAGATTTCCACTGATGAAAAACATCTGGTTGGCTGTTCCGTGATCCGTCCCATTGCTGGCATTCTGAGCCACACGGCGCCCAAACTCAGAGAAAGTCATCAAAAGAATATTATTGAATAAGCCATCACTTTTCATATCCGCAACAAAGGATTTCACCGCTTCATTAATATCATCGAATAGTTTTTTCTGACGATCATTCTGGTTCACATGCGTATCAAAACTTCCAATTGAAACATAATACACCTGGGTATTGATATCTGATTTGATTAAGGAAGCTACTGTTTTAAAATCTTTTCCCAACTGAGAATTAGGGTAAGTCTGCTCTGTTTTTTTAGCTTTACTTTTCTCAAAAATATAGCCTGCATTATTAATCGTAGAGCCTAAAGTCTGATAAAGATAGGAAACCGTTTCATCGTCGTGATGGTGGTCATAAAGTGATTTGAAATATTTCTCCTGACTGGTCTGATATAATCTTTTAGGATCTTTAAAGGCAAAAGCTTTGTTATTTTCTCCCTTCAAGGCAAGACTCAACATATCATCTACTTCCAGTGCTTGTGTGGGATGCTCACAACGGTAACATTCCTCATCCAGAAAACGGCCTAGCCATCCTGTATCCAGAAATTCATCACTTTTGCTGGCGGATTGCCAGATGTCCATGCTTCGGAAATGAGACTTATCCGGATTGGGGTAACCTACATTGTTCATGACGGAAAGTTCTCCGTTATCAAAAAGCTCTTTAAAATAGGATAGGGAAGGATTAATTCCAGCTTCATCCGTAAGAGATAAAGAATCCTGAACTGCAAGCGTTTTTCTTTCCCTGAAATAAATATCATTTTTTGCAGGTATAATCGTATTTAAGCCATCATTTCCACCTGTAAACTGGAGGACTACCAGAATATTCTGATTGGGATTTAAAGCTTCATCTAGCGTCATGGCCTTTAAAAAGTTAGGCATTAAGAGGGAAGCTGTGGCCAGTGAACTTATTTTGAGGAATTCTCTTCTTTTGATTAACATAGTGATTTAAGTTTAGGTTGCAATTGGATTACAAGTGACAGGTATAGGTTGATAGGGTTGCAGCTCTGCTACCTAAAATCTGCTACCTTTTACCTTAGTTTACATTAATTGATATTCCGGAGTTGACATCAGGTTAATAATAGTCATTTTTGTACTTTTATCAGAGAAATTTTTCACTGTATTCATATCCAGACTCTTTGGATTTTGAATCAGATAATCTTCACAGTTTTTACGAGCGAAAATCTGATCTACACGGCTCCAGTCTATAGTGATATTAGGGTTTTTAAAGCTTTTATTCAAAGCAGTTTCTTTAGATTTCATTCCCATATCAATATCATCATCCTGTCGTGGACTATATTCCAAAGGACGAAGACCTGACCAGATCTGCGGTACCTGAAGCCTCAGCATCAGAGTAGAGCTGTCAATCCACGATCTTCCATTTGGCCATCCTGCCACATTGGGCGGATAAAGCAGCATTTGTCCTAATAGCTTTTGGTACACGATGAGGTTTTCAGGATTCTGAATCTGCATCGGAAGCATTCGCATCATTCCAGCCATTAGTTCTATGGGAGATTTTATCCTGTTTCCGATATTTTTCTGATCGTAAAACCATGAACTTGAAAAGATATCATTCATCAGTTTCTTAATATCATAACCGGAGTTGTAGAAGCTAGTGCTTAGGGTGTTCACAATATCCTGATCTACATTTTCATTGACGAAAAACTTATAGATTTTGGCTGTGATAAACTTAGCAGTCGCTTTTTGCTCCAGAATAGTATGTAAAGCATCGGTGCCATCAAAATTACCTGTTTTTCCCAGAAAAGTCTTGGTTCCTTCATCATGTTGGTTCTTTCTTTCCTTAAAGTTGCTCTCCTTGTCATAGCTCCATCCTGTAAATGCTCTGGCTCCCTCTCTGACATCCTTTTCCGTGTAATTTCCTCTTCCCATAGTAAAAAGTTCCATGACTTCACGGGCGAAATTTTCATTCGGATGATCCTTTTTATTTTGCTGATTATTCAGAAAATTAAGCATGGCCGGAGACTGGCTTACCTCAAAAAGCAGATCTTTAAAATTTCCCAATGCATTCTTCCGGATAGTATTTAATAACTGTCGGTTAAATTTTGGATTAAGAACCCGCGATGCAAAATGACCATGCCAGAAAAAAGCCATCTTTTCCCTCATCTGTTCCTTGCTATTCACCATCTTATCCAGAAAATTGAGATTCAATTCTTCATTCTGTGCTCTATAGATCCTTTGCATTTCCTTTTTCTTTTCAGCAGGAGCTGTAGTGTTCATCATATCTGCGGTAGGATCTATATCAGGTGTATCATAATTGATTTCCGTAAAGCTATCTTCTTTAAATAATTCATTAATCAGCGTTTTAGGGTTTTTATTTTTCAAATCATCAATTTGATTAATTCCAACACCGAAACCTGCGCGCCAGAGAAGATGTTTGTTTTTTAATAATGAATCAGCCATGGTGAGAGCATTTATTTTTTTGATGTTTCTGAGAGAAAAAGGTTAAAATAATAACGGGTTAAGGTTTGTTAATATTATCATGGGTAATTGATAATGAGTAACGAGGGTAGGATTGTTGGAAAACATAAAGGCGCAAGTTCTTTTACATGGATGATGTTTTAAGACGCAAGGATTTTATCTGCGATAAAATTGAATGCTGTTGATCTCTCGCTGATTTTGCAGATGATGATAGAGGTATAAAAAATCAAGATTCTTAATCGCCACGAATGCACGAATCATTTTTTTCGCATAAATAATCTATGTACCTATGGGGTTAATAAAAAGTTTAAACCATATAGTTGCATAGGCTTTTAAGACTGTATAATAATGATTTATTCGTGCATTCGTGGCAAGAAATAAAGCATTATTCTTGCTGAGAATCTTTGATTCTCTTGCGCCTTAAAAACAGTATTATATCTAAATTTCTTTGCGCCCTTGCGTTTTCCAACATATAGAATCTGTTTTATATCAAATTGTTACGTTTTTTATTCTTCAAATTTTTAACTTTTTAGATTTATTTCACATTTTAAGTTCTCTTTTTTATAAAAACTGTTAAACAAACATTTAAATTTTAACAATAAGTAAATTATTGATAATCATTGTTTTGTGTTTTTGTTTTATGTTAAATAAGAAGAAAAAGCCTTGCTTGGCACGATTTTTACATCCTCTTGTTTAGTAAAATTTAAAAATTAGAGTTATGAAAATGTTTAAACAAGCAATATTGCTGGCTGGAATTTTAACAGCAGGTATAGCAAGCGCACAAAGTTCACAAATGAACAATATGATCAAAGTGGGCGCAAATGTTGGTTTAGCAGTTCCTGCAGATAACCTTTCTGCAGCAGTAGGAGTGGATGTAGCTTACCAAAACCTGATTACACCTGGATTTGGATTAGGTATCGCATCAGGATATACTCACTATTTTGGAAAAGAAAATAACGGGTATAAAAATAATGATGTAGGAGTAGTTCCTGTAGCTGCATTAATAAGAATTTATCCAAAACAAACAGGTTTCTATTTCGGAACTGACTTAGGATACGGATTCTTAGTAGGAGATAAAACGGTTGCTTCTAACACGAATGTTGAAAGAGCAAACGGTGGTTTCTACATCAAACCGGAGATCGGATACCACAACAGAGATTGGAACTTCTTCGTACAATACCAAAAGGTTTTTGTTGGAACTAAAGGAGATTTAGCTGGTCAGGACTATAATGTGGGGAATATCGGAGTAGGATTCGGTTATAATATTCCATTAGGAAAGTAGTTAGATTTAATATATAAACAATTATTAACCAAAACCTTTTCACGAAAGTGGAAAGGTTTTTTGGTTCTGTGCAGGATTTACGAAAACAATTATTATATTTGGTAAAATTTGAGGTTATGATTCTGAATCCAAAATTTCCACTTTATTTACCAGGAGTAGAGAACAGTAATAATGATAATGTTTCTATCATTGGGGCAAGTCTCCGTGAAGATATAACGATCTTAGGCTATTTTGTTTCCGGTAACGGAGGTCTTGAGATTACACTACAAAATACGTATTCTACTAAGGAATATGCTTCCTTTAATGACATCTTAAAGAAGTTTATTCAGGATAATCAGTTGGACAATGTAAAACGTCTGGGAATGGCAGTGCCAGGTCCTGTAATTGACGGAAAAAGTAATCCAGCAAGATTAGGCTGGAACTTAGATGTTGAAGAATATAAAAGAGACTTCGGTTTTGAAAAAGTAGAAATGCTGAACGACCTTGAAGCTTCTGCCTATGGAATGGCTCTTCTTGAAGATAATGATCTTGAAGCCATTTATACCAGCGGTCATTTTGAAAAAGGAAACGTAGCCATCCTTGCTCCAGGAAACGGATTAGGAGAAGCTGGGTATTTCTTTGACGGAAAAAACCTGAGACCTTTTGCAACAGAAGGAGGACACTCTGAATTTTCGCCAAGAACAAATGTTGAAGTTGAATTTTATCAGTTCCTTAATAATATTTATGGTATTGTGAGCTGGGAAAATGTATTATCCAAGTCCGGATTATTCAATATTTATCGTTTCTTGAGAGATGTAAAAAGACATCCGGAGCCTGAATGGTTAGGAGAACGTCTGGCTAATGGCAATTTCGTTGAAGAACTTTACAAAGCAGCCGTTGAAGATAATGTATTGATCTGTAAAATTGCGTTAGATACTTTCCTTGAGTTTCTGGCAAGAGAGGCCAACAACCTTACTTTAAAAGTTAAAGCTACAGGAGGTCTTCTGATTGCAGGAGATATTCCTCAGATGGTAAGAGAATATATAGATAAGGATAAGTTTTACGAAAAATTCAAGATCAGTGATAAAATGGAGGGAATGCTCAGAAACATCCCGATTTATCTGGTCAAGCAAAATCATACAGCATTAAAAGGTATGGCACTCTACACTGCCTACTATCAAGAATAAAAAGAAAGCTCCGAAGAAATTCGGAGTTTTTTTATGGGATGATATTATTCATAAAAATAAATAACTTTCTTGATATACATCAATGAAATCTATCGAATAAGATGGCTACCTTTGCTCTAAACTTAATTAAAATAATTCTAAACAATGAAAAAAATATTTTTATTAGCAGTATTAGCTGGTGGTTTAGCTTTCGGTCAGTCCAAAAAAGTAGTAGCGTCTGATGTTCACTGGTGGGGATATAAAGTAGCGAAATCTGAGGCAAGTTCTCACGATGGAACTGTGAAAGTAAAATCAGGTGATATGGTAATGAAAGGAAACCAACTTGTAGGAGGAAACTTCGTATTGGATATGACTTCTATCAACGCTACTGATCTTACAGGAGAATATCAGCAAAAATTAAACGGACACCTTAAGAACGGTGACTTCTTTGAAGTTGAAAAATTCCCTACTGCTACTTTTAAAATTACAGGAGTAAAGAAAAACAACGATAAAGTTTATAACTCTTTAGTAACAGGAACTCTTACTTTGAAAGGAAAAACAAGCCCGGTTACTTTCCCGGCTAAAATTTCTTACAGCAAAGGAGTAGTAAGTTTAGTATCTAACAAATTCTCTTTCGACAGACAGAAATTTGATGTTGCTTACAAGTCTACAATGCAGGATGTTTTTGTGAAAGATGATATTGATATGCTAGTAAAAGTAACTGCTCAATAATTTAATCAAAAAAAGATTGTTAAAAGTGTAGAAGTTCTACACTTTTTTTTATTTTTGTTGAATTGTAAATAAAAAAGAATGAAAAGATTACTATTGTTTGCTATGGTGTGCGCAAGCATATCATTTGTTTCTGCCCAAAGGAAATTTGATAAAGTTTCAAAAGTGACTTCATCAGAGATCAGGTGGTGGGGATATAAGGTTGTAAAAACTGAGGCTTCCTCCCATTCAGGAACGATAAAATTAAAAAGTGGAAAATTCAACTTCGATCATACGGTATTGGTAGATGGTGAGTTTATAATAGATATGAGAAGTATGATGGCTGGTGATGTTTCTGATGAAGATCAGATTAAACTTACCAATGACCTGAAAAGTACGAATTTCTTTGAAGTGAAGAAATTTCCGGTTGCTAAATTCCATTTAACTAAAATTATTCCATTAGCAAACAGTGAGTATAATTCTACAGTATACGGAGATCTTACCCTTAAAGGGGTGAGAAAGACGATTACTTTCCCAGCGAATGTATACGTAACTCAGTTTACTACAGTGATTGAATCTGCGAAGTTCTCTCTAAACAGAAGAGACTTTAAAGTGTTCTATCAGTCTTCCTTGAAAGATTACTTCATCAAGAACGAAATGGATATTCAGTTTAAAGTATCTACTGAAAAACTGGATAACGAAAACAGAGTTCCTGCAAAGAAGAAATAAAATTAAATGTAATGTTGATAAAAAAGCAGTTCTTAGGAGCTGCTTTTTTTGTGGGATAAAGTGATGAAGAATAATAGGGGCACATCTGTGTTATAAAATTTATAGGTTAAATTCTTTTAATCTCAATGGTAGCTTTTCTGCTTTTTTTATAAATTAGTAGGATGAAAATTTATGTTGTAAGCGGTCTTGGAGCAGACTTCAAGGTACTTGAAAGATTACAGTTTCCCAAGCATTGTGAACTTATTTTTATAGACTGGCTCATCCCGGAAAAAAATGAACCTTTTCATGCTTATGTAGAAAGAATGGCAGAGAAAATAGATCCTTCAGAGCCATTCTGTTTGGTTGGATATTCTTTTGGCGGAATTATGGTGCAAGAGATCAACCGTCTGAAACCAGCCGAAAAAGTAGTCATTCTGGGAAGCATCAAATCTGATAAAGAAAAATCCAAATTCATAAAGACTGGGGAAGTAACTAAAATCCCTAGAATATTACCCGTAGGACTATTTAATGCAAGAGCAGCCAATGTATATGGTGTACTCAGAAAATTGTTCGATCCAAAGAATCCTAGAATTCTCCAGTATTTCAGAGTGAGAGACCCTTACTATCTGAAATGGTCTGTAGAAAAAGTGGCTGAATGGAAATTTGAAGAGAATCCAAAGGTCATCCAGATATTGGGAGATAAGGATATTGTTTTTCCAATCAAAAATTCAAAACCTGATTATATCATTAAAGGAGGAACCCATCTGTTTCCAGCCACGAAAGCCAAAGAGGTTTCTAAAATCCTGAATGAAATATTCAGTGAAAAAGCGATAATATTATTAGATGAATAGTTTTTAATAGGGGTGTTTGTTAAATAAATAACTTTTTCATGATATTTATATGTAATTTTGATAGGGTTAAATATAAATTTCATGAAAATAGGATTAAAATGGATCGTTTCATTCGCTCTTATTGCATTGGTGGCCATTGGAGGTTTGTTATGGAATCCGGTTACAGATATTGCTGATAAAGGAGCGTTTTTAACTGAAGATAAAATTGTAGGAGCTGATGTTGCCTGGATTTTAGCAGCAGCAGGACTTGTATTGCTGATGACACCGGGATTATCCTTTTTTTATGGAGGAATGGTAGGCAGAAAGAATGTAATTTCTACCATGCTGCAGAGTTTTATTGCGTTAGGGGTAATTTCTATGGTATGGGTAGTCGTTGGTTTTTCATTATCCTTTGGTGAATCTTTGGGAATTACTATTGCAGGGAAACATTACGGAATTATTGGAAATCCGTTAAGTTATCCCTTTTTTAATGGAGTAGGGAACTTGCCGCATAGCATGATGGCTCCCACTATTCCTTTTATTCTGTTTGCCTTATTCCAGATGAAATTTGCCGTTATTACTCCTGCGATTATTACCGGGTCTTTTGCAGAACGTGTTCGTTTCATTTCTTATCTTTTATTCATTGTACTGTTCAGTATTTGTATTTATACTCCGCTTTGTCACATGGTATGGCATCCTGATGGGCTTCTGAACAAATACTTTGGGGTAAAAGACTTTGCAGGAGGAACCGTAGTGCATATGAGTGCAGGTTTTGCAGCACTTGCCGGAGCTTTAGTATTGGGAAAACGGAAAAATCCACATCATGAACCTTCCAATATTCCCTATGTACTGCTGGGTACAGGAATGCTGTGGTTTGGGTGGTTTGGATTTAATGCCGGATCTGCTTTAAGTGCTTCTGCTTCTGCAGCAACTGCTTTTGGAACTACCACCATTGCCTCAGCTTCTGCCATGATGACCTGGATATTTTTTGACAGAATCAACGGGAGGAGCATCTCTGCTTTGGGAGCTTGTATTGGTGCGGTGGTAGGGCTTGTGGCTATTACCCCTGGATGTGGATTTGTAAGTATTCAGGAGAGTCTTTTCATAGGGTTTATTTCTGCCATTGTTTCTAATCTGATGGTGAATTGGAAAGCTTTAAATAAGATAGATGATACCTTGGATGTTTTTGCCTGCCATGGAGTAGGAGGAATTATGGGAATGATTCTGACGGCCATTTTTGCTCATGGTGAAAAAGCAAGTCTCCTTCATGGTGGCGTTGAGGTATTCCTTCACCATTTGGCTGCATTATTTCTGGTGTCTGCATTTACTTTTCTCGGATCTTTATTGTTGTATAAAGTTACCAATGCGATCATTACATTAAGAGTTTCGGAGGAATCTGAAAATATGGGTCTTGATCTTTCCCAACATCAGGAACGCTTTAATTGATGAATAAAAAAGAGAGCCTTTTCAGAAGGCTCCAATTGAAAATATTACCATTATGCAATGGAATGAATGGCATTGAAGATTTCATTTTTTGAGTTTTCAAAGATGTCACCGCCAAATTCTTCGTTATCTAATGAAAAGACCGTAATGTCTGTGACTCCCATAATTCCTAAGATATGTTTCAGATAGGTTGTCTGAAAATTAACATGTCCGTTTTTTTCATTTTCACCATATCCGGTGTCGCCTCGGGTTGATAGTATAAATGCTTTTTTGTTTTCAAGAAGTCCTACATAATCACCATCAGGAACGCCGGATCTGAATTTCCAGGTTTCATTAATTCTCATGATCTGATCGATATAGGCTTTTAATCCACTAGGGATAGACCAGTTATACATGGGAGCTCCAATAACATATACATCATGGTCTTTGAGTTCTTTTACCAGTTCATCACTTAGCTGTAAGGGCCTCTGGTTTTCTGCTGTTCTGTCTGAAGGCTTTTTAAAAGCACCGGCAATCCATCCTTCATCAATATTGGGAATGCTGTCAATTCCGGTTTCTCTGTAAGTGAATGTATCGGAAGGATATTTGGTTTTCCAGTTTTCTACAAAAAGCTGGGTTAGTTTTCTGCTGTAAGATCTTTCGCTTCTTACGCTGGCATTGATAATCAGTATTTTCATTTGTTATGATTTTATACCAGCAAAATTCCTGATTAATCATTAGAGAAAAATTGATCTAGTTCAAGACGATTTATTTTTTTTCTTTATCCTGCTTATAAATTCTGCAGATATGCCTAAATAGGAAGCTATTAAATATTGTGGAACTCTGGAGGCTATTTCCGGATAGGTTTCCAGAAAATCATAATATCTCTGTTCCGCCTTAAGCATTTGGTTAAAAACAATTCTTTTCTCAAGAGTTCCCAGATAACCTTCTAAAATAATCCTGAAATATTTTTCCAAAGAGGGAATTTTTTCCAGCATTTTTTGAAAAGAGGGCTGACTGATCTGCAGAAGAGTTGTCTTTTCAACGGCCTGTATATTGTAAATAGATGCTTTTTGTTTGGAGAAACTGGAAATATCAGTTGCCCACCAATGGTCAATAGCTAAAAAGAGAATCTCTTCATTTCCGTTTTCAGCATTGATGCAGAAAGCCTTTAAAACCCCTGAAACAATATAGCTGTCATGTCGGCAGATTTCTCCGTTTCTTAACAGGAAATCTCCTTTTTCCAACGTCTTCTCTGTCCAGAAACTTTTACAAAGGGAAATCTCTTCCAGAGAAAGCGTAACATGCTGTGTAATGCTCTTAATTAATGTTTCCATTCAAAATAATTTAAAGAGAATCTGGTCATGGAGATGAAACAGATAAAAGATATTGGCTAATTTACAAAAATACGGGTTAACCATTTATTATATTCATGATGAAGGACTATTAATTGTGAGATTTTACTATGCTTATTATAAGATTTATCATGTATCTTTGCTTTGAGGAAAATGAAGAATCATTTATGGAATCAATATCGGTTTTTGAGATTATTAAAGTAGGGATAGGTCCGTCCAGTTCGCATACGATGGGGCCATGGAATGCAGCATCAGCATTTATCAGGATAATAAAAAGAGAAAGATCAATAGAAGAGGTGAAAGAAGTCTTTCTTGAGTTCTTTGGTTCACTCGCAAAAACGGGAATCGGACACGGGACGGATATTGCCGGAATGCTTGGTTTAAATGGTGAAGACTATAAGACGATCAATACTACCAAAATAGACGAGAAAGTAGATTATATCAAGAGTACTCAAACCATCAATCTGGGTGGTGAGAAGGTGATTCCGTTTATTTATGGTCATCATCTGATTCTGAATATGAAGAAATCTCTTGATTTTCACCCGAATGGGATGATCTTCAGAGCTGTTTTTGAAGACGGAACTGAACTTGTTCAGGACTTCTATTCTGTAGGAGGTGGTTTTATTGCCAGTCAGGAAAAAAACTCAATTCAGAAGCAATGTGTACGTACATTGTATCCTTGTCATAAGGCTTCGGATATTGCAAAATATTGTGATAAACTGGGACTTAGTAAAATATCAGATTTAATTTTCATCAACGAAGAAAGCTGGAGAACTCAGGAAGAAACGAAAGAAGAAGCGTTGTATATCTGGCAGCAAATTAAAGAGTGTATTTACAAAGGTGTAAATAAGGAAGGCATTCTTCCGGGTGGATTAAATGTTTCCAGAAGAGCTGCCGGAATCAATAGAAAGCTGCTAGGAGATAAAATTTACAAGAATAAAGACGAATGGTTTCAGCAGGTTGTAGATGCCGAAGAAAACTTTACCAATATCAATAAATGGATTGCCTGTTTCGCACTGGCAGTGAATGAAGAGAATGCCAGTTTTGGAAGAATTATCACAGCCCCTACCAATGGAGCAAGTGGGGTAATTCCGGCAGTTCTGATGTATTCTCAAGCGTTTACAGATTCTATCAGTGAGGATGATATTATTCGTTTCTTATTGGTAGCAGGAGAAATAGGAACATTATTCAAGAAAAATGCGACGATCTCAGCAGCAATGGGAGGTTGCCAGGCAGAAATCGGAGTTTCATCTGCGATGGCTGCAGCGGGACTTACAGAGATTTTAGGCGGAAGCGTTGGGCAGGTATTGATGGCTGCAGAAATTGCGATGGAGCATCACCTTGGCTTAACATGTGATCCTATCAGAGGTCTTGTACAGATCCCATGTATTGAAAGAAATACAATGGGTGCAATGAAAGCTATTACAGCTGCTAATATTGCATTGGAAAGTGATCCTGCTAAAGCAAAAGTATCTTTGGATGAGGTAATTCAGACGATGTGGGAAACTGCTCTTTCGATGAGTGATCGTTTCAAAGAAACCTCTGAAGGCGGATTGGCGATTGCTGTGAACGTTCCGGAGTGCTAATTGAGAATATTTATTTACAATATAAAAATCCTTAGAGTTGTCTAAGGATTTTTTGTTTGTGGGAATGGCCACCCCGTCAAATATTCCTTGAATTTTCGCCATCACTCCGGAAAAGGGGAATGATTACGTCTTTAACTGGAGTATTTGTGAAAAGCTACTTATTGGAGTGTTTTTTAGTAAATACATATGTTTTTCCGCCTTGTGTCATTTTGAGTTGGTGACTTTCAGGAGTGAAAGTGAGCTTTATGCCTGCTTTTTCAAATGTGAACTGGTCTCTTTCTGTGGCTGTCAGGGGAAACTCTGCCTGATTGGTAGCCTGAGCATATAATCCTTCTTCTTTAACGAATATTTTTAAGCTTAAATCAATATCCTTTGAAGTGTAATCTCCTATATATTTTTCCAGATCAGCAATAGGAATTTTAGCATTATTAAATACCGGATATTGATAATCCCTACCATATACCAGATTCATCAAAGCGATGTAGAAACTGTTGTGAGGAAAGTTTTGACCGTTAATGGTTACGGCATATGATAATTGATCCGTCGGTTCATAGGTTAGGATAGAATGACTTCCTGCTGTATCTCCTCCATGTCCGTAGGAAATAATATTGTAAAACGGAACTTTCATGATTCCTGAACCAAATACTTTTTCTTTTTTGTTGGAAATCATCATATCAAGAGTTTCTTTCTTTATGAATTTGCCATTGAATAAAGCATTGATGAAAATATTCAGATCTTCCGGAGTAGAAGTGATATCTCCCAATCCGATACAATTGTGAAAATCAAAATCTTTAACTTCGGTCCAGCTATCTTTTATAAATTCATAGGATTTGAAAATATTCTTCGGATGATCGAGTACAGAAAAAGTATGAGGCATAGGAGCTTTGTTCAATATATTTTCCTTTAAGATCTCGTTATAAGGTTTGTTATAGATCTTTTCCAATATTCTGCTCAGAAGGAAATAGGCAGAATTGGAATACTTCAGCTTTTCTCCGGGTTGAGATTGTATATCATTTTTTTTGATCACTTCAATAATGGCTTTATCGCCTACCGGACCTTCGAATAACCAATTCTTTTTATCTGCTTTTCCCACATAATCTCCCAATCCGCTGGTATGATTTAGCATGGTTTGGATCGTGATCTTTTTAGCATTAGGAATTTCAGGATAGAATGTTGAAAGAGGCTCGGTAAGACTTAACTTTCCCTGTTCTATGAGCTGAAAAAGCATCACTGCAGTCATAAGTTTACTGATGGAACCTATCTGATATCCGGTATTTTGGTCATAGGTTGTATTGGATGGCAACAGGTTTTGACCAAAATCTCTCTTATAAATTGATGTTCCGTTTCTGAAAATGGCTACACTTCCAATTTCCTGATTATTCTGAACCATATAGTTTAAGAAGTCATCAATTTTTTGAGTATTGATTACTTTTCTGTTGAGGTAAGGTATATCGGAACTTTCCGGTTTGCTATCCCTGTAAAGGTTCAATGCTATTGTTCTGCCATTCTGAATAAGGTTTCCTTCAAAATGATCTGTTGTATAGATTCCTTTGTAACCTGCATTGATACTTCTTATTTCAAAACTAAGTTCATTATTGTGGAAATTTGTTTTTTCTACAGGAATTTCCCTTGAACTTTGATTGGGGCTGATAAGGATGGAAGTATAAGCTTTTGATTTTTTTGATATTTTAAAGATAACAGGGAGTTTAATGTTCTGAGTATCCAATTCACCATTCCAGGTTCCTTCAATTTGGGCGTGACAAAGCTGTGCCAGACATGCCAGCACCAATAATAATTTGATTTTCATGGTATTTTAAATGATTTTATTAATGATGACTTGACAGACTAAAGTGCTGATTAATGAAACAACGCAAAAGAGTGCAATATGCTGCCATTTTTTGATATTGGTAGCTGTTTTAAACCCATTATAAAAAAGAGTAATGCTATAGACCAAAGTGATTATGGAAAAAAAAGACATGGAGATCATAATCAGGAAATCCATAAAAGGAAATGGCCCTGAAGGAGCAGACTCATAATTGATGACATTTTTTCCTGCAAGCCTAATGTATGATATTTTCCCAATGCATTGAAAAAGGATAAGAACAAGCTGGGAGATTAAAACGGTATTGACAATATCAATGATCCTTGTTTTGCTATTTAAGATTCTGCCTAAAATAAAAAGAATAACAATCGCAGCCAGAAAGCTTAGCAGGGTAGTGATGGCTATTATTTTGAATGAAGGATTTTCCACATTGCTGATTTTGTATATACTGGTGAAGGTTGTGTCTGTCCAATATCCAACAGCAATGGAAAGAATAACGGCTAAAATTCCGGTAAGAAGAAGCTGTTTTTCATCAAATCTTTCAAAGGGATTAAAAATAGTTTTCCAGTTCATGGTGAATGTGTTTACAGGTTATTTTTAAGTTGTTCAATCTTGGTAATCAGGTCATCCATTTTATTTCTCATGGTTGGATAGGATAGACCTGCCTGTTTGGACATTTCTTTAATGCTTCCACTGGACAGTAAAAAATTAAGGATAAAATCCTGTTCATCCCGATTCAGTTTTAGAAGAACCGGAAGTTCATAGTCTCCGCTAACCTCAGTTTTACAGCTTGGACATTTCATTTGGCTTACGTTAAGAGTGTTGTCACAACTTGGGCAGACTATCGGTAACTTCATTGAATTTATTTTTTACGAAAGTAATATATTTTTTAATAAAGTTAAAGTATTTTTTAATTTTATTAAAATTTTATTTTAAAATTGAGCAAAAAAATAACCACAAAAAATCATTCTGTGGTTAATAGATATATCGTTTTAAATTATATTTATGTTGATTATCAGTATGTTATCTTAGTATTCCTCTGATTCTGTTAGCATTGGTAATCAATTCTTCCAGGTATTCATAGTTTTCTTTTTCTAAAGCAGATTTGAATTTTCTGAGCTGAGTGATATGTTCATTCAAAACATCCAATACATTTTCTTTGTTCTGTTTAAAGATCGGAACCCACATTTCAGGATGTGATTTAGCAAGACGAACGGTACTGGAGAACCCGGAGCTGGCAAGCTGAAAGATGGTTTCTTCCTCACGTTCTTTTTCCAAAACCGTGTTGGCAAGAGCATACGATGTAATATGAGAAATATGGGAAATGTAAGCCGTATGAATATCATGATCTTCTGCATTCATGTATATGGTATGCATTTCAAGGGCATTCACTATATTTTCAACTACATTCAATGCATCTTCTGCCGATTCTTCTTTGTTACAGATTACTCCTGCCTTGCCTGCGAAACTCTCTGCAATAGCAGATTTAGGTCCATTGTTTTCAGTACCCCACATCGGGTGAAAGGCTACAAATCTTGAACGTTTCGGATGGTCTTTCACAGCACCTACGATTCCTGCCTTGGTGGAACCTGCATCCATAACGGTCTGATGATCTGAAACAAGATCCAGTACGCTTGGTAACAGTTTTCTTGCAGCATCTACCGGAATAGCAAGAATAATAAGGTCTGCATCTTTGACTCCCTGTTGCAGGTCTGCACCAGCATCAATTATTTTCAAATCTAATGCTTCGTTGATATGTTGTTGGCTGTTATCGATTCCGTAGATGAAGCTGGCGATGTTTTTTTCTCTTAACTTCAAGGCCATTGAACCTCCGATTAATCCTACTCCAATAATACTTATTTTCATCTTTTTAAATTTTTTTAAATAAAAAAACCTCGTCCTAGGACGAGGTTTTAAATTATGTTCATAAGAATCCCTATCCCAGATCTGAGTTCAAAATTCTATAATAATATGTTTCGTTGTTAAAATTCACAATACGAAATTATAAAATATTTTTTAAAGTCGAGAACTTTTTATGATTTCTTTTTGAGAAGAATAGGAGTATTGTACTGCCAGTCCTTGTTGGGGACTATTTCACTTTGGAGAAAATATTTTCCATCTTTTCTGAATACAACTGCTAAAGTATCAGTAGGAAGGTGGTTCGTCATAGGATTGCCTTCAATTTGACTGATGTATTTTACAATGATCTGTTTTTCATTTCCAGTGATGCTGCAAACGTCTGTAAAAAAGGTTTTATAGCCAAGTCCTCCAAAAGTACAGCTGTCTTTGGTGATGGTGAGATCATAATCCAATGTCATTTCAGCGTTTTCATCCAGTTTTCCAAAATCATGAGAAATGGAATATTTTCCTTTCCATTGGGTATGAAGAGAATTCCCAGAATCTTTTGAAGATTCTTTCGGAAGACTTTTACAGGAAATAATGCTTAAAGCAGTAAGAATAAAGAATATTTTTTTCATGATGTTGAATGAACTTTAATCAGCGCTGTGAATGATGGTTCTTTTTACATCATTGCCTTTTTGTTCCAATTCAAGGGTCGTTACACCCCCTGCAAATAAGAATTCAATTTCAACTTTGTTGGGCGAAACTTTATAGCTGATGGTTTCCAATCCATCCTGATGAACTTCCTTTTCACTGCTTTGTTTGGGTAGTTCAGTAAGAAGAAGCTCTGCTTTTTCCACTTCCTTTTCTTTGATGGTTCTCTGATAAATATCTTCCATTTTGCTTTTAGGAAAAATGCACTCCAGCTGAGTTTCATATTCAACTGTTTTCTCCGTGCATTCTTTTAATGTAGGGATGATCTTACTTTCTTCAACAGTCTTTTCTTCAATAGCTTTTTCTGCTACGGGAGCTTTCACAACAGAACTGTCTTTTTTCATAGTTTCTGTTTCATTTGCAGTCTGTTTTGTATCGTTTTTACAACCTGTTATCAGTAACAGGGTAATTGCGATGAAGCTTATTTTTTTCATTAATAACAAGATTAAGTTTATTTAGTATTTCTACTGGATTTTCCCATAAAGGGTCTTCCTATGGATTTCAGGGGAACAGGTTTATGGAAAATACAGGTTTCAGGAATAGAAGGTTGTTCAGATGGTTTTATCAGTTCCCAATTCATTTCTTTGTAATCAACAGTCCAGTCTGAAAGTATAGCTTTTCCTTTATGGGCAGAAGGGTTAGAGGGATTGTAAAATTCTATGATAGCTTTTCCTTGTGATATAATTCCAGTAATGATTCCTTCTTCCGGTTTATCCTGTAGAGTAAACCGGTAGGTTCCTTTTATGCTGTCCCTATTTTTTGTATTTTCTAATGTAATACTGAATAATTCATAATCATGAGAATATCCAGCTTTCCAAACTCCTGATATTGTGTCTTTAATAGTTTGGTCATTAGCCATCTGAGAAATTTTTTCTGCCGCAATGCTGTCACGGATACTGATTTTGTCCTGGAGTGTTAAAGGTTTATTCTCCCCATTTTTTTTACAGGAAAGCATTCCTAAAATGGACAGTAAAAATATGATTTTTATTATTTTCATGATTCCAGCTATTTGTATGTACTTTTGATTTTATGGAGTGCCATTTACTTTACGTTCTGAAGAGCTGAGTTTTGAAGTGAAATTTTCCCTCCATTCATTGGCTTTTACTTCATCATTATCATTCTTTATGTCAAAGTAATCTATAGTCTTCCAGCTATTATTGGTGGTGTTATACTCATATACAAATAGGGTTCTCGGAATCTGTGGTGTGTATGGAGCATCAAGATTAGGGGTATGTTTCAAATATTTTTTTGGCGTATGAAAGATGAAAATATTAAACTCTTTACTAAGGCCTTTGAATGACTGCTGGCTGAGTTTTTTATCAATCATGGTATCTGCATCCTGATCTTTATACTGGCTTGCCTGCTGGCTATACCATTGGGCAGCTCCAATTTTAGGAACAAGGATGAATAGGGTTTCTCCATCCCGGTAAGAGAAGTCAAAATTACGGTAAACTCCTTCTGTACCTGTACTGGTTATGCCTTCCAGATCATCAATAGAGTAGTTGATGAAATCTATATTTTCCTGTTGAGGTTTTACAATTGTTTGAGCAGGTTTTACAATATCATGTTCTTCTTTTTTCTCAGAAGCTTTGAGGGCTGGAGAAGGTGAAGCTGCTCCTTTAGTGTTGGTTTCAGTTGATTTTTTACATCCTACCAACAATAATAAAAGATAAAGGGGAATAATCTTTTTCATGGGGTTGAATATACCTCTTTTTAAGTTTAGGTTTATTCACTGTTTACGGGGATTTTTGCCTTAAAAATGATTTTAGGCATCATAGTATAAATCTAAGATCAGATGACCTTTTTCATCACACCATTTTATCCAGAAGTTTTGATCATGATCATCTTTTACCATCAGCCAGTTTCTTTCAATTTTAACAGGATAATAAAAACTGTCTTTATCCAGTGGTTGTGATGAAGCTTTATCATTAGCTTCCGTTCTTAAAGGATTTTCTTTTTCATTGAAACCCACTGAAAATACAGTTAGAATATGTTCTCCAACGGTTTGATATGTAAAATTAGAGTCTGATTCTTTAATATACTTGATGGTGTTTTTATCTTCATTCACCAATACTTTATAGAACCCATTTTCTTTGCCTAAAAATTTGAAAACCAAAAGGGTGTAATCAGGCTTTATCATGTTAGGGATAAAATCATCATCATTGAAAGTATCAGTCATCTGAAACGACTTCCATTCCGAATGATCTTCATTATAAAGTTTGAGCCAGTCCTTTTGCTGGTAAGTGTTTTTTAAGACGATAAAACCTTTGTCTTCTTTTTCATCTTTCTTTTCTGTAGGAGATACGGATTTCTCTTTATTGGAATCAGGTTTGAAAGGCTCTGTTGTTTTTTTGTCCTTACAGGAAAGCAGAAACATGGCTGTTAGAACAAAAGCGGAAAGTATTTTTTTCATGGGATATTAAATATAAAGAAATAGATGTAAATATACTATTTGGACTGTATCCTACTTTTATGGACATATCCTTTTTTCCCTTCTTTAGAAACTACCAGCCACCAATCTCCACTTTGATCTAACACTTCAATTTGTTCTCCAGTGTTTATTTTTTGTAGGATTTGTGAGGAAGCATTTTTATCTTTTCTTAAATTAGTATAGTCATCAGAGTCTATTATTTTTGAATATATTTTTTCCTGATTATCTTCTTGCAAAAGCCCATAATCTTTAGAATATTTTTCAAGAGATGGGTAGCCATAATATTTGTTTTTTTGAAAAGAATCCTTTAATTCTGGGTGAGAAATATAAATGTTATTTAATAATAAATATGACTTATCTGATTGAACGTCAATGTCTTCTTTGCCAATAAAGCCAAGCTGCAAAAGATAGGCAATAGCTTTTTCTAACGTAGCATGAGGAATGCCATTAGTTTTTATAATATTTTCCATATTATCAGCTAGATAATTTGTTAATGCATATAAAAAAGAATCTTTAGATTTTAAGCTTACTAACAACTTTTCTCTAATTTTGAATGAGTTAGTTGTGGTATTGTAGAATACAAATGGCAGTCTAGAGCTTTGCTCAATATCATCCCAATTTTGAATATTTCGAACAGCAGCATTGAAGAGAGCATCATTTTTTTCATAATTAAATAATACGACTAAATCAGTTGCAAGATCCGGATTTTTAGATGTAATATTTAAGATTGATGTCAAATCATTTTGATAAATAATTTTATTCAGAGATAATATTTCCTCAAAATAAGGAAGCTTCTTGTTACTATTTATATTTAATTGAACACTATCTAAGTCAGGTAAAATATCGCTACCTATTTTAATATATTTTCCTTCTTTTGATATCTGATAATTGGTGGCTTCATTGAAGGCTAGAAAATCATTGTATCCATCTTGAAGTTTCTCAGGTTTAATACCAAGTAGATCCGTATTAATTTTATTGAATTGTTCCTTAGTATTCTCAAATTTATTATTCTTGAAATAACTTTCAATTATTTCAGTTTCTTTGTTTTGGCTGTTTGCACCTGAACAGGAAAGAAGAATAAGTATGGTTAAGTTTAAAAAGTTTTTCATTTGTGTTTTATTTTTTACTTTATTCTGTCTCTAACTATTTATGTTACTTTATACAAGCTTCTTTTGACTTTTAAGTACCATTTCCGTAGTGGTATAATTTTACCAGGCTAGCTCTACTACAGGGTCTCATGTTTCATTACATTCAATAATAAAGATTATATTTCTCCATTTCAACATCTAAAGACTCATCCAGATAATGTAGAGAATCAGATTTGATTGTACCATCAGTACTTATGCTGCTTTCTGTATAGGAAACAATACCTACTGAATTTCCTCTTAAAGGATTTAGTGGGAAATATTTTATTTGCCAAATTTTATTTGTTTTTGCATTAAAATAGGACAGACAACTGTAATTTCCAAAACCATCTCCTGAAATATTTCTGTAAAATTGTATTGAGTCAGCTTTTTTATTGTTGACGTAAGTAAAGAGGTTTACTTTTATTATATTTCTATCAGTTTGTCTTTCTTTTATAAGTTTAATGGAAATATTATTTTCTAAAGGCAAAGAATGTTCATTGTTTTCAGCTAAAGAGTATTGTTTCAAATACTCTTCATTTTGTTTTTTTAATACTAAATATCCTTTTCCGTTTTTTAGGGAATTGAAATAATTGGCATTCGCAAGAATAGAATCTCCAACAAAATGATTTCTATTATGTGCAATGTTTTTTGATGAGGTATCTACTGCCTGTTTACAACAAATACTGACCAATATTGTTAACATCAAAGCAGAATAACTGTATACTTTTTTTATGTTTTTCATTTGTGTTTTATTGATTTACTTTATCCTGTCTTTAGCTCTTTGATATCTTTACTGGTGAAATTTTCAATTATACTTTTAAGACTTATGTGAGTGGACATTTATCTTTATTTGTTTAATAAATTTATTAAAAATTCACGGTTTACATTTTCAAACTTGATATTTCCAAAATCTCTTGAGGTATAGTTTTTATTAGGTATACTTCTATCTGGATCATACCTATCTGTAAATTCTATACTATACTTATGCAGAAGAAGATCTTTGTCGAATTTAAATGTGATGTATTCTTTCAGATAGTATTTATCTGTACAATTATACTTTTCTATGGTAAAGTAATTATTTTTCAATACAATATTGTCAAGACTTGTGTCTGGACAGTTTGAGTTACCTTCTAAAACCTTTGCATTGACAAACTTGTTATTTATCCTATTAAGTGTTACCTCAGTTACACCTTCTACATTGGAATTAATTAAAAAAAACTCATTCTCATATATTTTATGAGCTATATTTTCTTGTTCTTTTTTGTTTTTACTTGAGCAAGAAATTAAAAAGAATACTAATAATATTAAAACTAAAACGTTTTTCATCATTTGTTACTGCATTTATTCCATTTTTACCCTACTTTTATAGGAAATTATGAACTTGCAATTGGGGTTCTCATACTACATATCTAATCCAATTCCATCTCCTTCAATCTTGGCATCATTCCAATATTTTTCAAAAGAAGGTAATCCGTAATATTTTTGTTTTTTAAATTCTTCATCATATTTCTTTTGTAAATCCTCTTGTGAATGCTCATAAAATGTTCCCATAAATGAAAAGGTCATACCTGTTTTTTCTTTATGTTTTTCTCCAAAATATAATAGATAGGCTATAAGTCTAGATTTCTGTTCAAATGACAAACTTTCTAATTTTATTCTATCCGTCCTGATATCTTCTAAAACAGATACTATTTCTTTTGAATATTTTTCAGGATCAGAATCCATATAGGAAAATGTTTCGGAATGTACATTAAAGCTATTATCACAATTTTTAGTATAAAACACCTTCAAATATGTTTCTTTGTCATTGTTGTATTTCTCAATTCCGTTTCCTTTAATATACCATTCTAAAAGATCCTTATCTTTTACATAGCCAAAATCTTTAACCAGCGTTTCAAGAAAGGCTTTATCATTAAATTTTAACCATGCAAGATCAGCTTTGCTATCATTAAATAAATATTTATTTTGAGCGGTAATACGTTGGATATTCTGGTTTCTTTTTTGCAGCAGATTAGGTTCATTCATCCATTTGTTGATTGTAATTTCTTCTCCTTTATTGTTTTTATAACTGTTAGGAAGTTTTTTTTCAAATTCAATAACCTCCGGGAATTTTTTTTGATAATCAATAATTTCAGGGATTGTATATAAAGGAGCAATGAAGCCGCTATTTTTAAATAAGAAATAGCCATTATAATCTATTGTATTATTCTGATAGTAGATACTTTCCCTATTACAAGGATTGAAAAAGTTAACATAAATACAATTTTTTGTAGATGAATAATCTAAATCTCTTTGGAATACTAATTTGACCTTTTTTTTGAATTCATCAATAGAGGGTTGTCTATATCCATTATTTTTTAATATTTTCTCAAGTGTTTGATTTTCAAATTCTAAGTCTTCTTCGTTGTATTGGATTTGAAAATCAACAGCATTACCGATTGTTGCTTTTAACCCTTTTTTTAACTGTTCTTCAAGTATATTAATTTCATTATTCATGATGACCTTATTTTCTATATTATTTAATTTTTTATCTTCTTTTTGACAAGAAGCAAAAAGACTAATAAATGTGCAGATAAGAATTGTTTTTTTTCTCATAAATCCTTTATGTTGTTTTGCCACTGATTTCATTACTTGATTTTTTTAGTAAATTGCTTTTGTTTAGTGCTTTAGGGTCTAGCTTGAGTTCTTCTGGTTTAAATTCATCTTCTTTATTGTCTTCATAATCTTCGGGAAGAAAATATCCTACAATTTTTTGTTCATAGTCCCCTGATGGACTTCTGCTACTAAATTGTAGACTACTTCCTTGATTTCCTCCTATAGGAACAATATTTCCATTACTTTCATAGCCATAATGAAAAGCAACGTGCCCACCTCCTCCAGAAATATTTTTCCAGACAATAATACAACCATATACAGGTTTTGAAATTCTTCTCATATGTGAAGGTCTATCGGGTTTGCTAGCTCCATCATGTAAATAACTTGGATTAAATTCCAAGGCTCTACAGGTGCTAGGGTTTGCATAACCAGCTTTTGCAAGACACCAACTAGCAAAGGCAGCACACCAAGATACAGATGTTGGATCTGTTTTACTAGTTGTATATTCATTGGGTATCGAAAAATATTCACTTTTAATTCGTGTTACTAGAGGATCCTTACCTTCTTTGTAACCTCCATAATTTTTTGCTTCTTCTAATACTATTTCCATCCATGGAGCACGTTTTCCTGTAGATGTTTTTTTCTCTTCTGGTTTATCTTCACAAGTTCCAATATATCTTTCGCTTTCACCAGGTTTAAAATGTTCACCTTTAACTACTTTTTCTATTTCCCAAATATAAGTTTTACCACCTATTTCTCCATAACGTTCTTCATATGCTTGCCTAGTATAAGCCCATCTTTTCCTTTTTACTTTTTCATCCTTTTCAAGCATGAAAGTCGGGTTGGAAGAATAACCATATTTTGTTACCCAAGGTTCTTTTTGTATATTTTTTAATCTTTGTTCTTGGCTAGTTTTACTACCATCTCCATCAGGAACACTTATACTTTCATCAAAAACAATATAATTTGGATTGCTACCATTTCCTACTGCGTTAGGTTTAATGACTTGTAAATAGAAATCTACAATAGTATTCATTTTATCTTTATTAGCTTTTAAATACTTTTCCACATAATCCATTTGTTCAATAAAAGTCATTTTACCTAGAGCATCATAAGTTGTTTGTAAAGTTCTTGCTGTAGCATCACTAAATTGAATTAAACCAATGAATTTTGTTCCATTCTTAGTGACTCCTTTTTTAGAAGGGGAAAAAGTACCTACAGATTCTAGATGCATTATAGCCATCAATTCATTGGCTTTATCAATTTTATTTTTTTCTCCCCAAATATTTTTACAGACTTCTACTACTTTTTTTCTTTGAGAACAGGTTAATCTCTTTCCCCAAATTAGTTTATACTCATCTTTGCAAACACAAAGGGTTTGACCTTTATTTTGTTGAGTATTTTCTTTCTTAGTAGCAGTTATTCCATCATCTTGTTTCTTAGGAGCTTCCATTATATCCACATCAATTATTTTTGATTTGGATGAGATGTTCAAAATAATAACTTCTGCAAAGATTTCCTGTTGACCTCCCTTCCAATATTCTCCACTATCCGGATTCTTGGGATCATTTCCTATTTCTCCTGTTTTCTGCATTTTATCTGTAAGAGGAATAAGAACATCTAAATTGTCAGATGAAAAAGTATGGTCACGGCTGTAAAGCAGATCATCTCCTATAAGGTCATGTTCCCAGATTTTCAAAGTACATTTTTTACCTATAAGGTTTTTTGATTTAATAGAAACTTTTATTGTTTCTCCAAATTTAGGATTTTTAGTGAAGTCCTTACCATTTATATCAGTCAATTTTATCTGGGTAATTTCTCCTTTTTTATCCGGTTGATTATTAGGTGAGTTTGGCCTAGTAGAGCCTTTTGGAGAATCTGGCTTAGGCTTTGGAGGAGCTGGTTTTGGTTTCGACTGTGGTTTTTCGCTATTGTTACTTCCAGTAGGTTTTTTAGGTGGAGGAGTAGGTGCTTTATATTCAGGATTATCAACACTGGCATTATCTGAAGCTTTTAACTTTCCTTTGTATTCTGCGATAACATAATATTCATGTTTCTTTTTATCATCCTCTCGCTTATTAGCAATGGTGATATAAGTATTAAGTAAAGCAAAATTCCAACGGGCATATCCCTTGCTATCTACCTGTACAGGGGTAGATTTTAATATAAATTGATTTTTTTTATTATGACCTTCACCTATTTCATCATCTTCCCAAAGAGAGAATGTGATATATTCTCCTTCCATTCCTTTACATTTGGCTGTTGCCCATAACCGATCTTTATAGCTTAATTTTTTATTAACGGGAGTTCCATCCTGATAGGTAAGTTTTATTACCAGTATTTCTTTTTCTTTAGGGGGTGTCTGCTGTTCGTTTTTTTGTGGTTTTACAATAATAGACATTGGTTCTTTACCTTCAGAGTCATGAAGATATCCTTCAACCCTAAAAGTATATTTCCAGGCATCTTTACCAAATGTAAAGTGGCTTATTCCTTGCTTTTTTATTGTAGTCGTGGTAAACTTACCATTCTCTCTCTTTCTGAATAATTCCCAGGTCACAAGTGATTCTTTTCGTTCACTCAGTGGAGTATCGGGATACCATTCCGTTACTTTATAAAATGTTTTGACTCCGGTTTTTGGAGATGTATTTCCTGTAATTCTTAAAACGCCTTTTTTTGCCATGATTTTTAGTTTTTAGGGTTACCAGGCTTCAGCCTCATTTTCTTCAGTTTCAGCTTTGAATTCATCAAAATTGATAACAGGATTATACACTTGCTGCTCCTGGCTTTTGGCACTGGCAACATTGCTTTTACCAGCTTCACTTTGCTGGCCGTGTTTTAAGATGGTTATTTTTCCGCCTGTGGTGCACATTAATTCAGAAATTTCTGTCAGGCAGCTTTTCCCCATTACTTTTACTTTTTCATAAGGCTTTTGCCATTTTCCTGTCGCCGCATAAGCGCAGGGAAGATAGCCTCCGGAAGTGGGCTTAAGTTTACATTGTCCAAAAGGCTGTGCAGGAGGATCAAGTTGTACATCGTCTTCTGTAACCGCAAGATAGTCTGCTTCTCCTTCTTTATTGTTCCAGTAATGCTTCTGGTGGCTGGTTACCTTAAATTTAGGAAACTTAAAACCCTGATTACACTGTACTGTTCCTTTCTGTATGACAAAATATTTTCCATCATGGGGACCGGAACTGCTTTCCCCACCTTTATCTTTTTTGTCTTGTTTTTCTTCTATTTTTTCAGAGGATTGGGTTTCACCGGATGGTTGTTCTGAAGCAGATTCATCATGAGTTCCTTCCTCTGTAGTTTCTTCTTGAGCAGTAGCAGAGGGCTGCGAATCATTTTCTTCATCCATAAATTGAGGCCCTTCCGGAATAAGAATTTTCTTTCCGGGAACAGGCTCCTGCATAATATCTTCCTCTGAACAGTGAAGGTTGTGATAGGTTTTTAAAATACCTTCATTTTTCAGCTTAAATTGCTGGGCCAGGGAACTGAACGTATCACCTTGCTGTATGACATAATTTTTCATATTATCCTTGTGTTATTGTGAGGGTGTGTTTTCGTATGAGCTCCTCTTCACGCCAGAGACTTATAGTCGCTGAGGCCTGAACCAGGTTTCTGCTTTTCTTATGAGTGGTGTATTCTATAATGATATTTCCTGTAACAGGATCATCAACAGCCTCATTATACTTTGTTGCTGTTCTTAATTCCTGTAAACTGTAAAATTCTGTACTGTTTCCTGTTAAAGTAGTTGTAATATAGTCCTGATCTTCATTTTCCTGTTCAATTTCCATAGTACAAGGGACAGAGAATGAATTTTGTAAAAAATAAAAAGATTCTGTCCATTCTGTTTTCTTATGAAACCATTCCAGTTTGGGGAATAAAACCTGAAAGAGGAGCGTGCTTTGTAATTGACCCAGGAAAAACTTTTCATCTGCAATATTCTTTTCAAACTTATCCATATAACGTTCAGAAACTTCTCCTGCAAAGAAATCAAGACCTTTACGCTTGTCAGCAAAGGTTTGGGTAATCTTTCGATGATCTGTAAATCTTATAATTTTACCTGATTCATTGAGTGTAAAATCAATAGGCATAATGCTTTTCATGCAGGTAATGGAAAGCTCGCTTATCTTATCCTCAGGAGTTTTTCCATGGGTTTTAAAATGATTCTGACTGTAGGATATGATATGATGATTTGTACTTTTATTTTTCCGAACATCAATCTCCACTGTATAATCTATCGTTAGATTAGATTCAAATGGGTTTTCAAATGTTTCAGAGACATTATAAGTCTGGGAAAAAAATGAATTAGGGATCTGTGATGAGGGAAGTATATTTTTCTTTTTATGATCCTTTTGTTTTTCAGTTTGAACTTGTAAAGGGACGAGTACTGTTTTAACCTCATTAAGATTCTCAAACCAAATCCTGTTCATTCTTTGACAATGGGAATTATGAAATAATTTAAGTTCCTCCACAGTTATGTTCAACCGGGCAGCTATGGAGCTTAGGGTATCTCCATGCCGGACCTTATATTCTAAAAAGTAAATTTCCATCAAATGTGAATTATAGTATAAAACTATTAAAAAACTAAATTCGAAATTAATTTTTAAGGTTAAATTTTAAAAATTGTAGTAAAACTACGACAAAGGTTTCTCAGGTATTTTAATTCAAAGCCAAGCGAAGATTTATTAATTTTGTGGAAATGAGAGGTGATGGAGCAATATGACATTTCTGACCTCTAACCATAATGATATGCAAAATAAATATTTACAAAGCCTTTTCATCCTATTGATAACATTCCAGTTTGGGTATGCGGTAAATATTATTCCTAACTCTTCAGAGTTTTCGATAGTAAAAGGTGATACCATAAAAATTAAGGAAAGCCTTAATGAAGAAGATATTGAAGCCAATGAGTATCTTAAAGACCGTTTGAAACCTATTCAGACTAATTTTAAGAGAATCAATTCTATAAAAAAATGGACCTCCATCCAAAAGAAAAATATTGAAGGTGAGTCTGCTGAAGGTGGAGAAGCCACTTATTACTATAAAAATAACCGTCTGGAAAAGGTTATGGCCAGACATTATGGAGAAATGGGGCAGGCTCTGATTGAATACTACCTGTTCAACGGAAAGCTATCTTTTGTTTTTGAAAAAGATTATGAGTACAACCGTCCGCTTTTCTATGATGCAAAAGCAATGAAAGAAAATAATGATACGGAAGCTTTTGATTTTGAAAAATCAGAGATTACAGAAACCCGTAATTATTTTGAAAGTGGGTCTCTGCTGCATATTGTCAATAGTCAGGATTGTGGAGCTCCTTTCAGTGGAGATTATATGAGAGAGGAGGATAAAAGAATGAAAGATGATTTTAAAAGGCTTCTAAAACTGGAGAAAGAAAAGTAGATGTTTTTTATTTTACCACCTAGAGGCATAGGTGATTAGCGATAAATGAATTATTTTAATCTTGAAAATCGTAGATTTTCAAAAACTTAAGTGTTGTTTTTATACATTAAGCTTTAAAAACTTAAGTGTCTAAAAACTTTTGTGCCTTTTGACTTTGTCGAAATAACAATCATCGACTAACAGGAGATAATCTTCGATTTGTGGTTTAAAAACAATTTTATTTTACTTCCTTAATAAGAGAAAGACGTTCCTCAACCTCTTTGATCTTATTGATCCAGTAATTAATACCTTCCTGGTTTGTTACAGTTTCTTTAAATGCATTGCGGTTTACCGTCCATAATTCGGATCTGTTTTTTTGATACTCAATTTCACGTTCCCTTTTGGTTTCCGGCTCTATGCGATATCTCCAATAGACCAGTGAATGCATGTATTCTGCACGTATTTTTTCAAAGTAAGCGATAATAGCTTTGCGGTCCTGAGGAATATATCCCGGTCCGGAACAGCCACAGGAATGAAAAGTAATTCCTACAGTATACAGATCCCTGATATGTGCCCATTGTTTATGATCATTCTTTGCCGGTGATTCAAAGTCCAAACCCATATTGGCCATAAGGTTCCCACATTCTGGGCATTTGGCTTCTACAGAGATCTGCGCGTCTCTGTCTACATCTTTTAAAACACGACGTTTGAAGGTTTTCTGACAGTTGAAACAAGCATAGTGACCTTTATAAACCATCATGGCATATCGACACATAGGATAATTTTTGTTTTTATAGTTATTAATTATTTTTTCTCTTCATAGCTGATTCCCATAAAACTGCTGGCACTTCTTGGGTCATAAACGGACCAGACACTTCCCCAGGGAAAAATGAAAGTACAACTTGGGTAAGGTGTTTTCTTTTTCCGGGTTGGAGGCATTCCCAACACTAAGGTCAGAAATTTATTATTTCGGTAAAATACCTGCATTTCCTTTTCTTCCGTCCATTCATTCCAGTCTTTGGCATCAGTGCTTTCCCATGTATTCAGGTGCATGCTGTGCAGCTGATCTCCCAAAAAGCAGAGACTCAAGGAAAGTTGATGGCCTTCAACCTCGATAGCTTTGAAATAATACCAAAAATATCCGGTTTTCACATCCCACATATTCTGATACTTTTCTATATAAAAACCAGTCTGTTTCAACTGATCCAGCGGCATTCCCTTGTACAATTGAGTGTTGAAATCTTCCAGGTTCAAGCCTCCGTTTTCATTGTTAACCAGCATATTCAAAAAAAAATGAAGCTATAAATATACCCGTTTTTTCTTTACAGACAACGAATAATATTTACAGCTTCCAGTAGAAATAGAAAATATCGGTGTTACGGATTTGATATAATTAATGTTGAAGGAATATCAGAGAGCCAAAGACTCTTTGTATCAATCAAGTTTTTCCAGCTTTTGCTGCTGATAAGCATTAGATCCTGAGAATTCAGGAATTCTTTTTCAATTTTTTTCTCATTATACAAAGTGATGTGATTAGGAGCAACTTGTTCAATACTTCGGATCAGCTCTTTCACCTCGATATTATTACGGATTTGCCCCGCAGCATCAAGAATGATGATCTGAGAGTTATTATTGTTGATCAGTCGTTTTGCATATTCAAGAAGATAAAAATCACTCAGATTGAAGATCGGAACAAATACCTTATCAGCTGCATTGAAATCTTTTTCTACCAGCACACCTACAGGAATATTGGTTTTATCCAGGATCTGTAGCGTAAAGTCGTCAAAAGGAGAGTTGTTGAAGATATTTCCTTTGCCTTTTACCGTGTTCAAAAGTTTTTCAGGATTAATAATTTTAGTAGTAAAACCTAAAAGTCTTCCTAGTAAACTTCCTTCGTACATAGACTTTCCAAGCATAATAAGCAGAAGGTCATAATGGCCTTTGTTGGTAATACTGGTAAGATCATTTTCTATGTCGGTAGAGGCCTTAAAAAGGGTAGTGACTTCCAGATTCAGTTCATGTGATTTTTCAATGACATTCTGAAACTGAGATTCTTCATATTCATCCATATCATAAGCATGCAGCTCGTCAACAGGAGCAATATTCATAGCGGTGATGCTTTTATTGCCATTCATTTTATGGGTAAAATCATGAGCCAGTTTTAATAAGGTGCTTCCGGATTCAGGTTTGTCAAAGGATAACAGGACTCTGTATTTTGAATCGTTAGCAGCATCCACAGGCTCATTTTCATCTTTTTTAGATTTAAAAATAAAATTGATGAAGTCTAAAGCAGGGCCTGTCATAAAAGTGGTAAACAGAGCCATAATAACAAGCATTGCAAAGATTTCAGGACCTAATACACCAAGATCATATCCAATGTTCAGAACGATAAGCTCCATTAAACCTCTGGTATTCATCAGAGCGCCTATGGTTAAGCTTTCTTTCCAGTTTATCCCAACAAATTTGGCCGTGAGGGCGCTTCCTGCAAATTTTCCAATAACTGCCGTTAGAATAATAAATCCGGCGGTCATCCAAAGGTGGCTGTCATTCAGTAAGCCGATTTGGGTACGAAGTCCCGTAAAAACAAAGAACAATGGAAGAAGGAGTACCAATGCCACATCCTCAACTTTATCAATGAATAATGTACGGAACTTGGTGTTTTCCGGCATAATCGCTCCAGCCATAAAGGCTCCGAATAAAGCGTGAATTCCGATTACTTCAGTTACATAGGATGATAAGATCAAAGTCAGAAAGAAAATAGCGACCATCGGTTTGCTGATGGTATTTTTTCCAGCCTGAAGATCTCCGATTCTTTTAAGGAATGGTCTTACGATTTTAATCATCAGAAGAACATAGGCAATAGCCATAATAATAACATAAATGGAGCTTGTAAAAGAACCTGCTTTTACAATTGCAATTACAGCAGCAAGAATACACCATGCTGTAATATCATCTGCTGCTGCACAGGTAATAACGATGGTTCCAAGCTTAGTTTTTTGTAAGTTTCTTTCCTGAACAATCCTTGCCAATACCGGAAAAGCAGTAATACTCATAGAAATGGCAATAAATAAAGCAAAAGAGGTAAACTGTATGCCTCCAGGTGCAAATTCCTGATAGATAAAATAAGATAACCCAATTCCGAGTGCAAAAGGAATAATGATACTGGCATGGCTAATGACTACAGCATCATGAGCTTTCTTTCTTAAAACGCTCAGATCCAGTTCCATTCCCACAATATACATGAACAGAATTAATCCGATCTGGCTCAAAAACTGTAAGTTTCCTAATGATTCTTTTGGAAAAAGAAATGCTGAAAATTCAGGAAAATACATTCCCAAAAGCGATGGCCCCAAAACAATCCCTGCAATCATTTCTCCAATTACAGAAGGCTGTTTAATCTTCATGCAGACCCATCCGAAAAGCCTTGCCGTAAGGATAATCGTAACAATTTGTGCTAATAGTAGTGCTAATGGATGATGAAGATTTGTTTTAAATGATTCCTGAAAGTTATCCCAGGTAGATCCGGTGCTTGTTTTAGTGACAATATTCTCCTTAATTTCTAATGTTTGTCCTTCAATAATGAAGAAGTACATCAGACAGGAAAAGACTGCTATGGTAGTGATGTAGAAAATTAAATTTCTGTATTTCCCCAAATTCATGATTCCTTTATTTTGATGCAAAGTTGATAAGAATAAACTGAGATTAAAATAGTTTGTTTTTAAAATGTAATGAATACGGTAAAAAATGTAATAAAAATCTTAGTGTTGAAATAAAGCTTTTAAATGTTCTTTTGTCTTGAAACAAAAGAACGAAAAATTCAAGACTTGGAAACTTTCGCTAAAAATGAAGGCTGTTCTCTAAAAACTCTAAACTCGTGCGGTAGCCATCTATTTTTATTATCAATATTTGTCCCGCACTCAAACAATAGAGTTTTTTTAACGCTCCAGTTTCCTAGGTCGCTTAAAAAGCCATCAGATTAACTTTGTTTGTGGAGTAGATTTAGAAGCTATTTTGTAAACAACTCCATCAATAAGCTTTTGTAGGCATCACCAATTTGAAGCTTAAGAAAGTGTTCATCCTCTGCAGGAATAGTAGTAATAATTTCGTTGGTGCCCAATACTTTGATGGAAGATAATGCAATGATCTCTTTTTTATTAACCTGTGCAAAATCTTTGGTAGGAAGCATTTCTAAGAGGTTTTTAAAGTTAAGATTCTTTAAAACGATGGTAGTCCCATCATTCAGAATAATATCCTTATCGCGGCTATCAATTTCTGAGGTTTTGATGTAAGCAATTTGCTCCGTTAAAATAACCGTTTTACCAATATTGCTATTCCATTCAATAAAGGTTTTCTTCTGAATGGTGCTGATCTGTTCTTTAGCCTTTTCAAAAGCTTGAATAAGACGCTCTTTTTTGATAGGTTTTCTTACATAATCAACCACGTTGAGATCAAAAGCCTCTGCTGCGTATTCTTTGTAAGCGGTGGTGAAGATAATTTTTTTAGAACCGGAGATAATTTCTGCGACCTGAAGTCCTGTCATTCCAGGCATTTCAATATCTAAAATACATAGGTTGCAGTCTAGGGAATCAATTTCGTTCAGGAAGATTTTAGGATCGTTAAATGCTTTTACTACTTCTACGTCCTCAATCTGTTCGCATAGAAGCTTTAAATAGCTGATGGCTAATAATTCATCATCCAGAATAACGCATTTTATCATAGAATTCTCCTAAATTGATTTTTAATTCTGCCGTGAAGATACCGTTTTTTGAACTTTTTTCCAGATGATAATGGGTATTGTAGATCATTTTTAATCTCTGATCCAGAGACTGGCTTCCAAAACCGCTTTTTTCCTTTTCCAGACTATTCTTTAAGGACGCTTTATTGCTTACTTTCATGGTGAATACTCTGTTTTCCAATTCCATAAAAATGGAGATAAAGGAATCCTGGGCCAGAAAATCTGTGTGTTTGAAAGCATTTTCAATAAGATCAACGGAAATCAGAGGGGCGAAAACTTTTTCCTCATATACAGAATCTGTTTTATTGATCTTAAATTTAATTCTGAAATCGAAGAGAGGATTCACTTTAATTTTATTGATTTCAATAAGGCTTAAGGCGAAGTTCAATTCCTCTTTGGGGCTTACATATTTATTGTTGCTTTCGTATAGAATATAATCCAGAACATTGGCCAGTTTATCCAGAGACATATAGGTCTGGTAAGCATGAGACTGAACAGAATTAAGGATGTTTTTAAACAGATGCGGATTCAGTTTGGTTCCAATGTGTTCCAAACGAACTTCATTCAGCCTCTGTTCAATGATTTTATTAGATTCTGACAGCTTTGTATTTCTCTGGGTCAGTTTTTGATTTTTACTGAAGAGATAGATACCTGCAGCCAGAAAAAGGAAAATGGCAAAAACTCCGATGAATATCAGATAATCATGAATCATGTAGTAATTGCCTTCCATAAAGTAAATTATTGAAACTACTTAAGCTTCTTAAGAGTATTTACCATTAGAGTTTCTTCACACTTTTCAAAAGTGATCTCGTAAGACGGATTTTTTTCAGGATAGGTGATAAGATATTCCGGGCATGGTTTCTTTTGAGCATGGCTTTTGTCAAAATCTACTTTTCCGTTGGTAATGATGCTGTCTTTTACAAACTTTTCATCAATCTTGTAAGTGCTCATCGCTGTTTTAACCTCTTCAGAATACTTGAATTCTTTAGAAAGAGATTCGGCGATTACACGGCTGTTAGGTAAATAACCGCTGCAGCTTGCGCCTTTTTTGTTTAATATAAAAAATACGAGAAGTAGCCCCGGAACGAAGCCTATTGCATAAAATTTAAGTTTTTTCATTTAGAAAATTAAAAGATTGATATCGTGGTACGTAAGTCCGAAACGGTCACAGATGATCTTTTTGGTATGTCTTCCCTTGTACATATATAAGCTCTGCTTCATTTCATTTTTGCGGATCAGCATGTTTTCAAAGCCGCCCTCTTCATCATAATTTAGAATATAAGAAAGGAAGAAATTAGAGATAGCCTTTGTAGTGGTTCTCGGCATTCTTGATGTAAGATTCGGAAGTCCGCAGTGAATCACCCCATGTTTAATGATATAAGGATCATCCATAGTAGTAAGTTCAGACGTTTCAATAACCTTACCGTTGTCTATCGTAATATCGATGATAACACTGCCTTTTTTCATTTTCATGACCATATCTTCAGTCACAATGGGTGTCATATTTAATCTTGGAAGTGCTCCGATCACTACATCAGCACGTCTTAAACTTTTGCTGAGTTCTTTAGGATCGATAATTGAAGTCGGTACACGGCTGTCTACCATTGTGTGAAGTCTTCTTAACTTGGATAATGAGTTATCGAAAACCTTTACACTTGCTCCTAAGCCAATAGCTGCCTTTGTAGCAAATTCACCTACAATTCCTGCCCCTAGGATAACTACTTCAGTAGGTCTTACTCCAGTAATTCCCCCAAGCATTAAACCATTGGACAGCGCTAATAATTCTGAAGCATATAAAATAGAAACGGTTCCTGCAATTTCACCGATTAGTCTTACCAATGCAAGTTGTTTGTATTCATCTACGATAAATTCAAAGGCAATGGCATTTATTTTTTTCTCTGCAAGCTTAAGGAAATACTCCTTGTCTCTTAGGTTGATCTGAAGGGCTGAAACCATATAGGTATTCGGTTTCATAAAATCAATTTCATCCAGAGTAGGAGGGTTGATTTTCAGAATCAAATCTTGTCCGAAGGCTTCCTTCGGATCATTGGTGATTTTTGCCCCAGATTCGGAATACTGTAAATCTGTAAAAAATGAACCTTCTCCGGCTCCTGATTCTATGATAATCTCATGGCCGTGCTCTACCAATACCTGTACAGCGTCCGGAGTAATGCAGGTTCTCCTTTCATTAAGACAGGTTTCCTTAGGAATTCCAATGCTGAACTGTTTTCCTTTCTTTATAACCTCCAATTTTTCCTCTTTCGGCATCAATTCTTCTTCTGTGAAAGGAGTAAAAATATTTGTACTCATCCTTAAATTAAATTATGTCTTACAGATTGTTTTTTATACTCAATTAATAAGCAAAGATACATAATATTTACTCGAATGAAACTTCTCTGTTTTCACCTGTATTCACAATACTCATTGTGTGATAGTTGAGCCCGTAGAGCTCTTCTTCATATACTTCCGGCCACTCAATGATGCATAGAAAAGAGTTGTCAAGGTATTCTTCAATCCCAATATCATATACTTCTTCAATGTTTTTTAAGCGGTAAAGATCAAAATGGAATACTTTTCCTTTTGAAGTCGTGTATTCATTGACAATGGAATAGGTAGGAGAGTTTACTTCATCTTCACTTCCCAGGTTTTTAAGCAAAAATTGAGTGAAAGTAGTTTTTCCTGCACCCAGATTTCCCTTTAATAAAAGGATATTATATTTTAGTTTAGGAATGACTTCATCCACAATTTGCTGCCATTCCTGTAAAGATTGTATTTTCATTTGCCAAATTTAAATCTAAATTATGTTTTTTATAATAATTTAGATTGATAATAATAAAGTATAAGTGGGGGTTTCGCGTTGTTTTGTTTACTTTGTGTGGTTTTTTTTGTGTTTTTGATGATAGATTCTTATATTTGATTGAATACTAAACATTTATTATGAAAAACATTTACTTAGCTTTATTTATTTCTTTTTTTGGAATAACAGGTGCACAAGTGGGGACAACCTGTGCCAACCCTATTGTAATTAACACCTTGCCATATACGACAACGGATGATACAGCCAATTATGCAGATAACTATGATCCTGATCCTGATAACAGTCCTGCATGTAGTGGTTCAGCGGATGGTTTCGGGAATGATTACCACGGAGGGAATGATGTGATTTATTCTTACACGGCAACATTTACGGGAACTATAAAAATAGAAATTCCGAGTGGAACGGGCTGGACTGGCTTATTCGTTTATAATGATTGTGCTGATATTGGTGTAAATTATGCGGCATGTGAAGGAAGTGTTTCAGATGGTGACGATTTAACGGTCAATAATTTTGCAATAACTACAGGTCACACTTATTATATCTTGATTTCTTCATGGCCTGATCCGCAGACGGTTCCTTATACACTCAATGTAACATCTCTGTCTCTTTCTGTAAATGATGTTGAGCTGAAGAAGAAACAAACAGGGGTTTATCCAAATCCTGCAGGTAAAGATTTATATTTTAAATCAGAAAAAGAGATCATTTCTGCGACAGTCTATACAATGGAAGGAAAGAAAGTAGAAATCTCAAAAGTAAGTAATAATTCTATTTCTATAGATCATCTTAGTATAGGAAGCTATATAGTAGAGTTTACAGATAAATCTGGAAGCATTTCTACAAAAATATTTATTAAGAAGTAAAACTAATTTTTATTTTTAATCTTTAAAAATCTCCACTAAGGAGATTTTTTTATGAATAATATTATTGAAAATAAATTACAAACCATTACTTAATTGCTGTGTTTATTCATCTTATTTCGCATTTTTTGACTCTGTTTATTCTAAATTATCTCACTTAAAATATTCCTACATCTATATAAAAATACTTAATTTTACAGCATGATTTCTAAGCAGACAATAGACAAAATTTTCTCAACGATACGGGTAGAAGAGATAGTAGGAGAGTACGTTCAGTTGAAAAGAGCAGGGTCTAACTTTAAAGGACTCAGTCCTTTTCATGAAGAAAAATCTCCTAGTTTTGTGGTGTCACCAAGTAAGCAGATCTGGAAAGATTTCTCTACCGGAAAAGGAGGAACAGCGATCTCTTTTCTGATGGAAATTGAAAACTTTACTTATCCTGAGGCACTTCGTCATGCCGCTAAGAAATACGGAATTGAAATTGAAGAAGATCTGCGTGAAATTTCTGAGGAAGCCAAACATGCCCAAACAGAAAAAGATCTATTATATAAAATTCATGAAGTTGCCAATACTTATTTTCAGGAAATCCTTTGGGATAACAAAGAGGGACGAAGTATAGGATTGTCCTATTTTAAAGAAAGAGAGCTTAAAGATGATATTATTAACAAGTTCCAGCTTGGATATTCTCCTGAGCAAAAGAATGCATTTACAGCATATGCTCTAGAAAAAGGCTATACTAAAGAGATTCTTGAAAAATCCGGACTTTCTATTTTCCCGGAAAATACTCCGGCAGGAGTTGACAGATTCCGTGAAAGGGTAATTTTTCCAATTCATAGTTTCTCGGGTAGAGTGCTCGGTTTTGGAGCAAGGATTCTTAAAAGTAATGTCAAAACAGCGAAGTATCTTAACTCGCCGGAAACGGAGATCTACCATAAATCCAATGTTCTTTATGGATTAAACCAAAGTAAGCAGGCTATTTCAAGAAAAAACGGCTGTCTTTTGGTAGAAGGATATATGGATGTGATTTCTCTTCACATGTCCGGAATTGAAAACGTGGTAGCAAGTTCAGGAACTTCTCTTACCACAGAGCAAATCAAACTGATTAAGAGACTTACGGAAAACGTAACGATTCTTTTCGATGGTGATAATGCTGGTATTAAAGCCAGTTTCCGAAGTATTGATATGCTGCTGACGGAAGGAATGAATATTCGTGTTTTGCTTTTCCCGGATGGCGATGACCCGGATTCCTTTGCCAGAAAACATCCGCAGGAATATGTAGAAAAGTACATCGAAAATGAAGCGATGGACTTCATAGACTTTAAAGCGGAAATTCTGTTGAGAGATGTAGGAAATGATCCCATCAAAAAAGCAGAGGCCATTCGTGATATTGTAAAGTCGGTTTCCTTTGTACAGAATGCGTTGAAAAGGGAAGTGTATCTGAAGGAAGTTTCCAATAAATTCGGACTTTCTGAGCAGAGTCTTTTCAATGAGCTGGATGTTCAGAAACAGATTACTCAGAATCAGACTCATCATGTTCAGCAACAGCAGCAAAAAGAAAAAGCGGCTCCAAAGTTAGAGATTGTACCTCCGGATAAAGAAAAAGAAGATCCTTTCCTGTTTGAAGTATTGTTTATGGAGAACAAGCTTATTGAACACATGTTAGCGTTTGGAGATATTGTCCTGAAAAGGAAGAATGAAAATAATGAAGAATATCAGATCACAGTTATTGAGGAAATTCTTCATCATTTTGAAGAAGAACAGTATACCTTTTTAGTCAAAGGAAATGAAATCATTATCCATCAGGTAAAAGACGGGATTCAAAAAGATGAATTGAGAAGTGGAAACTTTTTTGTATCTTTTATGGACGAAGAAATTACTACAAAGGTTGTGGATGCACTGATTCCTTTGGATGATCTTGAAAACTGGGCTTCCAGAAATATTTATCCGCCTAATTACGGTGATAAAGTTGCCGATCAGATTACAGGTGATGTTTTGCTGCATAAATACAGATATATTGATTATCTGATTACGGAAACCGCTAAGGAACTTGATGAATACAGCAGCACAGATGAAGTAAAATACTATGAGCTGATAAAGAAAATTACTTTGTTAAAACAGGCTTCTATCAGACTAAGTAATATCATTGAATATTCCCCGATTAAAGGAATTTATATTGATAGAAAGAGATAGTTTAAAGACAAAAAGATTCCGGATTCTGTGACAAAAAGTCCTATAAAATTTTAGGAATAAATATTGTAATTTAAACGTTGAAAATATTGTAAAATAATACATAATATAAATATGGACATTAAAAAGGAATTCAGAGATTTCTCTGTAAAACATTTAGGAAACAACGGTTTGGCTACCGATCAGTATATGGGAATGTATGGCCCAACGAATTTAACTCCGTACATCATGGAGGAAAGAAGATTAAACGTTGCTCAAATGGACGTTTTTTCCCGTCTGATGATGGACAGAATTATCTTCCTTGGAACAGGAATTGACGATCAGGTAGCGAATATTGTTACAGCTCAGCTTTTATTCTTAGAAAGTGCAGATCCGTCTAAAGATATTCAGATCTATATCAACTCTCCTGGTGGTAGTGTATATGCAGGATTAGGTATCTATGACACAATGCAGATTATTAAACCGGATGTAGCTACAATCTGTACTGGTATGGCTGCTTCAATGGGAGCTGTATTATTGGTTGCAGGAGAAAAAGGAAAGCGTTCTGCGCTTAAACACTCGAGAGTAATGATTCACCAGCCTTCTGGAGGTGCTCAGGGAGTAGCTTCTGATATGGAGATCAACTTAAGAGAGATGTTGAAATTAAAGCAGGAGCTTTATGACATTATCGCTCACCATTCAGGACAAACGTATGAGTGGGTAGAGAAATCTTCTGACAGAGATTACTGGATGACTTCTGAAGAAGCGAAAAGCTTCGGAATGGTAGATGAGGTTCTTCAAAGAGCAGAAAAAAAATAATTGATTTTGTATAATCATACTGAAAAACGCATCCGATTTGGATGCGTTTTTTGTTGGATACAAATGCCCGAATTATCTGTAAATGCATACGTTGCTAAATAAATATAACGAACAAAATCTCAATTGAAGACGTGATATTCCCCTCCGGAGGGGTGTCAAAAATTCTTTGAATTTTTGACGGGGTGGCTTATTACTTCTTCACGACCTTATGAACAGTAGCCCCATTCTTAGTCTTAATCTCTACCCAATATATACCAGCATTTAAAGATTTAACATTGATCTTTGTTGTCTGAGAAGTCATTACTTTTTGTCCTAAAGATGAGTAAATATTGACTTCTTTGATATTCTCAGGAGTGTCAATCTGAATAAAATCACTCGTTGGATTAGGAAAAATATGGAATGATGCTTTTTTATTTACCGAGGCAACAGACAATGTAGTATTACTTGCTTCAGTAGGAGTGAAAGGACTTCTGTCTCCAAAGCTTAATCCCAGCCATGTGTTGTTACTCAATTGGATTTGGCTCAAATCAGCCTTTTTTTGCCAACTTGAAAGATCTTTTCCTGTATATAACTTCCAGCTTTCTGTTCCGGAGTTGTTTCCAGAGAACGTATTTAAAGACAAATTGGAAATCTGATTATTACTGGAAGTAAAATTGAAATAGGAAGCTTGAGATTGGATAAGCTGTAGAGCTTGTTCTGCTGTTATACTGCCATTATATTTAATTCCAAAAACAAAAGAGTTGGCATTGTTATTAGAATTATGGGTTCCAAAATCTACAACAACAAGACTTTTATTATTTCCTGTTCCCATCCAATTGGTAATTTGAGATGAGGTGTACCATTCAGAACTGTAGGCTGGTACCGGAGTTGATGGTGGAGTATCACTGAAATCAAGACCATAAGTAATACCAAACCATAGCCCGTCTGTTAAAGCCGTATACCCTACACCATTATTTTGGTTGGACAAATTTTCGGCATTTGACCCGGTCCAGGTAATCCAGTAATCATCTGTACTTGGAGTATGGTGATTGTATTTGAAACTGTACAGAAATCCTGAAGGAATGTCAGCCTCTATTTTAGGTTCTGCAGCCATAATCGCATTGATCATGTCTTCCACCATTAAATTATCACCATCAAAACGATAACCCCAAGCATAAGATCTTGGCGTATTGTTGTCATTAAAATCGGCAATGAAATAAGCCTTTTTAGAACCGGTTCCTACCCAAAACTTAATGTCGTTTTCTGTGAATTGGGCAAAGAATAACTGCGTACAAAGCAGTAAGAAAAAAAAATAGATTTTTCTCATGATATAATTAAATTAAAGTTTTATTCCCGAAACTTATGTATTGACAGGCTTATCTCTAATCCTGAAATTTAAAGGGTGTTTAAGGCAGGTCTCCTGGCTCGCATCCTATAGCCAACCTTCCCGGATGTTGATCCAGTGGTGTATCATAGCTATAGGTAAAACAGCTTACAGTTGCGGGTACAGCTCAAGATTTGAATGATATTCTCACTTGATTCCCTATTGTGAACAGTGTTCAACCTTAAAAACGGTGCAAATATATCATATAATTTTTTGATGCCTATTTTGTGAATTATATGGCAGATTATAGCATTTGTTGAGGGTAAATTGAGTTTTGTGATCATTGATTTTGTTGATTGATAATGAATTGGAGGTTTAGTTTTTATTTTCAGAGTGAAACAAGGGATTTTATTGTTTATATTGAATTCATCTCAAGGTTCTATTGTTAAAATACAATTATCATTGCATTCAAGATTAGTTTATAATCAATTTATACTTTCGCGCCATAAAAGTTAATATGAAAAAGTTATTATTATCTGCTTTGGTGATGTCTGTAGTATGGTCATGCAGCAAAGACGATGACAACAATACAAATAATCAGGATATTAATTACTCTAAACTTCCTCAGGAGTTTCCTTTTACAACACTGGCAACAGTGAACGGAGTGGATGTAATTAATGGTGGATTCGGTTCTGGTGCTGCGGCTCACCCAACAAGAAAAGGAGAGTTTTATGTCATTACAGACCGTGGTCCAAATACCGATTATAAGAGCGGAAAGAAGTTTTTAGCCCCTAATTTTACACCTACTATTATGCATTTTAAAATTAATGCAGAAGGAAAAGTAGAGGTTATTAAATATATTAAACTTAAAAATCCATCCGGACAGCCTATTACAGGACTTCCAAATCCTGCTGGAATGGGAAGTACAGGTGAAGTGGCTTATGATGCAGCAGGAAATGAACTGGGTACGGATAAATATGGTTTAGACAGTGAAAGTGTTGTGGCAGCACCAGATGGTACATTCTGGGTTTCCGATGAATACGGACCCCATATTGTTCATTACAATGCCGATGGAGTAGAGATGGAAAGAATAAGTCCGATGGGTGTAAATACAGGAACTAGAAAATTACCTGCTGTTTTAGCGAAAAGAAGAGCGAACAGAGGAATGGAAGGACTTTGTATGAGTCCAGATGGAAAAACATTGGTAGGAACAATGCAGTCAATGATGTTTGTTCCATCAAAAGCACTGGCAACCAATGCAACTTTAACGAGAATTGTAACTTTTGATATTAATACAGGGCAAACGAAACAATATCTGTATAAACAAGATGGTGGAGCTTCTGATTCAGTTTGTGACATTACAGCATTAGGGAATAATGAATTCCTTGTGATTGAAAGAGATGGTAATTTCGGGACGCAGGGTGGAATTAAAAAAGTGTACAGAATTAACCTAAGCGATGCAACAGACGTAAATGGAACCGACCTTGCAGCCGTAGATGGAATGAAAGTAAACGGAAAAGCTTTGGAACAGTGTACCTGGGATGAGCTTACCACCGCAGGAATTAAACCTGTTTCTAAAAAATTAGCCGTAGACTTGGTTGCAAAATTAGGCTATGAACATGATAAGTTTGAAGGAATTGTTTATTTGGGAAATAATAAACTGGCTGTATTTAATGATGATGACTTTGGAGTAGTAGATGACGGAGCCGGAAACCCTAAAGCTAAAATCCTTCCTAAAACAGGGAAGGTTGACAAAGGAACTATGTATATAGTCGATATTCAATAATTAGATTTTTTTAACGGAAAACGGCGGAATTTATTCCGCCGTTTTTTATTATCATGGGTCTGAGTAGGAAAATAAAAGATTTTTAAAAGAATGAATATTACTTTTGCCTACTATTTTATCCAAACTTTACTGTTTTTAAAATCAATTGTAAAAATATAGTTGCACAAAGTTTCAAAATTGAGTACACCATCATAAATAATATCTCGCGTAAATGATTTTGAGATCAATACTTTTTCCCCGATAACAAATTGAGTTTCAGAGTTCATATTATCTTTATCTTTTGAGAGTTTCCACGTTGCAGCAGTCTCTGTAGATAACAGCAAAGGTCCACTGTTTCCAGAATCAAAAAGAAACCAGTACGATTGATTGTCTTTTGGAATATTCAAAAAGATATTTAGCTCAGTAGCGTCTAATCCGTTGGCAAATCTACTGGTAACAAGACTTTTTCCACGTATTGCTTTTTGAGATGACGATTTACTCTCTACAATAATGGTATTTTTAGAAAGGTTGAGCGTTAGAATATGGTCCGCAAAAGATTTCAGAGAAATAACACCATCTAGTTTTGGAAATTCTTTCGGCAAAATAGACATGATATTAAAAACAGCAACTGCTGGATGGAATATTTTTGTGGAACCTATAGTCATTGAAATACGATCTGATCTTTGAGCTTTAATCATCTCTCCACTCATTCTAAATCCGGTTGCCTTTCCGTAGATTTTTTTATTAAAATGCGTTGCTATTTCAGGAGAAATAATAGTTTCTGCTCCACCGGTGTCAAATAGGAAATTATATTTTTTTCCTTCAATAACCACCTCTATGGTTTTCATGTTTTCAATATAAGGTTTCAGCCTTATGGTGTCTTGTCCAAATCCCAATAGGCTTGCTCCTAAGGATAATAAACTGAAAAGCATTTTCTTTGTTTTCATAATTCTTTTTTGTTTTTATAAGTGAGACAAAATAGTCTCTGTTTTATAGCAGACAAATTTGAATTATTATCTTCCGAAAAGCGACCGATTTTAAAAAGTCGAACCAAATAAAAGAAGTTAATTGGTTTTGTAAAAGGTATTCCTGTATTCTGTAGGGGTTAAAGCAGTATGTTTTTTAAAAGCAGTATTAAATGATGATTTTGAATTGAATCCCACCTGGTATAAAATTTCTAAGACTGTACAATCTTTTTTAGAATGATTGGTTAATAATTCCATTGCATTTTCGATACGGTATTTATTTACAAAATCAAAAAAATGCTGATTCATATTAGAATTTATTAAAATGGATAATTCCCGACTGGGCATATTCATTTGTGCTGCGAGGTTTTGTACCGTAAGAGCTGGATCTAAATACGGTTTTTCTTCTGTCATATATTTCTTCAGCAGCTCGAGTTGGATAGTAATATTTTCATCTGGATTTTGTTGGTTTTCTGATTTAGTTTTTGGCAGCGTTTCATTATTAAAATCATGTATTAATTGTAACTGCGTATCAACTCCTCTGAAAAATTCAGGATATTTTAATGCTTTTAAAACAAACCAGCTAGTAACAATTAATGCAATAATTTCCAAAAAACTGTTAATAAAAATCAGCAGCTGGTGATTGTCGGTATATCTCAATATATTTTTAAAGGTTGCAAAATAATGAACAACCATAAAAAGCAAGGTCATTTGAAACAACCATTTATAAACTAAGTTGGTAGAATAAGATTGATTTTCCAGATAAATATTTCTTGCTTTTTTCAAAACCATAAGAATGACAATAGTGTACATCAAATATTGGATTTCTATCAAATATTGGAAGACGATCATTTCACTAGTCTCATGATGATGTTGTAGGAGATATTTTTTTTCAATACCCTCTGTATAATATATTCTTGAAACCAATATGAGGGTAATGATGACAAAAGGGATGATATGAAACAAATGCTTTCTTTTTAATCGAAAGTCTTCATAGCAAAGTGATAAGACATACAGATAGAATAGAGGAATATTGAATAAAATGAGAGTCCATCTGAAAATCTCTAAATTGGGGTAAGTACTAATGATGGGTTCTGAAATAAAAATTCCACTTGCATCAACAGCTGTGAAAAAAAGGTATCCTGCAAAAAGCTGATTGGAAAGCTTTTTATTGGATTTTAAGGTCAATAAAAATAAAATAAGAAGGAACAGTATAAAAACAGATATGGTGGCGATCGTTTTTAAAAAATCCATTTAAGTAATTTTAAGAGACATATTTTGGAAAATAAAACCTTCGGAATCTACTATACTAATAAGATCAGAGGCTGTGAAAAAGGGCATCAAAGATGCCCCTTTATTGATAATTTTTTTTTTTATTTTAATTGAAACCCTCAATAATCTTAGAGAAATCCTCTAATTTCAAAGCAGCACCTCCAATCAGACCACCGTCAATATCCGGCTGAGAGAAAATTTCTTTCGCATTATCCGGCTTCACAGAACCTCCGTAAAGGATAGAAACCTCATCAGCTACTTCCTGACCGTATTTAGCAGCAATAATGCTTCTGATGTGTGCGTGAATTTCCTGAGCCTGCTCAGGGGTTGCTGTTTCTCCTGTTCCAATAGCCCAAACCGGTTCGTAAGCGATTACTACTTTTTTGATCTCTTCAGCAGAAAGCGTGAAAAGAGCTACTTCGGTTTGGTTTTTAACGACTTCAAAGTGCTGTCCTGCTTTTCTCTGCTCAAGAGTTTCTCCGTTGCAATAGACAGGAATAAGACCTTTGTCAAGAGCCAATTTGATTTTTCTGTTACAGTGAGAATCTGTTTCACCATGGTATTGTCTTCTTTCAGAGTGCCCTATTAATGAACCTGTTGCATCGATAGATTCTAACATGTCAGCGGAGATTTCTCCTGTGTAGGCACCGCTTTCGTGTTCGCTCATATCCTGAGAGAATACTCCGATTTCATCCTTTTCAAAGATGTCTTTTGCCATCATTAAGTATAAAGATGGTGGAGCGATCCAAACCTCACAGTTGGTTGCATTATTGTTTTTATAGCTTAGTAACTGAATCATCAATTGTTGTGCATCAATTACATTTTTGTTCATTTTCCAGTTGCCTGCAACTATTTTTCTTCTCATAAGATTTATATTGATTTATTTTACTTTTTAATTAATCTCGTTTTACATCTGCGTTATCTGCAAAATCTGCGAGAGCTTTATTTATTAATTCCTTCTAATTTAAACATGAAAGCATACACTAACGCAATATCCTTCAGATAATCAAATCTTCCGGAAGCCCCGCCATGACCATAGGCCATATCTGTTTTTAATAATAAAACATTTTTATCAGTTTTCATATCTCTCAATTTGGCTACCCATTTTGCAGGTTCAAAATACTGTACCTGAGAATCGTGAAGACCTGTTGTTACCAATAAATTCGGATAGTTTTTCTTTTCGATATTTTCGTATGGAGAGTAAGATTTCATGTAGAAATAAGCCTCTTTGTTGTTAGGGTTACCCCATTCGTCATATTCGTTGGTTGTCAAAGGGATACTTGTATCAAGCATGGTATTCACAACATCTACGAAAGGGACCTGTGAAATAACACCATTCCAAAGACTAGGGCTCATATTGGCCACAGCTCCCATTAATAGCCCTCCGGCACTTCCTCCCTGAGCATATAAATGTTTTGGAGAGGTATATTTTTCTTTCACCAGGTATTCTCCGGAATCAATGAAATCGGTAAATGTGTTTTTCTTTTTCATCATTTTCCCATCTTCATACCATTGTCTCCCCATTTCCTGACCTCCGCGGATGTGTGCAATCGCATACGCAAAACCTCTGTCTAAAAGACTCAATCTATTGCTGTTGAAAGTAGCATCCATAGAACTTCCGTAGGAACCATAAGCATACAGTAATAAAGGATTTTTTCCATCTTTTTTGAACCCTTTTCTATAAACAATGGAAATCGGAATCTTAGTTCCATCTTTTGCAGTGGCAAAAAGCCTTTCAGTAGTATAATTTTCTTTATTATAGCCCCCTAAAACTTCCTGTTGCTTCAGAAGTGTTCTTTTTCCAGTCTTAAGATCCTGTTCGTATTGGGAGCCTGGTGTAATCATAGAGGTATAACCAAAACGGAAATTATCTGTATTATATTCAGGGTTTCCAGATGGATAAACGGTATAAGTGGCTTCATCAAATTTAAGAAACTCTTTTTTGCCTGTTTTTCTGTCATAGATTACCAACTGGGAAAGCCCATTTTGTCTCTCGCTGAAAACAAGGTAATTCTTAAACTCGGAGATTCCTTCCATTAGAACTTCTTTTCTGTGTGGAATAAAATCTTTCCAGTTTTCAATGCCTGTTTGGGTTAAAGGAGTTTCTACAACCTTAAAATTAAGAGCATCTTTATTGGTGGTGATTAAAAATTTATCATCCAGTGGAGTAACATCATACAGAACATCTTTAATTCTGGGCTGAAAAACTTTAAAAGCTCCGTTGGGATCACTGGCATCAAGATATCTGGTTTCAGAAGAGGTTGTTGCCTGCGAGGAGATCATAATGAATTTCTGATTCTTGGATTTTCCTACACCAATATAATTGGTTTTATCCTTTTCTTCATATACCATGACATCCTTTGAAGCATCTGTTCCTAAAGTATGTCTGAAAATTTTCTCCGTTAAAAGAGTTTCAGGGTTTTTGGAAGTATAAAAGATCGTTTTATTATCATTCGCCCATACAGCAGATCCTGTGGTATTTTTAATACCCAAGTCTATGGTTTTTCCTGTTGAAAGATCTTTTAGGAATAATTTATATTGTCTTCGTGAAACATCATCCACCCCATAAATCATTTTTGCATTATCCGGACTGATACTGAAACCGGAAGCAGCATAGTAAGGATGACCTTCCGCCAGTTTGTCTATATCCAAAAGAATCTCTTCCGGAGCAGTAATGCTGCCTTTTTTTCTACAGTATTTAAAATATTGTTTTCCCGCTTCTGTACGGGTGTAATAATAATATCCGTTTTTGAAAACCGGGACAGACTCATCTTTTTCTTTGATTCTGGCCTTCATTTCCTGGAAAAGTTTCTCTCTGAAAGGTTCAGTATCTTTCATCATGCCTTCCCAATAGGTGTTTTCAGCCTTCAAATACTCAACAACTTTGGTAGAATCTTTTCCTTTTTTAAAATAATCGATCATCCAATAGTAAGGATCATTGACCTTATCACCATGGATTTCTCTGATGTGTTCCTGCTTTTCTGCAACAGGAGCTTTCAGATCCGGAAATTTCTGAGATTGAAATGTGGATGCACTCATTACTAATAATCCTAGATAAATTTTTTTCATGGTTTTTTGCTTTTGAAGAAGGTTATAATCCCCATAAGTTTTTCAGTAGCACATAGAAGGTATGCTCTTCTTCAGTTACCTTATTGTCTGCTTTAATCAGAGACTTGGCAAACTGAGCAAACTTTACACGTTCATCTTCTGTAGAATCATCAAGGAAACATCTACCATGAAATTCAAAGTGATCTTTCCATTCTTCGGGCTGTAAAAGAGCTAATGTATCAAGTTCATTATCAAGGTTCATTCTGAAGGGAAACTCATCTGCCAGATATTGCTGTACCAGCATTCCTTCCTCAGGAGCAAATTCTCCGTCTACAGAAGAAAGGATCATTAATAAGTGGTAACCGGCGATAGATTTATTTGATTTTTGCATAGTTAATATTTCTTTACTAAATGTTCTAAATTGTTTTTTTCTAAAATGCAGTCGAGGTATTTCCCTCTGCTGCTTGCTTTTCTTTGATAAGGAGCAAATCTCTCTGCTACTTCATTGAATTCTTCATTCAATTTCGTAAGTTCTTTTATTTCACTTGCAGCAAGTGTTTTTTGAGAAAATATTTCATTGAATTGTATTAATTTTTTTACAGCAATTTCTTTTTTTATAATGTCTTCTTCGGTAGAATGGAGTGTACAGATTCCATAAATTCCGTTACAATAAGCAGTCCACTCACTTTCAAAGATTTCATTAAGCTTTTCCTGATTAGAAAAATCATTTTTGAAAATATCATTATAAGCAAAGCTTTTATCAGAATGAGCCATTAAGTTTTGAAGAAATTTTTCTTTAAATTCAGCTTTATACTTTTGAGGATCATTCAGATTTTTATTTTTTTGAATCAGTGAAATACAGCTTTTGCTGAAATATTTTTCAGTGATTTCACTTTGAAACTCATCGTTAAGAGGTGATGTAATTTTTATATTTCGGGAAATAATATAAGAAGCTTCCGGAACTAAATGATTTTGGATAAGTACAACCAATTCATCTTTAGTGATCCCTGTTATATTACATAAATGATCTTCTGTAATATAATTTTCATTAATGTAATTGAAATTATCTTCCATACTCTTTATTTAATATAGTCTTTTGCGGGTTGTTTATCTACAATTTTCCCGTTTTGAAGGATCAGTACAAAAGGATTACTTCTTGCAATGGTTTTAATGGCAGTACCGTCCATCATTGCATTTTTAATGGTTTTAAAAGTGTTCTGATCTGTTGAAACCCCATAGATAAGCGCTCCTTTCTGAGCATTTACTTTAGCTTCCACCTTTTGAAGAAGATCAGCAGAAACTTCTTTTGGATGATAAGAAAATACTAAAATAGCTTTTGGAGCTTTGATGATTTCATCCGTAAGTTCCATTCCTGTAGGATCTTCAATCTTGAATTTTACGATTTCAGATTTATATCCTTCTTTCACAAGTACAGATTCATTTTTTCCTTCTTCAATTTTCCAAGGAGAACCTTCTGCCCAGTATTTTGTTTCCTTGATGTAATCGTCCTGATTTACCTTTAGAACCTCATTGGTTTTTTGATTTTTCAAGGAATAAAAAGTCTTGTATTCAGATGGGTTTTTATTGATTTTTTCTTTTTCTCCTTTAATGTCTGTTCCGATTTTATAATCACGGAAATCTATGATGGGTTCATGCATAATTCCCTGAGCCATAATATAGATCATTACTAAAGAAAATGCCGCGAAAATATAATATTTGAACTTACCTGTTGGTTGTTTTCTAGTGTCACCGTACTCATCCGTTTTACGGAAGTCTTTTTTGTATAGTACAAACAGAATGATAAGGCCTACAAGAAGAGCCACATCTTTAAAGAAACTCTGCCAAGGCGTAAATTTAATAGCATCTCCGAAGCATCCACAATCCGTTACCACATTGAAATAGGCAGAATAGAAGGTAAGGAAGCCAAAGAACACACAAAGTGCAATTAAAGCTGATAAGGTAAATTTAAGCTTCATTTTCAGCAGCAGCATAAATCCTAAGAAAAGCTCCAGTACAACAACAATAATTGAAAACAGCAGGGCAAATTTTTCAAAAAACGGTATATTGAAGACTGCAGGTGAAAAATATTCCTCCATTTTAAAGGAGAATCCTACTAAATCCACAGCTTTTACAAAGCCTGAAAGGATAAAAATGACAGCAATAATAAAGCGTAATAAACCTTTGATCATGTTAAATAGTTTTGGGTTCGAATTGGTTTTTTTGTTCTGAGAATTTAATCAGGCAGAAAACAGCATAATTCAGCATATCGAAATAATTGGCGTCAAGGCCTTCAGATACGATGGTTTTTCCTTGGTTGTCTTCAATCTGCTTGGTTCTTAATACTTTCTGATAAATCAAATCTGTAATAGAAGAGATTCTCATATCTCTCCATGCTTCCCCATAATCATGGTTTTTTCTTTCCATTAAAGCCTGAGCTTCGTGGGAATATTTGTCATACAGACTTAAAATTTCTTCCTTATTTTCATTAAAGTCATTGGAAAGTCCTTTTTCAAGCTGAATAAGGCCAATGATAGAGTAGTTGACAATTGCGATAAATTCATCCTCCTCACTTTCATCCACCATTTTTACATCAGTCATTTGCAGCGTACGGATTCTATTAACTTTAATATAAATCTGATCCGTGATGGAACTTGGTCTTAAAACCCTCCACGCAGGTCCGTAATCCTGTAACTTTTTACTGAAAAGATCACGACACTGACTGATAATTTTCTCGAACTGTACTGATGTTTTTGACATATAATTTCTTAATCTTCCAAATATACGAATTCGGTTTTGTTTATGAAATGAGTTTGATTTGAATCATGTTTGTATGTTGTTGTACAGTGGAGGAGTATTAGGGGTGGAGAGTTTTAGAGTTCTAGTGTACTTGAGAATATAATACCTTGTAGAAACCATCTATTATTTTTCTTGTTTTCTTACTTTTATTCCCTTTACAAATTGCTAATTTTGCAGGATATAAAATCATTCATCACTTATCATTCATCATTTATAAATCTTATGCTCTCAAACCCTCAAACTCTCAAGCCATCAAACTATCAAACGTACTCCATCAATTGCAATGGCAGACTGGTACAGCTGGATACTCCAAAGATCATGGGAATCCTCAATCTTACCCCGGATTCTTTTTCAGATGGCGGAAAATTTAATGATGAGAAACCGGCATTGGAGCATGCTGAAAAACTACTGAAAGAAGGTGCCGGAATTCTTGATATCGGCCCACAATCTACCCGTCCAAATGCTGAATTTTTGACCAGTGAAGAGGAGATCAAAAGAATTGGAAATGTGATTTCTAAAATCAAAAAAGAATTTCCGGAAGCATTGATTTCTTTGGATACTTTTTATGCTGAAACCGTAAGATTTGGATTCAATGAAGGAATAGACATGATTAATGATATTTCCGGAGGACAATATGATGAAAAAATGTTTGATACAGCAGCAGAAACTCAACTTCCTTATATTTTGATGCACGTCAATTCATCCTATGAAACCATGCATGATAAAATTAAGTTTGAAGATATAACATTAGAGGTCAACAGATACTTTTCTGAAAAGACTAATGAGTTACTGCAAAAAGGAGTAAAAGATATCATTTTAGACCCCGGTTTTGGCTTTGGAAAAACGGTAGAAGATCAGATGAAAATGATTAATGAGGTTGAATATCTAGGATTTGAAAAATTTCCTTTGCTGATTGGTATTTCAAGAAAATCATTTATCTATAAACCCCTTGGAAAATCTCCGCTTGATATCAATGAGGAAACACAGAAATTACACATGAAAGTGCTGGAGCAAGGAGCGAAAATTTTAAGAGTTCACGATGTGGCGGAAGCCCAAGAAACTGTTCATCAATTTTTACGAAAAAAATAAAAAGTTTTAAAAAAGCTTGTGAGTTTTTAAAAAGTTTATACATTTGCAATATGAATTTTATGAATCAGAAAAATATTATTGTCATTTCTATTGCAGCTGTTGTCATTTACAACAGTCAGGAAACGGCATTTTAAAATAGATTTTTATTTAAATTATATATAGCCGTTTCATTTTGAAGCGGCTTTTTTTATTTTAATTTTTTAGAGTACAATTATGTATCAGTTATTCGCAGTAATTATTATCGTCATTATTATTCCCTTACGCTTGTGAGACGGAACATGTATGACTGTACATATATTGAGCCCTCTCACAGCGTGAGAGGGCTTTTTTTATTCCCATTTCTTAAATTTTAACCCATTATAACATGTATTACAACGACGACACGGTCATCTATTTTGATGGAAATTTCATGAAAGCCAAAGACACAGGAACCAATCTTTATGGGCAATCCCTTCATTACGGATATTCGGTTTTTGAAGGAATCAAATCTTACAGCACGGCCCATGGAACAAGGATTTTTAAAGCAAAAGAACACTATGAAAGGCTGAAGAGATCCGCAGAACTTATGCACATTCCTTTCGATTATTCAGCAGATCAGCTTACAGAACTTACTTATGAACTATTGGAACTGAACGGCTTTACAGATGCTTATATCCGTCCTCTGGTAACCTGTTCTCCCAATATGTCCCTTTCAAAAGGCAAAGAATCTTACCTGTCCCTTTTGGCTTGGGAGTGGAGCAACGGTTATCTCGCAGATAAAATGAAGATTATGACCTCTGGTTTTCAGCGTCCTAATCCGAAAGCCTTCAAAGTAGAAGCCAAAGTAGGCGGACATTACGTGAACTCTATTCTGGCTTGTCAGGATGCAAAAGATAAAGGATATGATGAAGCTTTGGTTCTGGATGAAAATGGAAATGTTGCAGAAAGCTCAGGAGCCAATGTTTTTTATGAAAAAGACGGAACATTATTTACTCCAGCAAAAGGAAGCATCCTTCCCGGTATCACAAGGCAGACTGTTTTTGAAATATGTGACGAGCTGAATATTCCCGTTAAAGAAACCTTCTTTAAACCTGAAGAAATGAGAGGTGCCGATGCCGCTTTTTTCTGTGGTACAGCTGCTGAAATCGTTGCTTTGGATTCTTTGGATGATGTTCCTTTCACCAAACAATGGAAAGACACCGCAAGTGAAAAGGTACAGCAGGCGTATTCAAAATTAGTGAGAGTTCTGTCATTGTAAATTTTTAAAATATAAATCATTGATTATTAAGTAGTTGAAATTAATTCTTGAACGATTGGATATTGTAATTTCAGAAAAACTGAGCATTGGAAAAATATTACAAGCTGTAGTTTTAACCCGAAATTAAATAAAAGAAAATCATCTAAAGAGACTGGAAGAACAGCAAATGCAGGAAAATATGTTAAATAAATATTCAAAAACATTCACACAAAACAGTGAACAGCCGGCCGCAAAAGCAATGTTATACGGGATTGGCTTTACAGAAGAAGATATGCATAAAGCGCAGATCGGGATTGCAAGCATGGGGTACGATGGAAATACCTGTAACATGCACCTTAACGATCTGGCCAAAGTGGTCAAAAAAGGAACATGGGATCACGGACTGGCAGGGTTGATCTTTAATACCATTGGGGTAAGTGATGGTATGAGCAACGGAACTGATGGGATGCGTTATTCACTGGTAAGCCGGGATGTAATTGCAGACAGTATTGAAGCCATTTGTGGAGCTCAGTACTATGACGGACTCATTGCTTTACCCGGATGTGACAAAAATATGCCAGGAACAATCATCGCGATGGGAAGACTAAACAGACCTTCACTCATGGTATACGGTGGAACCATTGCTCCCGGATGTTACAAAGGAGAAACTTTGAATATTGTCTCTGCATTTGAGGCTTTGGGTAAGAAGATCGCTGGTGAAATCTCAGAAGAGGATTTTGATGGAGTAGTCAAGAATTCCTGTCCCGGAGCAGGTGCTTGTGGCGGAATGTATACTGCGAATACGATGGCTTCTGCAATAGAAGCATTAGGAATGAGTCTTCCCTATTCATCTTCCAATCCTGCATTAAGTCAAGAAAAACAAAACGAATGTCTGGAAGCAGGAAAATACCTGAAGATTCTTCTTGAAAAAGATATCAAACCTTCAGATATCATGACACGAAAGGCTTTTGAAAATGCACTTCGCCTGATCGTTGTGTTAGGTGGAAGTACCAATGCAGTTCTTCATTTCATAGCAATGGCCAAAAGCATTGGAGTATCTGTTACACAGGATGATTTTCAAAAAATGAGTGATTGTACCCCTGTATTAGCAGACCTTAAACCAAGCGGAAAATACCTGATGCAGGATTTACATGAACACGGTGGAACACCTGCAGTGATGAAGTATCTGATGGAAGAAGGGTTGTTACACGGAGATTGTTTAACCGTTACGGGAAAAACATTAGCCGAAAATTTAGAAGATGTTCCAACGCTGGATTTTAATACCCAGAAGATTATAAAGCCATTGTCGAATCCGGTAAAACCTACAGGACATTTGAGAATTCTGTACGGAAATCTTGCTGAAAAAGGAAGTGTCGCCAAAATTACCGGTAAAGAAGGAGAGCGGTTTGTAGGGAAAGCCCGTGTATTTGATGGTGAGAAGAACCTCATTAAAGGGATTGAAGACGGAACAGTACAACATGGAGATGTAATTGTAATCCGTAATGAAGGACCAAAAGGAGCTCCCGGAATGCCGGAAATGCTAAAACCTACAAGTGCTTTGATTGGTGTTGGGCTAGGAAGTAGCGTGGCTTTGATTACAGATGGAAGATTCAGTGGGGGAACTCATGGTTTTGTAGTAGGGCACATCACTCCTGAAGCTCATGAAGGCGGACTGATCGCTTTTGTGGAAGATAATGACCTTATAGAAATTGATGCTGTAAACAATACCATACAGCTAAAAGTTTCAGAAGAAGAGATTGAAAAAAGAAAGCGAGGCTGGCAAAAACCTGCTCTAAAAGTGAAAAAAGGATTGCTTTATAAATATGCATTAACCGTATCATCTGCCGCTGAAGGCTGTGTAACGGATGAAATTTAAAATCAGAGAGTATGAAGAATTTAAATCAATCAACAGCTACAGAACTGAGTGGAAGCCGGATTATTCTTGAAGCATTTCTTCATGAGGGCGTGAAAACAGTTTTCGGCTATCCTGGGGGTGCTATCATTCCCATTTATGATGCCCTTTATGATTACAAAGATCAACTGGAGCATATTCTTGTGCGCCATGAGCAGGCGGCTGTACATGCTGCACAGGGATTGGCAAGAGTTTCGGGAAAAGTAGGAGTGGTTATGGCTACCAGTGGTCCCGGAGCAACCAATCTGGTAACAGGATTAGCAGATGCTTTATTGGATAATACACCATTGGTATGCATTACAGGACAGGTATTTGATCATCTTTTAGGAACAGATGCCTTTCAGGAAATTGATGTTATGAATATCACCAGCCCTGTTACCAAATGGAATTATCAGGTAACCGATGCCAATGAACTTCCTGAAGTATTAGCTAAAGCATTTTATATCGCAAAATCTGGACGTCCGGGGCCAGTACTTATTGATGTTACTAAAAATGCCCAGTTGCAGAAAGTTGCATACAAAGAGTATTCCCCTTGCCATTCTTTGAGAAGCTATAAACCGGATTCTGCACCGTCGCTGGAGCACATTGAACAGGCAGCGGAACTGATTAATCAGGCTGAACGTCCATTTATTATTGCCGGGCAGGGAATTATGCTTGGAAAAGCAGAAAGAGAATTTCTTGAGTTTGCAGAAAAATCAGGAATTCCGGTAGCATGGACGGTTTTAGGAATGGGCGTTCTTCCTACAGATCATCCACAGGCAGTAGGAATGGTAGGAATGCATGGAAATTACGGACCTAATATTCTCACCAATCAATGTGATGTGCTGATTGCCGTAGGAATGCGTTTTGATGATCGCGTAACCGGAAGACTGGATCAATATGCGAAACAGGCAAAGATTATTCATTTTGACATTGATTCCTCAGAAATTAATAAAAATGTAAAAGTGAATGTTCCGGTTCTTGGAAACTGTAAAGAAACCTTACCAATTCTTACTGCATTGATTCAGAAAAGAGAACATCCGGAATGGCATCAAAGGTTTAAAGACTGTATGGAAGTGGAATGCATTAATCTCATCAATGAAGAATTATATCCTAATGAAGAAGAGATCACTATGGGAGAGGTTATCCGATGTCTTAATGAAATGACGAAAGGAAAAGCTGTGATTGTAACGGATGTAGGGCAGCATCAGATGGTAACCTGCAGGTATTCCAACTTTCAGTATTCACGAACTAATGTTACAAGTGGAGGATTGGGAACAATGGGTTTCTGTCTTCCCGCAGCAATAGGCGCAGCTTATGGAGAACGAAATCTTCCTGTTATTGCAGTAATGGGAGATGGAGGTGCTCAGATGAATATTCAGGAGCTGGGAACAGTGATGCAATATCATCCGGAGGTTAAAATTTTAATACTGAACAACAGCTATCTGGGAATGGTAAGACAATGGCAGGAGCTTTTTCATGAAGAACGATATTCTTCCGTGGACATCCAGAGTCCGGAGTTTGTACAGGTGGCGAGCGGATACCATATTCCTGGAAGAAAGGTTAGTCAGAGAGAAGATTTGAAAGAAGCTCTTGAGGAAATGCTTACTCGTAAAGGAGCTTTTCTGTTAGAGGTGATGACAGGAAAAAAACACAACGTATTTCCAATGATTCCCCAGGGAAAAAGTGTTTCAGAAATTGTATTGAATCATAAATCATAAAATCAACAAAAAATGAGAACAGAAAATAAAGAATATACTATAACAGCTTACACAGAGGATTGTTTGGGATTGATGAGCAGAATTAATGCTATTTTTTCAAGACGGAGGATTTCCATAACCCATTTCAATATGGGACCTTCTGAAACAGAGCATATAAAAAAGTTTGTCATTACCATCAGAGAAACAGAAGAATCTGTTCAGAAGATTACCAGACAAATGGAAAAACAGGTAGATGTGTTGGAGGTTCATTATCATAAAAATCCATATTTCACGGCTATAGAATATGCTAGTTAAATATAAAACCAGCTATGAACATTTAAAATAGCACTTAAGATATTTTTAAGTCACAAGCTTTATGCATATCAAGTACACTTAAGTTTTTTTGAAAATCTCTGATTTTCATCTTATGTGAACTTCTTATTCAGCATTATTTACACTTACTCAAGTGAACTTAAGTGTTAGAAGAAAATCTTTTTTCACTTACTGTTCTTAGAAAGGTAAGTGTTATCAATCAATAGTATAAAACAACAAAATAAAATTATAGAAAATGGCAAAATTAAATTTCGGAGGAGTAGAAGAAAACGTAGTAACAAGAGAAGAGTTTCCATTACAAAAAGCTCAGGAAGTATTAAAAGATGAGGTAGTAGCAGTAATCGGTTATGGAGTACAGGGGCCGGGACAGGCACTGAATCAGAAAGACAACGGAGTTAATGTGATCGTAGGCCAGAGAAAGAATTCTAAATCCTGGGATAAGGCTGTAGCAGACGGATTTGTACCGGGCGAAACTTTATTCGAAATTGAAGAAGCTTTAGAAAAAGGAACCATCATCTGTTATTTACTGAGTGATGCTGCACAGATCGAATACTGGCCAAAAGTTAAGCAGCACCTTACTCCAGGAAAAGCGTTGTATTTTTCTCATGGTTTTGGAATTACCTTTAATGAACGTACAGGAATTGTTCCCCCGGCTGATGTAGATGTATTTTTGGTGGCTCCGAAAGGATCAGGAACTTCATTGAGAAGAATGTTCCTTCAGGATAGAGGATTAAACAGCAGCTTTGCCGTTTATCAGGATGCGACAGGAAAAGCAAGAGAAAGAGTAACTGCTCTGGGAATTGCCATAGGAAGCGGATATTTATTTGAAACAGACTTTAAAAAAGAAGTATACAGTGATCTTGCCGGAGAAAGAGGAACATTGATGGGGGCCGTACAGGGAATATTTGCAGCACAATATGATGTATTGAGAAAGAATGGACACAGCCCGTCAGAAGCATTTAACGAAACCGTAGAAGAACTTACCCAATCGTTGATGCCATTGGTCGCAGAAAACGGAATGGACTGGATGTATGCGAATTGTAGCACAACTGCTCAAAGAGGAGCTTTAGACTGGTGGAAACGTTTCAGAGATGCAACTTCCCCTTTATTTGAAGAATTGTATGATAATGTTGCCAAAGGAAATGAAGCCCAAAGGTCCATCGACAGTAACAGTAAGCCTGATTACAGAGAAAAACTGGAGGTGGAATTAACTGAGCTAAGAGAAAGTGAAATGTGGAGGGCCGGAAAAACCGTACGCAGCCTGAGACCGGAAAATAATTAATAAGAAATAAAAATGAGGACGGGAGAAACCTATTTATCCGTGTTGGATAATGTGTACAAAGCAGCGGAAAGACTTAAAAATGTGTGCGTCAGAACGCCATTGGCTGTTAACAATAATTTGTCGGGAATTTATAATGCTCAAGTACATTTTAAAAGAGAAGACCTGCAAAGAGTAAGATCTTATAAAATTCGTGGGGCTTATAACAAAATGTCAACCATGGTAGGAGAGGAGCTTTCCAGAGGAATTGTTTGTGCCAGTGCTGGTAATCATGCTCAGGGAGTTGCTTTTGCATGCAATACCATGAAGGTGAAAGGAACCATTTTTATGCCTTTACCCACACCGGGACAAAAACTGGAACAGGTTAAGATGTTTGGGGGAAGTTATATTGATATTGTTTTGCATGGAGACACCTTTGATGAAGCAAAAGATGCTGCAATGAGGTTTTGTAATGAAAATAACGGAACATTCATTCATCCTTTTGATGATCCTGCGATCATTGAAGGGCAGGCAACAACAGCATTAGAGATTCTTGAACAGGCACATGAACCTATTGATTATCTTTTTGTACCGATAGGAGGAGGAGGTCTGGCAGCTGGTGTTTGTTCTGTCTTTAAAGAATTATCTCCTCAAACCAAAATCATTGGGGTAGAACCTTCAGCGGCAGCAAGCATGAAAAAAGCTTTAGAAATTGGTAAACCCGTATATCTTGAAAAAATCAGTCGCTTTGTAGATGGTGCTGCTGTACAGCAGGTAGGAAATCTCACGTTTGAATGGTGTAAAGACACATTGCATGATGTGGTCACCGTAGAAGAGGGGCTTGTGTGTGAAACCATTCTTTCCTTATATAATAAAGATGCTATTGTTGTGGAACCGGCAGGTGCCCTTTCTGTAGCCGCTTTAGAAAAGTATAAAGATCAGATAGAAGGGAAAAATGTAGTGTGTGTCATCAGTGGAAGCAATAATGATATCACCCGAATGGAAGAGATCAAAGAAAAAGCCTTACTATACGCAAACTTAAAACACTATTTCCTGGTAAGGTTTCCACAAAGACCGGGAGCATTAAAAACTTTTGTAATGGATGTGCTTGGACCTAATGATGATATTACTTTTTTTGAATACACTCAGAAAAATTCAAAGGAAAAAGGGATAGCGGTCGTAGGAATAGCCCTGAAACAAAAAGAAGATTTTACTCCTTTGATGGACAACATGAAAAAGCAGGATTTTTTTGTCAACTACCTCAACAATGATCCTTCTTTGATGAATCTACTAATTTAGTTTGGGAAAAATACAGCTACATTTTTATTGGCCACGAATTCACGAATAAAATAATAGGTGTAATTAATCTATGGGTCTATGTGGTTTAAAAAAATAACCACATAGGCACATAGAATTTTGTAGCTAAAAGAGTTGAAACCATTTTATTTGCTGTAAATTATTAATCTTCTAGCTTCCTGTTTGTCATTTCGAAGAAATCTATACTATAATACTCTAAAAGCGAAGTTGAGATTCCTGCGGAATGACAAAATATTATGTAGATTTTCATTTATGTAAGAAGAAAAATGATCCTATTCAACTAAAAATCATTTGTTCATTTTTGATATATCACAAAACAACTCCGGCTCACATTCGTGAGCCGGAGTTATTATTTATCTTTCAAGTGTAAAATTCGAAATTATTTTCGGACGTTCAGCTTCATTAGCTACTTTCCATGATGTTCTGTACATCCATTCTGTCATTTTATACAGCTTTTTGTAGTTGATGTTTTCAGATTCATCCTGTGGAGTATGGTATTGGTCATGCAATACACTGGTAAAGAATATTGCAGGAATACCCACTTTAGCATACGGAAGATGATCACTTCTGAAATAAAAATATTCAGCATGATTTGGAGAATCCCAATCTTTTAAATAGTTGAATTTTGTGCTCTCGTTATTGGCATCTTCAGCCATTTTTACAAGCTCTTCAGAGTTTTTATGTGGAGCATTTCCACCCAATAAAGCGGCTTCATTATTATCGTTTCTTCCGATCATGTCGCCATTCAGTACCGCTACAATATTTTCTTTCGGAACTACAGGATGAGCAGCATGCCATCTAGAACCCAATAAACCTCTTTCTTCAGCACCGTGGAAAACAAACAAAACACTTCTCTTTCCCGGTTGTTTTTTGTAAGCTCTTGCCATAGCCAGCATCGCAACACAGGTACTTGCATTGTCATCTGCACCGTTGTAGATGGTATCATTTTTTACAGGATGTCTGATGCCGTCGTGATCTTGATGTCCGCTTAATAAAACGTATTCTTTTTTAAGAACAGGATCTGTTCCTTCAATTTTCCCGATGATGTTTACGGAAGGATATTTGTAGGTTTCAGTCAGTAGATTCAGAGATACTTTAGGATTGTTTTTTACCCAGTTGGCATTCTCTCTTTTGATCCAGAGAACAGGAATATTATTCGTGATTTTTTCTCTTAATCCTTCCACGCCATACGTTCCTCTTGTCATTTGAGGAAGTACTTCCACCCAACTTTTGTCTGAAATATCATCAGTAATGAAAATGATGGCTTTTGCTCCCAGTTCAGTAGCTTTGTTATAATATTTTGTTCTTACAAATCCAGGATATCTTCTTACAAAAAGAGTCATTTCCTTATCAATGTTCTTGTCAGAAGCATTTATTGCAAGCACTTTTCCTTTAAGATTCAGTTTGGCAAGCTCTTCCGGTTCTGTATTTCCAGCATAGACAATTTCTGCGTCTACAGAAGCATTTACAGGCTCTGCAACAAGGAAATCTTTCCACAGTTTTAATTGAGTATCTCCAATTTTCAGACTGCTTTGTGGAGTTGTCTGATGCCTGTACATATCAAAAAACTGAAAAAAAGTGCCATTATCACCGGCAGGTTTCATTCCAGCTTCTTTGGCTTTGTCTGCCAGCCACATGGATACCTTTAATTCATCTAAAGTTCCTGCTTCCCGGCCCCAGAACTGATCTGCTGCCAACTCATACATGTCTTTTCTGAGATCAGTTTCTTTAATAGCTGACACCAAAGGCTTTTTATAGCTCTGAGCATTTCCTATACTGAATAACAGAAGACCCAGTAAAGAAAAAATATAATTCTTATTCATTGGCTTTTAATTTAGGTTGCTAAGTTTATCAGAAAACTCCTTCGAAAACTCTTTTCGGTCTTCTTCCAGTTTCTCTGTATTAGATGGCAAAATATAGTTGAAAAGGATTTTATCTTCGTTGTCTAAAAATATGATTTCTTTTTCATTTCCATCAATCATCTGTGAGAAAATAGCCCACATGGAAGTATCTTTTAATTTTAATAATTCAAAAAAGCCTTCCGCTTTTATTTCTATTCTTTGCATATTCTTATAGGTATAATGTACGTTTTGAGGAATGGTAAGCTATTAAAATTCTAAGAATTTTAACTTAAACTGAATGGCGAAATTCTGCTTGAATTGTGGAGTTGCATAATAACCCACTCTATAGAATAACCCCAGGTTGAAATAGCTGGAAAGGAAGTTGTTCCATTCCAAGCCCACTTCCTGATACAGGTGATCCAGTTTTTTAAACTTGAACTGGTGGTATTCCGGATGTTTCATATCTCCAATGGTTCCGCGCAGTACAAAATCAAAGCTGGAAACATTGTGTCCGAAACTTTTAAAGTACAGCGGTAATTTATGGGTGAAATAATAGGCAACAAATTTATCGTTGTAATATTTTCCACCTTCCAAAGTAGCAAAACCAAGGAATGATGTAAGGTTAAAATTAAAATCTTTACCCGGAGAGGCAAGTCCGTTCATGGTAAAATTCTTCCAGATTGGAGCTTCTCCTAAAACAACTCCACCATACAATCTAAAACCAGTTGTTCCTATTGGAGTTTTAAAATTATGTACAAAAAGAGCATCAAAACGGGAATAATTGAAACTTCCACCCGCCATTTTGTAGCTCTGTTCATAGTTGAAATATAACTCCGGATATTTCTGATCGATCAGAGATTTACCCTGTGGAGTCATAATATTGGTAGAATTCGGAGAATACTTTAATGTAAATAAGGTATTAAAATTCTTAAAAGACGATCCACCATCCCTAAACTGGTAATCAAACTGCGCTTCTTCAATATTTCTTCTTACGGCAAGAGCAAGAGTAAGGCCATTGGTGACATCATTCAGATAAGATAATGAAGCTCCTTTGAAGTGGAAATATTTATCATTGTTTAGGTTATTTCCGAAGTTCATCATTCTCATTTTGAAATTCCAAAGTCTTCTGTAAAATTCTCCTGAAGCCGTTACATCATCATAAAAATCAAATCTGAAGAATGAGTTTTTATCCAAAGTTGTTTTGATATCAATCCCCATTCCGTATTTCCATCTTCTGTCTTTTACTCCATAAGCAAAATAATAATCAGGAGAGAAATAAGGATTGAAATTTTCATTGATTTTCGCCTTTAATCCCAGTCTGAATCCTTCGTAGGAGTTATAGTTGGCAATTTCATCCACCGCAAAATCTACAACACCCACTCTGATCTGCCCGTTAAGCAGCCCGGAAATGATCTGTGCTTTGCTGTCAATTTTATATTTTTTACCAAGACTGTCAATAGTCTTGTATGTATTTTGTTCCCTTTCGGTAAGTGGTTCTGTTCTGTAGCGATCTAGTGAATGTCCGTCAATACTTTTTACATCAAAAGTATACCCTTTGAAATCCTTAGGCTTTTCTTCAATAGGAGAGGCGAAATCAAAATATTTTGACGTAAGAAAGGCGTAGGTTCCAAAGCTTTTCTTATCCTTTTTGTTAGTATGTTCCTTATCATCCATCGCCATTTTCCCCATTTTAAGCTTGGTAGTTTCATGGGCAAGGAACCATTTATTGTTGTAAAAAATCCAGGTACTGGTAATGATTCCATCGTTTTTACTTTTACTGAAATTTTCAATTTTTTTAATTCCGTAAGTTTCAGTATCAATATAGATAGCTCCTGTGTATTTTCTTTTTTTATCAGGATTTTTATAATTGACTTCACGGAAGCGGATTACAAAATTTTTTCTTCCGTCAAGTTCTATGGTATCGGAAAGAAAATATCGGTAAAGGCCTCTGTTTTCTGGTTTTACCTGTTCCGGAACAATATCTCTGTTACTTTGCTGAAGCGCAATCATTTCATAAACCGGCTGCTTCAGACCCGAAATTCTGTTATCAAGGATGTTGATCTTTTCGCCATACTTTTTGGAATACAAAAACTCCTGTGCTCTTTCCCAAAGGAAGAGTTTACTTTTTGCAAATATCTTTCTTGCACTGATGTTATTCAGGGAGTCTTTTTCTCGCTTTTTCTTGAAGAAATTTAAATCATTAAAATACTGATTGAATTGAGTAAGGCTGTCCTGATCAATATCCAAAGAGATTTTTTCGTAAGATTTATAAGCGTAAGAGCCTAAGCTTTTAGGAGAGTTTTCATTAAATAGCTTGTTTACTTTTTTTAGGATTTCCAAAGCCCTTGGATCACTTTTATCTTCAATCACTACCGTCTCAATATTGGTTGTTTTTGAAGATTTTTTACTCAGTGAAATTTCCATACTGCTTTCTACAGGTGTTGTTCCATTTTGATACAACTCTGCTTCCACTTCAATGTTTTTGCATGCTGTTTTAAACTCCAGAACTCCTTGCGCATTGGTATAGCCAAGTATGGTACTGCCACAGAAAACCTTGGCATTAGAGACAGGCTTTTGGTTGGAGCCGTCAACAACTTTAATTTTAAGCTGTGAATACCCCAAAAAGCATATTAGGAAAAATAATAACTGTAAACCCCTTTTCATGTAAAAAAACTATGTCAAAATTAATAATATTTATTGTGGTAGAAAAGTTTTTAACACAGTATAACATTGATTTAATCTAAGATAGATATGGAAATACCCTAAAATATCAGTTTAAATTTTGAACATAGACCCTCTTTTTATAGTTTTTGAATTTTTCCAATAAAAAAACTCCTGAATTCTATCTATTCAGGAGTTTTGTGTCTTTTTTAGATCTTGGATAATTTAGTGATCATCTAAAGCCTTCATAAATTCAATAATATCATCTGTTTCACGCTCGGTTAGCTGAAGCGGAGCATCAGAAAGCGTTTGATTTTCTATTGTAAATCCGAACCCTTTTCCGCCTCCTTTGTTATAAAAATTCATAACCTCTTTCAATGTTTTATACCCGCCGTTATGCATATAAGGAGCTGTTTTATTACTATTTCTGAGAGTAGGAGTTTTAAATGAATGCTGTAATGAAGCTACTGTTTCATGAAATTTTCCTCTTCCCAGGTCGTTATCAATTGTTTTATTGTCTCCATTTACAGCGATCCCTAATACTTCCTGCTCCGTTTTTTTGAAAGTAGGGGGAACAGTACCATTGAATAACGGAATAAAATGACATATGGCACATTGAGCCTTTCCTACAAATAGGTTAAATCCTCGTTTTTGGTTTTCCGTCATTGCTGATTTATTTCCCCGCATATACTCATCAAAATCAGAATTGAATTTTGCCAGGGAACGGATATAGCTGGCTAAAACATTCTGAAGCTGCCATACCTCTGTTTTTTGTGAATGATAAATCTTTTTAAAAGCAGTCTGGTAATTTTTATCCTGATTAATTTTGGCAAGAATAACATTCAGATCACCATGCATTTCTTCTTTATTGGAGATTACATCCGAGCTTTGGCCTTCCAGATCATCTTTCCTCATATCCCAAAACTGACCATGCTGATAACCGGCATAGTTGAGAGAAGGAGCATTCCTAGCAAGTTCTGAATTTTCAAGTGATATAGATCTGGCAAGTCCGTCAGTAAAAGCTTTTTCAGGAATGTGACAGGTTGCACAGCTGCGATTGTTATTATTTGATAAAATATTGTCATTAAAAAGCCTATGCCCAAGAGCAGCCTTTTCCTCAGAAAAAGCATATTCTTTTCCAGGGATGAAGGCATTAGGATTGAAAGCGTTTTTAGAGAAAAATGTAGCCGCATTTTTGTTTAAGGCCGTTGTTACTTCTACGTCTGGTATGTTTTCCTGATTTTTAAAATCAAGCATCATAGCAGTGATCTTATTAAGATGATCCGGTATAAAGCTTACATAATCAAATGTGTTCTTGTCCGTATTTTTTTTCAGGACTTCGATTGCCTTGTTAATTTCTGTTGTAATCCTTTTCAGAGCTTTATCTTTGGATCTGTTGGTTGATATGTGTTCCAGTGTTTCTTTGATACCTTCCAGGGCAGAAGGCATTTCTTTTAAAAACACTCCGGAAATAGGAGTATCAAAGCCTGAAATACCCAAACTGGAGATTCTGAAGGCTTCCTGCCTCAAAGCATCAAAAACCTGATCTTTACTGACGGTAATTACCTGAAAATTGGTTTTTATAGTGTTGCTTTTATTGATGAGTTTGCTCAGCATTCTGTTCACCTCCTCTTTATTTTCTTTATGATAAGGATAAAGCATTTCTTCCAATACCTGCAGCCCTTCAGGTTCTATTTCTGTATGTTCGTCCATTTCTATTTCAGGAAGTGCCGGTCCGTTAATGAATCGGGCAGAGTGGGGAAGGAAGTATTCTATAGCCCATTCCATTTTTTTGTAAGTTTTTCTGATATTTTCAAACTTCTCCTGAAGAAGTTTTTCGTCAGAATCCTTAGAAACAAGGGTTTTCAGTTCATTGATCTGTTTTTCAAAATCAGTGTTGATGGTGATGATCCTGCTTTTTACAGAACCCAGGTCTTCAGATACCGGCTGTTGCTTTTTTCCTTTACAGTATGAAAGGACAAGAAGTGCTGCTGCGGAATATAAAAGAAGAAGGATCGGATATTTTGAAAGTTTCTTCATAAGTATGAAAAAGTATCAACAGAAAATTCCTGTTGATACTTTGATTGATATAAAGTAATTAAAACTATTTTTCTACGTTTCTGATAATTACAATTTGACCACCTTCTTTGTTGAAGTTGATCCCGGAACCGTCGGGATTTTGGAATTTATCCAACTGCCATGTGTGAGAGTGGATGTTAATGGCAAATGTATTAGGAACTCCGATGATATCGGAAATATCAACCATTGCTCCATATTCCCATGAACCATATTTCTGAAGGTCTCCGGATTGGTTATACGCTTTATTCCATGCATCATTACCTCTGTTGTGTTTCATATTCAGCCATGGCTTATATTGTTTTGTAGCAATATTAAGCTGCCAGATATGAGAATCGTGGTTAGCAGCCTTATAATAAGAATCTCCGTCTTCCTGGATGTAAACATAGTTTTCCGTTACACATAAATTATCAGGATTAATCAGGTTATTGCCCGGATTAGAATCTCCTTCTGCAACTACTTCTAATTTTCCTGTCAGCATATTCCCGGAGTTAAGAACAAGTTTGTACACTCTTCCCCACATCGTTAATCCTGGTTTTGGATTGACTCCGTCAGAAGATTCTCCGGTTGCTGTAAAGTAGATCTCTCTTCCTTTTCCGGCTCCTTTTCTGTAGTCAACATCTTCAACTCTTGAAAAACGGATGGCACTATTATCAATATTTTTCTGATTGATTTGAGCACCAGTAAGGTTTTTAGCGTTAGGTATTTCAACAAACTCTACATCGTAGGTACTGCCTTTCGTCATGTCCGTTTCAGTATAGTTGTTATTTGTTCTTTTCAGAGCATATAATTTACCATTGTTCAGGTCACCTTGAGTGTCTCCTACATACATGATCAGCTGGCCTGCAGACTGGTGAGAAGAAGAATAAGACTGGTCTTCCCCAATTAAAATATATGATTTACCATTAGAGACGTCTTTAGGAAGTGGAACTGCGTTTTCCATAGAAGCTTTTCCTAAAGCCGGTTTTACTCTGGTTTTATCAGACGCCTGAGATGCTGGCGCCAACGGATCTAAAGCGTGAACCATACTTTCTTCACCAGATTCTCCTGCAGTAAGGAATGCACTGAAACCATGAATTTCAGGGGTAGCCAAGGTAGCAGAACATAATCTTGTCATTCCACCTGTTCCATTTAATATATATTCTCCTTTTACAGGTCTGAACGTCTTATCCAAATATACTCTTGATACAGATTGTTTGATCTCATGGTTGGTAATCATAAGATACCCGTCAGATTTAGGATCTTTCATAATTCCCATTCCGTCCGGCTGTCCTCCGAAAACAAAATCAGGAGAACCAGGAAGAACATCTGAACTGGAAATAAGTGTAGTAATATTTAAGTTTTCAAAATCTTTCATCCCATATACAAAGGCTGGTTCTTTAGAAAAATTTTCTATTTTGATTTTTTCATTGGCAGAAGAGTTATCACTTCCATTGTCGTCATTTTTGCAACTCTGAAAAATAAGAGTAGCAAAGATTAATGCTCCAATAGTTTTGTTAATTTTCATATTTATTTTTTTAATTTCAATTATGACAAAACTAAAGGCTTAGTGTTAATTAGAGTTTACGGGGAGAAAACAAATACTTTAAGATTAGCTGAGGATTTGTTAAGGAATAGTCAATAATTAGAACGGTTATAAATAAAAAAACTCCCGAACAGATGCTGTTCAGGAGTTTTCAATATGTTGAAATATTTTTTAAATATTCAGTGCTTTTTGATAAGCGTTTTCCAATCCTTCAAGGTTTTTACCACCAGCAGTAGCAAAACCAGGATTTCCACCACCACCACCTTGGATTTCTTTAGCAAGATCTTTTACAATAGCTCCTGCCTGATATTCTGCTGCCAGATCATCAGAAACTCCTACGGTAATCATTGGCTTACCATCCGCATCAGAAAGAATAATCGTTACCGAAGTAGGGATCTCTCTCTTCAACTGGAATACAATATCTTTAACAGAACCAGCGTCTAAAGAAGTCTTTTTCACTAATAACTGTTTGTTGCCTTTCTGTTCGTAAGCATTCTTCCAGTCACCAATTTCTCCTTTCGCTTTTTCCTTCTTAAAAGCATCCACTTCAGCCTTTAATGAAGCATTTTCCTCGATTAATTTCTCGATAGATCTTACAACATCTTTAGACTTCAGCAATTGAGAAAGCTCAATAATCTGTTGTTCAAGATTCTTGAAATATTCCTCAGATTTGTCTCCTGAAATAGCCTCAATCCTTCTGATACCTGCTGCTGCAGATCCTTCAGAAGTGATTTTGAATAGACCAATCTCGCTGGTGTTTTTAACGTGAGTCCCTCCGCAAAGTTCCTTAGAACTTCCGAACTGGATCATTCTCACATTGTCACCATATTTTTCACCAAATAAAGCCATTGCTCCTTTCTCTAAAGCTTCCTTAATCGGAATGCTTCTGAATTCCTGTAATGCAATGCTTTCTTTGATCTTGTGGTTTACTTTTTCTTCAATTAAAGCAATTTCTTCTTCAGTCATTTTATTGAAGTGAGAGAAGTCGAAACGCAGATAATCAGGACCTACGTAAGAACCTTTTTGTTCTACGTGGGTTCCCAGAACATCTCTTAAAGCCTCATGTAAAAGGTGAGTTACAGAGTGGTTAGCCTGAGAGTTCTTTCTGTCGGTTGCATCTACTTTAGCATAGAAAACAGCTCCAGCATCTTTTGGAAGACCGTTAATTAGAGAAATGATAAGACCATTTTCCTTTTTAGTTTCCAGTACTTCGAAGCTTTCAGTAGCATTTTCAAGAACACCTTTATCTCCAACCTGTCCACCACCTTCAGGGTAGAATGGAGAGTTGCTTAATACCACTTGGTAAAATTCTCCGTCTTTATTTTCTACCTTTCTGTATCTTGTAATATAGGTTTCAGATTCAATCTGGTCGTATCCAACAAAATTTTCGTCTCTTTCTTCTAAAGTAACCCAATCGTATACTTTCTGAGCAGAATCCGCTTTTGAACGAAGCTTTTGCTTTTCCATTTCAGCTTTGAAACCTGCTTCGTCAATGGTTAATCCTTTTTCCTCAGCAATAATTCTTGTTAAGTCATCAGGGAAACCATACGTATCATACAATTCAAAAACCTCCTCACTTGGTAAGACTTTATTACCTTCAAGCATTGTATGTGTAATAAGGTTTCGAACTCTTACTAGTCCTGTTTCAATTGTTTTTAAGAATGAATCTTCTTCACTTTTGATGACTTCTGTTACCAAAGTTCCTTGCTTTTCAAGCTCAGGGAAGAATGTTCCCATTTGTTCCTGAAGAACAGCAACTAATTTGTAAAGGAAAGGTTCTTTCATATCTAAGAATCGGTAAGAATAAGAAATTCCTCTTCTCAAAATTCTTCTGATAACGTAACCAGCTCCTCCGTTTGAAGGCAATTGTCCGTCTGCAATCGCAAAAGAGACAGCTCTGATGTGATCAACAACTACACGAATTGCAATATCTTTTTCATCTTCTAAAATTCCGGTATATTTTTTTCCTGAAAGTTCTTCAACCTTCGCAATTAGCGGAGTGAAAACATCAGTGTCGTAGTTGGAAGATTTTCCTTGAAGCGCCATACAAAGACGCTCAAAGCCCATTCCTGTATCTACATGTTGAGCAGGTAATTTTTCCAGAGAACCATCTGCTTTTCTGTTAAATTCCATGAAAACGAGATTCCAAACTTCCACCACTTGAGGATGATCGTTGTTCACTAATTCCAAACCAGAAACTTTAGCTTTTTCTTCTGGAGTTCTTAAATCGATATGGATTTCTGAACAAGGTCCACAAGGTCCGCTTGCACCCATTTCCCAGAAATTATCCTTCTTATTTCCGTTGATGATTCTATCCTCTGCAATATGAGATTTCCAGAAATCATAAGCATCCTGATCTCTGTTAAGGTTTTCAGATGTATCTCCTTCGAAAATCGTTACATATAAGTTCTCCTTTGGAATTCCGTATACTTCAGTCAATAATTCCCAGGCAAAAGCAATAGCCTCCTTTTTGAAGTAATCCCCGAAAGACCAGTTCCCCAACATTTCAAACATGGTGTGGTGGTAAGTATCTCTACCTACATCATCCAAATCATTGTGTTTTCCTGAAACTCTTAAACACTTTTGTGTATCGGCAATTCTTGGGGCCGTAGGTGTTTTGTAGCCAAGGAAAAAATCCTTGAACTGAGTCATTCCTGAGTTGGAAAACATAAGGGTAGGGTCGTCTTTCAGCACAATAGGAGCTGAAGGAACGATAAGGTGCTCCTTACTTTTAAAATAGTCTAAAAATTTTTGACGTATCTCTTGTGATGTCATAGTATTGCTTTTGCTTTTTTTAGTATCAAATTTTGATAAGTTGCAAATTTAAGATTTTTAGGTGATTTAATATCCAATATTTGATATTTTCAAGGATGTTTTATCAAATGTCAGACATAATAATGAAGTGTAGATTTAAATACTTTATCTTGGAAGAAAGAATTTTCTAATGAAATATAGTGTTTTGTTTTTATTTCTAACACTATTTGTCCATTCCCAAAAACGGGTAACAAATAGTGATGTGGCCAACTTTTGGAATGCTTATGATAAGGTACAACAGACTAAGGATTCTGTGAAACAAATAGAAATAATCAATTCTGAATACCTACAAAAAGCCAGTCCTGCACTTAAAGCCCTGATTACAATGGATAAGATGAGTGCTTCAGATTATATCAAAAGTATTCAGAGAATACCAAAGCGTTGGAATAAAGTACGTTCTACCACATTACAGATTGTACAACAGAATTATGAGATAGACAAGTTATATAGATCTTTTAAGGAAATATATCCGTCATTTCACAGCCCTCAGATTGGCTTTGTGATAGGAACTTTTAATAGAGGAGGAACAACAACCAGAGAATTTATTCTGATAGGAACAGAAGTTGCTGCACTTACTCCTTTTTCTGATACTGAACTGAAACAGTCTACAGAATATAACATTGCCCATGAACTGGTTCATGTACAACAGGACTATGTGAATGGTGTGAATAATGAAGAAGAGTACCATAATCTTGATTTATTAGGTTGGGCATTAATGGAAGGCTCGTGTGATTTTGTTGCTGAAAAACTATTGGGGAAACTTCCCTATATTGCTTATATAGAATATGGCGGACAGCATGAAAAAGAGCTTTGGTATGATTTTAAAAAGGATATGTACTTATATGATACAGACAAATGGATGTACAACGGAAGTACCACCAAAGATAAACCTGCCGATCTCGCTTATTTTGTAGGGTATGCTATTTGTAAAAGTTATTATGAGCAGGCGGTAGATAAAAAAGAAGCACTGAATGAAATTATTAATATCAATTATTCAAAAAACGAGCATCATGCATTTTTTAAAAAAGCAGGTTATATGAAATAATGGTTTAAAATGATCTGTATTTAAAAAATGAAATACGCTTTACCCAAATAATGAAAAATGAAATACTGAAAATATGGATAGAACAATATTCCGGACCGCTTCTGAAGAAAGCATTGTATCTGCTTTCGAATAAAGAGGACGCTCAGGATGTTGTTCAGGATGTTTTTATTGCAGCCTTTTCCAATTATGATTCTTTTGAAGGGAAAAGTCAGCCGCTCACATGGCTGATGGCTATACTTCATAGAAAAGTTGCTGATTTTTACCGGCAAAAATATAAATCAGAGCCGAATGTAAGATTGGATCATTTTTTTGATGAAACAGGATCATGGAAGAATAGCGATGTTTTAAATGACTGGAATGTTTCAAGAGAATCTGAACTTTTAGATAATTCTGATTTTAATAAGACCCTCGAAGAATGTATTGAAGAACTCCCTGCCAGATGGAAAATTCTACTAAAAATGTACTACATCGAAGAAAAAAAAGCACCCGATGTAAGTCAGGAATTGAATGTTTCTACGACTAACCTCTGGAAGATCCTTCAAAGAAGCCGGATGCAGCTTAGAGAATGTCTGGAGTTTAACTGGTTTTCAAAAGTATAGAGATGATAAGAAAAATCCTACATATATTATTTTTGCCATGCAGTGAAGCTACTTTGCTGATGGAGAAACGTAATGCCCAATCTATTTCAGCCAAAGAAAATAGAAAACTCAATATGCACCTGATGATCTGTAAATTTTGCAGGATGTACAATGAGAAATTAGCAATGCTGGATAAGATCTTTAAGAAGACTATTACAGAAAAAAACACTGAAATTAATGAGTCTGAAATTCAGGACTTTAAAAATAGAATAATTGATAAATTAAATTTTTAAGAAGAATTTTGTCAGGATTTTGAAACTGTTCCGACTATACTTTTGAAAACAAATAAAAGTATTCATTCAAAATCTAAAAAAATGATAGGAACAGGACAAACAACAAGAAAGAATCAATCAACGTATACTCTAGGGTATTATATTTCTCTTTTCGGAGCAGCACTCATCTTGCTTTGGATTGGGATTTTCAAATTTACACCAACGGAAGCAGCGGCAATAAAACCTCTGGTAGAAAACCATTTCTTAACCTTTTTCGTATATAAAGTAATGAGTGTTCAGGCAGTGTCAAATCTTATCGGAGCGATAGAAATTATCATTGCTTTACTCCTGATATTTAGTGCGAAATTTGCATTGTTAAAAAGATATGCAGGAATTGGAATGGTTGTTACTTTTCTGGTGACATTAAGCTATCTGTTTACCACTCCGGGAATGTGGAAAGTGGTAGATGGTGTACCTGTAACAGACTTCTTTATTTTAAAAGATCTGATGCTTTTAGGATTTGGATTCATGATTTTACAAAACAAGAAATAATGAATAAAAAGCTAAATATGAAAAATATATTAATTGTACTCGGAATTATCCTGGGTATCGCAGTTTTTGCTGCAGAGAGTGGGCTTTTTAAAAAGAATAAGCCGGTTGAAACAAACTTGAAAAAAGAAAAACAGGAAATTATGGATAATAGAAACGTAAGGGAAATTTATTTTGCAGGCGGATGTTTTTGGGGAACAGAGCATTTTTTTCAACAGATTCGTGGAGTAGTAGGAACAGAAGTAGGCTATGCTAACGGGAAAACTCAGAATCCTACCTATGAAGAAGTAGTAAGCCACACAACAGGGTTTGCAGAAACCGTGAAAGTGAAATATGATCCTGAACAAGTGGATTTGAAATTATTGATTGATCTGTATTTTAAAACGATTGATCCTACAAGCCTTAATCAACAGGGAAATGACAGAGGTGATCAATATAGAACGGGAATTTATTTTACAGATAAAACAGATGAAGCTCTTGTAAAAGATGAAGTTCAGAAGCTGGCAAAAGGATATAGCAAACCGGTTGTAGTAGAAACAATTGCTTTGAAAAATTTCTACAAAGCAGAAGATTATCATCAGGATTATTTAGATAAAAATCCAGGCGGATACTGTCATATTGAACCAGGCCTTTTTGAAATGGCTAAAAAAGCTAACCCACTTCCTAAAGCAACCTCGTATCAAAAACAAGATAAAAAAGTTTTAAAGCAGAAACTAACAGCAGAACAATATAATGTAACGCAGGAAAACGGTACTGAAAGAGCTTTTCAAAATGAATACTGGAATGAAACCCGTGAGGGAATTTATGTAGACATCACCACAGGAGAACCTTTGTTTGTCTCAACAGATAAATTTGAATCAGGTTGTGGATGGCCAAGCTTTTCAAAACCAATCACCAAAGGTCTGATTGATGAAAAACTGGACCGTACCCACGGAATGACAAGGGTAGAAGTAAGAAGTAAAACAGGAGATGCTCATTTAGGACACTTATTTACGGATGGCCCTGAAGATAAAGGCGGACTTCGTTACTGCATCAACAGTGCTTCCCTGAAGTTTATTCCAAAAGCGGATATGGAAACAAAAGGATACGGAAAATACCTTCCGTTGTTAGATAAAAAGTAAATTGAAAGAGAGGCTGCCATTGGGCAGCCTTTTATTTTAGTTAGATGTATATAGCTTAAATCGTTCTTTAAAACTTAGGATTGAAAGGTAAGATAGGATAAGAAATCCCAATATCAGAAAATAAGCTTCCTTGGTGAGAAGAGTCAGAAAGTATTGAGTCTTATCAAAAATATTAGGTTCAGGAAAATCATCTATCAATGAACCGTGGTCTATTCCTTGCACAACATCATTACAAAGCAAGCAAGGTTCTGCCAACGGGTATGGATCCAGATAAGTTACAGGCACAAGAAGATTTCCTGTTTTCTCCATATCCAAAACATATTCCTCATGTTTCGAAATAGCCATATCATTAAGAAGAGAAACAAAATCTCCATAGGTGTTTTCTTTCCCTAGAATAAACTCAATGCCGGTATGTCTCTCATTTCTTTTTTGTAATGCTCTTACTTCTGAAACATATAAGGCTGAATTTTCTTTTGCTTTACCAGTCGGAACCTCTATTTTTTTTAGATCAAAATTTCTTACAGGTTCAAGAGGATTATTATCATTGCTTTTGCCTTTCGTTGATTTGGCAGGAATTCCAATGTCAATCACTGAAGTGGTTATTTCTTCAATTTTTCTGTTTCCAAAATGCCACAGCAAAACAGGGATCACTAATGCACTGATTAATCCTGGAGCATAATATATTCTTTTCATTCGCTTAGTTTTTGATAAAATTATAAAATAATAGGGAAGTGAAAAATTATATAGCCCTGAATTTCCTTTTTTAACACAATTAAACCAAAACATAAGCGTATTCATAAAAATCAAGTTAAAATGATATTAAATGAAAATGAATTCATAGATTTTCAAGATTAAAATATTAAATTTGATAGAACTAATAGGGAATTATGAAGCTAATTGAACTCGCAGAAGAACTGAATGTTTCTGCAGAAGCGATAAAACAGTTTATACAGGATTTTGATCTTGAATTGGTAGACTGCATCAGTACTAATTTTGAAGTAAAAGAGGATTTTGAAAAATTTGCCCGTGAAAATGTAGATTTTTTAAGGTTATACGAAAAGGATTTGGATAAGAACAAAACCTTGGAGCAGATTGCTGAGGTCATCAATCAACCAAAGGATAAAGTAGAAAAAGCAATTAAAGACAATGATCTTAATATTTTTGATAATGGCTTTTTCAAATCTTCCATTTCCAGTTATGGAATCGATAACAAAATTGGAGGGAATTATAAGTTCGTATACGACTATTTTGGGCATAAAACCAGCCTCCAGCAAAGAGATTTTATAGGCTATAGAGACCTGTTTTTTTATACATCAGCGGTTCTTGAACCATTTTTAAATCCTCAACAGATTAAAGACTGGGGAATCAATAAACCAGCCGGGATTATTTTGTATGGTCCTCCGGGAAGTGGGAAGATTTTCTGGGCTAATAAAATTGCTGAAATCATAGGCTATCAGTTCAAAGAAGTGAAAAAACACTATCTGGGAACATCATTAATTGATGGCAATCAGATTAATTTCAGTGACTTTCTTTTAACCATGATGAAAGAAAATAAAATGCTGCTTTTTCTTGATGATTTTGATGAAATTATGATGCAAAGGAAAGCAGACAACGATATTGCATCCTGTAATCTGGAAGCGCAGGAGCTTATTCTCCATTATATCGGAAAGTTTGAGAAAGAAGGAGTACTGATGGTTGGTTCAGCCAATTCTGTATCCGAAATTGATGAAGAAATTTTAGCTCCGGGAAGATTTGATGTCATGATTCCTATATTTCCACCTAATGCTTCTGAGCGTTCTGAAATTATCTTATATGCAATGACTAGAGGACTGGAAGAAGATTCTCTATTGTATAAAATTCTTAAAAATAATAAAGCAGATAAAGTCCCTTTCTGGCATGACGTTGCTTCAAGAATGAAAGCCTTCAGCAATACCATGCTGATTGATTTTACTCAGAGCTTAAAGAAACGAATCAAAAACCTTTACCAAAGAACCCGAAACGAAAAGCTTAAAATAGATCAAAAACTTATCAATGGAGCGTTAAGAGATGCTGCTGCAAAGCTTACTGAGGAATATCTCGATCAGGTAGCCCGATTTTTAGCAGATGCTATCATCAATAATTTTGACGAATTCCGTTTTAGAATTCAGGCTTTAAAAAATGAACTTGAAACCTATAAAGTAGTTGAGGAGCCTAGACGGGCAATCGGCTTTCACCATAACGGGGAGAAAGAAGAGTAAGCAGGATACGAGATTCGGGTACGAATAATGAAATGTTGGAATAGCAGGAGTTAAAACTGTAATCATCCAATAATTTCCTTTTTCAACCCTTTGTCTCTCATCTATCCGTCTATTTTCTTTTCGTCTTACATTTTCCATTATCATCAATTACTCATTACTCATGATCAGCATCTGGGAACAGGAAACTTTTTACCGTAAAAGAGATATTATCATTATTGGAGCCGGATTTTCCGGACTCTGGACAGCTATTTCCATTAAGGAGACATTTCCTGAGAAATCTGTATTGATTATTGAAAGAAATGCTGTTCCATTAGGGGCTTCCACACGGAATGCCGGTTTTGCCTGCTTCGGAAGCCTTACAGAAATCATTGCTGATTCCCGGAAAATGGGTTGGGAAAAGACATTGGATCTTGTTAGAATGAGGTTTGAAGGACTTCAGAAGATCAGACAGTATTTTAAAAGCGATGAAATAGACTTTGAACTCAGCGGAGGTTATGAGATCCTGAATAATAATGAACCTTTGCAGAACTTACATGAAGTAAATGAAAAACTTAAGTCTGTAACCGGACTTGAAGAAACCTATTCTCTACAACAGAACAAAATAAAAGAATTCGGGTTGGGTAAATCCCAGTTCCTGATTGAAAATCCATGTGAAGGAAGCCTGCATTCCGGAAAACTGTTACAGAAACTTTTGGAAAAATGTTATGAATTGAAGGTAGAGTTCTTGTTGGGAACTGAAGTGAAAAATATAGAGGAAACTTCTGATGAGGTGAATATCTATCTTCCAGAGGATCTTTCTGTAAAAGCAGATCAATTAATTCATTGTACTAATGCATTCAGTTCTACGTTCCTGAAAAATGAAAATATAATTCCTGCCAGAGGGCAGATTCTCCTTACGGAACCTATAGAAAATTTAAAATTAAAAGGGACTTTCCATTATGATGAAGGATTTTATTATTTTAGAAACCTCGGAAACTGTGTATTGTTAGGTGGCGGAAGAAATCAGGATTTTAAAACGGAAGAAACTACAGCTTTTGAAACCACAGAATTCCTGCAAAGCCACTTGGAAAATTTCCTGCAGGAAGTTATTGTACCGAATCAGGAATTTAAGATTGCACTACGCTGGTCAGGAATTATGGCGATGGGAGATGCAAAAACACCAATCATAAAAAGACTCTCAGAAAGACAGCTTTGTGCTGTACGACTTTCCGGAATGGGAGTGGCATTGGCGCCTAAAGTTGGTGAGATAATAACCACTATGATTTAAATACAATGAAATATTTACCTTTTGAACATATTATTTATAGTACCAATTTGTCTGAAGAGGAAGTGTTCACAAGACTTTCCGGTTTTGTTGAACCTGAAAAATTTGGTTTTAAAAAAAGATCTGACAAGGAATATGAAGGATATGTATATGAGAGTGGTTTTGAAATCAGTAGAATTATAAAAAACAGGAATTCTTTTGCTCCTGATATAAGTGGAATCATTCAGAAAAATAACAAAGGGGCACAAATTGAGGTTAAAATGAGGCTGAAGTGGTATGTACTCATTTTTTTGATAGGTTGGTGTTTGTTGGCAATCCTTTTTTTATTGGTTATGTTAGTTAAAGTAAGAGATATAATAGACATTCTTCTTCCGCTATTTATGCTGGCGTTTGTGTATGCTTTAACAATGATTGGCTTTAAAATAGAAAGCAATCAATCAAAAGATGATTTTAAAAAGTATTTTGCAGCAGAAATAGAGAGAGAATAGACAATGAGATAATAGACGAAGAGATGAGAAACGTGAGATAGAGAAAAAGGTTCTAAGGAAGATTAAAAGATGAGACTTGCTTTATTGGGGATTTTAAACTTCAAACCTTAAGTTTTAGATGACGAACTCTGAACATTGCACTCTTAGCTTTCCACTCTAAAAGAAATCCCTTATTTTTGCAGAAAAGAAAGAATCGTGATAAACAACGACCAGATAAAAGAAGTTCAATCCAGAATTGAAGACTTACACAGATATTTACAGATTGAAAAAAAGAAGATCGAAATAGCCAATGATGATGAAAAGACCGCGGCTCCTGAGTTTTGGGATAATCCTAAGACTGCAGAAGCTTTCCTGAAGCAGCTTCGTTCCAAGAAAAAATGGGTGGAAGGCTATGATGAAATTCATACTCAGTTTGAAGATTTGCAGGTATTGGTTGACTTTGCTAAAGAAGATCCCGATTCCGAAAAAGAACTGGATGAAACATTCCCGCAGCTGGTAGAAAAAATAGAAGACCTTGAATTCAAGAATATGCTTTCCAATGAAGGTGATGAGTTGTCTGCGGTTCTTCAGATCACTGCCGGTGCCGGAGGAACAGAAAGTTGTGACTGGGCATCCATGTTGATGAGAATGTACACCATGTGGGCAGAAAAACAAGGCTATAAGATTCGTGAACTGAATTTCCAGGAAGGAGATGTAGCCGGGGTGAAAACTGTTACCCTTGAAATAGAAGGTGAATTTGCTTTCGGATATTTAAGAGGTGAAAACGGAGTTCACAGATTGGTAAGAATCTCACCTTTCGATTCGAATGCTAAACGTCATACCAGCTTTGTTTCTGTATATGTTTATCCTTTAGTAGACGATACGATTGAAATTAATATTAACCCTGCTGATATATCCTTTGAAACGATGAGGTCTTCCGGAGCCGGAGGTCAGAACGTAAACAAAGTAGAAACAGCCGTACGTCTTCGTCACGCACCTACCGGAATTATCATTGAAAACTCAGAGTCCCGTTCACAGCTTCAGAACAAAGAAAAAGCAATGCAGCTCTTACGTTCCAGATTATATGAAATGGAATTGGAAGAACGTATGAAAGCCAGAAATGAGATTGAAGCCAACAAAATGAAGATCGAGTGGGGAAGTCAGATCAGAAACTACGTCATGCATCCTTATAAATTGGTGAAAGATGTACGCTCAGGCCATGAAACTTCGGATGTGGACGCGGTAATGAACGGAAATCTTACACCTTTCCTTAAAGCATTCCTGATGGCCGATGGTACCGCTGTTTCCGACGATGATCTCGACTTATAAATATCATGTGAAATTTTAGTTAAAATCTTATAATTAATTTTTGTTTCAGACATTTTAGACTTACTTTTGTTGTTCATCGATATATATGGAAGATTTCAATAGCTGGAAGGATTTATTAAACCCGGAGTTTTATATTAAAATGGGAGGGTTTTGGCTTATTTTATTTATTGTGTTTGCTGAAACAGGTCTTTTTGTAGGTTTTTTCCTACCCGGAGATTCACTATTGTTCGTTTCAGGGATTTATGCCGTTGAAATCATCAAAGAGACGTTTGGATCTACAGGAAGTGATTTCTTAGATACAACGATCCTTGCCTCAGGGGTAGCGCTTGCTGCCATTATAGGAAATGAAGTAGGATATTATTTCGGAAGAAAAGCAGGACCTGCTCTATACAAAAGACCGGATTCAATGCTTTTTAAGAAGAAATATCTTTATCAGGCTCATGATTTCTTTGAAAAACATGGTGCTCTGGCAATCATTATGGCAAGATTCTTACCCGTGGTGAGAACTTTTACTCCAATTGTTGCAGGGATTGTGAAGATGGATAAGAAAGAATTCCTAAGAGATAATGTCATTGGTGCAGTACTATGGTCATTTATTTTGATCTTTGCAGGACACTATCTTGATAAGCTTTTCATGGAACAGTTTAATATAAATCTAAAAGAAAAGCTAGAATATATTATCATTGTCATTGTATTGGTAACAACACTTCCGGTGATTATCAAATTCATGTTCGGAAAGAAAGAAGACTTTTCTAAATACGAAAACAAAGATTTTGAATAGAATTCAAATTCACTAAAAATATAAGGCTGTCTCAATTCGAGATAGCCTTTTTTATTAGCTACAAATGCCGAATAAAAAGATTTGTGCATTCTCGTGGCTAATTTAGTTTTTAGAAGCATGAATAGGTTATTTCCTAATCCAATCAAGAATGTTGGGATAGATAATGCTGTCTCTTTTCCTTTTACTGAAGAATCTTGGTGCATGACCTGTTTTCTCCATAAAAACAAATTTGTGAGGAATATTCATCCTGGTTAATGCTGAATCCATGGCAATTCCCTGATGTTGGTTGACTAAAAAATCATGGTTTCCCTGGAATAATAGAGTAGGGACATGGGTGATATTAGCAATAGGACTGGCTTCTTTAAAAGCTTCTGAAAGATTTTTACGATCAAATTGAGTTCCCACTACCTTTTGAATCGTAGGAGAAGTATATTTAGAATAAAAAGAATTCAGATATTCAGGGCTGTAAAAATCGGTAGGACCACTTAAAGAAATGATCTTTTTAACCTGATCCGGATGTTGGTAGCCATAAAGTAAAGCCAGGTGCCCACCAGCACTTTCACCAAGAATAACATAATTGTCAGGTTGTAGTTCTGCCTTTTCGGCTAAAGAATTAAATTTTTTAATCACAGAGCCAATATCCTCAAGCTGTTGTTTATAAGTGATTTTTTTCTTTTGAGAAACCAATCGATAATTCATATTGATGCTTGGGATCTTATTTTTGAAAAGCATTTTCTGGATCTGGATCATGTGTTCCTTTTTTCCCAGCGTCCAGGCTCCGCCATGTACAATAAGAACCACAGGAGCATTTTCTGGATAATCTTTGGGAAGAAAAACATCCATTTTTTGTCTTTTATGCTCCCCGTATTTTAAGTTGTAGATTTTCTGCTGACCATCGGGGCCCACCCAAACTCTGAATTTCGTGTTACAAGACTGCAAAAGGAAACTGATGCACCCCATAACGAAAAAATGATACCTGAGAATGAGCTTTTTCATGTATCAAATGTAAGAAAAATATAGTGGCTTATATACAGTTTCAAACGTTTTCCGCTCAGCTTTTTTCAGCTAATTCTTTTAATTTCTGATTCATGAGATTGAAGCCGATTGCTGTATTGTCAAAATTAAAAAACGGAACAAGGAGACCTGAAAATTGCTCTGATTGGATAAATTGAGTGGTCCCATTTTTATTGTCAATCAATTCAAAGTGGTGTTCACCATCAAATATCCCTTTAAATAATAATTTTCCTAACCATTTCAGTTCTTTATTCTCTTTTTTCGATAAGACTACAGGCTTGAAGACCATCCCTTTTCCTTCTTTGGGCTTGATGGTGACCTGTATTTGGTTGCCTTCTTCTACAGATCCTTGAATCTCAGTAATAAAAGGATTCCAGGTTGGGTAATTATCAAAGTTTGATAATATTTTCCATATTTTTTCAGGAGTAGCATGAATGATTATTTCTGTTTCGATTTTCTTTGACATGATACATGATTTTACATGAGCAAAGTTCGGGGAGAAGAATAGAAATCTACTTGACAAAAATCAAGAATTTCCTGTGGCTATTTTATTTCTGATTCTACTGAAGGTCTCAGAAGTCATACCAAGCATTGATGCAATATACTGCAATGGAACCTGGTTGAATAATTGAGGGTTTTCATTAAAAAAGTAGACATATCTTTCTTCGGCAGTCATTGATAAATGATTATGAATCCTTGTCTCCATAGTAGTGAAACAATGAATAATAAAGGCTTTTTCTAAGATATGCCATCGGGTAATCCTGTTTTGTAGTTTTTCATAATCATCCCTATTGATGGTATATAGTTCAGTGTCTGTAAGAGCTTGGATATCCCATCTGGCAGGAATATCAGACATAAAACTAGAGAGATCTGCCACAAAATACCCCTGCGTTGAAATCCATTGTGTAATTTCTTTCTTTTCAGTGTCGCAAAAGATCCTTAAAAGTCCTGATTTGATAAAACTTAGTTTTGTGCTTTTCTTCCCCGATTTCAGAAAAAAATCATTCTTTTTGAGAATTTCCGGTTTAAAAAAAGAAACAATTGTTTTTAGATCATCCGGATCGATATTCGGAAAATATGAAGTGAGGCTTTGCTCAAAATTAGTATTTATTTTGGTCATGATTTAAGAGATTATAGGTTTTCAGCATATCGATTCAGAGAATTATTGTATCTGGGTAAATGTTTGGAGATTGCTTTTAAGGCTAATGATAGTGCTTCTCTGTATTCTCCTGCTGAAGAAAGAGACAGCGCTAGAAAAGAATCCACGGCATCATTCAGTTCATCCGAGTAGTTTTCTTTTTCTTCTCTTAAAATATCAATGCTTTCTTCTATTTTTCCGTTATTCCTTAATGTACTTGCTAGCTGAATTCTTGCTCTTCTCCTTCTTAAACCGGATAATCCCAGGTCTAATGCTGTTCTGTATAAAGGCTCAGCTTCCTCTTCATGTCCGGTGGAGTCAAAAGCACATGCCACTTCAAACTCAGCAATGCCTTGTGAATCTGAAAGTAGGAGGACATGATCTTTAATCTGTTGAATAAATACTTCGTTGGTTATTGTCCCAAGCTTCTGCCAGATACTCTGTAATTGGGTTTCCCAGTTTTCATCCATTCTATAGGTTTTAAACAAAGATATAAAATATTGAAGGCGGGGGAGTGTTTTATCATTCTCATCATTCTTAAAATTATTGTCGTATTATGAATTAAAAAATGGAATTAAATATTTATTTTTGCTGAACTTAACAAAGATTAAAAAAAAATTAAAATATGGCATCAGGCTTTTTTGCAATTTTAGATGATATTGCAGCATTGATGGATGATGTAGCAGTTACCAGTAAAATAGCTACACAGAAAACAGCAGGTATTTTGGGAGATGACCTGGCTGTAAATGCAGAAAAAGCCACTGGCTTTCTTTCTTCCAGAGAAATTCCGGTTCTATGGGCTATCACCAAAGGATCATTTATCAATAAACTGATTATTCTTCCTATTGCGTTTCTGCTCAATTGGCTCTATAAGCCTGCGATTGAGATGATCCTTATTCTGGGAGGTTTATACCTTGCTTTTGAAGGGGTAGAAAAAATCATTGAATTCCTGTTTCACCGTTCCAAAAAAGGACATGAGGTAGTGGAGGAGAGCAAAGAAGATGAAGATTCTGAGGTTTCTGAAAAAGCTAAAATCAATTCAGCGATCAGAACAGACTTTATTCTTTCCATTGAAATTGTAATTATTGCTTTGGGAACGGTAATCCAACAGGAACACCCACTTCTTACGCAAATTCTTACAGTTACTTTTGTTTCATTCATTGCAACGGTAGGGGTTTACGGAATTGTTGCTCTTATTGTAAGAATGGATGATGCAGGTTTTAAATTAATCAAAAAAAGCCACGATAAAGGATTCTTTTCAAAACTTGGGCATCTTTTGGTGAAAGCATTACCCATAATCATCAAGATTTTAGGTGTTGTAGGAACCATTGCCCTGATCTTAGTTTCAGGAGGAATTTTCGCCCACAACATTCATTATCTGCATGAATTGCTACCAACATGGCCGGATATTTTAAAAGAATTTACTTTCGGAATGGTAGGAGGATTGGCTGCGGTTCTTGTTTTCACCATAGGAAAAGCAATCTATTCCTTAGCTACAAAAAAATAATTGAAGCAAAATATAATAAAAGAATCCTGTATCATTTTGATGCAGGATTTTTTTATGAGTTTCATTCAAATAGAAATCTTTAAATAATCATAACAAACTATTTGTCATTCTATAGGAATTTTGCTTTACATTTTATTTTGCTGTGTTGAGATTCCTCCTTCGTCGGAATGACAAAAACACTTATGGGGTTCTTTAATTATGAAGAATAAAGTATTGCTTGTTAATTGATTTTTTTACTCAAGCTGATTGAACAGATTACGCTGTTTTTTTAAGCACACTCTTTGTCATTCTGAAAGAATCTAAACGGTTGAAAGGGCAGAAATCAATTTTGAATTCAGAAGTACAGTGCAGAATATCCATACGTTTTAAACAAAAAAAGAGGCCTAGGCCTCTTTTATATTAATTGAATAAATCTTTTACTTTATCAAAAAAAGTTTTTTCCTTTCCGGATGGTTCCGCAACCATTTCTCCGCTGGACATCTGCTTTTCAAAGAAGTCTTTCTGCTCCTTAGTAAGCTTTTGTGGTGTCCAAACATTGATATGAATAAACATGTCTCCTTTACCATAGCTGTCAATGCTTGGAAGACCTTTTCCTGCTAATCTTAAGATTTTTCCGGATTGAGTTCCTGGGTCAACAGTGATTTTCACTTTTCCACCTACTGTAGGAATTTCTTTTTTCGTTCCTAACGCAGCTTCAGCAAATGAAACATACAATTCCTGGTGAAGGTTGTCACCTTCTCTCTTGATGGTTTGATCTACTTCCTCTTCGATGATCACTAATAGATCACCCGGAGTACCACCAAACGGAGCATCATTTCCTTTTCCTCTTACATTAAGCTGAATTCCGTCTCTTGCTCCTGCAGGAATATTAATGGTGATTTCTTCCTCATCTTTTACAAGACCCTGAGCATTTGCTCCGGCAGGAATTTTATCAGCAACTTTTCCAATTCCCTGACAAGTACTACAAGTAGTCTGAGTCTGCATTTGACCAAACATAGTGTTCATCACTTTAAGCTGAACACCGGAACCGTTACAGGTAGGACAGGTTTTTGAAGTGGCACCTTCTGCCATCTTCATTTTTTTAACTTTAATGGTCTTGTGAGTTCCGTTTACCATTTCCTCAAGGTTCAGCTTGATTCTGATTCTTAAATTAGAACCTTTCACCTGCTGGCGACCACCGCCGCCACCGCCAAATCCTCCGAAACCACCACCGAAAATATCTCCAAACTGGCTGAAAATATCTTCCATGTTCATTCCGCCTCCGAAGCCTCCGCCTCCGAAACCTCCATTTCCACCCATTCCGGCGTGACCGAATTGGTCATATCTGGCACGTTTCTGATCGTCGCTTAATACTTCGTAAGCCTCAGCAGCTTCTTTAAATTTTTCTTCAGCCTCCTTATCCCCTGGATTTTTATCCGGGTGGAATTTGATAGCCATTTTACGGTATGCTTTCTTTATTTCGTCGGCAGATGCAGATTTGCTGATCTCAAGAACCTCGTAATAATCTCTTTTTGACATGACAATTTAATAATTGATTGTTGATAAATGATAAAAGATATTGTAAAGCTAATAAGTGAAACATTCATCAATTATCACTCATCATTTATCATTTATGAATTTTAGTTTCCTGTTACTACTTTTGCAAAACGGATTACCTTGTCACTCAAAGTATACCCTGTTTCAATAACATCTACGATTTTCCCCTTCAGGTCCTCAGATGGAGCAGGAATTTGGGTAATAGCCTCATGGAAATCTACATTGAAACTGTCACCAGCTTTCACTTCCATCGCTTTTAATCCTTTTTCAGTAAGTTTATTTTTGAATTTCTGATAGATAAGTTCAACCCCTTGAAGATCAGTTGGATTTCCGTTTTTAGCGATTTCTTTTAATGCTCTTTCAAAATCATCTAAAACGCCCAACATAGAAACCATCATATCCTGATTCGCATATTGGAAGAATTCCATTTTCTCCTTAGAAGTTCTTTTTTTATAGTTTTCGAATTCAGCATATAATCTGATGTAACGGTCTTTTTCTTCTGCCAAAAGTTCCTCAGCAGAAGGAGTAGTTGTCACATTGTCCTGAGACGTAGCCTCATTCTGAATTGTGTTATCTTCCTGATTATTGATGCTTTCTTCGTTAATATCCTGATTTTCCATAATTCAATATTTATTTACTCAATTGTTTGACAAAGACTCTGCCAAAGGAAAAAACAGGACATTAAGGCAGAAAAATAATAGTGATTATACTGAACAGATCTAAAACGACAGACGTAATAACATCATTACTTATTATTCATGATGAGTATTCCGGAGAATAGTCAAAACATGCCTGTAACTCATCAAACTCAATCACCCTCAAACTCTCGAACCTCTTATCAATTACTGCTCTCCCATAAATGTCTGATACAACAGATACACATTTAAAACAATGATAATAATGGAAATAATCCATACACAAACCTTCAAGAAAGGTTTATTCACAAATTCTCCCATTTTAGCTTTGTCGTTGGTAAACATCACTAACGGAACTACGGCGAAACTTAATTGCATAGATAAAATAACCTGGCTTAAAACCAATAATTCTGTTGTTCCTTGTTCTCCGTAAAGGATGGCAACAATTAATGCAGGAATAACGGCAATTAGTCTTGTGATAAGTCTTCGTAGCCATGGTTTTAATCTGATATTTAAAAAACCTTCCATCACGATCTGACCGGCTAAAGTTCCTGTAAGGGTTGAGTTTTGCCCGGAAGCCAATAATGCGATTGCAAATGCAATACTTGCCATTGAAGCTCCTAAAATAGGAGTTAACATCTGATAAGCATCATGAATGTCAGCTACATGCTGATTTCCTGTAGTATGAAAAGTGGCGGCAGCAAGGATTAAAATAGCAGCATTGATAAAAAATGCCAGCATCAAGGATACGGTACTGTCTAAGGTAGCAAATTTGATGGCCTCTTTCTTACCTTCCGTATCACGGGTATAATCTCTTGTCTGTACGATGCTGCTGTGAAGGTACAAGTTGTGTGGCATCACGGTAGCTCCTAAAATTCCAATGGCTATATAAAGCATAGCCGGGTTTTGAATGATTTCTTTTTGTGGAACCAATCCACCAAGAATTTCATTAAAAGCAGGTTTTGAAATAACAATTTCATAGGCAAAGCAGGCCAGAATGATGAAAATAAGTCCACCAACAATACTTTCAATCCATCGAAATCCTTTTGCCTGAAGGAGAAGAATAACCAATACGTCTACAGTCGTAATTACAATTCCCCAAGTGAGAGGAATATGAAATAATAGGTTCAAAGCTATGGCTGAACCAATGACTTCGGCGAGATCGCAGGCGGCAATGGCTATTTCACAGAATACCCAGAGAATGAAATTGGTAGTAGGACTGAAGTGGTCTCTACAGGCTTGCGCCAAATCTCTTTCAGCGACTACTCCCAGCTTAACAGATAAATGCTGTAAAACTACCGCAAAAATATTGGAGATAAGGATTACGGAAAGCAGGGTATACCCAAATTGGGCTCCTCCGGCAATATCAGTAGCCCAGTTTCCCGGATCCATATAGCCAACAGCAATCATAAGCCCAGGTCCTGCAAAGGCAAGGTATTTTCTCCAAAAACTGGCATTTTTTGGAACTTTAATAGAAGAATAAACTTCTGATAAAGAGTGTGATGTTTTATCTTTTCGCCAAGCGCTTTTTAAATTGAAATTCATAAATGTTAGAAATGACTAACAAATTTAATTAAATAAATGTAAACACAAAAAAGATAGCATAAAAAAATCCCGGAAAGTGATTTCCGGGATTCAATTTTTATTGATTCTAAAGATTATTTAGCAAATCTTACAGACATTTTTCTGTCAGCAGCTCTTTCAGCATCAGAAGCTTTTGCGTCTACTTTAGCAAATTTACTTCCGTAACCTTCAGCTCCAAGTACCTGAGCACCAACTCCTGCTTTTGCTAAAGCAGCTTTGATGAAGTCAGCTCTTGCCTGAGATAGTTTTACGTTAGAAGCTTCGTTTCCTGTTTTATCAGTATATCCACCGATTTTGATTTTTGAATCAGGGAAAGCTTTAAGAATCGCTACTAAGTTTTCCATTTGTCCTTGGGATCCAGCCTCTAACTCAGTAGAGCTACCCATTTTAAAGTTAACATGGTCGAAATCGTACCATTTTTCTTTCAATACAGCATCATCTGCTGCATTTTTGTATCCTCCGGATTTCAGGAATGAAATCATCTGATCTTCCATACCACCTTTGTATCCTTTCAGCATTACTCCGTTAAGGTCGATGTTTTCATCGGTTTTAGCTGCAGGAGTAGCTGTGGTAGCTGGAGTGGATGTCGTTGCAGAAGCAGTATCTGTATGTGTTCCTGTTGAGTCTGAGGTAGAAGTCATTGTAGTCGTCGTTTGCTTCTTCTCACACTGTTTCCAAAGGAAATATCCAGCTGCTATTAATAATAAAAGCGGAAGCAACCATTTCCAGATTGAGCCTCCGCCTTGATTATTGTTGTTATTTTCAAATTGTTCTCTTATTTCTCTTGCTCCATCGGTAACATTTTCTCTTGCTGTAGCAACACCTTCAGCGATGTTATCTTTAGCAGTAGAAGTTACTGAAGAAACGGTTTCTTTAGCCTGACCGAACCAATTTTCAGCTCCTAATCCAAAAGAAGCCAAAGAAAGACCTGCCGGCAATAAAGAAGAAATAATGCCTTTCTGATCATTCAGTAAGCCGGAAATACCTGAAGCACCCAAATTATTGTCTGCTGCATATTTTCCTACTGTGCCTACTGTAGCCCCGGTAACCAGGTTTAACAAAGAACCTGCAGAATTGTTGCTGATTCCCGAAAAACTGGCAATGGAATTCACTAATCCGCCTACTTTATCTCCAAAAAGAGAAGATAATAAAGTGGTAATAATAGGGTTACTAGATGATCCACCTAATAAGTTTCCTAAAATTCCGCTTGAAGAGGCTTTCGTAATAGCATCCACAACGCCAGGGTTGTCTGCGTTATTGGCTAATCCACCTACTACAGCAGGTAACAAGCCACCAATTGCTTTAGAAATTCCTGATTCGCTTTCTCCAAACTGTGAAGCAGCCTGTGAAACCAAAGCAGGACCTAATTGTCCTTTAATTAAATCAATGACATTTAAAGACATAATAAATTTTTTTAGATTAATGTTGAGATAAATTTAAACAAAAATCCGTCTAAATGTCATTTTTTTTTCAATAATTGTTGAAAAATTAACGAAATTTTCTAAAATCGTTAAAATTATTAATACGCTTTTGCGAATAATACACGTCTCTTAGATGGTTTTCCGGAAATCAATGAAATACCTTCCTCAATGTCATCATCTAACGGAATACATCTGATAGTAGCCTTCGTTTCGTCCTTAATTTGCTCTTCTTCTTCATCAGTACCATCCCAGTGTGCATAGATAAATCCACCTTTTTCTTCAAGAACTTTCTTGAATTCTTCGTAAGTATCTACTTTAGTGATGTTATTTTTTCTGAATTCAAATGCTTTGTTATAAATATCCTGCTGAATCGTTTTCAATAATTCCTCGATATAAGTATCTAAACCTTCGATAGAACGAACTTCTTTAGTAAGGTTGTCTCTTCTCGCAATTTCTACCGACTTGTTCTCAAGATCTCTTGGTCCCATTGCAATTCTTACCGGAACTCCTTTCAATTCATATTCTGCAAATTTCCATCCTGGTTTGTTATGAGTGTCGTTATCAAACTTCACAGAAATACCTTTAGCTTTTAATTTAGCCTGAATATCTAAAGCCACTTCACTAATTTGTGCCAATTGCTCTTCTCCTTTGAAGATAGGAACAATTACTACCTGAATTGGAGCCAATGTTGGAGGCAATACCAATCCGAAGTCATCAGAGTGGGTCATAATTAAAGCTCCCATCAAACGCGTAGATGTTCCCCAAGATGTTGCCCATGCATGTTCAATTTTTCCTTCTTTGTTCGTGAATTTCACATCAAATGCTTTTGCGAAATTCTGTCCTAAGAAGTGAGATGTTCCTGCCTGAAGAGCTTTACCATCCTGCATTAATGCTTCAATACAGTAAGTTTCATCTGCTCCTGCAAATCTTTCAGAAGGTGTTTTTAATCCCTGAACTACAGGCATTGCCATAAAGTTTTCTGCAAAATCTGCATATACTTTATTCATTTTTTCAGCCTCTTCTACCGCTTCATCTTTAGTAGCATGAGCTGTATGCCCTTCCTGCCATAAGAATTCTGCCGTTCTAAGGAAAAGACGGGTTCTCATTTCCCAACGTACAACGTTTGCCCATTGGTTGATAAGGATAGGAAGGTCTCTGTAAGACTGGATCCAGTTTTTATAGGTATTCCAGATAATTGCTTCAGAGGTAGGACGAACAATAAGTTCTTCTTCCAATTTTGCATCCGGATCTACAATCAGTTTTGAAGGATTGTCAGGATCGGTTTTTAATCTGTAGTGGGTAACTACTGCACATTCTTTTGCAAAACCTTCTGCATTTTTTTCCTCAGCCTCAAATAAGCTCTTGGGCACAAAAAGCGGGAAATATGCGTTAACGTGACCTGTTTCTTTGAATTTCTTATCCATTTCATCACGCATTTTTTCCCAGATTGCATAGCCATACGGTTTGATTACCATACATCCACGTACTCCTGAGTTTTCAGCTAAATCAGCTTTTACAACCAGCTCGTTATACCATTTGCTGTAATCTTCGCTTCTTGAGGTTAATTTTGCCATTATCTTTTAAAATTTTTTTAACTTTTGCACATTATTGTTATCTAAAAATAAAAATCTATTTTTGATAGATTTTTTAATCAGTATTGGTACATTTTTGGTACAGATTGCAAATATAATTTAAATTAAAAATTTTTACGTTATCATGAAAAGAAATATACATAAAAATTTGCTTGGTCTGCTAAAATCCAAAGGGATATTAGCAATATCAGGTGGATTATTGCTTATGTCTTGTGGTGCTCAGATGGGAGGGTATAGCGAGACGGATGGGGTATATTATGACCCTAATAAGGATACGCTGCCGGAAGGAGTTATCATTAATGGTGGCGGAAACAGAGTAGGAGATTACTACGACTACTATCAGGATTCTAATGTGATTCAGAATGCACAGACGAATTCCAGAGAACAGCAGAATAAATATAACGATTGGAGTGATGTGGATGCCAACTGGGGAAATGCTACAAACTCTGACTGGGGAATGTATGCAGGTTCTCAAACCAATTACTATGACAATTCCTGGGGATCTCCTTGGGGCTGGTATGGAGGATATAATCCATATTGGGGCTGGAACCGTGGCTGGGGCTGGGGTGCTGGTCTATCATGGGGTTGGGGCGGATCCTTCGGCTGGGGCTGGGGAGGCTCTATTGGCTGGGGAAGTCCATGGGGATATTCTCCTTATTGGGGCGGATATTATGATCCATTCTGGGGTGGCTATTATGGAAACCCATGGGGCTACGGAGGTGGCTACTGGGGAGGTGGTTATAACAGAAGAGTTTATATGAGAAGTGGAAACAGTGGATCAGGAATGGGCAACGCTGTATACAGAACAAATACTGCTACCAACGGATTCAGAGATAGTAACGGATTTAGAAGTAATCCTACAGGTGGGTTCAGAAATGGAAACTCCGGTGGTTTTAGAAATGGGAACTCAAATGGAGGTTTCAGAAATGAAAGTTCAGGTGGGTTCAGAAATGGAAACTCTGGTGGTTTCAGAAACGGGAACTCAAATGGAGGTTTCAGAAATGAAAGTTCAGGTGGATTCCGTAATTCTACTCCTCCACAACAGCCAAGATACAATAATGGCGGTTTCAGATCCGGTGATTCCGGAGGCTTTAGAAACAGTGGTGGATTTAATAATAATTCCGGCGGTGGATTTAGATCTGGTGGATCATCAGGCGGTGGCGGCTTTAGAGGCGGTTCATCCGGCGGCGGTGGCGGTGGATTTAGATCCGGTGGCTTCAGATAATATTCAACTTCATAAAAAACTATTAAAAAAATAATGTTAAAAAAATCTTTAGTATTAATGGGTATTTCTGCCGCATTTTTTGCGCAGGCTCAAGATGTTTCATTAATAAGAAATACTGTAGATGTTTATTCAAGTACTCCTATGGTGGGATCTGCCAAGTTTAATGCAATGGCAGGTGCTAATGGAGCATTGGGAGGGGATGCAAATTCGCTGCTTACTAACCCGGCAGGTTTAGGAGTTGCTATTTCAGGAGAGGTTTCTGCAACTTTATCTATTATGGGTAATAAGAACAAAACTTCTTTTGGGGGACAGACTATAGATTATAGCAAAACGAGAGGGGATTTGGGAAATGCTGGCGGAGTAATTGCTTTTCCATTGATGACTGAATCAGCATGGAAGTTTATTAATATCGGGGTTAATTTTTCTAATCAATCCCTTGATAATGTTATACAGACTCCGGGAAATGCTAATATAACAGCTGCTTTGCCTGATGGAGCTGCTTCATTAGACGGACATGCATATTCAAGATATGGGAATTTATCAAAAATGAGTTTCGGTGTCGGAGCTAATTACAATCATACTTTCTATATTGGAGCAGGACTGAACTTTTTCAATGCTTCGGTAGATCAGTATGATAGATTAGGGCTACGAATGAATAAAAATAATTATGTTGATGTTTTTGAAAGACAGGATACTCCTTACTCGGAAAGGGCTTCCGGTTTCTCTGCTTCATTAGGGGTAATTGGAAAGTTAAGTCCTAATTTCAGAGTAGGAGCATCTCTTGAAACACCTACATTCTGGAATATTGATCGTGAGTTTAGCTTTTACAATAATCCACAGTATGGAAATGGTATAGCTCCTGAAGATAGAAAATTCACTTCTCCGCTTAAAGCAACTGTGAGTGCTGCATTTGTAGCCAGTAAAAACTTTTCATTGAACGTGGATTATACATTAGGTCTTACAAAACCTGATTATAAGGTATATGGACTAGTAGAAAGAGATCTGAATTCTTTCTTTAAGGAGAATTATAAGAACATGTCAGAAGTAAGAGTTGGGGCAGAATATAGAGTACAACAACTGAGATTAAGAGGTGGATATTCTTATTTATCCAGTCCTTTTGATGCACTTACTGTCAGCAGATTTGATAATGCTGGTAACATAGGAGATCAATCATATAGTAATCTTATGCTGAGCGACAGAAACTTGCTTTCTTTTGGTATTGGATATGATTTCAAATCATTCTATATTGATGCTTCTTATCAAAATGTAACTTCAAAATATAGTAATCCTTTCATGAGATCGGTTGTTGGAACTGATTATGACAGTGCTTATTATTCACTGGGTTCAAAATCTATCTATACAAGTGATGATTACGCAGTAAGTGAGGTTAAAAACAGCAGAAATAACTTCTTTCTTACGGTTGGTTGGAAATTCTAATTTCCAATTGATATAATGAAATAAAAATAAAAGCTCTGAATTTTAAAATTCAGAGCTTTTTTTATGTTTAAAAATAAGTTTTAATGATGGTGGAAAAGATGCATAATCAGAGCCAGGGAAACACCTAATACTACGAGTCCTATTTTAACCCAGTCAATATTATGGTTTTTATTGCTTTCAAAAATAATCACGGATGAAATGTGAAGGAAAATTCCGCCTACGATAGCCAGAAAATACGGCTGAAGGTTTGGATTAAAATAATTTCCCAATAACATTCCCATAGGGGAAGCCAATGCAAAAAGAGCTACGATTAATAGAGAAGGGTAAGACGATGAACCTTTTGATTCTCCTTTTCTATTGAATAAAAATGCTCCCAAAATAAATGAAATAGGAAGATTATGAAATACAATTCCTAAAAGGTAAGGAGATAGCTCATGCTCTTCATTAGCCAATGGAATTCCTTCAATAAATGCATGAATGAAAAGTCCTACCATTAAAGCCATTGGTAGGATATTATGCTCGCCATGATGATGGAAATGTCCATGTTCAAAGCCTTTGGTAAGTGCTTCCAGAATCATTTGCAGAAGAACTCCTGCAATAACGAATATTCCCAGATTGCTGCCCGCTGAAGAAGTATAAACCTCAGGAAAAACTTCGTTCAGGCAGATTGTAATCAGGAAACCGGCACTTAATACCAATAGATTTTTAGCCAGCTTTTCTTTTTTACCAAAGTGTTTTCCCAGAAAAACTCCGGCTAATACACTTAAAATCAGTAAAAGTACTGTTATCATTATTTTTTCTTAAATAAATTGATGCAACGTGGGGAACTCTCTTTATTAAATTCATTCAGTTGGTAATCTCCCCAGATTTTTACTCTTTCAAAACCACATTCTGAAGCATAGGTATGAATAGCTTCCAAGGTGTGAAGTTTTACTTTTTCAAAGAAATGAAAAGGCTGACCTTCTGTTTCGAAACGGATATCTTTAATAACATGTCTGCCTTCGATTTTTTTTAGAATTTTAAAATCAATATCACCACGGGTAATCATTGTTTCAGGAACCATTGTATTTCTTACATATTCCTCATTCAGATAATCCAGAACAAAATATCCTCCGGGTTTCAAAGCATTATATACAGATTGAAAAACCTTTTTGTCATCATTTTCATTATCAAAATAACCAAAACTTGTAAATAGATTGAAAACGGCATCCATTGGATCTGCATCAATCGGGTTTCGCATATCATGAACCTGAAAAATCAGGGTTTGATTTTCATATTGTTTATCAGATTCAATACTCTGTCTTGAAAGATCCAATCCTAAAACATCATAGCCCAATTTGTTGAGGAAAACAGAGTGTCTTCCTTTTCCACAGGCAAGATCAATGATCTTAGATTGAGGCGGAAGCTGTAGGTCCGCAGTAAGTTTTGTAATGAAGTTTTCTGCTTCAGTATAGTCTCTGTTGCTATAAAGCAAATGATAATAAGGGGTATCAAACCAAGATTCAAACCATTCCATAATGCAAAAATAACTAAATTTGTGGTCTTAAAAGCAAAGTATTTTACAACATGGAAAGATTGAAAAATTCAATTAACCGATGGTTTGGGTGGTTAATCTTTTAATTATTAATGCTTTAAAACTTTTAATTTAAAATTATGGATATAGAAAATCTACAAATACAGATCAAAACATTCTTCGGATTAGAACAAATTCTGGCGGAAGAAATCAAGAAATTAGGGGGAAGAAAGGTTGAAGTGAAAAACAGAGCGGTTAATTGTGAAGGAGATCTTGGTTTTCTTTATAAGATCAATTATTCTGCTAGAACGGCTTTAAAAATCCTGGTTCCGATCCACCAGTTTAAGGCTTTTAACCAGCACCAGTTCTATGACAGATTATTCAAATTTGAATGGGATGAATTTATGGATGTAGATCAGTCTTTTTCTATTGATGCTACAGTAAATTCTGAAACCTTCAAGCATTCTCAGTTTGTGACTTTAAAAATGAAGGATGCTATTGTAGATTATTTTCAGGAGAAACATAAAAGACGCCCGAATGTAGAAACCAGAACTCCGGATATTAAGTTCCATCTTCATATTGACAGGGAATTAGTGATGATTTCTATGGACTCTTCAGGTGATGCTTTATTTAAAAGAGGATACAGAAGAGAGCAGGGCGAAGCTCCAATTAACGAGGTGTTGGCAAGCGGAATGTTACAATTGGCAGGTTGGGACGGAAAAGGTAACTTCCTTGATCCAATGTGTGGTTCCGGAACATTACTGATTGAAGCAGCAATGATTGCTCTGGATCTTCCGGCTCAGATTTTCAGAAAAAGATTCGGATTTCAGAACTGGAAAAATTATGATGCTGATTTATTCTCTACAATTAAAGAATTTAGAATTAACAGAGTGAGGCAGTTTGATGGGAAGATTGTAGGGTATGATATTGATGCCAGAATGCTGAATGCAGCCAGAATGAATGTAGAGGCTGCTGAAATGGAGGATGTGATTGAAATCAGAAAACAAAATTTCTTTGATTCTAAAAAAGATCTTTTCCCATTATTAATGGTATTCAACCCACCTTATGATGAGAGAATTTCCATCAACGATGATGATTTCTATAAAAAGATAGGAGATACATTCAAAACGAATTATCCAAATACGCTTGCATGGTTAATTTCATCTGACCTGGAAGCCGTGAAAAAAATTGGGTTACGTCCATCAAGAAAAATCAAACTTTTCAACGGAAAGCTGGAAACAAGATTCTTACAATATGAAATGTACGAGGGAACGAAGAAGATCCATAAATTAGAGGATAAATCTTAAACAGAATATGTCCTGGAATATTTTTGAAATATTGGAAACTGCAGCAGATGTATTTTCTGCTGTGGGTACCAGCCCAATAAAGGATTCTGAAGCTCGTGCCCGAAAGAAGGATAAGAAAAAAGATAAATATTTTACAGAGAAAGTCAGCGCAAAGTTTATTCTTGCGTCTGTCGTTCTCTTTTTTGTCGTTTTTCATAAACCTTTGCCAATAGGAGATCAAACAACAGCTTTAATTGTGTCTTCATTAATAGGAACAGCTATTTCAGCTTTACTGTTTTTTCTTCTGAATCTTATGGAGCTTTACTATTTCAAAAGCATTTTCAAACTGCTTCTTTTCAGTTGTTCTGTGATTGCATTCTTTATTGCTTTGGTGATGTGTGTTTATTATAAATCAGGAGTGTTTATTTAAGATCATAAAATTAATTCTCCAAATAAGCTGTTAAACTGTTTGTGGTTTCCTCCGCGAATAAGTAATTTTGAAAAATTTTCCATTTGAAGCCTAGTATTTCCATTATTGTTGCCATTTACAACCGAAAGGATGAACTTTTCGAGTTGTTGACTTCTTTGACCCAACAGACTGATAAAGAGTTTGAGATTATTATCGTTGATGATGGATCAATTATCGATCTGAAACCTACGATCAGGAATTTTGAAGAGATTCTAGATATTAAATATTTCAGAAAAGACAATTCCGGCCCGGGACTGACTAGAAATTATGGAGCGCAAAGAGCAGCTAATGAATGGCTGGTATTTGTAGACAGTGATGTGATTGTTGAAAAAGATTATATCGAACATATTAAAAAAGATATCTTAACGATTCCTTGTGATGCATTCGGTGGTGCTGATAAGGCTCATAAAGGTTTTAATTTGATGCAAAAAGCGATTTCTTATTCCATGACCTCTGTTTTTACTACTGGAGGAATCAGAGGAAGTAAGAAAGCGGTTTCAAAGTTTCAGCCCAGAAGTTTTAATATGGGCGTGAAGAAAGCAGTCTTTGAAAAAGTAGGTGGTTTTTCTGAAATGAGAATAGGAGAGGATCCGGATCTATCGATGACTCTTTGGGAAAACGGATTTACAACTGCTTTTTTTGATGATATTGCAGTATATCATAAGCGTAGGGTAGATTTTGGGAAATTCTCCAAACAGGTGTACCAGTTTGGATGTGCGAGACCTATTCTTAATCAAAGGCATCCTAATTATGTGAAGATTTCCTTTGCTTTTCCTACCTTATTTATGTTAGGCTACATCATGGGATTTATTGAATATTTTATGATGGGAAAAGGGTTTATTCTTTCTTTCTACGGATTGTATACTTTTTTGGTGCTTTTCCATGCTTTACTACTGACGAAAAATATCAGTATTGCAGGAATGGCTGTAATTTCTACTTATATTCAGATGTTTTCTTACGGATATGGATTCCTGAAATCCTGGATTTTACTGAATGTTTTGAGAATGAAGGCTGAGGATGCATTTCCGCACCATTATCACAAAAAGTAATTGCGCAATTTTCTTGTTTTAAACGAAATAGGCACAGATGTATTCAGTAGAAACAGGCTTTAGCCCGTTTACAATAAAAATAAAAATTCCATTGGCTTCAGCCAAAACCTAATAAAAAATAAAGAAGGCTGTTTCAAGTGAAACAGCCTTCTTTTGTACAATAAAATTTAGGATATAGAGATGTTTTCATGGTTAAGAACTCCTACTTTCAGCATACATTCTTTCATTTTATGGTAAGTTCTTTTGATATCGTGATCCAAACCGATGGAGAATCTGATTAATCCATCAGAAATACCTATTGAAGCACGTTCTTCTTCCGGAATCTCGGACGAAGTTGATTTTCCTGAACAGGAGAACAGGGTTTTGTAGAACCCTAAGCTCACGGCCAGATAACCAAGGTTTTCCGTCTGCATCATTTCCATCAGTTCATTGGCTTTTTCTGTAGTTCCGGCATCCAGTGTTAATAATCCTCCGAATCCGTATTCTTCATCAATCATACTTTTCATAAGTTCATGATTCTTGTGAGAAGGTAATCCCGGATAGGATATTTTTAAGCCATCCTGTTCAAACCTTTCGGCAAGATATAGGGCATTATGGCTATGCTGTTTTATTCTGATATGAAGGGTTCTCAGATTTTTAAGAATACTTGAAGCTCTTAAGCTGTCCATTGTTGGTCCCAACAGCATGCATGCTCCAGAGTTTACATTTTTAGTATCATCAATAAATGCCTGGCTGCTGCAATATACACCACCTACAGTATCGCTGCTTCCGTTGATGAACTTTGTTAAGCTATGAATCACAACATCTGCCCCGAATAATTGAGGAGAGATGGAAAGCGGTGAAAATGTATTGTCTACAATGAGTTTTAAATTATGCTTTTTACAGATTTCAGAAAGTTTTCTAAGATCTGCCACTTCAAGTAACGGGTTGCTCACACTCTCACAATAGATGACTTTTGTGCTAGGAGTAATTGCATTTTCTATAGACTCAAAATTATTGATGTCCACAAAAGTAGTTGCTACATTAAACTGTGGTAAAAAGTTTTTAAGGAAGGCATAGGTTCCCCCATAAATGGTTCTGCTTGAAATGATATGGTCTCCACTTTTGCATACCTGCATCAAAACAGAAGTAATAGCTCCCATTCCGGATGCTGTAACGTTGGCAGATTCTGTATTTTCCATTTTTGCCAGAGCTTGTGCCAGATAAAGATTCATGGGTGATGAATGTCTGGAATACAGATAGCATCCTTCTGCATTACCTTCAAAAGTATCAAACATGGTCTTTGCAGAAAGGAAAGTATAGGTAGAACTGTCAGAAATAGAAGGATTCACTCCTCCGAATTCGCCAAAATACTGAAGATCCTGGATCTCGTTGGCTGCGTTAAAGTTTTCCATAAGCATTGTTTTTATTTTACCAGCCTAATTTGCGCTATTTTCCTAATTATTACAACATAAAATTGAATTTATAGAATATAAAACTGTAAAATATTGTTTATTTAGAAAATATAATGGCTATATTCGGAGATATTAAACTTCCACCAAAAAATTATCTATGGAACTTGACGATACGGATAAAAAACTGCTTCTGTTTTTACAGGAAGATTGTAAACAAACCACCAAAGAACTCTCCGGAAAGCTTGGATTATCAGTTACAGCCATTTATGAACGAATAAAAAAAATGGAAAACGCCGGCGTTATTTCAAAATATGTAGCCTTATTGGATAAAAGTAAGGTGCAGCGTAATTTTATCATTTTGTGCCATATAAAATTAACGCAGCATAAGAAAGAGTTTGTTCTACAGTTTGAAAAAGAAGTGATGAATCTCCAGGAAGTTACAGAATGCTTCCATGTAAGTGGAGATTACGATTATATCCTTAAAATAGGAGTAAGAGATATTGAAGACTACCGGAATTTTATGCTGACGAAGCTTACGACGCTTCAGCACATCGCAAGCACGCACAGCTCATTTATGATTTCCGAAGTAAAAAATACAACAGCAATCGCTTTGTGAGAGACAAAAAATCCCAAGAAGTTAAAGTGGTAAAATTAACTTCTTGGGATTTTTAGAATTATTTATTGCTAATTACTCATGTTACACCAGGACTCCGTTTTTAGAAGCAATTGGATCAGGAAGGTCTGTTTCTCCCATCATTTGAAGAAGATCAATTTCAATCGTTCGGCAGATGGAAAGCATAGGAACATCAAACATTAATCCTGCAAAAGGGTTTTCAGAATAATCACCTACCAATTCCATAATAATATAGATCCATCCGATAATAATACAGAAAGGAATGGAAGTCCAGATTCCCCAATCTCCCAACTTAGCAAATTCATTCACAAGTCCTAAGGGAAGGAGGGTAATAAAAAGGATATTAAATACAAATGCTGTACTGGCAAATTGTCTTGGAGAAGGAAACTTTTTAATTCTTTCCGCCTGTCCCTGAAAACCATAAAACTCATTCAGATTGTTTTGAAGTTGTGTCTGATTGAAATCCGTGATAGCATTCATATTTTTTAATTCGTTGATATCTTTAGCTTGTTGTGAGATCAGGTAGGTCGCAAAGTTTTTATATTCACTTTTCAACTCATATTCTTCTTCTGAAAGATATTTATGTAAGAAAATAGGAGCTCTTCCATAGTCAGGAAAACCCGCTTTAATTAATCTGTTTCTTCTGAGATTAATATTCCCGAATTTATTATTTTCACTGCTGATATGTTCCCATTCTGTGGGTACCAAAAGCTGCTCACGGAAAGTGTATAGCCATGCAATATGACGATTGATGATCTTTTTCTTACGATCTTCAAGATCAAAAATACCTATTTCTTCATTTTTTGTATCAAAAGCCTGTACCATGGAAGCAAATGAACGGCTGGAGTTCACAATTCCGCCCCATATTTTTCGGGCTTCCCAAAGTCGGTCATAAGCTTGGTTATTTTTAAAACCTACTAAGAAAGCTTCTGCAGTACCAATCAGTGCCACAGGAACCCATGGGATAGTCATCCAATGCCAGTTGAAGAAATAAAAAAGTACAGCAATCAGGGTACACCAGATAGAAATTAAGATAAGATGTACACCAGATAGATTGAGAACCTGTTTATAGTTGACGTATTTTGTAGTAATCATAAAGGAAATTGTGTTTTGTGTGCAGACAAAATAAGTACCAAACTTTAGGAGGGAGTATCATATAATGCCTGTTATAAATTCATGTTTCGGGTTTCTTTGAGGGATAATGTTCTAAAATTGAGTTTGATAATCTTAAATAAAAGTAATGAAAAAAAAGCATAAAAAAACCTCTAAATATTTTTAGAGGTCTCATTTTATATTGATTTAATATTGTAGCATTTCTTCGATCTTCCTGGAAAGCTTTTCTGCATTCGGAAGCATCTCTTTTTCCAGTACCAGATTGATAGGAACTGCAGGTACATCTAAAGAACCCATTGTTTCTACCGGAGCATCCAGATATCTGAAGCAATTTTTGGAAATACGGTGTGCAAAAGCTTCTGCAAACGAGTTGTTAAGCTGCTCTTCTGTAAGAACAATACACTTTCCATGAGCTTTTACTCTTTCAAATACAAGTTCTTCATCCAAAGGAATTAAAGTTCTTAAATCTATTACTTCAACTTTTCCGTTAAAGTTCTTCGCTGCTTCTTTTGCCCAGTAAACACCCATTCCGTACGTTACAACTAATAAGGTTCTGCCTTTTTCCGTTTCATTTTTATCAGCTTCTATGATGATTTTTCCTTTTCCGAATGGTAAAATATAATCCTCAGCAGGCTCAATGGTCTTTGCATCTTCCGTTCCCGGAACTTTACTCCAGTATAGTCCTTTATGCTCTAACATAACCACTGGATTCGGGTCGTAATAAGCAGCTTTCAATAATCCTTTGAAATCTGCAGCGTTACTTGGATATGCTATTTTGATACCTTTAATATTAGCCAGAATACTTTCAACACTTCCACTATGGTAAGGTCCACCACCACCATAAGCTCCGATAGGAACACGAATGATGTTGCTCACAGGGAATTTTCCACCGCTTAAGTAACTTGATTTTGAAATTTCTGTAATTAATTGGTTAATTCCAGGGTAGATATAGTCAGCAAACTGAACTTCTACAATCGGTTTCAGTCCTACAGCACTCATCCCTGTTGTAGAACCAATAATATAAGCTTCCTGTATGGCTGTATTGAAAACTCTTTTGCTTCCAAACTTCTTTCCAAGAGTTACCGTTTCACGGAAAACTCCACCAATTCTTTCACCTACATCTTGTCCGTAAAGAAGAGCTTCAGGATGTTTCCACATCAATTCTTGTATGGCATGAATAGCTGCGTCTACCATCACAATCTTTTCACCATTAGCAGGCTCACGAGTTCCTACTTCCTCGGTAATTGGAGTAGGAGCAAAGATGTGTTGCATTACGGTTTCAGGCTTTGGATCTTCAGCATTTTTAGCCTTTTCAAAAGCTTCTTCAGCTTCAAGACGTGCCTTTTTTGTGATTTGCTTTAAAAGATCTTCATCTGTACCTGTTTCCAGTAAGTGTTTTCTAAGGATTTCTCCCGGATCTTTAGCTCTATGTTTTGTTAAATCTTCTTCGTCTCTATAGAATTCTCTTCTTACTCCTGAAGTGTGGTGTCCGATTAATACTGTTTTTGCACAAACAACCAGAGGTTTTCTCTCTGTTCTTACAAAATCTACAGCCTTTTTCATAGCTTCGAAACTTTCCACGAAATCAGTTCCGTCAACTCTCATTCTGCTTAATCCTGTAAACCCTGCTACAAAATCGTAGGCATCACAGGTTCTGGCTTCTTCTTTAGTTACGGAAATTCCCCATTCATTATCCTGAACAAGGAAAATGATAGGGAGCTGATGTAATGCTGCAAATTGTAATGCTTCACTTACTTCACCTTCTGTTACAGAGTTGTCACCAAGACTGCAGATTACTACAGGATTGTTTTCAAACTGTTGAAGATTGAAATCCTGGATGTATTTTATTCCCTGTGCAACACCGGTTGTAGGGATAGTCTGCATTCCTGTTGCAGAACTTTGATGAATAATCTTAGGTTTGTTTTCATCCCTGCTTGAAGGGTGGGAGTAATAGGATCTACCTCCTGAAAAAGGATCATCAGCTTTAGCCAATAATTGAAGCATCAATTGATAAGGTTCAAAACCAATTCCTAGAAGAATGCTTTCGTCTCTGTAATAAGGAGAAACCCAGTCTTCTTTTTTTAATTGGTAAGCGGTTGCTAATTGGATGGCTTCGTGGCCTCTTGAAGTACTATGAACGTATTTACAGATGTTTCTGTTTTCCTCATAAATGTCGGCCATTGCTTTAGCAAGCATCATATGATTGTACGCTTTAAGTAAAATATCCTGAGAAACTTTTTCGTGAAGTGTATTTTCCATAGGAAGCAAATATATATAAAAAAAACAAAATACTAACAACTGTTAGTATTTTGCAAAAAAAATATGAATTTGTTGATTATTCCTTAATGATTTTTTTAGAATTTACATCATTGTTGGTTTTTACTTCAATGATATAAATTCCTTTTGTATGAGCCAATAAATCAGCTACTTCCTTGTCACTGTTGATAGTGCCGTTTTGTATTTTTTTACCAGATAAATCATAAATTGTGAAGGTAGATTTTTTAAGTGCTTTCAGGATGTTTATTACGTCTTTTGTAACAGAAGGGGCAATAGCTAAATTGCTTAAAACTCCCGCTTTAGACTCTTTGGTTCCTAATACTTCACTATGCCCTGTTACAATGATAGAATAATTTTGAGGAGTATTAGCGCCTGTATTGTTTTTCAGGATTCCTTTATTATTAATGACGATCTTATAATTTCTTCTGGCTACCGGAGCGTCTACAATTATCTGTTCAACATTGTCCACTGTATTATTTCCTTTTAATGCAGTCATAGGATTGTTATAATCAAGTCTCCATGGAAGATGGGTGGTGTTGTCTTTGGTGTCAACAATTCTTAAATCCAAATCATTCATTAGCTTTGAAATTCTGTGGTTGTATAAATCCGTTAAAGAAGTAGCATTATCAACATTTGGATACTCAGGATCTGTCCATGAAATAGTTGCTTTCAGAGGTTCGTTTCCGGAAGCAATAACTGTTTTTTTTTTGTTCTCGGAGTGTCACTTGTTAAACAAATAATCAAAGGATTAATCGAAATAAAGTTTTTTTCATAAATGTTTAAAGGTTGTTGCGTTTTATTTCCTTTTTACATTGTTTATTTTTTATTAAAAAATTTAAATTATTTCTAATTTTTTTAATTTTATTTTCGCTCAGGTTGAGATAAGTATAGTTAGAATAGAACTAATTGAATATGACTTTTAATGAAAAAGAATATGAAAATATGAGTTCTACTAAAAAATAAAAGAGGATACCGACATCTGTCAGTATCCTCTGTAAATTTATATTGTGTTAAGATATTACTCTTTAATCACTTTTTTAGTCACTACATCTTTATCGGTTTTTACTTCAACAATGTAAATTCCTTTTGGATGAGCAGATAAATTAATTGCTTCTTTTTCACTGTTGATATTTCCGCTTTGTAATTTCTTACCAGACATATCGTAGATAGTGAATGTTGATTTTTTAGGAGCATTTAAGATATTTGTCACATCTTTCGTAATAGAAGGGGCAACAGCAAGTTCGCTTAAAGCTTTAGCACCTTCTTTGGTACCTAAAGATCCTGGAGTAAGTCCTGTAACAATAATTGAATACTTTTGAGGAGCTGTAGCACTTGGTGTAGCGTTGTTCACCAGTGTTCCTTTGTGAAGGACTTCAATCTTGTAACTTCTTCCTGCTACAGGAGCATCAATAACTACTTGTTCTACATTGTCTACAGTATTGTCACCCTTAGTTGCAGGAGCTATTGGGTTAATAGGATTAAGCTTCCATGGCATATATACAGTATTAGTAGAGGTGTCAGTAATTCTTAAATCTAAATCATTTATAAGTCTAGAATTTCGGTTATTGTACGCAATTTCCCAACTGATAGTTTGAGGAAGCTTAAATTCTGGGTCAATCCAGGAAATAGTTACTTTAAGAGGTTCGCTTCCTGAAGCATTTACTATTTGGGTGTTCGTGCTTCCGTTGTTTAGGGTCTCCTCATTGAAAATTACAGTATTATTAGATTTGCCAACTAACAGTTCAGCTCCTTTTTTCGCGTTGATGTATCCCCAACCATACCACGCATCAGGGCCTACAGTTCCTGCTTCAGATGCTGAATGTACCATCAATGTTTTAGCTGTGGCAGCGCTCATATCTGCATTGTTAAACATTGATTTATATATTTGCATCCAAAGTCCGATAATCCCTGTTACTTGTGGTGCAGCCATTGAAGTTCCACTGTTGATTTGCCAAGCAATGCTTCCAACAGTGTTTTCCGCAGTTGACGCCATCCATATATCTGATCCCGGAGCTGCAATATCTGGTTTAATACCTCCATCATCTCTTGGTCCAGCACTACTATAATCAGCTTTTACAACATCTGTTGAAGTGGTATATCTATGGTCATTAGTCGTGATAATTTCTGTAGCAGCTACGACAATAATGTTTTTAGCTAGAGAACCAGGTCCTATACAGTCTCCACCATTACCACAGTTTGTTGCTGGAAGGGTATCTGTTGCTGTAAACAAGACATTATTATTATTATCGTCTTTGTAATACTTAGGAGCTGTTGATCCACCCGGTAAGGCTGGTCCCATACCAAAATAATTACCTGCAGATTTTACAATAACATTTGTAGGATTATTGTATACAATGTTATCATAGTTTTGATCATTAGAAAAATAGGTGCCTTGTAGATCAAAAGTAGCATAAGGCTCAGTATTGGTAGCAGGATAGTAATCTCCATTCCAAACCAGAGCGGTTGCATTGGAAACAGTCGCGATAGTCCATCCTGAATTAATTCCATAAGAGTGGTTAGAGATTTTTGGCTGAGCTAAAAGGATTTTTTCAAATACAGTACTAGTAGCTGTGTTACCAGGTAGGGTTGTTGTAGCAAATCTATAAGAATTCATTGTTGAATTTAATGCTATACCCATTGCATTTCCAGTACTTATTGTTCCATCAGTTGCTGTTGCGGTTAGGGGAGATGATTTTGCACCCACAATACTGGCAACACCAGTAGAATGTGCGCTGTATGCATTTGTAGCAGCTTCTTTGTTAGAAATTCTACCAGGTGTATTGTCAAATGCAGGGTGTGCGGCATAAATTCTTCCTCCGTCAAATATGGTATAAAGTATACCTTCTCCTTTGAAAGATCCTGCCAATCCTGCAACACTACCCGCTGTAGTTAAAGCATCTGCATTAGTGTTCAAAATTTGATTTTGATCATCTGCTTGGTAGAAATAAGGTTTGTTACGGAAAAATCCTGCTAGATTAGCTTTTTCTTCTTCAATTGTTTTCTGAATGTCTGCTGACTTTCCAGTGCTTCCATACTTTTTTGCAACATAAGAGTCAAACTTAGTGCTGTTCACTTTGTTTTGTCTTTCAAACTCTCTTTTTAATCCTTCATTGTTTTGCGCACTTAGCATTGAAATAGCTAAAGTACCGACCAAAAGTAAATGTTTCTTCATAATGATTAGTAAATATTTAAAATTGTAACGATCCAAATATAGGTTAAAATATTTATAAAAATCTATTTAGAATGATTAAATATTATTTTTTTTAATATTTTAATCAATGTTTTACATTTTTTAGGGTTAAACGTGTTTGATTTACTAAATATGTTTGATTTTTATATTTTTAAATATTTATAATAGTAAGGTTGGGACTTTAACAACAGGAAATTGGAAAAAATGAAGTAACTTTACATTCTCTTTTTTATAAAAAAGTTAGAAAATTATATGTATTTAATTTTTGACACAGAAACAACCGGTTTACCAAAAAATTTCAATGCTCCGCTTTCAGATTCAGAAAACTGGCCAAGAATGGTTCAGATTGCATGGCAGGTGCATGATGATGATGGTAATTTAATTGAAAATCAGGATTATATAATAAAACCTGAAGGCTATGACATTCCCTTTAACGCTGCCCGAATTCACGGAATTACAACGAAAATTGCTAATGAAGAAGGACGTGATCTGCATGAGATTTTGGAAGAATTTTCAAAGGTTCTTGAAAGGATAAGAGTGGTTTCAGGACACAATGTTGAATTTGATTACAATATTGTAGGTGCAGAATTTTATAGAAAAAATATCAAAGACAATCTTCAGGAAAAACCCAGAGCCGATACAATGATTCTGGGAACAGACTTCTGTCAGTTAGGAGGAGGTCGTGGAGGGAGATATAAATCTCCTAAGCTTGAAGAGCTATATGAAAAGCTGTATGGGAATAAATTTGATGAAGCCCATAATGCTGCTGCCGACGTAAATGCTACTGCCAGAGCGTTCTTTGAAATGATGAGAATAGGAGTTGTTCCTGCTGAAACATTAAAGATTTCAGAAGACCAGTTAGCTTATTTCAAAAGTCTTTATCCAGATCCGATAAAGCCTTTCAATATTGTTATCAGAAGACAGGTTGCGGATTTCCATAATAAGAAGAAGCAACAAGATTTTGGCAGTATTGATGAAATTGATTTAGGAAAATATTTCAATTTTGACAATCATAGTGTTTTCTCAACGCTTACGGCTACTACAAGCATTAATGATCTGATTAAAAAAGCTTCCGATGAAAACTTTCCGGCGGTCGGAATGGTAGACCTTGGAAATATGATGGGAGCTTTTAAGTTTGTTTCTGCAGTAGAAGGAACAAACGGGGACAGAGCTAAAAAGCATAAAGAATATGTAACCAAAAAACAGGAAGCGGAAGAAAATGGTACTGAATTCAATGAAGCAGAGCCTGATTCTACACCGTTAATTCCAGTTGTCGGTTGTGAATTTTATATATCAGACCGGTATGAACAAAAGCAGTTTACTAAAGATGATCCGGACAGGAGAACTCAGGTGGTGCTTTTGGCAAAAGACTTTAATGGATATAAAAATCTGGCAAAGCTTTCAAGTATTGGTTTCTTAAAGGGATTTTATTTCGGGGTTCCAAGGATTAGCCGAGAGCTGATTGCTGAATATAAAGAAGGGATTATTGCTTTAACTTCCGGAATTTTAGGAGATATTCCGGATGCTATCCTGAATACCGGGGAACAAAAAGGAGAGGAGCGTTTTAAGTGGTGGAGTGAAACTTTTGGAGAAGATTTTTATGTTCAGCTTCAAAACCATAATCTGCCTGAAGAAGAGCACTTAAATGAGGTTCTGCTTTATCTGGCAGATAAATATAACGTTAAGATTCTGGCTCAAAACGAAACTTTTTATTCCAATAAAGATGATGCCAATATCCAGGATATTGTAAGCTGTATCAAAGATGGAGAAAAACTTACAACACCTATAGGGAAGGGATTTGGGAAGAGAAGAGGACTAGCTACCAGGGAGTATTATATGAAAAGCTCTGATGAAATAAAAGAAGCCTTTCTTGCTTATCCGGATGCCTTTGAAGCCTATGATGAATTTTTTGCAAAGTTTAAACCTTATACCTTAAAAAGAGACGTTCTCCTACCAAAATTTGATATTCCTGAAGAATTTATTCATGCAGAAGATGACGTTGATGGTGGTAAAAGAGGGGAGATGGCTTATCTTACCTATCTTACTTATGAAGGAGCGAAAAAGAGATATTTTGAAACTGGCATTACAGATGAAATTAAAGAACGTCTGGACTTTGAATTGGAGGTAATTGCCAATACCGGTTACCCGGGATACTTCCTTATTGTTCAGGATTTCTGTAATGAAGCACGTAAGATGGGAGTTTGGGTAGGCCCTGGAAGAGGATCTGCTGCGGGATCTGCTGTAGCTTATTGTATTGGAATTACAAATGTTGACCCTATTAAATATGATCTCCTTTTTGAGAGGTTCCTGAACCCAGAAAGGGTATCCATGCCTGACATTGATATTGATTTTGACGATGAAGGGCGAGATAAAATTATCAAATGGGTAGTTGAGAAATACGGTAAAACTCAGGTGGCACAGATCATTACCTATTCTGTACTGGGAGGGAAGTCTGCCATTAAAGATGCAGGAAGGGTATTGGATGTCCCGATTCCTGATACGAATAATATTGCTAAACTTATCCCGTCTACACCAGGGATGAATATTGCGAAAGCATTAGCAAAATATGATAAACTGAAACCGGAAGAACAGATGCTTGTTGATGAAATGAGATATGTTCTGGAAAGTCCTGATGATGCACGTCACGGAGTACTGGCAAGTGCTAAGAAGATGGAAGGATGTATCAGGAACACCGGAATTCATGCCTGTGGTGTAATTATTACTCCGGAGGATGTGAGTAACCTGGTTCCGGTAACCATTGCAGCAAAAGATGCGGATATTCTGGTCTCTCAGTTTGATAACTCGGTGGCTGAAAGTGCAGGTCTTCTGAAAATGGACTTCCTGGGTCTTAGGACGCTAACGATCATTAAAGATGCCTTAAAACTGGTGAAAGCAAGATATGGATTAGATATTGATCCGGATCTTATTCCACTGGATGATACTAAAACATACCAGTTATTTAAAGAAGGAAGAACGGTAGGGATTTTCCAGTATGAAAGTCCCGGAATGCAAAAGTACATGAGGGAGCTTAAGCCTACGGTTTTTGCCGATCTTATTGCTATGAACGCCCTTTATCGTCCGGGACCTATTAAATATATCCCGAACTTTATTAACAGAAAGCACGGTATTGAAGAGATTGTTTACGATTTGCCGGAAACAGAAGAATATTTAAAGGAAACTTACGGAATTACAGTTTACCAGGAGCAGGTAATGCTTCTTTCTCAGAAACTGGCCAACTTTACAAAAGGTGAGGCCGATACCCTGAGAAAAGCGATGGGTAAGAAGCAGATTGATGTTCTTAACAAAATGTATCCTAAATTCATTGAAGGAGGTAGAAAAAACAACCTTAATGAAGAAAGGCTGGAGAAAATCTGGAATGACTGGAAAGCCTTTGCAGAATATGCCTTCAACAAATCTCACTCAACGTGTTATGCTTTTATTGCTTATCAGACTGCTTTTTTGAAAGCTAACTATCCGGCTGAATATATGGCGAGTGTGATGAGTAATAACATTAACAATACCGATTCAATTACAATGTTCATGGAGGATTGTAAGAGTATGGGAGTGGATGTTTTAGGTCCTGATGTGAATGAATCTCAATATAAATTCTCAGTAAACGAAAAAGGCCAGATCCGTTTTGGTTTGGGAGCAATCAAGGGAATTGGAGAAGGGCCAAGTGAAGCGATTACAAAGGAAAGAGAGAACGGAAGGTTTAAAAATATCTATGATTTTTTTGAAAGAATATTACCTTCCCAAATGAATAAAAGAGTCGCAGAAAGTTTAGTGGTTGCAGGAGCTTTTGATGAACTGGATGCTTTCCACAGAGGTCAGTATTTTGATATTGATATGGCTGGAAAAACTAATCTGGAAAGATTGATTAGATACGGACAAAGTTTTCAGGAGAGTAAAAATGAAATGGAGTTTTCTTTGTTTGCTGATTTTGCCGATGAGGTTCAGATTGAACAACCGAAGCTTCCTCCTTGCCCTGAATGGCCTAATATGCATAAGCTCAACAAGGAAAAAGAAACCATTGGTTTCTATCTTTCTGCCCATCCGCTGGATGAATTTAAATATCAGTTCCAATTTATGCAAGGAAGACTTTCCAAGAAATCGGTTTTGGAAAAAGAAGAGGAAGAAAAGACGACTACTGATGAAGCCCCTGTTTTGGAAGAAGATTCACAGGATGAAACTACAGATCTTACTGAAATTGTTTCTGATGAATTGTCTGTAGGAGAGGAAGAAGTAATAGAAGAAACAACCAAAAAGGCAGAACCAAAAGGAAATTTCTTATTTTTAAATCTTGATGAGGTAGATGCTTACAAAGAACAAGCTTTTGCTAATAAGCAGGATGAGTTGTTTGAAGAAAAAAAGAAAGACTGGAAAACCCTTCAGAAAGAAAGAGAAAATGGAGGTGGCGGAAAAGAATATACCGTAGCAGGTCTTATCACGGAATACAGGGTTCAGGATGGTTTCAGAAGTGGTGAAAAGGTTGCTTTTGTAACCCTGGAAGACTATTCCGGTTCTTATTCTTTCAGGCTAGGGGACAGGGATTATATGAGATTGAAGGAAAAGTTAGAAGTACAGAGGTTTGTTATCTTTAAAATAAAATTTGCTCAGGTAAAAGACGGAAGGGTATTTGTGAATGTAAATGATGTAATAGAACTTCAGGAAGCATTTGAAAGATTTGCCAAGAGCATTTCCTTAGTGATGGATGTAATGGATGTAAGGCCTGAGGATCTGGATTTCTTCAGAACAGTATTAGATAGAAATAAAGGAAATCAGAAGCTGAAATTCTTTATTAAAAATATTGATGACGATTCTCATATAGAAGTTCAGTCTATGAAACATTCTGTGGATCTAAATGGCGATCTTATTAAGGAAATACAGTTGCTTAATAAATATGAGTTCTATCTGAACTAAAAAGATAAAATATATGAATTTTGAAAGTGGCTTTTGGCCACTTTTTTTATTTACATGAGTTAAATAGTTGATAATATTTGTTTTATACGGAAAATGTTATTTTATGTTAAGTAAGTATTTTTTATATAGGTAGGGTTTTGAATTTACCTAATTAATACACTGAAAATCATTATTTTATGTTATTGTATATGTATTAGTAAATAACCATTAAAATTAAATAATTGTTTAATTTTATTCAAAAATAAAATGTATTTTTAATTTAATAATTATTATTTTTTAATATTTTATGATATTTATATAAATATTTTTTTACTTTTACCGCCCTAACTATTATTATTACTATTTTATGAAGAGAATTTTACTGTCGTGTTTGGCTTTCCTGAGTATGGGGGCCTACGCACAAACCAACATTGCCAGCTATGCTTTTTCGAAAAGCACAGGAGTGGCTTATGTACCAATTACAGGCGGTACTAAATTATTTCCTACAGCAGCCAGCACTACTTCTACTTATGATAATGAGGTTTCTGCAGCAATTTCTTTGTCTTCACCCTTTAATTTTGGAGGTGTTGCCATGACGACATGTTATGTGAGTGCAAACGGATACATAACCTTTGGAGTTGCACCTTCAGGATCAAACTATACTCCATTATCGAGTGTGGGATCAACTACAGGGGCAATTGCTGCTTTTGGACAGGATGGTGGGTTTTCAGCATCAGAACCTTTACCGCCAGGAAATCACGAAGTCAGATATGAGGATTTAGGAACTGAATTTGTAGTGCAGTGGCAGGATCATGCCAATTATAGTAACAGATCTACTGAAAGACTGAATTTTCAGATCCGGTTAGTATATGCTACCGGTGAAATAAAGATTGTATATGGTGACTGTACTGATCCGGGAACGAGTTCGTCAAATAGTCCACAGGTAGGGATTAGAGGAAATAGTAATGCTTTCGCAACTAATGTAAGTGCATTAACGATTGGAAATGTGCCAACTGGAAGCACGTGTGACTGGTCTAAAGCGGTTACGGCTAATGCTAATAACAGCACGATGACTTTTTCCAGTGGAACGAATGCAAGTATTAAAATTCCTGCAGGGCTGCAATATTCATGGACCCCTGGAACGCTACTTCCGGTAAGAACTTTTGCCGCTACCACTGCAGTGACTAATAATGGAGCTACTTTAAGCTGGACAGCCCCATCTGGCGCAACATCTTACAACGTTCAGTATAGAATTCCTGGAAGCTGTGATTGGACTAATTATAGTGGAAATCCGGTTTCTGCGGGTACTGCTACACTTACAGGATTGGCAGCAAATACATCCTATCAGGTTCAGGTACAGGCATTAAATGGTGCTGGACAAGCAATGTATTCTCATATTCCAAATTTGGCAGGGACTGGGAATGGATATACAACAACTGGGTCTTTTACAACAGCCCTTACGTGTTCAAGTACTATTACAGGCCTTGCTTCTTCAGCAATAACTCCTGATACTTCAACAATTAGCTGGACAGCTCCTGCTGCGCCTCCAGGTAGTGGTTATGAATATTATTATTCCACCTCATCAACTGCTCCGGCTATCACTGCTTCACCTTCGGGTTCTGCGGGAGCAGGCGTGACTACAGCAAATATATCAGGGTTAACTCCTTCAACTCAGTATTATTATTGGGTAAGATCAAACTGTAACGGAACAGATAAAGGAGCCTGGTCCAGCTCTGCAAACTTTACAACACTGGGGCTTTGCCCTACGGTTACAGCACCTGCATCAAACGCAAGTGGTGTAAGTACTACTCCTACGATAACCTGGAGTGTAATTAACGGTGCTACTGGTTATAAATTAAAAATAGGAACCACTTCAGGAGGTAATGATGTTCTTGATACTGACATTACAGGAGGAGCTAATAATTCTTACACCTTAGCAACATCTTTGAGTAATAGCTCTACTTATTATTATTCTGTAACAGGATATACTGCTACTACTACAGGACCGGCAACCGCATGTACAGTGAGAACATTCCAGACTATATGTACTTCTACCAATTTACCATATACCCTAGATTTTGATAATGTTACAACTCCGGCTCTGCCAATTTGTACATCGGTAATTAATAGCGGTTCTGGAAATACATGGAAAACAGCTTCTGCATCGGGAGGGTTTACAGGTAAAGTTCTCAATTATTCATATAGTTCTACTTCTGCAGCAAATACATGGTTTTTTACACAGGGACTCAATCTTACAGCAGGAGTTAGCTATAGAATTAAGTATAAATATGCCAACTCATCAGGGGTTGTGTATGCAGAGAAAGTAAAAGTTGCATACGGATCTTCAGCAACGGCTGTGGGGATGGCGAATACAATAGCGGATCATTCAAATATTACTACATTAGGGGTTCCTACAGCTACCTTTACAGACTTTACACCAGCTGCTTCAGGGGTTTATTATTTTGGATTCCAGGCTTATTCTGCGGCAGATATGAATCAAATCTATATTGATGATGTTAATATAGATATTACACCTACTTGTTTTGAACCTTCGGGGGTTGCTGTTTCTGCTATAACTGCCAACGGGGCTAATGTCTCATGGACTGCGCCTTCACTTGTGCCTGGAAGCGGATATGAATATTATTATTCTACAAGTAGTCTAGCGCCTACTGCTGCTACCGCTGTTTCAGGAACCAGTACCAGTACTTCAGCTTCTTTATCTAATCTATTGCCGGGCACTACTTATTATCTATGGGTTAGATCTGCATGTGGAGCTACTGATAAGAGTGTATGGACTCCAGTGACCGTATTTATTACGAACTGTGTTCCAGTACAGACATATTCGCAAAATTTTGATAGTACACCTGTTGATGGCCTTCCTCCATGCTGGACAAGCATCGGTTCTAATCTGGGCTATGCAAAAGTAATTGGCTATACCGGAACAATAGCAAGTGGTCCTAATGCTCTATATATTTATACAAGTGGGTCAAGTACAGGGATGGTATCTACTCCAGATTTAGTAGGTTTAGACAGTAACAATGCGATGATTAGTTTCAAAGGAAGAGCTAATTCTTATGTTAATGGAACTGTTCAGATTGGTTATTTAGCAGACCCTGCAAATACTTCCAGCTTTGTTGTATTGGGTACATATACAGCAACAAGTACTTCTGTGTTAAATAATTACTCATTAGATATCACCGGTGTTCCTGCAGGAGTTACTAAACTTGTGTTTAAACATACCGGCTCAGAAGCATATAGTCTATTGATTGATGATTTTGTTTACCAGCTTGGAAACCTTTCTACTTCAGAGGCTACAGTAGCTAAAAATGAAATCAAAGCTTATCCGAATCCATTTACAGATGTGTTGAATATTTCCGACGCTTCTAAAGTAAAATCAGTATCTATTGTTGATGCTTCCGGAAGATTGGTGAAAACTATCGAAAATCCTTCTTCTGAACTTCATTTGGCAGACCTGAAACAAGGGATGTATTTAGTTGTATTACATATGAAAGACGGATCAAAACAAGTGGTTAAATCAATTAAGAGATAAAGCCAATTAATATAATAATTTAAAGCAGTAACTTAATAGTTGCTGCTTTTTTATATTGTTTATTCTACCATTGTAGCCAGGTATATTCTTCTGAACTTAATGGACGAATGTAATAGGATATTATGGGATGATAGAGCTTTGAAAAAAAGAATGTATTTCGTCATAGCAAATATTAAAGAAGAATCAGAATAAATAACTGATTTAATTAATGAATAAAACCAATTAATATAATAATTTAAAGCAGTGTCTCAATAGTTGATTCTTTTTTTTAATATTTTTTTAATGTTGTATTAAAATTATTGTTAATTTGGCAAATGTATTAACGCCTTAAAAAAAATTATATGAAGAAAATCTTACTCTTGTGCTTACTGATGGTAAGTATGTTTTTAAGTGCTCAAATTACCCTTGGTGAAGGAAGTACTTTGGTTGGAAAAGTTCCGGTTGACAATTATTGGGAATATTCCTATTCCCAACAAATATTTACAAAACAGGAGATCAATGCTAATGCTGCAGGAAACATTACAGGTCTTAAATTTTATCTGGATCCTGCAGGAGATATAACAAACTCATCAGACTGGGTTGTTTATCTGGGGCATACCTCTAAAACTGAATTTGCATCTGATACTGATTGGGTTCCTGCCTCGGATCTTACAGAAGTATATGCCGGTACAGTTAGTAATGTAAATGGAATGGTGGAACTTACTTTTACAACCCCTTTTCCTTATAATAATACACAGAATCTAGTGATTGCAGTTGATGAAAATAATCCTGAGTATGATGATTATTATGGCGGAGTGTTTTATGTACATCACCTTAATAATGTATCTGCAAGCTCTATTGGTAGTATAAGCAGCTCTTCAGATATTGATCCTTCAGACCCTGGGTATGGTAGTATATTTGATTATAGATCTGTTGTTAGTTTTATGGGTTTAACGGTTAATACATTACCTGCCTGTACTTCTTTACTGTCACCAGCAAATAATGCTGTTATGGTACCCGTATCTTCTGCTATGAGCTGGTATCCGTCGCCTGGTGCTACAAGTTATAAAATATCTATAGGAACTACGCCTGGTGGCTCTAATATCGTAAATCAGCAAACGGTAGCTACAACGAGTTTTACTCCTTCATCCCCTCTTTCTTTAGATACTACTTATTATGTGAAAATTATATCAGTAGGAGCGGGAGGAGAGTCTTTAGGCTGTTCTGAAACGAAATTCACAACAACACTCTCTGCTCCTTTGAATGATGAATGTACCACAGCCATTGCATTAACGGTAAATTCTGATATGAATTGTGGCACTAAAACATTCGGACATACTTTTGGAGCTACTGATTCCGGTGTATCTGTTGATCCTTGTTATGGGGAAGCAGATGATGATGTATGGTATAAATTTACTGCAACTTCAGCGTCTCATGTAGTTTCATTGAGTAATATGGTTTCTATTGGATCAGAGGAGAGCTATTCACTGATGTTTCAGGTTTTAAATGGTGATTGCAGCAACCTGGCAAATGTTGAGTGTTCAGATTATGATGAGGTTAAAATCATTTCTGGTCTTACGGTAGGGGAAACTTATTATATAAGAGTGTTTGCCGATGGAGGAGCGGGTGAGGCTCAAAGCTTTGATATTTGTATAGGAACAGTTCCGCCACCACCAGTAAACGATGATTGCTCAGGAGCGTTAGTTGCTTCTACATTTCCTTATGCATATACACAATCTGATGCAGGAGGAGCTACTAATAATAGCGGATTTATTTCAATCTGCTCCAATAGTATGAATGATGGAACATGGTTTAAATTCACAGGAGACGGTACTGTTCATAATATTAAAGTATCAATGCCTGCAGGAAGCAATTTTAATCCTCAGATTGGAGTGTTTAGTGGTACTTGTGATAATTTAGTATGTGAAAGTACTATTGATAATAATGGTCAGGGTGGTACAGAAGAAATCTCAGTACCAACTGTTGTAGGAACTACATATTATGTAAATGTCGGGCATTATAGCGGTTTCACAGATGATTTCGAGGGAGCATTTACGATTACCATTAATAAAGCAACTCTTGGAACTTCAGAAGTATCTAAAGCTAAAAACGAAATTAGGATATATCCAAACCCATTTGCTGATGTACTGAACATTGCAAAAGCAGATCAGGTGAAATCAGTCTCTGTTATGGATGTTTCAGGCAGATTGGTAAAAACTATTGAAAGCCCTTCATCTGTTCTTCATTTAGGTGATTTGAAGCAGGGTCTATATGTATTGGTTTTAAATATGAAAGACGGAACAAAACAAACAGTGAAAGCTATTAAGAAATAATTAATTAATCTATTTATACAGGAAGGCGGATCATTAGATCCGCCTTTTTTTATCCTTAATATTTGATTTATATGATTAGATATGGTTGTTTTAATTATAAAAAGCTATGTTTTAGCCTAGAGAATGACTTTATATTTTATTTGAACTTTAAGGTAAATGAGTAAAACAATAAATAAATGAATTGGGAGATTAAATTAATTGATTTTCAGTGTTTTAATTAAATTATCGTTAACTTGTTAATTTAAAAATAAAAAGATGAGCGAATATTTCGCTCATCTTTTTATTTTTAAATGATCTGTCACTCATCACTCATTATCTATTGCTTATTATTTGTCCGGCACTGGCTGTATATCTCCCGTATTCATTAGGTCGAAAACAGTTGGGAAGAACATTACAAGAATAAAGTAAATAATAATCATCAGCACGATTAATGCAAAAAGAATAATTACTAAACTATTCGGCTTGTTTTTCTTTGTTGGTTCCATGACATTGTGGTATTTGGTGAATAGATTAAACTAATACCAAATATTAAGCTAATTTCTTGCCACATTGTTTGCAGTACCTTGCATCATCATCAATATCCTCATTGCCGCAACGGTCACATATCTTTTCCAGATTTTGTCTTTTATTTCGCATCTCTGCCGTTACAATCCCTGTAGGAACAGCTATAATAGAATAACCGGCAAGCATCAGGATAACAGCGAAAAACTTCCCCATAGGAGTAATAGGAGAGACATCTCCATATCCTACGGTAGTTACTGTTACTACAGCCCAATAAATAGCCTGTGGAATCGTTTCAAATCCCTGTCGGCCACCTTCCACCATAAACATAAGGGAGCCTACAATCACTGAAAAGATAATCAGGAAAAGAAGAAATATATAAATTTTTCTTGAACTGTTTTTTAAAGCTCTTACAATAAGATAACCGTCATTCATGAAATCCAGTAAATTGAAAATCCTGAAAACTCTCAGCATTCTCAACATTCTGAAGATCAGAAAATATTTGGTGATAGGAAAGAAAAAGCTAAGAAAGAAAGGGGCTAGAGCAAGAAAATCTATAATCCCCATAAAACTGAAGAGATAATGCTTTTTGTTTTTTACCACAGCAATTCGCATGGAATATTCTATCGTAAAAAAAATAGAGATAATCCATTCAAGAATAAGGAAGGTGTAATGAAATTTTTTGTCAAGCTGAGGTACACTTTCCATCATAATAATGGCTGTACTCGCAAGAATTAAGGAGAGTAAAATGATGTCGAACAATTTTCCGAGCCTCGTATCGGAGCGATAAATTATTCGGTAAAGGTACCTTTTCCAAAGCTTGTCTTCAGGAACAAGATTGTGCTCTCTCTCCATTTTGAATGTTTTTTAAAATTAACAAATTATCGTTATTTTCGTAGCAAACATACAGAATAAAATGACAATAAGAAAAGTAATTTCAGAAATAGATAAACGCATTCCTTTACAACAGGCAGAAGGCTTTGATAACGTAGGTCTCCTATGCGGAGTTCCCGATCGTAATGTATCCGGAATTTTAGTTTGCCATGATGCATTAGAAAATGTTGTGGATGAGGCTATTGAGAAAAACTGTAACCTGATCGTATGTTTTCATCCTATTATTTTCTCAGGACTAAAGTCTTTAACAGGGAAAAATTATGTAGAAAGAGCCGTTTTAAAAGCGATTGAAAATAAAATTGCTATTTATGCCATTCATACAGCTTTTGATAATGATTTCTTTGGGGTAAATCATGGAATTTGCAGCCAGTTGGGATTAAAGAATATGAAAATTCTTCAGCCCAAAGAAAATAATTTAAAACAGCTAACGGTTTTTGTTCCTAAAGAGTATTCTGAAAAAGTAAAAGAAGCCCTATTTTCAGCAGGAGCCGGAAGCATAGGGTTTTATGATGAATGTAGCTTTACCATTAATGGAAACGGAACATTCAGACCTATTGAAGGTTCTAAGCCGTTTTCCGGGCAGCAAAACATTCGGGAGAATGCTGATGAAGATATGATTTCCGTTATTTTTGAAGAATTTAAGCAGGGACAAATCGTGGGAGCTATGAAAGCGGCACATCCATATGAAGAAGTTGCCCACCAGATATACAGTTTAGATAATAAAAACCATCATGTGGGTTTAGGAATGTATGGTGAGTTGGAAGAAGAAATGGATGAAAAGGATTTCTTAGGATTTGTAAAAGAAAAATTTGGTCTTGAAGTCATTAAACATTCTGCTTTTAATAACAAAAAGATTAAAAGAGTAGGAGTGCTTGGAGGTTCCGGAGCCAGTGGAATACGCGCTGCAGTTTCCAGAAAATGTGATGCTTACCTTACCGGAGATCTTAAATATCACGACTATTTTTTAGCAGAGTCTAAAATGTTGATCTGTGATATAGGACATTATGAATCAGAACAATTTGTCACTCAACAATTATTTGAAATTTTATCACAAAAATTTAGTACATTTGCAATTTCAAAATCTATTGAAAAAACAAACCCAGTAAATTATTTCATTTAAATATGGCAAAAACCAACGATATTTCAGTTGAAGAAAAATTAAGAGCTTTATACGATTTACAGATCATTGATTCAAGATTGGATGAAATCCGAAATACTAGAGGAGAATTGCCAATTGAAGTTGAAGATCTTGAAATCGAGATTGAAGGTCTTGAAAAGAGAGCTGAAAAATTTCATGCAGACATTAAAGATCAGGACGATCAGATCAAAACAAAGCATGAAGTGATTAACCATGCAAAAACTTTAATTGAGAAATACAAATCTCAGCAGGATAATGTAAGAAACAATAAAGAGTTTGAAGCATTAGGAAAAGAAATGGAATTCCAGGATCTGGAAATTCAACTTGCTGAAAAAAGAATTAAAGAATTCGGAGCTAAAATTGCTCACAAAAACGAAACTTTAAGCGAGTTGAATGGTAAGATCAACGATTTGAAAAACCACTTGAAATTCAAGAAAGAAGAATTAGAAGGTCTTATTTCTGAAACTCAAAAAGAAGAAGAATATCTTATTGAGCAATCTAAAGAATATGCAGGTAAAATCGATGAGAGATTATTAGCTTCTTACAACAGAATCAGAACAAACTCTATCAACGGTCTTGCGGTAGTAGGATTAGAGAGAGGAGCTCCAAAAGGATCTTTCTTCACTATTCCACCACAAAAACAAATGGAAATTGCTCAGAGAAAGAAAATCATCATTGATGAGCACTCTGGAAAAATCCTTGTTGACGATGAGTTGGTAATAGAAGAAAACGAAAGAATGAAATCTGTAATTAAATTCTAATTATTGATTTTCAACAATACAAAAGCTGTTTCATTTTGAGACAGCTTTTTTTGTTTAAACATGAATTACACCAATACCTTCACAAATAACACTAATCATTTATCAGTCTTTTTGTCATTCCGTAGGAATCTCACCATAGCACATTAAAAAATATAATGCTAGACTCTATGGAATGACAAAGGTTGTATTAAAAAAAAATCTGCGCCATCTACATGATCTGTGAGAGAATAAAAATTCAATAGAAACGGGCTTTAGCCCGTTTAAAAAAATAACAAAATCCATTGGCTTTAGCCAAAACCTAATTAAACACCATAAAAAAACCGCTTCAAACGAAGCGGTTGTATTTTTTTAAACTTGGTGATCATACATCTTATTGTACAGAGCCATAAACTTCTCTTTTACTGCCTTTCTCTTCAGTTTCAGGGTAGGAGTAAGAAGTCCGGATTCAATGCTCCAAACCTCAGGAGTTAGCTCAATTTTCTTAATTTTCTCCCAGTTTCCAAGGTGTTCATTAATTCCATCAATTTCTTTTTCTATTCTCTGTTTCAGTTCTGTACTTTTTGCAATCTCTTCAGGAGTAGAACCAATACTGAGATTGTTTCTCATCGCCCAGTTTTTTGCAAATTCAAAATCAGGTTGTACCAAAGCACATGGCATTTTTTCGCCATCACCTACCACCATAATCTGTTCAATGAATTTTGAGGCTTTAGCCAGGTTTTCAATAGTTTGAGGGGCAATATATTTTCCGCCGGATGTTTTGAACATTTCTTTCTTACGATCAGTAATCTGTAAGAATCCATCATTATCAATGTGGCCAATATCTCCTGTTTTAAAGAATCCATCTTCGGTAAATGCTTCTTTAGTCATTTCTTCATTCTGGAAGTAACCTTTAAAGACAGAAGGTCCTTTTACTGTAATTTCACCGTCTTCCTGAATCTTTACCTGTAGGTTATCCAAAGGAACTCCCACAGTTCCTACTCTCATTTTTTCAAAACTATTTACAGAAATTACAGGTGATGTTTCTGTTAATCCATATCCTTCTAAAATAGGAATTCCTGCATTCTGGAACATTAAATTCAGTCTTGTAGATAAGGCTGCGGATCCGGAAACTAATGTAACGATTTCACCTCCTAAACCTTCTCTCCATTTCGAGAATACCAGTTTATCAGCAATAAGTTCCTGGATGCCTGATGGCCTGGAAACAGATTTCTTTTTGGTAATTAAATTTAAAGCCCAGAAGAAGATTTTCGATTTTAAACCTCCGGCAGAAGAACCGGTATTGTAGATTTTATCATATACTTTTTCTACCAGTCTTGGGACTACGGTCATATAATGAGGCTTTACTTCTTTTACGTTTTCACCCATTTTTTCGATACTTTCAGCGAAGTAAAGAGAAAAACCGTTGTATTGGTAAAGATAAAAAAGCATTCTTTCAAAAATATGGCAGATAGGAAGAAAGCTTAATGCTCTTGTTTCCTTATAATCCAGACTTTTTTTCTTAGGAATTCTTGGAATAGATCCTAATACATTGGAAACAATATTATTATGAGTAAGCATTACTCCTTTAGGTCTTCCTGTAGTTCCAGACGTATAAATAATAGTCGCTAAATCTTCCGTATTAATGGCGTTGGAAAGATCTTCCACCTCAATTTGAGTAGATTCATCCTCACCAAGATCCAGAATTTCACTCCAGTTGGCAGCGCCGCTTATTTTATCAAAAGTAAAGATTCCCTGTAAGGTTGGGATGTTGTGCTTTACCTTCATTACCTTATTAAGAAGTTCTTTGTCAGAAACAAAGCAATATTGTATTTCAGCATTGTTGAAGATAAATTCATAATCCTCTGGTGAAATACTTGGATAAACCGGTACCGAAACAACACCAATCTGGGAGAGCCCAAAATCCATGATTGCCCATTCTGTACGGGAATTGGTAGTTATCAAAGCGATCTTATCACCCGGTTTTATACCTAGCTTCAGTAATCCTCTGGATATCTTATTTCCCTCATTAATAAACTCCTGTGTAGAAGTTTTTTTCCATTCACCATTATACTTTGTTACAAACATATCCGTTTTAGGATATTTTGCTGAAGCGTAGTGCGGAATATCGAATAATCTCTTGATCGTCATGATTTTTTAAATAATTTATAAAGAAATCTAAATATAAGCATTTTTTTTAATTGTGTACATCTGAATCTGATAATTGGAAATAAGTTGAATGTTTACCATAACAAATTCTGTGCAAAAGTGCTTTGGAAGCCATAAAAGCGGATTGTCAAAATCTTACGATAGCAGAAAGATCTTTTCATCATTAATAGGTGTTATGAGTAACCTGACATCTATTTTATAACTCATCAATATCACAAAATCCCGAATCCAGAACCTTGCATCCATAATCTCTTCCATCTCCCTTTCCATCAGTCTTTTCCCTACTTTTAATTTATTTTTTCAGATTTGCTTAAAAAGTGTAAATTTACGGCTATCTAATTATTTTTTTTATGGACTTTAATTTATCGGAAGAACAGCTGATGATTCAGCAGGCGGCAAGAGACTTTGCACAAAACGAACTATTACCTGGAGTTATTGAAAGAGACCGCGACCAGAAATTCCCTGTTGAGCAGGTGAAGAAAATGGGAGAAATGGGCCTTTTAGGAATGATGGTGGATCCTAAATACGGTGGTGCAGGTATGGACAGCGTTTCTTACGTGCTGGCAATGGAAGAAATTGCAAAAGTAGATGCTTCTGCAGCTGTTGTGATGTCTGTAAACAATTCATTGGTTTGTGCTGGTCTAGAAAAATTTGCTTCTGAAGAACAAAAAGTAAAATATCTTACACCTCTTGCAAGCGGACAGGTTATCGGAGCATTTGCTTTATCTGAGCCGGAAGCTGGTTCTGATGCAACATCTCAGAAAACAACTGCTGAAGACAAAGGGGATTACTATCTTTTAAACGGGATTAAAAACTGGATTACCAACGGTGGAACTGCAACGTACTACATTGTAATTGCACAAACAGATCCTGAGAAAAAGCATAAAGGAATCAATGCCTTTATCGTAGAAAGAGGATGGGAAGGTTTTGAAGTAGGAGTAAAAGAAGATAAACTGGGAATCAGAGGAAGTGATACACACTCTTTGATCTTCAACAACGTAAAAGTTCCGAAAGAAAACAGAATTGGTGCAGACGGATTTGGTTTCAATTTTGCAATGGCTGTATTGAACGGAGGTAGAATTGGTATTGCTTCTCAGGCATTAGGTATCGCTTCAGGAGCTTATGAATTGGCCCTTAAGTATGCTAAAACAAGAAAAGCTTTCAAAACTGAGATCATCAACCACCAGGCTATCGCATTCAAATTAGCTGATATGGCTACTCAGATCACGGCAGCAAGAATGCTATGTTTCAAAGCAGCTTGTGAGAAAGATGCAGGAAAGGATATCTCTGAAAGTGGAGCTATGGCAAAATTATACTCTTCTCAGGTAGCAATGGATACTACTATTGAAGCAGTACAAATTCATGGTGGATACGGATATGTGAAAGAATACCACGTAGAAAGATTAATGAGAGATGCAAAAATCACTCAGATCTACGAAGGAACTTCTGAAATTCAGAAAATCGTGATCTCAAGAAGTATCGCAAAATAAAAAATTAACAAAACACACTCTCTATGAAAAAATCTTTGTGGATCACCCTCGGTGTCGTACTGCTATTGCTAGGAGTATTTGTATGGTATAAGTTCTTCTTCGTTTTTGGAGAAGGCGTAAAATCCGGATATCTGAATTATGCCATGAAAAAAGGCTATGTCTTCAAAACTTATGAAGGTAAACTGATTCAGGAAGGTTTCGGAAAAGGTAAAGCAGGAGGCATTACAAGCTATGAGTTTGAGTTCTCCGTAGACGACCCTGAAGTTTTCAAACAACTGGAAACCAACAGTGGTAAAACCTTTGATCTCCATTACAAAGAATACAATGGTGCTCTTCCATGGAGAGGAAACACAAAGTTTGTCGTAGACAAAGTAGTGAACATGAAATAATGTAAAAGGCTTCCGTTTTGGAGGCCTTTTTCTTTTCAGGAGCTTTTTCCCGCTATCCACTCATACTCCTCGCGCCACGCTGCCTCTCTGAGGGCCAACCCATGCTGTGGGGTAACCGTTACTATCGGGGCTATTTTATGAGTAATGAATGATGAATGATGAATGATATTGCTGCTAAGGCTCAATACTTGTGTAACTGTATCAATAGATGATTTTTTGCATCATAACTTTTGTATCTCCACTCATTTTGTCATCCTGTAAGGATCTCTTCATGCTTTTTTTTAAAATTAAAGAAACAGTTAAAACCGTATTGTTGTTGAATATTAATTATCCATTTGCATATCAATATCAATATCAATATCAATAGGGGTGGGCTTTAGCCCACCTAATAAATAAACAAAATTCCATTGGCTTTAGCCAAAACCTAATTATTAAGCCCAAACCATTACCATCCTGTCATTGCGAGCGAAGCGAAGCAATCTCACTCAAGAAAATCTGTGGTTTAAAATAAACATCTTCCGATCCCATAAACAAAAAATCCATCACAAGGATGGATTTCGAAATTCTAGTGAGAATCTTTATTAGGAATGTTTTTTTGCTTCTTTTTATAAAAATAATATCCAATACCACCCATCAGAAATACTGGCCACAACGGAAGAAGAAAAAGAAAGATTGAAGTAATCACATCCCAGCCGGATTCAATGGCTGCTAATGATTTTCCGCCAAATGTTTTAGGCTCCTTTTCTGCTTCAGTTTTATCAGTGATATTAACATCAATACTACAAATGGTATTGTCTGCATAATTACGTCCTGTAACCTGAATATCCCTGGTTTCAATATCTCCAATATTGCTGTTTAAAGCTTCCATTAATCCATCAAAATGCTGAATAGGAACTTTGATATTCAGACTGTAGATCTTTTGATTTTCATCACGTTGATTGGCAGATTCAATATAAGACTGATTTTCACTTTTAATATATCCATTGTTTTTGATAGCTTCCTCTCTAATGATTTCTTTTACGGTTTCCACATTATCTGCTTTTACTACAAGATATCCTGATTTCACCATTTTGTCTTTAGGTACATTCAGTTCATAACTGTCGTTATTGGGTTTTTCTTTGTAAATGATTTTGGTTTCTTTAATCACTTTTGGAGCTGGTGCATTTGTTGCTACTTTTTCGGATTTCTTAACTATAGAATCTTTTTTCTCAACTTTTGATTCCAGCTTTGTAGAAGCAATCTTATCAGATAATGAATCTACCATTTTGGAAGTATTTTCTATCTTTTCCTGAATATCGTTTTTAGCACCTTCAATATCTTTTATTCTTATGCTTGCTGAATCAAGAGCCTGATTAGCCGTTTTGCTGACATTATCAACAGCTTCTGAAGCAACAGTGGCAGCACTGTCTATACTATTTACAGTTTCCTCAATTTTAGATTTGGAAACCTCACCTTTTTGGCTGCACGCAATAAAAGCGCTTGATATAGTAATGAGTAATATGAACTTTTTCATAACATTATTTTTTTGATGAAGTAAAATTAGTCATGAAGCTTCTGAAGTACTTGTAAATGAAATGTATTCTCATCGTAAAATTATAAGTGTAATGTTTTCAGTGTTTTGGATTTGTTTTACAAGAGATTTACAAAATGCTTTTCTCTAATAAAGTCACCTGATATCCTTATAATTTCTATTGATGATGCTATGAAACTACAATTGACAACCAAATATTTTCTTTAATCGAAGAGAGAGGTTAATCAAAGACTTGATGAAGGAATAAAAAAATCCGCAGAAATTTTTCTGCGGATATATATGTAAGAAATTTAGCTTTTAATTAATTCTCTCTAAACTCACTGATAAAGTGAAGCTTCACATTCGGGAATTTCTCCTGCGTCATGTGAATGGTGAAAGAAGAATCAGCTAAAAATACCAATTGATTGTATTTATCTCTGGCAAGGAATCTTTGCTTTAATCTTGCAAATTCTCTAAACTCTTCAGATTTCTCATCAGCTTCTACCCAACAAGCTTTATGCATTGAAAGAGGCTCATAAGTACATTTTGCACCATATTCATGCTCCAGACGGTATTGGATAACCTCGTACTGAAGGGCTCCTACAGTTCCGATGATCTTTCTTCCGTTCATTTCTAACGTAAATAACTGGGCAACTCCTTCATCCATCAACTGATCGATACCTTTTGCCAATTGCTTAGCTTTAAGTGGATCATTGTTATTGATATAACGGAAATGCTCCGGAGAGAAGCTAGGAATACCTTTAAAGCTTAGCTTTTCACCACCAGTCAAAGTATCACCAATTCTGAAACTTCCCGTATCATGAAGACCAACAATATCACCAGGGAAACTTTCTTCCACTACCTCTTTTTTATCAGCAAAGAAAGCATTTGGAGATGAGAATTTCATCTTTTTACCCTCTCTTACCAATAGATAGTTTTCGTTTCTTTTGAATGTTCCTGAAACAATTTTTACGAAAGCCAATCTGTCTCTGTGCTTAGGATCCATGTTGGCGTGGATCTTAAATACAAATCCCGTGAAAGTGCTTTCTTCCGGCTTTACTAAACGGGTATCACTTTCTTTAGGCTGTGGCATCGGAGCAATGTCGATGAAAGCATTCAATAATTCACGAACTCCAAAATTATTCAAGGCAGACCCGAAGAATACAGGTTGCAGATCACCTTTCATATAATCTTCACGATTAAACTCAGGGTAAACAGACTGAATCAGGTCAAGCTCTTCTCTTAAAGTAGCAGCAGCTTTCTCACCGATTACGTCATCTATTGAAGTATCATTAATATCATCAAACTTAATAGAATCGCCAACTTTCTGTTTTTTCTCTTCTAAGAATAACTGAATATTGTCTTCCCAGATATTATAAATTCCTTGGAAGTCGCTTCCCATACCAATTGGTAAAGAAAGTGGACAAACTGTTAATCCAAGTTTTTGCTCTACTTCATCCAAAAGATCAAAGGCATCCTTACCCTCACGGTCAAGTTTGTTGATGAATACCAACATCGGAATGTTTCTCATTCTACAAACCTTAACCAGTTTTTCAGTTTGTTCCTCAACCCCTTTTGCAACGTCAATTACGACAATTACTGAATCTACAGCTGTTAATGTTCTGTAGGTATCTTCTGCAAAGTCTTTGTGACCGGGAGTATCTAGAATGTTGATTTTATGGTCTCTATATTCAAAAGCCAATACGGAAGTTGCTACAGAGATTCCTCTCTGTCTTTCAATTTCCATAAAGTCGGAGGTAGCTCCTTTTTTTATTTTGTTGGATTTTACCGCACCTGCTTCCTGAATTGCACCCCCGAAAAGAAGAAGCTTTTCAGTAAGTGTTGTTTTTCCGGCATCCGGGTGGGAAATGATCCCGAAGGTCTTTCTTTTTTGTATTTCTTTGATTAAGTCTGACATATCGTATTTTGAAGTTGCAAAAATCGTGATTTTTTACGAGGTTTTCAAATAAAATATTAATTAGCTTGAAGAGGTTGCGGAAAGATCAAACCATGTCAAGGTTTTAAACCTTGATATGGTTGATTGGATTACGATGAGTCACGCATCAGAATAATGAATAATAGTTGGACTTTCTCTGACACAGCTTATCAAACCATAGTTTTTATCAGTAACATAAAAATATAAACCAATCCAACAGCAATCAGTATAAAAATGGCCGCCATAACATATTCAAATATTCCAAATTCAATTTTTTGCGGTTCTGAAGTAAGATTATATTGTTCAATTGTCTGTGTGCTTATTCTCAGATCCGGACGAAAGTGTTGAATACCCATTAAAAATTGACGATACAAATCATATCGATTGCTCAGAATTACCAGTTCAAAATTAAAATCTACAGTTGTTGGTGTAATTTCTCCTGCTTTGTTTTTCAGGTAAATTTGCAATGTTGTTTTACCGTATTTTACTGTTTGGGTATTGTAGACATGTACATCATCAGAGGAGTTTCGAGCAGACTGAAGATCACTATATAATATCATTTCAATGATGGTACTCCTATTGTTATAGAATGTTATTCCCTTTTCATCTACAATGGCTTTTCGTGCCTTCTGTTTTCTTTTATAGGTCAAGACTATTATCAAAGTGATACAGCAAAATATAAGAAGAAGCTGGGCAACAAGAAGAGTGAAAAAGATGCCAAGATCATGTTCTGAATATGGTCTGAAATTATTGAAAATATGGTCGAAAACAAATCCAATTACTACAATAATCAGTATAACAGTTATCCAGAGAATTCCCATAAGAAAAAGAGTAACTGGCTTATTGATTTTCGATTCCAGTGTTTGAAATTTTTCAGTCATATTCATCATTTATCTGGATAATAAAAATACAAATCCACAAATAAGCCCAGTAATAACTAAGACTGCCAGAATTAAAAGCCAGCTGCCTGATGAAATTCCTTTACTTTTTTTAATCTCCCATGTATTTGGGTTAATAGAAAAGGTTCTGAGAACCATTGGGTCTATTTTTAAATCAGGACGAAAAACTGAGATTCCATGAATGAAGTGAGCATACAATGGTACTTTATTCTTTACCACATGAAGGGGAAGGTTCATATCAATACGCCTGATTTCATCATATTTTTTCTCTTGTTGTAGGGAAACTTCTAGCAAAGGAACCATGCTTGAACCTACCGGAGCAACCGTATAAATGTCAAAGTCTTGTTTTGAAGAACTCAGTTCTTTATATAAAATCTGTTCTGCAACTTGATTTTTTGAATTGAAAAATAAAAGTCCGGAACCATCAATTACTATTTTATTGGCTACCTTTTTTCTTTTTATAAAAAAATATCGGATAACGGGGATTAAAATGAGTAATGAAATAGTCCAACAGACTAAGGCTGCTGAGAGCATAGCTTCCCATCCTCTTTTATAAATCCCGTAAACAGGGCCAAGAACAAAAAGACAGAAGAAGAATAAGAAAAGTCCAAAGAATGTTATCTGCAGAAGGGAAGTAACCCACCAGTTAATTTTAGATTCAAGACTTGGGAAAGGGATTTCTGTATTTGTTTTTGTGATATTCATGGCAATGGAGGCTAATTTAAGTATTTTCCTTTTTAGTTGCCTGTAGCATTCAAAAAAATTATCTTTGTTTCAATAAACTTTTACAGAGAAAAAGAATGGAAAATAGCAGGTATCCGAAGTTTACTTTCACATGGCTGGGCGCTGTTACTTTAGTGGTTGGATTGTTTGTGGGAACGATGGCTGTATCTTTATTCAGTACCTTTTGGAAAGTAGCTTTCAAAGAAAATCTTGAATTGAAAGATTGGTTTCTCATGGTAGCCAATTCTGTAGGATTTGTTTCTGCAATTGCTTTCTTCGACTTTTTCATCGTGAGAAGGACTACTCAAAAGAAGCTTAATTTTAATCTTTCATCAGTTAACTTTTCTACGTATCTCCTTATTTTTCCAATGATGGCTGGGATGATGCTTGTTTCAGAGTTTACGACAACGCTGATTCCAACATCAGGTCCATTTTTCGGAGACTTTTATGAATATTTCATTCAGCTTATGAGCTCACTAACGGATAATCCGGTGGTAATGATTATCATGACAGTGATTATGGCTCCCATTTTTGAAGAAATTATCTTCAGAGGAATTATTCAGAAAGGGCTTATAAATAAAGGGGTAGCACCATGGAAAGCTATTGTGTATGCGTCCATTATTTTTGGAGTTGTTCACGGAAATCCATGGCAGTTTATCAGCGCAGTAATGCTGGGATGTGTTTTGGGATTGGTGTATCATAAAACAAAATCTTTACTGATGCCGATATTATTACATGCATTTAATAATCTGACCTTGTCGTTATTGGTGCTGTACGGTAAAGATGAAAGTTTTGCGAAAGTTTTTAATGTTTCAGAATGGTTGATTTTAGCTGTAGGAATTGTACTTTTTTCTTTATTCTACTACCTTTTTATGAAGAAATATAAAGTGCATTATTCTGAAATGTAATCAGCAATAGTTAAAAAGTAAAATTGAAAATGAATATAGAAATGGAATTATTGGTAGCTACACACAACGAGCATAAGAAAGAAGAGATTCAGCAGATTTTAGGGAATGATTGTATTGTTAAAAGCCTTACAGATTATAATATTCACGAAGAGATTGTAGAAGATGGAGACTCTTTTCATGCCAATGCCCTTATTAAAGCTAAATATTGTTTTGAAAAGACAGGCGTTCCAAGTTTGGGTGATGATAGCGGACTTGTTGTAGAATCTCTAGACGGAAGACCTGGGATATTTTCTGCCCGCTACGCCGGAGATCACGATTTTGCTAAAAATATCGAAAAGGTGTTGGAAGAAATGCAGGGAATAGAAAACAGAAAAGCGTACTTCGTTACAGTTTTATGCTATTATGATGAAAACGGAGCCCAATACTTTGAAGGAAGAGTTCACGGAAATCTACTGACAGAAAATAAAGGATTAAAAGGATTCGGGTATGATCCGATCTTCGTTCCTGAAGGATATGACAGAACCTTTGCAGAAATGGAACCGGAAGATAAAAACAAAATCAGCCACCGTAAGCAGGCGTTAGATCTGTTTATGGACTTTTTAAAAGTAAAGTAATCAATACTACAGGTATATAAAAGTCATTTTTCCTTTATGGAAAAGTGACTTTTTTTATGCATTTCCTGTTGAAATGTAAAGGTAAAATATATGTTTTAAAATTTCTGTCGTACATTTGTTACAAGAAACTATTGATTTGAGTACTTATTTAACAATATTAGGTTTTAATTCAGCGATTCCGACCATCAATACGTCACCAACAGCCCAGCTGCTGGAAATGGAAGAAAGGCTCTTCCTGATCGACTGTGGAGAAGGAACACAGGTACAGCTGAGAAAAGCAAAAGCCAGATTTTCAAAAATTAACCATATTTTTATTTCTCACCTTCACGGAGACCACTGTTTCGGCCTTCCGGGACTTATTGCCTCTTTTAGACTTTTAGGACGAGATAATCCCTTACATGTTTATGGTCCGAAAGGAATCAAAAAGATGATGGAAACTATTTTCCAGATTACGGAAACGCATCGTGGTTTTGAGGTGGTTTATCATGAACTGGATAAAGATTATTCAGAAAAGATTTATGAAGACAACAGAGTAGAAGTGTATACGATTCCTCTGGATCACAGAATCTACTGTAACGGTTATCTTTTTAAAGAAAAACCAAAAGACAGGCATTTGAATATGAAAGAGATTGCAAAGTATAGTGAAATCGAAAGCTGTGATTATCACAATATAAAAGCAGGAAAAGACTTCGTATTAAGTGACGGATATGTTCTTAAAAATGAGGTATTGACCCTTGAACCGGCTCCATCTGTATCTTATGCATTCTGTAGTGATACCCGTTATCTTGAAAGTGTTATTCCCATTATAAAAAATGTGACGGTTCTGTATCATGAATCTACTTTCCTCCATGATTTGAAGGAAATGGCAGATTATACCGGACATACCACTGCATTAGAAGCGGCAACAATTGCTCAAAAGGCTCAGGTAGGAAAACTTATTTTGGGGCATTTTTCCAACAGATATGCAGATTTGACGGTGTTTACTGATGAGGCAAGAAACATTTTTCCTAATTCATTCCTGCCAAAAGCTCTGGAAAGTGTAAAAATTTAAAATAATATGTTGAAGTTTGAAGAGCTTAGAAGCTTTCTGGATGAAAAGGCAGACCAATACAACGCTCCTGATTTTATAGAAAATGACCCAATACAAATTCCGCATCGTTTCTCATTAAAGCAGGATATTGAAATTGCAGGTTTTTTAGCAGCAACTATTTCCTGGGGTAATAGAAAATCTATCATCAATTCTGCCAATAAAATATTGGATATTATGGGGAATTCTCCTTATGATTTTGTAATGAATTATTCTGAGAAAGATTTAAAAGATATTCAGGATAAAAGTATCCACAGAACCTTTAATGGAGAAGATTTTTCCTATTTTATCAAGCAGTTTAACAGGATTTATACAGAACATGAAAGCCTGGAAGATTTATTTAAAGTAAAAGAATCTGAAACGAACTTTCAACATGCCATAGAAAGATTCAGAAGTGGTTTTCTGGAGACCGAAAAACATAGAAGTCATAAACATATCAGCTCACCTTACAAAAACTCTTCAGCCAAAAGAATCATTATGTTTCTAAGATGGATGGTACGTAAGGATAAACGTGGAGTAGATTTTGGAATCTGGAAAGATATTGATCAGAAATACCTGTCTATTCCATTAGATGTGCATACCGGAAATATCTCAAGAAAACTGGGATTACTGGAAAGAACGCAGAATGACTGGAAAACAGTGGAAGAATTGGATGTAGCCATCAGAAAATTTGATGATAAAGATCCTGCAAAATATGATTTTGCCCTGTTTGGATTAGGAGTAACCAAAGAACTGTTGTAAAAAATTAAAAGGATGAAAAAATATAACGAGAAAACAGAAGTTCTGGAAAAAATAGCAGATAGTATTACCTCATGGATAGGATCTATTCAGTCTTTGATAGTCCATACTCTCTTGTTTGTTACTTCTTTTTTGCTTCCGATGATGCATATTGTTGATTTTGATAAAATGCTTCTGATCCTTACTACGGTACTTTCTCTGGAAGCTATTTATCTGGCGATTTTTATTCAGATGTCTGTCAATAAAAGCCACGAAAAAATTGAAGATATCCAGGAAGACATCGAAGACATTCAGGAAGATATTGAGGAAATCAGCGAGGATATTGAAGAAATTAGTGAGGATATTGAAGAGATTAATGAAGATATCGAGGATATCCAGGAAGACATTGAGGAAATTAGTGAAGATATAGAAGAGATTAATGAAGAAGAAGATGAAGAAGACCACAATGAAAAAGCCAAAAATGTAATTCTGAAAAGCAATGTAAATTCAAATAAAAATGAAATCAAAGCTTTGAAAGATATTATCTCCCAACTAAAGAATGAAATTGATGAATTAAAAAAAGAGGAATAAGAATCTTTGAAAAAATTCTAGTATATATAAGAACAGATCAATACAATTGATCTGTTTTTTTATGATTGAATGTATTTTATTTACAATTAGTTTAAAAATAAAATATATTTATTGTGAATTTTTACTGAAAAGTGGGTAATATGTGTCTGAAATGCTGATTTGATATTGTTATTTTTGCTACATTTGGACAAAATCAAATTAAAATGTTGCATTATAGATTTAAACACTACTTTTTTCTTTTAACATTTTTACTGACTTCGGTGTCTGTCTCTTCACAGGAGAATCCTAGAAGAAGAGCTACGAAAGTAACTTCAACAGGGGCAAATTTAAAGGCTGGAAAATTTATAGATGTGAATGTTCCCCCTTATGCAGCTTCAGGTTATTTTCCAGAACAAATAGTAAAAGATATCTTGATTAATGGAGGAAGTACCTGTACAACAGCAAATATTACCAATGTTACTGTATCTCCTAACCATACTATATTCGATGACACTAGGTTCTGGGGGTATTTCAACAGAGGAACCACAAACTTCCCTTTTAAAGATGGAATTGTATTAACAACAGGCCATGCTAAGCAGGCAGGAAATGTACTTGTTGACCAGGCAAGTGAGGATGTTGAGCCTATTGGCTCAGATAGTGATCCGGATCTTGTGGCTGCTACTAATGCTACTGTAGATTTGAAAGATGCAGTGTCTCTTGAATTTGATTTCGTTCCTAATTCTACTCAGGTAAGATTTAATTATATATTTGCTTCTGAAGAGTATTCCGGAGGTTATCCTTGTACAGGATTCTCAGATGCATTTGCCCTTCTGCTGAAAAAAGTGGGGGATCCTACTTACACGAATTTAGCTGTATTGCCTGGAAGTGCAGGCCCAGTGAGTGCAACGAATATAGTTCCTGCTGGACCATTGTATCCTTGTGGCCCAATCAATGAAGCTTATTTTGGAGGAATTAATACACCGCGTGTAGAGATTAATTATTATGGAAGAACTATTCCTCTGACTGCGATTGCAACTGTAATTCCTGGACAAACCTACCATTTCAAAATGGTTATTGCAGATGCTAAAGACCGAAGTCTGGATTCTGCTGTTTTCCTGGAGGGAGGATCATTTGATATTGGAGTTAAAATTATAGATGAAACCGGAGCAAATCTGCCGCCTACCATCAACATGTGTGATAATAGCCCTAAAACATTAAAGGCTCAAGTAGAATTGGTTCCTGGTACTACTTTTCAATGGTATAAAGATGGGGTTTTAATTCCAGGGGCAACTAATGTTGCTTATGTTACCACTGAGCCGGGAGTGTATACCATAAAAGTAATGGTCCCTGGAAGCCAGTGTCCGGGAGAAGCTAAAATTACCGTAATAGGAGGAACAAGCCCTACGGTTCAGAGTGCTGTGCTTAAGCTTTGTACAACTCCTACTGTTACTACTTTTGATTTGGAGGCTGCAATTCCAATGATTACTACAACACCGGGAGCAGTAACTCGTTTTTATACTACTTTGGCAGATGCACAGGCTCAAAATAATAACTATATTAAAAATCTAACCACCTATGACGGAACAGATGGTCAGGTATTGCATGTTCTTGTAACTAATGGAGGATTTTGTAGTAGAATGGCAACGCTTACTCTAAATAAGGAAGCAACACCTACTGCTGGTCTTAATGTTGCAAAACTAAAGATATGTTTAGGGGAATCTGTACTGATGACAGCAACGGGTGGAGTAACCTATGAATGGAAAGATACAGCTTCTGTTACAGATGGAACAAGAACCGTGAGCCCAACTAAAACAACAACTTACTCTGTATATGCTATCGGAGCTCAAGGATGTAAGTCTGCAAAGCCAGCAGAAGTTACTGTAGAGGTAGTGCCAGCTATTGTTTCTACATTAAAAGGAGGTCATATTTGCGAGGGAGATAGACTTATTTTAGATGCAGGTCCTGGTACGGGATATACTTATGAGTGGAATACAGGTGAAAAAACACAGTCTATTTCCGTGAATAAACCAGGAGAATATACAGTAACCATCAATAATGGAGTTTGTTCTAAAGAATTTAAAACACAGGTTATAAAAGCTATTGTTCCTCAAATAATCAATGTAAATTATAATGACAGAGGAACAATGATTCTTACAGCGAGTAACCCTAGTAACGGGATATTGGAATATTCTGTTGATAACGGAGCTACATGGCAGGTTTCCAATATATTTACAAATGTGCCTAAAAATGAAATCATTGCCATTCGTGTTAGAGTAAAGAATACGAGTTGTGTAGGCTTTATTGAATACTTTACTTTTGTGATGCGAAATGTAATCACTCCGAATGGTGATAATATTAATGATATTATTGATTTCAGAGGAATAATCGGATATAAGGATTTCAGTGGTAAGATCTTTGACCGTTACGGAAAAGAAGTATTCAAGGCTGAGAAGGTAAGGCCATATTGGGATGGCTACTTCCAAGGTAAACGATTACTGTCTTCATCATATTGGTACCAGGTTACTTTCGAAGATCCTGCGAGCAAATTGCTAACCGTGAAAACAGGTTGGATCCTGCTTAAGAATATAGAATAATTTAAAATGATAATTGAAAGACTGACTATTTTGTCAGTCTTTTTTTATGATATTAAAATAAATAAAGTTGATATTCTACGATAAATAAATTTGAATTAGTAATAATGTAAATAATGTTAAATTGAATTTCAATCAAAAAAAATAGTATTTTTGTTTAAAATAATATAAAATGTTAAATAGGAGGAAAGGAAGTTTATTTTTAGTGTTATTTTTTGTTTTTATAGGAAACTTTATTTTTGCCCAGGACAGAGTGGTAAAGAAAAGTGTGCTCCCAAAAAATAATGGTGCCGCTGCTAAAGCTGGAACTTTTATAGATATAAACACTTCCAATTATCCTGAGTCTTCTTATAGTATTACTCAGCTTGTAAAGGATGTCCTTATCTCAGGCGGGGGATGTGCCAGTAATAATGTGAGCAATGTGGTAGTATACCCGAATTTGCCACCATCTAATCAAAATAGAAGCTGGGGGTACTTTAATAAAGCAACTACAAATTTTCCATTCAGTAAAGGGATTGTTCTTTCTACAGGATTTGCTAAAAATGCAGGGAATTTTCCTGTTGCAGACCTTAATGATGATTTGGGAACAGGAGGAGATGATGATCTGGCAGGTGCTTTAGGCATTCCACCTGACAAACTGAAGAATGCTACTTATATAGAATTTGATTTTGTTGCTATTTCCTCTGAAATTACTTTTAAATATTTATTTGCTTCGAAAGAGTATCAGGATAATTTCCCATGTAATATTACAGACGGTTTTGCTTTGTTTTTGAAAAAAGTTGGAGATCCTACCTATACCAATTTGGCTGTGCTTCCAGGTGGGGCAGGGCCGGTGAGTGTAACGAATATTCGTCCAGGGTATCCTAATTGCTTACCTAAGAATGAAGCTTACTATGGAGGCACAAATAGTATTCCTAAAATTGAAACTAATTTTGAGGGTCGCACCATTCCATTAACAGCAAAAGCAACGGTAGTTCCTGGGCAAACCTATCATTTTAAAATGGTTTTAGCTGATTTCCAGGATCCTAATTATGATTCAGCTGTGTTTTTAGATGCGGGATCATTTGATTTAGGGGTGAATATTCTTGGTCCTGGCGGAGTGAAGCTTCCAAACTCAGTGAATATGTGTGATAATACACCACAAACGTTCACTGCTTCTGTGCAGGTACCTAATGTAACCTATCAATGGTTTTTAAATAATAATTCTATTCCCGGAGCAACTGGTGCCAGCTATACGGCAACACAGCCTGGTGTGTACACTGTTAAAGTGTTTATACAGGGAAGCTCGTGCCCGGGAGAAGCAAGTATTACTGTGGTGGGAGGGACTTCTCCTACAGTACAGAATGCTACATTAACGGCTTGTTATGTTGCAGGCAATCCTACCTTTAATTTACCTGTAGCGCAGTCAGCAATAAGCACAACAACAGGTGCGGTCTTTACATATTATACAACACAGGCAGATGCAGATGCAGGAAATGCTAATACAATTCCTAATCCTACTGCTTATCAAAGTGCTGGGGGAAAGGTATATGTAAGAGTTATGAATGGTTTCTGTGCAAAAGTAGCCGAGTTAACTCTCGTGAAGGCTCCTCAAATGACAGCGTCTATTGTACCTCCTACGGTATTGACTTGTGCTAATTCTCAGATTACATTGGATGCTTCAGCTTCAGTTTACCCTGCTGGAGCTACATTTAACTGGGCTACTACAGGAGGGAATATTGTTTCAGGAGGAAATACGTTAAATCCTGTAATTAATGCACCGGGAACTTATACATTAACAATATCACAGGTATATCAGCCTGGGAATATTACTTGTACAACAGTGGCAACAGTAACGGTGACAGGAAATAGTGCTCCGCCTAATCCATCTCTTACAGCGCCTAAGTTGAAAATTTGTAAAGGAGAGTCTATAACACTTACAGCTTCTGGTGGAGCTACCTATAATTGGGGAGGTGGTCTTCCTGGAAATGGAAATACGCAAACCGTATCACCTACAGTGACTACAACATATACTGTAACTGCTATTGGAGCTAACGGATGTGCTTCCCAAAACCCGGCAACAATCACTATTGAAGTATCAGAGCCATTTACAGTGCAAAATGCTATTCTGCATAAGTGTTATCAACCGGGCCTAACTTATAATCTTAAAGAATCAGAAGGGCAGATTACTACGGCTACAGCAGTTACATTTAATTATTATGTAGATCAAAACGATGCTAATGCCGGTAATGGTAATGTTATTGCAGCTCCTACAACATATTCGCCTACTTCTGCAAACCAGACAATCTATGTAAGGGTTAGTAATGGAGGATGTACTTATGTAGTTTCCTTGCAATTATTGAGAACCGCAGAAATAACTTTAACAATAGCTGCGCCTCAGACTATTACTTGTACAACGCCTCAAATTACACTTAACGCATCTGCTTCTGTAGTACCAGCAGGGTCTACTATTATATGGACTACAGTTGGAGGAAGTATTGTGTCGGGGGGGAATACTCTCACACCCGTAGTGAATGCAGGAGGCACGTATACATTAACTGTTTCCAATGTATTTCAGCCTGGAAATCTAAGTTGTTCATATCCTTCAACGGTAACAGTAAATCAGGATAAAGTAAAACCGGTAGCGGCGCTTGTATCATCTCAGCCTCGTATATGTGAAGGTGAATCTGTAACTTTAACTGCTTCTGGTGGAGCTACCTATATTTGGGGCAATGGACTTACAGGGACAGGAAGTACACAAACTGTATCTCCAACAGTGACCACAGTGTATACGGTAACAGCTGTAGGAGCTAATGGATGTACTTCTGCTACTCCGGCTACTGTTACAGTTCTGGTAGGACCTCCGATAGCCGGGGTTTCAGCGGATAAAATGAAAATATGTGCCGGTGAATCTGTTACTCTTACCGCTACAGGTGGTGTTACCTATAATTGGGTAGGGCTTACCGGAAACGGAGATACACAGGTAGTAACACCTACAATTACTACAGAATATTCTGTATTTGCATTAGGAGGAAACGGATGTAGCTCTATTGCTCCTGCTAAGATCAAAATTGAAGTAGTTCCTGCTATTGTTTCTACACTTGAAAATGTATATGTATGTGCTGGAGATAATGGAATTCTTGATGCTGGAGCAGGACCTAACTATACTTACTTGTGGAGTACGGGAGCTACCACACAGACAATTACTACAAAAATTGCCGGAACTTATTCTGTAACTATAAGCAATGGAGTGTGTTCTAAAGTCTTTACAGCACAGCTTATCAATCCTGATCTTCCTGAAATTATCAATGTTGTACATAATAAGAATATATTGACCCTTACAGCAAGTAATCCAACGGGAGGAACTTTGGAGTATTCTATAAATAATGGTGTGACCTGGCAAGATTCAAATGTGTTTAATGGTGTCTTGGATAACACAATGTATCATTTGATGGTTAGAGTGAAAAATGCAAAATGTGGAAGTTCAATAGATTATTTCACCTTTGTACTCAGCAATGCCATTACTCCTAATATGGATGGAAAAAATGATACTATAGACTTTAGTGGAATCAGCGGATATAAAGATTTTGCAGCTTCTATTTTTGATAGATATGGAGCAGAAGTCTTCAAGGCAACAAAAGGAGATGTTATTTGGCGAGGATCTTTAAAAGGGATTAATTTGCCTACAGGGACTTACTGGTATAGAGTTCAGTGGGAAAATCCGGCAAATAAGAAACTGGAGCAGCGTTCAGGTTGGATTTTGCTAAAAAATAGAAACTAAAATTAATTAAATAATATAAAATAGATAACAAAACCCTTCATTATTGGAGGGTTTTGTTATTTATTATTTTTGTGTGCTGACTGTGTTTTTAATGTGTTTTTCGAATAGTAGTGAATTTTATAAATTATATTTTGAATTTTAATTATCATTTTGTTAAAAACGTTATTATTGCTTCTAATTGCAAATTGTTGGTTGAAATGTTGTAGTTTTTTTATAAAAAATATAAATATGTGTATTGTATATTTAAAAAAAAATTAAATTTGTTGAAACAAAAATATTATGATAAGATACCTACCGCTTTGTTTATTCTTTTTATTTATCTCGAATTTTTCGTTTTCTCAAAATCAACAACCCAGACAAGTCATAAAAAAACAAGCGTCTGCCCAGGCTAAAAAGGCAGGAGCTTTTATTGATGTGAATGCTCCGGGATATCCGGAGTCCGGTTTTACAATAGAAAAATTGGTGAAAGATGTATTAATTTCATCAGGAACCAACACTTGTATTACTCCTAATGTAACCAATGTGAAAATTACTCCTAATCATGCTGTAGGAGAAGCTGATAGAGCCTGGGGGTATTTTCATAAGGCGACAACTAATTTTCCTTTTAAAGACGGGATTGTACTTTCTACAGGATACGCAAGAAAGGCTGGGAATAGTTTTGAAACCAGTAATAGTGATACCAATGGAGGAGGTACAGATAGTGATCTGGCACAGGTTATTGGTGTGGCGGCAAGTGATTTAAATGATGCGGTGCTATTGGAATTTGACTTTGTTCCTACAACCTCTCAAATTAAATTTAATTATTTAATTGCATCTGACGAATACACCGGGACATTTCCCTGTAAATATGCAGATGCATTTATTATATTATTGAAGCCTACATCAGGAGGCCCTTATACGAATATGGCAATATTACCGGGAGGAGCCGGGCCCGTAAGTATTACCAATATTCACCCAGCAATTGGAACTACTTGTGGGGCTGTTAATGAACAGTATTTTGGAGGGTATAATAACCCTAGTGTTGTTACCAATTTTAACGGAAGAACAGTTCCGCTTACGGCTGTTGCTGATGTAGTAGCAGGTCAGGAATATCATTTTAAAATGGTTATTGCAGATTATCTTGACCATAGTTTTGATTCTGCGGTATTTTTAGAAGGAGGATCCTTTAATATTGGGGTAGACCTTTTAGGCCCTGGTGGAACAAAACTGCCTAGTGATATTAATGTTTGTGATAACGTACCTCAGGTGCTTACTGCTTCTGTAAATGATCCAAACTTATTATACCAATGGTATTTTAACGGGACTTTAATTCCTAATGCTACAAGTAACGTTGTTACAGCTACACAACCCGGAACTTATACTATTGAAGTAAGTGTTCCCGGAAACCCTTGCCCAGGTAAAGCTTCCATAGAAATTCATGGAGGAACAACACCTATTGCGCATGATGCCACGTTATTGCTTTGTAGTACACCGGATATTACAACATTTGATTTAAGCACTATTAAACCAACCATCAGCACAACGCCGGGAGCTATATTTAAGTTTTATGAAAATCAGGCCGATGCTTTGGCTGAAAATAATAATTATATCCAAAATATTCTGAACTATAATGGTACTGATGGCCAGATATTGCATGTAGTTGTTTCAAATGGAGGTTTCTGTAGAAAAATAGTTGAATTGAAGTTATTTAAAGAAGAAACTCCAGTTGCCAAACTGAAAACATCTGCTATACAAATATGTCCGGGAGAAAGCGTAACGCTTACTGCTGAAGGAGGAGATACCTACCTTTGGGATAACTTCCCGGGAACAGGTAATATGCAGACGGTTACACTGCATCAGACCACCGTATTTACTGTATATGCAATAGGAGCAAAAGGATGTAAATCTCTTAACCCTGCTTCCATAAGAATTGAAGTGGTTCCTGAAATTAAAAGCCCGCTAAAAGACGTTGAAATATGTGATGGAGACCTTGTAACTCTGGATGCAGGTGCAGGAAAAAATTATAAATACAAATGGAGTACAGGAGCTACTACACAAAAGATAGATGTAGATAAATGGGGAATTTATACCGTTGAAATTGATAATGGATACTGTAAAAAAATCTTCTCTGCTCAGGTAATGGGAGCTGCTATTCCTTATGTTATCGGAATAGATTATCAAACCTCTAAAAAGACCCTGACGGTTTCTGCGGTAAACCCTCCAATGAACAACATACCAAGCAGTCTTGAATATTCTATTGATAATGGAATTACATGGCAGGAATCTAATGTGTTTACAGGACTTTTAGATAACAGCAATTATACCATCCTGGTGAGAAGAGTAGGGACTCACTGTATAGGAACTTTTGACTTCTTTACATTACAGATCAGTAATTTTATTACTCCTAATAATGATGGGATCAATGATGTACTTGATCTGAAGTCTTTGGGACAGTTCAAAAACTTTACAGGTTCTATCTACGACAGATATGGAGTAGAAATGTTCAGATTCACGAAAGACACCCCAATTTGGGACGGAACTCTAGCTGGCAAAAGATTACCTTCTGCAACCTATTGGTATAAATTTACCTATGAGTATCCTAAATCTAAAACTCAGATGAACTGGTCCGGTTGGATCATGTTGAAAAACAGAGAATAATACATAAAAGAAAGCCTTTCAGATGAAAGGCTTTCTTTTTTTTATACAAATACCAATAAAGCTCCTTTTATGGGAAGCTTTTTGTGATGTACACCTTATTGGTTTTCTTTCCAAAGATTAGCAAAGTGGATGAAATCAGATACACTAAGTTCTTCCGCTCTTTTATCTAAAAATTCATGACCTTTTAAAGCTTCAGGAATATTCAACGTTTTCAAAGCATTGGATAGCTTTTTTCTTCTTTGGTTGAAGCCGGTCTTTACAATCTGTTTAAAAAGAACCTCATTTCCGGCCAAACCTTCTTTAGGGTTTCTTGTAAGACGAATCACTCCGGATTTTACCTTTGGTGGCGGATTAAAGACATTTTCATGTACCGTAAACATATAGGATACATCATAATATGCCTGAATAAGAACAGAAAGAATACCATAGTTTTTAGTCCTTGGAACAGCAGCCGTTCTTTCAGCCACTTCTTTCTGGAACATCCCTACCATTTCAGGAATCAACTCATAATGGTCAACAATCTGGAATAATATCTGAGATGAAATATTATACGGGAAATTCCCGATAATGGCAATCTGCTCATCTTTGATAAAATTAAAATCCTGTTTCAGGAAATCTCCTACAAAAGTATTTTCCGTAACCTTAGAATAGTTGTTTTTCAGATACTCTATAGATTCCGTATCAATTTCGGCAAGGTAAATGTTATGATCTTTTTCAAGAAGATATTTGGTAAGAACTCCCATTCCGGGACCTACTTCCATAATGTTATTATAGTTCTCAAAACTAAGACCTTCTACAATTTTTCTTGCGATGTTTTCATCCGTCAAAAAGTGTTGACCAAGATGCTTTTTTGCTTTTACACTCAATGTTTTTTATGATTTTATTAACAGTGATTTTCTCTTTTTCGTTCCCAAATTTCGGAAGATTTTTTCTATTTTAGCCAAAAATTTTAATATTAATGGCTAAATCTGTAGATGAGTTTAATAAGAAAAGGCTTCGGTCCAGCAATATTACAGTAGTGATAAGTATTGCCTTAGTGTTATTTTTGTTAGGGTTAATGGGGCTTATTTTAATTAATGCCCAGAAGTATTCTGACTATATCAAAGAACAATTGGTGGTGAACGCCTACTTTGATGAAAATTATGACGCTAAAGATTCTGTAAAAATTGCAAAACTGGAAGAAGAAACTTTTAAAAAGGTACAGACGTTAGCTCCTGTAAAAAAAGCAACCTATATTTCAAGAAGTATGGCCGCTAAGGAGGCTAAGAAAAGTATGGGGATTGATAGTGATGCATTGTTTGAAGAAAATATCTTCCCATCTTCTATTGAAGTTGCTTTAAAACCTGAATACGTAGATCCTGCGAAAATTGATGAAGCAATCAAGGTGATAAAATCAGTTCCGGGCATCATTGATGTGAAGAATGATAGTACTTTGATGGTAGATGTTTACAATAATCTGAGCAGAATCTTAAAATGGATTTTTGGATTTTCATTACTATTCCTTGTATTGGCTGTAGTGTTAATCAACAACTCCATCCGTCTGAAAATTTTCTCCAAGAGATTTATTATTAAAACGATGCAGCTGGTAGGAGCAAAAAGAAGATTTATTCTTAAACCATTTATCATTGAAGCAATTGTTTTAGGGGCTATTGGTTCTTTAATTGGTCTTATTGCTTTGGGAGGAGTTTGGTATTATTTCACAAGCCAGATCGGATCGGCTTTTGTACAGGACAATAATCAATATTTCTGGTTAGTAATTTTAGTGTTGGGAGTAGGAGTTTTTATTTCTGTTTTAAGTACTATTTTTGCTACGTGGAGATTCTTAAAATCAAACGTTGACGATTTATACTACTCTTAAAAATGAGCAAAAAAACAAATAAATTTTCTGCTTCAGACTTCGGAAGTGAAGCAGAAGCACCACAGGAAAATACGTTCTATTTCGGACAGCAGAACTTTAAATGGATGCTGATCGGGCTGGCATTTATTGTGGTTGGATTTCTTTTGATGATGGGGCCTGATGCCAATACCGTAGACGGTAAATTTGATCCCAATTCATGGAATGACGATATCTTTTCCATCAGAAGGATCAGAATCGCTCCGTTATTTGTTGTGATAGGTTTTGTAATAGAAGTCTACGCTATTTTAAAAAGAAAATAAATAAAAATTTATATTTTGAGATTAAGAGATTAAGGTATTTAGAGTCCCGTACTTTAAATATCTCAATCTCTTAATCTTTTAATTTTTGTAAAAGAATATGGATTTAATTAAAGCAATTATTATTGCCATTGTAGAGGGATTAACGGAATATCTTCCTATCTCATCTACAGCGCACATGGGATTCACTGCCAATTTATTGGGAATGCCCGAAGATGAATTTTTAAAAATGTTTCAGGTTTCCATTCAGTTTGGAGCTATCTTATCTGTTGTAGTGGCTTATTGGAAGAAGTTTTTCGACTTGAAAAATATTCAGTTTTACTTTAAACTGGCATTTGCAGTAGTTCCTGCATTGGTGTTGGGGTATTTATTCGATGATAAAATTGAAGCTATTCTGGGAAACCAGATTGCTATCTCTTCAGTGCTGGTGTTAGGAGGAGTTATTTTATTATTTGCTGATAAATGGTTTAAAAATCCTAAAATTGATGATGAGAAAGGGATTACTATAAAAAAAGCAATTACTATAGGATTCTGGCAGTGTCTGGCTATGATGCCGGGAACCAGCCGTAGTGCTGCTTCCATTATTGGTGGGATGACACAAGGGCTTACCAGAAAAGCAGCAGCAGAATTTTCTTTTTTCCTTGCAGTACCTACGATGTTAGCAGTAACGGTGTATTCTGTATTTGTAAAGACATGGGGAAAAGAAACGGCTAATCCTCAAAAAGGATATGAAATGATTATGGCCTCACAGGATCACATTATGATTTTTGTAGTTGGGAACGTTGTGGCTTTCATTGTAGCACTTATCGCCATCAAAGCATTCATTGGTGTGCTTAACAAATATGGTTTCAAGCCTTGGGGATGGTACCGTATTTTCGTGGGAGTGGCTTTATTAATCTACTTTTATTTCTTTAAATAAAAAATATTCATCATCCATTCATGACGTCGGAAGAATTAAAATCAGGATATATATTTTTATTAGATAAGCCTTTGGACTGGACTTCCTTCCAGGCTGTCAATAAAATGAAATATAAATTGAAAAGGGAGTTTGATCTTCCTAAAAAATTTAAAATCGGACATGCCGGAACCCTTGATCCAAGAGCAACAGGGCTTCTGATTGTATGTTGCGGAAAATTCACTAAAAAGATCCCTGAAATTCAGGATGCGCCTAAAGAATACTGGACAGAGATTAAAATAGGTGTGCAAACAGAATCCTATGATACTGAAAAACCGGAAATCCTTCAACAAGATATTGCGCATATCACCGAGGAACAGGTAAAAGAAGTGTTGGAAAAGTTCGTTGGGGAAATTGAACAAAAACCACCAGTGTATTCTGCCATAAAGATTGATGGTGAAAGAGCCTATAATCTGGCTAGAGCAGGAGAGGAAGTAGAAATGAAATCCAGAAAAACAACGATTCATTATCTCAATGATATAAAAATAGATTTTCCTTTGATAAGTTTTACCGTTGGATGCTCAAAAGGAACTTATATCAGAAGTTTGGCCCATGATATCGGACAGGAATTGGGAGTAGGTGCTTACTTAACCCAATTGAGAAGAACGAAAATCGGAGAGTATAAAATTGAAGATGCTACAGACCAGTTTTTAAATAACGACTTTAGATTTCTGGGTGAATAAAAAATGATACCAATTACGGTAGAAACTAATGGAAAAGACACGTATTAATAAATATTTATCAGAAGTAGGCTATTGTTCAAGAAGAGCAGCAGATAAGCTGTTGGAAGAAGGAAGGATAAAGATTAACGGAATGATTCCTGAATTGGGAACCAAAGTTTCCGATGATGACCTGGTGGAAGTAGATGGAAAGCCTATCAGAGAGCCACAGGAAAAACCTGTTTATATCGCTTTCAATAAACCGGTAGGAATTGTATGTACTACAGATACAAAACGTGAAAAGAATAATATTGTAGACTATATCAATCACCCAAAAAGAATTTTCCCGATTGGAAGACTGGATAAACCCAGTGAAGGACTTATTCTTTTAACCAGTGATGGGGATATCGTAAATAAAATACTACGTGCAAGAAACAATCACGAAAAAGAGTATATTGTAAGAGTAGATAAGCCTCTTAATCCGAGATTTCTTGAAAAGATGAGAAATGGAGTCCCAATTCTGGATACCGTGACTAAAAAATGTGAGGTGGAAAAGATTGATGATATGAATTTCAGAATTATTCTTACCCAAGGCTTAAACAGACAAATCCGTAGAATGTGTGAGTACTTAGGCTATGAAGTAAAAAAGCTGAAAAGAATTCGTATCATGAATATTAAACTTGATCTGCCTGTCGGAAAATGGAGAGACTTAACCGAGGATGAGTTGAATTCTTTAAACGCTTTGCTCACAGACTCAAGCAAAACCATCGAATAAGATTATACAATTAAATAAAAAATATAAATGATAAGCAGGAAGTAGTTTCCTGCTTATTTTTTTTGAAATGATATACAGCTTTACATGATGCTTATTAGTTAGTATTATGGACTGTCATTCTGACGAAGGAAGAATCTTAATTACACATGAGTTTCTTCTTTCGTCAGAATACCAATGTTATAAAATTGCAGATAATAGGCTCATGCTTATCTAATAATAACAGTTGAAAAGAGAGTTTTGAAGTAATGTTTTTTTTAAATTCACACAAATGTGTAATATTTTTAGTTTGTTATTGAAATTGTGTTATATTTATAATGCAAATAAATAACTGAAAATCATGAAATTAAAATTTAACAAAGTTCCCTTGTTGATCATCATTTTGATGATGTTTTCTAATTGTCAGCATGAAAATCACCCAGAGATTCCACACGACACTGCTTTTTTTATTGATTATAGAAGCTTGACTGGCCAGTCGGATGGTATAGCGGTGATAGAGCTCGATCCTGAAGCTCCCGATTTTGGAAATATTAGTCATAAACTTGAGTTAGGAGTTGGTGTTCTGCCTCATCATCTTTATTATAATCAGAGTAAAAACAAATTGTACACAACAGCTTTGGGAGGTAGCTATCTTTATGAAATAAAAGCTGAAAAAGACAACATCGGACAACCTAAATTAGTAAGTGCAACACCTATTGATACTGGAGAAAATACAGTGGGAGAAAATTTATTCTTCACCAATGACGGAAGATTCTTTATGACCTTTATGGGTGGAGCAGGAGGTCTAAAAGATGGTAGTATAGGGGTTTTTAATGCTAATAATAACCAGCTTATTAAAACCATCAAAGCGCCCATTCAGCAGAATCCCAATAAGTTTATTATGTATCCACATGGTATTTCTGTGAATGAAGAAAAAGGACTCATGATGGTTACTTCAACCATTCATCCGGATCTTACCAGTGGTTTTGGAAATACCTGTACCTTAATAGATCTGAATACTTATGAATTAAAAGAAACTTATCAGGTTGCAGACTCACCAGCAGATCTGTCCAGCCCTGTAGAGGTCTTATTGCTTCGTGGAAAATTCCCACAATATGCCCTTGCCACAACAATGCTTGGCGGAGACATCTGGATTGCTCCATACAATACCGCCACCAAGAAATACGATGCTTTCACCAAAATATTTGACGGAAGTACCCAAGGATTAGGCTGGACTCTCGAAATGTACATTGATGATAACAACAGACTCTATGTAAGTTTTGCAGATCCTGGAAAAGTTCTGGTCTTTGATATCAGTAATCTTCCGAATCTAAAACTTTTAAAAACCCTTACCGCAGATAAAGGAGCACATCACATGGTTTTCTTTAAAACCAAAAAAGGAAAAGAAGTGGTAGCGGTACAAAATAACCTGTTGGATATTCCTAATTTAAATTCTGGTACCATTAGTGTCATTGAAATTGCGACAGGAAAAACTCTTGGGACAGTTAATTTACGGTCCAAATATGGAATACTTCCTGAATCTATTGAAGGAACCAATGGCCCTAGCAATTATATGCATCATTAAAATATGAATTAATTTTTCAGATTAAAACTCCCCAAAATTGTAATATTTGTTTTGGGGAATTTTGTTTTCTGATATCAGGTTATTTTAAATATAACTTCATCCTTTCTTCATATTCAGGTTTTAATTTCAGAAACTTTAGAATTTTCTTATCATCAGGATAAGTTATCCGGTAGAATATAATTTTATCTGCAGAATATTTAAAATACGGATGATCCTTCAGCCATTCTTCAGGCGCATCGGCTAAGGAATATTTTGGTACATTGGAAGCATCCAATGGAGCAATGGATATTAATTTTTGAACCAATTCCTTGTCAATATTATAAGTGTCCAGAATTTGCTGTTTGTTGACAAAACCTCTCAGCTTTTTTCTGAAACCTATTATAGAGCCGGCACTTTTTTCATCCAGACCAAACTCAATAAGCTGTTTGAAAGTAATAGTATTGAGATCTGTTTTTGAGAAATCCGTTTTTTCCTGCTGTATTTCCACTTTCTTTATAGCCTCCGGATTGAGTGTAATAAAAGGTTTCATCTCCTGAAATTTTTCTGCAGAGATCACAAAGCATTTCTGAATATCATCAACATCTTTAAAGCTACCTCGTAGATTTTTGTCGCGGTAATTAACGATAGCCTGAGCCTGTTTATCTGAAAAGCCAAGTGCCTTCCACCCTTCAACATCCAAACGGTTCGGATCAAAAGCACGATATTGCACCTTAATTTTTTTAGGGTAATTGGTGTCGGAAGTCTTGAAATTCTCAGGAGTTTTTGATGGTAACAGTAGATAAGGCTCCAGTTTACTATAATTTTCCGGGGATATGATAAAACATTCTCTGAATTTTTCCTTACTGATAAAGCTGCCACCCAAATAATTTTTATACTTTATAATAGCTTCGGCCTGCCTCTCACTGAATCCCATTTTGCTCCAGTCATGGGCTTTTTTAAGATCGGGATTGAACTTTTCGGAAACTATAATTTCTTTCCTCTCAAAGTTGTTAAAACGATTTGAATTGTCCTTTACAGAAGCCTCAGGAAGGAGAATGAAAGGTTTTAGTTCTTCAAATTTTTCATCTGAAATAGCATAACATTTTTTTAGCTGTTCTTTGGATGTAAAAGTTCCGCCTACAATATCTTTATATTTAAGAATAGTAGATGCCTGTTTTTCAGAAAAGCCAAGCTCTTGCCATCGTTCCGGAGTTAAAATATTGGGGTCAAAATCCGTTATGTTGGCAGTAATTGAGTTACCGTCAATAAATTTCACATCAGGAAAAGGTTCTTTATCCTTGCTTGTATATTCCTGAAAAGCCAGTAGAATAGCCATTAAAATGACCATAAAAGCCAGTTTTTGGTAATAGTTTTTTCTCATCATATGTATTATGTATAAACATATTGATAAAAACCATCCAAGGCAATACCAAAGGTTAAAATGGTTGATATTAGAATACAAAAAATTGCAATCTATTAAAAATTAAGATCTTGTACTCTTTAACGTAGAAGGATTTAAAGAAAAGTGAAGAGATTATTCAGTGTCCCTATCACCCAATGATTCTTTCAATTTTAAAAGTTCAGCTTTTACAAATTCAAGACGATCAATAATGGTGATGGTTTCTGAAATTTTACTGTTGGTAGTTAAAGCAACACGGGCTCCATCCAATGTATATCCTTTTTCTTTTACCAAATGATAAATCATTTGTAGGTTTTTGATATCCTCTGGAGTGAAGTAGCGGTTTCCTTTTTTATTCTTTTTAGGCTTGATGATAGGAAATTCCTGTTCCCAATAGCGTATTAATGAAGTGTTTACATCGAATGCCTTAGCGACTTCTCCTATGGAATAATACAGTTTATCAGGTAAGTTTATTTTCATTTTACAGCTCCTAAACTTCAAAGATAAAAATTTTTTAAAGTTTCATCCAAATATATCTTGTAAAGTCCTGTAATAACCTGAATTTTTAATCAGTAAATAAAATGTCAATGTGTTGTGAAAAAAAATATAAAACACATTATATTTTTTATAACTTAGTGAAACACAAAACCTACATTGATTATGAAACATTATTTCTTTATTCTCGCACTGATGATTCCCTTTCTGGGATTTTCTCAGTGGAAAAGGACCGAACTTCGGGCCCAAAAAGTTAAAAAAAATCAAGAAAAGCTTGAATTCTCAGGACTTTATTCACTTGATGCTAATCAGCTCAAACAACTTCTGAAAAATGCACCTGCCCGCTTTTCAAGCCAAAAAGGAACTGTTATTTCTCTTCCTACTGCTAAGGGAGGATTAGAAAAATTTCAGGTTTGGGAATATTCTAATATGGCACCAGAGCTACAGGAAAAATATCCGGATATTAAATCTTATGTAGGAACTGCATTAGAAGATCCTAGTATATATTTAAGATTCAGTTTGTCCCCAGTAGGATTTTCTTCTATGATAACCCGTTCAGGAATATCAGAATTTATAGAGCCTTATACTGAAGATAGAACAGTTTATGCTGTTTTTGATTCTCATGCAAGGAGAGGGCAGGAGAAAGAACCTTTTGAATGTTCCACAAAGGAGCAGGCAATAGAAAGTACCCCTGAAAAAAAAAACAATGCTGTAAATAAAAAAACTGCAGGATTCAATACTTTTAGGATGGCACTTTCTTGTACAGGAGAATATGCCCAATATCATTTAACGGCTGCCGGAACTCCTGCTACAGCTACTGACGTACAAAAAAAAGCTGTGATTTTGTCGGCAATGAACGCTTCTTTAACCAGAATGAACGGAGTTTTTGAAAAAGATCTGTCTGTTCATTTTAATTTGATTGCCAATAATGATGCTATTATATTTTTGAATTCAGCAACAGATCCATATCCTGATGATGCCGGTCCTGATGAAGCTCATACAGGTATTGTGTCCCAAATTAGTGTGTCAGATTTTGATATGGGACATCTACTGGATAAAAAAGATGCTAATGGAGCAGCTTATACCGATGCTTTATGTGGTTCTCTTCCTGGAAGAGGTTGGACTGCCTGTAACTTCCCTGAGGGAGACACCTATGATATAGATTATGTTGCTCATGAAATGGGGCATCAAATGGGGGCAGGACATACTTATACTTCTCATACAAGTCAGGCTAATCAAAGAGTAGAACCAGCCAGTGGAAGTACAATTATGGCTTATACAGGAATTATAGGAGGAAATTTAGACGTTCAGTTCAATTCTGATGCTTATTACCATATAAATAGTATTAACCAAATTAAAAATAGAATAAATTCAATTTCTTGCGGAGTAACTACGGCTTTCACAAACCCAGCACCTACGGTAACACTTGGGGGGAATTATATTATTCCAAAATCTACTCCATTTGTTTTAAAAGGAACAACAACCGATGCTAATGCAGGATCTTATACTTATACGATAGAAGAGACGGATCAGGCTGCTAATGCTCAAATGGGAACTAATTCCTATGCTTATGCTACAAAACCTTCAGGGCCTGTTTTTAGATCAAAAATGCCAATAAGTACTTCACAAAGATATTTCCCTGAGTTTAATACCGTATTATCAGGTGTATTAACAACCCGATGGGAGTCTGTTTCCAGTGTTGCGAGAACTCTTAATTTTAATATGTCTGTAAGAGATAATAATCCTTTGCAGCCTCAGGTAGGGCAGGGTACGTCTGCCGTAACAGTAAATGCAAATACTGGTCCTTTTCAAGTGACTGCGCCTACATTTGGGCAGTCATTATCTTCAGCAGGAAACTTTATGGTAACTTGGGATGTGGCTGGTACCAATGCTGCACCAGTAAATACAGCCAATGTAGACATTAAATTATCTACAAATGGAGGGCAAACATTTACTACAATTGTTGCCAATACACCTAATGATGGGAGTGAACAAATAACTATTCCTGCAGGTTCTACCGCATCCAATGCTTATATTATGATTGAAGCAGTAGGAAATGTTTATTATGCAGTGAGCCCTAGTTTTGTGATAGATTATAGTGTAACCGGTGAAAGCTGTAGTACCTATACGTATAGTGGAGATCCGATATCCATTAAAGATGGTCCTGGAGGAAGCAATATATCATCACCTATTGTGAAAGTCCCTTTAATGGTAAACAATTCCGGAGTTATTACCAAGGTTAAAATTACTCCTGCTGTTACCCATCCGAATGTAAGACACTTATCTTTGGGTATTGAAAGCCCTACAGGAGCCTCTGCTTTGTTCTGGAACCGAAGCTGTAACAATTCTTCAGGGATTACATCGGCATTCAGTGATAATGGAGCTGCCGTTGCTTGTGCTTCGCCAGTTCAGGGAGAAACTAAATCATATGAAACTTTAGCTATCTTTAAAGGTCATAAAGCCCAGGGAGAATGGAAACTGTTTGCTTCAGACAATAATCCGGGAAGTGTAGGGTCTATTACAGGATGGTCACTTGAAGTATGTACACAACAAACAGGGACTTTAACTACCAGAGAAGTATCTTCGTCTCCATTGGCTGATGATATTAAAGTATATCCCAATCCAAGTGATGGTAATTTCTTTATCAAATCTCAGAATATAAAAGGCGAAGTGAAAGTTACTTTATTCGATTCAAGCGGAAGACTGATCTATTCATCAGCTTATCAAAGTGAAGGGAATAATACCAAAGAACTTAATGTTAATGTGCCGAAAGGAGTATATGTAATCAGCATTAATTCTTCAAAAGGAGTATACAACAGTAAACTGGTTATAAAATAATAATCATTAAATAAGATAAAAAGGATCGGCAATAGTCGGTCCTTTTTTTGTATTGGATTTGTAGCTTGGTTTTATTTATAGTACTTTTATCCTCCATTTATTTATAGGATGAATTCTATTTCCGTTCTTCATATTGATCTTTTTCAGGGTAAGAATCCTTCGGATTTTTATTTTAATACGATGAAAAACCATTTGATTGTGGGACATCAGCATATAGAAAAACCTCATAGGCATGATTTTTATGCCGCTGTTCTTTTTACTCAGGGAAATGGTGTTCATGAAATTGACTTTCAGCGGTATGATGTTTCAGAAGGAAGCTTGTTTTTTCTATCACCAGGACAAATTCACAGTTGGGAGCTTTCAGAAGATATAGAAGGGTATATTTTCTTTTGTTCTCAAGAATTTTATGAAATGCACTATGTGAATCAGAAACTGAGAAATTTTCCTTTTTTCGGATCTGTGTCTTTTCCAAGAAAATTACAGCTGGATGCCGTAGAATTGGAAAAGAATGTCCATTTGTTTCAGGAGCTGGGAAGAGAACATCTATCTAATGATCTGATGAAAAATGGACTGATCTTATCATTAATGTCTCAAATTTTCATCAATTCAACCCGGCTGTTTTCAAAGGATTTTGATACACTGACTTCTTCTGCCGGACTTTCCTATTTTAAGCATTATCAGGACTTTGAAAGTCTTATTGAACAATATTTTACTGAACATAAATCCATTGCTTATTATGCGTCTTTATTAGGGATTTCATCCAAACATTTAAACAGAACCGTACAAGCGGTAGTACAGAAAACGGCTACAGAAGTGATCACAGAAAGGGTAGTGCTGGAAGCCAAAAGGATGTTGATGTACCTGGACGAAAATCTCGTAGACATTGCTTTCAGGCTTGGATATGAAGAGTATTCCTACTTCGTAAGAGTATTCCGGAAAAATTCCGGAATGACTCCCACTCAGTTTATGAGGAAATATAAGGCCTAATTTGGGGTAAAGTTCAAGACTTAAAGCTTTTATAGTGGCAGGTCTTTAATTCTTTTATTATTGGTTATCAGTTAATGATTTTATAAACTTCAGAACACAGGTCCTATATTTCTCACTCTCTCTATATATTATAATACTAGTTTAAACGGTCCTTCAAACGTAGTTTCAAAAGAATCTACCATTTTTCCTTCTTCATCAAAAACACCGATCGTCATATTTTGTTTAGAGAATTTGATCTTATCTTCAGGAAAAGAGATGTTGATGTTTCCTTTTAAGATCTGGTCTCCTTTCAAAATAATTTTCTCAGATCCGAAATAAGTGATTTCAGCATCTTCAGGAGTAATGACTTTAATGGTCAGCACCTTTTTCTCATTGGATTTATTCAGAAGTGTATAAATAAATGTATTGGTGATTTTACCATTTTTAATGAAGAACGTAGAACCTGCAGGTTTAATGAATTTAGCTTCCATAGAACCACGGTCATACATTAAAAATCCAAGGAATCCTACTAATAGTGCCAGAATGACTGTTGTAGCCTTCATTCTCGAAGTAAATTTGAACTTCTCGCTATTTTCAATTTCAGACTCAGTGGCATAACGGATTAAACCTTTTGGTAAACCTACTTTATCCATGATCTCATCACAGGCATCAATACATGCTGTACAGTTAACACATTCCAATTGCTGTCCGTTTCTGATGTCAATTCCTGTAGGACAGACTACAACGCATTGATTACAATCTATACAATCCCCTTTACCAGCCGCTTTTCTGTCTTCATTGTTTCTCCATTTTGAACGGCCTTCCCCTCTTTTAAAATCGTAATATACGTTGATTGTCTGCTTATCTATTAAAACCCCCTGAAGTCTTCCGTAAGGACAAACCAGAGTACATACTTGCTCACGAAGCCATGCAAAAACAAAATAGAAAGTCATCGTGAAAAAGATCATTGTGACAAACTTTAAAGGATGTTCTGAAGGTCCTTCAATCATAATCTGGAAGACCTGTTCATAGCCTACAATATACATGAACATGAAGGTAGAGATGATCATAGAAATTAAGATAAATACAGACCATTTTGTAAGTCTCTTTCTTATCTTTTCAGCATCCCATTCCTGTCTGTCGAGCTTCATTTGTTTGTTTCGGTCCCCTTCAATTAAGTATTCTATTTTACGGAATACCATTTCCATAAATAAGGTTTGCGGACAAAGCCAGCCACAGAATATTCTTCCGAAAACTACGGTGAATAGCATTACAAAGATGACAGAGGTAACCGCTCCCAAAGCAAGAATAAAAAAGTCCTGAAGGTAAAACGGCTGTCCAATGATAAAGAACCTTCCGTCAATAACATTAAATAAGAAGAACGGATTGTTATTGATCTTTACAAAAGGCAATCCAAAGAAAAAAGCCAATAAAGCATAACTGGTGTAATCTCTGTAATTGGTATATTTTCCTTTCGGTTTTCGGGGGAAGATCCATTTTCTTTTTCCGGTCTCATCCATTGTTCCTACCGAATTTCTAAAATCTTCATTTTCAATTTCCAGGGATTTGATGTTGTTGGACTCTGCGCTCATTATCGTATGCTATAAAAGTATTTTGGTAATATTTTTCATCCGGATCAATACCTGCTTTCCAAACTAAATTTCTATAGATAAACGGTATTGATTCCTCTACTGCAAAGCTCTGAATTATATCCATTGACTCCTAATATGATCTACTTCAAAAATAGTACAATTGGGACATTTTATATTTTGCGAAATAATGCATCAAACTGAGAAAATATTTTTGAAACCGATAATGCATGTTGTAAATTGCCAATCTAAAAATGAAGAATGAAAAATATCAGTAAAGCAGGTCTGATTGGTTTGGTTTTCGCATTAGTAAACTGTCAATCAGTAAATAGTAGTAAAATGTTTTATGAAGGAGTAAAACCCAAAATGGTTTCTGATAAGTTTAGCTTTACAGAAGGTCCATCAGCAGATAAAGAGGGAAATGTATATTTTACCGATCAGCCTAATGATAAAATCTATTACTGGGACTGGAAAACGAATCAGGTCATAGAATTCTTAGATAAAACAGGAAGAGCAAACGGAACGCACTTTGATAAAGACGATTTCCTAATTACCTGTTCAGATGATAACGGTGAGATGTGGAAGATCTCAAAAGATAAAAAAATAGAAATCCTATTCAAAGATTTTGAAGGTAAAAGATTGAATGGTCCTAATGATGTGTGGAATGATATTTTTGGTGGAATGTATTTTACAGATCCATTATATGAAAGAGACTATTGGATAGACTTCAAGCAGGATACACCTAATAAAAGCCTTTATTATAGAAATAAGAATGGAGAGATCCGTAAATTAGATACTTTCACGCAGCCCAATGGAATAGTAGGGAGCGAAAAACTAAAAAAATTATACCTTTCAGATATTGATGCCGGAAAAACCTACGTGTATGATATTCTGGGAGAAGGAAAATTGTCTGAGAAAAAGCTTTTCTGTGAAATGGGTTCAGATGGAATGACTTTGGACAAACATGGAAATCTTTATTTGACCGGAGATGGAGTACATGTTTTTAACCGAGAAGGGAAAAAGATTTATCACATCTCTATTCCTGAAAAATGGACATCCAATGTAACTTTCGGAGGAGAAAATAATGATGTTTTATTCATTACCGCTTCAAAATCGGTGTATACTTTTCCGATGAGAGTAAGAGGAATAAAATAAGCTATAAAATACTTTTTAAAATATATTCTATGTGCCTATGTGGTTATTTTTTTTACCACATAGGCACATAGGTTTTTAAGAAGTTAATGTTATTTTTAACTAAGTTTAATAAGCAACTTCCATTTTCACTTTTTTTCCTTTCAGCTTCTCATTCTGAAGCTTTCTTAAAACAGCATTCACTTTATTTCTGGAAACCGCAACATAAGAAGTGGTATCTTTTACTTCAATTACACCAACATCTTCTTTTTGAAGTTCTCCTTTTTTGAGTAAATACCCTACAATATCCACTTTATTCACCTTATCTTTTTTTCCTGCACTGATGTAGATCGTCTGGAAAGGAGTTTTTTGCGGGACTTTAGTGAAGCCTGCAACACTTTCTTCAGGAGTATCATTTTTAATGAAAGGAAAATTATCATCCTCATTCATGATCAGATAAACAAAACCTTTGGCATTCATCCTTGCGGTACGTCCGTTTCTGTGAATGAAAGCATCTTCTTTTGGAGGAAGCTGATAATGAACGATAGATTCCACTTCAGGAATATCAAGTCCACGGGCAGCAAGATCGGTTGTAATAAGGATTCTGGCAGAATCATTTCTGAATTTTAATAAGGCACGTTCTCTTTCATCCTGTTCCATTCCACCGTGGAAAGTTTCTCTGTCGATTCCCATCTGGTGAAGGAGTTCTGAGATACGGTCCACCGCATCACGGTGATTACAGAAAATCAACGTTCTTTTATTTCCGATTTTACAAACCAGATTGAATAATGTATCCAGTTTTTCTTCCGGGATCGTCATTACTCTTCTCAGTTGGAGATCTGGCTTTACATCATTTTCTTTAAGGAAGCTGATTACTTTTTCATCTTTTAATCCGGTAAATGCAGGAATTTCATCCATCGCTGTCGCAGAGGTTAAAACTCTTTGAGAAAGTCCTTTTAAAGAATTACAGATAAACTCCATATCATCATGGAAGCCTAACTCTAAAGCTTTATCAAATTCATCAAGAACTAAAGTTTTAACTGTTTTCGGATCAAAATTATTGTTTCTTACGTGATACGTAACCCTTCCCGGAGTTCCAATTAAAACTGCCGGAGCTTCAATTAAATTATTAACTTCAATCTTTTTATCATGCCCACCATAGCAAACGGAAACCTTAAAATCTGTTCCCATCGATTTGAAAACCTGCTCAATCTGTAATGCCAACTCTCTAGCAGGAACTAATATTAAGGCCTGAACACCTTGAACATTCTTTTTCAGATTTCTAAGAGCCGGAAATAAAAACGCCAGCGTTTTTCCGGATCCGGTAGGAGAGAGCAAAACAATATCGGTATTGTTTTCAGACGCTTTATAAGTAGATTTCTGCATCTGATTCATATCCTGAATCTGCAGCTTTTGATAAATTGATTGTAGTTCCATGGTGCAAAGGTAATGAATTTTGGAGTTTTAGGGTTTGAGAGTGGTAGCGTTTTAGAGTAGGGAGGAATTACTGCTCTTCTTTGATTGTAAATGCTGTCATTCTGAATGGAGCGTAGCGAAATGAAGAATCTCAATGGCTCAAATAGTTCTCCTGATTTGTAACATGGTTTTTCAAAGGAGGCGGTGGTTTGCAACACCATCTACATTCTATTAAATTTCAGCTTTTGTTTACTATAAAATGTATAGATGCTTCGACTCCGCTCAGCATGACAACTCTAATAATAGGTTGTTGAATTTAATATTGTAATGCAGTGCGGAGTCGAAGCCTGTCTATTATAGATTTAGCAGCATTTTAATAATAAATAATCTATTTGCTGAACTGGTGATTTTTTACATTATAGTAATTGATGATTTCCAATTCTTTAATAGATGTTGACAATCAATTGTTTATGGTGTGAATAGGTTGAGCTAAAACTATTGTTTATCTCAAATAAAATTTTTATCTTTGCACCCACTTTTGTGGCGAAAAGGTTTGATGAGTAAAATACTTATAATTAATTACTTCCGTATTTTTTAAATCCACATTTATTCAAACCGTTAAAAAAGAAGGAATACAAATTTTATTAGAAAATGTCAAAAGAGACAAATTCAGCAGAGGTTATTTTAAACCAAAACGTAGCACCAGAACAATTTGATTGGGATTCTTTCGAATCAGGTCTTGATGCAGATGCGAGAAAAGAAAAAAGCGATTTAGAAGAAATCTATAACGGATCTCTTAACAGCCTAAACGATAATGACGTTTTAGTTGGTAGAGTAGTAAGATTAACTGACAAAGAAGCTATCGTAGACATCAACTTCAAATCTGAAGGTGTTATTTCTCTTAACGAATTCCGTTACAACCAAGGCCTAAAAGTAGGTGATGAGGTAGAAGTAATGGTTGACAAGAGAGAAGACAAAACTGGTCAATTACAATTATCTCACAGAAAAGCTAGAACGCTTAAAGCTTGGGATAAAGTAAACGAACTTCACGAAACTGGAGAAATCGTTAACGGTTTTGTTAAATCTAGAACTAAAGGTGGTATGATCGTTGACGTTCACGGAATCGAAGCATTCTTACCTGGTTCTCAAATTGACGTTAAGCCAATTAAAGATTACGATCAGTTCGTAGGAAAAACTATGGAGTTCAAAGTTGTGAAAATCAACCCTGAGTTCAAAAACGTAGTTGTATCTCACAAAGCATTGATCGAAGCAGATATCGAAGGTCAGAAAAAAGAAATCATCGCTCAACTTGAAAAAGGTCAGGTTCTTGAAGGTACTGTTAAGAATATTACTTCTTACGGTGTATTCATTGACTTAGGAGGTGTTGATGGATTGATCCACATTACAGACCTTTCTTGGTCTAGAGTGAACCACCCATCTGAAATCCTAGAGGACGGACAAACTGTAAAAGTTGTAATCCTTGATTTCGATGATGAGAAAACAAGAATCCAATTAGGTATGAAGCAATTAGAAGCTCATCCTTGGGATGCTCTTTCTGCTGACATGAAAGTTGGTGACAAAGTAAAAGGAAAAGTAGTAGTTCTTGCTGACTATGGTGCATTCGTAGAAATCGCTCCAGGTGTTGAAGGATTAATCCACGTTTCTGAAATGTCTTGGTCTACTCACTTAAGATCTGCTGGAGATTTCGTAAAAGTAGGTGATGAAGTTGAAGCTGAAGTATTAACTTTAGATAGAGAAGAAAGAAAAATTTCTCTTGGTATCAAGCAATTGTCTAAAGATCCATGGGAGAATATCGAAGCTAAGTATCCGGTAGCATCTCAGCATGTAGGAACTGTAAGAAACTTCACTAACTTTGGTGTATTCGTAGAGTTAGAAGAAGGTATCGACGGATTAATCTACATCTCTGATCTTTCTTGGACTAAGAAAATCAAGCACCCATCTGAGTTCTGTGCAGTAGGTGATAAATTAGATGTTGTAGTTCTTGAACTAGATATCCAAGCTAGAAGATTATCTCTAGGTCACAAGCAATTGACTGAAAACCCATGGGATAAATTCGAAACTAAATATGCTGAAGGAACTATCCACGCTGGTAAAGCTGTAGAAGTTCACGATAAAGGAGCTTCTGTACAATTCGAAGATGCTGAGGTTGAAGCTTTCTGTCCTTCAAGATTATTAGAGAAAGAAGATGGATCTAAAATCAAAAAAGGTGAAGATGCTCAATTCAAAGTAATTGAATTCAACAAAGAATTCAAGAGAGTTGTAGTTTCTCACACAGGTATCTTCAGAGACGAAGAAAAGAAAAACGTTAAAGAATCTTCTTCTAGAAACGTATCTTCTTCTTCAAACAACGAAGAAAGATCTACTCTTGGAGACATCGATGCATTAGCAGAGTTGAAAAGAAAAATGGAAGAAGGTAAATAATCTTTGAACCATTTATAAATAAGGAGCCGCTCATTTGAGCGGCTTTTTTTGTGCCTTATTTCAGGAGCTTTTTCCCGCTATCCACTCATACTCCTCGCGCCATCACCCTCCAATACTCAGGCCTTCTCGCTCTCCAACTCTTGCTGTGGGGTAACCGTTACTATCGGGGCTAGTGAAATAGTCATCATGATAAATACCTGTTGATAGAATAACAGAAACAATGAATAAACCTGTCATGTTTTGTGATTAATGTTAAATATTTTCTTTTTTTATTTAAAAATAATTAAAATATTTCACTTTGTAATGTAAATATGTTATTTTTGGCAAGCTAAAACAAAATTTTAATTATGAGAAAGACATTTTTATTTTTCTTCATGGCGCTCATGATATCATGGGGCGAGCTTAAAGCACAATCTGATTACATTATCATGCTGGATAATGGGAATTCTGTTACTAACGCTGAATACGCTCATATGAAACGGGGAGCCATTAAGCTGATGGAAGAGCTGTTAGCCTGCAATACCAGAAACAGAGTTGCTGTTGTGCAATATGGAACCGGAAAATTTGGTGATACCAGCGGAACTGGAAAATCTTTACTTTATATTGAATCCGATTTTACCAACGACCACTTTACTGCTCAAAACTTTGAAAGACGTCTGGATTTCGGGCATCTTTTTAATGAATCCCTGGTTCTGATTGCAGATGCTTTAAGTGGGGGCGGGAATAATGATATCATAAGCCCTCAAATGACCTTGAGTAATACACAGCCTTTAAAATTTGTAGTATTTACAGACGCAGAAAGGAATTCAGGAGGTGCTGACGGATCTTATCTGGTGAATTATAATAATACAGCTTATAGTGATCCATTGGCGTTTGAGATGGCTGTAAAGTTTAAAATGATGGGAGCGCAATTTACAATGATTCATGCCAATACAAATAATGCGGCAGTAGGGGCGGCTGCATCTATTGCGAGTGCAGGAGGTTCTTATACAGGAACACCATTGGAGCCTAATACTTCAGATCCTGATTATGGGGTGCTGCCAAGATTATATTATAATAGACCTAACGGGTTTAGTGTAGGGCAGCCGGAAATGGATTACTGGCCAAACCTTGCATCGAATATATGCAATACCAATGGAATGGGAACGGTGAACTTCAGATATGAACCGGGAGAATGTATAGGAGCCACGTCAGGTATTGGTGGTTATTATAACCTTCCGGCCGGTGCTACTCTCGTAAACCTTAGAGTAGAGCTGATAGGGTTGCAGAACGGAACGGTATTTCCCGTAAATTTTACCCCTAACTTCGGTCCTGGGAATTTTTATAATTATTATTTTCAACCCTCAGACTTTGATAATGCTGTGAATGGTGGGGTAACTGGTGAACAAAAATTCAGAGTTTCTATGGTTTATCTTTATAATGGTAACTATGAAATTGCTTATGCCTGGAACAATTATCCATTCTTTGATTATGATATTACGATGAAATGTCCGCACCTGAGAGCTGCAAAGTTACAGACAGAAGAAAGGCTTTTTAAACTGACACCAAATCCTACTAACGGTTTATTTAAAGTAATCCTGAACAAAGACATTAAATCAGGAACATTGGAAGTAAGAGATTTAATCGGAAATATGGTTTATAATAAAGTGCTTCGTGGAGGTAAAGAAATAGAAGTAGATCTGAGCTCTCGAAAAGAAGGAGTTTATATAGTTAACATAACAACAGATAAAAACGAAATCTATTCAGAAAAAATCATCAAGAAATAATTAAATAAAAAACTGCTCATCCGGGCAGTTTTTTATACTCATTAAAAACCGAATTAAAAGATTAACCATGAAAAAAACATTCTTATTTTTCTTCATGACATTCCTGATGTCATGGAATGGTCTTAAAGCACAAGGACAAGGGGATTATATTATTATGTTGGATAATGGAGGTTCTATGAATCAAGAAGATTACCACACGATGAGACGCGGTGCTATTAAGCTAATAGAGCAATTGTTAGCCTGTAATTCTGATAACAGGGTAGCAGTAGTGCAATACGGAACTGGAGTGCTTGATGAAGATACAGGTGTATATAAACCTTTAATTTATATTGAGTCTGATTTTACCAACGATTTTTTTACCGCACAGAATTTTTACCGCCGGTTAGATTTTGGAGATTATTTACAACAATCTGTAGGGTTGGTTAGAGATGCTATCGATGGGATTCCAAATCCTGATATTATAAGTCCTCAAAAAACACTAAATATAGAACATGATACAAGAGTTATTGTGTTTACTGATGCGGAAAGAGCTTCAAATGGTCTTAGTTCTTATCTTGTAGATCCTGCTTATGCATCCAATTATGCTTCATATGAAGCATTTGCAAATGTGATGGATTTTAAAATAGATAGAGCGATAAGATTTAGTGTAATTCATGCTAATACAAATGATGATGCAATTAAGGCAGCAGCATCTATTGCTAGTCCTTTTGGTCCTTATGATGATGATTTTGAGGATGTTCCTGGAGATCCACATTATGGTTACCCAAAATCCTATTATAATAGAACTAACGGATTTCATATGTTGCCTACCGAAATAAATTACTGGAAGGATTTGGCGGCATTTATATGCAACTCTAGTGGTAGAGGAACTGTAGATTTCCTTTATGAACCCGGAGTATGTATAAATGGTACTTCAGGTCTTTCTGGGAATTATTATCTTGAGGCTGGGGCTGCTATGCAGGAAATTAAACTTGAATTAGTCAATTTGGATACAGGGGAGGTGTATCCTATAATAGCTAATCCTGTGCTTGGGATAGGGAATTCATTTCATTTTAGTTTTACCCCTTCTAGCTTTACTTATGCTGTACTTGCAGGATCAACAGGTCCGCATAAGTTCAGAGTAAAGATGACCTCTACTTCTTCTTGGGGTACAGTTGCGTATAGCTGGAATAAATATCCATTTTTTGATTATGATATTAATTTGAATTGCCCAACGCTTATGAGTAAAAAGTCTTCAGTAGAAGAAAAGATGTTTAAACTGACCCCAAATCCTACCAGTGGAATGTTTAAAGTAATCCTGAATAAAGAATTTAAATCAGGAACATTAGAAATCAGAGATCTGGTAGGAAATACCGTTCATAATAAAATACTTCGTGGAGAAAAAGAAATAGTGGTAGATCTGAGTTCCCGAAAAGAAGGAGTTTATATAGTTAATATAACAACAGATAAAAACGAAATCTACTCTGAGAAAATCATCAAGAAATAAATAAAAGTAAAACTGCTCATCCGGGCAGTTTTTATTTTTGTATTAATATGTTTTTTAGTATATATTTAATTATAATTCTATAAAATGTTAAAATTTTAAAATTAATCAAACTGTTTGTTGATAAAATATTATCTTAACGGATCTAAATTTAAAACTTTTAACCATGAAAAAAACATTCTTATTTTTCTTTATGACATTCCTGATGTCATGGAGTGTTCTTAATGCGCAAAATGGATTTGATTACATTATTATGTTGGATAATGGAGGAACTACTACCAAACAAGAATATATCAAGATGAGGCGGGGTGCCAATAAGCTAATGGAACAGCTTTTGGCTTGTAATCCTGAAAGCAGATTTGCAGTAGTACAATATGGAACAGGAGTGTTCGATAACGATACGGGAGTATATAAACCTTTAATTTACATTGAATCTGATTTTACCAACGATCTTTTAATAGCACAGAATTTTGAACGCCGACTGGATTTTGGAGATAATTTCCAAAAATCAGTAGGATTGGTTGGTGATGCTTTAGATGGAGTTTCAAATACTGATATCATAAGCCCTCAAAAAACATTAAATAAAATACAGATTGGAAGGGTCATTGTCTTTACTGATGCAGAAAGAGATTCAAACAGTCTTAGTTCACATCTTGTAGATCCTGCTTTTGCTTCAAATTATGGTTCCTATGATGCATTTGCCAATGTGATGAATTTTAAAATAGACAGAGCCATAAGATTTACAGTAGTTCATGTGAGTACAGATAATAATGCAATTCTTGCAGCTGCATCTATTGCAAGTAGTGAGGGGGCTTACACGGATCAATATGAAATGGTTGCTGCGGATCCTAGTAATGGGCATCCAAGATCTTATTTTAATAGAACTAACGGTTTTGGAATGTATGATTATGAAGTGAATTACTGGAAAAATTTGGCTGCATATATATGTCTTTCTAATGGGATGGGAACTCTGGATTTTCTTTATGAACCAGGTGCGTGTATATCGGGTACTTCTGATCTTACTGGAGCTTATGTGCTTCCGGCTGGGGCTACGTTGCAGGAGCTTAAGTTGGAATTAATCAATATGCAGACGGGTGCAGTATATCCTATGGAATCTGATCCTGTATTTGGAACGGGAAATTCTTTTAAATATAATTTCACTCCTTACAGTTTTGCTCATGCATTGAATGCTGGGTCAACAGGTCTACATAAGTTTAGGGTGAAGATGATATCCAATGCTCCTAATAGTTCTGTTGCATATAGCTGGAATAAGTACCCATTTTTCGATTATGATATTAATTTAGATTGTCCAATGCTTCTGAGCGCAAAGTCTTCTGTGGGAGAAAAAATGTTGAAGCTAACCCCAAATCCTACCAACGGATTATTTAAAGTAATCCTGAACAAAGACATTAAATCAGGAACATTGGAAGTAAGAGATTTAATTGGAAATATGGTTTATAATAAAGTGCTTCGTGGAGACAAAGAAATAGAAGTAGATCTGAGCTCCAGAAAAGAAGGAGTGTATATTGTTAATGTAACAACAGATAAAAACGAAAAATATTCAGAAAAGATCATCAAGAAATAGATAAAAGTAAAACTGCTCGAAAGAGCAGTTTTTTTATGCTTTATTTTAAAAAAGATATTTAAGAGTAAAAAAAATTACAATGATCTATGACCTCATTTTTTAAATCACTATCTCACTCTAAACGAAATGCATGAACAATCTCAAATTAAAATGAAAACCAATAAAAACAAAAACCAAAGCAAAATAAAATTTACTCTGGTTTAATTATTTATTTTTGTCCCGTAATCTATATCAGATTTTCAGGATTAGTTGGCTTTACCTATACTATTCCACAATAATGTTTAGTATATTAGATTGTGAGCTTATCTTGTTTTTTGTACGCAAAACTTCCTCCGGGCCAAGCATTTCCTCTCGGAAAGCTTCTTCATAAGGATAGATTTTAAAATCGAACCTACTTTTGGGTATGGTAAAAGTCCCCTTTTCTTTAGCCTTCATTTTCATATGGAAAATCAGGCTTTTTATATAAGGGACACCATCTAGTGTGGCCATTCGCTTGCCTGTTTCGTTTACGTTCCAGTGATAACTTGCTACATTAAAATGGGCATCTATGTATTTTTTAAAACCTACGATACCTACTTCATAATCTACGTTTCCCACATCAATCACTTCGAATAAAGCCTCGGGTGCGCCCTTTTTAACTAAATCTGCCGGAGTAAATTTAGAGATCTGAGAGAATTTAGAATATTCATACAATGAGAGCTTAATTGTATCATTAACATGGTAGCGATCTTTGTCTGTTTTTAATACCAATTTCACTGCATTATTGTCTACATTCTGTTCTTTCACAACTTCAATAGTTTCTGCTTTGCTTTTATAGGTCTTTCCACCTATTTTTGCTTCTATAATGGGAAGGTTTGACTTGCCCAGTACTGCTGCTTCAAAAAAGATATCGTAGAAATAATATTCTCCATCTGATTTTATTTCTTTTTCAATCTTTGTACCATCTAATTCCATATCTGTCTTTGAGGGAGCCGAAAGGACTTTGATGCTTCCATTATCAGGTTGGTTCCTAAAAAATAGTCTTAGAGTTACAGATCTATTTAATTCGACTTTGGGCTGAAATACTAGCCATATGCTTTCATCATCTTGAGTCTTTAGTGATCCATTGCAAGAAAGTAGGCTGAATAAGAAAAATAAACATAAAATTTTGATTGTAATAGTTTTCATTTTTTTGAGTGATTAAAAAAGTTTATATACTACTTTGTGATCTTTAATCTCACTATTGAATGTACCTAAGATATTAAAAGTAAACCAATAAGGAATTAAGAAGAATTCGGAAATATATAAAAATATCAATTTCTTCTGTTATGGTGTAGTGAATTTTAAAATATCTTTCACCTTATTTTTACTCCTGTCATTGTTTTTTTTGAGATACTTTAAACCTATTTTACAGCATTACAAAGGAGAGGCTTTCTCCAAAAAGTGAGATGGCTTTTTATGGCAAAAGAGAAAGTTTTGCTTCCTGGTGGTTGTCAATTAAATGATGACTCATAAAAGGGTTGATAATTTTTACCAATAATGCTGGAGAGTTTCATGTTGAAAAATAGCTTTATAATTTATTTTTAATTTTATTCATCAATTGTCTATTTTTAATGCAAAACTTTTGTAGATTCGCGTCTTTAATAATGGATATGAAAAATAAAACTCTACCTATTCTGTTTGCAGTGTTTTCTGTATTTCCGGCTATTGCTTTCGGACAAGATAATGAATCGCTTATTAAGGATTATATTTCTCAAAATAAAATAAGAGAATATAAAAAATCTGATCTCAATAATTTTGTTGTAGATAATGTAGATCCGTCAAAATCATTAAATGGTAATGTTGTAAAATTTTTACAGACTTATAAAGGCTTACCAATATATAATTCTGTAGGAACTGCTCTTATTAAGGATAATAAAGTTGTTTATTACACGGATAATTTTGTAAAAGATTATACTGTATCTGCATCTGGTAATGTGGCTGTTAGTAAAACGGCTGCACTTCATACCATAGCAGACGATTTAAAGAAAAAGGAGATTAGTGACTTTCTTATTCGTGATTTTGCAGGAGAAGCTACGGAAGGCAAAAAAGTTGCAAAGCAAAGACTTGTATATGTAGAGCATAAAGGAAGTTTAAAACTTGCTTATGAGTATCTGTTAAGAGAACCAAAATCACCAAGCTATTGGACTTATCTGATTGATACCAATACAGGTGAGATCTTGGATAAAACCGACCTGAATGTATCTTGTAGTTTTCATCCGGGAGCTTATTCTCACAGTCATTCAGAGATGGACTTTGTTCAAAATAACCCGACAGGTCCGTCAACAACAAATACTCAGTTTACTCCTTTCCTGGTACCAGATAATGCCAGCTATAATGTTTTCGCTTTACCAGTAGAAGCTCCAACATTTGGTTCAAGACAAATCATTTCTAATCCATGGTATTTGCCGGCTTCCCCGGAAGGATGGCATTTTGATGGAGAAAATCGTTATACCATTACAAGAGGAAATAATGTATACGCTTATGAAGATACAGCAAATGCTGATGCTCCTGGCCTTTCTCCTGATGGTGGAGCAACCAGAAATTTTGATTTTCCATTCAGTATAAACGGAACGCCAGCAGCTAATCAGAATGCTTCTATTACCAATTTGTTCTATTTGAATAATAAAATTCATGATGTATTTTATAAATTCGGATTTACAGAAACAGCAAGAAACTTTCAACAGAGTAACTTCGGAAATGGTGGATTAGGTAATGATTATGTAGAAGCAGAGGGACAAGATGGAGGTGGACTTAATAATGCCAACTTTGGTACTCCTTCAGACGGAAATAAACCATATATGCAGATGTATTTATGGTCTGCAGTAAATCAGCTGTTCTTTTACAATACTCCAGGAGCAGCGGTAGCTCGTAAACCTATTACCGGAACTGCTGAGTTTGGCCCTGCATTAACAGGTACTGCAATAACCGGAGATGTACAACTGGCTTCAAACGTAACTGGCTGTACAGCATTACCAGCGGGATCACTTACTGGTAAAATAGGCCTTATTGAAAGAGGAGGTGGAACGAATTGTGGCTTTGCAGTTAAAACAAAAAATGCTCAGGATGCAGGTGCTATAGCTGTAGTGATCTATAATAATGCAACAGCTACAAATTTCCCATCGGGAATGGGTGGATCAGATCCTTCTATTACAATTCCTACAGTTTCTATTGAAAATTCTGAAGGAGAGTATATCAAGACTCAGCTTACAGCCAACACAACAGTAAATATTACGCTTAAAAATGATCCTGCTACAAGTGTTACTCCGGATGGAAGTTTTGATAATGGAATTGTAACCCACGAATATGGACATGGAATATCGAACAGATTAACAGGTACAGGATCAGGATGTTTATCTACATCTGTGAGTAGAGAACAAATGGGAGAAGGATGGTCTGATTTCTTTGCTTTGATGCTTACCAACAGACCTGGAGATAATGCTTCAGTAGCAAGAGGTATGGGAACTTACGCCGGTGGAGAAGAAATAACAGGTGGCGGGATCAGACCAGCTAAATACTCTCCGAATTTTGCTGTGAATCCTTATACTTATGGAGCGACTAATCAAATGCAGTATACAAATACTAACGGTGCTTTGGTTACTGATTCTCATTCTATTGGCTTCGTTTGGGCAACTATGTTATGGGATCTTCATTGGAAGTATGTGGAAAAATATGGATATTCTTCAGATGTAATGTCAACTACACCTAATGGAAGTTCAAAAGTATTACAATTAGTAACAGATGCTTTAAAGCTTCAAGGGTGTAATCCTAGCTTTATTGATGGAAGAAACGCCATATTAGCAGCAGATGTAGCAACAACAAACGGTCAGGATAAATGTATGATCTGGAAAGTTTTTGCAAAAAGAGGACTTGGTGTAGGAGCTTCAGCAGGAGTTAAGAATGTTATTACGGATCAGGTGGAAAATTTTAATATACCAGAAGAATGTGCTTCACTAGGTACAGATGAAGTTACTTCATATAAAGATCAAAAAATTTCGATTTATCCGAACCCTGCAAAAGATGAGTTTTATATTAATTTCCCAAGCAAAACTCTTGGAAAAGTAAGTGTAGAGCTGTATGATATGTCTGGTAAATTAGTTTCTTCAGAAGATAAGATTTCTCCTGAAAATAAAAAGGCAATTTCTACAAGTCGCCTGATAAACGGTACTTATATCGTGAAAGTGAAAGGACTTGGTTTTGAGTCTAATTCTAAAGTGATTGTTAAAAAATAACTAACTATATAATCAATTTGAAAGATCGCCGCAAGCAAAGCTTGCGGCGATCTCGTTTATCTATCATGCCTATACTTCAAAATAATTTAATTTATATGTTGTACCTTTGCAGGCTGTTAAAAAAATTATGAAGAAGAAAAATATACTAAAAGGTGTTTTATTTGTAGGAATTGGTGCTAGTATATACGGAATGTTGGCCACTTTTGTGAAAATGGCCTATCATGATGGTTTTACAACATCTGAAGTAACAACATCCCAATTTGTACTAGGTTTAGCAGGACTTTTGATCCTGAATTTGATTCAAACTCTAACCTCAAAAAAGAAATTATCAATGCCAAGCTCCAAAGAGGTCAGAATGCTGATGCTTGCCGGAACGTCATTGGGAGGAACAAGTTTGTTTTATTATATCGCAGTTCAATATATCAATGTTTCCATTGCTATTGTATTGCTGATGCAGTCTGTATGGTTCAGTGTAGTGGTGGAAAGTATTATCACCAAGAAACTGCCGAATGCAAGGAAAATTATTGCTGTAATTATAGTATTGCTGGGAACTGTTTTGGCTACCAACCTTATTAATATGGAGATCGAACTGGATTGGCACGGTGTCTTCTGGGGACTGATGGCAGCGGCTTCGTATACATTAACGATGTTTACCTCGAACACATTGGCTACTCATCTGCCTGTTTTCAGAAAGAGTATTATTATGCTTACAGGTGGTTCTATTGTTGTTTTTGCATTCCTGTTCTTTGCACAGATAGGGCCTATGTATTTTGACGGATTAAAAGCTTTCTATTTGAATTTTACAGAAAATACAGAGCATATTCATCCTTTCAATTATTCAATATTCCTGACCTATGGTTTTATTTTAGCTTTGTTTGGAACCATCATTCCACCTATTCTGTTCAATATCGGTTTCCCGAATGCAGGATTAGGACTGGGAAGTATTGTTTCTTCATTGGAGCTTCCGGTTTCCGTCACAATGGCCTTTGTTTTATTGGGCGAAGAAGTATTTTTAATACAGTGGGTAGGGATTGCATTAATTCTTTTTGCTATTGTTTTAATGAACCTTCCATCCAAAAAAGAAAAAGAAGTTTCTATAGCAGAATTGTCTTAAAAAATAATATTTAACTAAAAATAACAGTTGAAAACCGTTCCTTTTGGAGCGGTTTTTTTAATTTTAAAACCTTAAAAATAAAGTACCATGAGATATTTCAGAAATATAGCCACTGCAATACTATTCGTAACCGGATCAGGAGTTCTGTTTTCACAGACAAAACCTTTTGATGCTATGTTGTCTGAGTATCAATATCCTTACGAAGTACATTTTAAGAATTTAAAATCGCAGGGTAATGATCTGAAGATGGCTTATATGGATGTGAAGCCTCAAAAAGCCAACGGGAAAACCATTCTGCTTCTCCATGGGAAAAATTTTAATGGTGCTTATTGGGAAAGAACGGCCAAAGATCTTTCAGAAAAGGGATTCAGGGTCATTATTCCGGATCAGATTGGGTTTGGGAAATCATCAAAACCTCACAGTTATCAGTTTTCTTTTTCACAACTGGCCGAAAATACAAAAGCTATTCTCGATGAATTAGGGATTGATAAAACCATTGTTCTGGGACATTCAATGGGTGGAATGGTTGCTACAAGGTTTACTTTGCTTTATCCTGAAAAAGTTCAGAAGTTGATTCTTGAAAACCCTATCGGACTTGAAGATTATAAGACATTTGCTGCCTATCAGAATATAGACCAGGCTTACCAATCGGAGCTTAAGAATACAGCTGAAACCTATAAGAATTATCAGTTGAAATTCTATTATGACAATAAATGGAAGGCAGAATACCAGCCATGGCTTGATCTTATTGCTGGTTGGACTCTTCATAAAGACTATCCGCTGGTGGCATGGGATGCTGCTCTGACTTCAGATATGATCTATAACCAGCCTGTTTGTTATGAATTCAAAAATATAAAAGCCCCTACTTTACTCATCATTGGGACGAGAGATCGGACAGCAATAGGAAAAGACAGAGCTCCCAAGGAACTTCAGTCCAAAATGGGGCAGTATCAGGAACTGGGAAAGAAAACTCAGCGTGAAATTGAAGGATCCCAGTTGGTGGAACTTGAGAATGTAGGCCATCTCCCACATATTGAAGTGTATCCTAAGTTTTTTGAAGCTTTATATAATTTTATTAAATAGTCTGAACAAGTTTTTGGCACAATGAAATTTATGCAATCTGGCTGTAGTAAGGAGTTGAAGTAGTTGTAGGGTTTCCTATTTATCCAAAATGGGTGATAAACAGAATTTTATTAACTTTGGGGAAACACTAAAGATACGCTAAGTTAATAATGTCGGAGATCAGATTATCTAAAAAACAAATTTTACATAGGCTAAATACGATCAAAATAAAACCTTCCGGACTTCAAGGGAGAAGGTATGGAGTATCTGTGAAATACTATTCTGATAATGAAGAAAAACCTTCCAAAAGAATAGATTATACCATAGCCGCCAATCTGAACGTTGAGTATGGTAAAGGATCATTAAGCATTAATAAGGAAGATATTTTTTACAACCAGCATGAGGCAGACCAGATCAATGAGATTATTTCATCAGCATTATCTGCCACCATTTATCCTGTAGAAGTAGATCTTAATGAAAAAGGAACGGGAACAGGTGAGATTATCAATCATGATAAGATGCTGGAAAGGTGGAAGATTCAAAAATCAAAAATATCCGATAAATACAGCAGTAAAGAATTGGATGATTTTTTTGCCAGTTTTGAAAGTAAGCTTCAAAATAAAGCCGTTATTGAACAAAGTCTGCACAATGACTGGTTCTGGAACTTGTTTTTTCATTCCAAATTCGTTCATTACGGAGATACCAGAAAGGTTGAAAGAGATCTTTATCTTTCCGTGATTCCTTATCGTGGACCGTTAAAATTTTCAGGAGTACAGACTATCGATAAATTTCCTACAGATTACCATTCCTTTGTCATAGAGTTTGAAAGTGAAGAACTATTGGCTCCACGGTATTTTTATCCTGAGGGTCACCATGATGATAGTACTCTTTATATGACGCTTAAGGTGATTTTCGATCATGATCTGTACCACCATTTTCCGATGCACACAAGAGCTTATTTTGAAGTATTCTCAAGAGATTGGTCGGGGAAAAAAGTATTCGTGAAAAAGATCCATTATACCCAGTATCAGTTGGGTTCAGAAGAATATAAAGACAAAGTATTGGATGAAAGTAGTCCTTTTATTACAGGTGGCCTTGTAAAAGTTCCGCCTAATAAATGGGGATTTGATAATTTCGAAAGAATAGAAAATGACTGGTAAAACGTATCGGTTCAGGAAAAAGACTTATTTTTACAAAAACACACCAAATGTCACTAAAAGAAAAAGTAGTACAGGGAGCTGTCTGCCAATGTAAATTTGGCTCGGCTCCAGATAAACTGAAAGTACTTACGCAGACCAAATATTATGTGAATGACAATGCTGGTAGCAGTAAACTTGCGGCTACCCATAAAGATATCGGAGCTACCTTTGAGAAGAATACTTTCGGTTCATGCGCCAAAAAAAATAATACCCCATGCTCAGCCGTAGTAACCCAATGGAGCGGCTATTACGAAAAAGAACTCTACGATCCACCCGGAGGCTATATCCTGCTGCAAGACAGCAAAGCAACCTGTCCCATCGGAGGAACAGACTGTATTTCTATCATTAAATCCGGACAAATGGGAGAACCTACCAAAAAGAACCTTCAGAACGCAGATAGTGAATTGCAGTCGCATGTGAATCCTGTGATGGATATGAAGAACTATAATGAAAAAGAGGCTTATAAAACTAATTTTTAAAGAAAACCATGGGTACAGCAGGGATTAAAAAAGCATTAATTAAAGATGCCAAGCAGAATGTAAAACCATATAATAATAGCTTTCTTGTAGAATTAGGACACGGAAACGATTCTTTTACAGCTTATATTGATAAATCTTGTTTGGGGCCGGGAACAGGAAATCCTGAAACTACAATTCAGGGAGTAAAATGGTTTCTGGTAAGAGAGCATGTTTGGTCCAGTTATAAACGGGCATATTCTAAGCTCAGCCCTAGTGATTTTTTTGCAAAATTAACTACCGAAGAGAAGGGGCTTAAAACCTTTGAGGGGAATAACTTAGTTGTGGATGTCAATAGTTTTAATGATGGTAAAGTTGGTGATCTTGGAGTTATTCATTTATTAATTCCTTATAGTGTTTTCCCTGAGACAGACCAAACAACCGCATTGAGAGTTGTCCCTTTAGGCAAACCTCAGGTTTTATACTGTCATTTTAAATTTCCAGAAACGGGATATGTTCCACTTGAAAACAGTGAAACAAAAGCTGGCTATGGGCAGACCGTTAATATAGAGGTCTATACACACTTAATGCCTGATTATAGGAACCGTTCAGATAAATTTGTTTTTGATGTTGAGCTTATCAATAAAGGAAAGACTGTTGCTAAACTGGAAAAACAGGAAATCACAAATAGAGAGGTAGGTACATTTGATTACAATCCAACTAAAATCTTAAAATTTACAATTGATGCTGATTGGCAGAAAAATCATGTTGATAAAAAAATCGATGAAAAGTTTTATCTTAAGCTAAAAGGTTACATTGGTTATTCTGGTCCTGTTTTACTTCCTGCAGGTTATGTAGCTCCTATTGGAGAATATGACTCAGAAAAAGTAACATCATTTTGGCGCAGATTAGAAAATGGCAGATGGATATATGATACTTCTAATGAGCTACTTGTTCCTTTTGATAAGATGAGTGATCTCTTGAGTAAATTTGAGGTAGAAAAGAACAATCAGATACAATATATAGGAGATATACGTTATACTCAAAAGGGTATTGACCCCTGTGGTTATAGTACCATTACTATAAAAGATGAAAGTGACCCCGATAGAGATGCTTTAGTAATATTTGATGAAAATGATACTAAGAATCCCATCGACCGTACTGCACAAACATTTGGGATAATTACGGGGGATGAGAGAAAAAATATATCTATTAAATTAGGTGGTTTAACAAACAAGAATGTTTTATGTAATGGTCTTCTTTTATTAGAGCCAGGGCAAAAACATAATGAAGTGAAACATGTTTTTCAGATAGATAGAGTAATGCCTGCTTTAAGGGATAAAGATGGGGTTTATGTAGTGTTGCAGGACCCGCAACAGAAAGGAGATGTAGATGTTGTTCCGGATAAACAGAGAGGACCTTCTAAAGATGTAGGTGATGTACAACAGTGGAAAGAAAAAGTAGACTTTAACTTCGAAGGAGAGGATAAAATGATGCTTATGTTGAGGTATGCTTATAATAAAACTTTCTTTGAAGGAAATGTAGGTAAATATCCGGCTGCAATTGTAAATCAATTATGGTTATTTAACTATTTCATATTAACAGAGGATTTAGTTCAAACGTATTTTGTACCTATTTCTACGTGTCGTTATCCTAACCAGATTGCAAAAATAAAAGTATATCCTAATGTAAGTTGGACCTTCCATCTTAACTATGGTATGAAAAACCCTTTATATTATAGGGATACCTGGGTTGAAATGCGACAACATAGGGTAGAAGCAGCAGTTGTTAGGGCTCAGGCGGCTGATATTGATGGCTATGACGGTACAGTAGAAACAAAGTTTGGTTTATCAATAGAAGCAAAATGGAATAAAACAGAAACTGCTAAATTAGACCAAAAGATTTCGGAAAAAGTAAAACTTATCATTGGTTCTTTTGTCAAGATAAAACAATTTGTTGATAAGGTAACTGGTCGTGATAGAGGAAATTCAACTGAAGGTCTCAGAGGGAATGTATTGGAAAGAGTTCGTAGAATTCCGCTAAGCATTGAAGTGTTATCTCCACAAATTTCTATTGGTGCCGGATGGGAATATAAATTTGGTAGAAAGGAAAAAGGTGAAGATAATATATTAGCTCCAACTCTTGGTTTGGTTGCAAAAGCAGATCCTGTAATTGGAGCAGAAGCTATTATTGACTTGATAGCATGGGGTAAAAAATTACACCCTGCAGCTGAAGCAGTAATTACATCATTAGATTTATTGGCCTATGCAGCAAATGCGACTGTTCGATTTGATCTTAAATTTTATGGAAAGCTTGTCATTGAGGGAAATATAGAACTAAGTAAATTAAAAAAAGAAGGCACTTTAAAAGCGGAAGGCCAATTTGGATTTAGCTTAACTTTATCTGCAAAAGCTACTGGAAAAGTAAAAGCAGTCATTTATGAAGCTGATTTTGATTTTGAAGCAAGAGCTGAAGGAAAAGGTTATTTTTCATTAGGCCTTTCAGCTGGGCTTGATGATGTTAAAGGGTTATATTTACAACCTATTGTTAGACACTCTGGAATTAAAATAACACTAACTTTTGTTGGGAAATTTGCAAGTACGGAAAGGGAAACAGCAGAAGAGTTTATTGTTATTAAGGAAGATAAATTAGATATTGATAAAAAATATTATTTAAATGATTAAAAAAAGTATAAAAATAATCTGCATAACATTTTCATGCTTCATATATAGCTGCTCACAAGGTAATAAAGAACAAAAACAAAATAATACAATTCAAACAAAGACAGAAGACATGATGATATCAGAAATAGAGCAAAAAGTAAACTCGTTCTCATCTCGCCCATATTATAGTGTTGATTTTGATAACAGTAATAGTGGATGCCAATTTGAAATATTGATAAATGATATTCCAGTTGCCAAAAAAATAGGTATAGGAGGTGCATTAACATCTTCTGCTCCTATTAATTCTTGTATTCTGAATAGTGGTAAACAAAAACTTAAAATTAAGTTGTATCCTAATATTGGGAAAAATCAATTAACAGTTTCAGATAAGAATACTCCTTTATTTACCCTTTCAATTGCTTATCGAAAAGATGCTTGGGACTATAATGATATTAATGAAGTTCTTGTTTTTCAACTTCCCTCCATTCCTATTCCTGAATCTGGACTTCCTTACTTTGAAAAAGAATTTGAATTTGATGCGGAAGTTCCTTACCAGTTTGAAGGATGGTCAAATTCTAAGGATTTAACAAAAGTTGCTGATATAGAACAAAAAGTATTAGATAAATATAAAGAAATACAAAGACTTCTAGCCAATAAAGATTATTCAACTTTTGAAAAAATGAAGAAACAAAAGGATTCTGAAATGAATATTTCTTTTTATCTAAAGCCTAACGAAATTATTGAAGGTGTGAAATTTGATAAAGATGCCTTTACAGAAAAAAATGCTGTTGTACAACCATTAGATAATGCAAAAGTTGTTTTTTATGGCTATAATAGACTCGTTACATTAGAGAATATAAGTGATAAAGGATCAGCATTGAGAACTAAAATTAAGCATGAAGCAAAAGATGGAAAAGTAAAAGAAGAAACAATTAAATTTCCAATCCTATTTCATATGTCACAAAATTCTGATGAATTGGAAGTGATAAGATAATTTTTAGTTACTTTTTAACATGAGCGAAAATAAGAGTTCCGGTTTTTTTATTACGACACTTTACATCTCTTTTATCTTTGTATTGCTTACATTGGGCACTGGGGGAATTTTTTATAGTATCCAGAAATTAGGAAAAAATTTTAGTTTAGTTGTTTTTGGAAATAAAACAACGGGTAAAATTATAGGTTATGAGGGGAGTTATTCCACTAATAACAAAGGAAATTCTACAAAAATGTATTCACCGCTCATACAATATGAAGATAATAAAGGTATTGTAAGAGAGTATCATTCAGATTACAGCAGCAGTAGTCAGGAGAATGATGATGAGGTAACCATGTATTACAATTCCGAAAAACCACAAAAAGCAACAAGAGGTGGTTTTCTGAATCTCTTTTTCTGGCCCTTTTTAATTCTGGGAATGTCTGTTTTGGCACTATCCGTAGGTTGTTATTTTGGACAGCCAATATTTGTTGTTATAAAAAAAATTGTAAAGAAGATCTTTAGTTTTTTGCAGTAATTAATGTTTTTAATTTGCTGGATAATAGTTGGTTGTGAAATTTGTAAATGATGAACCCCAAAATGTATATATTCTTATTTCTAATGATGGTTGGGATATTCAATTGTTCTCATATTTATGGACAAGTAAAAGAAAACATCATCAGTTCCATCCATTCATATAGTACCACACCAGTTTATTCACTACAAATGAATAAACAAGGCTGTAAACTTGTTGTCGAAATGGAAAATAATGTTGACTATCGATTAACAGAAAATAGAGGAGAAAGTATTATGTTACCTTTAAACGTGATGATTACTAAAAGTGGTAAGCAAACTTTAAAAATTAAAATTTATCCAAAGGACGGAGATCAATATATTACTAAGTATGCTCATGTTAAAGTTAATATTTTTAATGCACCTGATAAAAGTAGTTCTTTAAAAGATTACAAAAAAATAGCTGAATTTACTTTGCCAGAAGGATTAGAAAGTCAAAAACTTCCTTTTTATGAACATACAATTGATTTTGATGCTACAGTTCCTTTTGATTATAGTAAAGAATTAGATAAGGCAGTTACCCTTAATAAAATTCCTAATATTGAAGAGCTGGTGGTAAAAAAATATAATGAAGTAAGAACCATTTGTGAAAAATCAGATGTAGCTGCATATACAAGCCTTAGTGCCCACTCTGCTGCCTTAGTATATAATACAACATATACTGATATTCAGGAAGTGAAAAATAAAAATGAAAACCAATATGGGATCGTAGATTCTAAACTAAAAAATAGAACTTTTATTCCTATTGAAAATTATTATATGCAATTCTATGCAAATAATAAAATTGTGGCATTATGGCAAAGAAATCACAATCCTTTATTGTATTTGAAAGGTGAGAATTCAACAGGGAAAGTAGTTGAAGGTGGTGACCCTTTATTCTTGTATATGCCTGAAGGAAGTAATGAATTAAAAGCTTGGTAAAAAATTTTGGTGAGTAGTAGAATACATGGCTTTTTAGGATTTGATGAGAAAACACTGTTTGAGAATCCCCTAAATTATACTGATGAATAATAAAAAATATAATATCAAATTCTTATTGCTATTGGCTTTATTTGTTATTTTTCAAAACTGCCAATCCCAATCAAAAGAAAACCCTAAATATTTAGGATCTAAGGAGGGAAGCATAGATTTAGATAAAGTAACTTTTAAGGAAAGTATTGATACATTATTTTCAAAGGTTCCTCATGTTGAGCTGGATAGAACAAATGAAAAAAGTAAAGCTTGGTTATATCGAAATAAAATTGAAGATAAGAATGCTAAGGTATCCATGGTTAACCTTATGGAGTTTAGCAACAATCGGGTAGATGTAATTGCAGATAAGGATAAAAAAATACAAGCCTTTACATCATTTATAGAAACCAATAAAGATCCAGTTAACCTCATTAATGATTTGGACAAAAAATATGGTAAATATAGAGTTAAACTTAAACCCAATAAAAGATTGGAGTTTTCTAATTCAAAACTTTATCAATGGAATTTTCCTGATAAAATTTATGCAATAACAATTACTAAATTGAAAGAAAAAGAATACACAGTAAATATAGCTGTTGTTAAGTCTAATATCGATAAAAATATAATGTCAATAGATCTTTCACCCATATGTTTGGAAAAAGATTGTAAAGAAAATTAATATAACCATGATGAAGATGAATTATAAGAATTTTATATCTGAATTTTCAATTGATTTTAAAATAAATAGCTTTCCTTGTTTTTCAAACGATGGCCAGGAGATGAATATAATAAACCATGAAAAATAACAGTTTCTGGGTAAGCTTTTTCTCCCTTATATTGATGCTTTTATTCCTTGGCTTCGGCGGAAAAGGAGTATATTACAGCATAGCTAAATTTTATAAGCATACCAGTTTGGTATTGAATGGTGTAAAAACGGAAGGACATATTACAAGCTATACAGAAAGCAGAAAGCAAGAGAAGAATAAATATACCAGGTTCTATTCTCCAATCATTAGCTATTATGACACTGCTAACAGGTCTTATACACTAAATGCTGATTATAGCAGTAATAGTAAGGAATGGTCAAATGAAGTAACAATTTATTATGATAAAGCTGCTCCTTCAAAAGCCATTCGGGGTGGACTTTGGCATTTATGGTTTTCACCGTTTGTTGTACTGTGTCTGTCCTTGATTCCTCTGGGGCTGGGGTTATATCTGCTTAAATATAATATCAGGTTGATGATAAAGAAATAATAAATTAGAGATTATCAAATAATTTGACCTCTGATAATCAGTACTGAAAAATTTTAAATAATTTATGAGACATCTTAAAAAGTACTTAACTGCCTGTATTATGCTAGTGGCTATTATGAAAAATAGTTTTGCTTTTGCACAGGAGTTTAATCCAAAGACTTTTCCTCTTAAAAATACATCTTGGTACTTGAGTGTAGAGTATATAGAATCTTTAAGAAGGAATGGGAATGAGTTGAATTTAAAATTAAGTAAAGAGCAAACTTCTTATAAAATAGAGTTTTTAAATGATACGCAGTATAAAGTAAGCTTTAAGGATAAAACTAAGAAATTAAAGACTTTTACAGGGACTTATAAATTTAGCATAACATCTGACCGAGAAAATATTATAGAATTTGATTACGATAATTTTTCAAATGTAAGGGATAGAAAAGGAAATTTATTAGAATTAGTACCTCCACCTTTTATACCGTTTTTAGAAATAGAAGAGTTTGAAAAACTGAATACTATCGAAAAACTACAAGTTTTATTTAGCCGTTCATACATTTGGGGTGAATCAGAAAATATATTATATTTAAATAGAACTCTGCTTAAAGAAGATCTGGAAAATTATAAAAAAAGAGGTTTAATCCAGATGAAAAAATAAATATTTTCAACTTAATGATGATTTTCCCAAGCAGAAACTAAACCTTCTACCATTCCCAAACCACGCTTTACTATGAGAAAAAAACTATTGATCTATTCTTTCCTATTGTTCACTATTATTTCATGCCAGTCGCAGGAATATGGGAAGGATATTTTCGACTTAGAAAAGCTTTCTTTGACCATGAATGTTGAGAAATTTTATAAAAAATCAATGGCAGGTTCAATAAGAGACCTTAATTATGTTGAAAAAAAGACTGTTAATGAATATGATGTAAGCTTGTATGGAGATAGAAATACAATAGTGGGAATAGAATACGATGTAAAAAGTTATTCACCTGAGGATACGGTTGCAAAATTTAAGGAACTTACTTTTTCACAATTAGAAACATTTACTACAGAAAAAGGGGATTTGATGTTAATGTCTGCTACAGGCAAAATTCCTTATGACAAAGTTCAAAATACAATAGTTCAATTAACAAAAGCCTACAAAGAACCTACTGTTGAGAAAAAGGAGTTCTCATTGTTTACATCTTATCATTATACATGGGTTTTAGATGACAGATTAATCCAGATTGTCTCAGGAAAAAAGCTTGATTTTGACCAGCCGCATATCATATTAAGCGAAAAAGAGAAGAACGAAATTCAGGAAATAGAAAGCGATAATTTAGAAGAAACACACTTATATATTTGCAGTAAAGCGCATGTAGATCAATTGAAAGGAAAGTTGAACTCCGGAGATTGGTCTGATTTTAAATGATAAGGACAAGTTCATTTCATTTTGAGATTATCAGAAAATAAAAATAGTAGAGCCATTGGTTCTTTTACTCCGGTTTTTAAATATGTCGGAATAATTTTTACATGGATTAGCTTGATAAACAATGTAGATCCACAAAATTTCCTCACTATTTTTGAGAAAAAGATTGGATTTGAAATATTTCTGTTATCAGTCAGTTTTTTTCTGATAGGACTAGGGCAAAACACCAAAACGAAAAAAGATCCTGCAGATTATAGGATATACATCATATTGTTTTCCTTATTCACCATAGGTTCTGTAATAGCAGTTTGGAATACTATTCAATTACTAGCTTCAGTTCTTATCATTATGTTGACAAATCTGATAAGTTTTATAAGCCAGTCAGGCGAATATGGAACTTCAGCAAATGATATATTTATAAGTGGGAGAGGTTCCGTTTTTTGTTTTGTGTGGGCAGCTATCTACGGAATTCCTGTTGGTTTGCTCTTAAAATATTTCAATGTTTGGGAAAATACTGTAATTTTAGGAACTACAGTGATCGGATATTATTCAGTATTGCTGTTTTTTGAATTCAGATTTTGGTTCAAATCAAGATAATAAAACTTAATAACCAGCAGTCTATGTTTGATAAATGTTATTTAGAAGGCCATTTTTTGGTTATAGAAAACCCTTTTCTTAAAGAAAAAATAGCCTTTAATTCAATTGATGATATCGTAATTTCCAGTCAGTTTCCTTCCAGGAAATATTCATTGTATATGTTTTTTTCACAGCCCATACAGTATGAGAAAAAGAAAGGCTGGTGGAATAAAATCATCTGTGCCATCATGAATAACAATAATAATCCCTATCAGATCAAGAGAACATATTATGACAATGAGATTGAACCATTGCTGGCACTTATAAAAGAAGGTATGCCGGAAGCAGATCTTCCTGATCTGAAGAATAGCCTGTTTTGGAGAACAGAAGATAGGAAGAATGCATTTTCAAAGATGAGAGTTATGTACAGCAGGGAAAAAATGCCATTAGCTAATATTCTTAGAAAGCATGGGATGATGAGAGGGTAACTGAATGTATTGTATTTTAACCACTGATAAATCAGATAAAACAGTTCAATAATGAGTAAACAGATTTTCATAATACTATTTCTGGTGATAATCGGAAATGTTGGGTGTTCAGGTAAGTACAATTCAAAGGAAATAAAAAGCGAAATTAATATCAATAAGCCTATATACGAATTGGCAGTTGAGGCCCAAGGATGCTATTTGGAAGTCTATGTGAATGATGTTCCTGTTTATTTTAATTATAATATTGGTGCCACGGTGCTACGGATGCCTATCAATAATTTTATTCCCAAAAGCGGCGGTCAAAAAGTATCATTTAAAATGATTTCTGTAGATGGAAAGCCATTTTCTACGAATACCTATGCTTCCTTAACAATTAATGAATATCCGAAAGGAGAGACACAGCAGAAAAAAACTGTGTTTTCTTATCAAACTTCCCCCTTTGAATCTGAAAATGAAGGAAGTTTTAGCATAGAAAACTCCTTTGAAACCAATATTCCTTATCAATTGATTGATTGGAGACAGGGAGTTGATCTTACGAAGGAAGACCCGGAAATAATAAGAAAAGAAATAGAAGAAATATATAGAGACTATACGGAAGCATTTAAAAATGCAGATTTATCCAAATATAAAAAGCTTGTAAAATGGAGACAGGAGAATGCCTTTGCTTCAATGTATTACACACAGGATCAGAGAACGGAAGTTGAAAAATCCTATGTTGATGGAATTCAAAACCAAAAAGTAAAACTTTTTCCATTAGAAAACTATAAACTTGTGTTTTATGGAAACGGAAAATTGGCTGGTTTCCAAAAGAAAAATGAAGCTCCGGGAATTTATATTGATAGTGAAAATAAAGACGATGCATTTTTGGAATATATATTATTATACAGGAAAAGTAAAAATGCTCCTTTGGAAGTTATTCTGTAAAGAACTTAAGACCTTGCTGAAAGACAGAAATTATATAATTAAATGAAAATCAAATATACATTCATTATTCTTTTTCTCAATCTGATGATGATTTCCTGCCAGTCAAAATCTGAACAAACAGATTTGAATATTCTGCAGGAGCCTAAAAGCGTTTTTACCAATAAAACATATCCGTTGAGATATCATAATTATACAGATGAGGTTCATCGTAGGATTGTATTACAGGGAACTCAGATTCAGGAAAAATGGCAGCCTTTTAAAGATCACAAGCTTGATTATATGGATGTCTATTGCAATAAAGAGAGAATCATTGGTTTTAAAGGATATTTAGTAGAAACTGATGCTGAAAATAATAGAGATAAGGTATATCAGGACCTTGTAAGACGTATTTCAGCAGATAAGAGTTATCATCAGATTGAATTGAAAAATGATGATCCGAATGTTGTAACCCATGAATGGGAATCTAAAGAATTGATACTTGGTTTAAAGTATGAAAGAATAAATAAAAGTATTGCTTTGATAGCCGTATATAAAAGTGAATTACCTCATTTTTTTGATAAAGTCTTCTATGATGAATTTTTAAATGTAACAAAACTCAGAAACTCAGATTCAGAAATTCATTTGAAAGAACTAAAAGTGCAGCCTTCAGCAAATGATAAAAACTTTTACAAAGAAAAATTTAAAGACCTGAAAAAAGAGTATGGAAAGAAATGATGTGGTAAATCAATACAGAATAGAAAAAAAAAGAGATAATCGTTTAATCGTTATTCTCGCTACTATCTTTACACTTTTATTCCTGGGAATGGGGGCTGGAGGAGTCTATTACAATTGTAGTAAATTGTACAGGCATATCAATTTAGTATCTAATGGAGTGAAAACGGAAGCAAGGATTACGGGGTATAAAGAAAGCTGGTCGAAGGATGGTGACGAGATTAATTATACCAAAATGTATTCTCCGGTTATCACTTATTATGATTCTTCCAATCATTCATATATTCTTCATGCTGATTATAGCAGTAACAGCAAAGAATGGTCCAATGATGTAACCGTGTACTTTGATAAAAAAGATCCTTCCAAAGCCATTCTTGGTGGGTTTTGGAATCTTTGGTTTGGCCCATTTATATTCCTGTGCCTTTACATGATCCCATTAATAATTGGATTGCTTGTTCTAATATATTACTTTGGAACATTAAAAAAGAAAAAACCGTTTATAACTTAAACGGTTTTTTCTTTTGATTTGAATGCCAGTAAAGTAATGACTCCAATCCCTGAAAAAATAACACATGAAATTCCCAGATTCTGAATAAAACCTATACTTATCAAACCGCTTCCTATCAATACATAATAAATAAGTCCCAATAAAGCCCCAGCGCTTCCGGTTTCGTTTTTATAATGGATTAAGGCAGTACTCAGAATATTTGGAATAGCCATACTGAAAGCCATCACAATAAAGAAGTATGGTGCCAGAAAATAAATCCCATAACTGGTTAAGATCCATACAAAAACAGAAGCTACAAATGAACCAATCACACTGGAGGTAACTAAGATCTTAGGCGCAATGTTTTTTAAAAGTAGAAATCTGTTTAGCTTTGCCCCCACAAAAGTTCCAGCAGCCAATATAATACTACTATACCCGAAAATATAGGATGAATACTGCTGTCCTTTGAAAATAAAAGGAGCCAGTGAATAATACGAAAACAACAAAACATTAAAGCTCATAACCAATAAACAACATCTGATGATTTCCCGGTCTCTAAGCATTCGTTTCAGTAAATTGAACAGGATATGAAAATTGATCTCTTTTCCAAAATGGTGAGTTTCGGAAACATTTCTTCTGGAAAGAATATAAAATACCACTGCCACCAGATATAAAGTAATAAACACACCTTGATGGCCGGCTGAAGAAGCCAGAGCTGAACCAGCGGTCATTCCGATAACCGGACTGATGGATAAACCAATCCCAATCCATGAAAATACTTTGCTGATATGGTCTTTGTCATAAGTATCACGAAGAATAGTCTGGGTAACAATGGATCCTACAGAAATTCCAAAAGCAGAAATAATTCTTGCAGCAAGTAAAACCATAAAGTTGGGCGCAAAAATGGCAGCAAAAGTTCCAATTCCATAAGTAATCAGTCCATATTCCAACGACTTTTTTCTTCCGATCCTATCGCATTGTATACCCCAAAATGCCACTCCCAAAGCAAATGCAATAAAATACAGACTTATTGTTAAGGTGGTAGATTCTTCATTTACTCCAAATGTTTGCTGAACCATTGGCAAAACGGGACTGTAAATGGTTTCCACAAACTGAGGAAGCATAACCAGAAGCGTCAATAGCCAAAGCGGATTTGTCTTTTTCATTTTTTTCTGCAAAGTTTTGAAAAATTCAGTGTATATTTATAATGATATAAAAACAAAAAATATCAAAAATAAGACATGGCTATATTAAAGCAGAATGAAGAATTTGATGCAGATGCACTCAAAGAAAAGATTATTGGAATTGCTTCTGATATGGTCATGCACGATTCCGGATTTCATAACCATAAAACAAAGGCACAGCTGCTATATGCACCTTCCGGCTGTATGACGGTAACAACTTCCGATCATCAGTTTATATTGCCGCCATTCAGAATGTTGTGGATTCCAGCCAATGAAACTCACCGGGTGAATTTCCGAAATGTTGTAGCTTATAGATCTATTTACTTTGATAGTGAATATGCTGAAAAATATATGAGTTCCAGTCTTAAGGTTCTGCATGTAAATGCTTTGTTAAAAGAAATTATTGAAAGAATCTGCTTCTGGGAATGGGCTTCTCTGAATACTACTCAGAAGAATCTTTTGAATGTATTCTGGGATGAAATAGGAAAAGCTCCTGAAGAAAGACTAGAGCTTAAAATGCCTATTGATAGACGTTTTAAGAAAATGGTAGAAGAGTGGACAATACGAAATTCTATGCCACCCATGCTGAAAAAACTGGCAGAAGAAACGGGAGCGGTTGAAAAGACCATCACCCGTATTTTTAAAAAGGAAACCCATCTTTCTTATCAGGAATGGAGGCAGCAATGGCGTCTTCAGCGATCCATAGAACTTTTAGTGGATGGAAATTCAATAGGGGAGGTGTCTCATATTTTAGATTTCTCCTCAGACAGTGCCTTTATTGAATTCTTTAAAAAACACACCGGATCAACGCCTCTGCAATATCTCATGAAAAACGAGTAAAATATTGTATTGAGCTTAAATATCCCAGTTGAAGCACTAAATATTCCCCTCCTTTGGAGGGGTGGCAAAAATTCAAAGAATTTTTGACGGGGTGGTTTATATAAAATACTCATTTAGACCATTAAGATTTTTATAAGCTGCGAAGCTTTCTTAATATTCTTAAAACCTTATTATCTCTTAATGGTCTAAATAAATTAAGGTATTGCCTATCAATCTATTTCTTACCCTATGCAAAGTTCATTGAGAAATATTTTCTATAACATTGTATAACCAAACTAAAATAGATACCATGAACAATTATACGAATACAATAGAAGTAAAAACGACTGCTAGCAAAGCTTACAATGCTTTAGCTTATCATATTCCACTTTGGTGGACTGAAATGTTTGAAGGGGCTTCCGAAAAAACGGGAGACATATTCACAATAAGATTCGGTGCTGATATTTACAAAACAATGCAGGTGAAAGAAGCAATCTCTGATACGAAAATGATCTGGAATGTTGAAGACTCTTTAATTGCCCTTCCGGAGTTAAAGAATCAGACAGAATGGATTGGAACAACAATCGTTTGGGAAATAGAAGAAACTGAAGAAAATTCCCGGATAAAAGTTACCCACCTCGGCTTAAACCCGGATATTGAATGTTATGATATCTGCTCCAATGGCTGGATACAGTTCTTAGGCAGCTTAAAGCTCTTCCTGGAAACGGGAAATGGAACACCTTACAAAAAATAATAGTATACTCTGAATTCTTCAGAATATAAAACTTACATAGAGAATATCACCTATCATTCATTACCCATTACTTATTGCTCATTACTCATTACTCATTACTCATGTCTTTACTGGTAGATGTAAACGAATATTTAAATTGACTTAGGAATTAGGAGCGTTAAGAAAATTTCAATGTAATCCGTTAAAAAATTTCCACTGTCTGAGCATGGCTAGTATTTTGAATCGAAGCAGCACCGTATGATCCATGCGAGTTTGGAAATTTTAGGAGTACATTTCAATTTTTAGCGGATAATTCCAGTCTTGAATTTTTGTATACTTTTGTTTTAAGACAAAAGTATAGTGAGATAAAAACATATTAAAGCCAAGATCCTTTCAGGATGACAAAACTCGCGGGAGAAACAAAAGTTATGGTATTAAAAAAGGTCGTATAGTATACAGTATAATCAATATTGAATCAGCACAACAGTATTATTATCATTCATTACTTATTGCTCATTACTCATTACTCATGTCTTACTTGTAGCTGTAAACGAACGGCTAAATTGACTTAGGAATTAGGAGCGTTAAGAAAATTTCAATGTAATCTGTTAAAAAATTTCCACTGCCTGAGCATGGCTACTATTTTGAATCGAAGCAGCACCGGATGATCCATGCGAGTTTGGAAATTTTAGGAGTACATTTCAATTTTTAGCGGATAATTCCAGTCTTGAATTTTTGTATACTTTTGTTTTAAGACAAAAGTATAGTAAGATAAAAAGCATATCAAAACAGAGATCCTTTCAGGACGACAAAACTCGTAGGAGAAACAAAGTTTGTGATATTAAAAAAGGTTGTATCGTATACAGTATCATCAATATTGAATCAGTACAACAGTATTATTATCATTCATTACTCATTACTCATTACTTATTACTCATCGCTCATTACTCATGTCTTTACTGGTAGCTGTAAACGAACGTCTAAATTGACTTAGGAATTAGGAGCGTTAAGAAAATTTCAATGTAATCCGTTAAAAAATTCCCACTGTCTGAGCATGGCTGGTATTTTGAATCGAAGCAGCACCGGATGATCCATGCGAGTTTGGAAATTTTAGGAGTACATTTCAATTTTTAGCGGATAATTCCAGTCTTGAATTTTTGTATACTTTTGTTTTAAGACAAAAGTATAGTAAGATAAAAAGCATATCAAAACAGAGATCCTTTCAGGAAGACAAAACAAAAGTTATGATATTAAAAAAGGTCGTATAGTATACAGTATAATCAATATTAAATCAGTACAACAGTATTACTATCATTCACTACTCATTACTCATCTCTTTACTGGTAGATGTAAACGAATAGCTAAATTGACCTAGGAATTAGGAGCGTTAAGAAAATTTCAATGTAATCCGTTAAAAAATTTCCACTGTCTGAGCATGGCTAGTATTTTGAATCGAAGCAGCATAGAATGATTCATGCGAGTTTGGAAATTTTAGGAGTACATTTCAATTTTTAGCGGATAATTCCAGTCTTGAACTTTTGTATACTTTTGTTTCAAGACAAAAGTATAGTGAGATAAAAAACATATCAAAACAGAGATCCTTTCACGATGACAAAACCAGCGGGAGAAACAAAAGTTATGGTATTAAAAAAGGTCGTATAGTATACAGTATCATCAATATTGAATCAGCACAACAGTATTATTATCATTCATTACTCATTACTCATTACTCATGTCTTACTGGTAGATGTAAACTAATGGTTAAATTGACCTAGGAATTAGGAGCGTTAAGAAAATTTGAATGTAATCCGTTAAAAAATTTCCACTGTCTGAGCATGGCCACTATTTTGAATCGAAGCAGCACCGGATGATCCATGCGAGTTTGGAAATTTTAGGAGTACATTTCAATTTTTAGCGGATAATTCCAGTCTTGAATTTTTGTATACTTTTGTTTTAAGACAAAAGTATAGTGAGATAAAAACATATTAAAGCCAAGATCCTTTCAGGACGACAAAACTCACAGGAGAAACAAAAGTTATGATATTAAAAAGGTCGTATAGTATACAGTATAATCAATATTGAATCCGTACAACAGTATTATTATCATTCACTACTCATTACTCATTACTCATGTCTTTACTGATAGATGTAAACTAATGGTTAAATTGACCTAGGAATTAGGAGCGTTAAGAAAATTTGAATGTAATCCGTTAAAAAATTTCCACTGTCTGAGCATGGCCACTATTTTGAATCGAAGCAGCACCGGATGATCCATGCGAGTTTGGAAATTTTAGGAGTACATTTCAATTTTTAGCGGATAATTCCAGTCTTGAATTTTTGTATACTTTTGTTTTAAGACAAAAGTATAGTGAGATAAAAACATATTAAAGCCAAGATCCTTTCAGGATGACAAAACTCGTGGGAGAAACAAGAGATAGGATATAAAACTAATATTCATTACCAATTACCCATAAAAAAAGAAGCTGTTTACGAGTAAACAGCTTCCTTTTGCATTTATTGTTGTCTGAATTATTTCTTCTTGTAAGCAGCGTCTTTAATTCTCGCTTTTTTACCTCTAAGATCTCTGAAGTAATAGATTCTAGCTCTTCTAACTCTACCTCTTCTGTCAACCTCGATTTTTTGAAGTGCAGGCATGTTAATAGGGAATACTCTTTCTACACCTACATCACCAGACATTTTTCTGATTGTGAAAGTTTTTGTAGAACCAGTACCTCTTAATTGGATAACTGTTCCTTTGAAGAACTGAGTTCTAGTCTTTTGTCCTTCTTTAATTTCGTAATACACAGTAATTGTATCACCTGCTTTGAATTCAGGGAATTCTTTTTTCGCAATGTACTTGTCTTGTACGTACTTTAATAAATCCATTATTAATAAAATAAAATGTTAAAGCTAAGCAACTTACACGCTTATCGTCAGAGGTTGAATAACAGGCTGCAAATATACAAAATAGTTTTTGAATTTACCAAATATTTAATGTGCTAAAAACAATAATTTTTTCATTCCGGTTTCATTAAAAAATTAACAGATTCTTTAAGATTCCATCAGGCAGAGTTTATATGGGACGTCTACTTTTGCCCGAAATAAAAATCAGAGTGATGGTTTTTTAAATTATTGATTTACAAATTAAAACTCTATATGTCATTTTAAAATTAAGCGATTATGAAACATTATTTCTTCTTTTTTTGTTTCGCGGCTCAGATGGCGTTCGGACAGGTTTTGTTCCCATATCTACAAAACCCGACTCCAAATTCCATGATCGTCAATTGGAAGACTGCTTCCGATAACGAAACAACCGTGATCTACGGGGATTCCCCAGCCAATCTGAATGTAACGGTAACCGGTACTACCAACATCTTTTCAGATACAGGGTATAACAATAACTACTATTATCACACGGCAAAAATTGGTAATCTACAGCCGAACACCAAGTACTATTATAAGATTAAAACCGGAACTAATGAATCTGCGGTTTACAATTTCAGAACACTGCCTTTACCAGGGCAGCCTGTAACAGCCAATGGAAAGATCCGTTTCCTGATTATGGGCGATAACCAGATCAAAGCAGAACCTAGGTATGACAGTCTTACTTTAAATGCTTTTAAAAAATTAAAAGAGAAATTCGGAGCCAATACAGATCCATCGGATAATATTGCCCTTACTTTCATGGTAGGAGATCAGGTAGATGTAGGAACATTGGATCATTATGAGAATGTTCACTTCAAAAAAAACATCAAATTATCACCTTATCTGCCAATTCAGACCACAGTAGGAAACCATGAGACTTACGGAACTCTGGGAATGAATTCTTATTATGCGCATTTCTATATTGATGAGATCAAATATAAAGGGATTACTTCAGGAAACGAAAATTATTATGCTCAGCAGGCAGGGAACGTTCTGTTTGTCAGCTTAAGTTCCGAACATACAGGATCTGCACAGCAAATATGGCTTCAGCAGATTTTAAACGAAGCCAATAACGATCCTACAGTAGACTGGATCATCTCATTAAGCCACAGACCTTATCAGGCAGAACAATATGTAGGAGACATTTCCACATGGGTAAGAAATAATGCGGTTCCACTTTTGGTGACTTCCAATAAATATTTAATGCATGTTGGGGCGCATCATCACCTGTACCACAGAGGACAGCTGAAAAATACACCTAATTACCAGATTATTTCAGGAGGAACGGCTTGGGATCAATATTGGGGAATGTCTAATGAACAGGATTTTGATGATGTTCAGAAAACATTAACGGACTGGACTTATCAGATCGTGGAGGTAGATATCCCAACCGGAAAAGTAGATGTAGAATGTTACTCTATTGGTGGGAAATATACCAAGAAGAATAATGAACTGGTAGATTCATTCCACAGGTATAAAAATCAGCCAAAACCGGCAAAACCATCCATTACCAATACATTTTCAAGTTCTATTTCGCTACCTTTAACATTGAATGGAAGTGCTTTTTCATCATCTAATGGAGAACTTTTAAACACAACCCAGTTCTTAATCAGTAAAGCTGCAGATTTTTCTGTCATTGAAAAGGAATTCTACCGTGATTTTGAAAACTGGTTCGGGAAGGATGGAAATGGAAATCCGGATAAAGCTAAGAACTTAAATGAAGGGGTAGATATTACGAAAGTAACTTTAGCGGCAAATTCAATTCCGAACGGAATTTATTATGTGAAAACCCGCTACAGAGACAGAAACCTTGAGTGGAGCGACTGGAGTGATGTAAAGCAGTTTGAAGTTACGGGAAGTGTGGTTTCGAATCCTACATTTACTTTAGATAAAACAGAATATGCTCAAAACGAACCTATTGTTGCTACGTTTACTGGCGGTCCTGGAAATCAGCAGGATTGGGTAGGAATCTACAAAAAAGGACAGACACCTGGAGGAGCCGCAACTGCACAGACCTATGTTTATACCAATGGACAAACAGCAGGAACAGCAGCTTTCAACAATGGTTTACCTAATAAAGGGCAATATTTTGCAGGATTTTTTGCGAATAATGGATATACAGACATCGCATCAAGAAAAAGCTTCTATGTAGGTCCAAAAGTACAGCTACAGGCTACAGCAGATACTTATCCGGTAGGCGGAACTGTAACCATTAATTTTACAAATGCTCCAAGTTTACAGAAAGACTGGGTCGGAATTTATAAAATGGGGCAGACTCCAGGAACGACTACTTCCATAAAATGGAGTTATGTAACTACTGCATCCGGAACACTTAATTTTACAGGGCTTCCAAAAGGATATTATTATGCTCAATATTTACTAGAAGATGGCTATAATGGAATAGGAGAAAAGGTATTCTTTAAAGTAGGAGATATCGTTACTGAATTATGGATCAACAAACCAGTATATTCATTAGGAGAAAATATTACGGCTTCATGGACGGATTCTCCAGGAATTATTAAAGACTGGTTAGGAATTTATCCTCAGAATATCCAGACACCGGATGATAACTTTGTTTCTTATACTTATTTTGATGGAGTGACACAGGGGAACAAAACGATTACAGGAAATGTAAACGGCGTACCAACCACACCCGGAAATTATTATATGGTGATGTTTACCAACGATTCTTATACTGAAGTTTCAAACAGAGTACAGTTCCAAGTAGGCTCAGGATCTTTAGGGGTAGATGAGGCGAAAAGTACAGAGAAAAATGTAATTCTGTATCCAAACCCTACGAAGCCAGGTGAGCCAACGTTCATTAAGAGTGATTATCCAATCGAGAAAATTGAATTGGTATCAGCAGCAGGAGAATTATTATATGAATCAAAGAATATTCATAACCAACGTTTCTCTTTAGTGAATGAAAATCTTCCGAAAGGAGTATACTTTGTAAAAGTTCACGCAAGAAAATTGTTTACTTTAAAATTGATTATCCAGTAATTAAGATAACAATATAATAAAAGCAACAGGCTGTCAGAAATGACAGCCTGTTTGTTTATGTTCCGTTGATGTTTTTTCCCTCAGATTACACAGATCCCTCAGATTTTCCACAAACATCTGCAAAATCAGCTCAATCTGCGAGAGTAAAATTATTTTAGATAAAACGTTCGCTTCATCAAATCAATGCTAATTGATTCCTCTTAGCTCCCTTAAAATATTTCAGTATCAATCATCAAACTTTGCGTTTTAAAAAACATGAGAATTTTCAACCATTAAGAAAAATGAAGATTTTAAGGTAAGTTAAGCTTCATCCAAGATGAATTTAAGATGCTGCTAAACAAATAGCTTTAGCTGTTTCTCTTAACTTTTCTTCACCTCTTAAAAAAACTAATGATTCAAATTTTCCACAAACATTTGCGAAATTCGTGTAATCTGCGGGAAATAAAAAACATAGGGTTTTAAACCTAAAAAAAGCAGTTTCAAAAACTGAAACTGCTTTATATATTCAAATGATTGTATCATTATTCAAAATCACTATACAACTGATCTTCCTGAATGATCGTTTGATTGTCAGTTGAGTATAAATCATCGCCGGAATCAGCAAGAATCTTAGAATCCTGAATCAGTTTTCCATCAACATTATAAACTTTTAATAAGATCCATTTTCCGCTGCGTTCAAGCTCTTTTGCCCCGTTGTAGTTTCTTATTTTGATTTTTCCGCTTTGAAGAAGACCTCCTTTTACAGAAGACTTGTTGACAGGTTTACCCTTTACATATTGTACAATCTGAGCAGTGAAGTTATAATAGTCATACTCTTCTTCATTTACAGGCTGGTTATACGTGTAGAGAATACTTCCTTTATTGTCGTAAACAGTTGCATCATAAGCATTTTGCTTAGCATTCAGTTTCTTCTCAAACTTCAGCTTATTCTCCTCAGTGTAGTTTCTTGTATTCACCAGAACACCATCCTTATACTGCATTTCAGTAAGTCCTTCGTAGGCAGTACCATTGTAAGGCATATCTTCCTTATAAGTTAGGGTAGATCTTAGTTTTCCGTCTGGAGCATAATATTTAATCTCCTGAGTAGAACCTTCTTTTAAAGTCTTTTCAGTAGTAAGTCTTCCTTCTTCATTAAATTCCTTATTAAGAATCTGTGAACCTCCTTTATAAACATCTATGGTTGAAAGGTAGCTGTAATCATAACTGAACTGATAATCTTCACCATCCATTGGTGTATAGGTATCATTCTCTTTCTCATATTGATAGGTTAGATTAGCTATTTGCTTTCCGGATTCATCATAAGTGGTTTTGGAACCATCTTTTTTACCTCTTTTTTGCTCCTGAAGAACCTTTCCGCTTTTAGCATAGATGACACCTTCTTTTAGGGTACCATCGCTTTTATATTTTTCAATTTTGGAAATCCTCATCGGATTATAGTAATAGTCTACCAGAGTTCCATCGTTGTTGGATTCAGAGCTAAGACTGCCAATATACTTTCCTTTTTCACCGTAATATTTATTAACGTAGTTGCCATCTTTACTGGTAATGGTTTCACTTCTGATCCCTTTGATATCCTCATCATAAATAATGGTTTGGGTAGGAGCGGAATTCTCATACAGAGTAAGAGTGTTATAATAATACTCATTTTCCGGATCCTTATAGCTGATCATTTTTCCTGTAAAATTACCATCAGCCTTATATACCATATCCTCAAGCAGTCTGCCTTTAACATCATAAGATTGGGAAACTCCAACTTGTTTACCGTTAGAATAAGTTACTACACTCATTACTTTTCCTTCAGGGGTGTACCATGTCACTTTACCGTCGAAAACTTCGTTACTTGGAGTAGTATCAGAAGCTAAACCTTCCATTTGAAGTGTTCCGTTTTTATAAAAATCTTTAATGAGAGTAAGTTTACCTTTAGGAGACGTTTCACGGTAATATTCCATGTTTTCCTGGGTAGTCTTTTCCCAGTTTTCATCAAAATAAGTTTTCTCCTGTGCATATACGTTGATGCTGAGTACTAATGCAAGTAACGCTGACGTAAATAGTTTTTTCATGTTGTATATTAAGTTCTGATTTTAAGTTTGTGATAATTTGCTTTTGAATACCAATATGAATGAAAGTAGAGGTAAAAGCATTGAAGAGACAGCGGCTACACTGTCGGAAATAATTTCTATATTAATATTGTGTTTATATCCGAAGATTAAAAATAAGGTGTTTTTTGAATTTAGAACGCCAAATATAAGTCAATTTTACGAGATATATGTAAAAAATGAACCGATTTGTTCACTTTTAGCTGTAAAAGTTTGATTGTAATATTATTAATGCGAAAAATAGATATTCAGGATGGGATAGAGATCAGTATCTTTTTCCAATGATCGCAGATACGATAAATTTTTATTAAATTTAGCCAACAGAAAAATCTAATATTTCATGATAGATAAAAGAGTAAAAAATGCAAAGGAAGCCATCGAAGGAATTAAAGATGGAATGACGCTGATGTTGGGCGGATTTGGACTTTGCGGAATCCCTGAAAATTCAATCAACGCCCTGGTGGAAAGTGATGTGAAAGATCTTACCTGCATCTCAAACAATGCCGGAGTAGATGACTTTGGGTTAGGATTATTGCTTCATAAAAGACAAATCAAGAAAATGATCTCTTCTTATGTAGGAGAAAATGCTGAATTTGAAAGACAAATGCTTTCAGGAGAACTGGAAGTAGAACTTACACCACAGGGAACCTTGGCTGAAAAATGTAGAGCGGCTCAGGCCGGTATTCCAGCTTTTTATACACCAGCAGGTTATGGAACTGAAGTGGCGGAAGGGAAAGAAGTAAAAGACTTCAAAGGAAAACCTCACATTTTAGAACATGCTTTTGAAGCTGATTATTCTATTGTAAAAGCATGGAAAGGAGATCACGCCGGAAACCTTATTTTCAAAGGATCTGCAAGAAACTTCAATCATCCGATGGCTGGTGCAGGAAAAATTACCATTGCTGAAGTAGAAGAATTAGTAGAACCGGGAGCATTAGATCCTAATGAAATTCATATTCCGGGAATTATGATTCAGAGAATTTTTCAGGGTGAAAAATTTGAAAAGAGAATCGAGCAGAGAACGGTTAGAACTAAAGAATAAATTTCTGAAGTATACGATATACAATAACAAAGCGCTGAAATTCATTCAGCGCTTTCTTTATTGAGTAAGTTTAACTCTTTTTGATCTCTATTTGTTGTACTGTCATTCCGAATACATACTGGAGGTTTGCGAACGTAGTTCAAACGCGGAATGAAGAATCTCTTTGATAACAATTGTTTTCTCTCGCAGATTTAACAGATCCCGCAGATTTTTATAGACTCATGATTTGCTAGATCCGCAAAATCTGTGAGATAATAAAAAATAAACTTAATCTTATCATCCGAATGTAATGGTGTAAAAGAATAATCTAAGCTATATGAGATTCATCTTTTGTCAAAGGTTAACATAGCCAATGACAATGGGTGTAAAATCGGATGAATATATGATTACGATTGTGGAACGGTTGTTTTTCTTTCTCCAATCTGCTGTCTCCACATCGCATAATAAAGTCCTTTTTCAGCAATCAGATGGTCGTGAGAACCTGTTTCAACAATTTGTCCGCGTTCCAGTACATAGATTTTATCTGCATGCATGATGGTGCTTAATCGGTGGGCAATCAGAACGGTAATTTGTTCCCTTTCCTCTGAAATTTCCTTTATAGTAGAGGTGATTTCTTCCTCAGTAATACTGTCCAAAGCGGAAGTCGCTTCATCAAAAATCAATAGATGAGGTTTTCTTAAAAGTGCTCTTGCAATGGCAATTCTTTGTTTTTCACCACCACTTAGCTTTAATCCACCTTCTCCAATGACGGTTTCTATTCCTTTTTCAGCTCTTTCCAGTAATCCGGTACAGCTCGATTTCTGCAAGGCAACAGCAAGTTCCTGTTCAGTAGCCTTAGGATTCACAAAGAGAAGATTTTCTTTAATGGTTCCTGCAAAAAGCTGAGTATCCTGCGTTACAAATCCAATCTGATTTCTCAGTTCATCAAAATCAAATTCTTTTCCGTTAATACCATTGTAGAAAATATTTCCTTCCTGAGGCCTGTAAAGTCCAACCAACAATTTTACCAATGTGCTTTTTCCAGATCCGCTTGGTCCTACAAAAGCAATGGTTTCCCCATTTTTCACATCAAAAGAAATATTATTCAAAGCTTTATACTGAGCCGATTGATGCTTGAAAGAAATATGTTTGAATTCCAATTCTTCAATAGCTCCGATTTGTTTTGGATGAAGTGGCTTTTCCTCAACATCTTTTTTCATTAAACGGTCAAAATTTTGAAGGGATGCCTCTGCTTCCCGGTAAGAAATAATAATATTTCCAATTTCCTGCATAGGCCCGAAAATAAAGAATCCATAAAACATCAGGGAAAGATATTGTCCAGGAGTAACAACATTTTTAAAGATCAGATACAAAAGCGTCAGGGTAATCATCTGTTGAAGAAAATTAACCATCGTTCCCTGAATAAAACTCAAAGAACGGATGCTTTTTACCTTTCTGAGTTCAAGTCCAAGAATCTTATAGGTGTTGTTGTTCAGTCGGTTAACTTCCTGGTTCGTCAAGCCTAAACTCTTTACAATCTCTATATTTCTAAGACTTTCCGTAGTACTTCCGGCTAATGCCGTGGTTTCCGATACAATATTTTTCTGAATGACTTTGATTCTTTTACTTAATAAGTTAGTGATAAAAGCAATCAGAAAAATTCCACAAATATACACGGGCATAATCGACCAATGCAGGCGGATAGCATACACTGAAACGAAAATAATGCTTACCAGAATACCAAAGAAAATATTAATGAAATTGGTAATAAATTTAACGGAATCCTCTCTTACTTTGGTTAAAATAGATAAGGTTTCACCACTTCTCTGGTCCTCAAATTCCTGATAAGGCAATGCCATTGAATGTTTTAGACCATCTGTAAAGATCTTTGCCCCAAATTTTTGAGTAATAACACTCACCACATAATCCTGAAAAGCTTTGGCAATTCTACTCACCATCGCAGTTCCGATCAATAAACCTAAGAAATAGAAAGCTCCATGGTATACCGAAGTTCCATAAAGGTAATCATCAATATTTCTGGGCAGAAGTTTTTCCTTATCAAAGAAATTAGGATGGGTAACCAATTGGTCCAGAATATTCCCTGTAATAGCAGGTGCAAATAATGAGAAAACCTGATTAATGGTGGCCAATAGCAAGGAAATAACAATCAGCCATTGATAAGGTTTAAGGTATTTTAAAAGTATCTTCATTCTAGTAAATAATGGTACAAAATTAATGATATTATTTTTACTAACGATGTTAATTATGAATGACAAAGATCTCTTGTTGAGGAAGATTTAAAACTGGATGCCAAAAGAAAGGAGTTGAAAATATATAAGTAATTATAGAGTAGTATCGTAGTTTTTCGACTAAAACTAACCTTCAGCCTCCAGCTTCCAACCTTCAGTCTCGAAACCCCTTTTGTATTCGGCTGAAAATAATTAAATTGCAGTCTAAGTTTTAATTATGCTTACAAAAGAACAAATTGCCAAAAGAATTTCAAAAGAACTGAGAGATCGTTATTATGTAAACCTGGGAATCGGAATTCCGACTTTGGTTGCCAACTATGTTCCGGAAGGTATTTCCGTAGAATTCCAGAGTGAAAATGGAGTGTTGGGAATGGGACCTTTCCCTTTCGAAGGAGAAGAAGATGCAGATGTCATCAATGCAGGAAAACAAACCATTACTATTTTAGAGGGAGGTTCATTCTTCGATTCAGCTTTTAGTTTCGGGATGATCCGCGGACAGAAAGTAGATCTTACCATCCTTGGAGCAATGGAAGTTTCCGAGAACGGAGATATTGCCAACTGGAAGATTCCAGGAAAAATGGTAAAAGGAATGGGCGGAGCAATGGATTTAGTAGCTTCAGCAGAAAATATTATCGTTGCGATGATGCACGTAAACAAAGCAGGAGAAAGCAAGATCCTTAAAAAATGTACACTGCCTTTAACAGGGGTAAACTGTGTGAAGAAAGTAGTTACTGAACTAGCCGTACTGGAAGTCACTCCAAAAGGTTTCAAACTGCTGGAAAGAGCACCGGGAGTTTCAGTAGAAGACATTATCAAAGCAACAGAAGCAGACCTTATCATTGAAGGTGAAATTCCTGAAATGCAATTCTAAATACAATACTAACCTTGCTAGCCGCAAGGTTTTTTTATTTCAATCCCAATTACGTTCAAAGAATGAATAGAAATGTCATCAGGACCTTTTCTGTCATTCTGAATACAGACTGAAGGTCTGCGAACTTAGTTCAAATACGGAATGAAGAATCTCTTCGGAAATCATATTTTTCTCTCGCAGATTATGGAGATTAAGCGGATTTTTCATCATCTTTACTCACTTGAAAGCTATTCTAGTAGAAATATTTTTACCTCTTTTAAATGGAAGGTGATGTATTGAAATGACATAGGAGTCCGGAGTATTAAAAAAATAATTTCTGTGAACGTTAAGAAAATTTTTCTGTCTGAGTGCGGGATAAATTCTGATATTATCATTATATAGCTACCGCACGAGTTTAAAATTTTTAGAGAGAAGAACTTATTTTTAGCAAAGGAATCCAAGTCTTGAATTTTTGTTTCTTTTGTTTCAAGACAAAAGAAATTAAGGCATAAATAAAAAGGTTGCTTCATTCCTGAAAACAACCTTTTATGTTCTATTTAAATTTTGATTTATCTATTAGCATCCTGCGCTCCGAAAACCTTCTGCAATATGCTTGTTGTTCTCATAGCCGGTGTATTTCTGATTCCGCTTTCCTTATCAGCTACCATTTTGAATACTCCATTAATCGTTTCTGTAGTTACATATTCATTAAGGTCAGTGGTTACAGATTGTCCTGTAAAAGTGTTATATTTTGAAATCAGGTTCTTCCAAACTGCATCAGCGCCTACTTTTCCTAAAGAAGCCTTTACTTTGGGCTGGAAAGCTGTAAATAATTGGCTCTGAGTTTTATTTTGCAGGTAGCTTGTTGCCGCATTATTATTCCCTAACAGAATATTTTTAGCATCTGTAATGGTCATAGAAGTAATGGCATTGGTAAAAATAGGGGCCGCTTCCGTTACAGCATCTTCTGCCGCTCTGTTTAATAATTTTACCCCTTCATCAGCCAGACTGCCTAATCCTACAGAACGTAAAGTCATATCAACCTTTCTTAATTTTTCAGGCATTAAGATTTTTACGGCTTCATTTTTCAAAAACCCGTCTGTTAAAGCCAGTTTCTTTACTCCATCCGTTACTCCTACGCTTAAAGCTTCTTTTAATCCGGAAGAAATCTGAGTTGAGGTAAGATTTCCAACATTAAGAGGTGACGTTTTTGTTGAAGTAGAAGTGGGAGTTGTTGTAGTCGTAGCCGTGTTTGCTGTTGTGGCTGTGGAACCTTTAGTGGCCTGTGGATTATTAAGATCAATTCCTGTCTTGTCTTTAACAGTTGATTTTAAAATATCAAGAAGTTGTGCCTGTGTAGAAATTGAAAGGAATAATCCGGCTGCTATAAAAATGCTTTTTCTCATTGTATTTTTTTTACAAATTTAGATGTTTAATCTTTTAAGTGACCTAAGCTTATCAAAAAATAAACCATTATTTTTTTTGAAATTTTGAAAACAGGGTGTTGTTGAGGTAAGGGACTGGTTTTTAAATTATTTTAAGGTTAAAAAAACTTGCAGATTAATTGAGTTATTAACAACCTTTCAGAAAAAGGAATTGTATTTTTTAGTATAGATTTTTATGATTAAAATATAGAATCTGAACCATTTTAAAGTTTTGAAAAATAAGTATATTAGCTAAAACTTTAACCCCATCCAATGGTACGAAACTTTTTCATCTTACTTGTATTACTTTCAAACCTAATGTTAGCTCAAAACAAATTGAATGTTATTCCTTATCCTCAGAAAGTTGAATTTTTAAAAGGAGAATTTATCATTCCTGAAACTTTAATATTGGAAGGGAAACCTTTAAAAGAGGATGAATATCTCAAAAAACATTTTCCTAAGCTTACATACGGCAAAAAAGATGAATCACATCTGATATTTGGGTTGTTTCCACCATCAATAGTGCCTTTAGCTGAAGAGCAGGAAAAAGAAAAATACGCGGTTGAAATTTCACCAACAGGTATTTTCATTCAATCTTACACAGCACAAGGTCGCTTTCTGGCCCTTCAGACGGTTCTTCAAATTATAGAACAATATAAGAACGGTGGGAAAATTCCTGCTATGAAGATTGAAGATCAGCCGAAATTTGCCTGGAGAGGAATGCATTTGGATGTTTGTCGTCACTTTTTTACCGTAGATGAGGTAAAACAATACATTGATTATCTGGCGATGTATAAACTGAATACTTTTCACTGGCATTTAACAGATGATCAGGGATGGAGAATTGAAATTAAAAAATATCCGAAGCTTACTCAGATAGGCTCAAAACGTAAAGAATCAATGATTGGAGCTTACGTAGATAATACGTTTGATGGAAAACCTTACGGACCTTATTTTTATACTCAGGAACAGATCAAAGAAGTGGTAAAATATGCTAAGGAAAGGCATATAACTGTGGTTCCGGAAATTGAAATGCCTGGTCATGCCCTTGCAGCATTATCCGCTTATCCTGAATTGGCGTGTACCAAAGGACCTTTTGAATCTGCCACCAAATGGGGTGTTTTTGATGATGTTTTCTGCCCTAAAGATGAAACATTTAAGTTTCTGGAGAATGTTTTGGATGAAGTTATTCAGTTATTTCCGTCTCAGTATATTCATATCGGAGGTGATGAATGTCCTAAAACAAGATGGAAAGAATGTGCCCATTGTCAGGAATTAATTAAAAAGAATAATCTGAAAGATGAACATGGGCTGCAAAGCTATTTCATTCATAGGATTGAAAAATATATTAACAGCAAAGGCCGTAAAATTATCGGTTGGGACGAAATCCTGGAAGGTGGATTGGCTCCCAATGCCGCTGTAATGAGTTGGACAGGAGTAAACGGAGGAATTGAAGCTGCAAAAGCAAAACATTTTGCCGTAATGACCCCCGGAGCATACTGCTATTTTGACCACTATCAGGGAGATCCTCAGTCTGAACCTAATGCTTTCGGCGGATTTACCCCACTGGATAAAGTATATTCTTATAATCCGATTCCTGCAGAATTAAATGCTGAACAGGCTCAATATATTCTAGGCGTTCAGGCTAATCTATGGACTGAATATATCCTGGATTTCAAACAGGTTCAGTATATGATTTTTCCAAGATTGATGGCACTTTCCGAAGTAGGATGGGGTACTTCGGATCCTAAAAATTATAAAGATTTTGAAAACAGAGTCATCAGTCACTTCAAAATACTGAACAAAATGAATGTTAACTACGCAAAAAGTATCTATAACATCACAGGAAAAGTAATCCCTTTAAACAACGGAATTGCCTACGAACTTTATACTTCACAAAATTCAAACGGAATCAGATATACTTTAGATGGAACGGTTCCAACGATAAATTCTAAGACCTATCAGACTCCTGTTTCCATCCCGAGCTCTTTAACGGTTAAATCTGCTTATTTTGAAGATGGACAATTGAAAAGTGCCATTTCATCACAAGATTTTACCATATCAAAATCAACAGGAAAAAAGATTACCCTTGAACAGCAGCCAAGTGAAAATTACTCATTTGGTGGGGCTTTTACTTTGATTGATGGAATTATCGGAAATGTAAAACAGCTTGGCAAAACATGGCTTGGCTTTCAGGGAAAAGATGTAGTCGCAACAATAGATTTTGGTCAGAAAACCGATTTTTCGGAAATCTATTTTAATACATTAGAAAATAAAGGAAGCTGGATTCATCTTGCAAAATCTGCGAAAATTTTTGTTTCTGATGACAATAAAGATTTTAAAATCATCAAAGAAATAGGAAAGGAGGACATTCAAAATGCCAAGGGAAAAATACAGTTGAAACTGGGGAAGCAAAATGCAAGATATATGAAGATTATGATTGAAAATGCAGGAATTATTCCAGCAGGAAATCCCGGTGCTGATTCAAAAGCTTGGCTGTTTGTTGATGAAATTGGTGTAAATTAGCCCTGTTCAATTTAATAAAATGCAGGATACGATACTTTCTTCAGAATTTTCTTCTTCCCCGGAGTTGGTTGAAAAGTTATACCAGTACGGAATCACCAAAAACTATCAGGAAGGAGATATTATTCTAGATGAAAATGCATCTATACGTTCCATTCCTATTGTGATGAAAGGAATGATGAAGGTGATCCGTACAGAGGAAGATGGGCGTGAGATCCTATTGTATTATATCAAAGCGGGGGAGAGCTGTATCATGTCTTTTCTGGGTGGGATGCACCATGAAAAAAGTATTGTAAAAGCAGAAATAGAAGAGGATGCTGAAATTCTTTTCCTGCCGGTAGATAAGGTTTCATTATTTATCAAAGAACATCCGGAGTGGCTGGATTATATTTTCAGACTTTATCACAAACGTTTTGAAGAATTACTGGATATTATCAATGCTATTGCCTTCAAAAAAGTAGATGAAAGACTCCTGAATCTTCTCCAGAAAAAATCAGAAATTACTAACTCAGATACCATAAATACTACTCATGAACAACTCGCCAACGAATTGGGAACTGCTCGTGTAGTGGTATCAAGACTTCTGAAACAGCTTGAAGAAGATGGAAGACTTAAATTAGGCAGAAACAAAATCACTCTTCTGAAACCTACAAACTAACTACAATTCGCCTTCTCGCTTCCAGCTAATAATATACGCTCACATTCCCCTCCACTGAAGGGGTGGCGAAAATTCAAAGAATTTTTGACGGGGGTGGTTAACCCTTATGTAACAAAAGTAGCTGTAGTTCTTCCTAAACAAATCCATTTTTGCATCATAATAGTTGAGCAAATGGAAATTATAGGATATGCAGCATCCGTTTTAATCGGTGTTTCTTTAGGTTTAATCGGTGGTGGTGGGAGTATTCTGACCGTTCCCGTATTGGTGTATCTTTTTGGAATTGATACGCTCTTGGCTACAGAATATTCCCTTTTTATTGTGGGAATGAGCAGTGCTGTGGGATCCATTGCCTATTTCAAAAAAGGATTGGTTAATTTTAAAATGGCTCTGATATTTGGAGGACCTTCCGTTATTTCAATTTTTCTAACCAGAATATATCTATTGCCTCTCATTCCGGAAGAACTTCTCAGTATAGAAGATTTTACTGTAACCAAAAATGTTTTTCTGCTGTTGATTTTTGCAGCTTTAATGATTCTGGCTTCCTATAAAATGATTAAAAATCAAAATTCCGTAGATTCGGATAGAAATGATTTTAATAGAAATAAAGCTCTGTTGGCAGCCGGAGAAGGAACAATAGTCGGTGTTTTAACCGGGTTGGTAGGTGCTGGCGGAGGTTTTATGATTATCCCTGCATTAGTCAACCTTTTAAAAGTTCCGGTGAAAATCGCGATAGGAACTTCGTTGGTGATTATTTCCTTAAACTCTCTGATTGGTTTTTCTTCATCCATCGGCAGTACAAAAATAGAATGGAATTTATTGCTCTCTATTACAGCTATTGCCGTTATTGGGATTATCATCGGTTCACAGATTTCAAAAAAGATAGATGGCAAAAAACTGAAACCGGCATTCGGATGGTTTATTCTGGTGATGGGCATTTATATTATTACCAGAGAAATCTTTCTATAAATAAGTATACTATGGGAAGCTATAATATAATTGAACCACAAAAGTTTCATAACACTTAAGTAAAATATAAGTTATTATTCATACTGTTGAAAAGAGCACTTAAGTTTTATGAAAATCTCAGATTTTCATCTTCTGCAACAGTTTCTAAACTTTCTTCAGTGAACTAAAGTGTTTAAAACTCTTTTGTGGTGAGAAAAAATTAAATATTGGTTTCAAAATCCTGCTATGTAACAAAAGTAACTGTAGGAGAAAACAGAAACCAGGAACTTTGTGTAAGAAAACAAAATCAAAAATAAATTAAAATGAAAATAGAACAGATTTATACAGGATGTTTGGCTCAGGGAGCGTATTATATTACTTCAGCCGGAGAAGCAGCGATTATTGATCCTTTACGTGAAACCCAGCCTTATGTGGAAAGATTAGAAAAAGATGAAGTGGAGTTAAAGTATATTTTTGAAACTCATTTTCATGCCGATTTTGTGAGTGGTCATCTTGATTTAAACCATAAAACGAATGCTTCAATTGTGTACGGACCCACTGCAAAACCTGAATTTGAGGCCATCATAGCAGAAGACGGTCAGATATTTAAAGTTGGAGATATTACAATAAAAGTACTTCATACACCCGGGCACACGTTGGAAAGTTCCTGTTATCTTTTAATTGATGAACAGGGAAATGAGAAGGCCCTTTTCAGTGGAGATACTTTATTTCTGGGAGATGTAGGTCGCCCTGATCTTGCCCAAAAAGCAACAGATATCACTCAGGAAGATCTGGCTGGGTTGCTTTATGACAGTTTATACCATAAAATACTACCTTTAAATGATGATATTACAGTATATCCCGCTCATGGGGCAGGCTCCGCATGTGGTAAAAATATGCAGAAAGAAACAGTTGATACATTAGGGAACCAAAAAGAAACAAATTATGCGCTTAATCAGAACAGCAAGGAGAGCTTTATTAAAGCTGTAACAGATGGACTTTTACCACCGCCGGCATATTTTGGAATGAATGTGATGATGAATAAAAAAGGATATCATAGCTTTGATGAAGTTTTATCAAAAGGACTGCATGCTCTTAAACCTAAGCAGTTTGAAGAAATAGCAGAAGCCTCCGCTGCCTTGGTTTTGGATGTAAGAAACAATGGTGAATTTGCCGGAGAATTTATCCCACAATCGGTCAATATAGGGCTGGATGGCGATTTTGCACCATGGGTAGGAGCCCTGATTGCAGATGTAAATCAGCCTATTCTACTAGTTACAAAACTTGGAGATGAAGAAGAAGCTGTAACCAGATTAAGCAGGGTAGGATTCGATCATATTCTGGGATTTTTAGAAGGAGGTATTGAAGCATGGAAGAATAGTGGAAAAGAAACGGATTCTGTACACCGTATTTCTGCCGGACAGTTTGAAAAAGAGATAGTAGGTAAAGAAGTGAAGATTATTGACGTAAGGAAAGAAAGTGAATATGCTGCAGAACATGTAAATGAAGCCTACAGTAAACCTTTGGCTTATATTAATGAATGGATTGATGAGATTCAGCCGGAAGAACATTTCTACCTGCATTGTGCCGGAGGATACAGAAGTATGATTGCTGCCAGTATTCTTCAAGCAAGAGGATACAGAAACTTTACAGAAATTGAAGGCGGTTTTAAAGCCATTGCCTCTACAAGAGTTTCCAAAAGTGATTTTGTTTGTCAAACTAAAGTTTTAAAATAATAATACAATAGATATGTTGGAGATCATAAAAGAACCATGGCCATGGTATATAGCAGGACCTTTAATCGGTTTAACCGTTCCAGCTTTATTAATAATGGGAAACAGATCCTTTGGAATCAGTTCCTCGCTAAGACACATCTGTGCTGCCTGTATTCCAGCCAATGTTAACTTCTTTAAATACGACTGGAAAAAGGAAGCCTGGAATCTGTTTTTTGTATTGGGAATTTTCTTCGGGGGAATGATTGCAGCCAATTTTTTACTGAATCCATCAGAAATTACGGTTAATCCTGATCTGAAGACCGAATTGGCAGGCTATGGAATTACAGATTACACCAATCTTGTTCCTGTTCAGCTCATGAATTTTGAAAGCCTTTTAACAGTAAGAGGATTCGTGATGATGGTAGTAGGCGGATTTCTGGTAGGTTTTGGAACCCGATATGCAGGCGGATGCACCAGTGGGCATGCAATTATGGGACTTTCCAATCTGCAATGGCCTTCTTTGGTGGCTACTATTTGTTTCATGGTAGGTGGATTTCTAATGGCCAATCTTATTTTGCCAATGATCCTTTCCCTATAAGTTTAATTTTTAAAGAATCAAATCAATGTTAAAAGAACAGGAAAAAAATATAAGTCATCAGGACACAGTTTGCGTTAATGAAAGTACATTAAAGCAACCATGGTATTATAATGTAAAATACCTGATAGCGGGAATCATTTTTGGAATTATCTTCGTAAAAGCTGAAGTAATCAGTTGGTTCAGAATTCAGGAAATGTTCCGTCTGCAGTCGTTTCACATGTATGGAATTATCGGAAGTGCCGTTTTGGTAGGAATGATTTCAGTAGGGCTGATTAAGAAATTCAACATCAAAACAATCCATGGAGAACCCATTACACTAACCCCTAAAAAGTTCAATAAAGGCCAGATTTATGGCGGATTGATCTTTGGTTTTGGCTGGGCCATTACAGGAGCTTGTCCGGGACCACTTTTCGCCCAAATTGGAACCGGAGCCTTAGCTGTATCTGTTACCCTTTTAAGTGCCATTGCCGGAACATGGGTTTATGGATATTTCAAAGATAAGTTGCCTCATTAATGCTTAGATTTTTAAAAATTTAAGTGCAATTTTTATCCATAAAGTTTTTACTTAAAAACAACTTATGTGTTAAGCGTTCAAAAGAAAAAAGACAACGAATATCAATTCGTTGTCTTTCCGTACAAAATTATGAAAAAATGAAGTTTTGTGCACCTAGAGCCATATAAAGATTGATGCGTTCCATTTTGTCCTGAAGTTCCAGGTTGATGAGGTTCATCTCATTTTTAAGAAGATCCCTTTGTTTCCGGATCAACATGAAACTGTTATTGGTTCCTACTTTAATTTGTTTTTCAGTGAGACTGATATTGTTTTTCAGCTCATTGATGGCTTTACGGTTAAAACCGCTCTGCTTTTCAATGGAGTTCAGGTTGGCTAATGATGATTCCACTTCATTCAATGCATTCAAAACTGCTTTTGAATACTCTTCCACAACCTGTTTTTGCTGGGAGTTTTTTATTTCCACATTCTTTTTAAGCTTTCCACTATTGAAAATAGGAGAAACCAAACCTCCACCTACTCTCAGTAAAGGATTTGTAAATAATGAATTAATAGATTCCACATTACTGCCTGCTGTTCCCAGCGAAGAACTGATCGTAAGAGAAGGAAGTCTTGCTGCATTCGCCTGCTGAACCTCATAAAAAGCTTTTTCTATCTGAAAATGATAAGCCTGGATATCAGATCTGCTTTCTAAAAGCTCCAATGGAAAAGAAGAAGGAATGTTATTTTGTACAGGATTAAAAAAATTCTGTGTGGTTAATTTTCCTTCAGGATATTTTCCGGTAAGAAGCTCAAGAGATCTTCTGGATTGTGTATTGGCATTTCTGATCTTTTCCAGATATCCTTCCAAAGAAATAATTTCTGCAGAAATAGTAGATAGATCAAGAGCATTCGCGGTTCCTACTTTTTTCTGAACTACATATAATTTTTCCAGTTCTTTCGTTTTCTGAATATAACCTTCAATCATATTCTCCTGAATATTTCCGGCAATATTGAGATAATATGCCTTTGCAATCATTGCAGCAATAGATTGGTATAATAGAGTATTTTTATGCTTGGCTGAAAAATAATCGCTGGTACTGGCCATTTGTGCCGATTTATTTTTACCCCATAAATCAATTTCCCAGCTGGCTTTCAACGCGAGACGGCTGATCTGGCTTTCACTTACAAGATTATTAGACGTATTGGCCACCGCACTCACACTTGGGTAAAGATTAGTTCCTGCAATTTCCATTGCCAGTTCAATCTGATTGAGCTTTTCCTTGGCAATAATAATATCAGCATTATACTGCATTCCTTCATTGATGAGCGCTTCCAGCTGAGGAGTTTTAAGATCTGCAATCCAATCATAAGGAAGAGATCTTGAATTGGCATTTCTGTCGAAAATCCAATCATCAGGAATCGTAATATGAGAGGCTACTTCACTGTTTTCCTTCAACTGGTTTATGTTTTCTTGGGTAGGTTCCTTGTAGCCTATGCATGAGCTTAGACTTACAGCCAGGATTCCTGCCATGATGAATCTTTTGTACATATTAGTGAAGTTTAGGAATAACGAAGTTAATTTTACTGCTGATTCGTACCATTACTTTACGGATAAGATGCAAAGGCTTAATATGATCAGAATAAATAACCGCCGTTCCTCTTGCCCCAACAGTCAGCTGTTTTTGATTGTCTTCCAGAACAAATTTGGCAATCATCTTTCCATCCGTTTCCGGTAATTGTCTGGCGGTATCAGGAAGTCCTGCAGTAGATCCATTTCCCCCAAGCATTCCTCCTGCATTGTTCATAATACCCTGGCTGGTAGCGTCAATTACGTATTCAAGTTTAGCCTTAACAACCTTTCCCGGTTCTGTTTTAAGAGCAAGTTCTACTTCATCACCATTCTTTACAGCCTCAAGTTCGTTTTGGGCAAAGAATCCGATGACAGACTGCTGTTTCTGAATCAGAACAAAAGCAGATTTAAACGGAGCCATAATAGCTCCTTCATTAAGCTGAACATTAGGAATAATTCCATCGGTAGGTGCTAAAACAACAGTTTGAGACAAGTTCCATTTAGCCTGATCCAGTTTCGCTTGAATTTCCGATACAGAGGAGTTTTCTCCATTATAAGAAGCATTAGACTTTGTTTCAAGAGATTGTTGTTGAGCCTGGGCAGCACTGATACGGGATTGTAAATCCTGAACATTCGTCATCGCCTGTTCCAGATCAAATTTGTTGGCAGCACCGGCTTCCACTAATTCTTTATATTGATTCACTCTCTTGCTGGCTAAATCCAATTGTGACTGCAAACCGGCAATATTTTTTCTGGATGAAGCAATATCCGTATTGTAAGAGCTTACGGTAGCTTTCATATTGCTGAGTTTAGCTTCCAGAGATTTAATTTCCTGTACATAAGGCTCTCTGTCCAGAACAAATAAGGTATCTCCTTTTTTAACTTCCTGATTCGTCTTTACATACACCTTTTTTACTTTTCCCAAAACCTGTGTAGTGATATCCACACTTCTGTTTCCGACTTTCACGTCAGATGTGATGGGACAATAGTAATTAAGACTTAGTATTAAAGCTATAGATCCAAAAATAGGAAGAGAGTATACCACAACCTGTGTGGTAAATGTCCAGGGAATCAATTTAAATTTTTTAATAAGCAGCCAGCAGATTCCGGCATATATGGCAACGAGTAATTCTAGCATGTTGGTTAATTTTCAATTGTGTTAAGTTCTTCTTCCTGTTCTTCGTTAGAAGTATCAGGATTATTTTGGGGTTGATTTTGATTGCCATAATCATAGTTCGCCCAGATTAAAGCAACCGGCCATAAAAGGCCTCCAAAAATAAGAGAGAGGAGGCACATACTTTTTATGGCGTTGAGCTGAGGGTGATTCTTTTTTTCGGCTACTTTCTCCGGATAAATGTGAACTTTCCAGAAAAGGTAGATCCCGGCCAAAGGTAAAACAAGTAAAATGAGCCAGGATGCACCGTCAGCTATATTGTCTTCTATTCCTGTAGATGCCTGAACAAAATTGCATGAGAGTAACAGGCAGAGAAATAAGGATATTCTTTGCATAATATATTGATATAAGGTAATATTTAAAGGTAAAACAAGGAGGTAACTGAACTGTAGATGCCAGTCAGTTAGCTTACATCTTCATGAAGATTAAAGATGATTCAATATGATATATTTTTGTGAATGATGTTTTTCTCATTTTTGCTTTTAATAAATTGTGTAACAGTATTTTGATGAAGCAAAAATAGATCGAATAAAGTGAGAAAAAGTATTCCTAAGTTATTTTTTTCTTTCGTTCCTTTTTTTATGAACCCTCGCAGTCATCCTTGAAAGTGAATTGGGAGTAATGCCCAGAAAATTGGCAATATATTTCCTATTGGCATTTTGAGAAGTGAAAGGACGGGTTTCCAAAAACTCTTCATATCGTGAATGTGGAGAAGTAGAGCAAAGCTGTTCCGTGCGTACCTTTAGTGTATTAATGATCTGTTTTAAAGATTTTATATAAGCATTGTAAATTCCCCTGTGTTGAAATGCCGCTTCTTCAAATTCAGCTTTGTTAAATAAAAAGATCTGAGATTCTATAACAGCCTCAATCGTATATTTTCTTTCACTTTCTCCTGAAAATGATTCCGGGCTTTCCATAATGGCTGCTTCTTTTTCTGAAGGTAAAAAAAGATTGGTTTCATTACCGTTTTCATCATCAAAGAAAAACCTCAGTAATCCATTGGAAAGGATAAATAATTGATTAAAAGACTGTCCCGGTTCTGTCAGAGTTTCTTTTTTTCTAAGAAGTCTGGGAGTACTGAGACTGATCAAAACATTAATTTCTTCATCAGATAAATCCTGGAAGAAAACAATATGCTTGAAAGTCTTAAATAGGTCCATTACGGGAGTAAAGATAATCAAAAATCGGATATAGATATTCGTTGCACGATAATAAGGATTTCAAAGAAGTTTTTTTTAGATTTGTTACTACTATAATTTTGATATACAATGAACAATAACCGAAGAAATTTTATCAAAAAACTGGGAATCGCAACCGCGGCATTGGCTGTAAATCCATTGGATCTGATGGCGAAAGAATTGCCTGAAAACAATACTGTTACCAATAAACCCATCGTTCTCTCAACCTGGAATTTCGGCCTCAAAGCCAATGAAGAAGCCTGGACAATCCTTGGGAAAGGAGGAAAAGCGCTGGATGCTGTTGAAAAAGGAGTCCGATTGGTGGAACTGGATCCCAAAGAAAGAAGTGTCGGTTATGGTGGCCGCCCTGACAGAGATGGAAGGGTAACCCTGGATGCCTGTATTATGGATGATAATTATAATATCGGTTCAGTGGCCTGTCTTGAAAATATTAAGAACCCTATTTCCGTAGCCAGAGCCGTGATGGAAAAAACACCTCACGTAATGTTGGTAGGAGACGGAGCATTGCAGTTTGCGCTTTCACAAGGTTTCAAAAAAGAAAATCTTCTCACCGAAGAATCCGAAAAAGAGTGGAAAGAATGGCTGAAGACAAGCAAATATAAACCCATTGCCAATATTGAAAATCACGATACCATAGGAATGATAGCCCTTGATGCAAACGGAAATCTTTCCGGAGCCTGCACCACCAGTGGAATGGCTTTCAAAATGCATGGAAGAGTAGGAGATTCTCCCATTATCGGAGCAGGTTTATTTGTAGACAATGAAGTAGGAGCAGCTACAGCAACGGGACACGGTGAAGAAGTAATAAGAACGGTAGGAACCCATCTTGTAGTAGAATTAATGAGACAGGGAAGAACTCCACAACAGGCCTGTAAAGAAGCTGTAGACAGAATTGTAAAGATCAATCAGAGAAGAAATAAAAACCTTAAAGATATTCAGGTCGGTTTTATTGCCATCAATAAAAAAGGAGAATATGGGGCTTACTGTATTCAGGATGGATTTAACTTTGCCGTATACGATCAGAAAGGAAACCGCCTTGAAACACCTGAGTTTGCAGTAAAATAATACACAATTTTCTTATGGCCACGAATCCACTAATGCATTTATTCGTGCATTCGTGGCTGAAAAAACAGAAAATCTTTGATTTTCCTGCACTTTTAATATAAACAAATATAAGTGGCACCGCCAAAAAATAGACAGATAGAATATGAAAAGAATGATGATCGCTTCCCTGTTTTTAATAATAGGATGTAAGGAAGAAAAGAAAGAAGCAGTAGTTACCCAACCGGAATCCGAAATGAAAGAAAATGTAGTTCAGGAAACGAAGCCTCAGGTAAATGAATCGGAAGAAGCGAAAAAATGGTTAGAAGAAAGTATCGAAGACTACTTTAAATCAGATCTTGGGAGTCTTGATAAAAATATGCAGAAAATAACCACCAAGGATTATTATGATTATAAAGGAGATGCCATGAACGTTGATATGGATGTGGACGGAAGCCTTACAGAACAGGAATTCAAAAATAAATGGAAAGGAAAGTTCGATATTAAAAAAGCAGGTGTTGGTGTTGGATTCTTAATTGCAGGGCAGGATTGGTCTAAAATACAAGTAACAAAATGCCAGTTGTTATCTGAAAATAAGAACAGCTACCTGTTTGATGTCGTTCTTACCGATAAAGAACCGAAAGAAGTATATCCAATTAAAGTAAAGGTAATGAAAGAAAACGGATCTTTTTTAATTGCCGATGTATTGCAGGATGTTCCTGAATTTAATTAAAAGATAAGAAAGACAATGTCAAAAATAGAAATAGCATGCTTTAACCCTGAATCAACAATAATTGCTTTCGAAAATGGGGCCAACAGAATAGAATTATGTGCCGGATTAAGCGAAGGAGGAACAACTCCCGATTTTCAGTCTACAAAAGACTTAAGAGAAAAGATAAACATTCCTATCTTCGTCATGATTCGTCCGAGAGGTGGTGATTTTACCTATTCGGATGCTGAATTTGAGCAGATGAAGAAAGATATAACCGCTTTGAAATCATTGAATGTTGATGGTTTTGTATTCGGTATTCTGGATGAAAATGATGAGGTAAATGTTGAGCAAAATAAAACGTTGGTTGAATTGGCTTCACCACTTCCATGTACATTCCATCGTGCCTTCGACAGAGCAAAAGGACTGGAAGAGTCTTTAGAAAAAGTAATTGATTGCGGTTTTACAACCATACTCACTTCGGGCCAGAAACCTAATGTATCAGAAGGAAAAGAAAATCTGAAAAAATTAGTAGCCCTTTCCAATGGAAGAATTGAAATTCTTGTAGGTGGTGGTCTCCGTTCCTCAAATATTGAAGATATCAGAGAAGCTACAAAAGCTGATTACTTTCATTCTTCAGCGATTACTGATGGTGGAGCATTTGTGAATCCTGATGAGGTGGTAGCTTTGAAGAATAAATAATTATTATATACTTCATTTGTCATTCTGAGCGTAGCGAAGAATCTCAAAATATTGCAGAGACTCTTCGTTCCTCGGAATGACAAAACTACTTTTAGTTTTTGAAACTATAAAATGAAGAACATTCATTTATAAATAGTAAAAAAATAAGCTAATTAATATTAATTTAAACGCAAAGTTTTATACAAAAGGCTGTTATATTTTAGGAAGCAAAGTAAGGCGGCAAAGCCGCTGAATAAGCAGAAGGATAACGTTCGCTTCATCATAATCGATTGCAAATCGATTCTTTCTTAGCTCCCTTAAAAATAATACGTACTGTAAATAAAAACTTTGCGCTTAAAAAAATAAACATAGACAAATGGCCAAAAACGAATTGCTCTACAGAATAATAGGCATGTCTGTAGAAGTTCATTGTCTTTGAAAAAGTAAATGATTTTTAATTTAAACGCAAAGTTTTATACAAAAGGCTGTTATATTTTAGGAAGCAAAGTAAAGCGGTAAAGCCGCTGAATAAGCATATGGATAACGTTCGCTTCATCATAATCGATTGCAAATCGATTCTTTCTTAGCTCCCTTAAAAGTCATACGTACTGTAAATAAAAACTTTGCGTTTAAAAAATAAACACACACAAATGACAGAAAACGAATTATCTTACAAAATAATAGGAGCGGCTATAGAAGTTCATAAAAACTTAGGTGTTGGATTATTAGAAAGTGCCTATGAAACAGCTTTAGCCTACGAATTAAGAACAATGAATCTTAATGTAAAACAACAAGTCGTTTTACCATTACAATACAAAGAGATCTCAATAGAAAATGCATATAAAATTGATCTTATTGTAGAAGATAAAGTGATTGTAGAGGTTAAATCTGTATTAGAATTACACCCTATTTTCCATGCACAGGTATTGACTTATTTAAAACAGACACACATAAAGCTCGGACTTCTTATTAATTTTAATAGTGAACTCATTAAATACGGAATTCACAGAATTGTAAACAAAATTATTGATGCATAAAACTTTACTTTTTGCCTTTATTTTCATTCAGAACGTTCTTTTTGCCCAGTATTCGGAGAGAAGTCTCTCTTCTGAAAACTGGACGTTCAAAAATTCAAAAGATAAAAACTGGCTTCCTGCCAAGATCCCTGGAACGGTTCATCTGGATCTGATGGCTAATAAAATTATTCCGGATCCTTTTAAAGATGAAAATGAAAAAAAGGTTCAATGGGTAGAAAATGAAGATTGGGATTATCAGACGAATTTTGAGATTTCATTCAAGGAGTTTGATTATGATCATATTGATCTTGTTTTTAATGGACTGGATACATTTTCAGAAATTTATCTCAATGGTAAATTACTGAGGAAAACAGATAATATGTTCAGAAAGTGGGAGATTCCTGTGAAAGAATATTTGAAACAGGGGAAGAATCTTCTACAGATAAAATTTAAATCTGCTGTGAATGAAGGAAAAGAACTGGCAAAAAAAGTTCCGTTTACGATGCCTGAATCGCCACGAAGTTTTGTGAGAAAAGCTCAATATCAGTTTGGCTGGGATTGGGGTCCAAGATTGGTAACAGCAGGAATCTGGAAAGAGGTAAAACTGGAGTTCTGGGGAAATGCAAAGGTTAAAAATATTCAGGTTCAGCAAAAGTCTCTCTCTGATACAGAGGCCGAGATTTCGTTTAATATGAACATTTTTGCTGAAGAAGAAGGTGAATATTTTACATGGTTCAACTTAAACAGAGGAATACATAGATTCCATCTCAATAAAGGTCAAAATACCATTATTCTACCTTATAAAATTAAAGATCCAAAGAGGTGGCAGCCTAATGGAAGAGGAACTCCTCATAGATATGCAACAAAAATTACTCTGTATAAAAAAGGTGGACGAATTATTCGGGATATCAATGTGACTTATGGATTGAGAGATATTGAACTTGTTCAGGAGAAAGATGAAAAAGGGAAATCTTTTTATTTCAAAGTCAATGGAAATCCTTTATACATTAAAGGAACCAACTGGATACCGGCAGACAGCTTCTCTCCAAGAATCACAGAAGAAAAGTATCAGAAACTGATTAAGGCTGCTAAAGAAGCCAATATGAATATGATCCGTATTTGGGGTGGCGGGATTTATGAAGATGAAGAATTTTATAAAGCCTGTGATGAAAACGGAATCCTGGTTTGGCAGGATTTTATGTTTGCTGGAAGTTTTTATCCTGCTGATAACGAGTTTCTGGATAATGTGAAAGAAGAAGTAAAAGATCAGATCAACAGGCTTCAAAACCATCCGTCCATCGCTTTGTGGTGCGGAAATAATGAAATTGACGAAGCCATTGTCAATTGGGGCTATCAGAAGCAATTTAAATATTCAAAAGAAGATTCATTACAGGTATGGAAAGATTATAAAAAGCTGTTTCATGAAGTTATTCCCAATACGATGAAGCAGAGCCTTACTCCGGATAGAAATCTGTACTGGCCTAGCTCTCCGTCAATAGGATGGGGGCACAAAGAAAGCCTCACTGAGGGAGATTCCCATTATTGGGGAGTCTGGTGGGGAGAACAGCCTTTTGAAGTTTATAATGAAAAAGTAGGCCGTTTTATGTCTGAATATGGATTCCAGGGAATGCCAACTTTAGCCACAACAAAATCAATGTTCTCAGGAGTTTCTGATTTGGACTTACAAAATCCAACGATTAAAGCCCATGAAAAACATGCAAGAGGTTGGGAGATCATTAATAAATATATGGAACGGGACTATAAAATCCCCACAGGTTTTGTGAAATACAATTATGTTTCTCAACTATTACAGGCTAAAGGAATGCAGATTGCGATAGAAGCCCATCGTAGGGCAAAACCTTATAATATGGGAACGCTGTATTGGCAGCTTAATGATTGCTGGCCGGTGGTTTCATGGTCATCCATTGATTATTTAGGAAACTGGAAAGCATTTCACTATCAGGCAAAAAGAAGTTTTGAACCGGTATTGATCTCCGTTGCAGAAAGCAATAAAGCCTACGGAATATATCTGATTAGTGATTTGTTGAAAGAAATAAAAGCAGATGTAAAATTTGAGCTTATTGATTTTGAAGGAAAGTCGTTATGGAAATCCAATATTATCAAAGACCTAAAGGCTGATGTGAGTGAGAAAATTTTCAGTATCAACAAAACCGATTGGGCAAAATTTGATTTATCTAAAGCGGTTTTAAAAATAAGCTCAGACACTGAAGATACGAAATTTGAAAAGCTTTTTTTTCCAACAAAACCTAAAGATTTAAAACTCTCAAAACCTAATATTACCATAAAAAAAATATCACCAACGGAAATTGAAGTCTCAACAGATGTCTTAGCGAAAGACGTATATCTTATCGGAGATGCCCATTTCAGTGATAACTTTTTTGATCTGTTACCAGGAACTTCAAAAAGAATTATTCTTTCCAGATCTTTGGATAAAGTGGAGGTGATGAGTTTGTTTGATACCTTAATAAATTAGAAATACAACTTAATATTTTGTAAATGCTGAATTTTAAAAATCTGCTTAATCCCGAAAAATCTGCGAGAGAAAATCAGCATATCTTATAGTTTTCTAAACCAAATGAATCCTAAATAAGATCTAAAAAAATAGACATTTTCCATTCTCAACTCAAAAATCAGCCGTAAATTTGCCCTATATTTCTTTACAGTTATGGTAAATTTTGTTCTGATTGCAGTATGTATTATTGCAGGAATGGCATTCAAAGCAACAAAATCTATCCACCCGGATGCCCACAAGGGGATCAATACCTGGATTCTTTATCTTGCTCTACCGGCAGTTTCATTTAAATATCTGCCCAAAGTACAATGGACAACGGAAATGCTTTTTCCGATTGCAGCTACTTTTTTAATCTCTGTATTCTGCTTCTTTTACGTAATGTTTTACAGTAAAAGTCGGGGATATTCAAGGCGTTCAAGAAGTACCCTTGAATTGGCAAGTGGGTACAGTAATACCTCTTTCATCGGATTTCCTTTAATCAGTGCTTTCTATGGGGAAGGCCTTCTGAGTATAGCGATTATCTGTGACCAAACCATGTTTTTTGCCCTTTCAACATTAGGAATTATTGCTGCAGTGAAAGGAGGCAGCAAGTCTGGAAAAGTAAGTGCCGCGTTTATTCTGAAACGCTTAATTACATTTCCACCATTAATTGGTTGTATTTCTGCGCTGGTGCTATCTCAGTTCATCGATTTAACTTTTGCAGAACCTCTTTTTGATAAATTAGCTGCTACAGTAAGTCCATTAGCTTTGTTTTCCGTTGGATTACAATTGAAGTTTAATGGCTGGAAGAAACTGATTCCTCAGATGTCTGCTTCTATGCTCTATAAATTGATCCTGGCTCCGGCTATTGTGTTGGGAATGGCTTTACTGTTAGGTATAAAAGGAGATGTAGCCAAAATTACCGTATTTGAAGCAGCAATGCCTACCTTAGTGACTTCAAGTATCATTGCAGAACAGTTCCGGCTGAATACAAAACTCACCAATCTGATTATTGGAGTCAGTATTATTGTAGGATTTTTTACCTCTGCAATGTGGTACGAGATCACCCAGCTTCTTTTTTGATAAATAAAGGTGAACAAAAATGTTCACCTCTGTATGTTTATTTTATTTAGGTTCGTCAGGATTCCAACCTCCGCCTAAACATGAGACTTGATGAGCGAAATCATAGGTGTTCACTCCATTATTGAATTCATAATTAAATGTTTCTCCAGGAGCTGAAAAATATTTTGCACTGGTAACTGTTAGTCTAAAGTTTGCTGTTTTTATTTCAGTATATTTTCCACAAGAAATAAAACTTTCCAATTGGCAAGCAGTATCTAGTGTAGCCCATGTTTCTCCTTTAGGAATGATAACCATTACCCAGGGATTAGGGACGGATAAATAGCCGCCAAGTGCTTTCTGTTTCAAGGTCAACTTAAACTGAATGTCGTATGGCGCAGGCTGAGAAATATGTAGTTGGACATTCCTGTTATCCAGTATAGAATTGTAACAAAGAGGAGTTACAGGATCCATACTTAAAGTTACGATTGTATTATTTGAAGTTTTTTTTTGTGCTGTTTTTGATGCAGTTATATTAGAATTCTTCTCTAAAGAAGAAACATCTTCTGTCCCTTCATTATGACATGATGTAATCATGAATAAAAAGGATGATAGTAATACTAGTTTTTTCATGGAATTAATTTTTCACTAATTAAAGAAAAAATATAAAACAATCCAAAGTTTAAAAAGAATAATGAAATGAGATATAATTTTGCAGTTCTCTCCAGAAACATCTAATTTTACACTTTAAATATTTCCCTTGCAATACGCTCAAATTGTTTTACCACTGAATTTAAAAGGATCCTTTACCTATAAGGTTCCGGAAGAACTAATGTCTCAAATTCAATTGGGAATGCGGGTTTTGGTGCCATTTGGAGGAAAAAAAATCTATACAGGGATTATTTTTGAACTTCATGATAATGCTCCGGATAATTTTGTAGCGAAGGATGTTATCAGTATTTTAGATGACAAACCAATACTTCCTGAAGAGCAGATCCGTTTCTGGAACTGGCTTTCCGATTATTATCTGTGTAATCTCGGAGAAATTTATAGGTTGGCTTTTCCATCTTCACTAAAACTGGAGAGTGAAACCTATCTAAAATTAAAACCAGGTGTAGTCGTTGACTTTGAAAATCTGGATGTCAATGAAATGTACTTGGTTCAGGCGCTGGAGGTGAGGCAATTGGTGAATCTTACAGATATTGAAGCCTTTATTCCAAAAAAGGAAATTATCAAAACCATCAATTCACTGATTGATCTTCAATATATTGAGATTGATGAGAAAATTGCAGAGAAATATAAGGCTAAAGAAGTCGCTTACGTAAGAATTAATGGAGAGGTTCTCAACAACCAGAATCTTACAGAAATTCTTTTAAAATTAAATAAAGCTCCTAAGCAAAAAGATCTATTTCTTCTTATTCTGGAGAAACAGTCAGAAAAGCCTGACCTTCATATTAAAAAAGCAGAACTGTTTGAAGACGGTTACTTTGGAAGCTCTCATTTTAAGGCATTGGCAGATAAAGGCCTTGTTGAGGAATATTATATGCAGAAAGACAGGATTGAAAGCTATGAAGGTGAAATTGAAGAGCTGGAAGAACTTTCTGAAGAACAGAAAACCGCCAAATCCGAGATAGATGAAGCCTTTGAAGAAGGGAAAAATGTACTGCTTCACGGGGTAACATCATCCGGAAAAACTCATATTTATTTAGAAAAGATCGAGGAATGCATCAGAGAAGGGAAGAATGTTCTGTTTTTGCTTCCTGAAATTTCATTGACCAAGCAAATTACCCAAAGACTGGAGAAAAAATATGGCAGACAATTAGGCTTTTATCATCAGAAGCTTACTGATTTTGAACGGGTAGAAGTATGGAGAAGAATCAAGCAAAATGATATCAGTATTCTTGTAGGAACCAGAAATGCCTTGTTTTTACCTTATCAGAATTTAGGTTTGATTGTGGTGGATGAGGAACACGATTCTGCGTATAAGCCAAGAGAAGTCACTCCTTATTTTAATGCTAAAGATGCCGCCCTGGTTTTGGGTGGTTTATATAATGCCGGAGTTATTCTGGGATCTGCAACACCTTCTGTTGAAAGTTATTACAGAGCCAGAAAAGATAAAATGAAATACATCTTCCTGAATGAAAGATTCGGGAATGTAAATCTTCCTGAATATGAACTGATTAATTTCAAAGAAGCGCAGGAATCCAAGAATGTATCCGGAAATTTTTCCACAATGCTTATTGATGCCATCAAACATACCATTGATGAAAAGAATCAGGCCATTGTTCTTCATAACAGACGTGGTTATGCCAATGTTATAGAGTGTGAAACCTGTGGGTATGTGAATTACTGCTCCAATTGTGATGTGGTAATGACCTATCACAAAGCCGCCAATGAAATGAAGTGCCACTACTGTGGACAAAGAGCATCAAAACCGAGAACCTGTCCGAAATGCAATTCTGAAAACCTGAATGAAAGAGGAGTAGGAGTAGAGCAGATTCATGAGGAAGTTTCAAAACTTTTTCCTGAAAATGAAGTAGACAGAATGGATGTGGACTCTATGCGTAAGAAATTTGCCTACGAAAAACTGTATGAAAAGATTGAAGATGGAGAAACCGATATTGTAGTAGGAACCCAGATGATTTCCAAAGGACTTGATTTTGACCATATAGAATTGGTAGCCATTCCTAAAGCAGATTCCTTATTGTATGTACAGGATTTCAGAGCTGAAGAACGCGCTTATCAGTTGATTACACAAGTTTCCGGAAGAGCGGGAAGAGTTTCCGGAAAGGGTAAAATCCTGATCCAAACTTATAATCCCGACCATTCCGTCTTCCAGTTGATTAAAATGAATAATCCAGCGAAGATCTATAAATATATCCTTACCGAACGCCAGAAATTCCATTATCCGCCGTTTACCAAGCTTATTATGATTGAACTGAAGCATAGGAGAGATGATAAAGTAGACCGTGCTTCTCAGTTTTTAGGTTCTATCCTCAGAAAATATCTTCCTGAAGAATGTATTTTGGGTCCGGAAAGAGCTCAGATTGCCAGGTTGAATAATTTATATCAATTCCAGATTTTACTGAAATTACCCCGTGGTAAAAACTATGAGAAGTTTAAAAGCTTGGTATTGATAAGTTTGAAAGAATTTGATGAAATTACTGCTTATCAAAGCATTAAAAAGGATGTTTTTGTTGATTTTTAACAATTTTTAACAAACTTTACAGTCTTTTATAAGACGTCTGTGGTCCGTTATATAACAATAATATCTACTTTTGGTCGTTGATTAAGTGTTTGGCTTTTTTATTGAATGATTTAACTTATCATTTTTTATAGGCTCAAACTATAGAACAAAAAAAGGATAGATGGTAAAATTCAGAAAATATATTTCAAGTGCAGCGGTGTTGGCTTCCGGTCTTTTCCTGGCTCAATCTACCGTTTCTACTGTTCTTTACTCTCAGAATTACGACAATCAGAAAAGCAGCTTAAACCTTCCGTCGCCTGTAGGCTCGATGGAGAGAAGTGTTTTGTCGGCTAAAGAACTTGTAGACATTAATGTAAACACAATGATGGCGGATCCTGTGCTAAAAAATGCAAATTGGGGATTCGTGGTGTATGATCCGAAAACAAAGAAGGTGATCTCTTCGTATAATGAAAGCTCTCCGCTAGTTCCGGCTTCCACAACAAAGTTGCTGACAACAGAAACAGCATTAAACTTGTTAGGGGAGAACTACCGTTGGCTTACTCAGTTAGAGTATGCAGGAACTGTAGATGAAAACGGAACATTAAACGGAAACCTTTATGTAGTAGGAAGTGGAGATCCTTCCCTGGGAACAAATAAAGCAGGAGCAGGATCTTACAGAGACATTATTTCAGATTTCATAGGTGGACTTTCACGTGAGGGAATCAGAAAGGTAAATGGTGATATTATCATTCAGACAGCGCTTTTCAAAGGCAATATTGCAATGCTTCCGGAAAATGTTGTATGGTTGGAGAACAATAATTACTATCTGCCTGCTGGAACAACTCGTGCGATTAATCCGGCTAACGAAAAACTGATCGTAAAGAAATCCGGTTTTTCTACAGAAAAGAAGTTTTTCTACGTTTCACCATATGCTCATCAGATGGTATATGCGGAAAAGTATGATGGCGATGGGGTTTTAACAACAAAACTTCCTGATGCTCCAGCTTATCTGGCTAATTCTTTCAGAACTACGTTGGTAAAAAGCGGAATTCCTGTTACCGGAAAAGTATTTGCAAAGATGACAGATCCCACTCCTGAGAACAGAAAAATGATTTCTGCTTACAAATCTCCAACATTGGGTGATATCATATATTATACGAACCAACATAGTGATAACTCTCTAGCAGAAGCTTTATTAAGAACAGTTGGATTCCAGAAATTAGGAGATCAGACTTCAGAATCAGGAAGAATTGTAGTGACAGATCACTTAAAAGATGCCGGTTTTGATATGTTGGGTCTTACTTATATGGATGGAAGCGGACTTTCAAGAAGCAATAATGTGACTCCAATTTCTCAGGTGAAGTTTTTAACCTCTTTAATGGATGAAAAATATTACAGATCTTATTTAACGTCTTTACCTATCGGCGGACAATCCGGAACATTGAAAAGAATGTTCATTGGAACTGGAAACGGGCAGGTTTTTGCGAAAACAGGAACTTTAAATAAAGTGAAAACGTTAGCAGGGTATCTGAAAACAAACTCCGGTAAAACTTTAGTTTTCTCTCTGATGGTGAATAACTATTCAGGATCGGTAGATATGGTGAAGAAAAGAATGGAAAAGATTCTTGAACCCGCTCTGGACCTTTAGAAGCAGTTTATTTTATATATTATAAAAACCTTTTAATCAATGATTAAGAGGTTTTTTTTATATTTGAATACTACAATTTTCCTGCATATGAGAAATTTTTACATTCTGATGCTGAGTTTTTTAATCACTCAGCAGGTTTATAGCCAAAAAGTGGATCAACATACTGAGATGAAAGGGTTAGTTGAAAAGGAAATGAAATCTTTCACCCAGAAAATGGGTGCCGGCAACGTAAACCCCAATACTCTGAATTATGACCTGCAGTATCAGAGAATGGATCTAAATATTGACCCTGCTGTTTACGCTGTTTCCGGATCTGTAACTTCGCATTTCAAACCTAACCAGACAATGGGAAGTATTTATTTTGATTTTACCAATCTTCTGACAGTTTCCCAAGTGCAATACCATGGAAATACTATTCCGTTTCAGCAGTTTTCTACTCAGGAGATTAAAATAGATTTTCCTGCCTCCTTACCAGCTAATACCTTGGATTCATTAACCATTCATTATTCAGGTGCTCCGGCAAACAATACGGTCATGGTTGGAAATCAGGGATCTAATGGAATACCTGTTTTCTCTACTTTAAATGAACCTTATGGTGCACAGGATTGGTTTCCTACCAAGCAAAGTTTGAATGATAAGATCGAAAAATTTGATTTTAAAATCACTACTCCCTCTCAATATAGCGTGGCAGCCAATGGAAAGCTGATGTCGGAAATTATTACAACAGCTACCGGGAAGAAACTGACCTTCTGGAGAACAATGTATCCTACGGCAGCCTATCTTATTGCTTTATCTATCTCAAATTTTGCTAAGCAGAATACTACAATAGGAAATCCACCATTTCCGTTTGTGAATTATATTTATCCGTCAACGGCCGGAAATCCAGGATTGATGTCCAATATTGAATGGACAAAACAGATTATGGATGTTTTTGAAACCTATTTTGGCCCTTATCCTTTCCGCAATGAGAAATACGGACATATGGAATATATTAATGGTGGCGGAATGGAACACCAGACGATGTCTTCTATGATTGGCTGGCCAAAATATCTTATAGCTCATGAGCTTGCTCACCAGTGGTTTGGAGATAAAGTAACCTGTGCAAAATGGAATGATATATGGCTGAATGAAGGCTTTGCTCATTTTGCAGAGTATGTTGCCAATGAAAAACTGATTATGACCCATGATGAGTTTATGAATTATCTGGAAGGCCGGATTAATTATATTACCAACGCTGCAGGAGGGACAGTCTATGTTCCGGATGCACAGCTTAATAATATAAACCGAATTTTTGACAGCAGATTAACCTATACTAAAGGAGGTTATGCTTTAAGAATGCTAAAGTGGATCTTAGGTGACAATGTCTTCTATCAGTCACTTAAAGATTATCATGAGAGACCGGCGCTGGCTTACAATTATGTGACTACAGCAGATTTTAAGGCTTCTTTGCTTCAGTCTACAGGAAAAGATTTTACAGAATTTTTTAATGATTGGATCTATGGTGAAGGATATCCAACTTACACAATAAAGTGGAAACAAACAGGGAGCCAGTTAGCATTTAAAGTTTCCCAGACCCAAAGCAGCCCAACGGTAAGCTTTTTCGAAATGCCTCTGCCTGTAAAAGTAACCGGAACTAGCGGTGAGGTTGCTTATCTGGCGCTTGATAATACTTTTAATAACCAGTATTTTGTTGAAAATATATCGTTCCCGGTAGCGAGTGTTCAGTTTAATTATGAATATCAGATGGTGGAAAAGAATTCTACTGTAGCTCAGGATAATACTTTAAGTGTATCTTCTGTAGAAAAGGATGATTTTGGTTTATACCCTAATCCAGCCAAAAATGAACTTTTTCTTAAAGGGATTAATAAGGAAACAGAATATTCTATTCATGGGATTGATGGCAGGTTGATAAAGAAATCAATGTTCAAACCTGGTAAGCCAATACAGATTGGTGAATTGGTTCCCGGAGCCTATATTATGAGTATAAACGAAAAATATATTAAGTTCATTAAACATTAAATATACAACAGAATATAAAAGCTTTCAGATCAGAAAGCTTTTTTGTTTTTTGAAAGCTTTTGTCCCTCTTCTTTTAGCTGCTTTTACCTTGTATCTGAACCATTTTTCTTTAAAAATATTCCGCATGATATTGTCAAAATTTCTTGTAATGACCAGATTCTTAAAACCACGCCATTTTTCAAGAAGACTTGAAGGTAAAGCTCTGACAGATACAGAATATCCTCCTGTTTCATACTGAATATAATGCCACCATCCGGATGGAATATAAAGCGTGTCACCTGGGTGAAGTACAGCTTCATAGCCATTTAAATAAAGTAAGCCTGGATATTGCCTGTAGTCCGGAGTTTTTATATTAGGTAAGCTGTGAAAATTATAGGGTAATTTATACATAAGATCAGATTGTTCCCATGGAAACAGCCAGACCCGTTTGATTCCTTCAAATTGGGTGATGAAAACGTGAGACATGTCAATATCAATATGATTTCGGGTAGCAGAACCTTCCCCTCCAAAAAACATAAAAGGCAGCCATTTTAATATTTTGCCATTAGTAACGTCATTATAGATAATATCATTTTTAAGTTCAGGCTTTATGCTTAATAAATTGAATAGGAATAACCGGTGTTCAGTAGGAGTGGAGCCTATCAGGTCAAGATATTCGGAGAAGGTAGTCTGTGCAATAGGCTGGCTGGCCACTCTGTCCATAGAATCCATTTCACTGCCGTATATATCTACCTTTTGATCTCCTGCTATTTCTTTGAAATACTCATAGTTCCACTTTTTGAATGCGGGACTTTCAGTATCTACAAAGTCTTCTATAATGACAGGGATCTGAGGTTTCATGTGTTGGGTTATAAAGTTTCTTGAAACGAGTTTCTTTGTTTTCTTTACCGGAATCAATTGCATATTCAAAAATTTGAAACAAATATAGATATTATCCTACTAATTTTGTAGACTAATAATGTTAAAAAAGAAACTTAAGGTCAAATTTTAGAATTAAGCCTATAAAAGGTTTTATTTTACTGCCTTTTTAGTAAATTAGCACATCTAAAAAATTACTAAAAATGATTTCTGAAAAATACCTTCAACATTTACAGAACGAACTTCAAAATATTGAAAACGACGGACTTTACAAAAGAGAAAGAATCATCACCTCTCAGCAAAGTGCAGAAATTGAAGCGAACGGAAAGAAGCTTTTGAACTTCTGTGCCAATAATTATCTTGGATTATCTAACAATCCGGAGGTTATGAAAGCTTCTCAGGATATGATCCAGTCTCATGGGTACGGAATGTCATCTGTACGTTTCATCTGTGGAACTCAGGATATTCACAAAGAATTAGAGCAAAAGATTGCTGATTTCTTAGGATTGGAGGATACTATTCTTTATGCAGCTGCTTTTGATGCAAATGGAGGTGTTTTTGAACCTTTGTTTACTGAGGAAGATGCTATTATTTCAGATGAATTGAACCATGCTTCTATCATTGATGGTGTACGTCTTTGTAAAGCGGCAAGATACCGTTATAAAAACAATAATATGGCTGATCTTGAAGCACAGTTAATAGCTGCTTCAGAAAAAAATCACCGTTTCAAAATTATTGTAACTGATGGGGTTTTCTCAATGGACGGAATTGTAGCAGACCTTAAAGGTGTTTGTGACCTTGCAGATAAATATGATGCTTTAGTAATGGTTGATGATTCCCACGCAACAGGATTTATCGGAAAAACGGGTAGAGGAACTCACGAAGCTAATGAAGTAATGGGTAGAGTAGATATTATTACTTCTACATTAGGAAAAGCTTTAGGAGGTGCTTTAGGAGGATTTACTTCCGGTAAAAAAGAGATCATTGATATGTTGAGACAACGTTCTCGTCCTTATTTATTCTCTAACTCATTAGCGCCAGGAATTGTGGGAGCGGCTTTGAAGGTATTGGATATGATTTCCGATGATACTTCACTTCGTGATAAAGTAATGGAAAATGCAGACTATTTCAGAACAGAAATGAAAGCCAAAGGCTTTGATATTCCTGATGGTGATGCTGCCATTGTTCCGGTAATGCTTTACGATGCACCACTTTCTCAGAAAATGGCAGAAAAGCTAATGGATGAAGGAATCTACGTAATTGGATTCTTCTATCCGGTAGTACCAAAAGGAAAAGCAAGAATCAGAGTTCAGTTATCTGCGGCTCATACCAAAGAACATTTAGATAAAGCCATTGCTGCTTTTGAAAAGGTAGGAAAAGAATTGGGAGTGATCTCTTAATTTTTAAGTTGAATAAGATCAATGAAATATAATCTTCGGCTCGGGCGGCTTTGCCGCCCCGAGCCGAAGTATTTTTTTATATAGATATACGATTGAATGACTTTTGAACGGAATATTAGCTTTTCTCAATCAAAAGAAAATTATTTTTAAAAATTATATAATAAGCTTATCTTTGCTGTTAATTTTTTCTGAATGCTTTATACAATCATCAAAGCGCTGCACATCATTTTTATGGTAAGTTATTTTGCGGGAATTTTTTATCTCGTGAGAATCTTTGTTTACTATAAGGATACCGATGAATTTCCTGAAGAAAAAAAGAAAATTCTGAGGGAGCAGTATACATTTATGGCCAGAAGGCTGTGGAATATTATTACCGTTCCTGCCGGAGTCATCATGGCAGTATGCGGGCTGGTTATGATCTTTTTAAATCCGGGATTGATGAAAATGGGCTGGTTCCATTTAAAACTCACCTTCCTGATCGGGCTTGCTATCTATCATTACTGGTGCTGGAAAAAAGTGCTGAAATTAAAGGCATTGAACGGGAATACTTTGGAAACAGCCAACATCAAACTGAGACAGGCTAATGAAATTGCTACATTCATTTTATTCCTGGTAGTCTTTACCGTAATCCTGAAATCGATGGCAATTGAATATTGGTGGCAATTAATTGCAGGATTTTTCGTTCTTGTATTTCTGATTATGATGACTGTAAAACTTGTTAATAAGAATAAAAAAAAGAAATAATTGTTGAAGTAGAAGAATAAGTGTGCTTTACACTTCTTTACTTTTTACATTTTACTAAAAAACTATGATTGCAATTTTAAAGAAAGAACTTTGGAGTTACTTTGGAAACTGGAGTGCGTGGGTAATTATTGCCGCCTTCAGTTTGATAGGAACTCTTTTCTTGTTCTTTTTCGATAACGATTCAAATATTTTTGAGATCGGGGCAGCCTCGCTGCAGAGCTATTTTGTGTTGGTTCCATGGCTTTTAATGTTCATTATTCCGGCACTTTCCATGAAAACTTTTGCTGAAGAACAACAGGCAGGAACACTGAACTGGCTATTTTCACAGCCGTTAAAAGTCTCAGAACTGGTAACAGGAAAATTTCTATCTGTATGGATTGTTGGGGTTTTATGCCTGATTCCATCGTTAATTTACCTTTATACGATCTATGTTTTGGGAGTTCCAGAAGGAAATATTGATCTTGGAATGACCTTTGGAAGTTATATTGGACTGATTATTTTAATCGCAGCGTTCTCAGGAATCGGAATTTTAGCCTCTTCATTATCACAAAATCAGATCATGGCTTATCTGTTGGGTGTTTTCATGTGCTTTATTATGTATTTTGGAATCGAACAGCTGGCAAGCTATAAACTTCTTGGAGGTGCAGATTTCATCCTTCAGAATATTGGTTTTTATCAACATTTTCTTGGGTTTACAAGAGGTCTTATAGATCTGAAAGATGTTGCCTATTTTATTCTGGTCATCAGTGCGTCATTAGTATTGTCTAATCATTTTATTAACAAAAAGAAGTAGATTATGAAGAAGATCAATGCTAAATCTCCGTTGGGAATTTTCTTAATTGCAATTATCCCTTTGGTTATTATTCTTACCTATTCAGGAATAAGACTCGACTTAACAAAAGAAAAAAGATATACCCTTTCTGAGAGTACCATTAAAGTATTGGAATCCGTTAAAAAACCTTTAACGGTGGAAGTTTATCTTGAAGGGGATTTCCCGGCAAGCTTTAAACAGCTTCAGGGAGAAACGAAATTCATGCTGGAGGAATTCAGAAAGATTAACCCAAAGATCGATTTCAAATTCATCGATCCGCTAAGACCTAAAATTCCTGAAGACAGCTTAGCAGCCATGGGAATGCAGGCTTCATTCCTGCCAGATTCCAAAGATGGAAAATTTACTCAGATCACAATTTACCCTTATGCGGTAATCAGATATGACAAGACGGGAGTTTCTCTTCCTTTAATTGTACAGCAGACAGGTATAGATGCCGATCAGCAGCTTACAAGATCCATTGAAGGACTGGAATATAACCTTGTTTCAAACATTAAGAATATTACTACTGATAAAAGGAAAAAAGTAGGAGTCTTGATTAATCAGGATGAATTAAGTCCGGATGAATTCCAGGGGTTCATGCAGTTAGCATTGGAAAATTATGATGCAGGACCAATTATTCCTAAAAATCAGGTTGAACTTAGTCTTGAAGATGTACCTTTATTGAAGCAGATGAGCGCTTTAGTCATTGCAAAACCAAGAAAGGCCTTCACTGATAACGAGAAAGTAATTCTTGACCAATATATCATGAATGGCGGGAAAACACTTTGGATGATTGATGCGGTAAATGCCGAAATGGATACGCTGACGAGATCTAAAAAGGTAATGCCTTTCCCGGTTGATATCAATATGACAGATTTCTTCTTCAATTATGGATTAAGAATCAATAATGCACTGGTGAAGGATGTGAAGAAATTTGCATTGCTGAAGCTGGTAACAGGAGAAGTAAGTGGGAACCCTCAGTTTACAAGCTTGCCTTGGCCGTATTTTCCTCTTGGAATTGCTGAAAATAATAATCCGATCACCCGAAATATTAATCCTGTAAAATTCGAATTTCCAACTTCAATTGATACATTGGGCGGAAGAAAGAATATTAAAACAAAAGTTCTTTTCGAATCTAGCGAAAGAACATTGTTGAAACAGGTGCCGAATTATGTTGATCTGAAAGAAATTGCTACGGTAGACAGCCTTGGACAAATGGAGAAACCAAGTACTCCGAAAATCTTTGCGGTAGCAGTAGAAGGAAAATTTAACTCCGCCTATGCTTCAAGGATTGAGAGAAAATCTTATCCAGGCTTCAAAGCTGCAAGTCCTGAAAATAAAATGATCGTAATTGCAGACGGAGATATAGGACGAAATAAAGTAGTCAAAGGAAAACCACTTCCATTAGGAGTAGATATGCTTACGAACGAGCAGTTTGGAAATGAGCAATTCCTGAGAAACGCTTTAGATTATCTATTGGATGACAGCAATCTGATGGAATTAAGAAACAGAAACATCGAAGAAAGACTTCTGGACAGACGCAGAATAGAAGAAGAAAAAACCAATTGGCAATGGCTGAATTTATTACTTCCATTAGCTATTATTGGCCTTATCGGAGGATTATTCTTCTGGCTGAGAAAGAAGAAATTTGGATAACATAAAAGAGAAGCTGTGAGGCTTCTCTTTTTTATTTAATGTTACAGTACTTTATCATTCATAATACCAATGTCTACATTTTTTCCTCTTTCATCTCCCTTCCAACCCTTCAAAATCCCATATTCAATAACTTTTCTTACCACTTCAGGGGTAATTTCCATCCAAATATTTCCATCTTCTGTTGCAGTCATATAATCGAAATGAGCAAATAATTTTTGCCCGGAATTTTCTTTTAATGTAATAATCAAATTAATAATATCATCATTTCCTGAAGCTAGCCAGCTATATTCAATATCATCGACTATAATATTTCTTGAAGTCTTTTTTGGAAGTCCCATTTTATTTATTTTTTAATTTGAGTTGATATTTTTCCAGCACATTCCAAATTCCATAAAAAGCATCATTCCCCTTCTTATCCGAAAAGTTAGTATTAAAAATCATGATTCTTCCAAGGTTATTTTTAGGATCGAAAAACATCATCGACATGACTCCCGGATCTCCGCCAGTATGTCCAATATAGCCTGTATAACCAAAACCCATGAATATTCCTACATTATAAGATTCACTGTAAGGATTTTGAGTATTTCTTTCTGTAAAGTGAGCTGCAGTAAGTTGAGGAGTGAAGTATTCTTGATAGCTTTTCCGACTCAGAATTGTTCCTTTTCCGTTATATCCTTTGATAAGTTCCGTTAAATATATACTTAAATCATTAATATTGGTGATAAAGCCACCATCAGGATAAGTAGCTGAAAGGTAAAAAGGAAGAACAGTCTTAGGGTTTTCGTAGAGTTTGGAGAATTTCGAAAACTGAACTTCTTCAAATTTCCATCCTGAATCTTTCATTTGTAAAGGTTTCAGAATATGCTCTTTGGTGAATGCACTAAAATCCTGACCGGTCGCCTGTTCAACAATAAAAGCAGCCAAGGCAGTTCCCACATTAGAATATTCATAGATCTCTCCTGGCTTATGGATAGAAAAACTGTTTGTATTCCATTTTCCATGCTCAGACAAGACATTTTCTAAAAAAGTGCCCATGGTTATGGTGGAATCAGAAGGATTGAATATTTGTTCGTCATCAAAATTGAGTTTTATCCCCTTCAGATTTTGGTTTGGTTTTAGGAAATAGTTTTTAGATAAATAAAATTCATTATCCAGAATAGAAGAAGTATGAGTGGCGAGCTGCCGTATCGTTATAGGAACCTGTGGAAATTGAGGATTCACGACTTTAAAGGGAACATATTTTTGAACGGGATCATCCAGGTTAAGTTTTCCTAATTCCTGAGCTTTCAAAAGAGCAATTCCAACGAATGTTTTTGAAACAGAAGCAATATTCTGAATGGTTTTCACTGTATAAGGTTTCCCTGCTGCCGCATCTGAAAACCCAAATCCCTTCTGATAAAGAGTAGTTTGGTCATTAACAATAGAAACCGAAAAACCATTAAAACTCCCTTGTTGACATATCGTGTTGATTTCCGTATCTAAAGAGTCGTTCACCTTATGAGAAACGGAAGATGGAGTATTTTTCATGGTCTGACATGAAATCAACAACATAGGAACTATAAAAAAGATCGAAATTTTTCTCATACGCTTTTAATACTATGACATTTCAGCATTGTGTTTTGTTACAGGGTAATTAAATAATACTTAGAAAAGGTAAGATTTTTTTTCAGTCATATTGTCAGAATTAAGTAAAAATACCCAAGATCAACAGGAGTATTCAACAGCATGTATGATAAACTTATATTTTACTTAAATGTTTTAAAGCTTTTGTGTTTTCGGTTATTTTATAAAAAAGCAGATAAAAAAAGAGAAACTATAATGTTTCTCTTTTTTATTGATGTATTTTAATTTTATTCTTTGATAAACTTAGAACTCAAATCCCCAATTTTGTAAATGTAAAGACCATTGGTAAGGTTTTGTACATTCAAAGTGATAACATCATCGTAGTTTGAAAAAGACTGGTTAATCACTAACTTTCCTGTTGCATCAAAAACTTCCACTTTATTAGCGCTGTTTTGAGGGTTATTGATCTTTAAGGTAGTCTTTGCAGGAATGGGAAAAGCTGCTAATTTATTCTTTACAGTCATGATCTCTTTGTTGGCAAGAGTAGTGGTAGGTAATGAATAAATTTCTGTTTGTTGAGTAGTCTCGTTAAGTAGCTTTATTTTGTTGGTGTTATCTGTGGGATCATGGTAAATCTTAGTGTATTCAACTCTGTAGGTTCCCGGGAAGTCTTTAATAATAACACCATCTTCATCAATAATTTTTAGTTTAGAATCAGGAGTACCGCTTTTGTGAAAATAGACTATAAATTCCAGCTTATCATTGGTATTGAATATATTTTTAGAAACCTGATAATCTAAATCTGGATGAAAAAGCATCCATTCATACCCTGAAGGCATAGTTATATTAAGGGTCTTGATGTAAGTGTAATTTTGTCCGTAGATTTTAATAGTAGGCTGATCTATCACCTGTGTGCAATATAAAAGCTGATTATCATTAATGTATACTGCCGCATCTTCATTAGCAGGAAAAGTATGCACCAAATTTATTTGCCCAAAAGCAAATCCTGTCGCTAACATAGCGATCGAAAATAAAATTTTTTTCATGGTTAAAAATTTAATGAAATATTGAAATTAATATGTTTTTAATTTTATAGAATGGGAAAATTGGGGTAACGTTTTTTTCATGGTTTTAGTTTCACAAAAATAGTAAAAATAATTAGAATTTATTAGACCAAGCGGATAAGATAAAGATAAAAGAATGTGAATGATTGATGAGTAGTCTTAATAAGAAACAGAAAAGAGAAGCTGTAGACTTCTCTTTTAATTTTTTATTCTTCTGGTTTTTTACTTCTTGGGTTATTGATGATTTTCCAATACCGGAATAAGATGGCTCCAATTCAGTTGTTTTGCATAATCCAATGCTGTTTTTCCTGCTTTGGATTGTATATTTTTATCAGCTCCTGCTTCCAGCGCTGCCTGTATTGTAGTTAAATTTCCGGCAATGGTTTCTCTATGAAGAAGAGTTTGGCCATTGTCATCAATTAGCTTGATTTCATCCGGATATTCCTGTAAAAATTTGGCAAAATCATCTTTCATATTTCTGCTCATCGGATGCTCAATAAGGTTTTCTGGTTCTTCCTTCTGTTGATTAACAACTAGAATATCATTGAAATCCCCGAAATCCAACTGCCAGGCATTGTCATGATCTTTTCTCTCCGAAGCAGACATATCTGAACGCATTTTTTGAATCGTGAATCCACCATAAGATTTCGGAAGCGGTTCAGCTGATGAAGAGAATAGTTTGGAAAGGCCTTTAGGCTTCTGCACATTGGGAGTGATAGCGAAAAGCCAGTCACTGATTTCAGCAAGAGGAATATCAATAAAATCCCCAACCTGAACATTTCTTAGAGTATTGGGTTCGTTAATCAGATATCCGGTTACACGGTCACCATCAAAACCAATATCATTAATCCACATGTGTTCAACATTGGTTTCTCCTGTTTCCGTTTCTTCTGAAAACATTGCTTTTACACATGAAACATTAAGTCCCGGAATAATCCTTCTGTATTCCCAGGATTGTTCACGCCAAAAATATTTAAAAGTTTCCTGTGCTTTTTTGTATGCCTCTACCATTTGTGGGTCACTTCCATCTGCCCAAAAAATAGGATTGTCTTCCATATAATAAAATAAGTTGTGGTTTGTTTGGTCTATTTTTGAAATTTAGTTTAGCTCTGATAGGCCTCTTTCGGAAGCAATGCTGCCGTTTTGTAATAACTGATATCAGCCGGAAATTTTTCCTGAAGCTCATGAAACGTTTCATAATCATAGTGAGCCCAGTTTTGTTCATTATCAGGATCTGAAGTTTTATCAACGGCCAATTCAAGCGTTCCGTCTTCTTCATAGCTGCATTCTATAGCGGCATACTTTTCTCCGTTTTTATCTAGAGTATACCAGCATTTTACAGTTCTTTCAAGCTGTGGTTCCTGAGTTTCATTGTCAATAACCTGAGAACATATAAAATTTTCAGGGTCATCTGTTTTGAAAACAGTTTTGGATATCAAGGGAAGATTGTCTACAGACAGAGAATATAGTTTATTGGTAGTAATAATGAATCCTTCGGCAATTTCCTTCTTTTCGATGTCAAAAAAATCAGATTTTTCTTTCAGGTATTCCAGAACTTCATTCTCATTGTCTCCTTCGTGTAAGAAATAGTTGATGTTGTATATACTTTCTTCGTTGATGAATTCAATTTCTTTCAGTATATCAGAATCACTTTCGTAATAATAAAGATGATATTCATCTAGCTTTGTGGCTTTGCTTTTGGAGATGACTTCTCCAAAAATGTTTTTGTACACTTTTCTCATTGTTAATCATGTTTAGTTTCATCTATTAGTTTAAGTGGTATAGAGCAAAGATAGTTTTCTTTTTTATCTTAACCTAAAGTGTAAAACGGTATTTATTTCGTAATTATTTTAGATGTCCTTTATAAAATCCTCATATTCGTAATAAAACCTCTCGAATCCATCCATTTTTTCAACGAAGAATTCAAAAATTTCCTGCCAGGTATTTCTATTGAAAATTGAAACCCCGTGTTTTTCCACCCAAATCCGACTGATGACCTTTCCATTATCCAGTATAAAATGCTCGTCTTTATGAAAATCTCCGATAAAATCTTTTAAAATATCTTCCAGAGACCATATTTTTTCATAATAAGCATTACGAAAAATCTCATCTTTCATTTCTATCTCAAGAGAAACCTCTACTTTTTTGTTGTCTGCAGAGAATTTAAATGCCATATCCTTGACCTTTGTGTCATACAGGATCCATTTTCTTGGAAAGGATTTCCCAAAAGCTGTCCAAAATTCCTTTTTGAGTTGTTGTGCTTCTTGTTTACTGAACATAGCGCAAACATAACGATTTAATAGGAAAAAGGCAAAACTATGAAGGAACAAAAAGCTAAAAAATAAAGCCATTGATGAGTGCTATTGCAATTTTGTCTTTTAACTTAAACATATTAAACAATTTTCTTATTTTTGCTGTAATGCTATCAAAAAAATCTCAATATGCGTTTAAGGCACTTTCATATCTTGTAGAAAAAAGAAATGAAGGGCCGGTTCTTATTTCCGAAATTGCGGAACACAAAAAGATACCCTTAAAGTTTTTAGAAAATATCCTGCTTGAACTGAAAAAAGCAGAGATCCTTGACAGTAAAAAAGGAAAAGGAGGGGGATACTTCCTGAAGGAAAACCCTGAAAATGTGAAGCTAGCTAAAATTATTCGTCTTGTGAATGGCCCTATTGCCATGCTTCCGTGTGTGAGTCTTAACTTTTATGAAAAATGTGAAGACTGCAACGAAGATCACTGTGGATTACATGATGTATTGATAGAGGTTCGGGATGCTTCACTGAATATTCTTGAGAAGAAAACTTTAATGGATCTGGTCGACTGACCTGATCCTTTTTTTTGAAATGTTAGTCTACTTATTTTGTAGGATAATATTTTTATTGGATATTTGCATGACTTCAAAAGAATAAATTATGATTCCAAAAGAAGATGCAGATAATATGAACCCAAAGAGGGCAGGAGAAATGCTGAATAAAGCTTTGAATGCGGAGAAAAATAAACTTACAATTTTAGAGCTATGGTGATAACAAGAAAAATTCAGATAAGACTCAATGTATTGTTTGTTACAATTCTTCTGGTATCTGTAGCCATTTTTTCCCTCTATGAACTGGGGTATTTTGATGAGCTGCAGCAGATTCTGGCGAAGGATCATTATATTTTTTATTGGATGCTTCTCGTGGGTGTTTTTGCAGAAATTGTAGCCGGATCAATGGGAATGGGCTATGGAGTAATTTGTACCACCACATTGTTGCTCCTGAATATTCCGCCTCATATTGTAAGTGCCAGCATTCACTCTGCAGAAAGTTTTACCACAGCTGCTGGAAGTATAAGCCATATCAAGCTTAAGAATGTAAGTAAGAGTCTGGTGAAGAGATTAGCTGTTCCGGCGGTTATTGGAGCAATTATCGGGGCGGTTAGCCTTACTTATCTTGGAGAATATTATGCGAAGATTACCAAAACACTAATTGCCTTTTATACCTTATATCTTGGGATTCAGATCCTTTCCAATGCTTTTAAAGATAAACAGAGTAAAGCTCTTAAAAGAAAGACCAATCTTACAAGACTTGGTGTGATTGGCGGATTTATAGATTCTTTTGCCGGTGGCGGATGGGGACCTTTGGTAACCGGAACCCTGATTAAGAATGCTTTTACTCCAAGATTTGCTGTAGGAAGTTCTACTGTTGCTAAATTTATCCTTACCATTACAGCGGCTGTTACTTTTTTCTTTACGCTGGGAATTCAGCATTGGAATATTATTCTGGGGCTTTTAATTGGCGGAATTATTACCGCTCCTTTCTCTGCTATGCTTACGGCCAAGCTTCCGGTGAAGAAAATGTTTGTAGTAATTGGAACTTTAGTTATTGTGATGAGTTCTATAACTATTTATAAATCAGTATTCAGTTAAAAATATCTTTGAAAGTGCAAAAATAAAAGGGTCAAAAATAAATTTGATTTTGAAAATATTCTACTTTTACATCAATAAATATTAGAATATGAACTTACATATCATTGCACTTTTTAAGTTTAATGAAAACTATCTGATGGAGGCCGTAGAGCTTTTTCAAAACCTGGTAAAGGAAACAAGAAAAGAAGAAGGCTGCCTGCAGTATGATCTTGTTGAAGACAAAGACAATAAAGGAACATTCTTCCTGATTGAGCTTTGGGAAAGTGTTGACCATCATAACAGACACAACGGACAGGATCACCTGTTGGACTTCCGTAAAGATGCTTCCAAAATTATGGAAAGTGGAGTGGAAGTTTATAAGGGATTTAAAATATACTAAACAAATAAAAGGCGGCTTCAGTATTCTGAAGGCCGCCTTTTTATTAGAAAAAATAGAAAGTATTGTGAGTAAAATATTATTTCACGATAAGTTTTTTAGTCTCTGAAGTTCCACCATAGGTAATTTTTACCATATAATTTCCTGAAGTAAGGTGAGACAGGTTCAGATCCTGTTTGTAAAATCCTGTTTGATTGGTTAGCTCAGCAGCGTGTACTTTTTTTCCGGTAAGGTCATATACTTCTACACTTCCTTTATTGCTTGCTTTTTCTTTAACATCAAATAAAACCGTTATTTTTTTATCCGCTGTTGTAGGGTTAGGGTAAATTCCGAAAGAAGCTTTTTTACTTACTTCTGTAATTCCCAATGATCCTGTAATTTTTTTATACTTGAAAAACATGTTTCCGGTGCTGGAACCATCACTCTGTGTAAAATACATTCTGTAATAATCGCTATCTTTTTTCACATAATAAACAATATTACTCTTTAATGTTGTAATGCTTTTCCATGAATGACCAATGGATGTGATATTAGATGAGAAACTATTGGCTGCAGGGATATTTCCATTCGCTATCTCTTGAGTTTCCGGGTTTACCATTGCTACTTTAAGGCTAGGACTTTGAATAGCCCCTGCAACAGGATACATCTGAACTCCATTATAGAACGTGAAATATTTTGTAAATACTAAATCCCACGCGTTTCTTGAAGGCTCCATATTAGGAACTTTTGCTCCGGTATCAAATGAAAAATAGTTAAAGAAAGCATCATCTGTTCCGTTAGCTATAGTTTTTGTTTCTGTAGGACTCCACGATGTACCATTCCACTTAGAGTATTTGAAGGTGTATCCAGAAAATGCATCTTCAATCGCGAACTTAATATAAATCCCTGAAGCATATTTTAAAACAAAAATCGCTTTCCCCTGAACATGATGAGTTAAGGTATTATAAACTCCCCATCCTGTAGAAGGTATATTAGGATTAGGAGCTGTAATAGGTCCCTGTTCAAAAGCTCCCTGACTCCAATCTGTAATTTGATCAGGGTTATAAAGTGGTTCTCCCCAAGAAGCTTCATTGTTGATATCGATATTATCCCATTCGGTTAAGCTGGTTGCAGCAGTATATACTTCAATACTCTTAGCATCATTAATTCTTGTTCCTGTTGAGTAAGGAGAAACTCTATAGAATGCTACATCCCACGCATTTGCAGGCTGAGACACCATATTTCCATCAGTAAAATTAAAGAATGAACGATTCTGGTATCCACTTCCCAATGTCATATTTGCTTGGGTATATCCTAACGCATCTGTCTGTGCCAAAACGGTCTGTTGAACAGTAAGGGCAAGCATCGAAGCCAATAATAGTTTTGTTCTCATAATTTATTTTTAAAATACTTATTTAGAATGATTCAACAAAAGTATATAATTATTTTTAATCATTCTAAATAAAAACATGATTTTTATCGTGTTTTACTCTTTATTAGAAACAAAAAAACCGAAAGGAAGGTTCCTCTCGGCTTTATAAAGGCAGATAATAGTCTAATACACCTTATTTTTTAATGAATTTTGATTGGATAATTTTTCCATCAATGCTTTCCATTGTAATATAATAAATACCTGTCTGAAGGGTATTGATGTTGAATTTTTGTCCGTTAAGTTTTCCTTCCGTTACTTTCTGTCCTGCAGAAGAATAAATCTGAATATTTTTAAGGTCTTTACCTCTGAATTCTAATGCAGTGTTATCTGCATTTACAGCAAACTTAATATTATCCTTTGAAAATGTTTTATCGCTCACTCCTAATGAAGAAACGGTATCATACACTACATCATCAATCTGAACAGCAGTATGGATTGAGGTTGGGGTAAACTTAAATACAAGGTAAGAAGCTGAAGAGGCAGGGATATTAACACTGATGTTTTGAATAACACCAACTTGTGTAACATTAATAGGATTTCCTACCGGTACAAAGGTGGACATATCTGCAGGATTAGATGCCGTTCCTATCTGGATGGTATTTGTTCCAGGTGATGAAGCTACTAATGTTGCAGTGAATGCCAGGTTTTTATCTCCTGTTGGAGACTGTATTTGTGGGGTAATTAGATAAGATGTACCTGTTGGGTTTGTTCCAGAATAAGATTGAACAGATTTATTGGTAGTACCTGCCACAATCATTCTTGGAGAAACTGGTGGCGGCCCAGGAATAGTAATCATTGGGGCAACAATTGCAGACCAACCAAACTGTGGAAATGATGTATTTCCTATCGTGAAATTATCAAAGTTTTCATGGATGGTAGGGACCTGAGCCTTTGCTGTAATTGCTGTAAGCAGCAGAGTTCCTAAAAGTAATTTTAATTTCATAGCTCAATATTTATTTAGAATTATTATACAAAAGTATATAATTATTTTTAATCATTCTAAATAAAAGTTTTATATTTGTCGAAATTTTTACCCTTATGAAGAAGAAAGTGCTTTCCGTTCTGTCATTATCCGTTGCTTTTTGGATGAATGCACAAGAAAAGGATTCTCTTAATCAAAAGAAAGTCGAGGAAGTTGTTATTACAGGACAGTACAAACAACAATCTATCAATAAATCAATCTATAAAGTGGATGTCATAGATGCCACGCAGATCAAAAATATGGCAGCTACCAATGTTGCCGATGTTTTAAATCAAAGTCTTAACATTCAGGTTACTCCGGATTCTAAATCGGGAAATTCTACAGCTAATATCATGGGACTTGATGGAGATTATGTAAAGATCCTGATAGACAATATTCCGGTGGTAGGAGATACAGGACTGGGCAGTAATATTGACCTTACAAAAATTACTTTAAGTAATATTGAGCGTATTGAAATTGTAAAGGGAAGTATGGGAGTGGAATATGGAAATGGTGCTGTTGCAGGGGTAATCAATATCATTACAAAGAAAAACAATACAAAGAAAGTCAGTGTAAGAGGTTCACTTCAGGAAGAAACTGTAAGGGATAATTATGATCTTAAGAAAAAAGGACAGGGAAGACATATTCAGAATCTGAATATTGATTACAATATTAATAAGGAATGGTTTGCCAATGTGAGCTTCAATCATAACCAATTTATGGGGTATGAAGGAAACAGTGAAGGGTATAAATATTTTGGACAGGATGGTAAAAGAGGATATGAATGGAATCCAAAAGATCAATATGAATCTTCTGCATTGATAAGATATTCAAAGAATAGAACAACATTTTTTTATAAGATGTCTTACCTGAAAGAAAACTTCAATTTCTATAATCCGGAGGTTAGCAGAAGACCATTGAATGATGGGTTGGGTGGAGTAGAATATGAAAGCAGGGATAGAAAATACAATACACATCGTTGGCTTCATCAGTTCAATATTCAGACTAACCTTGGACATATTCGATATATGGGAGACTTCTCCTACCAAAATCAGGATAGAAAATATTTTGATTACAATTATGATATTCCAAACAGAAATATCAAGAGCCAGCAGGAAGAAAAATCTTATTATAAAACAGATGTAATTTACTCAAGAGGAATGTTCAGTAATTTCCTTGATAGTCAAGTTTTTGACTTCCAGGTTGGTTATGAATTGGATTATACCAGCGGATTCGCAGCACTGATTGCGGGAGATTTCTTTGGAGAGGCTGTGAAAAGAAAAATCTTTACCTATTCCAATTTCCTTTCCGCAGAATGGAATATCTCAGATCGTTTTTCTGTGAGACCTGGGGTAAGACTTTCTTTAAGTGAGAACTTTGAAAATCAGTATAACTATTCCCTTTCAGCAAGATATAAAACTTCTGAAAATTCAAACCTTAGAGCGATCGTAGGATCTGCAAACCGTTTTCCTAAGTATGATGAACTGTATACTTATTTCGTGAATCTTAACCACGATATACAAGGAAATCCAGACTTAAAACCAGAAACCGGGTTTTCAATAGGAGCCTTCTGGGATCAGAACTTTAGAACCACTAATGACTGGAGAATTGGTTATAGCGTAGATGCATTATATCTTGATGTACGTGACAGAATTGATATGATGATCATCAAAGAACCTTCTACTTATAAATACATGAATATCAATAGGTATAAGAATATGTTGCTATCAGCCAATGTAGATTTCAGAAAAGATCAGTTTGCTTTTTCCATAAGAGGATCAGTAAATGCGAGATCCATTTCGATAAATGAGGTAAAGAATGCTGATGCCGATGACTTTCAATATATTATGCAGGCAGGAGCTTCTGCAACCTATAAACTAAAAAATACTGATACCAATTTTTCACTTTATTATAAATATACAGGAGAAGATAGACTTTATGTTGCAGATCCGGCGGGGGGTGTTCGACTGGGTATAACAGATGCATTCCATATGATGGATTTTATTGTAAGCCAGCCTTTCTGGAATAACCATTTTGAGATTTCCGCAGGGGTTAAAAATATTTTTGATGTTACCAATGTAAAATCTACAGCTGTAGCAGGTTCATCTCATACTGCAGGTTCCGCAACCGTAAATTTATACTATGGCAGAAGCTATTTTGCAAGACTAATGTTTCAATTTTAAATAACACTATTATGAAGTATTTAAAGATATTATCTCTCCTTTCCATTATGGCTGCTACACAGTCATGTCTTTCTGCTGATGAGGATCCTGTGGCGGTTCGTCCTATGACGGGATCTGAAGTAAATGTAGCAGTTGGTGGAGCTACAGAACCTAATCAGGTTTGGATTGATTTAAGTGATCATGATAAACCAAGTATCAATAAAAGAACAGATTGGGATCTTGGGTTTTATTCCGGAGATGATTTCAGAGTAATTATAAATGGTTCTTTGGCAATGACGGTGATAAAGATTCCTAATGCTATAGATCTTAATAAAGTAAAGGAGGTTAATGTTGCCAGTTTAAAAGAAATTGCTCAGGTAGGAACTTTTGATGCTGAAAATCTGAAATACATTGATAATCCGAATGGTAATTTCCTGACGCAGACTTCAGGTATTGAGACCATCAAGGAAAATGATGCCGATAATCCGATCTATCTGATTAATATGGGTAGAGAAATACCAGCAGTGGGGAGTATAGCACCTGGATCTGTTGCATTATCCGGAGATGAGAGAGGCTGGAAGAAAATCCAGATTGTAAGAGCTCCAAACGGCTACAAAATTCTTTATGCCGATCTGAATGCAGAAAGTGGAAACATTAAAGAATACATTATTACGAAAGATCCAGAATATAATTTTACATTCTTCAATCTTAAAACAGGTTCTCCTGTAAAAATTCAGCCTAAAAAGAAAAACTGGGATCTGGTATTTACCACATTTACCAATGAAGTGTTTATGGGGCCTGGAAACAGTGCGGGAAGTTATTTCTATGCAGACTTTATTGCAACCAATACCCTTAATGGAGTAGGTGCTTATCAGGTAAATGTAACTGGAAGCTTGGATGAGGCGTACAGTGCATTTAAACTAAAAGATATAGATGCTTCTAAATTTGTTTTTAATGACCACAGAGCCATTGGAGACAAATGGAGAACCACTACCGGAACAGCTGCAAATCCGGTTCCTTTTGTATACTCAGATCGTTTCTTTGTATTGAAAGATGCTGAAGGATTCTATTTTAAGCTAAGATTCAACACGATGAAAAATAGCAAAACAGGTGAACGTGGCTTTACTAATTTTGAATTTGATCCCTTATAAAAAGTCAGATAATCATATCAGAATTTAGAAAATAAATATATATCATGAAGAAATTTATCCTTGCAGCTTCTGTTCTTGTAGCAGTGTACTCATGCAAAAAAGAAGAAGGCGCAAAAAAAGAAAATACAACGGAAGCTTCTTCTGAAGCTCCAAAAAGCAATAATAAAATCGTAACCCTAAGCGGCGGAATTACAGAAATTGTAAGTGCTTTAGGTCATGAAAAAGAAATTGTAGGAACAGATGTTACCAGTACATATCCGGCAAGTTTAAAAGCTACTGCTGAAAATCTTGGACATGTAAGATCAATCACGATTGAACCAATTATGGCAGTAAATCCTACTTTGGTTTTAGCTTCGGACAAAGACATCAATCCTGAATTATTAGGGAAGATCAAATCATCCGGAATTAAAGTTGACATTTTCAAACAGGAATATACCGTTGAAGGCACTAAAAAACTGATTGAAGATGTAGCCAAAGCAATCGGAAATACAGATTATCAGAAATTGAATGATAAAATTGATGCTGATCTGAAGCAGATTCAGCCAATCACTAAAAAACCAAAAGTATTATTCATTTATGCAAGAGGAAATATGCTGATGGTAGCAGGTAAAAATACGCCTATGGCTGCTTTAATTAATCTTGCAGGTGGAGAAAATGCAGTTAATGAATTTGAAGATTTCAAACCATTAACTCCGGAAGCGGTTGTAAAAGCTAATCCTGATGTATTGTTCTTCTTTGAAACAGGACTACAGGGAGCAGGTGGAAACGAAGGAGCATTAAAGATGCCGGGAGTTTCCCAGACTAATGCCGGGAAAAATAAGAAGATCATCGCAATGGATGGAGGGTTAGTTTCAGGTTTTGGACCTAGACTAGGAGAAGCAGCAGTTGGATTAAACAAACTTTTAATTGAAAACACAAAGTAAACTATACTTTTACATGACAATAAGTACTATACTGCTTGTTAGCATAGCAGTATGGTCTATTAATACAGGGGTTTACGACTTTGGTGGTAAATCTGCATTTAAAGTTTTAGCAAAAGTAATACAGGGTGATTCCGGGTTATCATTAAGTGATAAATATGTAGTTTGGGATGTAAGAGCAGCCAGAATCATCATGGCTATTTTAATTGGAAGTATGTTGTCTGTTTCAGGAACAAGCTTACAAGGGCTTTTTAAGAATCCTCTGGCAACAGGAGATTTAATAGGTCTTACGTCAGGTGCAACACTATTGGCCGCTATTGCGATTGTTTTAGGAGGACATTTTAAAGAATACCTGCCTGAAGCCGTACAATTTTCACTGGTGGGAATATCTGCATTCATAGGATCTTTTTTATCAATGATGCTGGTGTACAGAATTTCTACAAGTGGTGGAAAGACCAATGTGGTGATGATGTTGTTGACAGGAGTTGCCATTACGGCCATTGGTTTTTCCATTACAGGTTTTTTAATATACATATCAAAAGATGAGCAGCTTAGAGATCTTACATTTTGGAATTTGGGAAGTTTAGCAGCAGCAACATGGACAAAGAATATTATTCTGGCCATTGTAATGATTGGAGCTTATATTATTTTACTGCCTAAAGGAAAAGCTTTGAATGCAATGATGTTGGGAGAAAAAGATGCTCAGCATTTAGGAATTAATGTAGAAAGGCTGAAGAAGCAGATCATTATCATTGTAGCATTAATGGTGGGAAGCTGTGTTGCATTTTCAGGAACAATTGGTTTTGTAGGTCTTATTGTACCTTATATTTTAAGACTGTTATTCAAATCAAATTATACCTTTATTCTGCCTTTGTCAGCCGTGTTTGGAAGTATTTTACTTCTTACAGCAGACACATTCAGCAGAAGTATTGTAGAGCCTTCAGAACTGCCAATCGGAATTCTGACCGCCTTAATGGGAGGACCTATTTTTATCGCTATATTGGTTAAATTTAAAAAATCACTGTAATGATCAAGGCACATCAAATTAATTACAAGCATAAAGAATTCCGAATTCTTGATGGAGTAGATGTTTCATTGGAATATGGAGAATTTTTAGCAATTGTTGGCCCTAACGGAGCAGGGAAGTCAAGCCTTTTAAGTGTTTTGGCTCATGAAGTGAAATCTGAAAAGAAAAAAGTCTTATTTAAAGATAAACACATTGAAGACTGGAGTGTAAAAGAACTTTCAATGCATAAAGCAAAGTTTTCACAACATAACAGCAACGATATTCCTCTTGAAGTAAAAGACGTTGTGATGATGGGCAGATATCCATATTTTGATGCCCAACCGGGAAAAGAAGATCTTGAAGCAATGAACAATAAGATGTACGAAACAGATATTTTTCATCTCAAAGAAAGAGAATATAACTCTCTTTCAGGAGGAGAAAAACAGCGTGTACACCTTTCAAGAGTAATGGCACAACTGGAAAATGATATTGCCCATAAATTGGCTTTTCTGGATGAACCTCTGAATAATCTGGATATAAAACATCAATACAAAGCACTGGAAATTATCAAAAACTTCACTAAGAAAGCAAACAGTGCTATTGTTGTTCTCCATGATCTGAACCTTGCCGCTCAGTTTGCGGATAAAATTTTATTAATGAAATCAGGACAGGTTTCCGCTTATGGAACTCCACAGGAAGTTTTTACAGCAGAGAATATCAGTAATGCTTATAACTTCCCATGTACCATTTGCGAACATCCTATTACCAATAACCCAATGATCATTTTTGGATAACCATGGAAAAAGAAGAACTAAAAATCCTCGCACAGAATCTAGCCAATCCCCAGGGAGAAAAAGGTATAGAGATTGGTGAAATGATGAATGCCACTAATATTGGTATGACATCTGAGAGTATCAGAACCCTTTTGATAGAAGACGACCAGGAAATTCTTGAAATAGGCCACGGAAATGCTGGCCATCTGAAGAATATTTTAAGCTTGGCTCAAGGTCTGAAATATACAGGAATTGATATCTCTGAAACCATGCATAATGAAGCTAAAAAATTGAATAAAGAATTCGAAAATAAAGCGGAATTTGTACTGTATGAGGGAAAAAAACTTCCTTTTCATGATGAGACTTTTGATAAAATATTTACAGTGAATACCGTCTATTTCTGGGAAGAACCTGTAGATTTTTTAAATGAGGTGTATAGAGTTTTGAAAGATGACGGAACGTTTGTTCTCACTTTCGGACAAAGAGATTTTATGGAAAAACTTCCGTTTACAGCTTATGATTTTACCCTCTATAATAATGATGAAATGGAAGAGCTCGTATCTAAAAGTCATTTTAAGAGAATGAAAACTTCTGAAAAAGAAGAAGAAATAAAAAGCAAAACAGGAAACGAAACAATACAAAGAACGTATACAATTTTAACAATAAAAAAATAAAATAATGAGCACGATAGTTAATGATTTAAAGGCAAAGTGGGAAGCTCTGAAAGCAGAAAATCCACATGTGAGAATAAGAAATGCTGCAGCACAATTTGAGGTAAGTGAAGCTGAATTATTAGTAACAAGCATAGGAGAAGGTGTAACAGTGTTGAACCCTGATTTTCCGGGAATTCTTACGGAAGCAGAAAAATTAGGAAAAGTAATGGCACTTACCCGTAATGATGAATGTGTTCATGAAAGAAAAGGAATTTACCAGAACGGAGACTTCAGCAGTCCACATGCACAGCTTTTCGTAGGAGAAGATATTGATCTTAGAATTTTCCTTAATCACTGGAAATTTGCATTTGCAGTAGTAGAAGGAGATAAGAAAAGTCTTCAGTTCTTCGGAAAAGACGGATTGGCATTGCATAAAATCTATTTGACTAAAAACAGTGATGAAGCTGCTTTTGATGCTATCACTGAACAATTTAAAGCAGAAGATCAGAATCAGGCTTTCACCTTTGAAGCAGTAGCTCCAAAACAGGCAGAGAAGCCAGATGCGGAAATAGATGTTGAAGGGTTCAAAAAAGCATGGACAGAATTAAAAGATACTCACGATTTCTTCATGATGACCAGAAAATTCGGGGTAAGCAGAACACAGGCTTTAAGATTGGCTCCGGAAGGATTTACTCAAAAGATTGATAACTCAAAAGTAGTCAATATCCTTGAAGAAGCTTCTGAAAAGGGTACTCCAATCATGGTCTTTGTTGGAAACAGAGGTATTATCCAGATTCATACCGGAAACGTGAAAAAAACTCTTTGGCACCAGCAATGGTTCAATGTAATGGATCCTGATTTCAACCTGCATTTAGATGTAACGAAAATTGCAGAAGCATGGATCGTGAAAAAACCAACTGAAGACGGAGAAGTTACGGCTATCGAAGTATTCAATAAAGAAGGAGATTTCATTGCTCAGTTCTTTGGAAAAAGAAAACCAGGAATTCCTGAACTTCAGGAATGGAAAGATCTTGTAGCAACTCTTGAACAATAAATAATTAGATGATTTTAAGGGGGCCGTTTTGTTTGTAACATTCAAAGCGGTCTTTTTCTTTTATATTTTGGAAAGCATTGTAAAAAGCCCCAAAATATTACGTAATTTATGGTTAAATTAAAATAGAAAAGATAAACAATGAAGAATATTTTGATAGCAATTTTGCTGACGGGTTTCTGTTCACTCAATGCACAGAACTTTAAAGCATATCAGTTTTACGACCAAAAGGGTAAAGAGATAAAAACAGATAAATTGGTTAAGGAATTGGCAGATTATGATGTAGTTTTCTTTGGTGAAAATCATAACAGTTCCATCAATCACTGGCTTCAGCTTAAAATAACAGAAGCTTTGTATGAAAAGAAAAACGGACAGCTTATTCTGGGTGCTGAAATGTTTGAAAGAGATAATCAGGCTCAGCTGAATCAATATTTAAGCGGAAAATTTGATGCGAAAGCATTGAAAGACTCCGCCCGTCTATGGAATAATTACGCTACAGATTACAAACCATTGGTAGATCTTGCTAAAAATAAAAAACTGAACTTCATCGCAACGAATATTCCAAGAAGATATGCCTCACAAACGGCAAAAGAAGGCTTGGAATCTCTGAATAAATTAAGCGATAAAGAGAAAACATATATCGCTCAATTGCCCATTAAAGTAACTTTAGACACACCAGGATATACCGAAATGAAAGCCATGATGGGTGATCATGCAGAAGGTACTAAAGTAATGAATTTTATCTCAGCACAGGCTACAAAAGATGCTACCATGGCTGAATCTATCCTAAAAAACATCCAGGCAGGGAAAACCTTTATTCATTATAACGGTAATTATCACAGCAAAGAATTTGGCGGAACTTATTGGTATATCAAACAGAAAAATCCAAATTTAAAAATGGCTGTAATTTCTGTTTTTGAATCAGAAGATCCTGAACTGAAAGTTCCTTCAAAAGATTATATCCCAACGGAGTTCAACCTTGTTATTCCCGGTGATATGACGAAGACTTTTTAATTAAATATCTCGCAGATCACACAGGTTTCGCAGATTTTTAATTGTAAAAAATAATAATTCTATTTACAGGATTAATCAACATACAGATATCAAATTCAATAGGAACGGGCTTTAGCCCGTTCTTTCTTTATATCAAAATTCCAATGGCTTTAGCCGAAACCTAATAATGATAACACCAATAGAGAATTAACGGCTAACAGTAACCTCCAGTTTCTTACCTTAAAATTCCAACACCATTACCCATTTTTATCTAACAATCTCTACCTTTGCTCTACATCCAATTGATATGAGAAAAATATCCATTCTATTTATACTTTTTGTAGCGGTATTAAATGCCCAAAAACTGACTTCTGATGAACTGTCTATTATCAATGGAGGGAATGCAGATACTGCCTTACCCATCTATCAGACTACCAATGATCATCAACATAAAACTTTGCTGAGTATTTCTTCAGAAATCAATCCAACTGATCAAAGTACGGCTGTTCTCGTAAAAAGAATGAAAGAATCTCTTCTTTCAACCGATGGTGGAGTAGGTATTGCCGCTCCGCAGGTAGGAATTAACCGAAAAGTGATTTGGGTGCAACGCTTTGACAAAGAAGGAACTCCTTTAGAATATTTTATCAATCCTGTGATTGTATGGAGATCTGATTTGCAGAATCTAGGTCCTGAAGGTGATTTATCAATTCCTGATTTCAGAGATCAGTTTTACAGAAGCAAAGTCATTCAACTGGAATATGTGGATTTAAAAGGCCAGAAATACTCTGAAATAATAGAAGGTTTCACAGCGGTGATCTTCCAACATGAAATTGACCACCTTTTCGGAATTTTAATATCTGATAAAAAAGAAAAAGAGAAAAATGATTCTTACCAAAAGGTAGATGCCTACCAGAAAAGTAATCTGAATAAGAGATAAAACTTAATATGAGTAATGAGTAATGAAGCGCCAGCTAAAAAGATTACTTCATCAAATCGATTTATCGATTCATTCTTTGCTCACTTAAAGCTAAAGCATTACGAAAATCAAACTTTGCGTTTAAGAAAAACATTAATCACATTACAGTCTAAATTCCACGTGCTAAAATACCCACAATCATCTGTGTACATCTGAGAAAATCTTTGGTTAAAGATAAAAATTAGGATTATTTCACTTATTATTTACCCTATATCGTAAAATGAAGTCCCTACCATTTTCATATTCAGCAGGATTAACATAAGAGATAACGCCAATATCAGACTCTAAAATTTCTTTAAGCTTATTGAAATAGGTTTGCATAATTTCCTCGGTGGTATCCATTGTGAGACTAATGATTAACTTATCATCATCAGTAATGTTGGCTCCAATCATTATTTTGTAAGGATTACTATCATATTTATTCCAAAGGAAGGTTTGATCTAAAGCTTTATTTTTGATAAAATAATTGATCATTTCATCTTCTGTTTTAAAAATGTAATTTTCGTTATTCGGTGGAAAAGTATAACCAGGATTTAGCTTTTCATAGTTAGGAAGAAATATGTTCAAAACTAAATCAATTATAGTTTTTGATTTTTGTCCTGCATAGACCTGACAGATTATATTCCTAACTATTTCCATTTTAATAAAACATTATTTCTACAAATATATAACACAAATATAGTATTTAAAATACCCACAATCATCTGTGTTCATCTGAGAAAATCAGTGGTTAAAAATAAAAAATGAGCTGTTTTTATCTCAAAAACAGCTCATTTTAATATAATTATAAAAAAATCGGATTAATCATTGTTGGTTACAGAAAGCTTAACCTCAATATTGTTTCTCGTTGCATTAGAATAAGGACAAATCTGATGTGCTTTCTCCGTTAAAGATTGAGCTTCTTCAATAGAAACTCCAGGGATATTAACGTCCAGTTCCACAGCCAAACCAAAACCTCCGTTTTCAATCTGTCCTATGCTTACCTGAGCAGCAACCGTAGTTTCACCGGTTTTAACTTTACCCAAGCTGATTACTCTGTTTAAAGCACTATCGAAACATGCAGAATATCCGGCAGCAAAAAGCATTTCAGGATTCGTGAAATCATCATTAGCTCCACCTAATGCTTTCGGCATTTTTACTTCAAGATTCAACACTCCGTTTTCACTTTTTACATGACCATTTCTTCCGCCAGTAGCAGTGACTTTTGTTGTATATAATGTTTTCATTATTTTTCTATTTTGTTTAGTATTTTTAAAACTGTTTCTTTGAGCTCCAACAGTTCTTCAGGTTTTATCCCGATCTTTTCCTGGATCTTACCCGGAATTTCACAGGCCTTTTTCTGAAGCTGTTTTCCGGCTTCAGCTAGAAATACTTCAACAACTCTTTCGTCCTCTTTTTTACGTTTTCTTATGATAAATCCTTTTGTCTCCAGTCTTTTGAGAAGGGGAGTTAATGTTCCACTATCCAGAAAAAGCTTTTCTCCAATATGGCTTACTGTAAGTCCATCACTGTTCCATAGTACCATCATTACAAGGTATTGTGGGTAAGTGATATCCAGTTCATCAAGAAAAGGACGGTATAATCCGGTGATTTCTTTAGCGATGACATATAATGGGAAACAGATCTGGTTTTCTAGTTTGGGTGTATTTGAATGTTCCATAAGATTGAGTACGAAAGATTCGTGAAGGTATTACTTTTTAATGATAAACTCATCCATTGGAATACGGACTTTTTTCATAGAAGACAACCAGTCATTGGCTTCGTCGCGGTATCCAAGGTATAAAAGACTTACGCTCTTTAAGCCTAATTCTTTTAATCCCAGTACTTCATCTACCACTTCATTGCTGAACCCTTCTGCCGGAGTACTGTCAATTTTAAGTTCTGCAGCCTGAGCAAGAGCAATTCCTAATGCAATATAAGTCTGGCGGGCAGTGTGTGCAAAGTGCTGTTCAGGGGTTTGCGCTCCGTACATCTCTTTGATTTTATCTGTATAACTTCCAAAACGTCCTCTTGGAAGATCTCTTACATCAGTATGATGGTCGTATACTTTGTCAATTTTTTCATTAGAATAACTATCCCAAGCAGCAAATACCAAAACATGAGAAGAATCTCTCATTACTTCAGGGTTTAAGGCTCCAGCCACCATCTTGTCTTTTAATTCCTGACTTTCCACTACAATAATACGGAAAGGCTGCAATCCTGATGATGTAGGGGCTAACCTTGATGCTTCTAAAATGGTATTTAAATCTTCTTGTGAAACTTTTTTAGTGGGATCATATGCTTTTACTGCGTGTCTCCAATTAAGGTCTTCTATTAATGACATTTTCTTTTTATTTTAAGTTAAACTATTTAATGATTATTGATTTTCAAATTTTATTTTGTGATCATTTAACTATGCAAATATACAAGCAATTAAATTGTGTGCAATTTAATTTTGAAAGATTTTATTGATGACTATTATTTATTTTATAAAAAAGAATGGAGATCGTTTTTTTCAGCATGATTCGGATTTTTTTCCATCACAGGTATTCCAATCTTTGCTATAGAATTTTAAAACTAAAAACAATGCAGAGATTTAAAAACAAAACAGTAATTATTACAGGCGGAACTAACGGAATGGGTTTGGCTACTGCTCAGAAATTCATAGAAGAAGGTGGGAGAGTTATTATCACCGGTCGAAGTGAAGAAACGGTTAATAATGCTTTGGAGAAATTGGGAGAAAATGCTTTTGGAATTATTTCCGATGCAGGAAATATGAAAGATTTATTGAATTTACAGCAAGAGGTTAGAAAATACACAGAACACATTGATGTTATTTTTGCCAATGCAGGCTATGGAAAATTTGCTCCTGTTGAAAATGTAGAAGAGAGTCTTTTTGATGAACTCTTTAATGTATTGGTAAAAGGTCCTTTTTTCACTGTTCAGCAGTTACTTCCATTGATGAAAACAGGAAGTTCAGTTATTTTTAATACTTCTGTTGCTACAGAGATTGCCATGAACAGCTTTTCGGTGTATTCTGCAGCAAAATCAGCGGTGCAGTCGTTTATTAAAACGTTTGCCGTAGAACTTACAGAACGTGGGATTCGGGTAAATGGAGTAAGTCCGGGACATATCAAAACCAATATTTTTAATAATACAGGCTTGGAACCAGAGCAAATTGAAGCTGCTGTTGAAGGTATTATTCCGACAATACCTTTTAAAAGACAGGGGGATCCTAAGGAAATTGCCAACGTAGTTCTGTTCCTTGCATCAGAAGAGGCTTCTTATATTCATGGTGCTGAAATCAAGGTAGATGCCGGAATTTCTGTAATAAGATCATAGATTGAGACCTGGCAAAGATTACTTCACCTCATTGATTTGTTTAATCATATTGGTTTTACTTTCAATACCAATATTGTAGGTTTTGCCATTTTTAAAACTCAGATTAACCTTTTCCATTAATGTTTTATAGTCAGAAGATTTTTTTGACAGGTAAAAGACCTGAGCACTTATTCCTATGGCTACACGCACAACTTCTTCCGGTTTATCAGGATCTTCAAGGATATTGTTAATCGTAGCATTATTATACCAGGTTAATTTCTGGGATTCAGAATTAGAAGAACAGGATGTAATCATGGTAAACAGTAATAATATATAAGTCCAGACTTTCATAATAATAAGTGTTGAGTAAAAAGCTCCTGCAATATAAAAATAAATGCAGGAGCTCTATAAAAATTTAGTTAGAATCCGCAATGTGCAGTACTAGGTACTGAAGCAAAACAGCCTGAAAGAGCCGAGAATGCTGTTAATGTACAATTGGTATTAACCAGATTGTTATCATATAATAAAGATCCTGCTGGATTTCTATAGTAAACATTTCCTGCTGTATTAGCATAAGAAGAAACAGAAGTAGAACCACAAGTAGAGTTGGTGCATGCAGCTCTCCATGCCGTATCAGTGATAGGACCTGTTGAGTTTAGAGAAGGATCTATAATTCTTTTTTCCACTACTCCGGAAGCATTTTTAAAGCTTACAAGAATGGCAACATGATAAACCCAAGATACGCAGCAAGTACCCGTAGAAGCTCTTAAGTTTCCATATACGAATTGTTTTTCACACTCATATCCGGCATTGTTTAAGATCTGTCTCATTTTGTGGGCTCTTGCATAACATCCATCTACAGGAAATCTGAAAGTAATACATGGAGAAGATGCTGTAGAAGTTCCACAAGATTGATTTTTGATCTGCGTAAATAAACTGTTTAAAGTCGCCAAGTCAGGAATAACACTGGCTAATTTTCTGTCTGCGCTGCCTTCTGTTTTTATTTCTTTAGTTAAAACAGATTTAAAGAAACGGATATCCTCCAGTGTAGGGCTTTCTACTTTCGCAATTTCATTGGAATTGGCTTTAAGGAAAATATGAACCGGAGATTCATTTTTTACAGCCTCGCTAATCATAGAAATAAAAGCTTCATTTTCTTTAGTGTCTTTAATTTCATAAGGCTGGGCCGAAAGGATAAAGGAAACTCTATATTTTCCGTCTTCTTTATCAAGTCCTACAGGAACAGTTCTTCCGAACTCTTTCATGGCAACCTCTTTAGATTGCGGATTTACAGTTTCCTGATTCGCATTGGAATCTGAACAGGAGTTGATGGACAGTACTGATACAAATACCATCAACGATAGCAAAATTTTTTTCATAGTTCTCATATTTTGGTGGTTATGATTTTTCTAAATAGTATTTCATTTATTCACTATTTAGTGATAATAAAATTATGAAAAATTCAAATATCTGCAAGTAATTTTTTCAAAAAATAATTAATATTTGAAAATTGTTCACAAAAAAATCCCTATACATCAACTGTATAGGGATTATGATATTTAAAATTTATTTTTATTTGTAAATCAATTCGGCTTGGAATACATCTGCAAAATGTTTTCTGATTTTTGCTTTTATATCTTCCATTTCTTGAGGAGTCAGTTCTCTTTCAAGCTCTCTTTTTAAAGAAGTAACCTGTTTATCCTTAATTCCACATGGAACGATGTATTCAAAGTAGCGCATATCTGTATTTACATTCAATGCAAAACCATGTAAAGTTACCCATCGGGAAGCTTTTACTCCCATTGCGCAGATTTTTCTGGCATAAGGTTTCCCAACATCCAGCCAAACACCGGTTTCTCCCGGGGAACGTTCTCCTTTAAGCCCATATTCTCCAATAGTTCTGATGATTACCTCTTCAAGATTTCTCATATACAAATGAATATCTGTGAAGAAGTTTTCAAGATCCAGAACAGGGTAACCCACAATCTGACCATAGCCATGGTAAGTAATATCTCCACCACGATTCACTTTTACGAAAGTGGCTTCAATTTCCTTTAATTTATCAATTCCGGCCAGCATATTTTCTTCGTGTCCGCTTTTTCCTAAGGTGTATACATGAGGATGTTCTACAAGAAGAAGATGGTTCGAAGTGGTGATATGCTGCTCTGCGGGTAGATCTCGGTTCTTTATTTTGGTATCAATAATATCTTTCATCAGTTTTTCCTGATAGTCCCAAGCGGGCTGATATTCTTTAACTCCTAAATCTTCAAATTCTACTGCTTTATTTTGATTTGTATTCATTTCAATTTTTGATATACAAATTTAGTGAATTTTAAGCTTTTATGGAATGGATAAAATCTATGGCACTTTTCTTCCAATCTTTATCCTGAAGTAAAACATTCACAAAGGCTGTTCCGATGATTCCGCCATCTGCTTTTTCTGTTACATTTTCAAAATCTTCTTTTGATTTTATTCCGAAACCGATCATTACAGGGTTTTTAAGAGGAAGATCAGCTAATCGTGTAAGATAGTTTTCATTCTTTAAAACAGTACTTTCGTTTCCGGTAGTGGAGGATGAACTTACCGCATACAAGAATCCTGAACTTAATGAATCTAAATACTGTATTCTTTCATCTGAAGTTTCCGGAGTCACCAGAAATGTAAAATTAAGATTGTACTTTTTCAGAATATGCTGATATTTTTTCTCAAATTCAATAGGTGGAAGATCAGGAAGAATAAGCCCTGAAACTCCACTTTCCGAACATTCTTTACAGAACTTTTCAAATCCAAAGCTCAATACAGGATTGATGTATCCCATTAAAATTATTGGAACTTTTATTTCATTTTTTATGGTTTTTAACTGGGAAAAAAGTTTTTCGATAGTCATTCCATTTTGAAGGGCCAGTTCATGGGCTTTTTGAATCACAGGGCCGTCTGCTACGGGATCAGAATACGGCATTCCAATTTCAATCATGTCTGCTCCGGAATCCTGAATAAGTTGTATAATATCTGTAGTATCTTCCAGTTGTGGGATCCCTGCGGTGAAGTATATATTTAGTTTCTTCATTTCTTTATGGTATAATATATAATGTACAATGCTGTACAAATAGAATAATAAATGATATCGTTTATAAATTTTTAAGGTAAGTTTCCATATCCTTATCTCCGCGGCCACTTAAACATATCACAACAATATCATCTTCGTTGAATTTCTTCTTGTCTAAAACAGCCAAAGCATGAGAACTTTCCAAAGCAGGAATAATTCCTTCTAATTTCGTCAGTTCAAAAGCACATTTCAGAGCTTCATCATCATTGATGCTGAAAAATTCAGCTCTTTTTTCCTGAAATAAGTTGGCATGGAAAGGTCCTATTCCCGGATAATCAAGTCCGGCAGAGATAGAATGTGGTTCAATAACCTGCCCATCTGCGGTTTGCATTACAAGGCTTTTGCTTCCATGAAGAACTCCAAGCGTTCCTAAAAATGTAGTAGCGGCAGACTTTCCAGAGTCAACACCAAGTCCTCCGGCTTCGGCAGCAATGATTTTTACCTCTTTTTCATCTACAAAATGGTAAAATGTTCCGGCAGCATTACTTCCACCTCCTACACAGGCAATCACATAATCAGGATTTTCTCTTCCGATTTTCTCATGAAGCTGTTCTTTGATCTCCTTTGAAATAATGCTTTGAAATCTTGCTACAAGGTCCGGGAAAGGGTGAGGTCCAACCACACTTCCAATCACATAATGGGTAGTGATAGGGTTATTAATCCAATCTCTTAAAGCTTCATTTACAGCATCTTTCAATGTTTTTGATCCTGAAGTAGCAGCTATAACTTCTGCACCTAACATTTTCATTCGAGCCACATTCGGGGCCTGTCTTTGAATATCAATTTCACCCATATAAACAATACATTCAAGACCAAGCAATGCACAGGCAGTTGCAGTAGCCACACCATGCTGTCCAGCTCCGGTTTCTGCAATAATTCTTGTTTTTCCAAGACGTTTTGCCAGAAGAACCTGTCCTAATGCATTATTGATTTTATGAGCTCCGGTATGGTTAAGATCTTCGCGTTTTAAATAGATCTGGGTATTGTATTTTTTACTTAAATTTTTTGCAAAGTACAACGGAGTTGCTCTGCCTACATAATTTTTAAGCAGATCCTGATATTCATTCTGAAAATCTTCGGATTCAATGATTTCAAGATAATTTTTTTGCAGTTCTTCTACATTCGGATAAAGCATTTCGGGGATAAAAGCTCCTCCAAATTCTCCATAATATCCGTGTTCATCAGGGTTTTTATAATTCATTTCTTTATTCTTTAGTAATTAAATAAGCGTTATGTTGTGTACTCAATCTACTGAGTTGTTCTTTTTCTTTTTGAGAGACATTAAAAATTAAAATATCATCATCATCCGAATTGATCCATTCAGAATCTGCATGTTCTTTAATAGCTTTTGCTTTGTTATACAGGATTTCAATATTGCATTTCTCATAAAATGGACGAAGATCGGTGTGGCAGAAACCAATTGTTTCCAGATTTCTTTGGGTAACATTTTCTTTAAATTTCTCTACCAATATTGCTCCATATCCTTTTTGCTTATGAGCAGCAACCAGTCCTACAGTTTCTGCAAAGGCATATTGATTTCCGGAAATCTCCAATATAAAATCAAAATTGAGACGGAGAACTGCCAGAATCTCTGATTGCGAATCCAACAGAAAATGAAACTCCGAATCTTTAAAAAAAGTATGGAAATAAGACGGTTTCATGGTGTTCCATGCGGAAACATCCCAAAGATGGAGGATATGTTCAATATCGCTGTCTGTTAATTCGCTGGTTTGTTTAATTTGGTATTTCACGAGTTTTTAATAATAATCAAAGTTAATAAAAGAGTCCCGAAGGGATGATGTAACCATAGCAAAGGATGAAATCCTTAGCTATAATCATTGTATCTAATCCCATAAAAATTTTTCATCATATTCCATTTTATGTTTTTGCAATATCTCCACAAGTTCATTTTTAAAATCCTGTTTTTGATGATGCTGGCGTTGATGTATAATATATTTGGTCACAATATGAATATCTTTTTCACCCACAGAAAATGCACCGTAACCATCCTGCCAAAAGAAATTCTCGTATTTCTTGCCTTTTGTTTTTATCCATTTAGAAGAATGCGCCTTTATCTCCTGAACCAATTTCATTAATGCAATCTTCCTGGACAATCTACAAAGAATATGAATATGATTATCTGTTCCTCCAATCTGTAATGCATAGCTTTCAAAATCTTTACATAATGTGGCGATGTAGGCATACAATTCTTTTTCTATGTTTTCATCTATAAAATCGTTCCGATATTTTGTACTGAATACGATGTGGATGTAATTTTTGACTAATGATTGTGGCATTTGTGTGTTTTTTTGGTGGTTGATATTAATTGGACGGTGTCCAATTTTGGGTTAAATCGTCCCGTTGGGACTCATAGGGATGATGGTTTTAAATTTTTTAATTCTGTTGACATCTTTATCGCCTGGGGCTATTTCAAATTTTGAATTAATATCTAAGGCAAAAGGTTTTTGCTTTAATGTCTCAATATTTTTGATGTTCTCTTCTGAAATACCACCACTTAAAAAATAGGGGAGAGGAATTTGAAATTCATTTAGCAGATTCCAGTCAAATTGTTGTCCTGTTCCTCCAAATGCCTTGCTGTCTGTATCAAACAGATAGTAGGAAATAGGTAGTAGGTTCTGAACTTCAGGGTTGTTACTGAAAGTCTGGGTTATTTTCCTTTTATTTTCAGAGGTGTCATTTCCGATTCTGATCACCTTGATTATTTTGATGTCAGGACCTAGCAGTTTCTTTAATTCAATAATAGAACTATCATCTTCATCGCCGTGTAACTGAATCAGACTAAGTTTTGCTTTTTCAGCTATTTTAACAATGGTTTCAATTTTTTCGTTGACAAAAACCCCAACTTTTCCCTGATGATTAATCTGTGCAATATCTTCCAGACTCAAATGATTCAGAACATATCTTGGCGATTTTTCGTAAAAAATAAAGCCTAATAAATCTATATTCATGGCTATTAATTCCTGAATCTGATCTGGTTTTGTCAGGCCACAGACTTTGAGCGCAGAAGAGATATTATTGGTTGGTTGCTGATTCATAGGAGTTGATTGAGAAGTGACGATATAGATTTTTAATAATGCAGAGAACTATTTGTTTTCAAATTTTCAAATTGACTCATTTTCAAATTAGTAAAGAAAACTCCTCAAATGCTTTTGCAGGATCTGTATTCCTCATAAAATATTCTCCCATCAGAAAGCCATCAAAACCTTTTTCCTTTAAGAATTTAAAATCTTCAAGACTATAGATTCCACTTTCTGCAACAGATAAAGTGTCTTTAGGAAGTTGATCTTTTAGCTGAACGGAATGTTGTAAATCCACTTTAAAATCCTTCAGGTTTCTGTTATTAATTCCAACCAGATCGATATTAGAATTAAAATGTTTCAGTTCTTCTTCGGTATGAATTTCCAATAAAACTTCCAGATCCAGTTCATGAGCCAGTTCTGTGAATTCTTGAACCTGATGAGGAGAAAGACACGAAGCAATCAGTAAAATAACATCTGCTCCCATACTTTTAGCTTCATAAAACTGGTATTCATCAATCATAAAGTCTTTTCTCAGAATAGGAATGTTGATGTGTTTTCTTACATTCAGAATATCTTCTACACTTCCGCCAAAAAAATCTTGATCGGTGAGAATGGAAATTCCACTGGCTCCAAAATTTTCATAAGCTGAAGTAACTTCCAAAGGCTGAACATTGTTATTGATGATTCCTTTAGATGGAGATTGTCTTTTAAACTCAGCAATAATTCCGCTTTTGTTTCTAATGGATTCTTTCAACGAAGAGTTCTTTCTTCCAAAAAACTCAGAGTTTTTCAGTTGATCAATAGAAATAGCTGCTTTTGAAACAGCAACTTCTTCTTTTTTTCTTTCAATAATTTTATCTAGTATGGTCATGCGTTAAGATTAACAATTAGAATGTTGTGAGATAACTTTCAATTCTTAATTAATTAGAAGGTCGAATGTTTTTAATGCTTTTCCACTTTCCAGGCTTTCTTGAGCCAATAGCAAACAATCATCATATGTTCCGAATTTATGAGTATGGTAAAGGGCTACAGAAGCATTGGCCAATACTACTGAGTTTTGCTGTTCAGTTCCTTTTCCTTCCAGAATATTCATAAAGATTTTTGCAGTTTCTTTGGTCGTATCTCCCGCTTTAATATCCTCTAAGGTTACAGGATTGAAGCCTAAATCTTCTGCAGAATAGATTTCTTCACCTTTTTTAGTAATGATTTTGCTGTCGTGGGTAAGGCTGATCTCATCATAACCATCCAATCCGTGTACTAAAATAAATTCCTGTTCTTCTTTTTGTAAAAGGTATTGATAGATTCTTGCAATTTCCAGGTTGTACACTCCAATCATGGAATATTGAGGTTTTGCAGGATTCACCAAAGGACCAAGAAGATTAAAGAAGGTTCTTAACCCTAGTGATTTTCTCAATAATCCAACTGATTGAAGAGCAGGGTGGAAGTAAGGGGCATGTAAAAAGCAGATATTGGCTCTTTCAAGGTCTTCATTCAGCTGTTCTGAGCTGTTCTTGAACTGATACCCCAATTCTTCCAGTACATTAGATGAACCTGTAGTAGTTGAAGCCCCATAATTTCCATGTTTTGTTACCTTCTGCCCGGCTCCGGCCACCACAAAGCTGGCCAATGTTGATATATTGATTGTGTTTTTTCCGTCACCTCCTGTTCCAACAATATCAATGGCATCGCTGGCATCAATATGTATAGGAACAGCCATTTGCAACAGTGCTTCTCTAAAGCCTTCGAGTTCTTTCAACGTGATATTTCGCATTAAGAAAACACTGATGAAAGCTGTTACTTCTGCTGCATTGAACTTATTCTGTGCAATTTCAATCATCATGGCCTTTGCCTCAGACTTCGACAAAGTATTGTGATTGAACATATATTGCAAAATTTCTTTCATTTGAGGAGTTTTTATGGTTGATGGATCTTGTGTTGTTGTCATATTGTACTTGCTTCATTAAATGGTAATCAATGGTTTTTCCAATTGATTTTTACTGATTTAAAAAGTTTCGGATGATTACTTCTCCATCAGGAGTTAAAATGCTTTCCGGGTGAAACTGTACCCCATGTACATCATAGGTTTTATGTTGAAGAGCCATAATCATCCCATCTTTATCAACGGCTGTAATTTCCAATTCATCAGGGAAATTTTCAGGATTAACAGCCCAGCTGTGGTATCTTCCAACTTCAATTCCTGATGCTAAATCTTTGAAAAGTTTAGTGTTTTCCTTCACTAAATCAGTTGTAGTAGCTACTCCATGGAAGATTTCGGACAGGTTGATAAGGTTTCCACCAAAAGCTTCTGCAATGGCCTGTTGTCCTAAACATACTCCTAAAATACTTTTAGTGGGAGCATATTCTTTAATCAATTCCAATAAAATTCCAGCTTCTTCCGGAATTCCAGGGCCTGGAGAAAGGATGATCTTATCGTATTGTCCAATTTCTTCCAGAGTGATTTGATCGTTTCTTACCACATCCACTTTCTGGTTCAAAATTCTTTCGATGATCTGGACAAGGTTGTAAGTGAAACTGTCATAGTTATCAAAAACAAGAACTTTTACCGGTGATTGCTGAGCGTTTATATTGTTGTTCATTTCTTTTGTTTGTAGGATTAATGTGTTGAGAGTTGATGAATTTTTTATTTTTCTACTATTTTTTCTGCTTTCTCAACTGCTTTTTTAAGAGCATTTAATTTGTTATTCACTTCCTGAAGTTCACTTTCAGGGACAGATTTTGCAACAAGACCAGCTCCTGCTTGATAATACAATGTATTGTTTTTGCTTAAAAAGGTTCTGATCATAATAGCCTGATTACAGGTTCCGTTTAAACCTACTATACCAATACATCCTCCATAATATCCACGGGAATCTTTTTCATATTGATTGATAAGTTGAAGGGCTTTATGTTTAGGCGCGCCGCTTAAAGTTCCCTGAGGGAAGGTCGCGGAGATCATGTCAAGAGGATTAATTTGCTCTGGAAGATCAGCGGTTACTTCACTTACCATGTGGATCACGTGAGAGAAAAGCTGAATTTCTTTTAGCTTGGTAACAGTTACGTTTTTTCCCAGTTTCCCAAGGTCGTTACGGGCAAGGTCTACCAGCATGGTATGTTCTGCATTTTCCTTCGGATCATTTTTTAATACTTCAATGGCTTGAAGATCAACCTCAAGGTTTCCTGTTCTTTTAGACGTTCCGGCAATCGGATGGATTATCGCTTTGTTGTCCTTGATGATTAACTGGCTTTCAGGGCTTGATCCGAATAATTTGTAGTTTCCATAATCAAAATAAAACAGGTATGGGGAAGGGTTGATATTTCTTAAAGCACGGTATACATTAAACTCGTCACCTTTGAATTTCTGTTCGAATCTTCTGCTCAACACCAATTGGAATACATCACCTCTCATGCAGTGTCTCTGAGCGGTTTTTACCAGTTCGATATAATCTTCATCAGTAATATTTGAAGTTTCCTGACCATCTTTTTCAAACGGATACACCGGAGTATTTTGGTTTTTGATGAGGTTTTCTAAAAGATGAAGTTCAGATTTCACCCCTTCCATTTGGTTTTCAATAATATGCATTTCATCATTGAAGTGATTGATGGCAATTACATATTGGTATAATCTGTATCTGAGGATCGGAATTTCTACTTCCGGGCTTTGTGCTTTTAAATTGATATTTTCAAAAAACTGTACCGCTTCAAAACTTGTATATCCAAAAAGACTTTGTGCAGTCTGTTCAATAGGGTCATTGGTTTTTTCACAGTCAAACACATTACGAAAATCTTCAAATATGTCTGTGATATTGCGCTCCATAATGAATTGCTTTGCAGGAGCAGTGTCAGGGAATTTAATCTCAAACTCATTTAAATTTTTCACTTCAATTCCTGCAACAGCATTGATAGCTATAAAAGAAAAATTATTGTCAATACTCTTTGAATCGGAGCTTTCCAGAAGAATAGTATCTCTGAATTTATCTCTGATCTTAAGATAAATATTCATTGGAGTATGAAGATCCCCAAGAGTTTTTTTCGAAACGGTTTTTATTTTGATTTTCTGTGTAAACATCTGCTGTTTTATTTTTTAGATTTTAGGAATAAAAAAAAGGCTTTAACGGAATCCGTCAAAGCCTTGTATATTGTTTTGTTTAAATCTGATGCTGGGTTAGCAACATGACAATACCTTCAGACCCGACGAAGAGTTTGAAAGCCACCACCAAATATTGTTGCTCATTGTAAACATGTGACAAATGTAGAAATTTTTTTAATACAAAAAATAAAAAATTCAAAAAAAATAAAAAACTTACTATTGAAACTGCTTTATTTCAATTGTTTAAGCTCTTCTTTGAGCTCTTCAAGCTTCATTTTATAATTTTCATCGTCATAAGATGCGGTATAAGCTTCTAAAGCTACAATATACTCTGCAATAAACACTTTATTGGTTCTGTCTGCTTCATATTTAATTCTTGCTGAGTTTACCGGGGCTAATTTGGAGTATTTAATGAGAGCTTTTCCTTCTTCGGATTCGTTATAAAGTATTACAATGTTTTTTTCATATCCAGGAATATATTTTACAGGAAAGCTTATTTCTGTTCGTGGAATTCTGATCGCATTTTCAATGGGATAAATTGATGCAGAGGTCGTAGAAAAGAAGGTTGAAATATACTTTCCATCCTGTTTTTTAACCACTGCTTCATAATCGTGGATGTACATTTCATTCAACGTAGAATTGGTTTCTACATCAGAAGTGATGATTGCGGTGCTCTCCACACCATATTTATTGAGAAACCATGCATTCAGAAACTGTCCACAAAGCCCATTTAAAATAGATAAAGGAAGAGCAAGAACCAAAAACCAGATTTTTCTAGTGAGATAAGATAATGATCCCAAAATCAGGAAAAGAAGGATCACAGTGTAAAAACCATGATGGCTGGTGAAAAATAGTATTTTCGAGATTAAAACCATATCCTAAATTTTATAGCGATTTCTTTGATATAAAGCTAGTTTAAACTTATCAAAAAAATATAAAAGAAGTAATGTTTATTTACGTCTCTGAATAACTTAGGTCTATAAAGGTTTTCTCGAGCATTCAACATCAGGGTTTAGCAAAATTCTGATTTAATGATTTTAATAAACCCTGTTTTTATGACTTAATGTACAGGTTCAGACAGAGGAATATCAATGGCTCCGCTGTAAAACACAATTAAAGTAGCTCCTTTATCTCCGGTTTTGCCTCTATGAGCGATATTAACCATTTCGGGAAGAACCTGTCCTTTTTTTACCCACTGGGTTTTACCATCTTCTTTTCTTTCTATCTGGATTTCCCCTTTTTCAACATAAGCAGCATTAATAACGGGATGTTTATGCCAGTCTAATGCTTTGTTGGGCGGAACGGAGATTTTAAGAATAGAGATTTCCGGCTGTCCGGTCGGGTAGTTGGTATACAGGGTACCATCCCAAGATTTTGTGGTTTTTAATAACGTTACGGATTCAATTTTGTCTGAATATTCTGATTTGGGTTGCTCATCATCAGAGTCATCACAAGATAGAGAGAAGGAAAGTAGAGCCAATAAAATGGCTGTTCTGAATACATTTTTTTGAGTCATACATTTTAGATTATTAGTTTGTATTTGATGGGATCTGTTATACAAAAATAATAAGCTAATTTAAATTATCCCTATTGTTTGAATTATTTTTTTATCAAAAAGATGAAACATCCAAACTCTAAAAATATTCTTTAAAGAAAACATTTGTCATAAGCTGAAACGTTTATTTTTTATATTTTTGCTTTCAAATTAGAAAAAAATGAAAAAAGTATTCGCAATCGCATTTATTGGAGGTTTATTATTAGCAAGCTGCTCTAAAAAGGCAGATCACTCATTACAGGACAGCAACACTATGCTTGAAGAGCCGGCAGCAACTACCGTTGCAGATTCTACTGCTAAGCCTGCTGCTCCAGCTGCTGTAACTCCAGCTCCTGAAGCTGCTAAAACAGATTCTACAGCGAAGAAATAATGAAAAACTTATTTTTGGCGGGAACTTTAGGTCTTCTGATCGTTTCCTGTTCTAAAAAAGAAAATACAACAGAGGTGGCGTCTTCAGATGCTGCACCAGTGTCCGCACCAGCTCAGTCCAATCTTTCCGGTGATCAAATCATGGAAACATTGGATTGTTCGGGGTGTCACTCTGTTAATGAAAGAATGATAGGACCTTCTTATCAGGAAATCGCGGCTAAATATTCCGATAAGGATATTGAATTGCTGGCTTCCAAGATCATAGAAGGCGGTAGTGGAGTTTGGGGCGGAGTCCCTATGGCTGCTCATCCACAGGTATCTAAAGAAGATGCTAAAAAAATGGTGGAGTATATTTTAAGCCAGAAAAAATAAAAGATGTCCACAGAAAAATCCAGTCTGCACACAAGAAATCTGCATCGTAATCCCTATGATTTTGATCTGCTTATTTCTTGTGTGCCAGAACTGAAACATTATGTCTTTGTGAATGTTCATGGGACAAAAACTATTAATTTCAGCATTCCTGAGGCTGTAAAATTACTCAACAAGGCCTTACTTCTTCATTTTTATAATGTTAAGGATTGGGATATTCCTGATACTAATTTGTGTCCACCCATTCCGGGACGGGCAGATTATGTACATTATATTGCCGACTTGCTAGCTGAACAGAAAGGTGAAACCCCTACAGGAAATTCTGTAAAAGGATTGGATATTGGAGTAGGAGCTAATCTTGTTTATCCTTTAATTGCTCATCAATCTTATGGCTGGAAGATGCTCGGGACAGATGTTAATGAAGATTCTCTAAAAAATGCCCAGCATATTCTGGATCAAAATCCAGACTTGTTATCAGCCATTCAATTACAGCATCAAACTAATGTCAATCATATATTCAAAGGTATCATAGCTTCTGAAGACCGGTTTACATTTTCTATGTGCAATCCTCCTTTTCATGATTCAAAAGAATCTATGATAAAAGGAAATCTTCGGAAAACCAAGAATTTAAGTAAAGGAAAGGATCGAAAAACGGTACTTAATTTTGGTGGACAGCAATCAGAATTATGGTGTGAAGGCGGAGAACTTGCATTCATAACCAATATGATTCATGAAAGTGTTCAATATTCATCCCAGGTTCTTTGGTTTACCTGTCTGGTTTCTAAAAAGGATAATCTTTATAAATTGACTACCCTTTTAAAGAAGGTAAAAGCATTAGAATTTAAAACTATTGATATGGCCCAGGGACAGAAAGTAAGCCGAATATTGGCCTGGACATTTGTTCCTAAACAGAAACGAACCGAATGGTTTAGTAGGAAATAGCGCTTTTGAATGTAAAGTTTGTGATTTAAGTTTTGTTTGGGTCTGGAATTATTCGGAACACTTAAACCAAACCGTCAAAAATTCTTTGAATTTTCGCCACCCCTCTAGAAGAGGGGAATGATGATCGTTTTTCATTTCAATATTTGTAAAAAGTATCGATTTTTACAGTTGATTCTTTAATTTTTGACCTTGAATTTAAATGTAAAATTTCGGCACTTATCTCTTTGTCTATTCTCTTTATTTTAGCTTCTATAACCCAAAGTTTTCCCTGTTCACAATCTTCATTTTAAAATTTCTGAACAAATCAATTGATGGTCAACTCAAAAATGCCTAAATTTGTACGCTTTTAGAAAAATAAGAAATGCAATTATCAGAACAAGAAATCATTAGAAGAGAAAAGCTGAATAAGCTTACTGAAATGGGGATTAATGCGTTCCCTGCGGATGAGTATACAATAACAGATACTACAGAATCTATAAAACAGGACTTTTCTGAAAGTAAACAGGTGAAGATCGCTGGTAGATTAATGTCCCGCAGAATTCAAGGAAAGGCTTCTTTTGCAGAATTGCAGGATTCTAAAGGAAAAATCCAGGTTTACTTCAACAGAGACGAGATCTGTCCGGGAGAAGATAAAGAATTATATAACGAAGTTTACAAGCACCTTTTAGATATCGGTGATATTATTGGTATTGAAGGAGAATTGTTTACTACTCAGGTAGGAGAAATGACGGTTTTAGTAAAGAACTTTACGCTTCTTACTAAGGCTTTACGCCCACTTCCTCAGGCAAAAACAGATGAAAATGGTGTTGTACATGACGGATTTACAGATCCTGAATTAAGATACAGACAACGTTATGTAGATTTAACGGTAAATCCACAGGTGAAAGAAATTTTCGTGAAGAGAACAAAATTGTTCAACGCAATGAGAACTTTCTTTAACGATGCAGGATATTTTGAAGTAGAGACTCCAATTCTACAGTCTATTCCTGGTGGAGCAGCGGCTAAACCTTTCATCACGCACCACAATGCTTTAGATATTCCATTATATTTAAGAATTGCCAACGAATTATATCTGAAAAGGTTGATCGTAGGTGGTTTTGACGGAGTATATGAGTTCTCTAAAAACTTCAGAAATGAAGGGATGGACAGAACTCACAACCCTGAATTTACTGCAATGGAAATCTATGTAGCGTATAAAGACTACAACTGGATGATGGATTTCACAGAAAAACTATTGGAATTCTGTGCTATTCAGGTAAACGGAATTACAACTGCTACTTTCGGAGAGCATGAAGTAGATTTCAAAGCTCCTTATCCAAGAGTTTCTATGACGGAAGCCATCCTGAAATTTACAGGTTTCGATATTACTGGAAAAACAGAGAAGGAATTATATGACTTCGCTAAGTCTATCGGAATTGAAGTGAATGAAACGATGGGTAAAGGAAAGTTAATTGATGAGATCTTTGGTGAGAAGTGTGAAGGAAACTTCATCCAACCGACTTTCATTACAGATTATCCTGTTGAAATGTCTCCATTAACTAAGAAACACAGAAGCAAAGAAGGCTTAACTGAGCGTTTTGAATTAATGGTTTGTGGTAAAGAAATCGCCAACGCATACTCAGAGCTTAATGATCCAATCGATCAAAGAGAGCGTTTTGAAGCTCAGATGGCTTTATCTGAAAGAGGTGATGATGAAGCAATGTTCATTGATCAGGATTTCTTAAGAGCTCTTGAATACGGTATGCCTCCTACATCAGGATTAGGAATCGGTATGGACAGATTAATTATGTTCTTAACGAACAATGCCTCTATCCAGGAAGTACTATTCTTCCCTCAGATGAGACCAGAGAAAGCGGTTCCTCAAATTGAACTAGGAGAAGATGAGAAAGTAATCCTTGAAATCCTTAATGCTCAGGAAGAAGCGATGTCTTTAGCGGAAGTAAAGGAAAAAAGTAAGTTATCCGGTAAGAAATGGGATAAAGCTTCTAAAACTTTAACAAAGAATAATATTGTGAAAGTAGAGAAGATTGATGAAAATCTTTTGATGAAACTCGCTTAGTTTTATACAATATAATAATAAAAAACCGGTGCAGAATTATTCTGTACCGGTTTCTTTTTTCCATTTTCGGAGCTGCGTTCTAAAATTTTTAAAAGGAGCAACCGTATTGATGTGTATCCATTTCCAAACGGGCCATTTGGCGGGTGTTGTGGCCCATTTTCTCTGCTCGGGTTCAAACAGTATTTTGTCATCAAGCTTTTCAATCCATTCAATAATTTCATTGACATGCTTTTGTAGGAGCTCTCTTTGTTCTGCTAAACTATAAGAAGCATATTGGTTGTAGAAAGACTGATATAATCCTTTTAGATTATTCCATTTGAACTCAGGAGTAGGTGTTTTTACCTCAATACCTTTCTTTTCATCAGCTTCCCATTGCAGGAGCAGATGGGTCCAGCCAAGCTGATAGGATATATTTTGTGCCGGAGTTTTATCAACCCCTGATTTTAACAGATCTTTTTCTTCTTCTTTAATAGTATCGAACTCCTGATCGTAGAGCAAAAATCTTGTTTTGATCTCTTTAATAAGCTCTGTTTTGTCCTTATAACTTTGCATGTATTATTATTTTCTCAACTTACTGAAAGAGGCCATCAAGTAAAATAGAAACGGAAGAATAAATAATGAACCCAGCATTAAAGCCCAGCCTAAAGCTGCAATTGTTTTAGGTGGTGCCATATGTTCTAACAATGAAAGATGCTGTCCGTTCCCTAATAAAATAATGTCCGGGTTATGCTGATACGTTGCCGCTACAAGAATCATTACCATTTGAAATCCTGCAAGAGCTCTCACGGGAAGTAACTTCTGGTTATTCAAAGCTCTTAAAATAAGCAATAAAGCAACTGTAGCAAAAGCAATGGCCATAATTCCCAAAGGCTTTGAAAATACCCACATCAAAAGAGGAATATCTGAAAGGTAAGCTGTAACAAACACAAGGATTCCTGTAATCACAACAAAGATCATTGTCTGTTTTGATTTTCTGATCATTAATAATAATTCTTCCTTACCACGGGTTTCTCTCAGTGAAAAAATAGAGGCAAGATAAGCACACAATGCTACCGTAAATAAACCTACAGAAACTCCAAACCAGTTCAGCCAGCTAAAAATATACAGGTCAAGGAAGGTGGTAGCATCAGGATTGATAGAATATGATACTGTTGCCGCTGCTATTAATCCAAGGAAAAAAGGAGTTAAGAGACTGGCATAATAAAATATCTGTGTATATAAAACCTGCCAATTGTCCTTTACTGCATCATAATGCCTGAATGTAAAAGCTGTTCCTCTTGCAATAATTCCTACAAGCATTAAGACTAAAGGAATGTGAAGGTAGGTAGACATGGTGGTATAAATTTCCGGAAAGCCAACAAAAAGGATTACAATCGCAATAATCAGCCACATGTGATTCGCTTCCCAAACAGGAGCAATAGATTCATACATGATCTCATGTGTCTTATGGCGGGCTTTTTTATTGGTAAACATTTCTACAATACCTGCTCCAAAGTCAGCACCTCCCAGAATAATATAAAGACAGATGGAAAGCCAGAGAAAACCTATAACAATGTAGATCATGATTTTTTGTTTTTATCGTTAAACTGTGGGTCTGTTGGATCATAAAGTTTTGGTACCATCTGTACCTGTCTTCTTAAAAGGAATACCAGAATCAATGATAATGATATAAAGATCGCAGTGAAGAAATAGAAAGAATACTGTATTCCCGGCATTGGGGTTACGGCATCAATCGTCCTCATGACTCCATAAATGATCCATGGTTGTCTTCCTACTTCAGTTACTGTCCATCCTGCTTCCAGGGCAATATATCCGAAAGGAGTAGCAATTAAAAAAGTTTTTAAGAACCAGTTTTTAGTCAGCCATTCCTTTTTAAAGAAGAAAGCATATAGGTATATTGCTCCTATGCAGATCATTACCACTCCAAAGAAGATCATGATCTGAAAAGCATAATGAACAACTGCAATCGGAGGCCATTCGTCTTTTGGGAACTCCTTAAGTCCTTTTACTTCAGCATTGAAATCGTTGCTTACCAAAAAGCTTAATACCTTTGGAATTTTAATAGCATATTTTATTTCCTCTTTTTCTTCATCGGGAATTCCACCAATCACAAAAGCGGCTCCTTTTTCAGTTTCAAAATGAGCTTCCATTGCAGCAAGCTTAATGGGCTGTCTCTCTGCCACAGATTTTGCGGCTACATCACCACTTAAGGGCGCTCCAAATGCTCCAATTAAGGCAAAACCCACTGCAATTCTGAATGCTTTGGTATGAAACTCCACATTCTTTTTTCGCATAATGAGAAAGGCATGAACTCCGGCTACTGCAAATCCTGTTGCACAAAAAGCGGCAACAGTCATGTGAAGTGCCTGTGGAAACCATGCATCATTGAACATTGCCTTAATAGGATCTATATTAAGGTATTGTCCGTTGATATAATCAAAACCGGTAGGAGAGTTCATCCAGGCATTAGCAGCTACTACCAAAATACCTGATGCTAATCCACTTACGCCTACAAGAAAACCACAGAACCAGTGAAACCACTTATTAAACTTATCCCAACCATATAAAAAGAAGCCAATAGCAATGGCTTCAATAAAGAAGGCTGTACCTTCCAATGAGAAAGGCATTCCAAAGATAGGACCTGCATGTTTCATAAACCCGGGCCATAGAAGTCCCAATTCAAATGAAAGCATAGTTCCTGAAACAGCTCCGGTAGCAAATAAGATGGCAACCCCTTTGCTCCAGGCTTTTGTTAATCCTTTATATACTTCATTATTTGTTTTTAGATACTTCCAATGGGCAAAAGCCATTAGAAAAGGCATCACCATTCCCACACAGGAGAATATGATATGGAAGCCCAGAGAAAGTGCCATCTGGGCGCGGGCAGCTATAAAATCATCCATAATATCAACTTTTCAGTAAATAAATTTACGCATAAATTATTGATGTTGAGTATGATTTAAAACAGTTGTTATTTCAGCAATACATTTTAATTTTGAATCTTTTATGGGCTGGCTATTCTTTATGTAATTCTACATTTTTTTGACACTTTTTAACTTTCATACCTCGAAAAAAATCACGATATTTGTAAGTCTTTGCATATAGCAAGATTTTTAATATTTAATATGAGTCAAAAACAATATACAGCTAGTAGTATTCAGGCATTGGAAGGAATGGAGCACGTACGTATGCGTCCTTCAATGTACATTGGTGATGTAGGATTAAGAGGTCTTCACCATTTGGTTTATGAAGTAGTAGATAACTCTATCGACGAAGCATTGGCAGGATTCTGTGACACGATATTCGTTGCCATTAAAGAAGGAAACGGAATCGAGGTTAGCGATAACGGTAGAGGTATTCCGGTTGACTTCCACGAAAAAGAACAAAAATCTGCTCTTGAAGTTGTAATGACGAAAATTGGAGCCGGAGGTAAGTTCGATAAAGATTCTTACAAGGTTTCAGGAGGTCTTCATGGAGTAGGGGTTTCGTGTGTGAATGCACTTTCCAACGAAATGATCACTACTGTTTACAGAGACGGAAACGTTTACCAGCAGATATATTCAAAAGGAAAAGCTCAGACAGGAGTAGAAGAGATTGGAAACAGTGATAAAAGAGGTACAAAACAGTTCTTCCAGCCGGATGATACTATTTTTACAGAATTAGTTTACAACTACGATACATTAGCAACCCGTTTAAGAGAGCTTTCTTACCTTAATAAAGGAATTACCATCACCCTTACAGACGAAAGAGAGAAGGCGGAAGATGGTTCTTTCAGATCAGAAATTTTTCATTCTGAAGGAGGGTTAAAAGAGTTTGTTGCTTATATCGATGGAAATCGTGAATCTATTATGGAGCACGTAATTTTCATGGAAGGAGAAAGAGATAATATTCCTGTAGAAGTAGCAATGCGTTATAACACTTCTTTCAACGAGAATCTTCACTCTTATGTAAATAACATCAACACTCATGAAGGAGGAACCCACTTGGCTGGTTTCAGAAGAGCTTTAACAAGAACTCTAAAGAAATATGCAGACGAATTAGGGCTTCCGGCAAAAGAAAAAGTAGAAATTACAGGAGATGACTTCCGTGAAGGATTAACCGCTGTAATTTCTGTAAAAGTAATGGAACCTCAGTTTGAAGGACAGACTAAAACGAAATTAGGGAATTCTGAAGTTTCTGGTGCTGTAGATAAAATTGTAGGGGAGATGCTTACTAACTTTTTGGAAGAGAATCCTAATGAAGCGAAGACTATTGTTCAAAAAGTTGTTCTAGCCGCAAAAGCAAGACAGGCTGCTAAGAAAGCTCGTGAAATGGTTCAGAGAAAATCTCCGATGGGAGGTTCTGGACTTCCTGGAAAACTATCTGACTGTTCATCTAAAGATCCGGCAGAATCAGAAATATTCCTTGTAGAGGGAGATTCCGCAGGTGGAACTGCTAAACAGGGACGTGACAGACACTTCCAGGCGATTCTTCCATTAAGAGGTAAAATTTTGAACGTAGAGAAATCTATGCTTCATAAAGTATATGATAACGAAGAGATCAGAAATATTTATACTGCTCTTGGGGTTTCTGTAGGAACAGAAGAAGATAGCAAAGCATTGAATATGGTTAAGCTTAGATACCATAAAATTGTAATTATGACCGATGCTGATATTGATGGATCTCACATTTCTACCTTGATTCTTACTTTCTTCTTCAGATATATGAAGGAACTTATTGAGAATGGATATATTTATATTGCTCAACCACCTTTATATTTATTGAAGAGAGGGAACAAAAAAATATATGCTTATAACGAGAAAGAGCGTGAAGAATTTACTCTGGAAATGTCTCCGGACGGAAAAGGAGTTGAAGTACAACGTTACAAAGGTCTTGGGGAAATGAATCCAGAGCAGCTTTGGGAAACAACTCTTAACCCTGAACACAGAATTCTGAAACAGGTTACTATTGATAATGCAGTAGAGGCAGACAGTGTTTTCTCAATGTTGATGGGAGATGAAGTTCCACCAAGAAGAGAATTTATCGAGAAAAATGCGAAATATGCAAAGATTGATGCCTAAACGTTTTTAAAATATCAAAAAAAAGCTTCTAATTATTTAGAAGCTTTTTTTATATTTGGTGAAACCAATAAAAAATAATAATATGTTAACTCTTTTACAAACAGACCCCTACAATGGGGCGGATGCGGTTTCTGGTGCAGCCGCTGCAGGATTAGGGATTGGAACGATGTTCATGAGCTTACTGGTATATCTGTTTTACGGGTATTGTATGTTCAAAATCTTTAAAAAGGCAGGTAGAGAAGATGCGTGGGCAGCTTTCGTTCCTATCTACAATGCTATTGTTATGCTGGATATTGTTAAAAAACCAATATGGTGGATTATCCTATTCTTAATTCCATTTGTGAACCTTTATGCTGCATGGGTAGTCAACGAGAGATTGGCTAAAGGTTTTGCAAAGGAAACCCCTCTTTACACAATTTTACTGTTTTTCTTTGGATTTATTTTTATTCCAGTACTTGGACTTGGAAGTGATACCTACGACAGTAAAAGAATACCGAACGATTAATTAAATAACAAAAGAAAAATAGAGACTTCAGAAATGAAGTCTTTTTTATTTGATAGATATTGAAATATAGTATTAATTGTAGTCTTTTGTAATATTAATTCTACAAATATTGAATTATGTGAATCGCTATTTATCCTAAATTTGGAAACGCAGACAATATGAAGTTGACCATTTCATATTTAAAAATTAATCTTAAATGATTATAAAGGAATATACATTCAAAACGTCATTTCTGTTTGTATATAAATAACTTTTGATTATTTACAACCTTATTTAAGGTAGATTTAGGATAGTGCTTTTTTAAGTATTAGTAGAGGCTCCACCATGTGGAGCCTCTTTATTTCATCATTTCGAGAGATTTTATTTTCATAATACCCTGATAATTAAATGATTATTGGTTTTTTTTTTTTGTGGGGTTATTTTTTTGCTATTTTTTTTAACAATTATTAAGATTTTATTATTTTTACCCCATTATAATAAACATGATGAAAATATTATTTCTTGGGGCCCTGTCTACCGCCTCAATGTATTTCGCCCAAATCTATCCGGCATCTTCAATTCCAGAAAACTTAAAGAAAAATGCTAATGCAATCATCAGAAAAAATCTAACAACAGTTAAGATTAATAAAGTTGATGAAATAAAATACCAATACAATACCGTTACTACAGTTTTAAATAAAGATGGAAGTGAAAAAGCAATAGCTTATATTCCTTATGATAAAGCAAAAAGTATTTCTAATGTAAAGGTTACCATCTATGATGAATTTGGTAAGAAGATAAAGAGTTATTCAAAATCAGACTTTAGTGATTTTGCCAATAATACACAAGGGGTATTTTATTCTGATAACAGGGTGATGGTTTTATTCTATAGTTCAACGCAATATCCTTATACCATTGATTTCTCGTATGAGTCTGAAGATAAAAACACCATTTTTATTCCTGATTTTGTGCCATTTTATTCTACCAATACCTCTCTGGAAGAAGCTCAGATGAAAATTATCAATACCTCAGGAATTGAGCTTCGAACCAAAATTTATCCGTCAAAGTATAATTATACCTCAGTAGTTGAAGGAGGAAACGGAAATGAAAAAACGTATTCTTATAATAATGTTCCGGCAGTTGATGAGATTGCAATGATTCCGGAAACTGTTAAAATTTTGCCTAAAGTAAGTTTTGCCCTTACCAAGTTCAACCTGGCTGGAAAACAGGGAACATTGAATAACTGGAAAGACTTCGGTACTTGGTATTATAACAACCTTGTTGAGCCTGTAGCAGTATCAACTCCTGATATTAAGGCTGAAGTTGCAGCTTTACAGCTTCAGGGCTCGGTAGAAGAAAAAGTAAAGAAGATTTATCAGTATATGCAGACCAAAACCAGATATATATATGTAGGACTGGGAATTGGCGGCTGGCTACCCATGATGCCGGATGAAGTACATAAAAAGGGATATGGAGACTGTAAAGGTCTTACCAATTATATGAAAACCCTATTGAATGAAGCAGGAATCCCTTCTTATTATTGTGTTATCAATTCAGGACTTTCTCAGGTTTCTTTTGATCCGGACTTTCCTAAAATGGGTGGAAACCATGCTATTTTAATGGTACCTACAGAAAACGGAAATATCTGGCTCGAAAATACTTCACAGCAGATTGCATTTAACCATTTAGGATATAGTACCACAGATAGGAATGTACTTTCTGTAAAGAAAAGCGGAATAGAACTGATTAATACTCCGGTATATTCAGCAGATCAGAATAAAGAAAAACAAAATCTGAAAATAAAAATAGGCGAGGATAACAGTATTACAGGCGAAGGGAATTTTTTCTATACAGGAAGTCAATATGATAATAGCCTTGGATTTGTAAACCTTAGCCCGAAAGAAAAGAATGATGCCATTAAAAAAAGGTTAGAGGTTTTAAACTTTGAAAAAGTTGAGATGAAAAACTTTGTCAATGATAAAGATAAAGCTGTCATTACCTATGATTTAGATTTTAAAACCCATAATTATTGCAAGAATGCAGGGAATAGTCTCATTTTCAGAGCTGTCCCTATTTCTTCAGATGGTGTTTATAAAGCAGATGAAAACCGCGAGCTTCCTTTTGAGGTGAGACAATCTTTTGAGGATGAATATGAAATCAGTTTTATCATACCTAAAGGTTATAAAACCGATGAAACCCCTGATGATGTCAATATAAACTCCGAATTTGGAAATTATAAGCTAAGTTTTGTTAAAAATAATGATGGAATAAAAGTGACCCGAAAAATGCTGATCAACAAAGGAACTTTTCCCAAAGAGAAATACAATGATTATATAGGGTTCAGGAAAAAGATCATAAACATGGATAACTCAAAAATTTTGATCACAAAAATATAAAAGATGAAAAAAATAATATTGCTGCTGGTATGCTCAGCAAATGTAATGATGATTAAAGCTCAGAAACATGAGTTTTTAGATCCGCCTAAATTTTCTGACGCGGATCTTTCTAAGCCTAAATCATTAATAGATGAAAATGCACCGGCAGAAATTTTGTATAGATCTGTGCATTTTATGGTGGATGCTGGCTCAGGAGAATTTTCTAAAAAATATTTTTACAGAATAAAAATCTACGACAAAGATAAAGCTGAAGATTGGCTGAATTTGGAAATACCTCTTTATGAGTCGGGTGGATCTAGGGAAACATTGGGGAAATTCAAGGCTTTTACCTACAATCTGGAAAATGGAAAAACAGTTCCTTTAAAAGTTGAGAAAAGTTCACAATATAAAAGTCAGGAAAGTAAATATGTAAATGTCAATAAGTTTGCCTTTCCTAATGTGAAGAATGGCTCAGTACTGGAATATCAGTATGAAATATTATCGCCATTTATATACATGATTCCGGAGATTTTAATTGAGACGAATATCCCATCTCTTTATACAGAATATGTTTTTGATGCTCCAATCAGTGTTTCATATAATATAAATTATACAGGCGCATTGGCACCTAAATATAGAATGGTGGATGAGAAGAGTTTTGCTAGTGGCCAATACAAAGTTTACAGGTTTGGTTACGAAAATGTAAAAGGGTTCAAAACGGAAAAGTTTGTGAGAAATGACAGAAACTTTCGAACAAAAATAAGTGGAGAGCTTCACTCTACCTATTTTAGAGAGCTTAAGCTGTACTCTTCTTCATGGGATCAGATCAGTAAAAGTCTTTATGAAAGTGAGGGTTTTGGTGATGAATTAAAGAAAACAAGATTGGCTAAAGATAATATGCCTGCAGGGGTGATGACTATGAAAAGCGACCTGGAAAAAGCCAATGCTATATTTTCTTATGTTCAAAAAACATTTACATGGAATAAAAGACGGGGAATTTACACTGATGATGGAATTAAAAAGATGCTGGAGACTAAAACAGGAAACTCTGCGGAAATTAATCTTTTTCTTGTAATGCTTCTCCGTGAGGCAGGGCTAAAAGCAGATCCGATGGTTATCTCTACGGTTGATAATGGATTGATCAATTTGGCTTCACCTAATGTCTCTAACATGAATAATGTGCTGGCAACTGTAGATATAAGTGGGAATTATCATACTTATGATGCTACCTCAAAACAGTCTTCTATGGATGAACTTCCTCTGAGAGACTGGAATCAGTTTGGGATTTTGCTAACTAAAACGAAAGCTGTACAGATTCAGCTGCAGAATATGAAGAAAAGCAGTACATTTCTGACAGTGGATGCAAAGCTTAATGATGATGGCAGTATCTCCGGATCTTATTCCGACAAAGATACAGGAACATTTGCCATGTATGTAAAAGATAGCTATGATGAAAATCCTGAAAAATATAAAAAGCAGTATAAAGAAAATTATTCTATAGATTTTACAGGAATTGATTCAAAAGTATTAGATAATGGTGCGTTTGAAAGTACAATGAAGTTTTCATCATCCAATTTAATAGATAGAGTAGGAAAGAAGCTAATCATCAATCCAATGTTATTTTTAAGCAAGACTTCTAATGAGTTTGACCAAACAGAAGCTCGAAAGTATCCTATTGATTTTGGTGCACCTACTACAAAGATAAAAAAAGTAACCTTGGAAATTCCTGAAGGTTATACAATTGAGGAATTACCAAAAAATAAAAAAATTGTAACTGATGACAAACAGATAGAATACAGTTATATGTTTGAACAAAAAGGAAATAAACTGGAAATAACTTCCACTACTAAAGTTGCCAGCGCCGATTATCCTAAAGAATACTATCCCGTATTCAAGCAAATTTGGGGAGTAGCATCCAAGCATGAAAATCAGGTGATCAGCTTAATAAAGAAATAATGGTAAGCTGTTTGTAACCGTAATATTATTTTTTTTGAATAAATTTTTAAAACCATTCATCTTTTGAATGGTTTTTGTATTGAATACCCAAAATTGAAATTATGAAAAATACGGTTGCCGTTCTTGCTCTTTCCTCATTCTTTGTGTTTACTGCCTGTAAGAAAAATGAAACAGCAGCAACATCAACGGAGAAAACGGAAAATAAAAAGTCTGAAGAATTTGTAGTAGACTCAGTATTAATAAAAGATTCAACAAAAATTACGGATTCCTTAAAGCTTAATTATACTTCCAAACTGTTGGTATTCCCTACGATTAATGATAAAAAACTTTTAGACAGCATCTATTTTCAGAATGATAAAATAAAAGACTTTTCTAAGACTGGCCTGCAGGCTTATCTGGAAACTGAAAAAAATAATTATTTCAATTCTGTAAAAAAAGATAATAAAGATTGGGCTTCAGATATTACTTATGCACAGGATTGGTACTCAAGTTCACACATGAATCTTGTGTCTAATATGAATGGCTATATGCATATTCAGTATACAGGAAGTGGATATGAAGGCGGGGCACATGATAATTATGGGTTTTCGGAAAGAATTTTTGACCTTAAAAACAATAAAAAATTAGAGCTAAAAGATATTACTTCCACTCCAAAAGCTAAGCTTGAAGAGATGTTGATGAAAAATATCAATAACATTAATAGCGGAACAATGGATGATGATGGAAGTGTAAAAAATTCAGAAATGTTACTGGTAGAAAAGATTCCGGCTTCAAACAACTTTTATTTTGATGAGAAAAACCTGTATTTTCATTACAGTCCATATGAAATTGCAGCATTTGCAGCAGGAGATATCATCATTCCTATTTCATGGGAAGAGTTGAAAGGCACATTAAATGAAGAATTTAAAGAAAGAATGAAAATTAAATAACTTAATGCTTCCGGGTTCAGGAAGCATTTTCTATTTTTGCGGTAATGGAAAAAGTAGCTTTTATCATCAATCCTTTTTCGGCCAAAAAGAATTATCAGCCGTTTTTGAATGAACTTAAAAATAAGGTTGGTAATCCTTTGTATTATGTCTCCGAATCTATTCCGGGAACAGACGAATTTATCAAAACGCATTTTGATGAAGTAGATATTTTTGTGGCTATAGGAGGAGATGGAACCATTTCTACCGTAGCCAAGAATCTGATTTCTACAGATAAAATACTAGCCATTTTTCCTGCAGGATCAGGAAATGGATTCTCGAATGAAACCCGTTTCAGTAAAAACCTGGATGAACTTTTAGAGAAAATTAAAGCTAAGCAATCCAGAAAAATCGATACTTTTACAGTCAACGACAGACTTTCTATCAACGTTTCAGGAACAGGATTTGACGGAAAAGTAGTTAAAGAGTTTGAAAAAACGAGTCGGGGTTTCAAAAACTATATCAAAGTTTCATTGAAGACCTTCTTTAACTACAGACCGATTAAGGTTACCTTTTTTGATGAGGAATATAAGCAGTACAACGGCAGATACCTGATGCTTAATGTTGCTAATACCCGTCAGTTCGGGAATAATGCCTATATCGCACCCAAAGCAAGCAAAAGCGATGGATTGGTAGACATGGTGTTGGTTAAAAAATTTCCTCTAACCTATTCTGCGTTGTTTGCTTTCAGAATGTTCACTAAAAGATTAAAGGATGACGAGTATGTAACTTATCTTCCAGTTTCAGAAATCTCATTTAAAGTAAATACCAAAAACTGGCATCTTGATGGTGAATTCAATAAGATAGAATCACCAGTTCATGTGAAAGTACAGCCGGCAAGTTTGAATATTTTAGTGTAAAGTGTTATTTAGTTTGTTCCATCAAACCCGTAAATATCACCAAAATCATTTTTACATTTTCTAAAGAATTCTTGAGGCAACCCATTTTTTAGGTTAACTCTTGTAATTGTATTTTGGTTGCAACTGATATCTGTATTTTGAAAGATTAAAACTCCATTTTTTAATTTGGTGGGTAAATAGGTGGTTAAAGTCAAATAATAATTTCCGACATACTGATTCTTTTCATTAAAAATTAAAATTCTGTTTGTCGCTCTTTGAGATAAGCCCCAAACCCATACAGAATTTATGATTTTAAAGATTTTTCCTTGATTTGTTTTTACAGCTCCCAAATAGGTTAAGCGTGTTTCCATTCCTCCTTTTTCATTCCATTTTCCAAAAATTAATTCTTTTCCAATTAATTTTTTTTGTAAAACTTTTAATCGAATATTACCATCATTAATCTGAGATTTTCCAAAATAAGGAACTAATGTAAGTAAGGTAAATAAAATCTGAATTCTATATATCTTTTTCATAAAGATTAACCCTCCAGGTGCTTTTCAATTTCATAAGGATTATCCAGACAATACTGTAACTGCTCCTTATCTAATTGTTTTTCCCAATTAGCAACCACTACCGTAGCTACAGAGTTTCCTATCACATTGGTAAGAGCTCTGCATTCACTCATGAATTTATCAATTCCAAGAATTAATGTCATTCCGGCAATTGGAATTTCCGGAACCACAGCTAAAGTGGCTGCCAACGTCACAAAACCTGCACCGGTAACTCCAGCTGCACCTTTGGAACTTAACATGGCTACCAAAAGAAGCATCAGTTGTTTTTCAATAGGAAGATGGATATTGAGAGCCTGAGCGATAAACAAAGAGGCAAGCGTCATATAAATATTGGTACCATCAAGATTAAAAGAATACCCCGTAGGAACCACAAGGCCTACAATGGTTCGGGAGCAGCCTGCTTTTTCCATTTTTTCCATGATTCCCGGAAGGGCAGATTCTGATGAACTTGTTCCTAGTACCAAAAGAAGTTCTTCTTTAAGATAAAATAACAGCTTAAAAATGTTGAATCCGTTATACCATGCCACAGCTCCTAAGACCAAAACAACAAAAAGAATAGATGTGATATAGAATGTAGCTACCAAAAATATAAGATTCAAAACAGAATGAAGCCCATATTTTCCTATGGTAAAGGCCATTGCTCCAAAAGCACCGACGGGTGCTAATTTCATCAGAATATGAACAATTTTGAATATCGGAGCAGAAAGATCCTGAAGAAAATCAGTTACTTTCTGGCTTTTTTCCTTTGTTAAAACCAAGGCAACACCCATTAAAATAGCAACAAGAAGTACCTGAAGAATATTATCACCTACCAAAGGGCTAAAGAGCGTTTCTGGAATAATATTCATAATAAACCCTGTAAGCGTAGATTCGTGAGCCTTTTCCTGATACTCTGATACATTTCCTGAAAGCGTTGCCGGATCAATATTCAAACCATGCCCAGGCTGTAAAAGATTTCCAACCACGAGACCAATGATAAGGGCCAGAGTAGAGAAGGTAAAGAAATAGATCATGGCTTTTATGGCAATTCTTCCCACTTTCTTAAGATCGGTCATGTGGGCAATTCCTAGGGTAAGTGTGATGAAAATAACCGGAGCAATAATCATTTTTACCAATTTGATAAAGCCATCTCCTAATGGTTTCATTTTTTCTCCCAATTCAGGATAGAAGTTTCCCAGTAAAACACCTGCACTAATTGCGATGATCACCTGAATATAAAGCTGATTGTATATTTTTTTTGCTTTCAATGAACAGTCGTTTTGTTTTTTTAAGGGCGAAAATTAAGAAATTTTATCTAAAAAACTGACAAAAGTCATGAAAATTAATCTAATGCATATCGCTTGATAGGGGGTGGAAAAAAGACTTCGGCTTCATTCTTTGCAGACAAAATTGCCTATAGAATGAAGCCGAAGTTATGTTATTGATAAAGAAATATTTATTCTACTGCTACAGAATCATCTCCACGTCCGTCTGCAACGGCATGAATGTTTCCGTTTTCATCAAGGACAATCACTTCTGTTTTTCCAATTTGTTTTACTTTTTCAAAGGTGTAGTTTTTCTTTTTCAGTTCAGCAATAGTACTTTCCGGGAAGTTGTTTTCCACTTTTATAGTTTCCGGAAGCCACTGATGATGGAATTTAGGAGCATTTACCGCAATGTTAGCGTTTTGCTTAAAATCAACCACATTGACAATAGATTGATATACAGAAGTCGGAATTGTAGTTCCTCCAGGAGTTCCCACTACCATATAAGGTTTTCCATTTTTAAGCAGAATGGTAGGCGTCATGGAAGAAAGCATCCTTTTATTCGGCTGAATGGAATTTGCTTCTCCGCCTACCGCTCCAAACATATTCGGAACTCCTGGTTTGATGGAGAAATCATCCATTTCATTATTTAAAAAGAAACCGGCTCCGGAAACCAGAACCTTACTTCCGTAATATCCATTTAGAGTAGTGGTTACAGAGGCAGCGTTTCCATCCTTATCAAGAACAGAGATGTGAGTGGTTTGAGTAGATTCTTTAGGCTGTTCTATGATTTTTCCTACTTCTGAACTTGGGGTAGCCTTATCAAAACTGAAGCTTTTCCATCTTCCTTTTAAGTATTCGTCAGAAATCAGATAAGTAGTTTTATCCTGAATAAAATCCGGATCTCCCATATATTCTGCTCTGTCTGCAAAAGCTCTTCTTTCTGCTTCTGTCATAATCTGAACAGCTTGTGTTGAATTCAGTTGGTACTTTTCAAGGTTTTCAAAGCTGGCCATTCTCAACATTTGAGCAAGAAGCAACCCGCCGCTGGAAGGTAAAGGCATTGAAACTACATTGTTTCCTTTGTATTCAAATTCCAGGGCTTTTCTTTCTGCAACCTTATAGTTTTTAAGATCTTCCAAAGTAATGATTCCGTTCCCTCTTTTCATTTCAGCGATCAGAAGATCCGCTGTTTTACCTTCATAGAATCCTTTTGCACCCAGTTTTTGGATTAGTTTTAAAGTCTCTGCCAGATCTTTCTGTATTAAAAGATCTCCTGCTTTCCATGGAGTATCCTTTACAAAAACGATGGCTGATTTATTATGTTTCTTAAAATGTTCCGTATTATTGTTAAGCATCTCAGCTTCTTGTTCCGTAATAGCAAATCCTTGTTCAGCAAGATCAATAGCAGGCTGAATGATCTTCTCCATCGGAAGTTTGCAGTATTTCAGCGTAGCAAAGAATCCAGCCACACTTCCCGGAATACCTACTGCCAGACGTCCGTTTTGAGATAAGTCTGTGTTAGCTTTTCCGTTTTTATCGAGATACATATCTCTGGAAGCCTTTTTAGGAGCAGTTTCTCTGTAATCCAGCGTGAATTTTTCACCATTATTTTTTACACCTACTAAGAATCCGCCGCCGCCAATGTTTCCTGCCTGTGGATAGACTACGGCTAATGCATATTGAGTTGCTGTAATGGCATCATAAGCATTTCCTCCCATTCGCAGGATCTTCGCTCCCGCTTCACTGGCTAATGGATGTGCAGATACTACCACACCTTTTTTCTTAACCTTTACCTCCTTTACAATATTGATATCTGTAAACTGAGCCCAGCTAAGCTGGCTGGCTAATATAATCGACGCAATTAAGATCTTCTTCATACTGATTGTTTTTCTTATAACAAAAATATAGAAATTAGATCAATAACTTTAGTTTGGAGCTAAGAAAGTAGGGTAGAGAGGTTAGGAAGTTGGAAGAAGGAAGCTGGAAGTTTCTATTGGTCTTATTGCTAATATAAGTTTGTTCAATAGGTAATACACTTGGATTTTCAGTACTTCTAAGACTTTAATAACTTCCTTCTTCCAACTTCAGGCTTCCCACTTTTATCAGAATTCAGGTTAAATGATTTTCACAGCAATTGGGAAAAATATTTTAAATACACCTTTATTATTATGGTTGACATGTTTTTTTTACTTTTGTACAATTCTAAAAAAATCTAAAAAATGGAATCCTATACGGAAAGAATACTGATTACAGGTGCTTTGGGACAAATCGGCACCGAGCTTACCAATAGACTTGTTGAAATTCACGGAGCAGAAAATGTTGTTGCTTCTGGTTTGGACAGATGGCAGGAAGGAATTACCTCTGCAGGTCACTATGAGAGAATGGATGTTACCAATACTCAATTAGTGAGACAGATCGTTAAGGATTATGATATTACTACAGTGTATCACTTGGCGTCTCTTTTATCAGGAACTTCAGAAAAGCAGCCTATTTTTGCGTGGAAACTGAATCTTGAACCTCTTCTTCATTTTTGTGAAATGGCTAAAGAAGGGCTTCTTAAAAAGATCTTCTGGCCAAGTTCTATCGCGGTGTTTGGAAAAGGAATTCCAAAGCATGAGGTAGGACAGGATGTAGTACTGAACCCAACAACTGTTTACGGAATCTCTAAGATGGCAGGAGAGAAGTGGTGCGAATATTATTTCGACAAATATGGAGTGGATGTAAGAAGTATCAGATATCCTGGATTGATCTCTTGGAAGACTCCGGCAGGTGGTGGAACAACTGACTATGCTGTTGAGATTTTCTATAAAGCAATTGAAGAAGGTAAGTATACAAGTTTCATTTCCGAGGATACCGGAATGCCGATGTTGTATATGGATGATGCCATCAATGCCACTCTGAAATTAATGGACGCGCCAAAGGAAAATGTAACTATTCGTTCATCTTATAATTTAGGAGGAATGTCATTTACTCCAAAAGAATTGGCAGAAGAAATCAAGAAAGAAATCCCGGATTTCAGCATTGATTATAACCCGGATTTCAGACAGGCAATTGCAGATTCGTGGCCAGCTTCTATTGATGATACTGTAGCTAAAAAAGATTGGGGACTGACTTATGATTTCGGAATTTCTGAAATGACGAAAGACATGATTAAGAATCTGAAAGTAAAATTAGCTAAGAATTAATTATGTAAAGTAATACTTTAATTAAGTGTTGTTTTAACATCTGATTTTTAATTTATTATAACTGTTATCTAAAATTTAATTTAAATGATATTATTGACTTTCAACATTACAAATATTGAGGCTGGAACAAAAAACGGCTCTCAGATTACCAGTGATGAAAGATTAAAAATTACAGAGGAGAATACAAAAGCGATTCTCAGAATTTTAGATATTCATGATACAAAAGCAAGTTTTTTTGTAGAGGTTTCTCTCACTGAAAAACTGCAGAATCTTATAAAAGCAATTTCATCCAAAGGGCATGAAATTGCTTTTTATAATCGAGACTCAAATCTTGAAGAACTTGAAAATGCCAAGAAGAATATTCAGGAACTTTTAGAAAAACAGATCAGGGGAATTCGTCAGAAAGATGTGAAAATTCCGCAGGAAAGTCTGAAGCTTTTGGAGTTTAATTATGTCTCCAATATCGACAATGCCAATATCCTTTTTCCGTTCAAACGTCTGAAAAGAGATACTGAAATTACAGAAGAAGATGGATTGAGCATTGTGCCGGAAAGTATCTCTCCTTACAGCCAGTTGCCTTACAATGATTTTGTATTTCAGATTCTGCCCATGAAGTATTATCAGAACATGGTGTTGGAAACCTTACAGAATGAAGAATTTGTTCTGATCTACCTTGATGCATGGCAGTTTACAGATTTCAAAAAATACCGTTTTGATATTCCTTTTTACCGGAGCTTATTTTCGGGCAAAAAAATGGAGGACAAATTAGATGCCCTCCTTACTTTTCTTAACGAGAAGGACATGGCCACTTCCCGTATGAAAGATTATATTTTTTAGGTTGTAGGTGTTAGGTTGCAGGGAATAGAGAGATGGTATTTGTTACAGTAACCAATATTCAATTTTTAACTTCCAACCTTAAACCTTAAACCTTAAACCTTAAATCTTGAACTCAAAATTAGCTTAGTTCAAAAAGAGTAATCTCTGGCAATACCCCAACTCTTCCCGGATATCCCAATACTCCAAACCCTCTGTTGACATACAATAGTTTTCCTTCGCTTTCATAAAGATCGGCCCATTTTGGATAGCGATACTGAACCGGCGACCATTTTATGTTTTTAAGATCCAAACCGAATTGCATTCCGTGCGTATGACCGGAAAGGGTCAAATGGATGTTTCCAGGGTGCTTTTTTACTACATAATCAAAGTGAGTAGGATCATGACTCATTAGGATCTTTGTTGCGGATTCTGGAACTCCTTTTAAAGCGTTGTCAATTTTTCCGAACTGAGGAAATGGTTTTAATCCCCAGTTTTCAACTCCAAGAATGTATAATTTTTCTCCGTTCTTTTCAATGACTCTGTGTTCATTTCTTAACATGTCAAATCCTGCTTGCTTTTCGTAATCAATCAGAGTATCAAGGTTTTTTTTCTTGGCTTCAGGAGAATCCCAGGTTACATAATCTCCGTAATCGTGGTTTCCTAATACTGCAAACTTACCGTCTTTAGCCTGAATTTTGGAGAATAAAGGAATGAAAGGTTTGAACTCATCTGCTACGTTGTTCACCATGTCTCCTGTGAATAGGACAAGGTCTGGTTTCTGCTCGTTAATCAGATCCACTGCGTGTTGTAATTTATTTGGGTCAGCAAAGCTTCCGCTGTGAACATCCGATATCTGGATGATTTTATAACCTTTAAAGCTTTTCGGAAGATTGGTGAAATTTACTCTTACCCTTCTTACCTTATGTCTGTATTTTCCAAACGTAATTCCGTCTATGAAAAGAGCTGAAAGGACTCCGCTCATTCCAAGTCCCACCAGACTCAGAAACTTCCTTCTCTCCGGAAAGAAATTTTCCGAGGGTTTGGCAAAGCCTATTAAATAGCCTCCGGCTCTGATAATATCATCAATTAATAAAAACAGAACCACGAAGATTTTTGGAAGAATAAAAATCAAAAACAATGAAATCATGATCTGAGCCCTTGCCGTACTTCTGTCTGATCTTTGGAAATGGGAGACTTCGTAGGCGAAAATTCCATACACAGCTAACGATATCACCCAGTATCCGATCCTGATCCAGGAATTATCGGTAAGCGTTCTGATAGCCTGATAAATATACACTTCCAAAAACAGGAAGATTCCAGCGATAATTAAAAGATTCTTTTGCATGTTCTGATAAAAAAAGCACAAAGAATAACTTCCCTGTGCTTTTATATTTTTTTTGTTAATTAAATATTTTTAAGGAAATCTGTAAACGATAGCATTGATGTTCATTCCGGCACCAACCGAAGTCATAACAATGTTACCATTCTCTTTAAACGAATGACCTTCCATTTTTCCTTTAATTATTAAATCATACATGGTAGGAATTGTTGCAACAGACGTATTTCCAAGGTTTTGGATTGTCATAGGGGAGATTGCATGATCGTACTCTTTCACATCATAAAGTCTGTGAAGTCTTTCAATCATAGCATAATCCATTTTAGCATTAGCCTGGTGGATAAGAATTTTGTCGATATCTTCAATAGAAAGACCAGCGTCAGTAATGGTGTCTTTAATAGCAACAGGAACGTTTTTAAGAGCGTATTCGTAGATTTTTCTACCTAACATTCTTACATAAAGACGTTTTTGATCTGCTTCTTTATTGATGGATGGTTGATTTTCAAGATAGTTCAGTTCAGGACCGTTGTCGCAGATCGTATTGTGAGCAATGATTCCTACATTTTCCTCATCTGTTGCCTTTACGATTACAGCTCCGGCACCATCAGCAAAGATCATTCTGTTTCTGTCATATGGATCAGTTACTCGGCTTAATGTTTCAGCTCCAATAACAAGAATAGTTTTGGCAACTTTAGCTTTAATCAGGTTGTCTGCTAAAATCATACCTTCTACCCATCCCGGGCAACCGAAAATCATGTCATACGTTACACATTTTCTGTTTTTAATTCCCAATTTGTTCTTAACTCTTGCTGCCATTGTTGGCATAAAGTCTGCGTATCCGTTCTCAGTAACTTCCCCGAAATTACTCGCGTAAATAATATAATCCAGTTCTTCGCCGTCTACTTTTGCATCCTCAAGGGCAATTTTTGCGGCTTCATAACCGATCTGTGAATTGGAAAGATCATCTTCAATAAATCTCCTGTTTTCGATTTCTGTAATTTCTACAAACTTCGCAATGGTCTCTTCCACAGGCTTTTCAATCTTTACTCCGTCTTCTGTGTAGAACTCGGAATTCATGAAGTAATCTCTACCAACAACTCTGTTCGGAATGTAACATCCAGAGCCAATAATGATCGTATTCGGCATTCGTTTATATGATTTTTTTAAAGATGCAAAGTTAATAATTAATATTAATAACGGAGAATTAAAAATATTATTAAATTTGCAAAAATTGTACTTTACAATCTATGAAAAACAACCCATCCTTAAAAGGCTTACTTATTGCAGGTGTGGCGTTTATCGTTGCCTTTGGGATCTACTTCCTTTTTTTAGCCAAGAAGAATTATTATGTTGTAGATAATCCTACCCCCAACACGTATTACTTTAAAATCAATAACGGTTCTGAAGCAGTTATATCATCGGGGCAGTATGTGCATGTGGATTTGAATAAGGGAAAAAACTCTATTCAGGTTTTCGATCAGAATAAAAAAATGCTTTACGATTCAGCATTTGAAGTAAACAAACTTCGTGGTCTGCTCAATATTACACATCAGGATTACTACGTGAATGACCAGTACTACGGGTATAACCTTAAAAAAGATTCGTTATTAACGGCTCTTGATAAAACCGTTATTGACGGAAAGGACTACTACGGAGGAGCAAAGCGTTTCAACAAGCTTTACACAGAAGATTTTTATTACAATGTAGATGAAGATTATGACAAAGTGATCAAGAATGTCCAACAAGTGGAATCAAGATCAAAGGTCTTCAGAAAGCAGGATTTCCTAAATTATTATAAAGAATATTACAAGTTTTAAGTTTTGACAAAAGATATCACTAAAGTTACTCCCTACAATTCTGAGGCTACTAAGAAGAGCCAGGTAGAGGATATGTTCGACAATATTGCGCCGAAGTATGACCTTTTGAACCATGTTTTATCCATGAAAATTGATGTTTTATGGCGAAATAAATTGGTAAAATGGATGAAAAATGATAACCCGCAGGAAGTGCTGGATGTGGCTACAGGAACGGGAGATCTCGCAATTACGATCGAAAAAGGAACCGGTTCAAAAGTAGTTGGTTTAGATTTATCACAACAAATGCTCAATGTTGGCGTTATTAAAATAAAAAAACTTAAATTAGACGGCAAAATTTCCATGCAAAAAGGAGATGCAGAAAATTTACCTTTCGAGGACAATAGATTTGATGCTGTTTCCGTTGCATTTGGAGTAAGGAATTTTGAGAACCTTCCCAAAGGTTTGGCAGAGTTAAGAAGAGTAGTTAAAGATAACAAGAGTGTTTATATACTGGAGTTTTCAAAGGTTGAGGGTTTCATGGGGCCATTTTATATGTTTTATTTCAAAAATATATTACCTGCTATAGGTAAACTGGTTTCCAAAGATAATAGGGCGTATACATACCTTCCGGATTCTGTAAATGCTTTTCCTTTCGGGGAGAAGATGAAGCAAATTCTTTTAGATACGGGATTTAAGAAAGTTGAATATAAAAAATTAAGTTTGGGTATAGCCACAATTTATAAAGCAACAAAGTAACCTATGAATAAATTTCTATTAAAAGCACTGGTTTTAACCTCAGTAAATGTTGCCGTTTTTGCAAACGCGCAATTTAGAACCCGAAACAGAATGGACAAGTTGGAAGATTTCGACGAGCAGAAATTCAGTTGGGGTTTTTATTTGAACGGGAATAAACTTGGCTACCGAATCGTATTACATCCAACCTATGGGATGAAAGATAATCAGAATCTTGTTACCAGTACTAAAGAAAGTTACAGCTTTGGTGCCGGGCTTATTGCAAAATGGAGACTGAATGATTATCTGGATGTAAGAGTAGAGCCGGGGCTGCAGTTTGCACAAAGACAGCTGACTTTTAATACTCAATCCAATGATGTGTATGCAGGTGGATCTGTAACTAATCCTCCTTTTACGCCAATCCCTTTACAGGAAAAAGATAAAGTAAGGGATATTAAATCTACATTGGTTGACATTCCGGTACTTTTGGAACTTCACGGAAGAAGATGGTATAACTCAAGACCATATGTTGCAGCTGGGGTAAATTATGTAGTGAACCTACAGTCTAATTCCAGTTCTACGGATGACAACATGCAACAGATCTTCAGAACTACTACCCACAATTTTGCATGGTCTGCAGAAATGGGAATTCAGTTTTATTTCAACAAATTTAAACTGACCCCTGCCATCAGAGGAACATTCTTTATGAATAATGAAAAAGTGGCTGATAATGCTACTACACCTCCTTATTGGGCTTCTGCTGTATCTACATTACAGACCAGAGCGATAATGTTTGTACTGAAATTTGAATAAGAAATTATCATATTAAAAATACTCAGGAGATGCTTTTGCATCTCCTTTTTTGTTGACAGATCAAAATATACGACTATTTATTTTTGTTAGTGTTAATATTTTTTTATTTTTGCTTCTAGTTAGAATATACAAACCTGGAATGCTTCAAGATTTAGAAAACAATTTTTCAGAATTAGAGAGAAAAATTTCGACTCTGCAAAAGAACTATAAGAATCTTACCGAAAATTTGGCTGAATTAAGTTTTGAGCATGAAGAATTGAAGAAGAAGTACGATGAGGAAAGAAAAAGAAATCAGGTATTAGCAGAAGAACAAAAAAATATAAAGCTTTATTCAGCAATATCAGGGAATCCTGAACACAATAGGTTAATGAAAAACCATATCAACAGATTGGTAAAAGAAATTGATTTCTGTATTGCTCAGCTTCAAAACAGTGGATTATAATGGAGGTAAGGAGAATAACCGTAAACATTGCAGGAAGAGTGTATCCGCTGAACGTACCGGCAGCAGAGGAAGAAACTTTGCGTAAGGTAGGGAAGCAGATAGAGAATATGATTAAAGATTTTGAACAGAACTTCGATGTAAGAGATAAACAAGATGCTTTGGCAATGTGTGCCCTGAAATTGGGAACCAATGCAGAAGTAGTTTCTCTTAACTACGAGAAAAATATTAATTCAACCAACGAAAGATTAGAACAGATTAATCAATCGTTGAATGAAATCGGGAAATAGATTTTTTTTCCTGAACAAGCTGCCTACAATAATTCTAACACATTAAAGGTAAACTCAACGCTAAACAATTACCGAACAAATGTCCATCGAATGGCGTGCCGGTCTTCCGGATTACAGACAGTGGAAATCAGTTCAAATCGTGTTGATTAGGAGTTTACTCTCAATCTCTGGATTATTGTAGGCTTTTTTTATTTTTAAAGGATATGAATACAATTAAAACTCAATATACATTATGATAGAAGTTATAGTCGGTGTTGTATGTTTAGTAATCGGGGCTGCCGTGGGAATTATTTTCTCCAAAAGTTCTCTGAATACTAAGGCAAAATTTATTATGGATGATGCCAAGAAAAACGCCGAAAACCTTATAGAAAAAGCCAACGTACAGGCTGAATCCATAAAGAAAGAAAAGAATCTTCAAGCTAAAGAAAAATTCCTTGAATTGAAGTCACAGCATGATGCTGATATCCAGTCCCGCGAAAAGAAAATGCAGGAAGTTGAAAAAAGGACTAAAGACAAGGAACATAAGTTTAATGATGAACTTAGTAAGATTGGAAAACTTGAAAAAGATTTAGACAAACAGATTGCTGATTATTCTAAGAAGAACGAAATTTTAGACAAAAAGCAACAGGAATTAGATATAGCAACCGCTAAAAAAGTAGAAATACTTGAAAAAATCTCTAATTACACTGCTGATGAAGCTAAAGCAGAATTGGTAGAAACCATGAAAGCTGAAGCGAAGACAAGAGCTCAGGCACACGTTCAGGGTATCATGGAGGAAGCTCAGATGAACGCTAAGAACGAAGCAAGAAAAATTGTTATCCAAACAATTCAGAGAATCGGAACCGAACAGGCTATCGAGAATTCAGTATCGGTATTCAACATTGAATCTGACGAAGTAAAAGGTAGAATCATTGGTAGAGAAGGTAGAAATATCCGTGCTTTAGAAGCAGTAACAGGAGTTGAGATCATCGTTGACGATACCCCGGAAGCTATTCTTCTTTCATGTTTCGATCCGGTAAGAAGAGAGATTGCAAGACTATCCCTTCACAGATTGGTTACCGATGGTAGAATTCACCCGGCAAGAATTGAAGAAGTTGTTGAAAAAACAAGAAAACAAATTGAAGAGGAGATCATTGAAGTAGGAAAGAGAACGATCATCGATTTAGGAATCCACGGATTACACCCTGAATTAATCAAGATCGTCGGTAGAATGAAATACCGTTCTTCTTACGGACAAAACCTATTACAGCACTCAAGAGAAGTAGCTAACATCGCTGCAACAATGGCTGCTGAATTAGGATTAAACGTTAAGTTAGCTAAGAGAGCAGGTCTTTTACACGATATCGGTAAAGTTCCTGAACAGGAATCAGAATTACCACACGCACTTTTAGGAATGCAGTGGGCTGAGAAATACGGTGAAAATCCAGAAGTAGTAAATGCTATTGGTGCTCACCACGACGAAATTGAAATGAAGTCTCTATTATCTCCAATCATTCAGGTAGCTGATGCAATCTCAGGAGCTAGACCAGGAGCAAGAAGACAAGTATTGGAATCTTACATCCAGAGACTGAAAGATCTTGAATCTGCAGCATTAAGCTTCGATGGAGTATCTAGCGCTTATGCAATTCAGGCAGGTAGAGAATTAAGAGTAATGGTAGAAAGTGGAAAAGTGAATGACGAAGTAGCTTCTCAACTGTCTTACGATATCTCTGAAAAGATCCAGAACGAACTTACTTACCCTGGACAGGTGAAAGTAACAGTAATCAGAGAAACAAGAGCCGTGAATATTGCAAGATAATAATCGGAACAAGATATTTTATAAAAACCTTTCAAGAAATTGAAAGGTTTTTTATTTTTATCAAAACTTAACAATGCAAGAACTATCACTGTCTTCAAAACTGAAGTATATTTTCTCTATTCCTGTTATTATATCAGCCCTTGGCTATTTCGTAGATATCTATGATCTTCTCCTGTTTGGGATCGTAAGGATTCCCAGTCTGAAAGCCCTGGGGCTTAATCCGGATGCTGACGGAACTTTTATCCTGAATTGCCAGATGGTAGGGCTTCTTATCGGTGGAGTATTCTGGGGAATCTTCGGAGATAAAAAAGGAAGACTTTCCGTGCTCTTTGGCTCTATTCTGGTGTATTCTCTGGCGAATATTGCCTGTGGCTTTTTACCTTATTTTCCAAAAGAGCATTTAGTGTATCAATACGCTGGTTTAAGGTTTATTGCGGGAATAGGTCTTGCCGGAGAGCTTGGAGCGGGAATTACACTGGTTTCTGAGAGTCTACCGAAGAATTTAAGAGCTATTGGTACTTCAGTAGTTGCCGGTTTTGGATTAATGGGAGCTGTAGTGGCCCAATTAACCGTAGAATTAGCCGGAGGATGGAATATCTCTTACATCATTGGCGGAATAATGGGGATTCTTTTATTATTACTGAGAATCAGTGTTTCAGAATCCGGAATTTATAAGAATATTGAACATAAAAATGTTTCTAAGGGAAATTTTATATCCTTTTTCACCAATAAAGACAGGTTGATACGATATTTAAAATGTATTGCAGTAGGATTGCCTACCTGGTATTGTATTGGGATTCTGGCTGTTTTAGCTAATCAATTTGCACCTGAATTCGGAATTAAGGATATCAGTCCCGGAAAAGCAATTATGTGGGCTTATGTAGGTATTTCTGTAGGAGATCTGATGAGTGGTTTTATTTCCCATGCTTTGAAATCACGTAAAATGGCGATCTTTTATATGTTACTCTTCACACTGGTTGGAGTAGGAATGATGTTGTTTGGAAATACCAATACAGAAATGAAGTACTATTTATTCTGTGTATGGCTGGGCTTTGGTACCGGATATTGGGCCATGTTTGTAACTCTTGCAGCAGAGCAGTTTGGAACCAATATCAGAAATACAGCAACTACTACTGTTCCGAATATGGTAAGAGGATTGGTTCCTGTGATGATTCTGGCTTTTGATTCCCTTAAAGGTAATTTTTCCGTAATAGTAAGTGCTGCTATTGTAGGTGTCGTGGTATTTGGGCTGGCATTTTATTCTTCACTTACAATCTCGGAAACCCATAATAAAGACCTTGAGTTTACAGAGTGAATTTAAATTTGTTTAATAAATAAGAGTTGGGTTGTATTGTTTTTTAATAGTATAATTGTATTTAAATCAACAAATTATCAAGATTTTAATGTGATTTTGTTGCAGATAATTAATATTTGTTTAACTTTGGGTAGTAACTAAAACTATACGTTTAATCAAAACCTAATAACATGAAAAATGCTAAAAAGCTAAAAAAACAAGATCTTAAAAGTATTACAGGAGGAGTAAGCGGTAAGCCGGATTTATCTCTTTGTGGATGCAGCTGTTCAGGTGCTGTTACAGGCCCAGAGTATTGCTCTCTATATATGGGCTGCCTGCAGGTTTATACTTGTGGACAGGTATAAGAAATTATTGAAGTATGAAATAAACATTTCCACATTTAATAGGCAGCACCCTCCTGATTTTCAGAAGGGTGCTGCTGTTTTTAGTGAATAATATAAAGTAAGCTTCCAATACTAATGGTTACCCAAAGTAATACAGCGGTAAGTAAGGGTTTAAAACCTATTGATTTTAAAGTTTGGATAGAAAGGGTAGATCCAATAAAAAATAGAGTCAAATTCAGCCCGGATTTAGCAAATGAGGTAATGGCAGTACTAAATTGATCCATAAAAGGAAAATAAGTGTTCAGTAGAATGGCCAGAATGAAATATCCGATAAACCACGGAATTTTAATTTTTGAATCTTTGCTTTTAAAAATGAACATGGTAATAATGGAAACAGGGATAATCCATAAAGCACGCGCCAACTTAACCGTGGTTGCAATTTTTAAAGCCTCATTACCATATTTGCTGGCAGCACCTACCACAGAGCTTGTATCATGAATTCCAATCGCACACCATAGCCCAAACTGTTCCTGGGAAAGATTCAAGAGATGTCCGATAGCAGGATAAACAAACAATGCAATAGAGTTTAATGTAAAAACAATCGCTAATGCTAAAGAAATTTGCTTTGTACTGGGTTTGATGATAGGAGAAACAGCAGCAATGGCACTTCCCCCACAAATGGCAGTTCCGGCAGACAGAAGATAAGATAGTGGTCTTTCAAGCTTAAAGATCTTCCCTAGAAAATATCCCAAGACCATTACACTGATAATACTTACAACAGTCAACATTAATCCTGTTTTTCCCGCATGAAGGGCTTCATCCAGCTTTAACCCAAATCCTAATCCAACAATGGAAATCTGCAGCAACAGATGAATATATTGATGTAAATGTTTTTCAAATGGGTTTCCCATAAAAACAGCCAAGGCAAAACCTAATGTCAGGGCAACGGGAGACGAAATGAATGGAGTAAGACATAAAACAGCTAGTCCAATAAAAATTACTTTGCGTGTTCTTTGATTTTGAATGAAATCTTTCATATTGTGAACTTTTAAAATCTGGTTCAAAATTCGGTAATATGTTATTATAAAGTAAATCGTATTTTGTTATGATGGATAACTATAAGTTATAAAAGATAAAAGATAAAAGATAAAAGATAAAAGATAAAAGATAAAAGATAAAAGATAAAAGATAAAAGATAAAAGATAAAAGATAAAAGATCTTGTCGTTAAACAACTATTATCCGTGCATATATCCATGCGTATATCCATATCAATAGGGGCGGGCTTTAGCCCGGCCAATCAAATAAATTAAAAAATCCATTGGCTTTAGCCAAAACCTAAAATAATCTATCCTTAATCAATTTGAAACATCTGATATTGCAATGACGTTTTTGCTTAATTAACAGATTGTGCACCACAAAAACTACTCTGCAAACCTCAAAAACAACTCTATCAGTTCAGATTGCTCTCCTTTGGGAAGAATAAAATGAAAATCTCTTTCAATGCTAAAGTTTTTAATGTCAATAACAGTAAGAATGTTATTTTTCAATTCATTCAAAATAGTGCTGATGGAAAGAAAGGCCATACAATCCGAATGAAGAAGATAATTTTTAATACTTTCACTGCTTCCCAGCTGGATAACGGTATTGAGCTCATTGATATTGATGTCCTTCTCCTTCAATCGGTTTTGTATAAACTCAAGAGTTCCGGAACCCTGTTCACGGAAAATAAGGTTAAGCTGATACAGGTCTTTTACATTGAGTGTTTTATGAGCCAAAGGATGATCTGATTTGGCTGCCAGAACAATTTCATCAGGTTTAAAAGTCTTGTAATCAAAATAAGAAGATTGCGATTCTCCTTCAATGATACCAAGATCTATCTTTTCTTCTTTTAAAAGGGATGAAATGGCTTCAGTATTTCCTGTAAGAAGCTCTATTTTAATGTCTTTATAGTAAGCGTTGAACTTGGCTAATATTTCAGGTAAAATGTATTGGGCAACAGTGGTGCTGGCTCCAATAATAAGTTTTCCTTTATGCTGCTGATTAATCTGGCTGATTTCAAATTCCAGATCACGGTAGATATTTCTAACCTTTTCAGCATATTCATACAGGATTTTTCCGCTTTGTGTCAGTTGTATGGAGGTCCCTTTTCTGTCAAATAATTTAGTGCTTAACTGCATTTCAATTTCTTTGATGTGTTTGGTAACTGCCGGCTGCGAAATATGAAGCTCTTCAGAAGCTTTGGTAAAACTTAATCTTGAAGCTACGGTATGGAAAACTTTTAACCTGTAATCGAACATAGCGCAAAAATACGGATTATAGTTGTATTTTGAATAGCAGCGTTTGAGGGTTGAGATGCGGGTTTCGTGATTCGAGATACGAGGTTGTGTTCATTTTGATGAGGATTTATCGTTGAAGTATATGAACTTCTAAACCGGATTGTGCTTTATGTTCTTTATTTTCAATACTATTTTAAGTAGAATATTGAAATGAAAGGATAGCCATTCGGGGTGTTAAAAATTCTTTGAATTTTTGACAGGGTGGTTTAAAGCGAATCAATTTTTAGTTCCTCCAATTTCTATTCATTCTTACAAAAAATCCGATACAGATCTATCCTGTTGGTTTTCATATCTTCTGTTTTTAGCCTCTCCAATCTTTTGCTTGCTGTAAATACTGTTATGTCCTGAAAGAAGATAGGAAACAACACAGGCTATAGCGATATACACACCACATTCAGCTCCAAATAATTCAATACCCATCAGCATACAGGCCAATGGAGTATTGGTGGCTCCGGCAAATACGGCCACAAATCCCATTCCCGCCAACAATCCAAATGGTAATGGAATAAATAGAGATAATGCACTTCCCAGTGTAGCACCGATAAAGAATAAGGGGGTCACTTCACCTCCTTTGAATCCAGCTGAAAGCGTAATGATGGTAAAAACCATTTTTAGAGCAAAATCATACAAAGGAAGCTGCTTTTCAAAAGATTCTAATATAACAGGAACTCCAAGCCCAATATATCGTGTTGTACCCATGAGTAAAACTGCCAAAGCGATAATAGTTCCCCCAACAACGGGACGAAGTGGCGGATATTTAATTTTTGATTTAAAAAAAGAACCCGCCCAATGAATGATTTTACTGAAGGCGGCCGCACAGATTCCAAAAGCAATACCTGCTAAAATGCTATACAGGATTGGTAAAAACTCTAGCTTGGGAATAAAATCAATATGATAATGAGTATGTTTTACATTCCATAGGTTTGTAGCCCAATCGGCAAGTATAGCTGATGCAAAGGCCGGAAATAAGGCATTATACCGTATTCTTCCAATCAGGAAAACTTCAAGTCCGAAAACGGCACCAGCCAAAGGGGTTCCGAAAACAGAGCCAAATCCTGCAGCAATGGCAGAGATAATCAATGTTCTTCTTTCACTCTTATCAAGTTTAAAAGGTTTGCTAAGCTGATCTGCAATAGCTGCCGCCATCTGAAGTGCTGTTCCTTCACGACCTGCTGAACCTCCAAAAAGATGAGTAGCAATGGTTCCCAGATAAACAAAAGGAGCCATTTTGAATGGAATAATCCCTTTTGGATCATGAATATTGTCAATCAGAAGATTATTTCCAGCTTCAACATCCTTTCCCCAATAGTAATACAGCAGTCCGATTAAAAAACCGGCAACAGGAAGTAAAGCAATCAACCATAGATGACTCTCCCTGAAATTAGTGACCCATTCCAATGACTGTAGAAATCCTGCAGAAGCACTTCCTACCAAAGTTCCAATAATAAGACTTATGACCAACCATTTAAAAATATAGGGGATCGCTGGAAATTTTCTGAAGAAAAAATGGGTGTGAAAAGCTACTTTTTGACCAAGTGTTCGTTGATTTTTTGACATAATAATCCTGATTAGTTATTGTTAATAATCTCTCAATCAGGCGTCATCAGCTTTTGTAAAGCGGTTGGGGGAAGGAAGAACACCATTTCCTTTTTTTGATATTGCAAATATATTGAATAAAGATAAAAGATAAAAGATAAAAGATAAAAGATAAAAGATAAAAGATAAAAGATAAAAGATCTTGTCGTTAAACAACTATTATCTATTTACATAACCATAAGGATATCAACATCAATAGGGGCGGGCTAAAGCCCGCTCTCGTTATAAATCAACATTCATCTGGCTTTAGCCAAAACTTAAATATAGAAGAATATATTATTTTATCTATTTTCAAGGTTCTACTCTAAACACACTCTTATATTCAATCTCAAACCTTCTACAAAAAAGGCTTCATCTCATCCTCAATCTGAGTTCTCAGATCCATCAGGCGTTTTGCGTACTGCTCTTTTTGTTTTTCCTCTTCTGTTTCAGGAATCCATTTGGGAACGGGAAGTTTTTTACCATTCTCATCTACAGCAACAAAAACAATGATGCAGTGGGTTTTTTTCTCAAAAGTAGGCTGTTTCAGATTTCGGGAAAAAACATTAATGGAAATGTGCATGCTTGAAGTACCTGTATAGATAACCTGAGCTTCTACTTTTACTACTTCACCAATTTTAATCGGATCATAAAAACGGATTCCTCCCACATATACTGTTACGGAATAATTTCCACTCCAGGTGGTAGCACACGCATAGCCTGCCTGATCAATCCATTTCATAACGCTTCCGCCATGTACATTTCCACCATAATTAACATCTGAAGGCTCTGAAATAAACTGAAAAGTAATAGGTTTGTTCTGCATCTTTATAAAATTTGAATAAAGTTATTTAATAATTTCGAAAGTTTTAGATTAAATCCTACTTTTGAAAGACGAAATCATAATGAAGTGGAATTTTAACAAATAAAAGACTTAAGAACAGTAATGAAGAAAGTATTTTACCTGAACACCTGCGATACCTGCAGAAAAATTTTAGCACAATTTGATCTTACAGACTGGGAACTTCGTGAGATAAAAAAACAGCCTATTACCAAAGAAGAATTAGCAGAAATGCATAAACTGACAAAGTCTTACGACGCTTTGTTCAGCAGAAAATCTACTCAGATCAAATTGAGAGGATTGGATGTAAAGTCTTTGGGAGAAAAAGATTTTAAAGAATTGTTACTGGATCATTATACCTTCTTAAAGCGTCCTGTCTTTATCACTGATAAGGAGATTTTTGTAGGAAATGATAAAAGTAATGTTGAGGCTTTAAGAACATTCTTCGGAGTGGAGGAATAATTTTTCTCTTAATATATAGATTTTAGCTCCGCTTGCGGAGCTGTTTTTTTTATGTTTAAAATACTGAAGGATAGTATTTTAAAGTTTTATTTATATCTTTAAATAACCAAAAAATAGTAGTATGAATAAAAACATTTTTAAAGCTCATAAACTGAGCAGGGTAACATTAAAAGAAATTAAAGGAGGTGGAAAAGTTATTGTACCCAACTGCTATACCCTTTGTGGTGAAGCAGGAGGTGTAGTTTCAAACCATCCGGGAAGAGGAGACATGTGCACTCCAGACAGATCACTTTGTTGCTACTGCAGATAGAAATCCAGAGATTGTAAATTTTACAGTCTCTTTTTTTGAAAAAACAATTCAAAAATATTTTGCGTTGAAATTTTCGTGAAGCTAAGAGTATTACCACTCATTTCTGAGATAAAATATTCAAAAGAAAAAGAGACTATCCGAAGACAGTCTCTTTTTAGTATGATATGAGAACGATTATACAAAAGGAGCTTTCACCACTTTTGCAGGAATGTTCTTGTTTCTTACCTGAATAAAAATCTCAGAACCTAACTTGAAGTGAGGCTTGTCTACATAAGCAAGACCTAAACCGATCTTTTTCATTGGAGACTGTGTTCCGGAAGTTACTTTTCCAATTACGTTTCCTTCAGCATCCACAACAGGGTAGTCGTGTCTTGGAACTCCCTTATCTGTCAATTCAAAAGCAACTAGTTTTCTGGTAACACCTTCCTCTTTCTGTTTTGCGAAAACATCTTTAGAAACAAAGTCTTTATCAAATTTAGTGATCCATCCTAAACCAGCTTCTATTGGAGAAGTAGTATCATCAATATCGTTTCCGTATAGGCAGAATCCTTTTTCAAGTCTTAAAGTATCTCTGGCAGCCAATCCGCAAGGAATAATTCCTTCAGCTTCACCAGCTTTCATTATTTCATCCCAAAGGTTTTCTGCACTTTCGTTTTTGAAATAGATTTCAAAACCTCCGCTTCCAGTGTAACCAGTATTGGAAATGATGATGTCATTTATTCCTGCAACGCTTCCTACTGTAAAATTATAGTAAGGGATTTCAGAAAGGTTTACATCAGTTAGTTTTTGAAGAATTTCAGTAGCCTTAGGACCTTGAACTGCTAATAACGACATGTCATCAGAAGCGTTCGTCATTTTTGCTCCGAAAGTATTGTATTTTGAGATATGATTCCAGTCTTTGTCAATATTGGAAGCGTTTACGACTACGAAATATTTGTCGTCCTCCATTTTGTAAACGATAAGGTCATCTACAATTCCTCCGTTTTCGTTCGGAAGACATGAGTACTGAGCTTTTCCGTTTTCAAGAGCGTCTACATTGTTAGTTGTTACAAATTGTAAAAGGTCTTTAGATCCCGGACCTTCGATGAAAAACTGTCCCATGTGGGAAACATCAAACAATCCTGCTTTTTCTCTTACTGCAAAATGCTCTTCTGTTACTCCTGAATATTGTACAGGCATTTCAAAACCTGCGAAAGGTACGATCTTAGCTCCTAATGACGCATGTTTGTCGTACAAAGCTGTTTTCTTCATATTTAATTTTTATTTCTTTATTTTAAAACTGTTAAAAGTCTCATTAAATAGGGTCATATAGTTTCCGTTCCAGAATTTCTGGCCACAGTTAATGGTAACCAGATACAAGTCTTTATCTTTTTGAAAAGCTCTTGTGATCCAGAAAAGTTTTTCTTTTTCATCAAAATATTCGTAGAAATATTCTGTGTATCCTTTTTTTCCTCTGCTTTCCTTAACCTTTTTTTCAGCTTCTTCAGATTTATAAAGAGCCAGAATAAATTTCTTCGCTTCTGTTTTGGGAAGGTTCAGATCGTGGTATTCGGAAATAGTAATCGCTCCAATTTCACTGGTAGGAAAAATATTGATGATATCACTATCATTGGTTGATCTCCAGCCTTCAGGAACATTGATAGAGTAGTTCGGACTGTCATAAGTTGTAGCCTTTTGGGCAAAAAATAAACTTCCTGATAGAATGGCAGTAAAAAGAATTATTTTTTTCATCGTTAAAAATGGTGTTTATATTCTTCAAGGATGATTTTAAACCATTCCGTAAAGTGTTCAGGATTTTCAGTAATCTCTTTATCCAGGTCTTCAGGAGAAATAAATCTTACTTCTTCCACTTCCTCTTTATTCAGATTAAAGTCAGATTCATAGTTTCCTATAAAAACATGGTCTAGTTCATGTTCCCAAAGGCCGCCACCTACATCTGCTTTGTAAATAAAGTTGAATTTTTCTGAAAGTTCAGCATCTATTCCCAGCTCTTCTTTTAATCTTCGCTGGGCTCCGGCAAGGTAAGTTTCCCCAATTCTGGGGTGTGAACAGACCGCATTGGTCCATTGGTTGGGAGAATGGTATTTTCCTGGTGCTCTTTTCTGAAGAAGCATTTCGCCTTTACTATTGAATAAAAATACAGAAAAAGCACGGTGTAACAGACCATTAATATGAGCTTGCTGTTTTTCCATCAAGCCCAAAACCGCATCATCAGGATTTACTAAAACTACTAATTCTTCCATTTTTACAAATGTAAGAGTAATAAATGTATTTTGGAAATTTTTAGGAAAACATTATATCTTTTGAATGAATAGGAAAGAGCATAAAAAAGAAAATTTGAAACCTAAAGAAAGATTCATTAAAATCATAAATATTCTCTATTTCAACACATAAACTAAAATTTAAAAAGAAAAATTTTAACTATAAGCCATTAAATTATGAATAAATTGTTTATATTATTTATTAAATAGCGATTTTTATAGTAAATTTTTAACATAAACTAAGATTAATACCCCTGATAGGTATAAAAGCCGTAACTTTGTTACTCAAATTTTCGTGATGGAATTAGAATACATAGAGCACATCAGTCCTATTCTTAAGGATGGAGTTAAAAATTACTTAATTGATATAGACGGAACCATTACGGATGACGTTCCTAATGAAGAACCAGAAAGAATGGTTACCTGCGAACCATATCCGGATGCTTTGGAAACTATTAATAAATGGTATGATGAAGGACATCAGATCTGTTTCTTTACCTCAAGAACTGAAAACCTTAAACAAATCACTATCGATTGGCTGGATAAGCACGGGTTCAAGTATCAGAGTGTACTTTGCGGAAAACCAAGAGGAGGAAATTATCACTGGATTGATAATCATTTGGTACGAGCTACAAGATACAAGGGAAGATTTACTGACCTTGTTGAAAAGCAAGTAACCATTGAAGTGTTCAAAGAAGACGGAGAATAAATTTAATATAACGAAAGATTTAAAAATTGAATGGAGTGTATCCTTCAATTTTTAAATCTTTCAACTTTTAAAACATAGTTGTAATTATGAAAGTTTTAGCTAATGACGGCCTAGACCAATCTGGAATTGATGCATTAACAGAAAAAGGGTTCGAGGTGATTACTGCAAAAGTTCCACAGGAATTTTTAGTAGATTATATTAACGAGCACCAGGTTCGTACTTTATTGGTAAGAAGTGCTACGCAGGTAAGAAAAGATATTATTGATAGCTGTCCATCGCTCGAGATTATCGGAAGAGGTGGTGTAGGAATGGATAATATTGATGTAGATTATGCAAGAGAAAAAGGAATTCATGTGATTAACACCCCTGCAGCTTCTTCAGAATCTGTTGCTGAACTTGTTTTTGCACACTTATTTTCCGGAGCAAGATTCCTTCAGGATTCCAACAGAAAAATGCCTTTGGTAGGAGATACAGAATTTGCTGGTCTTAAAAAAGCATATGCAGCAGGAATTGAATTGAGAGGAAAAACCATCGGTATCGTTGGGATGGGAAGAATTGGCCAGGAAGTGGCAAGAATTGCCCTTGGACTGGGAATGAGAGTGGTTGCAGCTGATAATAATGTAGGAAGGGCAAGCATTAAAGTGAGGTTCTACAACAATCAGTTCATCAATGTAGATATTGAAACAGAACCTTTGCAGGAAGTTTTAAAACATTCAGACTTTATTACCCTTCACGTTCCGGCTCAGAAAGACGGGTACATGATTGGTAAGAATGAGTTTGAAATCATGAAAGATGGAGTAGCGATTGTTAATTGTTCAAGAGGTGGAGTAATTGATGAAGCTGCTTTAATTGAAGCTTTGGATTCCGGTAAAGTGAGATTTGCAGGATTGGACGTATTTATTAACGAACCAACTCCTTCTAAAGAAATCCTTACCCATTCTAAAATCTCTCTGACCCCACACACAGGTGCTTCTACCCTTGAAGCTCAGGACAGAATCGGGCTTTCTTTGGCAGATCAGATTTCAAGCATTTTACAGATCCAGTAATCTAGATTCATAAGATAAAATTAAAAGCACCTTCATCTGAAGGTGCTTTTGTATTTTAAACCGTTAATAAACAGATTATATATTGTTTTTGCTTTTCAGTAAATCTCTGATCTCAGCCAATAGCTTTTGATCGTCTGTAGGTCCCGCAGGAGCAGGAGCGTCTTTTTTGTTGACTTTATTAGCACCTTTAATAATAAAGAAAAGAACCATAGCAATACACAGGAAGCTGATAACTGCAGACAGGAAGTTTCCATAAGCAACACCATTCCAGGTAAGTTTAGCGATGTTTTCTGCGCCTGCTGCTTTAAGCGCAGGGTTTAAGATCAAAGGGGTAATTACATCTTCCACTAAAGACGAAACAATTTTACCAAATGCTGCACCAATGATTACACCGACAGCCAAATCGAGAACATTTCCTTTAAAGGCAAACTCTTTAAATTCCTTAACAAATCCCATAATTTATATTTTTTTAATTAGTATATACACAAAAATATAATTAAAAAATGTAAAAAACACTACTTTTTGTAGTTTTTTATCCCAAAAAACCGGTTTTTTATTCTAAATTGATATTATCTTTTTTAATAGAAATTGTAACTTTAACCTTATATTTTATCTCATTAATGATGTCCTTGTATTTTTGTTGCCAGGGCCTTACCGTAATGAAATATCTTTTATAATTTATTTAAAAGTTAGATTCACTTATGAAAATCTTCACTGCCGAACAAATCAGAAGTTGGGATCAGTTTACCATATCCCATGAACCTATAGCTTCCATTCAATTAATGGAAAGAGCTTCACTCACTGCTGCCAATTGGATCTCTGAACATTCTAAAACCCATAGGAAGGCAGCTGTGCTTTGTGGAAGCGGAAATAATGGGGGTGATGGGTTGGCAATTGCAAGGATGCTATATCAGAAAGGGTTTGATGTAGATGTATTTGTAAATGATATCAAAAGGGAATTTTCAGAAGATGCAGCTGTAAACCTTAAAAGATTACGAGGAATTTCCGGGATTTCTGTACGAAACTTCAATCAAGTTGAACAATATAGCTTTGACGACAAAACGATTATTATTGATGCGCTTTTCGGAACTGGCTTATCGAGGCCTTTAGCTGATGAATATAAAGAATTGGTAGAATGGATTAATAAAAAAGATAATCCTAAAATAGCTATAGATATTCCATCCGGACTTTCTGCTGATGGACTTTTAGATGGTGATTCTATGGTCTTAAAAGCTAATTATACATTAAGTTTTCAATGCTGGAAAAAAAGTTTGCTACATCCGGAAACAGGAAAGTACACGGGAAAAGTAATTGTTCTGGACATTGGGCTCAGTGAAAATTATAATGAAACAACTGAAACAGATTATTTCGCAATTGATGATTCTTTTGCGGGATCTCTTTTTAATCCCAGGAATGATTTTGCCCATAAAGGAAATTATGGTAAAGCCGTTATTGTAGGTGGAAGCTATGGGAAGATAGGAGCTGCAGTACTGGCCACAAAATCTGTTTTAAAAACAGGTGCTGGACTTACTTTTACATTGGCTCCTCAATGTGGATATGAGATATTACAAGCCACTTGCCCGGAAGCTATGTTTATCGAAGGTGGAAATCGATCTATTAAGTGTTTTGATATCGATAAAGAATCAACTGTAGGAGTTGGTCCTGGCCTGGGAACTCAAGAAGAAACTAAAAAAGGTCTTTTGACTTTCCTGAAAGATTATCAGTCACCATTAGTTTTGGATGCAGATGCATTGAATATTATTTCTGAAGATCAGAAAAATCTTCAGTTAATTCCTAAAAGATCAATCATTACTCCTCATCCCAAAGAATTTGAAAGGTTATTCGGAAAAACAGAAAATTCATTTAAAAGATTAGAACTGGCTAGGGAAAAAGCTAAAGAACTGAATATTTATATTGTATTAAAAGATCATCATACGCAGGTGGTTATTCCTGAAGGTAATGTGTACTATAATCTGACTGGAAATGCAGGCCTTGCCAAAGGAGGAAGTGGAGATATCTTAACCGGGATTCTAACCTCACTTTTAGCACAGGGTTATTCTGAAAAAAACACCTGCATCCTTGGAGTCTGGTTACATGGGAAAGCTGCTGATTTTGCATCAGAAAAACATTCAAAAGAATCTATGCTGCCTACAGATGTAATTGATGAACTGGGAAATGTTTTTATTGAATTAAATAGAAAAAAAGAAATAAATTTATAAGTAAGTAGGAGAAGAAATTAAATGTATAATGACTCTTTATACAGATTTATTTTCCCTCTTTGTTATTATGACTGTGTCATTCTGAATGTAACGCAGTGGAATGAAGAATCTAGTTAAGAATAAGACGGAATTATCCTTACCTAAACATAAAAAAGGCAAATCTGTAATAAACAAATTTGCCTTTCTATATTTTTAATCAAGGTGATCTATAGAGTTTAATTACTCGGGTTTTGCATTTTCTGCTTCTGTAATTTTAAACTTCTTAGAGATAATCATGATGATAACTCCGGCAATCATAAACGGAATAGACAGAACTTGTCCGGTATTTAAACCTCCGATCTGAATGAATTCATCTCCTTGAGGCTCTTTCAGGAATTCAACGAAGAATCTGATAGCCCAAAGAATGATAAAGAATAATCCAAATAGCCATCCTTGCTGATATTTTTTATTCGTTTTTCTATAAAGAAACCATAATAAAATGAAAAGAGCAACATATCCTACTGCTTCAAATAGCTGGCTAGGGTAACGGGGAACAGTTAGTCCATACTCGCTGCTTTGTTGTGGGAAAAGTAAAGCGAAAGGAGAATTGGGGTCAGCTGGTTTTCCTACAATTTCAGAATTGAAGAAGTTCCCCATTCTTACAAATGCACCGCCTAGAGCTACCACAATTCCTAATCTATCATATACCCAGAAAGGATTTTTCTTGATGATCTTATATGAGTAATAAAGAGTGGTAAGGATCAATGCTATTGTTGCTCCGTGGCTTGCCAATCCGGAAAATCCAGTGAATTTGATCCCGTTTTTGGTGCTAATCGGTAAAAATACACTCCAGAAATCTTCCTTAAACAGTTCTGGCTGATAGAAAATAACGTGTCCTAATCTTGCTCCAAGAATAGTTCCTATCAATGTCCATGTGAAAAGAGGTTCAAGATATTTTTGATTAACATTATCAATTTTAAAAATTCTGGTCATTAGAATATATCCGAAACCAAATGCGAAGACAAACATTAAACTATAAAAGTGTAATGTAAATGCCCATAGATGAACACCTTTTGAAGGGTCCCATATTTTAAATGATGTTTCAAGTTCTACCTTATCAGAAGCAGCGATGGGCTTTGCAGATTTTACAGCATATTTGAATGTAGTGATATTATCTTTAGTAGGAGCTGTGTTAATCAATTTGAAGTTTTTATCAAAAAACTGATATTGTGAATCCTTGAATCTTACCAATGTTGAAACTCCATAATTATAATAAGCAGGCTCAAAATTAGATTCATTAAGGATAACCAGAACATTCTCTTTAATTCCTCTATCAGGAAATGCAGCCAGGTCTCCCATTTCTGTAGTAGAATAGATTTTCACGGGAACATTATTTCCATTGATATCTAAAGTTCCGTCAGATAGACCTCCTGGGTATTCCTGTGCGAAAAGACACTGAGTAACCAATGCAAATATGACAAGGTAAATTCTGAAAAAAATATTACTCATTTTTCTATTGATTTAATAGTTTGTTATTTTTATTGATGGGTATGTTTAGGTGGAACAGGATCGTAACCGCTCCCTCCCCACGGATGACATCTTAAAATCCTTTTAAATCCCAGCCAGAAACCTTTAAATATACCATGAACTTGTAAAGACTCTATCATATAATGAGAGCAGGTAGGTTCGTAACGGCAGTTTTTAGGAAGTAGGGGCGAGATAAACCACTGGTAAAATTTTATCAAAATTACCATAGGAAATGTAATGATTTTATTGAATGTAAGTTTCAAAACAATGCAAAAATAGGGTAAAAAAATGAAAATTAGTTTAATTTTGTTAGAAGTTTCAGACCATAGAAATCTGAAATATTGATCTTAAAAAATAAAATACTTTGAATCAAAATATTCCACTAGCCGAGAAATTAAGACCTAAAACTTTGGATGAAGTTTTAGGACAGGAACATCTTACCGGCGAAAAAGGGACGATCAGAAAAATGATCGAAAATAATACCCTGAATTCCCTGATCTTTTGGGGACCTCCGGGAACAGGAAAAACTACACTGGCAGAAATTATTTCTGAAAGTTCAGGAAGGAAGTTTTATAAGCTTTCTGCTGTTTCCTCTGGAGTGAAAGATGTTCGTGATGTGATTGAAGATGCTAAAGGGCAGAACTTATTTTCAGGAAAATCGCCCATTTTATTTATTGATGAGATCCACCGTTTCAATAAATCCCAACAGGACTCGCTGCTGCATGCTGTAGAAAAGGGGTGGATTGTTTTGATAGGAGCCACTACAGAAAATCCAAGTTTTGAGGTAGTTTCCGCTTTGTTGTCCAGAAGTCAAGTGTATGTTCTGAAAGCTCTAAGCTATGAAAAATTAGAAGAACTTATTGATATTGCTTCTGAACGATATAATAAAGATGAAGGAACAGATTTTAAGATTCTTGAAAAAGAGGCGCTTATTCAGTATTCGGGAGGTGATGCCAGAAAACTGATTAATTCTGTAGAGTTGGTTTTGAATCAATATAAAAATACAGATACTCAAGAGATCATCAACTCAGATGTGCTGGAAGTTCTTCAGGAAACAATGGCGCTGTATGATAAGAATGGCGAACAGCATTATGATATTATTTCGGCTTTCATTAAATCAATGCGTGGAGGTGATCCTAACGGAGCTGTCTATTGGCTGGCGAGAATGCTTGTTGGAGGAGAGGATATTAAGTTTATTGCAAGAAGAATGCTTATTCTGGCAGCAGAAGATATCGGGCTTGCAAACCCTAATGCTTTGGTGATTGCCAATAACTGTTTTCAGGCAATCAATGTGATCGGAAATCCTGAGGCAAGAATTATTTTAAGTGAAACCGCTGTATATCTTGCTGTTTCTCCTAAGAGCAACTCTGCATATATGGCTATTAATGAAGCAATGGCATTAGTGAAACAAACCGGAAACCTTCCTGTACCTCTCCATTTAAGAAATGCTCCCACCAAGCTGATGAAAGATCTTGATTACGGAAAAGAATATAAATATGCCCATTCCTATGAAGGGAATTTTGTAGACCAGGATTTTCTTCCCCAGGAGATCAAAAATGTGAAACTGTATGAACCAGGAAACAATGCAACAGAAAAAAAAATCTATGAAGAGCTAAAGAAGAAGTGGGGAACGAAATATTAAATAAAAAAGGATAACATGAAAATGCTATCCTTTTTTTATTGTTAAAAATTACTTTGTTGTATAAATAAATAAAGTCGGCTTTCCGTTGTAATCCTTCTTCTCCGTTTTTGCCATAATTGCTGTGAATATCTTAGTAGATGAATCGGTAAATTCATAACCATCAATAAAAACAGAATTATCTGCAGGAATATCAATTTGGCTGTTTAGCTGAGATAATGCCATCTTATCAAAACCAATGCTTTTACTGCTTTTATATACAGTAACCCCGTTTGTAAAAACAGAACTGTATTTTTTTAAATTGGCAGGAAGGCTGGCTGCACTATTATAGACCTTTAGGACCTGAATGCGAGAACCTGCGGACTTGAACAGATCTTCTGTTCCAATCATATTTTCAGCCACTGCAAGTTTTTTTTGTGCAAATAATGTTGCAGATGACAGTATTAAAAAAGAATAGAGTAATTTTTTCATAATCAGAATATGTAACTGTTAAAAACGTGATAAATATAGTTATTTTTTGTAAAATGTGAATTAAATATTGAAATGTTTTACGTTTTATTTAGAAATAAAAACTTTTATCCCAATTATACTTCCTGGTTTTCTTCGTTTTTTTCTTTCGTATCAACCATGTTTTTGATAATATTCTTAAGGCGCTGAAAAGTGAAAGAACTTAATAGCAGAATAATCCCCAGAGCAATAAACGCGCTGATTCTTGAGATGTTATCCATTTGCCACACATCATAAGCATAAAGTTTTAAAACCATTAAACCAATCAGAGAAAACCCAATCTTGTTGTATTCCTGAATGTTTTTTCTCAATCCTATATAAATGAATATACTCGCAAGAATGGTCCAGATGATGGGGAGATAAAGAATGTTGAAATGATTTTTTACAGCATAAAAATCTTCCATACCATGAGATGTTGCCAATACATATAAATGATGAAGCTCACCGCTAACGGAAACAATGAACGCGAGAGAAATAATCCAGTATGATATTTTTGATTGATGGAAATCTGTATCAGGAATGATTTTTAAAGATACATATATAAAAGGTATCCATTGAAGTAGGTGTAATATATAAAAGCTGTTCTGAAGTTGTTTTGATAGAATATCTGTAACTATTGATGAGGTGGCAACAGAAATATTAATCACTATAAGGAAGAGGAACAAATAGATTAGTCCTGTTTGAAGATCTTTGGCGATACTCAGTTTTTTTCTGAAAAACAGTAATATGAAAATATAATAGATGCTGTACAATAGTGCTACACTGGTTATTGCTGCCCAAGGTAGACTATTGATGTGATAAATAATTTCAAGAAGAATGGCGGTGTAAATAACCCCATAGCTTGCAGCTGTAATAAGGTCTTCAAAAAAAGTATGGGTTCCTGTTTCTGTTTCTTCACTGGAATTTTTTAATAAATATAAATTGATCCCGATGGAAACAATGGTCACCAGACTCGTTAAAAATACAGGGTTGAATATAATGTTGAGGTTTACGGCATTGAAATATTCACACCAGGTAATAAGCTGTGCGAAAATAACCAATGGGAAAATGATATGAAAACATGTTTTAAAAATTTTATGACCTGTTTTTTTCCATATAAAAAGGAGTAGGGCTGCCTCTATAGCCCAAACGCTGGTAATTAGGTGAGCTTTAAACTGCAGCGCAACAGCTATTGTAATCAGACTGACGGTTATTCCTGCAAAAACAGAAAAGGAAATCCTAAAGTTTCTTTTTCCGTATTCCCTGAAAAGAAAAATAGCGTTCACCAAAGCAAATATCAGAGGGAAGATAATAACAGGTTCATATTGTAATTCGTTGAAGATATAAGTAAGGCCTATAATACTTGAGCCATTAATAAGGGAAAGCATTAAAATATCCGGAACAGGAAGTTCTTTTTTCCTGAAATAATCGATAAGAGCAAAAGTGTAAAAAATAATATAGCTGATAAGATAGAAAGTAATACTCAAAAGCTCAGGAAGATCTACAGTCCAGTAAAAAAGATATATGCTGGTAAAGATATATGCTGTCCATCCTACACTTTTCCAGTGTTGAAGAAAAGCAACAGCCAGCATTCCTATATTCAGTAGAGTAAGGTAGGTGAAAAGGAATACATAATTATTTTCTCCTGTGCTAATCATTAGGGGAGCTGTAAAACCGCCTATTAATGAAAAAATGATTAAAACTTCACTTCTGTAATAATAGGATAAAAAGATAGCTGCAGTGGTGATTATAGAAGTAATAACAAAAGCTGTATTCTGGCTGAAAATGTGGTATTCTCTGAAAGCAATTGTAGTGGTGAAATATAGAACAGCAATTCCGCCACCGGTAATGATGGAGGCAAATGTTTTATAGTTTTTTCTGAGAAAATGTCCTGTAAGAATGATGGCTGTCCCGGTACAAAGGCCAATTCCTGCTCTTGCGGTCTCTCCAATCCAGTTTTTATCAATAGCGTATTTTACAAAGTAACCTATTCCTAGAACTAAAGTGAAAATACCAATAACAGTAAGAATGTTTTGTTTTAAAAATTCAAAAACAGGGCTTAGCCAGTCTTTTTGAATTATGGGAGGGGTTTCGGAATTTTCATTCAGGGCTGTAGTTTCCCTTTGGGGTTCGTATATTGGTGTAGGCAGTGGGGTGATGATTTCTTCAGTAGAAATAACTTCCTGGGTTGGCTCAGGGTGTAATGTTTTTTTATTGATTTTGGAGCTAAGGTCTGATACCTCTTTTTCAAGTTTCCGGATTTTGGTGTTCAGGTTGTTGAAAATAATGGCAATGACTATAATCAGGATAACCGCAATATATTCATTCATTATATAGTTTTTATCAAATATAAAGAATTTTGAAATGGTATTAAAAATTAACCCATCGCAACAGGGGCGATGGGTTAACGATATAGATAACTAACAATATGTTTTACTAGTTGGAGATTTTATAAATATAGAATGTAGAAATACTGGACGTTAATAAACCAGCTGTTATAGCAGAAGACCCGGTAAGACCAAAATTAATTTTATCTCCTGCCTGAAGCGAATATATACCGCTGATTGTAGTATCAGAGATTGTAAGGTCTATTAAAGCAAGACTGGCTCCACTAAACGGACGACTGTCAATAACCGTAGCAACACCACTTCTTGTTCTTAATAGTCCTACTCCAGGACTGTTGGCAAGGATTGAAGCTTGTAACCCTGTCCCTAAACGGAAAGAGAAACTGATCGCGTAGACACCGGTAGATGGTGCTGTGTAAGTGTTATCTGTATCGCTGAATAAACTTGCGGAACCAATTGTTCTCTCTGCTTGTAAGAAGTTAACAGATCTGAATCCGCTAGGGAATAAACCTAGACTTAAAAGACTGAGTGTTGCCGTTTTTTTTGCAAAATACATACTTGAGTTGACATTAGCAGCGGCTATTATCAATTGCGGGTCCATTGCAAATACCTCGGTGGTAGCTACATCTTGAGTTAAAATCTGATATCCGGTCACTGTAGCTGCAGGAGGAGTGACTCTAACCCTCATGGTTCCATTGACGTCTAGTGTTGCTGTTGGAGTGTCAGTGTTAATACCAACCTGGGAAAACAGCGGTATGGCTGCACATGCCAGTAGTAAGCTGTAAAGTTTAGTTTTCATGATCAAGATTTTTATTTAGTTATTAACAAATATACAACAAATATTATACTCTCCATTGTGAAATTTTCATTTTTAATGTTAATATGATGTAATATATTTAAACGTATGTTTATATTTTAGAATATATTATTACATATTTTAATTACGAGTTATTTTTGTTTTATTTGATTAATCCAGTGTGTATGAGGGTTTTAAAAAATAAAAATATCCCTTTTGTGTGGGTTATTTTTTGGAGTTATAGGGTTTTATAATCAGGTATTTGTAAATGAATTATGGTCTCTTTTTTTGCTATATATGCCATAAAAAAAGCACTGTTGTAGTAAACAGTGCTTTTTAAGACAATGGGTCAGTTAATTTTTAGCTTTCTAAAAGGAATTCTTTATAATTTCCTAGGAAATCAACATCTGCTTTGATGGATTCCAGTTCTTTTAAGGCGTTCCCATGTAGTACATCTTCCCATGGGCCTTCTACATTGATAAAGAAGAAGTAATTACCCAATCCGGTCTTTAATGTCCTGGATTCAATCTTGCTGAGGTTCATTTTTCTCCATGCAAAAACTGATAAAACCTGGTGAAGTCCTCCCGGATGATCTTCAGGAAGGGTTACAAGCATTCCGGATTTCTCTCCTAATGTTTCCAGTTGACTGTTGTCGTATTTGTTTTGCTGTTTCGAGATAATGATAAATCGGGTATGATTTTGTTCAAAATCCTGAATATTACGGTTGATGATATTCAATCCATATAAGTTGGCGGCAAACTGATTCGCTACTGCAGCAATTTTAGAATCCTTGTTTTCCGAAACAAATTTAGCTGCTGCTGCTGTAGAAGAAAAGTCCTGTTTGGGAATTTCTTTATAATGAGTGTCCAGAAAATGGAAACTCTGAGCCAATGCCTGAGGATGCGAATAAATCCTTTCGATCTCTTCAATTGAATTTGCAGGATGAATCATCAGGTGGTGGGCAATAGGCATCACAGCTTCTGCTTCAATTTTAATAGACGGTGTCTTATACAAATAATCCAGCGTCATTGATACGGTGCCTTCTATGGAGTTTTCCAAAGGAACAACAGCTTTAAGTGCAGCTCCGCTTTCTACTGCTCCAAAACAATCCAGAATGCTGGCTTGCGGTAAAAGCTCATCATCAGGAAAAAGCTGTGCAGCGGCAAGCTGGGTAAAGCTGGCATGAGGCCCCAAAAATGCAATCTTCATAAGTAAATATATAAGGTGTTGTTGTTATACAGTGACAAAGGTGCGAATTATAGTTCAAAGTGCAAGGGGAGAGCGTTTAAAGTTCGAGGGTTGAAGCTTAAGGTTGTTGGCTATAGAGGTCAACTCTCATATCTCCACTCTCTATGTCTCCTGTCTCAAGCTTTTACAATATTTCCTCTGCAGCCTCCTTCCAATTAGATTCAATCATTTTCATCAGAAAATCCGGACATTTGATGACTTTATTGGTGTTGGCATCTAAAAAGAAAAGAGTAGTGGATGCTTCGGTAATTTTAATATGCTCTTCATTGTAAATTTCATATTCAAATTCAATTCTTACACCGGGAATTTTTTTTACATAAGTATGAATTTCTAACTTTTGGTCATACAAAGCTGGGCGAATATACTTAATTTTGTAGTCTGAAACAGGCAACCAAATTCCTTGGTTTTCAATTTCATCGTATGAAATTCCTATGCTTCTGAAGAGCTCAACCCGGCCCACTTCAAAGTATTGAGCATAGTTGCCATAGTAGACATATTTCATAGGGTCTGTTTCTGCATAACGTACTCGTATTGAGTGTGTTGTATGTATCATTTTAGGTCTTTAATTATACATACAAATATATTTTTAAATAATCAATACCTGCAATATTTTTTTTTAAAAAGAAAATATTGGACCTTTGTCTCCCTTCTAAAAACAGTACAAACAAAAGAATAATCAGGGCATAAAAATGGATGACAATTTAATGATGATATGGCAGAAGTGCCTTCAGTTTATGCGCGATAACTTGAACGCAGCTGAAGATAATTCTGACCTGAAAAAACTTGAAAAATCTTTCGATATGTTATTTGATAAGGTACAGCCACTTTCATTAGTGTCTAATAACCTTACACTTATCGTACCGAGCGATTTTTACAAGGAATATATAGAGGATAACTACTTGTCCTTACTTTCTGCTGCCCTGAAGAAAAATGTAGGAAAAGGAGTTAAATTATGGTATTCTGTAATGGAAAACAGACCGAAAGGTGAAGAAAAACCGGTTACCATGAATATGAAGGGACAAAGCGTTCCCACTCCAAAAACACAGGAAACAATGCCACAAGGATTCTCAGCTAATATTGTAAACCCTTTCGTGGTCCCTGGAATTAGAAAAGTAAATATTGATTCAAACCTGAAACCAGACTATTCTTTTGATAGCTATGTAGAAGGAGAAAGTAATAAATTTGCAGCTACCGTAGCAAGATCAATTGCAAAAAGACCGGGAGCTACAGCATTCAACCCATTATTCTTATATGGAGGATATGGAGTTGGAAAAACCCACTTAGGCCAGGCAGTTGGTCTTGAAGTAAAGAATCAGTTTCCGGACAAAGTAGTTCTTTATTTATCTTCGGAAAAATTCATCCAGCAGTTTATTTCAGCTGCGAAAGCGCATAAGCAGACAGAGTTTGCTAACTTCTATCAAATGGTAGATGTACTGATTATTGATGATATCCAATTCTTATCTGGAAAGTCGGCAACACAGGACAGTTTCTTCCACATTTTCGATCACCTGCATCAAAATGGAAAGCAGATCATCCTTACTTCAGATAAAGCACCGGCAGATATTATGGATATTCAGGATAGAATTGTTTCCCGTTTCAAATGGGGACTTTCTGCAGAGATCAAATCTCCGGATTTATCTACAAGAAGACAGATCATTGAAGACAAATTAAGCAGAGATGGGATTGTACTTCCTGGAGATATGCTTGATTTCCTTGCTGTTGAAACCAAAACAAACGTTAGAGAGCTAATCGGGGTAATTAACTCGGTAATTGCTTACTCTACGGTATATAAGAGAGACTTAAGTCTTGAATTACTAAAAGAAACTATCAACAGAATTGCAGCTAACCAAAAGAAGGTGATCAATATTCCTTATATTCAGGAAGTGGTTTGCGACTATTTTGGAATCAAAAAAGAGCAGCTTCTGTCTAAAACAAGAAAAAGAGAAATCGCTTTACCAAGACAATTGGCCATGTACTTCTCAAAAGAGTTTACCAACTCCACATTCACTAAGATTGGTGAAGAAATGGGCGGGAAAGACCACTCTACGGTAATGTATGCTTGTGATACCATCAAGGATGTATCGAAAATTGATAAAGAAATCAAGAAATACGTTAAGGATCTTACCGAAAGAATCAAACAGTAAGATCATCTTAAGCTAAAATATTAAAAAATGAAGAATAGTTGTATTCTTCATTTTTTATTTAGATTTGTTGAAGCTAATAAACATTTATCACAGTTTAATCTTTTAAATTTCAGACTATGAAAATCCTGATGGTTTGCCTTGGAAATATATGCAGAAGCCCTTTAGCAGAAGGAATTATGAAAACTAAAGTACCGGAAAGCTTTGTGGTAGATTCTGCCGGAACGATTTCTATGCATGAAGGGGAACATCCGGATAAAAGAGCCATTAAAACTGCTGCCCATCATGATGTTGATATTTCCATGCAGAAGTCAAGGCCTATCACAAGAGCTGATTATGAAACCTTTGATAAGATTTACTGTATGGATGCAAGTGTCTATAAAGATGTTATGGCTAAAGCGCTTAATGAAGAAGAAAGACAAAAAGTATCATTGTTTCTGGAAGCTGCCGGAAAATTCAATAATACTGAAGTTCCTGACCCATATTGGGGTGGAATGGAAGACTTCGAAAAAGTTTTCCAGTTATTAGATAAAGGGTGCAATGCCATTGCTTCCCAGTTAACGATTCATAATTTATAATCATCATCCATAAATAAATTTTTATGCTTTTTTTACTCCCTGCTTATTTATCAGAAAATACATCTATCAGCCATTTTGCACCCGTTATTAAGGAATATATCATGCAAACGGACTACTTCTTTGTGGAGAATGAGAAAACAGCCAGAAAGGTCGTTAAATTCTTTGCTCCTGAAAAGAAGCAGGCAGACCTGAAATTGTTTTTATTAGATAAGTATACAGAAAACGCAGATATTAAAGAAGCTCAACAGTTGATGTTGAAAGGGCAGGACTTTGGATTGCTTTCTGAAGCCGGGCTGCCATGTATTGCAGATCCTGGAAATCTGATGGTAAAATGGTGCCATGAGAAAAACATCCAGGTAGTTCCTATTTCAGGACCTTCATCTATTATTCTGGCGCTGATCTCCAGTGGTTTTAACGGACAGGAATTTACCTTTAACGGATACCTTCCGATTGATAAAGGAGAGAAAAAGAAGCAGATTCAACAGCTGGAAAGTTTAGTTCAGAAAACAGGTTATTCTCAGATCTTTATGGAAACTCCCTATAGAAACAACCAGCTTATTGAAGATCTGACCAAGTTTCTGTCTCCTAATACCAAACTTTGTATTGCTGCCAATATCAATGATCCTGAGCATGAATTTATTAAGACTAAAACGATTAAAGACTGGCAGAAACAAAAGCCTGAGCTTCATAAAGTTCCCGCTGTATTTGTATTAGGAAAATAAAAAAATAACGATGAAAAATAACCCGTTTCTTACTGTTATTCTATTGTTTTGCATTCAGGTATTGCTTATCAAATACCTGGATTATATAGACTTTAATGTAAAGATAGGGGAAGGGTTGTTTTTAGCTTTTGTGTGCTTTTTTATTCCGGTTATTTCTCTTATTCTTAATGGGTTTATGGGAGAATCCAGATATAAAAAATCATTCAGGTATTTTACTTTTTTTATTATAATCATTTCCTTGTTGGCATTTGTAGCATTGTCTTATTTAGGTGCTTTGGGAAAAGCTTATCAACATTAAAATATGAAAAAAACGATCATAGATTATCTGAATTTTTGTCTGGCAGTCGTTTTTATTGTGCTGGTTCTTCTCTATGGAGTTGCCTTGTTGAAAAAGAAGGAATTTGATAAAGTAAACTGGTCTGCAAAGATCATCAGTGTGGTACCTAATTCAAAAGATGAAAAGTCGGGTATGCTTAAGATCATTGATGCAGTTTTTATCAATACTTTTAATGATTCTAAAAATATATTAGATTATAATTCTCCAAAGTTAATTGTTTCAAAAGGTGCAGATTCCGCTTATTTTTGGTCACAGGATAATTTGTTACCGGATTCTTTATCCATTAAATATTTTTCTGTTGAAGAGAAAAAGTTTTACCAGCTGAATACAAATCTTTCTCTGGAAAAAATAAAAAAATCTTTGGAAAATAAGAGTCAGAGAATAGATCTGAAGGTTGATGTTCAGCCAAAAGGTAAGATTTCTCTGATGATTGAACAGCCGGGAAATAAGAATCTCGGATCAAAATTAATAGAAAATTTTCAAGCAAAGGAAATTCCTGGAGCGTTGAAAATGCTGGTATACAGAAAATATGCAGGAGAGGAATATAATGAGTTTCCTTCCCTGAAAGATGTTTCAGACTATTCAGATATTCTTATCCAAAAATACTCATGGATGGTGAAGATTGAAACTGAAAATACTGAGAAAGTTTCTGAAATTTCAGCGTATGCTTTTGATGGTAAATCAATGAGAGTTGAAAATGAAACCTTTGAAGAATCGAAACTGAGAAATCTTCCAAACAGGTTTTCTATTGATTGGGGAAATACACAGAGATATGGAAGTAATTATTCCTTTGACAGTCAAGAATTACTGGATGCTTTTAAAGTGTTAAACCAAGTAAAGAGTAATGAGCCTGCAATCATAACCTTTACATTATTTAAAAACGCTTATCCAAAGGCTAAAATTTCTAAAGGAGGAAAAACGATCCCATTAAAAGATAATTACCCGGATCTTCCAACAAAATATGCACGTTAAAATAAAAACCGAACCTTAATAGAGATTCGGTTTTGTTAATTTATATGGCGATGTTTATTGCTTTCTTTTTTTCCATTTCTTCCAAAGAACAATTATCATAGGAATCAGCAAAAAGAATGGCCAAAAGGAAATAATACCTAATAAAAAGGCTACGAAACTATTCCACCCTTCCGTAAGAGAGTCTATAAACCGGCTTCCGAATCCAATTTTTGAAGTAGCAGAACTTCTTACTTTTTCTTTATATAAGCTAAGTTCTAAAGTGCTGTAATTCACTCGGTCATCAATAAAACGAAGTCTTCCTTCTGCTACATCAATCTCATCTTCCAATCCCCGGATCTTTTCCTGTATTTCCAACATATCTTTTGTGGTGGTTGCACTTTTAAGCATGTCCCTATACTTTTCAAGATAGATTTTTTTGTTAGCCAATTTTATGGATACATCAGTATATTCCTCTGTAACATCATCTGATGAAATATTTTTAGACAGCACAGAACCTACACCATCAGAAAATGAATTAATAAGTTTATCGAAACTTTTGTGAGGAACTCTGATTGTCAGATTCAGATTTTCATTCACATCTGTATTTTGAAACTCTTCTTTCTGGATGTATGCATTATTTTTCTTTAAAATCTCATGGGTCTGACTTTGCGCTTTTTTAATATCTCCCACCTGAATTCTCATTCCTCCATTTTTAATAATTTTTCTGGAGACAGTATCTGATCCTTTTAAAGTAGGAAATGAAGTTGCGTCAGATGAAGCCTTTTCAGATACGGAATGGGGAGGAAGTGGTTCTTCGTTAATAATATCTACAAGGTCAGCATTAACAGAATGCTTATCGCCACCAGACTTACTACAATTGATAAAGGCAAGAAAAAGTAAAGGTAAAAGTATTGTTCTCATGGAAGTTTAATTTTCCATGAATACTATCAAAAACTATGCTTGGAAAGATAATTGCCCAAAAATTGGATAAAAGAATAAACCAAAAAAGTTAATACCTGATTCCGGTTTTTTTCAGAATAAAGCCTAACAGCCAGATAGGCCCAATCAGCAGAAACTGAATGTCCTTCAGGAAAGATGGTTTTTTTCCTTCAATCTTATGCCCGATAAACTGGAAGATCCATGTAACAACAAAAACACTGAGATAAAGCATCCAGGACTGTTTTCCGAGGCTAATATTGGTAAGATAGATACAATGTTCTGCCAAAAGCATAATCAAAATCATGGCGATTCCAATTAATAAAGATAACCTTAGATAATATAAACTGATCAGAATAATGGCAACTAAGCTCACAATACTGATACATCCAAGGTAGGAAATACAGAAATGGGGCGAAGGAATCAAAGAAATAAACCCCAGAATAGAGCAAAAGATTAAAGGCACACAAAACCAATGAATGAACTTGTTAGTCGCATTTCTATGGCTCTTACTATATTCCGCAAATAATAAATCAACCTTTCTCATACTGACAGGAATTGGATTAATGCTAAAATAATAAAATTTTGTAATCAGTGATAAGTTTGCTTACATTTGTGCTATGTCTGCCTTAGAAAAGTTCGGAGTTGAAATTTTTACGCAAAAAAATATTTTCGAGAGAATTGCTGTTGATAAGCCTTTTCGTCCCGATAACCCAGCTTTTATTTTCATTAAATCAGGAACCATAAAACTTCGCCAGCACTTCAGTGATCTGGAGGTTTCAGCCAATATGTTTATGGTTACTGATCCACAAACTATTTATGAAGTGATAGCAGTGACTGATGATTTTCAGTCCAGAATGGTTTCTTATAAAAGGGAATTTATTTCCGCCCTTTCTTTGAAGTTCAACAGACTGATTACCTATCGATATTTCAGGCAACAAATGAATAGAGGGGTTCCTTTTCCGGAAAGTGAAATGGAAGTGGTTTGGAAAAGTGTCAATTTTCTGAAATATATTTTAGATTCTGAAACCGATATGCTCTACAAAAAAGAAATGGTGGAGCACCTTTTTTCTGTGTTCTGTTATCAGATGGCTGGAATTATTTCGAAAGAAGACAATAATTCTATGAATCAGATGTCCAGACAGGAAGAAATTGTGTTTGTTTTTCTTACCGACCTTTCCGAATATCATCTTACCGAAAGAACCGTTGAGTTCTATGCCGAGAGACAATCCATTACAACCAGACATCTTTCATCAGTAGTCAAAGAAGTGACGGGAAAAACAGCAAGCCATATCATTGCTTTAATTGTCATAAATGAAGCCAAAGTGCTCCTGAACTCTTCTAATAAACCTGTTTCTGAGGTGTCTTCTATCCTCGGTTTCAGCGATCAGTACGCGTTTTCACACTTTTTTAAAAAACATATGGAAGTAAGCCCTAGGCAGTACAGACATCAGTTTGAAAACTAAAATCCTACATTTGAACATCTTTTTCCAAAAATCAAACATTTGATTGATTTTGTTATTCACCTAACTTTGCTTCTGTAAAACAAGGTAAAATGACACAAAAAATAAAAACAGCACTATCAGTTCTGATAGCAGCTTTTCCTGCGCTGTTTTTTTCACAACAGATTAAACAGCTGACCGCAGGTGAGATTGCTGAACTGGCAGTTCAGAATCATCAGCAGTTGAAGGTTTCGGCTCAGAATATTGATATTGCCAAACAGAATATCAATGTTGCAAAGCTTCAGAAACTTCCAACCATTACAGCTTCTACAAGCCAATTCTATTTGGGAGATGCCGTAGCCATTGACAAAGATTTTTCAAATTCTACAAAGATTCCGATGCCTCATTACGGAAGTTCGTATGCGGTGCAGGCAACACAGCTCATCTTCAAAGGAGGACTGGTAAATAAATCCATTGAAATGGCGGGGCTTCGTGAACAGCTTTCCGAATTGGATCTGGAGAAAAATAAGCAGGATGTGAAATTCTTAGTGATTTCCAATTATTTGGATGTTTATAAGATCATTAATCAGCAAGAGGTTTTTCAGAATAACAAAAAACTGGCTCAGGAACGTCTGAAAAATATCCAGAAATTCTATCAGCAGGGGATGGTGACCAGAAACGAAGTGATTCGTGGTGAGCTTGCGCTTAAAAACCTGGATCAGGGAATTCTGACGCTTTCAAACAATAAAAAAATCCTTAACTATAATTTAAATATAGCTTTAGGTTTATCTTCTGACACTGAAATTGTTCCTACTGAAAATCTGGAGAACAAAGAATCCGGAATCGGGATGGATTATTATATGAATCTTGCACATGACAGCAATCCGGTGTTGAAATCAGCACAGAAAAATATTGCAGTAGCCGATAAGAATATTGAAATTATAAAGACTGATAACTTGCCTACTCTGGCAGGATTCGGTGGTTATACTTTACAAAGACCAATTACTACGAGAAACCCTGTCTTGGATATGTATTCAGGAGGTTGGCAGACAGGTGTTTCTCTTAGTTACAATATTGATACGCTGTATAAGACAAAGGAAAAAGTAAAGTTAGGTGAACTGCAGAAGAATCAGGCCAGTGATGCCATGACTTTGGTTCAACAGAATGTAGATATGGGCGTGAATGCAGCGTATACCAAATATCAGGAAGCTATCCAGCAGGCAGATATACTGAATGATTCCAAAAGACTGGCAGAGGAAAACTACAAAATTACCGAAGCCAAATACTTAAATCAATTGGCTGTACAGGCAGAAATGATTGATGCCCAAAACCAGAAACTACAGTCAGAGCTGGATTATGCCAATGCAGAGATCAATGTTTTGTATCAATATTATAACCTTTTGAAAGCTACAGGAACACTTTAATTTTTTAAACTGAAATCAACACAATGGAAAACAAGGAACAAACTACTCAAAATACAACACCTACTCCTGCAAGACCAGCAGTAGATAGCAAAAAAAAGCAGAACAAGAAAAATAAAATCAGAGCGATTATTTCCAATATTGTCGTTTTTCTGGTCATCGGATTTGGATTATTCTGGCTCATCCGTGAATATTTCCACATCGGAAACAAAACCTATACGGAAGCGGCTCAGGTAGAAGAATTCATCAACCCGATCAATACAAGAGTTTCTGCTTATATTAAAGAAATTAAATTTATTGAGCACCAAAGAGTTAAAAAAGGAGATACACTGGTTGTTTTGGATGAACGTGAAATCCTTACTCAATTAGGGCAGGCTGAAGCAGCTTATCAAAACGCAATGGCTCAAAAAACAGCAACAAGTTCTTCCGTAAACACTGTTTCCAACAACATTAATGTAATGGAATCTAATATTGCCGGAGCAAAAGCAAGACTTTGGAATGCTGAACAGAACCTGAGCAGATACAAAAATCTTTTATCTGCGGAAGCGGTAACCAGACAACAATACGATCAGGTAAAAACAGAATATGATGCTCAAAAGGCTGCTTATGAAACATTGGTGAATCAGAAACAATCTGCAAATCTTTCTACTACAGAAGTGAAAAGTAAATTAGGGATCAATGATGCAGAGATCAAAAGAACAAAATCTGCGCTGGATATGGCTAGAATCAACCTTTCTTATACTGTAATTACAGCTCCTTATGATGGAGTAATGGGAAGAAGAACAATTTCTGAAGGACAACTGATTCAACCAGGTCAGCAAGTGGCAACCATCGTATTGAATGGTCAGAAATGGGTAACGGCCAACTTCCTTGAAAGTCAGATGCCTAATATAAAAGTAGGAGAGAAGATGATGATGACGGCTGATGCCTTAGGTGGAAAACAGTTTGAAGGAGTAGTAACTGCTGTTTCTGCAGCTACAGGATCAAGATATTCAAGCGTACCAACCGATAACTCAACGGGTAACTTCATTAAAGTACAGCAAAGAATTCCTGTAAGAATCGAGTTCACAGCTTCCAATAAAAAAGAAGATCTTGAGAAGCTGAGTGCAGGGATGAATATGAACGTGAATATTAATAAAGACTAGAAGATGGAAGATATCAGATTCCAGACATTATGCAGCGTGGAAAGCTAAGGCTGAATGTCTAGAAAGTCTGTCATCTGATATCTGAAATCTATTATCTACAATATGTACAACAAAGGATTATATAACGACTGGGTACCCAAACCCGTACAGCTTCTGCTGATTGTATTGCTGCTTGCCGTGGTAATGCCGATTGGTGGAGTGTATACAGGAAACATCAGCTATCTGGTGAGTGGAACAGGAGCGATGACAGAATATTTCATGTGGGCGAACTATGCAACCACTATTGGAATGGGAGCTTGTATGCCTGTTGTCATCAGAATCAAAATGAGGTTCAAGGTAAGAGATAAAATGATCGTGTTATTGGTCCTTTTAGGATTACTGAGCTATATCAACGGAACTACCTTACAGCCTATGATCTTCGTCTTTTCAGCTTTATTGATTGGATTTTTGAAGATGATGGTAACCATAGAACTCTTCTTGCCATTGATGGTAATGATTGGGAACAGAGGGATTTTTTATGGCGCATTTTATACATTTGTTCTGGTGATGAACCAGGTGGCAGTGTATTACTCAGCGGAGTTTGCCCTTCTGTATAACTGGCAGCAGTATTACATTTTTACGGCAGTCTTATGCTTTATTTTAGCATTGATACACTGGATCTTCATGCATAACAAATACTTTGCTCTGAAAGTTCCATTACATTATATTGACTGGCTGAGTATTCTGCTTTTCATTTCAACATTTATGTTTTCGGCGTATGTTTATGCATTCGGAAGACAGCAAGACTGGTTGAATTCGAAGAATATTATTAATGCGAGTATTGCAGCATTTGTAAGCTTTGCCTTGCTTTCCATTCGTCAGTTAACCTTAAAGAGACCTTATCTTTCATTTAAAATTTTCACCAAAAATAATGTGCAGAATGGTTTATTTATGCTGTTCTGGCTGGGAATGTTCTTAGGAACGGCTTCCCTTCAGAATACTTTTGCTGTAGGAGTTTTAGGATATGATCCATTGACTAATGCAAAGCTGAGCATGATGATGATTCCCGGAATCATTGTAGCCGGAATCATTGCTATATTTTGGTTTAAAAAAGAAAAACCATTGAAAATGTATATTTTTTCAGGGTTTGCAGGGATGATAGGATATTCGATCATTATGTATTTCTCTATGGTACTGGAATTCAGTTATGATAACTGGTATCTTCCTATGTTCTTAAAAGGCTATGGAATGTGTTCTCTGTTTATCTCTGTATGGTTCTATACGCTGGATAAACTTGAAATGGATGAAATGCTGGCAGCCATCGGATTGGTATTGGTTTGGAGAACGTTCTTAGCGGTAGGTATATTTTCAACCCTATATTCATGGTTACAATACCGTTTTCAGGTTACAGCAGTAGGAGATCTGGCTGTTTATATGGATGGAATGACTGTAACTCCGCAGAATGTGATGGCTAATATGAAAGCCATTCAGCTGAATGCTATTTTGATAGCCACTAAAAAGATATTCGGATTCATTATTCTGATTGGTTTTGGAGTCTTGGTTTATGTAATCACGCATCATTTCGGAGCTAAAAGATTTCAATACTTCAGATTTGTCAGAGTTCTTGGTGGTAAATCTGTTATTGCAAGAAGAAGACTTCATGAACGTAAAAAATTATTAGAAGAAATAAAAGACGCAGCCGGGCCTGCGATGTAAAGATACCTTGTTTTTCACAGTAAGATCCTGGTCCTTAGTTGGGCTGGGATCTTATGATTTTTAGGAGGGAAGCCGGAGGCTGGAAGAGAGAAGTTATGATAGACGGTTAACAGCTATTGCTCAACATAAGAAAATTAGTCCAAAGCAGTTGTGATGACTTCTAGCCATATTGATGACATAAATAACTTCCAACCTCCATCTTCCTACTTTTAATTCCAAAAAGTGAAAAATTTCATCTTTTCTTATTTTTATTGTTTCTAAATAAAAATTATCTTTGCTGGATTATAAAACTTTGATTTGAAGGAATGAAAAAGCATTATGCATTCATAGGTCTGTTGGCATCGGGATTGATATTTTCCCAAACTGTTAAAGACACTGTAACCTCTAAAGGGATAGAAGATGTTGTGATCGTAGCATCAAGAAAACCTACCAAAATTTCTGAAATTCCCGGTACCGTTTGGGTAGTTCAGAAAGAAAAAATCCAGGAACAGGCTAAAAGTGGAGTTCCCATTAAGGAAATGTTATCCATTTTAATTCCAAGTATGGACATCGGACCGCAGGGAAGAACCAATTACGGACAGAACATGAGAGGACGTTCTGCTTTGGTGATGATTGATGGGGTTTCTTTGAACAGTATCCGTGCAATCAGCCGTCAATTGGACGCGATTGATCCATTTAATATTGAAAGAATTGAGGTTCTTTCCGGAGCAAGTTCTATTTATGGTGGAAATGCAACAGGTGGTATCATTAATATTATTACGAAAGCACCATCGAAAAAAGGAATCAGTGGAGAGACCGAATTAGGAATACGTACAGGATTTATGGGCAAAGATGACCATGATTTCCGTGCAGCACAATCTATTGCAGGAAAAGGAGAGAAGTTCTTTGGAAGGTTAGGGATTGCCTATCAGCAGAATGGTGGCGTGTATGGAGCAGATCATAAGCAGCTTTTTACAGATATTACCCAAACCGATCTTCAGTACAACCAATCTATTGATGTTCTGGCAACCGGAGGATATCAGTTTAACAATAAGCATAAAATAACGGCTTCCCTTCAGTACTATAATTCCAAATTCAATGGAGACAGAAGTTTGTATCTAGGCGAAAACCTAGGAGCTTTTATCAAGAAAGACGGGAATTTATTGGAAATGAGAGATGGTTTTTCTTCCGATAAAAATGTAGGAACAGAACGTTATATGGGAACCGTAGCTTATACAGGAAATAATATTCTTGGAGGGCAGGATCTGTATGTTCAGTTTGCTACCCGTGCTGAAAAACTTGGGTTCTATCCATTTCCGGGAACTTTAAAGCTGGAAAAAACAGCGATACCTTATATGTCTTCCTCACAACAGGATACATATTACTCAGGATTGAAGGCATTATTGTCAAAATCATGGAGAGGACTAAATGTAACCTATGGAGTAGATGTAGACTTTGAAAAATTTGAAGGAACACAATCTGTTTATGATGTTACTAAAACAATGTCAAGCGGTGGATTAATCAATGAAACCAAATACAGTCTTGGCAGATATCCTACAAACCGTTCACAAAGTTATGCAGGATATGTTCAAGCAAAATATAATATTCTTCCAAAATTACAGGTTAACGGAGGTGTTCGTTATCAGAATATTAAAGTAAAAGTAGATGATTTTGTAGGTTCGGAACAACAGACTCAGATTGCAGCAGGATATGGGAAATCCGCCTCTGCAATTCCGGGAGGTGAGAGCTCATATAATGTAACATTGGCAAATGCAGGATTATTATACAAATTCAATGAGCATCATCAGGTTTGGGGTACCTACTCACAAGGAGTAAGCCTGGCAGACCCTGCTAAATATTATGGAATTGGGACCTATAAGTTGAACGGAGCACATTGGGATGTTGTTTCCAGTGTGAATGTTAAAGATCAGCCTTTACAAGCCATCAAAACCAACCAATTTGAAGCAGGATACCGTATTAATAAAGGCGGATTGAGAGCACAGATTGCCGGATTTTTAAGTAATTCAGATAAGACTGTTGCCGTTGATAGAAAAACATTCCAAATTCTTGTTAATGATCTGAAATTAAGAAATATGGGAATCGAAGCAGAGATTTCTTATTCCATGAACAATGGTGTATATTTCGGAGCAAGCGGATTATTAATTAAATCTGAGGTAGATAACAAAGGAGAATGGCAGAAACAGGAAATTTACAATGCTTCACCATCCAAATTGGTTACCTATATTGGATATAATGTGAAAAACTGGTCATTCAGATTCCAGTCATTACAGAATTTCAAACAACAGGATGAACTTAAAAATGTAATAGAAGGTTACAATACTTCAGACCTTATGGTAGGATACAGATTCCAGTTTGGAAAATTCAACCTTGGAATTCAAAACCTGTTCAATACAGATTATCAAACCATCTGGAGCAAGCGTTCCCAGGTTTTATATTCAAGCTATGGAATGCCTGCATTGTTTAACTATAAAGGAAGAGGCAGAACATTTAACCTGTCTTATACTTTTGACTTTTAAAAAAATAGGATTAGGGTAATTATGCCTTAGTCTGAATCAAATACTTTCTACAAATCCGGTTTCTGATATTGATCGGAAGCCGGATTTTAACTTAAAAATTAATTCAGTTATGGCTCAAATTTCAACAGGGCAATTCATTGCCGAAGTCACCAGAAAAGAATACATCACCGATCATTTTATTAGAGTGTATCTGTATTCTCCAGAAGTTCATTTGTTTAAAAATACTACTGTTGGGGATAATAATAAGATTGCGATTCCTCCGGTTGGGTTAAATGAAGTTCATTTTCCGACAATAGAAAATGATGAATGGGTATATCCGCCAAAAGAAGTGGCCCCATCCATCAGAACCTACACCCATAGAGGAATTGATCTGGAAAAAAATGAAGTATTTATTGATTTTGCAGATCATGGAGATGGAGGCCCAGCTTCAAAATGGGCAAGAGAAGCAGAAGCAGGAGCAAAGCTTGGTGTAATGATGCGTCTGGATGGAAAAGAACTATATCCTGAAGCAGATTGGTATTTATTGGCAGGTGATGCTACCGCAATTCCTGTGTTAAGTGCTATTTTAGAAACGCTCCCGGAAACAGCAAAAGGAATCTGTATTATCGAAGTTCATGGAAAAGAAGATGAACAGATACTGAAAACTAAAGCAGATATTGAATTTAAATGGCTTCATAATTCTCAGCCACAAACCAGCAGTGAAATTGCTGAGATGGTAAAGAATATTGATATTCCTGAAACTTCAAAATTTGGGTATGTAGCATGTGAATTTTCCAGTGTTAAAGAAATTCGCACTTATCTCCGAAAAGAAAAACACTGGACTTCCAAAGAGCTCTATGCATTTTCTTACTGGAAAGCAGGGAAAGCAGAAAATGAATCACAGGCAGATAGGCATGAAGAAAAAGATTCGATAGCATAAGGGCTTGAAGATGGGAAGACGTGAGAGAGGAGATAATAGACGAGAAATAGTAAATTTAGAGGGTAAATTTGAGATTATGGTATAAAACCCAACTTTAAACTTTGAACCATGGACTTTGAACTTTACCTTTTGAAGGCGTATCTTTGCTGCTATGAAAGATTTAATGGGCCAAGCCATCTGGGATTATTATCATGATGAAAATCCTGCAGACCTGCAGACGGAAACGTCAATTTCTGAATTGGATGAACTTCCTGTAGACTATTTATTCAGGGATTTTGAAGATATGAATGATATTGAGCAGAAAGCATTACAGCTATCCAAAGGAAAAGTGTTGGATATTGGGGCTGGAGCAGGTTCACATGCTTTATACCTTCAGAATGAAACTGATCTTGATGTTACGGCTTTGGATATTTCACCAAAATCAATTGAAGTCTGCAAATTAAGAGGAGTTAAGAAGGCCGTTTGCAAGAATATCCTGGAGTTTTCAGGAGAAACATTTGATACTGTTTTGTTATTAATGAATGGTACCGGAATCTTTGAGGGATTATCTAAAATTGATTCTTACCTTCAGAAACTAGGATCTTTGCTGAGCGAAAGCGGACAGATTCTGATTGACAGCACAGATATTCTTTATATGTTTGATCGTGATAAAGATGGTGGAGTCTATATTCCTGCCGGAGGGTATTACGGAGAATTAGAATATGTTGTACATTATAAAGGGCAATCTGAAAAACCGATCACATGGCTTTATTTAGATTTTAATACCTTAAAAAATGCTGCTGAAAATAATGGATTTAAAATAGAGAAAGTGTTGCAGGATGAAGACTCTTACTTAGCAAAACTGACTAAGAAATAATTAACAATAAGTCATTGCGAGCTGAAAGCGAAGCAATCTCATGAATTCATATATTGTCATTCTGTAAAACGGAATGACTTTTTTGTACTTTTTCCTAGCCCCGATAGAAACGGTTACCCCACAGCATGTGGTTGGCTATTGAGTCAGGAGCGAGGAGTAAAAGTGGATAGCGGGAAACAGCTCCTTATTATTGTCTGAATAGATGAATAGCTCTTGCAAACGGATAATAAGAAAACCATTCCTGGAAATAAAAATACATCAGAACAGCAGTTCCGGCACATAAAGCTACAGGAAGAATATAAGATTCTGCACGGTAAGGAAGTTTTTTTGGAGTTGCTAGAACACTGATGACAAGTAAACCCAAAGCTCCTACTGCAATGACACCAATTTCAGGACTATATCGGGAAGATGTACCGAAATCAAAATGAGAAAGCAGAACGTATTTTTGAAACATTAAAAAAAGAAAACCGAATGCTAGTGCTAAGAAGCTGGCAGGGTATTTTTTTAATTTGATTAAATTGAGGAATAGTAAAATAGATCCAGGAACCGGAGTGAAAAAAACACTACTGACCAAAATAGTCATTCGTGAATAAAGCTTGATGGCCTCCGGATCTTCTGTAATATGGTCTTTCCAGGTTTCTACTTCTTCTGTATGTTGAGTTTCTTCAGCTTCCTTTTTACGCTGAATCATTTGCTGGATAGCTGTTTTTTCAACTTCACTGAAAGCACGTCCTCTTTCTTCCAGAATTTCAAAAGCGACCTTAACGGCCTCCGGAACAAAGCGATTACCTTCTTTTAAATACTTTTCTAATTCTGAATCGGAGAGCTTCCTTAAAACACTTTTATTAACCATAATAAGGCTGCAAATATAAATAATATTATCCTACAAGTAAATATACGTTATTCAATTTCCTTTAGCCAATGATCTGCGAAATCAGCAAGATCAGCGAGAGAATTCAATACCTAACCACCAATCGTTTTACAATTAAAAAAGCTGCTTCAAAATGAAACAGCCTTTAACTTTTATATTTAGATATTAATTATCCAATCTCAATACCGTTTTCAACATTGCTGTCATCCGGTGTTACGAAAGATAATTTACCATCCGGTTTAGTTGTTAATAACAACATTCCCTGAGATTCAATTCCTCTAATTTTTCTTGGAGCAAGGTTTAATAAGATCATAACCTGCTTACCAATTAATTCTTCAGGCGTAAAGCTTTCTGCAATTCCTGAAACTACAGTTCTTACGTCTACTCCTGTATCTACAGTAAGTTTTAGCAATTTATCTGCTTTTTCTACTTTTTCAGCCTCTAAAATGGTAGCTGTTCTAAGATCTATTTTAGTAAAATCATCAAAAGTGATTTCTTCTTTCATTGGATTAGCGTTAGGGTTGGTTTTCTTATTGTTTTGTTTGGTGTCTTCCAGCTTTTGAACTTGAGCTTCGATTACACTGTCTTCAATTTTAGTAAATAATAAAGGAGCTTCTTCAATTTTATGACCTACCTCAATATGGATTTCAGTATTTTTTAAATCATTCCAATCTTTTTTCTCAATATTGAAATACCCAAATAATTTTTCAGCTGAAAATGGCATGAATGGCTCACATAATTGAGCAACAACTGCCGCAATTTGTGCTCCCACGAACATTGCTTGCCCAGCCTCATTTGGATCATTCTTTATTGTTTTCCAAGGTTCTGCATTTTGAAGATATAAATTACCATAATCAACTAAGCCCATGAATGCGTTTAGTGCATTTCTAAACTCGTATTTTTCTAAGTAATTATTAACTTCTTCAATTGCATTTTTCATTGCAGTCTTACTGGTATCATCTAAGACTCCACTTGGTACTTTCCCTTCAAAATTCTTATTGGTAAAAGAGATAACACGATTAATAAAGTTTCCAAATTTGTTAACCAATTCAGAATTATTCTTCGTTTGGAAATCCTTCCATGTAAAATTATTATCCTTAGTTTCAGGAGCAGATGAAAGAAGAGCATATCTTAAAACATCCTGTTGTCCCGGGAATTCTTCTACATATTCATGTGCCCAAACCGCCCAGTTTCTTGATGTTGAGATTTTATCATTCTCAAGGTTCAGGAATTCAAAAGCAGGTACATTTTTAGGCATAATATAATCTCCATGTGCCTTCATCATCGCTGGGAAAATAATACAGTGAAATACAATATTATCCTTTCCGATAAAGTGTACCAGATCACTGTTTTCACTTTGCCAGTAATCTTTCCAGTCTTTTCCGTTTTTCTCAGCCCATTCTTTCGTGAAAGAAATATATCCGATTGGCGCATCAAACCAAACATAAAGAACCTTTCCTTCTGCATTTGGAAGGGGAACAGGAACGCCCCAGTTAAGGTCTCTGGTCATTGCACGTGGCTTTAATCCATCGTTTAACCATGATTTAACCTGGCCGTATACGTTAGGCTTCCAGTCATCTTTATGACCTTCAATGATCCATTCGTTTAAGAAATCTTCGTATTCATTAAGTGGCAAGTACCAGTTCTTTGTATCTTTAAGAATAGGAACATTTCCGCTAAGCATTGATTTCGGGTTGATCAGTTCAGAGGGAGAAAGGGTAGAGCCACATTTCTCACACTGGTCACCATAAGCATTCTCATTACCACAATTCGGACAAGTTCCTACAATATAACGGTCAGCAAGAAATTCTCCTGCTTGTTCATCAAAATACTGTTCAGAAACCTCTTCCGTGAATTTTCCTTTTTCATAAAGAACTTTGAAGAAATCCTGGCTGGTTTCATAATGCTTTGGAGAAGTTGTTCTTGAATATTCATCAAATGAAATTCCAAGATCAGCAAAAGATTTTTTAATAATCCCGTGATATTTGTCGACGATATCCTGTGGAGTAACTCCCTCTTTTTTAGCTCTTATGGTAATAGGAATACCGTGCTCATCCGAACCACAGATAAACGCTACATCTTTTCCTAATCTTCTCTGAAATCTTGCGTAAACATCCGCAGGAATATAAACACCTGCCAAATGTCCTATATGAACCGGACCGTTTGCATAAGGCAAAGCTGCCGTAATCATCTTTCTGTTTGACATTTATAGTAAAGTTTTGACTGCAAAGATAAGGATTATCTCTTGAATACCGCTCTTTGTGGAGTTATTATGATAAATCTTGCCGTTTTTCAGAGTTTAATATGAAATTAAGTTAAACGAATGTTTAACTTTTTGTTAACGCAAAATAAATATTATGCATAGCATACTATCGTGTAAAATATTGAGATGTAAAATTTTAACTAAAAACGGTTTCGTAATATACATAATTTTATCATAACTTATATTAAAATTATGATAATTCTATTTTTTTTTTAAATTGCGAGACTGGCTACAAGCCGGATTTAGGACTGAAAAAACGAAACTATAAAAATAAAATTGTGAAAAATTTTACAACGGCATTAAAAATAGCGCCTGCTTTTTTACTGGCAAGTACAGTAATGCATGCGCAGATTAAGGACTCTGCCACCAAGGAGAAGAAAATTGAGGAGGTAGTCTTGATTGGATATGGTAAGCAGAAGAAATCGGATCTTACAGGTTCTATTACCTCTGTAACTGCTAAAGATTTTAACGGCGGGGCAACTTCTGCAGGACAGCTTATCCAGGGTAAGACACCTGGAGTGCAGGTTACCAATAATAGTGGTGCTCCCGGTTCAGGAACAAAAATCAGAATCAGAGGAACATCTTCTTTAAGTGGTGAGAATTCCCCGCTTGTCGTGATTGATGGAGTGCCACAGGATTTTGTAGGGGTAAATGGTGTTTCAGATCCATTAGCTCTTATCAACCCTAATGATATTGAAACATTTGATATCTTGAAAGATGCTTCAGCTACAGCCATCTATGGTAACAGGGCTTCTAACGGAGTTATCTTAATTACTACTAAAAAAGGATCTTCGGGAAGATTTAAAGTGAATTTTTCAACAGTAGCTTCTGTGTCTACTAAAATGGGAAAAGTAGATGTACTTAATGCAGATCAGTTTAGAAATTTTGTAAATGCAAACGCATCTGAAAGCTATAGAAAGAGACTTGGGTCAGCAAATACTGATTGGCAAGATCAGATTTATCAGGCAGCTTGGGGTACAGATAATAATGTTGCTTTTTCAGGAGGAATTAAAGGATTACCATATCGTTTATCTATAGGATATAACGAACAGAATGGTATTGTGAAGACAAATTCCTTTAAAAGAACTTCTGTAGGTTTGAATATTAACCCTAAATTCTTTGATAATCATTTAACCGTAAACATTAATGCTAAAGGAACCTTTACCGATAACAGATTTGTAGATGGTGGAATAATTAAAGCTGCTACTTATTTTGATCCTACACAATCTGTTTATGATAATGTAAATGCAGTGCCAGGAAACGGAGGATATTATGAATGGTTCTTAACTGAGGAGAAAAATGGATTGCTTACCAATAAATTGAATGGTAATGCCAATGCCAATCCAGTATCTATGCTGAATGCAATTCGTGACATTTCTTCAGTAACCAGAGGATTAGGGAACATTCAGTTAGATTATAAATTTCACTTCCTTCCGGATCTTCGCTTTAACGTGAATGCCGGGTATGATTACACCAAAAGTGAAGGTCATAAAGTAAAGGATGGAAATTATAAATCCGGTTATGATGACAGAGGAAGTTCCAATTTCTATTCTATGGAAAAGAATAATAAGTTATTGGAAACTTACTTCAACTATGTGAAGACTATATCAGCAATTAATACAGGAGTAGATATTACCGCTGGATATGCTTATCAGGATTTTCAAACTACTATTCCTGGGGCATTAACGTATAGAGGAACGGGAATCAATAGTAAGGATTTGGATTTTAAAACTCAAAATACCCTGATCTCTTTCTATGGAAGAGCGATCTTTACTATTGACAATAAATATGTTATTTCAGGGTCAGTACGTAGAGACGGATCTTCAAGATTCTTTAATGGAACAAGAAATAATGTATGGGGTGTTTTCCCTGGAGTATCTGCAGCTTGGAAATTAAATGAAGAAAACTTTATTAAAAACATTTCTGCAATCAGTACTTTAAAATTGAGAGCAGGATGGGGGAAAACCGGACAGCAAGAGCTTCCTGCTCTAGATGGAAACAAACCTAATAACTATCCTGCTTTTGCTTCATACAATCCAAGTTATTCGGAAGCAAGTTATCAGTTTGGTAATCAATATTATTATATGTTCAGGCCTGCTAACTATAATCCAAATCTTACCTGGGAAACCACAACAACAAAAAACTTAGGATTGGATTTTGGATTCAAAAATAACAGAATTACAGGTTCAATTGATGTGTTCAGAAAGGATACTAAAGACTTGTTAGTATATGCAGATGAACCTGCAGGAGGTTTAAGTAATGCCAGCTGGCAGAATGTTGGAGATATGAAGAACGAAGGTATTGAAGGGAGTATTACTGTAGTTCCTATTAAAACTGAAAAAACAACTTGGGAGGTAAGTTTCAACGCTACTCATTATAAACCTGTCATTACCAAATTAAAAGAAAGAGCAGATGCATCATTTAATATGGAAGTTGGTGGTATTGAAGGAGCAGCAGGAAATAGAATTCAGGCGCATGCTGTAGGATATGCCCCTAATGCATTCTGGGTGTACCAGCAGGTATATGATACTAATGGAAAACCAGTAGATGGAGCTTATGTAGACAGAAATGGAGATGGTATAATTAATACAAAAGACATGTATTATTATAAATCTACAACACCAGATGCTATTTTAGGTTTCTCTACTAAAGTATCTCACAAGAACTGGGATTTCTCTTTAAGTGCAAGAGCTGTATTAGGAAATTATGTATATAATAATGCTGCCTCAAACAGTTCTTTACAGTCTGCATCTACCAATGAGTATCTTCAGAATGTATTTATGACAGCACCTCAATATAAATTTTCATTACCTCAATATAAATCGGATATTTATGTAGAGAATGCATCATTCTTAAGGTTGGATAATATCAATATTGGATACAATTTCGGAGAAATTTTCTCTAAGGGAAGTAATCTGAAAATATATGGAATGGCACAAAATGTTTTTGTGATCACGAAATATTCAGGAGTTGATCCTGAGGTTTTCGGAGGAATAGATAATGGTTACTATCAAATGCCTAGAATCTATTCTTTAGGTTTTAACTTCCAATTTTAAATAAGAATCAAATGAAACTAAATAGAATTAAAATTAAAAATATTGTTTTGTCTCTTTCTGCAGTATTTTTGTTAACAGCCACTTCTTGTGTGAAAGATCTTGAAAGAGAACCCATAACAGATGTGACTTCCGTGAGTATATATAAGGATTTCGCAAACTATAAAAATATTCTGGCAAAATTATACGGCGGGTATGCTATGGGAGGTCAGATTGGTGGTGATGGAGATCAGCCAAATAGTGATATCAACGGAATTAATGGTGGTTTTTCCCAATACACAAGACTACTTTATAACTTGAATGTTGTTACTACTGATGAAGCAGTAATTGGCTGGAATGATGGAAATCTTCATACCCTTCATAAAATGACTTGGGATTCTTCTAATGAGTTCATTGCAGCAATGTATTACAGAGTTTATACTGAGATTGCTTTTTGTAACGAATTTTTAAGAAATGTTACAGATGAGAAACTGGCATCCAATGGTATTACTGGAGATAATCTTAATCAGGCAAAATTAATGAAAGCTGAAGCTCGTTTCTTAAGAGCACAGTCTTATTTTTATGCCATAGATATGTTTGGAAATGTTCCTTTTGTGGATGAATCTTATATGCCGGGATCTAAAACTCCACCACAAAGAATAGAAAGAAAAGAATTATTTAAATTCATTGAGTCTGAGTTATTAGCTATTGCTGGAGAATTAAAAGACCCGAAAACTAATGAATACGGTAGAGCAGATAAAGCTGCAGCCTGGTCATTATTGGCAAAATTATATTTGAATGCTGAAGTATATACAGGAACTCAAAGAAATACAGACTGTATTACCTATTGTAATAAAGTGATTACTGCAGGATACTCTTTAAAACCAAAATATGAAGAATTATTCCTTGCAGATAATGATGTCAATAATCCTGAACAAATCTTAAGTGTAAATTTTGATGGACTTCGAACGCAAACCAATGGTGGAACCACTTTTCTGGTACATGCTGCAGTAGGAGGAACAATGCCTTCTTCTGATTTTGGAATTAATGTAGGATGGGGTGGTTTAAGAACTACTAAAGCTTTTGTAGGTTTGTTTCCAACAAATGGAAGCGATAAAAGAGGAAGATTCTATACATCAGGACAGAATCTGGAGATTAATGATCTAGGATCTTTTAGTGACGGTTATGCATTCATAAAATATAAAAACATAAAAAGTAATGGATCTCCGGGAGCCCATAACAATTGGGTTGAAGCAGATATTCCGTTATATCGTTTAGCTGATATTTATTTGATGTATGCAGAAGCTGTTCTTAGAGGTGGTACTGGTGGAAGTCAGACTACTGCTATCGAATATATTAATAAGTTAAGAGAACGAGCTTATGGTAATGTAAGTGGAAATGTAACCTCTATAAATCTTAATTTTATTCTGGATGAAAGATCAAGAGAGCTATCTTGGGAAACAACAAGAAGAAGTGACCTAATCCGTTTCAATAAATTTACATCAGGAGATTATGTATGGCCATGGAAAGGAAATGTTAAAGATGGAAAAGCGGTAGAAAGTTATAGAAATCTTTTCCCAATTCCGGCTAAAGATATTATTGCAAACCCTAATCTGATTCAAAATCCTGGGTATTAATCTAAAATATTGCTTAAACATGAAAAATATAATTAAAATATTAGCAATAGCTTTTATAGGAATGGGGCTTGTTTCTTGTGAAAAAGATGAAGATCAGGCGATTATTAGTGAAACTTCACAAAGCAGTATTTCTGCAGATAAAACAACAATTGTTTTAGATAAAAGTAATCTAGATGCTACTGCTGTAAACTTTAAATGGGCAAAATCAACATTTAATATTTCTGTAGTATCTACTCAGCAGGTTGAATTTGGAATAAAAGGAAAAGGATTTAAAGACAGCAAATTAATTGATGTTGTATCTTCTCCTTTTTCTATGACTAATAAGCAGTTGAATACGCTAGTATTAGGATTAGGAGGGACTGGAAATGTGGTTAATGAATTAGAGGTTAGGTTTAAGACTGCTGTAGGTGGTGCTAAATACTATTCTAATGTAATAACATTGCAGGTAACTCCATATATCTTAGGACCTGTATACAATTATACAGATCTATTCCTGATTGGTGATGCTACAGCAGGAGCTTGGGATAACACTACAGCCAATGCAAGATTGTATCCTTTACAGAAAACAACTACTGCTGGAAAATATTCATATACCGGATATTTTGCAAAAGGAGGCTTTAAGTTTATCAAAACTCCTGGATCTTGGGATTCTCAGTACGGAATGGGGGGAGCTGCAGGAACATTAAGTGCAAGTGGCTCTTCTGGAAATATTTCAGTGGAAACAGCGGGATATTATAAGTTGACTGTTGATACCAATGCACTAAGCTATACATTGACATCAATACCTACTCCAACCACTACATACACAACAGTTTCTATGATTGGATCCGCTTCAGGAGATTGGAATACAGATGCAGATTTACAAAAATCAACATTTGATTCTCATATTTGGGTGAAGAAAAAAGCTAATCTAGGTTCTGGTGAATTTAAATTCAGAGCCAATCACGATTGGGGAACAAACTGGGGAGCTACTCAGGAGTTTTTTGGTGTAGCAGAGCTTAATGGAGGAAATATTCCTGTAAAAGAAACTTTCAATTACGACGTGTATTTCAATGATATCACGGGAGAATTCTCAGTAATTCCAGTATTTTAAGTCAATAAAAATCAAATTAAAATAAAGCAAAGTGCTGCTTTACCGCAGCACTTTATCTATTTTTTTAAGTTAATAAATAGTCATTATGAAGAAAATTACAGTTGGAGCACTCTTGCTCTCAATGATGTTTGGTGTGAAAGCACAATCTTTAAAATCGCCGGACGGTAAATTTGAAATGAATTTCCAGCTAAAAGATGGAGTTCCTTTCTATAATCTGAAATACAACGGTGCGGTGGTTGTTGAAGATTCAAAATTGGGATTGAGATTATTTAAAGACACAGCCATAAAATTTGCTTCTGAAATTGCCAAAGCAGAAGATGCAAAATACGACCTAAACAACGGTTTTGCAAAAGTAGATGAAAAAAGAGACTCTAAAAACGAGACATGGCAGCCGGTTTTAGGAGAAAAGAAAAACTATATCAACCACTACAATGAATTAGCAGTGACGTTAAATCAGGCTTCTACAGACAGAAGTATTGTAGTGAAATTCAGACTTTTCAATGATGGTCTTGGATTTAGATACGAATTTCCACAGCAGAAAAATCTAAATTATTTCGTGATCAGAGAAGAAGATTCTGAAATTGATTTCCCAACCGATATGAAGGCCTGGTGGATGGTAGCAGATTACGATTCTCAGGAATATCAGTATCAGGAAACAAAAGTGTCTGAAATTCCTGCAAAATGGGATAAAGCATTTGATGCCAATGCTTCTCAGAGCTTGGTGAAAAATGCAGTTCAGTCTCCATTGATGCTTAAGAAAGAGGGAAAATCACCTTTGTACATTAACGTTGCAGAAGCAGCTGTATTAGATTATCCGGTTTCACACCTTGAAGTAGACGCTCAGAACTTTAAGTTCAAAACACACTTAACCGCAGACAGACAAGGAGCAAAAGGGTATATCCAGACTCCATCAGTAACTCCTTGGAGAACAATTATCGTTGCGCCAAAAGCTGAAGAGGTAATGGATTCTAAAATGATCTTTAACCTGAACGAGCCTACAAAATACACAGATACCTCTTACATTCACCCTACAAAATACATGGGAGTTTGGTGGGAAATGATTATCGGAAAATCTCAATGGGCCTATTCTACAGCAGAAAATGTTCATTTAGGGAAAACAGACTTTGCGAAGTTAACTCCAAACGGAAAACATGCAGCTAACAATACGAAAGTTAAAGAATATATCGATTTTGCTGCTGAAAACGGATTCCAAGGGCTATTGATTGAAGGATGGAACATTGGCTGGGAAGACTGGTTCGGACATTCTAAAGAATTTGTTTTCGATTTCATTACTCCTTACCCGGATTTCGATATCAAAATGCTGAACGATTATGCACATTCAAAAGGAATTAAATTGATCATGCACCACGAAACTTCAGGTTCTGCTACGAACTATGAAAGATGGGCAGATAAAGCGTTCCAAACGATGAATAAATATGGCTATGATGCTGTAAAAACAGGATATGTAGGAGATATTATTCCAAGAGGAGAGCATCACTATTCTCAATGGACAATCAATCACTATTATAGAATTGCTGAAAAAGCAAACGACTATAAAATCATGGTAAACTCTCACGAGTCTGTACGTCCTACAGGGGAAAGCCGTACTTACCCGAACTACATCTCTGCAGAAGCAGCACGTGGAACAGAGTATGAAGCATTCGGAGGAAACAAGCCGGATCACCAGACAGTACTTCCGTTTACAAGATGGATGGGTGGTTCTATGGATTATACACCGGGAATTTTCCAGACGAAATTAGACTATTATTTCCCTGGAGATAACCGTTTCGTAAAAACTACATTGGCAAAACAGCTTGCTTTATACGTAACGATGTATATGCCCCTTCAGATGGCTGCTGACCTTCCTGAGAACTATAAAAAGCATATGGATGCATTCCAGTTTATCAAAGATGTAGCTGCTGATTGGGATGATACGAAAATTTTATCTGCAGAACCAGGAGATTATGTTATCACTGCCAGAAAAGCAAAAGGTACAGAAAACTGGTTTGTAGGAGGCATTACGGATGAAAACAAACGTGAATATACAGTAGATTTTTCATTCCTGGATAAAGGTCAGACCTATGAAGCAACCATTTATGAAGATGGAAAAGATGCTGATTATATAGATAATCCTCAGAGTTATCATATTTATAACAAAACAATCACAAGTAAATCAAAAATTAATTTTAAAATGGCTAGAAGTGGTGGTTTTGCAATAACTATTAAAAAAAAGTAATTATTTTGTAAAATATTTCTTTTTCCGTTTGATAAAATATCTATATTTGGGGAATTATTGTAATTTATTAACCAAAACTATTTTATCATGAAAAAGAAACTAAAAATTACCAGTAACTTAGAGCAAAAGAACATCCTTAAAAAAGCGATGCAGTCTTCTGAAAATGTAGATTTGTATAAATCTATTTTTGGTGGGGTTTCTGTAATAATATCCCCTGACAATTGTAGCGTAACAGCTAGATCAGGAGCATCTGCTGCTTATAACAGAGCTGATCAATTCTTATTAGCTACCACTAAGCTATAATTACTAAATTAAAATGTATAGTTCTTCGCTATGGCGGAGAACTATTTTTTTATTCTATAGGATATGATTACATCTTTTGTATTAAAGGTTGCAAGTAGATGCAATCTCAACTGTTCGTATTGTTACATGTATAATTTGGGCGATAAAACGTATCTGAAGCAGCCTAAATTCATGTCAATTGATACCATAAAAGCCTTTGCTGCTAAACTTAATGAATATTGCCTGGAAAATAATTTGAATAATATACAGATTGTTTTTCATGGAGGTGAACCCTTATTAATATCCAAAGAGTTTTATCGTGAATCTATCAGGATTTTCACGGAAATACTTCCCGATAATTACTTTGATTTTGTCATCCAGACCAATGGTGTTGGGCTAGATGATGAATGGTATCAGCTTTTTAATGAGTTGGATATCAGGGTTGGGATAAGTATAGATGGGCCTAAAGAATATCATGATAAATACCGTGTTTTTCATAATGGAAAAGGCTCTTATGATGAGGTAAAAGAAGCAATTATATTAGGACAGGAGTATGGGCTTAATGGAATTTTGTCTGTCATAAATATTAATATTCCTCCTCAGGAACTGTATGATGAAGCGAAGGATCTTAAAGTAAAAGGTCTTAATATCCTTTTGCCTGATGGTCATTTTGACCAACTTCCTGATGGAATGGAAAAAGAATTGGTTAATACAAAAAATTATACACCCTATGCAGATTGGCTTATAGAATTATTTAAGATCTGGAAGGACGACAAAGATAGGATGAGTGTAAGATTTTTTAAAACACTTATAGACCTTATTGTAGGTGAAGATGAAGGAGATCAGATTTTAGGTAAAAACGTCAATGGAGTTGCTGTACTGGAAACTAATGGTAATTTAGAAGTAGCAGACTTTATAAGAGCCTGTTATGAAGGAATCACCAGAAATGATATTAATATCCATACCCACGCTATTGGTGATGTTTTTAAAGATAAACTTTTTGATGTGTATATGAATGCTCACTCAATGGTATCGCAGAAATGCCTTAACTGTTCTATCTATGATTTTTGCGGAGGCGGATTTTTAGGGAATCGTTATTCTAATGAAAGAGGTTTTGATAATCCTACTATATATTGTCATGATATGATTAAACTTATTACCTATATTCAGAATGATATTATAGACGGAATTCCACAAGAAACACAAGAAGAAATGGAATTGTGTAAAGTTTCTTATAATGATATAGTCAATGAGCTGGAATTTGAAACTGAAGAAATTATGATTGAAACTGAAGTTAAAGAGAAATTAATGCATTATCGTTTAGCATGAATCTAAAGAAGGGAATGTATTTGGCTGGAGAATCTGATTTCAACTGGAAGAATCAGCTTAAAATCAGTAAAGGAGTAGTGGCTGAAAAAGTCGTTAATACAGGGATTGAGTATTTTGATAACGCTTATTTGCCTCATGATAAATGGCGGGATCTTACAGAATCTGAATACAAAATTCTTTCGTATTCAGAGAAAGGAAATAAAATGTTCAATACTTTAGGGTTGGGCGAGATTCCGGATGAATTGAAGACCTTGTTTAAAGCAATAAAGCTGGAGGAATGCAAGACTCTTTTTGATGTTCAGCCCAAATTTCAGGAAGATGAAAAGCTTACATTAAAACTTAATAAAGTTTTAAATCAATTTCTTAATCAAAAATCAGATACTCAGAAATACAATTTTCATCGCATCACAAGATGCCTTCCCAATATGCATACCACTACTTTTCATCTCCATAATAGGGAGCATATAAAGTACACAGGTTTGCATATAGATCAAAGTACAAAATTTACGCCCAATACAGCATATAAATCAGACAATAGAATCTCCATCAATATTAGTGAAGAATCCAGATATCTATATTTTGTAAACTTAACATTGAAACAAATTTATACCGATGTTAAGAAGCGTCATCAGGATATTATTGTTACCTCAAATAATATTGTTGAATTATTTTTTTCATTGTATCCGGATTATCCGGTAATCAGAATAGAGGTAAAACCTTACCAATATTATATTGCTCCAACAGATAATTTCATTCATGACGGAAGCACACTGGGCAACAAGAAGTTTGATATAACCATGGTATTTGTGGGAGAATTCAATAATTACTAATCACTATGAAACTAAAATCAGGAATCAAAATATACGGTGAGCATTTAGAAGATGTCTTAGAAATTAATTCCGGTCTTGTTCATCATTCAGAACAGGAACCTGTAGAAATTGTATTCAAAGACCTTAAGTTCAAAGCACAATATGAACCCAATGCGCATCTGGCAAAAAGAGACTGGAGAAAACTTTCAGAGAAGGAACTAGATACTCTAAAAGGAGATCATATCAATAAGAAAGATTATAACTCGGTTTTTATAGGAGATATTCCTGAAGAATTGAAAGACATGTTCCATAAACTGAATCTTCATTCAGCCACTTCGGATGGTGATGCATTTCAAAAATTCATTGAAAATAAAGACTTGGTTCAGGAGCTAAATACCCATCTTAATGGGGTGTTGGATGAAATCTCATTAGCGCCTTATAGATTTATGAGTATTGCCACGAACTATCCCAATAGTGAAGTGGTGTCTTTAAATAAAAGAAAATTACCTGAAAATTATACCTTTAAAGACATCCATTATATAGGCGTGCATAAAGACAGTTCCAAAGACATGACTTTACATACCTGTTATCAGTATGGGAACAGGTTTACCATCAATTTAGGGGAGCAACCGCGCTATTTTTTGTTTGTTAATCTTACGATGAAGCAGGCGTGTAATATGCTTAAAGAAAAAGAAGAACTTAAAGATGTAGAAATTACCAATGAAAACATTACAGATTATTTTCTAAAGCATTATCCGTCCTATCCTATGATTAAAGTAAAACAAGAGCCTTATCAGTTTTACATTGCCCCTACAGACAATTGTTTTCATGATGGTACTACAATAGGCAATACGGCTATAGATGTTGTAATGACTTATTTGGGTAAATTTTGTATTTAATTTAAATAGTATTGAGCTATGAAGTCTTGTTTATCATTATTGCTTGTCTCGTTTTTAGCTTCCTTTTCATGGGCTCAGAATAAATTACCTATTCTAAAAGCAAATGGACCTAAAGCCATTATTTACGAAAAAGACAATGGCTTAAAAACAGATTGGAATATAGATCCTAAAATTAAACCGGATGTTTATACAACATCCAAAATAGCTGCTTCTAATAAAAGGGTTACTATAAAAACAGATATAGACTCTCTTGTTGTAGATCTCAAAAAAGGAGAAAAAAAAGATTTTATTATTCTTTTGAAAGGTAAAGATTCTGCGTTAACAAGAATCGAATCTCTGCCTCCGAAAGACTTTAGTAAAATGTCTTTCAAAGATACGATGAAGCTTCATATAAATGAGCAGAATACAATATTTATAAAAACAGTACTCAATAAAGTAGATACCCTTTTACTCAATTTTGATACTGGGACGAGTGATCTTGTGCTTACCCAGGAAACTTTGAAGAATAAAATCAAAAGTTCATTAAAATCAGGGACCAATATTCTGCAGATCGGAAAAAAAGAATACAAAGGCTTTACTATTTACCCGGCACAACTTACCGGTCATGGTACAGATGGCAGATTTGGCTGGGATTTATTTGATGGAATGATTGTAGAAGTAAATCACGATAAAGGATTAATGGTAGTGCATTCTCAGCTTCCATCCAATGTAAAATCACAATATTCTCCGGTTCCTATCAAGTATTTTAATAACGTCTTCCTGGTACAGGTTGGTATTTCACAGGACAAGATTAAAAATAAAGATTGGTATCTTTTCGATACGGGGTATCAAAGAACTGCGATGCTGGACGGTCCTTTGTTGAATGAACAGGGTTTTCCAACGGATAAAATGACAGTTATTAAAAAAGTAATCATGAAAGGAGCCCAGGGAAATGAAATTCCTGTTATGACTTCAAACCTTCAAACCTTATCATTAGGAAAAACCAAACTAAAAGATATCCCTGCACAGATTTTATCTCAAAGCAGGCCGGTAACAGGCTCCAGAATGAATATTTTGGGTAATGAAATTATAAAAAGGTTCAATTTGTTTTTAGACTTTCAAAACAATATTGTGTATCTGAAGCCTAATAAATTGGTTGATGCTGATTACATTGAAAGGAAGTAATTTTTTTTGGTTTCAAAGGGTGGCGGTTATTTTTTCAATGCCTGTAAAAACTAAAAATCCCCAGGTCAATAATTGCCTGGGGATTTTTTATTCTTTAATTTGAAGTATATTCAGGTTCAACAGCTTCTGTGGGTTCAGGTTGAGCTGGGAGTGGTTTGTTTTTTACTTTTTCTTTGTACTCTTTCTGGAACTGTCTTACGGTTTTTCCGGTGCCGTCATGTCTCCATCCCGGAGAGTAGAAGAGGTATTTCAGACGATTTTTAAAAGAAAGCCCTGGTTGTCTCAGATCCTTTCCAATTCTTCTCCATTCGTAAAAAAGCACGGTGGCCGGATCTTTAGACTTCATTTTAGGATAGATACCATATTTTACGGGAACTTCAGGATCTTCCTTTTCAAAGGTTCCAAAGATTTTGTCCCAGATAATCAATCCCATTCCCATATTACGGTCTAGGTATTTAATGTTGCACGCATGATGTACACGGTGATGAGAAGGCGTTACTAAAATATATTCCAGAAAGCCCATGCTTTTTATAGATTGCGTGTGTACAAAGGTTCCATAAATCTGAATAGCAGAATAAGCTACCATAACATGCAGTGGATGGAATCCGATGAATGCTAATGGAGAGAAGAATAAATATCTGTACAAAGGTTGAAATACAGGACTTCTGAATCCTGTGGTAATATTGAAATAATCAGAATTATGATGGGTGATATGTACCGCCCAAAATACACGGGAATGATGATCTACATAATGATGAACATAATAAGCGAAATCCTGAGCCAGGAATACAGCAATCCAATACCAGATTCCAACCTCCCAGTCAAAAATACGATGATAGTAAAAGAACATCATAACAAGCATAGAAAAGCCTTTCATAATGATGTCAAGGCTATAATTTAAGAGCGCCAAAAGCACATTGGTAGCCACATCTTTCGTTTCATAAAGCTTCTCTTTATTGAAGTGGCTATATACCATCTCTATAAAAATAATACCTGCGAATAAAGGAATGGCCCAAGGGTAAACAATGTCTGGTCCATCACTTTCAAACATCTTACTAAAATCAAACATTTTTTCTGTAAATTTAAAAATAAAACCGTTAAAAATTGCTTATTTTGGATTAAATATCCTTTTAATGTGATAATTTAATGAAAATTTAATAAAAAAATAGATGGCAAATTGTGAAATATTGTTGTTTTCTTTTAAAATATACCATAAGTATTGTTATGTTTTCATGATTTTTTTTATCAAACCAAAGAATCATACAACATTGATGGATAAAAGAGAATTCTGCTCATTATTTTATAATAACTCTAAAGTTTTTTTCGTAATTTGCTGCTAAGTTGTTCATACTTAAATTGTTGTGTGTTTAAATGTAACTTATTGGTTTTTAGTCTGGTGAGTGGTGTTCTAAATAGCATTTCATAATGCGCAGCTGATGATTAAATGGAAGACTACAACTAAGTTATGAGAAAAATATATACGTTTTTTGCCCTTTCCGCTGCTTCAATAGCTTTCTCCCAGTCAACAACGTTGGAAAAAGTAGAACCGGCTTTCTGGTGGAAGGGAATGAAAAATCCTGAACTTCAGATCCTTGTGTACGGGAAAGGAATTGCTAATAATCAAATCTCACTTTCAGATGGAGTTCAAATTAAAAATATTCAAAAAGTAGATAACCCAAACTACATTTTTATTACCGTTAATACCAATGAGATTAAAGTTCGGAAGTTTACCATCAATATTGAACAAGATAAAAAGAATGTAGGCTCTTATACCTATGAACTGAAGGCGAGAAATTCAGGAGCTGCAGATCGTGAATCCTACACTTCAAAGGATGTGATGTATCTCATTATGCCTGATCGTTTTGCCAATGGGAACGAAAAAAATGACTCTGTTCCGGAATTAACTGAAAAAGCTGATCGCAGTTTGCCTAACGGAAGACACGGCGGAGACCTTCAGGGAATCATCAATAATCTTGACTACATTCAAAACCTTGGTGCAACAGCGGTTTGGCTAACACCTGTGAATGAAGACAATGAAAAAGTATATTCCTACCACGGATATGCCCAGACCGATTTGTATAAAATTGATGCCCGCTACGGAACCAATGAAGACTACAAAAAACTTTCTCAGGAATTAAATAAAAGAAATATGAAACTGGTGATGGATTATGTCACCAATCACTGGGGTATTTCTCATTGGATGATGAAAGACCTTCCCACACAAGACTGGATTCACTGGTTCAAAGAAGGAGAAGAGGGCTTCAAAAGATCCAATTACAAAACATCTACACAGTTTGATCCCAATGCTTCGGATATCGATAAAAAATATGCGTTGGATGGCTGGTTCGATAAAACAATGCCTGATCTTAACCAGAAAAATCCTTTGGTTTTAAAATATTTAACCCAAAATGCCATTTGGTGGATCGAATATGCAGAATTGGGCGGTTTCCGTGTAGATACTTATCCTTACAATGATAAAGAAGCCATGGCAAAGTGGGCGAAAGCTATTACCGATGAATATCCTAAATTTAATATCGTAGGGGAATCCTGGTTGTATACCGCAGGACAAATTTCAGCTTGGCAAAAAAATTCCAAGACGGGAGAAGCGGCCGGATACAATTCAAACCTGCCTTCTGTAATGGATTTCATGCTCTTTGGAGATATGCCGAAAGCCTTTAAAGAAGAAGAGGGCTGGAATACAGGCATGATTAAGCTTTATGATTCTTTCACCAGCGATTTTCTTTATCCGGATATCAATAATGTAATGGTGTTCTTTGAAAACCATGATACCGAAAGATGGAATGAGATTTTCAACGCAGATTCGAACGTTTACAAAATGGGATTAACCCTAATCTCAACAGTCCGCGGAATTCCACAGATCTATTACGGTTCAGAAGTCGGAATGCGAGGGAATAAAGAAAAAGGAGGCGATGCTGATATTCGCAGAGACTTTCCTGGAGGCTGGAAATCTGATAAGCAAAATGCTTTCAATCCGGCAGCGCAAACTTCTGAACAAAAAGAATTCTATCAATTCACCCAAAAATTATTAAACTGGAGAAAAGGAAAAGGCGTCATTCATACCGGAAAAACGAAAAATTTTGTTCCGAAAGATGGAGTATTTACTTATTTCAGATATAATGATAAAGAAAGTGTAATGGTGGTCATCAACAATAATAAAAAAGATCAGACGTTAGACTTACAATATTTTGAAGAATCTCTAAAAGGGTTTTCCAAAGGCAAAGAGGTGATTTCAGGCAAAGAGGTTTCATTACAGAATACATTAACAATTCCTGCCAAAACCCCATTAATTATTGAACTTGAAAAATAAATAATACTATGAAAAAATTAATAGCTGTTCATACACTTATCCTGTTTTTATTTGGATTTACAATGCTTTCAGCACAATCAAACAAAACACTTCAAAAAGAAAAATCAGAAATCAGTACCATGTTGGATGCCTTCAACGTAGCCGCTGCCAAAGCTGATTATACAGGGTACTTCAACTTTTTTGCAGATGAATCAACATTTATCGGAACAGATGCTACAGAAGTCTGGAATAAAAAAGAATTTATGATGTGGGCAAAACCTCATTTCGATAAAAAGAAAACCTGGAATTTTACAGCCCTTAAAAGAAATATCTACTTCAGTAAAGACGGAAAGTTGGCTTGGTTTGATGAATTATTGGATACTCAAATGAAGATCTGCCGTGGTTCAGGAGTTGTAGAAAAGATCAATGGACAATGGAAAGTAAAACAATACGTCCTTTCTATGACGGTTCCTAATGATGTTGTAGATAAAGTAGTAGCGGACAAAACAGCTCTTGAAGATGTTTTGATTAAAGAATTAAAAACAAAATAAGCATAAAGATAGCTATGGCTGGAAAAATGAAACCGGAACTTTCACTTACTCAGATCATCAATATGAGTATGGGATTCCTTGGAATCCAAATGGCATTCGGACTACAGAATGGAAATGCAAGCCGTATTCTTGCCAATTTAGGAGCAGATGTTCATGAGTTATCTTGGTTTTGGCTGGTAGCTCCCATTACAGGACTTATTGTTCAACCTATTATTGGACATATGGGCGATAATACCTGGAGCCCGTTGGGAAGAAGAAAACCCTATTTCCTGATTGGAGCTGTCTTGTGTGCTATAGGATTAGTTCTATTACCTAATGCTGCTTCTGTAACTCAAATGTTTGCAGCTAATGCCCTTTTATTAGCAGTGATTTTTCTGGCGATGATGGATGCTTCCGTGAATGTTGCCATGGAGCCTTTCAGAGCTTTGGTAGGAGATATGCTTCCAAAACACCAGGGAACTATCGGATTTTCAGTACAAACCATTTTGATTGGATTTGGAGCTGTTTTGGGTTCTTATTTGCCGGATTGGCTCACAAAACTTGGAGTTTCCAATGTTGCACCTAAAGGTTTTGTTGCAGACAATGTCATCTATTCCTTTTATGTAGGAGCGGTATTGCTGATTATCTCTATTCTGTATACAATCCTGACAACTAAAGAATATTCTCCGGAAGAATTTGCAGCCTTTGAAGATGGAAAAGAAATAGAGCATGAAAAGTCTAAATTTTCAGATATTTTCAAAGATTTCGCCGGAATTCCTACACAGATGAAAAAGCTGGGAATTGTCCAATTCTTCTCATGGTTTGCCCTGTTTACGATGTGGGTATTTACAACCAGTGCTTTGGCAACTCACCATTTAGGCCTTTCTCCGGAAGATACCCATTCAAAAGCATTCAATGATGCTGGAGATTTAACCGGTAAACTCTTTGGAATGTATAACCTTTGGGCTATTCCATTTGCCTTTTTATTAACACCTATTGCTAAATGGATCGGTAAAAAACAAACCCATGCTTTAGCGCTGTTGTGCGGTGGTTTAGGATTAATCTCCATGTATTTTATCAAAGATGTAGATAACCTCTGGATTTCAATGATTGGATTAGGATTTGCCTGGGCAAGTATTCTGGCAATGCCTTATGCAATGCTGATTGAAGTGATTCCACAGAGGAAAATGGGTGTTTATATGGGGATATTTAATTTCTTTATCGTAATTCCGCAGATCATCAACGGTTTGTTTGGTGGCCCTATTGTAAGTGGTGTTTTTGGTAAACAAGCCATGGATTATGTTGTAGTAGGTGGAGTGTGTATGCTGATCGGTGCTTTAGTCACAATGATTTTTGTTAAATCCGAAGATGAAACTCCTAAAGAAATTGAAGAAGAGATTAAGCAGGTTCACTTTTAACCTGAAAGTAAGGTGTCTATAGAATAGAAATAACCTAATATAATTCAATAGAAGCGGGCTTTAGCCCGCTTTCCTATTTAACATCTCTTCCATTTGGCTTTAGAGCCAAAACTTATATTATTTCCTGACTCTCGCATAATAAGCTCGCAGATTTTGCAGATGACGCAGATTGTTTTTAATTAGTTGAAGATATAAACATTATATTTTATCCATACAAATATAAGAATCTGTGCATTCTGTGTGCTTTGTTGGAAAATAAAAACCTTATTAATGGATGAAACCAAAAATAAACGCCACCTAAATCAGGTGGCGCTATTAATTATAGTCTTTTGAATATTGCTGTTATCTCATCCTTTATTCCATCACCATTTACATCAGTTAACTCTTGTATGATTTCTAATTCAGTGGCGGTTAATTTTTTTATAGTAGAAACTTCAGTGCTTCCATCATATTTAACCTTCAGTGTTTTAGAAGAAGAGTCATAAGTATAGTCAGTGTTAGTGTCAGCATCAAGTTTGCATTCTGATTCAGCATTTCCATAGTAGGAAATTTCATGTATTTTTCCATTGGCTGCAATGTCTATAAATCCTTTTTTATCGCATACATTGGCATCCGATGATTTGCTGGCAATAATACTACCGTCTTTTCCGGAGTAGGCCATATATTTAGAAGGCTGCCATTTGCCAATAATACTAGGCTCTGTAGTTTTGTTATTGGCATCATCATTATCATTACTATTACATGCGAATAAGCTTAAGGCTGCAATGCTTAAAAATAGAGTTTTCTTGATCATACTTTTTATATTTGTTTTAAACGGAACAAATATAAAAAGTTTTAAATACTCTTCGTAGTGAAATATATAGATTTAATTCTATTTCTAAAAAATAGTGTTTAGCTAAAACTTAGATCATTTTTTCATCATAAGCTCACAGATTTTGCAGATAGCACAGATTGGTTTAAACTATGCGGAACAATACTTTATGATCGAAATAAAGATTTGCAAAATCTGTGCGATCTGCGAAAAATAAGATATCTCCTATAAATCTTTTGTCTGATTTTATTGAAAATATATTCAATGGGTTGAAAATTAACATTTTGTTAAGCTGATTCCGATCTTTTTATCTTTAAATTAGATGAACCAAATTCTAAAAAATGTATGATATCATCATCATAGGAACCGGAGCCGGAGGTTCCACTATGGCTTATCAATTAGCTGATAGCGGTAAGAAAATATTAATTCTGGAAAGAGGAGATTATGTTCCGGTTGAAAAAGAAAATTGGAGTTCCATAGAAGTTTTTCAGAAAAACAGATATACAACAACAGATCTTTGGCTGGATAAGAATGGAAACACTTTCCGTCCGGGAATGCACTATAATGTGGGTGGAAATACCAAGTTTTACGGAGCAGCTTTATTTCGCTTAAGAGAAGAAGACTTTAAGGAAATTCAGCATTATGACGGTATTTCTCCTGCCTGGCCTATTCAATATGATGATTTAAAATCCTACTATCTGGAAGCAGAAAAGCTCTTTCATGTCCATGGAAAAAGAGGATCTGATCCTACAGAGCCTTTTGATTCGGAGCCTTATCCTCATTCTGCACTGCCTCATGAGCCCAGGATTCAGGAAATTTTTGATGAATTAACGAATTATGGACTTCACCCTTTCGAATTGCCGATCGGAGTTAATTTTGAACCTCATTCCACAGCCAATGCTCCTTATACATTAGACCGTTTTGATGGTTTTCCGGATGCTTCTGAAAGAAAAGGTGATGCGCATCTTTGTGCATTATCAAAAGCATTAGAATATTCCAATGTCGAACTGATGACGAATGCAAAAGTTGTAAAACTTAATACCGATCACTCAGGGAAAAGAATTACTGAAGTTATAATAGAACAAGGGGAAGGAATGGAAACATTGACGGCAGATCTTGTTATTCTTTCGGCAGGAGCAATCAACTCAGCAGCAATATTATTACAAAGTAAAAATGATCAGTTTCCCAATGGGCTTGCCAATTCTTCAGACCAGGTGGGAAGAAACTATATGTTTCATCAGAATACAGCTTTGATTGCCTTATATACAGAACCCAATCCTACAAAATTTGGGAAGACATTTGGAATCAACGATTTCTATCATTCTGCCAGAGGATATAAATTTCCCTTAGGGCATATACAGATGCTGGGGAAATCAGACGAAAACCAGATCAAAGCAGACAGTCCGATTCCTGCTCCGGGTTTTACCTTTGATTTAATGGCAAAACATGCGGTTGACTTCTGGCTGACCTCAGAAGACTTACCAGATCCTGAAAACCGTGTAACAGTTGAAGACGGACAAATTAAAATTAGTTATACAGACAATAACCAAAAAGGACACGAGTTCTTAAAAACAGAATTAATCAAAGCCTTAAAGGCATCAGGGAAATTTGAAAGCTTCCTGTTTAAAGGATATTACTTCAGTAAAGGAATGGATATAGCTTCACCTGCCCATCAAAATGGAACAACAAGAATGGGACCTGATCCTGAAACCTCAGTCGTTGATACTTACTGCAAAGCTCACGATCTGGAAAATCTATACATTGTAGACGGAGGATTCTTTGTTTCCAGTGGAGCGGTAAATCCTGCACTTACGATTATTGCGATGGCATTAAGAGTAGGAGAGTATCTCAAAAAGCATGTTTTAAAGTAAATTCATGGATTCTAAGAAAATCATTATCATCGTTGTTTTCTTATTAGCTTTTCTTACTGGGGTGAACTTTGTAATTTTTCCGGCATTAGGAAATGCTTTTATGGATTCTTCCCTATTTGCACTTTCCATATCTCAATTTGGTAATTTGTTTGTACCTCAGGTCATCTGTATTATCATTTCATGTTTAAGTGCTCCATTTTTGGTTAATAAATGGGGACCGAAGGTTATTCTGGCTGTTGGTATCTTGTTAATGCTTGCCTCAACTGGTACTTTGTGGTTCCTGCATTATTTTATGAGCGGGAAATCATTATTGTTTCCCATACTCTTGATTCTGGTTGCTTGTATGGGAATGGGGTTTGGATTTTCCATTACAACACTCAATCCTTTGGCCGCAAGTTTATTTGAGAAAGGAAACTCTTCAGCCATTTTAATTCTTCAGTTTCTGGTAGGATTAGGGACGTCAACATCTCCATTGATGATGAATCTGATCGGAGACGTCAAAAACTGGATGTATGTTCCTGGGGTAATATTTATTGTTGTAAGTCTTGTATTCATTCTCTTTTTATTGCTTAAAATTGATAAAGGGACATTTTTCGAACTTCCTGACCATTTCAAAATTCCAAAAAAACTCTGGATATTTTTTGCTGCAATCATTTTATATGGTTGTGTAGAGGGCACTTTTGGAAGTTTTGGTGGGATTATTCTTAAAAATAAAGGATTGGATAATAGTAATGCAAGCTTTGGATTATCCTTATTTTGGGGAGGAATTGCTCTTAACCGGCTTTTATTCGGGATGCTTTCTAAAAAACTCGAGCTATCCTTATTCTTTATAACCTCTCCACTTTGGGTGGGTATTTTACTTTTGTTGCTCCTGATCTATCCCAACATCCAAATCTTATTGATGATGATGTTTTTAATCGGTTTCTTTATGGGAAGTATATTTCCTGGTTCTATTGGCTGGGGTACAGTTGAATTTCCAACATATTCAGTATTGGTTTCTGGATTTCTTATGGCTGCCAATCAAATCGGAACAGGAATTGTGACCAATGTTCTGGGGCACTTTTCCAATTATATTTCTACGATTATCGGACTATTGATCATATTAATGCTGCTTATCTGTGTTTTATTCTTTTATCTTAAAAAAGGGTCTAAAATTAAAGAGGCATTTTAGGAAAAGATAAATCAAATATTGACTGAGAGTTAAAAGAGTAAAACAAGAAGTATGATATCTATAGAATAATAGTAATAAAATTCAATAAAAGCGGGCTTTAGCCCGCTCTCATATTTTAAATATAGTCGAATGGCTTTAACTAAAACTCATATGATTTTTTGAATGATCTTTGCAGACTAAGATTTTTAACTATTTTATTCGTGCATTAGCGGCCAATAAAACAGTGTGCAGTTTTATAGAAGGTAAAATCCTTGCGCCTTAAAAACACCTTCATTATTCAATATCTTTTGCGCCTTTGTGTAATCCAACAGAATAATTTTCCTTTTCTCAGGCACTCCTTTTTTCTTATCCTATATCAACTTTTTTTTACCTCCACATCTCTTACATTTGTACCATAAATAATCACAGAAATGAAAACAGTATATCATAAAGCGGATTCAAGAGGCCATGCTAATCATGGTTGGTTAAACTCTCACCATACATTTAGTTTTGCAAACTATCAGAACAAAGACAGAATGAACTTTGGAGTATTAAGAGTATTGAATGACGATACCGTTTCTCAAGGAATGGGATTCGGGACGCATCCACACAGGGACATGGAAATTATTTCTATTCCTTTGGAAGGAGATTTGGAACACAAAGATTCAATGGGAACTACCGCGGTAATCAAGAAAGGTGAAATTCAGGTGATGAGTGCTGGAACTGGAGTACAACACAGTGAATACAACAAAAATAAAGACGAGGAAGTAAAATTCTTACAGATCTGGGTTTTCCCAAAAGAATTGAATGTTGAACCACGATACGATCAGAAAAGCATCAAAGAAGGTGAGAAGATCAATGGATTCCAACAGATTTTATCTCCCAATAAAAATGATGACGGAGTCTGGATTCACCAGGATGCATGGTTTAATATTGCCAACTTTAAACAGGGTAACGGTAAAAACTATATGTTGAACAAAAAGGATAACGGAGTATATGCATTTGTTTTAAAAGGAAGTGCAAAAGTAGGAGACCGTGTTCTGAATGAAAGAGACGGATTAGGAATCTGGGATACTCAAAGTTTTAATATTGAAGCCATAGAAGATGCTGAAATATTATTGATGGAAGTCCCTATGGAATTACCTTCTTATCTTAAATAAAAAACTAAATTTGTATCCTTACAATTAAAATAAAATAGGATCACCATCAACAAACTCATTGCGGATGGTGGTTCTTTAATGATAACTTAAAAATTTAATACGAAATATGAAAATCTTAGCAATAGCAGGAAGTAATTCAGAAGTTTCAATGAACAAACAGTTGGTAGCTTATGCATCAACATTATTTGATAAAGCAGAAGTAGAAGTGATTGATTTAAATCCTTTCGAAATGCCAATCTACAAACACGAAAGAGAATTAACAGGCGGAGTTCCTCAGGAAGCTCACGATTTTGCAGCTAAAATTGATGGAGCAGATTTACTGTTGGTTTCTTTAGGAGAACACAACGGAACGTACTCTACAGCATTCAAAAATGTGTTCGATTGGGTTTCGAGAATCAAAGACAGAACGGTATGGAATGAAGTACCCATGTTATTGATGGCTACATCTCCAGGAGGAAGAGGTGGAGCAGGAGTTTTAGAAGCAGCATCTAAGCGTTTCCCTTTCCACGGTGGAAATGTGGTAGAAACGTTCTCACTTCCTTTCTTCAATGATAACTTCGATAAAGCTGAACAGAAAATTTCTAACGCGGAGAAAGACAGTGAATTAAAGGAAAAAGTAAAGAAGATTGCGGCTATTGAAACTATCCTTGAAAAATAGAATTTGAATATTCATTTAAAATTACTATTTTTGCAAAAAGAAAAGAGATGAAAATTCAGACCTCCTATAAACAATGTTTTTCTCATAAAGGGAAAATTGTGGGCTCTGAAATTCTGAGATAAAATAACGGCCGATAATCTGAAAAGATTGTCGGCTTTTTTGTTTTCTAAATCGAATATAAAAAGTAAATTGAAATATATAAAGATCGTAAGACTACAGGCACCGGATCATCAATAATCTGAGAACTGAAATCTGATGATCTAAAAAATCTAAGCAGACATGAGTAACACTTACAAATCAGCAGGAGTAGACAAAGAAGAAGGATACAAAACGGTTGACAAGATCAAAAAAGCGGTTGGTGAAACCCATAATTCCAATGTGTTGAACCACTTGGGAAGTTTTGGTGCTTTCTATGAGATCGGTGGATACAAAAATCCGGTTCTTGTTTCAGGAACAGATGGAGTAGGAACAAAGTTGAAAGTAGCTTTGGATACCAAAAAATATGACTCAATTGGAGTAGACTGTTTCGCAATGTGTGCTAATGATATTCTTTGCCATGGGGCTAAACCTTTATTCTTCTTAGATTATTTAGCTTGTGGAAAGCTTGATTCTGAGATTGCAGCTGAAATCGTTTTAGGAATGGTAGAAGCTTGTAAAGACAATAACTGTGCATTAATTGGTGGAGAAACTGCTGAAATGCCGGGGATGTATCAGCCTGGAGATTACGATGTTGCAGGATTCTGTGTAGGAATTGTAGAAAAAGACCAGATCATTGACGGTTCTAAGATTAAACCAGGTAACAAAATTATTGCATTACCAAGCTCAGGATTCCACTCAAACGGATTCTCTTTAGTAAGAAAAGTATTCCCGAATTTCGAAGAAGAATTTGAAGGAAAACCATTATATGAAACGCTTTTAGTTCCTACAAGACTATACTTTAAGGATATTCACAAAGTATTGGAAGAAGTAAAAGTAGAAGGAATTGCTCACATTACGGGTGGTGGTCTTTACGAAAACGTTCCAAGAATTATTCCTGAAGGACTTTGTGCTTCTATTGACGGTTCTAAAATCAGAATCCCAAGTGTAATGCTTGAATTGGAAAAAAGAGGTGGTGTTACTCGTGAAGAAATGCACGGAACATTCAATATGGGTGTAGGGATGGTAATTGTTGTAGATGCAGAACATGCTGAAAAAGTATTACACCTTTTAGATGATGCTTACGAAATTGGAGAAATCACTGAAGGAGCAGAGAAAATCAATTTATCATTATAAAAATTAATTACTATGCCAGTTATGGCTAGACTGGTCAGTGTTACATCATAAATGAATAAATCCATCCGCTACTTGGTCATAGCAATAGTGCTCCTCGGAGTAGGATATTGGGGATTTCATAGCTGGAAACATAAAACATCTTTAGGAGAACTTATGACCATCGAAGCTTCATATATGATGTATGCCTGCGGAGATGATAATGATGATATAAAAGTTGAAAAGGTAATCAATCCAAAGTATAGCTTTTTATTAGGAAAAGATATAAATCCTGAAACGCTGGTACCAGAAGCATTCCAGACTTTAGAGTTGAAGAATTACTTCTATGATAACCGTACCGACCAATATAATTTGACGTACAGGTTGAAAGGTCGTTTGGAGCAGAACTCAAAGTCAGGATGCAGTAATTCCGCTCCCAGATTTTATGTTGAGGAAATAGAAAGACTGGATGGAACACATCGGGTAATAGTAAAATAAATCAAACAGGAAACTGAAAGCCTTGTCAAGGTTTAAAACCTTGACAAGGCTACCCAATAAATATGAAAAAACTAGTAGTGCTTGTCTCCGGTTCAGGAACCAATCTGCAAAGAATCATTGATACTATTGAGGCTGGAGAGATTCAGAACGCAAAAGTAGCTTTGGTAGTAGCAGACAGAGAATGTTTCGGACTGGAAAGAGCAAAGAATCATAATATAGAAACCATACTGATTCCAAGAGGAAAGAATTTCAGCAGCGAATTGGCTAATGTAATCCCACAAGATACAGATCTTATTGTATTGGCAGGATTTTTATCCATTTTAAAACCTGAATTCTGTGAAAACTGGAATGGTAAAATAATTAATATTCATCCGGCATTACTTCCGAAATTTGGTGGAAAAGGAATGTGGGGAATGAACGTTCACAATGCAGTGATTGAAGCCAAAGAAGTAGAAAGTGGGGCAACAGTACACTTTGTAACGCCGGGTATTGATGAAGGAGCAGCTATTCTTCAGAAATCTTTTGAAGTAACAGCAGATGATACTCCCGAAACATTAGCGCAGAAAGTTCATCAGATTGAATATGAGATATTTCCTTTAGCGATTAATAAAGTCCTGGGAAACTGATAATGTAACAATCTAGTAATGTACCAATTTACCAATCATTTAATTGTTACATTGTTAAACTGGTACATTGCTACATTAGCAAATAATCTAAGTAAAATAAAAAGTAATCCGGAAGTGAAAGACCCGGATACAGTTTGAAATAACTGTGAAAAGTAAAAATTGAAAGTAATGAGTAAAAAGAGAGTTTTAATCAGTGTTTCTGACAAAAGTGGATTAATTGAGTTCGCACAGTTTTTGGAAGCTCAGAATTATGAGTTGATCTCCACAGGAGGAACGTTCAAACATTTGAAAGACGCTGGTTTAAATCCAATTCAGATTGATGAGGTAACCAATTTCCCTGAAATGTTGGACGGTAGAGTGAAAACTTTACACCCAAAAGTTCACGGTGGATTGTTAGCGGTTCGTAACAACGAAGAGCACATGAAAACCGTTCAGGAGCACGGAATTGGTCTGATAGACATGGTTATCGTAAACCTTTATCCTTTCTTTGAAAATGTGAACAAAAACATTTCTTTACACGAGAAAGTAGAGTTTATTGATATCGGTGGTCCATCTATGCTTCGTTCTGCGGCGAAAAACTTTGATTCTGTTACCGTAATTACCGATGTAGAAGATTATACAACTGTAAAACTGGAAATGGAACAAAACGGGGATACTTATATCGAGACTCGTAAGAAGCTTGCAGGAAAAGTATTCAACCTTACATCAGCTTATGATGCTGCTATTTCAAGAATGCTTTTAGATGAGGAATATCCAACCTATTTAAATGCATCTTACAAGAAGGTTTCTGATCTGAGATACGGTGAAAACCCTCACCAGTCAGCAGCTTATTATGTTTCTACTTTCGAGAACGGAGCAATGAAAGACTTCGAGCAGCTTGGAGGGAAAGAACTTTCTTTCAACAACCTTCGTGATATGGACCTTTGTTGGAAAGTAGTCACTGAGTTTAAAGAAGAAATGGCTTGTTGTGCTGTAAAACACTCTACCCCTTGTGGAGTTGCTATCGGTACTTCAGCATTGGAAACGTATCAAAAAACTTTCGAATGTGATCCGGTTTCCATCTTTGGCGGAATTGTTGCAATGAACTATAAAATTGATGCAGCAACAGCTGAAGAGCTAAACAAAACATTCCTTGAGATTGTAATGGCTCCGGATTTTGACGAAGAAGCTCTTGAAGTATTAAGAAAAAAGAAAAACCTAAGAATCATTAAAATTGTAAACCCTGTTTCTGACAAGAAAACATGGGTAAAAGTAGACGGTGGTATCTTGGTTCAGGATAATGATTTACATTTCTCTGATGATATAAAAGTAGTTACTGAAACTCAGCCTACAGAAGAACAGAAAAAAGCATTGCTTTTCTCTCAGAGAGTTGTAAAATATGTGAAATCTAATGCTATTGTAGTTTCCAACGGAATTCAGGCCTTTGGAATCGGAGGTGGACAGGTTAACAGAATCTGGGCTACGCAACAGGCGATTGAAAGAGCAAAAGAAAAATTCACAGGAGATTTAGTATTGGCATCAGATGCATTTTTCCCTTTCCGTGATGTAGTAGACTTCTGCGCTCAGGAAGGTATTAAGGCAATCATTCAGCCTGGTGGAAGTGTAAAAGATCAGGACAGTATTGAAGCTGCTAATGAACACAAAATCCCAATGATGTTTACTGGGGTTAGACACTTTTTCCACTAATTAAAATAGAATTAAAAAATAATTAGGGATTGTAATTATAGCATCCAAAATTATATATTTGTAGAATAAGACTAGATAATAAATAAAGTATGAGAATATTAATCATAGGTGAAGGCGGTAGAGAATCTGCTTTAGCAGCAAAGCTTCAGAATGACCCAAGAATTTCTAAAATGTTTTTTGCTAACGGGAATGCTACTACCGATGCAATAGGGAAAAATGTTCATTTATCAGAAATCAAAGAACTTAGAGATTTCGCTATTAAAGAAAAGGTTGATTTAACAATCGTTGGACCGGAAGCTCCATTGGTAGCTGGGATCAAGGATGAGTTCAAAAAACACGACCTTAAGGTTTTCGGACCTACTCAGAAAGTAGCAAGCCTGGAAGGAAGTAAAGCTTTCTCTAAGAAATTTATGCAGACCTATGATATCAAAACAGCGAAAGCAGTAGTATTTGATTCATACAATGATGCTAAAGAATACATCCAGACTCAGCAATATCCTTTGGTTATTAAAGCGAGTGGTTTAGCTGGTGGAAAAGGAGTTGTAATTTGCGACAACCTTGAAGAAGCTGAAGCTACGATCCACGACTTCATGATCAGAAGAATCTATGGAGACGCTGGTATTCGTTTAGTAATTGAAGAATATTTACAAGGATTTGAAGCATCTATCATCGCTTTCTCAAACGGTGAAAAACTGTTCCCTTGTATCGCTGCAAAAGATTATAAGAAAGCTGGAAACGGTGATACAGGACCAAATACAGGAGGTATGGGTTCAGTGGCACCAAGCCCGGAATTCACTCAAGAACACTACGCTGATTTTGAGCAAAATATTTTAGAGCCTACTATTAAAGGTCTTAAAGCTGAAGGTTTCAGTTTCAAAGGAATCATTTTCTTCGGATTAATGGTAACTAAGAACGGAGCTTACCTTCTTGAGTACAACATGAGATTCGGAGATCCTGAAACTCAGGTATTGATGGCTCTTATGGAAAACAATCTTCTAGATGTGATCCAGGACTGTATGGATGGAAAAGACATCGAGCTTAAGTTTAAAAACGAAAAAGCAGTTTGTCTTGTAATGTGTTCAGGAGGTTATCCAAGAAACATTGAAACAGGTTTTGAAATTACAGGAGAAGATAAAGTAAAACACAGTAAACTGTTATACGCAGGAGCTGTCACAAAAGGAGATAAAGTAGTTTCCAACGGTGGTAGAGTATTGAACATTGTAGCTACAGGTGCTACTTTCGAAGATGCCCGCAAAAAAGTTTACGAAGACGCAGGTCATGTACATTTCGATTACGGCTTCTACAGAGAAGACATCGGAAAGTTTTAATAAATCACGAAAAAAGATTTGGAGCCATTCCAAGTCTTTTTTTGTAAAACAGTTAGGTAGTAAGCAATAAGCTTTTATGGAGCTAGATTTTATCAATAGGATTGGGCTTTAGCCCAATTATAAAAAAAGAGATGAAATTGGCTTTAGCCAAAACCTAAACAAATTGGTTAAACAGTTTTTGAGTGAAGCTTTGATGAGCAGATGTATCACAGACTTTATCATTCCATAGAATCTCAATTACAATGAGATGTTTAAGAATGAAAATCATTGTGAAAACTTAATGAAATTGAACCATCAAAAGAATAACTCAACATTATAATTCATAAATCATAATTCAAATGAACAACGGTATTATTATTTTAGATTTCGGATCCCAGTACAACCAGCTTATCGGAAGAAGAATCCGTGAGATGGGTGTGTACTCTGAAATCTTACCTTTCAATACACCTTTACAAGATATTATAGCAAAACAGCCAAAAGGAATCATCCTTTCAGGAGGACCTAGCTCTGTAAATGCAGAAAATGCCCACCTTGTGGAAAAAGCATTATACGAACAAGGAGTTCCTGTATTGGGTATTTGCTACGGAATGCAGATGACTGCTCACCTTTTAGGAGGAAAAGTAAACAAAGGAGAAAAAGGAGAATACGGAAAGGCTAATCTTGAGATCGTTAAAGAGAGCTCTTTATTAAAAGGAGTAACTCAGAACTCTGTAGTTTGGATGAGCCACTTTGATGAGGTAGGAGAGTTACCGGCAGGTTTTGAATTAAACGCAAAATCAGGAGTAATTGCTTCTATTTCCAATGAAGAGAAGAAAATCTTCTGCGTTCAGTTCCACCCGGAAGTTTCTCATACCGAAGAAGGAGGAAAAATGCTTGAAAACTTCGTGTTTGGAATCTGTAATGCAGAGAAAAACTGGAAGCTGACAAACTATATCGAGAAAACAGTTGAAGAAATCCGTGAGAAAGTAGGAGACAACAAAGTAATCCTAGGTCTTTCCGGAGGTGTTGACTCTTCTGTAGCAGCAGTTTTGATCCATAAGGCAATCGGAGATCAGTTAACTTGTATCTTCGTAGATACGGGATTATTGAGAAAGGATGAAGGTAAGAAAGTAATGGACCAGTATGGAGAGCACTTCCACATGAACATTAAGATGGTGGATGCTCAAGACAGATTCCTTTCAAAATTAGCAGGAGTAGACGATCCGGAAGCGAAAAGAAAAATCATTGGAAACGAGTTTATTCACGTATTTGATGAAGAATCTCACAAAATTGAAGGTGCTAAATTCTTAGCTCAAGGTACCATTTATCCTGACGTTATTGAAAGCCAGTCTGTAAACGGACCCTCTGCAGTAATCAAGTCTCACCACAACGTTGGAGGACTTCCTGAAGATATGGAATTCGAATTATTAGAGCCATTAAGAGAACTTTTCAAAGACGAAGTAAGAAGAGTAGGAGAAGAACTAGGAATTCCTCACCACTTGGTTTACAGACACCCGTTCCCTGGTCCTGGATTAGGAATCAGAGTATTGGGAGCTGTAGATGCTGAGAAAGTAAGAATCCTTCAGGAAGCTGATGATATCTTCATCGAAGAACTATACAAAAACGATCTTTACGAAAAAGTATCTCAGGCATTCGTAGTATTACTTCCTGTAAAATCTGTAGGAGTAATGGGAGATGAAAGAACTTACGAATACACAGCTGTAGTTCGTTCGGCTAATACCATCGATTTCATGACTGCAACATGGAGCAGACTTCCTTACGAATTCTTAGATACTGTTTCAAGCAGAATCATCAATGAAGTAAGAGGAATCAACAGAGTAGCTTACGATATTTCAAGCAAACCACCTGCAACGATTGAGTGGGAATAATTTCAACTTGAATTTTAAATATAAATCCTGCCTAAACCGGGCAGGATTTATATTTGATTATTAAGAAAACAACTTTTATCTTGTTTAGGAAAAAAAATCCCTAGGTTTAGTTTTGGATAATTGGTTAATTTATCGATTTTTGCAATATGGAAATGGAATTAGTAAAAGAATATTTAAATAATAATAATTATCAACCCATCTATATAAATGGAGATTCATTGCATATTTTAAAAAGAATCGAAGATAATACTATTGATTGTGTTGTTACGAGCCCTCCTTACTGGGGGCAAAGGCAATATGAAAATGGAGGAATTGGCTTAGAGGAAAACTTTGAAGAGTATATAAATAATATTATTAAAATTGTTAGTGAAATTAAGCGTATTTTAAAACCTACTGGTTCTCTTTGGCTTAATTTGGGAGATAAGTATGAAAAAAAACAACTGTTAGGATTGCCTTGGAGGGTGGCAATTAGAATTTGTGATGAACTAAAGTTGACTTTAAGGAATAGTGTAATTTGGAATAAGCATAAAGGAATGACAAGTTCTAAAGATAGATTATCTAATGTACATGAGAATATTTTTCATTTTACAAAAGTTAGTAAAGGATATTACTTTAATGATTCTGCAATTAGAACAAAACCTCGTGATTCGAAAGTCGTAAATGGAGCTGTTGTTTCAGCCACTGGTGTTTCTGGTGTTAGATATAAGAGACAAATTGAATTGTCAACAGAACTGTCAGAACAAGAGAAATATAATGCTATGACTGAGCTTGAGAATGTTTTAGATAAAGTAAGAAATAATAAAATTTCTGATTTTAGGATGGTAATTAGAGGTAATCAAAGAACTACTCATTCTAATTCTGAAAATTTATCTGGACGAGCTAAAGAGCTAAAAAATAAAGGATTTTATTTTTTATTTTATAATCCTAATGGTACAATGCCAAGTGATATATGGGATATAATACCAGAAGATACGCAAAAAAGAAAAAAGCATTATGCTGTTTACCCTGAGGAATTATGTCATATACCAATTTTAGCAACCTGTCCAGAGAATGGGATTGTTTTAGATCCTTTTTGTGGTACAGGAACAACAATGAGAGTAGCAAAAAAATTTAACAGAAAATCTATAGGAATTGATATATCTAATGAATATTTAGAAATTGCTAAAAATGGACAATAAAATAACTGAGTTTTTTACATATAATCTTTTGGAAGAAGTTAATTGGTTCGAAATTATTAATCACCAAATGTGTCAATATACTTCTAAAAAATGTATTAAAACTAGAAAAAGTCAAGCTAATATATCAATTGGAACATGTACATTGTCTTATCAAAATCGGAATATAATAATTTGCCCTTTTAGATTACTTGAAAGAAAGCAGATATTTATTGATTGTCTTCACTTACTAAAGGGGCATGTGCCTGGAAATGAACTTCATATAATTCCCGAGGTAAGTGTTCCTGGCGGAAGTGTAGATTATTTTTTAGTTTCTTGTAACCAAGATAGAAAAATAATTGATTTTGTTGGAATAGAGTTGCAAACTCTCGATACAACTGGAACAGTTTGGCCAGAAAGGCAGAAGCTTTTAAAATTATTAAATATTGAGTTACAAGATGAGAGTATAGAAAATAAAAGTTTTGGTATGAATTGGAAAATGACAGCAAAAACAATTCTCATTCAAATTCATCACAAAATTGAAACTTTTGAACATTTAAATAAAAATTTGGTGCTTGTTATTCAAGATCGTTTACTTGAATATTTGGAAAAAGAGTTTAACATATCTAATAATACAAATGATGCAACTTTAAATGATTCTATGCATATTCATTCTTATAAGCTAGGTGAGATACAAAATAAATATAAGTTATTCTTAGATAAAAGATTGAGTACAGATAGTATAGGTATAGCTAATACACTAGGTTTAAAAAGTGAAGCAAAAATAGAATTACAACATTTATTAAAAAAAATAGAAATTAAAATTTCAGATAATACTATGTTGTCTTTATAATATAAATACTATAAATGTCATTAGATGATTATGGCCACTACATTTAACAATAAATCCTGCCCGTTTGGGTAGGATTTATTGTTTTATTCATGGATTATTGCTTCTTTCCAATTTCGTTTACAACTGTCCTTCCAGGCTTTAGGAAACTTATCATTATTGAAAATAGGTTCGGGAATCAGTTCAAAAATATATTTTCTAGAGCTTTTTCCATTGCTTACCGCATAGAAGAAAGGGGAATCTTTATGTTTAATAATTCTGTCCCCAATATTTACACTGTCGCTATAGTCACCAATGAAGATCAATGTGTCAGCTTTATTGTTTCTTGATATTGTAACATGGGAAAAAAGATTTTTCCTCACATCAACTTTTTTAAGAATAGTTCCGTCAAAGGATGCCTTGATATTAGTAATTATAAATTTATCATTGTTATTATTAGATTTTGTCATCTGATAAATAATAAAAATAAGGAATAAAGCAAAAAATAGTAATTGTAAATTTATTTTCTTTCGATTAAAAAAGTTTGTTAGCATAAATCTTTGGTTGAAAATTTTTAGTTATGTAGAATTATTAAAACTAAAATTTTCACTAAATTTAAGTAAAATTACATCAAATGCAAATAGATACAAGACCCCTGACTGTTCAGGATTATGATGAGTTGGCAGAAACAATGAAAAGAGCCTATCCGCAAATGTCAGAATCCATATGGTCTAAAAAAAGTATAGAAAAACTGACCAGGATATTTCCCAATGGACAAATCTGTATCACAGTAGATGGGAAATTAGCAGCAGTAGCGCTTTCTATCATTGTTAATTATGAAGAATTCGGGGATGATCATACCTATAGTGATATTACAGGAAATTACACCTTCAATACCCATTCATCCACCGGAAATGTTTTATACGGAATAGAAGTCTTTGTAGACCCTGAATACCGTGAACTGCGCCTTGGAAGAAGACTATATGATGCCCGAAAAGAACTCTGTGAACAGTTAAATTTAAAATCCATTGTTCTTGGAGGCAGAATCCCGAATTACCATAAACACAGCCATGAACTTTCTCCAAGAGAATATATACGAAGGGTGAGGGATAAAGAAATTTATGATCCGGTATTATCTTTCCAGCTTTCCAATAACTTTCTGCCGATCCGAGTGCTGAGGAAATACCTTCCGGAAGACGAAGCTTCCAGAGAAAATGCAGTACTTCTGCAATGGAATAATATTTATTACAGCAAAAGGCCCAATACCATGCAGGACAGTATCATCCGTTTGGGATTGGTACAATGGCAGATGAGGCATTTTAAAGATATAGATGCCTTTTATGAGCAGGTAGAATTCTTTGTGAATGTAATGGGAGATTACAAATCAGATTTTGTGCTGTTCCCGGAACTTTTCAATACCCCTTTACTGGCACCTTTCAACAGTCTTTCAGAAAGAGACAGTATGATAGAACTGGCCAAACTTACTGAAGATATTAAAAAGAAAATTTCTGAATTGGCCATCAGTTATAACGTCAATATCATTTCCGGAAGTATGCCTGTCTTTGATCATGAAACCAATGACTTGTATAATGTAAGCTATCTTCTTCACCGTGATGGCCGCATGGATGAATACAGGAAAATTCATATCACTCCAAATGAAAAAAGGTATTATGGAATGAAAGGTGGAAATGAAATTAAAGTTTTCGATACAGATTGTGGTAAAATAGGGCTTGTGATCTGTTATGATGTGGAATTCCCGGAATTACCAAGAATTCTGGCAGATCAAGGCATGAAAATATTATTTGTTCCTTATCTCACCGATACTCAGAATGCTTACATGAGAGTACGCCACTGTGCAGCAGCCAGAGCCATAGAAAATGAGTGTTATGTAGCCATTGCAGGCTGTGTAGGAAATCTTCCGAAAGTAAACAATATGGATATTCAGTTTGGGCAGGCAGCTGTATTCACCCCTTCAGATTTTGCATTTCCATCCAATGCGGTGAAAGGGGAAGCTACTCCGAATACGGAAATGACACTGATTGTAGATGTAGACCTTAATTTACTAAAAGACCTCCATCACAACGGCTCGGTTCAGGTAATGAAAGACCGAAGAAAAGACCTTTATGAAACCTACCTTAAATAACAAAACAGAATGCGAAAGCATTCTGTTTTTATTTTACCTAAAATTTAATGTGTATCTTATAAATACTGTGGGCAAACTACCGCAGGGCAAATCATTCCCGGACATTTTGGAAGTCCATCTGTAGGACAGCACTGACGTGAGCATTTACCATCACCAATAATGATTCCGCTTCCTGAAACATTCTTTAATTGTTCTCTTGAAAGTTTGCTGTTACGTAAATTTTTCATTTTTAATATTATTTTTAGTTAGTTGTGTAAAGTAAAAGAAGAGTATTCTTATTAGAAAATAGTGCTTTATGCTCTTTGCTGTTATATAAAATCAAGCATAAATATTTTTTTTGTTAAAAAACAAAACAGAATGAACAGGCACTCTGTTCTATTTCACCTAAAATTTAATGGAGTATTTTATGAATACTGTGGGCAAACTACGTCAGGGCACATAAGCCAAGGGCATGTTTGTCTTCCGTCAGTAGGGCAGCATTCGGATGTACAGTTTTTAATTGGGGGAATACCTCCACTTCCTGCAATACCTTTTAACTGTACTCTTGAAAGTTTTTTGTTGCGTAAATTTTTCATGTTGTAATACTTTTATTGGTTTGTTTTAATGTTTGTATTTCATAAATATATAAATTATTACTATACATAGCATTATTTTTTCATTATGATTAAGAATGATCATTTAAAACACTGATTATGTGATGAAATTTTTAATCTCTGCATGGTGATTTTATACTTGTTTTTTTATAAAATGAGCTAAATTCAAGCTCGTAATTTTTACTAAGATGAGCATGAAGTTAGCCATTGGAGGCTGAAATTAATAAAAACCATAAAGAATCATTCTTTTTTTAGTTTCGTTTTTCAAGAGTTGAATAAGAACACAGATAGTAATCGTATGGCTAAAAGTAACTTCCAACCCCAAGCTTAACTTCCAGCCACTTAACCCTAAATTTTTTACTCTTAACCTAAGACAACATAGCATTAGGAACAGTTTTTGGAGTAAATTGCACCTACTATTGATACACTATGTTTGATAAGCAACAAAGAAAACTGAAAAGATCCGCAAGACTGATTTCCGTATTAAGCAAATACGGTTTTAAAGATATGCTCGCAAGGATGAATAGCGGAAATAAGCAGGAAGATATTTCCGGTAATTCAGATGAGATTATTTCAAAAGGAACCGTTTACGAAAGAATAAGACTCGCTTTAGAAGAGCTAGGGCCTACTTTTGTAAAGCTTGGACAAACATTCAGTAGTAGGGAAGATCTGTTGCCACCGGAACTGATTCAGGAGTTACAGAAGCTGCAGGATAAGGTGGAAACAGTAGATATGGATGTAGAAGAAGCTCTGGAAAGTGAGTTTAATATCTCTGTAAAGGATCATTTCCTGGAAATTCAGAAAGAGCCATTAGCCACGGCCTCAATTGCACAAGTGTATAAAGCTGTTTTACTGGATGGAAGTCCGGTCATTTTAAAACTTAGAAAACCTGATGTTCAATCGGTGATTGAAGATGACTTATTGCTCATCAAGGATATTGAAAAATTAATTTCAACTTATTCGGAAATAGGAGAAAAACTTAATCTGAAACAGGCCATTTCCACCTTTGAAAGATCTTTATTGGAAGAAGTTTCTTTGATTAATGAGAAGAATAACATCCAACAGTTCAGACTCAATTTTAAAAACAATAAAGAAACCTATGTTCCTAAGGTTTATGATGAATTTTCCAACAATAATATTCTTTGTATGGAATTTATTGATGGGATCAAGGTAACCGATAAATCTGTTCTTCTGGCTAATGATATTGATCCTGTAAAAGTTTCTGAAAGGGGATTGAGACTCTTTGTTTCACAAATTTTAGATTACGGATTCTTTCATGCCGATCCGCATGCAGGGAATATTTTAGTAAAAAAAGATGGAAGAATTGTCTTTATTGATTTTGGAGCTGTTGGAAAGATTCAGCCTAATGATAAGGAAATTCTTGAAAATCTGATCGTAAGTTTTGTGTCTAAAAATTCACATAAAATAGTCCGTTATCTCAAAAAAATGGCGGTGAGCTATGAAATTCCAGACGAAAGAAGGTTTGAAAATGACGTAGAAGACATCTTGAACTTCGTACACAGCTCCTCATTAAAAGATATTAATGTTCAGGTTATTATCAATAAAATGAAAGATATTTTAAAAGATAACAGATTGTATATGCCTGATTATTTCTATCTTTTATTTAAAGGAATTAGTCTGATAGAAGGGGTTGGAAGGAATATCAATCCTGATCTGGATATTGTGAAAAGTCTTCATCCGTATACTAAGAAGATATTCACTAAAAAGATCAGCCCGAAAAACCTTTTAAAGACCGGAATAGACAAGATGATGAATTTCACAGATAATGTGGATGAAATTCCCAAAGAACTCCGTTCTGTACTTCAGAAACTGGACGAAAATAAATTTACCGTTTCCAGTGAGATCAAAAATATTGAAAAGACCAACCAGCTTATAAAATCCAGTATTATCAACCTGATTTTAGCCATGGTTTTAGGAGCGAATATCATTGCAACGGCGATTGTTTTTGTTTCAGAATCAGGACCTAGAATAGGCGCGTTGTCTTTAGTAGCGGTCTTAGGGTTTGTATTCTCAATTATTTTAGTATTTATACTTTTGTTGAGGGTAACGAGAAAATAGTTGATTTGATTTGATTTGATTTGATTTGATTTGAGTTGAGTGCTGCGAGTATAAAAGACACATAATCTAAACCTCAAACCTCGTATCCCATATCTAAAAAACAGACCAATGAAAAAACTAATAATAACCACCGTAACCCTTTGTTGCTCATTTTGCATGGCGCAGGAGGGAAGTGAAATGAAAATTCAGGGAGACTTTGATGGCAACGGAACAAAGGAATATGCTTATATAAAAGTTGCAGATTGTAACGATGAATGTATTGGAGGATGTGATACAACAGTTTACTTCAGTGATAAAAATATAAAACCATTCATTACTTCACTTGCCAATGGCGGAAGTTTATATAATCTGGGTGACCTTAATAATGATGGGAAAGATGATATTGGTTTTTATCCCTATTGGTGTACAAGTTGTTGGCATTCTTTCTACACTTATACTTTAAGTAAAACAGGATGGAAGCCTTTAGTGTCACCTATTCCAACACATTGCAGTCAGTGGGAAGAAGATAAATTCCCGATTAAAAAAGATCCTAAAAAGAAAGGGTATGTTATGATCACTACCAGTGAATGGAAAGATGATGATATTAGAATAAGCAGTAAAAGCGTAAAGGTTAATTAATTGTTCCAGGTGCAAAGTCTCATATCTCCACTCTCTTTGTCTCTGGTCTGTTTTCCTTACAGCCTTTCTCCTGTTATTTAAAACCCGATTTTACATTATAATATTAATACCTATCTTTGCAAAATGGAAAAACTCACTTTTGCAGATTTTGACCTGCCGGTTAAAATTCTTGATGTTTTAGCAGATTTAGAATTATTCGAGCCTACTCCGATTCAGGAGAAAAGTTTAAAGCCTATCCTTTCCGGGAGAGATGTAATGGGAATTGCACAAACCGGAACCGGGAAAACATTGGCGTATCTTTTACCCGTTCTGAAAACTTGGAAATATAGTAAAACAGGAAATCCTACGGTTTTAGTATTGGTTCCTACAAGAGAATTGGTGGTACAGGTAACGGAAATTATTGAGAAACTGACTGAAAATATCACTGCAAGAGTTATTGGAATATATGGTGGAAAAAATATCAATACTCAGAAACTATTATTCAATGATGGTTGTGATATTTTAGTAGGAACACCGGGTAGAGTAATGGACCTTTCCATAGACAATGCGATTTCTTTAAAAGAAGTTCAGAAGCTTATCATTGATGAATTTGATGAAATGCTTAACCTTGGGTTCAGACCACAATTGACTCATATTTTTGAAATGATGAAAGAGAAGAGACAAAATATCCTTTTCTCTGCAACCATGACAGAAGCTGTAGACGGTATGTTGGATGAATATTTCGCGAGCCCGATAGAAATTTCATTGGCAAAATCAGGAACACCCCTTGAAAAAATTGAGCAAACTGGATATAAAGTTGAAAACTTTAATACTAAGATCAACCTTCTTGAGCATTTGTTGAAGAATGACACAGATATGTCTAAAGTGTTGATTTTTAATAATAATAAAAAACACGCTGATCTTCTTTTCACTAAGATTGATGAGCTTTTCCCTGAACAATTTGATGTTATTCACTCCAATAAGTCTCAGAACTACAGGCTTAAGGCGATGAAGAGATTTGAAAATGAAGAAATCAGAGGTTTAATTACAACAGATGTAATGGCAAGAGGTCTTGATATCTCAAATATTACCCACGTTATCAATTTTGAAACACCTGATATCCCTGAGCAGTATATCCACAGAATCGGTAGAACAGGTAGAGCAGATAAAGAAGGGAAGGCAGTGACTTTTGTTACTAAAAAGGAAGAACCTTTAATTCTGGATATCGAGCTTTTAATGGATAAGGAATTACACTTTAATGACTTCCCGGAAGGCGTTAAAATTAATCCAACCAAAATTGCTTCAGAAAAAGATGAAGTAGTAATGAAAAATCCGGCACAGGTAAAACTGAACGATGGTGGAGGAGCTTTCCATGAGAAAAAGACCAAGAATACAAAAGAAAACTGGGGTGGACCTTCAAAAAGAAAAGCTCCCAAGAAGTTTGGAGCTAACAGAGCACAACAGAAAGCAATCTCTAAATCTAAGAGAAAGAAATAAAAAAAAACGATTCCAAATCAGGAATCGTTTTTTTTATCAATTTTGTTAATGAGTTGTTGTAAGATTTAACTTTCCTCCGCTTCATCATCTAGAAAATCAAGTTCATCATCCCTTTGTATATAATCCGGAGATATTCCTGGAGGATTAAACAGTCCCCAGTTATCTACGATGTAATGCTTCGGATTGAATGCTGTTACCCAATCAATGAATAAAAGGCGGAAATCCTCTATAAGATTTCGGATAACCTTATAATATTTAGCATCAGAGAATCCCAAAAATTCAAGATTATTTCCGCTTACCATAATGTCCCGCGCTGCTTTTCGGATAATAGCAGCATTTTCCATTTTGATATCATACAGTTTTACAGCTTCAGCTCCAGAAATCTTAGCCATAATAACCATACTGTCTTCTAATAAATTAGCTTTCAGATGCTGAAGGTAGTCATTGTCTTCAGGAAACAAATCCGTAATGGTTCGTAACGCATTAAAGATTTCTTCCGCCTTTTTGTAGATAGGTAAATTTCGGGATTCTTTCATTTTTATTTCATATAAGGAGTAATCACCTTAGTCCAGATCTGGTATCCTTCAGGCTTAAAGTGAAGCATGTCATCCACAAAAATATCTTTTCTTACATTTCCGTTGGCATCTTCCATAGCCTTGGTAACATCTATGAACTCTGCATTAGGTTGTTTTTTCATAAATGCTTCAATCCTGGCGTTGGCTTCTTTAATTTGAGGCCAAAGCACTTCTCTGCTTGGTGAATATTTCATTGAAATATAATCCACTTCAATATTAGGAAATCTTTCTCTTACTTTTTTATAAAAGCTTTTGTATCTCTTTACTACCTTCTCTGCTTTTAACTGATGGTTATCAGCAAAATCATTTTCACCGCAATAAATAATGATCTGCTTAGGCTGATACGGAGATAAAAGATCATTCGCAAAATCATTAAGATCTGTAAGTCTTGAGCCTCCAAAACCTCTGTTGATAATGGTTTTGGTTGGAAAATAATCTGCTACATCAGTCCATTTGGTAAAAGAGGAACTGCCTATTAATAAAATAGCATTTTGAGGTGGCGGCGTTTGTTGATCTTGTTTTTTGAATTCCTGGATATCATGCCAGAACATGGGCTTTTTTTCCTGCGAAAAGGTAATAGTAAAATACAGCAATAGAAATGCTGATAGAATCTTCTTCATTATATTCAGTTTTAAAATTTGAGATAAAAGTAATAAAAAACTCCCGATCAGCGGGAGTTTAAGTCTTATCTTTTATAAGTAATGTAGGTGACATCTATAACCTTGTCTCCGTTTTTATCATAATTTCCAACCAGCTGTGCCAGTCTAAACTCGGTTTGAGTAAGCATATCAACTCTGAAACTCATATTATCAGGCTCACCATCTTCACCTTTTAGTTGAAGATTCAGAACTTTAGAATCTGTATCGTAAGTGTATTTCCCTTCGTTTTTAGCAGCAAGATGACAATTGGTTCCATCTGCATTTCCATCGTAAGCCGTATAGCTTACGTAATAATCTGTTCTGAAGAAAAGTGTATTTTTCGCAGTACATCCTTCCGGAGTTGTAGTTTCAAGCACAGTTTTATTATCTTTTCCTGAAATAATTTCTGTCTTTACTTCTTTCCAATCCCCTTTCATAATATCCATTTCATAGGCTGTAAGGTTATCATCATTACAAGAAGTAAGCGCCAGAGCTGAAAAGGCAAATAAAAGTAGCTGTTTTTTCATTTTCACAAATTTAAGAATATGCTAAAATATAAATAAATTTGAAATATATATGATGAAATGATCTTTTTTTAAACGAATGTTTATAAATAAGTCAATTTTTGAAACTCTGTTTGAGATTTTAAATAGATATGGATGTAAAAAGGAATATTTGTCTTAAGATAAAAGATAAAAGTAAAAGATAAAAGATCTTGTCGTTAAACAACTATTGCGTTTTTGCATATCCACACGGATATCAACATGAATAGGGGCGGGCTTTAGCCCGCCCTAATAAATTTTATAATATTCCATTGGCTTCAGCCAAAACATAAAGTAAGAACTCTACAGCTTAAACTTTAAACCTTGAATTATCTAGTAACTCATCTCCACAATCTTGGAAGCATCCTGAGGGGTTAGTTTTTTATACTCTCCAAGTCCCAGCCAGTTTCTATCTGTAAAGGCTTTCTCCACTCTTTCAGCAGTACCATTATAATCTTCTGTATATTCTGAAAGTTTGGTTTTGATATTCAGACTATGGAAGAATTCTTCAAGTTTTTTAATTCCCAGTTCAGCTTTTTCTTCAATGCTTCCTTCTTTAATGCCCCACACTCTTTCAGCATACTGAGCCAGTTTTCCTTTTTTATCTTCAAAATTATAACGGTAATGAGAAGGTGCAATCACTGCCAGAGTTCTCGCATGGTCAATACCGAAGTAAGCTGTTAATTCGTGTCCCATAGCATGTACAGCCCAGTCAGTAATAACTCCTTTTTGGATCAGTCCGTTTAAAGCCATCGTACAACACCACATAAAGTTTCCGGCAGCATCATAGTTGAAATCATCAGCCAATACTTTTGGAGCCGTTTCCTGAAGGCTGATCAAGATGCTTTCTGCAATTCTTTCCTGAAGATCAGCAGAAGAAGGAGCTGTCATATATTGTTCCAGTACGTGAGTGTAAGCATCTGTAATTCCGTTAACGATCTGATTTTTAGGAATAGATCGGATAACTTCAGGATCTAATACAGAAAATTGAGGGAAAAGTCCCGGACCTCCCGAAGATAGTTTTTCATTGGTTTCTCTTCTTGAAATCACATATCCTGAGTTCATTTCCGAACCGGTTGCCGGAAGCGTCAGAATACAACCAAATGGCATTCCTTCCCCTTCAAAAGTTCTTACCTGGTTTCTCAGAATATCCCATGGTTCACCATTATAGTTGGCTGCTGCAGAGATAAACTTAGTTCCGTCAATCACAGATCCTCCACCAACGGCAAGAAGATAATTGATGTTATTTTCTTTAATAAAGCTAATGGCGTTAATGAGAACCTCATATTCAGGATTAGCAGGAACTCCACCGAATTCATGCAGTTCATGATCTTTTAAAGCTTCTTTTACCTGGTCATAAACACCATTATTTTTAATGCTTCCACCACCGTAGATCATTAATATTTTGGCATCTTGAGGAATTTCTTTGGAAATTTTAGCGATTTCGCCCTTTCCGAAAAGTATTTTGGTCGGATTTTTAAACTCGAAATTAAGCATTGTTTTAAATTTATTTTAACCCAAATTTACGGAATGAAAAAGGAAAAGTAAGTTAATGAAAGTTTAAAATTGCTATCATTGAATTTCATGAAAGCTATCAAAATTGATCTTTCAATCCGTCTCCATTGATAATTGATTGAATGTCTTTATTGAGACACATTGGAAAGATAACTTTTTGCTCTTTTAATAAAGTCCACTTTATCCTTTTTAATATCTTCCAACAGTTTTTTCCTATCATCAGGAATTGTCAGATATTGGTCTCCCCATAGATTGATTTCAACAATAATGGGAACCAAATCAATTCCCTTTTCTGTAAGATGATATAAGATTTTTAACTTGTTTTCCGGATGGTTTTTTTTATCAATGATCCCGTTTTCTAACAAATTCTGAAGCCTTGTCGCTAAAATATTGGATGCAATTTTTTCATCAGCTTTCTGAAGCTCACCATAAGTACATTCCCTTTTAAGCATCAGATCACGAATGATTAGTAGTGACCATTTATCACCCCAAATTTCCAATGAACAGCTAATGGGGCAATCCGATCTTTTTTTACTCATGAGTTTAAATTTAAAATATTACTTGCAAATTGAAAGTGTTTGTTTTAATTTTGCTTTTATTTTGCAAGTAAATTTAATCATAAATAATTAATAAATCAAATGGAAAACTATGACATTGCCGTGATTGGCTCAGGACCCGGAGGATATGTAGCAGCGATAAGAAGTGCACAATTAGGCTATAAAACAGTAATTATTGAAAAATATGAAACATTGGGTGGAACCTGTACCAATGTAGGCTGTATCCCAACAAAAGCTTTATTGGACAGTACACATCATTATTCAGAAGCTCATCATAAGTTCAAGGAACATGGAATTAAGCTTGATAAGATAGACCTTGATTTTACCCAGATGTACAAAAGAAAATCTGAAGTAGTTGCTAAGAACACCAGCGGACTTGATTTCTTAATGAGTAAAAATAATATTACCCGTCTGAAAGGGACTGCAAGTTTCATCAATAATTCTACCATTAAAGTGGTTCATGAAGTAGAATCTAAAGAAATTATCGCCAAAAATTATATCATTGCAACAGGTTCAAAACCATCCACGATTCCCGGAGTGGAAATTGATAAAAAGAGAATTATTACTTCTACAGAAGCCTTGTCGCTGAAAGAGAAACCAAAATCTATGATTATTATTGGTGGAGGAGTAATTGGAGTGGAAATGGCTTCCATTTTCAACCGTACCGGAACTAAGGTTACCATTCTTGAATATACAGATCATCTGATTGCGGCTATGGATCATGAATTAGGAAAGAACCTTCAGAAAATTCTTAAAAAAGAAGGAGTTGATATCCGGTTAGGACAGGCTGTGTATAAAACCAAAAGTTCAGATGCTATAGCTAAAGTATTTTTTAAAGATAAAAACGGTACAGAAAACGAATTGGATGCCGATTATATTCTGGTGGCAGTAGGAAGAAGTCCCTATATAAAAGGACTGGGGTTAGAAAACACAGGTGTACAGTTAGATAACCGTGGATTTATTAAAGTTGATGAAAACAATCGAACTTCTATTTCTAATATCTATGCCATTGGAGATGTAATAGGAGGTGCCATGCTTGCCCATAAAGCGGAGGAAGAAGGCGTTTTGGTTGCGGAGACAATTAACGGACAAAAACATCATATCCATTATGATCGTATTCCTTCTGTTGTATATACCTGGCCGGAAGTAGCATCCGTTGGATATACTGAAGAATACCTCAAAAAAAATAATATAGCTTATAATGTGGGAAAATTCCCGTTTTCAGCCAGTGCAAGAGCCAGAGCTTCTATGGATACAGATGGTTTTGCAAAAGTTTTGGTTGATCCGAAATATGGTGAAGTCCTGGGAGTACATGTCATAGGAGCAAGAGCCGCAGATCTGATTGCTCAAGGAGTAATCGCACAGGAATATGAGGTGACAGCAGAAGATATGTTCCGTATTTCCTATGCCCATCCAACGTATTCGGAAACCTTGAAAGAAGCTTACCTTATAGCATCCGGACAAGGAGCAGTTAACATCTGATGTTGGAAAAGGAGCCAGCTACAAAGCTTTTATCTAAGATAAATCATTTAGCATTACATATTCTTTTTAATTGCCACGAATGCACTAATAAAATAATTTGTGTATTCGTGGCAAAAAATAATGTGTATTCTACTAAAATTGTATGGCTTTGTGTATTTCAGATACTATAAAGTGGTGCAATCCTCACTTTTAGAGTAAACACCATTGCTTTTAGCTTCCAGTTTTCCTGTCTTTCTATCAATCTTAATTAAAAAAGATTCCTTAGTTACAGGACAGCCTTTAGATTGCAAAGCATATAGGGAAATGGAATGGTCTTCAATTTTATAAGAACCTGTAAAACGATTTTGAGTGTCGATGGAGTAGCCGTAAGTTTTAGCTAATAAAATAGCCTCCGGAAGATTATCAACCGTTCCGATAAAATCTCTTAATTGCTGCTCATCTGAAAAATAAACTGGCCTTTCTTTTTTACACGCCAAAATATAGGAAAAGCAATTATTCCCAATGCATTTCTGAAAAAATCCTCTTTCCGGAACTGGCTCATTAATGGTCATAAAAAGAGGAGCCTGACTTTCATAGATCACAGCTTTGTCAGGATCGGGATCGTTAGTAAGTACTCTCCAATAGGCATATTCTTTATTGGGAATGACGAATGGATAAAGATATTCGGTAGTATCCAGAATATTTGGGATTTTTTTATAATCATCAGGAACCTTGACCTGTGCAGCAAGCAGATTGGAAATGATCAGGGATAGTGTGATGATAATTTTCATAAAGAAAGGTGTTTTCAGGGCAAATTTACAAAAATTACTTACGCTTCTTAATGTTCAGGGAATATTATAAAAACTTCATAGGATATCCGGTCTTAATATTTCCATGCGCAATTTTATTCAGTTTCGATTCTATCATTTTTTTGGTGAGCGGTTTCAAATGATCAATATACAAAACTCCTTGTGTATGGTCATATTCATGCTGAATGATTCTCGCTGTTAGTCCTGTGAAGGTTTTGTTTTCTCTGATAAAATCCTGATTAAGATATTCAATGGTAATTCTCCATGGTCGTTTCACCTTTTGAGACAAACCGGGAATGCTTAGGCAGCCTTCATAATCTTCCCAGGTTTCCCCAGAAGAATCAATAATTTTAGCATTAATAAAGGTTTCTCTGATCCCTTTATCATTCTTTTCAAAATAAAGAAGCTGATCTTGAGTATCAAAATTTTCAAAAATGATTTGACTGTCAACAATAAATAGCTGCAAAGGTTTATTGATTTGAGAAGAGGAGAGACCACAGCCATTGGAATTTTCCATGGTTTCCCACATATTGGAAATGAGGTCCTGGATTTCATGGCTATTTTCATTAATCTGTATGCATTTCTGTTTTAAAATGCGGTTACCATAGGCTACAATAGGTAAATTCATTGAAATATTTTTCTGCAAAGTTCAGCAGAAGAGTAAAGATATACAATGAACCTATGTTAATTAATCTGTCTGCGGATTCTGCTTAAAGCCTGTGGAGTAATTCCGATATAAGAAGCAATGTATTTCAAGGGAACACGCTGTAAGAGCTCAGGTTGCTCTGTAAATAGTTTTAAATAACGTTCTTTGGCTGTAAGTTTCAATAAAGAAAGTTCTCTTTTACTTTTAGACAGAAACAATTTTTCAGAAGCAAAACGTCCCAAATGATTTCCTACATTCGTCTGGCTGTAAATTTTCTGTAAGTCGTTATATGAGATTTGCCATACCACGGTCTCAGTTAATGCCTGCATCTCATATTCAGATGGCGTTTGGGTAAGAAAAGAATCATAAGCACAGGTAAATTCTTTTTCAAAGCTGAAGCTGAAAGTATAGCCATGTTCATCATCAGGAATATAAAATCTTACCAATCCGGATTCTATAAAAGACAGGTGATTTTCTGTATCGCCCTGCAGGGTAATGATATCGTTTTTAGCATACACTTTTCTGCGGAAATATCCTGCGATAAATTCCCATTCAGATTCCTGTAGCTTAACAATTTGTTCGTAATATTCTCTGATGTAACCCATATGCGGAAATTTTAATGTAATCTCTTATTCAAGAAGAAATCAAAGAGCAAAGTTACGAAATGTTTAATTGAAGAGATCAATATGGATGATGTATGGAGCGCCTAATTTTTTAGATGTAATTCCCCTTATTATTTTTATTTTTCAGGTTAGAATAAAGTTTTTATTTTTTGTCATTTATCAATTCAACTAATTCCAAAATCACTTACATTTGTTATTATGAGACACGACCAACGCGCAGAAAAATTCAGGCAGATCGTGGAGAACAAATTCCAGATCTACAATTCATTATTTATGAGCCTGCCCTATGATAAAATGACTAATATTGGGATGCTGCTTCCTTTTCTTTATGAGGAAAGCAGAACCGGCTACGAAGGCGGCAAAACCCCCGAAGAAATTGTTGAAGAATTCTTTAAAAACCATACCGATCTTCAGACTGAAGAGCAGAAACTTGAACTGCTTTTTAAGATCATCCAGTATATAGAAAGACAGGTGGTTTTATTTGATAGTATCGAAGACGCAGCGTTTCCGAATCTGCATTCAGAAAGTGATGGCGGAACTGTTACCAATCTTTTTGAACGTTCTTTCCAGGATCATAAAATTGAAAAAGTACGTGAAAAGTTAAAGGATTTCAGCGTTAAGGTAGTGTTTACAGCGCACCCAACTCAGTTTTACCCAAGTTCAGTACAGAGAATTATCCAGGATCTCAGAGGAGCCATTACAAATGATTCCGTTACTCAGATTGATACCCTTTTACAGCAGTTAGGAAAAACACCTTTTGTGAACAAAGAAAAACCAACTCCTATTGATGAGGCTTTGAGTATTATTTCCTACCTGAGATATGTATATTACGATACCATCGGTGAGTTATTTACCAAGATTAAAAAAACTTTTGGAAACGGACACTTTCATCTGCATGAAGATCTTATTCAACTTGGTTTCTGGCCGGGAGGAGATCGTGACGGAAATCCTTTTGTGACGGCAGATGTTACCAAAAGAGTAGCAGAAGAACTTCGTTCAGCCATTCTGAAATCTTATTACAGTCACCTGAAATTCATCAGAAGAAGATTAAGCTTCAGAGGCGTTTCAGAAGTATTGACAGCATTGAGTGAGGAATTGTATGCTGCTATTTTTGATGGTAAAACCATTACAGCGGAAGATATGTTAAAGAAAGCCGATGAGGCTGAAAAAATATTAGTGAATGAACATAACGCCCTGTTTTTAGATCTTTTGGTTAATTTCAGAGATCGAGTGAAGATTTTCGGAACTCATTTTGCGACATTGGATATTCGCCAGGACAGCAGAATTCACCAGAAAGTAATTGATGAGGTTTTTGCAAAAGTTTATGGGAGTGAAGAAGCGGATTATGAAGAGAAATTCAATAAACTGATTCAGGTTTCAGGTCCTGTAAATGCAAATGATTTCGAAGATATTGTAAAAGATACCTTGTTAACCGTGTCTCAGGTCTCTGAAATTCAGAATTTGAACGGACTGAGAGGAATGAACCGTTATATTATCTCCAATTCTGACGCGGTGAAAGATGTAATGAATGTTTATGCCTTCTTTAAGATCTGCGGATATAAGGATGAAGACATCAACATGGATATTGTACCGCTTTTTGAAACCATGGAAGGGCTTGATAATGCCGAACATGTGATGAATGAGTTGTATCAGAATCCTGTTTATAAAAAACATCTTGAAAGAAGAGGAAACCAGCAAACTATTATGTTGGGCTTTTCTGATGGCACCAAGGATGGTGGTTATTTAAAAGCCAACTGGGAAATTTATAAGGCTAAAGAAGTATTGACAAAACTTTCAGAACAGAATAATATCAAAGTTGTATTTTTCGACGGTAGAGGTGGACCTCCAGCAAGAGGTGGCGGGAAAACCCACGATTTCTATGCTTCTCAGGGAAAAACAATTGCTAACAATAAAATTGAGCTAACCATCCAAGGGCAGACGATTACCAGTATTTTTGGAAATAAGGAGCAGGCCATGTATAATTTTGAACAACTTTTGACTGCCGGAGTAGAAAATGATGTATTCAAAAATGCTAAAAAAGACCTTACGGAGAAAGAAAGAGCTTTGATTATTGAGTTGGCGAATATCAGTTATCAGAAATATTCGGATCTGAAAGCGCATCCAATGTTTGTACCTTATCTGCAGGAGATGAGTACCCTGGAATATTATGGGAAAACCAATATCGGAAGCCGTCCATCCAAAAGAGGAAACGGAAATGAACTGAAGTTTGAAGATTTAAGAGCCATCCCGTTTGTTGGCTCCTGGTCACAATTGAAGCAAAACGTTCCCGGTTTTTTTGGATTTGGCTACGCCATGCAGCAAATGAAAGAACAAGGCAGATTTGAAGAAGTAAGAGAATTATATAAAGGATCAGACTTCTTTAAAACGTTAGTTTTGAACTCGATGATGAGTATGAACAAGTCTTACTTTCCATTGACTTACTATATCAAAAACAACCCTAAGTTTGGAGCGTTTTGGAATGTTCTTTTCAGTGAATATGAACTTTCAAGAGAAATTATGCTGGAGCTTACAGGTTTCAAAATGCTTCAGGAAGAAGATCCGTTATCCAGAAAATCTGTGAAGATCCGTGAGAAGATTGTTCTCCCATTGCTAAGTATTCAGCAGTATGCCCTGATGAAAATTCAGAAAGGGGAAGGGAATAGAGAAGCTTATGAAAAACTAGTGACAAGATCATTATTTGGAAATATTAATGCTAGCCGAAATTCTGCTTAAAAGAAATAGGCTCATTACTTGCATAAAAAATGGCTGCTTCATTTGAGGCAGCCATTTTTTTATTCTTTAATAAATTTTTCATAGTACACTTTATCTTTTGAGAGGATTTTAAGGTAATATACTCCTTTTGCAAAATCATCAACTTTTACAGACTTCTCATGGTCTACTTTTCTTATCAGTCTTCCCAAATTATCATAGATTTCCAATGAACTGATTTCTATTTCTGAGGCAATATTCAGGATATTTTTAACAGGGTTCGGAAACAGAGCAAATTTTTCTTTCTTAACAATTTCAGAAGTATTGAGTACACTGTTATAGAGGCTTCCGAAATTAAGAATACCATATCCCATCTGATCTGTGTGATTAGGGTAAAGAGAGGCTGTTTGTCTTAGTTTTGTTTTGAGTTGATCTCTGTTTAGGGTTGGGAATGCCTGAAGAAGGCAGGCAACGCCACCAGCTGCAATGGGAGTAGCAAGAGACGTTCCGTTGGTTGAATAGGTTGTATTTCCTAAAACTGTTGCTGTAGCAGTTCCCCGTGTGCTTCCATCCGGTTTAATAATTCCAAGTGAGTTCGGTCCGTAAGATGAAAAAGCTGAAGAATTTCCCGAAGAATCTACAGCACCAATGGTAAACACTTTAGCATTGTCTGAAGGTGTTAAAAGATAATGCCATGAACCATTTCCGGAATTTCCTGCGGCAGCAAGGACAAAAATTCCTTTTTCAGCGGCAATTCCAGCACCTCTTGCAATAAAAGAGGTACTTCCGTTCAAATCAGCATAAGTGTAGTTGTATTGTGGATTATCAAAAACATTATACCCAAGTGAGGTGGTGATAATCTCTACACCTTTTCTGTCTGCTTCTTCAGCTGCTTCAATCCAATATAGTTCTTCTTCCGGAATTTCAGCAGTGGTGTTTTCGCTGCGGTAAAGATAGAAATCGGCATCAGGAGCTGAGCCTGCAAATACATTTTCCAGATATCCGCCTATAACACCTAAAACAGTTGTTCCATGGGCATTCAGGGAAGGGTTGTAGATGTCGGTGGATTTGGTGACAAAGTCATATCCTCCTTTTATTTTGTTATTATTTCGTAATCTTAGAAAAGCATCTCCGGTATTTACAGTAGGGAATCCGGTGTCAATAACAGCAATAGAAACTCCGGTTCCGGTATAGCCGGCCAGGTGAAGAGGTCTTATATTACTCTGGTCTATCTGTGCTGTGCCGGAACCATATTCAAAAGTGGTAAGAATCTTTTGAGAATGTGTTGGCATTTTCCATTTATTAACAGGTGCTGATTGCACGGTAGGAGCTCCGTTTCGGGCAAAACTTTCTACAGACAAAACAAAAGGCTGGGTCTGCAAAAGAGTGATTTGAGCAGGAGTTGCATTGACAGCAGCTCCATTAAGCCACTTAGAATAATCGGTGACAGTAAATCCTAGATTTTGAAGATTTTGTATATAAGACTGTTCTAAAGGAGCATCCTGGTCATTAAGTGATATACCTAAGGTTGTACGTCTGTCAAGCGATTTTTGACTCAGCTCAGACAGAGGATTAGCAAAAAATGCAGCTTTATTGGGCTTGTCTTTAAAATACACAAAAACAAGCTGAGTTTGCGCAAAGGTATAAGAGTAACCTGTTAGGAAACAAAAGAGTAAAATTTTTTTCATATAAATTTTTGTATAAAGATAAAAACAAAATCAATAAAATTTTTGATAGGATTTTAAAATCCTTATTTTTACAGAAATAATTTATTTATGAAAAAAATTCAGATGGTTGACTTGCAAAGTCAGTATTACAAAATAAAGAATGATGTAGACAATGCAGTTTTAAATGTAATGGATTCCGCGGCTTTTATCAACGGTCCTGAAGTAAAGTCTTTCCAGAATGAATTGGAGTCTTATTTAGATGTAAAGCATGTTATTCCTTGTGCTAATGGAACAGATGCATTACAGATTGCTCTTATGGCGTTGGATTTGAAGGAGGGAGACGAAATCATTACTGCTGATTTTACCTTTGCTGCAACAGTAGAGGTGATTCATCTGCTTAAATTAAAGTCTGTTTTGGTAGATGTTGACTATGATACATTTACAATTTCAACAGAAGCTCTAAGAAAGGCAATTACACCAAAAACAAAGGCTATTATTCCTGTACATATATTCGGACAGTGTGCGAACATGGAAGAAATCCTTAAAATTGCTGAAGAGCACAATTTATACGTAATTGAAGATAATGCACAGGCAATTGGTGCAGAATATACATTCTCTGACGGGACATCAAAATATGCCGGAACAATGGCAACTGTAGGTACAACTTCTTTCTTCCCTTCCAAAAACCTTGGATGTTATGGAGATGGAGGCGCTATTTTCACCAATAATGATGAGCTGGCACACCGTTTAAGAGGAATTGTAAATCATGGAATGTACGAAAGATATTATCATGATGAGGTTGGGGTAAACTCTCGTTTGGATAGTATTCAGGCAGCCGTTTTAAGAAAAAAATTACCACACCTGGATTCATACAACGAAGCGAGAAGAAAAGCAGCCGATTATTATGATGAGGCATTCGCTGGTAATGATAATATTTTAACTCCACAGAGATCTGAGAGCTCTACTCACGTATTCCATCAGTATACACTGAGAATCCTGAATGGGAAGAGAAATGAACTTCAGAAGTTCCTTACAGAAAAGGAAATTCCGGCAATGATCTACTATCCGGTAGCATTAAGAAAGCAAAAAGCATATTTCCAGGAGAGCAACGCTGCTGATTTTGTGAATACAGATAAGCTTTTGGATCAGGTGATCTCTTTACCAATGCATACGGAATTAGACGAAGAACAGTTGAAGTATATTACAGACGCTGTACTTGAGTTTATGGGGTAATGAATGAAAATAGAATATTTAAATATAGAATAGTTGGAATAGTGGTATTTCTGTTCGAATTGTTTTTACTTTTTTTATTTGGCTATGGTACTTATGATTCATTTATAGAATTCAGTATTGAACAGAAATTTTCAGTAGAGAGTTTTATTTTTATTTCTGCAGCATCAATCTGTATAAGTACATTTTTAAGCTTAATATTACTTTTATTTAAAAGCAGAAAAGCGATTCTATATTTAAATATAAACTATATTTTAATTTTATTATTCTTTGCTTCAGGATACATTAACATTCTGGTCAAAAAAACGTTTGAAGAAGGTGATAGTTTAAAATTATTTTTCACATTTTCTACCATCTCAGTTTTTATTTTGATAACTAATGTTTTTAAAAATAAAAAAATACATTTTCTGGAAATGGATGAGATTGGAAAATATAAAGATTAAAAAATAAAAATGGCGATACTTGTTACAGGAGGACTTGGATATATTGGTTCTCATACCGTTGTAGAACTGCTTAATAATGGCTTTGAAGTTGTTATTGTAGACGATCTGTCCAATTCGGAGAGATTTATTTTAAATAATATTGAGGAAATTACAGGTAAGAAGCCGGTTTTTTATCCTTTTGATTTGAAGCGTAAAGAACTTCTGAATCAGGTTTTTGATGCTCATACCATTGAAGGATGTATTAATTTTGCAGCTTTTAAAGCTGTAGGAGAGAGTCAGGTAAAACCTATAGAGTATTACGAAAATAATTTATTCTCCCTTATTAATATTCTGCAGGAATTTAAAGAAAGAGAGATCTCAAACTTTATTTTCAGCTCATCATGTACGGTATACGGACAGGCTGATGTGATGCCAATTGATGAAAATACACCATTAAAAATGCCTGAAAGCGTTTATGGTAAGACTAAGCAAATGGGAGAGGAAATCCTTATTGATTTTGCTAAGGCATACAACCGTAAAATCTCTTTGTTAAGATATTTTAACCCAATTGGAGCACATCCATCTGCAAAACTTGGAGAGCTGCCAATAGGAATCCCTAATAACCTTGTTCCCTATGTAATGCAGACTGCTGCAGGAGTTCGTGAGAAACTAAGTGTTTGGGGTGACGATTATCCAACGGAGGATGGAACAGCTGTTCGTGATTATATCTATGTTGTAGACTTGGCTAAAGCTCATGTAGCAGCCTTGAAAAAACTCATCGAAGACCAATCGGGTGAAGCAGTGATTGATACTTATAACTTGGGAACAGGAAGAGGATCATCCGTTTTGGAAGTGGTGAAAGCATTTGAAAAAGCTAATAATGTAGAGGTTTCTTATCAGATCTGTGATAGGAGAGAAGGTGATATTACAATTGCTTATGCAGATCCTTCCAAAGCAGAAAGAGAGCTTGGTTGGAAGTCTGGCACTTCTTTGGAAGAGGCTTTAAAGACTGTTTGGGAGTGGCAAAAATATCTGAATTCAAGAAACTAAACTTATAAATTCAATCATATGGCTTGGAATCCTGTAGTATACGATCAATTTAAAGAAGAGCGTTCAGCACCTTTTTTTGATTTGTTAAAGCTAGTAGAATCAAGAACGGGAATATCCGTTATAGATTTGGGATGTGGAACCGGAGAGCTTACCTCAAAACTTTTAGATTATTTGGAAGATTCGAAGGTTTTAGGGATAGATTCTTCTGAAGAAATGCTAGAGAAAGCAGCTCAGTTTGAAACAAGCAGATTGACTTTTGAAAAAAGAAGCATTGAGGAACAGCTTCATTTAGGAGATACTTATGATTTGATTATTTCCAATGCTGCGATTCAATGGTGCAGTCACCATAAAGAGCTTTTCCCAAGAATTATAAGTAAAATTAAGGAAGGCGGACAATTAGCAGTGCAGATTCCATCTAATCACGAATATGTGGTTCATCAGCTCCTCAGAAAAGTTGCGGGTACAGAACCTTATAAAAGTGCTTATAATGGATGGGAAAGAGAGTATACAGTTTTAGCAATTGAAGACTACACTCAGATATTATTTGAGAATAAAGGGAAAGAAATTACAGTATTTGAGAAAGTATTTCCGCATGTTCTTGAAGATGCAGAAGCTGTCTTTACTTGGGCTTCCGGAACAGCGATGCTTCCTTATATAGAAAAGCTTCCTGATGAAATGAAAGAAGAATTTAAAAACAATTATAAACAACAATTACAAAACATCTTCCCTGAATCACCAGTATTTTATCCGTTTAAAAGAACCTTTATTTCAGCGAAGTTTTAATTTTAACATTAATATGAAGACACAAAGAATAGGTATTACATTTTCCTCGTTTGATTTATTACATGCAGGACATATCAAAATGCTTGAAGAAGCAAAAACAGTGTGTGATTATCTGATTGTAGGGTTACAGATTGACCCATCCCACGATCGTCCAAATAAAAACAAACCGAGCCAGACGATTGTTGAACGTTATATTCAGTTAAAAGCAGTGAATGCTGTGGATGAAATTGTACCTTACTACACAGAAGAAGATTTGTTGGATATCTTAAAATCTTTTGTAATTGATATAAGAATCATTGGTGATGATTATATAGACAGAGATTTTACTGGTAAGCAATACTGTGAGGAAAAAGGGATTGAGATCTTTTACAACAAAAGAGACCACAGATTTTCCACGAGCGACTTAAGAAAAAGAATCTACGAAGCTGAAAAAGAAAAAGAGAGCAGAGTAGAGTCTGTAAAATAAAAACAAAAAACCCGAAATTTAAATTTCGGGTTTTTTTTATTGTATTACATTGGGCCTTGTTGGTCGTCACCAGTTGCATTAGAATTAATATCCTTTTTCCTTTTAGGCTGTTCTATTTTTTCACCCTGTTTGAATCTGTAAGTTAAAGAGAGAGAAAACTGTCTCGGCTGCCATTGCATAAAGCTGCTGCGGGTATAATCGCTGGTGTAATTAAACACTTCCATACCTCTTGTATTAAAGATATCCTGAATGTTGAATGTAATAGTTCCATCTCCTTTCCAAATGGTTTTGGATGCTCCGAAGTTTACAGCATACATATCTTTTCTATCCTGGTTTTCTGTTTTCTGTCCACCTCTATAGAAACCTTGTAACTGTACACTTAACGTTTTATCCAATCTGAATGTAGTATTAAGACGTAATCGGGTAGAGAAACCACTTCCTGTAAAGTTTAATGTTCTTATCTGTTTCAATCCATCTTTATCTATTGTAGCATAAGACGTGATTCCTGTTGTTTTGTATCTGAAGATATCCGCACTACCCATAATTTTGAACCATGCAAAAGGATCATAGGTGAAATTTAAGTCCAAACCAATACGATCGTCATTGCCCAGGTTTTCCGGTTTAGTGTAGAAGATAGTCTTTCTTTCATCCGGTCTGTAGACTAGCATTTTTGTGTCCTCTGTGGCGTGTCTGTAATAGAAGGTAGGATTCAGGGTAAACTTTTTCTTTGTAAGGTTATAACCTACTTCATAAGAATCTACATACGATGGATTTAAATCAATATTTCCCTCGAAAATATTCTGGTTATTGGTGTAACTCGAGAAAGGAACCATAAAGAATGATCTTGGTCTGTCTATTCGTCGGGAATAATTAACTAAGATCTGATTATTCTTAGCGATGTCATAACTTAAGAATATACTTGGGAATAAGTTATTGTAATTTTTAGGTTTATCCAATGGAGCTTTCGTAGGGTTCTGGCTGATATAATTGATCTTAACATTGGAAATTTCATCTCTTAATCCTACCTGATAACCAAAGTTTCCAATCTTACTTCTAAACTGTAAATAGAAGGCATTGAACATTTCCCTGTAGTCTGTATTGTTATTGTAATCTGCAATCAGTGGATTGTTTGATGTGGTGCTTACAAAATTATTATACGTATTGTTATTAATATCCAATCTGTAACCGGCTTCAAACTTAGAGTTTTCGCCTATCGGTAATTCATAATCTGCTTTTCCTATTATGGTTTTGCTTACAGAATGTCTTCTGGTAATATCCTGTACAGAAAGAACCTGGTCTACACTTTCCTGAATGTCTGCATTATTATTACTTCTGTTTCTCTGTAAACTTAATGATACAGATAAGTTTTGACCTTTATCGTCAAACTTATGGTCCAACCCTAAATCTCCCTGAAAAGCAAGGTTATTAAAGATACTTTTAGAATCTCTCAAAGTGTAAGGATTCATAAGTTTCCATGGATCTGAGGTATCTTTTGTGTATTTGTAAAAAGAGTCGTAGGTATTTACCAGATCATTTCCGTCACCCTCAAAAGTCCTTACTAATCCTGTTAGATTAATAGAGGTTTTTTCAGAAATATCATATACAAAACCGGCACTAGCATTATAGTTTTTATTATAAGTGTTGCTGGTAGAGTTTTGAAGCTGATGAACGGGAACAGTAGGGATTTTATCTATTTCTGCCTGGGTAGTGGGAATAGGGTCTACCTTCGGGAATTTAATATTATGATAGGTGGTTTCAGTATTACTTTTAGTTTTATTTTCCGTATAGCCACCGCCACCATTTACAAACCAGGTCCAGTTGTTTTTTCTCCAGCTTAAATTGGCATTAAGGGATGTTCTTGGGAAATATCCAAGACTTCCAACCACACTCCCATTAAATCCTACTTTTTTGCTCTTTTTAAGAATAATATTTAAAATACCGGAAGTACCACTTGCTTCAAACTTTGAAGAAGGGTTGGTAATAACTTCAATTCTCTCGATTTGATCAGCTGGAATACTCTGTAAAGCGTTTGCTCCATCATCAATACCCAATAGGGAAGAAGGCTTACCGTTGATTAGGAATTTTACGTTAGAACTTCCTCTCATAGAAACCGTTCCATCCGTATCTACAGTAACTGATGGCACATTGGTTAAAACATCCTGCAGACTTCCTCCTTTGCTCACGATATCCTGAGATGGATCATATGTTTTTTTATCCAGTTCAACTTTATAAGGCTTGGCCGCGGAAGCAGTAATAACAACACCCTGAAGCTCTTGTGTTTTTCCGTCTAATGTGGTATTGGCTTCAGCTTCAATAGATAGTGCTCCGATATTTCCGGTTCCGGATATATTTTTATTAATGATGCTTTTTTTGTAATCAATAGCTTCTACGGCAATGTCATAACTTCCGGGAGTAAGCTGTAGCTTATATTGTCCTTTTTCATCCGTCAATACAGCATCACTTAATGATTTGTTGGCCTTGTTGCTAAAGGTTACAGAGGCGTAAGGTACCGGCTGGTTTTTTTTATTGACAATGGTTCCTGAAACGTCAGCCTTCTCTTGGGCAAAAGCCATAGCAGCTGCCGAGAGTACTAAAGTAAGTCCTAGTGTTTTTCTGGTGAAAATATTGACAATTTCTGTCTTATTCTTCATAGGTTATTTTTTTGTATAAAATCGTGAAAGGATAACCCTTAACGTGTTAAAAATTAGTATCTATTTAATTTTTAACATGTTATGATTTATTTATTGTTTTTTAATCTATAAAATAGTGGTGTCTGCTAAGCTTACTTTATATTTTTTGAATTAAGCCAGTCCTGATAAGCTTTTGCATTTACAGCATGCTCTTCCGCACTTGCCGTAAACTTATGATATCCAAATCTTGCCGGATCTGCACACATAAATATATAATTGTTGCTTTCAGCATTTAAAACAGCATCTACTGAGTTTTTATCCACTACGCAAATGGGTCCTGGAGGAATTCCTGCATTAGCATAGGTATTGTAAGGAGATGGTGTAGATAAATGCTTATATAAAACTCTTTTAATTGATTCTTTAAAGTTTGTCTGTTTATTAATCGCATAGATTACAGTAGGATCAGACTGAAGTTTCATTCCTTTTCTGTAACGGTTTAAATATAAACCGGCAATGGTTTTCATTTCATCCTTCTTTCCTCCCGACTCTTTATATACAATAGACGCAAGAGCATAAATCTGTTCTCTTGAAAGCCCAGATTGCTGTTCTTTATTTTTTCTTTCACTAGTCCAGAACTCATTGTACTGATCTTCAAATTTTGCAAAAAATTCTCTTGGGCTTACCGTCCAGAAAAAATTATAAGTATCAATGAAGAAATATTTTTTTAGATCTTCAATGTCTTTATATCCTTTTTCTTGTGCTACTATATCCAGATCATTCACAAAATGAAGAGAATCCAATTCCGTTTTTTTGGTAACCTTTCCAATCATCTGGTACATATCCCCAAAATCTCCGATTCTGAATGAATTGGCTGTCTGATTACCAGCTTTAATCATATTAACAAGGTCTGTATTTCCTTTCCCGCTTTGAATATGATAACGTCCTGCTTTGAAATTAGCAATCAGGCCCTTGTCTTTAGCCACCACTTCAAAAGATTCACGGTCTTTGATATATGGAGCAATAGAATCCATGATCTGATTAAAGTTTGCCTTATGAGGGATCAAAACATAACCGTCCTTTTCTACATTGTTTCCGAAATACTTATTATAAAATCTCAATCCAAAAAATCCTGCTACTACAAAAACAAGCAGAATGATAATGAGAATAGCTTTTTTCATTCTTATATTATTGATTAAAAGTTTTTGATTTTAAAGAATATCTACTTTACCTTTAAAAACTTGCTTTGCAGGACCTTCCAGCCAGATGTTGCAGAAAGAATCACCACTTTTTTCAGCATATACTTTAAGATTTCCACCTAAAGTTTTAACTTTTACGGAAGTTAGATTGTCTTTTTGTAGAAAAGTTAAAGCAGAAGCTGTAACTCCTGTTCCACAGCTGTAAGTTTCATCCTCAACGCCTCGTTCATAGGTTCTTACAAATATCTCATTGTCTGAAATTTTTTCTACAAAGTTGACATTAATCCCTTTTTCTTTATAATTTTCTGAATTTCTGATGCCGTGTCCTTGGGTATAAACGTCATAATCTGCAATATTTTCTACATATTTTACGTAATGAGGAGAACCGGTATTTAGAACAGCGTCATTTCCATCATATGAAACGGTGTCTACATCAATCATTTTTAGTTTAATGATCCCGTTGTGAATTTCTGCTTCGTGCTCACCATCTATGGCAATAAACTTACACTTATCTTCAAAAACGTCAAGGAAAAAAGCAAAAGCTACAAGACATCTTCCGCCATTTCCACACATTGTACTTTCTCCGCCATCAGAATTATAGTATACCATTTTAAAATCATAATCAGGATCGTTTTCCAGTAGGATAAGCCCATCGGCACCTATTCCGAAACGTCTGTCACATAGTTTTTCAATGATGTTTTTGTCTTTAGGAAACTGAAGGTCACGGTTATCTACCATTACAAAATCATTTCCCGTTCCCTGATATTTATAAAATTCCATATTGTTTTTTGTCTAAATAAAGAAACAAAATTAATATATTAAAACGAAAAACGAACAGTGTTAACTGTTCGTTTTCTTATTTATAATCGTTATTTATAATTGTTTTATCTAAAGCCACCACTGCTCTGTTGTCTCACTGAACCTGAGCTTGAATTGGAGCTAGAACCTGAGCTTTGGCTGCTGCTTGAGCCACTTCTGAATCCACCATTTGATGATGATTCCACTCTTCCAGTGTTACTGTTTCCTGAACTTCTGAAACCACCAGAGCTTGTTCCTCTGTTTTCAAAGGTGCTGTTCTGATTTCTGAACCCGCCACTGCTTTGATTATTCTGATTTCCTTGATTGTTCTGATAACCGTTGTTAGAGTTTCTGAACCCACCATTGCTGGTATTGTTTGAATTTCTGTTACTATTGTTATTGTATCTTCCGTTATTATATGAATCACCATTATTACGGAAGCCATTACTTGGTCTCTGCGAAGTAACTGTAGTTTTTCTTTCTACATATACTTTTCTTCTTGAATTATTATAAGTGTCATAATAGTAAGGAATACCATTATCATAGTAATAATTAACGTTGTTTCTATAATAATAGCCATCATTACCATAATATCCGCCACTACCATAATATCCGGAAGGGGCATAGTAATAACCATTGTTATAATATGGATCACCATAACCATTGCTGCCATAACCATCTGTGTAGGCAAGACAGGATGTTAAAGTGCTTATAGCAAAGATACTAACTGCTATTTTAAATAAATTTTTCATAACTTTATTGTACTTTTTTTTCTTTAAAACTTTTTTTCCAACTAAGGTATCCTAAGATAGCCATTATAGTAAATACCAAATATTGAACCGAAGTGATACCAAGACCCTTAAAAATCATCATAGGCATGCAAATAAAATCTCCGATGATCCAGAAAATCCAATTCTCAATACGCTGTTTAGCCATAAACCACATTCCTACTAAAAATATTGAAGTGGTGAAAACATCCATCCAATTCGCCCAATCTAAATGATATAATCCAAGGTTGGTTCCCTCCATTGAAAAATGATTATCAATATAAGGTTTATAATAATAAATAAGAGTAACCAGTCCCAGACTCAGAATAAAAAGAATGATGGCGTAATTCCATTCCTTTTTCGTAGCCCACGTAACATCTACGTGTATATGATCTTCCGAGTTTTTAGCCCACAAAATCCAACCATAGACACTCATTACCGTATAGTATACATTAATCAGGCAGTCTCCCAGCAATCCGAAGTTGAAAAGAATATATACGTAGATCAGGGTTGAAATAATGCCGGTAGGGTACACCCATATATTTTTCTTAATGGAAAAATATACGCTCAAAGTTCCGAAAATGGCACCAGATGCTTCCAGCATAATCTGTAAAGAATCGTAGCTTTCATAAGGCTTTACAAAAAGATCATATAAATTCATGCGATCAAAAATAAGCAAAAATATGGACTTTTTAAAATGAATTAAATAATGTGTTGTTCAGGTTTTTAAATACTTTAATGTAAAATAAATGATGAAAGTTTACCGATAAACGTGGGAGTTCCTAAATTTTTTATATTTTCGTAAATCCTTAATAAATAAAAAAACATGTCGAAAATTTGGGTTAAAAAACCACTAAGTGCCTATGAGGCAGATATGAAGAAAAGTGAGCTGAAAAAAGTCCTTGGAAAATGGAGTTTAACAGCAATTGGAGTAGGTGCTATCATTGGAGGTGGAATCTTTGTTCTTACGGGAACAGGAGCCTATTACCATGCAGGGCCAGCACTTGCAATATCCTTTATTATAGCAGGAATTGCCTGCGTTTTTGCAGCGTTATGCTATGCTGAGTTTGCATCCATTATTCCTGTAGAAGGGTCTGCTTATGCTTATGCATACGGAACAGTAGGAGAAATTTTTGCATGGGCCATGGGGTGGTGTCTCATCCTCGAGTATGCCATGGCAAGTATGGCGGTCTCCGTGAGCTGGTCCGGATACTTTAATAAATTTTTGAAAATTTTCAATATTCATTTGCCCGCTTATCTTACATCAGATCCGTCAAGTTATACAGGAGACGGTTTTTCAATGAACCTGCCTGCGTTTATTCTTGTTCTTTTGATTACCGCGTTATTGGTAAAAGGAACGAAAGAAGCAGCAGGAGCCAATAACCTGATCGTTTTGATGAAAACGTCTGCCGTTATCTTTGTAATTATTGCAGGGATATATATTATCTTTTCTAATACTGATCTTTATAATGCAGTAGATGGTGTTAAGAACTGGAAGCCTTTTATTCCGGATCAGGTTAAGATTAAAAATTCTGAGGGAGATCTGGTCTCGGCTTATGGTATTAAAGGGATTATTTCCGGAGCAGCAGCTATTTTCTTTGCTTATATTGGTTTTGATGCTGTTTCTACGCAGGCTGGAGAGGCTATTAACCCTAAGAAAGATGTGCCTTTTGCAATTATCGCTTCATTATTGGTGTGTACGGCTTTATATATTTGTGTATCTCTTGTATTAACAGGGATGATGCATTATACAGACTTTAACCCGGAAGGTAAATATCCTGATGCGATCAAAGCTCCTGTAGCCTATGCTTTTGAAATTGCAGGGAAACACTGGGCTAGTAATGTGGTAACAATTGCTGCTACTGTAGGATTAATTTCAGTAGTAATGGTAATGATGATGGGACAGTCAAGAATCTTCATCGGAATGGCAAAAGACGGATTGATTCCTAAATTCTTCGGTGATCTTCATCCAAAAACAAAAACACCTTACAAAGGAATCATTTTGTTGGGAATTGTTGTAGCATTAATCGCTGCATTTACCCCTATTTCAACATTGGCTGATATGACAAGTTTCGGAACCCTGTTTGCCTTTACACTGGTTTGTATTGCCGTTTGGGTAATGAGAAAAAAAGAACCTAATTTGATCAGACCTTTCAAAGTTCCTGCTTACAAAATAGTTGTGGCACTGGGAGTATTTATCAATATTTATTTGATATTTAACTTAAGTGCTCATGCATTGGAGCTTTCGGCTGTATGGTTATTCTTAGGTGGTTTAGTATATTTCCTTTATGGAAAATCAAATAGTAAACTTAATAATCCTGAAAAATATCAGAACCAAGATTAATAATAATATAAACCGCTTCGGCGGTTTTTTTTGTCTTACAATATGTCTATGAAAAAGATTTTCTCCATTGCATTCCTTTCTGTAGGAATGGTTGCATTTTCACAACAGGTGGAAAGCATTGAAACAATTTTTAATGATAAAATTAGCATCAGAGCTCTTGAGTTATATGATAATAAAGTTTGGTACAGTGGCTCGGAGTCTAAATTCGGGTTTGTAGATCTTAAGGATGCTAAGAATCAAAAACAAATTAAGCTTTCTGATGATAAGCTTGAGTTTAGAACTCTGGCACAGGATAAAACCTCCTTCTATGCGATCAATATCGTAAGCCCGGCTCGCTTTTTTAAAATTGATAAAAGGGATTTAAAATCACAGATTGTTTATAAAGATTCTGCAAAAACGGCTTTTTATGATGCTTTACATTTTGTGAACAGTAAATTGGCTTATACCTTCAGTGATTCAGACAGTGATCTGTTATTAAAGTTAGCCGTTTATAAAGATGGCAAATGGGGAATGTTTAAAAATAATATAAAGCTGAATGAGGGAGAAGCGGCTTTTGCAGCCAGTAATACCAATATTTCTTCCACGAAAAAAAATCTTTGGATTGCTACAGGAGGGAAAGCTTCAAGAATTTTAAGACTGAATCTTAAAAGTGAAAAACTGGAAGTTTTCAAAACACCTTTTATTCAGGGAGAATCTTCACAGGGAATGTATTCCATAGATTTTAGTGATGACCAATTCGGAGTTGCAGTAGGAGGTGATTATACCAAGCAGGATGCTAATATTAATAATATTGCTACTACACATGATGGTGGAGAAACCTGGCAGATTCAGGCTTCAGGGCAAAATGCAGGATATATGACTTGTGTGAAAATCAAACCCGGTTCAAAAGGGAAGGAAATGATTGCTGTAGGTGATCAGCATATCAGCTATTCTTCAGATTTTGGAAAGACATGGAAGAAAATTTCTGATGAAAAAGGATTGTATGTTGGGCAGTGGATTGATGGGAATAGAGCAGTCTTTGCGGGAAAGGATAGGATTGTGGTAATGAAAATAAAATGAGAGATAGTATTTCTTAATGGATATCAGATTTCGGATCAATAAAATAAATGGTACTGATAGAATTTATCATTATTTCCGTAACAGGTTTAAATAGTGTATTTAGACTCATTCTAAACTATAACCTAATATAATTCATAGGCAGAAATTCATAACTAATGGTTAATTTTGTAGGATGGAATTTTAATAATGTTAAACTTCCTCACCTTATAAAATTTTTTATTCAAAATGAATTCTTTAATAGATAAGTATAATATTCCCGGGCCACGTTACACGTCTTATCCTACGGTTCCATATTGGGATGAATCTACATTTTCACCGGAAAGTTGGAAGGAGAGTGTAATCAGGTCGTTTCATGAAAGCAATGCAGAGGAGGGGATTTCTATTTATATCCATTTGCCTTTCTGCGAGGCATTGTGTACGTTCTGTGCATGTCATAAACGTATTACGAAACAGCACAGTGTTGAAGTTCCGTATCTGGAAAGTGTTTTAAAGGAATGGAAACTTTATCTTAAGCTTTTTAATGAAAAGCCAAAACTGAAAGAATTACACCTTGGAGGTGGTACTCCTACATTTTTCTCACCTGAAAATCTGAAAACTTTGTTGGAAGGGATCTTTTCAACGGTGGAGATTGCAGAACACCCTGAATTCTCATTTGAAGGACACCCGAATAATACCACGAAGGAACACCTTCAGACTTTATATAACCTCGGATTCAGAAGAGTGAGCTTCGGAGTTCAGGATTATGATCCTAAAGTACAAAAAGCCATCAATAGAATTCAGCCTTTTGAGAACGTGAAAAACGTAACGGAATGGGCTAAGGAAATTGGATACAGAGGAATCAGCCACGATTTGGTTTTCGGACTTCCACACCAGACTTGGGAAGCAATGGAGCATACCATCAGAAAAACAATGGAGCTGAAGCCGGATAGGCTTGCATTTTACTCTTATGCACACGTTCCATGGGTAAAAGGAGTTGGACAGAGAGGTTTTGATGAAAATGACCTTCCTAGTGGAGAAGAAAAACGCCGTTTGTATGAAGATGGTAAAAAACTGCTTCAGGATTTGGGATATATTGAGGTAGGAATGGATCACTTCTCTTTAGAACATGATGATTTATATCAATCTCTGATTCATAAAAAACTTCACAGAAACTTTATGGGATATACTTCAAGCAATACTCAATTGATGGTAGGACTTGGAATGTCTGCAATTTCTGATTCATGGTATGCTTTTGCTCAGAATGTGAAAACGGTGGAAGAATATCAGACGATGGTAGAGGAAGGTAAAATCCCTGTTGTGAAAGGACACGTTCTGAATGAAGAAGACCTGATTGTAAGAAGACATATTTTAAATCTGATGTGTCAGCTTGAAACCACTTTTACTATAGATAATTCTTTCCCTGAGCTGGATAATGCATTAGACATGCTGAAGGAAATGGAAAATGACGGGTTGGTTGAAATTTCAGGTAAGGAAATTAAAATTACAGAAGCGGGTAGAGCTTTCACCCGAAATGTAGCAATGGTTTTTGATCTCAGAATGATGAGAAATAAACCGGAAACAAGAATTTTCTCAATGACGATATAAAACAAAAAGCGATTCAACACTGAATCGCTTTTTTATTTGTTTAAAGTTGTATTTTACTTTTTGCTATAAAGTAATAAAGCTTACATAGTTTCCAGTTTTTTAACGCATTGCTCGTAGAGGTATTTCTACGTTATGTAGTATTTTTTCGTTCGCAGAGGCACTTCGTTTAGCAAGGGTTGTCTTGGCTGAGTGTAACGTCCTTGCGAACTTTTTGAAAAGTATTATTGTTAAAATACTTAGTGCTCTTTAGCGTTAAAACCAACTGTTTCTACTTAATAACAATTTTCTGGCTGTAAGATGTATAATTTCCTGATTTCAGATTGATAAAATAAACCCCTGGAGTAATTCTGGAAATATCAATTCCTTTTTCATTAGTAATGTGGTTTGTTTCTAAAACCCTTCGTCCCTCGGCGCTAATGATCTCTGCCGTTACCTTTTTATCTTTAATTCCACTGATGAAAATTTCTTTTGAAGCAGGGTTTGGATAAATTTTTATCGTTTCTGAAAGGAGATTTTCTTGGGTACCCAATGATCCTGTTGTAATTTTGAAAATCTTCCCGGTATTCAATGCGGCAACATAAAGTTCTTTTTGGAGATCCTGTCCGAAAGAAGAGAAACCGTTTCCACTGTAGGCAGATGTCCATGTAATAGAATTATCAGCATTCAGTATGCCTATCTGGTCAGAACAAAAGTCTGCAAAGAAATATTTTCCCTGAAGTGATGGGTAGAGTGAGCCTCTGTAAACATAGCCACCGGTAATAGAGCATTTTCCACCGGAATGATCATATACGGCAATAGGAAATGTCATTGAAGATTGAGGCGGACATCCTGTAGTCGTATTGTAAAGAGTATTTCCTTCATAACAGCGCCATCCGTAATTGATTCCTGCTTGTGAAAGTGGCATTCTGTTAATCTCTTCAATTGCTCCTTGACCAACATCTGCAATCATGGCATTTCCGGTAGTGAGATCAAATGAGAACTTCCATGCATTTCTTAGACCATAGGCCCATACTTCATCAGCTCCGTCAACACCAGCACCTGCAAAAGGATTGTCGGATGGAATATTGTATGGGGCTGGATCTGTGACATTCACATCTATTCTCAGCATTTTCCCTAGCAATACATTTTTATTCTGAGCATTGTTATTAGGATCTCCGCCGCTTCCACCATCTCCTGTTACCACCCAGAGTTTTCCATCAGGTGCAAAATGAATACTTCCACCGTTATGGTTGGCAAATGGTTTGGGAATATTCAACAGTATCTTTTCAGAACTGGAATTAGCAACGTCCGGATTGGTTGAGCTAACGCTGTACCTTGCCAGGATAATATTTCCTGCGGTGTTGTTATAATACACAAAAAAATACCCATTGGTTGAGTATTGCGGATGGAATGCGAGTCCTAAAAGACCTCTTTCTCCATTAAAAATAATTTTTGAAGAAATATTAAGGAAATTAGTTGGGTTAATACTCCCATTAGGCTGAATTATTTTTATCATTCCGTCCTGTTGAACCACAAATAACCGGCTGTCATTGGCGTTTGTTATCTCGACGGGACTGGTAAGTCCACTGGCAAATTCTTCCAAATTAATACTTTGAGCATTAACGAATAAAGAAGAAAAGATACTTAGGGTAAAAAGTAATTTTTTCATAATATTTTGATAGTTAAGGTGTTGAAATATGAATGAAAATTTTATACCAATTAAATTTTGTAAACTTCACTAAGATACCCTAAAATAATTGTTAAATCTTAAATAGAACTCAGAATACTGATATATCTGAAAATAAACCATTTCTGTTGTTAAAAATTCATAAAATACAAGAAAATCATTATATTTGCCGACTTAATTTAACGTAGTTATAACAAAATGCAAGGAAAAGGACTTATTACAATTGTTGCTATTGTCCTGGGGTTGATTTGCTTAAACGAGCTATTACCAACCTGGTACGCCAGCAAAATTGAATCGCAGATCGAAGCTGCGAAAGGAAACGAGAAAGAGATCAAACGAATCAAGGAGGATACTCTTAATCTTGGGTATACGAAGCTTTATTATTCAAAAGCTAAAGACAAGGAAATGAAATTGGGTCTTGACTTAAAAGGAGGGATCAACGTTCTATTGGAAATCAACCAGAGAGATTTGGTAAATGATTTAACCAATTTTTCTACAAATCCTGTTCTTATTGAGGCTTTAAATAAGACTGATGAAGCTCAGAAAAACTCAACAAAATCTTACATCGACAACTTCTTTGAACAGTTCGATGCGGTTAACAAAGCAAAAGGTACAAACCTAAAGCTTGCTGATCCGGAACTTTTCGGGAACACAAACTTATCTGAAATCAAGTATAATACTACTGATGAGCAGGTAAAAAGTATTGTTAAGAGAAGAATTGATCTTTCTGTAGGAACAGCTTTCGAGGTAATCAGAACGAGAATTGATAAACTTGGAGCAATCCAGCCAAACGTTCAGAGAGTACCTGGTACAGCTAGAATTTCTGTAGAGATGCCTGGTATGAAGGATATCGACAAGGTAAAGAAAATGCTTCAGACTTCTGCAAAACTTCAGTTTTGGGAAGTACAGCAAGTACCTGAAGTGGCTCCTTATTTCCAGACATTAACAACTATGGTTGCTGCAAAAGGAGATTCTATGGGAGTTGCAAAGAATGTAAACTTCATGAACCTTTTACAGCTTGACAAATTAAGAAGTAATGGTGTTGCTAACGTAAAATTGTCTGATACTGCTGCTGTAAACAAAATCTTGAACAGCAAAGTAGGAATGGCATCACGTCCTGCAAACATTAAATATACACAGTTCATGTGGGGTTACAAACCTGAAGCTACAAGTCCTGATGATTTAGTATTGTATGCAATCAGAAGTAACATCAACCAAAAAGCTCCGGTAGACGGTGCTGTAGAAACTGCAAACATTAGCTACGACGAACTTGGAAGAGTAGTGGTAGACATGCAGATGGATTCTAAAGGAGCTAAAGAATGGAAAACTTTAACGGAGAAAAACGTTGGAAAACCAGTAGCTGTAACACTTGATAACAGAGTATATACTGCTCCAAACGTTGTAAATGCTATCCCTAACGGTAGAACTCAAATCTCTGGTAACTTCTCTCAGGAAGAAGCTAAGGAATTGGTTGACGTTTTAGGTGCTGGTAAATTACCTGCAGGTGCTAAGGTAGTTCAGGCTACTCAGGTAGGTCCGTCATTAGGACAGGAATCTATCAACGCTGGTATGATTTCATTTGCAATCGCATTCTTAATTATCATTGTTTATATCATTTTCTATTACGGAGGTGCCGGAGTGTACGCTGTAATTGCGATGGTAATTAACCTTTTCTATATTTTCGGAATTATGGATTCCGGAGACTTCACACTTACGCTTCCTGGTATCGCGGGTATCGTGTTAACGATGGCCATGGCGGTAGATACGAACGTAATTATCTATGAAAGAACGAAAGAAGAATTATTTGCTGGTAAGAGTATCTTAGAAGCTTATAAAGACGGTTTCAAACACGCATTAAGCGCAATTATTGACGGTCACTCTACTACGTTACTTACGGCGGTTGTATTGTTCTTCTTCGGAACAGGACCTATTAAAGGGTTCGCATTGACATTGATGATCGGTATTATCATGACATTGTTTACTTCTGTATTATTATCAAGAGTAATGATCTTCAGCAGACTGAACAAAGGTAAGACCCTTTCTGTATGGACTGCTCCTACGAAGAACTTATTCAGAAATACATGGATTGATTTTATCGGAAAGAGAAAATATGCATACATAGTCTCAGCTGTATTAACAGTAATTTGTGTTGTTTCTATTGTAACTCACGGATTCAAATATGGTATCGACTTTACAGGAGGTAGAAACTATGTTGTAAGATTTGATAAAGAAGTAAATGCTAATGATGTTGAAGAAAAATTAGTAAAACTATTCAAAACTGAAGATGGTAAGAACTCTTCAGTAGAAGCTAAAACTTTCGGAAACTCTAAGCAGTTAAAAATCTCTACTGATTACCTTATTGAAGATGAATCTTTAAAAGCTGACCAGACTATTGAGCAGAAATTATATGAAGGATTAAAAGGAGATCTTCCTGCTAGCCTTTCTTTAAATGAATTCAAATCTGCGGATAAAGATCACGCTGGTATTATTTCATCTGAAAAAGTAGGACCTACGGTTGCTGATGATATCCAGACACATGGTATTCTAGCTGTAGTAGCTGCTTTAGGAGGTATTTTCTTATACATCTTATTCAGATTTAGAAAATGGCAGTTCTCTTTAGGTGCAGTGGCAGCATTATTCCACGATGCGGTAATCATTTTAGGAACGTATTCATTACTTCATAAATATATGCCGTTCAACATGGAGATCAATCAGGATTTCATTGCTGCAATCCTTACAGTATTAGGATACTCTATTAACGATACGGTAATTATCTTCGACAGAATTAGAGAATACCTAAGAGAGAAGAAATCTTTAACGTTAGCTGGATTATTTGATGACTCTATTTCAAGTACGTTGGGTAGAACATTCAACACTTCATTCACTACGATTTTGGTAATCCTTGCGATCTTCATCTTCGGTGGTGATAACCTAAGAGGATTCATGTTTGCTATGTTAATCGGTATTGGATTCGGTACTTATTCATCCATCTTTATTGCATCGGCAATTGCTTATGACTTCCTTAAGAAAGGAAAAGAAGATGAAGTACACGGAAAAACAACTTCCAATAAAGAAGAAGTACTTGCTTCAAAATAATACAAACTACAATAAATTAGTAAAAGCCTTTCGAAAGAAAGGCTTTTTTTATTTCCGGCTTTAAGATGTTGGAAATAATATAAAAACTAAAGGTTTTTTAATATGATTCTATCAGTTAGTGTTATACTTCTTTAATATTGTATAATTTATAATCATTATTTTTAAGATTTGATTAATTTTGCAGTATCATGGAAAATTCAAAGAAAAAAGCAGCTATAGGCTTTATATTTATTACTTTACTGATTGATATTACAGGATGGGGAATCATAATTCCTGTAGTTCCTAAATTAATTGAAGAGTTGATTCATGCAGATATCAGTGAAGCCGCAAAATATGGTGGCTGGCTGGGTTTTGCCTATGCATTTACACAATTTATTTTTTCTCCACTGGTTGGAAACCTGAGTGACAAATATGGACGTCGGCCTATTATTCTGATTTCGCTTTTTGGGTTTGCCATAGATTATATTTTTCTGGCATTGGCTCCAACCATCTGGTGGCTGTTCCTGGGAAGAATTATTGCCGGGATCACAGGGGCAAGTGTAACCACTGCGAGCGCTTATATTGCAGATATTTCCACGGATGAAGACAGAGCAAAAAACTTTGGACTGATAGGAGCTGCCTTTGGTCTAGGATTCATAATAGGCCCGGTTCTGGGTGGTGTGTTAGGACATTATGGAGCAAGAGTTCCTTTTTATGCAGCAGCAGCTTTATGTCTTCTTAATTTCCTTTATGGCTATTTCATCCTTCCTGAAAGTTTAGATAAAGATAAAAGAAGAGCGTTTAACTGGAAGCGCGCCAATCCTGTGGGTTCGTTCAAGTTTTTAGGAAAACATCCGGAAATCTCAGGACTTATTACTGCTTTGATTCTGATCTATATTGCAGGACATGCTGTACAGAGTAACTGGAGTTTCTTTACCATGTATAAATTCAACTGGACCGAAAGAATGGTAGGTATTTCATTAGGAGTGGTAGGCTTACTTGTTGGTTTGGTACAGGGACTTTTAATAAGATGGACTACACCCAGATTAGGGGAGCAGAAGAGCATTTATTATGGTCTTACCATGTATGCTATAGGATTGTTACTGTTTGCTTTTGCTTCAGAAGGGTGGATGATGTTTGCCTTTTTAGTTCCGTATTGTTTAGGAGGAATCTGTGGTCCTGCCTTGCAGTCGGTGATAACGAAAAGTGTACCTGCTAATGAACAGGGTGAACTTCAGGGAGCGTTAACGAGTTTAATGAGTGCTACTTCAATTATTGGTCCTCCTATGATGACTAACCTGTTCTACTTCTTTACGCATGATGAAGCACCGTTTGAGTTTTCAGGAGCACCATTCTTCCTTGCGTTTATTTTAATGGCCATTAGTGTAGTTATTACTTATTCTGCTTTTAAGAAAAAAGGAAAGATTTAATAAACCTGACTTTTAGCTGGATGAGAATTCAAAACCATTATTTTTAAGATATGGCTTGTATTGCTGAATACAGGCTGAATGAGTTTATTTCAAGCAGAAGGGTAGAAGTATGAACGTAAATCCCTGAATAGATCATAAGTTTCCAGCAATTGGATTGGCGTAAAAAAATATATTATTGGATTTTCTTTCTTCATATAAATTTTTATCGTAATATTGCGATATAATTATTCAAACTATGGGAGCAACTAAAACAGACCATTTCACCGATGAGCAAAACAAGATTGCTACAATTGCAAAAGCATTAGGGCATCCTGCCAGAGTTGCTATTATTGAATACCTGCTAAAGGTAGACACTTGTATATGCGGTGATATTGTTAATGAACTTCCATTGGCACAAGCAACAGTTTCCCAACATCTGAAAGAATTAAAGAATGCAGGTTTAATCAAAGGAAATATTGAGGGGACGGCCATCTGCTATTGTATTGATGAAAATACCTTTGGAATATTAAAAGATTATTTTTCAAAAATAATAGTGACTGTTTCCAATCAGAAATGCTGCTAAGCATTTTTTTTTAATTTACATCTATCGTAATATAGCATTTAACCAATAAATAAAAAGACAATGAAATTATCTGAAATCAAAGCAATTTTACCAACATTAGCTAATGTTGAATTTCAATTAGAAAACGGAGATTTTGTTCCGGAGCATTTTCATGTTACAGAAGTAGGAATTGTAACAAAACATTTTATTGATTGTGGTGGGAAAATCCGAAATGAAAAGGTAATTAATTTTCAGTTATGGAATGCCAATGATTTTGAGCACAGATTAAAACCTGGAAAGCTTTTGCATATTATTAACCTTTCAGAAGAGAAATTGGGGATAGCAGATGATGAAATTGAAGTGGAATATCAAAATACAACCATTGGGAAATATGATTTAGAGTTTAATGGAAAAACCTTTGTTCTTAAAAATAAGACAACAGCTTGTTTAGCTCAGGATGCCTGTGGAATTCCTGTAGAGAAACAGAAAGTGAGGTTATCAGAACTATCTTCAAATCAAACTTCTTGCTGTACACCAGATTCCGGATGTTGCTAAAACTGAATAACTCAAAACAAACAAACAATGTATTCCAAACTATTAGAAACAATAGCGTTATTAAAAAGTCAAGAAATTAACGAGGATAGAAAAGCTATACTGAAACCATTAATTGATTTTATTCAGGAAAATCTTGACAACAAGAAAACCATTGATCTTAACTTTATCTGTACCCACAACTCGAGGAGAAGCCATTTATCACAAATTTGGGCACAGGCTGCAAGTATATATTTTGATATCCCAAAGGTGACCTGTTATTCTGGAGGAACCGAAGAAACGGCAATGTTTCCTAAGGTTGCAGAAATATTGATGGAACAAGGTTTTTTTATCATGAAAATTTCAGATACGGAAAACCCTGTATATGCTATCAAGTATGATGAAGATCTGCATCCCATTATAGGGTTCTCTAAAAAATATGATAGTGTATTTAATCCCACAAATGGTTTTGCCGCAATTATGACCTGTTCTCAGGCAGATGGCGGATGTCCTTTTATTCCAGGAGCTGACAAACGTATCCCTATTACTTTTGAAGATCCCAAAATTTCAGACGGAACTCTTGAACAAGAAAAGATTTATCATGAAAGAAGTTTACAGATAGGTGCAGAAATGTTGTATGTGTTTTCACAAATAAAAAAATAAAATGAAAATAATTTCTATTGATAGGGATCATTATCAATCCATTTCCAATTAATGAAAAGAAGAAGCAAAGTACTAGGAACAGATTAAATACATATTATGCAGCCAAAATTAAAATTTCTGGATAGATTCCTTACGCTTTGGATATTTTTAGCCATGTTTTTAGGAATAGGATTAGGCTATTTCTTTCCAGAGATCTCAAGTATTACCAATTCTTTGTCTGTTGGAACTATAAATATTCCGCTGGCAATAGGTTTAATAGTCATGATGTATCCACCATTAGCAAAGGTTGATTATTCCTTATTACCAAAAGTTTTTACAGATAAAAAAGTTATAGGCATTTCCTTGTTGTTAAATTGGATAATAGGGCCGGTATTAATGTTTGTATTGGCTATTGTTTTCCTCAGAAATGAACCGGATTATATGATCGGTTTAATTCTCATTGGCTTGGCAAGGTGTATTGCAATGGTACTTGTCTGGAATGATTTAGCAAAAGGTAATCGAGAGTATGGAGCATTATTAGTTGCCTTGAATAGCATATTTCAAGTATTTAGTTACAGTTTTATGGTTTGGCTTTTCATCAACATTCTGCCAGAAAAATTAGGTTTGGCTAATTTTAATATATCGGTATCAATGAAAGAGGTTACAGAAAGTGTATTTATATATCTGGGTATTCCTTTTATAGCAGGTTTTTTAAGCCGTTATTTATTAATCAGATTAAAAGGTCTGGAATGGTATAACAGGAAATTTGTTCCTAAAATTTCTCCACTCACTCTGTATGCTCTTTTATTTACAATTGTATTAATGTTCAGCCTGAAAGGAGATAAGATACTGGAGTTGCCATTAGATGTTTTAAAAGTAGCCGTGCCTTTAATAGTATACTTTGTTTTGATGTTTTTTGTAAGTTTCTTTATCAATAAATCATTCAAAGTTCCTTATGATAAAAATGCTTCCATAGCTTTTACAGCAACAGGGAATAATTTTGAATTAGCTATTGCGGTGTCTATTGCGGTATTTGGAATTCATTCTCCACAGGCATTTGTTGGAGTGATTGGGCCATTGGTAGAAGTACCAGTTTTGATAGTACTTGTAAAGATAAGCTTATGGTTAAAAAAGAAATGTTATTAGAAAAAAGGAATAAGTTCTCTCAAGTCTCAGGAAATGATTGATTTACTCTATTAATAATAATGATGTGAATTTCTAAGAAATTTTCTCAGACATTTGCTAATATAAAATAATAAAAGTCAAAATCATGAATGATTTAAAATTAGAAAAATACCTCAAAAGGATTCATTATTCCGGAGATTTAGGAGCGAATATGGAGGTTTTAAAAAAAATCCACCAGCTGCATCCTCAATATATCCCTTTTGAAAATATAGATTCTTACACGGGGAAAGTTCCATCACTGGATCTGGAAAATGTTTTTCAGAAACTGGTGGTAGAATCCAGAGGCGGATATTGTTATGAACAGAATCTTCTTTTAAGCGAAATATTGACATATCTTGGCTTTAAGGTTGAATTGCAGTTGGGAAGGGTATTGTGGAGAAAGGACGAAAATAGCACTGCCGCCAAAACACATCTATTGCTGATTGTAGAATTAAATAATCAAAAATATCTTGTAGACTGCGGTTTTGGAACCGCAACACTTACAGGACCTTTGCTTCTGAATGAAGAAGCTGCGCAGGACACCCCGAATGAACAGTTTAAAATTTCGCAGAAAAATGGAGCCTACACACTCTGGACCTGGAGAGAAAAGTGGTTGCCAGTGTATCGTTTTGACTTGGAGTATGTAGAACCTCTTGATCTTGAAATCTGTAATTGGTACCTGACTACTTACCCGGAATCTAATTTCAGAAAAAATCTGGTTTTTTCAAAGGTAGATGAAAATACACGGTACACCTTTAGCAATCATACATTAAATGTCAGAAAAACAACAGGGGGAAAAGAATCTGTTGCTATTGAAAATGATGTTCAACTTTTCCAAATGCTGAAGGATGTATTTGGTTTGAACGAAAATGCTATTGAACTTTTGAAACAGAAAGCATAAAAACAAATGATCATCATTGATTGTAATGATACAAATAAAGGGAAGCTGCTAACAGACTTCCCTTTATCATTTAAAAAATTTTATATTCTATGAAACTAAGGATATAATGATTTGTATCCATTGCTAACCATATTACTCCCCAATCCTGAGAACGAAACAGAAAATTTGCTGGCATTAAAGCTTAAAGATCCTGTTGGAGTACAAAGTCCCAATGCGTATTGACATTGTCCGTAAGCCCCTGTTTTTTTAGTAATCTTACTTTCACTTTTTGCTTTTCCTAAACTGATGTTGGACCAGTCGTTAACATCTGCGTTAGATACAGATGAACCAGTATAATAGATGGTAATCTGATATCCCATTTCACCTCTTTTAGATCCCCAAAGCCAGTTGGCTGTCCACCATTCTTTATACCATTTTGAGACTACTTTTGCAGCTGCTGTATTTGAGTTTTCTACAGTTCCTCTTGTATCCATCATAATTAATCCTCCAAGAACATTATCCCAGATAATTCCGGAATCATTATAAAAGCAAAGTGTTGTAAATTTTCCGTTTTTGTTGCTCCAGATTACTTCCATAACGTTGGTTCCTGTTTTTATTTCTTCAGTCACCATTTCTTTTAATCCGGTTTGAGCGATGCTAAGATCATCACCTGCATAAAGATCACCAATTCTTCCTAATTTTACAGTAGAAAGGTCCATAAGATTCCCCACAGCAATAAACTGGTCCTTGTCAGATATAAGACTTTTTGAAATTTCAATTCCTTTTTGTGTCGAAATTTGTCCAATCACTTTCACACCAGCCATTTGTATATCACTTTTTAGATATTTTTCAAGGCTTTTTTGTGATTCATCTAACTGGGCCTGTACAGTGCTGGGAACAGCTTGTGAAATAGAAGTAGTTTCTTTTTGCAAATCAGCAGTGGTGATTTTTGTCTGGACAGCTTCCTGTTTGGAAATTTCATTGTTCTCATCACTACAGCTGCTAAGTGATAATACCGATAAAACGGCCATCAATTTAAAGGCAGTAACTAATTTTTTCATAATATATTTAATTTAGGTTGTGCGTAGTAAATATACTTAAACCTTGTGTAATTCTCAATATTTTGAATTAATTATTTGTTAATTTGCAATCATAAAGTGGTGAATAGGAGGGATTAGAGAAAATAAATTAAGGTATGAGAAAAACTACTCATTTTATACGGTTAATAGCACATTGTAAGCCTTTAAACCTGCAATTTTTAGCTGAGTTCTCACCAAAATCTTAAAATTTGTTTAAATTTTTAGTTTACAGCAAATAAATGTATAATCTTTTGTAATTTTACAGCATGGAATTAAGCATTGGAGAAATGGCACTGATTGCAATCGCAATCGTTGTATTATTCGGCCCGGATAAACTGCCTCAAATTGCACGTGACTTGGGTGCAGGTGTTAGAAAAATGCGTGGTGCAGTGGAAGATATCAAAACTGAAATCATGAAGGAAACAGACAACCCTGTTTCTGAGATTAAACGTGAAATTGAGAAAGTGAAAGATGCGGCGAAAGATTTCAACCCAATGAAGGATATTGAAAAAGATGTTCTTACAGAACCTGCTTCTACTACTCAGGAACCTCCAAAACCAAAGCCTGCCGATGATGAAACTCACGAAGGACCTGTAAGCAGATAATGTATGGAGGAGATCATTCAGGAAGATAAGCAGGTATTTCTATACCTTAATAATTTGGGAGACCCGGCCTTTGACCAGTTCTGGATGCTGATATCCAGTACATGGATTTGGGTACCTCTTTATATTATATTCCTTTATTTTTTATACAAAAATTACAAACTAAAATCTTTAGTTTTTATCCTTATATTTTTAGCACTTGGAGCAACGGTTTCAGACCAGCTTGCAAGCGTTTTCAAATATGGAGTGGCAAGGTTAAGACCATGTCATGATCCCAGTTTGGAGCATTATATGAGAATTGTGAAGTGTGGGGGGCAGTATGGATTTTATTCAGCACATGCGTCAAACACATTCTTTTTAGCCGCCTTTTTAAGTATTTTGCTTAAAAATAAACTTAAATGGTTTCCTTATGCTATATTTGTATGGGCTATAGTGGTTTCCTACAGCCGAATATATTTAGGAGTGCATTTTCCAATTGATATTTTGGTGGGGGCGTTTGTTGGATCTTTATTGGGAGTGATATTTGGTGCACTCGCCAGAAAAGTGATCAACAAACAAAATATAACTTCATGAAAAAATCTTTATTAGTTTTAGCTTCCCTTAGTTTCTCATTAAACATCTTTGCCCAGGATAAAAAAATGGCTGAAGAATGTTTTAAAAAAGCAGATTATAAATGTGCTGAAGAACAGTATTCCAAACTGGTAGAGAAGGAGCAGATCCGAAAAATTCAATCAGAATATTATAATTATCTCGGAACAGCGCAAAGAAGATTAGGAAAAACCAGTCTTGCTTTTAAATCATATGATATGGCCTTAAAAACCAATCCGATGTCGGTTTCTATCTATGAAAATCTTTCTTCATTATACAGTCAGAAAGGAGATAAGAAAAAAGCATTGGAATATATTGAAAGTGGGCTTAAAGTGGATGATAAAAGCCCTGATTTATATCTTACCCGTTCCAAAATCTATGAAGCTCAGGACAAAAAAGATTTGGCTAAAGCAGATCTTAATCATATCCTGACTTTTGCCCCAGATAATATTTTTGCCAAAACCGGTTTAGCCAATCTGAAAAAAAATAATGGTGAGCTGGAAGATGCCTTGAAAGATTATAATAAACTTATTTCCGAAAAACCTGAATCTTTACTGTATAGCGGAAGGGCAGATGTTTATTTGAAAATGAAAAGAAATAAAGAAGCAATTGCAGACGTTAATAAAGCAATTTCTATTGATCCGAAATTTGCCCAGGCGTATGTAACGAAAGCACTGATCTTATTTAATACAGCGAAACCAAAAGAAGCTTGTGAAACCCTTGACAAAGCCGTTAATTTTGGCTATGAAAAAGCTATATTAGCTGAGTACTATACTAAATGTGCTAAAAAATAAGATAAATTACATCATTTACCTGCCAACAGGTTTTTTTGTATTGAAATCATCATTATTAATCATCAAAAAAAACAGCTGAATACTGCAATATGCTTACTTTTAGCTGTTTTTATTTATATAAAAAATATACATGTTAAATGTCGTTCTTGTAGAACCCGAAATCCCAAATAATACAGGGAATATCGGTCGCTTATGTGTGGGAACAGAATGTAAACTGCACTTAGTTCATCCCTTCGGATTTATAATTAATGATAAAAATCTGAAACGCTCAGGATTGGATTATTGGGTACATCTTGATGTTACTGAATATACCAATGTTGAAGAATGGATAAAAAGCATCCCAGACCCGTCACGAGTGTTCTTAATGAGTTCCCATGCAGATAAATCATATCTGGAAAACGATTTTCAAGATGGTGACTGGTTAGTTTTCGGAAAGGAAAGTGTAGGGCTGAGTCAGGAGGTTTTAGAACAATTTGAAAACCATTTAACCATTCCGATGTCTAAGCTGATCCGAAGCTTTAATATCGCCAATTCTGTAGCTTTTGTAGTAGGAGAAGCCAAAAGACAGATTGGTTTAAAAGGATAGACTGCTATTTACAGTTAAACAAATAAGTGACTTTTAATCATTATGATAAGGCTTTCCCTGAAGAATCTGATCTGCACGGTAAAGCTGTTCCACAATAAAAAGGCGGATCATCTGATGAGTAAAAGTCATTTTAGATAACGACATTTTTTCATTGGCCCTGTTATACATATCTTCTGAAAAACCGTAAGCACCGCCAATAAGGATATGTACTTTTTTTACCGAAGAATTCATCCATGTATCGATTTTCTGAGAAAATTCACGGCTGGTAAACTGTTTCCCTTTTTCGTCAAGAATAACAACCAGATCGTTTTTGTCAATATGATTAAGAAAAAGCTTGGCTTCCTCTTTTTTAAGAAGATCCGATGATAGGTTTTTGGCATTTTTAACATCAGGAATCTCAGTAATTTCAAAATTCCAGTGCTTGGGAAGGCGGTTAAGGTAATAATTAATCAAAGATGTAATTTCCTTATCATCTGTTTTGCCGATACAAAGTAAGCTGATTCGCATTAGTAAAAAGTTTCAGGCGGCAAAGATAGTGATTTTTACTGGTTAGGATTGGCTCATAAATATCTCAAATCCCTATCTAAAGACTATAGATTTTCTTTAATCAATCAAATTACCCTTGTATTTATTTTTGTAATCAATAGGAGTTAGGCAGGTTACTCGTTTGAATAGAGTTCTAAATGTTTTCAGGTTACTGTAGCCAATGTTATAAGTAATATCAGCAATATTAGATTCTCCGGTTTCCAATGCTTTTTTGGCTGCTTCTACCTTTACCTTCTGAATGTATTCTATAGGATTCAGTGTGGTGGCATTTTTAAATGTTCGGAACAAACGAAGTTTGTTCATATTAATCCGACCGTCAATCTGGTTTATGGGAAATATCGATATTTTTGTTTAAAAGGATTTAGACCATCATTTGCGGTAGTTTAATGTATAGCGGTCTGAACACATTTTTAATTATTTTAATAGTCTGCCGTAATTTAAAAAAGGGTCATAACGATAAGAGGGAAATGGTCAGGATTTTTATGATGAAAGTCAATAAGTCTTCATTCTATATAATTCACATGAAGGAGCAGGAGAGGGAAAATGTTTATATTTGTAAGAGATAGAGAAAATATCTATAAAAACTCATCATTTGGGTTTGGTATTTGATCTTTTGACTAATCACGAAATTGCAGCATTAGATGAGTGTAAAAGTTCCCAGATTTATCCTGAAGGTTCAGGAGTTTTTTGATAACATCCATATTCCTGTTTTAGGAATATCGCTTTGGCAGATGTTTCAGATTTATATATCGGGGATTTTTAAAGGAAAGATAGGACGAAAAGCCGCTGCTATTTCCTGGAGTTTTACCATAAGTTTATTTCCATTTATACTCTTTTTGCTTTCGGTCTTGCCTTATATGCCGCATTATGATAAACTTCAGTTCTATATTTTTGATGTTCTGATGCATAATGTTTTCCCATCTAATATGGAAGGCGACGTGAGAGGCTATATTGAAACCAATATCATTCCCAATATGAAAGGGATCAGTAATCTTACCATCGTACTGGCACTCATTTTTGCAACGAATGGAACTTTCTCCCTGATTAACGGATTTAATGAGAATACAGAAGAAAAACTCAGCGATGTAAAAGAGTTTATCCTTTCATTCTTTATTACGATAGGCTTTATTACCATTGTATTTTTAGCCCTTTTCGGAGTCTATTATGTAGAAGTTGTCATGAAGCTTTTTACACCTGCTTATGACGTAAGCTGGCTGGTAGATAATCTTTCCAGTATCATCGGGTTTGTCTCGTTTCCGCTGTTTTATTTTATTCTTTTAACCTTATTCTACTGGTTGGGAACAGTGAAAATTACAAGATTCAGACAGGCGGTTCCGGGAGCAATTCTTACCACCGTATTATTTGTGCTTACTACCTATATTTTTGCGATTTATGTGAAAGATATTGCCCGCTACAACGTGCTTTACGGATCTATTGGAAGTATGATCCTGCTGATGGTTTGGGTGAATGTAAATGTTTATCTTTTACTTTTTGGGAATGAGCTGAATATGGCGATCAGAAAGCTGAGAATAGAGAAGTTGTTGTCTGATGAAATTCAGAAGGAAACAGTTCACTATCATACTCTGATCACAGAGCCGGATTTTGACAGTGATGAACAACATCGTAGAAAGCTGGAAGACCAGAAGAAGAATTAATCTTCCTCCGGTTCCATATTTCCTTTAGAACTTAGACTTAAGATCGTAAATCCTAGAATGGCTGCAATAAAAGACGCAATCAGAATCGCAAATTTAGCTTCATCCTGAATGACAATTTCTCCTTTAAATGATAATAAGGCAATAAAAATGGACATCGTAAATCCGATTCCGGCCAAAAGACCCACCCCAATCATCTGAGTCCAGTTACTGTTTTGAGGTAAAGAACTAAGTTTTAATTTGATAGCGATTAAAGAGAATAAATTAATCCCAATCAGCTTCCCAAGAATCAATCCGCAGATAATTCCTAATCCTAATGTACTTGTAACACCTGCTACCATTTCACTTGAAAAAGTAATATTGGTATTGGTTAAAGCAAAAATAGGCATGATTAAAAAGCTTACCGGAATATGAAGCTGGTGTTCCAGTTTTTCCAATGGTGAAATTTCTACATTAGAAGCATTGGTAGGAATTGAAAACGCCAGTAAAACTCCTGCTATAGTTGCGTGAATTCCGGAATGATGCAGGAAATACCATAAAAACAATCCCGGAATAAGATAAAATATAGTTTTGGTTACTTTTAAAAAGTTCAAGATAAATAACAAGGCTGTTACTGCAAAAGAGAGTAGAAGATAAATCCAATGGATTTGGTCTGTATAAAAAATAGCAATCACGAGAATAGCTCCTAAATCATCTACAATAGCTAATGCAGCTAAGAAAATCTTAATCGAATTAGGTATTTTTTTTCCCAGCATCGAAATAATCGCCAAAGAAAAAGCAATATCAGTAGCCATCGGAATTCCCCAGCCATTGCCGTATTCCGTTCCGGCATTGAAAATGCTGTAAATAACTGCAGGTACCAGCATTCCGCCTACTGCAGCAAAAATAGGTAATGAAGCATTCTTGAAAGAAGAAAGTTCGCCTTCTACAAGCTCCCTTTTAATTTCCAGTCCTACCAAAAGGAAGAACACGGCCATCAAGCCATCGTTAATCCAGATGCTGACAGGATAGTTCAGATCAAACAAATAAGTTCCTACTTCCTTGTCTAAAAAGTTCTGAAAACTTCCGGCAATAGAAGAGTTCGCAATAAGTAACGAAATAAGCACACAGAAAATAAGAATGATTCCTGAGGCTTGACTGTTGTTAAAAAATTTTTTAAAATAAAGTGATAAATTCATGTTTAAGATTGTAGTCGTCTCACTCTCGAGACTCCATTAATATTCTTGAGCTTCTTGAAGGTTTCCTCCAATTGCCCCTTATTCTTGACTTCAAGATTGATGTTTCCGGTGAAGACTCCGTTGTTGGATTCAATAGACAGGCTCTTCATATCCATTCCCATACTTCCACTGATGACCGTAGTAATATCGTTAATCATTCCCATTCTGTCAAGGCCTTCAATCTCTATTTTTACTCTGTTCTTGAAGCTTTCTTCATTCACCCATTTGGCTGGAATGACACGATAATCATATTGTGCTCTAAGGTTGATGGCATTCGGACAGTTGTCGCTGTGTACTTTAATTCCATCGGAAATGGTAATGAACCCGAAGATTTTGTCTCCCGGAATTACTGTACAGCATTTTGCATAGCTATAATTCAGCTTTTCCTCATCTTTTCCAAAGACGATCATGTCGAGGTTTTGCTCTTTCGGCTCCTCATAATGAGTATTTTTGGATGGAGATTTCCTGAATCGGGAAAGTAAGTTGTTGAATACGTTTTTACTTTCAATATATTTTCTTAAACTACTGGCATCCAGTTCGTTGGTTTGGAATTTAAGAAATAGTTCCTGTGATGATTTTAAATTAAAGAACTTTTGTAATTTATTAATTTCTTCATCATTAAAGTTGATTTTCGCATGACGAAGTTTTCTCTGTAAGGTTTCTTTTCCTTCCTCCACCAGCTGGTTTTTCTGAGAATTCAGGTAACTTTTAATCTTGGATTTGGCCTTAGATGTTACTACAAATTCCAGCCAGTCCGATTTAGGTTTCTGATTCTGAGAAGAAAGAATATCTACTTGATCTCCATTTTGAAGAACATAGGAAATAGGCACCAGCTTTCCGTTAATTTTAGCTCCCAAACACTTCATCCCAAGGTCGGAGTGAACTGAAAATGCAAAATCCAGTGCTGTAGCATTGGTAGGTAAAATCTTGATTTCTCCTTTTGGAGTAAATACAAATACTTCTTTTGAATAAAGATTCAGTTTGATATTATCCAGAAGCTCGGAAGTAGAAAGGTTTTGCTGTTGTTCAAGCACTTCACGGATCTCTGTAACCCATTTTTCAAAATTACGGTCATCTGAACTTTGTTTATAGCCTTCTTTGTATTTGTAATGCGCTGCAACCCCTTTTTCAGCAATTTCATCCATACGTTCGGAACGAATCTGTACTTCAATCCACTTTCTATCAGGGCCTAAAACTGTCAGGTGTAAACTTTCATATCCTGTAGAGCGGGGCTGAGTGATCCAGTCACGCATTCTTGACGGATTACTGTGATAAACATCCGTTACGATAGAGTAGATCTTCCATGCCAGGAATTTTTCGTTTTTAGCATCCGATTTATAAATAATTCTGATGGCATAGTTATCAAAAACTTCTTCAAAGGAAACTCCCTGCTTCAGCATTTTTCTGTAAATAGAAGAAATAGCCTTTGCACGGCCTTTGATTTTAAAATTTAAACCTTCTTCATGAAGTCTTTCAGAAGCTTCTTTTTTAAATTCTTCAATATACCTTTCACGGCTTTCTTTGGCCAATTCCAATTTCTCCGTGATTTCATTGTATACTTCCGGATTATTGTATTTTAAAGAAAGGTCTTCCAGCTCGGATTTGATATTGTACAATCCAAGACGGTGGGCCATCGGAGCATAGATATAAACCGTTTCTGAAGCAATTTTTTTCTGCTTGTCCGGAGCCATGCTTTCCAAGGTCCTCATATTGTGAAGACGGTCCGCAATTTTAATCAGAATAACCCTGAAATCTTCAGACAGTGTCAGCAGCAATTTTCTGTAGTTTTCCGACTGTACAGAGATGTTCTGGTGGTTCATGATGGATATTTTTGTTAATCCATTCACGATACTGGCTATTTTTTCACCAAAGATCTTTTTCAGATCCTCATAGGTGTAGTCAGAGTCCTCAATCACATCATGCAGCAATGCACAGGCAATAGAAGTTGCCCCCAAACCAATTTCCGTCGCTACAATTTTGGCTACAGCGATAGGGTGGTAGATGTAAGGCTCCCCGGATTTTCTCCTTTGGTCTTTGTGAGCATCCAATGCAATATCGAATGCTTTCCGGATAAGTTTGTTGTTTTCCTCATCCAGAGTCCTGTATGTATTAGAAATCAGATCCTTATACCTTGCAAGAATCTCTTTGTTCTCTTGTTCTAAATCGTAACTCATTTGTGCAGATGCCTATATTTAGACGAAAATACGAAAATTTTTACTTTTTTCAAACATAAAAAATCCGTAGCACGCACTACGGATTCCCGGTTATTTAGTTTTATGTTGATTAGAATTTCACCTCTGAATTCATGCCGTCGCTTGCGGTCTTAATTTTAATATCAGGACTGTTGTGAATCTCTGCCCTGTTTCTGGCATCAATGTACTTTTTAATCGTATCATAATTGGCCTGATCGATGCTCATATTTTCGAATAAATAAGTTTTTATAACTGCATTTTGTGAAAAAATGCTCCGGACACTATCCACCTGGTCATTATCCTTTACCGCCACACTTGCCAGGTATTGGGCGTTACTTGCTTCACTGTTAAGGTATACAATGTAATCAGAACTAGGGATTCCCGAATTTTCTAGATCACTCTCAAGCTTTTTGTAATCGCTATGGTGCTCAAATAGCCCAGCTAATATATTTGACATAATTAATGGGTTTTAAAGTTGTTATTAAAGATAATAATAATTTTCTTATTTATTTGATATAAAGTCAATAAAATTTATCTATTAATATTTTATCTATAATATAATGTTAAAATGTTTAAAAATATCTATTGAACATGTGTTTAAATTTATAGATTTACTAATTTTTTTTTAAATTCTCAAAAACAATTAAAACTCATCAATCCCTCTGATAAAAGTAGTTGCCAAATTTTCTTGTTATTTAACTCTAATTTTTTTGATTTTGATTAATGTATTGCCCACGCAGATTTAGCAGATCACGCAGATTAAATAATGGGTAGATTATATTTTGTCTTCTGTCATTCTGAATGGAGCAAAGCGGAGTGAAAAATCTCTTAGATTCTTCAATATCATTGATTTGAACTTGTGAATATTCTTAAACGCAAAGGTTTTAAAATAAAGCAGTGGAAATATATTTCTTTGCGTTTATTTTCATCTCGCGGATTTTGCAGATGAAGCAGATTTAATAACTAACTTGTGTTCACTATAATCTATTTCGTTGGTTACAGCACAATCATCTGCGTAATTTGCGAAATCTGCGAGATATTATTTTAAGGATGCAAGAGAATTCAAAATCCTTACATAAAAAAAGAAGAGATCATTTCCAAGCGAAAATGATCTCTTTATCTTACAATTTGAAATTAAATTTAAATTCTTTCGTTTTTAATTTCCTCTACAATTTCCGGGTTCAGTAAGGTGCTGATGTCTCCGAAGTTGCTAAAGTCTCCTTCTGCAATTTTTCTAAGGATTCTACGCATAATCTTACCGGAGCGTGTTTTCGGAAGCCCTGAAACGAACTGTATCTTATCCAGTTTGGCAATAGGTCCGATCTGATCTGAGATCAATTGGTTAATTTCCTTTTTAAGATTCTCCTTATCACGGCCTTCTCCGCTTTCTTTAAGCATCACATAACCATACAAAGCGTTCCCCTTAATATCGTGAGGATAGCCTACAATAGCAGATTCTGCAACGGCAGGGTGTTGGTTGATGCTATCTTCAATAGGAGCGGTTCCCAGATTATGTCCGGAAACGATGATCACATCATCTACGCGTCCTGTAATTCTATAATAACCTACTTCATCTCTCAAAGCGCCATCTCCTGTGAAATATTTTCCGGGAAAAGCGGTAAAGTAGGTTTCCTTATATCTTTGATGGTCGCCCCAGATTGTTCTTGCGATTCCCGGCCATGGAAAACGGATGCATAAGTTTCCGGTTACCTGATTTCCTGTAATTTCATTACGCTTATCATCCATCAAAACAGGCTGTATTCCTGGTAGAGGAAGAGTTGCATAAGTAGGTTTGGTAGGCGTAACGAAAGGAAGTGGCGAAATCATAATTCCTCCTGTTTCTGTTTGCCACCAGGTATCAACAATAGGACATTTTTTCTTTCCAACATGATCGTTAAACCAGTGCCATGCTTCATCATTGATAGGTTCTCCCACAGATCCAATCACTTTCAAAGAGCTCAAATCATGCTTATCTACCCATTCTGCACTTTCTTTAGCTAAAGAACGAATAGCGGTAGGAGCAGTGTAGAACTGAGTGATCTTATGTTTTTCAATCACTTCCCAGAAACGATCCGGTTCAGGATATGTTGGAACTCCTTCGAAAATAACTGTAGTGGCTCCATTCAATAAAGGGCCGTAAAGAATGTAGGAGTGGCCGGTAATCCAGCCAATATCTGCTGTACACCAATAAATATCATTTTCCTTATAATTAAATACATTTTTGAAAGTATAGGCAGTGTAAACCATGTATCCGGCGCAAGTATGAAGCATTCCCTTTGGTTTTCCTGTAGAACCTGAAGTATAAAGGATGAAAAGCGGATCTTCAGAATCCATAATAACGGTGACGAAATCCGCGGAAGCTTTTTCATAGAGGTCAGTTAGCCAGTGATCTCTTCCTTCTTTCATTTTGATTTCGTTGTGAGTTCTTTTAACAACCAAAACCTTTTCAACGGTTGGAGTCTTTTCCAGGGCTTCATCAACAATGCTTTTAAGGTCCAGAACTTTATTTCCTCTGTAACTTCCATCTGATGTAATCACCATTTTGGCTTCACAGTCATTCACTCTTGAAGATACGGCAGAAGCTGAGAAACCTGCAAAAATAACAGAATGAACGGCTCCAAGTTTAGCACATGCCAGCATGGTAATAGCAAGTTCCGGGATCATGGGAAGATAAATGCAGACTCTGTCTCCTTTTTCAATCCCCATATCTCTTAAAACGTTGGCTGTTTTATTGACACGGGTGTATAGTTCGTTGTAGGAAATATGCTGAGCTTCCTCCTTCGGATCGTTCGGTTCCCAGATAATGGCTGTTTTATCTCCTCTTATAGCTAGATGTCTGTCTAGGCAGTTTTTGGTAATATTAAGTTTGGCATTTTTGAACCATTCGATTTTAGCTTCATTCATATCGTACTTAACAACCTTGCTCCATCTCTGATACCAAACAAAATTTTGATCGGCTACCTTGTCCCAGAATTTCTTCGGATTTTTGATAGACTTTTTATAATCTTCAAAATATTGTGGTAAATCTTCTATTAAGTAATTTCTCATATCCCTTTTATTTTTTTGAAATTTGAATTGTATTGATAGTTTGTTTTTGATTGTAAGTTTTGGTGGTAATTTAAATCAAAATGATATTTAAATATATGTTTAATTTTTCGGTTAAGCCCTATATTCACTAATCTTTTCCTGGATTTCCCCGATGATTTTTTCGTCATCAATGGTAGATGGAATCTGAAAATCTTTTCCGTCCAGTAATGTTCTGATCAGCTTTCTTAAGGTCTTTCCCGATCTTGTTTTAGGTAAGCGTTTGACAACCATTACGTTTTTCAGAAAAGCTACAGCGCCAATCTTTTCACGAACCATTTGGATGATATTCTTTTCAATTTCTTCTTCGGTAATGGAGGTTCCATTTTTTAAAACAACGGTTGCAAAGGGAACCTGACCTTTTAAATCATCATCAATTCCCACAACAGCACATTCTGCAACATCAGGATGTGAAGAAACGATCTCCTCCATTTCGGATGTGGAAAGCCGGTGGCCGGCTACATTGATAACGTCATCCACTCTTCCTGTGATGAAAATATAACCGTCTTCATCCTGTATGGCTCCATCCCCGGAAAAATAATAGCCTTTGTATTGTGATAAATAACTGTTTTCAAATCGGTCATAATCATTCCATATTCCCAGCATGGCTCCTGGGGGAAGAGGAAGCTTTATAACTAAATAACCTTCATGATGTGGATTGAGCTCCAGTCCGTTTTCATCAAAAATTTTAATATCATATCCCGGAATAGGTTTTCCGGCAGAAGCTCTTTTGATTTTGTAGTTTTCATCAAAAGTTAATAACCCAAGCATTGGCCATCCGGATTCTGTCTGCCACCAGTGATCGATAGCGGGAACCCCAATATGTTCTGCAAACCAGTCTAAGGTAGCTACATCACATCGTTCACCGGCAAGAAATTGTTTTCTGAAATTCGATAGATCATATTTTTTAACCAATTCACCGTTGGGATCTTCTTTTTTAATTGCTCTGATGGCTGTTGGAGCTGTAAACATAACTGAAACCTTATATTCTGAAATGATTCTCCAGAAAGTTCCCGCGTCAGGGGTCATGATAGGTTTTCCTTCAAAGACAATTGTTGTATTTCTGTTGAGTAGAGGTCCGTAAACAGAAAAACTATGCCCAACGGCCCATCCAAAATCAGAAGCAGCCCAATAGGTTTCACCCGGTTCAACACCATACATGTATTTCATGGAGAACTTTAATGCGGTAGCGTAACCGCCAGTATCACGAACAATACCCTTAGGTTTTCCTGTTGTTCCGGAGGTGTAAAGCAGATAGAGTGGGTGAGTGGATTCTACAGGAATGCAGTCGGCAGGTGTTGATGTTTGAACCAGTTCTTCATAATCAATCAATCCGTCAAACATTTCATCCTGATTATCTACCAATTTCCTGTTGTAAACAATAATGTTGTCTACTTTATCCTGAGCCAGTTCGATTGCTTTTTCAACCAAAGGAAGGTAGGGGATTCTTTTGGCAATCTCTATTCCTGCTGTTGCTGTGATTAAAACTTTAGGTTTGCAGTCGTCAATTCTTACAACCAGTTCATGAGGAGCAAATCCCCCGAAAACCACATTGTGAATGACTCCAATTCTTGCACACGCAAGCATAGCAAAAAGAGTCTGTGGAATCATAGGCATATAAATAACAGCAGTATCTCCTTTTTTTAAACCTAAAGAAGCTAATCCGCCTGCCAATTTCGATATTTCTTCTTTAGCCTGATTGAAAGTGTATATTTTCTTTTGAGCTGTTACTGGTGAATCATAAACAATGGCATTCTGATCTCCGAAACCGTCCTCAATATGCTTGTCAATGCATAAATAACACATATTTAATTTTCCATCTGCAAACCATTGCGGATAATCATTGGTATCTTTTGAAAGGATCTTTTGTGGAAATTCAAACCATTGTATTGCAGTAGCCTGTTCTTTCCAGAATTTTTCTTTGTCTTCTATGCTTTGTTTAAATAGAGTATCTGTATTCATGTCAATAGTGTTGTGTTTGGTGTTTTTACCCTTGTCAAGGTTTAAAACCTTGACAAGGGTAATCAAGGATAATTTATCTCTAAAACATCTCCTCAATCTGCTGCATCAGTTTTTTAATGGAATAGGGTTTTGTTACATACGCGTCAGCTCCCATTTCAAGACCTTTTTCAATATCTCTCGGATTATTTTTGGCACTCAGAAATATCACTTTTGTATTTTTTAGATTTTCATCCTGTTTAATGAGGTCTAGGGTGCTGTATCCATCAAGATTAGGCATCATGATATCGAGTAGGATCACATCAGGAATCATTGTTTTTAAAAATTCCAGAACCTCCGTTCCGTCACGGGCAATGTAGACATCGTAACCGTTCTTTTTAAAACTGTATTCCAGTGACATTAATATTTTATGTTCGTCATCCGCAATGATTATCTTTTTCATAAAGGCTTTTTAAAGGTGTTCAACTTCATTTTTAATCTCGTTTATTATTCGGTCAGGAAGGCTGATGGTAAAAGTTACCCCGAGACCGCTGTTTTCAGCTTTTATACTTCCGTTGTGGGCTTGTATAATTTTTTTTGAAATGGCAAGTCCAAGTCCGCTTCCTGTAGGTTTTAAAATATTTTGATTTTTGGATTGATAAAATTTGTCAAAAATCATTTCCAGATCTTCTTCAGGAATGTGTTTCCCGGTATTGAAAATGGTAATTGTTAATTGATTTTCCCTTTCAAATAATTTGGTTTGTATCGTTCCTTGTTCATCCGTGAACTTTAAAGCATTTCCCCATATATTCTGAAGGAGCTGGATCATTCTGGCTTCATCATATTCAAATATAACCCGATTCAGGAGATTGACTTCACTTAAATGAATGTTTTTCTGCTGTATCAGATGAAGGAGAGGGTTTAGTGCTTTTTTATAGGTTTCAAGAATGTTATTTTGTTGAATACTTAGTAAGATCTCTCCATGCTGAAGCTTGTCAAGATAAAGAATATCGTTGATGATTTCACTTAATCGGTCAGATTCTGTGATGATATTGTTTAAAAACTCCTGTTTGATATCAAAAGGAATGTCATCGTCGTCAGCTAGGATTTCTCCGGCAGAACGAATCGCAGTGATTGGAGTTCTCAATTCATGGGCAACAGAATCAAGAAAATCATCCTTTTGACGGTCTTTAACGATCAGGTTTTCATTAGCATTTCTGAGGTCATCAGAAAGTTTCTGTAATTCTTCAGACTGTTCCGTAAGTCTTTTATTTAAGCTGATGTTTTCCTTTGACTCTTCAAGGATGTTTAAAACTTCCTTCAGAGAAATTTTATCTTCTTTGGTAACTCCTTCAATCAGAATTTTAGCGGAAGCAGTTCCGATTCTTCCTGCCAGAAGGTTTTCCGAGAACTTGATGAATCTTGAATCGGCGGTCTCTGTTTTAGAATCAATATTGTATTTTAAATTGAAAATTCTCAAGGCCTGTTCGGTCTTGTTTTTGCCTAAAAATCTTTCCAGAATATTTTGAATATCTGAAATATAGGCAGTTCCTCTCCAGATGAATGCATTTTCATGATTTTGAATGTATTTATCAATGTCTACATACAGTTCAGCAAAGTTTCTTTCACGGTAATTTCCTTTAGTGCTTACTGAAATAATGGTGAATAAACTGGTATTCACAAGAATCGACCAGAAAAAGATCTGTGGAATTCTTGCCAGATAAGGAATCGTAAAGAAATCGAAAGAGTTGTACATATCTCTTAAAACCCCTTTGAATTCCTGATTATATGAGAAATAATACTGTGGGATAATCAATCCGAAATAGCAGATGGCTAACCCGGCAATAAGTCCAATCACAGCGCCTTTGTAACTTCCTCTTCTCCAGAATATAGCTCCGAAAAATGCTGGTGCCAATTGTGCAATCACCACAAATGAAATTAATCCTACAGAATCCAGTGATGTTTTTAAAATGAAATATTTATAAAAAGCAAATGCCATGATAATCAGTGCGAAAATGCTGAATTTTCTGATGTTGGTGATGCTTCTTGTATTTTGTGCTTCATTTTCAGACTTCAGTTTTCCAAGCAAACCATAAGGAATGATGAGGTTATTGGAAAGCATGATGGATAAAGTAATAGCGGAAATGATAATCATGGAAATACATGAACTCAATCCACCGAGGAAAACCAAAACGGTGATTAAAGTATTACCAAAATGCTGCGGAATTAAAATAGAGTAGAACTCCGGATTTACTTTTTCGCCATCAAAAATTAATCTGCCGCCCCATGCAATCGGAAAAATGAATATGGTGAAAATCAATAGATAGAGTGGGAAAAACCAGATGGCTGTTCTGATATGCTTTTCCTGTCTGTTTTCAACAATTGCTGTATGAAACTGTCGGGGCAATATGCAGATAGCTGTAGCTGAGATCATGCATAAAACCATCCAGTTCATCGCGCCTTCAATACCGTTGAAGGTGTTTTTTTGTTTAAAATCTTCAAAACGACTCGCTTTCTGGTAGATGTCATTGAATCCATCAAAAACATAATAGATTACAAAAAGTCCAAGAATAATGATGAAGAAAAGTTTTAAAAAACTCTCCAGTGCAATGGCAGAAATAATACCCAGTCGTTTTTCCGATGCGTCTACATACCTTGTTCCATAATAGGAGGAAAATAAAGCAATGAGAATAACAACAAATGTTGCATTATCAGTCAGAATATCTTTAGACATGGGAGTTTCTGTTACCAAGTGAAAAGTTTCAGAGATCGCTTTAATCTGTAATCCGATATAAGGTACAATGGCAAGAAGACAAACAACTGTGATAATGGCGCCCATGCTTCTGCTGTTTCCATATCGCAATGAGATAAAATCTGCAAGGCTGCTTATTTTATTCACTCTGGCAATTCTTACAATTCTGGTATTGATATAAATCCAGGCAGGAATAATCATCGCAGGGCCAATATAAATCGGCAGGTAGTTTAATCCGCCTGTAGCAGCTACACCAATGCTTCCGTAGTAAGTCCAGGCAGTACAATACACAGCCAGTGACAATGCATAAATGTAAGGATTGTTGATCCAGAACTTACTTCTTTTCTTCTCTGCCAGATGGGCAACTAAGAACAGAAGAGCCAGATAAAACAAAACCACGAAAAATAATGCGAAGCTACTCATTGTACTTTTTTACAATTACAAAGGAAATTACGATGGAAATCATCCAGACAGCGAATAGATAGATCAGAATCATTGGGTATCCGAAAACTTCCCGCTCACTATTGAAAAGTAGTGAAATAGGAATGCTGAAAGCAATCATCAGTCCGATGCTCAGGATAACCAGTTTTTGTTCGTGTCTCTTTTTCATAAATGATGATCGATAAAAGATAATTGATGAACATACACTATTCATCAATTATCATTCAGCTCTTATTAACTATATTTTTTCGTCAGAATACTCTCCTTTTAAGGCGTAGTAACCAAAAATCGCCATTCCGCCTGATATAATTGGCATTAGTACAAACAGAATGATGATTCCGAAAACCAGATCTTCCTGCTTTCCTGAGGTGATCTTGGGAATTCCCATTACTGTAATTCCAAAATATCCTACGATCACTGCTATTGCGATCCAGAGGATGCCTAATATTTTTTTTAGTCCGTTCATTTTAGTAGTTTTAAAATTAATAAAAATTTGAGTGATTCAGTGATTAATCGTGAAGATTATTGTTCTTATTTTTAAGATAAATTAATCCGATAACCAGACATACTGCAGCCACTCCGATCGGATACCATAATCCTTCCAGATACCATGTTGCATGTCCCGCTTCTTTTCCGGTAGTCACCAGATAAGTAGCTACAGCAGGAAGAAGTCCTCCAAATACACCATTTCCAATGTGATAAGGCAAAGACATAGACGTGTAACGGATTCTCACCGGGAACATTTCAACAAGGAATGCTGCGATTGGCCCATATACCATTGTTACGAAGATAACCTGTATGAATACTAAGAAAACCAGATACCATTTTGTATTATCACTCACTTTTACAGATTGTGAAACCTTTGGTTCTTCAGCTTTTCCGTCCTTCATAACCGGACCGTTTGGTGCCCAATGAACGATGCTGTCTTTTTTAATCAGCGTTCCGTCTGTGAAAAGAGTTTCTTTATGGAAAGTAACAAGGCTGTCCGTAGCAATATCTTTATGGATTTTTGCGGTTCTTTTTTCTGTAATTCCGCTGGAGGCTACTGTTTTATTTTCAAGGCTGACACTTTTGAACATGCTATCATAAATAGGTCTGTAAGCTAAAATAGCGACTAGCATTCCGGTCATCATAACAGCTTTTCGTCCTATTTTATCAGATAGCCAACCGAAAAATACAAAGAAAGGAGTTCCTAAAAATAATGCGGTGGCCATTAAGTAATCTACCTGAGTAGAATCAATATTCATTACTTTCTGCATGAAACTCATAGCGTAAAATTGTCCTGTATACCAGATTACCCCTTGTCCCATCGCAGCTCCGAAAAGGGCAAGCAAAACAAATTTAAAATTAAATTTATTACCGAAACTTTCCTTCAAAGGATTTTTAGACGTTTTCCCTTCACTTTTCGCCTTTGCAAAAAGCGGAGACTCTTTCATGTTCTTTCTGATAATATAGGAAACCCCTACCATTAGAATCGAAATCCAGAAAGGGACTCTCCACCCCCAGCCATCGAATTCTTCAGGAGAAAGTGTACTCTTGGTGATTAAAATAACGATCAGTGATATGAAAAGTCCTGCGGTAGCAGTAGTTTGAATCCATGAAGTCCAGTAGCCTCTTCGATGAGGCTGTGCATATTCTGCTACATAAGTGGCAGCGCCTCCATACTCACCTCCAAGAGCAAGGCCTTGTAATAATCTCAGGATTAAAACTAAAACCGGAGCCATGAATCCAATGGTTTCATAACTTGGGATACATCCGATAAGAAAAGTGGAAAAGCCCATGATCAATAAAGTAACAAGAAAAGTATATTTTCTTCCGATAATGTCACCCAGTCTTCCGAAGAATAGAGCTCCAAAAGGTCTTACCACAAATCCCGCCGCAAAAGTAGCCAGTGTAGATAAAAATGCTGCAGTCGGATTATCTGCCGGGAAAAATTTAGTTGCTAAAACAATGGCTAAACTTCCGAAGATATAGAAGTCGTACCATTCTATCAATGTTCCGAGTGATGAGGCAGTAATAACGCTCCAAATGGTGCGGTTTTTCTGCTTGTCGGTCATATTTTCATAGCTTTCGTGATGATTTTCGCTCATATTGATTAGTTTTTGATGTTAATGGAAGAATGGGAAGCTTTGTTCGTAATAGAACTTAACTTAACTCATCTTACAATTTTTATTACCTTAATGTGTTTAGATTATAAGTAGATTTGGAACTGTACAATGAATTCTCCTTTTGAAGACGGTTTTTCAGTAGGATTGGTATAAACCGGTCTTGTAGAGTATTGTGTAGTGATTTTTGCGTGATGCCCATCGATAAACCAGTTCGCTCCAATATCAAACTGAGAAGATGATTTATCAAAAGCCTCGAAGTTTTTGTGAGTATAAGCTGCAAAGGGCTGTATTCTGATTTTTGGCTTTTCTGCCTGACTTGGTAATAGTAACCCAGCCTGTGCGTAGATAATATTACCTGTTCCGATGGTTGGCTGTAGATTTCCTGGTCCTGCAATGGCTTTATTGCCGATAAAGTTTGGATCACTTGCTGCAATATTCATTGTTCCCAGATTTCTTACATAGTTGGGGCCGAAATTGTAGTTATAATATCCGGCGTAAGCAGAAACTGCCATTTTGTTTTTTGCTTCTCCCAGTGGAATATCTGCAAAAGCATCTACTGCGAAAAGAGTAATGTCATGTTTTTCAACATTTGAGTTTACGGAAGTTCGGGTTCCGTCTGCCTGATGATAAAATCCGGCTCCCACATTGAAAACTTTCTTCGTTCCCAGATAAGATCCTACTTTGAAAGGTAGGGTGTTAGATTCCTCGTCAAGAAATTGATATTCAACATATCCGGCCTTTGAAAAACTTGGATTTCCATTGTTGTCTACTGCGACAGCCTTTGATGGATCGGTTACATTCGCAGGAGCAAGGTCTGTAGCAAAAGGTTTGTTTAAGCTGAAACGGTATTCCAGTTTTCCATATTTACCCTTGGCAAACATTCCGATTTGTCTTCCAAACTGATCCGAATTATCAATCAGGGGCCAAGAGAATACCGGAGAATCTACAGTAAGAAAGTTAAGAGTAGAAGCCATGGTCATACGGGAAAGTCCCATATAATAGTGAAGTCCTGCCCCTAAAGATAAACTGAATTTTCCCGCTTCTCCAGGTAAAATAACTGCGTATTCATTCCATGCATCATGAAAAAACATCTGGGTTTTCTTACCATTTCCATAACCTCCTGTTCCTGAGGTGCCTGAAGCGCCGCCGTTAATAAACGTTTGGTTATTGATTCCAAAATGAAGAAGAATCATATATCTTTTGGAGATCTGTGCATACGTTAAAGCACGTAATCGTCTGTTTCCCAGATTCCAAGTATTGTCTGTAGGTTCATTTCCAACCATACTTCCGGGATTCATGGCACTATTTCTTAGCCAAAGTTGATCCCATAAAATAAATCTGATGAATTTGTCACCCTCAGGATTGAGGTTTATTTTTAATCCACTGCCGTAATCCGGAGAACCCTGCGAATACATAGATCCGCTAATTAAGGCTACTCCAATGAATGTAAGTAATTTCTTCATAAATTATCAATTTTTGGCGTTGTTTTTTGTGAAAGCCAAATTGGAATTAATAATTTGTTTATGAAAATTTAATATATATTAGTGGTAATAGTATAGGTATAATTTGTTACGAGGTAGGAGTTTCGTGTTTTCTTGTCTGGTGTTTTGAATTTATTTAATTTTTAATCTATTGATATTTAGTTATTTGTTGTTTATTTTTTACATTTCTCATCCCGTATTCCATAACTTGCATCTCGACCCCTGTATCTCGATCTATTTCTTGAACCTTTCCCATTTAATCAACATATACTTGTCGGCAAACTGAGTAATGATAATCCCGGAATTTTTGATATTCTCTTCTTTAGCGATATACTCAATTAATTCATTTTGTTTCAGTATTTTATAAACAGGATGGAATTCAGAATGAGGTGGTCTTATGATATTGTATTTTTTGATCCATGAGCTTATGGTGACATGCGAAACCCCAATAATTCTTTCAATTTCGCGGAAGCTTAACCCTTCAAGATATAGTTGTAATGCCTTGGTGACATAATAATCATCAATCTGTTTTCCCAGTTTTTTAACGGTAAAATAATAGTTGCAGCTTTTGCAGTGAAACCGTTGTTTCTCATTAACAATACCGCTTTTAACCACTTTGTTACCCTTGCATTTAGGACATGTATTTTCCATAGCTATATTATTTTAGCAAATATATAATAAATTAGCAAATATATATTTTCGGATAAAGATAATTTTACCTGTATAATTTTTTAAAACAAAAAAAATATCTTTTTAATTTGGTTTTTAAAGAAAATATATTTTAAATTTGCCAAAAAAATTAGATAAATAAATGGAAATAGAAATTTCCTCATGCGAACATCTAATGTATGTGAGTGAAATACAGCAGGAAATGTACGATTCTGCACAGCGTAGAGGAACGGGGATCGCAAAACGTTCCATCGAATATTTGAGTAAGAAGATTTCAGAAGGCAATGCTGTGGTTGCTACTGAAAACGGTGAATGGGTAGGTTTCTGTTATATAGAGACCTGGTCACATGGGAAGTTTGTGGCTAACTCGGGATTAATTGTATCCCCCAAATTCAGGCATGGTGGAGTGGCTACTCAAATTAAGCATAAAGTTTTCCAGTTATCTAGAGAAAAATATCCGGAAGCAAAAGTATTCGGATTAACTACAGGTCTTGCGGTCATGAAAATCAATAGTGATTTAGGGTACAAGCCAGTAATTTATTCTGAGCTTACTCAGGATGAAGAGTTCTGGAGCGGTTGTAAGAACTGCGTGAACTATGAGATTTTAATGAAAAAGGAACGTAAAAACTGCTTATGTACAGCGATGTTATTTGTTCCGGAAAATATGAAAAAGAATGAGGCTGTAAACAATCAGCCTGATCATAATAAAATAAACAGTGTTGTGAATACGCAACCAGAAATTAAATATAGCAATGAACAAGAAAGTCATCTTAGCGTTTAGTGGAGGTTTAGATACTTCCTACTGTGCAAAATATCTTAGTGAGACACTGGGGTATGATGTGTATGCGGTTACTGTAAATACCGGAGGTTTTTCCAAAGAAGAAGAAAAAGAGTTGGAGAAAAAAGCTTTAAACCTTGGGGTGAAAGAGTACAGGTGCGTAGACGCTCAGGAAGATTATTACAATTCTTGTGTGAAGTATTTGATTTTCGGGAATGTTTTGAAAAATAACACCTATCCTCTTTCTGTAAGTGCTGAACGTACTATTCAGGCGCAGGAAATTGCAAAATATGCCATTGAAGTAGGAGCAGGTGCTATTGCTCACGGAAGTACAGGGGCAGGAAACGATCAGGTTCGTTTTGATCTGATTTTCCAGGTGATGTGTCCTGATATTGAGATCATCACGCCGATTCGTGATATGGCTTTATCCCGTGAAGAGGAGATTGAGTTTTTGAAGAATCATGGGTATGAAATGGAATTCCATAAGGCACAATATTCAGTGAATAAAGGACTTTGGGGTACTTCAGTAGGAGGAAAAGAGACTCTAACATCAAGAAATTATCTGCCGGAAGAAGCGTTTCCATCTCAGGTTCAGGAAACTCAACCTTCAGAATTGGAAATTGAGTTTAAAAATGGAGAAGTGGTAGCAGTAAATGGAGAAAGTTTTAATCATTCTGTATATGCTATTCAGAAAATAGAAGCACTTGCTTCCGCTTACGGAATTGGTCGTGATATCCATGTAGGAGATACCATTGTAGGAATTAAAGGAAGAGTAGGATTTGAAGCGGCAGCAGCCTCAGTGATTATCAAGTCTCACCATTTATTGGAAAAACATACACTTTCAAAATATCAGCAAATGATGAAGTCACAGTTATCCGATTGGTATGGAAACTGGCTTCATGAAGCACTTTTCTTAGATCCGGTAATGAGAAATATTGAATCTTTCTTAACGGATTCTCAGAAAACAGTGACCGGGAAAGTATTTGTAACCCTTCATCCGTACAGATTTGTTTTAAACGGAATTGAATCCGATCACGATTTAATGTCTGATAAATTCGGAAGCTATGGAGAAGCTAACAGAGCATGGACGGGAGATGATGTAAAAGGATACACAAAAATTGTAAGCAACTCCTTAAACATATACCACCAAATCAACCAAAATATCAACTAAAGTTCCGAAGGAACGATTTACCCCAAGATAGGACGCAGTCCTATTAGTTCAAACATGAAAAAAACAGTAGGAATAGTTGGAGCCAACGGTTATACAGGAAGTGAATTAATACGCTTACTGGCTTTCCATCCCCATGTGACATTGAGTTTTTTATATAGTCGTTCGAATTCGGGAACAAGAATTTCTGATCTGTACCCGGATTTAACGACAGTTTGTGAGCAGGTGTTGACAGATCAACCGGAAGAAGTAGACATTCTTTTTCTGTGTCTTCCACATAAGGAAAGTCAGAATTGGTTAACGCAAAATTCAGTTAAAGAAGAAATATTGGTTATTGATTTAGGGAATGACTTCCGTTTGGATGGAAATTTTGAAAACAGAAATTTTATCTACGGATTGCCGGAAATCAATAAAAAACAACTGTCGGGTTCAAAAAGCATTGCCAATCCGGGATGTTTTGCCACTGCGATTCAGTTAGCATTATTGCCATTGGCAGAAAAAGAGGTTTTGGATGAGGTTTTTACCACAGGGATTACTGGTTCTACAGGAGCTGGACAGTCTTTACAGGCAACTACACATTTTACCTGGAGAAATGATAATGTATCGGCTTACAAAACTTTAACTCATCAGCATGTAGATGAAATTTTACAACAAATAGTTTTGTTTAATCATAAAGAGGTCAGCTTAAATTTTGTTCCATGGAGAGGCGATTTTGCAAGAGGGATTTTTACAAGTTCTACGGTGAAAACAGATTTGGGACTTTCTGACATCTATCAATTGTACCAGGATTTTTATGCAGAGGCACCTTTTGTAACGGTAAGTGAAAAAGCAATTGATTTAAAGCAGGTTGTCAATACCAATCGCTGTGTGATCCAGATTGAAAAGAGTGGAAATGTTGCCGTTATTCACTCAGCGATTGACAATTTGTTGAAAGGAGCTTCAGGTCAAGCTGTACAAAACATGAATATAGCGATGGGCTGGGAAGAAAATACAGGTTTGAATTTGAAACCAATAGCATTTTAAATTCAAATAGTTAATAAGTCAATCATAAGTTTTAAAAACTAGAATTAAATCTGACTTAGGAAAATGGAGCGGTAAGAAAATTATTTCTATGAACGTTAAGAAAATTCTACTGTTTGAAGCGCGAGGAAAATATCGATTCGAAAAGTCAATTTCAAATTCGCGCAAGTTTTAGAATTTTTAGAGAATAGAACTAATTTTTAGCGGAAGTTTCCAGGTCTTGAACTTTTGTTTCTTTTGTTTTAAGACAAAAGAAAAATAAAAAAACAAAAAAATGAATTTATTCAACGTATATCCACTATTCAACATAAATCCAATTAAAGCTCAGGGGTCTTTCCTTTGGGATGATAAAGGAGAACAATATCTTGATTTTTATGGAGGTCATGCCGTAATCTCTATTGGGCACAACCATCCACATTATCAAAACAAACTGAAAGAACAGTTAGAGAAGATTTCTTTCTATTCCAACTCAGTTCAGAATGAATTACAGGTAGAACTGGCTGATAAACTGGGGAAACTTTCAGGATATGAAGACTACAATCTTTTCCTGTGTAATTCAGGTGCTGAAGCCAATGAAAATGCATTAAAATTAGCTTCTTTTCACAATGGAAAAAGTAAGGTGCTTTATTTCTCAGGATCATTTCACGGAAGAACTTCTGCAGCAGTTTCAGTAACGGATAATCCTAAGATTGTTGCTCCAGTGAACTTTTCAGAACGATTCATTAAATCTGAATGGAATGACATCAAGCAACTTGAAGAAACCTTTGCAGTACATGGAAATGAGATTTCATCAGTCATTATTGAAGGAATTCAGGGTGTAGGAGGAATTATGATCCCAACACCAGAGTTTTTGTCTAAAATTAAAGAATTGTGTGAAAAATATGACACTGTTTTGATTTTGGATGAAGTGCAGTCTGGATATGGAAGAAGCGGATATTTCTTTGCTCATCAGGAATTCGGAGTTGAAGCAGATATTATCACTACAGCCAAAGGAATGGGAAATGGATTTCCGGTTGGTGGAGTTCTAATTCATCCTAAATTTCAGGCCAGCAATGGTTTATTGGGGACAACGTTTGGTGGAAATCACTTAGCTTGTGTGGCTTCTATAGCGGTTCTGGATGTCATGAAAGATGAAAATCTTATCGAAAACGTTCAGCAAATGGGCGAGTATATTGAAAATGAAATTAAAGGTTTACCACATATTAAATCCATCCGAAGGAAAGGGTTGATGATCGGAATAGAACTCGATAGAGACTGTTCAGAAGTAAGGAAAAGCTTACTGTTCGATCATCATATCTTCACCGGAAACTCTAATGATAAAACAGTGTTGAGGATTCTTCCGGCACTGAATATCAAAAAAGAGGAAACAGATCTTTTTATCAATGCTCTGAAAACAGTATTGGAAAGCATTGAAGATTAAAAAGGAGACGGACTAGGGGTGCGTTTGTCATTCTGACGAAGGAAGAATCTCCCTCTTATTTATTAGAGATTCTTCATTCCACTGCGTTTCATTCAGAATGACAAAAATGTGTTAACAAAAATCTTTAAAATCAATTCAAAATGAAAAAATTTACCACTGTAAGTGATGTAGAAAACTTACAGGAAATCATAAAAAAAGCTTTAGAAATAAAAGCAAACCCACTGTCGGAAACAGAAAAGGGAAAAGGAAAAACAATAGGACTGGTATTCTTAAACTCAAGCTTAAGAACCCGTTTGAGCAGTCAGATCGCTGCACAGAACCTTGGTTTGAATGTATTGACATTAAATGCAGCACAGGAAGCATGGAATCTTGAATTTGCTGATGGAGCTGTGATGAACGGAGATACAGTAGAACACATCAAAGATGCTATTGAGGTTTTAAACCAATATTGTGATATCATCGCGGTACGTTGTTTTGCAGGAATGAAAAGTAAAGAAGATGATGTGAATGAAAGCATATTAAGTCAGTTTGAACAGCATGCGAAAGTTCCTGTTATCTCTCTGGAATCGGCAACCCGTCACCCGTTACAAAGTCTGGCAGATTGTATTACCATTACAGAAAACTGGAAAAAAGACCATAAGCCAAAAGTAGTTTTAACTTGGGCTCCACATATCAAACCGATTGCTCATGCTGTAGGAAATTCCTTTGCAGAATGGATGCAGGAAATGGATGTTGAGCTGGTAATCACCAATCCGGAAGGGTACGATTTGGATTCGGCTTTTACAAAAGATACAAAAGTGATTCACAATCAGGAAGAAGCATTAAAAGATGCAGACTTTATTTATGTGAAAAACTGGTCTTCTTTTGATGATTATGCTGCAATGCCTGAAGTAAAAGAAGATTGGATGCTTACCAATGAAAAACTGGCGAATACCAATCAGGCAAAAGTAATGCACTGTCTTCCGGTTCGTCGTAATGTAGAATTGAGTGATGAAGTAATGGACGGAGAAAATTCAATCATCTACCAACAGGCAAAGAACCGTATTTTCTCAGCACAGGCTGTCTTCAGCGAAATTTTAGACGAATTGAAAGCTGAATAGTTATTTAAATCAACCATGTCAAGGTTTTAAACCTTGACATGGTAAACAATACAAACAGAGTACCGAAGGGACGATTTAATTTAGGATTGGAATGTATTCCAATCAATTTAAAATATAACCCGAAAAGGTAATTTAACCCAGGAATAGGAATAGATTCCAATCAATCCTACCAATACAATAAATGTAAAAAAATGAAACAGAAAATATACATCATAAAAATAGGCGGAGCGCTCATTGATGATGAACGATTACTGGATCAGTTTTTAGATCAGTTTTCCGAAATTAAAGAAAAGAAGATCCTTGTGCACGGCGGAGGAAAGTTAGCGAATACGCTGGCAGATAAACTTGGCATAGAGCAGAAAATGGTGAATGGAAGGAGGATTACGGATAAAGATACATTGGATATTGTAACGATGGTGTATGCTGGTGGAATCAATAAAAATATTGTTGAAAAATTACAGCAGAAAAAATGTAATGCCATAGGGTTTTCCGGAGCAGATGGAAATCTGATTAAAGCTAAGAAAAGAGAACATCCTGAAATTGATTTCGGATTTGTAGGTGATATTAATAAGAAGAGTGTGAATAAGAAGCTTGTTTCAAAATTCATTAAGTTAGACCTTATTCCTGTCTTTTCTGCTATTACTCACGATAGAAAGGGGAATCTTTTCAATACCAATGCAGATACGATTGCTTCTGTGATGGCACAAGCGTTGTCGGAGAAATATGAAGTAGAACTATTGTATTGTTTTGATAAACAGGGAGTGTTGGAAAATGTAGATGATCCGGAATCTCTCATCAAAAGTATTTCTGAAGACGATTTTACAACGTTGAAAGAAGAAGGAAAACTTCACAAAGGGATTTTACCCAAACTAGAGAACGCTCTTGGAGCGATAAAGAATAATGTAAATAAAGTGTTTCTGATTAAAGAAACAGAACTGAAAAACCATATAGAGAATCATCATGCAGGAACTGAAATCTGTTTATAATAAAGAAGAATTGTTGAATAATGCTGTTGAGCTGCTTAAAAAGCTGATTGAAATTCCTTCATTCAGTAAAGATGAATTCAATACATCGGTGGAGATTGAAAGCTTTTTCAAGAAACACCAGATCCCAACTAAGCGTTTTAAAAACAATATCTGGGCGGTGAATAAAAACTTTGATGTCTTTAAACCGTCAGTTTTACTGAATACACATCATGATACAGTAAAGCCTAATAAAGCTTACACATTGGATCCCTTTGTACCGGTTGAAAAAGATGGTAAACTCTTCGGATTAGGAAGCAATGATGCCGGAGCTTCTCTGGTTTCTATGGCGCAGGTTTTTTTACATTTTTATGATAAAGAAGATTTAGAATATAATTTAGTGATTGCGTTGACAGCAGAGGAGGAGATTTCAGGTTTTGACGGAATCGAGGCTCTGTTTCCACAGTTACCCAATATTGAGCTTGCCATTGTAGGAGAACCCACGCAGATGAATCTGGCAATAGCTGAAAAGGGACTGTTGGTAATTGACGGAGAGATGAAAGGAACTCCTTCTCATGCTGCTCATCCTAATGACGATAATTCCATTATAAAGTGTATGCAGGATCTACAGGGAATTTTAAATTTTAAATTTCCGAAGGTTTCAGATTATCTGGGTGAAGTAAAAGTGACTCTTTCAGGAATTCACGCCGGTGTACAGCATAATGTTGTGCCGGAGTCTTGTCATTTCACTTTGGATGTAAGGGTGACGGATGAATATTCCAACAAAGAAGCCTTTGAAATCATCCAGTCTCAGATGAAATCAACGCTTACGGCAAGGTCTTTCAGGTTGAATTCATCAAAAATAGAAATGGATCATACGTTTGTAAAAGCAGGTTTGGAAATAGGAAGGACAACCTATGGTTCGCCAACATCTTCAGATCAGGCTATCATTCCATGTACATCTGTAAAATTGGGTCCTGGAGACAGTAGGCGCTCGCATACAGCAGATGAATTCATCTATATTAATGAAATAGAAGAAGGAATTGATATCTATATCCAGATTTTGGAAAAGGTGTTATAAAGGATGGAAGCGGGAAGAAGGAAGAAAGGAAGTTGTTCCGGTTTGTTATTAACTTCCAGCCTCCAGCTTCCTAGCTCAATATATATTTTGACTACGCTCAGCAGGCATTAAAGTTTCGTTTTTAATAAAGATTTATGCAAAAAATATCATTAGAAAAGAACTTTAAATATTAGGGAAATGTTTTTTTATAGTTATAATAATAAGGATCGCCTTGCTGGGCTTGTCAAAATCAATCAAATATTTTAAATCGGGCTGTGATGAAATCGCTAAACGATGCATGCAGTCTTAGAAAATCAAAACTTACTTATGAAAAAAATATGGCAAAAGGACGACCTGGCCACCAATATATTAGTCAATAACTTTACTGTAGGAAAAGACCTTGACTTTGATGAACGTTTAGCGAAATATGATGTTAAAGGTTCTATGGCACATTGTAAAATGCTTGCAGAAACCGGAATTATCTCTCTTGAAGAATCCGAGCAGATGCTGGCGGTATTAAACGATATTTTACAGGAAATTGAAAGCGGAAATTTTGAAATTGATAAAGAAGCTGAGGATATCCATTCTCAGGTAGAAGCCATCCTGATTACAAAATTAGGAGATACCGGAAAGAAAATTCATACAGCAAGATCAAGAAATGATCAGGTTTTACTGGACATTAAACTGTATTTATTGGATGAGATCCGTGAAATTACGGCACTTACCGATGAGTTTTTCCAGATTTTGATCCAATTGGCAGATCAGCATAAAAATGTACTGCTTCCGGGGTATACCCATTTGCAGATTGCTATGCCTTCCTCTTTCGGATTGTGGTTTGGAGCATATGCAGAAGCTCTTTTAGATGATGTGGAGATGTTATTTTCAACCAAAAATATCATTAATAAAAATCCACTGGGATCAGCAGCAGGGTATGGTTCATCTTTCCCGATCAACCGTGAGAGTACTACTTATAATCTAGGATTTCAATCTATGAATTATAATTCGGTATATGCTCAGATGACTCGTGGGAAGTCTGAAAAATTACTGGCAATGGCAATGGCAACATTAGCAGGAACACTTGGTAAATTTGCTTATGACGTTTGTTTATATCTGAACCAGAACTTTAATTTCATCAGCTTTCCAAAAGAATTTACAACGGGAAGTAGTATTATGCCTCATAAAAAGAACCCGGATATTTTTGAATTGGTTCGTGCACGATGCAACAGAATTCAGGCGCTACCCAATGAATTGATCTTATTGACGAATAATCTTCCTTCAGGATATCACAGAGATGTTCAATTAACAAAAGAAATTCTTTTCCCGGCAATTGATTCATTAAAAGAATGTCTGGAGATCTTAAGTTATACCTTACCAAATATCGAGGTAAAAGACGGAATTCTTGAAGATGAAAAATATAAATATCTGTTCAGCGTAGAGAAGATTAATGAAGAAGTGAAAAGCGGAAGCTCTTTCCGTGATGCCTATGTAAAAGTAGGGCAGGAGATAGAAAACAATGAGTTTGAATTCGAGCCGGGTGCTTTGGATCATACTCACCAGGGAAGCATAGGAAACCTTTGCCTGGATAAAATAGAATACCAGTTTAATAAACTGAAGAATAAATTATTAGGTTAAAATCTGAACCATTAAGATCATAAAGGCTTAAGCGAACATAAAAATCTAAAAATTACTTTAGAATCGCCTTATGTTTTATCGTTGTGAAATCCTTAAATCTTAATTGCTTAAGCGGTCTTAATGGTCGGATTTTATTTTGATCTTTGAATTTGATGATTGTGATAAAACCACAAAGGTTCTTGAAAGAACTTTAAGATAAGATGAGTTAAGAAAAGTTTGAAATATAACACATGGTTTTATCATTCGCCTACGAATATTCTTAACTTTTCTTAATTATTTAAAGTTTCTTAATGGTTTAAAATTGAAAACTATTCAAGATCAATCTTGAACTTAGTAGATTTTTTCACCTCATGAAGAACGATGGAACTGTGGTACTGTCCGATATTAGGAATGTTTGAAATAACACTTACAGCAAATTCATTATAAGAGTTAATATCTTTTGCGATAATTTTCAGCATATAATCGTATTCGCCAGAGAGGCTGGTGATTTCCTGTACTTCATCGTACTTTCCAATATGCTTCTCAAAAGTCTCCAATACTTTCTTTGATTGTTCTTTAAGACGTACGTTACAATAGACTACAATGTTCAAACCCAGTTTCTCACGGTTTAAAAGACCTACATACTTTTGGATGATCCCCTGCTTCTCCAATTGTTTGATTCTTTCATACGTTGGAGTAAAGGTAAGACCAATCTTTTCCGAAATTTCTTTCACTGATAAAGTAGAGTCTTCCTGTATAATGCTGAGAATCATTTTGTCTTTTAAATCCATAGAATAATGTTGTGTTGTAACAAAAATATTAATTTTAAATGAGAATAAGGAATGACTAAAGGTTTTAATTTATTTTAAACTTTGTTTTTGTAGTTTCATAAAATTGCTGTATCTTTGCACCTAATGAATAAAAAAGCATTTATATCATTAGATTTACCGGGCGAAAGCGCCCTTTACGATATTTATTGTTATTAGCGAAGATAGTTGTCTTCGCTTTTTTTATGCTTAAAAATTAAGATTATGTTTACGATTACAGAACTAAGTACCGAGAAAATCAACAGTATACTGACAGAAGCACTGGCTTTCAGGAATGGAAAAACTGCTAAAATTGAAGGCGAAGTTTTTTGCTCCAATCTTTTCTTTGAAGATAGCACAAGAACAAAGACAAGCTTTGATATTGCAGAAAGAAAATTAGGATTGCAGGTTGTTCCTTTTGATGCTTCACACAGTTCTGTAAATAAAGGAGAGAGTCTTTATGATACTGTTAAGACAATTGAAAGTCTGGGAGTAAATCTTGTAGTGATCCGAGATAAGAAAGATAGATATTTTGAAGATCTGAAAAATATTAAAATTCCTGTAATCAATGGTGGAGATGGAACAGGAAACCATCCTTCACAATGTATGCTGGATCTGATGACCATCTATCAGGAATTCGGAAAGTTTGAAGGATTAAAAATAGGAATTGTAGGAGATGTAAAACACAGCCGTGTTGCCAACTCAAACGCTGAAGCATTAAGAAGATTAGGTGCTAAAGTATATTTCTCAGGACCTGAACAATGGTTTGACGAAGGAGCATTAATCAACGGAACTTACCTTTCTGTAGATGAGTTGATCGCGGAAGTGGATGTTCTGATGTTATTGAGAATCCAGCATGAAAGACACGATGACGCTATGAGCTTCACAGCTTCAGATTATCACAGAAAATATGGTCTGACTAAAGAAAGAGAGCAAGCTATGAAAAAAGAAGCAATCATCATGCACCCAGCACCAATCAACAGAGGAGTAGAAATTGACTCAGATTTAGTAGAATGTGAACGTTCAAGAGTCTTCAGACAAATGGAAAACGGCGTTTTCGCCAGAATGGCCATTTTAAAAGATGCTTTGGAAGAAAAAGGCTTTACCTTTAAGTAAAAGAACCAAGCTAAAAGTAAAAAGTATGGCGAGCTCCGTAGGAGCGACCTGTTAATAGATAATAAAGATAATAGTTGTGTAAGCCCTGTAAGGGCGGTCTATTAATAACCATGGGTGAAACCCTTGGAAAATATGAAGACAACGATTATGTAAGCCCTGTAAGGGCGACCTGTTAATAACCACGGGTGAAACCCTTGGGATATAAAGAAAGAAAAGCCTCGCAGAGGCAACGTGTTAATAAAAAAGAAAATCTAAATAGAAAAAATGAAGAAAAAATTAATACTGGAGTCCGGTGAAGTGTTTCATGGAGAAGGTTTCGGAGCAGAATTGGAAACTGCAGGTGAAGTAGTTTTCAATACCGGAATGACAGGGTATCAGGAATTGATCTCTGACCCATCTTACTGTGGTCAGATAGTTTGTATGACCTATCCGCTTATCGGAAATTATGGTATTAACCGTGATGATTATGAAAGTATTGAGCCGGCAATTAAAGGACTTATCGTAAAAGAACTTTGCGATCTTCCTTCTAACTTCCGTACTCAGATTACTTTAGATGAATTATTTAAGAAGAAAAACCTTTCAGGAATTTCAGGAATTGATACAAGAAGACTAACAAGAATTCTTCGTAACTCCGGAGTGGTGAAAGGAAAAATCGTGAATGCTGATGCAGATGAAGCGGCAACTGCTGCAGAATTAAAAACAACTACTTTCCCAATCAATCAGGTGGAAGAAGTTTCTACTAAAACACCTTATGCGAATCCTAACAGAGGTTTCAAAGTAGTATTGGTAGATTTTGGTGCTAAATTAGGAATCATCAGAGAGCTATCTCAAAGAAACTGTGATATCATTGTGGTTTCTCACGATACTACAGCAGAAGATATCCTATTGATGAATCCAGACGGAATAATGCTTTCAAACGGTCCTGGTGACCCGGAAGATGTACCACACGCGTTAGATATGATCCGTGGATTATTAGGAAAAGTTCCAATCTTCGGAATCTGTTTAGGACACCAGTTAATTGGTCTTGCTTGTGGAGCAAAAACATTCAAACTGAAGTTCGGACACAGAGGAGGAAACCACCCCGTACTGGATTTAGCGAAAAATACAGTAGCCATCACCTCTCAAAACCATGGGTATGCAGTAGATCAGGAAAGTTTAAAAGGAACAGACCTTGTTGAAACACACATCGCTTTGAATGACAGAACAAACGAAGGATTAAAACACAAAATCCACCCTTGTTTCTCAGTTCAGTATCACCCTGAAGCGAGCCCAGGCCCTGAAGATGCAAACTACTTGTTTGATGAGTTTATCCAGATGATGGAGGACTTCAAAAAATAAGATTGTGACCTGTCATTCTGAACAGAGCGAAGGCGGAGTGAAGAATCCCAATAACGAAAGTATAGATTCTCCGGAATGACAAAATACAAACATAAGTCTGATAAAAGTAAAAACTACAAAGTTTAGAATCTTGATTCTCGACTCTAATTAAAAAGAAAAATGGCAAAACGTACAGATATAAAAACAATTTTAGTAATCGGTTCAGGACCTATCATCATCGGGCAGGCAGCTGAATTTGATTACGCAGGAACGCAGGCTTGTCTGTCTTTGAAAGAAGAAGGCTACAAGGTAATTTTGATTAACTCAAACCCTGCAACAATCATGACAGATGTGGAAATCGCTGATAAAGTATATATCGAGCCGATTTCATTACAGTTTGTAAGCCACATCATCAGAAAAGAACGTCCGGATGCATTACTACCAACCCTTGGAGGACAAACAGGTCTTAACATGGCGGTAGAACTTGAAAAATCAGGAATTCTTGAAGAATGTAAAGTGGAAGTATTGGGAACTAAGCTTTCTGCGATCAACAGAGCAGAAGACAGAGACCTTTTCCGTGAATTAATGAGAGAATTGAATGAGCCGGTTCCTGAATCTGATATCGTAAACACAGTAGAAGGAGCATTAGCATTTGCTGATGAAATTGGATATCCTGTAATTGTTCGTCCTGCCTTTACGATGGGAGGAACAGGTGGAGGTATCGCTTCCACTGAAGTAGAATTGAAAGAGATTGCTGAACTGGGACTAAAACACAGCCCGGTTACCCAGTGTCTTATTGAAAAATCAATCGCGGGTTTCAAAGAAATTGAGTACGAAGTAATGCGTGATGCAAATGACAATGCGATTGTGGTTTGTAACATGGAAAATATTGACCCGGTAGGAGTTCACACAGGAGACTCTATCGTGGTAGCACCTTCTCAAACGCTTTCAGACAGAGAGTATCAGTTATTGAGAAATGCTTCTTTAAAAATCATCAGAGCATTAGGAATTGAAGGTGGATGTAACGTACAGTTAGCTTTAGATCCGCATTCATTCGAATACTATATCATCGAGGTAAACCCTAGAGTATCCCGTTCATCAGCTTTAGCAAGTAAGGCAACAGGATATCCGATTGCAAAAATCGCTGCGAAAATTGCAGTAGGATTAACGCTGGATGAAATCATGAACCCGGTAACAGGAAAAACATACGCATGTTTCGAGCCTGCTCTGGATTATGTAGTTACTAAATTCCCAAGATTCCCATTCGATAAATTCGAAACAGCAGACAGAAGACTTTCTACTCAGATGAAAGCCACTGGGGAAGTAATGGCAATCGGAAGAAACCTTGAGGAATCTTTACAGAAAGCAATCCGTTCACTAGAAACAGGAATCAAGCATTTAGGATTAAAAACAAAGCAGGCTCAGGCACTTACTGCTGAAGAAATCGAAAGAAGAATCAGAGTATGTGATGATGAGAGATTATTCATCATCGGAGATGCTTTAAGAAGAGGGTACGACTGGGAACAAATCGTAGAATGGAGCAAAATTGATAAATTCTTCATCTGGAAACTTAAAAAACTGGTTGACTTCGAAAAAGTTATTGCTGAAAACAAATTTGATAAAGAAACATTAATCGAAGCTAAGAGATTAGGTTTTGCAGATATCAATATCGCAGTTCTTTGGGATGTAAAAGAGCGTGAAATTTTCAACTTCAGAAAAGAAAACGGGATCATGCCGGTGTACAAAATGGTAGACACCTGCGCCGCTGAATTTGAGAGTGAAACTCCTTATTTTTACGGAACTTACGAAGAAGAAAACGAAAGTGTAGTTTCTGATAAAGAAAAGATCATCGTTTTAGGTTCAGGGCCTATCAGAATCGGACAAGGTGTTGAGTTTGACTACGCAACGGTTCACTCAGTTTGGGCGATTAAAGAAATGGGTTACGAGGCGATTATCATCAACAACAACCCTGAAACAGTTTCTACAGACTTCTCCATCTCAGATAAATTATACTTCGAGCCTTTAACGGAAGAAGATGTAATGAACATCATTGAACTTGAAAAGCCTAAAGGAGTGGTGGTACAGTTCGGTGGACAAACAGCGATTAACCTTGCAGATAAACTAGCTTCTCACGGAGTACAGATCTTAGGAACTTCATTAGAAGACCTTGACAGAGCTGAAAACAGAGATAAATTCGAAAAAGCATTACAAGAGCTTGGAATTCCTCAGCCAAAAGGAAGAACTTCAACCTCAAAAGAAGAAGCGATAGAAATTGCCAATGAAATCGGTTATCCGGTATTGGTACGTCCAAGTTATGTTTTGGGAGGTAGAGCAATGGAAATTGTGTATACCGAAGCAGAACTGGCACACTATATGGAATTTGCAGTAGAAGCAAGCCCTGAGCATCCTATCCTTGTTGACAAATACATGGTAGGTAAGGAAATTGAAGTAGATGCAATCTGCGACGGTGAAACAGTAGTGATTCCAGGAATTATGGAGCACATCGAAAGAGCAGGAGTTCACTCCGGAGACTCTATTGCAGTATATCCGCCACAGAATATTTCTCAAAGCGAAATTGATACTTTAGTAGATTATACTCAAAGACTTGCAAAAGGACTGAAAGTAATTGGATTAATGAACATTCAGTACGTACTTTTCGAAGGAAACGTATATGTAATCGAAGTAAATCCGCGTTCATCAAGAACAGTTCCTTTCTTATCTAAAATCACAGAGGTTCCAATGGCGAATCTTGCTACAAAAGCGATCTTAGGACAGAAATTAGCAGATCTTGGGTACAAAAACGGATTGGTTCCAAATAAAGAAGGAGTATTTGTAAAAGTACCGGTATTCTCTTTCTCAAAACTAACAAAGGTTGACATCTCTTTAGGCCCTGAAATGAAGTCTACAGGAGAAGTTATGGGGAAAGATACTACTTTAGAGAAAGCCCTTTACAAAGGATTGGTAGCAGCAGGAAGAAAAGTTCCTATGCACGGTTCTATCTTGTTCACAGTAGCAGATAAACATAAGGAAGAAGCAGCAGATTTGGCAGCAAGATTCCACGAAGTAGGTTTCAGAATCTGGGCTACAGAAGGTACTGCGAAATTCTTCGAACAAAAAGGAATCCCTTGCAAAATAGGATACAAAATAGGAGAAGAAAACGTAAATCTTATCGACCTTATCCAGAAAGGAAAAGTTCAGTATGTGGTAAATACGACTACAAAAGGGAAACAAGCAGAAAGAGACGGATTCCAGATCAGAAGAATGAGTGTGGAAAACGGTGTTCCTTGTTTAACTTCAATGGATACAGTAGAAGCCATTCTAAAAGTAATCGAAAGCATGAGCTTCAAAATGGAGACGATGTAATTTCGAAAAACAAATATCTAAGATCCCGCAAGTTTTCTTGCGGGATTTTTTTATTGGAAAAACTTCTCAATCAAAGTATTCTATTTATTTTTACAAAAACCATCTCAACAGAAATACAATGAGTATAAACTCAATTACAATAGGATTCTTAAGTTTTATTTTCGTTCTGCTATTTTCAGGGTGTTCTTATTTAACTGATTTTTACATTCAAAACCTAACTGGGACTAAAAAAATAATAACAATCAAGTATAATTACCTAATCTCACAGGCCATTAAGAATGATCCTGCCAAGTTCAGATTTAATTATGAAAATGGAATATTATCTCCCAAAGATTTTCAAAAAATCAAAAGCCTGAAGTCTATTGAAAAAATAGAAGTAAAAGATTCTGCTATTGTTCTGGAAGTTCAGCCCAATTCAACAACAAGGATTAATAGAAGCCATAATGGAAGATGGAGGTATATGATTAAAAGTGTTGAAGTTGACGGAAAAAGCTTCAGCACTGAAGAGTTACAGAGAAAAACTAAGTTTATCAGTAATGATTATGTTTATAGAATTGAGTAAATATTTTGTGAGATATAATTTCTTATTAATTGTTGAAAATAAACCTAACAGGTTTTTAAAACCTGTTAGGTTTAGAATATAAATATATGAATCTCTTTACAAAATATTTAAGAACAACCGGAGAACACTATTTAATTATATTCGAAAACAATCATATAAAATCTATCCAGAAGAATGTTGGACATTGTGATTGAAAAAGATTGAGTTCACTTGTTTGATATCTATTGTCAGCAACAATTTATGATATCAACGGTAAGCCCTCAAATCTATTATTGATATAAAATAATGAGATAAAAATACTTTAAATTGCTGCCTACGTCATATATTAGCATAAAAAGATGTATACACCATGAAATACCAATATTTAGTTTACATTCTGTTATTAACGATTATTTCCTGTAATAAGTCTGAGAAAAAAGTTGAAGCCTCTAATGCTGTACCTCAAAAAAGTTCAGTCACTTTGGCATCTGTGAAAAATCAAGTCGGGAAAGAAATATACTGGAAAGGATTTGTGAATGGGAAAGCTCCTGTGTTTATTCATTATCAGATTGATGATAATGTCATTGTTGGTGAAATCACCTACCTGAATACTAAAAATAAATTGCCTATAACGCTTTTAGGAACCGTTGAAGATGATAATAGCTACAGAATTTTAGAATTTGAAAAATCAGGAAATGTGACGGGTGTGATTACCGGAAAACCATCAGAGGGTACTTTTACAGGAAGTTGGTTTTCACCAAAGACCAGAAAGGAGCTTGCACTTAATCTTGTAAAGAAGGATACTGCTCTCGCTTCAAAGGAAACAGAAACGAATGTAGAAAATCTGTTCGGACGTTATCATTACCAGTATAGTGAAGCAGGATATCAGGGAGATTTGGAGATTAAGAGATTGCCGGGCTCAAAAGCTGTTTTTGGGATAACATCAGTTACCGGAGAACCGGCGAGAAATCTTGCACAGGTAGATGACGACACTATTGATCTTAAAACAACCCATTTTACTTATAAATTGGATGATACAGAAGAATGTGAATTTAAAGTGAAGTTCTACAAAGGATTTGCTGTGGTTCATTATACCAAGGGAGTTTGCAGCAGCCAATTCGGAATGAATGCCACCATTGAAGGAATATATCTGAAAACAAAATAAGCAATAGTGTTTTAACTATTTATTGCCTGGAAGATGAACAAAAAGTAGGGAATATTATGATCGATAATAGATGGACAAAAAAGCAATACAGATTTTACTCAAAACCATAAAAACCTCTCAGAATGAAAGCTTAAGAGATTGGTTTTATTGGGATTCTTACATGCAGTATATCACCAAAGATGATTTTGAATATGCAAAGGATCACTTTGTAATGTATGAACAGGAAAATATCAGTCATGACGAAATTTGCAGAAGAATTAAAACTGCTGTAGCTAAGATTGAAAAACAGGAGGTTGTAAACGCTTTTCTTTTCAGTTTAAGTACAAGACAACTGGAATATCGTTCCTTTCTATCAAGTTATTGTATAGCAAGATCATTAGCGGAACATCGTTTTACGGCCAGTCCAGAGCCTAATGAAAGGATTTGTGCCATTTGCGGACTTCATACTTATGAATTTGAAGAACCTATTGAGTTTAATACAATCAATTATTTTAAATATAAAGACGGACCTTGCTTTGATAATTTAATTCAAGTATTATTTGATGTAGAACAGTTTTCGAAACTTCCAGCTGTTACCCCTAATGAAAATGATTTTAGGATTCTCAGTGATCTGAAAATAATAATGGAAGCGGCAGAGCCTAATGATAGAATTTCCCAGCTCAAAAAGAAGATCTCTAAAATGATCAAGTCAAATGATGAAGAGCGATTAGGTTTGCTAGAAATTTTTGGGGTAATTGGCATTCTGCATGATGATGAATACTTTGGATATGCCGATGAATATGCAACTTATCCGGAAAGAAAACATAGACCCATCAGAAATGATGATGTTGGGTATCCGGCACGCTGGTGGGAGGGGAAATTTGGAATTGATAACGAAAAATGGAAGTACTGGTTTGGAAAGAATGGATATAAAAACTAAACTCGTTAATTTTTTTTTGCTGATTTATGTAAGAGGTTGTAAATTAGGGGATCATAAATAAATTATTCCAGAATTATTATAAAACTGATTTAATTTCACCAAACTATAAAACAACCATGGCAGAATATTACGCAAAATCCAGCAATTCTTTATCTTTTGAACTCGTCAATGATAATAAACTAACAGGGAAAATTACCTATAAAAGTTGGTTTAATTTTAATGCTGTGATTGAGCTGGCAGACCATAAAAGCCTTCAGGTTGAGCCCAAGGGGTTCTGGGGAACAACCATTGAATTGAAAGATAATGAACAGGTTCTTTTAAAGTTCAGAATGAACTGGAATGGTGAAATTATAGTGCAAACCTATTTTGATGGAGTAAAAGAAAGTTTCGTATGTAAACATAGAGGGGTTTTCAAAGATTCCTTTGTCCTTACTGATAAAATGGGGATAGAACTCTTAGTAATGAAACCTCAGTTTAAATGGAACCTTCTGAATTATGAGTATCAGATTACTACTTCCGACGACTTTGAAAAATATTCCAATAAAGACATCCTGTTGCTTACTTCATTACACTGTGCCAACTATTATATGTCTATGATGGTTGTGGTATAAAAAATTGATATTAATAATACAAAATATATTAAAAAAATATAAACTTTATGAAAACAATTTTTCCAGGTTACTATAAAAAGAATGAAATAGAAATTAAACAGATTTGGGATAGTGGATTGATCTTATTTGATGCGAATGTTTTACTTAATTTATATAGGTATTCTAATACCACCAGAGAGACCATCATAGATCTAATTGGAAAATTTTCAGATAAAATTTATTTACCACATCAAGCTGCACTTGAATATAATAGGAACAGATATGAAGTAATTGCAGAGCAGGAAAAAGCCTATAAAGAATTTTTAAATAAAATTTCTCAAATTCAACAGGATTTGCAATCAACAAATAAACATCCCTTTCTTTCTACAAGTATTGACCAACGATTAAATGAATTGTTTCAGAATGTTAGTAAAGAAGTTGAAGAAAATATCAAAAGATATTGTGATTTTTTAAAAGAAGATCCTATTTATGATAAGTTGGCGGAATTATTTGAAAATAAAATAACATCTGAATCCTCAAATGAAGAGTTAGAAGATATTTATAAGGAAGGAGAAAGAAGATATGTTGCTAAGATACCTCCAGGGTTTGAAGATGGAAAAACAAAAGAAGGTAATCGTAAGTTTGGAGATTTAGTTCTATGGAAGCAAATAATAAAACTTGGTAAAGATTTTCAAAAGGACATAATCCTAATTACTGATGAGAGGAAAATAGATTGGTGGTGGAAAATAAAAGATGGTAGAAATATGGGGCCAAGGCAAGAATTAGTGGAAGAAATTTATCGTGAAGCTAACGTTAAATTTCATATGTATTCTTCTGAGCGTTTTTTAAGTTATGGGCAAACATACTTGAAAGAGCAAATTGATAAGAAAGCTTTGGACGAAATTCAAGCAATGAAGTCTGCAGATTTAGAAATTCTAAATGAGTTGGAAAGTATTTATAGATCTAGGCGGAATTTTAAAGATATCAATCCTATGTATGAAAGAATTGAAGAAATTGATTCTATAATTGATAATAAAAACACTTTAGATTTATATTCAAAAAATCTTAATAAGAAAGAAAGTCTAGAAGAGTTTATAGCTAGTTATCATGACTATCTCGATTCTTTAGTAAGAGAGAAAAATGCTATAAAAGAAAGAATTGACCTTTCTAACAAGTATCAGTACTTAAATGTTAATAGACATCTTAATAATGAAATTGAAAGAAAAGGTGATGATCTCATTAGTATTTTAAGAAATGATTTATAATAAATAGAGGCTAGTAATAAAATTACAATACTGAAATATTATCATTTGATAAAATAAAGGGTTTTTGATTATTCGAAAACCCTTTATTTATGGGCTTTTTTGTTAACAAAATTTTATGATTTCCATCATGTTTTTATTTAGAATCAATAAAAATAAAGTAATTTTGCGACACTAAGCTTAATTATAAAAATGAAAAAAACTATTATTTCTGCATCATTATTAGCAGTTACCATGTTAAGTGCACAGGAAAGTGATACCTTAAAAGTAGCTGAGATCCAGTCTGTATCCCTTCAGGGTACTCATAATTACAGAACCAAAAAATCAGAATCCGTAGCAAGACTTCCTCTGGAAAACCTTGAAAATCCAACGGTTTACAATCTTGTTCCTAAAGAAATCATCAGTGAAATGAATGCTACTGACTTCAATACGGCAATGGCATCGGCACCGGGAGTGGTGGTTAGCAATAGCGTTAACGACAGTGGTAATGATGTTTTCCTGAGAGGTTTCAGCTCCAATGCCAGCTTCAGAAACGGATTAATTCAAAACCCAAGAGTACAATCGGAAATTGCTAATATTGAAAGAGTAGAAGTAATTAAAGGGCCATCTGGAACATTATTTGGCGGAACTTTGGCTAATTATGGAGGTGTTGTGAATGTTGTGACCAAAAAACCACAGGAAAATTTCGGGGGAATCATCAACTATACCACCGGAAGCTGGGGGATGAACAGAATAACAGCCGATGTAAATACCCCATTAAATAAAGAGAAAACAGCATTGGCAAGATTCAATGTTGCAGCGTATTCCCAGGATTCTTTCCAGGATGCAGGATATAATAAAGGAGTATTCTTCTCAGGAAGTATTTTATATAAAGTAAGCGATAAAACTACTGTAACCTTAGATACAGAATTCCATGCACCGGAAAAAACGCTTAATGCTTATGTGAGAAAATCAGAAGACTTAACATTGCATTCAATGAAAGACCTTGCAGCCATTCATGGCAGGTCATTTACCAGTAACGATGTTGGATCGAAGAGAACCAATTTTGTAACCATGGCTGAAGTTACCCATAAATTCAATGATCAATGGACTTCCAGAACATCATATCAAAGAGGAGAAGCTAATGAGAAAGAATCTATTTTTTTGGTATTAAATTATAAGGATAATAATACAGTAAGCAGAAGTATTCGTCCTTTTGACAATTATAAAATTACAACAGATAATATTCAGCAGAACTTTATTGGAGACTTTAAAATTGGGAATTTAAGAAACCGTTTGGTAGTAGGAGTGGATTATTTCCAGCAGACCAGCAAAAACCAATATCCAGTATATAAAGTAGGGAAGAACTCATCTTCAGCATTCGTACCCTATCCTTTAGACGGTATCATTAATCCGGATAAAAGCAAACAGGAAGATGATGTTGTTATTTTAAATTCTACATCGCCATGGGCTCCTATTTCACGTGATATTATCAAATCACTTCCGAGAAATGGAACCATGTTCGACATCAATAAAGTGACTACATTTAGTGTATATGCTTCAGATGTATTGAATATTACGGATAATTTATTGGTGATGGCTAGTCTAAGAATGGATAACTACAAGAATGAAAACATGATCAGTAACGGAGCAGAAAAACAAGGTGAGTACAAACAAACTCAATTTGCTCCTAAATTCGGATTGGTGTATGAAATTGTTAAAGAGAAGGTTTCATTCTTTGCCAATTATGTCAATGGATTTAAAAACGTAGCTCCTCAAAGAGATCCTAGAGATAAAAACGGAAATACTTTTATTGAATATAAACCTGAACAAGGAAATCAATTTGAAGCAGGATTTAAATTAGATTTATTAGGTAAAAAATTACTGACAACGGTAAGCTATTATAATATGAAAATTAAAGACCGTTTGATTGCAGATCCATCAGGAATTACCGGACTATATATTCAGGACGGAAATATTAAGAACCAAGGTTTTGAAGTAGATATTGTTGCAAATCCAGTTAAAGGATGGAATATTGTTGCAGGATATGGTTTCAACGATAATAAATTTGATGATAGAAGTCCGGATGCAGGGAAAAGAAGTGCTTGGACTCCTAAACATGTTGCCAATTTCTGGACTAGCTATAAAATTATGGATGGAGCTTATGAAGGCTTAGGTTTCGGAGCAGGATTTAATTTTGTAGATAAAACGTATATCAATATCAAAAACCATTTCCTTGCACCGGCTTATACAACGGTAGGAGCTACAGTATTCTATGACAAGAAAAAATACAGAATCGGTGTGAAAATGAATAATGCGCTGAACCAAACCTACTGGAATTTCTATGGACAGCCACAAAAACCAAGAGAATTCCTGGCCAACTTCGCATTTAAATTCTAATAACCTTTAAAAACAAAAATAGGTTGCCTCAAACTTAGATTAAAGTTTTTTTGGAAAAAATGAAGACACAGGTATAATCTAAAATACTGTTTTGCCACGAATGAACTAATAAAATAATTCGTGCATTCGTGGCTATATAAAAATAGTTTATCGAAGATGAAATTTTAAAGAATAGAATATAATCTCCCACAGATTTTACTGATCATTAGAATGGATGGGTCGTTATTATTTCTAAGCTGAAAACCTTTGATTTTATTGCTCGTTAAAAGCAGTATAAATTTTACCTCTTTGCGTCTTCCAACAACTTTAATAAATGATTGGCAACCCATGATTTAGATATGGAAAATAAAAAAACTAACCCCAAGAAAAAACAGGGAAAATCCCTAACCAAAAGAATTACAGGATGGCTCCATCTCTGGCTCGGACTTGTTTCCGGGATTATTGTACTTACCGTTACACTTTCCGGAACGGTTTTCGTGTTTTGTGATGAGATTGTTGATCTTTGTGCCGGAAGTGCCAAATATGTTCAGGCTCCCGCTCATGCTAAAAAGATGACACCGGAAGAATTACTTGTTAAATTTCATGAACAGGTTCCGGACAGAAAAGCTTTCTATTTTGATACTTACAGGGAAGCAGACAGAACTTTTCGTGTAGCGTCTGCTACCAAACCGCCCAAAGATAAGAATGCTGAAAAAGTGGAGAAACCCAAAGGCAAAGGTCGTGGCCCCAGAGGTATTTTTGCTTATCATTACCTTGATCCTTACACCGGAAAAGTAATGGGCTCTACAAAAAGCTATGAATTTTTCTATGTGGTAGCGCATATTCATGCCCAATTGCTGGCCGGAAAATTCGGAAAAACAGTGGTGGGAGTAGCTTCCATTATATTTTTCATTCAATTAATTGGCGGCTTAATTCTTTGGTGGCCAAAAAAGTGGAATAAAACAACAAGAACCACCGCATTTAAAATTAAATCAGGAACCAAATGGCGTAGAAAAAACTACGATTTTCATAATGTTTTTGGGTTTTATTCACTGTTGCCAGCTGTATTTATTACCATTACCGGACTGATTATGGCCTATAAAGTTTTAACAGATCTTACTCAGGTTACTTTTGGAGGAGTTCCCGATGCCCATAAGATTGCAGAAAAATATGATCCGGTATATGATCCTGATAAAAAGGCACTGGCTTTTACAGATTTTATAGACCGCAGTTTTAAAGAGATTCCTCAGGCACAGCAAGTCAGAATGAGTGTTCCACGCAAAGATTCTGCAACCGTTTACAATGTGGTAGCTGCTAAATTTATAGGCTTAAAAAGTATTATTGATGGAAAAAGCAAGGAAGTCAATAAGTATACTGGGGACGAAATTAATTACCCAAAAGAAGTGGTCATGCATGAAGTGATTGAGCACATGAACTTTGATCTTCACGTAGGATATTGGGGCGGAATGTTCGGAAAGATCTTCACATTCGTTATCGGAATTATCTGTACCAGTCTTCCTGTGACAGGATTTTTGATCTGGTGGGGAAGAAGAAACAAGTCGGGTAAAAAAGGAAAAGAAATTAAACATATTCATCAACACAGAAAAGAATCGCATCATGAACAATTGGTTTAAAATTTTATTTTTATTGGTATTTTCATTCTTTATATTCGGAAATGCTCAGGAAAAGCTTACAATAGGAGAGAAGCAGACCTTATTTTCGAAGGTTTTAAATGAAAACAGGGAAATTTGGGTTCATCTGCCTAAAACGTATCATGATACCACCATCAACCCTGCAAAATATCCGGTTATCTATCTTTTAGATGGTGAAATCAACTTTGAATATTATACCGGATTGTCGGATTTTATTGCCAGAACTCCTTATGCAGATATTCCGGAATGTATTGTGGTAGGAATTAAAAATACAGAACGTACAAGAGATCTTACCCCTACAAAATCTCAGAAGAAAAGTCCGGTAAATCCTGCTCTAACTCTTTTTGCAGACAGTGGCGGAAGTGAGAACTTTGTGAAATTTATGCAGGAAGAATTGAAGCCTTTCATCAGTAAAAACTACAGAACACAGGAATATTCAGTTTTGGTAGGACATTCATTCGGAGGTTTATTTGCCATCAATGTTTTGCTTACTCATCCGGAATATTTCAATGCTTATGTGGCTAATGACCCAAGTTTATGGTGGGATAATGAAGTAACCATTTCAAGAACAAAAGACTATCTGGAAAAGAATAAAAAGTTTCCGGCTAACAAATCCTTATATGTTTCTCAGGCAGACAATGAAGAACAGCAGAAAAACTGGAATTCAGATATGACTCAGGCTATTGAGAAGTTTAAAGGAATTGTGGAGAAAAATGAGACCTTGAATTATAAACACAGCTTTTTTAAAGGTGAAACTCATGGAACGGTTTCCTATCCCGGAAATTATGAAGCTTTGAAATTTATATTCAAAGGGTTCAGAACAGATATTAAGCAGCTAGCGAAAAATCCAGGCTTACTGGAAACAGAATATAAAACATTCTCAGGAAAGATGGGGTCAGAATTCAATCCTTCAGAATCTTATCTGAATGTGGTTCTTAAATTCATGAAAAGCAATGACTTCAAAGAAACCGAAACTTATTTTATAAACCTGAAAAACAAACTTTATCCTAAGGTTAAATAATTGAAATAGGCTATAAATAGGATGTAATTGGGGGTAGATTGATATGATTCAATGTACCCCTTTTTTTGTAAATATTGAAAGCTAAATCCCGGGTTTCATAAAGTAAAGGCATACGAAATTGAAAAATGCTAAAGGTATCCAGAACGGAGATGCCAGCACTGTCGCAAAAATAAACATAGGAATTACTCCTTTTAATCCGGCTGTTATTATGGTATCTGTTGGTAATCGGCTACCCATTGAAGTAAAAATGCAGGCGATTAACAAGGCAGATAGGCTTAAGATTGCTGAAATTCCAGCCAATTTCCATCGTTCATATTTTTTAGAAGTTAGGTCCAGCTTATAAAATACAACTCCATAAATAATGAATACAAACAGTGAAATAATAATATTGTAAAGGAAAAGTAAATCCGGAAATATAATGATTAATACAATGTTGCCAATCAGTAAGTTGATGAAGATGCAGAGTGTAAACAGAAGTATATTTTGTTTCATAATTGTGTTTTTGTGCTTCGATAAAATTACGTTATTTTTTGATTCAGTAAACTTTCTATACAAAAAAAGCAAACCTGTACATTACAGATTTGCTTTTGAGGGTATTTCCTTACAAAATCTCTAGCCGTTGCACCAGAGATTTTCAGTTCAGGAATTTAATGTCTGTTATCACAATTAATACTAAGCTCTGTTCTTTCTTTATCTAAAAATGTAATAGCTCGACATCCGAAAGAAGGAGAGGTAAAATTAAAGACTACCGGTGCTTTTCCTTTAAAAAGTCTACCCGTCCACTGAGCATAATAATTGGTTTCCTCATTGGGCATTTTTTCAAGAGGGTTAAATTCTGCACCATCTTCAATGGTGAATGTTTTCTCAAACACTTTTTCTTGATGATCGTTAATAACTACCAGTTTGCGTTCCTGAGGTCCATATTCTTCAAGAAGATCCTGTACATAATACGTCAGCTTTTCATATGTATATTGATAAGTGCCGCCGTATTTAAGAGTTGAACCGGAAAAATATTTTTTCTGAATATCAGCACCCGCTTTTTCCCATTTAATCATTTTCATCTCATTTTCTACAAATGGGCTTTTACTTCCGAAATAGGCAATCACATTCGTATATTGATCAAAAATATCGTTCCCTTTTTGCGTGTCAATTTGGAATCCTATCATGTAGGATTCAGGATCAATCTCATCTCCTTCACCCATATAAGGAGAAAGATAGGCCACTGCTTTTAATTTACTTACAGGGATTTTTTGCAGTTTATTCTTTTCGTAATTGTAAAGATATAACGAATCATTTTCAGTAATGTGAATGCCATCCAGCATTTTTTTTCTGTACGTAGGATCCAGCTCAATATAAGTCATCTTTTCAAAAGGAACTTCCTTTTGTTTCTTTAGAAAGTCTGTCGGAATAGTATTTTTACCATTGTAGATGTCCGATACGGAGATAAAAGTATCCATAAGATCCTTACGCTGCATGGTGGAAACATTGAAAATGTTGAAATTCTTAAAATCTATTTCCTCTTCCGTTGTAGCCGTTTTTACAGAATCGTTTACAATAGCTGGCTGATCCTGAATTGGTTTTTTCTCGTCCTTTTTACAACTGATAATCATCAATTGTGAACATAAAAGCACTAAGGCTGTGTTAATCTTCATTATTAAGAATGTTTTGAATATTTTGAGTTTAATTTATTTTATAGTAAGGCTCAGAATAATATTGACTAGGTTTAATGTATGCCATTTTCCTGTCAGCATCAAAAACCCAGATAAATCTTCGCATCATGTCTGCTCCAAAATAACTCACGTGTTGAGTTTTAAGCTCTCCTGCAAAAAATCCTACAGGAGCATCCTTGAAAACAAAATCACCAATTTGGAAAGATGGCAGAATTCCTTGTTTAATCATCAGAAGCTTATTACTGGAGTTTTTCAGCGTTTTTTCTCCAATAATCTTTAGTTTTTTGTTGAGATCATATTTTTCAGCAAAATCATTACTGTACAATATACCTCCGGAATAGCCGGATTGAAGCGCAAAAGAAGTTTCCTGCTGTTTAGCACCATCCAAAACATTATCTCCGAAAATATGGAAAACTTCGTTCTCAAAAGTAACTTTAATAGGTTGAAATCCTTTCAGATCAGGTTTTTGATCATAGATTACAAATTGGTTGCTGTCATAATCAATCTTAAAGGTCTTACCTTCAAAAAGTCCTGTTCCAATTTTTCCATCAGATTCCAAACCGGACAGCTGATTATCTGTAAACGTAAAGTCTCTCCAGCTCATACTGCCAATATCTACCGTATTATGTTCACTTATTTCCTCTTTATTGAAAACGATGTGATCTGCTTTCCGCTGTCGTTCCGGAGAAATAGCACCATCCTTCATCGCAATTTGAAACATAAGATCTAAAGAATCCTTTTTGTTTACAAGTGTTTTCACGATGATATTATTATATTTTGTAACCCGGAAAGGAATGGTTTGCTGGGCTTTTATGCTGATAAATCCGACGGAAAGAAGCAGTAAGAAACCTGTTTTTTTGAGCATTATTCGTGATTGGTATTTAAACCTTTAAAATTACCCATTATCTTTGGAACTCCAAATAATAAAATGATATGATTGAAAAGGTACTTCAAAGCGGAATTCATTGGGAACATAAAGAATTTAAAAGGAATGAATTTCTGAAGACCTCAGGAAGTACAGATACTCATATTTATTTTATTGAAAAAGGAAGTGTGAGGATCTTTATGACAGATGAAAATGAAGAAAGGATCATCCGTTTCGGATATACCGGAAATATTATTGTCTCTCTGGATTCTTTTCTTTCCGGGAAGCCTTCGGAACTTTATATTCAGGCCATCAAGAAAACAACGGTAAAAGTGGCTTCAAAAAAGGATTTCTATGAATTTATTCAATCCAATGAAGAACATATGAAATTTTGGATGACTGTTTTGGAAGATCTTGTATTGCAGCAACTGGAAAGAGAGAAAGATTTACTGATAAATGCTCCGGGTGAACGTTTTGAAAGAGTTTTAAAGAGAAGTCCGAAGCTGTTTCAGGAAGTTCCCAATAAATATATTGCCAATTATCTCAGGATGTCTCCGGAAACCTTGTCCAGGCTTAAAAAATCTTGAGTTCAATCAAGATTTAAGAATAAAGCAATTCGGAAATTTGCAAAAAACAGTAATGAAAATCTCAACCGAAGTATTATTAGACGAATTAAAAAGCAGAACAGAACACCATTTGCAATATGCTGAAACTCTTTTGCTGAAACCAGAAAATGAACTGAATTTCAGAATAACTTCTGATAGCTGGAGTACTTTGGAATGTCTGGAACATCTCAACCGCTACGGAGATTTTTATATTCCCGAAATCTCACGCAGAATTTCTTCTTCTAAAACACCCCCAAAATCTGATTTTAAGCCGGGAATTCTAGGGAACTATTTTGCTAAAAGCATGCTCCCCAAAGAAAAGCTGAATAAGATGAAGACGCTTAAAACTATGAATCCAATTCATAGCCAGTTAAATAAAGAAGTGGTGAATGAATTTATAAAACAGCAGCAGCAATTACTGGATCTACTGGAAAAAGCAAGATATATAGATCTGGAAAAAACGAAAACTGCTATCAGTATTTCAAAATTAATAACCCTGAAATTGGGAGATACTTTTCGTTTTGTCATCTATCATAATGCAAGGCATATGGCTCAGGCAGAAAACGTTTTAAAGAATATATAAAAGAGAGGGTATGAATTCCGGAAAAATAGTAATTTTAAACTAATGGAAATCATACACCAAAAAACAATACAGACTCCATTGGGAGAAATGATAGCTTGTGCAACAGACAAGGGAATTTGCCTGTTGGAATTTACGGATAGAAAGAATATAGAGAAACAGCTCAAAGCTCTATCAAAGCAATTGAAATCTGAAATTGTAGAGAAGGAGCATATTCACTTTCAACAGCTGGAACTGGAGTTAAAAGAATATTTTGAGGGGAACAGATCTAAGTTTGAAGTCCCTTTATTTACGACAGGTACAGAATTTCAGGAAAAAGTATGGCAGCTGCTTCGCGAAATACCGATGGGAGAGATCAGAACCTATAAGCAGCAATCTGAATTTCTGGGAAATCCAAAGGCCATCCGTGCCGTAGGAACAGCCAATGGAATCAATAAAATTGCTATTTTAATTCCATGTCACCGCGTTATTGGCTCTAATGGTGAATTGGTAGGCTATGCAGGCGGAATCTGGAGAAAACAAAAGCTCTTAGAGCTGGAAAGAGCCATTTTATTTTAACTTCACCATTATAATCAATCATCATTTATTAATTATCATTCATCTAAAAAATGCTTGTTCATTTTTCGGTTGCAGCCACCTGAACAATCTTCCTACTTTTGAATAAAAAAAGATAATGATCAGTTTCAAAAGTTTACATCAGGAAGAAGAGCCTTTATTATTAGGAAATGTATGGAATGCACAGAGTGCAAAAGTGCATGAAAATTTAGGATACAAAGCCTTGGCAACTTCAAGTTCAGCAGTGGCGATGAGCTTAGGATACGAAGATGGAGAACAGATGAGTTTTGAAGAGTATTTTTATATCATCAAAAGGATAAAAGCATCCGTTTCAATCCCTTTATCTGTAGATTTGGAAGGCGGATACGGAAGTACTCCTGAAATAATTGTTTCCAATATTATAAAACTGTTGGAAATAGGAGTAGTAGGAATAAATCTGGAAGATACCCATATTGTTGATGGAGAAAGACGGCTGTTAAGCAGAGAGGTGTTTTTTGAAAAATTAAGGCATATTCTGACGATGCTGAAAGAAAGAAGGAGCGAAATCTTCATCAATATAAGAACCGATCCTTTTTTATTAGGAATAGAAAACGCATTGGAAGAAACCATAGAAAGAATTAAACTCTTTGAAACATTGAATGTGGATGGAATATTTGTTCCCGGAATGACCCACATTGAGGACATTCAAACAGTAGCAAACGCAACATCTCTTCCCATTAATGTGATGGGCTTACCTGATCTTCCGGACTTTGAAACCTTGAAATCCGCAGGAGTAAAAAGAATTACTTCAGGAGCCTTTTTAAACAGGCATATTTACCGCGAGCTCGAAAGAATCAGCGACACCGTTACAAATAACAAAAGCTTTGCAGCACTTTTCATCTGATTATGGAACTTACAGAACAAATTATGTATGATGCTTCTTTTCGTAAAGATTCTTCGTTTGAAGGAATTTTCTGGATGGGAGTTAGAACAACCGGAATATTCTGTCGGCCAACCTGTACTGCCCGTAAACCCAAATTTGAAAACGTAGAATTTTTTTCCAATACAAAAGAGGCTATGTTGAAAGGGTATCGCCCGTGTAAAGTTTGTAAACCTCTGGAAACTATGAATGTGACCCCTTTGTATATCAAGGAATTGTTGCAGGAAATTTCTGATGACCCTACTTTAAAACTTAAAGATTATGATTTGGTGAAAAGAGGGCTGGAGCCGGCAACAATACGCAGATGGTTTCTGAAACATCATGGAGTCACATTTCATGCTTTTCAGAGAATGTCTAAACTGAATATTGCATTTAAAAAACTTCAGCAAGGAGAACTTGTTACAGAAGTGGCTTTTGATTCAGGGTATGAAAGTTTGAGTGGCTTTAATGAAAGCTTTAAAAATATTTTCGGAGTATCACCAGGCAAGAACAATACAGAAAAGATCATTGATCTGAAAAGAATTGAAACCATGCTGGGAACCATGGTTGCCTGTGCAGATGAACATGGAATATGTCTTCTGGAATTTGCTGACAGAAAGGCACTTCCTACAGAGCTGAAGAATATTTCAAAATCCTTTAATGCTAATATTGTGCAGGGAGGAAATCCTCATTTTATAACGCTGGAAAAAGAACTCTCCGAATATTTTAAAGGAAAAAGAACTCAGTTCACAGTTCCTCTTTCTCCGGTAGGAACTGCTTTTCAAAAAGAAGTTTGGGAGATCCTGCAGCAAATTCCTTACGGCGGAACAAGAAGTTATCAGGAGCAGGCGGATATTCTCGGAAATCCTAAGTCTGTTCGGGCCGTAGCCAATGCGAACGGATTAAATAAAATATCCATTCTGATTCCCTGTCATAGAGTTATTGGAAGCAATGGACAGTTAACAGGCTATGGAGGCGGAATCTGGAGAAAACAAAAATTATTGGAGTTAGAGAAAGCTATTTTATTTTGATTTTCGTAATTTTAAACAAAAATTTACACGTGAAAAAGTTATTAGCAGCAGTTTGTATTTCAGTTTCAGCGTTCACTTTTGCACAGGATTATTCTGTGCCAGCGGCAAGTCCGCGTCAGAAAGTAGAACAGCAGTTTTCTATGTCTAAAATTTCTGTCGACTACGGAAGACCGGGAGTAAAAGGACGTAAGATTTTTGGAGAATTGGTTCCTTATGGCCAGATTTGGAGAGCAGGAGCTAACTCATCTACAAAAATTACATTTGGACAGACCGTTAATTTTGGCGGGAAAAATGTTCCGGCAGGTACTTACGGATTATTCATTGTTCCTACTGAAAAAGATTGGAAAGTAATTCTGAACAAAGATTTCCAACAGTGGGGAGCATATACTTACGACCCGAAACAGGATGTAGTAGATGTTACAGTACCGGTAAATAAACTGGCAGACAAACAGGAATGGTTTGAAATTACCCTGAACCCAACAGATGAAAACTCAGGAAATCTTGTGATTAAATGGGATATGAATCAGGCTGAAATTCCGTTGAAACCAGCGAAATTAGATACCGTAATCAAGATTTCTGATAAGTTGAAAGAAATCCAGAGAATAGAATCAGACTCTAACAAAAAAGGCTAAGCATGAATTTTTCTGTTCAACCTGTTTTAGAGAATGAAGAATTTCAATTAATCCCCTTACAGCAAGGGGATTTTGAATCTTTATATGAAGTAGCATCAGATCCTAAAGTATGGGAACAGCACCCTAACAAGGACCGTTATCAAAGGGAAGTTTTTGAAAATTTCTTTAGAGGAGCAATAGAAAGTAAAGGAGCTTTTAAAATTGTTGAGAAGGCAACAGGAGATATACTGGGAAGCAGCCGTTATTATAATTTTGATGAAAAGGACAGCCATATTTTTATCGGTTATACTTTTTATGGAACAAAGTCTTGGGGGAAAGGAATCAATCCCAAGGTTAAGAAACTGATGTTAGATTATATCTTCCAACATGTAGATAAAGTTCATTTTCACATCGGAAAAGAGAATTTCCGTTCACAGAAAGCATTGGAAAAGCTTGGCGGGATCAAAATTGCGGAAGAAGAAGTTGCTTATTTTGCAGAACCCACAAGAACCAATTTTGTATACGAAATCAAAAAAGATGATTGGGCATGAAAAAGTATAAAATACAACAATCTCCCTTTGTAGTTCCTACTACAGACGGAAAACTGATTGAAGAACATTGGGGAAATTCTACAGGAAATTCTAATGTTTCCATTGCCCACATGGTAGCTCCTCCGGATTGGAGTGAGCCTCATCAGACTCCCGAATTTGATGAGTTTACTTACATCATTTCAGGGAAAAAACAATTTGAAATTGATGGAGAAACTGTTGTTCTGGAAAAAGGCAGCAGTATTCTTATTGAAAAAGGAGCCAGAATCCGTTACAGCAATCCGTTTTCGGAACCTTGTGAATATCTTGCGATCTGTCTTCCTGCTTTTTCTATGGAGCTGGTGAACAGGGAAGAGGAAGGAGTGTATTAATACAATATATTGATGGCTACACAGATTTGCCCTGAATGTAAAGAGAATTCTTTTACATGGTATATAGATGATGAACCTGAGGTAACCCATTGGGAATGTTATTCCTGTGGATATCATGCTTTAGAAAATGAAGCCGATGAATGTACCTGCAATAATTGTGGCAATAAATCAAAATCCAAGCTGAAAGACCCTTCAAAAGAATATTGGTGGTGCTCTCGCTGTAATACAATACAAAAAATAGAAAAGCTGTCTCAAAACTGAGATGGCTTTTTTGTTTTAAAACCTGATTAGAATATTTCAATTAAAAACACTAAAAAAATATTTTAGAGATCAGTAAGTTATCTTTTTGATAAGAATATTGTCATTTCTTGATGCCGATTGTTATTAATTATTTTGTAAGTTCGCGCGCCGGAAAAAATCGGCATATTTAACTTTTTAATAAAATATATGAAAAACAATCTATCCATTGTGTTATTGCTAGGCATCGCGCTTTCCACAACTTCTTGTGCAACCATTTTTACAGGAACTAATGATAAAATTACTTTCAACTCCACTCCTGAAGGAGCCAAAGTAATTCATAACGGAAAAGAAAAATGTGTGACCCCTTGTACAGCACCTATTTCTAGATCTTTAAGTAAGCAATTTGTTACTATTGAAAAAGAAGGCTTCGATGCACAGAAAGTAAAACTGGATAAGTCATTTAATGCAGTAACGCTTCTTAATATCCTTTTTGGAGGGGCAATAGGCGTAGGAATTGATGCTGCAACAGGTTCTCTGACAAAATATTCTACTAAGAAATATGATATTGAATTAGAAGCTAAGCCACAATAAAATAAAAAACAATGTACCAATGACTGATTCACACCACAGCATTGGTACATTGCTATACTATTATATTGCTACATTGTATTTATTTCAGGATCTCCTTCAGAAATAGTAAGGTATGATTCCAGGCTCTTTTAGCCATTGTTTCATTATAATCCGGAGATTTAGGATCTGTGAAAGTATGTTTGGAATGAGCATAAGTAATAATCTGCCAGTCTGCATTTCCGTCATTCATTTCTTTGATGAGGTTGCTGTAATCATCAGGCGTTACCCCTTTATCATCTGCTGGATTTTCAACCAGTATTTTAGCATTTAATTTTTCATTTTTTCTGCTTTGATCTCTTCCCAGACTTCCATGAATAGAAACTACTCCGGCAACAGGTAAATTTCCTCTGGCAGATTCCAGTGCACCTGTTCCTCCAAAACAATATCCGATAACGACTGTTTTATCAGCAATGGCACCATTTTTTTTCAGCTGTTCTAATGCCAGTGAAATTCTTTTTTGATATTCCGAATAATTCTTTTTGTAATATCCTGAACTTTTGGCTGCTTCTTCGCTATTGGTAGGGATTTTTCCTTCCCCATAAATATCTGCAATGAAAGCAATATAGCCTTGTTTTTGGAGTTCAAGAGCTGCTGTTTTGGCTTCTTCATCAATGCCTTTCCAGGCAGGAAGAATTAGCACTCCCGGAAGTTTTTTTCCTGCATTGGAAGTTACTAATCCGTTTAGCTTTTGTGAACCGTCTTGATAGGAAACCGTTTTAAGGCTTTGGCCAAAAAGGTTTCCTGAGGCCATAATACATGTGGTTAATAAGATTGAACGTATCATATTTTATAGGGTGTTATAGATTACATCTTGGGCAGCCATAGTTCTCAATAGGTCCTGTTTCATTAGGACATTTATCAAGATAAAATAAGAGACTGTCATTATCTTCATCCGAAAGACATATCTTTTTATTGAACTCCTTGCGGCACTTTTTGAAAGCTAACTTATCTTCTATATTCTGAGCCTGAACATAAGTTCCGGCAAATACCAGAAAAAAAATGATTTTACTCATGTTTGTTTAAATGGTTATCTAAGTTAATAAAAAATAAATTGCTAGATGTTTTTACTCTTTGAGCAATTTCCAAGTGCTATTTTTATATTCATATACTAAATTGCTCAGGTAGTTGCTGACTTTGATTTTATGAGGAGTAATGAAATCAACTCGGATATTAACAGGAAGTTCAAGGGTACTTCTTTGCTTTCCTGTTATGATGATCTTATTTGTTTCTGAATCATAATATTTCATCATGTAGCTGAATGATTTCTCACCAATCATTTTACGATAGATGTCAGGATTGTACGGAGATAACATTTTTGAAAGATAAATATCCTTACCATACTTTTTCCGTGCATATTCAAGAACATTCTGATTCCAGAATTTGGTGATCAGAAGATTGTACCCTGGTGAAGTTCCGTCATCAGGTGTATTGTTATCAATATAAGAATTGTTGTCTATATACTGTATGATAAAAAAAACTTTTCGGCTGGCTAAATCCTTTTTAGGAAGTTTTTGAACAATATGATCCAGTACCTTTTTATTAATCAGGTTATAGATTTCCTCAATATTTTGAATATCTGTATCGAATTTTTCCATATGAATTTGAGGGTCAAAACCAAATGTACAGGAAATTACAGGACATCCGTTGGAATGGGCAGGGCCTGGAACAGTGGGGCATCTATCATCTTTATCTAAAATTCCATCACCATCCGTATCTTCCCATGGGCAGCCTTTATTTTCTACAGGGCCGGGTACAGTGGAGCAGATATCATCTTTATCTATTACACCATCTTTATCAGAATCAGGCCACGGACAGCCAAGGTTATCTGTAGGACCAGATTCGGAGGGACATTGATCAAGGTAAAAAGGGATGCTGTCTTGATCTTCATCCGCAAGACATATCTTTTTATTGAATTCCTTTCGGCACTTTTTTAATAATTCTTTATCTTCAGTATTTTGAGCATAGGTATAAGTTCCTATAAATGCCAGCAAAAAAACGATTTTCTTCATAGTGAGTTAAAAATTATTCTGTATAAAATAAGCTGTCTGATTATTTTTTATTGGATTCCCATTGGCCATTTTTATATTCGTAGATTTTAGGGCTGGCAGAATTTACAATTTCAATTTTATAAGGGGTTATGAATTGTATATAGATAGGAATATAGTTTTCAGGTTTTTGGGAGGTTTTGGATGGAATGATGATACTGTTATTATTTTTATTAGAATATTGAAGAAGGTATTGAAAGGTGTCCTTGCCCATTAATTTTTCTAATTCAGGATTAAAATATTTATCAAAGTACATTCTTCTTATAAGAATTTCCTTGTTGTATTTTTTTGAGGCATATTCAAAGATATCTTTATTCCAAAATTTTGAAATCAGATAATTCTTGATCTTTGTAGGGTTGGGATCATCACAGCCGCCATCAGGTGCAAGAGAGAACTGGATATATCCGAAACTTATTCCAAAATTATTATTCAGCATATCTTTTTTACGAAGATTAAGAGCATCTTTCAGAATTCTTTTATTGAGAAGACTATATATTTTTCCAATATCTTGGTGTTCTGTCTGGAACTGCTCATATTTTATTTGTTGCTGTTTATAAAACTTTTCACAGTCATCTTGTTTGGTAGAAGGAGGGCAGCCATTGTTTTCCGGTACTCCGAATATTGTGGGACATGCATCATCCTTATCTAAAGTACCATCTTTATCTGTATCTGGCCATGGACAGCCATGGTTTTCTACAGGCCCTATTTCATTAGGACATTTATCAAGATAAAATAAAAGGCTGTCATTATCTTCATCCGAAAGACATATCTTTTTACTGAACTCCTTGTGGCACTTTTTGAAAGCTAACTTATCTTCTATATTCTGAGCCTGAACATAAGTTCCGGCAAATACCAGAAAAAAAATAATTTTACTCATGTTTGTTTAAATGGTTATCAGGATTAATGAATTTATTTTTTACCTGCAACCTTTCATGACTATAGGAGGACATCCGTTATTGTCCTGAACACCTCTTACTGTTGGGCAGGCATCGTCTTTATCCAAAACACCATCCCCGTCAGTGTCCAGCCAAGGGCATCCCTGATTTTCCTGAGGGCCAGCTATGTAAGGGCATTTGTCATCTTTGTCAATCACTAAATCTTTATCGGTGTCAGGCCATGGGCAGCCGTTATTTTCTACCGGACCCTCTTCTTTAGGGCATCTGTCGAGATAAAATAAAATACTGTCTTTATCTTCATCCGAAAGACAAATTTTTTTGTTAAATTCTTTGCGGCATTTTTTGAATGCTTCAGGGTTTTCAATACTTTGGGCATGAAAGCTTGTAACAGCAAATAAAAATAGAAGTAAAATTTTTCTCATATTCATAAAAAATCCTCAACCAAATTAATGAAAATAACTTAATTGAGGATTTTTATTATTGATGAGGTGAAGAATTAGATTTCAACGCCTAAATGAGCCAGTTCCTGCTTCAGATCTGTATCCGGCTGAATATGAATGGTATTGAATCCCAGCGCTTGTGCCATTTCGATATTCTTAGAATTATCATCAATGAAAACGGATTCTTCGGCATGGATGTTATACCTTTCCAGTAAAACGTGCCAGATTTTAGGATCCGGTTTAATGAGTTTTTCTGTTCCGGAAACCACAATTTTTCCATCAAAAAGTTGGAAGAAATCATAATTTTCCAATGCATAAGGAAATGTTTCAGCGGACCAGTTTGTTAATCCAAATAATTGATAATCTGTATTTTTAAGTTTTCTTAAAATATCAACATTCTGTGGGATGTCACTCTTCAGCATCACGGTCCAGTTATCATAAAAGGCTCTGATTTCTTTTTCCCATTCCGGAAATTTTTTCACCTGAATTTCAGTTCCTTCCAAAAGACTTCTTCCTCGGTCCTGCTCAATATTCCATTCATCCTGAGCGATGTTTTCCAGAAAATATTCCATTTTTTCATCATCCTTGAAATAATCTTTAAAGAAATACCTTGGATTCCAATCCATCAAAACTCCTCCGAAATCGAATATTATATTTTTAATTTTCATATTGATAGTTGTTGTTTATTTTTTGCTCAAACTTTATTCAGGTTTATAAAACACATACTGCTCATTTTCATAGTAAGCATGAATGTGCTGTAAACCATTTGTTAAAACAATTTCTTTAGCTCCGATAATAGAATTGTATCGGGCCGTTTGTTCAAATGTTTTTTCCGTTAATTTAATTTGCGGGGCCTTACATTCAATCAGAATTACCGGTTCTGTTTTTTCGGTTACTAAAAGATCAATTCTTTTGGTTAAACCATTGAGCACAATCTTTTTTTCGGTGATTAATGCCGATGTAGAGTAGGATTTTACAGTAAGATAATAATGTATCCAGTGCTGCCTTACCCATTCCTCAGGAGTGAGCAGAAGATAAGTTTTGCGAACCAAATCATAAATAAAAAACTTATCTTTGTCTTTCTTGAATTTAAAATCAAAAGTTTCCTGAAAATTCAGTTTTGGAAGTTCCATTAATAAGATGAAAGAATTAGATTTAATCCTCAAAAATATTAAAAATAAAGAAGTTTTACCTATTTATTTTTTCCACGGAGACGAAGCCTACTTTATTGATGTTGCCGTAAAAGCCCTTGAACATAACTTTTTGGAAGAGGATGAAAAAGCCTTTAATCAAACCGTTACATACGGAAAAGATACTTCTTATCAGGAAGTTCTTTCTCTGGCAAGACAGTTTCCTATGATGGGAGATAAACAGGTGATTATTGTAAAAGAGGCTCAGGATCTGAAGTTTAATGAGGAAGAAAACAGAATTCTGGATGCTTACGTTGAAAATCCCGTTCCTTCTACCGTATTGGTTTTTGCTCATAAACATAAAAAATTAGACAGCAGAAAAAAAGCAGCTAAAGCTTTAGATAAAGCCAATGCTCTTTTCCTTAGTGAATCTGTAAAGGAAAGCAACCTTCCGAAATGGATTTCCGATGAATGTATAAAGCTGAAAATTAAAACAGCTCCCAATATTTCTCATCTTTTAGCAGAATATCTTGGGAACGATCTTTCAAGAATTGCCAATGAACTGAATAAGCTGAAGATTATCCTTAAAGAAGGAGAAGTTCTGGACGGAACTATTGTTGAAAACCATATCGGGATCAGTAAAGAGTACAATATTTTCGAACTTCAGAAAGCTTTAGGAACAAAAAATGCCAATGCAGCCTTTAAAATTGCCCATTTCATGGGTAAAAATCCCAAGAATAATCCTTTTGTGATGATGCTGGCAAGTCTTTATAACTATTTCTCCAATGTGATTATTTATCAGACAATGGCAGGCCAGCCGCCGCAAACCATAGCTTCTCAAATGGGAGTGAATCCTTATTTTGTTAAAGATTATGCAGAGAGTGCAAGATTATATCCTTTAAAACATGCCACAAGAGTCATTTCTATCCTGAGAGAGTTTGATATGAAAGGAAAAGGTCTTGGAGCGGTGAATATGGGAGAAGCAGAACTCATTAAGGAACTGGTGTATAAAATTATCAATGTAGATAAGATTAAAATGAAGGTCTAATTCCATGGTTGAGGATTGGAAAGTAGAAGATTGATGCCGGGGGAATTGGTGAAATGGATGAGATAAGAGACGAATAGATAATAGGCAGGGGAGCGAGTCTTAAAAATTAATTGTAAGCTTTAAACCTTGTATCTCGTACTCTAAACGCACATCTCGTAGCTTCATTGACAATCGGCATATCTCTTATTGACAACTATCATTAAAATAACTTTAAAAAGCCGACAAAAATTACGAAATTAGCAGTCTTAATTTAATTACATCTTTTTTCGAACAAGTAAATTATGGAGCAAAATATTTTAGATTGTGTGATCGTTGGATCTGGACCTTCTGGTTTCACAGCTGCTATCTACGCAGCAAGAGCAGACTTAAAACCTGAATTGTATACAGGTTTGGAGCCGGGCGGACAATTAACTACAACTACTGAGGTTGATAACTTTCCAGGATATCCAGCAGGGATTACAGGCCCTGAAATGATGATGGATCTGCAAAAGCAGGCAGAAAGATTTGAAACTAAAGTACATTACGAAATGATCACTAAAGCTGAATTCTCAAAAGAAGTTGGCGGTGTTCACAAATTATACGCTGGAAATAAAGAGATTTTGGCTAAAACTGTGATTATTTCTACAGGAGCAACAGCAAAATATTTAGGTCTTGAAGACGAGAAAAAATATGCAGGAGGTGGAGTTTCCGCTTGTGCTACTTGTGACGGATTTTTCTACAGAGGAAAAGATGTAGTGGTGGTAGGAGCTGGAGATACAGCAGCTGAAGAAGCTACTTATCTTGCTAAACTTTGCAGAAAGGTAACATTATTAGTGAGAAAAGATGTTTTCAGAGCTTCAAAAGCAATGGTACACAGAGTAGAAAATACTCCAAATATTGAAGTGAAGTTTCACCATGAACTGATTGGAATTGAAGGAGAAAACAGCTTAGTAGAAAGAGCAGTAATTATCAATAACCAGACTCAGGAAAAATCTACTGTAGATGTTGAAGGAATCTTCATTGCTATTGGTCACAAACCAAATACAGATATCTTCGTAGGTCAGGTAGATCTTGATGAAAACGGATATATCATAACTGAAAAAGGTTCTTCAAGAACAAATCTTCCAGGAGTTTTTGCTGCTGGTGATGTTCAGGATCATATTTACAGACAAGCTATTACAGCTGCGGGAAGCGGATGTATGTCAGCAATGGATGCAGAAAAATATTTAGCTGAATTACACTAATTATTTAGCTTTCAATTATACAAAGCGTACCCAATGGGTGCGCTTTTTTGTTATTAATAACGAAGTGCTTTGGTTGGAAAACGCGAAGGGGGCACAAAGAATTAATAATATAGATTGCTTTTAAGGTGCAATAGAATCAAAGATTCTCAGTCAAGAAAATACTTTCAAATGATTATCCTTTCTAAGAAAATTATTCGTGCATCCGTGGCTATTATAAAAGTATATTCTAGCAGTATACAATTTTATCGAAGATAAAATCCTTGCGCCTTAAAACATACGCTTTCGCTTTATTTTGCGTCTTTGCGATTTCCAACGATATAAACTTATGAATGATTTGTTGGAAATCGCAAAGGCGCAAAGAATTAATAGTGTAGATTGCTTTTAAGGTGCAAGAGAATCAAAGATTCTCAGTCAAGAAAATACTTTCAAATGATTATCCTTTCTAAGAAAATTATTCGTGCATCCGTGGCTATTATAAAAGTATATTCTAGCAGTATACAATTTTATCGAAGATAAAATCCTTGCGCCTTAAAATATACGCTTTCCTTCATTTTGCGCCTTTGCGATTTCCAACGATATAAACTTATGAATGATTTGTTGGAAATCGCAAAGGCGCAAAGAATTAATAGTGTAGATTGCTTTTAAGGTGCAAGAGAATCAAAGATTCTCAGTCAAGAAAATACTTTCAAATGATTATCCTTTCTAAGAAAATTATTCGTGCATCCGTGGCTATTATAAAAGTATATTCTAGCAGTATACAATTTTATCGAAGATAAAATCCTTGCGTCTTAAAACATACGCTTTCGCTTAATTTTGTGCCTTTGCGATTTCCAACGCTGTAAACTTATTAATCCTTCAAACAAAGTAGAGTAATGTAATGAAAACATTAATATATTTGTGAAGTTTCAAAATGACTGAATATAAAACTTAGTAAAACAATAGGCATGAAAAAAGTAACCGCAATTGGAGGTATTTTCTTTAAATGTAAAGATACAGAACAGGTAAACGATTGGTATAAAACCCATCTTGGTGTAGAAACCAGTCCATACGGAGCCAAATTTGACTGGAGAGAAGCAGAATCTGATAAAAAAGGATATACACTATGGAGTCCGTTTAAAGAATCTACCCAATATTTTGAACCTTCAGAAAAGGATTTTATGATCAATTACCACGTGGCAGATATTGAAGCCTTGGTAGAGGAACTTAAGAAAGAAGGTGTTACAATCTTGGATGAAATTGCAACGTATGAATATGGGAAATTTGTTCATATTATGGATCCTGAAGGAAATAAAATTGAACTGTTTGAGCCGGCAGGAGAGTAGAAGCCTGTTATATCATAAAATAGAAACTGTTTCTGAGTGAAACAGTTTTTTTGTTTTTAGGAATTTCAATCTATTGTGAAGTAATAAACCATTGCGTATATTTGATGGTTAGTGATATTTTACGAAAAATCATTGTAAAAGAAAATGCAGGAAATTTTTAAAACATTCAGACCCAAAAGCTCCATTGTCAGCAAGTATGTGGAGTATTATTATCTGGACATTAAAAATAATAATGTGCTCTATGAATTTGAATGTTTTCCGCACTTCAATAACTCAATTTCACTTTATAAATCTCATATCCGGTTAGAAACTAAAGAGGTGATTTATGATGAAACAGCAAAACCGTGTCAGATTTTCACGCCCGTTCGGGAAAAAGTTCTGCATGTAAGACAATCTGGAAAAGTGTATCGGATTGTAGTTGTATTTAACCCTTTGGGAATTCAACAGTTCTATGAGAACTTAGATTTTTCCGATTATATTACAGATTACGAATTTTTTACTCAGGATGAATTAAACGAAATCTTTTCCACCACAGAAACCGACATTCATACAAGCCTATTGGACAGTTTTCTTGAGAAAAGATTCAAGCCTTTTGAACATTCCATTCTTGAAAAATCCATTCATTATATTTTCAATCATTACGAAGATTTTTCTGTTGAAGAAGTTTCTAAAGAGCTTGGTGTCAGCAGACAGCATTTAAACCGGCTTTTTCAGGCTCATTTAGGAGTTTCTGTTAAGAAATTCAATGAAATTGTTCTTTTCAGACAAACCATCAAGGAGAAACTTTTTGAAAATCCAGACCGCAGCTTTACAGAACTGGCTTACGAGTTTAATTTCAACGATCAGTCCCATTTCAATAAGACGTATAAAAACCTTACTAAAAACTCTCCGAAATCTTTTTTCTCAAAGGGAACGGTTCTGGGGCAGGAAGATACTTTCTGGCATTTACTGCCTTCCATCATCATGTTCCATTTTTACAATTTTTTCTAATTTTCTCTTGTTAGTTTTGTCTCATAAATTGTATTGATGAAATATGATAATGATGCTACTGATTCTTTTTAGTTTTTAGTAGATCAACCGATAAGGATTATTATCCGCTAAACGCAAATGATGATTTTTCAAGACTGATGAATGAAATACAGACTGATTACCCAGGATTTCGTTTTAGTGGATTGGCACATTGGTTTCCTCAGTTTGATGAAACTATATTTTGACAAAAAAATAAACTATAACCATGAATACTTACTTGAGAATTTTTTAAATACTCAGGACCGGGAGCAAGTCTGGATTAATTATATTGATATAAAAATATAATACCTCTATTGATTTCCGTGAAAGTAAAAACCTGTTTCGAAAGAAACAGGTTTTGTTTTTATGTATATTGAAACCTCATTACTCTAAAATATAGATTTTCTTTTCCTTAAGATTAAAGCCCAGTTTCTTACCCAGCCAGTTAATACTTGTTTTTCCCTCGTAAATTAATCCCTCAACGAAAAGAACATTAGGTTTTTCCACTTTTGCAAACGAATTGGAAACAGTGTTTACACTTCCTTTGTAGAACTTATTGGTAATTGCCGGATTGAACTCACTTTTCTTTTCAATAAGTTGAAGCCCTTCTTTTTTAATGCCTAAAGTACTCATAAGACGCTCGCTCAACCAGAAAGAATCATTACCAGCTCCAGAATCCAGAAGAACATTGATCTTGATATCGTTTACATTAATATAAGTGGTGATATCCAGAGACTGGTCTGCATTGGTAGATAATTGGATATCTAGAACTTTCTTTCCGCTTAATTTCTCTTTTGGAAATACAATTTCTTTAGTGGTATAATCTATAATGAACTCTATATCATAAAGCATCGGCAGGGAGATAAGTCCATCAATTCCCTTGATCTCCATGGTATGGGTAGCGTACCAAGTGTCTTTAAATTTTTTCCCGTTAAAAACAATCTCTTTTGATTTGAACATGGGTACAGTCATCTGTTCTCCGGTAGCACGAAAAGCAGTAAGAAAGTTATAAGATTCCTTTTGGCTAAGGTCTTTGTAGAAATTGCCCAGAAAAAGATTAACACCACCACCGGTATCAAGAATGAAATTTCCTTTTTTACCTTCTACTTCTGCCTGTACAATAAGATGACCTGATGGTAATATATTGATGGGTGATTTTTGTGCGAATGCAGTTGCTGAATATAGAAATACAGATGCGGTAAGGATTGATTTTTTTAATGATTGATTGAACATTGATAGTGTAGTTATTGTTTTTAATACCATTCATCATTAATTGATGAATGTTGCAAATATAATGTATTCTTAAAGTAAAGCAGAAAACCTAAATGTTTATAAGAACTTTTATACTCTCTGGTGCTTCTTGAGGGGCTGGTGATACTTGTTGAACGGTCTCTACGTACTTACTAAAGCCCCTGAAGGCTGTTTCTATACTGTCTTCAGCCATTTCAGAAGAGGATAACACCCCTTATGGAAGTGGTTTTACCCCCTTGGGTAAGGGGGTATCGGGACTTCTGAAGCCCCTCCGAATACTTATAGAAGTGTTGAGAGAGGGTTATGGAAAAGGGTAGCGGCTTTTTGGGCTATACTAAAAGAGAAACGGCTGCCATTTGGCAGCCGTTTCTGTATATTTTTGCAAAGATTATTTCTTTTTTAATTTAGCATTTTCAGCTTTTAAAATATCAATTTGTTCCTTCAGAAGATTAATATATTCCTGTTGATTTTCTAATAGATAAGTTGGAATATTGCAATATTGATTGTAGTTTCCAGATTGATTATTTGTACTACTGTCATTAAAAGTAAGATTCTGTACCACTGTTGCAGATTTCTCTTCTTTAATTTCTTCTACGGCCACATCTAAGGCTTTAGCCAGTTTTTCCCATTCCTCATCATATATTTTAACATCTCCATTCTCTTTTCTGCTGTAGTTGGAGACATCGGTTGCGAGAATATCAGCAATCTGTTGCTGTGTATAACCTTTCTGTTTTCTTATACTTTTTAGTTTTTCCATTACCATAGCGGTGTGCTTTTTACAAATATAGAAAAAATAGCGGTAAGAGGTAAGAGGATAAAATTATTTCTTGACCTCAACCGCTATTTTTTTGTTGTGAATATCCTTCAAACTGTGATACGTCCCAACATACTACTTGTTGTTCAGGAATGGAAAGGAGTTGTTAGTACCCTTCAAATTGTGATATGTCCCAACACGATCCTAAAACACAAATGATTATTGTGAATTGTGAATACCCTTCAAATTGTGATATATCCCAACTTGATTATTAGTTTTAAATCCGTAGCAGGTTGTGAATACCCTTCAAAATATGATACGTCTCAACTGCAAAGGCTCAGATCTTACCGAGGATATTGTTGTTAGCACCCTTAAAACTGTGGTACTTCCCAACATTACTAGCACATGGAGGGGATCCAAAAGAGTTGTAATTATCCATAAAACTGTGACATTTCCCAACTCAATTCCAGAGATAAAAGAAAAGATTGAGGTTGTTAGTACCTTTCAAATTATGATACGTCCCAACTAAGTAACTCTTTGCAACAAATTGCAATGCGTTGTTAGTACCTCTCAAATTATAATACGTCTCAACCGGTTTTTACACCGCAATTTATATAATCCCGTTGTGAGTACCCCCTCAAATTGTGATACGTCTCAACTTGATAAGAGTTGTGCCCATTGACACCACTATGTTGTTAGTACTCTTCAAATTATGATATGTCTCAACAAACATGATGCTAACATATAGGTAATATGTGTTGTTAATATCCATCAAACTGTGATACGTCCCAACTTTACGTCAAATTTTAAAAAATATAACAATGTTGTTAACCCCCTTCAAATTGTGATACATCCCAACCAATATCAATTCGTAATTGCTAAACTTGATTGTTGTTAGTACCCTTCAAACTGTGATATGTCCCAACCCGCTTTACAACTACTGTGCAATTTTTGAAGTTGTTAGTACCCTTCAAACTGTGATATGTCCCAACAAAAAAAGTGATTAGAATAATGCCATCTGGGTTGTTAGTACCCTTCAAACTGTGATATGTCCCAACCTTCTATTAACGAGCAATTTAATTTTATCTGTTGTGAGTATACCTCAAATTGCTATACGTCCCAATAAAGCCTTTTAGAAAATAGAAATATAAATGTTGTTAGTAATCTTCAAATGGTACAATGTTTTCCAACATTATTTATTGTCTGTTTTTTTTTTATAATATTTATATGTTAATTTCAAAGATCATTAAAATAATAAACTAGCTATTGTCTTTCAGTTTTTGAACAGCTAATTTTATCAAGTTCAGGTATAGTTCTGCTACAGTATTATTTTGTATTTCCGGATAGTTTTTCCTGATGAAATTGTAAAACTGTATTTCCGGCAATTGGTTATGAGCAAACTGGTTTCTAATCAGTATGACCAGAAAAAGGAGCTGTACCATTTCAGATTTTGTTTCAAGTACTTCAGAAGGAAGCGTTTTAAAGTCATTTTCCTTAAGGCTTTCAAGCCAAAAGTCTTCGTCTTCCTTATAGAGATTAATGTTTTTTCTTAGAATGCCATTCACTAAATACATTTTGAAGTTAGGATGCCGGGTATTCTTTTGGTCTTCCATTTCGAATTCTCTGGGATGGTTTATCCCATCCCAAGACCAGTTGGATAGGATCTGCAACTCCAGATTCTGAATTTCTTTAAAAAGCTTTTCTCTTCGGATTACTTCATAGGAGTTTTCACCTATAGAAAGTTCTCTTTCCAATTGTTCTTTATTCCAGATCTTATTTTTGTCATAAGATAATAGCTTTGAAGCTTTACTTTCTTCATCATCAAGTACAAAGCGATTAAATTTTCCTATGTCTTTAAGTTTAATAGCAGGTTCGTAGATTTGTTTGCTTCTAAATGCTATTGTTTTGCTCCAAATAAAGTCGTCTTTTATAATGTTTGGGCTGTTGTCACCTTCTTCTCTCAGGCTTTGTGCAAGAGCAATTCTTTCTTTTTCTGCTCTTTCTTCCTGTGTCAAATAAAACTCATCGAGCGAAAGCGTTGTTGGATAGTTGAACACATTTTCAAATAGTTTTTCCGCAATCCTTTTCAGAAACAGATCTTGTATTTTTATTTTTTTTATTTTCAGATCCTGTTTTAGTTTTATAAGGTCTAGCTGGCTTTCTCTGTTATAGTATATACTGTTCTTTGCAAAACTATTACCTTTTTGTAGTTCACTATCCAAAAGCTCATTATAGTCTCTTTCCCAGCCATAGAAATGCTGGAAGACATGTTCTGTTTTGTATCCATAGCTATACCATTCAGCAAAAAGCTCAGGATTTTCAGTTACTTTTACTCCTTTTATAAATGTAGGGTTGTTGTCAAACAAACCTCTGGAGAAAACAAGAGGTTTAGATAAAACTTTATTTTTTTCTGTTTCTAAATCTTTTAATATATAGTGCCTTTTCGGAAACAGATCTGCGGGCATTTGCTGTTTTATAAATTTGCGAAGAAACTTAGTGTTATGAGTATGTTGTTTTATATTTCCAGCCAGTTCAGAAAAATATTTAACTCGTTTCATTAGATAATTTTTATAAAACTTCTCAAAGTGGTTGTTTTCTAAAAAACTATTCATAACCCAATTGTTCCAATAGGAACTTCCATCTGAGGTATCCCATCCTTCTTTCAGAAGTAGAAATGCTTCTTGTGGTCTTTTTTCAAAATATGCAAGAGATTGTTGTAACTGGCTATGCTGGTAGCCTTTCCAGTTTTTTCTTTGCTCTGCAGGCATAAAACGTTTAATATCATCAGCCAACCATGCGGCTATACGGCCAAGGTCACTATTAGAAAAAATAGACCTCTGAGGTGTATTTCTTCTCTGTTCCTTTTTAGCTTTCAGTCGTTTTTCTTCAATAGAACTTAGCTTAGTTTCAGTGTTTTCAATTTCTCTTTCTATTAAAAGAGAAAGTTTTTCTGCATTTAAGGCTTCCTGCCCTTTTGCAGTAGTGTTGTTTCTTAGTCTTTTGCTTATTTGTGAGGCCGGAGCAGGAGTTTCAGGATCGTAATTTTTTATTTTTTCAAATCTTTCTGTCAGTTTGTTTTTTATAATCAGCTCTATATCTTTCGGTGTGGCTCCTTTTTCTAGTATTTGATAGAGTAGTGCCGGGATTTCGTTAAGAGATAATAAGGCAAGAGGCTCATCTATTCTGAGCTTATCTTTACCTTTTGCCTCTTTGTAAATCATGCTTACAATATTATACTTACTTATTTTTCCTTTCCTTTTTTGCAATTCTTCCGGCTGTTCTTTTCGCCTTTTATCTTTGAAAAGTTCAATCCCTTTTTTTGTAGCTTCATCAGCTAATACATGTATTGGAACATTGTTGTCTATAAATATATAAGAAGGATTTGGAAAAATTTCCCATCCATTACTATCATTTGGTAGTTCTAATTGTTCTTTTATGTAATCTGCTTTAAGGTTACTTATATTTGAAAGTCTGCCAAAAACTTTTATTCTGTCTTTTACAATTCTTTCTGTCTGGAAGCCTGTTCCGTTTATATGTTTTACCCTTCTGTCATGAACATAATTTCCAACATGAACCTGAAATTTCAGTGAAGTAGAACTCAAATATTCATCTAAAAATCTTATAGCGAAGTAATTAAATTTATTTTCATAACGTTTTCTGATGACAGGATGAATGACTTTAGAATCTTCAAGGCTGAGATCTGCATTTCCTTCTTTCATGTATTCATTAATGTCCTCTAGAAATTTTTCTTTTGTTTTTGAATCAAAAGCAGAATAGACTTCATCCGGAACCTTACTTAGCTCATCAATGATTTGTATAAGTAAAGTTTCTTCATGAAACTCTGTAGAAAGCTTTTGTTTTATGCCTTTAAAACATAGATAAGAGAAAACCCAATGGGTCGCCATAAATTTCAAACCACTTATTTGTTCTTCTCCTTGTTTTATAATTTTTGCTTTAAAGCCTTTTACTCTGCTTTTTAAATCTTCAGTTTCTTTTCTTTCCAGAAACATACTTAGTAAAAACAAAATGCTATTTTGTGAGAGAGATATGCCATTTTCTGCAGGATCTGGTTCAGAATAGGAAGATTGATAAAGGCGTGAAGGTTTAACGTTTTCTCCGTCTCTATAAATTAGATGATTGAAAGCGGCGTTGAAAACCCCATTTCTGATAGCTGTTTCATCTGTAAGTGATACTCTTTTCCCTTGTGCCTTAAGTTCTTTTAATCTTTCAATCTGTTGTTGGTATCTGATGTCGTATTCTTCCGAAAGATTTTTATTAAGAAGCTGCTGCGTCTTATCATCCTTTTTTTTGAGCTTCTTGATTTCACTGGTGGTTTTTACGAAAATATCATCAAGTAGTTCAAACAATTCAGAAGGAAATTCTATTGATTTATGATAATAATGAGTGTAGAAGTTTCTTAGTTCGGAAATAGTCTTTAGAAGTAGAGCAAACTTTTTTTTGAAACCTGCTTTATCATTATCGGAGGTTAAAAAGCCTATTACAGGAAAATGTATTCTTAGAAACTTGTTTTTTTTCTGGAAATCTGAATCTGCATCGTTGTCTTTAAAACATATATCTAGAAACTGAGCTATGTTTATGTCTTTATCTTTTCTTTCCGGGAAGAATTTTATTATAAACGCTTTAATAACGTTATCTATATTGTTTTGTGCAAGGTTGAAGAATCCACCGAAAAAGTATTTATCCTGAAGTTTTGTATGATCGTAGTAAATGCCCAAGCCAGTCTGAGTTTTTTCCATTGGTGTTTTTAGTTTATTATTAAAATTTCCCCAATATAAGAATTAATGGGAAGACAAGAAAACGGGAAACCGGAATAAGTAATTGCTGTTTGTGTTTTTATGATCTTGTCATAAGGCAAGCCGAACAACAAATCAATTTAATAGCTTTACTCAACCAATTGAAACAAAAAGGATTAAATATGAGCATCCCATTTGAAGCAGGAATTAATATCGCCATTAAAATTCCGAAAAGTAAATATGAGAAGACCGTAGCTTTTTACAGAGATGTTTTAAAATTACCTGTGGAAGAAAAGAAAATTAATAACCCTACAGTCTCCAGAACCCATGAAGTGAAGTTCGGGAACAATATCATCTGGTTAGACTGTGTGGATAATTACACGCATTCAGAAACCTGGTTACAGCTTACCGTTCCTAATGTTGAAGAAGCAACACAATATCTGCAATTGAATGGAGTAGAGACCTGTGATGAAATTGAAGAGCTTCCGGAAAATATGCACTGGATTACAGATCCGGCAGGTACGGTGTTTAATGTACAAAAAACTCCATTCTGAGATAAAAATCAGATGTCTTACAAATACAAGAAAAACCTACTGTAATGAGTAGGTTTTGTTTTTATAAAAGAAGAAAATTTTTATGTTTTAATACCTTTCCAAGTCAGAAAAACTTAGATCCTGAATGTTGGGTAAGGCTTTTATTTTAATCTTTTGAGTTTTTTTAATGGTTTGGCGTATAGGTGATTCGATTGTATTATTTATCGCTCACCTAAAGGGATATCTATTAATCTCTCTTGTTTCATTGTAAACTCAGCTTCGTTAATCGGTTTATATACCACTTCAGCACTCACGGGATACTTTGCAAGAAGACTTTTGGGCCGGATAGGACGTTTTTCTAATCCGCCGCCGCAGTTTGGGCAAACATTTTTAAAAATTTGGTCAACACAATCTTTACAAAAAGTACATTCAAATGTACATATCATGGCTTCAGGGGAATCATAAGGTAAGGGTTTCTGGCAATTTTCGCAGCTGGTTCTGATCTCTAACATGTATTGAGTAGGTATGATTATTTGAAATACGAATTTAACTTAAATTTGGGAGAGATAAAGGTATTTTTGTGAATATTGGTTTTGTTTATTCTGATGAATCCCTATGAGTTGTATAGCTAAGTTTATTCCCAAGCAATACTACCCAAAGTATCTTACTTGAGCGCTGCAACAAATCTCCTCATTTCATCAAGAGTTCCAATGGTTATTCTTGTCCATTTTCCGTCTTCCTCATAAATTCTTGTTCCTTGAATCTTGTTCTTTTCCAAATTCCCAAAGTAGTCTTTTGGATAGTTTAGCAGGGAAAAATATAAGAAATTTGTACCTGAAGGAATACATTTGATATTCAGATTAGTTAGTTCTGTGATGGTGAATTTTCTCACATTTTCATTCAGTACATAGCAGTCATTAATAAATTTGTCATCTTTTATAGAAGCTATTGCAGCTAATTTTGATAAAACGCTTACACTATTATTGGTATTGGATTGTAGATTTCTTAATGTATCCAAGAGGCTTGAGTCAGCAACCGCATAGCCAATTCTAGCGCCTGCCAGGCCATGAATTTTTGAAAATGTTTTGACTATAATCAGATTGGGGATTGACTTAATAAGTTCAGTGAGTGTTTTTTCTTTTGTATATTCCAAGTAAGCTTCATCAACTAAAATGGTAACATTTCTGGGAGTCTTTTTTATAAGGGTAACAAGCTGATCTCTTTCGCAGATGGTTCCTGTGGGATTGTTGGGATTGCAGATGTAAATGAGTTTTGTATCTTGATTGATAGAGTCAAACATTTTTGATAAATCAATTTTTTTATCCGCTGTTAATGCTACTTTTATTTTATGGACTCCAAGATTATCCATTGTTTTTGTCCAATAGTCATAACTGGGATCAGCTATAACATAATTCGATTTTTCTGCTGCAATATATTTCGCAACCAAATCCAAGATTTCCGTTGAGCCTGCACCAAGCAAAATATTATTTTCTTCTACACTATTTTTCTTTGCCAATTCAGCGATTAATTCTGGTGCAATATCCCAATTATATCTGTTGGTTAACTTAATATTGTTTGAAATAGCTTTTAAAGCAAGAGGCGATGGTCCGTAAGGATTTTCATTTGAGCGCAGAATAATAGGTAAGTTGTTGTTGTCTTGCTCCTGAAATAAAATAGAATTTGTAATGGCATTCACTTGTAAGGTGGGAATACTTGCACCAACAATGCCAAGACCAATTTGTTTCAGCCAAACTCTTCGATTTGTTTTCATATCATGGATTTTATGTTTTTTTAAATGGTGACTAATGGAAAAGTATCAGCAAAGTATAAACAAGAATGAACTGAGAACCAGGCTTCAAATAAATTAAGCCTATATTTTTCCATAAAACTAAGCTAAGAAAATAATATGGAACTGAAAGTAGTCTTGATGAAAGTTATTGTGTTTTTTTAATCCAGATAAGATAAATCAATGTAAATAGATTGTAAATTCGACTGTTTGTTGTCAATTTGGCAAAGGGAGTGTTGGTTTGAATTTGTTTTAAAAAGCAAATAAGCCGCCCGTTTATATGGGCAGCCTATTTGTATATATCTTTCTTTGATACCGATATCAAAGAAAACTTGCTATTGCTTCACTAAAACAATCTCTCTCGGAAAATTAAGAATCGCAGAATTTGTTCCTTGTCTAAGATCCTTTACTTTAGAACATTTTGCTTCATCAAATGCCGTTGGGGATCCAAGACTAAGCAAATCACTTTTCGAACTTAATGAAAGCTTAGTTTTTTCAGCGTTTAAAAAGTTGACATCTAAAATAACATAAGCTGTACACATATCTTTCGGATGGAACTCTAATAGTTTTGTTTTTTTGTCTTTCCAGCTGGTAAATGGACCAAAGAATTCGGCGTCAGTTTGACTAAAATTTGTTATTCTGTCTACAATAACGCTGCCATTAGCAGTAACTATTTTCCTTTCTCCAAAAATTCTGTCGGTATAGGTGGTCTTGCCGCTTTTGCTGGTTAGGGGCTCTTTTATTTTACGCAGTTCCAGATAGATGGTTTTATCTCCCCAGCTTCCTTTCCAGGTGCCTATATAAGGGCTAAGTTCATTATCTAAATCTTTATAGTAAGTACCATCAGAAACACGCGCTTCATTGGAGTGTAGCGGGAGTACTTTCTGTGCGTGAGCTGATATGGTTAAGAGGGTTGTTATTGAGATTAAAAAAGTTTTCATTTGTTTACATTTATTTTAGTTAGGACATGGAGTAGGTGTACCATTTTCATTAAGCTGTTTGCTGTTTCCATTTTCGTCAACAGTATATAATTCCATTCCCGGAATGTTCATATTTTCTTTCAGGAAATCCATAAACTTTTGCTGCAGACTCTCCGTAGAAATATTGGCATTGCCTAAGCTTTTTGTGTAAGTGTCATTTAGAGCGGTAATCTGGGCATCTGTGTACATATTTAAAGCATCCACATTCATACTGTTATCTCCTCTTAATTGGTAGGTCCCACTTTCGGTGACTACTGAAACAAATACAAGATTCAAAGGTATATTATTATTTTTTGCATTTTTTAGCAGTTGAATATACAAATTTACATCTCCTGGGGAAAAGATAGGAATCAATCCATTGTAATGCGAATGCATAATTCCAAAAGTTGTATTGAATATTTTGAAATCCAACTGATTCGTACCTGGTGTATTGCTAAGCTGTTGATATTGACTTGATGCTTGCCCTGAACCCGGTACAGGAAGTCCAACTCTAAAACCACTTTCGCTGGTATCATTCAGTTTTGTTTTCAGATAGCTTTCGCTGGACTGATATTTATAATCCTCTTTTTGGTCTTTTAATCTACTGCATGGGTCTGGTGGTGGTAGCGTAGGAAATGCAGGGGTGCCACTGCCGCCACCGCCTATAGGATCTATACATTGTGCAGGAGGTAATCTGCCAAACAGACTTTGTGGAGCAGCCATTCTATAGACTTCAGAACAGGTAGGCTCACTGCCTCCACCACCTCCGGAACCGGAACCACCGCCAAAGCCGCCACTCCAGCCTCCGCCGTGATTAGGATTCCAAGGGATAACAACAGGATCAATTTCATGTATTGTACCTCTTGCTGTCTGTACATTTAAATTTTTGTGAATCCGTTCATCCAGAATTTTAAAAATATCTGCATACTGAGCCATATTCTTATCCACGAGATTAACTCCTAATTTCTTCGCATCTTTATCAATGGATGCGATAAGAATATCTGTAGTTTTCGAGTTTTTAACAACAGGAAATAAAACAGCATAACCGCCTTCTGGCAAGGCTACTGTTTGGGAAAATACATTAAAATCTACATAAGTGCCATCGCTTTTAGGTTTTACCCCATAGAGTTCCTTGCCTGAACTTTCGCCATAATCTTTAAGAACCTCTTCAAATGCTTTTGCGAAGTCTACAGTTTTGGTTTGATCCGTTGTCCAAAAAGCAGCGAATCTTTTTTCTTCAGGAGGAGTATTGCTTTGGACAAAATCATCTTCCACTCGACATGAAAATAGGAAAAATAATGAAAGAGCTCCCAGCACAGAAGTTGAGAAATAGTTTTTTTTCATAGGCTAATAATAGTCTTTATTTAATATTAAAGGAATTTTTTTCACAATTCCCGCGGCAAAGATATATTATAATCTACTAAATTTATAGACTAATAAAACTGAGTTTTATCAGGGTATAGTGATCTATTTTTACTTGTGAGTTTTTCCCTATTTTAGTAAGGGAAGAATGGATTAAGCAATCATTCTCAAATAGGAGAGAAGGAATTGTTTATTGACAACAAAGAGAGCCTTTTAATAAAAGATCTTCCTGGCAGGGATAGAGGAAGTGGAATCGAATATTGAACTTCCATCTTAATATGTTTGTGTAATATGAATAGTTAAAACATAAAATAAATTTTATGAGAAATTTATAAAATAATTTCATTTAACTTGATGAAAATTGATTAATTTAGATTTCCATTAAATCTAAATATTATGAAAAATTTAAAAAAAATCCAAAGACAGGAAATGAAAACAATTAAAGGAGGGATTAACTGCCCTGGTGGTCAAATATGCTTGATTAACGGAAAATGGCAATGTATGCCATACGATGGATGTGGTGGCGGAAATCAGCCCTAAATTGTAAGTGTAATCCAACTTGACCTGACTATGAAAAATCGTGAAAAAATTTCAAGAGATCAGCTGAAGAGCATCCATGGAGGTGCCGTAAGCTGTTCGGAAGCATGTTGCCCACCTCCGGGAATAAAAAGATGTCCTTGGGTGTATTGTGTAGCACCATGTGATATAGTAAGCTAATAGCTTGTGTATCATTAGTAAATAAAAGCCTTGAATTAATTGATTTAAGGCTTTTTGTAGTGAAAGGGAAATATTCATACTGCTTTAACTCTATTTTATTTCTTTTATTTGTAATTTATTTCAGACCATTTACCACCCAAGATATATTGTTTATGGAAGACAACCTGAACTGTATTTATAAAGTCATCAATTTCATTGAGAAAAATTATGATCAGCAGATTTCTGTAAAAGATTTAGAAGAAGTATCAAATTATTCTTACAGAAATATTCAGCGTATCTTTAAGTATAGCTGTGGGGAAACAATAGGTGCTTTTCAGCAAAGACTAAAAGTGGAAAATGCTTATAAACGAATACTTTATACTCAGGAAAGTCTTACGTCTATAGGTGTTGAAGTAGGATTTTCTACTATAGCATCTTTTTCAAAAGCTTTCAAACAACATTTTGGTATATCTCCTAAAGAAGCGAAACTAAGTAAACAGCAGTTGCTTTGTGAGCCGGATCTGATTCCAGTAGCGTCTGATATTTTGCTGGAGCCAGAAATTGTATATCTTAAACCAATACAGGTGTATTATCAGAGTATTCAAACCTATTACAATAATGAGGAAATTGAATTGCTCTGGGACAACTTCATGCGTAATGACTTTCTAAGTTCTGATGCAGAATATTTTGGAATTATAGCAGATGAACCTTTAATTAAGACTGAAATAAACTGCCGATATGATGCCTGCTCAACGACACAGGTTCAAAATAAAAAATTACCCTCAAAACCCATATTGGGTGGTAGATATGCGCGGTTTATCCATTCCGGAACCTATGAAACAATAGATGATACGTATACAAAGATTTATTCCCGATGGATTTTTAATTCCGGACTTGAGTTTTCACATACTCCTATCATAGAGAAATATGAAAGGTATGCAGATGAAATGAATGATCAGGAGGAACAATTGACGTATATTTTACTGCCTTTAAAATAGATTGTCAATTTTGGACAACTTTGACACTGCTTATCGATCTAATTTTGCCCTATCAAAAATAGATCACCTATGCAAAAAAAGAAAATCATGTTATTATTGTTACCTGTTATTATGTTTTCCTGTTCTCAGGATGAGGTAACGGTTCCTCCCACTTCAGGTACGCCTGATCCCGCTTCTGTTGTTTACAAAATGCCTGAAGAATCAGCTCCACACGAAGGAACCTGGCTTCAATGGCCGCACAAGTATCAATATGGTAGTACTTACCAGTATCGACTTGATCCCACCTGGGTAGCTATGACTAAAGAGCTTGCGCAAAGTGAAAAAGTGCATATCATTGCTTATGATGGTACGGAAAAAGATCGTATTGTGGGATTATTAACCCATGCGGGAGTATCACTCAATAATATCGACTTTAAACTATATCCAACTGATGATTTTTGGGTAAGAGATAATGGTCCTATCTATGTAAAAGATAAAAATGGGAAGTTGTTTATTCAGGATTGGGGATTTAACGGTTGGGGGAATAAAGCCCAATATAATAAATGCAATACAATTCCATCTAAAATTGCTACAGACACCGGAGTTCCAAAAATAGATCTTAACTCAGTAATGATCAATGAAGGAGGAAGTGTTGAAATTGATGGAAACGGAGTGTTAATGGCTTGCAAAAGCTCTATTCTTAACGAAAATAGAAATCCTGGAATGACCCAGCAGCAGGCAGAAGCTATTTTTACTAAAAATTTGGGAATCACAAAATTTATCTGGTTGGATGGAAAAGCTAATCTTGACATCACAGACATGCATATTGACGGATTTGCCAGATTTGCGAATTCTACTACTATTATTACTATGAATACGAATGATCTGGATTACTGGCAGGTTCCAAGCAGCGATATGGGTAAGCTCTATAATGCTACGCAAAAAAATGGTTCGCCTTACCAGTTTGTGAAAGTTCCTTTAACGAAGTACGATGTAGTAACTACTTATGGGAAAAATGTAGGCAAAGCATCTTATATCAATTATTATATTGCTAATAATCGTGTACTGGTTCCTAATTATAACGATCCTAATGATGCAGTGGCTAATAATATCATTCAGCAGTTGTATCCTGATAAAAAAGTGGTTGGAATTGATTGCCGTAACCTGTTTGCCAATGGAGGAATGGTACATTGTGTAACACAACAACAGCCCAAATAAATCTCTTCATAACAACAAAAAAAACCTACTGGTATTCAGTAGGTTTTTGCTTGTTAAAATTTGATAGGTTAAGCAGGGTAGGGTGTTACAACACTAATGATTTTTATTCGGGTTCGTGCTAAGAACAAACTTTAGGTTCGCAAAATCTGTATTAGCTTCAACTAAAGTACAAATTCCGCTGCTGTATGTGTAAGTAGTCGTGTTTCCGTTGGGTAGATGGATTCTGTATCTTTTGGAATCAATCTTTTGGATAGGAATCATTTTCTGGAATTTTTCCGAAAAAACAGATTTTAGATTTCCTGGCTCATTAAAATATAGGCTTGCGGTAGAGCAGAAAATAGATTGCTGTAAAGAACCATTGGCACCATCTTTATCCGAAAGGTTATAAAAACTTCCATTCCAGGTAGCTGTATTGTTTACTTTTAGTTTCCCGTTCATTGTCCGGTAAAGTTTTGCCTGTTGTAGAATATTTTGTTTAAAAGTAACACCCATTTTGTCATAAATCTCAATGCTGTAGAGGATTTTTACTTTAGCTCGGGATTCAAAAAGATATTCAGCGATATCATCTTTTAAAGAACGTTCTATACGGATGTTACCAATGGTTTTATCATCTTTTATAATAGAATAATTCAGATATTCTTTGCTAATTAACTTTGCCATATTGGGTTGAAAATAACCAGGTAGCAATATTGAAAAAATTAGGAATGCTTTCATTGTATTTATTCTTAAAATAATTATTGATGTACGTTGAAGGTTCGAAATGGATTTTTGATAGGTATTTCTTTTCTGTATTTATATAGAATAGAAATATTTATAATGCAAAATTAGGCATGAGAAAATCCTGAAATGTTCTGTAAGATAAGTGCGAACCTATTAAATTAATATTTTTTAATTATTTGAAAATGAATTGTTTAAAATGAAATTACGTTCCGATTTATAATCACGAACATCTTTTATACTTTGAAGATGTTAAACGGTAATTTTTTAAAGAAAAACTAATGATGAATGTGGAATGAAAAAGTCCAATAAAAAAACCTACTGGTATTCAGTAGGCTTTTGCTTGTTTCAGCGGAGAGTGAGGGATTCGAACCCCCGGACCTGTTACAGTCAACAGTTTTCAAGACTGCCGCAATCGACCACTCTGCCAACTCTCCTTAAACTCCGATTGTATCGTTGTTTTCAGTGGTGCAAATATAGAACGATTTTTAATTTCTGCAAAACTTTTCCGCCATAAATTTTAACAAAACTTAATAATCGGCTAAAAATCAGATTAATTATTTTTGTTGATCCTTGTAAAATAATGAACATTTCTCTTTATTTACTCCTGTTTATCGAGTTTTTGAGTGAAAAGCTTTCAAGTTTTTTCAGAAATAAAGAAGCAAGGAGAGAATTTGTTCTCAAAATTTTTATTTGGTGCATTTTTTGCAATGCCTGTCTGGCTAAAAAAAATTAATTATTTATGAAATTATCTTATCTGGGAGCAGGTATTCTAAGTATTGCTTTAACATTCACTTTAGGATCTAATGGTGTTTTTGCAAATCAGCCTCTTCCAAGAACTATAGAGCATGTACAGAATGATTCTGATTCTATAAAAGTTGAGAATCTGGCTAAAGAACTGAAAAAGTTGAAGCCTATTAATACCAATGATTTTAAAAGCAAATTTAAAAAAGAAATTAACGGTTTTAAACTTACAGAAGTTACTGCTTTTGAAGATAAAGAAACGGGATCGTATGCTACAGCAAATTATGCAAAGGGATCTCAGAATGTGTATTTAATGGTAACAGATGGTGCCGGAGCGGGAGTTGAGCAGGTGAAAGGAAGTCTTTTGAGCTATTTGGAGCTGAAAGCAATAGAAGAACCCGGTGATAAAACCAATATTAAAAACTATAAAGGATGGTTTGTTTATTTTGATCACAGTATGTACGAAAACGATAAAATGACAAGCATCCAGTATCTGGAAGGAAACAGATATGGAGTAGTAGCTTCAGGAAATAATATCTCCCTTGAAGAACTGAAAAGTCTTTTAGATAACGTTAGTTTGTAAACGTTTCTTACAATAAAGTAGAGCTCTGATTTATAAAAATAAGTCAGAGCTTTTTTAATGGTAAAATGATGATAGCAATTAAGCATTCAATAAACCATTATTTATACATAATTCTGTCCGATATTTGGGCGTCTCAATCCCTATCGAAACATATCTGAAAATATTTAGATAGAGATTTTTTTTACATCTATTCTAAAAAAATAGATTTACATTAATGAAAAGCCTAGGTTTTATGGGCTTTTTAATGTAAATTAGAGCTGAATTTGTTCCTTTTTGTCAGAAATTTTATATTATTAAGTAGACGAAAATTAATTTAACTTTGCCAATTGAATAATATGTGGTAATTATTGAATTTTCATTAATAATATTATATTGTTTAAGACTAATAAAAGAGACTTGAGAAAACTGAAGATTAATTTACCTGGCAGTAGATATGAAATATAAATTCTTAAATTTTAAATTGAGGAAGGTTGTTCATTACTCGTTGATTATATGTATCTTGTTGATACAGGTGATTATAGGTGTATTTTTTTACAATGAGTTTGTGAATGAAAAAAAGCTGCAGTTTATTAAGACGCAGCTGGAGGAAAGCAGGGCACTAGGCGGGCTGACGGATAATTCAAGAAAGGATTTCATGGATGCGCAGGAGCATCTTCAGAGGTATATGATGAGCCAGGATAATAAGGATCTGCAGCTTTATTTTGAGTCATTAAGAAAACTTAAAAAGAATTTTGATAAGATTGGGGAGTATGAAAATACAAGCCCAAGACTGAAAAATACACTAGCTCAGAAGAAAATGGATACCATGAAGGTAACCAAACTGAAAACCCTTATAGACTCTGTATACGAAACCTCTTTGAAACCTCCTTCAAAGATTGAGGATCAGAAGTATGAGCCTGCAAAGTATAAGAATGACTTTGAGAACTTCAATGTACAAACCCGAACCTACGCTGATACTATTAAGAAGAAAGGTTTTATGGGACGTTTGAAGGATGCCATCACAGGAAAGGTAAACGTTCAGAAAGAAAGTACTGTAATTACTTTAACGAATAATAAGACTATAGACATTTCTAATGTAAAAACTGAAATGGATAAGGCTATAAAATCCATGGATAAGCATTATGCTGCGGAAGTAAAGAAAGCACAGCAATATGCAATCAAAAATCAGCGCGAGAATATACAGTTTTACAGCAATTTCAGTAAACTGTTGGTGTACAGTAACAGCTTGATTGATGTGTATGAAAATGCCATTAAAGATTTCAAATCTGAGCTTGAAAAAGAATACACCAAACAAAGCTCCGACAATAATAAAATAAGAAGGTATCTGGTACTTGGGTTGATGGTCTTAATGTTCATCGTATCCATTCTCATCATGTACTTTACAAGAGTGGCCTTCATCTACGAGAGAAAACTTGATGCAGCCAATAAAGAGATTAAGAACAACCTAAATTTCAAGAACAGAATATTGGGGATGCTGAGCCACGATTTAAGATCGCCGCTGAAGATCATTAATATATTTATTGATAAGATTTACAGATCTACAGGGGATGAAACCATTAAAGATTATCTAAAATCAATTAAGTTTACAAACAGTACCTTACTTCTGCAATCTAATCAGATTCTGGAATATACAAAGAATCAGGAGGCTGAGAAGAAACTGATAAAGTCTGTATTTAATCTTAAAGAAGAAATAGGTTCTATTGTAAAAGTAATTTCTCCTTACCTGGAAACAAGAAATAATAAATTTGCTGTAACGGATAGAATTCCTGAAGGAGTTGACGTTTTCTCAGACAATATCAGAATTAATCAGATCTTTATGAATATTCTGGGGAATGCCAACAAGTATACAGAAAACGGGAAGATTGATCTTGTGATGACAACTGAGCCGTTAGGAAATGATAAAATCACTTTGATTACAACAGTGGGAGATACAGGAGTAGGAATTTCAGAATCTGATTTGAAGAAGATTTTTGATCCTTATTATCAGGGAACTGTTTCAGATGAGGTAGATAATCTTGGGGTAGGATTAGGATTGAATCTTGTAAAAGAAATTGTAGAATTGTTTGATGGAGAGATTTCTGTTTCCAGTAAGCTACATAAAGGAACGCAGGTGACGTTCAGAATCAATTTAAATATCAATAATAAATAATGGAAATGCCAATTGAAAACAGGGAAATCATATTCCTTTTAGCAGATGACCACAGTATTGTAAGGCAGGGAATGGAGATTGTTATTAGTGATATTGCTCCCAATGCTAAAGTGTATCATACTTCATCTTTACAGCAAGCTGTAGAGCTGATAGAAACAAAGGGAATTGAAATGGCTATTATTGATGCTCATTTCCCCGAAGGAAACAGCCTGCATGTTTTACCTCAAATGAAAAGTGTAAACCCGGATATCAAGATCCTTATCTTTACAGGACTTGAAGAAGATCTGCATGCCCTGAAATTTATAAAAGCCGGTGCTAATGGATACCTTAGTAAGCTGAGTGAAGAGGAAGAGGTAAGAGAAGCTCTTTCTCAGTTTATCCAGAAAGGTGAGTATTTTTCTGATCTGACAAGAAATTTATTGGTACAGTTTATTTATAACCCGAATGTAATAAGCCCACTAAGCACTTTAACAAAAAGAGAACTGCAGATTGCAGAACTGTATGCAGACGGATTTGGAAACCTGGAAATTGCGAATAATTTAAATATAAAGCAAAATACAGTAAGTACAATCAAAAAAAACATCTTTGAAAAGCTGGAAATAGAAAATATTGTAGAGCTGATTGATCTTATCAAGACACATCATAAAATATAGGATTTCCCACTTCTATTCCGCACTTCTTTATGAATCTAGTTATTTTATCGATAAATATCTATACCCCATCTGATATGTATCGATGGGGTTTATAGATGATATTATCCTGCGATGTCGTTACTTTGTAGTATAAAATTTACCAAATGAATTGCTAATGCTTTTTTTAGTTTTTTCACTTCATTTGAACCCGTAAATTGAAGTAACTATAAAAATAATAAACTATAGTTATGCAAAACACAAAACACAAGTGATGAAAAGGAATTAATACAAGTGATGAGATTAATATAGAAGTGTATGAATGACCTTAAACGTGGATTTCTTGAAAAAACCAAATGATAAGAAAAAAACACAAATTACTATAAGGAAATCCAAGGTGTGGTTACTAGTACAAGAGAAAAAGGGAGGCAATAAAAGCCTCCTTTTTTTATGATGATATATGATCTGTTTTCAACGTAAAACCAGTATCAATTCTTTTGCTTTTTATATAGCGTAAGCTTAGTATTCGTATTACGGTTAGGGTTAAAATTATCGTAATTATATGATAATTCAACCATTTGTGTTTCTGTTTCCCATATCGCTTTGGATGGGTTTTCAGAAACAGGTTCTCCCAATTTTTGTTTTAAGAAGGCGTGTAGCCATTCAAATTTAGGGGCAAAGATTTTGCGGGTATTCAGATTTTGCCAAACCTCAAAATTATCCTTGTTATAAATGGTTGCTCTTGATTGGGTTTTCCATTGGAATTCAATAAGCTTCAGTGATTGATTCTCCGGAGAATAAAAATAGGAGGTGATCAAATGGATGTACTTGCGCTCTATTTTCTGATAAACCCTTGGAATTTCATCACATGACGTACTACAGCAATCACTACAACAATCATCACATATAGAATATTGAGTAAGGTTCAATGCATTTTCTTTTTTTTCAATGCGATCAATCTGTTGGATAGATAAAGTATTAAAATGAGTGTAAAAATCCATGAAGTTCTTTTCAACCCATGATTTTGTGTAAGGTTCTCCCAATATGGGTTCCTGATATTTATTGTAGAGCGTAATTATATTGACTTTGTTTTTGTCTATTTCAATAATTCCAGATCGGTTAGGATCGCTGGTAGAAAACGGAAGAGTCTGGTATTCATTTCCTGGGACATAGTTCATCTTTGCATAAGGTGACCGGTAAGAACCAAACTCATCTTGATATCCCATATATGGAGAATAGTAATTTTTTTCATAAAGGGGGTGGTAAGGACGGATATCATCTTTAAGATCAAAAATATTGATCAAATTATCATCTTTTAAAACAACTATTTTAGTGGAGCCACCCTCCGAATACAGGTGATAGAGATTTTGCTTCACTACAAAAGATGTTGCCAGGGAAGATTGAAACATAAACATTTGAGAAAATTTATTTTGGTATAAAATTTCGATTCCCTTTTGTGGGTTATCATCAGAAGTTGGAGGATGATCAGCATTAAACTTTCCACTGGATTCAAGTTTCTTTGGATCTTGGATTTTGAGAATCATAGTAGGTGTACTGAGGTAATAAACATTATTAAGTTTATTGACTATCGCATTTTCTGTAAAGACTTCATATTGCTGTCCGGTCTTATTATCCTTAAACCACGTTTTAGAGCAGCAATCGTCTAAACTACGATTGAATACCGTATAATTTTGATCTTTGAAAATAATATTTAATGTACTTAAATCTCTTATCCATTTCTTTTTTTTCTCGTCAAGATAGAAAGAAGTATAGCTCTTGTAATTGGTGGTGAAAATAGTATCATTCCTTACCGTTAGATTGTAATCCGAAAACTTAATAGGGGGCGGCGGAATGGTAGCCTGAACTTTTCCACTCTCATCCAGAATGTAAAAGTCTACAATGGTATATTTGCCCAACGGATTGTCTTTTTCAAAATAACAGTAGTATTTTGATTTATGCTTTAGAGACGGTCCTAAAGTTCCCGGAATATTGATTTCTATTGTTTTAAAGCTTACTTTTAATTCATCTGACTGGCAGGATTGCAGTAATAAAAGGACCATAAAGGCCTGAAGAATATATTTCATGGATTGGTTTGAAGTCCTAACTTACGAAAAATACTACAAACCGTAAAGTAAATATGAAATTAGAAAGAAGCTGGAAGAGGGTAAAAGCTCATTATTGGAAACTATTACTGGATAAGAATTCCTACTTCCGGCTTCCTGTTTTATTTAAATTTCTGAATGGCTTCAGCGCTTACTGGAGTAAAAAAATTAATCAGATTTCCATCCGGATCACGAAATAGAAGAGAACGATTGCCCCAAGGCATAGTTGTAGGTTCTTGTATAATATGATCTGTCAGATTTTTAATCCTTTTATATTCACGGTCTACATCAGCAACCAGAAATTCTATAATGACATTATTTTGTCCTTTTGATTCTGCAGGGTGCTCCCCGCCAAACATTTTCATAGTACGTGTGCTTCCGATGGCTATAGTTATGGTGTTTGTACTAAGTTCAGCGAAGTCTTCTGTATACCATTGAGCTGTGAGTTCCATTGCTTTTTCATAAAACTGGACCGATTGCTTAATATCTTTTGTGATGATTCTTAAAGATGCTAATTTCATATAATTCTGTATTTAAAATAATTTGATACAAAATTAAGAGCAAGATATGACAACAGGATGTCAGTAGGGTTTTGAAACGGAAAGCTAAAATGATTAAAATGATCTCTTAGTAAAAATTAGCAATATGAATGAGCTGCTTAAAATCAAGAACACATATTTTTCGTCCTTCCGATTTGATTAATTTTTCCTGCTTAAAATCATTGAGTATGCGGGCCAGCGTTTCTCTCGCTGTTCCTACCATGTTAGCGAGGTCTACGCGGGATAGGGAAATTAATACCTCTTCTTCAGGGAAGTCATTAGATTTATATTTGTCATGAAGGATCAATAAGCTCAGGGCAGCCCTTTCTCTTACAGTACGATGAGATAGAACAGCAATAAGATTGGCCATTACGCTGAATTCATGGCTCAAAGACTTTAGCAAAAGACCTGAGAAAACCGAAGATTGGTTAAGGATTTCCAGAAAGCTGTCTTTTGAAATAAAAGAAATGACAGAATTTTCAAGAGTGGAAGTGGTGTCTCCATAAGATTCTTCGCTCAAAATGGCTGAGTATCCGAAAAATTCCCCGGAACTGTAAATGTAAATGATCTGTTCTCTTCCATCATTATCTACCTTATATTTTTTTATTTTCCCTTCATTCAGATAATAAATACCATTGGGTTTTGTGCCATCCGTAAATATAGCCTCGTTTTTACGGTAGTTTTTGGTTTTCATGGCTTTTAGAAGCAAATCCTTGTCGTATTCAGGAAGTTCATCAAAAAGATACTGATTGTTGAAAATAAATTTTGAGATCATAATTTTTCTACGCAGGCTATTGAATAAACGCTCAGTTTGTAACTTAAATCACATTTTAAAACGATATAAATCACCAGATTTTCTGCCTGAACGAATTAATTTTACAAAAGTAATAAAATAGATTTTGAATAGAGGCGCATAATAGTTTTGATCGCAATGAGTACTCCTTTAATCCCGATAAATAAAGACTAATGGTTGTTTTAAAAGGATGAGATCTATGGGTGGTATTGTGAAAATAATAATAAAAAAGAGTATAAAACTTTACTCATAATAAAGATGTAAAAGAGCACTGGATAAAAATTTAAGTTGACATGTTTTTCACAGCAGTTGCTGACATTTCTAAATTATTTTTTTTTACTTATTTATTTTATCCAGTTGTTTTTAAAGAATACTTTTCAGATTAGAGAAAAAAATAAGCGGTTATCCCAAAGTATTGGAATAACCGCTTTTATTATTATAGAAGAAAGCTTATTGAATTTGAAAAACAAGCGATCTTACAGTATGTGCAGAGAAATATCCCAACGCTCCGTTATTGATATTACTTGGTGGGTTGGCAGGGGTAACGCTGCCATAGCCGTCAGTGATCTGAAGAAGCGCACTGTAATAAGTGAAGATATTGGTATCAATAGATTGCATCTCAACACGGATATCGTCTCCAGGTACCACTTCATGATCTCTTCCCTTATTATCATCGTTAGGAAGACCTAAGCTCCATTGATTGGGTAGTCCATTGTTTAGATTGTCAGAAAGTACACTGATGTATTTTTTTGATAAATCATTGATGGTAATACTAAACAGATAACGGTTGCCAAGCTCAGCAGGGTCTGTAAAAACCGGAAGAATGGTATAGGTTGTTTTATCTCCCACTTTAAAAGAATCCTGTGCAAGACCTTCCAGTTCCACAGCTTGAGGCATGGTGCTTTGAGCTGTGTATTGTTTTCCTTCCGCTTGTACTTTGAGGGTGTAGGTTCTTCCGGGAACGCCCTTAAAGGTACTTGTTTTATATTCTCCACCACCTGTGTATTCCAGGGTTTCCGTTTGTCCTGTGTTATCACTTAAAATAACCTGGGCACCGGTAACAGCCGGATATTGGTTAGGCTGAGAAAAACCAACAGATTTTGTGATTTTCACAGTATATGATCCCGCAACATCAGTAACGTTTCCTTCAATAACAATATTCCCGCTTTGGTCGGAAAGATCAAGATCAATTTCCTTTTGACAGGAGTTTAAGGCGAACACAGATAATATGATAAAAAATGACTTTTTCATGAGTTAAAATTTGAAGTTGTAAGTGATGTTAGGAACCCAACGGAATAGGGAAGTCTGCATAGCGCGGGTTGTTCCCGGATTGTTCGGATTATCTTCGAAAGTAATGGTGTAAGCATTTTGACGGCCATACAAATTGTAAATTCCGAACGTCCATGAACCTTTGAAACGTTTGGTAGATTCCGGTTCGTAGGTAGCACTAATATCCATTCTGTGATAAGCAGGCATTCTGTCTGCATTTCTGCTGTTGTATTGGAATATGGTCTGCCCGTTCAGTTCATATTTTCCGATAGGGAAGGTTACCGCATTTCCTGTACTATAAAGGAATAGCCCAGATAGCGTCCATCTTGGGTTAAGCTGATAAGTTGCTACTACAGAAAGGTCGTGGGTTTTGTCCATTCTGGCATTATACCATTGGTTATCATTAATTCCGTCAATCTTTCTTTCTGTTTTGGATAGCGTATAAGAGATCCATCCTGTAAGCTTCCCACTTTTCTTTTTAGCGATAAGTTCCAGTCCGTAAGCTCTTCCCTTACCAAACAGCAATTCACTTTCTACATCTGCTGCAGTACTGAAGCCAATCTGAGCTCCATTTTTAAAATCAATCTGATTCTGCATAGATTTGTAATAGATTTCAGCATTCAATTCATAATTATTGTTATTGAAGTTCCTGCTATAACCCATACTGATCTGATCTGCAATTTCAGGCTTCACTGAATAGCTGCTTCCAATCCACTGGTCTGTAGGATTTCCACTGCTGCTGTTGCTCAAAAGGTGAAGATTCTGAGTGTTTCTGGAATATCCTCCTTTTATACTGCTCACTTCATTGATACGATAGTTGGCGGTAATACGGGGCTCAATATTGGTATATGTTTTTCCGAATTTTCCTTTTTCTAAATACTCACTTCCCGTAAGCACTCCGTTTTCATAAGTGTTGAAAGTATCTCCACCCAATACGCTGAATAGAGAAAGTCTGGCTCCGTAATTAATCGTCAATTTGTCTGTCGCTTTGAAATCATCATTAATATACAAGGCATTTTCCCATGAATATCTTGAATTCCTTGGGAATGAATTAACAATCGTTCCAGAAGCACTGCTTGGTGTCAGGGTGTGATAAATAGATTGCAGTCCGAAACGTACAGAATGTTTGTTTCCTGCAAACCAGGTAAAGTCCTGCTTAAGATTCCAGTCCTGTATCTTTGAGTTTAAGTTGAACTCACTTTCATTATTTTTCAGACCAATTTTATAATCATAATTGCTGTAAATAAAGGAAGTATTAGAAAACAATTTGCTGTTGATAATACTGTTCCATCGTAATGTCGCTGTAGTATTTCCCCAATCGGTATTGAATGTATCACCCAATCCTAATACATCTCTTCCGAAATATCCCGAAATATAAATACGGTTATTTTCATTAATCTGATAATTAGCCTTTAGATTAAGATCATAAAAATATAACTTGTTGTCTTTATAATCTTTAGAAGACTTAAGGAATAAATCTGCATAGGTTCTTCTTCCGGATACAATAAAAGAAGACTTTTCTTTCTGAAGAGGCCCTTCTACACTCAGTCTGCTGCTGATCAATCCGATTCCACCGTTGACGTTATAGCCTTTGTTATTACCGTCCTTCATTTTCACATCCATCACAGAAGAAAGACGGCCTCCATATTGAGCGGGGCTGTTTCCTTTGATAATGCTGGCATCCTTCAATGCATCACTGTTGAATGTACTGAAAAAACCAAGCAAATGCGAAGCATTATAAACCGGAGCCTCATCCAGTAAGATCAGATTTTGATCTGTAGCACCACCTCTTACACTGAATCCGCTGCTTCCTTCACCGTTACTTTTAATACCCGGCAGAAGCTGTATGGTTTTCATAACGTCCTTTTCACCAAATAATACAGGAAGCTTCTCTATATTTTTGATGCTTAAGGTTTCAGTTCCCATCTGGGCGCTTGAAAGGTTCTTATCCTTTTTAACTCCGGATACAACCACCTCATCTATCGCATTGGATTTTTGCTCTTCCTGGTTAAGGAAAAGATCCAATTTCATATTCTGTTCAACATTGATTTGTTGCTCAAAATCCTTGTACCCTGGATAAGAAATAACGATGGTGTGATTTCCTTCCGGCAGTGACAAGGAATAAAACCCATATTCATTGGCTACAACGTTAATCGAAGGATCATCGCTTACTTTTACCGTTACACCTATCAGCAATTCGCCGTTTTTTTTATCCTTTACTGTTCCGCTTACGGAGCGGGCTTGTTGTTGAGCCATCACCAAAGTGCTGAAACAGAGCGCAGCTGTGGCCGCGGTAATTTTGAAAAAAGATGTTTGCATTAGTTTTTTTTAAAGTAGTAGATCTTTTCTATAATTGAGCTGGAGTTTATTGTTTCCTGATGATTAGTTGAACGAATAGGAAATTAGTTACATTCGAAACCTTGATATTATTCATAAAATAACACTTTTCTTATTGTTAATCAGTGTTTTTGTAAACTTGAATATGAAGGATTATGAAAAAAGACTGTGGTAAATGTATTCATTTTAACGTTGTTGTGATTTTAATCAATTAAAAACAGATTATGGCAATGAAAAGCATAAGTGTATAAAATCATTGTTTTTATTTATTAATATTGATTTTTTTAATGATACAACGGGGGAAATTGTTTAATATTTCAATTTGAATATGTTAAAATGATAGATCAGAGGGAAAATATTTTTCCTTTTTAAAGCCTTTCCAATCCAAATTTTAAACTTATATTGCTTGGGAAGAATGATTAGAAGAATATGGGAAATCTGAAAAAGTGGATCATGAGTAATCTTTCCACGATATTGTTAACGGTTTTATTCATTATTATATTGGTTAATCCTGATGCCAAGGCATGGCTGATGAGACAGGTTGCATCTACAGGGATTCTGAATTCCAGCATTTCTGAAGCTGCAGAGAAACCAGGGACAGCCGCTTATACAGGTCTGATGCTTAAGAACGAAGACGGAACCCTTATTGATTCCTCTCATCTGAAAAATAAAGTTGTTTTTATCAACTTCTGGGCATCATGGTGCCCTCCCTGCCGTGCGGAGTTTCCATCAGTTGAAAAACTATACAACAAATACAAAACTAACCCTGATATAGTATTCCTTACAGTAAATCTTGATGATAATCCTGCTCTGGGAAAAACCTATTTAAAGGAAAAAGGATTTACAGTTCCTTTTATAACTCCTGCGGGGAATATCCCTGAAGCACTTTATAGCGGCTCATTGCCAACTACTGTTGTACTGGATAAAAATGGCGAAATCCGTCTTCATCATACCGGAGTTGCCGATTACAGCAAAGATTCTTTTTACCAGCAGATTGATTCATTACTGAAATAAAGCACAATAGATAATCACTTTGAGCACCCGAAAATATGAATTTGTATACCTTATTTTCCTTTCACCCGAAAGAAGAGTATTATTTCTCCGTGATTGATAAACAGGGAAGTATTTTTGATAAATTTCAGCTTCCTGAATGCCGGGAAATTCCAATCAGAAACAATATCATTCCTATTAAAGAAGAATTTAGCAAAGAGTATTCTCTGAATCTTGATGATTTTCTTAAGGATTATGATCTTTATACCTGCTATACCGGTGGTGTAGGAGATTTACTTTCGGAGAAGGCAGTGATAGCTTTAAAGGCGGAGCTTCAGGGTGAAGTTGAATTTCTTCCCTGTATGCTGAGAGGTAAGCCAATCCCAGTTTATGCTGCGTTATTCCTGAAAACAGCTTCTATTGTAAAAGATTTTGAAGGGATGGGATTTTCTTTTGAAAATACGCTGCTGCCGGATGTGAAATACGCCGTTCAGGATGAAAATAAAGGAATTAAGTTCGTTACTCAGACTTTTGTAGATCTCGTGAAAAAAAACGATTTGAAAATTGAGTGTAAACAGCAAACTGAAAATAAAGCTTAACAATGATTTCATTTAAAATACTACCCATTGAAGAAATACAGGTTGAGGTTTTAAAAGAAAAAAGAAACATACAGAGTTTCCCTAAAACCATTGATTTCCCCTTTCCTGAATATTATAAAAAGCTGGTTACTCTAATAAAAACAACAGAGATTTCATCAGAAGCTATTTTATTCAATGCCGTGGAAGCGGTGAATGAAAATAAAGAATTTGTACTGCTGGATTATTGGTGTTTTGCAGGAAACGGACAGGGAGACCGTTGGTTTCTGGATAGAACCGGAGATATTTTCTTCTATGACCATGATTATGATGAAAAATTAGAACCCATGAATATCAGCTTTGAACAGTGGATGCAGATGGCATTTGTTGTTAAGCAATTGGATCTGTACTTTGATGAACATGAGGACGTTTCAGAACCTGTAAGACAAAAATTTTATACAGCTCTGGATACCATTCATCCCGGATTAAGTAAAGTTTATCCTTTTACTGTTTAACTTTAGCCGAAATAGAGCCCTTATGATTGCAGAACCTTATAAAACCTGCTATTTTTGAAGTCAAAAGAAAGTTATTTACCCATGAATATAGACCAACTGAAGGAAAAAGCACAGCCTATGATCCGCAAAGCACAAGTATTTGTTTCAGCCCATGAGCCTGATGAAAAAACAGCTTATGCCAATGAAGATGAACCTCTTCGTTTTCTCGTGAAGCATTTAGATCAATGGATGGGGCTTATTGAAGATCAGGATGAATTCAAATTCTTACCTATTAACCTAGAATCAATTGATTTAAATAAATATACAGCGTTAAAGGAAAAAAATATAGAGATTTATCCGCCATTTGAAACATTAATGCATTACGGAGATGAAGAAATCCAGCAATGGATTGCTGAAAATGATGGGGATAAAGATGACCTGTGCAGTCTGTTGGCTTTTGCATCAGATGAATATACGGATATCTGGATGGATTCTCATCCTATCTATTTTTATGATGGGATTTTTGCTTATCAGGGCGGTTGGGCAATGACATGGCCGGAAGATGATGCCCCTATGCAATGGAATGAAGACCTGGAGTTTCTTTTTCAGATCGGATTACAGTATGAACCATTTGTAGAAGTATTCTATGATAAAAAGAATTCTTCTTATATCTGTATGGAACGCAATACATAGAAGAATGGAAGAAGTACAAAGTGTTTACTGCAATCAGCATGGGCAACAGGATCTGAAATTAATATGCAGCCACCTTCTTGCTGGTAGAAATGAACCAATAGGTTTTTATGAATGTGAGCCAGAGGATATGGCCTGGTGCAATGAATGTGAAAAAGCTCTGAGCAAAACGAGAACAGATGATGAGCAAGATCAGTGGTCCCAGGATTGCGATTATAAAATTGTATGTGCTGTATGCTGGGGTAGTATAAAAGAATCAAATCAAATTATAAAAAATCCAATGAATTTAACAGAATTAGAGCAGAAGTATACCATTCAATACCCTGAAGTCTATAGGCAGTTAGCTGAAAATAATATGCTGGATTGGGGAGTATCTGGATCAAATTGGTATCACGACACTTTTCCGAAATTAAAAGCAAACCCACCTTTACTTTTATTCGGATATGATATTGAAATCTGGAATGACCAGGAACTTGTTGAAACCTCCATTGATGAGATGTCTGATGAGGAAGATTACAGAAATATTCATCCGGATTATCAGTTTATTCCGTTTGCACAGAATGGAGCCGGAGATCTGTATGCCTTTCAGTTTGATTTGCAGAATAATGGGGAAGTACCAGTTGTTTTTATTCCCCATGATGATGAGGAAGCTGAGATATTAGCCGGAAATTTTCAGGATTTTATTTTCCGCCAGCTCCTGGAATCAGTAACGGAAATAGATGAAGATTCTATGTTTTATGAAGAGGAAGAAGAAAATCTGAAACAGAACCTCTTCAACCAGTTGAAAACCCATGAACCTTATCTCACAGCAAAGCAGATAGAAATTCTGAATACCATTTATCAACGTGATCTTTTTGAATATACCTATAAAGTTCCCAATGGCAGTTCCTTTGAAACAGAAGGATTGGTAACATTTGACGAGGTAGAAGAAATCATCAATCAGCAGCTCTCTTTTGAGCATTTGAACAGAAGGTTTAATTATACAGAATCTCCAAAACCGTAAGACAAGTATTTATAGCCATAAAAAAGCCTGTAGTTTTGATCTGCAGGCTTTTCTCTTGGGAAATGAACCGTGATTTTCTTCATAAAAAAACAGTATTTTTATGCTTTAAGAAATAGAATATGCCGGATAGGTTAAGAGCTCATATCGAAAAGATCCTTCCTCTTAGTGATGAAGAGTTTGATTTTATATCCTCTTGTTTTACTTATAAAAAATACAGGAAACACCAGTTTTTAATACAGGAAGGAGAAGCTGTGCCCTATAACTACTTTGTATTGAAAGGGCTCCTTAAATTAGTGTATACCAATGAAGCCGGAAAAGAACATATTGTAGGATTTGCTATGGAAGACTGGTGGGAAACAGATTTCTCGGCCTTTTATCAAAACCAAAAAGCAACCATGACCCTGGTGTGTCTTGAAGATACGGAAGTACTATGCCTAACCCTTGAGAATTACCGGAAAATCTGCAGTATTCATCCTAAAATGGAGCATTTCTTTCTGGAAAAGGCCTATATGGGATTTATTTCTGCACAACAACGCATTATTTCTACCATGACTACCGGAATAAAAGAACGGTATGAGCAGCTGTTGGAAAAATATCCGTCTCTCGTACAGCGTGTTCCCAAATCATTGCTGGCCGCTTATCTTGGCGTTTCCCGGGAAACTCTAAGCCGCTTACAATGATAAACTGTGATTTCCGTCACTTGATAATCGTGATTCCCATCACAGAGTTTTGCTATATCTATTCTGCAATTTTGCAAAGTAATCAATAACAAAATTCAACAGGTATAATGGAAAAAAGAACCGTAAACCCATGGAAATGGCAGGATGAACGCAGCTACTCACAAGCTGTGGAAGTAAGAAATGCAGAAGCTACTTTATATTGTTCGGGACAGGCAGCCATAGATCCGGATGGTACTTCTAGCAATAAGGATATGAAAAGCCAGCTGGAACAGGCAATAGCCAATCTTGAAGAAGTCATTACAACAGCAGGCTATGAGTGTAAAGGAATTGTAAGATTAAATATCTACACCACTTCAACACAGGAGTTATGGCCACATTTTCCCATACTTCAGGAGTGGATTGCAGTACATCATATAGAACAGGCGGTCACGATGCTTGAAGTCAATGGCTTATTTGAAACACTGAAAGTAGAGTTGGAAGCCACCGTGGTGAAGTAATCTTCATGATGGTATCAAATCAAGAGGTTGTTTCAAAAGTCAAAAAAAACAGGCTTTTGTCATTCTGAATATAGCAGCGCGAAATGAAGAATCTCAACAGAGTTAAGGTTCCCGCAAATCTCACAGATTACGCAGATTTTTAACCTTAATTATCTGCTCAATCTGCTTAATCCGCGAGATAAAAATAGGTTTTTATCATTCTGAATGTAGCAGTGCGAAATGAAGAATCTCAACAGAGTTAAGGTTCCCGCAAATCTCACAGATTACGTAGATTTTTTAACTTGCATTTATCTGCCTAATCTGCTCAATCTGCGAGATAAAAAAAACATGACCTCTGTCATTCTGAGCGTAGCGAAGAATCTCTGAACTGTATCCAGAATGACAACCTCTTTTTTCTTACCTTTATCTATCTAATTTGTAATCATATAGAGAGTATGAATATTCAACTTTTTTCAAAAAATGCACTGGTAGGCGGTGCTACGCAGGGAATAGGAGCAGGAATTGCCATTGAACTGGCAAAATGTGGAGCTAATGTTACGGTAGTGGCCCGCAACGAGTCAAAACTTAAGGATTTTATGGCTGCGTTGCCTATAGTGAATCCGGATCAGAAACATGAATATCTGGTTGCTGATTTTTCTGATTTTGAAAGCTATCAACAGATCATTACAGGATATTTTAATACCCATTCAATAGACATTTTGGTGAATAATACCAATGGCCCTGAGCCGGGACTTGCTGTTGATAAAAATATAACCGATTATCAGAAAGCTTTTGATCTTCTTTTCAAAACAGTGTGCGAAACAACCTTATTGGCTTTACCTTATATGATTGAACAGAAAAACGGACGGATCATCAATGTTTCTTCACTTTCTGTAAAAGAACCCATCGGAAGTTTGGCACTTTCCAATTCTATCCGTTCCGCTGTAATGGCGTGGGCAAAAACACTATCTAATGAAGTAGCTCAGCATCATATTACCGTCAATAATATTTTAACAGGATATTTTGATACAGCACGCATTCAGAATCTGATTCACCATGATGCTCAGAAAGCGGGTATATCTGAAGATGAGATCAAGCGAATGAGAGAAAATAAAATCCCAATGAAAAGATTCGGAAAACCTGAAGAATATGGTAATCTGGTAGCTTTTCTCGCTTCAGAATATGCTTCTTACCTTACTGGAGCCAATATTCCTTTGGATGGCGGACTGAATAATACATATTAAATTATAGGAAAGGAAACTGGAGGCTTGAAGCAGGAAATGGTTGAAAGACAACTTGTAGATAAGCTATTGAAATTTTCTAAAGATCATTTCCATTAGTATTAAATCCAACAGTAACTTCCAGTCTCCCTCTTCCAGCTTCCAGCCTAATCTGTTATTTTATTAAAAAAGTCACAGATTGATGTAATATTCCTTCCTTATCAGTTGTCATACTAATATTGGAAAATATTATATGAAAAACTGGTCTTTTAAAAAATGGAACACCGTACTGGGATGGTTCCTTTTCACTATTGCTTTGATTACTTATTTCTCCACTATGGAGCATTTCCTGAGTTTTTGGGATTGTGGGGAATATATTTCTTCAGCAGCCAAGCTTGAAGTAACCCATGCTCCCGGTGCTGCTTTATTTCAGATTGTAGGGGCAGTGGCCAGTATATTTGCATTCGGAAATAGCAGCAATTATTCTATAGTGATTAATGCCATGTCAGCACTTTTCAGTGCATTTACCATTTTGTTCCTGTTCTGGACCATTACTCACTTTTTAAGAAGACTTTTACATAAAGATATTAATGAAATTACGAGGCCTCAGGAGATTTCAATTCTGTTTGCAGGGGTCATTGGTGCTTTATGTTTTACATTTTCAGATACGTTTTGGTTTTCAGCGGTAGAAGGAGAAGTATATTCTATGGCTTCTCTGTTTATTGCACTTTTGGTATGGCTTATTACCAAATGGGAAAATGAACATACTGCAGTAGATAACGAAAGATGGATTATTCTTATTTTCTTTGCTATCGGGCTTTCGGTGGGAGTTCATATGATGTGTATGCTAGCCATTCCGGCTATATGTCTGGTGTATTATGCCAGAAACTATACGTTTACCTGGAAGAGCTTTATTCTGGCCAATCTGATAACACTTGGTGTGTTGGCATTAGTCTTTAAAATTATTTTCCCGTTAATTATGACGATGTTCGGGCAGCTGGAGATCTTCTTTGTGAACGGACTAAGTCTTCCTTTTCACTCAGGAACTATTGTCGCTTTTATTATCATGGGGGCCATTTGTTATTTGATGATTAAATATGCTAGGAAGTTAAAAAAGAATATATATCAGACCATTGTTTTATCTGTTGTGTATATGGTTATAGGTTTTTCGTGTTGGCTGGTGATTCCTATCCGGGCCAATGCCAACCCGCCCATGAATCTTAATGACCCTGATACAGCCATTGGGATGAAAGATTATTACAACAGAGAACAGTATGGAGACTGGCCAACAATATATGGCCAAAATTATACGGCAGCTCTTGATAAAAAAGGATTGGAAAAAAATGAAGATGGAAGTTACAAAAGGAATGTAACCGGAGAAATGTATGAAAAGGATGAAAAGACCAAAACGTACAGGAAAACAGGAGAAAGGTTTAACTACGTCTACAACAAATCTCACCTAAGTTTTATGCCGAGAATGTTCAGTGAAGATAAAGAGGTGATGGCCAATTATATGTCTATGTACGGAGCTCCTGATTTTACATTCAATTATGATAATGAAGATGTGGCAGACAATCCTCAGGCTAAGCAGATTTTTGAAGAGCTAAGAGCAAAATATGAAGATGATTCCATCACGGTTGATGATTATATGAAAATAAAACCCTATGATCTTATCAATGTTCAGAGGCCTTCATTTGCTCAAAATATGAACTATTTCTTCTCCTTTCAGAACGGATATTATTTTGTAAGGTATCTGATGTGGAACTTTGTAGGGAGACAGAATGATTTTCAGGGACATCTTGAAAACACTCATGGGAACTGGATTTCCGGATTTTCTTTTATAGACAATGCTTTATTGGGGAATCAGGATAATATGCCGGCTAAATTTAAAAATGAAAGTACAGTGAAATTCTTTTTCCTGCCGCTAATATTGGGATTAATAGGTTTCTTTTTCCAGCTGAACAGAGATTTTGGAAGGTTTTATGCGATTCTTTCACTATTTATCCTAACCAGTATTGGGATTGTTTTCTATACAGGAGTAAAGCCTTTTGAGCCAAGAGAAAGAGATTATGCAATGGTAGGATCATTCTATGCTTTTGCTATTTGGATTGGGTTGGGAGCGGGAAGTATTCTATGGTTCATTCAATCCAGAATAAAATCTAATGTTGCCCATAGTATAACAGGGGTGATTTTATTGGGAATTCCTTTCATGATGGGTTTCCAGAACTATGTTCCGCACGACCGTAGCAGGAAATCTGCTGCTCATGACTCAGCGTATTCTTTCCTGGCATCTCTACCTAAAAATGGGATCGTTTTTACTTATGCCGATAATGATACGTATCCGGTTTGGGGATTGCAGGAAACAGAAAGATTCCGGGATGATGTAAAAACAGTAAACTTTACCATGCTGGCTACTCCGTGGAACATTGATCAGGTAAAAAGAAGAACTTACAATGCTATGGGAGTTCCGGGTGAATTAACCCATGAGGATTACAGGGATGGAGTAAATGATCAGGTGTATTTGATGAAAAAAGAAGATTGGGAAGGGCTGTTTGCTATGCTCAAGGATCAGGGCACTCCGGATACAGAGTTTCAGGAATTCAGAAAATTTCTGACTCAGGATTCAATGACGTTAAAAGAGGCAATTAAGTTTCTGAAATATAAATCTCTCGCAAAAGACGAGTTACTGAAGATGTATTTCGGGGAAAAAGAATATGAAAAATACAATATTATCCCGGTACACAAATTCATTCTTCCAGTGAATAAAGAAAATGCCTTAAAGTCGGGAATTATTAATCCGTCTGACTTTCCGGATGCGGTGGATCAAATTACCATTAATTATGAAGCCAATACTCTTTATAAAAGCCACCTTATAATGCTGGATATACTGGCCAATTTTGATTGGAAACGTTCAATTAGTTTCTCGTCCGGAGGAATGTATGAAAGTGAAAATATCTTTTACCTTGATGACTATCTTCAGTTTGACGGCTTCAGCTACAAACTGGTTCCTATCCATACCACTCAAAGTCCGGATGGGGATAAAGGCAGGGTAGATGCCCATTCACTTTATGATGTAGTGAAAAACTATAAGTGGGGCAATTTTAAAGATCTGAATATCCACTACGATGACACTGGTATATCTGATATTATGAATTACAGAATGTCAGTGAGTAGAGCGGTTTCTGCATTGGTGACGAATGGTGATAAAACAAAAGCTCTAGAATTGTTAAATCTTGCTGCGAAGGAAATTCCTGCAGAAAAATACAATGATCCACGTTCATTAAGTTCAATTGTTACAGCTTATGTTGTTGCCGGTGAGGAGCAGAAAGGCCTTCAGTTGGCTGAGAGTCTTAAAAAAGAAATTTTTTATGAATATGACTATTACCTGAGCCTTTCTCCTAAGTTCAGGGCAGCAGCCAGAAGGCAGATGAGGTCTAAACCTATGGAATATTCTCTTGTAGTGTCTGCGGTAACTGAAGCTTACAAAAGATTAGAACAGAATGATAAAGCTAAGAACTATCTGTTGAAATCTGTAGAACCGGTTGATAAGAAGTTTAATGCTTTTGTGAAAAACCTTCAACGCATGGATAAAGAAAAAGCGATGAAAGAATCTGAAAATGTGCAGAAAATAACTCCTTTTTATCAGTATTTATTCAATGTGATGGAACCTTTTGATTCTACTTATTCAAAAAAGAAAGAAGAACAGATTACTACAGCTATTATTAAAGCAACACAATAATAAAAATTTAGCCATTAAGATCAGACAAGGCTTTCAGAATAAAGGATTTTGTTTTTATAGTTTCGTTTTAAAATCTTAGATTTTACCTTGTACATTCAGAACCTTATCTGCTTAATGGTTTTTAATACAGCCTTTGAATTCAATATTTAAAGGCTTTTTTATTGAATAAAACTAAAGTTATTGGGATATTTTTAAATACAACTAAGTTTTCTAAGAATCTCTAATATTCCAATTGAAGGGCTGCAAATTCCCCTCCATCGGAGAGCCGGCGAAAATTCAAAGAATTTTTGACGGGGTGGTTTCAACAATACCTACTCAAAAATATCAAAAAGCTTTGCTGCTTTTCCTAAGATCTGAAGGTCTGGATTGCGTAAACTCATGAAAAGTATCACTAAAGGCACTAATTGAGCTGTAGCCAACATCATCAGCAATTTCGTTAATCGGTTTATCTGTATTGAGCAGCAGCTCAATAGCTTTGATGATTCTCAGTGTTTTTAGGTATTGGAGAAAAGAAATATCCATATCTGCTTTAAACAGGCGGGACATAGAGCGCTCACTCAATCCGAACCTGGCACTTACATTCGAAAGAGTCAGTTTTTCTCCCATATTCCATTCAAGATAAGAAGTTATTTTCATCATCTGTTTGTTGTGGGTAGCAGGAAGAATAATAGGTAAGGGTTGTTGATGAGTTTTAGGAAGAATTTTTTTTAAAGCAACCAGAAATTCAAAGTTTTCATCTTTATCCGTAACATGTTTTTCATCCCACATCTCCGAATATTTTATCATCTGAATTAACAGTTCCGATGCCGGATAAATTCCCAGTCTGCTGTAAAAAGGATCTGAAATATCATCATGTGCATAAAAATACAGTGAACGAAGAACAGTTGCGGTATGTCCTATTTCTAAAATATGTTCCATTCCTTGTGGGATCCAGAAGAAGTGTCGGGCTGGTACCACATAAGTCCGGTTATCAATGGTAATATAGGCAATGCCGCCTTCTACATAACTCAGCTGTCCCTTTGTATGTTTATGAAAAGGAATCAGTTTTTCTGATTTTTCATGCATAACAAATACACTTTTCTCGTGTTTATCGATGTCCGGAAGTGCTGCAATAAGTCCCATAGAAATGTTAAAATAAGAATGAAAATGCAAATATAATCATTTGGCCGAAATCATGTAAAACTTGACTATTTTAGGTAAATAAAATTTACGAATTGCCAATAAATTTGCAGTGCAATAATTCGAAAAATTCAAATGAAAATCTATGTCACCGGACTGTTGATGTTAGGAGCTTCCTACTTTATATCAGCTCAAACAGGCAGTCCACGAAATGATACCATCCGAATCTCCCTAAAAGACGCATGGCAAAGAGCTGAAGAAAACAGCCGTCATATTAAAATAAATACCATTAGTGTAGACATTGCGGAAGAAGAAGTAAAAGACACCAAGAGAGAACGTCTTCCGGAAATACAAGTGAAAGGATCAGTAGAAAAAGCATCCAATATTCCCATCTATGAAAACGGAATTTTTTCCAAACCTACCCAACATGAGGTTATCCATACCCTTTACAGAGTAGGAGCCGATTTTTACCTGAATATTTACAACGGAAATAAACTCAACCTTAAGATTAAAGAAAACCAGACTTTACAAAAAGTTAAAGAGATTAAGAAAGAACAGGCTGTTTCCGATATCCATTATAAAACAGCAACTCTTTATCTTGAACTTCAGAAAACATTCATCTTCAGGGATCTTATCAAACAGGACATTAAAGATCAGGAAGTACAGCTTAAAGAAATTAAGTCCTTGTATAAAAACGGAGTAGTTTTAAAAAGTGATGTTTTAAGAATAGAATTGGAACTTTCCAAACGTAAAATGACTTTGGTGACTATTGAAAATGATATTCTGATTGCCATGCAGAAGCTGAATATTATTTTAGGAGTTCCGGATGAGCAGACCGTTATTCCGGAAGCACCAGCCAATCAATGGGATGCCAATACCACCTATGCAGAATATCTGAAACTAGCATTAGAGCATTCATTTGATTATCATGTTTCCGAAGAGCAAACGGAATTAAGTAAGCTTAAACTTAAGCAGGTAAAAGCCAATGTAAGCCCTAAAATAGGGATGTACGGAGAGTTTTATTATGCCAATCCACAGATCTTCCTTTATCCTTATAACCCATATTGGTATTCATTGGGGATTGTTGGGTTGAAAGCTTCATTTTCAATCTCCTCTCTTTACCACAATACCCATAAAGTGAAGGCTGCTAAGCTTGAGTTTGAAAAAGAAGAGGAAGCTCACAAAGATACTGAAGATAAGATAAGACAACAGGTAAAAGAAGCGTATTTAAGATATCAGGAAGCTCTTGAACAGATTAAAGTAGCTGAAACCAATGTAGCCCAGGCCAAGGAGAATGCCCGTATTATTAAGAACACTTATTTCAATCAAACTTCCCTTATTACAGAGCTTTTGGATGCAGATATCCAGTTACTTCAGACAAAATTTGAATTAGAAGCAGCGAAAATCATGGCACAGAACAATTATTATTTATTACAGAATATCACAGGCGTTTTATAAATACAATGAAAAAAAAATATACCCCAACCGACAGAGTGATTACGAAAATCACAGGATGGATTTCAGTTTTAATCGTTGCCGCACTTGCTGTATGGGGCGGTTTTACCCTTAAAAGTTACTATAAATATGAGCAAACCAATGATGCTCAGGTTCAGGAATATGTAAACCCGGTGATTTCAAGAGCCGGAGGATTTATTGTCGCTGTAAAATTTGAGGAAAACCAGGAAGTAAAAAAAGGAGATACTTTATTGTTGATTGATAACCGTGAATATGTTCTTCAGCAAAAACAAACCCAGGCAGCCCTTCAGAAGGCCCGTGCTCAGCTGAAAGTTTTACAGAGTAATACAGGAACCACAGAGAAAGAAGCGGCGGCGGCACAGGCACAGGTAGATGCTAATAAAGCAAAAGTCTGGAAACAACAGCTTGATTACAACCGTTATAAGAAGCTTTATGATGAAGAATCTGCCACTAAACAGAGATTGGAAGACGTAAAAGCCACATTGGATGTTAATGAAAGTGATTATCAATCCTCTCAGGACAATTATGCAGCTTCAGTCTCTAAAATTAATGATATTCAGGCGGAAAAAACAGTAGTACAGGCAGAAATTGCAAGATTGGAAGCCCTATTAGACCGTCATAAATTAGATGTGAGCTATACAGCAGTAGTGGCTTCATACGATGGAAGAATGGGACGAAGAACCGTTGAAGTAGGGCAGATGATTGATGCCGGAGAAACGCTGGCCTTCATCGTTAATAATGAAACAGATAAATGGGTAGTAGCCAATTATAAGGAAACGCAAATCAAGGATATGAAAATTGGAGATCAGGTGAAAATTGTTGCAGATTCTTATCCTGACAGAGAGTTTCAGGGAAAGATTATTTCCCTATCACCGGCAACTGGTTCCAGCTTTTCATTATTACCACCCGATAACTCTACAGGAAACTATGTGAAAATTGTACAGCGTATTCCTGTAAGAATTAAAGTAGAAGGAAAAAGAAAAGATATCGATATTCTCAAAATGGGAATGAACGTCAACGTTTACGCCAATAAAAAACATTCCTAATGGCTAAAAGACAAATGCCCTTTTTTAAAAGATGGGTGCCGGAATGGTTGGTGAAAATTATTCTTTTCTCTATGACCTTACCGGGAATTATCATATTCTTCCTGCCGCTTACAAACATCAATGCGGCGGCAGGGTACTATGGAAGCGAGCCTGCTGATATTCAGTTTTCAGTAGCGTTATTTTATGCCGGATATGTAGGGTTTTATTGTCTGGAAAGAAGATTTTTTAGTTTTCTAGCTGCAAAGGAGTATTTTCTGATATTTACCACTTTGCAGATCCTGGCCTGCCTCATTTGTTACTTTACCCGTGATGTGTATGTTCTTTTTCCGGTGCGTTTTATCCAGGGAATGTTGTTTGCCGGGAATGTAAACCTTTCATTAACATTAATTTTTACACGATTAAGCAGTGAAAGAGGGCGAGAGATCAGTTTTTCGGTATTCTTTGGGATTCTGATTTGTGCGTTACCTTTTAATAACCTGATTACAGCAGATCTTATTGATTCTTATAATTTTAATATTGTTTACAAAACAGCTATATTCTCTTACCTGCCCGGACTTATTTTCCTGACATTGACCATGACGAATTACAGGCCCAATGTAAGGTTTCACCTGTATAAACTGGATTGGCAGAGTTTTGCTGTTTTCAGTACCATTTTGGTGCTGGTAGGATATGTTACCATCTTCGGCCAGGAATATTATTGGCTTGAAGATAAGAGGATTTTAGGAAGTATAATCACCATCATAGTATTGATAGGGTTATCAATCTTCCGTCAGAATTCGATTAAAAGACCTTATATAGACCTTAGGATTTTTAAATACAGAAATTTTAAAGTAGGATTGCTGATTCTATTCGTTATGTATATTTGCCGTTTCGCTTCGGGAATTACCAATAGCTATTTTGCGACAGAGCTGCATCTGGATCCGTTTTATATTTCCTATATCAATGTTTTTAATCTTTCGGGGTTAGTTATTGGGGTTATCATTGCCTGTTGTATGGTTTTACAGAAAAAGAAAATACAATATGTCTGGGGGCCGGGTTTTTTGATGCTGCTTTTGTTTCATGCTTTGATGTATTATTCCTTTGATGTACAGGCAAATGAATTCAATTATTATATTCCATTATTTCTGCAGGGGTTGGGAGTAGGATTAATAATGGTTCCGACTATTATATTTATCATATCATCTGTTCCTGCTTCTATTGGGCCATCTGCTGCGGCAACCGCTTTAGCAATCCGTTATTTTGGGTTTTGTGCAAGTATAGCACTGATTAATTTCTTTGAACTTTTCGAGAAAAGCCGTCACTATAATGCATTTCAGGACCATGTAACAGCAGTTGATCCCTTTGTAAAAGATTTTCTTCATAAACAGACGGCTAAACTTACAGCCAAAGGAATGCTTGAGGACCATGCGGTGAAGGCGTCCAATAAATTATTGGTAGGAAGACTTAATGTACAGGATCATGTACGTTTTGCGATGGATTATTACGAAATGATGGTATGGCTTTTGGCTGGGGCACTGTTATTGATAATTCTTTTTCCATACCTGAACCGTACAGCTCTTTATTTAAAGTCCCGCAGGTTATCTCCTGCATAAATAGTAATTTTAAAAGTATAGCTTATTAGCTAATTTTATAGTGAGAGTGCTGAGGCTGCCTTTTTTAAGGCAGTCTCTTTTGTTTAGTTGATGAAAAAATAATGGCCGAAACTGTTTGTTTTTTGTCATTGCAGCCAGATGACATTCTCTGTACATTTGCATCATAAAGACTGAGATATGGAAAATGTAGCACAACAGACACAGATAAAAAATATAGCACTTTTGGTTTTGCCGCAGGTTCAGTTGTTAGATGTTGCCGGACCCTGCGATGTATTTACTGCAGCCAATCTCTTTTCGCCGGATGATAAAACCGGTCTGAAATATCAGGTTCATCTGATATCCGGCACTTCAGACAAAATAATATATTCCAGTTCGGGAATTCCTTTACCATGTACCCACACTATTTATGATATAGATTTTCCGGTAGATACCTTGCTGGTTGCCGGTACAGATCTTAGAACATTAGATAATATTAATCCTGATCTTTATGCTTATCTGCAGAATGTTATAGGACGCATAAGACGCATAGGATCTGTTTGTGTAGGAGCTTTTGTTCTGGCTAAAGCAGGACTGTTAACAGGAAAGCAGGTAACTACTCATTGGAAATATGCTGATATGTTACAGCGAATGTATCCCGATCTGGAAGTAAATGTCAATCCGTTCTTTATTCAGGATCAGGGTATTTACACTTCAGGAGGTGTCTCTTCCGGAATAGATCTGGCATTAGCATTATTGGAAGAGGATTTTGGAAAACCAATTGCTTCGGAAGTAGCTAAACATCTCGTTTTACATTTGAAAAGACCCGGAGTGCAATCTCAGTTTGGAAATGCTGTTTCCGATTATGAAATGTTATCATCCTTCACAAAAGAAATCAGGGATTTGCTTAAAGATAAGCTCAGCCAAGCCATCAGTATAGAATTTATGGCTGAATCTGTACATATGAGTGTTCGTAATTTCTCAAGGGTATTTTTGAAAGAATCGGGAATGACTCCTGGGAAATTCCTTGAAAAAATGAGACTGGATCAGGCTAAAAACATGTTGGAATATACAGATATGAGCATCGATATGATTGCTGAAAAATGCGGCTTCGCTACGGTGGTCTCTCTTCGAAGGTTATTTTTGAAATACCTCTCCATTTCTCCGTCACAATACCGAAAAACCTGTAACGGAACAGAATAATTCTTTTCATTTTTTGAATAATGAAAGCTGATAATCAATGGTCAGCAGGGAAAACTATGTCTTTATTTAAATAAATAATTTTTAAAATATCATTATGAATCAACAACAAAAGAACAAGACAATGAATGTGGCATTTTTGATTTATGATCAGGTAGAAGCGCTTGATCTGAATGGTCCGCTGGATGTTTTTATTAAAGCAGATGTAATCTCTACAGGAAGTTATCATTGCTATACCGTTGGACAAACTAAAGAAGCGGTATTCATGGAAGCCAATACCATGTCTATTATTCCAACATATGATGTGAAAACAGCTCCTCAGCCGGATATGATCGTCATTCCGGGAGCGAATCCGGATCGTGTGATGGAATGCCTGGAGGATAATGATTTCCAAAATACAGTTATGCAATGGATAAAAGATCAGTATTATAATGGAGTTACTGTTTTCACAGTGTGTACAGGAAGTATGCACTTATCCAAAACAGGAATATTAGACCATCATGAAATTACAACCCACTCTATGTTGTTGGATACTTTGGAACAGTATAATCCAAAGAGTATCGTTAAAAGAGACGCTAGATTTGTAGATCAGGGACAATTGATTACCACAGCAGGAATAACCGCAGGAATAGATGCGGCTTTGTATCTGGTAGGAAAACACCATGGACAAGAATTGGTAGAGACCATTGTGACACTTTTTGAATACCAGCAGCAGGAATTTAAAAACTAATCACACCAATGTTTTCACAAATAACACAAATTACAGCTCTTTGATTATTGAAAATGACCTGCATATCAGAATAACACACCAAGAAAAATCTGCGTAATTGGTGAAATCTGCGGGAGATGTTAAAAGCAAAAGGTATCGGCGGGCCAAAGGCCCGCCGAAACCCATTTATAAAATCCTAAATTTTATAAAACTCCACTTTCCAATATAGAAAAAGTTTGATCTAAACAATTGATTTCAGCCAATCTACCATACGGAATGGTGAAAGTAGGGCAGGTATGACCAAAATCCATCTGTGTAATAACTGGTAAATCATATAAACCTTCTTCATCCAGTACCTTTAATAATTCATTTTCATATTCTTCAGCATACAGGTTATCATAAGGTCTCCCGAAAATAATTCCTTTGGCATTTTTCAGAATCCCCGTAGCAGCGTAATTCCGAAGCCAATATTTTACATAATTTGGGTGAGGTTTGTCTTCTGAGGTTTCAAAAAACAGAATACAGTCTTTCCACATCTCAGAATCCGGCCAGTAATCGGTTCCTTTAAGCATCTCTAAAACTTCTATACAACCACCAATTAATGGTCCCTGAACAATAGAATTCCCTCTGATAAAACGCCATCCTGTAGGTGGAGTTAGTTTTCTTTTTATATCCTGTAGGGAGGGATCAAACCAATCTAGGAATTCAGTGGTCCAGCCTTCTGGATTAGGATGAACTTGCCCAATAACAGAAGGAGAGAACAATGTTCGTTTAATATCATTGATCTGGTAATCATGCATAGCTCCGTTTTCAGCAAAACCAACCAATAGGGAAGTGCCATAGAATGAACTTAAACCTGCTTTGAGGCAGATAAAATGGGTAATGGTACTGTCAGAAAATCCCAGGAATATTTTAGGGTTATTTTTAATGATATCAAGATCAATATATTTCAGCATCCGGATGCTGTCATCACCACCAATATTCGAAATAATAGCTTTTATGGAAGGATCTGAAAACGCTTCCATAAGATCATTTGCTCTGGCTTCCGGATTATTGTAGATCCATTGGGCAGATTGCAACGCATGTTTGGTTTCTGTAACTTCCAGATTAAAGATCTGATTCAGTCGTTCTTTACCTTTTAAATATCTGTATGGCAGATCGCCGGCAGCACCCCAGGACATGGAAATGCTTGCCACTTTATCACCATCAACTAATCTTTGGGGAGTAATTAATTTCATAACTATTAGACTGTAATAAAACAGAAAATTTTGTTTGGAAATGATTTAAGTGTTTGGAAAATAAACCAATAATGACCTTTTATGGCCACTTTGTTCAAAAATAGGACATCTTTATAAGAAATCCAATGATAAACAGTAAAAAATGACCCCATTGAATTTTGAGCTGAGGATTTACAAATTTTGATTTATAAAGAGATTCTTTGGAAGGTTAATACCTGTTTACATTTTTTTTAGAAAAAAATAATTTTCATAATTAATTTATAAACAGATATTTGCTGATTTGTAGTAAAAAAATATGATAAAAAAGTCTAAAAAAGCTTGGCTTTAAAGGAGATTTTTCTATCTTTGCAGTCCCTTAAACAAAGGGATTTACTTAAAAAAGTAAGTGGCCGACTCGGTAGCTCAGCTGGTAGAGCAATACACTTTTAATGTATGGGTCCTGGGTTCGAATCCCAGCCGGGTCACAAACTAAAAAGAACTACAATTTTAGTAGTTTAAAAAAAATAATTTACTTGAAAAAGTAGGTGGCCGACTCGGTAGCTCAGCTGGTAGAGCAATACACTTTTAATGTATGGGTCCTGGGTTCGAATCCCAGCCGGGTCACAAACTAAAGAGAACTACAATCTTAGTAGTTCTCTGAAAAAATAATTTACTTGAGAAAGTAAGTGGCCGACTCGGTAGCTCAGCTGGTAGAGCAATACACTTTTAATGTATGGGTCCTGGGTTCGAATCCCAGCCGGGTCACAAACTAAAGAGAACTACTGTTTTCAGTGGTTCTTTTTGTTTTTTGTCAACGCTTCTTGTTGAATACATACCTTTACTTTTATCTTATTATTTCTTATTATCATTTTCAGAATAAATGTATCATCCAGGATACATCCTGAAAGTTTGCAAACGTATTTCAGAAGCGAAATAAAGAGCCTAAGGAATACATATTCATATCTACAATTAATACTAGTATATTTATATCCGAAAAACTATTAGAAGTCCATGAAAATAAGTTTATGCTTAATTGTCAAAAATGAAGAGAAATTTTTGAGCAGATGTTTAGAAAGTGCAGTAAAATTTGCAGATGAAATCATCGTAGTAGATACGGGATCTATGGATAAAACTAAGGAAATTGCTGAAAAGTTTACAGATAAAATTTTTGATTTCGAATGGATTAATGACTTTTCAGCGGCACGTAATTTTGCATTCTCTAAAGCGACTATGGACTATCAAATGTGGCTAGACGCAGATGATGTTATTCCGGAAAAATCAATTAATGAAATTAATGAACTGAAGAAGAAATTAAGTGATGATGTTGAGATTGTCACCATGAAATACGGTTTGTCATTTGATGAAAACAATAATCCAACTTTTCACTCAACCCGTGAAAGACTATTCAAAAAGAGCAAAAATTATCAATGGATTGAGCCGGTTCATGAATGCATCCCGCTGGTGGGCAATATATACTATACTGATATTGAAATTTGGCATAAAAAAGAAGTATCAGAAGTAGTTTCAACAAGAAATATTGAGATCTATAGAGCTTTAGAAGAAAGTGGAAAAGAATTTTCTGCGAGGCAGTTATATTACTATGCCAGAGAATTGAAAGACCATCATGAAACAGTTAAAGCCATCACTTTTTTCGAAAAATTTTTAGCATCAGGGTCAGGCTGGATAGAAGATGTAATAGCCTGCTGCCAGGAATTAGCCATTGAATATAAAAAGAATGGTACTGAAGAAAAAATTTTACCAACCTTACTAAAAAGCTTCGAATATGATATTCCCAGACCGGAAATCTGCTGTGAGTTAGGCTATTATTATAAAGATAAACAGGATTATAATCAGGCCTTGAAATGGTTTGATTTAGCAACCAGATTACCTCAATTCCACTCAGTAGGCTTTGTGTCTTCAGATTATACTGGATATATACCCAATATTGAGGCTTGTGTATGTTTATCTTTTTTAGGAGAGTATAAAAAAGCTAATGAATACAATGAGATTGCAGCTCTTTCAAGGCCAAACTGTCCTTCTGTAAGACAAAATAGAGATTATTTAAGAGAGCTTATCTAGTTGCTGAAAGAATTAAAAAAAATCTTATTGAGAGCTAAATAGTAAGGATTAGATTATCTCATCTCATTAATATAACATCAGCTAATACAATGGTGTATGTTTTTAATCATATATTAATATAGTTGTCATTATATAGTTATATATTTGAATAATAATTGAAAAACTAATAATATACATCAATATGATATGAAAACTACATTTTTTACACTTTCGTTATTTCTTGTTAGTTTCTCTATTCAGATTTCTGCACAGGAAACTTTAAATACCAGTGGTAATAATATGTCTGGTAGTACAGGTAGTGCAACGGCTTCTATTGGTCAAAGTTTTTATGAAACAATGTCCTCTTCTGCGGGAAGTGTTACAGCCGGCGTTCAACAGACTTATGAAATTATACCAACATTAGGAATTGATATTATCGACATCAATTTAAGTCTCAATATTTTCCCCAATCCCACAACAGATATTCTCAATTTGAAAGTAGGATTTAAAGATTATAATAAATATCGTTATGATCTTTTTGATAGTAGTGGTAAATTACTGACAAGCCAATCTATAACTCAGTCAACAACTCAAATTACAATGACGTCTTATCCTGCTTCAATTTATTTGCTGAAAATATCAAAAGGAGGAAAGGATATTAAAATTTTTAAGGTTCTAAAAAACAAATAAAATATAAAACTAATTACCTATGAAAAAGCTTTCCATTCTAGCAGCCTCTTTTGCTTCTGCTCTAATGTTTTCACAAGTACAGGATGCAATGAGCTATCAGGCTATTATTAGAAATTCAAGTAATCAATTGGTAAGTAACCAGACTGTAGGTATGAAATTTTCTATACTGAAAGGCTCAACAACAGGAACTGTAGTATACTCAGAAACTCAAACTCAATCTACCAATATTAATGGTTTAGTAACCGTAAAAATAGGTGCTGGTACTTTAGTAAGTGGTTCTTATTCTACAATTAATTGGGGTGCAGATATTTACTTTCTAAAAATAGAAACAGATCCTACCGGGTCAAATAATTATACCATAACAGGAATCTCACAGTTATTAAGTGTTCCGTACGCTTTGTATGCGAAAACTTCAGGAAGCTCTACTCCTGGTCCTCAAGGTGCTACAGGCGCTCAAGGTATTCAGGGGATTACCGGAGCAACAGGAGCCCAAGGTTTAGCGGGAGCTACTGGTGTCACGGGACCTCAGGGGATGCAAGGTATTCAGGGAGTTACCGGTGCTACAGGCGCTCAAGGTTTAGCAGGCGCTACTGGTGTTACAGGACCTCAAGGTTTACAAGGTATTCAAGGTATTACCGGAGCAATAGGAGCCCAAGGGTTAGCAGGAGCTACTGGCGTTACAGGAGCTCAGGGATTACAAGGTATTCAAGGAGTTACCGGTGCTACAGGAGCTGTAGGAGCCCAAGGATTAGCGGGTGCTACTGGTGTCACAGGAGCTCAGGGATTACAAGGTATTCAGGGGATTACGGGAGCCACGGGAGCTCAAGGAGTAGCGGGGGCGCAAGGTCCTCAAGGTAATGCGGGGAATGGTTTTTCTAATGGTACAGCTGGTGGACAAATAATTTTGACTAATTCAACGGCACCTTTTTCACCTGGAACTCCTGTTAGTATGACTGGTGACGCAACAATAAATGCCACAGGAGTAGTAACTGTTGGATCTAATAAAATAACTACATCTAAGATTGCTGATGCTTCCGTTACAATGGCAAAAATAGCTACAACTTCAGGTACTGCAGGTTCTTCTACTTATCTTAGAGGAGATGGAACTTGGTCTACTCCAAGCAGTGGTAGCAGCATACAATTATTAACAGGAACAAATACTATAACTCTGCCAGCTTCAGGTTCTCTGGCTTCACTTACAATTACTGTCGCTGGGGCAGCAGTAGGGGATGCGGTTATTGTAAATCCAATAAGTAATATTTCAATAGGAGATTATCCGCCAGTCTACACCTCTAAGGTAACATCAGCAAATACCGTAACTGTTTATATATATGATACCGGTTCTAATGGTGGTTCATCCTTTTCTTTCAAAGCTACAGTGATTAAGTAATATTAAATTTCTTATAAAAATATACAAGCTGCACCTCTGTGCGGTTATCAATACAAAGAACTACTATTTCAGTAGTTCTTTTTTTATCTCAATCCTTTAGTCTCGTATATTTGTATAGCATTATAAAATTGAGTGAGGAATATGAAGTTCATCCATCAGATTGATCCATTAAAGTTTATATTTTTCAAATTTCAAGACTGTCCGGATTATTATATGGAGAGTTCCCAGCGGGCCCATCTTTTGGAAATGATGTGGTTTAGGAATGAACCAAATAATGCAGATAAAAGTCATAGTATATATCTGATACCGTTATATCGATCTGAAAAAATAAATTTTGAAGGAAAAGAAGGATGTGTGATCGCTTTCAAAAGGGAATATCTTGAAGAGGATGATAAAGAGTTTGCACTTGATGTTTTTAATCTTTTCAATATTCACGGACAATATACCAACCTTCATTTGGATGATGACGTTGTAGAAACGCTTCAGTATCTCAGCCTATTGATTGAGAAAGAATATCAAAATCCGATGGGAAGCTATTTGGTTCTAAAGTCATTACTGAAAGTATTTCTTCTGAACTTAGTCCGTTCTAGCCAACATTATTTTTTACATCAGGATATCCACCAGAAAAGAGTCTATCAGTTCATTATGTTGATGGATGAGCATTATAAGACTGAGAGAAGGGCTGAGTTTTACGCTTCAAAGATGGGAATCAGTGAAAAAAGGATCAACCAGATTCTAAAGGAAAAAATGAATAAAACAATTACTCAGCTTTTACATGAAAGGGTTGTTGTAGAGGCGGAGAGAATGTTGATTTCCGGAGAATTAACGATAAAAGAGATCGCATTTGATCTTAATTTTGAAGATCCAGCTTATTTCTCCAGATTCTATAAAAAGCAAACAGGACGTACGCCTGAGGAATTCAAGAAGTTGACTGACTGTTTGTAAATACACTTCATTTTTTTCCTTTTTTAATTACATTTTTACGCTTTATATATGAGATTCCAGAAAGGGCAATCTCATGAATATATATTTCCAAATTGTACAGGTCGATTAGAAAATAATACAACGATCTGAGAGTTCAGCTGATTTAAATTTGTACAACAATCAACAGTTTAAAAAGTGAGTGGGGAAGGGGCCGGAATGAGTCTCAACCTGTTTCATGTATGTTCTGTTGAGAGATCAAATAATATCATTAAAATATCAAGTATGAAACCAACAAAGGAAACCGAAGAAGTAATGTTCAGAGATATTAATGCGCTGTTATCTCCAAAACCCATAGCTCTTGAAGCTGGAATCAGCAGATTGGAAAACGGGATGCTCCATATTGCGATGAGGAATGTTTTGCATCAGTGCAAAGGAAAAATGCTAGACTGGTGGTTTAAGTATTTTGAAACAACAGCAGATCTTAAACTCTGGCATCCTCATGACCATGTAGAACACGGTGGCTGGGACCATAAATGGGTTAAAAACGAGAATTATATAGGTGCAACCATCCATGCTAAAGAATCTTTGGGAGATATTCCGCCAGTTTCTGCTACTATAAAGTTCCATGATCCCCAAGAGATCTTTGATCCTCAGGTTTTGAAGCAGGCTTATTCAAATGGAGATGTGAGTGCCGTAATATATGCCAGGATAGGATTTGGCGAAAATACACCTGTAGATGAGAATGGTGATCCTGTTGACGGCTATATGTTCCATGTGGTTAGAGATACCCAACAAGGCTGCACATTGAGAAGCCATTTTTATCTTGGAGCATTAATGGCGGATAGTGAAAATCAATTGTCAGACGAAGTAGGATTCGGGTTGATGGAGCATTGCTACAGTGAATTTACCTATCTGGCACAGGTTCTTCCTTCTCTTTATTATATCGAAAATAAGAATGGCGATAAAGCTCCATTTCTTTGGTAACCTTTGCTAGGGTTTACATCTAATATGAAAAAAAAGATAGCATGATTATAATACGATGTGAAAGTTTTTCATGTCGTTTTGTAATTGCAAATAATTCCTTATCAGTATTTTGCGTAATAGGGCTTGTGTGAACCAGAAAATAATATCAATTCTTCTAAAGGGTAATGCTAAATTTTTAGATGAAAAAAGTAGAATAAATCTTGGATTTAAAAGATATTTTTCTATCTTTGCAGTCCCTTAAATAAAGGGATTTACTTGAAAAAGTAAGTGGCCGACTCGGTAGCTCAGCTGGTAGAGCAATACACTTTTAATGTATGGGTCCTGGGTTCGAATCCCAGCCGGGTCACTAATGAAAAAGAACTACAATTTTGTAGTTCTTTTTTTGTTTTATACAGTATATTTCATGATAGTAACCTTTGAGATTTCATTTCCGCTGTTTTGAGGCTCTATTTCATTAAACCCATTCTTTTTGTATAGATGATAAGCTGATTCATTGTTGTGAGCAACTTCTAAATATACTTCGGTTACATTGAGTTTTTCCTTGGCTTCATGAATAACCGCCTTTATTAATCCGGTACCTATATTTTTTCCCTGGAAGTTTTTATTGACATACATCTGATAAATACTCCCGGAATGGTCTACATTTTTAACAAAAACACAAAGACCAATCAGTTTTTGATTGATAAAAGCGCCCAATACAAACTTTTCAGGAGTTTGATTTTCAATATCAGTCTCCATTCTGAGTTTCTCAGTGTTCAGAGCTTCCTTATAAGTAGCCTCAAAGGATTCAGGGAATTCTTCAAGACTTTCCAGGCGGATCATTCGATATATTGAACTCTCGTGGGATAAGAGTTTCCGATATTCAATATTCATGATAGTTTCTATGATAATAATTTAAAGTTATTTTTTTAAATATACGAATATAGTTTAGTGCTTTGTTTTTAATGAGTTAATATTATACATGTTTTTTCAAATATGGTACAGAAAATGTAACACTTTAAATTTCAGGGAGTCTTATTATATAGATATTGATGATATAAATTATGTATATTTATGTCATGGATTAAAGAAAATGTCAAATTTTTGACGTGTTTTTTCAACTTATTCATAAAAAATGTATAGGTAGGTATATGAAAATATTGTTGGAAAGGAAAAAGTAAATTAAAACTAGCTATTATTAAAAATATTAAAACATATTCAATACACTTAAAAAGGATGATGATCTGTGCAATGAGCATAGGCATACTCTTGTGTATTGCCTCATGTAATAAGAATTCTCAGGACAAAGAAAAGGAAAAGTTTGATTCTATTTTGATAAAAAAGAGTACAGACCTACAGCTTGGAGGTGAGTACGAAGCCCTTATTGAACTTAATATTGAATATCTGAAAAAAGCAGCCAAAATGGGATATAAAGAAGGAATTGCCCTTTGTTATCTTAATATGGCAGAGGTAAATATTTCTGCAGGAAATTATGAGAAAGCTTTATTGTTTTTTAATAAGGCCGAAAGTGATCTGAAAAATTCAGAAAATGGTTTTCATAAAGCAGCTTTCTATGATGATTATAGTCAGTATTATTCTCATCTTAAGTTGCATGATAAAGCCATAGCATGTAATAGCAAAGCTTTTTTATATTTAAAAGAAGCAAAAGATTCAGATCTTAAAAGAAAACTTCTTCCAAGGCTTTATATCAATAAAGGGATTAATTACGTTTTTAGAGGATGGTACGGAACTTCTCTGAAATGTTTTCTAAAGGGAAATGCATTGGAAAACTCTGCATATAGTAATTGTATGGTTGCTCAATACTACTTATTCAGGCACCAACCGGATTCTGCAGAAGTATATATTAAACGGGCGGATGAAAAGATGCTCAGCCAAAAAACAAGTGATGCAGAATCTCTATGGGTGTATTATACCATGGGATATTACTATAATGAGGTGAATAATAATGAGCAGGCTGAAAAGGCCCTTAAAAAAGCTCTTGAAATTAATATTAAAACAAGGCGTACTTATTCTTCGCATATACAAAATGTTTACAAGTCTCTTGCAGAGCTTTACAAAAAAAAGAATGATGGAGGTAAGGCCTATTACTACTTGAGAAAATATATGGAAGAGGAAGGGCGTTTGGATGTAGCACGCCTCAACACAATGAATAAGGCAACTGAAAATTTTATTTCCGAGATAAAACCTGAGTCTGACTGGCATAGAAGTGATTTGCCTCTGGCTATTGCGTTATCCATTACTGCATTAACGATTTCCGGAATATACGTTCAGAAAACAATTAAAACGCAAAGGCTCAAAAAAAGAGTTTTGAAAGAAGAGACTGAAGAATTGAAAAGCCATGTAAGAGCAAAAATGCTGAAGGAAGTAACTGAACTTGCCCAAAAAAACGATTCCTCATTCCTGATGAAATTTAAAGAACTGTATCCGGATTTTATAAGTACTCTTTTAAAAATCAATCCAGATCTTGAAAACTCTGAGCTTACTTTTTGTGCAATGCTGAAACTTCATTTTTCATCCAAAGAAATTGCTGATTATACATTTGTACAACACAGATCTGTTCAACAAAAAAAATACAGAATAAGGAAAAGACTTAATATTTCGGGAGAAGAGGATATTTATGACTTTTTTGATAAAATCAGCAGTTAAAAGAATAATATACTCATGCTGTTAGCTACAATTTTAAAAAAAATGTAATATTACTTTGTTTAAAAAGTCATTTTTTAATCTTAATTTATACAAAAATTCAGTTAAAGGAAAAAGCATTATGATCCGCGTTTTACTTTCTATTGTACTCATTATTCTGATGTCTTGTAGCCCAAATTCCAGGGAATACGAAAAAAGTTTTGACATCCCTTTAATGAAGAAGAATGAAGAATTCAGATTAGCTGGGGAATATGATTCTTTGGTTATCCTTAATAAAAAGTATTACAGAATTGCTGAAGATAAAGGATATGAAGAAGGAAAGGCTCTTTGCTATATTAATTTGGCGGAACTCAATCTTTCATTAGAAAACTATCCAAAATCTCAGATTTTTCTAAATACCGCTGAAGAGACTTTAAAAGATTCGAAAAATAACCTTCACTTAGCCCGATTTTATAATATTTATAGCCGTTTAAGTAGCGAAATGAGACGGCGTGACAAAGCCATTGAATATAATAGGAAAGCATTAGATTTGATTCAGCCAGCCAGAGAATCTAAATTTAAGCAGAATATTCTTTTTAGTATTTACCTTAGACAAGCAACTTATTTAGTAGGTAAAAAACAACCCGATAAAGCTTTAGTTTTCTTTAAAAAAGCCGGAAAAGTAGATGATAGCGGGATGGCAGATTGTGCCATAGCTGATTATATATATATGAACAAAAATAAAGATTCTGCTTATAAATATGTAACACTTGCTTACAATAAAGCAATGAAGAGAAGAAAGGTAGATGGTGTAGTATTATATGCCAATACAATTATGGGAGAATACTATATGGCCAATAAACAATATGATAAAGCAGAAGAAGTATTAAAGGAGGCTCTTACAATAAACCTTAAAATTAAAGATATTTATGCTTATTACCTTAAGTTTATCTATAACGACCTAAGAGTCGTTTATGAAAATAAAGGGGAGAAAGAAAAAGCTTACCTTTATCTGAATGCTTATACTGAGGCTTATAATAAAACCAACAGCTCTTTATTATCTACCATTAACCAGGATATGGAATCCTTTATATCAGAAGCAAAAACAGGTACTGAAGAACATAAAAGTAAGGTTCAATGGGTTATTTTTCTGTCTTTTGCCGGACTTTCCCTGCTCGCTCTATATACCTGGAGAATCATCAATACCTTAAGAAAAAGGAAGGCAGATCTGAAATCAGAGGCTGAAAATCTGAAAAGCAGGATTAATGATAACAGACAGGAAGAAATTCTTGAAATGGCCAAAAGAAATGATCCTGAGTTTCTTGCTTATTTTAAAGAAGTGTACCCTGGATATATAGATAAACTTTTAGCCATCAATCCTGGCCTTGAAACCTCAGAACAGGTTTTTTGTGCCATGCTGAAGCTTCATTTTACTTCTAAGGAAATTGCTAATTATACGCTTGTTCAGCATAGAACGATTCAGCAGAAGAAATACAGAATCCGCAAAAAAATGAATATTCCTACAGAAACAGATATTTATGTTTTCTTTGATCGTATCAAATGATTAACAAACTTTGTCTTTAAGAAATTTCATCTATGCTGAAGCTTCATTTTACCTCTAAGTAAATTGCAAATTATATACTTATTCAACACCGGGCTGTTCAGCATAAAAAATATAGAATCCGGAAAAGGCTTCATATTCCAACAGAAGTTGATATTTACCCGTTTTTGATCACTTAAGTTAATGCAAAAAAAAACTGTCTGATTCATTACATCAGACAGTGTTTCGAAATGTTTTTTTTCGCCACCTGAATTTTCTTAGTGGTCTTGAGTCCAAATATGAAAATTTTTAATCAAATAATAAAAAATAGGTCTACTACACGAGTACTACAGGTAATTATTTTGTAATTAATGCTTTGGAAATCAGCTTATTGTTTATTTGTGTGTTTTTGCTGTTACTGTATATAAATTTTGGAATTTTTATGACATAAATCAATACATGAACCAAATCAAAAGAATTTTCTGCATTTTTTCTCTAAACATTTTCTAAATATTTTGTTTATAAAAATAGTATTTACCATTTTTGCTTTTTGATTTAATTTGTTGGCAATCAGTGTTTTGTTTTGATGCTGTACGAGTGTAGTAGGTCTTTTTTTTATTTTTTTCAATTTAAAATATAGATTTGTAAATGTGTTTGAAATATGATTTGTATAATGTATTTGTGTTTTTGATATTATATTTATTGAGTATTGGATTATTGATTATTAATTCGGTTTTTTAAGTGCAATTATATTCGGTTTTGTATAAAATACATCAAGACGAAATACACTAAAAAACATAAAGTAGAATCTATGAAGAGCAAAGTATTATTGATAGATGAAATAGACTTGGAATGGTAAGCGTTTATGGGCAGAGATGGGAACCTGCTTCGCAAAAAGCTATCAGATTGGAAGAAAATTTGAGGTACAGCATTCTTATACAATTGAAAAATTTGCTATAAACGACGAAGGTAATCAAGAAATAAAAATACGAATGGACTTTCGGTAAAGGAATCTGCCGGAGATAAAAAGTAGTATTTATTTTAGTTGGGAAACAGCTGTCTCAACATTTAAGGCAGCTGTTTAATGTCCAGATAATATTGAGTACATTTTTTAATCATATTTTTTTAACACAAATGATAAAAGAAGAAAGATACTATGACTCAGGATGGCCGTATATAGTACATTATATATATCCTGAAGAGTTGGTTGATAAAGCAATGTTTTGTACTGTTGAAGTATTTCGGTTTTCACTATGTTATGAGAAGAAAGCTTTTGTGCTGGCTGAAATCTCCTATAAAATGCTGAAATCACTGCTTTGTTTAGCCTTGTGCATGCTACAGTAAGTATAGAACCTTAAAAATATATGGTGATAAAAATAAAAAAGGAAACATAAAATAGACAAATCAAAAAACACACAAATGAATCTCCGAAATCAGGATCTTAAAAGGAGAGAAAAAATATTTATTTTTTAGAGGGAAAAATGGCTGTCTCGGGTGAGGCAGCCATTTTTATTATACAGTTAGGAAGATAGAGGTGGATGCAGTAAGTTATTGCACTCTATAAAATAATGATATTGTGATAATCTGATGATGCTCCAAGCCACACTTTTTTATATTACATGTCCTGTAAAAAACTCCAGCATGGTTGCTAAAGCTGTTGCAGAATGCATCCGTTCTCCGTTATCAAGAGATTCTTTGGTGGCAGCTGCAGCCCGTTTTCTCATATTGATTTCGTAATGGGAAAGCGCTTCCTGCAAGGTACTATAGCGATCATCTGTTAAATGTTCACTAAGTTCCAGAGCATCAAGCATTGCCATATTGGCTCCTTCTCCGGCAAATGGAGGCATAACATGAGCGGCATCACCCATTAAAGTTAAATTAGACTTGCTCTCCCAGTTTTGATCCAATGGCATAGCGTAGATAGGTCTGGGAATGAAAGGAGTTGTAGCATTTTCAAACAGTTCGTACCATACTTTATTCCATTCCGGATATTCTGTTTTAAACCATTGAAAAACAGCTGTATTATCAGAGAAATTAAGTCTGGAATTTGCTGCCCAGTTTTCATCAGCTTTAAAACTTGCATAGAAGCCAAGATCACCATTGCCCTTTTGGCCCATCAATATATTTTTGGAATTCCCAAAGGCCATTATTTTCCCACCGTTAATCAGAGCATTGATATTGGGGGCATGTTCCTTTGAAACCATTCCTTCCAGCATGATAACACCCGAATATATCGGTTTGCTATCTGTGAGATAAGGACGGATCTTGGAATGGGCTCCATCTGAAGCAATCACAAGGTCTGCATAAGCCGATGTTCCGTTTTTGAAATGAAGTATCCAGCCTTCATTTTGGGGTTCCATAGATATACAATGACTGTCCCATACAACGGTATCCGGTTGGAGAGATTCCAGCAGCATATTTCTCAAAGGTCCACGATCTATTTCAGGACGGAAATGCTCAGCTCCGAAATCCTCTTCTGGTTTGGTATCATGGTCACTGAACAGAATTTCAGCCTGTTCATTCATGATAAGTGTTTTATCTGCTCCCGGACGATAGGTCTTTTTAAATTCTTCCAACAAATCAGCTTTCCGTAGGGCTGCCAGCCCTGAATCTTCATGCATATCCAGAGGCGAGCCCTGCACGCGTGTTTCTTTATTGAAATCTCTTTCAAATACTTTTACGTTGGCATTTTTAAGCTGTAAAAGTCTGGCCAGTGTCAATCCGGCAGGGCCACCACCTACGATGGCTATTGATATATTGTCTATCAGCATTGTATTTAAATTTTACAGGACAAAATTACAGTCCCTTCATCACTGATAATAGTATAAATCGGTCATCTTTATTTTTGGATAATTCTTTGGGAGCAACACCAGAGAATTTTTTAACTTCCTTAATGAAATGATTCTGATCGGTATAATTAAGTTCCGGAAATAATCTGCCTTGGGCAATATGCTCTAAAGAAGCTCTGAAACGTAAAATAGTAGAGTAGGCCTTTAAAGATAGACCCAGTTGTTTTGTGAAATAACGGTTGATCTGTCTGCTGCTCCAACCTACTTTCTCAGAAAGCTCATTCACACTCATTTCCCCTTTCGATGTATAAATTAGCTCAAACAGTTTATGTTTTCTTTCATCTGTTTTCTGAGGGATAAGTTCCTTGATCTTTTGAGCGGCTTTGGTGCAGCAAAGTTCAAAATCCAGCAAATCATCGGCTTTAAATTCCCAAAAGTTATTAGGAAGTTCCTTTGCTTTATTTAAAACATCAGCAATGGTTGTATTTAAAATATATTCAACAGCAATAGGCTTGAAACTGACAACAAAAGCCTGAGTTTGTGGTGGAATCTGTCTTTGTTCAGGATAGGTTTCCAACCCAATAAGGGCAACATGAAAAGGTTCTGAAGGAGATTGCATAAAAAATAAATCAACCCTTCCATCCGGAATAATAACCACTTCTTTTGCTTCATCCGATTGGTTATGGAAAGTCCCCAGATTTTCTACAAAATCTGCAATACTTTGATCTGGTTCAATGAAATGAAACTGAAAGTCACGATCCATAATGAAAGGTAGTGATATGCTTTACTTTACAAGGTTAAAATACAAAAATAGATCTAATCCCTGATAAAATGTTCTATAAATTACATCAAACCAAAAACTTCATCCTGTGAACATCAATGAAGTGTATTCATTATTAGATTAAAAGTCTATGTGTCTATGTGGTTTAATTTTTTCCACCACATAGGCACATAGATTTATGCGTAAAAAAGTAATTCATGCATTTGTGGCGATTAAAAATCTTGATTTTGTATACCTCTATTATCATCTGCAAAATCAGCGAGAGATCTAATAGCATTCAATTTTATCTTCGATAAAATCCTTGCGCCTTACAATGGGAGTCATTAAAAAATTGCGTATTTGCGTTTTCCAACAAAACATTTTATGCAGAAAACAAAAGCCCGGATTGTAAAATACAACCCAGGCTCTATCAAGATTAAAAATAAGTTTAAAAAGAATATCCCAAAGAAACCGTTACATTTCTTGGAGCTCCCGGAAAGGCCCGCGTATAATCGAAGCCACCCAGAAAATAGTATTTGTCGAAAATATTGTTGACATTCACTGCCATTTTCATTTTTCCAATGTGATAATACACTGCCGCATTGACGGTGGTGTAAGAAGGCCATTCTCCCCAAAGGGCAGTTCCATTGTTGTCTTTTCCTATGCTATTATCCATACGTCTTGTATCCACATAATACATTCCCGCACCAAAGCCAAGTCCTTTCAAAGTTGAGGTTGAGAAGACGTATTTCATCCATAGGCTTGCCATGTTTTTTGGCGCTCCAGGTAAAGCTTGTCCCACTTCAGACGCAATGGAAGAAGATTTTACTTCAGTATGATTAAAGGTATAATTTCCCATAATCTGAAACTCTTTTGTTAATTGCCCGCGAATGTCCAATTCTACTCCTTTTGAGACTGCCTCTCCCGATTGTCTGTATACAGGAAAGCCTGTTGTACTGATTTCCCCTGTTGCAATCAGCATATTCTGACGTTCAATCTGGAAAAGAGAAAGATCCATTTGTAATTGATTCTTAAAAAATCCGGTTTTTAGCCCAGTTTCAACCTGAAAACTATGTTCTGCTGTGAAAGGCTTTTCAGCACCATAATCCTGGTAGTTCTGGATAAAATTGGCACCCACAGGAGCGAATCCTTGAGAATAACTTGCGAAATAATTGATCTGATCGTTAATCTGGTATGTCAGCCCAATACGGGGCAGCCATGCATTTTGAGTAGCATTAAAACGGTCTTTACCGCTTACGGTTTCAGAATAATAATGCTCATGACGTAATCCTACCATTAGCTTTAGTCTGTCTGCAAAAGAAATCTGATCCTGTACATAGATTCCGGTTGTTTTATAAGGACTTAAAAAAGGATAATTTCCTTGTGATAACCATACGTAATTACTCAGATCATGAGTGGTGTATGTTGGATTATTAAGGTCAAATGTCAAAGGAACAATTTTACCGTCTACTTTTTGTTGTCTGGCTTCCCGTTGTTGGTTGTTGCTGTCTCCTTCATATTGAGCATAATCTACACCGGCTACGATATGGTTTTCTATCTTGTGACCGGTAAGATCCCATTTCAGATAGACTACAGAATTATCAGTATAGTCTTTTCCATGGCGGTCAAAGAAACGCATGTTCATAATCGTATTTTTGGGTGCATCGGCATAGCTGTTCAGGGTACGGTGTTCGTTAACATCTTCCTGATAAATCGATTTCATATAGCTGGCATTCAATGAAAGGTTGTGCGTAAGACGCTGACTCAGCCTTGCACTGAATGACAATGTTTTGGTATTATAAAAATCTGATGGCTGACTTAAAGTAAAAGAACGGTCCAGAGCATAAAAGTCATTGTTCCTCAATCCCATTCCACGGTCAAGATATCCATGGAACTGATCGTAAACCAGATCAATATCCACTTGGGTTCCGTCCCATGGTTTGAAAGTAAAAGAAGGCGCAATCATGAAATTCTTCTGCTGATTGACATTTCTAAATGTTTTGCTGTCTTCATAGCCCGCATTCAGACGATACAGAATTTTCTTTTCTTTATCTAATGGTCCCGTAAGATCAATGCTGGTGCGAATGGTCTGAAAGCTGCCAACAGAGAAATTAACAGATCCTTTTTGTTTATCCAAAGGCTTTTTAGTCACCATATTAATTGTTCCACCGGGAGTCACATCTCCGAATAAAGAAGCACCGGGTCCTTTTAAAACAGAAACACTTTCCAGATTTATGGTTAATGGTGAACGGTAGTAGCTGTTTCCATAACTATAACCCGAACGTAATCCATTCACGAGGCGAATTCCGGTTTCATAGCCGCTTTTGAATCCACGGATGATCAGGTCATCGTAAGAAGAGGCTGTAGTTACTCCGGCAAGGTCCTGCACGACATCACGGGTGGTATATGCCTGTTTGTCTTCCATAAATTCGCTGCTGACAATAGAGACAGACTGTGGAAGATCTTTTAAATTCCCCGAAAATTTTCCACCCAATTCCAGATTATTGGTAAGGTAAGAGTTGTTTCTGCGGGCTGTAATCAAAACCTCCTGTAAATCCGTTTGATTTTCTGCCAAACGAATGGTAATTCCGTTTTTATCATCATAAGATAGAGAATCCAGTGTAACATTGGATCCGGAATAACCTTTAGCATCAATCATTAGCTGAGCAGGGTATTGAACCGGAGTTTCAAACTGAAATTTCCCGCTTTTACTTGTTGTGGTCATGCTTCCCTGATTGATGGAAACTGTGGCATTAGAAATTATTTTTCCTTCCTGATTCAGCACTTTTCCGAAAATAGGATGGGTTTCCTGTGCGGATAAGGCAAAAGGAAGTAAGAGCATTATACCATTAATGTACAATGCTTTTTTAGTTATTGGCTTCATTGTATCTTTCTAAGCTGTTGAATTATTTATTGTTCTGCGGGAATCATTAATTCCATGTGGAGGGTAGGATAGGTGCCTTCATAACAGGATTTCAGAAGTGTAAAATTCTGTTTTAGCCAATAATCATAGGCTCCCTGCAGAAAAGGATGAGTATGCAGATATAATCTTTTTATATTTTTTTGTTGAGCAGTTTTTATGAGCTCCTGAAACAGACGTGTGGCAATTCCAGCTCTCCGGTATTCTGGATTAACGAACAGCCTTGCAACTTCTACGGTTGTTTTTTCATCAATATCCAGATGAGGAAAACGATAATCAAAAGGCATCATTCCGATAACGCCAATTAGCTTTCCATCTGCGGTTCTGGCTTGTAAAAAAGCTCCGGTAGGGGATTGCAGGTAATTCTGTTCAAAATTAACAAGGTCTTTAGGAACGATGAGCGGATCCAATAAAGGATACAGCTGTCGTCTGAATTCCATCACATAAGGCAGTACTTCAAATACCTGATAATCCTGTACCAACGAAATGGTTATTTCTTCATGAGTCTTCATATATTTTATTTTAATTGTGGTGCAAACATTGGGGTTCCCTGATTGTCTAAGGCCAGCAAAGGAATCTCGTAGGTTTCTTCAAGAAGCTGTTTGAGTTCATCTTTTTCCAGTGACTGAACAGCTACCAGTTCATGATGGTGCATGACAAAGAATTCATCTCCAAACAGAAAGGCTAGATTGGGATCATGCATGACGCATAATACTGTAGTTCCTTCATTAACCAATTGACGAATGACTTCCAGTACAGCAACCTGATAATGCAGATCGAGATGATTAGTAGGTTCATCCAGCATCAGGATATCCGGTTTCTGAACCAATACCCGGCATAATAATACCAATTGACGTTCTCCACCGGAAAGGGAAGTGTAAGGCTTGTCTTTTAAATGAGTTAAATTGAACTTTTTCAGAATCGATTCTACTTCCTGATAATCTGATTGTTTAGGTGAAAATCTTGAAAAAGAGGCTCGCCCTGTTAATACCACATCAAACACTTTAAAGGGAAAAGTAGTCTGATGAAACTGGGTTAAAAATCCGAGACGAACAGGAGAACTCGTTCCTATTTTAATTTTCCGGCGTTCCTTATCGGCAATCCAGACGTTTCCTTTGTAATTCTTTTCCAGTCCAGCAATAATCTTGAATAAAGTAGATTTACCGCTTCCGTTTCTTCCCAGAATAACGGATAATTTTCCTTTGGAGAATTTAGCCTGTACATTTTTCAGTACCTGATCTTTTCCATACTCAAAAGAAAGTTGTTCTATACTAATCACACTGTTCATGAGTTCCAGTTTATAGCGTTTCGGCGCATGAGATAAATGAAAATAGGAGCTCCGATAATCATGGTAAATACTCCAATCGGAATTTCAAAAGGCATTACAGTACGCGAAAAATCATCAATCAATAATAAAAATGTTCCACCAATACTGATATTAGCCCAAACGGTAATGCTGTTATTCGGTCCAAAAATCATTCTGCTGAGATGAGGGACAATTAATCCAAACAGGCTGATAACTCCAACGGCGGCAACGGATGAAGCTGTAATCATGGTAGCTACTGCCATCAGGATCAGTTTCAAGACTGTAGGGTTTACGCCAACGGCCATGGCTTCGTGATCTCCCAAAGCCAAAAGATTCAGTTTCCACCGAAGAAGAACAATCACAGCTAAACCAATAAGGATCGGAAATATCGCTGTATGAACTTTCTGCCATGAAGCTGTATGTAAATTTCCCATTGTCCATTGCACAATAGCCTGTAATTTATACGGATCACTCAGATATTGTAAGACCGTAAGAAAAGCTGTAAATACGCCAGATACAATCATTCCGGCAAGAACCATGCTCACGATAGATGTCTTGGCTCCTGCATAAGAAACAAGATAAGTGATAGCCACGGCCAGAACCCCAAAAATGAAAGCCGAAATATTCACTGTCATTATGGGAAATAACATGGCCAGAGCTGCTCCAAATGCAGAACCTGAAGAAATTCCCAGGGTAAACGGATCCACAATCGGATTCCTGAAAACAGCCTGTAAAACTCCTCCGGCAGAGGCCAAAGAAGCACCTACCAGAAAAGTAAGGACAATTCGAGGTAAACGTACCTGCCATAAGATTGTATGCAGACTTCCTTGCAGAACGGCTTCATCTTTGGAAATTCCCAATTCCAAAGCAATATGATGAAACAGTTCTCCCATATTAATATTCTGGCTGGAACCTATCATCAGTGAAACAAACACTAAAAGAGCAGGAAGCAGGATTAATAAGGAGACTGTTTTGACGCTTTTCTTCATCAGATCAATCCTTTTTTGCCATAGATTACTTCAAAAGTTTTTTTAACATCCTGATCTAACTGTTCCTGAGTATATTCAGGCATACACCAGTGACGGAGCTGCTTAGCAAACAACATAAACTTCACGGTATGCGGATCATATGGAAATGATGGAGACATCACAAACACCTGCTTGTTTTTTACTGCAGGAAGAGCATCTAATTCTTTAAGGCTGTAAACATCCGATAGTTTTGAATTCCACAGAATGATAAGATCAGGATTCCATTTGTACATGGTTTCAGCACTGATATTGGGTGCTTCTACCGGAACAGGGCATGCATTCTGAGCTCCCGAAAGAGTAATAGCCATATCAATCAGACTTCCTTTTCCTGAAGTGGACATGATGCGTCCTTTCGACCATGCATAATAGATCTTTTTAGGAGAACTGGTTTGGGAAGCTCTCATTTTCTTAACTTCTTCGGCAACATACCCTGTAATTTCCTCAGCACGCTTTTGTTTTCCAAGTAATTTTCCGACATTCTTTAGTTCATCCAGAATCTTTTCATCATTTAAAGACGAAAAAGTAAAGACCGGAATACCAAGATTTTCAATTTGGTTAATATTATCCTCATCTGTATTGAACGTCAACACCAAATCAGGTTTTAATCCAACAATACTTTCAGCATTACTGGATTGTCCGCCAAAAGTAGGAGTAGCAATGCTTTTGTTTTTAATACGATCATCAAGCTTGGAAAGAAAACGGTAAGTATCTTCCATTTCATAGACCTGTTGCGGAATTCCTACAATTTTTTCACCAGCCTGAAGCATATAAACGTCATCAACCAATGCATTGTACAGAACCACCACTCGCATGGCTTCATGAGGAAGGATGATGTTTTTCCCTCTGCTGTCTGTTGCAGATACTTCTGCATGAACTGAGAGTTCTTTACCATCAGAATTTTTGGAATTATTACAGCTTTGTAATGCGAATACAGCCGCTGAAAATCCTATAATAAACAAGCTTTTACTATTCATGAGTTCTATTTTTTGCCAGATAACGTAATGATTTAGTAGATAGAAGTTGAGCATCATTGAGCTGAATACGTGTTCCATATCTGAAAGAGAGCTGTTCATACAAACGCCCATCATAAGGCACCGCAAACTGTTGGTGAGAAATCAGAAATACCGGCAGATGCTGATTCCCGATAAAATAACAGAAATCTGCTGCTTCAGAGTCATTTTCTGCAGGAAAGCATATCGTAAGGCAGGTTTTGATGACAATAGTAGCAACCAGTTGTCCATTGTTGTATAATCCATCTCCATGCTGCCATTCTTTTAAATTTCCTAATCTCAGCTCTAAAACCATCCCGGATCTGGTGGTCCGGGTTAGCTTTTGTTTTTTATTTTCAAACCATTCGAGTTCCAGAATGTCAGCATTTTCACTGTACAGATCAATCTCTGTTTTTACTTCATCAATTACGACTGGTTGTACTGTATTCATATTAAGCTTTTTGAGCAGCGCTTTCTTTTTTCAGTTTTACTTTTTCTTTCAGCCAGTTGCACCATTCGTTAATTCCATCGCCGTTTAATGTGCTAATGGTCATTACTTCAAGATTTGGGTTCACTTCATGGGCATCCTTTGTTACGGCTTCTACAGAAAAAGGAACGTAAGGAAGTAAATCGGCTTTAGAAACAAGCATCAGCTCGCTGGTTAAGAACATACGAGGGTATTTTTTAGGTTTATCATCTCCTTCAGTAGAAGCCAAAAGCGTAACACGATAGTCTTCCCCAAGGTCAAATGCTGATGGACAAAGAAGGTTTCCTACATTTTCGATGAATAATAGATCAACCCCTTCTAAATCAATGTGATCTAAAGCCTGTAGAATCATCTGAGCCTCAATATGACACATTCCACCTGTTACAATCTGTAAAGCATTGATTCCCACTTCACGCATTCTGATCGCATCACGTTCTGTTTCAGGATCACCTACAAGAATGGAAATGTTAAGATCCTGAGCCAGCCTTTTTCCGGTTTCCTGCATTAATGTTGTTTTTCCCGATCCCGGAGAGGAACATACATTGATTACACAGATATCTTTTAAACGGTCTCTGATGGCTTTGGCTACAAAATCATTAGCCTTTAGTAAATGAAGAGTGGTATTATCACATTGAACCGATCCTACGCGGTTTCCTAAACTTTTTGGATTAGCTGTTGACATATTAATGGTCTTTTTGTTTAAAAATTACTTTTGAAATAAAGAGTTCGTTTCCTTGAACAATATGAGCGGAAGGCGTTCCGCAGTCGTCGCAGACAAATTTGTGGTACCTGACCTGAAAGTCTTTGTTACAGCGGTCGCAATGAGCAATAATATCATTCACGAGCACCTCGAGTTCCATTTCCTGATAATAAGGATGGTCGGTTATAAATGCATCAAACGCATTCTGAATCAGGACAGGCTGAACATTGGATAGCAATCCTGCGGTTACCTGAACCTGCTGAATATCTTCTACTTTCGCATCATAATGCTCTTGCAAAGTGTCAAAGATATCCTTCACTATACTCAATTCATGCATAGCTTATATTTTTATAGGTGAAACTGATTATCTGAGTTTTTCGGATAACCTTAATGAGAAAAACAGATGTAAAACCCAATATGAGTGGGCGTTTACAAATGTGTAATTAGAGTAGTAAGCTTATATTCTTATCTTTAAATTATGAAATAAAAGATATTTGGGAAGGTGATAATGATGTACAGACTCTGTTTCAGAATTAGCAACAGCATTAGCATTTAATGTAGATCCCCATGAAAACATTTCTTTTTCAAAAAGGACAAATGGTAAATCAAGAAAAGTTTTATCGGCATCAAAATCATTTTCGGCAATAGATGCAATGAACAGAAGATCATGCTGCTGAACAGAATTGGAAACTTTAAAACTTATTTGATCTTGTGAAGAGCTCACTGAGATATTACTTTTTTGGTGACTCGCAAATCCCAGTAGTAATGTAAAAAACAGGATCAGCAGAAAAGTAATTGATATGTGCAGAGACTTCTTCATCAGTATTGCAAATTTACATCTTTTGCCAGTGCTCATCCTTACCAAAAACCTTTTAAAAATGTTCAAAATCGGGACGGAATACATTCTTTTAAAACCTGCTTATTTGATGACTTATTGATGTGTTTTAATGTTTATTTATCTGTAAATCAATGTGTTGTTTGTTGTGTAAGAAAGCGGGATTAAATTGTAATGCCTGATAAGAATGTTGAAAAAAATGACTTTTCACTTTCGAATATAAAAAAAGAGTAACTTTGAGAAGAGCACTTGTATAAGATGCTGATTTTAATGTAAGACAATCACAAAATGAATATATCCAAATATCAGTTTATCCTGCTTTGTATGTTGGCCTCTATGGCTGTACCTGCCCAAAAAAAGAAAAGTAGCGAAAAGCTTCCGCCACGTCCTGAAAAAGTAAAGTATGCACCACCACCTGTTGCCAAAACAATAGAAGAGCTTATGTCATCCGAATTAGATGGGAATCCTGCATTCGGATGGAAGAATGAGCCCGAAACACTCACTACCTTTACACCTGATGATCTTATGGAAAGGATATATCAGTTTAATGGTACTTACAGTGCAAGGATTACTTCTCTTTATCCTTTGGAAACCGTACAATATAAAAAACCGGATAAAGGCGATGATCATGTTGTACTCCTTGGTTATACGGCAAAATATGATGATTATGATACCGTTGAAATCAAAGGAAATAAAATTCTGATTTCTGATAAAAAAAATCCTAAGAAGGAAAAAATTACCTTAGAAATGACTAAAAAAGGGAAGAAAGTTATTAAAGTTAAAGAATTGAAGACAGGAAGAGTATTCACTGAATCAGATTATGCACCGCCACCATCAATATAAAGATTCTAACATATTATAGAAGGCCACGAATGCACGAATAAAAAAGGATTCGTGCATTCGTGGCCTAAAAATATATTCAATACTTACCTTAAAATATACCTTAATATCTGCGAAATATACCTGTTTTAATTCTTTAAATCAGTCTATTTTTGTGGATATAACGTAAAAGATTATGATAGCAATCGTATTGGAACAGTTTGGTGGAACAGAGTATCTTGTTGAAAAAGAAATTGAAAAACCGAGCATCAAAGATCATGAAGTTCTTGTTAAAGTAAAAGCCATCAGCATCAATCCTGTGGACGCCAAAGTACGCAGCCGAAAAGCGCCTCTGGCAGAAAGTTTAGCTCAATATAATCCATTGATTTTAGGTTGGGATATCTCAGGTGTGGTGGTTGAAGCTGGAAATGAAGTCACTTCATTGAAGCTAGGAGATGAGGTCTTTGGGATGGTTAATTTTGCAGGACATGGTAAAGCGTATGCTGAATATGTAGCCGCTCCGGCAGAACATTTAGCCGTTAAGCCTAAAAATATTACACATATTGAAGCGGCAGCCAGTACTTTGGCCGCATTAACTGCCTGGCAGGCTTTCAACAGTTATGGCAAGTTGAGATCAACAGATAAAGTACTTATTCATGCAGCCGCAGGAGGAGTAGGGCATTTTGCAGTACAAATGGCAAAACATATTGGAGCCTATGTTATTGCTACTTCCTCAGCAGTTAACCGGGATTTTGTAATGGAATTAGGGGCTGATGAACATATTGATTATAAAGCAAATCATTTTGAAGACCTTCTTCATGATATGGATTTTGTATTGGAAGCGATTGGTGGTGAAAATTTTCAGAAATCCGTTCAGGTTTTGAAACCTTTCGGGACAATTGTAGCATTGCCTTCAGGACATACTCAGGAGGATGAAAAGCAGGCTCGTGAAAAGAACCTGCATGCTTGTTATTTTATGTCTGTGTATTCCAGTGGCAGAGACATGCAGAACATTGCTGCTCTGTTGGAAAAAGGAATTATAAAACCTCATATTTCTCATGTATTTGCTTTCAATGAAATAGCAAAAGCCCATGAACAGATTGAAACAGGGCGTACCATAGGAAAAGTGGTGGTAGAGTTATCATAGTAAAGTCTTACTCAATAAAGGATGATCATTTCGAAAAATAGTCTTCTTCAAGAATGGCATATTCGTAGTTATCACTCCATCCGCTTTGTAAGGGAAGTAATTTTCTGCGGTGCGCTTCCCTTATCATTCCACATTTTTCCATAACCTTATAAGACGCAATATTATCAATGGCGCAGCCTGCTTCAATTCTATGGAGTTTTAAACCTTCAAACCCAAATTGGATGATTCTTTCAAGGGCTTCAGTGGCATAGCCTTTTCCCCATGTATCAGGGCTAAGTTTATACCATGTTTCAGCATTTTTATAATGAAGCTTAATAAGATCAATACCAATAATGCCTACAAATGTGCGGTTAATGGTTGTCTCTATTAAAAAAGTGAATTTTTTCTGGTTTTCCCCTAATTCTGTTTCTGATTTCCAGATATCGATTAATTTTTGAGTTTCTGCTATATCTTCAGAATAAGAACTAGGATTAAATAATGTACTTTCAGGTTTTAAAAGCATTTCATGTACATTGGAAGTATCGTTTTCGTTGAATGCTCGCAAGATTAATCGCTTAGATTCCAACATAAGGTGATTCATTTAATAGTCTTTATAAAATGCAAGATATAAAGAATAATTAGGATTCCTGATTAAAGGTCATTTTTATAACTTTCATTATTAAACTTCTTGGTAATTGGTGTGTCTGTTTTCTTTATAAGAGATCAATAAAGGACATATTCAGTCTTTTTTCACGAAAACAGACAGCCTTTTCCATATGGGTTAGTAGCAAAGTCTCTATATTTGAATGATGTAACGCATTATAAATGTTTTATGATGCCAATGAAAAAGAATCATACTATGCAAGAAGAGAAAATTGACTTTTTACACCATAATGAGTCAGCATGGAATAAACAAGCATTGGAACAGAACGAATGGTCTCAGGCTGTAAGTACAGAACTCATCAATGAGGTAAAAGAAGGAAAATGGGAAGTCCACCTAACGCCAAAGCCTTTAAATAAAGCATGGTTAGGAGAGGTTAAAGGAAAGAAAATTTTGTGTCTGGCATCGGCAGGAGGACAGCAGGCTCCGGTACTGGCCGCAGTGGGTGCCGAGGTTGTTGTTTTCGATATTTCGGAAGAACAGCTAAAGCAAGATGAAAGGGTAGCAAAGCGCGACGGATTATCTTTGAAAACCGTTCAGGGAGATATGAGAGATCTGAGTGCTTTTGAAAATGAGTCTTTTGATATCGTTTTTCATCCCATATCCAACCATTATGTAGAAGATGTAAATCCTGTATGGAGAGAGGCTTATAGAGTATTGAAAAAAGGCGGAAGTTTATTGGCCAGTTTTTTCAATCCGGTTGTTTTTGTGGCGGACCGCAATCCACAGGATATGATAGATGGAATTATCAGACCGCAATATACATTGCCTTATGCAGATATCAGAGATCTGAATCAGGAGCAGATAGCCCGGAAAATGGAGAATCAGGAAGCTTTGGTATTTGGACATACGCTTTCAGATCTGATTGGTGGACAAATGAAAGCCGGTTTTGTTATTGAAGACTTTACAGAAGAAATGCAGCCTCATCCAAGGTTTTTAATAGATAAATTCCTACCCACTTTTATGGCGACAAAGGCTGTTAAATTAGGCTAAAAGATGTCACTTTTTAAAACTTCTACTATTTGCTGAGACTACAATTGATGAGGTAATCATTCCCCTCCTCCTGAGGGGTGGCAAAAATTCGTAGAATTTTTGACGGGGTGGCTTCTCAATACGTCTTTGATTTCTATTTTCCTCAAAATTCACGGAATTATCCCTATTTTAGACGGCTAAAAATAGATAGCGTTGTAATTTCCAATGGATAAATCATCGATTAATAATTATTTCCATTCCCTGTTCAGTATCCAAGATGAAGTGGTGGAGAAAATCACGGAAACCTTCACATCTTTTGATGTAAAGGCTCACGCTGTTTTACTGGATCAAAATACCATCAGTACCAAGACCTATTTTCTGGAAAAAGGCTATGTTCGTTCCTATCTGCTGAATGAGGATAATGAGGAAATTACTACCAATATTTACGCAGCACCGTGTTTTGTGAACGATTTTTTATCCTTTTTCAGACAGCAGCCAACCAAAGAGATCTATCAGGCTGTTACAGACTGTATATTCTGGGAAACCGGATTGGAAAACGTGCAATATAACTTTCACAATATTCCCGAATTCCGGGAGTTTAGCCGTCTTCTTTTTGTTCTGAATTATCACAATATTCATGATAGACTAATCGAAATGGCCAGTCAAAAAGCTTCAACACGTTATGCTAATCTGATGAAGAAGGATCCGGATATTTTTCAACATGTTCCACTGAAGATTATTGCTTCTTACCTAGGAATTAAAGACAGCTCATTGAGCAGAATCCGAAGAGAGATTAATAAGTAAAAGGCTGGAAGTTACTGTCAGCCTGATGACTTCTGGAAGTTTTTTAACGCAGTGTTCGCAAGGCTTTTGAGTAAGATATCTTAGATTCGTTCGCAAGGGCGTTTCATTTAGCAATGTGGATGGTGTATTTATTTCTTAGCTGAACGAACTGCCTTTGCGAACGAATATAAAGCGTTACCAAAAAGCACCTTTGCGTTCTCTGCGTTTATAGAAAAATGGTAATCATTTTAAAAATTAATAAAGAGGACTGTCTGTTGTTTTATAACCTGCTAGAACTCCCAGCTTCCAGCCTCCCTCTTCCAATCTTAGTCTCAAACTATCATTTCTTTTCATTTGTCAAGTGATAGATTGAAATTTGTCATCCATCTTTGCTAAAAATAATTTCATGAACAAAAAACATATAGTAGTTGTCGGATTAGGAGGTGTAGGAGGATATTTCGGGTTTAAAATTAACCAGATAAATGAGACTTCCGGAAAATATACCGTTTCCTTTGTAGCAAGGGGCGAAACGTATGATAAAGTAAAAGAAAACGGATTGGTTTTACTTTCACCGGAACATCCCAACGATCGTACTCATCCGACTGCAATAGAACAGAATATTAGTGACCTTAAAAATCCTGATCTTGTATTAATTTGTGTTAAGGAATATGACCTGGAGAACGTTTGCAGACAACTGAAAGAAGTGATTACTAAAGATACGATATTACTTCCTATGATGAACGGAGCAGATATTTACGACAGAATCCGAAAAGTAATTCCGGACCATGTTATTCTGCCAACCTGTATTTATGTAGCTTCTCATATTAAAGAAAGAGGGACGGTAGAACATAAAGGAAAAGCAGGAAAGATGATTGTAGGAAGAGATCCCGAACATTTTTCAAGCGATATTGCATGGGTAACGGATCTTCTTCAGGAAAGCAAAATTGATTTTGATTTTAAAGACAATTCTTTAACAGAAATCTGGACTAAGTTTATCTTCATTGCAAGCTTTGGATTGGTAACAGCCAAGCATAATTCATCTATTGGAACTGTGTGTACTGATGAAGAACAAAAGCAGGAAGCAACGGAAATTATGAAGGAAATAAAGCAGATTGCAGATCAAAAAGAAATTCAGCTTGCGGAAGATATTATTGAAAAAACCTTTGAAAAAGCGTCTACATTTCCTTTTGAAACGCCTACATCTTTGCAGCTGGATATTCATTCCGGAAAGAAAGATAATGAACTGGAGTTGTTTGCCGGAGCGGTTTTGAAATATGGCAAAGAGGTGAATATTGAGACTCCCTATACTGAAAAGATTTATAATGAGATTAAAGAAAAATAAGTTTCGGCTAAAGCCGGTTGAATTGAAATATCATAAAAAGGCGGGTTAAAACCCGCCTCTATTGATTGAATAGAAATTTAGCAGCATTATTAAAAATGATGTGTTTATGTAGTTAATTTAGAATGGCAGAATACTTATAGGAATGTATAGTTTAGAATTAAGCTCCATGCATGAACTTCTGCCGGTCTAGCAAAACTTCCTCAGTTTCTCTATGATCCGGATCATCAACACAGCAGTCTACCGGGCATACGGCCTTACATTGAGGCTCTTCATGAAACCCCTTACATTCGGTACATTTTCCCGAAACAATATAGTAAACATCATCAGAAACCGCTTGATTGTAGGTGCCAGCGTCTGCTTCTGTCCCATCCGGGAAGGTGATGTGCCCCGAAAGTTTCGTTTTATCCTGCCAACGCCAGTCGATGGCTCCTTCGTAAATGGCTGAATTAGGGCATTCAGGTTCACAGGCACCACAGTTGATGCAGGCATCTGTTATTTTAATAGCCATATGCTTTGTTTTTTAAATGTTGTAAAAAAGGGATTCCTTCAACATGGTACTGTTTTAGAAATCCCTACTAAACTTAATTAAAACAGTTCCAACAATTTATTACATCATAAACTGTGCAAACTTGTATTTTGAATCTGTTAATTTGCCGCAATTTCTATGGCAAGGCCATCCATTTGGGCTGTCAGATAGATTTGACAGGCTAACCTGCTGGTTTCCTTGGAAGTAAAAAGTTCCGAAAGAAGAGCATCCTCCACATCACTCTTTTCAGACAATGATGCTGCATTGTTCAGAATAAAACAATGGCAGGTGGCACACATCGCCATTCCACCGCACATGGCTTCCATAGGAAGTTCATAGGCTTTACAGATATCTTTTAAAGTGAGTCCGATCTCCAGTGGGCAGATCAGGGTATGCTGAATACCAGTCTGATCTGTCACTGTGATTGTAATTTCATCTTTCATGGGTATTAGTCAATTGTTGCTACTACTTGCTTTTCTGCTTGTCTCTTTGTTCCGTCAAAACCTTCGATACCGCTTACCGTAGTATATTTCAGAACAAACTTTTTATTAGGATTCAGTCGCTGGTAAATGCTTTGACAGGCAATAGCCGCTTCATGAAACCCACATAAGATCAGCTTCATTTTAAAAGGATAGGTATTAATGTCTCCTACAGCATAAACCCCACCGATATTCGTCTGGAAATCTGTGCTGTTATCCACTTTAATGGCATTCTTTTCCAGTTCCAGTCCCCATTCTACTAGAGGGCCAAGTTTAGGAACCAATCCAAATAAAGGAATGAAATAATCGGTTTCAATCGTTTGAATAACACCTTCTTTTTCCACCATAATTTCCTGTAGCGAAGCTTCTCCTTTAATACCGATAACTTCTGCCGGAGTAATCAGATTGATTTTTCCTTCATGCTTTAATTTTTTCACTTTTTCTACAGAATCCAGAGCTCCTCTGAATTCATTTCGTCTGTGGATTAAAGTTAATGAGGAAGCTATTTCCGCTAAATGTATCGTCCAGTCCAGGGCAGAATCGCCACCACCGGCAATCACCACATGTTTTCCGGCATAATCCTCCGGACGTTTGATGAAGTAATTGACACCGCGGTCTTCATACAAAGAAATATTTTCAATAGGCGGTTTTTTAGGCTCGAAACTTCCGAGACCTCCGGCAATAACTACTGCCTTGGCTCTGTGTTTTGTTCCTTTATCTGTAATCACTTCAAATAGGTTTTCTTCCAGCTTCAGAAGATGTACAGCCGTTTCATTAAGGGTAAATCCGGGTTCAAACTGTTTGATCTGTTCATATAAATTATCAACCAGTTCACCAGCCAATACACTCGGGAATCCGGGAATATCAAATATGGGCTTCTTGGGATATAATTCTGATAACTGGCCTCCCATCTGCGGTAATGCATCAATAATATGGCAGCGCATTTTGAGAAGGCCGGCTTCAAAAACCGTAAATAACCCTGCAGGGCCGGCACCAATGATCAGTATATCTGTTTCTATCATGTTATGATTGATTTATTATCGTTTTTTCAATTTTCTTTGTGGTGGCTATGCTGATAAGCTTATCCAATTTACCGGTATAGAATGCCGAGATCTGTTTTGGATTCTCATTATCAAATAAGGAAGTTCTGAGAATCGGGACGCTGAAAGGAAGCGGCCATGCCCGTAATGATTTGGCAATAGCATCCATGGCATTAATTCCCTGCATGGCCTGTAGACCATCTGCCCAGCACACCAATCCTATGGTTTTGTCTGTAAGATAAGGCTCATCATAATTGGCGGTTACTTCCAGCCAATCCAGACAGTTTTTCATCACGCCCGGAATGCTTCCGTGATAGAGTGGAGCCAGCCAGAAGTGAAGATCTGCATCCTGAAATAGTTGAGTCATTCGTTCCACCGCCAAAGGGGTTTTGGTGAGTGTGACATCAAATAAAGGAATCCCGGAATCTGCGAGCGTAAAAATATCAGTGCGGATCCCGAGGGCTTCCAGCTGTTCTGATAGATAAGCAGAGATCAGTCCGGAAGTGGATTCTGTTCTTCTTTCCAGAGATCCATTGAATATGATTGCTTTCATTTTGTTTTATTTTTTGAAAATTACTTTAGGCAGCCCTATTTCACCATACATCAGGCTTTTGACCAAAGGCTGTAAAAGCTCTGTAGCTAATAAATAAAGTGCCGGATCATGAGAATTACTTGCTCTGACAACTACTTTATGATCTTTAAAATGTTTTAGATCTGCATAGATTAGCCGGCGTTTCCAAAGATCAAGCAACACTGTTTCAGCATTCTTTAAGTCTACATAAACAGCGTAAGGTGATAGCTTTTCCATGAGAAGCATATAAGCCCAGGGCGGAATAATGGCATCAGTAGAACAAATAATTCCGACAGCCTTGTTTTGATACACAGAATAATCTACTGCAGAAATAGACTCTTTAAATTCCTTTTCCTTGACAATCATTCCCATAAAAAGATGATCTTTAATATCTAATTCTACAATTTCTGTAGTGGGCTTATACTCTAAAAAGTCAAAAGCAATAATGCCTGAAGCAGCTGCTTTATTGACGAAAACCTGGGTATCCATTGCTTCTATTTTTTATCCTGAAATATTGGGTATTATCTTATTTTTGAAAGAACTTCTTCATATTTTTTCTCTACCGATGCCCAGTCTAATACAGACCAGAATGAGTCCAGATAATCTGCTCTTTTGTTCTGATAGGCCAGATAATAGGCATGTTCCCAAACATCAATTCCAAGAATTGGAAAGCCTCTGTTTACTGAAAGAATATCCATCATAGGATTGTCCTGATTGGGAGTAGAGCTTATTGCAAGGGAACCATTGAATTTTACATACAACCAAACCCATCCGGATCCGAATTGTCCCAGCCCAGCCTTCTTCATTTCGCCCTTAAGATCTTCAAGGCTTCCAAAAGTGGAGATGATAGCTTCATTCAGTTTTCCTTCGGGAGTTAATTTAGGTTGTGGAGAAAGGATTTCCCAAAATAAAGAATGATTGAAGTGTCCACCGCCATTATTTCTCACTGCCGGACTGTATTCGCTGATTCTCTGTAATAAAGAATCAAGATCCGGATTGGTTTCATTGGTTTGTTCCAGGGCTGCATTCAGGTTATCTACATAAGCCTGATGGTGGCGCTGGTGGTGAATAGTCATTGTATTTTTATCTATAAATGGTTCCAGCGCATCGTTCGCATAGGATAATTGAGGTAGTGTAAATGGTTTCATTGCATTTATTTTTAATTAATGTAGGACAAAGGTAGAAATTTATTTGAATAAAACAACTTATTGGTTGTTTTATTGATTGAAAGATTTTTATTTTCAATGTATTGTAAAACAGTGTTTTGATTTGTTTATTTGAAGATTATAGAAAATGACTATCTTTGTTGTTGAAAAATAAAACAACCTAAATATTGTCAAATGAAGAAGCCGGCAGCAGATCGCATTCTGATGTTTTTAAAGATGAGAGGGGAAGCCACTTCACTTCTGATTGCTAAAGAATTATCCATCACAAAAGAAGGAGCGAGAAAGCATTTGCTAAACCTTGCAGAGGCCGGATTAATTGAACCGACAATGAAAAGTGAAGGAGTAGGCCGCCCATCTACTTACTATACTCTCACAGATAAAGGCTTGGCGCAGTTTCCGGATACTCATGCGGAGGTAACGGTTCAGCTTTTACAATCTGTAAAAAATCTTTTGGGAGAAAATGCGCTGGATCTGTTGATTACCGATCGTGAGAAGAATACCTATGAACGTTATGAAAAGGCTATTTCTAAGACCAAAACTCTAGAGCAGCGTCTTGAAGTTCTTGCTGAAGCCAGAAGCAAAGAAGGGTATATGGCAGAATGGAAAAAAGAAGGGAAAGAATATTTTCTGATTGAAAACCATTGTCCTATTTGTGCTGCTGCTACGGAATGCCAGGGATTTTGCCGGGCGGAACTTTCAAATTTTCAATCACTGATTGGGAGTGAATATACAGTGGAAAGAGTAGACCATATTATTTCAGGAGGGCAGCGATGTGTCTATAAAATCAGTCAGTAGTAGATCTTTCGTATTAAACTTATTCTTATCTATGGCTTTAAAGGCAGTAATTTTTGATATGGACGGAGTTCTTGTAGACTCTGAAGGTTTCTGGGCAAAGGCGGAGCTGGAAGTATTTTCATCATATGGAGTTCAGATTACAGATGATTTGGCTGCACAAACGAAATACATGACCACGAAAGAGGTTACAGAGTTCTGGTATGGACGATTTCCCTGGGAAAACCTTGATGTACCTACTTTAGAACAGGAAGTGGTCTCCAGAGTTATTGAACTCATCCAATCTGAAGACTGTACCATGTCTGGGATTCAGGAATTTATTAAGGACCTAAAAAGTAAAGAGTATAAGATAGGGCTGGCTACCAACGCGCCTTTACGTGTTGCTGATGCTGTTCTTGAAAAGCTTCAGGTTCGGGATTATTTTGATACTGTTCACTCGTCTGAATTTGAAGAACAGGGAAAACCTCATCCTGCTGTATATCTTAGTTCTGCCCAACAGTTGGGAATATCACCAGAATACTGTATTGCCATTGAAGACAGCCATTCCGGATTGAAAGCGGCTAAAGCTGCCGGGATGAAAACCATTGTTTTTACCAATAATGATGAAAGTATTGACTTTGAGCATGCTGATTATAAAATCCTGAATTTTGAATCAGCTCAGCTGCCTGTCTTCTAAACATACAGTATTTACTTCCATCCTCCATCTTTTGGCTTCCCTCTTTACAATCAATATTTTGTAAGGATTTCCATCAACATCAGAATGGAAATTAATTTTTTGGAAGACTGATAATCCGGATTGAGCTGTTCACGGATTTCCCCCAGCGCTTTACTCAGTTTATTGCTTACTGTTTTGTTGCTTATCCCCAGCTCTTCTGCCGTTTCCTGAACAGACATATTTCTTCGGATTCTCATTTCATACACCTGTTGTTCAGTAGTAGGAAGCTGGGAAACCACTTCATCAATCATAGATAATAAAGCACTGATTTCATTTTCTTCCAGAATTTCAAAATACTCTGTGTCTGATGCGTCTATTTCTGCAGGAATATCAAATTCATCAATACTCAATGTTGGAGGTGCCTTTTTGAAGCTGTTGTAGTAATCCAAAATACGGTAATGCAGATGGCGCAGCAGGTAACCTTTTGCATTTCCTGACTCATCCGTTTGTATCATTTCTGTATTTTCGAGGATCTTTATCCATAAATTCTGAAGTAGTTCTTCCGAAACTTCCTTATCCTTTGTCCGCACAAAAACGAAACGGTACAAACTATCCCAGTACCGGTCATACATCAGCATAAATGCAGGTCTGTCACCTGATTTTATTTTCTTTAATAAAGTAGAATCTGTTAGGCTCATATTGCTGCAACAAAATTACCTAAAGGAAAATTAACTTTTTGTGAACTTTAATTATGGTAAGGTTAAATATTTCTGATGAATATCCCTTAATTGTGAATTTAATGTTTAATAAATGTAAAATTGATTGAAAAATCTCAAGATGGTGATATGAATATGAACTGAATGTTAAAAATGAGCTGGGGAAGTTTCTCATTTTCATAGTCTTATTGATAGAAGTATCTGTGAATACTATGAAATATTTTATGAAACGTTTTAATTATAAAAATATCGAGGCCTTTGTTTTCAGACTCTGGACACGAGAAGTTTCAGAGGAAAAAATCTCTGAAAAGGAAAAGGAAATTTTAAAGAAATGGCAGGCTCATGCAGAAAAAGATCTGGATGAAGTTCATCTTCAGGAATCTAAAGAAAAAGTACTGGCCGGGCTGGAACATTATTTTGTTCCTTATGAAAAGATAGGGTACAGAAATAGCCTTCAGAAGAATGTATATAAAATGGCTGCGGTTATTCTTCTGCTTTTAACATTAGGGGGAATCTTCACGTATCATACATTCATTAAGCCGGATACTTATCTTGCTGTATCGGAAAACAGGACTGTTCATCTTAAGGACGGATCTGTGGTGACTTTATTACCCGGGGCAGAACTTACGGTAGCAAAATCATTTCCTGCCTCTACAAGAGTGGTAGATTTAAAGGGAGATGCTATTTTCTCTGTAGCAAAATCTAAAATTCATCCTTTCATTGTTCATGCGGAGGGTTTCAGTACGAAAGTATTGGGAACCGTATTCAAAGTTTCCCAATCCGGGAAGAAAAAAGCGGTTGATCTTTATGAAGGAAAAGTGGCCGTATCTTCAGCGGGAGTACCTGTTTCTTATCTGAAACCCAATCAGAAATGGACCAATCTTGGGGTTGCCCGTACAACGGCTATTATTTCATTCGCTCCTGATGGAGTTTCAGGAAAGCCACACCCTAAATTATTGTCTTTAAGTTTTAACGATGTTTCTCTAAAAGAAGTGATTGCAGTACTGGAAGGTAATTATGGTACAAAGATTCATTATCCTAAAGAAGCCGAAGATAAAAAGATTACAGCAGATTTTACAGGAGGAACTGTGAGCGAAAATATAGAAGCACTGGCTTTTATTCTGGGGTTTGAAGTTCAGAAAAAAGATAATGGCTACATCCTGAAATAATAATTATTAAAAAACAAATAATCAGATAATCTTAATTAAAAGAGAACACTTACGTATGAAAAGTTTGAAATGTGGTTTTACCATAGCAGCCTTATTTTTTACTGTGGCAGCAGAAGCACAGGAATTGGTTCAGAAAGTGTCATTTTCTGTTCCAGCAAGCAGACCATTAATTGAAGTTTTGGAAGAGTTTGCCGGAAAAACAGGAATGAGACTGGCTTATTCAAAATTTGATATCAAAGAGCTGAAGGTAAAAGGAGTAAAATGTGAAAATTCTACGATCAATAGTTGCCTGAAAGATATTACCAATGGGCTTCCTGTAGTGTACCGGTTACATGGAGATCTTATTTCAATAAAATATGAAGGCTCTACGACTTCTATACCGGGAAACGGGCGTATATCAGGGAAAATAGTAGATGAAGTGGGAAATCCTGTTGCGGGAGCAGAAGTGAATATTGCAGGGAAAACAACGGTAACGGATAATAATGGAGATTTCTCTATGGATCTTCCTTCGGGGCTTTATAATATGATGGTAAAAGCACCTAAATACAATACGCTTCGGGTGGAGAAATTATCTGTCATCAATAAAGAGACCAATACGGTTTCATTTGCGTTGAACAGAGCTTCTGATAAAATTACTGATATCAAAGAAGTAGTGGTTACAGCAACCCGTAAAGCAGATACTCAGGCAGGATTATTAGCTCAGCAGAAAAAAGCAGCCCAGATGAGTGACGGAATTTCTGCCGAACAAATTTCTAAAACCCCTGATAATGATGTGGGTGGAACTCTGAAAAGAGTAACCGGAATTACCACTATAGATAATAAATATGTAGTCGTAAGATCTATGGGGGAAAGATGGAATACTGCAGCAATGGATGGGATCAACCTGCCAAGTACGGAAGCCTACAATCAGAATTTCTCTTTCGATATTATTCCTACATCAATGGTGGAAAGTGTTGTTGTAAGTAAAACGGCAACACCAGATATGAATGCCAGTTTTGCAGGAGGTTTTGTGGAGGTTAGAACCAAAGATATTCCCAACGAAAACTTTACTACTGTAAGCATGGGAACTTCTTATAACGATCAGTCGGCTTTTAAAGAATTCCTGACCCGTAAGCGTGGAAAATATGATTATTTCGGGTACGATGACGGAACAAGAGATTTTCCACAGGGTCTTCAGGCTATGAACTGGACCAATCCGATGTTTTTTGAACAATCCAGCCAGTTTAAAAATGACAACTTCACAAATTACAAGACAAGAGGAGATATGGGCTCCAATTTGCAGCTTGCTTTAGGAAGAACTTACGCTCTTAAAAATAATAACAAATGGGGCTTTGCCGGAGCATTTATTATTAGAAACGAACAGAATAAACTTGATATAGACCATACGGGAAGGGGTAACTGGCAGGATACAACAGGTACGGCTTTTGATGCCAATGGAAAAATGCCTTTTTATAATTTTAAAAATTCAGGAGCTTCCTATAATTATAATTCTACGGTGGCTGGAATGCTGAATTTTGGGTTGCAGTTAGGCCGGAACAGATTTTCATTCCGTAATTCGTATACCCATATCTATGATAATACCCTGACAAGAATTACAGGATGGGATGAGTATACCAGTGGAAGTGGTTCAGCCGAAGCAGCCGAAGCTTCATACAATTATTTCTATCATGGAATCGTTCCCAATAATGATCCTTCAAAAATTGCGTCTTTAGACAAACCTTTTACAAATAATACAGTGTATCCTGTTTATCAGATGTTTTTACAGAATAAGCTGGAAGGTAATCATAAGTTCGGAAATATGGAAGTTAACTGGTTTGCTGCCAGAACGGGAGTTTCATCAGACACTAAGGATTATACCCAATACAATACATTATATAAATTTATAGGACGTGAGATCCTGAATTATCACGTAGCCAACAATTCTGCAAGTGATTTTGCAAGAGGATTCATTGCTAGCAAGGAAACAGATTATAATTATGGAGCTTCTTTTAAATGGAATTTCGACAAAGAAAATTTTAAAAATGATATTAAAATAGGATATGCCGGAGCTTCAAAATCGAATACCAATCAACAGCAGAAATTTTTATTGAGAGTAGATGGAAAAAGGAAAGTTCCGAACCCAGACTTTTTGGAAATGTACGGATCTCTTGCCAGCTGGTTTGATGGCTCTCATTATGCACCCGGAGGAATAGGATGGGAGACCAGGCCATTGTATGTTGATGGTAAATACGAAGGTGAAGTTGAGCAGCATGCTATGTATGTGATGTTTGACAACCGCTGGAAAAATAAATTCAGGTTAGTCTGGGGATTACGTGCAGAATATTTTCAATATGACCTTGTTTCTCAGCAAATGGAATCCAGAGACTCTAATAATTTCCCCAAAACAGGCATAGATGATAAGCCATGGCAATGGATGCCTTCTGCCAATTTTACCTATAGTCCCACCAATAAAATAAACCTCAGATTAGCGTACAGTAAGACTGTAATTCGTCCCCAGTTTAATGAACGAACCGGATTACCTTATTTTGATCCGATTGCTAATGGGCAGATATTCAATACCCATATGGTATCATCTACCGTTAATAATTACGATTTTAAATTTGAGTGGTTTCCGGGATTAGGGGAAATATTTTCAGCAGGGCTGTATTACAAAGATATTGATAGACCTATTGAAAGAGAAGGATACATTACCGGCGAAGGAAATTTACAGCTCTACAACGGAAATTCTAAAAATGCAAAATTGAAAGGATTTGAAGCAGAAGTTAGGAAAAATCTGGGCTTCATTGCAGCCAATCCTTTCCTGGAAAAGCTCTTCATCAATGGAAATTTCACCTATAATATTACAAAAGTGACTGCCTTTAAAGATAAGGCAAAAACAACAGATCAAGATGCTACCTATGAAGTAGACAGACCTCTTTACGGGCAAACTCCTTACGCTTATAATGTAGGATTAATATATGATGGAGAAAGATTAGGATTCAGCTTTTTATATAATGCTAAAGGGGATCAGTATATTACTGTGGGATATGCTTATAACGGAGAAGAAATCCAACGTCCTTATGCTGTAGCAGATGCACAGATCTCATATAAATTCTTAAAAAACAGGAACCTGGAACTGAAACTGAATGTAAGGAATATGTTCAACAGGGTAAAGGAATACTATAACAACTTCAACTCTTATCTAGGATATACCGACAATACAGGAAATAAGACTGCCAGAGAATTACAGGAACTTGTACCTGGTGCTACTACTAAATATGATAAAGATATTGATAAGATTGTTTTTCGTGCTTACAGTGGAAGAATATTCGGGTTAAGTGTCAACTATACATTTTAATTACATATTGAGCTTATAAAAAACTAATAAAACTAAAAAAATGAAAAAAATACTATCGATAGGGATAACATTATTCTGCCTTACTGCGTGTCAAAAAGATGATGTAGCTGATTCTTCTGCTCCTTTTGAAATGAGGGCTGCTTCCGCGGAATATATTACAGCTTCTGCACTTCCTGTGACTAAAGTAAACAATCATATCATTTCTAATACAACATGGAGTGGGGTTATAGAAATTGATGGTACAATAGCAGTTAAAAACGGGGCAACACTTACTATTTTGCCGGGAACCTTTATCAAGGCAAAACCTAATGCAATACAAGAAGGGCCGGGACTTCTTGTGATTACTAAAACAGGGAAAATCAATGCTGTAGGAACTGAAAACCAACCTATTGTTTTTACCAGTTACAGGCTTTTAGATGGAGATGAGAATACAATACCCAGAGGTGGAGATTTTGCCGGGGTTATGATCCTAGGAGATGCAAAGACCAATGTTCCCTCCACCACAACAATTGATGGGTTGTTTGGTCCTGATTACTATTATGGAGGAACCAACAACAATCATAATGGAGGAATTATGAAATATGTGCGTATCGAATTTGGGGGAGCAGATATACTGCCCAGCATTCTGTATGAAATTTCTTCCTTAGTACTGGCAGGAGTGGGAGAAGGAACTACGTTAGACCATATCCAGGTATCTCATGCACAGGATGATTCATTTGAATTCTATGGAGGGAATGTTAATGCTTCCAATCTGGTTTCTTTTGCTCCTGAAGATGATCATTTCGATTGCATTCTCGGATATACGGGGACAATTACCTGTGCACTTGGTTTGGCAGATTATAATTCACCGCACAGATTGAGTGGAAGTGTTTATGATTCTCAGGGAATAGAGGTGGAAAATAACATTCATGGTACAGCCACTGTTTTGATGACTCATCCTACCTTCAATAATCTTAGCATAATAGGAGTATGGATGGAACCCTTTAGCAGGATGTATGGCAATGGAATCTATATCAGAAGAAATGGAAAATTAACGCTGAATAATGCATTGATTACAGGTTATCCTACAGGAATTAAAGTAGAGGGAACAGGTTCTGAACTTTCTAATAACTCTGATTATAACAGTATCCGGACGCATGCATTTAAACTTGCAGCTATAGGAGCTGGAACCGCTGGAATTCCTGCTTCAAATCTACTTGTTGCAGACACTTCCCCTACCTGGGGAATGGCTCAGCCTTTTTTTAATGAAGGATCCTGGAATATTGCCCCTAGAGATTGCGGAAACTTTCGAGGAAACTGGACAAAATATAATTTCTCCATTTTGGAATAATGGGTAGAAACAAGGCTTTAGATATGATAAATCTCCGGCTTTTGTAAAGATAAAAGAGCTCTCTATATAGAAGTGTACAGGTTTCGGAAACCTGGAAAAAGCTTCGGAATAATACTGATGATGCGCACAGCAGTACCGGATCAATCAAAAACCGAACGCTATGGCCTTTTCCCGGAAAATAGCGGCTCAATAGGGAACTCATACAGCTTAGCTCCTCATGGTCTGTAGGATGTAAACAATAACCAAATCGCAGAAATATAGAGGCGGATATTTCTGAATATTAAAAACTTCCGGTCATCAAAATAAATAACCGGATCTATCAAAAATTATAACAATGAAAAGATTAACTCTAATTGCAGCTGCTGCATTATCTCTTACAGCTTGTCAGAACGATCATTTAGCAGATTCTTCTACTCCTTTTGAAATGAAATCTACTTCAGCTGAATATCTTACAGCTTCTGCACTTCCTGTTACTAAAGTGAGTGGACCTATTACTTCCAATACAACATGGAGTGGAGTCATTGAAATTGATGGTACGGTAGCCGTTAAAGACGGAGCAACCCTTACGATCCAGCCTGGAACATTCATCAAAGCAAAACCTAATGCAATAGGAGAAGGTTCAGGGATTCTTGTTATTACGAAAACAGGAAAAATTAATGCTACAGGAACTGAATCTCAGCCTATCGTTTTTACAAGTTACAGACTTTTAGATGGAGATGAAGATACTACTGCTACTCCGGGAGATTTCGGAGGGGTGATTCTTTTGGGAGATGCTCCTACCAACGTACCTTTTACAACAACTGTAGAAGGCCTTCCTACTAATAATCCTGAATTTTATTTTGGTGGAACAACTTCTGGACATAATGCAGGGATCATGAAATATGTTCGTATCGAATTTGCAGGGTATGATTTCGTAGGAGCTAATTCCGGAAACGAAGTTAATGCTTTGACTTTAGCTGGTGTAGGAAATGGAACTACTTTAGATCATATCCAGGTATCTTACGGACAGGATGATTCTTTTGAATTTTTCGGAGGAACAGTAAATGCTTCCAACCTTATTTCTTTTGCTGCAGAAGATGATAATTTCGACTTTGACAACGGATATACAGGAACTATTACATGTGCTCTTTCTTTAGCTGATTACAATTCATCGCACACAGTAAGCGGAGGAAGCCCTGACTCTAACGGTATTGAGCTTGATAACAATGCTACAGGTACATCTACTGCATTAATCACAAACCCTGTTATCAATAACCTTACTATTATTGGAGCTAAATTCGGAGCTGCAGGACAAGGTGCTGCTTACGAAAACGGTATCCATATCAGAAGACATGGTAAATTAACTTTAAACAATGCTGTAGTAACAGGATATCCTGTAGGAATAAAAGTAGAAAATACTGGATCTGAGCTTTCTTCACTTTCAAACTTAGCTTCAATTCAGGTACACGGATTTACAACTTCTGTTACAGGAACTGGTACGGCAGGAATCCCAACGGCTAACCTTCTTACAGGAAGTACAGCTGCATTATGGGGAATGAACCAGCCATTCTTTAACGAAGGAAGCTGGAATGTATCTCCAAGAAACTGTGGTGGATTCCAGGGAGCTTGGACAAAATACAATTTTGCCATTGTAAACTAAAAAACTATAAAAGCAGGGAACGGCTTATACCCATTCCTTGCTTTTTTTCTTAAAAATCTTAATAATCAGTATCATGAAAAAAATAATTTTATCATCTGTTTTGTTTTTATCTCAGCTGGCTGCAGCACAAACTCTGGTATGGGGAAATACTTTTGACACTCCTGCCGATCTTCAGGGATGGACATTCCATGATCTGAATGGCAATAATAATGGGTGGCTTCAAGGAGCCAATATTTATCACAATGGTACCTCTTTAACCTATGGAAGTGCCGGTGTTCTTAGACATTCTACAAACCTGGTTCCCACTGGAAGCGCAGCAGGGTTCGGGACTGAAGATGACTGGATTATTTCTCCACAAATTGACCTTACAAGCGCATCTGGAACAATCACTCTTACTTCTTCTATTGGAAGACAGAGAGCTTCCCATCTTATTGTGGGTAGGGATCTTTATATCTATGTAAGTACACCTCAAAAAGAAGTTCCTGTTTTAGCAGATTTTAAGGCCCTGGCAGTAGATGGAGCAGGAAATTATCTGCAAAGTCCATATAAAATACAGGTGGGTTCATCAACTAATCCTTTTCCGGCAGACCTTACTCAGTTTGTAGAAAATCTTGTAGATCTTTCAGCTTTTGCAGGAAAGAAAATTTATATAGGAATGTGGGCCAACAGAAATGCTAGCGGGAATAATATCATGAATATCAATATTGATGAAATGGCTATTTATGCCGCATCAAATACCTTGAGCACAAAGGATGTAAAAAAGAAAGAAAATCTGACAAAAATCGCAGAAAATCCTGTTAAAGAATACTTACAGTTACAACTTAATCCCGCATTCAAAGAAAATAAAACAACCGTTCACCTTTATAATGCAGCAGGGCAGAAAGTTCTTACCACTCAGTATTCAAAATTAATCAATACAGCAGGTTTATCAGAAGGAGTATATATCGCAGAAATAACTGATGGAAAAATCACGGAACGTTTGAATTTTATTAAAAAATAAACATTCTGCTTTTATAAACTAACCATGAAACAAAACATGAAATTTTAATATACAATAATGGATAGCTGTTTTAAGAAAAGAGGCTATCCAGAACATATCCAACTAGTTTTTTTATAATTGTGTATTGCCCTGCACAATAAGCAGGGCAATATTTTTAAGCTCAAAATAATATAAAAGATGAATAAGATCTTTGCACTACTATTATGTATCCTATTGTTTTCCTGTACAGACAATACTGTAATGGAGAGATATGATGTAGCACAAAAACCAGGAGAAGTAACTGTAAAAGGATTCTCTAAACCTGATGTACTTCAGATGAGGTTTAACGGAGAACCTGTATCTATTGACGGTGAAACCTCCTATACCAATAAAATAGAAACCACGCTTCAGTTTGTACTGGATCAGGGAGAAACCAACAAACTGGCAATATATAATAATGAGACAGGGAAGGAAGTTGTACAATATAATATTACTTATGATAATATAGAGGAATATAAAAAATTATACTTCTTCAATCTTCCGGGAATCTTCCTGCAGGCTGAGGTGATAAAACCACAGGTTAATTTTGGGAAAGTAGGGTTTGAGTTTATTTTCCCGAATCTGGGTGAATTTTCAGGATCATCCCTTAAAAATGTAAAAGGCGTTTTAAAAAGAGAAAACGGAGCTATACTGGCAGAATTTGATAATATCGGAAAAGATAGTTTCACCCCAGTAAAAATCTATAGTTCTTTCAGTTCAACGGCTCCCGTGTACCTTGAATTGTACAAACCGGGAACTACAGACCCTTATGCAGGATCTGCGATGATTAAAGTGAAAATAAAACAGGATATGGGAGCTAATATGATCATACTCCAGGAAAAATTAGAAAATGGAGTATGGGTAGTAAAAGGAGATGTAGATGTGGCAGAATATTTATAATCAGGGATGAGAAAATTTTTAAAACTTCAGTTCATAGCGATTATAATCATCCTTATTTCCTGCACGGAAAATGATGACAATGCACCTGTCTTTCCTGAAGGAAGTACGGAATCCGTTAATCTTTGGGTACAGGACAGCCTCAAACGGTATTATTACTGGGCAGATCAGATGCCTGCCAAACCGGATTATCACCTTCCCGTAAAAGATTTCTTTAAAAGTCTGCTGGCACCTCAGGACCGCTTCTCTTTTATTGTAAATACTGAGGATTCTTCCAGCTATCCGCGTTCGATCCGAAATATGTATGGCTTCGATTATACCGTTATTCAACAGGCAAATGGAGAAGTGGTAACAGTAATTAAACTAGTTCTTAATAACTCTCCGGCATCTAATGCAGGCCTTGAACGCGGAATGATCATTACCAGAATTAACGGAAAAACAGTGACTGCCGGGAATGCAGAGGCTATAACTTCAACGATGAAAGATCTTACTGTACTGGATCTTACTGTAGGAAATTGGAATAATGGAACTGTTACTGATGAAAAGAATATCAAAGTATACTATGGATTATCTTTTGAACAATCACTATTGTCTAAAATATTTGAAAAAAACGGCAAAAAGGCAGGATACCTGTATATCTATGATTTCCCGGATGGAATGACACAGAAACTCAGCCAGAAATTTGCAGAATTTAAAGCTGCAGGAGTAAAGGAGTTGATTCTTGATCTTCGGTACAATTATGGCGGATCAGTATCTGCCGCAGCGGCTCTTTGTTCTCTGATTCCTTCGGGAATAACATCTGCTTCTCCATTCATTACTTTTAAAGGGAATAAAAACGGTGGTGAAGTAAAAAGAACATTTTCTCAACAGATTGCCTATGATCCGAAAGCTCTTGATTTTAATACTTTACGTACAAATGCATTAGGCTTGAATAAAGTTTATATTCTGACTTCAAACAGTACGGCTTCTGCTGCTGAAATAGTCATCAATAATCTGAAACCTTATATGCAGGTAATTCAGGTAGGAGCTGTAACATTAGGAAAAGATATGGCAGGATTTACGGTAGAAGACAAACGTAAACCCCAAAAAATACGCTGGCAGATGCATCCTGTAATTTATAAAGTATTCAATGCCAATGGAATGGGTGAGTACAGCAATGGGATTTCTCCACAGGTTTCTGTGAATGAGTATGCTGTACTGCCTTTATTACCTTTAGGTCATCCTGATGAAACGTTGATTTCTTCTGTTTTAAATGGAACTTATTTTAAATCTGTAAATCAAAAAATGTCTGCCGAAGGAGTGAAGATTTTATATCAGAGTGATGTTCCTCCAATAGCTGCTGGTAAGGATTTATAGCCTATACACTGATATCAATAATAACCATTAAAGAAAAAAACATGCAGGGAATAGAGCCAAAACTTCATACCAGCCTTACCAGTCGTATAGAATATTATCGCCTGCTGATAGAAGCAGCAGATGATTCTGAAACCCGTCCGTCAGATGTTACTACACAGATTGCTGAGTTGGGTAATTTGTATGAAGAATACCTTACTAATAAAAAGAACCTTGAAGAGAGCATCAAAAAATATAGAGCCTATCATAACGATCTGAGAAAAAAACTGACCATGAGGCTCCGTGAAATTAAGAGAAAAACAAGACAGAAATAATGTGTTTTTAAAACCTAATCATGGTTATTGGATAACAGTTTTGAACCAGAGAGGGTTCAGTAACCTTCCATCTTATGTTTACAATGGCTTTCTTACCTTATTTTATTCCAAAATTCATACATTTATAACATCAAGTTGAAAAGATGACGAGTTTATGAATGGCAATGAGGCAATGCTTTCCGGGTATATCAATATGTTTTGGCAATTTTCCTGGCCACAATGGATTGTGTTGAGTCTGATTAGCAATATTTTTCTGTATTTATTTTCAATCGGACTGTATCTTTTTATTGATAAAACATGTCGTAAAAGTCCATTACAGGAGAAGGATCATCCTGTTTCAGCATCAGATTTTTATCTTAGCCTTTTTACCATTATCTGTAACAGCCTTGTGATGCTGATAGGTGTTTTTTTATGGAAGAATAACTGGATTGAGCTGGGCACTGCCCAATCGGGAATCAGGATTGGCCTGGAGGTGATTGCATTACTTCTTTTCATGGATATTTTCATGTACTTCTTTCACTATGCGGCTCATTTACCTTTTGTCTATAAAATGATCCACGGAAAGCATCATGAGCATGTGAGTACCAATTTTCTGAGCCTTTTTGTTCTTCATCCTTTTGAAACCATAGGTTTTGGACTCATGATGCTGGTCTTGCTGATATGTTATGATTTTTCTGTAATTTCCATTTCTATTTACCTGTTTATTAACCTTATTTGGGGAACCATTGGGCATCTGAACCGGGAATTTTTTCCTGCTAGCTTTGATAGATTTTTTGTAGGAACTACCAGGTTCCATAACCAGCATCATTTGGATGAAACTAAAAACTTTGGATTTTATACCTCTATCTGGGACAGACTGTTTAGAACTTATAAATAGGAGAGTAGGCTATTTTAGTTGATACATTGGAAGTGATAAATTTTCTCGCAGATTTTGCTGATTACGCAGATTCTCCCAAAGGCTTTTTAATCGCCACAAATACATACATGAGTGATTTTTGCTGAGAATCTTTGATTCTCTTGCGCCTTAAAAATATACATAATTATGATAATCTCTTGCGCCTTTGCGTTTTCTAACCAAAAAAAAACTCGCAGATTTTGCTGATTAAGCAAGATTCCTCAAAGTTTTTTTTATCACCACAAATACATACATGAGTAATTTTTGCTGAGAATCTTTGATTCTCTTGCGCCTTAAAAATATGCATAATTATGATAATCTCTTGCGCCTTTGCGTTTTCCGGCCAAAAAAAAATCTCGCAGATTTTGCTGATTATGCAGATTCTCCCAAAGGCTTTTTAATCGCCACAAATACATACATGAGTGATTTTTGCTGAGAATCTTTGATTCTCTTGCGCCTTAAAAATATACATAATTATGATAATCTCTTGCGCCTTTGCGTTTTCCAACCTAAAAAATCTTGCAGATTTTGCTGATTACGCAGATTCCTCAAAGGCTTTTTAATCGCCACAAATACATACATGAGTGATTTTTGCTGAGAATCTTTGATTCTCTTGCGCCTTAAAAATATGCATAATTATGATAATCTCTTGCACCTTTGCGATTCCCAACCTAAAAAATCTTGCAGATTTTGCAGATGTCTGATAGCGCTTTTAATCGCCACGAATGCACGAATAAAATAATGCATCATTCTAAAAAGCTATGTTCTTATGTGGTAAAAATTATTTTTTTTAAACCACATAGAGACATAGGATATTGAAAAGGAAGATATGCGGGTGTATTTAATTATTATTTTGAAGCCTCTTTGCGTCTTTTGCGTTGAGAATAACAACTTTTAGCCTCAAACACTAATTTTCATTCAGCTCTTTGGCCTCATCCCAGCAGGCTGCACAAAGGATTTTATAATCACAATGGGTGAACCAGTCTTCCTGATCCTGATCTGTTTCAATCTGTTTCTGAGATTCTTCACACTTATCACACCAGGCATCGGGGCGGCCAAGGTCAGCATCATCAAATTCATGAAAACCTACAGGAATTCTATCCAGAAGGCTATGGGCAAGATGGGTACACAGCAAACCAATTTCCTGCTTCCCATGCAGAGAACATTCAGTATATTTTTTTGACATTTTTAAATAAAGATTGTAGAATAAATTTTAAGTGTATTCGAAACAGATCACTGCTTTTTTAATGGAATCATCATGAAATAAAAAGATCTGATCTGCTGCATTTTGTTGGAAATCATAGCCTTCAATACAGGCGATGTAGTCTAATAGCTCTTCATTCAGAGTTGGTTTGTTCATGAGGTTTTCGCCTCCAAAATTACTGTCTTCAAGGCTCTTTTTCTCAATATTAAGCTCTTCAAAGATGCCATATAACTTTTTCTCTGCTCTTTCCACCATGTAATCTGAATCTTCATCTTTTTCAAGATCTTCAACGGTTAATTGACGAAGTCTTTCCAGTCTGCGGATATCATCTACAATAAGTCCCGGTCTGTAAGAATACTTGTCATACAGTTTACCATGTTTGTTGTAGTACGCTTTTTTCAGCTGATACATGGCTTCATTCATATTATATTCAATGTCCAGATCAGAGAAGTCTTCACCATATTGTTCAGGTGTTATCTCGTTGAATGCCTGGAAGTAGTTCCAATCCGAATCAAATTTATATTTACCGTCAATAATATCAAAACCCAGCATATCTGATTTCGTAAACTGAGTATGGTACTCTTCACTTTCTTCTCCCACACAGCCGTCATAGATTTCTTTTACAGAAACAATATGAAGCCATTCATTTTTAGAAGGCTCAAGCAGTTGAAGATTAAAAGAGCAAATAGGGAGGAAGTATTTCTTATGGTTTTCCAGGTCATCATAAAAAACATCTTCATAATCCGGGAAAAGTTTGATGAATTCACTCATAGAGTTGAAATTAATTTTTTAATAATTTAGTGTGTTCAAAAATACAATTAATTACAAGGATTCAGGAGGATTAAAGTTTGATTTCACTCAAAATCTTACTTAACAGATAATTAAATTGTTCAAGCTCAGCCGGACTAAGTATTGCCGTAGTTTGCTGGGTAATTTTTTTGCGGAATGTTTCAGAGTTTTCAACTACAAATTTCCCTTTTTCAGTAACGGAGAGTATGAATTTTCTCCGGTCATTCTCATCCTGTTCCTGAGTAATAAAATCATTGCTAATGAGAGGTTTCAGTTGCTTTGAAACGGCTGCTGGGGTGATTTTGAAAACAGAAGAGATCTCTTTTCCAGTTGTTCTTTTTTTTCGCAGAACGAATTCAATGATGTTATAATGGGAAGCCGTTATACCATTGATATCTCCTCTGTTCATATGAGCGAGAATAAGGCATTGGAAATCGGTAAACGTATCAAAAAATTCTTTTTCAATGGGTTTCATGGAATGAATTTTGATTAACTTAGTTAACTATTAACAAAGTTAATAATTTAAAATGGAAAACATAGAAATTACCCATGCAAGACAGAATAATCTCAAAAATATTTCCATAAAAATTCCAAAGTATAAGATCGTAGTTTTTACGGGAGTATCAGGTTCAGGGAAATCTTCACTGGTATTTGAGACGATAGGAGCCGAGGCCCAGCGGCAGATTAATGAAACACAGAACAGTTTTATCAGAAACCGGCTGCAGCATTACGGGATTCCGGATGTAGATAAAATTGAAAACCTGAATGTTCCAATTATTATCAATCAGAAAAGATTGGGTGGAAATGCACGGTCTACTGTAGGAACTGCGGCAGATGTTTATGCTTCTCTGAGGCTTTTATTTTCAAGAATGGGGCATCCCTTTGTAGGGTATTCTAACGTATTTTCATTCAATAATCCGCAGGGAATGTGTCCCGAATGTGAGGGGTTGGGGTTTGTACAGACAGTAGATATTAATACCCTGATTAATCAAAAGAAATCATTAAATGAAGGAGCTATACAGTTTCCAACATTTCAACCCGGAGGATGGCGTTTAACAAGATATACACAGTCTGGCTATTTTGATAATGATAAAAAGTTGAAAGATTTTACTTCCCAGGAGTTAGACATTTTGTTATACGCAACAGAGCATAAACCTAAACATCCGGATGAAAATTGGGGGAAAACTGTAAAATATGAGGGAATTATTCCCCGGATTGAAAAAACATTTCTTAAGAAAGACTCCAAAGAAAACCTGACAAGAAAAGATGCTTTGCATAATGTGGTGGTCACAAAAGCCTGTCCATCCTGTCAGGGAAAACGGCTAAATGAAAGGGTTTTAAGCTGTAAGATAAAAGGCAAAAATATTGCAGACTGTACAGCACTTTCCATTGATGAGCTGCTGGAGTTTATCAACAGTCTGGAATCAGAAGCTTATGAAGTCATTATTAAAGAACTTTCCGGAAAGCTGCAGAACATCATGGATATCGGTTTACGGTATCTTACACTGGGGCGAAGTACCAATACACTTTCAGGAGGCGAATCTCAACGAATAAAAATGGTGAAAAGTTTGGGGAATAGCCTGGTAGACTTACTCTATATCTTTGATGAACCAAGTATCGGTTTACACCCTAAAGATCTTGAGAATATTAATCACATCATACAACAGATCAAGGATAAAGGCAATTCTGTTTTGGTAGTGGAACATGATCCGGATCTTATTAAAAGAGCAGACTGGATCATAGATATGGGGCCGGGCTCAGGAAAAAATGGGGGCGAAGTGATCTATGAAGGGAATTTTATTAATTTAAAAAAATCTAAAGGAAAAACAGGGGCTTATTTTAAGAAAAAAACAACTGTTAAAAGCCTGTGCCGAATGCCTAAAAGTTATCTTGAGATAAGGAATGCTAATTTACATAACCTTAAAAATATAAGTGTTAGTATACCGGTAGGAGTTATGACGGTTGTTACTGGTGTAGCAGGTTCCGGAAAAAGTACTTTAATTAACCATGTTCTTCCCACATTTTATCAGGATTTAACCGTGATAGACCAATCGCTTCTTACAGCAAGTAGCCGCTCAAATCTTTTAACCTATTTAAACCTCTCTGATACTGTTCGAAAACTGTTCTCAGAATGTAATCATGTTTCGGAAAAGCTATTTAGCAGGAATAGTGAAGGTGCCTGTAAAAACTGTAAAGGATTAGGAGTGGAAAAAATAGATCTGGCTTTTATGGACGATATAGAACAGCCATGTGAAGTATGTGGAGGCTCCGGTTTTGATCCGAAAGTTCTTCAATATCAATATCATCATCAAAATATTGTAGAAGTGATGAATATGACGGTATTAGAGGCAAAAGATTTTTTCACAGATAAAAACATAGCCAAAAGTATTGATCTTCTGATAAAACTGGGGCTGGATTATCTAACATTAGGGCAACGGATGGATAGCTTTTCCGGAGGCGAAAGGCAGCGTTTGAAGCTCAGCAGAGAACTGAAGAATACAAATCAGATTATTGTGCTGGATGAGCCAAGTACAGGGCTTCATCCAAGTGATACTCAAAAACTGCTGTCTTTTTTTAATGATCTTGTAGACCAGAATAATACATTAATTGTTATAGAACACAACCTGGACATCATTGCTCAGGCCGACTGGATCATTGATATTGGTCCCGGTGCCGGAAAATTTGGCGGAAAAGTTCTGTTTGAAGGAACACCTGAAAAACTATTGAAAAATAACATCTCATATACTGCAGAATTTCTGAGAAAACATATTGAATAAAAATAAACCATTAAGATCTTAAAGAGGAGAAGAAAAATTAAGATTAAATAATTTGATTTCAGGTATATTTCTACCTTCAAGCGAAGCTTATCTTAATCCTTCTTAAACCTTTATTAATCCTAATGGTTTGTGGGTATTATCTAAACAAAAATTTAACTACGAATATTCATTAATTCTGATGCAGAATCCTTGTGCTATTGGTGAGAACATTTGTGTTATTTGTATTTAAAAAAATTACTGTTTTGTCTTTATAGCGGCTTGAATTCTCTCCTCAATAAGCCTCCAGTCATACATGTGAAAAACCCGGCCGTTGCTCATGGCTACAAAAACTCCTTTTGGGAATTTTGGACCTAAATTTACATTCGTTACTTCCGAACCATCACTTTCAAGGGTAGAAACAGGAATGGCAGCAATTCTTCCTTTTGCCGGATTTTCTCTCAGATAAACATTAAAAGAATCATTCTGTTGGTCGGAAACCAAAATATATCCTTTACCTTTCGGAGTAGGATAGATGGATATCCCTTCCACATCAGAGGTGAAATCGCCCTTTCCAAAAACAAGGAGTTCTTCATTTCCTTTTGCCGGATCTGCATAATATTGGTGAACACCAAACTGTTCATCAGAATAATAAATATATCCCAATTCATCGTCTACTGCGATACTTTCTATCTCTTTTAAACCGCTGTATTTTCCAAACTTGCGGACAACATCTCCAGTGATACTTCCATTCTTTTCAGAAAGTTTATATTGCCATAAATAGCCGTCTTTGGGTCCGGATTTTCTTCCTGCAATCACAAAAATTTCTCCTGTTTCCGCGTTTTTATACATGGAAACTCCCATTGGTGCACGTTCTGTTTCTCCTTCGAATACCGATATTTCGCCAACCTCTTTCAGTTCAGGAAGAGAATACAGCTTTACTTTATTGGTTTCGCGTTCTGTAACCGCTGCGATGTCTGTCTTTTTACCATTTAAAACAAAACCATATTCAATATCCACGTTATTGGGGCGTTTCAAGCCTAATACTTTATGGGTGATTTTACCATTCAGATCAAAGGCATACAGCCCTCCATCAGTATCTTTATCTGTCCCGATGATGATACTTTTTGATACATCTTTGGGATTGATCCATATGGCCGGATCATCAGTATCATGCACCACAGTTTCTGTAATAACGGTTGGCTTTAATTTTTCTCCTGCTTGAGTCTGTCCTTTGCAACTCATTACAAAAGGAACAACAGCAAGTGCTGCGATATAATATGTTATCTTCTTCATGTTCTTAAAAATCGAATTTTACTCCTAAGGTAAATCGTGGTCTGTAATATTCAGCCTGTGCCGTTCTGCTTGGAATACCCTGGTAATATCTTAACGGCTGATTGGTGAGATTATTGGCTTCTGCAAAAACTCTTAACTGGCTTGTAATTTTGTAGGAAGCATTGGCATCCAGGAAAAACTGTTTGTCATAATAACGGTCATCAAAAGATTTCCCACCCAGTTCGTCAATATAGTGAGACGCATAGTTCATAGAAACTCTTGCAGAAAAACGTTTGTTTTCCCATGAAAGTGATCCGTTGAACATATGAGGAGCAGCGCCCGGAAATCCTACATCCGTTCTTTCAATACCTTCTTCATTGGTAATTCCTTTAGCCTTTGAATGGGTATAAGTATAGTTTACATAGATTCCCATACCTTTCCAGAACGCACCCGGAATAAAATCCAATTGTCTTTGTAAAGCGACTTCAAAACCATAGATATTTACATTATCTCCATTGCGCTGCTGGGTAAATTTCCAGTTGCTTTCTCCTGCCGGAATAGGATTGGATTGCCCTGCGAAATCGCTTGCAAAGTCATTCGCAGTATAATTTCTTCTTGAAAAAGTATAAATGAAGTCTTTCAGATTTTTGTAGAAAATACCTCCGGAAAGGATTCCCACAGACTTAAAGTACTTTTCTGCCATGAAATCGAAATTGTAAGCGTAGGTAGCCTTCAGGTTAGGATTTCCTGCTGAAACAATTTCATCTTCTGAAATAACATTCAGATAAGGAACCAATGAATAATAGTTCGGACGGGCAAGGGCAGTGGTAAATGCTGCACGGAGTACAAGATCCTGAACCGGAACATATTTGAAAGACAAGTTCGGAAGTACATTGGTGTAGGTATTGGTATTATTTATTTTTCCTACCAGATCACTCTCATTCATGACGTAGTTTCCGGTATAATCAATCTTGGTAGTTTCCACACGTGCTCCTACAATCATGGAAAGTTTATCATTGAAATCCTGGTCCCAACGGATATATCCTGCATAAATCTGTTCTTTTGCACTATAGTTGTTGGAAAGGAATTTTGAAGGTTTCGATTTCCCATTGAATAAAGCGGGATTAAACAGATCCAATCCACCTAAATAGGCAGGATCAACAAATGCTCCCGGAACATAATTTCCCGGCTGAAAGTTATGCCCGTCAAGATATTGTGTAGGTACAGACAGAAGGCTTCCCATGCTGCTCGTAGGTGTAAATGCATAAAAATCATTCTCTCTTTCTTTCTCTTTCAAACGGAGCCTTGCACCGGTACGAAGTCTTCCTTTTTGACCATCAATTACAGAAAACGGGAAACGTACATTCACTTTAGCTCCAAATTCCTTTTCCTGAGTATAGCTATTAGCATCAGAAAGATCGCTTAGTTTATAGCTTCCCAGGTTGTCTGCTGCAAGAAGATTGAACATAGGAGTTCTCGGGTTGCTAAGGTCCGGAGAGAAGTTCATCTTACTGTTCTCAAATTCGATATATCGCTGATGGGGTTTATCTTCACTTGCAAGAGCATAATTCATAGACCAATCGAGGTCAACTTTGGAACCCAATAAATGTTCTCCTCTTAAGGCGTAATTCTGAACTTTTTGCTTTTCAAGGCGGGTATTGTCATTAGCGGCATCTCCGCCTTTGTTTTGCCTTGTGATGCTGCCTTTCCAGTCTATAATTTCAGATTCATCTCCATTGTAAACCGGTTTTATTTTGTAGCCTAATGCAAATCTGTTTTCCTTGTCATTTCTGAAGTTGTACATCGCAGAAGCATAGATCTTGTTTTTGGAATTAAATTCATAATCCATATTCAAGTCAAAACTATGTCTGATGCGGTGTTCATTGTAATGACGAACTCCCATTTTACTTACATAAACAGTTTGAGCTCTGTCATTAGCCTGGCTCCATACAGGCTCTATATTGTCTGAACCAAAATTATTGTTGTTATAGGAAAAACTGAATACGGCTCCTAGTTTTTTATTCAGGAAACGGTTTCCATAGACCAATCCTGCAGTATAATTTCCTTTTTCACGGATGGGATTGTATCCGCCAGCTAATGTTGCAGAGATCCTTTGTCCGTTAGGAGAAGCTCTGGTAATCAGGTTCACTGAACCACCAATGGCATCGGCATCCATATCAGGAGTAAGGGTTTTATTAACTTCAATGGTAGAGATCATATCAGAAGGAATAAGGTCCATCTGAACATTACGGTTATCGCCTTCAGCAGAAGGAATCCTGTCTCCATTTAAGGTCACAGAGTTTAGATTGGGAGCAAGACCTCTGATGATAAGGTTTCTGGCTTCACCCTGATCGTTCTGTATCGTAATCCCAGGGACACGTTTTAAGGCATCTCCGATATTGGCATCAGGAAAACGTCCGATTTGATCGGAAGAGATCACATTCGTGATGTTGGAGTTGTTCTTTTGCTTGTTTAAAGCTCTTGCCTGATTCTTCAACGTAGCTCCGGAAACCACAATTTCCCCAATACTTGTTTCCTTTTTGTTGAAAATAATGTTCTGTTGGGTATTTTTTTCAGATGAGATAATCACATCATACTGATGCGTACCATACCCCAGATAATCTACCTTCATCGTATAAGTTCCAGGTGGAACATTCAGAAATACAAAATTTCCATGTTCATCGGATGTTGTATAGATGTTACCCGGATTTAAGGAGATCTTGGCTCCTGGTAGGGCAATTTTAGAGTCGTCATTGATGTTTCCGGAAAGAGTTCCGGTTTGTGCATAGAAAAATAGAGAAGCACAAAACAAAGCAGATGTAAAAATTTTCTTCACTTTCTTGTCATTAGATAAAAATCACAACAAAATTAAACGTCTGTTTGGGATATGCTTTGAAGTTAAAATTAACATTGTTTTAAGATTTGTTAATACTGGAGCAGGAATGCAGGGATTTATCAAACTTCAGAACCTAAATCTTTTTCTGTATGATTACCCTCCAATAGTAAAGTCAGTTCATCACATCCTATAATCTTACCTTCCTGAATGGTGAACTCTGCCAGTACTTTATGCCGTACAATACTGCCGTCTTTTAATACTGATTTTGCAGTATGATGGGTAAAAATGGTATTCCCATTTTCAGCGTAGTTAAGAATATCAATCTTTTGTTCAGCAACTTTTTCTTTGAGTTTTTTGATGTGCAGAATGAACTCATCATAATTGAGCTGGTGATGATCTACCAATTGGATATAGTCTTTTGAGAAATATTTTTCAATTAATGATAAATCAAATACCGGATTTTCTAAAATACTGCTGAAAACCTCTTGGATAATATGTTTCATAGGATATTATTATGACACAAAATTATACCTAAAGTTGATGAGTAAACGATAACATTTGTAAACAGTTTATTGAAAAAATAATCCTACAGATTCTTGAGGTAGCCACGCATTTATAAGTAAAATTGTGCACATCTGATTTCACAGATAAAATCTATGTATCTATTTTTCTGAACCACATAGATAGGCTTTATTGTTATGATATTTTTATAATTAGCTACTAATGCACGAATGAATTTTTCAGGTATTATTATTCGTGCATTCGCGGCCTTTAAATTATTTAGTTTCTATAGAAGGAATATTGGTGATAACCTGCCATTTTCCATTTTCATTTACACAGGTAATGAGGGATGAAAACCGTAATGTTGAACTCTCAAGAGAAACCTGTGCATAAGCGATATTATTTTTCTGTTCCAGAGAATGATAGGTGATTTGACGGGGCTTTCCACCAAATATTTTATCACGTACCAAGCCGATGTATTCCTGTTTGGGAATAATGAAGATTCCCGGTTTGTCAAAAAAACCATCCTGAATATTCTGATAATTTTCGTGAAGGATTTCTTGCAAAAGGGCTGTATCACTATTGTCGCCACCTTTAATAAATTGTTGAATGGCCTGTTTAATCTGTTCCATAATTAATTGAGGTGTTTTAAAATTTCAGATTGTTGTAAAGCGATTTTCTCTGCATTGCTGATCTCATCTACCACAGTGCCATTCAATGGGAAATAACAGATATCAGTAATTCCCATATGATTGAATAGCAGGGTCAGATGGTTTTCCAGAGGGTTGTGTGTTCCGGGACTCATACCACCCATTGAAGAAATGATATATGCTTTTTTATTTTCCAGTAATCCTTTAAGGGAAATATTTCCTGTAAAGGTTTTTTTCGTTCTGATAACGCTGTCAAAATACGCTTTTAATGAAGAAGGAATGCCATAATTGTACATGGGACAGGTAATCAGAATTTCGTCACATTGGTATAACTCATTAATCAGTTCATCGGATAGATGAATGCTTTCTGTATCAGGGTTTTCACTGAAGAAAGCATTGACCGTCTGTTGGGTGATATGAGGAATAAGCTGTCTGGTAACATCTCTTTCCTTAATAATTCCATCAGGATTTTTTATTTTCCATTGTTGAATAAAATAATCGCCTAATGTTCGTGAGTAAGATTGCTCTGTTCTTAAGCTGCTGTCGATTCTTAGAAGTGTGTTCATACTTTTTTATTTAAAGACACAGCAGATTCTTGAAACGTGACAGATTATTGCAATCTTTTTAGTTTTTCAGGGTCTACAATAGAATAAATTTCACGGATCATTCCCTCAGCATCAATATCCAGGATATGACAGTTATAAATACGGCCGTCCTGCCAGAAACAAATTGCAGGCTGATGATTGAAAATATGGAAAGTATAAGGTTTTTTTCCTAAAAACTGCTGTTGTACATACGCCAGAAGCTGTGCTGTAGCAGATTTTCCAACTTCTACAGCTTTGATAACACGCACACGTTTTCCTCCGTCTGCGGACAGTCTTATCTCATCAATAAGCAACTTTTCAATATTGGGAATATCACCTTCACTTAAGGCCAGTTGATATTGCTGAAGAATATCAGTGTGAATAGAGGTATTGACGCTGTCCGGTTTGTATTTTATATCCTGTAATTGCTTTCCTGCACGGCTTAACAGCTTTCGGGAATTTTCTACTGAAATATCAAGGGTTTCTGCAATTTCCTGATGAGAATAATCAAAGGCTTCCTTTAAAATGTATACTGCACGTTCTCTGGGATTCAGTTTTTCTAAAAGAACAAGCAGGGTATAGCGGGCAGTTTGTTCTTTAATCAGTTTATTTTCTGCATTTTCAAAAGAAAGAGGTTCGGGAAGCCATTCGCCATACACCATTTTTTTACTGTGCCTGTTTTTAAAATTAATCGCATGATTAATGGTGCTTTTGATGAGAAAATTGGCCTCATTCCTGATCTCAGATTTATCCAAAGAAATATATTTTTCTATTACATCCTGTACCAGATCCTGAGAATCTTCATAAGAACCGGTAATATTATAGGCATAGGTAAGCAGCCTGCTGTAATTTCCCTGCATGATATTTCTTTTTAAGACAAACTTAGTGAAGAAAATGTGACAGATAAAAGATAAAAGATAAAAGATAAAAGATAAAAGATAAAAGATAAAAGATAAAAGATAAAAGATCTTGTCGTTAAACAACTATTGGGCATACAAATATCCACATCAATAGGGGCGGGCTTTAGCCCGGCCGCTGAATAATTAAAATAATCAAATTCCATTGGCTTTAGCCAAAACTTATTGTATTTAAACCATTAAGGGAATTGAAGAAGTTAAGTTTCATTAAGAAGATCAACAGATCTTTAAGAGAGTTGCTTAATAATCTTAAAGGCTTATAAACTCTTAATGGTTTTAAAAATTTAAGATATATATCCATAAATAATCAGCGCAATCTGCAAAATCAGCGAGAGAAAAGATCTTTATCAAAAACCTAAAATATACATGCTTCAGTCTAATTGTAAATTATTTTCCCCAATTTGCATATCAGAATTATCAAAATCAAAAATTACCTCAATATGAGCACATTTCCGGAGATCTTAACAGATGAAAATGCCAAAGAAAGACATCCAGACTTTAAAAAAGCATTATTTGACCTTAACACTAAGAATGTTACCGCTGAAAACTGTAGTCATCTGATCCGGATTTATACAAATACCAAAGAGATTTCTTACCGTAATAAAATCCTGAAATTGCTTTATAACCATCAATACCCTGAACTTCAACCATTCTTTGAAATGGCATGTAAAAAAGAAAGGTATCTTGATATGAAAGTACATGCTCTGCGTGGATGGGCACAGTTCGCAGAAGAAAGAGAAATCGTAAAATTGGTTGATAAAATGAAAATTTCATTGGCAAAAACTGAAAAAACAACTCCCTATAATTACCAGGAATATGAGCTGCTGAGAGGAAAAAATGCGCTTCCTTTTCTAGTAGAAAAATACAATTATGCTTCATTCAAAGAGTTTCTAACACAGGTGAATGAACAATACGAAAGAATGCCGGATGCCTTTAAAGGACATATTACAACCGATGAACATGGGGAAATTGTTCTTTTGAGAAGCCCCGGTGAGGGTTCAAAAATGATAAGGGATTTTTTTGATGGTCTGAAATCCAACACATAAAAAACCGCATTGAAAAGATTTCAATACGGCTCATGGTTATCAGTTGGTTTGAATGAATTTCTGATTCGTTTTACTCATTGTCTACTCTGATCCATTTTCCATTTTCAATGCCTTCGTAGAAATGGTCATTATGGTAGATGATAGCACCCTGAATATGGGATTTATTGGTGGGAAGGGTAAGCGTTTCCGGTAAAGCATTGCTATTTCGGATCATAAATACTTCATTTCCTTCTTTAATGACAATTCCTGTTCCTGAGATAAGTCTCGTTACTCCTGCATCTGAAGGTGGATTGAGTACTGTTATAGGATTTAGTTCAGACAGACGTCTTGCTCCCATATCAGAAGTACAGCCTCGAAGAATATTATCCATGAGCATCATTACACCTGGAGTAGGACAATCCGGATTGATGTTCACTACAATTTCTTTATTGCTGATGGTAACAGGACAAGCTTCTCCGGTAGCAAAACGGATACTTTTAAGACGGTATACCACCGTTCCTGTCTGGCCTTTAGAATGAAGAATAATTGCTTCTCCGTTTGGTGCAGAAGTTATCGTCTGATCCGGACCATTATTAACGGTATAGGTGAAAATATACGTTTGAGCAAGCGAACCTTTAAACTTTACCTGCATATCTCCTGAAGACTGTTTTGCTGCACTCATAGATGAAGAGGTGGTATTGTCTGCCGGTAAAGCAATAGAGGAGATGGTGAAGTCTTCTGTAATATTACATCCGTCCTGGCTATATGTTACATTTACTCTGTAATTTCCCGGTTGTGTAAAGGTTACTAAACGCCCTGTACCGATCACTCCTGAATTAGGATTATTAAGCTTAGTCCAGGTATAGGAAGCATTAGGATCCGTACCGAATAAAGTAGAAGCATCATAGGTTTTAGGGAATTCTGATGCACATATCGCTTTGTTTCCTCCAAACCCTGCGGCCTGAACATCTGTAGGAATGATGGAAAGATTGGCTGTATTTCCCAGATCCTGGCTATTTCCATAAGCACTTACAGCACGGGAGAAATTCATATCTCTGATGGAAGCATAAAACATGGTGTATGTTGCTGTAGGATCGAGATTAATTGTATTTTGTCCTGCTGTAGACCTTAGTACAGAAATTCTGTTACATGGAGTTCCGGTCATAAAGAGATTTTCAGTAACAGTTTGGTTGTTATCAACCTGATAAGATCCTGGATTGAAGTACAGTGTTTTGTACTTACCTGAAGAACTCAAAGTACTTACACTATTGGCAGTAGTACTTCCAAGAAAGGTCATTTTGTTGAAATTCCAGACTCTTGTTCCTGTATTTACAATTCCGTCCTTCCAAACTGTTAGGTCTCCAAAATTGAAAGCTGTGGGAGTATTGGTAGTAAAATATCCCATATCGGCTTTCGCAGCCTCAGCATTTAAAGTGAGTGGATTATTACCCGTAGTAATAAAGAAATAAGGACTGTAAAAATTATAGTACGGAATAGATGCCATATAATAATTGGCAGTACCAGAACTGTTCGTTCTTGTACCTGTAAGAACAGACTGCCCAAGATCCACAACCGGATTATTGTTAATAGATTGATTCCAGCTAAAATTCACCAATGTCATAGGATGGCTATTGGTTTTGAATCCTGCCGCATTAAGAAAGTTAATATCCCCCTGATAAGGACTTTTCAGTTCAAAATAATCCTGAGCATTTACATTCAGATGGGTGAAGGCTCCTTTTGTATCAATATACCGTGTTTTTCCGGTAGTAGTTCCCTGAGCCATAATGATATTTCGGGTCAGGCCAAAAGTGGACATCGGAACTATAATTTTTACATCACTCTGTAAACTAAGATTTCCATAAACGCTTAGGTAATAAGGATTCCCACCATCTGTAGTAAAATCTAGAACAGGCTGGTTAGTTGCATTATTGAAAGTAATATTATTAGCTTTTGAAAGATAATTTCCCCTGATCTGTATTTTATTCAAAGTAGATGTAAATCCTGAATTTTGATCAAAGAAAACATTATCAACTGCAGTCGGAATATCACATGCTCCTACAGGAGTTCCACCTGAAGTTAATGACCAATGCTGAGGATCTCTCCATTGTCCCTGTCCTCCAATCCAGTAAAGATTTCTTGAAGTAGAAGGAATAACATCCAGGAAATTAATTCCATTATTTCCGCCAAGGTCCGTACTTGATGTAGCGGTATAGGTTTGTCCACTAGAAGAAGAAATATACTTTATCTGCACTTTATCCAATACATAATTGGATGGATTAGAGCTGTAATTAGGAAGTATTAACGTTCTTAACGGCGAGCCTGATGAAGCTAAAGTAATACGGTCTAAACAGTCTCCCAGGATCTTTAATGATTGATTAACCTGTAGATTACCTTCTAAAGAAACATTATTATTCTTCTCTATGGTTAGATTATTGACGGACATAGGGGTTTTAAGAATAATTGAAGGGTTTACTTTATCAATTCTTGGGGCTATTGCTGAGTGGATGATGAAATTATTGATGACCCCACCAGGAAAATTAAAAGAAATAATATAATCCGTATTAGTTGTTGTATTGGTGTATTCTATTCTTTCAAAATAATGATTTACATTACTGAAGGCAATGTCAAAATCAGAACCACCGGTAGATCTGAATAATTTGATCACACTGTTAGCCGTATTTACAACAGGTTGCTTGGTATTGATTGCAAAGCCGTTATTGACCGTAAGATCTGCATTATCCATTATTAGTTTTGAACCGTTTAGATTAAGGCTGTTGATGTTCATTACAGTACCGCTTATATCCAGGCTGTTACCAGAAATATCAGTTTGGGTGATATTTGAGCTGCTGCTAAGGTCATTCTGTGACGTTCCTCTGTTTATTTTCCACAGGGCATCGCCTGAAAAATTTAAAGAAGTTGCAGCTCCATTGGGAGTTACACTTTTTAAAGTTCCTGTAGGTTTACTAATGTTGACCAACGTAAATCCACTGAAGTATCCGGCATCATAGTATCCAGGATGCAGCACCATATTTCCGTTAACATTCATTTTGTAGTAATTGTTATTTCCTGCAAAATAAGATCTTGCCCCGGGAGTTAATCCACTGAATGTAATATCATTTACTGAAACATCATTGGTCATCTGTATGGCTGTAATGCCAGTAGTAGAGAAACCTGAGTATTGGTCAAAGAAAACATTATCGTTAATGGTAGGAAGACCGCAGTTTGCTGTTGTTCTGGTGCTTGAAGGGTCCAGAGACCAGTGGCTGAGATCGTTCCAGTTTCCATATCCGCCTTTCCAGTAAAAGTTTTTAGAAGTGGTGGCCTTGAAATTAATCCCTGAATTATTCCCATTGTCAATAGAATTGTTGGCATTGATAGGTTTAGCACCTGCAACAGGAGTGACGTAACCAGCATTAATTCCTGAGATATTCATCCTGTTCAGCTCAACAAATCCATTCCCATTAATATTGTTCCCAAAGATCAGATTATTTCCACCCTGACCTGTTAAATTGAGGATAAGATCACAGTCTGTACGATTGAATAACCAACTGTCAGTAATCGTCAATTTTGCCGTAGTATCAAAAAAAGCAATATTGGAAGCTGCATTGATGGCTACATTTTTTGTCTTATTAATTCCAAAAAGCCTGATATCACCACTATTTACCTGGAAGGTATCAGTATTCAGATACTGTATGCTTCCGATACTGCTTCCTTCCTTATAGGTTTTACCAAAAAAATGATTGGTATTTCCTGAGCTATAATATCGTCCATTATAATTTTGGAAGTATACAGAAGTATTAGGTGCGGTAATGGTCTGTTTGGTTAAAATATTCAGGATACCCTGACTCAATAAAGCATTATCAATATTAACATTGTTCCCGCCCAGCCAAAGTTCACCAGCTTTTATCTTTCTTCCATCTGCATAAAGGTTACTGGTTAAAGCATTGTTATCAAAATTGAAAACACCGCCCACTTCTACATCATAGGGAGTTCCTGAATTAGAAGGCATGAGATAGAAATTATCACTCCCATAGATAGCCAGTTGATAAACTTTCTGACCTTCAAAACTCATATAACGATTGGCTGCTGGATCTGTTGCATTATATTTAAGAAAATTAACTGACACAGGAAGGGACATATCTTTCTGAAGATAAAGATGACCATACAGAGTTGTGTTAATATTCAAAACAGGATTGGCAGGAGCATTACTCCAGGTCATATTTCTTATCATGGCAACGGTTCCTCCATTATTGATGGTATTGTTTCCTGAGGTAAACCCTGAGTTTTCATTAAAGATCACATCATCATACATGATAGGAGTACAGTTGGCAGAAGGCCCTCCTGATGTGAATGACCAGTGGGACGGATCATTCCAGTTCCCTCCGCCACCTATCCAGTAATAGGTTTTTGCAGCGATCCCGGGGTAAGTGATACTCCCTGTATTATTTCCGCCATCTATACCTGCGGTTACAGCGGCGGCTCCTGTAAGTTTTACAGCAGCAAAATTATAGCCATTAAAAGAGGCTGTTCCGTTTCCATTGATAGTACCCGGAAGAATCAGGTTTATGGGTAATGTAGGTTCTACAGCCCCAAATTTTGGGATGCTTCCGTTGCATGGAATATTGGTGATAAGAGTTTGATTAACCTGAAAAGAGGCATTGGCAACAGTCTGCCGAAAATTGTACTGTCCGCCATTCAGGATAAGATTATTAATATCAAACTGTGTGGCTCTCAATATATTATTTCCCTTCCCAAGGGTCATATTCTTTACTTCAAATCGGGTTCCGGCAAGGTCAGCGCTTCCATCGCCCAAAACCATATCATTGCCTTTAAATAAATTGGCATTAATGACACAGGTATATAAATTAATTTTGTTAATATTAAATTGAGTTCCGGTAAAACTACCCCCTGCAGTACCTACTCCTGTTACCTCATCTACTGTAAGAAGATTTCCGCCTGTTACTTGGGAAAAGCCTGAAGCCGTTAGCACTATTTTTTTGATATTCTGAGTAGTTTGTATAGTCAGCATAGGAAATGAAATAGTAGCCTGAGTAAGATTAGCAGCTGAATTTAAGGTCATCGTACTCGTGGTAGTTACCGTTGAAGATCTGAAATTTGAGGCTGCTGTAGAACTATGGCTGAATACCATAGCATTGATATTTTTATGATCAGTATCTAAAAAAGCACTGTCATTGACATTGAAAAAGAAAAAGCCATTGCTCGTAAAATTTTTAACAAGCTTAAAGGTTCCGTTTCCATTAAGATTAAAATTAGATTGGTAACTGCCACTCAGATAGGACGGATCAATCATATTATCAGAAATGTCAATCAGATTGGGTGTCGGATTGGAGCTGTCTGAAAAGAGATTCATTGTAAGACTATACAATGCAGTGGCATTAGAGTTCCATTTCAGATTTCCATAGATATTAAAAACACTTGCTGATGGAAAATTCAGCTTGGTAGTAAATGAATCATCTATAATAAAATCTTTACAGGTAGCTGATGACGGAATTGTTAATGTACCTCCAATAGCAGGAAATCCACTTCCTGAAGTAATATAAACATTATCATACCGCGAAGGAATAATAGTGGCAGTCTGTCCTGATGCTGAACCTATACGCCAATGGTTCAGATCACTCCAACTACCAGCGCCGCCTACCCAGTAATAATTATTCTGGGCAAAGATACTCTGGCTGATCAGAAAGAGCAGGATGAGATATAATTTAATTTTCATGTTTTTTTTGAATTACAAGATTAATAATGAGCTGAGACAAAATGCACAGCTTCAATGAGATTGAATGTGTCAAAACCATTACTGTCGCAGGTTATTTTGACGGTTTCAGGTTTTGTACCTCTCTTTGTAATTCTTCAATTTTTTTACCTTGTTCTTGAACAGTTTGTAATAGGATGGGAATTAATTCATTATAATTAACAGATTTATAGCCATCATTATCGGTACTCACGATGTTTGGAAGTACTTTTTCCACTTCCTGAGCAACAAGACCATACTGAAGCTGGGCATTTCCACCTTTCTTTTTTCCGGTTTCATTCCAGAAATAAGAGACTGGTCTTAGCTTATTGATAATTTCGTGGGAAGATTGTAAGGCTATGATATTTTGCTTCAGCCTTTCATCAGAATTGTAATCTATAGCACTGGCCTTTACGGTTCCGGCAACATCCAGTTTAGCAGAGGCAGAAGGGGAGGTTCCAATCCCTACACTGCCAGTTCCGGAAAAGACAAGGTTTTTCCCATTAAGATCTACATTTCTGGAAGCTAAAGGGGTAGTGATAGAGCCATCTGCGGTATAAATATTAGAATTTACCCCCATACTTTCCCAATCAGTTCCATTCCAGAAATAATAACCCGGTTGCGTAATTTTTGAAACTTTTGCAGTGGGAGAAATTGGTCTGGCAGTGGCATAAATCATCAGCGATTCGGTTCCGGGCTGGATGCTTGCTGTCATCGTTTGAATCTGATCTCCGGTAAGTCTGGGAATCATAAGACCTTCAGCCTGTGAACTGCCATCTGTTTTAGCGGTGATGTCTAAGGTAGCTTTAGGATCTGGAGTGTTCATCCCGATTCTGCCTCCGGTTTGGGAGTACATCAATGAGCTGATGGTGATGCTTCCAACAAGGCACAGTCTGAACATTGCAGAATGAGTTTTCTGCACAAAAGTAGAGTTTTGCATAGTTTTTTAATTTTTTTTAGTTGGGTATATTTATTTCTTCCTTAGTGTGAGGGATGAAGTATATTTTTAATAATAGTTTTGGAGGTTTCAATGAGTTCGTTTGACCGATAGAGCTGGCTGGTAAGTATAGAGCTTTCAAAGAGGAGATAAGCATGTGCTGCTACTGCTTCATTCTTAATTTCATCATTGAAGAATATTCTCAGCTTATTTTTATGATAGCGGAGAACAGAATGAATTTCCTCTTTATCAGAAGGTATTTCAGATAAGATATTCCAAAAGCTGCAGCCTCTGAAATCCTCTTTTTCATTCATATAGATTAGGAAATCAAAAGACTTAAGGATCTTTTCTTCAGGAGTAGAAGTACTGGAGATGAATTTTTCCAATTCAGATACCCAATAATCATATCTTATGTTGAGAAATTCAATACACAGCTCATCTTTTGACTTGAAATGCTGATAAAAGCTAGCCTTTGAAACCTTGGCTTCTTCAATAATCTGATTAATGCCGGTACTGTTAAAACCTTGTTGATGAAACAGAAGCAAGGTCGTGTTTAATATTCTTTCGCGAGGTCGAGACATTCGTTGATAATTTTCACAAATGTAATTAAAAAATGAACAGACTGGTATGTTTGTTAAAAAAACATATGTTTTACTTTATTATTGATGTTAAAATGATAAAATTCAGCCATGAAATTTCAATGCTGTTCCACTTATCCAGATTTAAATGGGATATTTTAAATTCAATAGATGATAGAATTCATAGGTGTTCTACCCATCAAATAATTGTATGATCCTGAAGATTAGAAATAGGAGAATTATTATACAAACTCCATTGTATAATAAAGTTGTATAAGAAAAAACAGTAGGGTAAAGAACCATACTACATAAGGATGATAACGGAAATTTTCCTTCAGAATATGATGAAGAGCTTTGAATAATTTTATCAGCCCAATGATTGCTATAACAAAAAATATAATGAAAACAATAAAAAAGGTGTAATCCCTGGATCTATAATTGCCAGAGCTTGCGAGCTTGTCAAGATGATCCAGATAAGATTGTACATTTACGGTCTGCCCAAGGAACATCGCTGAAAAAATCAGGATAAAAATAGGAGTAGAAGTATAAACGGTAGTATAGATAAAAGAAAAAAGTAAGGTACGGAAAGCTGCAGTATTCACTTTTTCTTTTTTATACCATAACAATACAACACTGAATACTACTGCTGTAAAATTGTTTGTCAGGAAAATAAATAAGGCTTTTTCTAACATGCTCAATCCCTTAATCTTCGAAAGAAAATTCTGCTCTCCGCCATAATCCATTAGAAGAACAGAAACAATCACTGAGGTATATACCGAAAGCTTAATAGGCGACAGATAATCATGAAAGCGTTCTGTTTCTTCCTTTTCCATTTCATGAATGGGCAGGTAATAGCAGCGGCGGGAGTCCTGAAACAATTTAAAAATAGTTACCGGCACCAGCAGTATCTCAATAATAATCTGAATACATAGCTTTTCAAAGCTATCAATTAATTTTTCGAACATATACAGGCATTAAGGGAACGGGTTCACGATGCAATTTAATCATTTTTAAATTGCATACCATATAAAACCAGTGAAGTAGATGTAATTTATTTCGGAAGTCCCTTTTTCAAAGCTATATTCGCTCTTTCAACAGCTTTTCTTTCCTTCCAGTCCATATATCTTTTTTTATACCTTCCTTTCATGAAGTTGTCAAAATTTCTTTGAACAGCAAGATTCCATAGAGAATGTGCTTTTACAGCCCAGCTTTTATCCCATGCACGAAGAGAAAGAGAGAATGAACCATCCAGATATTTCATCCAGTGCCACCAACCGGTTGGCATGAACAGGGTATCCCCATGCTCAAGATAACATTCAATACCTTCAATACCGTCAAGGGCCGGGAATTTTTCAAAATCAGGATTGGCAATATCATAGTCTTCCAGGGCATATGTTGCATAAGGAAGCTTATACAAACGGGTTTTCCACTTATATTCGAAGAGAAGAACATGTTTTCTTCCGTTGAAATGAGTATGGAAGATATGTGGCATATCAATATCATAATGAAGGAACGTTACCGAACCTTTACCACCGAAGAACATACTCGGATATTTATCTAAAAATCCACCCATCAGATTCTTGGGCGGGATATAATCATCCAACAATTTAGGAGCAAACTTAATGGGATCAAAAAAGAAAATTCTAAGATCTGTAGGTTCTCTTTGAATCAGGTCAACGTATTCACCAAATGGCATTTTGGTTGTGGGAGTGTTGATGGGAGCTGCAGGATCAGCCTTAGCGCTGTCGTATAAAGGAACAACAACATCACCAACTACTTCTTTCATATACTCCATGGTCCATTTCTGATATGCAGGCCAATTTCTTGCCATGTTTTTGATTACCACTGGCTTGCGAGGCTTCAGATATTTTTCACGGAAATCTTCTTGTGAAATGTCATCTACAATATCAATTGGTTTAAGGAGTATGCCCATTCGTTTTAAATTATCCTGCTAAATTATTAATAATTTATGATAGTAAGTGAAAATAATTTCGTTTATCTGGAATTAATATAAATAAATAAAATAACAGGATCAGGTATTTTTTTGTAACGTCTTTATTGATAGAGTTATTTGTCTGTTTTTTGTGTAAATATATTCAATTCCAAGAAAAAATATTAGGGTATGATGAGATCATTATTTAAAGCTTTATGAAAGCGAATAAGTAAAGCTGTTTATGCAATAATAAAAGAGAGTGCAAGAAATTCTGGATCTTGTGGAATTTATGAAATATTGATCTTAAATTAGACCTTGGTAATTTGAAATATAATTGAATGATGAGAAAAATATAATAAAGCCTTTTATTTTCAACATAATACTGCTGTCTGTATTAGCATGTGTTTTAGGGCTTACAGACAGTGCTTTCCAGCAGGTTTATCCTTCTCATACTATTTTATCTTATGGAATTAACTCTCTGAAATACTTTCTGTTTTGGGTACTCCCTTATTGGTGGTTCATTATCATAGTAGGTGCTGTAGTATTGACTTTTTTATATGCGGTATTTAGAAAGATAAAGAGTAATTTTGAATGAGAAATATTAAAATATGCATTTGGAGAAAGGAAAGGTATACATTATAAACGATATCAATTCTGGAAAATTAGCTCATATGAAAGATGATGTTAAAAATCATTTTGATACGTACACATTCTTGAATTTTCCGGATAAGAATTCTTTAAAAATAACTAACTGTTATAAAAAATTAAAGAATCACATTATTGAAGAGGCAAAAAGAGAAATCAGCCATATCATTGAAGAAGATTTTGGGCTAGAAGATGCTGAAAATTCTGAAAAAGCGATGATTATTTCATACCTCTTATTAAAAGAATATGATGTTCTTGCAGTGAATACGGCAGGGATGTCATTTTACTCGATAGATTATTTTAAAGAAAAGTTCACGAAAATAACAGTTTTTTTAGATCGGATATTAATATTATATAGCGATAAATGATAGTTAAAGGTTTATTATCTCAAAAGTGGTTCTACATTGTAATGATAGGTCTGTTGATCATTTTTATTCAGAATAGTAAGTTGATCCTGCATATGCACTTTACAATCAATGTGCTGCTATTCATGATTCCTTTTCTCTCCATATTTTTTTATTTATTATTAAAGGGCAGAAAAGATAAAACATACAGTTTAAAGGAAAACTTGATTGATGCCGGAGGAATTGCATTTTTTATATTGTTTATTCTGAAAATAATGATCAACTTTTATATTAAAAGCTATTCAGAAGATCAAAAGATACTAATAATGAGGCTTCCTGTTAGTAATTTGACTTCAGGCAGACAGGATCTTATCTACTTTGAGTTTGAAGGAGAGAAATACAGCCTGAGGTATTCTAACCGAGATTTGGAAAAGCAGGATGTTATTAATAATTATAATATAGAATTAAGCTATAGCCCTTCAGTTTTTGATACCTATGTTGTTAAGAATTATAGGATTGTACACAAATAGATTTTTATGATTTTCCCTACGTTGAATAGACGTATAGTAGTGCCAAAAATTATTGTGATGATTATAAGGAGATATTGGAAATAAATAAGAATGTATAAGTTTATTAAGAAACATGAGCTTGAAGCTTCCGTCATAGAAAGGAACTAGGTTGAAGCTCAAACTATGGAGAAGTATTGGATAGCAGCTACTTTTCTTAGTAGTTTTAAGAAAAAAAAAATAATGCAAGAAGAAGTATATCTATTTATTGGAAATGAAGCTAAATTTCCATCCGGTGTTTTTACAACTATAGAAAATGCAAAACAATGGATCGAAAAATATTCTTTAAGCGGAATAGTAAACAAATATCCTTTAGATGAAGGACTTTATGACTGGGCGATAAAAAAAGATTTTTTTACAGCTAAAAATGAGCATCAGAAAGGGGCAAAGTTTATTCAAAGATTTACAAGTGCATCAATGGATCATTGGCATTTTGAAAATGGTCAACAGGTATAACCGAATATAATGTTTTGCATCACAATCCCAATTCTTATATTTGATGTATGAAAAAAGTACGTCTGTTAGCATTATTTTTAGTTGTTTTCAATACAGGTTACCATGCACAAATGAAATCTTTGCCCAAGATTGAATCTGGGGTTTCGTATGAGCTGGCTCAGTTTAGAAAAAGTACATTAAGTGAGATTAAATATGAACTCAGTCTGAAAATTCCTGAAAACAAGTCGGAAAGGATTTCCGGAGCTGAAGTTCTTCGTTTTCAATATAAAAAACAAAACGAATCTCCTTTGCTGATTGATTTTAAAGAAGATCCTTCATCACTTTTATCCGTATCAGTGAACGGGCAGGTGATAAAACAGGTATTGGAAAATGAACATGTGGTTATTGATGCCCAATACTTAAAATCAGGATCCAATCAGATTAACTTTAATTTTTTAGCAGGAAATGGTGCGCTGAACAGACGTGACGGATACCTATATGCTCTATTTGTACCGGATCGTGCCAGAACCATGTTTCCATGTTTTGACCAGCCTAATCTGAAGGCTAATTATTCTCTAACGTTAACTATTCCTGAAAAATGGAGTGCAATATCCAATGGGAAACTGAATGATACCACTGTAGAACAAGGACAAAAGACGTTGAAGTTCAATCAGTCAGACCTGATTCCTACCTATCTGTTTTCTTTTGCGGCCGGAGATTTTAAAAATCATACGGAGAAAATCAGTCAGCAGGATTCCAGAATCCTATACCGTGAAACCGATACTGCAAAAATTAAGAACAGCATGGACTCTATTTTCACGCTGTATCGTAATTCTCTTGCTTATTATGAAAAATGGACAGGCATCAAACATCCTTTCCAAAAGCACGGAATGGCGGCTATTCCGGATTTCCAATTCGGGGGAATGGAACACCCTGGTACTATATTATTTCAAAATTCTACGTTATTTTTAGATAAAAATGCGACACAAAACCAGCTGAATAACCGTTCCAATTTAATTGCCCATGAAGTAGCTCATCTTTGGTTTGGAGATCTGGTAACAATGGATTGGTTTAACGATGTTTGGATGAAAGAAGTTTTTGCCAATTTTATGGCAGATAAAAGTACCGGAGCATCTTCAGATAGAAGTATTTATGATCTGAAATTTTTAACTACTCATTTCCCTGCAGCTTATTCTGTAGACCGTACATTGGGAGCGAATCCTATCCGTCAGATTTTGGATAATCTGCAGAACGCAGGAATGATGTATGGCCCAATTATTTATAACAAAGCTCCGATTATGATGCGACAGCTGGAATTATTGATCGGAGAGGAGGATTTCAAAAAAGGAGTAAGTGAATACCTTACAAAATATGAATATAATAATGCAAGTTGGCCGGATCTTATTGCTATCCTTGATAAGCATACCCCAAAAGATCTGCAAAGCTGGAATAAAGTATGGGTGAATGACCCCGGGAGACCTACTATTGATTATAATGTAAAATATAAAGGTGACAAAATAGAACGATTTACCATTGTTCAAAAGCCGGAATATGGAAAAGAACAAAAATTGTGGCCGCAGGAATTTGAAATCAGCCTTTTTTATGCCGACAAAATTGAAAAAGTAAAGGTAAAACTGGATGGTAAGCAACAGGAAATTTCAGAATTAAAAGGAAAAGCAAAACCTCTGTTTATCTTACAAAATTCCTCTGGAATAGGATATGGAGTATTTAAAACAGACAGAACAGTCATATCAAACTTTGCTTTGATAAAAGATCCTATCAACCGTGCCAGCGCCTATATTTCGTTATATGAAAATATGTTGAACAGTTCCGGAGTTGAAACGCAGGAAGTATTGAGTTTCTTTACAGAACAGCTCCCTAAAGAAACTACAGAACTGAATCTTCGTTTGATTACAGGTTATATTTCTTCTATGTACTGGAATTTCCTATCTGAAAATACCAGACTGAAGGAATCCGGAAATTTGGAAGACAGGCTATGGAAAGCATTACAGGTGCAGACGGCAAAAAATAACAAAAAGATTATATTTGATGGTTACCAGAGTATTTTCCAGTCTAAACAGGCATATGATAATCTGTACACGATCTGGAAGTCTCAGACGCCACCACAAGGAGTATCACTTAATGATGAAGACTTCACCAACCTTGCTCTTGCGCTGTCATTAAGAAATTCAAATAATAACGAATTGTTGCAGGAACAGCTGACAAGAATTAAAAATCCGGATCGGGTAAATCGTTTTAAAATTATTATGCAGGCTGCTTCATCAGATCAGAAAGTGCGTGACGACTTCTTCCAGGGATTGATGCAAAAATCAAACAGAGCTAATGAATCCGCTGTTGGTTCAGCATTGGGCTATCTGCATCATCCATTAAGACAAAAGACTTCTATCCACTATCTTCCTAAATCTTTGGAGATTTTACAGGAAATTCAGAAAACCGGAGATATATTTTTCCCGGATAACTGGCTTCGTTCTACGTTCAGCAGCTATCAGGATCCAAAAGCTCTTGAAGTGGTGAATCAGTTTCTTCTGAAAAACCCTGATTATAATGCTATTTTGAAAAATAAAATTCTACAGGCTACAGATAACTTGAGAAGAGCTCAGGAATTAATAAAGAAATAGAAACGTATTCATTAAGAGAAAAACAAGATGAAGTATTATGCAGATGTAAATAATGATTACTTAGCAAAATATCTTGATTCCGGGATATTGGACCAATTTACAAGTTCATGGTTCTTTTATGAAAAAAATGAAGAATTCAGGCTTGAAGAATTATTGGATGCAGAAGGAAATGTTTTCTCTTTTTTATGGGAATACTCAGATGATTCTTTGTTAGAAAAGATAGATCAGTGGAAGAGAGCCTTGAAAAGAAATCATATTGAGTTTTCTTCAGATGTGAAAATCCGTCACCAAGACTACTTATTTTCAGAAAAGAAAGTGTATCTAGATATCGTTAAAACTGATTTTAAAGGCGCTGATGAAGCATTTAATGACTTTTCTGCATTTAATATTGCCAGAAATTTAACCCAGTTTATTGTTGATGAAAACATGCAGATAGATGATCTGAATTTAAGTTTTCTTGACGTTGATGATCCTTCAATCCGATTTACAAACTGTATAAAAATGACAGATTCCAAATGGCTACGAGCCATTGTTCTAAATGGATATCATCACAGAGGAGATCTGATAAAAGTATTCATTCACAAAAAGGATGATCGTTTCTTACCTGAAGAGAATCAACTTAAGTATGAGGTTTTTGAAAATATATATGTAGCCAATTCTCTTTGCTGGAAGTAGTTTTTTGTATTTAATGTATAATACTGCTTGGGAGCAAAGTCCTCCCATTTTTCAAAAAATGGTTATCTTCGGCTTCATAAAAAAAATGATATGCAAGTATATGAAGGGATTTCTGTGGGGTTGTATCTGTTATTAATGATAGGTATAGGCATATATTCTTATAGAAAATCAACAAACAACTCGGAAGAGTTTTTAATTGGAGGAAGAAAAATGGGACCTGCTGTTACAGCATTGTCTGCAGGGGCTGCGGATATGAGTGGCTGGCTGCTGATGGGAGTTCCGGGAGCAATGTATCTCTCCGGTATTTCCAGCTCTTGGATTGCGATAGGGCTAACACTTGGAGCATTTCTTAATTACATTATTGTGGCACCAAGGCTAAGGATTTATACTGAAGTCGCCCAAAACGCCATTACATTGCCCGTATTTTTTGAAAACAGGTTTAAAAATAAAAACCATCTTTTGAAGATTACTTCTTCTATCTTTATTTTGGTATTTTTTACCCTGTACACCTCAGCAGGAATGGTATCCGGTGGAAAACTTTTCGAATCAGCTTTCGGAATGGATTATACTGTAGGATTACTATTGACAAGCTTAGTTGTAGTTTTATACACCTTTTTAGGCGGATTTCTGGCAGTAAGTCTTACGGATTTTGTACAGGGAACCATTATGGTGTTGGCATTGGTTATAGTGCCTATTGTAGCCATTATTCAGATTGGAGGTGTAGGAGAGACTTTATCACTAATTGAGGCTAAAGATCCAAAATATCTGGATTTATTCAGAGGAACGACTACTGTGAGTATTATGTCTTTACTGGCGTGGGGATTAGGATACTGTGGTCAGCCACATATTCTGGTTCGTTTTATGGCTATTGATAAGCCAAAAGATCTGGTGAAAGCAAGAAGAATTGGGATTACATGGATGATCTTTACCGTTGCAGGAGCTTTAGCTATTGGTTTGGTAGGAATTGCTTATCTGCAAAAGTTCGATATAGAAACTATGATGAAATTCGATGGATCAAAGACAGAAGCAGAAACTATTTTTATTTACTTCTCCCGTATTTTATTCCATCCGTTTATTGCAGGATTCCTATTGACGGCGATTTTGGCAGCAGTAATGAGTACCATTTCTTCGCAGTTATTGGTAACATCAAGTTCATTAACAGAAGATATTTATAAAGCTTTCCTGAATAAAAAAGCAACACCAAAACAGCTTTTAATGGCGAGCAGAATTTCTGTTTTATTGGTCGCAGTAATTGCCGGGCTTTTATCATTAGATCCAAAAGACAGTATTCTTAACCTGGTAGGAAATGCTTGGGCTGGTTTCGGTTCCGCATTCGGACCATTGATTCTTTTGTCTCTTTTGTGGAAGAAAACAACATGGCAGGGAGGTTTCGCTGGAATGTTGGTAGGTGGAGTTACGGTGCTGGCATGGGTATACCTTCAGCATCCATTGAAAGACTGGTATGAAATCATTCCGGGATTCATCCTTTCTTTAATAACTAATATCATTGTTTCTCTAGTAACCTATAAACCTGATACAGTTATTGAAAGTGAATTTAATGAGGTTAAAAAAATTATGCAGGAGCCATAATGATAACCATAATCTAATATAAAAAACAAACCCTTGCCAATAAGCGAGGGTTTTGTGTTTTTTATGAGGTAGGAAGCTGGGAGCTGGAAGAGGGAAGTTATTAAAGTCTTGGAAGTAAAGGTGATCTTCTTATTTTATGCAGAGGATTTAATTTGTTTACTTTCATGAATTATAGGCAGAAGAGTAACTTCCAGCCTCCCGCTTCCCGCTTTCTTATTCTATGATACAACTTGACTTTTTGCACTGTACTTTGTAAACTCTTCACGGTCATGATATCCGAAGACTTCTACTTCCGGATGCTCTTGCATCAGGGTTTTTATTTTCTCCATAGATTCAAGGCGTTTGGTGTTATCATCGGCTCTGGCTTCAGCCAACTGACCTGCTGGATTTTGTTTGTCTTCAAGTTCTGCTCTCAGATAATAGGCATCTCCAATGTAAAAGAACCATTTTTCTTCCCATTCTAGAGCAATTCCGCAGTGTCCTAGCGTATGTCCAAACAGCGGAATGAGATAAATTGGGGTTTTCAGGGAAGTATTCACTTTTCTGGCTTCAAATCCAAACCATTGTTCATCAGCTATTCCATATTCTTTAATGGAAGGGTTATGATCTAAATGACTTTCAATATACCGTGGATTATCACTGTAGAAATTGATAAGTTCTTCTGCGGAAACATGTACGGTGGCATCAGGAAAATCGGCAAGTCCTCCGGTATGGTCGGCATCCAGGTGGCTCAAAATACAATCTTTTACATGGGTCGGGTTTAATCCCAATTTCCGGATTTGATGAAAGGCTGTAACCTCCATGTCAAATTGAAACCCTGCAAGCTCAATTAATTCATTACCAATCCTTTCGTTTGGGTGTTCCACATCCTTTATTCCCACTCCGGTATCTATCAGCAGCAGATTGTCATCCTCTTCAATCAACAGGCAATGTCCAATGACATCATCATTCATAGGGATGGCTATTCTCACACAGTTGAGGTGATGTATTCTCTTCATATTTTCATGGATATTTTAAGGTTAGAATTTCATTGACAAATTACAAATTATAAGTAGAATATCCTTTTCAGTTTCTGATGAATACGGTGTCTTTTAGCTGTATTGATGGTCTATTGTGAAAAGGTTCCGGGATTTTGAAGGGAATTTAATTATCTTTAAATAATCATAAGTTAAAATGAAAAAGAATATACTCCCTATTTGTTTTTCTCGGATAAAAGTCTCAACTTTCAGCTCTTTACAACCAATCAGAATAAATTGTATCTGATAAAGCGTATTCGATAAACTTTATAAGATATCAGTAGACCTTTTTGAAAGCGTAACAATAAAAAAGTATTATGCCTCAGTTTTTCCACGATAAAAGATTGTATTATACCCCAATTGAATTTGCTTTAAGCCATATTGGCGGAACCTGGAAGATGCCTATATTGTGGAGATTACAGGAAAAACCACTTCGTTTCAGTGAGCTGAAAAAGGATATTCCTCATATCACAGACAAAATGCTGGCCAGCCAACTTCGGGAGCTGGAAAGTAGGGAAATGATTCATCGTGAAGTCTTTCCTGTTGTTCCTCCAAAAGTAGAATATAGCCTTACTGAAAAAGGGAAAAAAGCAATTCCTGTTATTGAAACCATTATGACGTATGGATATGATCTGATCCAGGATGCGGGAATTACCTTTCCACCCAAGGAATAGCTGATGCTTCATTTTTCATTTTCATAAAAATAAATTAACTTTACAGATATTCCTTGTAGATTCACTATTTCTTAGAGTTTCTATCGGAATTGTACCCTTATTCCGGAAATATTCTGGGTTTATATATCCTTTTTCGGACATTCTTCTATACCTGACTTTACAATCTCAGTATTCTTTCCTATTTACCAATGTAAGCAGAAATGACTTTTCTGATGTAATTTTCTCAATACAATCCTGAAAAATTATGTAATCCCATTAAAAATTGAAAATGAATAATAACAATACAAATCAAAAACTCTATATCCTTACCGGAGGTCCTGGAGCTGGCAAAACCACTTTGCTTAACGGGTTAAATGATATTGGATTCATAACTGTAGCAGAAGAAGGGCGAAGAATTATTAAAGAACAGCTTAGTTCCCATGGAAATGGGCTGCCATGGATTGATAAAGGCCTTTTTGCAAAATTGATGTTTGATTCTTCTATAAAAAGCTTCCAAAAAATAGTCCGGATTTCTGGGAATGATCCTGTTTTTTTTGATCGTGGAATATTAGATACGATTGGCTATCTCAAGTTAGAAAAGCTTCCTGTTCCTGAAGAAATGGACATAACAGCCCGTGAAATGATGTATAACAAAAATGTTTTTATCCTTCCGCCCTGGAAAGAAATCTATGAAAATGATCCTGAAAGAAAGCAAACTCTGGAAGTGGCTGAACATACCTTTGAATGTATCTATGAAACCTATCTGGAATATGGTTATCACGTTATTGAAGTTCCAAAAGTAACCGTAGAACAACGAATTAGATTTATTCTTGATCATATTGAAAGAATGCAATAAAATACAAATTTTACAAGGCTATTTTTTGTAATTTTAAAAGACTTATATCTGTCAAAAAAATAGTAAAACAATGGCTTATCCATTTGAAAAAGAATTAATAGATCTTGCAGAATATGATCTTGCGGTAAGAGAAAGATTGTCTGCTGAAGGAAAGTTAGCAAGAGGGTACCACCCGGAAATGGAAGCTGTGCATAAAAGCAATGCCCAAAGGCTTCGGGAAATCATAAGTGAAATAGGATTTCCAACGATCTCTAAGGTCGGTCAAAAAGCAAGTGATGCTGCATGGCTTATCATTCAGCATTCTATTGGTGAGCCTAAATTTATGAAGGAATGCTACAGGATGATGATGGAAAACAGTCATGACATTAATCCAAAAAATAGGGCATATCTCCATGATCGCATCCATGTTTTTCAGGGCAAACCTCAAAAATATGGAACTCAGCTTATTGCCGGTGGAATTCCTTTTCCAGTGGAAGACAAAGAAAACCTGAACAGAGAAAGGGAAGAAGTCAATTTACTTCCATTATCAGAAAAAGAAATTAATCAAATTCCAGATCTGGAAGAAATTCCTGAAATAGACAGCAGAGATCAGGAATATATCTCTTGGAGAAAGAAAGTGGGATGGATGTAAGGTTCAATGTTCAAAGTTTGGGTTAAGATGATGATTTGAGTATTTTTGATTACTCATTACTCATTACTCATCGGTCTATATCCTAAAAAAACGGACCGAAGCCCGTTCTATTGCATATTTGAGATCACACTCTGGGTTCGAAATCTATAATTATAATTTTCTCAACCAGTTTTGTTTATTTGAAGAGGCTTGAAATAAGTAGCCCCGCCAGATATAATCCAATACCATACATAAGATGTGCTTGAAGACTCCGCAGTCTGGCAATGGTAGGGTTAGGGAGTTTAGAAGCCGCAATACCAAAACCAAAAGCAGGCTGCATCATGAACCATGGAGCTATGGTGGTGGCAAGGCCAATAAATACAGGTGGAAAAGCCGTAGGATGCACTAGCCAGTCTTCACCCCAAATGAAAAGTAATAGATAAGCGAATACAATCCCGATGGAGTAGTGAGCTATCCATCCGATAGCTTTTTCTCCCTCAATAGGAGTGGCCTGTATAATATTAGGATGGCTGAAAGTTCCATCTTTGAAATGTCCGATCCAACGTCCTAAAATACGATAGTCGAGGGATGGGATATTCCAGAATTTCTTGATGAGAAGAGCGTACACATCCATAAAGATAGTCGCTCCTACACCAAGTAACACAGCATCAATTAACACATTCATTTTTATTCAGATTTATTTTAAACTGATTAGTTTGTCTTCTAATACTGATTCCGAAAGCACTCCAGAGCTGCGCCAAACCTCTACATTGTTTTTTAACACCACAAATGTAGGAACAGATCTGATCCCGTATTTAACGGCTAGTTCCTGTTGTTCATCCACATCCACCTGATGTACATTCAACCAGTCTTCCAGTTTTACTTTTAATGTATTCACTACGGGCATCATCATTTTGCATGGATGGCACCATTCAGCATAAAACTGAAAAAGCATCAATGAATCAATTTCCTGTACGTTCTGATTTCTCTCTGTCATTGTTATAAAATTTATTGATACAAAATTAGAGTTGCCTTATGCAGTTTTGCTGACACAAATCAGGGTGAAAATGGTACAAATCAAAGATTTTTAAGAGAGGGAAGCTGGGAGCGGGAGGCTTGAAGTTACTAGAGTATTTTATAACGGGTTGTATTTATTGATTGTAAATGATTTATATTTTTAACCTGTTATTTTTCGCATTAGCATTTCTAGAGGACCCTGTTTGAATTTTTTGCCCCAAATCTTACTGAAATACATACTGAGAAGAAAAAATACTACAGAGTACAGCAGAATATAAAGAGGTTCCAGCATATTTTTTCCATCCATCACTTCCGAATAGTTTTTCCCCTGAAATAAAGCCAGTACAATAAGTCCGATGCTTAAATGAGATACATAATGAGTAAGCGTCATCTGCCCGGTTCTTGCCAGATCTATCGCCCATGATTTTTCAGAAATGTATTGACTGATCACCATAAAACCTGTAATAAGCATCATTCCAAACCCAATTGTATTCAGGAGAAAAGGCAAAACAGGCGGAATATAATCTGCATAGATGAATTCGCGGGTTTCTGTACTCAGATTCATAAAACTACTTCCATAGCGAATTCCTTCAACAAGGAGATATAAAATAAGACCTGTAATGAAGATCTTTTTTTGAGTCTGCTTCAAGTTCCAGTCAAGTCGTCCCAGATAAAGCCCGATTGCAAAATAAGCAAACCATGGAAATATAGGATTCCAGCCATTGTAAAATGTATTTCTGATAAATCCGGAAATTGTCCAGAAATCCGAATATTCAAGAGTCACCAGATCCCATCCGGTTTCAAACGGAATCATCAGCAGCAAAAGATGAAATATCACCATAACAATTGCAGCAGCAATCAGATAATACTTTTTATCCATAAATACCAGCAACGCACCTATACTCATATAACCACCATAAAGATGGAGAATATCCGCAGGCCACCACAAACAAAATAACATCCCGAATATAAAAAGGAAGGCTGCTCTTTTAAGGATGGTATAACGGAGCCTTTTCCTGTCTTCCGGAGTATACTCCGGAAGCCTGTTGGTCATCAGTGCTACACCCATTCCTGCAAGGATCACAAATACAGTGCTGGAATGTCCGCTGAAAAGAACCAAAAACTTTCCAAGAAGAGAAGAATCGTCATGACTCCCGAATACCATATTAAAATTGACAATAAACATCCCGAAAATAGCATACGCCCGGGCCAGATCAAATCCGATGATTCTTTTTTTCATACTGCATGATAATTTGCAGCAAAAATCAAGATTAAGGTTGGGGATTCCTTTGATAAAAGTCAAAAAATAAGGGAAGGTTGGGAAGGTATTGAGGTTTATGAATCTATGATTAGCTTCAATTAATTCAAAAGATGTACATAGGTATCAAACCTATATAGAACTTCCAGCCTCCCGCTCCCAGCTTCCATCTCATTCACTTTTTCGCCCGGATTCTGCTCAGTGTTTCCAAAGAAATTCCGAGATAAGAAGCAATATGGGTAAGTTTAAGGTGATGAAAATATTCCGGAGATTTTTTCAGAAGTTCTTCATATCGCTCTGTTGCATTCAGGGCATGGAAGTTAAAAAGTCTGTCCTCCAGCCAGATGATGTATAATTCTGTCAGAAGAATATCATATTCCATTAATAAAGAAAACTTTTGTTTTGCGATTTCAAAGGCTTTATAATCTACCGATTCTACCATTACATCACTAAGACATTCAATAACCTCTTTACTGGGATTCTGATTGATGTAGCTTTTAAAGGAAATGGCAATATCATCTTTAAAGAAAAACTCTGTAGTGAGTTCCTTTTTATCAGCGTAAGTAAATTTTCGGGCAACCCCATCAAGAATGAGATGGCTTTTTCTGCATACTTCTCCTTGATTTAAAAGAATATCTCCTTTTTTAAGCTTTTCTGTAATGGTTATTCTGTCAAGAGCTTCAAGTGTTTCTTTGTCAAATCGGGAAATAAGAGCCTGAATTTTTTCAATATGTTCTGTCATAGTAGTAAGCGTTCCCCAGTTATAATTTCTCGATAGATTCAGGTGAAATAAAATTCCATTTGGCAAATAAGCTCAAATTCAGTTTTTTAGCCAGTGCAACAGATGCTGTATTATCCAGCTGACAGCGGTATTGTGGTTCATAACCCTCTTCTAATGCTGCTTTTGAAATAATCGCGACAGCCTGTTTAGCATATCCTTTTCCTCTGAACTGATCTAATGTAATAACACCTATATCAGATAATTGAGTATCCTGCCAAGGGTACATACTTGTTGCAGCAACCAGTTGATTATTTTCGAAAATTCCATATACTTTCCAATGATCAAGTTCTACAAAAGCGCCATCCAGATCTTCTTCCGTAGATAAAGATTCAAACATAGAAAAATGTTCAGCATCATCTTCTGTTAAAGGACGGGTGTTCTCCGATGAACCAAGATTTAGAATGTTGGCTTTCTCCTCTTCAGGGAAATAAAAAATATAGTCTGCTCCGTATAGAAAGATTTCTTTATCCTTTAAAGTATTGACAAATTTTTCAAAATCAAGAGCAGTAAGATTGGTATTTTTGAAATAACGGGCCGCTTTTGAATTGATAGTTGCCCAACTGATTCCGGATGGAAATTCCAGGGTCATAATCTGGCTGTCTTCCTCCAGATCATCATTCAAAAATAAAATGAAAGTAGAATTGTTGCAGAGAATTTCTCCCTGAAACTGATCTTTCCAGTATTCCTGAACAATGGGAGAGGTGATTTTGCTGGTGTGCATTCTGTTTAATTGGATTAATGTTTATGGTTTTTACGGTATTGAAGTGGGGTAATACCGGTTTGTTTTTTAAAAAAGCGTCCAAAGTAGGAATCATCCGTAAAGTTAAGCTCCATGGCAATCATAGATACGGTATCCGTGGTTTGGATAAGTCTTGACTTGGCTTCCTGGATCAGCTGCTTCTGAATAAAATGACTGGCAGGAAATCCGGAAACCTCTTTTATCACATCGTTAAGGTGGTTGGGATGTACATGCAGAAGTTCAGCATAGTCTGAAACCTGCTTTTTATCCATAAAATGCTGGTTGATTAGTAATTGAAACTGTGCTGCCAGCTGGTCTTTCCTGGATAAAGAGAAGGCATCGGGAGAGGTTTGTTTATTGTAAATACGTTCTGCTTCCAAAAGGATAACATTCAGAAACATGCGGGTTAGAAGATCATCATTGAAGGTGGTTTTTTGACATTTTTCGCTGTTTAATTTCCAGAAAAGATGCTCCATCATTTGGGTTTCCCTTTCTGAAAGCTTGATGAACGGTTCCTGATTGACCTGAAAGAAAGGAAACTGATTGAGCTTAATCTGATGTTTAATACACAGCAAAAAATAATCGGCATCAAACATGCAGAAAATTCCTTTCACATCATTGCTCCATCGCTCCACGGCATGAAGCTGATTTTCTCCGATGAAATAAAGGGTTCCAGGTAAGAAGTGATAGAGATTATGGCCAATATTTTCCTCTATTTCTCCTTCTGTAAGCAGGATAACGCTGTAAAACTTCCGCCTTGTCTGTTTTCCTTCTATAGGTTTTTGTCCTTTTTTAAGTTCTTCCAGTTTAGCGATTTCCAGAAAGCCGCTTCCATGGGTATACGTAATATTACTACATTCTTCGCAGAAGGAAGCAGGGGCATCATTCAGATAAAAATCTTTAAAATCCTGTTCATTTTTTAGTTCCCTGATCTCAGATTGTTTCATATTCAATTATTAGTTTTCCTGGAAGGTTCAGTTGCCCTAAAGATAGGTATACATCCCGGTTTTTGTATAGTAAAAGCATCTATAAATTCCATAGAAAGTTTGAATAAGGCCGCCATTCCTCAGGAATGGCGGCCTTATTATATACTATTTGAAAAACAATTACTGCTCGTTCAGCAATGATCTTGGATCAAATACTACTTTTAAAGAATGGATCTTGCCATCCGTAATCTGATACCATCCTGAAGCCTCTATGGTTTTATTTCCCATATCAATCATATACCAGAACGAAACATCTTCCCCTGCGGTGAAGGTTTTCATAATCTGATACTTAAATTTCATCTGCCTCATGTCTTTCATATACACTGAGGCTCCCTCTCTTGTTCCCAGGACACCTAGAAATTTAAACTCAGGATCAAGGCAGCTTTCTGCTTTGTCGAAATCTTCCTCATTTAAATACTGAATAAACTGTTCTGCGACATTTTGGATTGTATTGTTCATAATATTGTTTTATATAAGCAAAATTAAAGGATCAGGAGCGATCTTCTTTGTGATGATCGTCACAAAATAATTGTAAATCTAATTTTTTTCAACATTCATAATCACAATAGGAGGACGGTGGATATGTTGTTCAAAATCAGGCCGAAGTTGTAAAAGTTCTTGAGCAGGGCTTGGCTCTTCCAGGTTTTTTAAGATAAAACCAGCTTTTAATAGGGCATTGACAATCGTACTTAATTGATGATGATATTTTTCTACATTTTTTACAAACCAGTCCTGTTTTCGGAGGGTCTCTTCAGAATAATGGTTGATTGGCCAATATTTTTCACCATTCAACTCTTGCCAAGGCTTTAATGCGGCTGTGCAAATGGGATGTTCCATCGAAAATAAAAATTGTCCGCCAGCGTTTAATCCATCATATATTTTTTGAAAAAGAGTATCCAGATTTTCAATATAGTGTAAGGTCATTGAACTTATAACAAGATCAAATCTGTTGATACCAAAATCAAAATCTTCCAGTGCTGAACATACCCATTCTACAATAGAAGATGAAGTTCTGCTTTGGGCTTCATTCAGCATTTTCTGTGAAATATCCAATCCTGTAATTTGTTTTGGATTTTGTTTCAATAACTCCCGAACCTGATGGCCCAGACCACATCCCATATCCAGAATGGTTTTATCCTTAATAGGCTGCATTAATCTCTTTATTACCGGTTGCTCCAATAAATCATTCAATCCTTTGTCTCCGTCACGGAGGGCTTTATATCCGCTGAAAAACTCTGGGTTGTCATAAATATTCTGCTTCATAGTATGATCTTAAAATTATTGTGATAAAAAATTATCTTTATTACGTTTTATAAAGTTTTTCTGTAATAGTATTTTTCAAAACCTTTGGGAAAATCATGCTCAGTTCCTATTTTCTCAAAACCCAGTTTTTCATAGAACTCAGGAGCCTGAAAACTGAATGTATTTAATGCAACATACTCACAGTTTCTTACCCTGGCTTCCTCTATGGCTGCATGAACCAATTGCCTTCCCAACCCTCTGTTTTTGTACTCTTCAGAAACAGCCAATTTTTGGATTTCCAAAGTACCCCAGATGGAACGGCCATACAAACCTCCTACTACCTGTTTGTTGTCATTGATTATGATTTCCAAAGGCTTGTTGATGCTATCAATTTCTTTGGTGTGTTTTAGATTATGCTTGTAAAGAAGCTCAGATACTACATCATAATATTCTTCTGTAATCTTGTCTTTCTGGGTTAGTTTCATAGATAAATAGTAATGTAATGACTTTAGATTAAGTCGGATGGATTAAAATTCCGTTTAAATTACAAAAAAGTCTGTGACAGAAGCTTGAAAAATTGCAATTAAAATGTATGAATGTATAAAAAGAATGATCATCGATAAAATTTTTACATGTAAATAACAAAACCCTGCATTTCTCTGAAGTACAGGGCTTTTTAATAAAGTGTTCTGAATTTAAATATACTTGAGGATATCATCAACTAAATGATCAATTTCATTAATGTTATCGTTAACACATTGCTCTGTAGTATTGGTTTTGATACCGTTTTCCAATTTGGATTTTAAGCCTAGGATAGGGAAATACATAAAAAAAGGAATTTTTGAAACGATATGGGGATCTAATCCTTTATGGTTTGAATTATATTTCTAAAGATAGTTAATTTTGTAATTTTAATGAATAATCTATTGCAATTCAGTGTTTTAATGGGTGTTTTTTTAGCGTAGCCAATTCAAGTTAAATATGTAAATTTGGCCATTACACCTGTAACTATGAATATGAGAATACTTTATAACCGATTAAACTGGATCTTAATCCCTTCATTTATTATCATTTGCAGTTGTTCAAAAGAAAAAAAAGAACTTTCCCAAACTAAAAATGAAGCTGTTTCTGCAAAAGCAAATACAAATGACTCTGTAGAAGTTTTACATACAGTTGTTGACACAAAAAAGGATCCTGCTGATTTTGTTCCAAAAGGGTATAAAATTTTTGAAAAATCCTATGGTGATCTCAATAAAGATGGATTGGAAGACTGTATGCTCATCATCAAAAAAATAGATGCTGCTAATATTGTAAACCATGAATCCCGAGGGAAGCTGGATATGAACCGTCGTGGTATTATAGTACTTTTTAAAAATCAGAATGGTTATCAGCTGGCTGCTGAAAATGACAGTTGTTTTTCCTCTGAAAATGAAGATGGAGGCGTTTATTATTCTCCGGAACTTCTTGTAGAAGCTGAAAAAGGAAACCTGATTGTTCATTATGCCCATGGGAGATATGGATATTGGCGGTATATATTCAGGTATCAGAATGCTGGCTTTGAACTGATTGGATATGATGAAAGTTCCAATAATGGGCCATTGGTAAACAGTGCAACCAGTATCAATTTTTCAACAAAAAAGAAACGGAAAGATACCAATACCAATGAGGAAGCAGTAGGCGGAGACGAAATATTCGAAACCACCTGGACCAATATCAAAATTACCAAATTGCTTACCCTTACGGAAATCAAGGATTTTGACGAACTGGAAATGTCATATTAAATCTGATATCTGAAATTAATGCAATTCACAACCATACATAAGTTAAAAATTAGACTTTTGTCATTCTGAGAGCAGCGAAGAATCTCTTTAAATTATTTTACGGCAAGCAGAGTAATTCTGTCCCGAGCATAGGAGATCTGTTCTTTTTCCTTTTCCTGATCCGGATTGTTCTTAAGGTACAAATGATAGTAGGTTACAGCATTTTTAGGCTGTTTCAGATTAAGATCATATAAAAGGCCTAAACGATAATAAATAATATTGCTGGCGCCAAAGGTTAGTCCTCTTTTATAAGCTGTTACTGCATCATTGTACTGGTTTTTAGCTTCGTAAATTCCTGCCAGCGCAGCATAATAAAGAGTGGTGTGGTCTGAAATGGCTTCATCAATTGTTTTCTGGGCGTAGATTGCAGCCCTATTATAATCTTTCAGTTCGCGATAACTTAATGCCATGTAATATAGTGTTCCTTCATTCTGCATTCCCAGATCTTCCAACACTTTATAAAGCTCAACGCAGCGCTGGTAATTTTTTACATAGAAATAAGCTTGCCCCATTTCATTCATGACATTAGCATCCGCATGAACTTTTAATAACTTCTCACCAGTTTCAATAACCTCGTGATATTTACCCAAACGGTTGGAGATAGGGAGTTGGGTCTGTTGCAATGTAAAGTTTTCCGGATCGGCAGCGATGGCTGTTTTCAAAACATCATAAGCTGGCTGAAACTGCTTGAGACCATTGTAAACCATGGCCAGATCATAGGCAATATCAGGATCAGTAGCATTCAAACTGTTGGCTTTTTTAAGGTATTCAAGTTTGGTTTCAGGAGTATCCGTATAAGCTGCCATTTGTTTGTAAGCAGTGAAGTTTTGGCTGTCTAGCTGAATAATCTGTTGAAGATACGTTTTGGCATTCGTAATATTTCCTCTTCTGGAATTGATATTGGCCAGACTGAAAAGAACAGGAATACTGTTGGGTTGAAGGGTATTCACTTTTGTATAGCTTTTTTCTGCATCCGGAAGTTTCCCGGCCATCATTTGGCAATAAGCGATTTGCGTCAATGCTTTTATATCCTGTGTATCAGCAGGATAAATACTTTGTAGATACTGGGCAGCATCTGCATACCGTTGATTCTCATAATATTCAAGCAGCTTCTCTGTATCAATTTTCGGGGTCTGGGCCATTACCGTTTTGAAACTTAGGCCAATAAGAAGGATAGAAAGCCATATTTTCATCATTATTAATTTTTATACCTAAAATATTAGTTATTTATTATACCTGCAAATTTTATCCTCACTTGTTAGTGATTTTTTTGAAATTTTAACAAACAAGTGTGATAAGAGAAAAATAAATAGTTAGGATTTCTTATATTCACAATAGACAAATCATTAATATAAACCTTTAGAAATGGAAATTACATCTGTAGCATCATTCATAGATTATTATGAAAAAATCAGGGCGAGAACCAACAAAATTATTGAAATTGTCCCTCCAGAACATATTGATTTCTCTTATAAACCGGGAAAATTTACCATCGGGGATCAGATAAGGCATATTGCAACTATAGAAAGGTATATGTATGGTGAAACCATTTCAGGAAGAGAAAGTGCTTATCCGGGATGTGGAAAAGAACTGGCAGACGGCTATGAAAATAGTGTAGCTTTTTTCAATGAGATGCATAACCAGACCTTGGAAATTATTAAAGGGCTTTCAGATGAAGATCTTAACCGTAAATGCCTTACCCCAGCCAATAATCCAATCTCTATATGGAAATGGCTTAGAGCAATGGTAGAGCATGAGATCCACCATAGGGCAGAACTCTATATTTACCTCAATCTTTTGGATATCAAGACGCCTCAGATTTTTGGTTTTTCAGCAGAAGAAGTTCAGGATTTAAGTGTGAAGCTTTAGATTTCAGCATTATCAATGGTCTGGAGTCATTAAAATGATGACGGGTAATTTGTATATTGCCGTTCAAAAATTAATAATGACCAAACCCTTTATAATTCCTTTATTGCTGCTGGTAAATTCTGTATACGGACAAACAGATATTGAATTAAAACCGGGCGATACGTTAAAATATTCTCCACAATCTCATAAGCTGGGATGGGTTACTGTTCAGTCAAACAATGCTAATGTTGCGGTAGCCCTGTTTATGAATGGTAAAAAAATAAAGGAACAGGATGACTCCAGAGGGATAAAAAGTGTGGAAAGGCTTTTTTATACTCCTGAAAAAGGAAAGAAATATGAACTGAAGGTTTGGGCAAAATCTTACGTTGAAAAAACAAAACCTTCTACAATTTCCATTACAGAATCCAAAACGGTTCCTATCCTGGATGAACAGCTTACTTCAGCTCAGTTTGTGGAAGACTTACGGGTTTTCCGTTCCATCAGAGAAAAGGCAAATTCAGGATTGTATGTTTACAGAAGCAGACAGCAGATAGACAGCTTATATCAAAAAGCAGAGGAAGCAGCAGCGAACAGTAAAAATATTTTCGATTTCTATAAGATAATAGCCAAAGTTACAGGTTTTGAAGGCAGCTGCCATAATTATACGGATCTTCCTAATCATGCTTCTTATTATTTGACTCAGAAGCCCGAATACCTTCCCATCACTCTGAAAAATATTGATGGCCATTTGCTGCAGGATTCAAAGGATAATATAATTCCGCTTGCTGCCGAAATTATTTCCATTAATGGGATTCCTGCCAAAGAAATGATTAATCGTTTTTCCCAATACTATTTTTCTGATGGTTTTTCTATGCCTTACAGGGAAACAGCAGGCTTTGAAAGGGGAATGCTGGATAAATTTTATATAGAATTCGGAACCCATCAAGAATACAGCATCAAATATCAGTGGAATGGCCATACTCATGAGGCTACTTTACCAGGAATTTCATTGGAAGCTTTTAAAAAACTTCAGGAATCAAGACATTCACTTACCCTGGATAAAAAACTGATGGCTGAAAAATACAGCCTTACCAAAGAAAGTGATAAGGTATACCGTTTATCAGTAAGAGGATTTGATTTTGCAACAGGTAAAGAAGATCCGGCGTATAACAAATTCAGTGCTTTTCTTGAGCAGATGATGGATACTTTGGAACGCGATAAAATAACCAATCTTATCATTGATCTGAGAGGAAATACAGGCGGAACCGGAGCACTTTATGAAAAAGTTTTTACTTATCTCACCCAAAGGCCTTTCCGAGACAGTCATTATGCTTATACCTGGTTTAACGAAGTCCCCATGGAAGAAAAACTGGTAATTACCCCTCTTTTCCTTTCCAATGGAGTGAAAGATAAACAGGGAGTCAATGCTTACCTTAAACAGCTTTATCCTAAAGAGACTCAGGGCAAATATTATTGGGCAGACGATAAAAATCCTTTAATTTTACCTAATGAAAGAACTTTTAAGGGACAGCTTTATCTTCTGGTAGATCAACGTGTAGCTTCCGCAGCTTCTCATTTGGCCTCTTTAATAAAATCCTATACCAACGCTATTGTGATTGGCAAAGAAACGGTTGGTGGATATTACGAACATAACGGTCATCTTCCGTTAGTGTATGAGCTTCCCAATACTGGTATTCAGACAGGATTTTCTATCGTTCATGTTATTCAGGATGCTCAAAACCTTCCGGATCAGAAAAAAGGGCAGGGGATTATTCCATACTATGAAATACAGCCAACCCGTCAGGAATTTTTAGATCAAACAGATGTTTATCTGAAAAAAGCATTGGAACTCCAGAAACAACATAATCAATAAAATAAAATGGCTGCAGAGAATTAATCTGTAGCCATTTTATTTGAATATCTTGAAAAAGGTTGATTATTTCCCATGTTAGTGTGAAAATTTAGTTTTTTATAAATGTATTTTTTCTTTGGTATGATTTTAAAATAGAGGTGTTTACTGGTTTTTATATATCTAAAATGATAGAAATATAATGCAAAAGTCGTAGAACTACTACAAATTTTCAGATTGAGGTCTTAAAATTTTTTGAATATAAATAACCGCTTTATATTTGTTTTACCATCACACAGAACAAAGTATTATTAACGACTAAAATTTACAGACTATGACAGTAATTAAAAAGGACTCTTAATATTCTAAGTGGGAAAAGAACAAAAGCTATTCGGTTAGTATCTGATCCCCAACATTTACAATTATCCATTCATTTTAAACTATTTTCTGAAGCCTTTGTTTCAGAAGGTATTTGTTAATGCCGAAAAAGAACTGAATTAAAAATACTAATAATATGGACATTAATCATTTTAAGGAAACAATTAAGCCTTTTTTCTGGGTAGAACATGCGGGTAGCTTTTCGGTATGTCTGGATGTTGGAAGTTATAAGCAGGAAGTCTTTAATACCAGAGCAGATGAAGGTTTTGAAGGAAATGGCTACGACTGGGGTTCTTTAGCTCAGGTTTTTCTGGCTGAGAAAAGACCGGATCTAGGCGAAAGTATACGATTTGATCCTGAAGGAGGAATGTTTTGTGCTTATTCTTCAGAAGGAAATAAGTTACAGGATTTTATTCTGGATTTTAAAAAAGCCTGTGAAGATGAAGCTGTGATAACAGATTTGTTTTCAAGAGCAGAACTGGATTGATTCTCAATTAAAAGATAATACGCTTGCTTTTGGGGATGAGGTCTATCGGTATCTAATAAAAAAGAGATAGCCGGATTTGGCAAACAATATTTTAAACCAATCTAATAAAAAATAATATGAAGAAAATATTTTCAGAACTCAAAGGTTTTGTCATATACAGCCCGGAGCTCTTAGCAAAATATCTGCAGGATCATAATCTGCCGGGAAATAATATCCTGAAATATTTTGTAGAAAATGAGCATGGAGATGTAATAACAAGATCAGGAATTGCTATTCCAGTGATAGGAGTAGAAGACGATTATTATTCATTCTGCATTTCTGCTAATGAAGATCGGGTATTGGGAAATGAAGAGGTTGCTGCACAGTCTGATGGCTGGATATTTCAGACTTCCAATAACGAGTTGAGAGTGGTTGGCATTGGTTATTTACGAGATATTTCTACCATTAACGATGAAAACAGTATCCGCCTGAATTTGGAAAACGGATGGTTTTCATTAAAAATACGTGCCGGCAATAAAAATGGAGAAAGACTTTTTGAACTCAATACAAGGAAACAGGAAAACCAACCTGATTTTAATGGAGATCTTACTGCAACGTATTATTTTAATTAATCATAATAGGTTTACATTGTCCTGGTATTTTTAATATTGGGACAGCGTTTTTTAGTTTAGCAACTGTTCAAAACCTATTTATATTATTTTTTGAGGGAAAATTCATACAAAGGAATTAAAAACCAAATAATCCGCTAAAAATTATAAAACAATAAATAGCAAACGCTAAAGCAAGATTAATAGCGGTTTGTTCGTATTTTTTCTTAGCATATAACACAATAGATTCAATAATAGTATAGATTAAGGTGGCATATCCTAACACCATCATGCCTAAGTACAGTATATATCCAGTTCCCCAATCCGTATTCTGTTCTTTAAGAAACCATTGGGAAAGAATGGCAGTAAGAAGGAAAAGGCTAAGAATTCCGAGTCTTATTAATAAATGTCTTTTAAGTTTGTTTTCCGAGGCAATAGGGCGATAAATCAGCATATAGGCTCCGCAAACATATACAGCTAATAGAATCAGACCAATGATGGAACGGATCTGATAGGGCACAGGTAACATATTGTTTGTAAAAATGAAACCTGCTATTAAAAATGCGAGGAAAAAATATTTGATTTTTTTGAAATCCATATATCGTTAATTAACCTAGTCATGGTATACTGTGGTTTCTCAAATGTATTTAATATTTTCCTTGTGTACAACTATTATATTTTCAAAAGGTTATATTGTTTCTGAGATTGTGTTTTAGCTTTGGTAAATAATTTCATTTGAATGCATGAGTCTGCAACAAAAAATAAATGCTATCCCAAAAATGAATAGTTTTATAGCCTTGAAAATAATTGTATCATTCAAAACTTAAAAATAAAAATGAATAAATTACTTCTTTTAGCAGGTATCATTCTTTCCATGAGTTTATATTCTCAACAAAAAATTAATTTTGAGCGGGCCGGTTATTATTTTGATTTTATAGAATTGAGTTTTGAAATGGAGGATAAACCCAATGACAAGTTTCATTTAATAAAATTTGATACCATTACGGCCACAGATAATAAAGGAAACCTTTTGATAGATAACCATAATGTCTTTAACATCTATAGAAGGGCTAATATTCTGGCGCGGTATGAAGCCCCCAAAAAACAATTGAAAAGTGTAAATGCTAAAGGAGTCGTCAAGTATTTTCAACCTTCTAGGGAAAACAATTCTTACTTTATTCTGGGAAAAGTAAAAGAGGTAAAGAAAGATGCGAATCTTATTGACAAGAATGTTCTTGCTAAAAGTTCAGGGCTTTATTTTGGTCTTGTATCTGTAGAATCAGCCAATAAAATTTTTAAAGACTTTATCAACTACAAGGCCAGTAAGGGTGAAAAGATAGATTTTAATGTTTATGATCTTATGATTGCGAAAACAAATAATAAAGAGCATGATATTATACCTGTAGTACCCACAATAGATGATGGACTGGATTTCAGTTACAATACTATTACACTGAAAGACCCTAAAACCGGAACTATCTATACATTCTATAAAATTAAACAATCAATGACGGCTGAGGAAAGGGGAAATATTCCTTTGGAACTGTTCATTGAAAACGAAGAATCTGTACAGAAAATCCCTTTCGATTTTAAAAATTTTCAGGTAAAACAGTAAATTACTGTTTCCATTCATTTTTTAGGGTAATTGTATATCACTATATAAGATAAAAATTATATTTTAGAGGAATAACCATGACAATCTTTTTATGTACAGACTCTATTTCATTTTTGTTCTTATTCTCATATTTATTTTTCAATGGACCAAAGGGCAGAGAAAGTCTGTTAGGAATGCAGCTGATATAGCTGACGGGAGCAATAATGCAAATGAAAACTGTATGGGAAGTGAAAACTATTGTTGTAACTATGCTGTAGTGAAAACCAATAATTATCTGGATGAAAACCATGAACAGCTTGTGAATAGTTCAATACCTTCAGATGGTAATATTTATTTTGGTCCCATATTAATTATCATCAGCCTGTTGGTTTTGAGAGCGCTTTCAAAAAGAGTGGAAGAATAAGCACATGATCGTTCTAAAACTGCTTTTAAAAAAGATTCAAAAGATGTGAACTTTGTTATCACTTAATCATATTATTTATTCTTGGCTCCTTTTCTGTTTTTAATCCAGCTGATTGCATATTCAACAGGTTCAGCAGAACGTGAAAATGCAGTATTGTGGCCTAAATCCGGATACAGTTTATATTCATATTTTTTTTTATCAGCGATTAATCCATTAAGGTATTCAATAGATAGGTTAACCGGAACTTGTATATCTTTACCCCCGAAAATCCATAGTCCAGGAATTGATAATTGAGAAAGCGTATCAAGAGGATCGGTATCTGTAAACTCATATCTATCCGGATCGGTCATGATGTGTTTCCGTGCATCTTCTTCCGTATGGGTATCCCAAAAACTTGAATTTCCATTAGTATAAAACTGAAAACGAAGTTGTTGTTTAACCGGAATAAGAGCTCCACTGAATATCGTCATGAATTTGATTCTCTTATTTTTTTGAGCTGCTAAAGGAATGATCCAGCCTGCTTGACTGCCACCCATCAGGCCAATTTGTACCTTATTGTTTCGTAAATCCTCAGATAATGCATTTACAGCGGCACTTGCATCTAAAGATAATAGATTAAGATTTAGAGAATCTACATTATTGGTACCTACCTCCGGTCCTGCATACACACCTCCGGATTCACCAACGCCACGTTTATCATAAGTTAAAACAGCAATACCGTTTTTAGCCAAAAGTGTTGCGAATTCTATCATTCTTTTCTCTTGCCCGGACCCATGCACAAGTACAACCGCACCAGAAACATTATCAGGTCTAAAAATTGTTCCGGAAAGTGATATTCCTTCGCTGCTAAACTTTACATCTTTAGTCGTAAAATGAGTTGGAATTGCTAATAATGGAGTATTACTACAAAGGCATAAAACCAGAAGAAAATTTATGAAAAAAAATCTAGTATATGTAGAATTATTGAGAACAGTCAGAATGCTATGTTTCATTTTATTATTAGTTTATTTTTTCTCTACTAACTTGTAAAGATGTGCTGGGTTATATTTTGTGAAGCTAATGTACAGAATTTGATTAGATTAAGGAAATGTAAATAGAATTTTACAAGATGTTATATTCAAATGCTTTTTTTACTCATAGGTTAAAGTCTTCAATAGTATGACAATGAATTATGAAAAAAAATACTGTAATCAGCAGGTTTTAAATTTTTTGCAGAGAATGAGTTTTTTTTATTGAACTTATCATTCCTCTTTTAACAATTTTGAATGCGATAAAATAATTATTTTACAAACAATATAGTCTCTGGAATTAGAATACAAAGAGAAAATGTGAGTGTTTTAAAAATTATCTATGTTCACAGTAAATTTTAGATTAAAAACAACAATATAAGCTTTGCTAGCGATCTGGGAAAAAAAATTATAATGAAATTTTGTCTACCAATTCGGAAAGAGAAATATCAAGAGCATAAGCAATAATAGAAATTGTAGATAGGCTAGAAGAAACTTTACCATTTTCGATCTTACTCACATACTGTCTGTCTTTTCCGATCAGATCACCAAATTCTGTTTGCGAAAGTTTATTTTTTTTGCGGAATAATTCAACCTGTTTGCCCAATGCTACAGGTATCCTTGTTTTTAATTCCTTGATTTTATTTTCGTCAACATTTCTCACTTATGCAAAGTGAATCATAAAATACTACATTTTTGTAACCTTATAATACTACATTTTGTATATTTGTGAGCAACTATTTTTATTAAAGTCCTTAAATTTCAATTGAAATGTTGTAGAAAAATCCCTGTCTATAAGTGTTTAATGATATGTAGTAGAAGAAATTAAAAATATGGGGTTTTCCCCATTGTGTGAAAATTGGAATGCTTTTATTTTTGGCAGATCAAAATACAAATGACTATGAAAAATATTTATTTGAAGCAGCCCCCCTTTGCTATAGGGTTTCTAAAAGGTTTATGGCATTATGTCAATACCATTACAATTTTAACAGTTGGATTATACTTTCAATACGTCCTGTATATTTTGGTACTAAACCTTAGATTATTTCAGAATAAAATTGAATAAACATATTTTACGTCATGTTTTGGCGCTATGCCTTTGTTACTTTGAATAGAATATTATAACATCTTAAATTATATAATATGAATACATTAGAACTATCAGGTTAATATATTTTGACCAACCTGAAGAAAAGGGTCCTTCCCAAAGACTCTAAAATTTTAAGCAACCAAAAAACATTAAATTTTATGAAAAAGAAAATTGCAAGTGCATATCTTATATGCTTTGCCACGGGTCTTTTTGCCCAGGAAATTCTCTGGCAAAAAGATATAAAATCCTCAACTCAGGATTTTCTAAGCCAGGTCACCACTACCATCGATCAACAGTATCTCATTACAGGAAGCTCAATACAGAGCGACAAACTCCAACAAGGAAACAAACAGAATAACGGGTACGATTTCCATCTGATTAAATTGAATCAGCAGGGAGAGCAGGCCTGGGAAAAGTATTTCTCAGGAAATAATCACGATTATTTATCAGGGGCAGTAACTACCCAGGACGGAGGTTTTCTTGTAGCCGGAACCACCTATTCAGGAAAAGGATTGGATAAGAAAGATGATTCCAATGGCGGATCAGATATCTGGCTCATCAGGATCAATGAATTTGGAGATGAACTGTGGCAGAAAACGTTGGGAACTTCAGCAGATGAAGAAGCCAAAGCGGTCATTCAAAGTACAGATATAGGCTTTTTTATAGCCGGAAATGTCCAAAACTCATCCAAAGGATATGGTTCTAAAGATGTCTGGATCACCAGACTGGATAAAGATGGAAAAGAACTCTCCCAACAGATTTTAGGCGGAAAAGGTTTGGATGAAGTTGAAAAAATGATTCCAACAAAAGATGGGGGAGCCTTACTGGGAATTTACTCAAGAAGTTCCGAGGTTGGTAATGCGGGAACTGGAGTTAGAACTCCTGAAAAACCTGCTACCCACAACCTGCTAACTGCTACCTCCAAACAAACTGAAAACTTTGGCGAAGGCGACTACTGGATCATCAAACTGGACAAAACAGGAAAAGTAGAATGGGAAAAGAACTTTGGGGGTAAAGGAGACGACCATGTAAGAACGCTGGCTTTAACTGCAAACGGCTATATCATCGGTGGAGAATCCAGATCCGAAAGATCCGGAAACAAAACCGTAGGAATTGAAGAAGGCACAGATTTATGGTTGATCTCTTTGAACGAAAGAGGTGATGAGCAGTGGCAAAAATCCTACAATTTCAAAAATCGGGATATTCTGATGGGAATGAGCGTAATCCATTCTGCAAATGATAGATCTTCAAAAGGAATTTTATTAGGTGGTTACACCCAAGCAGAAGGAAGAATAGAAAAAGATGATGAAACCTTCTGGATGTTGTATTTAGACGGCAACGGAAATGAACAATGGAGAAAGCACGTGAGTGGTGAATCCAGACAGAAAGAAGAGAGACTTTCAGACTTAAAACTGAATAGAGATGGTTCTATTGTTTTAGCAGGAACCAGCGCCAAAGAACTGGGAAAAGAAAATTGGAAGATTGTCAAATTGGGAGATAAACAAGTGAATGATCTGATTGAAAAATATGATATTAAGATCTATCCAAACCCTGTATCGGATTATGCGTATGTAGAAATCGGCTTTGATTTCAAAGAAGCTGATATTATGCTGTATGATATGAGCGGAAGACAGCTTCAGAACTTCAAAACCAAGAATAGAGTGACAAAGATCAATACCCAGGCTTTGGTACAGGGAGCTTATTTAGTGACTATAAAAACAGATAATAATAAAACAGCGAATGCAAAGCTGATTAAGAAATAAAAAAACATCAATCATGAAAAAAGTAATACTTCTGGCAGCTTCATTGTCAGCCATGATGACTTTGGGTCAAGCTTCTTTAGATCCCGGAACAAAAAATGATATTCAAAAGATATTTCCCACTACCCCTGAAACATACAGCATGTTCAAAGCAGGAGACTTCCCGGTAGATTATAGGACTGGGAAACTGAATGTCTCAGTTCCATTATATGAAATTAAAACCCGGTACGGAGTAACGATTCCTATTAGCCTAACTTATAATACAGGAGGAATTAAAGTCGATGAAACTTCAGGAGTGGCAGGACTAGGCTGGTCTTTATCCGTTCCGAATAGTATTTCAGTAGAAATGCATGGAAAGGATGATCTTGAAAATGGAGTATGGTTCCCCCAGCAACCTGGAGATTATGCTACCGGGGATTTAAATACCTTTCCACCAGATGTTTTCTACAAAATGACCAGTATTAAAGAAGGGGTCATGGATTCTCAACCCGATATTTATCATTATAACTTACCTACTGTTTCGGGTTCATTTATCAAAGATGCAACCGGAAATTTCAGAACCATTCCTTATGAGGATGTGAAAATTTCCTATGTGGATAATAAATTTATCATCATAGATTCTAAAGGTGTTATTTATACATTATCAGAAGGAAACTCAACCAATACTATTAGTACAGGCAGCTTTGGTGAGTCTTATACTTCTTCATTTATTCTTGAAAAAATTAAATTCCCCAATAATGAGGAAGTAAGCTTTAGGTATGGAAAAAAAATGTCTTATAGCAATATTACTTATAGTTTTACAGATATTTATATTCCTATAGAACAGAATATTGCAGATTGTGCAAACTCCAGAAAGAGTCAGCATGTAACAACCAATAATATGTACATGGATGATTTGCTTACCGAGATTATTCACAATGATGAAAAACTCACTTTCAGTTATGCCAATACTATTCAGGGTGTACAGGGTAGGAAAGATCTGGATGGAGCGGCGTCCGGTACTTATGCACTCAATGAAATTGTAGGAACGTACAAAGATAGAGTCATTAAAAAAATGGCTCTTGAACATAGTTATTTTGAGACTGATGGTGGAGATCAGCCTTATAAAAATTTCAGACTGAAATTGAATAAAGTCAAGAATCTGTTAGATAATACAGAATATTCTTTCGAATATGATGAAAGTGGTAAGCCGTTTTTGGGAAGTTTTTCTCAGGATATATGGGGGTACTATAATGGTCAGAGTAATTATGGACTGATTCCTAATATGCAGTATTATAACAGGAATTATACACAAGGCGGAAATCGTAATGTATATCCGGCATATTCCCAGGCTTACGTGCTTAAAAAAGTACAATATCCTACCAAAGGATCTTCTTCATTTACTTATGAAAATAACAATGTTTGGCAGACGCTGATTGTTCCACAGGAGGAAACAACTCCAAAATCAAATGTAATTGGCGTATTGAATACCGGGGGAGCTTCTACAGAGAACACTTCATCTGAGTTTTACCTTAATGAGAATACGAATGTACCAGGAGAAAAGATAACATATCTTGTGGATTGGATAAACAGCTGTGCCAATAATATGCCGGGAAATCCGGGATCCATACAGAATAGCAATGGATATGGTTACCTGGAAGAAAAAGGGCCAACGGGGGGCTGGAATATAGTAGCACAATTTCAGAATGATGCTCAGGGTCCCATTCTCGAAGCCCCGAATTCCCATAATCCTGCCTATAAAAAAAGATTGAGAGTGATGTTACAGTCCAATGATCCGGAAGCAGGTTGTTCCGTGTCATTTTCTGTTTCAATGAGACGGGTTTATAAGACTACGGTTAATCAAAATGCAATTGTTGGAGGATTAAGGATAAAAAGTATTAATGACTTCGATGGCCAGACCAATTATACCAAAAGAACTTTTGAATATAATAAACCTGGTAACTTAAGTACTCAGTCTTCAGGACGTATTGCATCCCCATTGGAGTTTTTAAAAACCCATTATAGCGTGACAAAACCTTTTGGATCTACCCAGCAAATTATGTGTAGTAATTACGCTTTAAGTGCAGATCAGGCTGTTAACTCAAGTCTTTCAGGAAGAGATGTGGTTTCTTATGAATATGTGACGGAACATACTTTAGGAAAGGGTAAAAAGATGTATCAATTTTCTGCCATTGGAGATAATTTAGATATAACAGTTCCTGATATGGGCTGGAACCCTTATCAGTTTCTGAACAGGAATGTATTGAATGAAAAATCATATTCAGAGACCGGAGCACTGCTTCAGGAAAAAAGCTACGAGTATGAAAACATCCTGCTGAAAAATCCATTGTCTTCAGATCATATTCCTAATTCACCTTATAGCTTGGCTCTTTCTACGTCATTTGCTTTCTTTGAATTGAATAGTCAGACTTTCAGTAAAATTAATAATTTTTATGTTGTAGAATCCGGTAAATGGTTATTGAACAAGGCTACCCATAAAACGTATCTTAATAATACCCTTACTTCGGAAACAAATAATACGTATTCCATTAGTGATATTAACAAACCTGTTAATCTTGTAAAGACTGAAACCCGTTCTTTTGACGGCTCAGCAGCAGAGGCTACTTTCCAGTATGCAACAGATCAGAACAATACCGATATGATATCGGCCAATATGCTAGGTATTCCAATCCAAACGGAGGGTACAGAAAACGGAAAGGTGATTGCCAAGAACAAAACCGTATATGCTAAAAACTTAGCTACCAATAATATGATCTTGCCGGTAGCCACTCAGAAATTTGATAAAGACAATCCAGCTTCAGCAAAAAATACGGTTGATTATAACCAATATGATGTCTACGGAAATGTACTGCAATATACCACAAAAGGGAGCACTCCAACAGCTATCATATACGGGTATAACAACAGCCTTCCGATTGCAAAGATAGAAGGAATTACTTATGAGAAAGCGATGAGCCTGGCTGCTGATATTATTGCAAAATCTAATGAGGATACGGATGCTGGTAAAGAAGGATTATTGATGAAGGCCTTGGATGACTATAGAAATCAGGCTGCTTTTGTGAACTCCAGTGTTACTACCTATACCTACGATCCGCTTATTGGGGTAACGAGTGTTACACCACCTACAGGGCTAAGAGAGTTTTATAAATATGATACAGCAGGCAGATTGCAATCTGTAGTGGATGTTAATAACAATATTCTGAAAGAATTAAAATATAACTACAAAAACTAACACAAACCATGAAAAAATATTTGCTTATTAAAATGATTTTCCTGTTTGCTTTCCTACCGTTAAAGGCGCAGGATCTTACGCAGACAGAGAATTATGTGTACAGCAGGGTCTATCTGGAGCCTGTAGTCTCTTCCAGCAGTACCGCAAAACAGATACAGCAGGTAAGCTATCTTGATGGTCTGGGAAGATCTAAACAAAACATTGCCATTAAAGCAACTCCTTCTGGGAAAGATATAGTCACCCCGGTGGAATATGATGCTTTGGGAAGACAGGTTAAAGATCTGCTTCCATTACCACAGCAGGCTACTCAAAATGGAGGATTATTTACCGCTCCGGATATGACGGGAGCTGTCTCTGTCTACGGAAATGCTTCTAATTACTATGCGGAAAGAAAAGTAGAAAACTCACCCCTTCAACGGCTTCAGGAACTCGCTGCTCCCGGAGATCCATGGAAGATGGGATCCGGGAAAACCCAACAATATCAATATGAATCCAATACCCACTCTGAAGTAAAGAAATTTGTAGTGAATACCTCATGGGCTACTGTTTCAGGAGTGGCAGTTGGTACGCCGGCATTAAGTCTTTCCACAGAAAATACAAATTATGTATCAGGGGGCTTTTACAAAGCCGGGACTTTGTATAAAAATACGATAACCGATGAAGATGGCAATAAAGTAACCAAATTCACTAATGGCAAAGGACAAGTTATTTTGGTAAGGAAAAATGATGGAATCCAAAATGTAGATACTTATTACGCTCACAACGAGTATGGGCAGCAGGCTTTTGTCATTCCGCCTTTGGCTGTAAAAGCGATTGAAACAGCAGGAAATGCAATACCTGCGGAAGTACTGGATAATTTATGCTATCAATACCGCTATGACAATCAGGACAGGCTGGTAGAGAAAAAATTTCCGGGGAAAGGTTGGGAATTTATGGTGTATGACCAGCAGGACAGATTGGTACTCATCCAGGATGCTAACCTGAGGACAACCACCAATAATTTTGGAGTGAAAGGCTGGATGTTTACCAAATACGATCTATTTAATAGGATTGTATACACCGGATTCTTTGCCAATACCTCTACGAGGCAAGTCATGCAGAATGCCTTGAACAGTATGACATCCCAGAATATAGAAAATAGAGCAGACAGGAGTCCTATAGTGCAAAACGGGGAAAATATTTATTATACAAAAAGTGCCTTTCCTACAGGAAGTATGACTATTCTCTCAGTTAGCTATTATGATTCTTATCCGCCGGGTATTAATGTTCCTGCAAGGCCTGATAATATCTTAGGACAAAATACTCTTGTCCCATCTGCAACGACTATGACCGTTAATGGAATTACTACCAGTAGAACTAGTAATGGGCTTCCTACAGCCAGCTATGTAAGGAATATAGAAGATACCGGCTGGACTAAAGATTATTTCTGGTACGATACAGAAGGCCGATCTATCGGAAGCCATTCTATTAATCATTTGGGAGGCCTGACTAAAGTAGAAACTGAGCTTGATTTTACGGGAGTTCCTAAACAAACCATCACTTACCACAAAAGAAAAGATAATGAGATAGGGATAACCGTAAAAGAACGTTTTGAATATGATACTCAAAACAGGCTTATAAAGCACTGGCATCAGGTAGACAGTAGGTCTGAGCAACTATTGGTTGAAAATTCATACAATGAATTGTCACAACTCATCAATAAGAAAGTAGGGAATAATCTTCAAAGCATTGATTATGCCTACAACATCCGTGGCTGGCTGACAGATATCAACAAAAACCAGATGTCGGTAGCCGATTTGGGAGGAAAATTATTTTCTTATAAAGTAAAATATAACCAGAAAGACGGTATCGAAAACCCTGATCCTGCACAATTCTCAGGAAAAAATGTAAAAGCAAAGTATAATGGGAATATTGCAGAGATAGACTGGAGAACCGTTGAAACGATAGGGGTAAATCCTTCTTTAACACCAAAAAGATACGGCTATTCTTATGATCCGATGAACAGGTTATCTGCCGGATATTACCAGAACCCAAATAACCCTTACAGCAAGGAGAATACGGAATCGATGGACTATGAGCTCAGTGGGAATATTAAAAATCTGTACAGGACCGGGGTAATAGGCAGCGGCAGCAATACCGCAACACTCATCGATAATCTTGAATATATCTACACAGGGAACAACCTTACTAAAGTCAATGATTATGCCCATAATCCGACAGGCTATGGAGGTGGGGGAAATATAATAAGCTACGATGGAAATGGAAATATGCTCAGTATACCGGATAAGGGGATTTTCTCTATCAAATACAATTACCTGAGCCTTCCCAACTCAATGGAACTCAATAAAAACGATATTGAGAATATAACCATTACTACTAAGTACGGAGCCGACGGAACCAAGCTGAGAAAAGAGAATACCACCATTCTTTCAGGATACAACGGTACCATAACTACCAAGAAAACTACGGATTATCTCGATGGGTTCCAGTATTTGGTAACTCAAAGTCTTAATACTGGCGGAGGTATTGAAACACTGATGGCTTCTTCTCTTTCAAGAAGAGCGATGGAACCGGAGGCTTTTACCCCTATTATACAAGATCCAACCATTCAGCCTATTGGTGGAAGGTTAACTGCCGACCTTAAAACTCCTGACCTACAATTTTTCCCGACAGCAGAAGGGTTTTATGATTACCAAAAAGATCAGTATATTTACCAGTACACAGACCTCATGGGAAATGTGAGGGTGAGTTTCGGGAGAAACAGCGCAGGTGTTCTTGAAATTGTCGATGCCAATGATTATTACCCTTTCGGGATGAATCATCTGAAAACGGGTAACGCTTTCTTTGGAATGGGTTCATATAAGGCCTATAAATTCTTAGGAAACGAATTGCAGGAAACAGGGCTTTATGATATGAATGCCCGTTTCTATATGCCGGATCTGGGAGTTTTTGGGCAGCATGACCCATTGAGTGCTTCAACACTGGATCCTTATGGATATGCTTACAATAATCCTATCCTTTTTGCAGATTCAACCGGATTGGAAGGAGAACCTGTAAATGGAGGCTCTGGTCCCGGTGGGCCAGCAGTCATAGGTACAGTAACAAGTCCAATTGATGTGGGGGAAGTGGTAATTACTGTTAAGACGAGTGCTATGGATAAAATCTTAACAGCACCATCTATTCATTCTTTTACATATGGAGTTGGCTTAACTTCAAAAATGCCTCCATTAAAAAAACAAGGGGTTGATCCAAGATTTGCAAACTGTTCTCAATGTAATGATGGACCATTAAGGTATATTGGTGGGGCTGGAGATCCTTGGGGTGTTTGGGAAATTTTAGGTATTGTATTATCTTCCAGTGAAGATTCTAATATCAAAATGGCGGCATTACCTCTTTTGGTAATGACGAGAAATACAGATGATGCATTAAAACTTTTAACTGTTGAAAAAGAAATTTTAAAAAAGCCCTATAGTAAAAGCCGACCGTCATATGGCAAAGATCAAGTAGATGAGGTTTGGGAAGCAGCAAAACAGAAGAATGGCAAAGTCTATGATCCCAATACAGGAGAAGAGCTTATTTGGGATAAAACAGTAAAACCTAGGTCATGGGATATGGGGCATCTACCAGGACATGAATATAGGACATTGCATCAAAAATATATGAGTGGACAAATAACAAAAGAGGAGTTTTTAAAAGAATATCGAACCTCTAAAAATTATCAACCAGAATCAAAATCAGCAAATAGAAGTCATAAATATGAACAAAAATAGCATTAATGAAGTTTTTCATATGGTCGAACTTAATAATTTAGAAGACCTGAAGGAGATTGTAAATGAGAGCAATGTCAATCTTTTTGTAAATGAATTTGGACAAAATCTTTTACATATGGCGATTACAAGAAACTCTCCTGAGGTATTTAACTACCTTTTATATTGTGATATAGATGTAAACAAATTGGATAATGATGGTAAAACTCCATTACATTACAGTACAGCTTATAATAATTTTGATTTTACAAAATTATTGTTAGACTCTAAAGGAATTGAAAAAGGTATAAAAGATCGATACGGTAATAATCCGATGTGGGTTGCAGTTTTTAATTCACGTGGATACTATGATGTAGTTAGATTATTAATGGAGCATGGGGTTGATGCTATCTCTAAAAATAATAGTGGTAGATCTGCATCGGATTTTGCAAAACAAATTGAAGATGAAGAATTAATAGAAATTCTTGGATCCTAATGTTAACAATTTAAAAAATTCATGAAGGTGTCTAAAATGGACACCTTCTTTTTAGAAGTTATCCCAAAAATATATGCGATTTGAAAATGATTATATACAAAGAAATTGCAATAGATGTAAACAATAATAATGTTGAAACCAAAGGTTTAAATTCCTATTTGAATAAAGAAATCAGGTTGCCTATCAGAGATCAACACAAAGAAGATTATGTAGAAGTTATTAAATACATTGTTGATTATATCATGGATAGTAAAGCGATTATTTCTGAAAATCAAAATATAGGATATTATTCATGGCTTTTACAATTTAGATTGGATGAAGAGAACTATTATGATTTATATGAAGCAAACTCCGATGGTAGCGACTTTAATAAAGGCTGTGATACAGCAATTTCAATTGTAAGGCAACAAGGGGAAATGTGTTGGCAACAAAATCTTATTCCTCTTTTTCCAAATTTCAATCAGTCGGTAGTTATATCAGATGGTGTTTACGAAGGAAAAGATATTGAAGGAATTAGATATGAAGCACCTCAGAATGAGAGTGGGTGGTATCTTATCACAGATGATTATAATGAAGATATTAAGTCATTAAAAGTTGTGCATTTTTATCATGTCGCTTTTGCACGACCTGATATTTTGAAATATTTAGCTATACCATTTGGCCATAGATTTCGAATGGGAAATGGGGATATTAGTGTTTCTAAAGATTAAATAACATAATAGAGGGTGCTGAGTGAAGCACCCTCATTTTTTATTTTATATTGAAATTAAATATTCTATTCTTAGAACGGTAAATGGTCTTGCCATTTTTCTTAAATGGTTTGGTAAAGATTTTTGCAAGATTCTTACCGTTTTTTTGAAGACTATCATTGTTGAAGAATTAGATTTAACAAAATTCTTAAACAGCAAGCATCGCGCTTGTGTCAGACTAACGGCGGACACGGGCAAGATGCCCACACCAGCAAGGAAAATTATAAAAAATCTTTAGAATTCAATCCTGAAAATACTAATGCCCAAGACATAATTTTCAAAATCAATAATCTTATCAAATAGTAAATTACAATGAGCGTTTGTAAGTCAGGTACTTACGTGTTTTTTTGGAGAAGTAAAATAGGATATTGAGCTTGGTTATTATTACATAACCAACCAGTAGTGAGATATTGGTAAATAAAAAAGGGTTAAGTTTATAAACTTAACCCTTTTTTGCGGAGAGTGAGGGATTCGAACCCCCGGACCTGTTACAGTCAACAGTTTTCAAGACTGCCGCAATCGACCACTCTGCCAACTCTCCCTAAACTCCGATGGTATCGTTGTTTTCAGTGGTGCAAATATAGAAAAAATTATAATAAGTCCACAAATAAAAAACAAACTAAAATCTATCTGTCGGGTTATCAGTAATATTATTTTTATTGATGCTCTGAATTGAGGTATTCAACCTTAATTTCAGTCCTGTTTTACCTCATTTTTGTCGGTTGCAAAACATTATATCAGAAAAAGCTGAATGGCTGAAAGATTAAACTTGCTATAAAATACAAGCACAAATTATTTCTTTTCGGTTTTAAATGATATTTTATATTCTCCTGTAGCAAAAGGGTAGCCATCTTCAGATTTTGTGGTTCTGTCTGTGATATAAAAATCGTATTCCGTATCAGAATTTAAGTCAGCTGTTTCTAAGGTTAGAATGGTTTTAGATTCATTTAAACCTACAATATTTTTTAGCGGAAAATGTTCTTTTCCATTTTTTGAAAAGTTAATAGATACTTTTTCATTCATTGGTTTTGAGAATACAATCTGAATTTTTTTAGTATCCACATTTACATTCTGGCTGCCATTTTCAAATTCAATGATCTTTGTTAATTGGGGCTGATGGTCTTTATATTCAGAAAGTATTTGTTCAGCGCTTTTTTTATCTTCAAAATAATCTGATGCTGCTAAAAACTGACGTACATCACCTTCACTATTGAAATCTAACTCAATAATGTTCTTAATTGCAGCTTTCTTATCTGCTGAGTTTTCATAATATCTTTTGGATATCACATATCCTACGAAATACCCAAGATCAGGGTTTTTAGCGTTACCATTATAAAACCAGTTCTCCAATTTTTTACTAAACATGTCACCTTTAAAATCCGACCTTACTTTTTCGTAATTTTTAAACCCATAATCAAGATAATGAGCTGTGAATTTTTTGTTTAAAGCGAGTTCTGCAATAAAATCACAGGAGCCTTCTTTGATAGCCTTTGATAAAATATTGATTTCACCATCTTTCTGAAAAGTATGGATGAATTCGTGTACCGTTACCTGTTCCAGCTGTGAGGGGTTCGTGAACAAAAACATTTTCCGGAGATTTTCATTTTCAAATTCCGAAACAATAGTATTCTGATTTCCTGTTATTTTTTCTACGCCTAGTAGTAAATTTTCTTTATGGGTTGTTCCGCCGGATTTCAGCGCTCCAATGGTATAGTAAATATTTCCTTTGGAATTATTGGGGTAAAGTTTTCCCAGTTTCTTGAAAGCAGTATTGATGGTTTTAATTTTTTTTGCATCTATGAAGGTATTGGGTCTGATGGAGTTCCAAAAATTAGGGTATTTCTCAATTGCATTTAAATAATCCTCTTTTCCAAATTTTTTAATTTCCATGAATGCTTTTAATCCATCTGTTTTCTTGGTAAGGAAAAGGGTTTCAAGAATTTCGCTTTTATGACTTTTATTTTTCTGGATACTGTCATAAGCTACCCAAAAGTTATTGATATCTGTACTAATAATTTTTTGAGCGTTTGAACAATTGAAAAATGCCAAAACGGCTAATGCAGGAAGTATGCGTTTTATAGATTTAGCTTTCATGGGCGGGTTGGCATTCAGTTTTTATAATGAAAAAAGGTACAAATCATTTGATTCGTACCTTTTTCTGCGGAGAGTGAGGGATTCGAACCCCCGGACCTGTTACAGTCAACAGTTTTCAAGACTGCCGCAATCGACCACTCTGCCAACTCTCCCTAAACTCCGATTATATCGTTGTTTTTAGTGGTGCAAATATAGGGAGTTTTTAATTTCTGACAAAATATTTTTCAATAAAATTTCTTTTTTTTTGAATAGGCCGATGGGTGGGGCTTTCAGATGAATCCATTTTAAAATTGAGAAGATTTTAAAATGATTGTTAACTAGTATTTTAAGTGACGGAAAAAACAATAATAAGATTTTTGATGATGAATGTATCTTTTATAATACAAAAATAAGGATGAAGATACGAAAGGTAGAAAAGGTTCAGAGTCTGGTAGAAAATCAATCCTTCACAAGAAAAAAAACTGTAATTTTATCAGGAGTAATCATAGAGATGGGGGTTGAAAATTTGAATTGTAAGCCTTAACTCTATTGCTATTCTCTTTAATCTGTTTCAGGTTAATAACTATTCAAATTGAGTGTATGATTGAGTTTCAGCAATGTGTCCTTGAATCGTTTTATAAAAAAATGGGACTACACAGAGTCAGCCTTACCGATCAGGAGGAGGTTAATTCTGAAAAGTATAAGTCTTATATTAAAATTGTATACTTACCGGAAGCCTATACGGTTACTGTAGATTTTAAACGGTACACAACAGATACTCCAACAGTTTTTTTTATCAATAGTAATCAGCATTTCCATATTGAAAAGACAGGTACAGAACCTGGGCTTATGATTTATTATAACCGGGATTTTTATTGCATTCAGATCCATGATGCAGAGGTAGCTTGTGATGGCCTTTTGTTTAATAATCTCAGCAATATGCCGATGATTACTTTAAACTCCACAGATGCTATTGTTATCACCCACATTTTAAAGGCTATACAAGATGAATTTAGAATAAAACAAGCCCAGCAGGAGGAAATGTTAAGAGTATATCTTAAACAAATCATCATCCTTTCTACAAGGATATGGAGTGTAGAACATCTGGACAAAGTAAATGATGGTATTGATTATGACACAGCATTCTATCGTCAGTTTAGCCTGTTGGTGGAAAATCATTACAAAGAAAAACATACGGTTGCAGACTATGCGGATATAATGGGTATTGCTCCCAAAACGCTTACTCATAGACTGAAGAGAATGAATATGTCTCAGCCCAACGAAGTCATCAAGGACCGCATTATCCTTGAAGCCAAAAGGCTGCTGATTCACACTGCGATGAGTGCTAAACAAATTGCTTATCAGTTGGGATATGAAGATCCCGCTTACTTTAACAGGTTATTTTCTTTAAAAGTGGGGGAGACCCCTTCAAATTTCAAAAAAAAGTATAACGAGGGAAAAAAGTACAATTAATATGGTTTTTTGTGTCTTACAAAACTACTTCATGGGAAGTAGCTTTGCAATATCAATTTATCATTAAAGTTCAGAACACTCAAGCGGTATATTTTTAAATGCTTTAGGTTCTTTTTATTAACATTAAATACAAATATCATGGCACAGCAAAGACCTTACAAAGGAGAAAATGATCCTCAGATTTTTACTGAAGTACGCACATTTTTACAGGCATTAAATTCTGGAGACGGAACGCCTATGGAGCTTTTAAGCCCGGAAGAAGCCCGTCAGATTCTGATAGGAGCTCAGAAATCAGTTGAAGTTGACTATTCAGGAATTGAAGAAACTGAACAGGTAATCAGTCAGAATGGCTATGAAGTTAATATTCACATTACCAAGCCTAAAGGAAGTCAGCCTAATGCACCGGTATTTATTTTCACTCATGGCGGAGGATGGGTGTTGGGAGATTATCCTACCCACCGCAGGCTGGTAAGAGATTTGGTAGTTGAAAGTGGGGCAGTAGCAGTATTTCCAGACTACACGCCTTCTCCAGAAGCAAAATATCCGGTGGCTATTAATCAGATTTACGCAGTAACACAATGGGTTGCTGAACATGGAGCGGAAATTGGTGTTGATGGGAAAAACCTTGCTGTTGTTGGGAATAGTGTAGGGGGAAATATGACCGCTGTAATAGCATTGATGGCAAAAAATAACAATGGCCCGCACATTAAACTACAAGTGTTACTATGGCCTGTTGCAGATGCTGATTTTGAAACTGTTTCCTATAATGAATTTTCTGAAGGCAGATTCCTTACAAAAAATATGATGAAATGGTTCTGGGATAATTATTTACCAGATACAGAGAAGCGTAAAGAAATATATGCTTCACCGCTGCAGGCTTCCTTAGAACAATTAAAAGGATTACCTCCGGCTTTAGTTCAAACGGCAGAAAACGATGTACTTCGCGATGAAGGAGAAGCCTATGCAAGAAAATTAAATGAAGCAGGAGTAGAAGTAACCCTTACAAGATATAGCGGGTTAATTCATGATTATGGATTATTAAATCCTTTAGCAGATATACCAGCTATACAAACGGCAATTTTGCAAGCTGCTGCCGTTATAAAAGATAAACTTAGTCAATAGATTATCAAAATAGATTTAAAACGATCCAGTTCAAAATGAGCTGGATCGTTTATCACATATGCTGTTAAATATTTTCTTAGATTCGATGAATATGTTTACCATTTGTTTTTTCTTTGAAATACAAAATAAACTATAATTGCACTAATAGCTATTAATACTGAAGCCAGGAAGAAGGGTGCTCCCGAAAATCTGAAAGGAGCTTCGTCATGCGTAAAATAATAAAATAAATGAGTCATTATCGGAGGTCCTATGATAGAAGTGGCACTCACTAAACTTGTTAATGCTCCTTGCAGCTCACCCTGTTCATTAGAAGGAATGTTTTTAGTAATGACTGATTGCAATGCCGGGCCGCAAATTCCCCCTAGACTGTATGGAATAAGGAAGATAAACATCATCCATCCTTGAGTAGCAAATGCAAATAATAACAATCCTGCTGCATAACATAGTAAGCCATAATATATGCTTTTCTCTTCTCCTAATTTAGGAGCTGTCCATCTTATCAGAACGCCCTGAACCAATCCTAATAATAGACCAAGTACACCAAGGGAAATTCCTACCATCCGTTCAGTCCAGCCAAATTGATACATTGTAAAGAAATGCCAATTGCTTTGCACAGCATGAATTCCAATATAAATTAGGACCAAAGCAATGATTAAACCGGAAATATTATGATTTTTTCCTAAAAATAGGAACGATCCAACAGGATTAGCACGTTTCCAGTCAAAAGGTCTACGTTTATGTTTATCAAGGCTTTCTGGAAGAATAAAGTATCCATAGAGAAAATTGAGAAAACAAAGACCAGCTGCTGCATAAAAGGGAATTCTTGCTCCGTAATGCCCCAGTAGTCCGCCAATAACCGGACCGATAATAAGCCCCATTCCCAGAGCTGCTCCAATCATACCAAAATTTTTAGCCCTATCTTCATCAGTTGAGATATCAGCAATATATGCACTTGCTGTAGATAGGCTGGCTCCAGTAAGTCCTGCAATGATTCTTCCTAAAAATAACCAACCAATAGAAGAGGCCAGTGCTAGGAAAATATAGTCTACAGCAAACCCTAAAAGAGAAATTAAAATAACAGGCCTTCTCCCGTACCGATCACCGAGGTTCCCTATCAGGGGAGAAAATATAAATTGGGTGAAAGCATAGGTAAAGCCCAGCCACCCTCCATATTGAGCTGCTTCAGTGATGTCCCCTTGGATAAGTTCTTTAATCAGCTTAGGGACTACCGGAAGGATGATTCCCCATCCTGTAATGTCTATTAGCAAGGTTACAAATATGAACCCAATTGCTGTTTTTTTTGTTGAATTTTTCATGGTGTAAAAGTAAAATCAGGAGAGCTGAATTTCTTTTACACTTTCATGGTGCTTATCTACAATTTGTAAGGTAATATGATGGAGTTAATAGATGTTTTTCGGAAATATATCTTTATAATAGCCAAATGGATGTAGTTTATAATCTGTTTCTAAAAGCTAATGGTGAAACCCCAGTAATCTTTTTAAAAAACCTACAGAAAACACTTGAATTTTCAAAATTTAACTCATGACCAATCTGTTTGATGGATAAATTCGTTGATTTGAGTAAGGTTTTAGCATGTAGAATCATGGCATGGTCAATCCATTGCAATACAGATTTTCCTGTTTTTTGTTTCAGGAAAGTAGACAGGTATTGTGGTGTTAAATGAAGTTTTTCTGCATAAAACTTAACACTTCTTTGTTGGGTGGCATATTGGGAGATTAATAGATAAAAGTCATCAATAATTTCATGAGTACGGTTCTTCGTGAAATTCTTCTGATCTGCCAAACCGGAATAAGCTTCGGAAATCATACACATCAAGACAATCACAAGGTGACGAAGCATTTCTGTTTTTCTTGGGCTGGGATTTTTATGGTAGATATTTTGAATTAATGCTATCAATTCTTTTTGCAATCCTATTTCTTCAGGTTGAAGCCTGATAACCGGCTGCCATCGTATCTGACGGTTCATAACAAATTCTCGAAGAATAGGAAATGCCGCAATAAAATCTAAGGAAAGCCCAATAGTTACTATTTCTGCATCTTCACTCAGAGATTGGGTATCAATCATTAATTGTGGTTGTAAAACTGCAATATCATCTGCATTGAGTTCATACTCAGTGAAATGAATCTGAGCTTTCATAGATCCCCGTATCATAAATCCTAACAATAGACCATCAAATACGCGGCTGTTCTCTGTATATTCCTTTCCAGAATGATTCTGTTGATGCAGAATAACAATGCCTTCCATCTTGTTTGAAGGGTCAATATTGTACAGCTTATAGATATTGTCAGAAGTTAAGAATAGAGCCATATTCAAATTTCGGAAAAAATGCACATTTATTGCAAAAATAATGGGTTGATATTTAATAGGATATTACAAATTGTATGTAATTACCATTAAAAAGTAAATAAATGTCAGTGTTTGGCGGAAAAAATAGCTGACTTATGATGTTTTTCCATTTTTCATCACAAAAAAACAAAAAAAACTAATCACCTATTCTCACAGACATCTTTAAAGGGCATCTTTACAATCTCAGAATAAATCAGACAGAAGAAGGCATTTTAATTCTTCGGCCGTTTCTAAGATGTACAGTTTGGAAAATAGCTATTTTTGCTAAAAAGTATTCATCAACATAATGATAACAGCAAGAGAATTTATTACTAAAGAAATTGATAGACTGAGCAGCTTAATAAGTAACGGAATAGATAAAGAATCTAATCTGCAGTTAAAGAAGGAGCTATCAGATGCTATTCATTTGCTGGAGATGTTTGACTACTATCAGATCAGTAAAAAGACGATTGATATGATTTTGGAACTTCCGGATTCCCGTACCGGATATTCCGATTACAGAATTATGAATGACTGTGAATCGGATGATCCAGCTCAATGGATTGAACTTAAGATAAACGATAAAAAGATCAAACTGTCTGAAGGTGATATCATTATTAAAAAGAAATAACCATCAGATTTTCCATTATTCTAATAAACTTTTACGGTTGTTATTGAAGATGTCCGGAATATTGCCCTCTATCAATAAGTCAAAAAATTTACCGTAACCCTTTTCTATTTTATATTCCAGTTCATTTTGGTAGAGTGGGAAGAGAGTGTGTAGGGTAATGATTCTGTCATCGCTGGTGATCTGCATAAAATCATCATCAAAAGTGGCAGAAGGTAATAAAATACAGCTTGTAAACTGAGTATTTTCGTCATAAGGCTCAGAAATATCACTCCAGGCCTGTAGAGAATGACCTTCTGTTAGGAACGTATCCTGATGATGTGGAAATCTTGCCATATCTTTTATCATGCCGATGATCCAGTCGTTTTTTCCTTCACTAGGAAATATTTTTTCAAATTTCAGATCCTTAGGAAGCAATATTAAAAGTTCAGCAAAAGTATAGTCTTCTTTGTTGGGGATAGTATCAGGAACCTGCATTTCCAGCAAACTCATACCGGAAGTTATCAGGAGATTAAAGTCTTCATCTTCAGGTTGAATAAAATAAACGTCAAGATGAAAATCAAGAGACAACATCTCATGAAAAACAGTCATTTCCTCACTTTTGAAATGTTGATCCAGGTGTTTTTCCAACGCCTCGACATTTTCATAATAATGCTTTTTATTCTGTATTTTTTTGATGAGTTCCTTGTCCATATTCGTTGTTTTTAATCTCTTTGCGTTCTGCGTTTAAATACTGTTTTTTCTTCTAACTTGTTGTTATTTATTATATTTCCCTGGTTGTCCCAAGTGACCTGCTTCACTCTTAAGTGTAATTTCCCTTTTATGACTTCCAGTTCTATATAATCATTTTGATGTTGTTTAGCAGGGATAATTAATAGGTTTCCTTTCACCAGGGCTTGTAGGGTTCGGGGAGGAGCTTCACCGGTGCCAATATCTTTGAAAGTTGCAAAATCCTTTCCCGGTTCAAAATCAATGACTACAGAATTGGTGAAATATTGGGCCTTATACATCCAATATCCCTTAAAGGCATCTTTCGTACTTTGGGGAACTTTATGGGTTTGCGCATTGAATATTCCCGTTAATGGAAATAATAAAATAAGACACAGCTTTTTCATCATTTTCAGGCATAAATATTTTCAGGATTAGGCCGTCTTTTCCAGTAACAGAAGTGTTTCACTGTTTGGAATATTATATCTTTAAATATAGCACTATTTTTCAAACCCAACTTCAATCAGTATAAAAATTGACTGCTTTACTGTAAACAGGCTCAGCATGCTAATTAATTGATATCAAAATATACTTAAGCTGGCAGATTGAAAGTAGAAAACAATATTTGTATACATTTGTTGCCGGGATTGAAAATCTTACATCAATAATAGAACAAAATAATTACACTATGGAATTCTCACCATTTAATAGTATCGTTAAACTCTGTATCAAGGGAATGATCATGGAAGAGCAGGACAAACCAGAAGAAGCCGAAAAGTTATTTGAACAAGGCTGGGTTGAAGCAACAGACGATGTTGAAAAATTTCTTGCAGCTTATTATATCGCCCAACATCAGAAAATATCTTCGGAACGGTTAAAGTGGTTTGAAACGGCCCTTCAATATGTTCTAAAGGCGAATGATAACACTGCAAAAAGTGCTTTTTATTCTTTGTATATAAAGATTGCTGAATGTTATGAAGAACTTTCAGATCCGGAGAAAGCAAAAGAGTATAATGAGCTGGCCATCTCTGTAAAAGATAAAATCTTCGATAAAGGTCCCTTTTATCATGGAACAAAGGCGGATTTGCAAATAGGTGATGAGTTAATAGCTGGAGGTAATTCCAATTATAAGGCCGAACTCAAAATGAACCATATTTACTTTACGGCATTGGTAAACGGGGCAGGACTGGCCGCTGCATTAGCGAAAGGAGATGCGCCTGAACGGGTATATATTGTAGAACCAACGGGTGTTTTTGAAAATGATCCGAACCTGACCGATAAAAAATTTCCTGGTAATATGACCCGTTCTTATCGTTCAGAGGCTCCCCTGAAAATTGTCGGAGAAGCGGTAGAATGGAGTAAACCAAGCCCCGAAGAACTTCAAAAATTCCGTGGAAAACTGGATAATAATAAAGGTGAAATAATCAATTAACCGGATAAATCAGTTATATCAAAGTAAAAAGCGATGAGACATAAGTTTCATCGCTTTTATATTATTAAGGTAAGTTAATTCTTTTACCCTGTTCCGGGAAAATATATTTTACCTTTAAAGGGTTGTTTTTCAGTAACTCTTGTTTAATAATCTCAGGATTGTTTCCTGTAGGTTTTCTGTGGGTAACCACGATATTAAGACCTTCCAGATCTTTACGTCCTGTTTTTTCCTTCAGTTTTTCCAGTTCTTCTGTTAAAAGGTTAGGTGTAAGGTGGCCAAAAAGTAAATGTTCAGGCTGGCTGTTTGGGAAAGAAACTTCGATCAATATCGTATTTAGTTGCTTTTTCTGTACCAATGGTGCTACATTTTTCCAAAGGCTGTCCATACGGTCAGATTTCTCAATTCTGTCTGCTCCGGTATCACCCAGATAAAGAAGATAATGGTCTTCATTTCTTACAAGAGCAGCGCTGCTTTTATATGGGTTCACGTGGCTCAGCTCATATCCTGTTAAGAAAAAAGAAGTTTTCTGTGTTGGGATTTCCACTCCGTCCTGAAGTTCATTATAATGATACTTCCCAAGGATAGGCTTCTGACCCTGATCAGCAAAATTGATCCAGGTATCTGTAATAAAATAATGATTCTGCAGAATTTGAACTACCTGCGGGATGGCGAAAATATCTTTTTTAGAATCAGCCGGAGAGTTGATGATAAGACCCGCTAAGTGGTCTAAATGACCGTGGGAAATAAAATATCCTTTAATTTGATCCTTCAGAACCTTTTCTTCCGGGCCATTAAGGCTTTTCTGTTCAATAGCCTTTCTGATTCCGGTGTTTACCGTTCCTGCATCAAGGCAAAGAAAAGTATTATCCTGGGTTGCCCCTACCAAATAAGCAGATAAATTATCTTCTTGTTCCCCTCCATAAATTCCTAATGGAATAACGTCAAAATTTTGTGCCTGGCAAGCCATATGTAACAAAAGCGCCAGTAAAGAAAATGCTGTTTTTTTCATTATATTAAAAAGTAAAAACCTAACCTTTGCGGTATGATAAGGCAAATTTACATTATTTTTCTCCGGTTTCGCCTATCAATAACCGTTCATTATTGATCTGAAGAAGAGCTTGGAACTGAAAATAGGAAATTATCGGGTTGAATCAAAGGTTCCATTTTGCATCCTCCAATTTCCTACTTATTCATTCTAATTTTAATATCTTTAGACCCGAAAAATCATCAAAATAATTACTATGAAAATACAACCATTCACCTTAGTTCTTGCAGTACTTTTTCAATTTTTAAGCGGTACTGCATTTTCGCAAAAATCTGCTGCTCTGAATTCTTTACTGGATAAAAATTCTGAATTTATTTTTCCACAGACAACGGATAAAATCTCGAAGGCATTGAATGCAAAAGCTGTATTCTATGAAGATGCTAACGGTGAAAAGTATGCTAAATGGCTTACAAAATCAGGACTGGAACTTTATACAGATCTTGGAGGAAATAATGGTATTAATGAAATGTTTTTTGATATACCTGATCATAAACCATTAATCGTCAATGGCCTGCCTTATGGTCTTGTCATGAATAAGACAACATTAGAAAACGCAAAACTTCAATTCAAAAAATATGATGCAAAGATTCAAAAGCTTGATGATGGTAGTGAATTTCCGGAAGGAACAAAACTTATTTTCAAGAGAGGAAAGCACTTTACAACATTGTTTTTTGATAATAAAAATCTTTTAAAATCCATAGGAATCACAACTGAACTTGTTGATCCTGCAGCCAACTAACAGAATTCTGCAAAGATTTTTAATTTGTAGAAGGTAAAACTTTTGTAAGTTCGCAGAACTTCAAAAAAACTAAAAAACAATAACCATGGCAGAGAAAGAATTAAATGAGTTAACCGATCAGGAGCTATTAGAGAAAAAGAGGAAATCCAAATCCGATAAAATAACCAATGCCGTTCTTATAGGGCTTTTTATTGGGGTTGCTGTATATAGCAGTGTAACCCACGGAATCGGATTTTTCACATTTTTTCCGTTAGTCTTTGCTGGTTTTTTGGGCGTTCAATGGAACAGACGTAATCAGGCGTTAGAAAAAGAGTTGGAATCCAGAAATCTGAAATAAAGATTAGGATAAGAAAACAAGCCTGCCCATGTTAAACACATGGGGCAGGCTTTTATTTGATTAAGCTTTCATACGTGAAAATTCTGTCCTCTTCCCTGAACATATTGGATAATAGGACCAGATCATGGGTTCCGTATTGCAACGCTTTTTCTTCAAGCTTTGATTGTATGGTATCCGGAGTACCCATAACAACCTTGTCCAATAGAGTATTGAAGAGTACTTGGTCTTCACTCTCATTAATAAGAGCTTCTACTTCTTCTGAAGGTTTTAATACACTTGGGGCTAAAATTTTTCTCGATTCAAGAAATTGATACACCATTCCGAATGCGTTATAACGCGCCTGTTCTGGGGTCTCTGCAACAGAAACTGAGATAGCCACTTGAAATGAAGGTTGGTTTCTATAGCCAGACTGATTAAATTCTTCCTGGTATATTTTCTGGATCTCAGTATTGGATCCGTCTGCAATGAAATCAGCCATGGAGTAGGATATCCCGTATTTAGCTGCTTCTTTTGCTGAGTTTTCTCCGGAACCCAGCCAGGTGATTTCCGGGAGTGTGGAAACATGAGAAGGCTGAGCAAACAGATCGGTATCCTTATAGTTTTGTTCTTTTAGGTAGGCTATAATTTCTTCCAGCTTTTCATTGATATTATTAAGGATTGGAAGTTTATGACCATTCAACGCCAATACAGCATCTTTCAGTCCTCCGGGAGCTTTTCCAAGGCCCAGTATAAAACGATCAGGGTAAAAGGTAGCGAGCATTTTAGCCCATTCAGCAATTTTAAATGCAGAATAATTACGAAGCATAATTCCGCCTGTGCCCACCTTAATGTTTTTTGTGTTGGCAAGAACTGTTGCAGCCAGAATTTCCGGGCTTGAACTTCCATAGGCTTCCACACCATGATGCTCTGAATACAGAATGCTGTGATAGCCTAATTCATCAGCCATTTTTGCTAATGTCATGCTGTTTTTGAGTGCCAGAGCAGCATCGCCGCCTTTCATAATGGGAGTCTGATCGAGGATGCTTAATTTCAGTTCCATTGTCATAATTTATCGTCTATCAATTTAAGACAAAAAAAGGGAGACCTTCAAAAAGATCTCCTATTTTTTATGATGAATTTTATGCTTAATTTAGTTGATCTCCACAAACAGTTCTTCCTTTGATCTTCTCACTCTGTCCAGTTTTCCCCACCAATCTGTTTCCTCATCTTTATAGCCCAGAGCCATTAAAACTGTGCTTTTTAAACCTTGTTCAGGCAGATTAAGCAGTTCATCTACAGCTTCGTTGTTAAATCCTTCTATGGGCGTTGCATCCACTCTAAGATCTGCAGCAGCCAATAGTCCAAAACCTAAAGCGATATAGGTTTGTTTGGAAGCATTCGTAAAATGTTGATCTTTACTTTGTTTTTCCAGCATTCCCAACAGATTTAAACGATAGTCGTCTGTAGCAGCATTGGGAAGATTTCTTACCTGATTGCTGAATTCAAAAAATGAATCCACTCTTTCTGTGGTATATTCATCCCAGGCAGCAAAAACGAGGATATGAGAAGCCTGTACAATTTGATCCTGACCACAGGAAATAGGCTGTAGTTTTTCTCTCAGCTCTTTATTTTTGATAACTAAAACTTTAAAGGGTTGTAATCCTGAACTTGAAGGAGCAAGACGAATGGCTTCCAATATCTGTGCAAGCTTTTCATCTTCAATGGTTTTCCCATTATAACCTTTGGTTGCAGATCTCCAGTTGAGTGTTTCTTGTAGTGACATAATTGTATTATTTACTTACTGATTGGTGATGCAAAGTTATATCATAAATGGTTGCCATAATATATCTGTTACCCAAAGGTAACCAGTTACCTAGAAGTAACCAGGTGTCATTATTTTTGAAAAATCATCTAATTTTGTACTTTAATTATTCAATATGAAAAAGGAGAGAGTAGAGCTAGGTCCGGAGTGTAAAAATCATATCCGTGGTGTAAAAGATACCGTCTATTTGTTGGAAGGAAAATGGAAAACCATTATCATCAGCCATCTGTATTTTGAAGGCAGAATGCGTTTCATGGATCTGAAAAGACAGCTTGAAGGGATTGCTGCTAAAACCCTTTCAAAGGAACTTAAGGATCTGGAGATGAATAATCTCATCATCAGAACCCAAAATAATACAATGCCTGTAACAGTAGATTATGAACTTACAGACTTTGGAAAAAGTCTGCATGATATTATTGATACCATGGCCAAATGGGGAATAGAATACAGAGAACAGCTGCTTAAAAATTAAAAAACAGCACAGATCAAAACCTGTACTGTTAAAAACAAAAATTTCAGCGGCATACAATCCTCTTCATTCTATGTATTTACTATCCCCTCAGATAATAAAATATTTTTAATTTCTATTCTTTACCAGAAGCCATCCTGTATAAGTGACAGGTTCCTGGATATCTTTTTCTTTCCATGATATTTCATACCAATAGGTTCCACTGTTAACAGGAGTTCCTCCAATGGTACCATTCCATTTGAAGTTCTTGCTTTTATCTGATGCATACATAAGTTGTCCATACCTATTGAAAATACTGAATTTCAGGTCTTGTAAATAAGCAAGCTCATTGTAATCCAGCGTATCATTGATGCCATCTCCATTAGGAGTGATTGTATTGATGAGATTAGGAACAACAATCTGGATCTGAACAGCTTTACAGTTATAAGAATCTTTTACATAAAATGTATTTTTACCGCGAGGCAGATCTGTAAAGACATTGGAATCCTGCCATATCATTTCATCTCTGGAATACTGATAAGGTGGAACACCGTCTCCTACGATAAGAGTGACTGTATTGTTCTTAATATCCACCCGTTTAATTTTGGGAGGTGGAACAGGCAGTACTTTTACAAACTGCTTGGTCTGGCAGCCGTTATGAGTAAGGATAACCCAATAACTTCCAATAGGAGCTGTTATGGATTGGGTTGTTTCTCCAGTGCTCCACTCATAGGATGTATATCCGGGACCAGCATCCAATGTAGCACGTGCACCTGGACAGATGTACTGATCCACCAGAAGGTAAGAAGGTTTTGGTGGAATAACTTTCAGGGTTATTTTAGCAAAATCGAAACATCCATTAGCATTAATGACTTTAACATATACGGTTGTATTTTGAGAGATAAAAGCGTCAGGTGTAGTAATTTCATTAAGATCATGGATAGCGTCATCCAATGTTGGATAGTACTTTTTAGTTACCGGAACTGTAGTTGTAACAATAGCATTATTCAGGTTAAATGTTCCTGTACTGGGTTTATTGGGTAGTGAACATCCGGTAAGCTCTGCATCTGTTACCACAGGTTTAGGATGGTATTCAAGAGTGATCTTTGCAGTGGCTGTGCATCCTTCTACTGTAGTAACTTTTACATAAACACTGGCTGGCATTGATGACGGATAAGCATTTGCAGAAATAATTTCGTTGGTACCGGCAATCAGATCTGCCATACTTGGATAGTATTTTCTGACTGCATTGGCAGGGCCGCCAACATTGGCTGTTGTCAGATCAAAGAAACCAGTTCCATTGGATTCGCAGGTTTTTACCGTTGTATCTGTTAATGCGAGTGGTTGTACCGTTACATTTACCTTTACCTGTTCACAATCTGTAAATTCAGGGTCATTTCCACAGAATTTATAAGTGAAGGTATCCGTTGTGGTTCCTGCATTGGCGGTATAAGTTAATATACCCGTCGCAGGATCTACTGTTAAAGTCCCGTTAGCCGGAGGAGTAATAATCTGCACTGTTCCCGGAACAGGAGTTTGTGTTGAATTGGTAAAAACAGGCGTTATTTTAGTAGGCGTTTTTGCACTACATATATTTAATGCTTTTACAGTATTCACCAGACAGCTTTGCACCTTGTAAGGATAGGTTGTAAGAGGCTTACAAGTCCCTTTTGTAATAGATACGGTATAATTACCGGCCTTTGTAGGAATATAAGTATTTGAATTAGCCCCAGGAATAGGGTTTCCGTTGAGATTCCATTGATAATGGTCAAAACCATCTTCCACCTTCAGAACAATTCCGGGCATACAATCTCCGGAAGTTTTACTGATAACAGGAATGGAGTTAAATCCGGCAAAATAGCCACCATATCCTAAATTTCCACTTCCTCCTGCAATACCCGCAGTAACGGCTTTGGTAGAAGTTACGGTAATATTTCCGGTGATATTAGGAATAGAGTAGGAAACCCAATCATTGGTTCCCGTTACAGGAAAAGGACCCTCTGTTGCTGCGGGATTTATTCCATTTACAGCTACCGTAGCACCTGTCTGGGTTAAGATATTAAGTTTTACAAAAAGAGGCGGATTAAAGGTCGTATAATAAGGAAGTTCTCCTATTTTTCCAATTTCATCAATCACATTCGGAAGAAAACAATTGAGAGGCGGGATATAATTAAATCCTTCTGTAGCATCATTGTCTTCAATACCGGATAAAAGCTGATAAACATATATATTTTTGGAAGATTTAATATACATATTATGATGAGCAGGCCCATTGAGTACATAGTTCATCGCGCTTACACGGTAATATTGTCCTGCATTTAAGGTAGCTACAGGAGTTGGATTGTTATTCAGCCTTATTTCCGTATTATTTTCAGTAGCAACAATCACCGCACCTTCAATTTCCGGAATAAGATTTCCTCTACCTTTGATAATGACAAATTCATCGCCGAGACGTTCCACAGGAACCGATTGGTCCATAATAATATCTTCTCCGTTATAAGGCGGAGCCATCCCAAATTGTCCGTGATAATTTCCATTAGTAACAGATACGGGTTTGGTAGCTTCTATTTTAGCCCCGATAAATCCATCCTTATTTCCAGGTTTATTAGCATTTCCTGCAAATATATAAGATTGCCCTTTGTTCAGGGTTATGGTGATGGAAGGATGGGTAAGCCCATTAAAATTATTATAAAACCAGGTCGTCATAGCATATCCTGAAACTTTAACCTGAGTATTATCTTCAGTCGCCAAAATAGCGCAGGAGAAGTTTTGTGAACTTTGATTGTTCATCAAAGGAGCATATACTGCATAAAACAATTTGCCAATTCCGGCTTTCCCTTTAGAGGTCAGAATTTCTCCATGATTGACTTCTGAAAACCGATAAGTGGCAAAAAAAGGAAGATCTCCGTGCAGATAAAGTCCACGTGTCTTTACACTCATAGCATCAGTAGTATTCTGTCCCACCATAAGGTTAAGAGGAACATCAAATGTCTGCGGATTTCCTTTACTGATGGTTACTGTTCCTATCACCGTATTATTATTGTAAATGGAAACCGGGAAGGGAACATTGCTGTCTGTAGATAGATAGAGAGCCTGTTTGGGAGATCCGTTACTACCACTTGCCACCATTGGAGCAAACCAATGATCCGTATCTCTTTGGGCCCAAATTACTGCAGAAAAAAGTGACAGTATTAAAGTAAATATGATCTTTTTCATAATGTATAGAAAAAATGAGTTAAATAGATCATCAGGAAGAGCTGTATTCTTCACTGATGATATTGAACGTAAGTAACAGTTGAATTTTTTAGGAGTTTTTTAATAGAATCCATCCAGTATATTTAATGATAGCATCCTGTAATGCAGGTTCCTTCCAGGTGATTACATACCAATAGGTTCCCGAAAAGACTTTCTTGTTTCCGGATCTGCCATCCCAGGTATAATTATTAAAACGGCTTCCGGTGAAGACGTTATTTCCATATCTGTCATATACACTGAATAATAAATCTTTTTTATACCCAAGATCTGCATAGGAAATAGTATCATTGATGTTGTCACCGTTAGGAGTAATGGCATTGATAATATTGATAATGATTAATTCTACTTTTACAGGATCACAATTGTAACTGTCTTTTACATAGAATGTATTTTGTCCGTTTGGAAGCCCTGTAAATACATTGGATTTTTGCCAGTTTACCTGATCTAAAGAATACATATAGGGAGGATTTCCGCCAATTACGGTAAGAGTTGCCTTGTTGTTCTCAATATCCACATTGCTGATGACAGGTAGTGGAGCTATTTTTACACTAACATTCTGTTTTGTAAAACAATGATCGTGTTCCAAAATCACCCAATAGTCTCCTGGGCCTGCGGCTATAGAAGATGTAGTGGCTCCGGTGCTCCATTGATAGGACTGATAACCCGGTCCCGCATCTAAATTTACAGTAGAACCAAAACATACTAACTGATTTTTTAGAAGAGCAGAAGGTTGTGGCGGAGTGACCACAAGGTTTACAATGGCAATAGCTGAACATCCCGAGGCATTAATCACCTTAATATATATTGTGGTATTAGAAGATGGATAAACGCTTGGATTAATAATTGCATTGGTTCCGTACTGGGCATCCTGCATTGTTTTGTAATACTCTTTGGTAATTCCCGTTTCATTGGTGACCTGTGCTTTTGTAAGATCAAAACTTCCTTTATTCGGATCTGAATCTGTATGACAAGACGTTAATGAAGTATTCTGTACTACAGGAGCAGGACTGAATTGTAAGCTGATTTTTGCCTGAGCAGAACATCCCTCCAGTGTGGATACTTTTACATATACATCCTTAGGTGCGATAGAAGAATAAGCATTTGCCGAAGTAATTTCATTGGTTCCAGCCTGAAGATCAGCAGAAGTAGGATAGTATTTTTTGATACCTCCAACTGGTCCACCCACATTGGCCGCCGTAAGATCAAAAAGTCCGGTTCCATTATTGTTACAGGCTGTAACAGTTGTGTTGTTTACCGTAACAGACTGAACCTTTATATTGACTTTCACTTCTTCACAATCTGAAAATTCAGGGATATTGCCGCAGAATTTATAAGTGAAAGTATCTGAAGTAGTACCCGTGTTAGCAGTATAAGTTAATATACCTGTTGCCGGATTTACTGTTAATGTGCCATTTGCAGGCGGAGTAATGATTTTTACACTGCTTGGCAGAGGAATCTGCGTTGATGTAGTAAATGTTGGTGTAATGGTAACAGGAGTATTAGTAGAGCATAGAGTCAGAGACTTTGTCGTGTTGGTTACACAACTGAATACTTTATAAACAGGCGTTGTAGCAGGCGGACACGTTCCACCCACGGAAACCGTTGCCGTATAATTTCCGGATTGTGTGGGAGTATAGGTATTGGTGTTGGCTCCCGGTATTGGACTTCCATTAAAGTTCCATTGATAAGAAACGTAGCTGTCATCCACTTCCAATACCATATCTGGAATACAGGAACCACTTTTTTTAGCAATAACAGGAATAGAGGAGAAGCCTGCAAAATATCCGCCATATCCCACGTTTCCGTCTCCGGCAGCAATTCCTGCGGTAACTGCTTTGGTAGATTCAACAGTAACATTTCCGGTGACATTAGATAATGAATAAGAAACCCAGTTGATATTTCCGGTTACCGGAAATGGCCCTTGTGCAGGTAACATAGGATTTCCGTTAACAGTTACAGTTGCTCCTGACTCCGTAATGATGTTTAGCTTAACCGCTGGAGTAATCGTTGTATAATAGGGTAGAACATTAATCATTCCAATCTCATCAATCTTTTTAGGAAGAAAACAACTTAATGGTGGAATATAATTGGCACCAATGGTAATTTCTACAAATGAAGTTGAGGTTCCGGCCATCAGCTGATAAACATATACTTTTTTGGTAGTACGAATCCGCATATTATAATGTCCAGTGCTGTTTTGATTGACGTATGAAGAAGAACCAATACGATAAGACTGTCCCTCATTTAAAGTAGCAATAGGCGTTGTACTGTCATTGACGTACACCTGTGTACTATTCTCTGTTGCTATAACAACAGCACCTTCTACATCTGAGGCAATGGGTGCCATTCCTTTAACAAGAACAAATTCGTCACCCAAACGTTCCACAGGAATTGACTGATCCATCATAATATCACTACCATTATTGGAATTAACGATCTGACCGTTAAAATTTCCGTTGGTTACTGTTACCGGTTTATTGGATTCAATTTTAGCGCCTATAAAACCTTTTTGATTGGGAGTTTGGTTACCAATACCTTCCACGATATAGGATTGTCCTTTGTTTAAAGTGAAAGTCATGGTAGGGTTAGTAGCTCCGGTAGATCCATTGGAAAACTGAACAGATGAGCTGTAATTGGAAATGTTTACAGAAGTATTATCTTCTGTAGCTAAAACGCCACACGTAAAATTATTGCTGGCCGCCAAAGTAGCCAAAGGTCCATAAGAAGCATAAAACTTGGTGCCAATTCCGGCTTTGCCTTTGGAAGTAAGGATCTCACCATGATTTCGGGTAGAAAATCTGAAAGTACAGAAGAAAGGTTTTTCACCTTTTACATAAAGTCCGCGGTTGGTTACCTTGAAAGCCTCTGCTTGTGATGCCGTAATCATATGGTCCATAGGAACTTCAAAAGACTGTGGATTTCCCTTACTGATGGTTACCGTTCCTATCAGGGTATTATTGTTGTAAATATTGACCGGAAAAGGAACATTGGAATCTGTAGAAAGAAATAAAGCCTGCTTGTTGGAATCATTTGATCTGGACATCATTGGGGCAAACCAATGTTCCGTATCTCTCTGTGCCGAAATATTACCTACACTAAGAAGAAATATAAGACTGAATAAAAGCCTTTTCCATACTACAGACCAAAAGCATGTCTGAAGATAAATGTTTTGAATCATAAGGGGATTTTTGTTTTTAATATCAGGAGGCTGCTGTTTTTAGAATTTCAGGAGTTCCTGATTTTGTTTTTAGATCATAAGAACATCTAACTGTGTTTTTTGAAAAAGAGGGAGAATAATAAGTAGATTTTTTTCATATAAAGTATAGATATGAAGCCTTTAAGAAAACTGTCTCAAAAACGGCGAAAATAAACCCGCCGCTTTTGTATGACAGTGACAACATATTATTTTTTTACAGCCTTTATTGTTTTAGCTGTTCCGTTTTTAAAGATCACTTTAATCAGGTAAACTCCTGATGGAAGCTCCCTAAGAGAAACCGAAGCTGATGGATTGATAATTTCTCTTGTTAATTTTCCTGAAATATCATAAACCGCCATTGATGACACCTTTTGATCTGCGGAAATATTGATGGTATCTGTAAATGGATTAGGATATACCATAAATTCCGGTGCTACAGAAGCTTCAGCTGTTCCTAGGGATGCTGTTTCCCAGTATAGGTCATCAATATAATAAACAGCTTTGGCACTGGTTTCAAAATCACTGCGGATAGCAAGTCTTGCATTGAAAGGAGCCGTATTAGGAATGCTTACCGTATAATAATTGGTATTGTAAGAAGTATTGGTAACATCCAGCTGTTGGATTAAAACAAATGAACTGGCATTAGCCGGGTCTGTTACATATCCTACCTTCAGTTTTCCTGTTGCTAAAGTACTGTATGCTTTAAATCTCAACTGATGAGTTCCTGCATTTACATTACTGAATTCCGGTAACACAGCAATAGCAATATCTCCACTAGAGATAGATCTAAGACTGATATGTCTGTTTCCAGATGCTGCAGGTGTGTTTCCATCAATATTACATGACGCAATAACCCCTACAGTTAATTTTCCCCAACAAGGAGCATTCGTGATTAATCCGTTGTTATAAGAGTCAAAGTTTTCGAATAAGTTGGCAACAGGAGCACAGGCCGTCAGTATAGAAGTGATAGAGCTCCATGGGCCCTGATTTGTACTGCTGCATCTTGGCCTTACCCAAATATAATAAGTCTTGGCGGAAGCAAGGTTGGCTATAGTATAAGAATTTCCTGCTACATTGGTAATACTAGGCGAGGTAGTTGTTGTTGGTGGAGTATTATTCAAGCTGTAATAAATATCATAACCTGCAGGAGCCGAAACAGAGGCAGTCCATGCCACATCCACAGATGAACTTGTGATATTCGATGTGCTAACATTGCTAACAGGAAGACAGGTTGGCTTAGGCTCCCAATACACTTCATCCCAGTATATGTTGACAGCTGGTACCCCATTATGTCTTATAGCAAGTCTTGCATTAGCGGGTACCGTATTAGGAATTATGACATTGTATTCATAGCCGTCATATATCTTATTGCTGATATTAACTGACTGTACTGTAGTAAAAGTTGAAGTATCTGTATCATTCGTAATATATCCTATATTCAATATCCCTGGATCACTGCTTACTTTAGCTTTAAATCTCAACCAATGAGTTCCGGCATTTATATTACTGAATACCGGTAGAATAGCAATGGAAGGATTAGCAGAACTCGAAGCACTTTGAGTTACTCCTTTAGAATTATTTGCACCAGCCCCATTGCTGATAGTCATATAACCTGTTCCAAGCTTTTCCCAGCAGCTGGCATTAGCCCCGCTAGCAACACTTTCAAAGTTTTCAAATAGTGAGGTCATAGGATCACACTTTGTTTTGAATGTTCCTCTTAGAGACCATGCACTTTTATTGGAAGCATCACACACTGATCTGGCGTAGATATAGTAAGAGGTAAAAGACGCCAATCCACTAATGGGTGCTGAAGTCTGGGTACTTGTTCCAGATGCCGGTGTAGATACCGAAGGGGGAGTAGCCGAGGACGTATAGTAATACTCATATCCGCTTCCCGGTAAGGCAGAAGGCTCAGTCCAGGAGATAACCGCTGTAGAATTGGTAATATTAGAGGCTGTTAAGGCTGATGGAGCCAAACAGGTGGGAACAGTATCAATTTTTAGACTGAAATCCACAAAACCACCATAGTTATTAGGTCCACATGGGTTTACAGGACTTGGTAAAGAAGATCCGGATTGCACTCTTATTCTATATATTCCCGGAACCTGACTTGGCGGAATAAAAAATTGTTCATCAACAGTATTGAAGTTAGAAGGTGATATTGGGTTTTCATAAAAATCATCAAAATCACCATCCGCATTCCAATCTACCCATACATAAGATTTGACTCCTCCCATGCTGTGTTCCAGATGTACATCTACTGTTCCTCCCGGATAAGAGTTCACCATCTGGGCTGAATTGTCTACATAAGCCTGATAAGAAGTGGCATCATAATAAAGAGCTCCCTGGTCAGAAAAAATAGCGTTTTTCAGGTAATTGGCCTGGCTTGATGCTCCAGCTGTAGGAGTGCAGTAGGTCTGGGCACTCAGTTGCCAGGATGGAAGGAGTAATGCCATCCATAATAGGTATTGCTTTCTCATTTTTATAGTTTATATGTTAAAAGAATTTATCATTGTCAAGGGTTATTTTTCAGTGAAAATCCAATTGAAATTGTAGGATAGGCTGATAAAAAAGAGAGTATTTTTATCAATATTTATTCAGTTAAAATCTAAAAAAGGGATATTTTGTTTTTTTTAATGATAACCTGTTATAAGTATTATTTTCTTCAATGAAAATGCAGATAAGTCTAATATTTTGAATCTGTTTTATGCTTGGAGCAATATTAACGTTATATTTGCGCCTGGTAAAAGAATAGGCTTGCAGAATTCATTGAATTTACAAGGATTTAAAATGTAAGATGCTGTTAATCAATAGATTGTTTTTATTGATTAACAGTGGTGATAGTGTTGGGAATATTGGAGAAAAGCAAACGAAAAACAGGTGGTTTCCGGAAAATGATAAAAAAAAATAATACACTGATATTGTTTTTTATACTGCTGTGTCCCTTTTTTATGAAAGGTCAGTCTGGACCTGATTTTAGTATTTTAACCGATAAAGCTTTTCAAAAATTATATCAGAATCCTGAAGACTGTATCAGATATTCTCAAAGCCTTTTGATTAGTGAGAAAAATATTGAACATAAAGTTGTTCTCCGGAAAATCATTTCATGGGCCTATGCAATGCAGGGGAATTATGTGCAGGCTATTACTACTTCCAATCAGAAAGAAGAAGATGGTCAGGATGTAAAACAGTCTCGTTTTTCAAGATTATTTGGAGATTTTAATCTCGCAGATCAATACCAAAACTTAGGGCTGTATGATCAATCCAGGAAGATTATTGAAGGCATTCTGGCAGATCCTAATCTTCAAAACACACGGAATTTGCAGGAAAGAATGACGCTTTCAAAACTCTATCAGCTTCAGGCGATTAACGATGGTGTTTCCGGTAAATATAATGAGGCTCTGAAAAATTTTGATAAAAGCGATCAGTACCTCGATCATAACAATGAAGAAAACACAATTATAAGACAGGAAAATAGTATTTTCCGTTCGTTATCTTTAATGAGGAGCAATAGGCTGGAAGAATCCAAAAAACAGCTCGATCTGGTCATCCATGAGATTGAAAGTGAAGGAAAATCTCCTTTTCTGGCGGCCTTTGCCTATGAAGTACTTTCACGCTATTATTTTCAGAAAGAAGAGTATACAACAGCCATTTCATATCTGGAAAAAGGGTTTGCAAAGATTGAAAATATGCCGTACAATGACATGAAGCTCATTTTTTATGAATTGTTCACCCAAAATTATCTGGCACTTAATAACACTGAAAAATACTCCCATTACAATAATCTTTATACAGATTTAAAATCAAAGCTGGATTCCAATAGAAAAGAAGGAATACAATATATTGCTAAGCTGCTGGAAATTTATCACAAAAAAAATATTGAGTATCAAAAGCAAAGTAAATTAAGACAAGTACAGCTGATTATTGGTAGTATTTTGCTGCTTATTATTGGAACGTTGGTTTGTTTTTATTATGAATTAAGAAGAGCTAAAGACTTGAAAAAGCAACTCGTGTTTTTTGAAAAGCAAAAGCAGGTAATGGTTTTGGCAGCGCATACTACAGCTTCTAAAGAACCTCTTACAAAAGGAAATAAAGTACAGGATAAAGACTTAACGAAACTCTCGGAAGAAAAAGAAAATGAAATTCTGGAAAAGCTTAAAGAGTGGGAAAACTCCGGGAATTATTTAAGTAAAAACATGTCTATTTCTATTCTTTCTGCAGAAACAGGAATCAATCCCAAATATCTATCTGAGGTTATCAATAGCAAAAAAGAAAAGAATTTCAACGGCTATATTAATGATTTGAGAATTAGTCATATAGCATATCTTCTAAGAACAGATCCCGCTTATCTTAATTATAAAGTAAGCTATCTTGCAGAATATGCAGGTTTTTCTTCCCATGGAGCATTCACCAATGTATTTAAATCCATTACAGGAATGTCTCCCAATCACTACATTCAGGAAATTATAAAGAATAAAAAACCATGAATAGAGTTGCCCGATTTGTTTTTTTTCTGTTTTTATTCTGTCAGATTAGTCTTTCCGGACAAAAGATTTCTGATGATTCCCTGATGAAAAAAGCCAATCAGGAAATCTATAATAATCCGGAGAATGCCATCCGAATCGGGAAAAAATTGCTGCAGAAAGAAAAAGATGTTAAAAGACGGGTTAGAATTTATCTCGTTCTTTCTACAGCAAATATTGCTAAAAGAGACTTTGATGGATCTTTAAGGTATCTGCTGGAAGCAAGGGAATTGGTAAAGAAAACTGATGATCCGGTTATAAAAACTAGAGTGTTAGTGGCTATTGCATTCCAGTATCAGCAGATGGATTTCTACAGTAAAAGTTTAGAAACAATAGACGAAGCAGGAGAATACTTATCCCAGTTTCCCGAAGGTGATCTCGATAAATATTTTGAAACAGCAAGAAGTTATGCTTTGCGTGGAATGATCCATAAAAGCCAGTCTAATCCCGAGATTGCTCTACAGGAGTTTCTGATTGCAGTTAAAAATTTTGATAAGATAAAAGAGAAAAAGACCTATTTTAATCAAAGTATCGTCTATTACAATATTGGTTACTGCTATCTCTTTCTCAATCAGCTGAAAAATGCAGAGCTGGCCTTCATGAAGTCAATGGAATTTGCCCGCCTTATCAAGGCCAATAGTTTGGAAGCTTTTGCGCTGAAGGGATTAGCTGAAATGAATAAATATAACCATCAGAATCAGACTGCATTAGATCAACTGTTAAAAGCACAGCATTTATCACAAGATATAGGGGATCTTACCTTGAATGAGGGAATTTATAAAGAAATGTCTGATAATTATTTAGCCATGGGGAACCAGCAGCTTTATAAATTCTATAATGGAAAAGCTTTTGAGGTAAATGCTAAAAGAGAGCAAAACGAGCTAAGTTCCATTAACCACGCGATTGATGTTCATAACAAAGAGATGGCGAAAAAAAGCAGAGAAATTATTGATGATTACAATATCCTTACTACAGCTGTGATAATGGCAGGTTTACTGATGACAGGTTTGTTGCTTTATGCTGCTTTGAAGATCAGAAAAAAGAACAGGAAATATCAGGATGAAATTCAGAAACTTATTCACTTTTAATGTGATGAGGTTGAGAGGACGAACATAGGTACTTCTTAAGATGAGGAAACTATCTCTTAATAAATTAATAAGACAAAGCTTTATTAATCGTGTTTTTAAACTTTGATGGACTCACTTTGGTGAGTAGCAGTGATTCGCAGCCATTAAAAGAGGCAAAACGTTTTACAGCCTCGGCAAAAGAGGGCAGCCAAAGTTCCGGAGCAATGTCTGTATTCTCAATATGCAGATGGATCAGTTCAAATTTTTTATCCTTTCTATGAGCTTTGCAATCCACTCTTCCTATAAATGTGTTTCCAAATAAGATAGGCAGGCAGAAATAGCCATATTGTCTTTTTTCCTTGGGAACATAACACTCAAGACGGAAATCAAAATCAAAAATCTGCTTAACACGGTCCCGATGAATAATGGAATTGTCAAACGGCGACAACAACCTGACATCTGATTCTATGATATCATCAGATCTTTCAAGTAAATCACTTTGGATAAAAACAGAAGAAAACCCTTCAACAGAAACCTTTTGAATGTCACCTTTCTCAAGTAAAGATTGTAAAACGAGATTCACATTTTTTTTCAATAGATCACCTTTCCTGAGATGGGTTATCTGTTTTAAACTTGTAAAACCATAAGCACGAAGAGTTGTTTTTACCAGATATTCAGCAAGTTCAAGTGGGGTAGGTTCTGTTATATTGATAGATGATGGTAATACCCTTTCTGCAAGATCATAAGTTTTTTGCATACCGTGACGACCGCTTATCATCAGATCTCCCTGCATAAAAAGCCTTTCAAGAGCCAGTTTTGCAGGCTTCCAGTTCCACCAGCTTCCGGTTTTATCCTTTTTACTTTCAAAATCTCTTGCCATTTTAGGACCTTCGGCTCGGATAGTGTCTACTACATAGTCCATGACCTTTTTGTCTGCATTATAATAATGAGAGTCGCTTTGTTTTATATGAAACATTTGAGGCAATACATATCGGAAATCCTGCATTGGAAGATAGGAGGCAGCATGAAACCAGTATTCAAATACTTTACGTTCCTCCACCAGCTCTTCCAGATAATTGGTCTGAAAATCAGGAATTCTTGTCCATAAAGTATGATGATGTGCCCTTTCCACCACAGATAAGGTATCAATCTGTATATATCCAAGATGCTCCAAAGCGGTAAGCACGGCATCTTTTCCAGTTCCGAAAGGAGAGATGTGCGTTAATCCCTGACGCTCTAATGTGATAAGCTGTAATGTTTGTAACGAAGGTATATTTTTCATATCAGTAGGATTACAAATGTATTGAATTAAAAGAGACAAAACTGTCATCATTCTGTCTGATTTTTAGCTTTTCAGGGAATTGAAGTTCTTTGTATTTTAGCTTTATTCCCAATCTGACAAACACGCACGAATGAATCTAAAAGTGAAATTCTCTTTTTTCGAAATATATGGAATAAAACCCTACATGAAAATTAATTCATGCAGGGTCTGTTTTTAATTCAATATTTAAAATATTGTTGATTTTTATAAAAATGAATTAATTTTTAATAAACAATTGTTTTTCAGTTATTTAAATTGTTAGCTTTGATGGTCAACGTATCTGTGACGTATGTATTTATCAACTTGTAGTGTATCTGTAGCGTATTGATTTTCTTGGGCTGAGTGTGAAATAACTCTAATCTTGCATTAAAATTTTAAACAATCAGGATGTCTTCAGAGAAAACAGCTAGACTTATAAAAAAGTATGCATATGACTCTTTTATCGTACTGTTTTTATGAGGAGATCTGCTCAAATATGCATTGGAAAAAGATCAAAAATAAATAACATCTACTTACAGTTGGAAAAGGCAATTTCTCACAATTATGTAAAAGAAATTTTCTTGACTAAAAACCATTTTAACAATCAATTTAAATACAATAAACACAGAATGAAAAAGTATTTTCTTCCATTATTTGTAATGGCTTATTCACTCAACTATTCACAGGTTGGCATCAATACATCTAATCCTCAGGGAATTTTTAATATTGATGGAAAAAAAGACAATAATGCCACAGGAAGTCCTACTGCAGGACAACAAGCCAATGATTTTGTAGTAAGCTCCGACGGAAGTGTAGGAGTGGGAACTACATCACCTGATCTGTCGGCAATATTAGAACTCAATGTCAGTCAGCTGGCATCAGGAAAGCAAAAAGGTTTTCTGGGACCAAGAGTAGCTTTAAAGGCTTACAACGACTCTTCTACAATTCCCAATCCTGCTACCGGACTATTGGTTTATAATTTGGGAACACAATCTACATTTACCTATGCCGGATATGTATATTGGGATGGTGCCCAATGGAGACCTTTGGATGGACGTTCATTACAACAAGGAAGCTTGGGAGCCTTAAGATGTATCGATGCTAATCTCGATCCGTTAACATATACTGCCGGAACTCCTTTTCAGGGAACAATGAGTATTCCTTATGCTGGGGGAAATGGCGGAATATATGCAGCACAAACACTAGGACCTGTAAACGGACTTACCGCAACCATTGCACAAGGCAATTTTGCACAGGGATCAGGTACTTTAATCTATACAATTTCCGGAACACCTACAGTATCCAGTCCTAATACAACAGTATTTCCTCTTTCCATTGGCGGCCAGACGTGTAATGCGGAAGTGGGTGGAGGTAAAAAGCTTAGTCCCGGAGAGTATCAGTTCTTCACCTATGAAGTTCCGGCAACCACAACCGGGTTATTAAGTACAATGATTCCAAATTCACCTATTTTAGGCGGAAAAGTTAGGCTGGATATTAGCTTTTTGTCCAGTTCAAATACAGGGTCGGGTGGTGTGACTTATAATCCGAGATTAGTGAATGTATCTTCCAGCAATGTTAAAATGTGGTATTCAGCATTATCCAGTGTAGACCGTTTTCGTAGAGCCAATATTTTAGTAGCTCCGGGAGGGTATGTAGAAACAGATAACGGAATTTATCTCAACTGGGGAGATAATATGAACAGCGGTTCCACTCCTATAAATTCTACCAGCAGCTCTGATGATTCTCAGGAAATAGAAACCATAGATTTGGCTATTGATGGAGTTTGGTATAGATTAACCGTTTTTGTTTACGTAGATAACTTAAATGATACTATTGCTGCCAATAACATCAGACGTGTTCATATTACAGCACAAAGAATGTCTTCTTAATGTTGAGCCCCGCCGGAACCTTTAAAAATGAGTTAATACTGATGTTTTTACAGAAAATCTATTTTCAAAACATCTGATTTACCCCTTGAAACAAAACACAAACTGATTATAAATACTGCTTCTCTTCCGAGACTTTGGCAGTATTTTAAAAGAAAAAAAGTATGAATTATAAAAACATTCATATAGGAAACCTGATAGAGAAAGCTGTTTCCGAAAGCAATATAACGTTGTCCCGCATCTGTAATTTTTTTCACTGTACAGAAAAAGAGGTTCATAAAATGTATAGCAGCAGCAGTTTGGATACTGAATTTTTACTGAAATGGAGTAAACTGTTGGAATATGATTTTTTCAGAATCTATTCCCAGCACCTTATTCTCTATGCTCCAGCTTCACCCAAAATGAAGAACGCTTCATCTGAGGAGAAAAAAACAGCATTACCCCGGTTTCGCAAAAATATTTATACCCGGGAAGTGATTGATTTTGTTCTTGAACAGATAAAAAATGGAGAAATGACCAGAGAAGAAATTGTGATACGATACAAAATTCCCAAAACAACCCTTCATAAGTGGATTAATAAATACAGCCAGTAAATGGTATAAGATAAGTTCTGAAAGTCTTTAAGATGAATCTATTATTGATCTTACATCATCCAAAGATCCAAAATTACGATATGAAAAATACAGTATGGAATAACGATACAGAATTGATTGGCTTAACCAAAAAGGAAATCGTAGCCATGCTGGGGAATGGGTTTAACTTTTATCCGGATAATCGGTGGAGCTACATTCTGAAGAGATATTGGTAGGGTAGAAAAGAAGTCTTGTATATAGACTTTGATACTGCCGGAATAGTAATCCGTCAATATATTGAGTCAAAATATGGAAAAATATAAACAACCTGATTTTAAACAGATTTATACAGATATCATTACCAGTAAATATCCACATAAGTATGACTTGTGTGAATATCTATTGTCAAAAAATGAACTTTTAGCCTTAGATATCCTGAAGCTTAATACCATTATTTTCGGAACCTCTGAAAAAAGCAACAGCCAGTACCGCTCTTATAAAAGAACTGATATTCTGAGAATTCTCGATTATCAGAAAGAAAATAAACTTAACAATACTCAACTAGCCCTTCATTTTAAGCTGAGCAGAAATACGGTGTCAAAATGGAGAAAAATCTTTTTGGTATAAACAGATAATGATATATAAGGCAGTCAGTGATTTTTTAAGGTGGAGTTATCAGATTACTTTTCATAAATGTATATTTTAATCATAATCGAATATTTAAATAAAATATAAAATCATTTTATTTATTTTTGTATTGAATTTCATGTTTTTGCTAAATATTATAAATTATGTTTCGTAAAGTCTGGGATTGTATCGTGAACAGACATATTGCTCCCAATACAGATCCGCTTGAGTTGATTGAAGCTCAGAGAATGAATTTATTTGCGTTTTCTATTGGAGCTGTTTTGATCTTTAACGGCTGCAGAGATTTGTTATTTGGATTAAAGATTAACTTTTATGTTCTATTGGTATTGGGGATCTTTTATCTCTTTCTTTTCTTTTTTACAAAAGTGAGATATAACCATTTTGTCACATTGTTTAGCTTGGAACTTTTTATGTTTCTGATCTTCTTTTTTTCCTCTACTACAGGTTTTGAAAATGGTTTGTCATTATATTATTTTGTCATTATGCTGGCCTCACTGTTTATTTTCAATTCTAAAAAAACAGTCTGGTATAATCTTATTGTGTATCTCACTGCTCTTATTTTTTTCAGCATCAGTCATTATTATGATTTCAGGATATTTACCATTGAAGGAGCAGATAATGTGCTGTTTTCAGAAAATCAAAGATTGATTACCTTTTTACAGGTGTTCTTAGGAGTTAGTATCCTTGGATATTTTATCCTTACAAAACAGTTCAAAATTGTAAAATTATATCAGCAGGCTCTAAGAAGTGAAAAGATTATTGCTGATATGAGAACAAAACTCAACAGTAAAGATCAGATAGATCTGGAAGGCATTGTAAAGCTGGCCATGAATGATGATATTGCCTTTGTTCCTAAAGTAAAACAGATGTTTCCTGGTTTATATGATAATCTGATGGAACTTAATGCTGATATGAGTACTGATGAATTTAAGTTGTGTGCCTTAATTAAACTAGGTTTCACCACAAAAGATATTGCAGAGTACAACCACTTAGCAGTACGAACCATTCAGACCAGAAAAAGCAGACTCAGAAAATCATTTGGAATTTCCGCTGACGTAGATTTATACAAATGGATTGATACGGTATAGACGGGGTAATACTTAATAAAATCTTAGTTACCTTAATACAGCTCGTTTGCTAAACGCAGTGGCCTTACAACCGGGAAATAAGACTTGTCAAACATTCTCTTGCGAACTTTGTGTTTAAATTCCATTAGACAATAATCACTGTTCAAAGATCAATACTACAGTTCCGATAATAATCAATAAAGCCCCAATAGCTGTTTTTAAAGTAAGAGATTCCCCAAGAAATATAACAGAGAGAATAATCGTTAAAGCGATGCTTAATTTATCTACAGGAGCCACCTGAGTGACTTTACCAGCTTGTAGAGCTTTAAAATAAAATATCCATGAAAGTCCTGTTGTAAGCCCGGAAACTACAAGGTAGATAAGATTATGACGGGAAAGGGCAGGGATTCCTTTGTATTCACTTCGTGCCAAAACAATTCCCCATGCTACCAACAAGATAATCACACTTCTGATGGCAGTGGCAAGGTTCGAGTTCACTCCTGTAATCCCTATTTTGGCAAAAATAGCAGTAAGTGAAGCAAAAAATGCTGAAAGAATTGCATATATCCACCACATACTGTAAAGTTTTAAATGATTAGATAAAATAATAACATGCTGAAGTCTTTAATCTAAGCTACAAAATAATATTGGTTTTTTCTTTCACCTCAATGTCTGAATTAATTGCAGTCTCAGTCCTCTTCATACTCATTCTCCATATCCTCATAAGAAGTGTAAGACCAATTAATACCGGGCAGGTCTAGTATGTTCTCAAATCTTTCTTCCAGAGATGTCCCCGCAAAAACGGCATTGCACTGTTCCGATTCATCAAACAAAAGGCTGATAACTTCAAGATAATCATTTGTATAAACCTTTTGCCTTTCCCAGGAAATCTCAGGGATTTCAGCCCAGTGTTGTTGTATTAGTTTTATCGTTTCAGAAGGCACTGGCGAAAAAGAATTGGCATTATAGAGAAGCCCGCCAAGAGTTCCGTTGTATACAGACATAAATAGGAAAAAATCTTCCAGAGTTTTGGTCTCCTGATGCCAGTCAGATTCCTCTACGGTGTCATAATCTCCCCATACAGAGGGATTTTCAAGAAAAAGATCTGTCTCTTTGATTCCCCATTGCACAACCCCTTGATTCTCTTCAAAAAAAACGAGGTGCCTGTCTTCTGTAAAATAAATGTCATCAGGGTTCAGAAGCCTGTTGTGTGAATGATTAACGGTTTCATTTTTACCTATCCATAAATAATAGTCACGAAGAACAGTTGGAAATTTGATATTCAGAGACTGTTCTGCTGTTGTAACTTCTGTTTCTGAAAAACCGGAAGTTTCCTCTCCTGATAATTGATACAAAAGTCTTATTTTTTCGTGATAATTCATTTCCATGATCAATACTTTAGGGATAGTAAAGCAAAGGTGCAGCTTTTTATTGGAATCATCATGCCCTTCTCTAAAATTGTCATCGTACTTCCTGCCTCACCAGCATACTTCATCAAATCGATTCTCTTCTTAGCTTCCTTAAAATTCAACATACTTACAATTCAACTTTGTGTTTATGAAAAATATTGAAAATTATATTAGTTTTGATGGTGAAGTATGTGTTATTATTTTGATTTTAAATAAAAAATTAGGTAAAAACTTGTTTTTTGTTCAGAATTAACTAATTTTATCCTAACCAAGTAAACAATTTGTTTTGAAAACAACTCTTACACCTGTTATCGCTTAATATTAGCCTTCACAAACCATAGGCTAATTATTCTTTCGTTTGGATAACTCTATCCGAACAGGTTTTCATTTAACCCTATTATTTTATTGCATTGCCCATAAGGCAACTGTATCTGCTATTTCTGCTTTTGACAATTTATTGTTCAGAAGGGAATAGGAGCGTGTATTTCTATTCAATACTCTGTACAGACTCTTGCAATGCGTAAATAATAGGTAAAAAAATACTAAAGAATAGTAAGCACAAATTATAATGAGTATAGAGTATACCTGGGTAGTAAAAGCCCAAAACACACCCCTTTTAAAAAAGAAATGCAACCATTGCGACAGCGAAAGGTTTTATTGTAGTGATAAATTCAGGCTGAATGCCCAAAAAAAGAATATCGATATCTGGTTAATTTACCGATGCGTAAAATGCAATACCCGATACAATATGACAATATTTTCAAGAATCAGAACCGAGTCTATAAGCAAGGAAACCTTCAACAGGCTTTCTCAAAATGATGCAGATCTGGCCTGGGAATATGCGTTTTCCCGTGAAACAAGACGGAAAAATAATGCAGAGGCAGATTTAGACAGTGTAGAATATGAAATTCAGTGGGATGAGACTCCGATAGAGCAGATGATGGCTTCAGACAGTGAGATATTGAGTTTTAAAATCAAATGCCCCTTCGAATTTAATCTCAGATTGTCAACGGTGATAAGAACCTGTTTACAACTTTCATCAGGCAAAATGAATCAATTGATTGAAGCAGATGCCATTTTTGTTCATGAAAGACCTTTGCAGAAAAAGCATAAAGTTCAGAACGGAGATGTAGTGAAGATTCATAAAGATATATTGAAGAGTATATTATGCAATGAGGAGAAACAGGTTGAAGTAAGCGTAAAGGAATAAATCTCCATAAAAGATTAAGCTATATAATATTTTGCCACTAATTCACGAATAAAAAAGAATTCGTGAATTAGTGGCAATTAAAAATCTGCGTTATCTCCAGAATCTGCGAGATAAAAAAAGGGTTTTCAAAGATATTCTTCATTCAGAATGGTCTTTTGAAGAAAGTCTGGTCTATTTTAATGGTAAGCTCTTGTATGAATTACTTTATGAAGAAAACTCATCCAGCATATCCGCCGAAGGAACAAAAAATAAAGTTCCTGTCTGAGCAGTACTGAAATCCAGAATTCGGTCGTAATTTCCTGCAGGATCACCAATGAACATATTCGTTAGCATTTTTTGTACCGTACTGAAAGTGCTTGCATAGCAGATAAAATAAGTTCCCATTTCATTAGTGGAAACATTTCCAAAAGGCATATTGTCTCTCACCACTTTAAAATCATCACCTACATTGGCCAAAGCGATATGGGAATTTTTAGGTTTTACATCATCATCCATTTCAATATCCTGTTCTTTGGATCTTCCGATCACTTTTTCCTGATCCTCTACAGAAAGGGATTTCCATGCATTCATATTATGGATGTATTTCTGAACAAAAAGGTAACTTCCTCCTTCATATTCAGGGTCTGTATCTCCAACAATAGCAAAATAATCACGGTCTTTTCCATGTGGATTTTCCGTACCATCCACAAAGCCTAAAATGGATCTGCTGTCCCAATAACGGAACCCTTGAACTTCCACAACACAATCAGCAATTTCTGTCATGAAATCCGAAATGGTGGAAGCCATATCATAAGCCAGACTTTTTTCATCAGAACGGATATGAAAATGAAGATCTCCTCTCGTACTCACCGCAGTATGCTTACTCCCTTTTATTTCTTCAAATTTTTTAAACTCTTTAGGCAGTGGGCTGGGCAGTTCAAGTTGTAACCAAGCCTCATATCCAATCCCAAGAACACAACTTGCTTTAGAATTTGGAAAACGATCAAGAGCCGAATTATTAAGATTGGTGACTAAAGCACAGATTCTTTGGAATACAGATTTAATTTTAGAAGGATCACCATCCTCTTTGAAATTCCAGACCAGAAAATAAGTATTGTTGTTAGGATAATCGGTGACATTTTGAGAGCTCATATTTTTTGGTGTTTCGTTTATGGACATTTTTACTGTTTCTAATCAATCAAATTTAATAAATCATAACGGTAACCCATTACTTTATTCTTGGAATAAACAATTTATGACATTTTTTTCACAAATTACTGTAGAGACTTTTAGATTTTCTATCATTAATCAAGCCGTAAAATGAGTATTATTGTAATGAAATTAACCATCAATAAAATAATATGGGCCATTGGGAGATTTTTCTGTTGTTTTTGATAATTGCTTTCGTGTATTCATCGGTAGGATTTGGTGGTGGATCCAGCTATCTGGCTGTATTGGCTATGTATAGCCTGCCATATCAGGAAATCCGTTTAACAGCATTAATCTGTAACGTTATTGTTGTTGTAGGAGGTGTATATATTTACATTAAGAATAAACAGATCAGTTGGAAAAAAGTACTCCCCATAACGCTGGTAAGTGTTCCTATGGCTTATTTGGGAGCCATACTGAAAATAAGTCAGGAAACATTTTTTCTGATCTTAGGAATCACGCTTATCATAGCTGCCATCTTATTATGGATTAAAACAGAAACTAAAAACGAAGAAAAGGTCTCGCAGGAATCAAAATCTGCAATCGTAAGAAATAGTTTTTTAGGAGGTGGAATTGGTTTTTTATCCGGACTGGTAGGAATTGGAGGAGGAATTTTCCTTTCCCCTTTATTGAATCTGATGAAATGGGATACCCCAAGAAAAATAGCAGCTACTTCCAGTGTTTTTATATTGGTGAATTCCGTGTCTGGTATTTTCGGACAATTATCAAAACTGTCTGTAGATATAGACTATTTCAGGATTTTAAGCTTATGTCTGGCTGTTTTGATAGGTGGACAAATCGGATCCAGAATGTCATTGAAATGGAATCCTCTGGTGATAAAAAGAATGACTGCAGTCCTGGTTTTGGTGGCAGGAATAAATGTTCTCACGAAATATTGGTAAAACCTTAGTTTAAAATAAAATGAAACTTAAAATATTAGCTTTTGGAATAACGAAAGATATTTTCGGAGCATCAGAAAAAGAATTGGAAGTGCAGGACGGTCTGAGTGTTGGGCAATTAAAAGATATACTTGAAAAAGACTTTCCACAATTCATAAAGTTGAAATCCTATTTCATCGCAGTGAATGAAGAATATGCTGAAGACGATCAGATTATTATAGGTACAGATGAAGTAGCGATCATCCCTCCCGTGAGCGGAGGATAAAATGGATAAGCCTCAAAAATCATTCGTGCGTTCGTAGCATTTTTTCCACAACGAATACACGAATAAAATAGCTTGTGGAACTATAGCTCAAAATGACAAGAAATGATTGACATCAGAATAACAGAAGATATATTAAACATAACAGAATGCCTTTCCCTAGCTCAGGATTTGAGTAGTGGAGGCATTGCAACCTTTATAGGAACTGTCCGCAACATTACTCAAAATAAGCCAGTGGTCCGTTTGGAATATGAATGTTACCAATCCATGGCTACAAAAGAAATTAAGAAGATTGTAGATCAGGCCATAGAAATGTTTTCTGTACGGAATATTGTAGTTCATCATCGTACCGGAATATTATTTCCTGGTGATGCAGCAGTAATCATTGTGGTAAGTGACGGACATCGTGATGCTGTTTTTGATGCTTGTCGCTATGTTATTGATACTATAAAGCAAACCGTTCCCATATGGAAAAAAGAAATTTTTGAAGATGGTGAAGAATGGGTTTCTGCTCATCCATAATTGAAATCCGAAAATTCGTATATTTACTATAACAGATTATTCAGATATGAAAACCAATACATTAGAAAATAAATCTGTACAGAAAATAGATATTGTTAAAGTAAAAGAAGACAGAAGTTTTCCTTATACAGACGATATTTCTGTAGAAGAACCGCTGGAGATCCGGATTTCCTATGGCCCCAAAGACCAAAGGATCAGTAAAAACATATCTGTAACCATGAGGACTCCCGGAAATGATGCAGAACTGGCAGCCGGTTTTCTATTCACGGAAGGAATTATTTCAGGATACCATCAGATTCAAAATATAGATCATCCACAAGCAGAATGCTCCAGAAACAGGGAAAATATCATTGAGGTTGAACTGACTGAAGATTTTGTTCCTCATCTAAAAAATGTTGACAGAAATTTTTATACCACATCCAGTTGTGGAGTATGCGGAAAAGGCTCTATAGAATCCATAAAAACGGTAAGCAGTTTTCAAGATATCAAGCGTGAAGAACTTACTTTATCATTTGATATTTTGTATCAGTTATCCGGCAACTTACAGTCTTTTCAGAATAACTTCAGTGCTACAGGGGGAATTCATGCCTCCGGAATTTTTAATTTTGATGGACAGCTATTAGCTCTACGGGAAGACGTAGGAAGACACAATGCGTTAGATAAATTAATTGGCCATGCATTATTTACAGGACAACTCCCCCTAAAAGATAAAATTTTAGTGTTGAGTGGAAGAGCAAGTTTTGAGCTTATTCAAAAGGCCGCTATGGCAGGAATTACAGTGGTGGCGGCAATAGGAGCGCCATCCAGCCTTGCAGTAGATGTAGCAAAAGAGTTTGATATGACGTTATTGGGATTCCTTAGAGATAACAGGTTTAATATTTATAACCAAAGCAGCTTCCACAAAATCATTGAAAAATAACTGCTACGGATGCGTGAATAAGAATAAACCCAGCGCTAAAAGCCTATGTATCTATGTGGTTAAAAAAACTACCACATAGATACATAGATAAAGTGAATTAATAATTAAAAATAAACAAATGAAAATAAGAATAAAAGACAACTCCATCAGATTTCGTTTAACTCAATCCGAAGTTTCAGAATTAGGAAAAAACGGAATTGTTTCAAGCTTTACCGAATTTGTGGATCGTCCATTTATCTATGTCATAGAGAAAACAAATGAGACTACATTATCTGCAGCCTTCATTGAAAATAAAATGGTAATGAAAATGCCGGAAGCCATGGTAGAAGAATTTGTATCTACAGATATTGTAGGTTTTGACGGGCAGTCAGGTCTGGTAAAGCTTCTGGTAGAAAAAGATTTTGTATGTATAGATAATACGATGGAGGATCAAAGTGACAATTACCCGAATCCCAATCTTAAATGTTAATCACTTTACAAAATAAAAGGTTATGGAAGACAATAATAAAAAGAAAGTAGAAGAAGAAATCAGCAGAGAACCCAATGCTGAAAATCCATTCACTTTACTTGACCTTAAGTTGACGCACGTAGAAAAGGCTGCTGCTGGAGTTCCGGCAGTAATGGCTGCTTTTAGTGATTTATTTGAAGAAAAAACAGCTGTCCGCGGAATGAGAGCCCTATTCAAAATGAATCAGATAGGTGGCTTCGACTGCCCAAGTTGTGCATGGCCGGATCCTGATGATGAACGTTCCGTTCTTGGAGAATATTGTGAAAACGGAGCAAAAGCCCTTGCAGAAGAAGCTACTACCAAAAAAGTAACTCCTGAATTTTTCAGGGAGAATTCCGTATATGATCTGGCGAAATTAGATGATTATCAGATCGGAAAAATGGGAAGGCTTACTGATCCCATGTACTTGGCTCCAGGTGCAACCCATTATGAACCTATCAGCTGGGATAATGCTTTTAAAAAGATAGCAGAACATTTCAATGCGTTGGAATCTCCGGATCAGGCAGCCTTTTATACATCTGGCAGAACCAGCAATGAAGCATCATTCGTTTATCAGTTATTTGCCAAAGAATTCGGAACGAATAATATGCCCGACTGTTCTAATATGTGCCACGAAACCTCAGGTTCTGCGCTTCGCCCAACCATAGGAATCGGTAAAGGAACAGTAACTCTGGAAGATTTTTATGATGCTGAAGTGATTGTGATTATCGGACAAAATCCGGGAACCAATGCGCCAAGAATGATGAGCGCTCTGGCAAAAGGGAAGAAAAATGGAGCTAAAATTATAGCCATTAATCCATTACCGGAAGCTGGTTTGATGGGGTTCATTAACCCTCAGAGTGTAAGGGATATTCTTACAGGAGGTGTACAGTTGGCTGATCTTTATTTGCCTGTAAAGATTAATGGAGATATGGCTTTGTTGAAAGCTTTGGAACTTCTTTTAATTGAATTTGAGAAACAAAATCCGGGTCAAGTTTTTGATGAAGATTTCATTAAAAATAAAACAGTAGGATTCGAGGATTTCATGAAACAGTTTGACCAGTATAAACTGGATGAATTGGCTGAACTTTCAGGAGTATCGAAGGAAGCTATCCACCAGGCTGCAGAAATGATGGCTTTCAAAAAGAAGATTATTGTCAGTTGGGGAATGGGGCTTACCCAGCAGCCGAACGGCGTTGATATGATCCGTGAAATACTGAATATTCTTTTACTGAAAGGAAGTATTGGTAAACCGGGAGCCGGAGTTTGTCCTGTAAGAGGTCACAGCAATGTTCAAGGGAACAGAACAATGATGATTGATGAAAAACCTACCAATGAACAGCTTGATCGTCTTGAGAACTTCTACGGTTTCAAAGTTCCCCGTAAACATGGGTATGATGTTGTAAGAGCTATTAAAGCCATTCATGAAGAAAAAATAAAAGTAATGTTTTGTATGGGAGGAAATTTTCTTTCTGCAACTCCGGATACTACATTTACAGCCAATGCTTTAAGAAAATTGAATTTATTGGTATGTGTTTCCACCAAATTAAACAGAGGCCATCTTGTTCATGGAAAAGAAGCTTTGATTCTTCCTACCTATGGTCGTAGTGACAAAGATATTGTGAATGGAGAAATACAGATCATTACAACAGAAAATTCAATGGGTGTTGTTCAGACTTCAAAAGGAATGTTGGATGCCGTTTCAGATAACCTCATCAATGAAACCCAGATCGTATGCCGTATGGCGATGGCTACGTTAGGAAGCCGTTCTGTAGTAAACTGGCAGCGTTTTCACGATAGCTATGATGCAGTAAGAGATGATATTGAACAATGTATTCCTGGCTTTACAGATTACAACGTACGTGTCAGACAAAAAGGAGGGTTCTATCTTCCCAATGCAGCAAGAGATGAACAGAGCTTTGCTAAAGAATTTGGCGGACGCGCTCCGTTTACCTTAACAGAAATCCCTAATAATACTTTGGCTTCCGATGAATACATGATGGCTACAACCCGTACTCACGACCAATTTAATACAACAATTTACGGTTTAGATGACCGTTACCGTGGCATTAAAAATGAACGCCGTGTCGTATTCATGAACCAAAAAGATATTGAAAAAGCAGGATTTAAAGCAGGCGATAAAGTAGATCTTTTCAACTACGATGATGGTATAGAAAGGGTTGCTCCTCTGTTTATTATTGTTTCCTATCAGATTCCTGAAAAGAATACAGTTACCTATTTTCCGGAAACCAATGTGTTGGTTTCTGTAAATAATGTAGTGAAGGAAAGTAACATGCCGGCTTCCAAGTATGTGAAAATCAAGATTAAAAAACACGATCCTGAAGTCTATAAAAAAGTAGATGAAATGTTGTATCAGGGAGCCATTCAAAGACCATAATTATTCTTATATTGTTGTATGAAAAAAATACTGCCTGTCGCGCTATTATTGCTTTCTGGCTGGGCATTCTGCCAATCCGGGTTCAAACTGAAAGTGAGTGGCGAAGTTCCCACACCTTTGGAGTTGAGTCTGAATGATTTATCAAAAATGCCAAGAAAAGAAGCCTCACTTAAAGATAAGGATGGAAGCGTTCATGTATACTCTGGAGTATCCATCCGGGATATTCTTGTAAAAGCTGGAGCTCCTTCAGGAAAAGAACTTCATGGCGAAAATATATCAAAATATCTGCTGGCAAAATGTACAGATGGTTATCAGGTTTTATTTTCATTAGCCGAATTGGATGCTTCCATTGCAGATAAAAACGTGATTGTAGCAGATACCATGGACGGAAAACCTTTGGCAGAGTCAAAAGGTCCGCTCCGTATTGTTGCAGAAGGCGAAAAGAAACCTGCACGCAGCTCGTATCAGCTGGAATCATTAGTGATAGGACAGATCAAAAAATAAATTTTAAAATTAAGGCTTTACAAAAAACGGTATGATTATAAGGAAGAAGGAACATTGGTTTAAAATGCTTTTTGTCTGGCATGGTTCAGTATTACCTGGGCTGCTGCCACGTCTTTTTTTGCTTTTTATCTTATCGTTAGGGGTAGTCTATCTGCGTGGAGTAATTTTTTCCTTTAAAATTCCGCTTAATCCGGCACCATTAACATTATTTGGCTTTGTTCTGGCCTTATTTTTAGGGTTCAAGAATAACGCTAGCTATGATAGATTCTGGGAAGGACGGAAATTATGGGGAGCGTTACTGAATACAGCAAGATCATTAACCCGCCAGGCATTAACCTTGAAAAATGCAACAGAAAGCAGCCTCTCTGTCTCTGAATTTATCAAATTATTAGGAGCTTTTATTTTCGCCTTGAAACATCAGTTGAGAGGTACCGATGCTCATGAAGATTTAAAAGAAAGATTAAATGAAGATCAGTTAAAAATAGTTTCTGCAGCAAAATATAAACCCGCTGTCATTATGAGATTATTGGCAGAATGGGTTCAGAAAGCAAAAGAGGAAGGAAGTATAGATACCATTCAGCAAGCTCGTTTTGATGAGAATTTCGATAAACTCTCTGATATTTTGGGTGGATGTGAAAGAATTGTTTCCACTCCGCTTCCTTACAGTTACCGTGTTTTACTGCACCGTACCGTATATATTTACTGTTTCCTTTTACCGTTCGGATTAGTAGATTCGTTGAGATGGTTCACGCCGCTTATTGTGGTGTTTGTAGCCTATACATTTGTGGCATTTGAAGCCATTGCAGATGAAATTGAAGAACCCTTTGGTACTGAAGCCAATGATCTGGCTCTGAATAGTATGTCTGTAATGATTGATGAAACAATTCATGAAATGGCAGGAGAGGAATTTACTGTTTTCAAGAAAGAAAAACACACCATCATAGACTGATGTAAACCTATGGAATCTTTGGGAAAAACTGTTATTTATGCGATTGGACACTCTACCCGTTCTTTGGAAGAATTTATGGAGATGCTGAAATCATTCAATATTGAAGTTTTAGCTGATGTTCGGAGGTTTGCAGGTTCAAAAAGATATCCGTGGTTCAGTAAAGAAAATCTGGAAAAAGTATTACCTGAAAATGCTATTGAATATATCCATTTTGAAGCATTGGGAGGCCGGAGAAAAGTACAGCCCAATTCAATAAACAGCCGTTGGAAAAATGAATCTTTCCGTGGATATGCTGATTATATGCAGACTGAAGAATTTACCCAAGCCATTGAAAAACTTGAAACAATAGCAAGAACAAAAACAACTGCTTTTATGTGCTCAGAAGCTGTTTGGTGGAGTTGCCACAGATCTATGATCTCAGATTACCTTAAGGCAAAAGGGTGGGATGTAGAGCATATTATGAATATGGGTAAAGCAGAAGAACATCCATACACAGCTCCCGCAAGAATCAGTAACGGGAAAGTGTTCTATTCGGATGCCAGTCTGTTTGATTAAATAGACACTTTAAAGAGGTCATTGCGAGCAAAGCGAAGCAATCTTACCTGCTGGAAATTATTAGTTTTTTATTTTCCTGTTTGCCATTCAGGATATAATATTCTAAAAACGAAGTTGAGATTCCTACTGAGTGACAAAGCACTGTATTGATTTCCATTTATGTAAACAAAAAATGATCTTATTCAACTAAAAATTCTTAGCATTCGTGGATAATAAATTCTATGTATCTATGTTGTTTATATTTTTTACCACATAGGCACATAGGTGATGGGTGAAGATATATAATTAATTACTTACTTCTAAAGTGAACTTAAGGGTTCACAATAAAAGCTTTTGTATTTTTTGTGGTTAAAAAAAGTTATCGTTGTACTTCACCAATACCATTTTTCAACGAAAACACTTCCTTCTCAGGAAATTCTTTTTTAATTTTTCTAACAGCTTCCATACTTCGTTTACCGGATTGACAGTAAATCACGATAGGGTTTGAAATTGAAGAAATAAAAGGGTAGTGTTCATCCAATTCATCCAAGGGAATATTTTTTCCACCAATATTAAAGCTCTGGTGTTCTTCCTTTGTACGGGCATCTATGATTTCAAAACTTTCCCGATTCGGCATAAACTCTTCAAAACTCATAAGCTGAACAGTCTGAGGGAGGCCTGAGATCTGTACAGAAGTTTTTCTAAGCTTAATAATCTGATTTTTACCACTCATTACATTCATCATCCAAAGCTTACCTACTAAAGATTCTTCAGATCGGATGAGGTATTTTATAGCTTCATTGGCCTGCATACAGCCCACAATTCCGGCTAAAGTAGGAATTACACCACCTTCTCTGCAGTTAGGAATCTGAGACTCTTCTGCATTGGGAAAAACATCGCGATAATTAGGAGAATAGCTGCCATCCTTTTGTAAAACATTCCAGATACTAACCTGGCCTTCATGTTGATAAATAGCTCCATACACTAAAGGTTTTCCGGCTAAAACACAAGCATCGTTTAACAAGCATTTCGTTTCAAAATTATCTGTTCCTTCAATAATGAGATCAAATTCTGAAATTAGCTCCATCACATTGGAAGAAGTTATTCTTAACTGATAGGGAATAATAGAAACAGAAGGGTTTTGTTGCTGTAATCTTTTGGCTGCAACATCTACTTTATAAGCGCCCAGATCCTCAGGACCATATAAAATCTGACGATGGAGATTGCTTAAAGAAACAATATCATCATCCGCAATACCAAGAGTTCCAACACCGGAAGAAGCAAGATATTGAGCCGTAGGGCAGCCAAGTCCGCCCATTCCTACAATAAGAACTCGGGCATTTTTCAACAGCTCCTGAGATGCCATCCCAAATCCAGGTAAAGCAATCTGACACTGATAACGTTCAAATGATGTATTCATAATCGTCTCTTAATTTTTTTGCCCTAATTTTTTACTAATTTATATCCTTTATTCTTCAAATTATTCGTGCATTCGTGGCAATTATTATATTCTCGCAGATGATGCAGATTTTCCACAAATACTTGGCTATTCAGCATTCAATTTTATCGCAGATAAAATCTTTGCGCCTTAGAGCACATAGCGGATAAACAATTTGCGTCTTTGCGTTTTCCAACAACACAGTAATCTTAGAAACTGAGATTACTTCGCTTTGTCCGCAATGATAATCAAAGGTTTGTTTTCAATTATAGCCTATGTATCTAAGTTATAATACATATTTTTTTGACGAGCCATGATGAAATATTTATTCGTGCATTCGTGGCCAAAGATATCAGCTTTTTAGGATTTGTTGTGCTTTCTCAGCATCTTCAGGCGTATTCACATTCATTAAAGCATCCGGGTTATCCGGTTTTAAAATCAATGTATCACTATTGATTAAAACCTTTCGCGGACAAGTATTCCCGATTCCAAGGAAATTAAGCAGCAAAGGATAACTTTTAGGCTCCCAAATCGTAATTAAAGGTTCAGGCAATCCATCAAAAGGACTTTCATAAGTGGTAGCAGCTTTTTCCGGATCTCTTGAGTGTACTAAGAACTCCAGAGATTTTGGATCGAGTAGAGGAAGATCACAGGCGACTACTAACCATGCTTTATCTCTTTGAGACCGCAATGCCGAAAGAATTCCTCCAAAAGGCCCCATATTCAGGAAAGTGTCGGTAAGGGCTTTGTAATCAGGATTAAAGTTCTCTAACTGATCCTGTCTGCAGGAAATGAAAACCTCATCACAAAACGGAGCCAGAAGATCTGCTGCAAAATAGCGCTGTTCCTTTCCATGCCATTGAAGAAGGTCTTTAGCTTTTCCCATTCTTACGCTTTTCCCGCCAGCGAGAACAAGACCATTGATTTTGGGAATTGTATTAAGCTCTTCTGAAATCATTTTTTCCACCTGATTTTTCTATTAATTTAATTTCTTTGATAACAATATCATGACTCAATGCTTTGCACATATCATAAATAGTGAGTGCTGCCACGGAAGCTCCGGTAAGCGCTTCCATTTCTACTCCGGTTTTGGCTTCTATGCTAGCTGTGCATTCGATGACAATTTCGTTTTGATCATTCAGCTCTATCTGTAAATTACAGTTATCAAGTCCGATGGGATGACAAAGAGGAATGAGTTCACTTGTTTTTTTAGCCCCCATAATTCCTGCAATAATCGCAATCTGGAAGACAGAACCTTTTTTTGTTTTGAAATCGTCTTGTTGTAGGGCTTTCAATACATTTTCAGGTAGAGAAATAATAGCTTGGGCAACGGCTTTTCGATGCGTTACCTTCTTTCCGCCAACATCTACAATAGCTGGCTGTCCGTTTTTATTAAGATGGGTAAACTCTGACATATTATTCTTTTAAACCACAGAAATGAATTTTTATTAACCACCAATGCACAAATGTGTTTAAACACTTTTTGCATTACAATTTATATGTCTATGTGGTAAAAAATAACCGCATAGTTTTTAGAAGCTAATTAATTTTATTCGTGCATTCGTGGCATTTTATACGTTATTTTAATCATTATACTTCCATACTCTGTATACTTCTCCTTTTTTGAAGCTATTCTGCTCCAAAGGAAGCTCCATAAAAGCATTCGTATCCGCAAGATGAGAAAAATCTCCGGATCCGTTTGTATGAACCGATTCAGCAGTGAGCTGTCCCAGTTGATTGGTTCCCAGTTTTACCTGAACAAAATACTGAAGGGCAAAAGGAACTTCAATATCATTCTGTAACACTGCAAATTGAGGCGAATTGCCTTGTATTTCCAGCGACTTTTCCAACCATGGAATAAAATACCGATGCAGACACATAAATACCGAAACTGGATTTCCTGGAAATGCAAAAACCAATTTTTGGTGCTGATTTTTACCAAACCAGAAAGGCTTTCCCGGTCTTTGTTTTATTTTGTGAAAAAGCTTTTCTATTCCCAGTTCTTCACAAACTTGAGGCAGATAATCAAATTTCCCCATAGATACTCCTCCGCTGATCAAAAGAACATCATATTCATGAATGCAGCGGGAAATTTCTTTTTTAATTTCTTCATAATCATCATTGAGATGAAGGATATCTGCTTCAAGATGATATTTTTTCAAAGCAGACTTTATAGTGATCCCGTTTGAACGTCTTAACTGATAGGGAGAAGGAATAGATTCCGGACTTACCATTTCATCTCCCGTAGAAATGATGATGATCTTAGGCAGCTTTTTTACTGCAATAGTGGTTTTTCCAACGGAAGAAGCTATTCCAATGATAGCTGGACTAATAATCTGATTGGCTTGTACTAAGATGTTTCCCTCTTTTTTATCTCTGCCTTTCAAATGAATATTCTGTCCTTTTTTTATGTCAATACTAACATTTGCCATTCCATTATCTATTGAGATATCCTCATATCGGATAACGGTATCTACTGAATGATCTAAAGCTGCACCGGTCATAATTTCTATACATTCGGTTTCCGAATCAATAGGTATTGAGGCTTCTCCAGCAGATTGTATCGCTTTTACAGGGAAGGAACGACTCCCTTTTTCATAAGCAGCATAGCGGATGGCAATTCCATCTACAGTAGGCCGGTCAAAAGGAGGTAAATCCCGGTCTGCAGTAAGATCTTCTGCTAAAACTCTTCCTAAAGCATGCTCATAAGCAATATCTTCTATTCCAAAATCTTGCGTTTGGGAAAGTATAATGTCTTCTGCCTGTTGTACGGTAATCATTTCCATAGTTATCCTCCGATTGTGGCCATCGACTGATGAATAGATGAAGCGTTAAGACTCTGTTTTTCAGCTTCCCATCCGTCTTTGGGTTTATGATGTATACTGTTGATTATTATATTTTTTAATTCGTTATCGGTGACTCCTGAACGAGTCATATCTTTTAAATTGATTCCGCCGCCTTCATACAAGCAGGTTCTTAACATTCCGGAAGGAGTGATGCGTATTCTGTTACAATCTCCACAGAAAGAACGTGTATACGCCGCAATAATGCCGATGTTTCCTGTAAAACCGGGGATTTTGTAGTTGTATGAGGTAGAACTTTTAGGATCTGCCATCTTTTCTATTTGCGAAAAATGACCTCTGATATGATTATAAATTTGCGGATAATTCCACTTCGGAACTATATCAGCATTATTATTTCCATTGAAGGGCATTTCTTCAATAAAACGCACATCCACCGGAAGATTTTTTGTAAGCTCAACCAAAGGAATAATATCTTCAATGTTTTGATTCTCCATCACAACAGTATTGATTTTTACTTTGATCTGGTGGTTCAACAAACTATCTAATGTTTTCATCACTTTATCAAAGCTTTTACGGCGGGTGATTGTAAAGAAACGATCTTCATCCAGTGTATCAAGACTGAGGTTAACAGATTTTACACCAAATGCTTTAAGCTGTGGAATGTATTGTTCAGTAAGAAGTCCATTGGTGGTTAAGCTGATGTCGGTAAGCCCATGAAGCTGTGATATTTTTTCAATAAGGCTGATACAGTTTTTTCTGACAAAAGGTTCACCGCCTGTGATTCTAATTTTATCTACGCCAAGATCTGTAAAAACAGAACATATTCTGAGCATTTCCTCATCAGTCATCAGATCATTCTGTTTAATCCATGGAAGTCCGTTTTCCGGCATACAATAAGTACACCGAAGGTTGCATCTGTCCACAACGGCGAGCCTTAGATAGTTGATATGTCTTCCGAATTTGTCTGTTAACATTTGAGTATAGGAACAAGATCCTTACACAAATATACTTATTGTTTTAACGATAAACTAAAAATATACTTGTTGAAAAGTAAGAGCAAAAAAAAGCAGATGTCATGTCTTAAAAGTAAGATATATAGAGGGATAGAGTCTGGTTTTATGCCTTTTTTATATTCTTATTCAGAGTAAATGGTGTGAAAATACGATATTCTTATCACGGTTTCTGATATTTCTGAAAGGAGAAGAAGAATGTATCTTTGCACGCCGCTAAAAACAACAGGAAATAAAAATATATTGTCTAGTCAAAGAAAACGATATATGAGGGATTTTCATAAATTAGTATTGAAAAGATTAGTATGATAATAGATAAAGAGTTGATTAATAAAAAATCAGTAGAGGAAGTGTTTAACAAAGGAATTGACGTTGTTTTTCAGGATGAGATCAGTGGTGATTCACTTAACTTTTTTCCTGATAACTGTTTTACCATTATCTTACTGGATCAGTGTGAAGGCGGAAAATGTACAACCGGTCTGAATCAATATGGTCTAAAAGCCCAGCAATTATTCATCCATCTTCCTAAAAGAGAATACAAATGGGAACTGGCTCCCCATACGGTTGGAAGAAGATTGATTATTAATGATGAAATTCTTAAGACCTTTTCTCCGACCCTTAAATTCACTTTTTCTTCTTACAGCAAATATGAGATGATAGAGCCTGATGAGGAAACCTATCACAGATTCAGTCTTGAATTTAATGCGATCAGGAAAGAAATTGCTGCCGATGTTGTATTTCCGGAACTTATCAATGCAAGAGTAAGGCTTTTAGCGCTTATTATCAACTTATGGGTAGAGCATGCTTATGGCAATAAAGCACTCAGCACACCCGACAATCTTCCTTTTCGTTTTCATATGCTGGTGGACAAATTTTATAAAACGCAAAAGAATGTCGCTTTTTATGCAGATGAGCTATGCATTACTCCTAATTATCTGGGAGTGATCTGTAGAAAACAATATAAAATTTCACCTCTTGAGTTTATTAAAGAAAGAATTATTCTTGAAGCTAAAAATCTACTTCACAGTTCAGATAAATCCATTAAAGAAATAGCTTTTGAACTGGGATTTCAGAACTTTTCTCACTTTTCTTATTTATTCAGGGTGAAAACAGGATCTACTCCTAAAAATTACAGGAAAAAATTGGAAGAGGCTAAACCAGATTCAGAATAAGCATCAAACATGCATCACGGTACGGAATACATTAACAGCATTCCCCGTAATTCTGATGATTTCAGGAATATGATTTTTTATGGTGACTTCAATCTTTATTTGCCCGATTCGATTGATGGTTTCTCCTTGTCTTCCGATAAATTCAAAAGTTTCATCAGTAACTTTTACAATTTTATTCTGAATAAGATAACCCCCTAAAGGTCCATTGGCATTGCCCGTAACAGGATCTTCCTGAATACCGATGGCCGGAGCAAACATTCTTCCGTATGTTAAAATATCTTTATCATCAGAGTCAAAAGTAAATACAAAATACCCATTACATTTGATTTCTTTACTGAGATGGGCAAGAGCTCCAAAATCCGGATTCAAATGATTGAGTAATGTTCTGCTGTTAATGCCAATCATCACTTTAGAATGGCCTGTAGAAGCAATCTGGATGGGGCATTTTTCATTCAGATCTTCCTTTTTTAAGTCCAAGGCATCCACAATTCTTTGTTGTATTGATGGCTCAAAAGCAGGTTCCAGATTAAAACTTCCCTGAGTCATTGTGATTTGATAATCATCATCTACTTTTAGAATGTCAATAGGTAAAACTCCAACCTGAGTATTAATTTTAATGGTACAGGAATCTAGCTGGTCTTCTATAGCTTTGGCATAAAGTGCTCCAATGGTGGCATGTCCGCAAATAGGAACCTCTATAGTTGGAGTGAAGTAGCGTACGTGATAATCAAAATTGTCCTTCTGGTCAGGTTTAAAAACAAATGCTGTTTCTGAATTGTTGAGTTCCCTTGCAATAAGCTGCATCTCATCTGCTGTCAGCTTCTCAGCGTTGAGTACAACGCCGGCAGGATTTCCTTTAAATTTTTCCTTTGTAAAAGAATCAATTTGATACACGATTACTTCCTTCATTATAACTTATTAAATTCAGGATAAAGATAAGTATAAATGAAATGATCTTGTTTGTTTTTGCCCACTAATACAGGAATAAAATCATTTTGTTGGAAAACGCAAAGACGCAATTTTTTTACCTGTATTATGCTTTAACAAGGCGCTAGGATTTTATCTTCGATAAAATTGAATGCTGCATAGCCAAATTATTTTATAAGATCTTCGAAATCTGTATCATCTGCAAGAATATATTAATTGCCACGAATGCACGAATTTTTTATTGCTTATGTGCTAATTTATTTCCTGTACATTCAAATTATTCGTGCAGTAGTGGCATTTATTTAATCATCATTAAGCCATTCTAGGAAGTTCTGAACTCTTACACGGCTCACAATAATTTCATGAGGACATTCCGGTTCAAATTCAATGGCTAATCTGCTGTTGACAGCCTTTTTTATTCCTTTAATCGCTTTAATATTGGCAATGCAGTTTCGGGAAATTCTGAAGAATGCATCCTCTGTAAGCTGTCCTTCCAGCTGATCCAGTGTGTAATTAATAATATATCTTTTATTATCAAAAGTATGGAGCATTACTACTTTCTCTTCACTGTAGAAGTAGGCGATGTTTCTGGATTCCACATAGAGATATCCGTCACGGGAATGAACAAGAAATCTGTTTTTTATCTTTTTCATGAGGGAAGACTCCACCATTCGGATGCCTATTTCTTTTTGTTCTTTGTCAAAATGCAGGTTTTCAAGTTTGATGAGGGCACGTTCCAGATCTTCTTCAGAAATAGGTTTCAACAGATAATCTATACTGTTGACTTTAAAAGCTTGTATTGCATATTCATCATAAGCTGTTGTAAAAATAATGGGAACTTCCACTTTAATAGGGTTAAAAATTTCAAAACAGCTGCCATCTGATAAACTGATATCCATCAAAATAAAATCAGGTTGGTGTTCCTGTAGAAACTCAACAGATTCCAGTACACTTTCTGTTCTTCCCAATAACTGATAATCGGGACGAAGATGGTCTACCATTCGTTTCAATTCAGAAAAAGCCAGGCGCTCATCTTCAACAATTAAATATTTTTTCATTCTACGAAAGGTATTTTTACAATAAAATCATTCTCTTCTTCAATTATTCTGAGTTTTTTATGATAACGGTCGTATTGGGTATTCAGAAAAGATAAACCAATGCCTTCTCCTTTAGTGATATCATTGCGTAAAAATATTCTATTTCTAAAAGATATTCCATTTTCATTCACAGAAATATAGATTAATAAAGGATTGGCAGCAGAGCTTACATTGTGTTTAAAAGCATTTTCCAGAAGAAGCTGAAAACTGAAAGCTACCAATTTGCGGTGTTCCCAATGCTCAATAGGTTCAATTTCTATTTTAAAGCCATTTTCAAATCTTATTTCCATCAGAAACAGATATTGCCGGAAGAAATGCATTTCCTCCTGTAATGTATTCAGAGGCTTTTTACTTACGGATAAGACCTGTCTGTATACTTGTGATAAGGCTTTGGTATATTTATTCGCCTGCTCCTGATTTTCATAAATGAGAGAAGACAAAACATTCAGAGAATTGAATAAGAAGTGAGGATTCACCTGCGCTCTTAATGCATTATACTGATACATCAGCATATCCCGTTTAGCTTTCTCGGTAACTTTAATCGCCTTACGTTCCGCTTGGAAGTAAAACAGCAGATCAATAACCAGAAGGATAGGTAAATTGGCTGTAATATTGAGAATAAGGCTTGTTTTATAAGATAGCGACTGTCGAATTCCCACATCCATTACCTCTGTAACCATGAAGCTGAAGATGATATAGAGAAGAGCACATAACAGGATGTTACTTACAAACAGAGCCGAAGCATGTCTGTATAAACTGCTGTGCAGAGGAGTAATCTCATTAATCACCTTAATCAAAAGATAATCCAGAAAAGTCATAACCAGAACAATAGGATAGAAGATGGCAAACTGAAGCAGAAAATTATCCCATAAGCTGCTTTTTGAAAGAATGCTGCTCTTCAAAATGGTATTGAAGAAAATGATTTGGTATATGGTATAGAGAGTGGTTACCAAAAAATAATAGAGCGGAAGCACATATCTTTTGGTTTTCGTTTCCTGACTGGGGAAAATTTCAGAAAGATCCATATTAAGTTCAGTTTATAGAGTAAGTTGGGTATTTCTTATTTATGCTTTTTTGCAAAGTTATATTTTATCCCTGCAGAAATATAGAATGAAGGATCAAAAGTTGCATTTCCCCATTTAAGAAAATTGGAAGGCTCTCTGTCACGATAGCGATCTGTACGTCCAAAGTTGGCACCAAACATCCCACTTATTGTCCAGTTATTGATGCTATATTCAGGTTCCATGCCTAAGCTTACATAATGATGATCGAAGTATTTCTTTTGTCCGTCAATCTTAGCAAGAGAAAAGAAAAACTTGGGACGGTTCACAATACGCAGAGCAAATGTCTCATTAAACCTGTAACCCACAGAAAATTTAGGAGTATAACTCAATTCCGCATGATATTCCATTCCGCGGGCTTTTTCACTGTGGTATTGGAAGTACGGGAAAGGAATAAGCATAGGCTTGTCAAAAGCATTATTTCCAACAAGGGCAACTCCAAGTTTTATTTTGGGACGAAGCTGCCATATGAAAGAAGAATAAACATTCACCACAACATGATCCATCTCTAATTTTTTCAGATCAGTATGAGTAGAATAGACACCCGCAGAAGCTCCACCAATAAACATAAGCTTTTCGTTTAACGGAGTCATATACATTACCCCAAGATCTGCAGAACCCATTTCTTTGGGGAGGGCTTCAGCTGCTATTCCATCATTACTGAATGAGGTATAGGAAGCATTAAGGGTTGCAGCCCATAGGGAAGGTTGTTGGTAGTTTGAAGGCTTTATACTTACAGGAACCGTTGCAGTAAAAGTAGTGGTGACTGCAGAACTTTTACCTTCAGTTTTATCTCCGTTATCATTGATGTACTTTTGCTGAGGCAGATATTCTGATCTTAATTCTATTTGTGCAAAAACATTAGCTGCTTGGGCGAGTGCAGCAATAATCATCCATTTTTTTCTCATTTTTTCTTTTTTTTGACACCACAAAGAAACTTTAATATTTGTTCAATTTACTGTTGTTCAATGTGTTGAAAGATATGATGTAGAATTAAATAGATGAAGTGTAGTTTTTCTAAGATGAATTTTAGCTTGTGAAAATGAAAATCTCCTAATAAATCGGTTTTTAAGAAATTAAAGACTCAAAATAAGGCTGAAAATGCCACGAATGCACTCATAAAATCATTCGTGAATTCGTGGCAAAAATAGGTGGTATTCAATTGTATTGCAGATAAAATCCTTGCACCTTAGAACATATTGCAAAGAGAAAACTTAGGGTCTTAGCACTTTCCGACTAATCCCATTTATTAGCTGTAGAAATTGCATATTTTCCGGCTCCTGCAAAGAAGAAACTTATTCCCACCAACATATAGATCACCAATAATTCCAAAGCCCAGCCCCCAAAATCATTAAGTTTAAAAATATTAGTCGTTTGGGCAAGAACAGTTGCCGTAAAGCAGTTGGCTGCAAAGATTAAACCTGCCAAACGTGTTCTGAATCCCAGCATCAACATAACAGGAGCAATAATTTCTCCAGCAAACACTCCATAAGCAAAGAAGGAAGGTAGACCGTGCATCGTCATCATATCCTCAATAAATCCAATCCCATGGATCAATTTGTTAACTCCATAAATTGACATGGGAAATCCAATGGCGATTCTGCTGATTAATAGTCCTAAATCAATGTTCTTTTTCATTATAGTATTATTTAAAAATTATATTTTACAAATGCCCCAACGTTTTCAAGGGTCTTTTTTGCGTTGTTAAACTGGTCGAAGTTGGAAGCCATTCCATACATTATTTTATCCTGTTTTACTCCCAGACGTATAAACTGTAACCCTCTAGGATAGCCGTTATCATCTATATTCCCAATGGCTAAAACACTGAAATACCCCTGTAGGTTCTCCTTCAGATAAGGGGTGTATTCAAATGATACAGATTGTTCAAGAGAAAATCCTTTTTGGTAAGTTGTTCCGATAGAATAGGAAAGGGAATAAGTAGGTTTTGCGATCCTGTATTGTACAAAAGCACTGAAGAATGCTCCCGGATTTTTCATTCCTAATGCAGCATTGACGCTGAATCTTTTGGTAAGATTGTAAGCAAGAGTATTTCGTATAAAGAAGATGTTTTCCTTGTCTTTGGTATATTCTGTATCAAATAAAGTGAGATTGTTGAGCTTTAGCCGATCATTAAAATAATAATTGACGTTGTGCATATAGGTATAGGAGCGGTGTCCTAAAACAAGATCCGGGGTATAATTTAGTTTCTGTGCATTCAGCCTTAGAGAGACTGATGCAAGAGCTGTTATGGCGATAATTTTTGCCTTCATATTGCACTCATTAAATTTCTGAGAGCAAAATTATTCAGGCACGAACGGAATAAACTTAATATATCTTAAGAAACGTCAGACAGGTGTTTTTTTCTTAAATAACTCAGGTATTCTACGGTGATTCCCAGGTAGGAAGCAATCATGTATTGAGGAAAACGCTGTTCGATATTACGATAAGCCGTTACAAAGTTTCTGTATTTGGTATAGGCATCCACTCTTGAATGTTCAAACGTTCTTTCCTGTAAAGTAACATAAGCAGATTGCATTTTCAGACGCCAGAATTCGGAGATGGAAGGAATTTCTTTGTATAAGAGTTCAAGGTTGGTTTTACTGATCTGAACGATCGTAGCATCTTCATTAGCCTGAATAAACATTCTTGATGGCTGTTCACTTAGATAGCTGTAAAGATCATTGATCCACCAGTTTTCAATACCAAGCTGAGTGATATTTTCTTTACCTTTTTCATCAATATGATAAGCATACAGACTTCCTTGGGCAATAAAGCGCATATGTCTTGAAACTTGTCCTTCCCGAAGCAGATACTCTTTCTTTTTAAGCTGAATAAATTCCAGTTTTTGAGTCACAATATTAATTTCTTCCTCTTTTAAAGGCACAATTTCCTGAAAATGTTCTGTCAGCTGCGAAATAATAATATCTGTATCCATAATGAAGTTGTGAAATAGCCTGCTTTGTGTACTGACAGGCAGATAATGTCCAAATTTACATAAATATTATCGCAATTGTCAAGAATGATGAGTACTGAAACTGAAGATTGAATGCTTAAATTTTGCTATCTTAACTGATGTAATTGCAAATCATTGAAATATGAATCATTTTGATAACGAATTTCAAAAATATCTTGCAGAACTGGTTGAAACAGGTTTTGAATTTGTGAATAATAATTCAGAAGAAGTAGATGCTGTTTATGTCGTTGGATTAATAGAATCCGGTTATTTTTATAAAGTATTTTATGAAATCAATGGGTATTTGGTGAAGTCTCATAAAGTGAATGAAGTGTCTGATATGCAGTATGACATCAACCATGAAAAAGCTTTTGAGATGCTCAATACAGGCAATCAGATTTTAAAAAGTATTGAAGAACTATTTAAAAATGATGGGCGGGAAGTTCCGGTTATGTTGAAGCTATCATATCATCCTAAAACCGATAAATTTAAGAGTGATTTCAGCTATGATAAAACTTTTACCGGGGATAAGGCAAAAACAGCGCAGGATGTATATGAAGAATGGTTTAGCCAAATAGAAAAATTAAATGGTTAATATTCTAATTTTGTCATCATTAAAAGATACGGATGTCATCTCGGGGTTGAGGTGACTTCTTTTTATTACAGAATTCTCAATTAATTTAAATTTTTATAAGGTTATATGTAGTCGATTTTTATCTAAAAGGGAAACTCTTCAATAAAATTGGAATACTATTTGTAATGCAATAGCAAAACTTAAAATGAACGGAATTTATTAGCAATCAAATGTTTATGCTAAGATTTCAAATGATTGAAATTTAACAATGATTATCTTTAAATAACTAAAAACATGTTCCCACCTCAATTAAACAGAATATTTTATTCATATAATCTTCTCCTTTTATTTCTGCTGTGTTGTGCCGGACCAGCTTATGGTCAGGGAGCATTTTCTCATCAAAAGTTTGACAGTATTCTGTTGAAGAAAACAGAATCACTCCGTATTCAGGGAGATTATGAAAACCTTGTTCGTCTTAATAAAGACTATCTGAATCTGGCAGAAGAGCAAAACTATAAAGAAGGAATTATTCTTTGTTATATCAATATTTCCAATATTTCTGCAACCATCGGGAATTATAAAAGAGGACTGTCTTATCTTTCTCTGGCTGAAAAAGAACTTAAAACGGTTAATAGTTCAGTTTTAAAAGCAAGACTTTATCAGGAACATGCTCAGCTGAATGGGGTAATTGGTCTTTATAAAAGTGCTTTGGATTTGAATACGAAAGGACTATATTATCTTAAAAATATTTCAAACCAAGACAAGAGGAAATTTTACCTGTACAGGCTTTATGCCAACAGGGCTGATTTCCTGTATAAAGCGAATAAAGCAGATTCTGCATACATCTATTTACAGAAAGGAAAGAGGATTGATGGACAGGGGGTTCTGTTGAATACACTTTTGGCCAAACATCATTTAATGTACACCAAAAGAAAAGATTCAGCTTTGATCTATCTTCAGAAAGCTTCAGGGAAAATTGTCAATACTGGTAAAGTGAATGTTCAGAGTGGATTTGTGGATCTTACTTATGGAGACTATTATTTTGCGTCGGAAGATTATAAAACAGCGTTGGAATATTACAGTAAAGCATTGGATTATTACAGCAAAACCAACAGGTTGTATAATATTCCGGGTGTTTATGAATCTATAGCCAAAACATATCGAATGCTGAATGAGCCTCAGAAAGAAGAAGAGGCCATGCAAAAGTATAGAGAGGAAAAGACAGCACTGGAAAATATTCAGAATGAAGCCATCAATATTTCTATAGACCATATGTTAAGTGATAAAGACGAAGAATCTAATGGTTTTCAGAAGAAAATTTACTTTTATATTGGCTTTATAGCCATCTTATCACTGGTTATTTTTATCTTATTGTATAGACATAACAGAGCATTAAGGCAAAAGAAAAACCAATTCAAAAGTGAAGCTCTGTCCCTGAAAAGCCGAATTAATGATTCTTTTGATGAATTAGTAGGATTGGCAAAAAAGAATGATTCTACATTTCTGACAAGATTTCAGGAGATTTATCCTAAGTTTTGCCCGAGACTTCTGGAGATCAATCCAAGACTTGGTGCCTCAGAACTGACATTTTGTGCCATGATAAAGCTTAATTTCACTTCAAAGGAAATCGCCGAATATACGTTTATTCAACATAAATCTGTGCAGCAAAAAAAGCATAGATTACGAAAAAAACTGAATGTTCCTACCGAACAGGAACTGTTTATTTTCTTTGATTCTTTATAAAACCAAAGTCAAAACAAAAAACATTTTTTCTGAAAAAAAGAAAGAATAATAGCAATTGATGTAATTTTTAAATTGCTGTACAATAGGCAGCAGTAAGGAATGTTGTATGTATGTGGTAGGTGAATGTTGATGGGAATTCGGGTTTCCTTTCTGTTTTTTATTACTTAGCATCTACAAATCACCCTTTATTTATTATACTTTTTTATATAATGATTGAATAAGTTTCTTAAAATCTTAGTGTTGAGTAAATTTTAGCTTCTATTATATTTATACTTCCTATTGTAAAGACTGTTTTATAGTACCGCTCAGTAATTATAAGACTAAAATAACTTCCATCCTCAATCTTCCAGCTTCCATTCTCTTAACTTTAACCAGACCTCACAAATAAAACGATTCAAACCTCTTCATTTTTTGTTGGCCTGTTTTAAGACATTATTTTCATAGATATTTATCTATAAAAGCCTTTATTTAGGGGGTAAACAGCAAATGTGGTATGAATGTAGTATGATAAAATTGTGATTGTTTTTAATAAGTTTTTAAAATTTGCAAAACCAAAGGAGGGGCAAAAAATTGAAACCTAAAAAAATAATAAAGATTCTAAAAACACAAAGATCGGCCCCTCTTTATTATGGGGAAATTAAGATGAAAAAATGTTGGTGAATTATAAGGAAAATTTAATTTCCAACTCAAATAAGTGTGAGAAAAAATAAGTAAATTCATTCAATTAAATTAAACATATATGAAAAATGTAAAACAATTTATTACAGCAATGGCAGTTGTAATGTTCGCTTCAGGAGTTTCAGCTCAACTTTCTCCAAAAGGTGCCGGTTCAGACAAAGATAAGCATGGCTGTAAAGGTTCTGCAGGGTATACATTCTCAGTAATAAAAAATGACTGTGTAAGAGTTTTTGAACAAAAGATACAATTGAAAGAAGTAGATAATAAAAAATCCTATACTTCTAATGCTGCAATAATTCTTAGCGAAGATGGAAAAAAAGCAGAATTGTTCCTGCCTTCATCCGATGGAAGCTTAGTGCTTGATAAAATTGCTTCTAAAAAAGCTGTGACTTATAAAAAAGGACAGTATACATTGACAAAAAATAAAAATGCTTATACTTTAAAACTAGCTAACAAAGTAGTTTTTAAAAGCTAAAAGACAATCTTCATTAGTATTAAAGCACAATTGATTTTTAGATATGTGCTTAAAGGCTGTCTCAAAGCGAGGCAGCCTTTTATATTGTTGAAACTCTTCTCTTATTTATCCTGCCCAATGTCCAGCCTGTCAAACTTTCCTTCAGGATTCTTATGAAATATGAAGAATACAGGAAACGTCCCCCATTGTCCTGCTTTAAAATTCCCGTGAATCTCCTTACCATCCTTTTCAACACGATCTATACTAAGGAACACCTCTTTGCCGAGTGCATTGGCAAAAAAGGATTTAAAATCCACCTTATTGCCATCATCAGTCATAGTTGGATTTTCAGTGAAGAAACTGTACCAGCTTTTATCTCCTGCCTGAAGGGCTTCTATAGCCTGTTTTACCTGAAGGTCTGTAATTTTTGATATATCCATGGTCTGTTGCTTTTTTGAAGTTGATGTTGAGATTTGTTTTTCTTTGACGGTTTGTTGGCCACAGGCTGTACACGAAAGTCCTATAGCCAATGTTATTACAAAATTGGAATATTTCATATCAAAGTTAATTTTTAAGAGGATGTTGGAGATAAATAATCAGCAGATTAAGAAAAAGGAAAGGAAGCTCTATGAGTACTCCTTTAAAATCTTTATCCATAAGATGAAAACAGATAATCAGCAAAATACCAGCAGCCATCAAAAAGTTTCCCCAGACAAATGTTTTGGGAAATAGAATCAGGATGGAAGCAAGAATGGTAACCGCTCCGTTAATCATCAGTCCGGTTTTATCAAAGCCCCATTTTCCAAACATAGCGGTCATTTCCGGCTTTCCAGAGAACATGGCAATTCCCTGTTTAAAGCCCATAAATACTGCAGCAAGGATGAGAATAGAATTAATAATTTTTACAATCATGTCAGGTGTTTTTTATATTAATTAATGCATTGAACTAATACAAATATGCACGAAATGAATGACTTATATATGGTGAATTTTTCGGAATTTTAAAATATATTGATGAGGTAAGCTTTATCTAAAATTATCTATTATCTATTATCCATTGCCCATTGCCATTATGAATTGTTCATCTTCATAAAAAGAAAACCACAGTTTATATTTTTAGACTGTGGTTTTCAATAATTAAGAACTATATTAACTATGATTCTGTCTTCAGGTATCCGAGGTGCAATGCCGGCTCTTTCCCGAATAAGCAGGAAAAAATGTTCTGAAATTCATGAATATATCTACATTTAATGGCATTACCATAAATTTTCAATCCTTCCAGTATTTTTCTGGAACTCAGATCGATATCGTATTTTATAAAAGCTTCCGGCCTTTCATATCTGATACTTTGGTCTGAACTGTACGTTTTTGAAAACCCCAGTTTCTCAAGCCATTCTTCTGTTATTTTAATAGGTCTGATAGCGTTGGCCGGAACCGAAATACCGTGAATGTCATTTTCAATTTTAACAAAATAAGCCTGTTCTACATTCTGAAAAATCTCAGTGATCGTATAAATCTGATTTTTGTACTCGACTAAGTTTTTGATTTTAAGATCTGCTACGTTCATAATATTTTGATTTTTAGTGGATGATATGGTGCGTTATAAGTATCAAATATTATGCCTCGCATTATATTGTAAGGCAGTGTTTTCGTGAAGATTAGGTTAAATTTTCAATAGAAAAAATTAAGAATATGTTAAAACGAAAAAATATAACTGTTTCATTTTCTCCATAAAATTAAACCGGTGAGATACACAGTATCAATTCTTTTTGTCTTTGGGAGAAGTATTGGCTGTTGCCAGAAGTAGGGCGGCCACTACAGAAATAACCAGAAAAGCAATGAAAACGTTCCAGGAATAGGAATGAAGAAGATAGCCGGTACCACTTCCCAGAATACTGGATCCAAAGTAATAGAACAGCCAGTAAATAGATGTTGCTGAAGATTTACCGCGTTTGGCATACAAGGCAGCCATCTGACTGGCCATGGTGTGGGCCGCAAAAAAGGAAAAAGTAAATAATCCAAGGCCAAAAATGAGAATATAAAGATTTTCAGATAGTAATAATAAAGCGCCTACCAGCATGCTGAGAATAGAACCTTTAAGAATTGTATTTGCCGGAATTCTTTTAGAGAGTCTTCCCACAGTCATCGTCCCGAAAACTCCAAAGATATACATGAGGAATATAAAAGCGATGATAAAATGACTTAATGAAAATGGCTGAGCTTCCAATCTGAAGGTAAGATAGTTGTAAACACTCACAAAAACTCCCATCACAAGGGCTGCAATAAGATACAACCGAAGCATATAAGGATTGATAAGGAAAAACTTCATTTGCTTTACCTTAAGGTGATAATCTGTTTTCTGTGGATTGAAAAATTTGGATTCAGGAAAAAGCTTCCAGAATATAGCACCCAAAATCAGACTCTCTATTCCAATCACCAGAACTGCATTACGCCAGCCAAATTCTCCAGCCAAAATGGTTGCCAGAATTCTTCCGCTCATTCCACCGATAGTATTTCCACTAAGATACATACTGATGGCAGTACCTATGACCGCTGCACTTACTTCTTCTGTAAGATAGGCGAGAGCAACTGCAGAAACCCCGGAAACCACAAATCCTTTAAAAATTCCGATAGCAATCAGGAGACTGAGACTCGGAATCCATGTTGAAATAATGGTTAATAGGGCAGATGAGACCAATGAAAAAGTCATCAGACCTTTCCTTGAATAACTGTCGGCTTTAAAAGCGAAGAACAATAATCCCAATGCCATTCCGATTGTAGATGATGAAACCAATAGAGAGGTGTCTCCCACAGATACATTAAAATGCTCCGCAGCCATGGGCAACATTGGCTGAAAGAGATAAAGCTGTGCGAATACCGACAGTCCGGAAAAGAAAATACAAAGTTTTATATATCGGAAACGTTGGCTTCCCTGATCTGCTTTTTCCAATGGATTCATGATTTTTTGCAGTTACAATGCAATGATTTTGTAGAAAATAAGGTCCTGTAAATTTCCTGATTATTTTTTAATTGTAAAAATCATTATCTCAATCACTACGATAGGAGTTGATTATAGAGTAGGGAAGCCGGAAAAGAGGTGCTGGAAGTTTGTAAACATATGATTTGAAAACTCAGAACAAATTAAATCAAGAGCTTTTTCCAGTTCATAAAATGAGGTGATATTGATTCCGAAGACTTAATGGCCTCCCTCTTCCAGCTTCACACTTCCTGACCTATCCATCAATGCATCATTTCATACACCTTAATTAGCTCTGCAATATTGGCTACATCAAGCTTCTGGAAAATCCTTTTTTTGTAGGTACTCACCGTTGACATCTGAATGTTGAGCCTGTTAGCAATTTCAAGGTTTCCGTTTCCGTCTGCTAAAAGCTTAAATATTTCATATTCCCGGGACGACAACTTTTCAGCAGGATTGCTTTTTTTATTCTGAATGATAAGTCCAATCAACTCTGCAGGATAAAAGTAACCTTTTTCAATAACAGTTCGTACTGCATTTTTAATTTCTTCCTCACTGCTTTGCTTGTTCAGATAGCCCTCAGCACCTTCTCGGATATACTGTATGGCTACATCTTTGTCATATCCTGAAAATACGAGGATCTTAATATCACTCTGTATGGCTTTAAGTTCAGAAATCATCTTTTTATATTGAGTTCCGGGCATATCAATATCTAAAATAATAAGACTGTAATCATAAGATTCCAGCATCTTCTTTACCTGCCCGTAGTTTTCTGCAAAATCTATCTTCAGTTCCGGAAATCCGGTTTCCAGGACCAGTGCAGTACCTGCTCTGACTACATAGTGATCATCAGCTATTAAGATTCTTTCATTCATAGTAAATTAGTTTTTATTGAGCATTAATTCCACAATGGTTCCCTGAGGCTGGTTATGCCTGAAACTGATTTCAGCATTTATTTTTTTTACCAAATGAATAACCATGTGCAGGCCAAGGCCTTTTCCTTTAAAACTTGGAGTGTCCAATTTAGGATTTCTGAATAAATTCATATACATGTTAATCTGTTCATCCGGCATTCCTGTTCCTGTATCAGAGATGATTATGGTGATTTTCTGATTAATTTCGATTGCGTTAAGGTGTATTTCTCCATCAAAGGTATTTTTCACCGCGTTATCAAGGATATTGTGGATGATAGCAGTTAGTATACTTTCATTAACATGAGAATACATATTGTTTTCCGCAGTATTGATAATTTTTGTTCCTCTTTCTTTTGCAATTTCACAGAAGAGTTTTTTCTTGATCTCCAAAATCCTGTTAACAGGATATTCTTCTTCTTCAAAAATATTTTCCGCTTTGTAAAGCTCGGTATATTCTTTTAAATTCAGAGTAAACTGATAAAGCTGTTCCGAAGACTTATAAATACTGTCAAAATACTTTTTCTGAAGTTCTAAATCATCAGATTCATGAAGCTTCTGCGAAAGCATTGCGATAAATCTGATAGGCGTGGTAATATCATGACTGATGGTCTCTACCAGCTTCTTCTGGTATTCGGTTTCCTTCCGTAAATCACTTTTTACCACTTCAAGATTAAGGGATGTTTCCTTTAACTCCGAATTTTTATTGTGAACAATCTGTTTTAATACCCTGTTTTTTATTCTCAAAAAATTAGTCATCAGCTGAACAATCACAATAATGACAAGCAAAATGATGATGGAAGCAGTAACGCGGAACAGTAATGTCTGATAAAAAAGCGGTTGGATGTTGAAGCGGATAGCCTTTTGTACAAATTTTCCCTCTGGTGAAACCAGCATTCTTACACTCAGTGTATAATCGCCTGGAGCTAAATTACTGATGGTGTATTTCAGTTCCTTTCCGGTAGTGATGGGTTCCCAGTCTGAGTTTTCCTTTCCAGAGATTTTAGCCTCTAAATAAAGGTTTTCCAGATTGGAATAATAGGGAACATCAATAAAAACTTCTGCGCTTCTATAATTGTTTTTAAGGTCAAGAATGTGATGGAAATACTGAGGTTCAGAATTCCCAATTCTTACCCTTTCTATGTAGATTTTATTGGGATCAGGATAGAAGGTACTAACACGGTCCGGATTGAAAAATACGAATCCGTCCATTGATGGAAACACAAAGTCTCCATTTTCCAATGCATAGGCGTTAGGTTGTGAACTGCCATTGAATTCATTGGTAAGGAACCCATCTCTTTTGGTGAAACGATAATAATACACAGGTTTATTCCCATCCTGTGCATGCTGCAGCAGTTGTTTCTTAGGAACCTTGAAAAGGCCGTTATTGGAAGATATCCAGTAGAACCCGTTTCTATCCTCCAGAATATAATGAGCAGACATTAGATTGTTACTTCTGTCGGTCGGCATTTTAATGAGCTTTTTGTCCCTGAGAAGATAGAAACCACTCTTATTGGTCATCACCCAAATCAGATTATCTTTTGTTTTGATAATGCTTTTAACATGAATATTTTTGTGAATAGGAGTAATGGTTTTGCTTCCCAATACTATAGAATACAGACCATCACTGTTACCCACTAAGATCTCCTTTTCATTGTAGTGAAAGAAAGTATTCACAAAACTATTAAACTCATAAGTATAGTCCGGTTTTGTGAACGTATCTTCCTTAAAGATCTGAAGCTGACTTTTTGATGAATCCGAAAATGAGGCTCCATAAAGATTTCCACTCTGTAAGAAAGCCTGAAACCCTTGTTTTATAAAAGTAGAATCCTTCCTTTTATAACCGGAATCTTTGTAAAACTTAATGACACTGCTTCTTTTCCGGATCAATATATTTCCAGCTTTGTCATACATCATCAGATAATTGTCATTATTACCAAAAGGATATTTATTCACAATTCCATCTCTCCCGAATTCTGTTCCGTCTTCCGCAATAATCGTATTCTTACTGAAGGGTAGGGAAGCATAGTAAACGTTGTTGGAGAAGTCCTCCTTGTTCTTGGCTACATAGAAGTCAGACAGTTTCAGAACATTTAAGCCATTGTTCAGGGTTCCAAGATAAAGCTTGTTGAATTTCCACCCATAAAACATAGAACAATAAGAGTGACTGCCTATTTCATTGTATTTTACGAGAAATTTAAGAGAAGGTTTCTTTGGGTTGCCTACTACAATGTAAATATCATTATGATTAATGGCAAAAGTCTGATTGGTAATTTGCTGCCAATAAATCCTCGTATTGGGATCATTAAAGAGATTCTGTTCATTATGAATGGATACTTTCCCATTGTCAATAGAATACGTCTTTCTATTCCTGACGTCATTAATAAAAAGAACCTCATTGAATACGAACATATTGTTCAGATCCTTATTAGTAAAGGGAATGGATATTTTTGTTTCGTTCCCCTTATTGTCCTTATATATGATGAGGTTGTTTTCAGTAAAATTATAGGTTGAATTTTTGAGCTTTACAAAATACTGGATGTCATTGTAAAAATTACAGGCCAGGATATTATTTGCAACCCTGTGCACAAATTCATTTCCTGCTGTGAAGGTTATTTTATCACTCCTGTGAAGCTGTGTCAGCTTAGGGAATCTGTTTTTGATAATAACCTTGTTTTCCTGGAAATCATTAAGTACAGTAATGCTGTCCTGAGAAGGATCACCAATAAATTCGCCAAAATGAAGATTGTTGATTTTAAAATTGTTGAAAGTAATGAAGGAGCTCCCGTCATACCGTACAAGACCGTTTTCCGTAGAGATCCAGATAAAGCCATACTTATCTTTAACAATGGCCTTTGCACTGCTTTGTGGAAGTCCATTGTCAATATTATACCAGGTAGAAGTATAGCGTTGTCCGTATATGTTGAAATATAAGCAAGTGAAAAACAATGCCCAAACTCTCATGTAAAACTGATATGTGTCTCTTGCTAAAGCAAGAAACGGTTAATAATAGTTTTTGTACAAGTCGAAGTTTTTTTAATAGGTAGGAACGATTGGGAATAAACTTTTGTCATTAATTTTTTGTCTCTGTGTTTAATGAGTTAAAATGGTTTCGTTTGATGCCGTAAAAATAATGAAATTATACAGATAAATCAGCATATTTTGATTTGTTTTAACATGAGTTTTGTCGGTATTTGTTGATGATAACAATGATATTAGTCGGCTTTTTTGTAGTAATATTTCTACACTGAGTGATAATTTATTTTACGAAATTGGTTATAATGAGACTTTATTGATGTCTGAATTTGTTTAAAAAAAAGTTTATGATCTCTAAAATTTGAGCATTTTATAATAGTAGATGTGAGATTTCGGAGGGTAATGTGCTATGTATTGTTGTTGAGACACAAGAAGATAAAATTTGTTGATTGATAGTTGGGGTAATATTTTGTGAATAGTCTTTATCTATAAGATTTTTGTAGTAAAAATTTTACAAAAAAATGATGTTTATTCTACAGCTTTTTTTTGACTGAATAAGGCAGTATACCTACTTTTGCAAACAGTTCCCACAATGATGAAAAGAGATTGTTTTCTGCAATAAAGGTTCTAAGAACACAAACGATTTATCTCAAAAAAAACAAAGGTCTCTTCAAGAGGTCTTTTGTTTTTTCTGATGAAATTAGAGTTTGATTAAATGCAAATACAATATTAAAAATTCATCTGTTTTTTTAAGGATAAAAAAAGTAGAGTTATTGTCATTTTATACTTGTCCGAAAAGTTCACCATATAGATTTTAATTCGTATTTTTATTTTTATAATTTTAATTAATTATAAGAAAAGAAACAACAAGATGAAAAGAAGCGAAGAAATTACCCATCAGTATTTTAGTTTTTTAAAAAATCATGTCCAGCAAGTGATTTCAGGAGATGTATCTGAATTTATGGAGGTAAATGAAATTGCTGGAAAGCTGGCTGTTTCTCACAAACATCTTACTGATACCATAAAAAAAGAAACAGGACAGCATCCATGCTACTTTTATGATAATGAAATTATCCAGAAAGCTAAACATATGCTTGTGGATTCCAATTATTCTGTTGCGGAAATTGCCCGTATATTTACGTATGATCCCTCCAATTTTTCAAAATTTTTCAAAAAAATGACAGGCGAAACACCAGGTGATTTCAGAAAGGCTTCGGGAAGATAAGTTTTAAATTCTTTCAAAAAACCTGATAGATAGTATGGTTTTATATAATTTATTTCTTTATTTTGTGATTAAATATAAGAAGTGCAGTTGTTAGTACGGTTTCTGAGAGTAATGTTATTCAATTTGTAAATCATTGAAAAAAATAATCTTTTATAAATGAGAAGGTTGTAATAAATAAGGCGTTTTTTTTACGGTTTATTTATTAATATTTATTTATGAGTTTCTTTTTTTATTAAATTTAATCTTAGAAAATTGATTAAATCAAAAATCTAAAATTTTAAAAAAAGGCAGATATATATAATAATTTGGTTTCAATAGCATGATGTCTTTAATATTTTTTTAATTTCATAAATCTCTTGAACCCCCTTTATTAGTTATATATTTGTTATTTGAACCACACTAAATAACTAACTTAGGATGAGTATTGATTTTGCTACAGCAACATTTAAAGATTTTGAGAATATCCCTGATTACGATATTGCTCAAAGAGCGGATTATTTTTATGAATTTCTAGACGATATGAAAGCTAGAGGGCACATGAATTACAGACTGAGAAATACCTCAGGAACGAATGCAACATTAAATATTAATATTGCAGATCAGAATAAACAGTATGTAAGCTTTGTATCCAGTGATTATTTAGGATTTACACAGCACCCGAAAGTAAAACAGGCTGCTATTGAGGGAATAGAAAAATATGGAACAGGAACCGGGGCAACACCACTTATTGGGGGATATTTCGATTACCATTATGCATTGGAAAAGAAAATTGCAGGTTTTTTTGGAAGAAATGAAGATGAAGCAGTTATATTTACTACCGGATATACAGCTAATAGTGCCACTTTGCAGATACTGTTACAGAAAGAAGATATTGCCATTCTGGATAGTGCAGTACATGCCAGTGTACACGAAGGATGTGTTTTTACAAATAAAAAAACGTTTCCACATAATAATTTGGAAGCTTTGGAACACATTTTGAAGATATCAGAAAATACGTACCGTACGAAACTCGTTATTGTGGATGGAGTCTATTCTCAGGATGGTGACACTTCACGTATTAGCGAAATATATGATCTTGTTAAGAAATATAATGCTTACCTTATGGTAGATGATGTGCATGGCGTCGGCATTATGGGAAAAACAGGAAGAGGAACTCTTGAAGATCCGCATTTGCTTGATAAAGTAGATTTTATTACAGGTACTTTCAGTAAAACTTTCGGAAATTTAGGAGGTTATGTGATTACCAATAAAAAGATCGCCTCTTTCCTTAAGTTTCAATCCCGACAACAGATTTTCTCCGCTACCGCTCCACCTTCCTCCGCCGGAATCGTTACAGCCATCGAATTGATTGATGAAGAACCGATTTGGAGAGAAAGATTATGGAACAACATCCATTATTTAAAAAAAGGTCTTGATGACTTAGGTCTTGATACCGGAATTACCTGCTCAGCTATTATTCCTGTGAAAATTGGAGATCAAAGTAAAATGTGGGATATTGGTAGAATGCTGATTGAAGAAGGAGTCTATACCAATCCTATTATGTATCCGGCTGTAGCCAGAAAAGATGCAAGAATCAGGATGAGCGTAACGGCAAGACACGAGAAAGAACATCTCGACAAAACACTTAATGTCTTTGATGATATTAATAAAAAAATGCATATTGCAAAAAAATAATAAATTATGCCTAGAAAAGTAGTGCAGGGCCCAATTAGGGACAAGGAAAAAACCAAACAAAAGCTGCTCGCAGCAGTTGGTAAAATTTTAAGAGTAAAAGGTTACTCAGGATTAAAAGTAAGTAAAATTGCGGCAGTAGCTGGCTTCGACAAAAAGCTTATCTATGAGTACTTTGGAAGTACTGATAAACTTATTGATGAGTATATCAAATCTCAGGATTATTGGAGCAAATTCAGTCCAAACATTGAAGAAGAACAACAGTCAAGCAAAGGTCAGGATGCTTTAACAAAAGGTATTCTAGCTCAGTTTGAAAATTTGAAGAAAAATAAAGAACTTCAAAAAATTATTCTTTGGGAACTTTCTGAAAGCAAACCAATCCTTAGAAAACTTGTTCAGGAGAGGGAAGATGTTGGAAAAGTACTGTTCGAAAATATTACGGATCCTTATTTTGGAGAAGATGCAAAAAGATTCAGAGCTATTATTGCTTTAATTGTTTCTGGTGCTTATTATCTAAACCTTTACCCTGCCTATAATGCAAGCGAATTCTGTGGTCTTGATATGAAAACTGAAGAGGGCAGAGCTGAAATAGAGAAAGCAATTGTTGAAATTGTAGATTTTGCTTATCAGAAAAAGAAATAAAGAATTAATTAAAAGTTTTCCAATTAAGACAGAATTATACTTCTTGTGGATAATTTGAAAACTTTTAATTTTCAAATTAAAACTATATTTCTTATTTTTGACCAATGGAAAATTTTATAGTATCTGCAAGAAAATATCGTCCTCAGGAGTTTGACACAGTGGTAGGACAATCCCATATTACGGATACTTTAGAACATGCAATTGAAGAGAGCCAACTTGCTCAGGCGTTGCTTTTCTGCGGTCCTCGTGGTGTGGGTAAAACTACTTGTGCCAGAATTTTAGCAAGAAAAATCAACGAGAAAGACGGCTCTGTTTCAGAAGATGGCTTTGCTTATAATATCTATGAATTGGATGCTGCATCCAATAACTCTGTAGATGATATCAGAGAATTAATAGACCAGGTACGCTTTGCTCCTCAGGTTGGTAAATACAAAGTATATATCATTGACGAGGTTCACATGCTGTCTTCTGCCGCTTTCAATGCTTTCCTTAAAACATTGGAAGAACCGCCTGCTCATGCCATTTTTATCTTAGCTACTACGGAGAAGCATAAAATTATTCCAACCATTCTATCCCGTTGTCAGATTTATGATTTTAAAAGAATCACTATCGAAGACATTCAGGGACATCTAAGAAATATAGCTCAGAAAGAAAATATCCAATATGAAGATGACGCCCTGTACCTGATTGCTCAAAAGGCTGATGGTGCATTAAGGGATGCGCTTTCTATCTTCGACAGGCTTTCTACTTTTTCCCAGAGAAATATTACACTAGCAAAAGCCGCAGAAGTACTGAACATTCTGGACTACGATCAATATCTGAACATTGTGGATCTTGCCAAGGAAAACAAAATTCCTGAAGTTCTTTCCGCTTTTAATGATATTGTTAAAAAAGGTTTTGATCCTCATATTTTTGTTGCCGGATTAGGAAATCACTTTAGAGATTTAATGATGGCTCAAAACGCTTCAACCATAGATCTGATTGAAGTAGGGGAGAAAACAAAATCTAAGTTTGTAGAGCAAGGCCAGAAATGGAGTGCACAGCTGCTTATTGACGGGATTGAAATCTGTAATCATGCAGATATTAATTACAAGAATTCCAAGAACCCAAGACTTACTGTTGAGATTGCACTAATGCAATTGTCTTCGCTGACTGCTAATTCAGACGTTACTAAAAAAAAAAATTCCTGATACTGGCTCCGTTTCTCAGTGAGAAACAGGAAGTGAAAATCCCTGAAAAAGTTCAGGAGAAAAAAGAATCCGTTAAAACAGAACAAACTGTACAGACGGAAAGTGTTCAGACTGCTGTCATTAGCAAAACCTCAAAACCTTTATCCAGACCAGGAGTTTCTTCAGGCTTCAGCATTAATTCTTTTCTAAATAAAGAAGAGAAAACTGAGGTTGTAGAAGATGTTGTGGTGAGAACCGATAATTTGCCCAAAAACCATTTTACTGATACAGATCTTCAGGCAGAATGGAAAATTATGCTTAAACAGCTGCAGATAAAAAATAATTTTGTTTTTAATGCCGTGAAAACTTTTAAGCTGGAGAAAAAAGAGGAGAGTAAGATCAAAGTTTTGTTCCCTTCCGACTCGGCAAAAGTAGAATTTGATAAAATAAGTGGAGAATTTTTTAATCATTTCAGAAGAAAAGTTCAAAATTATTCTATTGAGGTAGAATACGTGCGAGACGTTGAAAATCTGAAGATTGCAGTAGTGACTAAAAGAAAAATTTACGAAAAATTCATAGAAAAAAATCCAATTTTGAAAGATCTTGATGATTTAATGAAGTTTGATTTGACATAATTTTTATATATTTGTCAAAGTTTTCTGCGAGAAATAACTTTTCGACAAAAACAAATTATAGTAAGAAACGCTAAAACAAAGACATTTCCAGAACAAAATGGAAAAATTATCTAATACATATCTGTCTTTCTTTGCACCCGCTAATTATTTTAGCGGTTATTTTAGCTTTTCTGCTTCTTATTTTAGAAATTTTAGAACGTATTACCGATTTTATTGGTACTGTTAATAAAATTTCTTTCCAAAAAATACAGGAGAAGTAGAGCCCTTTCATTTTCCTGATTCCTTTAAACAAGTTTGAACGGCATTTTTTTGAAAAGAATTATAAATTAATTTTATAATCAAAGGGCTATTGCTGTGAACTTAACAAAAAATATAAAAACAATAAAATTTAGAATATGAATTTAAAAGATTTAAAAAACGAGTGGATTAATGAGCTTACACAGCCCTTAATGATTGCAGGACCTTGTAGCGCTGAAAGTGAAGCACAGATGCTTGAAACTGCCAGAAGAATTAAAGAATCAAACGCTCAGGTGTCAGTATTCCGTGCAGGAATCTGGAAACCTCGTACTAAACCTAATGGGTTTGAAGGAGTAGGAGTGATCGGTTTGAACTGGCTAAAAAAAGTAAAGGAAGAGTATGGTTTCAAAACAGCAACTGAAGTTGCTAATGCACACCACGTATTTGCAGCATTAGAAGCTGATGTAGATGTTCTTTGGATTGGAGCGCGTTCTACAGTAAACCCTTTTACGGTACAGGAAATTGCAATGGCTTTAAGAGGAACAGATAAGCCTGTATTTGTGAAAAACCCTGTAAATCCGGATCTTGCCTTATGGGCTGGAGCATTAGAAAGACTTTTAGGACAAGATATTAAAAACCTGGGAGTAATTCACAGAGGATTCTCAACATACCAAAAAACAAAATACAGAAATAACCCGAACTGGCAAATTGCCCTTGACTTCAAAAGCCAGTTCCCGAATATTCCAATGTTAATTGACCCGTCTCACATCTGCGGAAACAGAACAGGATTGGCAGATATTACACAGGAAGCGCTTAACGTTGGTTACCAAGGGGCTATTATTGAAACTCACTCTAATCCTGATGAAGCGTGGAGTGATGCTGCACAACAAATTACTCCTGAAGTATTGGCAGAATTAATTGGTAATTTAAAAGTAAGAAGTACAAATCTTGCAGGTTTCGAAGGAGAAATGGGAAGACACAGAACCCTGATCTCTGATCTTGATTTCCAGTTAATTGAGCTTCTTTCTCAAAGGATGAAAATTTCAGAAAAAATCGGGAAACTTAAAAAGGAAAACGATATTGCAATCTTCCAGCCGGAACGTTGGAAAGTAATTACAGAATACGCAACTCAAAAAGCAAAAGAAACAGGAATGTCTCAGGATTTTATTGAGAAAGTATTCAAAGCGATTCATGAAGAATCTATTGAGGTACAGAACAGTATCATGATTGATAAGGACTAAATATCAGATATAAGATAATAGGAGTAGGGCTTTGGGAAAAAGAATTTAGGTAATTGAAACATTTGTTTTCACCTATATTCTAAACCCTAAGCCCTAATTCCTTATATTTGCACCATATTATTTATGAAAGGAAAAATCATTAAATCTACAGGCAGTTGGTACCAGGTTTTGGAATTGGAAACAAATAAAATTTTCGAGGCCAGAATCAGAGGGAAATTCAAATTGATTAAAACAAGGCTTACCAATCCGCTTGCTGTAGGTGATTTTGTAGAGTTTCAGCTTGAACAGGATGATATTGCTTGGATTACGAAAATTGAATCACGAAGGAATTACCTGATCAGAAAATCTGTTAACCTTTCAAAAGAAGCCCATATTATTGCGTCTAATATTGATTTGGCATGCTTTATTTTTACGTTGAAACATCCGGAAACTTCATTAGGTTTTCTGGATAGATTTCTGGCGTGTTGTGAAGCCTACAATATTACACCCTTAATTCTTTTCAATAAGATTGACGTTCTTCATGAAGAGGAAATCGAAATTGTAAAAGATGTTGAGTTCATTTATCAGGAAATAGGATATGATACGTTGGAAATTTCATCGTATTCAAAACTGAATCTGGATCAGCTTCAGGAAATGCTGAAAGATAAAACTTCTGTATTTTTCGGACATTCAGGATGTGGGAAATCTACATTGGTGAATGCATTACAACCCGGACTAAACTTAAAAACATCTGAAATTTCAGATACCCATTTAAAGGGAAAACATACTACGACCTTTGCACAGATGCACTTCTGGCATTTTGGCGGAAATGTTATTGATACTCCTGGTGTTCGTGAATTTGCAATGATTGATATTGAAAAAGAAGAAGTACAGCATTATTTCCCTGAAATATTCAAAAAAAGAGAAGAATGTAAGTTCCACAATTGTCTTCATATCAATGAACCGAAATGTGCTGTAATTGATGCTCTTGAAACAGAAGAGATTCAGCATTCCCGTTATGCTACTTATATAAAGCTAATGGATGAAGCGGAAGAAGCGGCTCAAAAATAATTGTAAAAATTTATATCTATAAAAAAATACCTTCATATCATGAATATGGAGGTATTTTTCTTTAGATATATTTTGGTAGAAAACAAACCTAACAGGTTTTTAAAGCCTGTTAGGTTTATCTTCTAGTAAATAATTCTTCTTATCTCATTTTTCATCTCAGGTATAAATCTTAAAAAAAAGAAAAAAATAATTTCAGGAAACTATTTTTAATCATTTTTTGAAATGAAAAATAATTAAATTTTAGAATAACTCTACTTTTTGTCACTGAGAATTTATTGTATAACTCCACTTTTTCGTGTCAGAATTTATGGAAATAAAAAAATAGTAAGAAAATATCAATTATTTCATTGATTGAAATAGAAGCAATACTATATTAATATACTTTTATATGGTTTTTGATTTTATCAAATCGATAAAGAAAACACGTATTTTTTACAAATAAAAAACCCAGCCGAAGCTGGGTAAAAACTAATAACCATGAAAACTCAAATTAAACATGAGAATCGTAATAGAATTAACAATTACTGTGCCAAAGTTTGGTTCACGATTTCTTAATAAAAGTTATTTTTATGTTAAAAAAAAATTAAAATAAAAATCAAAGATATTTTTTGTAATTTTGCACCATTAAAAAAATATACATTTATGTCTAACATTACATTCACTATGATTAAGCCTGATGCAGTTGCTGACGGACATATCGGTGCAATATTGGGTAAGATTGCTGAAGGAGGTTTTAAAATCAAAGCTTTAAAATTAACTCAGCTTACAGTTGCTGATGCAAAAAAATTCTATGAAGTACACGCTGAAAGACCATTTTATGGAGAATTAGTAGAGTTCATGAGTTCTGGTCCTATCGTAGCTGCAGTTTTAGAAAAAGACAATGCGGTTGAAGATTTCAGAACATTAATCGGTTCTACTAACCCTGCAGATGCTGCAGAAGGTACAATCAGAAAAATGTTTGCTAGAAGCATCGGAGAAAATGCAGTTCACGGTTCAGATTCTGACGAGAATGCATTAATCGAAGCTCAGTTCCATTTTTCAGGAAGAGAGATTTTCTAAGAAAATTTCTTACAAAATAAAAGATCCGGAGAAAATTTTCTCCGGATTTTGTTTTTTATATGAGTCCTTATTTTTGGAAGGTCTTAAAGGTTGTTTTCAATAGCTCCCACATTTTCTCTGTACAGCTCAATAGGTTTATTCAATAAGACTGCTATGACGGTCATTTGTTTATCCAGTCTTTCTTTTGGAATATCAATATAAATAATTCCCGGGCGGTCACTCCAGTACAATTTATTGTAAATCGTATGAGTAAGCATGCTGCCATCACCTACAATTCTTATTCTGGCTATGTTATTTTTTACTCCTTTTAGAGCAATAGGACCGGTTGGGGTTCCTTCTACAAAAAGATAAAGAGTTTGTTTGTCTTTTGATAAAGCACTCATTCCGGGGAAATGTCCTTCCGGTAATCCTTTTCCTGTCTCAAATAAAGCCTCTGCATGTTTGCTTATCCATTGCAGCGTTTCCATATTTGTTGTAGAGGTTTTCTTAATTTTCATGTCAAGCCCATCATTGGTCAGCCCATCATGGGTCACTAAATTATTATCATAGTTCAGAGCATTGGCTATATCATAAACAGCTTCCTGAGTATTTTTAATTTCCAGTATTTCGGGAAGGGGATGTTCACTCTTCTTGAAATCTTTTAGAAATACAGGCGGATTCTCAAAAGTAACTTCTGCTACGGTAACATCTTTATCAAATTTTACATTAGAGAAGTTCAAAGTAAGTGTTTTTTCAGCACTATAATCTATGGTAACAACTGCGGATGGATCTCCAATGATTTTTGCTGAAAGAGGTTTTGTTGCCAATCCATAGATCTTTGTGAAGTTTTTGGCTTCATCAAGATAAAGAAATAAAGATTTTTTAGAGGTTGACAAAGATGATTTTCCTTTGTAATTTTCAAAAGGAATTCCGCGGGTTGTTTCGTAGATGGCATCCTTATTTTTGAATGTCCAACGTCCGAGATTTTTAAGAATCTCAATTTGTTCTTCCGGAATGGAGCCGTCTGATTTAGGACCGATATCAAGTAAGAGATTTCCCCCCATACTTATTACATCTGCCAGAGTTCTTACAATCATATTAGGGGTCTTATAATTTTTGTCATAAGGCTGATATCCCCACGAATCATTCATCGTGTAGCAAAGTTCCCAATAGGGATTTTGTGGCGGAATTATAGGAATACCCTGTTCGGGAGTATCATAGTCTCCATGAGTATTGAGTCTTGAATTGATGATGATATTAGGATTGTATTTTTTCAGTAAATCTAAGGTTTGAGAGGCTTTCCATTCCTCAGATGTATGTTCCCAGTCTCCATCAAACCAAATAAGATCCGGAGAATATTGAGAGGAAAGCTCACTAAGCTGGCTATGATAGTAGTTGATGAAATTCTGCCAGCGTATCGGCTCATTTTTTATTTCGTACCGCTTTTTTGTTCTGGTATTGATGTCATAATACGGGTGACTCCAATCCGGCAATGAGAAATAAAGTCCTGTTTTTAATCCTGATTTTTTCAACGCAGAAACAAAAGGACTTAAAACATCTTTTTGGGCAAGGGCGTTTTGAGGAATGCTTGTCGCTTTTTCTGCCTTTGAGTTCCATAATGAAACCCCGTCATGATGTTTGGTAGTAATGACAGCATATTTTGCTCCGGATTCTTTAATGAGATTTACCCATTGCTCTGGTTGATATTTTGTAGCTGAAAAACCATTCAGCTGTTTCATATAATTTTCGTGATTAATATAATTATTGAAGAATGACCAGGATTCAGAGATTCCGTTGACGGAGTAAATTCCCCAGTGAATAAAAATACCCAGTTTTGCATTTTTAAACCATTCCATTTTTTTGCTGTTTTCAACTGTTTGAGCCTGTGCATCGATACTGTGGGCAGATAATATCAATCCAAGGAAAACGGCTTTAATCAGACTGTTTTTCATATATAGATTTATTTTACCATTAAATATAAATAAAGAAAATAGGATAGTATTAAATAGTTTCTAATATTTGCTAAATAATTGTTATTAAAACGTTTTTAATTATTGTATTTTTATAAATGGAACGTTTATTGTAAAATTCTTCTAAAAAGTATTATGAAAATTCCAGCATTATTAATGGCTAGTTTATTAGCGGTAGGAGTTTCTGCACAAACTACAAAACCGGCTACAAAAACTACAAAGCCTGTAAAGAAAGTTAAAAAAGTAGCTCCGGCTCCAGAAAGTCCGGAAAAACCTAAACCAACTACACCCAAAGCTGTGGTTAAGAAAGACACTGTTGTGCTTAATCATTTCTCTTGTCCGGCTTGTGGAATGGGATAAAGTATGGGAAAGCCGCTGCTAGGATTATCCATGATGGCAGAAGCGGAATTTGTTTCTGCTGTTTTGCCTTTACTGCAAAGCAATTCTGTTGAAGTGCTTGAATGGTCATTTGATACATTCTATAATGTAGAAGAACCAGATTGGTTGAGTGAGCTGCTTGACTTTTACTCTGAAAATAATCGTTTGATTGGACATGGGGTCTATTATTCTCTATTTGATGCCCGATGGACCGACAGGCAGGAGATTTGGCTGAAAAAATTACAAAAAGAGTTTCGTAAAAGAAACTATAACCACATTACGGAACATTTCGGTTTTATGAACACTGAAAATTTCCATCAGGGTGTGCCATTACCGGTTTCTCTACACCCTAAAACACTAAAGATTGGAAAAGACAGGCTTTACAGATTACAGGATGCTGTACAGGTTCCTGTCGGAATAGAAAACCTTGCGTTCTCATTCTCATTGGATGATGTGATGGAACAGGGAGTATTTCTTGATAAATTAACAGAAGATACCGATGGATTCCTGATTCTTGATCTTCACAACATCTATTGCCAGTCCTTTAATTTCGAAGTTGAAATGCAGGAGATCATCAAATTATATCCACTGGATAAGGTGAAGGAAATTCATCTGTCAGGAGGAAGCTGGCAGGAAAGTGTATATGGAAAGACATTAGTACGAAGAGATACTCATGATGACATAATTCCTGAAGATATTCTGTTTGTGTTGCCTTCAATCTTGTCTCAGTGTAAAAATCTGGAATATGTTATCATTGAAAGGTTGGGAAATACCATCAATACAGATGAAAAAAAGAAGAATTTTCTGGATGATTTTACAAAAGTCAAAAATCTCATTGATTCATCAGATTTTGGAACGGAAAATAAAGATCCCTGGACGAAAAAAGAAGTTCGATTTTCAGAAAATCCTTTGGAAGATCTGATGCTTCACGAAGAACAAACATTGTTGACAAAATTGTTGTTTGATAACGCCGGACCTGAATCAATTAAAAATCATGATTTCCATTACTTTAAGACAAAAAACTGGGATCCGGAGATGATTCTTACCGCTCAGAATATCATTAAAAAATGGAATCCCTATTAAATGATACCTTTCTAATAACCACAAGCTAAATTATATGAAAATGACAACCGTATTATTAATCATCACAGTTGTACTTACAGCGCTTATAGCTGGACTTTTCTATGCTTATTCGTGCTCTGTAGTGCTGGGATTAGGTAAATTATCTGATGCTGAATATCTGAAGGCTATGCAGAATATCAACCGTGAAATTCTTAATCCTATCTTTTTTATGAGTTTTATGGGGGCGGCCATTCTTCTTCCTGTATCTACTTTTTTCTTGCGGGGAGAGCAACCTGTCTTTATTTTTCTTTTATTGGCTACATTAGCTTATCTGATAGGTGTTTTCGGGGTTACAATGGTTGGAAATGTTCCTATGAACGACCAGCTTGACCAGTTTGACATTTCAGGCTCTACGGCTGAAGCAATCAAACAAATGCGTGATAATTTTGAAAACAGATGGAATTTCCTAAACAATATAAGAACTGCTTTTTCGGTAATCAGCATAATATTAGCGGTTTGTGCCTGTATCTGGCATAAAGAATTATAGATAAAGCCTTATGGTAGGTGGAAATACTCAAATCAAAAATTCCGTATTTCTACGGATTGATTGTAGTTAATTTTTTATAGATCTTTGTGTTGTTACTAAGAAGAAATTTAAACATTACAGAATTTTGGAAAAAAATTAATAACCAAGGCGACTCAAATTCAAATTGAAAAAGGCAGCTCTATTCGAGCTGCCTTTTGTGTATTTAAATTGATGTCTTTTTTAGATTTTCAAAAGCTCAATAGTTCTTTCAGGACTTTCAGTAGAGAATACTGCATTTCCAGCAACCAAAACATCAGCTCCAGCTTCGAAAAGCTTAGAGGCATTATCAAGGTTTACTCCTCCGTCTATCTCAATAAGAGCAGTAGAGTTGTTGCTTAAGATAAGGTCTTTTGTTTCAGCAATCTTTTTATACGTGTTTTCAATGAATTTCTGTCCTCCAAACCCTGGATTCACGCTCATCAATAATACAAGATCCACATCTGCAATAATATCTTCAAGCATTAAAACTGGAGTAGATGGATTCAAAACAACACCTGCTTTTGCTCCTTTACTCTGAATGTGGTGAATGGTTCTGTGAAGGTGGGTACATGCTTCATAATGTACAGAAATAAGGTCAGCTCCATGGTTGATAAATTCATCAACATATTTTTCAGGCTCCACAATCATTAAGTGAACATCCACGAATTTTTTGGCATGCTGCTGAACGGTTTTCATTACCGGAAAACCAAATGAAATGTTAGGGACAAATCTCCCGTCCATTACATCAATGTGGAACCAATCTGCCTGAGATCTGTTCAGCATTTCAATATCTCTTTGCAGATTCCCAAAGTCTGCGGATAAAAGGGATGGAGCAATAAGCTTCGTTTTCATTTTTACTTTTTACTTAATATTAGATGTTAGAATAAAGAGAAAAGAATAAAGACATTTGATGTGAAATCATTTGTGACTTTAAGTCTTTTCTCTCCAATCTTTGTTCTTTCTTCTATTAATGATACTTCAGCTTCATTTCCGGTTTAATCTTCAGAACCGTTTCGTAGATTAGTTTAATAACATTTCCTACGTCTTCTTTAGATACCATTTCTACCGTTGTATGCATATAACGCAAAGGTAAGGAAATTAAAGCACTTGGTACACCACCGTTAGAGTGAGCGAAAGCATCCGTATCTGTTCCTGTAGCTCTGCTTGCTGCTGCTCTTTGATAAGGAATCTTTTTGGTTTTTGCAGTGTCAATAATCAGTTCTCTGATGGTATGATGAACGCTTGGAGCAAAGAATACTACTGGTCCTGCACCACATTTTTGGTCTCCTTCTTTTTTCTTTTCGATCATTGGAGTAGTGGTATCATGGGTTACATCAGTTACAATTGCAATATTGGGTTTGATGGTATCGGCAATCATATCTGCTCCGTATAAACCTACTTCTTCCTGTACAGAATTGGTAATGTAAAGACCAAACGGAATAGATTTTTTATTTTCCTTTAAAAGTCTTGCTACTTCAGCAATCATAAAACCTCCGATTCTGTTGTCAAGAGCTCTGCATACAAAGTATCTGTCATTCATTTCGAAGAACTCATCAGGATAGGTAATCATACATCCAACAAAGATTCCCATGTCTTCTACTTCTTGTTTGGTAGTAGCTCCACAGTCGATGAAGATATTTTCGATTTTTGGAGTAGGTTCATTTTGATTGGATCTTGTATGGATAGCCGGCCACCCGAATACACCTTTTACAATTCCTTTTTCTCCGTGAATATGTACTACTTTAGATGGAGCAATAGTCTGGTCTGAACCTCCATTTCTGATTACATAAATCAATCCATCATCCGTAATATAGTTTACATACCACGAGATTTCATCCGCATGCGCTTCAATCACTACTTTAAATTCTGCTTCAGGGTTGATGATCCCATAGCATGTTCCGTAATGATCCACTTCAATCTTGTCTACATAAGGTCTGATGTAGTCCATCCAAACCTCTTGTCCTTTGTGTTCGTATCCGGTTGGAGATGAAGTGTTTAAATATTTCTCTAAAAATTTTAAAGATTTCTTTTCAAATTTCATAAAAAGGAATGATTTTTGCGTTTAATTTTTGTTCTTATAAGTGTAAAAATAATGAATTTTAGTAAGATTATCTGTCTTTTTATGTTCTTTTTTGGAGTCAGCGTTTTTGGACAGAATGATACTGTGGTAGCTAAACCATTGAATCAATACCCCGCTGAATCTTTGAAAGTAGATGAATTTGGTAATAAATATTATTACGACGAGCAACAGAAAGTTAAGATCTACGAAGTGAATGGAGAGCCTGTGGTAGTAATGGACGAATTGGTTCTGGTTAATAAACCTAGGTTTAATAATCAATTGGATAAAAATTACTACTATTTCTTAAATAAGAAACTCTACAGAGTATATCCATTATTTGTAACTGCTTTGCAACAGTACAGAGATATTCAGGTAGACATGAATGATCTGGATAATAAAGCCAAGAGGAAATTTGTAAGAGAAAGACAGAATATGCTTGCCGATCAATATGAAAAGCAGTTAAGAGATCTTACCACTACCGAAGGACAGGTTTTTGCAAAACTGATGAACAGAGCAACCGGTAAAAACGTTTATGAGATTATTAAAGAGCTAAGAGGCGGATTTAGTGCCTTCTGGTGGAATTTAAAAGGGAAGATGGCTGATATTGATTTGAAAGAACGGTATGATCCTCATAAAAACAGAACAGATGAATTCGTGGAATCACTATTACAGTCTAATTGGAATTCAGGGTATTTGAAACCTTATCCGGGAGCAAGTGATTTTAAAGTAAAGAAATAATAAAATAAAATTCCTGTAAGTGCACTTACAGGAATTTTTCTTTTAATTTATCGAATACAATTTTGTCTATAGGAAGTGGGAAAGGATTATCCGGTCTGTCAATATCAATCCATTCTGTTTTTTCAATACAAGGATCCAGAATAAGGAACTCTTTCTCATCAACAATATTTACGATATAATATATAGTAAGAAGTTGTTCATTTTCTTTGAAACGGGAAACCAGAAAGTTTTCCTGTGTGTAGAAGTGCTCTACGATATCCACTTTTACATTCAGTTCTTCATCAAATTCACGATGCAGGCATTCCAATGTTCCTTCACCATACTCCAATCCACCACCTGGAAATTTCATTAAAGGTTCGCCGGCATATTCCTCAAATAATGTGAGTACTTTCTTGTCTTTTACTGCACAGCCATACACTCTAATGTTGATCTTGTCTATCATATATATAATGTATAATATTTTGTATAGCTAAGATAATGAATTTTTATGAGGCATATAAGGATACAAGACCGAAAAAAACAAATTTGTTTGGTTGCTTTTTACCCTATTATAGTTTAATTGCATTAATCATTTCTCTCTTCCCCGGAGGTCCCTGTTTTTTCTCGACCTGAAAGTTGAGTTCCTGAAGGATTCGTCTCACACTTCCTTTAGAAGAGTAGGTTGTTAATAGTCCGTTAATGGCCATTTTGTCAGCTACCAGTTCAAATAATGGTTTTTCCCAGAGGTCCGGCTGTACTCTTGCTCCGAAACAGTCGAAATAAACCAGGTTGATTTCAGGCAGATTGATGTTCTTTAAATCAAAAAAGTCACATTCTATCTTTTTAAGGTTGAATCCACTAATGATTTCAACTGGCTTTTCCCAATCTGCCAGATGAATTTTCTGATAAATATTTTTGAACTCAGGGTTATCAAAATGTTCAAAGTAAGCTAAATCCTTAACTTCGGATTCATTTATGGGGTATTTTTCAAGCGAAAAATAATTGATGACATGATTTTTGTCAGTTTTTAAATATTCATTAATTGTTACTAAAACATTCAAACCTGTTCCAAAACCTAGTTCTAAAATATTAATTTCGCAATCATTGACTAGGTTTAGTCCGTTTTTGATAAACACGTGTTCTGCTTCCTGAAGAGCACCGTGATGCGAATGATAGTTTTCATTTAAATCATTGATAAACAATGTTTTACTTCCGTCGTTTGTGGTCTTAATCTCTCTTTTCAAGCTAATTTTTTGTCAAATTTACTCTAAAATTTTTATATTTAGAAAATTATGTTAAATTTGTAGAACATCGTAAAAATTTTAAAAAATGATAATTCAAAAAACTGAAAACTCCAGAATTTCTACATTTGACCCTAACAATTTTTCATTTGGTGGTACTTTCATAGATCATATGATTATATGTGAGTATGAAAACGGAAAATGGGGTGATGTAAAATTAGTTCCTTACGGTCCAATACCATTTACACCTGCCATGATGGGAGTAAACTATGGACAAGCTTGTTTTGAAGGTATGAAAGCCTATAAAGACAAAGATGGGCAGGTTTTCCTTTTCAGGCCAGAAAAGAATTTTGAACGTATCAACAAGTCAGCGAAGCGTCTTGCAATGCCTGAGGTGACTGAGGAAATGTTTTTAGACGGATTAAAAGCATTAGTAGATATTGATAGAGATTGGATCCCTCAGGGAGAAGGAATGTCTTTATATATCAGACCATTGATTTTTGCAACAGAAGAAGCTTTGAAAGCTAGAGTTTCTGAAAAATATATGTTCGCTATTGTAGCAACACCAGCAAAGAGCTATTATTCAGAGCCTGTATCTGTAAAAATCTCTGACCATTATTCAAGAGCAGCAAACGGTGGAGTAGGTTCTGCTAAAGCGGCTGGTAACTATGCAGCTTCTTTCTACCCAACTCAATTAGCTATTGAAGAAGGATATGAGCAAATTATTTGGACTGATGATGCAACTCACGAGTATTTCGAAGAGAGTGGTACTATGAACGTATTTGTAAGAATTAACGATACAATTTATACACCACCAACCTCTGAGAAAATTCTTGATGGAGTTACAAGAGACAGCTTCCTTCAGTTGGCTAAGAAAAGAGGAATTGAAGTAAAAGTTGAACCAATTGCTGTAAAAACAGTTATTGAAGCTTTGAAAAACGGAGAACTTAAAGAAGTATGGGGAGTAGGTACAGCTGTTGTAACCACTCAGTTCCAGGCTTTAGGATATGAAGGTGAGAAATTGTCACTTCCAAGATTATCAGACGAAGAAAGCTTTGCTGCGATCCTTAAGAAAGATTTAGTAGATCTTCAAAATAACCTTTCCGAAGATCCATTCGGATGGAGAGTAGTTGTAGATCATGCACTTGAAACAGTTTAATAGTATTTTAAATACCTATAGAAAAAGCCGGGAATTTTCCTGGCTTTTTTCTTTTAAACCAATTTTTTCCTCATCGGAAAGCTAAGAAGTCAATATAATAATTAAGGCTATTTTAAGGCGAAGCTATCTTAATTTTCTTAAAAACTTAAATCTGTCTTGATGGTTTAAATATTATTTTACACATTATTGTTATATTGCCGAATAATACATTGCTACATTTCTCCATCAAGTTTTGTAATTGATTCATGAAATGTGTATTTTCGCAAAAGTTTATGAAAAAATTACTCTTCATATCAGCTATAAGTCTGTTGAGCTGCAACAGAAATGCCCAGACGGCACATCCACCTGTAGGTGGTGTTTTAAGCCAGAAAGACCTGGATGTTTCTAAAAACAGAATGAAAAACCTGAATACCATCGAAAGAGGTCAGATTCAGGATTGGATTAATGGACAAAGCGTAAAGTTTTATCCAACGCAGCTTAATTACTGGGTTACAGCAGATGGTTTTGACCGTAGAGAAAGAAGAGCAGATAATACGCTGATTTCTTATTCTTATGAATTGTATGATTTTGACCAGACTAAGATCTATGATCAGCCTTTTGAAAGAAGAGATGCCAAGTTTGGGCATTTTGATGAACTGAAAGCGGTGGAAAATGCTTTGCGTTTTATACATGATGGAGAGGAAGTGACGCTTTTGGTGCCGTCTACTTTGGCTTATGGAACTTTTGGAGACGAAAAGAAAATAGACAACGATATACCATTAATCATAAAATTAAAAGCTTTATAATACATGAAATTGTTTAACAAGAATATAATTCTGGCAGCGGCAAGTGTTTCGCTGATGAGTTGTACCCCAATTTATAAAAAAATGAACGTAGACAAAGAAACTTACGAAGGTCTTAATGACGGACTTTATGCCAATCTTCAAACTACAAAAGGTAACCTTATTGTAAAATTTGAGGACAAGAAAGCACCAGTAACTGTAGCCAACTTTATCGGTCTTGCAGAAGGAAAAATCGATAACAAAGCTAAGGCTAAGGGAGTTCCTTACTATGACGGAACTATTTTCCACAGAGTAATCAAAGATTTCATGATCCAGGGAGGTGATCCTCAGGGAACAGGAATGGGAGATCCTGGATATAAATTCGAGGATGAAAGAAACGACCTTAAGCACACAGGAAAAGGTATTCTTTCTATGGCGAACTCTGGACCAAATACAAACGGTTCTCAGTTTTTCATTACTGAAGTAGCTACTCCTTGGTTAGACGGAAGACACACCATCTTCGGAAAAGTTGTAAAAGGTAATGATGTTATTGATACTATCGCTAATGTTGAAAAAGGAGCTCAGGATAAACCTAAGACAGATATCGTTTTAGAGAAAGTTTCTATTTTCGGTAAAGGTGACGAGTACAAAAACTACGATGCAGCTAAAACTTTCAACGAAGGAAAAGCTAAAATTGCAGAAAACAATAAGGCTTTCATTGCTAAAGAAGAAGCTGAAAAGAAGAAAAAAGAAGAAGAATTCAAAGCAAACCAGGAAAAATTAGTTGAAAACTTAAAAGCTGGAATGCAAAAAACTGAATCAGGTCTTTACTATAAAATCACTAAAACTGCTGACGGAAAAGCTCCAAAAGCAGGTGATAACGTTTCTGTACACTATGCAGGGAAGTTAGTAGACGGAACTGAATTCGATTCTTCATTCAAAAGAAACGAGCCCATTGATATTCCAATCGGAATGGGTAGAGTAATCAAAGGATGGGATGAAGGAATCCTGTTATTGAAAGAAGGAGAAACTGCTACTTTATTAATTCCGCCAGCAATGGGTTACGGAGAAAGAGGAGCAGGAGGAGTGATTCCACCAAACTCTTGGTTAGTTTTCGATGTTGAGCTTGTAAAAGTAAAATAATTGAATCTTTAAGATATGAAAGCCGCCCTGTAAAGGGCGGCTTTTTTGTTTCTAATTTATAGTGATTTTGCCTGAATTCTAAAAATACCTACTTTAGTAAAAAACTACTTCATGAAAAAGATCCTTTATACTATTTTCATTTTTTCCAGTTTTAGTCTTGTTGCACAAGGAAAAAAGTTTTTTGAAAGCGGAGAAGTTCAATTAAAATCAACAGTTGAAAAACTTAACTTACAATATGCTGCAGATTTACCTTTTGTAAAAGTAAATATCAACGGAAAGCAATATAATTTTCTATTTGATACTGGCGCTCCTACCGTTATTTCTACGGCAATCTATACTGAATTAGGGCTTGAAAAGAAATATAAAAGCATGGTAAAGGACTCGCAGAAGAATAAACAGGATCAGATTTTTACAGTATTGCCTGAAATGATTGTGGATCAGGTGTCTTTTAAGAATATAGGGGTTGTGGTGATGGATCTTAAAGCGGCAGAGTTTGGATGTTTAAAAGTTGATGGGATTCTGGGAGCTAATCAGATGGCTAAACTTTTCTGGAAAATAAACTATGCTGAAAATACATTGGAAGCCACTCAGGATCTTTCCAGGTTTGATCTCAAAGGATTTGATTTCGTGATTCCATTCAATACAAAAGATCAGAAAACTCCAATTGTTGAAGCTAAAATAATTGATAAGAAAATAGACTTTACTTTTGATACCGGATTTTCGAGAAACTTGAAAATTTCCGATGGAAATTATAATCCAAAAAAAATATCAGAGAAAGTAGAAGTGTTTGGAAATAACAGTGTAGGTGCGTTTGGAGCTGGAAATTCTAAATCCGGATATATTTTCAAGGCTTCAGATGTGCTTTTGGGGAATAAAAGCTTCACCAATGAATTGGTTATGACGGGAAGCTCAAATCTGCTTGGAAATAGCTTCCTCAAAAATTTTGTGTTTGTTTTGGACTGGGTGAGTCATAAAATTTATTTAAAACAAATTAGAAATTCTTCCAGTGAATTGGAGTCTTTCGGTTTTGGGTATCGCTTTATAGATAACAAACCAGCAGTTGTGTATGTTTTCCAGGAAGAAAATTTTCCTTTAAAAGTAGGAGATTCAATTCTCAGTATTAATAATATAGACCTTGACAATCTTGATCATGAGACTGCATGTCATTATTTCTTAAATAGAGTAGAAAAGGATGCAGATGTCATTAACATGAGAATAAAAAGAAAAGGGGAGGTTATGAATGTGAACCTGAAAAAAAGAATATATCTGAAAGATTAGATTACATCTATTGTCATGAGTATAAAAATATCGTGGAAATACGGATTTATGAGCAAATAATTATTCTTATCTTTATCTCCAACCAATGAAATAAAAATTAGAAAATATGTTTGATCTGAATTACGATTTAATAAAACAGGAAATAGAGGCTGAAGTTTGTAAAGAACATAACTTACATCCGGAATTTGTAAAAACAGATGACGGATTTGGAATTAAAGCCTGTTGTCAGCCTTTTCATGCAGAGCTAGTAGCAAAATCTGAAAAAATGGTAGAGGAGGAGACTACTCAATTCCTTGAGAAAATGATGAAAGATATTTTTAAAGAATAACTTATGAAATTATAGAACAAGCTATAAAAAAACCGCCCCCAAAAGGGCGGTTTTTCAGTAAAAGAGTGAAATAAAAGTTATATGTTTCTACCGGATCCTTTCTTCATCCCTGTTCCTGCAAGGGAACTGATGAATACAAGACCAAAGCCGATATAAGCGGCAAAGGCGGTAAGATATACGATTAAGCTGTTAAAACTTGGTTTTGAACTGTATACCAGTACAGAAAAAGCAGCAAAACTCAGGACCAATAACAGGCTCCAGATATGCATTTTTGCAGCATCTTCATTTCTCTTAAAAATCATTTCAAAAAAGGCTCTCATCATTACTAACATTTTAAGGGTTATACATTAATTAATTGAGAATAAAGCAGGTATAATTATCATGGTATAAAGAAAGCATACTTCTTTACTGGGCTAAGGTTCATGATAACTTTGCCGTTTATTCAATACTATGATACCGGGCTCTGAAGTCCGGGATAAATAATCATTTTTGAATCAATAAATGATTCGCGGTTTATTTGATGATACCAGTTAGATACGGGGCATAAATCTGCTGTGAAAAATCAACCGGAGGGCTAGTTAATCACATTCCCGTATCTTTTACGGCATCGTAGAAAAAAAAGGATTCATATACGAGATATGAACTTTGAATCAGTGGAAAACTGAAAATCCACAGAAAACCTTTTTTCTCATCCTTAGTGCTTTTTTAATTTTTTCTCATAAAAGGAAATGCCAATTTCATGCCAAAGTGATAATTCTACGATTAACAGATGGAAATAAGTTGTTTTATTTTGTTGTTTTTCAGTTGTTTGTGTTTCTTATTTCCTTAAACAAAGAAAAATTAATTTAGATTGTAAAATTCTTAAAATTGATAACAACTAATTTTTTCAAGAAAGGCTGGAGATTTTTATGTGTTTTTTAGAAGTAATCTCTCGCAGATTATTCAGATTAAGCAGATTTTGATTTCTGTAAGAATGTCAACTAACAATATTCAGTAGCTTATTTAGATTCCTACGGAATGACAAAGAGACTGCTAGAGGCTTTTAATTAAGGAAATTTTTTAATTAATTTTAATACCATCACATAGTGCCATTTGTGAAATCATTCGTGGTATTTGTGTTAAAAAATAAAACCCATCAAATCTTATAAGACTTAATGGGTTATTTTATATCAAACTTCGTATTTCACTACCAATTCTTATCAATCATATAAATAATATGGGCCATGGCTACAGAACCCAATAAAAGTTCTCTTCTGTTAACTTTTTCAAAAGTGTCTTCTTCTGTGTGGTGAATGTCAAAATAACGCTGAGAATCCGGCATTAGCTCAGCAGCAGGAACTCCCATGTCATGAAGTGGATAAAGATCTGTTCCTGAGAATTTTTCTTCAAAGTTATATACTCCATAAGGCAGGAATAATTTTGACCAGCTTTGAATTTGCTTCCTTTTAGCATCATCCATATCCAAAGCGATACCTCTAGGTGCAAAACCTCCGGCATCTGATTCTATTGCAAAAAGGTGCTTTTCATTGGTTTCTTTTACTGTTTTACCATATTGAATACCACCCTTTACCCCATTTTCTTCATTGGCGAAACAAACGACTCTGATGGTGTGATTATTCTGTATTCCTAATTTTTTGAATGTTCTCAAAACTTCAATGCTTTGAACGATTCCGGCACCGTCATCATGAGCACCTTCTCCTACATCCCAGGAATCAAGGTGTCCGCCTACCACAATTACGCTCTGGTCTTTTTTACCTGTAATTTCACCAATCACGGAGTGGGAGAGTTTCTCGCCTTTCATTCCACAGTTAGAATTAAGTTTTGCCGTGATTTTTTGATTCTTTAATAAAGTTTCCAGTTCATCAGCAGTGGTACTTCCGATGGCAACAGCAGGGATTTTAGAAATGTTTTCTTCATAACGCATTGCTCCTGTGTGAGGAACATCATCAAAGGCTGAAGAAAGAGAGCGGATAATGGCAAATTTACCGCCTTTTTTAGCGGTTAGTGATGCAGCAGTTGTTCTATACTTCGCAGCGTCACCATACCCTTTAAAAGTCTCTATGAATGATTGCTTGAAAGCATAGTTGAAGAACAGGATCTTATCTTTTACCTGTTCCGGAGAAAGTTTATTGTATTCATCCATAGATTTTACCATGATGATTTCTCCTGAAACATCTTTTCCAGCTGTTCCTTCGGAATTTCCAAGGGAAAGCATTTTAAGACTTTTCCAGCTTCCGTTGGAAGTTTTGATGTGAAGGGATTCTTTTCCTCTTACCCAAACCGGGATCATTACATCCTGAAGCCAAACTTTGTCTGCTCCGGCATCACGAAGCTTTTGTGCAGCCCATTGTACGGATTTTTCATACGCTTCAGAACCACTTAAACGATGGCCTATATTTTTAGTAAGTTCACGAAGATCGCTGTATCCTTTTCCGTTATTTAAAACTTCAAGGGAGATCTTGCTGAATTGTATTGAATCTTCTTTGGTTTGGCCAAAAACAGCCATTCCCAAGCATAATAATGAGGTTCCTAATATCTTTTTCATGGTTACCAATTTTTATCAATCATATAAATAAGTTGTGTCATCACCGTGGAGCCTAGAAGTAATTCTCTTCGGTTGACTTTTTCAAAAGTATCTTCTGCAGTGTGGTGAATGTCAAAATAGCGTTGTGGTTCCGGAACGAGTTCTGCTGTTGGAACACCCATTTCATGCAATGGCGCAATATCCGAACCTGAGTATTTTCCTTCAAAGTTATAAACACCATAAGGCAGAAATAAATTAACCCAGCTTTTGATCTGGTTTCTTTTCACGTCATCCATTTCCAGGGAGATTCCACGGGGAGAAAAACCTCCGGCATCAGATTCTATGGCAAAAAGATGTTGTTCATTGTTGTCTTTTGCTGTTTTTCCGTATTGTTTTCCACCCTTGGTTCCGTTTTCTTCATTGGCGAAACAGACTGCTCTGATGGTATGGTTGTTTTGGAGTCCTAATTTTTTGAATGTTCTTAATACTTCAATACTCTGAACGATTCCTGAACCATCATCATGTGCACCTTCGCCTACATCCCAAGAGTCAAGATGCCCGCCCACTACAATTACATTTTTGTCTTTCTTGCCTGTAATTTCTCCAATAACGGATTGGGAGAGCTTTTCCCCTTTCATTCCACAATTGGAATTAAGTTTTGCAGTGACTTTCTGATTTTTCAATAAAGCTTCCAGTTCATCTGCGCTCGTATTTCCGATGGTAATTGCTGGTATTTTGGTGATATTTTCTTCATATCGCATATTTCCTGTATGGGGAACATCATCCAATGCCGAGGACAGAGATCTGATGATAGCAAATTTTCCGCCTTTTTTAGCGGTTAATGAAGCTGCAGTTCGTCTGTAGGCACCTGCTTCCCGATAGGAAATAAAAGTCTGCACATGTCCCTGATTGAAAGGGTAATTAAAGAAAATAATTTTATCTTTTACTTTTTCAGCAGGAAGCTTGTCATATTCTTCAAGAGATTTCACCATAATGATTTCTCCCGAAACATCTTTTCCTTTTGTTCCTTCAGAATTTCGCAGGGAGAGCATTTTAATATTTTTCCAGTTTCCGTTGGATGTTTTAATGTGTAAGGATTCTTTCCCTCTTTCCCAAACCGGAATCATCACTTCCTGAAGCCATACTTTGTCTGCTCCGGCATCACGAAGTTTTTGTGCAGCCCATTGTACAGATTTTTCATATGCTTCTGAACCACTTAGTCGGTGACCGATTTTTTTAGTGAGTTCCCGAAGTTCTTCATATCCTTTTCCGTTATTTAAAATTTCGGTGGAAATTTTATTGAATTGTATAGAATCTTCTTTAGTCTGCGCTGATATGAAGGCTGTTCCTAAAGTTAATATTGAGATGGTGATTGTCTTTTTCATATTACCAGTTTTTATCAACCATAAAAATCATTTGTGTTATGGCAACCGCTCCTAGAAGAAGTTCTCTTTTATTTACTTTATCGAAAGTATCCTGTTCGGAATGGTGATAGTCGAAATATCTTTGGGTATCTACCACAAGTTCTGCTAAAGGAATATCCAGCTTTTTTAAAGGAGAAATGTCCTGAATAGCATCTGTTTGGTCGAAATCATAAACGCCATAAGGAAGAAAATATTCTTTCCATGGAGAAACCAGCCTTCTTCTCTGAGGTGACATATCCAAAGAAAATCCTCGCGGAGAATAACCTCCCGCATCTGTTCCTAAGGCAAATATGTGTTTTTCTTCTCGCTTCTTCACATAAGCAGCATACATTTCACGGCCTTGTCCTCCGTTTTCGCTGTTGGCGTACAGAACTACCCGAATGGTGTGGTTATTTTCATAGCCAAGTGCTTTCAATGTTCTTAAAACTTCGATACATTGAGCGACTCCTGTTCCATCATCAATAGCACCTTCACCAACGTCCCAGGAATCAAGCTGAGCACCTAAAACAATCACTTTAGAATCTTTTTTACCCTGGATTTCAGCAATGATATTAGGGTTTGTAGTGCTGGCTTTTGATTCAGCAGTCATATTGATTTTAGCTGTTATTTTTTGCTTTTTCAGCGTTTTTTCTAATTCATCTGCTGATCTTACCCCGATTGATAAGGCTGGAATTTTCACTTTATCATCCGGTTCATAGTAAATCATTTTGGCGTGCGGGGTATCGTCATTAGCCGTTGTTAATGATCTTATGATTAAAGCTTTTGCGCCTGTTTTAGCAATGACGGAAGCTGATATTAGTTTTGATTTGGCCGTTTGTAAATAGGAATCACTTGTATTAATGATTTTCGGATCCATCGGGACATTCACAAAAACTATTTTGTCTTTTAGTTGTCCTATAGACATTGCATTCAGCTCTGATGTGGAATTAATTAAAACAATTTCACCTGTCAGATCTTTTCCGCCTGTACCTTCAGAGTTTCCAAAAGAAAGCATTCTGATGTTTTTCCAATCTCCATTTTCTGCTTTTATATGTAAAGACTCTTTCCCTCTGATCCAAATGGGAGCTTTGGCTTCCTGTCTCCAGATCATATTGATGCCAATTTCCTTGAACTTTTTTTCTGCCCATTCTACTGCTTTAGTATACCCGGGAGTGGCACTGAAACGTGGTCCGATTCCTTTCGTAAGTTCTCCAAGATTTTCATAAGCCCTGCCATTGGTCATGATCTCGTCTGAAATCTTTTTGAATTCATCGTGATAATTTAATTTTAGAGGAATTGCTGTTCTGCCGGCAGGTTTTTTCTGGACTTTTTTTTGAGAAAATAAAAATCCACTCAAAAAGAGTGGAAGTATAATGAATATTTTTTTCATTTTTTATTTACCTTTCTTTTTCCAACCATAAAAGTAGGAAAAAAATGGGAATTTATTAAGGTTTCATGTCGTACATTACCAGTGCCGTAATTAATTTTGGCTCAATAAATGTACATTTGGGAGGCATACTTAGTTTTAAGTCTGAAATTTTAATCATATCATTAAAACTTACAGGATAAATTCCGAAGCCAGCAATTCCTTCTCCGTTGTCTACTTTTTCTTTTAAGATATTTATTCCGTTGATATTAGATGTGCCCTTTGTGTAAGAGATCTGCTCTGAGCTATCCGGATCTTCTATTTTTAAAATACCCTTGAAGATATATTTGTCCAATAAATGGTGATCCAGATTATCTAAAGACATTTCTTTGGAACGAAGATCATGTTTTACGTGAAGAGAGTAGAACTTACCACCCAGATACATTGAAATGTGGAATTTCTGAGAAGGGAAATATGGTGTTTCGCCTTTTTCGTGAATTAAGAAATAGTGTTCAAGCTCTTTTAAGAATTGTTCAGTGGAAAGACCATTCAGATCACGCAAAATTCTGTTGTAATCGTGAATCTTGATCGACTGGTTGGAAACGATAAAGCTGTATACAAAGTTATACTGCTCTGTACCGTTATGTCTTTTGTTTTTATCCTTATGTTTTTTCGCGTTCAATGCAGTAGAGCCAATTCTATGGTGTCCGTCTGCAATATAGAATGAATCGATCTGATCGATTACTTCTTTAAACTGCTGAAGCTTTAAACGGTTGTCTATTCTCCAGATTTTATGTCTTATTCCGATGGTATCTACGTGATTGAAGATCGGAACATTCTTTTCCTCATGGTTCATCAGCAACTCAATTTTTGAGTTGGCAGGATAGGTAAGTAATACCGGTTCAGCCTGAAGATTTACTTTTTCAAGGTAATGAGCTAGTTTTTCTTTTTTCTGAGGAATAGTACTTTCGTGCCTTTTGATTTTTCCGTTCCAGAAATCTTCAATACTGGCAAGACCCAAAAGTCCTCTGAAAATTTGCTTATTTGGATATATTTGTTCGTAAAGATAATAGGCAGAATTGTCCTGAACAAGTTTCTTTTCGTCCAGAAGTTCTTCAAATGTGGAGCGGATCTTTCTCAGATTTCGGTCTACATCCTTAGATTTACTTACAACATATGGTTTTATCATGTTGATGTAAGTATTTTCAACTTGTGCTTTTTCTGCAATTTCTTCCTGGGTAAAATTATCCAGTGGATGGGTAGGGAAGGTATCCTCAAAATCTCTGTGAGGTCTGATTCCACGGAAAGGTTTAAAAACAGGCATATTTATCTTATAGTTTCTTTTTGTAGCTTAATAATTTGTTCTGCAAGCTCGATACCGATTTTCTCTTGCGCATCTACCGTATTTCCGCCTACATGCGGAGAAAGAGATAGAGCTGGATTCATTAGTAATGGAAGTTCCGGATTGGGTTCGCTTTCAAAAACGTCCAAGGCAGCTCCCGCTACTTTTCCTGAATCAATAAAATCAATCAGCGTTACTTCATTTATCACACCGCCTCTTGCAGTATTTACAATATAAACTCCGTCTTTCATTTTTTCAAATTGAGGAGTGTCTATAATGTATTCATTTGTTTTCGGAGTATTGATGCTGATAAAGTCTGATTCTTTAAGGAATGCATCCATATCATTGGTAGAAGTGATTTCAAAGTTCACCGATTGCCCATCGAAGAAATTCAGCGTAAGAACTTCTGTTTTTGGACTTCTTGTGAGAACCTGAATCTTCATTCCTAAAGCGATTCCTATTTTAACGACTTCCTGGCCAATGCTTCCGAAGCCAATTACTCCTAACGTTTTTCCTGAAAGTTCATAAGCATTGCTGAATGACTTTTTCATGGCATTGAAGTGGGTTTCCCCCTCCAAAGGCATCAGTCTGTTTGATTCGTGAAGGAATCTGGCTAATGCAATGAAGTGTCCGAAAACCAATTCTGCAACAGATTTTGAAGATGCTGTAGGAGTATTGATGATTTTAATCCCCTTACTTTTTGCATACTCAACATCAATATTGTCCATTCCAATGCCGCCACGGCCTATGATTTTAAGTCCCGGGCATGCATCAATCAGGTCCTGCCTTACTTTTGTTGCACTTCTTACAAGAAGAACGTCCACTTTATTATCGTTGATAAAATTAATAACGTGATCCTGAGCCACTCTATTGTCCAGAATTTCAATTCCGGCTTCTTTTAAAGCTCGTTCTCCTGCTTTTGAGATTCCATCGTTTGCTAAAACTTTCATGTGTTATTGGATTTAAAGATTGAAAGATTTAAATATTTCAAAATTTTAAAACTGGAGCGCAAATTAATAAATTTAAATTAACTGCTTTTAAATCTTTCAATCTTTGAATTTTTTTATGCTTAAATTATTTGATAGATTTCATTACATCCACCAATACCTGTACACTTTCAATAGGTAGGGCATTGTATAAACTGGCTCTGTATCCACCAAGGCTTCTGTGTCCGTTTAATCCACTGATGCCTGCAGCTTTCCATGCATTATCAAATTCTTCTTTTTTGCTTTCGTCTGTTAATTTGAAAGAAACATTCATTAATGAGCGGTCTTCTTTTACACAGAACGTTTCAAATAATGGGTTATTGTCAATTTCGTCATACAGAAGCTTAGCTTTCGCTTCGTTTCTTTGTTCTGCAGCAGCAATTCCTCCATTGTTTTCAAGGTACTGTAGCGTCAATAAAGATGCATAGATGGGGAATACCGGTGGAGTATTGTACATAGACTCTTTGGAAATGTGCTGAGAATAATCAAGCATAGACAGCATGTTTTCTCTTCCTGTTTTTCCAAGGATTTCTTTTTTGATGACCACTAAAGTAACTCCTGCAGGTCCCATGTTTTTCTGAGCTCCGGCATAGATTAAGTCAAATTTCGAAAAATCCAGTTGTCTTGAGAAAATATCAGAACTCATATCACATACCATCAGTGTGTCCACTTCAGGGAAAGATTTCATCTGAGTTCCATAAATAGTATTGTTAGAGGTGCAGTGGAAATAATCATATTCTGAACCTACTGTATAATTTTTAGGAATAAAAGAATAGTTTTCTTCTTTTGAAGAACCTACTACATCTACTGTTCCTAATTTTTTTGCTTCTTTGATGGCTCCTGCTGCCCATGTTCCTGTATCCAGATAAGCTGCTTTTCCGCCTACTTTCATCAGGTTATAAGGTACCATAGCAAACTGCATGCTTGCTCCGCTTCCTAAATAAAGTACCTCATAATCATCACCAAGGTTCATCAGCCTTTTTACAATTGCACGTGCTTCGTCCATTACTGCAACGAAGTCTTTACTTCTGTGCGAAATTTCAAGAAGAGATAATCCAATACCGTTAAAGTCTAAGATTGCCTGTGCTGATTTTTCAAATACCTCTTGTGGTAAGATACATGGCCCTGCGCTGAAGTTGTGCTTTTTGTTCATATTTTTATTTTTTGGTTGCGTAAAGAATTGAAATCCTTTAGTTTAATTTTTCGGGTTTTATTAGATTTTTGATTAAAAAAAGCCGCCTCACACATGATGAGACGGAATTTTTTTTATTCGCCGTGTAGGAATGCTTTTTTGTTAAGCAGAGCCTCTTCAGATTCTACATGATCCTCATCTGGTACGCAGCAGTCTACCGGACATACTGCAGCACATTGTGGTTCTTCATGGAAACCTTTACATTCTGTACATTTATCGGTTACAATGAAATAAACATCATCACTTACAGGTTCTTGTGCTGAATCAGCATCCACAGTAAGTCCTGAAGGCATTGTAATAGTCCCTTGAAGGGAAGTTCCATCAGAAGCCTTCCAATCTACAGCTCCTTCATATATTGCATTGTTTGGACATTCCGGTTCACAAGCGCCACAATTAATGCATTCATCAGTTATTTTAATAGCCATCGCTAATTTTTTTTAAATTTGCACAAAATTACAAAATATTCCCCAATTTTAAAGTAATTATGAATACCGAAAATCAAGTTTTAGGACTTATTAAATTAAGTGATTATATAAAAGCGTTTTTAGCGAAGAAAACGGAGGATCACAATGAAGATGATGTAAATATTGAATTATTGTTAAGGAAATCTGAAATAGAAAATCCGTGGTTTACCATTGATAATCAGAAATTTGCTTTACAACAATGGGCTGATCTTCTTACTGAAGAAAATATTAAAAACTGGCTTAAAAATTATTCAATCTCTAAAATTTCAAAGAGAGTAGGATTAATTTTAGCAGGAAATATTCCTTTGGTAGGGTTTCACGACGTAATTTCCGTTGTGTTAAGTAATCATATCCCTTTATTGAAGTTGTCTTCTAAAGATAGATATCTGATTCCGTTTTTATTAAAAAAATGGAAAGAGTTTTCTAACGATCAGGTTCAGTTTGAATTTGTAGAAAAATTAGCAAATTTTGATGCAGTTATTGCTACCGGAAGTAATAATACGGCAAGATATCTTGAGTATTATTTTAAAAACCATTTAAGTATTATCCGTAAAAACAGAACTTCTGTTGCTGTTTTAAAAGGTGATGAAACTGAGGCAGAACTTCAATTGTTGGCCAATGATATTTTCCAATACTTCGGTTTGGGTTGCAGAAATGTAACGAGAATTTTCATTCCTCAGGATTTTGTGATCGACAGGTTATTTGAAAGCTTCTTAGGATTCCAGGATATTATCAATCATAATAAATATGCGAATAATTATGATTATAACAGAGCGGTTTATCTTTTGAATCAGGATAAATTCTGGGATAATAATTTCGTGATGCTAAAAGAAGATGATAAGCTATTCAGTCCGCTTTCTGTGATTAATTTTAGCCGATATGAATCATTGGATGATGTTACAAACTTTATTGCTGAAAATGAAGAAAACATTCAATGTGTTGTTGCTAAAGAAGGGTTGGTATTAAATTCAATTTCCTTTGGTGAAGCACAAAATCCGGGTCTTGACACTTATGCAGATAATGTGGATACGATGAAATTTTTGGAACTGGTCTGATTTTCGTATCTTCCATGACCTATTTCACCAAATAATAAAACGAATAATTATGAAAAAAATATTTTTAGGTCTGGCTATTGTGGGCACACAGTTGATGTTTGCCCAGAAAGTTACAGGACTGAAGGTTGAGAATAACCAAAAGAAAGAGCAACCGGCTACTATAAGTAAGGATAAAGTTACTCTTTATGATGATAATTTTCAGACATTTATCAAAGCTTTGCAGTCTTCTGATTATAAAGCTGTGAACGAAGTGCTGTCTGATAAGGTAAAAGAAATTGTCACAGAAGATGTCCTTAAAAAAGTAAAGGATGGTATTGATGTCAATAAAAAGTTTGAAATTTTAAAAGTAGGGTATTATGTAACGATGGACGGCTCCAGTCATCCTAATATTAAATACAAATATGCCGGAGATTCCTCATCAAAAGAAGTGATAAGTGCTGTATTTGATGATGATGGAAAGCTCCTTGGGGTGTTGCCTGCTAAAAAGGATAAATAAATTTCGATTAATCAAAAAAAATATTAACTATGATGACAGATGTTTTAGTCGCTCATTCTACAGATGTGGAGAAAGCGAATTTTTACAAGAAGACGTATTTGCATGTTGCATTATCGATTCTTGCGTTTATTGGAGTGGAGACTGTTTTGTTGAAAACTGTACCTGTAGAGCTTATTGCAATGATGTTTCAGGGGAAATTTACCTGGTTGTTAATCATCGGGGTTTTCTGGCTGGCTTCTATTTTGGCTTCTAAATGGTCACTTTCACAAAGTCAATCTACTCAGTATCTTGGTTTAGGGTTTTATATTGTACTGGAAGCGGTTATCTTCTTACCATTGCTTTATATCGCAACTAATGTTGCCGGTGGTGGTAATATTATTTTCCAGGCAGCTACTTTAACGGTTGCTATGTTTGCAGGTATTTCTGCCGTTGCTTTTACTTCCAAAAGAGATTTTTCTTTTTTAAGAAATATCATCATTATCGGAGGGTTTATCTCTATTGGATTAATCATTGGCGGAATGGCTTTTGGGTTTAACCTTGGGTTATGGTTCTCTGTAGGAATGGTAATTCTTGCTTCTGCAACCATTTTATATCAGACTAGTAAGCTGAAAGATTCTTATGCTACCAATCAGTATGTTGGTGCTGCATTACAGCTTTTTGCTTCTATTATGCTTTTATTCTGGTATATTCTGAATATTCTGATGAGCAGAAGAAGTTAATTAAAATATAGTTAGCTTTAAATAATAGTCCTGGTGATTCTTTCATCAGGATTTTTTATTTCTGAGATGTGGATTGTTTTTATTTCTCTCGCAGATTATGCGGATGGAGCAGATTAAATTTTTGTTTACGTTAAACGTGCAATTCTATTATCCTTGTCAAGGTTCCAAACCTTGACAAGGATAAGTTAAAAATTTTGCTATTAGAGCAAAAGAACATTGGTGGAATTAGCGTTTAAAAAGATCTGTATATATCAATTTATTGTAGAATTTAATTGACTACGTCGAAATAATATTCATCGACTAAAAGGAGATAATCTTCGATTTCTGAAAGTAACGAAGTGGAATGATAATGAGATTGTAAAAAGTGCTTTAGACACAGATAACACTATTGTTACAGTTAGTACTTGTGCGAAAATATTTGTGTAATTAGTGTTTAATCAAGTTTGAGCCCAAAAAATCCAGATGATATTTCACCGGGATTTTATTGGATATTCTTTAACCATTCAATGCTGAGTATCGTTTCAGTGAGACTTGGTAGTCCCTGAAGTTTTGTTTCAGTTAAAAAGTAGAGAATAAGCTAAAGAAGAGGGAAGTATAATGTTGAGGAAAACCTCAGTTCTTTTCTTTCGTGTTTTTGTAGAATATTAAATGATAAAAACTACTTATCAATAGATCCTAAAACCTTTTGTGCAAAAGAGTTTAGAGCATCTTTTTCGCTCATTCCGTTCTGTACGTTAGCGTGAACTTCCAAAGCTCCGCAAATGTTGGTAATAAGCTCGCCTGCAACATTTAAATCCTCTTCACTTGTTCCTCTGAACTCGCAGAAGCTTTCAAGAACTTCTAATGTTTTTTCTAGGTTTTCAGGAGTTTGATTCTGAAAGAATTGTCTGATTACTGGTAATTTCATTATGCTAATTCGTTAAAAAGGTTAATTAAACTTTCAGCCTGGTTAGATTGAACCTGGTTTACCAATTCACCGTTTTTAAAGATAGCGAATGTAGGTAAGTTGTCTACTTTTGCTAGTTTTCTGCTTTCAGGAAGTTTTTCAGCATCTACATATAAGAAAGGAATAGAATCGTTCTCAGATGCTAATTTTTTGAATTTTGGCTTCATGATTCTGCAGTTTCCGCACCATGTTGCACCATATTGAACAACTACTTTTTCGTTGTCGTTTACTATATTTTGTAATGTATCTTCGGTTAATTCTGTGTACATAAGTTTATTTTTAAAAAAATAAACAATGTAACAATCTAAAAATTTACCAATCTAACAATTCAAAAAAACTTTTAAAATTGTTATACTGTTAGATTGTTACATTGTTATATTAAAATATTAATTTTTTGCTAAATATTCTGCTGTAGAAGTTCTGTCTGCTTTCATTGCATCTTTACCTTCTTCCCAGTTTGCAGGACATACTTCACCGTGTTTTTGAACGTGAGTGTAAGCGTCAATTAATCTTAAGAATTCTTTTACGTTTCTACCTAGAGGCATATCGTTTACCGCTTCGTGGAAGATTTTTCCAGTTTCGTCGATAAGGTAAGTTGCTCTGTAAGTTACGTTAGAACCTGTGAAAACTTCTTCTCCTTCTTCATTGTATTCGAAATCCTGATCTACAATACCTAAAGTGTTAGCTAATTGTCTGTGAGTATCCGCTAAAAGTGGGTAAGTTACACCTTCAATACCTCCGTTATCTTTTGGTGTGTTTAACCAAGCGAAGTGTACTTCGTTGGTATCACAAGAAGCACCGATTACTTTAGTGTTTCTTTTTTCGAATTCACCTAAAGCCTCCTGGAAAGCATGAAGCTCAGTAGGGCATACGAAAGTGAAATCTTTAGGGTACCAGAACAAAAGAACTTTTTGTTGGTTGTTAGTTGCTTCTTCAAGGATGTTGATTCTTAAATCGTCACCCATTTCAGACATTGCGTCGATTGTTAAATTCGGGAATTTTTTTCCTACTAAAGACATAATTTTCTGTTTTTATATTTAAATTTCTAATGCAAATATAGAGAAGTTTTATCTATCGAACAAATGATTTTCGATAAATAAAATCTATAATTGTTTTTGATCTGTTGTTAAAAGAAAAAGCCCTGAAACCAGAGCTTTTGCTTATTTTAATAACCAAATATTTCGGTCAGATTGAGTTTTTTTACCTCACCTAATTTCTGCATATCGGCTTCATTTACTTTGTCTTGTGCTGCCACAATACAATATGTGTAGTTCTTGTTTTTCATTTCTTTATCATGGAAGGCATTGATGTCTGCAAAAGACAGTTTTGGGGCCTGTTCGTAGACGTTCTTTCTTATGTCGAAATTGTTTCCAAGCCTTTGGGCTTTCAGATAGGAGAAAATAATACCATCCTGAGAAATTCTTTCAGAAGCGATTGATTTTTTCAATCCGCTTTTTGTAGCTTCAAATAACTGCTCAGATTTCGGTAGAGTCATTAAAAGCTCATTCATGGCAGCTGTAGACTCGTTGAACTTATCTGCCTGAGTACCTACGTAAGCCATAATCATATCTTTATCTTCTTTATTGTCTGGCTGCTGAAAAGAAGAACCTGTTTCATAAGCTAATGCCTTGGATTCTCTGATCGTCTGGGAAACTATAGATCCCAGACCTTCTCCGAAGTAGTTGTTGAATAAACTTATGGTAGGAGTAATTGTTGCGTTGTATTGTTCTCCGTTTCTTACCCAGAAAACTTCAGCCTGTACCATATCATAATGAGCAAATAATACTTTATTTTTATCTGTCGGGATCTGAACGAATGTTTTAATATTGGGAATATCTTTCAATATAGGGGGAAGCGTGTGAATGGGGATTAAAGACGCTGCTATTTCGTTTCCTGATTTCGGACCGTAGTAAAGTATTTTATGTTTAAAATTAAAAAGATCATGGAGTAGATGAATCAAATCTTCCGCTTTCAAAGCATCCAGCTCAGCATCGCTTAAAACATTGTTGAACGGGTTCTGAGGACCATATCGAGCATAATTACGAAGTCCGGCTGCAATATGATCTTTGTCCTGTTTGACATTAGCTCTTGCTTTCTTCATTCTGGCTTTGTAGGCATCAAAGGCTGTTGGATCTGTCTGACAGTTTTTGATCAGGTCCTCAAATAAAGCAATGGTCTTATCAAAATTTTCATTCAAACCTTCAAGCAGGATATAAGTTTCATCAGAACCAACATTCATTTCGAAGCTTGAGGCCAGTTGATAGAATTCTTTACTGATGCTTTCAGAAGATTTATTTTGGGTTCCCAAATACTCAAGATATTCCGCTGCAAGCGGAAGAATTTTACTGTTCCACTTTTCTGTATCAAAATAATAGTACATTTTGAAGAGTGCATTGTCCTTATTTTTTACAGAAAGTATATCTACATTACCTAATTTATTTTTAGCAATGTCCTTATCATAATTTAACCAAACCGGTGAAATAGGATTTTCAGGTATTTGTTCAATTTTTTCAATGAATGGAGACTGGTCTTCTTTGTTGATAGAAATCGGAGTGATTGTTGGTTTGCTAATTTTCATAGTCCTTCTATCTTTGCCTAATTTTTTGTAAACCAATACATAATTGTTATTCTGCAAATACTTGGCTGCAAAATCCATAATATCTTTTTTTGTAAGCTTAGAATATTCATCAATATATTCTAGATTAGCTTTGTGATCTACACCCATAATAAATTCCTGATTGAGAATAGCTCCTCTTGATGAATATTCTTCATACTGTTCAATAATAGCTTTCTTTTCGTTGTTTATGATAGCCTGGAGTAAATCCTCGGAAAATTCTCCTTTTTTTAATTTATCAATTTCCTGAAGAAGAAGGCTTTTTACGTCCTCTAAAGATTGGTCTTCTGTTGGGGTTCCCTGGAGAAGTAAAGCAGAATAATCTTTTAAGAGAAAGGGGGTTACACTGGCTTCTAACAGCTTCTGTTTGTTTGTCAAATTGAGGTCAATTAATCCTGCCTGTCCGTTGGCAAGTATCTTTCCGATTAAAAACATTAGTCTCGCATCTTTAGTGGAAGCTCCCGGAAATCTAAACCCAAGCATTACATTTTCCATATCAGGTCCTATAACTTCTTTTACAATGGGTATAGTAATTGGTCTTTCCTGTCCAACTTTATATTCAGGAATTGCTTTGGGTTTCATATAAGAGAAAGCCTTGTCTATTTTTGCTATCACTTCATCCGGATTGAAATCCCCTGACATAACGACCGCCATGTTGTTGGGAACATAATAATTGTTATAATACTCTCTGATGGCATTCAGGGAAGGGTTTTTCAAATGCTCGATGGTTCCGATGACTGTCTGTTTTCCATAATTGTTATTGGGGAAAAGGCTGGCAAACATCGTGTTAAATACTTTATCTCCATCATTGTCAATTACCCTGTTTTTTTCTTCATACACGGTTTCAAGCTCCGTATGAAAAAGTCTTAGGATAGGTTCTCTGAATCTTTCTGCCTGTACAGCAAGAAACTTATCAATAACATTGGCAGGAATATCTTCAGTGTATACCGTTTGTTCATAAGAAGTGAAGGCATTGGTGTCTTCAGCCCCCATTTCTGCCATCATTTTGTCATATTCATTGGCGATTGCATATTTAGAAGCTTCTCCGGAAATCCGGTCAATTTTTTTGTAGATTTCCTTCCTTTTAGCTTTATCTTTGGTCTGGTTGTAATTTTCGTATAAAACATCGATCTGGTCTAAAAGAGGTTTCTCTTTTACCCAGTCTTTGGTACCAAACTGGTTAGTCCCTTTAAAAAGCATATGTTCCAGATAGTGGGCAAGACCGGTATGGTCTGCCGGATCGTTTTTACTTCCTGCTTTTGTTGTAATATATGTTTGTATTCTGGGATTTTTGTCAGTAGGACTTAAAATAACTGTTAATCCATTTTTTAAGATGTAGTATCTTGCTGAAGCGGGGTCGTTGGTAACATACCTGTATTTATAGCCATTGGAAGTAGCCTCTTTCCACTGAAAATCTTGTCCGTGAGCATGGCTTATGGAACTTGCAGCAGCAATACTGGTTGCGATTGTTAATTTCTTTAATAGGTTCATTGTGTTTGTATTTTAATTATTAATTGAATTGTTCCGGTAGGTTTTAGTACTGCTAGCCATCTGTCCCTGTACTTTTTTTGCAAGCTTTTGCCGGTCCTTTAGGACAGAAGGAATATTCGAAGCCAAAACTTTTTGCTTTTTATTTCCAGTTTTATCAATGATATTAATCCTTAAATAAAACAGTAATCATTTTAGCAATAGTGTCAATTATTAAGTTTTCTGACGCAAAAATATATGAATGCTTATCTATCGAAAAAATGTACATTGATAAATAAAGTATATAATTGTTTATAATTTGATAGAAAAAAGCTCTAATTTTAGAGCTTTTTCATTAGGTTAATAACCAAATATTTCATTTAGACTGAGTTTTTTCACCTCACCTAATTTCTGCATATCGGCTTCATTTATTTTATCTTGTGCAGCCACAATACAATATGTGTAGTTTTTGTTTTTCATTTCTTTATCATGGAAGGCATTGATGTCTGCAAAAGACAGCTTTGGGGCCTGTTCATAGACGTTCTTTCTTATGTCGAAATTGTTTCCAAGCCTTTGGGCTTTCAGATAGGAGAAAATAATACCATCCTGAGAAATTCTTTCAGAAGCAATTGATTTTTTCAATCCACTTTTTGTAGCTTCAAATAATTGCTTAGATTCCGGAAGAGTTGTTAAAAGCTCATTCATTGCAGTAACGGATTCATTGAATTTATCTGCCTGTGTTTTTACCTCAGCTTTAATGACATCTTTGTCTTCTTTATTGTCTGGCTGCTGAAAATAAGAACTTGTTTCATACGCTAATGCTTTGGATTCCCGGATGGTTTGGAATACGATTGACCCCATTCCGTCACCAAAATAATCGTTGAACAAGCTTACTGTAGGGGTAATGGCTGAGTTATACTGCCCTCCGACTCTTATCCAGGCAACTTCAGCCTGAACCATTTTGTAATGTGCAAACAATACTTTGTTTTTATCCGTCGGGATCTGAACGAATGTTTTAATATTGGGGATATCTTTCAATATAGGGGGAAGCGTGTGAATGGGTGTTAAAGACGCTGCTATTTCGTTTCCTGATTTCGGACCGTAGTAAAGTATCTTATGTTTAAAATTAAAAAGATCATGGAGTAGATGAATCAAATCTTCCGCTTTTAAAGCATCCAGCTCAGCATCGCTTAAAACATTATTGAACGGGTTTTGAGGTCCGTATTGAGCATAACTACGAAGTCCGATTGAAATAAGATCTTTGTCCAGCTTTGCACCATTTCTCATTGTTTTTTGTGCTTCTTTGTAGGCGTCCAAAGCAGCCTGGTCTGCCTGGCAGTTTTTAATCAAATCCTCAAATAAAGCAATGGTTTTATCAAAATTTTCATTCAACCCTTCAAGCAAGATATAAGTTTCATCAGAACCAACCTTCATCTTGAAGCTTGAGGCCAGTTGATAGAACTCTTTACTGATGTTTTCAGAAGATTTATTTTGGGTTCCCAAATACTCAAGATATTCAGCTGCAAGCGGAAGAATTTTACTGTTCCATTTTTTTGTATCAAAATAATAGTACATTTTGAAGAGTGCATTGTCCTTATTTTTTACAGAAAGTATATCTACATCACCTAATTTATTTTTAGCAATGTCCTTATCATAATTTAACCAAACCGGTGAAATAGGATTTTCAGGTATTTGTTCAATTTTTTCAAGGAATGGAGACTGGTCTTCTTTGTTGATAGGAATCGGAGTGATCGTTGGTTTGTTAATTTTCATGGTCCTTCTATCTTTGCCTGGCTTTTTGTACACCAATACATAATTGTTATTCTGTAAATACTTGGCTGCGAAATCCATAATATCTTTTTTTGTGAGCTTAGAGATTTCTTCAATATATTCTAGACTGGCTTTGCGATCTATATCCCAAATAAATTCATGATTGAGAATAGTTCCTCTCAAAGAATATTTTTCATAATATTCAATAATGTTTTTCTTTTCGTTGTTTATGATAGCCTTGAGTAAATCCTCGGAGAATTCTCCTTTTTTTAATTTATCAATTTCCTGAAGAAGAAGGTTTTTTACTTCCTTTAACGATTGATTGTCTGTTGGGGTTCCCTGTAGAAGTAAAGCGGAATAATCTTTTAAGAGAAAGGGAGTTACACTGGCTTTCAATAGCTTCTGTTTGTTTACCAGATCGAGGTCAATTAATCCTGCCTGTCCGTTGGCAAGTATCTGTCCGATTAAAAGCATTAGTCTCGCATCTTTAGTGGAAGTTCCCGGAAATCTAAACCCAAGCATTACATTCTCATCAGGTGCTATAACTTCTTTTATAACAGGGGTTGTAATTGGCTTTTCCTGTCCAACTTTATATTCAGGAATTGCTTTGGGTTTCATATAAGAGAAGGCCTTGTCGATTTTTGCAATCACTTCATCCGGATTGAAATCCCCTGACATAACGACTGCCATGTTGTTGGGAACATAATAATTGTTATAGTACTCTCTGATTGCTTTTAAAGAAGGGTTTTTTAAATGTTCTACCGTTCCGATTAGAGTCTGTTTTCCATAATTGTTATTGGGGAAAAGGCTGGCAAGCATCGTGTCAAATACTTTGGCTTCATCATCGTCGATGTTCGCGTTTTTTTCTTCATACACGGTTTCAAGCTCCGTATGGAAAAGTCTTAGGACAGGTTCTCTGAATCTTTCTGCCTGTACAGCAAGAAACTTATCAATAACATTGGCTGGAATATCTTCAGTGTATACCGTTTGTTCATAAGAAGTGAATGCGTTAGTTCCATCAGCTCCCATGCCTGTCATCATTTTCTTATATTCATTGGCGATTGCATATTTGGCAGCTTCTCCGGAAATCCGGTCAATTTTTTTGTAGATCTCCTTTCTTTTAGCTTTATCTTTTGTCTGGTTGTAATTTTCGTATAAAACATCGATCTGGTCTAAAAGAGGTTTCTCTTTTACCCAGTCTTTGGTACCAAACTGGTTAGTCCCATTAAAAAGCATATGCTCCAGATAGTGGGCAAGACCGGTGTGGTCTGCCGGATCGTTTTTACTTCCTGCTTTTGTTGTGATATATGTTTGTATTCTGGGATTTTTGTCAGTAGGACTTAAGATGACCGTTAATCCGTTTTCTAAAGTATAATATCTTACTGATGCGGGGTCGTTGGTAACATACCTGTATTTATAGCCATTGGAAGTAGCCTCTTTCCACTGAAAATCTTGTCCGTGAGCATGGCTTATAAAACTTGCAGCAGCAATACTGGTTGTGATTGTTAATTTCTTTAATAGGTTCATTGTGTTTGTATTTTAAATATTAATTGAATTGTTCCAATGTATTTTTAAAATGGTATTAGTGCTAGTGGTTATCTGTTCCTGTACTTTTTCGCAAGCTTTTGCCGGCCTTTTAGGACAGAAGGGATATTTGAAGCCAAAACTTTTTGCTTTTTATTTACGGCTTTATCTAGGATGTTGATTCTTAAATAGTAACCACTTTAGAAATAGCGTAAATTATTCAATTTAGATTTTTTTTCCTATTTAAAGATAGGTTTTTTTTTAAAAAAATTTGAATTTTTTGATACAAACATAGAAAAATTCACCTATTGGACGGACGATTGTTGTTAAATAAAAAGCCCTGAAAAATTTAGAGGATTTTTATTTATCTGGTCCTGAAAAAGGTTGACTAAAAATCGATAAAAATAGTCATCCTTATGAATTTTAAAAAAAACATCCGCCCCTGCACAAGAATACAGCAAAGCATTCAAAAGGCAGGTTGTCTCCGAATATGAACGGGGATTATTTACAAAATTACAATTACAGATTCAATACAATATTTGAGGTGATTCACGTATTTCCAGATGGTTAATAAATAGGGTAACTTTACTTATAAAAAACAACTAAGTAAAGGCAGACCTATGAAAGATCCCCATAAACAAAAGATTAAGCAGCTTTATCGAAAAAGGACGAAGAGCTCAAAGTATTTAAGGAATTTATAGAAATTGCAGAGCGTGAGCTAAAGATTGAAATTGTAAAAAAGTCTGGTTCCAATCAATCCAGGAAATAAGGCCTGATACCAATCTTCCACTGCAAGATATCTTCCGATTGTTTGGATACAGTAAGCAAGCTTATTACAAAAGGAAGAAACAACCTGATTCTAGAAATCATCAAGACAGGATTATAGAATTGGTGTTATCAATTCGTAAAAAGATGCCTAAAATAGGTACTCGAAAACTTTACGTCTTACTTAAGAATGATTTTGAAAAAGAGAATCTTCAAGTAGGGAGAGATCAGTTGTTTAAGATTTTAAGAGCCAATTTATCTTTTAATCCCCAGAAGACATAGCTATTGTAAAACAACGAACTCCAGACATTGGATGAAGAAATATCCCAATATCATCAAAGAGAAGGAGCTGGAATGTTTCGAGAAGGGATGGGTTGCAGATATTACCTATCTAAAGGCTAAAGAGAGAAATTATTATCTCCATTTAATTACTGATGCTTATTCAAAAAAAATTGTCGGCTATGAATTGAGTGATAATCTACAGACAAGTTCTACATTGAAAGCATTAAAACAAGCCATAAAGAATCGAGTCTACAAGCATTCTTTAATTCATCATTCAGATAGAGGTTTACCGTATTGTAGTAGAGGATATACTTAAATTCTCATTAGCATGACCGAGAACTCGGATCCCTATGGAAATGCCATAGCGGAAAGAGTGAATGGTATTTTGAAATATGAGTTTGGATTGATTGACATCTTTGAAGACTTTAAAAATCTCTCACAACAGCTTGATCAATCAATCTATTATTACAATAATGTAAGACCTTATTTTTCTTTGAATTATAATATTCCAAGCCAAGTGCACATGAAAAATAATGTAAAATTAAAAACCTATAAAAAACAAAATCAGAATAGGAAAATTCCTACTCTGATTTAAGTATAGTTGAGTTATTAAACTAGTCAACTTTTTTCAGGACTAGTCAATTTTAGTAACCAAATATTTCAGTGAGATTGAGTTTTTTCACCTCACCCAGTTTCTGCATATCGGTTTCATTTACTTTGTTTTGAGCTGCCACAATGCAATATGTGTAATTTTTGTTTTTCATTTCTTTATCATGGAAAGTATTGATGTCAGCAAAAGACAGTTTTGGTGCCTGTTCATAGACGTTCTTTCTGATATCTGAATTATTTCCAAGCCTTTGGGCTTTCAGATAAGAGAAAATAATACCATCCTGAGAAATTCTTTCAGAAGCGATAGTTTTTTTCAATCCGCTTTTGGCTGTTTCAAATAATTGCTCTGATTTTGGCAGGGTAGTCAAAAGCTCATTCATGGCAGATGAAGCCTCATTGAATTTATCAGCCTGAGTTCCTACATAAGCCATAATACTGTTTTTATCTTCCTTCTTGCTTGGAAGAGCAAAGTAAGAATAAGTAGAATACGCTAATGCTTTAGATTCTCTGATCGTCTGGAAAACAATAGATCCCATTCCGCCTCCAAAGTAGTTGTTGAATAAACTTACAGTAGGAGTAATGGTTGAGTTGTACTGTTCAGAGTTTCTAGCCCAGAAAATCTCAGCCTGTACCATGTCATAATGCGCAAATAAGACCTTGTTCTTATCGGTCGGGATCTGTGTAAAGGTTTTAGCCTTTGGAAGTTCCTTAAGCGCTGCAGGAAGTTTGTGGATAGGTTTTAAAGAAGCAACAGTTTCTGCTCCTGTTTTAGGTCCATAATACAGTACTTTATGCTTGAAGTTGAATAAATCATGAAGGATATTCACAAGATCTTCAGCTTTTAAAGCATCCAGTTCAGGATCACTCAAAACATTGTTGAATGGATTCTGTGCTCCGTATTGTGCGTAGCTTCTTAATCCGGCCATAATGGTTGCTTTATTTTGCTTGGCATTAGCTCTGGCTTTCTTAAGTCTTGTTTTGTAGGCATCTAATGCTGCTTGATCTGCTTTAGAGTTTTTAATCAGATCTTCAAATAAAGCAATGGTTTTATCAAAGTTTTCGTTTAAACCTTCTAATGAAACATATGTTTCTTCATTGGCTGCACTAACTTTAAAGCTTGATGCTAATTTGTAAAACTCTCTGCTGATAGTTTCAGATGATTTATCATTGGTTCCTAAATACTGCAGATATTCTGCTGCCAACGGAAGCATTTTGTTGTTCCATTTTCCGGAATCAAAGTGATAATACATTCTGAATAGAGCATTGTCTGTATTTTTTACAGAAAGTACATCTACATCACCCAGTTTATTTTTAGCAATGTCCTTATCATAGTTTAACCATACTGGAGCAATTGCTTTTTCAGGCATTTCATCAATCTTTTTCAGGAAAGAGGATTGGTCTTCTCTGTTTACTGAAACAGGAGTGATGGTTGGTTTGTCAACCTTTACAATACTCTTATCTTCACCTTTTTTCTTGTAAACCCCTACATAATTATTGTTCTGAAGATATTTGGAAACGAAATCCATAATATCTTTCTTGGTAAGCTTAGAGATTTCTTCAATATACTCCAGGTTTGCTTTATGATCTACTTCAGAAGTAAATTCATCCATTAAGAGGCTTGCTCTTGAAGAATATTTTTCATCCTTTTGAATAGTATTTTTCTTTTCATTGTTAACGATCGACTGAATAAGATCATCAGAGAAATCTCCTTTTCTTAATTTATCGATTTCCTGAAGAAGAAGATTTTTCACTTCATCCAAAGACTGTCCCTCAGTCGGTTTCCCTTGAAGAAGCAATACTGAATAATCCTTTAAAGCATATGGGAATGCGTAAGCAGCCAATAGCTTTTGTTTTTTTACAAGATCAAGGTCAATTAACCCAGCCTGTCCGTTGGTAAGCATGCTTCCTACGAAATTTAACAGCCTTGCATCTTTGGTGGAAGCACCGGGAAATCTGAAACCAAGCATCACGCTTTCAGAATCAGGACCTATCACTTCTTTTATTACAGGAGATGTAATTGCTTTTTCCTGTCCTATAACATATTCAGGAACCTGTTTAGATTTCATGTAAGAGAAAGCCTTGTCAATCTTGGCAATCACTTCATCCGGATTGAAATCTCCGGACATAATGATTCCCATATTGTTAGGAACGTAATAATTGTTGTAGTATTCTCTGATGGCATGTAGAGAAGGATTTTTCAGGTGCTCAATAGTTCCGATGGTAGTCTGCTTTCCATAATTGTTATTAGGGAAAAGATTGGCAAACATCATATCGTAAACCTTGTCTCCATCATCGTCCAGCGATCTGTTTTTCTCTTCATATACTGCTTCAAGCTCTGTATGGAACAATCTAAGAATAGGTTCTCTGAATCTTTCTGATTGTAGCGTAAGGAATTTATCAACAACATTAGAAGGAATATCTTCTGTGTACACTGTTTGTTCAAAAGAAGTGAAGGCGTTAGTACCGTCACCTCCCATACCAGCCATCATTTTGTCGTATTCATTGGCAATCGCGTATTTAGCAGCCTCTCCGGAAACCCTGTCGATTTCTTTATAGATCTCCTTTCTTTTAGCTTCATCCTTTGTCTGATTGTATTTCTCGTAAAGAGCATCAATCTGATCTAAAAGAGGTTTTTCTTTAGCCCAATCTTTAGACCCGAATTCGTTGGTTCCTTTAAAAAGCATGTGTTCCAGATAATGGGCAAGACCTGTGTGATCTGCAGGGTCTGTTTTACTTCCTGCTTTGGTGGCAATATATGTCTGGATTCTCGGTTCCTTGTTGGTTGGACTCAGAATAACCGTTAATCCGTTTTTTAAAGTATAATATCTTGCCGCAGTAGGATCATTGGTAACAAACTTATATTTGTACCCGTTGGAAGTAGCTTCTTTCCATTGATAATCCTGTCCGAAAGCATGGCCTGCAAAGCTTGCTGCTGCAATACTTGTGACGATGGTTAGTTTTTTAAACAGATTCATTGTTTTGGTTGTGTTTTATTTTAGTTTTTAAATTCTTAATTGAATTGCGCTAACAAATCTTTGATTCTTCTCATAGCTTCTCTTAATTCCTCTTCAGAAGCTGCATAAGAGAATCTGATACATTCCGGACTTCCGAAAGAGAATCCTCCAACACATCCTACATGAGCGTTTTCCAATATGAACATAGCGAAATCATCAGAGTTTTTAATTTCAGTCCCATTCAACGTTTTTCCGATATAATGCGAAATATCCGGGAAGAAGTAGAAAGCAGCCTTTGGAAGCAATACTTTAAATCCTGGAATTTCCTGGATAAGTTCATACACAAGATCTCTTCTCTTTTTGAAAGCGTCAATCATGTATCTGTATTCTGATGGATCGGTTTTTAAAGCCACGATAGAAGCTCTCTGCGCTACAGTATTAGCACCGCTGGTCATTTGTCCCTGTACTTTTTCACAAGCTTTAGCTAACCATTCAGGACATGCAGAATATCCGATTCTCCATCCGGTCATGGCGAAAGCTTTTGACATTCCGTTAATTACTGCGGTCTGTTCATATACTTCAGGGAACTGAGCAATGGAAGTGGTTTTTGTTTCATAGTTGATGAATTCATAGATTTCATCTGAAATAATAGTCACATTAGGGTATTTAGCAACCACTTTAGCAATAGATTTCAATTCATCGTAAGTGTAATATCCTCCTGATGGATTACACGGTGAGCTGAAAAGGATCGCTTTTGTTTTATCAGTAATCGCTTCTTCAAGTTGTTCAGCAGTTACTTTGAAATCTGTAACATAAGAAGTAGGAAGCATTACAGAAGCTCCACCCATCATTTTAACCATTTCATCGTAGCTTACCCAATAAGGTGCAGGAAGTAAAACTTCATCACCATCATTGATAATAGCTGCTAAAACGTTTAAGATAGCCTGTTTTGCACCATTTGAAACACAGATCTGAGTAGGTTTGTACTCCAGATGGTTATCTCTTTTTAATTTATAAGCAATAGCTTCACGCAATTCCAGAAATCCAGGAACAGGAGAATAGTGGCTGTAATTTTGATTAATGGCATCGAATGCTGCCTGTTTGATATTATCCGGTACATCAAAATCCGGTTCACCAAGGGTTAAGCTGATCACATCAATTCCGTTCGCCTTCATTTCCCTTGCTTTATTAGACATTACAAAAGTCTGTGAGTATCCTAGTCTTTTTACTCTATCTGAAAGTTTGTCCATTGTATTTTTTTGAATTTTAACAAATATATAATAAAAAGGCCTTGCAGGAGAAATAAAAAAGGGGCAGGTTTAAAGATTTTTATCAGGTTTCAAAGGTTTCACTATATTTGGAGTTAATGTTGTTTTTTGATACAATTTGTGTTGGAAACAAGATTTTAAAAAAACTTAATTCCATGAAAAAGATATATAAACTCTTATTTTTAGCATTAGCCTGTACCGTATCTGCCCAGAATTACCGCTTTGTGTATGAATACAAAATGAGATCTGATATTGATCATAAAGATTCCCAGATTACAGATTATATGAATCTGGATTCAGACGGGAAGAAATCTTATTTTTATAATGCTGTTAAATATGAAAGAGATTCTATTTATCTGGCAGATAAAGACCTTAAGGCACTGTTTAAGAGTAAAAATTATGACAGAAATTTAGGTTATATCATTGAAAAGGACTATTCAAAAAGAGAAGCCAATTTATATGATAAATATAAAACGGTAAATCTTGTTGTAGCGGATTCTGAAGGTCCAAAATGGTCTGTACAGAAAGAATTTTTAAATATCAATGGAATGAATTGCCAGAAAGCCGTTACCCAGTACAAAGGAAGGGAATGGGAAGCTTGGTTTTCCAAGGATTACCCTATCAGCGATGGGCCTTATAAGTTTAATGGTCTACCGGGGCTTGTCGTTAGAATTAAAGATGCAGATAATGATCATGTTTTTACTATGATTCAGGTGAAAAAAGTGAATTCGATATTTAGTTTTGTTCCTAAAAACAATAAAAAAATGACTGACCAGGAATACCGGAAACTTTTGAAAGATGACATATTTAGTCCTGAAGATATTGAAAGTATCAATATAGACGGGCAAGCAGGGAAAATGGGAATACAGTTGAAAGATGGATATGTTACTCAATTGGAACTGAGCCAGATTAAAAAAGCAGGGAAGGGAAATGAAGATGCGGAATTGGGAAGACTGCTCAAAAAAAGTAATAATCCTATTGAAAAAGAAACGGTAAATTAAAAAGAAACTTGTATTATTTTTTGAGATACTCTTTCTGAAAATTTGAATAAAGCCAATAAAAACTTATTTTTGCAGATTATAATAATTCACATGTCTACATCGTTACTATTAAAATATTTTCCGGATCTTACCGAAACACAGCTAGAACAGTTTGCAAAGCTGGAAACCCTGTACAATGAATGGAATGAAAAGATCAACGTAATTTCCAGAAAAGATATGGAATCGTTGTATGAAAAGCACGTTCTTCACTCGTTAGGAATTGCTAAAGTGATGGAATTTGCTCCCGGAACGAAAGTATTGGATATCGGAACCGGAGGCGGTTTTCCAGGAATCCCATTGGCCATTCTTTTCCCGGATACAGAATTTACCCTGATTGACTCTATTGGGAAGAAAATTAGCGTAGTGAATGCTGTAGCGGAAGGAGTGGGACTGAAAAATGTAACAGCCATCCACGGAAGAGCGGAAAAACTAAAAGAAAAATTCCACTTTGTAGTCAGCAGAGCGGTAACTCAGATGCCAGAATTCTTAAGATGGCTGAAAGGAAAATTTGAAAAAGAACAGTTTAACCCTAAACATAACGGGATTTTATATTTAAAAGGTGGAGATCTTGCTGAAGAACTTGCCGGACTTAAATGTGAAATTTTTAATCTGAAACACTATTTTGATGGAGAATTCTTTGATACTAAAAAAGTAGTTTATGTATCAAAAGGAAATTTTAATTCCTAATTTTATTTAAATTAGGAATATTTTTGCTAAATATGCATTGATAATCAGAAAATTAAAAGATTATGAAAAAGCTTCTAAATATTGGATTTTCAGCATTATTGTTTGGTTTTGTATTGGTTTCGTGTAACGATGATGATTATCAAACGATCGAATCCATAGATAAGGTCAAAATAGACAGTGTAAAGATTACCAATGATACTATGGATATCTTTGCAATACAGCATATTAAAACATATTCCACTTATTCATCTCAGTGCCAGGGCTTTTATGCCTATGATTATATTTATGAGGGCAATTTTAAAAGAACTGTGACCGCCTATAAGTATATTTCCAATGGTCCTTGTGCTCAAAAAAGCTATTCAGCAGTTAATCAGATTAATTTCAATCCACAGAGAATAGGGAAGTATACTTTTACTTTCTGGAACGGAGGAAATAACTGGATTACAAAAACGATTGTAGTGAAATAATGAAATTGACCTTTGTATTCTGTCTGTTGGCAGCCAATGTTGTGTCTGGACAGAAAATGATCTGGAAGGAAGAACAAAAGCTGGTATGGGATAATTTTAAAAGTCCTGTCAACAGAAGAAATAATCCGGATGTTGCAGCGTATACCAATTGTGGTTGGGAATATTCTGTGGTGAAATCCAGCAATCCGAAGTCACCGGTGAAGATTGAAATAAAGACGATATTCAACGAAGATAAATCGTGGAAAGACGTTAAAAAAATCAATGATTATATTTTGCTGCATGAGCAGAAACACTTTGATATTGCAGAACTTTTTGTAAGGAAATTCAGGAAATCTGTTGCTGAAAAGATCAGAAATTCCGGTGATTACAACAGGTTATTTAAATCAATTTATAATACAATATCCATTGGATATAAAAGCTTCCAGATGGCCTATGACAAAGATACCCGTCATGGAATGGATGAAGTAAAACAGGCAGAATACAATGCTGCCATCTCTCAAGAATTAGAAAACCTTAAAAGCTACCAAGCCCTTTGAAATTCCTCAATAAGATTATTCACGAACTGTTGGCACAAAACCCGGATCTATCTGCGTTTAACATCATTCTGCCCGGAAAACGTCCCATTGTATTTATCCGGCAGATTCTTGAAGAAAACAACTATTCCGGATTTCTTCCCAACTTTTTTACCATTGAGGAGCTGATTAATACGATTGCCGATAAACAGGTGATCCAGGGAATTCCACTTTGGCTTTTTTCATTTGATGTATACCGAAGCCTGAACCTGATTCCACGAGATAATTTTTCTGACTTTTTGAAGTGGTTTCCGACCCTTCAGAAGGATTGGGATGATATTCTGAAGTTTTCAGACAGCGATCAGGCGGTTCTACAATACATGTTTGATGAAGAGAGGATTAAAGAATGGGCACAGGATCTTGGTGAAGATGATGATGTACCAAGGAAGAAGTTTCTTAATTTCTGGCAGAACATGAATGTCTTTCTACCTGAATTAAAAAGCAGGCTGCAGGAAAAGAATTGGGCGACCTCAGGAATGATTCACGAGGCTGCTAAAGCGAGTATCTCTGATTTTGCAAAGGATACCTCGGATCAGTTTGTATTCTGCGGATTTAATGCCTTTACGCCTGTTGAAGAAAAACTGGTAAGAAGTCTTTTGCGATGGAATAAGGCTCAGTGCTTTTTTCAGGCAGACCGTTATTATTTTAATGACGAAAGACAAGAAGCTGGAAAATTTCTCAGAAACCATAAAACATGGAAGGAATTTGATGATAACAGAGCTTTCCAATGGATAGAGGACGATTTTAATCAACCTAAAAAGATCAAAGTATATGAAGTTTCCGGAAATGTAACCCAAACCAAGGTGCTGCCGGAGATCTTTAAGGAAATCAACAATAAAACGTATTCCAATACAGCGGTAGTTCTGCTGGATGAAAATCTTCTTCCTGCGAGTCTGGATGTGATGCATGGAGTAGATAACCTGAATATCACGATGGGATTCCCATTGAAGAATCTGTCTTTCTCCAATGCAGTAAAACGACTTTTCTATCTGCAGAAACAGTTAGAAAAAAATAAAACTTCGTATTACTACAGAGATGTATTTCCTATTCTTGAAGAGCTTCCAAAATCGGCTAAAGATGAGTTGATCATCAATGATTTTAAAACGAAAATAGAAGAGAGGAATATCGTGTATATTTCTAACAAGCTTTTGAGTGAGCTTCTAGGAGAATTGTCTTATTTCAAACTTCTTCAAAAGGCTGCAAGTACAACTGCTTATCTGGATATTCTGATTTCATTTTGTCATCAGGTAAAATGGTTGGAAATAGATGATATACAATACGAAAACGTATCTCACTTCGAGAATGCCTTTAGGGTTATTAAGAACCAGTTGACTCCCTACAATATTGAGATTAAAATGGAAACGTTGGAGATTCTCATCAACCAGCATATCAATTCTGAGAGTATCGATTTCCAGGGTGAACCTTTAAGAGGATTACAGATTATGGGATTGCTGGAAACACGTCTTCTGAATTTTGAAAATGTGATCCTGCTTTCGGTTAATGAAGGGAAGCTTCCATTAGGGAATTCGCAGAATACTTATATTCCTTTTGATATCAGAAGATTCTTTGATCTTCATACGTTTTTGGAAAACGATAGTATCTATGCCTATCACTTTTACAGACTGATCCAGGATGCGAAGAATGTTCATTTGCTGTACAATGCTTTAAGTTCGGGAGTGAATACAGGGGAAAAAAGCCGCTTCATTACCCAGATCGAAATGGAAAGTTCTCATGAGATTGAACACCTGATTATTGAGAATTCTTCAGAACCCATTACCACAAAACCAATAGAGATTTCCAAGACGGAAATCGTGAAGGAGCGACTTCAGAAATGGAAGGAAAGAGTGTCAGCTTCTCATCTTACAAGCTACTTGTATAATCCTATTGATTTTTACTTATCGAAAATCCTGAACACTTCAGAATCGGATGAAATTGAAGAAGAATTATCCGTGAAGAATTATGGGAACTTAGTTCACTATTCACTTCAAGAAGTTTATGAAATTTTAAAGGGTAAGGTTTTAAAAGAAAGTGATTTAGAAAAGTCAATTAAAGCAATAGATAAGTATATAAATATTGCGATTGAGAAGTTGAAACATCAGCCTGAATTCTATGAAAAAGGGATGAACTATATCCACAAAGCCATCGCAAAAAAGGTGATTGAAAATGTACTTAATCATGACCTGGATCTTATCAGGCAAGGAAATACATTAGAGATTATTGACATCGAAAGAAGGTTCGAAAATGTGGAGTTTTATCTTGACGGGAAGGATAAAATTTCTTTCATGGGATTTATCGACAGAATTGATAAACTGAACGGAACGTTAAGGATCATTGATTATAAAACGGCTAAAATTAAAAACCTTCATGTAAAAATTGATGAAGATAATGTAGAACAGTATTTTCATAACAGTGACAGAAAACAGGCGCTACAGCTTTGTATTTATCATTATGTGATACAGCATCTTCCTGAGTTCTGGGGCTATCCAATTGAAACAGGCATCTGGAGCTTTGCAGAGGCTAAAAAAGGAATGGTTTCTCTTGTTTTCGACAAAGGAGACATTGATGATGCCATGAGGTCTGTTAAAAGCCTTATTCTTGAAATTCTGAATCCGGATATCAACTTCGTGGAAACAGTGAAGTCTTATTAAGTTTTTGCTAATTTTCTCGCTCCTTTCTTGCAGAATTTAGAAATGGTCCACCTAATGTTGTGTTTAAATATTTTTTTAACGCAACGCTATAATGATTCTAATGTTTTATTTTGAGGAACAAAGAATAGCGACTTTATCGCTGATGAAGCGGCACGGTTATGCGTACGCTTAGAAAGAATCAATGAAGTTGATTCCATCTTTGCTTCCTTGAAATATTGCAATTGCATTATAAAATCTTTGCGTTAAATTTAAACGGCAATACTATTTTTTTTCAATAAACTTTGATGGTCATTAAGCGTTTTGTTAGTAATAAATACTTTTTTAAGTTCTTCTTGAATAGGGAAATAGATGATATTTTTTGTCGGATTTTGTGGTATAATTGTATCTTTACGGTAAAATTTTCATACATATAAAAACAGGCTTTCTCATGAAAAAACTCCTGATTTTGGGAACTGTCATTTTTTCTCTATTTCTTAAGTCTCAACAGATTAACGATTCCCTGAATACCAGATTACAACATGTAACCAAAGACACAAAGTTTGGTTTAGCGCTGAGTGGAGGTGGTGCAAAAGGATTTGCCCACATCGGAATTCTGAAAATGATAGATTCCCTTGGAATTAAGGTGGATTATATCACAGGAACCAGTATGGGTGGTATTTTGGGTGGGTTATATGCTATGGGATATAATGCTGACCAATTAAAGAAAACCATTTATAAAGTTGACTGGAATAGGATTCTGAGCAATAAGATTCCATACAGTAAGGTGAATATCAGTGAAAAGGATGAATATGATAAATATATTCTGGAATTTCCTGTTGTAAAAGGGGTTCCAACGCTTCCCAGCTCTTATATTGAAGGGCAGTATATGGGTGAAGTTCTGAATACACTAACCTTTAACGCGAAGCATATCAATGATTTCAGTAAATTAAGAATTCCGGTAGAGCTCACTTCCTCAGATATTGAAAACGGAGGTCTCATTATGCAGAAAAAAGGATCTCTGCCGCTTGCCATTCGGTCTACGCTGGCTATTCCTGCTGCTTTTGCTCCCGTTTATATTGATGGAAAACTATTGGTAGATGGTGGATTAGATCGTAATTATCCAGCCAATGAAGTTCGGCAGATGGGTGCAGACTTTGTGATTGGTGGCTATACAGGGTTTAGGCTTTTTACGAAAAAAGAGATTGAAAACCCGATGAAAATGATTTATCAGACCCATGCCATTCGTTCAGTGGAAGATTTTAAGCATCAAAAGGCTTTATCCAACATTCTGGTAGACTTTGTGGATCCTTTGGGGGATATTACCACAAAAGACTTTGCAAGGTTCAGAAAGATCATTAAAATAGGGGAAATAGAAGCCAGAAAACATCTTCCGGAATTTATTGCCCTCGCAGAAGCTCAAAAAAAGCTGGGGATTAAGTACGAACATGAAATGATTGAGGAAGTAAAACTTCCCACCACAAAATTCACGTTCAGTGAAGAAAACGGAACACCTCTAACCGATGAAGTTGAAATTGCTGTAATTAAAAAGGAATTGGGATTAACGGAAGGGAAGTATTATAATGTGAAAACGGTGAATGAAGCAATAGACAGGGTATTTGGAGTACGTCAATATGAAAAAGTGTATTATACCTATACAAACGAAGGAGATGGACTTGTGATGAATATTTTCGTTAAAAAAGCTAAGAAAGGAGCCTTTAAGTTAGCGCTTCACTATGATACGGAACAATCGGTGGGAATTATTGTGAATTATACTTACCGAAATATTCTTGCCAATAGATCCAGATTTCTGGCTACCATCGATATTTCAGAACGTTTTAAGGCAAGATTGGCTTACCAGCGCTTTCTGGGTAGTGGCGATCATTGGTGGATAGATCTTGAAGCCAAAATGGTTCATCTTAAAAGTAATGATTTGATTTTCAGATCGTATGGATATGATGACGGGGACTACGCTACAAAGTTTCCTAACCACATGTATAGGAATATTACCGGAAAAGTAGCACTGAATTATAATATTACTCCTAATGCTTTTATCTCTTTGGGAACAGAATTCAGTACAGAAAGGATGTATACCTTGTTGGATAAAATAGACCAGGCGAAAGTTGATAATTTTAGTAAAAAGCTCTATAATCACAGTAATTTTAATGCTTTTCTGAAGTTTGAACAGAATAATCTGAATAAAAAATACTTTTCTACCAGAGGAAATCACCTACAGATAAGCACAAGACTGTATTTTGGAGATCAATATAAATTGTATGATCTTCAGGTGGTACAGCCTCAGTTATATCCAATTTTAAATCCCGAAACACCTGGTTATTCAGTACCTAAGAACCTGCTGTCATTTACGTTGAATGAAAATTTTGCGCATCCTATTACAAGAAGGCTGGCTGCCAAGATTAATCTTTTTCTGGGAACAAGTTTTGGTGCATACAGCGAAGAAACCGTCCCATATTTTTTCCTCAATCAGAAGTATAATATAGGGGGAAGTGAATACAATTATGATTTGCTAAATCCTGAGTTTAACGGCCTTCGTCAAAAAGAATTACCAATGAACTCTATAGCTAAACTGGGAGTATCTCTTCAGTATAGAATTATGAAAAGGTTATATTTAACACCTTCTTTCAGCTATGGGAAAGTAAGTGAGGAGTTTTCTCCTTTCAATGATAGTTTTGCAATGTTCGGGTATGGAGTGAACCTTGGATATGAATCTCTTATAGGCCCCATTAATCTTAATATTTCCAGAAATAACCAGCTTGATTTTTCAAGAATATATTTCAGTATTGGGTTTAAGTTTTAAACCGATATTAGTTATAAAATAAAAAACTCCTTATTTAAATGATCAGTTTGAATAAGGAGTTTTTATTTGTTTTAAATCAGTGTTTTAGAATTTGATATTTTACTGCCTTGGAATTTCAGGACGGGGCATTTTGTAATAACTTCCAGACATACTTTTCAGAAAAGCAACAATAGCATCTATTTCCTGGTTGTTAAGCTGTAATGGTTTCATCTTTTGATCGGTTACGGGAAATTTAGGGTCAGCTTTCTTTTCTTCAGGGCTAGGGTTAATCATCTGCATTCCGCTGTTGTATAAATTAACCACACCATGCAGATCATCCATTAAACCATTGTGCATCCATGGAGCAGTGTAACTCAGGTCTCTTAAAGATGGCGTTTTAAATTTACCTACGTCATTGGGGTTATTGGTGATGTGGTACAATCCAAGGTCTTCATATTCACGTTGATAATAGGTAAGCCCAATGTTGTGGAATGATTCATCAGTTAGATATTTACCATAATGACAATTCATACATCTTGCTTTGGTGCGAAAAAGGTGCATCCCGTAGATTTCTTTATCACTCATAGCTTTATGATCCCCTTTAATAAATTTATCCAGTTTACTAGGCTGACTGCTGATGGTACGCTGGAAAGTAGCCAATGCGCTGGCAATCTGATTAAACGTAATTCTATCTGTGTGGTAAACCTCTTTAAAAAGCTGCCTGTATTCTTTATATTTTGAAAGTTTTCCGGCCAGTTTCTCAGGTTTCATATTCATCTCGTTGTGAGCGGAAATAGGGCCTACAAGTTGTTCTTCCAGTGTTTTAGCTCTTCCATCCCAGAAATAAGAAGTCCTGTCTGCAATATTATAAAGAGATTGTGTATTTCTTTTCCCCAGCAGATGATCGTTGCCTAATGCAACTTCCTGTCCATCACTCCAACCTAATTCAGGATTATGACAGCTGCTGCAGGAAACCTGGCTTGAAGATGATAATTTGGGATCAAAGAACAATTTTTTACCCAGCATTACATCGGGACGTTCCTGGGTTTCATAATAATTGGAATCCCATTCTATGGCTTCAAACTCTTTCCAATCCACATCAGCATCTATGGAAGGTTTTGGCCAATATTGTATAGACTTTTTGTATTGTGCTGCCACTTCTCCATAATCTGTGGTATAGCTTCGTAGGGTATGCTGCATGCAAAATAGAGCTACAAAGCCTATCAGCAGTATTAATTTAATATCTGAAAATTTCATGTTTTTATTTAAAAAATGCCTCCTATGGTTGCTGCAAAAAGCATATTATTACTGTTTTTAAAATTGCTGTATATCATTTTACCGCCTACATAAGCATTCTTAATAACCGGAAGATTGAAATGAAAATTAATATCAAGTTTGGCCTGCCAGAAGTCTGCAGACTGAAAGCTGTAGTTTTCCTGTAGCATCTGTTGGATAGCCGGCTTGCTGAAACTATTGAATATAGCATCTTTTTTATAAACATCTGTAACGGAGACTCCCATAGAAACAGAAAGAGCAAGCTTGTCTGTAAATATTTTCATCCATTGATAATCCGCACCATAGATAAGTTTATTTAAATCAATGATAGAAAGTGGAGTAGTATATTTTTCCTTTTCCTGTATGAAACCAAAATAAGGAAGCAGAGATGATTTTGCATTCTGATGTTCCATTTCTAAGATGCCTTTCAATACTACATTCGTTACCCGATGACTGTATTTTTCAGCAGATCCAATCTGTATGTAATTTCTTGAGTTATCATTTAAAAACAGGTTTTCAGTTCCTTTTCTGTTGATATGGTTTCCAATCGCAGAAATTCCCCAGGAGATTTTTCCTGTTTCAAAAAACTTACCTAACGAGAAATTGAATTGTTGTTCATTAATCTTTGAGGCATTAAGATCTGCGTATTCGGTCAGAAGTTTGTCGAGGTTGAACTGTTTAATTCCGGCAGTAAGATACCATGATCTGTTTTCTGCTTCGAAGATCTGTAAACCACCACCATAAGTCCAGCCTTCATAATAAGCCTGACGAAGCTTTCCTGAAAGCAATTCGTTGTAGTTTCCCAACCCATTCATATTGTAGATCATAGGAAATCCCTGATTGCTTACAAAGCTCAGATAATGTTTTTGAGTGTATTTTTCAGCTTCTACATAAGCCCCGATTTTAAATTTCCCAAACATCATTTTATGAGCTCCCAATGCTAATGAAAACGTTGCTGCAGTATTCTTGGGCCTGGGATCAATATCCCGGTAGCTTAAACTGGCTTTATAGCTTCCTGTAACCCCCAGAGTATATGAATTGATTTGCTTAGAATATCCACCGGAAAACGAATAGTTTTCAAACTTCATATCGCCGCCTACACTGTCTGCAGCTACATAAGGGTAGATAATGTCATAATCAGCATTTTCATTCCATACTACCTGCTTGTTTTTTCCTTGTGAGTAGGAAGCATTCCCCCAAACCACGGTTTTCGGATCCAATATCTGATGAGTGCTGGCTTGCGCTCCCCAAAGATTTTTTCCGTTGCCTTTTTGCTTTATTTCATTAGGAGTATCATTGTTTTGAGTGAATATATTAAAAACTGTAAGCTGATACTTTCTTGAGCCTAACATATTGGCCGGGTTGTTGTTGATGCTGTTTTTGAGCATTCTATCATAGCTGTATTCTTCCCGGATTGTCTTCATGATCGTATCATTGTCCTGAGCGTACATTTCAGAACTAAGAAAAAGAACCGGCAGGATAAGTATGGAGTGAAAATGTTTCATTTTAGTTGAATAATGAAGGTTTTACACCGTGTTCAAAATCCGTAGTGGAATTATTGGTGTCTTTTAAAATATCTTTCCCATCTGCATTTTTTCCAATAACTTTTCTACGGACTGCTTTTCCAAAACGGTTTTTATCCCCGTCAAAAGAAGTTACAGAAGTCCATCCCATGTCTAAAGAAGGAGACGTTACCAACCATTGGAAAGAATCCTGTACACTTAGGTTTATGGCATCTGTGATCCATTCGTTTGGAATCTTAACAGCCAATCCATCCATAGGATAAACATCTCCTCCGAAAGTGAGATTATAAGTATAAGTGTATGAATTCTGGCTGATTAAAGACTCATTGGTCGTTCCCTGTGGCATACGTGCTAAAGCATAAGCGTAATATCCCTGTGTGTGAATCACCATTTTTTCAAATACATTTACCATTTTAGGAACTGCAGGATTATCAATATCATCAGAGTCTTCCTTGAAAATTTGAAAATTAGCGTGAGACAGATTGATGGATAAAGAATTAAACTCTTTATGGTTGATGGCATCTTCTGCAATGATGATAGATGCTCCTGGCAAAACAGGGTAAGTAGTTCCATTTCCGGGGATTCTGATGATGGCGCCGGCAGAGAATGTTGATCCCATGATATTCGGGCTGTAATCCTGTTTTTCATTAGTCATGAAAGCAGATTGTATCAATAGCATTCCATCAGCATATAATGTTTTATCTGTATTATTGGTTATTTTAAAATATTGGTCACCAAAATACATAGCTCCTTGTGGGGTTTTAGTTCCTGTAAAGAATACCTCTTCAAGAATAAGGTCACTGCTTCCGGCTTTCATTGAAATATCGATGGTTTTAGTCTGTTCAGTACCGTTGATAACCACTCCGGTCTGTAATCCGCCTACTTTCGCTTCGGTAGCTGTTGAATTGTCTGTATATACAATGCTTCCTTCCACGGTAATGTTATACGTTCCCATAGGAAGAACTGTTTTCAGGGAATTCGTGTTCTTAAGCTCCTGAGTGGTCGTAAAGCCAGTATTCAGTTCCTTAAAGTTTACGGTAAGATTTTTATATTCTTTTACCTGAATATTTTCAGGAACTACTTTCAGCTGTAGGTTTAAAGTAGTTTGTGCCTGTGCTTCCGGTGCATCGGAATCGGACGAACATGCTGCGAGACTTAGTACAGCACACGATAGTAATAGTGTTCTTAATAAATGTTTAAACATAACGTATTAAATTGAAATTGTTATAAATTGAAATTGATCTCCATCCCGAAATAGGGGTCATTGATACCTTTTCTGTTAATCGTAAATCCATTCACGCTGTATGGGGCATAATAACTGAAAAGCCTGTTGGCAAACATGGAAACGATAACCGTCTTATTTCTGAAACTTTTGGTTACCTTAAGATTAAGATTGGCTTCCAATGGTCTTCTGTTGGTAGTATATCGATCTTCATTCTGGGCAATCATAAGTCTTTCCAGAATCGTTCCTCTGGCCGTATCAGGATTGAAGGGGAGTACATTGCCATTTTGATCCACATAATGACTGGGAGCTCCGTTCATAGGATCTAATTTCCTCATCGAATACCACGAAAATTGGAAAGATGTAGAGAAGATCAGATCCAATTTCGGAATATAAGTATCCATCATCAGGTTGGTATTCAGAATTTCGTTTGCTGAATTAGGCTCCATGCCATTGTAAAGTCCGAGATAAGGATAAGGTTTTCCGTTAATCAGTACATCAGGTCTTTTGTAGACTGGGAGACTGTTTCCATACTTTGTACGAAACCATGCACCACTCAAAGTAAATCTTGTATTGATGACAGGAATTCTGTTGGAAGAATACTGAAATTCTACCCCTTCTTTATCTATTTTGCTTCCATTTCGCTGGGCAGCATACATGAAGTTTTCCATCACATTCTGATAAGGAAGAGCATTGATATCCGGTGGGGAAGTTATTGCGTCGTGATTAAGAGCTGATGCGTCGTATTTTTTATATTGATAGAGAGCATATTCGTTCATTGTACGGAATGCATTGTGCATTCTTTCCTTAAAAACAGTTATGGATAGCTGATGAAGTCCCAGACTGAGATCTACTCTTGCTTCAAACTTTTCATTAACAGCGGGTTCTATTTCCGGGTTCTGAGGATTATAGATAAGGGTTTTATAGTTCACTCTTCTATAATTTGGATTAGAATGGAAATAGTTCAGCTGTTGACTATCTTTATAAATCAATTCAGGATACAGAAGATTTAGGTCTGGAAATAAACTCTGTTTACCATAGCCTAATGTTAATGCCAATTGAGCCTTTTTATCCATGATTTTGAACTCCGGAAGATTCCATTGAAAGTTAACTCTTGGATCCAGATACACCTTTCCGTTCATTTTAAAATGAGTTGGCAGATTCAGCATTGAATTTCCTCTTAATCCTAATGCCAATGTAAGTTGATGTTGGCCAAGATTTGCTGTGCTGATGGTTTCCAAAAACAAAGCAGAAGTAGAATAGGCCGGAACCTCGCGGTAGGCACGTGGTCTGAAGGTTGCTTTAGGATCTATAGGCTTATAAACATTAAATAATTGTCCCTGGCCCCAGTTTTTACTGAATTGCCAGTCGAATCCGGCATTAATCTCATTCTTAATTCGTTTAAAATTCCATTGAAAATTATTAACCATTTTGACAAAAATATCCAGTGGTTTTCCATCTACCGTATAATCAGAAATATATTGGGCTTCAGGATAATATCCATCATATTCACCTTCAACTCTTGAAAGCGGGAAAGCCGTTGCGTTTTCCAACTGAATAAATTTGGTCTGTTTTATTTTATCAAACCTTTGATTAATGGTAGCTTGTACTTCTGTTGATCTATAAAAAGAGGGTTCATTTTTCGTGTAATTCAATACATTCGAAAGGCTTATAAGATGATTATTAACTTCATATGAATTTAACTGAGATAAATCCACATCCGGATCAGTCTTTGAACCATCTAATGAACCTGTATAACTAAGATGAGTCTGCCATCTGAAGCTGCCAAGGCTCTGTTGTTTTTCTTTTATTAGCCCAAAATTTGCAGTAATCCTTTTATAGTTTTCAAGCTTGTCCCTTGGGTCAGATTTTGCATTCAGATAATCAATTCCGGTATTAATTTTTAGGTTTCGCTCATTATCTTCAAATCCTTTACTGATTGAAAATAGCTTACTGTAACCATCTGCTTTAAACCTGGATTTCCAATGAGTGTATCCGGATTTATTGGTGATTTTAACGATTCCCGAAGTTAGATTCCCATAAATGACAGAAGGAATTCCACGCATAATTTCCACTTTTTCAATCTGGTCTGTAGAAATACTACGCATATCTACACCGCTTGTTAGATTAAGCCGTCTTTTCAGACCGTTATTGCTTTTATCTAAAAAATCATAGGTATACTGAAGATTGGCACTGGAGTTCAACGGGGCACCATCTACCAGAAATGTGGTTCCCATGGCAGAAGTATTGTAATCATTACCAGGATTACCGGTTTCCCGAAGACTGATTTTGTTCACCTGATTGAGAAGAGGATCTCCGGATCGCCCTCCGGGAAGAAGCTCCAGAAGATCAGTAAAACTGGAAGGTTGCAAATGCTGCATAGCGCGTTGGCTAATCACTGAAGAAGAAGTTAATCCTTTACTTTCTTTGGCCGTAATAATTACTTCTTCAATAGAGTTGATTTTGTCTGCCAGCGTAAAAGTAAATACTTCAGGTTTTGTGATGATAATCTTACCTGAATATTGAATGATACCATTTTTACGGATTTCAACAGTATATTGACCTGGAAGAGCAGATATAATGGCGAATCCTTTATCATTGGTAGATGTGGAGTATATATTTTTATCGGATAGAACTTTAATTTCTGAACCATTTGCCGGTTCGGAATGGTTATTCCTAACTTCAAATGACACTGTAGCAGACCTGTCTTGCGATTGGGCTGTTGAAAATGTAGCGAGAAATAGAAATGTGAAAATCTGTGTTTTTAAAGGGAATCGTGGATCGTTATGTACCATCAGCATTTTTCTTCCGGCAAAGGTAGGAGGCATTAAATAAGATATCTAATTTTATTTAGAATAATTTAAAATAATTGATAAAAATCATTTTGCTTGCTTTGTATTCATTTCAATTTTCAGATTTAGAAATTAAGGTTAAAATGCTTATTTAATGAGTTTTTATGAATCTTTAAATAAAGCTTATTGAGCTTTTATTCTAATTTGTATTGTTAGAGTTATTTCTGCTTGATGAATGTGTGGTCCGGTAATTTGTGATTATTGTAATGCAAAATTTTATTTTCATGATACTTGATTTTTACGGAAGAAAAGCTGGAATCAACTTTATTGATTCTTTGTAAACATATGTGTAACCTCATAGTTTCATCAACAACAAAGTTGGATCTCTTTGCTTCCTTAAAATATAACAATCTGCTAGATAAAAGCTTTGTGTAGAAAACAACAAAAAAGCACCCCATTGCTGGAGTGCCAAAATTAACTTGAAAATGATATATAAAAAGGATTGATGCTAGAGTTTAACTTTTTTATTGATTGTTTTTCCGTTGGCAAGAGTCATTTGTACTACATATACTCCCGGTTCCATACTTTTCGATTCAAATTGCTGGGCATTTACTTCTTGCTGATGAAGCAAAGCTCCGGAAATGCTGTAAATACTGATCGTTTTAATATCATTATTAGCTCTGGCCCGGATTTGCTTGTTCAGTGTAAAAATGTCTGTACTGTTTTCCAATCTGCTGCCTCCAAGATTCTTATTGAACTGCAGATTATAATATGGTGTAGCTACTTCGAATGTGTATTTCTGAGGATCCAGACTTTTTAAATTGATCCCACCGTTTTGCTTATATTGATCTTTGGAAATGGTTGTAACCAAATTTTTATTCTCATCAAAAATATGAACAGCTGAAAGTTCATCCCCATCTATCTTTAGTTTTAAAACCGCATTATTTTCGGATTGTACAATTTCATTTTCCGCCACTTCTTTAGGGGTGTTTTTAATGTATGGAAGCATCTTTTCCTGATTATTTTTCGATACTTTTAACAGATATACACCATCATTTAAAGAAGATAAACTACGGTCATTTGCAGTTCTGCTGGTTGCTTTCTCTTTATTGAAATCATTAACTTCAACCAACTGCATATTTCCAAGATCAGGTTTTATCTGAGATGAAAATAGAGTAGGTGTTTCTGATGAAGCTTCTGCTGATTGTTTCCCAAAAATAGATCCCACCGCAGCCCATTGATTAAAAAGTCCACCGCTTCTTAAGGTATTAAACTTAGCATTAGAAGCAAGAACGAATGGAACAATACCACCCACATGGCCAATAGGTCCCCAGTAGAAAGAATCCAGTTTATATTTGTTAAGATCCCACCATGCATAATAACCACGCTGTACATCAATAGTTTTGGAGGTGTTTTCCGGCGGAATGGCAAGGTCGACAGTAGAGTGACCTAAAGTCATAGGTGTTTTATTGTACCAGTCATAAACATCTTTTGGCTTTAGACATTGTCTGAATTTATGATTGGGGTTATTGGTGACCTCATTAACAAAATTAGTTGTGAAGAGTTTTCTCCATAGAAATGGTCCCCAGAGTAAACCGCCGTTATCCTGAACAACGTGATAGTTATATTTGTCAAGATATTCTGCTGAAATAACTTCTGAAATATCATTCGTATAGGTTTTATATCCTATATTATTACAGCTGTGGAGCACATTGGCAAGAAATGAGGTAAATGGGTAAATATCCTTTTCTAAAACACCTTTCTTTAAAGTGGTTTCGGACATATCATAAGGACCGTCACCCATATAAGCATATTTAAACTTTAAATTGCCAGGATTGGAGACATTTAATCTTTTTAAAGTAGACATGGCTGCATGTGCTCCTTGTGAATAGCCTGCCAGGAAGTATTCATCGTAACGTTTTATTCCCTGTTGTGCCAATACCTTATTGGCTGCCGTAACAAAATCAATAGTGGCGCCAGATTCAGTAGCATAATCTACATATGGATGTACGCCATCTCCGTCTCCCATCCCTACATAGTCAGGAGCCATTAAAATATAACCGTTGAGTACATAAGAAAGTTCCACCACGAATCCTGCGGTTAATGTTCCTTTAAAATTAGAAGGAACATTATGTCTGCTATCAGTAGTCCCATGGTCTGAAACTACTGTTGAAAGCTTCATATTAACATTGGGATACATGAGAAGACCTGTTGCTTTTACAAGGATGTTTTTTTCATTTTTGGTGTAATAAGTTATTTTATATCCTTTTAAACCTACATTGAAGCCGTTCAGATAACTTACAAAATCAGGAGCGTTTTGTTCACCAAGATTATTAGCAATGAAATTAACTACTCCTTGGGGAGTTAAGTCCAGTTTTTGCTCAGCACTTATAAGATCTCCTGCCTGTTGTGCTAAATAGAAAGGTGCAGTGAGCCCTAACAAAAAAGTTGTTATTTTCTTCATACCGTGGATTTTTACTACTGTTAATGTAGTATTTTTATTAATTCCTCAAAAATATTCAGACATTAATAACTATTCATCGAATATTAAATTCTCTGAAAGGTGAGTAAAATAAAAGAGTCTGATCCAAAGACCAGACTCTTAACTCTATATTTTTCTTTCCTTAGAAAGCGTTGATACCTGTAATATCTAAACCGGTGATTAACAAATGAACGTCGTGAGTTCCTTCATAAGTAATTACAGACTCCAGATTGGCTGCGTGTCTCATCATTGGGAACTCGCCCATGATACCCATACCTCCAAGGATCTGTCTTGATTCTCTAGCGATATCAATAGCCATTTTTACGTTGTTACGTTTAGCCATTGAAATTTGTGCAGGAGTTGCTTTATGAGCATTTTTAAGATTTCCTAACTGAAGACATAATAACTGAGCTTTTGTAATCTCTGTTAAAAATTCAGCTAATTTTTTCTGTTGAAGCTGATAAGACCCGATTGGTTTGCCAAACTGCTTTCTTTCTTTAGAATACTGAACTGCTGTACAATGACAGTCAATAGCTGCTCCGATTACTCCCCAAGAAATTCCATATCTGGCTGAGTTCAGACAAGATAAAGGTCCTTTCAGTCCTGTAACACCCGGAAGTAGGTTTTCTTTCGGAATTTTTACATCATTAAATACCAATTCTCCTGTTTTGGAAGCTCTTAAGCTCCATTTATTGTGTGTTTCCGGAGTAGTGAATCCTTCCATTCCTCTTTCAACAATTAATCCTTGTATTTTTCCTTCTTCATTCTTTGCCCATACCACAGCAATGTCGCAAAGAGGGGAGTTGGTGATCCACATTTTTGCACCATTCAAAAGATAGTGGTCTCCCATATCCTTGAAGTAAGTTTCCATAGAACTTGGATCAGAACCGTGATTAGGCTCAGTTAATCCAAAAGAACCAATCATTTCTCCAGCAGCTAATTTTGGAAGATATTTCTTTTTCTGTTCCTCAGAACCGAACTCATTAATAGGAAACATTACCAAAGAGCTTTGTACTGAAGCAGCAGAACGTACTGCAGAATCTCCTCTTTCTAACTCCTGCATGATAAGACCATATGAAATCTGGTCTAACCCAGAACCTCCATATTCGACCGGAATATAAGGTCCTAATGCCCCGATTTTTCCTAACTCTCTCATAAGGCCAGGAAGATCAGTATGATTTTGTGCTGCCTGGTCAATCTGCGGCATTACATAACTTTCAACCCAATCTCTTACAGATTGGCGGATCAGTTTGTGTTCTTCAGTAAGTAAAGCATCAATTCCATAATAATCAGGGATGCTTGTAAGAGGATAATATGACATGATTTTTTGATTTTGTTAAAAATAACATTTTTCGTGGTGTTTAAGAAATTTTTTTGAAAACTTATCTAAATGCTGGTTTTCAAATAGATAATATGGATTTTTCCTGTTTAAGGGATAAAATTCATATTTTAAACCTCCTCATCATTGGAGATAGGATACTGATTAGTGGAATTATGAACCTCAGTCTTGAATTTATACAGGTACGGAGCCTTGTTAGCAGAACCATCATATAATTTTTCCAATCTGTCAAGGATATTAAGGCTTAAAATTTTTCGTTGGAAATTATTTCTTCTGAATTTCTGTCCTAAAATTGTCTCATAAAGAGCCTGAAGGTCCTTCATCGTAAATTTTTCAGGAAGAAGATTACTGGCTGCTACTTCAGTGTTGATATTCATTCTCAGATATTCCAGCCCGGTTTCTATAATTCTGTCGTGGTCAAATGCCATCTTGGGAAGATTGTTCACTTCAAACCATTCGCAGCTTTCATTAAAAGCATCGGGAAAAGTATTCGTAAGCGAAAAATCGATAAGACTGCAGTATCCTACCGTAATAAACCTTTGAAAGATCCAGTGATCTTCAGGTACTTCAATCCCTTTATTTCTAAGGAGGATTTGGTGAACATTATTTTCTGTACGATCAATTCTTCCAAACGTATGGAATTGCTTCAAAAATAAATCTTTAAGATGCGTTCGTTCATACAAAACCCGCTCTGCAGCTTCCCGAAGGTCTTCATCATTGAAAACAAAACCACCCGGAAGTGACCACAGATCCAGATCATGATATTTTAATAACAGGACTTTCAAAATATTATTGTGAAAGCCGAATATCGTACAATCTACAGAAAGATGAGCAACGAAATCCTTTGTGTCGATCAGTTCCTGAAGCGTTTCTTTGCTTTTTGTGTCTTTGATTTTCATGATTGTAAAAATAAAACTATTTTCTATATTTTCTTTTTTGAGACGTTAAAATACATCAAACTAATCACAAAAAGAAGAATTACAGAGCATAAAATATATAATGGATAAAAGTTTAAAAGCTGCTTCCCAAAGAGTATAGCCATAATAATAGAACTCACCGAGCTGCCCAGGGAAGAAAAAATAACAATAAGTGAAGTAAACAGATTGATCTTTTCTTTATCAACCACAGCAATCATTTTTGAATTGACAACAGGGTAGAGTGGTGAAAGAAATAAACCTATCACCGGAAACAAAAAGAGAATGAGTCTTGAATCCTCAGAATCAAAATACTGAATTCCTAAAATCGTAAGCAATAAAGCGATGATAAGAGAGATGCATGTAATATAATATTTTGATAATGAATATCTACGGATAATATTGGCTGTAACGGTTCTTCCTGCATAGGAAAAAAGAGCAAGGAAGGAAGTGGCCTGAAGGGCAAAAAATGAATTGACTTTCAGATGATTTTTGTAAAAAGAGGGCAGCCATGAATTAAACCCCTGTTCTACAAAAACAATAAAGAAGATCACAGCAAGAAATAAACCTACAACAGGTGTTGTAAATCCTGATAATTCTGTGAATATACTTTTGTTTTCCGATGGCTTAGACTCTGTTATTTCTATTTTTGAAAGAAGGAATATGGTGATGGCAGATAATACCGCAATGAGTAAAAACCCAAACCTCCAGAATTCGGAATAGGAGCTTGAAATAAGCCATCCAAAACCTGTATTCACCACAAAAATCCCAATCATAAATGAAGCTTCCACGCTGTTCATGGTTTTCGCCAAAGATTTTTCATCCCCAATATTGTTCCTGATGATTCCAAATACGCATATTTTACCAATGGCAAAACAGGCTCCAATGATGGCAAACCATACTTTATAAAACCAGAACTCTTCAATAAACGGAAGAAGACAAGAACAGAATCCTACTATGGCCAAAGCTGCAATTAAAGCTTTTTTTGTTCCTGTTTTATTGATGAAACTCACTGCAAAAAGAGAGATGAAAGCAATAGGCAGGTCTTTGAAGGATTCCAGAAATCCCAGTTCTCCATAGGTAATATTGGCATCTGCAAGCTGAAGGATAATAAGTCCCATACAGTTTAATACCATTGAGAAAATAAGGAAGGTCAATTTTAGCGGGAGAGAAATATTAGAAAGCTTAGTGGTCATTTCGGGAGTTAACTTTATTGAATTTTTATAGCTTTTTGTGAATAATTAATGCGAAGATATGGCTTTTAACCCTCAATAATAAACGAAATTTTAAAATATTTATTAATATAATGTTAATTAATTGAAAAAAAATATATTTTTATTGTCTCAATTTGAGAATTAAAACAAATAGCTGTATATGAATGTAAGAATATCGAGAAGTCTAGGAGTGATTGCCGTCCTCTATTTTACGGCTAACTTCGGTGCCCAGACCAAAAAGGACACGATTTCTAAAGAGAACAAAATAGAAGAAATTGTAATGATAGGGTATGGAGGAGTTAAAAAACAAAATCTTACAAGTGCTGTTTCTACGGTAAAAGCTGATGCCTTTGATGACAGGCCCATTTACAATGTAGGACAGGCTTTGCAAGGGCAGGCTGCGGGAGTCAATGTCATTCAGGCTTCAGGAAAACCGGGAGCCGGGATAGAGGTTAAAATCAGAGGGAACAATTCTCTTTCTTCATCAGTAAGTCCATTGTATGTGGTGGATGGTATACAAACCAATGATATCAACGGAATCAATACGGATGATATTCTCGATATGACCATTCTTAAAGATGCATCTTCCACTGCGATTTATGGGATCAATGGTTCTTCTGGAGTAGTCATTATTACCACCAAAAAAGGAAAACAAGGAAAACCCCAGCTTAATTTCAATGCCTATTGGGGCGTTTCAAAAGCGGTAAAAAATATTGATGTTCTGAATTTAGATCAGTATAAATCTTTACTTTCGGATATTAAGGCAAATGGTGGTTCGGATTACCTTTCTACCGTTAATAATCCAAGATATGCCGGAATTGATACAGACTGGAGAAAAGAAGTTTTTCAAACCGGTTTTGATCAGAACTATAATGTCAATTATTCCTTCGGAAATGAAAAGGTAAAGGCGTACACAGCTATAGGCTATCAGGATATATCAGGAATCATTAAGCCTTCCAAGTTCCAGAGAACGTCTGTGAAAATGAATTTGGATGCTGTTCTTGCTCCATGGCTTAAGCTGAATTCCACCGTTAATTATTTCTTTACTTCATTGGCCAACACCAATGATAATTTAAGTACAGCCAGAGGCGGGGTGGTTCTGAGCGCCTTTAATACTCCTAGCTTTTTACCAGTCTATGGAGATCAGATTAATTTTAATCCTACGGACAGTGTTGTTTACGATCAGACAACAGGACAGCTGAATGATGGTTATAAGCCTGGACAGTTTGCTCCCAATCCGTATCAGTCTTCATGGGAAAATCCGGTGGCTTATCAATCCAGAAAGGATAAAACTCTTACGCAGCGTTTTTTAAGCAATGTAGGGCTTGAAGTAAAGCTGCTGGATAATTTGATATGGAAACCAAGCATCTCATTTGACATGACTGATTCCAGAAATACCAAATTTACAGACGGATATCAGACCAGTTACGGAAGATCAAAAATGGGAATTGGTTCTCAGGAATATTATCTGTATCAGGAATATAATTTTGAAAACACTTTAGCGTATACTTTAAAAAGAGGTGCTCATGATCTTTCCTTATTGGGAGGAATGCAGATCGCCCAGAAAAGCATCAGAACCCAATATTTTTCCGGGGAGAAATTTCCAGAAGGCACGGTGAATTTTTCCTATGATGCAGCATCAACTCAGGGAGGAGATAACCATAAAGAGATAGGAAGAAACCTTTCTTTCTTTGGTCGGGTTTTGTATACTTATAATGGCAAATATTCCTTAATGGGAGTCTTCAGAGAAAATGCCTATTCCGGATTAGCTTCCGGGAAAAAATGGGGATTCTTTCCGGGAGTGTCAGCTTCATGGCTGGTATCTAAAGAAGATTTCCTTGCAGACAATAAAGTCATCAGTGAGTTAAAATTAAGAGGAGGCTGGGGACAAACCGGGAATGTCTCAGGAGTACCGGCATATTCACACTTTAATTTATTTGATCCTTATTGGTCAAATGGGGTTCCAGCCTATAAAATATCACAGTATGACAGTGATATCACCTGGGAAACAACTACTGATACGAATGTGGGATTAGATTTGGCCTTTCTGAATAATCGTATCAGATTTACCGCAGATGCTTACAGAAGAAAGACAACCAACCTTATTTTCCCTTATACAATGGGGATTTTAACGGGACCTATTTATAGAAATGCAGGATCACTGGAAAACAAAGGGTTGGAATTTTCATTAAATACAGTAAATATTAAGAATGAAAATTTTAGCTGGAGCAGCTCATTTAATATTTCATTTGCTAAAAATAAAATTTTAGCATTTGAAAAATATCTCAACACTGTTGACGCCATCAATATAGAGAGTGTGGGAGGAAAGGTAATTCGTTTTCAGCCTGGTCAGCCGTTAAGTACATTCTATGGGTACAAAGTGGATCGGGTAGATCCTAATACAGGAGATTTGTTGTATAAAGATACGAATGGAAATGGCTATCTGGATGTAGATGACAGAACAGCCATTGGAAATCCAAATCCAAAATATACTTTCGGTTTCAGCAATAATTTTACCCTGAAAAACTGGTATATGGACATTTTGATAACAGGTTCTGTAGGAAATGATATCTATAATGCTACTCGTTTTGACCTTGAAATGATGAACGATTATAAAAATCAGTCTACGGCTGTATTGAACCGATGGACAACGGTGGGGCAAATTACAGATGTACCCCGTGCCAATTCAGCATCAGCACAGATGATCTCAGATAGATTTGTAGAAGATGGATCTTATCTGAAACTAAAAGCAGTGACATTAGGATACAATTTTATCAATCCTATTAAAGGAGTCAACAAGCTTAATGTATATGCAACCGGACAAAATATTTTTACCATCACCAATTATTCAGGGATGGACCCGGAAGTGAATGCATTCAGCCCCAACAGAGGGACTTCAGGAGCTGAGAGAGCTGTTTTTGGAATTGATTATGGAACCTATCCTCAGGTAAGAACGTTTATCATTGGATTAAAAGCTAATTTCTAAATTATTTACAATGAAAATCAATAAAGCAATATATTATCTATTCGGAGCATCGGTATTGATGACCAGTGTTTCCTGTAGTGATTTTTTAGATACGGAGCCTATTACAGAAGATGCTGTTTCCATTGAGACTCCATTAAAATCAAAAGATGATGCAGACAAAAGAATGAATACCATTTATACCGCTTTCGGAAACGAATACTGGCAGTTGGATTATTTCTTTAACGGAGATGCTCAGACTGAAATATCTTATGCCGGAGCAGATAATGTTCAGAACTTTCAGCAGGATGAATATCGTATTCTTTCCACCAATCCCAATGTAGAAAGAGACTGGAAATACATATACGGTTTCATCAACGATTGTAATATGATTCTTAATTATGTAGATGAGATTAAGGATCCGGCTCTTACCTCCGCCAGAAAAGCAGAAATGAAATCTGAAGCTGCTATTTTCAGAGCTTTGTATTATTTCCATGCTGTACAGTTATGGGGAGATATCCCTTTGGTAACTAAAGCGGTTATCGGAGTAAACGCAGATAACTTTGATGAAGTATACAGCCAGATTTATCCAGCGAGAAAGCCGGTTGCTGAGGTCTATAATCTGATTATTTCAGATTTGGAAGGCGCTTTGGCCAATGCTCCTGCAAGCAGTGAAAAGTACAGAGTGAATAAGAATTTTGCTTATGGATTATTAGCAAAAGCCTACGCTACCAAACCCAATCCTGATTGGGCGAAAGTAAAACAATATACCTCCAATATTTCAGGAGTTAGTCTGCTTCCGGTTTATGATCAGCTTTTTGATGGAAATCATGAAGCCAATGCGGAATCAATCTTTGAAGCTGATGGAAATGCAGGAACAGTCTGGGCCTGGGGATCATCCATGTTTTATGGTACCGACTGGAAGAAATTCAATGTTCCTTCCAATGATCTGGTCAAGGCATTTAATGATGAAGGAGATACCCAAAGGTTAAATAGTTCTGTGAAGTTTTTACCCGTATCCTGGTCAGATAAATATTGGACACAAAGCAACCATTATCCTTTCCTGTATAAGATGAGAAAAACAGATGGAACCCAGAATTTTTACATTCTGAGATATGCTGATATTATATTATTACAGGCAGAAGCGGGAGTAAGAACAGGTGATTTTACAGGAGCAGCAGGATATCTTAATCAAGTAAGAACCAGAGTAGGATTAGCTCCGGTAACGATTTCCTCTGAGACCGATGGAATTGGAAAAGTTCTTAATGAAAGAAAGCTTGAATTAGCATTTGAAGGGCACCGTTGGTTTGACCTGAAAAGAACCGGAGCTGCACTTTCTGTTCTTTCTCAGCAAAAAGATGGAAACGGAAATATACTTCCTTACGCAGGAAATATTAATCAAAACAGATTGTTATGGCCTATTCCTCAAGGACAGAGAGATAATAATCAGAATCTAACTCAAAATCCGGGGTATTAAATATGGAGTTTCACAACTTATATAGTTTCTTTAAAGGTACTGCACTGTTATGTGGTGTAGTACTTTTTCCTTTGTCATGCGCTTCTATTGCTCAGAATAAAGGAAACGAGGTGAATTACTGGCTTACCAAAGGTGATGAAAGTGTAAAGCTACAGTTTCAGGCTCCGGTTAAGTTTGCCAATACTGCGAATAGCTTGCAGAATATTGAAATTGATGATACCCAAAAGTTTCAATATATTGATGGTTTTGGATATACATTGACAGGAGGAAGTGTTGAGGTCATTAATCGTTTATCTCCAACTAAAAGAAAAGCTTTACTGAATGAGCTTTTTGGAAATGATCAAAATTCTATTTCCATCAGTTATCTGAGATTAAGTATTGGAGCTTCAGATCTTGATGGTGAAGTTTTCTCCTATGATGACCTTCCAGAAGGGCAGACCGATGTCTCTCTTTCCAAATTCAGTCTGGCAAAAGATAAAGCTTTGATTGCTATGCTGAAGGAGATTTTATCCATCAATCCTAAGATTAAAATTATTGCTGCACCTTGGTCTGCACCGGTTTGGATGAAAGATAACGGGAAATCAAAAGGAGGAAGCCTAAAACCTGAATTTTATAATACCTATGCCCAGTATTTCGTAAAATATATTCAGGGAATGCAGAAAGAAGGAATCACTATTGATGCCATCACTCCTCAAAATGAACCTTTACATCCGGGAAATAATCCGAGTCTGTATATGCCGTCGGATAAACAAAGAGATTTTATTAAAGGCCATTTAGGACCTGCTTTTAAAGCCAATAATATCAAAACCAAGATTGTTGTATATGATCACAACTGCAACAAACCTGAATATGCTCTTGATATTTTAAAAGATCCGGAAGCGTATCAATATATAGATGGTTCAGCTTTTCACTTGTATGAAGGTGATATTTCAGCATTAAGTACAGTTCATAATGCTTTTCCTGACAAAAATTTATATTTTACAGAACAATGGACTGGCTCAAAAGGAACTTTTAATGAAGATTTGAACTGGCACACAAAAAATGTAATCATCGGTGCGATGAGAAACTGGAGCAAAATCTCTTTGGAATGGAATCTTGCCAATGATCCGGAATACAAACCACATACAGATGGTGGATGTACAGAATGTAAAGGAGCAATTACGATTTCGGACAGTGAAAACTTTACCCGAAATGTAGCCTACTATATCATTGCTCATGCTTCGAAATTTGTTCCTGCGGGCTCTCAACGTATTGCTTCTTCACAATCAAAATATTTATCCACAGCAGCATTTAAGACTCCAGCGGGAAAAATAGTATTAATTGTTCAGAACGATAATAAAGCTGTTGAGAATTTTAATATTAAATTTGCCGGGAAAACGGCTGCTGTAGCCATTCCCGGAAGTTCAGCAGCAACCTATATTTTTTAAAATAAAATCATGAGAAAACTAATCGTAAGTTGTTTTGTAGTAGGTATTGTCATTAATGTCAGTGCTCAGAGAAATTATTGGAAAAAGCATGAAGGAAAAACAGCTAAGGTAATTTTGACCCATTCGAAAGTGAATGAAAGAATGGCAGACAAAGGTGCTGTAAAATTTGAGCAGTTCGGACAGCCAAAAGAAACGGAAGCCTGTATTTTTGTAGCTCCTGATTTTAAATACCAAAAGCTGATCGGAATTGGAGGTGCTATTACAGATGCATCCGCAGAAACATTTTATAAAATGCCAAAGAATAAGCAAAAGGAAATTCTGGATGCTTATTTCGGGAAAAATGGATTGGGATATACTGTAGTTCGTACGAATATGAATTCCTGTGACTTCTCCAGCGATTCTTATACATATGTTGAGGATAATGACACCTCTTTGAAAACATTTAATCTTGCCCACGATGAGAAGTATAAGATTCCAATGATCAAAGAGGCTCAAAAGGCAATTGGAAATAATTTCACCTTTTATTTCTCTCCCTGGAGTCCACCAGCCTGGATGAAATCTAATAAAAGCTTATACAAAGGAGGAAGATTGGAAAACCAATACTATCAGACCTGGGCAGACTATTATATTAAATTCATAAAAGAATACGAAAAAAGAGGAATTAATGTCTGGGGATTAACCGTTCAGAATGAACCTATGGCTACCCAATCATGGGAATCCTGTATCTATACAGCAGAGGAAGAAGGGGAGTTCCTAAAGAATAACCTCGGGCCAACTCTTTGGAAAAATGGTTTTAAAGATAAAAAAGTAATGATTTGGGATCATAACAGAGACCTGATCTATCAAAGAGCAACCACTACACTCAGTGATCCTGAAACTTCAAAATATGCCCACGGAATCGGCTATCATTGGTATGAAACCTGGAACAACAAAACCCAGCTCTTCGATAATCTGGCAGAAACCCACAGAGCTTTTCCTGATAAATTCCTTGCTTTTACAGAAGGCTGTAAAGAACAGTTTGCGATGGACAGAATTTACGATGTAAGCCTGGGAGAACTGTACAGCAAGAATATGCTGAACGATTTCAATAAGGGAAATGCTTTATGGACAGACTGGAATATTCTTCTGGATGAAACCGGAGGTCCAAACCATAAAGGAAATTTCTGTTTTGCACCCATCATTGCAGATACGAAAACAGGAGAGGTATTTTATACTTATGAATATTACTACATTGGACACGTTTCAAAGTATATCAAACCTAATGCACAGAGGATAGGTTCATCTTCCAACAGAGCAGCATTAACTTCTTCAGCTTTTATGAATGAAAATAGTCAGCTGGTAACCGTAATCATGAACGATTCAGACAATGATATTGAAACCAATCTTTGGATTGAAGGCATGGCAGCAAAGCTGAATGCACCTGCCCATTCTATACAGACCGTAATTTTATAACATCATATTAGTATTATTTTAAACAGAATCGGCGGCCTCAAAGAGGCCGCCGATTTGTTTTATCGTATATTCAATACTATTATTCAGTATCATATTTACCAATCACTTTTTGAGTAACACCTGAACTGCTGAAACCTCCATCATGGAAAAGATTCTGCATCGTTACTTTTTTAGTAAGATCAGAGAATAGAGTTACACAATAGTCTGCACATTCAAGAGCCGTAGCATTTCCTAGTGGAGACATATCTTCAGCATAACCAAGGAATCCTCCGAAACCTTTCACACCACTACCTGCAGTAGTCATAGTAGGAGACTGAGAAACTGTATTTACACGTACTTTTCTTTCACCCCAATAGTTCCCGAAAGTTCTAGCGATGCTTTCCAGATATGCTTTGTTGTCAGACATATCATTGTAGTCTGGGAATGTTCTCTGAGCTGCAATATAAGTAAGCGCTAAGATGCTTCCCCACTCATTCATACAGTCTTTCTCCCAAGCCACACGCATTACTTTATGGAAAGAAACCGCTGAAATATCCCAGCCTTTTTCCAACCAATCGTAGTTCATTTCCGTATAGTGTTTTCCTTTTCTTACATTGATAGACATTCCGATGGAATGAAGGATAAAGTCGATTTTACCAAATTTTGCAACAGCAGCATCAAAAAGTTTCTCAAGATCTTCGATAGAAGTAGCATCTGCAGCAATTACTTCAGAACCTGTTTTTTCGGCTAAACCATTAAGTTCTCCCATTCTCAAAGCGATAGGAGCATTAGATAAGATGAATTCTGCACCTTCCTCATGACATCTCTCAGCAACTTTCCATGCGATAGATTGTTCATTAAGGGCTCCAAATATAATTCCCTTTTTGCCTTTAAGTAAACCGTATGACATAATTTTTTAATGTTTATTGAAATACAAATGTAGCAATAATTGTGGTTATGACATAATAAAAATGGAGCCTTATCAATTATAAGACTCCATTTTCTTGAAAATATTTATATGACTGAAATTTTAATTCGTTTTCTTGTTCCATTCTGCCTTCACATCTTCTGCTGCATCTTTGGTTTTTTCCCAAGCCTCATCTGCTTTATCCTTAATATCTTCCCATGCATCGGTAACATTAGCTTTTACCCTGTCTAGCCAATCTTCTTGGCTGGCCTCTTCGTCATTATTTCTTTTCTCACTGATATAATCTTTGGCCTTGTCTGCCAATTCATTGATTTTCCATTTGGCTTTATCCGTTGCATTCTGTAAAGAATTTTCTACATTGTTTACTGCATTTTCCGCTTTGTTGTAATCTGAATTGTTCATAATACTATAAATTTGGTTTGATGGTATTGAATAAACAATAACCATTCCTAAAATCCGGCTCCTTTGTTAAATTTTTCATAATATTTTGTTATACTTTTCTAAATCCATCTTACCTTTATGTTGTAAAAATTGATAATTATGGAAAAAATACGCTGCGGATGGTGTGAAAAAGATGATCTCTATAGAAAATACCATGATGAAGAATGGGGCAGACCTGTTTATGATGATGAAACGATATTTGAATTCCTTATTCTTGAAAGCTTTCAGGCAGGATTGAGCTGGTATACCATTCTTTCTAAAAGAGAGAACTTCAGAAAAGCTTTTGACCATTTCGATTATATGAAGGTTGCTGTTTATTCAGATCAAAAAATAGCAGAGTTGATGAATAATTCCGGGATTATAAGAAATAAACTTAAAATATTGGCTTCGGTAACCAATGCCCAGAAATTTATGGAGGTTCAGAAAGAATTCGGAAGTTTCTCAAAATATATATGGGGCTTTATAAATGGAACTCCAATAGATAATAAGCCAAAAGCTTTATCAGAAGTACCAGCTACCACAGAAATTTCCGATAAAATTTCCAAAGATTTGAAGAAAAGAGGGTTTAAATTCGTGGGTTCAACGGTTATTTATGCTCATATGCAGGCCACTGGGATGATAAATGATCATATTGAAACATGTTTCATTAGAAAGTGATAAATTGTATTTTGTTTAAAATTCGGTAATATTTTTTAATAATTAAATATCTGTTTATTTTGAATAATATAGTGTTTTAAACCGCCAAACGATAATAAATGAATGGTGTTTAACTTATTGTTAATTAGTAAATTTTTCAATTCTATGTGAGTAGTTGCAGCTTTAGTCACATGAGTGTGTCTTAAATTATTGTATTTTCAATAAAATTATGTATTTATTAAAAAGTTTGTATATTTGCACCCTCAAAAACATAGGTGATGCAAAGAAATTATAAACTAAGATTTAGTCTTCTCTTTTTACTCTTTACGTTTTTTACATATGCTCAGATTGGGATTGGTTTACCAAGCCCGGATACTTCTGCTATGCTGCATGTAAGTGCTAAAGATAAAGGAGTACTTCTTCCAAGCATTGCTTTAACTTCAGATACAGATGCTATTACAATACCTTCTCCGGCAGATGGACTTATTGTTTGGAATAACGGAAAAGCTGCGTTAGCAGAGACTGGGTTTTATTATTGGTTTGCATCCAAATGGAACAGGCTTTCCACTTCTTCCAATACGACCAATAAAGTTGATAATGGAACAGGCTGGAATACAACAGGAGAGAATGCAGGAACATATAGCGGTGCTAATACTGCTTTATCATTAGGAACAAAAACAATGGATGACCTGATCTTTAAAGTAAACGCTGCCACAGCGGGAAGATTAGGGGTAGATAATTCTGTAAGTTTTGGGTTGGGTGCTAATGCCGGCCAGAACGGAATTGCTATCGGAAGTTCAAGCTCTGCTTTTCAGGGGATCTCCATTGGTAGTGCGGCGGCTGTTTCAGCAAATGATGCATTGGCGATAGGAAATAAATCGACAGCAGGTGCTTTTAAGTCAACAGCAATTGGGTACAATGCTCAAACCAGCAAAAATGAATCCACAGCAATTGGTAATAATGCCTCAGCAGGAGGTTTCCAATCTATTGCGGTGGGATATAATGCTAAGACAAATACAAACAGCGAAACAGCTTTAGGGTATAATGCTGTGACCAATAAAGAAAACTCTACAGCGGTAGGTTCAGGGGCAAATGCTCTGGGACAATTTTCTACTGCGATAGGATATGGAGCAACTACCTCACAGGCCAATGCTATAGTGTTGGGGAATAATAATGCGAATGTAGGCATTGGCACGGGGGCTCCAAATACTTCTACAAGATTAGATGTAAGCGGACAGTATAAGCTTGGTGAAAAAGGCAGTGTACAGAAAAACCAGATCAGTTTTGAAGTATGGCCGGGAGTTTCCATCAATAATATGCCTCCGGGAAAATCTACAACATTAGAAATTGCAATTCCATCAGGGTTTCAACCAGGCTCAACCAGAGCTGTAGTAGTTGTTTCGCCGGCTGGGGATTTTGCAGGGAATTCAACATTCTCTATTTCTAATCCAAGAATGACTTCTACTTCCAGTATCGTAATTAATCTTACCAATATTTCAGGAAGTGCCAACAGTCTTAACTCAGGTCATTTTTATGTGATGATTAATGAGTTTTAAATTTGATAATAAGTTTTATTATAGTTGATATGGTGTTAAAGGACCTCCGGTTTCGGAGGTCTTTTTTATTTCTGCAGTAAGCAAAGTAATAATGTGAATTTTATGCTTCTGTTGCTATTATTTATAGGATTGATGAGCTATAAAAACGCTTGTAAAGACACTTTTATGATTTTAATATCAATGCAACAATACCCCATACCAATCCGACAATAGTCTGAAGTATCATAAAAGAAACAGGAATCATAAGACTTCTGAAGAATAATGAGGTTTTGGAATATCCGGCTTGGGAGAAAAACTGAAAATAAAACCATACACCATATACAAGGCTGAATGTCATATATGCCATAGTATAGATATTCATCACAATAGCTGAATTTTTAAAGAATAGTATTATAAATGTAAGCACTACTAATGCAATCATGTCTGCTGCCGTTTTATACGAATTGAGAACAAGGTGTTCAGAATAATTAAATCCTGCTTTTTTAAACCACAGATAACTGAAAATAGCCATGAAGGGTATAGTAATCAACAGATAAATTTTGAAATAAGACATCATCAGTTCCTGTAGTGAATTCATCATGGCTTTCGCATTATCAGAAACTAAAACACTATAATCCATTCCTGAATAATGGGAAAGTAAAGTTGAAATGGTTGCTGTTAACAATAAAAGAGTAACGAAACTGAAATAATTAACTCTCTTTCCCAGAATATACTCACGTACACTGTTCCCCGGTCTTGTAAACAATTCTTTTATAGTAAACAAGACTCCTTTATCCACATGCCATACTCCGTGTATGAAATCATGCTCTATAAAGTGTTTTAAAGAGTATCTGTGGGTGCTGGTTTTTTGTCCGCAATTCCCACAGTATTTTGTAGCAATAGGCTGGCTGCAGTTTAAACAGGTATCATGCATTTTGTAAAGTTTTTTAAGTTAGACTAGCGAGACTTAATTTCGTTACATACATCCTTCTGACTTTTCCAGATGATCAAAAAAATAGGAAGAAAAGCGATAGGCATAAAAGTCAAAGCGCTTACCCCTTTTTTGATTGTTGCATAAATACAAGTTCCAACCATAATTCCTAAAAGAATACTGAAAAAAATAAGTATTACTGTTCGTTTCTTTTTTTCTGTTGTTAGTTCTTCAATAGATAATTCTGACAGCTTAGTATTACCTGTCTGTTTTAAGGTTTTCATATTCAAAGTTAGTTTTATAGTTATTAGGTTTTTGCTAAATTAATAAAAAACAGAAATGTTAGAGTTATCCTTATCAAAAAAATGAATGAATAGTTGTAAATATACCCTAAAGTGTAGTTGATTCATATTGAGTATTAAATTTAAAATAATATTGTGAGCAAAAATATTGTGCACAAAATAAAATGATTATTTTTGTCCTTTAAAAAATGAACTATGATTGCTCTGTCAGAACATTTATGCTTTAAGACCTATGCGGTTTCAAGATATATTACGGGCTTATATAAACCTTATCTGGATGAGATTTCATTAACATATCCTCAATATCTGGTCATGCTGGTATTGTGGGAAAATGGTGAAATGAATATCGGAAAGATAGGAGAACATCTTCATCTGGATAACGGAACACTTACTCCCTTATTAAAAAGGATGGAAAAAAACGGATGGGTTAACAGAACTCGAAGTTTAGTGGATGAAAGGGTAGTGCTGATTAGTCTTACAAAAGAAGGAAAAGCATTACAAGAGGAAGCTAAGCGTATCCCGGAATCGGTTCAGGGGTGTTTTCACCTTGATGAAGATAAAAAGCAGCAGTTAATGTCTGGTCTGGATGAAATATTATCAACACAATCTACATCAAAAATATGAAAAAAATAGGAATCATTGGATACGGCTGGTTGGGAGCCAGAATTGGGGCATCTATTTCGGATCAATATAAAATATATGCAACTACTACAACCAGTGAAAAAGCAGATGAACTTAATGCTAAAGGAATCAATGCTGTAGTGGCTAGCTTTCCGGATTACCAGCTCAGTGAACCCTATCCTCAATGGGAAGTTTTGAAAAATCTTGATGTTTTAATTATTACAATTCCAATCTCAGAAAAAAGCTGTTGTGTAAGCTCTTTATACAATAGAATTCAGAATTTATCATCTTTCATCGGTGATTTTAAAGGGCAGCTATTTTTGATGAGTTCTACAGGAGTTTATCCGGATGTCTCTAAAGAGTTTAGTGAAGAAGATCTTCCATTTGAAAAAGTTTCAGGTGAAAGAATGGTGAGAAATAAGTATCCACAGGTAAATATTCTGAGATTGGGCGGCCTCATGGGAGATAACAGGTTTCTTAAAAATTATAACGTAAGTAATTTAGACTTTGCTGTTAACCATATTCATTACAAGGATATTGCTGGCATTCTCTTAAAGATGATCGAAAATGGAACGGAAACAAGTTTATATAATGTAACAGCTTTGTTACATCCATCAAAAGCTCAGGTTATCAATGCTCAGAAAAATATAGAGAATGGGGAAGAGCTGGAAGAAGTAAAGGGTAAGAAAATTTTATCTTCAAAACTGGTTTCGGAACTGGAGTATGTTTTTGAATATCCTGATCCGAGGAAGTTTCATGAGATTTAATTTGAACCATTAAGAAAATTAAAAAGATTAGATTTCAATAACGATCAAGTAGATCTTTTTAATTAAGTTTTGGCTAAAGCCAATGGCGTTTTGATTTTTTTTGAATGGGCTAAAGCCCATTCCTATTGAATTTGATAAAATAATACTGTAAGATAATTTTAAACAACATATTAATGCGCTTATTTTTTTTCGTAAAAATATCAATAGAGGCGGGCTTTAGCCCGCCTTTTAAATTCATGCCTAATCAATCCATTGGCTTTAGCCAAAACTTATAAAAAAAGCCTCTGGATTTATTTCCAAAGGCTTTTATTCATATAGAAATGGATGGCACCATTTGTTTTATTTAATGATTCTGTCAAGAACCCAAGTAATTAGGTTTTTTTCAGAATTATGGTGGTCTTTAGAGAACTCTCCACGTCTTCTGTTGGCTACTACGTTATTAACGGTAATAGCTTTGTGACCTAATAATTTTGAGAATGCATAGATGGCAGATGTCTCCATTTCAAAGTTGGTAACACCAAGGTCATTCAATGTTTCAAGGAATTGATCATCTACAGCTTTTAGACGAAGCTGTCTTCCCTGTGGCGCATAGAAACCTGGGAAAGTAGCTGTATTTCCGTGGTATTTAGCATCTTTGTAGTATTCGCCCATTTCTTCTGCCCAGTCTGAGAAGTAAAGCATTGGCTTAATCTTTTCGTAAGGGAATCTTTCCATAAAGCTTTTAGAGAACTCATTCTCGAAACTGTAGTCCTGGTAGAAGTGCATTAAACCATCTAATCCTACTACGTTTTGAGTAACCAGCATATTGTCTACCTCTACATCAGGGTTCACACTTCCACAAGTTCCCATACGGAATAATTCAAGAGCTTTGTGCTCAGTTTTGAATTCCTTGTTTTGAAGATCAATATTTACAAGAGCGTCAAGCTCATTCATTACGATATCAATGTTCTCAGTTCCGATACCGGTAGACATTACCGTGATTCTTTCACCACGAAGTGTTCCTGTATGGGTGTAAAACTCTCTTTTATTTTTTTTGATTTCTACGGTGTCAAAAAACTTTGAAACCTTTGCTACTCTGTCCGGGTCACCCACAAGGATGATTTTATCAGCAATATCTTCGGGTAAAAGATTCAAGTGGTATACACTTCCGTCTTCATTCAGAATAAGTTCTGAAGCAGCAAGTTTGTTTAGCATAATTTATATTTTTTGTTTTTAATCTATGAAAATTGCTTCTTTATAAGGTGAAGCCATAAGTTGATAAATAGAATCATATTCTTCAATAATCCTTTTTTGACCACCCATCAGTTCATACACTGTAACAACTGTTTTTTCAATGTCTTTGGGATCCTTTCTTTGTGAGGTAATCTCATAAAAATGATTGTCTTTTTTAAGCACCGAGATTAATTCTTCTTTGGTCGAATTATTGGAAGCCATCATTCCTGGGAAATCTATGACAATGTCTTTAAGTTCTGTATAAGTTTTATAAGGTTTGGTTACTCCATTGGAATATACATAAACATTGGGAACAGGTTTATCCTTTTCAAGACGTACTAAATAGTAATCATTTCCCTTTTTCTCTGCATATACAGCCATTTCCTGCTGTTTTTCTGCCTGCTTTTTCTTCTGTGAAAATGCAGTAAGCGAAAGGAAACTTGTTGCAACAGCAAATAATAGTTTTGTTTTCATATTCCTATTTTAGTTTTGATGTGTTGAATTTAATTAAAAAAATCCTCTCCCAATAACCTCTCGACATTATTTTACCGGTATTTTAGAATAAACCGCTCTTAAAGAATAATGAATCTGATTTCGGGGTTTAAAATTAGTGAAAAATATTGTATCAAAAATATAAACATTATTTAATCTGCTATTAAAATTGAGATAACATCAGATGAATAGCTTTGCCGCTAAAAATTAATGAGATCTTATCCACTGCTTTTTATCGTCCTTTTAATAGGAATTGCAGTCATGTCTTTTAAGCCTGTTTACAAAGGAAAAGAAAGCGAAAATACATTTGTTAATAAAGGGTTATCTGATTTTAAAAGTAAGCTTGAACAGCTGAAATCGGATGTCCGTAAGTTCTCTGAAGATCGTATTTCTCTTGAAGAATTGCAGACATCATTAAAAAACACAAGAAATTCATTTAAAGAAATTGAGTTCTATATTGCCTATCATTATCCCGAATTCACCAAAACTCATCTGAATGCGGCTCCTTTGTTTCATATTGAGGCCGCAGGAACATCAGCCTATACACTTCCTCCTGAAGGATTGCAGGTATTGGATGAACTGATATTTTCCGAAGAAGCAGGAGCTGAAAAAGAAAAGATTAAGACAATTACTGATTTTTTATACAACAGCTATTCCGGTTTCTATCTGAGTGCCATGAAAAACGGGATGAGTAAAGGGAATAATAAAACATTGCCTTTACGTATAGAATTAATCAGGATCTATTCACTGGGAGTAACAGGTTTCGACACTCCAGGTTCTCTGAATATTTCTGAAGAAGCCGGCCATTCATTTTCAGGAATGCAAAAATATATCAATGATGATCCTTACTTTAAAAACTATAATACCCAAAAAGCAGATCATACCTTAACGGAAGCCATTAGCTATCTTTCAAAGAATAAAGATTTTGAAACCTTTGACAGAATTGAGTTTTATAAGAAATATATTCAACCACTGTATGAAGAATTAGGGAGTTGGGACGGCAGATCTGATGATCTGAAAGAATTCTCAGGCTGGAATGTCAGCAATAAAAACCTTTTCAGTAGTGATTTTTTAGATCCTTATTTTTATACATTACTGAAATCTTCAGAAGACAATCCGGATCTTCGAAATCTTGGAAAATCAATTTTCTATGACCAGAATGTAAGTGGTAACGGAAAAATGAGCTGTGCAACCTGCCACCTTCAGGAGAATGCTTTTACAGATCTTAAAGCTAAGTCACCAAGTAATGTGGAAGGAAAAACCGTGTTGAGGAATTCACCTTCTTTATATAATGCGGTTTTTGCAAAAAGATTTTTCTATGATTTACGTGCTTTTTACCTTGAACAGCAGGCTGAACATGTAATTTATAATGAAGATGAGTTCAATACAAGCTACGAAAGCATCATTCAGAAGTTAAAAACAAAACCTGAATATAAAAAAGCATTCCGTGCTGCTTTTAAAGATGGGAAAATCAATAAAGAAAATTTTTCAAAGGCATTAAGTTCTTATGTTGCCTCCTTATATTCTTTTGACAGTGATTTCGATCGTTTCATGAGAAATGAAAAAAACGTTTCTGAAGAGGTGAAAAAAGGATTCAACCTGTTCATGGGAAAAGCCAATTGTGCAACCTGTCATTTTGCTCCTCATTTTTCAGGGTTGGTACCACCGTTTTTTAATGAAAATGAGTCTGAAGTTTTGGGGATCACTACAAAACCAATACAACAGCTTCCTCTAGAACTTGATCAGGACCTTGGAAGAGGAAACAGCCTGGTGAAAAAAGAAAAATCATGGATCTATGATTATTCATTCAAAACCGTTACCGTAAGAAATATTGCCCTTACAAAACCTTATTTTCATAATGGTGCGTTCAATACTTTAGAAGAAGTTCTTGATTTCTATAATGAAGGTGGAGGAGAAGGGTTAGGAGTAAAGATGAAAAACCAGACGCTAGCAGCCGATAAATTAAACCTTACACAAACAGAGATGAATCAGATTATTGCCTTTCTGAATGCCCTTACTGATGTGAGTAAAGCGAAGTAGGTGAGATTCGTGGTGCGAGATGCGGGTTCGTGTAAAGTTGAGGTTATAGATATAATTTCCTTCAAATAATTAATTAGAGGTTTGAGTCATTGATGAGTGAGAATAATTCTTACTACTATAAATGACTCAAACCTCTTGTCATACATTCATATCACTGTGTTTATACGCTAACCAGGTCTATGTACTTTAAAACCTTCTACTCAATATCTCCAATACTCATACTCCGCACCACGCACCACGCACCACGCATCTCGAACCTCGAACCTCGAACCTCGAACCTCGGCAATTTAACAGAAACTTAATCCCCTTAACATTAGGTTTTAAATTAATTAATATTCTCCCGTCTATATTTAAAATCCTATTAACAGAATGGTCGTCTTTAAAAAATAGTTTTGCAAGGTCTAATAAATCAAACTTAAAAATGAAGAAAAAACTACTAACAATTGGGGCGTTAGCTCTGCTTGCTGGATCTACCATTCAGGCACAGACCACTATTTTTGATAAAGGAACATCCTGGAGTTACAAGGACCTTGATCAGGCTCAGCCTGATGTATGGAAAACACAAAACTATGATATCTCTTCCTGGCCTGTTGGTAATGCACCATTAGGATATGGTGATCCTGTTACTACAACTATCCATGCTGGAGCTACCGGCTTAATTACAGCTTATTTTGCTAAGGATTTTACAGTAAACTTATCTGCACTTACCAATAATATGGAACTTGGGGTAATGAGAGATGATGGTATTGTAGTTTATCTTAACGGTGAAGAAGTAGTAAGAGATAATATGCCTGCAGGTGCCATTACATTCAATACCTTATCCAGTGCAACAGTTGATGGTGCTGCTGAAAATGTGTATAATATTTTTTCTATTCCAAAATCAAAATTTATCAACGGAGTTAACAGGATTTCTGTTGAATTACATAACAGAAGTGCAACCAGTTCAGATATTAGAATTGATGCGTATCTGAAAACTACAGGTACTACCACTCCTACACCAGTTGTATGTAACGGAGCACACATTAGCTGTTTTACCTCTATTGTTCCTACAGCACAAACCAATAAACTTATTATTCCCGGAGAGCACAAATATCAGCTTATTTTAAAAGAAGGAGATAGCTATACAGAAGGCGGAGGTATGGTAGGTGGTCAGAACGACTTTACAGCGTATGTGGGTAAATCAGGAAGCAGTACAAACGGTTACCTTTCAGTAAACCACGAAACCAATCCGGGTGGGGTTACTATGGCAGAGGTTAATTATAATTCTTCTACAAAACTTTGGCAGTTAACAAGATCAAGAGCAGTAAATTTTTCAGATCCTGGTTTAGTACAAACAATCAGAAACTGTTCAGGAGGAATTACTCCTTGGGGTACAGTAGTAACAGCGGAAGAATCTGTAACTGCTAATGATACAAACGGAGACGGATACAAAGATTACGGATGGCTTGTAGAAATTGACCCTGCAACAGCTCAGGTTATTTCTAAAAATGCAGACGGTTCTAAAGGGAAACTTTGGCAGATGGGAATCATGAACCATGAAAATGTGGTTATCAATAACGCTGGAACTATTGCATATTATGGAGAAGATGGAGGAACTCACATGGTATATAAATATGTGATGGATACGCCAAATGATCTTTCTTCTGGAAACCTTTATGTATTGAAGTTAGATCAAGGATTAACAGCAGCAGGAGATCCGGCAGGAACTACAGCAACATGGGTTCAGGTACCTAATAAAACTAAGGCCGATCAGAACAATACAGCATCACTTGCTCAGTCTTTAGGAACTAGATTTAATGGAGTTGAAGACGTAGATATCAGTCCTTTGGATGGGAAAATTTACTTCACAGCAAAAGGATTGGATAAAGTTTACCGTTTACAGGATAACGGAACAACAGCTTCTCAGGTAGAAACATTTGTTGGAGGTGCTAATTCTGTATATTCTTTCGAAACAACACAGGGAACAAAATCTGAAGCTTGGGGTGATGGAAATGATAACCTTACCTTTGACGAACTTGGAAACCTTTGGGTACTTCAGGATGGTGGTAAAAACTATATCTGGGTAATTGCTCCGGATCATACACAGGCCAATCCGAAAGTAAGGCTGTTTGCTTCTATGCCGGCAGGATCTGAACCAACAGGATTAACTTTCACACCTGACCATAAATTCGGTTTCTTCTCTGTTCAGCATCCGGATTCTACCATTTCTACAGATGTTGATGCTACAGGAAACACAATTGACTATAGAGGGAAATCTGCTACAGTAGTTATTGCACTTAAAGGAAATCTGGGAACACAAGGATCTTTAGGAACTATTGAAAATAAAGCTACTGAAAATACAGTAACCGTAGCTCCAAATCCTACTTCAGGAATTGTGAAGATCAATTCACCAAAAGGCTTAAAAGATATTTCGGTAACCGCTTATAGCATGGATGGAAAAATTGTTTATACAAAGAAGTTCAATGGAACTAATAAATCATTAGATCTTGACTTTACACAGCAATTAGAAGGATCCCGAGTTTTGATTCTGAATGTTGAAGCAGAAGGAGGTTTCCAGCAGACAGTGAAACTTTTAAAGAAATAAATTATTTATAATTCTGTCTGTCGGTAACTTTTGTTGCTGGCAGACATTTTCTGTTTATGAAATCACTATGATTTGCAAACACAAACATAGATTAAGAGCATGCAATTGCATATGACCTTTAAAAAACGATAAACATTTTCATATGAAAAAGCTTTTCTTACTTATTTCGATTTTGTCACTTTCTCAGGTTAACGCTCAGATTGATCCTGTTAAATATCCCACTTTTACTAATATTGAAGACGCTTTGAACAATGAAAAAGCTGTTTACAGTATGAGCTTCAGAGAAAAAGGATTGTTCAACCTTCCTCCTCAGATTGTAAAACTGGATTCCCTGTTCTTTTTAAATATAATGGCGAATAAGTTCGAGAAAATGGATCAGGCTCTATTTAAGCTAAAAGAACTGGAATTTTTGAATGTGAACGAAAACAGCATCAAATACATTCCCGATGAAATCAGTCAACTAAAAAAACTGACAACATTCTCTATGAATCTGAACAGCCTCACAAGCATCAATCCGAATGTTGGAAAGCTTCAGAACCTTAAGGCAGTTCATTTTGATGCTAATAATCTTAATACCTTTCCTGAAGCTCTAATGGAAATTCCAGCTTTAGAAGAAATAAATTTACAGGGAAATCAGATTAGTTTTATTACTGATCGATTGTATCAAATCAAAAATCTAAAATTTTTAAATCTGGCTAATAATCAGATCAATGACATGGGGACTCTGTCATTTCCAAAAAAAATAAAATATCTTGAATTACAGCAGAATGCAATTATCAGGCTTCCGGAAAATCTTTTTAAAGCTCAGGAACTTGAATTTCTGAATATAAGTGACAATAATATCACAGAGATTTCACCCGGAATAAAAGGATTAAAGAGTATTGTCAGTATGAATCTTGCCAATAATAATCTAAAAGATATTCCTGTAGAAATCAGCCAGCTTAAAAAGCTGAAAACTCTGATTCTTATAGGAAATCCTATCGAAAAATCTAAAATTGAAAAATTAAAAGCGATGTTGCCGGAAGCCCAGGTCTATTTCTAGACCTATCCGCCAACCCGTTTGGTTTTATAACCCATATCTTTAAGGATAGCCATTATTTTATCACGGTTGTCTCCCTGAATGATAATCGTTCCGTCCTTTTCAGAACCGCCTATTCCTAAGGTGGTTTTTATTTTCTTTGAGATTTTTTTCAGATCCTCTTCATTGCCTTCCCAACCTTCAACAATTGTTACAGGTTTACCGTTTCTTCCTTTCTTCTCAAATTTGCATACCAATGGCTCTTTCTGCTTGAATTCTTCTTCAGGCATTTCAAAATCCTGCTCTTCATGTTCAGGAAAAAGATTCTTCAATTGATCACGTAAGTCCATGCAGCAAAATTAAAAAAGATTTATGAATTTATAAAGGATCTATTTCTGAAATTATAAACCCTTTCTAGAAAAAATATTCATGTAAAGCTAAATATCAAGGAATATGCAAAGCAAAATAAAATGAGTTTTGATGATTATTTTAAAGGATAAGCAGCATAAGATAATTTATAAACCTGTGAAATCAGCAAGATCTGAGAGAACAATACAGCTTGCAGATTATCCAGATGATGCAGATTTTGTTTTTTTACTCTGAAGAAATAAAAATCAGAACTCCAAATTCTTCTATTCATCGGAAATTCGATAAATTTGTATACTAAAGTTTTACAAAATGTCAAAAAAAGCAATATTAGCAATTCTTGACGGATGGGGATTGGGAACAAACCCGGACGTTTCTGCCATAGACAAAGCAAATACACCATTTATAGATAGTTGTTATCAAAAATTTCCACACACAACCCTTGAAGCAAGCGGTTTAGCGGTTGGTCTTCCTGCCGGACAGATGGGGAATTCCGAAGTAGGTCACATGAACCTTGGAGCCGGAAGAGTTGTCTACCAAAATCTGGTAAAACTGAATATGGCCGTTGAAAACGGAACATTAGGACAAGAAAAAGTGATCCAGGACGCTTTTGATTATGCTAAAAAGGAAAATAAAAAAATACATTTCATCGGATTGGTGTCCAATGGAGGAGTACACTCACATATCAATCACCTGAAAGGGTTATTAACCGCAGCCAAAGAATTCGGTTTGAATGACAATGTCTTTGTACATGCATTCACAGACGGAAGAGACTGCGATCCACATTCTGGATTAGGCTTTATTGAAGAGCTTCAGAACCATATGGAAGCAACCACCGGAAAACTGGCTACTGTGGTAGGAAGATACTACGCAATGGACAGAGATAAAAGATGGGAACGTGTAAAATTAGCTTACGATGCCCTTGTAGAAGGAGTTGGATTCGAAACTAGAGATGCACTGGCTGCTATTAAAGATTCATATGCTAATAATGTAACAGATGAATTCCTTAAACCAATTATTTTAGTAAATACAACTGCTACAGGAAACGTGGTGCCGGTCGCAAAAATTATCGAAAATGATGTGGTGATCTGTTTCAACTTCCGTACAGACAGAGGAAGAGAAATTACAGAAGTTCTTTCCCAAAAGGATTTCCCTGAATATTCTATGAAGAAACTTAACCTTAACTATATTACATTAACCAATTATGACAAGACATTCCAGAATGTTCAGGTTGTTTTTGATGAAAATGTTTTAACAGAAACCATGGGTGAAGTATTGGAGAAGAATGGAAAAACTCAGATCAGAATCGCTGAAACTGAAAAATATCCACACGTTACCTTCTTCTTCTCAGGAGGAAGAGAGGAGGAGTTCAATGGGGAAAAAAGACTCTTATGTCCAAGCCCTAAGGATGTTCCTACTTACGATTTAAAGCCTGAAATGTCAGCTTACGATATCACCAATGCTATTGTTCCGGAACTAGAGCAGGGAACTGCTGATTTTGTATGTCTGAACTTTGCCAATACAGATATGGTAGGACACACGGGTGTTTTTGAAGCCGCTGTAAAAGCTGCAGAAACAGTAGACGCATGCATCGAAAAAGTAGCCACTGCTGCTTATGAAAACGGATATACAGTATTCATTCTTGCAGATCACGGAAACTCAGATGTAATGCTGAATCCGGACGGAACACCTAATACACAGCACTCAACCAATTTAGTTCCTTTTATTGTGATGGATAAAGACCATACATGGAGCTTAAAACCAGGAAAACTGGGCGATGTAGCCCCTACAATCCTGAAAGTAATGGGCGTTGAAATACCAAATGCAATGACAGGAGATATTTTAGTTAACTAAAATTCAATAATATTGTTAAAAAAATGCCGTTATAACTATATATCGGCATTTTTTTATGATTTATGTCAGATAAGGTATGACTTGCATACTTTATTATGCGTTAAATAATAAATAAATCATATCTTTGCTAATTAAAAACTGAATAGTAAAATGTATCAAAAGCTTGTTAGGAAAGAAGTAATGGGATTATTGGAAAAGGAAGTAGGTTCTTTTCTTGATAAATTTTTAACGCCAATTGAAAAAATTTGGCAGCCCTCAGATTACCTACCAGATCCTTCAAGCGATGAATTTAAACATGACCTTGAAGAAATTCAGACTTTTGCCCGTGAAATGCCTTATGATCTTTTCGTAACACTAATCGGAGACTGTATCACAGAAGAAGCACTTCCATCTTACGAATCTTGGTTAATGGGAGTTGACGGTATCAATCAGGAAGAAAAACTAGGTTGGGCTAACTGGGTGAGAGCCTGGACAGCAGAAGAAAACAGACACGGAGATCTATTGAATAAATATCTTTACCTATGCGGTAGAGTAAATATGAGAGAAGTTGAAATTACTACTCAATACCTTATTAATGATGGATTTGATTTGGGTACAAGTATGGACCCATACAGAAACTTCATTTACACCAGTTTCCAGGAAACAGCAACCAATATTTCTCACAGAAGAGTAGGAACATTGGCCAAGCAATCAGGAAACGGAAAACTTGCTAAAATGTGTGGTGTAATTGCTGCAGATGAGGCAAGACACGCAAAAGCTTACAAACATTTCGTAGCTAAAATCCTTGAAGTAGATCCATCAGAAATGATTCTTGCATTCGAAGATATGATGCGTAAGAAAATCGTAATGCCTGCTCACTTAATGAGACAGTCAGGACAGAAGGCAGGAGAACTTTGGGGACATTTCTCAGATGCTGCACAAAGATGTATGGTATATACAGGTAATGATTATATCAATATTATGAAAGATTTGTTAGATGAATGGAAGATTGAGCACGTAAAAGGTCTTACAGAAAAAGCAGAAAAAGCTCAGGAATATCTGATGAAGCTTCCTGCAAGACTACAGAAGATCACAGACAGAGTTTCTACTCCGGATCTTCAGTTCCAGTTTAACTGGGTTAAGAGCTAGTAGCCCATATTATTATTTTAAATTATAAAAGTATTGAGTGCCTTTCTTTTTGGCACTCTTTTTTATTTCTTATCTTTGCAAAGCTAAAAAAAGAACAAAATGTTAAATAATAAAAAGATTGCTGTTGACTTTGACGGGACTATTGTTGATGACGCTTATCCGGGAATCGGAAAGGCAAAGATCTTTGCTTTTGAGACTCTGAAAAGATTACAGTCAGAAGGATTCAGACTTATTCTTTGGACATACAGACACGGGCAAGCGTTAGATGAAGCAGTAGAATTCTGTAAAAAAAATGGAATTGAATTTTATGCAATCAATTCAAGTTTCGAAGGAGAAGTTTTTGATTCAGCAAATCAATCCAGAAAATTGGATGCGGACTGGTTCATTGATGATAGAAATATTGGTGGATTCCCTGGATGGGGTGAAATCTACAATATCATTCAGGAAAGAATAGAATTCCGTGTAGAAGGAGGAGAAGTTTTAGCTTATTCAAAGCTTAAAAAAGAAAAGAAAAAAGGACTTTTCTGGTAAAATAAAAAAATAACAATCTAACAGTGTACTCATCCATCAATTGATCGTGTTACACTGATATATTAATACATTGGTAAATTAATACAATGATTCAATTAAAAACAATAGACGAACTGCGTCTGATGAAGGAGAGCGCCCGATTGGTTTCTAAAACATTGGGAATGTTGGCAAAAGAAATTAAGCCGGGAATTACGACTTTATATTTAGATAAATTGGCACACGATTTTATTAAAGATCACGGTGCTGAACCTGCATTTTTAGGATACGGAGGCTTCCCGAACTCTCTGTGTATTTCTCCAAATGAGCAGGTAGTTCATGGTTTCCCGAATAATGAAGTAGTAAAAGAAGGAGATGTTCTTTCTGTAGACTGTGGAGTTATTTTGAACGGATTTGTAGGAGATCATGCTTATACCTTTGAAATCGGTGAAGTAAAACCGGAAGTTAAAAAACTATTGAAAGTTGCTAAAGAATCCCTTTATAAAGGAATCGAGCAATGTATCAGAGGAAAAAGAATCGGAGATATCTCTCACGCTATCCAGGCACATTGTGAAAAAGAAGGATATGGAGTGGTAAGAGAGCTTGTAGGACATGGTTTGGGAAGACAAATGCACGAAGATCCACAAGTTCCTAACTATGGAAAACAGGGAAGCGGTAAAGTAATCAAAGACGGTTTAGCAATTGCTATTGAGCCGATGATTAACCTTGGAACTGAAAAAGTAAAATTCCATAACGATGGCTGGACGGTAACTACTTTAGATAACCTGCCATCTGCACACTTTGAGCATGATGTAGCCGTAATCAATGGTAAGCCGGTATTGCTTTCCACATTTGATTATGTGTATGAAGCATTAGGAATCGTAAGTGACGAAGAAAAGCCTTTCCAACTGGATTTTTAATGAAAAAGATAACTAAGCTTTTACTGAACAAAATTCCACGTCCAATGCTTATTAAAATGAGCATCTGGGCAAGACCGCTTATTTATCAGTTTTTCAAAGGAGATCAGTTTTATGATCCTATTGATGGAAGATCTTACCGCAAGTTTCTGCCGTATGGCTATGGAAAACAAAGAGAAAATGCTCTTTCACCTGGGACGTTAAGTCTGGAAAGACACCGTCAGATGTGGCTGTATCTTCAGAATGAAACCGATTTCTTCATTAAAAATTATAAAGTACTGCATATTGCTCCTGAACAGGAATTTTTAAGAAAATTCAAGAGAATGAGCAATCTGAATTATATTTCTGCAGATCTCTATTCTCCCATTGTAGATGTGAAGGCTGATATTCTTGATTTACCTTTCGAGAATGACAGTTTTGATATCGTTTTCTGTAACCACGTGCTGGAACATATTGAAGACGATGCAAAAGCGATGAGTGAATTGTACAGGGTGATGAAACCCGGTGGATGGGGAATTCTTCAGGTTCCGATGAAAAATTCACTGGAAAAAACCTATGAAGACTTTACCATCAAAGATCCGAAAGAACGCCAGAAACATTTTGGCCAATACGATCACGTTCGTTGGTACGGAATGGATTATTTCGAGCGCTTAAGAAAAGCAGGTTTTGAAGTAGAGCCTAATTTCTATTCGCAGAAATTTCCCGAAGAAGAAATAAAGAAATTTGGGTTAAGAAGCAATGAAATCTTACCTATAGTCTATAAAAAATAAAAAAACCGTCTTCAAATTTTGAAGACGGTTTTCATTTTAAAGTATTGATAGATGTTTATGCAATTGTTAGTGTGATGAAGACACTGCTTTTAGTCCTACAACAGAACCAATAAGAGTTACAATAAAGAAAACTCTCCAAAAGCTTACAGGATCTTTAAAGAAGATAATTCCCATTAAAGCTGTTCCTACGGCTCCAATTCCTGTCCATACCGCATATGCTGTTCCAATAGGCAGCGTCTGAGTAGCTTTGATCAGAAGAAGCATACTGATCGTCATGGTTATCAGGAAACCTGTATACCACAAATACATCTCAGTTCCTGATGTTTCTTTTGCCTTTCCTAAACATGATGCGAAGGCAACCTCAAATAATCCTGCGATAACTAATATGATCCAATTCATTGTTAAATTTTTCTACTGCAAATTTCTGCATTTGAAAGGAGAAAAAATTTTACAATTGTTAAAAAATGATATTTTGGTAAGGAAGCTGGAGGCTGGAAGAGGGAAGCTGCGGTAGTCCGAACCGGATTTTCTGTTATTTTTATCAATGAATATAAAGCTGTTATCTATTTACTTTTCTTTCAATAAATAATCATCAATACTAATATGATATACCCTGTAGTATCAATAGGAGCGGACTAAAGTCCGCTTTCAAAATAAATGTTTATTCCATTGGCTTTAGCCAAAACTTAAAAAATCTTTTATGGATGTTGATGTTTAGTCGTTAAGCAGAATAGTACTTCCATCCTCCATCCTCCATCTTCCAGCTCCCATCCGTAGTTGTCTCTTTTTTAATAATAAGCAGCATTGATATTACAGACCCTATAATATCAATAGAAGCGGACTTTAGTCCGCTTTTAAAATAAATGTTTATTCTATTGGCTTTAGCCAAAACTTAAAAAATCTTTTATAGATGCTGAAGTTTAGTCGTTAAGCAGAATAGTACTTCCATCCTCCATCTTCTAGCTCCCATCCATAAAACACAATATTATTTAATCTCCGCCCGTATCCTGCTCAAACTCACCTGCGTAATGCCAAGGTAGGAGGCAATATGGCCAAGCTGAACTCTTTTAAGCAGATCAGGTTGATATTGAATAATATCCTTGTATCGCTCCAGAGAAGTTTTGAATTGTCTTGAAATAATCAGTTCTTCAGATTTTATCATCTCTGCTTCCGCAAGCTTTCTTCCCCAATTGGCAATATGAATATCCTCATTAAAGAGTCTTCTTAAATTCTCAGTTTCCAAAATGTACAGATCACAGTCTTCAAGCAGCTCTATGCTTTCATAGCCGGGTTTGCTTTCCACATAGCTCTTCATAGAAAGAACGCACTGGCCCTCACTTCCGAACCAAAATGTAATATCATTGTCCGAAGTAGAAGAATAGGCACGGGCAATTCCTTTACGGATAAAATAAATAAAAGGAATAACCTTGTCTGCTTCCATCAGACAATACCCTTTGGGGTGTGAAACTTCAGTGATATATGCTTTTAAGCTATTTTTGGAGGCTTCCGGAAGGATATAAATCTGGTCAAGAATCTGGTCTATATTCATAAAAGATGAATTCTAATATTCAAAAATATCAGTTTTAGGCAATGCAATACAAAATTATTTTGTGGTTTTTTGTGATAAAGGAATACAAAGAGCTGCCAATGGATGTGTAACTCCATTAAAGGAGGGTCATGTTAAATTTCGATATTTTCTTGCAAACCCATGAAAATGTATGGTTTTCAAAACGTAAGTGTTCTTTCTTGCAGTATCATTGTAAACTTTCTAAAGTGAACTTAGGTGTTAAAAGCTTTTGTGACTTTGTGGTTAAAATAGATAAGTTTAAAAGACGAGTGCTAGAATCTCTTCAAAAATCTTTTGAAATGTACTCCAAAGACAAATAACTCGCTTTTTTTCTTTTAAATATTGAGATTAACCGTAAAGACCAATTTTGTTTTAGTAACTTTGCAGTTCGTAATATTATTTTTATGCACAAAGCTGGATTTGTAAACATAGTTGGAAAGCCCAATGCCGGAAAATCAACACTTCTTAACCAATTAATGGGAGAGAAGCTGGCGATTGTAACGCAGAAAGCCCAGACAACCCGTCACAGAATTTTTGGTATTTATAATGAAGAGGACCTTCAGATCGTGTTTTCCGATACTCCAGGAGTATTGGATCCTAAATACGGATTGCAGGAAAAGATGATGGATTTTGTAAAGGATTCCCTTCAGGATGCCGATGTATTTCTGTTTATTGTTGATGTAACAGACAAAGCCGAACCTTCAGAGTTCTTAATTGATAAATTAAATAAAATCCCTGTTCCTGTACTTTTATTATTAAACAAAGTAGATCAGACAGATCAGGCAGGTCTTGAAACATTGGTAGAAACTTGGCATAATAGGATTCCAAAAGCGGAAATCCTTCCCATTTCTGCCTTGAATGCCTTTAATACGGAAGTTATTTTACCTAAATTAAAATCTTTATTGCCTGAAAGCCCACCTTATTACGATAAGGATCAGTATACAGATAAACCTGAAAGATTTTTCGTGAATGAGGCTATTCGTGAAAAAATCCTTTTGAACTATGATAAAGAAATTCCATATTCTGTAGAGGTTGTGACTGAACAGTTCAAAGAAAAGGAAGGAATTATTTTCATTGATTCTATTATTTATGTAGAAAGAGATACCCAAAAAGGAATCATTATCGGACATAAAGGAGAAGCAATCAAAAAGGTAGGTACAGAAGCAAGATTAGACCTTGAGAAGTTTTTTTCCAAGAAAATTCACTTAAATTTATTTGTGAAAGTGAAAAAAGACTGGAGAAAGAATGACAGAGACCTTAAAAATTTCGGTTACAGATAGACTAAAAATGCTGTAAAGCCCGTTGTATTAAAAGATTTTTATTACCTTAGTCTAAATTTTTTAGTAAATGAACTATAATAATTCAAATTCGAGCTCTATACCAAAAGATATTATTTTATTAGCAGTGAGAGTATTTGTGGGTTTTGCAATGCTTTCTCACGGATACCCTAAGCTCCAAATGTTATTGGCAGGCGGTAAAATTGAATTTTTTGATTTTCTGGGAATGGGGCCACAGATTACCCTTATTCTTACAGTACTTGCTGAATTTGTATGTTCAATTCTGCTAATATTAGGACTTTTCACAAGGGTTTCCTTGGGTTTTCTGATCTTTACAATGGTTATTGCAGGATTTGTAGTTCATGGCGCTGATCCTTTTGAAAAAAGAGAAATGAGCCTTATTTATCTTTCAGTATATCTTCTTCTGATGATTATCGGAGCCGGAAAGGTTTCTGTAGATCATATGATTGAGAGAAGAAAACGAGCTTCAGACTGGTAAAAACTTTACAATATAATAAGACAAGAGCACCTTTGGGTGCTCTTTTTTATTGGAGTTATTTTTAAGAATGTCTTTGTTATTAGGGATTTCAGATGGAATTTTACACTTATTTATCTCAAAAATCACTACATTCGTAGAAAATGAATCTATATGAAGATAAAACTGACAATCTGCCTTCTGGCATTTCTCAATTTTTATGATGCACAGGAGAATATTACTTATCAAAAACCTTCTGCCGAAATCCTGAAACTGGCAGATTATGAAAGACCACCGGCTGTTTTAATGAACAACAAAAAAGATTGGGTGGTTTTTACTTACCGTTCAACATATAAAACACTGGATGATCTTAACCAGCAGGAAATGAAACTGGGTGGTTTAAGAATCAACCCGGTTACGAATATTGCAAGTACTACGACGTATTTCAACAACCTTAAAATAAGAAAGTTCAGCGATAAAAATGAAGTTCAGGTGAAGAACCTGCCTACAGGAGCTAAAATTGCTTACGTACAGTTTTCACCGGATGAAAAGAAGCTGACTTTTACCAATACAACCAATAAAGGAGTAGAGCTGTGGATGGTAGATCTGGAATCTGCTACTGCCAAAAAGATTACCGGCGACATCCTGAATGCCAATTTAGGAACTCCATATCTTTGGTATAATGATTCTCAAAGCTTATTAATCCGAACGCTGCCTCAAAACAGACCTGCTTTAATTGACTCAGGAAAAGATCTTCCGACAGGGCCCATTGTTTCCACAGCAGATGGGAAAGTTTCTCAGAACAGAACCTATCAGGATCTTTTGAAGAACCCACAGGATGAGAAGAACTTTGAAACATTGGTAACTTCAGAGGTATTCAATGTAGATCTGAACGGAAACCTTAAAAAGGTAATGAATCAGGATATGTACACAGGATTAAGTTTTTCTCCTGATGGAAATTACCTGTTATCTTCAGTCATTAAAAAGCCATTCTCTTATATTGTTCCTTTGAGTAGATTCCCTATGGCTACAACCGTATATGATACGAAAGGAAATACGGTAAAAGTGGTGAATGAAATTCCTCTTAATGAAATTATGCCAAAAGGTTTTTCATCGGTAAGAACAGGAAAGAGAGAGATGTCATGGAGAAGCGATGTTCCGGCAACGTTAGTCTTTACAGAAGCTCTTGACGGTGGAGATCAATACAAAACGGCAGAATACAGAGATGAAATCTTCACCTGGGAAGCTCCGTTTACTGCAGCTCCTAAATCATTTTTTAAAATCAAACAGAGATTTGAGGATGTAGACTGGACGAATGATCATTATGCATTAGTTTCAGAAGAATGGTATGATACAAGAAATACCAAAACATTCCTGGTTGATCTTAATAATGGTAACTCAAAAGTTATTGATGATAGAAACTCTCAGGATGTTTACAGTGACCCGGGTGAATTCAATACAGTGAAAAACCAATATGGCAGATCTGTTGTTGATTTAAAAGGTGGTAAAGCTTACCTGATAGGAGATGGGTTTACAAAAGATGGACAGCATCCGTTTATTGATGAGATGGATATTCAGTCTTTAAAGAAGAAAAGAATATATACTTCTAATCTTAAAGGAGCGAAAGAAAGCATTGTAGATATTTTAAATCCTTCAAAGGGAGAGATTTTAACAACGCAGGAATCATCAAGCCAATATCCCAACTTCTACAAAAAGAATATTAAATCCAATAAAGCTGAAGCAGTAACTCATTTTGCAAATCCTTTTGAAAGTATTAAAGATGTTCACAAAGAAGTCATTACTTACAAAAGAAATGATGGGGTTACTTTAACCGGAACTCTGTATCTGCCTGCAAATTATGACAGAAAAGCTAAAAAAGAAAAATTACCTTTATTAATCTGGGCTTACCCGAGAGAATATAAAGATAAGAATACTGCAGGACAGAGTACACAAAACGATAATGACTTTACTTTTCCTTATTACGGATCTTTCGTATACTGGGTAACTAAAGGATACGCTGTTTTAGATAATGCAGCATTCCCAATCATCGGAGAAGGAAAAACAGAGCCAAATGATACCTTTATTACTCAATTGGTAGCGGATGCTGATGCAGCTATTAATGCAGTAGACCAGTTAGGATATATCGATAAAAAGAAAGTAGCTGTTGGGGGGCACTCTTATGGAGCGTTTATGACGGCTAACTTATTGACGCATTCCAACCTTTTTGCTTGTGGTATTGCTAGAAGTGGTGCTTACAACAGAACGTTGACGCCATTTGGTTTCCAGAGTGAGCAAAGAAACTATTGGGATGTTCCGGAGATCTATAATACCATGTCTCCGTTTATGAATGCAGACAAAATGAAAACACCATTGCTTCTGATCCACGGTGATGCAGATAATAATCCGGGAACTTTCACTCTGCAGACGGAAAGATATTTCCAGGCACTGAAAAACCTTGGGGCACCGGTAAGAATGGTTCTTCTTCCAAAAGAATCCCACGGATATCAGGCGAAAGAGAATATATTCCACGTTTTATGGGAGCAAGATCAGTTCCTAGAAAAATGTCTGAAAAAATAATAGAAAAATGCTGTCTCAGAAATGGGACAGCATTTTTATTTTTATGGAATGATATGCAAAGCTCTAAGTTATTGTAAAAGAATAAGGAAATCTAACTTTAAATGAAGCTTTTACTTACTATTTTAGGAGCTTAATCAATCTCAATGATTAAAGAAATGATAAGATCTCATTAATAGCTTTCAATTCCATAAAGTTTTCATGCTCCAGGTTCACCTCATGCTGTTCATGGCTCCATGTAATATGATAAGGAATATGAGCAGCTGATCCACCAATTTCCAATACAGGCAAAATATCCGATTTAATGGAGTTTCCAAGCATCAGGAAATTTTCCGGTTGGCAGTCAAGATGCTTTAGCAGTTTTTTGTAATCATTTTCCTTTTTATCACTCATAATTTCGATATGGTGGAAATAATCCTGTAATCCAGAATTTTTCAGTTTACGTTCCTGATCCAGTAAATCTCCTTTTGTAGCTACTACAAGCCTGTATTTTCCTTTTAAACTTTCAAGTGTTTCTGTAACTCCATCTAAAAGCTCAATCGGTTTCTGAAGGAGTTCCTGACCCAGTTCAATAGCTTTATTAACCAATTGTAAGGAGGCTGTATTATTTGAAACTCGCCCAATAGTTTCAATCATACAAAGCATAAATCCTTTTACTCCATATCCGTATAAATGGAGGTTTTTCATTTCTGTTTTAAAAAGCTCCTGAGATACGGAATGGTGAGGAAGATAATCTTCAAGCAATGCACAGAATTCTTTTTCTGCTTCTTGGAAGTAAGGTTCGTTAATCCAAAGAGTATCATCTGCGTCAAAAGCTATAGTTGTGATGTGATTATTCATTTTAGTTTTGTAAATTTCTGCTTCAAATTTCTATATAAAAAACAAATCAGCAAAGGACAATTGTCCCAGAGACCTATGTTACGAACAAATCAGTCATTTTTAAGCCATCTTGAAAAGCTTTATAGCCAACGAACCGGAGAAAATATTATTCTGGAATCATTTTCTAAAGGACAGAAATTATTGATTCAGGATCAATCCGTTCCTAAAGTCATGCTGATTAAAGATGGAATTACGAAATGTTACTTTGAGGAAGAAAATGGAAAAGAATATATCGTTGAATTTTTAGGAAGCGGTGAAATCCTCGGTGAAGTAGAATTGATTAAAAACATTCCTTGCCTGTGCGGTATTGAAGCATTAACGGATGTTGTGACTTACACCATAAGTCTACCATATTTTAATGAATTGATTCAAAAAGATCTTGTCTTAAATAACTTACTACTGAATTCCTTTGCAGAAAGAATTATTAATACGTCAAGTAGAGCTTCATACCAGCAGCTTTATACGGTAGAACATACGCTTACTCAATTGCTTAAAATGCAATCTAAACAGAATATTCAGATATCCAAAGAAGATATGGCTGCATATCTCGGAATTACAGTAAGAAGCTTAAATAGAATCCTGAAGGATCTTAAATAAAAGTTGTTGGAAAAAGTAAAGGCGCATTTTTCATTACTATATTCTATGTGTCTATGTGGTAAAAATAAAATTTCTATTAACCACATAGGCACATAGATTTTACACATTAATAGATTATTCGTGCATTCGTGGCCATAATATATGCAGTATTCAATTTTATTGAAGATAAAATCTTTGCGTCTTAAAAATTTCCAATATCAAATTTTATTACACCTTTGAGAGTTTTTCAAGGGGTGTTTGTGTGTTTTTTTTACTTTGAAATTGAATTTTCGGTAAAAATTGATAGGGTGTTTTTAAAATTTATTATTTTTGCACCGTAAATATTAAATATAATAACCCATGGAAAATATACAATTCAGAAATGCCGAATTAGCCGATTTAAATAAAATTGTAGCCATTTACAATTCAACCATCGCCTCAAGAATGGTGACAGCAGATGTAGAAGAAGTTTCCGTGGAAAGTAAAGTACAATGGTTTAATGAGCATAATCCTGAGACCAGACCCCTTTGGATAGTAGAAGATGGTGGTGGACAGATTGTAGGATGGGTAAGCTTCAGTTCATTCCATGAAAGATCTGCTTACAGTGGAACCGTGGAGGTGAGTATTTATCTGGATGAAAGCTGCAGAGGAAAAGGGTATGGCAAAACAATTCTTCAGTATTGTATTGACAATGCGGGGAAATTTGGAGTGAATAACCTGGTTGCGCTTATTTTCCTTCACAATGAACCAAGTTTAAAGCTGTTCAGACATTTTGGATTTGAAGATTGGGGAACACTTCCTGATGTAGCTGTTTTGGATGGCATTGAACGAAGTCTGAAGATTTTAGGGAGAAGAATTAGATAAATTTTTAATTATTTACCATGAATAGAATATTTGCAGCTTTATTAGTATTGTTTCTTTTTATTAAAGGGAAGGGACAAACAGAAAATATTAATAGTGGGAAATACCATCCTGCAAAAGAGCATTTTGAAACCAAATATATAAAACAAGAATATTCAAAGTATCCAAAATATCAGATTACAATAGAAAAGGATAAAGTTATTATAAATGTGATTAATAGCATTGAATTTCCTGAAAATCTAGATAATAGATTTAAACTGCTTATTGGAAGTGGATTATTAAATCCAATGATTATCAATGGAAGCCCAATTATAAAGATTTTGGCAATGGATGAATTGCCTTTACTGAATGTAAACCCCCAAACCAAAAGATTTAAATTCTGGGTATTCCGCACCAATGAGTTTCTGAAAAGTGAAATTTCAAAGGCTCTATTAATAAATAGTGCTAATCCTGATGAGTATTATTTTGAACTTTATAATGAAAACGCTGATAAAAATACAAGTTTTAATGATTTTATTGAAGGTGCAAAGCTAACCTACCTTGGCTATGGTGGAATTATAATATAAAATATTCATAATCACAATAATCTGTGAGAAAAATAAAAGACTGCTTCAGTAGAAGCAGCCTTTTTTATTTAAATATTATGCATTCTGCTTAATTCGTTTGGCAGACATATTCAGGAATCGTTTAACAAGGAATACGGCAGAAACCGTTAATCCTAGTCCAAGAGCGATCCACATTCCGAAAGCTCCCATTTCCAATGTTACACAGAAGAAATATCCTAAAGGAATGGTAATCACCCAATAGGCGATGAAAGTATAAATAGACGGGATTTTCACATCCTGTAAACCTCTTAACATTCCCAAGGCTGTTACCTGAATTCCATCAGAAAGCTGGAATAAAGCGGCGATAATCATCAATTTTGAAGCTAATGTTATTACTTCCACTTCTTCTTTTTTCGTGAAGAAGGTAGGTAAGATGTTTTTTCCCAGAATAAATACCAATCCGCAGATGCACATAAAGACAAATGCAATCTTTAAGTTATTGATCCCAACTTTTCTCAATTCAACAAAGTTTTGCTCTCCTAATTTTCTTCCGATCATTACTGTAGAAGCCACACTAAATCCAACGCAAAGGTTGAAGGTAAATGAAGCCATACTTAATGCGATCTGGTGAGAAGCAATATCATGAGCAGAAATTAATCCGCAGATGAATGCTGCACCAGCAAAAGCAGTCACTTCGAAGAACATCTGTAAAGCTGTAGGTAGTCCTAATCTTACCATTTTATCAAACATAGCTTTAGAAAAGTCCTGTACTTTCAAAGAGAAATCTTTGATATAACGTCTCGTTCTCTCTTCCTTCAGCAATACAAAATAAAGGAAAACTACCATGAAGATTCTGGAGATTAAGGTTGCCAAAGCAGAACCTTGTACTCCCATTGGAGGAATTCCCCAAAGCCCTTTGATAAACACGTAGTTTAGAGCAATATTGATGATGTTAGCAATAATAGTCGCCTTGGTAACCCCAATGGTATAGGATAAACCTTCTGAAACCTCACGAAGCGTCTGGAAGGCCATGATAGGAATCATACTGACCACCATAATACTTAAAAAGCCTATTGTATCAGGAATGATCTTGTCTGGCTGCCCGGAATGATAGAGTAGAGGCATTACTGCAAACAATACCAGCATAAGAATAACACCCACAGCCATATTGATCACAAAACCATGACTGAAAACAGAATTAATAGTAGCGTGATCCTCTTTTGAGTGTGCTTCAGAAACCAATGGCGGTATGGCAAATGAAAAACCAAGAGCCAATACGAATATGGAGAAGAACACAGCATTTCCTAATGAAACAGAGGCTAATGCATCTGCTCCTAATAGCTTCCCGACAATAATATTGTCAAATAAATTCACTGAAACTTGCCCTACCTGAGTAAGCATTACAGGCAGAGCCAAAGTCAGGCATTCTTTTGTGTAGTTTTTGTTTAAAAATTTCATAATATTTTAAGATTCATATCGTTTATCATTCATATAGTCCAAAAAAAAAATTTGCAGTAGTTGTACTGCAAATTTTTATAATATTGTAATAATAGTTGTATTATTTCCTTACAAAACTTGCAACGTCACTTTCAGAAACAGTATTTCCACCAAGAATAATCAATCTTTCCACAACATTCCTTAGCTCTCTGATATTTCCAGTCCATGAAAGCGCTTTTAAAGCATCAATAGCTTTATCATCAAACTTTTTCATAGCAGTACCATGCTCATCAGCAATCATACCGGAGAAATGTTCAACCAATAATTTGATATCATCTTTTCTGTCATCCAATGGCGGAACATAAATTTCAATTACAGAAAGTCTGTGGTAAAGGTCTTCTCTGAATTTCCCTTCCTCAATTTCTTTCTGCATATTTTTGTTGGTTGCTGCAATTACTCTTACATCAACTTTTATTTCTTTATCACTTCCTACAGGAGATACTTTGCTTTCCTGAAGAGCTCTCAATACCTTAGCCTGAGCGATAAGGCTCATATCTCCAATCTCGTCAAGGAAAATAGTTCCTCCGTTAGCTTGCTCGAATTTTCCCTGCTTATCTTTAATTGCACCGGTAAAAGAACCCTTTACGTGTCCGAAAAGCTCAGATTCAATAAGCTCAGATGGGATAGCGGCACAGTTTACTTCTATCATTGGTCCTCTAGCACGCTCACTTTGGTTGTGAATAGCATGAGCTACCAATTCTTTTCCGGCACCGTTTGGTCCTGTGATTAGAACTCTGGCGTCAGAAACAGCAACCTTTTCGATCATATCCTGAATCTTCTGCAAGGCAGGAGAGGTTCCGATCATCTGGTACTTCTTGTTTACTTTTCTCTTTAACGTTTTATTTTCAGTCTGAAGATTTTTGTTTTCTTTCTTCAGCGTTTCTTTAACCAAAGCATTTTTTACGCTGGTAATAAGCCTGTTGATATCAATGGGCTTGGAAATAAAGTCGTATGCACCCTCTTTTAAGCATGAAACGGCAGAATCAATGTCTGCGTGACCTGAAATCATGATAAAAGTAGTTTCAGGTTTTAATAACAGACTTTGCTTCAAAAGCTCGGTTCCTGAAAGTTTAGGCATCTTGATATCAGAGATCACCAACGCGAAATCTTCTTTTTCTACCTGTTTGTAACCTTCAAGGCCGTCTTCGGCGATAACAAATTCATAATCTGTGAGTTCGTCAGAAAGAATACTGTGAAGTACTCCTGAGATTGCTTTTTCGTCTTCTACTATAAGGATTTTTTGCATAGTCGCAAATTTAGATTTTTTGTTTCAATTATTAGCAAAAACCATACCTAAAATTCTATTGGGAATAGTCTCTTCTTCCGAAAATTGCAGATCCAACCCGCACAGAGTTAGCGCCACATTCAATCGCAATAGGGAAATCGTCACTCATTCCCATCGATAAGGTTTTTAAAGGTTTTAGTTGATTTAATTCATCAAAAAGCGCCTTTAAGGTTAAAAATTCTTTTCTGATCTGTGGCTCATTGTCTGTAAAAGTTGCCATTCCCATCAATCCGGTAATTTCAACATGTGGAAAACTTCCATCAATATAGTGTTGGAAAATAGCTTTCGCTTCTGAAATTTCAAGCCCGAATTTACTTTCTTCTGCGGCAATTTTCACCTGCAGCAAGACTTTAATAGATTTGTTGTTCTTAGCAGCTTCTTTGTTGATTTCAGCCAATAGTTTTTCAGAATCTACACTTTGGATTGTATCTATGAATGAAGCGATATACTTTACTTTATTCGTCTGCAGGTGCCCAATCAGATGCCATTGAATATCCTGAGGAAGGAGAGGAGCCTTTTCCATAAGTTCCTGAACCTTATTTTCTCCAAAGACTCTTTGTCCAAGATCATAAACCTCCTGAATAGCAGAAACCGGATGCGTTTTTGAAACGGCAACCAGTTGTGCATCCAAAGTAAGCTGATGTTGTATCGCTTTATAATTTTCTTTAATACTCATACATGCAAATTTCTGAAATTTAAACTAAGGTTCAAAGTTTAAACGTATAGAAAAAACAGTTTTTAAATCCTTACACTAGTTCAATACCTCATTAATTTTTGGATACTGAGAAATTTTTCTGAAAACAAACTTGTTGCTTTTTTGTAATTTTTCAATAAACAGATCCAATTCATTAATGGAATCAGTATCTCTAAGATATTGGTCGTGAGTAAGGAAAACAAGGTGTCTTGACGTTTTTTCAAGATCATTAAGGAAGATACTGTCTACTTTTTTAAGCATGGCTTCATGGCTTCCTTTCAAGGTCATTTTGTGGCTAGGTCTCCATTCAAGATCCCAACCAATCACTTTATAACCCGCTCTTTTAAGACCATCCGCCGCTGCAGTAGAACTTTTGATATCAGTTACATTAATATTGTTAAGTCTCCAGATATTTCTTCCCGGTGTTCTTGCTATTTTATCATGAAGTTTCAGACTGTCTTTGGCAATATCAAAATCGCGTACAACAGCATCTGCAGTTTTATAAAAATCAGAATATTTATTGTGAGCATGTGTGAAACTATGGTTAGCTAATTCAATCAGAGGATTTTCTTTCAGAAGCTTAAAATCTTTTTTTTGCTTTGTGCTTCCATAAGCGTGCCTTCCTACTAAAAAAGCAGTGGCACAAACATTTCTTTTGTCAAGGATCTTTAAAAGGTTTTCTGTTCCCTGGTTGGGGCCATCATCAAAGGTAAGGTAGATGACTCTTTTATCCGGATCTACACTTTCATTGTCCATTTTGGGGGCAGTTTCTGCGGTAGGATGTTCCTGTGAACTTGCGGTGTCGTTCACTTCATTTTTAAAATTACAGCTGTGTAATACTACTGAAGTTGCACTCATCAATGCAAACATCCCGAGAAAAGCCTTATTTGTTGACTTTCCCGCAAAAATTTTTCTCATAAAGATAATGGAATTTTTATTTGTTAAAAATCGTTAAAAATAACGATTGAATGTTAACAAATTATATGCCACGTTTTTCCATATTTTTTCTTTTTAAGGTTATTTTAAGAACTTTATTTTAAAGCCTTTTTATATTAAAGTACTGATTGTTAAGTTATGATTTTGTTTTCCTTACATCTTAACATTTATAAATGCTAAAACGATAGGTGTTTTCTATATTTATTGAAATAACAATATTCTTCAATTGATGGGGAATTAATTTTTAATTAGTAAAATTTTAATACATATTGATTCGAAAACAAAGAATATATACATGATTTCATGTAAAAGAGTGAAAAGAAATCGCGTTGCTCAAATGTATTTAATGATAAAAAGCCTTTTCATACTTAAATGAAAAGGCTTTGATGCATATCTTAAAATATTACTTTATATCCAGATCCACCGAGTTTAACCTCAATGAATTCAGAATTACCGATAGAGAGCTTACGCTCATTGCTGCCGCTGCAATCATTGGCGATAACAGAATTCCAAAGAACGGATACAATAATCCTGCTGCAACCGGAATTCCCAAAACATTATATATAAAAGCAAAGAATAAGTTTTCTTTGATGTTTTTAAGAAGTTTTTCGCTTAATAATTTTGCTTTCGCAACTCCTAAAATATCTCCTTTTAATAAGGTGATTTCAGCACTTTCAATGGCAACATCAGTACCTGTTCCCATTGCGATTCCTATATCGGATTGGGCAAGGGCAGGAGAGTCATTAATTCCGTCTCCAGTCATCGCTACAATTTTACCTTGTTGTTGTAATTTTTTTACTTCATTCAGTTTATCTTCAGGAAGACAATTGGCTTTAAAGTGTTTGATTCCTAATTCTTCAGCAACAGCTTTTGCAGTGTGTTCGTTGTCTCCGGTCATCATAATGACGTCAACACCTTCGCTCATTAATCGCTCTACCGCTTTTTTAGAACTTGCTTTAATTTTATCCGTGAAGCTGATAAATCCTAACACATTCTGATCCTGTGCCACATAAGAAATCGTGTGAGCTTTTGATTGTACTTCTATGGCTTTCTGTTTTAATGCATTGGGAATTTGTATCTGATGAGAGGTTAACAGACTTTCATTTCCAAGATAAGCTATTTTTCCATTGATGTTTCCTTTTACTCCTTTTCCAGAAACGTTTTCAAACTGTTCTACTTTTTCAGCAGCTAGATTTTCATCCTTTGCTCTCTTAATAACGGCATTGGAAAGTGGGTGCTCAGAGTTTTGATTCAGAGAAAAAGCAAGCTTTAAAATTTGTTTTTTATCTTCATTGTTTACAATTTCAATATACTCAACTGAAGGTTTTCCTTCTGTTAAAGTTCCTGTTTTATCAGTAATCAGAACATTTACTTTGTTCATTTGTTCCAATGCTTCTGCATTTTTGATAAGGATTCCGTTTTTAGCTCCTTTTCCAATTCCTACCATTAAAGACATTGGAGTTGCCAAACCTAAAGCACAAGGACATGCTACAATTAAAACGGCTACCGCATTCACGAAAGCAAATAAACTTCTTTTCCCTTCCGGACCAAATAACTGCCACGAAACAAAAGTAAGAGCAGCAATAAGGATAACAACTGGTACGAATACTTTTGATACCTTGTCTGTTAGTTTTTGAATAGGTGCTCTGCTTCGGCTGGCCTCATTTACCATTTTAATGATCTGCGAAAGTAAGGTTTCATCACCAACTTTTTCAGCCTTCATGATGAATACCTGATTTCCGTTAATTGTTCCTGAAGAAACTTTATCATCAACCGTTTTTTCAACCGGAATGGGTTCTCCGGTAATCATACTTTCATCTACAATAGAGTTTCCTTCTATGATTTTTCCGTCAACCGGAATTTTTTCACCTGGTTTTACTTTTAATAAATCCCCGATTTTCACCTGAGAAAGCAATACCTTTTTTTCCTCACCATTCACCATAAGGTTGGCTTCATCCGGAGAAAGGTTCATCAGTTCTTTGATGGCATTTCCTGTTTTTTTATGAGCAGCAGCTTCCATGAGTTGGCCCAGAATAACAAGAGTAAGAATAACACATACTGCCTCAAAGTATAATGGAATTTCATGATTATGCCCACGAATTTCATGGGGAATGATATCAGGGAAAGCTATGGCTACAATACTGAAAATAAATGCGGCAGCCACACCCAAGGCAATTAAGCTAAACATATTAAGATTCCATGTTTTAAATGAAACCCAGCCTCTTTTTAACAGGAACCATCCGGAATAAAACATAACCGGAAGCGTTAATGCAAGTTCAATAAACCCTTGAATCTGATGTGAGAACGGAAAATTGATAAACATGCCGCCCATGGAAAGAATGAAAACAGGAACAGTAAATGCCAGTGAAATCAGGAATTTTCTTTTCAGGATGTTATAGGTTTCGTCTTCCTCATCGTCTCCGCTGTCGGGCATTCTTACCAGATCCATTCCACAGATAGAGCAGCTTCCCGGTTCATCACTAATGATTTCGGGATGCATAGGGCAAGTGTATTTCGCCGTTTTCTTTTCCGGATATTTTACGAGATCCATTCCACAAACCGGGCACCCTACGTTGGAATCATAAGTTTTATCTCCTTCACAATACATCGGACAATAATACTTTCCTGCCATTTCATCAGTAACTTTAGGTGCTTCATGATGATGGCTATGATTGTGGTGGTGATTATGAGCGTGCGAATGCGAGTGATGATGTGAAACCGATTCCTGAGCCATATCTTCAGAGATTTCTTCCAAATGCATGTGACATACAGGGCAGTCGCCTTTTTCATTATATACTTTATCTCCTTCACAGAACATTGGACAATAGTATTTTCCAACACTGTCTTTAAAGTTTTCAGGAAGGTTGGTTGCTGAATAAGTAGGTTTATGGTTAGGGTCTTTTGCCAGCTTTTCTTCAATAGGAACTAAATACATATTACAAACCGGACATCTTTCGCCCTGTTTGAAATATACTTTATCGCCTTCGCATTCCATTGGACAGTAATATACTGATGAGGGGGATACACGATCCTGAGGTTTTACAAATGCCTTCTCAGGCTTTTTGGGGTCTTCCAGTCTATATTTTCCTATTTCTGCCAGAGAATCATTTAAAACCGAAAGAGCAACCGCGTGGTCAGAAGTGATGGTGGCGGTGTTGTTTTCCAGATTTACATCGGCTGTAACTCCGTTAATGCTGTTCAGTTGGTTGGATATTTTTTTCTGGCAACCTGAACAGGTCATTCCGAGTATGTTATACTGTTGTTCCATGAGTCTTAAATTTATAGTACAAATTTCCAAAATGAAAATCTAAGGTTGTTATAAATTTAAGGATAATAGTTATAGAATTTAGATTTGAGAGTGGGAGAGTGCTAGAGTGCTAGGGTTTGAGAGTATTAGAGTATTAGAGTATTAGAGTATTAGAGTATTAGAGTATTAGAGTGGCGGTGAGATTGATTATTTCCTGTAATATCAAACTCTATTACACTCAAACACCCAAACCCTCAAACTCTCCGACTCTCAAACTCAAATACTCTCCAACTCAATTAAAGGTTATCAAGGGGTTTCCTGTGATGATCTTTTAATTTCTTAAACTCAGTAGGGGTAAATCCGGTAACATTGCGGAATTGGGTAGAAAGATGCTGAACACTTTTATAGCCCAATTTTCCTGCAATTTCCGTAAGATTGAATTCATTATATAATAAGAGTTCCTTTACTTTTTCAATCTTTTGAAGAATGAAAAACTGTTCCAAAGTAATATTCTCATTCTGTGAAAATGTTTTGGAAAGTGAACTGTAATCTTTATGAAGTCTTGAACTTAAAAATTCAGAAAGGAGAAAATCCTCATCAATATCAAGTTCGCTGATTTTTACAATAACAAGATTTTTAATTTTCTCAATAAGCTGGTGGGAAGAGTCCATGATTCTTTCAAAACCAGTTGCAAGCAGGGTTTCTTCAATAGATTGCATAATGGCTGCGGAAACTTCCGATTCTGTTTCTACTTCTCCCAGGATAATGGAACTGGTTTTTATATCTGCATTATTAAAGATGGTTTCTACTGCGGCAATGCATCTGTTGCAGACCATATTTTTGATGAAGATCTTCATGCTCCGCTGTTTAATCTGTCTTTTACAAACTCAATCTGTGTTTTACCATGTGGAGCTGGATTTCCTTCGTTATCCAGATTAACCATAACAATTTTATCTACAGTAATAATCGTTTGATGGGTCATTTTATTACGAACATCACATTTTAAAGTAATAGAGGATGAACCAAAGTGAGTGGCTTCAATACCAATTTCTATAATGTCTCCTTGTTTTGCGGAGCTTACAAAATTGATCTCTGAAATAAATTTAGTAACTACTTTGGTGTTTTCAAGCTGAATAATGGCATATAATGCTGCTTCTTCATCTATCCATTGTAAAAGTCTTCCTCCGAATAGAGAGTGATTAGGATTTAAATCTTCGGGTTTTACCCATTTTCTTGTATGGTAGTTCATGTTCTTAATAATTTACAGTACAAATTTAGTGTTAAAAGCTGGCTTTTTCAAAAGAATAGTATTTATTGATCTTAAGAAGATTATTCATTTTCTCAATCATTTTCTTTTGGAACGCATTGCTTTTGTCTTTGCAATATTGGGATCGTTTAACAACTTTTGATATTCTTCACTTTCTATTGGGTATAGGGCTACTTTTCCTTCCTTATTATGATGAAACCCGAATCCGTATCTTTTGGCTAGGGGAGAAGATCGAAGGCATGCTTGACCTTTGGAGAAAAACCTTTCTCTTTCTTCTGGTTTTTCATTTTCTGAAATATCATTCTTAAAGGCATAGCAATCAAAAATAATGTCATCGGAAGAATATTGGTAAGGATTCTTGCTGATCTTTTCATGTTGAAGATGGGCTAGCGTCTTTTCTTTCTTTTCAGGAGGAATCTGTGCCTTGGCAACAGGACAGTCTTCTGCGACTTCTATAAAAGTATTGATGTAATTGGTGGTGTGCAGTTTCATCATAAATCCGATTAAAGGCTATATATATGATATAAAAAGGTGTTATAAATATACTATTATTCTCTATATTTTACGAGTAGCAACCATTTGGCTATTGATAGTTGTAAGTTTTGACGAACAATTGTTTCTTTTTTACAATTATTTTGAGGGAAAATTTATTATGTTAACTAACTTTAACTTTTTAATAACTTTTGACATTAAACCACTCATAATCAATCTGTTAATAGTGTTTTTTGATAGAATATGGAATTTAAATTCAAACTAATGTGAGAAAGAGATAAAAAAAAGCTTTGATTTGACATTTTTAATTGTATCTTGCATACGTTTATATTTGGAATCAATATTTGTTCATTAATTTATGTTGTTTTTCTTTTATATACCAAATTTTTATTAATTTTTTAATTTATTCAAAATGAACATTTTTGTTTCAAACATCAATTACGCAACTAAAGAGTATGAGTTGCACGATCTATTTGCAGAATTTGGTGATGTATCATCAGCTAAAATCGTAACAGACAGAGAAACTGGCCGTTCAAGAGGTTTTGGTTTCATCGAAATGGGTGATGAAGAAGGACAGCAGGCTATTGAAGCTCTTAATCAAAAAGAATTCAACGGAAAAACATTAAACGTATCTGAAGCTAAGCCAAGAGAAGAGAAGCCAAGAAGAAGCTTCGATAACAATAGAGGCGGAGGTTACGGTGGTAACAACCGTGGAAATGGTGGCGGTGGCTACGGCGGTGGAAATCGTGGTGGTAACGGCGGTGGAAATCGTTGGTAAAAAATATAAAGCGGCTTTAAGCCGCTTTTTTTATGGTTTCTTTTTCTTCTTCTTTTTGTCTTTTTCCTTTTCCTTGCTGATTTTTACCTTTTTCTCTTTCTTCGGATTTAATATCTCTTCAGCAACCTCAAACTTCGGTTCTTCTACTTTTGCAGGTTTGATTTCAATTTTAAGATCAAAATAACCTTTAAGATCATCTTGAGTAAGCAGTTTTTCACTGAATAAAAACTCAAGGATCTCCTTTCCTGAATCATTAAAGAAATTATGCGTAAGTTCTTTTAACAGAAACTTTCTGTATTCTTCAAACGGAACAATTACCGTATACTTAAAGATTCTCCCTTCTTTTACGGTAGATAAATAGCCCTTTTCAACCAATATTTTCAAATATGTGGAAACCGTATTTTGGTGTGGTTTAGGTTCCGGATGCTGCTCCATAACGTCCTTCAGATAGAAAGATTCCATTTTCCAAAACAGCTTCATAAAGTTTTCTTCTGCGGCAGTAAGATGATTGATTTTCATATATTCTTCTAATGTTGAAATTGTATATTGCAATAAAGATAAATAAAAGATATCATAAAAGCTATTCCAGCTCCCATAAATACTTCTTTTACCGTATGCCTTTTTAAAATAATTCTGGTAAGTCCTACCAGGCTGGCGATCCCAAGCCATACAAGACCCATTTTCCAGTCTAAGGTGAAAAATAATGCAGCTACAAATATATTAAATGCAGTATGCATAGAACTTTTAATGAAAAAATTGCTGATTTGAAGAGCAAAAAGCAGGATTAAAATAAAAAGCATGACCAGATCAATATATCCGTTTTTGACATAATTGAAAATAAGATAAATAACAACACAGGCTGCAATAAATACATAAAGTGTTTTTCTCTGAACCCGGTTGGAGACATCCATATTGGTGTATCTTCCTGTTTTTACATTCCATACCAGCCAGATAACGACTGGTGCAATAATCATTAATAATACAGGTAGAAAATAAAGAAGAGCTTCCTTAAAAGTGTACTCCCTGAGACTCATATACACAAAAAAAATAACCAGAGAAACCAGTGGATTGAAGAAATCTGAGATAACCTTTGATATTTTGTGGAGAAGCGAATACTTTTTTTCTTCCATATGTAAGTTTAAAAGTCAAATATAAGATTATAAGGCCAAAAAACAAATGAAGATCGAATGATGATGTCTTTTTTGAGATAATGATAATGCAGGTAAGTACTGACTGCCCTTACTATATGAAATATTTCTTTTGTTTTTATTGAAAATTATACGCATTATTTCCCGAAATATTTAATTTTAATTACTTCTATTTTTAAAGAGAAAAGGAGTTTTTTCGTTGGCTATTTTTGAAATATCAGATGAAATACATGATATAATGAAACAGTTATTTATAGTATTTCTATTTGTTCTGAGCTGTTTTGTTGTTGGGCAAATCAATTCTTCAAAAGATTTTTCGTCTTCACTAGCTCCTGTTCATCAGTTAAGAATCTATGAAATACCAAAAGAAAACAGAAAAGTGGTTTTAGATAGGTTCAGAGATCATGCCTTGAGGATGATGAAAAAGTATGGATTTATTATCGTGTCTATTTGGGAACCAAGACATGAAGGAAAAACAGAATTTGTCTATCTTCTTGAGTGGAAAAATGAAGAAGCTGTGAAAATAGCCTGGTAAGGTTTTATGGCTGATAAAGAATGGAAAGAGATTAAGGTTCAGACAGCAAAGCTCTATGGTGATTTTGTTAGTAATATTGAAGACAGAACCTTAAAACTTACCAATTTTTCACCCGAAAAGGAGCTGTTGAAATAACCAAAAGAGATGTTAACAATAATTAAAGAGGAAAGAAGAAGGGGAGTAAAATGGAATGTTTTTTTGATAATCTGTTTTATTGATTATCTTAGAAAGACTATACTGACAGGCTGATTTCTTAGATGTTATCATAAGAAAATAACAATAGGGAAGCCGTTTTATAAGCGTTTCTTTGGGTCGAAAATTAAGAATAATCCACTCCGCCTGCAAGTAGATTTTAGAGAAAAAACGAAAAGTTACTTATGCATACAATAAAAACAAAGTTTTTTTCATAATTTTGCTCAACTATTTCATCATAAAAAAGCAAGAGCTAACACATGAAAGAATTTTCTAAAGAGGTATACCTGAAGTGGTATGAAGATATGACAATGTGGAGAAGGTTTGAAGACAAATGCCGTTCTCTTTACCTAAAACAAAAGATCAGAGGATTTTTACATTTGTATAATGGCCAGGAAGCAATCCCTGCCGGATTTACACATGCAATGGATCTTACCAAAGACAGTATGATTACTGCTTACAGATGCCACATCCATCCAATGGCGATGGGAGTAGATCCTAAGAGAATCATGGCTGAACTTTGTGGTAAAGCTACAGGTACATCCGGAGGTATGGGTGGATCTATGCACATTTTCAGCAAAGAACACCGTTTCTACGGAGGTCATGGTATTGTTGGAGGACAAATTCCTTTGGGAGCAGGTATTGCTTTTGCAGATAAATATTTCGACAGAAAAGCTGTAAACATCTGTTTCTTTGGAGATGGTGCTGCAAGACAAGGTTCATTACATGAAACATTCAACATGGCGATGAACTGGAAACTTCCTGTAGTATTTGTGGTAGAAAACAACCAATATGCGATGGGAACTTCTGTAAAAAGAACAGCAAACCACGAAGATATCTATAAATTAGGATTAGGATACGAAATGCCTTGTCTTGCTGTAGATGCAATGGACCCTGTAAAAGTAGCTGAAGCTGCTTACGAAGCTATTGAAAGAGCAAGAAGAGGAGACGGACCAACATTCATTGAAGCAAGAACTTATCGTTACAGAGGACACTCTATGTCTGATGCTGAGCCTTACAGATCTAAAGAAGAAGTAGCAATTCACAAGAATGATGACCCAATTGAATTGGTAAAACACAGAATTCTTGAAAACGGATGGGCTACAGAAGCTGAATTAGAAGTTATGGATAACAAGTCGAGAGACTTTGTTGAAGAGTGTATCGAATTTATGGAGAACTCTCCATATCCGGACGCTGAAAAAGTTTATGAGTATGTATACGCTCAGCAAGATTATCCGTTCTTAGACAAATTAGAAAACTAAAAAATAAAAATTAATTTGAAATTTGAAGTTTGAAGTTTGAAGTTTCTGAAATCTCAAATCTCGAATCTCAAATCTCAAATCTCAAATCAATATAGATTATGGCAGAAGTAATTACGATGCCCCGCCTTTCCGACACTATGACGGAAGGTAAAGTGGCGAAATGGCATAAAAAAGTAGGAGATAAAGTAAAGGAAGGAGATATTTTAGCTGAAATTGAAACTGACAAAGCAGTTCAGGATTTCGAATCTGAAGTAGAAGGTACCCTTTTATACGTTGGTGTAGAAGAAGGTGCTGGAGCTGCTGTAGACTCTGTTTTAGCAATTATCGGTAATGAAGGAGAAGATATTTCAGGATTAACAGGTGGAGCTGCTGCTCCCGCTGCAGATGCTAAAGTGACAAAATCAGAAGAACAACCTAAGGCTGAAACTGTGGAAACTGCTTTAGCAGAAGTTCCGGCAGGAGTAGAAGTGATTACAATGCCAAGACTTTCTGATACAATGACAGAAGGTAAGGTTGCTAAATGGCACAAAAATGTAGGAGATACAGTAAAAGAAGGCGATCTTCTTGCTGAAATCGAAACAGATAAAGCGGTACAGGATTTCGAATCTGAATTCAATGGAGTATTATTGAAGCAAGGTGTAGAAGAAGGTGGTGCTGCTCCGGTTGATACTGTGTTAGCTATTATTGGCCCTGCAGGAACTGATGTTTCCTCAGTAGGAGCTCCTAAAGCTGCTGCTCCGGCATCAGAAAAACCAGCTGAACAAAAAGCAGAAGTTAAAACTGAAGAAAAAGCTGCTCCAGCTGCTAACACTTCATCTTCAGACAGAGTGGCAATTTCTCCGTTAGCTAAAAAAATGGCTCAGGATAAAGGAGTTGACATCAACGCTGTTCAAGGTTCAGGTGAAAACGGAAGAATCGTTAAAAAAGATATTGAAAACTATCAGCCGGCTGCAAAATCAGCTGCTTCAGCTCCGGCTGCAAGCGCTGCTGCTCAGGTTGCTGTAAACTTCGTTCAGGGAGAAGATACTGAGACTCCAAACTCACAGGTAAGAAACATTATCGCAAAACGTCTTTCTGAAAGTAAATTCTCTGCTCCTCACTACTATCTGATGGTTGAAATCAACATGGATAAAGCTATTGAAGCGAGAAAAGAGATCAACTCAATTCCGGATACGAAGATTTCATTCAATGATATGATCATTAAAGCAACTGCGATTGCTTTAAGAAAACATCCGCAAGTGAACTCAAGCTGGGCAGGTGATAAGATCATCCACAGAGGAAATATCAATGTTGGAGTGGCAGTAGCTATTCCTGACGGATTGGTAGTTCCGGTATTGAAAAATACAGATCAAATGTCTTACACTCAAATCTCTGCAGCTGTAAAAGATATGGCTTCAAGAGCGAAGAGCAAAGGTCTTAAGGCTAACGAAATGGAAGGATCTACATTCTCTATTTCTAACCTTGGAATGTTCGGTATTGAAACATTTACAAGTATCATCAACCAGCCAAACTCTGCAATCCTTTCAGTAGGAGCAATCATTGAGAAACCAATCGTTAAGAATGGTCAGATCGTAGTGGGTAACACAATGAAACTTTCATTAGCATGTGACCACAGAGTTGTAGATGGTGCTACAGGTGCTCAATTCTTACAAACTTTAAGAACCTATTTAGAAAATCCATTAACTTTGTTACTGTAATTTCTAAAAGATTTATACTAAAACCTCCCAATCGGGAGGTTTTTTGTTTTAATATCAATATTGTTGCTATAATCTGTTGTAAAATCGACAATATGTTACTATTTTTGAATCATGATTAAAGCAAGAAATATCCATAAATCTTATGGGAATTTAGAAGTACTGAAAGGAGTTGATATTCACATCAAAGTAGGGGAAGTGGTTTCTATTGTAGGAGAATCCGGAGCAGGTAAATCAACATTGCTTCAGATTTTAGGAACTTTGGATATTCCTTCTCAATCTGGGAAATATGATACCGAAATTGAGATTGCAGGAGAATCATTTATTAATATGAATGATAAGCAGTTATCAAAATTCAGAAACCAGAATATTGGTTTTGTATTTCAGTTTCATCAGCTGCTTCCTGAGTTTACTGCTTTGGAAAATGTTTTACTTCCTACCAGAATTGCAGGGGCTAATGAAAGAGAGGCTATGGAAAAGGCACATGCTTTATTTGAAGATCTTAAAATTGAACAGCGATTAAATCATAAACCTAACCAGCTTTCCGGTGGAGAAGCGCAAAGGGTAGCTGTTGCAAGAGCTTTAATCAATTCACCGAAAATTATCTTTGCTGATGAACCTACGGGAAACCTGGATTCAAAAAATGCGGATGACCTTCATAGGCTGTTTTTTGATCTTAGAGATAAGTATAATCAAACCTTTGTGATTGTTACTCACAACCCGAATCTGGCTGAAATCACAGACCGTAAGCTCGTTATGAAAGACGGAATGATTATAGAATAGCTTTCTTACACAGACGATGAAACACTTTATTTTCCTTTTTATACTTTTAGTTTCCTGCTCAAAAGCTGAATCACAGCAGGCAGATAGGTTAGGTATACCAGAATCCAGGGTTTCAGAAATTAAAAAATTTATTAAAGATAAAGACTATAATCAGGATTTGGCCATCTTTATTAACTTTAAAATTCCATCAGGAAAATACCGTTACTTCGTTTACAACTTGAAGAATAATAAAATTGTACAAAAAGCTATTGTTGCTCATGGCTCAGGATCTGTAATCTCAGGGTCAAATGCTTTGAAGTTCAGTAATATTGAAGGTTCTTATCAGTCTTCTCTTGGGAAATATGCAGTTGGAGAGAGTTATGTTGGACAATTTGGGAAAGCTTATCGTTTAAAAGGACTTGATCCTACCAACGATAATGCTATGCAGAGGGCTATTGTTCTGCATTCCTTTAGCAGTGTTCCTGATACAGAATCCGAGAAGCCCGCATCTTTGAGTTTAGGCTGTCCGATGCTTTCCATCAATGCTTTTAAAGAAACGGCCAAATATATTGATAATTCAGAGAAACCTATTATCTTATACACTTTCTATTAATCTATAATTTATTTCAATGTCCTTAAAATTTCTGGCTGAAGACGATAGACCCCGGGAGAAATTCTTACAAAAAGGTAAGAGTGCACTTTCCGATTCTGAACTTTTAGCCATTATTATGGGAAGTGGAAACAGAGAAGAAAGCGTATTAGAACTGGCTAGAAAGATTTTAGCATCCGTCAATAATAATTGGCATCAGCTAAGTTTACTTTCCGTTAAGGACCTTATGAAATTCAACGGGATTGGAGAGGCGAAAGCCATTTCCATCATTACGGCTTTGGAAATCGGAAGAAGAAGAGCAGGACAGGAAATCCCTGAAAAATCCCTGATTGGGAACAGCCATGATGCTTATTCAATCCTGAAAAATCAGTTGTCTGATTTAAGGACAGAAGAGTTTTGGGCTATTTTTCTAAATAACAGCAATAAAGTAATACACACTTCACAACTAACACAAGGCGGAATCAGCCAATCCATTGTAGATGTAAGGGTTCTTTTTAAAACAGCGCTCGAACATTTTTCAACAGGAGTGATTATTGCTCACAATCATCCTTCAGGCAGCCTGAAACCAAGTAAAGAAGATATTAATATTACGCAAAAAATAAAAGAAGCTGGAAAAGTATTAAGTATCCAGCTTTTAGACCATATTATCGTTACACAAGATTCATATTTTAGCTTTTCGGACGCAGGATTATTATGATTAGAAGATTGAAATACCATGAAATTGATTTTGTAAAATATTCTCAATGTTTAGAAAAATCTGAGCAAAGAAAATACTCTGCAACAAAAGACTTTTTAGACACTACAGCGCCTAAACAATGGGAAATACTTGTCTATAATGACTACGAAGCCGTAATGCCAATCCCTTTTGTGAGGAAATATGGAGTGAAAATTGTTCATAATCCTAAACTTTGTCAGCAATTGGGAGTCTTTTCCGATAAAGATGATGTGAATTTGAATGAGCAATTTTTAGACTATCTTGAGAATCATTATCTGATAAGAGCTTACCCTTTTAATGACAGTAATGAACTTCGGACAAAATTCAGGATAAAGAAAAATTTTTTAATTTATCCTGATCCCTATGAAAAAGTGTACGCTAGATATTCTCCCAAAAGAAAGAGAAAATTGAGGTTAGATGAAGATGTTTTGGATCATTCGGAAATTAAAACAGTTTCTTATAATGAAGTAAAATCGTTTATAGAATCCAATATGCTAGGACTAAGCAAAGAAAGTGACCTGGCTGGTTTTATGGAGATTTATGAAACAGCATATCGTTTGAAATATTTACGTTTTTTAGCTTTTTATTACCACGGTAAAATTATCAATGTGATTGCTACTTATTCAGATTGTAATATGGTTGCCCTTTTAGGAACTTTTAGTGATAAAGAATATGTGAAATTATCTGGAGCTTCCGTATTGATTGATCAGATGCTTAAAGAGACGATAGATACTCATATTTTTGATTTTGAAGGAGGAGATATCCCCAATATTGAAGAGTTCTTCAGAGGATTCCGTCCGGAACTTAAGCCTTATGGAATTATAGAACATTCTAAAAAAGACCTGTTTAAAAAATTAGGATCTTTAATTCTAAAAGGAAGAATCTTTTAATGATAAATAGCATTGTTTAGATTGGTTCTAATTTAGTATAATTCCGTACCTTTAAAAAACTAGAATAACCGTTATGTTACAGCAAATTCGTAATTATAAATTATCATATATGCTTTATAATTTCTTTAAAAAAAGTAAATTAAAGCATAATATTCCACTATATAAAAAATACGGGATCAACAAAAGTTATTTTTCAAGTATTTCAAGTAAAGATTTCGCTCATCTTCCTCCAACACAAAGAAGTATTGCGGAAGAAAAACTATCATCCACTGCTTTTTTTAAAGATTTATCAGAAGAAAATAAAGAAAGCGCCCTTCGTTATGATGATAACGGATACATGATTCTAAGAAATTTCATTAGTCCGGAAACCGCAGAAAATATCAATATTGAGATTGAAAAGCTGATGAAAGACGGAACCTTAAAATTTCGTTATGGTGGAAAGCTCATGTTTGCCATTCATCATTCTGAAATCATTAGGAATCTTGGCAGCGATAAAAAATTATTGGAGTTTCTATCTGTTTTACTTGATGGTAAAGCTAAGCTGTTTCAAAGTATCAACTTTATTAATGGAAGTCAGCAGAAAACCCATTCAGACAGCATTCACATGACAACATTCCCATTGGGAGGGCTTTTAGGTGTATGGGTGGCATTGGAAGATGTGGATGAAAATAACGGAGCATTACATTATATTCCGGGAAGTCATAAACTACCTTATTTCCTGAATTCAGATTATGATAATGAAGGCACAGCTTTAAAAATAGGGAAGAAAAGCTACAAGGCTTATGAAGAATTCCTTGAAAATAAAGTCAAAGAATTGGGCTTGAAAAAAGAAGTTTTCAGAGCAAAAAAAGGAGATATGCTGATCTGGCATGCTAATATTCTTCATGGCGGAGAGCCTCATACTGATAAAAACAGAACAAGAAAAAGCCTGGTATATCACTTTTTTGATGAAAACAGTGTATGTTATCATGAAGTTACACAAAGACCCGCATTATTTGAACTGTAATATCAGAAAATATTAGTAATTTTGCATCCTAAAATTATGACGAGTCTTTCAGGATATTTACCCTATGCATTTGCATTAATTATTGCAATTCCTTTTCTGGTTTTGCTCAGACAATTTGTACACTCGTATATAACCCTAAAAAACCAGGAACTCAAATTACTTACTGTAAAGTCAAATTCGGAGAATAAAGCACATTCTTATGAGAGAATGACTTTATTTTTGGACAGAATAAAGCCTTCCAACCTGATTCAGAGGTTTGATAAGGGATTAGCTGTTCATGAGTTTATTTTCCTTACAGAAAAAGCAATCAATGAAGAGTTTGAATACAATTCTTCCCAACAGCTGTATGTAACGAAGAATTCCTGGAAGAATATAGTGGACTCTAAAAATGCCATTATAGACCTTCTCCATAAGACTTATGATGGATTGAAAGGGGAAGTGAAACTTGATGAATTCAAAACCATTTTCATCATGAACTATATGGAAAGCAATGATTATGTTGCTGAAACAATAGAAGATTTAAGAAAAGAAATTTTAATAATAACTTAAAAAATAACAGATAAATAATGATTCCAAATTTTAAAGCACATCCATGGCACGGAATTTCTGCAGGAGAAGATGCGCCAAATGTTGTAAACGTATTTGTGGAAATTGTTCCTTCAGATACTATTAAATATGAAGTAGATAAAGAAACAGGATATTTAAAAGTAGACAGGCCTCAGAAATTCTCTAACATTATCCCTGCTTTATATGGTTTTGTTCCAAGAACATATTGTGATAAAGAAGTGATGAGACTTGCTGTAGAAGCTGGAGCAACTGATGTTACAATGGGAGATCATGATCCACTTGATATTTGTGTTTTAAGTTCTCACAATATCCACGCTGGAGGTTTATTAATGGAAGCTATTCCAATCGGTGGTTTTAAAATGATCGATGGTGGTGAAGCTGATGATAAAATTGTTGCAGTAATGATTAACGACCACGCATTCGGACACTTCAGAGATATTACCGAGTTACCGGAAGCAGAAGTTAAAAGATTGATGCACTACTTCTTAACATACAAAAACTTACCGGATGAGCCTGCAAAATGCAGAATTCAGGAGGTTTATGGTGCTGAACATGCAAGAAAAGTGATTAAAGCTTCTCAAACAGACTATGCAGATAAATTCGGAGGATAAGATTCTCTGATGTAAATAATATAAAAAGGATAAACGGGAAACTGTTTATCCTTTTTTATTGCCATGCAAATAAAGTTTTCTCTTTAAAATGAGACTCATTAAAATATTAATCATTTTTAATGGTTTAAAAATCCTGTTTAACCCTTGTTTTATTAGCTTTTACATTGTTTTTCAGTCCACATAATTTTCAGAAGAATTGTTATTGATATTTAAGATTCTTTTAACGTGAAATAACAAGTCCATGATTTTTTTAATGCTTTGATGGTAATTATTTATTATATTTAATTTTCTATTACCAAAAAAATATTAAACTATGGATCTATTTATGTTAGTGCCAATTTTTGGTGTCGTAGCTTTGCTTTATACATTTCTTCAGAGCAACTGGGTAAGTAAACAGAATGCGGGAAATGAAAAAATGAAAATAATCAGCGGACATATTGCTGATGGTGCCATGGCCTTCTTAAAGGCCGAATATAAAATCTTAACCTATTTTGTCGTCGTTGTGGCCATTCTTTTGGCAGTAATGGGATCAAGTAATGCCAACTCACACTGGAGTATAGGACTTGCCTTTGCGGTAGGCGCTATTTTTTCTGCTACAGCTGGTTTTATAGGGATGAAAATTGCAACCAAAGCCAATGTAAGAACGGCAGAAGCAGCAAGAACATCATTATCCAAAGCTCTTAAAGTTTCTTTTACAGGAGGTTCTGTAATGGGAATGGGAGTAGCAGGACTTGCCGTATTAGGGTTAGGAGCTTTGTTTTTAATTATTAAACAAATTTTTGCACCGGAAGCCACAGTAGATTCCCATGAAATGGAAACAACCATAGAAATTCTTACTGGCTTTTCTCTTGGTGCTGAATCCATTGCTCTTTTCGCAAGAGTAGGTGGTGGTATTTATACAAAAGCAGCAGACGTTGGAGCTGACTTGGTAGGAAAAGTAGAAGCCGGAATACCGGAAGATGATCCACGAAATCCAGCAACTATTGCAGATAATGTGGGTGACAATGTAGGTGATGTTGCAGGAATGGGTGCCGATCTTTTCGGGTCTTATGTAGCTACTGTATTGGCAACAATGGTGCTGGGGAGAGAAACAATGTCTGATGATGCATTCGGAGGTTTTGCACCCATTCTTTTACCGATGCTGATTGCAGGAACAGGGATTATCTTTTCAATGATAGGCACTTTATTTGTGAAAATTAATGATAATGAAGGTTCATCCACTTCCAGCGTACAAAATGCATTGAACTTAGGAAACTGGGGAAGTATTGTGATAACAGCCATCGCTTCTTATTTCCTGGTTACTTATCTTCTTCCTGAAAAAATGGTCTTAAGAGGCCATGAGTTTACAAAAATGGGAGTATTCGGGGCTATAATGGTAGGATTGGTTGTAGGAACTCTGATGAGTATTATCACTGAATATTATACAGCAATGGGGAAAAGACCGGTTTCAAGTATTGTGAGACAGTCTTCAACCGGACATGCTACTAATATTATCGGCGGACTTTCCGTTGGAATGGAATCAACATTACTTCCGATTATTGTATTGGCGGGAGGTATTTACGGATCTTATCTATGTGCCGGATTATACGGAGTTGCGATTGCCGCTGCCGGAATGATGGCCACTACAGCAATGCAGTTAGCTATTGATGCCTTTGGCCCGATTGCAGATAACGCAGGAGGTATTGCTGAAATGAGCGAGCTTCCTAAAGAAGTTCGTGAAAGAACAGATATTCTGGATGCGGTAGGAAATACAACCGCAGCTACAGGAAAAGGATTTGCGATTGCTTCAGCAGCATTAACTGCTCTGGCATTGTTTGCAGCCTTTGTGGGGATTGCGGGCATTGATGGTATTGATATTTACAGAGCCGATGTTCTGGCAGGTCTTTTTGTTGGTGGAATGATTCCGTTTATATTCTCTTCATTAGCCATCACAGCTGTTGGCCAAGCAGCCATGGCGATGGTAGAAGAAGTAAGAAGACAGTTCCGTGAAATTCCTGGGATCTTAGAAGGAAAAGCGCAGCCTGAATATGAAAAGTGCGTTGCGATTTCTACTGATGCATCCATTCGAAAAATGATGTTACCAGGAGCTATTGCCATTATTTCACCTTTACTGATCGGGTTTATTTTTGGCCCTGAAGTATTAGGAGGTTTCCTTGCTGGAGCTACCGTATGTGGAGTATTGATGGGAATGTTCCAGAACAATGCTGGTGGAGCTTGGGATAATGCAAAAAAATCATTTGAAAAAGGAGTTGATATCAATGGCCAAACATATTATAAAGGGTCAGAACCCCATAAAGCTTCTGTAACAGGAGATACGGTAGGAGATCCGTTTAAAGATACTTCCGGACCATCAATGAATATCCTGATTAAGCTGATGTCAATTGTTTCATTGGTGATTGCACCTACTTTAGCAGTAATACATAAGGATAAAATTGAAGCAAACAGAAAAGCGAAGATAGAAAGCTTAACAGGTATTTCAGGCGCTGTTTCAACATCATCAGATCTTAAGACTCCAATTGTTCCTGGTGAAGTGAAAGGTCATCTTAATGAAAGCGGAGACTTTGTGTATGAAACCGGAAACCTGCTAAAAGTAAAACTGAAAGGAGGAAAAACAATAGAATTAGGTGAAACCAGTCAATTATATCAGCTTTATAATGCCGTTAATCAAAAAGATAAGGCTATTTTGGATCCTAATAAATGGTATACCATTGAAAATCTTTATTTTGAAACAGGATCAAGTGATTTTAAAACAGGTTATGAGCTGCAGTTGAATAATATTGCAGAAATTTTAAATGCATATCCTGATCTGAAAGTAAAATTAGGAGGATATACAGATAATAGTGGTAATGAAGAAAGCAATCAGAAGTTATCCAACCTTAGAGCCCAGACTGCAAAACTGAAACTGTTGGAGTTGGGGATATCAGCGGATAGGATAGAAGCAGAAGGGTATGGTTCGCAGCATCCAATTTGTGAAGCCAACGATACAGATGAATGTAAAGCCAAAAACAGAAGAATTGATGTGAGAGTTCTTGCTCTTTAATCAATAGTAATAAATCATACTAAAGCATCGCATTGGCGGTGCTTTTTTGTATGTTTGTTGGAGTGACGCAAAGGTGCAAAGAGCTTGAAATATCGAAATCATATTTTTAAGGCGCAAAGATTTTATCTGCGATAAAATTGAATGTGCTTATTTATTGCCACTAATGCACGAATAGATAATTATTTTCTCTATAATTATATCGTTAAAATTAAGTATTAGAGTTTTACTAGTGTATTCGTTGCAAATCGTAATGTTATCTTAGCTAAAAATCTTTGATTTTCTTGCGCCTTAAAAGCAGCACTATTTAAAATCCTTTGCGCCTTTGCGATGTCCAACCAGTAAGTAAAAGCGTATTGTCGTTATAGATTCTTTCTCAGATACTCCAATGCCTGAATAATCACTTCATCTTTTTTTGCAAAGCTGAACCGGATATAATCTGAATTCTGTCTGGAATTATAAAAGGCCGAAAGTGGTAGGCAAGCCACCTTTTTATCAATAGTCAGCCATTTTGAAAACTCTACATCCGTCATGGTCTTGGAAATGTTTCTGAAATTAACAATCTGAAAAACACTGCCTTCAGCCTCTTGCTCAACGTAAAGAGGCGTTTCTTTAAGCAACAGATTAAAAATGTCCCGTTTTCTTTGCATTATGGCTTTGTTTTCTAATGGATCAAATACTTCCAGGTACTTTGCCAGAGCATATTGAGCCGGAGCGTTGGCACTATAGGAGATGTATTGCTGATGACTTCTGAATAAAGCGGTTAGTTCTTCAGAAGCGAGCATATAGCTTACTTTCCACCCTGAAGTATGAAACATTTTCCCGAATGAAAAAATACAGAATGTTTTGTTTCTAAGTTCAGGATGGATAAATGAACTGTAATGTTCAGCTTCATCAAAACAATAGGTATCGTAGATCTCTTCTGAAATTAAATAGATTTCCCGGTGGCTTATCAATTCGTACAATTGCTTCCAATCATTCTGTTTCCATATTTTTCCGGTTGGGTTTTGTGGAGAATTGATGATGATTGCTTTGGTCTTTTCAGAGATACAGGTTTTAAATTGAGTCCAGTTTATAACGAAGTCACATTCAAGATCATAATAAACAGGAATGCCTCCATTCATCACAACTGAAGGAGCGTAAGTATAATAGGAAGGTTGAATTATGATAACTTCATCTCCTTGATTTAAAATAGATTTAAGAGCGGTATATAAAGCAAAGGTTGCACATGGTACTATAGAGATTTCATTAGCACTTAAAGAAATACTGTTTTTCCGTTTGCTGTTAAAATGAATAATATTTTCGATGAGTAAAGGGTTTCCGGCAAGCGGTTCATAATGATGAGTATCGAAATCTGCAGCTTCTTTTAAAAAGAATTTCAGGCGTTCATCAATGTCAAAATCCGGCAAACCCAGCGAAAGATCAAAGCTTCCATGCTTAGTAGCTAATTCAGACATTTCTGTAAAAAAGGAATAATGAGTAAACCCTTGAATTTCTTTCATCTATTTTGTATTTCAGTCAAAAATAATAAAAAATGATATTGTATTGAATTTATTTTTCAAAATGTGATAATATTTCTTTGTATTCTGTATGTATTCTTTATTCTAGGTTGAGATTTGGTGGTATATTGTGAAATTCCCCTAAGACTGTAGGTTAGAAATTACTTTGCGGATCTTCTTTCGTATATTCCAGATTCAATAAAAATTATTATTTTTAAGAAAATTATTCAGTATGAAAAAACTACTTATTCCGTTATTTGCTCTTGCTTTGATGACGAGTTGCGGAACGGCACAGGTTGCTGATGGGGTATCCACAAATCCTGTAGCAGTAAAACATGATAAAGCGTTTTCTGATGCTTACAAGATGATTAAGGCAGAGGACTTAAAGAAAAACCTGTATGTTATTGCCTCAGATGAGATGGAAGGACGTGATACAGGAAGCAAAGGGCAGAAAAAAGCGGGAGAGTATATTGTTAACTATTATAAAAATATTGGGGTTTCTTATCCAAAGGCATTAGGCTCTTATTATCAGAAAGTTCCTTCGGATTTTATGAAAAAAAGAGGGGGTGGTAATCTTCCGGACTCTGAAAATATTCTGGCTTTCATTGAAGGAAGCGAAAAACCTGAAGAAATTGTAGTAGTTTCTGCACATTATGACCATGTGGGAACAAAAAATGGAGTAGTATATAATGGTGCTGATGATGATGGAAGTGGAACAGTTGCGGTGATGGAAATGGCTAAAGCTTTTCAGGAAGCTAAAAAAGCAGGGAAAGGTCCTAAAAGATCTGTTCTGTTTCTTCATGTAACAGGAGAAGAACATGGTTTGTTCGGCTCAGAATACTATACAGATAATCCTGTTTTTCCATTAGCAAATACCGTTGTTGACCTTAATATTGATATGATCGGACGTGATGATCCGGACAACAGAGGAAAACAATATGTGTATGTGATAGGTTCAGATATGTTAAGCTCCGAGCTTAAAGTTATTAATGAGGCTGCTAACAAAAAGACCAACAACCTTGAGCTGAACTATAAATATGATGATCTTAATGATCCTCAGCAGTTATATTACCGCTCAGACCACTATAACTTTGCTAAAAACAATGTTCCGGTAGCATTTTTCTTTGATGGAATTCATGAAGATTACCACAAATCAACGGATGACCCGGACAAAATAGACTATAATCTATTGCAAAAAAGGACTCAGCTGGTCTTCACTACTGCCTGGGATATTGCCAACAGAGCAGAAAGAATTGTAGTAGACAAAAAATAATGATCACTGGTTTTTAAGCCGGGTTAACCAGTCATACAGAGGTGCAAATTTTCATGTATTCAGATTTTTAAGAGAGCTATTATTTCTTAAAAATGATGGGATAAACATGTTTTTGCACCTTTGTAGTATTTAATAGTTAATTTATTTAATGAATATAATAATCCGTGAAGCTGTACAGGAAGATATTCCGCAAATTCAGATCATAAGAAACTCAGTGAAAGAAAATACCCTATCAGACCCAGGTCTGGTTACGGATAGAGATTGTGAACTATTTATGTTTGAAAGAGGAAAAGGCTGGGTAGGTGAAACAGACGGACAGCTGGTTGGTTTTTCGATTGTTGATCTTCAAGAGAATAATATCTGGGCACTATTTGTGCATCCTGATTTTGAAAACAGAAAAGTGGGAAGAGAACTTCATAATACCATGCTCAATTGGTATTTTGAACAGACAAAAGAGAACGTTTGGCTTGGAACTTCGCCGCAGACAAGAGCTGAAACTTTTTATAGAAAATCAGGTTGGAAAGAAATTGGAGTCCATGGAAAAAACGAGATCAAGTTTGAAATGACCTATGAAAATTGGAAAAACAGATAGTATGAGACCACAACTGAAATCTATCAGACCTTTCATTGGAGCAATAAACTTTGAGATAAGCAGAAACTTTTATAAAGATCTTGGATTTGAAGAAGTTATCCTTGAATCTAAACTATCACTGTTTATAAGAGAAGAAATAGGCTTTTATCTTCAGGATTATTATGCAAAAGATTGGGTTGATAATACCATGATTTTCATGGAAGTTGCCAATACAGATGAATTCTGGAAAGAACTTTTGACTTTAGAACTTACAGATAAATATGAAAATGTAAAACTAATTCCTATAAGAACCATGCATTGGGGAAAAGAGTGTTTTGTACATGATCCATCAGGGATTTTATGGCATTTTGGCGAGTTTTTTTGATCTGAAAATTTTATCAATGAGTTTTTATAGACTTTTTGCTTACTATCAATAGATGGCTTATCTTGGCTGTATAATTAGAACAAAATGATTTACGCATTTGATACTTACTATTATGAAGACTATGCCAATACCGTATGTATTGCATTTGAAGACTGGGCCTCCGATCGGGAAGTTGAAATTTTTACAGAGCAGATTTCTATCAGTTCAGCGTATGAAAGTGGTGCTTTTTACAAAAGAGAGTTACCATGTATTCTAAGCTTACTGAATAAAATAGTAGTAAGAGAAGAAGATATCATCATTGTTGATGGCTATGTTACTCTCGATAATGAAGGGAAAATAGGACTGGGAGGACATCTTTATGAAGCTTTACAGGAAAAATATCCCGTGGTAGGTATTGCTAAAAATGAATTTACAACACCAGATTCCCAAAGAAGGAATGTGCTGCGTGGTGACAGTAAAACACCACTCTTTGTAACAGCGAAAGGAATAGATGTAGATCATGTGAAGGCAAGTGTAGAGCAAATGCATGGCCCTTTCAGAATTCCTACCTTGCTGAAAAAGCTGGATCAGCTAAGCAGAGAATAAGAAATGATACTAACTTAAATGTCAAAATAAGCATTTGTCATTCTGAGAGCAGCGAAGAATCTCTGTAATTAAAATTCTTCACTATATTTCATTACCCAAGCTTACAAAAGTTTTCAAAGGATGAGACATTTAAGGTAGTTTCATCTTTTTTTGATTATTAAATATACCGATCAGTATATTTTGTTATATTTGTATAGTAAGAAAGAGCAAATTTTTTACTCTTCAATATACCGATTGGTATTTTTTTAAAAATAAACAAAACTATGAAAGAAGCATTCATTATTGCAGCAAAAAGAACTCCTATTGGTGGTTTTATGGGAAGTTTATCAGGGTTTACAGCGCCTCAGCTGGGAGCTATGGTTATACAGAAAACCTATGAAAGTGCATTGGTTTCCCCGGAAAATATAGACAGCGTATACATGGGAAATGTATTAAGTGCGGGAGTAGGACAGTCGCCGGCAAGGCAGGCAGCTATTTTTTCAAAAATACCTGTAGATAAAGATGCTACAACGGTCAACAAGGTGTGCGCTTCTGGAATGAAGGCAGCAATGATCGGAGCGCAGCAGATCCAGCTAGGGTTGGAAGATCTTGTGATGACAGGCGGAATGGAAAGTATGAGCAACGTACCTCACTATAATTATCTACGGAAAGGTCAGAAATTGGGAGATACAACATTTACGGATGGTTTGATTAAAGATGGTCTTTGGGATGTGTATCACAATTTTCACATGGGAAGTGCTGCTGAGTTAGGTGTTAAAAAATATGGTTTGACAAGGCAGGAACTGGATGATTATGCTTTAATCTCCTATCAAAGAGCTCAGGAAGCAGCGGCTGGAAACAAATTCAATGCTGAACTGTTCAGTATTTCAATAGAAGGAAAGAAAGGAACTGTTGTTATAGAAAGAGATGAAGATATTGATAAGCTTATTCCTGAAAAGATTTCCTTGCTTAAACCGGCTTTTGAAAATGATGGTATGCTCACTGCAGCCAATTCAAGCAACCTGAATGATGGGGCAGCAGCATTATTATTGGGTTCTTCAGAAGCTTTACAGAAGTATGATCTTAAGCCATTGGCTAGAATTATAGCGTATGCCGATGCCGCTCAATCTCCGGAATGGTTTACAACTTCTCCCTCAGTTGCCATTCAAAAAATATTGAAAAGTACAGAACTTAGCCTTTCTGATATTGATTATTTTGAAATCAATGAAGCCTATTCTTCTGTAATTCTATCCAATCAGCAGATCCTTGGCTATGATCTGGACAAAGTAAATGTGTATGGTGGCGCTGTAGCAATGGGACATCCGATCGGAGCTTCCGGGGCAAGGATTATGGCAACATTAGTAAATGTATTGCGTCAGGAAGGAGGAAAGTATGGCATTGCCGCAATTTGTAATGGTGGCGGTGGAGCTTCGGCTGTTCTTATTGAAAATCTGAATTAAATACCTATTTTTATACAGCAAAAAGAGGATTCAAAGGATCTTGGGCATTATTTACATCCATAAGAAATATCAGGTATGAAACAGGAAAGTGAAGGATTATTAGGAAAAATAGATCATTATTGGAAAATGATTCCCACTCATCATACGCAGTCTCATTCTGTGGATAAAGAGATGCCTGATCCTGGATTGGTTCGGGTTTTAACCATAAGTAAGCATCATCAAAACTGGAAACGGATCTTCGAATACCCCAATCTTGAAGAATTAAATCTGGATCAGCCTAGTCTGGAGCAGGTTCAAGCAATGAATGAATTGAAGAGTCTTAAAAGGTTAAGAATAAAATCTTTTCGTGCTAAAGATGTCGAGTTTGTCAGTTCTATGATAGATTTAGAAGAGGTCTCACTGGAATATGTTTCCGGTTTTTCAGATCTGTCTCCGTTGCGAAATCTTCCAAAACTGAAAGCATTGCACCTTGAAAATCTTAGGAAGGTTTCCAGCTTTGATGGCTTAAGAGGAATTAAAAATCTTAAATATCTTCATATTAGCGGAACATTAGACTGGAAACAACCTATTGAAGACTTTACATTTTTGGAGGAACTTCCGGAACTAGAGATTCTCAGCCTTATGTCTTTTACCCTTAAAGCTCCGTTTCCAGCTTTTAAAGCTGTTTTAAGGCTGGAAAAACTCTTAGAGATAAGAATACCAAGAGGAACATTAGATACGCCGGAATATGCCTTTTTAGACGTTGCCAGGCCTGAACTGATAAAAGGATTTGAAAATGAAACTTCATGGCCTTTATACGTCAATATAGATTATACAGATCAGGGATATGTAAGTTTATTGGGAAAAGGAGAGGGTAGAATAAAGCTTAATCAGGCTGATGCCAATAAGAAATTAGAGGCTTACACCAAAAAATATGAAGAATATAAGCAAGAATCCAGAAAAATCATTCAGCATCACTAATGATTCAAACATATTGATAATTATATAATTAACTTTATTTTTATTGTTTATTTCTCAATGTTATTAAGGTAAATATCTTTAAACTGATAAATATCATTACGTTCTTATTTTTATTGATTCTAAATAAATATAAATTTGTCTCAATAAAAATGAAGAACTCTATGAAAAAAATAACTACTCTTTCCATTATCCTATTATGTGGGCTTAGCAAAGCTCAATATTGCACTCCAACTTTTCAGTATGGTGCAGGAAGTAATATGATAAGCAATGTCTCCTTTGGGAGTATCAATAATCCATCATCAACCAATTCATCAACTGCTCAGGAATATGAAGACTTTACTTCATTATCCACTGATCTGGCTGCTGGAAATACATATCCAATATCAATAAAAGGTCCATCAAGTACTTTTCCCAGTGATGTAATGGTTTATATTGATTTTAATGGAAATGGCAGTTTTGATGATGCAGGAGAGAACTTTTTTATAGGGAGGCTGGAAGCTGCTAATCCTGCCAATGCTTTTACTATTGACAGCAATATTATGATTCCTGCCAATGTTTCCGGTGGCAGTAAGAGAATGAGGGTTCTTAAAAATACAAATGTAGCGGCTTATTCGGATCCTAATGCTCAAAATTCCATTTCTTCAGCGTGTAACTCAGGATTAAGAGCAGGCCAAACTGAAGATTATACAGTAAATATTCAGGGAAGCAACACCAATAATTTCCCTTTCCCATATTGTGGATCTGAAGGGGTAACAAGCCTTACAGTGAGCGAAATAACTAAGGTGGAATTTGCTGGACTTGAAAATGAGAGTTCGATTGGTGGAAGCTCTGCGGTTATAGAAGACTTTACAGGTTCCGTTTTTAATGTCAGCCGTGGAAATGGATATCCAATCACGGTAACAGGAGGAACTCATGGACAAACAACGGTTTCTGCTTATGCTTATATCGATTTTAATCATAATAATCAGTTTGATGCTGATGAAAAGTTTAATCTGGGGTATTTGGATAATTCAAATCCGGTTTCCGGTCATGAATCTGGTGTTACTTCCGAAACCATTACTATTCCTGCTAATGCATTATTGGGAAATACGCGTTTCAGGTTGGTAAAAGCGTATGAATCCAGCTCATGGATGGGAACGCTTGAGAATCTGCCATGTCCTGCGGGCTGGTTCATTGGTCAGGCAGAAGATTATACAATCAATATACAGCCGGAAAGTCTTGCCACTACTGAAGTTTCTAAGGATAAATCTATTGAAGTGAAAATATATCCTAATCCAACCTCAGGAAATGTAACAATCAGAATGAAAGAAGGGTTGGAGAAGTATGAAGTTTATAATATTTCTGGACAAAAACTTTCGGAAGGAAACTCTGATACTGTCAATATGAGCCGCTTGATTCCAGGGACTTATCTGATTAAAATACAGACCAAAGACAAAAAAATAACCACCCAAAAGGTTATTAAAAAATAAAACACATATCTAATCATATCCATATCAATTTTTGTTTTTTACCGGCAGATTCTATCTGTCGGTTTTGTTTTGTATAAGATTGATAGTTAATGTATTGTATGTGTAAATATGAGTAGGAAATAAATTGATTTTAAGCCATTAAGAAAGATGAAAATTGTAAGGAAAGTGGAGTTTCATCAAAGATAATAGCTTATATAAAGAGCTTTGCTATTTGCTTAATTATTCTTATCCCCTTACAATATTTAATGGTTTATTTTTTTCGATATGTATCTACTTCTTCTCCAAAATATCCAGCAAATCCTGTTTTGAAAGCCCTTGAAACTTGGAGCCATCTGTTTTAAGAAGATTTTGAGCCAAAAGAGTCTTCTTTTTCTGGAGCGTAAGGATTTTCTCTTCCACTGTATTGGAACAGATCATCCGGACAGCAATCACATTTTTAGTCTGTCCTATGCGATAACTTCGGTCAATGGCTTGGTTTTCAGTAGCAGGATTCCACCATGGATCAATCAGGTAAATATAATCGGCTTGGGTAAGATTAAGCCCGACACCACCTGCCTTTAAACTTATTAAAAATACTCGTATCTCTTCATTTTCCTGGAAATTAGATACTTTCTTTCCTCTGTCTTTGGTTTGTCCGGTAAGATATTCGAAAGGAATTCCGTGACGTTCCAGTTCTGGTTTTAATAGGTCGAGCATTCCAACAAATTGAGAGAATACAAGGATTTTATGGTCTTTTGATTTTCCAAGGATCTGCTCCATCAGAATTTCAATTTTAACCGCATGTTCCCCGGAATATCCTTCTTTAATCAGTACAGGAGAGTTACAGATCTGTCTGAGCCTCGTAAGGCCTGTAAGAACGTGTATGCTGTTTTTGTTAAGATCATCGTCATCATTGGCTGCAATGAACTCACGAAGCTCTTTTTCATAAGCATCATAGATCTTACGCTGTTCCGTGTTCATTTCGCAATAAATAACCGTTTCTGTCTTCTCCGGAAGCTCTTTGGCTACCTGTTTTTTTGTTCTTCGAAGAATAAACGGTTTTATTTTCTGCTGAAGTTCTATTGCCCGTTTGCTGTACTCAAATTTATCAATGGGAATTGCATAAATATCTTTGAAAGACTGCTTGCTGCCTAATAATCCTGGGCAGGCAAAAGAAAGCTGGCTGTAAAGGTCAAAAGTACTGTTCTCAATAGGAGTACCCGTTAAAACAATCCTGTTTCTGGCCTGAAGAAGCCTTGCCGCTTTATATCTTTCGGAATTAGGATTCTTAATTGTCTGGGACTCATCAAGAAAAATATAATTGAAATTAAAAGTTTTCAGAAAACGGATATCTGAAAGTAACATCCCATAACTAGTTAAAACAACTTCATAATCTGACAGATGGGTTGTTGTTTTTAGTCTGTCTGGACCATAATGTACTAAAACCCTTATGGAAGGAGCAAACTTACTGATCTCTTCCTGCCAGTTGAAAAGAAGAGAAGTAGGAACTATTACAAGATTAGTGGTATGTCCTCGTTTTTCCCTTTGAGAAAGGATAAATGCAATGATCTGAAGGGTTTTTCCCAATCCCATATCATCAGCAAGACATCCTCCGAAATTGAAATCATCAAGAAAATTAAGCCAATTTAATCCATCATGCTGATAATCTCTCAATTCAGCCTTTAATTCCGCCGGAATATTGACCTGAGGAATATTTTGACCTGTTAGAAACTGAGTAGAATATGTAGTAATTTCATCCTGAACTTCACTACTTACTACTTCCTTTTCAAAAAGAGAAGAAATTTCCGTAAAGTTGATTTTAGGAATCTTTAATAGCTCTTCATCAATTTCTCCGGCTTGAAAATAGGCAGCAATTTTATCCATCCATTCTTCAGGAAGAATGCCCAGACTTCCATCATCCAGCTGTACGAATTTACTTTTATTACGGATTGTTCTGTGAAGCTGCTTCAAAGTAGCTTCTTTTTGGCCAAAACCTACTTTTAATTTCGCATTAAACCAATCCAGTCCACTGGTAATCTGAATGTTAATTTTTGCACGGTGTGGATTCAGTTTGTTGTTTTTTAATTCATTAAAGCCTAAAATGATGATCCCTTCATTTCTCCATAGTTCAAAGGCATTCAAAAACCAGTTATCATCAAGGAATTTATCTCTGTGCAGATAGAAATACTGATAGCCATCCATCTGTTCTTCAAAGTCAGGATGCTGTTGCATCACCAAAGAAGTAAAGCGGGCTTCTGCGGCATCATTTCTTTCTACTTTAAAAGGGTTTCCATTCTGATCAGTATCGAAAATCTGCTTTCTGGAGTATACCGGAACTTCTACCTGACCGTACTTCATGACGGGAGTAATTCCAATATAATTTTCCTGCTGTCGAAGATAAATGACTCTTTCTGTCTGGAAATTCTTTTCTTCAAGTTGTACTTTCGTTGCAGTCTGTATATAGTTATAATTGATGTGAATACGTTCTTCAAGTGTAGAGAGTATTTGCTGCATAAAACTCTCATATTTTGAAGAATGAATCAGCAAAATTTCATTATTTGCTTTGAAAAATCTGATAACCCTGAGCATATCAGGATGGTCTATGAAGCTGAAAGTGTTGTTGTTATAAACGAAATATTCATTTCGAATAATCACATTTTTAAAAGGCACAGAAGAATCATTAAATAGCAATTCTCCGGTAATTTCATAGAATGGATCTTTCTTAAATACAGAGAGTTGGACTTCTGCATCTAAAGTGTTAAGTTTAATAGGTGTTAATGACTTTGCAGAGATTGTTTCTGTGATTTCACGGTCATGATAGTACACTTCCAGATCGAGAGGATTTTTCACAATAAGCTTTAAAGCTTCCAATTCAGCAGCATTATAATCTTCATTATAATTGCTTTGAAAAGAAGAGATAGCAGTGTAGAATTTTATATCCAAAGGTTTCTCAGCTTTCCATATCAATTGCATAGCATCTACGTACGTAACCGGATTTTTTATTTTCCCGGTTTGTGTGATTTCTGCTTCCATGAGAGAAAATACCAGATGATTATAGTAACGGTGTTTACCGATAACCAATATCTGTTTTTTGCCTGTTTCCAATGCTGCCAGTTCATCCAGTTTAGAAGGAAGCTGGGGCAGAAGATCTCTTTGGAATATGTGCTCATCCATAGGAAGCATTTCCTTGATTCTGGGTGAAATTTCAAGCTTTCCTTCGGTCAGTTCCAGATGGAAGTATTCGTCAAGGTGTGGTTCATTTTCTAAACCATATCCCTTGGCTTTAGATATTAATGTTTTTTTACGTAGAATATCATCAAAAAAGATCCGGTAATTTTTTTCTTCCAGTATACAATGAATGATTTCTGCCTGATGAACACAAAGCTGAGCTTTAGCATTGTCACAAGTGCAACCGCAAAGCAATGAATTATTTATCCGGCTTATGGAAACAGCAGGAAAATCCTGCAATGAAGATTTTTTTGTAAAAATTCCGGTATTATTTTCAATGGCAATGGGGTAAACATCACGAAAATCAGTGATTCCAATAAATGAACTATCTGCGGTATGCTTTAACAAGTCATATACGGAAAGTGTACTGATATTGACGTCTTCAAGAATATATTCTGCCATAAAAATTGATCAGAGCAAACTTACAAAAAAACGACAAAATGAAAGAGTGTTTAGAGCCTTGAGCCTTATAAATATTTTTATTCTAATAGATAATAGACTCATAATTGGTAGACTGTTGCATTGATATATTATTCCATTTATTAAAGTCCATTTTGGCTACAGGTTAGTCCGTTTTGGCAACTCTAATCTTTTTTCGGATGCTGACCTTTGTCCTGTAATTTTAAACAAGAAAAAATGAAAACAATTTTTATAACAGGAGCTTCTACAGGATTAGGTAAAGCTACTGCACAATTATTTCAACAAAAAGGATGGAAGGTTATTGCTACCATGAGAAACCCTGAAGTAGCATCAGATCTTGCTTCTCTGGAGAATGTAACGGTGCTTCCATTGGATGTTACTCAGCCGGAACAGATAAAGGCTGCCGTAAAACAATCACTGGAATTTGGGGATGTGGATGTTGTTTTTAACAATGCAGGCTATGGTCTTTTGGGGCCTTTGGAAGCCTTGGCTGATGAACAGATTGTGAGACAGCTGAATACTAATTTGCTGGGAACAATTCGTGTTACTCAGGAATTCATTCCTTATTTCAGAGAGAAAAAGGAGGGTATGTTCATTTCAACAACATCCATTGGCGGATTAATGGCTTTTCCTCTGAATTCAATTTATCATGCCACAAAATGGGCTTTAGAGGGCTGGAGTGAAAGCATGGCTTTTGAATTGAATCAATTCGGGGTAGATATAAAAACTGTTTCTCCCGGAGGAATTAAAACGGATTTTGTAAGCCGTTCTCTGGATTCTGCAACGAGTCCTGTCTATGAAGAAATGATTAATTCTCTGTATTCCGGTATGGAAGGAATGATGGAGGCTGCTTCTACACCGGAACAAATTGCAGCAGTAGTTTATGAGGCGGCTACAGATGGTAAAAAGCAGTTAAGATATGTAGCCGGTGAAGATGCCAATGCTTTATATGCACAGCGTCTGGAATTAGGGGATGAGTTATTTAGAGAACAATTAGGAAAACAGCTTATTTAATTGTTTATCAGTTTTGTACAGTGTATGTTGAAATGTTTTTTGCATTGCATTTCATGAAAAAATAATAACTTTATGATATGGAAAAGAAAGAAAATTATATAATAAAAATTTCCTCGATATCGGAGTTACACAATTTGTTGCAGCTTCCGGGGCCGCTTCATCCATTGGTGAGTCTTATAGATAATGAAAAGATGAGCATAAAAGAGGATTGGGCGGGAAGAAGTTTTATGTTTAATTTCTATAAAATTTCCTATAAATATTCTACAAGCGGAAAAATGGGGTATGGACAAGGATATTATGATTTCAATGAAGGCGGAATGATGTTTACAGCTCCGGGACAGATACTTTCCCCAGAAGAGAATGCAGAATACAGTGGCTGTACACTTTTAATTCATCCGGATTTTATCAGAAACTATCCTCTGGCAAAAAATATAAAAAGCCTTGGGTTCTTTTCTTATGATACGAATGAAGCTCTTCATTTGTCTGATCAGGAAAAGACGATCATGAAAGGGCTTCTGGACAGTATTAAAAATGAATTGCATACCGCCATTGATGAAGTAAGTCAGGATGTGATTATTTCCTATACTGAAGTTCTCCTCAATTACAGCAATCGTTTTTATAAAAGACAGTTCATTACAAGAAAGGCTGTGAATAGTGATCTTCTGACTAAGATGGAAAAAGTACTGGCAGATTATTTTAATGACCAGAAAGCGTTGACAACCGGACTTCCTACTGTGGAATTTCTGGCTTCGGAGCTCAACCTGTCACCGCATTATCTCAGTGATATGCTAAGGAATCTCACAGGACAGAATGCACAGCAACATATTCATGAAAAGCTGATTGAAAAAGCAAAGGAGTATCTCACAGCCACTAATTTTTCAGTATCGGAAGTTGCTTATGCATTAGGATTTGAACATCCACAGTCTTTTAATAAATTATTTAAAAAGAAAACAGATCAAACCCCTTTAAGCTACAGACAGTTATTTAATTAAGCATAATAATGCCCAGCCGTACCGGCTGGGCATTATCTTTAGTGCATTTGGTAGAAAGAATAAGGCTTTGGATAGATAAAAGTATTTTACAGGGAATGATGTTCCTTATTTTCATCATAAAAATCATTAAGCAATCAACCTTAAATCCAAATATTATGAAAAAATTAAACTTTATCTTATTCCTCGTCGTAGGAATAATGGCTTATGGTCAGCCATTAATAACAAGAACTGGCGTTGACCGTGTTAACAGTACAATCAGTCTCAAATCTGAGGATGTAAGTGGGACTTCTATTACAGCTGGGGCTGCCGGAGCTAATATTACCTGGGATTTTTCAGCGTATACAGGAACTAATCCCGTTGCTTATGTGAGCAGAGTGTGCCCGGGACAATCCAATTGTTTCAGGTTTCCGGGAGCCAACAGAATTACAACACTCACCAGCGTTGATTCTCATGATTTTAGTGCAATGACAGACACTGAAGCTACAATGTTGGGATCTTATTCTGGTCCTGCGTTGGGAGATATTACCGTTACTTATGTTAATCCTTTGATTGAGTATAAATTTCCGATCACTTACCAGCAACAGTTTGATGATACTTATGAGTTCAACAGTGTTTCTGTAGCTATTGGAAATACGAATGAAACAGGACAGGTGAGTGTTACGGTTGATGGCTATGGCACCGTAATTACTCCCAGAGGAACGTATTCTAATGTATTGAGAATAAAAAGAATGAGAACTGCTACACAAACCATTTCTGCTTTACCTGCACCTATTATTGCTACTTTTACCAATGAATCTTATCAGTGGGTGAGCCAGACGGATGGGATGGTATTTAGCTTTGCTATCAATACTTCTGTATTTAGTGGAAATACGAATGTAACAAAATCGGTATCTTATCTTGATACTGCAGTGCTGTCAACGGTTGATTTGGATAGCAAAAAAGGAGGGGTTTCTGTCTATCCAAACCCAAGTACTGATTTTATTACAATAGCCTCAAAAGAGGATGTTAAAACGGTTACGATCTCTTCTCCGGAAGGCAAAACTGTTTTAACAACTGAAAACACTGGTAAGATTGATGTTTCAAAGCTTTCAAAAGGGGTGTATATCCTTCAGGGAGCATTGAAGAACGGAACTGTTGTTTCAAAGAAAATAATCAAAAAGTAAATAGGTTGTAGATAGATAGAGAATCAGGCATAAAAGATCTAATTTTTATGCCTGATTTTTATTTTTTCAAATGTTTATTATTGAATCTCTTTTGCAGAAGCTTCTTTTTCTCTGATTAATGTTTCAATTTTTTGTTTTGCTGCATTCCATTCATCATCCAGAATGCTGTAATAAGCTGCATTTCTTGTGGTTCCATCATTCTGAATTTTATCTTTACGTAAGATTCCTTCAAATACTCCGCCGATTTTTTCGATTGCTTTTCTTGATCTGAAGTTATCGTCCTTTGTTTTCAGCTGTACACGATTGGTTTTTAATACATCAAAACAGTAGTTGAGCAGTAGTAATTTGCATTCCAAATTAATGGATGTTCCCCAAAAATCCTTTGTGATCCATGTCCAGCCAATTTCTAATTTTTTATCTGAGGGATAAATTTCGAAAAATCTTGTAGAACCAATTAGCTTTTGGGATTCCTTGTGTCTGATGACGAAAGGATATTGGTTTCCGTTTTCCCTTTCTGATAAAGCGAATTCGTAGTTTTGATAAAATATCGTTTTATCGGTACCGTCAGTAGGAATCAATGCCCAGAGGTCTTTATCTAAAGCGGCGGCATATAATTCTTCAAGATGTTCTTTTTCCAAAGGAATCAGTTCAATATATGTTCCTTCTAAAATGGTTGGATGTGAAATCCATTTCTCCTTCATAAAATATTTTTTTTGGAATAGCTAATTTAATGAAAAATAGAGTATAGTAGTATTGAATAAACTGGACTTTAATTTTAAATGAATAAAATTTCTATCTGCTGATGTTTTCAATGGAATCAATTAACCATTGGTTTCCATTATTTTTGACAAGGGTATACTTATAGGTCATCCCACAGTTTTTCAGGTGGAATTCTACATAAGATAGCTGAGAATTGACTGGTTTTACAGTAAATTTTATTGCTTCAATATGGTTTAAATCCGATTGATAATCATCCTGAGTTTTGAAAAAATAATCATAATCAAATCCGTGGGGTGGGCCATCATTAGCTGGATTCTTTTTGAAATATTCATCACCTTCCATATAGTTTTGCCTGTAAGTGGCCAGAAACTTTTCAGATAATAATTTGCTGCTTTTCAGAAAGGATATTTCTTTATCAACCTGATCAAAATCTATCGCATAATTAGCAGGAGTTTCATTTTCAGCCTGAGGACCGCCTTTTATGGTGTTGAAATGAGAAAGATTATCTTCATTGTCTCTATACCATTTGATGAATGATTCAACTGTTTCAGCTGGAGAATAATCTTGAAGTTTAGATGTAACAGGTTTTGAATTTTCAAGTGTAATGGTATCCTGTACAATAGGTGTTTTGGGAGTATCCTCTTTCTTGCAGTGTATAAACAACAAACATGATGCTGACAATAATACTGTTTTCCTTAGCATGGTTAGCTTTATTTTTAGGGACCAAAATTACAAAATAATGAACTAATTCGCCTACATGATATGATGTATTGAATTTAAAAAAAGACTGCCGTGAATGCATGAATTTTCTTAAAGCAGATTTACTTTTTTATTCTATAATTTTCTCTGTAGGTATTGGCCGTAATGCCTGTACAACGCCTGAAATACCTACAAAATAGAGAAGAATCTACAAATTGTAACTGGTTACTGATTTCTTTAATGGAAAACGAGGTGGTTTTGAGAAGTTCTTCAGCCTGTTTTATCACTCTATAGCTAATCCATTGTTTGATAGGCTTTCCGGTTTCTTTTTTAATTAAACTGCTTAAATACTGTGGGGAAAGGTGCAACTGGTCAGAATAAAATAATACACTTCTTTCCAGATGACCATGTTTATTCAGTAGTTCAAAAAAATGATCGATGATGTCCTGGCTTCTGGTCTGTAGAAGACTATTGTTCTTGATGATGGGTAAAAATAGCTTTGAAACCAATTCCAAAAGTGCATACAGCAGGTATTGTACAGATTCCACTGTGCTTTCCTCCTTGGTTTTGGAGTTGTACTCCTCAATTAACTTTCCAGTTGACCAGATGAGTTTTCTTGCCGGAGATTCAGTCTTCATTACCGGATTAATCTTGATTTCATCACTGGCGAGAAGAACGGTCAGAAAGCTATAGGTGCTGATGAAGTCCAGAGAAATATAAAATACAGATAATTCAAGATCAGTACTGCTGGAAATATTTCCCAAATCTGTATCCGGTAACAGCATCATGATGGAATGAGCCTGTATATGAAAAGGAAGAGCATTGATCTGAATATCCAACGTTCCGTTGGATACAAAACAAAGCAACAGCTTATTCAGATTTCCTGCTTTTGCATGAAACTCTGAGAGGCTGTTTATATTGTATTTTTCAATACATAATCCTTCAAAGTTGGGCTTTATCTCTATCATTATACAATTGGATGGCTTCATAAAATGGTTAATAGTTTTGCCATTGGTTTCCTGGGATCAAAGGTAAGCAGTTAATTTTTCTTTTTGAAAGCGTTGTTTAAAATGGAATATAAAATATCAAAAATGGAATGTATTTTATTGGCTGAGTGTTACTAACTTCGCCAACGGAAATTTTAATCAAACCCTGTTACCATGCAAGAGAGAGAATCATTGAATTCGAAAATGCCTACCGCCTGTTTTTTACTTTTCTTTGCCCACGGACTTGTTTTCTCGTCATGGGCCAGCCGGATTCCCATTATTAAAGACGCTCTTTCTATTAATGAGGCACAGCTTGGGACTCTTTTGCTTCTAATGCCGATAGGTCAGCTTTCTACGATGATGTTATCAGGGAAGTTAATCAGCAAATATGGAAGCAGCAGGATGATTAAAAGCTGTTTTTTATTGTATCCGCTTTTTCTTTTGCTGATTGGGCTTTCTCCTTCTTACTGGATGTTGGCCGCTGTTCTGTTTTTCTTTGGTGTTACGGGGAATTTGTGCAATATAGCAATCAATACACAAGCTATTGAAATAGAATCCGTCACCAAAAGAACGCTATTATCTTCTTATCATGGAGCCTGGTGTTTTGCCGGATTGGTAGGAGCATTATTGGGATTGCTTGCTATTAATCTGCATATAGAAACATTTCATCATTTTGTGCTTACGTTTATTTTGGTTTCTTTAATCTGGCTGTACAGTAAGAATAATCTCACTAATAGTATTCATAAAGCTGAACCGCAAACACAGTCTATTTTTAAATCTGTAAATCCTACATTAGTTGGATTGGGAATCATTGGCTTTCTAAGTATGGCCATTGAAGGAGCGATGTTTGACTGGAGTGGTGTTTATTTTCAAACCATCGTAAAAGCACCACAAAATCTTATTATATTGGGATATACAAGCTTTATCTTAATGATGACTTTAGGAAGGTTCGTGGGAAACAGGATCATTGAAAAGTTGGGGAAAAGAATGGTATTGCAGTTTTGTGGAATTCTAATGAGTATGGGGCTGTTCCTTAGTGTTTTTCTTCCGGAACTATGGATTTGCATCATTGCCTTTATGATTATCGGGCTTGGAGCTTCTTTAAGTGTACCATCAGTGTACAGCACCATTGGTAAAGTAAATACGGTTGCACCAAGTATTGCGCTATCATTTGTATCCAGCATTTCATTTTTAGGCTTTCTGATAGGACCGCCGTTAATTGGATATATTGCAGAAGGTTTTGATTTAAGGTATTCTTTCGGGCTTTTTGCCTGCTTTGGGATCTTATTGAGCATTATGGCCGGAAAGATGGATATATTCCGAAATAAAAATTAATCTGTTAGGAAAAGATAAAACGGTTTGTTTGGGAAAACAAACCGTTTATTTTTATATCCAATTCTCTATAAGATGGAACCACAAGGCCTTTTCTTCATTGAAAAGGAAAACCGCTGATGCTGTCCTCCAGTTAGCTATTCCCTCCGTAGTCTGAATTTCAGTATAGGTAGCCAAGCCATGATGCTCAGAGCAGTGAACCTTTATATTTTCAATCTGGACACTACGATCAGGAAATTTTCCAAAAACAGTAGGAAGCCAGTCTGAAAACATGGATAAGGTAGCTGTATTTCCGTCTCCATTAATCATTTTGAAGTCAGGAGAGAATCCGGAAATAATTTTTCTGAATAAAGCCTCCTGATCCTGTTCATTCCCCTGAAACCATTTTTCAATATTTTCACAGAAGTCTTTTAATTCTACACTAATTTTTTCTTTGTTATTCATAGATTTAAAATTATATTATTTTTTTGTTGATAGAAATTAAGCATTAATATATTTGCGCAGCCTGCCATTTACGAATAGGCCTATGATCTGAATAGCTCCGATCATCAATAGGGATAATGCAAAAGCTTTTGGAAAGTCCAGAACATTAATCATGTTGAAAAACAAGGTTCCTATTATAGCTCCACCCATTACACCGCCTACCTGCATTCCGATACTTACCAGACCTGAAGCCTGTCCTGCTTTTTCTTTGGTGGTAAAAGTAATGGCAGTCCGCATCATTACAGGCATAATTGTTCCATGGCCTAATCCTGCTATAAATAGTGTAATATGAGTGATGAAAGAAGGTTTTTGTTGGAAATAAAAACACAATGCACTAAAAATAAACCCGCTCATTAATAGTCCCAGACCAATATAGATCATTTTATAGGTGGGAAGTTTTATTTTGGATACCATTAATGGGCCTAGGAAAAAGGCAACTCCATATGGTACAATGGCTAATCCTGTCTGCATGGAATCCTGATGCAGAAATTCCTGCAGATAATAAGGATAACAAATAAACAAGCCTGAGGTGAAATTGTAAAAAAAGAGAATCAAAAGACTCAATGCAAAAGGCTTATGCTGAAGCAATGTAGGATCTATAAGGATTGGACGATTATTTTTAAGTAGATATATTTCATATCTGATAAAAACAATCAATAATGATATTCCTGATATCGTAACAGCGAATATCCACCAGGCCCATTGGTATTTCTGTCCGAAAATAAGAGGACATATCAACATCAGCAGTGCAAGAATCAGCAACAATGAACCTTTAAAGTCAATTCCTGAATTAGATTCCTTGTGGTTATTGTCCATAGTGAAATGAATCCCAGTAATACAAACTATGGTGATAGGAACATTCACAAGAAATACCATTTCCCAGGAAAAACCATTCCAATGCATACTGAGAAGCAAGCCTCCAAGTAATTGCCCAATCACAGAAGCCAACCCAAATACCGAACTAAAGAGACTTACTGCCTTGGGTTGCTCCTGGCTGCTGAACAGAACTTTTATGGAAGCTAAAACCTGAGGTGCAAGCAATGAAGCGCCAACTCCCTGAAATAATCTTGCGATGATAAGCCACGTTACAGTAGGGGAAAAAGCGCAAGCCAGAGAAGACAATAAAAAGGTATATAATCCCAGGGTGAAAATTTTCTTGCGTCCATAGAGATCTCCCAGCCGTCCACCACAGACAACTAAGGCTCCATAGGTGAGTCCGTAAATAGCAATCACCATCTGCAGTTGGTGGTCACTGGCTTTGAATGCATTTTTGATGGAAGGCAAGGCCATATTCACAATAAAATAATCCAGCGGTGAAAGAAAGGCTCCGGCAATCAGAAAATTGAGTGCCTGCCATCGTTTCGGATAAGTATTCATACTTTTTTATGCAAAAATAGCCTCCTTTTGTTATGGTAAAATTGTACTTTTGGAGGAAAATATAGTGTACACTCATGAAAGGACTCCATCTTGAAGGAATTAACGTAAAAGAAATAAAGCTTAAAGGAGAAACTGTTTTTAAAACGACAACTTTTCTTTCATTTATCTATATCGTAAAGGGTAAAGGAAAACTCCTGTATGATGAACGTTCTATTGATTTTACAGAGGGTAAACTTTTTATTATTCCACAGCAAGAATCTTATCGTTTTGAAAGTGAGAATGCAGATCTTATTAGCATAGAATGTCCTATTGAGTTTATTGATAAAATCCGTCTGGAAGCAGACCGCATTGAAAGTTGCGAGAACCTATACAAACTGCAATACATCAGTAATAACTATCATGCCCGTGCCGGATGTGTTTTTAGGAATAAAAATGATGAAGATTTTGCAAAGACTCTTATTCTTCAGATTGCCAATGAATTCAGGAATAGGGCAGAAGATTATCTTATCATCCGTAACTGTATTTCAATTCTGCTTAATCTTATTGCCAGAAATATCATTCAAAGTGAGACTTCAGACCTACAGGAGAATAAAAAAGCTTTTTCTATTATGAAGATCATCACTTATATTCAAAAATATATAAAAGACAGGGAAAAAACCGGAATTCAGGCTATTGCAGATCATTTTGGGATTTCCGGAAATTATTTCGGAGAATATTTTAAACAGCAGACCGGAGTTTCTTATCAGGATTATTTACTGGATTATCGGCTTAAATTGGTAGAAACCTATCTGAAGTACAGCAGTGCAAGGCTTAGTGAGATTGCCTATGAATTACAGTTCAGTGATGAGAGCCATCTTTCTAAACTCTTTAAAAAATACAGAGGGATAACTCCCGGTGAGTACAGAAAAAAAAATAAGTAGAAAGTACTGCTTAGATCTATTTCTTTGGCGATGTAAGCTGTTGATTTATTATATTTTAAGGTTATTTTGAAAATTAACATAGTAAACTATATAGTTGACTATGTATTTTTATATATTTACATCAAAGATTTTTAAAATGGATTTTGACTTTATTAAAGACTTGGGATATAAAGCATTGGATAGCAGATTGAAAAGGATCAGTGATCGGATGGCTCATGATGTTAGAAAGTTTTACAAGGAGTTCGGAATTGATGTAGAACCTAATTGGTATCTGGTATTTATGCTGCTTCAAAAAAGAGGGGAGATCTCCATTACGGATATTGCAGAACCCTTGGGATATTCTCATCCGTCTGTAGTGGTTATTGTAAAGAAAATGACAGAAAAAGGATATCTGATGATAAAGAAAGATCATGAAGATAAGCGTAAACAGATGATTTCTCTATCTCCAAAAGCTATTGAAATGCTTCCCCAGTTAGAACAGGTTTGGGACAGTTGCGAAAACGCTATTTTAAAATTACTGTCAGAGGATTTATCTGTTTTTTCCTACCTGGATGCAATAGATCAGGAACTGAAAGACGAGTCTTTCCATCATCGTTTCAAAAAAGAATACTTAAAATCAATACAATCATGAAAACACTTCTTCTTTTTATCGCGCTAATTTTCTCTAACCTTGTGATTTCTGCTACTGAAACCAAAGTGATGATAAGAGCAAAAGCAAAGGATGCTAAATTTATTGGAAGTTCATTGGGTGGTGCTCACATCATTGTCCGAAATAAACTGAATCAAAAGATTTTAGCAGAAGGAAATACAACCGGAAGTACCGGGAACACTGACCTGATTATGAAAACTCCTAAAGTGAGAGGAAATTCAATTACTGACGATCAAACAGGTGGGTTTGTAGCAACGGTTGACATTGAAGAACCTACATTTGTGACAATAGAAGTGATATCTCCCTTGAACAGCAGACAGGCACAAGCTGTGGTAAGTACTGAGTTATGGCTGATTCCCGGGAAAAATATTTTAGGAGAAGGCATCATCCTTGAAATTCCAGGATATATTATTGATATTTTGAAACCAAGAACCCATCAATATATTGCATTGAACACCATTAAGGATAAACCATTTTTGTTTCAGGCGAACATTGTAATGATGTGCGGTTGTGTGATTGAGAAAGGCGGTGTCTGGAATTCTGATGAGATTGAAGTGAAAGGAATTTTGAAGAAAGACGGAAAATTCGTTAAAAATATTGATATGTCATGGGTGTCCACCAATTTATTTGAAGGAAATCATATCATTAATACTCCAGGAAATTATGAACTTACTTTGTATGCTTATCATGAGAAAACAGGGAATACCGGAGTAGATAAAGTTAATTATGTAGTGTTTCAATAATCATCGTAGAATAGTTTGATAAGAAAAGAAGATCCCGAAAAGGTCTCCGTTATATATTTTAAAACATATTTTATTTCCACTTAAAGTAAAAGTATATTGTAACCCATTAGAATAATATAAAATATCTTATTTTTATCAGATCAGGAAAATGATTATTCCTGAGATTTAAGAGTAAACTAATTATCATGAAAAATCTCATTGAAAAATTATAGATGAGATCCGAAAATTATGAAAAAATATATTTTATTAGGTTTGATATTGTCTTTATCGGTTCATGCGGAGAAGAAGACCGAACCTGTTGTATCTCATCAAAATATTCTTGTAACTGCTCAGGAGATCAGGTATTTTGAGAATGAACCTCGTTATGGGGCTTATATCTCTACCAGCAACTGTTCTTTTGAAGTCTTAATTAATGATATTCCTGTTATAAAACATATTGATAGCTCCGGCAGTGGTTTGGCAGGTTCTTATTTTCCATTGAATGAATGGATTACTAAAAAAGGAAATCAAAAAATCAGTATTAAAATGACTCCTGGTTTTAATCAGGAGAAGAATACTTTACACACCGAACTTGCTCCTAACTCAGAATTACAGATAAAGATTGTAAAATCAGTGTTCAATAAGACTGGAGGCTCTGAAGAAGATGAGGTAAGGAAGTATTCAACTTCTAAAAAAAAGCAGGTGAATGATGATAGATTTGAAGATACCTTCACTTTCTTTGCTGATGTTCCCTACCACATAGAAACTCTTGACAATGCTGAATTCTTGCTCACTGATGATAAAGATAAACTCCAGCTTCTTGAACAGCAGGTATTGGCTAAATATGATAAAGTAAGAGATATTTATATGAAGGGCTCCTGGAGTGCACTAGCAGCTATTTACTATAACAGAGAAAAAAGAGTAGCCAAACAATTGAGTTTACTTCCGGATGAAATAAAGTCCAGATGGAACAATGATTATGTATTCAGAACCAATACTGATATTACATTCTTTGATCTGAAACCCATCGAAGATTATAAGATGACCTTTTATGCAGATGGTAAAATTGTATGTCTGCAGCAGATTAATAATGAAAAATCATCCCTTTGGGGTGGCTTCAAAAGAAAAGGTAAGGATAATATAACGACAACTTATATTACCCTTTATCTCTATCGTCCCAAAGGTACTAAGGATCTGGAAGTATATTAAAACAATATATAGTAACCTGAAATTTTACAAAGAATCGGTGATGGCCAATCCTGTGATGGTGTCCAGCCATTCTTTTCGTTCCTTTTCGGTTAATTCATAGAGCGGTCCTATAAAATGGTTCTCAATAGAAGAAACCCCACAGTATTCTAAAATACCTTTCTTGAGCTGAATAAGCCCACTGGATTGATATTCATCTTCATAAAGCTTAAGAGATAAGTCGCCTGCTGTAGTAATAATTCTTGCTGATTTTGCATTCAAAAGCCCTTCGCTGTTTCCTTTTTTATCACTTTTGAAAGTAATTCCGGGGAGAAACGCTCTGTCAAAGAATCCTTTCATGATAGCAGGCATACCCAGCCACCAAACAGGGTGTATCCACACCTGATGGTCACTCCATTGTATATCGTCAAGAGCTTTTACAAGATCGGGTTCAAGTTCCATTCTTTGACGGTAGCCAAATTGCAGATTAGGATTAAAGTTCAGTTGTCCAATAGCAATATAACGTACCTCAGCACCGGAAGCCTTTGCAGAGTTAATATAAGATTCTGCAATAACAGCGTTAAAACTTTCCTGATCCGGATGTCCGTTGATAACGACAATTTTTTTCATGATTTCTGAGTTAAAATAGGGTTAAATAATTTGACCTGTTGTTGGTAAAAAGTTTCAGAGAGTTGGCAGGGAAAGAAATCAAAAGCATGTACAGCACCTTCAATTTCCAATAAAGTAACTGAAACTCCCGCATTCTGTAGTTTTTTAGCGTACTCCTTTCCTTCGTCTTTTAACGGATCTAATTCACATACAATGATAGTAGCATCCGGAAGATTTTTAAAATTTTTCTCCTGTAGCGGAACAGAATACTGAGGAGGATGAATCATTGAATGTTGTAAATAATGTTTCCACATCCATTTCGCAGCCTTTTTAGTCTGCATGGGAGCATTGGCCAATTCATTCATAGATGAGGTTTCCAATAAATGATCCGTTGGAGGATACAATAGATATTGATGCTGGATGCTTATCTCTTTTTTATCTCTTGCATAATGGGTTAATGAAGTTGCAATAGTAGCTCCGGCACTGCTTCCGCCAATCATTATCCTATTTTTATTTCCTCCAATGTGGTCGGCAGATTCAGATAACCACAATAAAGCATCATAACCATCTTTCATTGCAGCTGGGAAAGGGTGTTCGGGAGCTAACCGGTAATCTACAGAGACTATAACTGCATCAATATCAATATCCAATGCCAATCTAAAAAAGATAAAATCATATTGCTCCGGAGTTCCGTAAATAAAAGCTCCACCATGGAAATAGAGTAGTATTGGTAGGTTTTTCTTTCCTTTTGGTCTATACACTCTCAGCCTGATGTTTCTTTGTGGTTCAGAAGAAGGAATACGGATATTCTCTACAGAAAGAGATGAAGGAACATACAGTGATTCTTCCTTTGTCATTACATTCATTTCCTCTTCCCGGATTTTTGCCGGATGATGAGCCAATAAATATTCATAGTCAATTTCGTTAAATGGACTGTCAATAATGGCTTTTAAAAGCTCAGTATCTATTTTTTTCTGCATTACAATCAATTTTATATCGCAAAAATAGACTGATAAAATAGTCGAAAACAGGTATATTTAAAGCTTATTTAGGTACCTTTGTAGTATGGCAAGAGAAAATATATACCAATCGCTTGAAGTTTTTTATGAAAAGATAGATCAATGTCCGTTAAAGGACAGGCAGTTCAACTTTTTTGAACTGGTGTATGTGATTTCGGGAATTGGAGATCATATCGTTAACGAGAATAAAATTGCATATACTGCCGGAGATCTGTTTTTAATTACTCCTAATGATTATCATGGATTTGATCTGAATGGGATCTGTGAATTTATGGTGATTCGTTTTGGAGAAAATTATATCAAAGAATACCAATGGAAAAGTATTGATCATATCGAATGCCTTCTATATTATGCCTCCCATTTGTCAGGCTCGGTACTAGTGAATAATGAGGATCAAAAAATGATGAGTCTGCTCATCCAGAATCTACAGCAGGCCATAGAACATGAGTCAATATATAATGAAGATCTTACCCGCCATCTGGTAAATGCTATCATTGTGATTGCAGCAAGGAATATAGCGGTTATCAAACCAAAGAATATTTCATCCAATACAGATGTGCGTATTCTTCAGATTCTGGATTATATTCAGGAAAATATACGCCTGCCTAAACTTCTGAAAGTAGAAGCTATTGCTAATGAGTTCGGGTTATCTCCAACATACCTTGGTAGTTATTTCCGTAAACAGTGCAATGAATCAATCCAGCAATACATTTCTTCTTACAAAATCCGTTTGATAGAACATCGGTTACGTTTCAGTGATAAAAGAGTTCATGAAATAGCCGATGAGTTTGGGTTTGCAGATGAAAGCCATATCAATAAGTTTTTCAAAAGGCATAAAGGGAAAAGCCTTAGAGCTTATAGACTGGAATCAGCGTAGATTAAAGCGCATTAAATACCTCCATAATGGCTTCAATAAGCCCTTTATCTACTTTAGATTCTGATGAGGTATCCTGTACAAGTGCCCGCATATTGCCCGAATCATCCCGCTCAAAAACAACTTCGTGGCCATTTACATCTACATAGAATTTATAACCATGGGTAAATGTTGCCAGTTTTACATTGAAAAGCTCATCTTTTCCTTTATAGGTTACGGGGAGTTCAAATTCTTCCATGAGTACGGTCAATACATTTAATTGTAGGCAAATGTCGGAAAACTTGCTGTAAGTTTGGCATATTTATGAACGATTCTGGAGTTTGTATTTATAAATGATTCATTCTAAGTGATATCCTGCTCTATATTGAGATTGGAATATCATTGTAAATCATTTTTTTTCTGCTATGACTTTTGTTTTAGGATTTACTAATTTTTTTTACTAACTTCGTAGTAAGGATGATTTCTAGAATCAACATATTATTTTTCTTCTTCTTTTTTGGCCCCCAAGGGCCGAAATAATTCTATATATCCGTTGCGTACGGATATTCAAATCAAAATTAGACTTTTATATATTCTTTAAAACATACATCTGCGAAAAAATATCGCAGATACTATACCATTATTTTCGATATGAATAATATATCAAAAACCATACATGAAAAACGAGAAAGGAAACTGCATAATGATCCAAAACATCCTATTAGCCAACTAAAACAAAAGATACAGCTTTTCTTCAAAGACTTTGCCGTATTCGATAACTTAAATGAAGTAGTAAGTATCCGGGATAATTTTGATGATCTGTTGATTCCTTTGGACCATCCGGCAAGATCTACCAATGACACCTATTATATTGATGACAATAGTGTATTGAGAACCCAGACGTCTGCACATCAGAATACAATGCTGCGTGCCGGCAGCAGACAATTTATTGTAACAGGGGATGTCTATCGAAAAGATACCATAGATAAGACACATTATCCGGTCTTTCATCAAATGGAAGGCGTTAAAATTATGCCCAAAGGTACAGATGCACTAGCAGATTTAAAGCTTACTCTGGAGAAATTGATCCAATATCTGTATCCTGGAAAAGAATATAGATTTCTGGATGATCATTTCCCCTTTACAGAGCCGTCACTGCAAATAGAAGTGAATCAGAATGGCGAATGGATGGAAGTTCTTGGAGCAGGAGTCATTCACTCCAAAATTCTTCAGAATTGTAAGATAGATGGAACAGGTTGGGCATTTGGTCTGGGGCTGGATCGTCTGCTGCTTTCTTATTGCAATATACCTGATATCCGGTATTTGTGGACCCATGATCCCCGTTTTATTTCCCAATTTAAAAATGGATTGACAGAATTCCAGGAATATTCAAAGTATCCTCCTGTTTATAAGGATATATCATTCTGGGTAAATGAGTATAAGGAAAATTTTGAGAAAATCTGGTCAGATTATAACAACTTTTGTGAGATTGCAAGGGAAGAAGGAGATGATCTGATTGAAGATGTCCGTTTGCAGGATAAATTTACCAAAGACAATATGACCTCTCTATCTTACAGAATTACCTACCGTTCGAACGAACGAACCTTGAACAATGAGGAAATCAATATCATTCAGGAGCGTCTGAGAACAGCGCTGTCTGTTCATTTTGATATTGTCTTAAGGTAGCAATAGAGACCAATTCTAAGATGTAAGAGGTCTTTTCTATGGCAATGTACAACACCCAATCTTTCATAGGATTGGGTGTTGTTGTATTTGGGTTTTTAGTTTATTTATATTCTAATTTTAAATCTTGCGAAAGCTAATTTTCTTATTTTATCTTGAAAATAGTTCATTAATATTCTTTATCTTGTTTTAAATGGTATATTTGTATTTCATTTTGATTAACGAATATTTATTTAAAAAAAAAGAAGCTATGAATAGAGTGAACATTTTTTGGTTCAGAAGAGATCTTAGGCTGGAAGATAATGTAGGGCTTCATCATGCACTTAACGCTGGATTAAAGGTGATTCCGATTTTTATTTTTGATACAGAGATCCTGAATCAACTTCAGGATAAGCTCGACAGAAGAGTAGATTATATTCATCAGGCTTTACAACGTATTCATAGCGATTTGAAGAAACGGAACAGCGGACTTCATGTTTATCATGGTACACCAATGGAAGTTTTTAAAAAAATAGCAGAAGATTTTACGATTGATGCTGTCTTTTGCAATAGAGATTATGAGCCACAAGCCATACAAAGGGATCGTCAGATAGCTGATCTATTGTCAAAATATCATATTCAATTTAGAAATTTTAAAGATCAGGTCATCTTTGAAAAAAATAATATCCTGAAAAATGACCTTTCTCCATATACCGTTTTTACCCCATACTCAAAGAAATGGAAGGAAAATTTGCACAATATAGAACCAGTTACTCCAAATTGGGATCACTTTGCAAATGTTGACGGCGCTTCAGAAATTATTTCATTGAAAGAAATTGGATTTGAGAAAACAGATCTTGAGTTTATAGAGCCTAAATTGGATAGAGATGTCATAGATTCTTACGGTGACTATAGAGATTTTCCTGGTATGGATCATACTAGTCATCTCGGGATTGCGCTCCGGTTTGGAACAATTTCCATCAGGAAATGTGTACAATATGCGGTTAAACATAATGAAGTCTGGCTTAATGAACTTATCTGGAGAGAATTTTTCATGCAGATCCTCTATCATTATCCTAGTGTTGTGCATCATTGTTTTAAAAAGAAATATGAGAATATTTCATGGAGGAATGATGAAAATGAATTTAAGGCTTGGTGCGAAGGTAAAACAGGATACCCAATTGTAGATGCCGGAATGAGAGCGCTGAATGCAACCGGATTTATGCACAACAGGGTAAGAATGATTACAGCAAGCTTTCTTACCAAACATCTGCTCATCGACTGGCGTTGGGGAGAAGCTTATTTTGCTGAAAAACTCTTAGACTATGATCTGGCTGCTAACAATGGGAACTGGCAGTGGGCTGCGGGCTGTGGATGTGATGCAGCGCCTTATTTCAGGATATTCAATCCCTATGAACAGACTAAAAAATTTGATAAAGACAATCAGTATATCAGGAAATGGCTTCCTGAAGACTATAACGAAGAACCCATTGTAGAACATACAAAAGCCAGAGAACGAGCATTGAAAGTTTATAAAGATGCATTGGCAGAATAACAAATAAAATAAAGGAAATTGGCTAAAAAAGGAATTTTATTAATCAATCTTGGTTCTCCAAGGTCAACGGCGGTAGAAGACGTAAAAGAATATCTGGATGAATTCCTGATGGATGAAAAGGTCATTGATTACCGATGGATTTTTCGGGCACTTTTGGTTCAGGGAATTATTTTGAAAACCAGGCCGGCAAAATCAGCAGAAGCTTATAAAACGGTATGGACTGACGAAGGATCACCTCTTATTGTTATAACGAAAAAGATACAGAAAAAGCTACAGAAGATTGTTGATATACCCGTTGAGATCGGGATGAGATATGCAGAACCAAGTATTGAAACAGGCATTAGAAAACTTGTTGAAAAAGGAATTACAGAAATTGTATTGTTTCCTCTTTATCCACAATATGCAATGAGTACTACAGAAACGGTTATTGAAAAAGCGGAAGAAATCAGAAAGAAGAAGTTTCCTCATGTAAGAATTAATTATATTCAGCCTTTTTATAATCGGGACTTATATACGGATTGTCTTGCAGAAAGCATTCGTGAGAAGCTTCCGGAAAATTTTGATGCCTTATTGTTCTCTTATCATGGAGTTCCTGAACGGCATATTTATAAAACAGACCGAACAAAGACATGTAATATGAATGACTGTTGTCACAAAGATACTCATCCCAGTCATTCGTTTTGTTACCGTCATCAGTGTTTTAATACCACGGAACGGGTGATAAAAAAGCTCGGATTACCAAAAGATAAAGTCATTGTGTCTTTTCAGTCCAGATTAGGAAAAGATAAATGGATAGAACCTTATACAGATCATACATTAGAAACAATACCGGGGAAAGGAATTAAAAACCTTGCCATTGTCTGTCCGGCATTTGTTTCAGATTGTCTTGAAACACTGGAAGAAATTTCTGTTGAAGGAAAAGAAACGTTTATAGAAGCAGGCGGTGAAAATTTCACCTATATTCCTTGCCTGAATGATGAAGACCGTTGGATTGAAGTGATTAAAACCCTGTGTCAAGAACAGCTCAATCAATTCTATTTACTATAGTTTTGAGCATATATTGTAATTATTCTTTAGGAAATTAGGTATTTTTGTAGACTATTTGAAACGAATGAATTATACGCTTATTAAAGACTGCATAAACCTGCTGCAGGATTTTGAAACGGAAACCCGCACTTGTCCTGATCTGTATCCGGGAACGATTCAGGGCTTTAAAGCATGGATTTCGGATAAGGAGAATACCGGGAAAGAAGAGCATTCTGAAGAGCCTTATTGGGAAGGCAAAGAGAATGGAAGAACACCGGAAAGTGCAATAAGTACATTGCTTGTTCATCTTAACCGGTATGCAAAAACCTATTCAAAGTCTGCCATCTCAGATTCTGAATTCTCTACTCAGGAAGACTTTATTTATTTAATTAATCTGAAAGCTTTTGGAGAGATGACCAAGATGGTCCTGATTAAGAAAAATATTCAGGATAAGCCAGTAGGCATGCTCATTATTGCAAGATTGCTGCGTCAGGGACTTATTGAGCAGATGGATTCTGATGAAGACAAACGAAGTAAATTGATCCAGATTTCAGAAAGAGGACTGATGGTTCTGGAAAAGCAAATGAATAAGATCCGCCAGGCGACTACTATTGTTTCGGGAAACCTCAGCCACAGCGAAAAGATGGAACTTATACGTATCCTTAATAAGCTGGATCAGTTTCATTATCCTATTTTTTCACGAAATATTCCTTCTGAGCAGCTAATCAATACCGTGAATGATGAGTATCCGTTTAAAGATCAATAGCATTAGACCTTTTCGCAGACATTAATTTTACTACATAAATCGCTAACTGTGTTCAGTTAGCGATATTTTTTTTGAAAATAAATCAACAATGAGAATGTGGATATTTGTTTTATCGTTTATAAGTGGTTATTTATCATTAATAATTAATTATATTTAAAATATTACTACCATAAATTAAGTATAAATACTGAATAGGTATTATTTTGAACTTATTATTTTTATCCCACAATAATAATTCATAAAAATACACTAATAACTATGGGAAATTTTGCATCATCAAAAAATCTAGGTAATGGATATCCAACCCCAGGTCCTCAGCGACCTGATATTCAGGATATCATGAATCACGCTTATTTCTTAACGGAGGGTCAATGGAAAGAAGCAAAAGAAAATAATTCTTACGATTATATCATTATTGGCTCAGGCTTCTGTGGGTATGCCTTCGCTAAAAGAATTTTGGAAAAAGACAAAGAAGCCACAATCTTGATGGTTGAGCGGGGAGGCTTTTTATTGCCAACACATTTTCAGAATTTAGGAGCCAGTTATAAGAAACTGGTTGGGCCTATCTCTGAAACTTTCCCTTGGAGTTTATCTCAATCTACTATGCTTGAAAAGGCACCTTATCGTGTAACACAGCATGGTATGTTGCCCTATTTTGGTGGGAGAAGTTTCTTGTGGAGTGCCTGGTGTCCGCAACCCGAACGACATCAAGCTGAAAAATGGTCTCTAGCTTTATTTAATTCTCTAACAGAAAAAAATGATAAATCACCTTCTTATTTTCAAGAAGCCATCAAATTATTGCATGTTCATAAGTCCAATAGTTTGCCTTTTGTGAATAACTTAAAAGAATTAAAAGGGGCGGATTTGAAAGACAATTTGGGCAAACTACAATTACCGGAATATGGTGTATTGCAGGAAGCTATTTACAAAAAATTTAGTGGCGGATTAGACGGATTTAATTCTTCGGAGGATAGAAACCGCACCGGTGCCCAGCTTATGAAGGTAGAATATGCATCTTTGGCTTGTGGTGATGGCGAGGATAAAGGGATTGATTTTAATAAGTTCTCTACCCCAACTTCAATTTTAAATTTGGTAGACAGTACTGCATTTGATACTAAAAATGTAGAATCAGATGTTGAGAAAAAAAGGAAAGAACGCAATAATATGTATCCAAACAGGTTGCATATTCTTACAGAGTGTGTGGTAGAAGAGATTTTGAATGAAGATAATAAAGCGTATGGATTATCAACAACGAGAGGTACAATTGCATTGAACGATGCAGAATTGATATTAGCAACCGGAGCTATGCCACCTGCTACACTGATTCAGAAATCATTCAATCATGAATTGGCGGGTCAGCATTTTACAGCCCATACGATTTCTGCAATAACGGCCAGAGTAGAGAAAGATAAATTTTTGAAGCTTTTAGGAAAAAATTCGATTTCAGAAAATGACAATTTGCAGATGGGTGCCATCTACCTGCCTTTCTTTGCAAAAAATGGTCAGCAGTTTCATATTCAGTTGTCCATTATTCATGACCCTAACCCAAGTAAGAATAAAGAGCTGGCCATGCGCTATATGCCGGATGTTGTATCTACAGCTTCTCCGGAGCAATTGGCAGGTTCGGAGAACCATGTGATATTAGTATGTGCAATTCTGGGCGAATTAGATATTCATAATAAAAATGCATATTTCCATGCTAATAATGATCATGATGCTACAACAGCAAGTGTACTGCGCTGTAACCCGGGTGAGAAGGATAAAAAAACATGGGACGATATGGGTAACGCAACCTATGATATTCTTGATTACTTATTTGGTGACCTTGAATACTGGTATAGCGATTTGAACTATTATCAAGAGTCTCTGTCAGGTATATATTCGGATGACGATTTAGCAAAGCGCTACAAAAACCAAAACCAATGGGTGTCGAAAGCTGAATGTACACCTTACCCACACGTTCCAGCAATGGTGCATGAAGGCTCTACACTACCTATAGAAAATGAGAATGGGATTGATGCTGTAGTTAATTTAGAGTATCAACTGATAAACAGAGTTCAAAAGGAAATGGGAAACCAACAGACAAAAGAATATGAAAATATTCCTGTATCCAATTTATTTATAACAGGAGCCTCACTATGGGCGCAGAGCGGTGCCTGGAATCCTACTTTGACCATGACGGCAATGGCATTGCAATTAGCGGATAAACGAATTGCTGCGAAAAAAGTACGTAAGTCTATTCATACTAAAGAAAAAAGTGTTAGTGGGAAAGAACAACATGCTAATGAAGTTGGTCTTATGAATTTCTTTCTTTAATTGACCAATCTAAATTTTAAGCACCATGGATAATAACGAAACAGCTACCCTTGTAGAAGTTGGACTGGATTTAGGTCCTGTATTAAATATGGACGGTGTCTATACCTGCGTAAAAGATGTTGATTCCAGATTTGTATTTTGCAATGAAAACTTTGCGAAATTAGTGGGAAGCTCTGTCTCTGATATTATAGGAACAATTGATGATAGAGCTCAGCATGTAAAGGATGATGAAGCAGTACGAAAGTCTGGTGTCCCATTACTGAATCATCGTGAATTGATAGAGCTGCCAGACGGATCTCAACAGCCTATTCTTACACAAAAAGGGTTGTGGCGGTGTTCAACAGACGAGTCTGAAATTTTGGGTACTACTGTAAACTTTGCATTGCAAAAAACTAAAAAAGAGTGGATAAAAGATTTGGGACTTAATAAGGTAGATAACGTCGGTTATTTTGGGATTGATCATACTCATGAAGCTGACAAAGATAGTACCTATTCCCTGAATTTTATTCTGATAGATAATCTTCCAAAGTTAAAACTGCATAAGCTTACGATGGATGAACAATGGTTTTTTCATGAAGGCTCTCCATTACAAATTTATATTTTCGACTTGGTGAAAAAGACCGCTACTGTTAAGGTGGTAGGCCGGAATATCAATAATGGAGAAAAGCTACAAGTTATCGTACCTAAAAATACATGGTTTGGTGCTAAAGTCGTAAATGAAGATTTTAATCTAAGCAGTTGCAGTTTAGCCCCTGGTTTTTATGATGGTTGCAGTACATCTTTGCCAAGTGATGACAAGGAACGCAAAACTTTTTTAGATCATTTGAAACAAATGTTTCCGGAGTATATCTCTATAATTGATGAGCTTTCTTAAGCAGTTACCGTTTACCTCATTTTGAAAAGAGATCTCATGAAACCTGTTGGAAGGGAACTTATGAACTTCTTCATGTGGTTTGTGAATTCTGAATTCAAGAAAGGAGGCCGAAAAATAAAAAAAGAGTCCGTTCTCACTATTTGTGAGACGGATTTCTTTTTTACATTTATTATCAAAAGCCTTTTGTAAAAGATATTATTGATGGTTAATGGATTAATTTACTGAAAAGGATTAAGATGGCAGTTTTATTTCAAAATCAAAACCGGTAAATTGGTGTTTTGATAAAGTCCTTCAGAAATACTTCTGCTCGCCATATAATAAAGGAAACTGTGTCTGCCTGGTAAAGCAATAATAAGATCGGTATTGTTTGAAGTAGCAAAACTCAAAATCCCATTGATCACATTTTCGTCATAGGAATAATGAATACTGCTCGGAATCTCTGTTAAATGTTGTTGAATATAGTCTTCCAGTTCTTTCTTTTTATCAGAGTTGATCTCATTTTTCTCTTTAGTATTGATATTCAGGAATGACAGATGTACATCAAGTTTCTGAATCATTGATTTATGGTGAAACAGTCTTTCAAGCTTTTTAATCCCATTGATATCACACGGAATGACAATATTGTTAATGCTGTTGTATTGATAACTATTGGGAACAATTAAGGTTTTAACAGGGCTTGTTCTTGCAATACTGATAATATTATCGGAAACAAAACTTTCATTGGAAGAAGTAGAATCATCACTTCCCAGAACAATCATTTCGATGGAAGGCTGATTTTTCAAAACCTCATTGATACTTCTGGTAAGTGCCCAGTCACTTAATAGCCTGGAAACTTTAACTTCAGGAGCAATTTCTGTAATCATCTTACTCAGCTGATCAAATAAAAGGTCGGTCCTTTTCAGCAAATTGTTGACATTTTCTTCATTCACAAATGAATGACCTTCTGCAATATGCAGGTAATCAAATTCAGATTCACCGGCAATCTTTAAAAGAATAATGTTTTGGTATTCATAGTGTTTTGCCCATTCAGCGGCGACTTTTACTGCATTTTCCGTGGTGGAGGTAAAGTCAATAGGTACAAGGATTGTTCTCATTTTTCAATATATTTTTAATCCTGATTATTCAAGGTTTTCGGTCATTTTTTTTACTAAAAGAAGCGCTTTGTTGATTTCATCTTCATGAAGATCACCGGCGGCTTTTTTGTACAGTTCCAAAGCCCATGGATATACTTTTTCTATAAGCTTTTTTCCTTTTGAAGTAAGAAAGATCTGCTTATTTCTTCTGTCGTTTTTATAGGCAACCCGTTCTACCAGTTCCCGCTTTACAAGGGCATTGATAAGATAGGTGATGCTTGATTTATCTTTACTTACTTTGTTGGCTATTTCCTGTTGGTTGATTCCATCATTTCTGGAAAGAATTCCGAGAATTTCTACCAGCTCAACCGAAAGATCCGGATCGTACTCATTCACGCAAGCCTGAATCTTTTGCCGTAAACGACTTTTCATTTCAGTCATTGCCCAGCCCAGTTCTAAGGCCAGTTCAGATATATTATTTCGGTTTTCAGACATATTTAAAAGATAATGGTGAGCTTTGAACAAAGTATAAAGCTTCTATGCTGATGCTTCCTAACAAATGTACGGAAAATTAGTTTTAATTTCAACTAATTGGGTGTAAAATGTTAGTGGGTAGGTTTTTATATTTAAAAGAGGAGTTCTTGAAATTATTGTTGAGGGAGTTAATTAGGTTATTGCAAATAAGAAAATAGGAGACAAGATGATATTGGATATGCTTAAATGCACAATGTCAAAGAAAAAGGATCAGAAGGTTGATATCACTCGTGAGGAGCTTTAGGAAATCTTAAACTCTATAAAAGTATAGCCAGAAAGAAGCAATGGGATAATAATTCAGTAATTTTTTATGAAAATAACCTTAGAATAGATTATGTATTGAGGCAATTACACGAAACTTCAAAAAATCAGAAAGTATACGATTCAAACAATAGCAGAAGAAGTAGGTTATAAAAGCTCCACAACTTTCATAAAAGCATTTAAAGACAGGGTTAAAATGACACCTTCAGATTATATCAAGCAGCTTGAAAATATATTGGAAAAAGAGATTAAGATGAGTGTGTAATGTCATGACAAGATACTTACTGCTTTAGAAGCATTTATAAAAGTACAGAAAATTAAAAAGACAGATAATATTGGCCTCATCACTTGTATTAAATCAGATCTCCTTATTGATACAAGGAGTAGAAACATCATCATAGAGCATATGTTCCATAGCAAATACAGTAATGGAATCAATAATTGGCAGAATCTTTTCCCCCTTGTCTGTAAGACTGTATTCAACTTTTGGTGGGACTTCGGGGTATGATTTCTTATTCAGAAAGCCATCTTTTACCAAAATTTTGAGCTCTTCATTCAAAACCTTTTCACTGATGTCAGGAATGTGACGTTTTAATTCTCCATAGCGCTTTTTTTCATCCCTCATGATTTCTATAATCAATAACCGCCATTTGCTTCCAATCACATTAAATGTTCTTCGTATCGGACAGTCTTCTATTTTTTTTTCATTTTTTTTCATTTGGTAAACTATTGACAGTCAGTAAATCCTACTTGTATGTAAGTAGCATTCTTCCAGGTTAGTACTTGATTTTTATAAGTGAAGACAATACATTTGTTATCACAATACGGCTACAATATAGGTAAAAAGATGGTAAAGTAATGGTCAGTTCCCAATCACTATATAATAATAAGGGAATTGATAAAAACAATAGCATTCTGCAGATCATGGAGCCGGATGTATTTTAATAACTTAATCATAAATGTAAACAGAAACTTATGAAAGCAAAAGAAGTAGTTTCAGAAATGTGGTCAGCATTGATGACCAACAGCGATCCGAATGTAATTGATCAATATGTGAATCCAGACTATCGGCAGCACAGTCCCTATGTGAAGAATGGTCCTGATGGGCTACGGGATCTGTTGGCCACTCTTCGTCCGGATTATCGGTATGAGCCTATACGATTTATAGGAGATGACCATTTTGTGGTCATGCACGGAATTCATCATAACTGGTTGAATAATATCATGACAGGAGGAGAAGTTGTGGTGGGTATTGATATTTTCCGTGTGGAAAATGATCAGATTGCAGAACATTGGGATGCTTCTGTTCCTATAGCTCCGGCCAGTATTTCTGGGAGAAGTCAGTTTGACGGCCCTACTGAGATAACTAATCCGGAACTTACAGAGGTCAGTAGAAAAACAGCAGAGCACTATGTGAAGGATGTTCTTATTAATAAGAGAGTAGAAGAGATCAATCAATGGGTAAGTGAAGAGGTGATTCAGCACAACCCTGCTATTGGAGATAGTATCACAGCTCTTAGAGCAGCTTTGGAAAGTAGTGAAAAAGACTACAGGAGAATTCATAGGATCGTCGCTGAAGGAGAGCTTGTTGCAGTACAATCAGAAGGAGCTGTCCGTGGGCAGGTACATACATTTTGGGATGTTCTCAGGATAGATGTCACTGGGAAAATTGTTGAGATGTGGCAAGTAGCAGCTGTATTTCCTGATATAGTGCCGCATGCTAACGGACCCTTTTAAAACATTATTCAACAGGATCAATATGATTTGACCTGAAAAAACAAAGGGTATTCCTCTTTTAGGCTTACCGCCTTATTCCTATCTCAATATTGTAAGAAAGGTATAGTGCCTGAGATCTTTACAATATTCTTCAATATCATTTAACATTACGAAAATACAATATAACGCCATAGCAAAAGCTATCGGAGAAAGAATAAGTATGTCAAATTTTGAAAGGATAAAGCGGCCTAAGAGAGGATTCTTAAAAAAGAAAAAGAAAAAATCAACGATCTGTAGGAAGATCTTGGTTGGTGTCAGCATGACAAATTAATAAAAAAAGATATGAAAAATTTAACAGGTAAAGTAGCCATGATTACAGGTTCCGGAAGAGGAATTGGCGCTCATATAGCTAAACGGCTTGCGCTTGAAGGAGCTTATGTTATCCTGCATGATCTTGAAATCCATTTACTTGAAGAAACGGCCAATGAAATTCGTGCTGCTGGAGGTATTGTTCAACAGTTGATCCAGTCGGATCTGTCTGATCATGACGCTGGTGATACCATTACACAGAGGCTGAACGTTGAGAAAATTGATATTTTAGTTAATAATGCCGGTATTGCTCCGGTGAGATCATTTCAGGAAGTTGACCAAAGTATGTTTAATGCTATGGTTGATATCAATATGAGGGCTGTTTTTTTTATCTCACAAAAATTACTTCCTTATATGAATGATGGAGGCCGAATTATCAATATTTCATCATCGTTGAAAAAGACCTATGCGCCAGGATTTATTACGTATGTTTCTATTAAAGGTTTTATTGAAGCTTTTACCAAATATCTGGCTGGGGAAATTGGCGGGCGTGGAATTACGGTGAATGCCATTTCTCCAGGAGCCATCAATACCGGATTAAATCCATGGTTTGAAACAGAAGAAGGAATAAAAGTACTACTGAATGATCAGGCTTTAAAGAAGTTGGGGCAGCCTTCATACATTAGTGATGCCGTAGCATTTTTGGCAAGTGAACAGGCCAGTTGGATTTCAGGAGCAATCATCGATGTGGATGGAGGTTTTAAGCTGGCACCCTGATGAAGTCTGATTGACATTGATACAGAATACCCATTGGGTGTTGTGCTAAAGAAGTAATTTTATATACAACACACAGTGGGTTTATTAATTATAATAACAATCATCAAAAAAAGAATATGAAAAAAACAGCTGTAATTGGGTTGGGTAATATGGGTAAAATCATTGCCCTAAACCTGATTAAGAATAACCAGGTAGTTATTGTCGCTTCAAGAGCGATTGATGACGCTATATCGTTCTCTCTTAAGCCTGAAGCTAATAATCTTGCGGTTGCCAGAGAGATTCGTGATGCCATTCATGAAGCAGAGATCATTATTCCTGCTATTTGGTTTACAGGATACAAAGACTTTTTTGCAGAATATGGATCATTGCTAAAAAATAAAATAATAATAGATATTTCCAACCCCGTTATTCCGGATGGAAGAGGAGGTTTGAAAAGAGTTCTTGAAGAAGGGAAGTCAGCAGGGGAAATAAATGCTTCAATTCTTCCCAAAGGAGCAAAGCTAGCTAAAGCATTGGGTTCTTTGACTGCTGAAAGCTTTCAGACCAAGGCCAATCAGAATCCTGAAGCCATTCTGTTTTATGCTTCGGATGATCTTGAAATTAAAAATGATATTGAAGAGGTCATTAGGAGTAGTGGCTTTAGACCAGTTTATATAGGTGGAATAAATAAAACCATACAGATGGAAGTTGGTGGAGATTGTCATGAAATTCATCCTTGATCATACAAATGTATGGTTTACCGAAAAAAGGACTAGTATTCCCGACTTTATAGTCCTATAGATTAAGATGCCGGACACTAATTTTGTTTTAGAAAATCAACACTATAATTCAGTCTTATATGGAAAGGAGAAATTTCTTTAAAATAGCAGGGATGGCTACTATTGCCGGTCTTATAGATACTCAATTGGGTTGGGCTCAGAAAGCAGTAGAGCATGGGCAAAAATATATTCATGATAAAGAGGGTGATAAATTATTGATCAAAGGTGCCCAGATTATTACTATGGATCCCGGAAATACAATTCTTCTGGGTGATATTCTCATTCAAAACGGGAAAATAAAAAAAATAGCAAAGCATATCCAGGAAGAGAATTGTAGGATTATTGAGGCAGATGGGAAATTTGTTCTTCCCGGATTTATTAATACACACAATCATATGTGGGAGGGGATTACAAGAGGTTTTTCTGCAGCGATGACAATGCCTGAGTATATGGATTGGCTGATAAAGAAGATTGGTCCGGCCTTAACTCCTGAAGATGTTTATCTTGGGACTTTGATCGCTGCATTGGAGCAAATTAATGCAGGAGTAACAACGGCTCTGGATTGGGCCCATGCTACTAATTCCCCAGAATTTGCAGATGCAGGAGTAGATGCTTTGCAGGAGTCTGGTATAAGAGCAGTTTATGCCTATGGCTTATTAGGACCGTCTTTTCGTTATCCTTATTCAGACGGAGCGGGAGGGAAAAAATACCTGGAAGACCTCTATCGGATGAAAAAAGAAAGGCTTACTTCAGGAGATGCTTTGGTGACCCTTGGTATAGCAACAACAGTACCGGAAAATAAAGACGTCAATAAGTTGAAAACAGAAGCCAGAGTAGCGGAAGAATTAGATGCTTTGCTGACAATGCATATTGGACCATTACCATCCAGAGATAGTGGAGCCATGAGAATTTCGGATCTACATGCCATGGGAATCATGAATAGACGGTTCAATTTCGTACATGGGAATGATATTACTGAAAAAGAATTTCTTTATATAAAAGAGGCTGGGGCCTCTTTGTCCGTAACTCCTGAAGTAGAATGGCAAATGGGACATGGGGTACCTCCTTTGTTACAATCTTCACAGGCAGATATTATCTTAGCACTGGGGACTGATGTATCTGCAAGTGTAAGCAATGACATGTTTGCTCAGATGAGATCTGCTTATTCTACGACTCTTGGGATGGCTCATCAAAAAGCTGCCGGAGAAAATAAAGTCTATGCCCACAAGCTTCCTGTTGCTTTAAAAGATATTCTTGCATGGGGAACTGTTGGAGGTGCAAGAGCATTAGGCCTCGATCATATCACAGGGAGCCTGGAAGTTGGAAAACAGGCAGATCTGATCCTGATAGAAAATAAAGCGATGAATATGATTCCAGCTATAGATCCGATTGCTGCTATTGTTTTACAGGCACACCCCGGTAATGTGGATACGGTAATTATAGGAGGGCGGATACTGAAAGAGAAAGGCAAACTTCTGCATCATCAGATTAGCTCAGATATGATGTTGAGCAAGATTCAGTCCGCTTCTGAAAGATTATACACAAAAAGTATGAAGTCATAATAAATCTTTACTTTTATTGACTCAAATATATTCATGGTAAAGTTGAGTGTAAAAGTATTAATTACAATGTGTTTATGACAAAACCAATTATCCCACTTCTTACTATGCAAGAGGTACACAGGTTATTTGATGCAAATATATTGTCAAAACCGGAGTTGAACTTCGGAAAAATTTTTGCCGATCATGCCCCTTTTTTGCTATTGGAGGTTGTTGGAAATAATAAAGAATCAATTGTTTTCCGGGCTGAATATAATGCTTTGGTATTGTGTGTTTCAGGAACTTGTGACAAAGAAGTTGGGATGCACTCTTTTAAAATGAAGCCTAAAAGTATTCATTGGGTGAAAGCGGGCCAGCTTCAGAGCTTTAATAATCAGACAGAAGATGTACATTGTTTTATTCTTTGCTTTTATACCCATATTTGGAAAGATTTTCCTGTGGTTGTTTCTACAATGGAGCAACTGTTGAATCTGGAGTATGATCAGGTTCCCAATTTTAATCTGGATGATCATACTTTTGATCAGATTTTTGAACTATACCAAAAGATTGATAGGGAACAAAGGCAGAAAGCCTCTTTTTATACTGCCATGTCAGGTTTGTTTATTCTTGAAATTTTATATCTTATTAAAAGATCATCCTTGCAGGCTTTTACCAAGGATAAAGAAAAGAAAACTTCTGCACAGCAAGATAAATGGTTGGCTTTTAAGAGATTGGTAGAAGAGCATTTTCAGACTCATAAATCAGTTAAAGAATATGCCAATCAATTGAACATTAGTCCTAAGTATTTAAATGAAATCGTCAATAGAGAAACCGGAAGCTCACCCATGAAACACATTCAGCAGCGTATACTTGCAGAAGCCAGATACCTGTTAGCTTATACAGATTTGTCTGTTAAGGAAATTGCATATTTACTGCAGTTTGAATCATCTGCTTACTTTGGGAAATTTTTTAGAGCCAGAACAGGAAGTTCACCTTCTGTCTTTAGGCAAGAAAGAAAATGAGTATACCTCTAGTAAAATGATCTATGGGTTCGTTGTGATTTTACATGAATAGATGAATCTGTAGCCACACCAAGAATCGAACTTGGATCTAAAGTTTAGGAAACTTTTGTTCTATCCATTGAACTATGTGGCCATTAGAAAAATAAAATTACAAATTATTCTCTTAAAAATTTAAAAATCAGAATGTTGATGCTTTAGGTTTGTTTGACCACAGATTGCAGAGATTTTCACAGATGTTTGTGTGGTGTTTTATACCCGAAACTTTTGTTGATTAACCTGAGTTTGGAATTTTAATAAAGTAAGGAAGTCTGAAGCTGGAAGAGGGGAATTATTGAAGTCCGAAAGAACAGCTATACCTGGGCTTTATTAATTTTCAGAAACAACCTCCCTCTTTCAGTTCCTTATTTTTCTTGACCTGAAAATAGGTTAAATAGCAAATACATGCATACACAAATGTTGTTTATCCTGATTTCTTTGAACGTCTAGAGCTAATCTAAAGGTTTATGAGTGCTGATTGCCACTCTATTCCAGGCATTAATGGTAATAATTGCCATAATAATCAAACCTATATATTCTTCGGGAAACAACTGAACTGCTATCTGATAAGTATCCTCAGATAATCCGTTTTTGCTGATCAGCGTAATTTCTTCTGTCATGGCTAAAATAGTACGCTCTTCTTCTGAAAATAACTTGGTCTCTCTCCAGGCGTTTAACAGGAAAATTCGCTGTGCAGTTTCTCCCTGATTAACCGCATCGCGAGTATGTAAATTGAGACAATAAGCACATCCGTTTATCTGGGAAGCCCGGATTTTTATAAGTTCAAGATGAGTTTTGTCTAATCCTGAATTTTGAATAGTAGTATCTAAAGCAATAATTCTTTTGTAAGCAGCGGAAGATACACTGGATAAATCAATACGTTTTTTCATTTTCCAAATTTTTAGTTTATATCATTTATTACGTCTTATAACAGACAACTTTATTGTCCCAAAAAAATTATTTTAAATGAGCGTGTAAATGGACCGCTGAAAATTCAAATCCATTATTAAAGTATAATTTTTGGGCAGTATGATTGTCAAAACCTGTATCTAAAACTACGGCATCCATATTTTTGTATTCCGCTACAGCTCTCACATGTGATAATAATTTGCCGCCAAGCCCTCTGCCTCTATAGTGTTGTAAAGTACACAGATCGTCAATATAGATGATATTTCCACTGTGTAGAGTGGTCATGATGCGATATCCAACAAAGGCAACAATTTTTTCTTCATGAAAAACTCCCATTAAGGTATATTTCTCAGTTGAAACCATTTCAGCTATCGTACCTGACCATTTACTCCTGTCTAAATGGGGTCTGAGTACCAGAGCGACCTCGAAGCACTGTTGAATCTCTACATCTGATGTAATGGTTTTAATCTCATAAGTATCGTCCATATTTTATTTTTTTTGTAAAATTAAAACACATTGAACAGAACTAAACACACCAGATTAGTAATTATATACAGCCCAGTTCACTTACCCTATAACTTTTTTTAAGATAGAGACAGCTTCTGACATCTCTTTTTCATCTAATGATGCAAACCCCATTCTAATGCCATTTGTAGAAAATAACTCATTTTTATAAAACAAACCGTTGTCCATATAAAGTCCATTTTTTAAAGCTCTATCAGATAATTTTATGAGATCAATATCAGGATCAAAAACAGACCATACCGCCAATCCTCCCTCCGGAACTTTAAATTCTATTTCATTGGAAAAATTCACCTTTAATAATTCGCAAAAGATGTCTCTGCGTTGTTTGTAAATCTTCAGTGCTTTTCTGTAATATCGATTCATTTCTCCCTGATTAAATAATAAAGCAAAGGCTTCTTCCAGAGTAGTATCTCCCTGTCTGTCTATAAGCTCCCTTAAGGCTGTAGCTGAATGAATAAAACTGGATGGTCCTGTCATAAATCCTATTCTTAAAGCAGGTGCAAAGGTCTTGGTAACCGATCCTAAATAAATTACGTTTTCATTATGATCTATACTGGCCAAAGGTAGAAAAGGTTTGTTCGCATAATGAAAATCAAAGTCATAATCATCTTCAATAATGGCAAATTTATACTCCTTAGCAAGCTTCAGAAATTTCAACCTGCGTTCCATGCTCAAAGTAACGGTAGTTGGGCTATGATGGTGGGGGATTAAATATACCGCTTTTATCTTCTTTTTCTTAAGTACCTGTTCAAGATAATCCGCATCCATTCCGTACTCATCGATCGGAATTCTTAATAACTTAGCTCCAGTTTGTCTAAAAATCTCATCAGCAGTAGAGTAGTTGGATACTCCTACCGCAATATGATCTCCCTGTTCAAGAAGTAGCTGGGCAGATAAATAAATTCCCATCTGGCTGCCTTTGGTAATCAGCATATCATTAATATCAACATTTAATCCTCTGGTCGTAGAAAGATATTTACACAATGACTCTCTTAAATGTTCCGAACCTTTTGCATTACCGTATTTTAAGAAATTACGGCCATAGAATTTTCTTGATATGCTTCTGTATTCACGCATCAATTCATCTATAGGAGCAAGCCGGACATCAGGAAAGCCGTCATCTATAGCTAGCTGGGGTTTTTGAAAATTTTTGCTGAGAATTGCATGACTGAACTTATTGGTCCAAATAAAAGCCTCCTGCTTTATTCCTACATTTTTTGCATCATTGCTATTCTTTTGGGTAAGAATTGGAAGACTGGATAAGACATATACTCCTTTTCGTTCTATAGATTCTGTCCAACCTTGACTGGTTAATTCTTCATACGCTAATTTGACTGTATTCCGATCAATTCCGATTAATAGGGCAAGATTACGGGTGCTGGGTAACATTTCAGAGGGTGGTAAAGTACCATCAGTAATTAATGAAATAAAATAATTACACACCTGAATATACAAAGGTATAGAAGACGTTCTGTCAATTTCAATCAAGGATTTATAAGGTAACATCTGGGCTGTATGTTTTATATTAATTGGTATACAAATGTAAGCCAATATCCCGCTATTTTTGTCAAAAAAATTAAATATGGATGTACAAAACAAGAAACTGAAAAACTTGTTGGTTATTAATTCAAGTGCAAGATTTACAGGTTCTCAAAGCAGAAAGTTGGCAGAAGCCTTTATCAATCACTGGAAAGAAAAATATTTAAATTCCAATATTCATCTTCGGGAACTGGGGAACCAAATCATACCTCATATAACAGAGGAATGGATTGTTGCAGCATTTAAACCTTTGGAAAATAGAACTCAGAAAGATGTAAAATCTTTAGAACTCAGTGATGAATATATCAAAGAGCTAAAAGATGCAGATACCATAGTTATTGCTTCACCCATGTATAATTGGTCAATACCAAGCAGCTTAAAAGCTTATATCGATCAGGTAGTGCGTGTTAACGAAACCTGGAAACACAATCCTGATAATATTCAAAATCCATATATCGGGCTATTAGAAAATAAAGAGGTTGTTTTGTTACTTACAAGAGGGTCTCAAGGGTATGAACAAGGGAACTATAATGAACATAAAGATTTTCAAACTAATTATTTAAAATGGGTTTTCAATGTAATGGGAATTTCTGAGATTCATGTCATAAATCTTGATGGAGAGGCAGATGGTAAAGAAAATTACAGCTTAGCTATACATTCAGCACATCAAAGGACTATTGACGTAATAGACACAAAACTCTCTTAGTTTTTTCAAGACTTAATCTATCATATCAAAGAATACTGATTTTTTGATAGGTTTTATGTGCTAATGTAATAATGAATAAAAAATGAATATAATAAAGAAGTTGTTACCCTTGTCTTCATTGATTTTTTTGGTTGCCTGTCAAAAAAAAGAGGCGGAGACGGTAAAAGAAGCCGCAGCATTCTATCCAACTCTTTCTATTGTAAAAGAGGAGGCCGTAGTATACAGTGATTATCCAGTAGTGCTTCAGGGGAAAAAAGATGTTGAATTAAGACCTAAGATTGATGGCTTTATAGAAGCAATATTAGTTGAAGAAGGGCAAAAGGTTAAAAAAGGACAGGTATTGTTTCGCATTTATGCTCCTCAGTTTAAAGAAGAAAATGTTGCTGCTGTAGCAAATTTAAGTCGTGCTGAAGCAGAATTAAATGATGCCGGAATGAAGGTGAAAAAAGTGAAGCCTCTGGTAGAAGAGAATATCATTAGCAATTATGAATTAGAATCAGCTCAATATAACTTAAAGACTAAGAAAGCCTTGTTCGCGGAGGCAAAAGCAAATCTGAGCAATGCAGAAGCAAATCTGAGATATACACAGATTGTAGCTCCATTCGATGGAGTGATAGGACTTATTCCTTTTAAAGAAGGAGCATTAGTAAATAGTAGTTCAATAAAACCCTTGACTGTTATATCAGATACTTCATCTATCCACACGTATCTGTCGATGAATGAGAAGCAGTTTTTTGATTTTACTCAACAGGGAATTCATGGGAGTGTTCAGGAACAAATAGACTTATTACCACAAGTAAGCTTGATTTTGGCAAATGAAACTGAATATTCTGAAAAAGGAAAAATTACGACCGTTAGCGGGCAATTTGACCCATTAACCGGGAGTATTAATTTTAGAGCAGTCTTTGGCAATAAAGCGGGATTGCTGCGAAGTGGTAACAGTGCTAGTATAAGAGTATATGAAAAAGTGAATAATACCATTCTGGTTCCACAAAAATCAACGTTTGATCTTCAGGGAAAGAGATTTGTTTATGTTGTTGGAAATAATGCAGTAGTAAAGAGCAGGGAAATCCAAATTATGGAAAAAGAACCTTCCGGTCAACAGTATATTGTGATGTCAGGTTTAAATGCCGGTGATAAAATAGTGAGCGCAGATATTGGAGGCTTGAAAGATGGAGTGAAAATTAAATTAAAATAAGGAGAGCGTAGATTATGTTGAAGAAATTTATTGAAAATCCAATATTATCAGCTGTAATATCCATTATTATAGTTATTCTGGGATTATTAGGATTGTCTACTCTGCCAATGACACAATACCCGGACATTGCTCCGCCTACAGTAAAAGTGACAGCTAACTACCAGGGAGCCAACGCAGCGGCAGTTATGAAAAGTGTGATCACGCCATTAGAAGAACAGATTAATGGAGTAGAGCAAATGGCATTTATGAATTCAAAAGCAAGTAATGATGGTTCTGCCGAAATTACAGTTACTTTTAATCAGGGAGCTGATCCTGCTATGGCTGCCGTGAATGTACAAAACCGTGTTAATCAGGCGATGAGCCAACTCCCGGAAGAAGTAGTAAAACAAGGAGTTACTACCACAAAAAAATTGGCAACTGAAGTGTTTAGCTTTATGCTTTATAGTGAAGTTCCGGAGTATGATGAGATGTTCTTAGAAAACTATACCCGCATTAATCTTACCCCTCAGTTAAAAAGGATCAGTGGTGTAGGAGATGTGGCTGTTGTTGGGAATAGTGAATACAGTATGCGTGTTTGGCTAAAACCGAATGTAATGGCGGCCTATAGTTTAGTTCCTACAGATATTATTAATGCTTTAAAAGAGCAGAATGTAGAAGCTGCACCAGGAAAAGTAGGCGAGAACAGCAAGCAAAGCTTTCAATTCACTTTGAAATATACAGGGCGTTTAGAAACCCCAAAAGAATTTGGAAATATTGTTATCCGTGCATTAGGCAATGGAAAAACACTCTACCTAAAAGATATAGCCGAAATAGATTTGGGAGCTTTTTCTTACGAAACCACACAGACTGCATTTGGCCACCTGGGTACTTATATAGCCGTTAACCAAACTGCAGGATCCAACGCTTATGATATCATTAAAGAATGTGAAAAAAAAATAAAAGAAGCTGAGAAAAATTTTCCACCGGGTGTTAAATCAGTTATTTATACCAATTCAAATGATTTTTTATTAGCTTCTATCAATAAGTTGGTCTATACACTTATTGAAGCTTTTATCTTAGTATTTATTGTAGTCTTATTATTTTTACAGGACTGGCGTTCAACTTTAATACCTGCCATTACTGTACCTGTCGCCATTATCGGGACATTCTTTTTCCTGAATCTGTTTGGTTTTACTATAAACTTGTTAACCTTATTTGCTTTAGTACTGTCTATTGGTATTGTTGTGGATGACGCAATCATTGTAGTAGAAGCTGTACATGCTAAGTTATATGGAGGAGCCGAAACCGTTAAGAAAGCCACTATAAGTGCAATGAATGAACTGTCTACCGCTATTATTTCCATCACTTTGGTAATGGCAGCAGTATTTGTGCCCGTTACATTTATTGAAGGTTCTGTAGGAGTGTTTTATAAAGAATTTGGTATTACACTTGCTGTAGCGATTTTAATCTCAGCTGTTAACGCTTTAACACTAAGCCCGGCACTTTGTGCACTTCTATTAAAACCGGAATCAGATATTGATCATGAGAAGAAAGGCTTTACTGACCGTATGAAAGTAGCCTTTAATAGTAGTTTTGACCGTATGACCAATCGTTATGTGGACATTTTAAAATTTCTAAATAAACGGCTATGGATAGCTTTAGGAGCTGTTGTTGTCTTTGCAGGGATATTTATTTACTTAAGCAAAACAACACCCACAGGATTTGTTCCCAATGAAGATAGCGGGTTTATTTATGGAAATGTGATCATGCCTCCCTCTACCTCTCTACAGGAAACAGTTCGAATAGCCAATCAAATTGATAGTGTAACCGCAACAATTCCAAAACTTGGAATGAGGGCGCGCTGGGTTGGAAGTGATTTCTTTAGCGGAAAAGGGAGTTCTTATGCTGCTCAGTATGTAAAGTTAAAACATTGGGATGAGCGTAAAGGTGAAGGAGAAGACTCACAGAGTATTGTGCAGGAACTCTTTAAAAAGACAGCTCATATCAAAGGAGCGAATATTGTGTTTTTTGCAGCTCCAACTTTGCAGGGGTTTGGTAATAATTCAGGTTTTGAATTGCAAATGCAAGATAAGACAGGCGGAGATTATAAGGAATTTGAAGGAGTGATGGGAAAATTCATAAAGGAATTAAACCAACGTCCTGAAATTATGTTTGCAACAACATCATTTAATACAAACTTTCCTCAATATGAAGTTTCAGTGAACGTAGTTAAAGCGAAAGAATCCGGAGTAAGTGTAACAGAGATCCTTACAGCTTTACAAGGATATTTAGGAGGGATCTATGCCACTAATTTTAACCGATTTGGAAAACAGTATAAAGTGGTCATTCAGGCGGCTCCTAATTTTAGAGAGAATAAAGAAGCAATCGATGGGTTGTATGTAAAAAACAGTGAAGGTATCATGACTCCTGTTACTGCTTTTATTAATCTAAAGAAAGTATACGGTCCTGAATTTTTAACCCGATTTAATTTATATAATTCAGCGATGGTTAATGGAGCGCCTAATGCAGGATATAGCTCAGGAGATGCCATTAAGGCAATTGAGGATGTGGCAGCAACGCTTCCAAAAGGGTATGGGTTTGAATATTCAGGACTTTCAAGAGAAGAAAGTACAAGTGGTAACCAGACAGCCATTATCTTTATTCTGTCAATAGTATTTGTGTATTTCTTATTAAGTGCTCAGTTTAAGAGTTTTATCCTTCCATTAGCAGTATTGTTTTCATTGCCCATTGGCTTAGCCGGTGCATTTATCTTTGCAAAACTGTTTGGGATAGACAATAATATCTTTTTGCAGATTAGTTTAATTATGCTGATTGGCCTTTTAGCGAAGAATGCTATTCTGATTATTGAATTTGCCCTTCAGCGAAGAATGCAGGGACAATCTATAAAAGAAGCCGCTATAGAAGCCGCCCGTATCCGGCTAAGACCTATTTTTATGACATCGTTTGCTTTTATCTTTGGATTATTGCCCTTGATGTTAGCTTCTGGGGCTGGTGCATTGAGTAATAAATCTATTGGAACAGCTGCAGTAGGTGGTATGCTGATAGGCACATTGATCGGTGTATTAGCTATTCCCGCTTTGTTTGTTATGTTTCAATCCATACATGAAAGAATCACAGGAAAACCTGAACTGGCCTCAGATGAGGTGATCAATCCAATAAATTAATTAAACATCCCAAAGAAATGACACTATTGTTTCTTTGGGGTATCGTATTACGAAAGAATGAAAATATATATTAAATTATTAATCACTCTATGTATTGCAGGAGTATTGTCCTCTTGCAGTCCGGGTAAAGTCTATCAGTTTAAAAAAGAAGTGGATAGCTCTTTGTATAGAGAAATGACGCCTATAGATACATTGAGTATTGCTCAAATGGGCTGGCAGGAGTTTTTTACAGATACACATTTAAAAGAGCTAATTCAATCTGGTTTACAAAATAACTTAGATCTGAAAATAGGGATACAGCGTATTAATATTACGCAGTCTATGCTAAAACAGTCCAAAGCAGCATTTTTACCAGGTTTGAATGGTGGTTTTGGCAGTAAACAATCAAGGATGTCATATTCACAAGGTCTTGGAAATATGAATAATACAGCCTTATATGATGGGTATGCCAATGCTTCTTGGGAAATAGATGTATGGGGTAAGCTGGCAAGCAGTAAACGGGCTTTTCTGTATAGAATATTGCAGTCTGAATCTATGCAGCGTGCTGTACAGACACAGATAGTAGCACAAATAGCAGACAGTTATTACCAACTTTTAACCTTGGACAAGCAGCAGGCTATTTTAGAAAAGACTATTGAAAATAGAGCTCTGGATGTGAAAACCATGAACAAACTGAAAGCGTCAAATATAGTAACCGGAGCTGCTGTGGTACAGAGTGAAGCAAACTATTATAATGCTCAGGCTGATTTGCCCCGCATCAAAAGGCAGATAAGAGAAATAGAGAATGCTGTAAATGTATTGCTGGGACAAGCAGCACAACCTATAACAAGAGGGAGTCTGGACGATCAGGAAGTAAACAACAACTTGAGCGTAGGTTTGCCATCACAGTTATTAGCGAATAGACCTGATGTACACGCAGCGGAGCTTGAAGTGGCTTCTTATTTTGAGGAGATTAATGTTGCTAAGCGGGCTTTCTATCCCTCTTTGACAATCACTGCATCAGGTGGCTTCTCCAGTTTTGAGCTAAAAGACTGGTTTACTTCTACAGGTTTTTTTGCCAATGTTGCTGCAGGCCTCATTCAGCCTATTTTCAATAAGCGATTAAATAAAACCCGTTTAGAAATAGCCCAAGCGAATTATCAGGAAAAAGTATATTCTTTTCAAAAAATATTAATGAATGCAGGACAAGAGGTGTCGGATGCTTTGTATGGCTATGAATCTGCGGCTGAACAGGAAAAAAAACGGATCTTGCAGATAGATAAGCTTAATTTAGCCGTTGATTACACCAAAAAGCTGTTGATCTATCATTCGTCAACAAATTATACTGATGTATTGACTTCTGAACAGGCTTACCTCAATGCTCAAATAGAACTGACTAATGATAAGTTACTGAAATGGCAGTCAGTTATTAAGTTGTATCGTTCATTGGGGGGTGGTGTCAGATAATAATAAAAGAATTCGCTCTTTAGGAGCGAATTCAGTAGATAAGACATCTCATTTTTTTAATTAGACAACAATAAAAAAGCACAGCCGACAATGCTGTGCTTAAATTTTTATTTCAAATTTAATTGCAATTTCAAGAGTAGTAAGAAAAGCAAATAAAGTTTCCACTTCGATGTTTATTACATAGTAAATGTAGTGATATTTTTAATACAGAATATGAATTTAATGTTAAAATTCACAAGTTATCCACAATTTGTTGTGGATAAGTTTAGGTTGTTCCAAAATTTATCCCTTCAAAAGAGAAAGAAATCCTTAGTATTAGCCTTCTTTCAGATATTGTAAGACAAAATCATTCAACGTTTTTTTCTCCTCTTCACTACCTTTATTATCCATATGGCCATGATTAATGGATGTTGGCTGAATGATCATGTGATATTTTTTCTGTTCATCTTCGGTAGGTAACACGCCTTCATCAGCAGGATAATCATTGGAACGCAATGAATAAATTTTAGGAATACTCGTCCTTGGAAGAAACATTCTGCGGTTATCCATGGTAATCATTTTATACACAAGGTTAGGATGTTGGTTGCCAAATAAAGCGACCATATCACCACCATTGGAATGCCCTATTAAGGTAAGGTGTTTATAATCCAGATCCGGATTCGTTTTTTTAAGCTCGTTCAAAACATATAATATATTGTCGGAACCATTTTGCCAGAAAGGCCTTCTTACAAGCTGCAGGTTTCCTTCTACAGGCAGGGGAGCATCTGTAGTCTGTTCATGCTGAATGCTTACCGTAAAATATCCTTTTGAAGCCAGCTTTTCTGTTAAATACGAATACACAAAATAATCTCCGCCTTTATTAAAGCCATATCCATGATTAAAAATAATTACCTGTTGATTCGGAATTTTCTTATTAGTTTTTGGCAGATAATAGGCAACAGGGATTTTACGATTTCTACTTTGATCAAAGATCGTTAAAGTATCTCGTTTGACTTCATAATCCTTATCTGGATGGATGTTTTTCTTTACCGAACAATTAATGAGAAATAAAAGTGCTGAAAGCGGGATAAATACTTTTTTATATTGCATATCTGATTATATATCTTTCTGTCCTTTTATTGGAAGAAAAGAAGTTTTTTATTTTCCCTAATATAAAAATTTTGTCTATTACAACCATTGACAATTTTGCTGATAAGAATATTAACTTTATTTTATTAGGAAGTAGGCAAATAAATAATAGAAATGGTATTGGTAAGAACTCTGTTATAATTATTAGCTTCCGTATTTAGATTGTATTGATTGCCTGCTGTTCCTGGTGTAATATATTTTACAATCGGTACCGTTTTTTCTCCGGATTGCAGATAGATGATGCTTTTGAAATTTAAATAGGTAATAAAATTTCCTCCTTGTGCAGAATCTAAATTTTCGTTTGCATTTTGAAAGATGATGTCTGTTAGCCCGTTAGCGGAAAATGATCCGGTATAAGGTTTAGATAATCCTAAACGAATTGGATTTTTAATATTGCTTCCCGGGTTATAGTTATTGCCCCAGGGTTTGAGAAGAATATTCATATTGATCAAATAATACCCTGTAAAAGGAGCGGTAAACTCACCTGTTGAAGTATTAAAAGTATTTAATTTATCGGTCACTTTATGATCAAATATAAATCTTCTGATATTATTACCTAGGTCACTGCTGACAAAGCTTAGTTCATTTCCTGAAGGATTCATATTGACCAAAGCAATCAATCTGTTCAGGAGAATATTATTTATTTTTTGGTTCAATTCTTCACCATTCACAAAAGCGTTCCATCTTCCATTGCTGAAAGAATACAGTTTGTTTTTTACAACATCATCATTGGTATTGAGCGGTGTACCGTTGTTTGCATCCGCCAGATTGAATACCAATAGTCCATTTGCCGGATTTTTGATGGTAGTAATATCTGTTACACCTGATAATGAAACTCTCGGGATTAAAAGTCCTTTATTCGTGGAGTTGATATGAAGTGCTGCACTGACGTCCGGTGAAGCGTTGGTATTTATTCCAACCTGGGAATAATGAGATACGCTCAGACACATTGTAAGTAAAAAATATATTCTCATAGCGTTAATTGACGATTGGAAGATATATGATCGTAATAGTATTCACCTGAGCCCTGCTGTATCCTAAGCCCTCTGTTGCCATTGAATAAGTATTATTGCCTGCTGTAGTGCCCGGGGTAATATACCTGGTCAGAAAACAGACTTTTTCATCTTTATTCATATAGATAACCCCTGAAACTTTAAGGGTAAGGGGCTGCTGATCATCTGTTACAGCATTTAAAGGTTGATTGAGAAAGGCAAATGTTGCATTACCGCTATAAGTAAATGTCGTATAGGGTTTGCTTACTCCTAATCGGATGATATTGGTTGTATTTTGCGCCTGATAGCTCTTCAGTAGTACAGATGCATCTATTTGGTAATATCCATTTTTAGGTGCTTTAAATTCTGAATTGACAGGGTCATAGGTGTTGTTCTTATCAAAAACTTTATTATTAAAGTATATTCTTCTGATATTAGCTCCAAGATCATTTCCTACATAAGCTACATCATTACCGGTGGATGAAACATTGGCTACAACTTGCAGCTGGGGAACTCCGAGCCCTTCAATAGCCGTATTTAATATGGTATCCGTTATCAGCAGCTCCCACGAATTGGTCGTTGCAGAAAAAGCATAAAAATTATCTGCTATTACATTATTACTATCTGTTCCGGCAGAACTTGTCAAATTATAAACCAGTAAACCATTGGCGGGATTGGGAATGGTAGAAAGATCTGTTTTATTTTTCAGACTTACCCTTGGAATAAGAAGTCCTTTATTAGAATGCTTAATGTCGAGTACAGCACTTGGGTCAGGAACCGTTGTATTAATCCCTACTTGGGCAAAAGTTACGATGCTTACTAATGAAAATATAGAAATAATTACTTTTTTCATAGTGTTTTACAAATTAAATAAAGTGTTTATAGAAACAAATATATTGGATTCTTTTATTCTTTATCTTTAGGGGGGGGTGTTTATAATTGAATGAAAATCAATTATTTATTGATATTTGTTGATGTAATTTATATATAGCCATAATTTTAAATAAAATAAAAGGTTACGAGTAGTAAATTGAGCTGAGATTAATTATTTAATAATTTTTTTTAAAATTATCAGAAGCTGTCATTCAATTTTCCAGCGCTCTCAAAGCAAAGGAATAAGAAGAGGGATGGGAAAGAAAGAATAAAGAAAGATATAGTAAAAAAAACAGAGAGCCGTTGAGCTCTCTGTTCTGTATTTATTTTTCAAGTTTTTCCTTGATGTATTTGGCTGTGTAAGACTTTTTATTTTTTATCAGATCCTCTGGTGTTCCGGCAAAAACTACTTCACCACCATGTTTTCCTGCTTCAGGACCAATATCAATGATGTAATCAGCACATTTGATAATATCCGGCTGGTGCTCAATAACAATCACTGAATGTCCAAGGTCAATCAATGCCTGTAATGATTTCAACAGCTTTTGAATATCATGGAAATGAAGACCTGTAGAAGGCTCATCAAAGATAAATAGTGTTTTGTCTGTAGTAACACCTTTCACAAGGAATGATGCCAGCTTCACACGCTGTGCCTCACCACCGGAAAGGGTAGAAGAGCTTTGTCCCAGTTGTAAATAGCCCAATCCAACTTCTTGTAAAGGTCTCAGTTTGGTCACAATTTTCTCTTCATTATTATCTTTAAAGAATTCCAGAGCTTCATCCACAGTCATGTGAAGAATATCAGAAATGCTTTTTTCATCGAATTTTACATCAAGGATTTCGCTTTTGAAACGGGTACCTTTACAAACCTCACATTCCAGTTCAATATCAGCCATAAACTGCATAGAAACATTGATGACACCTTCACCTTTACATTCATCACATCTTCCACCATCTACGTTAAAAGAGAAGTGCTTAGGTTTGTAGCCCATCATTTTAGCTATTTTCTGCTTGGCAAAAAGATCACGGATGTCGTCATAAGCTTTCAGATAGGTTACCGGGTTTGAACGTGAAGATTTTCCAATAGGATTCTGATCAATCAGTTCAATATTTTTGATGAGCTTTTTCGGGAATTCTACAGAATCATAATCTCCTTTTTTACCACCCATTCCTAATTGAATCTGAATGTCATTGGTAAGAATTTCCTTCATTAAAGTAGATTTTCCACTTCCTGAAACACCTGAAATAACAGTCAGACTTTCTAAAGGAACGTCTACATCAATATTTTTAAGATTATTCTGACGAGCTCCTTTAATATGAATCCACTCTTTTGCTTTTCTGCGTTTCTTCGGAACTTCTATTTCCATTCTTCCGGTAAGGTATTCTGAAGTAAGGGTATTGGCTTTTTTCAAATCCTTATACTCTCCGGCAAACACCAGTTCACCGCCAAGATAACCTGCTTCCGGACCAATATCAATAATATAATCGGCAGCATGCATTACATCTTCATCGTGTTCTACTACAATCACTGTATTTCCTAAGTCACGAAGATTTTTCAATACTCCGATGAGGTTTTCAGTGTCCTTGGAATGCAGTCCGATAGAAGGTTCATCCAATATATAAATGGAACCAACCAAAGAACTTCCTAAACTTGTTGCCAGGTTAATTCTTTGACTTTCTCCTCCGGAAAGGGTGTTGGATGTTCTGTTTAATGTTAAATATCCCAATCCAACTTTTAATAAGAACTCAAGACGAGTGGTGATCTCGTACAATAACCTCTTGGCAACTTCTTTATCGTGGTCGGATAGTTTTAGGCTGTTAATTACGGGTACCAGTTCATCCAATGGAAGTTCAATCATCGATTGAATATTGTGCCCATCTACTTTTACCCAGCTTGTTTCTTCACGAAGTCTTAATCCTTCACAGGTTGGGCAAAGGGTTTTTCCTCTGTAGCGGGACAGCATCACACGGTACTGGATTTTATAAAGGTTTTCTTCAAGCATTTTGAAGAAATTGTTGATGCATGGGAAGGTGCTTTTACCATCACCTTTCCAAAGGAAGTTTTTCTGTTCCTTGGTTAATTGATGATAAGGCTTATGAATAGGGAAGTCTCCAGCTTTTTTAATAAAGTCTTTTTTCCATTCACTCATGGTTTCTCCTTTCCAGCAGGCAACAGCATCTTCGTAGATGGATAATGTTTTATTAGGAATTACAAGATCTTCATCTATTCCGATTACTTTCCCATACCCTTCACAAGCTGGGCAGGCTCCGTACGGGTTATTGAAACTGAAGAAATGAACATTCGGTTCAAGGAATTCCATTCCATCCAATTCAAATTTATTGGAGAATTCTTTTACCTTTTCGGTATCTGTATTTTTTAAAGAACAGTAGCCACGGCCTTCATAAAATGCCATTTGAATAGAATCTGCCAATCGTTGTAAAAAGCTTTCATCTTCTTCATAAGAAAAACGGTCAATCACAAGATTGATCTTCATTCCTTTTTCCGGAGCAAATCCGAAACTTTCCAGATCTTCAATTCCTGCTAAATTTCCGTTGATCTCAAGTCTTGTGAAACCAGCAAGTTTTAAAATATTCAGGGTTTCCTTAAAATTATCAACATCATATTCCAAAGGAGTCGTTAATAAAAAGGAAGTATCTTTTTTAGAAGCCTTGATAAAATCAATCACATCCGAAACAGAGTCTTTTTTCACTTCTTCCCCTGAAACAGGAGAAAATGTTTTTCCGATCCTTGCAAACAAAAGCTTCATATAATCATAAATCTCCGTAGACGTTCCTACTGTAGAACGTGGATTGGATGAAATTACTTTCTGCTGGATGGCGATGGATGGAGCAAGTCCTTTAATATCATCAATCTTAGGTTTTTCTAATTTCCCTAAGAACTGACGGGCGTAAGAACTCAAACTTTCTACATATCTTCTTTGTCCTTCAGCATAAATGGTGTCAAAAGCCAAAGATGATTTTCCACTTCCTGATACTCCGGTAATAACAATCAGTTTATTTTTCGGGATCAGGACATCTATATGTTTCAGATTATTAAGATGGGCATTCTTAACAAAAATCTGTTTTTTTATGTCTATTTCTGTAGTATCAGCCATATTTTGTTTATTCATAAAAGTAACTGCAGAGTATTAAAAACTATCAGTTTACTGGTGTTTTTCGGAATATTCCGGGAGGTCATTAATTGAACCTTCAAATGATTTTCGGATTCAACTGAGAGAAACAGCATGGTTGCAAAATGCTGCTCGAACTACAGATGAAAAAGAATGATTTCGCTGTAAAATTAAGACCCACAAAATTACGAATTTTTTAGCAAAAATTATACGATTCTCTTATGACTAAAATGATATATAAAAAATAAAAATTAGTGTGTTGACCCCTTAATTTGGGACTCGGAAAAAGAGTATTTCAGATATATTTTGTGGAATTATATTGTTTTTATCATTCGTTTTTATTGAATTTCAAACAGTTTTTGATCTTTTAACATGTTTTTTTATCCGGGTATTGTTTTATGTTTTAAAATTATTTAAAATTGTATTCATAAATATGTAATATAGAAATGAGAAAATTATTCAGAGATCTAGTTACACATTTAATGAGAAAAAGATAGAAACTCCCTCAAAAAAACATAGACGCGGCATTCATGCTGCGTCTTTTTTTATGACAAGTATCATTTGCCTGTCTTCATGAACTCTCTTACTTTTGAACCTTGTTAAAAGAAACTACGGAAACTATTATGATCAAAAAGATAGGAAGTGTTTTTTTTCTGGGATCTTTACTTTTGGTAAATGCACAGGAAAAAACTACAGATATTGAAAACATTGAATTTCAGGGGAAATTTATCTCCACACCTTATAAAAGCGCCAACCAGAATATTACTGTAATTACCAAAGAAGATATTGCCAATGCTCCATCTAAAAGCATTGATGAAATCCTTCAGCAGGTTCCGGGTATGGACATCAGAAGGAGAGGATCTAATGGAGTTCAGAGTGATATCAGTTTCCGTGGAAGCTCCTTTGAACAGGTTTTGTTATTACTGAACGGAGTAAGAATGAATGATTCTCAAACGGGGCATAATTCTATGAACCTTCCGGTAGACCTGGAAGATGTGGAAAAGATTGAAATTATAAAAGGTCCTGCTGCCAGACGTTTTGGACAGAATGCTTACGCTGGAGTAATTAATGTGATTACTAAACCTGGAATAGGGAAAAAAGTTAAAATAAGTGCAGAAGGTGGCGACTATAGTTCTTATGGGCTAGGGTTTAATGCTCAGATGGGAAATGAAAAATTTGCCAATACGCTTCAGGCTAATGCTTCAGGATCGCAGGGATACATGTACAATACGGATTACGAAATCCGAAATGTATTCTACCAGGGTAAATTGAATATTAAGAATGGAGACTTGAGGCTTCAGGCCGGTTTTTCAGAAAAGAAATTCGGAGCTAATGGTTTTTATGCCTCTAAAACGGCTATAGATCAGTATGAGGAAATGCAGGCTTCCATTGTAAGTGTGGCGCATCAGCAGACCTTCGGGAAATTAAAGATTAATTCTAATGTGTATTGGAGAAGAGGGCAGGATATGTACCTTTTCAACAGACAAAAGCCTTCTATTTACAGAAATATGCATATTGGGAATAATGTAGGTGGAGAGATAAATTCCAGTTACCAATGGGGACTGGGAACAACCGGAGTAGGAGTGGAACTGAGAAAGGAATTTCTGGTGAGCAGCAATTTGGGAAATCCTAACCGTTTTGTTTCTCAGGTTTTCTTTGAACACCATTTCTCATTACTGGATAAAAAACTGAATATCACCCCGGGAATTTCATGGGCTAACTATTCTAAAGAAGGGAACTTTTTCTATCCGGGATTGGATGTAGGGTATAATTTTAATCCCAACAACAAAGTATATGGAAATATTGCTAAAGTACACCGTATACCAACCTTTACGGATCTTTATTATGTAAGTCCGCAGGAAAGTGGTAACCCAAATCTGCTGCCTGAAAATGGGATATCGTCTGAGGTGGGATATCAATATCAGAATCAAAGGATTTTAGCTAAAGTTAGTGGTTTTTTAAGAGATTCAAAGAATTCTATTGATTGGATAAAAAAAGATATTAATGATAAAACGTGGGCAGCTGAAAATGTAGGAAATATCAAAATCAAAGGGATAGAAACCGAGATCAATTATAAAATGACCAACTGGCTGAAAATGATGGCAGGATATACTTATATTGATGGTAAGTTTCAGAAATCCAATGAGTTTGTTTCCAAGTATATTATGGATAATCTGAGGCATCAGTTCATTGGTAAAGTGGAAGCAAAATTTCTTGGTGCCTTTACTAATGAAATTGTGTACAGATACAATGAAAGGATGAATTTAGGAAGCTATCAATTGTTAGATAACAAATTAAGTTTTAACAAAAAAGATTATTCTGTATATGTTTTAGTGAATAATATTACCAATACAAAATACACGGAAGCATTTGGAGTTGAAATGCCACAAAGATGGTTCCATATTGGTTTTTCTTACACAATTAATATGAAGTAAGTGTTAATTCAATATTAATTAAAGTTAATATTAACAAATTGTTAAAAAAATTACATTTGCAAAAATTTTTTATGAAACGTTTTCTAGGTTTAAGTCTCCTTCTTAGTCTATCTTTCTTCAAAGCTCAGGAACATATTTCCAGCTTCAATGCAGTGACTCTAACCTATAAGTTTCATCCTAAATTTTTCCTCTACGGAGAAGGTCAGTTGCGAGGTAACGAAGATTATACCTACCCGGATTATTATGAAATAAAAGGGGGAATAGGATATAACCTTACTAAGAATCACAAACCATTTGTGGGACTTGGTAGATATGTGAACTATAAGGATAAAAAATTAAGCAGAGAAGAATTCAGGGTTTGGCTTCAGGATGTCATTGATGTTAAAAAAGGCATCGTGAAGTTTGAAAATCGTTTTCGTGTGGAGAAAAGCTGGTTTTATGAGCCACAAACCGACAATACTTCCCAAAGAATGCGTTACCGTTACCGTTTGAACATAAGTGTTCCTTTAAATGCCAAAGAAGTCAAAAAAGGGACTGTTTTTGCCAACGCTTATGATGAACTCTTCCTGGTAACTCCAATGAAGCCTACTTTTGCCAGAAACAGAGTTTATGGCGGTTTCGGCTATCAGATCGATGATTATTTCGGGATTGTGACTGGATATCTTTGGCAGCGTGAATTTGAAGCAAAAGGAAATAAAAACTTACATTTCATTTACCTGGCTTTAAACATCAACATTGATGGTACGAACCATGAGGTGAAAACATATGATTTCCCTGGTGCGGATTAAGAAGCTTTGCTGATTTCCGACTGTAAGTTTAATAGTTCCTGTTTCGTATTAAGGTAATAAGTATTTAAAATACCCTGGTACTTTTCAATCAATAATGATACAGAATCCACTTCATTCTGAAGGTACCTGTCATTGTTGAAGTAAATATATTCAGAATTTACAAACTGTTGAAGAAGATTATTTTCTTCAGCAGTGAGTAATTCTTTATAAGCTGAACTCTCAAGAAGGCTTCTGATCTTTTGTTTAAACGGTTTTTCTGCCTTCAAAAGCTTTGCCCTGTACTTACGGATTTCTTCAAAAGGTAAAGTAACCGCCATAAACTGTAAGTATCCGATAAATTCATTAAGACTCTCCTGAAATTCATCAAACTCTTTATCTATTACAGTCATTTTTGTGTACTTATGTATCAAGCTCATTTTGTACTGATCGTTACCTCTACGATAATAATACTGGAAAATAGATTTGTCATTTTCACCAAGTTCAGCCGTCACATCTTTAAGCTCATTTTCAAGTTGAGGAATAATAGTTCCTGCATCTTTTGCTTTGTGTAAAGTCCCATTATACCTGAATGTTTTTATTTCTTTTGGCTGCGAAACCAAATATTTTAAAGTTTGAAGATCTTGTTCTATACCGGCTTTTTCATACACCAGAGAAACTTTTTTATCACTGAATAAATCCGATTCATGATGAAGTCCGTCATCAGGAATCATCGTTTCAACATTTTCTAAAATAGGAGTATGCCTTTCATAATAACCATTAAAGCCGGAAACCAGGTTCTGATATCTATTGTTTTCCAGGTAGAGTGTTGTAAAGGTATTACCGTCAATAACTTCCCCAACATTTTTAATACTTAACAGGGTGAGGTATTTTGCCGTTAAAGTTTCACATATGCTTTCATATCCTTTTATGATTTCCCCGGCAGGTCTGTGGTCGTGGGTTGTATTCCGGGTTTCATTCTTTTTGATTCTTTCAACCCTTTTGTCAATATCAGGGTGTGAGGACCATTGGTCTTCAATCTCAATTCTGGATTTATTATAGCGGGTTAAATCTTCAATATCTATTTTTGGAAGTCCGTTTACATAAGGATGATTATTTCTTTCGCTGAAGATCTTCATTAGAGAAATCTGATTTTCATAAAGATTTTTGGGCAGATATTTCTGATTGCTTTCTATGTAGAAATTGGTTGCATAATTAAAGGCTGCATCACTTAATTCCAATCTTAATAAGGATGAAATCTGCTCGTCCGGATTCGTTACAAAAGTTGAAATAGCATCTGCGTGATATTCCATCTCTCTTTGCAGGGAAGCATGGTTTTTAAAAAGAAAATTGGATATGCTTTTAAGAATATATTGAAATGCATTAATAAAACTTACAGAGATTAGCCCAAAGATTTTGAAAAATATATTACCTCCTGAAAACTCCATGATGAAATTTTCATAGTCTTTATTATTGTAAACGGTTTCAAAAATAATTTTTTCGGCCTGATTTACATAACCACCTACTTTCATACTCCTTTGAGAAAAATGGCCAAACTCGTGAGCCAGAACTGTTTTTAATTCCCCGGCACTTGTTGTATTAATCAATCCAATACCAATCGTAAGGTTTTTCTTTACGGGTAGAAACATACTCCAGAAAATAGAATTATAGCTAACACTGGCGTTTACATCCGGCGAAAGAAAAACTTTTTTTGGAGCCTGAACTTTTGTTTCCTTTACAATCTCGTCAATCATATCAAAAAGTTCAGGCTGATGGGAGCGTGAAACTTCTATCAAATGACGTGTGCTGTATTCGTTTTTCCTGAAAATAAACCGGATAAGAAAAATGAAGACAAAAATGCCTATGCTAAATAAACCTGCCGCACCAAAAATCGTAAAATAATTGACTTTAATTGTCAATAGCTTTATAGCTCCATATCCTAAGAGGAAAATCATTAGGAGAGAGGCCAGGATGAGTAGTAAGTAAATGACAAAAAAAGCTGATACTGATACAATAGCAGAAATCAGCTTAGATTGATAAGCAGTTGAAATTTTGGGCAGGTTATTAGTCATTTTGTTTTTATTAGTATTTCTCTATCAGATAGCGATAGGCTTTAAGATATTTATTGAATCTTTTAATATCCTTAGGGGTAAGCTCTCGGTTTACTCTTCTAAGGTCCATATTATCGCGAAGATCATTAAGCTTTACGGCAACAGCCAGAGGTGATCTTTCTGTTCTTTTAACAAACTCATCATAATCTTCTTCGGGATCAAATTTAGTAAGGCAGCTTATTGCGAAAATAATGTATTCCGGGAAGCCTTCGGTTCTTAAATAATCCAGGCTGAATTCTAACGGATGATCTTCAACAACATCATGCAAAACACCTACAATTTTCTCATCCATCGTTTTACCATATTCCATTACGCGCATTACGTGGGCAATGTAAGGAGCGTGGTATTTGTCAGTTTGTCCTTTATGTGCTTTATCAGCAATCTTTATAGCTCTATGTAGTAATTCTTCTTTTGTCATTTTTATATAAAAACAGAATACAAAAATAAAAAATGCCTTAAAAAAATAAGACATTTTTATGGAGATTATTTAAGATCGTTCTACAAATTTATTTCATCCTCTACAGAGGCGTTGGGAGCATTGTTTTTTACAGATTCTATTCCGTTTTCCATCCCGTTATCTGTTTCATACATCTGGCTGGTTCCAATAATCTGTCCGTTTCCGGCTTTAAGATTGAAATAACATCTGCTATCTCTGGCGGTATTTCTTTCAAATTTGGCATCTTCCTGTGAATTGGTTTTTACAGAGTTGATTCCGCTTTCACAGGACGGTTTGGTACTGTATCCCTGGCTTGTTAATATAATCTGACCGTTCCCGGCTTTAAGATTGAATTGAAATTCACCGTTGGCTCTTTTAGAAATAATAAATTTTCCCATACGTTTGTATTTTGAGTTAAAATGGTTTTAGCTCTAATAAAATTAGGAAAAAATATTGAAACCTGAAATTCTTTAAGATTTCAATAATAGGAATTCAATAAAAAAAACGCCCCAAATGGGACGTTTTGAAATCAAATTTATGTTATAAAGACTAATAAGTTCCTTTTTCAATATAATGAGCAGCCACTTTTTCAGTTAATGCCACTACATTTGGATTGTTAGTATACTTAGTGAATCTTCTTAATCCTGAAAGCATCATTCTCTGCTCATCTCCTTCAGCGAAAGAAATAATTCCTTCTTTAGCTGCAACAGTAATTTTCTCAACAGCTTTGTAAAGATTTAACTGAGCCATAGCTGCTTCTACAGAATCAGGAGAGAAGTGTTTTTCTGCTCTTAATACAGCAGATTCTGCCATATAGATCTGGTTAAGGATTTCAGAAGCATTCAATAATAAATGCTGTTGCTTTTCAATATCCATCATATATTTTTGAAGAGCTGCTCCGGAAACCATAAGGAATACTTTCTTAAGGTTAGCGATAATTGCTTTCTCTTCACTCATGAATTCTGAATAATCAGGCACTTCGAATGAAGGAATACCCATCAATTCTTTACTGATTGCCATTGCAGGAGATAAAAGGTCTAATTCACCTTTCATTGCTCTCTTAATTAGCATTCCTACAGCTAATAATCTGTTGATTTCGTTAGTACCTTCATAGATTCTTGAAATTCTTGAATCTCTCCATGCAGCTTCCATTGGAGTATCTTCAGAGAATCCCATACCTCCGTATACCTGGATTCCTTCATCAGCAGTGTGCTGTGCAAGATCAGAAACAAATACTTTAAGGATAGAACATTCTACAGCGAATTCTTCAACACCTTTAAGCTCTGCAGCCTGGTGATCCATTCCGCCTGCTACCAATTCGTCAATTTTATCCTGAACGTTTTTCGCTGCTCTGTAAGAACCAGCCTCACTTACGAAAACACCTGTTGCCATTTCAGCAAGCTTCTTTCTGATTGCTCCGAAAGTAGCGATAGAAACATTAAACTGTTTTCTTTCGTTAGAATACTGGATAGAATGGTTTAAGATTCTTCTTTGAGCATCTAAACAAGCCGCCGCTAATTTGATACGACCTACGTTCAATGCATTTAAAGCGATTTTGAAACCATTGTTTCTTTCTCCTAAAAGATTCTCAACAGGAACTTTCATATCATTGAAGAAAACCTGACGGGTAGAGGAAGCACGAATACCTAATTTGTGCTCTTCTTCACCGAAAGTTAAGCTTTCAGGGTTCTCCAGTTCAGAACGGTTGATTACAAAACCAGTGATGTTTTTATCATCATCAATTTTAGCAAATAATGTGAACGTATCTGCAAATCCTGCATTAGAGATCCACATTTTCTGACCATTGATGATATAATGTTTTCCGTCTTCGGAAAGTTTAGCTCTTGTTTTTCCAGAGTTAGCATCTGAACCTGCATCCGGCTCAGTTAAGCAATAAGCACCGAATTTTGTTCCTGTTGCTAAGTCCGGAAGATATTTTTTCTTTTGTTCTTCAGTTCCGTAAAGAACGATAGGAAGAGTTCCAATTCCTGTGTGTGCTCCATAAGCTGTTGCTAATGAACCTGTAGTTCCCGAAAGGTAATCACAAGCTAACATCGTAGTTACAAAGCCCATTCCAAGACCTCCGTACTCTTCAGGAACTGCGATTCCCAGCATTCCCATATCTCCAAGCTTACGCATTGTTTCTTCAGTGAATGCATAATCTTTCTTTTCGAAACGCTCTCTTTGAGGGACAACCTCTCTATCTATGAATTCCTTCGCAGAATCACGAAGCATTTTTTGTTCTTCATTCAGTTCTTCAACACTGAAAATTTCGTTTGCAGGAATTTGTTTAATTAAGAATTCCCCGCCTTTTAATGTAGCCATATATTATTTTATTTTTTTAGATTAAAGAACAAAGAGAAAAGAAAAAAGACTTACAATGTTAAATTCTTTTGAAAGCCAGAAATCATTCTCTGTAGTTCTGTGATTTTATTTTCTATTTTTTCGGTTTTAGAAATTTCAAGATAATTTCTGTTGCTCGAAATAATAATTTGAGTTTGCAATTCATAAAGAGAGCCAAGACTTATTTCTAAGAAACGATTAAAGTCCTTATTTGAACTTCTACTTGAACCTTCTGCAATATTTGAAGCTACAGATACTGTACATCTTCTAATTTGAGATTTAAGTCCAAATTCTTCGTTTTTTGGAAAGCTATCTGTAACAATATAAATTTCATCAGCTAATTCAATGGAAAGTTTCCAAATGTTAAGATGTTTGAAATTATGTTTCATTATAGTCTTTGTTCTTTATTCTTTACTCTTTCAGTCTATAACAATTCAAAAATAGAAGCTGCTCCCTGTCCTGTTCCCACACACATAGAAACCATTCCATATTTGTTTCCACGTCTTCTCATTTCGTCAAGAAGCTGAACCGTTAATTTAGTTCCTGTACATCCTAGTGGGTGACCAAGTGCAATTGCTCCTCCGTTTACGTTTAAGATATCAGGATTTAGGCCTAACTCTTTTTTGATAGCAACTGATTGTGATGCGAATGCTTCATTTAACTCGATCAAATCGATGTCTTTTAATTCAAGACCTGCTTGTTTCAATGCTTTTGGAATAGCATAAACTGGTCCCATTCCCATGATTCTTGGTTCAAGACCCGCTGCTGCATACGCTGCTAATCTTGCTTCCGGCTCAAGACCTAATTCTTTTACCATTTCTTCACTCATTACTACTACGAAAGCTGCACCGTCACTCATCTGAGAAGAGTTTCCAGCTGTTACACTTCCTCCGTTAGCGAAAACAGGTCTAAGTTTAGCCAAACCAGCAAGAGAAGTATCTGCTCTTGGACCTTCATCTACAGAGAAATCGAATTTCTTAGTCTGAAGCTTCTGATTTTCATCTAAAAAGTTATATTCTACAGGGATTGGAACAATCTGATTAGCAAATTTTCCCTCCTGATTTGCTTTTAAAGCTTTCATGTGAGATTCAAAAGCAAACTGATCTTGTTCTTCTCTTGTAATATTGTATTGTTTTGCTACTTCTTCAGCAGTGTAACCCATTCCCCAATAGTAATCAGGGTTTGTTTTTGCAATCTCCGTTTCAGGAACCGGCTTATACCCACCCATCGGAATATAAGACATAGATTCTGTACCTCCAGCGATGATACAATCAGCCATTCCAGCCTGAATTTTTGCAGAAGCAATTGCAATCGCTTCACTTCCTGATGCACAATATCTGTTGACCGTTACTCCAGGAACTTTATCTGTGTTTAGACCCATTAAGGAAATCAAACGAGCTACGTTTAATCCTTGCTCTGCCTCAGGCATTGCATTTCCTACGATAAGGTCATCAATTCTGTTTTTATCTAATTGCGGTAGCTCAGCCATTAATTTCTCAATAACGGTAGCTGCCATTACGTCAGGACGTGTAAAGCGTAGAGACCCTTTTGGTGCTTTTCCTACTGCTGATCTGAATCCTTTTACGATGTATGCTGTTTTCATTTTTTTGTTTAATTAAATTGTTTTTGAAAGATTTTTGCCTCATAGAGATAAACTGTTCATAGATCTATTGTTTTACAATGTGTGGAGCTCCGTAGGAGCGACCTGTTAGTCTTCAATCCATTCAAATAAATATTTTGAATCATATTCAATTTCAAATTTTGACATAAAATCCAGATATTCCTCTCTAAAAGTTTTCTTTTGATGATGTTCTTCCTGGTTTAAAATGTATTTTACAACCGCATCAACACTACTTTTAGAATAGGAAAAAGCTCCGTATCCTTCCTGCCAATTGAACTTTCCATTGATCCATCCTTTTTCATTGATGAATTTTGAAGACCCTGCTTTAATATCTCTTACTAAATCTGAAACTGACAGTGTCGGATTCATGCTTACAAGGATATGAACGTGGTCAGGCATTGCAAAAACTGCGAATAATTTTTGATTTCTGTTAGAAACAATACCTGTAATCAATTTATGTAATTCTTCTCTGTTTTCTTTTGAAATCAGATTTTGTCTTCCTTTTACTGCGAAAACAATTTGAATATAAATTTGTGTATAGGTATTGGCCATAAAGCTAACATGATCGTCTATTATCAGGTCGCCTCTACGAGGCTTTCTGGTTTTCGAAAATTATTCATAGCTATTAACAGTTCGCTCCTACGGAGCTCTCCGTTAGTTTCTCAATGGTTTCCCATTTTGTAACATATACTGAATTCTCTCTAACGTTTTTCTTTCACCACAAAGCTGAAGGAACGTTTCTCTTTCAAGATTCAATAGATATTGCTCAGTAACAACTGTTGGTTCAGATAAGTTTCCACCTACCATTACATTGGCTAGTTTGTCTGCAATTTTCTTGTCATGCTCGGAGATATATTTTCCTGTTAGCATTTGGTCTGTTCCTACGTAGAACATTCCTAAAGCGTCTTTACCAAGAACTTTTACTTTTTGCTCAATAGGTTGAGTATATCCTTGTTCTGCTAATAGTTTTGCTACTTTTTTAGCTTCTGCAATCTGTCTGTTTTTGCTTACAGAAACAATATCTTTCCCTTTTTCAAGGATTCCCATATCGTAAGCTTCATACGCTGATGTTGCCACTTTACCCATAGCGATATTCATGAAGGCATCACGAAGTCTGTTGTTCTTTACATCATCACTGTGGAATTCTCTGGAAGTTCTTAAAGTCAATTCTTTAGTACCACCACCACCAGGAATTACACCCACTCCGGTTTCTACCAGTCCAATGTAAGTTTCTGCTGCTGCAACCACTCTGTCTGCGTGCATGGTCATTTCGCATCCTCCACCTAAAGTCATTCCGTGAGGAGCAACTACAACAGGAATAGAAGAGTAGCGAACTCTCATCATTGATTTCTGGAAGTAAGCAATAGCCATATTCAAATCATCCCAATCCTGCTCAATAGCCATCATAAGGATCATCGCAAGGTTGGCTCCTACAGAGAAGTTTGCCCCTTGGTTTCCTACTACTAATCCGTCGTATTCTTTTTCTGCTAAATCAATAGCTCTGTTTAATCCATCTAAAACTTCGCCTCCAAGAGAATTCATTTTGGAGCGGATCTCGAAGTTGATGATACCATCACCTAAATCAAGAATAGCAGCTCCGGAATTGCTCCAAAGTGTTTTGTTTTTTCTGATGTTATCAAGGATAATGAAAGCATCTTGTCCAGGGATTTTGTTGTATTCTCCTGAATTTTTATCAACATAAATGCTTTGCCCCTCATCATTAACTTTGTAGAATGTTTCTACATTTTTAACCCAGTCAGAAACTTCATAACCGGCATCTTTAGCTAACTCAATACCTTTCTGAACACCTACGGCATCCCAGATTTCAAATGGACCATTTTCCCATCCGAAACCAGCTCTCATAGCATCGTCAATTTTGTAAACTTCGTCAGAAATTTCAGGAACTTTATGAGAAACATAAGCGAATAATGCTCCTAATGATTTTCTGTATAGTTCACCAGCTTTATCTTTACCACCGATTAATACTTTGAATCTGTCGATTGGCTTATCGATAGCTTTTGTTAATTCTAAAGTAGGGAATGAAGATTTTCCTTGAAGTTCATATTCCAAAGTATCAAGATTCAATCCGTGAATTTCAGATTTACCTTCAGCGTTTTTCACTTTTTTATAGAATCCCTGCTCGGTTTTTGAACCTAGCCATTTATTATCCATCATTTTCTGGATATAGGCAGGAAGAGCAAATACATCGTTAAAGTCATTGGCTTCAGCACCGCTTTGACGAACACCGTTCGCTACCATTACTAATGTATCAAGACCTACAACGTCAGCTGTTCTGAAAGTAGCCGATTTTGGACGCCCGATTACAGGACCTGTTAATTTATCAACGTCAGAAACCGTAAGTCCTAATTTCTGTACATTGTGAAGAAGATCCATCATAGAGAATACCCCGATTCTGTTGGCGATGAAAGCAGGTGTATCTTTTGCTAAAACGGTAGTTTTACCTAAGAATTTAGCTCCATAATTCATGTAGAAATCAATGATTTCCGGATCTGTATCGTTTGTTGGAATAATCTCAAGAAGAGGAAGGTATCTCACCGGATTGAAGAAGTGAGTTCCTGCAAAGTATTTTTTGAAATCTTCGCTTCTTCCTTCTGTTAAAAAGTGGATTGGAATCCCAGAAGTATTGGAAGAAATTAATGTTCCAGGTTTTCTGAACTGTTCTATTTTTTCGTATACAGACTTTTTAATATCAAGTCTTTCAACTACTACTTCAATAATCCAGTCAGTATTTTTAATTTTTGGTAAATCATCATCGAAGTTTCCAACTTTAATTCTGTCTGCAAACTTTGGTGAATAAAGAAGTGCAGGACTTGCTTTTTTAAGTTTTTCGAAGTTTTCAGTAGCAATTCTGTTTCTTACTACCTTATCTTCTTTGGTCAAACCTTTCTTCTGTTCAGCTTCAGTAAGTTCAAAGGGAACAATATCTAAAAGTGACACTTCCACACCAATGTTGGCGAAGTGAGCTGCGATACCGCTACCCATAATTCCTGAACCAAGAACCGTTACATGTTTGATTCTTCTTTTCATATCTAATTTTTTATTATTTATAAGGTTATACGAACCATACGGTTTTACTATAATTTACTTTCTGTTGTTTAAGAGTTCATTGGCTATTTTCATGATCTCAGTCATTACATCTTTAAAAGTATCCATCTTTTCCGGGCTAATTTTCTCCATTACTTTTTTATTAAAGTTGACAACAACTTCCTTAGACATATTTCTGGAGTTTAAACCTTTATCTGTAAGTTTAATAATCACCTCTCTTTTATCAGTGGTGGTTTTCTCCTTATAGATATATCCGTTATCTTCCAGAAGTTTGATAATTCTCGTTAGGGAAGTGGGTTCTATGGCCATTTTAGGTCCAAGATTCGTACTCCGCGTACCTTCTTTGGGATCAATTTTAAGAAGGGTGAGGGCTTGTACTGCGGTGGAATCATGTTCCTGAGCCAATTCTGTGTACATTTTAGAAACAGCCAACCAGGTCTGTTTTAAAATTAAATCTACGTTTTCTATTTTTTCCTTATTATTATCCATCATTTTTGCGCTAATGGTTTTACCCAAATTTAGTAAATATTATGCATGCATAATATTTATTAACGTTAAATTTTGTTAATAAGCTGATAGTAAATAAGTTAAATTGTATGATTTGCATAATACTATGCATGCATAGTATGTGAAATAATCAAAGAAAAACGCTGATTAATAAATGTTTCCAATGTAATTTATGATTTCTTCGAAAGATTCGCATTGTTGTTTCCGGGATTCGTTAGTAATTACCCAAAAACTGTTCTGATATTCAAAATTAAGGGAAGAAAGGTCTTTTGAGAAGTTTTTTTGAAGCAAAGAATAGAGCATTTCCTTCTGAACCTGCGGAGCAGAGATGTGTGGCGGAATAAAACTCTCGTGTATTTGAAATAATGAAGGATTGGTAAGTTCGTCATGCTGAAGCAACACATCTTCTACAATTCCTGCATGAAGTTGCGAGTCTTTTACATACCATATTTTATCTGCAAATTCTTTGGCCAAACGCCAGTCGTGTGAAGAGAAAAGGATGAGTTTGTTTTGCTCTTTAGCTAGTTTTCTAAGAGTTTTAAGAATAATGATCTTGTTTTTTTCATCCAAATGGGTTGTAGGCTCATCCAGAATAATAACAGGGGAGTTCTGGGTGATAGCACGGCCAATAAATGCTTTTTGAAGGTTTCCATCTGAAAGATTCTTAAGGAGTGTGTATTTGTATTGCCCTAAATTTAACTCCTCAATAATATGTGCTACCTCTTCACGATCCTCTTTCTTCAATTCAAAATAAAAAGGGTAGTAGATGTATTTTCCTAAAGAGATAAGATCTTCTACAGTATAATGCTGCGGAATAAGAGATTTTGAAAAAACAATAGCAATATTCTCTGCAATTTCTTTAACAGAAAGCTTTTTTACATTTTTACCATTCAATACTATCTCTCCACCCAATAAAGGGATTTGATGAAGGATAGATTTGATTAAAGTTGTTTTTCCAACCCCATTATTTCCAATCAATAAACACACATCACCAAGCTTCAAACCCGCATTAGCATTTGATATTAATGTTTTATTGTATCCGATATTGGCTTGTTTGATCTCTAGGTGCATATTTGATGTTGGATAAAAAGCAAAGTTGCTAATTGTTTTTGCAAAAATACTGTTTTAAGGCACAATGAATTTGACTTTGTCAGATTTTTATATTGTTTTTAATTTATAAATGATTGACAACTCTTGTGACTCCATTTTTAAAAACATCTGATTGAAAATTAAGTAACATTCCTAGTTTGCAATGAGTCATTTTCAAATACGTTAAAAGTTGAGCCTTATGAATTGGGCTGATAAAGTCTACTGTTTTTATTTCTAAGATGACTTTGTTTTCTATTATTATATCGAGTCTGAAGGCATTTTCAATTTTCAAATCCTCATAAATAATAGGAAGAAGCTTTTGTTTCTCCACCACGAATCCTGATTTTGTTAGTTCGTAGAACATACATTCTTCATATACGTGTTCAAATAGGCCTGATCCAAGCTTTTTATGAATTTTTAAACCTGCGTCAAAAACAATTTTTGATAATTCATTTTCTATCATTTGTTGTGTTTTTATACTTAATAAATATAAGGATTGTTGGATAAACGCAAAGGCGCAAAGATTTATCATAATATAGCGCATATTTTAAGGTGCAAGAAAATCAAAGGTTTTCAGGAAGTGTGAGTGTAGAGTTTTCAATTTTCAATTTTATCGGAGATAAAATCTTTGCGCCCTAAAGCATGATGTAGGTAAAGCAACTTGCGTCTTTGCGGTTATCAACAAAAACTACATTTTATTTTAAGAGTATAAATAAGTTCACATGGATTTCAAATAGAGGACTTATTTTCTATCATTTGTTGTGTTTTATACTTAATAAATATAAGGATTGTTGAATAAACGCAAAGGCGCGAAGATTTATCATAATATAGCGCATATTTTAAGGCGCAAGAAAATCAAAGATTTTCAGCAAGCGTGAGTGTAGAGTTTTCAATTTTCAATTTTATCGGAGATAAAATCTTTGCGCCCTAAAGCATGATGTAGGTAAAATAACTTGCGTCTTTGCGTTTACCCAACAAAATCTACACTTTATTCTGCTTCAAAAGCATCAGCAATATTACAGGAATTCCAAATACAGAACTTATCACATTCAAAGGGATTTGAGTTTTTTCTGCAATCACAGAGAAGAATAACATCACAAGCATTCCCAGAAACATATTTAAAATCCATTGCTGCCATAGTTTTGAAGGATTGTAGATCAATCGGCAAAAGTGAGGAACAATAATTCCAATAAACAGAATGGGACCTAAAAAAGCAGTAATCGATGCAGAAAGTAGGGAAGAAGCTACTATTATTAAAAGCTTTAAATGTTTTAGATTAACTCCCAAACTCTGAGCGTATGATGTTCCCAGAGAATTTCCAATTAATGGTTTTATGGATTTAAAACAGAAAAAAAGCCCTATCAATACCAAGGTGAATAAAATATAAATCTGATTTCTTGTGACCATATTATTGGCTCCAAAAGACCATAGAATATAGTTTTTTAGACTTTGATTTTCTGCATAAAACTGTAACAGAGAAACAATAGCTCCGGCAAAAGCAGATATCAGAAATCCAAAAATAATCAGGTAAGATTTATCCTGAAATCTATTAGACATGGATAACAGAACCAACATTAACAATAAACTTCCTCCAATAGCTGATAGGCTAAGAAAACTGTTTTGCAGAAATTCCGGAAGTAAAATAGTATGGGAAAAGAAAATATAAAATGCTACCGATAAACTGGCAACAGAAGTAATCCCCAGAATATCTGGTCCGGCTAATGGATTTTGGAAGTATTCCTGCATCAGAAATCCGGAAGTTGGAATTGAAATTCCGGCTAACAGCATAACAAGTACTCTGTTAATACGGATTTCAGCAATTTGACTCTGTGTAGAATCCTGGAGGAAATCCTGAAGGCTTAAACTCAAAAATCCTGTGTTCAGATTAATAATTGCGCCTCCAATGATTGCAATTGTTAACAATAAACACAGGATTTTAAATCTTTTTGACATGATTCAGAAAGATATATTTTATTTTAGAAAAGCATCAATTTTAGAATTCAATGCTTCTTCAGTCATCATCCCAAGATACTCATCCGTTTGGCTTCCCTTTCTCATGAAAGTAAAAGGAATGGAACCACCATCCCATTGTTTGAAGTTCTTTGAAAAGAAATTCGGATCCAGTTTTTGCCCATCCAATAAAATAACATTGGCTCCAAGATTATGTTCTTTCACAAAATCTTTTACAGTAGTATCCCAATCTGCTCTGTCATCAAGATTTACGAAGGTGAACTTTACAGGTTTATCTTTTAATTCCTGCATTTTATTTTTAAAACTTGGAATTTCTCTGATGCATGGGCCACACCATGTTGCAAAAAAGTTGGTAACGTATAAAGTGTCATTATTCTTAGCTAAATGCTGACCTACATTTTCAGGAGAAAGTTCTTTTGGGATATAAGCAGCCTGATCTGTTGTGCTTTGGGGTACAGCTGTTGAATCTGTAGCAACAGTGCTTTCTTCAGTTTTTGAAGCTTCTTTTTTACAACTGTAAAGAGCTGCTAGGATCAACGTGGATAAAATTATCTTCTTCATAAATTATTTTTTATCTATTTTTGAATTGAAGTATGGAACAACAAATCTATAAAGGGAAACTGATACAGTTTCATCCGTTAAAAATAGCGAAAAAGGTAGAGCTGACCAAAAATACTTTTTCTCTGGAGTTTGATATACCGGAGAATTTGAAAGAAAACTTTAAGTTTGATGCCGGGCAGTTCGTAAGTGTAAAATTTCATTCGCATGGAGAAGAAGTTATTAATGATTATTCGATGACTTCTGCTCCTTATGAAGGGAAAATATGTTTGGGAATAAAGGTTAATTCTCCTGATGGAGCTACTTCTCAACTATTTCAAAACTACAGTGAGGGTGATGAACTCATGATAAGTGAACCTGCCGGTAGATTTACGATCGTATCTAAACCGAGTGAGTTCAGAACAATTGTTGCTTTTGCTGCCGGTATTGGAATTACACCTATATTAAGTCATTTTAAAAATATTCTTCATAACGAACCCAGAACAAGACTTTTCCTTTTTTTTGGAAATAAAAGCTCGGAAGATCTTATTTACAGAGACCAGTTGGATAATCTTGCCAGGACTTGTGGAGACAGGCTTCAGATTTTTTATTTCTTTTCGCAGGAAAAGACTGCCGATCAGTTTTTCTTTGGGCGGCTGGATGAAAAGAAGTTAAATTTAATTATTAACCAGATCCTTCACTTGGATGATACAGATGAAGAATCTACGATTTGGGATGCTGTAGATGAAGTATTGATCTGTGGAAAAGGAGAGATGATTAAAACACTGGCCAATGCTTGTTATCATCACGGGATTCCAAAACGAAATATTCATTTTGAACTTTTTGAAGAATATAATGATGATATTTATCCTGTAGAAAAAGAATTCCCATTAATTGAGAATATAGAGGTGGAATTTACGATGTTAGGAAAAAAATATACGACTCAACTTCCTGATAATAAGGATAGAATACTACAGCAGCTTTTGATACAAAAATTTCCGGTTCCTTATTCATGTAAATCCGGAATCTGCGGAAGCTGTGAATGCTCTTTAGAAGAAGGAGAAGTGGAACTATTGGAGAATGAGTATCTTACCGAAAAAGAGGAGGTGCAGGGACATATATTAGCTTGCATGTCAATAGTGAAAAGTAAAAAAATAAAGCTTAACTTTGATCTTAGTTGAGAATTATTAGGAACATATTTAACTTAGGATTTGTATCATTAGAATTGGGAATTTTAATGATATGTTTCTGTAATGTGTGGGTTTTCGGACTTACTAACGGACGTACCTATACCAAAATTTCAAAAATTCCGCCAAGGGAAGTTGCCTTGGTACTCGGAACTTCTCCAAAGATGAGATCAGGCCTTTCCAATCCTTATTTTACCAAGAGGATGGATGCGGCAGCTCTTCTTTATCATCATGGAAAAATCAAAAAAATTATTGTAAGCGGGGAGAAAAGTAAAGGGTACAATGAACCTGCTGCAATGAAAAACTATTTAATCTATCAGGAAGGTGTTCCTGAAGATATTATTGTTGAAGATCCAAAAGGTTTTAATACCTACAAAAGTATTCTTCGTTGTAAAGATGTTTATAAGAAGAAAAATGTCATTATTGTTTCTCAGGGATACCATAACCTCCGTGCTTTATTTTTTGCAAGAAATAATGATATGAATGCGCTGGGATTTGATGCGCAGGATGTAACGAAGCCTGAAAGTTTCTACAGAAATCAGGCGAGGGAAGTCCTCGCCCGTGTTATTGCTGTAGTATATTTTATTTTAGGAGTTTCTCCGGATTAGAAAGGATATCCGAAGGCAAAATTGATCGTTGGCTTGAAAGGCTGTAACGTTTTGAATCTCCATCGGTCACCTTCTGGCTTATTCGGGTCAAAGATTTTATAAGCGAAGTCCAGTCTTAAAGTAATATAGGCTACATTTATTCTCAAACCGAACCCACTACCAACACCCATTTGTCCTAAGAATTTATTGAATCTGAATTCGTCTTTATGGGCATCATTATGATTACGAAGACTCCATGTATTCCCTATATCTGTAAACAAAGCACCTTCATACATATTATTAAATGGAATTCTGTACTCAATATTGGTGGTCAGTTTTACATCATTGGTCATGTAGGCACGTACTCTTTCGTCTACCTGAGAATCCGCCGGGCCTAACCCTCCGAAGGCTACCCAAGCTCTGATATCATTAGATCCACCATTAAAATAAGACTTAATAATAGGCATTTCATTAGAATTTCCATACGGAATACCTACTCCGATAAACTGACGAAGAACTAGGGTCTGATTACCATTAAACTTGAAATATTTTCTAGTATCAATATCAAATTTTACGAATTGAGCATAAGGAATTCCAAAGATTGTTTTTTGTGGTCCTAAAACGACTCCTCCGTCATTACTTTTCTTATTGAACAGACTGAGAATATTACCAGCCAGCTCAACTTTTCCATTAAAATAGAAGGCATTTGGATAATCTTTCTTCCCAATTTCATTATACACAAAATTATAGATCATTGAAGAAATAAAGACATCCTGTGTCTGTCTTTCTTTATTAATTAAACTTCCTTTGAATGTTGTAAAAAGATCTTGTCTTTGCTGATCAAGACCATTCAGATAATCTTGATTATTAAGAATCTTTTCAGTAATTTCATCTGCTGTAAGTTTTCCGGATTTATAATCTGGCTCAAGGCCGGGATAATGGCTAAAATAGTTTGCAAACATTTCATCTCTTACAACCCTATCATTAACAAAATAATCGTAATAAGCGTTTTTATTTTTTGTTAAACTGATTTGAGTATTAAATAAAGTCAGTTTATGATATACCAGATCATTTACTGTTGCCTGGTAATTTAATCCGGTGTTAAAGTTAACCCTTCCCAGACCAATGTTGTTCTGGATAGAGGCTCCTAACAGAATAGATGAAGTAGGAGTGTACCTTTTAGGAATAAATTTATAATAATTAAAAGGCAGCAGCAATCTCGGGAAGTTCAGGGATGCCTGAGCCGATATTTCATATGCTAAAACTCTTTTATCTGTATTTTCAGTACTTGCGATGGATCCAAATGTACCAGAAAGACTGGTAGAAAGGTTTTCTGCCCCTCTGAAAAGATTTCGGGTGGTAAGATCTACAGAAGGAGAGATTCCAAGATTCAGAATCTGAGAATAATTAAGGTCTGTTCCTACTTTAAGCTCATATTTAGGAAGCGGTTTTAGGATATATAAAACATCAACAATACTGTCATTAGGAGCAGTAAAACCACCTTGTCTTAAAGAGTCTCTTGCTTTTACAATACTGAAATTGTTCATCGTAAGAAGGTTCCTCTTGGTAACGTCTAGCTTCTGCTGATCGTAAGGTTGTTTACTGTCTACAATAATAGTTCTCCATAATGATGATGTTTTGTATTTGTCATTCATTTTATGGAACCTGATCCTCCTTAAGCTGTCTTTAATTGTATTTTTAGGATAATCATTAACATCATCTACAATAGCAACATCAATGTTTCCAAATGTGGCTTTTTTATAAGGTCGGTCCAGAGAATCCTTATGAATTTCCAAAGTAACAGGAACTTGTTTCTTACTTTTTAAGGAGTCAGCAACAAAATATACTTCCTCATTGGTGTTGTTGAATTTATAATACCCATATTCTCGCATTAAGTCTGTAATTCTCGTTACTTCCTTTTCAAGAATAGTTTGGTCAAGGATCTTACCAGATCTTATCAATGTTTTATTCAGATGAGCATTGTAAACCTGTTTGATGCCCTGATCCGGAATATTAAAAAAGTAATCTTTAATATAGGTAGGATCATTATGTTTGATGAAATAGTTTACTGTTGCTTTCTTAGAAGCAGAATCTAAATCATGTCTGTATTTCACTTCTGCATCCCAAAAACCTCTGTAAGTCAATCTTTTTTTGATAGACTCTGCACTTTTTTCACTTCTGGTTTGGTCTAAAATAATTGGTGGAGAACCCCATGTATGCAATAAACGGTCAAAGAAAAGGTTTTTCCCAACACTGTTTTTCATATTATACTTAATAAATAAGGAATCTCTCAGTTTCTGATCTCTCATTTCACCGGGATAGGTCATATATTCATTAAGGATTGTATCGTATTTTGGAGTGGCCATATTATAAAACATAAGGCCCAATGGCATAAAAAGAACTTGCTTCTTATTAGGCTTTTGCTGAACGTAATCCTTCAGCTCTTCATCAAAAAATTCTTTCTTATCCTCGAATTCAAAATTATTCTTAGTAAGCAGATAATCACCATCTGGAACTTTTTTTGTGGTACTACAAGCATAAAGTAGACCAACAAATGTTGCAAATGAAATAATTTTATAATATTTTTGAGGAGAATTCTTATAATGCTTACAGCTCATACAATAAAAGTTTTACAATCTTTAGATAAAAAGAAGTTCAGACAAAAATACAATTTGTTTTTGGTTGAAGGTAATAAAATCATTTGTGAACTTTTCAATTCTAACTTTAAAGTTAAAGAAATATTATCAACCGATCCACAAAAATTGGACCGTACTGATATCCCTATTACTCATATCTCTGAAAATGAGTTGAAAAAAATCAGCTTTCTTAAAACCCCGAAAGATTCTGTTGCCGTGTGTTATCTGGCAGAGGAAGAATCATGGGCAGATAAGAAAATACAGCTTGTTTTAGATGGTATACAGGATCCTGGGAATTTGGGGACAATTATACGGTTGGCAGATTGGTTTGGAATAGAACAGATTATCTGTAGTGAAGATACGGTGGATGTTTATAATCCAAAGGTCATTCAGGCAACAATGGGATCGTTTACGAGAGTCAATTTGGTATATACAGATCTTGTTGAATATCTTTCAAAAACAGAAAATATAAATATCGGAACAGATATGGATGGAGAAAACATCTATACATTTGAAAAGCCTGAAAAAATCAATCTGATTCTTGGAAATGAAGGAAACGGAATGAGGCCTGAAACGGAGAAATTACTGCAAAAATGCATCACTATTCCAAGATTTGGAAAATCCCAGTCTACAGAAAGCCTGAATGTATCAATGGCAGCCGGAATTATTTTAGGACAATTATTTTCAAAATAAAAAAATTATGGCTTAGAGAATATAAATTATTCTCTAAGCCATAATTTCCTTAAATAAGCTGTTCCATACTGGAGACGCTTTTATTTTTCTGGTATACTTCCAATTTTTTTCTGACATATTTCAGAGCAATAGGAGCAAGGTAAATTAATGCAGCTCCTACCAGTTTATTCTTCCAATTAGAACTTTTCATATTCTTTTTGGCATAGTTACCAACAATAGCGGTAACACCCAGCTTAATAATACTATCCGCAATATTTCCCTTGAAGGCCGTACTGGCAAGTCCTACTGCTGTATTTTTACTAATCAGCAGGTCTTTAACCTCTGAAGTTAGCTGCTTGGCAATGACATCCTTTCTCAGAACCACTTTTTCATCACCATCTTCATCTATTTTTTCCTGAAGATATTGATCACTTAGGCCATTGGTGAACGCACTAAGACTTTCTTTCGTATTCTTAAAGGTAAGAAGATTTTCCAGATCATTAATTTCACCTTGTAGCAGTTTTTTCTTTCTTCTTAGTTCTTCTATGCTTTCGTATTTTCTACTCATGGCTTGAATGATTTAAAAATTTAATAACCTGATCTGCAACAGTATTTACAATCTTATTTTTGAACGCAATGACAAAGGCCATTACTACAGCATAAAATGCAGCAACAATTAAGAAACCGTAGGAATAATTATCCAAAGCTTTACCAATAAGAAAAGCAATTCCAAAGTTGAAAAGGATAATAAAAAAAGCAAAAGCAACAAGCAGTACTACAAAGTAGGTAATGAGCCCGGCAGAAAGAGAAGATTTTTCTGTAGCTTCTATTTTCAGAAGGTCTATTCTCTTCGAGGCATATTCTTTAATAGTTTCTATCATTGTTTTTTTTTAAAGTTACAAAAAAAGGAACTTTCGCACAAAAGTTCCTTTCTGTAATTTACTTAAAAAAGATAAATTACTTATGATTTAAGATCATTAAGCTCTGCTTCTACATCCTTTACTACATCTGCTGTTTTAGAAACAATCTGATCTTTGTATTTGTCATACCCGTCTTTCATAGTATGTGCCACATTGTTAGCTGTTTCTTTAAAGGTAGAAGAAATATTACCATATTGGTCTTTTACTTTTTCAGAAACCTCTCCGTACTTGTCTTTTGCCTGATCTTTCAGATCATTGGCTTTATTTCTGATTTTTTTTCTTGTTTCTTTTCCTTCTTCCGGTGCATATAACATTCCTAAGATTACACCTGCTGCAGCACCCGCAAGAAGTCCCGCTAATATACCTGCTGTATTTTTTCCGTTTTTAGACATTTTAAGTTTTTTAATAGTTAATAATAGATTAGTTTTTACACTAGTAAAACTTACAATTTGTATACCAAAGGAGGCTGTATGCCTATTAAAAATTGTTAAATCTTTTCGATGTAAGAAAGAATCAGTTCTATGGTTTCTTCTTTAGTAAGTTCAGAATTATCGATTACTGTAGCGTCATCAGCCTGCTTTAATGGGGCTATTTCGCGCTCACTGTCTATTTTATCTCTTTCAATGAGGTTTTGCTTTACCTGCTCTTTATCCGCTTCTATTCCTAGTCCTTTTAATTCTAGAAATCTTCTGTTGGTTCTTTCATCAATACTGGCAGTAAGGAAGAACTTATAGTCCGCATTTGGCAGAACTACTGTCCCTATGTCACGTCCATCCATAATGACACCTCCTTTTTCTGCTATGGAACGTTGAGACTGTAATAAATAATCTCTCACTTCTTTTTGCTTGGCTACAAGGCTTACATTATCAGAAACTTCATTGCTACGGATTTCCTTAGAAATATCTTCATTATTAAGATAAAGGACAAGTGTTCCATCATTATTTTTAAATTCAAGATGAATTTTATCTAATGACGAAAATAAGGTGTTCAGATCAATCCTGCTTTCTTCATTCAGGCAGTGTTGCAAAGCAAACCAGGTAACTCCTCTGTAAAGCGCTCCTGTATCCATATGAATAAGTCCTAGCTTATCAGCAATGATTTTGGAGATAGAACTTTTTCCGGTAGACGAGTACCCATCGATAGCTATTACAGGTTTTTTCATACTGCAAATTTCAAGATTTTTTTTAGAAAATCAAGAACTAATAAGAAATTTTAAGAGGTATTTAAGATTTTTTTATTCTCCTCTGTGGCCGGAAAGGTCCATAGAAATCCCTATCTGATTGACGTTCGAAGAGTTGTGGTATCTTATGTGAGCATAATCTATACGGAATCTTGAAACTTTAATTCCGAATCCTCCGGAAAGTCCCGAAAAGTTTCTCTGATCTGCTACAGCAAGTTCATTTCCTCTTTTTACATTATATCCCAATCTGATATTAAAGTTTTTTTCAGGGAATAATTCTGCCCCTAAAGAGAAGTGATCTGCAATTTTTCTACCTGCCTTCACTTCCTGACCGTCTTTATTATATTCTGATGAAATATTAAACTGCTGGAGATCGTGTGCCGTAATGGTTATGGCAAGAGGGAAGTTTTTCAATATTCTTGTATATCCTATATCCACTCTGAATGGAAGGTTTTCGCGGGTTCCGTTGAATGACTTCAGCTGGAAACCGAAATTTCTCAATACAAGGGAAAGAACTTCTTTGTTCTTTTTATTATGATACGTAATTCCGGCAGTCCCTGAGATGGCGGAAGAAGTATAGTTGTCTATTTTTGAGGTAACGAAATTTAATCCTCCACCAATCGTCCAGTCTTCTTCAAACTGGTAAGCATATCCAGCTCCGATAGCAACATCTGAAGCCTTATATTCTCCATCCTGAAAACCACTTTCATCGGTTCTCGGGATACTTCCATAGCTCATATACCTCGCATTGATAGTGGCCATGTGACCATTTTCAAAATCTTTAGCATACGCAATGGTTCCGTATTTGGAGTCGGCAAGATAAGCAGTAGCGTTTACAGAAAGCTGTTTATCTGAATCTTTATTTAACAGGGACGGGTTTGCAATAGCAAAGGAAACATCATAATCTCTTATCGAAATTGCATCTCCACCCAAGGCGGCCTGTCTTGCAGATACAGGTACATTTAAGAACGGATACACATTTGTTCCTGTTTGCGCATAAGAAACAATTCCTGATAGAAATAATGAAAAAATGATAATTTTCTTCAACTCAATTTATAATTAATGCAAAAATAATCCTTTTTCGTACTTTTCAAAATATTTCTTACATTATTTCTAATTAAATATTTTTCTTTTATCAATATTTTTAATGATTATATTTGCAAAATCAAATTTTGGGGAAACCCACACTCATAAAAAGCTTATTAAAAATAAAAGATGAAATATAAAAGAATCCTTCTAAAACTTAGTGGTGAGGCCTTAATGGGGAACAGACAGTACGGTATTGACAACGAAAGACTGCAGGAATATGCTGCGGAGATCAAAAAAGTAGTTGAAAGAGGCTGTGAAGTAGCGATCGTCATTGGAGGAGGAAATATTTTCCGTGGTGTTGCAGGGGCTGCTAAAGGAATGGACAGAGTACAGGGAGACTACATGGGAATGTTAGCCACTGTAATCAATGGTATGGCTTTACAAGGTGCATTGGAGGATGCAGGAATCAAGACAAGACTTCAGTCTGCAATTGAAATGGATAAAGTAGCTGAACCTTTCATCAAAAGAAGAGCGGTAAGACACCTTGAAAAAGGTAGAGTAGTGATCTTTGGTGCAGGAACAGGTAACCCTTATTTTACAACTGATACTGCTGCAACCTTGAGAGCAATCGAAATTGGAGCAGATGTTATTCTTAAAGGAACAAGAGTAGACGGAATTTATGACAGCGATCCTGAGAAGAATGCTGATGCGGTAAAATACAACTCATTATCTTTCGACGAAGTATTTGAGAAAAACCTTAAGGTAATGGATATGACTGCATTTACTTTGAGCCACGAGAATAAATTACCTATCATTGTATTCGATATGAATAAAGATGGAAATTTAGTGAAAATTGTGGATGGAGAAAATGTAGGAACTCTGGTTGATTTATAATCAGATATCAGGCAGAACATAGATTAGAAAGTATCAGGTAGGGGGTGAAATATATCTCGCTATTTCTTATCTTTTGCCGGAAATCAGTTTTCTATAAAAAAATAAACCACTTGTCACGGCTGTTAAAGCTATGGCAAGTGGTTTTTATTTGTCATTTATTTATTCTTTACCTGTCATAGCAACTATGGTATTGACATTAGGATTATCAATAAAATCGGAATTTTTTGCCGATGTATCATTGCTGTGTAATGGATATTGAACGGTGTTAACAACAACATTTACACCCTGATTTCCTGTAAACACTCCGCTTGCAGTAGTAGATACTCCGCCGCCTATAATATCATATCCTGAAGTATCTATGATATTATTTGCTATACAATCTGAAAAAACCTGAGTAATTGGAATAAACCACAGCCAGTGACCATTTACTTTATCATTGTTCCAGATCGCTACATACCCGTTTAACATGACAGATACTGTGAAATTGATATTATAACTCTGAGTACCAATTACAATATCTGCTTTTATGGAACTTTGTGGTGGTATGGTTAACATCGTATTTACAGACCAAGACTGGGTATTAGTAACAGTACTTTTTTGTGTTGATGAAAGTGATAGATTAACAGTTACTTTTTGGGTGCTGGATGCTACAGCAGGAACACCCTCAGTTGCTGATATCTCAACGCCGATAGCAAGAGCTTCCGTAATGGACCATTCAAATGATTGGGTGGATGTTTCTGTTTCTATAAGGCTTTGCTGATTGGAAACCTGTGTATTATTGTTATAAATGGTTTCGAAAGCCACATTTGAGCCATTGGTTGGGATTGAATCACCATCATAAACGATGCTTTGAGTGGTGGTGCTTACCTGATACTGATGGTAGTCATCGAGAAAACTTTGGCTTGAATAATCTGTACTTGCGGTAAATCTGCAAGTGGTGCCATGTTGCTGTGAGTACCATTTACCCCAGGCGTCTGTGATTTGTTGTAATGAGTTCATTTTGTATTGGTATTAATTGTATGCTTACTCTATTAGGATTTTCAGCTTCCTCCCTATTATTTTAAAATTTCTGAGCATTATATATCCGCTTCAGTTTCTATTGATTGTTTTTCTGTAAAATGAATATGAGATTTAATCCATTGACTAATCTGACCGATTATTTTTAAAATCAGCTCATCCTCTGTTACTAATTGTATTCCCGGCACATAGTAATTAGTCTTTGGTATAGGCAGCGGCTGCGATAGGATGATTCCGGATATTGCAGGAGTGCTCTTGCTGGCAAGACGGCCATAATACAGATAAGTATGTTGCAGGAATAACTGAGAAATATAATCATGTATAGACTGAGGTGGGAAAGCAATTTTACCTGAAGATCCATAGTGTTGAAGTGTGCCAGGCAATGATTGATTTCTGATCATGGTATAAGGTGCATCGGGTTTCAGGGAATCAATAATTGCAAAGTCTTGGAGTGCATTCAAGATACCGGATGTATAAGGATCAGGCGATTTACCATAAAGGTCTGCTATCAGCTCCATATTAACTTCCTGCCAGGCGTGTGGCACAACATCCAGGTCATTCCAATGCATGGTATTCCAGCTCTGATAATCTCCCGGTTGAGAAACCCAGCCTGATGGCAATGGAGGAAATGTATTGTTAAATCGATTGGCAAAGTTGACCTCACCAGGAGTAGGTCCCGCAGTAGGATACACGAGGGTAATACCGAAAGCTTTCAGTTGTTGCTGTTCTTGCAGATAAAGAGCTAAAGTAGGAGATAAGGCTCCAGCAAGACTATGACCACAAAATATAATTGCTGTTTCAGCATCAGGTTGTAAACCTGCAAGGAACTGCTGAAGAGTAGTGCCGGGAGAGGCTGCTGCTTCAGGACTGATAAGTCCCAGAAGTATACCTATACCTGTGGCAGTTCCTTTTGAAATATATGGATCTTTTTTATTATACTCTGATGTTATGATTTCTGAAGGATTATATGTTGTCCAGTTAACGACCTCTGATACAGCAAAATCTTCTGTCTCCCAGTCATAAAGAGACGCTGGGTTGGTAGCTGCAATGGCTACTACATAGACAGGTAATATTGGGCCTCCCGGAAATGCAACGGCATCACATTGGGCTACATATAATGCGTTGTCTGCAACCCCCGTCGGTTGGCCATATGAATCCTTTTCTTCAACCAATGCAGGCCCCCAGACAAGATTCCAGTTTCCTAGTGTCGGCAGAACGGAAGGGTCAGCAATGGAAGGATTTTGCTGATCTGCTACTGGCGGAACGTTATTGAAGTAAAAGGATAAGTCATACTGAAGCTGCTCTTGCAGCTGACTGCAACTGCCTTTGTAGCCTCCGGCACGGTTGGCAAGACATGCAAGGCCGAAGACTTGTTGATAGGCATCTAAAGATGGATTTGTCATGATTTGGTAATTTAAAATGAGTTTAAAAATGAGATATGGTTGTTTATTTCTGTAGAGTACACTTTGTAGAATACTCCATTTCATAATTGCATACAATCACAATCTGTAGGTAAATGGTTTTCTATACCTGTATTATTCATTTCCAGATTCTGCAATCTGTGATGTTTCTGAATAAAAAAAATTGGTTCAGAAGAATATGGTAAAGTAACAGAGAATAAATGATGGATATAAGCGTGGAAACATCCAAAATATTCTATAGGTATTTGTACCTGTATTTTGCTCACTTAGAATATTAGTGATGATTCACAGATTTTCTGGTACTAAAATTAATTGAAGTAACATCAAACCGTATTTGGTGAGTTGATCAATTTGTACTTTAATTGTTTAGGTGCCAATTCTTTTCTTTTGAATGGAAAAGATAAGTTTTGAGCTGAAGGATCTACTTTATTTCTATCCATCATCACAGGAAACTATGGATAAAATAGACGAAACAAGTAACGATTGAAGCTAAAAAAGACCTATTTCCCCAAAAATAGAGAATATAAGCTTAGTGAAATATCGAAAACAATCATTATTTTTGCACCACTGAATAGTAAAAAATAGTAAAAAACAGCTTGAAAATAGGATGTTTATAAAGTTTAACTATTTGATTTACAGCAGGTATTAATAAATGTGTAATTTATCAAACTATACTATAATAATGGAAGAATTAGATCTAATATTAGAATCTGTAAGACAGGACATGGACGCAGCGGTAAAACACCTTGACCATGCATTTCAAAGAATCAGAGCAGGACGTGCTTCTACATCAATGGTTCAGGATGTAATGGTTGAATATTATGGAGCAATGACTCCCATTAACCAGGTTGCCAATGTTTCTGTTCCAGATGCAATGACTATCTCTATTCAACCTTGGGACAGAACAGCAATCAATGCTATTGAAAAAGCAATTATCAATTCTAATTTAGGTTTTGCACCTTCTAACAATGGGGAGAATATCATCCTTAATGTACCTCCTTTAACAGAGGAAAGAAGAAAAGATTTGGCAAAACAGGCTAAAAGTGAAACTGAGCAAACAAAAATCGTTGTAAGAAACGCAAGACAGGAAGGTTTGAAAGAACTTAAAAAACTGGATGGAGTTTCTGAAGATATTGTAAAAGGTGTGGAAGATGAAATCCAGACGTATACAGACAAGTATGTGAAGCTTTGTGATGAGCATCTTAAGACAAAAGAAGCTGAAATTATGAAAGTATAATTTTCAGTTTTTGAAAATATAAAAAGAGGATTCCAGTGTTGGAGTTCTCTTTTTTGCATAATATTATTCATAAATTAATTAGAATTATCTGTTTGTTATAATATATTGCTAAGTATTATCGTTATATTTATCGGATTATTCCTGAAAGTACTATAGAACAGGATAACAGCATAAAGATGATGACCAGAATTATTGGAGTGGGAAACTATATCCCATCTGAAACAATTACCAATTTATTTTTTGACAAGCATATTTTTCTTAATGAGGAAGGTGTTTTATTAAAAGACAATAATGCCTCTATCACAGAGAAACTAAAAAAAATTACAGGCATTGAAGAAAGAAGATATGCCAAAAGTACACAAGTCACTTCAGATTTGGGACTTAAAGCGGCTCAGGCTGCCATAGAAAATGCAGGAATAGATCCTGAAACATTAGACTATATTATATTCGCCCATAATTTTGGAGATGTTAGGTTTGGAACTATTCAATCTGATATGGTCCCGAGTCTTGCGGCCAGAGTGAAACATTTATTAGGAATACGAAATAATTTCTGTGTTGCATACGATGTTTTATTCGGATGTCCGGGATGGATTGAAGGGATAATACAGGCGAATGCATTTATCAAGGCAGGGATTGCCAAGCGTTGTTTGGTGATTGGAGCTGAAACGCTTTCCCGTGTTGCGGATATTCATGACAGAGATAGTATGATTTATGCAGATGGTGCGGGTGCTGCTGTTCTTGAAATGAATTCAGATGACGACTCTGGAATTAAATCTCATTTATCTGCTTCCTATACTTTTACGGAAAAAGACTATTTATATTTTGGAAAATCTTATAACAATGAACATTGTCCGGATACCAAATATATTAAAATGGATGGAAGGAAAATCTATGAATTTGCCCTTGTGCATGTTCCTGATGCCATGAAAAAATGTCTGGATAGTAGTGGATATTCAATCCATCAATTAAATAAAATCATTATCCATCAGGCTAATGAAAAAATGGATGAAGCCATTGTTAATAGATTTTATCAGCTGTATAATACTCCAACTCCGGAGCATATTATGCCTATGGTTATTCATAAACTGGGGAACAGCAGTGTTGCAACTATTCCTTCTTTACTTGCTATGATTTTAAAGGGTGAGCTGGAAGATCATGAGATCAAAAAGAATGATATTGTTCTATTTGCTTCAGTAGGAGCTGGAATGAATATTAATGCTTTTGTTTATCAATTTTAATCATTCATTAAACAGATCTTTAACGAAAAAAAAGAGACTTCAGATGCTGGAGTCTCTTTTATAATATTCAGTAATTTATTTACAGTTTTCGTTGTAATCCATAATGACTTCTTCTACAATTTCCGGAACGTTTGACATTACATCGTCAATCTGGCTTTTAATCAATCTGCCAAGACCGGATCTTTTCTTTTCATCATTCTTCAGGGAAGCATAAGCGCCGCTGGTCATTTTACCTTTAGCATAGCTGCAGTCTCCAATAATTATTTTGGCTTTGGCAAAAGTAAGTTCTTCAATTTTACCGCTTTTTTTGCTGTAGATATAAGATGGATGTTCCCTCATTCTCTTAGTTTCTGCCTCTGCAGCAGCAATCTGGCTGTTTCCAGCTGAAAAAGTAGTAGGGTAGCCATATAATTTATATACTTTGATCTTTCCATCTGTTACAATTTCAGCGAACTGTGTACTTTTTGTAAGGTTGTTAAAAGCTTTGATATTGCCACTTAAGCCACCTGTTGCAGTACTGAATCCTTCTTTGGTATTGGTGTACTTAATGTTTTCGAAATGTCTTTCATTATTGTTATCATCAACGGCTACATATTCTTTGATGTCATCCGTATCCAGTGTTTTGAACTTCTGTTTCTTTTTAGATTTGTCAATGTCAGAAACGGCAACAAATTTTACTTTCTTCTGATTATCCCATGGAGAAAGGGCATCTCCGTTCAGCCTTACGATTCCTTCGGTTTTTTTACCACTTTTATCGATGATATAGCCATATCTTTCATCTCCTCTTAATGCATAATCCGTATTGTTGTCTTCCTGTGCGTAAGCATTGAAAGAAGCCACTGCAAACAGGCTTAAAGCCAGTACTTTTTTCATGTAGTTATAGTTTTATTTTTTGCAAATATAATCTTTTATTGTTTCTGGGAAAATAGGTATTGAAAGGTTGGAAGTAGGAAATCGGGAGAGGGAAGTTTATGATCGTTTACTAAATGGACGGAGTTTGTTTTTAAGAGAAAGAAACAGCATCTATTTTCAGGATGAATACCCTAATCATAATTTTTCAGGATTACTTTAAATTCTATTTATCCTTATTGATGAAGTGACTAATATTAACTTCCAGCTTTCACAAACAAAAGGCCCCGGATTTTCCGGGCCTTTTGTTTGTGAAAGTTATTGATATCTCTTATGCTCTTTATTTTTTGAGAATCTTTTCGTAATAGGTTTGAACAGAACTTTGTATTTTTCTGCATCAAATAACTGTGAATCTGTAAGCGCTTTATAAGTCATCCACACTCCGAATGGGAATAGAATGAAATTAGGAAGCCATGCTGCTAAATAAGGATTTATTTTACCACTCCAGGACATGTTTTCCACCCCAACATTAATCACATAGAAAATGATGAAGATAACAATTGCTATAATTACAGGAAGTCCCATTCCTCCTTTTCTGATGATAGATCCTAAACTTGCGCCAATCAGAAAGAAAATAAGACAGGTTACCGAATAAGAGATGTATCTCTGCTGATAAATAACAACCTTACTGAAATATTTTACATTGGTACTGAACTCATTCTTTTTAACCTCCAGTGTCGATTTCAGATTTTCAAGTCTGTTGTAGGAACTGTAAATCATTTCAAGCTTTTTATCACTTTTTACAGTATCCATTTTTATCTGTGCTTTTGGTGCTACTTTAGGTTTGTTAGACTGATCCATATAAGCAACTACACTGTTGGTTTGGTTTAAAACATCTGATCCTATACTTTTAAAGAACAATGCATTTTCCTTTTTACTGACAGCAATGGTTGTATTAAGTTCATTATAGGTCTGGAAACGATAATCATCCGTAATCTGTTCTTTTTCGATGGCCTTGTTGATGAGTTCACTAATATCAAAGTGATTCACCAAAGTATCGAACTTAATAGCCTGATCCGGTTGTTTTTTTCTTACATCTTCTCCTCTTCCTGCAAAATTATCTTCAAATACATATCCATTATAAAGGATTAGTTTTAGAAAGTTCTTGTTGGTTGCCGTTACAAATTTTCCTTTTTCAGCCACAACAGACTGCTGGTTTTCATAAGTATTGGCTTTTTTATGAACAAAAACCCCTTCTATATTTTCTCCGTTCTCTCCGTAGATTTTGTCAAATTTCACCATGTATCCTGGGATTTGGTCTATGAATTGTCCGGGAGTAAAGTTGATTGCAGGTTTTGTTTGAGCAATATTAAAAAGCATATTCTTTGCCTTCCTTTGAAAATCCGGAATAATATTATTGGAGAAGAAAAACAGCATGATGGCAAGAATCGTAGTAATTCCTAACAGAGGAGCCATTACTCGGGTAAGGGGAATTCCTGCTGCTTTCATAGCTGCCAGCTCATAACGTTCTCCAAATTCTCCAAATGACATGATACTCGCCAAAAGAATCGTGAGCGGAAGAACCATACTGATAACATTCACCCCAAGGTAAAAAAGAAGTTTCAGGATTTGCCAGTAGCTTAATCCTTTTCCCATAAACTGCCCTAATTGAACCCAGATAATGTTTACAATGAAAATGAAAAACAATACGCTGAATATAAAGAAAAACGGTCCAAAGAAGGTTTTTATAATATATTTGTCTAGTATTTTTAACATGCGCCAAAATTAATCAAAAAGCCGCAAACTTGCGGCTTTTATATTTTGTTATTTTTTTTCTGAAGTGAATTTATCCAAAGGTGAATTTACCTTTTTGATTTTCAACTTTTAAAGTTCTGTAATTACGTAGTTTTTGAACTTATTTTTGTCGAAAACAAACATATTAGGATCCAGATCCTGATTCTCTTTGTACTCTTTAATCGCAATTACTGCAACATCTTTGTTATTTCCGTGCTGTTCCAGTTTTACCATTTGCTTTTTTGCAGAGTCTACAAAAATGTATACGAATTGAATTCCGTTTGCTTTTACCGGAGTAAGCTTAATGAAATCTGTATTTACACCGTTTACTGTTTTCTTACCATTATAAGTTACGTTATATTCGTTTCTGTAAGTAGTAAGATAGTTGATAGGGGAGAACATGGCACTGTTTCCATTAGGTTTTGCTATGGTTACCTCCATATCATCTGCATTAATGTTGTAGATTTTATTCCCATCGAAGATCTGTTCTGTATCCATAATCTTCAATTTGTATTTATCGCCGGCTGTATAATAGATACCAGGCTCTGTTTTGTTAACCTGTCCGTTCAGTCCGCTTCCAAAAGAAAATTTGAAGTAAGAATTCTTTTTAGAATTATAGTTGGCTGTAACATCATCCAATATCTTTTTAGCTTTTGCATCTATTTTCTGAGCATTCGCCATACCTACTGCACCTACAACAAAACTTCCCAATATAACTTTTGAAATAATATTTTTCATTTTTTCTATTTAATAATCTTTAAATAATTTTAAACTTTCAAGGGTAAGGATTTTCTTATTTTCCCTTTAACTACGCAGATCTTCCAAAAACTGTTCCAAAGAATGAAGGTCACTGATGATAACTTCTCTTGCCTTAGCTCCATTGAAGCCTCCTACAATACCACTTGCTTCCAGCTGATCCATAATTCTTCCGGCTCTGTTATATCCTAGTTTCAATTGTCTCTGAAGCATTGAAGTAGATCCCTGCTGTGTGGAAACTATAATTCTTGCAGCATCTTCAAATAATGCATCTTTTTCATTAGGATCAAAAGCACCTACGGAAGAACTGTTTGCATCTTCTGAAACATATTCAGGAAGAAGGAATGCAGATGAATATCCTTTTTGTTCTCCAATGAATTCTGCAAGTCTTTCTACTTCCGGCGTATCTACAAAAGCACACTGAAGTCTTAAGATCTCATTACCGTTGAAATAAAGCATATCTCCTTTACCAATCAGCTGGTCTGCTCCCGGAGAATCAAGGATCGTTCTTGAATCCACACTTGAAATTACTCTAAAGGCAGCTCTTGCCGGGAAGTTGGCTTTAATCATACCAGTAATTACGTTTACGGATGGTCTCTGAGTTGCAACAATTAGGTGGATCCCTACGGCTCTCGCAAGCTGTGCTAATCTGGCAATAGGTAATTCAACTTCTTTTCCTGCAGTCATAATTAAGTCTGCAAACTCGTCTACTACCAATACAATATAAGGAAGGTAACGATGTCCATTTTCAGGATTTAATTTTCTTTCTGTAAATTTCTTGTTGTATTCTTTAAGGTTTTTACAGAAAGCATTCTTAAGAAGGTCATATCTTGTATCCATTTCAATACACAGAGAGTTCAGAGTATTGATTACTTTGTTGGTATCTGTGATGATGGCTTCTTCAGCATCTGGTAATTTTGCTAAATAATGTCTTTCAATTTTTGAATATAGAGAAAGCTCCACTTTTTTAGGGTCAACCATTACGAATTTCAGTTCGCTTGGGTGCTTCTTGTAGAGTAGGGAAGTAAGGATTGCATTAATCCCGACAGACTTACCTTGTCCTGTTGCTCCCGCCATCAGTAAGTGAGGCATTTTTGAAAGATCGGCCATAAAGATCTCGTTGGAAATTGTTTTTCCGAAAACCACCGGAAGATCCATATCCGTATTCTGGAATTTATGAGACGCAATCACAGAACGCATAGAAACCATAGTAGGATTTTTTCTTGGTACTTCAATACCAATGGTTCCTTTTCCTGGCATAGGAGCAATAATTCTAATCCCCAATGCAGAAAGGTTCAATGCGATATCGTCTTGTAGCTTTTTAATGGCAGCAACACGAATTCCTGCTTCTGGTACAATTTCGTATAAAGTAACGGTTGGACCAATGGTTGCTTTAATCTCTGCAATTCCTACGTTGAAATTCTTCAGAAGTCCAACGATTTTATTTTTATTCTCTTCTAATTCTTCTTTGTTGATAGAAATTTCCTCATTACCATAATCTTTTAATAACTCAACAGGAGGCATTTGGAAATTAGCCAGGTCTAATTTATGATCATACAAACCATGTTTTTGAATAAGCTCCTGAGATTTTTTATCAGAATCATCCAAAACATCAATTACTGGTGCTACTTCTACGTTAAACTTAATGTTTTCCTGTGCAGGCACTGGTGCTGCAGGAACTACAGGAGCCGGAGTTGGAACAGGAATAGAAATAGCAGGGTTCATATCAAAAGCATCTTCCGGGCTTGAAACCGGAATTGTTGGTTTTGTAGAAAGATTTAAGCTTACTGGTTGGGCAGCCTGTTGTGGCTCATGATCAAATGAAGTATGGTTAGGAGTAGTGATGGTCTCAATAGTACTTGTTGCCGGAGCTTCAGTGAATCCTTTTGGAGTATTTACTGGTTCCGGTTCTTTAACCTTATTGATGGAGCCATTAGAAGCAGAATTAGTAATGTCACTTACTGAAACATTTGGAGCTACTTCTTTTTCGGTTTCTGTTTCATCAATTTCTTCTTTTAATTCTTCATCAGATTCAAAGTCCTCATCAGAATCAGGCATCATTGATTTTACTTTTCCAATAGTATTTTCATTGATCTTACTTAGTTTCGCCTTGATTGAACTTGGACGAAGATTAAATTCAAGAATGAAATATAAAAGGATACTTGCTGCCAATACAGTCCATAATCCTACAGATCCGATAATGGCATTCAAATAATCCATAATCTGATATCCGTAAACACCTCCAAGAACACCTTGTCCTTTGGTAAGCGCTCCCATAAAAATAGGAAGCCAGCAAATGAAAAACAGAGAATGACCAATTGTTTTCCATGGTTTGAAGGTCTTCTTTTTGAGGATAAGAGTTCCAACGACCAGAAATAAAAATGCTATAATAAATGAGGCTATACCGATGCTTTCAAATATGAAAATATTTCCAAACCAATCTCCGGCCTTTCCAAAGATGTTTGAAGATTTTATACTTTTGTCAAGCATGGTTCCTGCTTGGCTTTGGTCTGACTTCCAGTTCATTAAATAGGATATGAACGATAGGGCGAGAACAGCAGAGAACAGTATAAAGGTAAGCCCGAAAAAAATACGTGGCTTAGATAAAATTCTGCTTGCTTCAGGCGATTCAGTCGGTTTTTTTTGTGTCTTTTTATCCATAAATATCAATGGGACAAATTTAATGTTTTTTCAATACTAAAAAGAATCTTTTTTCTTCAAAAAACATTTTATAGTGCCCGCTTTTTACTACAATTATTTAAAGCTGATTAAATATCTTTTGTGTTACAAATATTGGGTGAAATAAAAATAGGGTTATTTTTTTTGTTTATCCAAATACAGAGCTGTTAAATTCTATTAATTACTCGGTGCTTATTCTCCATATCGTCCTTAAAGGATAAAAAGAATCTATTTGCAGCATATAATATTTGAAAAAAATAATGATTTGAAAAATGTTGATAATATAAAATATAATAATACTTTTTTGTTATTGTATATGCTTTATCTCGCTTATGTTGTGAAAATTTTAATTAAATTGATCGAATTACTGTAATATTTTTTTAAAATTGTTATAACTTTATAAAAAAAAAATATTATACATTTGTGGCAAATATCCAAAAAGGTTAAGATTTAATAATGGCTTGTTTTTAAATTTTACTTTTCAATTGTTTTTCCATATTCCATCTATTTCCATTTTATTATCAAGTCTTTCAAAGATCTGATAATTTGAAAAAATATGAACATTAATAGATACATAATGAAAAAGCAGTTATTCTTTGTATTCTTGCTAGGCAGCTGTGTGCTTTGGGCACAATCTCCTGGCGGTATTTCCGGCAATCTCCAGATTTGGGTGAAAGCGGATGCAGGTACGGGTACAACAACAGATAATGTACAAGTCTCTCTATGGGAGAATCAAAAAATAGGCGGTGTAAATGGAATTGCCAATCAGGGAATACCTGGTTATTATGCTGATCCGGGTATCAGTGCAAGGCCGGTTTACCGTACAGCGACTTCTATTCCCAGTTTTAACTTTAATCCTGCGATTGAAATCGTTAGTACTGACGGATATAGATCCGGATACAAATTTCCGTTAGGATTTCCAGATAACACAAGTAATGCACTTACTTCATATACGCATCTTTCAAGAACAAGGTCAGCAACATACAGGTCTGTATTTGTTATGAACGGAACGGTGAGAAATTCTAACTCAACTACAGTAGCGGGAGTATGGCAATCACCATTTTTCGGAACCCAGGGTAACCGCCCAGAATTCTATAATGAAAAAGAATCAGGGGATGTTTTTTTTGGAACGAATACAATTAATACAGTTGGAACTGATGTCCCGAGTATACAATCTTACTATAATAGTTTATCGGGAGGTAATATGAACTATTTTTTCGATAATAATGGCTTACCATACGGACCGCCTTCAAATAATGTTTCCTCTACAAGTAATTACCCAGGGTTGGTTCTTTTAATGGATAACGACGGTGGTAATTCAAGCACTACATTAGCAGGAGATAGAATAGGAGAATTTATTTTGTATTCAGGAACTCAGACTCCTGCAGAAAGACAAAGGGTAAATTCTTATCTGGCCTATAAGTATGGTATCACCCTTGACCAAAGTACCCCACAAAGTTATATAGCCTCTGATGGTAGTGCGTTAATGTGGGATCATACTAGTGCTAATGCTTCCATATATAATAAGAATATTGCTGGAATTGGTAGAGATAACGGATCAGCTCTCCATCAGAAGCAATCACATTCTGTAAATGATGACATGATTCAGGTAGTGATTGCCGCAGGAAATTTTGCAGCCTCCAATGTAGCTAATACCAGTAATTTGACAGATATGAAATTTCTAAGCTGGGGGGATAACGGATTAAGACGAAGTTATAATACACCAATTGTATCACCGGGCGGCAATAGAGCTAATTACAGAATGGGGGCGGTATGGAAAGCTCAATATACTTCAGGATTTACACAGCCTGTTACGGTAGCTTTACCTGTTGTTCCTGCGAATACAATCTACATGGTAAGATCTACTGATACTGTCTTTGATGGGTCGGATACCTGGATACCTATGTCTGTGATTACAGTGAATGGGGAAAATTATGTGCAGACAACTACAAATATAGATTTCTCTAATACGGATGGTGATTATTTTACCTTTTCAACATTTGTTGTGGGGCCTGGAGGTGTAGATAATGGGCTAAGAATGTGGCTGCGAGCTGATAAGAATTTCACTCCGAATCTATGGGAAGATCAGTCTATTGCCAAAAATGATTTTACGCAGACTAACGCCACAAGGCAACCTAGTTTGTTGCCTGCAGATGTAAAATATAACTTTAATCCATCAGTTGATTTTGGTAATGCAACGGCTGCAGGAGCCAAATTTATGGTTATTCCTAACGGGAAACCCTATACAACCAATGGTATGGATTCTTCTTTCTTTATGATGATTAATCCGAGAAGCTTTGGACCGAGTACATATAATGAATATTTTGGCTTTGGAGGGACCACAACAACAGCTGCCCTTACAGAGGCAAACTGGCCTTCATATACCAACTCAGGAAATAATGGGAGCATGCAGGTTTACCCTTACACAGCATCAGCAATGAACAGAATAAAAAATAAAACACAGCTTCCTGATTATTCTTATACCATTGGAGGTTCCATAACTTATGGATTAGATGGACAAAATCAAAATGTAACTGCTGCAGTGACTGCTCCTAACAGCAGAACAGCGGGTGGTGCTATTTTAGGAAGTCAACCTAGTTATTTTCCTGATGCAGATTTTGGAGAGGCTATTGGCTATGAAAGAGAATTAACTGCTATAGAAAAACAAAGAGTACGTTCTTACCTTGCTATTAAATATGGAGTTACTTTATTACAGCCTCAAAATTATATCGCTGCCAATCAGTCGATAACCTGGAATTCTGCTTTAGATGCAAATTTTAACAATAATATTTTTGGGATGGCAAAAGATGACGCTACTATCTTAGATCAGGTTGTTTCAAATAGTATCAATACTGAAAATAATATTATCCTTACCATATCTACAAGTAATAATTTTGTATTGCCTAATATCGACCAGAGCAGGGTTACTTTCTTACAGGATAATACTTTCTTAATGATGGGTGATAATAATAATAAAACCCTTGCACTTTTGAACTATGGAACTGCTCCGGGGAAAATCATTCCAAGATCTTGGCTAGCTCAAAGGAGAAATAATACTGCTTCTACGTGGCTTCAGGCTGATCTTTCAAATTATAGCAGTATTGTGGCTACTGATAAAGCATATATGGTAATAGCTAATGATGCGGCATTTTCACAAAATGTACAGCTTGTTCCTGCAACCAGTTTTATAGGAGGGAAAGCTGTATTCAGATATTCATTTCCAGGTAATAAATATTTTACTTTTGGGATTAATCTTGAAACGTATTGTGTAAAAGATCCTGCAATAGGAACCCCTGATGGTTACACTAAAATAGGAATTTCAGGGCATGAGAATATACAGAATGGTTGGCCTGGAAATGTTCCCAATGGATTTATGGCACTGGAGTCTAAAGACAAGGGGATAGTGATTACGAGAACGACCTCTAGCAATATAGCTATACCTGTTGAGGGAATGTTGATTTATGATACAGCTGATAAGTGTTTCAAACTGTACAATGGCACAGTTTGGAATTGTATTGCCAGATCTTGTAACAATTAAAAAGAACAGAAAATGAAAAAAATAATCACAATAATAACATTATTTCAACTAGGAGCTTTGTCAGCGCAAATTGCCATTGAAAAGCCCCAGGTTGATGGTGACGGTCTTTTAGACTTTGCGGTTAATACAACAAAAGGTATTTTGTTGCCTATCGTAGAAACGTTGCCAGCTGACGCTTCTGAAGGAACGCTTTTGATGGATAAGAATGATAAGATATTAAAGATGAAAGTTGAATCAGCATGGGTTCCTTTAAGTGATCCTGGGTCTATTGCGGGGGTTGTTTTCAATACAAATGCAGAAATTACTGGACAAAATAGGATTATTATGGGGTCTTCCACTACAAATGCTCCCGGGGTATTGGTGTTGGAATCTTCAAATAAGTCGCTTATTTTGCCTAAAATAGCAGATCCTCATATCAATGTTAAAAGCCCATATCCGGGGATGATATGCTATGATACAGTGAGCAAAACCATGGCTGTCTTTGATGGATTGAAATGGAGCTATTGGAAATAAGATAAAATTTAAAAACCGGAGGACTGTCCTTCGGTTTTTATTTTGCAAAGAAATGTCTTTTTTGAACTAGTTCAAATGCCAGCAGTGTAAAGCTTACTAGTTTTGTCTCATAAAATATAATCAATGAAAAATTTATTGAAAAGCACACTGACTCTATGTCTGGCTTTATTATCACTGGTATCAATTAACGCACAACAAAAAAGAAAAACGGAAAACACAGCATTATTAATTATCGACGTACAGAACGATTACTTCCTTGGAGGAAAAATGACATTAGAAGGAGCTGAACAAGCAGGCAAGAATACTCAACAGGTTTTGGAATATTTCAGGAAAAACAATCTTCCAGTAATCCATATCCGTCATATTTCTACCAATGAAGGAGCTACTTTCTTCTTGCCTGGAACTTTGGGAGCAGAAATCCATTCCTTGGTTTCCCCTTTGCCTAATGAGAAAGTGATTGAAAAACATTTTCCTAACAGTTTCAGAGAGACCGAACTGTTGAGCTACCTTCAGTCAAAGAATATTAAAAACTTAGTTATTACCGGAATGATGACAGATGTTTGCGTAGAATCTACCACAAGAGCAGCTTTTGATTTCGGATTCAATAACGCAATTGTTGGGGATGCTACTGCAACAAGAGACAGGGAACTCAATGGACAGATAATAAAAGCATCCGAAATTCAAAGGTCTTTTTTAGCAGGAATATCTGCATTGGGTGGTCTTTATACCAGTATCGTAAATACTCAGGATTTCTTAAAAGGGAATTAAATTAACACAACATAGCAAAGTATAAAGGTATCAGGAATATTGATATCTTTATTTTTGATAAATAATATCATGTTCAATTTACTTTTTAAAAATATCAGCCGATATATTGATCTTTCTGAAGAAGAGTTCAGGCAGTTTTCTGCACCATTCCAATTGAAATGCTTTAAGAAGAAAGAAATTGTTCTTAAAGAAGGAGATTATTGTCTTTTCGAAGGCTTTGTTCTGAATGGGTGTTTCAAAATCTATTATCTCAATGAAAATGGATTTGAACAAACTTTATATTTTGCGGTAGAAGGATGGTGGATTACGGATATTGATAGTCTTCTTAATGATGTTCCCAGTATTTTAAATATTGAAGCCCTTATGGATAGTGAAGTATTGATGATCTCAAAAAAAGATAAAGAAGAACTTTATGCAGCCATGCCTCAGACTGAAAAACTCTTTAGAATGATGAATCAGCAGTCGTCTGTAGCACTTCAGAGAAGAATTCTTTCTTTAACAGGAAAAACAGCAGATAAACGCTATATTGAATTTTTGGCGAAATATCCCAGGCTTGAGCAGAAACTTACCCAACAGCAGGTAGCCTCTTATCTTGGAATTACCCATGAATTTTTGAGTAAAATCAGGAAACGGATTTCACTGGAGAAATAAACGTAAAGTCAGATAAAAGAGTAAAAATGATTGTTTATTTTTGAAATAAAAATAACATGAAAACTGTATTATTATCATGCCTGTTATGCTTTTCAAATGCATTTTCACAGTCTTATGGAGCTTTGATGAAGGAAGCTGCAGCCAATTTACAGGAAAAAGAATATTGTGCTGCTCTTTCCAATTTTAAAGATGCTTTTAACTTGCAATCCGAAATTGGGCTTTATGATTATGTAAGTGCAGCTTCTGCTGCTGCCAATTGTAATGATACGAAAACAGCTATTGAATGGCTTAAGAAAGGAGCTAAACTCGGACTTGGAAAAAGCAGGAATGAAGTTATTTTCCTACAGACCAATGAACGATTTAAAAACCTTAGCCAGAATATGGAGTTTAAACAACTTTTAGGAGATCTGGAAAATAAGGTGACACAAATAGAAAAGCTGAAGAAACAGAAAACAGAAGAGTGGAATCAGGAGATTATTAAAAATCAAATTACAGAAAGTATTTCCTTTAATCAGGCACCATCCGGATTTGCTTTGTATTTTACAGAACCCGAGGGACTGAAAACTCCTTATATAGTTTTCGTTCCAAAAGGATACAAGTCTTCAAAGCCAGTGAAAGTTATTTTCTTTCTTCATGGAGGAGTCAATTCCCTGAATGATTTCTACTATCAAAATCCGGATGTGAAAAAAGAACCCATTTTTTCTGTGGGTGATCATTTCAATGCAATTATTGTTTATCCTTTCGCTAAAAAAGATTTTGGCTGGATGAATCAACAGAAAGCCTTTGAAAATATTTTCACAATCCTGAATGATGTTGAAAAAAAATATAACGTAGATAAAAATAAAATTTATTTGGGTGGTATGTCCAATGGCGGAACTGCTACATTTTGGTTTGCATCCCAGAAAGAAACTCCATTTAAAGCATTTTATGCCTTTGCTCCAAATCCCGTATTAAATATTGGAGCTATCCCTTTTGAAAATATTACGAAAGATCACCCACTGTACACTATCAGTGCAAAAGATGATTATGTATTTGGTTATGATGATGTGCTGAAAATTTATAATCAAAATAAATCGAAGGCAAAAGGGTGGATCTTTCAGACCATAGAAAATGGCTCTCACGAATTTATCTATAAACCTGAAATTAGCAAGGAGCTTTTAACAAACTTCTTTTCTGAGGTTTTGAGATGAAAAGCAATAGCCTGAAATAGAAGTCTTCAATCGCTGATATAGGTATTATGAATCCGTATTTTTTCGGGATTAAAAATTGATTTTTTCATAATAACTCCAATCTTATTAAGAACGATTCAAAATAACGAAAACCGGGATCAAAATGACAAAAAACAGCTTTTTTTCAGCTCTTTATGGTTTATCATCCTTATTTTTGCATGTCAAGTACATATAAACATGAAGAAGCTCCAGGATATTATTATCTCAACCAGGACAATGGCTGTATTGTTACTGGTTTATGCATTCGCAATGGCCTATGCAACGTTCTTAGAAAACGACTACGGAACTCCTACAGCAAAAGCATTAATTTATGAGGCCAAATGGTTTGAACTCATTATGGTGCTGCTTATTATTAACTTCATAGGAAATATCGGAAGATACAGACTGTGGAAAAAAGAGAAATGGCCGGTTTTAGTTTTTCACCTTGCCTTTATCTTCATCTTTATTGGTGGTGCCATCACAAGATACATCAGTTTTGAGGGGCAGATGCACATCAGAGAAGGGGAAACATCCAACGAAATTGTAACGGATAAAAACTTCCTTAAAATCCAGATCGAGGAAAAAGGAGATGTCCTTAACTACCAGGATATTCCTTATTTGATGTCTCCACTACACAAAGATCTTAGTGCAACTTACGACTTCCATGGAAAAGAAGTAAAGATCTTTGCAAAAGAATATATTCAAAGAAAAAAAGACAGCTTATTGGCTGAACCTAATGGAACTGAGTATCTTCACCTGGTTTCAACAGGAACAACAGGAAGACAAAACATCTACATCAAAGCTGGAGACACCAAATCAATCAACGGAACTTTGGTAACCTTTAACAGAGCGATTGAAGGGGCAGTAGAATTCAAAAATGAAGGCGGAAAACTATTCATTAAAACTCCAGTAGATGCAAGTTTCATGACCATGGCAACTCAGGCTACCGGAAGTACTGTAAAAGATCAATTCCAACCTTTAGCATTGAGAAGTTTATACACCATCAATGAGTTAAAATTAGTAGTTCCTGAAGGTCTTAAAAAAGGAAAACTGATGGCTATTGAAGGGGATAGAAAGAAAGATGCTAATGTGCCGGATATGCTTCAGATTGAACTTCAAGGTCCAAAAACAAAGCAATTGGTTGATCTTTCTGTTGAAAGAGGAAATCCAAATGCCTATAAGCAGGTTACGATGGATGGATTGAACATCATGGTTGGATTCGGACCTAAGGTTTACAACACCCCTTTCGCATTGAAATTAGATGATTTTGTGATGGAAACGTATCCTGGAAGTAACTCTCCAAGTGCTTATGAAAGTCACGTGAAAATCGTTGATGAAGGAAAAGAAAACCCTTATAAAATCTATATGAATCACGTTCTAAACTATAAAGGATACCGTTTCTTCCAGTCAAGCTTTGATCCGGACAGAATGGGTACGGTATTATCTGTAAACCACGATTATTGGGGAACTTTAATTTCATATATCGGATATGGTCTTTTATTCTTAGGAATGTTTGTGATCTTCTTCTGGAAAGGAACACACTTCTGGAAATTAAATAAAATGCTGAAAGATGCTAATAAACTGAAAGAAATTAATAAAAAGAAAGCTGCGGCAGTACTTTTATTATTCTTAAGTTTAGGGTTAAACGCTCAAAAAATTGAAACACATGGAACTACTGACGGAAGCAGAGAACATGTACATGTAGAAGGAGATGGGCATACCCACGCAACACCAGCTCCTGAAGCTAAAGCAACAGCTCAAGATGGCGAAATAAGACAGAATTCATTAGCTTCTCCAATGGGGAAAATGAGAACTATTTCAGCTGATGAAATTATTTCAAGAAACAAAATTAGTAAAGAACACGCTGAGAAATTCGGTTACCTTTTGGTTCAGAACTTCGAAGGGCGAATTATTCCAATGAACACTCAGGCTTTAGAGGTTTTAAGAAAACTTTACAAGCATGACAGCTTCAAAGGAACAGATGGGAAATCCTTGGATGCTAACCAATGGTTCCTTTCTATCAATACAGATACGGAAAGCTGGACATCAGTTCCTCTAATCAAAGTTGATGAAAAAGGAGGAAAGGCACTTCTGGAAAAAACTAAAGCTAATGAAGAAGGCTATACTTCTTTACTGAATTTATTCCCGGTAGATAAGAGAACAGGAATGTTATCTTATGTTCTGGAAAGAGACTATAATGCAGCTTTTGCCAAAAAACCAGCAGACCAGTCTGAATATGACAAACAGGTTATTAAACTAAACGAAAGAGTTCAGATTTTCAATGAGTTTTTCAGTGGTCAGTTCTTAAGAATCGTTCCTGTGAAAAATGATGCTAATCACACTTGGCATTCATGGTTGGATCAGAAATTTGAACCGGATATGGAGTCCCAGCAAGTAATGGGTCCTTATTTTTCAACAGTTATTGGAGCACAAAAATCAGGAGACTGGAGCCAAGCTGATGCTGAATTGGTAAAACTTTCAGACTATCAGAAAAAATGGGGGAAAGCAGTAATTCCAGACCAATCTAAAGTAGATCTTGAAGTATTCATGAACAATGTGAATATCAACTTCAAATTATTGATTTTCTATACGATTATTGGAGGACTTCTTTTAATTTTAGGTTTTGTTGAGCTATTCAAACCTAATAAAAGTTTAAACAAAGCGATTAAAGTAATCATCGGTATTGGGTCTATAGGATATATATGCCACTTCCTGGGTCTTGTAGCAAGATGGTATATTTCTGGACACGCACCTTGGAGTAATGGATACGAAGCGATTATCTTCATCTCATGGGTAGGTATTTCGGCAGGTTTTGCATTGTATAGAAATTCAAATGCTTTGATTCCTGCATCAGGATTTATGGTGGCAGTTATCATGATGGGATTTGCACACGGAGGTTCTGCACTTGATCCACAGATTACACCGCTTGTTCCTGTATTGAAGTCTTATTGGCTAATCGTTCACGTAGCGATTATTACATCAAGTTATGGTTTCTTTGCCCTGTCTATGATTATTGCTGTACTATCTTTAGTATTCTATATTATCTCAAACAAAGACACTTATAAAATTCACCACGATACAACATTGAAAGAACTGGTAATTGTTTCTGAAATGTCATTAACGGTAGGTCTTTTTGCCTTAACGGTAGGGAACTTCCTGGGAGGTATCTGGGCCAATGAATCTTGGGGTAGATACTGGAGCTGGGACCCGAAAGAAACATGGGCTTTCATTTCCATTATGGTTTACGCTTTCGTATTACACATGAGATTAGTTCCTGGATTAAGAAGCAGATGGGCATTCCACGTTGCAACAATGTTTGCTTTCTGTTCAATGGTAATGACTTACTTTGGGGTAAATTACTACCTGAGCGGACTTCACTCTTATGCAGCAGGTGATCCGGTACCAGTACCAGCTTGGGTATATATCGGAATTGCTACAATGATTACCTTATCAGCTGTATCTTATTTCAAGTTTAAAGCTTTAACAAAGAAATAATCTTTTAAACATATCACTCAAAATCCCGGAATTCATTTCCGGGATTTTTTTTGTGTATAAGTCATCTGTGGATTTATAAATTTGATTAATAGGACTTTGTTCGATCAAACAACCTTTCTACAGCGTGAAGCTTTTATTTCTATTGCTATCGACAATTATCATCAAGATTGAACCGGTTACTCTGTATGTTGAATTAATTGTAACGCTATGCTCGCAAGGCTGATTATACTAGTTTTTTTATTTTCCGTTCACAATGGCACTTCGTTCAGCAAGGGATGGGATTCTTAGCTGAGTGAAATGCCTCTGCAATTTTTTCCATTATAACTCATAAATTCTTAGCGAACATTGCGTTTATATCTTTTGATCTCGGTTCATAATTACTGTAAAAAATTACAATCACAGACCTTGTTCTATGAATTCTGAATTCTGCTCTCATCAAAAAAACAAAATTTATCAATCACAATTCAAAATTTACTGTTAACTTTATGATATCAAAATAATATCAAATTAAAAATTCAATCATGGAAAAAACATTAAAACCCATGTCGGGTTATATTACATTAGTGATCTGCCTGGTGCTCTTTGTTGCTGCGGCATACTTTTTTATTAGTGGGGTAGATCAAAGTATTACATATGTTGTTATTTCAATGTTGTGCTTTTTGCTTGCTTGCTTTTTCTTAAAAGGGTTAATGATTATTCAGCCTAATCATTCAAGAGTATTAAACTTCTTCGGAAAGTACGTAGGAACGGTAAAAGATAACGGATTATTCTTTATCAATCCTTTATACTCATCTCAGAAAATGTCATTGCGTTCAGAAAACTTACAGGGACAAACTTTGAAAGTAAATGATAAGATGGGGAATCCTATTGAAATTGCAGTAGTAATGGTATGGAAAGTAGGAGATACCTATAAAGCGGCTTTTGATGTAGAGCGTTATTCAGACTTTGTTAGGATGCAGAGTGAAGCAGCGGTACGTCATTTGGCCATGAGTTTTCCTTATGATAATCTGGAAGATGATCATGCTCCGATTACATTGAGAGAGGGCGGAGATAAGATTAATTCTATTTTGGAGCAGGAACTTACAGATCGCCTTTCAAAAGCAGGAATTGTAATTCAGGAGGCAAGAATTTCACATTTAGCGTATGCTTCTGAAATTGCCGGAGCTATGCTTCAGAGACAGCAGGCTACTGCGATTGTAGCAGCGAGAACAAAAATCGTAGAAGGAGCGGTGGGAATGGTAGACCTTGCCCTTAAAAAGCTTTCAGAAGAAAATATCGTTGAGCTTGATGATGAAAGAAAAGCAGCAATGGTAAGCAATTTAATGGTGGTTCTTTGTGGTGAAAAAGCAGCAACCCCAATATTAAATGCAGGAACCCTGTATAACTAGTCATAAAAATTGAATACTTCCTGGTTTATCGAGTTTATAAGCCCTGGATATAACCCAATGCATCTTGCATAAAAAACAAGAATAATGAAATCGGAAAAAGCTCAGAACACTTCGGAAAACAAAGGCAAAAAATCCTTTGTCTTAAGGATAGATGAGTCCACCTATAAACTCCTGGAAAAATGGGCCAATGATGAATTCAGAAGTGTGAATGGCCAAATTGAATATCTCCTGCATCAAAGCCTTGTCAATTCGGGGAGAAAGAAAAAAGAGTAGTTGGCCGGCAAAAGTGGAGAAAAAAGAAGCCTGTAAAAGGCTAGTTTTAGGGAGTACAATGGGAGATATTGAACCTCGAAAATGAAAATTTTTGTGTTTTTTGGAGTTTTATTTATCAAAAAAACATGTAATTAACCTTAATGTTAAAAAGAAAGCAGAGAAATATTTTCTCTGCTTTTTATTTTATACAACTCTGAAGAGTGTCTGCTCCAAAGTAGAATATGACGAGCCAAATCAAGCCTTTAATGGTAAAGAAAGCAAACCCTGCCCATCCCACACGCTTGAACCACTTTTTAAACTTTGAGTTATTTTCTTGTGAATTTTCCATCGGTGATTGTCAAAAAGATTACCCTACAAAGATAAGCATGTTTATAATTAGTCCAAATAAAAAGCATATTAAAAAATTAAAGTTTTGAGGTTCGCATAATATTTTTATCTTTAGAGAGAACGAAAAGTAAGATTTTATGTCAAAAAAAGTAAAGGATTTCGGAATCGAAAAAACACTCAAAAACCTTGGTATTAAAGAAGAGAATAAAGGTACTTCAGTGGGCGGGAAATATTTCGCTTCAGGAAAGACGATAGAAAGCGTATCTCCTGCAGATGGGAAATTAATTGCAAAAGTAAAAACTTCCGGAGAAAGTGATTATGACAAAGTAATTGAAACGGCTCAAAAAGCATTTCAGGAATTCAGGCTGATCCCGGCTCCTAAAAGAGGAGAGATGGTAAGACAGCTTGGTTTAAAGTTAAGAGAATATAAAGATGATCTTGGAAAACTGGTTTCCTATGAAATGGGTAAATCTTTGCAGGAAGGACTTGGAGAAGTACAGGAAATGATTGATATCTGTGATTTCGCAGTAGGACTTTCAAGACAGCTTCAGGGATATACCATGCACTCAGAAAGACCTGGTCACAGAATGTACGAACAATACCATCCGCTTGGGGTAGTGGGAATCATCACTGCATTCAACTTCCCGGTAGCTGTATGGTCTTGGAACACAGCATTAGCTTGGATCTGTGGTAACGTTACCATCTGGAAGCCATCAGAAAAAACTCCGCTTTGTGCGATAGCATGCCAGAATATTATGAATGAAGTTTTGAAGGAGAATAATCTTTCGGAAGGAATTTCAAGTGTATTGGTAGCAGACCACGAAATCGGGCAGAAATTAGTTGATGACAAAAGAGTCGCTCTAGTATCTTTCACAGGGTCTACAAGAGTAGGAAGAATGGTTTCTTCTAAAGTAGCAGAAAGATTCGGGAAGTCAATCCTTGAATTAGGAGGTAACAATGCAATTATCATTACCAAAGAAGCAGATCTTAATATGTCTATCATTGGAGCTGTTTTCGGAGCGGTAGGAACTGCAGGACAAAGATGTACTTCTACAAGAAGACTTATTATCCATGAAGACGTATATGATGAAGTAAAAACAAGATTGGTAAAAGCTTATGGCCAATTGAAAATCGGAAATCCATTGGACGAAACCAACCATGTAGGACCACTTATTGACGTTGATGCGGTAAACCAATATCAGGAATCTATCAAGAAATGTAAAAAAGAAGGTGGAAAATTCGTTGTTGAAGGTGGCGTTTTATCTGGAAAAGATTACGAATCCGGATGCTATGTGAAGCCTTGCGTTGCTGAAGTGAAAAACTCTTATGAGATTGTTCAGCATGAAACATTTGCTCCAATTTTATACTTAATCAAATACAAAACATTAGAAGAAGCAATCGCTATTCAGAATGATGTTCCACAGGGACTTTCTTCTGCGATTATGACTCAAAACCTTAGAGAAGCAGAATTATTCCTTTCTCATGCAGGTTCAGATTGTGGTATTGCCAACGTAAATATTGGTACTTCCGGTGCAGAAATCGGAGGAGCTTTCGGAGGAGAAAAAGAAACCGGAGGTGGTAGAGAATCAGGATCTGATGCTTGGAAGTATTATATGAGAAGACAAACCAATACTATAAATTACACCGCACAACTTCCTTTAGCACAAGGAATTAAATTTGATTTATAAAAGCTTTACTTAAAGCAACTAAAAAACTATAAAAAACTTAATAACCTGAATGATTAAATGCTCAGCCTTTTGATTGTTTAATCATTCACTTATTAAATCACACAACAATTTATTATGGAACACACATTAGATATACAAGCAAATAAAGTTAAGGAAACAGTTGGGAAACATGTGTTGGCAGACGGCTTCGATTTCGTGATGGATATTGAAAAATCTCACGGATCATGGCTTTATGATAAACTTACAGACAGAGAATACCTGGATATGTTCTCTATGTTTGCATCAGCTTCCATCGGGTACAACCACCCGTATCTTTTAGAAAGATCAGAATGGTTGGGAAGAATGGCTGTTAACAAACCAACATTGGCAGACGTTTACTCAGAAGAATATGCTCACTTTTTAGAAGTGTTTGAAAGGGTAGTTATTCCTCAGGAATTACAATATGCTTTCTTCATTGAAGGTGGAAGCTTAGGCGTTGAAAATGCTATGAAAGCTTGCTTCGATTGGAAAACACGCAAAAACTTTGAAAAAGGTCTTGATACTGAAGCTGGAATCTGTATTCACTTCAAACAGGCTTTCCACGGTAGGAGTGGTTATACTCTAAGCTTAACAAATACTTCAGATCCTAGGAAGTACCAATATTTCCCAATGTTTAAGTGGCCAAGAATCTTAAACCCAAAATTATCATTCCCGATTACAGAGGAGAATTTAGCAGAAACAATCAAGAACGAGCAACTGGCTTTAGTGCAGATTGAAGAAGCTATTCTCATGAATCCTGATAAAGTAGCTTGTATCATCATTGAACCTATTCAGGCAGAAGGTGGTGACAACCACTTCAGAGATGAATTTTTACTAGGTTTAAGAAAAATCTGTGATGACAATGAAATCTTACTCATTTTTGACGAAGTTCAGACAGGTATTGCCATTACAGGTAAAATGTGGGCATTCCAACACTTTACAGCTAAGCCGGATATCATTTCTTTCGGGAAAAAAGCTCAGGTTTGTGGAGTATTAGCCAACAAAGAAAAATTTGACGAAGTTCCGAACAACGTTTTCAGAGAAAGCTCAAGAATCAACTCTACATTTGGTGGAAACTTTATCGATATGCTTCGTTTCCAATTGGTAATGGAAGTTATCGAAAAAGAAAACCTTGTAGAAAATGCAAGAGTAGTTGGTGATTTCTTATTGGAAAGCTTAAAAGCATTAGCAGAGAAGTATCCTGCAAAAATTTCCAATGCAAGAGGGAGAGGACTAATGTGTGCTATTGATCTTCCATCCGGAGCTGACAGAAACAAAATGATGACCGAATTATTCAATGATGGATTAATCATTCTTCCATGTGGAGATCACTCTTTACGTTTCAGACCACATCTTAATGTTACCAAGGAAGAAATTCAATTGGCATTAGATAAAATTGAAAATAATATTAATAAAATTTAAAACCAAAGATTTGTAATTTTCGAAAAAACATTGTACATTTAGATACTCAAACAATTAGAATATGGAAAGAAGTACGAGAGTATCAGTTTATGAAAGTGATAACCCTTCAGAAATTCAGTTGGTTAAGTCTAAATTGGATGACGCGCAAATTACAAATACTGTTGAAAATAACTATCTTACATTCACTACAACGCCTACAGCAACATCGCTAAAGGTAATGGTGGATCTACAGGATGAGAAGAAAGCATTTGATATTATTGATGCTTATCTTCAACAAAATGAAAATTAATAAAACAATTTCATAATTTTAAATTTTACTACTTCGAACCGAAAATTAATTTATAATTAGTTTTCGGTTTTTTAATTAAATCAATTATAAAATTATTGAAAGATGGAAGGATTGAAAGAGGGTAATAGGTTGGCTTGTAATTGTTTTTTATGAAAGTAATGAGTCTGGTTATTACTCTCTGAATCTTTTTATTTTTTAATCAAAATCAACAACATGAATCCAGAAATCAAACTAAGAAAATCGGAAATTGAAGACAGAGACATTATTTGGGCAATCATCCAGCAATCCATTGAAAGAAGAAGACAAGATGGAAGTACACAATGGCAGAACGGTTATCCTAATCTTGATACAGTAGAGAGCGATATTGCTAAAGGTTTTGGATATGTGCTTACAGTAGACGGGGATATTGCAGTGTATGCAGCTTTGATTCTTAACGATGAACCTGCATACAGTAAAATTGAAGGCGCATGGTTAAGCAACGGAGAATTTGTAGTAGTACATCGCGTGGCTATTGACGAAAAGTTTGCAGGACAGGGAATGACTAAAAAACTTTTCGATCATATCGAAGATTTTACCAGAGCTAATGGAATTCAGAGTGTTAAGGTAGATACAAACTATGATAATATTGCAATGCTGAAAATTCTTGAAAGTAAAGGATATTCCTATTGTGGAGAAGTTGTTTTGGCAGACGGATTAAGGAAAGCTTTTGAGAAGATTATAATTTAAGCAAAAAGTTAAATCAAGTTTCATTGAATTTTTAAAACGCCCTTTATTTATAATCTCTATCAGCTTTGTTCGTTTGGTTCTGAACTAATTTTTACATTTGTTCAAATTTTTATATTATGCACCAAAGTATAGAAGTTGATGAAAAAATTTTCCAGGATGCCGTAAGATTTTATGGCACCATTTTCAACCTACCCCCATTAGCCTCAAAAATCTATTCCTACCTTCTTTTTGATTATGAGAAAGTAGGAATTACTTTTGACGAGTTTGTTGAAGTGCTCTCCGCGAGCAAAAGCTCCGTTTCTACCAGTATTTCGTTATTACTAAATGCACAGCTTATCGTAGATCATAATAAGATGGATGAGCGGAAACGGTATTTTTTCATCAATGATGAATACAAGAAAATTCGATTTGAGAAAATTGTCCAGAAAATGCGGGACGAATTAAAACTATTAGATGATTTAAACAATTTTAAAAAAAGTAAAGATGATGGATACAATGAAAGAATAGAAGTTTACAAAGCACTCTTAAATAAAAACATAGAAAATATTCAGGAATCTCTTAATAAACTATAAAATGAATAATAAGCTAGTTATACTTTCGATTGCAGCGCTTTCTCTCACAGCCTGCAAAAAAGAAGCTCCGAAACAAGATGGTGCCAAGCCGTACCCTGTTGTTTCTGTGGAGTCAAAAAACATAGTAGGTTATCAGACGTTTCCGGCTACCATTCAAGGTAGGGTAAACAATGATGTACGTGCTAAAATACAGGGATATATTACCCAGTTACTGGTAGATGAAGGTCAATACGTTACCAAAGGTCAACCTTTGTTCCGTCTTGAAACGAACATTCTTACCGAAAATGCTGCCGCTTCCAAAGCTGGAATAGGTGCTGCTGAATCCAATATTGCTGCTGCACAGGCTTCTGTAAATGCTGCACAGGTAGAAGTGAATAAACTAAAACCATTGGTTCAGAAAAATATTATCAGTAATGTACAGCTACAATCAGCTCAGGCTCAATTGGCACAGGCACAGGCACAGTTAGCACAGGCTCATGCAGCAAAAAGACAAGCTGAAGCCAATTATAAAGGAGTAGAAGCCAATATCGAGTATTCCATCATTCGTGCTCCTATTTCAGGGGTAATTGGAAGACTTCCGTTAAAAGTAGGTAGTTTGGTAGGACCATCTGATCAAACACCACTAACAACGATTTCTGATACTTCCGAGATCTTTGCCTATTTTGCAATGAATGAAAAGGAGTATTTTGATTTCCTTGAAAAATCTCCAGGAGCTTCTATGCCTGAAAAAATCAAAAACTTACCGATGGTAGAGCTTCAGTTAGCCAACGGAAGCCTTTATCCTGAAAAAGGAAGAATTGAAGCGATCACAGGTCAGATTGATCCAACAACCGGAACCATTCAGTTCAGAGTTGCATTCTCCAATGCTCAAAAATTATTAAGCAATGGTAACAGTGGAACCATCAGATTCCCTCAGCAGTATGACAACGTATTGGTAGTTCCGGAAAGTGCTACTTACGAACAACAAGGTATTGTTTACGTATACAAAGTAGAAAAAGGAGATACTGCCAGAAATGTTGTTGTAAATGTTATTGACAGAATTGACAATTTAGCTCTTATCAAATCAGGAGTTAATAAAGGGGAAAAAGTTATTGCAGCCGGAATCGGAGGCCTGAAGCCGGGAACAGCAGTGAAGCCAAAACCAATCAAAATGGATAGTCTTGTTCAATCTATAAAACCGAAATTCTAATGATAAAAAACTTTATTAACAGACCGGTTTTATCTACCGTAATCTCAATCTTGATTGTGATTCTCGGTGTGCTAGGGCTGATCTCGTTACCGGTTACACAGTATCCGGATATTGCACCGCCTACAGTGAGTGTTTCCGCAAACTATACGGGAGCCAATGCTGAAACGGTGATGAAAAGTGTGGTAGTACCTTTGGAAGAACAGATCAACGGGGTGGAAGGAATGGATTATATTACTTCCAGTGCCGGGAACGACGGTTCCGCTCAGATCCAGGTTTTCTTCAAACAAGGAATAGACCCGGATATTGCGGCAGTAAACGTACAGAACCGTGTAGCCAGAGCAACACCACTTCTGCCGTCTGAAGTAACACGTTCAGGGGTTGTAACCCAGAAGCAGCAGACGAGTGCCCTGATGTATATGTCTTTCTACTCTGAAAATAAAGATCTTGATGACGTATATCTTCAGAACTTTTTGAATATTAATATTATTCCCAACCTAAAAAGGGTGAATGGTGTAGGAGATGCCAACGTTTTCGGAGGTAAAAACTACTCGATGAGAATCTGGCTGGATCCTGCAAAAATGGCTGCGTATGGAGTAACACCTACAGATGTTACCAATGCTATTAATGAGCAGAGTAGAGAAGCTGCAGCAGGTTCTATCGGACAAAACAGTGGAAGTTCTTTTGAATACATTATCAAATATGTAGGTAAATTTAACGATAAAGAACAGTACGATAATATCATCATTAAAGCTCTTGCAAACGGACAAAACCTGATGCTGAAAGATGTTGCCAAAGTAGAACTGGCAGGTCAGTCTTACACAGGTGTAGGAGAAAACGGAAACAACCCTTCCATCAGTATGGGGATCTTCCAGACTCCGGGATCCAACGCACAGGAGATTATTAAAAATATCAAAACTTATCTTAAATCTGCAGAGGGAACTTTCCCGCAGGGAATCAAATATACTTTTAACTTTGATACCAACGAATTCCTTGAGGCTTCTATTGAAAAGGTAGTACATACCCTGATTGAAGCCTTTATTCTGGTATTTATTGTAGTATATATTTTCCTTCAGGATTTCAGATCTACTTTGATTCCAGCCATTGCGGTTCCGGTATCTATTGTAGGAGCGTTCTTTTTCCTGAATCTTTTCGGGTATTCATTGAACCTCTTAACCTTATTTGCATTGGTACTGGCCATTGGTATTGTGGTGGATGACGCCATTGTGGTCGTCGAGGCCGTCCATGCAAAGATGGAGCACGGTATTTCAGATGCGAAAAAAGCAACGGTAGAAGCAATGGATGAGATTACGGGGGCAATTATTTCTATTACTTTGGTAATGGCAGCTGTATTTATTCCGGTAACCTTCATTACAGGTCCTACAGGGGTATTCTATCAACAGTTCGGTATTACACTGATCATTGCCATCATCATTTCTGCGATTAATGCATTAACGTTGAGTCCGGTTTTATGTTCATTATTCTTAAAACCTCACGCAGAGCATCATGCAGAGTATCAGAACTTAAACCTGTTACAGAAGTTTTTCTATAAGTTCAATATTGCTTTTAAAACAACTACTGAACGTTACGGAAGAGGATTTGTATTCCTTTTAAGACATAAATGGGTAACGCTGATTATTTTTGCGGTTACCGGAGGTATTTTATTCTGGGCAAGCAGCAGTATGAAGAAAGGATTTGTACCTACAGAAGATAGAGGGATTATCTTTACAGATGTTCAGCTTCCTCCGGGTGCTTCCATGGAAAGAACCTACAATGCCTTGAAAACCCTTCAGGCTAAAGCTATGAAAGTTCCGGGAGTACAAAATGTTACCATTTCCACAGGTAGAGGTTTCTTATCCGGAAACGGTAGTAATAATGGTCTTGCCTTCATCAAATTAAAACCATTTGAAGAAAGAAAAGCAGGGGGGCAAACCTCTGAAGATATTACGAAGAAACTATTTGGAATTGTAGGAGCTGTTCCTGATGCTAAAGTAGTATTCTTCCAGCCTCCAAGTGTACCAGGTTTTGGGAGTAGTGCAGGTTTTGAAATGGTATTGCTGGACAAATCAGGTGGAGACTATGCAGATTTGGATAATAAAACCAATGAATTCATCGGTAAGCTGATGCAGAGACCAGAAATTCAATTTGCACAAACGTCATTCAATACCAGATATCCTCAGTATCAGATGGAAATTAATGTTCCTTTGAGCAAACAGCTTGGGGTTTCTGTAAATGATATTTTGGCTACCATGCAGGGATATATCGGTGGGGTTTATACTGCCGACTTTACCAAGTATGGTAAGCAGTTCAGAGTAATGGTTCAGGCTCTTCCTGAGAACAGAAAGAATATTGAAAACCTAAACGAACTTTATGTAAGAACAGGTTCAGGGGTAATGTCTCCGATTTCACAATTTGTAACATTAACAAAAGCATATGGACCTCAATCTGTAAGCCGTTATAACTTGTTTACCTCTGTGAAAGTAACGGGAGCAAACTCTGAAGGATACAGTTCCGGGGATGCTATTACCGCTGTACAGCAGGTAGCTAGTGAAACACTGAATCAAAACTATGCGGTAGAATTTACCGGGTTAACAAGAGAAGAATTAAATTCAGGATCTCAAACACTTTTGATCTTTGCATTGAGTTTAATTTTTGTATACTTTATTCTTTCTGCACAGTATGAAAGTTATATTCTTCCGCTGGTTGTTGTAATCTCTCTTCCTTTAGGGGTAATGGGAGCTTACCTGGGACAGAAGGTGATGGGCTTGGAAAATAATATTTATTTCCAGATTGCTTTGATCATGCTGGTAGGGCTATTGGCGAAAAATGCGATCCTTATCGTGGAATTTGCAGTTCAGAGAAGGCATCATGGTGAAACGATTGTAATGTCTGCAATTAATGCAGCTAAAGCCAGAGTGAGACCTATTCTAATGACATCATTCGCCTTTATCTTCGGTTTATTACCGTTGGTGCTAGCAAGCGGAATTGGTGCTGTTGGTAACAGATCTATTGCAACTGGTGCAGCGATAGGGTTGTTGATAGGTACTATCTTAGGATTATTTGTAATTCCGGTATTGTATGTTATTTTTGAAACCATACAGGAAAAGATCAAACCTATTAAAAAAGAAGACATCAATTTAGCAGAGTAAAAATTAATTAGAGAAGCTGGAAACTGAACTTAGAAATTTAATGTTCAGTTTCTAACCTCTGATTTCTAACTTCTAATTTTAAACAATGAAGAGTTTAATAAACATCATAAAAGGAATAACTTTCTCAGCTATTATGCTGGGAGCCATCACGTCCTGTATGGCCAGAAAGGAATACGAAAGGCCGAAGAACGTTGTTGATGAAAAGCTTTTCCGTACAGATATGCTTCCTTCAGACAGCGCCAGTGTTGCCAATATCTCTTGGAAGGAAATCTTTACAGATCCAGTACTTCAGGGACATATTTCAAAGGCATTAGATAATAACCTGGACATCAGAATTGCTTTACAGAGCATTAATTCTGCAGAAGCTTATCTGAAGCAAAGCAAAGCTGCCTATGCGCCAACCCTTTCTGTAGGCCCCAATTATACTTTCCAGACACAGTCTATCAATACACAGTTCGGTCAGATTATTGGAGAAAGACGATATGTCAATCAGTTTGATATTACGGCCAGCCTTGGTTGGGAAGCTGATATCTGGGGAAAAATGAAAGCTCAGGAAAAAGCACAATTAGCCACATACTTAGGAACTGTTGCAGCTCATAAGGCTGTAAAAAGTGGACTTGTTGCTTCTATTGCCTCTGCGTATTATCAGTTGCTGACTTTTGATTCCCAGAAAAAGATCATCACAGAAACGATTGCAATCCGTGAGAAGAATCTGGAAACTACAAAAGCTTTAAAGACTTCAGGAACCCTTACAGAGGTTGCTGTACAACAGAGTGAAGCTCTTGTTTTCAATGCAAAATCGTTATTGATTGATATTGATACACAGATTCAATTGCTGGAAAATACCATGAGTCTTTTAATGGGTGAACCTTCTCATACGATTGAAAGATCTACTCTGGAAGGACAGAATCTTCCCATCGACTTGAAATTGGGATATCCTGCGCAGTTACTGGCTAACCGTCCGGATGTAATGAGAGCAGAATACAACTTAATGAATGCATTTGAGTTGACTAATGCTGCAAAAGCTCAGTTTTATCCAACATTAAAGCTTACAGGAACCGGAGGGCTTCAGTCTGTAGATATTGATCACCTGTTCAATGTAAACTCATTGTTTGCGAATGTGGTGGCAGGATTAGCTCAGCCTATTTTGAACAAAAGAACCATCAAGACCAACTATGATGTAAGTCTTGCCAATCAGGAAACCGCTTATCTGAACTTCAGAAAAACAGTGCTTACTGCAGGAAAAGAAGTTTCTGATGCGATCAGAGTGTTCTCAGTACAAGATTCATTTATTGGGTTAAAGGAAAAAGAACTGAATGCCTACAAAAACTCTGTAGAATATTCTCAGGAATTGGTAAACTATGGAATGGCCAATTATCTTGAAGTTCTGAACGCCAGTGTTAATTCATTGAATGCGGAACTTAATATTTCTAATGCGAGATATAACAAAATGAAAGCTGCCGTTGAGCTGTATCAGGCTTTAGGCGGAGGCTGGAAATAAGCAGTTCTCTGTTATAAATTTAAAACGTGTGTCAGAAATGGCACACGTTTTTTGATAGGTATAGATGAAGACAATTGAATATTATAGTGTTGCCAATAATTCCATTGCCTTTTTTTCTTTGTCTGCAATTGTTTTTAAAATCTTGGAGGCTTCCTGAATATGTTTAAAATCTTTGGTCTCGCTTACCTTTTCAAATAACATGGCAACCGCTGTCCAGAGTTCTGCAATTTCTGAGAATGATTCATATCCTGTCTTTAGCTGTTTAAGTTCAAGCATCCCATAGCTTTCCTTCAAAAAATCCCGATACAGGTTTCTGAACAATGCTCCTCCGGTTCCTGCCTTTTCCATCATCATCGCAGAAAGCCCAAATTCACCTTTAATATCTTTACTGGTATGAAACCATTTGATAATTTCATTACTTGTTTTCAGTATTCCTTTGTAAGCTACGTTGGTAATGGGAGGGTTCAGATATTCGGTGGCGTTATTTCTGACCGCTGTTAATATTGCCTTTTCTAAATTGAATTTTTGATCTGTTTTTTTGATAGTGTAATATAGATTTTTAGAAGCCATAACGCCCTTTTCAGCTCTGGCCAAAGCCAGGCTTTCTAAAGAAGTTGTAACCTGTCCGCCTTGTTGTCTTGTATCTATGAGAAAAGCATTTTGGTCATCATACCCATAAATAGCGGCATAATGACCTGCAAAATGAAACGGGTTTGAAAAATATTCCAGATGGTAGCAATCCATCTTTAATCCAACAGCTTGTCCTTTATCAATAAGTTCTTTTACAGAAGTCCAGGCTTTTTGTGGGGAAGAAGTTTCTTTAACCATTAATTCCAGATTTAGGTTTCTGGCTATATTTTGAGTTAGGATATCAGGCTTTACCCGCCCGCCAATAAATGGGAAATCCATGGTTTTCATATTCCAATAGATAAAACCGAGACCTTCACCCAATCCAAAAAGCATAGGTTCGGAAAGCTCAATTCCGAGTTCGAGTAATAGAGTTCCAGTTGCAGTTGTTTCGCAATGCTTTCCGTTAAATGGTTTCAAGTTTTCTATTTTCATTTCATTGATCAGGTTATTGATGTCGAAATTACTTAAATATCATAATATAATAAAAGTCTTATTTAGATCTTTTGATTAAAAATCAGATAAATAAACAGTTGATTTGATGATTCAAAACTGTGCTAAAATTCATTTTCTATAAAAATAATTTGCATATATGTATTTAACTACGTAGTTTTATACTTTAAAATGAAAACACTATGAAATTACAGATTCAACCCATAGGAAATGCTTATTCAGAGCAGCTTATTGATTTGATTTTAACCATTCAGCAGAAAGAATTTAATATCCCTATTACGGCAGAAGATCAGCCTGATTTGAAACAGATTGAAAGTTTTTATCACGAAGGCGGTGGAAATTTTTGGGGAGCTTTTATAGACGGAGAACTGGTAGGCTCTATCGCTTTAGTGAAGTTTGGCGAAAGGAGAGGAGCGCTTAGAAAAATGTTTGTGAAAAAAGAATTCAGAGGTAGAGAATTGAATATTGCCCAGATGTTGCTGGAAACTTTGATTTCTTTCTGTCGTGAAAATGGAATTGATGAACTATATTTGGGAACAGTATCGGTATTGAAAGCAGCTCAGCGTTTTTACGAAAGGAATGATTTTACAAAAATCAAAAAAGAAACCCTTCCTGAACGTTTTCCACTTATGAGTGCTGATGATATTTTTTATCACTTACATATTAACTGAATATGAATGTAATTAACGAAGCAGGAATCCTAGCCATATCTACAAGAATGCACCGCCTCAGTGAGCAACTGAGAAAAGATGGTGCCCTGATCTACAAAGCCTTTGGAATTAATTTTGAACTTAAATGGTTTCCCGTAATCTATACGATTTATCAAAAAGAATTAGCGAGTGTTGTAGAAATCGCCAATGAAATAGGGTACACTCATCCATCAACCATAACCCTGCTTAAGGAACTGGAAAAACAGGAACTTATAGCATGGAAGAAAGACAAACAGGATGAACGTAAAAGACTGTTTATATTAACTTCTAAAGGAGAGGAGCTTATTGAAAAAATGAAACCGGTTTGGGAACTGATGTCTCAGATATTAGGAGAGATTTCAGATAATCAGAATAATCTGTTGGCAGCACTTAATGAAGCGGAAGAGAAGATTACCAATCAGTCTTTTTATCAGAGAGCCCTGCAGCTTAAAAACTCAAAATAAACATTTGTATTATATAACAAAACTAGTAAACAATAACAATGATTAGAAAAGCAATTCATGAAGATGTACTTCAGGCCGCTCAGGTACTTGAAGAAGTAAAAAAACACATGTTGAATGAGGGAATTGATCAATGGGACGAAGAATATCCAAATATAAAGGTTCTTGCAGAGGATACAGAAAAAGGAGAAGGGTTTGTTTTTGAAGAAGAAGGAAAAGTATTGGCCTACATGGCTCTTAACGAACTGTGTGATGAAGAATACAACGATTTGAACTGGAAAACTCCTACACCTTTTGTTGTGATCCATCGTTTATATGTAAAGCCTGCTGCACAAGGAAAAGGAATATCCAGTAAGATGATTCGTTACGCAGAAGAATTTGCTGCACAAAACCAATATCAATCGATTCGATTTGATGCTTTTTCTTTGAATGATACCGCTAATATTGTTTATACTAAAAAAGGGTATAAGCTGGTGGGAACAGTCTGTTTTCGTAAAGGAATATTTAATTGTTATGAAAAAGCAGTGAAATAAAAATACAAATTATCCTATTTGTAAATTAACACCCATGTTGCTGATTATCTGATTGTAATATGGGTGTTTTATTTGGTGAGGATCTGAAAAGCCCCGGTAGTAAGACTTTTAAAAATTCATTGTCGTAGTTCTACTACAATTTTTCAAATAATAGGTAATTCATTTTGACGTGAATATTTAAGGTTATATATTGCATTACCAAAATCACCGAAAAACTTATGAAAAAATATAACAATCACTCCTGTAAAAAAGTACTTTCAGGTACTTAAAGTGGAATAATTTTTCTGAAAATTCCAATTGAACCCATCTCAGATCAATCATAGAAAAGCTTGTTCAAGAGGCCGTTGCAAGCTAAGGATTGGTTCTTTGAGCTAAAGGGTCTCGCCTGCAAAGGTTGAATATCCAATTAAGTCATACACCAAAAAATTGATGTTATGTTTCAGGAACAGAATAATCTTCCCAAACCGGAAATAGATTCAGACAAGAAAGGTTTTGTAAACAAAATCAAGGAAAATAAAAAAATCAAAGAAGTAAAGAAAGTTGCTTCTAAAGTGAATAATGCAGTGAATGTGGTGAATACAGGAAAACAATTCCTGAATCAGCCTTTGATACCGAATGAACCTGCCATTATTAAAGAAAAACTCTGGGCAAAACAGCCCACTTCCAGAATATTCAATGCAGACAGTATCCCGGAGAGTGCCATAGCAGGAATTAACCGCGTGGTAAAACTTGATATTCATGTGGAAGGCAAACCTATAAAATATTTCAAACATTTTAAGCTCACCCAAAGTACCACCAAACATCATGAGTTTGATCTTATTTTGGCCCATGATACTCTAGGAAGTGCAGAAAACCATAATCTTGAAGAAGCCCAAAACTTTCTGGGAAAAAGGATTACCGTTGTTTTCAAGTATAAAGATGTGGAAGGGGGTGCAGAACGAAATTTTGTGGGAGTTATCACAGAAGTTGGATTCAGCCAGGAAAAAGGAAGTCTTGGGAACCTTGTCTTATCAGGGTTCAGTCCAACAATCTTGTTAGATGCAGCCCCTCATATTCAAAGTTTTGGAGGAGCACAGCCTATGAGTTTGAACAGTATTGCTAATGAAGTTATTAAAGAAGGCTTAGGGCAGGGAAAATATGATTTTAGAGTAGACGCCCGTCAGGGAAATGTATCTTACAGTTGTCAATACGAAGAAACTCATTATAATTATCTGGCGAGAATGGCAGAAGCTTATGGGGAGCAATTCTTTTATGATGGGGAAGTACTGCATTTCGGACAGCTGCCTCCGCAGGAAAAACCTGTGATGCTAACTTATGGCAGTAATCTCACTGATGTTAAAATCAAAATGAAAGCTCAGCATGTTAATCCATCATTTTATGGATATAACAGCAGTAAAAATGAGAAATTTAAAGGCGGAAGCTCAAAAATTACCCATACCTCAGATATCGCCAAGCGTGCCTATGAAATTTCAGAAAAGACTTTTCAGACGCCGTCTTTACGCGTTGCACCCATCAAGGCTGCTTCCTTCATGGATATTGATGCCTCACAGAAAGGTGCTGCGGGAAGCAAGGCCTCAGAAGTTTTTATTACTTCGGGAAATACAACCGTACCATTTCTTTATCCAGGCTGTATTGCAGATATAGAAATGCGTAAAACAGATACGAATAACACTGGGTATTTTACCAAGCTCATGCTGATAGAAGTAACCCATCAAGTGGATGCACGAGGGTATTACGATGGGTCTTTTCAGGCCATAGCCTCTGATACCGGATTTATTCCAAGACCGGAATTTACAGTTCCCGTGGCAGAACCACAGTTTGGTAAGATCATTTCCAACACAGATCCTGAAAATCAAGGCCGCGTACAGGTTCAGCTCGACTGGCAAAGTGGGCAGGATACAACGGAATTTATCCGTGTGATGTCACCAGACGCTGGAAGCAGTGAAAAAGTAGGTAAGAATCGTGGCTTTATGTCTATTCCCGAAGTGGGAGATCAGGTGATTGTCAACTTTGTACATCTTCATCCGGACCGTCCTTTTGTCATGGGCGGAATGTATCATGGGGGAATTGGAGCTGGTGGTGGTAACGGAAATAATATCATGAGTTTCAGCGGCAGAAGCGGTGCAGAATTGAAATATGATAATGGTGCCGGATCTATGAATCTTAAAGATCAGGGTGGGGCCAATATGAATTTTGACGGAACCGGAAATGCAACTACCAACGCTAATAGCAATCATACCGTAAATGCAGGAAGCGCCAATGTAATCAATGTTGGGGGTAAGAAAGATGCTCCACCGCAATCCTTATTAAAAATGGATGCAGGCGGAAATATTACTCTTGACGGAAAAACAAGTATTACCCTACAAGTAGGAGATAATTCTATTACCATATCTGAAGCAGGAATTATGGCATCAGCAGGAAAAGGAATGATTGATATTACCGCACTTACAGGAGCATTAGGATTGTCAAGTAAAGGTGGCCCTATGGATATTAGCACAGATTCGCCACTTACAATTACCGGAGGACCAAGCGCTGTGATGTCTTCCGGAGATACCAATATTATGTAATTCTAAAACAGAAATCATGGATGAGTTAGAATACATCACCCTCAATGCCCTGATGATGTGCGATCAGGGAGCTGCCCCGGATTTCTTTAAACCTACGTTCAATACAAAGGTGAAGATCCATGGTTGTCTTGTGGCTACCAATCAAGATGCTGCTCCTCTGATTAATATTCCATCCTTTAAGGTATGCAAAGTTAGTGGTGGCCCTTGTGCACCAGCCACCGTTCCTATGACCTGGCAGGATACCTGGCAGGTAAAAATTAACGGAATCAGATCTTTGATTGGAAAAAGTACCTGTCAATGTCCTGTGGGTGGAAAGATAGAATTTATGACCAGCGGGCAGGTTCCTCTTCCGGACGATGCCGCTCAGGAAGTAAAAGATATGCAGGATCAGGCACAGCGTGAACTTGATGACAGCGGACATGGAGACAGTGTAGGGGAAGCAGGCTTTGTAGAAGGGATGATCCCCGTTTGGGGGAGCGGCCGTGATCTTATTAATGATATACAGACCGGTGATGGCTGGGGAGCAGCAATGAATGCCGGATTTTTAATCTGGGATGTAGCCTCTATTGCGGTAGGAGTGGTCTCTTTTGGAACCGGAACAGTAGCCATGCAGGGAGCAAAAGCCGGTGTGAAAGGCGCCATAAAAGCGGGTGCAAAAGCTATCTCTAAAGAAGCTCTTCAGCAGATGGGAAAAGCGGCGTTGAAAAAACTGAGCAAAGAAGCCTTAAAGAAAAGTGTAGACGATATCGCTAAAAAGCTTCTTAAAACCTGTGTTTTTGCTTGTTTTCCGGCTGGAACCCCTGTTCATACTGAATATGGAATTAAAAATATTGAAGACATCCGCATCGGAGATCTGGTCTGGGCTTATGATGAAGATACAGATACCGTAGCCCTTCAGCCGGTGATTGATTTAATCACCAATGAAAGTGACCATACGATTAGTATTTATACGGAAGCCGAAGTGATTGAGACAACGGCGATACATCCTTTTTATACTGAGGAAGGCTGGAAAGATGCTTCAGAATTAGAAATAGGCGAAAAAATTCTAACCAAAAATAATACGAAAGTTACCATTGAAAGAACAGAATATAGCTATGAACCTAAAAAAGTTTATAACTTTACGGTAGACCACTTTCATACGTATTTTGTAGGCCTGTTAGCTTTATTGGTACATAATTCTGGCAGATGCTTGTCGCAAATGATTTTGGAATCTCAAAAATGGTTTCAGAAAGTTAGACGCGGATATTTTTTTAATTTAGTCTGGAATAGCGAATTAAGAAAGCAAGCATTAGAAAAAGGTTTTAAATATTCTCATGAAGTTGAAGTTTTATTAAAGAAAGGGAAAGTTGGAAAAATAGACGGATTAATAGAAAATGCTGACGGAACTTTTAAAATTATTGAACGTAAGGCTAGTGATCTAACTCAAATTTCAGATAAAACAATCAAAAGTTATATTGATGATGCAGCAAAATATAATGGTAAACCTATGACACAGACAGGCCAAGTAATAAATTCAGCTGGAGATAAAGTAATATTACATGTTGAAAAAGTTGGTAACTTAAGTAAAGAAGTTCTTGAGCATGCAAGAAAAAAAGGAGTAGAAATAGTGGATAATATTTCTGGATTAATTTAATTAAAAATTTATTATAAAAATGTATAAAACAGAATTTTCGAAGTATAACGGACTTATGGAAAAGATAATGGATGAACAAACTACATTAGAAGTTCATTTATCTACAGAATTTAGCCAGAATGTTCCAAAGAAGTTTTTAAAATATACCCCTGATGAGTGGGCTAGATATGCTTTTGAAAATGATCTTGAATATAGTATTAACTATTATAAAGATGAAAAACCTTATTGTCAAGTTACCATTGATTCTATGAGTATAAAATTAAATTTTTACGATAATAATATACTTAAGCATAATCTAATGATAATCTTTTCTAAAGGTGAGATAGTTAAAGGAGATTTTGAGGTATATAATAACAATAAAAATTTTTTAAAACAAATTTCTTGGTATGGTGATCTGGGAAAAACACTCTTATTCTATTCAAATAAAAAGAAAGATAATGTTTTTTTGAAGGAATTTGTAAAAGAAAATGATAAAACAGTACTCATCGAACAATTTGGAACTGCAGATCTATCCAAACATTGGTTTGATACTCCTAAAGATTATTTAGACTATGAAGCATTGTTAGATTACCAGAATTTATTTAATGAGCTCCCATCAGTACCAGCTTAAAAAAGACTGTTCGTTTGTATGAGCAAAAAGTTAAAAGTCGGGGATATATTTTATCTCAAACTAAAAAATCAAGAAAAATATGTATTTGGAAGAGTATTGTTTGATGTAAAAAAACAATATCAAAAAATTGTAAATGTTAATAATCTGCCTTCTGATTATTTCCCATACTTAAAGATGTTTTATTCTGATTGTCATTTGGTTGAAATGTATGATGGCTTATATGATCAATCGAATTCTTATGATAGCACTTCTAAAATTATTATACCAAGGGTTTTAACTCAAGCAATTGATTCAAAATGGAATATACTTAATTGGGGAATCATTAAAAATGAACCTGTTGATTATACTAAGGTTGAATTCCCAGAACATCTAAATATCATGTCGAACATAGTAAAATTAGACAGAGGCGAAATTTCACTCAAAACGAATATGAACATTAAAGATAATATAATAGATAATTTTAATAGTGAGATGTATGTTCCTGCCACAATTGCTTATGCCAGCCTGGATTTCCAAAATAAAAGGGAGCTTATTCCTGAAGATGCTAGATGGCCGGAGTATATAAAAAATGGAGATTTACTTTATCATACTGAACTTAGGAGAAAAATATATAATGATTTAAATATCGATCCAGATAAAAGTTATTATGAGCTATCTAAGGAAATGGGATTTGATTTAGAACGGTTTTATTAAGGAATGAGCAAAAAGTTAAAAGTCGGGGATATATTTTATCTCAAACTAAAAGATCAAGAAAAATATGTATTTGGAAGAGTATTGTTTGATGTAAAAAAACAATATCAAAAAATTGTAAATGTTAATAATCTGCCTTCTGATTATTTCCCATACTTAAAGATGTTTTATTCTGATTGTCATTTGGTTGAAATGTATGATGGAGTTTATGATAATATAAATGATTTTGACAGTTCTTCCAAAATTATTATCCCACGAGTATTAACACAACCTGTAGATTCAAAAAGAAATGTTTTAGATTGGGGAATCGTTAGTAATCAGAAAGTAGATTATACCCAAATAGAATTTCCGGAAAATTTAAATTTATCAAATAATGTTAAGTTTTTAGACCGAGGGGAATTGTCCTTAAGAACTAAAATAACTGGGAATGAAGCAGAAAGTATAGGCTATAAAAGTAATATGTGTGTACCATTAACAGTGGCCAATGCTTCATTAGATTTTCAGGGAAAAAGAGATTTAATTCCGGAAGATATTTGTAGACCTTCTTACTTGAAGGATAATGATTTGTACTATAACCCTGAACTCAGAGCAAAAATTTATACAGAGTTAAATATCGATCCAGATAAAAGCTATTATGAATTATCTAAAGAAATGGGATTTGATTTAGAGCGGTTTTATTAAGGATGAGTAAAAAATTAGGAACTGGAGATATTTTTTATCTAAAAATTGAAAATGAAAATCTATATGTATTTGGTAGGGTTTTATTTGATGTTAATTCTCAATTCAATAAAATTATAAAGAAAACTGAATTATCAGAGGATTACTTTCCAATTCTAGCCGGATTTTATCAAGGATACCAGTTAGTAGAAATGTATGATGGAATTTATGAAAATATAAATGATTTTACTGAACCAAAAGTTATTATTCCAAGAGTTTTAGTAACATCATTAAATAACTCTAAGTATAATTCATTAGAATTTGGAAAAATAAAAAATGTTAATGTAGATTATACAAAAGTTGAATTTCCTGAAAATTTGACTTATGATATGGATGGAGCTATTCTTTCTCGTGGAGAATTAAATTTAAAAACTCGTTTATCAGAAAAAGAATTTAAAGAGCTAGACTATCAGATCTCTTCATGTGTACCAAGAGTTCTATTACATGCTACTTTAGATTTTCAAAAAAGAAGAGATCTTATACCACAAGAAGTAATAAGACCTCATTATTTAATTAAAAATGATTTACATTATAATAATGAATTAAGAAAAGTAGTTTATGATAATCTTAGATTAGATCCAAATAAAAGTTATTATGAGTTATCTAAGGAAATGGGATTTGATTTAGAGCGGTTTTATTAAGAAATGAGTAAGAAATTAAATCAAGGAGATCTATTTTATTTGCAACTTGAAGGGTTGGATAAGTTTATTTTCGGGCAAATTCTGTTCGATGTTGAGAAACAATATTTTGTATCTTCTATTGAACAAGATCATGAATCATACTTTGGTGTATATGAAGAATGTCAGTTAATAAGAATGTATAAAGGAATATATGATAAACCTGATCTTCCGGAACATTTGGAAACACTAATAGATGGGGTTTTTATTTATAGGGTTGATTCAAAGGCTAATAGATTAAAATGGGGAAAGGCAGGGCATTTAAAAATAGATTATCAATCTGTTGAATTTCCTGAAATTATTGGAGATGCTCATGGAAGTATTCAGTTGTTAAGAGGAGAACTTCATATTAAAACTCAATACAAGGATATCAATGATTTTGAAATTAGCTGGAGTGCAGAATATCCTGAAGTATTGGCAAATGAGTGTGTTCATTTACAAGGACGTGAAGATTTGGTTTCTGGAGAGCATTATAGCGATAGTTTTAAGGAAATGGATTTAAGAAATTTTCCTGAATTAAGAGATAAAGTTTATAGAGACCTGAATTTAGATCCAGATAAAAGCTATTATGAATTATCTAAAGAAATGGGATTTGATTTAGCCAGATTCTATGAACATTAATTTTAAAATATAATTATGGGGGCTTGGGGATACAAGAACTTTGAAAATGATACTGCTGCAGATTGGTTTGCAGAACTGGAGGAATCTCCGGATAAAGAATTAGTGATTCCTTATCTCACCAAAATTTTGGATGAAGATGATTTTATAGATGACGAAGAGAGTTTTATTACATTAGCAATACTTGAAGCACTGAGTGGTCGTTTGAAATTGATTTCCACAGACTACATTTTGCCACAGTTGGAATCTGTAGATACGATTCTATTAGCTCAAATGGTTATAAAAGCCTCCAAAAAGATCCTTTTCTTTAAAGAGCATTCAGAAGTAAGAGAATTATGGGAAGAATCTGATGAATATCACCAATGGTTTAATTATCAGGTTTCTTTAATTATGAAGCTCAATAATTTTTATAGCAACTATAATTTTGTTGATGAAGAAAATAATGATCCGGAAATTGAGGAAGAGTGGACGAAATATATAAAAACCAATTTTTCGTGACATATACAACAGAGTTTGCAGATTATAATACTGCTATGGGAGAAATCATAATGAGTGAAGAAACTACTCTTGAGGTACTTTTATCCAATGAATTTGGATTAAATATCCCTGAACAATTTTCAAATATTTCTCCAGAAGATTGGGCTAAATATGCATTTGAGAATAATCTGGAATATGTTATCACATTTTATAAAGATCAGAAACCATGTGCTACAGTAAGTAATACAACTCTTTCAATAAGTATTAAATATTATGAAGAAAAAGAAGATGTGTTGAAAGTATATTTAAGTACAAATTTTATGAAAGGCAATATTGATAATGGATTTGTTCTTTATGATAATAATAAAATATTTCTAAGCCAAATAGATAGGATAGGAGGTTTAGGGCAAACAATACTTTTTTATTCGCAAAAGAAAAAAAATAACGTTTTTTCAGAAGAATTTACTGAAACCAATGGTAATGTTGAACTGGTTGAACAATTTGGAACCGCAGATCTATCCAAACATTGGTTTGATGTTCCTAAAGATTATTTAGACTATGAGTCACTATTGGACTATCAAAATCTTTTTAATCAGCTCCCGGCAGTTTTGGATCAAAAAAGCGTTAGAACAAGTCATTAATTAAACGGTACAGGAGTCAAAATAAAGTAATGAGTATTTCAAATTTCTTTTTTGGGGAAAATATTCCTCTTCTTCAACTTGAAAAATTCTCGCAGGAATATACCCTGAATGTGGAGAACACCTTTCTGATGGGTAAGGAAAATCCCCCAATTTCTTTAAAAACCTCATCTGAACTATTTCTTGACCAGCAGAAAGAATCAGATCTTATTTACAATAGGATAAAGCTTCTGGAAATCACAGGAGATACAGACAATCATACAATGAAGCCTTTTTTACTGCAAAGTCTTGCCCTTGCAGATATTTCCCGCAATATTCATATCAAACGAAATTCCGATGGAAAGATACTTTCTGTTGAGAATAAAGATGAGCTTTGGAAGAGCTGGGAAGAATGGAAGGAAAACAAGCTACCATCTGTTTTCCCGGAAGAAAAAGATCAGATTAAATTTGTTGCCAATTATGAAAAAGGACTGAAAAGCTTTGAGGGAGAACTGAAGAAAAATCTACAGTATATTCTTCTGTTACCGGAGGTTTACAGTCTTATATTTCCACCTAATGAATATTACAGCTTTCTATCCAGCCCGTTGAATATTCGTTCCAGATTGATACAGGGAGTAGCGTATAGCTATCAGCTAAAACTGGTGAAGCTTGAAGAAGAAAACAATACCCTTTTTGTAGAATTTCATTCTGTGTTGAACAATCGGGAAGAACTCATTAAAAGTCACATCAAAAAGCTTTATGAAAATGAGAAGGAATTCTCTATTGACCAATTTGGATTCAGTGTCAAAACAAAATACAATTTTGAAAAATCAACCGGTAAGATCATAAATGCTGAACTTCATTTCATCGAAAAAATGCATGAACATCTTGCTTATCTGATTGACATGGATTTGAATATTAAATTGGTTGAGCTGTAATGATATTGATTAATAGGAGAGTGTAACAACATCTAAAAGAAAAGAACCCGCCAAAAGTGACGGGTTCAATTGTTTTATATTCAGATGATATCATTAGAATCTGAAAGTCGCAGCCACAGACCACGTTCTTCCGAATCCTAAGAAACCTGTATTGGCATCAGCAACACCCTGATAAACTCTACCAGCTTCCTGGTATGTTTTTCCTTTATCCGGACCAGAACCAATCTTATCAGTAGCGTGGATATTAGAACTTAGTTCAGAAATATAATATTTGTTGAACAAGTTGTAAACGTTCGCTCTTAATGTTAAAGATTTTTTCTGACCGATTTCGAATTTGTAACTCGCTCCTACATCAAATAGGTTATAGCTAGGTAATTTTACAATTCCTCTTTCTCTGTCAGCTTCTGTAAGGAAGTTGATAGGGTTGAACTGTGCATATAATTTGTCATAATATTCCCAGTTTGCATCAATACTGAATGCTTTGGTAATGTTATAATCAACTCCTAAACTTGCTGTTGTTTGTGCAGCATCTCCAACTTTCAGATCTTTAATATTGATCATCCCTGTTGTTCCTGCAACTTCCTGGTTGCTTTGAACATCAAGAATGTTGAAGTTAGCATTTCCTTTGTATTTCCAGTTTCCAAATGAAACCATCCCTCTTAATCTAAGGTTAGCAAAAGGTCTTGCTTTCGCTTCCAATTCAACACCCTGGTGAAGTTGTCCAACGTTCAGAGCATTGTAGAAATAAGCATTTCCAAGTTTTAATTGAGAGAATTTAGCAACATCTGCAGCTCCTGCATTGAATGTTCTTGAAATGAATCTGTCATCCCACTGCGTTCTGTACGCGTTGATGTTAACATCTATATAACGGGATTTGAAACCATATCCTAGTTCTAAAGAGAAGATTCTTTCATTCTTTGCATCATTGTAGATATTCTGGTTAGATGGGAATAATGCGTTAAATAAAGGTTGTCTTGAAATAACTCCTGCATTGAAAAATACATTATGATGATCATCAATGTTATAGTTAGCCCCTCCTTTTACGATATAACCTGTTTTGTGATACCATTTGGTTTCTTGGTTACCAGGAGTGTACAACATATAGTCTCTTCTCTTGTAATACTGCTCAGAAACGGATGCCTGAACAGATGCGCTTAGTTTTTCAGAGCTATATTCAACCATTCCATAGATACCAGCCCATTTTACAAGACCTTCGTTATGGATAGATACTTTTTGAGCATTACCTGTCTTCGTTAATGGTTCCGGTTTTACCGTACGGTCTACATAATAACCATTAGGAGCATTTACTGTACTTTTAACAAATAAAGCATCAGATCCTAACAAATCTGTAGTAATATCATAAAGAGCTCCTTTGTAAGTCTTAAGGTCGATACCTCCGTTAAAAGTCCAGTTGTTCTTTTTATAATTAAGGTCTGCAATTACTCCGTACCAGTCATGAGCATTAATACTTTGTTTTCTAAAGATTCCAGTAGTTCCGTTTAAAGTAGCTACATTTTGTCCGTTATAATCAGCGGGAGAGCCTGCAGGAGCAACGAAAGCAGATTTCTGGAAAGTATTTCCGTTATAATCTGTTACTGCACCTCCTCTGTTGTAACGATAAATCATATCCCAATTGATAGTACCATCTCCACCTGGGCCAGAGTTCGTGAAGTTCATGACATCTTTGTTACCGTTTACAATAGAACCGTTAAGTCCGGTACCACCGCCACCACGTCCCCAAGAACCGTAAGCAACTGTGGATAATTTCAGGTTGTCATTAATATTCCAGTCCCAGTTTAATGAAGCGATTGGTTTGTGGTAGAAGTTAGGTGCTAAATTGAATTGAGAACCATTCAGCATTCCTGTTTGTGGATTGTATCTTCTTCCATAAGTTTCGAACTGCTGTAAAGTTGCCACATTAGCTCCGGTTGCAGAAGATCTTCTTGTGTCGTGTACCTGTGGTGCACCCGTTGCAATGAAGTTGAACGCATGTTTTTCATTCGGCTTGAATCCTGTAGAGAAAAACCATGAATATCCTTCACCTTTAGTTCCGTTGATGTAACCATCACCTTGCCAACGGGAAAGTAATACGGTAGTTGCCCATTTGTTTTTCAACCCTGAAGAGTACATTGCTGAAAGTTTGGAGTAATTGTCGTTACCAGCTTCTGCCTTAATCATTGCTTTCTGCTCAGAATCGGTAGCTTTGGTTACAATATTGATGGTTCCCCCAACAGAAGGAACTACAAATTTAGAAGCTCCCAAACCTCTCTGAATCTGAATAGTACTCGCAATATCTGCTAGTCCAGTCCAGTTAGACCAGTAAACGGTACCTCCCTGCATATCATTAACAGGCTGTCCGTTGATGATTACCGCAATATTGGCACCATCAAAACCTCTCATGTTAATTCTACTGTCTCCAAATCCGCCCCCTACTTTAGTAACGTATACTGAAGGGGTAGACTTCATAATTTCAGGGAATTCTCTGTTTCCCAGTTTCTCCTGAATTTCAGCTGCCTTAATATTGGAAACTGCAACAGGTGTTTTTCTCTCTTTGGCTGTTTGGGAAAGGTTTCTACCTACCAACATCACCTCATCAATAGATTTAGATTTTTCTAAAGAATCCTTCGTACTCTGCCCATAATACAAGGCGGCCGTTGGTAATACAAGCGCTATAAGAAGTCGCTTTTTTAAAATAATGCTCATGAAATAAACTAGCGTGTTTGATTTTAAGGCTGCAAAGATGAAACTTTATTTTTTAATTAAGTATTAAATCTTTTTTACGCGATTTTGTAAACGTCGGATACTGAGCATGATTGATGGTTATTTTATGATATGTTAACTTTATTTAACACTTTAGTTTATAGTTTGTTAGATCAATAATTTTAACCAAAAAGAGTCTGTTTTGATGATAATATAAACATTTATTTGGTAAAAAATATTGAGAAATATCAGCATTTTTATACAAAATATAGATTTTTTTTCTTATTAAATCTATGTAAAGAGAGTTATTGTGTTTCATATTTAACGCATGTAATATAATCTGCATTCAAATGGGAAAGAGTAACGTTTTTATCATAGCTCAATAGAGGGTTGATATATGATAAAAGATAGAATCTTCCGAAAATTTGATACCTTTATTGCAAAGATTCCGATTCTGGTTCATAGTGTGGGTGTTGTGAACTGATTTTTAGGTCTTTTCAAAAATTTAAATAATATATATGCTACCACTTACAGAGATATCAGAATGGAAGAAATTAGACAGTGCATTTAATAATTCAGATGAGATCCCTGAATTGATCCAAAAGCTATCTGAAACATTTGATATCGACCTGATGATTGAAATAACTACTGAGTACATAAGCCATCAGATGAGTTTGTATGAAGTAACATTTGCAGTCTTTCCTTATCTTATAGAGTTGATTGAGAAAGCAGAAGATCACGAATTTAAATTGGAGACTTTTCTTTATACAATGGCAATATTTTCAGAATATGGTGGTGAAGGAGAAATGGATTCTATTTTTTTGAACAGTAAATGTGATCCGGAAAAGATTGTAGAAATAAAGAATACATTTAATAATTCCTTTGGTAAATTAAATCAGATAGCTGTTATGCTGGAATTGGATATTCTGAAAAAAGACGAATATGATAAAAGGCACTTTTTGACTGCTTTAGCTGTTTCCAACAGAATATTTGAAGTATCATCCGTTTTATGGCGATACAGTGAAAATGAAGAATATATATGCACCTGTCCAAGCTGTGGTGAATCCTTAACCTTATGGAATGAAAATGATAGGCTTGTCCAATATAAAGAAGACCCTGTCTTTGTAAAAGATCAGGAAAAGTTTCCTGTTGAACCGGCAACACTCTCAAAAGCAGAATATTCCAAAACAATCATTTCGGAAAAAAATTACCAGTGGCTTAGTTATTATATTGATAAGTTGGAAGTAGAATCACTCAGAGTAATCATCAATTATTTATTTGGAAAAACGCTCTGTGGGTATTGTCGTATGGAATTTGCTGTTTTTGAGAATATAGAATAGTATTTTTATGCTATAATACCTACTATAAGCACTTTTTAAATAAAAATCTAAGCAAAATATTTGCATATATCATTTAAATACTTACTTTTGTACCGCTTCAAAAATGGGGGATTGGCGCAGTTGGCTAGCGCGTTTGACTGGCAGTCAAAAGGTCACGGGTTCGAATCCCGTATTCTCCACTGGTATAAATGAAGAAATCTTCAAAATACGCTAAAAGCTTGATTAATCCTGCAAATTCAAAGAGTTTGCAGGATTTTTTGTTTTACGAAATCGCAAAATTTTCAAATAAACTCATAAAGTTTGTGGCAAAATCGTGGCAATGGCTAAATTTTAAAAAACGATGCGTTTATTTGTGTAATTATTTGATTATCAACATGTAAATCTCTTTAACGACTTGGCTCATAGAATCTTTAGTTCGACTTTTATAAACTTTAAAATGTTGAATTATGTTAGAGCAAAGTTATGGCCTCTTTTATTTTTTAAAGAGTTCAAAAAACAAAACAATTCGTACAGTGTATGTAAGGATCACCATTGATGGTATACCGAAAGAAGCTTCTACAAGAAGACAGTGGGATCTCAACAGATGGGATCAGAAAGCAGCAGCAGATGAGACGCTAGCCAAGCGGATTTATGCAGGAAAAGAGTAAAAATTTGTACAAAAGAGAAACTTCCGGGTTTCTTTTTGTGTTTTATAGAGATTTCTTTAAATGATAAACTATAAGTGGTGTTAATAATTTAAGTTAAAATTGTGTGTCTAGGCAATATTTGCATATTTTTAGGGGATGATTTCTAGCTAAAACTAATAAATCATGAAAACTAAAAATATACTATTCAGGAATAACATCACTATTAATTTACATGCATATGGATACCAAAATGGATACTAGAGATCCTCGGATGAGCGGACTCAGCATTACTACTGGAACCGTTCGCTACTCAGACCTCAGCTATTTGGCTGCCACGCACGACGAGGCTATGAGCGAAGGTTACATAGATTCGATAATGTACACGCTGGATCGTGGAATCTGGGGCGCCGGCACCGTACCATGGCTTGCCTGTTCCGGAACAGTCTGCCATGTTCCGGCCGAACGTTATCTGGCGCTGGGTACCGATGGGTCAATACGAGCCAGTGGTGGTGGCTTTGTAAAGGAAGAAACCCCCATAGCAAGCTGCGGCGTAGATCCCAAAAAACGCGGCCCTCTGCGTGAAATCCGCTGCATCGCAAAAGGTCGAGCCTACGCTGTAGGCACCTGCCGGCAGGCCTATGTTCGCGAAGACGAAGACCAGTGGAGATGCATCGACCAGAGCGCCCAGGTCGGTGACACCCCGATCATCGACACCAGCTTCGAATCGATTGATGGCTTCAGCGAACAGGAAATTTATACCGTTGGCTGGGAAGGCGAAATCTGGCAGTATGACGGCGCCCTCTTCACCAAGCAGAACAGCCCGACCAACCTGGCGCTCTACAAGGTTCGCTGTGCGCCGGACGGATTTGTCTATGCCTGCGGCCAACTTGGGACCCTGCTTCGGGGACGCAATGATCAGTGGGAAATGATCGAACATGAAAGCACCGAGGAAGACCTCTGGGGCATGGAGGTGTTCGATGGACAGCTTTATGTGTCTTCCTCCCATTTCGTCTACCGGCTCGAGGACGGCAAACTCAAGCCCGTTGATTTCGGGGATGAGGTGGTACGGACTTGTTATCACCTGAGCGCAGCCGATGGAATCATGTGGTCCATAGGATCCAAGGATGTAATGGAGTTCGATGGTTCCAACTGGAAGCGGTGTCTGCGAATAGATTAATCTGGGGCAGTTTTACCAAAACTCCCAATCTCGTTTCAAAAAATTACAATAAGTCAAAAGAGAGAAAAGACTCTAGCCCCAACAGATGATTTCTCGAATTTTTTTAAGGAAGATTTATTACGAATAGAAAGCATTTATGAATATTTGGATGGAGAATATATAACATCTCGATTTCAGAATTTATAAAGAATATAAAATTTGATATGATATATGAAAATATTCTCAATAGAAAACCGGTAAAAAGGCAGCTAAGGTATTGTTGTCAGCCATTTCTTAAGCAACCAAAAGACTACGGCATAAACGGATTCCTCCCTAAAGGTACCCTCCAATTATTCCGTTTCCTTTTGGTATTCTATCGTTGTCAACACTTCATATTTGCTTTCTTTTTTCCGGTTTTTCTTTTGAAAAATATTTAACGAAGCCTTGAGAGGCATTGGAGATTTGGAGGAGAGAGAAGCTATTTAGATGTATAATCAAAATATAGTACGGGAAATATAAGTCTCTGCCGTATATTAAAACAAAAGATAAAAAAGGGTATAATCGTAAAATTATTCTCAACATATAATATCTTTTATAATAGCCACGACTTAATCTGACAGTTAGGAGTTAAAAGTAATTGTCAGATTAAGTATTGACTAATTCATTTAAGTAAATCTCATACCTTATTTCATCAATAATGCTTATTTAAGATAGTGACGTCTATTCCAAAATAATTGGTTTGGCCATCTTTTTTCCATCCTGTAATAGATGTAATGATGATATTCATAACGAGACCAAATATTTTCTGCAATACGATTGCATTCTGCTATAAATGCATTTTTAATGTCTTCTGATAAGGTATGAACTACGTTCGATTTAATGATCAATTTGGAGTATTGAGTAGCCATTGCTAAAGCATTAAACATTCCTTGAGAGGATAATGGATCGAAGGTTAAACACGCATCTCCAATTGCTATCCAATTCGATTGTATTGGAAATTTAAGATAGGAAGAATGTGATGCTTTTGTCCCTAAAAATTCATACTGTAATGTTTCTTCTTTAATTTCTAAAATTTTCATTAAATCTTTTTCAGCTAAAAAATAATTTTTAAAAAATTCTCCATCTTTTGTCAACTTTTTATCGCATAAATCAGAATCTGTAAAGAAACTAATCAAGTGTTTCTTATTAGGTAGTTTAGTAATATACCACCATCCATTTTCAACAGTATAGATTGTAGAAAGTTCTTTTAGAGTTGGAATGTATATACTTCCGTGAATCCCGATAAGTTGATCTTTTTTGAGGCGCTGAATGTTCATTTTTTGAGCCATCAAACTTCTACGTCCTGAAGCATCTATGATAAATTTAGCTTGATAATTATTTTCGAAACCCTCCTTTGTCTTTGTAATCAAAGCCCATTGTTGAGACTCTTCTAAAACACTAATGATATTTTCTCTAATGATTGTAATACCTCGCTCGCTTGTTGTTTTTTGTAATTCATTTACAAAATTATTCTTATTGATAGACCAGCCGTGGCCTTCAGGATTCTGTATGCTATCTTGCATGATAGGATAAGGGGTTCCCCAATATGATTGCATACCAATTGTAGGTTTGCCAACCAATGAATTTTGCATTATTTCATCAATATCAATTCCTAATTCACTAAAAATACGTTTACTAGATGCCACTAAAGTTTCCCCATGTAAAACATTTGTGTTTTCTGGTTTTTCAATGACTAAAATTTTGTAAAATGAATGGAGGTGCATGGCAGCGATACACCCCGCTATGCCTCCTCCAATAATTATAATGTCGAAATAGTTATTCATTATTAAGAATTAAAACGTCTTCTAAACCTTTCATGAATAGTTACTATTTTCTGATTTGGTTTAACATATTCTATTTGCAAATCTTTATTTGTTTGTTGAACTTTTGACACTAGGTTTTCTAATTCTTCTGAGTTATTTAATAGATGCTCCGCCTCTTTTTTTATATCTCCGTCAATTTGTAATGTAAAAGAATTCAATACATTATCTGATATTATTTCAATTACCTTATCTTTTGTAACCTTATCTATTAGCTTTTGTCTGGTCTCTTTTAAAATGATATTGATAATTTTAGTGTATGAGCTGGTTAACGCAACTTGCACAGTATCTGGAATTTTAGTGCTGTCGTTATTCGTGATTTTTCCGTCTAATTTCATAGGTAGCACTGTGCCTACAGCATCAAAATGAGTGATCATTTTATTAATAATTTCTTCATATGGGGAATAAATAGTGGGGTTACCCGGTAAATCTTCTAACCATTCAAAACGTTGATTAAATATTTCTAATTGCTGTTGTGGATTTCCTTGTTTTTCTTGTAAAGCTTTAAATTGCTTGTAAGTAATAATTTCATTAGGCACTCGTGCTGGCCAAAATGTTGGAATATAAGAGTCATATGAACTGTCGTATCCGTCTTTACATGAGGCCGTATCTGTTTGCCAAGGAATAGCCATCCAACGTGTTATACCGCCTGGAATTTGAAATTCGAAAGGATTAACTATTTTATTAAGTAACGTTTGATCTATAAAAGGTCCGTAATCAAGGTTGTCTTTAATAAGATGATCTCTATCAAATTTAAATCTAAAAGGAGAATCATACATAGAAGATATTCTTACCGGCCATGTCATTTCGCAACCTGGATGAAAAGCGTCTGCTAGACAAAAATCTAAAGCAGCTCTTGTAAGTAAGTCAGCTTGCTCTTGTACAGGATATTCATCTAAAGATTTAGGACTCATATAATTGGTTTTATATTTATCCCAATCATCAATAAAATTCCCATCTACCCATTGCTGCAACATTTTGATTTGCAAACCTGTAAGTGTACTATGCTGTCTAGGGCTTCCGGTTCCTATTATTTCCGTCGCATCTCCATATAACCAAGGCCATAAAGCTGGAGATTGAGAACCTGGGAGCTCAAACTGCCTAAACTGATTAAACATTTGTCTTCTGAATTCCAGGTTATTCATCGTTCCATCTCTTAATTTTTCAACCCATACATTTTCATTGAAATTATAAATTCCATTGAATCCAAAAGTGGTTAAAAAACCTTTGTTTACCCATTGTAGTTCTGTCATTCTTTTAAAGATGGGAAATATATCATAAGAGAATGAAGGACTAAGTGGAGAAGGCAAATTAAGTTCTCTTACAGATAGATCTCTCATTAAATCCCACATTGTTCTTACCGATTGTTGCATAGGAGCATAATCTGGAGGTGCACAAATTACCCAAGCCGGTTTTACATTGATTTCTTTATTATTGAATTTTACAATGGCTGTTACTGGTCCATCAGAAGTGTCATCATACCAGCCATCGTTATTGGCAAAATCTAAAGCAATTTCATTTTTATAACTTTTGGATATACCTTTACCCCCAAGTATATGTAATCTTTTGGAATTTGGTGAATTCTTATCGAAAAATATTTCTCCAAGATAAACTTCTGTGTCTCTTAAAAATTTCCCTATAAATTTTGCTGATGTGTTGATCGATTTGCTGTCTATATTTTTTACACCTCCATCAATAACGAGGCTCATACGATCTAGGATCTCTGAATTTCTTTTAAATGAATATTTATATTCATCTTCATTGGCTTCCGGAATATCTAATGCAAGATTAAATTGATACCAAGCTGCTTTCTGGTTGGCTAAATGGCACGACCAATCAATTTCAACTTTGTCTTTCATATCAGGATGGGTAAGCTCTTTTACAACTTCTCCTTTAATATTCAGACCATATATTCTAAATTCTGCTGCTTGTCTTTTAATTTTACCTTCTTTATCCCTATAAAAAGAAAGATCATTTGACATTATGGGTTCTGGAACTTGTGGTCCTATATAGTACTCATCACTATTGCCTACACGCATGATACCTATTGAAGGATATATTGCTGCACTCACAATTTCGTGGTCGGTGATTTTTTCATCATTATTTTGTGCATGAAAAGGGCAAATTCCTCCTTGAGGCTCTCTAAACTCTAAAGCATTAGCGCTGTATCTGGTTTCTGCACCATATTTGTAAACATCTCTTCTTGCTTCAGCAATACTACCCAAAGGTTGATTTACTGAATTTATACGCCAGCAATTAAAATTAATATGATTACCAAGTTCTTTTACTCCAATCAGATTCAAATCTTGTTTGGGAAGGTGTAATCTACCAATTTCAATAAAACTTTCATCCCATCTTAATTGTAGATTATCTGCTATTTTTTCATCAATCTCTTTGATTTGTCCTTCAAGAATAAACTGGAAAGAATCATTAGATAATTTTTGCTGTAAATCTTTAGCTAAATAATCTTTCTGCTTCATAATGACAGGGAAATTTTCTTCAACGGCTGGTTTAAGCCGTAATTTGATCATATGTTTTTCACCTAATCTGAATGGTATGATAGGGTAGTATGCAGGGGTTAAACAACTGTCTTCGTATTTTTCCATTTGGTCTAAAATACGTTTCAATTCTTTGTTTTCTCTATAATATTCATTTAATTGGTTGATATTACCTGAAGAGGAAATCTGCGTGAATTCTACCATTTGTTGTGCATTTTGAGCAAAAAACACATCAATATTTTGAAATATAAAATCTGTATTTGTCCCTTCAAACCCTTCAGCATTATTCGGTAAATCAAAAATCTTTAAACCTAAACCAATGGTAGACTTTACATCTGTTTTCTTAGGGTCTGTATCACTTGAGAAACGCATTACACACTTGAAATTATCTTTAATTCCAAAGAAACCAAGATCACCTACTAATTTTTCAATCGGTAAATTATTGGTTAAACTTAATTCACCATGTACTATACCATGCTGTTTTCTGAATACGGCTCTTGGTGCTGGATTTGCCCCATTTTCTATCATAACTTTTTGGTAAGTGTCAATAAATTGAGCCTTAAGATCGTTAATGTACTTTTTTTCCATTTTAATAAGTTTTAATTAATTATTTTACAATGATTTGATTATTAATATTTAACAAAGGATATAAATGAATCAATCCTATTATATGGATCTATTTTAATATTATTATTGAAAAAATAATCTACCAGATGTTTAAAATCTCCTGTTGTTTCAAATAACAACAGGAGATTTATTTTTTACTTAAAAGTTGCTTCTAATTTTTGTTCGTTTTGAGTTTTGATCAATTCATTTAAAGATGTTACATCATTGATATTTAACAATATTTTGTTTTTTGATTTATCTTTTTTTCTATATGCATCGGCGAAATAAGCTCCATATATATGACTCACATTCAGTAAAGTTCTGTATTGAACATCTTTTTTAGGATCTAATGAAAAATTTGATATTCCGTGACAAGAGAAACAGGTGGTATTTTGATGGTACGTTTCCATCGTAATATTTGTCGCATTTGGACTTCCTGCCAATTTTAAATTTCCCGTATTAAATTGCTGATAAACATCTATATTTCTGGACTCCTTGCTATTAAGCATTGCTAGCCAGATGTTACCGTTATAATATTGCTTAATTTCACTTTTCTTAAGTGCTTTTTTATTTAATTCATTAGCAAGATCAGCATGTCTTCTATATTCAGAATTATTGGGATGATCATATTTTTTTTGGGATATACCCAATGGATATTTACGATATGCTTTATCAGCTATTTTACCTTTTCTAGTTGAGGCATCAAACTTAATAGCATTCAGAGAATCTGTTGCACTAAGTTCACCTTTTTTAAAGAATAAAAAATGGGCCTCTGTTTTAGCAATTGGCTGACTGTTAGTTGTATTTGATTTAAAACTGTGTCTTTGTTTTGAATTTAAATCAGTTAAGTTATTTAGATTATCTGGGGCTAAATCCTGACCTTCAAAAGTTGCCCAAAGCATTTCTGGAAATCCTTCTACTTTGCCAACGATATGTAAACCAACAAGAGCAACAGCGGGTATGTTTTGATAGTTTAGAGGATTATTAATGATTAGATTAACATTATTATAATCATTTTTTCTGGTGAGAGAATCTAATGTGTTTAAATAAGCTTTTTTTATTTGTGGTACATTATTTACAATCAAGTAATTTTTCTGTTTATCTTTGGGAATCGCATTAAGATCTACCCAGGCAGCCTTTAGTTCTAATGAATAATTATTATAAGCCTCTATTGAATCACTTATATTTGTAATCCCTTTTTTTACTTTCTCTATAGCAGAATATGTAGCTTTAACCATCTGATCATGCATAATTTTATTCATATGTATCGAATAAAACACAGTATAATCTTCAGAAATCCCAGCAAAGTCTGTATTTGATTTTAATACAGGATGGTCACTACCTGCTTGATGAAATGCAAATAATTTTAAAGGTGATTTATTCTCATGATGTACAGGTTCTCCGTATTCAGTAATTTGAAAAATATTTTTTGAATCATCCAGGAACAATGGCAAACCATCCTGAGTTTTTTCATTTGTTGAATTTTTAATATTCTGTGTTAAATGCAGATATTTTTGCCAAGACCAAGTGTGAAATGCTCTCGCAGAATCTTCTTTGGTTACAACTAAAGTATCATTTTTCCATAGATTATCGTCATCCGTATCTGGGATGAATGATTTGTTATAGTTTGAAAAATACTTTTTCTCAAAATGGTCTATAGACTCCTTATCATTTTTATTCATTTCTATAGAATCTATAGATTTTTTACAACAAATAAGGCTGAAAATAGTACCTGTCGTTATGCTCAAAAGCATCATTTTTTTGAATTTTAATTTCATGTTATTAGTTTTTAGTTGATTATATTTTTAAAATTGCCATAACATTCTTTTGATTATTAAAAAAATATTACACTATTTTACAAATTCCATTTTATGCCATATAATTTTTTAATTTTATCATAAAAACAATATTAATGCAATATTTTTAAAAATAATTAAGTAGTAATACTTAATTTTAAAATAATGTATTATGGAATGGTGACTAAATTTTCATGTGATATTTAATTGAATCTCTTATCTTGCCTTTACCAATTTTTTATGCTAGGAATTGACGTTGAAAAGCTACTGGATGACCCAAAATCAAATGGATGGTACTAACAAGGAGAGAACGAGCCGATACAAGTATTGCTTCCGGGTTAGGAGGAAATGTCAAAAAAACTTTTGAACGTGGAAGTAGCGAACCCTTGGTCATTCTGGATGATGCTGATTTAGACAAAAGATTTCCAGTGATAATTTTTGGAAGACTTTTAATGTAGAACAGGATGTCTTTACAGAAAAGGATCATTGTCCAAGAACTTATAGCAGAACAATTTCTTAATAGAGTATTAAGGTTATTCGATAGTTTGAAGATTGATGACCCTATGAATCCGGATACCGATATTCCTCCTTTAAGCAGTGAAAATGCTGTGGAAGAAGATGCAGAAATGAAATTGTATGTGCTTATATTGAATCAATTATCTTAAGTGGTATATCAAGAGCGCAGTCTGGTTTAAGATAAAAAGACTCACAATACTCATCACATACAAATACTATTCAAAGCGGAGAGAAAGTTTAGGAACTAATCCAAATGAAGAAAAAAAAGATACCTAAAAAGATATAAAATATTCACAGAACGAGTCACAACATTAATTCTGTTTTCTGTGGCTATAGCATCTATTACAGTGGTAGTAATATTGATATTCTTACTATTTTCTAAAGGAGATATGTCTTTGTTTAAAAAGATATTTGATTTAAGTAGAGAAAAAGTTGACTTTAAGCAAATTAAAGATTTAGGATTATGGCTTTTGCAAATAATATCATTTATATCTTTATTCAACTATTTGCTTGTTATTATTGTTTTAATAAATAAAATATATAAAATGATATTAATCATTTATAGTTACACAACAAAATTCCCCACCTAATAGTGGGGAATTTTGTTGTTATACATCTAGCCAAACAGAAAATTTTCCGTTACTGGAATATCCTTTACATAGATCGTCTGTGTATTTAACTTTATTGCGTAATACTAATTGTAGAAATACATCAGCTTCTTCTGATATTTCTGGAATTATGTATACTTTGTTTTCTTTCACACTACCATTTCCTTCCGCAATCTTATTTCGTTTTAATATTAAAGCTTCTTCGTGATTCATGTTTGATTTTAGATCTCGAATATACAAACAATCTAAATACACTCATTATGGTTTCCCGTAGAGTTATTACTACAAAGAAAATACCTCACTGTTAGTGAGGTGTTTTATAGAATATCAGTTATTTATATATTTAACCAACATATACATGTATTACGCCAACGGGATCATACTCTTCCAAGCATCTGAAATACTCTAATTCTTCATCATTAAGACCAATATAGTAAACTGATCCTGCTTTGTAAGTAAGCTGTCCTTCTCTTATCCATAATTCACCCAAAACATCAATTAATTCGAAATCCGGAAGAATTCCTTTACAGGCATGCATCATAAAGCCATCACCCATATACAGGTCGGAATCAATAGATACTTGATACCCACTTTTTGCGGTATTTTTATTTTTGTTATCTAGTCTTGTAACAATCAATTTATTGTTTACATTAGTAAAAAGAGTATTGTTATCCTTGTTTAAATAACTATCGAAATATTCGACTTTATTTCCTATTGTTATTTTTATTACAGATTTACCATTTGCAGTGGCAGGTTCAATTTTCCGAGATACTTTTTTTTGCATTAACTGTCCTTCCTGAGGATTTACAGTGTCGTTATCTTGTTGACAAGAATTTAGAAATGTAAGAATAGCTAATGAACACACAATAGCCTTAAAAGGAGTTTTAATTTTCATGGTATAAGTTGTTTTTTAACTATTGCAAACTTATGTATTATATTAATTTAGAACAAATATAAATAAGTGAGAATTGTCATTAATTGTAATATTCACAGGCAAGACAGTTCCCGCCTAACACTGATGGAATTTAATGGCATATTACGTTTCCGTGGAATTAGGCCTACAAAGCATTTTATATAAAAACACTATATTTATTAAATCATTCTCAACTTTTGAGTTTATGATTAGCTTTTCTTCCCCGGCTTCGGCTGGGGATTTTTTTATTAATATTTCATGTTATTCTAAAAGATTCTTGATAATAGCAATTGTTTTTTTTAGTTCTAAATTTTTGCTTTCAAGATGAGCTATGTATTTAGCTGTATCTTCATGATCTGTTGCATCCGAAGGCTTGGTTTTAAGATATTCGTCTTCATAAATTTCTTCTATATTCACGTCAAGAAATTTCGCAATTTTTATCCATTCTTCTTTTGTAATTCCTATTTCTCCGCTTTCCTTTCTACTATAGTTTGAAAAATTTGTAGGCAAACAACCTGCTACCTGTTGTTGAGTGTAACCTTTTTGCTTTCTAATAAGACGTAATTTTTCTTTTTTCATTTCGTGCGTTTTTACAAATCTGAGAAAAGATATATTAATAGAATTACGGATTTCCATATTTTTTTGTTGATAACTTTTTAACACGTCAAATTCTGTCGTGTTAAACATGTTGATTTGTTCCATATTTATTTAGCTCTGATAAAGTGCATGATTTCAGGATAAATGAAAATTGATACAAAATATATCAATCAATAGTTTGTTTATTGGTTTAAAATATATCTAATTTTGTCACATGGAACGGTCGATTGTACATATGGATTTGGATACTTTTTTTGTATCCTGTGAGAGGCTTGTAAACTCAGAACTCAACGGAATACCTTTAATAATAGGCGGTGGAGATAGGGGTGTTGTGTCTTCATGTTCTTATGAAGCCCGGAAATTTGGCGTGCGTTCAGCGATGCCAATGCGTATGGCTTTGAGGCTGTGTCCTCAGGCTAAAGTGGTCAAGGGTGATATGGAATTGTACTCAAAGATGTCACATACTGTAACAGAAATTATCGAAGAGAAAGCCCCGGTCATGGAGAAATCTTCTATTGATGAATTTTATTTGGATCTAACGGGAATGGATAAATTCTTTGGGGCATACAAGTGGACAAATGAATTAGGTGCGAAGATTAAAAAAGAAACCGGGCTGCCGATTAGCTACGCTCTTTCGATAAATAAGACGGTAAGTAAAATAGGAACCGGAGAATCTAAACCAAATGGACATCAGGAAATTCCTTCTATAGGGGTACATTCGTTTTTAAATCCTTTACCTATTAAAAAAATGCCCATGGTGGGTGATGCTACTTTTCGGCTTCTGTCTAGGGTTGGGATAAGAACTATCGGAACTCTATCAGAAGTACCTGTAGAGGTATTGCAGCAAATGATAGGTAAAAATGGAACTGATCTTTGGCGAAAAGCCAATGGAATTGATGAGTCACAAGTAGTACCATATGCGGAAAGAAAATCTATATCCAAAGAAAGAACATTCAGTAGTGATACAACGGATATCAAAGAAGTGAAAAAACTGATTGTTGGTATGGTGGAACAATTGGCACACCAGTTACGTCAGGAAAAATGGCTGGCAGCAACAGTTGTGGTTAAGATTAGGTATGCAAATTTTGATACCGAAACAAAACAATGCCGTGTGGCATATACTTCTGCTGACCATACTCTTTCCAAGGTTGCTTTGGATCTTTTTGAAAAGATATATTCAAGACGTATGCGATTAAGGCTCGTAGGATTAAGATTTACAGATCTGGTACACGGAAGTTATCAAATGAATTTATTTGAAGATACGGCAGAATTAATGAGCCTTTATCAAGCAATGGATAATATAAAGAACAGGTTTGGTAGTGATGCTGTGGGAAGGGCAGTAGGTTTTGATTTCTTACATTAATTGCTCAAGTATGTATTTAAACTGTCATTCATATCATAGTCTGAGATACGGAACACTCTCTATAGATGATTTGGTTTCACAAGCTTCGTCTTTGGGGATAAGCGAACTTGTACTTACGGATATTAATACCATTACTGGTGTTTATGAATTCAAAAAGAAATGTGAAGAAAAAGGAATAAAACCAATCCCGGGTATCGAAATGAGAAAGGGAAGCAAGCTGCTTTATATTACCATTGCCAAAGAATTTGCGGGGTTAGAAGAAGTAAATAAGATTTTAACAGAATATAACTGTGATGGTATAGATTTGCCTGATAGACCTGATCTTGAGCATAATTTTATCATTTATACATTACAAAATAAGCCAGAATCTCTGAAGGAGAATGAGTATATTGGAATAAGGCAAGAGGAATTAAATATACTGATTCGTCCGGAATTTAAGTCTCTTATTTCAAAAATGGTTATTCTGCAGCCAGTTACATTTGCAACTAAAAAAGAGTACAATTTGCATTGTATTTTAAGAGCGATTGATAATAATACATTATTATCATTATTACCACAAACTGAAACCTGTGACAAATCAGAGTATTTTAAATCTCCTGCATTCGTAGAGGAAGCTTACAAATACTATCCGCAAATACTACAAAAGACTAAAGATATTTTAGCAGAATGTAGTTTTGAGCTTGAATTTTCTACACCTCGAAATAAAAAGCATTATACCAGGACAAAAGAAGATGATTTGAAGCTGTTAACTCGTTTGACCTACATAGGCTTAGTGAGACGATACGGCAGAAATAATGAACAAGCTAATGAACGGATAGAGAAAGAATTGAAGGTGATTGATGAACTCAATTTCAGTGGTTATTTTCTTATTACATGGGATATTATCCGATACAGTAACAGGATGGGTTTTATGCATGTAGGAAGGGGAAGTGGGGCAAATAGCATCGTTGCTTATTGCCTTGGTATTACAGATATCTGTCCGTTGGAATTAGATTTATATTTTGAAAGATTTCTAAACCTGAATAGAAAGAGTCCGCCCGATTTTGATATCGACTGGAGTTGGCAGGAACGGGATATTATCTTAGAATACATTTTCAACCGGTATGGTAAAAATCACGTTGCATTTTGCGGAACAAATGTTGAGTTCAAATATCGTTCAATAATTCGGGAGGTTGGCAAAGCTTTTGGCCTACCGAAGGATGAGCTAGATGAGCTGAGCAAAAATCCTGAAAAAGTATTTAAGGATGAGGTTGTTCAACAGGTACAAAAATATGGGAAGTTATTGGAGAAATTTCCGAATCAACGGAGTATGCATCCCTGTGGTATTTTGATTTCTGAGGAACCCCTTACAAGCTTTACAGCACTGGAAATGCCTCCAAAAGGATTTCCGATTGTTCAGTGGGATATGCATGTAGCTGAAGAGCTAGGCTTTGAGAAATTTGACATTCTTTCGCAGCGTGGGCTAGGAACTATCAATGATACGGTGAAACTGATCGAAGAAAAGCGAGGGATTAAAATAGATATTCAGGATACAACCATTTCTAAGGATGAAAAGATCTGCAATGAATTTTTAAGCAATGGCAATACAATTGGCTGCTTCTATATTGAATCTCCCGCAATGCGAGGACTTCTAAGAAGATTGAAATGTGACAACTATAAAGTACTTGTTGCTGCATCATCAATTATCCGTCCGGGGGTTGCACAATCCGGAATGATGAGAGAGTATATCTTCAGGCATAACAATCCCACACAGTTTGAATATTTCCATAAAGTATTCGAAGAGCAACTTGGGGAAACTTATGGGATTATGGTCTATCAGGAAGATGTGATAAAAATTGCCCTGCACTTTGGAGGACTGTCTGCCGCCGATGGGGATATTCTCAGAAGGGCTATGAGTGGAAAGTATCGCTCATTGGACGCTTTACAAAAAGTTAAAGATAATTTTTTTGAATCATGTAGAGAACTTGGACATTCTGAAGAATTGAGTAGGGAAGTGTACAGGCAAATAGAATCGTTTGCCGGATATTCTTTCTGTAAAGCTCATTCGGCATCCTACGCCGTAGAAAGTTACCAAAGCCTTTATCTTAAAATATATTACCCGCTGGAGTTTATGGTCTCAGCAATCAATAATATGGGAGGCTTTTACAGGACAGAAGTCTATGTTCACGAGGCAAAAATGTCTGGAGGGCAAATTCTTAATCCGTGCGTCAATAAAAGTGAATCTGAAACAACTATTTATGGTAATGAAATTTATCTGGGATTAATGCTTTTGGAAAAAGTAGAGTCAAAAATAGCTCAATTGATTCCTCAAGAAAGAAAAAAGAATGGAGAATACAAATCGATGGAAGACTTTGTTAAAAGAATTCCGGTGGGTATTGAAACATTGCAGATTCTTATATTTATTGGAGCTTTCAGATTTACAGGGATTCCGAAGAATGAACTCCTTTTAAAAGCTAGAGTATTACTTGGAGATTTTAAAGCAGAAAGAAGGCTGAAAACACTTTTCGAAGAGCCTATGAAGGAGTTTAAATTTCCTGAACTGAAGCGGAATGTATTTGAAGATGCCTTCGATGAAATTGAAATATTGAGCTTTCCGGTTTCGTGCACGCCTTTCGACCTTTTACAAACAAAATACAGAGGCCATGTTATGGCAAATGATCTTGTTAAGTATCATAAAAGAGAGATTAAAATGTTGGCATATCTCATTTCCAGAAAGCACGTACCTACTAAAAAAGGCACAATGTATTTTGGAACCTGGATAGATGTTGAAGGAAATTATTTTGATACAGCGCATTTCCCTAGTAGTCTAGAAAAATATTCGTTTCAGGGTGGAGGGTGCTACTTGCTTTTAGGGATTGTAGAGGTAGATTTTCATTTTCCAACCATTACCATTACAAAGATGGCAAAGATGCCTTTTATTCCGGATCCTAGATATTCGCATGATGAAGAGAAACGATTCGAGGCACAGGAAAAAATAAAAGAAGATGTTAGTATGACATTCAGAAAACCTTATCCACAAGAACATGAAATTGGACTGCCTAGAAAGAAAAATTTCAGTTAGGAACATTAAAAAACACCTAAAAGGCTATTAGTCTATTGTATACGTCACTTATTTGTCAAAAAAATAAAACATGGAAAATGATAATGAGGATATCAGATATATTTACGAAGGAAATATAATTACTATTCCGGAAGAAAATATATTTACTGATTTTGCAGATCTAACTATTAATTTAGGTCTACGACTTAAAAATGTTAAATTAGGTGAAGAATGGTGCAGAGAATACGAGTATGATTCTGAATCGGAACCAATACTAATACGCAAAATGTATAATGCGGATAATACCGATGAAGTTTATTATTGTGTAACCTATAGATAAAATTAACCCCTGTTAATACAGGGGCTTTATTTTGGTAGGATTATAGATCTTCCATTTAATGGTGAAAGAAATGTGATCTTTTATTTTAGTAAGAAGTTCGTTTCTATCAGTGCCTTTCCAACCACCATGTTTTCCATGGAAGAAAGAAACGATACTTTGACGATAAAATTAAACTTTAGGAGTCCTCACTTTTTGGCTTGAAATTTCTCCCTGCACCTTGTCGTAGAAAGGTAATCTTACCTTGTGTTTGCTTTGCTTTTTCAAGAACTTCCAATGCTCTTGTTCGTTCGTTCATTTTACCAGCATGTGTTATACTGCCTTGATTTTCACTTTTTTTCATATTTCAATATAGTGAATAAAAATGACAAAAGCAAATATTAAATACTATTTTATTCTTGTCTTAGGATTTGCAGTAGACTTTATTGGGTTTCATCATCAAATTTAATCAATAAAGATCCGATAAAACAAAGTGATGAATCCTATTATGCTCAGCCAAAATAAAAACCGATTAATTTAAGTTCTCAATCTTTGACTTGAAAAAAGTACAGTCTCTAATAAATTCTTTCATATCTCTAATTTAGTTGAGTTTTTTACTGGTCGAAATCACATTTGTGTGAGTATTTTTAGTACTTTAGTTGAAAATTAATAATATGTTTTTAGACGGATTAGGAATAGTTGATGCATTCAAAGAAATTTTCAACACCGTTTGTAGATATATATTCTACGTGGGCTTTATCGGACTTGTTGCTATATGGTTAGGAAATTTGATAATTCAAGCAATTTCCACAGAAAACCCTCTATTAATTCCGTCTAGATATTATCGTTATCCAGTAGGTGTAATAATTATTGGTTTACTTGGACTTCTTTATTCAAAGTTTTTTATTTAATCCATTTAAAATTATAAGCCCATTGGATTGCTCTTTGAGAGGAATAGAAAAACTATTTGAATATACAGGTGATTAACAATAGTCTTGTTATTTATATTTTGATCTGTTGAATGTCAATTTTTTTGAATAGCCTATGGCTGTTGATGAATAGAGGCTCATTATTATTTCAGGAGTAACTTTGCCACGTATTGCAATAAAGAAATATTTCAAAAATTATGTGAAATCTTATTAGACTTGATTGTTTATTTTTTGAACCCTTTATCTTTCCAAAAAAAGAGAATTAACATAAAAAAGAATGGAACCAACATTACTTTAGAAACCGTCACAAGAAATTCATCACCAAAAGAGCTAGAAAGCAGTACATTGTTTAAGGGAATAAATAATTTACTCTCTTCTGAATCCGGATTTTTCAGAATTTTATAATTTTTCTTTTGAATATAGGTTTCAACAAGGTTTTTTAACTTCTGATTAGATTCTTTTTTTTCCTTTTCCGAATTCCAAAATACGCTGTACGTATTATTTTTGAGTATATTATTTCCTATTTTTTTTACAATTGTATTATGATTGCGGTACTGATAGGTTATATCTGCAACTGATCTACGAGTCTTGCCACCTTGCCAATTTACATCAACTCGCAAGGAATTTCCTTCAACCTCAACCCAACTGGGATGTGTTGTTTTAAATTCTATATATTGAATTTTAGGTGAAACGGAGTAAATGAACAATATAAAAATATAAGTTGCTGCAAGAAAAAATAAAAAAAGTTTACTGAAAATAGGGGTACGAAATATAATAATATAAAGAAGAATAGCCACTAAAACCGAAATAGCAAAAAGAGATAAAGGATTGAAGATTACAAATAGTAAGCTCAGAAGAGGAACAATAATTTTGAATGCAATATCGTCAGATTTCTTTTTTGTAGTATTCAGGAACTCGCTAGTACTCATGTTTATATTTGATTATTGCTTAGGTTTTTGAATTGAAATTTTGAGACTCTAAATGATTGATGATAAGGGCTTTCAATGCTTATTTTGTGGTCTGAATTCATCTGCTTTTTGATTACACTAATTTAAAAAAAATATAGAAACCTTCTATAGCAGAGTCAACAGCTATCAAAAGGAGAGGAAATCAATATTTTTGAGATGCTGAAGGTTATAAAGTTCCAAATGGTATAATAGGTCAATATCTGAATTCTAATGAATATGATGTCTGACTTTTTGAACGACAGGCCAGGGGATTTAGAACAGAAAAAATTACATAGAGTATAAACACTGTACATATTAATATTTACAGCATTTTTAAGAAGAATTAGCTCCTATATTTGCAGACATTTTTAATGATACTGTATATGAAACGAAAAGAACTATTTAGTTTAGGATTTTTAATATCTAACCTTTGTATCGCACAAGTAGGTATTAATACTCCCAATCCACAAGCAACTCTGGATATTACCTTGCAGGAAGGGTATTCTACCGGTGATAAAGCTGGTATTACAGTTCCTCTCCTCACAGGGGATCAGATAGAAGCTATACACCCAACTAACATAAAACCGGGAACTTTAGTATATTCTGTAAGCCCATCAACTGCAGCTTCCAAAGAGGTCTATAATATTGGCTATTGGTTCTGGAAAAATAGTTCTGATAAATGGGAGCCACTTAATAGCAGTTCTCCAACCTTTTTTTATTCTCCTTCAGTAGTTGTGATTACGGATGTTTCAGATCCCAGTTTTGGAACAATAGATTTATATAATAATTATAAAAGCCAGTTTACCACTCCTATGGTAAGCAGTATTGGTTCTGCAGGACGTATTTATACATATAATAACAGCCAGTTGGAATACTATATTACGTGGTATGATACTTCTGTATTTACCAATGTTCAAATTTCAGAGAAAGGAGTTCTTACTTATCAGCTTTCAGCAGGAGCTGATACTTCAAAACCCTCATATATGAATGTCGTATTTGTTGTAAAGTAATTTCCTATTGTATCCATGAAATATTTTATAAAAATTTTAGCTTCAATTACTCTTTTGTTTGGAATTGAATGCAATATCTATGCGGCTGATTATTATTGGGTTGGGGGATCAGGAAACTGGAGTGATATCAATCACTGGCGAACTTCTTCCGGTGGAAATACATTTCCAGCTGTAGTTCCGGGTAAAACAGACAATGTTTTTTTTGATGGAGGTTCCGGATTTACTTCGGGAAGTAAAACGATTACGCTGAATGTTGTTGCTAACTGCCACAATATTATTTTTTCAGGAAGTGCTGTGGCTCCTACAATTGTATCATCAACAGATACCAATACTCTGAATATCTATGGCTCTTCAGAGTGGCAGAAAGGTATGCTGTACAAAGTTACAACCACAAATTATCAGAATAACAATGAACATAGAACCATAAAAAGTAACGGAGTGATTACTGGAGAGAGTGTTTCCTCAGGTACTGTTAATTTTTATGAAACCCAATCCATCAGTTTATTAGATGATTTTAATGTTAAATACAACCTTTTTCAATATGCAGGAACGTGGAATACTAACAATTATAGAGTAGATTTAGGGTATAATTTTATTGCTCCGTCTACGTCTCAGAAAACGGTCAATCTTGGCAGTTCTCATATCTATTTGAATGGAGTTATATCATCTTTCGATACAAAGTCTGCGAATACGGTCTTAAATGCTGGAACTTCTGTAATTCATTTCACAGCTAACGTCACCAATTCAAGTCCTTCTTACGGAATTCAGGGTTCTGCGGGCCAGACTTATTATGATGTTATCTTTGAAAATCCATTATCAACCGGTAGTGCAATTGGTTCAGGAGGAACAATATCCAGTTCACTTAATTTTCATAATGTTGAGCTTAAAGGCGGAGGATATATCTATGGTTTTAATCGTTACAATCAACTTATTCTGGCTCCGGCTAAGACATTTTATATAGAACGCAATACAACTCATACCATAACCTCATTATTTTCCTTAAACACACCATCATGTGAGGGATGGTCAACCCTTAAAAGTACATCAGATGGTGCTGCTGTGAATATATCTATGCCATCAGGTTCTTCAGTTCAGGTATCAGGAGTGGTAATGAAGGATATGAAAGCATCAGGTGGAGCTAACTTTATGGCAGCCAATTCTATCAACAATGGAAATAATTCAGGCTGGACTTTTCCTTCATCCACAGTAAAGAATCTTTATTGGATAGGGGGCTCAGGGAATTGGAATGACAAATTTCACTGGTCTCAGACTTCGGGCGGAGTCGGGGGATATTGTGTACCAGGCCCGGGAGATAATGTCTTTTTTGATGGAGGTTCTGGATTTACATCAGGAAGTAAAACAATTACGGTGGATAATGTTTCCTACTGCCACAATATTATTTTTTCAGGAAGTGCTGTGGCTCCTACGATTGTCTCATCAATAGATACCAATACTCTGAATATCTACGGCTCTTCAGAGTGGCAGAAAGATATGCTGTACAAAGTTACAACCACAAACTACCAGAATAACGATGAAAATAGAACCATAAAAAGTAATGGAGTGATTACTGGAGAGAGTGTTTCTTCAGGTACTGTTAATTTTTATGAAACCCAATCCATCAGTTTATTAGATGATTTTAATGTTAAATACATCCTTTTTCAACATGCAGGAACGTGGAATACCAACAATTATAGAGTAGATTTAGGGTATAATTTTATTGCTCAGTCTATTTCTCAGAAAACGGTCAATCTTGGCAGTTCTCATATCTATTTGAATGGAGTTATATCATCTTTTGATACAAAGTCTTCGAATACCGTCTTAAATGCTGGAACTTCTGTGATTCATTTTACAGCTAACGTCACCAATTCAAGTCCTTCTTACGGAATTCAGGGTTCTGCGGGCCAGACTTATTATGATGTTATTTTTGAAAATCCATTATCAACCGGTAGTGCAATTGGTTCAGGAGGAACAATATCAAGTTCACTTAATTTTCATAATGTTGAGCTTAAAGGCGGAGGATATATTTATGGTTTTAATACGTATGATCAATTAACTCTTACTGCCGGTAAATCTTATGTTTTTGAAGCTGGAAGTACCCAGACTATAATCTCAAAATTATATGCATCAGGAAACCCGTGCTATATTATTTATCTTTTAAGTTCAGTTTCGGGAACAAAAGCAAATTTGGATGTCCAGAGTGGTTCATTAAATTTTGATTTTGGAAATATTAAGGATATCAATGCTGTACAACCATTGCATTATGGAGAGAAATCTACAAATGCAGGAAATAGCACAAATATTATTTTTGACCCTTATAATTCAGGGAGCTTTGCAGGCTTAGGTAATGATTTGATATGCCAGGAATATGATAATTCAAAAGTAAATTCCTATACTTTAAACGCTGATAGTTTTGTTCCTAATCCATCTACCACTTTTAAATGGACAAAAATAGGGGACTTAAATAATAAAGGAGTATTAGGTACTGACTCAAGTCTGGATCTCCGGCCTTTTGGGTATGGAACTTACCAAGTTGATGTTACCTATTCTACAGTAGGCTCTCCCGATTATTGTACGGTTACAGACCAAATAACGATAAGCAGAAGAACTGAAATACCCGTTGTAAATAGCAGAGTATGTAAAAAGGCAGCCAATACATTAGGAGATGTTACGGTTTCAGGAAAGGATATCAAATGGTATTCGGATGAAACTTCTTCGGCAGTACTGCCGCTTTCTACTGTTATTACAGATGGGCAGGCATATTATGTAACTCAAACTGATAACAATTGTGAAAGTAATAGACTTTTATATACTGTCAAAATAAACAACTGTACATCGCAGAGTATGATTAATCCTGCATTACCTTTTAGAACAAAATAAAATGTATGCGGTTATATATAAATTATTAAAAATGGATAATGAATTCTGTATAAAATTGACAAGAAATATCCTAGAAACATAGATAATAAAAGAGCCCCTTAATTGGGGCTTTTTATTTAGATTACTTAATCAGTAACTTTGTCAACTATTGAAATAAAACTATTTTTCAAAAGCTCAGAGGGATAAATGAACTGTTCTCCATTATTGTTTCTGATAACTATAGCTGCCTGCTCATTGTTTAAGCATCTGTCAATTTGTTCCTGCATTTCATTAAGCTTGCCTGGAGCTACATCCAACGTATATTTTCCTGTAGAATGGGTAATCTGAACAATTTTTTCTTTCATGATTAAAAATTTAAGTCTTTCAAAGATAACTTTTTTCCCTTAAGTGAGAAGAAATGTAATGGGAGACAATGATTTCTTAAAAATATCGGCTTAAAACCAACAGATAATTTTACGTTTTGTAGCTTTACAGGAACAATCACGTCTTTTCTTTAAAAATAATTTAGTAATTAGATAAAAGGTTTTTTAGAATATAAATTGAAAGAGGAAAACATGAATAAATTGATAGCTGTCTCTTTGCTGGTTTTTGTAGGATGTCATAAAAAAGAAAATAATAAATTAAACCAACATAATCCTGCACAGTCTGAAGAAATATGATCTTTAGAAGTAATCAATTTTGGGGGTAAATTTGGAGTGTATTCAAGAATATCAATCAATCAGGACTCTGTACATTACAGTCATAAGATCAATACTGAGCCCCATAAGATGGAGTTTAGCCGGAAAATTAAGGCAGAAGATTGGAAAAACATAATAAACAAAATTGATCTGAATGCTTTTAGAAATATAGCAGAAGGGAAGAGTATACAGCCTATGGATGGTATTGATACAAAGATTATGATCATAAGCAATAAGGATACGCTTTCAAAAATAAATGCCTATGATAATCCCATATGGGAGATTATATTAGAAAATGTACACCAATATCATCAAGAATAGGATTAGCATCATGCTGGGCTTCACAGATAACTATAATTTTCAATTTTTACCTACTTTTGCTTCAATACCCGATACAAGTAAAAACAAAAACATTCCATGTCTCAATATACCAAAGCCACGGCCATCGGATTCTGTGCCATTCTCCTATGGTCTTCCATTGTAGGACTCATTAAAGAAGTAAGTCATTCCTTTGGAGCCACCGCAGGAGCAGCTTTAATATATACTGTAGCTTCAGTGTTTTTACTTTTGACCATGAAATGGACTCCCTTATCAAAATTCCCAAAGAAATATTTGATAGTTGGAGGATTGCTTATGGTATCTTATGAGCTTTGTTTAGCCCTTTCCATTGGATACTCAACCAATAGCAGACAAGCAATTGAAGTGGGAATGGTTAATTATCTTTGGCCAACATTTACAATGGTAGCAACTATTCTTTTCGCCAACAAAAAAGCAAACTGGCTGATTGTTCCGGGAATTATACTTTCTATGTTGGGTATTGTCTGGGTATTGGGCGGAGAGCAGGGATTGGATATTTCTCAGATGCAAGCCAATATTAAAACAAACCCATTAAGTTACGGATTAGCTTTTATTGGAGCTTTGTTATGGGCGGCTTATTGTGTAGTTACCGTTCGCATAGCCAATGGTGTAAACGGAATAACATTATTTTTTATGATGGTGGCTGTTGCATTATGGATCAAATATCTGATTATTGGTGATTCCGGCAATATGCAGGTCAACCTTTCTTCAGTTATATATCTTTTACTTGCAGCATGTGCCATGGGGTTTGGGTATGCAGCCTGGAACATTGGGATCTTAGGTGGAAACGTTACTGTTTTAACAGGTGCATCCTATTTTATTCCTGTTTTATCATCGGCATTGTCTTCCGTTATTCTATCTACAACATTAGGATTATCTTTTTGGCAGGGAGCTGTTATGGTTTGTGCAGGTTCTGTACTTTGCTGGTTGGCCACAAGAGAACGGAGAACCCAATAATAATTTTGATTCCGGATATCACATCAACGTATTATACTCAAGGGGAAATAATTATTTCATTTGTGTTCCTGTTAAAATTTTAAATGATCAGTTATAGAATGTCAAACTATCAATTTGCTTATGTATTGAATAATTAACGTATTTTTATAGTTCTTGTAAATAAACTAATAAAGATATGATGAAATATAAACTGGCTTTACTCAGCACTGTTATCGTTTCCTGCATGAATGCACAGCAAAAGAATACTCAATTGCATCAGATTTTTGACCAATATTATAAAGAATCAAATGTATTGAGCCCATTAAATGCAACCTTTAACGGTATTGACGGTTATAATGATCAGCTTCCCGCTGATGATGAAAATCAACTCAAAAAGATTCATGACTTTTATATAAAATATTCCAATCTTCTGAAGCCTTTTGAAAATCAGGCTCTGAACAAAGAAGACCGTATTTCACTCGCAATTTTAGAAAATGATATACAAATTGCGCTGAAAATAGAAAAATATCATGAGGAATATATGCCTATCAATCAGCTGGGGAGCATTCCTACCTACATGGCAATGTTGGGTTCCGGTACTTCAGCACAGCCTTTCAAAACAGTAAAAGACTATGATAATTGGTTGAAGCGTTGTCAGGCTTTCTCAAGATGGACAGATATTTCTATACAAAATATGCGAAAAGGTATCAAAGCAGGAATTGTTTTGCCAAAATCTTTAGTAGTGAAAGTTATTCCGCAGCTACAAAAACTGGCAAAAAATAATGATCAGTCTTCTTTCTATGAACCGATTAAGAATTTTCCAAAGAGTTTTTCAAAAGAAGAGCAGAATCGTTTAAGCAAAGATTTTAAAGATGTTCTAGGGGAAAATATTTTCACTTCCATGCAGAAACTAGCAGATTTTTTCCAGAATGAATACCTGCCAAAAGCCCGCTCATCTTCAGGAATCAATGTGTTCTCCAATGGAAAAGAAATGTATAAAGATTATATTTTTTCAATGGTAACAGTGGATAAAGACCCTGAAGAAGTTTACCAGTTAGGCTTGTCTGAAGTAGCAAGAATTACTGCAGAAATGGAAAAAATTAAGAAGTCTATCGGTTTTAAGGGCTCTCTCCCTGAATTATTTGAATTTATGAAAACCGATAAGCAATTCATGCCGTTTAAAACAGACAAAGAAGTGCTAGAGGCTTATCAGAATGTTCATGATAAGATAAAGCCTAACTTATCGAAGTATTTTGGGATTACGCCTAAAACACCTTTTGAAATTCGCAAAACAGAAGAATTTAGAGCAGCCTCAGCTTCACCGCAATATATTCCCGGAAATCTTCCAAGCAACCGTCCCGGAATTTTTTATGCCCCTATTTTAGACCCTGCAAAAATCAACATTACCAATATGGATATGGAAAGTGTTTTTTTACATGAAGCCATTCCTGGGCATCACTATCAGATAAGCATTCAATATGAAAACACTTCCGTTCCGGAGTTTCGACAAAAGTATACAAATGGAGCATTTGTAGAAGGGTGGGCATTGTATACAGAATCCTTGGGAAAAGATTTGGGAGTTTATACCAATCCTTACCATCAGCTGGGAGCATTAGGTACAGAGATGCACCGCGCTATCCGTTTGGTAGTGGATTCCGGCTTACATACAGGAAAAATGACACGCGAAGACGCCATTAAGTATATGTTAGATAACGAACCTGTTTCTGAACAGTTTGCTACGGCCGAAATAGAACGTTATATGGCCAGCCCTGGACAAGCGCTTTCTTATAAAATCGGAGAATTAAAAATAAAAGAACTGCGTGATAAATACAAAATTCAGTTAGGGTCTAAATTTAATATCAGGGACTTCCATGATACTATCCTGAAAGGTGGGGCGATGCCTCTTACTGTTTTTGAAAATTATATGGATGACTGGGCAAATAGTATCAAATAGAATACTGAATTTTTTATAATTTGCATATGAATAGAAAAGACTGATCCCGATCAGTCTTTTTTTTATTTAATCTGTTTTGAAAGTGTTTAAATATCTGTAGCAGGATGTATTGTTAACAAAATAATAGTCCTTCGTACTTAGCAATAATCTGATTAGTTATTTTTTGACTATTTACTTTAAATCTTTTATTATAAAATCCTGGATAAACTGCCGGAATAAGAGTTAAATGACCATTTTAAGCATAAAACGACCATTTTAGAGAATAAGGAATGATCTAATTTTGCATGAAAGAGGATAACAAAATGAATAAACGCATTGATTGTTAATCATTCTTCTGAAAAATATAATCACCAATATCTAAAATAATGAATCATGTTAAAAATTAATCGTTACACCTGTTGTATTTTGATTTTTCTTTTATGTTTTTTCTGTAATGCAAAAGCGCAAAAGAATATAGAATATGTTCTTCCTACAACAGCTTTTAATAAAGAAGAAGCCTATAAAATGCTTGAAGAAGGAAATAGCAGCATTGAAGGCACTCTTTCATTTAAAAAAAGAGGCTATGTCAATTATCCGGGGTACCTAGCCAAAGTTTTATTATATCCTGTAACGCCACATCTTATGGAGTATATTGAACTTAAAAAGAAATACAATAGCCGGAAAAAACAGGCGGCAATGACAAAGGAAGCCGCTATGGCCCGCATTGAAACAAAGACCATAGATGAGAAAGGTCATTTTATGTTCACTAACATAAAACCTGGAAAATACTATGTTGTAAGTTTAGTAACATGGGAAAAAGTGAGAAGCAGCCAGGTTCAGTCGGGGCCGGTTATTTCCAACAAAAATGGTCTTGGAATCCAGATGGGTGGTGGTTCTTTTTCAACAGAAACCCAATATGAATCAAGAGCTTATGAGGAAGAGGTAGGTGAATATATTGATGTTTCAGGAAATAATAAAGTTACTGTTATCAACATCGCTAAATAATCGTACGATTTGAAATCAATCACTGTTCACATAAAAAACTAATCATTAAAAATGAAACTAATGAAAACAGTTACAATAATTCTCATACATCTGTATTTAGGTATTTTTACTCTAAAAGCCCAAAGCATTAATTTTCCGGACGAGAATTTTAAAGCCGCCCTGATTGCGCAAGGTATTGATACAAATGGAGATGGAAACATCCAAAAATCAGAAGCCGTCAATATTAAAAAGCTACATGTAAATAATGCCGATATTTCTTCGGTTGTAGGGATTAAAAATTTTACGAACCTTGAAGACTTTGCCTTTCTTGATAACAATTTAACCGCTGTTGATCTTGAAGGGATGCGAAACCTTAAATATCTTTATGGAATCAAGAATAAAATTACACAGCTCAAATTAAAAGGCTGTACAAGCCTGGAAGTAATTTTTATGGATCAAAATGAATTATCTGTTTTAGATCTTTCTGGGCTAACAGAGTTAAAGGACATTAGAATCAATGTGAATAAGTTAAAATCGATAGATCTGAGTAAAAAGCCTAAATTGGAAAATGTACAACTTTTCAGAAACCAGCTAACCGCATTTAAAGCCGATAATTCTTTTGATATTAAAGTGCTGGATCTTTCTAAGAATTTAATAACAGAAATAGATCTCAGACCTTATTCTCAACTTAAAGAAGCTGATCTTAATGGTAATCCGCTAAGAAAAATTAATGTGGAAGGGCTTAGCAAACTGGAAAAACTTTATTTGGAACCTCCAATTTTTACATCATCTCTTATTAATCAAATAAATACCTCCGGACTTGTTAGTTTACAAGAGTATAAATGGTAAATTAATATAGAAGATTGTAGAGTATGTATCTAAAAAAAGACTGATCATAATCAGTCTTTTTTATTATTTAATTTGTTTTAAAAGTGTTTTTACTTCACTTAGAATCTTTATTATAAACTTCTTGAACGGGCTACCGAAAGAAGGTAGATTAAATGCGCAAACATGTTTCTTTTTACAGATTCCACTTTGATATTTCCTGTTGTTGGATCTATAGTGGTCACAAGATCAGCTGTACATTGTAGTCCTCCCAGATATGAGCTTGCAAGATAATTTGATGTCCCAGCTGCAGAGGAGATGATCGGATATTGAGGAATAGGCTTAGTAACATCTGTTGTAACTCCTTTATTATCAATGTAACGGGCGCTCCATACTCCTGAAAACTGCCCATTTGCAGGGGTAATGTTTTGACCCACCACAATTTTAGTTTCAATAGGGGTATTAAAACCTAAGCATGAGCTGTAATGACTTAAAGAAACTACACAGGATGATGCATTATCTGTAGGCTGGAAGCATTTTCCCTCATAGATAGTGGCTCTTAATTCCACCCCTGATGTTGAAGTATTCAATATGGCTTTAGGTGAGAAAATTTCCTCAGGAGATAGTAAGCCAAATGTACCATCTGCATTAGCAGTTACAATTTGTTGTTCATTATTCGATAGACCTCTTACCCTTACCGATCCGTTAACATCCAACGTGCTTGTGGGCGTTGTTGTGTTAATTCCAACTTGTGCATTTGCAAAACTACACAAAGCAAATGCTGTCAAAAAAAAAGTCTTTGTTTTCATGGTATTTTTTAGATACGTTATATTTTTCACTAAGGTAAGAAATATGTATCAATGAAGAATAAAAAACTAATTAAAAATATGTTACATCAAAATTTATATTATAATATATGTTTATTAATGAAAATTTTAAATAAAGGCTTTTGAATATTAACTCAAAAATTAATGTTCCTTATTTTGTTTGAAAAATATTTGTATTTTAGCCGAAATATGTTGCTTTTTAACAAACATATTGTCCACTAATTAAAATTCAGATAATTTGAAGAAAAAATTAGTAGATTTGCACGAAATAAAAAATAATAAATATTAAGCTCATTCTCTATAACAGGATATTTTTAATAGAATGCAATAGAGGATAACAGGATTTTTAGGTTATAAAACTACTGAAACTATGAAGAAACTTTTTTTACTTTTACTAACGGCATTTTTATTTATCGGTTGCAGCTCTGATGATGATACAATTTATGATTATGTAGGAACATGGTCTGGAACTTATGAAGGTGGTGATACAGGAGTGTGGAATTTTGTAGTGGATAAGACAGGGAAAGTATCAGGAACCATGCATTCTGATGTTAGTAGTGAGAATTATAATATTTCCGGTAACGTAAACACTACCGGAGATCTGGTAGGAACAGTGGGGCTTCCGTCAAAAGGAGAATTTAAAGGAAAACTTAATCTGGATAAAAAAGGAAACGGAAGCTGGTCTAACACCCTTCCAACTCCGGCACAATACGGAACCTGGAAAGGAGACAAGAAATAAAACAAAACCTGCCGATTGGCAGGTTTTTTTATTTATACAAATCCCATGTGGGAAATTTCATTACTTTCATTCTTCAATACTAAAAAATAGAGGACTGCATCATCTTCTGAAAAATACTTTTTAAAAGATATCGGATCTTGATTCAAAGACAGATCTTCTTCAGCCTTTTCAACCGTATAATTTTCTGAATCCAGCTTTAAAGTAATGATTGTTGCTTTTTTGGATTGAACCCCTTTTATATAGAGGAGATGATCCTGACGTTCAATTTCGGTCAATACATTTTTTATTTCACCAAACAGGAAATTGATAAGATGTTTCTTTCCTTCCTCAGTTTTTAGTCCGTTTTCAACCGTTCGTTTTCCTCGTTCGGAAATGGTATCTAAATCCTTTATTTCAGTCATCAGCCTGGCAAACTTCTGGTAGAGTAGGGCATCACCTGTTTCTTTAAGATAAAGTTCCAGGCTGTTTCTAATGATCTTTCCCGTTTTGGAACAATGCCCGAATTCAGAGCTGTTCTGCCTTACCTTTTCATAAGACGGATCTTTTTTAAAAGCCTTTTTATTGAACCCGCTTTTCTTCCGAACCACATTTTTGCCATTCAGAGTGTAAAAAACAAGATCTCCCACAGAGCCTTTAATCTTGATGAGACTTTCATAGGTTGCCATATCGTCAAAATTGAATTCAAATATAGCAATAAATAACGATAATCAAAATTTTAACATATATTTATTATATAGTTGTAGTATAGTTATATCATAATTAAAATATAAAATGTATATTTGTACATCAATCGTTAATCAAGTAAAAATCAGACGAGTATGGGATCAGGATTATTTGAAAAAAAATTGAGTATAAAGCAGCTTTCTGTATTGCTGATTGTATCTGCTTTTGTAGTGTCCTGCGGATCTTCAAAGAATGTTTCTTCCAATAAGAAATCAGGATCCAAAACAGTGGCAAAATCTGAAAATCTAAGAAAACTGGATTCTAAGTTTGATGGAAATGTATCAAGATCTATCAACGATGTTTTAAAGGATGCAGAAAAATATCTGGGAACACCTTACCGGTTCGGGGGGAATACGTCTTCAGGTTTCGACTGTTCCGGATTTACCGTAAAAGTTTTTGAAGAAAATGCTTTTAATCTTCCAAGGAGATCTTCCGATCAGGCTGAAACAGGGGAAAATATTGATATCAGGGATGTGAAACCCGGTGATTTACTGTTTTTTGCAACCGCTGGAGGAAGCAGAGTTTCCCATGTAGGGATTGTTCATGACATTGGCCCCGATGGTGAAGTGAAATTCATTCATGCTTCTACCTCAAAAGGAGTGGTTATTTCATCCCTGAACGAAAAATATTGGAACAAAGCCTATCTTCACGCCCAAAGGGTTTTATAGCAATTTCCATGGAGAACAGAACGTTTGCTTTTATTAAAACAGACAAGAAACTGGTGAAACTTTTCTTTAAGGATATCAATGTTATCAAAGGTCTGGGGAATTATGTAGAAGTACATACCATAGATCAGAACAGATACATCTATTACAGAACCCTTAAAGATCTGATAGAAAACCTGCCGGAAGAATTCATGCGGGTTCATAACTCCTATATTGTTAACTTAACCAATATTGAATCTTTTGAAGATAATCATTTATTATGTGGAAACTTAAAAATAACCGTTGCTAAAAGCTATAAAGACTGTCTTCTTGAAGCCATTAGCAAAATGATGCTTTAAAAATCAATCCACATCCATCAATAAACCATATACATCAGATTGTAGCCCATCCGTATAAAAAAGTTTTTATTCAATTCCTCTTCACTTAGTTTTACAGAAACTTTCAAAAATGGATAAAAACAAAGCACTGGATTACATCAGAACCCATAATCTTATCGGAATAAAAGCCGGTTCAGAAAGACCGGAATTTCTGGAAATCTGGATGGTAGTTGCTCAGAATAGAATTTTTGCAAGATCCTGGGGATTAGCCGAAAAAAGCTGGTATAATACTTTCCTGAAATGCTCGGAAGGACAAATCAAATGTGGCAATGTAATATATAATGTACAAGCTGTGATCCCTGAAGACTTAAATCAACTAACTGATGAAATTAATCAGGTTTATCTTACAAAATATAATTCTGAACACAATCGTAAATATGCAGTAGGAATCATTGAAGATAAACATATTGAAAAAACCATGGAGTTTGTTATTAGAGAAGTGGAATAAAGAAAAACGAAATATTAATTCAATAGGAACGGGCTTTAGCCCGTTCAATATTATAAAACCTGTTCCATTGGCTTTAGCCAAAACCTAATAAAAAAGCAACCCATTTAAAAAGGGTTGCTTTCCATTCAAAATATAATTTCTATATAATGTATTGATTACATGTGCTCACAAGCAGGTACTGCAAGTTCTTTTTCATTATCATTTTCTTCATCAGCTGCAATACTTTTGGGAAAAGAGAAGAAACTCAGTACAAATGTAGCGGCAAGCAGTAAAACACTTACGGAAAGAACATATTGAACTCCATAATAGGAACTTACAATTCCTCCTAGAAATGCACCTAATGAAATTCCAATATTAAAAGATGATGTAAGCAAGCTGTTTACAAATTCCAGCGCATGATGCGGAATATTTTGGGTAGTTCTGATATTTGATACCAAAAAACCACCTGTATGAATCATTCCCCAAAAAGATACAATAATGACCATAGGAATAAAAGCTCCTCCCAGTAAGTAAGCTAGAATTTGTACTGTAATTAATAATAGTAAAAACAGTCGTGTTGTTAGTTTTACATTTCGGTTTAAAGCGATTCCCATGAGCCAATTCCCAAGAGTTCCCATGCCTCCGAAAAGAAGCAGCATAATACTGATTTGAGCACCATCCATTCTGGTAATTTCTTCAAGATAAGCAGTAAGATACGTATAGCTGGAGAACATGGCTGCCAATGTCCCAATAGTAGAAATAAGGTTAATCCACAAAAGAGGGTTTTTCAATATGGTTAGCTGGTTTTGCTCAGATTTTTCTTTTTCCGCAGGAATAGAGGGAATGAAAAGCAATAACCCCATAAATGCAATTAAACTGATAGCGCTGCTCAGAAAAAACGAAGCTTTCCAATCATGAAAAAGATCAGCCGCATAGGTCGTCATCGGAATACCAAGAACAGTAGCAAGACTGAGTCCGAGCATTACAGTAGATACTCCTTTTGCTCCTTTTTCTTTGAATGCGATGGCAATGGAAATATTCCAGAACAGCGGATGCAATATGGCCGGCAATATACGGGCTATCATCAGCATGGTGAAGTTCGTAGAAAAAGCAGATATAAGATTCGAAAGTACAAATATGCTCATCACAAGACATAAAAGAAACTTGCGGTTTATTTTGGAGGTAAAAGAAGTGATAAAAGGTGAGGAGACGGCTACAGTAATAGCAAAAGCACTCAGTAGCCATCCTGCTGTATCAATTGATACTCCGAATTGCCTGCTGATTGTAGGAAGAATCCCAACAACCCCAAATTCAGTAGTAATAATACCGAAAGCCCCGAGCGCCAGGACATAGATTGATCTTTTCATTGATTGTAAAATTTTGACATAGCAAATTTGGACAGAAAAAATGTAAAAAATCAGTATATTTTAATGATAAATAAGTACATTTACCACATGAAAAGAGAGAATATAGATCAATTGGTTAAGGTTGAATACCATGTAACTGAAAACTGCCCTTTAAAAGGCAATCAGTATTCCTTTTTTCAGATTATTTATGTCATTTCTGGAAAAGGTTCTTTTACCATCAATAGCAATGTGGCTTCTTATAGCAAAGGTAGTCTTATATTACTGACTCCCGATGATAAACATCATTTGGAAGTTGAAGAAAAAACGGAGCTTCTACTCGTAAAGTTCAGTGATCGCTATGTCAAAGACTATAAATGGAACAGTATTAATTCAATAGGATGCTTATTGTATGGAGCTTCTTATCTTTCCGGCTGTATTTTGCAGAATAAACCTGATGTGGTTCTGGTGGATTCTATTGTTACCTCACTGCTCCATGGTCTGAATCACCCGGATCTTTATCAGGAAGAATTAACCCTGCATTATGTAAATGCATTAATTGTTATTGCAGCAAGGAATATATCCAAAATGCGTGTGGAGCATGCAGCATCCAATACAGATAAAAGAATAGTGGAGATTATTAATTATATTCAGGGAAATATCCATGATCCGGCACTTTTAAAAGTATCTGTAATCGCTCGGGAATTTGGACTTTCTGAAACCTATCTTGGCAGTTATTTTAAAAATCAGTGTGGAGAAACCATTACCCATTATATTCTGAATTATAAATTGAGGTTAATTGAACACAGGCTTCTTTTCAGTGATATGAGGATCAATGAAATTGTTACAGAATTTGGTTTTTCGGATGAAAGTCACCTGAATAAGTTCTTTAAAAAGAAGCATAATATGAGCCTTACTGAGTTTAAAAAAAGCAAAGCTTCTGCTAAATTAATGGTTTAGATAAAGTATGTATTGTTTTTTAAACTAATTGATTACAGTAGTTATGATTCAATAGGAACGGGCTTTAGCCCGTTTGTATAAAATTTCATCTTCCATTGGTTTTAGCCGAAACCTAAGGAATAGTTATTTTTCTAAAACCACCCCGTCAAAAATTCAAAGAATTTTTGCCACCCCTCCAGAGGAGGGGAATGTTTAGTTTTTCAACTGTGATATCCAATTTGAAATGGAATTTTCTGAAAGTTCAGGCAATCAGTTATCAGCTAAATATATCTCTTTTAAGCCATAGAAAATAGGTATTGACCATTGTTTTGATGAAAAGAAACTATTGCAATAGCATTGCATGCAGCAATCTCGGAATTTTGCCATAAACAATATAACTATGACAGATTTTATAAGATTCTTCATTCCTATTTATTTCATTGTGTTTTTTGCAGTCTGCTTTCTTGGAATCAGCATTGCGGTAGCTAAGAAAATCGGAAAGAGCCCAAATGTTTTACCGAAAGATGACTCTTCTTATGCATTGGTTGGTTCGTATTTTAAACTCATATTAGTCGTTTTATTTGTCTACACGGTATTGTCTTTAGTATTCCCGGACTCAGGAGCATATTTTACAATACATTTTCTGAAGCGTCCTTTGTTTCAGTGTGTTGGGGTAGGATTGATGCTTCTTGCCTTTATATGGGTGGTTATCGCTCAGTTTCAAATGAGGGATTCATGGCGGATAGGTATAGATGATCAAATGAAAACAGAGCTTATCACTACAGGATTATTCCAATACTCAAGAAACCCTATATTTTTTGGAATGACTTTGAGCCTTGTCGGTTTTTTCTTTGCTTTCCCTACAGTGATTGCTTTCTTTTTGCTAATAATAGGAAGTATTTTGATGCAGATTCAGATTCGCCTTGAAGAAGAACATTTACTGAGACAGCACGGTTCGGTTTATCTTACTTATAAAAAGAGGGTTGGACGTATGCTAAGCCTTTATTAAAAGCATAAACTTAAAAACTGTTTTGCTGAACTTTTTTGTATCTTTGGCGGGTATAATTTTTCAAACTAATTTAAATAAGAAACATGTCGTTACAACAAACTATTGAAAACATTTGGGATAATAGAGATTTATTACAAAATGAAGACAGCCAGAAAGCGATCAGAGAGGTGATTTCTTTATTAGATTCCGGAGAACTTCGTGTAGCTGAGCCTACGGAAAACGGATGGCAGGTAAATGAATGGGTGAAGAAAGCAGTAGTAATGTATTTCCCAATCCAAAAGATGGAAACTATTGAAGTAGGTCCATTTGAATTCCATGACAAGATTCCTTTAAAGAAAAATTATGCGGAAAAAGGAGTAAGAGTGGTTCCTCATGCTATTGCCAGAGAAGGTTCTTTTGTAGCTTCTGGAGTAATTTTGATGCCATCTTACGTAAACATTGGTGCTTATGTAGATTCAGGAACAATGGTAGATACTTGGGCTACCGTAGGAAGCTGTGCACAGATCGGTAAAAACGTTCACTTGAGTGGTGGTGTTGGAATCGGTGGTGTATTAGAGCCATTACAGGCAGCTCCGGTAATTATTGAAGATGATTGTTTCATTGGTTCAAGATGTATCGTAGTAGAAGGAGTTCACGTAGAAAGAGAAGCGGTATTAGGTGCTAATGTTGTTTTAACAGCATCTACAAAAATTATCGATGTAACAGGAAGCGAGCCTATCGAGATTAAAGGAAGAGTTCCTGCTCGTTCTGTAGTAATCCCTGGAAGCTATACAAAACAATATCCAGCAGGAGAATATCAGGTTCCTTGTGCACTGATCATTGGTCAGAGAAAAGAATCTACAGATAAAAAGACTTCTCTTAATGACGCATTGAGAGAAAATAATGTAGCTGTTTAAGATTAAGTCTTTGAACTAATACCACTTATTTTGAAAGAAAAATTTCTTAAAATACTATTAAACCCTAAATATATATTTGGGGTTTATATTATTGTAGCCATCGCTACTGCACTTTCCAAATTCTCTAGAGGATATCAGGCTATCAACAATTACTTGATTTTCAAGGGCGTTTTTTTCAATACGATTGATGAGAAAAACTTGTATTTAGCATACCCCGAGCGTTATGGTGATACAAACCATTATGGCATCTTTTTCAGTTTACTCATTGCTCCTTTTGCAGTAATGCCGGACTGGCTGGGAATTGCTCTTTGGAATGTTGCCAATACAGCTGTTTTTCTGTATGCCATTCACAAACTTCCGTTTTCTGATGCTAAAAAAGCAATTTTTGCCTTATTATGTTTGCAGGAATTCATCACTGCTGCGGTGAGTTTGCAGTTCAATATAGCGTTAGTAGGACTTTTGATGCTATCGGCAACTTTCATTTATGAAAGAAAAGAAGTACAGTCGGCTACAGCCATTGTAGTAGGAATTTTTGTGAAAATTTACGGAATTGTAGGGTTGTCACAGTTTTTCTTCATCAAAAATAAAGTCAAGTTTATTCTTTCAGGAATTGGTATTTCCATCCTGTGTTTAGTAATTCCAATGATCTATTCCAGTCCTCAGTTTGTGATTCAGAGTTACTCAGACTGGGCAACGTCTCTAATCTCAAAAAATAGTGATAATCAGATCTTAGGAAATATGCAGGATATATCATTAATGGGATTTGTAAGAAGGATTTTGGGTGACGCATCCATTTCCAATCTTAGCTTTTTAGCTTTTGGTATTCCTTTATTTGCATTGCCATATATCAGAATCAAGCAGTATAAAAACTATGCATTTCAATTGATGATTTTAGCTTCTACATTACTCTTTTTGGTATTGTTCAGCTCAGGATCAGAATCGCCAACGTATATTATTGCAGTAGCGGGAGTAATGATCTGGTTTATGCTTCAAAAAGAAAAAACACCTTTTATTATTGGATTGTTGGTATTTGTTATCATTTTAACCTGTTTCTCACCATCAGATTTATTCCCGAAATTTATAAAACAAAATTATATCATTAAATATTCTTTGAAAGCCGTACCTTGTATCATTGTTTGGTTAAGAGTTATTTACGAACTAATGACTAAGGATTTCGAAAAGGATTACACTTTAAATTAATGTATGAAGAAAATTTCTATTGTCATTCCTGCGCACAACGAAGAAGGTAATGTTGCTTTAGTTCATGAAAAAATAAAAGAAGTTTTTTCAGGACTGAAAAATTATGATTTTGAGATCATTTTTGTTAATGACGGAAGCAGAGATAACACACAGCAGAAGTTGGAGGAACTGTCCCAAAAGCATGAAGAAGTAAAATTTATTGAGTTTTCCAGAAACTTTGGACACCAGCCAGCAGTGAAAGCCGGAATGGATTTTGCAGATGGAAATGCTGTGATTTCTATGGATGGCGACCTTCAGCATCCGCCGGAACTCATTCCTGAAATGCTTAAGAAATGGGAAGAAGGGTATGATATTGTATTTACAGTAAGAACCTATCCTAAACAAATATCTTTTTTCAAAAGGAAAACTTCAGATGTATTCTATAAACTTTTATCCAGCCTTTCCGATGTGAATCTTACCAAAGGTGGTGGCTCGGATTTCAGATTGATGGATGCCAATGCTGTAGAGGCTATGAGAAGTTTTAAAGAAGATGATCTGTTCTTAAGAGGATTAACCAGCTGGATGGGGTATAAACAAATCGGTATCGATTTTACAGCAGGAGAAAGATTAGCAGGAGAGAGCAGTTATAACCTTAAAAAGATGCTCACATTTGCTTTTACAGGAATTACAGCTTTTAGTGTAAAACCGCTTTATTTAGCAGCTTATCTGGGCTTTTTATTCTCTTTCTTTTCAGTGATTGGATACGCTGGGTACGTCATCTATGCATTTGTTGTCCGTACTGAAATCTCAGGTTGGGCATCATTAATTATGACCATTGTGTTCTTTGGAGGTATTCAACTGATTATCCTGGGAATTATTGGTATTTATTTAGGTAAGATCTTTAAACAGGTTAAAGAAAGACCTAATTATATTATAAAAAACAAAAATTTTTAAATGGTTTTATTAAGTTTTGATATCGAGGAGTTCGACATGCCTTTGGAATATAAAGGCGAGATCTCTTTTGATAAACAAATCTCTATATCTCAGCACGGACTTGAAAATATTTTAAATATTCTTAAAAAACACGGAGCAAAAGCTACCTTTTTTTCTACCGTAGTCTTTGCAGAAAACAGCAAACATCTTATTGAAAGATTATTAAATGAAGGGCACGAGCTGGCTTCTCATACATGGTTTCATTCAGAATTTGAAGATAAACATCTCAAAGAATCAAGAGAAAGACTGGAAGAATTATTTTCCACAAAAGTAACTGGTTTAAGAATGCCAAGAATGATGCCTGTAGATGAAAAAGAAGTAGAAAAAGCTGGATATTCATACAATTCTTCCATCAATCCTACATTTTTACCGGGAAGATATAATAACCTTAAAGTATCAAGAACGTACTTTAATGAAGGAAATGTAATGCAGGTTCCTGCATCGGTATCCCCGAATTTCAGAATTCCTTTATTCTGGCTAAGCTTTCACAATTTCCCTTTAGCCATCTATAAAAAACTGGCTGCTGATGTGTTGAAAAAAGACAAGTATCTGAATATTTACTTCCACCCTTGGGAATTCTCATCTATTAAAGACGAAGCATTCAAACTGCCTGGTTTTACGGTGAAAAACTCTGGAAAAGATATGGTGGAAAGATTTGATACCTTTGTAGGATGGCTTAAAGAAAAAGGCCATACCTTTGGTACCTTTCAGGAATTTCAAAAACAGATACACGCATGAAAATTGCTTTTGACGCAAAACGTTTCTTCCATAACACATCCGGCCTAGGCAACTATTCAAGAGATCTGGTAAGAATTCTTTCGCAATATGAGCCGGACAATGAATATCTGTTGCTCAATAAAAACAAATCCGAGCGTGGAAAGGGTATTCTTGACCGCCCCAATGTTAAGTTTGTGGAAACTTCAAAAGGGAGTCTTTCACGCCAGCTTAAAATGGGGAAAGACGCTCAAAAGCAAGGAGCTGATATTTTCCATGGCTTATCTGGCGAATTGCCTTTGAAATGGGACCAGAAACCCATTAAAAAGATCGTAACCATCCATGATTTGATCTTTGTGAGATATCCGCAGTATTATTCCTTTTTTGACCGTAAAATACACCTTTGGAAGTTTAAAAAAGCGGCGAATATGGCTGATAAAATCATTGCTATTTCAGAGCAGACTAAAAGAGATATTATTGAGTTCTTAAGGGTTCCTGAAAGCAAAATTGAAGTCATTTATCAGGGCTGTCACCATGCGTTTAAAGAACAGCAGTCTCCGGAACAGATCCAGGCTGCCAAAGATAAATTCAAACTTCCGGAAAGGTTTATTCTGAATGTAGGAACCATTGAAGACCGTAAGAATCTTCTGAATGTGGTAAAAGCTATCAAAGATACTGGAATTCCGTTGGTAGTGATAGGAAGAAAGACCAAATACTATCAGAAAATAGAAAGTTTCCTGAAGAAAAACAAGATGGAAAAGCAAGTGCTTTTTCTGGAAGGTGTTTCTATGGATGAACTGGCTGTACTCTATAAACTGGCTGATATTTTTGTGTATCCAAGCTTCTTTGAAGGCTTCGGAATCCCAATAATAGAGGCCCTTTTCTCAAAAACAGTAGTGATAACAAGTAACACAAGCTGTCTGCCGGAAGCAGGTGGAAAAGATTCAGTATACATCAATCCTAAAAATGATCTTGATATCAGAGCCAAGATAAAATTTTTATGGGAAAATGAATCAGAAAGAAAACGCCGTGAGGAAAAGGGTTTCGAGTTTGTTCAGAAGTTTAATGACGAACCTATTGCCAGAAATTTGATGAACCTTTATCAAAAAATTATCTGAAAAAACTTTGCATTTTAAAAATAAATCCTACATTTGCATCATAATTCAATACAATGAAGCCAATATTTTTAGCATTACATCATTATTATCATCATCTCTGTTAGGCGGAATTGATTGATATTATGTGTATGCTGAAATCAAAAATAATTAAAAACCGTCTGAGTAAATAGACGGTTTTTTTGTTTCCTGAATTCTCCTCAGAAATTTCAACAGATCAGTTTTTATTTACTCAGACTCAAAAAAGACGAAATGAGTAAATTAAAAATTGCGATTCAGAAAAGCGGCCGTTTATATGAAGAATCTCTTCAGCTTCTCAAAGACTGCGGAATCTTTGTCAACAACGGAAAAGACCAGCTTAAAGTTTCCGTAGACAACTTCCCGATGGAAATCATGTATCTGCGAAATTCAGACATTCCTCAATACCTTGAAGATGGAGTGGTGGATATTGCGATCGTAGGCGAAAATCTTTTAATTGAAAAACAAAAAAAGATTCAGATTGTTGAGAAACTAGGTTTTTCAAAATGCCGTGTATCCATCGCTGTTCCAAAAGAAATTGAAACCGATGATCTGTCTTACTTTCAAGGCCGAAAAATTGCCACTTCTTACCCCAATACCCTTAAAAATTTTTTAGAAAATAAAGGCATCACTTCAGATATCCACGTTATCTCCGGTTCCGTAGAAATTGCTCCCAATATTGGGCTGGCAGACGGAATCTGTGATATTGTAAGCTCAGGAAGCACTTTGTTCAAAAATGGATTGAGAGAAACAGTGACTTTATTGAAATCAGAAGCTGTTCTAGCTCAGACTCCTCAATTATCATTTGAAAAAGCCGCCATTCTAGATAAATTTCTTTTCAGAATCCAAGCCGTTTTAAAAGCAAAAAACTCAAAATACATCCTGATGAATGTTCCCAATGATATGATTCAGAAAGTGGCTGATGTACTTCCTGTACTGAAAAGCCCTACAGTGATTCCATTGGCCGAAGAAGGCTGGAGCAGCATTCATTCCGTAATTGATGAAGAAAGATTCTGGGAAGTGATTGACGAGCTGAAGGAAAACGGAGCGCAGGACATTCTCATCATTCCTATTGATAAAATGGTGATTTAAAACATAAAAATAATGAACGGTTAAGAAAAGACAGGTAAGGTAAATTTATGATAAGTTAAGTTTATAAATATGATTATAACTAACTCAAAATCATAATAATTAAAAGAAAGTTAATAAAACCGCAATAATAAACCATTAAGAAAAATGTAGATTTTAAGATAAGTTAAGGCTTCAGTCATAATCTTAAGAGCTAAAAAAAGTAATTTAATTCACACTAAGAAAAAATAATACAGATGAAAATATATCGATATCCAGTAAAAGACACATGGACAGAGCTGGTGAAGCGCCCTGTTTTTGAACGGGAAGAAATTTCCGGACTGATTGCTGAAATATTTGCGGAAGTGGAAAACAAAGGCGACAAAGCCTTAATAGGGTTCAATAAAAAATTTGATAAAGCAGAAACCAAGAGTATTGCTGTTACCGAAGAAGAAATTAATAATGCAGAAAATGAGCTTAGCAATGATTTAAAGAAAGCCATCCAACAGGCAAAAGACAATATTTTTAAATTTCACGATTCACAAAATCCAGAAATCCAGAAAATTGAAACAACAAAAGGGGTGGTTTGCTGGAGAGAAAACAGAGCGATAGAGAAAGTGGGGATTTATATTCCGGGAGGCACAGCACCTCTATTTTCAACAGTCCTGATGCTTGCTGTACCTGCTAATATTGCAGGATGTGAGGAAATTATTCTTTGTACACCACCAGATAAAAACGGAGCTGTTAATCCGGCGATTTTATATACAGCCAAGCTTTGTGGAGTTTCAAAGATCTTTAAAACAGGAGGAGCCCAAGCAGTAGCAGCAATGACTTTAGGAACTGAAAGCATTCCACAGGTATACAAGATTTTCGGCCCTGGAAACCAGTTTGTCGTAGCAGCAAAAGAATATGCTCAAAGGTATGGAGTAGCCATTGATATGCCGGCAGGCCCAAGTGAAGTTCTTGTGATTGCTAATGAACAAGCGGTTCCGGAATTCTGTGCTGCAGATTTGCTTTCACAGGCAGAGCATGGTAGCGACAGTCAGGTAATTTTTCTGACAACCGATCTTAAAGTTTTTAATGAAACAATCAGTGCTGTTGAGCAACAAATCAAAGACTTATCGAGAAATGAAATGGCTGGAAAAGCTCTTGAGAACAGTTGTTTCATTTTGTTGAACAGCCTTGAAGAAGCCGTTGAGTTCAGTAATTTATATGCTCCGGAACACCTTATTCTGGCGATGGATGAATTTGAAAAATATATTCCCATGATTCAGAATGCAGGTTCGGTATTCCTTGGAAATTATTCCTGTGAAAGTGCCGGAGATTATGCCAGCGGAACCAATCACACCCTTCCCACAAATGCTTATGCAAAAAACTATAGTGGAGTATCTCTGGACAGTTTTGTAAAGAAAATCACCTTCCAGCATTTATCAAAGAGAGGTCTTCAGAATTTAGGGAAAACAATAAAAGTAATGGCAGAAGCAGAAGGTCTTCTGGCTCACAAAAATGCAGTATCAATAAGATTAAAAAAATAATATGAACACAATCAGTATCAATACATTAGTAAGAGAAAATGTTTTAAAATTAAAACCTTATATCAGTTTCAGGGACCATAATGAATTTAACGAGCCAACTTATTTAGATGCTAATGAAAGCCCTTTTGGAGAATGGAACCGCTACCCGGATTCTACGCAGAAAAAGCTAAAAAACAGCTTGGCTGAGCTTAGAAATCTTTCCCCTGCGCAAATAGCGGTAGGAAATGGAAGTGACGAACTGATCGATTTGATTATTAAAATCTTCTGTGAGCCTAAAAAAGATGCTATTCTGATGATGAATCCTTCTTTCGCGATGTATGGTTTTTATGCAACCATCAATGAAAATAAGGTTTTGCAACTGGAACTGGATGAGAACTTTGAGATTGTAAAAGAAGACTTTTTAAATACAGTTAAAGAAGAACCTATAAAGGTTTTCTTTCTGTGTTCTCCTAACAATCCAACCGGTAACAGTACGGAAGATATTGAATTCTACCTTCAGAATTTTAATGGAATTGTAGTGGTAGACGAGGCTTATATTGAATTTTCTGGGAAAAAATCAAGTCTGGAATTGCTGGCTCAGTATCCTAATCTGATTGTTCTTCAGACCTTTTCAAAAGCTTGGGGAATTGCAGGTGCCAGAGTAGGCGTTGCGTACGCTTCTGAAGAAATAATCCAGTTAATCAATACTGTGAAAGCTCCTTACAATGTGAATGCGTTAAGCCAGGAACTTATTTTGAATGCGCTTGAAGATGAAAACAGAGTAAAGGATAATGTTCGGGATATTATTGCAGAACGCACATGGTTACAGGATCAGTTTAAAGACATTAAATGTATTCGTAAAGTATTTCCAACAGATGCTAACTTCTTTTTAATCAAGCTGAACAACATTGATGAAGCATATACCCAAATGCTGGAACAGGAAATATTAACAAGCAGAAGAGATCCGGCTATTCCGGGATGTATCAGGATTAATGTAGGGAATCGTCAGGAAAATGAAAAACTAATTAACCTTTTAAAAAACATTTAGTGATGAAGAAAGTATTGTTTATTGATCGCGATGGAACCCTGATTATAGAACCACCTACTGATTTTCAAGTGGATTCGTTGGAAAAGCTGGAGTTTTATCCAGGGGTCTTCCAAAACCTTTCAAAAATTGCTAATGAACTGGATTATGAATTGGTGATGGTGACCAATCAGGACGGGTTAGGAACAGAAAGTTTCCCTTTTGAAGAGTTTATTAAACCTCATGAAAAAATGCTTAAAGCCTTTGAAAATGAAGGCATTATTTTCAGTAATATTTTGATTGATAAAAGCTTTGAAAGTGAAAATCTACCTACCCGAAAACCAGGCACCGGAATGCTGTCAAAATACATTTATGGTGATTACGACTTGAAAAATTCATATGTAATTGGTGATCGAAGTACAGATGTGCAACTCGCTAAAAACTTGGGATCTAAATCTGTTTTTCTCAACCAAAACTTTAATGAAGAAGCAGACCTGACAACAACACAATGGAATGAGATTTACCAGTTCTTAAAGTCTGGAATGAGAAAGGCAAAAGTCTACAGAAAGACCAATGAAACAGAAGTAGAAATTGAAGTCAATCTTGATGGAAGCGGAATATCTGAAATTTCAACGGGGCTTCACTTTTTTGATCATATGTTGGATCAGATCGCCAGACACGGAAATATGGATCTTACCATCAAAGTAAAGGGAGATCTTCAGGTAGATGAGCACCACACAGTGGAAGATACGGGAATTGTGTTAGGTGAAGCTATTTTAAAAGCATTAGGCAAGAAAAAAGGAATTGAAAGATATGGTTTTCTTCTTCCAATGGATGATTGCCTTTCACAAGTAGCCATTGATTTTGGTGGTAGGTCCTGGCTGATGTGGGATGCAGAATTTAAAAGAGAAAAAATAGGAGATGTGCCCACGGAAATGTTCTTCCACTTTTTTAAATCATTCACAGATTCTTCAAAAACGAATTTAAATATTAAAGCAGAAGGAGAGAATGAACACCACAAGATAGAATCCATCTTCAAAGCTTTTGCAAAAGCAGTAAAAATGGCGGTCAATCAATCGGATGCGAGCTACAATTTACCTTCAACCAAAGGAAGTTTATAATATGATTGCAATAATAAAATATAACGGAGGCAATGTAAGCTCCGTACAGAACGCTTTAAACAGGCTAAATATCAGTTCAGTCATCACTGATGACCCTGAACTCATCCTGAAAGCAGATAAGGTTATTTTCCCCGGTGTGGGCGAGGCTTCCTCAACAATGAAACTTTTGAAGGAAAGAGGCTTGGATATTCTTATCCCAACGTTGAAACAGCCCGTTTTGGGTATATGTCTGGGGATGCAGCTGATGTGCAAAGGAAATGAAGAAGGAAACACAGAGGGTATGGGGATTTTCGATATCAATGTCAAAAGATTTCCGCCTTTGGAACTGGTTCCTCATATGGGATGGAACACCGTTTCAGAACAGGATTCTTCATTGTTTTCCGGAATTAAACCAGAAAATGATGTCTATTTTGTTCACAGCTATTACTGTGAATTGTCAGAATACACCACTTCGGTTTGTGATTATATTCTTCCGTTCAGTGCCTCTCTGCAGAAAGAAAACTTTTATGCGGTTCAGTTTCACCCGGAAAAATCGGGAAGTGTGGGCAGTAAAATAGTAAGTAATTTTATAAACTTATCATGATGAAGATTATCCCGGCGATTGATATTATTGATGGAAAATGTGTGCGTTTATCCAAAGGAGATTACAGTACCAAGAAAATTTACAATGAAGACCCTGTAGAAGTAGCCAGGGAATTTGAAGACTTTGGGATCCAGTTTCTTCACCTGGTGGATTTGGATGGAGCAAAATCAAAACATATCGTGAATCAGAAAGTGCTTGAAAATATTGCAAAATCTACTTCGTTACATATTGATTTTGGAGGTGGATTAAAGACCTCGGATGATATTGAAATAGCTTTTAATTCAGGTGCAAAGCAAATTACACTAGGAAGTATTGCGGTACAGGATCCTGAATTTTGTCTTAAAGTTCTTGAAAATTATGGCCCTGAAAAAATCATTTTGGGGGCAGACTGCGACAATAGAAAGATTAAAACCTCCGGCTGGCAGGAAGAAAGTGATAAAGATATCATTGATTTTATTCTTGAATACCAGAAAAAAGGAATTCAAACTACCATATGTACTGATATTGCGAAGGATGGAATGCTGGAAGGACCTTCAACAGGGCTCTATATTGAAATTCTATATAAAACCACATTGCAATTAGTGGCTAGTGGTGGTATTTCCGGCATTAAAGATGTACATAAAATGAAAGATATCGGATGCACAGGAACTATTATCGGAAAGGCTATTTATGAGGGTGAAATAAGCCTGCAACAACTTCAAAATTTTATTGAAAATGCTTAAAAAAAGAATTATTCCATGTTTGGATATTAAGGATGGAAATACGGTAAAGGGAATTAATTTTGAGGATCTGAAAAATGCCGGTGATCCTGTAGAATTGGCTAAAAAATATGAATTGGAAGGGGCTGATGAGCTTGTCTTCCTCGATATTACAGCAACCATTGAAAACAGGAAAACCTTTGTGGATCTGGTCCGGAAAATAGCTCAGGAACTGAGTATTCCATTTACCGTGGGTGGAGGAATTGCCTCTGTGGAAGATGTAAGAAAGCTTTTGGAAGCTGGAGCAGATAAGATCAGTATCAATTCTTCTGCAGTAAAAGATCCGAAGCTCATTTCTGAGCTAGCTAGTGAATTCGGAAGCCAGTGTATTGTAGTTGCTATAGACACCAAAAAAGTAGGTTCTGCCAATCTGGTTCATATTAAAGGCGGAAGAGAAGCCACAGAACTTGAAACTTTAGAATGGGCCAGAAGAACAGAAGCCTTGGGAGCTGGTGAAATTCTTTTAACCTCTATGGATGGTGACGGAACTAAAAACGGATTTGATCTTAGTATTACAAAACTGGTTTCAGAAAGAGTAACAATCCCAGTTATTGCTTCCGGTGGTGCCGGATCGGTAGATGATTTTATTAAAGTATTCAATGAAACGAAAGCTACAGGAGCTCTGGCAGCCAGTATATTCCATTTTAATGAAATAGCGATTCAGGATTTAAAACAACAATTAAAAACTCAAAAAATAGAAGTGCGATGAATATTGATTTTAACAAAGATAACGGGCTTGTTCCGGTAGTGATTCAGGATAACCGAACGCTGCAGGTTCTGATGCTTGGCTACATGAATGAGGAAGCATTTGAGAAAACGAAAAAAGAAAAAATAGTAACATTCTTCAGCCGTTCCAAAAACAGACTCTGGACAAAAGGTGAGGAATCGGGTAATTTTCTGACTGTAAAAAGTATTGATATCGATTGTGATCAGGATACGCTGCTGATTAAGGTTATTCCTACCAATATAGTATGTCATACTGGGAGTTTCAGTTGCTTTGGTGAAAAAGATTCCAAAGGATTTTTATATGAGCTGGAAGAAAAGATATCTCAAAGAATTGATAATAAGACTGAAGATTCCTATACCTATTCACTCTATCAGAGAGGAATGAATAAAATGGCTCAAAAAGTAGGAGAGGAAGCTGTAGAATTAGTTATTGAAGCTAAAGATAATAACGAAGCTCTCTTTAAAAATGAAGCTGCAGATTTACTGTACCATTTCCTGATTTTGTTGAAAGCCAAAGGATTTTCAATCGAAGAGATTGAAGAAATTCTTAAGAAAAGAGATCAATGAAACCTTTGAATTTTTTCAAAGGTTTTTTTATAAAACAATAAAAATTTATTAAAACAAAGATATCTTGGGTAGCTTTTTACATGATGATTATCAGTTAATATTTATAAAATAAACTACATGACTAAATTGAATTAATTATTTTATTTAAATGCTTTAAATTAAGTTATATAAAACTAGATCATAAAGCTAACTGTTAAAACACCCAAATTTTGAAATAGGCTAAAAATCGTACTTTTGTTTTTAATTATTCTAAATAATACTTAAGTATGAAAAAATCTATTTTCTTAATAGGAAGTCTTGTGGTATTTTCTCAAGCGGCTGCCCAGAAAAAAGATTCATTAGAACAGAACAGACTAGATGAAGTGATTGTTACCGCATCAAGATCTCCGGAAATTGTAAAGAAAACAGCATCTACAGTTAATATCATCACCAAAAAAGAAATTACAGAACAAACATTAATTTCTGCCGATCTCAGTAATATCCTTGCTTATAAAGTACCAGGATTAGCATTTGGGAATAATCAGGTAAGCAATAGAGGGCAAACTTTAAGAGGAAGAAACGTACTGATTATGATCGACGGAATTCCACAATCAAGCCCTTTACGAAATAATGACAGAGAAATGCGAAGTATTGATCCTTCTGTTTTAGACCGGATTGAAGTGGTAAAAGGAGCAACATCTATTTATGGGAATGGTGCAGAAGGAGGAATCATTAATTATATTACCCAAAAAAGTACTTCTGGTAAAATTTTTTCAGGAAGAACTGTATTAGGATTTACCAGCCATGATTTATTTAATAACAAAATGTTCAAATCAGATGGTGGTGCGGGGTACAGAATTTCACAAAGTTTCTTCGGAAAAGTAGGAAAATTCGACTATCTTGTGAATGGAACGCTTACCCAAAATGGAGTAAAAATAGATGGTGAAGGATTAGTCCAGAACCCAAGATATGGATTGGGAGAAACTGCCGTCAACAATATTTTTGCAAAAATTGGGTATGACCTTAATGACAACAACAACAGATTTGAAGTAATGTATAATTACTATTCAAGTCTGCAAGATTCCAAATATATACTGGATCTTGGGAAATATGGTGAACAGCCTTCTACCGGGAAATTAGGTGACAGAGAAGGTGTAAAAGAAGGAACAAGATATAATCACAACGGATATCTTAAATATATCAATAAGAATATTTTTCGTAACACAACTCTTAACACCACTTTGTATTTCCAGGATTTTTATACCATTTATGATTACAGAAACGCACCCAGATGGAAAACAGGAGGGCAATCGGCTATTCTAGAAAAAAAATATGGGTTCAGAGCAGATTTTAATACTGAATTTGGGAAAGAAAAAGGATTAAAAGGTTCACTGACATATGGTCTGGATCTCCTGAATGAAAAAACAAGTCAGCCTCTGGTAGACGGAAGAATGTGGGTTCCGGAAATGAATATGCTGGCTGCAGCACCTTTTGTACAGGGAAAATTATTTCTTACTGATGATCTGACAGTAAAGGCAGGTGTTCGATGGGATAAAATGTCCGTTAAAATCCCGGATTATACTACTTTGCCTTCCAACAAAGATGTTCCGTTCAATGTAGAAGGAGGAAGATTGAATTATTCAAACCTGTCTTATAATGTAGGAGTGAGTTATGTGGGATTTGATTTCTTCCAGCCTTTCACCTCTTATTCCAGAGGGTTTAATATTTATGATCTGGGCCGTGTACTTAGAGATGCAAAAAGCAATGTCCTCAGTGAAATCAATACAGATCCTGTAGTTATTGATAACTATGAAATTGGTTTCAACAGTAAAATAGGGCAGTACGTAGATTTTTCAGCCAGTTATTTTTATAATTATTCCAAGTTGGGAGCTGATCTGGTTTCTGTGAATGGTTTCTGGACTCCGCTTCGTGCACCTCAATATATTAATGGAGTAGAGTTGGCATTGAATATTTATCCAACACAGGGATTAACTTTCGGAACCAATTATACTTATCAGGAAGGAAAAGTAGATGTTAAAAATGACAACAGTTATGGAAAATATCTAAGCGGTTTAAGAATTGCGCCTGCAAGGTTGAATTCTTTCGTTAAATGGAATGATAAGGATCAAAAATTACAGTTAGGAGTCTACCATATGTACTCGTTTAAAAGAGATAATTTTGAGCCTGTTACCTCAGGAAAGTATGATGAAGGAGAAGGTCCTGTGAAAAGTTTTAACCTGTTCAATGTTCAGGGAAGTTATAAAATTAATAAACTCCTGACAGTAGGACTTGGAATAGAGAATGTTTTCAATACTTCATACTTCACGCCAACCTCAATGTATACTGCGCGTGATGCAGAATATGTACGCGGAAACGGAAGATATTATACACTTTCTCTTAATTTTAATTATTAATAATCTAAATCTTTTTTTATAAAACCAGCCCTTTTCTTAATGGAAAAGGGCTGGTTTTTTTAGTGAGAAAAGCATTAAATACAACAGAAAATGTAGATAGTTATAATTAAGGGCAGCTTGCATTTGTTTTCTGTTTTGTAGGTAATAGATACAACTCTATCAAAAATCTTTTGTTATCCTATATAAATATGACTAATAAAGCATCTCGTGGAAAAGAAACTTCTGACCGGAAAATAGTTTGATTGTAAGTAAATGCAAAAGGATTTTTGCTTGAAGATATAGAAAAATGCTTCTGAATATAAACAAGTAAACCTTTGAAAAACTTCAAAGGTTTTTTTATGGAAAATAGATAAAATACGACAGTTTCTGTCGCAATGCTGTAGTAGATTTGTAGAATCAATGAAAAATCATATAATCACAATGAAATATACTAATGGTTGTAAATAATTAGTGTTAAATCACGATAAAATGATTTTCGTTAACTAAAAAAAGTTAAATTTATGCAGAATTTAAAAAGCTAATTGCTCAACTCAAAAATAACACAGTATGAAAAAGATTTATCTCAGTGCATGTACTGTATGCACCATTCTGGGGCTGTCTGCCCAGGAAGTTCTTTGGCAGAAAGACATTCAATCCTCAACTCAGGATTTTCTAAGCCAGGTCACCACTACCATCGATCAACAGTATCTCATTACAGGAAGCTCAATACAGAGCGACAAACTCCAACAAGGAAACAAACAGAATAACGGGTACGATTTCCATCTGATTAAATTGAATCAGCAGGGAGAGCAGGCCTGGGAAAAGTATTTCTCAGGAAACAATCACGATTATTTATCAGGGGCAGTAACTACCCAGGACGGAGGCTTTCTGGTAGCCGGAACATCTTACTCAGGAAAAGGATTGGATAAAAAAGATGACTCCAAAGGCGGATCAGATATCTGGCTGATCAGGATCAATGAATTTGGAGATGAACTGTGGCAAAAGACTTTGGGAACTTCAGCAGATGAAGAAGCCAGAGCAGTCATTCAAAGTACAGATTTGGGCTTTTTTGTCGCTGGAAATGTCCAAAACTCATCCAAAGGCTATGGTTCCAAAGATGTCTGGATCACCAGACTGGATAAAGACGGAAAGGAACTCTCTCAACTGATCTTAGGCGGAAAAGGATTAGACGAAGTTGAAAAAATGATTCCAACAAAAGATGGGGGAGCCTTACTGGGAATTTACTCAAGAAGTTCCGAGGTTCGTGTTTCGGGATCCGGAGATAGTCCTCGTGGAACTTCATCACCTTCTGAACCTCGTACCGCGAATCCCGTATCTCGCACCGGAAAATCTACAGAAAATTTCGGTGAAGGCGACTACTGGATCATCAAACTGGACAAAACAGGAAAAGTAGAATGGGAAAAGAACTTTGGGGGTAAAGGAGACGACCATGTAAGAACGCTGGCTTTAACTGCAAACGGCTATATCATCGGTGGAGAATCCAGATCCGAAAGATCCGGAAACAAAACCGTAGGAATTGAAGAAGGCACAGATCTATGGCTGATTGCTTTAAACGAAAGAGGTGATGAACAATGGCAGAAGTCTTATAACTTCAAAAACCGTGACATTCTGATGGGAATGAGTGTCATTTCTTCAGCAGATAGCAAATCCTCCAAAGGAATTCTGTTAGGCGGTTACACCCAGGCCGAAGGAAGAATAGAAAAAGATGATGAAACATTTTGGCTACTCTATATTGATCAGTTAGGGAATGAAATATGGAGAAAACATGTGACAGGAGAATCGAGACAGAGAGAGGAGAGACTTTCAGACTTAAAACTGAATAGAGATGGCTCAATTATTCTTGCCGGAACCAGTGCTAAAGAACTAGGAAAAGAGAACTGGAAGATTGTAAAGCTGGGAGATAAACAAGTGAATGATCTGATAGAAAAATATGATATTAAGATCTATCCAAACCCTGTATCGGATTATGCATATGTAGAAATCGGCTTTGATTTCAAAGAAGCAGATATTATGCTGTATGATATGAGCGGAAGACAGCTTCAGAACTTCAAAACCAAGAATAGGGTGACTAAGATTAATACCCAGGCTTTAGTTCAAGGTGCTTACTTAGTGACGATAAAAACGGATAATAACAAAACAGCGAATGCAAAGCTGATCAAGAAATAAAAAACATCAATCATGAAGAAAATAATACTTCTGGCAGCTTCATTGTCAGCCATGATGGGTTGGGGACAAACTTCTATAGGAGGCCAGCCCAATATTCAAAAGATTGTTCCTACTACTCCTGAAACCTACAGCATGTTTAAGGCAGGAGATTTCCCTGTAGATTACAGGACCGGAAAATTAAATATTTCCGTACCGCTGCATACCATTTCGACGAAATATGGTATTTCTATTCCTATCAGCCTTACTTATAATACAGGAGGAATAAAAGTAGATGAAACGTCAAGTACCGTAGGTTTGGGATGGAGTCTTTCGGTTCCCAATAACATTGCTGTCGAGGTACATGGAAAAGAGGATCTGAACAATACATTAGCATCCTGGTATCCCGAAAATGCATTTGATTATCAGTTTAATGAGATCATGATCGAATCATTTCCTCCTGATATCCGCCTTAAACTCTCTGGCTTAAGAGATAATACACTAGATACCGAACCGGATATATACCATTACAATCTGCCAACGATATCCGGATCTTTTGTGAGGGATTCGAACGGAAATTTTCATACGATTCCTTATGAGAATATCAGGATTACTTATTCTGAATCTGATAGAAAATTTACAATTACCGATGATAAAGGAATCATTTATACATTAGGATTTGGAAGTATCCTTTTTACAGATTCCCTAACGACAGGAACACCCTCATATGTTTCATCCTTAGTACTGCACAAAATAAAACTTCCCAATAATGAGGAAATTAATTTTAAGTATGAGACACAAATGTCTTATAAGAATGTAAGTTATTCTTTCACAGATTATTATTATCCGGTACCTTCAGCGATAGGCGATCCGTGTATTATGGGGCAGCAGGATGTTGGTGGAGTAACCACAAACCGCTACCTTGACCGGCTCCTTACAGAAATAACGTATAATAATGAGACGGTTAAATTAAATTATAAAAATATTATTAACGGAATATCAGGAAGAAAGGATGTTTCATCCGATACTCCTGCATCAACCTATGCTCTTGATAATATTCAAGTAATAAACAATAAGAATAATACGGTTACTAAATATCTGGAGCTTGCTCATGATTATTTTACCTCAAATGAGCCATCACCTGTCTCTGATTATAAGTATTACAGACTCAAGCTGTTAGGATTAGAAGATAAACTCCAAAATAATAAATATTCTTTTCAATATAATGAAACCGCAAAACCCAACGTGGGCAGTTTTGCACAAGATATATGGGGATATTTTAATGGGAAAATTTATGGAAATATAGGCCTGATTCCTAATTTGCGTTATTTTAATAAAAATCATACCACAGGAGCAGATAGAAGCGTGGATGCAAACAATAGCCAGGCTTATATTTTAAAGAAAATTGTTTATCCCACAGGAGGATATTCCTCATTTATATTTGAGAATAATACAATCTGGGGTCAATTGCTTATTCCACAGAAAGAAGAAATTACCTATAGTTTTATTAACAATGCCTATAACAATACGCAATTTGAATATGAGACGATAACAATGACTACTCCTGTAAATGAATATTTTTATATAGATGTTGACATATTCAAAGGTGAAGAGATCGGATTAGAATTTTTCAACAGCTGCTCCAATCAGACTCCAAATCAGTTTCCCGATAACGAAAGTAGTATGGGAACAGCATATCTGGAGGAATTCATCAATAACCACTGGGAAATCTTAACTGTATTTAACGGAGGCAGTACAGCAGGAACATCAATTGATGGAAAATTTTTCATGAATCCCGGAGCTAAAAAAAGAATAAGAACAGAAAGAAAAGGAAACTGCTTTGTTTCATTGAAAGTTTATAAAATAAAATACAATAAAAAGAACAATCAAAATAATATTGTTGGAGGGTTAAGGATAAAAAAGGTTGAAGATTTTGATGGTATCCATACTTATACCAAAAAATATTTTCAATACCATAATCCGGAAATGCCAGGCGAGAAATCATCAGGGTATTTTGCCTCTCCATTGAGTTTTTTAGAGATAACACCTAAACCGGTGCAAAGCTCAACTTCAGTTCCAGTTTTATGCAGTATGTATACATTAAGTGCAGATCAGGCTGTCAATTCAAGTTTATTGGGAAAAGATGTGGTAAATTATGAATATGTAACAGAATATATTCCGGGAAAAGGACGAAAAGTTTATCAGTTTGAAAAGGAAGATAATCTCATGGATATCTCTGTAGTGTCAGGAAATGGCTTCAACCCTTATCGCTTTAGAAATAAAAATTTAATTGTTGAAAAATTATATGCGGATAACAGCAATAATTTACTCAAAGAAACAACATACAAATATAATCTTAGTCTTTTAAAAAATGTCTTGTCTTCAAATACTTATAATAATCCGGGCATGCTAGTCCCTTCTGCTAAAATTGGAATATATGAACTACCTGGATTTCAGTCCATTCTTTATTCAACAAGGGTATTAAGTTCTTATCCTATACAATCCGGAAAGTTCTTATTGAATGAGGCTATTACAAAGGATTATATTACTGGAAATACACTGATTACCCATGTAAATAATGAATACTCGCTTAGTGATGTTCATAAACCTATTAATCTTACCTTAGAAAAGACAACGTTTCCTGATCAGGTGATTCAGACAGCGGCTAACCAATATGCTTATGAAAAGGGAAATCAAAAACTGATTAATGCCAATATGGTAGGCTTTCCTTTGGAAACAACCGTCATCAAAAAATTGAATAACAATAATGTTGGAACAACTATTTCAAAAACAGAAACAAAGTACGATGATTCTACGCATTTATTTCCAACCTCGGCTTTATCCTACGACCTCCAAAATCCTGCGGTAGTGGCTAATGAAGTAAAATATGATAAGTATGACCTTAAGGGAAATATCCAGCAGTATACTACAAAAGATGGAGTTTCAACAGTCATTATCTGGGGCTATCATGGAACCCAGCCAATTGCCAAGATTGAAAATGCAAAACTGGAAAACATTGGACAATCTTTCATAGATAGTATTGTGAATGCCTCTAATACAGATGCTTCAGCTGAAAGAAATAATGATGAAACCAACTTACTAAACGCTTTTAATACTTTTAAAAGGAATTTAGGTGATTATCAGATTACGACTTATACTTACGATCCTTTAATTGGAGTGAGAAGTATTACCCCACCATCAGGCATCCGTGAAGTTTATCTTTATGATACAGCGGGCAGACTTAAAGAAGTCAGAGAAAATAATCAGACTGGAAAACTGTTAAAAGAGTTCAATTACCATTACAAAAACTAAGACGATGAAAAAAATACTCATTCCTATAGGCCTATTGCTGCTGAGTCATTCAGTACAGGGCCAGATTACCCAGGGAGAAAATTATATTCAATCCAAAACCTATCTGGACTATAATGGAACTATCCCTGCCAAAACCTCAGAAATTGTGCAGTATTTTGATGGTTTAGGCAGACCCAAACAGGTTGTAAATGTAAAAGCATCCCCTCAGGGAAAAGATGTGGTTACCCATATTGAATATGACCAGTTTGGAAGGCAGCTTAAAGATTATCTACCCGTTCCTCAGGGAGGAACTTTGAATGGCGCTATTGTTCCCAATCCGTTATCCAATGCAGCCAATACCCCTTATGGCTCAGAAAAGATCTATTCCGAGAAAATAGTGGAAAACTCTCCACTCAATAGAGTTCAACAGCAGATTCAGGTAGGAAATGATTGGAGTAATAAACCTGTAAAATTTGATTATGAAACCAATATTGATGGTGAAGTAAAAAAATATGTCGCCACTTTTAATTATTCCACCTTTACCTCTGACATTAATATACCAGGCCATTATGGAGGCGGTCAGTTATATAAAAATACCATTACAGATGAGGATGGAAATAAAACCATTGAATTTAAAAATGGTAAAGGCCAGGTTTTACTGATAAGAAAAGAAGTAAATGCAACAGAAAAAGCAGATACTTATTATGTTTATAATAATTACAATCAGCTGGCGTTTGTGATTCCACCTTTAGCCTCTGTTTTGCCGGCAATAGATACAACCACACTAAATAACCTTTGCTATCAGTATAAATATGACGGAAAAAACCGTTTGGTAGAAAAGAAGCTCCCTGGCAAAGGCTGGGAATTTATGGTGTATGATAAATCAGACAGACTGATTCTCTCTCAGGATGCCAATCTGAGTGCTGCCAATAAATGGCTCATTACTAAGTATGACCAGTTAGGGAGAATTGCTTATACAGGCTTCTTAACAGGCGGTGATAGAGCGGGTAGACAAAATGAGGTAAACAATCTTGTCATCGC
>NZ_FNEG01000008.1 GCF_900100075.1 Chryseobacterium jejuense
GCCGATGGTACTGCTAACGCGGGAGAGTAGGCCGCCGCCAGTTTTTATTTTATTTTTAAAAATCCTTTATCATTACGATAAAGGATTTTTTTTTGTGCCATACCCAACGAATAAAGCAGACCTAATCCACAACTCAAGGATAACTCATCCAATAAGTAATCAGTAATGAGCAATGAGCAATGGGTAATAACAGAGATGTTCTCAAAGTTATATTCATTACCATCTATTCTATATTACTCTCCTACTTTATTTTTTAGTTGATCTAAAACCTATTATATAAGTGTTGGATCACTCTTTTTATCAAGGATATTCCTTGGTATCATTACTATTCTTTTTCCATGGCCTATTGTCATCCTGTAAGGATCCTTAGCAATGGGAAGGCTATGAAGTAAGCTATCCATAATCAGTAGAACAAAATTATGAATACCATTGTCTAGATCCCTACGGGATGACAAAGAGTACTGTTTGGTTACAAACTAAAATAGCATACAAATGCTCCCAAATTCATTGTAGATTACTTATTACTCATCACTCATCATAAAGGGGCTTCATTTATCATATGGGAAAAGAGCCATTTGCCATTCATTATTCCTAAGCTTTTTAGGCCTAAAAATAAGTTATTATACAAATTAGCTACTTTGATGTCTCATAATTTAAATTGCAATAAAAATAGGGCTTATTTGAAGTTATAGAGAACAATGTTTAATAGTTTTGAATAAGCAGAGTACTTTATATTGGGATAGGAAATGTTTGTTAGATTTTGATTTTTTTATCAGGATTGAATAAAGCCTTTTTCAAAATAAGATTCGAAATGAAAGAACATTTATGATAGAATGAAGAAAGGTTACTTGAATTAACCAATTATTGACCTTGGATTGAGAATTGACTAATAATTTTTAAATTATTGCCCCAAGAATATTGAATAAGATTATAGAAATAAAAAAAGACCTACATTTCTGTAAGTCTTTTTTGCTCCTCCTGCTGGGCTCGAACCAGCGACCCTCTGATTAACAGTCAGATGCTCTAACCAACTGAGCTAAGGAGGAATGTCCTTTGTTTTAAGTGGTGCAAATATAATAGGAATATCTGTACCAAGCAAGTTTTTATCCCTTAATATTTAACGAAAATAGCTATTGTTTTATTTTTCAATAAATTAAATTTCATAAAATATTTAAAATTTGAGATACAAATGATAAAAGGTGTTTTAAAAGATGCTATTTCTAGAGAGTAAGATATCTTTATTTCAATAAAACTGAGGCTGTAGACTTGTTAATGAATATAAGATAGTCAAAATCTTTTGATATATTTTTAGGGCTAAACTCATCAGGCTTATTCCTGGAGCCCGTGATTCTGAGGTCTAATCCTTCAATCAGCCATTTCAATTTTTCATTATTATCCTTCTTTATTTTCTTTATATCAAGAATAAAGTAAGGCTCGTTAATAGAATTCAGAAAATATTCATACGTTCCTACATAGGGCTCTTGTGCATTGTACGCAGTCAATCCATCTTCACCTACTGCAGTATATTGGCCTGAGTGAAATGCAAAGCCTATTGTGGTATAATCTTTTCCAAGTTGATCTGATAAGTATTTTCCCATACGTATAGGGGCCTTATTGATATGGGTATTATGAGCCCAAAGTATGATTTTCGAATTCTGGTTATGATTTTTTATCCATAAAACATTTTCAGCCATAAACTTATCTCTGGTAAAACTATTTAATTCGGTATTCTGTTCCAGAAGCCGGAGATACTGATTAATCCAGACAAGATTATCATTACCAATCTTTTCCTTATTAATATCATTTTTAATGTCTGTAATAATAGAAACCACAATATCTTTCTTTTCCATTTCAACAATCCGATCTCTTTTTTCCTTGTCTTTAAAATTAGCCAGTAATGGGCTTAATTTGTCAAGTTTTTCTAAGATTGAGGGATTGGCTTTAAAAACTTTTTTAAGTTCATTTAATGGCGTATAGAAGTCCTGCATATCAAAACCGGTAAAAAGAATTTTACGGCTTGATGTTTCATTGTATTTTTTCATCCATTCGGTCATAGCTAAAACTTCATGGGTATTCCATGTCCAGAAACCCATTGCTCTCAGATAATCTTTTGCTGATCCTTCGCCTTTAGTAGTATAGTTACTGACCTGATAAGATTCCGGCATTCTTGCCTCAATAGAAAAGATATTGAAATTGTTATTTTGTATCAGATATCGAATGATGCGATCTTTCATTTTGAAAATCTCCGACGATCCATGGGTAGATTCTCCCAAAGCAAGAATTTTTGAATCTCCGATAAGTTTATTCAATATTTCAAGATCTTGAGTATTGTTGGTGTCCGGATCATATGTTTTCAGAGGGTAGATATATTTCTTCAACAGGGTAATTTCTTCCTGGTTCAGTTTTTCTTTTTTGGATGCATCTTGAATTGGTTGATGATCTGAAGCTATCCTGAAATCATCAAACCATACAATGCCTTCTCCTTCAAAAAGACCTCCCACTACAATTTTTTCAGCATCTGGGCTTATTCTCATACTAAGAGATACCTCTTTCCAGTCTGTAGTTCCCTTGATTCTTTTGTTTTTCATATTGTCGAAAGAGATGATAGCTTTTTTTGCATCAGTCACTTTGATCCAAAGTCCTGCATTTCCAGCTCGATGGGACTGTATTTTGATTTTGGCTGTAAGATGTAATTCTTTTCCCTTCAATAGATGAACCGGAAGAAGTGTGTAGATTGAAGAGAAATTAGAACTGTCAGCAGAGCGACTGGTAATCTGCATACTTTTTTTTCCGGAAAATTTGGTGCTATTATCAACTTGATAAGAATAACCACCTTTCTTAAAATCCCATTTCAAGGGTAAGTTATTTGAATTGGTTTCTTCAAAATCTAAATTGAGAAAACTTTGTGCAAAAATTGTTTGGAAAAAGAATATACCGATTACAGGCAGATATTTTCTTAGAATCATCTTATAATGGTTATAGTTTTGTAAAATAAAACCATGAATTTATCTAATAAATTCTTTTGCAGAAATTATTTTATGATACTTTATAAGAAATTATACCTTTTTTAGAATACAAGAATGGACGTAAATAAAAAAAGACCTACATTTCTGTAAGTCTTTTTTGCTCCTCCTGCTGGGCTCGAACCAGCGACCCTCTGATTAACAGTCAGATGCTCTAACCAACTGAGCTAAGGAGGAATGTCCTTTGTTTTAAGTGGTGCAAATATAGGACGAATATTTATACCCTGCAAATATTTTTAAGAAAATTTTTCAAAAAATTACAGACCTCCTGTAATCATTTTGAAAATATCGCTTCCGAATATCAGTAACATTAAACCTAATAGGAATATAACTCCCACCATTTGAGCATTTTCCAATACTTTTTGAGGAACAGGTTTTCCTACAATGATTTCGTATAATGTAAATATAACATGCCCACCATCAAGTCCCGGAATAGGAATAAGATTCAGGAACGCTAACCATACGGAGAACATTGCTGTAAAGCCCCAAAATGCAGACCAGTTAATAGAAACATTACCTGTAGCATCTTTATCTACCGGCATATTTTTTACGATAGCGATAGGACCTCCTACTTTTTTGTAACCTTGAACCTTCTTGTTGAAGATTAATTTAAACTGCTTAATCTGATATGTTAAGCTCTCAATAGTAAGGGTAAATCCTCTGGTGATAGATCCGAAGAATGTATAATCACGGTGAACATTATATTTTTCAATTTCCTTGAAAGACACTACACCAATTGTTCCTTCTTTAGAAACAGGAATATGTAAGTCAACAGTTTCATTGTTTCTCGCTACTTTGAAATCTACTACTTTTCCTGCATTAGGAACAACCAATGGTTTAAGTTCATCATAATAAGTAATAGGAGTTCCGTTGATGGCAAGAACTTTATCACCAAGTTTTAAGCCTGCATCCATTGTTGATTTTGAAACAATGGTATCTATAATAGGAGTCATTCTTGGTGTAAGGAATGCTCTTGGCTCAGGATCATTGAATGCTATTACTTTTCCGTCATCATTGGTTGGGAAAGTAACCTCTTTTCCATTTCTGGAAACGGTAATTTCGTCACTTAGTAAAACGTCTAATGCCAGTTTTTTGAAGTCTTTCTGAACTTTTCCGTCTACTTTCAATATTTTATCTCCATCCTGGAAGCCCATTTTCTTGGCTGCTGCAGTATAATGAAGTGGGGTAGTGATTTTATCTGCTTCAAAGATATTTTCTCCATTTTTTCCAACTAACGCTGAGAATATGATCCATGCCAAGAAGAAGTTAACGGTAACCCCGCCCAACATGATGATAAGCCTTTGCCAAGCTGGTTTAGACCTGAATTCCCAGGATTCAGCCGGTTTTTTCATTTGGGCTGTATCCATACTTTCGTCTACCATTCCGGCAATTTTCACATAACCTCCGAAAGGAAGCCATCCGATTCCGTATTTGGTTTGCTCCGGATATTTTCTCCAATCGTCGTCAGAAAGTTTTGATATATCGATAGGAACTTCTTCCTTTTTTCCATTTACCTCTATCACTTCAGTATCTGGCAGGTTCTGAGATAAGAATTTATACTTCCATTTTCCGTTAACCTTCTTCATAGAGAATATGGAGAAGTAAGGATCAAAAAACAGGAAGAATTTCTCTGCTCTGGTTTTGAACCATATGGCTGGTAAGAAGTGGCCAAGCTCATGAAGAACTACAAGTATAGAGATACTCAGAATGAACTGGAAGAGTTTGATTGCTATTTCCATTAATAAATTTTAGATTTTAATTTGCAAAGGTAACAATTATCAAAACTATGCCAAATAAAAAAGCCCCTCTAAACGAGAAGCTTTGTCATATTTTAGGACTATTTGATTATAAATTGAATGAAACTCCAAGACTACCGTTGTTACCCACCTCTGCAAATACCCCAATTCTTTCTGTAAAGAAATAGCGTGCACCAATGTGAGCCCCTATTCCAAAGTCTTTTCCAACCACTCCAACGTCAACACCAGGATAAATATCCAACTTTGGCGGAAGGTTTAAAGCTTCCTGTAGGTGAAAATTCAATCTTCCGAAAACAAATACCCGGTTATCCTTATCGTTGTTCTTGTAATTGCTGAAATAACCATTAAGACCAGCTCCTACGGATATGAGCTTATTCAATCCGTAGTCGTAAGTTCCTGTTATTCCGGTTCCATATCCCCAGGCACTAAGCCCCAATTGAACTTTTTGATCTCCCTTTCCAGTCCATGCTTGAGCATTAGCCGTGATTCCGAAAAAGAACATCATCACCATAAAAACCAATTTCTTCATAAAATTTATAATGTTTAATGATATTAATAAAAATTACCTGCATCAAAAATGAAACCGAAAGAGACTGAATACTATAAAAATAGCAGACTTTAATAAATATTAAGAATTATAACTCTCTTTTCCTTATTCAACATAAAAGCTGTATTTTTATCCTTCAGATATTGAAATAATTAAAAAAATAGAAAAGATGAAGATTGTAGGGCTCAATTTGGATATCATCTGGAAAAATAAAGCTGAAAATTTTAAAATAATAGAACGAGAGCTTCAAAATCTTGAAGCAGATTTATTTCTGCTTCCTGAAATGTTTTCAACGGGCTTCTGTATGGATGCATCTGAAGTTTCTGACAGAAATGGAGAATCTCTGGAATTTTTGAAGAAGATTTCAAAAGAAAAAAATGCGGCATTCTGCGGCAGCGCACCCGTAGAGGAAAATGGTAATTTTTACAACAGAATGTACTTTGTACAACCGAATGGAGAAGTTACTTTTTACGATAAAAGACACTTGTTTTCCTTTTCTGGAGAAGATAAAGTATATACTCCAGGGAGAAACAGAGTGATTGTAGAGTATAAAGGAATCCGTTTTTTACTTCAGGTATGCTATGATCTTCGTTTTCCTGTATTTGCAAGAAATAACGATGATTATGATGCGATTTTATATGTTGCGAATTGGCCTGAGAAGAGGGTAGGAGCTTGGGAGCATCTTTTAAAAGCAAGAGCCATTGAAAATCTTTCTTTTGTATTTGGATTAAATCGAATAGGAACAGATGGAAATAATCTTTTCTACCAGGAGAGCTCTCATTGTTTTTTTGCTGATGGAAGAGAAATTTCAAATAAAAATGGAAATGTTGTGTCAGCTGAACTGGATATGAATGAGTTGAAGGATTTCAGAACTCATTTTCAGTTTTTAAATGACCGTGATCATTTTTCAATAGATTTATAAAAAATAAGGCTGAGTTTACATAAACTCAGCCTTATTTTTAATCTTAAATATATTGTTGCAGAAGCTGCGTTAATGTATTCACATCATGCACTCCACTTTCCTTCCAAAGAAGTTCTCCTTCTTTGAAGACCGCTAATGTAGGTACACCTCTTACTCCGTATTGTGCTGCAATAGCAGGATATTGGTCTACATCTACCTTTATGATTCTGGCTCCTTCACCAATATTTTCTTTTACAGTATTTAATACCGAAGATTGCACTTTACAAGGTTGGCACCACGTGGCAAAAAAGTCAATAAGTACCGGTCTTTCGGAATTAATGATTTCCTGAAATTTTTGTGACATAGTTTGAGTTTATTAGTTTACTTTTTATTTGCTTCGTCCTGGATGCCTTTCACATTTTTCCAACTCGTTCCATCGTAGGCTTCCACTCCGTTTTTCTTTAAAATTTCCATAGCCTGGTCTGCCTGTACTCCTTTATTACAGAATACGACTACTTTTTTACCCTTTAGGGTTTCAAGTTCGTTCTGAATATCTGCTAACGGGATGTTAATCGCATTTTTAGCCGTTCCGGCAGCGTATTGTTCAGGAATTCTTACATCCACTAATGTTACATCTGAACTCATTACCACTTCCTTAATGTTAGCCTTGGGAAATTCCGCAGAATGAGTTGTTTTACAGCTGCTTAATGCTAGAATAGAAGTTAAAGCTATTCCAAAAAAACTAAGTTTCATAATGTTATGATGTTTTGGACTGACATACAAAGTCCGTTGTCGGAAGTTTTTCTGTCTTTTTAATGCCGTTAAAACCACCTTCTATTTCAGTAAAGTTTCTGATTCCGTGTGAATTAAGAATGCTTGCTGCAATCATACTTCTGTATCCTCCAGCGCAATGAAGGAAGAAATGCTCAGAGTCATCAAGATTACGCGCCCAATCACTAATGGAGTCCAAAGGTCTGTTGTAAGCATTATCAATATGTTCTGCAGAATATTCTGTAAGTTTTCTAACATCAATTACTTTTGCATCTGTTGTAAACTGTTCTGCAAACTCAACAGGAGTGATTCTTTTTACTTCATCAACTTCTTTTCCTGAATTTTTCCAGGCTTCAAAACCTCCGTTCAGGTAACCCACCACGTTATCAAAACCTACCCGGCTTAATCTGATGATAACTTCTTCTTCTGTTCCCTCATCTGTTATCAATAGTAAAGGATGCTTTACATCTACGATTAGGGTTCCTACCCAAGGAGCAAAATCTCCTTTTAATCCGATATTCACAGAATTAGGGACAAAACCTTTATGGAAATCTGCAGCTCCTCTTGTGTCAAGAATTAAAGCTCCGGTTTCTTCTGCCATTGCTTCAAAATCTTCTGGAGAAACAGGCTGAAGTCCTTTATCCATAACTACATCCAGACTCTCATAACCACCTTTATTCATAGCTACGTTCATTCCAAAATATTTTGGAGGTGCAGTAAGCCCGTCAAGTACTTCTCTAATGAAAGAAGCCTTATCCGGCTGGTTAAGTGCATAGTTTGTTCTTTTTTGATTTCCCAGAATATCTACTGTTTCTTTCTGCATATTTTTTCCACATGCAGAACCTGCTCCGTGAGCCGGGTAAACAGTAATACTGTCATCCAAAGGCATAATTTTGCTTTGAAGACTGTCATACAGAATCCCTGCAAGATCTTCCTGAGTAAGATTAGTTGCTTTCTGCGCAAGATCCGGTCTTCCTACATCTCCTAAAAACAGAGTATCTCCAGTAAAGATGGCTGTTTCCTTGCCATTTTCATCAATTAGAAGATAAGTAGTACTCTCCATTGTATGTCCCGGAGTGTGAAGTACCTTTATTTTTATTTTTCCAATTTCAAAAACCTGGTTGTCTTCAGCAATAATTGCTTCAAACTCAGGAGCTGCCGTAGGCCCGTATACAATCGGAGCATTTGTTTTTTCACTTAAATCTAAGTGTCCTGAAACAAAATCAGCATGGAAATGGGTTTCAAAAATATATTTTAAAGTGACATTGTCTTTTTCCAGACGATCCAGGTAAGGTTTTACCTCTCTTAAAGGATCAATAATGACAGCTTCGTTTTCTGATACAATATAATAGGCACCCTGAGCCAGACAGCCCGTATATATTTGTTCAATTTTCATTGGATATTTTTTTAATAGTTAAAGATACAAAGTATTAGATAAATTCTAAATCAAATGTTAAATTCAATTGATAGTTTCTTTCAATACTTATGTTAAACAAATGTTTAACACGCGATGTTTTTCAGCAAAAAGGATGCCTTACATAATGATAATCAACAAATGCTGTTTTTTATCATGTTTACTTATTGAAGGGCAGTTTTTTAACAATATAGTATTCTTATTTCATAGACCATGGTTTGAATTTTGCTTAAATAGTGGCAAAGTTGTTTCCTCAGGCTACTAATGAAAGTTAGAGGGAAAATATTACACAATATTTTAAAGAAAATTTTATATTTATAAGTTCAAAAAAGCGATCAAATGGCAGACAAAGCACAATTTATTGAAGAATTAAATGCTAGATACACTCCAAAAGGAGAACATATTATATTAGGAAAAGGAATGCTGGACGGAGAAGTTGTTCCTGAAGTAAATGTAACCATCCCTTTAAAAACCATTAACCGTCACGGCCTTATTGCCGGAGCAACAGGGACAGGAAAAACCAAAACATTACAGGTTTTTGCAGAACAGCTTTCTCATCAAGGAATCCCGTCATTAGTCTTGGATATCAAAGGTGACTTTTCCGGGATTGCAGAAGCAGGTCAGATGAATTCTATCATTGAAGAAAGATATGCAAAGACTCAGCTTCCTTATACTCCGCAAGGGTTTCCTGTAGAATTGATGAGTATTTCTGGAGGAAAAGGTATAAAACTGAGAGCTACCGTAACAGAATTTGGCCCTGTTTTATTAAGCAAAATTCTTGAGCTTAATGATACGCAGCAAAGTATCATGTCTATTGTCTTTAAATACTGTGATGACAAAGGACTTCCTTTGATTGATCTTAAAGATTTGAAAAAAGTTCTTCAGTATGTTACAGATAATGCACAAGGAAAAGCTGAACTTGCAGCTAATTATGGCTCAATAGCATCGGCTTCATTGGGAGCTATTCTAAGATCTATTGTAGCATTGGAGCAGCAGGGAGCCGGAGACTTCTTTGGAGAGTTGAGTTTTGACGTTCAGGATTTACTGGAAACCAGAGATGGAAAAGGAGTTGTTAATATTTTAAGAGTATCAGATATTCAGAATAAGCCACAGCTGTTTTCTACCTTCATGCTTTCTCTTTTTGCAGAAATCTATATGACTTTCCCTGAAGAAGGAGATAGTGGAAAACCAAAATTGGTATTGTTTATAGATGAAGCACACTTACTTTTTGATGAAGCTTCAAAAACCCTTCTTTCTCAGATTGAAACGATGGTGAAACTTATCCGTTCAAAAGGAGTGGGAATTTATTTTATTACCCAGATTCCTGGTGATGTACCGGAAAGCGTTTTGTCACAATTAGGATTAAAAATACAGCACGCCCTGAGAGGGTTTACAGCAAAAGATAAAAAGGAAATTTCTAAGGCTGTAGAAAACTATCCAACTACAGAATTTTATAACGCTTCCAATCTGATTCAGAATATGGGAATTGGTGAAGCATTTGTAACTGCTTTGGATGAGAAAGGGATTCCAACACCGTTGGTGCATACTTATCTTATTTCTCCTGAATCAAGAATGGATGTTCTGAGTGAGGCGGAAATTACTGAATTAACGTCCAGCTCAGCTATGGTCACTAAATATGAGGAGGCAATAGACAGAGAATCTGCTTATGAAATGTTAACCAACAGAATGGAACAAGCAGCTCAGAACCCAACACCTAATCAAAGAACAAAACCGGTAAAAGAAGAACCGGGAATGTTTGAACAGGTATTGCAAAGCCAGGCGGGAAGAACTTTTACCAATACACTGATGCGTGAAGGTGCGAAAGCTATTCTTGGAATGTTTGGTCTTGGAGGGCGAAGAAGGTAATAATTACTTAACTTAAATCTAAAGTAACCTGCTATATTTTGATATTTTTTTTGTTATTTTAGCAGGTTATCTTTACTGATGGGGAAAATAGTATCGGATTAAAGAGCTAAAACTTTTAATAATAAACACAGCAGTTAATAGAAATCAATGTATTCAATTATAGACATAGAAAGTAATGGTGCAGGTTATAGAAATGAATGCATTATAGATATCGCCATTTACAGATATGACGGGCAGAAAATTACAGATCAGTTTATATCCCTTGTTAATCCCGAAGGAGATATTACACCTTTTGTACAGAAGCTCACCAGCATCACACCAAAGATGGTGAAAACTGCTCCTAAGTTTCATGAAATAGCCAAAAGAGTTATTGAAATTACCGAAAACACAACATTGGTAGGACATAATATTGATTTCGATTATAGAATGCTTCGTCAATCGTTCAAAAGGCTTGGCTATGATTTTAAAATCAACACTTTAGATACAATTCCGTTAGCTAAAAAACTGATTCCTGATGAAGTAAGTTATTCGTTGGGTAAATTAGTAAAATCACTGGGAATTCCTTTGACTAATCATCACAGAGCAGATGGGGATGCCAGAGCAACGTTGGAACTGTTTAAACTTTTAGTATCAAAAGATATTGAGAACGAGATTATTCAAAAACAGCACGATGAAACCAATGCCAAAACCTATATCAATAAGATCAAGTTACTAACACAAGATCTTCCGAACGATAAAGGATTTGTGTATTTTCAGGATGAGGCAGGAAGGATTATCTTCTCAGATTACGCTCAGGATATCAATAAGTTTTCAAAAAAAGTATTTAACTCCAAGTCAAAAAAATGGGAGCACGTTCAAAAGGGCTCTGAACAGATTAATTTTGAACTTACCGGAACAGATATTATTGCTAAACTGACTCTGAATTCCAAAAATATTAAGAAAAAGGAAGTACTGCCATTTGGTCTTTATTTCAGAAACAATAAATATGTTGTTGAAAAAAACAAACTGAATAAAACGGAAAAACCGATTCTGAAATTCAGATCATTTACCCAGGGTACAAAAGCAGTTCAGTTTATTGGGGCTCAGGAAGAATACAATGATGTAGCAGTATTGAAACAGAAAATAGAGTTCAGAAAAAGAAATGAACTTTGGCTGGGTATCGGAAGAAAATTAGGAGAGAAATTATTTTTAATTATTGAAAACGGAAAGGTCGTGTCCTTTGGTTTTTATGAACTGTTTACGCAAATACAGACGTTAAGTAAACTTGCTAAATTAAAAATAGACCTTCAGCTGTCTTCAACAGATTTGAACAATGAACTGCAGCTAGCACTTCTGCGTGGTGATTTTGAGACGTTGCCACTGCCTAAATAATTAAAAATTTAGACCTTAAATTTTGATTAGAAAGAAGATACTTTTCAAATCAATTTTCTCAGAATAAAAAATAAATAGTATTTTTGCAAAAAATAAATAGAAGCAATGCAAATTTTAAAACAAATAAAAACTGGAAAAAAGGGAGCTATTAAGTTCTCTAAGGTTTGGAATATTTGAAAGACTTGTCTTGCATAAAAAATAATCAATGTGGCAGGCTCTTTTACTAAGAATCTGCCTTTTTTTATGTTAAAATAAAATTATGAATTCACAAGAATTATTAAAGATCGCCAATGAGTTTGGCACACCAGTGTATGTTTATGATGCTGAATCCATCAAAGTTCAATACGAAAAACTTACATCTTCTTTTTTAAAACATACTAAGTTCTTCTATGCAGCGAAGGCGTTGACAAACATCAATATCCTTAAGTATGTCAAGAAGCTGGGTGCATCTTTGGATTGTGTATCTATTAATGAAGTCAAATTAGGATTAAAGGCAGGATTTCCAAAAGAAAAAATATTATTTACTCCCAACTGTGTTGACTTAGCTGAAATAGAAGAAGCAATGACATTCGGAGTTCATATTAACATTGATAACATTTCTATTCTTGAGCAATTCGGGAATAAATACGGAAATTCTTATCCTATTTTTGTTAGAATCAACCCACACATCTTTGCCGGCGGAAACTATAAAATTTCAACAGGTCACATCGACAGCAAGTTTGGAATTTCTATTCACCAGCTTCGTCACATTGAAAGAGTGATGAAGAGCACCAACCTTAATGTTGAAGGACTTCACATGCACACAGGAAGTGAAATTAAAGATCCTGAGGTTTTCCTTCAGGCTCTGGATATCATGCTTGAACTTTCTGAGCATTTCCCTAACCTGAAATATCTGGATATGGGAAGTGGTTTCAAAATTCCTTATCAGGATAGTGAAGAAGAAACTGACGTTAAAACATTAGGAAGAAAAGTAGAAAAAGTTTTAGGTGAGTTTGCAAAAACTACAGGTAGAAAATTCGAATTATGGTTTGAACCAGGGAAATTCTTAGTAGGAAAAAGCGGATATCTATTAGTAAAAGCTAATGTAATTAAACAAACTACAGCTACAGTTTTTGTTGGGGTAAATTCAGGATTTAACCACCTGATTCGTCCAATGTTCTATGATTCTTACCACACCATTGAAAATTTATCCAATCCAAAGGGAGCAGAAAGAATTTATACTGTTGTAGGAAACATCTGTGAGACGGATACTTTTGCATGGGACAGAAAGTTACACGAAGTAAGAGAAGGTGATATCCTTGCGTTCCACAATGCAGGAGCTTACGGTTTCGAAATGAGCTCAAACTTCAACTCAAGATTAAAGCCTGCTGAGGTTTTATTCCTGGATGGAAAAGCTCACCTGATCCGTAAAAGAGATGAATTTGAAGACTTATTAAGAAACCAGATTGAGGTGGTTATCTAACCTATAGAAAATAATATATAATCGGCTGTCCCTTTGGATGGCCGTTTTTATTTTTAATATAGTTTATAACTTTTAAACTTAAAAATAAGATATAGTTTTTTTATATAAGGATTGTGATGTTTTGTACTGATGTGTTCTTGGATTATAAAGTAATTCCCCTTTGCTAAGTGAAAGGATTTTGCGTTCTATTTTAAATCAAACATTTTTAAATAATCTTGCGAACTCACCGTTAAAATCTGGAACATCATTAAAAATTTACGAGTTTTTTAATACTGTATCTCCTTCAGTTCTGCTATTAATTAGCTAAATTTGATAGGCTTAGGATATGTACATCCCAAGTACTATACAGAAAAACAACCACCAAATCTATAAATTATGGCTAAAAATATAGCAGAGCAAATTGTTGAAATGCTCGAAAGCGCCAATGTGAAAAGAATCTATGCAGTAACAGGAGACAGTCTCAATCACCTAAATATTGCGGTGAAGAAAAGCAGCATCCAGTGGATTCATGTACGCCATGAAGAAGTAGGAGCTTATGCCGCCGCCGCCGAAGCTGAACTAGATGGCTTTGCAGTATGTGCAGGAAGCTGCGGCCCTGGACACGTTCATTTGATTAATGGAGTATATGAAGCACACAAATCTCATGTTCCAATGCTGGTGATTGCGTCTACAATTCCAAGTGATGAAATGGGAATGGATTACTTTCAGGAAACCAATACCATAAAGTTATTTGATGATTGCAGTTATTATAATCAAATGATTACCCGTCCCGAACAGGTGCAGAGAACCATTCAAACGGCTATTCAGCATGCCATTTCCAAAAAAGGAGTAGCTGTAATTGGTCTTCCAGGTGATGTTTCAGAGCTGGATGCACAGGAAGGAACAACATCTACCCAGATTTTTAAAACCAATCCTGTAATAAGACCATCAGATGAAGAACTGAAAAATCTAGCCACTCTAATCAATGAAAGTAAAAAAGTAACCCTTTACTGTGGGATTGGATCTGCTGAAGCCAGTGCTGAGGTGATACAATTATCTCATTTATTAAAAGCTCCTGTAGGCTATTCATTCCGGGGAAAAATGGCCATTCAGCCTAATAATCCTAATGAAATTGGGCTTACAGGTCTGCTGGGATTCCCTTCTGCCTATCATGCGATGCATGAAGCCGATCTTGTGATCCTTCTTGGAACAGATTTCCCTTATCAGAAATTTATGCCGGTAAAAAATAAAATTGTTCAGGTTGATGAAAGCCCGGAAAGATTGGGGAGAAGAGCAAAGCTTGAATTGGGGCTTACAGGAGATGTTAAACAGACGATTATGGCCTTACTTCCTTTGCTGAATGAGAAAACAGATGTTGACTTTCTTAATGAGCAGCTGGCTTTTTATGATAAAGTAAAAGAAAATCAACTGGAATATGTAAAAGATTCAGGGAAAGCAGATGCTATTCAGCCCGAGTATGTAGCCCATACTTTGGATCGGTTAGCTAAAAAAGATGCAATTTTCACGGTAGATACGGGAATGTGCTGTGTTTGGGGAGCAAGATTTATTACAGGAACAGGAGAACGAAAGATGCTGGGATCCTTTAACCATGGATCAATGGCCAATGCAATGCCAATGGCTATTGGGGCTTCTCTTTCTCATCCCGATAAACAAATCATTGCGATGTGTGGTGATGGTGGTTTATCGATGTTATTAGGTGACATGGCAACCATTTTTCAGTATAAACTTCCTGTAAAATTGATTGTGTTCAATAACAGAACTTTGGGAATGGTAAAATTGGAAATGGAAGTGGGCGGAATGCCGGATAACGAAACAGACATGATTAACCCGGATTTTGCAATGGTTGCTCAGGCTATGGGATATCCTGGAAAAAATGTTCATCAACCTGAAGAGGTGGAGAATGCTATTAAGGAATGCCTGGAGTATAACGGACCTTATTTACTTAATATCTTTACCAATCCTAATGCATTGGCTCTTCCTCCAAAAATTGAACTCGATCAGGTGTTAGGAATGACCAAATCTATGGCTCAGCTTATGCTGGGAGGAAAAATGGATGAGGTCCTTGAAACCGTTAAAAGTAATTATAAACACATCAAAGGCCTTTTATAGAAGTTGTTTTCAGTATTTTAATACGCAAGATGTGAACCCCATTTTAGAAAACTTCATACATTGTGTGAAGTTTTTCTTTTTGGTAAGACTTCTAAATATTTACCTTTGTTTATTAATTTAATGAACAGATCAAGCTATGAGAACGATACTTTTATTTTTTGCCGTATTTTTTGCCAACTTTTCTTTTGCGCAGGAGCTTGAAGATAGAGATGATTCCTTTATTGTAGAAAACAATAAAAACCTTTTCAAAATAGACATTAAAGAACCTTTTTTACAAGTCGCGGTAAAATGTAATGATTTTAAGCCTGCAGCTTTTGAAGGAGGAGCTTCAGCGTATAAAAATATTCTGAGTAAATACATGTATACCTATTTGAATGCAGATTTCTATACACTGAGTGGAGATTTTACATTTACCTTAATGATAGATGAATCAGGAAAGGTAATAGATGCTGTAGGTGCTCCAAAAGTATTGCACAGTGAAGCGTTCTTTGATGATATGCAATATGTAGTGAGAAGAATCAAAAGAAACTGGAAGCCTGCAACTTGTAACGGACAGTCGGTAAAATCAGAAATGAAAGTAAAAATGAATTTCTCTTCTTTATCAATAGATATGTAAAGCCATCGCTGCAGAGACATTTTGATTAATAACTATTTAATAACCATGAAAAAACACATTGTAATCCTGTTCCTCTTTATGGGGTTTATAGGATATTCACAACAGTCACAATCTCCAAAAGAAGATGTGGTGGGTTCCCAAAATGCAGAATTTCCAGGTGGTGATGAGGCTTTTACCAAAGAATTTTTAGAGATGATCCACGCCTACATTGATTTGAAAAAATATGCAGTAAACGGAAAATTTGTTTTTGTTTTTGATGTGAGTACAAACGGGAAGGTGGATAACCTTGATGTATTACCCAAAGTGAAAAATAGTGAGATGTTTATTGATGATATGAGGTTTGCTATTAAAAAAGTAAAGAAGAAATGGAAACCTGCAATGAAGGATGGGCAGCCTGTAGTTTCTAAAAAGATCATCAAAATTAACTTTACTTCAGACCATTTTGACCACGGAGATTAATACTTTTTCAATAGAAAAAATGATAGTTCTTCAGGAGTTTAACAGATCATAATAATCCTCCTGCCATTCTGTCACAATATTTTGTATCTTTGCAGACTCATCTGTTCGTAGTTTAAAATTCACGGAAAGAATTCCTATGTTTTAACCCCGAACCTTAAATTGATTATTGTGCAGGAAAAATATATAGACGAAACAAAACAGGGCGAAGCATTTGCTATTGCCGAAAGACCTGAAAATTCTAAAAAACTGTTTTTAGAAAGCTATGGTTGTCAGATGAACTTCTCAGATTCAGAAATTGTTGCCTCCATTCTTAATGAACAGGGATATAACACAACTATGAAAGTAGAAGAAGCAGATCTGATCCTGTTAAACACTTGCTCTATTCGTGAGAAAGCCGAGCAGACAGTGAGAATGCGTCTTTCCCAATTCAAAAATCTTAAGAAAGAAAAGCCAAACATGACGGTAGGGGTTCTGGGATGTATGGCAGAAAGATTAAAAACCAAATTCTTAGAAGAAGAACAATTGGTTGACCTTGTAGTAGGACCAGATGCTTATAGAGACTTACCAAACCTACTAAAAGAAACAGATGATGGTAGAGATGCCATCAACGTAATACTTTCCAAAGAAGAAACTTATGCAGATATTAATCCGGTTCGTTTAGGCGGAAACGGGGTTACAGCCTTTGTTACCATTACGAGAGGTTGTGATAATATGTGTACATTCTGCGTAGTTCCATTTACCAGAGGAAGAGAAAGAAGCCGTGATCCACACTCCATTATTGAGGAATGTAAAGATCTTGCCAATAATGGGTATAAAGAAATTACCCTTTTGGGACAGAACGTAGACTCTTACTTATGGTATGGAGGCGGTCCTAAAAAAGATTTTGCCAAAGCATCTGAGATGCAGAAAGCAACGGCAGTTGACTTTGCTCACTTATTAGATTTGGTTGCTAAGGCAGTTCCGGAAATGAGAATCAGATTCTCTACATCAAACCCTCAGGATATGAGCCTTGATGTATTTAAAATGATGGCGAAGCACGATAACATCTGTAAATATGTACACCTTCCTGTTCAGAGTGGAAGCAATAACATGCTTGAAGCGATGAACAGACAGCATACCCGTGAAGAATATCTTGAATTAATCAGAAAAGCGAAGGAAATTGTACCGGAAGTGGCATTTTCTCAGGATATGATTGTAGGATTCTGTAATGAATCAGAAGATGATCACCAGGATACACTAAGCCTGATGAGAGAAGTAGAATATGACTACGGTTATATGTTTGCTTATTCAGAAAGACCGGGAACTCCGGCTCACAAAAAAATGGAAGATAATATTCCTGCTGATGTGAAGCAGAGACGTCTTGCTGAGGTGATTGCGCTCCAGGGAGAGCTTTCCAGAATGAGAATGGTGTCTTATGTAGGAAGAGTTCATCAGATCTTGATTGAAGGAACTTCCAAAAAGAATCAAAACCAATGGAAAGGAAGAAATTCCCAAAATGCAGTTTGTGTCTTTGATAAGCTTGAAGGGCAGCAAATAGGTGACATTGTGGACGTTTTTGTGTATGATAACACCCAGGGCACACTTTTAGGGAAAATCACAGAATAAATTTAAGTTTTGAAGGCGGTTTCCCTTTTTACTTTATTTTCCTTTGTTCTGTTTTCGTGTCAGGCAGAGAAAAACAGGAGTAAATATCCGGATACTGTAGGTGATATAGCTTTTGATGAAAAATTGGATGAAGCAGGCTTTAAGAAATGTGGAGCAGGAAAAGACAGACCTTTCAGTTTTCAATATTATCACGGACCTAAGATGTTCGATTATAAGGGAGAAAAAATTGCTATCGTTCAAAAACTTAAAAAAGAAAATATATATTCAGAAAAGAAGGTCAACGGATATATTACCGTTAGATTTTTAGTAAATTGTGAAGGAAAAACAGGCCTGTTCAGGCTAAAGCGCATGAACTCGGATTTGAAAGATATTGCTTTGGATGAAGAATTGGAAAACAAGCTGTTGAAATTCACAAAATCATTAAATGGCTGGATGCCGAAAGAGATAGAAGGTTTAAAAGTAGATTACTATCAGTATTTAACCTATAAAATTGAAGATGGAAAAGTTTCAGAGGTATTACCTTAGCTTTTTGTTACTTATAGTGTACACCAATACTATTGCACAGGTCAACTGTAATGCAATAGAGGGTGAGGACTGCAAAAAAGCCTGTGAACTTTATAACACAGCTTCAGATTTACAAGGCTCTTGGGAATCACAGGAAGGATTTGATAAAGCGATAGAGCTTTGCCCGGATTTCTCCAATGTTTACATGGAGAAAGCAGTGCCTTATCTCAAAAACGGAGATTTTGCAACCTGGAAAATCCTGATTGATAAAGCTGTTGCCTTAGACCCTAAAATGCATCTTGGCTACAGAGGCTGGTGCAAATTTCAATTTTTAGGAGACTATAAGGGAGCTATTCAAGACTTAGAAGAGTTTCGTAAATATTATCCTGAAGATCTTGGCAGATCTTTAAATGGAGATTATCATCTGGATGTAGTTAAAGCTATGTCCTACAGTGCTTTAGGGAAGAAAGGAAAGGCCGCCGGAATTATTGAACACCTGTTGGCTACAAGAGGATATGTAAAAGGCATGTTCGATCATTACCAGCTTGGTGTGACTTATTTTGAGCTGGGTAGATATGATAAAGCCCTTGAGAATTTTGAAAAACAAAGCAAAGAAAACAACTTTGCTGAGAATATATACTTTAAAAGTAAAGTTTCTAAAATTAGAAACAAAGATTATTTGGATTTGAAAATGTTAGCCTTAAAAACGTACGATGAAGGTAAGACAATGAAAGATGTCTATACTCATCATTTTAACAAAGTCTACAGACAGCAGATTGAAGAGCTGTAGAATAGTAACATTCAATCAATAATCAAAAATTTACTTATGAGCAACGAGTTACAAAACATAAAAAACCGCTTCGGAATTATCGGGAACTTTCCGGCACTCAACAGGGCCCTGGAAAAATCGATACAGGTTGCCCCTACCGACATCTCCGTTCTTGTTATCGGAGAAAGTGGAGTAGGAAAAGAATTTATTCCGAAGATCATTCATTCAGAATCCAGAAGAAAACATCAGCCTTATATCGTAGTCAATTGTGGAGCTATTCCTGAAGGAACGATAGACTCAGAATTATTTGGGCACGAAAAAGGAGCTTTTACAGGAGCTACTGCCACCAGAAAAGGATATTTTGAAGTAGCAGATGGCGGAACTATCTTCCTGGATGAGGTAGGTGAACTTCCTTTACAGACGCAGGTTCGTCTTTTAAGGGTACTTGAGAGTGGCGAATTTATGAAAGTAGGATCTTCGCAGGTACAAAAGACCAATGTAAGAATCGTAGCAGCTACCAACGTTAACATGATGAAGGCTATTCATGACGGAAGATTCCGTGAGGATCTGTATTACCGTTTGAATACCGTTCAGATTGATATGCCGCCTTTAAGAGAAAGAAAAGGAGATGTCCATTTGCTGTTCAGGAAATTTGCAATAGATTTTGCAGAAAAATACAGAATGCCTGAACTGGAACTGGAGCAGAGTGCCGTTCATTATATAGAAAACTATGCTTTCCCAGGTAACGTCCGCCAATTAAGGAATCTTGTTGAGCAGATGACCGTTGTGGAAAGAAACAGAAATATCACTGCAGAAAAACTTGCAGAATATATTCCGATGGAAACCCACCTTCCAATGGTGGTAAATAATCAGAATACTCCAAAACCAAATGATTTCGGAAGCGAAAGAGAAATCATGTATAAGATTCTCTTCGATATGCGAAACGATATTAATGATTTAAAATCCTTAACTTCGGAATTAATAAAGAACAGAGGAACAGCTGATCTAAGTAATCATGAGAAAAGTCTGATTAACAGAATCTATACTCCTGAAACTCAGCCGCAGATAAATTCAGGCTCTTTACTGTATTTTGAGAATAATGACGCTCCGGCAGTACAGACACCTACCATTATTTCAAGCCCGGATGATAGCTACGAAGATATTGAGGATATTGAAGTAGAAGAAAACAGACCCGAATCACTCTCTCTTCAGAATAATGAAAAGGATTTGATTATCAAAGCACTGGAAAAACATAAAGGAAGAAGAAATAGAGCTGCAGACGAGCTGGGAATTTCACAGAGAACTTTATATAGAAAAATAAAACAGTATAATCTGGAAGATTAGTAAAGCACAATAAGTATGAATGTAAATTTAAAACCTAAGCCGATTAATTTTAAATTCGGGGATTATATTAACAAGGGTATCGAACTTTTAAAGAAAGATTTTGGAAATATTTTTGTTGCATTTTTAGTGTGCATGATCATGTCAATCATCCCTTTTTGTGGAATGCTGGCAATGGGCAACATGTATAAATATCTTCAAAAATTAAATAGAAATCAACCTGCTAGCCCCGGAGATATTTTCGACTTTAAAGACTTTATGCCTTATTTTATTCTACAGCTCATTATTTTTGGAGCCGTTTTAATCATTTACATTCCACTGATTATTGTATTAGCACTAACAGGAGCATTATCTGGTAGTGATGACCCTAACCCAATGGCAGCGTTTTTTATGTTTCCTTATATATTTGCAGTAATGATAGCGATCTATTACTTTGCATTAAAAGCTTTCTATATTACTCCTTTAATAAGTCTTAAAGGAATTAAAGATTTAAAAACAGCCTGGAATATTTCAAAGGTAATGACCAAAGGAAATCTTATATCAATTCTTCTTTTCTCATTTGTAGTAGGACTTTTAGCTCAGATAGGTTTTCTTGCTTGTGGGATCGGAATTTTCCTGACCCTTCCCTTTGTATATGCTGCTAATTATTTTGCTTACGAAGATGCTATTCAACAAATTGAATTTGATGAAATCACTGAAATTGGATCTAAAAATGAATTTTAAAAATAAAAATATCAGTCTGAAACAGCCATTGCGAATGATGGTGCTCTTTGCACTGCTGGGAGTATTAAACTCATGCTATAGCTTTACAGGATCATCTCTTACAGATGAGAAAACCGTTCAGATCAACGAGTTCCCAAACAATGCTTCTCTTGTAAACCCAGCATTGTCACAACAGTTCTCAACCGATATTCAGAACAGGTTTTTACAGAGAACTACTCTGAAAGGGACAAAATCAAATCCTGATATTCTGATAGAAGGAGAAATTTCAGACTATGCTATTACGCCTACTACCATCAGCTCCAATACGCAGACAAATCCTGCAGGAGGAGTGGTACAACAGGCTCAGAATAAACTTACAATTACTGTAAAAGTACATTACGAAAATAAAGTACACCCGGATTCCAGTTTTGACAGAACGTATACGGATGAAGCTGCATTTAACAGCAGTTTGTCACAGAGTGAGATCGAAAACTCTCAAGTGAAAATTGTGACTGAGAGAATTATTAACAAGATTTTTAACGACATTGTAGCGAATTGGTAAGATGAATCCCAGAGTTTTAGAATTAATAAAAAATCCGAAAAATATTCAGTCAGAAGATCTAGGTCTTTTGAAGGATGAGATTCACGCATTTCCCTATATTCAAAATATCAGGGCACTTCATCTGTATGGAGTACACCTGTATGAAAAGGAGAATTATCAGAAAGAACTTTCCATAACAGCGGCTTATACCACTGATAAAAAAATTCTTTATCAACTGATCAACGGGAAAATTCAGCAAGAAGTAAAATCGGTAGTAACGGAAGATAAACCATCTGTAATTGCTGCTGATAAGCCTGTAAAGTACAACTATAATGTCAAAGGTTTCCCGATAAAAAGAGAAGAATCTGCCCCAGCTCCTGAAAATGAAGAGGCAGCAGAAAAGGAAACATGTATAGTACAGACAGAGCAGGAAGTAAAGCATCTTTATGTAAATGGAGAACGCAATAGAATTCTGTTTGAAGGCGAAGAAAACTTCCTGAATGAAGAAAACCCTGAAACGATAGATCTTGAATCTACATTAGAATCAGGAACACTTGTAACCCAAAGATCAGAACCGGATACTGCTACAGTGCCAGTTCAAGAGGAAGCAGAAGAAAGCTTTACACCGGGAACTGTTATTAATGAAGATCAGATTACGTCAGAAGCAGTAGAAGAAAAAGTTGAAGAACAGGAAAATCTGAGTTTTGAAGAAACCGAAGCTTTATTACCAGAAGCAAAAGTAGAAGAAAATGCAGTTGAAGTTCCAATAGAAGATGCTGAAGGCATTGTTGAAGAAGAAGTTCCTGTTTCAGAAATTAAAGAAGAGACAGAGCCTTTAATAGCGGAAGCAATTGTTGAAGAAAGCATCGTTGATGTTCCAGCAGAAGATGCTGAAGCTATTGCTGATGAAGAAATTCCTGTTTCTGAAGTTGAAGAACAGATCACGGAAGAACCGGATGCAGAGTTAAGTTTCCATGGAACAGAGGCCTTCTTGCCGGATGTTAAAATTCAGGGCAATAATGATGAGGTTGCTGAAGCCGTTGAAACTCCAGTACTCAATGTGAACAAGCATGAGGAGGAGATGAGACGCTTGATTGAAGAGGTTGAGAAAAAGATGAAGGAAACTAAATCTGCTCAGCAAGAAGAACAAGTAGAGCCAGAAGCTGTTGAAGATCATGAGATAAGCTTCGCAGAGACACAAAGTTTCCATTTCTGGTCAACAGATCAGGAAAATTCAGTACAAGCGGAAGAGGCAAAAGAGGAGGAGATACAGACAGAAGCAGCTGAGCATACAGAACCTGAAGTAGAAGTTACAAAAGAAGAAGTTGTAGAAGAAACGGTTCCTGAAGTTCAGGCAACATGGAAACCTATGAGCCTTGAATCTAATGTACCTGATTCTTTAATTAATAAACAGGCAGAAACTGTTGCTCCTGCAGTAAATATTCCTGTAGTAGTGGAAATGCTTTCTACAGAGGTAAAAGTTGAAAATAGAGAGGCTCTTGAAGAACCTGAGACTATAATAGCGCTTCCTGTTGAAGATATTTCTGCGGAAAAAGAGGAAGAACAATCTGAAACTCCTGAAGAAATACAGGAGATTAATGAAGCAGCTCCTAAGAAGGATGGGGAAGTTCCGGTAATGAATGTCTCATTCTTTGGTAGTGATATTTCGAGTTTGAAAGTTGGCGAATCGAAGGAAGCTAAAGAAGAGCCTATAAAAGAAGAACCAATGAAGGAAGTAGCGGTGGAAAGTATTCCTCAGTCTCCAATCAATAGCAACGTTCCAGGATTTATCAATACATGGCAAAGCTGGCTGAAAATTGGCAGAACAGAAGAGGACGAGGTTGAAAAGGAGAAAGAGGAGATTAAAGAAAAAGCAATTGAAACCTTTATTGAAACCAATCCTAGGATCAGCCAATTGAGAGAAGAAAGTTCCTATGTTGTCAAAGAAAAGAATGATGATATTTCCCACTTGATGACCGAAACACTAGCCAATCTTTATTTCGAACAAAAATTATATGCTAAAGCAATTAAAGCATTTGGAATACTGATTAAAAAACATCCGGAAAAGAAAGAATATTTCGAAACCAGAATTAAAGAAATCAAAGATTTTAGAAGTAAAAACTAAGATATAATATAAAAGGTACAGCTCTAGGAGACTGTACCTTTTGTTTTTTATTCAGTTGAAGGTGTTTTTCTGCCCCTTAGCTTCCTCCATGCTTTTCGGCCATATACCACTACCAAAACCAATAAGATAATAGCTAGAATAGCTGCAATAATAGGAGCTACCATTGCAAGTACAGTCATGATGCCGGCTCCTGCGGTCTCAGTAGTTCCCACTACAGAATTTCCCAACCCTCCTGTGGTGGCTGTAGAAGCTGCCCGTATCCCTGCAAAACCGGAACTTATGGTAGCAGCTGTTCCTCCACCTGCAATTAAAGCCAGCGCCCATTGCGGAAATGTACCTAATTCGGCAAACTGACTGGCAAATAAGATAGAGCCGGCTACAGTAGCCATTGGAACAGAAACAGTATCCAATAAATGATCTACGAATGGGATATAATAAGCTAAAATTTCAACAACCGTTGCGATTCCCGTAGTGATGAGTGCAGGTAAACCCGCCAGCCATTCAAAACTTTCACTCATTGGAATCCAATGAAAATAAGAAGCAAGACTTACGGCAAACAGAGGAAGAAAAACCCTGAAGCCTGTGGCAGCAGATAGTCCAATGCCGATAAAGGCACTAATGACATACGAAAGATAGGGAACTTGATCCAACATATTAATTTTCAGATTTATTGTTTCCTATAAAATTACAAAAAGTATGCGAGATGTAAAGAATCTGAATTTTGAGAGAGATTTGGGATACGAGTTGCGCAGTTTCGGTTTGTCGGCAAGTATAGACTTGATACAGAAAATCTATGAAATATAGGCTTAGAGAAGCTTATTGCGTAATCATCTGTGTGAGAGAAAAAAGAAAAAAATCTGTGTAATCAGTAAGGTATGCGAGAGGAAGCCATCAGTAGGGTTTAATACTATCCTAACTGTTAGGCTTCTCTATCAAAAATTATTTTTTCTGAGCATCACAAAGCTTGATAAACTGTGCTTCCACATCCTGAAACTTGGCAGGCATTTCGGAAGAAACCCAAAATAGCATGGCCCTTGTTTTTTCTCCAAAAGCTTCTTTAAATAAGCCTTTATTTAATCGATAGCACTCTCTTAGCAACCTTTTAATACGGTTTCTGTGAACCGCTCTTTTGAAATATCTTTTAGAAACAGAAACGCCAAACTTTCCGCTTTCAATGGGGATAGTGGGCTTGTCTTTCAAAATAATGATTCTCAGATTTCCAGAAGTCCGCCATTTACCTTTTTCAAAAAGTAAACTGATCTCTGTATTTTTTTTGAGCTTTTCCGCTTTCGGATATTTGGTATTCTGCATTAATCTTGTTTCGCTAGTAGAGAGTTGATAACTTCAGCAGCAGCATACAACCCGAAAATTGCAGGCATATAGCTTATTGTTCCGTAAAAAGATCTTTTATAATTAGTTCCGTCAGTCATTTTCAAACTGTCTTCATCCTGAATATCATTAGCAAAAACACAACGAACCCCTTTGTCAATTTTAACTTTTTTCAACCTTTTTCTTACTTGTCTTGCAAGGTGGCAATGTTCGGTTTTGCTAATGTCTCTCACCAATACTTTGCTTGGGTCGGTTTTTCCACCTGCTCCCATTGAACTTACAACCTTTATTCTTCTTCTTTTGGCAGCAATAATCAAACTAAGTTTTGGTGTAACGCTGTCAATACAGTCCAAAACATAATCAAACTTTGCAGAATCTAAAACTTCATCCATTCTTTCAGGATTTAGAAACTCATTGATTTTGGTTAAATTAAGATCAGGATTAATATCTAAAAGCCTTTCTGCAACAACTTCTACTTTATGTTTTCCAACAGTAGAACGTAAAGCCGGTAATTGTCTGTTAACATTGGTAATATCCACTGTATCACCATCCACGATCGTCATCGTTCCTACTCCGGCTCTCGCCAGAAATTCAGCAGCAAAAGAACCTACACCGCCTAAACCAACAACCAAAACAGTGGCTTTATTCAATTTTTCCAAACCTTCTTCTTTTACCAAAAGTTCCGTTCTTTCCAACCAGTATTTATCCATTTCTTATCGTGTGTAAATTTTCTAAAATTTGTTCGTTGAGGTCTTCCAAAGAAATTCCTTTTATTTCCGAAACCTTCAGGTACAATTCATCGATCTTAAAGTCTTCATTGTCAGTTTCTAAAAAGAATTTGTCTAAGGGAGTGTTTTTTAAAATATCCTGCAAAGATAAATTATACAAAACAGCTTTTCCAAAACTCAGATAAAAATTATTTGTCAGAAGATCCTCTGCAATTTTCTGTTTTTTATTAAAACCATGAATAATCATAGGTTGTTCAGCCTTTTTCTTAAAGGAAATCACCTCATAAAATTTTCTTACACAGTGAATGATAACAGGCTTTTTTACTTCATTGGAAATGTTGATCTGTCTTAAAAAAACATCTTCCTGAATTTTTTGAGGAATAGAAACAAGAGAATCCAGACCACATTCACCTATGGCAAAACAGTTCTGAAACATCATACTTTTCATCCAGTTCAACTGACGATCTATATCATTAATGTCAATATCATTGGGGTGTATTCCTATTGAATAAGGGGAATCCGGCGGAATTTGCTCAATATCCAAATTGTAAATTCCGTCTCGAATGTATTTTTTATGATGATGAAAATCAAAAAATTCCATAGCCAAAAATACTACTATTTGGAATTAATATAAAATTATTAAACAATCGTTTACAAATGTGTTAAAAATTTCTTAACTTTACTCAAAGTACACTTTATGAAAAAAAAATTTACTGAAAAACAGATTCACATACTGGATATTGCAGAAGAATTAATTGCAAAGAAAGGGTACGAAGGAACTTCTGTGAGAGATATTTGCTCCAAAGCCAATATCAACGTCGCTATGATCTCCTATTACTTCGGTTCTAAGGAGAAAATGATGTCTTATCTTTATCAATATAGAGTATTAAAGACCAGGGAAAATTTTTCAGAATTTGCTGATACCATCAAAGAAGGAAAGCCAGAAATGCAGATGCGCGAAATGATAAAATATATTGTTTCCCAGCTGTTCAAATATAATTATTTCCATGGGTTTGTTACTCAGGAACTTCGTCATACAGAGAATTTGAAGGATGAATTGCTGGATTTTTACCAGCTGTTTGTTAAAAAACTGGATGAAGTCATCAAAAAAGGAGTGGCTTCAGGAGTATTCACCTTTACCCCAAAGCCGGAAGATATTCTTACGATGATTATCGGTTCTACCTTATTTGTGATCCGGAATAAAAATTTTTATGAACTTTACGTACCAAGTAAAAACGAAGAAGCCTATGCAAAAGAGGCTGAAAAGAAGGTGAGAATGAATCTTTTATTAAGTGTTTTTGCAATTTTAGGATACGCTGCAGACTAAAATTACGTTAAATATTCATAAAAAAAAATCTATTGACAAAAAAGTTATATTTTTGCAAATTAGTAAATCGGCTGTATAATCCGAAAACTGTTGAACTTTTTATATGAAAAAATATATTTTAGGTCTTTTTGCTGTAGCAGTGATGGCATCATGTGTTAGCCAGCAAGAAAGAGCAATGAAGAGTGCTGATAAAGATTTTATCTTAAAAGCTGCCAATGAAAACTTCGCTAAGAAAAAGTGGAAAAATGCATTGGCTCTTTATGACAGACTGGCAAACCTTGTAGCAGGAACAGATGATTTTCCTAACGTAGGTTTCAATACAGCTTATGCCAATTACTACGATAAAAGTTATAAACTGGCAGGGCATCAGTTTAAAAACTTTGCGGTCAACTTTCCAAAAGATCCAAGAGCAGAAGAAGCTGCTTATATGTCTGCATTATGTTACTATGAAGGATCTATGGATTACAACCTGGATCAGTCTAGTACAGAATTAGCAGTTAATGAGCTTCAGGATTTCCTGAACAATTATCCTAATTCTGAAAGATCAAAAAATATTAGTCAACTTATTGACGAGCTTTCTTATAAGCTGGAGTTTAAAGCTTATGAAAACGGAAGACAGTACTTTAAAATGGGTGAGTACAAAGCTGCTAACGTAGCATTGGAAAATGTATTGGAAGATTTCCCAAGTACAAAACTTCGTCCGAAAATTTATGATTATATCATGAAATCTCGTTATGAATTAGCTATAAAGTCTATATATAGTCTTAAAGACGAACGTATTGAAAGTGCTTTAACCTATGTGAAAATGGTTGAAAAAGAGCTTCCTAATACAGAGTACTCTAAAACGGCATCTGATTTGAGAGCAAAACTTGAAAAAGAAAAAGAACATTTTGTGGTGGTTAAAAAAGATACCGAAGCAAAAATTGCAGCTTTAACAGCTAAGCAAAAGAAAGAAGCAGAAAAGCTTGCCAGCCAGGGTAAAAAAGAACAGCAGATTAAAGATCAGATCAGTAACGAAAAGCAGGCAAAGCAGATGCAGAGGGATAGTGCGGCACTTCAGACCCCTCCACCAGCAGCGACTTTCAAAATTAAAAGATAATTCGTAAATTTGCCATCTTAAAATAAAAATAAATTTCTCAAAATGAGTGTAAAAGATACAAAAGCAGAAGTAAATACTATTACTTACGACAAAGATAAGATTGAAGATAAAGTAGGTTCAATCTACGAAGCTATTGTTATCATGGGAAAGAGAGCAGAGCAAATTAATGCGGAGATCCGTACGGAACTTCACAACAAATTAGATGAATTTGCTGTTCACAATTCTACATTGGAAGAGGTTTTCGAAAACAGAGAACAAATTGAGATCTCTAAACATTACGAAAAACTTCCAAAGCCAACTTCAATTGCTATTGAAGAATGGTTAAACGATGATGTATATTTTAGAAAAACAGAAGAAAGAAAGTAATCATCTGTGTTTTTTATAAACGAAGGTCATAAAGGAACTAAGTTCTTTTATGACCTTTGCTGTTTTAAACCCTGATTGTGGGAAAAAATAAGTATTTTAGTGTTTCAAAAAAATTAAAGCTAAATGAGTGTTTCCGGTAAAAAGATCCTTATTGCTGTTTCTGGCGGAATTGCAGCCTATAAAGTTCACTTCCTGATAAGAGACTTTGTAAAACAAGGAGCCGAAGTACAGGTAATTATGACCCCTGATGCAGAACATTTTGTAACCAAATTAAGTTTGGCTACACTATCTAAGAAACCAGTTTATTCTGATTTTTATGGTGACAACGGAACCTGGAACAGCCACGTAGAACTTGCTTTATGGGCAGATGTGATGATTGTGGCTCCATGTACAGCCAATACCTTATCTAAAATGATCCACGGAATGTGTGATAATCTCGTGATTGCCACTTATATGTCTGCGAAATGTCCGGTATTTATTGCTCCGGCAATGGATTTGGATATGTATGCACATCCTTCCACAAAAAGAAATCTCGAATTGGCAGGAAGCTATGGGCACCTTATCATTCCCGCTGAAAACGGAGAATTAGCTAGTGGATTGGTTGGTCAGGGAAGAATGGCAGAGCCGGCAACCATTTTTAATACTGTTGAAAATTATTTTACAGATTATACCGTTGAAAAAAGCCTTGAAGGGAAAACTGTCTTAATTACAGCAGGACCTACTTATGAATCGATTGATCCGGTAAGATTCATAGGAAATCATTCCTCAGGAAAAATGGGGTTCTCTTTAGCTGAAGAAGCTTCAAAAAGAGGAGCAAAGGTGATTTTGATCTCAGGACCAAGTTCCCAAACCCTTACCGATAAAAATGTAGAACTGCATAAAGTAACTTCTGCAAAAGAAATGCTGGCTAAAGTATTTGAGTTTTATGATACCATAGATATTGGGATTGCAAGTGCTGCAGTGGCAGATTATGCACCAAAGGATGTGGCTAAGGAAAAGATCAAGAAGAATGATGAAAACCTTACCATTGAACTGGTGAAAAATCCTGATATTCTTAAAACGATGGGGGAAAAGAAAACCCATCAGTTTCTGGTAGGATTTGCTTTGGAAACCCAGAATGAAGAAGAAAATGCCAAAGGAAAACTGGAAAAGAAAAACCTTGACATGATTGTTTTGAACTCTTTGCGTGATGAAGGAGCCGGGTTTAAAAATGATACTAATAAGATCAAGATATTCACCAAAACAGAAAAAAGAGAATTTGATCTGAAGTCCAAAGATGATGTAGCGAAAGATATTCTCAATTTTGTTGAATCTCAGCTTTTAAAATAATTTTAATAAATTTCCGTTCTCAATTTTTAATAGACAATGAAAAAAATTATAAGTTTATTTTTTCTGTTATTTATCTTTAATCTTGGTTTTTCCCAGGAGTTGCTGGCAACTGTGCAGGTAAATTCTCAGCAGATAGGAGGGAGTAACCAGCAGGCTTTTAAAGCTTTGGAGAAAAGTCTTAGAGATTTCATCAACAATACCAGCTGGACAGGGAAGAAATTACAGAATTTTGAAAAGATCAAATGTGGTTTTTCCATTGTTATTTCTGAAAGAGATGTCAATAAATTTAAAGGAGTCATTGTAGTTCAGGCAGTACGTCCTGTCTATAATACCACGTATGAATCCCCTTTACTGAATCTTCAGGATCAGAGATTCAGTTTTGAATATATTGAGAACGAAAACCTTATTTTCAATGAGAGACAGTTTTCCGGGAAAAACCTTACCGATGTAATCAGTTTCTATATTTATCTTATTTTGGGCTATGATGCTGATAGTTTCCAGTCAATGGGTGGAACCCAGTGGTTCACAAAAGCACAGCAGATTGCTCAAAACTCTCAAAACAGAAACTATGACGGTTGGAATACGATCAACGAACCGAGAAGCCGTACCATATTGATTAACGAAATTATGAATCCAAACTGGAGCCAGTTGAGATCTACGATGTATACTTACCACAGATCCGGTATGGATAATCTCTTTAATCAGGATCAGACTCCTGGAAAAAAAGTGATTTTTGATGCTCTGATGCAGCTTAAAATGTATGAAAATTCTTTCCAACAAGGCTTTTTCTTCAATCTTTTCATGGATACTAAGAGTGATGAGATCTTCAATGTTTTCAATTCCGGGAATAATGGCGGACTTATTCTTAATGACCTGAAGCAGACCATGATTATTCTTTCTCCAAAAAATATTGATAACAAGTGGAATAAATGGAAGAATTAAATTATGAGGAAGGACGAATTAAAGAAATAGTTGACAGAACACTTAGCTTTTGGATTGAGAATGAACTCAATCAACTTCCTTGTGATATCGAAATAGAAATGCTTGCTCCGGATCAGCCTGATGAAGAATGGAAATTCTGGCTTCCTATTGAAAGTACAATTACAGACGTTGCACTTAAGGAATTTGAAACAGAAACAGGGTTTGTTTTTCCAAACGATTTTAAAATATTCCTGAAACATAAACATTTTTATGAGCTTCAGATCTCGGAAGTTTCCTTTTGCTCACTTCCTGTCAGTTCGTGGAGAGCTTCTCTTCGTGAAATGATGTTCGAGACCTACTCAAGAGAATTCCTTTTTGATAAAGGGTATGTTCCTTTTGCGGTATACAGTGACTGGGGACTGTTGTGTTTTGATACCCATAACAATAATACTGTTGTTCTTTGGGATCATGAAGATGAAAATTCTTTCCAGTATCAATACTCAAACTTTTATGAACTGCTGGCAGAAATTTCAAAAGTGTAAGCCTTCTTATTTAATCGTTATCTGTCGTTTCTGTTTTCGTTAAAAAAACTTACTTTTACAATCAATATTAATATCTGATAAAAACACGGATTATCCATGCTTTCAAGAATTTACATTAAGAATTTTGCCCTGATTGATACCCTTGAAGTATCATTGAATAATGGTCTTCAGGTAATTACCGGAGAAACCGGAGCAGGAAAATCCATTATTTTGGGTGCATTGCGTCTTATCCTGGGCGAAAGGGCAGATGTAAAATCTATTTCAAAAGCAGAAGAAAAAAGTGTTGTAGAAACAGAGTTTGCATTGAACAATCAATTCAAGAAGTTTTTTATTGAAAACGATCTAGATTATGAGTTGCAGACCATCATCAGAAGAGAAATATTACCATCCGGAAAATCAAGAGCATTCATCAATGATGTTCCGGTAACATTGGATATCCTGAAAGAGCTTTCTTCTCAGTTAATTGATATCCATTCTCAATTTGAAACATCCAACCTTTTTACCTCAGAATATCAGTTTAAAATTATAGACGGACTTTCTGAAAATAAAAAAATCATTGAAGACTATCAGCTGGAGTTTTCAGCATTTCAGAATCTTAAAACCTTGTTGAAAAAGCTGAAAACACAACTTTCAGAAGCCAATAAAGAAAGTGATTATAAAGATTTCTTACTCAATGAGCTTGAAGAATTAAAACTGGATGATGTAGATTACGAAGATATTCAAAACCAATTAGCTGTTCAGGAAAATGCAGGAATGATTTCTGAAAACGTAGGTCAGATCCTGTCCAGATTCCATCAGGAAGAAATTGGAATTCTTTCATTCTTTAACGAAGCAAAAGCTAAACTTTCCAGAATTGCAGGTATTTCAACCAGTTTTGCAGAGCTGGACCAAAGGCTTGAAACCTCTTTTGTGGATTTGAAAGATATTATTTCTGAGCTTGAACATGAAGCAGAGAAACTGGAGATCAATCCGGAAAACCTTCTTGTTCTTACGGAGCTGAATAATAAGATAAATGCTTTGTTCCTTAAACACAATGTTTCAGACCTTAATGAACTGATTGAGATCAGAAACGGGCTGGCAGGAGATCAGAAAGGAGCTTCAGAGCTTGAAGCACAAATTCTTGAAACTGAAGAGAATATTGCTCATAAAGAAAAGTCACTTCAGATTCTCACTGAAAAGCTTTCCAAAAATAGAAAAAAGAACATTCCTGTTTTCATTAAAAAAGCAGAAGGACTTCTTAAAAAACTGGGCCTTGAAAAAGCCAAAGTAGATATAGAATTACAGGATGCTGAAGAATTTAATCAATTCGGAAGAGAAAATATTCAGCTTTTATTCCAGGCCAATTCAGGATTTCCACTTAAGCCAATCCAAACGGCTATTTCTGGTGGAGAAAGATCCAGAGTAATGCTTGCTGTGAAAAAAATTATCGCAGAAAGTGATGAATTACCAACATTGATTTTAGACGAAATTGATACTGGAGTTTCAGGAAAAGTAGCCGAGGAAATTGGAAATCTGATGCGCGAAATGTCTGAAGATATGCAGTTGATTGTTATTTCTCACCTTGCACAGGTTGCAGCCAAAGGAAATGATAATTATAAAGTGGTAAAACAAGATGTTGCCGGGAAAACTCAATCTACCATCATTCCTTTAAATGATAAGGAAAAACTGAATGAGATTGCCCAATTGCTTTCAGGAAGCAAAATTACTGAAGCAGCTCTTGCTCAGGCGAAAGAACTTATTGGCTAAGAAGCTGTAACGTTTTTTACATTATATTTACTAATGTAAAAAACTAAACTATGTTTCTAAAGTTCCTTAATCTTGAAATTAAAAGCTTTTTCCGTGGTACCTCTTTAGGAGTTAATCTTACCATGAAAATTTTAAGATTCATTGCGATTCTTTATTTCATGGGATGCCTTGTAGGTGGAGCTTTTCTGGTCTTTATGTATGTGAAGAATGAAATACATCAGGATCCTTTAAAGATTGTTTCCACATTTTTACTCATAGGTTGGGTTGCAGATTTAGCAATCAAATATCTCTGGCAGGAAATTCCAACACAAAACATCAAGCCTTTCCTTACTTTGAATATTAAAAAGAGGACATTGGTAAATTATCTGTTGGTAAAAACCTTTTTTTCAGCCTTTAGCTGGCTTAATTCTCTGTTTTTCATTACGTTTTCGGGGATTGCATTGTTTTATGGATATAGTTTTCCAGGAGTTTTATCATGGTTAATAGGAGTCTCTGCTATTTTTTATCTAAATAGCTTTCTCAACATTTTTCTCAACAGCACAGAAAAGGTTGCTATTGTTGTAGCTGTAGTTATTGCAATAGTGGCAGCGTTGGGCTATTATAATATTATCCCAATACTTTCTTACTCGGACATTGCTTTCTATGGCCTATATGAGAAACCATATCTTTCCTTGATTCCTGTTTTCATATTTGCTGTACTGTGGGTGTTTTGTTTTCGATATATCCGTAGGGAATTCTATCTGGATCAAGGCCTTGAAGCAAAAAAATCAGTAGGTAAAACAGAAAATATTGCTTTTCTAAATAAATATGGAGTCATAGGAACATTCATTAACAATGATATAAAAATGCTGAAACGTAATAAAGTAACCAGAGGTATTCTTTTGGGAAGTTTTATGTTTCTTTTTTATGGATTGCTGATGTATACTTCTAAAGCGTACAAAACTCCCGCAATGACAATGTTCATGGGACTTTTTGTAACGGGAGGATTTCAGTTTTTATTTGGGCAAAGAGTTCCTGCCTTTGACAGTTCTTATTATCCTCTGATGATGACTCTGAATGTTCCCTACAAAGAATATTTAAAGGCCAAATGGTGGCTGATGAATATTGTAACAGGAGTGTCAATCATTATAGCTGCATTGTATAGCTATTTTGGCTGGGAAATTTATGTTACGTTTTTTGCAGCCGGGCTTTATAATATCGGCGTGAATTCACAATTTACACTTTGGTCCGGAGCATTCAATAAAACTCAGATTGACCTTAATTCAAAAGAAAAAAGATTCGGGCAGAAAAATAGTTTCAATTTGAAATCGATGCTGTTAATGATTCCTAAAATGCTGCTTCCCATGGCTGTATTCGCTGGTGCAAAATCTCTTTTTGGAATCACGGCTGGAGTAGTAAGTATTGCAATTATGGGATTAATAGGATTTTTATTGCGGGAAAAAATCTTTGATATCATTGTGAAACACTATAAAAGAGAAAAATACAGCACACTGGATGCATTTAAAAATAAAGACTAAGCTATGATTACTATAAATAATTTATCTAAAACATACGGGACGGCAACCGTTCTGAATATTGAACATCTTGAAATTTCTAATGGAGAAACTTTTGGTCTGGTGGGAAATAACGGAGCCGGAAAGACCACTCTTTTCAGCCTGATGTTAGATCTTATTCAGGCTAGTACTGGGTTTGTAAGCATTGATGGGACGAAAGTAAATGAATCAGAAGTCTGGAAAAACAAAGTTTCTGCGTTTGTAGACGATTCTTTTCTTATTGGCTATCTGACTCCTGAGGAATATTTTTATTTTATTGGTGAATTGAGAGGGCAGAATAAGGCATCCATAGATGAGTTTTTGAAACCTTTTCATGATCTTTTTAATGGTGAGATCCTTAAATCCAATAAATATATCAGAGACCTTTCAAAAGGAAATCAGAAAAAAGTAGGCATCGTAGGAGCCATTATTGGAAACCCTGAAATCATCATTCTGGATGAACCTTTTGCTAACCTGGACCCATCTACACAGATTAAACTTAAAAATCTAATCAAAGAATTATCGAAGCAGGATGGTGTAACTTTTCTTATCTCCAGTCACGATTTATCTCATACTACTGAAGTTTGCAACAGAATAGTGGTGGTAAACAAAGGACAGCTTGTAAAAGATATTCAAACAACACCTGAAACACTGAAAGACCTTGAACAGTATTTTTCAGATCAGGTTTCTGGTCCAAATGAAGCTGCCGAAAATAAATTTTAATGTTTTGATAATATAGCCAAAAAAGCACCGAAGAAATATCTCCGGTGCTTTTTGTTTAAAGTCTATGAATGAAAATTAGAATTGTTATTTCAGGCTACCCACCATATCTTCCGGTTTTACCCATTCATCAAACTGTTCTGCGGTTAATAACCCAAGATTGACAGCTTCTTCTTTTAACGTTGTTCCGTTTTTATGAGCGGTTTTAGCAATTTTGGCTGCATTTTCATATCCAATATGAGTGTTTAAAGCCGTTACAAGCATTAAAGATTTATCTACAAGTTCTTTAATTCTCTCATGGTTCGGCTCAATACCTACAGCACAGTGATCATTGAACGAAATACATGCATCAGCAATAAGTTGTGCAGATTGCAGGAAGTTGTAAGCCATCACCGGTTTGAAAACATTCAGCTCATAGTTTCCTTGAGTTCCTGCGAATGAAATAGTAGTGTCATTTCCAAGAACCTGAGCGCAAACCATTGTCAGAGCTTCATTTTGAGTTGGATTTACCTTTCCAGGCATGATGGATGATCCCGGTTCATTTTCAGGGATGTGGATCTCTCCGATTCCGGAACGAGGTCCGGAGGCCAGTAATCTGATATCCTGAGCAATTTTGTATAGAGAAACAGCAAGTTGTTTTAATGCTCCATGGCTTTCAACAATAGCATCATGTGCTGCCAGTGCTTCAAATTTATTCTCAGCTGTAATAAACGGATGGTTAGTAAATTTTGCAATGTATTCAGCTACTTTTACATCATAACCATTTGGAGTATTCAGTCCTGTTCCTACTGCAGTACCACCTAAAGCCAATTCAGAAAGGTGAGGCAAGGTGTTTTTTAAAGCTCTTAATCCGTATTCCAGTTGAGCAACATAACCGGAAAACTCTTGTCCCAGTGTAAGTGGAGTAGCATCCATCAGGTGGGTTCTTCCGATTTTTACTACATCTTTGAAGGCTTTGGCTTTTTCAGCAAGAGTATTTTTTAATTTTTCAACAGCGGGAATAGTCACTTCCACTACTTTTTTGTAGGCTGCAATATGCATAGCGGTTGGATAAGTGTCGTTGGAGGATTGAGATTTATTCACATCATCATTCGGATGAATTTCAGATTTTTCGCCTAAAGTTCCGCCATTATTAACATGGGCACGATTAGAAACCACTTCATTCACATTCATGTTGGATTGCGTTCCGGAACCGGTCTGCCAGATTACTAATGGAAATTGATCGCTCAGTTTTCCTTCAAGAATTTCATCACACACTTTGGCGATCATATCTCTTTTTTCACCTGAAAGTACTCCTAAATCTGCATTAGTATAGGCTGCGGCCTTCTTTAAGTACGCAAAAGCTTCAATGATCTCGTGAGGCATGGATCCTTCAGGACCAATTTTGAAATTATTTCTTGAACGTTCCGTCTGTGCACCCCAAAGTTTATCTGCAGGTACCTGCACTTCTCCCATGGTGTCTTTTTCAATTCTGTAATTCATTGTGGTTGAAATTTTAAAGTCTTTTAAATTTTGAAGCCACTTTTACTTTTTGTGGATTCATTATTTGGTTAGTATAAAGGTACTTATAAACTCATAAACCCGCAATTTATAATCATTATAAATATCAATTTTAATGACTGATTTTGCTCATCTTTTTTTAATGGAAGCCGTATTTTTGTACAAACAAAAAATTGAATGGACTTTAGATATCAGGATCCGTATCCAATTCAGAAAGATGATACGGTGTACAAAAAGCTTACATCAGATTATGTAAAGATTGAAAAACTAGGTGACAGAGAAATTTTAACTGTTGACCCGAAGGGATTGGAGTTATTGGCTGAAGAAGCTATGGCAGACGTTTCTTTCATGTTACGTTCTTCACACCTTGAAAGCCTTAAAAGAATCATTGATGATCCTGAAGCTACCGACAATGACAGATTCGTTGCTTATAACTTGTTACAAAACGCTGCTGTAGCGGTTGAGGGAGCTCTTCCTTCTTGCCAGGATACAGGAACGGCAATCGTAATGGGTAAAAAAGGAGAAAACGTATACACAGGTGTGGATGACGGTGAATTCTTAAGCCGTGGAATCTACAATACTTACCAAAAAAGAAACTTAAGATATTCTCAGGTAGTTCCTTTAACAATGTTTGATGAGAAAAATTCAGGATCAAACCTTCCGGCACAGATTGATATCTATGCTAAAAAAGGAGATTATTATGAGTTCTTATTCTTAACAAAAGGAGGCGGTTCTGCTAACAAAACCTTCCTTTACCAAAAAACAAAATCTTTATTAAACGAGAAGTCTCTTGAAGAATTTGTTAAAGAAAGAATCTCAGATCTTGGGACAGCAGCTTGCCCGCCCTACCACTTAGCATTAGTGATTGGAGGAACTTCAGCTGAGGCTAACCTTGCTGCAGTGAAGAAAGCTTCTGCAAAATATTATGATAATCTTCCAACAGAAGGAAATGAAGCTGGCCAGGCTTTCAGAGACCTTGAATGGGAAGCTAAAGTTCAGAAAATCTGCCAGGAAAGTGCTATCGGAGCACAGTTTGGTGGGAAATACCTTACTCACGATGTAAGAGTAATCAGACTTCCTAGACACGCTGCTTCTTGCCCGGTAGGAATGGGAGTTTCATGCTCAGCAGATAGAAATATCAAAGGGAAAATTACAAAAGACGGTATCTTCCTTGAGCAGTTGGAACAAGATCCAAAAAGATTCTTACCAGCAACGCCACCACATTTAGAAGAAGCTGTTGAAGTTAATTTGAATAAGCCAATGCCTGAAATTCTGGCGGAGCTTTCAAAATATCCAATCAAAACAAGACTAAAACTTAACGGGACATTAATCGTAGCAAGAGATATTGCTCACGCTAAGATCAAAGAAATCCTCGACAGCGGAAAACCGATGCCGGAATATTTCAAAAATCACCCCATTTACTATGCAGGACCTGCAAAGACACCGGAAGGAATGGCTTCAGGAAGTTTCGGCCCTACAACAGCAGGGAGAATGGATGTTTATGTTGATGAATTCCAGAGCCATGGCGGAAGTATGATTATGCTGGCAAAAGGAAACAGAAGTAAAGATGTTGCCAATGCTTGTAACAAATACGGAGGTTTCTATCTTGGATCTATTGGTGGACCTGCAGCTATTTTAGCCAAAGATAATATTGTATCAGTAGATGTAGTAGACTTCCCGGAATTAGGAATGGAAGCAGTAAGAAAAATTGAAGTAAAAGATTTCCCTGCATTCATCATTACGGATGATAAAGGAAACGATTTCTTTGCAAATCTTGCTCATTAATTAAATAAAAAAGTCCTTGAGAGCGGAGATATGAGATCATTGAATAAGTCTCAAATCTCCCGTCTCATGGCCTTAAAATCTATATAGAATTAAAATAAATTAAAAAATAGAGCCTGTATCTTTTGTGTAAACAGGAAAAAAGCTTTATTTTTGCCTAAAATCTTTAAGAGAATGATAACTATTTTATCAGCATTTTGGCCGTTCTACCAGTTCCTTTGGACTGTATTTTTCATTACTATGTTCTTAGTAGGATTCTGGTGTATTTTTATGTTCTTCGGATTAGTAATCCCAATGTGGCTAACTGAAGGTTTGAAAGAGTACTTCGGAAAAGTGAAGCCTTTCGATCCTGAAGATATCAGAAGAAAGCTTATTACTGAGCAGGAAGGTGTAGAAACTATCTACAGCCAGCCTAAAGGAAACGGACCTTTCCTTCACGATCACGGACATCATCATTAATTGATTGTCATTGCTTTTTCACCTGAATTCTGAAAAAGTAATATCAAAGCAAAACAACATATATAAACCGCTTAATTTTTTTTAAGCGGTTTTTCTATTTATTATTCCGTAGATGTTCCGGAGAGACGCCAAACTTCTTTTTAAAAGCCCGGGTAAAATTCTGGAGATATTCATAGCCGCATTCAATAGCAATTTCCTTTATCATCATTTCTTTGTCTGTAATCAGCTTTCTGGCTTTCAGCATTCTTAATTCAGAAATGTAGTGACTGATTGTAGTGTGGTATTCCGCCTTGAACTCTTTCCTGATGAGGTTTTGATTTACCCCTATTAATTTTCCGATTTCCTCTGCTTTAATATTCCGGTGATAATTTTCATCAATGAATTTTTTAATGATTTCAGGAGCTTTTGAGGAAGCTTTCAGGTTGTTTTTTTCATTGAACTGTTCAAAAATAAGGATAAGCAGCTTGATGATCTTAGCTTCAATAAACAGCTTCTGCATGATTCCCTTTTTAGAATAGCTTAGAATCTCTTTTAATATAATATGCATTTCAACGGTCATGTTGGGAGGAGTGGCTTTTTGAAGAAAGACGAAATTGTTATGGATCATATTTTCCAGAATTTCGGCTCCCTCTCCATTAGTTTCCGGAGTAATTAGATTTGAAATGTACTGGTAATTGAGCTGAATATGCAGATATTTCAGAGGTTCTTCACTGTTGGTCCATAATTCTGCTTTGTTTTTCTGCAGAGAATAATGAAGGATGTATTGATTCTTTTTAAACATGAACTGAATATCACAATCATGAGCTTTCAAATGAATGTCCGGACTTAATAAGAACAGAAGATTAAAACTAGATGAGGACTCCAGGAGGTATAATCTTGAAGCTCCTTTAAATCTCGATGAATCCTGTATGATAATTTCAATATTCTCCGATCTGAAAACGATCTCATTTTCCTGTTGATTCCCCATACAACACATTTTTACAGCCATAGTACCACGTAAAGTACTCTTATAGGATAACTAAAAGGTGGGAAATGATAACCCGGATTTAATTTCGTAAGGTACTTTTGCGCAAAATTAAATTAAATTTAGAATAAATAAAAATAATATTTATGGTTGGAGATTTATCTTTTGCAGTACGAAACCTGGGAATAGGAATTATGCTGATGGCTGGAAGTGTATTAAGTGCACAACAAGGCTGCAATAATACTGATCCTGGAAATAATGTTGGTGATTTGGGATGTGTAACCTTTACCTATCGTGGGCAGCCGGTTACTTATATTACTGTAAGAACTGCGGATGGAAATATCTGGCTTAAGCAAAATCTTGGAAGTGAAAGAGTAGCAGAATCTATGAATGATGATAAGGCGTATGGAGATTTGTTTCAATGGGGAAGATGGGATGATGGGCATCAATTGAGAACTTCTTCCACAGCTTTTGCTCCTTCTAGCAATACTCCGGATGGTTTACAAGGCGAGGCTTCTTTTGTTACAGGATCTCCGGCATGGTGGTCTACTAATGGTCTTGATGATAAATGGTCTGGGACTGGTTTTTCAGAAATAACAGAAACTATTGGAGTTGATCCTTGTAAAGCAATCGGGAACGGTTGGAGACTACCTTCTCAAGGAGAATGGGGAGATATTGCTCAGGCTGTAGGAATTCAGTCACCTGTAAAAGCCTTTGAAGGAATTTTAAAATTACCAATGGGAGGTTTCCGTAATTCATCAGATGGAGGTTTTACTTTTGTAGGTCAGAAAGGGTATTATTGGAGTTCTACTGCTACAGGAATTGGTGGAAAATATTTGTATATCGGAACGCTGGTAGCAAATGCTTCAGCCGGAGCATCACGAGGGCAAGGCTCATCGGTAAGATGTATGAAGACTCAAGATCAATTAGGTACCACAGACATTCATCTGAAACGAAATAAGGTTGAGGTATACCCGAATCCTGTTAAAGGAATTCTTACCCTCAAAAGTGATCCAGTGATTGAGGGAGTGAAGATTCTTAATGCTGTCGGACAAAGTATAGGCGCTTCATTTTCAGACAATAAGGTTAATATGAATAGCCTTCCATCAGGGTTATATATGATAGAGTTAAAATTAAAGAACGGAGAATCTGTGGTAAAGAAAATTATGAAAAATTAATTTTTTTAACATTTGAATCAATATATCTGCGAGATTTCCGTTACATACGGTATAGTTCATTACAATTACTTTTATTGAAAGGCTCATGAAATTTTTCATGGGTCTTTTTTTATGATCTGGTAAAACATCTATGGTTAAATAAAATAAAATCATTCTCGTGAAGAAAAATTAATATTATATTCGATAAAAATAAAGACATGAAAAAGTTTTATTCTGTTGTTTTGCTATTCATTACAACGGTTGTTTGGGGGCAGATTAACTATACGGTTTCTCCCAATCCTTTTAATGAGACAAACGCTATAACCCTCACAATTCCCGGAAATCAGATTGACGAATCGGCCTGGGGAGTAACCAATAATGCAATTTATATCTGGTCCTGGTCCTTTGATGTCAATTATCAGAACAGCCTAGATTGTCCTACCAACGGAAGCTGGAATAGCTCCAATGATCTGAACAAACTTAACTATAACGCTGCAACAGATACATATTCACTAACACTAACGCCAACTGTTTTTTTCGGCAGAACGGGAATCGGAAGGTTTGGATTTTTATTAAAAGATAAAACAGGATCACATCAGAGCTCTCCAGATATCTTCGTGAATGTGGGTATCCTGAACTTAAACTTGACAAATCCTGCAGCAAACAGTCTTACAACAGTCCCGGCGGGAAACACCATCAATATTACAGCAACAACTAATGTTAATGCTACTTTTCAGCTTAAAGCCAATGGAGCAGTAGTGAACTCCGTATCTACACCCTCTCAATCTTATTCCTATAATTATACAGTTTCACAGGATGCCAGCATGGAACTTGTTGCCACAGAGGGAAGTGGTTCGAAAACAGCAACTTTCATTCTACAGGTTCCCCGAAATGTACTTTCTGAAACCATTCCGAACTGGATTAAACAGGGAATAAATTATGACCCGATAGATCCTACAAAGATTGGGCTTGCTTTGTATGCTCCTCACAAAAACTTTGTGCACGTCATCGGAAGTTTCAATAATTGGACCGTGAATGATACTTATTTGATGAAACGTGATACCACCAATCCCGACCTTTATTGGATTGAAATGAATGGATTGACTCCACAACAGTTGTATACATTCCAGTACAGGACTAATGATTTGAAAAAAGTAGCTGACCCTTATTCTCCTCAGATCTTATCTTCTTATGATGATCCATGGATTTCCTCATCAACCTATCCTAATCTTCCGGTATTTCCGGCAGGGCAGAGTTTTGAGGCTTCAACATTCAAGACAGGACAAACATCTTACAATTGGCAAATTACCAATTTTCAGAGACCAGTAAAAGAAGATCTTGTGGTGTATGAACTTTTGCTAAGAGATTTTACGCAGGAAAAAAACTGGCAGTCTTTGATTAATAAAATTTCCTATTTAAAAAATCTAAAAATCAATGCCATTGAATTACTTCCTATTATGGAATTTGATGGAAATCTTTCCTGGGGATACAATACTTCCTTCCATTATGCCTTAGATAAAGCCTATGGAACTCCGGAAAAATTCAAAGAATTTGTTGATTTGTGTCACCAAAATGGGATTGCTGTGATTCTGGATGTCGCTTTTAATCATGCAACAGGGCGTTCTCCATTAGTAAGACTTTGGAATATAGATCCTGATGGGGATGGTTTTGGTGATGTGGCTCCAAATAACCCTTATTTCAATCAGGTTCCGAAGCATTCATATAATGTGTTTAATGATTTTAACCATTCCAGCCCTTCAACTCAATATTACGTTGAAAGATGTCTTGAACAATGGTTGAAAGAGTATCACATTGATGGCTTCCGTTGGGATTTGACGAAAGGCTTCACTCAAAACTGTTCTGAAAATGATGAAAACTGTACCAATGCCTATCAGCAGGACAGAGTAGACATCATGAAGCAGTATGCAGATAAACAATGGGCACTTGATCCTAATTCTTACATGATATTTGAGCACTTGGGAACAGATCAGGAAGAACTGCAATGGGCCAATTACAGAGTAGCAGAAGGAAAAGGAGTGATGCTTTGGAATAAACAGACGGAGCCTTATAATCAGAATACGATGGGCTACAAGGATAACAGTAATTATGACCGTATGAATCATAATCTTCATGGGTTTACCAGCATGAGAGCAGTAGGATATGGTGAAAGCCATGATGAAGAAAGATTGATGTTTAAAAATCTTTCTTATGGAGCAGTCAATGGAAACTATAGTGTAAAGAACCTGAATACGGCTTTGGAAAGAATGAAAACATTCGGTGCTACATTCTTTACCATTCCAGGCCCAAAGATGATCTGGCAATTTGGGGAACTAGGCTATGAATTCAGTATCAACAGATGCGCAGATGGAAGTATTAACAACGGATGTAGAACCGATGAAAAACCTGTAGCTTTTACATTAGGATATGATAGCGATGCCAACAGAAAGGCTGTTTATGATACATGGGCGAAGATTATTGATATCAGAAATACCAATCCAGTATTCAAATCAAAAACCTATACCATAGAGTCAAACAACCTTGCCAATGATCCTGATGGTTTAATTACACGAATTTATGTTTACGACAACACCATTAACGGACTGAAAAACGTGGTAGTTCTTGCGAATTATTCCACTTCCGCACAAAATGTAGTTCCTTATTTCCCATATGTTGGTCAGTGGAAAAATTTGATGGATGATACCCTCTCAAATATTAGTTCTACAATAGCTCCAATTACTTTACAGCCTGGAGAATTCAGGATTTTTGGAAACTTTGCCGGGGCTTTATCCGTTTCAGATGTAAACGCAGGAAACAAATTGTCTCTTCAGATTGCAGATAACCCGATCAAAAATGGTTCAGTAAAATTGATCTTTAATAAAGCTAAAAACGGAGAAATTATCATCTTCGATATGAGTGGTAAAAAGCTGGATTCTTTCAAATTGGATAAAGAAAATGGCACTTATGAGCTAAAGGTAAATTATCCGCCGGGAACGTATCTGGTCCACCTCAAATCAGAAACCGGAATGGCGATTCAAAAGATGATCGTAAAATAAATACAAAGGCAAATTTGCAAATCAGCAGGTTTGCCTTTTTTTCTTCAAAGGAATGAGTCTCTTTTTGCATATTTGAAAAATAAGTCTACCTTTGCACTAGATTTATCAAGAAAGGTGGAGGGATTTGGCCCAATGAAACCTTAGCAACCAACACAATTCCAGAAGTGTAAAGGTGCTAATTCCAACCCGATGGGGGAGATAAGTGAAGTCAATATTTCTTATATGAATTCCATTTCTTGAAGTCTTGTGTATCTGCAGAACGATCTGCGGAAGAATATTATTAATTGGCAAGAACAAAGATGAAAAAATTAAGTACAGCTGTATTATTACTGGGAACAATTTTAGTTGCTGCTCAGGAGCAGGAAGAAAAAGGAAAACAAATCGAAGACATCATCATCGTCGGAAACCGTAACGTTAAAAGAACAAAGCTGGAAACTCCGGTGCCTGTGGATGTTATCAATATCGATAAAGTTCAAAGATCGTCTCCACAAATGACGGCTCAGGACCTTCTGAACTATGTTATTCCTTCCTTCAATGCTGTAAGACAATCCGCGTCTGATGGAACAGAGCATATTGATCCTGTAACGTTAAGAGGAATGGGTCCGGATCAGGTTTTAGTACTGCTTAATGGGAAAAGAAGACATACCACTTCACTGGTTAATTATCAGAATACAGTAGGAAATGGATCTGTAGGAACAGATTTAAGTACCATTCCTGTTATTGCCATAGAAAAAATTGAAGTATTAAGAGATGGTGCGGCTGCACAATACGGGTCCGATGCTATTGCCGGGGTTATCAATATTATTTTAAAAAAGAATGCAGGTGCTTCTGCAAGTTTAACCTATGGATTAAGTGGAAGAAATGATGGAGATACTTATCAGGCAGGTGTAAACTATGGAACTTCTTTGGGTAAAAATGACGGATTTATCAATCTTTCATTACAACTAAGCCACAGAGGAAAAACAACGAGAACTCAAAATCATAATCTTGATATTTTCGGGAATAATTTCGCTTATGAATTTGCTGGTGATGCTGAAGCTATACAAGCTGCCAGGGATGCGGATGACGCGAAGATTAAAGAAAGAGGATTAACGAGAGATGATTTCAATTTCCAGATTGGAGATGCACAGATCAGACAGGGACAATTGTTTTTCAATTCAGAATATCCTTTGAATGATCATTTTAAATTCTATTCTTTTGGAGGTTTCAGCATTAAAGAAGGAAAAGGATACGGCTTCAGAAGACTTCCTAATGAAGACTTTAATATTGTGAAAGCAATTTATCCTAACGGTTTTCAGGCCGTTCTGAATTCTCAGATTTATGATATTTCCTATGCAGTAGGAGCAAAATATAATGTAAACGATTGGTTGATTGATCTTAGTAATACTTTTGGAAGCAATACCTTCAATTATAACGTAAGCAATACCAATAATGCCTCTCTGGGGATCAAATCACCAACCCGTTTTTATGCAGGAGCGCATAGCTTCTTGCAAAATACAGTGAATCTTGATGTTTCGAAAAAGATAAAGAACTTCAATATTGCATTCGGAGGAGAATTCAGGTTTGAACAATATCAGATCAAAGCAGGAGATGAGGCTTCTTACACTCAATATGATGAGAATGGAAATGTGGCAACAAAAGATTCTAAAGTGATAGGAGCTGGAGGTTCGCAATCCTTCATTGGTTTTTCACCGGATAATGCTTTGAAAAAAGACAGACATTCTACAGCGGTATATGCTGATATTTCCTATGATTTGGATAAAAAACTGAATATTGATGCCGCTGCCAGATTTGAAAACTACTCGGATTTTGGAAGTACCCTGAACGGAAAACTTGCCGTGAGATATGAATTTGTAAAAAATTACGCTATAAGAGCAGCAGTTGGAACAGGGTTCAGAGCACCATCCCTTCAGCAACAGTATTTTAACAACTCTTTTGCTGATATTTCTACTTCCGGTTCCGGAATTGTTAGGAAAGGAATCTTCAATAACGATAGCCAGGCCGCACAAGTTCTGGGATTTGATAAATTAAAGCAGGAAACCTCAGTTAATGGAAGCGCAGGATTTACCCTACAGCCCATTAAAGGACTCTTTATTACGGTAGATGGATATATCATTAAAGTGAAAGACAGAATTGTCATTACCAGCAATATCACGGATTCAAGATTGTCTGATCCTAAAGTGGTAGGAGAAGGAAATGCAGTGGAAAGCGGCAGATTCTTTGCCAATGCCATTGATACCGAAACAAAAGGATTAGATGTAGTCGTTTCCTATGATTGGAAGCTGGCTGGCGGAAGCTTAAATATTAACCTTGCCGGAAATTATACCGAAACAAAAATTACAGATTTTCACTTCCCGGAAAACCTTGGAACTCCACAAAATGAATTCTTTGGCCCGGATCAGATCAACATTATTGAAACCCTTTCTCCTAAAACAAAAGCTTCATTGGGGCTAACGTATGGAATAGGTAAATTCAATTTTCTCGTGAGAAATACCTATTTTGGTAAAGTAATAAGAGACGGTTACCCTTTCGGAGAAGTTCAGGAATTTTCTCCAAAAGTGATTACTGATGTTAGTGTAGGATATGATATCACAAAAAATATCAACTTTACAGTAGGAGCCAACAACGTATTTGATGTTTTCCCGGATCTTCAGAGCTATAAAAATTCATATTATGGAGTATTTAAATATGCGCCGGTTCAGATGGGAACATTGGGAAGCTATTTCTTCGGAAGGCTTAATTTTAATTTTTAATGAGTAAATGAGTACTGCTTCACATCAGATCGGCTGGAAAACAGCCGCAGCCATCGTAGTTTCCAATATGATAGGAACGGGGATTTTTACAACCCTGGGATTTCAGTTATCCGATATTACCAATACCTACAGTATTTTCCTGTTATGGGTAATCGGAGGAATTCTGGCACTGTTTGGTGCCTTTTGCTATGCGGAATTAGGATCCCATTTTAAAGGAAACGGTGGTGATTTTATTTATCTTAAAGAAACCTATCATCCTTTATTTGGTTATCTGATAAGCTGGGTTTCCCTGATTATCGGGTTTTCTTCGCCTGTTGCGTTGGCAGCATTGGCCATGTCGAAATATCTTTCCGTATTTGATTATTCCTTTGGAAATGGTTTTGCGATTGCAGCCATATTTTTGGTGGCTATAACGCTATCATTCAGTTTAAAGACTTCAAGCCGTTTTCATAACTTTTTCACGTTTATCAAGATTGCTTTTATCATTGTACTGGTGATTCTGGGAGTTGGATTATCAGATTCTCCCCAAATTGGAAACAGCTTAAACTTCAGTGACAGCTGGCAGAATGAGATTATGCTTCCTGCCTTTGCAACCTCATTGGTTTTTGTTACCTATTCCTATACCGGATGGAATTCAGCGTCTTATATTGCGGGGGAAATAAAAGATGTTCAAAAAAATCTTCCTAAATCACTGATTATAGGAACCGTTTTTGTGACCATAAGCTATATTCTTGTGAATTACATCATGCTGAAACATGCTCCGGTAGATCAATTGGCAGGAAAAGAAGATGTAATGGGAGAAGCTGCCGTAAATATGCTGGGACTTTCTTTCGGAAAAATTGTGAATATTTTTATCGCATTACAACTGATTGCAACAATTAGTGGATATCTCTGGGTAGGATCAAGACTTACACAGGCTTTTGCAAAAGATACCCGCATCTGGAAACAGCTTTCTGTAGGAAATAAAAAAGGAATTCCGGTAAGAGCCATCTTTGCTCATGCGGTTATCGCAACGATCATTATTTTAACAGGAAGTTTCAAGGAAATCTTTGTGTATACCGCATTTATCCTTCAGTTATTTGCAAGTTTAGCGATTTCAACCGTGTATTTTCTTAAAAAGAAGGATAGAAAAATTTTTAAATCCAACGCCTTTTATATTTTCCCGACAGTTTTCTTACTCTTTAGTATTTATATTCTGTACTTTACCTTTATTCATAACCCTAAAGAAAGTTTAATAGGGCTGGGAATTATTGCGGTAGGACTTATTTTATATTGGATAGACAGAAGACTTTCCAAGGGAGATTAAAAGGAATATTGAAAACATAAAAAAGCGGATAGGGCAATTTGTAAACGGATCTTTTTAGCGTTTTGTTCCCTTGAACCCTAATGCTCAAAAATTTATACTTTAATTTTGAATTAATAATTCTTATCTTTGCACCCACAAAAATTCGACAATGTCTAAATCATTAATTCCAAAATTAGAAGCTATAAAACAAAGATATAATGAGGTTGCAGACCTTATTATACAGCCTGATGTCATTTCAGACCAAAAAAGATATTCTTCTTTGAACAAAGAATATAGCGATTTGGGTAAAATTGTAAGAGTTTACGATCAGTACAAAGGTGCTTTAGACAGCATTGAAGAATCTGACGAAATTATTGCTGATGGCTCAGACAGAGATCTTGTAGATCTTGCAAAAGAAGAAAAATTAGAAGCTCAATCTAAACTTCCCGGATTAGAAGAAGAGCTTAAAGTTCTTTTGATTCCTAAAGATCCTGCAGATGACAAAAACGTTATCGTTGAATTACGTGCCGGAACCGGAGGTGATGAAGCTGCAATCTTCGTGGAAGATGTATACAGAATGTATACCATGTATTTCAAAACGAAAGGATGGAGACATGAAGTAACAGATTCCAATGAAGCTGCAAAAGGATACAAGGAATTGATCATGAAGGTGGAAGGAGAAGGTGTGTACGGAGTGATGAAATTCGAATCCGGAGTTCACCGTGTACAACGTGTACCTGAAACAGAATCTCAGGGAAGAGTTCATACATCTGCTATTACGATAGCCGTTTTACCGGAAGCAGAAGAAGTAGACTTTGAATTAAACCCGGCTGATATTGAAATGCAGACTTCCCGTTCAGGAGGTGCCGGAGGTCAGAACGTAAACAAGGTTGAAACTAAAGTACAGTTAACTCACAAACCTTCAGGGATGGTAGTTGTTTGTCAACAGGCTCGTTCTCAGCTGGCTAACCGTGAGTTGGCAATGGAAATGCTAAGAACTAAGCTATACGATATCGAATTACAGAAAGTACAGGGAGATATTGCAGCACAGCGTAAATCTATGGTTTCTACAGGTGACCGTTCTGCAAAAATCAAAACATATAACTATCCACAGGGAAGAGTAACAGATCACAGAATCAACAAATCGATGTATAATCTGGATGCTTACATGAATGGAGATATTTCTGAAATGATTGATGCCGTAATTATGGCAGAGAATGCAGAAAAAATGAAGGGAGAAGAAGAAAACTACTAAAAGTTTCAAAAAATAAAATAAAGCCTCTGATTTTTTCAGGGGCTTTTCTTTTAACCAGAACAATACATTCAAAATATTAACTATGAAAAACTACAAAATTATTTTTTTGCTGTTACTGACGATGATGGGACAGCAGCTTACAGCACAAACAGAAGTAAAGAAACCGAAAGAAGTATTTGAGCTTTTCTTTGGGTCTTTCCTGAATAATGATGAAGCCACCCGCCTTAAACTGAATGACTATCTGAGACCTACCGTTGAAGGAAAAGATGCTTTTGAGATCAACTTTAAAGAAAACACAGATGAAATGGTAAAATCAAGTGCAGAAAACTTCCTTTCAGTATTTCCTAAGGCAGCTGCTTCAGCCTGTCAGAAAGAAGCTGAAGATTATTTCAAAGTTGTATTTACCAATTTCAGGAATGCTAAGCTTACTATTAAAAATATTAACGTAGTTCAGAATGAATATATAGAAGATCAGAAAATAGCTGAGGTGAAATATACGGTAAGCTTTAAGATACCAACCACTCCAACGCCTCATCCAAATGTAGAGCCAAAAAAAATAAAAGCTGATGATCTGAAAAAATATTTACTTCAATTGACTCAGAATTTTAGCAATGCTGATAAAACAATCACCACAGATCAGGAATTCAGTTTATATGAATTAAAAGAAGGCGATAAAATATACTACTGGAACGGAAGTCCGGATCAAATTGTTACCAATCTTACCGATTTCTATTTTGACAGTTTGTAAGTAGAGAACAATTGATTAATAATCATTTAAATAATTAAAAGTCCCGAAAATTGGGGCTTTTTTTATTTCACTTACTTTATGTATTTTTGAGAAAACCGTTCAGTATGAATTTTAAACCTATGTTATTAACTGCTGGAGTTCTGTTTTCAGCATCTTTTTATTCTCAAACAATGAATTATCCAAAAGCATTAAAGGGAGCTCAAACCGATACCTATTTTGGAACTGCAGTTTCTGATCCGTACAGAGATCTTGAAAATGATTCTGAGGCTACCAAAAAGTGGGTAGATGAAGAAGTAGCGTACAGCCAGAATTATCTTTCAAAAATTCCATTCAGGGATAAAATTAAAAATCAATTGAAAGATATCTGGAATTATGAGAAAATTTCAGCACCTTTCAAAGAAGGAGAATATACATATTATTCTAAAAATGATGGATTGCAGGCACAGTCTGTTTTATACAGAACAAATAATAAGACTAAGGCTACAGAAGTATTTTTAGATCCTAATAAATTCTCAGAAAAAGGAACCACTTCCTTATCTAACCTTTCTTTCAACAAAAAGGGAACGCTTGCCGCATATTCTATTTCTGAAGGCGGAAGTGACTGGAATAAGATCATCATCATTGATGCTGTTAACAAAAAACAGATTGATGAGACTTTAGTAGATGTGAAATTCAGTGGGATTTCATGGCAGGGAGACGAAGGTTTCTACTATTCAAGCTACGACAAACCGAAAGAAGGTACTGTCCTTTCCGGAATGACGGATAAGCATAAAGTGTATTTTCACAAGCTGGGAACAAAGCAGTCTGAAGATAAACTGATCTTCGGTGGAGAAAAAACTCCAAGAAGATATCTGGGCGCTAGTGTTTCAGACGATCAGAGATATTTAATTATTTCAGCAGCCAACGCTACGAATGGAAACGAGTTGTTTATCAAAGATTTGAAAAAAGGGGGAGACTTTGTACAGATTAACAAAGGATTTGATATCAATGCTAACATTGTAGATACTCAGGGAGATGAACTTTTCATTTCTACAGATAAAGATGCTCCTAATATGCGTCTTGTAAAAACAACCATCAGCAATCCCGCTCCGGAAACATGGAAAGATGTTATTCCACAAACAGAAAATGTATTAGGAATCTCTACAGGAGGCGGATATTTCTTTGCTACTTATATGGTTGATGCTATAGATCAGGTAAAGCAATATGATAAAACCGGAAAACTGATCAGAGAAATTACACTTCCTGGCAAAGGAAATATTTCAGGTTTTGGAGGAAAAGAAAAAGAGAAAGAATTGTATTATTCTTTCAGCAACTATATTACACCGGGAACTACCTATAAATTCAACGTAGATTCAGGGAAATCTGAAGTATATCAGAAGCCTAAAGTGAAGTTCAATCCGGATGATTACGTTTCTGAGCAGGTATTTTACACGTCCAAAGACGGAACAAAGGTTCCTATGATGATTAACTATAAAAAAGGAACGAAGCTTGATGGGAAAAATCCTACCATTCTATACTCTTACGGAGGTTTCAATATCAGCTTACAGCCATCTTTCTCAGTAGTAAATGCAATCTGGATGGAAAATGGGGGTATCTATGCTGTTCCAAACATCCGTGGTGGTGGTGAATATGGAAAAAAATGGCATGATGCGGGAACAAAAATGCAGAAAAGAAACGTTTTTGAAGACTTTATCGCAGCAGGAGAATACCTACAGAGCAAAGGCTATACATCAAAAGAATATATGGCACTTTCTGGAAGATCAAACGGAGGGTTATTAGTTGGGGCAACCATGACTTTACGCCCAGACTTAGCAAGAGTAGCATTCCCAGGAGTTGGAGTATTAGATATGCTAAGATATAACAAGTTTACAGCTGGAGCTGGATGGTCTTATGACTACGGAACTGCAGAAGACAACAAAGAAATGTTTGAATATCTGAAATCATATTCTCCGGTACACAACGTAAAAACAAAAACATGTTATCCGTCTACAATGATCATTACCAGTGACCATGATGACAGAGTAGTTCCGGCTCACTCTTTTAAGTTTGGAGCAGAACTTCAGGAAAAGCAGGCTTGCAAGAACCCTATTTTGTTAAGAATTGAGAAAAATGCAGGGCACGGTGCCGGAAGATCAACAGATCAGGTAATTGGTGAAAATGCAGATTTGATATCATTTGCTTTATATGAGATGGGAATAAAAAAATAGATATTAAAAGTAAAATACTCAACATAGCGGCTAATTTGTTAAAAGTTAGTCGTTTTTTTATGTGAAATTATATTTATAATTCTTATTTTTATCGCGGATATTTAAAGTTTATTAATCTTAGATTAATTAAGTGATTATGAAAAAAAGAATTTTACTAGTTTGTGCATTGGCAGCGGGGCTGTCTAGCTTTAATGCACAGAGGTGGACGCCAGCCTCACAAAAAACGTCTGACATTAGAAGAGAGGTAGAGGTTCAGTATTCTTATAGAATGGATCTTCAGTCTCTTAGAAATACATTGAAAAATGCTGTAGAGACAGGGAAAGGAGCTCAGGCTGTTATTATTTCTTTACCTACGGCGGAGGGAAAAATTGAACAATTTGCAGTGTACAGTGAGCCTGTGATGGAAAAATCTTTAGCAGATAGATATCAATTAGGTTCTTATATGGGAGTTGGAGTAGATGATCCATCTAAATATGTGAGATTCAGTACTTCTCCAACTGAAATGCAGTCTATGATTATTAAAGACGGAGTATTTCAGTTTATAGAGCCAATCTCTACAGATAAACAAACTTATGGTGTTTTCTATAAAACAAAAAGAACAGAAGGACTCCATGGTTTTGAATGTTCAACAGATGAAAAAGGATTGGACATTAAAGCATTAGAAGCATTTGGAAAAAAAAATCTTTCTAATGTAGGAATTGCAAATAGACCAGCAAGTACAAAATTTAGAACATATAGATTAGCACTTTCTGTAACAGGAGAATATACACAGTATTTCTTATCTCAGCCGGGAGCACCTGTTGCCACAACTGAGGATGAAAAGAAAGCAGTGGCACTTACAGCCATCAACAATACGATGAGTAGAGTAAATGGTGTTTTCGAAAAAGATTTTGGTATTAAACTTCTTGTTCAGAACTTCCCTGGAATCATTTATACCAATGCAGCTACAGATCCTTATTCGGCGGCAGCACAAATGGGGAACTGGAATGTACAGCTTCAACAAACTCTTACTACCCAGGTAACTAATGCAAACTATGATATAGGTCATTTATTTGGTGCCACAGGAGGTGGAGGAAATGCAGGATGTATTGGTTGTATCTGTACGGACCCTGCCAGTACCACTGCTAAAGCTAAAGGTTCAGGATATACTTCTCCTGCCAATGGAAAACCTTTTGGGGATGCTTTTGATATTGATTATGTAGCTCATGAAATGGGGCATCAATTAGGAGGAAATCATACATTCTCTCATGCTTCTGAGGGATCAGGAGTTAATATTGAACCAGGTGGAGGTACTACCATTATGGCTTATGCCGGAATTACACAGGATAACCTACAGGCTAATTCTAATGCTTACTTCCATTATTCTTCCATTAATCAGATTCTAAATAATCTGGATGCGAAAACAACATGTGGAACTACAGAAACCATCACAAATAATAATGCTCCAGTTATTTCAGCTCTTACAGCATATACTATTCCTAAAGGAACGGCTTATTATTTAGAAGCATCAGCCACTGATGCACAAGGTGATCCGATTAACTATACTTGGGAGCAATATGATACTGCAAGCAGCAAGGCTTCTATCTCTGGAGATAGCGGTTGGGGATTCATTACAGAAGGTTCTATTGCTAGATCTTTTACAGGTACAGCAAGTGGAAAAAGATATTTCCCTAGTTTACCTCTTGTAATGGAAGGTAAGCTTACTAACAAAGCAACATGGGAAACCGTTTCATATGTTCCTAGAGTACTTCATTATGCTGTTACTGCAAGAGATACAAATGCGCAGAGACCAATGCTTTCATCTCTAGAAACAACAGTTACAGTAGGTAATGACGGTCCATTTAAGTTTACTGGTATTACAGGTTCTACATCACTTTATAATAATGCAGCCAACACTATTTTATGGGATGTAGCCAATACAAATACAGCTCCTTACAATACAACAAACGTTAAAATTGAATATACTACAGATCTTGCAAATGGTGCATCATGGACAGAACTTGTAGCTTCTACACCTAATACAGGAAGCTTCACAGGGCAGATGCCAGCAGGATTAACAGGAAATATTAAGTTAAGAATTTCTGCTGTAGGAAATGTATTCTATGCAGTATCTCCTACGTTGAAAGTTGAAACAGCTCCAACATCTTCTTCTGCAGCACCTACAGGTGTTTTTGCACTAGATACAGAAGTTTTAAAAAGCTCAGCGAGATTATCTTGGAATAACTTCCCAGGGGCTACATATTTAATTAACTACAGAAAAGTAGGGGAAACAAACTGGCAAAATACCACAAGTAATACAAGCTCTGTAACATTAGCTAATCTTGAAGATGAAACTAATTATGAAGCACAGGTAGCAGCTGTTGTAAACAGTGTTCCAGGAACATATTCTTCAAACTATACCTTTAAAACAAAAGGGTTAAGAACAGGTTATGATTACTGTTTAATGACAACAGGAGGAAATAACATGAACGGATATTATTACAGTGGATTAATTAGCTTTGGATTAGCTAACTTAAATTATTCGCAAACAAGTATTGCAGGAGTAGCTAGAACTTATCTTGACTTCAGTGAGGATGCAACTAGGTTGGTGAACCTAACAAAAGGAACACAATATACAATTACATACAGAAACTTAGGAAATGCAGCGGGTTATGATGACTTTATTGAAGTATGGATTGACTATAACAGAAACGGTGTTTTTGAAGATTCTGAGAAAATTGGATCTAGCGGTGACATTCCGGTTAATGATCCTGATTCTGGTTATGATTATCATGATGGAACATTAACGTTTACAGTACCGAATACCGCTTACTCAGGTGATAAAATGCTTAGAATGAGAGTAGCAAGTACATTCTTTAATCCTTCATCAGGACCATGTGGATATCCTTCAGTTCCGGCAGGTCCAGGAGTTATTGTTTCTGCTGGTGGATTCAGAGATTTCTCAGTGAAGATCGCAGAAACATTAGGAACAGATGAAGTAAGAGGTACGAAGTCATCATCAGAAGTTTCTATCTATCCTAACCCTGCAGATACTTTCGTAGAAGTGAAAAACCTTAAAGGTAAGGCAGATTACAAAATTTACTCTGCTGACGGAAGATTAGTTCAGGAAGGTAAAATTGATGGAAGAATTAATGTTGCTTCATTAATTAAAGGTATGTATGTTGTGACGATCAAAGATGATAAAAACACTTACAATACTAAGCTTATTAAAAAATAATAAGATTAAATAAATTGTATAGAGGCCGGGCATTTGCCCGGCCTTTTTCTTTAGATAAACTTCAGAAAAACTGAATGTTAACAGAAGTTTCATGTTTCGTTCAAAAAAATTAACTTTACGGGGACAAAAATTATTGGAATGCGAAAAACAATTTCTGTGAAAAAGCCCGATTTTAGTGTATCTCCTCAGGAAAGAGAAATTTACAACTTTGAAAAAGACGGGTTAGAACTTAAGTCATCCTATGAAAAAAAGGATGTAAAAGATGAATCATTAACACAGACTTCTCCAGGAATTGAACCTTACCTGAGAGGACCGTATTCCACCATGTATGTTCAAAAGCCATGGACTATCCGTCAGTATGCCGGATTCTCCACAGCTGAAGAATCCAACGCCTTTTACAGAAGAAACCTTGCGGCAGGACAAAAAGGACTTTCTGTAGCGTTTGATCTTGCTACGCACAGAGGATATGATTCTGACCATGCAAGAGTAGTAGGAGACGTAGGAAAAGCAGGTGTGGCCATCGATTCAGTGGAAGATATGAAGATCCTATTTAACGAAATTCCGTTAGATCAGATTTCCGTTTCCATGACAATGAATGGTGCTGTACTTCCCATTCTGTCTTTCTATATCGTAGCAGCAGAGGAACAGGGCGTAAAACAGGAACTGCTTTCAGGAACTATCCAGAATGATATTCTGAAAGAATTCATGGTAAGAAATACTTACATTTATCCACCTGCACCATCCATGAAGATCATTGCTGATATTTTTGAATATACTTCGCAGAACATTCCAAAATTCAACTCTATTTCCATTTCAGGATACCACATGCAGGAAGCAGGAGCTACTCCGGTATTAGAAATGGCTTATACCCTAGCAGACGGTCTTGAATATGTAAGAACAGGAATCAAAGCAGGGATGAACGTAGATGATTTCGCTCCACGTTTATCATTCTTCTGGGCAATCGGGATGAATCACTTCATGGAAATTGCTAAAATGCGTGCGGCAAGATATATCTGGGCCAACCTTTTAAAGCAGTTTGATGCTAAGAATCCAAAATCTTTAGCATTAAGAACCCATTCTCAAACTTCTGGATGGTCATTAACAGAACAGGAACCTTTCAATAACATCACAAGAACTGCCATTGAAGCATTATCTTCAGCATTAGGAGGAACACAATCGTTACACACCAATGCATTGGATGAAGCTATTGCTCTTCCTACCGATTACTCAGCTAAAATTGCAAGAAATACACAGATTATCCTTCAACAGGAAAGCAGAATTTGTGATGTGGTAGATCCGATGGGCGGAAGTAACCTTGTGGAAAGCCTTACCCAGCAGATGATTGAAGAAGCGATGAGGTATATTGATGAGGTGGAACAGGAAGGTGGAATGACCAAAGCCATTGAAGCGGGAATTCCAAAAATGAGAATTGAAGAAGCGGCTGCTAAAAAGCAGGCTAAGATCGATAGTGGTGAAGAATTCATCATTGGGGTAAACTCATTCAAATCCTCATTAAAACAAGATGCCATAGAGATTCTTGATATTGATAATACAGAAGTTCGAAGAAAACAGATTGAACGATTAAATACAATCAAAGCAGAGAGAAATACTGAAGCAGTAACGGAAATCCTGAATGAAATCCGTGAAAGTGCAAAAACAGGAAAAGGAAACCTGCTGGCACTTTGTATTGAAGCGGCGAGAAGAAGAGTGACACTTGGCGAAATGAGTGATGCCATGGAAGAAACCTTCGGAAGATATAAAGCCAACATTAAAACAATCTCTGGAGTATACGCTATGAATGCCGGTAAAAACGAATATTTTGAAAAAGCCCTTAATCTGACTCAAAAGTTTGAAGAAGAAGAAGGCCGTCGCCCAAGAATTATGGTGGCTAAAATGGGGCAGGATGGGCATGACAGAGGTGCGAAGGTAGTAGCAACCGCATTTGCCGATATGGGATTTGATGTTGACGTAGCTCCATTATTCCAAACACCGGAAGAAGTGGCAAAACAAGCTGTAGAAAACGATATTCATATTCTGGGAGTATCTTCATTGGCTGCCGGACACAAAACATTAGTGCCTCAGGTAGTAGGAGAATTGAAAAAACTGGGAGCAGATGATATTACTATCGTAGTTGGCGGGGTTATTCCACAACAGGATTATGAATTCCTTTATGCGAATGGGGCAGATTTCATTTTCGGCCCAGGAACAAACCTTCCAAAATGTGCAGTGGAAATCCTGCAAAGATTTTTAGAAAACTAATCCCAAAAAGCTTTAATTTTCATATAGAAATTAAAAGCAGATCTATGGGTTTAAAAAATATACTAAAGCCTACGAAGAAAAAGCTGATTTTCTTCGTAGGCTTTCTCTTTATAGGTATGATATTTCTCTTTTCAGGAGGGAAAGAGGTGCGGACCGTAAAAATTTCTCCTGTTCCTGCAGATAGTGTACAGGTTAAAAAACATCTGGTAGCACTTACCCAGACTCCACAATTCCGGAATCATAAAAATATAGATCAATTAGATACTGTTGCAGACTATATTCACCAAACTTTCATGACTTACGCTGATAGTACAGCGTTTCAGGAATATACAGTAAATGGACAGGTCTATAAAAACGTAATATGCTCTTTTGGTACGGGAAACAGCAAAAGAATTATCATAGGAGCTCATTATGACGTTTGTGGAGACCAACAGGGAGCAGACGATAATGCTACCGGAGTTACAGCACTTCTGGAGCTGGCAAGAGTGCTTCAAAATCAAAAACTCAAATATAGAGTGGATCTTGTGGCTTACACATTAGAAGAACCACCTTATTTCAGAACAGAGAATATGGGCAGCTATGTTCATGCAAAATATTTAAAAGATAACAACATTAACGTCTATGGAATGGCCAGTGTAGAAATGATTGGTTATTTTAAAGATGAAAAAGGATCTCAGGATTTTCCTATAGGTGCTCTTTCCTGGATTTATGGAGACAAAGGTGATTTTATTACTTTAGTAAAAAAGTTCAGCGGAGCAGGGCCGTTTGTAGGAAACTTTATAGATCATTTCAAAGATTCAAATCAGATAAAAGCAGAAACATTTCCAGCCCCGAAATTTGTTGGCGGTGTAGACTATTCCGATCATCTGAATTATTGGAAGTTTAATTTTCCAGCACTCATGATTACCGATACGTCCTTCTTTAGAAACAAAAATTATCACAAATCTACAGATACTTTAGAAACATTGGATATCAAACGGATGACAAAAGTTATTGATGCTATTTTTCTAAGCATTATTCACCTCAAGTGAAAAAAATAAAGGCTGTTTCAACAATTGAACCAGCCTTTATTTTTTATTTTTTCTGAACGATTTTACCATCATCCATAATCTGATAATACGCTTTAGTTATCTTTTGAGAATTTCCATCAATCTGATGATCCGTTGTTACAGTAATTTCCCCTCTTTTATTGATTTCATAACTGCTGAATTCTTCTTTCTTGTCGTCTTTTCCGGGATCAAACCAAATGCCTTCTACGTAGGCTTCACCAACGATGCTGTTATTCAATACAGTAAGCAGATAATAGCGGTAATCAAAATCTCCGCAATCCATAGGGACAAGAATTAGTTCAATATTTTTATATCGGGTTAAAGGAAAATATCGGAATGTAGGCTCTCCACAGCTGTACTTTTGTGAACCTTCCACCGCAAAATCAGTTTCTATAAACTTTACATCTACCTGTGGAAGACTTTCAATGGGTAAGCTGTAAAGCCCTTGCTTTAATAAAGATTCCATTGGGGCAGATTCATCTTTACCCTTTCTCCATTCCTCAATAGAAATATATTCTCCGGATACAGGTTCTAATACGGTTAACGTATTACATTTATCACTTGAAGCCTGAAAAATATGATAGGTTTCAAAGCGATCCGGACCGTTATACCCTACAGAAATAGAATAATCCCAGTCGTTATTTACTTTGGTACTGTCTACAAGAAAACCGATCTTGCCTTTTCCTTTGGTCTCTGATTCGAGAAACTTGGCCTGGTCTTTTATTTCCTCCAACGCCAAGATTTTTTCCATGAAATGAGGAGAAAAACAACCTTTCTCTACTACTTTCACCTCTTCTTTTTTTACAGGTTCCTCTTTCTTACATCCTATGAAAAGTAATGGAAGTAATGCCAATAAAAATCTATGCATACAACTCGTTTTTCACAAAAATAAGAATTAAATAATTGATGATTAAAAAAATAATTCTATATTTGCACCTGAAAATCAAGTTTAACCATTTAAAAACAACGAAGCAATGTTCAGAACTAATCAGAATTCTACAGTTGGATTACCCCTTATGGTGGTAAGGCTTCGCGGTTTGGTACACTCTTAGAAAAATAGTACAATACATATCAAAACCCGAAGTCGTAGAGATTTCGGGTTTTTTATTGCGCAATATTTCAAACTCACGTTTCCCCGAAATCTTTTTAAGTGTTTTTTAAGAACAAAATAGTTGAGGTTTTAGCCCTAAAACTATACCTGTTCATCATTATTAATTCATTCAACTAATGTTTTAGTTGATTAAGAAAATAGAGTAAGAGCATGTCCGATATTTCGGGTATTGCATCTGATATCTTGTGTCTTACATGGAAAATGACAACCTTCTGTCTTACCGGCTGAGAAGCCTGAGAAGCAGAAAAAGAACAATAAAAAAAGATGTAGAAAAACAGATAAGAAAAAAGTATAAACGTAGTAAGGAAGTCTGGCATATAAGAAAAAACATTCCATTGGTTCCTCTTTCAACTCCCTATCAATTAGGATTCGTAAGATTCTTTGTGGTAAGAGATGATGTCATGCGGAGCAGTGATGGAGAGTTCTTTGAAGGACTTTTGAAGAAAATCAATACCTACATGTATTCTGGAAGCCGCCAATTTTTGAAGAAGAAAAGAAAATTTGGACGAAGAATATATGTAGAAAGAGAGCAGAAGCTCAATCGTGTTTCTTTATGCTCCTGGATCAGTCCAAAATTTGGGCTTACCCCAAGAGAAAGACAATATTTCCTGAAAAAGGAAGAATACTGTCCCTTCCGGAAATACAATGAAACTTACTATGAATTTACGGAACCGTGGAGATTTACCTTGAGGACAAGACCTCATATGATAACTCATTACAAGCCTATAGATGCAGAATTGAAAAAAGAGGAGGCAGAATTAGACGCGTATTTAGAACAGTACAAAGTTACTGGAATTATCAACAAAAAAATTCATGGTAAATCATACTCATGGGATTCGAAAACTGAAGATACTGATCTTATCAAAAGCAGGAAATATACTACCTGCACAATGTCTGCAACAGAGATTGCAGAAAGTTTTTTGGACGATGCGTCCTTTATTTAAAAACAAAAACAATGGGAAATTTAAAACTAAAAGGAAAAGATATATTAAAACTGGGCTATCCAAATAATCAAAGTGTAAACGTAGCCTTGGAAGTAATGAAGAGAAATTTTGCAACCAAAAATGTACATTATGTGAAATCTCTTTTAAAGGAGATTCTGATTCATCCGGAACAATTCGAAAAAGATTTAACCTTCGGACAGATTGCAGAAACTTTACTTTCATCCAAAAAAACAGAAAAAAGGATGTTGAATTCGCAGCGTGCAGACTTTCAGATCTTCGGGAATAATATCTCAGAAGAAGCAAAAAACCAACTGTACACAGCTTTGAAACTTCCGGTTTCTGTCCAGGGTGCATTAATGCCTGATGCTCATAGCGGATATGGTCTTCCGATCGGAGGTGTTTTAGCTGTAGAAAATGCAGTGATTCCTTACGGAGTAGGAATGGACATCGGTTGCAGAATGAGCCTCAGTATTTTGGATACACCCGTTTCATATCTGAACGGAGCAAGGGATAAATATGAAAAAGCCCTTGCCGAACATACAAAATTTGGAATGTATGAGACTCACAAATCTCATATAGATCACGAAATCTTCGAGAGAGACACCTTTGATCTGATTCCTATTCTGAGAAGATTAAAAGGAAAAGCCATCAAACAGATGGGATCTTCAGGAGGAGGAAATCACTTTGTGGAGTTTGGAGAAGTGGAAATTACCGAAGAAGATGAACAAATCGGATTACCAAAAGGAAAATACCTTGGTATTCTTTCACACAGTGGCTCAAGAGGATTGGGAGCTGAAATTGCCCAGTACTATTCAAGAGTAGCGGTAGAACAATGTCCACTGCCTAAAGAGGCGCAACAGTTTGCCTGGCTAGACTTAAGTACTCACCTTGGATTGGAATACTGGACAGCTATGAACCTTGCAGGAGATTATGCTTCAGCCTGTCACGATGATATTCACAGAAGATTGGTAAAAGCAGTAGGCGGAAGAGTAAAAGCTCGAATCGAAAACCATCACAACTTCGCATGGAAGGAAATCCATAACGGAAAAGAAGTGATCGTTCACAGAAAAGGAGCTACACCAGCCAATGAAAATGAATTGGGTATGATTCCCGGATCTATGACTGCCAAAGGATTTATCGTCCGTGGAAAAGGAAATCCGGATTCACTGAATTCAGCTTCGCACGGAGCTGGCAGAGCACACTCAAGAGGAGAATGCAGAAGTCTTTTCACTCAGAATGACATCAAAAAAGAGTTAAAGCTTAAAGATGTTACGCTAATGGGCGGAAATACAGAAGAAGCACCAATGGCTTATAAAGATATTCATGAAGTCATGAATGCACAAAGTGAATTGGTAGATATTCTGGGAACATTCCAGCCAAGAATTGTGAGAATGGACAGATAGCCAGTTAAATATTAGGAGCTTAATCCCGCTTTCCGCACTCGCTATTTTTCTTTTACAAAAAGAAAAATGAGCTCAGACAATTGCTGCAATCGGGGCTAGGCATAAATTCAGTCATTCTGAATTCAGTTTCAAAACGAAGCGAAGAATCCTGCTGTATAAAAAGAGATTCTTCCTTCGTCAGAAATTGCAGATTCAGCGTAGTAATGACAAATAAAAACCACACAAAACAAAAAATGGGAGCACCTCATAATATAAAAAGATATGGAGAGCTCTGGCCGGAATTCAGAATCCGGTTAGGACTCGAAATAGTAGAAAAACTAAAAGATAGAATCATTATATCCGGTGGATGGGCATGGCATTTTATGTCTGAAACAGGGCATACAGAATACAAGCATGCTCATGACCATAAGGATATTGACGTCTTTGTAAAGAAAGAAAACGTAGCTGAAGTGGTCATTATTCTTCAACAGGAAGGGTTTCAGAAAGTTTGGACCCGTTACGACCATCTTCCAAGCGAAGAAAACTTTAGACGCTATGAAAAAACGGTAGAATTAGAAAATGGAAAATATCACAGAATTACCATCGATTTTTTTGAAAGAAACGACCTTGAGACAATCGAAGTCAATGGGTTTACGGTGGTAAAACCTGATCTTTTACTTTCATTCTACAGAAATATTCACTCCAGCGATAAATGCTGGGCAGTAATGGCTGCAAAAGAATTATTACAAAAGGGAATAGATCCTGTTGGAAATCCCTTATTAAGCAAAATGCCAAAATAACAATGGAAAAATTAATACAGATCACTTCCGGAAGAGGACCTTTAGAATGCCAATGGGTAGTATCCAAGGTATTAAAAACCTTCCTGGAAGAACTAAAAGATAATACTATAGATTACGAGATTATTCATCGTGAAAACGGAGATGTAAATATGACGATAAAGTCCGTAACCGTGCTTTTAAAAGGAAAGAACATCAAAGAATTTTTAGAAACCTGGCTGGGAAGCATCTGTTGGGAAGGAAAAAGTACATTCAGAAAACTGCATAAAAGAAGCAAATGGTTCATCGGTATTTTTGAATTGGAAAACCTGGAAACTGCTAATTTCAATGAAAAAGATATTAGATTTCAGACCGCCAGAAGTCAGGGAAGTGGTGGGCAGAATGTCAATAAAGTGAATACGGCTGTCCGTGCTACCTATATTCCTACCAATGAATCCGTATTTGTACAGGATACACGATCTCAATTGAATAATAAAAAGCTATCCATTACCAGATTAAAAGAAAAAGTAATGGGAACCTATATTCAACAATTGGAAGATAGAATGAAAGAAACCTGGAACCATCATCTTCAGGTAGAACGTGGAAACCCGGTCCGTACATTCTCCGGAACAGATTTTAAAAGCAACTATCAGGATAAATCCTTTAAAAAACAAAGGAATATCCTTAAACAAAAATTTAAAAATTATAGCAATGACCTTAACTAAAAATAAATACTATTTTGAAGCCTTGGACTACTTCCCTTACAATATGTCTGAGTGTCTGGACGCCCTGAACTATGCTCTTTCCTATGAACCAGAAGATGCAGACAGTCTTTGTCTGATGGGAAGAGTCTATTCAGAGGTTCTGAGAGATTATGAAACCGGGAAAAAATATTTTGAAGAAGCGATGCAGTCCAATATTGGAAATGTAAACACTCCTAAATATTATATAGAATGCCTTCTGAGCAATGAAGATTATGAAGAAGCAGAAAAACTCATTGAATATGCTCTAAAAATGAAAGGGATAGATAAAGCAGAAATTCTGAATAGCAAATCTCTTTTACTGGAAAGAAAAGGAGAATATAAACAGGCTTTGGAACAGCTTAAAGAGGCAAGAAAGTTTAGTTTTTGTAGAAGTTCACTTGACCTTTTGGAAGATAGAGAGAAACTTCTTCAAAACAAAATGCCTAAAACAAGGACAAGGAAAAAAGTGGAATAACCACGTTGAATATCATGAATATATCTGGCAAGATCTATGGTCCATATCCAGCAGGGAGATAAAACCCAGACTGAAAAACTTATTGTAAGATAATGTTCTTTCTTCCATAATAATCAAAAAAATAAGCTTTCAAATGAAAGCTTATTTTTTATTTGCAGAGATCAGATAGTCATAAACCATTTGATGTTGGTCATCACTAAGCTTGGCTTTAGGAGCCATTCTGCTTAAAGTGTTGATCCAGCCCTGATTGTCATGCTTGGTAGGTTCTGGCAGTTTATGGCATTTTGCACAGGAATTTTCAAAAATGGTTTTTCCTTGCGCCAATTGCTCAGATGAGGTATACTTAGGGCCTGTTACAGCCGTACTTTTAGGTCCGCAGGATACCAGAAATGCTGATGCTGCAATACCGCTTAAGATTAACTTTTTCATACCTTTATTATTTTATTGGGTGAATTACTTTTTCACAGAAACAATATAATCATAAACCCATTTGTGCTGCTCGTCTGTTAGTTTAGCCTTTGGAGCCATTGCATTCATAATCCCTACCCATTGTACAGAATTATGAGATGTAGGATCAGGCAGTTTATGGCATTTTCCACAAGAGTTTTCAAAAATAGTTTTTCCCTGGGCAATCTCTTCAGCGGTAGAAGTTGAAGTTCCTGCGGTAGCCGCAGAAGTTGAAGCTTTAGGAGTACAGGAAACTAATAGAATCGCAGTGAATGATGCCGCAGCAATGAGTTTTTTCATGTTTCTTATTTTGATAGATAACAAATGTAATCAATTCCGAAACCCGTTGATACTGTGTGTTGTAGTTTTAATTTAGAAGAAATAAAAATTGAAATGGTGCGAATAATGAAATACATAATTTTCTGTTATCATCCTTTTATGAGGTCATTAACTATGAACTATTGACCATTCGCTTTTTAATTATTAATTTTGAATCAATGAAATTTTCTACAGAAGAACTTATTGAAGGAATACAGTCAGGTAATAAACGTCTGATTGCAAAGGCCATTACTTTAGTTGAAAGTAAAAAAGCTGAGCATAGAGTACAGGCGGAAGACCTTCTGAAAAGAATTATGCCATTCTCGGGGAACTCCATAAGAGTAGGAGTAACTGGAGTACCCGGTGCGGGGAAATCTACTTTTATTGAAAGTTTCGGTAGATTGGCTATTGCTCAGGGGAAAAAGGTGGCTGTTCTTGCCATTGATCCCAGTTCTTCAATCAATAAAGGAAGTATTCTGGGAGATAAAACCCGTATGGAAGAGCTTGCAAAAGAAGAGAATGCGTTTATTCGACCTTCCCCAAGTTCAGGGTTTTTAGGTGGAGTAGCCAATACAACCTTTGAAACCATGATGATCTGTGAAGCTGCCGGTTATGATTATATTTTAATTGAAACCGTTGGAGTAGGGCAATCTGAGGTTTTGGTAGCAGATATTACTGACGTTTTTCTATTCCTTAAAATCATTGGTGGTGGTGATGAACTACAGGGAATAAAACGTGGAATTATGGAAATGGTAGACGTTGTTTTCATTAATAAAGTAGATCAGGATAATTTTCAAAAGGCAAAAAATACAAGACTAGAATTAAAAAGAGCGTTAGATTTTATTCCGCCAAAAGAAAAAGGATGGAAAATCCCGGTGTTATTAGGTTCTGCATTACACAATGAAGGGCTTCAGGAGATCTATGATAAAATCTCTGAATTTATTGATTTGAAAAAGAAAGCTGGGCGGTTTGACGAAATCCGTACCCAACAGGCAGAAAAACGCTTTGAATATTGGGTTCAGGAATATATTTTATCCTTGATGAAAAAAAGTAATGCTGTAGAAGAAGCTTATCAATGGCACAAAAAAAATGCTTCAGAGATGATTTCTAATCCAAGTACTGAAGCAAAATTATTTGTTGAAAAATTTTTATCCGGTGAAAACAGAAATTAAAGTTTTTCCTTTTCCTGTTTCACTTCACTTTTAGAAACATATCCATCATAAGTGATTGGTTGCCTGTCATTGCTTTTCATAGAAACGAATGCCTTACCATTTTTAAAGATCTCAATATTGATCTCTTCTACAGTACTCACATCCTTAGGCTGGATTTTTACAGTCCAGGTTCCTTTTTTGTTCTGAGATTTATTAATGACAAAATCCTTTGAGGTAAATCTGTACCCATTTTTATCGGTATTTCCAAAAGATGGGGTAAATAATCTTCCGAAATATGGAAGCACAACATCTACAGTGTTCTTATTGACTTCAATAGTATAATCTCCAGTGTTCAGATTCAACATTCTGGTGGAAGTAGAATTAGGCATGGAGTTCATCACATTGATAACATCATAATTTGTTGGATTAGCCTTTTGTGCATAGAAAGTAAATTCCTGGGAATCCACTAATGCATTTACTATTGTTGGATCCGATGAACCTTGTGATGCACAACTCTGAAAGCTGAACAGAAGCCCAAATATCATCAGAATAGAAATATACTTTTTCATAATACAGATAATTATTAAATTTAAACAGCAAAATGTATGCAAAAATTTCATATCAAAAATATTTTGGAATAAAAATTGTTAAGGTTGAATTATTAACACTCAAACTATGAAAGTTACACATCTATTAGGAATGGGAGCATTTGCTCTATTGGTTGCTGCCTGTACTACAAATCCAATTACAGGAAGGTCGTCTTTACAGCTGGCCAATAATTCAGAAATTTTAACAATGTCTGCACAAGAATACAAAACGACATTGTCTAAAGGTAAGCTTATTACCGGAACAGCAGATGCAAAGAGAGTGGTAAATGTAGGAAACAGAATTAAAAACGCAGCAGAGAGATATTATCAGAGTATAGGAAGATCAGCAGATCTTGCCAATTATAGCTGGGAGTTTGCTCTACTGCAAAGCAATGAATTGAATGCATGGTGTATGCCGGGAGGTAAAGTAGCTGTTTATACAGGGATTTTACCGGTTACCAAGGATGATAACGGACTTGCTGTAGTAATGGGACATGAAGTTTCTCACGCATTGGCAGGTCATGGAAATGAAAGAATTTCTCAGGCTATGATGGCTCAGTATGGAGGAGCTATTCTTGGCGGAGCTATTTCAAATGCACAATGGGCAAGTGTTTTCCAGAAAGTATACCCTATCGGATCACAGGTTGCATTGCTAAAGTATGGCAGAGGCCAGGAATCTGAAGCTGACGAAATGGGATTATATTTAATGTCTATGGCAGGTTACGACCCAAGAGCAGCTATTCCTTTTTGGAACAGAATGGAAGCCGCTTCTTCAGGAGCAAGACAACCGGAATTCTTATCTACTCACCCGAGCCCGGATACAAGAATTTCAGATATTAATAAAGACTTACCGAAAGCTTTAGAGTATTACAAGGCTGCGGGAGGAAAAATGTAATCTATTAATTTATTATAAAAAACGGACTTATTTCTAAAATGAGTCCGTTTTTTGTTTGATAATACTTTTTCTTTTCACAGAATTTGGAATAATTATGGCATATTGATTATTGGAAATACCAATTAAAGTGCTTATTCAGTATAAAGGCTTATTAATTTTTTAGTAAATTTGGTATAGCTTTTATAACATAATCAATTAAACACAATATTATGAAGAGTTTATCAATTACCGGACTTATCCTCTTAGCAGTTTCGGCTTTACTATTTTATCTTACCACTGATTTTGCCGTAGAGCAGATTAAAATTTCTCACATCATGGGTATCATGGCTGGAGTAGGAATTGGTCTTATTATTGGCGGAATGGTTGGATATCTCAGTAAAGGAAGCGCTATAAAGGCTGAACAGAAGAAAAAAGAATTCAAGCAGCTTCAGAAAGAAAAAGAAGACTTAGAAAAGCAGGCCGCAGAAATTGCAAAGCGTCAGGCTGAGCTTGAAAATCAAAATAAAAATCCTCAAATTTAAAATTTGAGGATTTAAAGTTGTTATTTTCGATTGTTGATTAAAATTTATATCCTAAACCAACCATAAATAAGTTAGGTCTGTTATCATATCTGATCTCCGAACCGGAAACTTTGTTGATGAAGTTTCTTTCGTCTTTACTGAAAGCCCCTTCGTATTTTGCATTTACAATAAGCTTTTTAATTTCAAGCTGTGCACCGAATTGGTAGCCTACCGTAAAGTTATTTTTTGCATTTTCTTTAAAATCGTTGTAAGTATTGTCTTTGCTTAGGTTAAAGCTTCCTACCGGACCTACAAAAACACCAAGCATATTACCTAAAACGTTATATCCTAAAAGAACCGGAACATCAATACGGTTGCTCTTTACATCAAAAGTAGTATTCTCTGTTGTGAATTCATTCTTAAAGTGAGTATAATATACCTCTGGCATTAAGAAAAGTGAAGTAGGTAATGCTACCTTTAATGAAAGTCCAACATTGAACCCTACATTGTTTTTTCCTGTTCCTTCAATAGCATCATTCACAGTTCCTTTAATGTTGGACCATGATGGTGAACCTGTAGGAAATATTATGTTGGCCTTACCTGCCAGTGAGATCTGTGCAGAAGCCCACATTGAAAACCCTATTAACGCTACACTAAGTACCTTTTTCATTATCGTCTAATTTTGTATTCTCAATTGTTTTATTATTCTCAAGTAAATATTCTCTCAGTTCTTTAAACAGTTCTGAAGAATAAACGAAGTCGATCAGATTTTTATTGCCTGCTGTAATCAGAATGTCTTTATTTCCTTCCCATTCCTTGATTCCAAGTCTTAGGTATACAATTTTCTCACCAATCGTCATTACAGAGTTCATATCATGGGTATTGATGATTGTTGTAGTATTATATTCTTTGGTGATTTCATATAGAAGATCATCAATGATTTTTGATGTATATGGATCCAGCCCCGAGTTAGGTTCATCACAGAACAAATACTTCGGATTGTTCACAATAGCTCTTGCAATGGCAACCCTTTTCTGCATTCCCCCGGAAATTTCAGAAGGGTATTTTTTATCAGCTTTGTCAAGGTGCACTCTACCTATTACTTCAAAAACCCTTTTCTTTTTTTCTCTATACGTAAGATTGGTGAACATATCCAACGGAAACATAATATTTTCCTCCACTGTTAAAGAGTCAAACAGAGCACTTCCCTGGAATACTGTTCCAATCTCTGAACGAAGATGCTGTTTTTGATCGCGGGTCATGGTATTAACATTACGGCCATCAAATAAAATTTCTCCGGAAGACGGCATATAAACATTCAACAGACTTTTCAGAAAAACTGTTTTTCCGGAACCACTTTGTCCAATAATCAGGTTTACCTTTCCTTTATCAAATGAAGTTGAAATTCCCTTAAGTACTTCAACATCGCCAAAACTTTTCTTAAGATCTTTTACCTCAATCATTAGCTTAATATTAATTGGGTTAAAATTAATTCAGAGATGATAATGAATACCATTGTCCATACCACAGCCTGTGTACTGGCTCTACCTACTTCCAGTGAGCCTCCTTTTACAAAGTATCCGAAATAAGACGGAACGGTTGCAATGATGAAAGCAAAAACAGTGGTTTTGGTAAATGCATAATAAATGAATAAATTAGGCATATACATCTGAATCCCGGTGATATAGTCGTTTGCTGTCCAGTTTCCTGTCAAAAGCCCAGCAATATAACCTCCGGAAATACCAAATACGATACTTATGGCAATCAAAAGAGGATTAAAAATCATACAGGCAATGATCTTTGGAAATATCAAAAAGTTGGGTGAATTTACTCCCATGATATCCAAAGCATCAATCTGTTCAGAAACTCTCATTGTTCCGATACTGGAAGCAATATATGAACCTACTTTACCTGCTAAAATTAAACTGATGATGGTAGGGGCAAACTCCAATACAAGTACGGCTTTTGTTGCATATCCTACAAATGAAGGTGGGATGGGAAATGAAGACGCATCAAAGTTGTTGAACATCTGAATAGCCACTACAGCCCCCACGAAGATTGATGTGAAGACTACAAGTCCGAAAGAATTTACTCCCAAATCATTAATTTCTCTCATGAACAGCTTCCAAAAAACCTTCATTTTCTGAGGTTTCTGCAGGGATTTTCCTAAAAGAATAATATATTCCCCTATTGCTGTGAAAAACTTTTTTAACATACCGCTAAATTAGACTTTTTTATTGAATTAGGCTAAGGTTGAAATGAAGACTAATGCCCGGATAATGTTAAAATTATCCTAACCTTAGCATAGCTTTATTTTGCATTTTTGTCCCCGCCAATAACCAGTAAAATGGTTTTTAATATGATAACCAGATCCAGAACAAAACTCCAGTTTCTTACATAGAAGGCATCTGCGAGAATCCTTTTTTTCATTTCTACTTCCACATCTCCCAGGTCACCACGCAATCCGCTTACTTGTGCAAGCCCTGTAATTCCAGGGGTTACCATACTTCTTAAGCTGTATCTTCCGATTTTTGGTTTGTAATAATTATCAACGGCTAACATGTGAGGACGTGGCCCTACCACAGACATTTGGCCTTTCAGAACGTTGATGAACTGCGGAAGTTCATCAAGGCTGGTTTTTCTTAAAAATTTACCTACCCTGGTGATTCTTGTGTCATTTTCTTTAGTAGTACTGGTGGTAGATTCATCATTCACCACCATGGTCCTGAATTTTATACAGCTGAATACCTCTTCATGGAAGCCATACCTTTTCTGCAGGAAAAAAACAGGTCCTTTGGAACTTACCCGGATTAAAATAGCAATAATCGGGAACAACCAGGTACAAACAAGAACCAAGACAAATATGGAAAAAAAGATGTCAAAAGCTCTTTTCATCAGGAAATTAGAATAATAATCCAATGGATATCTTGCCTGATTAAGGATAGGTTGAGTTTGTATATAAGCAAGGTCATACAGGAAAAAATCACTCTGAGTAATACTCGGGATCAATGAAATATGAACCTTATTGTCTTCTGCGAGTTTGAAAATTTCCGATTCTGTGCTTTCGCTATAAGAATTTTCTGTAGAGAAAAACAGAGTATGTATCCCATTCTTTTTCCAGAAATTAACCAGTTCTGCTGTAGTGGCATCTGCATTCTCATGTTCGAAAATCCTGTATCCATAATCTTTACGTTCCTTAAAAATGTTTTTAAGGATCTCAGTAGAATCTCCATTTCCTAAAAACATGATATTTCGGTAGTTAGCTCCCAAGGAGCGTAAATACTTAATAGAAAAATAAATAAATGATTTTGCTAAGAAGATAAAGATAAACAGATAAAATGACAGCCAATAAATATCTGAGTTAAAGAATACATTATTGCTGACCTTTCCAATAAGCAGTACCCCAAGTATAAAGGAGATGAAATGGATCAAAAGCCTTTCCAGAAAGAGGGTATACGTAAGGTTCCTCGGAATATTGTATATTTTTGTCCTACCGCTGAGAAGCACCCAGAACAAAAACAGCAAAACCAGAGAAAAAGTGTTCTGGTACCAGGTTTCCTTATGATACTTCAGATTTTCGTTTCTGCTTATAAAAAAGAATATGAAGATAGATGCAATAACCATAAGGTCAAGCAAAATAATGATCGATTTCAGGTATCTAGAGTATCGAATTCTCTGCATCTATCGGTATTATTACAGGAACGGCCAGCTAATGTACGTATTTTTAAGGGATATTCAGATATTTGTGGGTTTGTACCGAAGCCTGCCATTCCGGGTGTTCAAGAATAAAATCTGTAATCTTCGGATACATATCATCCCTTTTACTCCATTCACTTTGAAGATAAAGCTTACAGTTTTCAGAAACCTTGGCAGCCTGCTCCTGTGCAAATTCAAAGTCATGATTGTTGAAAATGATGACCTTAAGCTCGTGAGCATTTTGATAAATCTCTTCTTTCGGCAATCCTGTTTTCTTTGGAGAAAGGGTAATCCAGTCCAGATGTCCGCTCATAGGATATGCTCCAGAAGTTTCAATGTGGATCGTACATCCAAGTTCCTTTAATTTAGATGTCAGGATCTCCAGATTCCATGTAAGAGGCTCTCCTCCTGTAAGAACGATGGTTTTACAATGTTTGGCTGCTGTTTCCGCAATTTCCACTGCATCCATCAATGGATGAAGCTCAGGATTCCAGCTTTCCTTTACATCACACCAATGGCAACCCACATCGCATCCTCCTAATCTGATAAAATAAGCGGCTTTTCCTGTGTGTGCTCCTTCTCCCTGTAAAGTGTAAAAATGCTCCATTACAGGGAGCATTTTACCTTCTTTTAATAAAATATCTTGTTCTTTATTCATTTTAAAATTAGTCGTTATAGACCGAAGTTTTATAGGCAATGATGGTGTTTTTCATCAACATTGCTCTTGTCATTGGGCCTACTCCTCCAGGAACTGGTGTAATCCAGCTTGCCTTTTCTGCACAGCTGTCAAAATCTACATCACCAGCAAGGTAATATCCTTTTGGAGAATCATCGTCTACTCTTGTGATCCCTACGTCAACAATTACGGCACCATCCTTAATCATTTCTCCTTTTAAGAAATGTGGATCTCCCAAGGCTGTAATAACGATATCTGCCTTTTTAGTATACTCTTCAATGTCTTTTGTGTATGAGTGTGTAAGTGTCACTGTTGAGTTTCCAGGGAAATCTTTTCTTCCCATTAAGATACTCATTGGTCTTCCTACAATTTTACTTCTTCCGATGATTACACAGTCTTTTCCTTTAGTCTCAATATTATATCTTTCCAATAATGTTAAGATTCCGAAAGGAGTTGCTGGCAAGAAAGTATCCATTTCAAGAGCCATTTTTCCAAAGTTTTCAGGGTGGAATCCGTCCACGTCTTTTCTTGGGTCAATAGCATTGATGATTTTCTCCTGATCAACCTGATCCGGTAAAGGCAACTGAACGATAAAGCCATCAACAGCCTTAGACTTATTCAGTTCGTCAATTGTCTCCAATAATTCAGATTCCGAAACTGTGCTAGGGAATTTGATTAAGCTGGATTGAAACCCTACTTCTTCGCAGTCTTTTACTTTAGCATTTACATATGCCTTACTTGCTCCGTTGTTTCCTACAAGAATTGCTACCAAGTGAGGTGCTCTTCTCTTGCTTGCAAGGATTTTTTCAACTTCAACTTTAATCTCTGCTTTAATTTCCTTGGATACTTTAAGTCCGTCAAGAATTTCTGCCATTTTTACTTTTTACTTTTATTTAGATTTAGATTTTTTCAAATACTACAATGTCCTGAAATTCATCGGCTCCTTCCTTTTCTACATCATTTCTCCAGAATCCTCCTTGTATTGTTTTTACTTTCAGACCTGCCTCATGGGCCATTTGATTCAATAATGGAACATTTACAGCAATATTAGCAGCTGTTACTTTATCATCCATTAATCTGTAGCCTTCATATTGATGTGGAAAATGCATGCTGCCCCCTTCTTTTTTAGACTCATCATATAGGAAAAAGGTAGCCAGACATTGTCCGCCACTTTTTAATACTCTACTGATCTCATTCAGATATTGTCTGATTTCAGGAATCTGCATGTGAGTGAAGACAGAGAATAAAAATGCTTTATCAAACTGAGCATTCTCATAAGGGAAGGTGAAGTTTTCTGCTTTCTGGCTGAAAGAATTATACAGATCATTATAAATCGGTGTAAACTTAAAGTTGAAATTCGGATATTTTCTATGGATATGTTTGTCACACCACTTAATTCCCTTTTCTACTGCATCAAAACCATCGTAAGTTCCCTTATCTATAAATCCGGACAGGGCAACAGCCGTTCTCCCGATACCACAGCCTATATCCAGAACATGGTCTGTATTTTTAAGGGCGATATGTTTCTTCAGAACATTCGTCTGACGAATTCCATGGGGAATAAAATCGCTGCTTCCCACATAAATGTCCCCTTTTTTGGGCTCGTTTTTAGCTCTTTTTCCGGTGATCCCTTCATAAAGGTCTATAGGAAAATAATAGAGTTTTCTTCCTAAAAGTCTAAAACCGGGAGGCAGTTTATAATAATATGATCGTAATGCAGACATCTGCTATTTATTTCCTTTATAATAATTAATTAATCCGTTCGTAGAGCTGTCATGTGAAGTAACAGTCTCATTGCTTTCAAGTTCTGGTAAGATTTTGTTAGCAAGTACTTTACCTAATTCTACTCCGAACTGATCGAAGCTGAAAATGTTCCAGATAACACCCTGAACGAAAATTTTGTGTTCGTACATAGCAATTAACTGTCCTAATGAAAAAGGAGTTAATTCCTTGAATAATATTGAGTTAGTAGGGGTGTTTCCGTGGAAAACCTTAAAGTTTAATAATCTATCTATTTCCTCATCAGATTTTCCTGCATTTTTAAGTTCTTCCTCCACCTCTTCTTCCGTTTTACCAAAAGCAAGAGCTTCTGTTTGGGCAAAGAAGTTGGCTAATAATTTATCCTGATGATCAGAAACCTTATTAGAGCTCTTAGCATAGGCAATAAAATCTGCAGGAATCAATTCTGTACCTTGGTGGATCAGTTGATAAAATGCGTGCTGCCCATTAGTTCCAGGTTCACCCCAAATAATTGGTCCTGTTTCATATTCTACGAATTCACCGTTTCTGTCTACACATTTTCCGTTGCTTTCCATATCTCCCTGCTGAAGATAAGCTGCAAATCTGTCCAGATATTGTGAGTATGGAAGGATTGCATAGCTTGTTGCTGCATAGAAATTACGATACCAGATTCCTAAAAGTCCCATTAATACAGGCACATTTTCTGAGAAATCTTCGGTCTGGAAGTGTTGGTCTGTATCAAAAGCTCCTTTTAAAAGTTGTTCAAAGTTTTCATAGCCCACAGCCAGTACAATGCTTAATCCGATAGCACTCCAAAGCGAGTATCTTCCGCCTACCCAATCCCAGAATTCGAAAATGTTCTCTTCTGCAATTCCAAACTGCTTAACAGCTTCAATATTAGTGGATAAAGCTACAAAGTGCTTTGCTACATCTTCCTGTTTTCCAGCTTTAAGGAACCAGTCTTTTGCAGAATTTGCATTCGTCATTGTTTCCTGAGTAGTAAACGTTTTAGAAGCAATGATAAATAGAGTCGTTTCCGGGTTTAAGTTTTTAACAACTTCTGCAATATGATTTCCGTCCACATTGGAAACAAAGTGAACATCCAGTCTTGTTTTAAAATGCTTTAAAGCCGAACAAACCATTACAGGTCCTAAATCTGAACCTCCGATTCCGATGTTTACTACATCTGTGATCTCTTTTCCGCTGAAACCTTTGTGCTCTCCTGAAATAATTTTTTCGGAAAAAGCTTTCATGTGATTCAATACTCTTTTGATCTGTGGCTTAATATTCTCGCCGTCTACAAGAATTTCACGATCGGAAAAATCTCTTAAAGCAGTGTGTAAAACAGCTCTCCCTTCCGTTTCATTAATTTTATCACCAGAAAACATTTTAGAAATAGCATTTTTTAACTGACATTCTTCTGCCAGTTGTAATAAAAGTTCTTTTGTTCTGGAATCAATAAGGTTTTTAGAATAATCGAAAAGGTAGTTATCCTTTTGCAGAGAGAATTCTTCAAAACGGTTCGGGTTGTACTGGAAAAGGCTTCTTAGCTCAAGATCGTTAGATGCAAAATGTTCGTCAAGGGCTTTCCAGCTGTTGGTTTGTATAGGATTTATTTTTGATAGCATGTTGTTGAGAATTTATAGTTCAGAAAAATAAGGTGCCGGATCAAAATCTTTAGAAATCCATAACGATTTATTTCTGATTTGCAAATTTAAGGAAAAATAGAACCTCAAATAAATTTGAAGCTGATAAATAACAATTTTTTAAAAAACAAAACCCCAGAAATGATCTGAGGTTTACTTTTTATACCTTTAAAAATGTTTTTTTGAATATTATTCTTCTATTTCATTCAGAATATTTTCCAATTGCTTAGCCCGGCGTCCATAGATATACTTTGTCCATAAAACAATATTAACGATAATTGCGATTGTTCCAATAAGAACAGAGATAATGAGAGTTTGTTGATAAGAATTGGCTACATTTTCAAAGGTCATTCCTTTTTTAGCCAATACCTTATAGAATTCAAGTCCCAGTGTAATCATGAAGTGAGGGAGAAGCAGGAAGCCGAAAGATTGATATCTTTCCATATTGAGTTTTAATTCATGGTAGATTTTCCAGAGGCTGTTTTTTGTATTTCCTGTATAAAGTTCTGTTTGCTTGTAAAATTTGTAAAAGCCAAATAAATAATAAGAAGATATAACAACAAGCATCACATAAGAGGTATAATAAATAACATATTGTGAGACTGGAAAATTCAGTATTTGAGGGAAGAATGCCATAAAAATAATAGCCAGAACCTGTGCCGGAAATTCTTTTTTCATACTCTTCTGAATTTTCTCAATAGGGTGTTTACTCTCTTTTAATTGTTCTATCGTTTCTGGAATATGAACATTGCTGTCTTCATTATTCCATTGTTCTTTTAATTGATCAAAATTCATAACCTGATTTTTTTATGATTTGCTGTATTTTTTCTTTTGTTCTGTTAAGTTTTACGCGGGCATTGCCTTCGCTAAGTCCGAGGTTGCTTCCAATATCCTTGTGTGACATTCCTTCCATGAAATAAAAGATGACGGCTTTCTCCAGAGAGTTCAATTCCTGAACAGCCCTGTAAAAAACTTCCAGCTGTTTATCCTTTGTAGGATTATAATCTTCATGCTGTACCTCAAAATGATGGGGTGAATCTGTATGATTTTTAGACCTCTGCTTTTCTTTTTTCAAATAGGTAATAGCAGTATTGATGGCGACACGATACATCCAGGTTGAAAACTCACTGTTTCCTTTGAAGTTTTGATAGGATTTCCAAAGCTGGATAAGGATTTCCTGCTGAAGGTCTTCCCGGTCTTCTATAGAATCGGCATAGATCCGGGAAGCTTTGTATAAGATGCCTTTGTGCTGATTAACAAGCTTTAAAAAGGCTGTTTCAGTGGGAGTGCTCACAATAGTTTCATGGTTGGGTTATTATTATAAGTTGGATACGGGTTTTACGGTATATCCTTTTGCTTTAAGAAGGGTGATGAGTCCGTTATTTCCCCATAAATGACCACTTCCTACTGCAAAGAAAGAACTTTGTTTTTTCATTATTTCAGGCATTTTTTCTGCCCATTTTACATTTCTGTCAGTAAGTACAAGCTTCTCCTGTTTCTTATTCATGAATTTTGGGTCTTTAATAAGTTGATCCAGACTTTTTAAATTTTCATTTTTAAATGCTTCAGTCATTTTTTGTGAAGCAATGGTATACTCATTACTTAATTTTAGCTGGGATATTACTTCTTTTAAATTATATGACTGTCCAATTGCATTAATTTGATCGTCAACCTTTTCCAGACCATTCACGCTCTTTTTGTTTTTCAGAGCCTCTGTTAGCAATTCAAATTCATACATCTTTACTTCATTTGGCGGACATGGGATGGCTTTTGTCGCGATAAGAGAGTAAAGAGCTTGTGTGCTGTGGCTATCAACATTTTTAAGGCTGGTTCCATAATCGGCAAGTAGTTTATCCAGTTCTTTTGCTTCTTCAGGTGTCAATTGCTCAGAGATTTTTTTATCTGCAGCCATCATTTTTTGCATGGCAAGCACTTCATTTTGATCTGTGTAATTGATTTCCATCACGAAGTTTTCAGCTTGATGAAGGGCTTTCCAGGTTTTAGGTTTTATCTCAAAATCTTTGTTGCATAAGATATGAAATGTTCCTGCAATATAAGATGGCTTAGAAAGTCCGTTTCCGGATACCTCCCATAGCAGGCTGTTTTCATTTTCTGTGTTCTTATTTTGTGCAGTTGCTGTTGTGAAGTGTATTGACAGTAATGCAGCGAATCCAAGTTTTATTAAATTTTTCATAGTATTTATTTTTTTTGATTTTCTGTTCTTTTAAATAGTAGGTAAGGGGGACATTACAATCGTTACAGTTTTTTTTCAAAAAAATAAAAACCTCCTGAAAACAGGAGGCTGTAAAATCTAAAATTATGATGATAACCTATAGGTTAGGAGTTTTGTTCAGAAGACTTAGAAAGTTCAGACCTTTTTGCTTTTCTTTTTCTTAAGAAATAAACCACTCCGGCTGCGATTAATACGATGGGCCATATGTTGATGAGCCCTACAATAATTCTCTGGATCAAATAAAATCCATAAACAAAACCGTCTTTTGCATCATATATAAAGTTGTATTTATATTTATTATCAATGCTGTCTGTATTGGTTACAGCAATTTCTGCGATGCGTAGTTTGGGCTCTTTGATGTAGATGTCAACGGTGCTGTATTTCAGGTTGTCAGCCATACTCATGGTATTCAGTTTTTGAAGATTTCCTTCAGACATGTTATCGTCACCCAAGCTTACTTTGTCTTTATTGGTTTTTATTTTCTCGATATTTTCTGAAGTCTTCTGGTTCCTTTTAGCTTCCAGCTCAGAATATTTGATATTGGCGGTAACATCTTCTGCGTTGATTGTTCTTGAATTTAAAAATAATTTGCTGGTGTTGATAGCTGTTAAAAGCTCTCCAAGTTTTTCGGTAGGTACTCTTACCTGCATTGTGTTTTCAGTCTTGTATTTTTTGATGAGCATCGCTTCAGTGTCGGAAGTGTTATAAGTATCTTCATAAACAACATTGCTCTGAAGATTGCTTTTGGTAACAAAACCTCCAAGATCTTGCACAGACTTTTCAATAGAAATGGTGGCGTTGTAAACATCTTTCACCTCCATATTTACATCTGCAGTCTTGATGAACTGCTTGTCTTTTACTTTCATACTGGCAGCAGACGAAATGCTGTCTGCTACTACGGCTGCAGAATCTGTTGAAGCTTCATAGCTTTTAAGTTCACTGGTGGTTGCTTCTCCTTTTTTACATGAATAAATTCCCAGTAAAAGAACAGCAGATAATGATAGTGTAATGTAATTCGTTTTCATAGCGTAAGATTTTTGAGGTTTTGCTTGAGTCAAAGTTCAGCCAGGAATCTTTGTAATGATTGAAAATGGGAAGTAAAAAACTTGTAAAGAGAATGTTCTGTTTTAATAAATTGAATATTAGCTATTTGTAAAATGGTTGATGAATTAGGAACTTGTTTTCGGAGTAATTTTTGCTTATCTTTTTACAAACCAAAATCACAATATATCATTATGTCAAATACCTTTTCTAAAATCAGAAATGCAATAGGGCTATTTACGTCCATAGATTTTGATCAGCTAAGTGCTATTTCACAAAAAGTAGATCTGCCCAAACTGATGCATAATTTTTCAAAACTTGATGATAAGCAACTTTCAGGACTCATGAAAATGCTTGATCCCAATAAGAAAAAGAAAGAGCTTCCTCCCATTGATGGTGATTTTTATGATATCTACCATACTTTAAGCCTAGAACAACGGGAAATACAGCTTAAAGTAAGAGCTTTCATGGAAAAAGAGGTAAAGCCTTTGGTCAATCATTACTGGCTTAGAGATGAATTCCCTTTCGAGTTGATTCCAAAATTTCAAAAACTGGATATTTGTGGAGTAACCTATGAAGGATACGGCTGTCCGGGTATGCCTTTTCTGATGGAAGGGGTTATTGCTATGGAAATGGCCAGGATTGATGCTTCTATTGCTACCTTTTTTGGAGTGCAGTCAGGGTTGGCAATGGGTTCTATTTATATCTGTGGTTCAGAAGAGCAAAAACAAAAATGGCTTCCACAGATGCAGAAGTTTGAAAAAATAGGAGCCTTTGGACTTACCGAGCCGGAAGTGGGCTCCGGAGCTGCGGGTGGACTTACCGTTACTTGTAAGAAAACAGAAGAAGGCTGGGTTTTAAACGGTCAGAAAAAATGGATTGGAAACGCCACCTTTGCAGACCTTGTTATTATCTGGGCAAGAGATTTAGATAGTGGAGAAGTAAAAGGATTTATTGTTGAAAAAGACAATCCCGGATATTCCGTTGAGAAAATTAAAGGAAAAATGGCCTTGAGGATTGTTCAAAACGGATTGATTACACTTAAAGACTGTTTAGTTACAGAAGAAAACCGTCTGCAGAATGCCAATTCATTTAAAGATACCGGAAAAGTACTGCGGATGACTAGGGCAGGAGTAGCATGGATGGCAACCGGATGCGCAAGAGGGGCTTATGAAAGTGCTTTAGCATATACCCGAACAAGAGAACAGTTTGGAAAACCAATTGCTTCATTTCAGATGATTCAAGGGCATTTGGTTGAAATGTTATCTAATCTTACCGCCATGCAGACTATGGTTTTCAGATTGTCTGAAATGCAGGATGAAGGAATTTTAAAGGATGAACACGCTTCATTAGCTAAGGTTTTCTGTACATTAAGAACTCGTGACATCGTTTCCAGAGCAAGAGAAGTAATGGGTGGAAATGGTATTCTTCTGGAATATGATGTAGCCCGTTTTGTAGCTGATGCTGAGGCTATTTACTCCTATGAAGGAACTAAAGAAATCAACTCGCTCATCGTAGGACGATCGATTACTGGTTTTAGTGCCTTTATATAAGAAAGTTAGCAGATGATGGTTTTGTCATCTGCTAAATATAAGTTTCAATTGCTATCCAACAAGGTTTTTATACTTTGCTCTGTTATCAATTAATATCCAGATATTAATTAGAAAAAGAATGCCGGAAATACAAATTCCTGTGGTGGAAGGATCTCTGTAAACGTTATGGATTAAAATTCCTGTCAAAACAGGCAGAATAATGATAGCTCCTAATGCTCTTGTTTTTGGAAAAATAAATAAAAGGCCGCCAATTACTTCTACAGTTCCTACGAGTGGTAATAACCAGCCTATTTCTCCAAATGCCGCATATAATTTCATTTGAGTTTCAGTTAGTGGGGGAGCCGGATTGTAATGAAAGAACTTGTCTAATCCTGCATTAATAAACATAACTCCGAATAAAATACAGATGATAAGTTTGATGATTTTCATAATAAATATTTTATATCAAATGTAAAATAAAAATATAATTCTATTGCGATTTTATTAGTTAAAAACATTTTTATCTGTGTTAATGGTAGGTTAATATTGAATTTTGCATTGCTTTATTATTTATATTTGAATACAAACTAAACTCAATAATTATTATGTTGAAAAATCTTAAAAAATTAAACCGTATCAACCTGAGAGAAATTCAGGGTGGCGTTGGTATTGGAAAATGTGATATTGGCCCTATAGGATGCCCATGTAAAATTCCGCCTGGTGATCCATGTTTGGGCGGTCCTGGAGGAGGAGGACAAGATTACGGATACTGTCCAGATATACAATCTAATATTCTTTGCACAGAAACCTGTCCAAATGGAATGCATCCATATTGCGCTGCGAGTGTATAAGATATACAAATAAAGAAAAGGCTGCTTTTTAAAGCAGCCTTATTTATTACTCATTATTTATTGCTAATAATGCCTAGTCCATTTCTTTCAACGTAATATTCTTTGAGATTTTGTAGCTTTTCTTCTTTTTGTTGGGCCTTTCTTCTTCTCCAAGTAATTTTCCCCAAGGCTTTAAATCTTCAACTTTTTCACAGATAATTTTAATAATAGCAATGGCAGGAATACACAGAAACATTCCGGCAATTCCCCAAAGATGCTCTCCTAAAAGAATTCCTATAAAAGAAAATAACGCATTGATCTTCACTCGGGAGCCTACAACAAATGGAAGTACAATATTTCCATCTACAGCATGAATACCAATATATCCTATAGCCACATAGATACAGGTTGAAGGACTGCCGGTAGCAAATGCAATAAAGCAGGAAATAACCAGTGAGATGAAAATGCCCAAATAAGGAATCACATTTAATAATCCTGTTAAAACCGCTAAAAGGATGGCGTATTTTACCCCTAAAACAGTAAGTACAATAGAGGTAAGGATAGACACAATAATAACCTGAAGACAAAGTCCGAAGATGTATTTCTTGGTCATAACCCGAATTTCATTTACAGCAGCCTGAACACTTGATTTATGTCTTTCCTTGAAAACAGTAACAATAAAATTGTTCAACAGTCTTCTGTAATTTAAAATGAAGATAAAAAATAAGGTGAAGAATATGATGAACCCAAATCCTGTTGAAAAAATACCGAATGTAAAACCTAAAATAGCACCGGAAGAAGATAAGAGTTTATTCAGTGCTTGGTTGATATAATCTACCTGTTCATCTACCTTTACATTAAAAGTTTTGGAAACCCAATGTTGAGCATTATTAAAAACGGTAGTAAGTTGTTCTCTCAAGTGAGGAAGGTCCTTGCTGAAATCAGATAACTGATTGGTGAAGAAATAAATGATTCCTGCTAAAATCATTAACATAATGAATACAGAAGTCATTGTTGATACAGATCTTGGAAATCTTAGTGTTCTTTCCATGAAAGTGGCTATCGGTAAAAACAGCATAGCCATAAGGAATGCAAAGAAAAAAGGTGCTAAAATGGTCTGCCCCAATGCTAAAAGATATCCGATTCCGATAATCGAGATAACAACAAGGGTGAGCTTAACAAGGAAAGGAAGTCTGAGAAAGTTCATAATCTAAAATCTGCAGTAAGGAATAAAAATAAGAAAAACCCATCGAATTGAAGAATTTTTTATTCAAACAGTGTGGATTTTTCTTTCTGCATATCAAAATTCATTCCTAAAGTCCCCTGTAAAAGCAGAAACACGTCCTGAATTCCAGGACGTGTTTCTTATTGAGAAGTTGATATGTAAATAAGTTGTTTTTATTTTTCAATGGCGATGTCAATGACTTCTTCCATTCTGTTGACATAGTGTACTTTCAGATTTTTTAAATAATCCTTCTTAATTTCTTCTACATCTTTTCTGTTCGCTTCACAAAGAATAACATCTTTTACTCCCGCTCTGGTTGCGGCAAGAAGTTTTTCCTTAATTCCGCCTACAGGAAGTACTTTTCCTCTTAATGTAATTTCTCCTGTCATAGCAAGGTGAGGTTTTATCTTTTTGTTTTTAAAAGAAGAAACCATTGAAGTTAACATAGCAATACCGGCAGAAGGTCCATCTTTTGGAGTAGCGCCTTCAGGAACGTGAACGTGGATGTTTTTCTTATCCAGATCTTCCTGAGCGATTCCCAATTCATTATGTTTAGCCTTAATGTACTCTAATGCAATAGTAGCAGATTCTTTCATAACAGTTCCCAGATTACCGGTCATTGTTAAAGCTCCTTTTCCATTGCTTAGAATGCTTTCAATGTATAAAATGTCACCCCCTACACTTGTCCATGCAAGGCCTGTTACTACCCCTGGAGCATCTGTAATTTCAGATAAGCTTTTTGGTCTTGGAACTCCAAGAATTTCATCTACTTTTTCCAGTGAAATCTTTGGATCGTATTCTTTTGCCAAGGCGGTTTGTAATGCTACCCATCTTCCAACAGAAGCAATTCTTTTCTCTAAGGTTCTTACACCACTTTCAGAAGTGTGTGCCTCAATAATATGTTTAAGCTCAGGATTTCCAAGTTTGAATGATTTGGTATCCAAACCGTTTTCTTCCTGTTGCTTTTTGATTAAGTGTCTTTTAGCGATCTCAATTTTTTCTTCCAGAGTATATCCTGCAATCTGAATAATTTCCGTTCTGTCCAAAAGAGGAGTCTGAATGGTTGAAAGAGAGTTCGCTGTAGCAATAAACATTACTTTCGATAAATCATATCCCATTTCAAGGAAATTGTCATAGAAAGATTTATTTTGTTCAGGATCAAGAACTTCTAGAAGTGCAGAACTTGGGTCTCCGTGAAGTCCCTGTCCAATTTTATCAATCTCATCCAAAACAATCACCGGATTCGAGGTTCCTGCCTTTTTAATAGACTGAAGAATTCTTCCGGCCATCGCACCAATATAAGTCTTTCTGTGTCCTCGGATTTCACTTTCATCATGAAGACCGCCTAAAGATAATCTTACATATTTTCTGCCTAAAGCATCCGCAATAGATTTCCCTAGGGAAGTTTTACCTACTCCCGGAGGTCCTACCAATAATAGGATAGGAGACTTCATGTTGTTTTTTAATTTTAAAACAGCCATGTGCTCCAGAATTCTTTTCTTAATATCTTCAAGTCCGAAATGGGCTTTTTCTAATACTTTTTCAGCCTTAGCAATATCAAAAACATCTTTGGTGTACGTTTCCCATGGAAGATCTGTGAAGAAATCCAGATAATTTCTCTGTACATTATAGTCCGGAGAATTAGGATTCTGTCTTTGTAATCTTCCTATTTCCTTTTGGAAATGATCCTCAACTTCCTGGTTCCATTTCTTTGTTTTTGCCTTAGCGATAAGATCTGCTACATCACTTTCAGGTCCGCCGCCTAATTCTTCCTGGATCGTTCTGATCTGTTGGTTCAGGAAATATTCTCTTTGCTGTTTATCAAGATCTTTTGAGGTTTTCTGATGGATCTGATTTCTCAATTCCAGTTTTCTGAAGTCCTCATGCATCATTTCATAGCACTTATTAGCTCTTTCCATCATGCTTTTTTCTTCAAGCAGCCTTTGTTTTTCCAAAGACGGGAAGCTGGCATTGGTACAGATGAAGTTCAGCAAATCATCATTGTTGTTGATGTTTTTGATCGCAAAATTAGCAGCATTAGGAATGTTAGGATCCAGCTCAATAATTTTTAAAGCAAGATCTTTGATGTTTTCCAGTAAAGCTTCATATTCCTCCTGATTTTTAGGCTTAGTATCCTTCAGTTTGGTGATTTCAGCTCTGAAATAAGGTTGGTTTTCAATGATTTTCTTGATTTTAAATCTATGGAAACCTTTAGTGATAGCCGTAATGTTACCTTCGGGAAGTTTTATAATCTTAATAATCTTTGCTAATGTACCGGTTGTATAGATATCCTTTTCGGTAGGTTGCTCAAGATCAGAGTTCTTTTGGCTTACAATTCCGATGAAATCTCCGTTTTTCTGCGCTTCCTCAAGGAGTTGTATAGATGTTTTTCTTCCTGCAGTAATAGGAATTACCACATTCGGGAACATCACCATATTTCTTACCGGAAGTATTGGGAATATTTTCTGTTCGGAATTTTTTTCAGTCTCTCCAAAGTCGGAAAGATTGATTTCTTCAGTAACGATATCAAAACCGTCGCTGATCATTTCTTCTAAACTTATATCTTCAAATTCTGTCATAATGGAAAGAATGACAAATTGTCATTTTCGTATTTAATCGTTAAATGGATTTTTTATAATAAGCCTTGAAAACGTGTGCTATATTATAATGTACTAGATTGCACAATACTTATGCCATTTGTTTTTTGCTAAAAAATATGGTCAAAATTTCCTTTTTTAGATAATCTTTAGGAATTAAAATGAAAATAAAGAACTTCTGCTTCTCTAATTTCTTAAAAATGTGTATTTTCGCAAACTGATAAAAAACTATAATTTATAAAATGGCAATTTTAGGACAGATTAGGAGTAAGCCTTGGCTTTTAATGGGAGTAATAGCCTTAGCGCTTTTGGCGTTCTTGGTGAACCCAGATAGTATCGACAAGGTTTTTGGAAAGAATCCTGATGTTTTAGGAAAAGTAAACGGTGAGAAAATCACCCGCGAAGAGTTCAATGATCAACTTTTCGTGCTGCAGCAACAGGCTGAACAACAAGGTCGTCCAAAGAACGGTCTTGAAGAGCAGGCTTGGCAGTTACTTGTTCAATCTAAACTTATCAAGCAACAGTTTGAGAAATTGGGCTTTGAAATGACTGATGATTATTTCTGGAATCAAATCCAGTACGATCAGATGTTCGCTCAAAATCAGCAGTTTTTTGATGAGAAAGGGAACTTTAAAACTCAAGACCTTAAGAAAGAAATTGAAACATTACAGAACACTAACCCTCAGGGATATGCTCAATGGTTGAAAACTAGAAAATCAATTGAGTACAGACTGATGGCAAGACAGGTGTTTACCAATATTTCAGCAGGAATTACTACGGGTAAGAAAGAAGCTGAAGAATTGATGAAAGAAAGAGATCAGCTTGCTGACATCGACTTTGTAAAGGTAGACTATGCAGCTTACCTTCAAAAAACAAAGATCAATGTTACTACAGAAGATCTTGCTAACTACATCAAGCAGCACCCGGTAATGTTCAAAGCTGAGCCTAGCAGAAACTTAGGTATTGTATTTTTCCCTTCTAAGCCAAGTGCAGCAGATGATGCAGCATCTTTAAAGGAAATTACAAAACTATACTCAGGAGGTACAGATGCTAGTGGAGGTGTTGAAAACTTCCAGAATACAAAGAATGACTCTATGTTTGTTATGGCAAACTCAGATTCACCTTTCAATCCTCAGTATGTTAAGCCTACACAATTGCCTGCTACTATACAAGGTCAGATCGCAACAGCTGCGGTAGGACAGACATTTGGCCCATATAAAGAACAAAATTTCTATGTAGTTTCTAAGCTTGTAGGTAAGAAGACTTCAGATTCTACATTGTCAAGACATATTCTGATTGCTTTCAAAGGAAGCCCAGCAGGAGAAGGAGTAGCAAGGTCTAAAGAGCAGGCTAAGAAATTAGCAGACTCTATTGGAGCAATTGTAAAAGCAACACCTGCTAAATTTACAGAGTTCCTTAAGCTTTCAAATGATCCAAACTCTGCTGCACAAGGAGGTAGTCTTGGTTGGACAACTCCGGAAACACCTTTCGTTCCAGAGTTCCTTACTTATCTTGCAAACAATCCTAAAGGAGCAACAGGGGTTGTGGAAACTCAGTTTGGTTACCACATCATCAATATCGAAGATAAAAAATCTGGATCAATGGGGTATAAGGTGGCTAATCTTGTAAAAGAAATCAAGCCTTCAGATGCTACAGAAGCTGAAACAGATAAAAACGCTAGAAAATTCATTCAGCAGGTTCAGGGGAAATCTTTCAACGATTTCGTGAATATTGCTAAGAAAGGAAACTTCCAGTTTACTAACCCTAAAACAGCGAAGAGATTCGAAGGACAACTTCAGGGATTAGGTACTGAAAAAGATGGTGAGATTCTTACTTGGGCTTTTGATAAGAAAAGATCTAAAGGAGATACAGAATTATTCAATGTAGACGGAACAGGAGACAAAATTGTTGTATTCATGAACGGAAAACAAGACGCTGGTCTTGCTGATCCTGAATCTGTAAGAGATCAGATTGAAGTGATTGTTAAAAACAAATTGGCAGCAAAACAAATTTCGGATAAAATTGCAGGAGCAAAAGCTTCAGGTTTAGATCAGATTGCTGCATTGTTTGCTAGTACAAAACAAAGCGCTCAGGTGAACCTATTGAACCCATCAGTAAATGGTGCTATGGAGCCTAAAGTTGCCGGTGCAGCATTTGGTGTTGCAAAAGGTAAACTTTCTAAGCCAGTTGAGGGTGGAACAGGTGTTTATGTATTGGTTAAAAAATCAGAGACTGTAAACAAACAGCCAGGTGATGTTAAGCAATTTACTGAGTCTATTTCTCAGAGAAATGCAGGGATGTTCGGACAGGCTTGGTTGAAGAGTCTTCAGGATAACGCAGATATCCAGGACTACAGAATCGAGATTTGGAACAAGCTGGGAAATCAGCAACAATAAGAGATTCATATCTATCAATATAAAAGCGACAATTTTTTTGTCGCTTTTTTTTGTATTTAACGCAGAACAATAAAGGAAAAGATTTATTTAAAATGTACTATATTTGCTTATTAGAAAAAAATTAGCAAGTGAAGTTCAGTAAAGAATTAAAAGCGGGTGTGATTGCACTTCTAGCTATCGTAGGCTTTGTGGTGTTGTTTCAATTTATGAAAGGGAAGAGCCTTTTTACTACCGACAATATCTTTTACGCAAAATATGACAATGTAGAAGGCCTTGCGCAATCTTCAGCAGTCTCTATTAATGGTCTTAAAGTAGGCCAGGTTGATAAGATCATTCCTCAGACAGCAAAGGATGGTAAAATCAGTTTTGTTGTAAAAATTACAATTGATAACAAATTCGAATTTTCAAAAAATTCATCACTGGAGATTTTCGAACCGGGATTAATGTCCGGTAAAGAAATGAGAGTAAATCTGGTTTACGGTGGAGTTACTGCAAAAGATGGAGATACCTTGAAAGGAGCCTTTAAACTGGGAATGATGGGAAGTTTATCTTCTCAGGTAGGTCCGGTAAAAGATCAGTTACAGGTTGTTTTACATAGAGTAGACTCTTTAATGGCCAATGCCAACCAGCTTGTAGATGCTCAGAACAGAGCCGAAATCAAATTGTTATTATCTAACCTTAATAAGACAGTAGGAGCATTGGAAACTACCGCAGGAAGTGTAAACAGCCTTGTTGGTCATAATGATCCTAAACTGCAGAAAGTATTGGATGATGCAAGCCTTACCATGCAAAGTGGAAAGACAACATTGGATAAATACGGAAATCTTGCACAAAGTATTGATACGAAGCAATTAAATGCAACAATTGCTAATCTGGATGCTACTGTAGGAAAACTGAATCAGGTGATTGGTGGAATAGACAAAGGAGAGGGAAGCTTAGGAAAGCTGATGAAGGATGATAAATTATACAACAACCTGAATTCAGCATCTTCTAATTTGAATTCATTGATTGAAGATATGAAAGCTAACCCTAAGAGATATATTAATTTCTCAGTTTTCGGTAAAAACAATAAAGACTAATACGCCTTATGCAGTACATCGATAACATTATTTTCCTGATTTTATTAGTGGCGGGATTTGGACTGTTTGCCAAAAGCCTGCTGAAGATCTATAGAAATATCAGACTTGGTCACGAGATCAACAGAAATGACAGAAAATCTGAACGCTGGAGTACCATGGCTAGAGTGGCTATGGGACAAAGCAAGATGGTAAAACGTCCTGTTGCCGGTGTCTTACACCTTTTCGTGTATGTAGGGTTTGTTATTATCAATATAGAACTTATTGAAATTATTGTTGATGGACTATTTGGAACACATCGTTTCCTGGCTTCAGTCTTTGGAAACGGATTCTATAGTTTCTTTACGGCGACATTAGAAATTCTTGCTCTTCTTGTTGTGATAGGAGTGGTGGTATTCTTCATCAGAAGAAATTTTTATGGAGTGAAGAGATTAACCATGAAAGAGCTTTTCGGATGGCCAAAACAGGATGCCAACTGGATTCTGATCATTGAATTTGCATTAATGATGGCTTTCTTTAAAATGAATGCTGCTGATTGGGTACTGCAACAAAGAGGAATAGTGCCTGCATTGGGTAGTTTTCCGATTAGTTCTACTATTTTAGGGCCTATTTTCAGTGGTTTTGGGGATGGATTCTTGCATTTTACAGAAAAAGGAGCTTGGTGGTTCCACTTTGTAGGAATTCTGTTTTTCATGAACTATCTGTATTATTCAAAGCATTTACACATTATTTTAGCGTTCCCAAGTACTTGGTATGCGAATCTTGATAAAAAAGGAAAATTCAATAACCTTGATTCTGTAACAAAAGAAATCAAGTTAATGATGGACCCTAATGCAGATCCTTATGCTGCACCAGCAGAAGGAGCTGAAGCAGATGTGCCGTCTAAGTTTGGAGCTGAAGATATATTTGATCTTAATCAGGTACAATTACTGAATGCCTATTCTTGTACAGAATGTGGACGTTGTACTTCTGTTTGCCCTGCCAATATTACAGGGAAAAAGCTGTCTCCAAGATTGATCTTAATGAAGACCAGAGACCGATTGGAAGAGGTTGGAAAAAACATCGACAAAAACGGAAAGTTTGTAGACGACGGCAAAAAGCTGTTGAACGACTATATCTCTAAGGAAGAACTTTGGGCTTGTACTACATGTAATGCATGTACAGATGCTTGTCCGGTATTGTTAGATCCGCTTTCTATTATCTTCGAAATGAGAAGATTCCTGGTAATGGAACAGTCAGCTGCTCCGCAGGAACTGAACCTGATGATGACGAATGTGGAGAACAACGCTGCTCCTTGGCAGTATAACCAGGCTGACCGTCTGAACTGGGCTTCAGAAAATTAAAAACTAATCGATTTGAAGATTTGAAAATTGATTAAAGCTAGCTAATTTTCAAATTTCCAAATTCTCACATTTTCAAATTGAAAAAGAAATGGATTTCAATATAAAAACAATGGCAGAATATGCTGCCGAAGGAAAAGCACCGGAAGTTTTATTTTGGGTTGGATGTGCGGGCAGTTTTGATGACCGTGCCAAAAAAATTACAAAAGCATTTTGTAAGATATTGAATAAAATAGGGGTAGAATTTGCAGTGCTGGGACAGGAAGAAAGCTGTACCGGAGATCCTGCGAAAAGAGCCGGAAACGAATTTGTTTTTCAGATGATGGCCCTCACCAATATTGAAGTCCTAAATGCTTACGAAGTGAAGAAAATTGTAACAGCATGCCCACACTGTTTCAATACCCTTAAAAATGAATATCCAAGCCTTGGAGGTCACTTTGATGTAGTTCACCACACTCAATTCCTAAAAACCTTAATGGAAGAAGGAAGATTGAAAATTGAAGGTGGAGCATTCAAAGGTAAAAAAATTACCTTCCATGATCCTTGTTATCTGGGACGTGCCAATGATGAATATGAAGCACCAAGAATGTTGCTTGAAAAGCTTGATGCTGAGCTTGTAGAAATGAAGCGCTGCAAAACAAACGGTCTTTGTTGTGGAGCTGGAGGTGCACAGATGTTTAAAGAGCCTGAAAAAGGGAACAAAGACATCAATATCGAAAGAACAGAAGAAGCTTTATCTTTTGAACCTAAAGTAATTGCTACAGGATGCCCATTCTGTAATACAATGATGACGGATGGGGTAAAGCATTTCAATAAAAATACTGAAGTTGCAGTAAAAGATATCGTTGAGCTTCTTGCTGAAGCAGATGATTTATAATCTTGCCAGTCACATGACTGTAATATTGTAGTATGAAGGTTAAATGGGGCATCTCCTTTTTGTTTATAATATCCATACTAGCGTTTCTAACCTACCGGAATTATAACAACAGAGTATATGATTGGGATATGCCGGGATACCTGGGGAGTATGTTCACAACTGAATTTCCAGATTCACCGGATAAGGTTCGTGAACTTACATACTCATCCATAAAAAAAGAGGCCCCTGTAGAGCAGTATAATAACCTTATAGGGATTAAACCCTCGGCTACAACCAGACAATATTTTGCGAAAAATACACAGTCTTTCACAGAACAGTTACCTTATTTTCAGATAAAGATAGGGTATATCCTTGTGATTACTTTTTTTTATAAGTTGGGATTTTCACCACCAATGTCCGTGTTGTTTATCGGCCTTATTTCTTACTTTATTTCAGGGTTATTAATCTTTTATATCTTAAAAATCCTGTTTCCGGAAAAGTACATACTTACAGTTCTTTTGACATCTGGGATTATGTTGATGCCAACCGTTACTTTTATGTCGGGGGAATCTACTCCGGATATGCTTATCTTTCTGTTTATCTTAATTTTTGCGATAGGATTAATAAAAAAATGGAGCCAATGGAGCATGTTCTTGCTTCTTGTGGCCATGACCTTTATACGTCCGGACTATATTACTTTTGCCCTAACCTACCTTGGTGCTATTTTCTTATTTGATTATTGTACAGAAAAGAAAATTCGTGTTGCTCTTATGCTACAAGGCATTGTGATCTTCTCAATGTATCTATTCATTATGAAGTTTTATAATTATCCAGGCTGGGTTGATCTTTTTTATGACTCATTTATTGAGAGAAGGCCTATTATCTCGGCAAAAACGGCTCATGTGAGCTTATCTACTTATTTACAGGTTATTTACAATAAAATTATTGTTTTTAAAAAAGTTACATTGTCTGTTCTCATTATTACGGGAGCGATTTTTTGGATGTCGAAAGAGGCTTGGGTAAGAATGGTTTCGGTTCTTTTTCTTGTAAATGTGTACATCAAATTCTTTTTCTTTCCCCAATCGGCAGACTTAAGGCTTTTCTTCCCGTTTATTTTCCCACTTTTCATTATGATCCTTTATGTAGTAAGTAGAAAGTATAACAATGTTAAACTCTCTGGAATTGTGTGATTTCATCTTCAACAAAAGGAAATAAAGTTGCTATTGGGTAGCATTTTCTGTAAAAATAATCTGAATAATACCAAATTATAAAGTTCAGGAATAATCCCATTTTTTATTCGGAAATGCTGTATATTGCGGGCAGATAAAACTAGTATGAGAAGTCTTCTAGCTTCATTTTTTAAAATTATTTTAAGCATCCCCTTTTTCAGACAGAAGTATTTTACTTTTCACAAGTATATTTTCAACCCATATCATCCTTTTGATGGAGTAAAGAAAAATATTGTTTACAGAGGTTCCATCCAACTTAATTTAGATCTTGGTGACTGGATTCAACAACAGCTTTATTTTGTAGGAGACTATGAAAAGAATGAGATAGATTATCTGTATTCGGTTTTACAGGATGGAGATACTTTTATAGATATAGGAGGAAATATCGGGATATTTTCATTAAATGCCTCTCAAATTGTTGGAAAAGAGGGAAAAGTGTACGCTTTTGAAGCCTTTAAACCTAATTATGAGAAGTTTTCTCAACATCTTTCTATTAATCATTTCAACAATGTAACCCTGGAGCATCAGGCTGTTTCGGATAACAATAACTATATTGAAATTTTATACAATGAAAGTTATGGAAATGTAGGAATGGCTTCATCTTATCTTGAGAATTTTACGGCAAAAGAAAAGGTGAAAAGTATTATTCTGGATGATTATGTGAAAAATCAACAGCTTGTTAAGATTGATCTTATTAAAATAGATATTGAAGGTGGTGAGTTTTCAGCTTTACAAGGAATGCAGGAAATCCTTACTCATTATCAACCTAAAATTATCATAGAAATAAACAATATTGCACTGAAAAACTCGGATCACAGTGAAGAAGAACTGATCCGTTTACTTCTTGATAAGGGCTATTCCCAGACAAAAGTATTAAGCAGGAATGAGAACTCTTACAATGCTGTATTTGAATGTCTTTAACGGAGAATAATCTATTTACAGGATATAAGTCACATTCTGTCTGAAGAAAAAATCGTAATTTTATCCCCTAAATTGATTAGATATGAAAATTGAAGAATCAAACGTTGTAGAAACAAACGACTACAGAGTCATTATATATCCGGCTTCAAGACCATTTGAAACTAAAGAAGCAAAGGCCATCACAGAAAAACTATTTGATTTCCTGGCTGGTTGGGCTGCTCATGGAAAACCACTTTCTTCATCCTTTAAAATTGAAAAAAATCAATTCATTATCGTATGTGTTGATGAAGAAAAAGAAATGGCTTCAGGATGCAGTATTGATGCTTTAGGAAAGGTGATGAGAGAGATTGATGAAGAGTATCAGTTGGGATTATTTGACAGGATGAAAGCCAGCTTTGTAGAAAACGGAGAAGTGAAAACATTAAAACTTCTTGATTTCAAGAACAAATTGAGAAACGGTGAATTGTCTAAAGACATTGAAGTTTTTGACTTTTCTAAAAATACTTATCTTGATTTTTTAAGCCATTTTCTTCTTCCACTGGAGAAAAGCTGGGCTGGAGGGATCAGTTAAGTGTTTTATAACCAATAATAACATAAGGATGATGTATATCGTCCTTTTTTTATGCCCAGAAATCTGGACATTGTGATATTCTGAACAGTTCTTATAAAAGAGGGAAATTCATTACCTTTAACCATTGTTTTGCTTTGATGTGGTTTGCATTAATAGCCAAACACAGAGATACAACTTAATAACATTTTGAAAAGAAAAAAGATACTCTTCATCTCGTCATGGTTTCCTAATGCATTAGAGCCTACCAACGGCAATTTTGTACAGCGGCACGCGGAAGCCGTTTCATTATCGTGTGATGTTGAAATACTGCACGCTATAGGTAATTTTGAGCAGGAAGAACTCTATGTTTATGATGACAGAATGATTAATGGCATCAGAACCTTAATCATTTATTATAAAAATTCAAAAAATCCGGTTCAGAACTTTTTAAGAAGAATGAAAGCCTATTTTAATGGATTTGCCAAACTGAATACACCGGATCTTGTTCATGCTAATGTTTTGCATAACAATATGTTGTTTGCCGTTTATCTGAAAAAGAAATTTAAAATTCCATTTGTAGTTACAGAGCACTGGACGGCTTTGCAAAAGCAGAATCTTTCCCGAACATCAGGTAATATTAAACGGATTGCAAAATATATTGCAAAACATGCCGGATATATTTTACCGGTGAGCCACAATCTAAAAGATAGCTTGAAAGAGTTAGGAATCACCACACCGATGAAAGTTATATCGAATGTGGTAGATACTGATGTTTTTACCGTTAAACCTAGAATTGAGGCATCAAATCATGTGAAGTTTCTCCATGTATCAAGTTTGATTCTTCGTAAAAGACCTAAAGATATCATTAACGCCATTTATCTGTTGCATCAAAACGGATATCCGGTAAGACTGGAAATAGGAGGAGATGGAGACTCTGAATCTTTGCTGGCTTTGGTTAAAAAACTATCTGCAGAAGAATATATACAAGTTTTCGATGCCATAAGTTATGCTGAAGTTGCTGAAAAAATGCAAAATTCAGATTATTTTATCTTATTCAGTGAAAATGAGACCCAAGGATGTGTTATTCTGGAATCTTATGCCTGTGGGAAACCTGTGATCTCAACGATGGTGGGAGGTGCAGCAGAGTTTATTATAGATGGGCAGGGAATAGGAATTGAAAAAGACAATACAGATCAGCTTTATAAGGTTTTGGAGAAAATCTGCAAACAGGAATATACCTTTAAAAATGAAGCAGAGATCAGGGATTTTTGTGTGGATAAATATTCCCGAAAGGCTATTGCTAAGCAGTTTACCGAAATTTATAATGAAGTTCTTTCTAAAAACAATATCTCGTGAAAAGCCTGAAAGATTTTTTAAGAAATTTTTTTAGTAATAGTGGACATCATGTTTTCTTTTCATTTCTTATTGCTAAAATCAGTAGTTTTCTAGGATCTTTACTGATTATAAGATTGTTGCCAGAAAATGAGTTTGGGGTTTTAAGTATTGTTCTTTCTGTGCTCACTATTTTTGCTCCATTTACAGGTTTTGGAAGCAGCCAGAGTCTAATGCGTTTCGGATCTATATCATCAGATAAAGAAGAAAAATTGAAAATCTCATCTTACTTTTTTTTCAAAGGAATTCTTTTTGAATTGATTCTTATTATCTTGTTTTTGAGTGCATCTATCTTCTATTTTCATAAATATGAAGATATCTTTATTATTTTTATTGCCTGCGCTGTAAGACTTGGAGGATTTTACTTTCTAAATCATATTCAGGTTTTTTATAGAATTACAGGCAGTAATCAGATATTTGCTAGAATTAATAATGTAGTGAATATCGGCGGGCTGTTGCTGGTATTGGTTCTTACTTATTTCTTTAAGTTTTACGGCTATCTTATAGCCATCAGTATAACCCCATATTTGTCCTTATTGTGGCTAAAAAAAGATATATATGCACATCGTGCATTCAGACTTCAAAATTATAAAGAGATGTGGAGATACGGGATCTTTACAGCTCTTACATCCCTTACTTCAGATGCTCTTTATTCTTTGGATATCCTGTTACTTGGTTTTATGATGAATGAAAATGCCGTTGCCAATTACAGGACTGCAATTCTGATTCCTTCAAATATTATTTTTTTAGCGACCAGTTTTCTGCAGAGTGACTTCCCGGTTCTTTCAAAAAACTTTAAGGATAAAAAGTTTCTGCAGTCCTATGTGATGAATTTTAATAAATTTTTCATTCCCATTTGCCTGGGTATCCTACTTTTCTTTTATCTGTTCAAAAAGTACATTATCATTTTCTTCTTTGGAGAATCATATGTGGAGAATACAACATTATTTATGATTTTATCAGTAGGTTTTACATTGGGAATGCTAACCAGAAATTTATATGGAAACCTTTTGCCTGCGGTAGGGAAAGTAGAAATTAATACCTGGCTAAGCACGGGTTCACTTATATTTCTGGCAGTACTTGCTTATCTATTGGTTCCTGCTTATGGAGCTATTGGGATGGGAATTGCAATGACAGCAACACTGCTTATTTCAGGTTTGGGCTTTCTGTTTTTTTTCTTTTCCTACTTAAGGAAACTGCCTTAATAGCAAAATCTTTTTATCTTTGCTGGAATGAAAAATATCTTTCTTTATATCTTATTATTAAGCGGTGTGGTTATTAGCTGCGGAAGTGATGACGATTCTTTACAAAGAATTGATCAGATTCTAAATATCTATATGAAGTCTGAAACCAATCCGGATCTACTGAATGCTAAAAAAAGTGGATCTTTTACGAGTTTTTCAGTAAATGATATGTTAGGAGACAGAGACAACTCTCCAGTTACTACCATTCCTCTAAGAATGAGACAGGACTCTGTTTTTTATATAGAGTATATTGCAGGAGCGAAAAGAAAGAAATTTGATTCTGCAGGTATCAATTATTATTCAAAGATGGCAGTTACCTTAAATAAGACTGTTAATAATACTACTCAGTCGGTTACAGATATTCTTGAAATCCATTATAGAAAGACACCGGAATTATTTCAGGTTTCTGAGGTTTTATATAATACAAAATCCGTATTTTCAAAAGAATCGGGAGCGCCCAATTCCATAAATAACGTAACTGTCACAAAATAATTCTAAATTTGTAAAATGATTAGCTTATATTAGGCTAAATTTAATATTTAACATCTAAATAAAATGTTACAAGTCAATTTTTTACGCGACAATAAAGAACGCGTTTTAGAAGGTCTTCAAAAAAGACAATTCAAGAATCTTGAGTTGGTAGACGAAGCTATTGCTACTGACGATGAAAGAAAAAGAATCCAATTTGAATTAGATTCCCAGCTTTCCGAGATCAATAAAATCTCCAAGGAAATTGGACTTTTAATGAAGGAAGGAAAGAAAGAAGAAGCGGAATCAGCAAAATCTAAAACAGCACAATACAAAGAGTCGAGTTCAGAATTGAAATCTCAGCTGGAAGTAAAAGAAACTGAATTATTAAACATTCTGTATCAGCTTCCAAACATTCCAAACGAATTGGTAAAAAACGGAGCTTCTGCTGAGGATAACGAAAATATTTTCCAGTCTCACACTGTGGAAGGTCTTGGTGAAGGAGCTATCCCTCACTGGGAGCTTGCTAAAAAATATAACCTTATTGATTTTGAATTAGGAGTAAAAATCGCAGGAGCAGGTTTCCCTGTTTATTTAGGAAAAGGAGCAAGATTACAAAGAGCTTTAGTTCAGTATTTCCTTGATAAAAACGTTGAAAAAGGATATACAGAAGTAAATCCGCCTCACGTAGTGAATGAAGCTTCTGGTTATGGAACAGGACAGCTACCTGATAAAGAAGGGCAGATGTATTATATCAATGAAGATAATCTATATCTGATCCCTACAGCAGAAGTTCCTGTAACAAACCTTTATCGTGATGTATTATTAGATGAAAGAGATCTTCCGATTAAAAATACAGCTTTCTCACAATGCTACAGAAGAGAAGCAGGAAGTTATGGAGCTCACGTAAGAGGGCTGAACCGTCTTCATCAATTTGAGAAAGTAGAGATTGTAAGAATTGAAAAGCCAGAAAATTCTTATGCTGTTTTAGAAGAAATGGTAGAACATATCAAGGAAATCCTTACAGATCTTGAACTTCCATTCAGAGTATTAAGACTTTGTGGCGGAGATACAGGCTTTGCTGCTGCAATGACTTATGATTTCGAAGTATGGAGTGCTGCTCAGGAAATGTGGTTAGAAGTAAGTTCTGTTTCAAACTTTGAAACATTCCAAGCTAACAGATTGAAATGCCGTTACAAAGCAGACGGAAAATCTCAGTTAGTACACACGCTGAACGGATCTGCAATGGCATTGCCAAGAATTATGGCTGCTCTATTGGAGAACAATCAGACTGCAGAAGGAATTAAACTTCCTAAGAAAATTGCTGAATACGCAAGGTTTGATCTGATCAACTAAAAGGTATAAAGTTTCTATTTAAATAAAAAACCACTGAAATCTTCAGTGGTTTTTGTTATTTTATTCAGTAACAATGATGATCTTTTTATCAGCATTTTTCAATTTTGAATCTTTGTCATTCATCGCTTTCAAATCATATTCTATTCTTACAGAGTAATCATCAACCTGTTTTAGCCAGTCATGTTTACCGGTGATAGATTTTATTTTGTTTTCAAACTTTAAGGTAGTTCCGATGTTTTTGAGAAACATCATCATCATACCTTCCATATTTTCTGTTTCTTCTTTTGATCCTTGGGAACGAAGCACTTCTTCAATATTTTTAGCATTGAAAAAATCTGTATTAATGGTTAATGTTTTTCCATCCCAGGTATTGAGTATGTTTTGATCAAAGGGTAATTTATCGTCTTTGTTGAAATTCTTAACAACTTCATAATCATTAGGGGTGATGTGATCTAATTTAAAGGAAAATCCAATAGGGACGGGTTTCTTGTCTTCTTTTGTAGATTTTACAAAAACCTTTTTTATAATCCTGATCGTGTCCTGATTTTCCGTTTTCAGTTTTCCTTCTTTTTTTAGAAGATCATACATGCTTGTCCACACCGTTGGGAATCTGTCCATCTCCTTAAACTTGTCTTGTTTTAATGAATCTGGTGTCATAGCTTGCATCTCTGCCATAAACTCTCGGGTATCTACATCGGTAATCATAGATGTAGCTGAATCTTTATGATAGATTATTTCGGTATTGATGCTGCAGGATTGTAGAGTAAACAGACTTATTAAAAATAAGACGATTATTTTCTTCATGGTATACTATAAATTCTAATTAATGACAGTTAACGGCTCCGTTAGGATCTTTTGAAATAGTCATCGCTTCGGCTTTTGGAGAAACATAAGGAATACCAAGTTCTAAGCCTCTGAGGATAAAAAGTCCGCCCAAAATAATCATAATGATAGGGACTGCCTTTAAAACCTTTGTTCTGAAGGCCTGGTTCATAAGATTTCCAGCCAGAACGATAGCAAACATGAATGGAAGGGTTCCCAAACCAAATAAGGCCATATATAAGGCTCCCTGCCATATTCCTCCGCCAGCAAGACTTGCTGTAAGAGCCATATAAACCATTCCGCATGGTAAAAAGCCATTGAGAATCCCAGTTGAGAATCTCGAACGGTAATCTGCCTTTTGCAGTAAGCGTCCTAGATTGGATTTAACAGAGTATAAAAATTTAGATAGAAAAGGAATTTTTGAAGCAAAATCTTTTCCGCCAAATGAAAATACGGCCATAACAATAAGCAGAACACCGGCTGTAATGGTTAGATACTTCTGAAACCCGGCCATCTCAAATCCTTGTCCTATAATCCCAAGAAGTGCACCTAATAAAGAATAGGTGAAGATCCTTCCGAACTGATAGGTAAGATTTTGAAGATAAAAATTAGCCGCCTGTTTTTTGGTTAATCCCATCGATAAAGCAATAGGCCCACACATTCCGATACAGTGAAAACCGGAAGCAAAGCCTAAGGCAATAGCCGATACAATAAGTCCTATTTCCATATCACATCATAATCCATTCTATAGTCTGTTTTGTCTTTAGTCCAACTTAATCTCAGGGTATAATTACCCATCTTTAATACCTGTGCAGGGATAATGAAAGTGTGGTTGGCATCAAGATCTACAGATTTTTTGATGTCTAAATTCTGGTCGTCGGTTCTGTTTAAAACAAATTTTACCGTAGTATTTGAATGCGTATTATCTTTTGGAAAAGTGATTTTAATACCATTAGTGTCCTGGCTGAATACAGGTTTTTCCTGAAGTTCGTCAGCTCTTTTCTTGGAATCAATTACATCTTGATACTGTAATTCCTCTTCGTAATAATTATCGGTTACCATTTCAGAGTTCTTTTGCCCGTTCGGGAATAGAAACATCATGGATAATATAAAAATAATAAATGCTGCTAATGCAATTACAACACCGTGTCCCCAACTAAAGTTCTTCATTTTTTCTATTTAAAATTGCAGTTTGAATGGTCCTTCAAAATATGTTTGATAAGAATCGATAAGTTTACCCTTCATATCGTAAACTCCGATTGTGATGTTCTGTTTAGAAAGCTTCATTTCATCTTCCGGGAAGCTGATATTAATGGTCCCTTTTGAAATTTTATCCCTGTCTACAGGAATTTTACTTGAAGCACTATAAGTAATCTCCCCGTGAGCAGGTGCCATTACCTTGATGGTAACCATTTTCTTCTCATTGGTTTTATTCAGGAAGGTATAATTATAAGTATTGATAATTTTTCCTTCTTTCACGAAGAATGTACTTCCCGCAGGTTTAATGAATTTAGCTTCCATTTCTCCACGGCTGTAAAGAAGATAGCCTAAGAATCCTACCAGAAGGAATAAGAAGATACTGAACCCTTTCATTCTTCCGGTAAATTTGAACTGAGTTTCTTTCTCAATTTCGTTTTCAGAAGCATATCTTACCAGTCCTTTCGGAAGACCTACTTTTTCCATTACTTCATCGCAGGCATCAATACATGCTGTACAGTTGATACATTCCAGCTGTTGTCCGTCTCTGATGTCAATTCCGGTAGGGCATACTACAACGCACTGATGACAATCAATACAATCTCCTTTTCCTGCTGCTTTTCTATCTTCTCCTTTTCTCCATTTTGATCTTCCTTCTCCTCTTTTGAAGTCATAGAAAACGTTGATGGTATCTTTATCAATTAATACTCCCTGAAGTCTACCGTATGGGCATACCAATGTACATACCTGCTCTCTGAACCATGCAAATACAAAGTAAAATGCAGCAGCAAGGAGAATCATTACGATAAAATTGGTAGGATGTGCAAATGGCCCTTCAGACACAATTTTGATTACTTGTTCATAGCCCACAATATACATGAACATAAAGTGAGTAATGATTAATGAAATAACAATGTAAACAAACCATTTTAAAGTTCTTTTCCAGATCTTCTCGCTGTTCCACTCTTGTCTGTCCAGCTTCATTTGCTTGTTTCGGTCACCTTCAATCAGATATTCGATTTTACGGAAGATAGATTCCATAAAAATTGTCTGAGGGCAAATCCACCCGCAGAAAATTCTTCCGAATGCAATCGTAAAAACGATAATAAAGATTAATGATGCGATGGCTCCTAAAGTAAGGATAAAAAAGTCCTGTGGATAGAAAGGCTGTCCAAAAATGAAAAACTCTCTGTCTATCACATTGAATAATAACAATGGATTACCATTAATTTTGATGAATGGTAATGAAAAATAAATAATTAATAAGAGATAACTTACAATGTTTCTATAGTTAGTGTATTTTCCTTTTGGTTTTCTCGGAAATACCCATCTTCTTTTACCGGATTGCTCCATTGTCCCGATAGAATCTCTGTAAGTTTCAGGGTCCAGAACCTGTCCCTGTCCGCCTCGTACTTCTATTTCTTCTATGTCTGACATATTGTAATGTATTTAAAAAAGAAAAAACATAATTCGTTACTATTTTTAAGGTAATAACAAATTATGTTTTTTTCATATGTTTCTAATTTTTTAGATTATTCTTTTTCCCAGTGTGCTTCAGTTCCTTGAGGAGCAGCTCCTCCTTGAGCCGGAGTTACTGGTGGTAATTCCTGGTTGATGTGATATACATACGCTGCAATCTTTTCAATTTCAGCTCCAGAAACTTCTCCGTTTTTACCGAATGCTCTCATCGCAGGGTTAGTAGGAGAACCATTCCAGTCCATATGGAATACGTTTTTGAATAACGTCTTCTCTGGCATGTTGATCCAGTGGTTATCCGTTAAGTTTGGACCGATACCTCCACTACCGTCTTCTTTGTGACAAGATGCACAGTTTGTTTTGAATAATTCTTTACCTTCTGCAATATTATCTGCTGAATATTTAGCAGTTTCAATAGTTACAGGCGGCTGGCTTGCTTCATAAGCTGCAATGCTTGCCAATTGCTCCTTATATTCTTTTTCATACTCGCTTAACGGGTGAGCGAAATCTGTAAATGAATATGCGGCAATATATACAATACAAAAAGCAGTCCCAAAGTAGAATAAACCTACCCACCATTTTGGTAATTGGTTATCCAACTCCATGATTCCATCGAAACCGTGGTCAATAAGGATATCTTTTTCTTCTGTATCAGATTGCTTTTTAAAGGCAGCTGCATACATTCTTTTGAAGAAAGGAATTTTCTTTTCAGCTAAATAAGCCGCTTTCTCTTCCGGAGATAGTTTTTTGAATTTGTTGTTTTCAATCAAATCTCCAATAGAACTGTGGATAAAGGCAAGGATACTACCAATAACAACAGTTCCCCAGAAGTAAGGCGAAGCTAGGAACGCGTAGCTCTGCACAAACAAATAATAAAAAACTATTAAAAGTCCGATTATTATCAAGATGTTTACAACAACAGGTGTTCTTTGTTTCATAAAAAATAGTTTAATTTTTTAAATTAAAATCGTCGTCTTCATCCTCTCCAAGCGGAGCTTCTTCTTCCTCTTTGTAATATTTCTTAGGCTTGCTAAAAACATAGATTACCAGAGCTACGAAGAACAGCATAAAGAAAATCAGAGCCAGGGTCTGGTAGAAGCCAGCATTTTCTGTATTGGATAATATATCTTTAAAGTTCTGAGGAATCATACTAACCTTTTAATGTTTTAGTTATTACTTGCTGTTTTAATTTCAGTTGTTTTAATATCTGTTCCTAATCTCTGTAGGTAAGAAATAAGAGCTACAATTTCTTTTTTCTCTAATTCTCCCTGAGGTTTCTTAGCATAAGCCTCTTTCAAGTCATTTGCTTCAGAGAAGATATCTTTTACAATTTTCTTTGCCTGGTTATCTGCCCATGTATTGGCTGAGTCAATTTGAGCTTTTGTATAAGGTACATCAAATGTATTCTTCATTAGCTTAATCTTGTCTACCATCTTAGATCTGTCTAAGTCTGTAGCAATTAACCAAGGGTAACGAGGCATGATAGAACCTGCAGATGTAGATCTTGGGTTATACATGTGCTTGTAGTGCCAAGAACTTGGGTTTTTACCTCCTTCTCTATGTAAATCCGGTCCTGTTCTCTTAGATCCCCAAAGGAAAGGTCTGTCGTATACGAATTCTCCTGCTTTAGAGTACTGTCCGTTTTTACCGTTAAATCTTGTAATCTCATCTCTGAACGGTCTGATCATCTGAGAGTGACAAGCATTACATCCTTCACGAATATAAATATCTCTACCTTCAAGTTCAAGCGGAGAATAAGGCTTCACTGCTGAAATGGTAGGTACACTTTTCTTAAGAGATAGAGTAGGAATAATTTCTACCATACTTCCGATGGAAATAGTACACAATGACAATACTGTTAAAAGCAATGGCATTCTTTCTAACCAAAGGTGGAATCCTTCTCCTTCTTTACGTTTGTTTCCGATATTTGCTAATGCAGGTGCTTCAGCAGGAACTTCTTTCTGGAATGATCCTTTTCTTACAGTAGCAATTACGTTAACGATCATTAGGATAGCTCCAGAAATATAGAATAACCCTCCTAAGAATCTCATTTTAAAGTAAGGAATAATTGCAGTTACTGTATCCAACCAGTTTTTCCATAATAATGTTCCGTCTGGGTTGAATTGTTTCCACATTAATCCTTGTGTGAATCCTGAAATATACATTGGTACTGCATAGAAAATGATTCCTAATGTCCCTAACCAGAAATGCCAGTTAGCTAATTTTACAGACCAAATTTTAGTTCTCCACATAATTGGTACCAAGTAATAGATAACCCCGAATGCCATGAAACCATTCCATCCAAGAGCACCTAAGTGTACGTGACCGATAACCCAGTCTGTAAAGTGACCAATTTTGTTGATGTTTTTAGTTGCTAAAAGCGGTCCTTCAAATGTTGCCATACCATAACAAGTAACAGCTACTACGAAGAACTTAAGGATAGGATTTTCTCTTACTTTATCCCAAGCTCCTCTTAAGGTAAGAAGACCATTTAACATTCCTCCCCAAGATGGTGCGATAAGCATGATAGAGAAACCAGTTCCTACTGCTTGTGCCCATGCTGGTAGAGCGGTATACTGAAGGTGGTGAGGACCAGCCCAGATATATACGAAGATTAGTGACCAAAAGTGAATAATAGACAGTTTATATGAGAATACAGGTCTGTCTGCTGCTTTTGGTAAGAAGTAATACATTAAACCTAGAACCGGAGTTGTCAATACGAATGCTACTGCATTGTGACCATACCACCATTGTACGATGGCATCTTTTGCTCCTGCATATGCAGAATAAGACTTCCAGCCAGAGAAAGATAATGGAACTTCAAGGTTGTTGAAGATGTGAAGCATTGCTACTGCTACCCAAGTTCCAAGATAGAACCAAATAGCAACATAAAGGTGTCTTACTCTTCTCTTTGAAATAGTGAGAATCATGTTTGCTCCAAAAATGATCCATGAGAACGCAATCAAAATATCGATCGGCCACTCATGTTCAGCATATTCTTTTGAAGTATTAATACCCATAAAGAACGTAATGAACGTAGCAACGATCATAAACTGCCATGTCCAGAAGTGAATCCAAGATAATGTATCACTGTACATTCTTGTCTTCAATAATCTTTGCGTAGAGTAGTATACCCCTACATAAACAATATTACACACGAACGCAAAGATCACGGTATTGGTGTGCAACATCCTGATTCTACCAAAACCAAACGCTCCATGAGTGTTTATTAACCCTTGAATATTACCCGATGCCAAACTTTTAATGGTTGTATCATCTGTACCGAATAAGAATTCAGGTAATTCAGGGTAGAAAAGCATTAATGCCGCCGTAAGCCCGAACGTAAATCCTATGAAACCAAAGATAATGGTCGCATAGAGGAACGCACGGACAATACTATTGTCATAACTAAACTTTTGTGTTTCCATATCAACTATTCACTATTTTTCTCAATTTTTATTATTTTCTCCTATTTCTTTTTCGTCTTTATCCTTGTTGCCAGTTTCATTTTTTTCTTTGACTTCATCATCGAAAAGAATTCTAACAGCCGGAGATTCATCATCTTCAAACTGCCCTTTTTTGGCATACACTATAAATACGACCAGGAAGATCGCAGCTAAAGAAACACTGCAGACGATCATTAAATATAGAATATCCATTGGACAACAAAATTAACCTATTTTCGGGGTTCAAATTTAGTGAAAAATAATGACATTCATCACGAAATGCCGATTTCAGCTAATTTAAAATCAGTCTAAATAAGAGGGTTTAAGCCCGTTTTTTGAAGTATTTTCGACCCAGTATCCAAGTTGAAACTGTAGTAAAGGTAACTACCGTGATAGAGCTTACCGGCATGATGATAGCCGCGAAAAGCGGATGCATGTGTCCTGTAACTGCGTAACTTAACCCAACAATATTATAAAGAAAACTGATTATAAATGTCATTTTCACAATGGTGATGGAGCCTTTACAGACGTTCAGATAGTTGTCTAAAGTGACTACTTTATCACCGTTCATGATAACGTCAGAAGATGGCGTAAAGCTGTTGGTGTCATCCGCAATGGCAATTCCTACATTACTTTGTTTTAGTGCTCCCGCGTCGTTCAGTCCATCACCAAGCATAGCTACTTTCATATGCTGATCCTGAAGGCTTTTGATGTAGTTCAGCTTGTCTTCCGGGCTTTGGTTGAAAGCCATTCCTTTGTAGTTTGGAATAAGCTCTTTAAGCTGGTTTTCCTCTGAGGAATTATCTCCGCTCAGAATAAATATTTTGTAGTTGGTAAGTTTATTAAATAAGTCTTTAAGCTTAGGTCTGTACTCATTCTTAAAGATGAATTTTCCTAAGAATTCACCATTTTTGCTAATGTAAACGGCGGTTTCCAGGTTTTTAGGTTCCTGATTGTTGTAACGGGCAGAGCCGATTTTGTAAACATTTCCTCTTACGCTGGCCACGTATCCTTTTCCTGAAATTTCCTGGAAGTCTTCAACCGGGAAATAATTGTCATTAAACTCTATAAATTCATAAAGAGACTTAGATAAAGGGTGGTTTGAGTTCTTTAATAAGGTTTTGATATTCAGTTGATCGAATTCATTGATCTCAGAACCCTGATATTTGATATTTGATTTTTTTCTGTGGGTAATAGTTCCGGTCTTATCAAAAACGATCGTATCTAATTTTGCGATTTTTTCAATCGTTAACGTATCTTTTACATAAAATTTATTTCTACCTAAAATCCTCATAATGTGTCCGAAAGTGAACGGTGCAGATAATGCTAGTGCACACGGACATGCAATAATCAGAATGGCGGAAATCACCTGGAACATTTTCTCTAAATCGATGAATGCCCAATAAATTCCAGATATAAGTGCAATACCTAAAATGATGAATGTGAAATATTTACTGATGTTGTTCGTTAACGTGTCAAGACCTGTTTCATGTTTCTTGAAAGCTTCTTTATTCCAAAGTTGAGTAAGATAACTTTGATCTACATCTTTAATAACCTCAAGTTCCAGAGAAGATCCAACCTGCTTACCACCGGCAAAAATTTTGTCTCCAGGCTGTTTGCTGATGCTTTCACTTTCTCCGGTAATAAAACTGTTATCTATGTTTCCTTCTCCGTTGATAAGAATAGCGTCTACTGGGATGATTTCCTGGTTTCTAACTAAAATTCTGTCTCCAACTTTTATTTCGGAAAGAAGGATGTTTTCCTGTTTTCCTTCGAAGTCAACCTTAGTTACAGCAATAGGGTAGAATGATTTGTAATCTCTGTCATAAGAAAGAGCACTGTATGTTCTTTTCTGGAATAGTTTACCCATCAACATGAAGAACAGAAGTCCGCAAAGGGTGTCAAAATATCCCGGACCGTAATCTGTTGCTACTTCGTAAATGCTTCTTCCGAAAAGAACAAATATCCCTAATACAATAGGAACATCAATGTTAACGATTTTATTTTTTAATCCGTACCAGGCGGATTTGTAATAGTCTGAAGCGGAATAAAATACAACCGGACATGCTAATAAGAACATCAGAACTCTGAAAAGTCCTTTATAATGCTCCATCCAATAATCTTCACCACCTACATATTCCGGAAATGCTAAAAACATTCCGTTCCCGAAAGCAAAACCTGCAATTGCAAATTTTACAAGAAGTGATTTATCAAGATGATCAACATTTTTTTCAGCAGTTTCAAGGCTGATAACAGGTTTGTATCCTAAATTTGTTAAGAAATTAGCGAGTTCGCTTAATTTTAGATCTTTATGGTTGAAAGAAATCTGTAAGGTCTTTCTAGTGAAGTTAACCTGAGAGTACTTAATATAAGGATTAAGGGTATGAAGGCTTTCCAATAACCAGATACAAGAAGAACAGTGAATTACAGGAATCTTGAAGGTAACAAGGCTGGTATTTCCTTCAGAGAAATCAGTAACTTTTTCAAAAATTTCAGGAGTGTCTAAATAATCGAATAGGGTAGAATTTTCATCGCTCGGACGAATTCCTGCCCCTTTATTAAGTTCATAGAAATTACTTAAATTATTTATATTCAGAATTTCATAAACAGACTTACAGCCATTGCAACAGAAAGTCTTTTCATCAAACAAAATTCTCTCTTTTTCTATCCCTTGACCACAATGAAAACAGTTCTCGCTCACCTCCCTAAATTATTGAACTACAAAATTATAACAATTTTTTTTGTTTATCGAGTTAAAAAGTTCTATTTTTGTGATAAATATCATATAAAATGCCGCAGGAACAACAGATAGCCATTGAAGAGAGGTTCGCCAGAGTTTTTAATGATAAATCATTTAAGGAAAGACTTTCTAGCGCAGATTTTGAAAAATATATTAACGGTAAAAAAAGATTGAGTTTTCAGAAACACGATACTATTTTCGAAGATGGGGAAACACCAAAAGGTGTATTCGTACTTGAAAAAGGAGCCGCTAAACTTTCAAAATCAGGAGCATTTGGGAAAGATCAGATTTTAAGATTTATCAAAGAAGGGGATATTATCGGCTATCGTTCTTTGCTTTGCGGGGAAAATTTCCAAGCCAAAGCAGAAGCCATGACAGACATTGAGTGTGTTTTCTTACCAGCAGATATCTTTATGTATCTTCTGGAAGTAGATCCGCAATTGTCTTTCGTAATGCTTCAAAAAATTTCTTACGAATTAGGAGAATCTTCTAATACCATAACGTTCCTTGCCCAAAAAACGGTAAGAGAAAGGCTGGCTGAAATATTGCTGCTTTTGGAACAGAAATTAGGGGTAGATCCGGAAGGCTTTATCAAAATCTCCTTAACCAGAGAAGAAATTGCCAACATCATTGGTACTGCTACTGAAAGTGCCATTCGTCTCATCTCGGAATTCAAACAGGATAGTCTGATAGAAGTTGACGGGAGAAACATCAAGATTCTGAATCACGATAAACTCATGAAACTCGGTCACGTAGTTTTATAAAAATCATAAAAACTTAAGTCGGCTACAGGCCGACTTTTTAACTTTTAAAAAATAGATAAATTATGTCTGTTCACTCTGAAATTAAAAAAGTTACGACTGAAACCTTGCGTAAAATGAAATTCGACAAGGAGAAAATAACAATGCTTACAGCCTATGATTTTACCACGGCAAAGATGGTAGATGCAGGTGGAGTAGATGCTATTTTGATTGGAGACTCTGCAGCCAATGTAATGGCAGGTTTTGAAACTACATTACCTATTACATTAGACCAAATGATCTATCATGCTCAAAGTGTGGTAAGAGGAACTGACAGAGCTTTAGTGGTGGCAGATTTGCCATTCGGAACTTATCAGAGTAATCCTGAAAAAGCATTAGAGTCTGCAGTAAGAATGATGAAAGAAGGAGGTGCTCATGCTGTGAAAATTGAGGGCGGAAAAGAGATTTCAAAATCTATTAAAAAAATCATCAATGCTGGGATTCCTGTAATGGGACACTTAGGATTAACGCCACAATCTATTTATAAATTCGGAACTTATAAGGTAAGAGCAAAAGAAGAGGCAGAAGCTGAAAAACTGATTGCTGATGCACAGCTTTTAGAAGAATTAGGATGTTTTTCTGTAGTATTGGAAAAAATTCCTGCTGATTTAGCTAAAAAAGTTACTGAGAGCATTTCTATCCCTACTATCGGAATTGGTGCCGGAGCAGACTGTGACGGTCAGGTTTTGGTATATCATGATATGGTAGGAATGAACAAAGGTTTCAGTCCTAAATTTTTAAGAAGATATCTTGATCTTTACACAGAGATTACAGGAGCTGTGTCTCAATATGTACAAGATGTAAAGAATGTAGAATTCCCTAACCAAAACGAAAGTTATTAATTCATGCAAAATCAACAACAATCTATTCAGGGAATATTATCTATTGCTGCTTTAATCTGTCTTGCTATAGGCTGGTTCAATTTATTTTCACCTGAGATCAATCATTTACTTTCCAGAAAAGTGTTCTATGTTCTGATAGGAGCAAGTTTCTTTATTCAGGCACCTATGCTGACCAATAAAAACTTCATGTATGCGATGTATGCAGCAGCAGGAGTTTGTGTGGTTGGAGCTTTATTGCCGGATAGTTCAATGATTTCAGGACTTAAAACAGTTGGTCTTTTGGCGGGGATTATTCTTTCAATGTCAAATAGAAACAGAAACAGATAGACTGAATGAAGGAGCAGATTGTATATGAAGACAACCATCTTCTGGTAGTGAACAAAAAAGTCGGTCAGCTTGTACAGGGCGATAAGACCGGTGATGAATCACTATTGGAATCTATCAAGAATTATATAAAAATAAGAGATGCTAAGCCGGGAAATGTTTTTCTCGGCTTGGTTCATCGTATAGACCGTCCCACTTCCGGGCTGGTTATTTATGCTAAAACCTCAAAAGCACTTTCGCGTCTTACTCAGATGGTGAAAAACCGTGAGGTTAAAAAGACCTATTGGGCGGTAGTTGGAAAAGAATTAATTCCACAAAGCCAAAGACTGGTTCATTATTTAAAGAAAAACGAAAAGAATAACAAGGCGATTGTTTTCCCAAAAGTTACAGAAGGCGCTAAGGAAGCCATTTTAACTTATAATATTATCAAAACTTTAGATAATTATCTGCTTCTTGAAATAGATCTTGAAACCGGAAGACATCACCAGATCAGAGCTCAGCTATCAAAAACCGGGATTCCGATCAAAGGAGATCTAAAATACGGTTCTCCACGTTCCAATCCGGACGGAGGAATCAATCTTCATGCAAGGAAACTGGAATTTATTCATCCGGTTACTAAAGAAAACATAGAAATCATAGCTCCTGTTCCGCAGAATGATGCGATCTGGAGAGCTTGTGAAGAATAAGCATATCATAAACTATAACATGAAATTCAAATCACTTTTATTAGCCACATTGCTGGTTATGGCATCTTGTTCAGACAATGATGAAATGCCTATTGATAATTCAAAACAGACGATTACTGAAAATACAAGTAAAATCTCGTGGAACTATCCCGTTTTGTCACCTGTGTTTAATGGATTGGAACAAAATTATATTTTCGAATATGATTCTCAGGGAAGAGTTAGTAAAAAAGTAGGAGGAAAGTTGGAACTTTCTGGAAGTACGGGTTTCCCTTATGCTTATTCAAAATCAGTGTATACAATCGTAACGTATACAGGAAATACAGCAATTATGAAAAATTATAGCTCTGACCCTAGTTTCAATATTCAATTGAAGGAAAGAAGATTTGAATTTGATAATCAAGGTAGAGTTATTAAATTAGTTATTCCACAGGTTAATAATTCATATATGGATATGTATTTGACCTATACTTATGACGCTTCAGGAAAGTTAATTGAGATTTTAACTCAATATCCTAATGCTCCATACGATCCAACTGACCCGCAAGATTATATTTTGACATACGTAGAAAAGTTTATTTATAATAATTCAGGAAATTTAGAAAAGGCAACTAAAACTGAAAAGCATAATAATGTTGATGCATACATTACGAATGAAATTACATTTGATAATTTTGATTCTGCACAAAATCCATTTAAGAAATTAGGCATTTTTGAAGATTATTTCTACTTTTCATTATCAAAAAATAATCCTCAAAGAAGAATTTCAAAAGAGTATCAACCTTATAGCTCCGAATTTTTTCTGAACCAATCAAATTGGGCTAATCAACATAATACCAATGGCAGCTTAAAGCTTTTCTATTAAAGCATTTGAATAAATATCAATAAGATCCATCTCCAAATTTGAGATGGATTTTTTGTTTCCGTAAAATTAGATTTTGCCCATTCTCAAAAAATAACTACCTTCGTCCCACACTTTAGGGGTGTCTGTGTTTACAGACTGAGACTTTACCCTTTGAACCTGATCTGGATTATACCAGCGTAGGGAAAAGTAGATGACTTTTGCTGTACATTCTATTGTACAATAATAGCCATTCCTAAAGTATATTTAAATCATTAGGAATGGAACTTATAATCAACCACACCCGAAAAACATTTAATGTACTTCCCGAAAATCTGGAAGCATTATTGGCTATGGAGCTACCTGGAAAAAAGAAAGGGATTGCCGTAGCCCTCAACAATCGTATTATTCCGCTGTCAATCTGGGCGGAAACTCCCCTTAACAATCTGGATTCAATTTTAATCATTACTGCCACTCAGGGCGGATAATTCTCATACTTAATACCCATATTTATGGCTCATTCAATTACATGTTCGCCATTTCCGAACTCAAAGAAAATCTATGTTGAAGGAAAAATTCATCCTATCAATGTAGCAATGCGTGAAATACAACTTAGCCCTACCAAGCTGACTAATGGAAATTTTGAAGAAAATCCTCCGGTAACAATCTACGATACTTCAGGACCTTATACCGATGAAAATGCAACAATCGATATTCAAAAAGGGCTTCCAAGAATAAGAGAACAATGGATTCTGGACAGAGAAGATGTTACTATTCTGGATGGAATCACCTCAGAATACGGAAAAGCACGTCTCGCAGATTCTAAACTTGATGAATTGCGCTTTTCTTACGATCATAAACCTAAAGTTGCTCAGGAAGGAAAAGAACTTACTCAGCTTTATTATGCAAAACAAGGCATCATTACTCCGGAAATGGAATATATTGCCATCAGAGAAAACCAAAGAATAGAACAATTGCAGTCGGTTCCAAAAGAAATGGCCTGTCAGCATATTGGAAACAGTTTTGGTGCTAATACTCCAAAAAGTAAGATCACTCCGGAGTTTGTAAGAGATGAAATTGCTGCCGGAAGAGCTATTATTCCAAATAACATTAATCACCCGGAAAGCGAACCGATGATTATCGGAAGAAACTTTTTGGTGAAAATCAATGCGAATATCGGAAATAGTGCTGTTTCATCAAGTATAGATGAAGAAGTAGAGAAAGCAGTTTGGGCTTGCCGTTGGGGTGCTGATACGATTATGGACCTTTCCACAGGAAAAAATATCCATGAAACCAGAGAATGGATCATCAGAAACAGCCCGGTTCCCATTGGTACAGTTCCCATTTATCAGGCACTGGAAAAGGTAAAAGGAGTACCGGAAGATTTAACATGGGAAGTTTTTAAAGATACTTTGATTGAACAGGCCGAGCAGGGAGTATCTTATTTTACCATCCATGCCGGAGTTTTATTGAGATACATTCATTTAACAGCCAACAGAGTAACAGGAATTGTTTCCAGAGGAGGCTCTATTATGGCGAAATGGTGTCTTTATCATCATAAAGAAAACTTTTTATATACTCATTTTGAAGAGATTTGCGAGATCATGAAGAAGTATGATGTAGCATTTTCTTTAGGAGACGGTTTACGTCCGGGTTCTATTGCTGATGCTAATGATGATGCTCAGTTTGCAGAACTTGAAACTTTAGGGGAACTGACAAAAATTGCATGGAAGCACAATGTACAAGTGATGATTGAAGGTCCGGGACACGTTCCGATGCACATGATTAAAGAAAACATGGAGAAGCAATTGGAAGTGTGTGACGAAGCACCTTTCTATACATTAGGCCCTTTAACTACAGATATTGCACCGGGTTATGATCACATCACTTCAGGAATCGGTGCCGCTATGATCGGATGGTTCGGATGTGCCATGCTTTGCTATGTAACCCCAAAAGAACATCTAGGTCTTCCGAACAGAGATGATGTGAAAGTGGGAGTAATTACTTACAAACTAGCAGCCCACGCCGCAGATTTAGCAAAAGGACATCCGGGAGCACAATACCGAGATAATGCATTAAGTAAAGCAAGATTTGAATTCAGATGGGAAGACCAGTTCAATCTTTCATTAGATCCGGATACTGCCAGAGCTTATCATGATGAAACGCTTCCCGCGGACGGAGCTAAAATTGCTCACTTCTGCTCTATGTGCGGACCAAAATTCTGCTCGATGAAGATCACCCAGGAAATTCGTGAATCTGCAGAACAGGGAATGTTTGATAAGTCACAGGAGTTTATTGAAAAAGGAAAGGAAATTTATATATGATTCTCGTCATCACTTCTGAAACTATAGTTCCAAACGAATCAGAGAGCATCAATCAGATGTTTCATGAGGGATTGGATTTGCTTCATATAAGAAAACCATGGATCAGCGAGGAAGAAATGATTGGTTTTATCAAAAGTATTGATGCCTCATTTTATGGGCAATTGGTACTGCACAGTCATCATGATCTGGGACAAGATTATGGGATTTCAAGATTTCACTTTAGAGAAGAAGACCGAAAGGAAGGAAAATACACACCTTTTATGGCTGGAAATACAATTTCAACTTCTGTTCATGATATCAATACCTATAATACATTGGAAAAAGAGTGGGAATATGCTTTTATAAGCCCATTCTTTCCAAGTATTTCCAAAAAAGGATATGGAATTGATTCAACAGTGATGGAAAGCCTGAGTCAAAGAAATAATCCGGATGTAAAGCTGATTGCCTTAGGAGGTATCGATTCCAATCGTATTCAGGACGTTTTTGATCTTGGAGTAGATGGTGTGGCTTTATTAGGAGCTGTTTGGGAAAGTGATGAACCTTTAAGTGTACTTAGAAAATGTAGGAGAGCTATCAAGAGGTAAAACCTGGAAATTGCTTGCAGGAAATAGAAATTTTATATCGAACAATTTTTAAAAAGCAATCCCTCTTTATTCGGGATACATTCATAGTCAATATGGAAAAATTACAATACATCTCAAAGGGGCATACACGGCAGGAGCAGGAACTTAATATCCGTAAAGCCTTAGATCATGGGATAAAATGGGTGCAGATCCGCTGGAAAAATGCTTCTGAAAATGAATTAATAAGCCTTTGTGAAGTTTCAAAGCAGCTTTGCTCAGAATATCAGTCAATCTGTATCATCAATGATAATGTTAAGCTGGCAAAATCAATAGATGCTGATGGAGTTCACTTAGGATTAAATGATGGCTCCATTGAAGAAGCAAGAATCATTTTAGGAGATAATAAGATCATTGGTGGAACAGCGAACACCCTTTCAGATGTTCTTCAAAGAATGAAGGAATCATGTGATTATATTGGGTTGGGGCCACTAAGATTTACCTCTACAAAAGAAAAGTTGAGTCCTATTCTTGGGTTTGAAGGCTATCAGGAAATTATAAATAAACTTCATGAAAAATCAATGATGATTCCTAAAATATTTGCCATTGGAGGAGTAAGTCTTGAAGATATTCAGTCATTACAGCAGCTCGGAATTTATGGAGTGGCGGTTTCAGGGCAGATCACCAACCAGCCGTCCATTATTAATGAGTTTAAAGCCTTGTCGAGTTTTAAACCTTGACAAGGCTGGGACAATGCCCTCAAAAAAATAAATAAGTACATATGCATAATCAAAAATTAATAATAGCAGACAGAACTTTTGAATCAAGATTGTTTTTAGGAACAGGAAAATTCGGAAGCCTTGAAGATATGGCAGCTTCTGTTGTGGCTTCAGAATCCAATATGGTTACAATGGCTTTAAAGAGAATTGATGCTCAGTCAGCCGAAGATGATTTATTAGATTCATTAAAAGGAACCCAGGTTCATCTTTTACCCAATACCTCAGGAGCAAGAACTGCTAAAGAAGCTGTGCTGGCTGCACAATTAGCAAGAGAAGCTTTAGAAACCAACTGGGTAAAGTTGGAAATTCATCCGGATCCGAAATATTTATTACCAGATCCTATTGAAACATTGTATGCCACCGAAGAATTGGCCAAATTAGGTTTTGTAGTGATGCCTTATATTCATGCCGATCCTGTTTTATGCAAACGTCTTGAAGATGCAGGAACAGCTGTGGTAATGCCTTTAGGAGCGCCTATCGGAACCAATAAAGGATTGAGAACACTGGATTTCTTAGAAATTATCATCAGCCAAAGTAACGTTCCTGTTGTTGTAGATGCTGGCATTGGTGCACCGTCTGATGCTGCAAAAGCTATGGAGATGGGAGCAGATGCAGTTTTAGTTAATACAGCCATTGCAGTTGCACGAAATCCTGTAAATATGGCTGTAGCTTTCAAAGAAGGCGTGATTGCCGGAAGAAGAGCTTTTGAATCAGGCTTGGGAGCTATCGCTAATCATGCTGAAGCATCAAGTCCTTTAACGTCGTTTTTGTTTGAATAAAAATAAGAATCATGAATAGTTTTAAGGAGGTTTTCGAGCAGTACCAGTGGGATGAAGTAAAAGCCAGACTTGAAAAAGTAACGATCTCCGAGGTTCGAAACAGTCTCCAGAAAAGAAACAGAACACTGGATGATTTTCTGAATATGCTTTCACCGGCAGCATCACAGGAGTTGGAACTTATGGCAAATATGACAAGAGCTCTTACCCAGAAACGTTTCGGGAAGACCATTCAGTTGTATGCTCCATTGTATCTGAGTAATGAATGTCAGAATATCTGTACATATTGTGGGTTTAGTTTAGATAATAATCTCAGAAGAAAAACACTAACTGATGCAGAGCTGATGATAGAGGTTTCAGTATTAAAGTCAATGGGAGTCAATCATGTTTTGTTGGTGAGTGGAGAAGCCAATAAGATAGTCGGAGTTCCTTATTTTCAGAATGCAGTTCGGTTACTAAAACCTCATTTTTCCAATATTTCCATTGAGGTACAGCCTTTAGAAGAGACTGAGTACAAGCTTCTTCATGAAGAAGGTGTACATTCGGTGTTGGTATATCAGGAAACTTATCATCAGGAAGTGTATAAAGAATATCACCCGAAAGGCAAAAAATCCAATTTCTATTTTCGCTTAGACACTCCTGACCGGATTGGGCGAGCAGGAATCCATAAAATGGGATTGGGAGTACTGCTTGGTCTGGAAGATTGGCGTGTAGACAGCTTCTTTAACGCCCTTCACATCGATTATTTACAGAAACAATACTGGAAAAGTAAATTTTCAGTGTCATTTCCAAGGCTTAGACCTGCGGAAGGAATCATTGAACCCAATTTTATTATGGAAGATAAAGACTTGCTGCAACTCATCTGTGCCTACAGAATCTGGAATGAAGATCTTGAAATATCCATCTCTACAAGAGAAAATGAAACCTTCAGAAATCATATTGTAGCATTGGGAGCTACCACCATGAGTGCAGGTTCAAAGACTAATCCGGGTGGATATGCCGTGGATAAAGAATCTCTGGAGCAATTTGAAACCAGTGATGAAAGAAGTATGGAAGATATTAAGAGGATGATTAAAAATTCAGGGTATGATCCGGTGATGAAAGATTGGGATTCTGTTTATAGTGGTGCTTAAATATTAATTTTTTAGAACCATGAAGGAATATTAAGAGAGTAAGGAAAGTTAAGAGAAAAATCAAAGATTTTTATTGAGCAACTATGACACTTAATGCGAAGCAAAACTTAACTATTCTAAACATCTTAATACTCCTTAATGGTTTAAATATGATACATCAAAATGCAAAAAGAAGATCTTTTTAAAAGATATAGCCGCCAGATCTTTATGGATGAAATTGGACTGGAAGGACAAAAGAAAATAATAGCTTCAAAAGTTTTGGTTATAGGTGCCGGTGGACTGGGAAGTCCTGTCATTCAATATTTAGCAGCAGCAGGTGTTGGAACAATAGGCATTGCTGATTTTGACAATGTTGAACTTCATAACCTGAACCGTCAGATTATTCACAACGAAAATGGAGTAGGAGGATTGAAGACAAGGAGTGCAGAGCAGTTTGTCAACAATCTTAATCATCAGGTAAAAGTAACAGGGATTGAGCAAAAAATTGAGGCTGCCAATATCTCGGAGATACTTCCTCAATATGATATTATTGTAGATGGTTCAGACAACTTTTCCACAAGGTATCTGGTGAATGATACCTGTGTCACATTAGAAAAAACACTGGTCTATGGGAGCATCTTAGGGTTTTCCGGGCAGGTAGCTGTGTTCAATCATAATGGAAGTAAAAACTTACGTGATATATTTCCCGAGCCTCCTTTTGATGAAGATGCACCAGATTGTGATAGTCTTGGTGTTCTGGGAGCTCTCCCAGGAATTGTAGGAAGTATGATGGCGCTTCAAACCTTGAAAATAATTACAGATCTTCCTGTAAATATCAATCAGTTAACCTTGATTGATACGCTGAATTGGAGATTTCAAACTTTAGATTTCTAGCATGAGCTAGATTTTTGTTTCTTGCAGATCACACAGATTTCGCAGATCTAAGCGTGGGAATGTTATAAAAATCTGCGTTATCAGCTAAATCTGCGTGAGATATTTTTTATCCTCTAAAATCAATAGAAATAAAAAAGAGGCAGTGATACTATTACTGCCTCTTTTTTGGTTATTAATCATTTAAATCTATTGCTGTCCTTGCTGCATAACGCCACCATTATCCTCTTTCTTGGTTTGGTTCAGGATATTTGCATCCTCTTTAGCCAATTTATTTCTTGTAGGAATTTTATAATTGATGGAAATTCCGAAGTTTCTTGAATCGTATTTCGTTCTAAGCATTACATTTTCTCCTGATGGTGGATTGGAGCGTACCTGCATGATCTGGCCATTGAAAATATCATTCGCAAAAACCGAGACTGTAAGACGATTGTTCATAAACTTTTTCGTCAGGGTAATATCTAAGTTATTGCTAAATGGTTTCTCTGCAGTGAAGTAAAAATATCCTGCTTTTGGCGTTAGATAGCTGTAATTTGCTGTCAGTTTAATATCTTTTGGAAGAATCAGCTGAGTCATCAGGTTAAGAATCCAGAATCCTTTATTGTTCAGGTTGTCAATCTCATGTTTCTGATATCCTGCATAAATGTACATGAAATTCATTTTGTCAGGATTGAAATTCGATTTCATAATCTCACCTATAGACTTGGTAAAAATTTGGAACGGAACAGGAAGTCCAACATTGAAATTATGAATTTTCATGTTAGAGATATTAATCTGCTCATTGTAAAGATTTCTACCATCTTTTCTAATGATTTGTGCCACCTGATTGCTAGCTGAGCTTACACTATATCCGATGAATGAATAATCAAAAGCCGAAATTTTCAACTCATAGTTATCAAAAATGGTAGGCTGAAGATTGGCATTACCTGTAATTTGAGTATTCGGACCTCCAAATGTGGTATTATTGGGGTTTAGTGCAGAAATACTTGGTAAGCTGATCTTTTTGTTGTAATTCGCAGCCACATATACCTGGTTCATCAGGTTGTACTGTATGCTGGCATTTGGAAAGAATTTAAACTTATCAAATGGAAGCAAGTCATCCTGAACAAGCTTTCCATCTTTATCAAAATATCTGGTGATTCCTGAAATATCATAGTTTTCAAAGCGTGAGCCCAACGTGAAATCAAACTTTTTCAATTTAGCCTGAAATTCAAGGTAAGTGGAAGCTGTCTGTCTTTGGTATTCAAGGTTTTTTAACCCCTTACTTTCCGTATCATAATCCTGTCTTTCATACAAACCTCCGGCACTCACTTTTCCTCCATCAAGAAGCTTGATGGGTTGAGAATAATCAACCTTAAGGTTAGCAATCCTCATATCAGAATTATTCCTTAACAAATTTCCTCGAGTTGTTGTTGGAAGACGCTCTTCAGGATTTTCATAAGTTTTGTCAAAGAATATATTATCCTGTCCAAATTTAGTATAGGCCTTCGTATAGCCCAACTGGAAATCTAATTTCTGAGATTTATCAGAGAAGCGTTTCTGATAGGTTACCACAGCTTCTTGCCTTATTGTATTGGTTCTTGCTGCATCTGAAGATCCGAAAGTATAGTCTCTGATATAAAGTTTATTAGGTGATTTCTCATCGTAGGTTCTGTCACCTTTACCATTACTTAAAGTATAATTATCATTGTTATTGTGATAAATATCGTAGTTCATCAACAATCTGTCCTGGCCAAGATCAAAAGTTACTCCCGCCTTAGCAAAATAGGTACGGGCAAATCGATCCGTATTACTGTTCAATAAGTCATCCTGCTGTGTATTCATCATACTTTCACGATAATTCTGGCCAACATTAAGCTGCCATCCGAAATATTTATTTCTGGCATTTAAATTCACAGAGTTTGTGGTTCTGCTTCTGTATTTATCGTAGTTGGTGAAGGTATAATTTCCGGAATAGGTGGCGCTTAAGTATTTGTTGGCGTTTTTATTCGTAATAATATTCATAACAGCACCTCCTGATGTCGCAGGAAATTCTGCTCCGGGCTGTGTAACGACTTCAATTCTCTCTACAGAATTGGCGGGCATGCTTTCGAGGAAAGAGTTTAATTCATTGGAGGTAATGTTCAAAGGTCTTCCGTTAAGGTAAACGTCCAGCATTTTTCCTTGATACATCATTCCGGCAATGTCTGTAGATACAAGGCCGGGAAGCTTTTTAATTCCTTCCAAAACATTCCCGTTATTAAGCTGAGGTTGTTCAGAAAAATCAAAAACAGTACGGTCTGCTTTTTGTTCAACGGCTTTTTTAGTTTTGGTGATGACAATGCCGTCTATTTGTTTTTCTTTATTGCTGTTATTGCCTTTTTCCTGTGCAAAAGCAAGTACTGAAGTTACCAGCGATATAGCGAATAGAGTTTTTTTCATAATGTTTTTTTACTACTATCCGGTTAGACGCTAAAAAAGAAACTTTGTTACAGGCACTTAGATAATTTTATTTAATTCCCGAGCCGGATACCCAGCTGGCCAGGCATAGAAAGCCTTTCTGTACGTTTAGAAAAATAGGAAATGGTCCGTTGGAAAAGAAGCGTAATAGTAAATAGAGTTTATGAATTTGAAACTGGGAGCCGGAAGTTATAAAGACCTTAAAATGGTTGTGTTTTTATCCTTTTTTAAAGGTGGTTTTATGGTCATAATCAGTCGTTGTATGACTAACATTAACTTCCAGCTTTTTTCCAGCTTCCACTTTCTAACTTCTCTGTTAATTACAAATTCTCATGGCTATTAGTTTTTGTATAGAGAAGGTTAAAAGTTTTTTAGTTATTGAGCTCTTTGTTTTTCTTCAAAATTCACAGCTCTTATGTTGGATTTTACTTTCTGATTTCCAAAATTATAAGTCACACTTACATTCAGCCTTCTGGCATCCCAATAATTATTAAACGATTGAGTATTATCAGCATAATAAGCATCTCCTATAAATCTGCTCTGTTTAAAGATGTCCGTTACGGAAAGATTAACCTGTAAAGCTTTTTCCATAAAATTCATTTTTATCCCGGCATCCAGACTTCCCATGTTCTTTTGATACGTATTTCCATCTCTGGATGGTAATGTTTCCCAATAGTTCACGAATAAGAAAAATGTTTTAGCCTTATTAAGCTGAAAGGTATTTTTCAAAGAATAATAGAATGACTGCCCGCTCTTTGGGATAAGATTAAACTTTGTAATCTGTGTTTCATTATAACTGAATGAAGTAGAGATATTACTTTCCCAGAATTTGAAAAAGGTATCAGTGTAATTGAAATTAATCCCATACGTATCCTGATTGTAATAATTATAATAGCTGCTGGTAACAGAAAGATCATCAAGAAATAAGATTTGGCCATAATTATTGGTTGTTTTCTGATAATACAGATTGGCAGAAAACTTATTTTTAAAAATATAATTAAACTCAATATTATCATTGAAAGACGGTTGTAATTCAGGATTTCCTGAGTAATAACTGCGTGGGTTAGAATACCATCTGAATGGATTCAAAGCATGGAAACTCGGACGGTTAATCCTTCTGGAATAGTTAAGACTGAATTGGTTGCTGCTATTGGCTTTATAAGAGATATAAGCAGTAGGAAAGAATTTTCCATAATTGTTTTCAGTCTCTGACTGTGTAGTAGGAGAGAAGCTGTTCGTTTGAACATACTCATAACGGATTCCGGCCTTAGCTGACCATTTTTCGCCAAAATCTTTACTGGCACTGATGTAACCTGCGTAATTTTTTTCTGTATACTCGAAAAGGTTGCTTTTCCCAGGATCAATTTCATAATGATCATTTTTCAGATCAAAATATTCAATATTGGAATTGTTGGAAAATTGGCTATATTTTGTACCGGTTTCAACCTGTATATTTTTAAAATTTAGGGTAAGATCTGCCTGTGCGGATGAAATCTTATAATCTACTTCAGACAGGTTTCGAACGGTTTCTTTAGAGTAATCAGATAGGTCTGTAGTGATAAAGTTAACCTGAGTATCTGGCCTATTTCCATAAAAATTATATCCTAGGCTAAATTTATGATCCCCAAATTTATGATCAAAATAAGTATTCAACATTTGTGTGGTAAAAGGGGAACGGTGTTTAGAATCCGTCTCCGTCAATAAAGTGGGTATATTTCCAGTGAAATAATTTTGAGTGGAGTAGATATCCATATCAATATTTCCTTTTGTAATATCATAAATGACCCCAACAGTAGATTTATCAGAAAGAGAATAATCAACATTGGCATTAAACCCAAGCCCATTATACATATCCTTTCTTTCATCTCTGCTGAACGAAGATTCATTTCCCACAATCTGATAATTTTCTACAGAACGTTTTGCTGTATCAAATCCCTGGAATTTTACCGTTGCCTTTATCTTTTTATCCTGATAATTAATTCCTGTTGCACCACCAAAGCTGCCGTAAGTTCTTTGATTATAATAAGTGTTTAAATACCCGCTCCAGCCAAGATCCAGATTCTTTTTTAATACAATATTGATGATCCCGCTATTTCCCTGAGCCTCATATTTTGCCGGTGGAGTGGTAATTACTTCAATTTTCAGGATATTTTCTGAACGGAGATTTTTCAGATAATTGATAAGTTCAGCTCCGGAAAGATTAAGCATTCTGTCATTCACCATAACGGAAACACCATTTTTCCCGGCAATAGAAACAGCCCCTTTGTCCTCGTCTATTTTAAGTAATGGAGTGCTTGCCAATACTTCAGTTCCGCTGCTTCCATTGGATAGCATAGAGTTTTGAACATTATAAACAAGGCGGTCTACTTTACGCTCTACTAATGCTTTTTTACCGTTTACCATAACCGTTTCAATAGTTTTTACATTGTTGGCAGAATCTTTCGTTTGTCCAGCTGCAAAAGAACTTAAAATAGTGGCGATAAGAAGGATATGTTGTTTCATATGAGTATCAGGGTCTGTTTTTGTTATTTTCTGAAGCAAAGGTATTGTGCATGCCTTTCCACTGAAACAGCCTTTAGATAAAGGGGGAATTTTATCCTATAAATTTATTTTCATCGATAAAATGAGTAGGTTTATCGAAAATCTGGCTTTTGATAGAGAGGATCAATTATTTTTGTGCTATGAAAAAAAAACAATTGCTTTTTCTGCATGTCTTCTATTGGGCCATGTTTGTAGTAGGGACGATTATTGTTCCTGAGATTTATTCTAAGAGGGAATATTCCATTCTTAGGATTACCTATTTTATCACCAGTTTTGTATGCTTTTATTTCAACTATATCTTTATTGTTCCGATTTTCTTTGACATTAAGAAGCTCTATAAGATTCTTATCGGATTTTCTATTAGTGTGACTTGCTTTGTTTTGGTGCGCTATTTTACAGATGAGGTTATTCTGAAATATTTTTTTGGAATCAGTAATTATCCAGAAGGAACAGAGTTTTGGTATTATTTTTTTGATAATATCTATAATAGCGTGACCTCCATCTTTATCAGTACAGTTTTCTGTTTATTTAAAATATATTCTTCGCTTGATGCAGAAAGACTTCAGCTGGTGGAAGAAAAGAAGAATGCAGAACTGAAAGCTCTAAAAACCCAGATTAATCCCCATTTTATATTCAATACCTTAAATAATATTTATTCATTGGTATATCAGAAATCGGAGAAAGCATTGCCTGCTATTGAGGAGCTCGGGCAATTATTGAGATACAGTACAAAAGACCTTGAAGAAGATTTTATTTCCTTAGATAAAGAGATTGGATACATTGATAGCTTGACTGAGCTGGAAAAACTGAGACTCAGAAATCCGGAATTGATTCTTGTAGAAAAAAATATTCAGCATCCTCATCTGAATATTTCACCGATGCTGTTGGTGCCATTTGTTGAAAATGCTTTTAAACACGGTGATCTGCGTGGTAAAGGATTTGAGCTGAAAATTTCCGATCAGAATAAAGTATTGCATTTTTACCTTTTAAATTTTAAAAAAGACAAGATGAAAGACTCTGTTTCCGGAATTGGTATTCAGAATGTGAAAAAAAGACTGGAAATATTATATCCTAAACACGAGCTGAATATAAAAGATTCCGAAACAGAATTTATGGTAGATTTAAAAATTGATTTGAAGGATGAATAAAATTAAATGTATCATCGTTGATGATGAACCTCTGGCTATATCGCTTCTTGAACAGTACGTACAGAAAATTCCATTTCTTGAGCTTGTTTTTTCCACAGAAAATCCCATTGAGGCGCTAGAGTATATTCAGAATAATGATTCAGATCTTATTTTTCTGGACATCCAGATGCCGGAGCTTACGGGAATCAATTTCATGAAGATCGTGGGTTCCAAACAAAAATATATTTTAACAACAGCTTATTCAGAATATGCATTGGAAGGGTATGAACATAATATTGTTGATTATCTTCTGAAACCTATTTCCTTTGAACGCTTCCAGAAGAGTGCTCTGAAAGCCCAGGAGCGATTTTCTTTTCAGGAAGAAGAGTCTCATTTTTTCGTTAAATCATCAGGGCAACAGCATCGTATCAATTTTAATGAGATCCTTTATATCGAAAGCATCAAAGACTATGTGAATATCCGAACTGCCGGAGAAGAGTATATCGTTCTGGATACGCTTAAATCTATGGAGAATCAGCTGTCTGATAAGTTTGTAAGAATTCATAAGTCTTTTATCATTAATCTGGATAAAATCAAAAGTATTGGAGCTAAAAAGCTGGTGTTATCAGAACAGGAAATTCCAATAGGAGACAGTTATAAGTCTAATCTTTTAGAGAGATTGAAATAGAATACGAGAACAACTCAAACCTTATAGGTTTCAAAAACCTATAAGGTTTAGAACTATTTCTTCATCCACAATCTGCGTAATCCGCAAAATCTGCGTGAGATTAAAAAAAAAATTTTCACGCTGATTTAGGAGATTGAGCAGATCTTTTTTAGGTTTTGGCTAAAGCCAATTGATGATTTGTTTTATAAAAAGCGGACTAAAGTCCGCTCCTATTGAATTCTTATAATTGTGTTGGAATCTACAGATAAAGAATCATTTTAATGGTAATAAAAACAAAAAAGACGGCTTCTGCTGAAGCCGTCTTTTATAATTAATCGATCTAACAATTAATTTTTATTTCTCTTGTTGTTTAATCAAGTTTAGCGCAGAACCAGCCTTGAACCAATCGATCTGTTGATCGTTGTAAGTATGGTTTGCCATGATGATATCTTTAGTTCCGTCTTTGTGAACGAATTCTAAAGTCAATTGTTTTCCTGGAGCGAACTGATCAAGGTTTAAGAAGTTAACCGTGTCATCTTCCAGGATTTTATCATAATCAGACTCATTAGCGAAAGTGATTCCCAGCATCCCTTGTTTTTTAAGGTTTGTTTCGTGAATCCTTGCGAATGATTTTACCAATACTACTTTTACACCAAGGTGTCTAGGCTCCATGGCTGCGTGCTCTCTTGAAGAACCTTCACCATAGTTTTGGTCTCCTACAACAATGGTTGGAACGCCTGCCGCTTTATAAGCTCTTTGTACAGCAGGAACTTCACCATATTCACCCGTTAATTCGTTTTTAACGTGGTTGGTTTCCATATTGTAAGCGTTTACAGCACCAATTAACATATTGTTTGAAATATTGTCTAAGTGACCTCTGTATTTCAACCATGGTCCAGCCATAGAAATGTGGTCAGTTGTACATTTTCCGAATGCTTTGATTAATACTTTTGCTCCCGTAATATTTTTACCATCCCAAGCCGGGAATTCTTCTAATAACTGAAGTCTGTCTGAAGTAGGGCTTACGTTTACTACAACGCTGGATCCATCTGCAGAGGGTGCCTGGTAGCCATTGTCATCTACTGCAAATCCTTTTGCAGGAAGTTCGAACCCTTTAGGCTCGTTAAGTTTTACCTGCTCGCCAGCTTCATTGGTTAAAGTATCAGTAATCGGGTTGAAGTCTAATCTACCTGAGATTGCCACAGCCGCTACCATTTCTGGAGAAGCTACGAATGCATGAGTATTGGGGTTACCATCAGCTCTTTTTGCAAAGTTTCTGTTGAAAGAGTGAATAATCGAGTTTTTCTCCCCTTTTTCAGCACCTTCTCTGTCCCATTGTCCGATACATGGTCCACAAGCATTGGTAAAGATTCTTGCGTTTTCAAATTTTCTGAATGAATCTAAGAAACCATCTCTTTCCGCTGTGAATTTCACCTGCTCAGAACCTGGGTTAATCCCTAAAATTGCTTTAGGTTTTACTCCTTTAGATACTGCATCTTCTACGATGGAAGCCGCTCTTGATAAATCTTCATAAGAAGAGTTGGTACAAGAACCGATAAGCGCCCATTCAACTTCCAATGGCCATCCGTTAGCCTCAGCTTTAGCTTTGAATTCAGCAACAGGAGTCGCCAAGTCTGGAGTGAAAGGTCCGTTTAAGTGTGGAGTTAGTTCAGAAAGGTTAATTTCAATTAATTGATCGAAATATTGTTCCGGGTTTGCATATACTTCAGCATCCCCTGTTAAATGTTCAGCAATTTTATCTGCTGCATCTACCACATCCTGTCTTCCTGTTGCAGAAAGATATCTTCTCATGGAATCATCATATCCGAAAGTAGACGTTGTAGCTCCGATTTCAGCACCCATATTACAGATGGTACCCTTACCTGTAGCAGAAAGAGATTCTGCTCCTTCACCGAAATATTCTACAATACATCCTGTACCTCCTTTTACGGTAAGAATTCCCGCTACTTTTAAGATAACATCTTTAGCAGAAGTCCATCCATTCATTTTACCGGTTAATTTAACCCCGATAAGTTTAGGCATTTTAAGCTCCCAAGCCATTCCTGCCATTACGTCTACAGCATCAGCACCACCTACACCAATAGCAACCATTCCTAGTCCGCCGGCGTTTACGGTGTGAGAGTCGGTTCCAATCATCATTCCTCCAGGGAAAGCATAGTTTTCCAATACAACCTGGTGAATGATACCTGCTCCGGGCTTCCAGAATCCGATTCCGTATTTATCACATACAGAACTTAAGAAGTTGAACACCTCAGAGTTTTTGTTGATACCTTCCTGTAGATCTTTATCAGCACCTACTTTCGCCTGAATCAGGTGATCGGCATGAGCTGTTGAAGGAACAGCTACTTTAGTTTTTCCAGCCTGCATAAACTGTAAAAGTGCCATCTGTGCTGTTGCATCCTGCATAGCTACTCTATCCGGTGCAAAATCTACATAAGAGTTTCCTCTTTCATGTGCTTGTGTAGCATTTCCTTCCCAAAGGTGGGTGTAAAGAATTTTTTCTGAAAGGGTAAGAGGTTTTCCCACAATCTGTCTTGCCGCAGCAATTCTCTCTGGGTAACGCTCGTACACTTTTTTGATCATATCAATATCAAAAGTCATATCGTATTTAGTTTTGTTCTTTGTCCGTTAATGTTTCTTTCTCTGATATTTTAAAAGAGAAAAATCGTTTTTTATATATCAAAAAATGTTCCTATAATCCATAAATAGGGCAGTTTTGATTCTAAAACCAAGAGATTTTATAACTTTCAATTTAAGAAAAAATAGATTCTATTTTCTCGATTTTCTCGGAAAAAAATCGTATCTAAGTTAAAATAGAACGATTCTAAACAAAAAATGGAAGATTTTAGATCCAAAAGGACTAAAATCTTCCATTGATATGATTTTCAATAGTCTTGCGACTTATTGGTCTATGCTGTTAGTGAGCACTTGTACTTGTTAATTCCTTGATAGAAGGAACAAAAGTAGTAAGGTCAATACCTTCAACAGCTGCTTTATATTCCTCAATACTTGGAATTCTTCCGATGATAGCAGAAAGAACAACAACCGGAGTTGAAGCCAATAGAGATTCTCCTTTTTTACGTTCAGAATCTTCTACTACTCTTCCTTGGAATAGACGCGTTGAAGTAGCTAAAACAGTATCTCCTTTAGCTGCTTTTTCCTGGTTACCCATACAAAGGTTACATCCAGGACGCTCAAGGTACATTACGTTTTCGTATTCTGTACGAGCTTCACCTTTTGGAGCATTGTCATTAAATTCAAAACCTGAATATTTCTCTAATAATTCCCAGTCACCTTCAGCTTTTAACTCGTCAATGATGTTGTAAGTAGGAGCTGCCACTACTAGAGGTGCGCTAAATTCTACTTTACCATTTTTCTTTTCAAGGTTTTTCAGCATCTGAGAAACTATTTTCAAGTCTCCTTTGTGAACCATACAAGATCCAACGAAACCAAGATCTACTTTTTTCTCACCACCATAATAAGAAAGATCTCTGATGGTATCGTGAGTATATCTTTTAGAAACATCATCATTGTTTACATCCGGGTCAGCAATCATAGGTTCTACGATTACATCAAGATCTACAACAACTTCAGCGTAATATTTAGCGTTTGAATCCGGAGTAAGAGCTGGTTTTTCACCTGATCTGATCTCTTCAATTCTCTTATTAGCTTTGTCAATTAATCCCTGAAGAACCTTGTTATGGTTATCCATTCCTTTGTCAATCATAATCTGGATTCTGCCTTTAGCGATTTCCAATGATTCGATTAGGGTATTGTCTTCAGAAATGTTGATAGATGCTTTAGCCTTCATTTCAGCAGTCCAGTCTGTAAATGTGAATGCCTGGTCAGCAGGAAGCGTTCCAATGTGAACCTCAATGATTCTTCCCTGGAATACGTTCTCCCCTCCAAATTGCTTCAACATCTGAGCCTGAGTAGCATGAACCACATCACGGAAATCCATGTGAGGTTTCATTTCACCTTTGAAAGTTACTTTTACAGATTCTGGGATAGGCATTGATGCCTCACCTGTAGCTAATGCAAGAGCAACCGTTCCAGAGTCAGCTCCGAAAGCAACTCCTTTAGACATTCTTGTGTGAGAGTCACCACCAATGATGATTGCCCACTCGTCTACAGTGATATCGTTAAGAACTTTGTGAATAACGTCAGTCATAGAATGGTATTCACCTTTCGGGTCACGAGCTGTGATTAATCCGAAATCGTTCATGAATTTCATTAGCTTAGGAATGTTCGCCTGAGCTTTTTTATCCCAAACTGAAGCAGTGTGACAACCTGATTGGTAAGCACCGTCAACAACTGGTGAAATTACAGTAGCCGCCATTGATTCAAGCTCCTGAGAAGTCATAAGACCTGTTGTATCCTGAGAACCAACGATGTTTACCTGTACACGAACGTCTGAACCAGCATGTAATACTTTTCCTGGTGTAGTTCCTACTGCATTTCTGTTGAAGATTTTTTCAACTGCCGTAAGACCTTGTCCTTCGTGAGAAATTTCTTTTGATGGAGCAAAAACCGTTGGAGCTTCAACACCTAAAACCTGAGCGGCAAATGTTTGTAATTTCTTACCGAATACAATTGCATAAGATCCTCCAGCCTTGATGAATTCCATTTTTTGTGGCGTGAAAGACTTCGTAAGGTCAATCAATTCCTGATCTCCGTTATATAATTTCTTTTCTTTTGTATTAATGGTTAAAACAGTTCCTGTAGCTACTGAATAAGCTTCTTCAAGAACGATATCGCCATTTTCGTTACGAACAGGGTTTCCGTTTTCGTCTACTTTCTTCACCCAGTTCTTAAGGTCAACACCAATACCTCCGGTAACATCCACTGTCGTAAGGAAGATTGGAGAAATACCGTTTGTACCTCCAACAATTGGAGCGATATTTACGAATGGTACATATGGGCTTGCTTGTTTACCAGTCCATAAAGCCACGTTGTTTACCCCGGACATTCTGGATGAACCTACACCCATTGTTCCTTTTTCAGCAATAAGCATAACGCTCGCATCAGGATGTTGCGCCTGTAAAGCTTTGATTTCTTCCTGAGCTGCAGGAGTAATCATACATTTACCATGAAGTTCACGGTCTGATCTTGAGTGAGCCTGGTTACCCGGAGAAAGTAAATCAGTAGAAATGTCTCCTTCACCAGCGATATAAGTAATCACTTTGATTTCTTCAGCTACTTCTGGAAGTTTAGTGAAGAATTCAGCCTGTGCATAGCTTTCTAAAATTTCTTTAGCAATTGCATTTCCGCTGTTGTATGCCTCTTTTAAACGGTTAGTGTCCGCTTCATAAAGGAAAACCTGAGTTTTAAGAACGTCTGCAGCTTGTTGAGCAATAGCAGCATCGTTTCCTAAAGCTAGGTCTAATAATACTTCGATAGATTTACCTCCTTTCATGTGAGATAATAATTCAAAAGCGAAAGCCTGAGAGATTTCTTCTACTACGGATTCACCTAGAATGATCTCTTTTAAAAATTTAGCTTTTACACCAGCTGCACTTGTAGTTCCCGGTAGGGTGTTGTAGATGAAAAATTTAAGAGAGTCCGTTCGATCTGCATTACCAGAGTCTTTGATCTGTGCGATAATTTCGCTTAGTAATTCAGCACCATCAATTGGCTTTGGATGAAGCCCCTGGTCTTTTCTTTCTTCAATCTCTTTAATGTAATCCTTATAAATATTCATAATAGAAGGTCTTTCAATATTAAAGGTAGACTATTTCGCTGCTTCTTTACTGGTCTGTATAACTACAGTTAATGACATTTTGAGGTCTTGCATGTGATGCAACATTCACCAAAGAAGGTCAGCATAATCTACTTTTTTTAAAAGTTTTTTAAATTATTAAACAATTCAAAATGTTCCCCAAAATTACGAAATTTTACGATTTTATGAGAATGAAATTATTTAGATTCTTTATAAATATGAATTTGATATTTTCTATTTTTGGGCGTAATATTGCAGACAAATGGTGAATATGAAAAATATCCTGAATATTTTGTGCGTTTTTATTTCGATTTCTGTTTTCTCTCAGGCTAGATCTGTGAAGAAACCTGCGATTAAAAATGCTACGAAAACTACCGTGAAAAAAGAGAAAAATGTGGTAACTAAACATAATCCGGATCTGGTTGTTATTAACAAAGATCTTCCTCTTCTGATTCCCAAAAAGAAAGGAGATAGTTTCGGATATGTGAATCAAAACGGGAAATATATCATTCAACCGGAGTATCATATTGCCGTATTCTTTTATGAAGATTGCAACCTTCTGAACTCTCCGAATGAAAAAGTGAGGAAATTTGGAGCAAAAGACTACGCAACAGTAGAAAAGAATATGATTTCTTATCGGGTAGATCATTCCGGAAAAAGAGTGTATCAGTTTAAAGATTCCGATCTTGGAAAATGTAAGTTTGAAGAATATAAACATCAACTTTTCCAGGCCTATATTCTCAATGGTTTCTATGGGATTATTGAAAAATCAAAATTTGTCAACGCTGCAGACTACCGTCAATATCAGATTTATCCACAATATCAATATTTATTCATCATGGAAGGAGACGATGTTTCCGATCCAATGATTGTGGCTTCAAACAACGATAAATTTGGAGTTATTGATGTGAATAACAAAATCATTATTCCCTTCGAATATTCAAATATTAAAAGAAACTTCAGCTGGAAGTTGGGTAAAATGTTTGAAGTGACCAAAGACGGTAAAAACTATTATTACATCGATGCAAATAATAAGACATACTAGATGATAAGTGATGAATGATAGATGATAAATGATGATTGCTCATTACTTATGAAGGTTTTATAACGTCTATTGAGTCATACACAACTTTATATTAATCTTAACATGCCCTGTCATTCTGAATGTAACGAAGTGAAATGAAGAATCTCATTTATAAAAGAGATTCCTCCTTCGTCGGAATGACAACAAACTAAACGGATTTTAACTCTAATTTTTTCATACCGCTAACACTTTAATAATAGTCTCGTAGGTAAGGAATCCGTACCTCGAATCCCGAAGCCTTCATCTCATATATTTTTTGTAATTTCGCGGCTGAAATAAAGGGGTGCTTTAACAGGCTGAGATTATACCCACTGAACCTGGAACAGGTAATGCTGTTTAGGGACATCAACTCTACTGAGGGTTGAATTTGTATAATATCTTATCGATCCCCTTTTATTCATTAAATGTTAAAGATTTATAGAATGAAAGGATTATTTTTTTTAGGGCTTAGTGTAGGCTCTGTGGCCTTTATTCAGGCTCAAAAAACGGATTCTCTGAAGATCAGAGAAATAGAAGCGGTCAGCTTTACGAAAAGACTTCCTGTTGCTAAGGAAATTATCAATGTTCAGAAAGATTTAGACGGGAAAAATTTAGGACAGGATCTTCCTATCCTTTTAAAAAATCAAACTTCAATCATTTCTACTTCGGATGCCGGAAATGGTGTAGGCTATACAGGTTTTAGAATTCGTGGGGTTTCCGGAACGGCCATTAATGTGATGATGAACGGAGTTCCTTATAATGATTCTGAAAGTCAGGGTACTTTTTTTGTGAATGTTCCGGATTTAACGAGTTCTGCCTCACAGATTGTTATTCAGAGAGGGGTAGGTACTTCTAACAATGGAGTTTCTGCCTTTGGAGCAAGCATTAATGTGATTTCGAGAGAGCCGGAAGAGAAGTTTTATTTAAAAACCGATGATAGTTATGGATCTTTCAATACTTATAAATATTCAGCAGAGGTAGGTTCAGGAAAATTCTGGAAAAACCGTCTTTCTGTAATGGGAAGGTATACGAATATTCATTCTGATGGATATATAGACAGAGCTTCTTCTGATCTGCATTCTTACAATTTTACCGCTTTGTTTGAGGAAGGAAAAACCAAATTGCGTTTAATGGCTTTTGGTGGAAAGGAAAAAACATATCAGGCATGGAACGGGGTCAGTAGAGAAATGTGGGAGACCAATCCAAGATTCAATATTTCCGGTGCAATTAGAGATGCCAATAAAAATATTGTAGGTTTCTATGATAACGAAACTGATAATTACAGACAGAACCATTATCAGTTGCTTTGGGAACAAAAATTCAACGATCGCTGGAACCTTGAAACTACTTTTCACTACACCAAAGGAAAAGGATATTACGAAAACTACAAACAGGCGAGTTCTTTCTCAAAATATCATCTCCCTAACATTATTGAAGGTGGACAGACTATTACCAAATCAGATTTCATCAGAAAAAAATGGTTGGACAATGATTTCTACGGAGTAGTTTCTACCTTGTATGGAAAGTTTGAAAACCTCGATTTAAACTTTGGAGCTGTAGCCAATCAGTATTACGGAAAGCATTTCGGAAATGTTACCGGAGTGTTTTATCCGCAGATCAATGAAAGTGAATACTACAGAAACCGTTCAATAAAAAATGAAGTCTCTGGTTTTGCAAAGGCTTTATACAGAATGGATAATTTTGAGTTCTTCGGTGATTTACAGCTTAGAAGCATCAATTACAATACTAAGGTTATCATGGCCGGAGACGATGATGGTGCAGATCTGGACAAAAACTGGCTGTTCTTCAATCCAAAAGCAGGTGTGAATTATAAAATTAATGACGGAAAAATTTTCCTGTCTTATGCACATGCTCAAAGAGAACCGAACAGAGCAGATATTATGGCCAACAATGATGTGAAGCCCGAAAAACTTCACGATTTTGAAGCCGGATTTGAAAAGCAGTTCGGACTTTTATCTTTAACTGCGAATGTTTATTACATGTATTATGTGAATCAATTGGTATTAAATGGTCAGCTTAACAGTGTTGGAGCATTTATCAGAACCAATTCAGGGAAAAGTTACAGACGTGGAGTAGAGGTTGGTGCATTGGCAAAGCTTTCGAAGCAATGGGAAGTTTCCGGAAACGTTACTGTAAGCCAGAATAGAAATCAGGATTTTAATATAGAGGTTGGAAAATCACCAGTAAGTCTGGGGAATACTCAAATCTCGTTTTCTCCAAATATGATTGCTAATTTAGGGGTGAAATTCAATCCAAACAAAAACTTCCAGTTTGCTTTAATGAACCAATACGTTGGAAAGCAGTATATGGATAATACAGAAGATAAAAACGTAGAACTTAAAGATTATTTACTGACAGATTTTAATGCACAATACCAGTTTAAAATTGGTCACAATGATGTTGCCTTAAAACTATTAGTGAATAACCTATTCAATAAAAAATATGTAAACAATGGATCTGTTGCTGAAGATGGCAGTCCATTATACTTTGCTCAGGCAGGAACCAACTTTATGTTTGGAATCAGCTGGAAGATTCAATAGTTGGAAAGAAAGTAATGACTGTAAATAAGTGAATTGCAAATTTATCTTAAAAGAGATTGGGGATCATGAACAGTGAACCTATTTTAATATGAAATACTCAAAAGGCTGCTTCGGCAGTCTTTTTTTATATCCGTTAAATATCTTCAAAAAGTCATGAAAAAGTTATAAATTTGCCACCAAATGAATATTTCAGCATACATTTTAGAATATTTAAAACAATATGGAACTGTCACGGTTCCAGGCTTTGGAGTGTTTTCTCTCAAAAATTCTAAAGCAATCATCAATTCCGAAAACGGAAGTATCCTGCCTCCTGCAAGTCAGATTGAATTTACAATCGACTATGAAGTGAAGGCTGAAGATCTTACTGTTTATATTGCCAGAGAAAAGCAGATGTCTGTAGAGGCTTCAAGAAGTGATCTGAAGATACAGACTGATTTTTGGAAGAAAAAGCTTCAGGCAGAACAGCTTCTTGAAATTCAAAATCTGGGAACAATCTTTATTGAAGAAGGACATACTCACTTCAAAGGAAAAAGAGTGGAAGCGGGACGTCCGGATTTTTTCGGATTGGAAGAGATCAGATTCTCCGATATTAATAATGGCGAGAAAGTAAAGACTTCCGAAAACGGTGAAAAGGATTACAAATTCAAGAAGACTATTCTTTGGTTCTTCCTGTTGATTATTCCAATTCTGGGTATTGCCTATTTTGCATTTACCCAAAAAGAACTTCTTTTCGGAAAGAAATCCTTTAATAAAGTGTCTGTACAGACTTCTACCCATCGAATTGTAAAAGATACGGTGAAAGTAATGGCACATGCTCCTGAAACCCCGGTTTCAGATTCCCTGAAGAAAGATTCATTGGTAAAACCTGCCGGTAAAACAACTAAAACAGTTCCGGTTGCTCCAAAAAACACTAAGAATAAATGGCAAAAATAAAAACAGCGTCAGAATCTCTGACTATTATGACCAATATCGTTCTTCCGAACGAAACAAACTCTTTAAGAAACCTTTTTGGTGGTGAACTTTTAGCAAAAATGGACAGATGTGCTTCCATTTCTGCAGCAAGACATTGTGAAAGAAGAGTAGTAACGGCATCTGTAAACCACGTTTCATTCAATCATCCTATTCCTGAAGGTGGAGTTGTAGTGCTGGAATCTAAAGTTTCCAGAGCATTCTCTACTTCTATGGAGGTGTATGTGGATGTTTGGTCTGATGATCCGATTAATCAGAAAAAAGTTCATACCAATTCAGGGATTTATACCTTCGTTGCGGTAGATGAATTTAACCGCCCGATTCCAATCCCGGATATGGTTCCGGAAACAGAAGATGAAAAAGAAAGATATGCCGCTGCATTCCGTAGAAAAGAACTTTCATTAATTCTTTCTGGAAGAATGAAACCTTTGGAATCTGTAGAGCTTAAGAAATTATTCCAGGAGCCGGAGGAGCCACAAACCTCCAAGAAAGATAAAAAATAAAAACTTGAAATGCTTTTAATACTGGAACTCCCAAATTAAAAGCATTTTATTTTTATATCCGTATAATAAAATTACAAACGCTTTTGTCTGAAAAATGATAATGGTGTTATTTGTGAAACCAATTAGTGTCATTTGTGTTTAAATTATGAAAATTCTCCTTTTAGATAAAAACCATCCCCTTATTACCGAGCAGCTTTTAGCTAAAAACTTCATTTTGGAAGAAGACTTTACTTCCACTTATGATGAGGTTTGTGATAAAATCAACAATTATGATGGTATTATCATCAGAAGCCGTATTCCTTTAGATAAAAACTTTCTTGAAAAGGCACAAAACCTGAAATTCATTGCACGAGTAGGGGCAGGAATGGAAAATATTGATATTCCTGTGGCTGAAAAATTAGGCATTCAATTAATCAACTCTCCGGAAGGAAACAGAGATTCAGTAGCAGAACACGTTGTTGGAATGTTATTGGTGTTGATGAACAGGCTTTTCATTGCTTCTCAGGAAGTAAAGAATGGAATATGGAAACGTGAAGAAAACAGAGGTGATGAACTGCTTGGAAAAACTGTTGGATTGATCGGATATGGAAATATGGGAAAAGCTACAGCTAAAAGACTTTCAGGTTTTGGTTGTAAAGTTCTTTTCCATGACATTCTTCCCGGACTTTCTGATGAATTTGCCACTCAGGTTACTTTGGACGAACTGAAACAGTCTGCTGAAGTGTTGAGCCTGCATATTCCTCTAACTTCTGAAACCCATTATCTTATTAATGAAATATTCATTTCTGAGATGAAAAATAACTTCTATTTTGTCAATACGGCAAGAGGAAAAAATGTAGAGACTAAAAGTTTAGTAGAAGCGTTGAAGTCCGGAAAAGTAAAAGGAGCTTGTTTAGATGTATTAGAATACGAAAAGTCTTCTTTTGAGCACCTTGAAACCGAGAACGAAGATCTAAAATATCTGCTGGAATCCGAAAAAGCAATGGTAACGCCGCATATTGCAGGATGGACACATCAGAGTAAAGAAAAATTGGCGCAGTTTATTGTAGACAAGATTGTAGCTTCACATGGTTAAACAATAACTAAAAGAGATAATAGTGAAGGCTGAGAAAGTAATGATAAAGAAGTTACTTTCTCAGCTTTTTTGTTTCATCTGTTTTTATGATTTTCTTTTTGGTTTTTCTTTCATTATGTTAAATTATTCATAATGTCCCCCTCATATTTACAATTTATTTTTGACTTTTATTAAATTGCCGCTCATTTTTGAATCTTATGAAGATGCGTAATTTAGTACTTGCTATAACTGTTGTTTTATTCCTTTTTTCTTGTAAGAATAAATCTGAATCCAAAGAGGCTTCAGCTGAAAACACCACCAACCTGCCCAATTACGGGAATGTGGATTTAAGCCATGTTTTTACAAAAGCGGACGGACAGCTTTCCAATAAAGAATCTTTAACAGGTTATATAGACCAATACTATAAAAAAGTATGGGAAGGCGGAGATCTTAGTGGTGGAATTCTGGTTGCTAAAGGCGATGAGATTGTATACGAAAACTACAGAGGTTTCGGTAGAGAAGGGAATCAGATGCCTATTGATAAAAATACACCATTACACGTAGCTTCGGTTTCAAAAACATTAACGGCAATGGCTATGATGAAGCTTGTAGAAGCTGGAAAAATAAAACTTACCGATCATCTTACCCAATTCTTTCCAGGGTTTCCTTACCCGAATGTAACCGTTCAGACTTTATTGGATCAAAGAAGCGGATTACCGAAGTACGAATACTTTATTACCAAAATACAACCTGCCCCGGCAGAACTCTCCAAGACATTTATTACGAATCAGGATGTATTGAATATGATTATCAAATATAAACCGGACCTGGCAAGAGATACCGATACCGGATTTATGTATTGCAATACAAACTTTGCCCTATTAGCTTTACTAATTGAAAAAGTAACTAAAACTCCTTTTCCACAGGCAATGAAAGAAATGGTTTTCACACCACTGAAAATGACTAATACTTACATTTTCCAGGAAAAAGATATTCCAACAGCTTCACAGTCTTTCTATTATGGTGCTAATAAGTTATATCCTTTAGATCGTTTGGATTTGATTTATGGAGATAAAAACGTTTATACTACACCAAGAGATTTATATAATTTCTCAAAAGCAATGTTCTCAAAAGATTTCCTGAAGCCGGAGCTGATGCAGATGGTATTTACGCCTTACAGCAATGAAAAAGCGGGAATGAATAATTACGGTCTTGGTTTTAGAATGAAAATCTTCGATAACGGTGAAAAACTAACCTATCACAACGGATGGTGGCACGGAACCAACTCTGTATTTGCTCACCTTTTAAAATCTAAAGTTACCATTGTTGCCATCGGAAACAAATATTCGGGTAAAGTTTATACAGCACTTGCATTGTCCGGATTATTTGAAAATTTCCCTTTACAGCAGGAAAAACTTCAGACTGTAATGAATGATAGCAAAGATAGTTTGAACAGCGGACACGAAGTTTTTGGAGAATAATGTTTACTTTTGCTTAAACATTTTCATGAAAAGGTTTCTTTTATTATTCGTTATCTGTTTTCTTGTACACTCTTGTGCAAGGGTTGGATCTCCTGTTGGTGGTCCAAAAGATACACTGGCTCCAAAGTTTTTAAGTTCAAATATTGATACAACAAGGATCAACGTCAAAAGAGATATCCGCGAACTTCGTCTGGATTTTGATGAATACGTGACCTTAAAGGATATCAATAAAAATCTTATCATTTCTCCGCCCATCAAGAATATCAAGCGAATTCTTCCATCGAATATTGCCAATAAATTTGTTCTTATCCAATGGACGGATACACTTCAGGCCAATACCACGTATAATTTCAACTTTGGAAATTCTATTGCGGATAATAATGAATCCAATATTCTTCGCTATTTCAATTTCGCTTTCTCTACGGGAGATAAGTTGGACGATCTGTACGTTAGTGGTGAAGTAAAAGATGCCATGCAGATTAAGAAAAAAACCGGGACTAATGAAAATAAGCTGGTGGTTGGATTGTATCAGGTAAAAGATACCATGAATTACAAGCAAAAACCATATTATATTACTAAGGTAGATGATGATGGATATTATGAGCTGAATTATCTTTCTCCGGGAAAATATAAAATCATAGCTTTTGAAGATGAAAACGGAAACTCTGTATACGATCCTGGAAAAGAAAAGATAGGATTTAAAAAAGAAGTTGTTGATGTTGAAAAATCAATTTCTGGCTTAAATTTGAGTGTTTACCCATCAAAGAAGCCGTTGAAATATTTAGAAATGAAGGAGATTGCCGGTGGGGTTCTTATGACATTTGAAGGTCATCCGGATGAGGTGAAAGTTCAGTCTCTTAATGATAAGCTTAAGGATATTAAAGTAACCCATACTCCGAAATCTGATTCTGTTAGAATCTGGTTTGATGCTGTGAAGAATAATATAGGACAGGAAGCTAACGAAAAATTGTTGTTTAGCCACAATATTGGCCCTAAAAAAGATACGGTGTATTCAGTTTCTTTATTCTATAGATACAACAAGAAAAATGTAATGGATGTCTTCAGTGATAACGGAGGTGGTTCATTAGCTCCAAAATCTGATTTTAAAATTTCATCCAATTACTTTTTAGATAAGATTGATGCTTCAAAGTGGAAACTGGCTGTTAAAGGAGATTCTTTGACTACGCTGCCATTTACAGCTAAAATTTCAGAAACCAATCCTTACCAGATTCAGGTGAATTCTGACTTTATCAGCGGGAAAGATTATCAGCTTACGATTCCTAAAGAAACAGTTTCTTCCTTCTATGCGAAGAATTCTCAGTCTAAACGTTTTGACTTTACTGTTGATAAGGTAGATCAGATTGGAAGCCTGGAATTCACCCTGTCCAATACACCTACATCTAACTACTGGATTCAGCTGCTGGATTCTTCAGATAAGGTAGTATATCAAAAATATACCAAAGGAGATAAAGTGAAATTTGATTTCCTAAAACCTGGTGAATATGTTGTTAGAATGTTAGTGGATAATAATAACGACAAGTATTGGGGAGAAGCGGATTTTTCTACCGAAACCTTCGCAGAAGATGCCTATATTTTCTATAAAAAAGCTTTGATAAAGGCATTATGGGAAACAAGAGAAGAATGGGATCTTAAAGATACCAGAACACTAGATAATCCTAGAGGAGCTACAGCACCTCCGGCACCGGTTACACCTCCGGCTTCTGAAGAAAAAGGAAAAGCTGTAATACAGGAAAGTAAAAAAGAGCTAAAATCTGAGAATGCAGTGATAACTCCGGTAAAATAGATAGATGAAGACGGCAAAGAAAATAATCTTATGGACTCTGGTAACATTTGCTCTTATCCAGTTTTTCCCAATTGATAGAGTAAATCAACCGGTTGATTCCAAAGTGAATTTTGTTCAGATAAAGCAAGCTCCGGAAAAGATAAGCACGCTTCTTAAGAATGCTTGTTATGACTGTCATTCCAATGAAACAATATATCCTAAATATGCGTATGTAGCACCTATTTCCTGGTCTGTAAAAAGCCATGTGAATGACGGACGCCAGCGTCTTAATTTTTCTGTTTGGGGAACTTATAATAAGGAATTAAAAGAGAATATGCTGGATAGGTCTATTGAAGCTCTTAAACATAAGACAATGCCACTACCTGGTTATATTGTTTATCATGACGAGGCTAAGCTTACAGAGGCAGAAAGAACCTTGCTTATTCAGTATTTTGAAGAAATGCTGAAATCTAAGACATACTAAAATATAATTCCCACAGATTCCACAGATCATCACAGAGCTTTTACGAAATGCATCTGTGTAATTCGTGAAAGCTGTGGGAAAATTGTTTTTCAACATAAAAAAACTCCCGCAGATTTTACAAAATAAGCAGTTGGTAAAAACCAGTAATCTGCTGTATCTGCAAAATCTGCGGGAGCATATATTTACAAAAATTATTTCTTCAGATAATCCTCAAAAAATCTCTTCTGAGAATCAAAAGCAATCTCATCAAGGTTGAGCTCCTCTAAGGGAATCCATACCGCTTCAGAGATCTCTGAAAGCTCAAGATTTACCTCAAACTTCTCCGAAACATTATACTCATAAAAAAGATCAATCGTATTGTAATCAATTTCTTTATACTGATAAACGTTCGGAAGACTGCTAAGGTATTTCAAGTTGGAAATATCAATATCAAGCTGAAGTTCTTCAAAAAGCTCTCTTTTACAGGTTTCCTCTGCACTTTCTTTAGGATCAACAAAACCTCCGGCCAGATCCAGTTTTCCTTTTTTAGGATCCCTGTTTCTTCTGGTAAGATAAATTTCGTTACCACATCTGATAACAACCGCTACAGCGCCTGCTACATTATTGTACAGTGTAAAACCACATTCAGGACAACTCCATTTTTTTTCATTATCCCAATGTAAGGTCTCTTTGCCACAGCTCGGGCAATATTTCAATACTTTCATCCGTCTATAATTATTTTTCAAAGGTCAGATAGACCTTAGCTTCCCTGAGTAATATTAATATTTCTCGGGTGATAGCTTAAGATAACATCCCTTAGCTCTTCTGTCTTGAGGTGAGTGTAGATCTCTGTTGTAGTAATGCTGGAATGGCCCAACATTTCCTGAATATAACGGAGATCAGCTCCATTCTGCAGCAAATGTGTTGCAAAAGAGTGTCTGAAGGTGTGCGGGGAAATTTTCTTATTAACTCCTGCTTTATCTGTAAGTTCTTTAATAATAAGAAATACGATAACTCTTGACATGGAAGTACCACGGCTGTTCAAAAACAGCGTATCCTCGTATTTTTTATTGATTTTTCCTTTAGAGCGTACCTCTTTGATGTAACTTTCCAGAAGTTCAGCTGTATAATCAGCTAAAGGCACAAAACGGGTTTTATTTCCCTTTCCGTGTACCTTAATATATTGCTCCTTGAAGTTGATATTGGAGATCTTCAGATCAATCAGCTCAGATACACGGAGTCCGCAACCATAAAGTACCTCTATGATACATTGGTTTCTTCTTCCGAGATCTGTATTGACCTCAATGGCAGCAATAATTTTATTAATATCCGTCAGGCTTAACGTGTCCGGCAGATATAGTCCCAGTTTAGGACCTTCAAGTAACGCTGCAGGGTTGTCTTCACGATATTCATCTTCCAATAGAAATTTGAAGAAGGCTTTAATGGAAGATATCCATCTTGCCTGTGATCTCTCACTGAATTTCTGTTTAGAAAGATTGAAAATGTATTCCTGCAGGTTTTCGTATCCGATAGAATCTGGACCGACGTTTGCCAGATCTTCTTCTGCGTAATCTTTTAGTTTTTTAATGTCCCGAACATAGGCGTCGAGCGTGTTGTCTGAAAAATTTCTTTCGAAGCGAAGAAATATTTCAAAATCTTTGATCTTTTCATCCCAAGTCATTTGTGCTTATTTTTTTAGTTCACAGTCCGATATTTGTTCTATTTCAATGTTATGGTTTCTCAAAAACGATATCCCATCGTCATCCGAATACTCATTAATATACACCAGTCTTGCAATACCTGCCTGTAGAATCAGCTTACTGCATTCTTTACAGGGCGACAATGTTAAATATAACGTTGCTCCTTTTGCAGATTGTGTAGAAGCTGCCAGCTTTAATATAGCGTTGGCTTCTGCATGCAATACATACCAGTGCGTTTTCCCCCCATCATCTTCACAGCAGTTTTCGAATCCCATAGGAGTTCCGTTGTAACCATCTGAAATAATCATCCTATCTTTTACGATAAGAGCCCCTACCTGTTTTCTCTTACAGTAGGAGAGTTTTGCCCATTCCTGGGCCATTTTTAGATAAGCTTTATCAAACTTATTCATACCGCATCATTAGTTTTTTCGAAATAATTGGATTAAAATCTTCTGAAAGATTAGAAGTTCGGCTTTCTTTTCTCTAGGAAAGCAGTTACTCCTTCTTTCTTATCTTCCATTTCGAAAAGTTCCCCGAAATATTTAATTTCAGTTTCAAAACCTTTCTCCGTGTCAGATAAATTAACGGCGTTTATAGCCTTTGATATTGCCATTGGTGAATTATTGGCAATAATACTCGCTAATTCTTTCGTTTTGGTTAATAATTCTTCAATAGGGTATACTTCATTTACCAGTCCGATCTCTTTTGCTTTTTGAGCAGGGATCATTTTGGCAGAGAAGATCATTTCGTTGGCAATACCTTTTCCGACAAGTTTGGGAAGCCTTTGAGTTCCTCCGTATCCTGGAATTAATCCCAGTGTTACTTCAGGAAGCCCCAATCTGGCGTTTTCCGATGCATATCTGATATGGCATGCCATGGCAAGCTCTAAACCTCCTCCTAATGCAAAACCGTTTACGGCTGCAATGACAGGTTTGGATAGGTTTTCAATTTTGTTGAACAATGTATTTTGTCCGTTTCTTGCAAGTTCCTCAGCTTTTTCCTGTCCGAAGTCACTGAATTCCTTGATGTCAGCTCCAGCTACAAAAGACTTTTCTCCGCTTCCTGTAAGGATAATTACCCTGCAAGAAAGATCGGAATTAAGCTCATCCAATGCTGTACTGATCTCCTGAATTGTCTTTGCATTCAATGCATTTAAACTCTCAGGTCTGTTTATGGTAATGATAGATAATTTATCTTCCTTTTTTAATAATATATTTTCGTAACTCATTTTTCCACTTTAAAATATCATCCTTCGCAAATTATGAATTTTTTACAAAAAAAAGGAAAAAATATTATTTTTTTTTCCTTTTTTTTGATTTATTGTTCAATATGATTATTTGGAGTGATTCATCATATTTGCATCAATATTGATGTTTAGTTGAGAAGCTACTTTCATGCCAAGCTCAATGTTAGCACGGAAAAAGTGACATAATTGTCTGTTGATAATTTCCTCCCTTTTAGGTCCGGTAATTCCCTTCATACTTCCTATAATATTTTTGATCAGATTATCTCTGTCTTCAGCATTCATTGCTTTCGAATAAAGAAGTCCCGGTTGCGTATAGTGATCGCTGTCATTATCGTTTCTGTTATAATTGGCAACATGAGCGCTATCTAATTCATACTCATGGTTTTTATAAGAAACATCCGGTTTAATATCATCAAAACTGTTTGGATAATAATTCGGTTTATCCTGATATTGGCTTGAATCTGCCATATATCCGTCTCTTTGGTAATTATTAACCGCAAAAGGACATCTGTTCACTTCTAATTGGTGAGCATTTACACCCACTCTGTATCGGTGTGCGTCCGGGTAGGAGAATAATCTTCCCTGAAGCATTTTGTCCGGAGAAAAACTGATTCCGTTGATAAGGCTGCTTGGTGAGAAGGTAGATTGCTCAACGTGGGCAAAATAGTTAACAGGAACTTCATTCAATTCCATTTCTCCTACTTCAATTAATGGGAAATCATCATGGAACCAAACCTTTGTTACATCAAAAGGATTCCATCTGAAATCTTTTGCCTGCTCTTCTGTCATCACCTGGATGTACATGGTCCATTTTGGGAAATCTCCGTTTTCAATTGCGTTGCAAAGATCTTCCTGTGCAAAGTCAGGATTTTCTCCTGCCATTTTTACGGCATCTTCATCTGTGAAATTTTTCACTCCCTGTTTTGTTTTGAAGTGGAATTTCACCCATACTCTTTCATTTTTATCATTAATCATGGAGAAAGTATGAGATCCGAAGCCATGCATATGTCGGTAACCGTAAGGTGTTCCTCTATCTGACATTAATATAAGAACCTGATGAAGTGATTCCGGGTTTAAACTCCAGAAATCCCACATCATAGTGGCACTTTTCAAATTGGTTCTTGGAAGTCTTTTTTGGGTATGAATAAAATCCGGGAATTTCTTAGCATCTTTAATAAAGAATACCGGAGTATTGTTTCCTACAAGATCCCAGTTTCCGTCTTCAGTATAAAATTTTAATGCAAATCCTCTTGGGTCTCTTGCAGTATCTGCACTGCCTTTTTCGCCGCCCACTGTCGAAAAACGGGCAAACATTCTGCAGGAGTTTCCTACTTTTGAAAATAATTTAGCCTTGGTGTATTGGCTGATGTCATGCGTTACGGTAAAAGTTCCGTATGCTCCACTTCCTTTGGCGTGTACAATTCTTTCAGGAATCCTTTCCCTAACGAAATGTGCAAGATTTTCCTGAAGGACAAAGTCTTGCAGCAATACCGGGCCTCTTGGTCCTACCGTCTGGGAATCCTGATGCTCAAAATAAGGTGCGCCGTTGCTTAACGTTAATTTTTTAGAATCCATATATTGATGATTTGAATAATTGTTCTCGTATTTTCTAAATCGAACCGTAAAGGTACTAATTATCAAATTTACTTGAATTTTTAATTGCTAATAACAAAAACGTTATATCTTTGTAATAGATAATATTAATCAAATGAACATTCAGCAACTGGAGTATCTTATCGCTGTTGATAAGTATAAACATTTTGGTAAAGCAGCTCAGGCGTGCTTCATTACCCAGCCTACCTTAAGTGCCATGATACAAAAATTTGAGGATGAATTGGATGTGAAGGTTTTCGACAGAACTACCCACCCGATCCGTACCACAGATGTAGGTCTTCAGATCATCGATCAGGCGAAAGTAATTATAGAATCTGTCAATGAGCTGAAAAACAAAGCCAACCTGTTGAATAACATTTTAGGAGGAACCATTAATCTTGGAATTATTCCTACCGTTTCTTCATTTATCTTACCTACGGAAATCTTCAAATTCCTTGAAGCTAATCCGAAGATTCAGATGAATGTAAAGGAAATGACTACAGATAATATTATTAAAGCTTTGAAAGCAGGAGAACTGGATGCGGGAATTATCTCTACTCCTTATGATACTGCTGATGAATTTTACCAGGATTTCCTGTTCAATGAAGAATTAATGATCTACAGTTCTAATACTGAAGCGAACAAAAAAAATTCTTACATTATTCCTGAGGATCTGAATGTAGAAAAAGTATGGTTACTTGAAGAAGGAAACTGTTTGAGAAACCAGTTCGAAAACATCTGTCACCTGAAAGAAAATACTTTGAAACCTAAGAATTTAGATTTCTTAGCTTCCAATATCCAGACTTTAGTACACATGGTAGACAAAGTAGGGGGAATCAGTATTCTTCCGGAATTGGCATTAAGTCAGCTTTCTGAAGAGCAGAAAAAGAATGTATTCAGATTCAAGAAGCCTTTCCCATACAGAGAGATCAGTATTATTTACTATAAGCCAACCTTTAAGCAAAAGATTATTGATGAATTATCACATTCCATCAAAAATTCTTTGGAACTTAAGTTAAATTACCACTTAAATCCGAAAGAGTTTGTAAGCATAAAGCCTCAGTAATTAAGAAGCTTTACAGTGATATAAATCATTAATTTAAAGAAAATTATAATTAGTAAACAAAAATTTTGAGTATTACAAAAATAGTGCTTAAATTTGCTGACGTTTACGAACGAGGAAAAATTTGACCTGATTGCAACCTCTATAAAAAAATGCTAAAACAGTATTCTTTTTGGGCAATTGTTATTCTTATTTTTCTTCATAGTTATTTTTTAATCTAAAAAACAAAGAATAATATGTCTTATTTATTTACATCTGAATCAGTTTCAGAAGGACATCCGGACAAAATTGCCGACCAAATCTCCGATGCATTAATCGATCATTTCTTAGCATACGATAAAAGTTCAAAAGTAGCATGTGAAACTCTTGTAACTACCGGACAGGTGGTATTGGCAGGAGAAGTAAAATCTGATGCTTACCTTGATGTTCAGACGATTGCCAGAGAAGTAATCAACGGAATTGGGTATACAAAAGGTGAATATATGTTCAATGGAGACTCTTGTGGAGTAATTTCTGCAATCCATGAACAGTCTCCTGATATTAACCAAGGTGTTGACAGAGCAGTAAATGATGAGTCATTTGAAGCTAAAGCAAACGCACAGGGAGCTGGTGACCAGGGAATGATGTTTGGATATGCTACGAACGAGACGGCTAACTATATGCCTCTTGCTTTAGACTTAGCGCACACTATCCTTAAAGAACTTTCTGCAATCAGAAGAGAAAATAAAGAGATTACTTACTTACGTCCTGATGCAAAAAGCCAGGTAACGATTGAGTATTCTGACGATCATAAGCCCATCAGAATTGATTCTATCGTAGTTTCTACTCAGCACGATGACTTCGGAGCAGAAGAAGAGATGTTGAACAAGATCCGTGAAGATATCAAGAACATCCTTGTTCCTAGAGTGGTTGCTCAGCAGACTGAGGAGATCAAAGCTTTATTCAACGATCAAATCAAATATCACATCAACCCTACAGGTAAATTCGTAATCGGTGGTCCTCACGGAGATACGGGTCTTACAGGTAGAAAAATCATCGTTGATACTTACGGTGGTAAAGGAGCTCACGGTGGTGGTGCTTTCTCTGGAAAAGATCCATCAAAAGTAGACAGAAGTGCTGCATATGCAACAAGGCACATTGCTAAAAACCTTGTAGCTGCTGGTGTTGCTGATGAAGTTTTAGTACAAGTTTCTTACGCAATTGGAGTAGCGGAGCCTTGTGGTTTATACATCAATACTTACGGAACGGCTAAAGTTGATCTTCACGATGGAGAAATCGCTAAAAAAGTGTCTACTATCTTTGATTTAAGACCTTATGCTATTGAGCAGAACTTAAAATTAAGAAACCCTATCTATCAGGAAACGGCTTCTTACGGACACATGGGTAAAGAGCACTATGTAGCTGATAAAACATTCAACAAAGGTCATAAAAATGAGCTTACGTTGGAAGGCCTTGAGTTTTTTACTTGGGAAAAACTAGACAAAGTAGACGAAATTAAAGCCGCTTTTGGTATTTAATTTTTTCTTAGACTAAATATTATGAACTGCTTTGCCTTCCGGTAAGGCAGTTTTTTTTAATTTTACACCTTAATAAATTGAGAGATGATGAATTTTCGGACTGCAGTTGCCATTCTATCCCTGTTTTTGCTGAGTACATTGGTGAAAGCCCAGTATACCATGCATAAAATGATCAGTGTAGGATATACCTACCAGAATCAAAGCTTTGGAGAAGTGGGAGGAAAGCTGCTTTTTCTTAAAAATGATGATGTAATTTACAGATTGGGTGGTTCTGCCTTAATGGGTGTAGCAGACTCGAAATTTGCCATCATGCCGAAGTTGCAGGCGGATGTTTTACTTAATTTTGAAAAGAATGTGGATTTCTACCACTCTTATTACTTTTTAATAGGAGCGGAAGGAACCAACAAATATATTGCTCCGAAGATAGGTGTTACCTTATTTGGGATGCTTGATCTTACCGGAGGTTATGCTTTTCCTATTGGAGACACCCGATTAAACGGAAAAGAAATGAAAGGGCTAAATATTAATTTTACATTAAATATCCCTACTGTATTCATTCATGACATGTTTAAATGATTTTTTTTAAATTTTTATAGCGAAAATTTAATAATTGCTTAACAGTTATTAAAAAATTATTATATTTACGTCATAATATAATTGTACCACCTATCGAAGAGACTCTACTCTGAAGAACTGTTTTGTATATACAGCAAAAACTAGATAATGTATCTGGAGGATAGCTGGGCTGCAAATATTATATTGAGAAGAGTTATGAAATCAAAATCGGATAGTTTACTAATTTCGCTTTACCAGAAAGGTGACGAGGGCGCATTATCAACCCTTATTCATCGCCATCAGAGAGAACTGTTTACATTCATTTTTTACAAAATTAATGATGAAGATTTAGCCAACGATATTTTTCAGGATACATTCATGAAAATTATTGTAATGCTAAAAGAAGGACGTTACAACGAAGAGGGTAAATTTATCCTTTGGGCTAAAAGAATCTCCCACAACCTTATCATCGATCATTTCAGATCAAAATCCAAAAATATCAAAGTTTCAGAAACTACTTTTGAAACGGATGAATATTCTATTTTTGATTTGATCAGAGAACCGTCTGAGAATATTGAAGATCAGCTGGTGACGAATCAGATTCAGGAAGACCTGTTGAGAATGCTGCAATTTCTTCCATTGAACCAGCAGGAAGTAATCAAATTAAGATTTTTTGACGGATTAAGTTTTAAAGAAATTGCCGATCATACTGATATGAGCATTAACACCACATTAGGGAGAGTACGATATGCGCTTATTAACCTGAGAAAAATCATGGAAGAAAATAACATAATATTAACCAGATAGATAATATTTTGTAAAATTTCACGTTTTTAAGGAAAACATATTACGCTTATGAAAAAAAATGACTCCTTAAAAGTGAAAACTTTGAAACCTAAAAAAGAAACCATCGATTTTCTGCTCAATTTTTCTAAAAGCCTTGAAATTGTGAAAAGCAAGAGCAAGAATTATCCTATTACAAAAAATTAAAATTATTAACTTTGTGCTGTATGAAAATGCAGCACGTTTTTTTTGACCTGGACAATACGCTCTGGGATCATCGTAGAAATGCCTATTTAACGATCAAAGAACTTTTCGAAAAGCAGGAAATCAATTCGAAGTATAACATAGACTTTGAAGAGTTTCATGCGGTTTACCATGATATTAATGAAGAATTATGGGAAAAAATCAGAGATGGAATTATAGGCAAAGAGTATTTGAGAGAACACCGTTTTTATGACTCCTTCATGCATTTTGGAGTAGACAATAAAGAACTTTCCCTTTATTTTGAAGAGAATTTTCTGGATAATATTGTAAGTCATAATGAATTGGTGGAAGGGGCTGAAGATGTCCTTGAATATCTGAAGTCGAAGAATTATACACTTCATATTATTTCCAACGGCTTTCAGGAAGTAACAGAAAGAAAATGTACTCTTTCTGGAATTGCACCTTATTTTAAAACCATTACCAGTGCGGATGCAGTAGGGGTAAGGAAGCCAAATCCTAAAATTTTTGAATATTCCCTTGGACTTTCTGAAGCAAAGAAAGAAGAAAGCATCATGATTGGCGATGACTGGATTGCTGATGCTATAGGAGGAAGAGATTTCGGAATGGATACCATCTTCTTTGATGTATACAAAGAAGATAAACAAGAAACCGGATTAAAGTCTATTACCCATCTTCAACAGATTAAAGAATACTTATAATCTTTTATATTTCTAAAGTTGAAATAAGGCTTTGAAATTTTTTTATTGAACCATTAAGGCTATTGAAGCTATTAAGACGATTAAGACAACTATCATTGCGAGCCAAAGGTGAAGCAACCTCAACAGAACCACACTTAATTCTCTTACTATCTTATCTCTACCTTAATGGTTTGTTTTTTTATGACTGATAAATGATCTTCTTTGTTTTCAAGCATCTGTGCTATTCTGTAAAATCTTTGGTTAATTATAAAATACCACAAGACTATCAACACTCTGTATTTACATTTTAATTTTTACAAATTAAGCTGTTCCCAATTCTTTCCTAAATTGATTTGGAACTTTGCTTCATAATAATAACAGAAAAATTTAATATTATGAAAAATGTAAAGAAAATCACCAGCGTATTTATTTTAATTTTCTTATTGATCGGTGGCTTGATTTCAGCTCAGGACAGAGCGATCAATCCTAATCATTTACCTAAGACTACTAAAACATTTCTTGCAGGTCATTTTAAAGGCATTCCAGTATCATCTGCTATTGAAGACAGAGAAATCTACGGTGTGGATGAATATAAAGTCTATCTGAACAATGGGATGAAAATGGAATTTGACAGTAATGGAAACTGGAAAGAAGTAGATGGTAACCATCAGAAAATCCCTTATGGTTTTATTCCTGCTTCAATTAAAAATTATAGCAGCAGAAACTTCCCGAATACGCATATCGTTAAGATCGAAAAGAAGAGATGGTCTTATAAAACAGAGCTTTCCAACGGATTGGAACTGGAGTTCGACCGAAACGGCAATTTTAAAAAAATTGATGATTAGATCAAATAAAGAGTAACAATAAAATTTTATGATTATGGTAAACTGGTGTTTAATTAACAGTGATGGAAGAAAAGCTTCTTCCGCTAAGATTAGAAAGAGTATTGTGTCTTTTCTGACAAGGAACCATCCATGCAGCGTGATTGATTCTATTGAGAAAAAATATAATGCTTATAAAATTCATCTGATAAATGGTCTCTGTCTGATTTTTGATGAGAATGGACATCATGTAAAAACGAATTAATTTTTAAAGTAAGAAAGTTGGGAGTGGGAAGAGGGAAGTTGGATAGAACGATTTTGAAATTGTTTGCCACTTAGAGACGGATCGTTGCAGGTGGTATAAAAGTAACTTCCAGCCTCCTTCTTCCAGCTTCCAACCTGATAATTTCATATATTTGATATACGTTATCCAAGCAGCAGAGCCTATGAAGATTTTAATAGTAGAAGATGAACCGGACCTAAGGGATACTGTACAGAAGTTTCTGGAAGCAGAACATTTCATTGTAGAATATGCAGAAAACTATAGTACCGGACTGGAAAAGATTATTTCCTATGAATATGACTGTATTCTGTTGGATATTATGCTACCGGATGGAAATGGGATAGATCTCCTGCGGGAAATCAAGAAAATGCATAAAAAAGACCCTGTAATTATCCTTTCTGCTAAAGATTCTGTAGATGATAAAGTGACAGGGCTAGAAATAGGAGCCGATGATTATCTGGCCAAACCATTTCACCTTGCAGAACTGATGGCAAGAATCAGATCTGTCATAAGAAGAAAAAATCAGGATGGTGAGAATATCATCAGGTATAAAAATATCAGCATTGATCCGGAAAACAGAAATGTTAAGGTAGGAAACGAAGACCTTGTGCTCAACCGAAAAGAATATGATCTTCTCTACTATTTCGTTATACATCCGGAAAAAACATTGCAGAAAACAACTCTTGCAGAAGCTATCTGGGGAGATTATATCGATCAGGCAGACAGTCTTGATTTTATTTATTCACAAATTAAAAACCTCCGTAAAAAACTGAAAGCCCTTGATGCCGAAGCAGATTTTCAGGCTGTTTACGGAATAGGATATAAATTCGTCTGATGAAGGTTTCATTAAAATATTATACGATAAAATACCTTATCATGATCCTGCTGCTGATTATTGCAGTATGGGCAGGGCTGTTTTATGCCTATATTCTGGATGAGGTACATGATAATGTAGATGATGGATTAAAGGATAGAAAGATACAGATTATCAAAGCGGTATATCTAAATCCGCAGTTGCTAAAGAATAATGATTTTGGATTCAATGAATTTAAGATTATGCCGATCACTGCTGCAGAATACCAAAACAAAAGCAGACTCTATAATAAGATGTATTATATGGAGTATGATGATAAAGACCAGCCTTATCGTGTATTGGAAGCAGATTTTATAGATCAGTATAAAAATCATCAGAGGCTTGTCATCAGAACATCCACGGTAGAAGAAGATGAGCTGATTTATGACCTTACAACGGCTTTAATTGTTCTTTATATTCTTTTGGTGGTGAGTATTGTTGCTGTTAACAGTTATCTGCTGAATAAGGCAATGCGGCCATTCTATTTAATTTTGGATAAATTGAAGAAATACCAGTTTGGAATTCCCTTTTCTCAGGCCGAGCAGAATTATTCCATCAAAGAATTTGAGGAGCTGAATGTGGAAATCAACGAGATGATTGACCGTAATGAACTTGTTTTCTACCAGCAGAAACAGTTTATTGAAAATGCTTCTCACGAACTTCAGACACCATTGGCAATCGTTATTAATAAAATAGATCTTCTGATTCAGAATGATAATCTTGATAAAAAGAACCTGACCTTTCTCACGGAAGTTAAAAATGATCTGAGAAGAATGGTAGGATTGAATAAATCTCTGCTAATGCTCTCCAAGATTGAGAACAGTCAGTTTAATACAATATCAGAGGTTGATTTTAATGTGATGGTGAATAAACTTGTAGAGAATTATGAAGACTTTATTGCCTTTAAAAATGTAGAAGTTAATATTATTGAAAAAGGAGTTTTTAAAGCTAGTTTTAATCAAGACCTTGCAGATATCCTTCTTTCTAATTTGCTTAAAAATGCCGTTAAATACAATAACGAGGAAGGAACTTTAAATATTTTTATGGAGAACAACAGGATTATCTTTCAAAATAGTGGAACGCAGGCTTCGTTGGATAAATCCAGGATTTTTAACCGTTTTTATAAACAGAGCTCCGACCATACCTCTACGGGCTTAGGATTATCCATTATTAAAACAATCATCAAACAATATCCGGGTTGGGATATTACCTATGAGTTTGAAGATCAAATGCACTATTTCATTCTTACAAAAAATAAGATATCATAAAAAAATCGGCTGCCTCAGAATTGAGACAGCCGATTTCTTATATCTAAAGTTTAGAATTAGTATCCTAAGCTTGTTCTTACTCTTCTAAGAGTTTCCAGAGCAATCGGTTTTGTTTTTGCAGCACCTTCCTGAAGTTTAGCCTCTAGTTCATCAAGATTGTTCATGTAATAATTGAACGTTTCTCTTTCTTTCTCAAAACGAACTAAAATAAGATCTAAAAGCTCTTTTTTCGCATGACCATATCCGAAGTTACCTGCTAAATATTTTGCTCTTAATTCCTCAGTCTGCTCAGACGTAGCAATAAGCTCATAAATCTGGAATGTTTTATCAGTTGCAGGATCTTTAGGCTCTTCTAAAGACCTAGAATCAGACTCAATACTCATCACCTGTTTCTTCAATTCTTTTTCAGGCAGGAAGATATTGATGATATTTCCCATTGATTTAGACATTTTACGGCCATCTGTTCCCGGAACATATTTGGTGTCTTCCTGAAGTTCAGATTGTGGAAGTACAAAAACTTCACCCATCTGGTTGTTAAACCTTGAAGCTACATCTCTTGCAATTTCCAAATGCTGAAGCTGATCTTTTCCTACAGGAACTATCTCTGCATCATACAGTAAAATATCTGCAGCCATCAAAATAGGGTAGGTAAACAAACCGGCATTTACATCCTGAAGTCTGTCAGCCTTATCCTTAAATGAATGCGCTAATGTTAATCTTTGAAAAGGGAAAAAACATGATAAATGCCAAGATAGTTCACAGGTTTCAGCGATATCACTTTGTCTGTAGAAAAATGTTTTTTCGGTATCTAATCCACAAGCAAGCCAAGCCGCAGCAATCTCGTAGGTATTCTGTCTTAAAGTCTGCGCATCTTTAATCTGGGTAAGAGTATGAAGATTCGCAATAAATAAAAATGATTCATTTCCTTCCTGCTTAGAAAGTTCGATAGCAGGAATAATAGCCCCTAATAAATTTCCAAGATGGGGTGTTCCGGTGGCTTGAATGCCGGTAAGAATTCTTGACATTTGTTTAAAATTTATATTTAAAAATTAATGAATTGCAAATTTACGCAAAATTACTTTCTAATTGCGTTATACTATTCGATTCCTACTCTTTTCTTTAATGAAGAATTCTGGATCAATAAACCTATTTCTTTAATTCAATTTTATAGATAAAAGTAAGAACCTTGAAATGCCACAGTGTTAAAGTTTGTTCTGCTAATATAGTATCATTTTCGGAACCAATAATGAGACAATCACGGAATGAACGCATAAATTGTGACCAATATTCACCTTTAGAATCTTTAAGTAAAAAATAAAAACCAGCATCACCAAATTTTTTTCCTGAAGAATCTAAAATCAGTTCTCCATTTTTTCCGACGCTAGGAGTCATCAACACGGTTGCATTCCCATTGGGTAAAGGAAATACAGCCTTTACGCAAGTTTTTCCTGACGGTAAATTGCTGATGCCATAAACTCCGGAATAGATAACCTGCCCGGTCGATTCAATAGAACGATACCAAAACGTGTATTTTATTTCATTGGTCTTGGGATCGGTAAGGTTGATGATTTCGCTTTTTAGAGATTCTGAACCGTCAATTTCTTTTGTAGGAATATTCAGTTGGTTAATTCTATTACTGAATAATTTATTAATTAAAATTCCAAAAAATTTGAAATATGGATTCCATTTTATAGAAAAATTTAAGTTATGATTTGAGGTGTTTTCATAGAAGTCAATCACATTTTTGGATAAATTGGAGAACTCATCTTCAGATAAGTTAAGCTTTAGCATTGAAGGAATAATACCTTTTACTTTTGAGTCTTTTTCTACAATTAGATTTTCTTTTTCTGCAAATTGATGAATAAAATCCTCACTCATTGCATTCAAATTACCAAAAGGTCCCATTAGCCAGAGAGAGTCTTCAGGCTTAATTTTTCTTCCACGCAGAATTACCCATTGTTGAGTAAACCAGTCCTGGAATTTCTGTAGAGGATAAGCAAATCCCATTTTAGTTGTTTTTGAGATATGGAATAATGTTGTGTTGCCCATTCCATTCCCCAAATTCTGAAATAGGTTTAAAGCGCAAAGTGGTAAATTCGAAATGAAAATCTTTTCGATCTCTTTCTTTCATTGCGTTGGCGTGCCTTTCTGGTTTTGGAACTTTGCTATGTCCATGAACCATATCAGTCATTTCTTTTTGATTTTTCCAAATTGAAAAAGTGGAAATGGTATTAGGGAATTTGATGGAGGCCAAAGATAAAGTTGTTGCCGGATGGTCTCGAACTAATTTTTCAACAGGTCTTCCCCAATGAATAAATCTAGGGATTTCCAAAAATTTCATTCTGGCAATGGTAACTGCAACGACTGGCGAATTCGGATTTTCAAATTCTGCGGTTTCATCAGGAATTTCAAATTTGTTGAATTTTCCCCATTTTCTCATAAAAGTTAATCTTGTGTGCCAACCTTCAGATAAAATTTTTCCTAAACTGTCTTTAGCTAAAAAATTTTCGATATCACTTTCATCTTCCCATTGTGCAAATACAGCGATTTGTCTTATCAACATTCGGGAGGGTGAAAAAATAGGAGAGCCTAAAGTCATCACCGTCATAATTTCTGCGTGAATTAACCCTGAGATATTTCTTGACTTTGGTGAAGAAAAAAGAATTCTGAGTGCAGAAAGGTAATCTGTTTTTACTAAATGATACGTGAAGACACTCATTTTTGTGATTGTATTTGTTTTTAATACTAAGGAATAATAATCTTTTCCCCACCAAATTTCGGCTCCACTCCAAATATCAAATCCCAATATACCTTAGCTTTGGCAAGATACTCTCTTAAATTGGTCTTTAAACCTGCATATTTATTCACATCTTCTGCATTATACCCAAAGGCCTGTATTCCGTTTTTCTGGGCAAGGAAGACCGCTCTTTCGTTGTGAAACTTTTGAGAGATGATCGTCAGTTTGGTTTGGCCAAAAATATCTTTAGCCCGCACCACTGAATCCAAAGTTCGGAATCCTGCATGATCCAGAATGATTTTATCCTGTGGAATTCCCCGTTGTACAAGTGCAAACTGCATATCTTCAGGCTCATTGTAATCCTTACTGCTGTTGTCTCCACTTACGATAATGTATTGAATTTTTCCGCTTTTGTACAGAGCGGTAGCCGCTTTAATCCTGTTATAGAAGTAGGCATTGGGCATTCCGTTGCTTAACGTTTTTCCAGTTCCCAATAGTAGTGCAGTTTTTGCTTCCGGTACATCAGCAATATTGTAAGATACAGAAGCTGCGCTGTCCTTTTTAATGTTGTAATTGGCCCAGGCAATAAAAATAATTCCTGCGACCAGAAGAAGCAGGAAAAATTTAAAAATATTTTTGATTGTTTTTCTCATTCGAAATACATCTGTTAGAATTCAAGTCCGTTAGGGAATGCTTTTTTTCTGAAGATTAATAAGAAAGCAGCTCCTACAGTAATTGCTGAATCGGCAACATTGAAAATATATTTAAAGAATTCAATATGCTTTCCGCCTATGATAGGCCAGCTATCCGGAACATACCAGTCTACTACCGGGAAGTGAAGCATATCTACAACACATCCTTTCATAAAAGTGGAATATCCTTGCCCAAAAGGAACAAATTTTGAAACTCCGCCGTAGCCAATCCATCGGTCAGTGCTGGCGTCATAAACCGTTCCGCTGTCGAAGATCATTCCGTAGAACATTCCGTCAATAAGGTTTCCGATAGCTCCGGCAAAGATGATCGCCATTGGAACCAACAGATAGTTGGAGGCTCCTTCTTTCAACCATTTTTTAAACATATAAACCATTCCTCCGATCAGGAAAATCCTTAGAATAACAAGGAAGTATTTCCCGATAATGCCACCAAAATGAAAGCCATAAGCCATTCCTGGATTTTCAACAAAAGTTTTATTAAAGAATCCTTCTATAACCGGAATACTCTCATTCAGTTCGAAATGAGTTTTAATATAAATTTTTGAGGCTTGGTCTATCAACAACACCAAAAATGTGATAGCTAAGATCTTTTTCATTACTGTTGTCCTTTAGGTTTTGAAGGTTTTGCAGCTGGTTTTACATTCTTATTATCGCTAGCTTTCTTAATCACTTTTTGTCCGTTATATGAACTTTTCACGTGAGCTTTCTCAAATTTAATGTTCATTTCTTTCAAAACACCTTTCAGTGCGTTAAGCTCCATTGCATTTTTTGGATGTACTATGATTGATTCCATTTCTTAGTATTTAATTTTTTACATTTTGGACAATTCGTCGAGTCTTTTCCTATCTTTTTCAGATAGATCGTTGATCCCATTTTTGCCCATCTTACTCAACAATCTGTCTATTTCTTTCTCCCGGTCACGTTTATCAGAATTAAACTGGTCATCAATGGTGTAGTAAGTGTGCTTCTTTGGAGAAAATCTATTCTTGATCCATTCTCTGTTGAAAAAAGCCAGCACTACTGCCACAATGATTACCAAAATCAATACTTCGCTCATGGGTATACATTAAAAATTAGGTTTATAAAGTATCCACAGATACAATATAAACCCAATATTATTTTACAAACCTTACGGCTATTTTTGCATGTTTTTCGCTTCGATGCTTAAGGTAGCATGAGGAACGGCTAAAAGTCTTTCCTTAGGAATTAATTTTCCTGTTACTCTACAAACACCGTAAGTCTTGTTTTCGATTCTGATTAAAGCATTTTTCAGATCACGGACGAATTTTTCCTGTCTTCCTGCAAGAATAGAGTTCTGCTCTTTGCTCAAAGTTTCTGCACCTTCCTCAAATGCTTTGAATGTAGGTGAAGTATCATCAGTCCCATTATTCTGGTCATTGATGAAACTTTCTCTGATTAGCTGAAGATCTTTCTCTGCTTTTTCTATTTTTTCTTTTATGATCGCTCTAAATTCCTGTAAATCAGCATCGCTGTATCTAACTCTTTCGTCTGACATATTCTTTTCTCTTTTTTAATAAAATTATGAAATGGAATTTGAAATACAATAACTACATGTTAATTTTTTTCGACATTTATCTTAAAATTAACTTCATCGATTTCGATTTCGTTAAAATTTGAAAGTGAAGATACAATTTCTATTTTATTTGACAAGACCTCGGAAGAAATATATTCCTCATTTTTCTTAATATCTTCAAGGAAAGGTGAATTTTCTTCAATGGAGATATTAATTCTGTCTGTCAGTTCAAAATCGTTCTCTTTTCGCAGGTTTTGAATTCTGTTAATAAACTCTCTTGCAATACCTTCTGATTTTAACTCATCGGTTAACGTCAAATCTAGTGCCACAGTTGTTTTACCATCGGAAGTTACAGTCCATCCCGGAATATCTTTAGTAGAGATTTCCACATCGTCAAGTGTGATCTCATAGCCCTGAACATCCAGTTTTCCTGCTTTTTCAAGAGCGGCAATCTGTTCTGTGGTAAGATTAGCAATCTCAGCACCAACCACCTTCATATCTTTTCCTAATTTAGGACCAAGCGCTTTGAAGTTTGGTTTTATCTGCTTTACAATTAAGTGAGATGCTTCCTCAGCATTAATTAACTGTAATTCTTTCACGTTTACTTCCTGCTTAATAAGGTCTGCAACAGCAAGAATCTGCGCTTCTGTTTTAGCATCCAATACAGGAATCAATACTTTTTGTAATGGCTGACGAACTTTTACGTTTTCTTTCTTTCTTAAAGAGAAAACCATACTCGTAATGTTCTGAGCTAAGTGTGTTTTTTCAACCAAATCCTGATCAATTAAACTTTCATCAGCAACCGGGAAGTCTGTTAAGTGTACAGATTCACAGTTTTCTTTTCCTGTTACTTTATTTAAGTCCTGATATAATTGATCCATAAAGAACGGAGCAATAGGAGCAGATAATTTTGCTACTACTTCAAGACAAGTATATAAAGTTTGGTAAGCAGAGATCTTGTCATCAGAATAATCTCCTTTCCAGAAACGTCTTCTGCATAATCTTACATACCAGTTACTCAAGTTATCGTTTACGAATGTATTAATCGCTCGTGCTACTCTTGTAGGTTCGTAATCTTCGTAGAATGCTTTTACATCTTTTATCAATAAGTTCAGCTCAGAAAGGATCCATCTGTCGATTTCAGGACGGTTTTCCACTTCTTTTTCTGAATAGTTGAATCCATCAACATTCGCATATAATGAAAAGAATGAATATGTATTGTAAAGAGTTCCAAAGAACTTTCTTCTTACTTCATCAATTCCTTCGATATCAAATTTCAGGTTTTCCCAAGGGTTTGCATTCGAGATCATGTACCAACGTGTAGCATCCGGTCCGTAAACAGAAAGCGTTTCGAATGGATCTACTGCATTTCCTAAACGTTTTGACATTTTCTGTCCGTTTTTATCCAAAACAAGACCGTTACTCATTACATTTTTATAGGCAACAGAATCAAAAACAGCAGTTCCAATCGCATGAAGCGTATAGAACCAACCACGAGTCTGGTCAACACCTTCTGCAATGAAGTCAGCAGGGAATGCCTTGTTGCTGTCAATCATTTCCTTGTTCTCGAAAGGATAGTGCAATTGAGCATACGGCATAGAACCTGAATCGAACCAAACGTCGATCAAGTCGCTTTCACGCTTCATTGCTTTTCCGGAATCAGAAACCAATACAACTTTATCTACTACATTTTTATGAAGATCAACCAATTCATAGTTAGATTCAGACATATTTCCTACTTCAAAACCTTTGAATGGGTTTTCAGTCATGAAACCTGCCGCAATAGATTTTTCAATCTCGTTGTAAAGTTCCTCTACAGAACCGATGATCTTTTCTTCTTTTAGATCCTCTGTTCTCCAGATTGGCAACGGAATACCCCAGTATCTTGAACGGGATAAGTTCCAGTCGTTTACATTTTCTAACCAGTTGGCAAAACGTCCTTCTCCGGTAGCTTTTGGCTTCCAGTTGATTTCTTTGTTCAGATTAACCAATCTGTCTTTTACAGCAGTCATCTTCACAAACCATGAATCCAACGGATAGTATAATACCGGTTTGTCAGTTCTCCAGCAGTGTGGATAGGAGTGAACATATTTCTCTACTTTGAAGGCTTTGTTCTCTGTTTTCAACAAGATCGCCAATTCTACGTCCCAAGATTTCTCAGGCGCAGTTCCTTCATCGTAATATTCGTTCTTGATATATTTTCCTGAGAATACTTCAGGTACATTTTCTCCTTGAAGGAATTTACCTTGTAGATCTACCAATGGAATAAGGTTGTCATTCTCATCCTTTACCAACATTGGAGGGATCTCAGGCTGAGCCATTTTAGCTACTCTCGCATCATCAGCACCAAAAGTAGGAGCTGTGTGTACGATACCTGTACCATCTTCAGTTGTTACGAAATCCCCTAAGATTACTCTGAAAGCATTTTCAGGGTTGTCATTAGGCGTAAACCAAGGAACTAATTGCTCATATCTTGTATCAACAAGCTTTTCTCCGGTAAATTCTTTTAAAATTCTAAATGGAATTACTTTAGTTTCCGGAGTGTAGTTGGCAAAATCTTCGTCTGTACCTTCAGCATATTTCTTACCGAATACTTTAGGTAAAAGAACGCTTGATAATACAACCGTTACCGGCTCAAATGTATATTGGTTGAATGTTTTAACGACAACATACTCAATATCTCTACCTACTGTAAGGGCCGTGTTGGATGGCAACGTCCAAGGGGTCGTCGTCCATGCAAGGATATGTACATCTCCGTCAACATCGTTGAATAAAGCAGATGAATCTTTCTTCACTTTAAACTGAGCAACAACCGTAGTGTCTGAAACATCACGATACGTTCCAGGCTGGTTTAATTCGTGAGAAGAAAGTCCTGTTCCTGCTTTTGGAGAGTAAGGCTGGATTGTGTACCCTTTATACAACAAGCTTTTGTCATATAATTGCTTCAACAACCACCAAACGGTTTCCATATATTTTGACTTGTACGTGATGTACGGATCATCAAGATCTACCCAATATCCAATTTTTTCTGTAAGGTTATTCCATACATCGGTATAACGCATTACAGCTTCACGACAAGCTTTATTATAATCTTCAATAGAGATTTTTTTACCAATATCTTCTTTAGTAATTCCTAATTCTTTTTCTACACCCAGTTCCACAGGAAGACCATGCGTATCCCAGCCAGCTTTACGGAAAACCTGTTTCCCGTTTTGAGTCTGGTAACGGCAGAAAATATCCTTCAATGCTCTTGCCATTACGTGGTGAATTCCAGGCATACCGTTTGCTGAAGGCGGACCTTCATAAAAAACAAACTCAGGATTTCCCTGACGAATCTCAACACTCTTATTGAAAGTTTTATTTTGTTTCCAAAATTCCGCTACATTCTCTGCTACGTCAATAAGGTTGAGGTTTTTGTATTCTTTAAATTGGCTCATTGTAAATATCTCAATATTCGTTGATAAATTAAGTCTGCAAATTTACTAAATTTTGTCGGTTTATAAGATATGTTTTCTGTAGGTAATTTCTATTAAAAACTTCAATTTCAGAAATATAAATGAAAAGAGGAGGGAAAAGTGAATAATGAAGAGCAAATGAGTGTATATTTTATGCCTTTTGATATGAAACTCTGCTGAGCTTTTTCATGTATTTTCAATCAGGTGAAATTCAATAGAAGCGGGCTTTAGCCCGCGTAAAAAATAGAAAAAAACCATTGGCTTTAGCCAAAACTTAAATTATAATCTCTCGCAGATCAAACAGATTTCGCAGATTGATCCATCATCATCTGGGATTAAAAATAAAAACATCCCATCTGAAACAGTACAATAGCACGATCATTGCTTGAAATCTCGTATATTTAAGTAGAACTAAACCCAAATGCTGTATGAAAATTTTCTCCAAACTGATAGTTGCTATTTGTTTAATCACTACAATTATCACACAGGCCCAAAATAACTATCCACAAAACTATTTCCGTAACCCACTGAATATTCCTATGCAGTTGGCTGCCAATTTTGGTGCGGTAAGAACCAATCATTTTCATATGGGATTGGATCTGAGAACGAATAGTCAGGAAAACTTATCTGTATTGGCTGCAGCAGATGGCTATGTAAGCCGGATAAAAGTAGAACGTTACGGCTTTGGAAATGCGGTATATATCACCCATCCGAATGGTTTTACTACAGTCTATGCCCATTTGAATAAATATTTTGATAAGCTTGATGAATATGTAAAGGAGAAGCAGTACAAAGACGAAAAATGGGAACAGGATATTACATTCCAGCCCGGACAGTTTCCGGTTGCAAAAGGACAGCTTATTGCTTTGAGTGGAAATACAGGAGGTTCAGCAGGACCACACTTACATTTTGAAATAAGGGATACCAAAACAGAAGAATGTCTTAATCCACTATTGTTTGGATTTAATATTCCGGATTCTGTAGCTCCTATTATCAGTGGGTTGTATTGGTATGACCGCAGATTCAGCACTTATGAGCCCGGAGCTAATGGGATTGCTGTTAAAAAAGTTGGAAATACTTATACTGCTGATGTTGTAAAAGTTAATTCTCCAATGATAAGTTTTGGAATTAAAGCCGTAGATAAAGCCAACCAGGGATTTAATCTGGGGATTTATAAGGCAGAAATTTTGATGGATGGAAAGTTAATCTACGGTTTTAGCATTGATAAGATAAGCTATGATGATACCCGCTATCTGAATGGTTGTATAGATTACACTAAATTCATCAGAGATAAAGTAGGAATTCAGCATTTATCTTCATTACAAGGGATGAAACTGCAAAATTACAGTGTGCCCAATCTGTCAGGAATTATCAACCTTCTGGATGAAAACGTTCACAATATTGAAATTGTTTTGAAAGATGTAAAAGGAAATACCAGCCGATTAACTACAAAAGTTCAGTTAACTAATGCCGGAAGCGGAATTGCAACTTCCGGAAAAACGATTTTACCTAATGAAGGGAAAACTCTTACCACTGAAAATGCAGAAATCAACTTCAGTAAAAATGCGATGTATGATGCTGTAAATTTTAATATGTATGAAAAAAACAGTGGTAATGAAAACACTGTTTCCAATACCATTGTTTTGCAGAATCCATATCTTCCGGTTCAGGATTATTACACCTTGAAAATAAAACCTAACAGGAAGCTTTCCAAAGACGAAAAAGACAGAGTAGTGGCTTTGTTTAATTATGGAAGTGATAAAGATGCCGTAAAAGTAAAATGGAATGGTGACCAGGCAGAAGCTCAGTTCAACAGGTTGGGCACTGCGGAATTGATATTGGATAACAGCCTGCCATCAGTTTCATCAAACTGGAAAGAAGGTGCTATTGTAAACGGTGGTTCTTTACGGTTAAAAGGAAGCACAAAAGTAGGTGATATTATTTCATTCAGAGCTGAATTGAATGGGAAGTGGCTACGATTTGCCCGGGTAAAAAATGATTTTGTCTCTATTTTTGATGAAAAATGTCCAAAAGGTTCAGGTTCTCATACTTTAAAAGTAACTACCATTAATAGTGCAGGAAATACCAATATACAGACCTTTACGTTTCAGAGATAAATGATTGGGAAGGTATAATCTTTTGATCTTTTACTGTTTCAATCTTCTAATTTTAAATAAATTTGTCCTTTAAAAATTAAAATCATTGGAATTTCACCCGTTTATCGAAAAATCGAGCACTCAGGAAATAAAGGCGTTTCAGGAAGAAAAACTTCAGCAGCTTCTGGCTTACCTTGAAGAGAACTCCCCTTTTTATCAGAGGCTGTTTAAAGAAAAAAACATCCATGTTGGAGAGATTCGGAGATTGGAAGATCTGCAGAAGATTCCTACTACATCAAAAAATGATTTGCAGCAGTATAATCATGACTTTTTCTGTATTTCACCAGATAAAATTGTAGACTATAGCACAACTTCAGGAACTTTAGGGGATCCGGTGACCTTTGGGTTATCTGATGGAGATCTTGAACGGCTGGCCTACAATGAAGCGATATCTTTTGCCTGTGCCGGGATTCAGAAGGGAGATGTAGTCCAGATGATTACTACCATCGATAAACGCTTCATGGCAGGACTCGCTTATTTTTTAGGATTAAGAAAAATGGGAGCCAGTGTTGTCAGAATGGGGCCGGGAATTCCGGAACTGCAATGGGATTCTATTTTCAGATATAAACCGAAATACCTGATTACTGTACCATCATTTTTACTGAAAATGATTGATTATGCAGAAAAACATGGGTTGGATTATAAAAATTCAAGTGTTTACGGGGCTGTATGTATTGGAGAAAGTATCAAAAATCAGGATTTTACAGATAATATTCTTTCTCAGAAGATTAAAGAAAAGTGGGATATCAAGCTCTTTTCTACCTATGCTTCTACAGAAATGAGTACTGCTTTTACAGAGTGTGAGTTTCAGATTGGAGGACATCATCATCCTGAGCTGATTATTACAGAAATTCTGGATGATGAGGGAAATATTGTAAAAGAAGGTGAAAGCGGAGAACTTACCATAACCACTTTGGGAGTAGAAGCCATTCCTTTGCTGAGATTTAAAACAGGAGATATTGTAAAAGCCCATTACGAACCATGTCAATGCGGAAGAAATACACTTCGGTTGGGGCCGGTGATCGGAAGAAAACAACAGATGATCAAGTATAAAGGAACAACATTGTATCCACCTGCCATGAATGATATTCTGAATGATTTCAACAATATTCTGTGTTATCAGATTGTGATTCAGGCTAATGAAATCGGACTAGATGAAATTATCATCAAGTTAAGTACAGATCAGGAAAATGAAAAATTTGTGAATGAAGTAAGAGACCATTTCCGTGCGAAATTAAGGGTGAGTCCAAAAATTGAAATCATCAATTTTGATATTCTTTCTAAAACTGTTTTCAATCCAAATAGCAGAAAACCAATCACTTTTATTGATTTAAGATAAAATTGAATATAAAGAGAGTGGGAGCTTTCTTTTATTATATATTTAAATAGCAAAACTAATACACATGAAAAAAATATTGTTGCTGACCTTGCTTACCATGATGGTAATGGCTTTCGGACAGGAGAAAATGGAACTCATTTCAGGAAACTTTCAAGCCTTAAAAGATCAGAAAGAAGTGAATGTAGAGCTTAAATTTGATAATGTATTGTTTATGAAAGAAAACTTTACAGAAGCTCAATACCTGGAAAATAGGAAAGAAGATGTTCTTGCTAATCCTAAAAGAGGAAAAGAAGCGTGGAAACAATGGATTGGAGAATGGGAACGATATAAAAAAGAAGAGTATATCAATCATTTTATAAAAGGGTTGGGCAAATACTATAAAGATGTCACATTTAAAAAGGATGGTTCAGCTCAGTATACTTTGATTGTAGATACAAAATGGCTTTTGCCGGGCTGGCATGGCGGACTGATAGTGATGGAAGCGCAAATAAGCGGAACAATAAAATTGGTGGAAGCCGGTAACCCTTCCGTGGTTTTAGCTGAAGTGGCTTTGAACCAATTTGATAAATTTATTCAAAGTAAAGATGAAGTCATGGAGTATGGAAGAATTGCCACGGTATATGAATCAACAGGAAGGTATCTTGGAAAAGAAATAAGAAAATCCGTAAAATAAAAAGCGGTCTGAAATTCAGACCGCTTTTTTTATTCTTGAGTTTGTTCTTTTTCCAGTTTGATGAGGTTGGCAAGATTTTTAACCACCGTATCATGCTTTTTCACAAAAGGATTGTCTTTGTTCCAAACATATCCCGCTAATACAGCACATATCTTTTTCTTTACATCCGGGTTTTCAGGTTGATGGAAGAATAATTCCTGAAGATTTCCGGTGTACCATTCTTTTACATAAGTAGTGAAGACATCCACACCATATAAAATATAATCTGTGTACTCTGTTTGCCAGTCGATTTTTTCACCATTCAGCTGTCTTAATGCCAGTTTAGCAGCCAGCATTCCTGATTCTGTAGCGAAAGCCATTCCAGAAGAAAAAACAGGATCAAGAAATTCCGAAGCGTTACCGGTTAAGGCGAATCCGTCTCCGAATAATGCTTTTACAGAACATGAATAGTCTTTCAGGTGTCTTGGTTCAAAAAGGAACTCTACATCACCAAAACGTTTTACATAATAATCTGAAAGGGAAATTGCTTTTCTTAAAGCCTCGGCAGCATCTCCGTTCTCAGATAATTGATCAATATATTCAGTTGGGCCTACAATCCCTAAACTTGTATTTCCATTGGAAAAAGGAATTACCCAAAGCCATACTTCGGTTTCAATAATATCAAAAGAAATTAAAGTTCCCTCTTCACCAGGTTCTCTGTTAGTGTCATTTACATGGGAAAAGATAGCAGAATGAGGTGAAAGTTTTGAAGGTTTTTCAAGATCAAGCAAACGAGGTAAAACTCTTCCGTAACCGCTTGAATCAATCACGAATTTTGCGTGGATTTCTTTAGTTTCTCCTTCTTTAGTTTTTACGGTTGTGATAGAATCTGTTCCATTGAATTTGATATCGATAACTTCCGTTTCAAATTCAAGGTCTACTCCTTTATTAATCACTTCCTGAGCCAGGGTATTATCAAAATCAGCTCTAGGAACCTGCCAGGTCCAGTCCCAGCCTTCCCCGAATTTATTGCTGAAATCAAAAATGCAGACTTCGTCACCACGAAGGAAACGGGCACCCAGTTTTTTTTCAAAGCCCATTTTATCCAGTGCAGGGAAAAGTCCCGCCTCGTCAAAGTGGTCCATTACCCTTGGAATTAAGCTTTCACCAACTACCAGCCTTGGGAATTTTGTCTTTTCGACAACTTTTACGCTGACGTTATTGTTCTTTAAGTATGATGAAGATACGCATCCGGAAGGTCCAGCTCCGATTACAAGAACGTCAACAAATTCTTTGCTCATCTTTGATTTTTTATTTTAATAATAACTTTTATCTTTGCCGCAAAATTAGTGACAAATAATTAATATTTTACAAAATTATCAACTATTACTTTTAATTGATGAAAATAAATAACTTTTTAGAACTGAAAGACTTTCAAAAAATTATCATTGGGAATGAAAAAATAGAACTGGATGAATCACTTTTATCAAGAGTGAATACAAGTTTTCAGTTTTTAAAGGAGTTTTCAAAAAATAAAGTAATATATGGTGTGAATACCGGTTTTGGGCCTATGGCTCAATTCAAGATCAGTGATGAGGATACACACCAGCTTCAGTATAACCTTATCAGAAGCCATTCTTCAGGTATCGGAAATCCTTTGCCTGCTGAGGAAGTGAAAGCTTGTATGCTGGCAAGAATGAATACCTTATCATTAGGAAACTCAGGAGTACATGAGTCTGTTATTTATCTTCTTCAGGAACTTATCAACAGAGATATTACGCCGTTGATCTTTGAACATGGAGGAGTAGGAGCAAGCGGTGACCTTGTTCAGCTGGCTCACCTTGCTTTGGTATTGATTGGAGAAGGAGAAGTTTTCTACAAAGGAGAAAGAAAATCTACTAAAGACGTTTTTGAAATAGAAGGGTTACAGCCAATACAAGTTGAGATCCGTGAAGGGCTAGCTCTAATGAACGGAACTTCAGTAATGTCAGGAATTGGTATTGTAAACGCTTATAAAGCGAATCAGTTAACAGATATTTCTATTAAGCTTTCTTGTGCCATCAATGAAATTGTTCAGGCTTATGACGATCATTTATCAGAAGCATTAAACGGAACAAAAAGACATTACGGTCAGCAGAAAGTAGCAGAAAGAATGCGTGCTCATCTTGCAGACAGTAAGCTGATCAGAAAAAGAGCAGACCATTTGTATACTCACTTTGAAGAACAGGAAAAAGTATTCAAAGAAAAAGTACAGGAATATTATTCTTTAAGATGTGTTCCACAGATTTTAGGCCCGGTATTGGATACATTAGAATATACAGAGAAAGTTCTTGAAAATGAGATCAATTCTGCCAATGATAACCCGATCATCAATGTTGAAGATCAACATGTTTATCACGGAGGAAATTTCCACGGAGACTATATTTCTTTGGAAATGGACAAACTGAAAATTGTAGTAACCAAGCTTACGATGTTGGCTGAGAGACAGTTGAACTATCTTTTAAATGCTAAAATCAACGAAATCTTGCCTCCTTTTGTAAATTTAGGTAAATTAGGTTTCAATTTCGGGATGCAGGGGGTACAGTTTACAGCAACTTCCACTACGGCGGAAAGCCAGATGTTGTCTAATCCTATGTATGTTCACAGTATTCCGAATAATAACGATAATCAGGATGTTGTAAGTATGGGAACCAATGCAGCGGTTATCTGCAGAAAGGTCATTGAAAATGCCTTCGAAGTATTAGCCATTGAAGCCATTACTATCGTTCAGGCTATTGAATATCTTGGTTTCCAGAATGAGATTTCATCATCTACAAAAGAACTGTATGATGCGATCAGAAAAATAATTCCTGCATTTTCAGATGATATGGTCATGTATCCGTATCTGGAGGAAGTAAAGAAATATTTAAAGGCAATGTAATTATTAGCTCTCATCAATTGTCTTTAAAAAAGAAAAACAAAGTAACTTAAAAAAACTAAAACAAAATAAACACTAACGCATGAAATGTGCAATTGTAACAGGAGGCTCCAGAGGAATCGGGAGGGCAATCTGTATAAAACTGGCTGAAGAGAAGAACTACCATATATTAATTAACTACACTTCCAATGAAGCTGCAGCAAAGGAAACTTTGGCTAAAGTAGAAGAATTAGGAGCTAAAGGAGAAATTCTTAAGTTTGATGTAGGAAATACCGAAGAAGTACAGCAGGTATTAACAGCATGGCAGGAGAGTAATCCTGAAGCTGTGGTAGAAGTTATCGTTAATAATGCCGGAATTACGAGAGACGGGTTGTTTATGTGGATGCAGAAAGAAGACTGGAGTAGTGTAATCAACACCAGTTTAGATGGTTTCTTCAATGTTACTAATTTCTTTATTCAAAAATTGCTTCGTAATAAATACGGAAGAATCATCAATATGGTTTCAGTATCCGGAGTAAAAGGAACAGCTGGGCAAACGAACTATTCCGCAGCTAAAGGAGCATTGGTAGGGGCTACAAAAGCTCTTGCACAGGAAGTTGCTAAAAGAAATATTACTGTAAATGCAGTAGCGCCAGGGTTTATCAAAACTGATATGACTCAGGAGTTCAATGAAGATGAATTGAAAGCAATGATTCCTGCCAACAGATTTGGTGAAGCAGAAGAAGTTGCAGATCTTGTAGCGTTTTTAGCATCCAGAAAATCTTCATACATTACAGGAGAAGTCATTAATATTAACGGAGGAATTTACTCATAAATAATCTAACAATATACCAATGTATCAGTGTACCGATGTTGATTGATTGTCAATGAAAATTAGGTTACATTGCTAGACTGTTACATTGTTAAATTCAATATAATCAAATGGAAAATAGGGTTGTAATTACCGGAATGGGAATTTATTCCTGCATCGGGACGTCTTTAGAAGAGGTCAGGGAATCCCTATATCAAGGAAAATCCGGTATTGTCCTGGATCAGGACAGAAAAGAGTTCGGTTTCAGATCAGGACTTACAGGAACTGTTCCAAAGCCTGATTTAAAGAACCTTTTGAACAGACGCCAGCGTGTAAGCATGGGAGAAGAAAGTGAATACGCTTATCTTGCTACCCTTGATGCCTTGAAGCAGTCCCATCTTGATGAAGGCTTTTTAGATGCCCATGAAGTTGGGATTTTATACGGAAACGACAGTGTTTCTCAGGCAGTAGTAGAGTCTATTGATATTGCAAGAGAAAAGAAAGATACAACATTGATGGGATCGGGTGCGATTTTTAAATCAATGAATTCAACAGTAACCATGAACCTTTCTACGATCTTTAAGCTGAAAGGAATTAATCTTACCATCAGTGCAGCCTGTGCAAGTGGCTCACATTCCTTAGGATTGGCTTATATGATGATTAAGAATGGTTTTCAGGATATGATTATCTGTGGTGGTGCTCAGGAAACCAACAAATACTCTATGGCCAGCTTTGATGGATTAGGTGTGTTTTCAGCAAAAGAAGACGAACCTACAAAAGCATCACGGCCTTTTGATGTTGATAGAGATGGTTTAATTCCAAGTGGTGGAGCTGCTTCTTTAATTGTTGAAAGTCTGGAATCTGCTCAAAAAAGAGGAGCTCCTATCATTGCTGAAATTATAGGTTATGGTTTCTCATCAAACGGCGGGCATATTTCAACTCCAAACGTTGATGGGCCGGCTTTAGCAATGGACAGAGCCTTGAAACAATCCGGATTGAAAGCTTCAGATATCGATTATATCAACGCTCACGCAACTTCCACTCCTATTGGTGATGCCAATGAAGCCAAAGCCATTTATGAGATTTTTGGAAGTGAAGTTCCGGTAAGTTCTACGAAATCCATGACGGGACACGAGTGCTGGATGGCTGGTGCAAGTGAAGTTATTTACTCAATTCTGATGATGCAGAATGATTTTGTAGCTCCGAATATTAACCTGGAAAATCCTGATAATGAGGCTCAAAAGATAAATTTAGTCTCCAAAACAAAAAATCAAAAAATTGATGTATTTTTGTCGAATTCTTTTGGGTTCGGGGGAACCAATTCTGCACTAATAGTTAAAAAATTTGATTAAAAACATGGAAAGGGAAAAAATTGTTGCTATTGTTAATGATTTTCTTGTAAACGAATTTGAAGTTGACGGAGACGAAATCAGTAATGATGCCAACCTTAAAAATACACTGGGACTAGACAGCTTAGATTATATTGATATGGTCGTAGTGATTGAATCCAATTTCGGAGTGAAATTAGGAGAAGCAGACTTCAAGAAAATGGTAACATTTGATGATTTCTATACAACGATTGAAAATAAAATCGCTGAAAAAAACGCATAGTTATTAAGTAATCTATATTCCTTACAAGGTACCAATGTAATAATAGAAGAGGATGCTCACAGATATTATTACATTGGTACTCTGTTATATTAGCAAACTGTATTTATGAACAAGTGGAAAGGTAAATCTAAAGGGACGGTTCTGGGCTACAGAATATTCGTCTGGTGTATTAGAAATATCGGCATCAGAAGTTCATATTGCGTATTGTACTTTGTGGCTGCTTATTACGTTCTGTTTCAGAAAAAAAGCAACCAATACATTCTCTATTACTTCCAAAAAAGACTTAATCTTAGCTATTGGAAAGCCAAGCGCTCCATTTTTAAAAGTTACTTCACATTCGGGCAGGTTCTGATTGATAAAACGGCTATTTCTGCCGGCTTGAGAGAAAAATATACCTACGAATTTGATGGTATTGAAAACCTGAGAAATCTTTTGGCTGCCAAGAAAGGAGGAGTTCTTATCAGTGCTCACATCGGTAACTTTGAAGTCGCGGAACATTTCTTTGCAGATATTGATTTTGACTGTCAGATCAATCTGGTCACTACAGATCAGGAAGTCACTGTTATTAAGGAATACCTGGAAAGTATCTCTGTAAAAGAAAGCAATATCAAATTCATTTATGTTAAAGAAGATATGTCGCATATCTTTGAGATCAATCAGGCATTATCCAATAATGAACTGATCTGCTTTACCGGAGACCGTTATTTTGAAGGTTCAAAATTCTTGGAAGCTGATCTGTTGGGGAAAAGTGCCAAGTTCCCGGCAGGGCCATTTCTTATCGCATCCCGATTGGGTGTACCCGTTGTCTATGTTTACGTAATGAAAGAAAACAATCTTCATTATCATTTGTATGCAAGAGTCGCTCAGAATATCAAGAACAGAGATTCTCAGGGGCTTTTACAGTCTTATGTTCAGAATCTTGAAACCATGGTGAAAAAATATCCGCTTCAATGGTTTAATTATTTCGACTTTTGGGATGATATTGATTAATTTTTCTATTTTTATTCCCTAAAAACTAATAGAAATTCAAAACCATTAAGAAATCCGGAGAAATTGAAATTTAAAAAGGTATTGCCTAAATAGGATTTCCTTGTATAGTAACGGGAAGATAATATCTGAGTTTCTTAAATTCCCAATATCTTAATTAAAAAAAGCACACCCTCTTTTGAAAAAAGAATATGACATACTTGTAATCGGCAGCGGATTGGGAGGTCTTGTTTCGGCTCTTGTTTTGGCGAAAGAAGGTCTGAAGGTTTGTGTGCTGGAAAAAAATAACCAGTATGGTGGAAATCTCCAGACTTTTTCAAGGGATAAGCTTATTTTCGATACCGGAGTTCATTATTTGGGAGGGCTTTCAAAAGGCCAGAATCTGAACTGTTTTTTCTCCTATCTGGAGATCATGGATGAACTGGAACTTCAGCAAATGGATGAAGACGGATATGACAGAATTTCCTTTGGAGATGAAAGCATTGAATATCCACATGCCCAGGGTTATGAAAACTTTGTAGAACAGCTATCTGCCTATTTTCCTGAAGAAAAGGAAAATCTTGAAAATTATTGTGAAGAAATTCAGTATGTATGTAAACAGTTTCCAAGATATAATGTCGTAGGAAAGGAGAATTACAATGAAGAAATCCTGCATTTAAATACCAAACGATTTATTGAATCTGTTACTCAAAATAAAACGCTTCAGGCAGTCTTACTAGGTTCCAATTTCCTGTATGCGGGAGATTCTGAAAACGTTCCTTTTTATGTTCATGCTTTAACGGTGAATTCTTACATACAAAGTGCTTATAAATGCGTAAAAGGGGGAAGCCAGATATCAAAGTTATTGATTAGAAAACTTCGTCAGTATGGAGCTGAAGTTCACAAGCATTCAGAAGTTTCCGAATTTATTTTTAATGAAAATAATACCCTCAATTCCGTAAAAACAAAGGTTGGGAAAGAATATTCCGCTAAGCGGTTTATTTCCAATATTGAAATACGTTCTGCCATTAAGCTGATTGGAGAAGAAAGACTGAAAAAATCTTTTCTGAACAGGGTTTTAAGCTGGCAGCCGGTTTCATCCTGCTTTAGTGTATATCTTGTTTTGAAACCTAAGTATTTACCCAATTTTAATTACAATATCTATCATTATTCTTCGGAAGATCAGGTCTGGAATGCATACCGTTACCATAAAGAATCCTGGCCGGAGACTTATATGCTTTCGTCTACACCATCAAAACATCATCCTGAGTTTGCAGAAAGCCTCACCGCTATTTCTTATATGGATTTTGATGAGGTGAAACAATGGGAAACAACAGTCAATACCGTAGTAGATGAGCATGAAAGAGGAAAACAGTATGAAAGGTTCAAACTGGAAAAGACTGAAAAAATGATTGATGCTTTGGAAAAGAAGATTCCTGGCTTAAGACATGCTATTCAACAGATATATACTTCTTCTCCTTTATCTTACAGAGATTATATCGGAAGTTTTGACGGAAATATGTACGGATACATGAAAAACTCAGATAATCCTCTAAAAACAATGGTTTCACCCCGTACAAAAATTGATAATCTGTTTCTCACAGGACAATCTGTCAATATGCATGGAATTTTGGGGGTCACCATTGGCGCATTCAATACCTGTGCTGAAATTCTGGGAAAAGAAACTATTGACAGCCGTTTGGAACCAATGACCTAATAAAAACAACCGTGAACAAAACTAATATCCAATACCTGTCATATAAAAGGCTATTCATAGGCTTCCTTTTTTTCTTTCTTCTGAATTCCTGCGGAGTATCAGACTCTATTCATCATCTTCCTGATGTAAAACAATATACCCTGGAGATTCCGAAGGTCAATAAGATCAATGATAGTACATTCAGTTATAATCGGAATTTTCTTACCAAAAATAAACAACAGCTTTGGGAGCTTTACATTAAAGGAAATCCTTTGCAATTAGGGTATAATAACGGAGCACTAACTCAGGATCTGATGCAGAAGCAGGAGGGAATATTCTTTTCCAAAGTGGAAGGTTTTGTGCCTTCAAAGTTTAAACAGAAGCTTTTAAATACCTTCTTAAAGTGGTATAACCGTAAAATGTATCTCAATGTAAGAGAAGATTATCAGGCAGAATTGTATGGCTTATCTCAATATTCGTCTGATCAGTATGATTTTATCGCACCAAGATACCTGAGAAACTTATACTTACATGGTGCTCATGATATTGGACACGCCATGCAGGACCTGGCAATGGTGGGCTGTACTTCTTTGGCGGTCTGGAATGAAAATACGGAAGATGGTGATATGCTGATTGGAAGAAACTTCGATTTCTATGTGGGAGATGAATTTGCTCAAAATAAACTGGTTGAATTTGTGGAACCTGAAGATGGAATTCCCTATATGTCTGTGAGCTGGCCGGGAATGATAGGTGTGGTTTCCGGAATGAATAAAGAAGGGATTACAGTTACAATCAATGCCGGGAAATCAAGGATTCCTTTAACTGCAAAAACTCCTATTTCTCTGGTAACAAGGGAAATTCTGCAATATGCTAAAACCATCGAAGAAGCTATTGCTATCGCCAAAAAAAGAAATGTTTTTGTTTCAGAATCAATCTTAGTGGGAAGTGCACATGATAGAAATGCTGTAATTATTGAAGTTTCACCGAAAAACTTCGGAGTATATAGGGTTGAGAATACTAGCAGAGTGCTTTGTACCAATCATTTTCAATCTGATGTTTATAAAGATGATATAAAAAACCAGAAGCAGATTGAGGAAAGCCATTCGGCATACCGCTATGAGAAGCTTCAGGAACTCTTACAGGAAGAGGAAAAACTGAACCCGGAGAAGATTGCTTCCATTTTAAGAAACCGGTCCGGACTAAAAGATAAAAGTATAGGCTATGGAAATGAGAAAGCCTTAAACCAGCTATTGGCTCATCATGCAGTTATATTTTCACCTGAAAAGAAATTGGTCTGGGTATCTTCCAATCCTTATCAGTTAGGAGAATTTGTATGCTATGATCTTAATGAAATATTTTCTGGGAAGGATTTACAACCCATGAACTTCTCAAAATCACAACTCAATATTCCTCGTGATCCCTTTGCAGATTCAGAAGAATTTGAAAACTATGAAATATCCAGAATGCTGAGCAAAGAAATTAATGAAGCTACAGATGGGCGGGATATTGCATTTGCAGATGGATTTTTTCCTTATTATCAATCTTTGAATCCTGACTTCTGGAAAGTATATTTTTTGAGTGGAAAATATTATTATCACAAAAAAGAATATGCTGAGGCAAAGGCAGAATTTGAAAAGGCTCTTACTAAAGAAATAACTACCATACCGGATCGGAAAATGGTTGAAAAATACCTTAATAAAACCAATAAGAAGACGAATAAGTAATTAGAATATTACGTAAATAACTTCTGAGCTTTTCTGTAAATGTTTTGATTAGGGAAGCTCAAGTATTCGATAGAGCACATCATGTAAAAATTCAAAATAGGTCAGACTTAATTGTTGTAAAAGGATCATTATTATTTTTAAAAAAAATAATAATTAATTCAATAGCAGGAAGTGAAAACTCAATTTTTTTAATATTTGAGTTTTTTTTGTAGTGTTATTTACGGTAATTCTTTGTTTTTTTTAACAAATATGTAACATTTTAGTTTATTTCTCTACTAACTGAGAAATTGGATATTAATATTTGTTAAAAGAAAATCTATGAAAAAAATTCGACTTAGTGTTAAGCTATTGTTATTTTGTTCTCTTTTTAGTGCAGGGATTGTCTCTGCTCAAAAGTATGAACAAACAATTAAAGACTATGTTAATTCTGTAGGATCATTTCAAAGATCTAACCCAGAATTAAAGGGCTTTAAAATTATCAACATTGATCCTTCAAGCAGTTTAAAAGGAGATATTGTAGGAATACAGCAAATGATTAACGGTATTCCTGTTTTTGGTAGTTCTGCAAATGTTTTAATTAGAGAGGGTAAAGTATTAAATTTTACAGATACATTTCTTAAAACATATCCTACTGCAATTAAAGGGAAAGAAAATGGCAGAAAGGATATTTTGATTGAAAATACTGTTAAGAAACTGAATGGCTCATCTGTAGCCAAGAGTATTGATGGTCATGAAGAACCAATAAAAGTTAATACAGTTTATTTTGTTAAGAAAGGGGAATTAATACTTGGTTATCAGTTTAATATTGAGGAGAAAGGTACAAGTAACGTATGGAATACAATTGTAAATGCAGAAGATGGTTCCATTTTATATCAGGAAAATACAACTCTTTCTTGTGATTTTCACCCTGAAGCTTATGAACAGCATCATGCTTTAGGAGAGTCTTTATCCGGAGTAAACATATTACCATCTGCTTTACCAAGCGATAGAAGTACTGCAGAGTTACAAAAGAATACAAATTTTGTTTTATTACCAGATAATGCGTCTTATAACGTTTTTGCTTTTCCGGTAGAAGCTCCTACTTTTGGAAACAGAACATTAATTACAAATCCTTGGGATCTGGTAGCATCTCCAGAAGGCTGGCACTCTGACGGTACTACTAGTTATACCATTACAAGAGGAAATAATGCCTTTGCATATACAGATGAAGCTAATACTAACGCTCCACAGTTCTCTCCAGATGGTGGAGCAAGCAGAACTTTTGATTTTCCTTTAGATATTACACAATCACAGCAAACTTATACTTCGGCAGCTGTTACCAATTTATTCTATACAACGAATAAAATGCACGATGTATTTTACAAATTTGGATTTACCGAGTCTGCAAGAAATTATCAGAAGAATAACTTTACAAATGGAGGGGTAGGTAATGACCCTGTTCTTGCCGAATCCAGAGATGGAAGTGGTATTAATAATGCTAATTTTAACCCTGGTGTTGATGGAACAAGCGGAAGAATGCAAATGTTCCTTTTTGTACCTAACGGCGCAAGATACCTTTATTATAATGCCCCGTCGAACTACGTAACAAGAACTCCTGCAGCAGCTACAGCTAATTTTGGGCCACAGCTGATTGGTGGAACTCCTGTAACAGGGGATTTAGCTCTTTCAACCCCTGCAGATGCATGTACTACCGTTACAGCTGGAAGTCTTACAGGTAAAATTGCTGTAGTAACCGCTGCAGCATGTGGCTTTGCTGTTAAAACAAAAAATTTGCAGAATGCCGGTGCAGTGGGAGTTATACAATACCACCCCAATAGCAATACTCCTGTAGGATTAGGAGGAACAGATACCACAATTACGATTCCTACAATTATGGTAGGTAAGAACGAAGGAGAGTTTTTGGTCACTGAATTAACAAACGGAGCCGTTGTAAATGCTACTTTAAAAACTGAAGCCGTTTATAAAGACGCAAGTTTAGATAACGGAATCATTAGCCATGAATATGGGCACGGAATTTCTAACCGTCTTACAGGAACAGGAAGCTCTTGTTTATCTTATATTTCATCTAATGAACAAATGGGAGAAGGGTGGTCTGATTTCTTTGCCTTAATGATGACTACTAGACCAGGAGATAATGCATCTATTGCAAGAGGGGTAGGAACCTTTGCTTCAGGAGAAGAAACAACAGGTGCGGGAATTAGACCTGCAAAATATTCACCTGATTTTGCCATTAATAATTATACATATGGGAGAACGAATGGAATGAAGGTAAATGCTAGTAATCCTATATTTGGAGCGCTTACAGTACCTGATGTTCATAGTATTGGTTTTATCTGGGCTTCAATGCTTTGGGATCTTAACTGGAAATATGTAGAAAAATACGGATATAGCAGTAATGTTTTAGCAGATCCAAACAGTGGTAGTGCAAAGGTTTTACAACTGGTAATGGATGCGCTTAAATTACAGCCATGTAATCCGACCTTTATACAAGGTAGAGATGCAATTCTTGCTGCAGACCAGGCTACTGCTAATGGTGAAAATAAATGTATGATCTGGAAGACATTTGCTAAGAGAGGTCTAGGAGTAAACGCTTCAGCAGGATTACTTAACGGATTGGAATTCGGAGCTAATCAGCCTTTATTAGATATGAGTGATCAGGTAGAAGATTTTACTATTCCAAGTGAATGTCAGTCATTAGCTGTAAATGAAGTGGCAGAGAATTCGAAAGGAATCTCTATTTATCCAAATCCGGTAAAAAATGAATTCACGATAAAAACTCCTTCAGGAATGAATTTATCAGGAATTACAACAGTTTCTATCTACGATTTTACAGGAAAGTTGATTTCTCAGGAAAATATCAATCTTAACAAACAGACAACCGTTAACGCAAGTAATCTGATCAATGGAGCATATATTGTAAAGATTAAGAATAATTCTTCAATCGATTACAGTCAGAAAATTATTGTTTCAAAATAGAAACGTCCAACTTATTTATTTTTAAAGTCCCGGAATTTTTCGGGACTTTTTATTTTGAGCTTTATTCTAATTATTCTCGGGATTCAGTTTATTCAGGAAAAAGAAGGTAGAGATCCCTGCAATCGCAGATAATGTTGTGCTTAAGATAAAACTTCCGATGATATATTGAAGCAGATTATTTTTTATCAGCTCAAAATTAAGATCTTGGCTTAGGAGATTACTATCTCCATGCACAAACGGAGCGCCCAGAAATAAGGATGCTGCAATAATAAAAGGGATAAAAGGTGGTAGGCTCACATTGGAAGCTACAAATGCCAGAACCTTATTCAGCTTAAAAAGAACAGATAAGCTGATCACAAGCAAGGTCTGGAATCCCCAAAAAGGAGAAAGCCCTATAAAGACTCCAAGAGCAATGGAAAAGGCTTTTGTACGGTTGCTTCCGTCGCTTTCCAACACATCTTCCTTTATGAACCTTTTAAAGCTTTTTTTTTTGAAATTATTCACGAAGTTTCTCGGAATAATATAGAATAGGGTAATCGTTACCAAAATTGTATTCAGAATACTGATTCTGGTGAAATCCTTAAATGGTCTGAAGTGAGAAACACGTTCTGCAGGATCATAGAGAACTTTAATGGGAATGTTCTTTACCGGAACATGCCTCCAGGCAGTTCTTACGATGATCTCAATTTCAAATTCAAACTTAGGGGTAAAATATTTCTTTGGAATTTTGTGCAAAGGATAAAGTCTGTATCCGGATTGAGTATCTTCTAGCTTGATTCCGGTTTCAAACCAAAACCAGAAATTAGAAAATCGGTTTCCGAAACTGCTTTTCTTTGGAATTCCGTCCTGGGACATATTTCTGTTCCCAATCAACAGAACATCTTGATCTTCCAGAAGAAGAGCTTCTACAAATACCGGGATATCGTTTGGATAATGCTGCCCATCAGAATCAATGGTTATGGCGTAATCATAACCCAATTCTTTTGCCTTTCTGAAGCCTGTTTTAAGCCCATTTCCTTTTCCTTTGTTCTCAGGTAAGGAAATTACCGTGATCTGAGGATATTGGTTCAAAATCTGAGGCGTGGAATCGGTGGAACCATCATTAACCACAATAATACTCTCGGTGTAATCTAAAACACCGTCAATTACCCTTTTCAGGGTCTTTTCATTATTATAAGTAGGTATTAAAATGCAGATTTTCCTTTCAGAAATTGCATTTTGTACTTCAGCAAGGGACATGTTTTTATTTTAAAGTGGCTCTTTCCGCCTCGGTCATAGTTTTAGACTGCAACGCAAACCTTTTGATATAGTTTTTTAAAGCTGCATTCTGTTTGCTGTAATTGTTCAGGAGAAATGTTTTGTCATCTTTTAAACTTCCTCTGTATCCCACAATTTTAGGAATATTTTCCTGAACACTTAGTCTTATCAGGCGAAGTTCTGCATTATTGGGATTACTTTTAATGATTCCTTCAAGGTTGGTTGCACCAGTCTTTACAAGGGCTTTCCTGTTGCCTTTAGATACTTTAGCTTCCATAATTTTGGCAGCTGCTTTATACCCTAAAGTGACTGGATCAGAACCCGATTGTTTTTCTGCAACGTCAATGAAATTTGACGTGTTGGTACTGGACTCGTTAGCCTTGGCATAGCTGTTTCTCAGTGCTTCAAGATCAGACTGAAAGAAAAATATAAATGCCGCTACGAAGGAAAAAATAAGTTTCATGACATTAATTTTTTATAGCTTACAGACAGTTTCAATGCAATAGTCTCGCCAAAAGAGGTTGAGTTTTTTACTTTAACATCCTCACCATCTTCCGTAATATCCAGTTGAAGTTTCAGATCAGGAGTTTCAAAAGGATTGATAATCGCCATGAATTTTACATTCGAAGCTGTTTTTAAAAATAATTTTGAAGCTGTCAATTCTTCTGTCAGTTCTTTAATGATTTGCATCATACAAACTCCCGGAGTCACAGGGTTTCCAGGAAAATGTCCCTTGAAAATGTCGTGATCCTTATTTAATTGAATATAAGCAAGAAAGCTTCCGTTTTCTGCCTTTTCGTATGATGTCAAAGTATAAAAATCTGTAAGAATAGTCTGCATGATCTTATTTTTTTAAGATTAAATAGATGATAAACTCCGGTTTGAAAAACAATATTATTCTGTTTCGGTTATTTGAAATAGTTTTATATTGATCTTAAAATCCTTATGTTGTAAGTTTAAGCTGTCTGCGAAGATATGCTTTTTTGCATCAAAAGTAAAATCGATCTTTTCTCTGTTGTTTTTCGTGTAAATGATCTGTTTCAGTAGATTATTGTCTTTATTGAAGAACAGATAATAGCTTTTATTATCAATCTTAGAGAGATAGATTTTAGCATTTTCATTTTCAAAACTTTCACTCACTGGATATTGTCTTTTTAACAGCTGCTGAAAATCATTTTTCAGAAAGTTAATAACAATTTTCTTATCCAGATCCGGCAATACATAATTGAATTTAAAATTTTGATCTGAGATTTCAAAATCAATCAGTTTATTCCCGAAATCAGAAGTTAATGCGACACGATGCGTCGTTTCATTCAATTTTTTGATAATGAGAATCCCGCTTACATGATTTTTATAAATATCCATCTGACATTTATAAACATAGTCTTCAGCAGACGAAAAATATAAATTTTCAACTGTTTTTTCTTTTGCCGGAACTGGCTTCACATCGGTAAGCTGATAGGATTTACAGGAAACAGCCAATACCAGAACCAGGCTATAAACTAAACTCTGACGCAGGAATTGAAGCATTGATCTTTGTGTTTTTGAAAACAATAGTAGTAGTATCTCCCGAAGCTTCCGTCATATTCACCTGAGAAACCGTAGATTGGCTTTTAGGGAAGAACAGTTCAATCTGCTTAATGTATTTTAAAAGCTGTGAAGTCTTCGGAACAAATTTCGCCACATTGTAATTTCCGTTTTTGAAATACGTTACTGTAAACTCAGGATCGTTGAACATGGTTCCGTTTGAGCTTCCTACAATCAGTTTATTGATCTTTTCAAAAGTTTTGCTCTTAGCATCTACAGACGATTTTTTCCCCTGGTCATTGATGTAAATCTTATTGCTTTTAAAAACAATGCTGTACTGATAAGGCTTGGTGTATTTCCAACTCAGCATATTAGGAGTCTGCAAAGACATTTTTCCATAGGTAACAATGCTTTTATCCAGGAAATCCATTTTTTTGGTTTGGGTAAAATCACTCTGTAAAGTTTTGATTTCTTTGGTGTCTGCAGAAACCTTGGATACAAATGCTTTAGCTTCTGCTCCGGACATGGCTGTGTTTTGAGCAAAAAAGAAACCGGATACCAGTAAAAATGCTCCGAAAGCAATATTTTTAATCATTTTTTCTTGAATTTGTAATAGAATCAACTGTAAAAGCTGAATACTTTTTATCCTCCAAAAATACTAATAAATCTGCCAGTACACGATACGTTTTTTCTGAAGTGTCATGAAGGAGAATAATGCTCCCTTTTCTTAGACTTTTAGTTACTCTTTGGTAGATTTTCTTTTCATCATCAATAATGGTGTCCAGAGAGCGGACATTCCATCCGATGCTGGTTTTATGAGTCCGTTTTATCGCTTTGGCAATACTCGGATTAGTTACTCCGAATGGCGGTCTGTATAAATTGGTTTGTATATTACCAACATTCTTCATGATTGTATCACAGTTTTCAATCTCTGCAATCATTTTTGAAGTTGATAAAAAACCAGTTGAGTTGGAATGAGATAAAGTGTGATTCCCGATGGTATGGCCTTCTGTGATAATTCGTTGAAAGGTTTCAGGATATTTTTCAATTTGTTTTCCGATACAGAAAAAAGTTGCCTTGATTTTGTGTTCTTTGAGTAAGTCTAAAAATTTCGGGGTGAATTCAGTAGGACCATCATCAAAAGTAAGAGCTACTTCCTTGATTCTCGTTCTTTTATGAGTAATACTGTTGACGAAATATCCCAGCTCAATAGCAAATGATCCCCAAACTACTACTGCGGAAAAAGCAAGGAAACATGCGATATACACCCAAAGACTTCCCTGAAACGCATAGATAAAAACGTTACAGAAGAGATAAAACAAGATGAATGAATAATGTCTCATGATTGGTGTTTTTGAATTTGTGATTGTTTATTTCCTTATTCTATAATTGTTCAATCATTCTGAATATAAAGGTAGAGATTCTTCCTTCGTCAGAATGACAATTGTAACAAATTTATGTCGGTTTGATCTATTTTAGAGCTCTTTTTGTGACACTGTAAGAGTCTAAACCAATACATTCAAATTATCCATATTGAGATTCCGCGTTCGCTCTGAATGAAAAATAAGGGTTTAGTATTAAATAAAATTGCTGTTTTGCCAACTAGGCCTTCTCTAGTAATACCAAGCTATGGTCATTGCCTGCGAGATGATTGTAAAGAAGTATATTTTTCACTTCTTCCTTTTTCTTTGCATTAATCATCATCACTTCCGGGATCTGCTGTTCCTTAAGAATATGACAAGCAATAAACGTAGAAAAACCACTCGCTGTATTAAATTCTCCACTCAAATGTTTGTAATACAATAATGCCGAATCTGGAAACAAGTCCATAGCCTTTGTATAATAAGCATCAGAATCTGCATCTCCGCTGAAGCCTAAAATTACGGCATCAATATCTTTTGTAGAGAGATTGTTCTTTGTTAAAAGCTCCTGAATAAAATCTGAAGTTTCCTCCAGTTCCAATCTGTTACTGATTTTAATGTCGGTAAGTTTTGCGTAGGAATTTTCGGTTTTATCTTTTCCAACAACGAAAAAGCTTGCTCCTTCCCCCCAAATAACACCCTTAGTCATAGAATTCAGATAATCCGCAGGAAGATCTGATTCTTTTTTAATGGTATTATTCAGACAGTAAAGTTCCATGGTTCTGTTAGTTTGTTCATCAGTAGACCCCACCAGAACATTGTGAGCTTCACCATCCTTAATCTGAAGTTGGGCATCCAAAAAAGAAAACTCCAGCGATGAAGATGTATTTACATAGGTAAAGTTGTAGGCATGACACTGCAATCCAAGGGCAATCTGGCCTGCAACAGTATTATGAGTAGATTGAATAAAAAATGTTGGGGTTAAAAACTCCTCATGATTATCAATTACATTTTTCAGAAACTTTTCAGAATCCTGTGAACATCCCATTCCGGTTCCTACAATAATGGCATCCGGCTGTTCAATTCCAGCTTCTTTTAAAGCATAGTTTGAAGCTACAGAACTCATTTTTACAGTTTTGGACATTCTCCTGATCATGGCCGGAGGAATGAATTCTTTGTAATTAGGTTCTATGGCTTTAATCATCTTCACCGAATTTTCCGGGGTAAGATTCTGAAGAATATTTTCGTTTAAAGTGTCCTGGACAGAGATACAGGATGCACTGTTGATGTATACTGTACTCATGATTTTGAGAAAATTAAGGTTGAACAGTTTCCGCCAAATCCAAATGAATTGGAAAGAACATGATTGATATTTTTCTCCTTCAGTTCAGTAACCGGGGTTAAATCAAACTCTTCTATTTTCGTTTTGAAATTCAGATTTGGGAAGATGAGACTGTGCTGCATAGCTAAAATTGAAAATACAGCCTCAATTCCGGCAGCGGCAGCCAGTGTATGTCCTGTGAATGCTTTTGTAGAGCTGAATTCAGGGACTTGGTTTTCTCCAAAAATTCTAATCATGGCAATTCCTTCAGATAAATCATTATTAGGAGTTGCTGTTCCATGAACATTGATATAGTTAATATCTTCTTTTTGTAAACCTGAAATTTTCAGTGCCTGTTGCATGGCTAAAAATGCACCCTGTCCGTTTTCAGAAGATGCGGTCTGGTGATGAGCATCGTTGGCATTTCCATATCCGGAAAGATAGGCCAGCACTTTTTTATTTTCCTTTTTAACAATTTCTTCGGATTCAAGAACTAAGAAAGCGGCAGCTTCTCCAAGGTTCAATCCTTTTCGGTTATTATCAAAAGGAGTATTGTAAGAGTCTGTAAGGATCATCAGTGTATTGAACCCGTTCAGCGTAAACTTTGAAAGGGAATCTGTTCCCCCAACGATAACACGGTCCAGAACTCCGTTTTTAATGAGCTTGGCTCCCATCATGATAGCATTGGCTGCGGATGAGCAAGCTGTACTGATGGTGGAAACCATACCTTTTAATCCCAAATGATCGGCAATCACCAAAGAGGAATTTCCGGCATCATGAGCGTCAATATATTTTTGCTTTTCAGGAAAGTCTTCGTAGGAATAGAAGTATTTTTCAGTAATATCCATTCCTCCAACGCTGGTAGAGGAGATAAGCCCGGTTCTGTAACCGTTGATATCTGATATTCCTGCACTTTCTACAGCTTCTTTAGCGGCTACCATCCCTAATAAAGATGTTCTTGTAACATTATTGTCTTCGCTAAGCTGAAGTTTCTGTACAAGTTCCTCGTTGGATAATTTTATTTCACCTGTTTTAATGTTTCCTGCATGGCGGGTTTCAAACATCTGAATATCTGAAATACCATGTTTTCCGGATTGCAATGAAATAAAATTTTCCTCCACATTGTTTCCGATGGAGGAAATGATGCCCATTCCTGTTATGGCAATTTTTTGACTCATTCTATTAAATAATGTAACAATGTATCAATGTAACAGTTTACCAATTCTTAGTACATTGATACACCGTTAAACAGTTATATTAATTTATTTTGTTCTGTTATCTTCGATGAATTTAGCCATGGTATCGATAGATTGGAAAATTTCCTTTCCTTTTTTAGGATCGGCTAATTTTATTCCATAATCTTTATCAAGAAGAACGATTAATTCTAGAGCATCAATAGAGTCTAATCCTAATCCACCTCCAAATAATGGATCGGTGTCTTTAATTTCCTCTACAGAAACGTCTTCAAGGTTAAGGACTTCAATAATTTTGTGCTTCAATTCAGTTTTTAAGTTTTCCATAATTTAATTAATTTACCAATGTATCATGTACAGTTTACCAATAGCTAAAATTGTTACATTTCTACATTGTTATAGTGTTCCATTTTTACAAGGTTAGCAAATATACAAAAGCTTTATAATTTTCCTGAAATAATTCAACCCAGCCACACAATACTTTATCAGCTTTGCCGGATTGGAGAATCTGTTCAGCATAATCGTTTAAAAATTTTTCATCAAATTCATCCAAAACAAAAAAAGCATTCTCTGTCTGCATTTTGTGCTTAATACTGATCTCACCTACACAGATGTTGGGTAAGGTATAAACAAAGACTGCCGGGCTAGGGAAGTAGTTCTCCTGAGAATTAATGCTTTCCTGGTATTTGAAATCAGTATCCAAACTGGAAGATCTGTTGGCAAAAACTAATGCAGTTCTGCTGTGGTCTTCCTCTTTTAATAGCATTTCGGCAGAGAGAAAAGCCAATTTACTCAAACTGTCCATTTTATGAAACTTCGGATAGCTGAGCGCTAAGTTTTTATAGGCTTCTTTGGCAAATTCCTGGAATGTATTGCTTTCGGTTTCAAAAATAAGGTTTCCATCAACGGTTATTTTTGAATGTTCTATGGTGCAGGTATTGATTTTCCTCATTAATGCGCTTCCATTTTTTACAAATATAAAATAATTTAGAATGATGGGTAATAGGTATTCGTTTAATCACAAAATGCCTTTGTTGGGAATGGGAATCGCAAATATTTCGATATTTTGTCACTTGTATGTGATAAAAATTATTATATTTAACGAATTAAAAAACAAATGTCTATGAAGAAAAATTTAGCATTGCAGCTTTCGTTGCTGTTTGCTTTAGCCCTATCTTTACAATCATGCAGGACTGGTGAAGATTATCTCTCTGCTAAAGAAGAACAATATTATTCCAACAAATTTCAGGTATTTACTTCGCTTAATGATGAAAGTGTAGATTATGCCAAAGGCTTCAAAACCCTTATGGAAAACTATGATGGGATTCATAAAACGCATTATACAAGAACTTCTGCCATAAAATCAGGAAGTCTGGGTAAAAGTGATGAAGAATATGTAGAGTTCAGACTGCACTCCCAAAGTATGCTTTTGGAAGATGATGAACGCTGGATTATTTACCCCATGCTAAAGAATGGGCAGGTAAGTGGATTAATGGCAGGTATTCTGAGGAAGGAAGAAACTGAAGTGGAATTCAGAAATCTGGATTCCGGAAACGCTTATTACGACGAAGTGTTTAAAATATTCAGTATGGCTTATCTGAAACACAACCTGAAAAACGGATTGAACAATAAAGGTGGTGGCTGTGGATTTGATTCTAATGATGCGTGTGATATAGGAAATATTGATATTACTCCACCCAAAGGTGGCCCTAAAGGCAATGGTCCTAAAAGCGGATGTACTGGATTGAATAACTGCATCAAGCCTGAAGTAAATCCTGGCGGCGGCGGTGGCGGCCCCGGAGGTAGCGGATCTTCTTATGTAGAGCCATGTGATAAAACAAAAACAATGTTGGCTAGCCAGAAAAACAAGGATATTATTGATGATCTTAAGGAGCATATGAAAGGCGGGTCCAGAGCAGGAGAAAAAGGATGGCGGGACAATAAAACAGGAGCTCCTACGCAAGGCACCCAAAATGAAGACCATAGTGTAAACCTTGGAGACCCTTCTACCATGAATGGTGGCTATCATAATCACCCAGGAACCGGGGTGAAGATATTTTCGGCCAATGATATTGCTATTCTAATAGAAATTGCGAGATATCAAGCCATAGGAAATACAGGAAATGCCTATATGGTAGTGGTAGCTCCAGGTGGCATACAATATGTAATGTACTTTAATGGAACGCATAATGAAATCCCTGCGTATGGAAGTTATAGTGTAGGACAATTGGATGGTTGGAATAAAGAACAATGGCTTACGTATATAAATACTGTTTCTAATGATAATCTTTCTAATTATCAAAAATTAGAGAAAGTTTTTTCCTCAACCTTAAAATCTATGGGATTACAAAATAAAGTTATCCTACAAAGAGTTGAAGAAGATTCCAAAATTTCAACAATAAATCAAAACTCAGATGGAAGTACAACAGCCAATCCATGTAATACTTAAAATAAGAACATTATGAAACAATTAATTTATATATTAGCTTTATTTACAATATCTTGCAAAGCACAACAGCAAATATTCCCGTTAAATACTTATGCTGAAAATATTCCTATCAATTCATATTTTAAAGATTTAAATAATGAATTGAATCCTTATACTGGAGTGTGGGTTGCCTCATTTGAAGATAAAATGATAACCCTTAACATTTCTAAAAAAATAGAAATGCCAATTAAACTTTTTGGAAAAAACTTTTATCGAGATCAATTATTTATCCGATATGAAATAAAAAAAAATGGTGTAATATCAGAAAGTACACTAGATAAAGATTTTACTAATAATTCTCAACTTTCCATAGAAAGTGCACTCACTCAAGATAATGGTAATAAAGTTATACTCCTTTTTTCAGGGGGGAGTTGTAGTGTAGGTATAGGAACTATCAATTTGGAGAAAATAAATGCTACTCAATTTTCATGGGGGTATTATCCTGGGACAACAACGAGAATTGATACTCTTTGCCCTCCTGATAAAGAGTACAAAATACACCTTCCCGAGACAGAGAACCTGATCTTTACAAAGCAGTAATGAAAAATGGACTAATTATACTGGGGATTTTTGTTGTGTTTTCTTGTAAGGCACAACAGCAAGTATTTCCGCTAAATACTTATCCAGATAATGTTCCTGTCAATTCATATTTTAAAGATTTGAATAATGAGTTGAATCCTTATATTGGAATATGGACTGCCTCATTTGAAGATAAAATGATAACCCTTAACATTTCCAAACAAATAGAAATGCCAATTAAACTTTTTGGAAAGAACTTTTACACAGATCAGTTATTTATCAGATATGAAGTAAAAAAAAATGGAGTAGTATCAGAAAGTACACTCAATAAGGATTTTATAAATGATGTAGGACTTTCTATAAAAAGTTTACTCACTCAAGATAATGGTAATAAAGTTATATTCCTTTTTTCGGGGGGAAACTGCAGTGTTGGTATAGGAACTATCAATTTAAAGAAAATAAATGCTACTCAATTTTCTTGGGGATATTATCCGGGAACTACAACAACTAATGATATTAATTGTCCCCCTGACAGAGAATATAAAATATACCTTCCCGAGACAGAAAACCTAGTCTTTACAAAGCAGTAATGAGAAATAAGTGGATTATATTGGGGATTTTTGTTGTGTTTTCTTGTAAGGCACAGCAAGTATTACCCTTGAATAATTCAGCTTTTAGATCTCCAACAAACTCATATTTTAAAGATATTAATCACGAATTTGATTATTATCTTGGAATATGGAAAGCAACTTTTCAAGATAAGACTATCACTTTGCATATTTCAAAAGAAGTAAAGATACCTTTTGAAATGTGGAATAAAAACTTTTACAGAGATCAACTCCGAGTTAGATACGAAATAATGAATAAGAGTGGGGTAATTCTTGAAAGTTCTTTAAATAAAGATTTTACAAATGATATTAGCCTGTCTATAAAGGGACTTAAGACCCAATCAAATGGAGCCTTACTTAATTTAATATTTGCAGGAGGTAATTGTAGTGTTGGTGTAGGAGCAATTAACTTTAAAAAAATTGATGCTACTCAATTTTCATGGGGATATTATCCGGGGACAACAACGAGAATTGATACTCTTTGCCCTCCTGATAAAGAGTACAAAATATACCTTCCCGAGACAGAAAACCTGATCTTTACAAAACAATAATGAAAAATAAGTGGATTATTCTGGGGATTTTTGTTGTGTTTTCTTGTAAAGCACAGCAAATACTTCCATTAAACACTTCCGCTTTTAAGTCTCAGACAAATTCATATTTTAAAGATATAAATAATGAATTAGATTACTACACAGGAGTATGGACTTCAAATTTCGATAACAAAACTATAAAACTTGTTATTACTAAGGAGATAAAAAAAAACCTTAAAATGTGGAAAAAGAATTTTTATACCGATCAATTATTTATAAAGTATGAAGTAAAAAAAGATGATATAGTTTTGGAAAGCACATTAAATAAAGATTTTACAAGTGATTCCAAACTTTCTATTGAAGGCTCAAAAATTCAAGAAAATGGCAATATTATATTTGTTTTTTCAGGAGGAAACTGCAGTGTTGGTATTGGTACCATTACTTTAAAGAAAATAAATGATACTCAATTTTCATGGGGATATTATCCGGGGACTACAACGAGAATTGATACTCTTTGCCCTCCTGATAAAGAGTACAAAATACACCTTCCCGAGAGTGAAAACCTGGTCTTTACAAAACAATAATAAAAAAACCGCTCAATGTGGTTTTTTTATTATTGTATGCAGTTTCAGGAATGAAAAAAAAACATTGTTTTTAACATTTTTCCAGCACAATCGCCGCATTACAACCTCCAAAACCAGATGCAGTTTTCAGAATATATTTTACGGTTGCAGACTGATTTTCTTTGATAATATTCAATGGTTGAGACACTCCCATTTCTTCAAAGTTTTTAGAAGGGAGCAGGGTGTTTTGAAGAGCAGATTCCATAGAAATAATACTTTCCAATAATCCAGAAGCTCCTAAGCAGTGTCCGTAATATCCTTTCATGCTGTTGAGAGGAACATTTTGAAGCTCCATTCTGCTGAAAGCGATGCTTTCCATTTCATCGTTATATAATGTTGCCGTTCCGTGGGCTGAAATAAAATTGATTTCTTCTGCAGAAACATGGGCTTCCATCATGGCATTTCTGATGCTTCCGTATAAACCGTCTCCTGTTCTGGAGGGGCCTGAAATATGGTTGGCATCATTGATAGCTGAGTCTCCCAATACTTTAAATCTACATTTTTCGTTTTGCGAAATTGTTTCTTCGTCAGAATGACCATTAGTGATATAAACTGCTGCTGCTGCCTCACCAATATTGATTCCGTTCCGATTTTTATCATAAGGTTTGCAAGGTTCTGAACCAATTGCTTGAAATGAATTGAAGCCGGAGATCACAAATTCCGAAATTTCATCTCCTGCAATTACAAAGGCATCTTTATATTTTCCTGCCTGAATCATATTCTTGGCAACCGCAATAGCCATAACTCCGGAAACACAGGCATTGGAAACTACAATAGGTTTGGTTTTAAATCCGAAAAAATCTGCAATTTTCTGGGCTAGTTGTGATAAATAAACACCTTCCGGTAATTCAGTCTGGTTTTTTAATAAGCTGATATTTCCTTTTGTTGTAGAAAGGATGAGAGCTGTGTTTTCAGTTATATTATGTTTTTCAGCCAGAGGCTTCATGCTTAGAAGAAGCATTTTTTCCAGTCTTGTGAATTCCTGCTGGGTATTTTGAGTGAAGACTCTATCAAATTCTTCATCCAGCTTTTCAGAATCAATCACGGAGGCATAAAAAGCATCCTGATTTCCTATAATTTTATGTAAAGCAACCCCTGATTTTCCGGCTAAAAGTGCCTTCCAGTTAGAATCCACATCAAAACCAAGAGGCGTTACACAGTTATAGTCTATGATATAAATTTCCTTCTTCATGATAAACCCATTTTATCTTTCCAGGCTTGAAAAAACTCCGGATTATATAAACATAAACCTCCATTGCTGTCCAGAAATACCTGAATAGTTTCTCCGCTGCATACCAACTTGTCTTCCTGATTGAAAAGCTCATATTTATAAATAAGCTTTGCTGAGACAGAATTCACAAAAGTGGTTACAACTCTAAATGTTTCTCCATATTTTAACGGAAGAAAATGCTCACAGGTGCTTTTTACAATAGGTGTTACATAGCCTGCCTTCTGAATATCGAGGTAAGTAAGGCCATGCTGACGTCCAAAAGCTTCTCTTCCGTCTTCAAAATAAACAATGTAATGCCCATGCCAGACAATGCCCAGTGGATCTGTCTCATTGAATCGTACTCTTACTTCTTCAGTACAGGTTAATATATTTTCGTTAGACTGCATGTTTTTTCTTCCTGAGTTTTGTTTTTATGGATGTCAGAACTTCCTGACAATATTAATAATAAAATAGATTAAATATTATGAAGCTTTCTTTCGTAGAAAATAGAGATGGATACGGTTGCAATGTAAAATAAAAATAGAAATACCAGTTCTTTGGCAATACCTCCGATTCCGCTGTTTCTTAAAATAATATCATAATAAGCGTTTAGTCCCCAGTTCATAGGAGAGAATTTGGCTACAGTCTGCATGAATTCGGGCATTAAAAATACCGGAACCCAGATTCCACCGATTGCTGCCAACACTACTACAGATGTTGCTCCAAAAGGAGCTGATTGTTCCTGGGTATCTGCAATAGTTCCCAATAATACTCCAAATCCTATGGCTGCAAGCCCTGCAAATAAAGTTACCGTAACAAGCTGGAACATCTTACCGGATACATCAAATGCCGGAAGGTCCATGTATGGGAAAAGATAAATCCCTACAGCCACCATCAGCAAAAACTGAATAAGGCAGATAATAAGATAAGTAAATGTCTTTCCTAAAATATGTACAAAATAGGGAGTAGGGCTTATTCTTGCTCTTACACTTGTTCCCTGGCTTTTTTCTTTTACAAGGTTGATGGATAAAGGAACAACAATGAAAAAGATGGCGAAAAGAGTCCATGCAGGAACGTTATGCTGAACAGAATTCGGCATAATGTCCATTTCTCCTTTTTTCGGTGTGATTTCTTTGAAACTGATGAGGTTTTTATTCTCCTCAAGGTTTTCTGTTGTTCCAAGCTGATCCTGGAATGCTTTGTAGATCTTTTTATTTTCGATCTCAAAAACCATTTTGTTTACGGAATTCATTACAGAGTTTTTGAATCCAGCATTGGTTGCCGGGTCAAAATATAAATGAATTTCTTTAGCTTTCGGAGCTTCTATTTTTGTTTGTGCAGAATCACCTTCCAATCCGAATGAACTTACAATAGCCTGAACTTTGGAATCAATATTGGTGTTTAAATCCTTCGTAAGGTCTTGAGGAATGACAATCGCCATTTGATATTCTCCCGCAAATACAGCCTCCTGTGCTGATTTTTCGTTGAAATTGGTCAGCAGTTGGAAGGTCTTACTATTTTCAAGTTCTCCTTTTATATTTTTAGAAACTTCAGATTTATCATGATCAATAAAAATGATTGGGATTTTTGAACCTTCAAGGTTTTTAAAGGTAGAATCCTGAATCAGGGTAATGGTTACAATTAAAAGCAACGGCATTACGAAAATGATGACAATTCCTCCAATATCTCTTTTCAGCAGAAGAATTTCTTTAATAAAACTTCTCCACAGTTTATACAACAACATCTCTTAATTCTTTTCCGGTTAATGAAATGAAAACATCTTCAAGGTTTTCTGCGTGGGCAATCTGAGAAACAAGTTCTTCAGGAGTTCCCACAGCATGAATTCTTCCTTTATCGATAATCGCAATCTTAGTGCAGAATTCTTCTGCCTCAGAAAGGTGGTGGGAAGTATAGATGATGCATGTTCCGTTTTTATTCAATTCTAAAAGGAAATCAATGATTACTTTTTTGGATTGTACATCTACGCCTACGGTAGGTTCATCCAAAAACAACACTTTCGGATTGTGAAGGGTGCCAGCGATGAGGTTGCAACGGCGTTTCATTCCTCCTGAGAATTGGCCTACCTGTTTGTTGGCAAATTTTGAAAGCCCCATAATTTCCAGGGAATCATCAATCGCTTTGGTAAGCTCCTTATGCTTTAACCCATATAAGCTTCCGAAAAACATCAGGTTTTCTTTAGCGGTAAGAGTAGGATAGAGTGCATATTCCTGTGGAACAATTCCCATAATCTCCCTGATCTTGAAATTATCTTTTTGTGGAGATAGTCCATTGATCGTAAATTGTCCTGAAGTAGGTTTAATTAACCCCGAAAGCATAGATATCAAAGTTGTTTTTCCTGCTCCGTTAGGACCAAGAATCCCGTAGATATCGTTCTTGTGGATATTCAAAGAGATATCATTTACAGAAAACTCATCGGAGTTTTTGTATTTTTTATATAGATTTTTAATCTCAATCATATTCTCTGCCATATCAGATCGCTTTTCTCAGTTTTTTATAGAAAGCTTCTTCTAAATCTGCAATATGAAGCATTGTTTTTGATAATTCGTTGTAGATGTCGCTCTTAGCATTTCTGTTTTTATACACTCTGGCAATATCTACTGCAAAATCTCTCCAAAGATCCCCAATAGAGGTAATTTCTTTTGAAAGTTCTTTTAATTCATCATTTTTAAGGATAACAGCTGCCTCCTGAAGAAATGCTCCATAAATAAATCTGAAGCCTCCACCTCCTGTGCCGATTTCCTCCTGCATTCTTATCAATTGCCCAAGATAATGGTTGGTTACTTTTGTTCCTTTCTTTTCTGCCCATTTTGGAATGCTTTTAGCCACCCATCTCATCGCTTTTACTCCAATAAGTGGTACCGGAGCCAGCATGTTTTTGCAGGTATCTTTAATTCCTTTTTTTATGGCTTCTTCCAGATGAACATCTTCCGGAATATAAATAGGATAGTACATGTGTCCTTTGGGAGGCAGTGCTCCTTTGGCATATCTTACTTTTTCCAGTTCTGCTTCTGTAAGGGAAGTTGTGTAATCCATTACCGGATCACTGATGAGGAATTTCCCATCTTCTTTACCATATACGACAAGATTGTGGGCATTGAAGTGGAATTTATATTCTTCAGGGAAATAGGTAAGGTTAAAAACACCTACCTGAAGTCCTGTAGGGATATTTTGTTCTAAGTTTCTTTCCAGTGCTTTTTGGGCATCCTGGGGATTTGAGAATTTTTCTCTTTTGATTTTAATTCCTAATCTTTTAGCTGCTTTACTGAAAATAGCACCCGGCATCGGACGATAGCTGAAGCCCGGAGCAAAATTCACCTTCAAAAAAGGAAGGTAGACAAAAAACAATCCTGACCCGATCCCGAAGATCATAGGCTCACTTAGTTTCAGTCCTCTGTTAAGCAGTAGATTAGAAGCAACACCGTTTTCGCAATGCGCAGTCTGATGGTGTTCAAAGTTTAATTTCATTTGCAGTTTGTATCTTTTTCCTGGGTAAATAAAACGGAGTGTATTACTTTGTTTATTTCCCGTTGAAGTTTTTTAGTTCATTGACTGAAATCCCGAATGCATCGGCATATTTTTTCAGTGCAGTTTCGCTTAGTGTTTTAAATACTTTGGGTTTAAAGTGTCTTTTTACCCTCCATTGCCATATTCCTACATAAGAGGCCAATACTCCCAGGTCCATTTTATTGAACTCCATAAAATAAACGATAGGGCTTACAATATTATTGGCAACGTTTTGCTTGGCATCTTCAATCCTCTCATGAATAAGCTCCATAGATTCATCCAAAGCTGCTTTTTTAGCATCCCAGCCTGTACTGTTTGCTGTTGTATAATTATCATTTTCATCCGTTACATAAAGAACTTCTGTCATGTTGGCGGATTTCAGATTACTTTCGTCTTGAGGAAGGTCTTGTTTTTTCATCTGAATAATGTTTAATTTTTTAGGTTCCAGATGAAATAAGACTCACCTGTTTTTGATTCTTTTAATCAGGTGGCTAAAATAGTGAAAATACATAATATGAAAATTAGGGTTGCCCGGACGATGATATTGTTTTGACATAAAGGTTATATCAGGTTTTGGACACAAGTTTTAACAGAGTAATATTTTCTCCGATTTGACCAGGTACAAATTGACATTGATACCTCTCTTTAAGTTTATACAAATAAGGAGAATCTTTGTTTTATTCAGTTTTTGAACTAGGGATGTTTAACTAATTGGATGTAATGAAATCTTAAGAAATACTGTTAGTACTTATGATGCATATTTATGATGGAGCAAACTGTAACAAGTGCCTCCTGTCATAAGACTAATGGAGTAGAAATTTGAATATAAAAATTATTAAATAACCACTATGAAGAAACTTTTTATTTCTGTTTCGCTTTTCTGCATGCTTAGTGCTATGGCTCAGAAATTCGATACTCAAAAACTAACAGATGCCCAAGGTTACACCTATGAAACGGTGAAGAATGACCTGGCAGGGGTAAGAGTATATACCCTGAAAAACGGATTAAAGGTTTATCTTGCTAAAAATGAAGATGCCCCAAGAATCCAGACTTATATTCCGGTAAGAACAGGATCAAATAATGACCCGAGTGATAATACAGGATTGGCTCACTACTTAGAGCATATGGTTTTCAAAGGAACCTCAAAGTTGGGAACTCAGGATTGGGCAAAGGAAAAAGCATTGTTGCAACAGATTTCTGATCTTTATGAGCAGCATAAGGCAGAAAAAGATCCTGCAAAGAAAAGGGAGCTTTATAAAAAGATTGATGAGGTTTCTCAGGAAGCTTCAAAATTTGCGATTGCGAATGAATATGATAAAGCGATTTCTTCATTGGGAGCTACAGGAACTAATGCTCACACTTGGCTGGATGAAACCGTTTACAAAAACAATATTCCATCTAATGAACTTGAAAAATGGTTAAGGGTAGAAAAGGAACGTTTTTCGGAACTGGTACTTCGCCTTTTCCATACTGAATTGGAAGCGGTATATGAGGAGTACAACAGAGCACAGGATAATGACGGACGTTTGGTAAACTATGCTTTAATGGAAGCTCTTTTTCCAAAACACCCGAACGGACAGCAAACTACTATCGGGACTTCTGAACACCTGAAGAGCCCTTCAATGCTAGCTATTCATAAGTATTTTGATACGTATTATGTGCCTAATAACATGGCCGTAGTATTGGTTGGAGATATCGATTTCGACAAAACTATAAAATTAGTTGACCAGTATTTCGGGGCTTTCAAATACAAGGAGCTTCCGATGAAAAAGATGGTAACAGAAGAGCCTATGACTCAGATTGTTTCCAGAACTGTAAAAAGTCCATCTACTCAAAGAATGACGATGGCTTGGAGAACAGATTCTTATGGAAGTCAGGAAGCGAGACTGGCAGATGTAGTGGCTGAAATATTGAGCAACAGAGGTGATGCCGGTTTAATTGACCTTAATATTAATCAAAAGCAAAAAACGTTAGGAGCTGGTGCTTATGAATCTCCATTCAAAATGTATGGAACGTTTGCATTAGTGGTAACTCCTAAAGAGGGACAAAGTTTTGATGAGGCTAAAAAATTATTATTGGATCAGCTTGACCTTGTTAAAAAAGGGCAGTTTCCGGATTGGATGCTGAAAGCTATCGTAAATGATAAAAAGGTTCAGCGCATGAAAGGGTTGGAAACTGCTGATGGTTTGGCTACGGAACTTTATGATTCTTATATCAAAGGAAGAACCTGGGAACAGGAGCTGGATGAGATCAATCAGTATGAAAAGATCACTAAGGCTGATGTAGTGAAGTTTGCGAATGATTTCTTTAAGGATAACTATGTTGTAGTGTACAAAGAAAAAGGAGTGAATGATAAACTTGTTCGTGTAGAAAACCCGGGAATTACTCCTATTAAACTGAACAGAGAAGCTCAATCGCCTTTCCTTAAAGATATTTTAAATACTAAGGTTGCTGAAATTAAACCTGAATTCATCGATTATAAAACAGCAATCCAGACTTCAAAAGTAAAAGACAAGACGGTAAGTTTTGTGAAAAATAAATACAATGAGATTGCTCAGGTAAGCTATGTTTTTCCTTTCGGAACAGATAATGATAAGGAACTTTCGTTAGCAGGGACTCTTTTTGAATATCTTGGAACGGATAAATATACTCCGGAACAATTGAAGGAAGAGTTTTATAAGCTAGGAATTTCTTACAGTTTCAGAACTTCAAATGACCAAACTACGGTTACTTTATCCGGTCTTGAAAGCAATATGAAGAAAGGAGTTGAGTTGATGAATCACTGGATGACCAACGTAAAAGCGGATAAAGCAATTTACAGTCAAACGGTAAAAACAATCCTTGAAGCCAGAGAAGTTGCTAAAAAAGATAAGGTGAGAATTATGGGTGCTCTTTCCAACTATGCAAAATATGGAAAAGACTCAAGAATGACAGATGTGATTTCTAAAGCTCGTCTAGAAAGTATTGATGCAGTAGAGCTGGTTAAAAAGATCAAAACACTGAATCAGTATCCTTACGAAGTTCTTCTTTACGGACAGGACAAAGCAGGAATGGAGAAAGCGGTACAGCCTTATATTGTAAACGCAAGTCTACAGCCTGCAAAAGCTAAGGAATATGCAGAGCCTGCAACAACTGGAAAGGTATATTTCACGAATTATGACATGGTACAGATGGAAATGGCTAAAGTAGCAAAAGCAAGTTCTGTAAACCTAAGCAACTTCGGAAAGGCTAATGTTTTCAATGAATATTTCGGAAGAGGGCTGTCGTCTATTGTTTTCCAGGAGATCAGAGAAAGTAAGTCTTTAGCATATTCTGCCTATGTTTCTTATGCAAATGCTTCAGAAAAAGGACATGCTAACTACATCACGAATTATATCGGAACGCAGGCTAACAAGCTTCCTTTGGCTGTAAATGCAATGAGCGAACTAATGGCTGAGTTACCACAGATTCCAACACAGTTTGAAAACGCTAGAGGTTCAGCATTAAAGCAGATTGCGTCTAACAGAATTAACAGAACTAATATTTTCTTCAGTCAGTTAGCACTTAAAAAGCTAGGGGTTGATTATGACCTGAGAAAAGATACCTATGCTGAAATTCAAGGATTGACATTGCCTCAGCTGACAGGATTCTATAATACAGAAGTAAAACCTGTACAATACAATACCGCAATTATCGGTAAAAAAGAAAACCTAAATATGGATTCTATCAACAAGATGGGAACATTCCAGGAAGTATCTCTTGAAGAGATCTTCGGATACTAATATTTTAGTTTTAATAATAGGTAAAGTGGAGCAGAAATGTTCCACTTTTTTGTTTAAATAAGGTATTTGATTGATAGTGAGTGTTTCACGGATCTATAGAATGTTTCACGTGAAATATTCTATTTTTTTAACACGAATGTCACAAATAATTCCACAAATACTCACAATGATCTGTAATGTTTTTCAGTGACTATTTTTATAACGCAAGGTTCGCGGAAGGATTATTAATTGTTGATGTTTTTCGATCGCAAAGGCGTTTCACTAAGCCAAGGAAGATGTTTGGTAAGATTGGCTGTTTTTAATTCAATAGAGGTGGGCTTTAGCCCGCCTAAATAAATCATGAAATTCATCTGGCTTTAGCCGAAACCTAATGATGAATACAACAATTTTCCAAGTAAAAACAAGTAGCTGTCTTTGCTGAGTGAAACGCTTCTGCGAACTTCATAATAATAAGAATAAACATTCCCTTGCGATCATAGCGTTAAAAATAATAATCCCCAATCTACACCATTATAAAAAACAAAAAGCTGCACAAAATGTACAGCTTTTATAGTATTTTTTCTTTCTTTTTACGATTTTACCTCCTGAATAAACAGGTTAATCTCTGCTCGGATTAACAATTCATCATTATTGAACGTTTCGCAGAAGATGTGGCAGATATTTTCAAACTGGGAAATCAGTGATGCTTTTGAAATGATCTTGTCATTTACTTTTGGAAGTCCGAAGATCTCAATTTTTTTGATATTGGTGATAAAGCCTATCACTTTGGTATCTGCTTCCGGATTTTCGAAGAAGCTTTGCCCAAGGATGGATGAGCAGGTTTGGGCCAGATTTTCAATTAATCCGGCTTCAGCCAATTCATTGTTATGAACAAAGATATTGTCTTCTTTTATTTCAAAGGAAGTCACTACTTTTTCCTTGGTCAGTTCCAGGATATAGTCTGCCATAAGCATCGGTTCGCGATGCGGTAAAAAGTTGTGAATATTGATGATATTTTCTTCCCTGATTTCCATTGAAAGTTATTTTACAGCAGTTTTCATTTGAGATTTTGCAATGACTTCGCCATTTAATTTGGTGACGATGTCTACAAGTGTTACTCCCATTACTTCGTTGAGGATGGTTACCTCAGATTTCAGTTGATCTCCAATTTTAGGCAATATTTCGGCTTCAAAAGATTTAATGGCTCCAATATATCCTGTAGGAGCATCTTTTCCAAGCATATAATACTTGTAACCTGTATGAAGTGCTACACTTTGTGCCTGATGCTCAATAAGTCCGGAAGCCTGAAAAAATCCGTCATGAACAAAAAGATTATCTTCTTTTATTTCAAAACCGGAAATCAGATGGCTTTCAGAATATTCTGATAACTCATGTACCATTACAAACGGAGCACGTTGCGGGATAAGACTTTGTACAAAATCTTTATCGGATGTTGGCAGTCTGTTTTCCATTAGTAGACTGTTAATAAAGAACAAGAATAAGCGAATCTTCCACTTTCAGGCACGCAAAGAAGTACTTTCTCTCCTTTTTTTAATGTTCCGGAGTTCATTAGTTCTTCTAATGCTACGAAGATAGATCCAGCCCCGATATTTCCTATATCAGAAAGGTTGTAGAACCATTTTTCAGCAGGGAAATCCATTCCTTTTTTAGCGAATTCCTCTTTCAATCCATCTTTGAAATATCCTGAAGAGATGTGAGCCAATACATGGTCAATTTTTTCAGGATCCAGATTATGCTTGTCAAAAGAAGCTCTTAAGCTTTCAGCACCTTTTACTAGAATATATTTATCAAGGATTTTTGTGTCTTGTTTAATGGCAAAAATAGAGTCCTTCAACCATGAATCAGATGGATAATCTGCCCATGATTTTAAGCTTCCGTCTTCCTGCTTCTCACATCCTGCGTACATACATGCCTCGATTTCGTGAGCGTAAGAATAGAAATCAATAAATTCTACTCTTAAAGAAATTTCGTTTTCTCTAGGTTTATTTTGTAATAAGAAAGCACCTGCTCCGTCAGAAAGCATCCATCTAAGGAATTCTCTTTTGAAAGCAATGATAGGTCTTTCTTCCAATAATTTTAAATTTTCAGCTTCATGATTGAATTTATCAGCAGTCATCCATGCAGACATTCTTTCAGAACCAGCACATACAGCACTTTCCTGTACACCGGCTCTTACAGAAAGGAATCCGTAGTTAAGCGCATTCATCCCTGAGTTGCAAAGTCCGGTTGCTGTATTGATTTCAATAGATTTCCCGATATTCAGTTCACCGTGAACCATAGAGGCATGTGAAGGCTGAATCTGATCCGGAGAAGTAGTTCCTACGGATAATAACTTCATATCTTCCTTTTTGAAGTTCTCATCAAAAAGTCCTTCAATTGCCTTTGCAGTAAGCTGCGCATTGGAATGCGTAGGGTTTCCTTCTTTATCTAAAGCGTAATATCTTGTAGTGATTTTATTATTTCTTAAAATAAGTGATCTGGCTTTAGAAGGTGCGTCATTGATAAGCCCCAGATATGTTTCCATTTCCTCATTTGATACCGGTTCATTGGGTAAAAATTTTGAAGCTTTTGTTATAAATACGTCGTACATTCTATTTTAAATTAATTCCTTGTAAATATCTTTTTTGTTTTTGTCTTTTAAACCAAAATATAGGGGTTGTAAGCAGGTGTAACACCAAAACGACAGGTGAGATAATCCATATCGCAGCCATCAAATATACCTTAAAGAATTTTATCAGCAATGGGCGTTTCTCTTTTTTCTTGATAATCAGATGAGACCATACTGTGAAAATCTTGTTCCCTACCTTTTCTACACGCACTAAAAACGGACGGATTTCAATAGCACCATTTTTTACAAGATCCGGCTGTAAATTTTCCAGGTCATTGTTTTTAAAATGCTTTTGGATAATCTCTCCATATTTTACAGAACCTGTAATTTCTTCGGACGAAACTCCTGCTGCCGGCAGCATACCTGATTGTTCCTTTTGTCCTGTAGTCAGCCAACGAAGAATGGTCAGTACACTGGTATAATTGTCATGTCTGTCTACTAATGCAATGTTTCCTACAAGTTGGGCTTTTAAATCTCTTAAATATACTTTGAGTTTTTCTTGGGAAAGCATCCACATATTTCGGGTTCCGGAAATGGTAACTACAGGAGTATCTTTCAAGATACGTTCTGCATAGCCACTTTTCAAAAATGAAATAATCGGGATAGAGGGTGTGAGATACCATACCTGATAACCGAACAGGATGAGGTCATACTTTTTGTTCAGTATTTCTTCTGAAGGGGGTACAATTTCCTTAGGTATTTGTAAATAAGATTCCGGAAAGGTGTTGAAAAAAACATCACCTGGCCAAGGAAAAGGAAAATCTTCCTTTAGCTTAATATTATAATACGTAACATCATATTCTTCCTTTTGAGCTTCAAAAGGCTTGGCTATATTTCTCACAATATCCTCCAGCTGGCCGGTTTGAGAATAATATATGACAAGTATATTTTTTTTCATGGAATCTTTTTAGTGTTTACAAAAATATGTTTTTCATATTTATTATTCAGTTTTAAATACTTTTAATGCTTCAGAACTGAATTTTAATGTATGATTTTTACTTTCTATTGCCTTGTTTGTGGTATTGATGAAAATGATGGTTTCAGGAAGAATCTCAAGATCGCTGATGTTAAAACTGTCATCAGAAACCAAGAGAACATCAATCTTTTTATTCACTTCAGACAGATCTTTTATATAGTTTATTTTTCTCCTTTTTACCAGATAATTATGGGCGGCTGTTGCTCTTTTATTGTCATTTCTGATCCACGAAAAAACTCTTCTGCTGGCCTGATAAAGGGTAAGTAAAGCATCTTTTTGTCCAAAATCATCAGCAATATGAAGAATATTGGCATCATTAGCAATATGTTTATTCAACTCAAAGTAAACCGATTTATTGGCTTTGAAGTCTTTCTTTACTTCTGTCACCACTTCATTATCCTTATATAAATAGCTTAAGAATAGCTGCTTTTTAAAATAATTTTCATCCTCAATTTCTTCCCTCAGCTTGGCAAATTCTTCTCTGTAGTAAGCATTGATCTTTTTTGTTCTCTCAGAATAATTTTTACCAAAGCTCAGATCATCTTTATTGATTCTGTCGCCTACTTTTACCGTAATACTTCCGTCATAGATAATAAAGTCGCCTTTCGGAAGTACTTCAGAATTTCCGTGAATATATAAAGGAAGAACATCCAATCCGAATTGTTCTGCAAGATAGAATGCTCCTTTATGAAACCTTTTCACGTCATTGGAATAAGAACGTTCTGCCTCTGGAAAAACAACAAGAGAATATCCCTGTGCAATTTTTTCCTTCAATTGATCCATTCCGTTTTCAATGCCTTGAGAAACCGGATAGAAGCCCAATGCTCTTACCAGTCTTCCGAATACTGGAGATTGATATACCCAATCATTCACCAGATAAATGATCTTATGAGTTGCCATAGCAATAGCCAGTGTATCTAAAAAGGAAGTGTGATTGGCAATGATAACAGCAGGTTTACTAAAATCTTCAGCTGGATTTTTAATGACTTTTTTCTTAACAAGTGGACTTGAATAAAGCACAGATGTTAAAAATTTAGCCAGGATTAATTTAATGATGTCTAATGTTTTGCCCTTGGAGTTTTTAATGAAAATACTTCCGAAAGCTGAAAATACCAATCCACCAAGTCCATAATATAAGAATGAGAATACAGCTCGTAAAAACAGCCTGAATGTAATGGGTGAAAGCCCTTTTTTTGATCTATTGGTAATCAGTAACCTAAACCAAAACGGATATAGGGTAGAAGTGATGATAATCACAGAGAACATTCCGATCAGGGCTACCAAAGCCAATGAATGCAAAGCCGGATGTTTGGCGAAAATTAAAGAACCAATAGACAAAATGGTTGTAAATACCGCCAAGATAATTGAGGTTCTGTAAGTCGGAAGCTCGTTTTTCCCTGTGGTGTGCTCTTTTTGCATAGCCTGTGTAAGGAAAATACTAAAATCGTCTCCCACTCCAAATACCAATGTACAAACTACTGTACTGAAAATATTCAATTCCAATCCTAAGAAGTAAAGAATTCCGGCGGTTACCACTCCTGTCAGAACAATGGGAAACATGGTAAGAATGGTCAATTCAAAATTTCTGAAGAAGACAATGATTGTTAAAATAATAGCCAGAAGGGAATAATTAATCAGCGTATTGAAATCTCTTTTTAATAGACCTAAAAAGTTCTCATTCATCTGCTGACGGTCAATCGCAATGGCATTATGTTTCTTTTCAATATCCTTAATGAAAGCATCTCTTTTTTTCTCATCAACCTTTACTACATTGGAAACCGTATAAAAACCATTTTCATTGCTCATGAACTCTGAGATCTGAAGCGCTTTCACCTTTTCATAGTCCTTGATGTCTAAGGTAGCGTAGTTTTTATTTAAAACCTGATTGAAGTTGTCAAAGGCTGAACTGTTGAATCCGAATTTATTCCCATTGCTGATGAGCTCAGAAACCGTTTGATTCTTTTTGTTATCATTCCAGAATTTTTTCCATTCCTCAATTTTCTTTTGCTGATCTTTTTCAGACAGAACAATACTTCCGATCGAGTTATAGCTGAGAATTTTTCCTTCTTTCTTCTCCTTCTCCAGGAATGTGTTTAGTTGAGAGTTTCTAGCCAACGCCTGCTCTTCAGAATTTCCATATGAAATTGTATAAATGGATTTAGAAGTAATATCCGAAAGCTTCTGTAATTTGGCTTCACTGATTTTCATTTCCTTCGGAATATAATTCAGATTCCCAATATCTTCATTAAAGCCAACATGTCTGAATCCAAACAAACATGCTAGAATGATGATGGAGCATCCAATAATCAAAGGTTTATTTTTCTCATACGGGTAGGATCCGATCTTATCAATGAAGTTGGTATTCAGTTTCTCTTTGACCGGTTTAGGTTTATAAAGCTGTGGAACAATAATCAACGCACTAACGGAAGATAGTATAACCGTTATGGCAGCGAAAAGTCCAAGATCCTTTAAGGCTTCAGACCTTACAAATACCAGACATAAAAAGGAAACGGCAGTAGTGGCACTGCTCAAAATAATAGGCTGGGTAATTTCTTTATAAAGCTCCTCAATATTGTTATTGTGCTTGTAATGGGTGAGAATATGCAGGGCGTAATCTATGGTAATCCCAATAAGAATGGCTCCTACACTTAATGAAATGGCAGAAATTTTATCCTTAATAAAATATAGTACCAATAAAGCCAGTAAAACAGAGAATACTGTAGGAAGGAAGACAATGATTGGGGTAAAGAAGTTCCTGAAGTAATAAATGAGCAGGACCAAAAGTACCGTCATAGAAATCACTACTGTATTCTGAATGTCTTTTTTGATCTGCTTGGCATTGGCCACCGCAATCACAGGAGAACCGAAATAGCTGATCTCTGTTTTTCCCTTGAACTGTTTGTTTAGGTTGTCTTTTATGGTATTAAGCTGGTCAACAAAAGCTTCATTGGTTTTTGTATCGTTACTTTTATTTTTAGGTTCAATGAAAAGCAGAAGGTTTTTGCCATCTTTAGTTACAATATAACTGTCTTCCAGTTTGAAGTCCTTACTGATATTTAAGGCATTTAATTTTTTGATTCCTAAAAAGGTCAGTCCGAGAGGATCCTTTTTAATAAATTCTTTAGTAACAAGGCTGGTAGGAGAGACCAATGAAATGTAATTATCCTCTACCTGTTTAGCAATGCTGTCTTTTTGAAGTTTCCTTTCAATCTCTTTATAATCATTTTCACTGAGGAATAGTGGCAGGTTTTGATTCACAAAATCAAAGGTTTCAGAGATCTCGTTATCATTTACTTTTCCCTGAATAGAACCAATATACTTTTGTAAAGGCTCTGTTTTTTGTAAAAAAGTATCTGCAGTTTCTGAAAGCTGGAAGCTGTCTTCATTGGATTTGTTTTCTATGATAACAATAATCTTATCCGAAAAATTAAGTTGTTTAAGAACTTTTGCAGTAAGATCTGATTTTTCATTTTTAGGGATGATCTGATTAATATCTTCCTCAAAGTTAATCTTAGAAGCAAAGAAAAGGCATAAAGTAGCAATTCCTAATGCTGTAAAAACAGAAAGAATTTTGTTTCTGGAAATCAGATAATATAAAAATATAAAAAAGCGATGCATTACGTTTGAATCAAGTCTGCAAATTTAAATTTTTAAGAATTACATCAAAATAATTAAGGATAAGTTTTGTCTGAAAATCAATAAAATATTCTACTTTTGTAAAAGTTCCCTTTTGATGAAATGTATTTTAAACCATAATTATTATTAAAAAAATAAGAATCTGTTTTTTGATATGTTGAAAAAAAATGATGAAAAAATAAACGGATTTCTATTGGTAGCAGTGCTCCCGTTTCTGCTGTTTGCGATGGCTTACTATGGCTTTGAGTCTTCTTATGTAAGATTGAAAACCATGGAAAAGGCTCCCGACTTTATGTTCGCTTCTGTATATGCTTACAGAGTAATTCCCAATTATCTGAGTGTACATGTTACAGAAATAGTGACTTTCTTTGTAAACAATTATATCCCCTTTCTGAAAAACTTTCTTTTAAAGCAGGGAACATTATTTTACCATAGTATTTTTCTGATTAACAGTTTCTTTTTTATATTGTCTTCAGTTGTTCTGCATGCGCTTCTTAAGCTAGGTGCTTTGCATCTTACGATCAGAAGAATGATCCACCTATTGGCGATATTTTTTATTGTTATTATACAGTATGTTCCCACCAACTGTGATTCTATTGCCATCTTCTTTTATCTTTGGGGAGCATTACTCACATTGAAATATCTGGAAAAAAGGAAACCCACAGATTTTATTCTTTTATGTGCGGTGGTGTTTATTTCTACGCTGGCAAGAGAAACTTCATGTCTGAATATTTCTTTCTTTGCCGCAATGTGCATTGATTTTGAAAAATTAAAAAATAAAGATTTTACTTTTATCAAAGAACTTATCTTGTTGGTGATTGCATTTATTGTTCCTTATGCTGGGCTTAGAATGACGATTCATCAGGATGTTTCTTTTGTGGAAGGAATTTATTTCCTGGATAATTTTAGCAGCCCTTTTAACCTGAGTGGTCTTTTGTTTGGAATAATAAGTTTATATTTCAGTTATCTGTTGTGTAATGATAAAGGAAGAGTGCTCATCTGGAAGTACCTTTTCTTTGCCATCCCTTATCTGATAATGATTGCTATGGTAGGACTTTTCTGGGAAACAAGACTTTTTTTACCATTGATTCTTACAGGAATTGTAGTGGCTTCTCATCAGTTTAAAAATCTGATACCAAAACAGTGAAATTCATAATAAATGAGTTCGATAAAAAAAGCACTGGAAGGATTTAAATTAGGATGGTACCTTATAGCAGTTACTGTTCTTTGTTTATTTAAAATTGGATTTGCCTATTATGCATGTAATGGGTTTGCTTTTGCAGATTGGTTAATTAATTATCAGGATGGAGGATTTAAAAGGAGAGGGCTGCTGGGAACTGTTTTTGTTTTCTTCTATGATTCATTCTCTATCAAATTGCAGTATTCTGTTTTTGTAGCTCAGGCCATTGTTTATATCTTGTTTTTTTATCTTTTGTCATTACTATTTAAGGTAAAGCAAACTAATATTATAGACGTTTTCTTATTTCTTACCCCATTTTGTTTGTGGGGATTTCTTTCCGATGCGGCAATTGGCTCTAGAAAAGATGGGATTTTGTGGTTGCTTTTCTCCATATTTACTTACTTTTTAATAAAGAATAAATATTCTGGATTTAGAGAGACTATTCTATTGATTTCTTTCTCTTTGTCCGTTTTTATTCATGAGAGTTTTATTTTTTATGCTCCTTATTTTTTATTTATTCTGTTCCTTCATAGCAGGAAATTAGACATTCAAAAGAGTCTTAAAATAGTATTGGCTTTCTTTATTCCGGCAGTATTCATTTTTTTTATGGGAAATATGAACCCGGATTATGGCAATACACTTCAGCTTGTTAAGGCCTGTGGTATTAACCTACAGGACTCAAATATTTTTCAATGGAAAGAAAATGAACTAATTAAGATTCAGTATTATAGAGAGCATTTCAATACAGTTAGTCTTTATGTGGTGAGTTTCACACTAGAGGTATTCTTCATACTCTATTATATCTTCATCATTAAGAAACAGGAACTTTCTAATAAGAGCCTTTTATTAATCACTTTTTCTATTTTGATTATATTGACAATTCCTCTGTTTTTAATTGCTATTGATGTGGGAAGATGGTTGTATAATCACTTTATTCTTTTTTTCATTATCCTGATTTTCCAGCTTCCTGATAGGAAAGATGATATAAAAATAATGGACAGATCTTTGGTGAATAATAAAAATATAATTTTCGTTTCACTTGTTCTTATTGCTGACTTTGTTTATCGTGTTCCATCATATGAGTTGGGCCTTGATATGGGATTGCCTCTAAAGCTTTTGTTGAAATTTTTTTAGAAAAAACAATTGGATTTAACCCCATAAAACGATTAAAATACATTTTAAAATAGCTTATCATGATTAATCTAAAACAGGAAAAATATAAAAAATAGTGATGTAATTTATTTATTTTTTCAATTTTAATAGTGATGTTTTTTTTGAATGTTTTCACTATAATTATGTTTATGGTGGTTTAAATTGTTTATTTTTCATTTATGACATATTCTTATTTAAAAATAGAATTTCTCTATTAAGGGAAATTTTTTTATTTTTTTTGGTAACTTCGTTAAAAATTTAAATGTTAGCTATATCTGGAATTTTTAAGGATTTCTAAAACACATAGCCAGAAAACTAAAGAACACGTAATCAAAAAAATACGATCTGCCTACTTACAGATTACTCTGTTCGCTGCCTTTTAAAATTACTTATAAGAATCTGATTTAATATACCCCGTTTTCCAGATAATAAATTTACGATCCTGACTTATCGACAAAGTTAGGGTTGGGATAGTATTTTGAATTCTATCTGATTTTCAAAATATTATTTGGATTATACATTCATTTTACCTTCTAAAACACGTTTAAATTCTTTTGGTATGAAAAAAAGATTCATCTTAAAGATTTTTGTTGCAGTATTTTGTATTGCAGTATCTCATGCCTGGGCGAGGATAACACCCGTCCCCGAACCCGGTGAGACCAGTATTGGATTCAAACATATGACTGCTTTACCTCCCAGCACATATGATCTGGATCCTCTTATTATCATTTCACAAAATGTGAATGAGAGGGGATTGGTAGTTATGAAAGGAAACTTTCAAAAGCCCACTACCGCAGGAGATGTAAAGGTTACCATCAAGTACAAAGATGCCCAAAACAACTGGGTATCTCTATGGTGCAAAACTTTTGCAGGGAATTATGACTATGATGAAGATCTTACAGCTAATTTCGAGCTGCCGCAATCTGTTTTGAGTGCACACTCCGTTAAAATTGAATTGAGTTCAAATGAGACGGTGACCAATTGGTCATCAGTTACATGGAATAAAAGTGTAAACCATTACAAGCAATCGGATTATACTTATGGGAACTGTGATTTGGATGAAAACCAATACACTCTTCTGTTTACCCCTAAAAAGAATGGAACCGTTGTGTATAACCCCAATGGAACTGTTTCCGGGGTAAAAGACAGGGTAACTTCTCAGCATTTGGCGAAAAAGCTGAATGATATTGTACTGTCTTTCCAGGGGAATGCTGCATTAGATAATTCCAATGCCAGTTCACCAGTGATTAACATTACAAACCCGAATAATCTTTCTACGATAGCAAGTTCACAGAAATATATTTATCAGAATAGTGATACCAGTCCTTTCGAGTTCTCTTATCATGATCCGGTGTATATGTTTGCAGGAAAATTTTCCAATGAAAGTTTCTTTATCAACTTCAGCAATTGGTTTTTACTAGCGTCTGATGGAGGTGAGGATTTAGGCAGGGGATATCTTGATTTCACTAATCCTAATGCACTTGTCAACAAATATTATGGTCTTTATAACTATATCAATGAAAAACTGGGTGATGTTTTTACCAATCAGCAGCCTGTTGTTATTGTGATCAGTAAAATTACTGGATTAAGAGTTTATAAAGCCAATGGTCAATATATTTCGCTTTCTGCCATAAGCAACTACAATACAATTAATGATTTTGGGTATCCACCTCTTAATGGCAAGCAGAGAGGTCCAGGTTCCGAAAACTTTTCGTTAAGTAATACCTCTCAGGCATCATTGTATGGTGTTGGTGCCATTAGAAACAGAAAAGTGATCAACAGCTGGAACGGTCCTATGAGACCTTTGATGGATATTGAAAGCGAGATCAATAAATTTATAAAATATGTAGGGATTTTTACCAACCCGGTTACTGAGGAATGTCCTGTTTCCTGCTTTACAATCAATTCCGGAGCTGTATCTGATTATGCAGATTGGTCTAAAGCGCCCAACAGTTATATCTT
>NZ_FNEG01000013.1 GCF_900100075.1 Chryseobacterium jejuense
CCGGTTGATCCCTGCATGATGGTTTTCAGATACGCCATCAGCATTTTGTGATGGGCGGAAAGAAGAACCCTTTGTCTTTGTTTCGGTTTTCATATATTCTGTGTTTAGTTCAGTGTTAAAGATAACAATATTTTATAAATTGGTTTGATTACTTGCTATACAAAATGTTTGATTTATCATTTGGTTTTCATATACTTTGTGCTTTGATTAGATTTAATAATAATTTAAATGAGTTTATCACGGTCTATTCTCAAAATGATATTTTTTGTTTGAAATCTCCGCTGTTTGAGCATTAATTTCTACAGTAACCCATCCTGCAGGATAGAAATCTTTTTTTATAATCCATTTTGGATCGGTGTATGAAATTTCTAAACTTTCCCTGTCATTTTTATCATTTTTGTTCAAAAAGAAACCGTTCAATGTATACTGATTTTCAGGATTTTCTTTTTTAAGATCTTCTTGAAAAAACTGAATAAGAAGATCTGGGGTTATTTCATCTACCTTTTTTTCCTCAAAAATAAGCTCTTTAAGATTTCTCTGCTCTTCTGAACTCAAGTCATCAAGTATTGGTTCTTTTTCTAACAGGGAAAATAATTTGATAAGGTTAACTTTTTTATTTTCAAATATCTTTTCATTATTTTCAATTTTTTCTAACACTCCTCCTTTATCAAAATATTTTGTCTCACCTACCAAAGTATATTTTGCATTGGGATAAGGGTTTAAAATTCCTACATACGTTTCATACTCCACCGCAATTTTCCCGTTGGAATAAAATCTTTTCATTTTTTTTAATAAAGCAGGTACTGGTGGGGTTACACTTTTAAAGTAATTTATTTCATCGCCATCTGCCGAAGAAAATAGTTCTTGTTTTTCACCAGTGTCTAATTTTATTTCAATGGTCCACGGATTGAGCATATTTTTTGTTAATTGCTCATCCTTTAATTTTTCATAGGAAGGTATATCAAAAGTCTCTGTATTAACATTTTTTTCTTTAGGATAAGTAATATTATTTTTTTGTCCATCACAAGAATGAAAAATTAAAATAATAAAAATGATTAGATTACAGAGTTTCATTTTATTTTCCATTGAAATTTATTAGTTTAAAAATGCTTGTTTAGCTTTTTATCAGTGTAATCTATCATATTATCTGTTTCAGATATCTTAATATTTACAAAAAAGACTATCTTCATAAGGACAGTCTTTTTTTGTATAGCCTTTTAACCTTAAGGATATATATTACAGTGCTTTGAAGTGAAATATTAGGGTCTGCTATCCGCACGATAATCAACACTCAAAACTTTACCTGTATTTGCGTTTATTTTATAGTCCCAAAATCCTCTGGGATACATATCTTTTGTGACTGACCAGATATCTTTATCCAAAGAAATTTTTAAGCTTCTTCGCTCAACATCGCTGTGGGCATTAAGTATTTTCCCATTGCAATCATTTGATTTCAATTCATCAATAACTTTCTCAGCAGTTATTTTATCTTTTGTGACTTCTTTATCAAAGAAATTAACGTATAAATTTTCTTTATTAGATTCATTTACCTCTCTGATCATAGGTTCTTTTTGTAAGAGCTCCAAAAGATCTTTTAATTTGATTTTTACATTTTTTGCAAAATCAGTATAATCAGTAGTCTTTACAAGATACCCCTTTTGGTCATAGTCTTTAACAATTAAATTATTATAAAAAGGTTCCATCAGCATTTCACCCATAAAAACTTCAGACTCTTTCTGAATTGTTCCGGAAGGGTAAAAGTCTTTTACTTTTTTGAAAAGTGCCGGTGGTGGAGAGATAACCGTTTTAGTATAATATTTCTTATTATCATCTTCTCTATTATCCCAAAATGAATACTCTATGATTGTTCCATCTGATAATACCTCTTTTTTAGGGGGAAGTTTTTTTTCATCTTCCATGCTTACTACATCAGGATAGTTCTCAAATCTTTTCGTATCAAATCTTTCTGTATTCATAATTTTTTCTTTTGGATAAATAATGTTTCCTTTCTGCTCCTGTCCATTACATGAGTACATCATCATTGATATAGCTATATAAGTAATTATCTTTTTCATTTGATATCCTTATTAATTTTTTTCCACTGAAATTTATTTGTGGAGAATCTACTTTTCCACGCTTTTGTTTTAGGATTTTTTGTTTGATGGGTATAATCCATAATATTGTCTGTCTGATAGATCTTGAATGTATAAGGAGAACTATTGTCAAATGTATGATAAAGTCCCATAGCGTGTAGAATTTCATGTGCAGTACTGGAATCATTACGATTAGCGAATGCTACAACTGTTTTTACGTTCCCTACGTCTTCTGCAATACCATTTAATCCCAGAGAGGTAGGAAGCATAAATACTCTGTAATACTCTCTATATGCTTCATTTTTTTTGTCTTCAAAAAATATTTTATCCAATGTCGCATGTATAGAACGCCAGTCTGAAGTATCTGTAACTATATTTCCTTTTTCATCTTTTGTAGTAAAAAAGAGGTTGAATAAAAATCCATCAGCTATAATGGGGGTTGATTTTTCAAAAATATTAGCTTTAAAATATGCTTGGTTAAAGGCATTTACCGCAATGGTTTTCTCATTACCTTTCACCGCACCTGTTGCATTCATTTTTACTACTTTAACAGGAATCATTAATATATTAATATCTTTTATTTTATCATTTGGCAGTACTTTAATTTCCCCAACTTTTTCCGTTATTTTATTTTTTGTAGCAATAACTCTAATGGTTTCTGAGGAGGAAAATGTTTTTTTACATTTTATGATAAGGGAACTCTCATCATAGTTGATTCCTTTAGCTACAGTAAATTTTTTAATAATAGTGAGTTCAAATATATCTGTATTGTAAGCATAATGAAGTTTATCTGCCTTTTCTCCAACATGAATAATAGTATCTAATGTTGCCTTTTCTCCAACTTTTAAGGTCATATTAGGTACATAATATGTCCCTTTATAAACACTGAATGTACTATAATCCTTTAATATAGTATTATATTTTTTTGGATCAGCAGTAAATTTAGCCTCTTTCTTTGTAGCATAGACATCACCATAATGTCCTATGATACCATTATATGCTACATCTGTCTCCATTTTACTATCGCCTACTCTGATCCAGTCAAAACCAAATTCTCCTTTCCATTCTTTTGTTGGTCTAAAGAAAACGGCACATTTAGACAAGGTAGGTGAAGGTGGCGGTGTTCCCGGATCTCCTGAGTGAGAAATCCCGTCTCCTCCCTGTTCAGCATAAACGTCAGATGCAGACTCTGTAATAGATGCCTCTGAATAATAATGAAGATCGTTCTCTACGACTTCAAAAATTTTACCTTTTACAATTCTTAATCTCCCCATTGTTTAAAGCTTAATGAGATTTTCCTATTTCTCCACTTCTATTATCAATAGTACTTTTTGCATGTTTATTAATTGAGGCATTGGTACTGGTTTCTATTCCTCACTATAAATCAAAGAATCTTTCTTATATACTCTTTCTTCATATTTATATATATTCTTTTATATAAACATTTAATCACTTGGAACACTCTCAGGACGATAAGGAAAACAAGGCAATCCTTCACTATATATCAAAGAATCTTTCTTGTATAGTCTTTTTCCAACAATCTTTCCTTTGTCATCAAATAGCCTTAAAGTATCAGTAAAATATCCGTCTTTGGTATGCATTTCAAAATATAATTTTCCATTGCTGTGGAATTCTTTCCAAAGACCTGTTCCTTTTTTGAAAGTAGTTTCATAAATAATTTTGCCATTATTATCAAAACGTTTGTAAATACTATCTCTTAATCCGTTTTTGAAATATTCTTCTCGCCATATCTTTCCTTTTGCGTAAACATTTCCTTTTTTATCAAAATCAGCATCGCCACTTAGCCATTTTCCATGTTTTCTCCCTTTTATAATTCTACCAAAACGTTCACCTCCTTCTGCAAATTTATCCTCAACATAAACATCTTTATCTTCTTTTATATTTTTCTCAGGAAAATCTAAATTATACTTAAAGAAAGTATTTGGATTCGTAATACTACTTCTAATCATCGTCGGCGGTTCATGATCAACATTTTTTTTCTTGAATAAACTACAAGAAGTTAATAAAACTAAAAAAACAAAAGTATATTTCATTTATTTCTTTTTGACGGGTGCTTTACATTTACAAAATTCTTCCAGAAAATTTTTGGAATCATCTCGCATTATTTTAATTTGGTTATGATTGAATCGTAATCTAGAATTATAATAATCCATAATATTATGGGTAGTATTCTGTTTGTATAATAAAATACTTAATTCCATTTGTTGCAAAATCTCTTTCAAATATTGTTTTTTGGCTTCCAGAAATTTAACATAATCATTTTTTAAAAAATAACAATCTAATTCATATTCTTTATAACTACAGTCACTAACACTTAATAATTTTCTTAACGCTCTTTCGTTTTCTGAAATTTCTTTATTAATACTTTTTTTTGCTGCCTCTGTGTAGTTTACCGTTTTTAGTTTCCCTTGATAATATTCAATAAAGTTATTCAAATATGCTGTTAAGGATTTTTTATCAGAATAAAATTTACTCATAATATAATAAGTATCTTTACTTTTAGCAAGTAATATATCTTTATTTATTCCAGCTTTATAATTATCATTTTTTGATTCATCAGTATTTTTCTCTAATTGCCCATTTCCCCAAATATCCTCTCTCGCATTTTTATAAGCATCTCTTTCTTTTGTATCAAAAAACAAATGCGGAAGCCCCAACATATGCCCTATTTCATGAGCATAAGTATCTTTAGATTCTGTATTAGTAGAGTATACTATTAATGCATAATGATTGAGGGGTGAAGTTCTACTATAAGCACCTGTAGCTGGATCAGAAGACTCAAAATCACTTAAAATGATTATCCCACCTTCATATGTTTTACTCTTTGTTTTTAATTTATTTTTATACTCTGTAATCGTTATCTCATCTATTGCATTTGCTTTATCAAGCCCTCCCAAATCCTTTTGATTATCAACAATAACATCTGTAGGAACAGGTACCTTTTTACAATTTCCTGAAGCGTCTACACTACCAGGTTTACAAGTATTTGTACCAGGGATAACATCATATTTTTGCTTAACTACATTTCCAAAATACTTCTTATTCGTCCAATCCGTTTTATCAAAAGCATAAAAATAATCATCTAAATCCCCGGAACCCAAAGTATCAAACATAGCCTGATTTTCTATTTCAACTTCATATCCTGCCTGATTTAAAGAGTTTTCATTCAGATATTCTTTTACTTTATTGTCTTTGAATTTCTGAAATAAAGCCTGTGCTTTTGCTGATGCGGTAGGCTCATTAGCAACCAAGGCAATGACTCTGAATTTCAGTTTCAAAACTTTATTCTCCATCATGGTAAATCCACCCACTGTTTCTAATTTTTGAGTAGGGTTTTCCTGTTTGATTTTAAATGTTGTTTCAAGAGATTCTTTTAAACATTTTATTTTGAGTACTATGATCTCTTTATCTGCTATTATTTTTTCTGTTTTGTTGCCTGTTTTTGTTCCGCCCACCAATTCAAAACTGTAAAAATCATTTCCTTCCAAATAAATTTTCTCATTGTTAAGAACACCGCTTGTAAGAGCAACTTCAAGCGATAATGAGATCTCCTGGCCAGGTTTCATCAAGACAAACGGCATATCTATTTTACCATCTTTACACGGCTTAGGACACTCACTTAATCTGTAACTTGCTGTTATAGCATCTTTGGCTCCCTGCTCATCAGCGCTTTTAGCGATAATATCTCCTAAATCATTAGCAGTAGCGCCTTTTTTATAAAAATACTCAACATTAGAAAAGTCCACATCCTGGATTTTCAGCACTTCTTCAGAAGAAGGATCAACATCAATCCAGTCAAAACCAAATTCTCCATTATATTTCTTTGGAGGATTTGTGGGATCAACTACCGGAGGATTATAAATTCTTACTTTAATGTAATAATTAACTAAATCCGCAGAGGGTGCTTTTCCAGGGGCTCCACCATAAAGAATGTCAGTCTCACTATTTTCTACATAAGTGACACCAGCTGTTTCTAAAATATCTGCCTGGGAATAATAATGAAGATGTTCTTCCACCATCTCATATATCTTCCCTTTCACAATTCTTAATCTCCCCATTGTTTAAAGCTTAATGAGATTTTCCTATTTCTCCACTTCTATTATCAATAGTACTTTTTGCATGTTTATTAATTGAGGCATTGGTACTGGTTTCTATTCCGCCTTCGCTGTTTACTACAGTTTTTCCTTTCTTGGTTTCACTATGTACGTCACCTTCGATAATTTCGGTAAGTTTTCCGGTGATAAATGTACTTGCATTTCCAATTACAGAAGTCATTTTCATAGCTCCTACACTCTCCGTATTATTCAGACCTATACTGTCAGATTTATTCATCCCCACCGTGGTAGTCATGTTTTCACCTACATTGATATTCATATTCTTACAGTTAAGCGTCATTGTTTCAGGGGCAGTGATATTGATATTGCTGCCGGTAGTATCAAGATGGATCTCGTTACCACTCTTATCTGTGATGATAATGCTTTCATCTTCAGTGAAAACAATTCTATGTCCGCTTCTCGTTTGGATTGATTTTACACGGTTGTCTGC
>NZ_FNEG01000009.1 GCF_900100075.1 Chryseobacterium jejuense
TTCTGGAAATCTGTTTAGTTCACTTTATTTTCTCTGGTTCTTCAGAATTTAATTATTATCTAATTTATAACTAAATCCTTTTGTAAATCTAAAGGAAATCTGTGAGAAATTATTTTCAACGCAAAGTTTTAAGATTTTTTCTGTTTGATTCTATAAGGAAGCTAAGAAGGAATCAGCAAGCTGATTGAATGAAGCTTTGAGGATACTTTATCTTAATTTATTATGATATCACAAAAAAACAGCTGCCGATGGCAGCTGTTTTTTTTATTTTAAAATCTTAAGAGTTCCTTTCGGGTGTGTGAATGTACCGTCTGGTCCTGCAATATTAGAATACACAATATTTTTATTGTAATCCTGAATATGGGTTACATTGAAGCCTAAGTGAGGTTCATGCCAATAGACCATAAAAACATTCTTCGCTACTTCCACAGCAGTATATTCTACGGTATCAGTACTATTTTTTGAACTCCCTGCAGTTCCGGTAAATGTCATTATTTTATTGTCTTTAAAGTCCAAAAGGAATTTTACAGCTCCAAAATCAACTTCTACCTTTTGACCAATTGCTGGATATGGTGATTTTAAATCCCAAGCCATTTCTCCAAGGAAAACCTTTACCCCCATTTCTAACTCATCTTTTCCGGGAAGGGTTGGATATTTCTTTACCATAAAATCTACGATTGCAGATGTAGTTTTGTTTTCATTAACGGCTTTCTTATAATTTTCAAGATAACCTTTTACAAAGTCAAGAGATGCCGGAGATAAAGATTGTTTTGCAAAATGTGATGGAACTACCTGTTCAGGTTTTAAAGATTTCATCGCATCCATTTGTCCAATCCATTGGTCAATGGCTTTTACATTCTGAGTATCTGCCATCCAAAGATGTGAATCTACAGAGACTGAAATTCCTCCTGCAATGGTTTTAATAGATGGAATCCAAAGAAAACTGTGAGCAGAATCTTCAGGGTTCTGTCTGATCTCAATTTTATTTCCTTCAAGATCAGGAACAGCAGTTACTGCTTCCGGAACAATGATTTCTGAAGGAGCATCTGCTTTCAATTGTGGCTTCCAAACTGCCAGTTTATCATCCTTAGAAGCGGAAATAAGATAGGCTGTTTGTGCTGTAGAAATAATTCTTATGTTCGGAAAAGTCTTTTTAATAACATCTAATCCAAAATAGAAATCCGGATCGCTGTGTGAGATAAAAACTGTTTTCAGATTTTTCCCGGTTGCTTTAATTTCTTTTACCAACTGTTCTGCATATTGCTTTTGAAACTGGGCATCAATAAGTATAGCATCTTTATCACCATAAATAATGGTAGACGTAATGGGGAAAATAGCTTTGGTTCCGGGATTATAGACTTTCACCTTCAGATTTCCTGCAAATATGCTTATGAAACCTAATATAGCCATTAATGATAATAATTTTCTTTTTAACATTTCTGTTCTTTTTAAATTAATAAGCTGCTGTAAAACGTTCACGAACGTGGTTGTTCTGCTCCAGTTCATCTACTAAAACTACAGCTACATCTTCTACTGAAAGTTGGCTTCTTCCATTTTCATCAAATACGGGAGTTTCCAGAGATGTTCTGTACTTTCCGGTTCTTGTTCCTACATTCGCCTGATTCATTTCTATTGCTGGGCTGAAGAAAGTCCAATCTAAATTATTATTTTCTTTGATTTTGTTCAGATAATCTCTTGCAGCAGTTGCTCCCGGCTTATAAGCATCCGGAAAGTCCGGTGTGTCTACAATTTGGATATTGTCCGGTGTATAAAGGCTTCCCGCTCCTCCTACTACGATCAGTCTTTTTACGCCTGATTCTTCTACAGCTTTTTGAATATTTTCAGAACCATTCAAAAAGTCGTTGTAAAGATTTGGGTTTGTCCATCCTGCATTAAAAGCACTGATTACGGCATCACTTCCTTTTAAAGCCTCTGCTAATTCTTCTACATTGTTTACATCAACGCTTTTTGCTGTTACATTTTCCTGTGTTTTCACTTTCGATGCGTCTCTTACTAAAGCTTCTACTGCATATCCTCTGTCTGCCAATTCTGTTACGATGTGTGCTCCTACAAATCCGGTTGCACCAATTACTGCTACTTTTTTCATAATGTTTTATTTTTTTTAATTAAATTGTAATAAATTTTGTTACATTTAAGGGTAAAAAATTTTTATTCGAACTGATCTGCGAATTCCTGCAAAGATTTATCTCCTAAAAACTGGCTTACCAACTGATCTGTCTCTTCAAATAATGTATTTAAATGACCATTAATTTCTTTTCCAACACTGCATGATGGATTAGGATTCTGATTTTTCTTCCCTAATACTTCTGTATTTTTTACCGATCTGTAAATCTCAGAAATGGTAATATTTTCCGCATCTTTTGCCAGGTGACTCCCTCCTTCTTTCCCTTGTCTGCTGATAATTAAACCTGCTTCTCTCAAGACACTGATCTCTTTACGTACAATGACAGGATTTACATTGATACTACCCGCAACCCAGTCAGAAGTGAGCCACTCCTGAGGACTTTTAGCCAATAAGGTCATGATATGTATTGCCGTAGCAAATCTTGTGTTATTCATTGTAATTACTCTGCAAAGATACAAAAATTTTAATTGTAACAAAATTTATTACAGTTAATTTTTCTTAAAGGATTAATTTATCCAGATCCAGCAGTAAATAATTAATATTCTGATTGATTGTTCGTGTAGCAGATTGCATCTGATTAAGCATAGCCGCACGATTATGAAGGTCGTCTGCCCTGTAATATCCACCATCCTTGAAAATAACGGACTGATTCGCAGCTGCTGTGTCATCATCAAACTGATAATGAAGCCATCTTTCTTTCATATTTCCGATAATAGAACGTTCTTCCCTATTGGAGAATTTCTTTTCGGTATACATATACCAGATAAAGGGTGGAAAGTTCGGAGACTCCAGTTTTTCTTTCCAGATATCTCTAAGAAGGTTTCTCTGGTGAATAAATTCTACTTTTTTTCCTTTCGGATTAAGGGTTGCCAAACCAAAACCTGCTCCCAAAACCCCACCACCGATATCAATGGCATTGCTCCATCCCTGATCTCCAACAATTCCTCCGGCGATGGAAGCTGCAGCTCCTGTGATAATAGAATATAGAATGAGTTTATTATTTCTGGAAGAGTTAAGATTATCCACATAATTTCCGATCTGGGCTACTCTTTCGCCTTCGCAATCAAATTCTGCAGCTACAGCATCAAGCTCTGTAAGGGCAATGGTAATTTTACTGTTGATTTTAGTTTTTAGTTGCAAAACTTTAACCTGAGAAGCCAGAGATGAATCTTTTTTAAGGTCCATAATCTCATGAACCTCATCCAGGTTATCCAATGCATTTAAAATTAAAATACTCTGGTCAGAAAACATTTCCTTCAGCTCCTTATTGGCTGCTAAGATAGAATCCGAATTGTGGGAAGGGACTTTATTGCTATAGTTATACTTAAAGGGTGCTTTACAATAGCTATCCTTCAAAGTAAGTATATTCTGCTGAATAAGCTGATTCTTCTTGGAAACACAAGAAGTCAACAAACCGAAAACGATAAAGAGGTAAAAAATCTTTTTCATTCAAACCAATTTTTGTGTTATAGCTGAATCATTTTCAGAAATCATCAATCAGTTTCAATATAATTCATCAATACGAATATAGTACAAATAAAAAAAATTACCTGAAATCAGGTAATTTTTTAATCTATTTTTAAGCCGGATTATTTAATACCCAGTAATTCTACTTCGAAAACAAGGGTACTGTTTGGTCCAATCTCTTTGCTGATCTCCTGATCTCCATATGCTAAATGCGGTGGAATAATCAGTCTCCACTTACTTCCAACAGTCATTAACTGAAGAGCTTCTGTCCATCCTGAAATCACTCTGTTTAATGGGAAAGATGCCGGAGTTCCTCTTTTTACAGAACTATCGAAAACCTTACCGGAAATAGTGGTTCCGTGATAGTGGCATTTTACAGTAGATTTAGGACCTGGTTTTGCACCATCACCTTCTGTAATAATTTCATATTGTAAGCCGCTTGGTAATTGAACAACGCTTTCTCTCTTACCATACTCTTCCATATACTCTTTACCGTCGTTAAGATTCTTTTCAGCTAATTCTTTTTTACGCTTAAATAACAAATCTGCTACTCCCATATTATAATTTTTTACAAAGATAAGGCTTTTTTAACTTCTTGTATACTTATCAATTTGGTCCAAAAATGTTTTTACAACCATACGCAAAAATATATTAATCATTAATTATCAATAACTTACATAATAAAACCATGTAGTCGTATATTTTCAAGGAATTCACTAGTTCTGGAGCTCATATTTTGCATACTCAAAATTCAAATAATTGTAATATTTTCTTAACACAGATTCCGAAACTTGGCGTTATAATTGGATTTAAAAACTAAATGCCAAATCCGATATTATATAACAAGAAGTTTGACGAGCTTAATGAAGAGGAAAAGAAACTTCTGGAAATCAATAAAAAAACGATTACCGATTTTGTTGAGCAATCCTCTTCCATAAGCGACGTTAATTATGCTACCAGAAATGCCCATGCCAAGACTTATGCGGTCTCAAAAGGAATTTTCTTGGTAGATCCTAATATTCCTGAATTTCTGAAGCCTTTTTTTGATAAAGAGAAATTTGATTTGTTCATAAGGCTTTCCAATGCTCAATTTAAAATTACCAATTCAAAAAGGGATATTCCTGCTTATGGTTTTGCTGTACAGATCAGGGATGAAAATAATAATCTGCTTTCCAATTATCCACTAGTGAATTTTCCATTGTTTCCGGTTAATTCTGTCTCCATATTTCTGAAACTGTTTACAGCCATCAATATTTTTTATATCAAAAAATGGAATGGTTTATTTTCACTGATTACTCAAATCATAAAAGTTATTCCATCTGTTTGTACACGATCTTTTATCAGAAATGCATTGAAACTATTTCGTAAAAGAAATGATTTTATTCTTTCTTTTGATTATCATTCGGTGGGTGCTTATCGTCTGGGAGATTATATGATGAAGATAAAACTGATCCCCAAGTCTGTTAATAAGAATATGGATAAGAAACAAAACATGAAAAAAGCTTTAAGGAATTATCTTCAAAGGAATTATTTTGCCGCTGATGTTTTGATCCAGCTTTGCTATGATCTGAAAGACCAGCCTATCAACAAACTCAATGTAGAATGGAAAAATTCGCCCTTCATTAAAATCGGTGAAGTGAAAATAGAAAAAGGGGCTTTATTAGATCCGCGTGATTGCAGTAATGAGCTGCTTTCATTTAATCCTTTTGAGAGTAAGGTTATTTTTCAGCCTGTTGGGAAAATTCAGAGATTGCGAGATAGTGCTTATAAAGTATCTGTACAGACAAGAAGAAAAATCAATACCCTTTTGCATGGTAAGAAAAGTGAACTGTAGACACAAAATTTTGTTGATAAAAGATGCAACAAGTTTACAAATAATTTTATTTATGCGTAAGATCTATGTGCCTATGTGGTTTGATGCTTTTACCACATAGGCATATAGAATATTATAATGAGAAAGATCTAAATTCTCGCAGATTCTGCTGATTACGCAGATCTAAAAGGCTTTTTAATCACTACGAATGCGCTAATAAAATTATTCGTGCATCCGTGGCAAGAAAAACTTTGGTTTTGATCAACAGTTTTTATTCTTTATTTAAACTTCCGATCCTCTTCACTGATAGCTAGATCATTGATGCTTGCATATCTTTTGACCATTAATCCGTTCTCATCAAACTCCCAGTTCTCGTTGCCATAGGCTCTGAACCAATTTCCTTCTTTGATCTGATATTCATACTCAAAACGAACGGCAATACGGTTTTCAGTGTGTGCCCAATACTCTTTCTTAAGTTTGTAATTGAGTTCTTTTTCCCATTTCTTCTGAAGAAACAAAACAATTTCTTCTCTTCCATTGACAAATGTATCTCTGTTTCTCCATTCGCTGTCTAAGGTATAAGCTTTAGAAACTTTTTCGGGATCCTGACTGTTCCAGGCATCTTCTGCCATTTGAATTTTTTGCTTTGCCGTTTCAAGGGTAAACGGAGGAAGCGGGTGTTTCTGTTCCATTGATTAAGGGATTAAATGATTAACTATTTTTTTTGATTTCACTATCAGTTCATTCGATTTAAAAAGCTGGCTTTCTATAATGCTGCTTTCAAAAAGCATATAGATATGATCGGAAAGAGTATCATCTTTCAGTAATTCAAGGAAATAATTTCTAAGATCAGCTTTATGAGTTTGAATTACGTTGAGAATTTTAACATTATCCATCGGAATTTCTGATAAAATATTCAGGAAACTACAGCCTCTGAAGTTCTCTTTATCATTCATATACATCAGAAAATCAAAAGCATCAATAATCTTTGAACGGAGATCTTCGGACTGGGCAGTAAAAGAATGAAGCTCATTGAACCAATACTCATGTCTTACATTAAGAAACTCCACGCATAAGTCTTCTTTGGATTTGAAATGAAGATAAAAGCTTGCTTTGGCCACTCCTGCATCAGAAATAATCTGGTTGATTCCTGTAGAATTATATCCCTGTTTTGCAAACAGATCAAAAGTTGTTTTTATAATTCTTTCTCTTGGCGACTTCATATTTATTTTATTTTGTAAGACAAAGATAGAAGAAAAAAACAAAATAGACAAACCTGTCTGTCTATTTTGTTTTTTGAAGGGAAGCTGGAAGAATGAAGCTGGAGGTCCTATTCGTTTTATAGATAAATATTTATATTCTTATGATGATAATCTCGTTACAATGCAGCTGATTCTTTATTTCGCCTACAAGTACTTCCATCTTCCAGCATCCAACTTCCTTTCTCTTCCTTCACAAAAAAGCCCCCAAGATTAATTCTTGGGGGCCATTTATATATCGTAATGTATGCTACTACTCTTCCAACTTATCTTTTTCCTCTTCTTCTTTTTCAGGGAAGATAACGGATAAAAGAACAGAGATCACCAATACTCCACCTACAATTCCTAATGAAACTGGGGAAGGAATATGAATCCATGGTGCAATAAGCATTTTAACTCCGATGAATGAAAGGATAATCGCCAATCCATAAGGAAGTTTGCTGAACATGTGAATAAAGTTTGCCAATAGGAAATATAATGATCTAAGACCTAAAATCGCAAAGATATTTGATGTATACAGGATAAACGGGTCGTTTGAAATCGCAAAGATCGCCGGAATGGAATCTACTGCGAAAAGAACGTCTGTAAACTCAATAACTCCCACTACTACTAATAGCGGTGTAGCCATTTTGATCCCGTTCTGAATGGTAAAGAACTTGTCTCCATCGTAGTTATCAGAAACTTTCCAGAAACTTTTGATCAGTCTTGCTCCTGCTGTATTGCTGTAATCTTCATCGTCATCATCGCCACCGTCACCCCATGATTTGATTCCTGCGTATACAAGAAACAGTCCGAACAGGGCCATCACGATGTTGATCTGTACTGCTTTTCCGAAAACAGTCATTTCAGGAAGATAGGTAAGGTTAATAAGTCCTACTCCAGCAAAGATAAATATCGCTCTGAAGATTAACGCTCCGATAATCCCCCAGAAAAGAACTTTATGGTGAAGGTATTTCGGAACTTTAAAGAACCCGAAAACAAGGATAAATACAAATAAGTTATCCACAGAAAGGGCTTTTTCAATCCAGTAGGCAGCCTGATACTGTGTAAATTTCTCTACTGCTATAGCATGACTTTCCGGCGTTCCGTCTGTATTGAAAACCCAATACACGACTCCTGAAAAGATCATAGACAGTGAGATCCATACAATAGACCAGATCGTAGCTTCTTTGGAAGAAACTTCGTGACTTTTTTTGTTGAATACTCCTAAATCCAGGAGTAGCATGATAACAACTGTTATCGCGAATCCCCAGACCAATCCAGGGTGCAGTTCTAAAATACTTTGATGTTCCACTTGAGTTATGTTATTATATGATAAAAGCAATAGATGTACAAAGTACAAATATTGCTATTTTATTTACATTTTGATGTATAAACGATTATAAATAATTCATCTGTACCGTTTGGATCGTCTGCTCCAGCTTTCTGTCTGCTGTAGGATCTCCAATTGCGTTGAATTTCCATTCACCATTTCTTCTGTAGAAAACGCCTAATACCATCGCTACATGTCCTCTGAAAGAAGCATCATTAGCTACATCATATTTAGCAAAAACCTCTTTTACATTGGTTGGAGTTCCTTCATAAATACGGATAGAAGCAAAAGGAATGGTTCCGAAATCCTGACCTTTGTAACTGTTTAGTACCATTGCCACGTGATCTACATTAGGCTCAAGGTTACTGAAATCTACAGTGATCACTTCGTTGTCTAATCCATCGTCACCGTTTACGTCACCGGTAAGGTCGTCTCCACTGTGTCTTACAGAACCGTTTTTAGATTTAAGGTTCCCGAAATAAACTACTTCAGTAACATTTTTGTTTGAATCATATAAAATACAGCTTCCGTCTAAGTCTACTGCTTCTTTTTTAGTTCCGAAAAGTCCTTTTTTTTCAATTGCTCCCCAGTTGATTCCTACACAAGCTTGGGAAAGCTCAGCTCCGTTTTCTTTTTTAAGGTTAATTCTCTGACCTTTTTGTAAGTTGATAGCCATCTTTGTATGTTTAGTTATTATTTACATTTTTGCCGAAAAGCAAATGTGCTTATCCGCTTGTTTCAAATTTCGTTTTATTGATTATTCAGGTTCAAATTAAGCATTGCCCTCAGAATATTTGTTTCTTCATCAAAAGCAAATATTTTGCTCATAATGTCTATATTTTCCAGGTTTCTGATATAATCCTTTAAGACCACTTCTACCTCTGGGGGTAAGTTGCGTTTTCTTTCATTCATTGTATTTTCCAGCTCTTCGTTTTTATTTTTAAGCTGGTCTATAATAGTACTCTGATTGGATTGATTTTCAGAAGTATCAAGCTTATCCAGTTCCTTGTCGAAAAGATAAAGCTTTTTATCATCTACACTGAAAATAAAATAATCATCGGTCTGAAAGATCTTGAAAAGTTCATATTCATGGGGTCCAATAGCATAGCCGCAAACAAAACGGACTTTAAATCCTTGTATGTTCAACCTTCCCAACAGTTTCCTTTCAATAGAATAATCTTTGTACTGATATGCCGGAAAAGATTCAGCCTTCAGCAGAGATTCATCTGCTTCCAACCTGTAGAATTCCTTTGCATACTTTTTATGAAAATACAATACATTATCCCAATTGGCAGTGAAAATATCTTCTGTAAGGTCTTTATACAGAGCTTTCAGATGTTGTGAAAATATACCGCTGTACATTTTCCTGTCAGTCTGAAAACTGTCTGCCTGTCTTTCTTCAAAACCTGAAATATATTTTTTGTTGATGTCAATTTCATTAAGGACCGCCAGCATATCATTTTCCTTCTGTCTTTTGATTTTCGTCAAAAGTTCTATGAGACTGTCGGTATACTGCAGGTGGAAAAGTTCCAATTTATTGTAATCAAGAGCCGTATTTTCCTGGAACAAATTGTGGATAATATCTGTTTTAATGTAAATGGATATTATATCAATATGTTCAAAAAAATTAGCCAGAAGCTTAAGTCTTGTTAACCTTCTTTTACTCTGTGACAATATGGTTGCTGCATCTTCCCCCACCTTAGTATCCTATAAATTAACCTCTGACATTCGCTTTCAATTCGTGCTCTAATGTCTGAAGATCCTGATCCAGTTTTCTTCTGTTATCAGCTCCCTGTTTCTGGATCTGTTTTACTTCATTCAATGTGTTGATCAACATTGTAGTTGTTTCTCTCAATGTTTCTACAGATACAATCGTCTGTTCATTGGCTCTCGCTACATTAACAGAGTTCTGCCCAAGACGTTCTGCATTTTTTCTCAAGATCTCTTCTGTAGTAGCAGATACTTTCTGCTGGATCTCAATACTCTGCTGCTGTCTGTACATGGCAACAGCAAGCGAAAGCTGGTTTTTCCATAACGGAAGCGTAGTGGTAAGAATAGTCTGTGCTTTTTCTGCAATAGAAACGTTGTTATTCTGAACCAATCTGATCTGTGGAAGAGACTGCATCATAATGACACGCACCACCTTAAGATCAGCCATTCTTCGGTCTAACCTTGCAATGAAGTCTCTCTTATCTGCAATCTGATAATCCTGGAAATTCTGAGGGGCTGTCTCCATCTGAGCCAACTCCACTGCCGCTCTTTCCATTCTGATATTTCCTGCAATCACAAGCTCTTCAATTTGTTTGATAGAGTTTACATTGCTTTCAAAAATCGTCTGAAGAACTGCATTATCCTTTGTAGAAGTAATGATTCCTGCATTTACTTTATATGAGATCTGCTCAATATTGTTAATGATCTTATCATATTTTGTAAACAGGTTTTCTACCTGAGTAATTACCTTCTTCATGAATGGTAACTTGCTCAGGAAGCTTTTTACTTTGTTTGTGTTAAGCTCTTCTACGTCTACGTAGTTTAGCTCTACTAAAAGGTCATTGATTAATCCTCCAACTTCTCCTGAGTTTGATCTTCTTACATTTCCTAAGAAGCTGTCACTCTGATTAGTTAAGGTTTTCTGAAGTTCGGCTCCAAAATTTACGATAGATCCTGGATTAGCTTCATCAATAGAGTTCGCAAGAACTTCATATTTCTGACGTTCTTCTGACTGCAACTGAGTTAGATTTACGTTCCCCTCTCTATCTACAAGTACCGCTGGTGCTGCATTCTGAATAGGTTGAGCTGGGGTTGGGGGAACCATTGGTGTCGGCTCAAATGTTCTAAGAGGTTCAATTGATCCAAGTGGATCTATAGGTTGATTTTCTTGATTATCCATGATTATTTCTGATAAATTGATACAAATTTCTCAAGGCCGTCTCTCTGTCCTGCTCCTACAGCCTCAAATTTCCATTCTCCGTTTCTGTTGTAGATTCTTCCGAATTCTACTGCCGTTTCGATTGAAAAATCTTCATCCAATTCATATTTTAAGATTTCTTCATTCGTATCTGTATTGAAAATTCTGATGAAAGAATTTCTTACCTGTCCAAAGTTTTGTCTTCTTGAATCTGCATCGTGGATGGTTACAACCACTGTAATTTCCTTTACAGCATCATCAATTTTTGTAAGATCGATTTTGATCTGCTCATCATCACCTGATCCTTCTCCTGTAAGGTTATCTCCTGTATGGATTACTGATTTATCCGGAGACTCTGTATTGTTATAAAAAATAAAGTGATTATCTGAAACTAATTTCTTGTCATCTCCTAATAAAAATAAAGAAGCGTCAAGGTCAAATCCTGTTCCAGTAGAAGTATTATTGACATCCCATCCTAAACCTACAGTGAATTTAGGTGCGTTGATATTTTCTCTTTGTCCTTTTTGTAAGTTAATAGCCATAATATAATTCCGTTTGTGTTAAAGTATTGATGTTATTTTTATATTCTTTTATTAAATGATAATTGTTACTAATGGCAAGCTCCACCAGGAGATCCATCTGTTCCTTTTCTACTTTAGACGTAAGATAATCAAAATTACTTGAATCTAAGCCTAAAATATATTTTACAATCCTCGTGTTGAACTCAAAACTGTCCTTATTCATTACTTCTGCAATATGCTTTACGTTTTTCACTGCATAATAATTGAAAAAGTTTTCAATCTTAGGATCCAGATCAAAGTTCTGTAGTTCTGCATAGTACAGGAAGATAAAGTCTGCTTCCACATCATATTCATGCAGGATTCTGTTCACCGTATACTCATGACTTCCTGTGATTTTTATATCGTCTATAAAAATACAAAGTTTTCCTCTTAAAAAGTCTTTATCAATATAATAAGTATCATTGGCAATCAGATTTTTACGATCCTCAAAGTTAAGATTCCCATAATCTGTGATATAGGTATGATTTCTATTGATTTTTGATAAAATACTTGATTTTTTTTCTTGCTGGAACAGATAATAATCCAGATATTTTTTAAAATAGAAACATAAAAAATTGGAAGCCGTAGGAATCGCCATATAAGGACTTGGAAGCACTACAATTTCTTTATCTGTATTTAAAAGCTCAGCGTTTTCGGAAATAAATCCGTCGAATAATTCTTTTGCAAATTTTTCAGCATACGACTTATCGCCATACTTGAAATAGCTGTATTCTGCAGGTGAGAAAGTGAACTCATCCGCTGAATGAATGTGGTGTAAGCTGTATCTTTTGTTCATGTTTATGGTTAGTTTTTAAGTAAATGTGCGCTGAACCCGAAGTCTGTAGCTCCTTTATAATCAGCCACAGGATTATCACCAATATGTAAAATCTGGTGCAGGGGAAGATTCTGATCTTTAAGATTATTCTTCACTTCCTGAAAAATAAGCGGGTTCGGTTTTGAACAGTTGATTTCATCAGAATAAATATGAAAATCTATATACTGATCCAGGTTTTCATGGATCAGGAACTTTCTCATTGTTTTTCCTTTAATAAATCCTGTGTTGCTCAGAATATTGATGGTCTTTCCCTGATTTTTAATTTCATCAAAAAAATCATGAATATTTTCAAAAATGACAATAGGTTTATACTCTAAAAACAATTCTTCACTTTTTACATAAAACTCATTCAGTTTTTCTTTGGTCAAAAGCTTTACATCAGCATTCAAAGCACTCAAAATCATCAGATAGATCTCAAAAGTATCTATATTTCCTCCTGTAACCTCGTTAATGGTATTGCAAAGATCATCATAATATTTTACGGTTCTTGCAACCACTTCTATGGGTGCGTCCACATTAAAAAACGAGGAGAACAGCTCAACTCTTTTTGTTTTAAATTCAGGATGAGATTTGATTAAAGTGAGCCACAGGTCAAAGGAAAAATGACAGTGGTTATGAATGTCGATATCTGTTTTCAATATGTTTTAAGTTAAAAGTTTTATTTAGCTTCTTGAAAAAGATTTAAAATTTATTAATCATCAAAAAGTGTTTAATTTTCTATTCTTCCCAAAGATAAAATTTTTATCATTACTGCATTACTTTACACCTCTGTTTTAAGATATTTTATGATTTTAAGGAAGAAACAGTAAAAAATAAGGACTGTAGATCTTTCCTACAGTCCTTGTTTGGTTATGGGTGTTTAATTATTTCTTATTATGAATAGGCAGTTCGCTGCGCTTTTCAATTTTTCGTAAACAATTCTAGATTGGCACCTCTTTATTTTTCCGGCATCACCTTATACGTTGGATCATCCTGAATATTGATTTCCACGACAGCTTCAGCATTTTTTAACATTTTACGGCAGTCTTCACTGAGATGACGAAGAAATAATGTTTTCCCCAACTGTTTGTATCGTTTTGACAATTTATCTACAGCATCTATTGCACTCATATCTACAATTCGGCTTTCTTTAAAGTCTACCACCACTTCATCAGGGTCATTTATCGGATCAAATTTATCTGCAAAAGCTGTTGCTGAACCGAAAAACAAAGGGCCCAATATTTCATAGTGCTTAACACCATTCTCATCTGTATGTTTTCTTGCCCGAATTCTTTTCGCATTGTCCCACGCAAAAACCAAAGCGGAAATAATTACTCCTACCAAAACGGCAAGGGCTAGATTATGCAGTATTACGGTAATTAAAGCCACAGTAATACCCACAAAAATATCTGACTTCGGCATTTTATTCACAATTCTGATGGAAACCCACTGAAAAGTACTGATAGCCACCATCATCATTACACCCACCAAAGCTGCCATTGGGATTTTCTCAATAATAGGTGCTCCAAACAGGATAATCAATAGGATCATAACGGAAGCAATAATTCCTGATAATCTGGCTCTGGATCCTGCATTAAGATTCACCAAGGTTTGAGCGACCATTGCGCAGCCGCCCATTCCTCCAAAAAATCCATTGGTAATATTGGCTAGTCCCTGCGCTACAGACTCTTTATTGGCATTTCCTTTAGAATTGGTAATTTCATCCACCATAGATAAAGTCAACAATGATTCAATAAGGCCTACCCCTGCCATAATTAATGCATACGGAAAAATAATCTGTAAAGTTTCCAGAGAAAATGGAATCTTCGGAATATGAAAAGTTGGAAGATTTCCGCTGATATGGGCAATATCTGCTACGGTTTTCGTCGGAATATTGAATCCAAGAACTACTACAAATACTACAACAATGGCTACCAGCGATGCAGGAACAGTTTTCGTAAGCTTTGGGAAGAAATAAACTACAGCAATCGTAAGGGCCGTTAACCCACCCATAATATATAAAGGCATTCCCTGAAGCCAGCTTATCACTCCATTAGCATCTGTAATTTTAAACTGCTCCACCTGAGCCATAAAAATAATGATTGCTAACCCGTTCAGAAACCCGTACATCACCGGCTGTGGAATAAGCCTAACAAATTTCCCCAATTTAAAGACTCCAACAAGCATCTGTAGAATTCCGGCAAGAGCTACGGTAGCAAAAAGATATTCTATTCCGTGAGATTTTATGAGGGCAATCAAAACCACAATAGTAGCTCCGGCTCCTCCAGAAACCATTCCTGGACGGCCACCCAACACAGCTGTTACAATACCCATAAGGCAAGCTGCATACAATCCTGTGAGTGGTGAAAGGCCAGCCAGAATTGCAAATGAAAGCGATTCGGGAATCATGGTCATGGCTACGGTAAATCCTGCCAATAACTCATTTTTGTAATTTATTTTCTTCGAAAAATCGAATAAACTGATAGTATTTTTCATTGAATTGCAAAGGTATAGAGTTGCAGAGTGGTATACAATTTTTTCTTTTTCAACTTTTTACTCCATATTCGTGTTTTAGGTTATTTCACACATCTGTTTATATAATATGTTAATTTTAATTAAAATTTGCCCATAAAGAAACTTTTTTAGATATCCTCCTGTCTTTGCTTTTAATTTTTGTTTAAATTTGAAAGCAATTAAGCAGATTATTTGGTACTAAACAAGATATTCTAAACATAAAAAACTGGTTGTCAACACACATACAACCTTTCAACACAAAAGCTTAACGTAAATAGAATTGTATGAAAAAACTTTAATAGGTTATATATTATTTACACAAATGGAAGAAAAAAGAAGATTGAAAGAGAAGATGAGCAATAAACCCATTGGAAATAATGCATATACCTAAAGGTAGATTAAACATGCCCTTTTAAGATTAAGCTGTCCTAACCAATTTCCTAAGACTTTTTATAGTCTCATCACAGGTATTCAAGATTATTGAATAGCACCCTGATTCTTCGATTTCAAAATGAAGTGAATTATATTTTGCAAAACATAATAATATATATCGCCTATTTTACGTTTTCTTATGCATAAGTTTTAATAATATAGATAATATTAAATAAAAATGTTATACAAAGAGATCCATATTGGAAGTTTTATTAAGGAGAGGGTTGATGAAAATGAAATAACAATGGAGAGGATATGTAAATTCCTGGACAAAGATGAAGATGCTGTAGAAGGAATGTACAATAGCAGATCACTAGATGCAGATCTCCTTCTGAGATGGAGCAAATTATTGGAATATGATTTTTTCAGACTTTACAGTTCTCACTTGATTTTATATGCACCTCCTGCAGCAGCCAATAAAAATCAACAGAAATCTGACAAAATACCCTACTTCAGAAAAAATATTTATACTCAGGAAATTAAAGAATTCATTATGAAACGAATTCTTTCAGGAGATATGACCCAAAGTGACGTGATTAAGGAATACTCTATTCCTAAAAGTACGCTTCACAGATGGCTTCAGAAAAGTGATATTAACGGATAAATTGATAAAAAATGCGTCCCAATTATAAAAAGATATACCAGGACATGCTTAAGATGGAGTATCCAGATAAGTTAAAAGACCCTAAAATAAAGGAACTTCTCGGAAAACTTGATACCAGTGAAGATGTACTGAAATTCAATGACAGACTTTTCAAACCTTCCAGGGAAGGCCAGAGAAACAATCAAAAACTGAAGACCTATGACAAGAAAACGATGCTCAAACTTCTTGAATATCAAAAGAAGCACGGGCATTCTACCAGTTATATGTCTAAAAAATATAAGATCAGCAGAACTACCCTCTCAAAATGGAAACTGATATTTGAAGAAGAGTTGGACCATGCTATGAAAAAAGCCGATAAATAACTTATCGGCTTTTTTATAATAAACAAGGCAACAGGCAAATAGTGATGTCGTGCTCTACCAGCTGAGCTACTCTTCCGATTTTGTAGTGGAAGAGACCGGATTCGAACCCGTGTCCCCGTCGTGATGAATGAAGTAGCACTATTTTACGGCACTTGTTTGTTTTTAAAAAAGAGGCAAAGTTTGAAAAGACATTTACAAGACCACTTTCATGATCTTTCTGGAATCGAACCAAATAAACCGAAGTAAGCCTTTTCTACGGCACTCTTTTATACAAATCAGGGTAATATTTTTAGAATCGTTCATGCATTTGCTCTACCTGCTGAGCTACTTCTCCTTTTCGAGGGAAAAGGCAGGATTCGAACCTGCGACCCAATGTTTATTCAATCTCGAAGTATGATTCTGAGACGACACCTGATTTTTAGTTTCTTATTTTTTCATTTGTCTTAATTTCAAGTATGATTCCTGAACGACACTTGAAAAAAGCAAGGCAATTAGCTCAACAGACTCCTATTAACAGCGTACTACTTTACACTATCTGCTTTCACAGAACAGGACTTGCACCTGCACCTCTGTTACCCCACGAAGTAATTCTGTTTTACGGCACTTGCTTTATTTTTTCCATTGGGTTTTTCTGTATTTCTTCCAGTTTCGCTGAAACTTGGTTTCCTTTGCATTCACCACTTCAAAGCCATGTGGAAAACAATATGAACACCCTAAATCATTTCCGTATTGGAGCCTGGAAATCTGTACTCCGGAAATTTTCATCGGAAAATCAATCAATTCATATTCATTGGTTCCGAAGATTTGTCTTACTATTTTATTTTTTTTCATGAGTATTGAGTATTAACCTCAATACACTGCTTCTTTTAGATCTGATTTATAGTTGTTCATGGTTATTAGTTGATGTTACAAATTTATATGGTTACTGCGCATTCTTTTTACGCAGTTTATTTTTTTATAAAAACCAAGCAATGTATTGTAAGAGTAATTAGTTTCAATTGGAAGTTGATGATGAAACTCTTACGGACGGCATTGGTTTGTTTTACCGGGTAATTAGACGAAAGGCTATGTCAGTTTGGAATCGAAGTAGGCCTTTCTTACGACACCGATATTATTAACACTGCAAAATTATATGCTAAGTACGCATTCTTTTTACGTAGTTGAATTTTTAATAGGAAAATAATAAAGATATCAATTCTAAAAGCTTCACAATTCCTAAAATAGGAAGCGCTATAACAAATCCTACTAATAGGCATAAACCTACTGTTGTTAAAAAGCTTTGGTTGTTTTTAGGTATAGAATAATTTCCTTTCGCTCTGGTTTTAGGTTTAAAATCAGGAATATGCTTTGTCTTCTTTAAGCTATCCTGCTCCAATTCCGTCAAAACTTTCCTAGCATACTCATTAAGCTGTGCTTTATTTCCTCTGAAGACAACATCTTTTAAAATAGCGTTTCCGGAATTGCTCAATGTTTTTCTATACAATTCAACGGCTATTTTCATTTCTTTATTTTCATGTTCAGACAACATCCAGAATTTTCCGGCTTCATCCAGAAAACCTGCATCATAATAAATCTGCCCTAATTTCTTTCTCAAGGAAAGATCATCTGGAAACTGATTGATTAAGTTTCTTAATCTGTCACAAGCTTTCTTCTTTTTCCCTTCCTTCAGATCCTGTTCTACTTTATCAAACAGATTTCTCATGGGTTTATATTTTTATTTAATGCCGGACATGAAGGCTGAAATTCTTTCGGCATTGTCAATATTCATTTTTTTCAAAATATCTGAAATTCTATTTTTAAAATGAATTTGGTGGTATATCACTTTGTCTAATTCATCTTTAAATTCTGATTCTTCAATATCAAATTTTGTTTTCACATCTTTCACATCATTAATATTGGCTTCTGTATAATCTGAAAAACTAATCATTCCGTTTTCTCTTTTATAGAAAACCCAGGGATGCCCTATCCATATTTCTGCCCATCCGAAAGATCTATTATCTATAACTTTCTCCCAGTTTTCTATATTCTCCAGATCTCCGCAACAGCTTGGCAGAATAAGAACCTCATCATCTTTTTTTAATACAATTCCGCCATCAAAAGAGAGTACAAATCCTCTTTCATCGGGATCATCAAATTCCACTTCGGTGAGTTTTGCAACCACAATAGTTTCTAGGCTCTCATCATCAATGTTTTCAATATTGACAAGGTTGGAACCTTTTTGAATTTCATTAAAATTGAGGGTAAGGCGAGAAGCTGTCTCTGTAAATTTCAAAAAGTATTCTTCAGGATCCGGATAATCAGTAATTTCCGGTAGTTCAAAGTCTTCTTTGGAATATTTTAAAGGATTAATTTCAATTGTGTTAATAAGCTCTATCATACTGTATCTCTTCATTTACTAGCCCCGATTGCAGCGACATCCTTTTTCTGAATTGCCCTAAACCAGGCGAAAAAGATATAGCGGAAAGCGGGAATAAGCTCCTAAATATACTAATGATTTATAAGATCCTGTTGTTAATACCAATGAACTTTACATTTCAATAGAAAGCAGTGCCTTTTACAGCACTACTTTTTGAATTATTTCTATGGCTGATTTCTGATCTTCCAACGCATTCAATACATCGAAAATCTTGTCTGACCAACCTGCAATGAGGTATACATCATTTCTTTTGACATCGATAGGCTGTCTGCCATAACCCGCCAAATCAAAAATATAAAGTTTCGCATCTGGTGCTATCCTCTTATATTTATTCCAAGTACCTTCAAAAGAGTTTCCTCTTCCGCTGGTATCGTACAGCTGAGTATCTGTAAACAACATTACTTTATCTACCATTTCTTTTCTTTTGATAAGGTCTTCAATCACCAGATATCCATTGGTAGAATAGCCTACTTCTCCTTCGCGCTTGTAGAATGCATCTACATTGTTCAAAATACCTTGTTTTGGCATCGGAACGCGCAACCATCGGTCACCAAAAATTCCTGTAACTACATTTTGACATTTTGACTGTAGAATCATAGACATCAGCAAACCGATATCATACAACAAGATCTTACTCTTAGGAGAAACCGATTTCTGCATGGAACCTGAAACATCCGCTGCAATCACTACCGAAGTATTGAAACCGAAACCTTTGATGTTTTGAGCACTTGCCACTAAGGCTTCTTCCAATGCACTCCAAACGGAAGACAGATAAGGGGAATCAAGTTTTTTTAATTCTCTGTATGCTGCCAGAAAACGGAATGGCAATTGTTTTGAGTTTCGAACGGCTCTTTCATCAGACAGATAACTACACACTTTGCTCATAGCCTCAGGAGAAACTCCTGCTTCAAGAATGTTTCTCAGGTTTCTCAAGGTGGCCATATAGCCTAATTTATTACTGAAGATCAGTTCTTCCCATTTATTTTTGAAAGCCAGCTTCTTTTCTGCTTCATCAGCAAATTTTTTCTGACCCAATACTGAAAGTTCTACTTCCCACGTATAAGGGGTATCTAAAATATCATATACAATTTTGTTGAAAATGGTCTGCTGATTTTCATCCTTTGCTTTTGGGTGAACCAGAAACAAGGCATCTTTAAAGGTTACTTCTCCTTTTCTGTTATATTTTGCGAATTGGTATTCATCAAATTTATTGAAAGATTTCACCAGACCTTTCTGAATCTGTTTTGATAATCTGTTCAGTTTTTTGGTTTCTGTTCTTTCATTCGCAAGCTGGTAATATGCTAACAGTTCCGTGATTTCATCAGCTCTCTGAATAACACCATCTACCGTTTTGCTCACCAGATCATTACCAGAAGCTTCCTTCGCCAATTCTGTAGCTAAAACCAATGGAATGGAACGCAAATACATATCTTTTCTTGCATATACCGCAAGCTTGGCCACAAATTCTGGATCGTTTTTCTGAATCAGAGACTGAATTCGCTCTAATCTGTCATTTCCTTTTTCATAAGTAATGTCTGACAGTCCTGTTGTAACCACAGCACTGTACAATTCTTCTGCAGGTGTCATCACATATGCTTTTGCACCTTCGTGGTTGGTTACCACTATTTTCTCTTTTTTTAGAAAGTTAAATTTCATGAGTTACTGTTTCTAATGTTAAACATAGGAGGAGTTACTACTTCCTCTCTGATTTCTGATGCAAAGTAAAAACAGCATTGCGCAATCTTTTTGCGTAGATTGTTTTTTTGAAAAAAAATGTTTTTTTAATTCAAATTGATTGAGAAAAGATATTAAGGTTCATGCAAATTTTGCTGATGACGCAGATTCTTTTGATGGTTATTTTAGGTTTTGGCTAAAGCCAATGGAATTTGATTCTTTTATTTATTGGCCGGCCGGGCTAAAGCCCGCCCCTATTGATGTTGATATCCTGATGGATATACAAGAAGAAAAATGGTTGTTTAACGACAAGATCTTTTATCTTTTATCTTTTATCTTTTATCTTTTATCTAATCCTTCTATCATTCATTTTCATGAAAGAAATCGGTATTATCAGGCTTTTCAACAAGTGTTTTCTAGCTTTGTGTACATTAAAATTAAAACTATGATTAAAGGATTATATGAGACCCATGTTCAGGTAAGTGATTTGGAAAATGCTATCCAGTTTTATACAGAAGTTTTGGGATTGAGATTGGCCCATAGAGATGGAACAAGACCTATAGCATTCATGTGGATTGGGGAAGAAAAGGAGTTTATGCTTGGATTATGGGAGCAGAAAGAAAATCTTCAGACCAGACATTTTGCCTTTACGAGCACGAAAGAAGATATTTTGAATTATTCTGTGAAGTTTTTAGAGAACAAAAATTTAAAGCCTTACAATTTTATGAAAAACGGAAGTGTAGAGCCTATGGTATTTGCATGGATGCCTGCACTGGCCATTTATTTTAATGACCCGGATGGTAATCAGCTGGAGTTTATTTCTATTCTGGAAGGGGATGGAAAACCTGAACTAGGTGTTCTTTCTTATGAAGAATGGATGAATCTTGCATAAAACTCAAGATGAATTCTGAAATCCTTTACACACAAGATACCAGTTATTTTCTGGCTGAAGTTCCGCAAAAGAACAATTACTACATTATTTTACTGTGTCTGAAAGGAAATATTTTGATCAAAATCGGGCATCACAGTTTTGAGCTGGGCCCGAATATGATTTCTATCCTTTCTCCCGGCAAAATCTTTTCTACAGAAAAACCTACGGCCGATCTGGAAGTGATTCAACTGCACTTTGAACAATCATTTCTCAACAAATCTTTTGTACGGGAAGAAATTGTTAATCAACTGCTGGAGCTGAACGCTGATTATCCTCCTGTTTATTTTTTAGAGGACTCTTTTTCGCGTGTTCAGGAAAAATTCAAATCTGTTGGGAATGAACTGATGATGCAATCAGCTTATCATTTGGATGTTGTACGCTTGATTACGATGGAGATATTATATGAGTATAACAGAGCCTGTGAATTTTGTTTGTTAGGTTTTAAAAAGAATATGAACCGCAATTATCAGCTTACTTATGAATTCAAAAAGCTGGTAGATAAACATTTTACAGATTGGAAAGCTGTTGCAGATTATTCTTCTTTCTTAGGAATCAGTGCCAAACATCTGGCGGAAGTAGTCAGAGTTGAAACAGGAAACACAGCCTTACAGATTATTCATGAAAGGCTTTTATTGGAAAGTCAGTATTTACTAAAACACACTACTCATTCTATAAAGGAATGTGCTTATAAATTAGGTTTTGGAAGTCCTTCCTACTTTACCCGTTTTTTTAAAAACAATACCGGTCTTAATCCGAATACTTATCGTTGCCAGCCGTAAAATGTGACAGATAAACCGCAGTTTTGATATTGTTACTCTTCATGTCTCTTATGAAATTTGCAGTCATCTATTTTACAATTATATGAAGAGTACAAACAATAAATCAACCTCGTTGGAAAATACCTCATGGTATGTCTTATTCTCCAATGGAAATGGAATAAAGGCCATCACATTAGCCTTAGGAGTTATGCTGCATGCTACGAATGTTTATCTTGCAACAACGGTAATGCCATCTATTATAAAGGAAATTGGCGGATTAGAATATTACGCATGGAACACGACTCTATTTGTTGTAGCCTCCGTAATTGGTTCTGTTATTTCTGCAAACCGGATATCCAAATTAGGTCCCCGAAAGTCTTACCAGATTGCCATTATCGTTTTTTCTTTGGGAACTTTACTCTGCTCACTGGCCTCATCTATGTCTATCTTATTACTAGGACGCTTCGTACAAGGACTTGGAGGGGGATTACTATTTGCTTTGTCTTATGCGATGATCAGAATTGTATTTGAAGAAAATCTGTGGCCCCGTGCTATGGCTCTTGTTTCAGGGATGTGGGGCATAGCTGCTTTTTCAGGCCCTTTTATTGGAGGAATTTTTGCGGAACACCATAAATGGAGATGGGCATTTGGTACTCTTTTAATCATCTGTCTTGCTATACTTATCATTGCATCAATCATTCTTCCTAATAAAAAAAGTGAAAGTGTAACTCCACCCGTTCCTGTTTTAAAGCTAACCATGCTTGTTCTGGCGTCTTTTTCTGTTTCTGCAGGAAGTATTTTTGAAAACAGCTGGATGAATATTACAGGAGTTATTATTGCTTTGTTTTTCTTGTATGTCGTAAAAGTCAGCGAAAACAAAAGTTCCGGAGTACGGCTTCTTCCTTCCGGATCTTATCAGCTTTCTTCTCCGTTGGGGAAAGTATATGCTGTAATGTCTCTTTTGACTATTGCCACATCTATTGAAATTTTTGTTCCTTATTTTGCTCAGGTCCTTAATGGTTTCTCTCCTATTCAATCAGGATATCTTACCGTTCTTATTGCGATAGGCTGGACTCTTTCTTCTCTATTATTTTCCGGAATAAAACCTCATCTTTCACACAAATTAATTATTACCGGATGTATTATTATGCTGATAGGCGTGGTTGGACTTACTCTAATTTCACTACCCATACATATAATACTTATTCCAAAGCTCGTTTTAAACTGCCTATTTTTGTTGGGAATAGGTATAGGAATCGGAGCAGGATGGCCTCATCTTCTGACCAAAGTATTCTCTTTAGCTCCTAGAGGTGAAGAGGAACTGGCTTCAGCTTCAGTAACTACTGTACAGCTTATTGCTACGGCATTTGGAGCAGCACTTGCAGGATTGGTTTCAAACATTGGCGGCATCACTGTTCCTGGAGGTATTGAGGGTACACAAAATGCATCCTTAGTGTTATATGCTACATTTTCGCTGGCACCTTTGCTTGCTATTATTGTCCTGTTATCTGGAGGTAAAAAGTAGATGCTTATTTAATTCTATTGTTATTCTAACGGATTCCGGCAAGCCCTTTGGGCTTGCCGGAATCTATATTAATGAACTAAATTCACTACTCTTTTCACTGCCAGAACATGTTTACAAGGGCCTCTTTCACCTTGATATTTACTGAACCATTCACAAGTACAGCGTTCTTTATCTTCTTCAAGGATTACGGTATGGTGTACTCCAGTACCTTCTACCCTTGCTTCAGTTCTTTCTTTAGTGTTATTTAGAATCTCTACTTTTCCATCTTCAATCAACCTTTCAGCATTTTTCATGCGGGGATTTAAGCCTAAAATACGACTTAACTTAAAGGGTAATCTACGATAGAAGAATTCATTCTCATCAAGATCATACCCTAGTAATCCCATGGCTGCAAGTCTTCCTGTCAGATTCTCTGTTCTATTCAAACTAAGATTTTCTTCCAGTGCCAGAACTGTTGCATTAAATGACTGATTGGCATAAGCATATTTATCCAGGGCATCAATCCATTCATCAGGAACCTCAGTGGTTAGACTATTCAATACAGCTCCTTCTCCGGAGAATCCACGCCAGCTTTCTCTTGATAAGGAAAAACTGAATCTTATATTTCCCATATACAACTGCCAGGTTGTAGATTTCATATTTGAGTGTGGAAAAACCTGCATGGAATCAATATATGGAAGCAGAGGTTCCAGCAAACGAAGCCTGTGAAGCCCACCAATACAAACTGCATCAGCAGATTTTACAGGGGAAAACATAGGCTTATTTCCTCTTACAATAAGGTAATAGTCTGATTTCACCACTCCTTTCGGCATTCCTCTAAACAGCTGCTGGGTCTGGATCTTATTAAAAGTATGCTGCTTTTCTGATTCGGACAAATAGATCTGAACTGTTCCGAGACCTTTAATCCATTTTACAGGCAATGGAACTTTTCTTTCCACTACTTTTTTTTCTTCTTTGTAGAGCCCAACTTCTTTTTCCCCTATAGAAAGCATAATATTTTCGTTAGGACGAATACTTCCCAAAGCGGTTATCATAGGTTGATTAAAGTCTACATTAGTTGTTCCGCTCTCCAAAAATTCCCCGTTTAATCCATCCGGAAGAACGTCTACACGGGCATATACACCCGCACAGTGTGAAAAACCTTCGAAACGAAGCCTTTCATTTCCTGCAGTCACAATTGGATCTTTCAAAAGTGCCATCTGAAATGGTGACAAATTGAAGCTTGACTTCACAATATTGGAAAGGGTAATCAGACAACGAGCTAATATAAAAGGCTGACCTACATTTCCCCAGAAAAAACAGGGAACATCAGTCTTTTTCTGTATCTCACTGTATTGGGCAAGAAACAGTTCTTCAAGGGCATCTTTCTTTACAAAGGAGGATGACCTTGAATAATTATAAGTAAGCATATCTTCCATATATTTAATTTTTTAGAAGATGATTGCAGATTTTCTTCAGGCTCGAGTTTTCTTTCCAGTCTTTAAGTTTTTCAATTACTTTTTTATTGGCTTGGGACTGGTTTAAAGCCAATACTTCATGATATACTTCCAACAGCTTCTTCAGATTGGTAATAGGTTGATCCATCTGAATCAGAATATTGGAAATTAATTCTTCGAGTGCAATATTATGATTTTTACTAACATTCAGCATCTGATGTTGAATAAGATCTGTAAATCTTTTTATAGGAGCCCACTCCAATTTTTCATGGGTGCCAATCACTTTTCCTAATCGGGTGTTGTCTATCATCCTGTGAGAAACATGTTCCAGCCAGATTTCAGCAGCCGTTCCACGAATGGTTTTATCACCATCCAGGAAAATAGTTCCCAGAAACAGATATCCCATTTCATCCAAAGGCTTTTTAACCTGGTAAAGGGCCTGTGCCGTATTTAGCACTAGATTTCTTTCGTAAACTTCTGCAATACCTGAGTAGAAAAGGCAGCTTTTAATCACTTTTGCCAGGGCAGTTCCCAAGGTATTTGGAAAACACCACATCATGCCAATGGTTTCTGAAAGTTCTCTTGGCTCAGCAATAAAATATTCCAGAAGCAGCGGATCTTTTCTTTTCTCAAAATGATATTTGGGAATCATAATATTCAGCTCAGCCGGATAATATGAATTTTTCTTACTATCAATAGTTTTCCACTGATAAATTCCCGAAAAGAATTCTGCCGGAATCGTATCATATCCAAAACCACTGAACTCTTTAAAAGTCTTTTCCGGAGAGCGTGTAATTCCGGCTGTCATCCACCATGCAGGATGTTCAAATTTTCCTTTTGGCTCAATATTTTTACCAAAGAAGAAAAGCAGCAGGTCTTTATACTCTCCTTTTAATTTTTTTTCAGCCAGCTGTAATGCTTCGGATGTATTATCCAGAGCACATCGCTGAAGGGCCAGCTGCATATCAAGATGATGAGGTTCAATATTCTTATTCTGATACACTTCCAGTCTTTCCACTAATGTAACAGGAGAAATCCAACAAGGAGCATGGGTAATGGCAAACAGTAAAGGAACACTGTCTCCTGCTTTTATTTTTTCATCAGTAAATATGGCAAGTTCTTTAAAAGCTTTCGTAACAGGGCTTCCTGCTCCCACTTTCGTTATTGGTCCCAGCTTTTTATGATAGTTTGAATAAGCTTCCCTTGTGGTCTCTTCATTAGAGGTCTTCTCATATATTTTGTTCAGGTTTTTAAGCTGAACCGGATATTTTTCTAATAAGTTCAATCCGTAATTAATGATGAGATTACACAACAGGACGTTCAGATAAGGAACTTCCCATTTTGCAATGGTTTTACAGGCTTTCAGGAATACCGGTTCTATCAGCTTTACAGATTCCTCATCTACATCATTGGCAAAACGGGCAAATCCGGACAAAGCAGTATCACAGTGATGGCTGTACGGATCTTCTATAGCCAAAGGGAGGAAGAACATTAGATCTTCAAAACTTTCAAGGACTTTAACTTTATTTTCTTCGGTAGTCAGTAATATTTTTTCTGAAACTATAGCTTCCAATTCCTGTGGTTTTTCTTCTATATAAGTTTCTAAAAGAGAACGTATATTCGTTAATATACTATCTGAATAGTGGGAAATAGATTCCTTTATTGTTTCGGATGGTGGGATGTATTTCAGTATAATTTTGGCAGCTTTTGACTGTATTCCATCATCTTTGCTTACAAATGCTGACGTTAAAGCCAGTCCTAATATCTCAGGATTAACTTTTTTATGCTGGAATATTTTCTCTGTTAAGGTAAGACTACCCATCACCACTGTTTTCACTTCCATGCTCAACAGATTGGGAAGGTAGTGAGCAAATTCGTCATTTTTAAAAGCCAGGTTTCCTACCATTTTTTTCAAATGGATAAGGATCGTATTGACTGCTTTTGACTGTGCAGATGTTAACCCAGCCATTAATTCATCCTGAAGTTCTATCAACTCCGCTTCTGTTGGTTTTAAAGCTGTAAAAGCATCCATAAACCACCCTGTCACATTCTTATTGAAATTTCTATTGGAAGCCAAAAGGCATTCTTTTAAAAACCTTGTTCTTTCAATTTTCTGCTCGGTGACAAGCTTTTGGACTAATGGAAACCATTCTTTTTGGAAGGGTAATGATTTGGATGGATATTCGCACAGATACCAAAAGTGGGTATTGAGTGTTTCAGGGTGCTGGTCCAGATCAGCAGGATAATTACTTAGGTGATGTCCCAGTAATTCAGGTTTTGGCTGGATATAGCCTTTTTTTGTCCATCCTAAAATATGCTGATAGTTAAAAGCTGTAAACTCCGCATCAATAGAATCATTGATAAAATCTGAAAACCAATCCGGACATCCCCATTCCAATATCTGGTCTGTCTGTTCTATATTGCGGAAAAGACTCCAGTAATTTTTACCAAAGTTCTTTTGATCCATACAAACAAATGATGCTATATCAATAATGGAATGTTGATTTACAGAACCCGCTGTATGGTAAGAATTTTTGGTCATGATGATCTTATTGATCTCACGATCCATTTTTTTTATCGTAGGTACTAATGTCTGCTTTTCTTCTGCACTAAGCTGCTTCAAAAAAGGGACAATCTCATGGAGTTTTCCCTCATTAAGGATCTCATAAAGTCTTTCTTTCATGTGTTTTAATTTGATGTATAATTTTTTTCAGGTTATTTTCGTTTTCCCATTCTTTAAGAACTTTAGCAATTTTCTCATTTACTATGGTTCTGTTTTGATTCAGCAGTTCATAATAAAGCTCTAATAGCTTTTTAAGATTAAAAACCGGCTTTTCTACTGTTGAAAGAATGGATATCAACAGGTTTTCAAAGGCTTGGTTATGACTGGTAGTCAGATTAATAAATCCAGATAGCCCATCTGTAAACCTTTTCACAGGAGCCCATTCAAAATTGATCTTTTTACCAATGATAATTCCCAGTTCGTGAATATTAAAATCTTCTGAAACTGCTTTATTAATAAGGGCTTCAAAAGCTATACCAGAGAATGTTTTATCTTTATGAAACAATCCGGCAGTCATAAATATATAATGCGCAGGTTGAAATGGTAAATTCAATTTCATCCAGGCATCAAGAAATTTCATATTTCCTTTTACATCATATTGATATGCGGAGCAGGATAAGTCTGCATTGTATTTTCTTGCTACTAAGGACCCTGAAAAATAGGGAGCTGTATATAAAATACGGAGCAAATCTTCCTGATAAATAGTGTGATAAGAATTGAAAAAATAATTCAGAAAAGATGCATTTACAGGTATTTCCTTATGGTCTCCAATGGATATTAATGATTCCGGAACTTCTTCTGTAACATTCCATTTATAGATTTTCTTGTATCCCAGTTTCCAATCGAAACTGCCATCAAGAAATTCCTTTTCATAAAGGTCTTTATAATAATTCTTTTCAAAAACCGGCTTTACAAAATTGAAATACTCTTCATTAAGCTGCTCTTTTGCATATTGTTCTCCTTTTTTCAGGTTTTCTTTTTCTACCCGAAGGATAGCAATCTCCAAATCAAAAGGAATTGGTTTCCAGCCTTGCTGTTGATAGATTTTCAATTTATCCACAAGAGTAGTAATGGTAATCCAGCAAGGTGTATATTCCGGAACAGAAAGTAACGGAAGTTGTTTGTTTTCTTTTAAAAATTCAAATATTCCTATCAAAAGCTGATGATAAGCTTTGAAAATAAAAGGTGTTCTTTTTTCACTCCAGTTTTCAAGGGTCGGAAACCCTAAATAAGCCTCCGATAATATTTTTGATTTATTTTTTTGCTTCAGCAAGCCGTAATTAATAACAAATGTCGCCATCAAATGTTGAAACCCTACAGTATCTTTCCTTTTGAATGCTGCATTAAAGGCAGGTTCAAGCTGATTAAAATGTTCTTCCTCAAATTCACCATTGAATCTAATGAGTGCATCCAGAAACAAATCAATATGATAGGTTTCATTATTATTGAAGATCTGAGAAGCCAGGAAAATAAAATCATCTAGGGATTCTACAGGAGTAATAGGCTGTGAGACATGCCATGAAGCTGTTTCATAATTCTGTTCTTCTTTATTTTGAATGACTCCGTTTTCTGCAATGAATTTTTCCAGCAAAGTCTGAGCATCAGAAAGAAGTGAGGCTGTATAAAATGTAAGTTCCCTCCTTATCTTTTCTGATTGTAGATCTCCATATTTAACAATAATTTTTGCTCCTTTAGTTTGAAGCGTTTTATCTTTATTGAGAAAAACAGGCATCAGAAACAAACATATTGCTTCATGATATTTCTTATTGCCTTTCGCTATTTTTTCCAATGCCTGAAGCAATGCATTAACAATATTCTTTGTTGAAAGAGTCATTAAAGATGCTGTAGCCTGTAAAAAGTCTTCTGTTTTAAAATCTTTTTCTGTAATAACCGGATTGATAATCTTTAATACACCAGGAAACAGTGAATGTTGTGTGGAATGAAAGATCATAAACAATTCATCCTGCAATTCCAGAATTTCTTTGTAGCTAGGCTCCAGATAAGCAAAAAACTCTAGGAACCATGTATTATGTTCTTTTGAAAAATTAAAATTAATTGCAGTAAGACTTGCTTTAAGTACTCTTGAACGATCTATTCTCTTTTCCTGAACAAGGTCTTTCAACACATCTTTCCAGCTTCTGTCCCCGTAAACAGATGTGATACTGCATTCATGATCAAATAAAAACCAGATATGAGACTGCAACGTTGCTGGATAGGAAAACAATATTTCTTCTGTTCTTAATGATGAAGAGAGCAATGATGCCCAAATTTCATCATGAAGGGTAAGATAGCCTTTATGCTCCCATTCCAATACTTTCAGATAATAGAATCCATCAAGAAATAAGTAACTTTCTCCAACCCAATCAGGAACATAGCTCTCAAAAAGTTCATCCACAAGTTCTACCGGAATGGAATAAAATCCTGGTCTCATCTTTTCATATTCATCCTTCGTTTTACTGCATACCAAAGCAGCCAACACCGATATTGTATTGTGCCCCCATTCTTTATTGATATTTTTCTTTAAAGTGGCAGCAACTTCTTTTTTATCTTTAGGTGTAAGCTTCTTCAGGAAAGGAATGATTTCCTTGATTTTATAGTTTAAATATATAGTTTTAAACTCTTCGTCAATAAGCATAAATTCACTCTTGGCGGCTAAAATATAAAAAAATGCCTGACAGGCAGTAAATTATCCCTAAAAAGTGAGTTTTTTAACAAAACTTTAAGTTAATAAAACCGTTATACAGCTATTTATAACCAAGATTTAATTCTCTCTGCTAAAAGATATATGAATCAAGACATCAAAATACCTCCGTGTTGGCCAAGTATTATTTTTCTAACCTGATTGTGGAAAAGACATTACGAATTACTGTTTGAAGGTTCTTTCTACTTCTGTTAAACCCATTTTTGTAAGATGCCTGTATACCGTTGCAAGGGTAAGGTTTCTTTTTTCAGCTATTTCAAAAGGAGGCATTCCTGCATCAAATAACTCAAAAGTGAGAATATGGGTTGGCTTTTTACCAACTATTATGGAAGTGTCCATTTCAATTTCTTTGTTAAATAAAGGAATATCTAGTAGACAACATGCTTTAAGTCTTTCAATATATTCTTCCAGGTCATGTAAAAACTTCTTTGTTTCTTCATTAAAGGTTTTTAAGCCTTTGGTACCTGTAGTTTCTGTGTAAAAGTTTTTCAAAGGCAATACAATCTTTTCAGCGATATTTTTATAGAAAAAGTTAACAGCCCCTATACATTTTTCTTCCAACTCGTTCCATTGAATTTCTCCATTGATAAAGTCTGATAATTTCAAACGGATGACTTTTTTAAATTTTTCGGACACTTTAAAAAGATGTTCACTTTCCCTTTCAAAATCCTCAGATAATGTATTTACTTTCTCCCGATCTGGAATCCCTACGGTAAACTCTTTCCAGTTTACTACAGCTTCTTTTACCCAACCGGCATCTACTGTCATCTGAACTTTATGCAATGTATAATCATATTTTTCATGCTCAATGATTTGGAGTAAGCTGTCATTTGCATGAGTAGAATTTTGAAAGTCTTCAATCCTATGGTCTTTGAATATGGCATTCTGTGAAATTTCAGATTTCAAAACGATTCCATTCAGGGTTCGGCAGCGGCTCAATGCAACATATACCTGTCCGCTGGCAAAAGATCTTCCGGCATCAATGATAACACGGTCAAATGTTAGTCCCTGACTTTTGTGAATAGTAACCGCCCAAGCCAACCGGATTGGATATTGTTCAAAACTTCCCAGCACTTCTGTTTTGATATTTTTATCAGCATCCAGAGTATATCTTTTCTGTTCCCAGACTTCAGTGGTGAGCGTTATTTCTTTATTACTTTCATCGAGTACGGCCTTTATGGTATCTTCATCTAGGTAGGAAATTTCAGCCAACTTCCCATTATAAAAGTTTTTTTCGGGGGATGAATCATTTCTGATGAACATAATCTGAGCACCTACTTTCAGCTCCAGGGTTTCATCAATCGGATATTGGGTTTCTTTAAACTCACCAATCACTGAGGCTTTATAAAACAACGATTCTGTCTCAAGCTCTGACAGTTTTTTCTGATTAATATGATCTGCCATACGGTTATGAGAACACAAATGAATATAAGTTTCATTTTCAGGCTCAAAATCAGGATGATATCTGGAGTTCAGTTTTTCAAAATCCAATTCGTGGAAATCTGCATGCCGTACCGCATCCAAAATTTCAAGAAACTCTTCATCCTGCTGGCGGTAAACTTTCGTTAATTCTACTGTGATTAACCGTACATTCTGCAAGGCCTTGGCTGAAAAGAAAAATGGAGTTTCATAGTATTTTGATAAAATCCGCTCAGAATCATCTCTTACTACAGGCGGTAATTGATAGAGATCTCCAATTAACAACAACTGAGCTCCACCGAATGGCAACTGATTTCTCCTTACTCTTCTTAAAGAATGATCCATCATATCCAATAAATCTGCTCTTAGCATGGATACTTCATCAATAATAATCAGTTCTATCTCCCGAAAAAGATCAAGCTTTTCTTTTCTGTACTTAAAATGAGGAAACAACTCATTGATATTCATCGCAAGATTAGGATCAACGTGCTCTGTGGTTGGAACAAATGTTCGGGACGGAATGGCAAACAACGAATGAATGGTTACTCCACCGGCATTAATGGCTGCAATCCCAGTGGGAGCAACTATGATATGCTTTTTACGTGTTGCCTCAACAAAATGATTCAGGAAGGTTGTTTTTCCTGTTCCTGCTTTTCCTGTTAAGAATACACTTCTGTTGGTATGTTCCAGTAATTCGATGAGTTCCTCCAAGAGATACAATTTTTATCAAAGGTAAATTATAAAAATAAAGTAATCCATAAAAAAGAGACTGAACACGCTGGAACAGTCTCTAATAATCAATTATTTTATTTGTGCTGAATTTTAATTATTCTGCAAGCACCAATGCAAGATCTTGGCAATATTTCTGGCATCATCTACTCCTCTGTGATGAGTACCATCAAGTTTAAATCCAAGTTCATTGAGTGCTCTCTGCATTCCTACACTTTTTCTTACAGTTGGATGAATCTGTCCAAATAATGTTTTCACATTGATATGATCGTCATGTAAAGGATAATCAAGATAAAATCTTCGGGCCTGATTCTGAAGCATATTCAGGTCATAGTTTCCATAGCTTGCCCAGGTTAATTCTTCTGAATCGTATTCTGCTCTGAGAATATCAAAGGCATCATCCAGCATAATTCCCTCATTATCCAGCATGTTTTGGGTAAGGGTGGTAAGTTCCGTACAAAACGGGCTTACTTTTGAGTATTGAGGTTTTATTAAAATCCCTTCATTTTTAGAGATCTTACCGGTTTTTGCATTCATAATACAAACTCCTATTTCGATAATCTCACTTTCCTGACCTCTCGGTGGGCGGTTTTCCCAACACGTAGCTTCAAGGTCTATAATGAGTATATTTTCTGTTGTTTTCACTGTTTTTTTATTTAAGGTTAAAAAATGGAAGTTATTTATTGTTCTGAATTTTCTACTTCCATTCAAATGATTACTCCAAAATCTTATTGAGAATTTTGGCTGTGTTATAAGCATCGTCTGCTCCGCTATGATGATTACCGTCAAAATCCATTTTCAGATAATCCAGGGCTCTTTTCAGTCCGATAGATTTATATAATCTGAAATGTCTTTTGAATTCGTACATTACATCCAGGTATTGTCCTGAAAAAGGGGTTTCTATTCCGAGCCAATCGCTTTGTTCAATGATCTGCTCTCTGTCGAAATTTCCGTATCCGGCCCAAGTGAGCAATTCAGGATTGTATTCATCCCTGATCTTCTCACAAGCTTCTTCAAAATAAATTCCTTTCTCTTCTATCAATTGTGGTGTAATTCCCGTTAGCTTTGTACAAAAGCTATTGATTTCTGATCTTTCAGGAATAACATAAATGCTTTGTTTTTGGGAAATGGTATTGGATATGAGATCCAGTTTACATATTCCCATTTCAATAATATCGACTTTCTGTCCGATTGGAATCCTGTCGTTTTCCCAACAGGTAGCTTCCAAATCGACAATTATGATTTGATTAGTTGTTTTCATAGTTATTAATAAAATAGTAATGAGAGTAAGTAAAATTACTCCCGAGGCCCGAACGGAGGTGTCCATTTTTTCTTTTTCATGATTTCCTTCACTTCTTCGTAGGAAATCGGGTAAAAATTATGGCAATCTATTCCTACATCGAAGCTTAATGCCATTTCATCATCCGGCAAAGTTCCGTGCGAGTGTCCGTATAATTGCCAGACTCCGCGGTGTGAGCCATTCCAGGTTCGCATGGCGTAATGGAAAAGAATGATTTTCTGTTTTCCGTTACTATTATCCGGTTCATCAATTTTCAACTCGTGATAATCCCTGATGGAAGCAAATCGTTTAGGATACGTTAAAGCTGCGCCTTCGTGATTGCCTTTTATCAAATGGATATTTCCGTTCAGCTGATCTAAGATTTCTTTTGTAAAATCCGGTTTTCCAAGACTGAAATCTCCTAAATGGTAGACTGTATCTCCGGGATTGATTCTTTCATTCCATCTTTTAATGAGTTCGGCATTCATCTCTTCTGGAGATTCAAAAGGTCTTTCGGAGAATTTTATAATATTTTCGTGACCAAAATGATGGTCTGCTGTAAAAAATATATTGGGTTTCATTTCTTTAGTTTTTGTTGTTTATTGAACCACCCCGTCAAATCACAGATTTGACCCCCCTCCAGAAGAGGGGAATATCACGTCTTCAACTTAAATTTTTGTGAAGGGTGGAATCTTAGTTTTTTTCATTTCGAAATGCTTTATAAAAAGCGGTTTCAATTTCCTGTTGATCGATTTCAGTATATCTTCTTGAAAAGTGGATCGGAATGGCTTCTTTCACCTTGCAATCCTTCATTATTTTTCCTGACGCAGAAGCAAAACTGTGATAATTGATCTTTGCAAATTCCTGATCTGTATCTTTATAAAAGGTTTCAATATAAACCATATCAGCCTGATTGAAAACAGTTTTTATCTTTTGATAATTGTCTTCATCTACAGCATGATCCATGATAACGCCTAATTTATAACCTTCATTTCTGGTTAGTAAATGAAATAAGTCTGATGTTTTGTACAAGGTTCCTTCTATTTCAATTTCTTTGTCTGCATCGTTATTTTCAAATGCTGTTTTCAATTCGCTGATCCATTTTCCTTTCTTGAAATCAGAAGCATTTTCATGAAACGTTACTGAATCTTTTTCTTTAAACAGGTATGCAATAGAATCTGTTTTATGGTCCAGAATAGCAAAATCAACATGTACATACTCATCTTCAAAAAGGAAATTCTGAGTCTTTACAAATTCCTGTGTCCAGTAAGGAGGGCGAAGACTGTAAACATTGATTTCCTCTTTGGAAACAATCTCATGAACTTCATATTCAATAGCGTTTTCAGCTATTAAATTCCAGGTATAGGATTTTAATCTGGCTTCAATTTGTTGATGAATATTTTTCGGTCCACAGATGGTTACTTTTTCTCCACTTCCAATCTGATGTCTGAAAATACCGTCAAAATTGGCAAAATGGTCGATATGGGTATGGCTGATGAATATTGCTGATAAAGTCTGTGCTTCTTTTACCGTCAATAAACTCGCTTCTCCACAATCACATAAATAATGCTTTCCTGAATTGGGAACTTTTATTAATATACTGATGTCTTCTTTTAAAAGACTTTTTATTTCTGCTTGTAACATTGTTTTTCTTTTTTTAAACCACCCCCGTCAAAAATTCCTTGAATTTTCGCCACCCCTCCAGAGGAGGGGAATTTCCACGTCTCCAACTGAGATTTTTGTAAAAATTGAATATTTGAGATTCTTCATTCTATTCCCAGACTCTCAGTCTATATTTAGAATGATAAATTTGAAATATCCTTTTGAAGGTTCTGGTTGGGTTATACATAAAAAAGTTCCGGTAAAAATTTACCGAAACTATACTTTGAGAGTCATCAACTCTTCTTTTACACAATCAATGACTGCAGCATTCAACTTTTTATTGATCCTTTTCTGTTCATCTTTTTCTATTGTTGTGAAAACTAACGGAAAATCTTTTTCAAAATCTTCTAAAATGTCCTGTGCAAAAAGGCCTATGACTTTCCCTATCATTTTAGGTTCAAATTCACCAATTTTGCTCATCACATTATTCAGTCTGTTTGCCGTTACATATTTTTGGATTTCCGCCCAGATATTTTGAGCCGTTTCACTAAAATGAACTGTTTTCTGAACTGTTTTTTCCTGTTTTCTAACCATTTTAGACTTCTCGACCCATTTTTCATTCTTATTTTTTAGAATGACTCTAGCTCCGTTTCCAAAATATTTGGTTTTTAAGGTCTTGATAATAGTTCCTTCACACATATTGTTCATTTCCGGTAATCCTAACCAGGTTGGGATTTTAGAATTGAAAACATTAGGGAACCTCAAGGCTTCTTCCAAAGTTCCTTGAAATAACGTTTTTGCATAGAAAAATCCTGTCTCCTCAAAAATTGAGTTGATGATATCTGTATCCAAATAAGTAACCCCATTCAACTTAATGTCAAATGCATAAAAATCGTTGAAAGGTGCATAATCAATTCCTGCCTGCACTTTTATTGCATTTTTTACGGGTTCTACTTCTTTATGTTTGTAACCGCCACCGAACAATTCACCGTAGATGACTACTGTTTCAACATTCGGGTATATTGTTTTCACTTTTTGAAACAAATTAATTACATTTTTTCTGTATTGTTCCAAAATTTGATGTGCATTGTAAAATTTTTCCTCTTTCTCAATGAAAGCTGTTCTTTTGGCGATCTTAATTTCCTTTCCATCGGTAAAGAAAGAGAAATTAGCTCCGTGAACTTTTTCCTGCACGATGAAAACCTCATCCCCAAAGCCCTGCATCCTGATCTGATCGATCATGCGAGTTTGGTAAGCATTTTCTATTGAGTTATATGTTTTGAAAATCATTTTTTTAGTTTTTAATCATTTCTGATTCATTATTTTTCATTGGGGTGATGTGCCTTTGTGCATGAAATGAGGGAAAGATATCCTGAATGAATCTGAAAATGTCCATTACAATTTTTTAAAGTTTTTTAAAAGTCTTTCAATATTCTCCTTTCCTACAGGGTTCATGGAGTGGGAGTAGAATTTTGGTAAATCTAAATAGTTATCCATACAATATTCTACCAGCCATTTTGCACAATCATAACCTGTTTTTTCAACAAATTCTTTTGCATCTGGTTTCAGATAATGTTCATCTGCAAGGTCATGATCAAAAGAAATCATTTCCGGAAGTCCTTTTTCCAGAATCCTGTTGACAAACTGATCGTAATTCCGAACAATATGCCAATCTCTTCTGAGAAATATGTCCTGTTTGGTATAACGATACGCTTCAATCGGGTATCTTATATCATCCAGAAACAATAGTCTTTTGGTCATTTCCATGGTTTTGTTTTTTTACCTAATCCTCATCAATCCAATCTACAACAGTCTTCAAAAAGTGTAATCTCACTTCTTCAAACCTTGTAATATTGGGAATATGATTAATTTCCAATAAATGTTTATGACCGTTTTTCTGAATGATATAGTCATTCGCAATTACATCCATCCCTATTTTATCTTTTAACATCAGGGTATCCTGTAGAAGTTCTGTATCAATTTCCATGAATTGGGCATCATCCGGATGTATGGATTTTAACCATGTATCTCCTTCGAGCTTAATCTGCCAGGATTTTTCACCTATGTTTAATATTCTTACAGCATCACCTTCAAAATAAGGTTCAAGTACACTGTTTTCCGTACTTTCCCAGCTTCCTGTAAATTTATGTTTGTTTTCTCCACAATGCCAGTTTCCCCATTTTGCCACCAATTCGGTATCTGTATTCACATAAGCTCCTGCAGAGATAAATCCTCTTTGGGAATTAAATTTTGAATATTTCATCGCTTTGGCAAGACAAGGAATTTTCAATCGGCATTCCAACATTCCGTAAGCGTTTGGAAAGCATGGACCGTTCCAAATTGTCAATCCAGCGATAAGATCAAGATCATCTTCAAAAATTCCATGATAAACAACCTTATCTACCGGAAGCATTCCTACTCCCTGAGCTTTTTCAACATATAATGTTCCATCCACTACTTTTATCATTGGAATAGATTGATGCCAGATCATAAGACCATCATAATGTTGTCGTATATATTCGTATTCCTGTTCGTGTAAACCGATAACGGCTATTCTATTGTGAGTCATGTTTTTAGTTTTTTAGTATTATTTTCTTAATACGTGATATAATAGTTTTGCGGTATTATAAGCATCATCTGCTCCGCTATGGTTATTTCCTTCAAATTCTAGGTTTCTTGCCTGCAGTTCTTTCAAAAGACCTTTTGGTTTCTCTCCTTTCATTAGACTTATTAATATTTTCAAATCAATATAAGTGTCACTAAAGGGAAATTTCACTCCCAATTCTTTACATTGATTCTTAATAATTTCCTTATCAAATCCTCCATATCCTGAATAGGTTCTAACGTGTGAATTGTATCTGTTCTTTATTCTTGAACAGGCTTCCTGAAAAGATATTCCTTCTTTTTCCAGTTTATCAGCTGTAATTCCTGTCAGTTTTGTACAAAATTCACTTACTTCAGATTTGTAAGGTTTTACGAAATAACTTCTTTTATCTTCGATGCTTCCATCAGACATGTTCAGCTTGCAGATTCCGATTTCAATGATTTCTATTTCCTGATTTTCAGGGGTCTTCTCGTCTTCCCAGCAGGTCGCTTCTATGTCTATTACTGTAATTTTATCATACAAAAGCATTTTCTTATTTTTTATTTAGAAAAGTAGATATTCAATGCCTTGATCACACTTTTCACATTGGTGTTAGGATAAAATCCGGAGCTGTTGATGCAATTGATTTCAACTATTTTCCAGCCTTCATCCGTTAAACAAATATCCATAACAAAGGCTTCTTCGAGATTAAACAATTGAATCATTTCTTTCGCAAAACCCAATCCGTCCTGAGAAACATTTTCTTCGAAAGGGGCATCCTCATTAAGTCGATAATAACCGCTATCAACGATTTGCCCACCAACGATCCAAAGTCTTGCTTCTTTTATGGTTCGTTTTGCTTCAGAAACCTGAATTAAAGAGTCTTTTGTAATTCTATTAGCTTGGTTCTCCAATCTTTCAAAAACAAAATCCTTCCATTCTGATTCTGTAAAAACCTTTCCTGTAAAAATTTTCGCTTCATTATAAGGCTTAATAAATTTTTCTTCTCCTTTTTTCCATGATAATTCTTCAGAAATCGTTTGAACGGAAACCTTATGATTCAAAAGGTGCTCACCATAATATTTTGAATAGATCTCATACAAATGGTTACCTCCGTAAAAAGAACCGGGAACCCAATCTGAATGCTGTTTAGCCAGTCTTGCAATCGTCACCGAGCCATAGACAAAAATATCTTTTCAATCTGTTTCAAAGTCTATTTTATCTGCTGTTGACAGAATATTGATTACTTTATAGTCGATATTTAATTCTTCCAGCGCATCAAAAATTTTATAATGATCCGGATCTGAATATACATTAGACTGAATTAAAAAGTACATGGTTATTGGTGTTGTTTTAATCTTTATTATCTTTTTGGATGGAAGTTGAAAACAGGAAGTTCATATCATAGTAATAAAAACTTCCAGCTTCCTTACACCATCATATCAGCACAATTGGAACTTGCGAAAGCATAAGGTTTTGCTTTAAACACATAGCCCATTCCCAGAATATATCCCATAGCATCTTTTAATGCTACATTGGATTTAAAATCCGGATCGGTATTGATGTCTGCGTGTACCTCCATTTCTACTCCATAAGTGTCCAATACAGCACAAATCGCGTAAGCAATTTCAACGGATTTGTTGACTTCATTCAGCATTCGCTCTTTGATACTGATGGTCTGTATTTCTCTTTCTTTTCTGATAAAGGTAAACGCTCCTTTTCCCTCACGAATAAATACTACTGCCGTAGCATAATTAATGGCATCTCCGTATACATGGGAATCTGACCCCACACATACTTTCAGACGGTATCCGTTTGCCTGTTCGCGGATAATGGCTTCTTCTACCAGCTGTGTGATAGAATGTTGGAAAATTTTTCCATTCATATTCTGCCATGTTTGTTGTTGCGTTTCCATTTTTTCTACATACTTTATTTATAATTGATAAATGATTATTGATAATTAATTTGTGAACCATCAATAGTGAATTTTTAAATTACCTGCAAAGCAGATTCACTACTGAGGGTTCATTTAGTACTCTATAAGGGAATCGAACCCTTATTTTCTGCTCGAAAGGCAGGCGTCCTTACCGTTAGACGAATAGAGCATTTTTATAAACTAAACAATGAATAATTAGTGATCAATAATGATGAAAACTGCTTTTCTATCATTGATTACTTATTGCTCATTATTCATGTTTTGTGGAACAGACAGGAATTGAACCTGTACCTTTAGTTTTTCAGACTAATGTGCACACCGAGTACACCACTCTTCCCTGTTTTATGAGTAATTGATTATGAATAATGATGAAAACTACTCTACTATCATTCATTACTTATTGCTCATTATTCATTAAAAAAAGCAAAGGTTGTCTGTATTTTTATTGACTAAAGATCTTCTGCTCTTGACAACCCTTTTTTCTTTTCTTCATTTTGTGTGAATGATAACTGGCCAACTTTTTTACAATTTGAACTTTCATGGTATTATATCAATTATGTATTGACCAGTTATTCACATCCAGTACTCTATAAGGGAATCGAACCCTTGTTTTCTGCTCGAAAGGCAGGCGTCCTTACCGTTAGACGAATAGAGCGGTTTCTATGAGTAATGAGTAATTGGTGATGAGTAATAGTGAAAACTCCTTTTCTACCTTCATTACTTCTTATTCATCATTTGTGTCTTGTGGAAGTAGTAGGATTCGAACCTACTCAGCGATAAGCAACAGATTTACAGTCTGCCCCGACTCTCCAACTTCGGCGTACTTCCGTTTTTTTATAAGCAATGAGTAATTGGTGATAAGTAATGATGATAATCACTCTCCTATTATTAATTACTTATTACTCGTTATTCATTATAAAAAAGAATAAGCTTGTCTTTAAATTTGCTTAACAAAAAAGAACTTCTACGCTTGACAAGCCTTTCTTTCGAAAATTATATTGAGCATTTAATATTTTCTTCTCTTTGACCAACTGACTAGGAATCGAACCTAAACAACAAGAGTATATTTCCTGCATGCTGCCATTACATTATCAGCGGATTTTTTATGAGTAATGGGTAATTGGTGATGAGTAATGATGAAAACTACTCTCCTATTATTAATTACTTATTGCTCATTATTCATCATTAAAAAAGAAAAAGCCTGTCTGTATTTTGTGTTTTGGCTTAAAGATCTTCTGCGCTCGACAGACGTTTTCTTTTCTTAATAAAGGATATTTTCAAGCTATAATTGATAAATGATAATAGATAGATGATTTACAATCTTCCGTAACATTCCAATTTCCAGCTTTACTTTGAGATGGTTATGGGATTCAAACCCACTCAGCTTACGCAACGGTTTTGCAGACCGCCCCGACTCTTCCACTTCGGCGAACCATCAGATTTTAATATGAGTAATTTTCTACTGCTTATTATTCAAAAAAACAAAGTCTGTCTATATTTTTTGTGTGAACTTCTGCGCTTGACAGACTTTATTTTTACCTAAAATTTTATTAATCACATTTACATTTAGCTTCTAACTGTTTATGATTGAGAAAGAAAAAAGCTTGTCTATATTTTAGTGTTTTGGTGTAAAGATCTTCTGCTCTCGACAAACTTTTATTTTTCTCCTGAAACAATTAACATTCAGTTACTGCGATTCTGGAAAGACTCGAACTTTCAACTTCTGGTTTAACAGACCAGCGCTCTACCATTGAGCTACAAAATCTTTTGTACGGGAAGAGGGATTCGAACCCTCAGCGCCTTGATCCTAAATCAAGTGTGTCTACCGTTCCACCATTCCCACGGCACTTTTGTGAGTAATTGGTAATTAGTGATGAGTAATGATGAAAACTACTTTTCAATCTATAATTACTGATTACTCATTGTTCATTACTGATACTTCTGTCTGAAAAGCAAGATTCGAACTTGCGACCTCCCGCGTCCAAGACGGGTAAACAACCACCGTTATCTTTCCAGTTTTGCAGATTCACTTCAATATTCTTTTCCGGGAGACAGTCGGAGCAGAGACTTTCAATGAATCTTTGCGGTCTATGCGAGAATCGAACTCGCAGTGCCCAAGAGACAGTCGGGCAGGTTACCATTACCTCAATAGACCATTTTTTCGGAGAGCCAAGGAATTAAACCTTTATTACTATCCATAAAAAAAGCGCCTCTTTTGGGAGGCGCTCGTTTATATTCTGACGTGAGAGATCATTAGCTGACCCACGTATATAAGCACCTTTTTTCCACAATTTCACTATCATAAGCACACACTATCCCTGCCGGCTCTTGTCCGAACAATGTTGAATACTGATTGAGTATGTTGCGTAATTGTTTCATTTTATTTTTGTTTTGCTTTTAAATTATTTTTTGTTGAATCCTGAAAACCTGTTGCTTTCAATTTTCGGTTGCAAAGTAAATATGATTTTTTTTAACCTGCAAATAAATTTTAAAGTTAAGTTATTGAAAATCAATTAAATAAATCTTGATTTTGGAGTGAGTGATTTCTGTCCGCAATATTTTGCAGATATCTTAATTACCTAAATGACTGTCTCTCATTGGGTTGTCTATCACTCTATTTTATTGTATTAAAGTTGCATTGTTTATTAAAAAATTTTCATGTTTATGGTTATTTTTTTTCATTCTAAATAATTTCTGACCTAAAAAACAAAAAACGCCTCGATTTTTCGAGACGTTTCTGCAGTATTTTGATTAAATTTTTACGGGTTTACAGTAAATAATTTCCAAAGTCAGCACATTTCGCCTCTTTCCATATCGTTCCATCATATGCTAATAATCCCAGTTTTGATGGGCTTTCGCATAGTTCTGCATTGATATGTGCTCTTTGTATTGTCATAATTTTCTGGTGCAAAGATATGAAAAATTGTTTTTCAACAAGGAAAACAATACTTTTGTTCACCAACAAGGGGGATAGTTTAACTGGAAAAACACTACACTGATAACGTTGAAATTGGAGGTTCGAATCCTCCTCTCCCACAAAATTATATTATGGAGCAATATCCATTCAGTAATGAAGAATGGGAAACCTGTTTAAAGGTTCTAGAAGCACTTCAGAAAAACCCATTGCATAATCCCGATAACCAACGTTTCAAAACTCTGATCTCCTCTATTCGTAAAAAGGCTCAGAAGAATATCCGTAAAAATCCTGAGGAATATAGAGACAATCAAGAACTACATTTTAGAAATCCGGATCTCGAAATTCTTAAAAAACCAACTATCGTAGGTAAAGCACTGGAAAATAAAACTTTATATTCACATACTAAAGAACAATCTCAATCTTATCCATTACTGCAAAAACCTCAATTATGTTATTGCTGTCATCAACCATATCATCAAGTTCATTTTTTTTATCATAAACTCTGTCCTGCTTGTGCGGATGTAAATTATAAAAATAGAGATCTAGCTTATGATTTCAATGACCAGACTGTAATTATCACTGGCGGAAGGGTAAAAATCGGATATGCTGTGGCTTTAAAATTTTTAAGAAGCGGGGCGAAAGTTATTGTTACTTCAAGGTTTCCAGCACTGGCATTTGAACAGTTTCAGAAAGAAGAGGACTATGAAACCTGGAAGGAGTATCTTTTTCTCTATGGTTTGGACTTAAGAAATATCAGATCAGTTCAGGAATTTACAGAATATTGTTACAATAATTTTGGAAGTATTGAAATTCTGATCAACAATGCTGCTCAAACCATCAAATACGACGCAGAATATTATCAACCATTACAATTGAAAGAAAAGCTTCTTTTATCTCATGAACAATATCATCTGATTGAAAATAAAACTCCTGTGAATAAAGAAGAGAATGATCTTTTAAGTTTATCTCATCCTGGATTGGAAGGCGCTGTTAACAGATTTGGACAACCAAAAGATTCTAGAGATAAAAACAGCTGGAATTCCCTGATGGACGAAATAGGAACTGAGGAACTTCTCGAAGTAAACCTCATCAATCACATTTCACCTTATCTGCTGATCTCCACATTGAAACCTCTGATGAAAAAAAGTAGTGTTGAAAACAAACATATCATCAATGTGACTTCCACGGAAGGGCAATTCAGCTATAAAAGTAAAAATGAATTCCATCCACATACAAATATGACTAAAGCAGCTTTGAATATGCTCACGAAAACTTCTGCCTCTGATTTTGTAAAGGACAGGATATTCATGAATGCCGTAGATGTAGGATGGATTTCAACTGGAGCCATAGAAATCAAAAGAGAAAGACTTTTTGAAAAAACAAGAATTCCACCTTTGGATCCTGTAGATGGAGCCATGCGGATCTTTCATCCAATAGTACAGATCAATGAAGGAAATCAAAAACTTTATGGAAAGCTTTTAAAAAATTATCAGGAAACAGAATGGTAGGAAGGCTGGGCGTTATTGGGAGGATTACAATAAATTAGATTTTTAATAACTTTCATTCATGAGAGGATCAATACTTCCCTTCACATTTAATGATTAAACATTTTATTTCTTCCGGTTTTAAATCTCGAAATATCTTTCAGGATCACTTCATCGTTAGGATTAAAATGCTTCAGCTCGTTTACGATTTCTGAGCGGCTTTCTACTTTTTCAGCAACAATCTCGTAAGCGATCTTTCGTGTAACCGACTGCAATTTCGGATCTTTTTTAAACTCATGTTTCATGGCTTCCAGATAGATCATCTTTTTGTGAGCAGGAATTCTTTCATAGATGTTCTGTATTTCTGTCTCCAGTTTTTTAACATCAAAAATGTTTGCAAAGTAGTTATTCAAACAGTTGAAAGCATCTTTATCTTCTTCCCAGCCCTTTAATAATACTTTTTGACCCTCTTCAGGCTTTTCCATTTTCTTCCGGTACACCAGCGAAGCTTTCACCATCTGACTATTGGTGGTATAGTCGCCTGCAACCATCTGGTAGTAGATATGAGCATTTTTCAAATCATTGATTTCCTTGTACAGATCTCCCACTTTTTCTTTCTGCTCCATTTCTTTGTACAGATCAATAGCTTTTTTGTATTGCTTTGCTTTTTCGTAACAATGGGCGGCATCAGATTTATTTTTTAATTTTTTAAGGTATACTGCAGCGGCTTCGTTATAAAATCCTCCATCTTCCAGTGTCTTTGCTCCTCTGTAATAATCCTGTAACAGGTTCATATAGACTTTTGCTGCTTTTTTATAGTCTTTTTCTTCTATATATTTTTGGGCAAGATCCTCATATTTGCTTCTGATCCTATCAAACAATGAGTTTTCCAGATAGAAGTTTCCTCCTGCTGCGCCTCCTCTTCTTGAATTCTGTTTATTTTGTTCTTTATCTTTTAAGGAAGCAATCACCATAAGGATGATAAATGCTACTATCAGAAAAATAGCTAAAGTCCCGACAACACTCCAAAAGCTTTCATGGAAAAGCTGGGCTACGATTCCGATAATCTTAAACATGGCTAACAGAACAAAGGCAGCCATAAATTTGTCTATAAATTTCTGTTTATTCATCATCATCGGATTTTAAAATGGTTTTATCATCTCTGAACAAACGGTAAAGCAACAACATCACTCCGATAGCCAATATCCACACAAACCAGTTGTAACCAAACATCTTGACCAAGGGATAAAACAGATATACCAACATGGCTACCAGAATAAGGGTCAAGAGAAATTTCACCCAACCCGGAACATTATCTCCACCCAGATTTAATGATTTATTTTTAAACAGGAAGGAATATAATCCAACCCCGGCAATCATCAGAATCACCATATACACAATATCTGAAACAGGAGTGTCTTTTTTGAATGAATTATTACCGGATTCTACTCCTTTTACTTTTGAATCTTTGATGGTAGACGGAGGTTCCATATCAGCCATATCAATAGTTCCGTACAGTTTTCCTAAGGAATCCTGCATTAATACCTGTTTTCTTTTTAGAAGATATTTCACAACCTCTCCGTTTACAGGTTTTCCTTTGGTATATTGCTTTAAAGAGTCTGAAATTTTACGTTTCAGCACTTCACTTCTCTCCTGAATATGTCTGGTGATTCTCTTGGTATAAATTATTTTAAGTGAATCTCTGCTTTGCTGCTCATTATTATTAAGCTTCTGAATATCGTGGCTTATTTCATGAACATTCCTTCCCCCTTTCTTCTTATATTCTTCTTTTTGTTTTTCCGTTTTACTTTCCTGAAGGCCTGCATTCAAAAGTTCATTGGAGAGGTTTTTCCTTTTATTGTAATACAAGGAATCTATCTTCTGATCTATTTCAGAGACTCCTGAGTGAAAAGCAATCATATCTGAAGGTGCTTTTACTGCATCTTTTACAATCTTTCCTGAAGAAACAGTATTTTCTTCCTGAAGCGTTTTATCTTCAGACGGCAAGGCTATTTTTAAAACAATTGCAACCACAATAACAGCCCAAAATATTCTACGGAAATTTCTTGTACTCTTACTTTCCTGTTTGCTATTAGAACTTCCTCCGAATAAACCTTCCAGCCAGGTAAATTTACCAAACCCATCTCCTCTGGAGGTTCCCATGATATCTAAAGGAACGCCCAATTCTATAGCTCTTTCAGGATATTTTTCTATGTATTTTAAATATTTTTCAATTTCTTTTTTGTTTCCGGCCATTACTTTCTTCAGGTCAAACGGCAGGTTGTTCATCCACTCTTCTTCGGTTTGCGGTTTCTGTAATGCTTCGAGCATCTTTTCATCATCCATTTCCACCGTATAGCTTTCTATGGTCTGAGGGATTTTAACACCATTCGAAGGCTTTCTTACCGTTTTTTCTATTTTCCCTGGCTCCAGAATCAATTCGATCCAATCAATTTGTTCTGATAATTTTACCAATCCAAATTCAGGGTGCATGATTAGAAAATCTGAATCTATTGTACTCCAGTCTTCTGGGTTAATTTTTGGATAAAACGTTGTATTTTCCGGAATAAACAATTTGTTATCCACCCATTGGAAATAAGCATTTTTTCCAACTTCCTGAGGAGCATGATCGTTGAACACAAGAAAGCATCCATACAGTACATTGGGACTATTAGCCGGAACAGCATAACATTTTATCTGCGTAAGGCTGATTCCTAAGGTTTCCATTTCCTGAAGCCATACCATGGGTGAAGAACCTTTTATTAAAAGTCCTCTTTTAGGGTATATATTTTTCGGGAAAGGTTTTATTCTAAGCTCCATAATCCAAAATCTGCTCTATAAACGGCTTTACATATTGATTATACATTTCTTCCATAGTTCTCACCTTCAATAGGGTCTGTTCTGGAAGGTAATATTCTGACCCACCAAATTCTGTATGAGTAGCCAGCGCAAGGAATCCATAGGAAGTGGTGGGCATATAAAACTCTTCAATTCCTTTGTTACTGCTCCTGAATGTTAGTATTCCGCGGGAATCTGCAATGACTTCACTGCCATCCGGGAAGGTATATTTATTTTTATTCTGTTCTGCAAAAATTTTGATATCAAATCTGTTTTTATAAAGGTTCAGTGTGTTTTCATATACACTGCTTATTTCATATCCGGAAAAGACCAGATTATCATGGGCATTGATCCCAATTTTATTGAAATTTCCGATGATTTTTAAGCCACTTCGGTTCAGTTTAGCTACTTCAGCATTTACTTTTGTAGTGTTTTTATCTATATCATCATAGGTATTATCCAAAGGCTCTACAGAAGTATTTCCTTCAATATTTATTTTATACAGTAAAGGATTATCGAACTGATGAAGATAAAAGCTCTTTCCAAAATAGATCAGTTCATAGGCTTCCGGAATATTCAATCCGGTGATATTCTGCTCAGAATATTCTCTTGTATTCAAGTTAAGTTTTGATACTAACTTTTTAGCCGGCTGATATTGGCAGAGAATAAAATGCTTCTGCTTATTTATTGCCAGCATAAACTGTCCGGCTGGCTTTACGGAAACATCCTCAATCATCACTTCACAGCCATGATAGGTTTTATAATAATCATAGGAATTTCTGTCGTAATAATTGTCGGAAAGATAGGTTTTCAACAATTGTTTTTTTGAACTCAGGATAAAAAACTCGCCTTCGTATAAAAACTGGGCAATCTGATTAACAGGCGTTGGAAACAGAATCGGATAATTCAATGGAAGGTCTGTTCTCTTTCCATTTAAATTGATTTCTGCTCTTTTTTGCTGTGGTGGATTAGCCCATAATTCCTGAAGAGGAAGCTTTATTTTTTGGATATGCTTTCTTGCTCCTTGATGATGTTTATAAAAATTAATTTCTCCATCTGAAGTAGTAGCTACTAAAAATTTAAGCCGGTCTCTATTCTGATGAACTATTCTCTGGATTTTTTCATCTTCAAGATTCTCCTGATGGGTAATGAAAAATACTTCAATATCTTTTTGAGGATAGTCTTCATTAAAAAACTTTTCCAGTGCTTCAGAAACTTCCAGCACAGGGCTAACCTGGTTGAGGTTTTCAATCACACTTTCCACTTTATTCAGAGAAATAGAAACGGCAGCCTGCCCCAAAGCTATAACTTTACATTCTGAATGGGCTTTGGGATGTTTAATCACTGCAATAGCGGATGCAAAGGCCAATACTTTTGGCGTTCCCCAGTTTCTGAGGGAAGTATCAATCAGTATAATTCTTTCAAAAATATTTTCTTCAGGCGGTATTTCTCTCTGAATGTATAAGGCTTCATTATTGGCTACACGGTTCATGAATACATCATCTTCATTTGCAAATTCTGATAAAAGCATTCTATGAAAGTCTCCTTTATTGGTCATATCAGAAATTCCTCCAATGGGCTGTTCTCCAGGAGAAAGGTGGCGCATTGGAATTTTAAGCCCACTCCAAATTCTTTTGATAAGGCTTCCTACCTGGAATGTTTTGGGCTCTTCAATGAGTTCTCTGATAAAATCTTTATTGGTATCCGCTGTAGCATATTCTTCTACCACCTCATCATTCAGTTCCGGTTCTTCAATTAAACCCTTCATAGCATCAATGATGGATTGCGTAGTTGGGAACCTCTCATTAAGGTTCAGCGCTTTTAAGTCTCTGTTTAAAACACTTTGTTTAGCTGGTTGTTTTTCTGCACAGACAGAAAGTTCATGAGCTCTTTTATGATAAATTCTCAGATTGAATTCAGAAGTAACAGAAGATATTCTGTTAGGGCTGTCTTTAAATATAGTTTGCAGCAGTACAATCTTGTTCTGCTTTTGTTTGTAAACTTTAGGAAGTGCTTTTATTTTTTCGAGAAATTGAATTTCACTTTCTGCATTGAATTCAAAGTTATCAATACTATAAAGTTTTGTAGTATGTCTTAAAGGACCAGCAAAATCTGTATAGCCTTCCTGCATCGCATATAAAACCATTAGTAAAGCTCCAAACGGCGGCCATCCCTGTGGCTGAAGTTCTTTAAGAATTTCTATCAAATAAGGTCTATAAGCAATGGCTCCTACTCCTGGGATGGAGAGGAGATTGTTTTCATGATACCCGGAATCTCCGGGCACATCTTCATCGGTTTTCCATTCCCAGAAATAGTTTTCATAGGACTGGAGATATACCTTTAATTCCATTCTCTTGATTTTTCAGTAAGACGGAATGAACTTACGGACAATGGTCGGAAATCTGTTTTCTTTATGGCAAGATAATTTCCGTTCTCATCCCATAACAGCCATTCATCTGACGCTTTATTATATTTCTGTTGTAAAAATGTACTCAAATTTTTAAACTCAAAATCAAAACCGGAAGGCAAAAGATGGCCATCTTTCATCCAATACGTTTTTCCCAGCAGGCTTAATAGCGGAGTTCCTACAAAAAGAGCTTTATCTTCTATCACAATCCATTCTATTTTTTCCAGTCTGAATTTCGGAAATGCAACAATGCTCTCCTTACTATCATTAATACTACTTAGCAAAGCAATAACTGGATGTTCTTCATTACTTTCCTTTAGCCTGATCTGAACTTTTTCATCAATTCCGAAATAGTTTTGATTGGAGGCCGGGAAAGTAAGACGTAATGCCTTATCAATCGGCAGCCACAGCAATGCTGTTCTTACTTTTTTACTGGGAACCAGAGCCTCTTTTTTAAATAAAAGACCATCCCGAAGTTCATACAGCAAGAAATTAGGCAATTGATGAAGTTCTGAGGCTGATGCCTGCTCATCTGTAAAGCCTTTGAGCCATATGGTTTCATCATCCGTTGCGATCTGAACATTCTTCCAGTCCCGGATAGAGCCCAGATAGTCTTCATCGGAACGGGGAAGTTCTGCCCAGAATTCTTTTATATTGTCTGAAGAATTTTCTGCCATAAGCTTTCAATTTCCTGTTGGATGTATTGCTTTTGTTCAGGATTTCGGATCCAGTCGCAGCGTGTCTGCAAGTATCTTAATTTATCTTTGATTACGTTTTGCTCCTCAAAGCTTAGTTGTCCCTGATTCCATTTATCCACAAGGATTTTCACATCCTTCATCACCTCTTCCGGATTGGGAGTTTTGTTCTGCATCGCTTGTGGATGAGAATTCGGGTGATTGTCTTTTTCAATGGTCCGGTTGATGATTCCTTCCAGAATTTCAATTTGTTCTTCTGTATCCCAGATATGTTTTAAAACCCAAAGATCTGAAAGAACGGCTTCATTCCTTCCACAAATCAAAGCACTTGCAGCAATCAGATTCTGAAGTTTCACCGCTCTACGATCCGAAATGGCAATTCCGGTATTTCGCAAGCTCATAATGGTATTCAGATAAACTTCGTAAATAGGTTTTAAATCTATTGTTCTGCACAGATTCTGAAGTTCCCTGATCTCAAGGGCATGAATTTCCGGAACTTCTGTTTCTTCTTCATTTTCCAGTTTTCTTCCTGCTAAAAGTACTTGGTGTAAGAGTTCGGGGTTTACATAATCCACATTGATTCTTACTAAAAAACGGTCGAATAATGCATTTAAAGCTTCGTCTTCCGGAAGAACGTTACTGGCTCCCACGAACATTAAAGCGGGTAACTGTTTTGTTTCTTTTCCTCTTTTGAAGATCTTTTCGTTAAGAGCCATCAAAAGTGAATTCAAAATAGCGGAATTGGCATTGAAGATCTCATCCAGAAAAACCATGGAGGCTTCCGGCATCATTCCTTCGGTATTGGTCAAAAGTTCGCCTTCTTTTAATTTTCTGATATCAAAAGGCCCGAAAATTTCATTGGGTTCAGTGAAACGGGTTAAAAGGTATTCGAAGTTCTTTCCGTCTTTTACGGTTTTTGCCAAGGTTCTTACAATGGCTGATTTTGCAGTTCCGGGAGGCCCGTATAAAAAGGCATTCTCTCTTGCTAAAAGACAGATTCCCAGTAAATCTACAACATCATTTTTACCTACAAAAGTATCCTTGACGTAGTTAAGAACCGTATTAAGTTTATTGATATTCTGTGTCATTGATTTTCTTGAGTTATTATTTTTAATTCTCTCCAGAATGCTTCTTTGTGCATTCCAAATTCTGCCATAAGCAGTGCATTAATGAATGGAATTTCCGCCAGTTTATAATCTTTTTTTTCAACAATTCTTTCCAGATATAATTTCCTGTAAGTCTTGTCTCTCAACTCTTCTTCCCAGTTCACTCTGCTCAAATCAAGATCATATCCTATTCCGGAATAATGGAATTCTGTAAGGATAGCTTCAAGCATTTTAATGAGTGGGTCTTCAGGATCTGCTGAATTAAGGGCGATGATAACTTCTGGTAGGAATCTTAAACATAAGTCGGCGGACAAAATAGTAGAAACATCTCTTGTTCCTTTAAATTTCGGAATAAAATTCTCCAAATTATCAGCAGTGCTCTCTCTTATCAAATATAATTGAGCACTATGGTACAGTACTTTTGCTGCCCAAACAGCTGCTGTTGTATTACAGGTTAACAGATCGGATAGAAATTCAAGTCTTTCTTTTTCAAACTCTGCTTCAAAATACACTTCCGCTTCCTTTTCTTCTTTTGGGGAAATGGTTTGTATATTCGAGAAAAGAGTGATGCACTCGTTCTTCCTTAGCAAAAAGATTGTATCTAAAAATGGTGATTTGGGTTCCATCATGGAACAAAAATAGAATTATTTCGTTGAGAATAAAATTTTTAGGAATAAGATTGATATTAAATTATAATACTGATGAAAAAATGTTGTTTTTATGGCTATGAACGCAAGAATTTTACTTTGAAAAGATTGTGGAAAATGTTTTTATGTACACATAAAACCTATGTGTCTATGTGGTAAGATTTTTTTACACCACATAGACACATAGAATATTACAGCAAAATAATGTTGAAACCTTATCTCTGCTGAAAATCTTGTGTTGAGCGAAGTCGAAATATCCTTGCGCCTTTGCGATTATCCAACAGTAGAGGTTTTATAAGAATAATAAAGAGATTGCTTCGTCGCAAGCGCTCCTCGCAATGACGGGCTAGGCTACTATTTCAATGATATTGTTTTCCGGATCGAGGATAACGCTTTCATAATACCCGTCGCCAGTTGTTCTGGGTTCTCCGGCAATGGTATAGCCGTCTTTTCTTAGAGTTTCTGTAAGTTCGTTTACTTTTTCTTTACTTCCTGCAGAAAATGCAAAATGGATGATTCCGAATTCTTGGGATTCGTAGGAATTTTCGCTTTCTTTAAGATCCGGTCTGGTCATGATTTCAAGACGACATCCATTCTCAAAACTAAGAAAGTAGGATTCAAATTTTTTGACAGGATTCACATATTTCTCATTAGAAACTGCTTCGAAATATTTCTGATAAAATGCGCTGGTTTTTTCTAAATCTTTTACCCAAACGGCAATATGCTCTATTTTCATTTTTAAAATTTTAATATGATTAATACTGCAAAAGTAGCCTGCCTAACAATGGCGTATCTGCTCTCTGTTATTCTATCTTTGTTCTGTATTTACCTGTTTTCTCTGAAGAAATATTTTTTTGCCAATAAAAAATAAAGATCCCAAGACTCGGGCAAGAAAACAACAAACAAAATACTTATATACAATTATTTACCTATAACATTCTTATAAATTTGTTTCTTCCTTTCACTTCTCACAATGATGAGGTCAATATAAAAGTTATTATCTTTGCGCCATTCAAAATAACATTATGAGTATTCACATCAGTGCAAAAAAAGGAGAAATTGCTAAAGTAGTATTGCAGCCGGGGGATCCGCTTCGTGCACAGTATATTGCTGAAAATTATTTAGAAAATGCAAAACTGGTAAGCAAAACCAGAGGTATCTTTTATTATACAGGTCTTTACAAAGGTAAAGAAATCACTGTAGGAGCTAGTGGAATGGGATTCCCAAGTATCGGGATCTATTCTTTTGAGCTATTTACAGAATATGAAGTAGACACGATCATCAGAATCGGAACTTGTGGAGCTTACAATACAGACCTTAAGCTTTTTGATATTTTAAATATTGAAAATGCTGCCAGCGAAAGTACCTATGCTAAATATGCTTGGGGAATTGAAGGAGACATTCTTTCTCACCAGGGAGATATCTTCAATACCATCAATGAAACTTCTAAAGAGTTATCTATTGATGCTAAAGCGATCAACATCCACAGTAGTGATATTTTCTACAGAAAAGATCCTAACACTCCTGAAATTGCAACAAGATACAACTGTCCTGCAGTAGAAATGGAAGCTTTCGGGTTATTTGCCAATGCTCAGCACTTAGGTAAAAATGCAGCTACTATCTTAACTGTAACTGACATTATCCCAACTCATGAGAAAATTTCTGCAGACGAGAGAGAAACAGCTTTGAAACCAATGATGGAATTGGCTTTAGAGTCTGCAATCAAGAGTTTATAAGAAAAGGTTTAACTTTTCAACACGATAAAAAAAGAGCTTTACTGTATCAGTAGAGCTCTTTTTTATAGTCTGAAAAAATTTCTGGCGGTTTCTGTTGTTTCGTCTGCTACTTCAGAAATGCTGACCTTCTTCAAATGGGCAATCGTCTGTGCCACATAAGGGAGAAAGGAGGGTTCATTTCGTCTATTCTGCATTCTCGGCATATTCTTGGGCAGCATGAAGGGGGCATCTGTTTCAATCATCATTCTGTCTAATGGAACATAGCGAATGACTTCTTCTAAATGTTTAAATCTTTTTTCATCACTGATGGCTCCGGTAAAACCCAGATAAAATCCTTTTTCCAGATATATTTTTGCTTCATCTAATGTTCCGGTAAAACAATGTACAACGGCTTTCGGTAATTTGGAAAGATAATCATCCGTTATTTCATTAAACCTTTTAAAGGCTGATCTTTCATGAAGAAAAAGAGGTTTATTTACTTCTATTGCCAGTTCCAATTGGGCTTTATAGCATTTTTCCTGAACGGGTCTTGGTGAAAAATCGCGATCGAAATCCAATCCACACTCTCCTACTGAAATGACCTGATCCTGTCTCAACAGCTTTCTAAGCTCGTTGATACTTTCATTATTAAAAGATTTTGCATCATGAGGATGAATTCCTGCTGTTGAAAATAAAATTTCAGGATAATCTTCTGCTATGGCTGCAGATTCTTTGCTTCCGCGGACGCTTGTTCCTGTGAGGATCATATAATCTACTCCACTATCCAGAGCGCGATTAATTACTTCTTCGTGTTCATTATAGAACTGTTTATTGGTCAGGTTAATGCCAATATCAATGTATGTATTCATTTGTTTTAAATTTTTGTATTGTTTGTAGGTTGGAAGATGGAAGTTATTGATGTCATAAGAATAGCTATTACATTTTTTACATGTAAAGCTTCTTTTACCCTGACTTACGACAATTATATAATTGGAAATAACCTACAGCTTCATTCTTTCTCCCCATCCTTTCATTTGAATTTAGTTATTTATTTGGTATGGATTATAATTTCCAAATTTTCGTTTTGTTTTGGGCTAGATTATTTTGTTATGATATGTTTGAAATATATGTGCAAAATTATTCATTAGGAACGCAATCTTTTTGCGTAGTAAAAAAATATTGGTCGAAAGCTTGGAATGGAAGTTACAAGACAAAAAGTAACTTCCATCTTCGTTCTTCCCGCTTCCCGCCTTTTTATTCATTGATAAATTTTTCCAGAAAACCTATCAATTGGGTTCCTCCGTGGCTCCATCGGATACCGTGGCCTTCTTTTTCTCTGATTTCAAAGACAAGTTCATGTTTATAATGAAAGAAAACATTCCACCAGGTTTTATTTTCAAGGATGTACTGAATTTTCATCATTACTTTTTCCTGCTTTTGCTGATTATTTCCTTTGACTTCACCCCAGAAATCATCATCTTTCATTCTTCCTGTATGTTTTTCCCAAGCGCGTTGAGCAATGGTAATTTCTTCGTTAAATGGCTTCTGACAAGCCTCTATTAATATTGAGTTCAGTGGTGGAACAGCATTTTCATCACGGATACTGGCAGAGGTCAGTCTTTGTCCTAAAACAATCAACCAATTTTCAAATGGAATGGATTCCAACTGCTTGGCTTTAACCTCATCATCATTGTTGTTAAAAATGTTGATAAATTGATTAAAAACGTCTTCCCTATTGATCTCAATTTCTTCATTGAAATAAGGAAGATTCCACACCAAAGTCTTATACTGAAATTTTTGAATATTCTGTGACAGATTTTTGAGATGTTCTTCAGTTAAAATAGCGTTATATTTTTCCTTCCAATCATTTGAGATCAAAGGAATATATTGCTCAAACTTGTTCTTCATAACATTGTATCATATTAACGAAGAGATTTTCTTCTTTGATTAAATAGCCAATAAGATTGAACCATTCTTTGCAATGATCCAGAATCCAGGCATCTGAAGAAATAATAACGTCTGAACTTTCTGCGAGAAACTTATCCGGACTGAATTGTAATTCAACATCCCAGTCCAGTTGATTTTCAATAGCAAAATCAAGAATAATCTGTTTAATTCTTCCACTGTTGGAAACCGGCTGGTCAAAAATCCAGATTAATTTCTGAACCTGAGATTTTTGAAAGAATGCAGCAACAAGTTCTATGGCTCTCTGAGTTTGGTTCACCCTCTTATACGTTCCGTGAACACCGGAAAGATCCCGTAGACAACCATCAACTCCTTCAAAAATATAAGCTTCTGACAGTAAACTTTCCAACAGGATCAATACATTGAAGCCATCAAGATAAATGGTTTTATTTTTCAAAGCTGAAATATCATGTTGTTTCAATTTTCGGTCATGAATTTGCCCCTCGGATGCAGAAGCTCCGCGCAACACTTGTATCTGTCGTGTTTTCAATCGGTATCTGTTTCCAACAAGATCAGAAGATGCTTTTTCTGCATATCCTCTTGTGAGTAAATACTGCATATCTCGAACAGCAAGTTTTAGCTTACCGATCTGTTTTTCTGAACCGAACAGGGTGTCATCGCCTGTATTTTTTCCGCGGTTTCTGTTATTCATACTCAAAAATAGAATTTTTTGAATATAAAGCGCTCGCAGATTATGCAGATCAAGCAGATTTTTCCACCATTATCTGTAAGACTCTGTGAAATCTGCGGGAAATAAAATATAGTTTTCTGAAAGCTTCAGCTTTAAAATTTGGCAAATAATTGTGTGTACAGACGGTTTATTGTACTTTTAAGGAAAATGCATCATGTCATGAAAATACCGAATCAGCTTTCCTTTATTATACTGCTCTTCTTTTTCTGTTTTTCCTTTCAAAGTTGTGAAAGCAAAGGAAAAGAAAAAATTGGAAATATTTTTGGAGCGAAAAAGGAAACAGAAAAGCTGAAAAATGTGGATAACTTTGATAAAAACACGCAAACCATCCATGTATTGGTTGCTTTATGTGATAATAAATACCAGGGCATTGTTCCGGTTCCTGAAAAAATAGGAAATGGTCAGGATCCTGATCAGAATTTGTATTGGGGTGCAGCTTATGGGGTCAGAACTTATTTCAAAAAGAGTAAAGACTGGAAGTTTTTAAAGTCTGAAAAAAAGGATTCAATAAGAATGGAAAGGCTTATTTTCCAGCATGCTTCAAAGAAAAACTATTATTTGGTTGCTGATGCCTATGATGGTGAGTATATTAAAAATTGTACAAAAGATTTTTTCTACAGCAGTTCAGGGCAGATGAAAGATGTACTTTCCGTTAATAATACCAAAATTGGGCTTTACGGAAATGCTAAACTTGTTTCTTTTGTAGGACATGATGGATTAATGGATTTCCAGCTTTCAGAATCTTTTAAAAATCAGGATGGACAAACAAGGGATTGTATCATTTTAGCCTGCTACAGTAAAAAATTCTTTTCCCCTTTATTACAGGAAACAAAAGCCAATCCTTTGGTATGGACAAGCCATCTGATGGCTCCCGAAGCTTATATTCTTCATGATGCTTTAACGGGATATATTAATCATGAAAATGGAGAACAGATCAGAAGCCGTGCAGCATTAGCTTATTCAAAATACCAGAAATGCAGTGTAAAAGCGGCTAGAAATCTTTTAGTAACAGGCTGGTAATATCATATTATTCAATTCAATAGAATATCGGTTATATTTTTTACAACAAAAGAGATATTTTATACAACAACTTTAAAGTGTATTAGAGATAAGTTTGCAAAGACTTAAAAATACCCTTATGAATACACTGAAAAAACTATGTTATCTGTCTGCGGCGATTCTTCTATCTGCCTCTTTCGTTTCATGTTCCAGCGATGACAACGAAATTGTAATTGAACAACAGACTCCCTCACAGGTTCTGGCTTCTACTCCATGGGAAACTACAGGAGCTAAAGATAAAAACGGTGCTACTGTAGCCTTAACAGATGCCAACGTAGCTGGATATGTAGGTTTTGCTTATTTTAAAGCAGACGGAAATTTTGCTATTTACAGCTTAACTGATGTATTGAGATCAAGAGGAACATGGTCTGTAGATGCTCAGGGAAAAACGAGAACTATTGCAGCTTTAAACCCGGATGGAACAACCATTTTCAAACGTGATGTTGAAATTCTTGTCTTAAACAGAAATGAATTCACGTACAGAATTCGTCCTAATGCTGCTGACCAATCTATTTATTATGACATTATCCATACGAGAACTCCTCATGCGGAACCTAAAAACGGACAACTTACATTAGCTTCCACTCCATGGAAAACAACAGGTGCTAAAAATAATAGCGGAAGTGATGTTGCTTTAGACAACGCCAGTGTGGCAGGTTATGTAGGATATTCGTACTTCAAAGCTAACGGAACTTTTAAAATCTTCGGATTAAACGATGTTCTAAGATCTCAGGGAACATGGACTATTTCTCCTGATGGAAAAACAAGAACTCTTGTTGCCTTAGATGCTAGTGGTAATGTACTTTTTACCCGTACTGTAGAGATTCTTGTCCTGAACGAAAATACGTTTACTTACAGAATTACTCCTGATGCAGCACAACCCACTGTATTTTACGATATCATTCATACTAAGGATTCTCACAAAGAGCCTCAGTAGTGATTATTTTTTTTGATAATAAGGAAAAACCTGTCCATTATGGGCAGGTTTTTAATTTTATTGATTCATCCTGAAAATTGAAGAAAGAGAGATTCTTCATTCAGAATGATAACTCTTTTTATTTACAACATGACAGCTTTCCTTTAATTATGTTTGGAAGGGTATAAAAATTATGTTGATTCTTACCAATATTCTTCCCACCATTTTTTCCAGGTTACATTTTCTAATTGATCCAGATCTACTTTTTCACCTATAACCGGTAAAGTAATGGGTTGATTATTTTCTTCTGCATTTTTAGCAGCCAACTCTACAGGTTCAAACCAAGCATGTTGGGATAGCTTGAATTTAGAATGATGCACAGGGATAAAGTTTTTGGCTTTTAATTCCTGTACTTCTCCTATAAGCTGATCCGGCAATGTATGAATGTAGGGCCATTTTTCATTGTATTGGCCACATTCCATGACAGCAAGGTCAAATGGACCATACTTTTCTCCTATTTCTGTAAAATGATTTCCATAGCCGCTATCACCGCCTAAAAATAAGTTTTTAGTAGGCGTTTTCAGGACAAAAGAGGTCCAGAGGGAAATATTTCGGTTCAGTAGCCTTCCGGAGAAATGTCTTGCCGGTGTTAGTGTAATTCTGAAACCTTCTGCAATATCAATGCTTTCCCACCAGTTTTTCTCGATGATTTTTTCTGGTTTCCAACCCCAGTATTCGAAATGCTGTCCTGTTCCCAGTCCACAAATTACTTTTCCTACTCTATTTTTTAATTCCTGTATAGTTTTATAGTCCAGATGATCCCAATGATCGTGTGAAATTAACAGAAAGTCGATATCCGGCATATGTTCTGGCTTATAGTAATCTGCTCCCGAAAATGCTTTTATAGATCCGGGCATTGGTGAGGCATTCCCACTGAAAACAGGATCTATCAGGAATTTTTTGCTATCAACCTGGATAAAATATGAGCTATGTCCAAACCATATCAACACGTTTTCTTCCGGGGGAAGTTTTTTCAAATCGGTGATTACAAACGGAAGAGCAGTTCTGGGAGAGGTATGCTCAACTTTGCATAGACTTCCCAAAAGGGCTTTGGTCATACTTTCGCCTTCTAATAAAGCTGGAGTGATGAGTATATTCTGAAATCTCCCATTGGCATAATTGGGAAGTGTGCTAAAGTATTCCTTTCTTTTTTCATCAGGAAACTGCCCGAGCTGTTTTACTAAATTCATTTCCTTATTTTTTTACATTCTCAGCCTTTCTTCTTCAAGATCCAGCCTTGTTAAATAATGTCTTATATATTCTTCGTCAATATTTAAATTTCTTCTGTTTTCTTCTCTAAGCCAGATGCGCTGCTGTTCCAGCGTTTCAAAGTAAATTTCTTTGGCTTCATTAGACAGTTTATGGACAGAACTTTCTTTGTCTTCCTGCTCCCAACGGTCCATCAGCCTGTTGAAATATTCGTTTTCGTTTCTTCTTTCTTTATAGTTTTCGTTGAGATATTTTAAGGCAACACTACGCATTTCTTTTCTTAAAAAGTGTTCTGATTCTTCTTCAGACAAGTACCCTCTTCCAATATCAGACAGATTGAGTTTTTTAATTAAAGCCGGCAACGTAAGTCCCTGAATAATAAGAGTTGCTAAAATCACGATAAAGGTAATAAAGAGAATGAGATCACGATGGGGAAAAGGCTGTCCGTTTTCCATTACAACAGGAATTGATAAAGCTGCGGCCAGTGAAACTACTCCGCGCATTCCTGTCCAGCTCATGAGTATCGGTGCTTTCATTCCCGGATCTCTATCAGCTACATTAATGAAATTTCGCATAATCAGGGTAACAAAGACCGCTCCAAAAGAGGATAAAAAACGGACGATAATCAGAACTGCAGTAATGAGTAATCCATACATGACTGCATCGGAAAGGCTTATTCCTTCTTTGTCTATTCCTACCATAATCTCCGGAAGATCTAGACCGATCAACAGGAATACAATCCCATTAATCAGGAATACAAAGCTTTCCCATACATTGGAACCTTTAAGCCTTGATTCTGAGGTCCGGAAAATTTCATGTCTTCTGATGGAAAGAAATAATCCACCACTTACTACCGCCAAAACACCGGATGAATGAACTTCTTCAGCAGCAATATACATTACATACGGAGCGGCCAGGCTGAGGATAGCATCCATATTGACATCGGTAGGAAATATTTTTTCTATTTTAAGAAATATAAAAGCGAGTACAACGCCTATTCCCAATCCTCCGAATACCATCCATCCGAAGCTTACTACAGCATCCTGCCAGATAAACTGTCCGGTGGCTACGGCTACCATTGCAAATCTGAAGATGATAAGAGAGGAGGCGTCATTAAAGAGACTTTCACCTTCTAAAACAGTAGATAGATTTTTTGGAACTTTTACAAATTTTAAGATAGCTCCTGCACTCACTGCATCCGGCGGAGAGACAATTCCCCCCAGTACAAAGCCTAACGCTAATGAAAATCCAGGAATATAAGAATTCGCGACAAAAGCTACTGATATAGCAGTAAGAAATACTACAATAAAGGCAAAACTGGTAATGATACGCCTCAACTTCCAGATTTCTTTCCATGAAACGGCAAATGCTGCTTCGTATAATAAGGGCGGTAAAAAAATGATAAAGATAAGTTCAGGATCAATTTTTATAGGAGGCAGACCAGGGATAAAGCTAATAAGCAACCCTGCAATTACTAGTATGATAGGATATGCAACTCTTAAACGGTTAGCCAGCATAATGGCTCCAATAATCACCAGAACCAGCCCCAGATAATAAATAAAATTTTCCACCATTTGTTTCTCAATTAATTTTTAAACCAATTTATATATTTTTTGAGAAATATGATTGTTTTTTATCTGGTTTTCAATCTTAACCGAAAAATATCTATAAGGATTTTGTTCAGTAATTTCCGAGCTGGTTTCTTTTCTTTTTTTTTTGATAGACCAAAAGTAAGGCGAGAGTTATCTTGCAAACGGAAATGTATTACCTGAAAACAGATCCATTTTACTTTTTAGGTTTTGGCTAAAGCCAAATGAATTGTATTAATATGATTTAGGCGGGCTAAAGCCCACCTCTACTGATATTATTAGCCATAAAGCATGGGCTGACGTTTATTTATACAATGGAAGTGGGTTAGAATTTATTAAAAAACAAATGGCACAGATTTTCAGAGATGATTATGGAGATTTCATTGATGGATCTCAGCGGGCTGAAACCCATTCTTATTAGCATAAACAAACAGACATTGAGTTTTAACAGTCATATCATTCATTACTAATCTACTAGCCCCACAATAGTAACGGTTACCCCGCAGCATAAGTTGGCGGGTAAGGATTAAATGGTCTCCTTATGATACATATTCAGGAAAAACGAATACTTTTTACTGTTTTTGTTCTATTTCATTATCCTTATAATAACGATTATTAAGCCACTTATCAATAATAAGACTCCTACTCCAACAGCATTATCTACAACATGTTTCATATATCTTTTTCCGTCAAACGTAAATTTTTCGGGATGAATACTGAATTCTTCAAATACCAATGGGTCTATTCTCAAATCTGGTCTGAAGCGAGCAATACCTTCGATAAATCTGGCTCGTAGCGCTCTTGCATTTTTAATGTAATACATACTTCCAAGGTGTGTTCCATCAAACACCACCTTAATTTCACTACGATCTATTCCTACAGCAAGCATCCATGTTTTGTGTTGTGTCGAAATGTATACCTCATAGTTATCTGAAAGGTAGGATGGTCCCAACTGGCTGTAAAGAACATCATCTACGCTTCCATCTTTTTTATAAAAATGTACACCCTTATCATCTACTATAATCTTTTTGATTGCTATAGCCATATTTCTTCTCATATACCGGAAAAACCGATACATAGCTACAGCCCAAACAGGATAATACAATATAGCAACTACAATCAATATCTTTATGCTCCCGGAGACTAAAAAGGGAAACACAGCAAGCACTATAAACATAATCAGCAACACTGCTCCTCCGAAAATATTCATCAGCCAGGTCATTATCCAGCTAGGTTTGGAAGCTAATGGTAAAAAATCTTTTCTAAAATTCTCTTGCATCTGTTCAAGATACGGAAAAAGTGAGAATAAAAAAAGAGCTTCAGTGTTCTCTGAAGCTCTGTACAAAATTGAAAATAAGATATGTTTTTAAAACTATGAAATAATGTGTGTTTTTTCTGTAGTCGTATTATAAATTTCTGAGGTAACATTGTCTACAAACCTCCATTCTGCAAAGGACTCTCCTGCTGTAAATTTCACATGCAGATAACCTCTTTTATAAAGATTGGCATACTCCAGATCATCGATTAGTGAGGAAAATGCCTGGGCTAATCCAATCGCCTGAGTAGGATCTGATGTGATTCCAAGATACCCTTCAAGGCCCGGTGAAGAAACAGAACTGCATGCTAACTCGGTTCCAATAACTTTCCCTTGTGCATTGGTGAGTGTTCCTAACCATGCATTGTGTGTATCACCTGCCAATACTACTATTTTTTTACCTGCAAGGACAGAATACAGCTGTTCTCTTTCCATAAAATACCCATCCCATGCATCAAGATTATAAGGTAAGGTAGTGGTAATTCTTGCTATTTCCTGTGGAGTAAGAGTAGGATCCTGAGCTTTGTATCTGGCTTTTAGAACCATCAATTGGGCAATTGTAGTCTGAAGAGCCTGCATAGTAGCCGGCTGTGCACTTCCCAACTTTTTAATCTCTGCTAAAATCTGATTAAGCAGCATCAATAATTCTGCGGGAACCATCATTTTGGTCATCAAGATCTGTTGTCCCAAGACTTTCCATTTTGCAGCATCAGCATTGATTTGAGAGCCTAGCCAAGCCATTTGTTCGCTTCCAATCAGTTTTCTGTTAGGATCTAAAAAAGCAGTTTTAAACTTTACCTGATCAAAGTTTCCGGCATTATCAAGATAATCTGAATACTCTAGCTGTTTATCTCTCGCAATCACCCTTGTATCCATCATGTAAAGGGAAACTATATTTCCGAAGTTGAAGCTTCTGTAAATTCTAAGATCTTTACCTGTTTTAAGTGGAATATATTCGCTGTATGCTTGGAAAGCAGCTTTTTTTCTTAACTCAAAATCTCCTTCATCCGGCTGATGGTTTTCTGCTCCGGATTTATAGGTATCATTTGCAAATTCGTGGTCATCCCACACACAGATAAAAGGTTTTTTCTGATGGGCCAACTGAAGATTTTTGTCGCCTCTGTACTGTCTGTATCTTTCTCTGTAATCGTCCAGATTCAGGATTTCTTTAGCGGGCTTATGAGCTCTGCCCAGTTGATTGGTGTATGGATTGGTTCCGTATTGCCCCGGAGCATATTCATAAATGTAATCGCCAAGGTGTACTACTACATCAGCTTCAGATTTAGCAATGGCTCCATATACATTGAAAAGTCCTGCAGGGAAATTAGAACACGATACCACAGCCATTTTCACATCGTTAACGGAATCTGTTTTGGATGGTAATGTAATGGTTTCTCCTGTTACACTAATTTCCTTTGTTGCTAGGTTATAGAATCTATAATAATATTTGGTATTGGATGGAATATCCTGTACATCGATTGCTACTGTAAAGTCATTAACAGCAGAAGCACTCGCTTTTCCTCTTCTTAAAACATTGGAAAAATTACTGTTTCTACTTATTTCCCATGTAATTTCTGCATGTATTCCGCCTGAATATCTTGTCCACAAAATTACTCCTGTTGCTGCAGGATCAAAACTGGCAACTCCGGTATCAAAGCCTGAATTTTTAAGATCATTAGGAGCCGTTTCTCCTTCTGTAAAATCATCATCGCTGCAACTTATAATCAGAGGAGCAATGAAAAGCCCTCCGGCTGCTAACAGTGAATTCTTAAGAAACCGTCTTCTGTTAAGTAGATTGTTATTTTCCATCAATTACTTTTTTCTGCAAAGCAACGGTATCTATGGAAGAAGGTTGTTAACTGAGTTTTAATTATTCTTTACGCTTTTTTTAAACATATGTTTAACATAGTATTTTCTTAAAACATTGATAATTAAAAATAATTTGAGAGGGCTCGTTACCCTCTCAAATCATTTATTTTAGATAATCAAAAACATCTACAGTCTTATATTTTGGACTTCGTTTTAAAAATTCACTAAAAAATGCGGCATGAGTAGCCCCAGAAATAATAAGGACTTTATCATTTTCCGAAAGTGGGATTTGATTAAGGTTAGAATACATTCTCAGATTTCTTCTGTAGTATTTGGCAGCTTCGTCTGCTCCCTCAAAATTATTTGCTGTACTTACATGAGTCAAAATATCTGCATTAGCTTCAATCAGCCCTTGTAAAGTAGATTCTTTATTATAATCAATAAGCTTTTCTTTTACAGAAAGGTTTTCCTGTTTTCCGAATCCTTCAATAAATGTGGTTATAAAACGTTTATAAGTGACATTATCTACCTGATTTTTCAGCTGCTCCCCTAATCTATAATTGTATTGACCCGTTTCCTGCTCATCTATTCCGTATATTTTTTTCACATTGGCTATTTTTGCAATCTGATAAGCGAGTAATGAAACTTCACCTTCATAGACTGTTTTAAAGTCTTTATTCTTTAAGAAGTTCTGATAATCATTCTGGATCTTTTCATTCTCAGCTGGAAGAACCTCAACACAAATAACTGTTGGTTTAAATTCAGCAAGCAGTTTTGCAATTTCCAAAACTTCTTTTTGACTTTTCTCACTTTTTGGATCAAATTTAACTTTTGCTGTATCCGGTGTTTCCCCCATATGAAAGGTAGCAAAATTAAGTACCTCTATCTTTTGTGCTGATAACCACATACTCATCAAAAATCCACAAATAACACTTATTCTTTTCATAGTTTTAATTTATGGTTCAAAAATAGAGCATGAACAAAAAGAAAACAATTCTGTATCGACGAAAAGGCTTATTTATCCGATGAAACGGTACTAATGGGAATATTCCTAAATCAAAGGTGAATAGTTAACGGCTCCTTTTTGTGGCAAAAATCATTTTCAGTCCTTTAAAAGAATCAGCAGGGATAACTTTAAATCCAAAAGGTAATAAATCCTGTCTTAGTTGATTAATGATAAAACTAAACCAGGAAGCAAATATACATGCTAAAAAAATATTTTGAGAATTTACTCTTAATAGAAGTTTCTAAATATTATAAATCAGTTTGGATAAGTAATCTGCTATTTTAATTATTGAGTGATATATTTTAAAATAAAAAAACCGCTCACATTACGTAAACGGTTGATTTTCTGTGGTCCCACCTGGGCTCGAACCAGGGACCACCTGATTATGAGTCAGGTGCTCTAACCAACTGAGCTATAGGACCTCAAAACTTGGTTAAATTTTGTGTTTGCAAAAATAGTAAAATTTCTTTCACTACAAAATTTTTTATTGCTTTTCTTGGCAAAGTTCTACCAGCACGCCGTTTGTTGACTTTGGATGAAGGAACACAACTAATTTGTTATCAGCACCTTCTTTGGGTTCTTCAGAGATAAATTGAAATCCTTCTTTTTTTAATCTTTTTACTTCCTCCAGGATATTTTCAACTCCAAAAGCCAGGTGATGGATACCTTCCCCTTTTTTTTCAATAAATTTTGAGATGGGACTTTCAGGATTACTGGCTTCTAAAAGCTCAATTTTACTTTCTCCGGTTTCATAGAAAGAAGTTACCACTCCTTCTCTTTCTACAGTTTCCTGTTTGTAGGATTCTTTTCCTAATAGTTTAGCAAAAAGTTCGTCAGAAACTCCTAAAGACTTTACGGCAATACCGATATGTTCTAGCTTCATAAATACTAATAAATATAATTAATTCGTAAATTTGATACGATCGCTGAATTTCAAAGTATCAATTCAAACAAAAGTACTAAATTTGCAGAAATTATGGAAAGTAACAGACAAAGAAAAGTAGCACAGATTATTCAGGAAGACTTCGCAGAACTTTTCCGCAAGCAGGCTGCTGACAGCAAACAAAGTATATTGGTATCCGTTTCTGATGTAAAAGTAACGGCAGATTTAGGTATTGCTAAAATTTATTTAAGTATTTTCCCTCAGGAGCACCGTATAGCGGTAATGAAGGAAATTGAAGAAAACAAAACTCAATACAGAAATTTTATTGGCCAGAAAATGGCAAAACAGGTACGTATCATTCCCCAGCTTAACTTTTACTTAGACACAGCTCTTGATGATGTAGAAAAATTAGAAAGAGAATTAAGAGGAGAAGGCGACAATCCTGTTTTATAGATCTTGAAGAATATTGCATTTTACATAGCATCCAGATACCTTTTAGCAAAAAAAGGCAGTACCGCTGTGACGTTCATCACATGGCTGGCAGTAGGTGCCATGACGGTTGCTGTGACTGCAATGTTCGTTATTATTTCAGTTTTTTCAGGTCTTGAGGATCTGAATAAAGACTTGATTTCTAATCTTCATGCTGACCTTACCCTAAAAAGTGCATCAGGTAAAACAATTAAAAACCTGGATCAGGTTAATAAGGTTTTAAAGAGCAATAAAGAAATCAGCAGCTATTCCCGTGTTATTGAAGAAAAAGTATATATAAGTTTTAACGGAAAAGGTGACATTGCCTACTTACGTGGTGTAGATTCTGCCTATGTAAAAGTAAATCCTATCAATAAAGAAGTATTTTATGGAACTTATCCAAGTTTCAAATATTCTAATGAAGTATTGATGGAAAACAGTCTTGACAATCGGTTATCCATTCCGGTAGATTCTTCCAACCATTATGCTACCGTTTTCATGCCTAAGCCTGGAACCGGAATCATCAGTAAAGAAGAAGATATTTACAATAAAAGAGACATTCTGGTAACAGGTGTTTTTCCAGGAAAAGACCAGCTGGACAATTATATTGTCTCCCCTATTGAGCTTGCCGAAGAATTATTAAGCCTTCCAAAAAAATCTGCATATCAGATCGTTATTAAATTAAGAAACCCTGAAAATGCTGATGCTGTAAAACAAAATCTACTATCTTCTTTCGGTAAAAATATTGAAATCAAAACTAAAGAAGAGGAAAATGCAGCCTTCTGGAAGATGATTAATACTGAAAAACTATTCATCTATCTGATTTTTGCACTGGTTATTTTCATCACAACTTTTAATCTTGCAGGTGCTATTATTATCTTGCAGCTTGACAAAAAAGAACAGGCAAAATCTCTTATTTCTTTAGGGTTTCCTTTAAGCCACTTAAGAATGACCTATTTCTACACCGGACTTCTTATTGTTGTTTCCGGAGTGATTACCGGTTTAATCTTTGGAACAGCTTTATGTTATTTCCAGCTTTACACAGAATTCTTCAGAGCAAATGAAGTATTACCCTTCCCTGTTAAAATAGTGGGTAAAAATTATCTTATTGTTGCTCTTACCGCTTCCATATTTGGAATTGCGATCTCGTGGTTCTTCTCCAAAATCAGTAAAGAGTATATTACTAAAAGTTAACATACTACACTTACACATTTAACATCAAAAGCATTTTCAGCTTTCATTTTTTTGTACCTTTACGCCCCAATTTTAAAAAAATGAAACGAATTTTATCTTTTTTTTTATTAAGCTTTGCAATCATCAATGCATTAGCACAAGCACCCGCTGGTTATTATAGTGCAGCAGACGGTTTAACAGGAGCTCCTCTTAAAACAGCCCTTAAAGCTATTATTACCTCTGGACACCTGGATAAAGGCTATGGAGGTTTATGGACAGCTTATTATACCACAGATCGTGATACAAACACAAACTTCGAAAACGATGGAACCATTTTAGACATCTACTCTGAAAAGCCTAACGGATCAGATCCTTACAACTTCACTGTAGGTACTAACCAATGTGGAACCTATTCTAACGAAGGAGATTGTTATAATAGAGAACATATTGTTCCTCAAAGTTTATTCAATAAAGCTTCCCCAATGGTTGCAGACATTCACTTTATCCGTCCTACAGATGGAAAAGTTAACGGAATGAGATCCAATTATCCTTTTGGTAAAGTAGGTTCTGCTACTTTTACTTCAGATAATGGTTCTAAATTAGGTAATTCAGTTTCACAAGGATATGGTGGAACAGTATTTGAGCCAATTGATGCTTTCAAAGGAGACGTTGCCAGAATGATATTCTATTTTGTAACAAGATATGAAGATAAGCTTTCTACATTCAGCACTGGTAATATGCTTGGAGGATCTGCTTTCCCTGGTCTTCAACAATGGGAACTTCAACAGCTTTTAGCATGGAATGCGATGGATCCTGTATCTCCTGAAGAAATAAACAGAAATAATGCTGCCTTCCCGTTTCAAGGAAATAGAAACCCTTTCATTGACAATTCTGCTTATGCTGATTTAATCTGGGGATCTCCAGTTGTGGATAACCAAGCTCCTACGGCACCTACTAATCTGGCTACAAACACTCCAACTTCAAACTCTATTTCATTAAGCTGGAATGCATCAACAGACAATGTTGGCGTAACTGGTTATGATATTTATGTAAATGATATATTTAAATCCACTGTTTCCGGAACATCAACAACGGCTACAGTATCAGGATTATTACCACTTACTTCATATACATTCCATGTCATTGCAAAAGATGCATTTGGAAATACATCTCCAAAAAGTAATGTTGTCCCAGGGACTACTCTTGACGGCCCGGTAAACGCAGTAAATTGTGGTGATGAGAATTTCACTAATATTCCTGCTAATGCAAGCGATTATAAAACCAGAACATGGACAAACAACAATGTAAGCTGGACTGCAACACTTGCAAGAACTGATCAAACTATTAGCGGTAAGGCAATAACACTTCAAGGAGGTGATCTAACCAGTTCTAATGTACCTGGCGGAGTTCAAACATTAACGCTAACTACTCAACGTAAATTTAACGGAGGAGATGGCAACCTGAATGTTTTTGTAAATAATAATTTAGCAGGAACAATTCCTTACAGCGCATCAGTAGCAACTAACTTCATTAATGTAAACGTTTCAGGCAATGCTGTTATTAGAATTGTAAACCCGAACAACAATGATAGAGTAGCAATTGATGATCTTAAATGGACATGTTACGGCGGAGCATTAGCAACTTCTGAAATCAAAAAAGATAAATCAGAATTCACCATCTACCCTAATCCTGTAAAAAACAATGAACTGTTTGTAAAAGGAGAAAACCTTAGCAAAATTTCAAAAGCTGAGATCTATGACCTTTCAGGAAAAGTAATTGAAACACTTCCTAATCCATTCAAAAATTCAAATAAAATTAATCTTAAAGGGTTAGTAAAAGGAACTTACATCTTAAAAACAGATAATTTCTCTACTAAATTTATCGTAGAATAATTATTACAAAATATTTCAAACTAAAGGCCGGATTTATCCGGTCTTTTTTTTAATTTTGATGTATGGATTCCAATAAAAAATTAGGATTGATAGGAAGAAATATTTCCTATTCATTTTCTAAAAAATTCTTCGAAAATAAGTTCCAAAAGCTTATGCTTAAAGGTTTCTCCTATGATATTTTTGATTTGAATGAAATTGATGAAGTAGAAAACCTTTTCTCCTCACCTGAATTGCTAGGTTTTAATGTAACCATACCTTATAAAGAACAGATCATCAGCTATCTTGATGAATTAAGTGATGAAGCTGAGAAAATTGGCGCTGTGAACTGTGTTTTAATTCAGGACGGTAAAAAAACCGGATACAATACAGATGCTTTTGGTTTTGAAAAAACCCTTCTTCTTCACCAAAAACCATCACAAGACAAAGCATTAATCCTGGGTAACGGAGGCGCTGCAAAAGCAGTAAAATATGTTTTAGACAAACATAATATTCCATCCCAAACCATTTCAAGAAGTACAGAAATCAATTTTGAAAACCTGGATAAGGAGACCGTACAGGAACATAAAATTATTATCCAATGTACACCGGTAGGCACATTTCCGAATGTTGAAGACTGCCTGAGCTTTCCATTTGATGCACTTTCTCCGGAACATTTAGTTATCGATTTAATTTATAACCCAAACTATACACAGTTTATCATCAACGCATCTGAAAAAGGGGCAAAAACGGTAAACGGTTATTATATGCTTGAACAGCAAGCAGAAAAAGCTTGGGAAATTTGGAATTTTCAAAAAAAATAACATAAATTAGTACTTTAATTACCCTTACAGCTATATATAAAGGATATTAACGCCACTCACATAAAAGATTTGCTATGACTACAGAAAACAATCTTTCTGAAAACGAAGAAAAGAAAAATCCTAACGAAGTATCTCAGGAGACATCGGAAAACACTGTTTCTCATGATGCCCATCCCCATGAAGATGATGCTGAACACCTGGAAGAACATGAAGAAGTTGAAATCTCTCTGGCTGATGCCCTGAAAGAAATGGAAAAACTCATCAATGCACCTAATGCCGGTGAGAACTCCAAAAGATTCATTCAGTTAAAAGAAAAAGCAAGTCATCACATCCATGATGAAGTGGAGGATAAAAAGCACGAGTTTGCAGAAACTGGAAATGCTGCTGAAACATTCAGTTATGAACACCCCTTACAGGCTAAATTCTCTGCTTTAGTTAATATCTTCAGAGAAAAACATGACGAATTCCAGAAAGGACAGGAAGAAGAACAGAAAAAAAATCTGGAGCACCGTCAGAATATTATTGAAAGATTAAAAAATCTATATACCAATTCCGAACCGGGAGTCAATCTTTTCAAATCTATTCGTGAGATTAAAGAAGAATGGTCAAAAGCCGGACAGGTTGCCAAATCTGAATTCAAAATCCTTAACAATAACTATTTCCACCATCTGAACCAGTTCTATCAAATGCTGGATTTAAATAAGGAATTTTTGGAGCAGGAATACAGCCACAACCTTGAAAAAAGACAGCACATTATTGCCCGTGCTCAGGAATTGGAGAATGAACCTGTTATCCAAAAGGCTTTAAATGAACTTCAGTATCTTCACAAACTTTGGAAAGAAGAAGCAGAGCCTGTAGCAGAAGAATTCCGTGAAAAAACTTGGGAAGAATTCAAAGAGATCTCCAATAAAATTCACGAAAGAAAATCTGAACTTTCTGCATCTATTGAAAAAGAACAGACAGCTAATCTTGAAAAGAAAAGTCAGATTATTGCTGAAATCAAGAAGCTTTCAGAACCTTCAGAAACTCCTAACCATAATTACTGGCAAAATGCCATCAAAAGAGTTGAAGATCTTCGTTCTGACTTCCTGAAAACCGGAAGTGTTCCAAGAAAACTATCCAACCAAAATTGGAATGATTTCAAAACAACCCTTAGAGGCTTTAATACCACAAAAAATAATTATTACAAATCCTTAAAAGGTTCTCAGCAAGCTAATCTGGAAGAAAAATTAAAATTAATCCAGACTGCTCAGGATAATCAGGGTAATGAAGAATGGGATATCTCTGTTCCATTATTCAAAAAACTTCAGGAAGACTGGAAAAAGATTGGACACGTTCCAAAGAGCATGACCAATAAAATCTGGGATGAATTCCGTGATGCTTGTAATGCTTTCTTCAACAACTACAGAGAAAAGAGCAATACTTCTACCGACAACTGGAAAGAAAATTACAAAAACAAGAAAATCCTTCTTGACGAATTGAAATTGGTTTCCAACGATGAAGGAAGCATTGAAAAAATCGAAGCGATTAAAACAGCTTGGAATAATATCGGAAAAGTTCCAAGAGATAAAATTGCTATCAACTCTGAATTCAATAAGACTTTAAGAGAAAAACTGAAGATCAATAAAATCAATGAGCTTGAACTGAAAGAAGAAGGATTATCAGAAAATCAACTTACTGACAAAGCAAGAAAGATTAAAAATCAGATTTCTGATCTTGAAGCTGAAATTGTTAAGCTTGAAAATAACCTTGCATTCTTCAATAAACCATCAAGAGAGAATCCTCTATTAAGAGATACTTACAACACCATTGATGAAAAGAAAGCTCATTTGGAAACTTTAAAGCAAAATCTCCACAGTATTATTGCCGGAGAATAAATCTTAACAAAATAAATAAGGGCGGAGCAAAGCAATTTGTCTTCGCTTTTTCTTTTTATACGCTATGAATAACGACGAACTCTATATTAAAAGATGCATTGAATTGGCTCAAAAAGCCCTTGGAAAAACCTACCCTAACCCTCTTGTGGGAAGTGTGATTGTTCACAACGGAGAAATTATTGGCGAAGGATACCACCACAAAGCTGGAGAAAACCATGCAGAGATCAACGCCATCAATTCAGTAAAGGATAAAAGTTTGATTCCGGAATCAACCATCTATGTTTCTTTGGAACCATGTGCTCATTATGGAAAAACACCACCATGTGCTTTAAAGATTAAAGAACTGGGCTTTAAAAAGGTAGTTATTGGAGCTATGGATTCTCATGATAAAGTTAATGGAAAAGGGAAAAAGATTATTCAGGATGCAGGAATAGAAGCAGTTTCTGGGATTCTTGAAGAGGAATGTATTGAACTGAATAAAAGGTTTTTCACCTATCATGAAAAGAAAAGACCTTATATCATCTTAAAATGGGCTGAATCCCGTGATGGATTTTTAGATAAAGATTTTAAACCAACAGCTGTTTCAAACGCTTTGGTTAACCAGTTTGTTCACCAGTTAAGAGCAAATGAACATGCAATTCTCGTTGGAACTCAAACCGCTTTAACGGACAACCCTGGCCTTACTGTAAGAAATGTTGAAGGAATTAATCCGGTTAGAGTTCTTATTGACTTTGATCTGAAAGTTCCTGAAGACTTCAAAATTTACAATAACGAAGCCAAAACTTTAGTCTTAAACGCTATTAAAGAAGGAACGGAAGACCACATCCAATTCATTAAGATCGAAAAAGATAATTTCTTGTCCGATTTGATGGAAACTTTATACAACGAACATATTCAGTCTATCATTATTGAAGGAGGTTGCTTTACCTTACAGCAATTTATTGATGCCGGTCTCTGGGACGAAGCTATCGTTATTAAAAATGAAAATCTGAAACTGGAAAACGGGACAAAAGCTCCGGAATTCACTCAGAATCCTTACAACACAGAAAACTATAGAGATAACACCATTTCTTTTTTTAAATCAAAATAAAACCTATTTCTCACCGCCAAATGAAATAATTTATTTACCTTAGTAAGATCCAAAAAAAATTTTACCATGAAAAACTTAAAGAAAGTTTCAAGACAAAGCTTAAAAAAAGTAAAGGGAGGTATAGCGCCTGAATGCTGTTCTTTTTACCCACCTTCATTACAACACTGCTGTGCAACCCCATCAAGTATGAGTTGTCCACCCCCTTGGGCAGACGGATCATTCCCATGCTAATATTATGAAACCGTACAAATTAGTCAAACTAAAAATAGTATCATGAAAAATTCAAAAAAACTATCCAGAGCAGGATTAAAAACAATTCAGGGAGGTGCTGTTTTCGTAACATGTACATTACCTAATGGACAACCAACAAGATGTAGAGACAGATGTCCTCAGGATTTCTGTGGCCCTACAAGCTATATGTGCCTGATTCCTATGGACCTTTGCGGAGATGGAATTTAATAGAATTACATTCAAAAAATATATAAGCCGTCAAATTTTGATGGCTTATACTTTTTTAAATACAAACTATTGATACTTTTACTAGTTTTGCAAAAAACTAATAATAATGTACAAATACTTTTCTATTCTTTTCTTGAGCTTAGTCTCCTTCATCAAAGCCCAAGAATGGAAATTTTTAACTCCTGTAAAATCTTTTTCAACCATCACTAATCTGGAGGTTACGCCAGATCAAACATTATACATGCTTGATCAGTCTCAATATGGAATCGTAGCATCTTCAAAGGATGGAGGAAAGACCTGGAAAAAGCTCTTCAGAAATGAAATATACAGAGATATTCAAATGCTCAATAATAATATTGGATTTGTATTAACCCAAACCGGAATTTATAAAACCACAGATGGATTTAAAACTTCTGTTTCTAAATCAGCAAATGCTGCTTTTTTAAGAAGTTTCTATTTTGTAAATGAATCTACAGGTTTTCTTGGAGGTAATTCAGGCGTTATATACAAAACATTAAATTCAGGAAATTCTTTCTCTTTTGTTTCATTACCGGAGCAAAGTAATATAAATGATATCTATTTTATAGACGAGAATATTGGATTTGTGTGCGCCGCCAATGGAAAAGTCTATAAAACAATAAACCAAGGAACAACCTGGACTGCTACAAGCTTAAGCACAACCAGCATCAATAAAATTCTTTTTATGAACAGTACAGATGCTTTTATTGTAGGAAATAACGGTAAACTCTTTAAAACAAATGATCAGGGAGCAAACTGGTCTCCTGTAAATATTTCAGCAACCTATAATCTAAATGATATAAAACTGTACTCCAACCAGCTTTATATTGTTGGCGATGACAATAGACTGTATAAGTCTTCAGATATGGGACAAAACTGGACGAATCAAAGATTAATTAATACTTATCCTTACTTCAACCTTAATTCCATTGGAATCATCAATGGTAATATGATCGTTGGAGGTGAATCAAACATTTACAAATCTACTGATACCACCAACTGGAGCTTATTAGTTCCTGGCGTTTATCCTTCTGAGTTAAAAAGCATTTCTTTTGCAAATGATAACCAGGGAACTGTCATAGGAAATGGATCTACCGGATTCTACAGTGTTATTTACCGTACAACTGACGGTGGACACACTTGGATTAATCAAACAGCAACATTTACATCGAACGCTTTTAAAGGGGTACAGTTAAAAGAAAACGGAAAAGGTATTCTTGTTGGGAATGGAAATTATTCTTTAACATCAAATTTTGGTCAAACATGGAATAGTTCCGGTTCAACTAATCCAGTAACATATCTTTCCGCATTCTGGATTAAAGATAATGGAGATGTCTTATTAGGTACTGCATCACCTTATATAACCCCTCCAAATGGAATACATTTAATATCACCACCATCAACAGCTTCCCAATTTACCGAAATGGGAGAAATAGAATCTATTCAGTTCTATAACGATATGATTGGCTATGCAGGCGGCTCCCGAAAACTGTATAAAACTACGGACGGGGGAATTACCTGGAATTCTATTTTCGAAGCAACAGGTTATCTAAATTCTGTAAATGTAATTAGTGCCTCTAAAATTTCTATAACAGCCAATTATGGAAAAGCATATATGAGTACTAATTCAGGAGCAACATGGGTAGAAACTACAAATTCTGTTTCTTCTAAATATTATTTTCTCAATGAAAATCTAGGCTATTACTATGATTCTAGTAACGCTCTCTACAGAACTACAGACGGAGGTGCTACCTCACAACTTGTTGTTTCTGCTGCAAGCAATGAAGATTTAGATCTTGTAAATATTAATGCTTATAAATATTTTAATAACAAAGTTATAGTTGTAGGAAATTATTCAGATATCTATATCGTTGACTTTCCGAATGCATCTTTAGCAACCAATGAAAATGATATTGTAAGCAAAAATGACTCAAAGCTATTATTATATCCTAACCCCACAAGTTCTTCCGTTTTTTTTAAAACAAACGTCATTTTAGATAAAGTTCAGGTTTATGATACAAATGGAAAAACAGTTCTATTTAATAAAGAAAATAACGGCATCAATATATCACATTTACCACAAGGAGTTTACTTTGTCAAATTTGAATCCAATGGAAAATGGTTTACCCAAAAAATAATAAAAAAATAAAAATACTGAAGAAGCTGTCGGAATTCCGACAGCTTCTTTTCTAATAAAGGTGCAAGTTTATAAAGCATTTAATACTTTTGCATAAATAAAGCCGGAATACAGAATGACGTTTGAATATAAAACCATTGATAAACCCATAGAAAATACCTTATTAAAAGAAAAAGGAAGCAAGTTTATAGGATTTGCCTTCCCGGTTACTAATGAAAAGGAATTAAAAGCTGCATTGGAAAAAATCAGAGAAGAACATCCAAAAGCAACACATCATTGCTATGCTTTCAGAATGGGATTAAATGGTGAAAACTATAGAGCGAATGATGACGGTGAACCTTCAGGAAGTGCTGGACTTCCTATTTACAATCAATTATTAGCTAATGAAATTACCAATGTTCTGGTTATTTCAGTTCGTTATTATGGTGGAACTAAATTGGGTGTTTCTGGTTTAGTAAAAGCTTATAAAGAATCTGCAAAGATCACATTAGAAGAAGCCAATATCATCACAAGGGAACTGGAAACAGAAATTGAGATCCAGTTCAACTTCAATCAGCAGAATACCATCTTCACCCTGCTTTCAAAATTTGATGCCAAGGTTGTTAATTTTGATGCGAATGAAAACTGCATCCTTACCGCCTCATTAAAACTGGCACAAAAAGAAAGCATCTCAGAAAAGTTATCTGAGATGCAATATGTTTCATTTGAATTTAATGATTAATCTCTTCTCCCACCGAGAAGTAAAGATCCCCAGTAAAGGAGCTGAGCTAAAGATCCTAAAGCTGCTACAACATATGTTCTTGCAGCCCACTTTAAACTATCCTGAACTCCTACAAATTCTTCGGCAGTTACAGTACCTGTATCTTTAAGCCATTTCATTGCTCTGTTACTTGCATCATACTCTACCGGTAGTGTTACAAAAGCAAACAGAGTGGTTACTGCAAACATTGCTACACCAATAGCCAGGATGGCTGTATTTCCATTAGGATTATCTACTGTTCTGGTAGCTGCCATTATCGCAATACCTGCAATAAGAACAAACTGCATCAGATTGGAACTTATATTAACAACAGGAACCAATTTTGAACGTAGATTCAACATTGAGTATCCTACTGCATGCTGAACGGCATGTCCACATTCATGAGCTGCCACAGCTGCTGCCGCTGCATTTCTCTGCATGTAAACACCTTCAGAAAGGTTTACTGTTTTATCTGCCGGATTATAGTGGTCCGTTAGCTGTCCGGGAACTGATATTACCTGAACATCATTAATCCCGTTATCTCTCAACATTTTTTCCGCTACTTCTTTCCCCGAAAGGCCATTTCGAAGATGTACGTTGGAATAATATTCAAATTTTGATTTCAACCTGGACGAAACCCACCAGCTCACCAGCATTGAAATACCAATAATGATATAATAACCCGTCATTTTTATTTAGATTTTGTGTTCAATTTTTAACCATAATGATATAAAAACTGTGCCAAAGTATACGATTTTATTATTTATATTTGTCCCTAAATTACCATCAAAAGTTATGTCTAAGGTTTCAATTATTGAAGTAAAAACAGCTGATCATCTCAAGCAATTCGTAAGATTTCCAATGGATTTATATAAAAATAATCCATACTACGTTCCATCCTTTATTAAAGATGAAATGAAAATCTGGGATGCAAAAGAAAATCCTGCTTTACAATATTCAGAATCCAAACAATTTCTGGCTATAAAAGACAATAAGATATCAGGAAGAATTGCTGTAATTATTAACCATAAAGAAGAAAAAGAGTTAGGCATCAAAAAAGTAAGATTTGGCTGGATAGATTTTATTAATGATCCAGAGGTTTCCAAAGCCTTAATCCAAACTGCAATTGATTACGCCAAGGAGCATAATATTGATAAAATCGAAGGTCCGATGGGTTTCACCAATCTGGACAAAGCAGGTATGCTGACAATGGGATTTGATAAATTGGCTACTATGATTGGAATTTATAATCATGCCTATTATCCGGAACATCTTGAAAACCTTGGATTAGTAAAAGAAAAAGAATGGGTAGAATATGAAATGAATTTTCCGAAAGTACTTCCTGAAAAAGTAGAAAAATTCAGTGGATTGATTGCTCAAAAATATAAACTTAGTGTTCTTAAATTCAAATCAAAAGAAGAAATTCTTCCTTATGTAGAACCTATGTTTAAACTATTAGATGAAACCTATAAACACCTTTCCACTTACACCCCGATTTCGGACGAACAGATCAAAACCTACAAAGAAAAATACTTCCCTCTTATTGATAAAAACTATGTAATCTGTGTGGTAGACGAAAACAAGCAATTGGTTTCTTTTGCCATTACCATGCCTTCCTACTCCAAGGCTTTACAGAAATCAAAAGGTAAACTATTTCCTTTTGGATGGTGGCATTTTTTACAGGCTGCCAAGAAAAATGACCGTGCTAATTTTTATCTTATCGGAATTCATCCTGAGTATCAGAGACGTGGAGTAACCGCTATTATTTTCAAGGAAATCTTTGTCCGATTTACAAGCATGGGAATTAATTTTGCTGAAACCAACCCGGAACTTGAAGAAAACAAAAGTGTACAGCTTTTATGGCAGGACTACAACCCTGTGAATCATAAGAGAAGAAGAACATACTCACTTGAGATAAATGATAAGTGATAAATCATGAGTGGTACAATCTCACTCATCCACTTTTACACACTCTCACCTCAAATAATCTCCCCCATGAAGCCACAACTTATCATTTTCGCTGTTTTAATTGCCGGATTTATTGCTTATAATTTCTTTTTCCAATCGTTGGACAACCGAACAAATACAGTGATTAACATTGTTTTTGCGAGCCTTCTTTTTGGATATATTGCATATATGGCCTACTCTCTTCTTAAAAAAATGAAGAAATAATCTGTTATTTTTATTGATTCTAAATTGTAACTTTTCTCTATTTTCACCCGACTTTTAAGCTGATAAATTTCATGCTTTCTTGTTTATTCGTTAAATTTGCAAATTGAGATAATAATGCAAAAATGAATTTACCTGAAAGTTATATTCCAATCCTTATCCAGGCAGGTGTAGCAGTAGGATTTGTCGCTGTTTCATTACTTGGAGCACATTTCTTAGGTCCAAAGCAGAAAAAAGGAAATTCTGTAAAAAACCAAAGTTGGGAATGTGGGGTTCCTAGTGAAGGAAACGCTAGAACACCGTTTTCTATCAAGTACTTCCTGACTGCGGTATTGTTCGTACTATTCGATATTGAAATCGTATTCTTTTATCCTTATGCGGTAAACTTCAGAGAATTCGGTATGGAAGGATTCCTTGCTGTGCTTACGTTCGTTGCGATTTTCTTCGTGGCGTTTTTCTATGTTTGGAAACGTGGTGCACTAGATTGGGATAAATAAAAGCAAATTATGAGTTTTGAATGATGGATTTTGAATCAATAATCCAGCATTTATAATTCAAAATCTAAAAACAAACAACATGTCAGATAAAAAACCAGTAATAAGAACAGATGCACCTGCTCCCGAAGGCTATGAAGGAGAAGGGTTTTTCGCAACAAAACTGAGCAGTGTAATCGGGATGGCAAGAAAGTTTTCACTTTGGCCATTGCCATTTGCAACCTCTTGTTGTGGTATTGAGTTTATGGCTACCCTAAACCCTACTTATGATGCTTCAAGATTTGGTATGGAAAGAAACTCTTTCTCTCCAAGACAAGCGGATATGCTGATGGTTTGCGGAACTATATCAAAGAAATTAGGACCAGTCCTAAAAGAAGTATATACTCAAATGGCTGAGCCAAAATGGGTAGTAGCTGTTGGTGCTTGTGCTTCCAGCGGAGGTATTTTTGATACTTATTCTGTACTTCAGGGAATTGATAAAATTATTCCGGTAGACGTTTATGTTCCTGGATGTCCTCCAAGACCAGAACAGATTATTGAAGGAGTAATGCAGGTACAGGCTCTTGCAGAAAGCGAAAGCATCAGAAGAAGAGATATGCCTGAATATCAGAAATTATTAGATTCTTACAACATAAGCAACTAAACGGAAATGACAAACGAATTTGTATTAGAAGCAATCACCAGAGAATTTCCGGAATCTGTTATTTCAAGTTCAGAACCTTATGGAATGCTGACGGTGGAAGTGAAGAAAGAAGATATCAAGAAGATCATTCACTATCTTAAAGATTCATCATTGGAGTTTAATTTCCTTACAGACATCTGCGGTATTCACTACCCTGAATTCCCGGCAAAGGAAATTGGTGTTGTATACCATTTACATAATATGATGGCCAACTTCAGATTACGTCTGAAGATCTTTATGTCCAGAGAAAATATTGAAGTAGACTCACTTGTTGAGCTCTATGCTGGGGCTAACTGGATGGAAAGAGAAACGTATGATTTCTATGGGATTAAATTTAAAGGGCACCCGGATCTTAGACCTATTTTGAATATGGAAGATCTTGGATACCACCCAATGTTGAAAGAATATCGCCTTGAAGATGGTACCAGAACCGACAAGGACGATAATATGTTCGGAAGATAAATAAATTTGAAATTGGATATTTGGGATTTGAAGTTAACAATTCAAATTTCAAATCTCAAATCTAAATATATTATGAAAGATAACTCATTATCTAATATACTAAACCAGTACGAAAGTAAGGAACAGATTGACGGGCAATTATACACCCTGAATCTAGGACCTACCCACCCTGCTACTCACGGGATTTTCCAGAACATCCTAACGATGGATGGAGAAAGAATTCTTCACGCTGAGCAAACAGTAGGATATATCCACAGAGCATTTGAGAAAATTTCTGAAAGAAGAAACTATTCTCAGATCACTACCCTTACTGACCGTATGAATTACTGTTCTGCACCAATCAACAACTTAGGTTGGCACATGACAGTTGAGAAGCTGATTGGCGTTAAAGTTCCAAAACGTGTAGACTATATGCGTGTTATCTTAATGGAGCTGGCCAGAATTGGTGATCACCTGATCTGTAACGGGGTAACCGGGATGGACTCAGGAGCTATTACAGGACTTACCTATATGTTCATCGAAAGAGAACGTATTTATGATATGTATGAGCAGATTTGTGGAGCAAGGATGACTACGAACATGGGAAGAATCGGAGGATTTGAAAGAGATTTCACCCCTAAGTTCCATGAGTTATTACAGGACTTCTTAAAAACATTCCCTGCAAGATTTAAAGAATTCGGTACTTTATTAGAAAGAAACAGAATTTTCATGGACAGAACCATCGGTACAGGAGCTATTTCTGCCGAAAGAGCATTAAGCTACGGTTTCACAGGTCCAAACTTACGTGCAGCAGGTGTAGATTACGATGTAAGAGTTGCACAACCTTATTCCTCATACGAAGATTTCGACTTCATTATTCCTGTAGGAACTTCAGGAGATACTTACGACCGTTTCATGGTTCGTCAACAGGAAATCTGGGAATCACTAAAAATTATCAAACAAGCATACGAAAACCTTCCAGAAGGACCATTCCACGCGGATGTTCCTGATTTCTATCTTCCTGAAAAGGCAGATGTATATCAAAAAATGGAAGCTCTAATCTACCACTTCAAAATCGTAATGGGAGAAACTGATGTACCGAAAGGAGAAGTTTACCATGCAGTAGAAGGTGGAAACGGAGAATTAGGTTTCTATCTTGTGAGTGACGGAGGAAGAAGCCCTTACAGACTTCACTTCAGAAGACCATGCTTCATCTACTATCAGGCATACCCTGAAATGATTACAGGTTCTGTAATTTCAGATGCCATTGTAACGATGTGTAGTATGAATATTATTGCGGGAGAATTAGACGCATAATACATTAGACTAAAAGATAATAGAAGAAAAGATAATAGACTTTCTTCACCCAATATAAAACGAATTTAGAATAACGGACTTTAGAATCTTTTTTCTTTGTTCTTTACTCTTTAATCTTAGATAAAAAATGAGCGAAACAATAGCTTTTAAACCGGAAAGTTTAGCACAGGTACACAAAATTATCGCAAGATATCCTGAAGGAAGACAAAAATCTGCTCTTCTTCCTGTACTTCACTTGGCACAGAAAGAATTCGGAGGATGGTTAGATGTTCCTGTGATGGATTATGTTGCCGGACTTTTAAGTATCAAACCGATCGAAGTATATGAAGTGGCTACTTTCTATACCATGTTCAACATGAAGCCGGTAGGTAAATATGTTTTAGAGGTTTGCAGAACAGGACCTTGTATGGTTTGTGGAAGCGAAAAAATCCTTGACCACATCAGAACGAAACTGAACATTAAGGATGGTGAAACTACTGAAGACGGGATGTTCACTCTAAAGCCAGCTGAATGTCTTGGAGCATGCGGATACGCACCAATGCTACAGCTTGGAAAGTTCTTTCATGAAAATTTAACAATAGAAAAAGTAGACGAAATCCTTGAACTTTGCAGACAGGGACAGCTTGCTTTAGACTAATAAAGATTTTGAATCCTGAATTTTGGATTTAAACTCAGTTAATTTTTTTAATAATTATAAAAAGCTAGAAGTCAAAAGCCGATAGCTAAAAGCATAATAAACAATGAGTAAAAAACTTTTACTTAAAGACGCACATATAGAAGGTATTCGCTACTTTGAAACATACCGTAAACAGGGGGGTTACACTGCAGCTGAAAAGGCCTTGAAGATGACTCCTGACGAAATTCTTGAAGAAGTAAAAGCTTCAGGACTAAGAGGACGTGGTGGAGCTGGATTCCCAACTGGGATGAAATGGAGCTTTTTGGCAAAACCGGAAGGCGTTCCAAGACACCTTGTAGTAAATGCAGATGAATCTGAGCCTGGAACATTTAAGGACAGATATCTGATGGAGTTCCTTCCTCACCTACTGATTGAAGGAATGCTAATTTCATCTTTCTGTTTAGGTTCAAATGTTTCTTATATCTACATCCGTGGAGAATATTCATGGATTCCTGATATTTTAGAAGAAGCTATTGAAGAAGCTAAAGCAGCAGGATTTTTAGGTAAAAACATTTTAGGAACTGGTTTCGATTGTGAAATCTATGTACAGAGAGGTGGTGGAGCATACATCTGCGGTGAAGAAACTGCATTGCTTGAATCCCTTGAAGGAAAAAGAGGTAACCCAAGATTAAAACCACCATTCCCGGCTGTAAAAGGTCTTTGGGAGAGACCAACGGTGGTAAACAACGTTGAGTCTATTGCTGCCATTGTTCCAATCATTGATATTACAGGTGCTGAGTATGCTAAAATCGGAGTTGGAAGATCTACAGGAACGAAATTAATTTCTGCTTGTGGAAACATCAACAAACCGGGTGTATACGAAATCGATATGACCATTACCGTAGAAGAATTTATCTATTCTGATGAATATTGCGGTGGTATTAAAGATGGGAAAAAATTAAAGGCTTGTATTCCTGGAGGAAGTTCTGTTCCAATTGTTCCAGCTAATTTATTGTTGAGAACGGTGAACGGAGAGCCAAGATATATGAACTATGAATCATTGGCTGATGGTGGTTTTGCTACCGGAACAATGATGGGTTCAGGAGGTTTCATCGTTTTAGATGAAGACCAGTGTATCGTAGAACATACGATGACTTTAGCAAGATTCTACCACCATGAAAGTTGTGGACAGTGTACTCCTTGCCGTGAAGGAACGGGATGGATGCATAAAATCCTAAAGAAAATTGAAAAAGGAGAAGGAAAAATGGAAGATATCGATCTACTTTGGGATATCCAGAGAAAAATCGAAGGAAATACAATCTGTCCATTAGGAGATGCAGCAGCCTGGCCGGTTGCAGCAGCCATCCGTCACTTCAGAGATGAATTTGAGTGGCACGTGAAAAACCCTGAGTTATCTCAGACTCAGAACTATGGATTGGCACATTATGCAGATCCTATCCCAGCTGTTGAAAAGAATGCGTAGTTGAAATGAAAAGATTGTTTGTTGTCGGCTTAATGATGTCGAGTTTTGTTTTCGGACAAAAAAAAGATTCTCTAGTAGTAGAAAATAATGCAGACCTGTTTAAAGCTCCTGTTTCTAAAAAACCTGAGCCTTTAAGCAAAAAAGGACAAATGTTCTTTTTTTATGGATGGAATAGAGCGGCATTCAGTAATTCTGACATCCATTTTAAAGGAAATGGATATGATTTCCAACTGAATAATGTAACGGCACAGGATAGACCTACAAAATTTGGAATTGTTTATTTTGATCCAAGCTGGTTTACTGTAACGCAGTATAATTTCAGAATAGGATATTTTATTAAAGATAATTTAGCGCTTGTTTTAGGAATTGATCACATGAAATATGTGATGGATCAAGATCAAACCGTTAACTTTAAAGGACATATTTCAGATCCTCAATATGCAGGCATGGTGCAAAACGGTCAGGTAAACCTGGCAGATGAGAAGTTCCTTACTTTTGAACATACAGACGGACTTAATTATGAAAACTTAGGTCTTGAAAAATACCAAAGCCTTATCAACAAGAAAAATGTTGATTTAGTTTGGTCTTATGGTGCCGGTATCGGATTCATGTTCCCAAAAAGTAATGTAAAACTTTTCGGAAATGAAAGAAGTGACCGTTTCCACGTTGCTGGTATGGGAACTGATGTAAGAGCCAGTCTTAATTTAGTGCTATGGAATCATGTCATGGTAAGACTAGAAGGAAAAGCCGGTTACATCAATATGTGGGATATTAAAACTACATTGAACAACAAGCCAGACAAAGCTCAACAGGATTTTGTTTTCGGACAAATAATGGGGGGAATTGGATATACATTTAATACTAAGAAATATAAATAACAAAGCCTATTGCTTAACGCATAAAGCTTAAAGCATACAATATGAGCGAAGAAGTTAAAAAATTCACAATAACTATAGACGGACAGACTACTGAAGTTTTGCCTGGTACTTCTATTTTGGAAGCGGCAAGACAAATTGGCGGTAAATCTGTACCTCCTGCTATGTGCTATTACAGCAAATTAGAAACCAGTGGAGGAAGATGCAGAACTTGTCTTGTAGAAGTTTCTAAAGGATCTGAAGCAGATCCGCGTCCTATGCCTAAATTGGTAGCAAGTTGCAGAACGAATGTAATGGACGGGATGGAAGTTAAAAACCTTACTTCTGAGAAAGCTCAGGAAGGAAGAAAAGCGGTTACCGAATTCTTATTGGTAAATCACCCGTTAGACTGTCCTGTTTGTGATCAGGCTGGTGAATGTCACCTTCAGGATCTTGGATATGAGCATGGAAATCTTGAGACAAGAACAGAATTCGAAAGGAATACTTACGAAGCAGATGATCTTGGACCGAACATCAAGTTGAACATGAACCGTTGTATTCTTTGTGCAAGATGTGTATTAGCCGCTAACCAATTAACAGGAGAAAGAGAGCATGGTATTCTTTTCAGAGGAGATCACGCTGAAATTTCTACGTATTTAAATAAAGCTTTAGATAATGACTTCATCGGAAATGTTATTGACGTTTGTCCTGTAGGAGCATTAACAGACAGAACCTCTCGTTTTGCAAGCAGAGTATGGTTTACAAAACCAATGAATGCTACTTGTAAATGTGATAAGTGTTCAGGAAAAGCTGTAGTTTGGATGAAAGGTGATGAAATCGTAAGAGTAACTGCAAGAAAAGACCAGTGGGGTGAAGTTGAAGAATTCATCTGTGATACATGTCGTTTCGAAAGAAAAGCATTATCAGACTGGAATATTGAAGGTCCTAGACATATCGACAGACACTCTGTAATTTCATTGAACCACTACGAAAAGCCTAAAGATGAGCTAAGAGTTTTAGACAATCCGATGGCTAAGGAAATCAGTGAAAAAGACGAAAAATAATTTGAATTAAAAGACATCAGATTTCAGATTCCAGACTTCAGACCATTTGATATCTAGCATCTGACATCTTAATATCTAAATAAAAATGGATTTACTTACATTTAAACTTATACTTGTACTAGCACTTTTCCTGCTTTCGTTAACGATTGCAGCCTACTCTACCTGGGCAGAAAGAAAAGTTGCCTCTATCATGCAGGATAGAATTGGTCCTAACAGAGCTGGACCTTTCGGATTACTGCAACCTCTTGCTGACGGTGGAAAATTCTTCTTCAAGGAAGACTTTACGCCTGCCAATGCTGAAAAATTCCTTTTCGTATTGGGACCGGCTTTAGTAATGTTTATTTCATTAATCACAGGAGCAGTTATTCCTTGGGGTAAAAGTTTAAATATTGCAGGTACTTCTTTTGATCTTCAAGTAGCTAACATTGATGTTGGTGTACTTTTCATCATCGGAATGGCCTCCATCGGGGTTTACGGAATTATGATTGGAGGTTGGGCTTCGAACAACAAATATTCATTATTAGGTGCTATCCGTGCTTCTTCTCAGATGATTTCTTATGAATTGGCAATGGGATTAGCGCTTCTTTCTATTATTATGATGGCTGGAAGCCTAGACTTAAAAGAAATCACAGAAAGCCAAACTACTGGAAAATTATGGGGAGTTATTCCTTGGGTTTCCGGTATGAACTGGAATATTTTCTACCAACCAATTGCTTTCCTTGTTTTCTTTGTAGCCGCTTTAGCTGAAACAAACAGACACCCGTTCGATTTACCTGAGTGTGAATCTGAATTGGTAACAGGATACTCTACAGAATACTCTTCCATGAAGTTAGGTTTATATATGTTCGGGGAATACGTGAACATGTTTATATCTAATGCTTTCATGGTAGTTCTTTTCTTCGGAGGATACAACTATCCTGGGATTGAATGGGTAACTCAGAACTGGGGAGAAAACATTGCAGGAATCTTAAGTATCGTAGCATTCTTAACGAAAACTGTAATCGGGATTTTGATCTTTATGTGGATCAGATGGACGCTTCCAAGATTCAGATACGACCAGTTAATGCACTTAGGATGGAAAACATTAATCCCGATGGCATTGGTAAACCTATTAATTACAGGAGCTGTAATTTTAGCATTTGCAAACTAAGAGATAAGAATATATTTTTAATGCTGGATACAGGTTCAGCCTAAAAAAATTAAATAAATGAAACTTACAAACAGATCAAAAGTTGTTTCCAATAAAGAAATGACCCTTGCTGAAAAAATCTACCTTCCTGCAATATTTACAGGGATGGGGATTACATTTAAGCATGCTGTAAGAACCGTGATAAAAGGTGCTCCCGCAGTATATTCGTATCCGGAAGTACAGAAGCCAAGAACTACCATCTGGAGAGGTCAGCACGTTTTGAAAAGAGACGAAGAAGGCAGAGAAAGATGTACAGCTTGCGGGCTTTGTGCGGTAGCTTGTCCTGCAGAAGCCATTACAATGACTGCTGCTGAAAGAACTAAAGAGGAAAAAGGACTTTACAGAGAAGAAAAATATGCTTCAGTATATGAAATCAATATGCTAAGATGTATTTTCTGTGGTATGTGTGAAGAAGCTTGTCCTAAATCTGCCATCTATCTTACAGACAGATTGGTAGACGTAGAAACCAACAGAGGTTCTTTCATTTACGGAAAAGATAAATTAGTTGAAAAAATAAATGAAAGGATTGACATCACGACAAGACAATCCGAGAAACAAAAAAATGCGGTAAAATAATGGATCAGTTTTTATTTTTCTTGGTGGCGTTTTTAGCAGTAGCAAGTGCGGTGTACTTCGTGTTTGCAAAAAATCCTTTATATGCTATTTTGTCATTAATTGTTACGATGTTTTCAATTGCCGGAATGTACATTCTTTTGAATGCACAATTCTTAGCAATCATCCAGATTATAGTGTACGCAGGTGCCATCATGGTACTTTTCCTTTACATCTTAATGATGCTTAACCTTAATAAAGCAGACGAAAGTAAGAAGGGTAATACTTTAAAATTTATTGGAGTTTTTACTGCAGGTCTTCTTTTAGTAGGAGTTTTAGGAGTATTCAGAGGGGTTCAGCAAAACCAAATTGTTGTTGAGAATGTAGACAGAGGGGTTGGTCTTACTAAAAACCTGGGTAGACTTTTGTTTAATGAATATGTTTTGCCGTTTGAGCTTGCTTCCATCCTGATTTTAGCAGGTATTGTAGGCGCGGTATTAATCGGTAAAAAAGATTTATAAAATTATGGGAGAAGTAAATACATTTATACAAAGCATCCCTTTGAACTACTTCATTATCCTTTGTTCAGTATTATTCTGCTTAGGAGTGATGGGAGTATTGCTTAGAAAAAATGCTATTGTGATTCTGGGCTGTGTAGAGCTTATGCTTAATTCTGTAAACCTTTTATTGGCTGCTTTTTCAGCATACAAAGGGAACGGTGACGGACAGCTTTTAGTGTTCTTCATTATGGTGGTTGCTGCTGCTGAAGTAGCGGTAGGTCTGGCAATTATTGCTATGCTGTATAGAAATACCCGTTCTGTAGATGTTAGTATATTTAATAAATTAAGAGGATAAGAATGGAGAATTTAGTATATGCAATAGTACTTTTACCACTTTTAGGGTTTCTTATTAACGGTTTATTCGGAAAAAATCTTCCAAAAATATTGGTTGGATCTTTAGCAACAGCTATGGTTTTCGGATCATTCTGTATTGCTGTAAGTCTTTTCATGAATTTCAATTCTGAAAGCCAGCCTGTAATCGTAAAAGCTTTTGAATGGTTTAGAGTAAATGGGATTCAGATCAATTTTGGGTTCCAGATTGATCAGCTGTCTTTAATGATGGTTATGATTATTACGGGTATCGGTTCACTGATCCACTTATACTCTATCGGATATATGAGTCATGATAAAGGATTCTATAAGTTCTTTACTTATCTGAATCTTTTCATCTTCTCAATGTTACTTTTAGTGATGGGAAGCAACTACCTTATCTTATTCATCGGATGGGAAGGTGTAGGTCTTTGTTCTTACCTATTGATCGGATTCTGGTACACGAACGAGGAATACGGTAAAGCGGCAAGAAAAGCTTTCATCATGAACAGAATTGGTGACTTAGCATTATTGATTGGTATCTTTATGATTGCTGCTCAGACGAATGCTGTAGATTACCTTTCAGTAGCTGAAAATGCTTCAAAATTTGAATTAGACGGAACAGTGATTATCTTTATCACAGCGAGTTTATTCATCGGTGCTACCGGTAAATCTGCTCAGGTTCCATTATATACTTGGTTACCGGACGCAATGGCCGGGCCAACTCCTGTTTCTGCGTTAATTCACGCAGCAACAATGGTAACAGCGGGTATTTATTTAGTAGTAAGATCTAACTTCTTATTTACTTTAGCACCAACTGTACAAGGAGGAATTTTATTAATCGGATTCTTAACTGCAGCTTTAGCAGGATTCTATGCACTACGTCAGAACGACATCAAAAAAGTATTGGCATACTCTACAGTTTCACAACTTGGATTTATGTTCATCGCTTTAGGACTTGGAGCGTATACAACAGCTATGTTCCACGTAATGACACACGCTTTCTTTAAAGCTTTACTATTCTTAGGTGCAGGTTCTGTAATCCACGCTATGAGCAACGAGCAGGATATGCGTTTCATGGGAGGTCTTAAAAAATATATTCCTCTTACGCACGCTACATTCCTTATCGGAACATTAGCGATCTCAGGTTTCCCTTTATTATCGGGGATGATCTCTAAAGACGAAATTTTAGTAGCAGCTTTCGCTAAAAATCCAATCTATTGGGTAATCTTATTTGTTTTAGCGGCAATGACTGCAACGTATATGTTCAGACTATACTATCTGACTTTCCATGGAGAGTTCAGAGGGACTGAAGAGCAAAAACACCACTTACACGAAAGCCCGTCTAATATGACATTACCATTGATCGTATTGGCTATTCTTTCTGTAGTTGGAGGTTTCATCAACTTGCCACACTTCATCGGTCACGGACACTATGCTAAACTGATGGAATGGTTAAAGCCTGTTCTTACGGAACAAAGCTACAGCCAGATGGAAGCTACTCTTTCAGGAGTAGATTTCAACACTGAAATGATCTTATTAGCAGCTACAGTTCTTATGTTCTTCTCTGTATGGTTTATCGTTAGAAATACCTACGTAAAAAAGAAAAAAATGGCTGTGGCAGAAGAAAGCTATACCGGATGGGAAAAGCTTTCTGCTAAGAAATTATACGTTGACGAACTTTACAACGCATTGATTGTAAAAACTGTTGAAGGATTAGGACGCGGAGGAAAGATGTTTGATAAGGGTATCTTAGACCGTTTTGTAAACTTTGTAGGTGATGGTGCTGAAGACAGCGGAAAAGCTATGAAGCGTGTTCAAAACGGAAATGTAGAGACGTATATTCTTATCATGTCTTTAGCTGTGGGAATTATATTAATTGTTAACTTTTTATTACAATAATAATGTCTTGTTTATTATTAACATTATTACTATTACCTCTAGTAGGTTCGGGATTAGTTTTTGCATGGAAGAGTAATTCCAGCAAATATTTGGCACTAGGGATTGCATTGATCCAAATGCTTCTTACGTTCTATATACTATCGGATTTTGATTTTACTCCGACAGTAGACAGCGTATTGCAGCATGAAATCAGTTATCCGTGGTCACAATTTATGAAGAGCTCTCTTCACTTCGGTATCGATGGAATGAGCATGCTTCTTTTATTGCTGACTAACATTTTAGCGCCAATTATCATTTTATCTTCTTTCAACGAAAGTGTAAGCTACAGAAATACATTCTACGGACTGATTCTGTTGATGCAATTCGGTCTTGTAGGAGTATTTACTTCTTTAGACGGATTGTTGTTCTACATTTTCTGGGAAGTCACTTTGATTCCAATTTGGTTTATTGCCGGACTTTGGGGACAAGAGAATAAAAGGTTTGAATTCACTACGAAGTTCTTCGTATATACATTCGTTGGATCTTTATTTATGTTAGCCGGATTGATCTATGTGTACAACCACTCTGCATCATTCGCTTTAACAGATCTATACAATGCGCAACTGAATGAAACACAACAAACGGTGGTATTCTGGTTCATTTTCTTTGCTTTTGCAGTGAAATTACCAGTATTCCCATTCCATACATGGCAGCCTGATACGTATACCTACTCTCCTACTCAGGGATCGATGTTGTTATCTGGTATCATGCTTAAAATGGCGGTGTACGGTGTATTACGTTATTTACTTCCAATCACTCCACTTCCAATTGCAGGAATTTCCGGACAGATTGTAATCATCCTTGCTATTGTGGGAATTGTTCACGGAGCATTGATTGCCATCATCCAAACAGATATGAAGAGAATTATTGCTTATTCATCTTTCTCTCACGTAGGATTGATGGTAGCAGGTATCTTCGCTTCTGCAGTAGTTACTTTAAGAGGAACTTTCAATGTGGAAGGTGCTGAAGGAGCATTGGTACAAACTTTCGCTCACGGTATCAACGTAGTGGGATTATTCTACTGTTGTGATATTTTATACAAGAGATTTAAATCAAGAGACATCAGACAAATGGGTGGTTTAGCTAAAGTAGCGCCTAAGTTTGCAGTCTTGTTCCTGATTATTATATTAGGCTCAATGGGAGTTCCATTGACGAATGGATTCATCGGAGAATTTATCCTGTTAAAATCAGTATATGATTTCAACGGAACAGCAGCAGTAATTGCTGGTCTTACGGTAATTCTTTGTGCGGTGTACTTATTGAGATTCTACGGAAAAGCAATGTTCGGAGAAGGAAATGCAGAAGTTTTAAGCACAGCAAAAGATTTATCTGCTGTAGAATTCTCTGTATTGGCTAGTATCGCGGTTTTTGTAATCTTACTTGGTATTTTCCCACAACCGGTAATCGATATGGTGAGTAGTTCAGTGAAGTTTATCTACACGGCGATGGCTAACTAAAAAATTAAAAGATTTAAAAATTAAAAAAATAAGAGATTAGAGAGAATAAAGATAAAAGACGAAGAGATAAGAGACAGGAACTTTTAACTCTGAACCAGAAACTTTAAACTTCAAATCTCACATCTCAAATCTATATTATGAGTGTTTTAATTATTGTTTTCCTAACGGCAGTTATTGCGTTATTTTCAGGAGTTTTTGAACAAGGGAAATTCGCAAGATACATTGGGATTTTCGGTTTAATCGTTGCATTGTACGTAAGCTTTATGCCTGAATGTTCGTTCTTCGATCATTACAAGCACATGTATGAATACAGTGCCAATACTGCATTATTCACGAAATTATCCATTGTAACAACTTTATTGTTATTCTTTTTGGGAGGTTTTGCATTCAGCAATCACAGAAGCCACCAATCAGAATTATATGCATTAATGTTATTTGCATTAGTGGGAGGAATTGTTCTTTTTGGATACCAGAACTTGGTAACAATGTTCTTAGGTGTTGAAATCCTTTCTATTCCGTTATATGTAATGGCTGGTGCCAACAAAACTGATCTGAGATCAAACGAAGCTTCAATTAAATATTTCTTAATGGGTGCATTCGCAACAGGTTTCCTACTTTTCGGAATCGCGTTCATCTACGGAAGTGCAGGAAGCTTTGATTTATATAAGATCCACGACTTTGGAGTTGCAAACGCTTCGAACGTAATGTTCATCTTAGGAGTATTGCTTATCCTTTGTGCATTGGCATTTAAAGTAGCTTTAGCACCATTCCACATGTGGAGCCCTGATGTATATGCAGGATCGCCTTCATTAATTACAGCATTCATGGCGAGTGTGGTAAAGATTTCAGGTTTCTTCGCATTATTCAGATTAATGACAATCGGATTTGCCGGAGTTACTCACGAATGGATTAATGTTTTAGGAGTATTCTTAATTATTACTTTATTATTAGCAAACGTTATGGGTCTTGCTCAAACGAATGCAAAAAGAATGTTGGCATACTCTTCAGTATCTCACGCAGGATACATTGGATTGGTATTCTTCGGAATGACAAGCCTTTCTACTTATAACTTAGCGTTCTATTTATTCGCTTATGCTTTATCTACAGTAGGAGTTTTCATGTGTCTGATCTGGGTAGAGAAATTAAAAAGAGAAACTTCTTTCGGAGCTTTCAAAGGATTGGCGAAAACAGAACCTCTATTAGCTACAGTAGCAACAATCTCTATGCTTTCAATGGCAGGAGTTCCGCTAACAGCTGGTTTCATGGGGAAATTTGCTTTATTCTCTCAAGCAATGAACGGAGCAGCTTTCTTAGTATTAGTAGCCGTTTTAGGTTCTGCCCTATCCATTGCTTACTATTTGAGACTGATTATTGCAATGTTCTTCTTTAAAGAATCAACATTTAAGTCATCAGAAAAAGTAACACTTACTTACAATATTGTTGCAATATTTGTAATTGTAGCAATTATCGTTCTGGGTATCTTCCCGGATCTGTTTGCAAAAGTGTTCGGATTATAAAAAGTTATCCATACTATATCAAAAACCTTTCAGAAATTCTGGAAGGTTTTTTTGTGTTAGTAAGTTTAATAGATAGAGTAAAAAGGAGATAAATGCCTCTCTACATTTCATGTTTGTTTTAAGTAAAGAAAGATACATTCAAACAAGCAGAATACAATCAAAAACAAAGAAAATTTCTACCCCAAATTGAGTCTATACAAAGTATAAAATTACTCCCTGATTTCAGGGATAATTGCTTTATTAATAAACCTTTCACATGATTTGGAAGGTTTTTTTGTGAGATTTTTTCTAAATTACACGCTGAGAAATGAATCTCAATATTTTAATAATTATTAATCACCAATCACATGATTACTTATATGACACTTCCAGGTGATACGTTGGAAAAAATTGCTTCTGATCTGAAAGTAGAAAATCCAATATATCTCAAAGATTTTCATAATAAACATTGTGCTGTATATGACAGGCTTGCAGAACCGGTGAAGATGACCCCGGGAACCCTGCTTTTTATTCCCTTTGGTGATGAAATCAATAAACTCAATCATGAGATCAATAAAAACGGAGATAGCTTATACTACCATCCGCCTCATGGAAAAATACCATACCCAATTCCTTTATTAAGTGGAATTTACACCATAACCCATCAAAAGCTTGAAAATGGAACCGTACAAACCAGCTATTCATACCAAACGGAACTCAAATATCTGAGAGCTGAACAGGATGATTATTTCTTTTCATTACAAATATTTGGTTCTCATAAAAATGGAACAGAATCAGACAGTAAAATGTCAAGCTTATCAAAAGCCACTTCAGCCATCTTATTTCCTATAGAAATCAGAGTAAGCAAAACGGGAAAAATTACAGAGACAAAATTCTTTCATTCCGAAACCGTGATCAAAAACGAACTGGATGCTTTAAAAAAGTATTTTACGGATGATCTGTCTGCATCTTATATTGATCATCTGAAAAAAATGACTGAGAACAATCACCAAGTTTTAAGAAGTATCAGAAATACACTGCCTGTTCAGTTTCTTTTTGGTTCTTTTTACAGAGCAAAATATAAAGACTGGACGGATTCTGATATCTACCATGAGTTTATTCCATGGTTATCCACAGCCTCCCCTATTCGCTTTGAACTTAATAATCGTATTTTTCCTAAAGATAAAGAAAATGATATAGTAAAAATTATACAATTTGGAAATTCCTGTGACTACCGGAATCTGAATCAGCTTTATGATAAAGACTACGAATATCATGAACAGTCTCCTATCAATAGTTATTCAGTTGCCTGCCGTCATGAAGCTGAATATACTTTAAATCTTACCAGTTTAATGGTTCAAAAGGTCGCAGCGCACTTTGAAATTCAGATTGGAGATGTAACAGAACAGGATATTTTCACGATAGAAAAGCAATTAAAATAAATTAGTATCTTTGAAACAACACCAATAAAACCACACAATATGTCCGAATCCGCATCCCCACATGACGGAAAACACTTTGTCATTCAGAAGGGAAAAGCACAATGCAATCAGGGAGACCAATTCCCGCAGTTTAAAGTAACTACCCATCAGAAACATTATTGGAATAATGCAGAGGGGCAGGCAGATTTTTTGGCTGTCACCGAACAAGATCTTCAATTTAATCCTCAGGGCCCTAGCTTTGGAAAATGTAAATTGAAACCAACACCAGGAGGATATCTTCCCTGTGCTTACGCTCCTGCGGGCATATGGCAGAAAACTTATGACAAAGTAAAAGTGATGGGCAATAGCTGTGTCACAGAAATGTCAGAACTAATGTGTTCCACAGGTGGAAAAATTACCATTATGAAACACGGGCAATCCGCATCAATGAGCAAACAGAATGTAAAAAATGCTGATCCACAGGAGCAGCATAACATCAATCCTTTTGTCAATTTTAAAGAATTTCAGAAGGAAACAGAAGATGATGAAGTGGATGCTTATTAATTAAAAACTTTTCGGCCATGTCAAAACAAGGAATTTATAAAATATCGGGAAATACAAAACCAAAGGTTGGAGAACAGGTTACCTATAGAATTGATGAATGGTATCCTGCCACTCCATTAGCCAAAAGAAATCCGGCACACGTCACCTGGCATTTATTTAAAAAGGTAAATGGAAGGTTTGTTCCAACTAATATCAAGAAAGTGGGAGTAAGCAGTTTTACTTTTAATACAAACGCTTACAAAGATACCTTCAGAGTTGAAGCTTATCTTCACAATCCGGAAGGGAGAACTCCTATGGCCTTAGAGGTACAACCACAGCCTAGTGATGTCCCAAGAATCAATAAAGTTGAATTAAAATATATAGATGATACCCCCGGAACCGTTTTTAATTTTACGGAAAAACTAATTGCTGAAGCCAAGTGTATGAATCTGGAAGGGCAATATCTACAGTTTACCCTTTGGGAAGATGATTCCAGAGATTCAGGGCACAGTAATAGCAACCAGTCTATAGAAAATAAAAGGGCAAAGGTTATTAACGGAACCGCCAGAGCAGAATTCATGCTGACGAAAGCCCTCATGAGAAAAGCTATGGAAGGAGAAGCCGACCCTCAGCAACTTGAATTCTATGTAACTGTGGAGTATTATTCCAATAGAAAGCATACAACCAATAATGTCAATGTAAATACTCCTGGGGAATTGCGTCCCGCATCAGGACAACCACAACAACCTCAACCATCACAACCTCAACAGCCACAACGGCCTCAACCACAGCAACCGCAGCCTCAGCAGCCACAACCTGCCCCACCTCCAGTTCAACCTGAACCTGATCCACAATCTGCTCACGGGAGTGCTCATAATACACAGCCACCTACCCCTGCAGCTCCTGGAGGAGTTTCCCCTTCCACAGTTAATCCTGTAAATATTGAAGAACTTCTGGATGCTTATTTTGCTAAAAAAGAATATATCAAAGAAACCGGTGAGGAAGATGGTACCCATACCTATACCTTCGGAGGAAGCAAAAGTGGTAACAAAACCTCTACTGCCGAAGAGAAAAATAAAGTGGCTAAGACTATTCTTGGTAAAATAAAAGATAGCCTGAAGTCTCAAAAGAAATATACTACACTGGAAGTAATTACAGCCGCATTAACTGCTGAAGCTTACGGAAAAGATACTACAAATCAAAAGACTGTTACCTTTAAAACGTTCAAACTGGGTGTAGACTTTAAGAAAGTAGACAGTGCCCCATTAGATAGTAAATTGTACCTGGTAGCCAGAACCATGCTTCTGGACGGAAAACAGGTGACGATCTCCATCAAAGAAAAAGATGGGCTTATTAAAGGTTCTCCAGATGCTGTTCTTCCTGTTCTGGAAATTACCGAAGAACAGATGGAACAAAAAACTCCTGCCGGACAAGCTGTTCCGGGAACTGAAAAAACAGTATTCACAGGAACCGTAAAAAACAATATTGTCCAAATTCCGATTCATCTTCGACCAAAATCCGAAGAAGACTTAAAACAGTGGCGGGATAAACTCAGCAAAGGAAAAGAAGACGGAACTTACACCTATACATTCGGAGGGGCTACCAATATAACTAATGAAGCCCAAAAGGTTTCCACTGCTAAAATCATCCTCGAAAATGCCCAGAAAGGGAATGCCAAAAACACTAAAATAGCAAATGGCAAAACTTCCAGCGAAGAAGAAATAAAAAAAGCTTTAGTCATAAAAAATTATCAGGCCGGAGATACTATTACCTTTAAACTCCTGAAAAAAGTACCAGAATTCCTATACCTTCATGCCAAAGCTCAAGGTCAGAGACAGCATGATAAGAAATTCCTGAATAAGGATGGAGCTTACTTCCAGATTGGAAATAAGTGTCCGAGATGTGAATCTGAATTTACTTTTGAACAGATAAAAGAAGTCTTCCCAGCTGCTGCAAGTAATGAACCTTTAGCTAAGCTCCTGATAAAAGAACTTAATGATATAAGACTGGAATACGAAATCAATACGTGCAGAAGAAAGGCGCATCTTATTACTCAGATGGGTTCTGAAACAGAGTTCCGAACACTCCTTGAAGAAATTCACGGTTACAGTGTTTCTACATTAAAAAGTCTCTTCAAATATTTTAGAAGACATCCAAATGAAGCAGAACTTTATAAAGGAAATACTTATGAATTAGCAATAAGAGCATATGGTTTAAGAAATGTTGATCATGAAAGAGATATTGTTTCCTGTAGTGTATCCAGAACCACAAACTGTAACGATTTAGGGAATGAAACCAAACAGGAAGGCTATACCTATATGGGAAGAGGACTTATTCAGTTAACAGGAAAATACAATTACACTCAGATTAACAGAGAGTTCCAGAAAGCATTTCCAGGTAAGGGGAATTTAATGACTAATCCTGAATTACTGGAACAACCTAAGTATGCAGTTATGTCAGGATTAAGTTACTGGATTAACAATAATCTGAACAAAAAAGCTGATGAAGGGACTTCTGATGATATTGTAAATTCAATTACGAGAATCATTAACAGAAACCTTGATGAAAGCCATTATGTAAGACGTAGAAATTTCTTCAAAAAGGCAGCTACAACTTTTAAAGTTAATGAATGTACTCCAGATGAAGGAGGTGGCAACAGTACCTGGCACGATCCTATAGCCTACTCACAACGAACCTATTATAACTCTGAAAGTGCACACGCAGAGAAAAATGGTGCTTTCGGTAAAGTAAGAAATGGCGGAACGACCAACCATCAGGGATTAGACCTTTTTGCAACACCAGGTACTCCGGCTGTAGCATGCCTAAATGGAACCGTTGTAGAAATAATGGAGAGTTCTTCTTATGGAACTATATTGATTCTTGAAGTAGAAGGAGATGATCTTCGCGCAGCAAAAAGAAATTATACCCTTCAGTTTACTGGAGAAATTGAAAATGGAGAAGGCTTTGATGTCAATGCTTCAAAATATTATCTACGATATTGTCACTTAAGTTCTGTAGAAATCAGAAGTGGAGAAGTAACAGCAGGAAAAACAATCTGTTATACGGGCGATAGCGGTAATGCAAAAGGAGTTCCTAACCCTCATTTACACTTTGAAATTGGTAGTAATAAATATCCTGGACATAAAGAAGGTACAAAAAGCAGAACTAATCCCGCACTTTATGTAAATTTAAAACCTATAGATGAACCTAAACAAACACAAGTTAAAAATGACAGAACTAAAAGAAAGTAACAAGCTAATACTACTCGCTTTTTTAATTTTCTTTGCCTTTTTTGGACAATGTAAGGAAAAAGTCAACGGGGATATTACCACTACAGATTTTAAATTTGAAGGCAGATTTATAACCAATGACGAAACCATTTTCAAATTGAATCAAACCACTATAAAATTATTTTCTGACCAGCCTGATCATGTCGAAATATTAACCGATAATAAAGCTAATAAAATCGATATTACTGAAGCTAATCATTGTAATATGGATGCCGTAGGAGTCTCCGCTTATTTATATAGTAATTCGAATGATGCCAATCTTAAGATCATACTTATAGAAGATTATCAGGACATTCTTACGGGAAGTCTATATGCCGTTTTAGTTGATAAAGACAAACTTGTAAAAACATTCAGGTTTTGCGGTCCACAGTATCATTACGAAAAATATAGCATTAAGGATGTTCTCTCCATACAGAAAATAGCCCATCAGATTTCATTTACTTTTGATCCAAAAAAAATCGTATCAAAAAATAAAGAGCATATATTTAATTTCTCTTTAAATGCAAATCCATCTGATACTTCAGCTACAAAGAATAATGTTCAATCTCAAAAAGATACTCCAAAAGTTGTTACTTCCAGCGAAGTGGTGTTAGACAGTCTCGTATTTGATTTTAACAATGATCAGATAAAAGATAAAGTTTTAATACGCGCCAATCCAAAAGAACAAGAAACGATGGGGGATGAATATTTTAATAATATTGATTCATATTATAGGACATTAGATATTCTTGTTGGTAAGAACAATGGGAAATACACTCAGATCAGCAGTAGTAAGAACATTATTCCTTGTTTAAGATGCAATGAACCCATGGAAGCTTATTCTGATTTCAAACGTATTGGCAAAAATTCTTTTTCAGTAGATGTAATCCAAAAAGCAGAAAGTTCTATTTATCAGTTAATATTTGAATGGAAAAAAGATAATTTTTATTTGGTTAAAATAGGAGTAAAAAGCTTCTATGATGAAAATACTAAGATTATTAAATTAAAACACAGTATCAACATCAACGAAGCAATGACTAAAAATATTTCTGATTATATAAAACAATAACTAGTTTCTCTAAAGATAGACTCAAAATTTTGGAAACAATGAGATTGACTTATTTAACTTTTATATTGTCTTTGTTTGGCCTATTATTAAATTGTAATAATACCAAATTAAAAGAATCCGAGCAAAGCACCATTCCTTCGGATCTAAAAGGAACATGGGCAGTAATTTGTAAAAATGAATTAACAGAACTTGAAATCAATAAAAACGAAGGGTATTTATCACTATATGATTTCAATGCTATTTACATCAATCTAAAGGTCGAAAAGGTATCCAACAAAAATGAATATCTTCTAAAGTATGCAAGTTTAGCCTCTCAGCAAGATTACTATAAGGAAAATTTGAGAATTGTGGATGAAGACATCTCAAAAGATAAGGTGATTGGAAAACTTATTCTGCAAAAAAATGGAAAAGCAGAGTTGCAATGGACCGGATTATATAACATGAAAAAACAAAAGCTGGAATTTGTAGGCAATGACTTCCTTCTCATAAAAGAAAACGGTGGTAAGACTCCCTTGATTCTTGAGCCATGTAAATAAAATTGAAAAATATCATTATCACCCAATTACTGCTTATAACTCTTTTTTCCTGTAAGAAAGACAACCATAAAGCAATTGTTCAACCCACCGAAAATATAGGAGCTCCAGCTCAGAATAACCCAACAAAATCTATAGAAGCTCCGAATCATTGGAAAGGACATTATCATTTTGAAGCATCAAACAGGGATGAGATTAAAACGAGTTATGACATTATGATCAAGTCTCTAAATGATATTTCAATCCAGATTAATGACGGTGGAGATAAAGAATCCTATTCTCATATACGGGCGGAAAAACTCAATGATGATAAAATAAAAATCATTTTCAACCCTTCTTTAGAGGATGAAATGGGAATTATTTACATCGAAAAATCAGATAATACTTATTTAATTTCTGGTTACCCAATCTATTTTATTAACCCTGGAAATAATGAAATGCCTTTAATAAAGGAAAAATAAATACTTTTGGTGTATGATAAAAAATGTAGTAGCTGTATTAGCCATAATTTCATTAATGAGCTGTAGCTCTAAAGAAGTAAAAAAAGACAACCCGCCGAAAGCTGAAAAAACAATTATAAAAGATACTACAGCAAAACCTCAGCAAATTGTTGAAACTTCTTCTCAGGATCAAGAAGATCATTTAAAATATAATCAACTTGGATTAGCTGTAAAATCCGGAAACATTGAAGAAGCCGGAAAACTATTAAAAAACGGGGCTGATATTAACAATGCTGCAGAAGACGAATATTATGCTTATGGAGCTTTATATATTGCCATCAATGCAGGAAATGAAAAAATGGTAAAATTCCTTATAGATCATAAAGCAGATCTCAATACCCAGATCAATGAAGAAGGATATTCTCTTCTTATAGCAGCTATCAACTCCAAGAATGCAAATATTGTGAACCTATTGATACAATCCGGAACAAAAATTGAAACATTTACCGATCCTGAAGGAAACAAAAAATTCATCCCTTTATTAGAAGCTGCTCAAAGCAATCAACCTGAAATAGTTAAATTATTGCTTGAAAAAGGAGCAGATCCACATGAAAAGACCTTTGAAGGCTTCTCTGCTTACCACTATGCCCAAGAGCATAATAAAAGTATCTTTAGTTTATTCAAAAAATAGCCAATCCTCATCATATGACAACAAAAGCAATTCTAACATCTCTATTCATCATTTCTCTTTTATCCTCTTGTAAGAAGAAAACACTGGAACAAAAAATAGAAAGTCTTCCCCCGGCACAAACCACAGCTATAGCAACTCCTTCCAAAGAAACCATAGCAAATATGGAAAATAATTCCTTCACTCTAAGTTGTGGTGCAGGATGTGCAGCCACCTATACTGCTGAAGAAATTTCCCAGGATAAAACTTCCGTAAAAGTAAAGTTCAAAGTGGAAAACTATATAAACGACAAATTGGAGGAAACTAATGAAGAAACCTATCTTTTCTATTACAGCAATACAGGGGAAATTGATAAAATCATCAATCAGGAAACCAATAAGAACATTCTGGATGAATATATCCTCGATGCACAGGAATCATTCAAAGAATTTGCAGCTTCACTGATTAAAAATAAGAAGGTTGAAATTCCACAGGTAAATGAACAAGGCAACTCAGCAAATACAAAATACAGGATATCTGCTTTACCTTTCGATCATGAGGATTATTATTCTACATGTTATGTAAAATTTGATGAAAAAGAATGTGCAAATAGATATCCAAAGTACTCTTATCCTGAAAATAAAAATATTCTTGAGGAATATGGGATTAAAGATATTCCCACCAGCTTTTTCATGCTTCCCAAAATCAATAATGTACAACCTTTTATTCTTGCCTATACAGATTCTGATATAGAAGGATACGATCTGATAGTGGCTGCAAAAAACAAAGTGATTTCATCGTTGCAGATTGCAGAATTTGATGGTGAAACCGTCAATGACTTCATCATTACCAAAAATTTTGAGATTGAACTCTATACAAGAAAAAACACCACCGAAAAAAGAATATTGAAAAAGAAATATAGAATCCAACCGGATGGCAAGATTAAGTAAGGCAACATACAGTAAAAAACGGTGTCATTTTATTCAATAATTCTTAAAAAGAGAAAATGACTGCTGATATTTTTAAAAAGTAAATCAGAACCATACAATGTTATATGCATTTTGATTATTTCTTCAAAAAAACAGAACAAAAGAAGTATAAAGAATCATTTTTACCAATCTAAAACAGAGTTGGAAATAGTCTTTTTTTCATAACTTTACTCTAAATTTCAGCAGTTGGCCAATCTTTACAAAAAAGACTCTCCCTTTCAGGTTTATATATCATTCAAAAAATATTTGGATGTATTGGAGCATATCCGTTATAACGACCGCCTGGAATATAGGGTTAATTATGCTGAATCTTTAATTGAGAAGACGAAGAATTTTAAAGAGCTGAAAGAGGGCTTTCAGGACATCAGCCTTTTGGAAAAAAATGGTGACCTCATCAGATTACTTCTTGCTGACCTCTTCCCTACTGGCCTTACCCATAATGAAATAAAAGCGGCTAGTATTCCTCTTTCCAACATCACCTTCAATTATACCGAAAGATTTAAAGGAATACTGAAAGATGCAGGAACAGACTTTGAGATAGAGCTCAGAAATATTAGCGATAACGAATTTTATGTATTCTGTTGCTGCCTGATTCTGCAAGCTTATTTTAAAAAAGATATTAAAAGTACCATCCCTTTTTATTATGATATCCCCAATAAACAGGGAATCATGAAACATTATAAGATTACAGTAAATTCAGATTTTACTGAAATTTTTCCTACAGAAGACGCTAAAATTCCTTCGGATGATATTCTGGATATGCTGTTGGAAAATCTGGATGATTTTAAACTGTGGAAAAAGTATTTTCCCTCTCAATCATGGATACTGAAAGGTTTTACCATTATTTCTCTTGTGGACTGCACCTCTGAGGTAGCATTGTCTGATCTGAAATCAAGCATGATAGAAATTGATCCCGAAGATTTAAACCCTAATGAAAACCTGACTGAGATCTTCAAATCTTATTTTGATGTAGCCGAACTCAACTTCGGGCTGATGACTTTCAATAAGAAAGAACAAAAGCTTGATAAGCTTCCTATTTATGAAAGCGTATTAACAAATCATATCCTTGACTTCTGGATCAATACGTTTGATGAAGAAACCAGAATAAATACTTTCAACAACTTAAGTCATAATTCAAAACCCATTGTGGTTTCCAATGTGAATAAGCTGGATGAAAATGTCAGGCAGCTTCCATCTTTTAATATTTTAAAGGATAATAATGTCAATAGTTTCATGGTAATCCCTATCATGAAAGACAATGATCTGCTTGCGATCATGGAGTTCACCTCTCCTATTGCCGGTAGTTTTAATGGTTTAAAACTCAAAAAAATGGAGTTTTTCTCAGATATGATTCTTTTCTCTCTGAGCAGGTTCTATTTCGAAAAAAATTACCAGATAGAAGCAATCATCCAGCGTGAATACACTTCAATTCACGATAGTGTAGTGTGGAAATTCAGAAATGAAGCAGAGAAATATTTTACAGCTTCATTGGGTAAAAAAATATATACTTTAAAGCAAATTTCCTTTAAAAATCTAACTCCTTTATTTGGAGTATCTGATATTCGTTCTTCCTCTGAAAAGCGGTTTAACTTAATGCTTCAGGATCTCAACCAACAAATTGAGTGGCTTATTGATATCCTGACATTAACGAATTCTGATTCGGAAAAATTTACACTGGCTCTTGATGTTTTTGAGAATGAACTAAACAATGAAATCAAAGCTGATACAGAACAACGTTTTCAGAGATTATTGAGAGAAGAAATTCATCCTTTTTTACAAGCCAAACTGGAAGTGAGATCATCCCGGGAGGTAAAAACAAAAATTAAGGATTATTTCTTACAGGTACTTTCCCAAACCGATCTGTTCTATAATCACAGAAAAAAACTGGACGATTCTATAACGCTTCTCAACAGAAAACTGGCAGACATGCTGGATGAAAACCAGATCAAAGCCCAGCAGATCTTTCCTCATTACTATGAAAGATTTAAATCTGATGGTGTAGAGCACAATCTATACATTGGCCATAATATTTCGCCGGAACTACATTATACTTCAAAAGTTGTACACAAATTAAGATACTGGCAGCTGAAGACCATCTGCAAAATGGAACTTGAGTTTCAATCCTTTAAACAGGACCTTCCCATTTCTTTGGATATTGCTTCCCTGATCTTTGTGTATAATGAAAAAATAGACATCCGCTTCCGAATGGATGAAAAGCGTTTTGATGTAGACGGAGCCTATAATTCCTACTACGAGATCATTAAAAAACGCCTAGATAAAGCTCACGTAAAAGATTCTTCAGAGCGAATTACTGCTCCCGGAAAAATTACCATCGTATATTTCGGAATGGAAAATCAGAAAGAATATCTGGAATATATCACCAAGCTTCAAAAGAAAGGTATTCTGCAACATGATATAGAATTTCTAAAGGTAGAGGATCTCCAGGGAATTACAGGATTGCTGGCATTGAGGGTTTCTATCAGCCAGGATGATACTGTAAATTAAGATCTGTTTCTTACTTCAAAAAAAATAAAAAAAAATCAGCCAATATAAAAATTGACTGAAAATCATTATATTTTTCTTTTAATTAAAGACTAAAGAAAGCAAATCCAAAAGACAGTACGGAAATAATAATTCCGGCCATAAATATTTTATAGGTTATGGATAAAAGTTTATACTTCCTGTCCAGAACCTTACCCAGATAATACAGATCTTTTACCATAGAATCATAAATATAATCTCTGTCTTTAATCAGATCTCTCATCGCGTCCAGATAGTTATCAAACAACATTTGATTAAAGTTTCCGAAGAACAACAGGTTGACTTTCCTGTTGGCAATATCCTGAGAGGTGAACGTTGTCTTCGTAACATTAGGTTTTGTAGACAATATTGCAAACACAATAGTCAATACGCTTGACAGCAACAATATGAAGCTCGGAAGAATAAGATGTGAATTTTTCGGAGCATCAAGTTTCGGAACCAATACGGAAAGACAAACCGAAATGATAACTGCATTTACAGACAAAAGAATATTCGCTTTACTGTCTGCAATATCACTCAGCCTTGTATGGTTGTTAAGTGTTACCCTGAATAAGGTATCCACACTTCTGTCTGATTTTTCTTTATCTTTTTTGTTATCAGATTTAGTATCCGTATTCTCTTTTTTCTCTTCTTCTTTTCCCAGCTTCTTTTCGATCTTCTTGATATTTTTCTTTTTTAAAGGTTCCCAGTTTTCTTTGGCATAATCTGTATAAAAAGTATGCTTGTTTTTCAGCATATCCAGATTTCCGGCATTCCATTCTTCATTAGAAAAGCATCTTACATTGGTAAGCTCCCATTCTTTTCTTAAAGCATCAGAAATATCATTGTAATCATGGCCGGCAAAATGACTGAAGTCTGCATCTTTTACAATTTTCTCCAGTAAGTTCTGAGGAACATAGGCAATTTTAGTCGCCAGAATCAGTTTCTCCACATCTGAAATATAGCTTTCCGGATAATTTTCCTGATGAAGAAATTTTTTCATGATTTCCACTCCTCTTTCTTCATGATTCATCGCACATTCTATATATCCTGTATCATGAAACCATAAGGCCACAAGTACTTTTTCCTGATCCTCTTCAGAAACAGGGGTATGCTTCATAATCTCCTCGGCCTTATTGACTGTATAGGCAGTATGAATAAAATTATGATAAAAATATACTGAAGATAACTTATCTTTGAATAAGATTTCAACATAATTTTTAGCGTTGTCTAGAATGCTCATTCCTGAATTTTTGTTAATGTAAATTTATGAATTTATCCTTTAAAACTCATCTAAAAAATACTTCTATTGTTCTGAGAACAGTAATGTCCGCCGGAGTGATGTATTCCTGCGCAACATATAACGTACAAAAAGGCAAAAACTTATTCGAAGTAAAAGATTCCGAGATAAAATCTGAAAATGATTTTAAGCTTTTCCTCATTGGAGATGCCGGAAATGCAGATGAACCACAAGCACAGAAAACGCTGAATTTACTTAAAGGCAAGCTGGATTCTGCAGACAGCAACTCTATGCTGATCTTCCTTGGAGATAATATCTATCCCAACGGAATGCCTAAAGAATCTGATAAAGGCTATGCTTTAGCCAAACAAAAACTGGAAGATCAACTTTCTATCACTAAAAATTTTAAAGGAAAAACTCTTGTAATCCCTGGAAACCATGATTGGTACAGTGGATTAAGCGGATTAAATGCCCAGGAATCGTTGGTGAAAAAATATTTTGATGATAAAAAGGCCTTCCTACCTAAAAACGGATGTCCTATTGACGACATCAGCATCACTAAAGATATTAAGTTAATTGCCATCGATACGGAATGGGCAATTACCAACTGGGACAATTATCCAGGAATTAATAAAAGCTGCAACATCAAAACCCGTGAGGATTTTTACACAGAATTTAAAGATCTTATCATCAAAAACCAGGGTAAAAAAATTATTGTTGCCCTACATCATCCGATCATCAGCAGTGGAACCCATGCAGGATTTCATTCTGCGAAATCGCACCTTTATCCTCTGAAAAGTAAAATACCGGTACCAGGAGTAGCCAGTCTTATTAATATTCTAAGAAGCTCTTCAGGAATCAGCCCGGCAGATATTAACAACCAACACTACACTGAGCTGGCCAACAGACTGAAAAGTATTGTACAGGATAAAGATAATGTCATTTTCGTTTCGGGACATGACCACAATTTACAGTATCATGAAGAAGGAAATATGAGACAGATCATCAGTGGCGCAGGTTCTAAAACAGATCCTTCTACCATTGCTGAAAAAACAGACTTTTCCTATGGTGGAAACGGCTTTGCGATCCTCAATATCAGAAAAGACCAAAGTACAGATGTAGAGTTTTTTTCCACAAAGGATGCTAAACTTCAGAAATTATCCCAGATCTCCGTGATATCCAAACCTGATGAATTTGTGAATAATTTTCCCAATACATTCCCAGCTACATTCTCTTCCAGCATCTATCCGGTTCAGCTTACCCAAAAAGGTGGATTTTACCGATGGCTTTGGGGAGATCACTACAGAAACTATTACGGAATTCCTATTGATGCTCCTACGGCCAATCTTTCTGAGCTGAATGGCGGTTATATTCCTTTTAGAGAAGGAGGAGGAAACCAATCCAACAGTTTAAGGTTAAAAGCTAATGACGGACAGGAGTTCGTGATGCGTGGAGTGAAAAAAAGTGCCGTACGATTCCTTAATAATATGGCTTTTCAAAAAAGCACTTTGGCAGAAGAATTAACCAATACTTTCCCTGAGAAATTCCTTTTAGATTTTTATACCACCAACCATCCGTTTACTCCGTTTACCATTGGAAACATGTCAGAAAAACTGAATATTTTCCATAGCAACCCGAAGTTATATTATATTCCCAAGCAACATGCTTTAGGAAAGTATAATCAAAACTATGGTGATGAAATGTATATGATTGAAGAACGTTTTTCTTCGGATCCGAAAACATTGGCTTACCTTGATCATGCAAAAGATATTGTCTCTACTGACGATGTTCTGAAAAACTTGACCAAAAACTACAAATACTCTGTAGACAGAGAGTCTTATATCAGAGCAAGATTGTTTGATATGCTGATTGGTGACTGGGACAGGCATTCTGATCAGTGGAAATGGGCAGAATATGAACAAGGTGATAAAATCATCTATAAACCGATTCCAAAGGATAGAGACCAGGCATTCAGTAAATATGACGGGGCAGCATTCAGACTTATCATGAATGTTCCGGCCATCCGACATATGAAAACCTTTACAGAAGATATCAGCAGTGTAAAATGGCTGGCTATGGAACCTTATCCCATGGATCTTGTCTTTTTAAAAAGTTCGACTCAGGAAGAATGGGAAGCTCAGGCAAAATACATCCAGGAACACCTTACTGATGCGGATATTGATGATGCATTCCATAACCTGCCTAAAGAAGTTCAGGATAGCACCGTAGCAGAGATCCAGAGAAAACTGAAAATAAGAAAAACAAAACTACAGAAATACGCATCCGATTATTATAATGTACTCCAGGAAAAAGTTCCTTTGGCAGGAACTGTGAACCCGGATAAGTTTGTCATTACCAAAAATGGACATTCCGTTCTTGTACAGCAATATAAATTAGGTAAAAACAAAGATAAAAATGAACTGGTTTTTGAGAAGACTTATCATGATTCAAAAACAAAAGAACTTTGGATTTACGGATTGGAAGATGATGATATTTATGATGTAGTGGGAACTGGTCGCCCTAAAATGAACATCAGACTGATTGGCGGCTATAACCATGATGTATATAATGTGGCAGATGGAAGAAAAGTAAAAATTTACGACTTCGCCTCTCAAAAAAACACTTATAATGCAGGAAATGCTACTAAAAATATTGCTGATGATTATGAGATCAACACCTACAATTATAAACATCCGAAATACAATGCATTCGCAGGATACCCTAATTTAGATTATAACCCGGATGACGGGGTTATTGTTGGTGTTTTAGCTAATTATACGGTGAATAACTTCCTCCGTGACCCTTTTACTCAAAAACATAGTTTAAAAGCCAATTTTTATACTGCTACTGCCGGGTTCAGCCTTATTTATAAAGGTATTTTCAAGAAAGCAATTTCGGGATGGGATTTTAATATTGATGCAGCTTATACTACCCCAAGATTTTCACAAAACTTCTTTGGACTCTCTAATGAAAGTCTATATGATAAAGAAGGTACGGAAAGAGAATACAACAGGGCAAGAATTTCAAAATTTAATGTTGCTCCTTCCATCTCGAAGAAGGGCTGGATGAATTTCAGCCATCAGATGCAGCTTACTTTTGAAGATAATAAAGTACAGAGAAAGGACGGACGTTTTATCAACACTTCCCCTGATGTAAGATCTGAGGTTTTTGACAGCCAGCAATTCTTAGGTGCTAATTATACGTTCAGCTATAAAAATGCAGATAACACAGCCTTCCCAACTCTGGGAATGGAATTGATGCTGAATGCCGATTGGAAAGCTACTTTTTCCAATTTCAACAGAAACTTCCTTACAGTAAAAGGAAGATTCGCGATTGACCATAGAATTGATAAAAAAGGGGTTTTCGTTTTTGCCAATGCCAGCAATGCCATGTGGATCAACAATGATAATTTTGAATTCTATCAGGCTGCAACTATCGGAGGTAATAATGGAATGAGAGCATTCAGGAATGAAAGATTCTCTGGAAGATCCTATTTCACCAATAATTCAGAGATCCGTTGGGATTTTGGAAGAATCAGAAATAATATTATCCCTGCCAATCTGGGAATTCTTGTTGGTTACGATATTGGCCGTGTATGGAATGATGGTGAATACTCCAGAAAGTGGCACCAATCAGTAGGTGCCGGAGTTTGGTTAAGTGTTGTGGAAATGATGTCTGCCAGACTGAATTATTTCTATGGTGCAGATGGTGGACGTATCTCTGCCGGAATAGGAATGAAATTTTAAATAAAAATATTTGTCAACAAAAACTCAGGAGTTTCCTGAGTTTTTCTTTTTTAACGAACATAATAGTTTTATATTCAATACGTTTTTATACTTTAGCCAATAAACCATCATAAAAAGCACATTATGAAAACACTTATCACTTTACTTAATATTATTTTAGTTGTATCAAGTATTCAATGCCAGAACCAAAGCAAAAATGGAAACATTGAAAAAAATGTAAATGTAAACACTCAGAAGACAAAAATCGAAAAAATAGAATTAACGGAACAAACCAGAGGCTTTCATACAATAATGACCTTCACTCCTAAGTCTAAAACCTCTTCTTTTAATGGTGAGGAAAAACAATCTCCAATGGCTTCTTCTGACTGGGAGCGCATTACACAACAGGCTGCTGCTATTGATTTATCTAAAATATCAACACTTGAAGCTCCTACTACAGGACGACATTCCGATCAGGCTATGATCGCTAATCTTATGATTACTAGTAATGGCACTACTTATACTTCTGCAAGCTTTGATTCCGGTAACCCGCCCAAAGAATTGAAATCGCTGTACGACGAATTTCAAAGGAAACAATAATAAAAAAATCCCATGGAACACTCCGTGGGATTTTTAGTTGATCTATTTTATTTCAAAATCTATGGTTTAAGAGAAAACTGGTATACATTTCCGCCTTCGTCTTTTCCTTTCTCATCTGCAATCATTAAAGTCTGGTCATTAAGAAAAACAATCGCTTCTTTCTGTGAGTTATGATGTAAAGGGATTTTATTAATCTTAGCAGTACTGAAATCATCTGCGTTAAATCCTGTAAGAACATGTACATTTTTATGCGTCAATAGCACAATCTTATCTTTTGTACTGTTAATGGTTGCTGAAGTAATAGCCGCATCATTATATCCGCCTTCTAACTTCAACTTTCCAATCAGTTTAGCTTCAAAGTCTCCTTCTTTATTAGGTACTTTAAAAACAAGGAAAGTTCCATCAAACCCCTTGCTTCTGTTCTTGGTGAAAAGATAGAAATTCCCATCCATCTCTACAAAACCTTCACAGTCATACAGCAAATTTGATTTTTTCGGTGGGAATTCCGTTTGCCCTTCATAATGGAACTTAGTGGTTTGAACAACTTTTGTAGTGGTTTGGGTAATATCTTTCAGATCGGTTTTTAAAATAGTCAGATCCTGTCGGTTATTATCATTATTTCCAAAATCCCCGATATAAATATTCCCCTGAGTATCTGATATAATGTCTTCCCAGTCTGTATTTTCAGCATTTTCAACCGGAACTTTAGCCATCATTTGCCCACTGTCATTAAGACCATATACCGCATTTTTATTTCCTCTGTCTTCTATGACCCAGATTGTTTTTTTATCTTTTGACAACGTGATCCCGGAAACTTCCTTTAATTTTTTAGGTAAAGAAAACTGGGGCTTCAGATCATCACCCTGAACAGGTGAATTCTGAGCTTTTGGGTTACAACTTAATAAAAGCATAGCGGGAAGTATAAGAAAACGTAACATATTTATGATTTATTTTTTTAACGGAATATAAGTAGCATTAATTGTTCCAATTCTGGGGTTATGATAACTGTTTTGCCTTTTCCCAGAGAACATCCATTTCTTCTAGAGACATATCTGCAAGCTTTAAATCCTGTTCTTCTGCAAGACCTTCCATCTTCTTAAATCTTGAAATAAACTTCAGATTGGTTCTCTCCAATGCTGAATCCGGATTGATTCCTGAAATTCTTGCATAGTTAATCAATGAGAAGAATACATCTCCCAATTCCTGTTCCTTTTTATCCAAATCGGTCTCTGCATGAAATTCCTGAATCTCCTCATCCACCTTTTTCCAGGCATCTTCTGCATCATGAAACTCAAAACCGATCCCTTTTACCTTATCCTGAATTCTATAAGCTTTTACCAAGCTTGGAAGGCTTTTCGGGACTCCTCCTAAAATAGATTTGTTTCCTTCTTTCAGTTTTAATTTTTCCCAGTTCTGTTTTACTTCTTCCTCATCTTTCACTTTAGTATCTCCATAGATATGAGGGTGACGGAAAATCAGTTTTTCATTTAGAGAATTAATAACATCTGCAATATCAAAGCTTCCTTTTTCTGAACCTATTTTAGAATAAAAAACCAAATGAAGCAGTACATCTCCTAACTCCTTTTTAACCTCCTGCAAATCTTCCTGTAAAATAGCATCGGAAAGCTCATACGTTTCTTCCAGGGTAAGATGACGAAGAGACTGCAAAGTCTGTTTCTGATCCCACGGGCATTTCTCACGCAAATCATCCATAATATCCAGTAATCTCCCGAAAGCTTCTAATTTTTCCTGTTTTGTATTCATAAGTAATTGGAAATTCAATATTATACAAATGTAAGGGTTATTCGGACACCATTACAAACGTTGGGAGTGAAAGTTACGAGGTAGAGGGTTCGGGATTCGGGGTGCGGGATAACGTGGTAGACTGAATGTTGAAACCTAACAGGTTTCGACAACCTGTTAGGTTTTTGGAATCTACTCTTTGTAGATCCTTTGTTCCGCTCAGAATGATATCAACAATATTTATCAATTCATACAAACAAAAAAACCTCATCATTTCTGACGAGGTTTTATATGGTAAATTCAAAAATGAGTTATCCTTGTTTTCTGTGCGTACTTTTCGGAGCTGATTTTGCTGCTGAAGTAGCTTTTACTTTTGGAGCTGCCGGCTTTTCTGCTTTTGGAGCTGCTTTTTTAGCATCTAGATCTAAGCTAACTTCTTCTGCTGGCTCACCATCTAAAGTTTCAGGCTCAGCCTTTACGAAACTGTCTGGAGTGATGTATCCAGCTTTCTGAAGTGTGTTGTACCACTGAGCCAATTTCTTGATATCAGAAGCATATACTCTTTCAGTATCGTAGTTAGGAAGAGAAGTTAACATAAAGTCTTTCAAATCTGCATCTGAAGATTTGTGAGAAATTGTTTCTTTGTAATCGTTGTTTTTTGCAATATTTTCAAAAACTTCGAACAATGGAACTTCTTTTTCAAATGTAAACATTGCGATATTATCTAATAAGCTTACTTGGCTTGAGTTTCCAATGCTTACTTTTTTCTTGTTGGTAACATCTTCAATGATGAATCCGTTTCTTAATTGAGAAACTAATTTGTAAAGTCCTGGTTTTCCAGAAATTGAAATTATTTTTTCTAACAGCATAATTTTATTTTTTGTAAATTCTGCAATCAGCAATCAGCTTTTTGCTTTTTATTATTTCTTTTAATCCTTGTTTAAATTATTTCGGAAATCTCATTTTGTAACCGATGCTTACATCCCCCTGAGAGATTTTTGATAGTTTTCCTTTTACCAGCTTTTTCTTCAAAGCACTTAAGTGATCGGTAAACAGAATCCCTTCAATGTGGTCATACTCATGTTGAATTACGCGGGCTCTAATATCGGAAAAAGTTTCTGTATGTTTCACAAAATTTTCGTCATAATATTCAATAACGATTGTGCCCTTTCTTTTCACATCTTCTCTTACATCCGGAATAGATAAACAGCCTTCGTTGAACTTCCATTCTTCTCCTGATTCTTCAAGAATTCTGGCATTGATGAATACTTTTCTGAATTCTGCCAGCTCATCCTTAATATCCTCATAGTCCTCATCTTCCGCAAGAGGAGTTACGTCTATTACAAACATACGGATATCCAAACCGATCTGAGGCGCTGCAAGACCAATTCCGTTTGCGCTGTACATCGTTTCGAACATATTATCTATCAGTTCCTGTAATCCGGGATAATCTTTGTCTATATCTTTTCCCACTTTTCTCAAAACAGGATCCCCAAAAGCTCTTATCGGTAATATCATTTTAATCTTTGTTCTAAAAAATTCTGCAATATGATGGTTGCACTTACTTTATCTATTAATCCTTTTTCCTGTCTTTTCTTCTTGCTTTTTCCACTTTGGGAAATAAAGAATGAAGCCATTTTGGAAGTAAATCTTTCATCAAAACGATGCACTGCAATATCCGAAAATTCTTTTTTAAATTCTTCAATGAATTTTAAAATATCGGTTTCCACCTCTGAAATATTTCCTTTCAAATCTATGGGAAGTCCAATTACTACTTCATCCACTTTATTTTCATTGAAATATTTTTTTAAAAATTCCATTAAATTACGGTTCTCTACAGTGTCCAGCCCACTGGCTATAATCTGCATATCATCCGTTACAGCGATGCCGCAACGGGCTTTTCCGTAGTCTATTGCAAGGATTTGTCCCATAAGTCTGCAAATTTAGTAAAATTTACTGATTTTATTCATTACGCAGTTTTTTTATATAAATCATGTTTTATTCCATATTTTTTTTTATAATTTTAATCTTCCAAAAAACAGATATATGAAGAGACTCATCCTCGTAAGACATGCGAAAAGCGACTGGCCGGAAGAAACGGAGGATTTTGACAGACCCTTGGCAGACAAAGGGCTGCAGGATGCTATGAACATGTCCAGATTCCTTAAAAACAATGATATTTCTATCGAATATTTTGTATCAAGCCCGGCAGTCCGTGCTTTGAACACTTGTAAAATTTTCAATCAAGCTTATCAGCTGGATTGCTCTACGAATGAAAAACTATACAATCCTTCGGAAAGAAATTTTGAATCTGTAATCTATGATCTGGATGACAATCTGAGTTCGGTTGCTATTTTCTCTCATAATAATGGAATTTCCAATTTTGCCAATTCCATTTCGGAAGATATTTTTCATTTTCCAACTTGTGGAGTAGCCGGTTTTGAAGTAGACTGTGAATCATGGTCTGAATTTGACGGTGCCAAAAAGAAACTCCTTTTCTTTTATGAGCCAGGGAAAATATAACTTTATCCCGATTTTTCTTTGCACCATTGTCTTTATACTCTTTTTTTCATGTCAGAAAAAAGAGAAGACTTATTTTGAAACCATTGCCATCAATGATGTAAAACTGTCTGCCACTCCCAAACCCGGAACCTGGAGATATAATCATGATGAAAAATTTCAGCAGTTTGAAGACTTTCAAAAATCAAAAAAGATAAAACCAGAACCGGGAAAGAACACTATTTATCTACAACCTATTGGAGATTTTGATAAGCTTCAGCAAAAGGAAATTGAGCTTACAAAAGACTATTTAAAGATTTATTTTCAGCTGGAAACGAAAATATTACCTGCTTTACCCAACAGGATTTTTCCTAAAAACGTAAAAAGAATTTTCAAAAATGGGCAGGAACAGATATTTGCGGGCTATGTACTGGATAGTTTTTTAATTAAAAGAAAGCCAAAAGATGCAATAGTGTTTATGGGAATTACTGAAAGAGATCTTTTCCCAAGGCCAGATTGGAACTATGTTTTTGGACTAGCATCCTATGAAAATGGTGTTGGAGTTACTTCAATGTACAGATTTGCGAACGGACGTTTAACAGATTCTAACTTTAATGAAAGCCTTTTAAGGCTTATGAAAATCAGTTCTCATGAAATTGGGCACATGTTTGGGATCAGTCATTGCCTGAATGCCAATTGTGTGATGAACGGAACCAATACGCTTACTGAAACTGATTTTCATTATGCAAGAGCCTGCTCACTCTGCCAGAGAAAACTTAACTCCAGCATTCATTATAACAACAAAAAAAGATTATTTGAATTAAAAGAGTTCTTTGAAAGACACCATCTCAATTCAGAGTTTGCCCGTGCTGAAAAGGATATTGATCTACTTCCCTAACATTATTCTCTACTCTTTTTTATTCGCCATCTCTTTCAGATATCGATCATAGTTCATGAAAGGTTCATTGATTCGTTTATTGGCCTTTAAATAGAGCGTTCCGTCTTTATTATTCAAAATCACATTAAATTGGCTGAGAATCTGATTTCCGAATAAGGTTGGCCTTCCTGTCGGTTTCTGAGGATCTGCAGCATTTGTTATAATATCTTTAAATTCTCTTCCGGCAATAGAAGCATTTAACCGAACCAGTTTCCTTTCATTCACCATTTGCAGCTCTTTTAAATTTTTCCAATTTTCGTCCTGACTTGTAAAGTCATCTCCAATCAGCATTGTGCCTTCTCTTCCTGTATCAAAAAGGAACCAAAAAGAATATTTTTTATTGTCCTGAGTAAAATCAACTTTGAATTTTGGGCGATTTTGCTCGTAGAATATTTCTTGTTTTTTAAACTCCTTCACTTTAGCTGGTAATTGATTATGAATCAGCATTATTTTCCTATCATAATCAATCTCAATAATTTTATCCCTGAAAAAGCCATTCCCAACAATCAAATCTTCATCCGGTTTCATATTTCCCACTTCTGTAAGAGGAACATCTTTCCAAACGGCATCTCCTATTTGTAATCTGTTTCCAGGGCTTTTACGAGCTTCATTTACTCCTTGTGTATTACTAATTGTTGTTTTATCTGTAAAAGAAAGTTGAAGTTTTTCTGATGAAAGTTTATTAACACAGGATGTTCCCGCTCCAAGATCAAACTGTATATTTACCTCTTCTTTTTCATTCAGAAGTCCTTTAAAATAAATTCGAGATCCTGTTATTGTAAAGGGGATTTCCAGAGGATAAGGTTTATTTTCATTTTGTTTAAGAGAAATAAAAGAAGGATCTTCTTTAGCCATGATACGAACGAAACAACTGTCTTTTTTATTAAGCAGAACTATTAAATCATAACTTTCCCCATACTGAGCAGTAAAGCTTTGCTTCCCCTGATCTGTAACCACCTCTATCTTACTTTTTTTGTAAGGTAAATTGGTGTAATAGATATCGGGTTTTACTCTGGGATCCAGTCGCCAATCTACTTTAACATTTGCACCGTCGTAAATAATAGCTTTATCACTTGTTGCCTTTATAACGGGAATCTGTTTTTGTGCAGAGATCATTTCCAAACACCCTGTTGAAATGAAAAGAAGTATAAAAATGACTGTAAAAAAAATATTTTTCATAGTTATAAAAATTAATCCACACCAACATAACAAGCTTATTTACAAAACAATAAATCCATATTATTTTACATTTAAAGATATAAAATAATATGGATTTATTGAATTCTTCCTTAGAAAATAGTTTATTTTCTCTTCAGATCCAGATCATCAAAATCGAAACTGAAGTCTGTAACATCAGAAATTGCTTTTAATTTTGCAGACTGAGCTTTTCCGCTTTCATCATAATCGAATATGATATAGGCATCAGCATCATAACTTCTGTCATCCCATTTAATGATGAATGAGTTATTGGAATATGGCAGCAATTCTCCTTTTAATCTTGGTGAATTTTTACATGAAATTCTGTAAGTACTTCCCTGCTGAGCAATTTCTACATCACCGAACCAAACATCGTTAAAAGTTCCTGTAAACTGTTCTGCTTTGGGCTGAAGTGCTTTTTCCTTTTTAAAGGCATCCGACTTTGTAAAAGCTTCTTTTTTTTGTTTATCATATTCTGCTTCTACTTTAGACATTCTGTCTCCATACGTTTTCAGCCAGTTTCTGTCTGCTACTCCAAGATAAGAATCTTTAACCGTATTGGTAATCGTGTTGAACGCTGCTCCAGACTGTTGATTCGTTAATACAACAATCCCTAATTTAAGATCAGGAATGAGAGTAAACTGTGTTACTGTTCCTATTAATCCTCCTGTATGCTGTACTTGTTTGTGTCCTTTTACATCGCTTAGGAACCAGCCTAAACCGTATCCGTAAAAACTTGTATCATAAGGATTCTTAGCCGCTACTTTATCCGGAATCTGTAAGCTCCAAAGCTGTTGAACATTTTTATCTGAAACTAATTTTTTACCGTCTTTAGTGGTGAAATTGTTTAATAAACATTCCGCCCAAGTTGTCATGTCTTTAATATTACTCATAATTCCTCCTGCAGCATTACCGGTTTCATTCCAATCATGAGGAACGGCAATGGCTTTTCCGTCTACAGGTGCATGAGCATCAATTTTATTGGTAATGGCCTTCGCTCTGTTGTAGCTTCCAAAACTGGAGGTCATTCCTACTGGTTTCATGATCCTTTGTTCAATAAATTCTGCCCAGCTTAATCCGGAAATTCTGTGGATAACTTCACCAGCAACAATGAACATGATATTGTTATAATCTAAGGTTGTTCTGAAAGGGTTTTCAGGCTTCAGGTATCTTACGTTGTGAACAATATCATTAACGGTTAAACTTCCGCCTTCCGGGAAAAACATCAGATCTCCCTGTCCCAGCCCTAATCCAGCTCTGTGAGTAATCAAATCTTTGATGGTCACATTTTGAGAAACGTATGGATCATACATCTGGAATTCAGGAATGTATTTAGAAACTTTATCGTTCCAGTTCAGTTTTCCTTCATCTGCCAGAATCGCCAATGCTACACAAGTGAACCCTTTTGAGTTGGAAGCAATTCCTACTAAAGTGTTATCATCCATTGCCTGTTTTGAGGTAAGAGAACGCACTCCAAATCCTTTGGAATAAGTAATTTTTCCGTCTTTTACAATTCCTACAGACATTCCTGGAACGTCAAAGGTTTTCAAAGTATTTTGGATCAGATCATCCAGTTTTTTCTCTTCAACCTGTGCATTCGCCAATCCTACGGTTAAAAGAAAAATGAAAAAAGAAAATTTCTGTTTCATTATTTTTTAATTTTCTCAAATTTAGTAAATAACATGCGTCCGGAAGAGGAAAATTGTGATTTATGTGGAGAGAGGCTGCAAGAGGGAGGCTGTAAGTGCTCTAAGACGTTTAATAAAAGGGAGCTATTTTACACTTAATCTCTTCCCTGGGCTATAATTTAATATTACTACCTACAATAACTTCCAGCCTCCTGCTCCTAACTTTTCCCCCACAAAAAAACCGGAAGAAAACTCTTCCGGCTGTCGTTAAATCAAATGATCTTATTGTACTAACAAAAAAGAAATTATTTTTTAGAAATGATATTAACTCCCATTAATCGTCCACTTCCTTTAAGTTTAAACTCAACTTTTGTATTTTTAGAAACAGGGTCATAAGAACTTAAACCTGAAAAGTTATCAGCCTTATTATTAGACATAAAATAGATTCTGTTTTTATATAAGAATGGGTTCTGATAGTTGTAGAAATTATCCACAGGAATATCAAGTTTTACAGCTTTCTTTGTCTGAACATCAATTTCGTTCCAGAACCAGATATCATTTCTATAGCCTACTCCATGCCCGCCACTGTAATAAGATGCACCTGTTGAAGGAATGGTAGTATAGATTTTATTATTGTATGCGAAAATTCTGTTAAATTCAGCCGGCTGCACATAATTCTTCATATCAATTTCAAAGTTAGAATCGAAAGTAGTTTGCCCGTTCTTTATTCTAAGAATTTTAGATGAGTAGGCTGCATCCTGAGCTTTCATATCTGATGCTGCTACCATATAAATATCTTTGGTTACCTCATCAATACTCCATAGAACATGGTCAGTGAAAAGCCCAAGATTTGTAGTGTTAGCATATCTTGTAACGTTCTCCACTTTTTTTGAGGTCAGGTTATATACAGCAACCGCTACTTCTTTTACAACAGGTTTGATCTGCCAGTTTGCTCCTTTTTTACCAATCTGTAAATCAAGATACAATTTATCATCTCTTTTGATTAAAATTAACTGTCCTGCAGCCTGATAAGCTGTTTCTCCAGGTTCAAGGTCTCCAGGGTTAATGATTCCCGCTAATGAAGAAAGATCAATTTCTCCTGTACGCTGCATGGTTCCTGGGTTAAAAGTCTGGATTTTAAGCATTCCTCTTGAACCATCCCAATAATATCCTTCTGTATCACTTACTACAAGATAGTTAGGCTCAAATCCATTGTTTTGGGTAGCGATGAAGCCTTTTGAAGAAATATTTCCGGCATTATCAGCTGTAAGTTTAGAAAAACCCTCTTCCGAAGATGCTGCACCACCAAGTCTGTACATATTCTCCCCGAAAGCTTTTCCCCCTGCAGAATACGCAATCTGATAGAAAGGTTTCTTGTCAGCTAATGAAAGTTCTCCCTGAGGAAGTTCTGAGAATGAATAAATATTTCCACCCCATCCAGCTGTACTGTTATAAATGATCCAGCTGTCTTTAGTTTGTGTTGTTGGTTGTTTTTGCTCTTCAATATTGTCATCGCTGCTGCAATGGGTAAAAAGCAAGAGGCTTAATGCAGATAAAAGTATTGAAATCGGTTTTGATTTTCTCATGATTATAATATTAAAAAATTGTATACGTTAATTTCAGATGATAAGATCTTGTAGGTTTCTGTGCGTTATAATTATCGTAAAGTCTTTCGTTCGTAAGATTGTTAACGCTAAAATTAATGGCCAGCTTAGGGTCTGCCAGGAAGTAGGTAACTCCTACACCTACATCCACCATTCCCAGCCTTCCATCATTCGGAATAAGGAGATCGCTGGAAGCAATAGTAGCTTTGGAAAACAATCCCGGCTCAAGGTTTTTCGGTACAGGATATAGCAGAAAACGATGTACGTAATTAATGTTATAGTACAGCTCTATCTTATCCTTCATATTGAGAATATCTGAAAAATTCAGTCTCAGATAATGGTTTCCAAATAAGTAAGGAATATTCGGTTGTCTGGCATCTTCCCAGATACTTTCGGAACCGGAAAGGTTTTTAAGCCTTATATCCTGATAGGTAAAATTGAATCCTGTCTGAATATTTTTTATAGGCTGGTAGTTAATTTCATACTCTAATCCCAGAATTCGGTTATCATAATAGTTCTGATACCTTCCATAAGGATTATCCGGTATCATGAATATTGTGTTTTTAACATTTCGATAGAAGAGATTCAAGCTTGTATTCAGCTTATAATTCGATGAAGTATAATCCAGAACAACATTGACGTTATCACTTTTTTCAGGTTCAAGGTCAAGATTTTCTTTGATTAAAATTCCGTCTCCGAAAATTTCGGTTTCATCAGGAAGTCGAACTGCTTTCTCATAAGATAATTTCAGAATAAAATTTTTAGGCTTATAGCTTATTCCCGCCATATATCCTGATGCATTTTTATTCCGGTCAGACTCCCATGTAAAATTATATTTATCCGTAGTATATCCTTTAGAACTGAAGAAGTAATTCTTTACCCCAAGCACAGTTTCCACTTTTCGGTCAAGCCAATGAGACACCAATCCCAAAGCTGCAATATTCTTATTGTAAATCGCTGGAATTTTAAGTACATCTTCGCCATTTATATTGATAGCTCCATAAGGATCACTTCCTTTTCTTCGTTGATAGAAATACATATTTCCAAATTCCAGGCTGTGGTTATTATTGATCCGGAATGCGGCATTAAGCCTTGTATGAAACATGTTATAATTCATTTTCATATCATTCCCTTTATTGATCTCACCAACGCTGTTTTCATTACTGAAAGTTGAATCTCCCAGCCAATTGTATCTTCGCCTGCTGATATCCACAAAAGAATTGTTATATCTGGCAAAAGCAGTCATTAAATCTAGTTTCAGACGATTATCAAAGAACATTTTTTTATACTGGAGATAACCCGTCACATTATTTTCTTTGGCAAAAGCTTCACCATAAGGTTTTCTCATTTCAAGGTCATTCTGAATCTCTTTATAGAAATGAGAATAGATAAACCCGACTCTAAAGTCATTGGCCCAGCTTTTATTTCTTACACCAGTATAGACTTCCATATAAGAAGCTTCGGTATCGTCATGAAACCTTTTGGCTTCTACTTTTTTAAGATTGGCAGTCTCAGGATCGATAACATCACCCAGAATTTTATAATTGTTCTTTGAAAATACATAACTTGCCTGCGTTCCAACATAGAACAGGCTGTCTTTTTTCCCTATAAATACTGCATTAAGATGAGATTTATAAGTACTGAATGATGCAATCTCATTAGATATTTCGAGGTTGTCTTTTTGTATAGGTTTTGAGATAAAATTGATCCCGCCTCCTAAGGCATCAGATGCCAAAGAAATAGGCATTACTCCTTTATACACATCTACCCTGTCCAGCATATTGGGAGATAAAACATTCGGATTAAAGCTATGTCCATAAAATTCAATAGGGACTCCATCCCTGAAAATTCTGACTGCTTTCCCCTGAAGACCTCCAAGATTAACCTGAAATCCTGAACCAACACCGCCTTCTGTACGAAGCTTAATTCCGGTTGCCATATTAAGTATTTCACCAATATTGTTGGCCTGGCTTTTTACGGCCTGCATATCAACAATCTTAACACTTAACGGAGTTTCTTTGAGTTTCTCCAGTTTCTTTTTACCTCTGATATACACCTCATCAATACGGTTTGCATCTGAAATTGCTATTTCATACTTCTGACGTGACTGGCAGTTGATATCTAACGTATCATTATAAATAACTTTATTCTGATACAACACAGACACCTTTACAGGACCATCCGATACCTCAGCAAAATCAACAGTTCCTTGTTTTGAAATCTTTTTCTTTTCGCCGTTAATCACTACATACACCTCATCGTTATTATAGTTTTTGATGTTTTTAACAACTAAAGTAATTGGACAGGCAGCCAATGCTAAGGAAGAAAGTACAGAAATCAGAAAAAATATACGCTTCATAGTTTATATAGTTTCTAATGCTCCAAAATGCTGGAACGCAATATTTTTCTCCAATGGATAATGTTCGTGGCCTAATATTTTGTTGATAATAGTAGCATTTCTATAAGGTCCCATTCCTAAATCTGAGGTAATAATCCCTTGTGAATCTACACAGCCGTTTTGCATGAATATTTCATTATCATTCACATCAACCGTATAGTTTTCTGAAGATAGTAATGTCCCATCATTTTGACTCTTGTTCAAACGACCTTCAATAGGTTGTAAAAAATGCGGAACTTCATATCTGTAGCCCGTTGCCAGAATAAGATAATCTGTGTTTACTGAAAATGGTTTTTCTTCTTCAAGATGCCTCATCTTTAGGGTATAATTTTCATCATACTCCATATCTTCCAGCAAGCTATTAGTTAATATTTTTACAGGAAGTGGCTGCTCTTCTTTCATTTGCTGATGATAAAGCTCATCATAAATTGTGCTTATCAATTCATCATTAATTCCTTTATATAGAATATCCTGTTTATTGATGACTTCTCTTCTTTTCGATAAAGGAAGCCTGTTGAAGTAGGAAATATAATCCATGGAAGTAAATTCATAAGTGAATTTTGAATTTTCCATTGGGAAGAATCTGTCGGCAGCCGTTACCCAGTTCAGTTTTAAATCTAAATCCGGTCTGGACGAAAGAAGATCAAAGAATACTTCACCTCCACTTTGTCCGGAGCCCAATACGGTAATGGTACTGCCTTTCTTTATATATTGTTTTCTATGTAAATATTCCGAAGAGTGGAAAATATGCTCCTTAGAGAAGCGCTCCGTTATTTTAGGAACATTAGGAATAGAACCTACTCCCAAAACAATTTTATCAGTGAGATATACTTTCTTTTCACAATTAATAAGATCAATGACTGACACTTCGTAACATTCATGGATTTCATTATAATCTATTTCTGTAACGGTATGACTGAAATTCAGGCTTTCAATTTGTGAAGCTACCCATTTACAGTAAAGATTATATTCCATTCTGGTGACATAAAAGCTTTCCTTAAAACAGAAACGGAAAATTTTACCTTGCTCTCTTAAATAATTGATATACGTAAAAGGACTTTTAGGATTTACAATCGTTACAAGATCTGCCAGGAAAGGAACCTGAAGCGTTGTCCTGTCTATCATTAAACCGCTGTGCCATTCAAATCTTGGTGCTTTATCAAAAAATATGGTTTTAAGATTATGCTCTTCAAGCAGAGCAGCAAGACTTAGATTGAATGGTCCTATTCCTATACCAATGATATCATATTTCATAAATTATCTTTTTCAGTATTCAAGTATTATTATGTAGTAATGTTTATTTTCAGGACCGAGTTTTTGAATATATCTTCTGTTGTTTCATAGAACTTCTCACGGTCAAGGAATGTCAGATTGGATGTTTTATAAGGAAGAGCCAGTGATCTGTTGAATTCACACCCTACCTTGGTAATCAGATTATGAGTTCCTTTGTGAGATGCAGAGGCCTCGCCTATCATTCTTGTTAATTGTGGGAAAGAGAAGAAATATTCCATACACATAGCCAGTGCGTTCATTGAAAAGTTTGGAATTTTTTCTTTTGCAGGAGCGATGAGCATGTGAAAGCCGTAATCTCCAGGATTGAAACGGTAATATTTACCAACTTCATCTTTTACTGCCCAATACAGTTCCAGGGTAAAAATAGGATTGCCATTCAGAAGACCGATATAAGGATGAGAATAATCTACTCCCATGTGTTTAATATAGGCTTCTTCAAACTCCTGTTTATCCACATCCATTTCCCAGTACTGTTTAGCGTAATCCATATTAGACCATTCATGAAGGAACTCCATATCAGTTTCAGGATTAAAAGCTCTCAGGGTGATTTCTAACGTTCCGTTATTAAAGTATCTTTTATGCAGGATTTCCCCATAATCAGGTTTTATCAGCTTTTTGGAATAATGTTTAGGATTAATAAGGAAATTATGTTGTCTGATATACTCTTTCCAAATATCTTCATTCACACTGTGAGCCTGTTTCAGGAACAGTCTTGCCTCCAGGGTTTCATAAATAAAATTCATCGCATCACCATAAACTTCTTGTAAAGAGTCAATTTCAGTATCTACAATCTGATAAAGAATCTCTTCCTCAATAGAACCTAAATAAGCTAAATGTCTCAGAACCGGATAAAGGTTGTAGTAAACCACATGGGTTCTTATAAAGCTTTCCACTTTTTCTCTTCTGATTGCTGACCCATTTGTAATGTATTCATCAAAACTAACATTTACCTTTTCTCCAGCTGTATTGATAAATGTATGCTCGATATTACTGTTATAAATTATCCCTTCCTCTATATACTTCCCTACTGCTGTTTTCAACAATGAATGGGTATATTCTGAAAACCATTGGATAATAGCTGCTTTCTTATCGTAATTGGATTCTAACGCTATATTCTTCGAAACAAAATCCAATAGATTTTCATTTTCGTATCCGAAAAAATTAAAGATAGCGCTTCCCTTAACAGAGTCTATGAAAGAATCAATACTTTCTGTCATTTTATGCCCTTTGTCAAAAGACTCATCAAATTCTTCAGAAAAATATTTGATATAAGCCTCTTCGGGATTTTCTATGATTGTATTTCCACCATAAACAAGGGAAGTAATAAATCGATAAGCTTCTTCAGCACTGATCTTTACTACTTCGCCCATTTTCTTTTCTCTATATCCTACCTCTTCGCCTATATGATGAACTCCGGTAGTAGAAAAATGCTTTACAGGAACAATTAAATAAGATTCTTTATCTGTAATATTAATTCGGATGAATTTACTTTCAGAACAACTGTTCATGAACGTTGACAACTCTTCATCAAACTTTGGTATAAGGTCAAAATAATACCAGTTTTTGCTTTCCAATAAGTATAAACCGACACTCATTATTATTTTTGTTTAGATTAAATAAAAATTAAGACAAATATATACATATTTTCTTCTCAACAAAATAATTATTTAAAATACCGAAAATGAACAATTTAAAATACTGATTATTAATTAATTAAAATGAATAACTCAAACTAATTAATACACCAAAAAGTGAATACAAGCAATATTTCAATCCCCTTTTTTTATATCAAAACACAATTTTCAGGAATTAAAATAAATGTTATTAGGAATTAAATAACAAAACAACAGAAAAACAGAAAATGTCTCAATATGAGACTTTATAGCAATTAATAAGCTGTTGATAAATTTTATATTAAGCGGAAAACTTTCAGTCTTATATTGAAAAGCTTAATTTTGCCGGTAGTAAAGTGTAATCATTTTAAAAGTATGAAAAAGTTGATCCCCTTTCTTTTGTTGTTATTCTTCGCAACTGGTTTTATGAAAAGCCAGGACAGAGCCTCAGACCCTTTTCTTTTACAGACATGGAAACTGACTAAACTGGACAATTATATTTACACTTACGAAAAGCAGAATATTTTTTATGCCAAAAGCCCAGGTTTAAAATTTAGTAAAAACGGAAAAATCATTGGAAATTTAAGTAAATCAGCCAATGGTTATGATACAAAGGAAGATTTTCCTGAAAAAGCTTCAAAAATGGAACGATATGTAGGAAACTGGAAAAAGGTTTCAGATACTACTATTGCCATTGTATTTACTTCAAATAACAGCATGGATGGAACCTTTGTGATATCAAGGCTTACCGAAAGTGGACTGAAATTAAGAAAAGTATTCAGTGCTGACGTTGAAAAGAAGCTTGATTCTATCCGAAGAACCAAGAATATTTCTTATTAATTCACAATGGGCTTTACAGTAATGATAAAATTCAACCAAAATAATTTTATCAAAGCTTCTCTATATTTGCAATCTTAAAACATTAAAAATGATAATAAACAGATTATTCGCCTTCTTTATATTAATGATGAGCTGTAATTTATATTTTTCACAGGATATAACCATTAAAGACGATAAGGTTCTTCTGGATGGAAAACAAATTCTAAAAACTGAAAAAATAAGTCTCGCTCAGTATTCATTTTTCTCAATGAAAAATGATGATGAAGTTCTGATGTATAAATATATGGATAATGAAACTCCAAGCTATGTAACTGACGACTACTTTATTCTTAACTTCCTGACTGAAAAGGTAAAAGTAGAGTCTAAGGACTTAGGGAAAGTTTCCAACTTTATGAACTCCAGAAAAGGAATGGAAAAGCTGGTAAGATGGCTTTTAAAAGAAAGAGTTATCAATCAGGATGGTGATTTAAACTCTGAACGTTTAGCTATATTTAAAGAAAAATACGACGAAAATATTACCCAAAGAACTCTTAGATAATGACAAAAATCCTTCTCCTCTCCGATTCCCATTCTTATATAGATGACAGAATTCTGGAATACGCCTCTCAGGCAGATGAAATCTGGCATTGTGGAGATTTTGGAAGCATGGATGTTATTGAACAGCTGGAAAAAATAAAACCTTTAAAAGGGGTCTACGGAAATATAGATAACGCCAAAATAAAATCTGAATTTCCGGAAGTCAATCGTTTTTTCTGTGAAAAACTGGAAGTTTTAATGATCCATATCGGTGGATATCCAGGAAAATATACTCCATTAACCAAAAAGGAAATGGCTGAGAAAGCGCCAAAATTATTTATTTCAGGACACTCTCACATATTAAAAGCAATGTACGACGAAAAGAATAGTCTTTTACACCTGAATCCGGGTGCTTGTGGAAAACAAGGCTGGCACAAAGTGAGAACGATGATGCGTTTTGTGGTGGATGGTGAAGAGATAAAGGATCTGGAAGTGATTGAACTGGGACCTAGGGTTTAAGAGTTTGAGAGTAGTAGGGTTTGAGAGTGTTGGCTAAAATTAAACCATATCATTTATCAAAAATAAAAAGGCACTCATTCAAAGTAAGTAGAATTTATGAAAATTGGAGATACAGTTTCTGTAGTGGATGAAGATTTAAGCGGAGTGGTAACTTCCGTGAAGGGAAATATTGTGGTTTTTAAAGATGAATACGGCTTTACCCATCAATATCCTAAAGAAAAACTGGTTCCAAAGGATGCTGATCTTTATGAAAATATCCGTGTGGTAAAAAAAGCAGAGCCTAAAAAGGTCATTTCTAAAAAACATCAGAAAAATCATTTGGTTTTAGACCTGCATTTTCATAATTTGGTAAAGAATCCTAGTGATTATGATAGCTTTGAAAGATTATTCATTCAAAAGGAAAAACTGATTGGAGTGATAGAGTTTTGCAGAAAGAATAATTTAAAGAGGCTTGAAATCGTCCACGGAATTGGAAATGGAACCTTGCAGCGCATGGTTCGGGATGTTTTGGAAAGCCAGGTTGGTATTGATTTTTATAATAAGGAAATACTTCACCATCAATCGGGTGCGGTAATGGTAGAATTTCACTAAATTTGCAGGAATTGAAATATGAACGTACTTAATTTACTTTTTACCAAAGACGGATTAATCTACCAGATTGTGAAAAACAAAAGCATTCTGGAAGAAAAGTCTTATTTTGTTACTGAAGAAACACCAGCCAATCTTATTGAGGAAAAACTGGATGAGGTTCTTATCAAACAGCGTTTTGATGAAATCCAGGTGATTTCCGCTCTGAATCATTTTACATTAATGCCGGAAGGTTTTTCTGACCATGATGCAGGGTTTGACCTGATCTCATTCAATGCTCCTGCTGATAGAGAAAAAGAAGAATTGATGCTATCCATCAATAAAAAATTCAACATTCAGTTTTATTATACTTTTCCAAAGAATTATTACAAGAAAATAAAAGAGCTGGCCATACCGGTACATTTTAATTTTTCAGGGGAAAAGTTTTTAAGTTCCATCCACAATAAGACTAATAAAGAGATTCATATCAATCTTTATCATAATCAGTGTGAATTTTTTGCCATTGATAATAAGAAGATTATCCTTTACAATAATCTGGATGTCAACTCTGAAGTTGATTTCCTTTATTTCGTAATGTTTACTTTAAGCAAAATAGGCTTCGGAATTAATGAAACCAGTTTTTATGCTTATGGTGAAACTACAGAAAATGAAACGTTTATTTCCGAACTTCAGAAATTTGTACGAAACCTGAAGATCGTTTTTGACAATATTCCTAATAAGAATTTTATACTTAATTAAAAAGGTACTGTTTTCACAGTACCTTTTTTTTAGCATTTGTTTAGAATAATGTATATCCCAAGATAATGGAGAACGTTTGATAAGTTGCATCATTTTGACCTCCTTTAAGTAAATCTCTTTTTGTTCGAATATTGAATTCAGCACTATACTTGTTATTGTATTTATAGCCAACTCCAAAACCCAGATTAATCCCTGAGTCTATTTTATACTCCTCAGTAACAAACCGATGAATATTATAAGTTACTTTTGAATCCCCCATTGGAATATCAAATATAGCGGATGCATTAAAAAACAATTTTGATGTGTTATTCAATACAGCATAATATCTTACCCCTACAGGAATTTCAATGGATGAATACTTTACAGAAGCTGTATTTGAAACCTTTTCACCTAAGATTGTAGTTGTAAATACTTCTTTTTTATCAGATTTGAAATATTGATAGGTAGGTTCTGCAATAATGGTCCATCTATCATTGTTTAGTGGCAAAACAAACTCTCCCTCTATTCCAATTCTAAAAGTAGTTTTTCTTCCATAGTCAGAATCAAAAACATTATTAGCAGCTTTATTATTAATATCCAGAGATGAAAAATTAATTCCTGGCCTTACAGATAAATGAAAGAATTTTCTATTTGTTTTTTGATCAAAACTTTTATAGCCTGCACTCTCATTTCCACAGGTATTAAGTTTTATAAAAAGTTTTTTTAAGCCACTTTCATTGTATTCAACATTTGAAATCTGAGATGATGTAATACTTTCACAATCTGAAAAGCTTTGCAATTGGTTGATATAAGTATTATTTTTAGCAATTTTAGAATCTGAAATCAAATACCTTTTATAGACCAAAGGTACTATTTTACCATCCGACATGTAGAAAAAACGACTTACATTTTCATTATTATATCTATACAATGTATGCTTCCCTTCAACAATGGTTTTCAAAAAAACAACTTTCTTAGTAAAAGCAGGAGTTTCCATATCACTTAAAGAACTCATATCGTCACTAGACATATCCACATCTACTTCTGCTTTTACATATTTTGCTTTCCCTTCTATTTCAAACTCTTTTATATTGACAATACTATATGATTTAGCAGATGAACTTGCATCTCCTCTAAACTCGATTTGGGAAGGAGTATTTTTCCAATCTGGATTTTTTATCGAACCTTCAATCTTTTCTCCGGCATCATTAATGATATATCCTTTTTCATATTTATCTTGGGCAGATACTTTTAAGGATACAACGACACCTAAAAATAGTGTCAATAATTGTTTATTCATGATTATTATTTTTTCGAGCACAAAAATAGATAATTCATTGAAATAAAAAATAATTAGACCCTGATTCTTTTTATTTGTCAACATTTAGTAATTTCGCAGTTAATAATAAATTCAGTATGTTTAGAATCATTTCCGGAAAGTGGAAAGCCAAAAAAATTGCCGCTCCCAAAAACTTTGACGTAAGACCAACTACAGATTTTGCGAAAGAAGCCTTATTCAGTATTTTGGAAAACAAATACGATATGCAGTCGATTTCTGTACTGGATCTTTTCGCAGGAATTGGTTCTATCACTTTTGAATTTGCTTCCAGAGGATGTCAGGATGTAACTTCTGTAGAAATGAATCCAAAGCATACTGCATTCATCAATACTACAGCTTCTGAACTTGATATGGCACTTCAGATCAACGTACAGAGAGGAGATGTATTCGACTGGCTGAAAAAATTCAGAAACAAAAAGTCTTTCGAAATTGTTTTTTCAGATGCTCCTTTTGAGATGGAAGAAAAAAAATATTACGAATTAATCTCTTTAGTTCTGAACAATAAGTTCCTGAAAGAAAACGGAGTTCTTATCGTAGAACATCAAAGCCGTATGAAGCTGGAACACCCTAATTTAGTAGATACCAGAAAATACGGAAACGTGAGTTTCAGTTTTTTTGACCCGAATAAAGAAGATAATCAGGAACTTTAGTTCTTGGTTATTTTTTTTGAATTATCAGGAGCAGCAATTCCCCACTGGGTAATGGCTTCCAGAACAGGCAGTAATGTCTTTCCGAAATCTGTTAAAGTATATTCTACCATCAACGGTGGTTTTTCTGTATATACTTTTCTATCAATGATGTTATCTTCTTCCAGCTGCTTGAGTTGAAGGCTTAACGTTCTCTCTGTAATCGTAGGAATTACTTTCCGTAACTCATTATATCGTTTCGCTCCGCCTATAAGGTGATGTAAAATTACAGCTTTCCATTTTCCGCCTATAAATCTCATCGTTACACTTGTACAACAAGGGTAAGATTTACTATCTATTGTATACATTTTTATACTATCATTTTTAACCGTTATTGCAAAGTTAATAAACTTAAATTAATTTTGTAGCTATAAAAATGATAGTATAAAATTATGAACTTTTTAGACAAAATGAAAACAAGGTATACTGTAAAAAAGTATAACCCTCAAGGCAATATCAGTGAAGAACAAATTTCTCAGCTGAAAGAAATCTTAAATCTAAGTCCATCATCCATCAACAGTCAACCATGGAATTTTATCTTTATCAATCGTGGTGAACTGAAATCACAATTGGCAGAAGTTTCTTTCATCAATAAAGAAAAAGTAATAGACTGCAGCCACCTGATTATTTTCCAGGTAATTAAAAACCCTGAAGATTTTGAAAGACAGATTGAGGAAAATCTCCCTGAAGGTGCTGTAAATTATTACAGAACCAGAGTAAAGCCTAAAGGAGAAGCCTTCGTAAAATCCTGGTTAGGACATCAGGTTTATTTATCGTTAGGAGTACTTCTTTCTGCATGTGCAGATATGGGAATAGATTCTACTCCTATGGAAGGAATAGAGCCTGAACTCTATGATGAAATTCTAAAAAATGATAAATACGAAACGCTCTTTGCCGTTGCAATTGGAGAAAAGTTAGATACGGATGCCAACCAGCCTAAATTTAATCCAAAATCACGATTGAAAGCAGAAAAAGTAATTCTGGAAGCGTAATTTTGAGCACAAATTATACAATTCTTTATCACAAGAAACACGAATAAGATATGTATTAATTCTCTCGCAGATTGAGAAGATAAGAATCTGCGTAATCCGATTCATCTGCGAGAAATATTTTACAAGTATAAAATTTTATCAAAGATAAAATCATTGCGCCTTAAAAACGTCACCTTTTAGACTATTTGTGTCTTAGCGTTTTCTAATATAATATTGAGATTGCTTCGCTACGCTCGCAATGACGAGGGTGAGAAAGAAAAAAGTCTGCTTCTTTATGAGGCAGACTTTTTTTCTATAATACTTTAAGTTCTAAATCTATCGTTTTACCGAAAAACTTCTTAGAGATCTTTTCAAAGTTCTTAGTGATATCTGAAAGGTAAAAATGATAATTCGGTTTAGCATTATTTTCATTCAGAAGGTTGTACTTATCAAGAATAATCTTCAGATGATTCGCTACAATATTGGGAGAATCGATAACACGCACTCTATTTCCATAATATTGCTTAATTTCATCAATTAGCAATGGATAGTGAGTACAGCCTAAAATTAATGTTTCAATATTTTTCAGCTTGTTATTGCTCAGATAATTATAAATAATAGCATGGGTAATCGGATGGTTTTTGAAACCTTCTTCAATCGCCGGAACCAATAAAGGAGTAGCTAATTCATCAACTTTTATCCATTTATTCTGTTTCCTGATACTCTTTTTATACAATCCCGAATTAACAGTAGCTTTAGTCGCAATGACTCCCACATTATTATGAATCTCATAAGCTACTTTCTCCGCCACAGGATTAATAACATCTATAACAGGGACTTTTCCGGCCACCAATTGCATTACTTCATTTAAAGCATTTGCCGTAGCCGTATTACAGGCAATTACAATAGCTTTACAATTCTGCTCCAACAGAAAATTGGTGATCTTTGTAGAATATTCTATAATCGCTTCTTTTGACTTTTCACCATAAGGAAGGTGCTTGGTATCTCCAAAATAGATGAGATCTTCATTAGGCAAAAGCCTTTTGATTTCTTTAGCTACAGTAAGACCTCCTACTCCACTATCAAAAATACCGATAGGCTGGTTGGATGAAAGATGCGAATAATCTTGTTTCTTAGTTTTCAAATGAACTGAAATTTTATACAAAAATAGTGAATAATCCGTTACTTAATTAAGATTAGTGATTGAAAAATCTTTCGGAAATTTTACTTTATAACTCACTCTTAATTTTCTTGTTTCTGATGGAGAAATTTTAACATTCCAGGTCAAAAAACCTTTCTCTTTATCAAATTCAGCATTATCACTCTGAAGAAGTTCAATTTTCACAGATTCATCTTTACTTAAAGGGATCTGGTCTTTAACATCAATATTGATGGTTTCCTTTTTATTATTACGAATAACAAGATCATAGGTAAATGTTTTTTCCTGATAAGAAGAGAAGAATTTTTCACTTGCTTTATCATTAGCTACTTCTTTCCTGATACTTATTTTTTTATCATCTCCAAGAGTTATACTCATTTTATCATCAGTGAGGTTAGGGTTTATTCTGGTTTCACCAACATACATATTTTCAAAAATCACGCTAGCAGAACCGGTAATCAGCTCGTATTTATTAAAATCTTTGATCTCTGCTACAAGATAGGCCGTCTTATTATACTTTGGTACAGTATAGTATTTATACTCTGCCGGTATTTTTATTTGCTTTAAATTGATAAAATGGTCTTCATTATTGGAAAGAATATCATACGGAATATCTACATCAAAACTAGTGTTCAACTGGTTTTCACTAATCTTAAACCCTACAGAACCCACCATAACTACTTCTTCTATTCGTGTCTCTTTCATAATTGAATCCTTTTTAGAATAACTACGATTAACCCTTTCTTCATTTCTATAAGAATTTAGAAACCATGGGTCCATTACCGGTGCATTATTGTTTCTGGAAGACCTTGCATTAATAAGAGATAACTTCACACCTTTCCAGTCAAGTCCTGTATTTTGATTTACTTTTGCTTTAAAAGTAAGATCTAAAGGCTCTGTAAGTTTGGATCCTTTTACTTCATAAAATGGTTCCCAAGAAACACTTTCTGCTAAATATCCTATATCCATTTTAGCATTCCCAGCAGTAGCAGTAGCGACTTTTAAAACAAGTACTCCATCTGAAAAAGTTTCCTCAGCTTCAGTATTGGCCTTCAGACGATTTTTTAGTCTTTCAAGCTTTAATGTAGTCTCTGTATATTTTTTATTGATATCAAGCTGGGCTATACTGATTTCATTTCTTTTAGTTTTATAATAATCAGCAAGTTGCATAAGTTGAACTACGCTTGAGGTATTGCTTCCAACTAGAAGAGCTTGATTTTTATCTAATAATTCAAGGGTCTTTTCATTGGTTTTCCGTTCAATATCAATTTTAGCACTAAGGTTTTCTAGGATAACTATACTATCCTTAATTCTCTTACCATTAGGATTATTATTTTCAAAGTATGTAGTATTGTAATCATCCCTATACTGTGCAGAAAGAATTGAAATATTCTTATTGTTAGTATTAATCTGTATGGATTTATCCACAATTTCATCTGAAATATTTGTTACTACAACTTCAGAAGTTCCGGCCGGAAGTAAAACACTTACAGTATTCTGGAGCTCAGCAGAAGTTCTGTAGACATTAACAGCAACAACCTTAGCTTTTACAAATATTGGCTTTTGTGCAAAATACAGCCCAGTGAAAAATAGAAATAAGAACAATAAGTTTTTTTTCATAGTTTAGTTTTTGAAGTTATCTACTCCAAATATACACTATAAACCCTAAACCATAAATAAATCCGAAGCAATTCCATCCGCCATAAACCAATGCTTTTCCGGAATTTTCAAATGATTGTTTTCTATAACTAAAATGCCTTCCTCAACTTTCTGTCTGATCTCATTTTGAAAATACTCAAGGAATCGATCATCAAACTTATTTTTTAAGCTATTCAGATCTACTCCCCAAATGGTTCTCAAACCAATCATAATCATTTCATTAAACTGATCTTCCTTGGAGAGAATTTCTTCTTCTTTAGCTAAAAGTTTTGTATTGAGCTTTTTAATATACTGCTGATTGTTGGCTACATTCCAGCTCCTTACGTCAAATCCGTTATAAGAATGTGCGGAAGGACCTATTCCTAGGTATTCCTGATACTTCCAATATGATGAATTATGTCTGGAATAAAAACCTGGTTTTGCAAAATTGGAAACCTCATAATGTTCAAAACCATGATCTTTTAAAAAGTCAGACAGATAATAGAACTCTCTGTTCTGTTCTTCTTCTTTCGGACTTTTAACTTTCCCTTTTGATATCCAGTTATCGAGAGCCGTTTTAGGTTCAACTGTTAAGGCATAAGAGGAAATATGAGGAACTTCCAGCGCAATGGTTTTATGTAAATTTTCTTTCCAGATCTCAAGATTAGAGGTAGGTGAACCGTAAATTAGATCTATACTCAGATTTTCAAACCCGAAATCCTGGGCACGCTTGATAGAACCTTCAGCTTCTGAAGCCGTATGAGCACGATTCATCAGTTTAAGATCTTCTTCAAAGAAGCTTTGTGTCCCAATTGACAATCGGTTAACGGGTGTTCCAGCCAGTTGCTTTAGGAAATTCTTATCCAGATCATCCGGATTGGCTTCCAATGTAATCTCAATATCTTTTTCAAAACTGAAGTGATGTAAAACCTCATCAATTAAAGAATTAATCTCATCCACCGAAAGAATAGAAGGAGTTCCGCCCCCAAAGTAGAGAGATTTTAAGCTCCTGTTCTGCAGTTCATCTTTTCTAAGCTGTATTTCAGTTTTCATGGCACGAAGCATTTCATCCTTAAAATTAAGGGATGTTGAAAAATGAAAATTACAATAACTGCATTTTTGCTTACAGAACGGAATGTGAATATATATCATAAAAAAAGCTCTGAAAAAATTCAGAGCTCAAATTTATTTAAATTAAATTGATTAATATCTATATCCTCGAACATTAATAAAGTTATCGAAATTATAACCAAGTCCGATCATGAAGCTGTTTCCTCCGTATTGCTGAATATCAGACAATCCAAGGTTGTACGTAGCTCCAATCATAAATTTGTTGAATCTTACTTTAACAATCGGAGCAATTTCTAATTGCTGACCGTCAAATCTGTTCTGAGCAGCTCTATAACTTACCCCTACAGAGAATGCATTAACTTCATTAGAGAATGTACCCATTAAGTTATAATCCATTACTCTTGTTGAGTTTGTGTTCAGGTTAATCATTGCAGCAGGAGTTAACGTGATATTGTCAGCAATATGCCAGTTATATCCTAAGTTTAAGAAAAACTTGATTGGAGAAGGCTCCCATCCGTTTACGATAGGTTTATCATTCCCTAATGCAATATCATTTACAGAAACACCCCCGAAAAGGTTTTTAAAAGTAGCTGCTAAACCGAAGTTAGCATAAGCCATAAAAATATTCTGCTGATCACCTTTTACTAAGGGATCTCCCTGTTCTTCAACGTTGATTTTTGTATAATCAAAATTTCTGTTGTACAAACTAACACTTGTACCGAATGAGAACTGATCTTTTCGGTCTCCTTCACTACTTAGAGGAATAAAATATGAAGCACCTGCTGTAACACCACCTGCAGATTCAGCTCCATTGCTGTCTCTGAAAACGGTAAGACCGGCACCTACTCTATCGAAAATGTTTGCATTGATTCCCACCGATTGTACATTTGGGGATTCGCTGAATTTTGAAAATTGCTTTTGATAAATGGCATTGAGCTGTACGTAGTCTGTTTTACCGTACTGAGCTGGGTTGAACAGAAAATCACCATCCAAAAGATACTGTTGATAATATGGTAGTGATTCTTGTGCTTTGTATGCATTTGACAAAAGAGCTAAACATACGATAGCATATAGTTTTCTCATAACAAATCTTGATTTCAATTCAACAAATATAAAAAAAATCTCAATATATTTTTAGTTTTCTAAATAATTTCTCCATTTTTTTACGGCATCCGCCATATCTTTGGGCATTGGGCTTTCAAAATATAATTCCTTTTTTGTTGTGGGGTGTATAAATCCGAGGGTGTGTGCATGCAATGCATGTCTTGGAAGAATTTCAAAAACATTTTTAATAAATTGTTTATACTTCGGAAGGTTCACTCCTCTTAAAGGCGTATGCCCTTCATAGCGCTCATCATTGAATAAAGTATGTCCAATATGCTTGAAGTGAGCCCTGATCTGATGTGTTCTTCCTGTTTCAAGCTTGCATTCTACCCATGTCATGTATTTGAATCTCTCTAAGACTTTATAATGAGTAACGGCATGTTTCCCATGACTTCCATCTTCGTAAACAGACATCTGCATTCTGTTTTTAGGATGTCTTCCGATATGTCCTTTGATCGTTCCTTCATCTTCCTGAGGGTTCCCCCATACAAATGCCCAATACAGCCTCTTTGTAGTCCTGTTGAAGAACTGTTTTGCCAGAAAGCTTAGAGCATACTCATTCTTAGCAATCACCAATAATCCGGAAGTATCCTTATCAATTCGGTGAACAAGCCCTACTCTGTCAAGATCAGACTTCACCCCATTGTTTTCAAAATGATAAGCCAGGGCATTCACCAATGTGCCATCCCAATTTCCATGTCCCGGATGAACCACCATTCCAGGTTCTTTATCTACCACTACCAGATCATCATCTTCATAAACGATATTCACAGGAATATTCTGTGGAATAATCACATTTTCCCTTGGCGGACGGGTTAGTAATATGGAGATCTGATCTCCGGGTTTCACTCGGTAATTCTGCTTTACTGGAGTACCATTCACTACAACGTTTCCAGCTCTGCAGGTCTGAGAAATTTTATTCCTTGAAGAATTCTGGCGGTGTATTAAAAGAAACTTATCAATTCTTAATGTCTCCTGTCCGGGATCAACAGTGATATTAAGATGCTCATATAAACCTTTGTTTTCCTCGTCAATATCGATATTATCAATACTATTAGAATCCAATAATTCTTCGTCTAAAAAATCTTCGTTATCTTCTGACATTGTATTTATTTTTTTACAGAAAAGGCTTCAACATTTTGCAGTTGAAGCCTATATTTTTACAATTAATCTCTATTTATTCTACGACTACTTTCTTAGCCTTTGGCTTTTGAGCAGGCTGCTGTGTAGAAGTTGAAGCTGCTGGTTTTGCAGCATTTCCTATAGCTGGAGTACTGGTAGAAGCTTTAGGCTTTTCTGTTCCTGTACTTGCAGGTTTTGGAGTTGTTGTTTGAGGCTTTGGAGTCTCTGTCTTCGGAGCTTCTACCTTTGGTGTTTCCCTTCTAGGTACTGGTGCAGGTACTACCGGAGCATCATAACTTGGTTCATTATGTACTTCCTCATATCGTACCGGTGGCAGAGAAGTATCTACCTTCATTCGGTAAATAGAATTCAGCTGTTCCACTTTTGCTCTCAGTTCTGCCGGAGTTTTCTTACTCGCCCAGAGGTCAATCTGCATTCCCTGGTCACGAACATCTCCTGAAGCTGGATCCTGATAATAGATAATATCAGATTCATCTTTACCACCATCTTCATATTCTACCAATCCTACTTCAAACATATTCTTCGCAATAACTGCTCTTGCCTCTTTTACAGAAAGTCCTACTACATTAGGAATGGAAATATTTCTCATTGGTCCTGATCCTACCACAACATCAATTACGGAGAACCTAGGAAGACGAGCACCTGGATTTACGGCATTTCCTTTATATAAAATTCTTAAAAGAGCATCTTTTTGAATACTTGGTTCGTAAATAGTATCCCCAATTTTCAGACCTACCTGATCCAATCTCTGGAATGCCAGCCCTGAATATTTGTTGATAACATCCGGAACGGCAATTTGAGCCCATGTTCTAGGGTTAACTTTAAGACGCACAGTTCTTCCATCCTTTACACGGGAACCCGGTGCAGGATAAATTTGTAAAACCTGAAATGGTCTGTATTTAGGGTCATAATTGGCACTGTCTACTTCATATTCCAAACCTGTATCATCTAATATTTTAACAGCATCATGTACAGATTTATTAACTACATTGGGAACAGGAATTTCCTGACCGTGATTAGTATGGTACTCTAACCAGCGAAACGTAAGCCATACAAGACCCACGAAAACACCGATTGCCACTACTAAATTCACTAAAACTTTCCAATTGAAAAGTGATTTAAGCATACTTAAAAATACTTTAATTATAACCGCAAATATAGCTAATAATTTTAGAATGGACTTTTTATTTAACACAATTCATTTTTGATTTGAAAATTTCCCGATTTCCCGTATTGCATTGCATAAAATGTTTAAATTTGCCTTAATTGATACTATATGGTTATGAATAAAAAAAGTGTTGCCGTAGTAATGGGAGGCTATTCTGATGAATATGTTGTATCCTTAAAAAGCGGACAATTGATCTATGAATCCCTGGACAGAAATTTATATGATGTATATAAAGTAGTAGTCCTTAAAGATGAATGGTATTTTCTAGGAGAAAATGATAAAAAATACCCGATCAACAAAGGAGATTTTTCTGTCACCTTAGATAATGGAGAAACATTGAAGTTTGATGCATGCTTCAATATCATTCACGGAACACCGGGTGAAAATGGTATTCTACAGGCTTACTGGGATGCCATAGGTCAAAAATATACAGGTTGTGATTTTTACCAGAGCGCCCTTACTTTCAATAAAAAAGATACGCTTGCCGTATTGTCAAAATATGGAATTCCTTCTGCGAAAAGCATTTATTTAAGAAAAGGAGAAAACATTGATGTGGATAAAATTGTAGAAGAATTAAATCTTCCGGTTTTTGTAAAACCAAATCAATCCGGATCTTCATTAGGGATTTCTAAAGTAAAAGAAAAATCTGAGCTCATTGCAGCTACAGAAATTGCTTTCAAAGAAGATGATGAAATCCTTATCGAAAGCTTCCTGAACGGAATGGAAGTCTCCGTAGGAGTTATCGATTTTAAAGGAGAAACCATTGTTTTAGGAATTACTGAAATTGTTCCAACCAATGAGTTCTTCGATTATGAAGCTAAATATGAAGGAGCTTCTGAAGAAATTACTCCAGCAAGAATTGATGAAGAAACCACAAAAAGAGTGGAAGAAATTTCCAAAAGAGCCTACACCTCTCTTGGAATGAGTGGTTTTTCACGAAGCGAATATATCTTAATGGATGGTATTCCTTATATGCTTGAAATGAATACCAACCCAGGATTCTCTCCTGCAAGTATTCTTCCTCAACAGGCAAAACATTATGGAATCTCCATTATGGACCTTTGTGGAAATGAAGTTGAAAAAGCTTTAAATAAAAAAAATAAATAATAGATGTTGAAAATTAAAAGTTAGATAAGAATGTTACCATTTAACTTTATCATTTTTGACGAACAATTATAAAACCAGACAACATGAAAATTGCTGTTTTCCCAGGGTCCTTTGATCCCATCACTTTAGGACATTATGATATTATAGAAAGAGCGGCACCGCTATTTGATAAATTAATCATCGCTATTGGCCAGAATTCTCAGAAGAAATATATGTTTCCTCTAGAAAAAAGAAAGGAATTCATTCAAAATTCTGTAGCAGAATTCCCCAATGTAGAAGTAGACTCATTCGAAGGCTTAACGGTAGATTACTGTTTTGAAAAGAATGCTCAATACATCATCAGAGGTCTGAGAAACCCTGCTGACTTTGAATTCGAAAAGGCAATTGCCCATACCAACAGAACATTAGCTCACAAAAAACTAGAAACCGTTTTCTTATTAACCTCATCCGGAAAATCATTCATCAGCAGCAGCATCGTAAGGGAAATTATTACCCACGGCGGCGAATATGAACTGATGGTCCCGGACTCTGTAAGGGTTGAGAGATAGATAAAATGAGTAATAAGTAATGAGCAATGGGTAATTTTGAAGATATGGATTTTAATCAAATTTTCCGTGAAAGAACTAAAAAATTCTCTATTGCTATTATTAGAGCACTTTCCGTATTACCGTATTCTGATGATCTTTCAATAATAAGGAAGCAAGTAATCCGATCTTCAACTTCAGTTGCAGCTAATTACAGAGCCGTTTCAAGGGCAAGATCTGAAAAAGAAAAATTTGTAAAATCTGCATTGTAGTTGAAGAGATTGATGAAACACAACTTTGGCTTGAAATTATTGAAGATCTAGAATACATAAGTCCAGAAAAAATTCTACATTTAAAATCGGAATGTGAAGAACTTGTAAAGGTTATGACCAGATATAAATTTAAATTGTCTCAGATTTAAATGGCATAATTTTTATTACTCATTGCTCATTATTCATTACTTATAGTAGTATATGCACGAACAGTTCAATTTTGCCATAGAAGTACTTGGAACCATTGCGTTTTCCATGTCAGGAAGTTTTGCAGCGATGCAGAAACGGCTTGATCCTTTTGGCGTTCTTATTATTGCCTTTGTAACTTCCGTAGGTGGAGGAACTGTAAGGGATCTATTGCTGGATATTCCTGTATTCTGGATGCATGATCTTCTGATGTGTGCCCTGATTATTATTACCAGTGTTGTTTCCATGGTATTCAAGTCTCTTGAAAAAAACTTTAAGGTTACCCTATTCATCTTCGACAGCTTTGGATTAGGGCTGTTTACCATTATCGGAATTCAGAAAGGGCTTAATGTTGGTATCCATCCTTTAATCTGTATTGGTTTGGGAACCATCACAGGCTGCTTCGGAGGAATTATCCGGGATATATTATTGAACAGAATTCCGTTGATTTTCAGAAAGGAAATCTATGCTACGGCATGTATTGTTGGAGGGGCTGCATTTCTACTGATGACAAAGTATACTCCACTTTCCTATACTTTCGTACAGATCTTTACCATCTTACTGATTGTAGCCATCAGAACGCTTGCTGTGAAATACCAGTGGCAGATGCCTAAGTTTTATGGCTATGACCAGACTTCTGAAATGTAATTACATTATATAAGCATAAAAAAAGCACCTGAATCAGGTGCTTTTATTTTATCTAAGTTTCTTATTAGAAGAATTTCCCTCTATTTCTCATATTAGGATTGTGCATATGCTTTTGCATGGTTGGCATTTTCAACTGATCCTTCATCATTTTGATCTGATCGGTCATCATTCCTGCACTGTCTAATCTTTTAGCCTCATCCAATAGCTTTTGACCTTCCTGCTTTCTTCCTTTAGAAATAGCTGCCGCTGCAAGATTTAAAGTAGCCATTGCTCTGTCATGCTTCATATTCAAACCGTACTCCAAAGCTTTTTTCATTAAAGGTTCCACTTTTGTAGGGTGATCCTGAGCTTGAGTTAATCCTAATAAATAGTGGAAATATCCGTATTGAGTTTTATGAAGTTGTCCTTTATAGTCGGTAATTTTTGTTAACCATTCTGCAGCTTTTTCCATATTTTGTTTTCTCAATTGCCAGAATGCCAAAAGGATATACTCATTTTTAAAGTAAAGTACGATTGGAAATGCGGCAAGAAGAAAAACAACAATCCCCCATCCAAGATTTCTTGTGAAAATCATCATATAAAGTCCCAGAAGGATAAGAAGTGCTGCTACTGCAATTTTAATGTTCTTATTCATTATTAAATTTTAGAAGTGCAAAGATAATAAATTTCAGGCTTAAAGTTCAAAAAGTCAATGGTGAATGGTCAATTCGCTGCGCTTGTCAATTTTTATCTCTGACAGCTATTAACGATTCATTTTGCAAAGCAAAAATTGACTATTGATTCCTAAGCTTCTTTTTTGATTCTTTCAAACGTCTGGAAACAGAAATCATAACCATTCTTTTCGTCTTTTTCATGGCAGATTTCATTCGTTTTTTTCCAGATTTTCTCATCGATTTTTGGGAAGAATGTATCTGCTTCAAGGTCAGCCTTTACCAGAGTAACCTCAAGTTTATCTACAATATCCATTGTTTGTTCATAAATATTTCCCCCTCCGATAACGAAGACTTCCTCATCAATCTTTTTAGCAAACTTCATCGCTTCTTTAAGGCTTCCCACGATAAGAACTCCTTCTTCAAACCAATCTTTTTTTCTTGAGACAACAATATTAGTACGGTTAGGAAGTGGTTTCCCAATACTCTCATAAGTTTTTCTTCCCATAATGATCGGATGCCCGGAAGTAAGGTCCTTAAAATGTTTTAAATCTTTCGGAAGATGCCAAAGCAACTGGTTTTCAAAACCAATCTCGTTCTTCTCTCCCATTGCCACCACTATTGTTGTCATTCAAATATAATTTTCTACAAAATTAGCACATAATTTGTATATTTGATTAGCACAAAAAATTAAAAAAAAATAAACTATGAAAAATAAAGGATGTCTGGGCGCCGGAACTATTGGTATAGCCCTCCTTATTATTGTTGCAGTCCTATTCTTTTGGGGAAAAAGCGGATATAACAGCTTTGTAGGTAAAGAACAGACTGTTAACGCAAAATGGTCTAATGTAGAGACTGTGTATCAGAAAAGAGCTAATCTTATTCCCAACCTGGAAAGAACAGTAAAATCGTATTCAAAATTTGAGCAGGAAACTTTAACACAAGTTGTAGAGGCACGTTCTAAAGCGACTTCTATCAACATTGATCCTACCAATATGACGGAAGCGGATATTGCTAAATTCCAGGCTGCACAAGGAGAATTATCTGGTGCATTAAGCAGATTAATGGCTGTGGTAGAGTCTTATCCTAACTTAAAAGCAGATCAGCAGTATATCAACTTCCAGAGAGAGTATACCGCTATTGAAAACAGTATCAGAACAGAAACTGTTTATTATAATGATGCTGCTAAGGATTACAACACCTCTATCAAGACTTTCCCAAATAATATTTTGGCGAATTTCACCAATTTTAAAGAAAAACCTTATTTCAAAGCTGATGCAGGAGCTCAGAAAGCCCCTGAAGTATTCAAATAATAATGGGTAATTTCCTTACAAATCAACAGATCGCTTCCCTTGTGGAAGCGATTCAGTCAGCAGAAGACCATTCAACAGGTGAGATTAGAGTGCATATTGACTCTAATACGGAAAACCGTGATGCTAAAACAGCATTTAAAGTTTTCAAAGAGCTGTCTATGGATAAAACTACCGACAGGAACGCTGTGCTTTTTCATGTTAATTTTGAACAAAAATACCTTACCATTATTGGTGATGTAGGAATTCATGAAAAAGTAAACCAATCCTATTGGGATCATCTGCATGACTATATTACCTCTGAATTTGCCAAAGGAAATTATTATCAGGCATTGAAAAGTGCTATTCTGGAAACAGGCCTTGAACTTAAAAAATACTTTCCTGTTGAAGGAGAAAACCCAAACCAACTCCCGAATGAAATTACATTCTCTTAAAATAGTATTTTCATTTTTACTGATCTGCTTTTACACTTTTGTATCAGCACAATATACGATTCCTCAAAAACCAGCGGTTTTATACCCAGTTTTTGATGAAGCCGGAATTCTTTCCCAGCAAGAAAAAGATGAGCTTAATAATAAACTCATCAAATTTGCGGATTCCACTTCCACAGAAATTGAAGTTGTTATCATTAAGTCTACCCAAGGCGAAGATGTTAACTTCCTGGCTACCCAGTTTGGTGAGCAATGGAAGATCGGAAAAAAAGGAGTAGATAACGGAGTTGTTTTCCTGATTGCTGCAGAAGACCACACCATGTCTATCCAACAAGGGCGAGCTGTGGAACAATATCTTACGGCTTCCGTTGCAGGACAGATTCTGGACTATATTGTAACTCCTAACTTCAAAAAGGGACTTTGGTATGAAGGTATCAACCGTGGTACCTCAGCCATTATGGAGGCTGTTCAGGGCAAATTCAAACCTGCTCCTACTACAGCGCCTTCAGGTGATGGCAGTGCGCTGAAAGTTCTTATTATCGCCTTTGTTATTTTCATCATCATTGCTATTCTCTTTGGAAACCGAGGAGGCGGAGGCGGTGGTGGCGGCAATTATGATGACGACGATGATGTTATTATCACTCGAAGAGGACGCAGAAATTATCCTGGCGGGTTCTTCCCATTCCCAGGTAGTTTTGGTGGTGGAGGCTTCGGTGGTGGTAGTTCCGGAGGAGGCGGTGGCGGCTTTGGTGGCTTCGGCGGTGGCGGAAGTTTCGGAGGCGGTGGTGCTTCCGGAGGATGGTAATCTTACAAAAAATATATTTATTTATAAACAGATCAGGTCTTAATGACCTGATTTTTTATTTAAAAACTTAAAATAACCACGTTTCTTTGATTTTAATTAACATTAAATCCACATTCACATATTAAAAAATTAATAAATCAACATAAAACCTACCTTTTATTCAATATTTTTTCAGTATATTTACTGAAAACAGGATTATGAAGAAGACGCTGGTAGTATTTGCGCACCCTTACCTGGAGCACTCCAATTCGAATGTAGAGCTCATCAATTTCTACGTTCGTCACCAGCATTATACCTTAAGAGATCTTTATGAAGAATATCCTGATTTCCATATTGCCGCCTTCAGGGAAAGAAAACGTTTAGCCAATTATGACCGCTTTGTTTTTCAGTTTCCACTGATCTGGTTCGGAATGCCACCTTTGTTAAGATTATGGATTGATGAAGTTTTCGATCGTGACTGGCTTCAGCCCGGAAAACATAACCCACTTGAAAATAAGGAAGTTTATATTCTGATAACTACCGGTGGAAAAGAAAGGTCTTTCAGCAAAACCGGAACGTATCAATACACTGTAGATGAATTAATTAGTGGTTTAATTGTTTCATTAAAGGTTTTCAAGGCAGATATCAAATTTATCAAGATCGTTTACGAAGCCAACAAATTGTCCAAAAAAGAAATTATTCTACATAAAAAAGAGTTTACAGAACTTCTCAATCAATAATATATGGAGTCCAGCTTAGCGATGAACACATTAATTTTTTTGGGTGTAGCCATTATCATGGTTCCACTGGCAAGAAAATTTGGATTGAGTTCAGTGATTGGTTATATCTTAGGAGGGATCATCATTGGTCCTTATGTACTTAGGCTTACAGGAAATAATGTGAATGACATTATGCACGCCAGTGAGTTTGGGGTTATCATGCTTTTATTTATCGTTGGTCTGGAACTGGAACCAAGAAAGTTCTGGGAGATGCGTAAGAAAATTATGGGACTGGGACTTACTCAGATGCTTCTCACTATTTTATTATTATTTCTTGTATTCATCAGTGTCGGCTGGCGAATAGATAAGGCTATTGCGGTTGCCATGTGTTTCGCGCTATCTTCTACTGCTATTGTATTGCAAACACTTCAAGAAAAAAATAACTTTAAGACAACGGCCGGAGAGGCTTCATTTTCCACCTTATTGTTTCAGGATATTTCGGTCATTCCAATTTTGGCTATTCTTCCGATTATTGCCAACTATAAGGCTAAGCATCATGATAATGAAATTCAGATCCTGATCCAAAAGCTTCCTCAATGGCTTCAGGCAGGAACAGTAATTCTTGGAGTAGCATTGTTGATTTTATTGGGCAGATATGTATTTGTGCCTTTCTTACGATATGTTTCAAAATCCGGAATGGCAGAATTATTAACTGCCTCTTCCTTATTTCTTGTTATAGGAGTATCTGAACTGATGGTAGTAATCGGGCTTTCTCCCGCATTAGGAGCTTTCCTTGCAGGAGTAATGCTGGCCAACAGTGAATTCAGACATGAGCTTGAAGCGCAGATCAATCCTTTTAAAGGACTTTTATTAGCCGTATTCTTCGTCAGCGTAGGATCCACAATCAATTTTAATATCATTCAAAAAGATCCATTATTTATTTTCAGTACTGTATTCGCTGTATTGGCTGTAAAGTTTTTGGTCCTGTATACTATTGGAAAATTTTATAAAATAGATACTCCACAAAGCTTTTTTTATGCCTTCGCTCTTTCGCAGGTGGGAGAATTTGCCTTTGTACTTATTAATTATGCTTCGGATCTTTATCTCTTAAGTCCTGAGTTAAATGCCCAACTGATGGCTGTTACGGCTATAACGATGTGTATCACTCCTATTCTCCTTATTCTTAATGATAAATTCATTACCCCGAAGTTTATCCGGGAAATTCCTGAAGAGGAACATGATTACAATATTCTGGACAGTGATGTAACTCAGAAAAAGATCATTATTGTAGGGTTTGGGCATTTTGGAAGCACCGTAGGACGTCTTTTAAAAGCCAATAAAATATCCGCGACGGTGTTAGACAGAGATTCTGATCGTGTAAAACTTTTAAGAAGCTATGGCTTTAAGGTTTATTATGGTGATGCTACAAGAATTCCGATTCTAAGAGCTGCAGGAATTGAAGATGCAGAAATTCTGGTATTATGCCTTGATGATTCTGATGACAATATGTTTATTGCAGAGCTTGTACGTGAACATTATCCGGAGGTTAAAATATTTGTAAGAGCAAAAAACAGAATTGATGCTTATGAATATCTCAACAACGGCATCAATCATATTTATCGGGAAACATTAGGAACAGCTGTTGATATGGCTGTTGATGTCCTTCATGAGACAGGAATGAGAAAATATGCAGCAAGACGTCTTGGACAGAGGTTTATGGCGATTGATAAGGCTTCCGTCAGAAAGCTTGCAAAGATGACAGAAGATCAGGATGTTACTTTATTCAGCACAAAAGAAATCCTCCAGCGTGAGGAGGAATTATTGGCTTACGATAATCTTAATTTTGATACTAAAAACTGGGAAGGTTCCTCATCCACCGAGGAAGAAGATGAGGAAGAGTCCCAGGATTAATTTATTGGATGTTTACGCTTCCACCGCTGCTTTCTTCTTTAGTAACGCTTTTAAGGTCTCCTTTTTTAGCGATATCTACACTTCCGCCTGAAGAGGCCTCTGCCTTAACAGAAGAAACAGCACTGATCTGAATGCTGGCACCACTGGATGCATCTGCTTCTACATTGTCTGCAATAACCCCTTTAGCTGAAATGCTACTGCCTGAAGAAGAACTTATATCCGCATGCTTAGCTTTTCCGGAGATATCCATACTTGATCCTGATGAAGATTCTATATTAAGATTTACCGCCCAGATTTTCCCGTTGAAATTACTGCTGCTACCTGTATTAATATTGAAATCATTTGCCTCCAGATTTCCGGAAATACTTCCTGCACTTGAAGCTTCAATACTGGTTTTTTCCTGAGTAAATTTATCTTTTACATTAATGCTTGCTGCAGATTCTGCTGTAAGTTTTGTAAAGTCTCTGGCATAAATTTTTGCAGTGACTTTATTAATATTCATTACTCTGATTCCTTTCTTGTAGTGAATATGTACTTTTCCGGATTCATTTTCTACTAGAATTTCATCAATGATATTTTGAGGTGCTGAAATCACTATTTTTTCTGTATCCGACTTAATAATTTCTGCATCTATGGCCTGAGAAACCTGAATTTCGTCAAAATCTCCATTAAATTCTCTCTGCTGAATAGGTCCCGATTCTTTATTGATTACTTTCTCTACCCAGCCATTATTTTCTTTATTTTTTTTCTCATGTCTTTCATTACATGAGGCTAAAACCACTAAGGCTGAAAAAATAAAAAGAGTTCTTTTGTTCATGTTTATTTTTTTTATAGATTATTTTTTTGATTATAATTTAATAACAACTAAAATATAAAAAATATTACATCTACTTCTTATTATCCTTTCAATCTCTAGTAATTCAATAATTGAAAAGTTTTTATGAAAGTAAAGCTGTTATTTCTTTTTATGCTTAAATCACCAAAACAGCTGTTTTATTAAATACATACCCCAAAATATCCGCTATAAGGCAAGTTTTTAATATCTTTATGCTTTAATAACAACTATATTTATGAAGAATATTTCATCGGTATTATTAATTTCTGCCTTGGCGTTCAATCAATCTTGTACTACAATGAAACAGACCGATACTCAACAGGAACTTCCTGCCCCTGATCCATCATTATCTTCAAACCCTTTTATGAAGAAGAGCAAGCTTCAGTATGAAGCTCCGGAGTTTGACAAAATTAAAAATGAACATTTTAAACCGGCTTTTGATTTCGGATTAAAGCAACATGCTGCCGAAATTGAAAAAATAGCTAATAATCCAGCTTCTCCTACTTTTGAAAATACTATTGTTGCATTGGAAAAAAGCGGTGAAGTACTGAGAAGAGCACAAATTGTATTCTCTAACCTTACCAGTGCGAATACAAACCCTACTCTACAGGCTTTGGATGAAGAATATGCTCCTATTTTTGCAGGGCATTCTGATAAAATGTACCTAAATGAAAATCTTTATAAAAGAATCAAATCAATCAAAGAAGATGGGCTAGATCCTGAAAGCAAAAGATTGGTACAATATTACAAACAAAACTTTGAGATTGCAGGAGCTAACCTTTCTGCAGCGGATAAAGAAACACTAAAGCAGATCAACCAGGAACTGGCTTCGCTTTCTACACAATATGCTAATAAATTATTGGAGGCAAGAAAGCAAGGTGGTGTATTCTTCGCTGATGCTAAAGAACTGGATGGACTTTCTGCGGACGAGATTGCAGCGGCTGCAGCTGATGCTAAAACTGCAGGACAACCTGGAAAATATCTTCTTGCCCTACAAAATACAACTCAACAGCCTCTTTTACAAAACCTTAAAAATAGAACGAGCAGAGAAAAGTTATTCAAAGCTTCATGGACAAGAGCTGAAAAAGGTGATGCTAACGATACGAGAGAAACTATTGAAAAGCTGGCTAAAATCAGACTGAAGAAAGCTCAGATTCTTGGTAAAAAGAATTTTGCAGAATGGAAACTTCAGGATCAGATGGCCAAAACTCCGGAAGCAGCTACTAAACTAATGAATCAGGTGGCTACACCAGCTGTGGAAACAGCAAGACGTGAAGCTAAAGATATTCAAGATCTTATCGATCAGCAAAAAGGCGGTTTCAAGGTAGAGCCTTGGGACTGGAATTTCTATGCCGAGCAGGTAAGAAAAGCTAAGTTTGATCTTGATGAAAGTGAAATTAAACCTTATTTCGAAATCACAACTGTTTTAGAAAAAGGTGTTTTCTTCGCTGCTGAGAAATTCTACGGATTAACTTTCAAGAAGAGAACAGATCTTCCTGTTTATCACCCTGATGTAGTGACTTATGAAGTTTTCGATCATGATGGAAAATCTATTGCTATCTACTATCTGGATTTCTACACAAGAGATTCTAAAAATGGTGGTGCATGGATGAGTAACTTCGTAGAGCAGTCTTACCTTATGGGAACAAAACCTGTAATTGTAAACTGTTATAATTATCAAAAACCAGCTCCTGGAAAGCCTTCATTAATTAGTTTTGATGATGTTTCAACTATTTTCCATGAGTTTGGACACTCTATCCACGGAATGTTTGCAAGCCAGAAATATCCATCTCTTTCAGGAACCAATGTACCAAGAGACTTTGTAGAATTCCCTTCTCAGATCAATGAACACTGGGCACTGGATCCGATGGTTATAAAGAACTACGCAGTTCATTATGAAACAAAACAGCCTATTCCTCAGGCTCTGGTAGATAAAATTAAAAAAGCGGCTACCTTCAACCAAGGTTATATGACTACGGAATTGATTTCTGCAGCTGCTTTAGACATGGATTGGCATTCTGTAACGAATGAAAGCCAGTTTATCCCTGTTTTAGATTTCGAAAAACAATCTTTAACAAATCACGGATTCACTTTAGCAACAGTTCCACCAAGATATCATACGCCTTATTTTGCTCACATTTGGGGCGGTGGATATTCAGCAGGCTATTATGCTTATCTATGGTCTGAAACACTGGATAACGATGCATGGGAATGGATCAGTAATAACGGTGGATTAACCAGAGAAAACGGTGACCGTTTCAGAAAATATATTCTTTCTGTAGGAAATTCTGTAGACCTTAATCAGGCATTCAGAGATTTCACAGGACACGATCCGGATATCAAACCTTTATTAAGAAACAGAGGGTTTATTAAATAATACAATGGAAGCATTCTTTTAAGAGTGCTTCTTTTTTTTGATTAAAACCTGGAAGATTAGCTCAATTGGGGATAAGTTTTGGCTAAAGCTGATGGATTTATTGCATCATTTTAGAACAAGTTAAAGCCCGTTCCTATTGATATTTATTATACTTTTGTAGCTTAAAATTTTAAATAAAAAAGATGAATTGTCCCTGCTGTTCAGGAAAATCCTATGAAGAATGCTGCAAGCCTTATCATACAGGAGAAAAACATGCTCCCACAGCTGAAGCATTGATGCGTTCCCGATTCTCAGCCTTTGCCATCCCGAACGGTGAATATTTAATGGAAACTACCCTTCCGGGAAAACGAAAATACCATAACAAACAGGATTTACAGGAATGGGGTGAGATTAATGAATGGACAAAACTGGAAATTATTCAGACTCCCGCTTTAAATCATGTAGAGTTTAAGGCTTATTATACAGATCAGGACGGTCATCCGCAAATCCATCACGAATTCTCTGTCTTTCAGAAAATGCATGAGCGTTGGTATTATGTTTCAGGTGAATTTTTAAACTAATAATATGAAGAAGAATTTTATGTACACATTGCTGCTTATGCTTTGCAGCTTTAGTATTTTCAATGCCCAAACAACTGAGGATAAAAAGGAGATTTCCATTGCTGTAACTGACATCTTAAAAGGGTTTCAAACCAAGAACGGTGATATCATGAATCAATATGTGAACCCCACTTATGGTGTTGGTGTCCTTTTTAAAAGTGGTGGAGATCTTGGTTTTGTTTTAAATGAGGATGTTAATCTCAATATGTCATTAGGCTACATTCAAAAAGTGTGGAATATCAGAAATCAATCTCCAATACAGTTTGATACTGCTTTTGAATATGATTTAAATAACAAAAAGTGGAAAAAAGAAGGATTATCGGTTCAGTTTAATTCTAATGCTGTGAATGCTTATGCGAATAAATTCTTATCGCAGTATTCTGTAAAAGATCAGAAGATTTTTAAAATCAATTCCAATCCTAAAAATGTAGTTTTTGTAACGCTGGCTGAGAATAGTAAGGAGAATGCTCCTATTAATGGATTTAGATTTGTCATGACAAAGATTGATGGCAAATGGTTCCTTACGTTTATTGATGTAACGGAGCATGATGCAGAGTAAGAGTGTGGGATAAACCACCCCGTCAAATCTTCGATTTGACATCCCTTCAGCGAAGGGGAATACCAAGCATTATTCAACTAATATTACTTATAAGAAATACCCCACAGAATGCTCTGCGGGGTATTTTTATTCTATATTAAGCTTGGATCTTTGTGAAAACCCAATCCAAAAAAATGTCCGAAAAAATCGGACATTTATATTATTTTTTAGTGAGCATCAGTTCCGTCAATACCGTGAGCATGACCGTGTGATAATTCTTCTTCTGTTGCAGGACGAGTGTTTAAAACTTCTACCTGGAAATCTAACACTTTACCAGCCATTGGGTGGTTAAGGTCTGCTACTACAGCTTCCGGAGTTACTTCTACTACAAAAGCCTGGAAGTTATTTCCTTGGTTGTCTGATAAAGGTAAAATTGCTCCAATTGGAGGAGTTCCTGATTCTTGGAACATTTCAAGTGGTAATTGTGCAATAGCATCAGGCTGTCTTTCTCCGTAAGCTTCTTCAGGCTGAATTACAAAAGCAGCTTTATCACCAGCTTTCAAACCTAGGATATTTTCTTCAAATTTTGGAATCATCATTCCAACACCATACAAAAATGTAAGTGGATTTTCTGCTGTTGTTTCTTCTACTAGAACTTTAGTTCCATCTGCTTCGATTGTGTGAAGTATATACTTTACAGCTACAACGTGATTGTTTTCAATTGTCATATTTTCTTTTTTTGTCGTGATTTTCCTTCACGATTAACACCACAAATATAATGTTTTTGAAATAATTTCATTGGGTTGGAAACTATGAAAGACATAAAGAACAACTCCTGCTCTTTATTCATCCCAAAAACATTTTCATAAATTTTATTTTCATGAACGATCAGAAGTTATAAGACCAGCAGATACTTCCAGCTTACAGTCCTGTTACTTCTTATTCCTGGACTCTTCTCTTTTTTTCTGTCTTAAGACATACAAATACAAACTTTCAACTTTCGCCCTTGCCCAATCTGTTTTGCGTAAAAACTTCAATGATGAATTGATACTCGGGTTATCTGTAAAACATTTGATATTGATTTGTTTTCCCAATTCCTCAAACCCCTGGTAATATTCCACTAGTTCTTCAAGAATAGCATCAAGTCTTTTTCCGTGTAAAGGATCTTTTGATTTTTCTTCCATAACGCAGTAAAATTAAAACATTTTATCAGACTTACCGACTAAAATTGTTTCAACTCTTAATCTTTAGTATTTTTGATGAAGCTATTTCTTACCCATAAAATTATTCGTTACCAAAATATGAGCAAAAACAACGAAGTAAACAGGAAAAAAAATAAAAATAAAATCGACCAGAAAAAGAGGAAAGCACAAAATGCAGAAGCAGAAAGGAAAGCACGTTTAAAACAAATTCATCAAGATTTTAAAGCAAAAGAAGCTGATGATCAACCATAAAAATCGTTTATTATTAAACCTAATGACTTTTAAAAGCCTATATTTCCTTTACACAACGATACATTTTTTATGAAAATTCTACATACTGCCGACTGGCATTTAGGAAAACGACTGGACCGCTTCTCCCGACTGGAAGAGCAAGTTTCAGTGATGGAAGAAATCATCACAATTGCTGATGATGAGCATGTTGATATGATCCTTATTGCCGGCGATTTGTTTGATAATTTCAACCCTGCTGTAGAAGCCGTTGAGCTTTTTTATAAAACACTGAAACGTTTATCTCAAAACGGAAAACGTCCTGTAATTGCTATTTCAGGAAATCACGATTCTCCTAACCTTATCGATGCTCCGGATCCGTTGGCCAGGGAATGCGGAATTATTCTCATAGGTCATCCCAAAGCGGAAGTTATCCCATTTGGAACAGAACATTTTACAATTACCCATTCAAAAGAAGGTTTTATAGAAATGAAGATCAATACTATTGATTTTCCTATACGACTATTGCACACTCCTTATGCCAATGAAGTCCGTTTGAAGGAATATTTAGGAGAAAATAAGGAAGAAGAAATCAATAATGTCCTTTCCAGAACCTGGAAAGATCTTGCAGACCAATTCTGTGATGAAAAAGGAATCAACCTTCTGACTGCCCATTTATATATGAATAAAAAAGGAGCTGACATTTTAGAAGAGCCTGAAGGAGAAAAACCTATTAAAATTGGGAATGCAGATCTTATTTATTCGGATAGTATTCCTGAACAGATTCAATATACAGCTTTAGGCCATTTACATGGTTTTCAGAATATCGGAACAAAGGAAAAACCGGTCATTTATTCCTCTTCTCCTCTATGCTACAGCTTTAGTGAGGCAGGACAGACAAAATATGTTTCAATTATTGATGCAGAACCAGGGAAACCTGTTTCGTATGAAAAAAAAGTATTGAAAAGCGGAAGAACTCTAGTAAGAAAAACGTTTACATCCATTGATGAAACCGTTCAATGGTTGGAAAAACATCCATATACGTTTATTGAGCTGACATTAGAAAGTGAAACCTTTTTAACGGCTGATGAACGAAGGCTAATTTATCAGTCCCATAATGGAATTGTACATCTGATCCCAAAGGTTAAAAATCAGGAATCCGGTGAAGAAACCAATCATGAAATTAATCTCAACCAGAATATAGAAACATTGTTCAAGGATTTTTTTAAATCGAAAAATGCAGGCCAGGAAGCCAATGAAGAACTGATGAAATTGTTTAACGAAATTTTAAATGCCTAAGTTATGATTCCTGTTCAATTAACCATTGAAGGTTTGTATTCTTATCAGGAACGTCAGACCATTGATTTCAAAAACCTTACGGAAGCCGGTCTATTCGGTATTTTTGGAGCGGTAGGTTCCGGAAAATCTTCAGTATTGGAAGCGATTTCGTTTGCTTTATATGGTGAAACGGAACGTCTGAATATGCGTGACAAAAGAGCGTATAATATGATGAATTTAAAATCAAACTCGTCCTATATTGAGTTTGATTTTATTAATTATGAAAATAAGCTTTTCCGTGCTACCAGGGATTTCAGGCGGAATTCTAAAAAGTTTGAGGATGTAAAACCCTATTCTGTGACGTTCTATGAGAACATCAACGGAAAATGGGTTCCTTTGGATCATTCCAATGCAGAAGAGATTATTGGTTTAAGCTATTCCAACTTTAAACGGACCATCATTATTCCTCAGGGACAGTTTAAGGAATTTCTTGAATTGGGAGCCGCAGACAGAACAAATATGATGAAGGAAATTTTCAGTCTTCAGCGTTATGATCTCCAGAATAATGTTTCAGCTTTGAATACCAGAAACCGATCAGAATTGGATCAGCTTGAAGGTCAGCTGAAAGGTTTTGAAGAGATCAGTGAAGAAAAAATTCAACTTCAAAAAGATCTTTTGGGAGAGGAACAGAAAAAACTGGTTCAGGCCAATGAAAAATTTGAAAAGGTTTCCCAGATTTATCAACAATTAAAAAATTTAAAAACTGATTTTGAAAGCCTAAAACAAAACCGGGAAAACTTTAACAAACTTTCCGAGCAAAAACCTCAAATGGATGTACTTGAGGCTCAAACTGAACTTTATGATCGTACATTCAGAGCTTTCAATCCATTAATTACTGAAAAAAACAGGCTTTCCAAAAGTGTTGTTGAGAAAAGGAATGAGAAAGAAAATCAGGTCAAAGCAGTAAAGGAAACCGAGACTGCTTTTAATACTGTAAAAGAACAACTTTCTGTTTTGGAATCGAAGTTTAAAGCTTTAGAACAGTCCAGAATACAGGAAAATGATTTAAGTCTTATGGTACAGATCCTGAAGTTTTATAATGAGATTAAAACGCTTAAGGAAAGAACCCAAAAAGGGTCAGAAAAGGTAGCTGAAGTAGAAGTTCAAAGGGATGTCATTCAGAAAAAGATTACTGAGCTGTCTAAAAGCCTTGATGTTTTAAAAGGGCAAAAGCTTGATACCTCTTTACTTTCCAATGTAGGGAACTGGTTTATTCAACATAAAAATTTTAAAAAATCACAACAGGAGCAAATTGAAAAAATTCAAAAGCATCAAAAGCAGGTAGAACTGATTGCTGAGGAATTGAAACCTTTTGGTCTTCAGGAAAACTTTAAAGCTGATTTCAATACGAAAAAAGAAGGTCTGGAAGCACAGAAAAAGGAACTTTCTCAAAAGCTGGATCATCTGAAGATTCAAAAGGAACTTTCCCGTTTTGCGAGTGAACTTCATGATGGAGAAGCCTGTCCTCTTTGTGGTTCTCAGGAGCATCCTCATATTGTGGAATTTCATGATGTAAATACTGAGCTACAGGAAATTGAAAAGAAAATAAAAACGGTTGAACAGGAAGCTCATCAACTTCAGCAACAGGAAACCGCTGTTGAAAAAATTCTGGACAGAAAGAAAATCTTTGAAGAACAATTAGTCTCTGAACAGAAAGTTCTTCAACAGATCCAAAAGGATATGGAAAGCCATCTTCAACAGTTTATATGGAAACCATTCAGTCCGGATCATGAGGATGATTTTGAGAAAAAAAGATCAGATTCTTTTGCTGTGGAAAAGAAGATTGAAGAAACTGACAAAACGATCAATCTGGAACGCGAAACCCTGGAAAAGGAAAATAAAGTTCTTGAAAAATATAAAAATGCTTTGGAAGCTTTCAAGTTGGAAGAAGCTACGAAGCAGAAAGAAATCAATATCAGCCGTTCCAACCTTAAGATTCTGGAGTGGGAATCTTATGCACAAAAGACTGTAATAGAAATTGAAGAAGCTTATCAAAAATTAGCACAATCCAATACAGAAACAGAACAAAGCTATCAAAAAGCGGCTCAACAGGAAAAGGAGCTTGCTCCGAAACTTGCAGAACAGAAAGCAATTGTCAGCCAGTCTGAAAAACAGATTACAGAGCTTGAAAAAGAAATTTCAGAGAATCAACAGACTATTGATAAGGCTTTAAATGAAAATCATTTTACAACATTTAATGAAGTAGAAAATATCCTTCAGCAGGAAATCAATATTCAGGAAGCAAGAGCTAAAATCCAGCAATTCAAAATTGATTTTGAAACCCTGAAAAAAGTGATTGAAGGGCTAGAGCTGAAACTAAAAGATCTTTCCTTTGATGACGAACAGTTTTCATTGGCTGAAAAACAGTTTGGAGAAGCTCAGACTGAATTAAAGCAAATCAATGATGCTGTTGTCACCATGATTGCTGAAAAAGACAGACTAGAAAAAGAATACAAGAAAAAAGAAGAACTTCTAAAGGAATTAACAAAGCTTCAGAAACGCTCTGAAAATCTTAAACTGATGATGAATCTGTTTAAAGGTGCTGGTTTTGTTCAGTATGTTTCTTCTATCTATCTGAGACAGCTATGCGATCATGCGAATACCCGCTTCCATAGAATGACAAGAAATCAGTTGAGCCTGCAGCTTAATGAAAATAATGATTTTGAGATCATCGATTACCTCAACGAAGGCAGAAGCAGAAGTGTGAAAACGCTTTCAGGCGGACAGGCATTTCAGGTATCTTTAAGTCTTGCTTTAGCTTTGGCAGAAAGTGTTCAGTCTAATGCTCAGGCCGATAAAAACTTCTTCTTTATTGATGAAGGTTTCGGAACTCAGGATACAGAATCTGTAAATATTGTATTTGAAACACTTACTAACCTGATGAAGGAAAATAGAATTGTGGGAATTATCTCTCACGTAGAAGAACTTAAGGAAAAGATTCCTACGGCACTTAACATTATTAAAGATGAGGAAAGGGGGAGTTTGATTGAGATTATATAATTTAAAAAACACAAGAGTCACAAAAATGTTTAAAATATTTGTGACTCTTGCAGTTAAATAGTATCTGTAATTACAGATTTTGAACCAATGGCTTTACTTCTTTCCCGAATAACTCAATGGATTTCATCATGATGTCGTGAGCCGGATCACCAATATCCATATGCCCAATGAATCTTGTGATTCCGAAGAGCTCTTTCATATAAGCAATTTTATCTGCTACCTCAGCCGGGCTTCCGATGAATAATGCTCCATCTTTACTTCTTCCGCCATCATACTGCATTTTCGTATAAGGAGCCCAACCTCTGGAAGCTCCTATTCTATCCATCTGAGATTTATAATTGTGGAAATATCCGTCTACCACATTCTGATCGTCACTTACAAAGGTATGTGAATGAATCGCAATCTGCATTTTAGACCTATCATGCCCTGCTTTTTGATATTCCTGTTTGTAGAATTCGATCAGGTTTTTAAACTGAATAGGCATTCCGCCAATAATTGCTACAACTAATGGCATTCCTAATTGGGCAGCACTTAAAACAGACTGTGGAGTTCCTCCTACCGCTCTCCAAATGGAAAGTTTACCGTCATTTTTTGCTCTTGGATATACCGTCTGATCTTTCATCGGAGCACGCAATTTCCCTGACCAGGTCACATTTTCTTCAGAATTAATCTTTAATAATAAATCCAGTTTTTCATCAAACAGTTCTTCATAATCATTCAGAGAATAGCCATATAACGGGAATGACTCAATGAAGCTTCCACGTCCTACGAATATTTCTGCTCTCCCATTGGAAATTAAATCCAATGTTGAAAAATCTTCATATACTTTTACCGGTTCAGATGAACTTAACACTGTAACACCACTCGCCAGTTTTATATTTTTTGTAATGCTTGCCGCTGCGGCCAGTACCATTTCCGGTGAAGAAACAGCATAATCTGGACGGTGATGCTCTCCCATTGCAAAAACATCTATTCCTACCTCATCCATGAATTTCACCTGCTCCAAAATTTCATGAAGCTTAACTCCTGCATCTCTATATTTCCCGGTTGATTGGTCAAAAGCCAAATCACCGAACATTCCTATTCCTAATTCCATATTGTTGATTTTGATTTTATATAGGCAAATTTACAGCTATGAAAAGGCAAATGCATTGATGTTTGATAAGATCGGAATTCTATTCAAACTTATTAAATAAGGAGATATCTTTTGTTAAGTATGCAAACTTATCTATATTTGGATCTAATAACTTTATGAAAATGAGATATTCACTGATATTTTTTATCTTTCTAATAACTAACTTTTATTTTTCGCAAAATAAAACGGAAATATATGTGATCGGAAATATACATGACAGCGTACCGAATTACCACCCTGCCATATTATTTGGAATACTTGAAAAAATAAAACCCGATATCACCCTCCATGAGGTTGACAGTAAGGGAATGAAAGAGTATGAAACCAATAATACCTCTAAAGAAAATGAGATCACTGCAACTAATTTATATCTTAAAAAACATCCTGGAACATTAAGATTCCCTTTTGATTTTGAGGGTAGAAATCAATACCGGAAAGACAAAGGAATGGTTCCTACAGACAACCTGTCTGTAAAATTGATTGACAGCCTTTACAAAGCTAAACAACTGTCATCTGCCGAAACAAAATTATATGAAAATTTTCTCAATACCACCAAGGAGCTCATGAAGATCGCAGAATTATCTCCTGAAAATTTCAATAATAAAACAACGGATAAAATTTCTGAAAAAAGACAAAATGCTCAATATTCAGGGTTAATAAAGATCACAGATCAAAGGCCCGAATTTGCTAACAGATATGTGACAAAGCCCAATGGTGAAAAAATAAGTTATAGAGATGGTTTTAAATTAATGTCCGGGTTTTGGGATCTCAGAAATCAAACTATGGCAAAAAACATTTATCATATAGCTGAAAAGTATCCTCATAAAAAAATCGTTGTTCTAACAGGGTTTCTACATCGTTATTATCTTTTAAAAGAACTGCATAAACTGAACAATAAAAAGTATGTTATTAAAGAGTTTTATGATTAATATAGTTTTCAATTAGCAGAAATACATATTTGAGGTGAACGCAGAAGTAAAATTTCATGCTATTTTTAAGGTACAAGAACATTTCAACTTCGTTCCATATAAGATTTCCAGCAAGAAAGATTTACACACAATATTTTGTACTACAATATTCTATGCGCCTATGTGCTTAAAAAAAATATTTAACTACATAGGCACATAGTTTTTTTATGCATTAATAAAAATCATTCGTTCATTAGTTGCAATTATAAAGCTGTATACAATTTTATTGCAGATAAAATCCTTGCGCCTTAAAAGCATGTAGAAAGGAAAGAAACTTAGCATCTTCTCAACAAAAAATCCAACCTAAATGGCTGGATTTTATTATTATTTCTTCAGATTCTGATCAAAATAATCTGTGATTTTCTGCATCAAGTGAACTCTGTCTTTTCCAATTACGTTATGTGGATGTCCCGGATAAGCAAAGTAATCTAATTGGACCCCATTATCTACAGCTGATTTGATAAACTTAATGGAATGCTGCCATACCACTACATCATCCTGTGCTCCATGAATCATCAATAATTTCCCTTTCAGATTCTGAACTTTATCCAAAAGATTAGCGGTTGCATATCCTTGTGGATTTTCCTGTGGAGTATCCATATATCTTTCTCCGTACATGATTTCGTACATATTCCACTCAATTACCGGTCCACCAGCGACTCCTACTTTAAATACATCTGGTTTACGAAGCATGAAACTTGTGGTCATGAATCCACCGAAGCTCCATCCGTGAATACCCATTTTGTCTCCATCTACATAAGGAAGTGATTTTAGATAATCCACACCTTTCATTTGGTCATTCATCTCTGTTGTTCCCAGATTTCTGAAAACAGCCTGCTCGAATTTCATTCCACGGTTGGCAGAACCTCTTCCGTCCATTGTGAAGATGATGTATCCGTTCTGAGCCATATATTCATACCAAAGATTTCCGGAAGACGGGAAAGTATTTGTGATTAGCTGTAAGTGCGGTCCGTTGTATAGATAAACAATGGTTGGATATTTTTTGTTCGGATCAAAATTCGTTGGCAGAATGATCTTTCCATATAAAGGAGTTCCGTCATCAGCTTTTAATTCTACATTTTTAATTTCCGGTCTCTGATAATTCTTTAATGGATTCTCAGAAGTAAGAATATTGGTCGTTTTTAAATTCGAAGTATTAATAATATTTCCTACCCTAGGTGTATTTGCATTACTGTAAGCATCATAGATATAATTTCCATCATTGCTCAGAATTCCAAAATGCATTCCTTCAGCAGCGTCCAATCTTTCCATCTTGAAGTTTGCCCAGTTGATCTTATATAAATGTCTTTCCAGAGGAGTTTCTTTAGTAGAGGTAAAGAAAATTTCTTTTTTCTTTTCATTAAATCCCAGAACCTCAGTTACCAGCCAATCTCCCTTTGTGATCTGAGCAACCAATCCTTTTTCAAGATTATAATGGAAAAGATGATTGTATCCTGTTCTCTGGCTCTGCCAGATAAAATCTGTATTTGAATTCGGGAAGAAAGTAAGTGGGTGCTGTGGTTCAACATATTTGCTGTCTGTTTCTTCAAATAAAGTCTTTACCAATGTTCCTGTGGCAGCATCATATTGATTCATTTTCATATGATTCTGCCCTCTGTTTAGTACTCCTACAAAAATATATTTTGAATCAGGGCTCCAGGTAACTGCCGTTAGATACTGATCTTTTTCACCATCAATCTTCAGAAAAGTTGTTGCCTGAGTTTTGATATTGAAAACCCCTAATGTTACCTGATGAGAGGTTTGTCCTGCCATTGGGTACTTGATGTTATGGTTAACAGCAGGAGTTACAGACCAATCAATGATTGGATAGTCTGCTACCATGCTTTGATCCATTTTATAGAATGCTACACTTTCAGAGTTCGGTGCCGGGAAAATTCCGGTATCAATTCCGAATTCATTTCTGTGAACGGTTTGTCCGCTAATGATATTCTCATTAGCTTCATTAGTAACCGCTATCGTCTTCCCGTTTTTATTAACAAATAAATTATTCTTTGCGGTAAAAGCAAAAGTTTGCCCATCACCAAACATTTTGACATTAGCTGCATCCTGATCTACCGTCGCTGAATTCTTTATTTTCCAATCGTTTCCTGATTTTTCAATCCAGAACATCTTACCATTTGTATTGAAATATCCGTTAGATGTACCTGTAAATTTAATAGGTGGAACAGATTTTAGCTTATTATCAGCAAACTGTCTGTTCAGCTGTGTAAGAGATATCAGAGTATCCTGTTTGTTTGTTTTTAAATCTGTAGCCAGATATCCACCTTTTACGGACTGAATATAGGATTTCCCATCTGCAGACCACGAAAACTGTGAAATATTTTTCACGGCAAGGTTGGTTCTCATTCCATTTACAGCCTCCGCCATTGTGAACTTCTGTGTTTGGGCAAATGCTGAGCTACCCAAAACAAGCATCAATAAAGAAAATTTATGTAATTTCATTGTATAAAATTGAATCCATCAAAAATAAGAAATAAAAATCATCCGTTAAGAAACGTTAAAATAAAAGATTCATAAAATGGAATTCATTCATCAATAGAAATTATTTCTTAACTTAATCGTAGAATTTTGTGGTGTTAATTGGGGAAGCACAAAGACGCAAAGTTTGTTTAATAAAGTATATTTTTAAGCCGAAAGGATTTTATCTGTGATACATTGATTGAGAATATTAAAATGAAAAGTTGAGAGGTTAAATAGAATAAAAGTTCATCACTTAAATGAAGTTATTTCATTTCTTATCCTATATCAATGACTCGTATATGCTCTCTGTTCTAAATTTGCATCATTAATAATAACAAAAAAATACAAAATTACAATGGCAACAAAATGGATTTTAGACCCAACGCATAGTGAAATTACTTTTAAAGTAAAACACATGATGATTTCTAATATAAAAGGAAGTTTCAGAACTTTCACTGCTGAAATTGAATCTGAAGACGAATTCTTCGCAAACGCTAAAACTACAGCTACGATCCAAACGGATTCTGTATTCACCAATAATACCGACAGAGACAATCACTTAAAGTCTGCTGAGTTCTTCAATGCTGAAGCTCATCCAACGATCACTTTTGACTCTCTGAACCTGAATAATGAGGTGGTAGGAAACCTTACTATTAACGGGATTACAAAACCTGTAGCATTAGATGTAGACTTTGGTGGAATTAATGTAGACCCATGGGGAAATACAAAAGCAGGTTTCTCTTTTGAAGGAAAAATCAGCAGAAAAGATTTCGGACTGAACTGGAATGCAGCTCTTGAAGCAGGAGGTGTAATGGTAAGTGACGATGTAAAAATTGCCGGTGAATTACAGTTTGTAAAACAAGCGTAATTAATAACATACATTATAAAGGGTTCAGGGATTTTTACTAAAAACCTTGGACCTTTTCTTTTTTATTAATATTCAACACTTATGAACCTCAACGATCTTCAAAATATAAGCGAAAGTTTCAACAACACACAGAGAATGCCGGTTTTATTCCTTGGGCATGGCTCTCCGATGAATGCTATTGAAGAAAACCAATTTGTACAGGGATTCCGCAAGACAGCAACTGAGATTCCAAAACCGAATGCTATTCTATGTATTTCGGCACATTGGTATACTCCCGGAACTTTCGTTACCGCTATGGAAATGCCTAAAACCATTCATGATTTTTATGGATTCCCGAAGGAATTGTTTGAAGTACAGTATCCCGCTCCGGGAAGTCCGGAACTGGCCAAAGAGACTGCTGAACTTTTACTTCCTGTAGAAGTAGAGGAAGATCATAATTGGGGTCTGGATCATGGTGCATGGTCTGTCATCAGGCATTTATATCCTGATGCTGATATTCCGGTGATCCAGCTCAGTATTGATTATACAAAACCTCCACAATACCATTATGATCTCGCCAAAAGGCTGAATAAGCTCCGTGAGAAAGGAATTCTGATTATAGGAAGCGGAAATATTGTTCATAACCTGCGTATGATCGACTGGAAGAATATCAATACCGTAGGCGCTGGCTGGGACTGGGCGATAGAAGCTCGTGAAAAAACCAACAATTGGCTTCTGGATGGTAATTTTCAGCATATTATTGATTATCATAAACAGGGAACTTCTTTACAGTATGCTGTTCCTACTCCGGATCATTATCTTCCTTTGATTTACACTTTAGGATTGAAGGATCAGGCTGAAGAATTGACATTATTTAATGATGAACTTATTGGTGGATCATTAAGTATGACAAGTGTGAGAATTGGATAATGTGATATTATAATAAAAAGGAAACACCTCAGTTGAGATGTTTCCTTTTCTTTTTATAGTATTATTATTTACTGTACTGCTTTTAAAACATTGATGTTTCCATAGCCATAGCTTGAATTAACAGTTGGATAATAGGTTGCCGACTGTCTCATTTTATTAAGCACCTGATCTCTGGTCCATGATGGATTTTTAGCCCAAACCAACGCTGCAATTCCCGCAGTAGCAGCCGTTGCCACTGAAGATCCACCTACATAATCAGCCTGCCCATTATAATAACTTAAAACCGGAACTGTATTTCCTGATGCTCTTTCCATCTGGAAGGTAAAATCAATCTGGCTTCCGGAGTGGCAAACATCACATTTTTGGTTGGAAGTTCCTTCTTTTACCCCTGTTATCGCTTGTGTTTCGGACATTGAAGCAGGAAAAATAACGCCTACAAAATTCGTAAAGCTGGTAGATGTTCCTCCTGCACAGAAAATCAGTTTTCCTCTTGCATAAGCATATTTTACTCCATCCTCAATTTTTCCTACTGAAAATATATGTCCCATAGACATAGAGATAATTTTCACATTGGTATTGTTTCCTAATTCCGTAAATGCTGTTTTCACTCCATTTTGTTCACTGGAAGTTTCCAATACAACATTTTCGGCAGCACGATAGGCGATAAGATTTGCATTATAAGCTACTCCTACAGGAAGACCTGCATTATTTCTAGGGGCAGTCATTACAGAAGCCATTTTGGTTCCGTGCCCACACTGATCCGCTGAACCATCGGAATTATACACTCCGAATTTACTGATTGTTCTTCCTGAGGATGCTCCATTATTAAAGCTAGATCCCAATAAAGACTGATCCGGAGAAACTCCTGTATCAATAAGACCGATAGTGACTCCAGCTCCTGTGCTGTAGCTCCAGGCATCAGGAATATTATGTTTGGTAAATGCCCATGGAATTTTTGCACTTGGTGTTGTGGAGGTATAATCTACCGCACTTAAGGTAGCTGTGGAAAAACCACATCCTGAAGAACCGCTGCCTGAAGATTTTGCTGTGGTATTGTATTTAGCTTCGTTTTCGAAATAATGATAGTCTGCAGGCTCTACATATCGGATGTTTTTCATCTGACGAAGAGCTGTTATTGTTTCCTCCTTTTCGATGGTAACATCCATCTGGTTAAGATATTGATCGGAATTCAAGAGAAATCTTGCAGATCCTCTCCCTTCAGATTTTTCAATGAGATTTAAAATCTCTTCCTGCATATTTTTGTTATCCGGAGATTTACTTCTGTCAAAATCATCTTTGGATGAACCAAATCCAATAGATACCATTCTGTTGCCACGGAAAATGGCACTCCAAAGAAAATGATCGGATTCATTCTTCCAATTGAAAGCTCCATCCTTTTTTATAGCCTGATTGATCCTTTCATTGATCTGTTTTTCCGTTAACGGAGTTTTCTGAGACATTTCAATGTTTGAACTCTCATTGCGAAGTTCTTCCTGTGTACAGGAGTTTAAGGCAAAAAATAATGCCAGGAAAAATACACTTTTTTTCATATGTTATAATTTTGATTGGAGTCACAATATAACACTTTCATGAGAATTAAAAGTTTTAAAAAAGTGAATTTAGCATTATATGAATATTAATTTTAAAGATAATAGTTTAATATTCTTAAATAATTGATTTTTAATGAATATTAGTATAAATTATAGATAAAACTGACCAGCCCATCAATAATTCTTTGAATTTTTGACACCCTCCGGAGGGAAATTTTCACACCTCCAATTGGGCTTTATTTGACTATTTTAATTCTTTTTCAAAACATACACTATGATCTACCCCAATGTACTGCCCATAATTAGGAATTTTTTGGAATCCACTTTTTTCATATACAGAAATTGCATTGGTAAGGTCCTTGGATGTTTCAAGAGCTGCCTTTTGATAGCCTAATTCCTTAGCCCAACTTTCCAGTTCTTTTACAATGGCAGAACCCAAACCTCTTTTCCTAAACTCAGGGTTGGTGAACATTCTTTTGATTTCAACAGTATCTTCTGAAAGTTCTTTGAAAGCACCGCACGCTGCCGGAATTTCATCAATGTAAACCACAATACAATTTTTAATCACATCAATTTTATTAAACTGGGCAAAAAATGCATCATCATCCCCGTTGTGTTCTGCAAGGTGGGCATCAAGAGATTCTACAAGCATTTTAAAATCTGTGGAGTTAGAATCGGTTCTATATATTATCATTATTTTTTTTGATTAAAATTTAAAATCTGTGAGTGTAAAACAAAAAAGCTCCCTTTCGGAAGCTTTCATTTTTATTGGATTAGTTTACAATAAACTTTCTTTCTCTGATGAGCTCTGCAATAGCCAGCATATCTTTCCCAATTAATCTGTCGTCTTCAAGCTTAGTAACTTTGGAACGAAGAATCGTGAAGTTTTCTTCAATGATCTTGGAACATTTCGAAGGTCTTCTGAATTCCAGACCCTGAGCGGCAAACATTAATTCAACAGATAAAATATTAACCAGATTTCCAAGAACCTGATTGAATTTTCTTCCTGAGATACTTCCCATAGAAACATGGTCTTCCTGCCCTAAACTTGTAGGAATAGAGTCAGCAGATGCCGGGAAACACAATGTTTTATTCTCTGTTACTAATGCAGCAGAAGTATATTGAGGGATCATAAATCCTGAATTCAATCCTGAGCTTTCCGTTAATAATCTTGGAAGTCCGTACTTTCCTTCCAATAGTAAATAACTTCTTCTGTCTGAAATATTTCCTAATTCTGCAGCTGCAAGGGTTGCATAATCTAATGGTAAAGCCATCAGCTGTCCGTGGAAGTTTCCTCCTGAGATAGATTCTTCTGCACTTAATACAATTGGGTTATCTGTTACAGAGTTTAATTCTGTCTCTGCCATGCTTTTAAGGTGCTCATAAGCATTTCTACTCGCTCCGTGAACCTGTGGTACACATCTCATAGAATAAGGATCCTGAACTCTTTCACAATCTTCATGAGCTTTCATATTTTCTGATCCTTTCAGGAACTTAAGCATTCTTGCGGCTACTTTTTTACTTCCTTCAAATGGTCTGATATCATGAAGCTCTTTCTTGAACGGACTTGCAGAACCTCTGTACGCTTCAATACTCATGGCAGCAGTTATATCAGCAAGATCCAACAGGTATTCAAATTTCTCTAAGCCTTTGATCGCATGTGCCAGGATAAACTGTGTTCCGTTAATTAGTCCTAATCCTTCTTTTGGCCCAAGAGCTAATGGTTCAAGATTATGTTTTTCCAATACTTCCATAGTATCTGAAACTTGATCTCCTTCCCAAACCTGTCCAAGACCTAATAAAGGTAGTACAAGATGAGCCAGAGGAGCTAAATCTCCCGACGCCCCCACAGATCCTTGCTCAGGAACCACAGGAATAATATCTTTTTCAAGCATCAGAATCAATCTCTCAATCACGTCAAGAGAAACTCCGGAAAATCCTTTTGATAAAGCATGAACTTTAGCAATCATCATGATCTTTGAAAGTTCTTTTTCAATAGGCTTCCCTACGCCTACAGCATGGGAAATAATCAGATTATACTGTAACTGAGCGGTTTCATCTGCTGATATTTTAGTATCGCACAACGGCCCGAATCCTGTATTGATTCCATATACACATCTGTCGGATTCTACAATTTGCTGTACGTTTTTCTGAGATTTTAAAATTTGGTCTTTGGCTGCTTTGTTCAGCTTGGCTTTATTAGGTTTTTTACATATTTCCAGAACATCATGGAAAGTAAAAACATCTACTCCGTATATCATTTCTAAAAAATTTTCTTAAAATTACGCATTTAACAATAATTGGAGAAACTAAATTTCACTGTTCTATCTTTTTATCTGAAGAAGTGAATTAATTTGCTATTTTTATCGCCGAAATTAAAAACAATAATACATGAGACTGAAAACTTTACTGCTTGCTTTATGCGTTGCAGGTACTACAACTTTCGCACAGAAAGTAAAATATTCTAAGGAAGAAAGACATGAAATGAACCGTTATCTTTTTAACGAAGGTTTCAATACAGCAACAGATAAAAAGGTTTCCACCATTATATTAAAGGATAACACCGAACATCAGGGTTACAGTAAATCATGGGAAAGGGAGAAAGGTCAGATTCTTTCTATCACTATAGAAGATGTTGACACCAAAAAACCTGTAAAATTTACAGCAGCAGAAATTGCTGAAATGTACCTATATCCTACGGAGTTGGAAAAATCGATGAAAGCTTCGAAATTTATTTCAAACATGAGGAATTACAGCACTAAAAAATACAGTAAATCTGTAACTGATGACGCTGTCTTATATGAAAACCAAATTGTTTCTTTAAAAAACAAGAAAGAACCCAAAGTTTTCTTAATGCAGGTCATTAACCCTGAATTTAATGAGCTTATTTCCGTTTATCATGATCCATTCGCTTCAGAAACAATGAGTACCGGCTTTGCAGGTGCTCCCGCATTTGGTGGAGGTGTTATCAAATCCTATTATGTAAAGAAAGGAAATAAGGTAATGTGGCTTCACAAGGATGACTTTGAAGACAATTATGATTTTTTATTTGGTGATAACGCTGAATTTATGAAAAAATATCCCAAGAACTCTGTAGAGTGGAATTATTTAAGCTTTTTAATCTATCAATATACTGAAATGAACCACGGATAAAATGGGTGATCAAAATATCAGAGCCTGTAGAATCATCTGCAGGTTTTTCTTTTTTAAATAGGGAAAGATTCCTTAATTTTGTTATATGAATCCTTCTTTAGAGTTACAGCTCAAAACCTTACCATCCGAACCCGGTGTTTATCGTTATTATGATAAAAACGAACAATTATTGTATGTCGGAAAAGCTAAAAATTTAAAGAAGAGGGTTCTCTCTTATTTCAATAAAAATCTTTCAGGATACAGAATAAAGATTATGGTTGGCAAAATCCAACGTCTGGAAACCACCATCGTAAATAGCGAGTATGATGCTCTTTTGCTGGAAAACAATCTTATTAAAGAACATCAGCCGTTTTATAATGTCATGCTGAAGGATGACAAGACCTATCCTTGGATCTGTATTAAAAACGAAGACTTTCCGAGAATTTTCCTGACCAGAAATGTCATTAAAGATGGTTCGGAATACTATGGTCCTTATGCCAAGGTACGTCCTGCAAAGATTTTACTGGATACGATCAAACATATTTATAAGCTTAGAACCTGTAATCTGAATCTTTCACCCGCTAAAATTGCAGACGGAAAGTATAAGGTATGTCTGGAATATCATATTAAAAACTGTGAGGGACCTTGTGAAGACCTTGAAAGCAAAGAAGATTATGATGATAAGATAGATGCCATCCGTGGAATCGTTAAAGGAGACTTCCGAAAAGCAAAAGAATATCTGGTAAATCAGATGATGAAGCTTGCCTCCAATCTTCAGTTTGAAGAAGCACAGATCATTAAGGAAAGACTGGATATTTTAGAAGATTACCAGGCTAAAAATACGGTAGTGAATCCCAATATTGATGATGTGGATGTTTTCGGTATGACCAGTGATGAGACAGCAGCTTATGTCAATTTCTTTAAAATAAGAAATGGAAATATTATCCAGAGTTTCACTACAGAAATCAAAAAAATTCTTGAAGAGACTGATGAAGATATTATGGAAGAGGCTTTAATTGAAATCAGGCAGAAATTTAGCTCTGATTCGAAAGAAGTATTACTTCCTTTTCATTTGTCTGTAGAGATTCCAAATGTGAAACTTATTGTTCCTAAAGTTGGGGATAAAAAAAGAATCGTGGAACTTTCGGAAAAAAATGCAAAAGAATATCGTCTGGAAAAATTAAAACAAGTTCAAATTGTAGACCCGGAAAGACACACAAACAGAATTATGGCTGAGATGCAGAAGCTTCTCAGAATGCCTGTTGAGCCAAGACATATTGAAGGGTTTGATAACTCAAACATTCAGGGAACCAATCCGGTTTCAGCCTGTGTTGTTTTTAAAGATGGAAAACCCAGCAAAGCAGACTATAGAATCTTTCATCCTAAAACAGTGGAAGGACCCAACGACTTTGCAACGATGGAAGAAGTCATCTACCGCCGGTATAAAAGAATGCTGGATGAGGGAGAAAGTCTTCCGCAGCTGATTCTTATTGATGGTGGAAAAGGACAGTTGTCTTCTGCTGTCAAAAGTCTGAGATTACTGGGACTGTATCGGAAAATTACCATTGTGGGGATTGCTAAAAGACTGGAAGAAATTTTCTTCCCGGAAGATTCTATTCCTTTATATCTTGATAAAAAATCCGAAACGTTAAAGATCCTGCAAAGAGTAAGGGATGAAGCCCACCGATTTGGGGTAAAACATCACAGAACAAGAAGAAAAAATTCCACTATAAAATCTGAACTGGAAGAAATTCCCGGTGTGGGAGAAAAAACGATAGAATTATTACTGTCTAAACTTAAGTCTGTAAAAAGGATCAAAGAATCCAATCAGGAAACCTTGGAAGAGATCTTAGGTAAAAGTAAAGCAAAAGTTATTTGGGAGTTTTTCAATAGCAATGGGTAATCTCACCTACCCTATCAATTTATTTTTCACAAATAAATGAACTTTTTTTTATAAAATTCCAATTTACAAACTATTTTCTCAACATGAGACAAATATTGTAAAAACACGCCCTAACTTCAAATTAAAATCAATAAAAACTAAATACATTTAAAATATAATAAAAATAATATTATTATATGTATTTTTTTCATAAATTAGTACTATTAATTTCAAACAATAATACCATGAAAAAAAACTCATTCTGCAAATGATAATGCATTATCATTTACCTCCATTGGTATTCTGCCATTACCTTTCCTTAATATTTTTTACAAATGACAGCTTGGTAGAGTCCTAATTATTCTAAAAAAAGAAAAAACACATCAACATACTTCCAAAAAAATAAGCTCTTCAAAAAGAGCTTATTTTAGTTTTATATTCAGTAAACATTACATTATTTTCCAGTGAAGATCTCTTTAGTATATCTTCCATCAGCTTGTGGAATATCAATTACAATATTTCCATTTTCAACATAACCTATGGTAACATTGTTATCAGCAAGCTTCACAATAAATATGTCATTTTTTGAAGTTGTTTTAAAGATAGCATACGGCACAGAACTCCCCGATTTTGCCAGGATAAACTGATTGGCATCAATCTGTATCTTCTGTACAACTACTTTCCCATTGGAATAAGTTCCTGTGGATGAACCTGCAGCAGGAGCAATCACAGCTGTTTCAGGAGCAGAACTCTGAACAGTATTGGAAGCGATTGTTGTAGTGGTAGTTGAAGTTTGAGTCTTTGCAGGCTGCATGGCAACAGGATTAGAATTACTAACACTTATTAAAGCCATTTTCAAAGCATCCGCCAAACCTTCTTCAAATTCTTTAATGCTGGAACTTCCTTTAGATTCAAGAATTACTTTATTATTACAATCTTTAAACTCAAGCATTAGTTTATTGGAAAATAAACTCTTAACATTCAAAATATTTGCATTGATAATATTACAAGAATTATCCTTAGCCTCAGATGGCCATTGATCGATACTTGCTGGTAAAATTACATACTTCTTGTTTTTTAAAGCTTTTGTCAGAGCTCCTTCCAAACCATAACTCTCTCCTTTGAAGCTCTCAAACTTCTCAGGAATCAATACATATTTATAATCTGAAACTTTCTGTCCGAAAATAGCTGTTGAGCAAATAGCCAACATCAATATTGATAACTTTTTCATATCCTTCACTTTAGTCATTTCTGAATGCTCCCATATCTAGCTTAAGCGAGAAGAAATTAGAATAGAAATTAGAACCTCCAATACCTGAATTCGTAATAGCATAATCCAGGGTAAGGCCTCTGTATCTAATTCCAATCCCTGCACTTGGCTGGAAAGAAACTTTTCTTTTTAAATCTTCTATATCTGTAATAGACTGGAACCTGTTGATCCCTAGTCTCACAAAAATCATTTTCTGATACCCTAATTCAGCACCTGCATAAGGGCTGATACTTGCAAAATCAGTAGAAATCAAAGATGCTGTCTTTGCAAAATCCACATTGATTCCTGCTTCAGGCAATACATACACACTGCTGTTAATTTCAAATAACTTACTCGCTCCTACATTTAGCTTAGGCATCGTAAGCTCCATTTTATCTTTTGGTGCAGGGTTGAATTCTTCACCGTTTACCACTGTTGACAGTTCTTTCTGGTTAATACTCCAAAAGTTAACAGTAGTGGTAATATCTCTAACCATTCCCCCGAATTTCCATCCGTTTTCTCCTTTATAAATGGCTCCAACATCAAAACCAAATCCATAACCATTGGCAAATTTACCTACATTTCTATAGACAATTTTAGCATTTACCCCAACATCAAGATTCGGGTTTCCTCCCGGACGGAATGCATAGGAAAGGATAGCGGCATAATCAGACTGTGAGAATTTTGTGATTTTATCGTAATCAATATTCCCTTCAGCATCAATCATCTGGGTGGTATTCAAAATATTATCTACCCCAAGTCTTACTACTGAAACTCCAAAAACACCTTCTTCCATTACTCTTGCATAGGCTAGATAATCATATTTTGCTATGGATTCAAAGTATTCGGCGTGCATTGCTGCTCCCTGCCAGTCTTTCTCAATAGCCATTAAACCTGCCGGGTTCCACATAGGAGAATACACGTCATCCTGATTGGATATTACAGCACCTCCCATTGCTAATCCTCGGGCTCCTGCTCCGATATTTAAGAATTCATTGGAATACTTCCTGATAATCTGAGATTGAGACAGCCCATAGAGCAGTGAAAATGCAAGTAAAAAATATTTTTTCATCATATAAAATTGATGCTAGTTAAAGTTTTTAGTTTTCCTGGCCTTAATTAATCCATTCGCAATGATTGCCAGTATCATAACTCCTGAGGCAATATAAAATATAGGACTCATATGTTCTGATTCCCCAAAGATAAAAAAAGCTAGTATAATTCCGTAAACAGGTTCCAAATTAACTGTTAAAATTAGAGTAAAAGGCGATATATACTTCATTAAATTCACTGATTCCAGCATCGGAAAAGCAGTAAAAACACTGGCTAACAAGCATATTAACGCTATATCACGGTAGTTTATTTCATTCATTTGAAAAATTTGGCCTGAAAACAAATAAAATAACATTAAAATAAACCAACCACAGAATATTTCGTAAAATATAATGTTCCCGGAACTCGTTTTACCAAACATCTTACCATTAAAAACAGAAAATATGGTCCCAAAAATAGCACAAAGGACACCATACATAATCCCTTCCTTATATTGAAATTCTGTTTTGAAGATTAATAAAATACAAGCTACAATCACTACTCCCATTATTACTTCTGAAATATCAATCTTCCTTTTAAAGATAACAGGCTCCAAAATTGAGGCAAAGAGTGTGGATAATGATAAACAGCTTAGCGCAATGGACACATTGGAAACTTTAATTGAATAAAAGAAGCAATACCAGTGAAGTGCCATGGTAAAACCTATGGCTGCCAGCTGAAAGAATACTTTTTTAGAAACTTTTATGCTTTCCTTTTTAAATATCCTTATGAATACAAAAAGAAAAATTGAGGCAAAGAGCATTCTGTAAAATACTAGGATCTGAGCATTAGCATGAATAAGTTTTCCTAAAATTGCAGTGAACCCCCATAAAAATATTATTAAATGCAATCTGAAAAGCGCTAATTTATGCATAACCTACCTTCTTTAAAATTTTAAGTGGCAAATTTACAAATAGGCTTTTATAAATCTCACAAAAAATATAAATTTACATTAATAAAAAAACTATAAATAAAGTTTTTAATAGTTTTTCTTTCTAATGCATACTCTATTCTATTAATTTCCTAAAAAAAGGCAAAAAGAAAGAGATAAAACAATACTATTCCTTTAAAAATATCATGATATTAAATCCAGCTATTAAAATCAAAACCGAGCGTTTAACTTTACAACCTGTTGAAGATTCATATATTGATAATATTTTAGAACATTTTACCAATGAGGTTACTAGATATATGCCCTTTAATCCACAAGGTAACAGAAAGGATATTATCAGCTTTGTTAATGAATCCAAAAGAACATTATTACAAAATACAGATTTAGTAATGGTTGCTCTAGATTCAAATAGGGATTTTATCGGATGCTGCGGGATTCATAATATTACAGAAGAGTCTATTGAACTGGGATTATGGTTAAAAAAGAACTCTCAAGGGAAAGGACTAGGAACTGAAATCATAGCAGCCCTTATCGAATTTCTAGAAAATAATTTCACTTTTAAATATATCTTATATCCGGTAGATGAAGAAAATATAGCCAGTAGAAAAATCCCGGAAAAGCTTGGATTTATTCAGGTTAAAAAATATACGAAATATAAAAGCCCTAGCATCAATCTTACTATTTTAGAATATCGAAAATATTACCAGAATGAAGAGCTAGCCCCTAACAAAAAACCCTGAAAATGGGTTAAACTTTCAGGGCCTTCAAATAATAAACTATTAAAAAAATAAACTAGGAACAGAGTATTTATCAAAGGATTTCACCCTCTGTTACTCTTATGTAAAGTTAGAAAAAATATAAATTATTTAAAAATATTTTTTAGTTAAAAATTTCACAATTTACTAATAACCAAACTATTAAACATCTGTTTTACTTCTCCTGCATATTCCTCATAAAAATAGTATCTTTAAGCGTAAAAAATTGAAAATTCTATGGACATCGAATTCAACAAACGAGAAGATCAGAACAGATTAAAATTATCAGAGATAAATCGCTTGCTTGCCGAGATCAAAAAAGGAGGCGGTGAAAAGAGGCTTCAAAAGCTTCGTGATGAAGGAAAAATGACAGCAAGGGAAAGAATAGATTATCTTCTTGATAAAGATTCTGATTCCATAGAAATAGGTGCATTTGCAGGCTATGAAATGTATGAAGAACATGGAGGCTGCCCTAGTGGTGGTGTAGTGGTGGTTATGGGATATGTTTCCGGAAGACAATGTATTGTTGTAGCCAATGATGCCTCCGTAAAAGCAGGAGCCTGGTTCCCTATCACAGGAAAGAAAAACCTGAGAGCACAGGAAATTGCAATGGAAAACAGACTTCCCATTATTTATCTTGTTGATTCTGCTGGAGTGTACTTACCTATGCAGGACGAAATTTTCCCTGATAAAGAAATGTTCGGTAGAATATTCAGAAATAATGCTAAAATGAGTGCTTCAGGAATCATCCAGATTTCTGCAGTAATGGGCAGCTGTGTAGCTGGAGGAGCTTATCTTCCTATTATGAGCGATGAAGCGATGATTGTTGATAAAACAGGCTCTATTTTCCTTGCAGGTAGCTATCTTGTAAAAGCGGCTATTGGAGAAAGTATTGATAATGAAACATTGGGAGGAGCTACCACTCATTGCTCTATTTCAGGGGTTACTGATTATAAAGCGAAGGATGATAAAGATGCCTTAAACAGAATCAAAAACATTATGAAATCTATCGGAAGTACTGAAAAAGCAGGCTTCGACAGAATAGAAAGTTTTCCACCAAAAGAAAGCCCTGATAATATCTTCGGAATTATGCCTGTTTCCAGAGCAGAACAATATGATACTTATGAAATCCTAAAATGTATTGTGGATAACTCCGAATATGAAGAATATAAGCCAAACTACGGCAAAAGTATTATTTGTGCCACTGCAAGAGTGGATGGCTGGTCTGTAGGAATTGTAGCCAATCAGAGAAAGCTAGTTAAGAGTGGCAAGGGAGAAATGCAATTTGGAGGAGTAATCTATTCTGATTCTGCAGATAAAGCAACTCGATTCATAGCCAACTGTAATCAAAGAAAGATTCCTTTAATCTTCTTACAGGATGTTACCGGCTTTATGGTGGGTTCAAAATCAGAACACGGTGGAATTATTAAAGATGGAGCTAAAATGGTAAATGCTGTTTCCAATTCTGTAGTTCCTAAATTTACCATTATTACAGGTAATTCTTACGGAGCAGGAAATTATGCCATGTGTGGAAAAGCTTATGATCCCAGACTGATTGTAGCATGGCCTTGGGCAGATCTTGCCGTAATGGGTGGAGCACAAGCGGCTAAAGTATTAGCACAAATTCAGGAATCTACGCTGAAAAAACAAGGTAAAGAAATTTCTGAAGAAGAACACAACAAAATATTGGATACTATTTCAAAAAAATACCAAAAACAAACCGAATCTACCTATGCTGCTGCAAGGTTATGGACTGATGCCATCATCAACCCAACAGATACCAGAAAATGGATTTCTATGGGAATAGAAGCTGCTAACCACTCTCCTATTACAGAGAAATTCAATTTAGGAGTAATCCAGGTCTGATTAATAAACATATAGATAAAAAGACGGCTATCTCAGTTATTGAGATAGCCGTCTTAATTTATTATTAGAACCTTAGGCTTTATTTACCCATTTGAAATTCAATGTCATATTTATACAAGTTCAAAAATGATATTAATATTAAATTCAGAGAATAAAGGCCTTTTATAATAATATAGCATTTACAGATTACAAATACTCTGCTCTACACCAATCTTTAGGGCTGCCAAGCTGGATACAACATTGATATTTAGACATGCAAATTCCATTAGGCCAACCTGTAGGATAACACATTCCAAATTGTGGATCATCTGGGCAACCTGGTCCTGTAGCTCCTCCTTTAAGTGACTTTAGATCTTCTCTTGAGATTTTCACTAAGTTTTTCATTATTATTTAGTTTTAATATTACCTACTCTTTTAAAGCTTTTCGGCATCCGCTTATTATATCCAATAATAAGGAATTAACTCAAATTATTGAAAACCGAAAGAAATATTTAACAACAAATTATAAACAATAAATCACAATATAAAGATTTAGCTTATTGTATGCGAATTAAATGTAGGAATTCATTCAAAAAAAGATCATAAGAATAAGTATTTATATAATATATTAGTTTGTACCCCAACCACGCTCTTTGTCATCCCGTAGGGATCTAGACAATGTTATTCATAATTTTATTCTACTGGTTATGGATAAGTTTACCTCATAGTCTTATAATTGCTAAGGATCCTTACAGAAATCGAAGATTAGACGTAGTCAATGACAAAAGACGATGGAAAAACAATAGTAATGATACCAAGGAATAACTCTTATAAATAGAATAAAGATAGAGTGGTAAATTGAATATAAAAATAAGCCTATTGCTATTTTACATATTCAGGATTCAATAGGGACGGACAGTAATCCTGAGCTTAGTTGAAGGAAGCCCGCTTTATCATGAAGAATAATTCCGATGGCTTTAACCTAAGCTTAGATAGATTTTAGATAAAAGAAAAACTAAAAAATAAAGTAGGAGATTAATATAGAATAGATGGTAATGAATATACTTTGAGAACATCTCTGTTATTACCCACTGCTTATTACTTATTACTTATTGGATGAGTTATCCTTGAGCTGTGGATTAGCTCTGCTTTATTCGTTGGGTATAGAGCAAAAAAAAATCCTTTATCGTAATGATAAAGGATTTTTAAAAATAAAATAAAAACTGGCGGCGGCCTACTCTCCCGCGTTAGCAGTACCATCGG
>NZ_FNEG01000003.1:0-399765 GCF_900100075.1 Chryseobacterium jejuense
GTAAAGAATATTGAAGATGATAACTGGACGAAGAATTATAGTTATTACGATACCAAAGGAAGAGTAATAGGAACCCATTCCATCAATCATTTGGGAGGGTATACCAAAACAGAATCCAAGTTGGATTTTGCAGGAGTACCACAATCGGTCTATACTTACCATGTAAGAAAATCAGGAGAGACTGGAGTTTCTATAAAAGAACGATTTGTTTATGATTATGGAAACAGACTCAAGGAACACTATCATCAGGTAGATAGCAACCCTGAACAATTATTATCCAAAAACAGCTATAATGAGTTATCACAACTGGTTAATAAAGAAGTTGGAAATAACTTGCAGAGTATTGATTATGCCTACAATATCCGTGGCTGGATGACAGGTATTAACCCCGCTCAAATGCCATTGTCAGATCTGGGCGGAAAACTATTCGCATACAAAATCAAATACAACCAGAAAGAAGGAATTGAAAACCCTGATCCGACTCAGTTTGCAGGAAAAAATGTAAAAGCCAGATACAATGGAAATATAGCAGAAGTAGATTGGAGAGCCGTAACAAGCATAGGAGAAAATCCTTCAGTTACTCCCAAAAGATATGGATATGCATATGATAGTCTGAACAGGCTTACAGCAGCTTATTATCAAAATCCTACCAATGCTTACAGTAAAGAAAATATAGAATCTTTGACCTATGATTTAAACGGAAATATTATCAATCTTTACAGAACTTCTTTATTTAATACTGGAACCAATACAGCCACTGTTATTGATAATCTTACCTATGCCTACTCTGGAAATCAGGTGACTTCTATAAATGATACTTCTAATAATTCTACAGGATATGAAGGTGGAGGAAGAGCAATCAGCTATGATGTAAATGGGAATATGAAAGATATGAAGGATAAACGTATTCAAAGTACCCATTATAATTATTTAAATTTACCCAACAGCTTTACCTTTGGCCCTGAATTTAATACCAGCAGTCTTTACCGTGCAGATGGGGTGAAATTACGCAAAAGAAATGTAGAAATAACAGATGGTATTAATGGAACAGTAACCAATACAACAAATGTAGATTATTTAGATGGATTTCAGTACAGCCATACGGATATTCAGGGCGGAGGCGATCCTGGAGGAGGAGGTCCCATTGATTTTTCCATGTCTCCTATGAGAAAAGCGATGGAAATAGAGGCCTATTCTATAGAAGAAAGAAGAACTTTAGCTAAAACATTAGAATTAAAGTTTTTCCCAACAGCAGAAGGTTTTTATGATTATGAAAAAGATCAGTATATTTACCAATACAAGGATCACCTTGGAAATGCAAGAATAAGTTTCGGAAGAAACGGAATAGGCGCTATTGAGATAACAGATGCTAATGATTATTATCCATTTGGGATGAATCATTTGAAGACAGGTAATGCATTTTTTGGTAAGGGTAGTTATAAGAACTATAAGTACAACGGGAAGGAATTGCAAGAGACAGGAATGTATGATTATGGGGCGAGGTTTTATATGCCGGATCTGGGTAGATGGGGTGTGGTGGATCCGTTGGCGGAAACTTCGAGAAGATGGAGCACTTACACCTACGCCTACAATAACCCGATTAGATTTATTGACCCAGATGGAATGCAAAATAAAGATATAACATTTGGAAAAAATATTTCTATTGAGACTCAAAATAAAATTGTAAGTGATTTAGAGAAAGAAACGGGGCTTAAATTATCAGTTGGTGATAATGGAAAATTAAGTTATACAGAATCCTCTGATGCAGGTGGAAGTAAAACAGCTCGTGACATGATAAAAGGTGCAATTGATAATCATAGGACTGATTATCAAATTAATTCAGATAATACAAGAGGGTCATCTATACAAGAAATTCAAGGTAGAGGAGAAACAATTGATGGAAAGGCTGGCTATACACAAGTTTTCGACTTAAATATAAATACTAATCAAATAGATGGTTTTATAAATGGTGCTAGTCAGTCTTTAAATCCCTTGACTATGGGATATGGAATGACCACTTTGCATGAAGTAAGTCATAAATATAATAATTTAATAGATGGATTTGTTGGAGATGACGGAAAAGAATATTCTGCAACATCTATATATGGCATGCAAGGTGATAACGAAAAAAAAGTCATTAATGTAATTAGAACTGAATTAGATAATTCGAAAGGATTTAAACTGCCATTCGGTCAACGAAAATCTTATTCTCCAATGGATTCAGGTGGTACTAATTTTAGTGCATTTAGTAGTGAGGCGTATTCTAAAGGGCCATTGAATGTTGATCCTAAGAAAGATTTATATATTAAAACTCCTAGAAAATAACAAACTTAATAAAAGATATAAAATGAAAACTTATCAAGTACTTGTATATTGTATAACTCTTGTTGCTTTTATCAGCTGTAGTTCCCAATCAAAAACAATGTATAGTGAAGCGTATGTGTTTGTAAGTAAGGATTTTATCAGTAAAGATGTTTCAATGAAAGAATTTGGAAAAGATGTTTCAGGGTTATATATTTATGATTTAATCTATCCCTATCCTTTAGATAAAAATGATCCTAACAATTTTTATAAGAACATTTTATCAGAGAAAGATGAAATAAAACCTTTAAGAAAGGATAAAGATCTTAAAGAGTTATCTAGTAAAAATAAGAATAGTAACTGGGAATTAAATACACAATTTAAAACTGTATTTAAAACTGTCGTACAATATCAAGGAATTCCAAATGGGCCATTAAATACTGCCATATTTTCTGAAATCCAAGATAATCAATTAAGAATTGATGTTGTTCCTTTTTTTCAAGGAAATCCCAAATATTGTGGATCAATTACCAAGTACTACTTTAAGTTTGATAAAACTAAAATTATAGAAAATAAAAAATGGACTGATCACTATGAATGTTGGTAATACAAAAGCTACCGATTGGTAGCTTTAATTATAAGTACAACGGCAAGGAGCTGCAAGAGACTGGTATGTACGATTATGGGGCGAGATTTTATATGCCGGATATTGGAAGATGGGGAGTGGTGGATCCGCTGGCGGAAATGTATCGTCGTCATACTACATATGCGTATGCTGTAAATAATCCTATTTATTTTATTGATCCAGATGGAATGCAAATTGATCCAGCAAGTCAAAAAGAATGGGATAGATTAAAAGGATCTGTTACTAAAACACGGGATGCATTACAAAATGATGTAGATAAAATAAATCAAAAAGCTAAAGATAAGGGATGGGATGCTAAAACTTTGACATCTAAGATGGGTGATAAATTAGATAGGCTTAATAATGTTAATCAATCCTTGTCTAGTATGTCTACATTAGAATCCAGTGACCAGATGTATAGCCTTAATAAAATGGAAGGAAATGACGGAGTTACTACGTATGACAAAAATACTGATGCTGTTGTGATAGGTTATGTGAATGATGCCAATTTTGTTCACGAAATGACACATGGTTATCAGTTTGAAACAGGAGATATTGCTTTTGATGTTGCAAGTGGAAATTCTTTAGCACAGGATTTAGATGATGAAGCTACAGCGTATAGAGCACAGGCTGCATTTGACCCCTCATCTTTTGGTGGAATTTCGGTAAATAAAGTCAATAATAATTTTCTTACAACTTTGTCAGATCAAAATGGTAATAAAGTATATGGAGTAGGAGGGACAGCTAAATCAGGCTTATTTGGAGTTACAATTAATTCTACTGTAGGGCAATTAAGATTAGCATACCCTCAAGCAAAAGAAGCTTTAAAGAATTTAGATCAAAGCATAAAATTGAGAGATTTTCAAGGTGTAAAATTTAAAGGAAAATAAAATGTTTAAAATACTATTATTACTATCTATGATGCTATTGTTTTCTTGTCATGCACAGACAAAAAAATATATATTAAGTGAAAATTATTCGTCTTTAGAGGAACCATCCGAATATAATCTTCAATTAAAATCTGATTCTACATTTGTGTATAAGATTGGATTTAAAGGAAGCTTAGTGGCAAAATGTAAAGGAAAGTGGACATACATAAAAAAAGCAGATTCTATTAGATTATATTGTGAAACAGAATCAGCTCTAGAAAGCTTAACAAATACTTACATGTCTGAACGAATAAATTCCTTTAAGATTATGAAGAAAGGTAAGGTTTTACGAAATAAAAAAATAATTCTAAAATCTAAATAAGATAGAAACTCTGCTCATTGAGCAGAGTTTCTATAATTATAAGTACAACGGCAAGGAGCTGCAAGAGACTGGTATGTACGATTATGGGGCGAGATTTTATATGCCTGATTTGGGAAGATGGGGAGTTGTAGATCCAAAGGGAGCTGAGTTTCCAGGTTGGTCACCATATAGTTATAGTCTTAATAATCCTATTCGATTTATTGATCCTGATGGAATGGCGCCAAATGATATTGTATTTATTAATAATCGAGGTGTAGAAGTCCATCGTATTAAAAGTGACACTCAATTTAAAACATATATACAAGAATCTACAAATGCAAGTAATAACGCTGCTCAAAGTACTGCAGGCTGGAAGTCAGTTCCTATGCCTAATATAATTCAACATAGACCACAGTCTAATGAAGATGTATCTGGTGCAGCTTATCAGGAAAACGACTATCAAATTGCAGCAAGAACAGGCTATTTTAATCAGGCTAAAAATTCTGGACAATTAAATTTAGTAACTGAAGGAGGGAATTCTATTCCGACTGAAGCTACAAAGGGAATTCCTGACTTAGACCCTACTTTAGTTAAAGCTGTTACAGTTCAAGAATCGAATGCGGGTACAACAGGTATTACAGATATTATGCAGGCTAATGTTCCTGGAGATTGGTCTAAGATGAAAAGCAGTTACCAATTAACTAAAGGTGAAAAAACAAGCGAAACAAACTCTTTGTATGCGGGAACCAGAGTATTAGCTACAAAAGGATTTAAAGGGGGAGTTTCAGTTGATTCAAAAACAGGAAAAGCTACCTATAAATTTCAAGGATGGGCAAAAGCTGTAGAAGCATATAATGGTGGTGGAACAGCAGGTTATCAAAAAAGTGTCTTACAAATGCAACAAGAATCTAAAAAACCTAAACCCTCAGATTATTAAAATATGAAAAGATTTTTTTTGAGTTTAATTGTAATTTTATTTACGAGTTGTAATAAGTCAGATTTACAGCAGAATAGTAAAAATAAAGTTATTGAAACCAAGTTGGACTATTATGAACGTTGTAGAATATTAGTGTTAGAACAAAATACTCTTAATCAAGATTTTGGATTTACAAAAAAAGGAAAAGAAATTGATGAACAAGTAGTCACATATTTGGGGAATATCATCACCTCTAAAAAAGATACTCTAAAAATTTTAAACTCTGTTCATTACACAGGTGTTTATGATGACTCGAAGAGAGGAAGTGGACAAGTGTATATTTATACTGTACATAATAAGCTTTTAGGCTTTTATAATTTAGGTTCTGCAGATGCAGTACCTAGCAATATTGAGAATAAAGAGTTGATTTTTAAATACAACAATGAGAGTTGTAATCAAACTACCAAAATAAGTTTGAAAGATAGTATTCCAAGACAAATATTTATACAATGTACAAAAGAAGGCGGAGATATATATAATTTAGAAACTGCTTATAACTAAACTAAAGCCAACTCAAATTGAGTTGGCTTTGTTGTTTTATAAAATGCTTTGCAATTTAGTTTGCTTAAGGAACGCATCCAGAAGAGCGAAGACATGTTGTCTATCGTTCTCTTTTAGTTTTTGTATATCTAAAATTTTAGCGACAATATTTTTATCTAGTAGAATATCCGTAGACCCTACGAGATAATCCAGAGACACTTCCAAGGCTTCTGCCAGCTGCGTGGCCATCTCAATAGATGGTTTTACTTCCTCACGTTCATATCTACCCGCTCAAATGCCATTGTCAGATCTGGGTGGAAAACTATTCGCATACAAAATCAAATACAACCAGAAAGAAGGAATTGAAAACCCTGATCCGACTCAGTTTGCAGGAAAAAATGTAAAAGCCAGATACAATGGAAATATAGCAGAAGTAGATTGGAGAGCCGTGGAATCTCTTGGAGCCATTCCATTACCAACTCCCAAAAGATATGGATATGCATATGATAGTTTGAACCGATTGACCGCAGGATACTATCAGAATCCTACTAATGCGTGGAGTAAGGAAAATACAGAGTCTATAGACTATGACCTTAATGGAAATATTTTGAAGATGTACAGAACAGGCATCCTTGAAAATAATAATATTGCAACAGTTATAGATAAACTTGATTACATGTATGAAGGTAATAAGCTTACAAATGTTCATGATGGTTATAATAATCCTTCAGGGTATGAAGGGGGAGGGAACACCATAAGCTATGACCCAAATGGAAATATGACAAATATGCAGGATAAAGGAATTACTTCTATAGCTTATAACTTTCTCAATCTTCCTGATAAAATTAATATGTTACAATCCGGAGTAGGTATTTCTTATTTATATAGTTCTAATGGTACAAAACTTCAGAAGGTAAAATCAACTTTTGAATGCGGTATTATAGATTGTTACGGTATTAATGCCATTTCAGATTATTTAGACGGATTTCAGTATACAAGTACTACTACAAGCCGGGATAATGGTGGTGGTATTGAGCTATTATCAAAAAGTAGAGAAATGTCTAAAGCGATGGAAATTCAGGCTTATACCCTTACTGATATAATATCTCCTATTGATCCCGGAATTCACCCGCCTATTGATGGCGGAGTAATAATAGAAGGATTGAAAGATGCCAACTTATCTTTTTTCCCAACAGCAGAAGGATATTACGATTATAAAAAAGATCAGTATATTTACCAATACAGGGATCACCTTGGAAATGTAAGACTAAGTTTCGGAAGAAACAGCGCAGGCACTCTTGAAATCACAGATGCCAATGATTATTATCCATTTGGGATGAATCATTTGAAATCGGGTAATGCATTTTTTGGTAAGGGTAGTTATAAAAACTATAAGTACAACGGCAAGGAGCTTCAGGAGACTGGGATGTATGATTATGGTGCGAGATTCTATATGCCAGATTTGGGAAGATGGGGAGTTGTCGACCCGCTGGCAGAACAATATAGAAGATGGTCACCATACAACTATGCTGTTAATAACCCAATAAGATTTATTGATCCTGACGGTCGCGGTGTCAATGATATTATAATAGTTGGTTCAAATGGTAAATCTAAAGAAGCAATTAAAACATTAAGACAAACTGCTGCTGGAAGAGCTATTTGGGATAAATACAGTAAATCTAAAACCGTAGATATTTATATAACCGTAGGTTCAATACCTACAAAAGATGCGGCAGCGGCAGAAACTTTATATGGTATCCAAAATACTACAATGATTACAGGAGGAAAAATTAAGGCTAATGAAAAATCTGAAAGTTCTGAATTTAAAGCATTTAATGGAGTGGATATTTCAAAAAGTAAAGGGAAGGATGTTGCCTTAATTTTATTAAATTCTAATCCAGATAATGGTGCATTTGGCACAACAGAGAAAGCAGCTGCCGCCAAAGCAGCTAGAGCAGGAGGAGAAGATAAAGTAGTATATGATAATGCTGAATCAATTTATCATGAAATAAAATCTCATGTTGACTTAAACAAAAGCAAAGATCAACATGGTGATTACGGTTCAGATCATGCAGGAGTACTGAGAGAAGATTTTAATCCAAAAAAAGGATCTCCAGCTGAAAAAATACAAACACAATTAAAGGAATTATATGAAAAAAATAAATCAACTGATATTAAATAAATTATTAGTACTGTTTTTCTTTTTTTTATTTGTTTTTTCTTTTTCTCAACAGAAAAAGATTAATTATATAATAATTAAAGACTCAAATGAACAACCATTAAAAAAAGATACTATTGTTTATTATTTTTCAATAAACAAGGCAAAGCATATCTTTATTAAGAAAACGAAACTTTATCAATTTACTTTTTCTAATGATAGCACCGAAGTTAATGGTTACTTGAATATTAAAAAGGATAAAATAATTTTTTCAGAAAATAAGAAGACAATTAAATCGATAGAATTCTTTAAAAACTTAAATCAATGTAATATACAATACTTCGGAAAATTCGGAGATGATATTTGTTTGATATTTAAAGGAGAAGGAAAATTTGAAGTAATTCAAAAAGGATTAATACCTAGCCATAAACTTTATGTATCAAAAATCTATTGGAAGATGGGTCATGAATATCCTGATAAGATTTACTTCAAAGAAAAAGGTTCTTCAAAAGAATTTATTGCACTTGCGGAACCAAATTAAACAAAGTACGATACAAAACATTTATCATTATAAGTACAACGGCAAGGAGCTGCAAGAGACTGGTATGTACGATTATGGGGAGAGATTTTATATGCCGGATATTGGAAGATGGGGAGTAGTGGACCCGCTGGCGGAGAAAATGACAAGACATAGCCCGTATAATTATGTATTCAATAATCCTGTAATGCATATTGATCCAGATGGCAAGGAACCAGATGTTCCTGGAGGACCTAAGCCAAGATTTTTAGCTGTATTCTATCATGGAGGGCCTACTGGTGACGGTAAAATAAGAAGTAATACCAAAGATGCCGGAGGAGCTGGTACTAGATATAATGCTACGGCTTCTTATGCTAGATCATTGGGTATGGATTTTAAAGGAGCTATGATATCACCTGCATTAACACAAGGTGTAGGGGTTGAAACGGGAAAAGAATTTTTAGAAAAAAATTACCAAAAGGGAGATGTAGTTCTAGTATATGGTTATAGCTATGGTGGAGATAATGCCGTAAGTTTGGCTGAGGAAGTATCTAATGTTCCAATTGATACTATGATAATTGTTGATAGCTCGGATGGACCATTGAGAGGCTCAACTGTAAATACTTCTATTTCAGATAATGTGAATTCAGCATATGTTTTTTATCAAGAAAATAACTCTGGCGCATCAAGTTCATCAAGGGCTTCGGGCTCTTCTTCTGGTTCATCTAGCAATAGTAGTAATAGGAGTGATAGTGGGAGTAGTAATTCTCCAGGTTCAAGAGGATACAGACATACTTCTGAAGGAAAAGCAAAAGTTACAAATATAAAACTTAGTGGGACAAATTTAACACATGGGAATATCCAAACAAAAGCAGGTACTCATATTCAAACAGCAATAAATAAAAGATTAGATGAAGCAAACAATAGGTAAATTATTAATAATAGCCCTTGTTATAGTAAGTTTAGCAAGTGTATATTTTTTCATTTATTACTATAGTAGTCAAGATGTAAATGATGTAAAGGTTGAAGGCTACGTTTTAGATTCTAGTAATTCTCGACCTTTGAGAGATGTTAAAGTGACAGTCGTAAATGATAGATATGAAAGTAATAATGGACATAAAAATTATGATGAATATTTAGGCCAAGATAAAATACAATTAAAGACTGATGATAAGGGATATTATTCTACTATTTTGAAAAAGAGTGCTTATGTATATATATATATAGAAAAAGATGGGTATAAATCTATTGAAGAAAAAGGACAACATGCACAAAAATTAATTGTTTTTAAAACTAATATGGATAGATTAAAGTAGGTTTGATGTTGAGAGTATTGGCATATAATAATTGTCTAATGTTCTCTGCTCACCTCGGTAATAAACAAATCTTTTCATATGACAGTATTTAAAAAAATAGTTATATCTACTAATACAGGTATTACCTTGGAAATGCAAGAATAAGTTTCGGAAGAAATAGCGCAGGTGCTCTTGAAATTACGGATGCCAATTATTATTATCCATTTGGGATGAATCATTTGAAATCGGGTAATGCATTTTTTGGTAAGGATAGTTATAAAAACTACAAGTACAACGGCAAGGAGCTTCAAGAGACGGGAATGTATGATTATGGGGCGAGAATGTATATGCCTGACTTAGGAAGATGGGGAGTGGTGGATCCATTGGCAGAGAAACATCCTAATATGTCTCCATTTAGATACAGTTTTAATAATCCAATAAATGCAATAGATCCAACAGGAATGTTAGAAGGCTGGGTTGAAGAAGAATTAAATGGTCAGAAATCTTATACATATGATGCTAATGTAAATACTGTATCAGAAGCAAAAGCAGCTGGCTACAATAATGCTTCTGCAGTTTATGAAAATGCTACTGTTTCAAGAGGTTCAACTTTAGGAATGGGTGGGTACAGTTATTCCTTAAATACTGATGGTTCGGTAACTAACAATTCCGATGGTTCAGGTATAAACAATACTTTTGTTACAGGTGCAGGAACAACAATTAATGCTCCATCTGGTACATTTATGAGTGAACAAAAATTAGATTTAACTGAAAAATGGGCTAATTCAAGTAATTTCTTTGCAAAATTTTCATACGGAATTGCTAATAATGCTTACGTTACCGCACAAATGTTTGATGGAGGACTTATGGAAAGATCTGAATGGTCAAACCCTTTAGGAGGAAATTATGGAAATTTGGATGGTACACCTAATTACCAACAAGCGGATGCTTTAGTGAATACAGTAGCTACAGCCGCTCCTTATGCAAGAGGAGCTAAAGCTGTAAATTCTCTTATGCCTGAAGGAATGAGTGTTCTGAGCAGATTTGGTTCTGCGACCGGTACAAGAGGCGTGATAAATAATACTTTAAATAAGGGTGTGGATTATGTGAATGGTACAGTCGGAAAAGGGATGATAACACGACCAGTTGTTACAGGTGCTGTAAATGCTGCAAAACCAGATAGTCCTATTCGGAATTGGTTGCATAAAAATGTAGGCTATAGACCTCAATTTAATTAATAAGTAGTATTATGATTTTATTAGAAATAATTTTTGGAAGTATAATTACTCAATTTTTAGGATTGAATACGAGATATTATTTTTTTAAAATTTTTAATAAGAATTTGAAAAAAGAAGATTTTGAGAATAACCAGGAAGATATAGGTGCTAGTTTTTCTCAAGGATTTTACAATTTTTTTATCGGACTTATAGTTTTTTTCTTTTATCTTTTGGAATAGTGTATTTATTAGATGTATTTCATCTTTTATAAATTGATTTGCCCCGCTGGTGCGAGCGTCTCGCTCGTGCCAACAAATAAAAAAAACCACTGCTATTTTAGCAGTGGTTTTTGTATTGTTCTGTTTTGTATTAGAAAACAGAACAATATTTTAATAATATATTCTCCCAATACAAAAATCATCTTGGAAATGTAAAGGTAAGCTCGGTTTGCGCTGTTTTTTTAGAGTTTAGATCTGAGCGATCGCCTCTTTCTTCACAATAAAGCCTGACATCAGTCAGGCTTATCTTTTAAATGCATTTTTCATCATTATAAATTCTGCAAGGTCCATTTTCGCGGTATTGGCAAGTTCCGCTTGGACAGCTTTGTCCCGGTTGTGGAACCCATCCGCCGGAGATTGTTTTTAAATCAGTCTTTGTTAGTTTTTTTAGATTTTTCATACGTTTAATTTGTTTTTGGTTACTCTACTCTGTAAGCTTTTCGAGGTCCGCTTGTAACGAATTTATTAAAAAAGTTTAAATAAAATCACTATCTGTAGAAAAAAGATAGTGATTTAAAAAAAATGATGATACGGGAGAAGTAAAATCTCAAAGACAGATTTCGATAAGGTTTTGGATGTAATTTTTGCTGTTGAATGTGTGCATAAAAGGTAATTCTTCGCATCAATACCTAATAAAAAGGAAAGGGTGAAAATCATAAAACCAGAATTTTCATCTCTCACTGAAAAACCGTATTTTTGTACATCTAAAAAGTAAAAGAACGAATGAATTCCTACAAAAATCCATTGGAAGAGCGCTATTCCAGTGAAGAAATGTTGTTTAATTTCTCACATAATAACAAATTCCGTACCTGGAGAAAACTTTGGATCGCTTTAGCAGAGATCGAAAAAGACTTAGGGCTAGAAATTACAGACGAGCAAATCGCTGAATTAAAAGCTAATGCTGAAAATATCGATTTCGATAAAGCAGCAGAATACGAAAAGAAATTCCGTCATGATGTAATGGCTCACGTTCACACCTATGGAGATGTGGCGCCTTCAGCAAAAGGAATTATTCACTTGGGAGCAACTTCAGCTTTTGTAGGAGATAATACAGACTTAATTCAGATCCGTGACGGACTTTTAATCCTGAAGAAGAAGTTGGTAAATGTAATGAAGAACTTAGCCGATTTTGCGATTCAGTACAAAGACCTTCCAACATTAGGATTTACACACTTCCAACCTGCACAGTTAACTACCGTAGGAAAAAGAGCAACCCTTTGGTTACAGAGTTTAGTTCTTGATATTGAAGAATTAGATTTCTTCCTTGAAACCCTTCGTTTCAGAGGAGTAAAAGGAACTACAGGAACTGCTGCAAGTTTCCTTGAACTGTTCAACGGAGATTATTCTAAAGTAAAACACTTAGATAAAGAACTTTCAAAAAGATTCGGATTCGAAAAAGTATTCGGAGTTTCAGGACAGACTTACGACAGAAAAATTGATGCTAAAGTAGTAGCATTATTAGGAAATATCGCTCAATCTGCTCACAAATTCACCAACGATTTACGTTTACTTCAAAACCTTAAGGAAATTGAAGAACCATTCGAGAAAAACCAGATCGGTTCATCCGCAATGGCTTACAAGCGTAACCCAATGAGAAGTGAAAGAATCGGAGCATTGGCAAAATATGTAATGTCTTTAACGACGAGTTCTGCAATGGTAGCATCTACACAATGGTTCGAAAGAACATTAGATGACTCTGCCAACAAGAGATTAACTATTCCTCAGGCGTTCTTAGCAGTAGATGCAATTCTATTGATCTGGAACAATATCATGAATGGAATCGTGGTATATCCAAACAGAATCAACAAGCATATTGAAGAAGAACTTCCTTTCATGGCAACAGAATACATTATCATGGAAGAAGTGAAAGCAGGTGGTGACCGTCAGGAAATTCACGAAGTAATCAGAGTTCATTCTATGGAAGCTTCCAAGAAAGTGAAGGAAGAAGGAAAAGAAAATGACCTGATCGAAAGGATCTTAAATGATGATTCTTTAAAGTTAGATAAATCGAAATTAAAAGAAGTTTTAGATCCGAAGAACTTTATTGGGTTCGCACCGATTCAGACAGAAGAATTTGTCAAGAACGAAGTGCAGCCGATTATAGACCAGAATAAAGATTTGATAGGATTAGAAGCTGATCTTAAAGTATAAAACAATATGCAGCCTTTTGGGCTGCATTTTTTATTTTAAACCCAACCATGAACAAAGTCCTTTTACTCATTGCAATGATTCCCATACTTGCTTTTTCCCAGGAGAAAGAAGTTTTAAGATATTTTACTTCCAAAGACAATTTAGTGGGGGTGAAGAATCAAAAGGGAGAAATCATTATTCCTGCACAATTTAAAATTTACTCAGATCTTAAAGACGGAGAAGTCGTAGATGGAGAAACCGTTCTTTTTGATGGGGAGAAAAAAGGCGAGAAACCTAAGAAAAATACCTGGGGATATGTTTATGACAGAAAAGGAAACTTTCTTTACACTCCGTTTCTGTATGACAACGGCCCTGATTATTTTGTAGAAGGATTGAGACGTTTTGTGAAAAACGGAAAGATAGGTTTTGTTGATAGGAACGGAAAAGTAGTGATTGAACCCCAACATGACTTTGTTGACCATTTTACGTATGGATACGCTTCATTTTGTGATGGATGTAAAAGGAATGAGGATGACGGGTATATAAAAGTACCCGGTGAGAAATGGGGAATGATGAATGTTAAAGGAGAAATAGTTCAACCAATTACCAAATATTCTGATAAGGATGTGAAAATCGTTGGAAAATACTATCCATATCCTTTTCAATATAGCGAAAAAGAGAAAAATATTCTTCAGTTTTTTGATCAACAAAATAAGCTGCTGTCAGATCTTTATTATGTAAATCAATACAATAAAATTCCTGAAAAAGAAAAGAGATTGTATTTTGAAATGGTAGAAAGGCCAAAAGAAAATTTCCCTTATTATCAAGTAAATACTTATGATTATACAAAGCATGATTTGGGAATGCTCTATCGCTTTAAATTTCTGGTTTCAGAAGATGCTAAGACAGTTTATACAATAAAATCATATAACGAACAACAAGTTCCTTTTGAAGATTGGCTGAAAAATGAAATAAAAGAAGCAAAACAATATCAAAAAGAACATCCTGATAACCCGAATAAATTCAAAGATAACCAGAATTAAACCTCATGAGAAAAAATCTACTCCTATGTATTTTTGCCTTGGCATTTGTGAAAAACCATGCACAAAGTGATAAAACAGTATACTCAATCATAGATGCAGCAGCTCAGAAAGTGGCTAAAGACTCCAAAGCATATTCTGTGTCTGTTGGCCTTATCAAAGACGGGAAAGTTTATACTAAGCATTTTGGTGAAATAGACAAAGGAAAAGGAAATAAAGCAGATAATAATACTTATTTTGCGATTGCTTCCGTTACCAAGCTTTTTACAGGGCAACTATTGGCTCAGGCTGTGTTGGAGGGGAAGATAAGTCTAGATGATGATGTACGTAAATATCTGAAAGAATCTTATCCAAACTTAGAATATAATGGAGTTCCGATAAAAGTCAGGAATCTGATTTCTTATGAAACAGCGTTGCCTAGAAATCTTCCCAACGATGATGAATTAAGAAAAAATATGACAGATGAGACCCCTTTTCTTTACGAAAAGCTCAACGAAGGATATACAAAAGAAGATTTTAAAAAAGATCTGGGCACTGTGAAATTAAGCATGGAGCCGGGAAAAGAATATAAATACAGTAATTTAAGTCTGGAGTTGGCCGGGCTTATACTCGAAAATATTTACGGAAAAAGCTATGAAACCCTTTTGAAGGAAAATATCTTTTCAAAAAATGGGATGAATCATACCAAACTGGAACTCGGAAAAGATGAAGCTCAGGCCAATGGATATCATGACAATTTTCGTCTGATGCCCGTTTCAAAAAGTCTTTTATGGGGATCCGGAGGTTCAAAAACCGAATCTACAATGGGGGATATGGTAAAATTTTTAAAAGAAGAACTTGATCCAAAAAATAAAATAGTACAGGAATCTCAAAGAAACATTAGCAATAGCAAAGAAGATTGGTATGGATATTTTTGGGATAAATATTGGATTACTGAACATGGTAAAAGAGGATTTAAACATGGTGGGTCCTATGGAATAAACAGCTTGTTTACCGTATTTCCGGAGCTGAATATCGGAATCTGTATAATCGTGAACATCAATGGACCTGAAACATTTACCGCACTTTATAATGGGACGAGCAGTTTAGTAACCGATCTTATTCCAACTTCAGATAAAAAGCAGGTGTATGGGTATTCCGTAAAGGGAGATAAAATCGTTTTTTCTTACACCCATCCGAAAAACCTGAACGGAAACCTTATCAATACCGTTGCTGTAGCAGGAAGTTTCAATAATTGGGAACCTGAAAATAAAGAATATCAGATGGTAAAAAAGGATAAAAACCTTTATGAATTGGAGGTTCCTGTCTCTCAATTTGAAAAAGGAAAGCCCTATTCTTTTAAATTTGTATTGAATAAAGAAGAATGGATTGGAGCTTCTAAAAATGCATCCAATAATGATGGGACCAAAGATAATAATCTGGCATTCGTATTATAAGAAAAAGATTGAGCTTAAAGAAAGTAAAAAGAGTAAATTTGTACTCAATAAAATAGGATGTATCATAACATCTAAAAGAGCAGCCAATGGAGAGGAAACAAAGGATAACAATAAGGGAGTGCTACTCTGAACTCAGAAAAGTAAAAAGAAAAATAAATCTAATATTAAAATCTGACATCTAATGTCTAATAACAAAAGAATTTTCGTAGAAAAAAGAGGAATTTTCGATGTTGAAAGTCCAAAAATTTTTGATGAAGTAAAAGCAGTTGTTCCGGCAATTCAAAGTGTGAAAGTCTACAATGTGTATGATATTTTCAATTTGAATAACGGGGAATTCGAAAAAGTAGTAAACAATACTTTCGTAGATCCTGTTACTGATATTTTACATACAGAAAACCCTGCAAAAAGCATCCATTTCGGGATGGAGTTCCTGCCTGGTCAGTATGATCAGAGAGCAGATTCTGCACAACAGTGTATCGCTTTATTAACAGAGAATGAAAAGTCAAAAGTAAGAAGTGGAAAGTTAATCGAATTTGTAGGAGTATCAGAAGCTGATTTGGTGAAAATCAAAGACCTTTTGATTAATAAAGTAGAATCTCAGGAAAAAGACTTATCTGTATTGGATATTCCTGCTGATGAAACACCTTCAAAAGTAATCATCCACGAAAACTTCATCAATTTCAATGATGCTGAACTTGAAAATTTCTATAATAATCACGGCTTTGCATTAGGATTAGATGACTTGAAATTTATTCAGGAGTACTTTAAAACTGAAGAAAGAAACCCTACAGAAACAGAACTGAAAGTATTAGATACGTACTGGAGCGATCACTGTCGTCACACGACTTTCGAAACAGAATTGTCAGACATTCAGTTTGAAGGAAAATTCAAACAGACATTGGATACTATTTTCAATGACTATATCGAAAAAAGAAAATTCTTAGGCCGTGAATTAAAGCCTATTTCCTTAATGGATTTAGCTACAGTTTGTGGTAAATATTTCCATAAAACAGGAAATCTGGACAACCTTGTGATTTCTGATGAGATCAATGCATGTACCATCCAGATTGAAGCAGAATACGATGGGAAGAAAGAACCTTGGTATTTATTATTCAAAAACGAAACACACAACCACCCAACAGAAATTGAACCTTTCGGAGGTGCTTCTACTTGTTTAGGTGGAGCTATCAGAGATCCTTTATCCGGAAGATCGTTTGTGTTTCAAGCGATGAGATTAACTGGTGCTGCAGACGTTTTAGAATCTGTAGATAAAACATTACCAGGGAAATTACCTCAAAAAACAATCACTAAACAGGCTGCAAACGGATATTCATCTTACGGTAACCAGATTGGTCTTGCTACCACTATGGTTTCTGAAATCTATGACGAAGGTTACAAAGCCAAAAGAATGGAAGTAGGTTTCGTTACAGGAGCCGTTCCTGTAGATTGGGTAAGACGTGAAAAACCGGCTAATGGTGATTCTATCATTATTTTAGGAGGAGCAACAGGCCGTGATGGAGTTGGAGGAGCAAGCGGAAGTTCAAAAGAACAGGACGAAACTTCTATCCACACCATGAGTTCTGAAGTTCAGAAAGGAAATGCGGTAGAAGAACGTAAGATCCAAAGACTATTCAGAAACCCTGAACTGACAAGATTAATCAAAAAGTCTAATGACTTTGGAGCAGGAGGTGTTTCTGTAGCGATTGGTGAAATTGCAGACTCTCTGGAAGTAAACCTTGATGTATTACCATTAAAATACGAAGGATTAAACGGAACAGAACTGGCTATCTCCGAATCTCAGGAAAGAATGGCGGTTGTGGTAGATCCGAAAGACAAAGAAAAGTTCATCAAGTTCTGTGAAGCTGAAAATATTGTAGCGGTAGAAGTCGCAAAAGTAACAGATTCAGGAAGAATGCAGATGTTCTGGAAAGGAGATAAAATTGTTGACCTTTCAAGAGCATTCCTTGATACGAATGGATGTTCAAAATCTCAGGAGGTAAAAATCAACCACCTTGAAGATGTAAAAGTAGAAAATAAAGCATTCAACGAAGAAAACTTCGTGAATACCTTAAAAGATAAAAATGTAGCTTCCCAAAAAGGACTATTGGAAATGTTTGACTCTTCTGTAGGAGGAACAACCGTTGCCATGCCTTTAGGTGGAAAATACCAACAAACCCTAATGGAAGGAAGTGTGCAGACACTACCGATCTTAGGAGCAAAAGATATCAAAACCGTTTCCTTGGCAAGCTGGGGATTCGATGCTGAAATCTCAAAACAAAACTCATTATTGGGAGCATCTTATGCCGTAGTAGAAAGTGTGGCGAAGATTGTTGCAATGGGAGGTGATTATAAAAATATCAGATTAAGCTTCCAGGAATATTTCGAAAAGCTTGGCCAGTCTCCTGAAAAATGGGGTAAGCCATTAGCTTCTCTTTTAGGAGCTTATGATGCACAGATCAACCTTGGATTAGCAGCTATCGGTGGTAAAGATTCCATGAGTGGAACATATCAGGATCTGAATGTTCCGCCAACCTTGATTTCTTTTGCATGTGCAAACGGAGACAAACAAAATATCATTTCTCCAGAGTTTAAAGCGGCTGGAAACAAAGTATATTTCTTCAATCACATCGCTCAGGAAAACGGTCTTCCAAACTATGATGCTTTAAAAGGAATTTATGAGTTCATCTTTGAAAACATCAAGTCAGGAAAAATCGTTTCTGTAAAAACAGTAAAAGACGGTGGGGTAGCAGTAGCATTAGCAAAAATGAGTTTCGGAAACAGATTGGGAGCTGAAATTAACGCTGATGAAAATACTTTATTAGCTAAAAATATCGGTAGCTTAATCATCGAAGCTAAAGAAGAGCTAAACAATGTGTCTTTACAGTTAATCGGAGAAGTAAAAGATTCAGACGTTTTAAAGGTTAACAATCTCGAAACCCGTATCACGGATCTCGAAGCAGCTTATACTGGAACATTCGAAAACCTTTTCCCAACAGTAGAAAAAGAAAAAATGACGGTTGAAATTGATGAAAAATCAAACTCAATCAATCCAAGAAATATCATGATCAAAAAACACGGAATTGCACAGCCTAAAGTATTTGCTCCGGTATTCCCAGGAACCAACTGTGAGTATGATACCTTAAATGCATTCCAGAAAGAAGGAGCTGTAGTAAGCAGTCTGCCTTTAATCAATATCAGTCACCAATTATTGGATGAAAGTATTGATGCATGGGTAGAAGAGATCAGAACTTCTCAGATCTTAGCCTTCTCAGGAGGTTTCTCCGCAGGTGATGAGCCGGATGGTTCTGCAAAATTCATTGTCAACGTTTTAAAGAACGAAAAAATGAGAAATGCAGTTCACGAATTATTAGACAGAGATGGTATGATTATCGGGATCTGTAACGGATTCCAGGCTCTAGTGAAATCAGGACTATTACCTTACGGAAGAATCAAGGATTTGGATGAAAACTCTCCTACATTAGCTCACAACGCCATCAGAAGACATATCTCTCAGATGGTTACTGTAAAAGTAGTGAATGATGAAAGTCCATGGTTAAAAGGAATGAAAGGCCAGACTTTCACTATTCCAATTTCACACGGAGAAGGTCGTTTCATGGCTTCAGAAGAAGAAATCAAGAAGTTATATGAAAATGGACAGATTGCAACGCAGTACATCGATTTTGATGGAAATATTGCTCACGGAATGCCATTCAATCCTAACAACTCATTATTCGGAATTGAAGGTGTTACCAGCCCATGTGGAAAAATCTACGGAAGAATGGGACACCCCGAAAGATTTACGGACGGTCTCATGAGAAATATACCAACCGCGAATTATCACAATATATTCAAAAACGGTGTTGAATACTTCAAATAACAATACAAGAAAAATGATCGTCATCCATGGCGGTCATTTTTCGTCTTTAGACGGTTTCTATGAAGAAGTTTCTAAAGTTTTAATGAGAGACACAGATTGGAAAGTAGGAACCTTAGATGGCTTTGATGACATTCTTTACGGCGGCTTCGGAGTCTTTGAAAACAAAGAGGAAATTGAAATCATTTGGAAAGAATCACAAAAATCACAGGAAGATTTAGGGCTTAAAGCAACCCAGGAATTCTACGAAAACAAAATCAAACAAGGGAAGCCTTTCAATAGAGAACTCATCCAACAAAAGCTAAATGATTTAACAGAAGGAAAAGGACAAACATTGTTTGAAATTCTGGTAGAAATTATAGAATCACACACCAATATTACCCTGACCTTGAGTTGATGGATAATAAGTAATGGGTAATGAGTGGAAAATTTACACTAGTAATACTTATCTTTTTTCAAAGCTTTCCAGCCAGCTTCATCCAATCAACTTGTTGATTTCACCTTTGCTTCCTAAAATCTACGGAATCATAATAAAAACTTTGCGTCAACAAAAAATTATAAAAAAATTAGGTTCATCAAAAATGAGTTTAGGGTATTGCTTGTGTAAAAATTACTTCGGTTATTCCCTTAACTCTTCTTAATCACTTAAAACCTTAATGGTTCAAAACTCTTTTCAATCCAATTTTACATTAAAAAATCTCTCGCAGATTAACCAGATTCAGCAGATTTTATTTTACTTTGAAAAATATTTTTATTCAGGTATTAAAGGATTAAAATCAAACAACAAAAGAATTAATTGAATGAAGAAAATAGTGTATGGGCTGTTCTTTGGGGACAGTATAACATATGGAGAATATGACGGTGTTTTTGGAGGCTGGGTAGATATTTTAAAAAGATATGCCCTGCAAAGATTCCATGAAGGAAATGGTGATGAACTGATTTTATTCAATTTAGGAATCGGAGGCGAAACAACAGAAGGTTTATTGAAGCGAATGCCTGTAGAATTAAATGCAAGAAATTCAGCAGATGGAAATTTGGTTTTCATAAGCTACGGAGCCAACGATCTTGCCATTAAAGAAGGAGTACAGGTAGTGAATCCTGAACAATTTAAAGATAATATCATCAAGGCAGTTCAGAATGCGAAAGAGTTCTCTAACGATATTTACCTGGTAAGTATTCTTCCTATTGCACAAAATATAGATGGAGTAGTGGTAGGCTCAGGAAAGCTAAGGTCAAATGAAGAGGTGATTGCTTATAATGAAATTCTTAAGAGTATTGCAGCAGATTACTCTTTGGGGTATATCGATTTTCACTCAGCATTGGTAGACGATAAAGAAGTTCTGCTTTCCGCAGACGGAGTTCACCCCAACGAGAAAGGCTATGGAATGATGGCCGAAATTGCAATTCCAATCATTGAAAAATATTTATAATGCCTTATTTATTTTCTTACGGAACCTTACAGAAAGAACAGGTTCAACTCGAAACATTCGGACGGATCTTACAGGGTGGAAAAGATAGTCTATTAGGATACAAACTGAATATGCTTGAGATTACCGATCCGGAAGTTCTAAGAAAAAGCGGCCAGAAATATCATCCCGTTTTGGAGTTCTCCGGAAATCCTGATGATGAAATAGAAGGGATGTTGTTTGAAGTAACAGATTCGGAAATCCTTCAGGCAGACGAATATGAAGTAGATGATTATAAAAGAATAGAAACTGTTTTTAAATCCGGAAATAAAGGATTTATTTATATAGGAAAATAAACCTGTTAAATTTATCTATACTGAGTGAATTTTATTTAGTAGTTTTAAAACGCAAAAAAATAAAATTACTATGAAAAATTTAAAAAAAATTAAAAGACAAGAGTTAAAAACTGTAAAAGGAGGAGGAGTAAACCCACCTAGGATTATTTATCCAACAGACGAAAATGGAAACTGCAGTACTTCACCCTATTATTACTATTGCCCAAAATATGATGGGTGTATGACAGGAGAAGCATGGGATGCCTATTGCCCATTATAAGATGACAATAACCTAAAGAACAAAACGTTTCTGAAAATCAAATATTTTTCAGAAACGTTTTTTGTTTAAAATCCAATATCATCAATAGAAACAGGCTTTAGCCCGTTTTATATTTTAGCCCTATTCCATTGGCTTTAGCCAAAACATAAAAATCAATTAGTAATGTATACCCTCAATTATCATCTATCAATCATCATTTATTTAAAATCCCTCTCCTGACAAACAGTTGTCACAACTCCTCTTTATCTTTGGTCTACAATAAAAAAATCAAGAAATGAATAATGTGAAAATTGAACCTTTTAAAGTAATCGGAATTGCAGTAAGAACAACCAATGAGAATGAACAGGCAGCAAAAGATATTCCGGTATTATGGGAGAATTTTATGAAAGAAAATGTACATGAAAACATCCCTGACAAAATAGACAATACCGTTTATTCTATCTATACAGATTATGAAAAAGACCATACAAAGCCTTATACTACACTGTTAGGATGCAAAGTAGAAAGTCTTGATAATATTCCGGAGGGAATGATTGGGAAATCTTTTGATGGCGGAGATTACGTGAAATTTACAACAAAGGGAAACCTTGCAGAAGGTTTGGTAATCAACGAATGGTTTAAAATCTGGAACATGGATTTAGGAAGAACTTTCACCGCTGATTTTGAAATGTATGGAGAAAAAGCACAAAACCCTTCTGATGCAGAAGTAGATATTTTGATTGCTGTAAATTAAAAGCTTAAAAAAGCAAAAACCACCTAATCTAACAAAATATTCAGTTGAAGATGTGATATTCCCCTCCGCTGGAGGGGTGTCAAATCAAAGATTTGACGGGGTGGTTAAAAAATATACTTCCAATACACAAGAACTCCAATAATAGCAGAAACCCCAGCAATAAGCACAACAGCTCCGGCTGCAATATCCTTAATAAAGCCAATTCTTTTATCAAAATTAGGCTGAACGATATCACATATCTTTTCGATAGCTGTATTGAAAATTTCAGCACTCAAAACAGCTACAGAAGCCATAAGAATAAGAGCTGCATCAATAGAGGTCAGCTTTAAATAAAAAATAAGGAATAGGTTAATGAAGAAGGCCAAAAGCTCAATCTGAAAATTTCTTTCTGTTTTTACCATAACAAAAACACCCCGGAAAGCATTCAGAAAACTTTTATGGAGAGGAGGTTTTTGCATGTTTATTCTACTTTTTTTAACAAAGATAGCCTTTGTATTTTGATTGTTGCCGTTATTCTGCTATATTTGAAATAAGAAGATTAAAATATATTCAGTAGCCAATATTTTGATACAAAAATATACTGCTATGGAAACCAGAACGTAATATCGGGTCTGAAACCCCATTGACGATATTTGTTAAAAACTCGTCAGGAATATTCTTTTCTTTGTTGTATGTATTTATTATATTTGTAGAAACTTATTTTATAAATCTATGAAATTTATTATTTCAAGTGGTGAACTGCAGAAGGCGTTGCAAACTGTAAGTGGCGTAATATCAAGCTCTCAATCGAGACCGATTTTAGAAAACTATCTTTTTGAATTAGACGGAAATAATGTTACCATTACAGCATCTGACGGCGAGACAACTCTTGTAACTTCTCTGGAAGTAAAGTCTGATGACTCAGGTAAATTTGCTGTTCCTGCTAAAATTTTTCAAGATTTTATCAAGACATATGGAGAACAGCCTTTAACATTTGTTGTAAAGGACAATGCAGAAGGAACTGGAAGCCAGCTTGAGATTTTAGATGAAAAAGATAATTTCGCAGTAGCATTAGATAATGCTGATGACTATCCTGAATTGCCAGAATTCGATGCTTCTCAAAGCGTAGTAATGCCGGCAGGTGTATTGTCTGAAGCTTTAACCAATACATTATTTGCCACCAGTAACGATTCACTTCGTCCGGTAATGACTGGAGTATTATTCCAGTTTGGAGAAAATGAAACCAATTTCGTTTCTACAGACTCTCACAGGCTTGTTGTTTACAAAAGAGCAGATCTGATGAATGCTGAACCAATGGAGTTTATCATGCCTAAAAAACCTTTGAATATCTTCAAAAATATTCTGGCAAGTTCAAATGAAGACGTGAAAATCGACTTCAATGAGAATATGGCTAAATTTACTTTCGGGAAGCATGTATGGATCTGTAGACTGATTGACGGTAAATATCCAAACTATACAGCGGTAATTCCTAAAGAAAACCCGAATGTATTAACCATCAACAGAAACCTTTTGTTAGGAGCAATCAAAAGAGCATCTATCATGTCTAATAAATCTACCAACCAGGTAAGATTTAAGCTTTCAGGAAATATTCTTCACCTTCATGCAGAAGATACAGAATATGCAAACAAAGCTGATATGCAGATCCCTTGTGACTACAACGGAGAAGATATCAATATCGGATTCAGCTCTAAATTCTTAACTGAGATGTTAACAATCTTAGGCTCTGATGATATCACAATGAAAATGTCTCAGCCAAACAGACCGGGAATTATTGAACCGCTTGATGGCCTTGAAGAAAACGAAAATATCTTAATGTTATCAATGCCGGTAATCGGATTGTAATATTAAAATAAAAATATTTACATAAAATATAAGAGGTTTTGTTTTTCAAAACCTCTTTTTTATATCATAAAACGAACCGTGAAAAAAATGCTTCTACTGGCAGTAGTATTGCAATCTGCTATTTTATTTTCCCAAAAAAACATCAAAGTATATCATGAAAAAAAAGGAGATACGCTAAGCCTTTATATCGATAATAAGGAAGTTTATCCCATGTCTTTAGTGTTTTCAGGATTTCCGGAGGTCGAAAATATGAGAACTCCAGAAACCTTTAAAGCGACACAGGTAATACCCGCCCAATCATCAAAGAATAAAATTACCTATTTCGTTATTGATGATAGAACAAAAGGATGGCGCGTCAAAAAGGTACCTGACTATATGATGTACATTGGAGATGTTACCCTAAAAAATTATGATAAAGAATATAAGTATGATCTGCCTTTTAAAAAAGGGAAATCTTTTAGTATCTATCAGGGGTACAATGGCAATTTTTCGCATCAAAATGAAAATTCTTTGGATTTTACCATGCCGGAAGGAACTGAGGTAGTTGCCGCAAGAGAAGGAATTGTAACAGATTTTATCAATACAAATAGTAAAGGATGTGCAACCAGAAATTGTATAGATCAAGCAAATTATATCACTATTTTGCATCCGGATGGAACATTTGCTCAATACTATCATTTAAAGCAAAATGGAGTTAAAGTGAATATTGGAGATCAGGTAAGAAAAGGAGATGTTATTGGACTTAGCGGAAATACAGGGTGGAGCAAAGGCCCACATTTACATTTTGTATGTTATCTTCCCAGAGTAGAAAAGGATAAGTACAGAGAGACTGTAAGAACCCTTTTCAAAACGGGGAATGGATCTAAAACTGAATATCTGGCAGAGAAAAAGACATATTCAAAAGAGTATTAAACATAGAGGAAAAGTTTTCAGAAAAATAATAACGTTCTTTGTATGATTCTACAACTCTCATTATGGAAGTGAAAATACAATCTTATCAGCCATCAGATTTTATTTCAGAATTTATTACTGAAAACTATATTGTGATGATATGGAAGGGGGTAGGAGTATTTTCCGTGGATGGAATCAACTATTCTTATAGTGGTTATAATATTCTGTTTCTTTCCCCTTATCAAAAACTGAAATTATCATCTGATTCAGAAGAAGATATGAATGTCCTTCTTTTTCACGGAGATTATTATTGCATTGAATACCATAAAGATGAAGTAGCCTGTAATGGACTTCTGTTCAATAATATTTATCTGAATCCCGGTATAGAACTTTCAAAAGAGAACTATGAGTACATCCTGGAACTTTTTAATCATATAAAAAGAGAAGAAAAAGAGAATCATCAGTTTTCACAATCTATTATTAAAACTTACATTCAGCTGATTCTTGCCCTCTGTAGCAAGCAGAAAAGCGGGCTTGAAAATAACTATGTCATCAATGAAAAACTGCCCAATAAAAATGCGGTGGAATTTCAAAAATTGCTGGAAGGCAACTTTAAAAAAGAAAAAGAGCTTTCATTTTATAGTGACAAACTCAATATAACGAATAATACTTTAAGCAAACTGGTCAAAAAAGAATTTGGTAAAACACCTAGTCAGTTAATGAATGAGAGAATCATTCTGGAGTCTAAAAAATTGCTTCATTTAACGTATCGTTCCATCAAAGAAATCGCTTCAGAATTAGGATTTGATGACGAATTCTATTTCAGCAGGTATTTCAAAAAATCAGTAGGCTGTTCTCCGAAACAATACCGGGACAAAGTAGGGATTTCTGTAGTGGCAAAAATGTCCATGTAATGTCCTGAAATATCTATGTTAGGGCTGTAGGCATGTGAATACCTTTGTTAAAAAGTAAATCATATGCAAAACAGTAATTTATACAGTCGGTTATTAAGATTAGATGGCTACTTCTTCAATTTTATGAGAATATCAATATTTGTGGTCATGGCCTGGATTGGTGGACTTAAAGCCTTTCAATACGAAGCTGAAGGAATTGTTCCATTTGTTGCCAATAGTCCCTTCATGAGTTTTTTCTATAAAAATGCAGGAAATAAAGTGTTCAATGAAGACCATAAGCTGGTTTCGGAATATACACGCTATAAAAACCCTGAAGGAAAGGTCATCAAGAAAAATATCGGGTGGCACACGGAAAACGGAACCTATATATTCTCTTATGGATTGGGGACCATGATTATCGGAATTGGAATCTTAGTATTGTTAGGAATTTGGTTTCCTAAAGTCGGAGCATTAGGTGGAGCGTTAACGTTTCTCATGTCATTAGTTACCTTATCTTTTATGGTGACCACTCCTGAAGTATATGTTCCTAACCTTGGCGGTGATTATCCAACACCTCAATACGGATTTCCTTATCTTTCAGGAGCGGGGCGTCTTGTGTTGAAAGATATTATGATGATGGCTGGCGGACTTGTTTTATTTTCCGATAGTCTGAAGAAAGTTTTACAGCCATCTGTATAACTATTTTAGATTGGTTACCAAAGCTTTAGGAAGCAGCAGAGTATAGATGTATTTACTCCGTCTTCAAAAGAGAAAAGAATGAAAATTAATTCTCTTAAAATCGCTCTGAAATTTCTGTATTTCTCAAAAAAACACGACATTTGTACTGCGAAAAACCGACTCATTAACTGAACGGAATTTCAAATAAAAGTTTCAAAAATAGTGCAGATGAGACCTTACGTTTCGTTTGACGAATTAAACAAGTAGATAGATAAGCAAATGAAAATATCAAACAACTGGCTGAAAGACTTTGTAAAAACGGAATTGAAAACTGAAAGAATCGGTGAGTTCCTAACAGACATTGGTCTTGAAGTTGAAGGGATAGATAAATTCGAAAGTGTAAAAGGTAGTCTGGAAGGAATTGTTGTAGGTAAAGTGTTAACCTGCGAAAAACATCCGAATGCTGATAAACTGAAGAAAACAACAGTAGACGTTGGAAACGGGAAAGTACTGAATATCGTTTGTGGTGCTCCCAATGTAGAAGCAGGACAAACTGTACCTGTAGCAGTTGTCGGAACAAAAATCTATGATAAAACCGGAAACTTTTTTGAAATTAAAGAAGCAAAAATAAGAGGTGAGGTTTCTCAGGGAATGATCTGTGCAGAAGACGAATTAGGTCTTAGCGAAGATCATGGCGGAATTATGGTTTTAGACGAAACCAAATATGAAGTAGGGAAAAATTTTGCAGACTATTTTGAATTAACGAATGACGAGGTTATTGAAATTGGTTTAACACCCAACAGAACAGATGCAATGTCTCACTACGGTGTGGCAAGAGATCTGCATGCTTTTCTTTCTACCAACCAACAGAAGTCTCAATTTAATAAAGTAGCTTCTGAATCTTTAAATAATGAAGGTTCTCACGATTTCAAGCTTGAAATTGAAGATGCAGAGCTTTGCCCAAGATATATTGGAGCGGTGATTGAAGATGTAAAAGTTGCAGAATCTCCAAGCTGGTTAAAAGACAGATTAAAAGCAATCGGATTAAGCCCAATTAACAATATTGTAGACATTACTAACTATATTCTTCATGGATACGGGCAGCCGCTTCACGCATTTGATGCAGATAAAATTGCAGACAAAAAAGTGAAAGTAGGGGTTGTAAAACCGGGAACAAAATTCACTACTTTGGATGGAGTAGAGAGAACGCTGAACGGTACTGAGATCATGATTAAAGATGGTAAGGATACTCCAATGTGTATTGCCGGAGTTTTCGGTGGTGAAAATTCAGGAGTGTCTGAAACTACAAAAACAATATTCCTTGAAAGTGCTTACTTCAATCCGGTAGCGGTAAGAAAAGGAGCAAAAGTTCACAGTTTAAATACGGATGCTTCTTTCAGATTTGAAAGAGGGGTAGATCCGAACCTTACCAGAACAGCGATTACTCACGCTATTAAAATGATTCAGGAAATTGCTGAAGGAAAATTGGTAGGGGAGCTTTTAGAAGAATATCCTAAGAAAATAGAAGATAACTATGTGATTTTAAGATTCTCTAAGATTGAACAGATTTTAGGAACAAAAATTCACAGAGAAAAAGTAAAAGAGATTCTGAAGGCATTGGAAATTCAGGTTTTAAATGAAATCCCTAACGGTTTTGAGATCTCAGTTCCTGCTTACAGAGCAGACGTAACAAGAGAAATTGACGTTATTGAAGAGATTTTAAGAATCTACGGATACAATAAGATTGATGCTCCACAAAAGATTTCGTTTACACCAGTTAAACTAAGTGCAAACGATCAGGATGAATTGGAGAACAACTGGGCGCGAGCGTTGCAGAACCTTGGTTTCCATGAAGTAATGAACAACTCATTAACTTCTGTAAAAGATGAAACAGATGCTGTAAAACTATTGAACCCTTTAAGTGGTGATCTTGCATTCATGAGAAAGTCTTTATTGGAAGGACTTCTTCAGAATACTGTTTACAATATCAACAGAAAGAATGAAGACATCAAATTCTTCGAATTAGGAAAAATCTACCACAAAAGAGATAAATACGAAGAAAGAAAACAGCTGGCTATTATCGTTTCAGGAAGAGATGTTGCTGAAAACTGGTTACAGCCTAAATCTGCAGTAAGCTTCTACAACCTTAAGGCTTATGTAAAAGTTTTATTGGAAAGATTAGCAGTAAACTATAAAGAAGTAGCTTTAACTGACGAAAGATTCTCTGATGCATTAGCGTATGAAGCAGATGGTAAAGTCTTGGTAAGAATCGGGAAAGTGGCTCCGGCATTATTGAAGGATTTTGATATCGATCAGGATTGTTTCTATGCTGAAATCGAAATTGAATTAGCTCAGGAATTACGTTCTAAAAACGAATTGAAGTTTAAAGATATTCCGAAATTCAACAAGATCAGAAGAGACTTAGCTCTATTAATTGATAAGAATATTAACTATCAGGAGTTATATCAAACGGCAAAGAAAAACAAATCTCCGTTCATTAAGAGCATCAACCTATTCGATGTATATGAAGGGAAAAACCTTCCGGAAGGTAAGAAGTCTTATGCAATGAGCTTCGAGCTGTTAAACGAAGAAAAAACACTGGAAGAAAAGGAAATCACAGAAGTAATGGATTCCTTAATTAAATCTTTCCAGAAAGAATTCAACGCAGAGTTAAGATCTTAATTTAAAAGATTATAGAAATATATAAAAACGGGCTTTAAAAAGCCCGTTTTTTGTTTATAATAGGGATTCAATGATTGGGATGAAGCATAAACATGACTACAAATTTATCACTTCGTAGGATCTCAACATACTTGATAGATACAATTGGAATTTAGATTCCTACGGAATGACAAGGACACTGTAGATCTTACTGTAATTTTAAGAAATCTGCTTCATCTGCAAAATCCACGAGATATTTTTTTAGATTAGAAAACCGCGAAGATGCATAGTTTTTTTAGAGTTATGTATTATTTATTCGTGCATTCGTGGCAATTATAAAAGCATATTTTAGCAGTATACAATTTTATCGGAGATAAAATCTTTGCGCCTTAAAAACAGCAGTGTTATGAACTACTTGGCGCCTTTACGATTTCCAACTTTTAACCTATTACGTGGCATTTCAAAAGTGAGATTGCTTCATTTCGCTCGCAATGACAGTTGTGGTATTTGTGAAATTATTTGTGATCTTTGTGTTTAAAATAAAGTCAAAATATCAACTGTTAAAGAATAATAAAATTTACCGCAGTCCGTTTAAATAATATAAAATCCGTAAATTTGGGTTAATTCAAATAGTAAAAAATGAAAAATCTTTTTTTAAGTATATGTACAGCAGCAGTATTGGTATCATGTGGAACCATGACAAGCCCGTCTGCTTCTAAAGTAGGAAAAGCTCAGCCGGCTCTTGCCAATACAAAGTGGATATTGGCTGATAACGTAAAAGGCAAAATCCCAACATTAAATATTGAAGGAGAAAAAATTAATGGAAATGCAGGGTGCAACAACTATTTTGGAACGGCTACCGTAGATCCTTCTACCGGAGGTTTTTCTGCAGGACAAATGGGTTCTACAAAGATGATGTGTAATAATATCGGAGTAGAGCAGAACTTTATGGATATGATGGGGAAAGCTAATAAATATGTAATTTCAGGAACTACCCTGGAGCTTTATAAAGACAATCTTTTATTATTGAAATTCAATAAATCAGAATAAAAATAAAAGGAACTCAATTTGAGTTCCTTTTTTATGATTTAGATTGTTATTAATCTTCCTCTTCTTCGTCGTACTTAGCCAACTCTTCATCGCACCATTTGAAAGCTGCTTCCACTACTTTTGTAGCTTCATCTGCCATAGTTTCTTCATCATCTCCTTCAAGATCATCTAACCACTCAACTTCCTCTTCCTCAACGTTTAGGATAAATCTTGGATATTCTGTATGAACTACGAATAGATCTTCTGGAAATTCCGAATTATCTGCTAATAAAAACTTTGGTAATTTCATTTTTTTAATGTTTTAACTTTGAATCAAAGATAATAAAATTATTGATATTTATTCTTGTCGATCTTAACTTTTTGTAAAACTTTATAGCGTGTTAATGTTGTTTTTTGTAAAGTATCCTGAGGCTTGATGGTGATGGTTACCTGAGGATTTACAGTACTAATTAGCTCAGCTACTTGCACTTTTTCCAAATCCTTTTCCTCAATAATAAAAAACTTTAGCGGTACTGTATCTAAATTTTCCGATTTTAAAAATGTTGTGATTGTTTTTCTATTTTCAAGATAGTTTCCTTTTGAAAGCCATGTAAACAGCATTCCGGACATCAGGCTTAAAACACCGATGATATAAACTTTAGTATTGAATATTTCAAATAGTTTTTTAAAATAAACCAACCATAAAGGAAAACTGAATGCAGCTATTAATCTATAATCTATAGGCGTTAGAGAATAGAAATACTGTATAAAATAAGAACAGATAATTCCTGACACTCCTATGAAAACATAAAAGAATTCAGCATCTGAAAGCTTTTGTTTAACAAAAAGAAAAATCATGAAAAGAATATTCAAAAGACCAATTCCGTAAATTCCATAATTGATAATTCCCCCTGCAGGATTCGCCATGTGAATAAAGGGATTAAATGCAGTACACAATCCCTGGAATAATTCCACCAATAATTCCGGAGTAGTATGAAGACCCATTTCTAAAAAGTCTTTTACATAGTCTTTATTAAAATAATCGATGAATAAAAACTTATACAATACAACGAAAGCCATTGCTATAGTGGCTGAAATAATAAATGCAGGTCCGTATTTTCTCCTCCAGAAGATAAGTCCGTACAGTCCTGTACCTCCAATGATGAAAAGCGCACTATATCTTATATTATACAGGATAATTAAAGATAAAGAAAGGTAAAAAACAGCTTTCAGACCTTCTAATTTTCTGTCAATAATAAGAGCTGAGGTATATAGAAAAAGAAATACAAAAGGTAAAATAAGCACCTCACTCATGGTAAAGGCAAAAATGGAAATAATACTGAATAAGCTGCATACCACAATAGATTCTCTGAAATAGAATTTCTTTTTCCAGGCGAATACAATAATAAACAGACAGCCAAGAATGCCTATTAGTTTACTGCTCCAGAATTCATCAAAACCAAAGTAAGTAAAGAATTTTATGGCGGCAGGATAGCCTAAAGGAGTGGTTGTATTATCAATAACAGGCAATCCATGGGCGAATCTCATAAAGCGGATAGAGTCCGGATTTACCCTTCCTTTTTCATTCAGTAAAAAACGAAAAATGGTCATCACTAAAGTAATGATGACCAATATTATTTGAATGTTTTTTTCTTTAATTTTCATCAAAGCTGTAGTTATTTAGTATAATAGGGGTTTAGATCCCAAATTTATAACTTATAACCCACAACTCATAATCTGAGAAATTATTTTAAAAACATTTTTGAAACTTTTTCAGCTTTTTTGCTTTCAGAGTAATCATAGAAACCTTCTCCTGATTTTACCCCTAGTTTTCCAGCCATTACCATGTTTACAAGCAATGGATTTGGTGCGTATTTAGGGTTTTTAAATCCATCATACATAACGTTCAGGATGGCAAGGCATACATCAAGACCAATGAAATCTGCCAATTGGAGAGGTCCCATTGGATGAGCCATTCCCAATTTCATTACCGTATCAATTTCCTCTACACCGGCAACACCATTATAAAGAGTTTCGATAGATTCATTAATCATTGGCATTAAGATTCTGTTAGCTACGAAACCTGGATAATCGTTCACTTCTACCGGAACTTTTCCTAAGGTCTTACTCATTTCATAAATAGCACTGAAAGTCTCTTTAGAAGTAGAATATCCTTTGATGATCTCTACCAGTTTCATAATAGGAACCGGGTTCATAAAATGCATTCCGATCACTTTGTCTGCTCTTTTGGTAGCCGCAGCAATTTTCGTAATAGAAATAGAAGAAGTATTGGTTGCAAGGATACAGTCTGCAGGAGCTAATTCATCCATCTGACCAAAGATCTTTAATTTAAGATCAAGATTTTCAGTAGCTGCTTCTACGATAAGATCAGCTGCTCCTACTGCCTCATTAAGTGCTGTAAAAGTAGTGATGTTTCCTAAAGTTTCAGCTTTTTGCTCTTCTGTAAGGTTTCCCTTTGCAATGATTCTGTCAAGGTTAGTAGTAATGGTTTTCAATCCTCTGTCTAAAGCATCCTGAGATACATCTACAAGATTTACTTTAAAACCGCTTTGTGCGAAAGTATGTGCAATACCATTTCCCATGGTTCCTGCGCCGATAACTACAATGTTTTTGATCATTTTTCCTTTATTTTTTATAGATAGTTAAATTTTTTGCATTCATAAGATCCTCCTGATGAGCGATATCCGCTGGATCAAAATTTATATTTCCGATGTTTTGCGACTTTTTGCTATTATTCTGATTGGAAACTGAAGCCGTAAGTCCGCGTACAAGGCGTTTTCTTTGATTGACTGTTAGAAAATCAGTCCCTATGTATAATTCAAATTCACCCTCTCTGCCCATTCCTTTTTGCATAAGGATTTCCATACTTCTTATCTGATTTTTTCTTTTGAATTCTTTCAGATAGCTGATGGAAGGTTTTTCAGAAGCCGGACCACAACATACACTGGTATAGCTAATCTTTAAATAGTTTTGATTCTTCTGTGAAAAGAAGAATGCGGAGCAAAATAAAGCAGCTGCTAATAGTATCTTTTTCATAATGACGAATTCAGAGAATCTATCAGATTCTCCGCGCTAAAATTAAGCTTAATATTTTATTTATTAAAATTATCCCAGACCGCTTTGGAAATATTTGAAATTATTTTGCAGTTTTCAGCTTCTGATTCCTTAGAATTACTTACATAAACAGCAATAGCGTAATGCTTTCCATTAGGAAGAGTGATGATTCCCATATCGTTTTCGGCAATCGTAAGAATGTTGTCTTTTATACCGGAAGATCCTGTTTTATGGGCTGCAGGAGTTCCTTTAGGTAATTGTTCAATAATTTTATTGGTTCCGGTTTTAGTTCCCAGCATAGTCTTCATCAAATAATCTGTAGATTTTTTTGAAAGTAGTTTGCCGTCATAAAACTGTTTCAAGAGCTGTACAGTAGAATGGGTCGTGGTATAATTTTCATACAGAGAATCCCATCCGCTAAGGGCCATTCCACGTTCACTATGTTTAATCTGAAAGTCTTTTATACCTTTAGAATTCATAAACTTCTGCACAGCCTGGGTTCCTCCCACAAGTTCTATCAGGATATCACAAAGGTTATTATCGCTTAATGCGACTGTATAATCTATGACCTCACTTAAAGGGATCTCGATATTTCCTTCAGGATATTTTTTCTTGAAGGGAGACCAGGTATTATAAAGTTCAGATTTTTTAATAAAAACTTTTTGATCTAATGAAAGTTTTCCTTTATCTACAAGATCCAGCGCAGCGCAGGCAATATGAAATTTAAAAACACTCATCATGGCCAGTTTTTTATCTCCGTTTTGGCTGTATTTAAAATTATTTTCAAAGCCCAGAACAGAAACTCCTACTGTAGCTTGTTTCCCTTTCGTAATGGAATTTATTTTTTGTTCCAATGATGATTTTTGTGCTGATGCAAATGCCGATATTAAAAGGAAAATTGTGGTTATTTTTTTCATAAAGACAGATTAAAAAGAAATCCCTTTTAAAGAATAAAAGGGATCTGCAATGTAAGGTAATTCTTGCTATTTTATTTCAAAATAATTCAGATTTACACCCTCATTTTCAAAGATGACTCTGATTTTATTTTCTCCTTTCTTTAGCGGGATATCTTTCGTAGAAACAGTTGCCCAGTTTTCATTTTTACCAGTAGCCTGCAACGAAATATTGGCTAATAGTTTCCCTGAAGAATCTTCAGTAAGACCACTTATTTTGCGGGGAGTCCATTATACGTATGTAAAACGAAGTTTTTCAATTGTTTATTGAATTGTTATTCAAATATATTGTTTTTTTGTTTTGAAACTGACTTTTTATTGATAAATCGGTCTATTTTATAGTTGAAATTATACTTGTAATCAATAAAAAATGCTATCTCATAACCATTTTGTGGTTATTGAGATAGCATTATTGCTATTGCCGTTCATAAAAACAGCGTATTTTTATTTTTGGCTGATAAGCTTCATAATTTCCAGAGCAACTTTCAACGCTTCGGTCCCATCTTCAAGAGAAACTTCTACATTTTTATCGCCTGTAATGGCATCAGCAAAAGAGTTTAATTCATCAAGAATTGCATTGTTAGGCTGAATATTTGGATATTCAAACAAGATCTGGTTTTTCTCTCCTTCAGCATTTTCAATAATCATATCGAATGGAGTAGGGCTTTCAGGAGCATCTTTCATTCTGATAACTTCTGCTTTTTTCTCAAGGAAATCCACGGAAATATAAGCGTCTTTCTGGAAGAACCTGCTCTTTCTCATGGCTTTCATAGAAATTCTCGAAGTCGTAAGATTAGCCACACATCCGTTTTCAAATTCTATTCTGGCATTGGCAATATCCGGAGTTTTGCTTACTACACAAACACCACTTGCATGAATGTTCTTCACTTTAGATTTAGCGATGCTTAATAAAATATCAAGATCATGAATCATAAGATCTAATACCACAGAAACATCGGTACCACGTGGGTTGAATTCTGCCAGCCTATGGATTTCGATGAACATGGGAGTGCTGATGTATTCCTTAGTGGCAATAAAAGCTGGGTTGTATCTCTCAACGTGTCCTACCTGTGCTTTGATTCCTTTTTCCTGGCATAAACGAAGGATTTCTTCTGCCTGTTCCAGAGTTTGGGTAACCGGTTTTTCAATAAAGAAATGAAGTCCTTTTGCGATAGCTTTTAATGCATAATCATAATGATAGACTGTCGGAGTGACAATGTCCAGCATATCAATCTGCTCAAGCAATTCATCGAAATTTTCAAAATATTTATATCCGAATTCGGCTTCTAATTTTTTTCCGTTTTCAACATCTTTATCGTGAAATCCTACAAACTCATATCTATCTGACTGATTAAGAAGTTTTAAGTGGATCTTTCCCAAGTGTCCGGCACCTACCAAACCTGCTTTTAACATAGCTGTATTAAATTTCTGTAAATATAGTGAATGTATGGTATAAAAATACATGACTTTTCACTTGATATTTTTGCTTGACAAGCATTGATGGATATAGCTTTTATCAATTAAAAGAATTGTATTAAATTCGCAATCTATAAAATTATCAACTATGAAAAAAATATATTTCACCTTATCTATAGTAGGGTTATTGGCTACAGGATGCTCAGGCTCTGGAGATAATATTGCTACTGAAGTACACAATAATCCACCCCCACAACCTAAGTGTGAGACTCCTACAAGTTTAAGTTTTAAACCGTTATATAATATTTTCTCATGGAGCAGTAATAGCGGCCAGGGAACAGGCTTTTTTGAAGTACAGTATGGAGAACAGGGCTTTACTTTAGGAAGTGGTACTGTAGCTGAAGTAAACAATACCTCATACAGTCTTCCATTATTTACAGGGAAGAAATATGATTTATATGTAAGAAAAAACTGTGGAACAGCAGATGGAAAAAGTAACTGGGCAGGCCCTATTACCATTCTTTCTGAAAATACTACCGCTTGTGTAAAACCAGAATATGTACATTATACCACATCCACTTCTTCTGTTTATGATCCTACTTTTTCAGCGACAGTTTCCTGGGATAGTGATGGACTTTCCGTATATGAAGTATATCTAGGTACGAGTGGTACACCACCAGCACCAGGGAATGGTGATCCAATTAATCAAGGTCAGATGGCTGTATTCCCAAACTTAAATAAGACAATTTCATATATGTTCTATGTCAGAAAAAGATGCGCAAATAATACCTATACCGATGTCACTTCACAGGTTGTAAAATGGAATTAATATCTAAAATAGAAGCTGTCAGTTTTTTGACAGCTTTATTTTTTGTGGATAAATCTTTAGTCTGATGTCTGAAATCTAAAATCTAATTTCTTACTTTTGTCATATGCAGGATTCGTTTGTACATAAAGGAAAAAGAAAGAATTTAGTAGAATATCTCAGATACAGAATCGGGATTTCGGATGAAAATGTACTTTCGGCAATGAATGATATTCCGAGACACCTTTTCATTGAAAGTATTTTTGAAGACTTTGCCTACGAAGACAGGGCTTTCCCTATCCTGGCACATCAAACCATTTCACACCCTTCCACTGTAGCGGAACAGTCTGAGCTGTTACAGGTGAAAGCAGGTGAAAAAGTACTGGAGATCGGGACCGGATGCGGATATCAGACTGCCGTTCTAATAGCGATGAAAGCTCATGTTTATACGGTAGAAAGACAGAAGGACTTATTTGATTTTTCTAAAAATAAGCTGAGAGAACTTCATTTATATCCGAAATTTCAAAGTTTTGGAGATGGGTTTGCCGGATTGCCCACTTTTGCTCCTTTCGATAAAATTATTGTAACCTGTGGAGCAGGAACCTTACCTATAGAATTACTAAAGCAGTTGAGAGTAGGCGGAATCATGGTAATCCCATTAGGACCCACAGACGAACAGTTTCTATATAGATTTACAAAAGTAGGTCCTACAGAATTTGAAAAGGAAGAATTTGGAGCATATAAATTTGTTCCGATGTTGGGAAATACAAACCAATAATCCAGATTTTTGTAAATTTAGGAATAAAGAAAAAAATAATCAAACCACGGAATTGGTAGACGAGCTGGTCTCAAACACCAGTTCCTAGTTTAGCCACGAATGCACTAATAAAAAATTCGTGCATTCGTGGCTAAATTATTTAATCCCCCCAAAATAATAATGAAAGTCTTTATCAATAAAAGAATTCCAGAGATAGGAATCAATAGGTTACTGGAAGCAGGATTACAGATTGTTTTTCCTGAAAATGAAAGTCTTACATATGAAGAATGGTTGGAGTATTGTCAAAATGCAGATATTATTTTAAATGTTGGTGGTGATTTTAAATATGATAAAGTATTTTTCGATGCTTGTCCTAATATAAAGGCCATTGCGCTGTACTCTGTAGGTTTTGATCATGTAGATATTAAAGAAGCCACCCGGAGGAATATCCCAATTGGGAACACACCGGATGTATTGAGCAGAGCAACTTCTGATGTTGCCTTTTTACTGATGCAATCAGTAGCAAGGAGAGCAAGTTATAACTTTCAGAAGGTAATAGATGATAATTGGGGAGCTTTTGATCCCTTGCATGCTCTGGGGCAGGAACTTTATGGCAAAACATTAGGTGTCTTTGGACTGGGAAGAATTGGATTCCAGATGGCTGAAAAGTGTAAAAAAGCTTTTGATATGGAGATCATTTACCACAATCGTCATCAAAATGAAGAAGCTGAAAGAGAATTGGGGGGCACTTATGTTTCCTTTGATGAACTGGTTAGAAATTCAGATGTATTGAGTGTTCATGCCAATTTTACCCCTGAACATAAAGATCTTTTCAATGAATCTGTATTTGAAAAAATGAAGCCTAATTCGATTTTTATCAATACGGCAAGAGGTGGCTTCCATCAGGAAGAGGATTTGTACAATGCATTAACTGAAGGTAAGATCTGGGGCGCAGGTCTGGATGTAACCAATCCGGAGCCTATGTCTGCAGATAACCCTCTCTTAAAGTTATCAAATGTTTGTGTATTGCCGCATATTGGCTCCGCTACCATTGAAGCCAGAAATGGAATGGCAAGATTGGCTGCCGGAAATATTATAGCTTTTTCAAAAGGAGAAAAGATGCCCAATTGTGCAAATCCTGAAGTATATTCTGCCCAATCACCATAAGTTGGAATTATTTTTGTTCTTAATAGAGTAACCCTTAAAATCTAAATATCATGGCACCGGAAAACAATATTAATGAGCAGAACAGAAGGTTGGAACGTATGGACTATGATCCCAACGAAGATATATTCAAAAGAGAAAAACATATTTCGCTTGATGGAGACGGAAACCCAATATTTGATGAAGATATAGATGACGACAAAATAGACAAAGGTCTGGATATTCCCGGTGCTGAAGATGATGATGAGATGGAAAAAATAGGGGAAGAAGATGAAGAGAATAACTATTGGAGCCTCAGTGATAATGAGGATGACCATGAAGAGGAAAATGATGATGTTTTAACGTAGATTCTACCTATATAAAATAATTGCCTTGCTGATTTTCAGTGAGGTTTTTTATTTTTGAAATGATAACCGGATCTTGTAAGAAGAAATTCCCCTCCTCTGGAGGGGTGGATTCAAAAATTATTCAATTTTTGAAGACGGGGTGGTTCCATAATGCTGAATAATAAAATCTTCCAATTCTTTCATTACTATCCCAAGATTATTCTTTACATCAAAATCAGCGATCTTAAAAACCAATAATCCTAACGATTCCAAATATTCCTGTCTTATATCATCGTAAATTTGTTTTTCATCATGGCTTGAACCATCAATTTCAACTATGAGGCCTAACGTTTTCACATAAAAATCAACAATATAATTTCCAATAATTCTTTGTCTGTCAAAATCAATTTTATGAAATTTTTTTGCCCGGACTTTTTTCCAAAAGATTACTTCTCCTAGTATTCGGGCCTTTCGTTTTTCTTTCAGCAATATTTTTAATAGAGGGTTGTAGGGTAGATTTTCTACAAAGTTCCTGTAAATGGGAATCCCATTAATGTTTGTGATTATTTCTTTCATTTATGTGTTTTTATTTTAACCACCCCGTCTTCCAAAATTCCTTGAATTTTGAAATCCACCCCTCCAGCGGAGGGGAATGTGAGTGTGTCTATTCAAATATAGTATTTAAAATAGGCTGTTGTTTAAATTTTCACAGGATTGATAATCAGCTTTTTCACCTATTCATTCTTTTACTCTTTGCTTTTCCTTTCTTTTGTTGCCTATATTTCATAATTTGAATATCTTTAAAACTTCAAACATTGTTTCAACATAGAACTTTAAATAGCAATATGACATTTCAAGAACAGATACAGCAGGGGATTCCTAATCAGCTGCCACAACCAAAACCATACGAGACGAATATCAACCATGCTCCAAAGCGTAAAGAAATTTTAGGTGAAGAAGAGAAAAAACTGGCGTTAAAGAATGCTTTGCGTTATTTTGATCCTCAGTTTCATGCCGAATTGATTCCTGAATTTAAGCAGGAACTGGAAGATTACGGAAGAATTTATATGTATCGTTTCCGTCCGGATTATGAGATGAAAGCGAGATCTATTGAAGATTATCCGGGAAAATCTGAGCAGGCAAAAGCCATTATGCTGATGATTCAAAATAATTTGGATTATGCCGTAGCTCAACACCCTCATGAATTGATTACTTATGGTGGAAATGGGGCCGTTTTTTCCAACTGGGCACAGTATCTGTTGACCATGAAATATCTGTCTGAAATGACCAATGAGCAGACTTTGGTGATGTATTCAGGACATCCGATGGGATTGTTCCCGTCTCATAAAGATGCACCAAGAGTAGTGGTAACCAACGGGATGATGATTCCCAACTATTCGAAGCCGGATGATTGGGAGAAATTCAATGCTCTTGGAGTAACGCAGTACGGACAAATGACTGCGGGAAGTTATATGTACATCGGCCCACAGGGAATTGTTCACGGAACTACGATTACTGCTTTAAACGCTTTCAGAAAAATTAATAAAGAGCCTCAAGGAGGTTTGTTTGTAACTTCCGGATTAGGAGGAATGAGTGGAGCACAACCAAAAGCTGGAAATATTGCCGGTTGTGTTACGGTATGTGCAGAAGTAAATCCAAAAATTACCAAAATCCGCCACGATCAGAAATGGGTGAATGAAATTTATGAAGATCTGGATGCATTGGTAAAAAGAGTAAGAGAAGCACAACAGAATAAAGAAACTGTTTCTTTAGCTTACCTTGGAAATATTGTGGATGTTTGGGAAAAATTTGACCAGGAAGATTTAAGAATTGATATCGGTTCAGATCAGACTTCTCTTCACAATCCTTGGGCAGGTGGATATTATCCGGTAGGACAGAGCTTTGAAGAATCCAATACAATGATGGCTGAAAACCCTGAATTATTCAAGGAAAAAGTTCAGGAGACTTTGAGAAGACATGCTGCAGCTATCAATAAACATACAGAAAAAGGAACGTATTTCTTCGATTATGGAAATGCTTTCTTACTAGAAGCATCAAGAGCTGGAGCCGATGTAATGGCAGATAATCCAACATTAGGAAGAGAATTCAAATATCCAAGCTATGTTCAGGATATTATGGGACCTATGTGTTTTGATTACGGTTTCGGACCATTCCGTTGGGTATGTGCAAGCGGAAAACCGGAAGATTTACAGAAAACCGATGATATTGCATGTGTCGTTTTAGAGGAAATGATTAAAAACTCTCCTGAAGAAATCCAACAGCAAATGAAGGATAATATTCAGTGGATCAAAGGAGCACGTGAAAATAAACTTGTGGTAGGTTCACAGGCAAGAATCCTGTATGCGGATGCGGAAGGAAGAATGAAAATTGCTGAAGCCTTCAATAAAGCGATTAAAAATGGTGAGATCGGACCTGTAGTATTGGGTAGAGATCATCATGATGTTTCAGGAACAGATTCTCCTTACAGAGAAACTTCCAATATCTATGACGGTTCAAGATTTACAGCAGATATGGCCATTCACAACGTGATTGGTGACAGTTTCCGTGGAGCAACCTGGGTTTCCATTCACAATGGTGGTGGAGTAGGCTGGGGAGAAGTAATCAACGGAGGTTTCGGAATGCTGCTGGATGGTAGTGAAGATGCCGACAGAAGATTAAAGTCTATGCTTTTCTGGGACGTTAACAACGGAATATCAAGAAGAAGCTGGGCAAGAAATGAAGGCGCTATTTTCGCCATTAAAAGAGCAATGGAAGTTGAGCCAAATTTAAAGGTTACCCTTCCCAACCTTGTAGATGAAAATTTACTGTAAATTATAAAGAATTCAGCATCGGCAATTATGAACAAAAAACTGTTTTCACACCTCAATGTAGAGGATAGTGATCCTGTTTGGGAAAAATTTGCTAAGGTTGAGTTTTCAAAGAAAAACATATTCTCGGACCATAAAGCCTATCTTCTTGAAGATGGGCTTGTCCGTAAATATTATATCAACAACACTTCAGACATCGATACTGAGGTCTGTGCAGAATTCTATTTTCCCGGTGATATTTTTACCGTTGGAAATAAGGGCTCTGAAGGTATTTATGAATCCATCAGCAGTGGTCTAGCCTGGGAAATTACTTTAGATGAAGTTAAGGAAATGTTCGCTGTAAACCCCGAGTGTCGTTTTGTACAAAACTACTACCTGAGCAGAAAACTGAATGCCGCTATGAAACGGGAAATGCTTCTGCTTAAAAACACGCCACAGGATCTTTACGAATATCTATTAGCTAGCAAGCCACATTATATTCAGAATATTCCTTTAAAATACCTGGCCTCCTATATTGGGATTACTCCTATTTCCTTAAGCAGAATCAGAAAGAGGATTACGTAGAGATTGGAAGCCCGAAGATGAAAATTATTAAGGTTATCATATGCTATATCAGACTTTTGATAGGAATTGGTATACTGTTTTTATAAACGCAAAGTTTCAATTTTAGATACGTATTATTTTTAGTGAGCAAAGAGTGAATCGATTTTTAATCGATTTGATGAAGCGTATTGTAGCCATCAGCTTAGTCAACGGCTTTGCCTTAATCTTAGCCTCCTTAGATTCTACAGTTTAATACATGAAATCTTTGCGTTAAAAAAAGATATGCACTGTTCATCAATGCAAAAAAAACTGTTAGAAATTACGGGATGACAATAAGCTTCCCTATTGATTCTCGCATCTTAATGAGAGTTATTATTCTGTTTTTTATAAACGCAAAGTTTTAATTTTAAATACGTATTATTTTTAGTGAGCAAAGAGTTTATCGATTTTCAATCGATTTGATGAAGCGTCCTGTAGCCATCAGCTTAGTCAGCGGGTTTGCCGTCATCTTTGCCTCCTTAGATTCTACAGTTTAATACATGAAATCTTTGCGTTAAAAAAAGATATGCACTGTTCATCAATGCAAAAAAAACTGTTAGAAATTACGGGATGACAATAAGCTTCCCTATTGATTCTCTGATCTTAATGAGAGTTATTATTCTATTTTTTATAAACGCAAAGTTTTAATTTTAAATACATATTATTTTTAGTGAGCAAAGAGTGAATCGATTTTTAATCGATTTGATGAAGCGTACTGTAGCCATCAGCTTAGTCAACGGCTTTGCCGTCATCTTTGCCTCCTTAGATTCTACAGTTTAATACATGAAATCTTTGCGTCAAAAAAAGATACGCACTGTTCATCAATGCAAAAAAACTGTTAAAATTTACGGGATGACAATAAGCTTCTCTATTGATTCTCGCATCTTAATAAGAGTTATTATTCTGTTTTTTATAAACGCAAAGTTTTAATTTTAAATACGTATTATTTTTAGTAAGCAAAGAGTGAATCGATTTTTAATCGATTTGATGAAGCGTACTGTAGCCATCAGCTTAGTCAACGGCTTTGCCGTCATCTTTGCCTCCTTAGATTCTACAGTTTAATACATGAAATCTTTGCGTCAAAAAAAGATATGCACTGTTCATCAATGCAAAAAAACTGTTAAAATTTACGGGATGACAATAAGCTTCTCTATTGATTCTCGCATCTTAATGAGAGTTATTATTCTGTTTTTTATAAACGCAAAGTTTTAATTTTAAATACGTATTATTTTTAGTGAGCAAAGAGTTTATCGATTTTCAATCGATTTGATGAAGCGTCCTGTAGCCATTAGCTTAGTCAGCGGCTTTGCCGTCATCTTTGCCTCCTTAGAATTTGCGGCTTAATAAATAAATCTTTGCGTTGAAAAATAATATACATTATTCATCAATTCAAAAGACTACCAGAAATTGCAGGACGATAATGAACTTCCATCTTCGCTCTTCCATCTCCCAGCTCTCATTAATTAACTTTTGTTTATTGCCTTGCTCTCTGTAAGTCTTTTCCTTTGTGAAAAAAGAAATTATGGAAATACAAAAATTAAACTGGGCTGGAATAAAGCTGATTTCCAACGGAAAAACTATTTTGATAGATGCAGCAGAGGACTTTTCCTATTACAAACCCGTTCTGGGCGATGCTGTAGAGCAAGTGATGAAGTTTTCAGATCAGGTACAGGCAGATTATATCCTGTTTACGCATTTACATTTAGATCATTTTGATAAAGGTGTTATCAAAAAATGTCTGAAAAGGGATGGAAAAGTGATTGTGTATTCAGAACTGGAACCCTTGGTGAGAAAGCATGTGGAAGATGTTGAAATGATAGTATTAAATCTGGATGAAACCTTCACTGAAAATGAGATTACTTTTAAACCTGTATTTGCAATGGATGGAGTGGGAGAAATTCAGTCTTCATGGATTGTGGATGATGCTACCACAAAGATCTTCCATGGTGGAGATACTATCTGGCATAACCAATTCTGGAAGCTTGGGAAAGAAAATAAAGACATAGATTATGCCTTTTTACCCGTGAATGGAGTCGTCGTAAACTTTGAAATTATTGGCTTGGAATACAGTCCGGTTCCGGCTTCTCTTAATTTGAAAGAAGCTTTTGCAGCTGCACATCTTTTACATGCTAAAAAGCTGGTTCCGATACATTATGGATTGTTTGCTCATGAGAAATGCTATATTCCTCAATTGTTTGATGAGAATGATTTGAAAAGAGTTTCTGATGAGGTGGGGCAGAAGTATGTGATTCTTGAAGATGGGAAAATGTTGATGGAATCTTAGATTTTATTGGAATCGAAGAGGTGTAAATTTTTCTCGCAGATCTTTTCCTCAAACATCTGTATAATTTGCATAATCTGTGAGAGATAGAATATGGAGTGTTTTAATGTATTTGTATTTTGTTGGAAATCGCAAGGACGCAAAGGTTTTGATTCTTATAATATTTTTAAGATGTAAGAATACTTCGACTCTGTTCCTGATAAGATTTTCAGCAGGTAATACGTTATTATTTCCCCGCAGATTTCACAGATTTTTTAATATTAATCTGCTTAATCTGCCCCCATCTGCGAGAGAACATTGAGATTGCTTCACTTTCGGTTCGCAATAACAGTGGTAGTGTTGAAATTTTATCGGAGATAAAATCTTTGCGCCTTAAAAAGTATATTTTAAATATTATTTTGCGCCTTAGCGTTTATCCCAACTACGATACAAAAAACTCAGCAAATCGCTGAGTTTTTTTTACCTGTTAAGATAAAGTTTATTATTTTTGAAGCTCATACCCATTACAAAAGCACATTATTTATGATGAATAAACTTTTTTTCATTTTCACTATTCTATCTATAATACAGGTTCGTTATACCTGTGGTGTTAAAGACCCTCCTCCTCCAAGCAGCAAAGATTTAGCTTATGTGGACAATACAGGTGAAGTTCCGTATGGCCATCAATTCTTCAACAAAGAGCAATTGGAAAGGTATGCAGGTGAACAAAGATATGGGTATTATGACACAAAAGATTTAGACTTTCTCTCAAATAGAGGGTATATCCTGATCGTTTTAGAAAGATACGACGAAGCGATAGAACTGTTTAAAGAAATAGATTCTATACAGCCCGGCAGATATTCTACCTATTCCAATATGGGAACAGCCTTTGAAATGGCAGGAAATAATACGGAAGCTCTTCAGTGGATTAAGAAAGCTTTAAAGGCAGACCCAAAAGGACGCCAATCTTCTGAATGGATTCATATTAATATTCTGAAAGCCCGTATAAAAGGAGATCGTAATGTCTCTTCTATGCAGCTTATTGGGCAAGATTTTGGAAATGAAGAATCTCCAAAGTCAGACCTTACGCCAAACGAACTGAAGACTCTCAGAACACAGATTTATAATCAATTGAATGAAAGAATGTCTTTGATAAAACCTAAAGACAAAGTAGTAGCGCAGCTTCTGTTTGATCTGGGAAATGTTACTTTTTTAGAGGGAAAGAAAAAAGATGCAATGGAAGAGTATCAGCTGTCAAAAGAATATGGCTTTGATGATCCTATTTTGAATAAAAGACTACATTTATACCCTTCGGATCTATCTAAAGTGGATGGGAAAGAAGCAATTCACGCAGCAGATACCAAAGAATTCCGCTGGATGGTAATTGGTCTTTCTTTAGCTGCACTTTTGATGTCCGTACTGATCATTTTTATTTTCAGGAAGAAAGTTGCTTTATTGCTAAAATAAAGTTTTTAATTTGCTTGTCTTTTTTGTTGGAAAAACGCCAAGGCGCAAGGCTTTTTTAGCGTTATGTATATTTAAGGCGCAAGAAAATCTAAGATTTTTACAGGTATTACATTGAGATTGTAAGCCACTAATACACAAGTACAGTCATTCGTGCATTAGTGGCTAATCTAAAAGCAGTGTTCAATTGTATCGGAGATAAAATCCTTGCGCCTTCCAACCTTTTTTATCAATAAAGCATCTTTATAGTAAAAGACCTTATGAAAATTACTATTCCAAAACCCTGTCATGAAAACTGGGACAACATGTCTCATGATGAAAAAGGAAAATTCTGCTCCGTTTGCTCAAAAACAGTTCATGATTTTACCAGCTTGTCAGATGAAGAACTTATCAATAGTTTTAATGTAAATAATGATATTTGTGGAAGATTTCGGGAAGATCAGCTAGGTGTTAATCTGAACTTTTCATTAACGAATAAACTGGCATTAGGACTATTGGTCGTGGGTGGTTTTACTGCTACTGTAAATGCTCAGGAAATAAAACCGGGAGATGCAAAGATTTCGGAGAAGGTAAGAGGAGTGAACATGAGTGTCATATCCACTGATCCTTTCAACAGAAATCCATCTGTAAGAATTGGAGCACCTGCTTCAATGCCAGCAGAAAAACCTTTGGTTTTACTGGATGGTAAAAAGGTTTCTATAGAAGAATTACGTACAATAAAGCCGGAGATTATTGAAACTGTCAATAGTTTTTCTGCGAAAGAAGCTGTAGAAAAGTATGGTGGAAAAGGTAAAAATGGTGTAATAGTGATTACCACAAAAAAGAAGCATTGAAAAAATATAAAGCGAAATACCATCAGCAACAATTTGTTATGGTTGATGAAAAACATGCTGAGGTAGGCAGAATCGTAGAAGTAAGAAGGTTATTTTTCTTAAGGCACTACATTATTCTGAATTCCAGAAGTTATGATATCAAAAATGTAGGTTTTTTAAAAAATGATGTGGAACTTTTTAACGGTAAAGATGTAGTCTATTTTACAGACCTTGCTAAAGAAAGGATTATTAAGTCCGGCCAAAACCTAGGAATATATTATTTTAAATTGAAGAGTATACATCAATTATTTGAAGAAGGAAAACTGTTGATAGAACTTAAGAAAGAGAAAGTAAAATCAAAAGAACCTGTTTTCCATATTGAAGCTGATGATACTGCAGACGATTTATTAATCCTGTTGTTTTTACATTATTCTACCAAAGAATTTAACGGTATAGGAGGTGATGATTGATATAAAAAAATAAACCTCTGGTAACTTTCCAGAGGTTTATTTATAATGATAAAAATTAGTTTAGTTTTTCACAGCCTGAATAGCCGCTGCATAATTAGGCTCTTGAGAAATATCCGGTACCTGCTCTTCATAAACAATCGTTCCTGAAGGGTCGATTACCACAACAGCTCTGCTGAGAAGCCCTTTCATGGAAGATTCTACCATTTCTACCCCATAATTCCATCCGAAATCTGAACGGAAGTCCGAAAGCATCACAACATTGTTGATTCCTTCAGCGCCACAAAATCTTTTTTGAGCAAAAGGTAGATCTTTGGAAATACAAAGGACTACTGTATTAGGAAGGTTTCCTGCCTCCTCATTGAAATGATGAACAGACGCTGAACAAACTCCCGTATCTACACTTGGAAAGATATTAAGGATCACATATCGTCCTTTATAAGCATCCAGGCTCTGATCATTCATATTAACATCCGTAAGAGTAAATTTAGGTGCCGGCTTGTTTACCTCCGGTAATTTGGAATAAGTACGTACAGGTGTTCCTTTTAACAAAACAGTATTGGTAGCTTTGGATTTTTGAGCAAACCCCATTGCTGAGAAAAAGAATAACGCACTGAAAACTATTTTTGAAAACATTGAAAATTTATTTTTAAACAAAAATATTGTTTTTTTCAGTTGGCTGGATTAATTTTCATTCAAATAGCTCTTAAATAGAGCAAATCTATTGAATCATTATTCTGAAAATCATTTTTTACGTCTACCTTTATTCTTCAAAACTTCAGATTCAAATTATTAAATACTAACAATATGAGTTCAGCAAACAATGCATCATTTCACGATATTTTTAAAAACGAAAACGAAATCCCCGAAGAATATAAAGTACCCATCATTCATCAGAAAGTCTATCTTCTGAATGGTGAACTGGTAGAATGGAAAGGAGAAACTCAGAATATTTATTCTCCCGTTTGTATCCCTACAGAAAATGGTTTAGAAAGAAAGTTGTTGGGCAGTATCCCGAATATCGGACCCGAAGAAGCCATGGAGGTTCTTGAAGCCTGTGTAAAAGCTTATGATAATGGTCTTGGTGAATGGCCAACAATGTCCGTAGAAGGAAGAATTAAATGCATGCAGAAGTTTGTGTATTTGATGATCCAGCAGCGCGATTTGATTATAAAGCTGCTGATGTGGGAAATCGGGAAAACGCTGGCAGATTCTACTAAGGAATTTGACCGTACCGTAGATTATATTAACCAAACTATTGATGCTTTAAAAGATCTTGACAGAGAATCTTCCCGTTTCCAACAAGCGGAAGGAACCATTGCACAGATCAGAAGAGCTCCATTGGGCGTAGTTTTAAGCATGGGTCCATTCAATTATCCTTTGAATGAGATCTTTACGACACTGATTCCTGCTTTAATTATGGGAAATACGATTTTATTTAAGCTGCCTAAACATGGAGTATTAGCTCATTATCCTTTACTGAATGCCTTTAAAGAAGCTTTTCCAAAAGGAACAGTGAACACTTTATATGGTAAAGGCTCAGAAATTATCACCCCAATTATGGAAAGTGGAAAAGTGAATGTATTGGCGTTTATCGGTTCCAGTAAAGTAGCCAATGGATTGAAGAAATTACATCCTAAAGTGAACCGTTTAAGAGCAATTCTGAGTTTGGATGCTAAAAACGCTGCTATCGTTACTAAAAATGCCAATCTTGATGTGGCTGTAAGCGAATGTATTCTGGGAGCACTTTCATTTAACGGACAACGTTGTACTGCTTTAAAACTGATTTTTGTTCAGAAAGAAATTGCAGCTGAGTTTACAGCGAAGTTAAGTGAAGCCGTTTCTGCTCTCAAAGCTGGTTTGCCATGGGAAAAAGACGTGAAAGTAACTCCGCTTCCGGAAGTAAATAAACCGCCTTATCTGAAAGAATGTATTGATGATGCCATACAGAAAGGTGCTGTTGTTTTAAATAAAGACGGTGGCTATACAGAAGAATCTTTTGTTTTTCCAGCAGTAGTTTATCCTGTAAACAGTGATATGAAACTGTATCATGAAGAACAGTTTGGCCCAGTAATTCCTGTAGTTCCGTTTGAAGATATTGAAGAACCTATCGAATATCAGGTGAATGCTTCCCATGGAATGCAGGTAAGTATTTTCAGTGAAGATCCACAGGAAGTATCAAAGCTGATTGATCCTTTTGTAAACCTGGTAAGCCGCGTCAATATCAATTGTCAGGCACAGCGTGGTCCGGATGTATTTCCTTTTACAGGAAGAAAAGACAGTGCAGAAGGTACACTTTCTGTTTTTGATGCTCTGCGTTCATTCTCCATAAGATCTCTGGTAGCTGCAAAACTTACAGATTCTAATAAAGAATTACTCAATACCATTGTAAGGGAACATGATTCCAACTTTTTAAGCACAGACTATATTTTTTAGTGCTAATCCCTTACTGTATTTAACATAAAATAAAAATCCTTAATAAACGCCTTTGTTTTTTAAGGATTTTTTAACTTAATGGCTGGAATTAGAATATTTTGTGTTATAACAGGGTGCCATTTTTTATAAAGTGTTGCCTCAAGGATTAGTGTATAAATCATGTCTTCATCGGAACAAGAATTTTTAGAAAAAATTGAAAAGCACAAAGGGGTAATTTTCAAGATTTCTAAAATGTACATGGATAATAAGGACGATCAAAATGACCTCTATCAGGAGATCATTTATCAGGCGTGGAAATCTTACGGAGATTTTCAACGACGGAGTGATTTCTCAACATGGCTTTACAGAACTGCACTTAACACAGCGATTGTTTTCCTGCGAAGTGAAAAAAAACGTAGTTTTATACAAAACCAGAACATTGACGGATTAAGTGCTCAGCAGGAACCCTATAACGATACCGATGACCAGAATATGAAGTTGATGTATGAAGCAATTCATCAACTGAGTCCTATTGATAAAGCATTAATATTTTTCTTTTTGGAAGATTATCCGGGTAGGGAAATTGCCCATCAATTAGGCATTACAGAAGTTAATGCAAGGGTAAAGCTCAAAAGAGCGAAGACCAAATTAAAGGAGATCGTTGCCAAACAGAAAACAGGTTCAATTTAAAAGATAAAAGAATGGAGTTAGAAAACTTTAAAGAACTTTGGAATAAAGATACAGGGCAGGAACCACCTGAAATTTCCCTGGAAAAACAACGTGAGATTCACTCTCCGCTCCAGATGCTGAAAATTAATATGAAAACTGAATTTTGGCTGATGGTTGTTACTTTACCATTGCTTTTAACCAGTTTTCCCTTTGCTTCCACAGATTCCAATATCAGAACCATATCAACATTTGTCACCATTCTGACGATTGCTTTTATGACTTATTTTTATTCCCGTTTTCTTAAACTGTATACACTGCTTCAAAAGAACAGTATTAATACCAATTACGACCTGTTTAATCTTAAAACCCAACTTTTAATATCAAAAGAAATCTACATTTCATACTACATTTCCTATATTCCTCTTGCTTTTCTTTTATCGCTTATCAAGATCAATTTTCATTTTGATATGGAATATAATCTTTCCATTTTCGGAATAAGTTTTCTGATTACTTTACTCTTACTATGCTTTATCATAAAATATTGGATTTATTATATGTACGGAAGATACATTGATGATGTGGTGTATCTGATAGATGAATTGAACGAGGTAGACCTAAAACCGAGAACGGAGAAAAAGAAAACATGGTTTGAAAGGTCTCAGAAGTATTTTATGAATAAATTTGGGATCAGAGGAAATATACTGAATACGGTGATATGGTATGTGTCGGTCTATATTTTTATCATTCTATTTTTGACACTTGTTCTTTTGATCATCATCATAGCGGGTGCAAAACTTGATATTCTTGATATCGGATCATTGCAAAGAGCTTTAAATAAAATGAACTAGAGGCTGGCTGTCTTCTATAAATTGTTTATCTTTAAAAAATTGAGCTGTTAAAAGGATATCAGATGGGTGAGTTTAAAAATCAAATGTATCGTATAGAAGAGTTTCTGGAACTTGTGAAGAATAAACAGGACAGAAAGGAATCTTATGATCCGGAATACAATTACGCAGTCTATTCATCAAAAGATGAATTTGAACCTGAAATGAAAGTTTTTATCGGAGATCCCTTAGATATAGGAGAGAGCGATAACGAAATCTTACCTGATTTTGTATACCACAATAAGCTTAACTACATGTGTTCTGATGAAAATATACAGGACGTGGTGGATCTTGCTTTCGGTCAGTATGCTGATATTACTTTTTCTCAGCTTATCACTGCCCTGAATCACTACCTTGAAAAAGATGACTTTTTAGACTTCAAATGAAGCAGCACTAAATATTGACACAAATACCCTGATATGGAAAAATATCAGGGTATTGTTTTATGTAACATTTTTGTTTTTTTATCTACTAACTGTCCAGATAATTATTACAATTAGAAACACATCTATTTTTTTTTGAATAAAGTACTATTCTAAAATAGTAAAAACTAAAAAACACACGATGATAAACCTGACAGTATTTTTCAGTCGGGTTCTTTTATTTTTTTTCATTATTTCTGTAACATTTTTTTTTAATGAGAACTAACTTTATAGAGTAACAAGCTATGACCTCATTAGAGCAAGAGTTTATCCATCAGATTGAAAAGCATAAAGGAATCATTTTTAAGATTTCTAAAATGTATATGTCTGAAAAAGATGACCGTGATGATCTTTTCCAGGAAATAACCTTTCAGTTATGGAAGGCATATCCAAATTTTAGGGGTGAAAGTGAGTTTTCAACCTGGTTGTACAGAATTGCTTTAAATACAGCGATTGTCTTCCTTAAAAACCAAAAAAGAAGAAGTTTTATCGGGAATGAAGATTTTTCTAACCATGTCATTGCCCAAGAAGATTATGATGATGATAAAGAAGAGCGTATGGCCAAAATGTATAAAGCTATTTACTTACTTAATCCCATTGACAAAGCTTTTATATTTTATTATCTGGAAGACTTTTCAGGAAAGCAGATCGCCGAACAGATGGGAATCTCCGAGGGAAATGTAAGAGTAAAAATGAACCGGGCCAAAAATAAACTGAAAGATATCTTGAACCAACATACCATTAATCAACATTAAATCAGAAATCCAATGAATATAGATGAATTGAAAAATACCTGGAATGAAGATATTGCAGATGAAACCCCTGAAATAAATATAGAACAAAGAAATACAATACATCTTCCCCTTGAAAAAGTACGCAAAAACATGCGTATGGAATTTTGGTGGGTTGTGGGAATCTTCATTTTTGCCTTTATGGTTTGTTCTGTCTGTAAGCCCTTTAAACTTCAACTGTATATTACCGTTTTGGTCGCTTCAATGCTTATTGTTACTATTTTCTTTTACAGTAAGTTTTTCAGACTGTATAACGAGATCAGCAATACAGAACTTAAAACCAGTGATTCGCTGAAAGATCTTGTGACTCAACTGAATTTAAATAAACAGTATTATTTATCTTACTATATCAGTTTCGCCCCATTTATAGTATGTGAAATCCTTATTGTGCTTGAGTTTATACCCTGGCCACAACCCTTAAGTGAGCTGAAGATAGCCCTCATCCTGATTGGTAGTGTTATCGGAGGTTTGTTTTTATTATTTTTTAGCGGTAAGTTCTGGTTCCATCGTTATTATGGAAGATACATTGATCATATAGAATCTCTTTTAAAAGAATTGAAGAGATAAGTTAAACAGTATTGGCGGGCTGAAAGCCCGCCGATACCTATCTATATTGATAAAGTGATTTAAAATCAAATTAAAAGTAACGAAAAATTAAAGAGTCCGGTTTTTCAATCTCAAATTAATTTTTCTCCGCTTTTTCCTTTCCAATTTCATTCCTTATCCAGTCCAGCTGCGGATCCTTTTTATGGATAATATCCTGCAAACTTTCTTTAATCTCTACATCAGGAACAACCCCTTTCTTAGTATCTGAAAAATCAATATTCGGCTGTACCAAAAGAAGCCCGATTGGAAATCTTATCTCAGAATTCGGAAGTTTCTGATAAGAGTAAAAGCCCGCTACGGTTCCGTCATTGGCACCTCCGGTTTCTTCCCCTACAAGAGTGGCTCTTTTATCATTCTTAAGCTTTGCTGTAATAATAGAAGACGCAGAAAAGCTTCCGCCATTAATTAACACAAAAACTTTACCATGAAAAGCTCCTTTATTGGATTTTGTAGGTTTGTCAGCTTTCATTTTGTAGAAAATTTTTCCATCTTTTTTATAAGTACTGAAAGCTTGAGCAAAAAAGTAACTCGGATAAGAGATACTTTTAATGGCGTAATCCAATGGGGAGCTTTTCCTGAAATAATTTGTTCTTAACGGAATAGCCCTAGAAGTAACCTGAGATGGTTTTATCAGAGTAAAAGGTTTATCCGTAAGATAAGAATAAAGATTATTAATCTCATAGAGAGAACCTCCATAATTATTACGGACATCTATGATGAGATACTCTGCCTTTGCATTTTTAATCTTCGCAAATGTTTTTTTATAGAACTCATCCGAATATTCCCGTGAAAAGCTCTTCACCTTGATATATGCAACGGTACTGTCTTTATCCAGAAATTTAAAACTTCTGTTATAAGAATTGCTGGCTGCAACATAATCATTCAGCTTTTTTTCCTGGGTACGTTTATTCATTTCCTTATCCTTTTCAAGATCTGTATCAGATTTTGATTCTCTGCTTAAAGTATAAGTATGTTTTTCGCCTTTATAAAGGGTTTCCATAGTAGCCTTGTCTGCAAGTCCGTTTTCTGCAGTATAATAATTAAAGAACAGATCCTTTAAAAAATAAGGCTGAAAAGTAGTATTGTAGCCATCACTGCTGATAAGGTTTCTATATTTTTTGATATAATCTGAAACTGGAATATTGTTGATAGACAGGATTTCAGTTCCCGGTTCAATATTTTCAATAGAATCCCTGTTTTCTGTAATATACATCTGATCACCGGAAATATAATATCCAAACCTGCTGAATAATCCCTTTTTTTGTTCTAAAGTTTTGATTTCCTTTTTGGTGAATTTTTTTCTGGGAATTCTTAGCGAAAGATGCCCTTCCCGGATTCCTGCAATCACGGGTTGAAGCTTAAAATAAAATTGAAGGGGAGTAAGCGGCTCATTAATTGTTTGCTTAAGGCTATCAAACTTAAGATCCAATTCCTGCTTGGGAATATACCAATACAGCTGTGGGTGCATCTGCTGAAGTTTTGCATAAGCGAAATCCACATCCTCCTTAAGCTGCTCCGGGGGAATACAAGAAGCCCGCTGTTCATTGTGCTTCTTAATAGATGCACATGAGGAAAGCATGGCCAGAGTAAATATTACCGAGTATTTTTTCAATAGATCTTTGAGTTTTTTTAAGCCGCTAAAATAGAGAGTTTAAAATTAATCATCACTTAAATGAATAATAAATTTTCTGAAACACATGATAAATTTAGTTAAAAAATTGCACTCAAATACATGTTATTTTTATCTAAGATGAAAAGTTGGTACCTTTGATGTTTATTTTTCACAAATGATGTATTGGATTCTTGCGGTTGTGATTTTATTGACAGCAACCTATTTTATAGTGATAAACGGAGCCGCATTCGGAGCTGTTCCCAAAGGAAAACGATTAGATCGTATCAGACAGTCGAAGCTTTACAGAAACAAACAGTTTCAGAATATCAGTCATACACCATCCCTTGCTGAAGGGTATAAAATGTGGAAAGTTACTTATGATTTCTTTTTAGGTAAAAAACATCCATTGTTAAAACCTTTAAAGAAAATTCCTTCTATTCATACGGATCTGAAAAGTCTGGATAAAAATACAGATGTTTTTATATGGTTGGGGCATTCATCTTATTATTTGCAAACAGATGGTGTTTCATTTTTAATTGATCCTGTATTAAGTCTATATGGTTCGCCTTTCAAATACTTTAACAAAGCTTTCAAAGGATCTGATATTTTTAAGCCTGAAGATATTCCGAACCTTGATTATCTTGTAATTACCCACGATCATTTTGACCATCTGGATTATCCTACCGTTAAATCCATTAAAAGCCGTACCGGAATGGCTATTGTTCCATTAGGAGTAGGAGCACATCTGGAACGATGGGGATATACGGAGAAACAACTCATTGAAGAAGAATGGGGAACAGAAGTAGAATTGAAAAATAATATAAAGTTAACCTTTACACCAGCCAGACATTTTTCCGGCAGAAGACTAAAACAGAACGATACGCTTTGGACTTCCTATGTGCTGGAAACTCCTACAAAGAAAATTTTTCTTGGTGGTGACAGCGGCTATGATTCTCACTTTAAAATGATAGGAGAGAAATATGGACCTTTTGACTATGCTATCCTTGAAAACGGGCAATATGGTGAAGCGTGGAGATATATCCATACTTTACCCGAAGATACTATTCAGGCGGCCATTGATATAGATGCCAGACATATTATTCCGGTGCACGCTGCTAAATTTGCACTGGCGCTTCATCCATGGAATGAGCCCTTGCAAAAAATAACCAGTTTAGGTAAAGAAAAAAGATTAGATATCCTGACTCCGAAGATCGGAGAGGTATTAGATCTGAATTTTGATAATCAGATGTTTACAGCTTGGTGGGAAGGCTGATTAAGCATGCCAAATATCTTTATATCTTACGGGATGATTTTCAAATTGTTGACGTACAAAGTCACATTCCGGATCTACAAGCAAATCTTTTTCTTCTGCATAGCGAACCAATTCATCCAGCAGTAACTTGGCATAGCCTTTACCTTCACGCTCTTCGTCAAGCTTGGTATAATATACAATAAGAAGTCTTCCGTCAACCTCTATGGACATATAGCCAGCTTTTTTCTCATCAATAAACAACTGCAGTTCATCCTGATATGGAGATACCATAAATTTTATATTTTCCATAATTACTGAGATTTGGTTGATAAAATAATAATATTGAGAACTCCCGAAAGCATTCTCTTCCTTAAAATTACAAAATTATTTAACATGAAATAATAGTTTTTGAGAATCTTAACGAATTTTATAAGAAGATTAGATAAAAGATAAAAGATAAAAGATAAAAGATAAAAGATAAAAGATAAAAGATCTTTTCGTTAAACAACTATTGCGTTTTTGCATATCCACACGAATATCAACATTAATAGGGGTGGGCTTTAGCCCAGCCTTTTTATTAAACGTCAATTATCCGTACAACATCCATATCAATAGGAGCGGGCTTTAATCCGCTCTCACCATAAATATCCATTCATCTGGCTTTAGCCAAAACCTAAAATTGCAGATGTAATATATAATCCCATGGCTTGATATTTAAGCAAGAAACCTGTATCTCGCTTCTCTGTTTAATAATATATACAACTTGTTTACCAGCAATTAATAATCACGAAAATCATTAATATTTATAAATTATTTAAAAGATAATCAGTTATTTATAATTTTCATTAACAAATATTGGGAATTACAATCAATAATTGGCACTTTAATTGACTATCTCATCATGTTTAATTTAAAAGAGGAATGAAATGAAAAAGTTATTGCTAACCGCATTTTTGGTTGGGACGTTCAGTATGAGCTATGCCCAATCAGATTATTATAATGATTATAGAAGAAGTATTTCAGATATCAACTGGCAGACAGTGGTTGCAGATCTGCTGCTTTCCACAACACAAGCCAATCAGGTGTATGCACTAAATGACAGATACCGTAATTATGATTCTTGGAATAGAGTCTATGTCGTAGAGCCGGGAAGATGGAGAGGAGACCGATATTCGGAATTGGAGAGAATTCTTGGTAGAGAAAAATATATTGTTTTTAAAAAGAAATATTATAGAGGAGAGAACCCTGTTATTGTATACGGGAAAAAAAATGATTATAAAAAATACCGTAAAGAGCAGGAAAAATACTATAAAGAAAGATCCAAATATTACAAAAAACAAAATAAACACAACCATGGACACCATGGTGACTGGGATTAACCATTATCAATTTTTATATATATTCACTATTGAAATGGCTGGCATTCGTGCTGGTCATTTTTTGTTATGAATGATATAGTTGGTAAACATCTATATACATATCTACATCAATAAGAATGAGCTTTGGCCCGTTCAAATAAATAAAAGACTCATCACTCAGCTTTAGTCAAAACTTAAAGATTCTACAGCTTATTTGATATCCCAAATAGACATTAATAAGGTTTATACAGTCAAATAGTTTATATAAAACATCATTAAATATTAACGAACAACAGAGCTTCCATCCTCCATCTTCCTACTTCCTACCTATTAATTAATTCTCAATTTAAATAAGTATACATCTTAATTTGTTTGAATTTTATAACTTTGAGATATGGAATCCAACGAATCAATACAAGGTTTTTATGAACGAAATGCTCCCGGCTTGGGACTTCTGTGTTTAGGAGCAAACAAAATGGGGCACTTTAATGTGTTTTCGCGTGATCATTGTTCTCTGTTATCACCCTACAGCAGAAGAGATTATTATAAGATTTCATTGATTATAGGAAAAGGTAAGCTTCATTATGCAGACAAATGGATCTATGTAGACCGTCCTGCATTGTTGTTTTCCAATCCTATTGTTCCTTATTCCTGGGAAGCAGATGATGATGATCAGAAAGGCTGGTTCTGTCTTTTTACAGAATCATTTCTACAGAATGGAAGTCGTTTAGGAAATCTTCAGGATTCACCATTGTTTAAAATTGGGGGAACTCCGGTTTTCTTTTTGGATGAAGATCAGCAGAAAATACTTTCGGATCTGTATATCAGAATGATGACGGAAATTGAGTCGGATTATGTTCACAAGTATGATATGTTGAGAGCCTATCTCCATCTGATGATTCATGAAACCATGAGAATGCATCCGGCAGAAACGTTTGAGCCTTATCAGAATGCATCCCAAAGAGTAGCATCCTTATTTATGGAGCTGCTGGAAAGACAGTTTCCGATTGACAGCCCTGAAGCTTTTTTTAAGTTAAAAACACCCAATGATTACGCTCAAAGCCTATCTATTCATGTCAACTCTTTAAATCGTTCTGTAAAAGAGATTACAGGAAAGACTACCAGTCAGCAGATTACAGCAAGAGTGATACAGGAAGCAAATGCCTTATTAACCCATACAGACTGGAATATTGCTGAAATAGCCTACGGATTGGGCTTTGAAGAACCTGCATATTTTACCAACTATTTTAAAAAACAGACTGGAGTAGCTCCCAATGCCCTAAGAACAAACCTTGTTTGATTTTTATAATTCTTAGTTTGAATTCTATATCGCACGTGGCTGTTTCATGTTCTAATTTTGTCCTATAAATTTAAAACCAAAACCATTATGAAATTTAAAAAATTAGGAAATACCAGTGAACAACTTTCTGCTATTGGATTAGGCTGTATGGGGATGAGCTTTGCTTATGGCCCGTCAGATGAACAGGAAAGTATCAGTACTTTGCACAAAGCATTAGATTTAGGCGTTAACTTTTGGGATACAGCAGATATGTATGCTAATGGAGAAAACGAAAAGTTAATTTCTAAAGTGTTAGTCCCGAACAGAGATAAAATTTTTATAGCTACTAAATTCGGATTCAGGTTTAAAGGGGGTGTTGCTAGTCATAGTGGTGCTCCGGGAACTTATTTTGATGGCTCTCCGGAATGGATCAGAGAAGCGGTGGACTTGAGCCTTCAAAGGTTAAAAATAGATACCATAGATCTGTATTATGCACATAGAGTTGACCCAAATGTTCCAATAGAAGAAACTGTAGGCGCTATGGCAGAGTTGGTGAAAGCAGGTAAAGTGAAATATTTAGGATTATCTGAAGCTTCTGCAGAATCTATTAGAAAGGCTAATAAAATTCATCCAATTGCTGCTTTACAGTCAGAGTATTCTATCCTTACTAAAGATGTTGAAAATGAGATACTGCCAACCATCAGAGAATTAGGAATTTCATTGGTTCCCTATTCACCACTGGCAAGAGGTCTTTTTGCTAATATCAATGAAGTACAGAATCTTGGTGATGATGATTTCAGAAAGTCATTACCTCGTTATCAGCAGGAATATCTTGAAAATAACACAAAATTGGCTAATGAAATCAATGAGTTTGCAGCTTCCAAAGGGGTAAAAGGAACTCAGCTGGCATTAGCATGGGTATTGAACCAAGGAGATGATATTATCCCAATTCCTGGAACTAAACGTATCAAATATCTGGAAGAAAATGTTGCTGCAGCTAATATTGAGCTATCGCAGTCAGATTTGGATACCATTGATGCCATTCTGAAAAAATATCCTAATGTAGGAGAAAGATATAATGAAGGTTCAATGAAATTGGTTAATAATTAACGACTATACTTACACTGAGTTTCTGAATGGCAGAAACTCAGTTTTTCTATACAATACATGACATTTACTGACGTAATCCATTTCTAGAGATGTTATTGTAGTAATGTTAAAATACTATTTAAACTATGAATAGAAGAGAATTATTAAAGAATGGTCTGCTCGCAGGAACATTAAGTTTTATCCCTTTTTCCAATGTATTTGCAGAAACAAAAACAATCCCTAAAAAAACAGAAGATGATCTCTCCGGTTTTAAAAAGATTAAACTGGGAGAATTAGATTTGTTTATTCTAACAGATGGCTATATTCATGAAGAGAACCTAAATTCATTTTCTCCAAGAGGAAATATTTCTGAATTGAAAGCAATTCTTAAAGACAACTTCCGGGCTGATAATTATATTGATATGGCTGTTAATATCCTGCTTGTTAAAACAAAAGAAAAACTAATCCTGATGGATACAGGTATGGGGGTTTTTGCTGATGAAAGAACCGGATTTTTATTAAAAAGTCTTCAGAAAGCAGGGTTTTCAGCAAACGATGTTACGGATGTTTTGCTCTCTCATGCCCATCCGGATCATATCGGTGGAGTAGTAGATAAGCAGAATAAACTTGTTTTTCCCAATGCATCTGTTTTTATTTCAAAAATAGAACATGATTTTTGGATGAATGCTTCCATTAAAGATTTTAATAACAGCGCTTTGAAAGCGCATCCCGAAATGCTTAACAAGATCATTCCAGCTCTTCAGAATATATTGAAAGCTATTCATCCAAAGTTGAAATTTTATGATTTGGACAAGACACTGTATAATCATTTCAATTTTCAGTTAGCTCCAGGACATACTCCTGGTTTAACTGTTACTACAATATCATCAGGGAAGGAAAAGCTTATCTATATTGCTGATCTTATTCACTCAGATGTTATTCTTTTCCCTCATCCTGATTGGGGATTTTCAGGAGATACAGATTTGGATATTGCTACTGCTTCCAGAAAGAAGTTTCTTAAACAGCTGGCAGATACAAAAATCAGGGCATTTTCTTCTCATTTACCATGGCCGGGGTTGGGCTTTACAAAGATAAAGGCTCCAGAATTCGAATGGATTCCTGAGAGTTTTATGAATTAAGACAGGAGATTTAAGGTGCCCGAGAATAGGAAAGTATCCACCATAATTAGTAAAGTGTAAAGAAGGAATCTAATACTTTTATTGATCTCTATTCGTAAAGAAGCAGTGATATTCCCCTCCTCTGGAGGGGTGTCAGATTGAAAATCTGACCGGGTGGTTAACTGATGGCTGTTAAAATATTTAATAAGAGCGGGCTTTAGCCCGCTCTCACTATAAAAATCATTCATCCGGCTTTAGCCAAAACCTATTTTAGCGAAGGCAGCTCAAAGGTTTCAAAATACCATTTGTCATTCTTAGCCTGTTGAAGAATCTCTAAAAATTATACTTCAAATTGAATCCGGTAAAAAAATACGCCTTACTGGATCCGGGATTAACATCTGTATAAATAGCCGGATTGTTATATTGGTTATCCTTATCAGTATCATTGATGCTGTTTCCGTAGAAAAGGAAGGTGTAATTGATTTGACTGGTAAGATTATTGCCAGCTACAAAAACATCCAGATCCCATTGATTGAAACTGTGTTTATAACCGATCTTGGAGTTTAAAAGTCCAAAGCTTTTCACCTTATTGCTATTGGTGAAGTCTGTGTAAACACTTCCCATATAATTATAGGTATTCTGCCAGTATAAACCGATGCTGGTATCAAAATCTAAGCCTACAGATACCTTTGTTTTAGGAACACCTACCACATTGGCTTTATCTCCGGTTTCTTTAAAATAAGTTGAATATTTAAAATCATTATAAGTATAGCTTACAAAAGGCTGAATTCTTGAAATGAATAAGTTTTTAGGTTTGTAAGAATAGCCTACACTCATCTCCAGTCCTTTATTTTTTTGTTCTCCAGTATTCGCCCAATATGTATAAGGTGTTTGTTCCGGATTAGACATTCTTCCGCCTAATTGAGTAAGTTTATCTTTAATATTGATACTGAATAATGAAAACTGATAATCTATTGAAGTATCATCTATCAGTCCCTGAACACTGAAATCCCACATTTTTGCTTTTTCTGCAACAAGGTTATCATTTGTCACATTCAGGCCGGTGATGAAAGCAGTAACAGAAGTAGGAGCGTTATATCCTTCACTGTAACTAAGGTTGAAGATCTGGTTATTCCAGGTTTTCTGCAAAGCAAAATGAGGACTTGCCACTGCGCTGAACTTCTTATCAAACGATAAATCTTTATTGTAAAGATCTTTACCATTAACAACAAACAAGCCCGGAAGTGCTAAGAGGTCCTTTCTTTTATAGCTAAGTTGGTTGATGCTTACTCCTGCTAGGAACATTAGGTCCCAAGGTTTATAAGTGATTTTCTCAACTGCAAAATAGTTGGATTGATTGTTGGTGTTATTAAAGTATGAACCATCGTATAAAGGCCTTAAGACAGGTTCTTCTGTGATTTTTACACTTTTATAGCGATAATTGGTAATGGTAGATTGAGATTGCTGGATTTCAACCCCAAATTCCGTCTGGCTTTTGAAATACTCCCACTCCTTATTAAATTCAAATACGGATCTTAGACCATAATTAGAAAAAGATGAGGTTTCATTAGCTCCGGCAGCAATTCTTTCCCCTGTTGTACCTGTATAGAAAACGGTGGTGTTATTTTTGAAATTGGGAGTAATCTTCCAGATATGTCCGATTCCTACCCTTGAAGTAACAAATTTTGTTTTCGCCCCACGTCTGATGTAGGCAAAGTTTCCATTATCAATCCCATTATAATAATCATCATAGGAAATCTGGCCGGAAACCTGTTCCAATGAATTACCATGAGAAGCCAATAATGTTATCTTCTGACTGGAATTAAGCTTAAACTCTCCATTGATATTATAAAAGTTTTTAATACTTTTTCCATGAGGACGATATCCGTCACTTCCAATATGTCCATAGTTGGCTGTAATGGAATGATTATCTCCCACACTTGTTGCAGAAGTAGAACTTTGAAATAATCCGAAAGAACCAGTCATAAACTGTTCTGAAACAGAATTTCCTTTTTTACTTTCCGGCTGCATATACAACCGTACAGCACCTCCGGCACCTCCGCCGTATAATGTTGCCGCAGGACCCTTAATAACTTCTATACGATTGACCAGTCCGAAATTGACATCATCCAACACCGTAACACCATCAGCTCCGGTAAGCGGAATATTGTTGAGATACATTTTGATCCCCCAGTTGTTAAATTTTTGATCATTTCCATAGCCTCGGATGACAATTCTTTGTCCACCCAGCTGGGTTCTTTTTTCTACCTGAACTCCCGCCATAGTATTAAGGCTTTGTTCTATAAAGGCAGGATTATTACGATTGATTTCATACTCAGAAATGATTTCTGTAGATTGTGCGTGTTTTTTAAATTCTTCCCTTTCTTTTATAACTTTTGATCTTGCATGGATAGCCACTTCATCAATATGATTTTCATTTTCCTGGGCATTAGCAAAAGCGATGGTTGATAAAGAAAGAGCAAGGATGTAGATTTTTTTCATTAAGACAGTCTGTTTTTTACAAACATATTGAAAAAATGGGAAATCTGAAATGAGTATTGTTTTATTTTTAATATTTAGATGGAGTATTGATAATTCGATCTGCGTATTGACGAATTCTATTTAAAATGATTTGATTTTTATTTGAGTTATCCTAAAATAAGAGTGAATAGTTGTGATGCTATTTTTAATGTTTATACAGTATTTTAGGGATTCTTAATTTAGGTGGGACCTTTCAATAAAAAAGCCTCTCACGGGGTGAGAGGCTTTTATTTATTTATTTATTTAATATTTCCACTATTACATTCACAGGTGGATCTAAATAGTAATTGTTGATCGCATAAGCATTTGTTGAACTTAAAGAAACAATCTTATTTCCATAGCTAAATACTTTAAAAGGATATCTTTCGGTACTGATTGAATTGACTTTTGCATAACTGTTTAGATTATAAAGTTCAATACTTTTTTTATCAGTTCCGGCAATGATATTGTTGGTGTCAAAATCAAAGCTTGTTAATCCTGAATTTCCTCTAGGAAGATTTCCTGTAAAAACTAAATTACTATCGTATATAGCACCTTCTATAGCTGTTAAGAATCCATTCCCTCCTGGCAAAGCTTCAAATATTTTATGATTTAAAGGATGATCACCATGGTATTTATCTTCAAATCTATTGACAAATGTTCCATCTGCATTATAATTAAAGCGAACTAGATTAGTTGGGCTTATACCTGTCGTAATATAAAAGAAGCTTGAATTAGTGTTGGCTACCTTTTTTATTCTTCCAAATTGATAGTTTCCATTTGTTGATACTAATTGTTTAGTTGCTCTGTCGAAACATTTTAAGGATACATTGGAAATGTCTCCTGTTGTTCCATACAACTTGTCATTAGCCAATACAACACTTGTAACATTGTTTCCAAAGTTAATCTGGTCTTTCAATGATAAATCACTTGTATTGTAGATATACACCCATCCGTCATTTCTTGGTACATATAATTCCTTTTGTCCTCCAAAAGTACCAAGGAAAGGATAACCTAATGTAGCTCCAGTAGAAATTTCTTTTACAACAGAGCCTGAGGTCACATCATACTTCATGATGTTTCCATTGTCTCCAAATATAAACATATTTCCATTGTCTGAATCAAACAAGGCATCTGTAGGCCGGATATTAAGTAATTTAATACCCGGTCTTTTATAGGTGACAATATTACTCTTTACACTTTGCCCATTAGTGGTATATCCGGTTATTTGATAATCCAGATAAGAAGTATATGGAATATTGTTATCAATTTTTACAAATGTATTTCCTACTTCCTGGTTTAATGATCCTTGGGTTCCATTTTCAGAAGTTTTTCTTGAAAATTGAAAACTTTGGTACGTATTTTTACCAGTGGTAGTCCATTCCAGTTTTAATGTGTTTTCATCAACCACCACTACTTCCTTTAGAATTATTTTTTCTTCCGGTGTAACTGGCTGTGGTATGATGATAACTTCATCAGAATTGCTTGAACATGAAATAAATAAAGTGAATAAGAAAGATAAAAATCCTATTTTTTTGATATACATATTCTTAAATTCCGTCAATGATTTCATTTAAAACAGTGCTAGGTCTCATTGCTGCGTATGTTTTATACGTATCAGTCTTGTAGTAACCTTCAATATTTTGAGGCTTACCTTGAGCACCAATTAATTCAGCATTAATTACTTCTTCATTTTCCTGCATTGCAGCCGCAATTGGAGCAAACTGAGCTGCTAGTTCAGCATCAACAGTTTGGTTAGCTAAAGCTTCAGCCCAATACATTGCTAAATAGAAGTGAGAACCTCTGTTGTCAATCTGACCTACTTTTCTTGCAGGAGATTTATCGGTAGCTAAGAATTTAGCGTTAGCTTCATCCAGTGCATCCGCTAAAACCTGAGATTTTGTATTCCCTTGAGTTTGTGCTAAATGCTCTAAAGATGCCTGTAATGCTAAGAATTCACCTAGAGAATCCCATCTTAAATATCCTTCTTCAAGGAACTGCTCAATGTGTTTTGGAGCGGAACCTCCGGCACCAGTTTCAAATAAACCACCACCATTCATCAATGGAACAATAGAAAGCATTTTAGCAGAAGTACCAAGTTCAAGGATTGGGAAAAGGTCAGTTAAGTAATCTCTCAATACGTTTCCTGAAACAGAAATAGTATCCTTACCTTCTCTTGCTCTCTTAAGCGTTTCAGTCATAGCATCTTTTACATCAAGAATTCTGATGTCAAGACCTGTTGTGTCATGATCTGCAAGATATTTTTCTACTTTTTTAATGATTTCTCTGTCGTGAGCTCTTCCTTTATCTAACCAGAAAATAGCCGGAGTATCAGAAAGTCTTGCTCTGTTTACTGCTAATTTTACCCAGTCTTGGATAGGAGCATCTTTAGTTTGGCACATTCTGAAGATATCTCCATTTTCTACTTTCTGAGAAAGAAGAACATTTCCAGCCTCATCCTGAACTTCTACAGTTCCTTCAGCAGACAATTGGAAAGTTTTATCGTGAGAACCATATTCCTCAGCTTTTTGAGCCATTAAACCAACGTTTGGAACAGATCCCATTGTTGTTGGGTCTAATTTCCCATGCGCTTTCATATCGTCAATTACAGACTGATAGAAGCCAGCATAAGAACGGTCTGGAATGATGCAAACTGTATCTTCTTCGTTTCCGTCTTTGTTCCACATTTTACCTCCACCTCTTACAAGAGCAGCCATAGATGCGTCAACAATGATGTCAGAAGGAACGTGGAAGTTAGTAATTCCTTTGTCAGAATTTACCATAGCCACTCTTGGTCCTTCAGCCAATGCTTTTTCAATATCAGCTTTAATGTCAGCTTCCTGAGCATTTCCTTTGATTTTTTCAAAAAGATCAGCAAGACCGTTATTTGGGTTAATATCTAAAGACTTGAAAGTCTCAGCATATTTAGAGAATACATCTTTAAAGAAAGTTTCTACGATAGCCCCGAAAATAATAGGGTCAGAGATTTTCATCATTGTAGCTTTAAGGTGAGCAGAAAGAAGTACATTTTTCTTTTTAGCTTCCTCAATAGCCTCCTGAACGAATACTTTCAAAGCATTAACGTTCATTACAGAAGAATCAATTACTTCACCAGCCTGAAGACCTGCAAAGTCTTTCAATACTGTTTCTCCTTCATTTCCTTTGAATACGATTCTATATTTTGTTGCGTTTTCTAACGTTGTAGAGTTTTCTGTTCCGTAGAAGTCACCATTATTCATGTGAGCTACGTCAGTTTTGCTGTCAGAAGCCCAATCACCCATTCTGTGAGGATTTGCTTTTGCATAGTTTTTAACAGCTTTTGGAGCACGTCTGTCAGAGTTTCCTTCTCTTAATACAGGGTTTACAGCACTTCCTAAAACCTTTGCATATTTAGTTTTAATAGCTTTCTCTTCATCATTCTTAGGCTCTGCAGGATAATTAGGTACCGCGAAACCTTTTCCTTGTAATTCAGCAATAGCTGCATCCAATTGAGGAACAGAAGCAGAAATGTTTGGTAATTTGATAATGTTAGCATCCGGTTGAGTGGCCAATTCTCCTAATTCTGCCAAAGCATCACCAATTTTCTGGTCATCCTTTAAAAACTCAGGGAAGTTAGCTAAGATTCTGCCTGCCAGGGAAATATCCGGAACAGCGATCTCGATGTTTGCTGATTTAGTGAAAGCTTTTACAATAGGTAAAAACGAGTGAGTAGCCAGCATTGGTGCTTCATCCGTTAATGTGTAGTAAATTTTTGATTTTTCTGACATTATACTGTTATTTATTATTTGAAATTAAAGTCCCACAAATTTACTAAATATGATTGTTTTTTTAGAAGATTTTTAAATAAAAAAAGAAGCAGAAAGCTTCTTTTTGATTTTTATATCCGAACAATTGTATATTCTCTGTTCCTTTAAAATTGATATTAAATTCAACTTTGAAGTTTTTAAGAGAGGAAGTTGGGTTGGGAATTGCATAAAAAACTGATGGCCAGTCTAAAGTGTTTTTATTTTCACTTTAAGATTAATTTAACCTTATATTAGATAGAAAAATTTTCTATTTTGATTAAATTTGAAAAACTAAAAAAATAAATATTATGTCAACGACAATCACTTTAAAAGGAAACGAAGTACACACAATAGGAACATTACCAGCCGTAGGAACCATGGTTAAAGATTTTGCATTGGTTGATTCAGGACTAAATGTGAAGACTCTTGAGACTTTTGACGGAAAAAAGAAAGTATTCAATATTTTCCCAAGTATTGATACACCTACTTGTGCAGCTTCTAGCAGAAAATTCAATGAAGAAGCTTCAAAATTGGATAATACTGTTGTAATCAATGTTTCTAAAGATCTTCCGTTTGCATTAGGAAGATTCTGTGCTGCAGAAGGATTAGATAAAGTTGAAACCCTTTCAGACTTCAGAAGCAGCTTTGGTGATGATTATGAGGTAACTATTACAGATTCTCCATTGAAAGGTTTATTAAGCCGTGCGGTAATTGTTACAGATGAAAACAATAAAGTGGTTTACACTGAACAAGTTTCAGAAATTGCTAACGAACCTAACTATGATGCAGCATTAGCGGCATTGAACAAATAGTAGAAATAATATTTGTAAAAGTCTTGTGAAACTGATTTGCAAGGCTTTTTTTGAATCCAAAAAACACAATATATGATGTCAGAACATTACGAAAAATATGGAGAACTCTTTCAGGTAGATCAGGAGCATTTTGATGAATTTTATAGCCTTCTTAAAGATACTAGGCTTTTAAAATCAAACTTTTTCTTAAAACAAGGTGACAAGTGTAAGTATCTTGGTTTTATTAAAAAAGGAACGATAAGGAGCTTTTATATCAATGACCAGGGTAGAGAAATCAACTTTGGATTCTATTTTGAAAATGAGTTTTTTACAGATTATGAAAGCATACTTTGTGATACTGTATCCAAGATGAATATTCAGGCATTGGAAAATTGTGAGATTTTACTGTTGAGTAAAGAACAGCTTCAGGCATTATATCAGAAAGAAGCGTATTGGCAGAAATTTGGCAGGGTAATGAGTGAGAAAATTTATCTGGATGCCAAAAAAAGAATTGATGACCTATTATGTCTTTCTCCAGAAAAAAGGTATTTAAACCTTCTAAACAAACAGCCACTTCTCTTTCAGAAAATAGCACAGAAACATATTGCAAGTTATCTGGGAGTCACAGAACAATCATTGAGCAGAATACGGAGCAGGATTGTAAATTAACTTAAGTTAACGTCCAACGGTATTTTAGATTGTAGATTTACATTACTAAACTTTAATATTTAACATCATGGAACAAAAAGATTTAACCATTATTTTGGTACACGGAGCTTGGGGAGACGGATCCCACTGGCAATACGTTATCCCTTCTTTAGTAAAAGCTGGGTATAAAGTAAGAAGCGTTCAGAATCCTCTTACGTCACTGCAGGATGATATTGATAAAACAAAAGATCTTATTGATGCCCAAGAAGGGAAAGTCCTTTTAGTAGGGCATTCTTATGGTGGGGCAGTTATTTCAGGAGCCGGAAACCATGACAAAGTAGCTGGGTTGGTTTATATTGCCGCTTTTGCGCCTGATGCCGGTGATAGTTTAGGAGCTCTTTTAGGAAGAAGAGAATCTCCGGGTGGAGCAAGTATTTATCCTGATAATAAAGGCTTTTTATGGATCAAATATGATGAGTTTAAATCCGCTTTCTGTCAGGATCTTGATGATGAAAAAGCGTTGGTAATGGCATTATCACAAAAGCCGATCCATGGACAGTGTTTCGGAGATGCAGCAGGAGAACCGGCATGGAAAACAAAACCAAGTTGGTATCAGATTTCATCGAATGACCATATGATTCCGGCTGAAACGGAAAAAGAAATGGCAGAACGTATGCAGCCTAAAAAAATCATTACATTGGATGCTGGGCATGCTTCATTAGCTTCACATCCTGAAGAAGTTACGCAATTGATTTTAGAGGCAGCATCTTCTCTATAAAATATAAATTAATCATAAATACATATAAAGCTCTGGAAAATTTTAAGTATTTTCACAGAGCTTTTTTTATGAATAAAGATCAAAATGGTAAAAAGAATCGTAGCCAATATAAAAACGAGTGATCTTACAAAAGGGAATCACTTTTATCAGGATATTTTAGAACTTGATGTATTGATGGATCATGGCTGGATTAAAACCCTCGGAACTGATGAAGAAGCAAAAGTACAGATCAGCTTTGCAGAACAGGGCGGAAATAATACCGAAGTTCCGGATTTATCCATTGAAGTAGATAATGTGGATGAAATCTATGATAAAATGAGGCAGGCCGGCTTTGAAATTACCTATGAAATCACCAATGAAGATTGGGGGGTAAGAAGGTTTTTTGTGAAAGACCCATTCGGAAAAGTAATTAATATTTTATCCCATCAATAAATAAAAGTATAGAATTTTATTCAATAGGATCGGACTATAATCCTGAGCGTAGTCGAAGGAAGCCCGCTTTCATAAAAAACAAACCATGGTCTGGCTTTAGCCAAAACTTAAAAATAATCCCCCAAAAACCTTAATCATATTATGAAAGCAGAACAAATTATTCCTGTCCTCAGAATTTTTGATTATCAAAAAATGCTGGAGTTTTATATTGACTGGCTAGGCTTTGAAATTATCTGGGAACATCGCTTTGAAGAAAATATGCCTGCTTATATAGAAGTTAAAAAAGACACTATCATTCTTCATTTGAGTGAACATCATGGAGATGCAAGTCCCGGAAGCAGTATTTTTATCTGGGGTGAAGGTGTTGCGGAATATCATAAAGAACTCATTGATAAAAACTACAAATACAACCGACCGGGACTTGAAAAGACCTTTTATGATGCCATTTCTTTCACCGTAAATGATCCGTTTGGAAATAAAATTATTTTCAATGAAAAATTTGATGCAGAAAAGCATAGAATTTTAAAGTTCGATTTGGTTGATTAATACCATTCATTCAATTTATATAATTTTTTCATATTATGTTTTCAACAATACACCAGGAATTTGAACCTCCTGAGGAACTTAGAGACAGCATAAAGTGCTTTTGGTATAACAGAAAGGACTTCGGAGAATTATCATCAAGTTTTGAAGTACTGCCTGATGGTTATGCTGAAATTATTTTCCATTTTGGAAGTGGGTGTAGTATATCCCATCAGGGAAATCTGGAAAAATTGCCATCTCCATTTATGATGGGATTACTCAATCAGCCTGCTGTTTTTCATACCCAAGGCCAGTTGGAGATTATTGGAATCAGATGTTTTCCCTGGGTTGTTTTTGATCTATTAGGGTTATCATCAAATAAAAGTGAAAATGGGGTGTATCTGTTTGAGCATCCCGTTGCAAAACTTCAGACTGGCTTGAAAGAGCTGATTCTTGAAGGTAAAATAGACAATGCAATAATTAAGGTACAACAATATTTTCTGAATATGCGATCACAGGTAGCCGTTGAAAGTATGTTATGTAAGGCTGGACTGGCGATGAAAAAAACAAATGGAGCTATCCCTGTACATCAGGTCGCAGAGGCTGCTCATACAACAGTGCGTACATTAGAAAGAAAATTCAAACAATCTTCTGGGTATACTGTTAAAGATGTAGCAGGTCTTATGCGTTTTGAACAGGTAAGGAATCATCTCTGGTTATATCCAGATTCCAATATTGCGGGATTGGCACAGGAATTTGGTTATGCTGATCAGTCCCATTTAAGCAGAGAGTTTAAACGGTATACGGGAGCTACACCTGCTGGATTTGCTAAAGAAGCAAGAAAAAGAAAGCAAACGTTGAACAATGATTTTGTCGCATTTATACAAGCATGGTCAATTGGTATTCATCAAATTTGTAGAGGAATTAATCACTACAGATTATGATAGTAAAAGATAAAAAAATAGCCATTATCGGAGCCGGGCCAGCTGGGTTAACAATGGCAGTTTTACTTCAGCAGAAAGGTGCGGATGTAACGGTTTATGAAAGAGATAAAAATGAAGATACAAGAGTTTGGGGAGGTACATTGGATCTTCATCAAGACTCAGGGCAAAAAGTAATGGCACGGGCAGGATTGCTTGAAAAATATTACGCTGCTGCGCGTCCTATGGGAATCAATATTGTTGATGATCAAGGCAATGTATTATTTACCAAAAAAATCACTCCTGAAAATCAATATGACAATCCTGAAATCAACAGAAACCATTTAAGAAAAATGCTGCTGGATAGACTGGCAGCTCACACCGTAATCTGGGACAGAAATTTTACCAGTATGGAGGAATGTAATGGTCAATGGGTATTACATTTTGAACATAAACCCAACAGTATTGCAGACCTGGTTATTGGGGCCAATGGCGGAATGTCTAAAGTAAGAAAATATGTAACGGAAACTGAGGTAGAAGAAACTGGAGCTTTTATTATCCAAGGAGATATTCCTCAGCCTGAAATACACTGCCCGGAATTTTATCAATGGTGTGATGGGAAAAGACTTATGGCAGCCTATCAGGGGAATTTATTAGTGGTGAATCCCTATAACAATGGAGTGCTCACCTATGGTGTGATATTCAGAAAACCTGATGCATGGATTTTGGGTAGTATTTCTGATTTTCAGAATACAGATTGGGTAATTCAGTTCCTTTCCATGAGATTTTCTAAATGGAATGACCGCTATCAACAACTGTTTCATTCAACTTCCTTTTTTGTCGGATTACCAACGAGGATAATCCCATTAGATAATCCTTGGAAACAAGACCGTATTTTACCGGTAACACTTATCGGAGATGCAGCACATGTAATGCCGCCTTTTGCAGGGCAGGGAGTCAATACAGGATTGATGGATGCATTAATTTTATCAGATAATCTGACAGATGGAAACTATGATACAATAGAAGAAGCGATCGCTGATTATGAGCAAAAAATGTTGATTTATGCAAAAGAAGCACAAATGCAGTCAGGTAAAAATGAAATAGAAATGTGTGATCCTGCCTTTTCATTTACAAAACTCATTAAGTAACAGGCTGTTTTGATGTTTTCATTACTGTGAGCCCAATCATTAAAATTTAAGATTAATAATGCTACCTTTACGTTTTAAAAATATAAATGAAGCGTTCAGGAACAGCAGATCTACCTCTTCACTATGGAAAAGTACCACCATGGCTGTACGAACGTATGTCTATTCTTGGGCTTTCTATTGTTGAAGCAATTCTGACGGATTATGGTAAAGATGAGGTACTCCGAAGGCTGGCTGATCCGTTTTGGTTTCAAAGTTTTGGAGCCGTTATGGGTATGGACTGGCATTCTTCGGGAATAACCACTTCAGTAATGGGTGCTTTGAAACGTTCTATTAATCCCAATTCTCAATCACTGGGATTGTATATTTGTGGTGGAAAAGGAAAGTTTTCCAGAGAAACGCCGTCAGAACTTATTCAAATTGCTGAAAAAACTGGTCTCAACGGAAATGAGCTGGTAAGAGCCAGTAAGCTATCTGCCAAAGTGGATAATACAGCCATTCAGGATGGATATCAATTGTACCTGCATAATTTTATTCTGTCAGACAATGGAAATTGGAGTGTTATTCAGCAAGGAATGCACGATTCCGATGGTACAGCAAGACGTTATCACTGGCATTCTGAAAATATAACTTCATTTGTAGAAGAGCCTCATACCGGAATTAATGGGATTTCAAGAGGTCGTATTCTGAATCTTACCGATACCGAGGCAGCAGAAAACCGAAAAGGAATTCTGGATATTTCCCACACGGATTCTATAGACGTTATGAAAGATTTTTCAAGATTAATCCTTCCTGCCCATCATGACGTTCAGGCTTCCGATGTTGATCTTAAGCGTTTGGGTGCCCTTTTGTATATGACTCGTGAACAGCAGCCTCAGAATTTTGAGGATTTATTGATGCTGGAGGGAGTTGGACCTAGAACGATGCAGTCTTTAGCATTGGTGAGTGAGGTTATTCACGGAGCCCCGTCAAGATTTACCGATCCTGCAAGGTTTTCTTTTGCTCATGGAGGAAAAGACGGACATCCATTCCCAGTCCCAATTAATGTATACGATGAAAGCATCAGTATTCTCAGAAAAGGAATAGAAAAATCAAAATTGGGAAACTCAGACAAACTGAATACTTTACATAAACTTCATCAGATCGTAGCCAAAGCTGAAAAAGATTTCACTCCGGATTTTGATATTCAGGAAGTCATTGAAGAAGAACGTCAGAATTCATGGCGCTTTGGAGGAAAAACAGTTATGGGTGATGCTCAAAAGCCGGCTCCTCCAAAACCTATCCAGCTATCTTTATTTTAATAGAAAAATATAAACCCTCCCGTATTAAAATACAGACAATACTAACTTCCCAAATCTTAATTTTACTTAAATAAATACAAATATCTGTATAACCATTCCCCTCCACTGGAGGGGTGTCAAATCAAAGATTTGACGGGGTGGTTGACTCCCATAATCAAACTTCTGTTTAATTATTTACTTTTGTTAAGTTCTCATAAATTCAGTGAAATATATAGTATTGATTCATAATTAAATCATTTTGTTTAATAATAATTACCTTTAATCCAATTAAAAATTTTATTTTTAAAGTCTTAAAAAAATGACCAAATGACTCACAAATCCCTCGAAATATGTTACGATTTTCCGTTTTTTCTTCAGGAAGAACTTGATGAAATATTTCAGGCCCATGAAAAAAAGACCTTTCAGAAAGGAGATTTTATTCTTGAAGAAGGTAAAATGGCCAACGAATACTATATTCTGGATAGCGGACTGGCTCGTTCATTTGTCAATGATTTTAACGGAAATGAAGTGACAACCCATTTTTTCGTAGAGAATGAGGTGATTATTGAAGTCTTATCCATGTTTCAAAGGATTCCGACACAGGAAAATATTGTGTGTATCACGGATTGTGAATGCTGGAAGCTGGATTACGATACTTTTCAGGAGTTATTTCATAAAATTCCTAATCTTAGAGAATGGGGAAGAGCGTGGATGTCTAAAGAGCTTTTCGATTATAAGCAAAGGTCCGTAGAAATGTTCACTTTATCCGCTACCAGAAGATATCTGAACTTGCTGGAGCAGAAATCTAAAGTCATACAATTTGCTCCATTAAAACAGATTGCTTCTTATCTTGGAGTAACAGACACTTCGCTGAGCAGAATCCGTAAAGAATTAGTCTCTCATCCCAAGAAAATTTAAATCTTGCCCTATGGCAAGTAGATTTTCATCACACCTTGGTAATTTTGGTTAAAAGTTTAACGCCAAATTTATACAAAATGAAAATCAATCAGATTTATATCAATTTACCAGTAAAAGACGTACAGAAAACCAGAGAATTCTGGACAACGCTTGGTTTTTCTATTAACGAGCAGTTTTCGGACGATAAAGCAGTGTGTGTAGTGATGAAAGAAGATCATATCTACACCATGTTTCTGAAAGAAGAGTTTTTCCAAACCTTTACCAACAGACCTTTTGCCAAGGGAGATACAACACAGGTACTTCTTGCCATTGGGGTAGAAAGTAGAGAACAGGTAGATGAGATGGTAAAAACAGCCATTGAAAATGGAGGTTCTAAATACAGCGAGCCTATGGACCACGGTTGGATGTATCAAAGTGCTTTTGCTGATTTAAACGGACATCAGTGGGAAGTAATGTATGCAGATGCTTCCCAGATCCCTACAGAATAATTCATCACTTATCAATATCACCTCAAAAATATGGAAACAAAATCAAACGAGATAGAATTGGTGAAAAACCAGGTCTCCAGTACCATTAAGATTGTGACACTGAATACCGAAGGTATTACCCACGAAGAATCAATGATCTTTCCTAATAACGAAGCCAATTGCATGAACTGGGTTCTGGGGCATTTGATTTATATCAGAAACCCATTATTGAATATTCTGGGTGAAGAATCCGTTTGGGACAGTGAAAAATTCTCATGCTACAATAGAGGAGAAATTGCCTGGGATAGAAAAGATGAATTGATCAATTTTGAAGACCTTAAAGCATATCTCCAACAATCTCAGGGTAAGTTGGAAGCAAAGCTGGATACTCTTGAACATTTTAAAACAGAAAATATTAATGATATTTCAACCCTTTGTCTTCACGAAATTTATCATGCAGGACAATTGGGCTATCTCCGCAGAATCCTGGGAAAACCAGGAGCCATAAAATAGGCTATTAAATATAAAGATCTGCCTAATCCGCAAAATCAGCGAGAGAAAAAATATTTACGTCTTTGCGCTTTCCAACCTCTAACACTTTAAAAATAAAATAATGAATACACCAAAATCAAAAAAAATGGAGCTCATTATTCCGGCTTATAGAATGCACACCCAAAGTTTTGTAAACGTTTTGGATGGCATTTCGGAAGAAGACGCCTTGAAAAGAATTGAAAACAAAACCAATCATATTGTTTGGATGACAGGAAACTTTGTGAATATGCGTTATGGTCTTGGCTGGGTATTAGGCCTTCAAGAGCAGGATCCTAATAATGACCTGTTCTTTCAGGGGAAAGCATTGGATGAAAGTTATGCATATCCAACATTAGCTGACTTGAAGAAAAACTTTCATGATATTTCTTCAAAAGTATACCAGAAGTTGTTTGAAGTTACAGACGAAGAATTGGATGAGATCTTCGAAATAGGGATGAATATTCCTTTCATTAAAGAAACCAAACTCAATTTTGTCGGAATGTGCATTGGCCGTGAAGACTATCTCAGTGGGCAAATCGGTTTGATGCGAAGAATTTTAGACTATCCGGGAATGAAATATGATGTGGATGAAAACCTTACCTATTAATCATGAACCCAATAGAAAAAGGCTATAAACGAGTTAACGGAATTCAGTTGTATTATGAGATCTATGGTTCCGGAAAACCTCTGGTTTTAATTCATGGAGGAGGTTCTTCTATTCTGTATGACTATAAAGAGGTTATTGAAAGATTGGAAAACAAGTTTCAGCTCATTGGAATAGATCTTCAGAATCACGGACTAAGTGAGCACCGGGATATTCCTGAAACATTTGAACAGGATGCTGATGATGTAGCAGGTCTTTTAGCAGAACTTAATATTCATAAAGCTTCATTCTGGGGATTCAGTAATGGTGGAAATACAGTAATGCAGATAGCACACCGTCATCCTAGGATTGTAGAAAAGCTGGTGGTGGCTTCGGCATTTTATAAAAGAGAAGGCATGATGGATGGCTTTTTCGAAATGATGGACGAAGCTACTTTTGAATCTATGCCTGAACCTCTCAAAATTAATTTTCTAAACATCAATCCTGACTTTTCTAAGCTGGAAAATCTCTTTGATAAGGATAGTAAAAGAATGCAAACCTTTGTGGATTGGGATGATGAAGTACTGAGTTCCATCCAATCACTAACCCTGTTCATCAGTGGAGATAAGGATGTGATGAAACCTGAACATACCATAGCTATGTGGCGACTGGTAGAACACTCTCAGTTAATGATCCTTCCTGCTACCCATGGAGCGTATATGATGGCTGATTTTGATGGCAGCCTCAATGAAAATTTAATCAACTTTACGACTAAAGAAGTAGAAACATTTTTAAACAAATAAAGTAGCAGATTACATTCAATTTTTTCACATCAGGACTCTGGTGTCATTTGTGAAATCATTCGTGTCATTTGTGTTTCAATAAAACAATACGTAACATTTTAAAATTAAAAATCATGGCAAAATTAAATCCGTACCTAAATTTTGATGGAACAGCTGAAAAAGCTTTCAATTTTTACAAATCAGTTTTTGGAGGTGAATTCGTAGGCGAAGTTCATAAAATGGGAAATGCTCCCGGTACTGAAAATCTTTCTGAGGAAGAGAAAAATAGAGTAATGCATATTGCGCTACCCATTGGAGGAGACCTTTTAATGGCTTCAGATATTGTTCCTAGTTTTGGACAAAAATTAAATGTAGGAAACAATAATTATGTTTCTATTTTCCCGGATTCAAGAGAAGAAGCGGATAGACTTTTCAAAGGTCTTTCTGAAGGTGGGAATGTAGAAATGCCAATTGAAGACCAGTTTTGGGGTGATTATTTTGGAAGCTTTCAAGATAAATATGGTGTTCATTGGATGGTAAACTATAATGAAGAATACGGGAAATAATCTTATATTTAACTAATTATAAAAAAGAGATGCTCGTTTTCGGGCAGCTCTTTTATTCAATAAAAAATTAAACTATGGACCCAATTAAAATAGACATTACCATTTTAGCACCGGTAGAAAAAGTATGGAATTACTTCAACGAACCCAAACACATTACCAGATGGAATTTTGCCCATGAAAGCTGGCATTGTCCCAGTTCTGAAAACGATCTGAAGGTAGGTGGGAAATTTAAAAACAAAATGGAAGCAAAAGATAAAAGCTTCGCATTTGATTTTGAAGGCGTGTATGATGAAGTAATCCCTCATGAACTTATAAAATATCATATGGAAGATGGCCGTAAAGTAGAAGTAATCTTTGATAAGATTGATGAGAATACTACAAAAGTGATTGAAGTTTTCGATCCGGAGAAACAAAATTCTGTGGAAATGCAGAGAGAGGGCTGGTATGCTATTCTCAATAATTTCCATAAGTATGTTGAGAATCATTAAAAACATTTTTTGTCGCCATGATCAATTTAGTTATCATGTCAAAGAGTTTGAATTCCATTTATGCTTTTAGCTATGATCCTGAGGAGGATTTTCTTCTTGGAGTGATTGCAGTGCCTGCAAGAAAAGCCCTGAAGAAAGAAAAAATAGATTCTTTGGAAAAACTGTCGGATTACTCTGAAAAGGAGATCTTACAATTACATGGTTTCGGAAAAAATACAGTGATGAAGCTGAAAGATTATATGAAGGAGCATCAGATGTGTTTTAAAGAAGCATAAAAGTAAAAAGACTTGATTTTTTATCGTGTCGTTGCAAATAGATGAATATAATTCTTTTTGAAGGCAATGACATTATATTTCTTTTGTTTTATGTTGGTCTTCACTAAAGAAGATTTTCTTGCCATATAGCTTAAGTATTGTCTTCAATCCGCGAGACAAAAATCAAATGTGGTTATTGTCATTCTGAATGCAGCAAAGCGCAATGAAGAATCTCAAGATAGAAAAATCTCTCGCAAATCTCACAGATCTCGCAGATTTTTACCCTCAATAATCTGCCTAATCAGCTCAATCCGCGAGACAAAAAACAAAACATGGTCTTTGTCATTCTGAATACAAACTAAAGGTTTGCGAACGCAGTTCAGAAGCGTAATAAAGAATATCAACATAAAAAATCTTACAGAATCTACAGTTTCTACAGATTTTATGAATAAATTGCCTATAAAATCAACCTTAAAAATTTAAACTTATGAATAACGATATTTTCCCATGTCTTTGGTACGACGAAGACGCCAAGCCATCTGCAGAATTCTACTGTAAGGTGTTTGGTGGTGAAATTACTGCAGATACACCAGTTGTAATGAACATCGATTTATTTGGACAAAGATTAATGCTTCTTAATGGAGGACCTCAGTTCAAAAAGAATGCTTCTATTTCGTTTATGGTCATCTGTGAAACGGAAGATGAGGTTCAAAAATATTGGGATCAGCTTTTGGAAGGAGGAATGGCTCTCATGGAGCTGGGCTCTTATTCATGGAGTAAAAAATATGGTTGGGTTCAGGATAAATATGGAGTGACGTGGCAATTGTTTTTAGGCGAAAAGCCACAAGAGCAGAAAATAGTTCCAACTTTGATGTTTATTCATGAAAATAATGGAAAAGCCAAAGAAGCGATGGAGCTTTACACTCAAACTTTCCCTCATTCAAGCATTGGAAACATACTGAAATATGGTGATGGAAGTGAAGGACATCCTATCCCGGAGCCAGCGGAAAATGTTCAGCATGCCAATTTTATAATTGATGGGTACTCATTATTCTGTATGGATAATTCTTACGATCATCAGTTTGATTTTAATGAAGGAATATCGATGGTAATAATGACAGATGACCAGCAACAAACTGATAGGTATTGGAATACACTTACTTCAAACGGTGGCAGAGAAAGTATGTGTGGCTGGTTAAAAGATAAATACGGCTTAAGCTGGCAGATTGTACCTAAAAGATTGATTCAGCTGATGAATGATCCTAATCAGGAGAAAGCTTATCAAGTGGTACAAGCCATGATGAAAATGCAGAAAATTATTATTCAGGACTTAGAAGACGCATATAATTCTTAAGGTTATTTTACCTTTGAAATAAAATATAGATAGCATGGAACAATTATCATACGAAATAGAAATTAATGCAGAACCTGAAAAAGTATGGAGTGTCCTTTGGAGTGATATTACTTACAGACAATGGACTACCGCTTTTACAGAAGGTTCTTTTTATGAAGGAGCATTAGAAGAGAATAGCATCGTAAAGTTTTTAGACCCTAAAAACAATGGGATGTACAGCAGGGTTATAAAAGTGATTCCCAATCAGGAAATAACATTTCTGCATTTAGGAGAAATTTATGATGGAATTGAAGTCGCTCAGGAATGGGGTGATGCAACAGAAGCTTACTTCCTGGAAGAAAATGATGAAGGAACATTATTAAAAGTAGTTATTAATACTCCGGCAGAGTTTAAATCTTTTTTTGAAGAAAAATTTCCTAAAGCAATGAATATTGTTAAACATCTTTCGGAAAACCAGCTGTAAAGAAGTCTTTATTTGAAAACAACCAATCACAAAAAATTAAAATATGGAAACCCTATCGTACGAAACAATAATAGATGCTCCTTTACAGAAGGTATGGGACATTCTCTGGGGACCTGAGACTTATGGTCAATGGACACAATACTTTGGTGCAGGATCTTCTGTCATGAAGTCCGACTGGCAGGTAGGTGGGAAAACCTATTTCCTGAATGAAAAAGGTGATGGAATGGTTTCTACCATAGACAGTCTTGATGAACCTAAACAAATTGTTTTTAAACATTTGGGAATGACAGAGAATGGAGTAGAAGACACACAAAGCAAAGAAGTCATGGAATGGAGTGGCTGCTTTGAAAAATATTTTCTTATTGATCTTGATGGAAAGACAAAACTTCACACAGAAGTTCAGGTAGAAAAAGAATGGCGGGATCATATGAATACAGGATTTACAAAAGGATTGATGGTCGTGAAGAGTCTTGCAGAAGGCGTTAGTTTCAGTGCCGTGTAAAAGAGTTTGAATTTCAAGATTTAATGTTTAAAGTTGCCGGTTCGCAACGTAAGTCCTCTTATCTCAATTCTCTTAATCTCTTAACCTCTTGTCTCAATTCAAAAAAATATGAAACTATTAGTCATTCTCTTCGGTACATTTATTTTAGCTTTGCTGGGAACTATGGTATTTCAGGGAAAAGCGGATCTTATATTTTCAGGAAACCTTGGTATGGCCATTTTTATAATATTTACAGGATTTTCTCATTTTAAATTTCAGAAAGGAATGGCCATGATGATTCCCGATTTTGTTCCTGCTAAAATGTTTTGGGTGTATTGCACCGGATTTTTAGAAATTGCTGCTGGAATAGGCCTTATGATTCCAGCGATTCGTGAAATAATAGCCATTTTACTGATTATATTTTATGTTTTGGTTTTTATAGCCAATATCAATTCATCCCAAAAGAAAATAAATATTTTTAAAGCGGATTACACAGGCCCTGGAATGCAATATCTTTACTCTCAAAGAATTCCCATGCAGATTATTTTAATAGCATGGACCTGGTATTTCGGAATCTATTTACATTAAAACATACAAGCAGCTCTTAGGGCTGCTTTTTTATTTAAAAAATTATTCAAAATAAATGTTAATTACTGTAACGTTTTAGGTTTTGAATTGTCTTATCTATAAAGAAACTGATTTTTTATTGATTGAAATATTGAATTGGGGACTCTGTTTTTTTAACTTTAAAAACGTAAGTTATGAATCTAAATTCCAAAATTTTCGGTACAGCTTATATTGTACTTTCTGCTATTATGATCAACGCACAAAATTCTGCAGGTAAACTTCCGGGAGATCCAACACTTCCGTCTACCAAAGCCAATCTTGAGAAACTGGTATCCTATGATAAGGGAAGTTTCAAATATAAAGTAGAAGATTATTTTGCAAGACCCAAAGCTTCTGCATTTAAAATCTCTCCTGATGGAAAATACCTTTCTTATAAGGAAAAAGATAAAGACAGCAAAAACCATGTATATGTTAAAGAGCTCAATACAGGGAAAATTACCAAAGCCATTGTTGAAAAAGATGATCTGATAAAAGCTTATGGCTGGTTGAATAAAAGTCGTTTGTTCTATACTCAGGATAAAGGAGGAAATGAGAATATCCACTTATATGCTGCGGATGTAGACGGAACAAATCTTAAGGATTTAACACCATTTGACGGAATTACATTAAGCGATATTATTCCGATAAAAGATACTGATTTCGTTGTGGTTACAATGAACAAAAACAATAAACAGATTTTCGAACCCTATAAAATCAATTTTGTAACGGGAGAAATGACTCAGTTATTTGAAAATAAAGATGTCAATAGTCCTATTGATGGATATATTTTTGATAAAGATGGTAATTTAAGAGGCTATAATATTCTTGAAAACGGATTGACCACTAAAACCTATTACAAAGATTTGCAAACGGGGAAATTCAATCTTCTGAAATCTGCAGACTGGTCAGACACTTTCAGTATTATTAGGTTTAATGATAACGCTAAGAATAAAGATGAAGCGTATGTAGTGACCAATCTGGATAGTGATAAAACCAGAATTGTTTTGTATGATCTGAAGAAAAATGCTGTTATCAAAGAAGTATATGCTAATCCTGTGTTTGATGTAAGCTCCATAAGTGTAGCAGGGAAGAACAGAAATTATGAACTGGACTATATCAGCTATGAAGGTTTAAAAGGAGAAACAGTTCCGGTAAGTAAATTTTATAAAGAAATTGATGATCAATTAAAAGCCCAGTTTGGGGATAAAGAATTTGGTATTGTTTCATCAGATGATAATAATGATAAACTGTTGGTAGTGGTGGGAAGCGACAAATCATATGGAACCTACTATGAATATGATACCAAAACAAAACAGACAAAGCTTCTTTATAATCTGATGCCACAGCTGAAAGAAGAAGATATGGCTGAAATGAGACCTATTGAATTTAAAAGCAGAGATGGATTAACGATTCGTGGATATATTACACTCCCTAAAGCAGCATTGGAAGGGAAAAAAGTTCCTTTGATTGTAAATCCTCACGGTGGTCCACAGGGAATCAGAGATCATTGGGGATTCAATCCGGAAACTCAATTGTTTGCCAGCAGAGGATATGCAACGCTTCAGGTGAATTTCAGGATTTCAGGCGGTTATGGAAAAGAATTCCAAAAAGCCGGATATAAGCAGATTGGAAGAAAAGCCATGGATGATGTAGAAGATGGAGTAAAATATGCGATCAGCCAAGGTTGGATAGACAAAGATAAAATAGCCATTTATGGAGGAAGTCATGGTGGTTATGCTACTTTGATGGGCTTAATTAAAACTCCAGATCTATATGCTTGTGGAGTAGATTACGTAGGAGTATCCAATATTTTCACTTTCTTTTCTTCCTTCCCGGAATACTGGAAGCCTTACAAAGAAATGGTAAAACAAATCTGGTATGATCTGGATAATCCCGAAGAAGCTAAAATTGCTAAAGAAGTATCTCCGGTGTTTCAGATTGATAAAATCAAGAAACCATTATTTGTGGTACAGGGAGCTAATGACCCTAGAGTAAATATCAATGAATCTGACCAGATTGTAAAAGCAATGCGTGCAAAAGGGTTTGAAGTTCCATACATGGTAAAATATGATGAAGGACACGGGTTTGGAAAAGAACCTAACAGAATCGAATTGTATAAATCAATGTTAGGATTCTTTGCTGAGAATTTTAATAAAAAATAAACAGGCAATTTTTATAATTTTGGAAACGGAGGATATGATATCTTCCGTTTCTTTTTTGTCATTGCGAGCGAAGCGATCTCTATAAAAATTAAATGTTGAGGTTGGAAAATGCAAAGGTGCAAAGAGGATTGACAGCCTGTGTGTTTTAAGGCGCAAAGATTTTATCTGTGATAAAATTTGTTTTTCCATAGGTAAATGAATTACTAATGGTTTTTGTCATTCAGAGCGCAACGGAGTGAAGCGTGGAATCTAAATTTCTCTTGCAGATAACGCAGATATTTAACTTCATAAGTTATTGTTTCTTCCACAGATGAATGGAAGTCATAACCTAGTTTTGTCATTCAGAGCACAGACAGGAAGTCTGCTAATAAGGTTCAGAAATGAAGCGTGAAATCTCATCATCCATAATCTTAATCAATATCATTCATCATTTATCACTCATCATCCATAATTTAAAACTCCGATAAATAAAAGAAAAACTGAAATTCCGGAAAAATATTTTAAATTTATTAAAGTAAAACTAAAAGGATAGCCGTCATAGAAGTATGGAGGTTGTCGAAAAAATAACAATGCCACAGAAGGATAAAGAAAGCATCATCTCACAGACCGTTTCCAATTACGGAGGAAAGCTGATGTCTTATATTCGTCCCAAAGTGAAAAACACGGAGGATGCAGAAGATATTCTGCAGGAAGTGTGGTATCAGTTCAGCAGTCTTACCAATCTTTCCGAAATTGTGAATGTTGGTGGGTGGCTGTACAGGGTAACGGCGAATAAAATTACAGACCGTTATCGTAAAAAGAAAACAGAAAATCTTGAAGATTTCGTCTATGAAGACGAAGACGGAAGCTTTTCCATCAAAGATATTTTATTGATGGACGAAAGTGCAGGCCCTGAAGTGAAGATGTTTCAGGATGAAATCTGGAAAAAACTGTTTGAAGCACTTGATGAACTTCCCGAAAAACAAAGGCTGGTCTACGTAGAAAACGAACTCAACGACAAAACCCTCCAGGAGATCGCCGATGAACAGGGAGAAAACATCAAGACCATCATCAGTAGAAAAAACTATGCTGTGAAGCATTTGAGAAACAGATTGAGAAGATTATACGAAGATTTAAAAAGTTAGAAAAAGAAATTATGAATTATAAACACAAAAAAGGCTGGATTTTTTTATTGTTATGTCCACCATTAATCCTCCTAGCCGTTACCTGGATTGTAATGTCGCTTTGGAATTGTCTGCTTCCGGAAATTTTAGGAGTAAAATCCATTACATTCTGGCAGGCGATGGGAATCCTGATCTTAAGTAAAATTCTTTTCGGAGGTTTTCATTTTGGAAAAGGAATGAGAGATTTCAAAGAACGAAAAATGAGGGAGAAAATGGAAGGGTTATCGCCTGAAGAGAAAGAAAAATTTAAAGAAGCCTGGAGAAATAGATGTTCCGGCGGATTCTTCAACAGAAATAACGAATAATTTAAAAATTTTAAAGAAGTAGTAAAGTAAAATTAAAATTCATTCGTCTCTATAAAAAACAAGAAGTAGTAAAATTTAAAATTTTGAAAAAATGAAAAATTCAGCATTAAAAGGAGCTCTTGGAGCATTAGCCGTAGTAGGTGTAGCCTTAATCGCTAAAAAAGCAGCACAAAGAAAAAGATTTATCAGAGGTATTTTTGATGAATACGGAATCAAAGAAAAATCCCCTTTCGGATTAGCCGATAAGATAAGAGAAATGAATGATGAGGAATATCAGGAACTGAAAGGTAAATTCAAAAAAGAATTCAGTTCAAGATGCTGCAAAAAGGATAATACCTGTGAAGCATAAAAAGTAAAATACTAAATTGAAATTGTTTAATTCGGGCTCGGGAAGCTTTGCTTCCCGAGCCCGAATTTTTTATTTTACATCTTCCAGCAGAAGAGTGATACTCTGGATGTATAGAAAATCTGATTATTAAATACTAAATTTGTTTTTCTGTTTAAAATGAACATTATAATGGCTTCAAAAAATATTTTTATTACCATATTTACTGTTTTGTCTCTCATTATGTACGGACAGAAATCTGAATTAAAGCAGAAACAATACATTTTCTTCCTGCATAATAAATTCATGGAAGACCATACGCTTGATGAAGCACATCCTAAATATGGTATTGTGGAGTATGAAAAAGTTCTTCATCAGTTGAAGGATAGCAGCAGTATTATTCTTTTTGAAAAGAGGAAGCCCAATACTGATCCGGCTGCATATGCTTTAAAAATAAAGAAACAGATTGCCCGTCTGATAAAAAAAGGGATTAAAGCTGAAAATATTGCAGTTGTTGGAACATCTCAAGGTGGCTATATTGCACAATATATTTCCTATTATCTAAAGAATCCGGAGTTGAAATTTGTTTTTATTGGGGCTAGTTTTAAAGATGATTCTTTGGAAAAAGATCCGGATTTCAAGCTGTATGGGAAAATACTTTCCATTACAGAAAAATCAGATGATGGTCATGTTCCTCTATCTCAGGAACAACGATTCATCAGATCGAATATAAAAAATTTTAAAGAGATTGAACTTAATACAGGATTGAATCATGGATTTTTATTCAAAGCTCTTGATGCATGGATAATTCCTACAAAAGAATGGATTTATGGTAAATAAATGAAGAAGTCTATGATCCAACCCCAAACTCATAGTATGAATCCATCTATTTAATTTTTGCCACGAATGCACGAATCCTTTTATTCGTGCATTCGTGGCAATTTAAAGATATATTTTAGCAATGTTCAATTGTTAGCAGATAAAATCCTAGCGCCTTACAAACATTCAGTTTGCTAATACTCTTTGCGTCCTTGCGTTATTCCAACAATTATATCAGGATTTTAAAATAGATGATTAGAACTTATTAATTACAGCTAATACAAAGCAAAAAAGAAAAATAAATCCTTATTTTTGTATTGCTCAATGAAAGACTACTACTATTTTCTCGGCATATCTCAGGATGCTTCAGACGAAGACATCAAAAAAGCATATCGAAAGCTTTCCCTAAAGTATCACCCCGACAAAAATGATAATGATGATTTTTTTGCAGACCGTTTTCGTGAAATTCAGGAAGCATATGAAACATTGAGTGATTCTGCAAGAAGAAAAAGCTATGACCGGAACTTAGAAAGCCATCAGAGAAGTTTCAGATATAATATTCCGCCTGCTATAAAGACTTTTACAGCCAATAAAATTCACGCAAAAAAAGGAGAGGAGATTATCATCAGCTGGCAGACAAGCAATGCTGATGTGGTGAAGGTTCTGCCTTTTGGACTTGAAAAACCTTATGGAGAAAGGGTCTTTAAGATCACAGAATTTAAAGACGGGAAGTTTCAGTTATTGCTTCATGCAACAAATTCGTTATTGCATAAAACCGTAGTGCAAGGGATTACGATCACTGAGGTTTTTGAAAATGATACTGAAAAATTCAAAAATACGGTGGATGAAATGTTTAAGCCACAACCCAGTACTGCAGTGAACAAAACGGGGCAGCCTAAAATTGTTATGCTGTTTTGGGGAGTTATTATTCTGGCGGTTGCCTTATACTTCCTGATTAAGGAATTGTTTTAAGCCATTTTTTTCCTTCCCGGGCACTTCTTACATCTTTTCCCTTTCTTGAATTTCTTGCAGCAGGATTTCTTTTCACAGAACATCTCTTCATTATTGAATGCAAACACAGGAGCCAAAGGCGGAACTTTAAATGGGACAATCATATTCATGTTGCAAATATATTAATTTAGAATAAATATAATTAATAAAATTTCATAAAATTCTTTAAACCTGATGAATAGCTATTTTTATTCTGATTTATAATATCAGATTCCGTGAAAGTAGGCGTGGAACAGAAGGAATATTTAGCAGATTTAAAGGCTGAAGATTGTTTTTTTTATTAAACTGTAAATTACATAAAGCATAGCCTCTGACAAATTTCATGATATTCTTACAAAAACAATAAAGTTGATGAATAAGTACTGTTTGTATTTCCTGATTACTCTCATTCAATTTGAGTTTTCTTGCTTATTGAATCGATTTTTAATGATTATTCGACTATTTTATTAATAAGGAATAGGTGAAATTGTTGATTATTATTTATAAAATTAATATAATTAGTGTTTAAAATAAATAAAACCTTTACGGTCGATTGGTAAAAGCGAATTGTATTATGATAACTGAACTTAATAGTGAATTATCAATGGATTTAGACTGTTGTACAATCGTGTAAAAAATTGTAATTTTACCCATCTTTTTACAAACAAAATCTAATAAATAAAAATGAATACAGAACAGTTTGTGAGCCGTCACATTTCCCTAAATGAAGCCGATAAACAGGCGATGTTGGAAAAACTTGGCGTTTCTAGTATTGAAGAGTTAATTTCTCAGACCATTCCTTCTTCTATCCGTTTAGAAAAAGATCTTGAGATCTCAGATGCACTTTCGGAGTACGAAATGCTAAACCATTCTAAGGAGCTGGCATCAAAAAATACCGATTATACAAGTTATATTGGTTTCGGATACCACAATACACTTTTACCATCAGCAATTCAGAGAAATATCTTTGAAAATCCAAGCTGGTATACTGCATATACTCCGTATCAGGCTGAAATTGCACAAGGAAGATTAGAAGCTCTTCTTAATTTCCAGACTGTAGTATGTGATCTTACAGGTTTTGGTCTTGCTAATGCTTCTTTGTTGGATGAATCTACTGCGGCAGCTGAAGCAATGCACATGTTCTTCAACAACAGAACTAAAGATCAGAAGAAAGGTGAAGCTAATAAATTCTTTATCTCTGACCTTGTATTGCCTCAAACAATCTCTGTATTGAAAACTAAGGCAGAAGGATTAGGAATCGAAGTGGTTGTAGGAGACCACAAGACCCATGCATTTGATGCATCTTATTATGGGGTGTTATTACAATATCCTGGTAAAAACGGAATTGTTCTGGATTATACGGAGAACATCGTAGACTATAAAAAATTAGACCTTCAGGTAGCTGTAGCTTGTGATCCAATGGCATTGGTGAAATTGAAATCACCGGCTGAAATGGGTGCTGACTGTGCCGTAGGTACTTCACAAAGATTTGGTATTCCATTAGGATATGGAGGTCCTCACGCAGCATTCTTTGCTTGTAGAGAAGAATATAAAAGAGATATTCCTGGAAGAATCATTGGTGTTTCTCAGGATATGTATGGAAAACGCGCATTAAGAATGGCGTTACAGACAAGAGAACAGCATATCAAGAGAGAGAAGGCAACTTCTAACATCTGTACTGCTCAGGTTCTTTTAGCGGTAATGGCTGGGATGTATGCTGTGTACCATGGTCCAAAAGGATTAAACTATATTGCTGACCAAATTCACTTTAAAGCAAATGCTTTGAAAGGAGGTCTTGCTGCATTAGGATATCAGGTAGTAGAAGAGCCAATCTTCGATACCGTGAAAATTACAATGACTGAAGATGAGAAAGCAAGATTAGTAAGATTGATGCTTGATCACAGACTTAACCTTAACTACTTCACAGAAGGTGTGGTAAGTATTGCAATTAACGAAAGTACTACATTAGAGAAATTAAACTATCTGATGGCTTCTTTCGCTCAGTTCAAAGACAAGCAGACTTTCAAATTAGAAATTAAAGAAGGATACAGTATTCCTGAAGAAAACCTTAGAAAGGACGAAATTCTTACAGAAGCAGTATTCAACAAATACCATACGGAAACTGAATTGATGCGTTATATCAAGCGTCTTGAGAGAAAAGATTTATCATTGACGCATTCAATGATTTCTTTAGGATCTTGTACGATGAAATTAAATGCTGCTACTCAAATGCTTCCACTTTCATGGGCAGATTGGGGGAGTGTACACCCATTTGTACCGGTAGATCAGGCTGGAGGATATCAGCAGATGATTGCAGAACTTGAAAAAGATCTTGCTGAAATCACTGGTTTCGCTGGAACTTCATTACAACCAAACTCTGGAGCTCAGGGAGAATATGCAGGATTAATGGTTATCAGAGAATACCATATCTCAAGAGGAGATCACCACAGAAATGTAGTATTGATTCCTCAGTCTGCACACGGAACTAATCCAGCTTCTGCTGCCATGGCAGGAATGAAAATCGTAGTCGTTAAAAACCTTGAAAATGGGGAAATCGATTTCGAAGATCTTAAAGCTAAAACAGAATTACATTCAGCAAACTTATCTGCTGTAATGATTACATATCCGTCTACTTACGGATTCTTTGATGCAAACATCAAGGAAATTACAAACCTAATCCACGAGCACGGAGGACAGGTGTACATGGATGGTGCCAACATGAACGCTCAGGTAGGATTTACAAGTCCAGGAAACATTGGAGCAGACGTTTGTCACCTTAACCTTCACAAAACTTTTGCAATTCCTCACGGAGGTGGAGGTCCTGGAGTAGGTCCAATTTGTGTTGCTAAGCACTTGGTACCATTCCTTCCTTCCAATGCGAACATTAAAATCGGAACTAAAGAAGCTATCGACGGTATTTCTGCAGCACCTTACGGTTCAGGATTGATCCTAAACATTTCTTATGCTTACATCAAAATGTTAGGAACAGACGGATTGAAAAAAGCTACAGGACATGCGATCATGAATGCTAACTACCTTAAAGTAATTTTAGCTGAGCATTTCCCAATTTTATATTCAAACGAAAACGGAAGAGTTGCTCACGAATGTATCGTAGATTTCCGTCAGTTCAAATCTTTAGGAATTGAAGTAGCTGATGTGGCGAAGAGATTAATGGACTATGGATTCCATGCTCCTACAGTTTCTTTCCCAGTGGCAGGAACGTTGATGATTGAGCCTACAGAATCTGAAAGCAAATCTGAAATTGATCGTTTTGCAGAAGCTTTAATCTCTATCAAACACGAAATTGATGAGATTGCTAACGGACAGGCTGATCAGGCAAACAATGTATTGAAAAACGCTCCTCACACAGAACAATTGGTAATCTCTGATTCTTGGGATAAACCATACAGCAGAGAAAAGGCAGCTTATCCGCTAGAGTGGGTAAGAGACCACAAATTCTTCGCTTCTGTATCAAGAGTAGATGAAGCTTACGGAGACAGAAACTTAGTATGTACTTGTGAGCCAATTGAAGCTTATATGTAATTAGAATTTTTTCTAGATATAACAAATCCCTTTCAGTAATGAGAGGGATTTTTGTTTTTATCGTCATTGCGAGCAAAGCGAAGCCATCTCAAAACTGAATGCTTTTCTGCAATTTTATCTATGACCAAACTAAATATAAAAAGCCTCCCAAAAATTGAGAGGCTCTTTGTGTTATATTTATTTTGTTATCTTCTCTTATAGCTGTAAGCCACCAAAATGGCTACTCCCATAGTAAGAACGGTGATCATTGAAATGGTTTCAATGGAGATTCCACTTTTCATCTGTGTGTTTTCTTTTTCACATGAATAAAAGAATAATACTGTCAATAGTAGACAGCCCGATAGTAATTTTCTAATCATAATTGCATTTGTTTGGTTATTAATGTTTTATAATCAAAAAGTATACCGATTTTGTGGACTAAATAAAAAGATGTTTTAAAGAAGGTTAATTGACACTAAGAATCTTTATTTTTCTTCATTCCAATAATAGCTATCCGGGTAGATTCTTGCTCCAAATACAGCGGTTCCGACGCGTACAATGGTGGCACCTTCTTCTATGGCAGTTTCAAGATCTCCGCTCATGCCCATAGAAAGTTCGTTCATTTCTACGTTGGGGATATTTTCTCGGATGATTTCCTGTTGGAGTTTTTTAAGAATTTTAAAGCATAGTCTTACCTTTTCTGTTTCTGCACTGAACAGTCCAATGGTCATTAAACCTTTGATTCGTAATGTAGAGAATTCTGAAACTTTTCTGGTTAGTTCAATAGCTTCATTGGGATTTATTCCAAACTTACTTTCTTCATTGGAAGTATTTACCTGAATCAAAACCTCAAGGGTTTTATTTTCAGCAGAAAGCCTTTGATGAAGTTTCTCTGCCAGTTCTAAACGATCTAATGATTGTAGACAGGTGACATCGTATTTCAGAATATCTTTGATTTTATTGGTTTGAAGGTGCCCAATAAAGTGATTATTATGAAGAGTTTCCTTCAGGTCTTCATATTTCTCCTTCAGCTCCTGAACTTTATTTTCTGCAATTAAGGTCTGTCCGTTTTCCAGAGCGATTTTAATACGTTCTGCAGGAACCGTTTTAGTGGCCAGCAAAAGTTTAACTTCATCAGAATTTCTTCCCGCTTTTTCACAGGCATTTTGGATTCTGGTATTGATGACTTTCAGGTTGTGAAGGATGTCTTCTTTCATGATTGAATGGTTTCTTTGGCTTCCAGCTTCTGAATCAAAGCTGTTTTTACCACTGTTAAAGCATGGTCTTTAGCTTCTGCAAAAGAAATGGAGTACTTCCTTTCAATAGTCCTCATATCTTCCGGAAACCCACTAAGAAGAGTGTCATAGAAAGTATCCAGAAACTCATTAGAAGGCATTTCGTAATTGATTCTAAGCTGAAAACGTCTCAGCAGAGCAGTATCAATAATCTCCGGATGATTGGTAGCACACAGTAACAGTGCATTTTCCGGATAATAATCAATAAGTTGGAGTAATGTGTTTACCAGCCTTCTCATTTCACCAACATCCTTATCATCACTTCCTCTTGCTTTTCCAATCTGATCCAGTTCATCAAGGAATAGAACTGATCTTTCCCTTGCAGCTTTATCAAATATCATTTTAATATTCTGAGAAGTTTCACCGATTCTGGAGGAAACAATATTGCTTAAATTGAGAATGATAATGTTTTTTCCAAGAGCATTGGCAATGGCTTTTGCCGTCATTGTTTTTCCACATCCTGAGCTTCCCTGAAGAAGGATCTTATGATTCACCGGAAGTCCATATTCCTGAAGTTCCTTGCTGTAAGTATGCTCCTTAATAAGCTGTACAAGCTGATCTCTGTTGTTTTTATTAAGAAATACATCGTTAAGGACTACTTGTTCTTTATCCTGAATAATAAGATTGTACAGATTCATAATGACTATTAATGGTTCTTGAATCTAACAAAGATAAGGCTTTATTGAATGTCGTAAAGCATCCTGATTGATAATAACCAGCTAGGCCAGAAGAGAAAATTAAAGAGTACAATGTAGATGAGATAGTAGAGAAGGATAATGAGTATAGTGGTATTTTGCACTAACGGGAATGAAATTTGACGCAAAGTTTTTATGACTATGACGTTGTATTTATAAGTCAGCAAAGACGGAATCAATGAATTGATTCTTTCTAAGGACTGCATGTTCATATAGCTTCTTCAGCGGCGAAACCGCCATCTTAGCATCCTAAAGTAAAGTGCCAGAATGATTAGAACTTTGCGTTTGAAAAAAATAAGAATCTAATTTTTTAAGGAAGAAATTCATATCTACTTGACTGGCTGTAAATTTTGTAGATAATCCTTTATTGACATCTTAAAAGGTACATAAACAAAAATAAATCCGAACTAATGCTCGGATTTATCATTTGGATATTAAAATTTGTTATGAAACTAAGATCTTTTTGTTTATGTTTTTGGGCCCTTTTACCGCATTGGTAAAAGAGCAATCTGATTTCTCAGAGTAAAAACATAAAACAATATAATTAGTATAGTTTTGCTATAGGCTTATTTATTTTAATGATTAGTTTCTTTCTCTTCTTACTGTCATGAAATATGATGAGAATACTACTAAACATGTTGCGATACCGATATAAGTTACCATTTTGTATTATTTTTAATTATTTGACTTTTTTTTATCAATCTTTCAATTGCAATATTACAGCTTTCAAATCACGTGCCAAAGCAAATCACTATGATGTATATCAGTGTGTTATAGGGGTTTTATTTAAATTTTAAGAAATTTTTTGTTTACATTTTGTTAATGTATTATTGTGAATTTATTAATACATTTATTGTTCTGTCTTTAAAAAAATGTAAAAATGTTAACCGTTTGCAGACTTATATATTGGACTTGATAAAACAAACAATAAATAATGCTTTGCATAACACTGTCGTGGAATGATAGATTGAGGGGTGAATTTTCAGCGTGAATTTAATTTCTATGTTAAGAAAATTTATTTTTATCGCTGATTTTTGCGTTGAATTTTTTCGTCAGTTGTCAAATTCTATGACATTCTTGTTATGTCAGAATTAAAAATTCATGTCTTCTTTGTCAGTTTTATTAGGGTAAAAAAAAGAAACACAGAAGTTATGGAGAAACTTTTTAGGAACAGGGTAGAGGTTTTATTATTTTTGCATAAATAATACTTTATGGGACGCAGTTATCTTTTTTTGGCTTTGGCTATTGTATTTGAAATCATAGCCACAACCTTTCTGAAAAAATCAGAAGAGTTTTCTAAGCTGTGGCCCTCTGTTGTTACGATAATAGGGTATGCCTTCGCCTTCTATTTTTTAAGTCTGAGCCTTCGTCAGATTCCTGTTGGAATTACCTATGCCATCTGGTCTGGAGTGGGAATCGTTTTCATTACTATAATTGGAGTAGTAGCATTCAAGCAGGTTCCGGATCTGCCTGCCATTATCGGAATCGCACTCATTATTATCGGAGTCATTGTAATTAATGTGTTTTCAAAGATGGGTACCCATTAATATCCGGTGACAGTATTTAAAGCCATTTATCAATTATCGTTCATCTCCATTATTTCAACGGTATTACTCATTTTAACCTCCTTATATCAGACTGGAAGAACTGAAACAGAAAAATGCGATCATAAAAAATCTCCAGACTGTTTTCGATAATAAAGTCTGTGTGAGGAGTGTTGTTGGTTACCGTTTCTTCTTCCACAAATACAAACCAAAGCTCAGCCAGTTCATATCTTCTTTTAAACTCTTCGGAAGTATTGCAGTCTATGAAAGATGAATGTTTCAGATTGTAAAACAGAATTCCTTTTTTTACTCCGTTTTGTTCTATAATATTAATAGGATGTTGGATGTAGTTGAGGATTTTGATATTCGGATCAAAACATTCTATAAAATGATGAAGATCGATGAGTTGTATTACCTTTTCTTCCTGTTGGGATTCTGTCATATAAAAACATTCTGATGTGATTTCTTCCGTTAATTCCTTAAAAACTGCTAATTCCATATACATTAATTAATCGCTGCAAAGAAAGATAGAATACCGTTGCATAAATTTGTTTTTATACAAAACCGCCTGTATTTTATACGAAATCCGATCAGATACAGGAGATGTAATTGGTATAATAAAATCTGGGTTTCGTATAATATTATAGGCATAAGCTGAGGGATTACCTATTTTTGTATCAATATAGTAATACAAGAATATGAAATACAGACTATGGCATTTTAAAGAGACCCTTGCAATGGACTTCCTGGTGGAAGAACGTTACAAATATGCCAGACATCTGTTGTTTCTTATCTCCTTTTTCCTTTGGCTGTATAGTGCAAGGTTTTGGCAGTCATTTTCAGGAATACATCAGTTGTATGTGCTGGTCTTTGTATACTCAATACTGATTACCATGATTTATATTAATATTTATATTCTGGTACCGAGACTTTTCTTTACAACAAGATATATTGCCTATTTAGTACTTCTTATCCTCATGGGAGTTATAGGGATTAATATTATAGGATTTGGTTTCAGATCTGTTTTTGCCGATTTCAGAGTTGGAAATATTCCCAGAGAGACTGAAAAAGGGAGTGTTTATGAAGGTGTATTGATGTGTATTCCTATTATTTTTACCACTACCACCGTCAAGCTGTTACAGAAATGGATTAAGGATAATCAAAGAATCAATGAGTTGAGTAATCTGACCATGCAGATGGAACTGAACGAACTTAGGAATCAGATCAACCCTCATTTTCTTTTCAATATGTTAAATAATGTAAAAGCGCTCATCAGAACAGATCCGGCAAAAGCTTCTGTGGTGATTGTCAAGCTTTCAGAGTTTCTCAGATATCAGCTTTATGAAAACAGTGGCGAAAATACATTGCTAACCTCAGAAATTGATTTTCTATCCAATTTCTTAAACCTTGAAAAAATCAGACGTGAAAATTTTACTTTTGATATTCAGACAGAGGCCGAGAAAAGGACGATTAACACAGCCTTTATTCCTCCAAACCTGTTTACCACTTTTGTGGAAAATGCAGTAAAGCACAGTGTTGATATCAGTGGAAAAGAATCTTATGTGAACATAAATATAAGTATTGAAGGTCAGAATCTTTATTTTAAGTGTGTCAATTCCCGAAATCCGGACTATCTTATTACAGATAAGAAGAACAGCGGACTTGGGCTTGCCAATATTACCAGAAGACTAGAACTTCTTTATAATGATACTTTTGATTTGAAAATAAACTCAGAAAACGAAAAATATACCGTCTATTTAAAAATTCCTGTATGATGAATTGTATTATAGTTGATGATGAACCTTTAGCAAGAGCAGAAATGCGTTCGTTGATTAGCGAAACGTCAAAGATTGATATTCTGGGTGAATTTTCCAATGCTCCTTCCGCACTGGATTTTCTGAAAGATAATGATGTAGATCTTATTTTTCTTGATATCGAAATGCCCATGGTGACAGGGTTGGAATTTGCAGAAATGCTTCCCAAAAAATCTCTGATTATCTTTACTACAGCTTATTCACAATATGCTTTGAAAAGTTATGAACTGGAAGCAGTAGACTATCTTTTAAAACCAATTGATCCGCAAAGGCTTGAAAAAGCGATTAATAAAGCCATTTTATATACCGAACTCTTATCTAATGATACTATAAAGAATACGATAGAATCCAACACTGCCGATTTTTTATTCATTAAAGCAGACCGAAGATTTTATAAGATCAGCTTCTCGGATATTAAATTTATAGAAGGTCTAAAAGATTATGTTGTGATTCATACCAGACAGCAAAAGCTTATTACAGCAATGAACCTGAAGACAATTCATCAGAAAGTTTCAGGAGATCATTTTATCAGAGTCAGTAAATCGTATGTGGTGAATGCAGACTATATCGATTCATTTGATAACCATAATATATACATTGAAGAGGCAGAAATTCCTATTGGGGAAGTCTATAAAGCTGAGTTCTTTACAAAATATACAGATGGACTTTTAGGAACAGACTAGTTTTTATGAGTAATGAGTAATGAGTGATGAATGATGAATGATAGAGTTGTTAAACATCTATTATCCATACGCATGTCAACATCAATAGGAGTGGGCTATAATCCTGAGCTTAGTCGAAGGAAGCTCCCGCTCAAAACAAATAAATAACAATTCATCCGGCTTTAGCCGAAACTTAAGAGTAAGCGCTAATACATTCATTTGTTCTTCCACACAACCCGAATAATATATTTTTGAATATATAAGGTTGAATGCATAAAGATAATGGAAGAGTTTGTTTTTTTAAGAATATTTATGGTAACTGTTCCACCAGCTCCAGTCTTTTTACAATGCTTTCCCTTACCAGTATAGTTCCGGGAGATAAAACAGCATTGGCTCCAATTTTTGAATCATCACCAACCAGCGATCCAAACTTCTGGATTCCTGTTTTAATAATTTCAGCATTGAAAAGCACTGATATTTCCTTGTCTTTTCTTTCATTGTAGTGATTGGCACAGATAGATCCTGCTTCAAAATTCACTCTGCTCCCAATGATGCTATTCCCAATATAATTAAAATGGGCAACAGCTGTTTCTTCGAAAATCATGCTTTGTTTAATTTCACTTCCCGGGCCAATTTTCACATTCTTTCCAATATAAACAGGGCCTCTTATATAAGCATTGGCTCCAATAAAAGCACCTTCATCAATAATTATTCTGCCTTTAAAAGTAACATTCTGCTCCACAATAGCTGTTGGGTGAATGGTACATGATTCTGTGGTCACAAAATCAGCAGTTACATTTTCTAATTGATCCTTCAGTATATTGTCGAGATTGTCAATAGCTTCCCATGGCTGAATGGTTTTGTCGGAAATAAAAGAAGAAAATGAGTTGATGAAATGGCTGATATTAATCATTGGTGAAACATATTTTAAATTCAAATATATACAAAATGCTGACGCTGATAAATATTTTTAGGAACAGATGATAAGTTTTTAATGAATGTTTATAGTTGTTAAACATCTAATGTCCATTTGCATATCAATATCAATAGGAGTGGGCTATAATCCTGAGCTTAGTCGAAGGAAGCTACCGCTCAAAATAAATAAGCTCAAAATTCATCCGGCTTTAGCCAAAACCTAGAATGAAGATCTATTTATTACATTTGTCATTCTGTAGAATCGCAATAACATATTTTAAAAGTATAGATTCTTACAGAATGACAAAACTTGTGAATATCTTTATTGTTTTTGTCCCACAAAACGGATCACAGAACCTGTCCCATTGTGAAATAAACCTTCCTGAAGCTCAATTTCTACCTCTTGAAGTTCTATAATGGAGTAGTTGGGAAAATCTGCTTTAATTTCTTCTATGGAAAATAAGGATTCTATATCTCTCGGGCCACCTACTTTTTCATTTTTCGTGACATAATCAAGATGCTTTTTACTGAAAGCTTCGAAAATAACAAATCCATCTTTGCGAAGATATTGATCCAGCATTTGGTGTATGGATGACTTAATGTCTCCCGGAAAATGAGCATAAATAAGGGCAATAACATCAAATTGCTGTTCATGATAGTCTAATGCCGGAAGTTCACCAACTTGATAATCGATGGTTACATTGTTCTGTTCAGCCAATTGTAAAGCTTTTTGTCTGCCTTGTTCACTAATGTCAAAAGAGGATGCTTTCCAGCCCTGTAAAGCCGCATAAATAGAATTTCTTCCTTCCCCGTCAGCAGGAAACAGAATGGTGCCGGGATTTAATTTTTTGAGCTGTTCTTCAAGATAATTATTGGGGGCTGTTCCATATACAAACTCTTCTTGGGTATACCTTTCATTCCATTTGTCAAGCCATGCGCTGTCTTTCATTTTTATAGTTTTATTTTTATCAAATGTAGGATGTTTTTACCTGTATTAACTAACGGAAAAAACTCTGATGGTAATAGATTTTTTGAATGATAATGTCTGTCTAAGAAATATCTAAATACTATTCCATACAATTAAAATTTGGAGTAATTTTGAAAAATGATGAATTTAAACCAGATTTTCACCAATCAACGTACAGGAAACAATCCAAATACTAAAGCTTCAAGAACTGATTTTCAAAGGGATTTCGACAGAATTATCTTCTCTTCTGCATTCAGAAGACTGCAAAATAAAACCCAGGTTTTCCCCCTTCCCGGAAGTGTTTTTGTGCACAACAGGCTAACACATTCTCTGGAAGTATCATCTGTGGGAAGAAGTTTAGGAAGTATTATTGGTGAATTTATTGCTGAGGACTATAAAAATGAACTTACTGAAGATTCAAAGAATTTTTATTTATATAATTTAGGAAATGTAATTGCTGCGGCATGCCTTTGTCATGATGTCGGAAATCCGGCTTTCGGACATTCAGGAGAAGATGCTATTGCAAGTTATTTTGAAAGAAACGAAAAAGATCTGAAGTCCAAATTCAATGAAAAAGAATGGGCAGATCTGGTTAATTTTGAAGGAAATGCCAATGCAATCAGAGTATTGGCACAGCAACAGCAGGGAAAAGATGCCGGAGGAATTCAGCTTACCTTTTCTACCTTGGCGAGTATTGCAAAATATCCGTGTGAAGCCGTAGCTAAGAAAAAAGGAATCATCCACCGTAAGAAATTCGGATTTTTCCAGAATGAAAAAGAGATCTTCCTTGAAATTGCAAAAGGAACCCAACTTATTTCCGAAAGCGAAGAACCGCATATCTTTAAAAGACACCCTTTTGTATGGCTGGTAGAAGCTGCCGATGACATCTGTTACAATATTATTGATATGGAGGATGCCCACAGATTGGGAATTGTATCCACAGCAGATTGTAAGAATCTATTTTTCGAATTAGTAAAATCTGAAACTGACGATGTCAAAAGAATTGAGACAAAGTTAAGTTCTATCTCTAATGAAAACGAGCAAATTTCTTACTTAAGAGCGAAAGTAATCAATGCTTTGATCAATAAGTCGCTTGAGATGTATAAATCTAACTTTGAAACAATTCTTGAGGGAAATCTTGATAACGGGTTACTTGATATCTATAAAAAAGAAAACAATGCTTTACAGGATATAGAATCATTCTCTATTGAAAAGATTTACAACCATAAAGCTGTTGTAGAAATTGAAAATGCAGGATACAATGTAATGTACGAGTTATTGGATCATTTCATTCCTTCTATTATGAAACCGGAAGAGGAGAGAAAATCTTATGATAAAAAAGCGCTGAAATTACTGCCAAGACAGTTTGTCTATGAAAACGGAACAGATTACCAGAAAGTGTTGGGAATCATAGATTTCGTTTCCGGAATGACAGATAATTATGCTACAGACCTTTATAGAAAAATTAAAGGAATTGAGATCGGAATGACGGTATAATCCTAAAGGCTGGACGTTGCTTTTCAGATCTCAATAACTTCCAGCCTCAAGCTTCTTTACGTATAAATTCTCCCTAAGTTTAAATATTATTTCTATCTTTATAAGAATCAATATTAAAAACTAAACTATGGGTATTTTTCTGGCTCCCGTTATTATTTTCGGGCTTATTATTTTATTTGCATCGTTTTTTGTGGTTAAACAGGAGACGGCTGCAATCATTGAACGTTTTGGAAAATTCCAGGGAGTTAAGCATTCAGGGCTTCATTTGAAGCTGCCTATTATAGATCAGATTGCGAAAAGGTTAAACCTTAGAATTCAGCAGCTGGATGTAATGATTGATACTAAAACATTGGATAATGTATTCATCAAGATGAAGATTTCCGTTCAGTATCAGGTCATCAGAAACCAGGTAGGAGATGCCTATTACCGTCTGGAAAATCCGGAAAATCAGATTACCTCTTTTGTATTTGACGTAGTGCGTGCTGAAGTTCCTAAAATGAAACTGGATGATGTTTTTGTAAGAAAAGACGATATTGCAGTAGCTGTAAAAAGTGAGCTTCAGGAAGCAATGAACAGCTACGGATATGATATTATCAAGGCTTTGGTAACAGATATTGATCCGGATGAGCAGGTAAAACATGCCATGAACAGAATCAACGCTGCAGAAAGAGAAAAAACAGCTGCAGAATATGAATCCGAAGCACAAAGAATAAGAATTGTAGCCGTTGCTAAAGCAGAAGCTGAATCTAAAAAACTACAAGGGCAAGGGATTGCCGACCAAAGAAGAGAAATAGCCAAAGGACTTGAAGAATCAGTAAGAATGCTGAACAATGTAGAAATCAATTCCCACGAAGCATCAGCTCTTATTGTTGTGACTCAGCATTATGATACCTTACATTCCGTAGGAGCAAGTAACAGAAGTAATCTTGTCCTTCTTCCCAACTCTCCAACAGCAGCCAGCAGTATGCTGAATGACCTTGTGGTAGCAATGACAACAGCTAATACTGTAGGAGAAGCAAGCAAAGGAAAGTACCCTGAACCTCCAAAAAATGAGACGGGATATTAATGAGAAAGGGAGTAGGGATGTTCTGGTAGTAAAAAGAGGAAATAAAAATCTTTTAATTAGTTTATAAGCCTATTGGAGGTATATCGTTCTGATATAACTTCCAGCTCTCAGCCATAAAAATAAAAAGCTTCAGAAATTTCTGAAGCTTTTTTATTTTATTTCTTTGTTTTAGAAACCTGTTCTACCAATGTATATTTTATTGAAGAAGCATCTGCCGGTGGATTAGCGATTTTCTCTGTTTTAACTTTTAAAACATATTCGTAACCCGGTTCGTAAGTGAACCCTTCAATATTGCTGTAGAAATTACTCCAGTTTTCAGAAGCATTTTCTTTTACCTGTAGGCACTTCATGCGACCTGCTCCTGCAGAACAGTCTACCGTTTGTGCTCCTACGATAAGTGTTTTTTCACCAGCTGATGCAGTCTCTTTTTTCGTTTTAGAAACTTGCTTTACCAATGTATATTTAATGGAAGAAGCATCTGCCGGTGGATTAGCGATTTTTTCTGTTTTTACCTTTAAAACATATTCATACCCTGGTTCATAAGTAAATCCTTCGATGTTTGTGTAAAAATTTGTCCAGTCTTCTGAAGCCTTTTCTTTTACCTGCAAACATTTCATAGGAGCTACTCCTGTACAGTCTGCTGTTTGTGGTCCTACGATGAACGTTTTTTCATCTCCAGCGGCTACTCCAGCTGTTGTTGTACACTGCGTCATTGCGAATAATGCTAATGCGGGCGCTGCCCCTTTTAGAATTGTTGCTATACTTTTCATAAACTTGATTTTGAAACCATACCTCGCAATTACCATGCCGAAATTTTCTGGAATTAGCGGATTTCCGGTATTGTTTTTTAGTTTTTTAATCATTTAATTTGAGGGCTCCAATAAACGAAGTCAGGGAAAATAATATATTTTAATATAATGAAATTTAGGTCGGAAATATTGGAGATCAGAAAATTATAGACAGAAAAAAGACCCCCAATTTATGACTAAACTTAAGCGGTAAGATTGAGGTTTTTAGAGTTTATATTTTGAAAGAAAAAAGAATTTGAATTGATGAAAAAATTGTTAGTATTAATTTCTACGATCTCTATAATGGGTAATGCATGGGGACAAAAAGTAGATAATGCGCTGCAGGGCTATTTTGAAGAACAGGGAAATGAGACCTTTTATAAAAGTTTCAATTTTGATGGAAATGGTAAAATAGTGGACGGTTTTAAAAGCAGCTATTACTTTACCAGAAATGACAGCTTAATCGTTATTCCGGATAAAGATGTATTTGTTTTTAAAATTAAAAAAGATAAGCTAATCGGTATTTCAGACTGGGTTAAAAACGGAGTCTGGATTCGAAAAAAAGACAGTACGGAAGTCAATAACAGGGTAAATCCTGTAGAAGCTCAGAAAAGGGCGGTTTTATTGGCAGGATATTATGATAAGACGAAAAATATGTCAGGGTTGGATGCGCTGTTTTCAAATGCAAATGATTACACCAGGATTAGTGAAGACTTTTGTAATCAAGGATTAGCTAAGGCTTGTCTGAATGCATTTGGGTTGAAAATGATGGAATATACTCCCGGCTTTTTTGGAGATCATGAAAAAATCAAAGAGAAAAAGCTGAAGCCCCATCCGGAATTGATAGAACTTTCTCAAAAAATGATCAATCTAGGTGAAACAGAAGGGTATAATATTCTTGGAGCTTATTACCATCTCTTGGGACTTCGTGAAAAAGCTTTTGAAACCTGGAAAGAAGGTGAGAAGCATGGTGATCCGGCCTCTATGTTGTCTATGGGATTAATTGAAGTGGGTGAAGAGATGGATAAAGCTCCTAAAAGCCCCAGTATTAAAAAGAAAAAGAAAAAATAATGAAGAGACTGCTGTTTTCTTCTGCTGTGGTTTTTAGTGTTTTTGCAAGTGCACAGAAGCTTAAGAGAGAAGATGTTATAGGATTTTGGAAGTTAAAAGAATCCGGATTTTATGAAGGGAAAAAGAAGATAGTTAAAGACTTTGACAATTGCCGGCTGATGCGTAACTATGCTATACGAGAAGATAGTTTTGCGGTGTATAACTATATAGGAGGGAAAGTGGGAGATTGCCTACCATCGGAGCCAAGACTTTCTTTCTGGAAGATCATAGACAATAGGATTCAGTTTTATGTGGATGACAAAAATATTCTGGAGGAGGTTGTTGTTACTCTAAATAAAGATAAAACGATGACTTTCTCAAGCTATATTCCTGTTCCGGTTAAAGATAAAGACCTAGAGCTGGAAAAGATATTGAATACCATTCATTATAATATTGTAGAATCTGTATATTAAGATGGGGCTATGAATTACGTTACGGTTATTTATCTTCTGAATTTGCTGGTATATGGCGTTTATTTCTTTGGGAAAAGTGGAAGTGAGGTAGATATTAGTCCTGTAAATTATATAATTTCTATGATAATGTCACTTCTTTTAATCTTGGGAGGATATTTTAATGCAAAGAAAAACAAGACTTACAGATCTGTCCTTTGGATGTTTTTTGTAAATATTCTATTCTTTACCATGTCAGGATTGTTTGATCAGTTTGGAAATAATTTTAATCTTTTTTCAACCGTTGGCAATGACAGTTTTATCTTTACTTTGGCTTTAATAGTATATAATGGTTACTTGTTTCCGTTAATTGTGATGCTGGATAAAAGTGGCTTTGCGCTCGTACTACCAGTATTATTATCCTTTATTCTTCCATCTTTAGGGTATTGGATTGGAAAAATAATTGTGTCGAAAAATTCAGATTCCCCTGAAGAAAATTAACCTATATCAGGTCGGTCTTTATAAAAAAGGTGGTATGATTTATACAGTATTCTGTCATTCTGACGAAGGAAGAATCTCATTGAGAACAGAGATTCTTCCTTCGTCAGAATGACATGTCACATAAATAGTGATGGGTTAGTATAAACCCAATATATTTATTCTATTTCAAGGCAATAACAATAGTTAAGATAAAAATATCATTCACACTTAAAGCGAAGCTCATCTTAATAGCCTTATCATCTTAATTCCTCTTAATGGTTTAAAAATAATAATATTTGGAAATCAGAATTAGGAATGTTATTAAGGTTTTTGTACCGGACTATTCGTTTCTCTAAATTTTTGTTTTCCAATTAATAATTCAAAGAAAAGCTTAAAATCTGAGATCAGTGACCACAATGGATATTTAAAGGTGGCAGGCTTATTTCTTTCGATAACGGCATGACTAAACCATGCAAATCCGTATCCTACAATCGGAATATACCATAGAAATCTTTCCTTTCCTGAACTGATAACATATCCTATCACAAAAAATATAAATAGTGTACCGATAAAGTGGAAGATTCGGGTTCCTGTTTTACTGTGTTCCGTAAGATAAAACTGATAAAACTCTCTGTATGTTTTAATTCTTTCAGACATAGTGTATTAGTTTATTGTTTCTGTCAGATTTATAGCAATAATGCTGCCGATTTTACAATAAGGAATAAAAAAGAAAAAGGCAAAATAGCTTATCCTGCCATTTTGCCTTTTTTAATATTTTATATATTGCTTTTAAGCTTTATTCAGTTTACTGTTTTTGTAACCGTATCCAAAGTAGATCACTAATCCTATAATAAACCACATTCCAAACCAGAACCAGTTCTCATGGCTCATTCCGGTAAGAAGGTATAAACAAGAGCTTAATCCTATTAATGGGATAAGAGAAAGATTCTTTATAAAAGCAACCCCACATAAGATCAGATTGATCAGAATAAAAAAGAAAATAGAGGCTCTGAACTCTCCGTCCTTAGGATCGCTCCAATTCATTAGCGTTTGGAAAAACTCAGGTTGCCAATAGTAGAAAGCAATCAGTCCACCGATGAAAATAACCGGGAAAATAATTTTACCGTTGATATAAGGAAGGTGGAATCTACCTTTTATTTTTTCTTTGGCAGGAAGTGTCAAAACTCCGGCACAAACCAAAACAAATGCAAAGATCGTTCCGATACTGGTAAAGTCAAGAATAAAGGTTTTATCTGTAAATAAGATAGGTATTCCTACTACAATCCCCGTAACAATAGTTGCAAAAGACGGCGTTTTATATTTGGGGTGAATGGTAAGGAACTTCTGAGGCATCAATCCATCACGGCTCATCGCATACCAGATTCTTGGCTGTCCCATCTGGAAAACTAATAGTACAGTAGTGATCGCAACAATGGCCACAAAAGAAACCACAAGTTCCATCCATGCTACATTGGCATTTGTTTTCTCAAAAATGAATGAAAGCGGGTCTCCCACACCATCAAATTTTCTGTAATCTACCATTCCCGTTAATACAAGAGTAAGGGCAATATAGATCACTGTACACAATACCAGAGAGATAATCATCCCTTTTGGCAAGGTCTTTTGAGGGTCTTTTGTTTCTTCAGAAAGTACACTTAAAGCATCAAAACCAATATAGGCAAAGAAAACTCCTGAAACAGCACTCATGACTCCCGTAAAACCATTAGGCATAAAAGATGGGGTTCCTGTTGCAGGACTTATTGGTGTCCAGTTGTCTATATTAACATAAGCAAAACCAACTAAGATTACTAATATAATTACTCCTAGTTTTAAAATAACCAATGAGTTGTTGAAGTTTTTACTTTCTTTAACACCTACATAACAAAGCCATGTAATTAACCCGTTGATGACCAAAGCAGGAACATCCACGATAAATTTAAGACTTCCAATCAGTGGAGCAGTATTCCATGCGTTGATTAATTCCTTATTTTCTGAACCGTTCCGGATAGCTTTGCTGGCTTCCGTATAGCTGCAGGTCAGGTAATCCGGAATATGCATTCCGATACGGCCTAAAAAGCTGGTGAAATAATCAGACCATGAAAAGGCGACATAAATATTTCCGAAAGAATATTCCATAATCAAAGCCCAGCCGATGATCCAGGCAATTAATTCCCCGAAACTGGCATAAGCGTATGTATAGGCTGATCCTGCTGTCGGAATTCTGCTGGCAAATTCAGCATAACATAAAGCGGTAAAACCACAGGCAAAGCCGCAAATCAAATAGAGAAGGATCACTCCCGGGCCACCTCTGAAAACGGCTTCTCCCAAACTGCTGAAACTTCCTGCTCCTATAATTGCCGCAATACCAAAAAATACGATGTCCCATACACCTAAAACTCTTAAAAGTCCTGTTGAAGTATCTGTATCCGAATAGACTTTCCTTCTAAAAAGTTGACTCATTCAATAAACTATATTTGATTTGAAAAAAACAAATGTAATGATTTTTTATTTTGATGTTAACAGTCGTTAAGAACATTTAGATAAAAATACTTAACGAAAAGCCTTTAGTCTTTATAAACAGGTATTTCCACATAGCTGTTATTATACCATTTTATCATCATTGGTTCTCCTGCATCCTTTATCGTTTCATCACTTACATCTTTGCCTGTTCCGTAATTGAGCTGCCAGGATGGAGTTTTGTTAACGCCCACTAATAAAAGCAATCTGCTTCCCTTTTCTATCTTTTTACTCATGATGTAAGCATTTTTTATGGGAATTTGTTCAATGGTGTTGGGAGTAAGAAGTTGGCGTACCTCATTATTCTTAACATAGCTGGCTCTTGCAATGTGAGAAGATAACAAAAAAAGTTTCCCATCCGGTTTAATCTGGTAGAGATAGGTATTGGTATCCACATCTTTTTTATTGATGGAAAGAGTAAACATTCCGGAAAAATTTCCACTGAGGATAATATCTTTATCCAAAACTTCACTTTCGAAATAAATAGAATTGGTGGTTTTAATACTGTCTTCTTTGCTCACGGAATAATAAGTGTCTTTATCATTTCTGTTTTTAAAATCAACAGTAAGTGGTGTAAAACTTTGTTGCGTAGGTTTATTAAAAACAGAAGAATTATTATTACCATTTTGAAAATAAAACTTAAGACTGGAAGTGTGTATTTGATCCAGATTAGGAGCATGTTTCCAGGTATTGGTATTCATTACCTGAAAATTTACCTTGTCTTTCAAAATCTCAGGTTTCTTACCATTTTTAAGAATATAATCAAACCAGGAAAAAGCAAGATCATCAATACTGATTCTGGCAGCCGGATCTATAGGGTTTCCTTCCACATAAGTAAATCCAAAGCTTTGTGCCCCGCCATGATTATAAGGCCCTATTACCAGATAATGGTCTGCGTTTTTGTTGTATTTTAAATGTTCTTTGTAATAATATAATGCTCCAATCTGGTCATCATCATAGTATCCGGTGGTGGTAAGAATAGGGATGTTGATTTTAGCAAATTCCTCTTTATAAGGAACCATCTTCTGCCAGTATTGGTCATAACCCGGATGATCCAGCCATCTCTGGAATATTTTGCTGGGTTTACCACTGATAGTATCCAAAGCTCTGAATGATTTCCCACTTTTATACCAAGCGGTATTGATAGAGTCCCATTTTGCAGCATTACTGAAGTCTGCTTCATCGGTATATTTATTATTGGTAACATACTGAATCCATTGCAGCATATAGTTTACGAATACATTATTCTGAGCAGGATAATCAATTCCGATTCCTACGGAAACTTGCGGCACAATGGTTTTTAAAGCAGGATGCAGGTTTTTCACAGCAGCCCATTGACTGAATCCTACATAACTTCCCCCAATCATTCCCACTTTTCCATTACTCCAGGGTTGTTTGCTTACCCAGTCTATCACTTCATAAAGATCCTGTGATTCATGCTCAAAAGGATTATTCTCATCATTACTGTTTCTTTTACCTCTGGTATTCACCACGGCTCCTACATAATTGTAAACAGCAGCTCTTTTTCCGAAAAAATGATCAATTTCCCCGGCATAAATATTACTGGTAAGGATAACCGGAAGAGGCAATTTGTTCTCTTTTTTCCTGATGATGGTTATGGTAAGGGTGTTTCCATTCTTGGTTGTAAGGTCTCTCGTTTCTGCAATGAATTTTTCCTTATCCTTTAAAGCTAAAAGTTGCATAATCTTAGGATGGATGCTGGAATACGTCTTATAATTCAAATAAGCTTTACATAATGCCAGCGCCGAAGGATAATCTATACTGTCTTTTCCTTTTTGTTTATCAAGTGCTTTTTTCAATAGCTTCCTGAAATTATTTACATCACCATAAACAGCAAGACCAACTCTTGGAAGCAAATGTTCATCAAGACTTTCATATTTTTTATTAAATGCTTCCTGAAGAGCTTTTCGAAATGATGTTTTGGTTGTTGTTTCTGTTACTTTGGCCATACTGTAAACTTCGTATCCCATAGATTTGTATCCGGCCATATTATGGTCAGCAAACTGATTACGATGCTCAGCGAGAGTAGCAATAGATTTTTTGTACTCTTTAGCTACAATCTGCATCCGAAAAAGAGCATCCGAAAAATCCACATCGTTTTTAGGTTTGTACTTCACAGTCTGAAGGTTAGAGATCACTTGTGCTGCCAATGTAGGCATCTGTTTTTCCAAAGTAAGGGAGTCGTTGACAGCCGTTTTCGGAAAATAAAATTTTTGAGCCTGTATGAGGTTCACAAAAATTAATGCTAAAAGTATCTTAAAATTCATATTGTAGTGTGTTTATGGTATGTTTTTAGCTGCTGTTGAGAAAGTATCAGTTCAAAATGTATTTTTGATAATTGATTGCTAAAATTGTTTGCATTTTTATCAGACTAAATTAATAATTTTTATCATGCAATAGTGAAATATTTTTTACTGTTGTGAATTCACTGCTTTACAGGATTAAGTCTGCTAAAACTTGCTTAAACAATAAGTTTTTAATATTTTCGTTAACTTATTTAGACTAATTTTCTTATATCAAGAAGAATGAAATCAAAAAAAATACTTTTAGCGGCTGCGGTCATCTATTTCGGAATTTCCGATGCTCAACAGTCCCAATATTTTACACAGAAAGAAAATTATAGATTCAATCTAGCTGAAAATCTTTATCAGACTAAAATATACAACGCCTCCCAATACGAATACGCAAGACAATATTTCTACAATCAGAATTTGTCCCGTTCAAAGAAGGAGGCGGCTCAGTTTTTTGATAATGTGATTGGCGTGATTCTTCAGAAAAATCATGCTGAAGAAGGGTTGACTGCTTTCATGAAAGAATATCCTAATTCTGCTTATTTTGCTCAGGCTAATCTTCCTTTGGCAGATTATTACTTGGCGAAAAAAGATTTTGACAAAGCATTGGAAACTTTGAAAAAAGTAAACCAATATCAGCTTTCAAAAGAGGAGAATACCCAGTATATTATGAAGTTGGGGTATGCTAAGTTTATGATGGGAGATTCTAAAGGAGCTACGGATGCTTTGGAAGAAGCCTATAAAACAGCAGACCAGTCTCAAAAAGGAAATATAGCCTATATGCTTGGCCACCTGTATTACAGCAATGGGCAAAACGATAAGGCTTTCCAGTATTTTGATTCTGTAAAAGATCAGGATAAATTCTCAAAACTGGTACGTCCGTATTATGTACAGATGTATTACAATGATAAGAACTATGATAAAGCGATCTCTGAAGGGAATGCTTTATTAAACGAAAATATTTCAGAATCTTATAAAGCAGAAGTACACAAGATCATCGGAGAGAGTTATTTCATGAAAGGTGATTATAATTCAGCATATCCTCATTTGAAAGATTATCTGAATGTACAGCAGAATCCATCTGAAAACGATCTTTATGAGATGGGATTTGTAGCTGCTCAGCTGAAAAAATATGATGAAGCGGTTTCTTATTACAACCAACTTGTTAACAGTAACTCAGCATTAGCTCAGAATGCTTATTATCAATTAGGAAATGCTTATTTAGCGGTTGATAAAAAGCAGGAAGCCCTTTCTGCATTCCGTTCTTCTTACCAGATGGATTATGATGCGAAAGTGAAAAAGCTGGCACACGAACAGTATGCTAAACTGGGATATGATATTGGAAACCCGTTTGAAAACCCTTCTACCGTTCTTCAAAGTTATATCAATGATAACCAGAATGCTTCCAATGCTTCGGAAATGAGATCACTATTGGTGAAATCATACCTGTATTCCGGAAACTATAAAGAAACGCTGAATGCTATTGACAGATTACAGGGCTCAACGCCTGAAATCAATAAAGTAGATCAGGAAGTTTCTTATTTATTGGGAACAGAAGAGTTCAATAAAGGAAACTATGACGAAGCAGAGAAATATTTCTTAAGAAGCTTAGGTTTTAATATCAATAAAGAATTTAACAGCAGAGCTTTATATTGGTTAGCTCAGGTATATTACCAGAAAGGAAATTACCCGTCTGCCATTGTTCGTTATGAAAAGCTTCTGAACGAAAACTTCCCTGAAAAGCAGCAGTTGCCTTATGATCTGGGATATGCTTATTTTAAAGCTAAGAAATTCGATCAGGCTGCTACCTACTTTAAGCAATATCTGGCCAATCCTAAACCTGAATTTAAAAATGATGCAGAACTTCGTCTGGCAGATATTCACTATGCGAATAATGACCTGAATGAAGCAATAGCCATCTATGATAAAAATGCAGATGCTACAGATTACACGGTATATCAAAAAGCGATGGCTTTAGGATTTAAAGGGGATACTCAGGCGAAGATTACCAATCTGAAAAACTTATTATCGAAATATCCGGATTCTGAATATTATGATGATGCTCAATATGAAATAGGAACGGCTTACGCGGCTCAGGATGATTTTGCCAATTCCAATGATTATTTTGGAAAGGTTATTAAAACGTCTTCAGACAAAGATTTAATTGCAAATGCTTCTATTTACAGAGCACAGAATTATATTGATCAAAACCAGAATGATAAAGCACTTTCTGAACTGAAATCGTTGGGAGAGCAGTATAAAAATACAGCGTATGCTCAGAAGATTGTTCAGGCAGCAAAACCAATTTTCACGAAAAATGGAGATGTTTCAGGTTACGAAAGCTTTGCGAGAACTATAGGAGTGAATGTTGATGCTTCAGAAATTGATGAAATCAACCTATCTACCGGAAAACAGAATTTTGCGAAGAAAGACTACAAAAATGCCATTTCTTATTATGAGAAATATCTGACGCAGAATCCAACAGGAGAAGGTCTTTATCAGGCTAAATATGAATTGGGAGAAAGTTATTATCAAACTAACAATACAACAAAAGCTTTACTTGTTTTACAAGAGGTAGCAGGTGTTCAGAATGATTATCAGGATGATGCTCAAACCCGTTTAGCACAGATCTTCATTGCACAGGGGAATACGGCTGAAGCTAAGAAATATTTGGAAGGCATTAAAAATTCATCCAATATCAGCATTAAAAACTATGCGAATGTTGAATTGATGAAGCTGTATGCAGATGAGAAGAATTTCTCTGAAGCAGAAAAATTAGCTAATGCAGTCATTGCTAATTCTAAAAACTCTGCAGCAGTTATTGAAACAGCGAAGGTGATCAAGGCTAGAAGTCTGATGAATTCAGGAAAAGATAAAGATGCTCAAACAGCTTATATTTCTCTTGAAAAATCATCCAACACTTCGGTAGCAGCAGAAGCATTGTATGCGAAAGCTTATTATCAGAATAAAGGAAAAGCATTCAAATCTTCCAATGAAACCATCTTCAAACTTGCCAACAATTATGCCTCTGAAGAATATTGGGGGGCAAGAGCCTTGGTAATGATGGCCAAAAACTATATTGGCTTGAAAGATAATTATCAGGCAAGTTATACATGTGACCAGATTATTGCGAACTATAAGAGCTTCCCGGACATTGTAGCAGAAGCGAAAGAAGTTAAAAAGCAGATTAAAAAGTAAAAATGTAGTATCCTATTCATGTAAAGAGTTATTGATACGATTGGCATGGATACATAAATACAAGAAGTAGTAATGAACAGAAAAATTCAATTATTATCCATCATATTTTTAGGGGTTTCGCAGTTCGCGTTTTCCCAGATCAAGGAGGAGAAACTGGTTCTTAACAAAAAGAGAGAGCCGGAAGTGAAGAAGATCGAGAAAAAGAAGACTTCCGTGGAAACCATTAAAAACTACCCGCCGGAAGAGAAATCCCAGAATCCTGTAAGATATACCATTACAGACGTTCCTGCGGTTTCAGACTTCAAGACTTCTACCATTCAGGGAGAGGATGTGGCTCCGAAATTTGACGGAACAGCTCAGAATAACTACGTTCAGTTTGGAATGGGGAATTATGGGAAGATTCTGTTGGATGGAAATATCTCTAAAACCCTTGAAAATAAGTTTGAAGTGGGAGCAGACGTTCATTTGCTTTCTACAAACGGTCTTAAAAACGATTACGATTGGAAATCCAAGCAGACTTCTGCAACGATAGGTGCTTTCCTTAACTCTTATGGAGATAAAGGGAAATTCAATATCAATGCTGAATATGGATTGAATAATTATAACTATTACGGAATCTATGCATTGGCACCAGCTGCTGATGTTGATCTGAAGCAGAAAGTCAATCAGTTCAAAGTAAATGGTTACTATGATTTCTATTCTAACGAAATTTTGAATGATGTAAGAGTAAAATCATCATTCCTGAAAGATCATTTCGATGCTCAGGAAAATCAGGTTTCAATTTTAGCGAACTTCTCTAAACACGCTGTTGAACTTGGAAAATCAGGAATCAATCTGAATGCTGATTTGGGAGTAGGACTAGAAGCTGTGAAAACAGATTTTGAAATGGTAGATAAAAACTCTTCCAACTTCTTCAATACGAATTTAACTCCAAAAGTAACCTTTAGAAAAGGAGAGTCGTATTTGATGGTGGGATCAGGGTTTTCTTTCCTGAATGCTAAGAATTCAAACAGATTGATGGATCAGGTGAAGAACAATAAGACGTATTGGTTTCCGCAAGCTGAGTTCCAGGTGGCTGCTGCCAAAGAATTTAAATTCTACGGTGGGGTAGATGGTGGTCTTAAGCTTAACACTTACGGAGATTTGCTTCAGGAAAACCCTTACGCACTTTCTGACCAGTATTTAAAGCCTACAGAAACGAAATACCACTTTTATGTAGGATTAAGAGGAGATATTGATGAAACGTTGAAATATGATATCTCAGCAGGTTTCGGAAAAATGAAAGACATTATGTTCTTTAAAGCGAACAGCCTTTTTGATAATAATTACACCCTTAACCGTGCTGCTTATGATTATGCAAATACATTCTCTGCCATTTATGATGATGGAAATGTAAGCGATATCAAAGGTAGCGTACAGTATTTCCCATTAGAAAACTTAATGATCGACGGGGAAGTGAGGTTTACAAAGTATAATTTGAAGAACTACGACAATATCTACAACGTTCCATTAGTGAATGCTAGTATTGGTGCTAAATATACGATGCTTGACAAGAAATTATTGCTAGGTTTCAAAGGGATTTTTGCCAGCGACAGAACAACAAATTCTTTTTCAATCGAAGGAATTGCAGATGCTTCAGCTCCTAATGGAATGATTTACCGTTCATTAGAAAATACGAACGATAAAGTTGGTGGTTATGCAGATTTAAATCTTTCTGCAGAGTATAAAATTCACAAAAATTTCAGTATTTTCGCACTCGGAAATAACCTTCTAAGCTCAAAATATCAGACCTACAAGGCTTATAAAGTCTTAGGTCCACAGATTCTGGGTGGTGTGAAGATTACCTTCTAGCATGTAAGTAATGAGTAACTAATAATAAACTATATTTGCATACTTATTATTAGTTACTTATTACTCATTAAAATGGCTTCGTAGTTCAACTGGATAGAATATCGGATTTCGGCTCCGAGGGTTGGGGGTTCGAACCCCTCCGAAGTCACAAAGCTCCTTTTTTTGGGAGCTTTTTTTGTATAATACCCTGACATCCCTTCCATTTTAATATTTTACTCCAAAGTACCATAAAAAGTTCTATAGAACTTTTTTATCTGCTTGAATTTGATTAAACCTCCTGATCTGACTTTAGCTATTGAATCAATCCCAAACATAGAAAATAATTCAACATATGGGGAAAATACCTATGTTTTTTTGATTGATTTTACTTATTATTGTATCGTAAAAACACAGATCCAAATGATAATTTATTATACAAAAGAAGGACAATCCCTTGTTGACCTTTGTCATGAGGTACAGCTTGAAAACCCTGAGTATTTAAGGGATTATCATCATCAAAATTGCTCTTTGTCAGAACGATTTAAGGATGATCTTACTCCGGGAATGAAACTTTATATTCCATCATCACGGGAAATCCTTGAGATTAACAAAAAAATCAGAGACAATAATCAAAGTTTCTATGATTTTCCAGCTAACGGAAGATTTCCCTTTGACTTTAAACATTGGGAGGGAAATTATCAAATTACACAGACTACCTATTCCGATGATACAATCCTTGCAAAGTATGAAAACAAAGTAAGATTAGATCTTGAAGGAACTAAAAATAGATATTACCATTTTCTCTTTTCAGCATTTGATTTCAAAAAAAATGAGGATGCTTCAGATACCAAAGTGGATACTCTTGCAAAAATGTGTATGGAGACTATCTACCCAATTCAATATATTATAGATACTGATGGAAAACTTATTGATATAGTAGTGACAAAGAAAACAGAAGATATTCTCTCTGAGTTAGACTCCATAAAGAACTTTTTTCCAGATCAATATTCCTCTGATTATATTCAAAAAATGAAAAGCATTGTAGAAAGCCCCGAAATTATCTTACAGAAGTTTAAGAATACTTTATTTAACTCTTTTATGTTTGGTACATTTTACAGAACTCAATTAGGAAATTGGGTTACTTCAAATGTTTACTATGATTTTTGTCCCTGGATTTTTGATGCTCAATCAATACAGTTTGAATTTCAAAACATATTATTATCCAAAGATATTGTAGATGATAAAAGAGTAAAGATTCAGCAAAAAGGTATCTCTATTGATAGTCGAAACCTGGAATACTTACATTTTACAGATTCCAAGTTTGATGAGAAAACGGATATAGGAAAGAAACCTATAGATTGTGAACATTTAGCAGAATATCTTTTTAACCGAGAAAATTTATCATTGTATAAAATTGAAGCAAGATTTCAATATTTTGGGCATGAAAATACCAGAAGAGAAGATTTTTTATTAGAAAGAATTACAGATAATTATTAGATTTGAAAAACACCTAAATCACAATACGATGTCAGAAAACACCTCCCCTCACAATGGTAAATATTTCGTGATCCAAAAAGGAAAAGCCCAGTGTAATCAAGGGAATCAGTTTCCTCAGTTCAAAGTAACCTCACACCAGAAACATTATTGGAATAATAAAGAAGGACAAGCAGATTATTTAGCGGTTACAGAAGATGATGTACAGTTTACTCCATCTGGTCCCAGTTTTGGACAATGCAAGCTGAAACCAAGTTCCGGTGGTTATTTGCCTTGTGCTTTTGCTCCTGCAGGAAAATGGCAGAAACCTTATGAGAAAGTAAAGGTCATGAACAAAAGTTGTATTACAGAACTTTCTGAATTGATGTGTGCAACAGGAGGAAAAATAACCATAAAAGAACATGGGCAAACTGCGGAGGTAACTCAACAGAATGTTAGGAATGCAGACCCAAAACAGCAGCAGAATATTAACCCGTTGCTTGACTACAAAGAATTTCAGGATGAACAGGAAGAAGATGTAAACATCTGCGAATAAACACAAACACAAATATGGGAAAATTAACAATCATCGGAAACGATAAACCTGTGATAGGAAAACAGCAAATGTATTCCGTTACTACAATAAATGGCTGGCTGAATCCTTTACAACCTATTAAGAACCCTTTACAAGTACCTAAAGCACATTGGGAAGTGATGGTACAGACAAAAACAGGTTGGAGAAAAGGAGGAAGCGATAAAGAGGGGCAAATGGTTCCTTATATTTTCGGACAGAAAAGTTTATTTCATAAGGGGATAAAGATCATTGTACGTCAGGGTGAAGACTATGGAGAACTGATTGTACATCCACAAAGGGCTAAAGAACCTAAAATAACCAGGGTTGAACTTCTGGATGCTAACTATAAATCTATTCCAAAAGATAAAAAGTTAAGCTATAAAGATACCATTATTGCAAGGGCATATTGTGTAGAGATGTTCGAGATGAATATTGCTTTTACCCTTTGGGAAGATGATGCTCAGGGAGAAGGACACAATCCCACAGTAAATGCTTTGAATAAAATAAACCTTGTCCCTGTTCTTAGCAGAGTGAATGAAAAAGGAATGGCAGAAGCTGTTTTCAGATTACCTTTTTACACGATGGCTGTAATGATTGCCAATGCACGTACTGCATCAGGTGATAAAAGTGAGGGAGCCACTCACGAATATTATGTAACAGCTGATGTAGTTAGTAAACATATACAAAAAGCAAGTCCTAATATTAATGTAGTTAACCCTACTCATAATCCAGAACCTCCAAGAAAAAGAGAGGTTCCTAAAGGGCATACTTCCTCACCACCAAAGCCTAAAACAACTCCTGCTCCAGAAAAACCCAAACCTAAACCTGATGGCAATTCAGCAAAGTTCCCAGTCACCACAGGCGGAAAAAAAAGTGATGATCCACAAGGAAAGATACTAAGTGCTGAATTTGTTGATGAAAAAGGAAACAAGCTCCATTCTTCCAAAGTAGGAACTACTGTAAAAATAAAGATTGTTACAAAAGAGATGAAAGGCAAAAAAGTGAAGGTGAAAATATGGGAGGAAGACAATTTCACATGGAGTAATGATTTGATATATGAAAAGGATTGGGTATTGGCAGGTGATAATAGTTTTGTAAGAGTACAACTGACAAAACAGCTGTTTGATAAAGCCAAAGATGGTGGTAGTGATAGCAGTAGGCAGGATTATTTTATTGAAGTGATACACCATGATACTTCTGTAACTTCTACCGTGATGCCTGTGAGTGCAGATGCTGAGCCTACAAAGGTGGAGACTGGGAATAGTGCAGTGATGGTGGAGAAAACGAAATTAAAATTTGATAAAGTTATAGGGCTAGGAAAAGAAGCTATTTTATATATAACTAGTGAAATTGCAACAGAAATAACCGTTGATAAAAATGGTAAAATAGCCTCTTATCCTGATTATGGAGGATATAATGGAATGAATGAATATAAAGAAGGAAATAAAATATATTCTAAAAAATTACCTAATGGTAAAAGTGCATTTCCATTGTATAAAATGTATATTTATAGAGGAAATAAAATAGGTGAAGCCGTTAATAAATTAAAACAAGATATAGAGAATAAAACCCATGAAAATGCAGAAACTACGGTTTTAACTGTCGCAAGACATGCGCAAACTAATAATAAAGATTATACAAGTTACGGACCTATCCCACCAAACATACTCAAAACATTGTATAGAGTTCGATATATGCAAGCATGGAATCACGCAGGAAAAGAAAGTTTTAGGTATAGATTTGTTGATAATACGACATCAAATTTAAAACCTGTGGCTGATTTAAAAAAAGAGGTTTCAAGTGGTGCAATGACATTAGGAAATAGGAGTTCCATATCTATTGACCCTTGGAAATCTAAAGATTTGATAGGTTGCTTAGGTATAAGAAATTCAAATGGAGAAAATCATTCAAGTTATGCAGGTGAAATTGGAGACTTAAGTGCTTCAAACTATAAGTTTGTTTACCATGCGTTAAACAATTATTTGGAATCAATAATTCCTGAATTAACTGGTGTATATGGAAGAAGAGGTTATTCTAGCAACGGGAAAATAGTTGTTAAAGCCTCGGAGTATAAAGAGGAAATTAAAGTTTATGCACTTGTAGAACCTTTACCAGAAATCAATAACTGTAAATGTAATGAATTAAAAAATGATGGTAGGAAAGAGTATTATGATTCTTTTGGTACTAAAGTAATTAATTATGTATCTACACATACGTCTGCAAATAAATTCAAAGGATTATATATGATTGCACAAAGAAGGCAGGAAAATGGTTTTAGTTTGAAAACACCGTTGAATAACCCGATGAATATAAAAGGTTCTGGGGATGCTGGTAAAAAAAGCATGTCAACACACGAAACATATGAAGGTAAGTACCAAGCAAGAGTTGAAAGTTTTGCTAACTTCACATCTGAAGAAGCAGGTTTTAATGGATATATTGAGCTTCTGAAAAAGAATTTCCCAGATGCATATACTGCATTGACCGACAATTCAAAGACTATAGAAAATTTTGTTGTCGGATTAGAGGATACTGGAAAAAAAGGTGCATATGCCACTGGAGAGCCTAAGAATGGTTTGACAGGACCTCAACAGTATAAAAAAGCAGTCAAAGATAATTTTGTGTCAACATTAAAGGATTATAAAAAAATGTTAGAATGTAAGCTTTGTAAAACAAAAAATGAAAAAGAGAAAATAGAAATCCAAAAGGATATTGAACTTTTAAATCAATTAAAATGAAAAAAAGAATAGCATTCCTAATTTTGTTTCAATTATTATCTTGCAAAGGTCAAGACAATGATAATTGCAGTAAAGAAAATGCTTATAATAAAGTAACTCAAATACAAGAGGTTGCTGAAGCTATGCAATTGTATAAAAATAGTAATCAGAAAATAATTTTTGAAATTGACGAAAGCGTTTATAATAAGAAAAAATATTATGTTATAAAAGAAGAGCAAGAAGGTGAATTTCATAACAGCGTTTGGAATATTTTTTATGTTGACAAGAAGGATTGTTCATTATATTACTACGACACGGTAAATGGAAATTTACTAACATTAGAAAAATGGAGATTATTAGGGAAACAAGATAATGACAAAAATAAAATTATGGAAGAAACAAAGTTTACTGACCTTTTTAATGAAGGAACAGTAATAAAATTTACTCCTCAGGATTTAGATAAAAAATCCCCCAAAATTCAAAATTTTAAACAAAAACTTGAATTATACGAGAATGAGAATCCTTTAATAGAAGATTTTGACAATAAGAATTTATCATATTTGATTAATAATGAAACTTTTTTTGATGTACAGTATTATATTGATAATAGTTGGTTACAATATTTTATTACTAAATATAAAGTTGATGTTTCAAAACTAAATGATTTAATGAATCTTTCTATACATCAAGAAGACTTTAATGCAGTTAAATTGCTTGCTGATAATGGTTATATTATTTCAAAAAAAGACTTGAATATTCTAATTGATACAGAAAATAATATAAAAGAGAAGGTACAAGAAAATAAATCAGATGGATATGAAAGTTATACAATTACAAATTCTAAAATAAACCAAATTTCAAAATATTTAAAAGAAAAGCACCTTCTCAACAAAATTGTTGATCCAGATGGCTATACCAATTTAAGAAAAGATAAAAATACTTCCTCAGAGGTTCTACAAAAGTTAAAATCAGGAGAACATATTGAGGTTCTGAATAATACAGGTGATTGGTTTTTAGTGAAAACTAAAGAAGGAAAAGAAGGATATATTCATAAGAGCAGGATAAAATCAAAGTGATGTATTAGTAAGAAACTATCAGTAATGAAATATTTAATCGGCTTATTAATTGGTTTTTTTTCAATATTTAGCTGCCAAAAAAATAACCAGAAAGAAATTAATCAATCATCTGGAAAACTCCCAACAGAGTCAAAAAATTATTTAAACATTAAAATTAATAATGATTTGAATGTATCAATTGGTGAACTAACATCAATAGATGAAAGCATTAATGAAGACTATGAAGTTATAAACAAGCATGATACAATCTATATTACTAAACAATTTTTAGAATCGGATAATATTGATGGAAAAAACATAAAAGTTTTAAGTAATCATAAGACTGATATTAATATAAAATATGATATTAGTTTTAATTTTATTGGGAACGAAAAAGAATCAAATTATTTACCTATAAGTTATATTATTTCAAAAAAAATAAATTCAGAATCAATTCTTCCCTCATTTGAAAAGATTTACAATGATATTGGGGTTCAAAATTTTGTAAAAACGAATAAACAAAAAATTTATAATCAATCATATAATACTTTTATAAAATATTACGGAAGTATGACAGAGAATGATTTGAAATCCTGTTGTCCCGCAGACTATGAAAATTATTCCAAGATTAAAAAAATAGATAATAATCATCTACTTAGCTTAGATTTAGAAAAAGATCTGATTACGGTTCCAGATTATAAATCTATAATCATTGATATTAAAGATCTTGATTCATCAAAAAATTATGTAGTAGTATTTAAAAAAGACAAGGTAGAAGATTTATCTAAGAATTCAATGATAACGCAAAAAATAAATTGGGATGGTATTTACTGGCTGTATCCTTATAATATTGACAGCGAAAAACAAGGAAACTACTACATAAATATTTCTAAGGATAATAATGAATTTGGATTTAGTGGAGATATTCAATTTAGTTATAAAATTAACTACAAATCCACAGACAACAAGTTATATATTTTTGATAATAATCAATCAACTGTAGATCCTTTAGCGGTTATCTACAAAGAGAAAGATAAATATTATATAAAAAGTGATTTGATAAAAATGGAACGTACCGATTTAAAAGAAACTAAAAATGGCTACCCAATACGTTGGGCAAAATCAAGTGATGATGTTCCAGACTCTCCCCAGTAATTAAAAGACAATAAACACAAAATGAATTACGAACAATACAACAGGCAAAGTTTTGATAATTTAATTCAGATTCAAGAGAAGTTTAAAGAAACTTTTGAAATTGATTCGTATGCAAACTGGTTTTATGACGGTGAAACAGAACTTTTAAGGTTGTACAACAATGATGATGATGAAATATATTTTAAATATGTTTCTGTAGGAACTCACTCTTTAAAATCAGAAACATGGATGTGGAGCTGGTTTAATAAACATTCCATTGAAAAAAGTAAAAATCAACTTTTGGTAGTTAAAGAATTTGGAATTGAAAATAATTATGAAAAACTTCATAATGGGACTTTTTCAAGTGATGAATATGACGGTTGGGAATTATCGTCAATCTGCTTAAATTTTGTTAACGGTATAGGTGTTTATAAAGTCAATACTGATAATTTGGATATATTTATGTTGATTACAAATCTTGTTGATAAATCTTCACCTGAAATAAAAAAGCTAAAACAAAAAACAGTTGATTGTGGCAGTCATGGTTATTCAAGACCTGCATTTGTTTGCCAACACCTAAACCTTGAATCCCCAAAAGGTTTTGAAGAAGCATTTGAAACTTATCTTGGAATGGAATTAGATGAAGAAGATGATTTTCAAGCATGGTGTAGTGAATGTGAAAAAGTCAGAACTGAATATAATGGCTGGAATGAAGAATCAGAAAAATTTGCTGGGATAAAACTAATTTGTGAAAACTGTTATTTTGAATTAAAAGACTTTAATCAGACAAATTTACTTGGTTAAAATGGATTCAGATAAAGAAGAGTGATCCTTATCGAATAAAAATCTAGCATGAACAACATCGAAAAATTATTAAACTCTTTGATGGAGCAAGCAGAATTATTTCTAAAAGAAAATGGTGAGTTTGCTCTTTTTGGTACATACGTTAGAGCAAATGGCGATTTGACTTACATTGGTGCTTATTCTGAAACAATTGATTCAAACGAAATGTATGATCTACTAATACAAGGAGTAAGAGAAGATCTAAAGGACGAAGATATCCCAGCTACTGCTATTGCCTGGAATGGTACAGTTGATGGAAAAGATGTTATTGTTACAGAAGTATTTCTTTCTTTAGATGGTAATTACCAAAGTATTCACCCATATACAATTGAAAATGGAACAGTGATTTTTGGTGATGAAATTAAACCCCGTATTAACCAATAATAAATTAATTTTATAAAAAAAAGAAAATGACAGAAAATATTGAGAAAATATCAAAAATTATTCCCTTTTTTTCTATACTAATTTTATTTAGTAGTATAATTAGAAACTTTATTTTTTATCAATATTTTGGCATTAATATAAATGAATATATTGGATTATCAGAATTCACATTGTTATTTATTAATGATTTAGCATTTTATTTAATATCTGTTTTATCTTTTCTAATTTATTTACCTTTTATATATATCAAAGATTATTTTAGAAAAAAATATGGTGAAGAAATTCTTAGATTTACAAATACGAAAAAAATTGCGAAGACTGTAATGGTTTTAGCAGTAATAAACTCTATTCTAATATTTATCATTGATTTCCCTTTAGATATTCAGTTATATTTTTTACAAACGTTTATAATAGCTTTTTTTGCTTCATTATTACTTTGGCTGGATAAAAGCATTGAATTTTCTAAAAAATATAGTTTAATATTCATTTCTTCTTTACTAATAATATTTCCAATACTAAAAGCATTTACTGATATTAATAATATTAAAAATGAAAAGCCTTATAATGAGATTATTTTTAACTATAATAACAAACAAATTCAATCAAATAGATCTTTTTTATTTTTAGGCAAAACCAATGAATACTTATTTTTATATAATAAATCTACTAAGTATACCGAAGTATTTAAAATGTCAGAAATTAGCAATCTGAAAATAAAAAAAATATAGGGATCGCTTTTATAGCAATCCCTTTTAATATTAGACTTTTAAGCCACTTTCAGGCACTCATCCGTATACACATAACTCACCTCCAGAATAGCTTAAAAATAGCTCCTATACCATATATTCCAGAACTGGAAACCAACTTTGTGTAGTACAGAAAGAATCGTGTATCGTCCAAAGTGGCATATCAGGATTTGTTTTTGCAATCTGTTTTGTAATAGTATCAATCACACAATCCGATTCAACATGTTGCAAAAGTCTAGGAGACAGCTTGAACGATCCTTGCTCATCTATAGTAACCTTAAAGATCTCAATATCCTCATACAACAAAGGAAAATGAGTTTGAATATTAGATATTCCTTTGAAGGTTTTTTGAAATTTAGCAAACCTATAAATAATTAGCTCATATTGTATACTTGTAAAAAAGTATAAAATGATTTTAGAAATTAATAACAACAGGGTTATTTATAAAGCTCATGTAACTAAGGAAAAAGATTTTTACATTTTCAGACTCTTAAGATGTGATGGGTTTAGAGATTATTATGAACCGTATAATTTTGGTCGTTTCACCTGTTCACTACAATGCAGGCTAAAATATTACAAAGATTTTAAGGATCGCATTTTTAATAATGATAATTCACCAAGAGTGTTTAAAACAATTACAAAAATGTAAATAAAATTAACCTTGACTTAATTCGGTCAAGGTTTTTTTACAATATCAAAGTATCGACTACTTCATTAATCTTATTCAGTATATTCTTCCAAGTAGATATTTTGTAGCGCTCTTATTAATCTATTTTGATTTCTTATATATTGTTGAACAAAATCTTTTATAATAAATATATCAGCCATAATCACCATATATGCAACCATAAATAAAGCTAATAAAAGACTTATGGCTCCTGCTTTAAAATCCTGTATATCTTTTGCAAAATCTAAAAACTTGGATAAAAAAGCACCTGTAACAATTGATATATAAATTATAATAGTTTGAACTGTGATTGTGTAAGAGTATTTTTTTTGTTGATTAGGAAGTATATCTATCAGAAAAAGCAGACTATCTTTCTTAACCAAGGTATTTCCTAACAATTCCTTTAATTCTACTTTTTGGATTTCTAAAAATGATTTGTAATTAAAATCATTATCTTGATTCAAAGCATAGCTATAATTTTTTCTCAGAATAATTTTAATTTTATTATTTCTAAATTTCAATAATTTAACCAATAGGTAGGTCATAATAGCCATAGATACAATTGTCCAAATATACATTTTGAATGCTAAAAAGATAAACGCTCCTATTGCAGGAATCAATTGTGGAATAATAATTATGAGCCACCATTCAAACTTAAATTTCTTATAAATTAGATTGTAAATAGAAATCTTGGCATTGTACTTAATAATTTCTTCTGTGTAATATTTCATAATAAATAATTTAAATAAATATAATGATTGTCTGATATTAGATATATTTGACAATACAATTTGAATATTGTAAATGATAATTTTATTATTCAATCTTAATTATTATCTTGGCATTTCTAAAGAGAAAATTAGTAATGATGAAAGATTTACAGATTAGTTATCTAAGTAATCTTAGAAATTCAAATTCGACTGTTATAACTTTACATGATATTTTTGAAGAAATTAAAAGTGATAAAGCTAGGTTATTTACTCTTGAATTAAATGATTTATATAAATCTGGAAGTGAGCTATATTCAATTAAGAAAAAGAATCTTCCTGTGGTCACCTTTTGTGCTTTATTTAAAGAGAATAATAGGAAGAAAGAAGGAATTATTAAATATAACAATATATTAGTAATTGATATTGATAAACTAGATACTCAAACGATTGAATCTATCAAAGAAATTTTAGATAATGATAATTTTATAATTGCTAATTGGGTTTCCCCATCGGGAGCAGGATTAAAAGGGATTATTAAACTGAAATTTAATGATGTTCAATTAAATAATGAAAATATAGACTTTCATCATAAAAGAGCATTTAAAAAAGTTTCTGCTTATTTTTTAGAAAAATATAATATTGAGCTTGATAAAAGTGGCAGTGATTATACTAGACTATGCTTCATCTCATGTGACGAAAATATCACCATAAAAAATTCATATTTTGAGTTTGAAATTAATCAAGATGAATATCTAGAATTAATAAGTCAATCTGCATCAAGGATAAAGATAAACATTAATAAAAATTTAGGTGCAACAAATAAGTTCGCATTACATAATGCTATTGGAAAAAATTCTCCATCTAATAAGAGAGAAATACTAAAAATCATCAATTATCTTAAAAGAGAAAAAAGGTCTATAACTCATTCCTATGATGAATGGTTAAGAGTGGCATTTGGAATATCAAATACATTTACCTTTGATTTAGCAAGAAAATACTTTATTGAATTGAGTAAGTTGGATGAAATGAAATTTAATGAGTCGGAATGTTTAATATTATTACAGGATTGCTATTATAATTCAAAAGAAACTATTAACTTTAGCACTATAGTTCATTTAGCAAAAGAAAAAGGTTACAAATAATAGCTAATAGAGAGTACCTAGACAGCGGCTAAATTTTATTTAGCAGGTTGTTAGTGTTGACACTGTAATCAATATTGAAATTAAGTGGCAGGAAATTCAAAGACAATGTTCAGTATTTATCTTTTTAATTCAGGGACTCTCTATTGCTTATAAAAAAACTATAATCGTGTTACAAACTTATTTTTCTGAAGAAGAAATATTAACTCTCATTTGTAAAATTAGAGCTAAAATAGCTAAACAAAGAAGTAAAAAACACTTGATTCACCTTCTTTCATCAGATAACAGAACCAATTATCATCTAAACCACAAGAAAAATCAAGATAAAACTGATGAAGATTTAGATTTATTAAATTCTATTTTGCCACCACGCAGAAAATGGAAAACACTTAAAAAGAAAAGACGTTATATTACTAATTATCAAAAGATAGATAGTATAAAAAACAATGCTGATTCTTTATTTGAAACCATCCGTTATTATAAGGAAAAACATCCTAATGAATTATTTATAATAAACCTTAATAAGTTCGTAAAAGATATTCAGGACTCAATTTTAAATACTAATTTTTGTTTTACATCTCCAAAAATAATTCCTCTTTCCAAAAAAGATCAATCAAAATGCCGTCCAATTGCCCTTTATAATTTAAAGGATAGAATAATAATAAGTTTAACTAATAAATATTTATCAGAATATTTTGATGAGCATTTTTTTCCAGAGTCACATGCATTCCGACCAAAAAGAATTTATAAAGGAAAAAAAGTGGTTACATCTCATCATCACGCAATGGATTCTATATTAAAATACAAATCAGATTATAAGGGGAAAAAACTGTATGTTAGTGAATGTGATATTAGTAAGTTTTACGATTCAGTGAACCATACAATTGTAAAAGAGTGTTTTAAAAAACTAATTTCGCAAAGTAATCTAGTTATTGATTCCAACGCTAAAAGGATTTTTTATAAATATTTAGAATCATATTCCTTTGTTCACAATGTTAAAATTTACAACCATAAAAAATACTCTGATTATTGGCAACAGTATAAGATTGATAATGGTTATTTTGGATGGATTGATGATGATTTGAAAGACCTGAAATATTATAAAAGCGTCAATCATAATAGAGTTGGAGTACCACAAGGCGGAGCAATATCAGGACTTATTGCAAATATGGTATTACATTTTGCAGATTTAGAATTATTAAAGAAGAAAGACAGCAAACTACATTATGTAAGATTTTGTGATGATATGGTAATTATTCATCCCAATAAAAAACAATGTGAGGATTACTATCAAGTCTATAATGAAAGTCTAAAGAAACTTAAATTAGTTCCTCATCTACCTTTGAACTTCAATTTTAATAATAAACAAATTTTAAAGGAGTTTTGGTCTGAAGATACAAAATCGAAAAGCCCATACAGATGGTCAGGTTCATTTCGTAATTCAACAAAATGGATTGGATTTGTAGGATATGAGGTTTCTTTTAATAATGAGATTAGAGTTAGAAAAAGATCATTAAAGAAAGAAAAATTAAAGCAACAAAACCTTATAGATTTAACATTAAGAAGCCTAAAAAAAGGACAAAGAAAATCTAAAGATACTATAATAGAATCTGTATGTAATAGATTGGTTGGGATGTCTGTTGGTAGAGTTAACATAAAAAACTACGCTTATATAGAAAATGATTTTTGCTGGGCAAAAGGTTTCAATCGGTTATCAAAAAACAATCATATTGCTAGACAATTAAAGAATTTAGATAGATGTAGAAATAAACAAATTGCTCGTTTGAAAAAGGAATTGTCAAATGCAAATAATAAAAAAGATGTATTCATTCCTAAGTTTTTATTTAGTTGCATTCCTAAAGTATCCATTTTTGATTCAATAATAATTCGAGATGAATTGGTTTCGCTCAAAGTATTATCATCTAAGTTCAAGCTAACATCTTCAATGTATAATAAAATCAATGAGACTGATTTTAAGTTACAACTAAGTAATAAGTATATTAATAAAGAGAGGATTATACTAAAAACCCTAATATCTTATAAAAATAAGGAAAGAAATGTAAATTACTATGGAAAACCTTTTAGCTATTATTTCCATTTATTGGAAAAACAATATAGTTAAATAAAAAATAAAAAATACGACACCTTTTGACGCATTACTTTTATATGTTTGGAAGGAATATCTAAGAATCAGATTTAAAAAGTAATAGCATTGAATAATTATGAAGAATAAATACAATAGTAAAATTTGGAAAGAATTTCGTGATGACATTATTGAATCTGATGGTTATAAGTGTGCTATATGTGGTAGGAACTCATTTGAAGTTATTCTTCAGGTTCATCATAAAAAATATGTAAAAGGTAGAATGTTATGGGAATATGCTTCCGAAGAATGTATCACTTTATGTAAAGGTTGCCACGCGATGGAACATGGGAAAATAAAACCTAATTTTGGATGGGAATACAGTGGTGAAGAAGATTTAGAAGATCTAATTGGAGAATGTGAAAATTGTGGAAGTAATATCAGATATATTTTTCATATTTATCATGAAAAATGGGGGGCATTGCAAGTTGGGACACTTTGTTGTGATAATTTAACTGATAGTAGAGAAGCGTCAAATCACCTCGAATCATTAAGAAGATTTGAAAGTCGAAAAAAAAACTTTATTAATTCTGTGAAATGGAAAAGTTCTGGAGCCATGCAGTCAATTAAGAAGAATCTATTTGAAATCATAATAGAGGGAGTAGATGATTATTTTAGTCTTAAAATTCATAATATTAAGAGTAAAAAACATTATGCAACAATAGAATGTGCAAAGTCTTCAGCATTTGAAGTAATTGAAAATGGTAAATTCATAGATTATTGTATAAAACATGACATAGCCTTACCTGGTAAGGTCAAAATTAGATTATCACATTAACTGATTTATAATTTAAAATTCGATTTTAAAAGACCGAAAATCAGGATTGAAGTTTTTGGTTGGAAGATTACAATAATGAAAGAACTCATACAGGAAAACATTGTTATGGCAAAACTCCTATGCAGACGTTTTTAGATACTAAAAATTATAAATAGGAAAAAAGAGAAATTGTTGGAAACTACACCGCTGCGCAAAGTCTCCAGACTTTGAGCCTAAAGAAAGTTATACCAATTATAAACAAGAAAAATCAACTCTGATTTCATGCAAGGTTGGCTAATGATGTTTTTTGGAGAATGCTCTACAAAATTTATTTCTGCAAATGAAAATCAGCCATTATTCAACCGGAAAGCAACAACGGGAAAAAGTTTTTGCTAAATTTGGAATATCGGTTTCATAAAGAAGTTTTGTGGTGAAAATCTAATGACATTATGGATTTAAAATCGATAACTGCTAATAATTCCAAAAGAAAACATATTTTCAACGAATGAATATTGACAATCAAATATTATTTTTTTTAAGCGCTATAGGTGTTTTTAATAGTGTTATTTTGGGGTTCTATTTTTTATTCTTCAAGAGAAATAAAGAGATATCAGATTTATTTTTGGGGCTTTTGTTGCTAGCTTTAAGTACGAGGATCGGAAAATCTGTATTTTATAATTTTAATCCTCAGTTGTCAAAAACATATTTGCAAATAGGTTTGTCGGCTTGTTTTTTTATTGGTCCGCTATTGTATTTTTTTGTTAGGTCAATACTGCAAAATCTTAATTATTCTTTTGCAAAATATAGTCTCATTTTTCTCATGATAGCGATAAGCGTTTTTGGTTTTCTTCTTCCATACAAGGAAAACCCTGAGCTATGGAGACGAATAATTTATTATTTTATAAATACTCAATGGTTTATTTTTATTGTATTATCCATTTATGAGGCCAGACAAATTTTTAGGAAGCTGGTAACCTATCGCAACCAAATTAGCTATCAAGAAACTTGGGTATTATCAGTTATTGGTGGTGTTTTTGCCATTTGGCTTTCCTATTCTTTATCCAGATATACCTCCTATATTTCCGGAGCCTTGACTTTTTCCTTCAGTTTTTACATTTCTTTCCTTTTGATTTATTATGCAAAAAACAAAACGTTAATTTCGGTCATTAGTAAAGAAAAATACATCAACAAAATAGATGAAAAGTTGGTAAAGGAGATTCAGGAAAAAATTAATATACTTTTTGAAACAAAGAAAATCTATACTAATCCTGATCTCACCTTATCCATTTTAGCAAAAGAATTAAGTATTCGCCCTCAATTGCTATCACAATTTATTAATGCTAATTTGAATAAAAGTTTTACTCAATTCATCAATGAATATCGAATTGATGAAGCAAAACGACTTTTAAAAGAAAGTACTCAGTTGAAAATAGATGCTGTGGGTTTTGAATCCAGGTTTAATTCAAGCAGTACATTCTATAGTTCATTTAAAAAAATTACAGGAACTACGCCTTCAAATTATCAAAAAACGTAATTTTTACTCCTAAAATATACATTCGTACTTCATGATGATAAACTTGGAATGATTTAAAAGGGAAGCAATATATTTTTGCGAAACGTTTTTAAATCATTAAAATCCAACGTTTATGGAAAAAATCTTTTTCGCAATTTTATGTGTATTCTTATCAAATGGATGCTTTGCACAATCGGAACAATCTCTCATTGAGAATTGTATTCAAAACTATATTAATGGTACATCTTATAATGAACCTGATAATATAAGTAAGGCTTTTTATGCCGAAGCCAATCTTTTTCTAAGCCACAAAGAAAAACCTTTATGGATCGTTCCGGCTTCAGAATATGTCAACTGGTTTCAAAAAGGAAATAAAGGAGAATTTAACGGTCGTATCGGGAAAATTATCTCTATAGAATACTTTAATGATATTGCTATGGCAAAAGCAGAGATTCTTATTCCTGAAAGAAAGCAAGAATTTATGGATATGTTCTTGTTAAAGAAAATTCAGGGTGAATGGAAAATAATCAGTAAATCAGCAAGCAGCAAAACAAGCAATAAAAGCGGGGAAAAAATATTATTCATTGTTTCCAATGCTCATTATTATGGAAAATCTACAATTTCGACGGGAAATAGCTTTGCTGAAATTGTAAATGCTTACGATACTTTTGTCAATTCAGGGTATACTGTTGATTTTGTAAGTCCGAAAGGCGGTGATATTCCTTTGGCTTATATCAATACCTCTGATAGCTTGCAAAAGCAATATTTATATAATCAAGACTTTATGTACGCTATAAAATATACTTTGAACCCTAAACAAGTTGATTATAAAAATTACAAAGCAGTTCATTATATTGGAGGTGGAAGTGCGATGTATGATGTTCCTGAAAATTCAGATATTCAACGCATTTCGATGCAGATATATGAAGATAACAAGGGTATTATCTCTTCGGTATGTCATGGAACAGCAGGTATTGTTAACTTAAGAACTAAAAATGGCAAATTCTTAGTTCAGGGAAAGATAATAAGTGGCTATCCTGATTCTTTTGAAAAACAGGATGGTGAATATTTTAAACATTTTCCATTCTTAATTCAGAAGACCATAGAAGAAAGAGGAGGAACTTTTAAATTTTCAAAAGGAAATGTATCTCATGTTGAACAAGATGGTAGAATTATTACTGGACAAAATTTTCAATCCTCAAATGGTGTCGCTCTAAAAATTATTGAACTGATTGAGAAAAATAAGTAAGATAAAATTTCTCGTCGGTTAATACACATTCACGCTATTGCTTTGTTTTTGGAAATTTAAAATTTCGAAACAATGCTTGATCAGTGAAGATCTTAAAGTCAAATTGATAGAACTATAAAGAACGTAATAGAAAACGAGATCTTAATTAATCCAATGAAATATGTAATAAAATTTGATTAGCATTTTGTAATTAGTTTTATTTGGTTATATTTGGAAATAAGAACTATATGTTCTAAAAAACTAATATATTAATAAATAACTATGAAAAATTTAAAGAAAATCACAAGAGACAGTATGAAGTCAATCAAAGGGGCAGGTCCAACTTATTGTAGAGTTGGATATATCTATAGATGTGAGTCTATTTATGAATGCCATCCAGAGCAGGACATTTGGGACTGTGCTTGCGGATGTGTACCTGTAACGAAAATTGTGTAATTGATATCTTTTTATAAAGTACATAATTAAGCCTTCTCTTTGAGAGGGCTTTTTTATTATAATAACTGGAAAACTATTTTACTCAACTCTATATAAGCAAACAAAGTCTACCCTGATTGACAAGGTAGACTCCTATTGAGATAAGTGGATTTCTTATTTTGGATATACTGTTGCGATAAATTGTTTATCTGTGGGAGATAAAACTGTATTGCTTCCAACACTGAATCCATTTGTGGTTAGCGTTGAGCTGATGCTGTAGTGCATAATAGATTGTGTATCGTAAGCACTATATTGTGTTTGTGAAGTTGAATATTTTGCAAAAAGGTTATTGTCTACCTGAGCTTGAGTCCAGTAATTTGGAGCACCTGCATAATAAGCATATACTTTTGGCTTATCCCATGGAATAGCAGCTAAAGGATGTTGATGTTCATGGATCATTCCAAGGGCGTGACCGAATTCATGAATGACTGTTCTGCTGAATTCTGTATCACTTGTGGAGTCTGTAAACCAGCCGAAGTTCATGGTTTCTTTATTAGAGGCGATACTAAGAGCATCTTTTCCTATATATGAATAAGATCCGGCACCAGATGTAAATGTTACACGAATCTGTGGTGTTCCACTGGAAACAAAATTAAAAGTAATATTGGCATATTTGGACCATTCATTAGCGTATTGTATCACTTTGTTACGAACATAGGTACTACCTCCATAAAGGCCTACAGTGATAACACTACCATTTGTCCATTTTTTACTGGTAATAACAGCTCCCTTTGAGGCTGCTCCTGGAGCCTTATCCTCTCCTGGAAGATAAACATCTTTACACATTTGTGTTTTTTCGAAACCTGCAGGGATGTCTGATTGAGGAATGGCTAATAATCCTGAAAGTGATTGTTGGTCTTGTGGAGCTTTTTCTTCTATGCTGTCATTTGTAGTATTACATGATACCATAGCCATTGAAATTAATGATCCTAATAAGATCTTTTTGTGTAGTTCCATAACGTTGTTTTTTTATATTGATTAGTGGTTTTTTTGAACACAGAAAAAAAATAATCTATTCTGTGTGAATTAAAATTAAAATAAAAAACAATGTTCCTTCTTATTTTCTTTTGTAAATTAAGATTAGGCTATGTCTACACACATACTACATTTAATTTAATTGCCCTTCAATAAAGGGATTTCATAAATGTGAAATCATATAAGTTTAATTTTATGCTATTCTATATTAGTCTTGTATTATTGTAGATTAAACAAAATTTAGCATATGATGAATGTAAATATAGTTAAGTAAATTTCCTTTTATTAGTTTTTTTGTCTTAAAAAATCAAAAATTAGTAATTAAAGTGTAAGCGTTTTTTGTGCTTTTCAATTGGATTTTAAAGTGTAAATAAGCTAGATATTGATGAGCAACTCCTGATGATTTTTTATGATAAAGATTTTCATTTTATTATGTTAGAAAGATTGAAATATCACAAAGCTATTGGAGAAAAAAGGTTAATTATATTGCTATCATCCTATATAATGTTATTTAAATTTATGGGTCTGATTTTTATCTCCCAATCTCACAAGATCAACTGTATTTTTTATATTCAGTTTTTTATAAACCCTTGCCTTGTAAGTGCTCACGGTTGATAGGTGAAGGTTGAGCTCATTTGAAATCTCGATATTGCCATACCCTTTCACCAGTAAGTCGAATATTTCTTTTTCTCTTTCAGATAATATTTCAAGCGGGTTGATAGGAGTGTCTTTTTTAGCCGAAGAAACCAGTCTTTTTACGATATCCTGGGAATAATAGGTTCCTGTTTCAAATATCTGTTCTACTGCTTCCAGAATATTATTTTCATCAGATAATTTATTAATGTACCCGTCTGCTCCTTCAATAATGTATTGTACCGCAATATCATTATCATACACTGAGAATACTAAAATTTTAAGGTTAGGCTGTATTGCTTTTAACTCACCAATCATGCTCAAATACTTACTTTCCGGCATATTGATATCTAGAATTAATAAATCAAAATGCTCAGCATATAGCTGCTCAGTGAGGTCTGTATAAGATTCTGCGCAGGAAATCTTTACATCTTTGTAATGTGACTCCAGAATAAGTGTGGTTCCTAATCTTACTACAAAATGATCATCTGCAATAATGATTTTTCTATCCATATTTTTGTTTTTTTATTTTGATTGAAACAATTGTTCCCCTAGGTATATTGTTTTTAAATTCTATTTTCCCGTTAATCATCATGAGTAACTGAAGGATAAGGTGTAGCCCTAAGCTGTATTTCTGTAAAACCAGTTTTTCATTTTCAATATTGTTCTGCAGTTTTTCATAATATTTCATTTGTTCCTGGCTCATGCCTTTTCCTGTATCTCTTACTTCCAGGAAAAAGATATGTTCATCTTCAATGGTAGACAGTTCTATGATCCCATTGGTGGTGTTTTTTATAGCATTGTCTATTAAGTTATGGATAATGACAGCAATAACATTCTGGTTAATATTTGATTCAGTAGGGTCTTTCACATTATTGATAATACGGGTGTTCTGTTCCCTGGCTGCAACCTCGAAAAGAGTACTTTTATTTTCAATGACCTCAAAAAGATTATAGACTTCATTTTTTTTAGGAATATTATAAATTTCGGCATACTCTTTTAAGGTTTTAACGAAATTGTAGAATTCTATAGAAGATTTGTAAAAGCTTTCAAAATGCTTTTTTTGTATATAATGATCATGTTCATCGGTTTCGTATAATTTCTTGGCAGTGATTGATAAGAACTTTACTGGAGTGATAATGTCATGGCTTATAGTCTCTAATAGTTTTTTCTGCTGTACACTCTCTTTTCGTAACTGTTCTTTAGTATATTCAAGTTTTGAAACGGTTTTTGATAATTTCTGAGTTCTTATTTCAATGATTTTTTCAAGTTCCTTCTTTTTCAGTTGCTGCCTTCTCATTCTCAATCTTATCAGTTTTAATGTTATAAGAGAGAGACATAAAACAAAGAAAAACTTAACGATGAATATTTGATAGAATAGATGTTGTACATTGATGTTGAGTGTTCTATAAATATAATTTCCCTTTGGAGATGTTAATACCCTTACCAAAAGCTGATACTGGCCCGGCTCTAGGTTCGATATATAATATTTACCATCCTTGTTTACTTTTTCCCATTTTTCATTGTTAGAGCCTTTCAATTTAGCTTCAATAATAAGGTTGGCCCTATTGGCGTAATAAGGTATGTCTATTAAAATCAAAGCTTTATAGAAATCATTTTCAAGATTGATTGTATTCCCTTTTATATTGCTTTTGGGATCGTAGAATACAACTCTTTCCATAAAGAAGTTTTTGGGATAATAACTTCGTATTTTTTGCGGATTAAAAAATACCATTCCTTTCATAGAAGGCAAAACGAAATCTCTATTCGGAAGAATGGAGGAACTGGGAGAACATCCTCCATTAAATTCATTGGTATTAAACCCGTCTTCTTTACTGTATCTATAATAATACACTGGAGATTTTTGATCTTTAGAATAACTGAGCAGGTTATTTTTCAGTACTTTAAATAGCCCATTATTCGTGCTGATCCAGAAAAATCCTTTTTGATCTTCCAGAATGGTATGGGAGAATAGGAGATATCCATCTTTGTCTTCAGGCATTTTGATGAGCTGGCCATTTTTATAGAGAAAAAAGCCGCTTCCCTGGGTCATGATCCAAAAATTTCCATCACTTGTTTTTACAATCTCTCTAATATTTAGAGGCCTGGCAGATATTTTTCTGAGTTTGTAGGAAGGTGCTTCTATGATATATAAAGCATCCCTTGTTCCTACCATCCATTTATTATGACCATATTCATGTAAAGTAGTTACAATATTGGGGATAGCAAACTGTAAAATAGGGGTGGTGAAGCTGTCGTCTTTGTAGAAAACAAGTTGGGATCTTAATGAAGGGTCATGAAAAACAATAATATAATGACCATTAAGATTCCAAGCATAAGAGGGGGTTTTTCTGAAATATAAATGTTCTTTTTTCGTGTAACCGGAGTTGCTGAAGAAACGAAGTAAAGACTGGTTATTTTGAACAATTATATTTCTATGATCGTCATATAATAGGAAATATTTGCTGGAAGTCTTGAAGTGATATTGTTTTACCAGTTTGTTGTCATCGTATACATCTCCCGAAGAAGTTATTACTTTGTCATTTTCGAAAGGCAGTATTGAATAGAAAATATTCTCATAAGACGTATTTGATTTATTAACCACATGAAAATTATTAAACTTGATGACATTCAACCCATCAGATAAAGTTCCCAGATATAGTTTGTTGTTTACTTCATCATGATAGATAGAGGAGAGCGAGTTTTTATTAAAATCATACTCTGCTATTTTTTTTATGCTAAGGGTGTTTTGTTCATAGAATATTTTATATAAGCTATGATCCCGGATAATAAAAGACTGATTGTTGATTTGGCTCCAATACACTGTCATATCTTTTTTGAAAAAAATCTCAGGGGCGTCCAGATACGTTATTTTTTCACCGTTAATTGTAATCACTTTTTTCAGTGCCTTAGAAATAATGAAAATGGTCTGGTCAAAACAGAAGGTTCCTAATATATAATCCTTACGAAGGTGCTTCAGGGTTTCAATTTTACGATCTTTGTATTGGATGGTGGCATCGTTCAGTAAATGATAGTAATTGTTTTTATCAAAATAGATAAAAAAGTCTTTACTATCAAGCTTCTCCAATATTCCGTTTTTTGTAAAAACTGAATGAGACTTACTTTCATACAACACTTTTTGTAAACAGTTTGACGGTTGGTTTAAGCTGCTGATATTCCTTTTAGAAATCAGTACCGTATTTTCATTATAAGCTGTTAAATTATAAATAGAATCTTTCTTTTTACTTCCAAAAAAAGAAGTAAATCTGTTATTTTTAAGGTTAAGATGGTTATAGGTAACAAAATTATATCCATCATAACGCACCAACCCGTTTTCTGTACTCAGCCAGATAAATCCGTAGTTGTCCTTAGTGATGTCTTTTACGCTGTTTTGGGGAAGTCCGTTATTCGTATCATACCATACAGCAGCTTGCTGACTATTAAAAAATTGTATGTTTATTAAAAATAAAAATAGAAGTGTTTTATAAAACATTTTTTAATGTTAGAAATGATAAATATGCTGATAATGTAATCGTTTAAAGTTAGTACTATCTGGCAGTTGACTGAAAAATCAGATATCGTTTTTAAACTACAGAAGATTAGATTTAAAATTACAGGTTATGTAGATTATGGAAGTTTTACTCCATCTTTTTTTGATCAGATTTAAGAGTGTAATATTTTGTAAATGTGATATTTAAGTATGTTAATTTTAGCCCTGTTAAATAAATGCGAAGTCTTTCGTTGTTACATAATTCTAGAGTGATTTTGAAAAGATCTTATTCTTATATTTTCTATTGCTATAAATACAGGAATAGCCTTACACAAATGAAGATTAGATGAATAGAAACAGATGTAAATAAGAACAAGAAATAGGTATCAAAATCTATTTCTCTTTATTATAAGTTTGTTCCATGCCAGAATTTCCTATTAAAGACGTAACTGTTAACTGGTTGTTATCAAGCTTTTTGATAAGTAAGGTGTCAATGTCATTTGACATATTTTGCACTCCTTCAGTATGATACCATAGATAAAGAGTATCATGAGAAACCCTCCATTGATCATACAGTAAAGTATGCATATTTAATGATGAAGCAACTCCATTGTCATGAAGTTCAAAACCCTGTTTCTCTTTTTCCTGTCCGGGAATCGGTTGTAGCCATTTTCCTCTAAGTTCAGTGGTTTTGGCATCGGTGTTTAAGGATAGGTCTGAATTTTCCCCTGAACTTTTATTTTGAGAAGATGGATTACATGCTGTCAAAATACCAAGGGCAATGAGTGAAATAATCTTTTGTTTCATACAATGAGTATATGAGTGTTTTTTTATTTTGAAGTATTCGTCTTTTTTTACATCATCAGGTAATTATATTTCAAAAAAGATAAGCCGCATAGACCTATCTTTAATAACTGCTGATGTTCGAAGTTTCTACTTTTTAGCAATTAAGTTAATATGAAATATTAATGCTGCTGATTTTCTTAAACGAAATTATTCGAGTGTTTTTTAGGGGATTGCCCAGTTTTTTTCGCCATGTTTTAATTCAGCAAAATTATGTAAATCCTTGGTAAAATAAATTATTAATACTGTAGTTATAAAACTACATGAAGCACAATTTTAATTGTCGGACTTCTTTTTGGATTTCTATTTTAGAATTTCTATTATATTAAAAATAGTAGATAATATCTATTGAATAAATTTTATTGATAGATTTAATAAATTATCTGAATTGAATTTATTGAGATGAAACCACGAAGTCATCTTTCTATATTTGCCCCACTATAAATAAAAATTATGAAAAAAAATGTGTTTTTAGCTGGGATTCTTATTACCTCTACGGTCTTTTCTCAACAACTTACGACGAACACCGGAAGTCCTGTGGGAGATAATCAAAACTCTAAAACGGTAGGGAATAACGGACCGGTTTTATTGGAAGATATTCATTTAATTGAAAAGTTAGCGGCTTTTGACAGGGAGAGAACTCCGGAAAGGGTAGTACACGCCAGAGGGGCTGGTGCTTTCGGAGAATTTGTTGCGGATGCTGATTTTTCAGACGTTACAATGGCAGATTTTCTATCCAAAGCAGGCAAAAAGACACCTTTGTTGGTGAGGTTTTCTACAGTAGTCCATCAGCAGGGGTCTCCGGAGACCTTTAGAGATCCACGAGGGTTTGCAGTTAAATTTTATACAGATCAGGGAAATTACGATTTGGTAGGAAATAATTTACCGGTGTTTTTCATTAGAGATGCAATTAAGTTTCCTGATATGGTACACGCATTTAAACCATCTCCGGTTACTAATAATGCTTCCGATAATAATCGTGTATTTGATTTTATGTCTAATATTCCCGAAGCTACTCATATGTTAACCTGGTTGTTTTCTGATTATGGGATTCCTGCCAATTACAGGGAAATGCAGGGCAATGGCGTGCATGCTTTTAAATGGGTGAATGCAAAAGGAGAAGTCACTTATGTGAAATATAAATGGATTCCAAAACAAGGTGAAAAGAATCTTACGCAGGAAGAAGCAGATAAAATTCAATCTATACAAATTGAGTATGCTACCAGAGATCTGTATAATTCTATCCAGAATAAAAACTTTCCAAAATGGGATTTATACGTACAGATGCTGAAAAAGGATGATTTTGAAAAACTTGATTTCAATCCGGTTGATGTAACCAAAGTATGGCCGGAATCTATTGCAAAGTCTGTTAAGGCTGGAACAATGACTCTTAACCAAAACCCAACAAATTATTTTCAACAGATAGAACAGGCTGCTTTTTCGCCAGGGACTCTTGTTCCAGGAATTGAGCCGTCAGAAGATAAGCTGTTGCAGGGAAGGCTTTTTTCTTATTTTGATACCCAGAGACACAGAATTGGAGGAAATTTCCAACAGCTACCCGTTAATGCTGCAAAAGCTGATGTAATGACCTATAACCAAAACGGCTACATGTCTATGAGAACTCAGACTGGGGAAGTGAACTATCAGCCTTCAGTGGCTAGGCCTGAAGTTACTGAAAATAAAAAGTTCAAATATTCTCAAACTGTTTTTCCTGCAGGTACATCAACAGTACAGGAGAAAATAGATAAGGAAAATAATTTTAAACAGGCCGGAGAGCTTTACAGGTCTTTCTCTAAAAAAGATCAGGATAATCTGATTAAAAATCTTGGAACTGCTCTGAGTGGTGTGGAGAATAAGAAAGTAGTAGCTAAAATGATCTCTTACTTCTATCAGGCAGATGCTAACTATGGAAAAAGATTGGCCCAATATATTAAAATGGACCGTCAGCAACTGGAATCTTTATTATCTTCAAAATAAGAATAATGAAATATTTCATCTCTGCCATTATGATACTTTTGGCAATCTGCAAAACGAATGCACAAGACATTTTTTCTAATGCAAAGACTGGAAATGTAGAAGAAATTTCTAAGTTTAAAAAAGAAATTAACGCTAAGAATGCTGAAGGTTATACTCCTCTTATTCTGGCTGTATACCATAATCATTATACCGCAACCAAATGGCTGCTTGAAAATGGAGCTCAGCCTGATCTGCAGGATCAAAGCGGTAATACTGCATTAATGGGGGCAACATTTAAAGGGTACAAAGAAATGATCTCATTATTAATTTCCTATAAAGCGAATATGAATATGAAGAATTATAATGAGGCCACCGCTCTTATTTATGCAGCTGTTTTCAGCAAAACAGACATCATCAAACTGCTCTTAGAAAATGGAGCAGATAAGAATGCGAAGGATAACAGAGGAAATACAGCCTTGAAACATGCTCAGATGCAAAATAATGAAGAAGCTGTAAAGTTGCTTCAATGATGATTAATCGTCAATAATAAGTTGGTTATTTACTAATTTTAAATACATAATCCCTCTTTTCGATTTGATAAGAGGGATTTTTTGTGATAGAGCTTCCCTCCACGTATATGGGAGATGAAATACTATTATCATAGTTATTTTTTTCTATCAGCAACAATTCTTTTTGTAATTTTTAAACTACATCAGCAGGACAAAATACTATAAGGGTGACGGTTTGTTTTTACATGTATAAATTTAATTTTTACATTTCATATTCTAAATTTGTACCGTTAAAAGTTAATTAATTCAATACGTAAGAAATAGAAGAATTATCTAGCCGGCAATGATGAAAATACAAATAAAAAAATATTATTTAAAATCCCCAGGTAGTAACAAAAAAATTCGATAGAACTATATTTTATATAAGACTGAATTTCCTTTTGATAAGGAATTCAATTCTACTTGTTAATTCTTAAACCGTATTTTCTATATTTTTCGTTTAGCCTCCTTCAGTAAGGAGAGTGTTTTTCCTTGCTTTATATCAACCGGTACAAGTGGGATCTGTGAGGCACATCTATTTACTCTTCTAATATTTTTCACTTTTAAAATACTAAAATTAAGGCAATGAGAAAAAATGTAACAACTTTATTAACAGCAATCTTTTTGGGTATGTCTGCAAGCATTTTTGCACAGACTGCAGGAGTTGGGATTGATACTACAACCCCAAATTCTACATTGGATGTTCATGGAAAACTTGGACCTACTGATATTGATGGGCTTCAGGCACCCAGACTTACCAGAGCACAGCTTTCTGCTAAAGGTAATACGCTTTATGGAACTAATCAGAAAGGAGCATTGGTATATATTACCGATATATCAGCAGGGGATAATGTAGGACCAAGACTTAATATTGACAGTATTGGGTATTATTATTTTGATGGTACAGTATGGCAAAAACTGATCTATAATAATATTTATAATGCAGACGGAACTCTTACCAGTACCCGAACTGTTACTCAAAATGGTAAAGATTTAAAATTTGTAAATCAGCAGACTACAACCATTAATAATAGCAGTGGCTTGGGAATTGTTCAGGATTCCGGTATAGGGACAAGAACTTCAATGGGGTTTTCTAATGGAGGAGCATATTCCTTATTTATATTTTGTGATACCAACTCTGCTGCACAGATTAAGGCTGCTGGAAACAGTACTTCTCTTTCTTTAGGAACGGCGAATACAGTTACTCCTACTGGAATTGATTTTACAACAACACCCAGTGCAGGTGCTTTAGGACAGGTGCAAATGAAGATGTCTCCAGCAGGGAATGTAACTACTATGAAGAATTTAGCTGTAGGATATACTACTGAGCCTACTTTCGGTTCTGAAAAATTAAGCGTGAACGGAAGTATCAAAACAGCTGCAGCTACTTATCCTGATTATGTTTTTGACCAGTATTTCGATGGTACATCAAGCATTAATTCAAACTATACGTTCTCCAGTATATATGATACGGAAAAGTTTATCCAGCAAAATAAACACTTACCGGGAGTAACTTCTATTAAGGAATTGGAAAAAACGGAAGATGGATATTCTTTTGACCTTACCAAATTGTCTACCCAAACTCTGGAAAAAGTAGAAGAATTGTATTTACATATTATAGAACAGCAAAAGCAGATTGATCTGCAAAAAAAACAAATTGATACGCTTCTTAAGATAACCGATCAATTACAGAAAAAGAATAAATCAAAAAGGTATAAATAACTTTACGATTCTTATAGAATACAGATGATTGAAAACGGAATATTTATTCCGTTTTTTTGTGTTTTAAAAGTTGAAAATATGGATAATGATGGGTCATTTTTTACACCGTTTTAATTAACTCTTCGGATATCCCTGATTTTTATCTGCCAGTCTCACAAGATCAACTGCGTTCTTAATGTTCAACTTTTTATAAACCCTTGCCTTGTAAGTGCTCACTGTTGAGAGGTGAAGATTGAGCTCGTTTGAGATTTCGATATTTCCATACCCTTTCACCAGTAAGTCGAATATTTCTTTCTCTCTTTCTGATAATATTTCAAGTGGATTAATCGGAGTATCTTTTTTCGCTGAAGAAACCAGTTTTTTTACGATATCCTGGGAATAATAGGTTCCTGTTTCAAATATCTGTTCTACCGCTTCCAGAATATTATTTTCATCAGATAATTTATTAATGTACCCGTCTGCTCCTTCAATGATGTATTGTACCGCAATATCATTGTCATACACTGAGAATACTAAAATTTTAAGACTGGGCTGTATTGTTTTTAGTTCTCCAATCATGCTCAAATACTTACTTTCCGGCATATTGATATCCAGAATTAATAAATCAAAATGCTCAGCATATAGCTGCTCGGTGAGGTCTGTATAAGATTCTGCGCAGGAAATCTTTACATCTTTGTAATGTGACTCCAGAATAAGTGTGGTTCCTAATCTTACTACAAAATGATCGTCTGCAATAATGATTTTTCTATCCATATTTTTGTTTTTTTATTTTAATGGAAACAATGGTTCCATTGGGAGTATTGTTTTTAAATTCTATTTTACCATTAATCATCATGAGCAGCTGGAGAATAAGATGTAGTCCCAAACTGTATTTTTGTAAAACCAGTTTTTCATTTTCTATATTATTCTGCAGTTTTTCATAATATTTCATTTGTTCCTGGCTCATACCTTTTCCTGTATCTCTTACTTCCAGGAAAAAGATATGTTCATCTTCAATGGTAGACAGTTCTATGATCCCATTGGTGGTATTTTTTATAGCATTATCTATTAAGTTATGGATAATGACTGCGATGACATTCTGGTTAATATTTGATTCAGTAGGGTCTTTTACGTTGTTGATAATACGGGTGTTCTGCTCTCTGGCTGCCACTTCAAACAGCGTTCTTTTATTGTCAATAATCTCAAAGAGATTATATACTTCATTCTTTTCAGAAATATTATAAATTTCGGCATACTCTTTTAAGGTTTTAACGAAATTGTAGAATTCTATAGAAGATTTGTAAAAGCTTTCAAAGTATTTTTTTTGGATATAATGATCATGTTCATTGGTTTCGTATAATTTCTTGGCAGTAATTGATAAGAACTTTACCGGGGTGATAATGTCATGACTAATGGTCTCTAGTAGTTTTTTCTGCTGTACACTCTCTTTTCGTAACTGTTCTTTGGTATATTCAAGTTTTGAAACGGTTTTTAATAATTTTTGAGTTCTTATTTCAATGATCTTTTCAAGCTCTTTCTTCTTCAATTCCTGTCTTCTGATTCTTAGTTTGAACAATTTTATTATTATGAATAATAGGACTAAGATGATTAAAGCTTTAAAAAGCAGTGTTTGATAGAACAGGTGCTTTACGTTGATATTGAGTGTTCTGTAAATATAGTTTCCTTTTGGAGATGTTAAGACTCTTACCAAAAGCTGATACTGGCCAGGTTTCAGGTTAGATATATAATATTTACCATCACTTTCTACCTTTTCCCATTTTTCATTATTAGAGCCTTTCAATTTGGCTTCAATAAGAAGGTTAGCCCTGTTGGCATAATAGGGCACATCTACTAAAATAAGGGCTTTATAAAAATTATTTTCAAGATTAATTGTATTCCCTTCTATACTGCTTTTGGGATCGTAGAATACAACTCTTTCCATAAAGAAGTTTTTGGGATAATAGCTTCTTACTTTTTCAGGATTAAAAAATACCATTCCTTTCATAGAAGGCAAAACGAAATCTCCATTCGGAAGGATAGACGAACTGGGAGAACAGCCTCCATTGAATTCATTGGTATTAAACCCATCTTCTTTGCTGTATCTGTAATAATATACCGGATGGCTTTTATCTTTGGAGTATTTGAGAAGATTCTTTTTCAGTACTTTGAATAACCCATTATTGGTGCTGATCCAGAAAAACCCCTTTTTATCCTCCAGTATGGTATGGGAGAATAGGAGGTACCCATCTTTGTCTTCAGGCATTTTGATGAGCTGGCCACTTTTGTAGAGAAAAAAGCCCTTTCCTTGGGTCATGATCCAAAAATTTCCATCATTTGTTTTTATAATCTCTCTAATATTTATAGACTTGGTAGATATTTTTCTGAGTTTGTAGGGTGGTGCTTCTATGATATATAGAGCATCTCTTGTTCCTACCATCCATTTATCATGGTCATATTCATGTACAGTGGTTACTATGTTGGGGATGGCAAACTGTAAAATAGGAGTGGTGAAGCTGTCGTCTTTGTAGAAAACAAGTTGGGATTTTAGTGAAGGGCCGTGAAAAACAATAATATAGTGACCATTGAGATTCCATGCATAAGAAGGCGTTTTTTTGAAATATAGCTGTTCTTTTTTCGTATAATCGCCATTTTTTAAGAAGCGAAGTAGAGTGTGGTTATTTTGAACAATTATATTTTTCTGATCATCATATAATAAAAAATATTTACTGGAAGTAGTAAAATGATATTGTTTTACCAGTTTGTTTTCATTGTATAGGTCTCCCGAAGAGCTAATTACTTTATCATTTTCAAAAGGAAGTATTGAATAAAAAATATTTTCATAAGATTTATCTGATGTGTTAGCAACATGGAAATTATTAAATTTTATAATATTCAACCCATCAGATAAAGTTCCCAGGTAGAGTTTATTGTTTGTCTCATCATGGTAAATGGAAGCTAGGGAATTCTCATTAAGATCATAATTTATTAATTTTGTTAAGCCAATGCCATTACCATGGTGCTGAAAGGAGACTCTATATAAAATATTATTATAAAAGACAAAACATTGATTATTAATTTGACTCCAATATATTTTAATATTATTTTGGAAGAAAATGTCTGGGGCATCTAAATAGCTAACTTTTCCTGATGAGATTTTGATAATCTTTTTCAATGTTTTTGAGACAATAAAAATATTTTGTCCCAAGCAAAATGTATTTGCTATATAATTGTCATGTATTGATATTATTTTTTTTCCATTATACTGTATTGTTCCATTCTTAAAAAAATGGTAGAAGTTGTTTTTATTAAAATAAAGAAAGAAATTTTTATAACCAATTTTTTCCGGGGTTTCATTTTTTATAAATAATTCATAGGATTGGCTTTCATCCAGTGCTTTCTTGGTGTAATTGGTCTGCTCATGTAAAATACTTACATTTCTTTTGGATAGTAGAACAATATTTTCAGCATAAGCTGTGAAATTATAAATAGAGTCCTTTTCTACACTTCCAAAAAAAGCCGAAAATCTGTTATTTTTAAGACTAAGTTGATTATAACTTACAAAATTATTTCCATCATAACGTACTAAACCATTTTCTGTACTCAGCCATATAAACCCATATTTATCTTTAACAATATCTTTTACACTGTTTTGTGGAAGCCCATTGTCTGTATCATACCATACAGAAGCTGATTGTTGGCTATAACAGAATTGTAACCAGACTAACAGAAGGAATTGAAATGATTTAAAATACATTGTTGTAGACTGTTGTGATTTTTGAATTTATGATTAATGTATTTAATTATTATTATAAATGTAGTAAAAATTAATAACTGTTAAAAGTGTGAAAATGTCATTAAAAAACTACATGTTCTTAGGTGTAAAATTACAATCGTAACTATCTATTTTTACAATGATTATTTTATAGTCTATATAGGTTGTCAGATCTTTGCAGCATCAATTTATTACCTGATTTAACATTGAAAGTTAAATATGTTCCCAAGCATTTTAAATAAAACTTCAGGGTCATTTATACAGGGGAGAAATCATGTCTCCTCTGTTTAAAAATATCAGGAAATAAAGCAAATGAATGTCAAAAAATTAAACCTAAGTATGATTAAAAACACAAAAATTGCATCTTTGGCAGCTATACTGTTGGGGATGTCAACCAGCAGTTTCGCACAAACTGGGAGTGTCGGAATAAACACGACGTCTCCTACAAAAACATTGGATATAAACGGGCAATTACGCGTGAGAGATTTACCTGTTATTCCAGCTGGAACTCCTATGGTTGCTGATGAAAATGGGAATGTTGGAATTTATAAACCTGTAAATCCTAATGATTTTATTCTGTATAATATAGACAGTAATGTAAGACAAAATGAGAGTATCAGTGTTCCTCCGGCTTCTATCTTAAATCCAGTGCAGACCAACGCGCAGGATGGTGGAAGCGGAACTACCATCCAGCCTGAGAATTGTTGGGTAGTTCCTAACTCTGAAGTGATATTCAAATTCCCACAAGGATCTGTACGAAGAGGTACAGCTTCATGGAATACATGGTTTGAAATGTCGTACGGATTAGGACCCTGGACTCAAACGAATATCATTGGCGGAACAGGAAGAATTAAGGTTCCTGCTTTCTTTCATAGCAGAGCGTATGCACGCTTATATAAAAAAACAGGAGTTGCATGGGTACTGGCAGATGTTGTTACAGTAACCATGCAGACCACACAGGTTTCTCCCTACCTTGATGATGCAGCAAATAAGGATGAGAATGGAAATTTACATGCTGTTACAGCCAGTAGTAATTTAAACTTCCGATATTCCATTTCCGCCTTTTACAGCATAGGTGATGGTACTGATGTTACCGTACAGGCAGATACAGAATATAAAGTAGAATTACTATATGGGATAGAGAGTTATTCCCCAAGAACTCCGGTTACTAACCCGAATTTTTTACAAAACTGGGGAGTGCAATCTGTTGCCTATAGTTTTTATAAAAATTAAGATTTTATTACATTTTTGAATGAGCGGGACAGAAATGTTCCGCCATTTGAATGAAAGCTAAAGAGGTAAGGTGTTTATAATAAGCTTTTAATGAAGATTTAATGAAAATAAGCAATAAGAAAAAAGTAATGAATCATATGATATTACAATGGGGAGTAATTGCGGTGCTTTTGCTTACGGTTGCTGTTCTCAGGTATTTTAATTATCATTTGTATTCGGTGGTGTTCATGATAATGACCACCTTGGTATTGTGTTACGTTATATTAAAAAACCGGTTTATATTCGAATATGAGAACTCTGGAGAAGTTTTTTCCATTAAAAGTTATAAATGGCCTTCTAAAGGTAAAAAGAATCCGGTTTTTGAAATGCCTCACAAGAAGATTTTAGATGTTAAAATCAGGAAGGTTCTATTTCAGAAATATCTAATCATTCTCTTTTCAGGTTCTTCGGGCAGAGTATTAAAGATGAAGATTGATATTACCTTTTGCTCTACAGAGCAAATAAATGCGCTTTTTGGAAATATCACCAAAAATTTGACCGGGAAAAAAACTGAATTTATTTCTGAGAATAGAGGATAATGTTTTTGAATAGTAAATAAATAATTAGGATGGAAAATTTAAAAGATATTCATATTGGGACTTTGGTAGATCAAAGAGTGAAGGAGCAGAATGTGGATATAGTCAGAATATGTAATTTTTTAAAAGCAACAGAAGAAGAAATTGTAGAAATGTATTCTATGAAATCACTGGATGCAGAGATCCTTTTAAAATGGTGTAAGTTGCTCGAATATGATTTTTTCAGACTGTATTCCAGTCATTTGATTTTGTTTGCCCCTGTAGCAGGTTTGAATAAAAAAAAGGAGAAATCAAAGCTGCCTCAATTCAGAAAGAGTTTATATACGAAAGAGATTATAGATTACATACTGGAGCTTATAGAGAGTAAGCAGAAGACCTCTTTGGAGATCATTAATCAGTACAGAATTCCGAAAACAACTTTACACAAATGGCTAAGCAAGTACAAACCTTAAATACGGGACCTAACTACAAACAGATTTACCATGATTTTATAGCTGCTAAATGTCCAGATAAAAAAGAATCTGTAAAAGCCTTTTTATCAAAGGATAGCTTGTCTTTGTCAGACGTATTAAAAATCAATCAGATTATATTTTTTGATGGTTCATCCGAAAATCAAAAATTTAAATCATACGATAAGCAGGCTATTTTTGAAATCCTGCAGTATCAAAAAAAACATCAATTAAATAATCGTCAATTGGCAGCTCATTTTAAATTAAGCAGAAATACAGTCTCCAAATGGAAACGTATTTTTTTAATATAAGCAGCATGTTTTTCCTGTTAAAGTAATGTTATATATTACTTTATTTATTCTAAGTATATCCGAATCGGATATACTTTTTTTTTGATTTCTAGAGACCGTATGATAAAGTGTTCTAAAATATGTAATATTTTATCTACAAATACCTGTGTTTGTTTTACATGATGCATTGATTTTGTTTACAGGATATTTTTGTCTTTCTATGGCAATTATCAGACCTTTGGTTCAGATTAATAATTAAAAATGGGAGTTAATTACCATTGATTCTAAAAACTCAGGATGAAATTATTTTAAAATTAATTAATCAATTTTAGCCCCTTTTGGGGCTTTTTTAATTTTTATCCTGGTTGATTTCTTTATTTACCATTCAAAAGCTGTATAAAACAAAAAAATCCCCGAATGACTTCGAGGATAAAAACTAATAACCATGAAAACTCAAATTAAACATGAGAATCGGGTGCAAATTTAATACAAATTTAATTACTGGGCAATTGTAGTTATCAATGAGTTATATAGTGCATTTCATTTGCTTTTTAAATTATTAATCTGATATGGGAAAATTTAAAATTAAGATATATTAATATTGGTTATTTTTGAATTAAATTTTATATAAAGTCTATATTGTAATAAATTTTATTTTTAAAATAAAAGAAAAAATAATGACTTCACCTTAAAAAATGGAATTGATCGTAATGATTTGATGATAAAGAGCATTATTTACCGAAATAAATAAACTTTTGCAGTCATTTAACTTCTAAAATGACTTTATATCGATGCTAAAAGCAGGATAGCTTTATTACATTGAAAACATGATAAACCCTATTAAACTCAATGGGTCTAATACAGACCGAAAAAGAATTCTTTTAATTCTTGCAATGATGTTGTTCGGAGGCTATACCGAAGCCCAATCTATAGGAGATGTTTTACTGAATGTCAACTATGAAAATGGAACTCTTGATTCAGGGATTACGGGAGTAAATCCTACGAACGCTACAGCAGTAGATGCCGTTTACATGGTACAGCCGGGAGCAACTGGTAATTATGCCATTGCTCATAAAGTAGTATATGGTGATCTGGGATACTATTCTAATGATAACTGGAGAAGTGAAAGTGCAGCAGATCAATTTCTGGCAGCTCGTTTTTGGCCAGGTGATGAACGCCGTTATGAATTCAGTGTATTACTGAAAGATTGGACACCCTGGAAAGCTGGAGGTCCCACTAATGAAACAAATATTTTCCAGCTTAAAATTTCCGGTGGAGCAGGTGTTCCTCTTCAGGTAAGAACACAACGAAATGCGATGCGATTAAGATTTGCTGTGGCTAATAATGTACCTCCTGTAGATATTATACCGGATGTAAGACCTTATATTAATCAATGGATTCATTTCAGAATCGATGTTAAATGGACGGATATGGCTACGGGATATATGAAGACCTATATGAAACTGCCTAATCAAAGTGACTATGCTTTAGTAGATAATAAAATCAATTATACAACTTATAATAACGGTCTTGTTGGCGGAGATCACGGATATATTAAATGGGGAGTCTATGTAACACCTCCGGATATTACACGTATTGTTTATCATGATGATATAAAAGTTATTTATTTGGGCGGACCAGCTGTTCCGGATTTTGAAAGACGGCCTGCTGAAATAGTATACGCCAGCCAATCTCATTTACCTTAGAGATTAATAAATCAAACAAATATATGGCCTGGAAGTTTTTAAAAGCTTCCAGGCTTATTGTATGGTAATCTCAAATGATTTCAGTGGTTACATTGTCCGTCTTTGGAATGTATAGCAAACAGACCAATGAAGTAAATAAATTTATAAGGATCGACTCCTAAAAAAATAGGGTGTCAATAGAGAATCAATTGCAAAAAATTAATTAAGATTATAGTTTGCAATCACCAGACCCAATATAAAATGTACATAATTCTGATCCGTTTCCTGTCTGTTAATCAGCTTGTTTTTATATTCGTAAGAATTTAATGCCTGTGTTAATCTCTGATAAGTCTCAAAATTGTCATCTTTAATTTTTACCCTTATATTACCATCCTTCCTGTTAATAAGTTGATTATCTAAGGTTCTTACTTTAAATAAAACGTTAGATAATTTCGGACGGAAATTCATTGCCCCGATATATCTTTCAACAATATTGATCTTGAATGTATCAAATATGATGTTGTGAAAAACAATTTTAGAGTTAGGCTCTTGAGTATTGAGCTCGAGCTTATAATTCATTATAATTTAAATTTTAGTAAAGATAGGCTTAATTATACCACATAATAATGCCTTGTTAATAGATCATTCACATAATCACGATAGTACATTATCTGTCATCGGAATGAATGAGTAAAGATAAAGTTTTTTATTGATAAAAAAGTATGAGAAGATTAAATATAATGCATAAATACCTACTTGGGACATATGATAACCCCATGAAATAGGTTTCTGTAAAGGGCTTTGAAAATTATTTTTAGGATTTAAATATTTCAACTCAAAGAAAATATCTAAATTTATAGTTCTCTATTTTTCCAAAACATTCAAAAAACTAATTCAAAAAATTGAAGAAAATAGTAAGTATAACGCTTGTCATTTTAGCAGGCCTGAAATTATGCGCACAAAATACCTATGTATTTTTTGGTTCATTTAACCATGATAAAGAAACTGAGGGAATCTATGTCTATGAGTTAGACACCCTAAAAGGTAAATTATCGAAAATAACATCTGCTAAAGGAGTCTTAAATCCATCATTTCTAACACTTTCACCAGATGGTAAATATGTTTTTGCCTGTACAGAAAGTAAAACGAAAAATGCAGGAAGTGTAAGCAGCTTTGAGTTTAATCCTGAGAAAAAGACCCTTACATTTATCAATAGCCAGAAAACAGGTGGAGAAAATCCTGTTTATCTTGCCGCTCATAAGAACGGAAAATGGCTCATTAATGGAAACTATACCGAAGGCAGTACTTCTGTTTATCCTATCTCAGAAAATGGATTGATACAGCCAAGAGTTCAGAACTTTCATTTTTCAGAAGGAAGTGTAAATCCGGATAGGCAGGACAGAGCTCATATTCATTCAACTGTTTTTTCTCCTGATTTTAAATATGTCTTTTTACCGGATCTGGGAGCTGATAAAATCCGGACATATCAATTTGACGCTGATAAGAAAGAACCATTGATAGAAGCTGAAAAGCCTTTTATTCCAACTTCATTAGGAAGTGGCCCTAGGCATTTTACATTTCATCCCAATGGAAAATTTGCCTATTGCATTGAAGAAATGGGTGGTGCTGTAAGTGTTTACCAATATAATAACGGAAAATTGAATCCTATCCAGAGAATCAATACCCATTCTGATCAGTTTAAAGATAATTTTGAAAGTTCAGATGTTCATATTTCTCCTGATGGACGCTATCTGTATGCTTCAAATCGGGGAAATGAAAACAATATTGCCATTTTTTCAATTTCGAATGATGGTACTTTAAAAACGGTAGGGTATCAATCCACAAAAGGACATCATCCAAGAACCTTTACCATTGACAGTTCCGGAAAGTTTTTAATTGTAGCTCATCCGGTAAGCGGAACTGCTGTTGTTTTTAGGCGAAATGCGGAAACAGGATTGTTGAAAAAAGTGGGTAGGGAAGTGAAACTGAACGGAGTTTCTACGGTACAGATCAGGAAATATGAGCCCAAATAGAAATAAAAAAAGCAGAGATTAATTATTCTCTGCTTTTTCTTTTTTTACTACTTTATTCATAACTAAGATCACTCCAAATAGGAGAATGGCAATGATAAGGTATCGCCAGGAAAGGTCTTTTTGTTCCGTTACCGTTCCGCTTACAGAAATAATAAAGCTGGTAATCGAGGTGATTACATAAACCAGACCACCCATCAATCCACCGGCTGTTCCTGCGTTTTTAGGAAAATACAGCATACTTGTTGTAAAGAATGAAGTAAATAAAACTCCCGAACAGATGTGAATAAAAAAAGCAAAAGGAATCATTATATAAAGACTTTCCGCATAATAGCTGGTTGTAATTAATCCTGCAATCAGTATCAATTGAAGGATAATGGGCAGTAAAATCCTCGATTTAAAATCCAAACCAAGTCTGCGTTTCCCGATAAATCCTCCAATCATCCATGAGAAACCTAAAATCAAGGTACAGTATCCGATGACTACCGGGGTAAAGTGGAAAGTGTTTTCAATAATAAAAGGTCCGGTAATATTGAATAACATTACAATAGAATAACTTAACCCAAGAATAATAATCCCCAGCATGAAGATCTTATTCTTAAGCATCATTGAATACAGACTGATATTCTCTGAAAGATCCAGTTTCTTTTTCTCTGGAAGGCTTTCTCCACTGAAAAACCATTCAAACAGAAATAAAAATCCTGCATAAAAGGCCAGAAAATAAAAATTAGCATGCCAGTTAAAAAGCTTTTCAAGATAACCGCCAAGGAAAGGTGCCAGAATAGGGCCGCAGGACCATGCAATGGTAAAGTAGCTCAGATAATGCTTTACCCGTTCGGCATCATAAATATCCACAAAAATAGCACGGGTGGCCACCACAAGTACAGAAACCGCAATCCCCTGAAGAATACGAAGGAGGCATATCAGAAAAATACTGTTGGTCATGGTAATGAAAAGGCTGCTTAGGATTAAAACTAGTAAAGCAACTAATTTAGGACGGTAACGGCCAATACTGTCCAGAATTCCCCCCACAAATAGCTGGGAGATTCCATAACTCAGCAGATAAGACGTTAATGTAATCTGTATATCTTTTTCCGAAACCATCATTTCCTTGGCCATAGAAGGGAAGGATGGCAGGTAAATATCAGTGACAAACCCCGAAAGCGGGATAGACACAAAGGCCATAATGGTTATTAATCTGATACGTTTCTCAGATGCTTCTCTCAACATATTCATTCATTTTTTTACTATGCAAAAATACTTCAAGAATAGAAAATCTAGTTTTAAAAGACAAAGTAAAAATTACAAAATTCAAATATTTAGAAAGCATTTTTAAATTTCAAAGGAGAAGTCTCGGCATGCTTTTTAAAGAAATTATTAAAATGGGAAGGCTGCTCAAAGCCAAGCGTATAGCCAACCTGTGCAATATCCCAATTCGTATATTTCAGAAGGTTTTTAGATTCCTCAAATATTTTTTCTTTAATAATTTGCGTGGTAGTAAGATTGGTGACCGATTTTACAGATGAATTCAAATGGTTCACATGTACATTCAGATGATCTGCAAAATCAGAAGCTGTTTTTAAAGCTAAAGGATATGCAGGAGAGTCCAGCGGAAACTGTTTGTTCAGAAGCTCATCAAATAGTCTGTACAGGCGTACATTGGCGGGAAGCTCATTAAGGCTTACATCTTCAACACGGTTTTGGAGGGCAAGATGTAAAACAGAAGCGAGATTACTTTTAATACCACTGCAGCGGAAAGGATAAGTGGAATGGTTCATCTTGAACATCTGGTCAAAATACATCGTAGCCAGTTGAATCTGTTCATCATCCAGAAATATAAAAGGTTTACTCCATTCTTTAAATAATGAAGTCTTTTTAAACAGGTTAAACTCCGAATTTACATTAAAAAATTCCTGATTAAAAAGGCATGAAAACCCTTCCTGAAAATCATCTTCACATTCCCAGGTGTAAGGGATATTAGGTGAGGGCAAGAAGAGTACAGGGCGGTCAACATACATGGTGTGAGATCCATAATGAGCTGTTCCTTTTCCTATGATAAAACAGATTTTGTAATAATCACGTCTGTTATAAGGACTTTTAAAGCTACAATATTTTCGAGGAATGATATTGAAGTGGGTTTTTCCAGTCTCAAGATCAGCATCAGATATTTCGAGAATATTTCTGCGCGTACGTTTGTAGTAGTCTTTTATGGTTTCCAGTTGATCACTCATTGTTCCAGAATTATAAAAATCAAAGATAGGCAAATCTTTGGGTTTTAAGATTTGCCTTCAATAGTTTTTATGATTGGTATTGATTGAAGATCCTTTGCTAATTTTTACTAACCTGCATTTCTATAATATAAGACGGAAGCTGAAAAGGCGTTGTTTTTGAATTTTCTTTAATAACAAAACCAGATTCTTTCAAAAATTCCAGGAGTGGATCCTCTGTAAAGATGTTGGTCCAGATGATATCAGTGAATGAGGCAGCCGCTTTGCATTTTTTCCATAGAGATTCACGGGTTTCAGATGTATCATATTCCTTAAGAATAACAAAATTAAGTTCTGTAAATCTTTTTCCTTCCGGTGAACCAGAGTGCCCGGAACCACTTTTTACAATGCCATAGCCTACAGGTTTTTGACCTGCATACGTGATAATAAGCTGATTAGATAGATTATTCAGCTCATTGATCATTTTTCTTGGATCCCAGTTCTCTATATATTGTTTGATCTCTTCCTCTGAAATAAGTTCTCTATAAGTAGAATGTAAAGAAGATTTGATAACAGTAAAAAGATCATCAACACCTTCATCTGAACCTATGGTAAATTTTGAAACGATTTCCATTCTTTTTTCTTCAAAATTATGAGTTTAATCTATTCAGAAAGGATACAGATGGTTAAAATATAACCGGTACAGATTTTAATTTTGTAAATTTGTTCAGTACAGATTGGTGCATGACAATGAAAACTTACAAATACGAAGCTTTTACAGCAATTATTGAAGAACAGATCCGTAACGGAATTTTACAGACTGGTGACAAACTGCCCTCTATCCGGGAAATAAAGGAAAGATATCAGCTGAGTACAAGTTCAGTACAAAGTGGTTTTGAATATTTAATGATTAAAGGTCTTATTGAAAGCAACCCACGCTCAGGATACTTTGTGGCCAAGAGAAGGGAAGAGTATATTCCTGAAGTCAGGACGAAGCTTTCTCCGGTTGTTCGGGATGAGGAATTTATGAAAAATATACTGCTGACTTCCAAAAGAATTTCAGAATCGAGTTCCTTTAATACGACGGTGCCAGGTGACCTTTTGATTCCACAGAAACTAATTTTAAGAACCATGCAGGAAGTGATCCGTGAAAAAGGAGCATCTCTATTGAGGTATTATCCTTCCAATGGGCTTGAGGTCCTGAGAAAACAGATCGCCAAGCAAATGGGAATATATGGCTGCAGGTTTAATCCGGATGAACTTATTATCACAGATGGCGCTTTGCAGGCGTTAACCATTGCATTAAGCTCCGTAACAAAGGCTGGTGACGTTGTAGCAGTGGACAGTCCGTGTGTATTCTCCATATTGGAAGTTATTGCCAATCTGGATCTGAAGGTTATTGAGATTCCTGTACACTATCGAAATGGCTTTGATACGGAATATTTCCGAAAGGTTTGTGTTGAAAACGATATTCGGGCTCTTATCGTTACCCCAAATTTTCATAACCCCACTGGAATCATGATGAGCGATGAAACCAAAAAGAGTGTATTGACAATTGCAGAAGACCATCAATTATGTATTATTGAAAATGAGATGTATTCTGACCTTTATTTTGAGGAAAAAAGACCATCTAGCATTAAAAGTTTTGATGAAAAAGGATGGGTAATGACCTATTCTTCTTTTTCGAAAACACTAGCTCCTGGGATTCGTTTAGGGTGGCTGCATGCAGGGAAGTTTTATGCAAAGGCAGAAAGAACAAGATTTGCTCTGGGTAGATCTGTGTCTCCACTTTATCAGGAATTGATTTTGAAACTTTTACAGGAGACCAGCTACGAAAGACATTTGCGATCATTCCGTAAAAAATTAAATCAGCAGGCCAATCAGTTGTTGGAAGTATTAAGGAGAAGCTTTCCACGGGATTCCTATTTTCATAGGCCGCAGGGAGGATATAGCATTTGGGCGCAGATGCCGGAAAATATGGACATGAAAAGATTTTATCAGTATTGTGAAGAACATAAAGTTTTATTCACTCCGGGAAACACATTTTCCCTTACAGATAAATATGATTACCATTTTCGGGTTGTCTTTGCAGAAAGAATTACTTCTGAGAGTCTTCACCTATTACAAGAAACAGGAACAAAAGCCCATGAGTTTATTCTAAATAAAGAATAATTAAAGGTTGATAAAATAAAAGGGGCTTCAATATCCTATCTGCTTTATATTAATATTACAGCTGGAAGGCTTTATATTTTCTAACTCTGGAAAGGCATCATATCAATCTATTCAATCAGATATTTACTATTTTTACTTTTATCCATTTCCAATTGTGGAATTCCATCAGTAATTTGGAAAGAAAAAGCGTCTATCCATTTTTCTTTAGGAAGATCAATATCTTCACCATTGAGAATATGTTTTTGAAAGGAATAAGAGATGTCCTGGTCCAGATACTTCTGCACAAACTCAAGGAAAAGCTCATCCGTAAACCTTAATTTCTTTTCTCTACAGGTTTTCAGTAATTCCCGCATCAGATGATCTAAAGATTTTTTATAATGGGTTTTCAGCATAATTTGATTATCCAGCCAGAAGGCAAAAATAGCTCCGCGTCTGTAAGGAACTTTTTCTACATTCCTGCTTTTCCAGAAATCATCCTTTATTTTGTAATTGGGGATATTTCTCTCCGGATTTTTCCAATGGTTTTTAATGACTTCAGTGTTAAACAACTTTTGCCACTCGTCCATTGAGATGTCATGTATTCTTACCCTGTTTTTATAAGTATAATAATCGGTAAAACCTTCGCTGAACCAATAGTTCAGTTCCTCATGTTTATTTTTAATTGCATTCCCGATCCATTCATGCATTAATTCATGGTGAAATAAATACAGATAAGAATTCTTATTATTAAAAGGATTATTAGTTCCCTGGATTATAAATGCATTTTTAATAGCAGAACCTGTAGTACTATAGCCTTTATACAAGCTGTCTTTTTGAGAAACAGTAGGAGTCATTGTAATTGTAAAATAATCCTGATCGTAGTCTTTCCAGAAATCCCTTTGAGATTGAACCGCTTTCTTCAGATTGGAAAATAAAAAATCATCCGTAAAACCATTGTTCCAGTCACCTCTCAATGCAAAATAAACAGGTTTGTCATGTATTGTAAAAGAATAAAACCTGTAATCACCTCCTATAAATAAAGAATTATAAAAGCCGTCCCAAAGTATTGTTTTTATTTTCTGTTTACGAATTTGTGAAGCAAAATTATTATGAAGGCTGAACTTTTCCGGGAAATTCATCCATTCAACAGAGAATTCAAATTCCTGTTCATCCGGCATTTTTGTAAAAGCGAATGGAACCATGAAAAGACTCTTACCCAACACATGAAAGAAGGTGTTATTGATTCTCGGTCGGTTGAAGATTTTATAATTAGGATCAGTAAAATCTTGTTTGATATGATAAACCAGGGAAAATTGAGTTCCCTTTTTCTGATGGAACTTTATTTTGTTATTTTCAGGTTTGATTTCATACTTAATACCAGGATTTTCTTCCTGTAAAAGAACAAGATTTTTAAAAAGGTCATTCTCACCCCAGTTTTCATTAGCATAATAGAAAGATAAAGTATCCGATGCCTTTTTCAATGTATAATCTACCTGTACTTTTAGGCCGTTCTTTGCAAGGTTTTCATCATAATATACTTTATAGCTTATTTTATTTTGAGAATAAGCCATGAATGGTAGTAGTAATATCAGAAAAATTAGTTTTTTGAACATGGATTAAGTCGTTTTTCCAAATTTAGTATAAAAATCCAAAAATTACAGACCGTTTATGGCTCGTTTTGAAACCGAAATTTAAAACTTTAAGAGCTTGCTGTCAATACAATAGAAATTGGAGGGAAAATGAATGGAGAAGAAAGAGGTGAAATTTGATCCACTACGGATTACAGCAGGTTTTTTAAGAAAATAAGAGGTCAAAAATCGATAAAAATCGGTTCAAGGATAGAAATATGTTAAAATTTCAGTCATTTTGCCCAAACTTTTTTCTTTGCTACTAGGCTGGAATCACCATAAAACCTATATTTGCAGCCTAAATTTTTAAATATAATGAAAGAACTAATTGAAAAAATCAACGCAGAATTTGAAGCGTTTACAACTGAGGCAAACCAACAAGCGGAAAAAGGAAACAAAGCAGCTGGTACAAGAGCTCGTAAATCAGCTTTAGAATTAAGCAAATTGTTCAAGGATTTCAGAAAAGTTTCTGTAGAAGAATCTAAGAAATAATTCAACCTTTAGCCGGCTTTTGTAGCCGGTTTTTTTATGTCCTATCGCAACCGGTTACTCATGGTGTGCACAATTTCTCAAAACATCAAAGGCTTCGATTAAAAAAATGAAAGTCTGAAATCAATTCACCCTATCGATTTTTATTTTTTTATTTCAAATATTAAATTTTCCCTTCCAGGGTGTTTGTCAGCCGTATAATTTGTATTTTAGGAATATCAATTACGCGAAATATGATGAAACATTCCTATTGGCTGTTTATTCTGGTTTTTAATTTCTTTTCAGCACAAAAACTGCAGGTAGTAGATGCTGAAAATGGAAAACCAATTCCTAACGCAAGAATTCTCCTATATAACCAGATTGTGTATACTAATGAAGAAGGGTTTGCGCCCGTAGATCAAAGTTCGGTAAACTTTGAAATTTCAGCGTCGGGATTTCAAAAGACAACAATCCGGGATTTTTATTCTCCGGTAAAACTGAAAAGAGGATATAAAAAAATTGATGAAGTAAAACTGAAAAAAGTCGATTTGAAAGAAATCTTTGAAGATGTTGTCGGGAATTACAAAAAAAGATATTATAGTGAACCTTCCCTTTATGATGTCACTTATAAAGAAAAAAGGAGTGATAATAACCAAATCCATTTTCTAGTTATTGCCGAAACAAAGTTATGGAGCAAGACTAATTTTTATAATCCTAACAAATCTTTTGATAACAACCTCCAAATGCAGCTGAATAATGTGAAATATTTTAAAGACCTAAAGTCAGATAGCATTTTTGTAAAAGGAATAAAGAAGTTTTCTGAGGAATATATGGGAAACTATTTCTTTAATTTCGAGTTAAAGAGGACGCTGGCTCACATAAAAAATAAGGCATCAAAATATTCCGGATGGATATTTTTCGAGCAGGGCAATGAGCAGTTAATCACATTTAGTATCAAGTCAGGATTAGGAATTGAGATGAAGGGAGAATTGAAATATAATAAGGCTGATAAGGTGATTACTTACTTTGAAATTCAATATTTGCAGGATCAGTACCCAATTGTTAAAAGAAGAACCGGAGGTGGGGAAGAATTTGATTATCAGTTAGGAAATGCAATCCTTGCTTTTGATTTTTACAAAAACGGAGGAGTATATGTTCCTGCTATGAGCAGGATTGAAGCTAATAAATATGTTGCTTACTATAAAGGAGTTAAACATGAGAGAAAAATAAGCAGAGAACTTATTTACAACACATTTAAGAAATCAGATGAAAAAGAGCTAACGCCTAGAGTGGCTTTTGATAAGGATATCTGGGATAATATCTCCGTAAAGGAAAATAAAAATAATACCATTTTACTTACCACAGAAGAACAGGCTTTTGTGAACAAAAAGTTATCGGATTTCTGATCAAAAAACAGATGGAGAATATCATATTGGTAAATTAATAGATTATGATAATCATTTCATTTTTTTCAAAAATGGATGTAAATGCTGATGTCTAAAGACTTTTTTACTTTAATTCCTTTATCATCTCCACAATTTCCTTTATCTTTAATGCAATCAATATACATTATGAGGATAAATAGATTTTTTGCAGTACCGGCTGTAATGTTGGCTACCCAATTTTCATGGGCTCAGGTAAAGGTGGACCCGAAAGAGAACCTTAACCCAATCGTAAAAAGTTTTGTAGATGAAGTAAACAACAATTCCCAGCTTGAGGGGATGGCTTATGAACTTCTGGACGGAATCGGACCACGTCTTGTAGGAACTCCGGAAATGCTTGCTGCTAATGAGTGGAGTGCTGAAAAGCTTCGTTCATGGGGAATTGATGCCAATCTTCAACAGTTCGGAACCTGGAAAGGGTGGCAGAGAGGAACTACCCACGTAGATATGGTTTTCCCAAGAGTAAAATCTTTGTCAGCCACTCAGCTGGCGTGGAGCCCTGCTACCAAAAAAGCGGTTGAAGCTGTTGTAGTTGTTCTGCCAAAAGTATCATCTAAAGCAGAATTTGACAAATGGCTTCCTTCTGTAAAAGGAAAAATTGTGCTGATGGCTCAATATCAGAAGATAGGGCGTTCTGATGAACAGATCAAGGAGTTTGCTACCCCGGAACTGTATGAAAAACTTAAAGCAGAAAAAGAGCAGGCAACCAAAGATTTTACAGCGTATGTAAAGAATATTGGATATGATAATAATACCCTTCCTGAAGCACTTGAAAATGCAGGAGCAGCAGGGATTGCCATTTCAAACTGGACTGGAATTATGGGTGCAAACAGGATTTTCGGAGCAAAAACATCTAAAATTCCAATGATAGACATTGATGTGGAAGATTACGGTATGCTTTACAGAATGGCAGAGAAAGGCGCTCAGCCCAAAATTAAAATAGATGCTCAATCCAAAGTACTTCCTGAAGCAAAAAACTTTAATACAATCGGGATGATTAAAGGGAAGGAAAAACCGGATGAATACGTTATTCTTTCCGCTCACCTGGACTCATGGGATGGTGCTCAGGGCGCTACGGATAACGGAACAGGTACGCTTACGATGCTTGAAACCATGAGGATTCTTAAAAAATACTATCCTAATAATAAAAGAACAATTGTTATTGGGCTTTGGGGAAGTGAAGAGCAGGGATTGAATGGTTCAAGAGGTTTTGTAGCAGATAACCCTCAGATTATAAAAGGAACACAGGCTGCATTTAATCAGGATAACGGAACCGGGCGTGTTGTCAATATCAGTGGCCAGGGGTTTGTAAAAGCATATGACTACATCGGAAAATGGCTGGATGGAGTTCCAAAAGCGGTAAGAAGCCACATCAAGACAGATTTCCCTGGAATGCCTGGTGGCGGAGGATCTGATCATGCTTCATTTGTAGCAGCAGGAGTCCCTGGGTTTTCATTAGGTTCATTGAACTGGGGATATTTCGGATATACTTGGCATACAACAAAAGATACCTATGATAAAATTGTTTTTGATGAGGTAAAGAATAATGTGATCTTAACAGCAGCATTAGCTTATATGGCTTCTGAAGATCCTGAATTCACCAACAGAGAAAAAAGGGTAATGCCTAAAGACGATAAAGGAAATCTGGTACAATGGCCAGAAGTAAGAGAACCTAAAAGAAGTTCTAAAGATTATAAGTAAGATTTTATTACAAGAATATAATTTTCAAAAGGTTGCCCGAAAAGGTAACCTTTTTTAATTTTTCAATATTTAATCATACTTTTTCTATGTTCTATTAGAATCAAAAAATAAAATAATCTAAGGAAAAATACGTCAACTTCTGTCGTTTCGCATATCTATTTTTGGGTAATCAAAGTACTGGAGAAAGTGCTTTAATATAACCTAAAAACAAATTTATTATGATTTATGCTAATGATTTTTTCACAATCGGAAATTCATATCCAAATGATGACACAGTACAACTTATAGATAATTATACTCATGAGGCTGTTGTGTACAAAAAATGTGCTCCCGGAATACCTGTGAACGGTACGGAAGATGGTGCTATCTACAGAAAAAAAGATAATGATTTCTATATGAGACAGTGGCTGGGTGATGTGAGAGTAGCCTGGTGGGGAATTGAAAATAAATCTGTAGATGAAAGAACTCAGCTCATCAACAAAGTATTAAGCCTTGGATATGACGTATTTTTTGATAAAATGGAGATTACGATAAAAGGTAAACTAGTAGTGAATAGTAACCAGAAGCTTTTATCTAATGGATGTAAAATAATTCAGATTGAAAAATATATTGAGATTTTTGACTGCGAAGATAAAGAAGATATTATGATTAAAGGATTTGTGCTTACAGGACATGGGGATGATTATGAACCCAGTTCCAGTTCGCGCTCAGTAGGGGTCTTATGCTATGGTGCAAAAAGACTTTTGATAGAGGGAAATACTTTTGAAAATTTTACTTATTCAGCAGTTTCAGGTTTGAGAGAGGTTAAACATTTGATTTTTAGATTCAATGCTGTTGAAAATTCTTTTAATGAGGCTTGGGGTAAACAGAATGCTCCTACAGGAAGAAAGGATAATACCGGGATTACTGTAGGCGGTCAAAATATTACGATTTTAAAAAACCGTTTTAAAAATTCATCACAAGGAATTGTTATTGCAGAAAAATCTGATTTTGTAAGTATTTCAGATAATGATATTGAAAATACAATTCTTGAGCATGGGATGTATGTGGATGCAGGAGTATCTAATATTACGATTATAGGAAACAGGGTTAGGAATACTGTAAAAATGGGGATTAAACTTCAAAATTTTGATTATAAAAATTATGTAAGCCACAATATTGTTATTTCTAATAATACGATTGAGAATACAAGAGGTGGCGGAGATGGTATTTCCATTAACAATACCACTGGAGTAGTGGATGCTCAGCTTTATGCCAAAAATGTTGTGGTTTCAGGAAATATTGTTAGAAATGCAGGGCAGCATGGTATCAATATCAGATTTGTAGACCAGGGAGTCATATCAAATAATGTGATTAATGATATTCAGTTTGCTGGTGTTTATATCTCCAATGTGAAAAGTGTTGAGGTTTGCCATAATAATATCAAAACAACCGCAGAAAACGGTATTATGATAGAAGGTCATAATACGGTATTATCTGTTAATTCCAATACGATTGAGAATCCTGGAATAAGAAATACAGGATTAGATGACTTATTGACCGGAGTTACAATACGTGGATTCTTTAATAAAGAGATTTCCTTGAAATACAATAAAATAATTGGAGGTGGAAATGCGATGAAACATGGTGTTTTTGTGGAATTTATACTACCAACGGATGAAAGTCCTGAAAAGAAGACTTTTCAGGAAACTTATGAAATAATCGGTAACACGGTATTGGATGCTATAGATGGATATTCATATAGATTTTTAAATCATAACGTACCCTTAAGGCTTTTCAATAATAACTATCAATATTTATTGAACACCCCAACACAAGCATAGAAATTCATTATGCTTTTAAATCAAATACAAAAGGCTGCCTGATAGAGGTAGCCTTTATTTCTTAAATAATATTTCCTAAACCCGAAAATTCTGGAATTGAAACTGAATGTTCTGTTATAAGCTTTCCAAAACCAAATTCACAGAAGATAAATGGTAAATTATTCGAAGATGCAGAATCATAATCGGTTTGCGTGTCCCCAATATATACAGAATCTTCGATAGATAAACCATTTCTTTCCATGAGGAGCTGTATGTTTTCTGCTTTAGGCTTTTGAGTTCGTCCATGAGATTCAAAATCTACAAAGAGATTACTGAACTGATAATATTCTAAAAACGCTTCAATATATCCGTCCTGACAATTGCTTACAATGAAAAGGTTGTGAGTACTGACAAGGCTTTTCAATGTTTCTTCAACTCCAGGATAAAGAATCCCGCCTTGTATTCCTAATACTTCATTTTCGCGGGCTACAACCTCTGAAAGAAGCTCCTGAATCTGCTGGTCTGAAACTCCGGGAAGCATATCCTTCAGGATATCATGAGCCAGCAAACCCATATATTGGTTCATATCGTCAGCCTTCAGTTCCTGTTGTATCAATTGATGCTTATTTAAAACATCATTCCATATTTTGATGATCGTTGCCCTGGAATCCCATAAGGTTCCATCCAGATCGAAAATTAAATTCTTATATTTCAAAGTGTTTCTTGTTTAATTGATGAATAATGACTTTTTTAAATTTTATCAAGCAATTATTTAACCATTAAGGTGAATTCAGATATTAATAATTAATTAAGGAAAAAATCTTTGATTTTTTTGTCAGCAAAATAGCTTAAAGCGAAGCTCTGCTTAATATTCTAAACACCTTAAAATATCTTAATGGTTAAAATAATAAATAAAGCGTTTATAAAATCATACTTAGCTGCACTCTTTTCCTAGCCTCGTCCACTTCTGTTACCTTTACTCTCACATGCTGATGCAGCTTCACGACTTCATTCACATCTGATACAAATCCATCTTTAAGCTGTGAAATGTGAACCAGCCCGCTTTCTTTAATCCCAAGATCCACAAAACATCCAAAAGCAGTAATATTGTTAACGATTCCCGGTAGAATCATGCCTGCTTTCAAGTCTTTAATGCTCTTTACATTAGGATCGAACTCAAATACCTTGGCTGCTTTTCTCGGGTCCAGGCCTGGTTTTTCAAGCTCCTTTATAATATCTTTGATTCCAAGAATTCCGATGTCTCCGGTAATATAATTTTCAGGCTTTATCAGTGCAATCTTTTCTTTGTTGGCAATCAGTTCATGGGTTTTAATACCCAGATCTTTAGCCATTTTTTCTACAATTCCATAGGCTTCAGGATGTACTGCAGAATTATCCAATGGATTTTTAGAATTGGCTATTTTTACAAATGCTGCCGCTTGCTGAAATGCCTTTTCTCCAAGTCTTGGAACCTTTTTAAGGTGTTTTCTGTCTTCAAAAGCACCGTTTTCAGCCCGGTAATTCACAATGTTTTCAGCCATTTTCTCTCCAATTCCGGAAACATAGCTTAGTAAGGATTTGCTTGCTGTATTTAGGTTAATTCCTACAGAGTTTACACATTTCATCACGGTAGAATCCAGTTCATTCTTCAATTGAGTCTGATCTACATCATGCTGATATTGCCCAACACCAATGGATTTCGGATCAATTTTTACCAGTTCAGCCAGTGGATCAGAAAGTCTCCTTCCAATAGAAACCGCACCACGAACTGTTACATCATAGCTTGGAAATTCATCCCTTGCAATTTTACTGGCAGAATACACAGAAGCTCCGGCTTCTGAAACTACAAAAACCTGTAAAGGCTTATCAAAAGCTATTTTCTTAATGAAAAATTCAGTTTCACGACTTGCCGTTCCGTTTCCGATGGAAATCGCTTCAATGTTGTAAGCGTTCACCATAGAACGGATTTTTTTCATCGCCATTCCGGATTCATTCTGAGGAGCGTGAGGGTAGAGGGTCTCATTATGAAGAAGATCTCCCTTTTCATCCAGACAAACCACTTTACAGCCACTTCTGTAACCGGGATCGATAGCCAGAATTCTTTTCTCTCCCAATGGCGGAGCTAAAAGGAGTTGACTCAAATTCTCAGAGAAAATTTCAATCGCTTTTTTATCTGCTTTTTCTTTAGCTTCCTGTAGAGCTTCATTGGAAATAGCAGGCTCCAAAAGTCTTTTATAGCTGTCTTTGATCGCTAAAGCAATTTGTTCTGAACTTTCATTATTAGACTTAATGATAGCTTTTTCAATAAAATCGATGGCTTCTTCCTTATCAATTCCCACATTGGTTTTTACAAAGCCTTCTGTTTCTGCTCTTAACATCGCCAAAAGCCTGTGAGAAGGAGTTCTGCTGAGGTTTTCTTCCCATTCAAAATATTGGGAAAACTTCTGGGCATCCTCTTCATCCTTTTTAGCCTTCACAACTTTAGAGGTAACAACAGCCTTACGTTGAAATAAACGACGCAGGTTCTTACGAACATACATATTTTCATTGATCCATTCTGCCATGATATCTCTGGCTCCCTGAAGTGCTTCTTCCTCAGAAGAAACTTCATTATTCAGATATTTTGAAGCCAGAAACTGGATATCATTGTTCTTCTGGCTCATAATGATCTTGGCTAAAGGTTCCAGACCTTTTTCCTTAGCAGCATCTGCTTTGGTCTTTTTACGTTTCTTAAAGGGTAGATACAAATCTTCCAGCTCCTGAATATCAAAGCTGTCTTCAATTCTTTGTTGAAGTTCGGAAACCAAAGCTCCTTGTTCTTCAATGGATTTTAAAATAGATTCTTTTCTCTTAATAATCTCTTCAAACTGCTTACTGATCTTAGCAATCTGTTCAATTTGGACTTCATCCAGATTTCCTGTTTTATCTTTCCTGTAACGGGAAATAAAAGGAATAGTACAGTCTTCTGCTAATAATTGTAAAGTATTGTTGATGCTCTTCTCAGAAATATCGAGCTGCTTCTGTATAAATTCTACGGTCGTCATTGTTCTGTTTTCGGAAGGCTAAAATAGGGTTTTAAAACGAAAAAAGGCGAGTTGCCCCGCCTTGAATATTTTTTATAGTGACTTTAGATCTTGATCTGTATTAAATATAAACACTTGTTAATTAGTGGCATAAAGAATATGTAATGCACTTTTTAAGAATTATTTGTGTAAAAAGCTGTGACTAATCACCAAGAAAATAAGTTTAAAAAACTTCTCCCCACAAGAATATGAAACAGCAAAAATCACTCTAGTTGAGGGATTATATTTTATTAAATAGGAACGCAATAACAATTACAAGCTGCGTCTGGTTCTGGCCCGCAAATTCCAACTGCATCGCAAATCAGCATGTATTGTGGCTGACAAATACCATCTCTGTTACCGCCACCATTTACTTTTTTTAATTGATCTCTAGAAATTTTTTTGAATTTTTTCATAGTATAGTTTTAATTTGTAAGTCCTAAATATATAAAATATTCTCGGTTCGGAGATTTAACATAAAAATATTTTTAGAAACTTGCCAGAACCTTGAAAATGAATTATAATTGACTAAGAAGAAAATAAATTAAGGACACAATATAAGGCAAGAAAAATCCCTCAAATCGAGGGATCTTGTTTATGGTACATATGGAATACATCTGCAAGAACAAGGGATACCAAGCTCTGCTTCACATATAGCCATGTCATCACAAGTATACAAATAACCGGCTGCACAGTAATCGATTCCTCCTTTAATAGATTTTAGATGTTCTCTTGTAACTTTTTTGAATTTTTTCATGGTATAATTTTAATTTGTAAGTGTTAAATGTATGAATTATTCTTGGTTTAGGGATTTAACATAAAAATATTTCCTATTAATTTTCTAATATGTCTTTAAAATAAACTTAGGCTTGTAGTGAAGAAGATCAATTTTAAAGAGTAGGATGAAATAAATGCTTTCAGTTTTCGTTTATTTCTTACCATGTTATAATTCCTAACATTGGTAAGAAAAATTACATTTCTTGATGTATGATAAGAGAGAGACCATATGGTTTTTCTATTTTTGTATCCGAAAACAACAAACTTTTTTAAACAGTTCAATAATATGAAAAAAATTAGTGTAATTGCATTAGTAGGAGTAGGATTGCTTTTAGCATCATGTGATAAAGGAAAATCTGCAGATACTGCAGCAACAGCTCAGGAACAAACCGTAGCAGAAAGCAAAGGTGAAACTTTGGCAGTAGATGCAGCAGCTTCTGTAGTAAACTGGAAAGCTTTCCATAAAGGAGGAATGGCTCCTCGTTGGGGAACACTTGCTGTAAAGTCTGGAGATATCAGTGTTGACGGAGGTCAGGTTTCCGCAGGAAACTTTATCATTGATATGAATTCAATCAAAGTAGATCCGGCTTCAGTAACTGAAAAAGATAAAAAGCCAGCAGATCTTGAAGCACACCTTAAAAATCCTGATTTCTTTGATGTAGCGAAAAACCCTACTTCAGATTTCAAAATTACAAGTGTTGCAGATTTGAAAGATGCACCAAAAGACGCTGTAGCAGGAGCTAATAAAACAGTAAGCGGAAATCTTACATTATCTGGAAAAACAATGAATGTTACTTTCCCGGCTAAAGTAGATGTAGCTGAAAACTCAGCGGCTATTCAGGCTAAATTTACAGTAAACAGAGCAGATTGGGGAATCAAATTCGGAACTTCTGAAGCAGATCCTGCAGAATGGATGATCAGCAAAGACATCGAAATTGCTATCGATGTAAAAGCTAAAAAATAATTTTTAGATTTATCAATAATCTATGGGCTGCTTTCTTTGGGAAGCAGCTTTTTTGTTTTTTGGAATTGAAGTTTTTATTGGGTTGCAACAATTATTATGTGAGAAAAGAAATGAGCGTAAACTTATCTGGACACCATAGTGGGAGCAATTACCTGTAAAAGTTCCAATTTAGAAGCTTTGATGATGATTTAATCTTGATTTGCAGCTGAAAGGATGGAGTTTTTTTATTATCTGAATATTTCTTTGAAAGTTGCAAAGTAATATTACCGATTGATTTAAAATTACTAAAAAACAACATGAAATATATCTTTTTATTGATATAATTGAAGATTCTTGTAATTGTGAAAATAGTTTTTTTGGTTATATTTGAAAAAAACTCAAAATCCGTGACTCAATATGAATCAAAATCCTGAACAACAAGTCAGAGACAGAATTGATGAAATGCTGCGTAGAGCAGGTTGGTTTGTTCAATCAAAGAAAGATATAGACTTTAGTGTTGGAATTGGAATGGCCATTCGTGAGTATCCAACGAGTGTTGGTCCTGTAGATTATATGCTTTTTGTTAATCAAAAGCCTTTGGGGGTGATTGAGGCGAAAAAGGAAGATGAAGGGTATCGTCTTACCACAGTTGAAGAACAGTCTACAGATTATGCTAATGCTGAGATTAAATTTTTCAAAAATACGGAAGGATTAAAGTATGTTTATGAAAGTACAGGTGTAATTACAAGATTTACAGATTATACTGATCCTAAGCCAAGAGGAAGAGAATTATTCTATTTTCATAAACCAGAAACTTTATTAGAATGGTCTAAGAAAGAAAAAAGTTTAAGAGATAGATTCTTTGATTATCCTGTACTGGATGAAACAGGATTGCGTCCTGCTCAGATTATAGCAATTAATAATCTCGAAAAATCATTTAAAGGCAATCGTCCGAAAGCTTTGATTCAGATGGCTACAGGTGCTGGGAAAACCTTTACTGCTGCTACTTTTATTTATCGTCTACTAAAGTTTGCAAAAGCAAAACGTATATTATTTTTAGTAGATACGAAGAACTTAGGAGAACAAGCAGAGCAGGAATTCAGAGCGTATCAACCTCAAGATGATAATCGTAAGTTCACAGAATTATACAATGTTCAAAGACTCACTTCCAGTTATATTGCTGATGAAAGCCAGGTTTGTATTTCTACTATTCAGAGAATGTATTCTATTTTGCGTGGAGAAGAGATGGCGGAAGATGAGGATGAACTTAATCCAAACGAAAACTCTTCGTGGATGAGCAACCAGCTAACGAAAAAAGAAGCAGTTCCTGTTGAGTATAATCCAAAAGTCCCTATCGAACAATTTGATTTTATTATAGTAGATGAATGTCACCGTTCTATTTATAATCTTTGGAAACAGGTTTTAGATTATTATGATGCTTTCTTAGTAGGTTTAACAGCTACCCCTGATAAAAGAACTTTTGGTTTCTTTAATCAGAATGTAGTGAGTGAATATACTTATGAAAATTCTGTAATTGACGGGGTAAATGTTCCTTATGATGTTTATTTAATTGAAACTGAAATTTCAACAAGAGGTGGTTTGATTGAAAAAGGATGGTTTGTAGATAAAAGGGATAAACTTTCAAGAGCCAAGCGTTGGGAACAACAGGATGAAGATACGGAATATTTCAGAAATGATTTGGATAAAAAGGTTGTTAGTCCTAACCAGATAAGAACTGTTATCAAAGCGTATAAAGACGCTTTAGAGAAAGAAATTTTCCCGAAGAGAATTGATGAAAATGGGGAATATGAAGTACCAAAAACTTTAGTCTTTGCTAAAACTGATAGTCACGCTGATGACATTATCAATATTATCCGCGAAGTATTTGATGAAGGTAATGATTTCTGCAAGAAAGTAACTTATAAAAATGATGAAAAGCCAAAAACGGTACTAAATAATTTTAGAAATCGCTATAATCCACGTATTGCAGTTACGGTAGATATGATTGCTACAGGAACTGATGTAAAACCTTTGGAAGTTTTACTTTTTATGCGTGATGTACGAAGTACCAATTATTTTGAACAGATGAAAGGGCGTGGAACCCGTACGATCTCATCAGATAAATTAAAGTTGGTCACCAAAACAGCAGACTCTAAAACCCATTTTGTTATAGTAGATGCGGTGGGAGCAACGAAATCTAAAAAGACGGATAGCCGACCATTGGAACGCAAGCCAAGCATTCCTTTAAAAGATTTATTGCAAGCTGTGACAATGGGTGTGAAGGAAGAGGATGTATTTCTATCTTTGGCTAACCGACTGATACGATTGGAAAAACAATTGACCGATTCTGAAAAAGAAAAGATAGAAGAATTAGCTAAGGGCAAGAGCTTAAAGCAGATGACGCGAGAATTGATAGAAGCTTTTGATAATGATATCATTGCTGATAAAGCTAAAGAGATCATAGAAAGAATTCCTGTTGATGAGCGTACTCCTGAAAAACAAGAACAGGCTAAAATAGAAGCACAGGAAGAACTACTCAAAACAGCATCGTTAACTTTTAATGGCAAGTTGAATGATTATATAGATAATGTACGAAAGCAACACGACCAAATTATCGATCATATTAATACAGATGAAGTCATAAAATCTGAATGGGATACAGAATCTGTGGATAAAGCCAAAATTCTGATTAATGATTTCAGTGAATATCTAAAAGCTAATATAGATGAAATACAAGCATTAAGTATTTTCTATAACCAGTCATACAACAGAAGAGATATCACTTTTAAAATGATTAAGGAATTGATGGATAAAATAAAGGTAGAAAAGCCGATATTTGCACCCTCAAATATTTGGAACGCCTATGCAAGTATTGAAGAAGTAAAAGGTGATTGTCCAAAAGATGAATTAACAACTTTGGTTTCCTTAATTAGAAAGGTTTGTGGTATTGATGAAGAACTGAAACCTTTTGATAAAACCATAGACGAAAACTTCAAAAAATGGATATTTGCGCAAAATGCGGGACAGCATAATCGGTTCAGTACTGAGCAGATGGAATGGCTAAGAATGATAAAAGACCATATTGTAAGTTCTTATCATATAGAATTAGATGATTTGGATTACACCCCATTTGATTCTAAAGGCGGAAGAGGAAAAATGTACCAATTATTTGGTAACGAAATGGACAGTATTATTAATGAATTAAATGAAGCGTTAGCTGCATAATGAGAGAAGATTGGATAGAGTGTAAGTTGGGAGAAGTTTTGTTTCTTACATCTGATAAATATAAAGGTAGTGGTGGCGATGATATATTTTATATAGGTTTAGAACATATAGAGAAGAATTTGGGAATTCTGACTAATAATGTTGGAGTAGAAAAAATCTTTACTGATAAAAATAAGTTCCATCCAAATCAAATTTTATACGGTAAATTGCGACCATATTTAAATAAGTGTTACCTATCAAAAGAGTCAGGAGTATGTTCTACAGATATATTAGTTTTCGATATATCAAAGGCGGTAAATTCTAAATTGATACATCTATATATGTTGAGTAGAAATTTTGTGAATGAGATGTCAAACAATACAAGTGGCGTCAATCTTCCTAGGGTATCAACAAAGTTTATTCAAAATTATATTCTCTCTCTTCCACCCCTTCCCGAGCAACGAGCCATTGTTAAGAAGTTAGAAAGTTTATTTAGCAGTTTAGATGCCGGTGTTACCGATTTAAAAAAAGTACAACAACAATTAAAGATTTACAGGCAGGCGGTTTTGAAAAAGGCTTTTGAGGGAGAGGAAAAAGAACAGGAATTAATCAATATTTCTGATGCAATTGGAGGATTTGCTTTTAAAAGTCCTGATTTTTTAGAAAAAGGAATTTATCAAGTTATTAGAATTGGGAATGTTAGACCTGATTTAATTAGGTTAGATTCTAATCCTGTTTTTGTTAATAAACTAACTGATAAGACAAGAAAATATCTTTTAAAAGAGAATGACATTGTAATATCACTTACTGGAACAAGAAATAAAAGAGATTACGGCTTTGCAGCTGTCATTAAAAATGAAAATCTTTTACTAAATCAGCGCTTAGCAGCAATAAGGTTTAATCAAGATTGCAACCCAAAGTACTATTTGCACTACTTTTCTACAGATTATTTTAAAGATGATTTCTTCTCGGCAGAAACCGGAAATACTGGACAAGGAAATGTCGGAATGAATGCTATCAAAGAAACTTTAGTACCATTCCCTTTACTTTCAGTACAAAATGAAATCGTTAAACAAATCGAATCCCGTTTATCTGTTTGTGATTCCATAGAACAAAACATCAAAGAAAGTTTAGAAAAAGCAGAAGCTTTGCGCCAAAGCATTCTTAAAAAAGCATTTGAGGGTAATTTGTTAACTGCACAGGAATTGGCAGAATGTAAACTAGCTACTGATTATGAACCTGCGAGTGTGTTGCTGGAAAGAATAAAAACGGAGCAAACTGAGACTAAGGTAAAATCGAACAAAAAGAAAGTAGTTGCACCTGTAGTTGTCACAAAAAAAGAAACGCCTATTGTAAAGGTATCAGCAGATATTCACGCAGGTTTAATTGCCAAAGTAGTTAAGATTCACGAAGAAAACCCTAATTCTTTAGATAAGTTAAGTCACATTAAATGTGAGAAGATTTCTCATTTAGTAGAATATCATTTACAAATTCCATTAGGCAGACAACCTGTAAAAGATGCAGCTGGTCCCGATGATTATCCACATTTAAAGAAAGTAGAACATCGGGCAAAAATGGCTGGTTACTTTGCTGTTGAAAAGAAACCAATTGGATATTCTTATTCTTCTGGAAAAAATTCTGATAAAGCCATTGCGAAATTACACTCTGCAATTTCAATTGAAAAGAATGAACAACTGGATGCTTTAATTGCATTATTTTTAAATTTCGATCTGGAAGCGGCAGAAATTATCGCAACCACGTATGCAGGATGGAATAATTTAATACTAAGTGGAAATACTAATCCATCAGATGAAGGAATTGTTTACGAATCAAGAGAAAATTGGTCTGAACGAAAGTTGAAGATTGCAAGAGACCGTTTTTTTAAAGCGATTGAATGGATGCGTAAAAATGATTTGATACCAATAGGTTATGGAACAATCGTTCCTTTCCCAAAAAAGAAGAAGTCTTAGAAATATCAATGAAAGAATTTATTTATTCCCTTGAAGATTTGTTTTTATCAGACGAACTGCTAGATAGTTTACAGGCTGAAAAATATTATATTGGTGCTTATCAAAGAGGTTACAAATGGAAATCTTTTGGAGCAAATGATCAAGTTCCACAATTTCTAACCGATATATACAATGCTTATCAAGAAAATGCTCCAGAATATTACCTTCAATATATTACTATCAAAAAAAATGATGAGCAAAAAAGTTGGTTAGAGATAATTGATGGGCAACAACGGTTAACCACTATTAGCTTACTCTTTTACTCATTTGCAAAAGGGTTTGGTTTTGAAAATATCACTGAAGATAAAGTAACTTATGAACGATATCTTGGTAGGGCAATCTTCGATGAGGTGTTGGATTTTTGTGATAAAGACGAATCAACAGCATTATTACTTAAAAAGCATCAAGACCTCTATTATATCTATCACGCTAAAGAATGTATCAAAAATTTTTTAGAACTTTTACAAGATGAAGCAAAAGGTTTTTATGAGTATTGCAAGCAAAAAGTTAAGATCATTATTAATTTAGAAGATGAAATGACCTCGGCAGAAGAGATTTTTTCTAACTTAAATGATAATAAGGTTGATTTAACTAACTACTATTTGATTAAGGGGTTACTTTTTACGAAATCCACAAGACCAGAAAATCATAAAACCTCTTTTATCGAGATACAAGAACAACGAAATCTTATCGCTCGGAATTGGGACGATATAGATAATTGGTTGCTTGATACTACTCAAAACCAATTGTTTTTTAATGCTATGCCAATTGTAAATACTAAAGAAAAAAACACTGGCATCAACTCACTATTAAATGCATTGAGGCCAAGAGAAATAGTTGAAAATTCTAAAGAAACTGTAGTGAAAGAATTTCATCAGTCTCTCAATAATTTATCTGTAAAAAATGTAGTAGATGATTATCTTCTTTTTAATTTGTATAACGAGCACCTAACCAATCAATCAAAGGCAGAAGCAAAACTTATAGATATTTATCAGACCAGTAAGCGATTAATAAATTGGTTTTCAGATAATGAATTGTACAATTTAATTGGATTTTATACTAGTACAAGAGGAAATATAAATCAAATCTTACAGTTAGGATCTGTAGCAGTTAAAGAAAAACTCTACGACCATTTAAAAAAAATACTCCAATTAGAAGAATTTGAAATTAGTGAACTTAACTATTCTGATCCTAAAAAAAGACGAAAGTTAAATACTATTTTATTGGCACTAAATATTTTTACGCTAAAAAAAATAGAAGGTAAAGTCTGTATTGACTTTAGTAATCGTTTTGATTTTAAATCATATAGAAAACATAACTGGAGCATAGAACACATTTATCCTCAAAATCCCGATTGTTCGCAAGCTGATTATGAAGAATATTACGATTGGTTTTCCAATCTTAAGTTTGAAGACATCAATGATCCAATAGCAATCAAAATTAAGCTAAAAGAGGCACTCTCAGAAGAAGAACGTTATTTGGTCGCACAACAAGATATTGATGAGCATCAACTAGGCAATTTAGCCTTGCTAACCTCAGGTAGTAACAGTACCTTGCAGAATTACATTTTTCCTAAAAAAAGAAAATTGTTACTCAATTTAATCTCAGGCGGATCTTTTGTTCCGCAACATACCATTAATGCTGTTTCAAAATTATTGAATAATGCAGATGAGAAAGATCCCGTAATTAGCTTTACAACAAATTTAACGGAATGGAATCAACAAGACATTGATAGCAATGCTCTATGGATTATAAATGCTTATAAACAACTGGTGAAAATTGTGAATCAAGTAACCATCAAAAACTAAATAATGAAAACAGGAAAATATAGTTTACGGGAACTTTTGACGCACAACGAAATAGAACAATTTCTAATACCAGAATTGCAGAGAGATTATGTGTGGTCGCCAAATGAGATAGAAAAGGTTTGGAATAGTTTTTTCAAAAAATTTTTAAACAAGACGACATCGAATATCATAATCTTTGAAAATGATAAGCAAATTGAACATTCTTCAGTTTCCTCCTATTTGGAGAAGACTTATCATATTCTGATTAGTAAAACTAAAATGGGTTTTGTTTATGCATATCACGACAAAGAAATGCCGGGTAAGTTTTTCTTAATAGATGGACAACAACGCTTAACGTCCTTTTATCTGATTTTACTGGCGATATATGTGAAAGCCGAAATTCAAGATAAGTTTATAAAGAATTATTACGAAAATAATTTGCCAAAAATAGATTATAAAGTTAGAGAATCTGCTTTTGAATTTTTACGTTTATTTTTAGATGATACACTAGCGGGCAGGAATTTTACAGAAAACAAAAATTACTTTAGTCAAGCTTACAAGAATGATAAGACGGTAAATAATATCATTAAAAATTATGATTACATCTATAATCAAATCAACAAAATATCAGAGAAAGAAGAACTTTTTAGATTACTAGATTATGTAGAAAATTATATTGAGTTTAATTATTTTGATACAAAACTGAGCGATCAAGGTGAAAGTTTGTATTTATATATGAACAGTCGCGGATTTCACTTGTCTCATCAAGAAAAATTAAGAGCATCTTTAATTGAAAAAGAACCAAAAGAAAAGAAAAAAAATGCTGGAAAACTTTGGGAAGATTGGCAAGATTTCTTTTTTGAATACAGATATGATAATGAAAATGCTGATAAAGGCTTTGAGGAGTTTTTATACTTTTCATCACTCTTAAAAAAACAAGAACTTGGAAAACTATCGGCAAGTGACTTGAATAACTTTGAGAATCTAAAAGATTTTCAGATACAGTACTTGGATATAGCTTTTCTTAAAAAATCATTTTCGTCTCTGAAAGCAATGCTACTTTGGGATAGCCAAGTGAAGCATTATGAGGAGGATTATTTTTTACGCATTAAAAGTGATCAGGTTTATATTTTTAGGACATTATTTCGCTACTTGCCTGTTTGGTACTATCATTTAAAGTTTTCGCCGGATAGCGAAAAATTACTTTATTTTAGATTATTCATCGTAAATCAATCACACACTAGAAAAGTTGTAGACGACCCAACAGTAAATATTATCAATGCGTTAGCATTCGTGGAAAATCTTGAAGATGCTGATTTACTGAAATCTGAAACAAAGGAAAACTCATTTTACAATGCCCACGAATTTGAAAAACTGGATTTATCAAATAAAAATCCTGTGTTTTTAAAGTTCGTAGAAAAACTATATTTTGACTATAAGTTTCAGGAATTATTGGAAGGTCGATCTGATATATTATTTGAACTAGCAAAGATATCTTTAGATGCTCAATTTGATGTTGATCAGGTAGAAAAAATTATTTTAGTGTTGAAAAACATTTTTATTAGTTCTGAAAATACATCCCTTGAACGAAATTTAAATAGTAAGATTCTACGCAGGTACATATTAACATATTTCGATTTCAATAGTTTGTCTGGTGGTAGTAATTATGGAGAAAAATATAACTTAATTAAAGATAATCGGGGCTGGCTTAGTCGTGTTTTAGGTAATAATAACTTCACAGGTGTTTTGGATCAATGGACGGGGAATGTTAGCTTGCAAGATAATTTTCTTATTAAAAAGCCTCTTTTTAATAATGAATTCGATTGGAGATATTATTTTATCCATTATGCTAACGTACTCAATCATTGCGAAAACAATCATTTCATAAAAAATGAGAATATAGCAGATATAATACTAATTAATAAGGAAAAGCAAACAGCAGGTGACAGCTATTTGGCCGTGAAAGTTTTTGAGAATTTTGGTATATGTAATGGCTATTTCCGACAGCATCAATTACGAACTGCATATTTGGATGTCGTAATTCTCGATGACCAGATTTTAGTATTCTTTGATGAAATTCCTAGATTGACTATAGACTTGGTTTATCAAGAAAAAGGGAGCTGGTATTTGGAGGTTTTTTATAAAGATTTAGCTGATGATGCAATTTTAGATGTGCTGAAATGGGAAGGGTATATAAAACAAGATGATAAAAAGTGGCGTAAGACTAATTTTTATATTCATAATGAAAATTCATTGCAAGACAATCTAGTTGTTTTAAGAGATAAAGTTAAGGACGTTATAAATGATTTAAAAAGCAAAGATTTAATTCCTGTAAAAAAATAATAATGACAGAAGCAGCAATAGTATCAAAAATATGGAACCTGGCGAATGTAATGCGCCACGATGGAGTTGGATATGGTGATTATCTTGAACAGATAACATATTTACTATTCCTTAAAATGGTGGATGAATTAAATAAACCTCCATATAACAGAAATTTAGAATTACCGAGATTGAAAGATATTGAAGGTAATGAAATAGAAAATGCAGAAATCTGTTCTTGGGAGAATCTTACATCAAAAAATGGCGCTGAGCTGGAATCGTTCTATATTCAGGCATTAAGATCTTTAGGCTCAGAAAAGGGAATGCTGGGGCAGATTTATGTAAAAAGTCAAAATAAAATACAAGATCCAGCGAATCTTCAACGTATTATCTTTCTTATCAGCAAAGAAGATTGGAGTATGATGGGAGCTGATATTAAAGGAACCATTTATGAAGGTTTGCTTGAGAAAAACGCTGAAGATACCAAGTCGGGTGCAGGACAGTATTTTACACCTCGTGCTTTGATTAAAACAATGGTAGCATGTGTACAACCAAAGCCAATGAAAACAATCATAGATCCGGCATGTGGTTCAGGAGGTTTTTTCTTAGCATCTTATGATTGGATTACTGAAAATAATAAGCTGGATAAAGAAGAAAAAATGTTCTTAAAGAATAGTACTTTTCACGGAAATGAAATTGTTGCCAGCACACGTAGAATGTGTTTGATGAATTTGTACTTGCACGGAATTGGTGAGATAGACGCTGAGCCATTGGTGAAATCGAACGATGCACTAATTGCTGCTGAAAGCCAAACTTATGACTATATTTTGGCTAATCCACCTTTTGGAAAGAAAAGTGGTATGACGGTTACTAATGAAGATGGTGATATTGAGAAAGAAGACATCAGTTATAACCGTCAGGACTTTTGGGAAACAACAAGTAATAAACAGCTGAATTTTTTACAGCACATCAAATCATTGATGAAAGTTGATGGAGAAGCGGCAGTTGTATTACCAGACAATGTACTGTTTGAAGGAGGTGCTGGAGAAGAGATTAGAAAACAACTACTAAAAACAACAGAATTACATACTATTTTGCGTTTACCAACAGGAATATTCTATGCAAATGGTGTAAAAGCAAATGTATTGTTCTTTAACAACAAACCAGCGAATAAGGAAGCTTGGACGAAAGATGTGTGGATATATGATTATCGTACTAACGTGCATCATACTTTAAAGAAAAAACCATTATCAGAAAATGATTTATTAGATTTTGTTAAATGCTATAATCCTGTAAATATTAACAAGCGCCAAGAAACATGGAGTGAAGAAACCCCCGATGGTCGATGGAGAAAATACAATTATGATGAAATCATTGCTCGAGATAAAACGAGTTTAGATATTTTTTGGGTTAAAGACCAAAGTTTAACCGATTTAGATAATTTGCCAGATCCTGATGTTTTGGCTTTGGAGATTATAGACAATATTGAAGCGGGATTGACAAGCTTTAGAGAAATTATTAGTGAATTAGAAAAAAAATAGTGAGAAATAATATACTATAAGAATAAAAAACTCCTGAGAAATCTCTCAGGAGTTTTTCATTATATGTAGATTTGTTAATATCCAACCCTCAATTCAAAAAAATCGGATTCTCAATTCTCACACAATACTCACTCCCCAAATACAAAGGATTCCCATGTTTTTCAGACCAAAAGCCATCTAATACATTTTTACTTAAGCAACGATATACCGCAACACCTTTATAAATGTTGTGATCATCACCTTCATAGTTAAAGTTAAGCACTAAGATACGGTCTTTATAGAATCCCGTTCCATTCTGTAGATGATCACCAATTATCCATTGGGCAATAATACGGGCATTTTCATCAACAGATAAAATTAAGGTACCATGATAAGAAAATTTGTCTGACTCTTCCTGGTTACTTCCTTTAATAGAATAGGTTCCTGCTAAATCATGTACTGTCATGCATTCATTTTTATGGGCAGCAAATTTATAAAATCTTATTTTGATAAACATTGCAAATAGGGGGGGAGAGTTACTATCGTTAGCTTTGGAACTTTCCCAGATATAAATTAAATTTTATTTTTGCAGAAATTAATTGTAGTATGATTCCTTTTCTGTTGATCGCTAACCTTATTACCTTTGGAGTTTTTGGATTTGATAAACTTCAGGCCAAAAGACATCAGTGGCGAATTTCCGAGAATGTTCTCTTAGGTCTTTCGTTGATAGGGATTGTGGGGGCTGCTTCAGGAATGGTTATCTTTAATCATAAAGTATCCAAAAAATCTTTTCTGGTGAAATTTTTCATTGTGGTTTTAATTGATGTGGTATTGTTATATCGTTTGATAAGGCATTGATATAAAAGACACCTCTTCTGAGGTGCCATTTTATTAAACAATAAGTTGTACATTTCCCTGAATGAAATAGTTTAGATTAGGTTCATTGAATCCGGTTATTGTAATAACCAGAAGACCGTTTTCATTTTCAATGGAGGTTATCTGTGTATTTCCAACATCTTTGGAGGATAAGTTTTTTCCGAAAATATCCCCATAAAACCATCTGCCATACGAGTAAGTTCCTATATAAATATTGTATTTTGCAAACATCATGTATTCCTGGAATTTAATTTTTGTTTTAATTTTAATCCCAAAATTAGAAGGATCAGCGCCCATCACCTCATGAGTACAATCCGGGATAATTCCTTCTTTTCCATCACCCACATTACCGCTTCTGGTGACCGGAATCACTCCAAATTGCCTTTTTATGTTTCCGATGGCTTTACTATCACTGGCTTTTACATGGCCATAGGAAGTAATATTGGTAAAATCTCCTACAATCCAATTGGAAGGAAGACTTCCGTCACCTTCGTAAGTGGGAAGTTCATATTTTATATAATTTCTTTCCTGAGAAACATCCATAAGACCTCTGTAAGTATAACCTTTATATACTCCGTTAATATTAACGATACTATTGTTGCTCCAGCTGCCAGTTACCTCTCTGTCTTCTTTACCATTATTGGGTGGTCCAAAAAGATCAGGACCTATTAATGGCCGATCTGTAAAATTAAAATAGCAATTAGAAATTTCAAAATTTCCAGTACGGACATCTGATAAATCAATTACATCTTTGATATATTCTGCATATAATCCGTTAATGGTAATCCCCAGGCAGTCTTGCTCAAACTTCATTCCTGTATTTCCACCTTCTGTTGTTGGTGAAATAATAGTGGTGGCGGTAGTACCATTGGTAAACAAAAATCCTAAATTTCTGGTAGCTGTCATCCGTTCTAAAAGTAATGCGTTATTCTGTCCAAGAAATTGATAACAATACTCATCAGGAACGGGAATTTCTCTTGACACATGGGTTGCTATAATATTTTTCAAAACAGTATAAAAACAGTTGTCGAATTTTATAGCAGATATACAGTCAGAAAAAGTAATGTTTTCCAGAGAACATCCATGACAAAAATTGACAAAATGTAGACCTGTTCCACAACTAACAAAATTGGCATCTTTAATTTGAGATGAAACAATAACATGAGTGCCATATTTGATGTTAAGGTTGGGCAGCAAGCGTTTAACTTGATCTGAAACCGTTTCTAAATAGGCTGTTTCCATAATAGTATTATCACGCGCAGCATTTCCTGAGAAAGTAGCTCCATTACAGTAAAAAATTATATTGGAGGTGATGTAGATGGTTTGGTTGATAAGATAAGTCTTACTTCCATTAAACTTTAGGGCGCCTTTTCCTACAGCTGAGAGGTATAAAACAGCATTGTTAATACTTTCAGTATCATCAGTCTCACCATCTCCTTTTGCTCCAAAAATCCCCACATCTACAGGCTCACCACTGTCATGAACTGTTTTGTTCAGGTAATAAATGTTATTTCGTTTTCTGCGGACAATACCGTCTACAAAAGGCTGAATAGGTGATGGATTAGTAGAAGTAGGAGCCGGAGGAATATATTGTACATAAATATAAGGTTCAAAAGTAAATTCATCAATCAGTTCTATTATGGCCTGATCAGGAATTGTACTTGTAGGCGAGAAAAATTCATTCGTTAAAATCATAAAATTTGCTTCTTTGATGTTATTAATATTCTGTTTCCTGCAGGAAAACTTCTAAAACAAAGTTAATGGGGGATAGCGTCAGAACTTGACGTGTTATATTTAAATAGAATAGTACCTAAAAGAATACAATGAACTTTTCAAAAATATTTTTGAACCCGGTTTTTTCTTACATTTATCATTCAACAATCAAAAACTTTACAACTATGAAAAATCTTAAAAAAATGGGAAGAAGCGAAATGAAAATGCTTACAGGTGGAATTGCAAAAGGAATGGTAAGATGTAAGGATCCGGATACTTGTGCAGTGAGATGGGGATGGCCTACAGGGTTCTCCAGTAATTGTAATGATATGGACATTATATGTGGAAGTGCACCTGCCGTAGATCCATGTGATTCGTCTTTATGTATATAGTAACTCAAGAGTGTTTTAGAACACTCTTTTTTTATGCCTCTGTAAACGTGTATTTTAAACAGAATATTAATTATTTATTTAATAGAATTGTTTTTCATTAAAAATCACTATTTTTGCACTCGTAAAAATCCTATATGCAAAACATTAGAAATATTGCGATTATCGCACACGTTGACCACGGGAAGACGACTTTGGTTGACAAAATCATCCATGCTACCAATATTTTCAGAGAAAATCAGGAGAGTGGAGAATTAATTATGGATAACAATGATCTTGAAAGAGAGAGAGGGATCACCATCTTATCCAAGAATATTTCTGTTACTTATAAAGACACTAAAATTAACGTAATTGATACTCCTGGTCACGCGGATTTCGGTGGAGAAGTAGAGAGAGTATTAAAAATGGCTGACGGAGTTATCCTGTTAGTGGATGCGTTTGAAGGACCAATGCCACAAACAAGATTCGTACTTCAGAAAGCTTTAGAATTAGGACTAAGACCATTAGTGGTTATCAACAAAGTAGATAAGCCAAACTGTCGTCCTGATGAAGTTCATGATAAAGTATTTGATTTGTTCTTCAACCTTGAGGCTACAGAAGAACAATTGGATTTCCCTACATTCTATGGATCTTCAAAACAAGGTTGGTTCAACACTTCATTAGAGCAAACTGAAGATATTATGCCATTATTAGATGGTATTTTACAATATGTTCCTGAGCCTAAAGTAACTGAAGGAAATCTTCAGATGCAGATTACTTCATTAGATTTCTCTTCTTTCTTAGGAAGAATTGCAATCGGAAAAGTAACAAGAGGAGAGCTTAAAGAGTCTCAGTGGATCGGTCTTGCTCAGGCAGATGGAAAAGTTGTAAAAGGAAAAGTAAAAGAATTATACGTTTTCGAAGGTTTAGGGAAGAAAAAAGTAACTGAAGTACAAGCAGGAGATATCTGTGCGGTAGTAGGTTTTGATGCTTTCCAGATCGGAGATTCTTTCGTAGATCTTGAAAACCCTGAACCATTGGAAAGAACTGCAATTGATGAGCCTACGTTGAACATGACGTTCTCAATTAACAATTCACCTTTCTTCGGTAAAGACGGTAAATATGTAACTTCAAATCACCTGAAAGAAAGACTATACAAAGAATTAGAGAAAAACTTAGCATTAAGAGTTCAGCAGACTGATGACGCTAACACATTCTTAGTATTCGGTAGAGGTATTCTTCACTTGTCAGTTTTAATTGAAACAATGAGAAGAGAAGGGTATGAAATGACAATTGGTCAGCCACAGGTTATCTTGAGAGAGGTTGATGGAGTTAGCTGTGAGCCTTATGAATCTTTAGTTGTTGACGTTCCTGAAGAATATGCTTCAAGAGTTATCGACTTAGCAACTCAGAGAAAAGGTGACCTTCACATTATGGAAACTAAAGGTGAAATGCAGCACATGGAATTCGAAATTCCTTCAAGAGGTTTGATCGGATTACGTTCTCAAATGTTAACAGCTACTGCTGGTGAGGCTATTATGGCACACCGTTTTACAGAATACAAGCCTTTCAAAGGTGCTATTCCTGGAAGAAGTAATGGGGTATTGATCAGCAAAACTCAAGGTCCAGCTACAGAATATTCTATCGCTAAATTACAGGATAGAGGTAAGTTCTATGTTGATCCGGGTGAGGAGATCTATGCAGGTATGGTTATCGGTGAGCAAAACAAACCGGGTGACTTGGTTGTAAACATCGTTGAAGCAAAACAGTTGAATAACATGAGAGCTTCTGGAAAAGATAAAGATACAGGTGTTGCACCAAAAATCTTATTCTCTCTTGAAGAATGTATGGAATATATCCAAGCTGATGAAGCAATCGAGGTTACTCCAAACTTTATCAGAATGAGAAAGAAATTACTTTCTGAAGAAGAAAGAAAAAGAGTTGAAAGATCAGGGAAAGCTTAATCAGTCCTGATTTAAAATCAATATCATATAGAAAAGCCTCGAATTTTTCGAGGCTTTTTTGCTAAGTAATCGGAAAAATTGTTTATTTTTTCAAAAGAATATCCGAAATATCAAAATATAATTTAAAGTAGTTTTACGGCTATGAAAGTGAATAAATTAAAACTTATCGTTTTATTGGGAGTTCTTGCGTCTTACAGTACCTCATGTTCCGTTCAGAACAATGTTACGAAGACTCCTCCTGTTAAAAATACAACAAAACCTAATACCAATAATACAACCCAGCCCAAACCTCCAGTAGCGGTAAAGCCTGCAACAGGAACTTCAACGGAAGAAACGTTCAGAACCACTCTTCCTGAGATCAAAAGAGAATTCCGTGGCGCATGGATTGCCAGCGTTGCCAATATCAACTGGCCATCAAAAAACAACCTTACCGTAGAGCAGCAGAAAGCAGAAGCTATCAGTATGCTGGATATGCTGAAAGATAATAACTTCAATGCTGCTATTTTTCAGATCAGACCTTCTGCAGATGCTTTATATACAAGTAATATTGAACCTTGGTCTTACTTTTTAACCGGAGAAACAGGTACAGCGCCTTATCCAAGCTATGATCCGTTATTATTCTGGATAGAAGAAGCTCACAAAAGAGGCTTGGAGTTACATGTTTGGTTAAATCCTTATCGTGCCCATCATACCAACGGTGGTACAGTGAATAAGATGTCTATGGCCAACAGAATGTCTGACCTTGTAGTGAGATTAAAAAACGGGATGTATTGGTTTGATCCGGCTAATCCGAAAACACAGGATCACGTATCTAACGTAGTAAAGGATATTGTGAAAAGATATGATATTGATGCCATTCACTTTGATGATTATTTCTATCCATACGCTGCTTACAACAAAGGTGCAGATTTTCCGGATTATGCAACGTGGAGCACTTATCAAAACAGTGGCGGAACTTTATCAAGAGCAGACTGGAGAAGAGATAACGTAAACAAATTTGTAGAACGTATCTATAAAGAAATTCACGCAGAAAAAAATAATGTAAGATTTGGAATCAGTCCATTTGGAATCTGGAAACCTGGATATCCGGCGGGAATTGTAGGGTCTTCTCAGTTTGATGAACTGTATGCAGATGCCAAATTATGGTTAAACAGAGGCTGGGTAGACTATTTTTCACCACAATTATATTGGCCGATTGATTCAAAAGGACAAGGTTTCGAGGCGTTGCTAAACTGGTGGCAGTCAGAAAATACAATGAAGCGTCACTTATGGCCAGGTTTGAATACTGTTGAGATTAAAACCTATGATCGTCCAACAGAAATCAAGAACCAAATTGAGATTTCCAGACAAATATTAAAGAATGATGCAGGTGAAATTCACTGGAGTATTGCAGGATTAACTAAAAATCCGGGAATGCTTCCGACTCTGAAAAACGGTCCATACAGCGAAAAAGCATTAGTTCCTAAATCTCCATGGATTAAAGCAGTTCCATTGCAGACTCCAACATTATTTATTAGTGATAATGGCAGCTTTGCACAGACGAGATGGAGTACAAAAAATGCATCAGAAGTTTTCCAGTGGGTACTTTTTACTCAATATGACGGAGTATGGCAAACAGAAATTTTACCATTGGATGTTCTTTTCAAAGATATTCCTAAATTCAAAAATGGTAAAAAACTGAATGGAGTAGCCATTAAAGCCATCGACAGATTAGGAAACGAAAGTGATTATATGGCTAAAAAGATCAAATAAAGAAAAACTGAAAGTGGTAGTAAAAAGCCATTAAAGTTTTAACAATATAAAGGGTTCAACTTCAAGTTGAACCTTTTTTTATCGATATTATTGGGCCTTCTACGGAATAACCAACAGAATGTTTAGTGTATCCATGCACTTTGTCATTCCTATCTTTTTATTTTAGAATAGCTATAAATTATTAATTTAAAACAAAGAAAATCAATATGATATAATTTGAACTTATGTATTTTTAAGTAAAATAAAAACCTTCGCGGAATCATTTTTGCATGAACAGTCTTATAATCACCAAAATATAACATTATGAATACTAACAGACTTTCCGCAAATGTGGAAAAAGCACTTAGTGATCAGATGAACAAGGAGATTCATGCATCACACGTTTTTCTATCGTATGGAATTTGGGCCGATGACAAAGGCTATCAGGGAATTGCCAATTTTCTCTACCGACACGCTCAGGAAGAAAGAAACCATTCGATCAAATTCATGGAGTACATTTTAAACAGGGGTGGAAAACCCAAAGTAGATGCTATTCCGAAACCTCCGGCTGATCCTAAAACATTGACCGCTTGTTTTGAAGGTGTTTTCAAACATGAAGTAGACAACACAACGGCCATTTACAAAATTGTGGACCTTTCCATGGATGAAAAAGACTGGGCCACATGGAATTTTATGCAGTGGTTTGTACAGGAACAGATTGAAGAAGAAACATTAGCTCATAACTTGATTGATAAATTAAAAATTGCAGGGGGAGACAGAGCAACAGACGAGTCTTTATTTACTTTAGATAGAACTTTGCAGGAAGCACCGAATGACGTACCATTGGCTCAGGATGCCACAGGAAATAATCCATAAAAATCATCGGTGAAACAAAAACTGCTTGAAAATCTGTCAGAATGCTGACAGATTTTTTTATTATGAAACTCCCTTAAAATTCACTATCTTTGCACGCTGAAAGTTCAGTAATCAATAACTAAGGCCAGAAAGAATAAAAACTTCAAACCTTATTCATTGAACTTTCAAACCCTAAACCTTAAACTTTGAATTTTACAATATGAAATGTGGAATTGTAGGCCTACCGAATGTAGGTAAATCAACACTTTTTAACTGTCTGAGCAACGCAAAAGCTCAATCAGCGAACTATCCTTTCTGTACTATTGAACCGAACCTGGGAACAGTTTCAGTACCGGATCAGAGATTATTTGAATTGGAGAAAATCGTAAAGCCTGAGAGAGTTTTACCAGCTGTAGTTGAGATCGTTGATATTGCAGGTCTTGTAAAAGGTGCCAGCAAAGGAGAAGGATTGGGGAACCAGTTCCTTGCAAATATCCGTGAGTGTGAAGCAATCATCCACGTTTTAAGATGTTTTGATAATGGAAACATCATTCACGTAGAAGGTTCAGTAGATCCGTTAAGAGATAAAGAAATTATTGATATCGAACTTCAATTGAAAGACCTTGAAACAGTAGGAAAAGCAGTTGAAAAAGCTAAAAAGTTCATCAAATCCGGTAAGAAAGAAGATCTTCTTACTTATGAAACGCTTCAGAACTTGCAAAAGTTCCTTGAAGATGGAAAAAATGCAAGAGAGTTTGCAATGGATGACTTTGCAAAATCAGTTATTGCTGAAGTTCAGCTTCTAACGAACAAACCGGTACTTTACGTTTGTAACGTAGATGAAAACTCTATTAAAAACGGAAACGACTGGATTGGAAAAATCGAGGAAATGGCTAAAAATGAAGGTGCTGAAGTTGTTGTTTTAGCGGCTCAGATTGAAGCTGACATCAATGAACTTGAAACTTTCGAAGAAAGAGAAATTTTCCTTGAAGAACTAGGACTTACAGAACCGGGAGTAAACCGTTTGATTAGAAAAGCTTATGATCTTTTAAAACTTCAGACGTATTTCACTGCGGGAGTAAAAGAAGTAAGAGCTTGGACTATCGGACAGGGATGGACCGCTCCTCAAGCAGCTGGAGTAATCCACACAGACTTTGAAAAAGGATTCATCCGTGCAGAAGTAATCAAGTATAACGATTATATGACGTACGGTTCAGAAGTAAAAGTAAAGGAAGCCGGAAAATTATCTGTAGAAGGTAAAGAATATATTGTACAGGATGGTGACATCATGCACTTTAGATTCAACGTATAAGAAAAAAATATTAAAGTTAGTTTATAAAAAAACGCTTCCATAATTGTTTGGGAGCGTTTTTTGCATTTAGTAGTAAAACTGTTTCTATGAAAATTCATTATTTTATAATTATTGCCTCCTTTTTTTCATGTTCAGAATCTATTGATGATAAATGCTTCATTGATAAGCTTGATACCGAAAATATTGTGAGTCTGAATGAGGAATACGAACCTTATACGCTAAAACAAATTCTTGCAGAAAAGCCCGATTACCTTGAAATTACCAACCTCAAAGCATACAGGAATTTTAAAACAGACAGAACAGAATTTCCTCTTTATGAAATGAATGCTAGAAAGGTCGGAAAGATAAAGAAAAATAGCTTTACAATATTTGATGAAAAGTTTTCTGATCAGTTTTTATATTTTGCAGAACAAAAGATAGGAAATATCTTATATGGATTGGGCGCCAACAGACTCGGATATTGGTTGCTGAAAATTGAAAATAATAAATCTTTTGCCTATTTTTTAGGGTTGAGTCCTAACCAGTATTATTGCAACAAGGCTCAACAGAATCCAATTGTTCAGGGAGATTATCTCCAGATTCAAGGAAGTGTAGTGAAACCTTTAGAGTCCTTTACTCGCGGTGAATTTAAAGATTATGCAGTACTTGGAGAAGGTAAATTATTTAAAATAAAACTCAAAGATTTAATGCAGGATTCCGATCAGGATGGCTACAATGATATTTTTGAGAATAGCTTGGGGTTAAATTCCCATCATGCAGATACAGATAACGATGGAATTAACGACTTTGAGGATAGGAATCCAATGTTTAAATCATCGGATAACAAATTTACCCGTCTCTATGAGTCATTGTTACCTAATGTTTCCAAAGATTCTGAAAAAAAGAGCTATGAGTTTCAAGTGTATAAAACCGACTGTGAGTATTTTCATCAGATTAATCCAACATTAAAGGTTTTATTTATACCTGAGCATAAAAAGAAACGGACTTATTATACCAGAGTATCTGATATTATTACCGAGGCTATCTCCCCAATACAGAAAAATAATAAGAATCCTAACAGTTTTTATATTTATAAAGTAGGAGATTTCTATAAAAATGATTATTCTGCAGATTTTGAAGATGGAAAGTGGGTACTTAAAGTAGTGGGTGGATATGTTATTTAGAAGATAAGATAATGTAGTTCATAAAAAAGCACTTTCAAAACAATGAAAGTGCTCAAATTATAAAAAATAACATAAGGTTCATGTTTAGTCCAGTGGCGGATCCAATATGGTTCTGCACTTTCTTTCAAAGCAGCTGTTACCAACAGTTGTACATAAACCTGTTGCGGGATCAATACACCTTAGCAATCCACCGGTGATTGATCGTAATTCTTTTTTGTTCAGCTTTTTTCCATTGTTTAGATTTTCCATAATTTCTCTATTTTTAAAATGGACTTATTACTGTTAATCAAAAGGAGAGGTGTGCCTATGGCTCTAATACAGGTCTGCACTTTAGCTCAGCACATCCAATACCAAAAATTCTGCATTGGCCGGTCATAGGATCTATACACTGTCTTAATCCTCCAGTAATGCTTCTTAACTCTTTTTTATTGAGTTTTTTTCCGTTGTTTAAGTTTTGATTTTTCATGATTTTTTTATTTTAATTTTGAAATGAATCTACTATTGTTAATCAAATGGAGGTCCAGGTACATATCTGCATTCCCTTTCAGCGCATCTTATTCCTGTATCTACGCAGCGTCCTGTTTCAGGATCAAGACACATCTGTAATCCTCCGGTAATGCTTCTTAACTCTTTTTTATTGAGTTTTTTTCCGTTGTTCAATTGTTGATTTTTCATGATTTCTTTATTTAAAAATAAACTGGTATTGTTAATCCAATCGAGGCTCAGGAGCATACCAGCATGCTCTTTCAGCACATCCTGTTCCTGTCATTTTGCATCTGCCTTTTTCGTCTATGCAAGAGAATGAACCGCCAGTAATGGTTTTCAATTCTTTCTTATTCAGTTTTATTCCTTTATTCATCGCATTAGTTTTAAGATTACTCTATAGTGATGGGTGCCGGTCTGCATTCTTTTTGTCCGCATACAGGAGAAATAATGGTACAGCCATTGGGATATGGAGATTCACATGGTTCATATGGAGTTGGGCAAAGCACCGGTTCCATACAGTTTAATAATCCACCAGTAATGGTTTTCAGTTCTTTTTTGTTTAGTCTTTTACCAGACTGTAAAAAATGGTTTTTCATTTGTTTGATTTTTAGTGAGTTAGTTAATGACGAATGTAGTAAAAATATTCATTCATATATCACTTATCATAGAAAAAAATGAAATAAACATTTTTGTTTTATTAAAAATCAACTTTGTATATTTGAATTTTACAACTGATTGATTATGGAGAAAATAGCACATTCCTCATTAGAAGATTTTTATAGGGAAATGACTGCCAAGCTCGGAAAAAGCCTGGAAGATATTTTTCCTAAAGGCCTCCATAAAGATATTGGGCATTTTAATGTGTTTGATATTGCACAAACTATTGAACGAATAAAAACGACTTCCGAAATGCCCTATAACAGGCGCAAGTATTATAAAATCAGCTTAATCAGAGGGAAAAACAGAGCAGAATATGCCGATAAGATTATTTCCATAGAAAAAAACGCACTGCTATTTGCCACGCCTAAGGTTCCTTATCATTGGATTCCGGAGGATGCACAGCAGTCCGGAAGTTTTTGTGTATTTACCGAAGACTTTTTCATGAAAGAAACCTCCTATAATACCTTGGAAAATTTGCCTATTTTTCAGCCGGGAGCCGTTCCTGTATTTGAAATTGATAATGAATTGGCGGATGAAATAGAACTTCTTTTTAAAAAAGTAAAAAACGAAATAGATTCAGATTATTTATTTAAATACGACCTCATTAGAAATTACGTCTGGGAACTGATTCATTATGGTCAAAAGTTGCAGCCTGCAACTAAAATATCAATATCAAAAGATGCTTCCATGAGAGTGGTATCTTTATTTATAGAATTATTGGAAAGACAGTTTCCCATTGAATCCCGTGAGCAGAGACTACAGCTAAGAACGGCAAAAGATTATGCAGAAAGACTGTCTGTACACGTCAATTATCTCAATAAAAGATTAAAAGATAGCACTGGAAAAACCACCACAGAATTTATTGGTGACAGAATTATTCAGGAAGCAAAAATCCTTTTAAGACAAACCCAATGGAATGTTTCAGAGATATCCTATGCTCTAGGTTTTGAAGAAATAGCCCACTTTTCAAATTTTTTCAAAAGAAAAACATCATTTACACCCTTAGAATTTCGCACCTGATTTGAATTTTGCAAATTTCGGATTGATTCAGGTAAATCTTATCTGCTGTAAATGTTTCAACTTTGTATCACTAAAACAACCAAAAATATGGAAACAAAGACAAAAATAGCACTGGTAACTGGAGGAAGCAGAGGTTTAGGAAAGAACTCAGCCCTTAAAATCGCTCAAAAAGGACTGGATGTTATTATTACGTATAGAAGCAATCAGGAAGAAGCAGAAGCTGTTGTTCAAGAAGTAAAAGCTATTGGCAGAAATGCCGCAGCATTTCAGTTGGATACAAAAGACCGTAAAAGCTTTGATCCATTTGTAGAAGAAGTTACCAATTACTTGAAAGAAACTACGGGTAGCTCTCACATCGATTATCTTGTCAATAATGCCGGAACAGCTTTATATTCACCTATCACAGATGTTACAGAAGAGCAGATGGATGACATGGTGGATATCCATTTCAAAGGAGTCTTTTTCTTAACTCAAAAACTATTGCCTTTCATTAATGATGGCGGAGGAATTATCAATATTTCTTCAGGGCTGGCAAGATTTGCAACACCAGGTTCTTCTGTTTACGGATCAATAAAAGCAGGAGTAGAGATGCTGACTAAATATATGGCCAAAGAATTGGGATCTAGAAAGATCAGAGCCAATGTAATTGCACCTGGAGCTATTGAAACAGACTTTGGTGGCGGAAGAGTAAGAGACAATAAAGAAATCAATGAAATGGTGGCAGGTGCTACTGCTTTGGGAAGAGTAGGGTTGCCTGATGATATTGGTGGAGTTGTAGCTTTCCTATGTACGGAAGATGCAGGATGGATTAATGGGCAAAGAATTGAAGCTTCAGGAGGAATGTTTTTATAATGAAAATGTACTTTAACTTTTTTGACAAATAAAATAAGAAGAACCGGTAAAATATGCCGGTTCTTTTATTTTTTATGCAATAACTTCAATTGGATCAACAGGAGTAGGGGGTTGACATTCTTTTTCTCTGCATCCCGGACCATAATAATAACAGCGGTTTCCAGAAATTTTACATCTTACATCTCCTCCTCCTGTAATCATTTTCAGCTCTTTCTTGGCTAATTTCTTTCCTTTGTGTACATTTTGTTTGTTCATGGTTTTAATTTTTATTATTTCACTAATTTAGGAAAAATAGTTGAATGGTTTGTATGAAAAGTACTTAAATACAAATGGTTATATGGTTGATAATGGTTTTTAAATAAAAAGCCTATCTTGTTGGAGATAGACTTTTTTAATATAATATAAGAGTAATTTAATTAAGGAGTTTTGCATTCCGGTTCCCCGCAAAATCTTCCGTATTGTATACATTCTGCGTAGCCTTCCGGTCTGCAGATTCTTAATCCGCCTTTGATGGTACTCAATTGTTTTTTGTTCAATTTTCTTCCGTTACGTTCAGTGTTGTTTTTCATAGTTTGGATTTTATAAATTGGTTGGTTTTATTAAGGTCTGCAAATTTTTTGTCCACAATAAGGAGAAATCATGGCACAACCATTCTCATCAACATTAGAATTACATGGCTCCATATGAGGTAAGCAGATTTCCTGAGCAGGCATGCAGTCCAGTAGACCTCCTGCAATTGTTTTTAATTCTTTTTTACTGAGCTTTTTTGCCTTTAGAGAAGTTTGATTTTTCATAGTAGTGATATTTTGTTTATAGTGATAAAATTAATTCCAAGGCTTGCGTGGTTGATCTGGCTTGCATTGATCCTCTGCACACTTAGGATGATACTGTCTGCATCTTAGCGAAGGATCAAGGCACATCAAAAGACCTCCATTGATGCTTCTTAGCTCCTTTTTATTAAGTTTTTTTCCTTTTAATACTGTTTTGCTTTTCATGATATTGATTTTTAATGAGTTAGTTATGACGAATATATGAAAAGTTTCAATAGTAAATCACCTATTGAAGAAAAAAACAATATACTATATTCTTGTTTATCGCTGAAAATGAATGTATTCTCTAATGATAAGTTGAAAAATGCTCTCTGAGTATTTTGAAAATGATTATATTTTTGAAAGATTCTCTAGAGCCTTTTCCAATGTTTCCTGTTTCTTGGCAAAACATAGTCTGATGACATTTTCATTGATCTTGTTTTTGTAAAATGATGAGAACGGAACACTCGCCACCTTATGATTAATGGTCAGTTCACTAGCGAAATCAAAGTCATTTTTATCTGAAATCTTAGAATATTTTACTGCCTGGAAATACGTTCCCTCACAATCCAGGAGCTCAAAGGAAGTTCCGGAAAGTCCTTTTCTCAGGAAATCTCTTTTCTCCTGGAAGAATTGATTCAGATGAAGATAATGTTCATCATTTTTCATATACTCAGCCAAAGCAAGCTGAATAGGAGTATTCACACAAAAAACATTGAACTGATGTACCTTTCTGAACTCATCCGTTAAAGCTTTGGGAGCGGCACAATATCCAACCTTCCAGCCTGTAACATGGAAAAGCTTTCCAAATGAAGCTACAAGAAGGGACCTTTCTTTAAGCTCGGGATATTTACAGATGCTTAAATGCTCTTTCCCATCAAAAACAATATTTTCATACACTTCATCACTTAAAATAAGGATCGAAGTTCCTTTTACCAATTGAATAAGCTCGTTGATATCCTCTTCTGTTAAGATTTTTCCTGATGGATTATTCGGGTTATTAAGGATAATCATCTTGGTTTTATCGCTTATCAGGCTTTTCACAACAGTCCAATCAATTTGATAGTCTGGAGCCTTCATTTCAAACCGTTTTACAATACCTCCAAAAAGTTCAACAGTAGGTTCATAACAGTCGTAAGCCGGTTCAAAGATAACCACTTCATCATCTTTTTTGATAAAAGCTGCGATGGCTGTAAAAATAGCCTGGGTTCCGCCAGCAGTAACCGTGATTTCAGAATCCGGATGATAAGAACTTTGGTGGCTATTTTCAATTTTTCTTGCAATTTCTTCCTTCAAGCCAATCATTCCTCCCAAGGGTGCATATTGATTAAACCCTTTTTTCACAAAGTGATCTACATTATTTAATAACTCGAGATCCGGCATGAAATCAGGAAATCCCTGAGAAAGATTAATAGCTTCATTTTCATTGGCAAGCTGTGTCATTTGGCTGAAAATAGTAGTTCCCACATTGGAAAGTTTCGATAAAGGAAGTTGTATCATAAAAACAAATTTTGTTGATACCGAATTTAATGAATTATTTAAAACGCTGTTCATTTAAATATTCCTATGATAATCTATATACCTAAACAAAATTATTCGTGGCCATTAAATATTCTTTTAGATATCTGCGTCATCAGCAAAATCTGCGAGGCCTTTTTAGGTTGGAAAACGCAATGGCGCAAAGGATTAATCATACAGACCGTATTTAAGGCGCAAGAGAATCCAAGATTCTCAGCAAAGAAAGGTTTTTACAAGATTTCTATTATCACAATTGATACATTAGTAAAAATCATTCGTGAATTAGTGGCGTTTAGAAATTCTTTTAGATATCAGCGTCATCAGCAAATTCTGCGAGAAAATTTTAGGTTGGAAAACGCAATGGCGCAAAGGATTAATCATACAGACCGTATTTAAGGCGCAAGAGAATCCAGGGTTCTCAGCAAAGAAAGGCTTTCACAAGATTTCTATTATCATAATTGATACATCAGTAAAAATCATTCGTGAATTAGTGGCGTTTAGAAATTCTTTTAGATATCAGCGTCATCAGCAAATTCTGCGAGAAAATTTTAGGTTGGAAAGCGCAATGGCGCAAAGGATTAATCATGCAGACCGTATTTAAGGCGCAAGAGAATCCAAGACTCTCAGCAAAGAAAGGTTTTTACAAGATTTCTATTATCATAATTGATACATTAGTAAAAATATTTCGTGCATTGGCGGCGATTATAAAAGGCTATTTTAGCAGTATACCATTTTATCGGAGATAAAATCCTTGCGCCTTAAAAGCAGTTATTCAAAAAAACGTTGCGACTTTGCGATTTCCAACATGTTTCAACGTTGAGATTGCTTCACCTTTGGTTCGCAATGACTAGAACTGAAATTATTTTTTTAACCACATAGATACATAAGGTTTATGTGTAAATAAAATAATTCGTGCATTGGCGGCGATTATAAAAGGCTATTTTAGCAGTATACCATTTTATCGGAGATAAAATCCTTGCGCCTTAAAACAGTAAGTATTCAAAAAACTTTGCGACTTTGCGATTTCCAACATGTTTCAACGTTGAGATTGCTTCCCCTTTGGTTCGCAATGACAAGAACTAAAATTATTTTTTTAACCACATAGATACATAAGGTTTATGTGTAAATAAAATAATTCGTGCATTGGTGGCGATTATAAAAAGCTATTTTAGCAGTATACCATTTTATCGGAGATAAAATCCTTGCGCCTTAAAACAGTAAGTATTCAAAAAACTTTGCGACTTTGCGATTTCCAACATGTTTCAACGTTGAGATTGCTTCACCTTTGGTTCGCAATGACAAGAACTAATTTTTTTTTTTTAACCACATAGATACATAAGGTTTATGTGTAAATAAAATAATTCGTGCATTCGTGGCCATTATAAAAGCCTATTTAAACATTTGTTTGAAGAATGTAACTTTTTGTTTTTAAATATGTTCGATGATGTTTATATTTGTTATGCTAAAAATAATATAAAACCCATGACAATGAAAATTAAGAAGATTGAGTTTCCGGCAAAATCTATTTTATCACAAGGAAAAGAAAAGTTTGATTATGCAGATAGTTTTACTGGCGGGTTGGTAGGAAATGGACAGAATTTTGACATGACGCAAGTTGGAAAAGCTTTCTTTACAAGCGGACCGAAATGGGGAAGTAAAATGTTTGCTTTCAGAAACAAGATGGTAGGATTATTCGGATTGAAAACGGGTGCAGAAACAGATCCGATGAAAGAAGTTGATCATTTTACATTGGAAATAGGAGATCGGGTAGGGCTTTTTAAAGTTTTTAATAAAACCAGTAATGAGATTGTCATTGGTGAAGATGATAAACATCTGGATTTTAGGGTTTCTCTTTTGTTTGATAAAAACCAGGGTGGTCAGGATGAAAATTCCTTAACCATTTCCACTACGGTAAAGTTTCATAACTGGCTGGGTATATTATATTTTTTACCGGTACGTCCCTTTCATAAACTCATTGTTCCGGCTATGCTGAAAAATATTATAGGCAAGCTGGAAGCGGCGAAACAATAATTTCTGAGGGTAAATGTCGGAATACAGACATTTACTCTTTATTTTCCATTCAATTAAGTCTACTTTTTTTTGATACGAATCCTGATTTCAGGAAGAATGTTGATAAAAAAAGGAAAACTAAAATTCGGATAATTTTGGACAATTTCGTACTTTTGTATGTTTGCTGAAATCATATATGTCACAAGAAATAAATCCAACCTACTCCGAAGAGAATATCAGAACCCTCGATTGGCAGGAACATATCCGTCTGCGTCCCGGCATGTACATCGGGAAACTGGGCGATGGCTCCTCTGCCGATGATGGTATTTACATTTTACTTAAAGAAATCCTGGATAACTCCATAGATGAGTTTAGGATGAGATCCGGTAAAAGAATTGAAATAAAGCTGGATGACGGCAAGGTTACTATTCGTGACTTTGGTCGTGGAATTCCGCTGGGAAAAATGGTTGATGCCGTTTCCAAAATGAATACCGGTGGTAAGTACGACAGTAAGGCGTTCAAGAAATCTGTAGGATTGAACGGGGTGGGTACCAAAGCTGTAAATGCCCTTTCAGAATACTTCAGAGTGCGCTCTTTCCGTGATGGAATGATGAAAGCGGCAGAGTTTTCCCGTGGGATGATCAAAGAAGACTTTGATGAAAAAGAAACTTCAGACCGAAATGGAACTGAAATTTCATTTATTCCTGATGGAGAAATCTTCCTGCATTTTAAGTACAGAAAAGAGTATATCGAAAGAATGCTCCGCAACTATGCATACCTGAACCCGGGGCTGAAAATAGTATTCAATGGAGAAACCTATTTTTCTGAAAACGGTCTTAAAGACCTTTTAGAAGAAGAATTGGAAAGCGATATCCTGTATCCGATCGTTCATTTAAAGGATGAAGATATTGAAGTTGCCATCACCCATTCTGATAAATCACAGACGGAAACTTATTTTTCATTTGTTAACGGGCAGAATACAACACAAGGTGGTACTCACCTTAATGCTTTCCGTGAAGCGTATGTGAAAACAATCCGTGAGTTTTTCAATAAAAGTTTTGATGCCTCTGATATCAGAAAATCAATTATTGCAGCCATTTCCATTAATGTGGAAGAGCCGGTTTTCGAATCTCAGACCAAAACAAAACTGGGATCCAATGATATGGGACCTAACGGGCCAACCGTAAGAACCTTTATTATTGATTTTCTAAAAAGTAAACTAGATAATTTCCTACATAAAAACCCCGAAATAGCAGAAGGAATTCAAAGAAAGATTCTGATCTCTGAGAGAGAGAGAAAAGAGCTTTCAGGAATCCAAAAACTTGCAAGAGAAAGGGCTAAAAAAGTATCCCTTCACAACAAAAAACTGCGTGACTGCAGACAGCATTATAACGATCAAAAAGCTGAGAGAAAAGGAGATACGCAAATCTTTATCACCGAGGGAGACTCCGCATCAGGATCAATCACCAAATCAAGAGACGTAGAAACACAGGCGGTATTCTCATTAAAAGGAAAACCTCTGAATTGCTATGGTTTAACGAAGAAAGTAGTGTACGAGAATGAGGAGTTCAACCTTCTTCAGGCTGCTTTAAATATTGAAGAAAGTTTGGAAGACCTGAGATACAATCAGGTAATTATTGCAACCGATGCCGATGTGGATGGAATGCACATCCGTTTGTTGATGATTACATTCTTCCTACAGTTCTTCCCGGATCTGATTAAAAATAATCACCTTTATATTCTTCAGACCCCGTTATTCAGGGTTAGAAATAAAAAGGAGACAAGATATTGTTATTCAGAAGCAGAAAGAGTAAAAGCCTTGAATGATCTAGGAAAGAATCCTGAAATTACCCGATTCAAAGGATTAGGGGAGATCTCTCCGGATGAATTTAAGCATTTCATTGGTAAAGATATCCGTTTAGAGCCGGTAGTAATAGGGAAAGATCAAACCATAGACCAATTACTGGAGTTCTATATGGGTAAAAATACACCAGACAGACAGACTTTCATTCTTGAGAACTTGGTAGTGGAAGATGATACTGATATAGACAAAAAAAACATACCTGATGAAGTAAGCAGCTAATACACCTTACGAACACCAGATAAGAATCACAATGAGATTAAGTAACCGTAGTAAAACATCATTTTATAACTTCATAAATACACTGTTGGTAATGATAACAGTGTTTGGAATAGCAGGATTTCTAGCCAATAAATACAGGTTTAATGTATTAGGAGTGGAAAGCTATCTGATGATTATTGTTCCTGTATTGCTATTGATAATCTTTCATCTTAACGGACGACAGATTTTTGAATACGACAGTGATGGTGAAGCATTGCATTTTAAGAACAGGAATATCATTCCCTTTTTAAGCAAGCCTCTTCACGATGAGTTTCCGAAATATAAACTGATAAAATATGACATAGTTAGTATTTTCTTTATCAAAAGATTATATATTACCGTCTCTAGTAAGAATAATGGATCTACGATGTTGAAGTACCAGGTTTCTTACTTAACCAGAAAAGAAGTAAACGATTTAAAACTCTCTCTGAATAAAGTTTTAAAAGCTAATAAAGAGAAAAAAGATTAATATAACAGATGACGACAGAAGAATATTCGCATGAGGGTGAAAGCTTGAAGAAGGTTTCCGGTCTATACAAAGATTGGTTTCTGGATTATGCTTCCTATGTAATTTTGGATAGGGCGATTCCTTCGATATATGACGGGCTAAAGCCTGTTCAGCGAAGAATTATGCACTCTATGCGGGAACTGGAAGATGGCCGTTACAATAAGGTGGCCAATATCGTGGGAAATACCATGAAGTATCACCCTCACGGTGATGCCTCCATTACAGATGCCATGGTACAGATCGGGCAGAAAGAATTGCTGATCGATACTCAGGGAAACTGGGGGAATATCTATACAGGAGACTCTGCCGCCGCCGCGAGGTATATTGAAGCAAGATTAACTCCTCTAGCATTAGAGGTAGTCTTCAACCCTAAAACTACGGACTGGACAAAATCCTATGACGGGAGAAATAATGAACCCATTGATCTTCCGGTAAAATTCCCATTGCTTCTTGCACAGGGGGTGGAAGGAATTGGGGTAGGACTTTCCACAAAGATCCTTCCACATAACTTCAATGAGCTTATCAATGCTTCTGTAGCCTATTTAAAAGGAAAGAGATTTGAGATCTATCCGGACTTTTTAACAGCCGGTTATCTGGATGTATCAGAATATAATGATGGTCACCGTGGCGGAAAAGTAAGAGCCAGAGCAAAAATCACTCAGACAGATAAACATATGCTGGTGATTTCTGAACTTCCTTATTCCAAGACAACGAGTGATCTGATTGATTCTATCCTGAAAGCCAATGAAAAAGGAAAAATCAAGATCAAGAAAATTGAAGACAACACGTCTGATAAGGTTGAGATCCTGATTCATATTCATAATGATGTATCTCCGGATAAAACTATTGATGCCCTGTATGCTTTTACAGACTGCCAGGTAACAATTTCTCCGAATGCCTGCGTGATTGTTGGTGATAAACCAATGTTCCTTAATGTTTCTGAGATTCTGAAAACGAATACGGATCACACGGTATCATTGCTGAAAAAAGAGCTTGAAATAGAACTTCATGAGCTTCAGGAAAGCTGGCATTTCTCCTCACTGGAAAGAATATTCATCGAAAACAGAATCTATCACGACATTGAAGAAGTGAAGACCTGGGAAGATGTAATAAAGACGATAGATGCAGGATTAAAACCACATACCAAACATCTGTTAAGAGCTGTTACTGAAGAGGATATCTTAAAGCTGACCGAAATCAGAATCAAGAGGATTTCAAGATTCGATTTAGATAAATTCAAAGAAAATATTGCCTCTTTGGAAGGTAAAATTGAGCAGGTAAAATACCATCTTGCCAACCTGATTGCGTATGCGATTGAATATTATCTGAATATCCAGAAGAAATACGGAAAAGACAAGCAGAGAAAAACAGAACTTAGAATCTTTGATACTATTGATGCAACCAAAGTAGCGGTGGCCAATGAGAAGTTCTATGCCAACTTTGAAGAAGGCTTCATCGGAACATCTCTGAAGAAAGATCAGTACATGTTTGATTGTTCGGATATTGATGATATCATTACTTTCAGAAAAGATGGTAGCATGAAGGTGGTGAAAGTGGAGGCTAAAACATTTATCGGAAAAGATATTCTTCACGTTGCCATATGGAAGAAAAATGATAAGAGAACAGTGTATAACATGATCTACCGTGAAGGCAGGGAAGGACCTTATTATATGAAGCGTTTCTCTGTAACCGGAGTTACAAGAAATACAGATTATCCGTTAGCTTCAGATAAGAAAGGTTCAGAAACATTATACTTCTCAGCCAACCCGAATGGTGAAGCGGAAACGGTTACGGTTCTTTTAAAACCAAATCCGAGAATCAGAAAGAATAAAATGGAGATCAATTTCTCTGATCTGGCCATTAAAGGACGTGATTCTAAAGGAAATCTGGTAACAAAATATGCAGTGAAGAAAGTAGACCTTAAAGAAGAAGGGGTTTCTACACTGGCTCCAAGAAGAATCTGGTTTGATGATACGGTACGAAGACTGAATGCTGATGTAAGAGGTACTTTGCTGGGTAGTTTCAAAGGAGATGATAAAATTTTAACGATCAATACCAATGGAGAAGTAAAACTAGTCTCCTTTGATCTAGGGAACCGTTTTGATGATGAATATCTGATATTGGAAAAATGGAAGCCTGAACAGCCTATTACGTGTATTTACTATGATGGAGAAAAGGATATCTATTTCATCAAGAGATTCTTACTGGAAAATACAGTAAACATACAAACCTTTATGCCATCTGAGCATCCGAAATCATTCATCGAGAATGTGATTGTAGCGAATGATGTAACGGCGGAAATTATTTTTGCAAAAGATAAAGGAAAAGAACGTGACCCGGAAACTATTAATATAGACGAATTTATTGCTGTAAAAGGAATAAAAGCGATAGGAAACCAGTTTACGAAATTTAAAGTAAAAGCCATCAATATCACCATTCCTGAACCTGTAGAAGAGGAACCGGAAGTATATGAAGATCCGGAACCAACCGGAGATATGGATGAAGAAGGAGGAATTATTGGAGATCTGTTCCAGGAAGATGGAGCTAATGAAACTGAATAGAGCTTCTACTTAAGAATAAAATAAAAAACATCAGATGGATATATTGGTTTTGATTATTATTGCCGTTACTTGTGTATTTAGTTACATGGGTTTCAACAATACGGTTTTATTTGAAAAATATAAATTCAATGTTGGAGCCATTGCCAACCGTAAAGAATATATAAGGCTGATAAGCTCTGCTTTTTTACATGCAGATTTTATGCACCTGTTTTTTAACATGCTTTCCTTATACTTCTTTCAGGGAGTGGTGGTTCATTTCTTTGGAGAAATTGGATTCTTGATTATCTATTTCGGATCAATGATCCTTGGAAACTTATTCAGTTTACAGATTTATCAGAAACAGCCTTGGTATTCTGCAATCGGAGCCTCAGGAGCTGTTTCGGGAATCATTTTTGCTTCCATAGCCATGGCACCGAATGAAATCAGCGTGAATTTCTTACCGGGATGGTTATTTGGAACTTTGTATTTTGGATATTCCGTATACATGATGCTGAATCCTAAGCAGTGGGACAATCTGGGCCATGCTGCTCACCTTGGAGGAGCCTTTTTTGGGTTAGTGTACTCCATTGTACTGCATCCGCAATTGGCTATGACTAATATTTTATATCTAGGAGTCATGTCATTACCGCTGATTTATCTGGGATATCAAATTTTTGTCCGGAAACGAATCGGATAAAAAGACTATTTTTACTCTAAAATATCAAAACCAATGAACACATTAGAATTCAACAGTTTCATCGTGATACTTATCTATGGTTCATTGGTTTTGCTTTCTCTGCTCAATATTGCCAACCCTTTAAAGGTTAACCGAAAAGCTAATTTCTGTTTTGGAATTTTCCTCTTTCTTTGGTCTACCTTCTGGTTAGATGAGATTCTTTTTCTGATTACCGGATCGCCCATTGAATTTCATTCCTTATTTCCGGTTCGGATTGTACAATATCTTACTCCTATCTTTTTTTATTTCAGCGTATTATTTTATACCAATCCTTCTTTTAGATTTAAAGTAACAGATCTGAAATTTCTGTTGTTACCGGCAGCATTCGTGATATGTCTTGGATTGGTTAGCGTAGGGTATACCAGTCCTTTCGATTCCTTAAGCATTATCCTTATCTTGGTTCAGGCCTTGTTTTATACCTTACTTTCTTATATCACTATTAGAAAACATCAACGAAAGATCCAGCAGTTTTCTTCCAATACCGAAGGAATCAATCTGAACTGGCTGGAATACATTATTCTGGTGATTCTTGCTGTGAACATTATTTACGTAGTATACAATCGGTTTTATGATCCAAAATCATTAAACTTCTTTATTAATGCCGTATTCTTGTTTGTTATTTATTGTGTTGGATACTATTCTTTAAAGCAGAAAGAAATTTATCCATTGGAAGAAAAACAGCGCGAAGAATTAATTTCTATGCAGGATGATTCTGATTCTGAAGAAGTAAAAAGAAAGCTGATGCCGAATGAAGAGCTGGAAAGAATCAAAGTACAGCTTGAAAATATAATGGAAACCCAGAAACCTTATTTAGACAGTGAACTGAACCTTATTAAGCTGGCAGAAATGTTATCTGTTTCTACTCATCATTTATCCTATGTAATTAATACCGGTTTTCAAAAGAACTTTTTCCAATACGTGAATGAATTCCGGGTTGAATATGCCAAGCAGCTTCTTAAAGATTCCGGCAGTAAATTATCTATTCTGGGAATTGCTTACGAATCAGGTTTCAATTCCAAGACTTCCTTCAATACTACTTTCAAAAAAGTAACTGGACAAACTCCTTCCGAGTTCAAGAAATAAGTTCCGGTTTATAAACTTTTACTTTTGAACTTAATTCAATTAGTTGTTTGTCAATTGGTTGAATTGTTTTTGTTTTTTCATTGAAAATAGGTTCGTTCAGATAACCTGGAACATTCAAAGGGCATTTCCACGATAGCTTTGTACTGTAAAATTTAATCTTATGGATACCAAAGAATCATATGCTGTGGTTACAGGAGCCAGCCAGGGACTGGGAAAAGCCTTTGCTGAAAAACTGGCAGAAAAAGGCATCAATCTTATTCTCGTAAGTCTTCCCAATCAGAATTTAACAGAACTTTCCCAAGCACTGGAAGAAAAGTATCATATAAAGGTTCATTGCTATGAAGTAGACCTTTCTGTCAATGAAAACGTATTGAAGCTTACAGAATGGCTTAATTCGTCTTTTAATATTCATATTTTAATCAATAATGCAGGGCTGGGGGGAACAAAGAAGTTTACGGAGGCAAGCCCAGAATATATCAACACGATTTTGCAGGTTAATGTCACAGCAACATCGCTTATCACCCACCAATTACTTCCCAATCTTCTAAAGCAGCCTAAAGCTTATATTTTAAATGTTTCAAGCATGGCGGCGTTCTCTCCGATAGGGTTTAAAACTGTATATCCTGCCTCTAAAAGTTTTATCCATTCCTTTTCAAGAGGTTTGCATGAAGAATTAAAAGACACTAATGTCTTTGTAAGCGTAGTGAATCCCGGAGCAATGAAAACCAATGCGGATGTCTGTAAAAGAATTGAAAAACAAGGCGTTTGGGGCAGACTGACGCTTTTAAATCCGGATAAAGTAGCAGCCCGTTGTATTCGGCAGTTATTTAAAAAAGATTCCGTAATTATGGTCAATCCAATAAGCTGGCTGGTGATGAAGATTCTGCCGATATGGATTAAACTTCCCCTGATGACCCAGGCTATAAAAAGAGAGATCAAAGCATGAAAAAAGTTTTTGTAACCGGAGCTACCGGGCTTCTGGGAACCAATGTTATCATTAAATTATTACAAAATGGTTATTCTGTTACTGCTCTGGTGCGCCAGAAAAGCAAATATCTGGGTGAAGAAAATGAAAACCTGAAACTGATTGAAGATAGTCTATCCTCAGATCTTTCAGTATACCTTACTCATGTTGACTGTGTCATTCATATAGCTGCAGAAACGAGTCAGAACCTGATTCGTTATGAAGACTATAAAAAAATAAACTATGACCTCACTGTACATTTGTTTTCCCAAGCGGAAACCTGTGGAGTAAGAAGGTTTCTGTTTGTAAGCTCAGCCAACACCATTGGATATGGAAATGAAAAACAATTAGGAAATGAGAATGAGCTTCAGAAATATCCTTTTACAGACTCTTTTTACGCACAGAGCAAGTTGGCCGCTGAGAACTATCTTTTAAGGAACCAGAAGGATATGGAAGTTATCATTCTGAATCCTACTTTTATGATTGGAGCTTATGATACAAAACCAAGTTCCGGGAAACTGATTTTCTGGGCCTGGAAAAAGAAGCTGATCTTCTATCCAAAAGGAGGAAAGAATTTTGTTCATGCAGAAGATGTTGCCAATGGAGTAGTTGCTGCAATTGATAAGGGAAAAAACGGAGAAAAATACTTATTGGCTCATGAAAATCTAAGCTATAGAGAATTTTTTAATAAAGTAAACCGGATTACCCATCAAAAGCCAATCATGATAGCCATTTCTAATAATTTTTTAAGTTTTCTTGGATTAGTTGGTGACGGTTTGAGAAAATTGAAGATAAAAACAAATCTCAGTACTTCCAATATGAAAGCGCTCCAAATCAGGAATTATTATTCTCATAAGAAATCAATAGAGGAGCTTGGGATTCAATACCAGCCTATCAATAAAGCGGTTGAAGATGCTGTTCGGTATTTTATTAAAAACAATAAGAGTTGATTTTTCATTCTGTAAATAAAAAAGCCAGCTTTTAAAAGCTGGCTTTATCAAATTATCTTGTTATGGTCTGAGTTATATTTTTATTGGAAACAACGCAGGCTTTGCTACAGTTATTTGTACTTGAAATATTAACCTGTACCAGTGCCGGCAATGATCTGTATTCTTCCTTATTATAAGGAGCTTCAGTACCATTGCTTCCACCGCCCTTAATATCATATTGTATTTGGGCAATTCCTGTAAATCCACTGGCAGGCCTAAAAGAAAGGGCTCCCGTAGTGGATGAATAGGTCCATGTTCCTTGGCTGTTGGTATAAACATTACCTGTTATATTCGGAATCACAGCTCCATTGTTATCCAAAAACCGAAATGAATTAAAATCAAGGTTATTATAGGAAAGTGTAGGCGGGTTTTGACCACCTGCTGAAGAATAGGCTGCATCATTAAGCAAAGGATAATAGATTGATTTGATTCCCGGGCAACCACCAAACAGGTCATCTGTTACTTCAGCAGCATAAGGTCTTGTAACCCCTAAGTTTTTCAATAAATGGATGTTTTTAGCAGCTCCTGTAGAAGCAGCAAATCCAATTCTGAAAGTTGAAGGAGCTGAAGTATCCAGAGTTCTTACCGTAGTGTTGGATATGGTAGTTTCTGTATATTTCAGTGAAGTTGGGTAGTAATAATTATCAATCACTTTTTCCTTCACATTTCCGTGCTGTATTTCCAGAGTTATATTGTAACCGCCGGCAGGATTGGGCACCAAAACAACATATGCTTTACGAAATCTTACATCATTTTCATTTTGAGGAATGGTAGTTCCTCCGCTTTCAATACTGAATTGCTGAAGACCTGCGTTTTTAATACCAATATATTTTCCCGTTGTAGTATCCAGATAAGCAGATCTGTTGCTGCTGGAAGGGGAAGCATTGGTTGCAATACTGTAAAGCAATGGGTAACCATTGTATCCCGCAGGCTCAGCCGATGATAGATATTGGTTTCCACGCTTACCTCTTAAAGAAACATTGCTTCTTCCATCGGCTAATGTTACTCCAAATATCCCATTTCTCACTCTTTCACGCTGGTTAAAGCTTGTTTTGAAATTTCCAAATTCATCCAGCCCTATTCCAAGATAGGCTCCTCTCAATCCTTCCGTGGATTCTCTGCCGCGTACAAAACTATATCCTAATCCTCCTCCAAAATATCCCAGATTAAGCTGATCTTTAGGAATAGATCCGTCTACCAGAAATATAGAAATACCGTCTCCTCCGTTGGTATTTCCTCCATAAATGGCAAATTCAAATTCGAATTTAATTCCCTGATCACTTTTGAATATCTTATCCGCGAGGATTACTCCTCCTGAAATGTTATTGATGCTGCGGGTAAGTCGTAATCCATCCGTGGTAAAGGTAGCATCATTCTGCACACCACTTGTTGCTACTTTATAGGCTTCCTGAGGCTGTAATCCTTGTGTAAAGTTGACAAAATATGGATATCCGGTTCCCTGTTCATTCTGCGCCTTAATATTTTGAGCGAAAATAACCAGAGGAAACGTAAGCAAGAGCCTTTTGTATCGCATAATTGATTTACTTTTTATCATAACTCAATTATTTGACAACAAAAACAATATTGATAAAAGAACAGTCTGTAGCGGCTGCTTTTACATCATACCTCATTACACCATCATCAGAAATAGTAATATTACTAAATACATTAGGATCAGCATCCGTTACATAATAGTAAAGATCTCTGCTGGAAGGGAAAAAAGGAATGGCTGCAGGAGCACTGGTGCTTTTGGCTCTTGGAGATCCGAACTGAGTCTTATACAGTGTATATAAATCTTTAGTTCGGCCAGCTGCAGTGGTGGAAGTATCAAAAGAAACACTAGGCATATAAAACATTTTTACAGCATTATTACTGATGCATAGCCAATCTGGGCTGGTTGGTGTTCCCACATTCTGACTTAAACATTTCTTATCAGTGTCATAAATAAGAAGGGAGTTAGCTGGTTTGGAAATAGCATCTCTTTTTGCAGTAGTAAGTCTTGGTATCAACATTCCCTTATCCTGACTGTAAATATCAAGGGCTGCACTGCCATCTGGAGTAGGAGTATTAATCCCTACTTGAGCAAATGAAAACGAACTTACTAAAACGATTGGTAGAAATAATTTTTTAATCATGATGTTCTTAAATAATTTTTTATCTAGGTATTTTATGTTTTTTTTTAATGGTTATGTTTTTAGTTAAGACGAATCTTCAGGAGGCTTAGTTCCAAAAAGGAAATAAGGATCTCTAACAGTTCATTGAAACAATGAATTGCTATTTTCAAAAAATGACATAATGAGGCCTTTTATTTCAAAAGCCAATAACAGATATAACAGTGATGTCTCATAGAGAAACATACTATGCTTAACTGGAAAGTCGAAAAAATGAATTGAGTTAAGTGACCGTGTAAGCCCTTAAATAAGTAAGATTCATCTTCCCTCGTGTTTTTTGTAAATGTACGAATAAATTACTTGTTGGCTTGCTTTCAGAAGGTTGAATTTTAATTTATCCTCAATAGTTAATCTAATTATTATATTTTAGTTTAAATTTTTATATAATTAACAATTTATTGGGATTATTTTTAATGTGTAAATCTTTATGTTTTATTAAAGAATCTTAAAATGAAGTGTATTAACACGGATAAATTGGAGAAAATACGGGGAAATTCTCTTTTTTTTTATCTAATGAACTGAAAAATAGTCTAGTTTGAAAAATGAGTCAAAGCTTCATCCAATGTTCCTACAAAATTAACATGCCCGGTTTTATTACTTTCAAAGATAAAATCCTTCATGCTTTTGCTTTCATACTTGCTGAAATCTCCAATAATAGCCAATCCAATGCGGTAATTGGAAAATTTTTGCAGAATTTCTCCTGCTATTTTGGTTTTCAGATCAAAAAAATCGAGAGTAATGTTCTTTTCATAAACAATTACTTTATCGAAGCCCTGATAATAGATATTTCCCATGAGATCCAACCCATCTTCCGCAGATTGAATGATGATTTGATCCGAAGTAACTTCAGCAATTTTTATATTTCCGGCATTGTGTGGTTTGATGATCATGAGTTATGTGATGTATGGTTATGAGAGATAAAATTACTTATTTTCTCCCATAAATAAACCGGTCATTTTCAGATAAGTCTTTTAATAACTGTGCGTTGGAGAAAAAATTATACAGATCCAGCGTTTCAGGTCCCAACTTTTGGTTGATTTCTAAAAATAGAAGTCCATTATTTTTCAGATGTTCTCTGGAATCCTCTGCAATCTTTCGGTAAAAGATCAAAGCATCGGAAGTAGGGGAGAACAGTGCCATAGTAGGTTCAAACCCTTTTACGGAATCTTCGATCTCTATTTCTTCTTCAATACCTATATAAGGTGGGTTGGAGATGATAACATCATATTCTCCAGTGAGCTGGATATTCAGATAGTCTGCATGGATTAACTGAATATCAAGTTGGTGATAGGCTGCGTTCCGTTGTGCTGTTTCCAAAGCTTTTTCAGAAAAATCTATGGAAGATATTTCAGCGTTTGGAAAATGCTTTTTCAAAACCAAAGGAATCACTCCGCTTCCCGTACCAATATCAAGAATCTTTAATCCCGAACCATTATTTTCTAACTTTTGAATTTCACGGATCGCTATTTCCAAAAGTTCTTCTGTTTCAGGACGCGGAATTAAAACATGTTCATCCACAAGAAAAGTCATTCCGTAAAACTCCGTTTCTCCAAGAATCTGCTGATAAGGTCTTCCGGTTTTAAGCTCAGAAACCAGAGAACATAACTTTTGTTCATCATCTGTCAGAAGTTCCTGTTCGGAAAATCGTCTTTGTTCAAACGAATTGAAGCCTACAATTTTATGAACCAATATAGAGACTAAAAAAGCACTTTCCGACTCAGTATAAAGGTCGGAAAGTTCTGCTTTGAAGTGTTTTTTAAATGTTGATATTGTCATTTATCTTGTGAAAACCAGTTTAGTGTCAGTAGATTTTTCTTCATCAATTCTGTATCCTTCATAATCGAAAGCCTTTACATCATCCAACGTCTGAGCATTGGTTTCTGCACAGAATCTTACCACAAGACCTCTTGCATGTTTGGTATAGACTACAATAGTTTTCAGTTTACCCTCTTTCAATTCATAAAAATCAAAATCAATCACCTTATGGTTCAGTTTTTTCCTGTCGATAACTTTTCCATATTCATTACTGGCTAAATGAAGCAGAATTTCTCCTTTTTTCATCTCAGTATTCAGCTGTTCTGTGATTTTTTCTCTCCAGAATTCATATAAGTTTTTATACTGGTCGAACTCAAAATGACGACCCATTTCCAACCTATAAAGCATTACTTTATCAGAAGGCTTCAGAAGACCATATAGTCCGGAAAGCATTCTGTAGTTCTTTTGAAGATAATCTACAGCCGTTTTGTCAAGTGTTTTGGCATCTAATCCTCTGTATACTTCTCCTGTAAAGGCAAGCATAGCAGGAGCAGATTCTTTAGCTGTAGGCTTTGATTTCCATTTTTGATTTCTTTCCCAGTTTTCATCAGCCAGCTTAGGCGAGATTTCCATAAGTTCGGAAAGATATTTTGGTGATTTTTCTTTTAAATAAGTTTGTATAAAAGCTGCCTCTTCAATGAATTTAGGAGTCGTTGATTTCAACAGGTCTGTTGAATTTTCTACGTTCATTAATTTGGCAGGTGATGTTACAATTTTCATAATGTTAAAATACAGATAAATGTTTAAAATCAATAAAATTCATTGCCATCAGCGTGACAAAGTCAATCATAAAATGACAGACAATAAGAATTTTAATATTTGAATATTTTTTATAAAACATAGCAAAAACGACTCCAATAAAGAAAGGTACAACGACCTGACCTATGGTTCCGTAAGTGCTGTGCAGAATTCCGAATAAAGCAGCAGAGACTAAGATCCCAGCTAACGGACTGTTATATATTTTCTCAATCCTGGGTTGTATATATCCGCGCATCAGAAGCTCTTCTACAGCGCCGGCTGTAAAACATGTAAAAATAATTAAAAAATAATCATTTTTAAAAAGGGTAGTGAATTGTAAAATTTTACTGCCATCTTCTTTATGGATTAAAAACTGAATCAATCCATTTAAAATAGCTCCCCCAAAAACACAGGCCAGATATAAAACGATTACCGCCTTAATGCTGAATGCAATTGAATATTTCTTTTCTATTTTAAGTAAAAAAGAACCTTTTTCAATAAAAAGACTATACAGAAATGTGATAAGTAAAACGGCCCAAAGAGCAATTCTACTTAGAGAGAAAGTATTTCCTGTAACCGTTTTTACCCCTGTAATCATACTGATAACAGGGAAAACATAAAGCATCATGATGCCTAAAAGCACAAATGTAAGTAGAATTCCTACAGAATATTTTCCATTAAGCCCCATAAAACCTATCAACCATAACTATTATGCTACACCAGAACCTTAAATGTCAAAACTTTTGAATTAAATAATTCCTTTTCCCTGACGAATAATTTCAGGTTCTCCGGAAGTAAGATCCACAATAGTTGATGCTACATTATCTCCATATCCGGAATCAATAACGATGTCTACCAGATGATCGTATTTTTCAGCAATCAGTTCTGGATCTGTAGAATATTCGATAATTTCATCATCATCTCTGATGGAGGTTGATGCAATAGGGTGGCCCAATTTTTCAACAATAAGCTGTGGAATGGGATGATCCGGTACACGGATACCGATTGTTTTATGTCCTTTATAAGCTAAAGGCAAGCTTTTGTTAGCTTCAAGAATAAAAGTGAATGGCCCCGGAAGGTGACTTTTCAGAAATCTGAACACTGAAGTATCTATAGGTCTTGTAAAGTCAGAAAGATGACTCAGATCATTACAGATTATCGAGAATTTTGACTTTTCAAGCTTTAATTTTTTGAGTTGAGCCAGCTTCTCCATGGCTTTTATATCAAAAATATTACAGCCAAGTGCATAAATTGTATCGGAGGGATAGATAATCAATCCGCCATTATTTAATGTTTTAATGACTTCATTCACAAGATTTTCCTGTGGGTTGTCGGGATAAATTTTTAATATCTTTGCCATAAAACAAAGATACAAATAATAAAATAGTTTTCATAAAAGTCCTTTATTTAAAAGAAAAATTAGGATTTGTGAAAAATATTCGTACCTTTGCAATCCAATATCGCGGGATGGAGCAGTAGGTAGCTCGTCGGGCTCATAACCCGAAGGTCATCGGTTCGAGTCCGGTTCCCGCTACTAAGCAAGTGTTTTCGGTAAACACTCTAAAAATACACCGCGGGATGGAGCAGTAGGTAGCTCGTCGGGCTCATAACCCGAAGGTCATCGGTTCGAGTCCGGTTCCCGCTACTAAGTAAGTGCTTTCGGTAAGCACTCTAAAAATACACCGCGGGATGGAGCAGTAGGTAGCTCGTCGGGCTCATAACCCGAAGGTCATCGGTTCGAGTCCGGTTCCCGCTACTAAGTTAAGTGCCTTCGGTAGGCACTCTAAAAATACACCGCGGGATGGAGCAGTAGGTAGCTCGTCGGGCTCATAACCCGAAGGTCATCGGTTCGAGTCCGGTTCCCGCTACTAAGTTAAGTGCCTTCGGTAAGCACTCTAAAAATACACCGCGGGATGGAGCAGTAGGTAGCTCGTCGGGCTCATAACCCGAAGGTCATCGGTTCGAGTCCGGTTCCCGCTACTAAGCTGGAGAAGTAATTTGATATTGCTTCTCTTTTTTATTTCCTGCTATTAATACCTTCATATACTTTCCTGATTATATAATTGATGAATACTTCTACCAGCGTTTTTGTCATTGCGAGCAAAGCGAAGCAATCTCAACTTTGAAAATAGGTTGGAAATCGCAAAGCTGCAAAGCCTTTTTGAATGACTGCTGTTGTAAGGCACAAGGATTTTATCTCCGATAAAACTGAATATGGATAGTTTTCTAACAGATTTCACTGATTACACAGATGCTTATAAGGGAGCTTTTGATTCCTTTTTAATGGCCACGTAACGTTTTATAAAAAACTCTCGCAGATTTTGCAGATGAGGCAGATTTTTGAAAAAAATAATCACCACGAATGCATGAATGATTTTGTTTACAGATAAAGCCTATGTGCCTATGTGGTTAAAAAAAAATACAAAGGTACATAGGCTTTTAAAACTTATTTATTCGTGCATTCGTGGCAAAAAATATGGGTCTGTGTTTCTAGCTCCAAGATACTGAGGGTATCTTTGGAGATTCAGAAGATATTAATCATTCTTCTTCGTAGCCACTACAGAGTAAACCATAGGGATTTTGTCTTCCAAATGGGCTATCCTATATTTTTTGGGTTCAAATTCAACGATTCCGTTGAAACAGTTGTAAGGAGAATAATCAAATTCATCAAGACTGTTGATTTCTAGTCCGTTTTTGATCAGGCTGTTCATTACTTCACTTAATCCATGGTTCCATGTTACAGTAGATTCAGTTATATCTGCATTTCTATCAGCGTAGGTTCCGCTTACAGTTTCTACGATGGCTTCTGAATTAAAATATCTGTAACCTACTGATTCAAAGTTATCATCAAACATCCAAACTACAGGGTGGAATTCAACAAATACAAATTTCCCGTTAGGTTTTAAAAAGTGGGTAATGACTTTAGCCCATTTATCAAGATCCGGTAACCAGCCAATAGTTCCATAGCTGGTAAAAACAATATCAAACTGTTTATCCAGATGATTAGGAAGATCATAAACGTCACTGCAGATAAATTGAGCATTTGAATTCGTCTCACGTGCCAATTGCTGAGCGCTTTCAATGGCTTTATCAGATAAATCAATTCCTGTTACTTCAGCTCCAAGTCTGCTTAGAGAAATGGTATCCTGCCCAAAATGGCATTGTAAATGTAAAACAGATTTTCCTTTTAAATCTCCTAATAGATTCAGTTCAATATCGTTTAAGGAACTTTTTCCATTCAAAAATCCATCCACATCATAAAATTCTGAATTGATATGAGATTCGGTTCTGTTATTCCAGGAGTTTCTGTTAATTTCTAGATAGTTATTTTCGGGTTTCATTTTGTAATTAGTTTTTAATGAATATGAAAGTTACTAATTTACATAAAATTTATCTTTATTTTAAATGTTGAGTTTGTTGCAACTTCCACTGTTGATATTCTTCTCTCATGCAATGACCACATGGACGATATCCATTTTGTAAAGCTTCAAATTTATCGGTAAAGAAAACCCTGTTTCCTTTTTTCATTCTTTTTCCTGATCTACAGCTAAGTAATCCAAATATTTTCAGGTTTTTATTTCCACCCAGATGGATTTCCTGCTTTCGTATTTTACTTCTTAGTTCTGAATCTGAAAGTTGTGAGTGTAGTAGCATGTTTTTATTGTAGTAAGGAAGCTGGAGGCTGGAAGGGGGAAGTTCCTGAAGCCTGGAGTTTAAATGTTGTTGTATTGTAATTAATTGAATTGAATGGGGGTATGGATTTTATGTCTACCATTAACTTCCATCCTCCCGCTTCCATCTTCCATCTTTTACTCCAATCAACTCTCTGCATCATGGAAAATAATTCCCAAGGCATAACGTTTTCCTGTTTTTACTTCACTTACGCCATGTTTCATGTTGATCCTGTAATATCCTTTTGTTCCTTTTTCGGGTTTAAAATTGGTGGTAAATATAAGAATGTCTCCTTTTTTAGGTTTTAAAACGATGGCTTTGGATTGGGCTCTTGGCACTTGTTGAGTAAGGACAAATTCACCACCTGTAAAATCCTGCTCAGGTTCACTCAGCATCAATACAATCTGAATAGGGAAATAAAGATCACCATATAAATCCTGATGCAAAGTATTGAAACCACCTTCTCCATATTTCAAAATCAGGACAGTAGCTTTTAGCTGATTGTTGGAGTGACATTGCTTCAAAAATTTCTGATGTTCTAAAGGAAACGATGTGTCAATATTTAAAGCTTTAAACCATGTATTGGCAATTGGGGCAAGATGTGGATAAATATGGGTTCTTAGGTTCTGAAGTAATTCCGGTAGCGGATAATTGAAATATTTATATTCACCCAAACCGAAACGATGTCGAGCCATGACAACGGTTTTACGATAGAGTTCAGATTGATTGTAATCAGAACTTAGCGTATCACATTCGTCATTTGATAATAGATTGGGAAGAACGGCATATCCGTTCTGATGCATAGATTCCGTAATAGACTGCCAATCTGTATTTTCAATTCTTTGGAGTAGATCTGTCATTGTTTTGCTTTTGTTGAGCAAAGGTCTGAAGTTGTAAGGATGTATAAAATCCGAAACGTGCGGTATGTAGGCTTTTGTAGAATATTCTTAAATCTGGTTACCAACCTTCTGGACTATCTTTATAACTTAAATCTGGATGGTGATTATAGTCCTGTTTAAAGATACTTTTGCAGTGTTAATTAAAATCAATATAACAATGAATTACACAATTAAAAAAGCGAGTCTTGAGGATCTTAATGAAACTGCAGAATTATTTAATCTTTACCGTGTTTTTTACAGACAGGAATCTGATGTAGAAAAAGGAAAAGCGTTTCTTAAAGAAAGATTCCTGAACAGTGAGTCTGATATTTTCCTAGCCTATGTTGATGGTAAAGCCGCAGGATTTGTACAGCTTTACAAACTATTCCATTATACTAAATTACAAAAACAATGGCTGCTGAGCGACTTATTTGTACACCCTGACTATAGAGGGAAAGGACTTTCTGTAGGGTTAATAGACCGCAGTAAGCAATGGTGTGAGGAAACAGGAGCTTGCGGACTGATGCTTGAAACGGAGAAAACAAATGAAATTGGAAACACACTATATCCTCGTTGTGGATTTGAATATGATGGATTACACAATTACTACCACTGGTGGAAATAAACAAAAAATGAAAGTTGATATGGGATACTTATTCCCTCTGGCATTAGTTATTTATACGTAATAATGAGTAGTATTACTTCTACAATTGCTGATATTTAATTCTACAGCTATTCTTTTATGGGTAGGGCACATAGTCCTATTTTTGTACAACTCTTATAGATCAAGGGTAGGACAGTTGATTCTATAGAGTTTATGCAAATTATCTCCGCCTTATTTCTACTTTTTCCCCAGGTTTTATGATTAGTACCACAAAACTGCTTTTGGCGGGGATTTTTTGCTACAAAAAAAGAGAACTGCAAAAGCAGTTCTCTTTTTATATTGTTAGAATATATGTTTTCTTATTGAGCCAGTTGCGCATAAGGTGCTAACTTATTGTCGTCGCTCATCGTGGTTCCAAGGAATTCTCTTTTTTGGTCTGCTTTCATTCTGCCTGCAGCATCGTTAGCATTGAAATAGGCCTCGGTAAGCTTCGTTGCGATGTCAGCAGGTTTGAATTCAAATTTAGTATCTCCTTCTACTCCTAAGTATCCATTTTTTCTGGTAAGGTTAGAAATATAGTTGCTATAATTGATGAATGTATTTCTAAGGTATTGAGTATGGTATTCCATACATTTTTTAGCTTTCTTGGAAGAGTTGTTCATAATACAGTTTTTCATATTATTTCTGTATAAAAACCATTCGGATTCTAAGATGCCATATTCTTTTCCCAGTGCAGTTTTTCCGTTGATAACGATATTATTGTCGCCTTCTTTTGTAGCAATGGCCTGAAGATGTTGAATGACTAATGGAACTGTAGCTTCAATTTTAGATTTAGTATCCTTTAAGATGCTAAGATCAGCAGCTGGAGATTTTTTCTTTTGTGCTGTAGTAACATTAAAAATAAGCAGCAGTAGTACAATCAATAAATTATATCTTTTCATGAGAAATTTTTAAGGCACTAAAATAAATATAATTTCCCGGTTTTAACAAATTCATTTTAATTTTATTTAATAAAATTTAACAAATCTACAATGTAAAGTGTTCATCTTTGTATAAATGATGGTTTTGAACTGTTTGTTGTGGTGATTTTTTTATAAAATTTCTTAATAATACATAAAATTCATGTGTATATCGGATGTTCATATTTAAATTACCAAATTGGAGGATACAGGATCTTGCCTTTAAAACTGATGAGATTTCAACCCTTCAGTTGAAGATTTATAAAGAATTTTGCATTATTTAAAGTGAGATATTAATCTTTTAGAAATTTTAGATTGACTGAATATTCTAGAGAATCATACCTTTTCTTTATCTTGAGTAAGATCAATTCTCATAATTCCTAATAAAAATCAGGTTTTCAAGTGAAATAAAGTTCTCTCTCTGTTTAGAATTATTACAAATAAAGTTATATTTGCATTTCATTTATTTTTAATAAGACTAAATAAGGGTAATATGCAAGAGACTGGTAGAAAGAAATCCAAAGGTATCTTCAAAAAATATATTCTGAAAGCTCATTTGTGGCTAGGCCTGCTTTCCGGTATTATTGTTTTAATTGTTTCTTTATCAGGTGCATTTTTTGTTTTTAATGAAGATATTACTGCTGCATTGCGTAAAGAAGACATCTTTCATGGGGAGAAAGATATTCAGCATAAAAAACCAATCCCTTTACATGAGTTAAAAGATCTGGTTAATGCCCAACTGAAAAATGAAATCGTAAAAACAGATGAAGTAACCATTCCTATTGATCCTGCCCGTTCTTACCAATTTGGACTGATTAAAGGTAATCCTGATGGCTGGCATCACTTCAATAGCATTATTATCTATAAAAACGTGTATGTAAACCAATATACCGGAAAAGTACTTGCCATATATGATGTAAAAAATAATCCTTTCTTTATCTGTATGGCTCTGCATCGTTCTTTGCTGCTGAGCGATAAAGTGGGTGGTACTATTGTAGGTGTAGCTACAATTATTTTCGTAGTCATGCTGGTTACCGGAATTGTCTTATGGTGGCCAAAGAATAAAAAGATGCGTAAACAACGCTTATGGTTCCAATGGGAGAAGGTAAAAGGCTGGAGACGTAAGAACTATGATGTACACAATATCCTTGGGTTTTATGCCTCTTTTCTTGCTTTCATTGTAGCGATTACCGGAATTATGTATTCGTTCCGTATTACCCAAATGTGGGTTTATGTAGTACTTAATGGCTTCTCTTCAGCGACAACGGATTTCAGTAAGTATAAAACAACAGCTCCGGAATCTGCGGAATCTGTAACAACCATAGACCGTATTGTTGAACAGGTAAAAATTCATTATCCGGAAGCTTATTCCTTTGGGGTTGATCTGGAAGACCATGCCCAAGCAGACCATAAACATGAGAATTTAAGCATTTGGATTAAAGAAAAAGAATTTACTTATGCTGAATCTTCGATGATGATTTTTGATGAACATTCAGGAAAGCTGCTGTTTAATCATCCACACGAAAACAAGCCTATGGCTGAAAGAGCTACGGATGCTACCTATGATTTGCATGTGGGTGCGTTCTTCGGAATGCCCGGAAAAATATTGGCATTTATCATGAGTTTGTTCTGTGCCTCATTGCCGGTAACCGGATTTATGATCTGGTGGGGCCGAAAAAATAAAAAGAAAACAACAACCTAAACCCATTATTCATGAAGAAACACTATATATGGCTACCTTTAATGGCGAGCCTGAATGCTTACGGGCAAACGGAAAGCCAGAACGATTCTTTGCAGACAGATAAAGTTTCTGAGATTAGCGGCATCGTAGTAAAGGGCAACAAAGCGGTTTTTCAGCAGAAAGCTGATAAAATGATTTTTAATGTAGAAAACAGTGTATTATCTGATGGTACTACGGTGTTGGAAGTATTGGGCAAAACACCTGGGGTAGTAGTCTCTCAGGATGGCGAGCTGTCGTTACGTGGAAAGAAAGGTGTAAGTGTAATGATTAACGGTAAGCTCAGTTCCCTGTCCGCTAAGGAATTGGCCAATCTGTTACGTTCTACCAACTCTACTTTGGTAAAGAATATTGAAATTATTGCCAATCCTTCTTCCAAATACGATGCTGCCGGAAATGCCGGGATCATTAATATTGTTCTTAAAAAGAGTTCATTGGAGGGACTTAGCGGGAATTATTATGTGAACGGCGGAAGAGGTCGTAAGAATAGAGTTAATACCGGATTGAGTTTGAATTACACCCATAAGAAACTGTCTCTGCATGGAGATTACAGTTATACTTTCCGCGGTGAGGAAGAAAGAAAGGATTTCAGTCAGGTTTTTTTTGATGAAAAACAGCCTCAGCTGATGACTCGCAGAACAGATCAGAATTCAATAACTAATGAGCCTTTAACTTCCAATAACTTTAAAGTAGGAGCAGATTATGCTTTCAGTGATAAAACATCCATTGGTGCTTTATTCGATGCTAAAATAGGGCGATATGAAGATTTTTCGAAGGGTGAAAACAGAATATTTCAGCCTGTAGATAATTTGTTTGCCCATGTGCTTTCAGATAACAAAAGCAAAGAAAACTGGTATGATTATACCTATAACCTAAAGGGAACACACATTTTCAATGATAAGGATTATAAGGTAGATGTGGATCTGGAATATGAAACTTCACGTTTTACTTCCCATCAGCATCAGCTTTCGGATGTGTTAGTGAATCAAGGGACAGAGAAATTTAATAATAGGAGAGGGAGTATTGCTTCCCGCCTGAAAGTCTTCAATGCTAAAGTAGATTTCACACTTCCATTTAGCGAAAAACATAGTCTGGAAACAGGATTGAAGTCTACGATAAAATCTAATAATAACCCTTCTGAATATTTTATACAGCAGGGAAAAGAGTGGATTAATGACGATAAGGCAAGTAATGAATATGTATACAAAGAGCAGATTCATGCATTATATGCCAACTATAAGCTAAATCTTACGAAATGGACTTTCCAACTGGGATTGAGAACAGAAATGACCCATACAGACATCAACCAGAAAACATCTCAGGAGCAGCGAAAAAGAGAGTATACGAATCTGTTTCCGAGTGCCTCAATCAAATATCAGGTGAACGATCAGCATGGATTTTATGCTTCATACAGTAAAAGGATCAACAGACCAAGTCACTTCGATTTGAACCCATTCCGTTTTTACGACGACCCGTTCAATTACTGGCAAGGAAATCCGAATCTGAACCCAGAGTTTACCCATGCTACAGAATTAGGATATACCTGGGGAAAATACATCATAGCATCAGCTTATTTTAGTGTAACTAACGATGTAATGACAGAAGTTTACAATTATCAGCCGGACACAGGGATTCTTGTAAAAACTCAGGATAATCTGAACAAATCATATGTATACGGAGCCAATATAACGGCTACTACAAAGCTTTTCAATTGGTGGTCACTTACATCTATGTTCAATATTTTCAACAATGAGTATAAAGGGAATTATCAAAATTACTCGGTAAACAGTTCACAGCTGGCCTTTACGCTCAATGCCCAAAACAGTTTCAATATTGCAAAAGGTATGAAAGCCGAGATTAATGGACAGTATTTCTCAAAATCAAATATTGGACTGTTTATCCGTGATGCTTACTTTGATCTGACATTGGGGGTTTCGAAGACATTATTGAAGGATAAAGCAACTGTAAAATTAGCGGTAACGGATTTATTAAAAACAAATAATTACCGTGTAACAGGAGACAATTTCAGTTCTACTATCCGACAGAAATATAATCTGGACAGCCGTGTGATAACATTGTCATTCAATTACAAGCTTTAGAATATGATCCTTGTCAAGGTTAGAAACCTTGTCAAGGATAAACTTAATCGTGACAATCTAACCAGAAATAAAAAACTGTTCTCAAAATAATTGAGAACAGTTTTTTATTAAGTAAATATCCTATATTTTCTACGAAATTGAAAGACTCTGCTTAGTCATAGAGTTTATCAAATCTTGCAAAACCTGAGATATTATCCGGAAGCTTCATTCCTCTAGTTATTTTATCAGTTTGCAGATCATAGATCCATACATAGTTTCCTCCTTTACTAGCATTTACAGCAATGTATAATTTTTTATTCTGAACAAATACGGCTTGTTCATAAGGTTCATCTCCGGGCAGTTCATCCAATACTCTAACCAATTGTTTGGTTTGGATATCTACAATAGCATAACGGCCATTATAAGTGTTACCCAAAGCCGGATCACGGTATAGAATTACCATCTTATTATTACCAATATAATCGATCATTGTTTCCAATGTTTTACCTCCTACAAGATCTGTAAGATTGATCTGATAAGTCGCATCAGGTGAAGTAGCTCCTTTAAGCGTTCTGAAAAGCTGAATTTTACTTGTTCCAGCTCCTATACGTGGGAAACATGCATAATAAAAGGCTTCATTATCTTTTCTGAAAGCGGTTTTAAAATAAGGTGAACCATTAGCTACGCCAGAGCTTCGGTTGTCACCTACTGAATGTTTTACTTTGAAGGTGTTATAATCGATTACGGCAAAGTTGTAATATTCAGGAGTTATCCATTTTCCATTACGGTAGCTATACTGCAGATAGATTTGTCCGTCCATATAGGTCATAGAGCCTAGTGTATAGAAGTTATAGGCATCCGGAAAAGGTTGGAATCCTTCAATCTCACCTTGGCGGATAATACTAAGGTCTGAGGCATTGAAAACTGTATAACGGATATGCTGACCATCACCGGTTTCTCCAACCAATACCAAAGTATTATCATCTACCCATACATAGCTGGAAATATCGCTGATATAGGTATAAGGAACTTCTTTTGCCGTAGTCAGCCTATCTTGTGTATATTTAAACTTTTTGAAGACTCCCTGATCGGTTTTGTAGTTGTAAATAAAACCATTTTTTACAATGTAGGAATAGGTTCCCTTAGAATTAATCTCATCACCTTCTTTGGTAATATCCATGGCACCTTGGGTAAGGTCATTGGTAGCCGTCATATAGTGTACGGTATTAGGCCAGCTTCCTAAAGCGGAAAGAAGGAAATATTTATAGTCTTTTTCACCGCTTCCGGAACTTCCGGCATCTGGTTCACGTTCACAACCAATGATGGTTAAACATGTAAGTAATAAAAGTATACTGTTTCTGAAATATTGTGTCATGGTCTTTTACTTAAGTAGATATCTGAATTTTATATAGAAAGCACGTCCCTGCTTCTGAAGTTTGAAGTTATCATAAGCCAGTGCATCACTAAGATTGGTTACATCGAACGCCAAATTATATCTTCCGTTCTTCATAGAGTAGCTTATTCCTATGTTGTGAAGGGTTTGTCTTGGGATAATAGGAATGTTTCTTGGGTTTCCGTAAGTTTTCCAGTTCTTGTAAAACCATTCAGTCATTTGTAATCCATAGTAAAGCTCTACACGGCTGTCTTTCTGAAACCAGTCGTCTTTACCGATGCTTACATTCACATTTCCAAATAACCAAGGTTGGTTAGGCACATCTTTTTTGTAAGTTGCTGAAATAACATCTTCGCTGTTGTTGGCAAATTTTGTATTGTCATAAGCTTTGTTGTAGCTTACATTCATCAGCACATTCAGGAGTCTTTTATATTGATAATTTAGCTCTCCTTCCAGTCCGCGGGTAAGAATATTAGACAGGTTTTCATATTTGAAAGTACTGTTGTATAAATTAGGAACGGTGAAAATAAAATCCTTTGTATCACGGATGTATCCTGCACCTTCTACACGGAAAGCATGCTCGCCCCAATGATGGCTGTAATATAAACCTACATTTATATTATTACTGGTTTCAGGTTTCAGGTTCATATTACTGGTTATGGCAACACCATCTCCGAAGATTTCCTGTGGCTCTACCAAACGGTAAGAACGTTCAAAAGATCCTTTAATACCTAAATCTCTGGTGATTTTTACAGTGGTAGCAAAACCATAACCCCAATTACTGAAATTATCTTTTACCGGCTTATCAGTTCTGGTTACCTGATCGAAAACCATCTTCTGAAGTCCTACCTTATAATATTTAGCAAAGAAAATATTGGTCCAGTGTTTATTGAAAAATTCCTGTTGATAGGCCATAGACAAGATCTGCTTGGTCATCTTCGCCGGAACTACATCATCTTTCTCTTCCTCCAGTTTATTGAATGTAGTATTCTTAAGATAATCGAGTACATAGTTAAAGATCAGCTTATGATGGTCAACAATTCTGTAAGTTGCCCCTATCTGTGAATAAAGACGGTCTTCATGCTGCATGATTATGCTTCTGCCTCCTTTTTCACTGGTAGCGGAGGGTTCAAAAGTTCCATCCCAGCTATATTTACGCATAAGAGTATCGGTTGCTTTCTGAACACTTCTAGAGAAACCTGCGTACACATTCAAATCCAAATGGTCATTGAAGAGACTGGCCTTTTTATACTTCATAAAGTAATTATGAGCTTCTCCGGTTTGTTTTACTCCACCATACACCACATCCTGATTAGAACCTGTCTGTATCTGTTTATCAAAAACTGATTGCGACGCTCCTATAAAGAAAGAATCTGCCCAGCTTTTGTTTTCAATCCCGAGTTCAGCCATTCCAAAAACAGATTGATAGCGGTCATTAAAACGTTTTAGATTTCTTGGCTCGTATTCATTTTTGGCAGGATTCCAGATTTTCATATCCTTCATCAGATAGTTATTATCCGAATGGTTATAAAAACTGTTGATGCGTAGGATAATTCCCGTTTTATCATCCTTAAACTGTCCATTCAGATTAATTCTCTGCGTGTTAAAAGATCCTACACTGATCCCTGCATCCAGATAATTTTTGCTGCTTCCGGGAGTAATAATATTAACAGCTCCACCCATAGCATCGGTACTCAGATGAATAGGTACAACACCTTTATAAATCTCCACACGATCTGCCATATTTACTGGTAAGGTACTCAGATCTACACCTTTGCCGAGCATTTCCAAAGGAACACCATCTATAAAGAATTTTACGGCTTTACCGGACATTCCGTTAATAGAGAAGTTATAGTCGGAACCTACACCTCCTTGCTGACGAACTTTAATCCCTGTGGTTCTGTTCAAAACCTGATTAAGATCTGCCGTGGTATTGGCTAGTTTTGCAACATCTATGGCATTAACGGTAAAAGCACCGTCCTGCAGTGCTTTCACTTTACCTTTACCGTGTACAATAACTTCCTTTACCACCGATTGATCTTCTTCTAACTGAATACTTACCGGAGATCCTTCATTGCTAAAGTTCATTTTCTTTTTGAACTTTTTGTAGCCGTCCAAACTGAAAACTAATGTAGCTTCTCCTTTTTTGTAATGAATTCTGAAATTTCCGTTTTGATCGGTTTGTGTTTTAATTTTTGTGTTTTCAACAAAAATGGTTACTCCGTTTAATCCCTGTTTTTTGTGATCCTCTACAACTCCCTGAACGGATAAACCGGTATCCTGTGCTGTAATGTGGGAAATTGAAAGAGTGAAAATGAGAAAAATAAAAATTCGCTGATATAATTTCATTATTTATAATTATTATAAATAGCAAAATTAAAGTATCCCTATGAATCCTCAAAGGAAACTACTTCTTTATTTTTAATTATTCTAATTATAATTAATTTTCATTTGCAGATTGAATTTAAATACAATTTGTAATTGCTTTAAAATCAAATATTAAAAAATATAAAAGGCATTTTCTTTTCTTTTTTGTATGAAAAATATCATCTGTTATACAGGGTCCTATTCTAGGTATGTAGTCAGTTTTGATGGAGTTGTGGTGAAAACTTAATAATAAACCAATCTTTCTTTTAACTTATTTGTTCTCACAGAGTTTCAATCCTTCAGTGATAAAATCACCATATGAAATTTTTAATCCAACTAAGTCAGGATCATCCAGCCATATTTCTTCGATCTTGCTTATAGAAGGATTATGATCTGAAATTCCCTTTGCAGAACCATTAAGGTGTAGACTTTTCCATTACTGGCCTCACAGTAAATTTCTTTGTAGCCAGAACAATAAACTTCAATTTCATTTACAGAGAAGGGCCATTTTCCAGGATACTCTTCTTTTGTAAATTTTAAAGTAGGACGCTGAGTAGGACTCGAACAGGAAATGGTAATTAATAATAGTAAGAGATAATAGAATGTTTTCATAACAGTAAAATGTATCCAAATATAATATAGAGTCTATTACGTTTATTATGGATTTCCGTAATGACTAGTGAAAAATTCAATTGAAAGCTGTAGTTTTTCTGCCAATTAATAAAGAATAGTTTTATTTTATTAAAAAAATAATATATTTGAATGAAAATTATAATGTTGATTTACAGGTGTTTAAATGGTGGATTTAGTTTATCACTAAAAAAATAGTTGTTTGATTCAAATTTATTTCTACATTTGTATAACTAATTTCTTAGTGATATAGGAATTGCAATTTGTGTATCACTTTAATGATAAATGAAAGGACATGAAAAACCAGACTTTAACAAAGGCAGAAGAACAGGTAATGCAGTATGTATGGAAATTGGAAAAAGGATTTCTTAAAGATATTCTTGATCTGTTTCCTGAACCAAAACCACATACCAACACCGTTTCCACTATTTTAAAAGTATTAAAGGATAAGGAATTCGTAGACTATAATGTACACGGAAGACAGCATGAGTATTTTCCGTTGGTCACCAAAGAGCAGTATTCAGGAAAGACCATGAAGAGCCTTGTGAAAAATTATTTCAAAGGATCCTATAAAAGTGCCGTTTCATTTCTGGTAGAAAAGAATGAAATGACTGTAGAAGATCTTGAAATGTTACTGGACGAACTTAAAAACAAAGACTAATAACCATGGAAACTATACTTCTATACTTTGGAAAAGTAATTTTATGTTCAGGTGTAATGTTTCTGTATTATCAGTTGTCTTTAAAAGACAAGACATTCCATCATTATAACAGATTTTATCTTTTATTGGCAATTGTGATATCACTGTTGTTACCGCTTATTAAAGTGGATGATTTTACAATAGAAGTTAATAGTGATGTGTATTTGCTGCTTGATAAGATTCAAAATTTTAACACACAAAAAAACGTAAGCAATGGTAACCTTTATTTTAACATTATTTTTTCAGCTCTGGGACTGGTTTCTCTCTACTTTTTAGGGAAGCTTATCTACGGGATCTTTAAGATTCAGCAGTTTAAGGGACAGTTTCAGAAAGAAAGCTTTGACGGGATTAATTTTTACCGTACAGACCTTACCGAAGCTCCGTTTTCATATTTTAAAAACCTTTTCTGGAAGAATACCATTATCCTGGATTCTGATGTAGGGAAGCAGATTTTAAAACATGAAATGGTTCACATTGAACAGAAACACTCATTTGATAAGATCCTTATTGAAGTGGTTACAGCTGTTTTCTGGTTCAATCCGTTCTTTCATATCATTAAAAGAGAAATTAGTTTAATCCATGAATATCTGGCTGATAAAAAAGCCGTAAAGAATTCGGACACCAAAGCATTTGCGCAGATGCTTTTAGCAAGCCACTTTTCCGGAACCCAGTTGCCTGCTTCCAGTCCGTTTCTAAGTTCAAACCTTAAAAAAAGACTTAAAATGTTACAAAAACCAAAAACCAAATTCGGGTATGCGCGTAGAATCCTTGCGTTGCCGGTTTTATTCACTGTAGCTTTTGCTTATCTGGTAAACGCTAAGAACAGAGAAATTGAAGAAACTAACCTTTCTGTTAAAAAAGCACTTACAGAAATTAAAAATGATACTGTAAAAGAAAAAACAGAGCATAAAGAGAAAACAGGATTGCCTGACCCTGAAGATTCCAACAAGCAATTGGCTGAGCTTCAGAAAAAAATGGAAGGAAAACAGAAAGAGTTAAGTAAACTTGATCCTGACAGCAATGCTTTTGAAAAGAAAATGGAGGAAATAGATGAACTGGTTTCTGCCATGACTGAAATTACAGATGAATCCAGCAGACAGGTAGAAGCGTATTTTAATTCTCCTGAATGGAAAAAACAAATGGAGGAGCTTGAAAATATGGAGCCTCTTGATAAAAAAGAACTTCGAAAAATAGAGAGAGAAGCTGCAAAAGCGGCTAAGGAAGCTCAAAAAATAGGTAAGAAAGCCGCAAAATTGGGTGTGGATGCTGCAGAAATCGGAAGAAAAGCAGCTGAACAAGCCAGAATAGAAGTTGAAAAATCTAAAATTGATGTGGAAGCTGCAAAAAAAGCAGCTGAGCAGGCTAAGGTAATTGCAGAACAGGCAAGACAGGAAGCCGAGATTGCCACAAAGAACATGAGCTTCACAACAGTAAAAGGTTATCCCAAAGTAATGGTGCTGCAGGCAGATTTCATTAAAAGAGACGGAAATGGAAACATCACTATGAATGGGGTGAAGAAGTATAATATGAGAGGTATGGATAATATAAAATACTTCATTGATGGAGTTGAAATTTCCAAAGAAGAAGCTCATTCTCTAAAGCCTGAAAATATTGCAAGCATTAATATCATTAAGGAAAATGCAATACGGGGGACGCAGAATGAAATAAGAATTCAGACAAAAAAATAAAGTTCAACCAGGCTTTGCCAATATCGTATTGACAAAGCCTTTTTTATCATCCATTATGAAAAATAAGATTCTATTTTTTATGTTCCTGGGAATACTGGCTAATGCACAGATGAACAGGTTCTATTATGAATACAAATTTATTCCGGACTCCAACAATAAAGAGGATGTAAAGAAGGAAATAATGTTTCTGGATATTGATAAAAACGGATCAAACTATTACAGCCATGATAAATTTGTAGCAGATTCCACAATGAGAGCAGATCTTGAAAAACAGATCAATAATGGTGGCGGAAGTTTAAAAATGAACAAAACCGAAAGGCCAGGTGATGTTTCCTATAAAGTAACCAAGCAGTATCCTGATTTTAAAACTTATCTTTTCAGAAGCATCTCCATGGATAAATATAAAATCAAAGATGATAAAAAACCGGAATGGAAAATCTTATCTGATAAACAAAAAATTGGAGAATATAATGCTCAAAAAGCAACCACAAGCTTTGGCGGAAGAGAATGGACAGCATGGTTTACAACAGATATTCCCTTTCAGGATGGGCCGTATGTATTTTATGGACTTCCGGGACTTATTGTGAAAATAGAAGATGCTACAGGATCCCACAGTATGCAGTTGGTAGGAAATAAAACTGTACAAAATCAGAATGCTGAAAAAGAAGTTCAACTTCCTGAAAAAGTAAAGATATTAGGATTAGGAGGAAAGGAAATTGAAGTAACTAAAGATCAGTTTAAGAAAGCCTGGAAAGCCTATGTAAATGATCCTACAAAAGGTATGAGGGAGATGATGATGAGAAATGGTGGTGAATTGGGAACCCAGGTTGCTTTTAAAGTAAAAACAGCGGATGGAAAGGAGTTTTCAGATCCGAGCCAGATTTTCAAAGAAATGGAAAAAAGAACGAAAGATAAACTTCAAAAAGATAACAATCCGATAGAACCGGATCTGGTGAACTAAAATTATTATTTTCTACTGAACAGGATAACTCAAAAGGTTGTTCTGTTTTTTTTGTTAGGTAATAGGTAATAGGTAATAGGTAATAGGTTGGAGAGATTGTGGCTTTATTCCGGGGAAATATTTCTATTTTTAACAATCTTAAACGTCAAACTTTAAACGAGAAATCTTTATGACAGAAAAAGAAAAATGTAAAACAGGAATTTTATATGACGCGAATTATGATCCGGAACTTATTCAGGAGCGAATAGCCTGTAAAGATCTGTGCTTAGAATATAATGGATTGAAGAATTCTGATACAGAAGGAAGAAGTCAGGTGCTTAAAAGAATTTTAGGAAGTACAAAAGAAAACCTGTGTATTGAACCTTCTTTCTGGTGTGACTATGGCTATAATATTGAAGTAGGTGAGAACTTTTATTCCAATCATAATCTTGTGATTTTAGATTGTGCTAAGGTAGTATTCGGGGATAATGTTTTTATCGGGCCTAATTGTAGTTTTTATACAGCAGGACATCCACTTGATGTAAAACAGAGAAATGCCGGGTTGGAATATGCCCGTCCCATTACGGTAGGAGATAATGTATGGTTTGGCGGCAATGTAGTGGTTTTACCTGGCGTTACTATTGGAAATAATGCAGTAATAGGAGCAGGAAGTGTGGTTACCAAAGATATTCCGGAGAACGTTGTAGCGGTAGGAAACCCCTGTAAAGTTGTGAGAAATATTGAAGAGAATGAATAAAACAAAATCCCGGAACGAAGTTCCGGGATTTTTATATCTGATATAACAGTCCGTAATTAAGATAACTTTTGAGAATCAGCAATAAACTGAGCCAATCCGCTGTCTGTTAATGGGTGCTTTAATAAGCTCAAGATTGGAGGAAGTGGAGATGTAATCACATCAGCTCCAATTTTAGCACAGTCGATGATGTGCATTGAGTGACGGATAGAAGCTGCTAAGATTTCAGTTTCGAACATATAGTTATCGAAAATTAATCTGATCTCTTGGATAAGGTTTAATCCGTCTGTAGAAATATCATCTAATCTTCCAAGGAACGGAGAAACATAAGTAGCTCCTGCTTTAGCTGCTAAAAGAGCTTGTCCTGCAGAGAAGATCAATGTACAGTTAGTTCTGATTCCTTTATCAGAAAAATATTTTAATGCTTTGATACCATCCTTAATCATTGGGATTTTAACCACAATATTTGGGTGGATTGCAGCCAATTCGTCTCCTTCCTTAATCATTTCTTCATAAGTTGTAGAAAGTACTTCAGCAGAAATATCTCCGTCTACAAGCTCGCAGATCGTTTTATAATGGTTGTTGATTGCTTCAGTTCCCTGAATACCTTCTTTAGCCATTAATGAAGGGTTGGTAGTTACACCATCTAAGATTCCAAGATCTTTAGCTTCCTTGATTTGCTCTAAATTAGCTGTGTCAATAAAAAATTTCATTTTGTTAAATAGATTTATTACTGCAAAGATAAGTCATTTAATTGAGTTCTGAGATATGATTTTTTCAGGAACGGAGTTCGGGAGGGAGAGCGTTAGTGTTTTAGAGTAATAGAGATGTTAAGGTTATAAAGAGTAAAAGTGAATAGGTAAATTGGAGAGAGAAAGGATAAAATCTAATGATAAAAAAACACTGAAAAACAACTCTGGAGAAAATAGCTAATTATGCCTCACATTCCCCTTCTCTGAAGGGGTGGCTTTTTACAAAGCAAAAAGACGGGGTAGTTTATCATGAGTAGTAAGCAATAGTTGTGGTCACCAAAAGAATTGGAGGTAATATAAAATCTATTAGTTAATTTTGTTTTAATTCAATCGTCATGAAAAACACCACCTTTACAGCCACTTTAGAAATCATAGGAATCAATCCTTTCGTTTTTATTCCAGAAGAAATTCTGGAAGATATTTTTGAAGCCTCAGGAAAAAATAAAAGTCCGATTCCGGTGAAAGGAACGGTTAATGGAAAAGAATTTCAGCAAAACCTGATGAAATATCTGGGCGAGTGGAGGCTATATGTGAATTTAATAATGCTGAAAAATTCTCCAAAAAGGATTGGAGAAACCATTGAAGTGAGGTTGGAATATGATAACTCAGACAGAAGTATTTCCATTCATCCTCAATTGGAACAAGCCATACAAGATAGTACATTGGCTACGAGTAACTTTGAAAAACTGATTCCTTCCAGACGACATGAATTAATCCGTTATATCAACAATCTGAAAACAGAAGCCAGCATCCGGCGTAATATTGAAAAAATTATCCGGCATTTGCATGGAGAAACAGATTTCTTTGGGAAGACAATTGAGTAGAATCAAGATTTTGTGAAGAGATCAGGTTAAATAAAAAACAAACTCCGGAAATGTCTTCCGGAGTTTGTTTCTTTAGTTATGAATTTAAAGCTTTGCTCAATTTTATAGCATCCTGGTTGTTAGGATCGTATTTCAATGATTTTGCAATATGTTCTTTTGCCTTATTCGGATCAGTTTGCTGTTCTGAGAAGGCAATATAGAAGTAAGCATAGGCCAGATTTTTCTTATTCTGCTCTACTTCTTCCGGTTTTACAGCGGCAACATACTTTTCATAGGCCATCTTTGCATTGGCATCATCTTTAGCTGACTGATAAGCATAAGCCTGGCTGTAATAAGACGGAGCCCAATCAGGTAATAAAACGGATATTTTTTTCCAGGTTTCAATTGCATTGGTCCAGTCTGATGCTTCCTGGTAAATAGTGGCCAGTTTAGCTAAGGCTTCCGTATCTTTTGGATTGGTTTCAATTTGTTTTTTAAGACCTTCAATAGTAGGGTTTTGTTGAGTTGTAGCAGCCTGAGTTGCTGTACTGTTTGCACTGTCCGTTTGAGTGGTTTGTGCAGTTACAAAACTTGCGCTTCCTACAAGAATTAAACCTGCAAATAGGTTTTTGATGTTAACTTTCGGCATTTTCATAATCTTATATTTTATAATTCGGATTTCTAAAATTCAATAATAATTCCATAAAAGCTCAAATTTTAGAGGTTTTAAGGTTTTTTAGAAAATATTAACGGGATTCCTGTTTTTTTTAGATTAATTTTTGATTCGTTGAGGTTAGAACTTATCTTTGTAAGTCTATTTTTATAATCAAAATAATCCTATGAATATCATATTAGCTTCTACTTCTACGCTTTTCGGCGGAGAATATCTGGAATATTTAAGAGCAGAATTAATCCAATTATATGCAGGAATTGACGAAATAGTTTTTGTTCCTTTTGCAAGACCGGGAGGTATTTCCCATGATGATTATACGGCAAAAGCCCGTTCTTTTTTCGAAACCATCAACATCAAAGTAAAAGGATTGCATGAGTTTGAAAATAAAACTGAAGCTTTAAACCAGGCAAAAGGTTTCTTTACCGGCGGTGGCAATACATTTTTATTGGTGAAAACATTACACGAAGAAGGTTTAATGTCTGTGTTAAAAGAAAATGTAACCAACGGAAAACCATACCTTGGATGCAGCGCAGGAAGCAATATCGGAGGGCAGAATATGAAAACAACGAACGATATGCCGATTGTATATCCGCCAAGCTTCGACTGTATGGGATTGGTTCCGTTTAATCTTAATCCACATTATCTTGATCCGAATCCGGATTTAAAACATAACGGAGAAACAAGAGAAACCCGTATCATGGAATTTCTTACCCAAAATAATATGAAGGTAGTAGGTCTTAGAGAAGGAAACTGGATCAGAAGAGTTAATGATACTATTACGGTAGAAGGAAGTGAGTTGACCAGAATTTTTGAAAAAGGAAAAGAACCTTACGAAATAGTAGCAGGAAGTTCTTTATAATGAAACAGCAGGACATCAATAGCTTTATAGAACGAAACCTGAAGAATTTTTCAGTAAACAGTACCGGTTGGAATGATCTGATCGGAAACATGCTCTCTGAATTGGTGGCTGCAGGCTGGAATATGGAACATGATGTTTTTGGAAAAGAGAAATTCGGGGGACTGCGTTGCTATATTTATTCTGAAAATGAAGAATTGAATGCCAGGCTGAGAAAAATCACCAATAAATATGCCCGACTGTCTGGAAAGGTCTGTGAGATTTGTGGTCATGAAGGGAAACTCAGAATGATTAATTCGTGGGAAACCACCTTATGCATTCATCATTTTATTGATCAGAAGCCCATCATGGAAATTGATGAAAATGAGAATATCGTTTATAAACAGAACCCTATTCTGAACATGAAAGATATTGTAAAAGCGGAAGTAGAATTTGATTTGCAAACATTGAAACTTTACATTAAAAAGAAGATCAATACTGATGAATATTTCTCTTTTTCCACACAGGAACCGAATTATTATCTGCTTTTAAAGACTGTTCCTCTACATTTGTTTTCTGAAGATAGGCAGAGCAGAATTTCGGATTTGTTCCAGAATCTAAAAGATTGTGAAGTGTGCGGACATAAAGCACTATATCATAAATCCTGTTTACGTTGCCATAATGAACCTTGGGGTGCCAGTAAATATCACGAGGAAGATTATGGAGAAAAGCTCGAATATTTAAAAGAATGTCAAATGGATATGTTCATAGACGAGGATGGCTATGAGGATTATTTTAATTATGATTGTTCTTTTGATAAAATTCCTGGCCATGAAATTCTTTTCACTCTCGATGATCTAGAGGAATATAAAAAGCTTTTATTTTAACTATATTTGAGTTAGAATTTTAAATAAAGTAATAGATACAATTTTAAATGACTGTCATTCCAACGCAGAAGGATCTCATTGGCAACTTAGGTTCTTCATTTGACTTCTGAACTGCGTGCACAAGCTTTCAGTTGGTATTTGGAATGATACGTTTAGTATAAAACAACAATGCAATGAAAAAAACACTTGCAGTTCTCACTCTTTCTGTACAGATGGTTTCGGCCCAAAATATAGCTCAGAAACTAGACAAAGCAACCAAAGATCTTATGGATTCTTCAGGTGCGGTTGCCTCCAGTTTATCATTTTATGTGTCAGATGAAAGTGGCAATTTTATATACGAATATCAGGGAAGCAAAGGCCTTTCTACCGCTTCTACTCAAAAAATATTTACAGCCGCTGCTGCCTTAGAAGCATTAGGGAAAAATTATACCTATACTACCACTTCAAGCTATTCCGGAAGTATATCTGGCGGGAATCTGAACGGAAACCTCTTCATTAGTTCCAATGGTGATCCTACTCTGGGAAGCTGGCGATATGAAGCCTATAAACCTGAAAGTTTTAAAAAGAAACTGATAGAAGCTATTAAAAACTCCGGGATTACAAAGATTTCCGGTGATCTGGTGATTGATGATTCTTATTTTGACCATCAGACAATTCCCGGCGGATGGCCGTGGGATGATCTTGGAAATTATTATGGTGCAGGAGTTTGGGGAATCAATTGGAGAGAAAACCAATTTGATATCAACATCAATGGAACCGATTTTAAAAGCTTTTCCTATCCTTTGGAAAACGTAAAATGGCTGAATGATCTGAAAGCAGGTGGCAGTTCCGATCAAAGTTTAATCTTTACAGCTCCTCATTCCAATGTAGCACTGATTAACGGAATGCTTCCGGGAGGAAAAACGGTAACGGTTTCAGGTTCTACACCTAATCCACCTGTACAGCTGGCAACGGAAGTGAAGCAATGGTTAAAAGAATCCGGCATTGAACTTTCGGGAAAAGCAATCACCAATTCACAGATTGAGTTAGATGGAAAACAAGCACTGGAAGCTCCTAAAAATAATGTTATTCTTACCTACCAATCTCCAACACTCGATAAAATAATCTATTGGTTTTTGAGAAAAAGTGTCAACCTTTATGGGGAAACGCTGATTAAAACCTTAGGAAAAGAGAAAAAAGGAAATCCAAGTTTTAAAAGTGGAGTAGCATATTTGAAAGAATTCTGGAAATCAAAAGGAATCAATCCGAATATGATAAACTTTGCAGATGGAAGCGGACTTTCTCCGCAGAATTATGTGGCGGCAAAAGCTGAAGTGCAGGCACTTTTATATGCCAAAAAACAATCCTGGTTTGAATCGTATTATGATGGCTTCCCGGTTCAGGACAACGGCATGAAAATGAAAAGCGGAACAATGAGGGATACGAAATCCTTTGCAGGTTACCACACGGCAAAAGATGGGAAAAAATATGTGTTTTCAATTATTGTCAATAATTATCAGGGGAGTGGAAGTGCAGAACTGCAGAAAATTCTTAACGTTTTAAAATAATTAACTTTGAGGAAATCCATATTAACCAGACTGAATAACTGGATCATTTTTGTTGTCATGACTACCTTGGTAATTGCCATTGTAGTGTCTTCTACAACATTAATTAATTTCCTGAGAAAAGAGGAGATTAAAAGGATAAATTTACTTTCCAAGGCTATCAGAATACAGCAGGAAGTAAAAAGTCCTGATACTGATGTTCTGGATCTGTTACCTGAGATTCTTAATATTAATAATACCATTCCGTTTATTGTGACGGATAAATATAAAAATCCTATCCTTGAGTTGGGATATTATCGTAATATTCCTGAAAGTACAATCAAGAATCCAGAAAAGCTTCATAATCTGATTATGAATATGGAGAAAAACTACGACCCGATTGAAATTAAAGTTCCGGATGGGAATAATCAGTTTGTATATTATGATAATTCACGATTGCTGAATAATCTGAGGTATTCACCTTATATTTTAGGATTGTTTATTCTGTTGTATTTCGGATTTACTTTCTGGTTTTTTAAGACCATAAAAAAAACAGATGAAGGCTATCTGTGGGCAGGTCTGGCTAAAGAAACCGCGCATCAGATCGGGACTCCTTTATCCTCAATGATCGGCTGGATGGAAATCATGAAGATGGAAAATCCGGATTCTGAAGGGGTACATGAGATAGAAAAAGATATTGAAAGGCTAAGAACCATTTCTGAACGTTTTTCAAAAATAGGTTCCGTTCCTGAACTGAATGATATGAATTTCAACGAAATGATTCAGGAAAATTATGACTATTTAAAAACAAGAATTTCAAGAAAAGTTGATTTTACGCTTCACCTTCCTGCTTATAAAGTATTAGTTCCCCATAATAAAATCCTGATGAGCTGGGTAATTGAAAACCTTGTGAAAAATGCTGTGGATGCCATGAAAGGAGAAGGTGCCATCGTGATGTCGGTTTTTGAAAGAAATAAAAATATTCTGATAGAAGTCAAAGACAATGGCAGCGGAATGACGAGTCAACAGGCAAGAAATGCTTTTAAACCTGGATATTCAACCAAGAAAAGAGGTTGGGGACTGGGATTGTCATTAGCTCAGAGAGTTATTCACGAATATCATAATGGAGATATTAAGATTTCCCAGACAGAGGTTGGAAAAGGAACTACATTCAGAATTACGATAAGAAAGGTATAGAATGATTAAGAAGGCTCTAGCATAACTTCTAAGAAAAACAAAAGCGAGGATATTCTCCTCGCTTTTCTATTTATTTTTTACCTGTCAGCCATTGAGTCTGCAGTTTCATTTCTTCCGGCGTTGGATTGGCTTTAAACTGAAGCGTTTCCATACTTAATTTATCCAGAATAGCTTTTCCTTTAAGAGTCATTTTTTCCTTCTTACCTGCATTATCTCTTAAAATAGTTACGGTAACATCCTGTCCTTCTTTAATCGTTTTGGTATATCCGATAAGTTCCTGGATTTTTTGAATGTCAATAGTCTTTCCATCCAGAGCAAGTATCTGATCGGTAATTTTAAATCCTATGCTTTTGGCAAATGGAGATAAGGCAGAATTTTCATCAAAAGCCAGAGCTTTGTTCTTGTCATCATAACCTGTCTGATTCGGATCTTTAATGAACCAGAAAATAGGTGGCGTTTCCTGTTTGCGAACTTCCACACCTACCATCTTCAGATATTCAGCATAAGGAGTAGGCTGGCTTCCTGCAATGTATTTATTATAGAAATCTTTTACCTGAGAATAACCTGTTACTGTTACCAATTCATCAATCAGTTTATCATCTTTGAACGGTTTGTTTTCCCCGAATCTTTGAGATAATTTTCGGATCATATCGCGGTAACCCATTTCTCCATTGGAAAGCTTTCTCAGTTCAATATCCATGCACATGGCCAGAAGAGCTCCTTTTTCATACACGTTTCTGTATTGATCCTTATATTGATCTTGTAATACATTTTTACTCATTACCGTAAATGGCATGGTATCATTGTAATTCTTGGAGTTGGTGATCTTTTCTCCGATTCTTTTAAGAAATTCGTCTTTGTTGATAAGACCTTCCTGAATCTGGAATAAGTTGGCAAAATATTCAGTTCCTCCTTCATACATCCATAGATGCTGAGACATTTTCGGATCTGCATAATTAAAGTAATGGATCTCCTCAGAATGCGTTTTCAAAGGATTAACCGTGTGGAAGAATTCATGAGAAACCACATCTGTAATAGTTTGGTCAATAGCATCCTTAGGCATGGCTTCAGGAAGAACTACGCTTGTAGACTCATGATGTTCTAACGCTCCAAAACCTTTTACCATAGGACCATCACCACCAGACAGATAAAGCATGATAGCATACTTTTTATTGGTATTCATATCCCCAAGGAATTTCTTTTGAGCCACAACCATTTTTTCAAGATTGTCCTTGAAGTCTGTAGCTTTATATTTTCCGGTTGGGGAGTAAACTCCCAAAACAAGATCCATTCCGCCAGCATTGAAGGTGATATAATCCGGTTTAGTATACATGAGTGGAGAATCCGTCACCTTTGCATAATTGGCAAGCGTATAAGTATCTGTAGATTCAGATTTGTCCTGATCTACCAATGCTGTTGTTCCGTAGAAATCAGTTGGTTTTTGAATAACAAGCTGATAAGGTACATCCTGCATATTTTCTATATAGCCAATGAAACCGTGGGTATTAATCATATAGACTTTTCCTGCTTCAATATCAGTTCCTGATGGGGAAAATACGGCTTTATGTTTTGAAGTATTCATTTCTTCATCAAAACTATCATTTACAAGATAAGAGATCTTGCTAAGGTTTTGCGCGTTTTTCAATGAATAGCTGTTATCATTAACTTTTGTGAAGGCCAATTCCTTTCCTTTGTTGTCATAAAACTTTATGCCCTCTACAAACCTTCCATAATCATCTACAGAATAAGTTCCCGGAACCGTTTTTGGAAAATGAAATTTGATATCTCCCGATTTCATTTTCGGAAACTCCATTGTAACGGCTACTTTATCATCTTTTACATTAACGAGGTCAATAGTGGTTTTTATAGATTGGGCATTCGCTAAAAAAGCGGCAAAGAGGCCTAAGCTAAGTGCTGTTTTTCTCATTAGGTTTAAATTTATAGTTAAATAGTTGCTTATTTTTCCATTTTGTTACGGAATGAAGTATTAAACTTTTCTTAAAAATTTTAAATAAAAGCAAAAAGGCAAACCTGCTGATCTGCAAATTTGCCTTTTTTTCTTACTGTACACTTAAATAATTAATATAGTAATTTTTGTTCAGTTCAACAGGAGTGCTTTTCTTAAGCTTTACTGTCTGCCATTCTTCAGTTGGGTTTATCGTCTGATCTCCGTTGATAATGATCGGAAGTTTCAAGTTTTTCACAACATTCGTGTATCTGAATTTCAAAGTGTCTCCATTTTGAGTATATTCAAGAGTAGGGATCTTAATAGTTCTCAGATATTGATCAAAAACAGTGGAGAAATCAATCCCTGATTTTGATGAAATATAATCTTCAATCTGTTTTGTAGTAACCGTTTGATGATAGAAATCCTTGCCTAATCCTCTTAAAATCTGTCTGAATTTTTCATCATTATTAATTACCTGTCTTATTGTGTGAATCATGTTGGCTCCTTTCGGATACATATCTCCGCTGCCTTCGTTTCTTACTCCATATTTTCCGATAATAGGGATGTCATTTTTTATTCCTTTTCGGATACCTTGAGCATAGATTTCAGCAGATTTTTTGTCCATATATTTTTCCGTGAAAAGAGTCTCGGAATAATTGGTGAAACTTTCATGAATCCACATATCAGCCTGGTCTTTTGCTGTAATATTATTGGCAAACCATTCATGGCCGCTTTCATGAATAATAATAAAATCCCAGTTTAACCCAACTCCTGTCCCTGAAAGATCTCTGCCAAGATAGCCGTTCTGATATTTGTTTCCATAAGCTACATTACTCTGATGTTCCATGCCAAGATGAGGAGATTCTACAAGTTTGTATGAATCTTCATAAAACGGATACGGACCAAACCAGTATTCAAATGCGGAGAGCATAGGTTTTACCTGTTGAAACTGTTTTTTTGCCTTATCCAGATTATAGTCTATTACCCAATAATCCAGATCTAGTTTTCCTTTTTCACCCTCAAATATATCTTTAAAATTTACATATTTTCCTATACTTGGGATAATGGAGTAGGCGTTAATAGGGTTTTTAACCTCCCAGGTATAAGTAGTTTTATTGCCAGTTATTTTTTTATCAGTTAGTCTTCCGTTACCCACACCTACTAAGTCATTAGGAGTTATAATTTTCATAATGATTCCGTTATCAGGTTCGTCGCTCCAGATATCTTTGGTAGGAAGCCATATGGAAGCTCCTATTCCTTCGTCAGCAGCAGTCATCCATGGATTCCCTTTTTCATCTTTAGTGAAAACCCATCCGCCATCCCAAGGAGCATTCTTTGCAATCTGAGGATTTCCGGAATAGTCAACATCAATCGTATATTTTTCACCCTTTTTAAACTTTTTCTTAGTAGTGATAAATATAAAATCACCATCCTGTTTAGAGCTGGCAATAGGAAAGCTAGCTGTAATTTTTCCAGCTTTCATCGGCTGCTGAAGATCAATCTGAAATATAGGATTAGTGACATCCTTTATAATCTCAAGGCTGATCCTGTTGGTTCCTTTAATGCTTTTCTGCTCAAAATCAGGTTCTACGGAAAGATTATATTTCTTAACATCCCAAAAATCTCTGAATGGGGTATTGGAACCTTTCAATGTATCTTGTTTGGTATAAACCTTATCTTTTTCAAAGAACTGCCCGAAAGCAAGCCCTGAAACCAATAAAATGGTGTATGACAACTTTTTCATGTAAAATTAAATTAATAATCTTTTCAAAAGTATAAAATTAAATTAACAGCCGGATGAAGATAATATGAAAATACCGGCTAAATTTTCTTAGATGTATAAAAAAAACCCGGCTAATGCCGGGCTGTAATATAAAAAGGGAATTTTTATTTTTTAATGAATTTCAGATTTGAAGTAGTTCCCTTATCTTCAATTGAAATAATATAAGCTCCAGTGCTCAGTCTTGAAACAGAAATTTTGTTATCTGAGATCTGACCGCTCATTACTTTCTGGCCTGCCATATTCGTAATTGAGAATTGCGCCTTAGAAGAAACCTGAGTTACATTCAATACATCACTTACCGGGTTAGGGAAGATCTGGATAGAAGCTTTGTCTTTTACTACATCATTTGTAGAAAGCTGTGCCTGAATAGTTACAGGATAGTCCTCTATTTCACCATATTCCTGGCTATTACAGCCATCTGCTGGTTGGTTTTCGTAGGCAAGAGCAACCCTCATTATGATATTTTTCCCTGTATAAGCATCCATAGGAACAGAGAATGTTCCGGAAACAGGAGTTATTTTATTAGGAAGGCTGGTGAAAATCATTTCAGAGTCAGAGAAAATACCATCCCTATTGAAATCTATCCAAGCGGATACTCCATCATTATATTTTGTAGAAGTTGACCAGCTTTTGGTAACACTAATTGTATTGCCTGAGCTTCCAGGAACCAGGGTAATTAATTTTGTTGGGTCATTGGTAAAGTTTGAGTAAGGAGTGGCTACCGTAGTATTAGAAATAGCGGCCATTCCTACTGGAGTTACAGTGATATTAGAAATGTACTCATCAGAAGAATTTGTTCCGGTTGCTCCACAAAGGGAATAAGGGAGTGTCGTAAAATTATTGGATGTAGAATAGCTTCCAGTCTCAGATCCGCAAATATTAGCAAGCTGAATTTCATATGCCGTAGCTTCATCTAATCCGGACAGATAGTAAGAATTGGTTGCCACAGGAACGGTTGTCCATGTTGGAGTTCCTGTTTTTCTATACATGAAGGAGTATGTTGCGTTTTGTAGTGCAGGCCAGTTCACATTTACTGTAGATTTTGTGATTCCGGAAACTGTAATTCCTGTTGGAGTAGCTGTTGTACATGCATTTGCTGAGGCAGATACGGAGGCAGATCCTATAGCATAAAATACATTGTCAATGGCGCTTACTCTGATTTTTAAATTGGTGCCTGTAGCAAGTGAAGAGAATGAAAATGGTTCAGCTCCATCGTTAGGTGTAGAGGCAGCCACCATGTTCCAGGTTGCTCCATTGTCTGTTGTGTAGTCTATTTTAACATTCTGTACATTATATGGGGCATTGCTTGTATTCACTACATCCCAAGTAATGGCTCCCGGCGTATTGTTATAAACCGTGGACGAAGTTATTTTAAAAGGCCCGTCGTTCATTACATTTAGCCTTATCAGTGAGCTTTGTGTCTGTTGTTGGTTAACTACTGGATGATTATCTCTTGCAGTTATCTTGAAGTTCATAGTTCTGGGAACATTGGATACGGTTTCCCAACCGGGGATATTAACCAAAGTACCTTGGAGAACATTGGCTAATGCTGGAAAATAACGAGTAGGTGAAGTAGTTGGCATCAGAGATCTGAAGTTAGCTCCGTTATTATGGGTGTCACTTACCGGCCCAAAAGTAACGGAGGCAAGATCATATTGCTCCCATGTGTAGGTCATTGGATCGTTTTCAGCATCAGTTACTGAGGCTGTTAATGCGAAGGCTGTTCCTTTTGGAATAGCTTTGTTGAGAAGAGGTTGTATTGTTGGTGGAGTATTATTAACCGTGACAATCGTTCCGCATGTCTGGGAACCTGTATAAGCCTGTACCTCTTCAATATTTTTGGTATGGAAATAAGCATCAGAATGCAGTTGAACATCAGCGTCAGTGATTCCTGCATACCCCATAATAGTTGATCCGGAGCCAGGTTCCATATGAGCTCCGTGAAGGGCGAGCGACATAGTGTGTGCCCCTCCAAATTGATGTCCTATTTCATGAGCCACAAAGTCTATATCAAAGCTGTCCCCAAAAGGTTCGTTAGCAACACTGGGAGAGGTAATTCCTGCCCCTTTTGACGTTGCATCAGTATTACTGGCTGGGTTTCGGCATACATTTCCAACATCACCGGCACTTCCACCACCACCTTTATGTCCGAAAAGATGTCCGATATCATAGGCATCATTACCTACTCCTGGAGTGTTGGTAAGAGTTTGTTGAAGTTGAAGATTCCAGGCAGCCGGAGCTCCAGTGGTAACAGTAGTGTAAGGGTCAGTAACAGGGTTAGTAAATATTAACTGAGGAAGATCCTGAACAATCATATGAATACCGAAGTCTTTTTCAAATACTCCATTTACTCTATTTATAGAAGCGTTTATACGGGCAACAGCCTGAGGGACACCACCTGCAAGTTGGGTATATTCACCTGTTACAGACATGGCAAGTCTGTAAGTTCTATATTTTTGGTTATTGCTCTTATTGGTAGATCCTGCACCATTTAAACTGTTTTTAGTTTTTATAAACTGCTTCATATCCTTTTTTGATTGTGCAGATTCAGATGTCTTGCACTCAAAAGGATCTTCATGTGACTTATTGGTCTTAAAAAATACTCCGTAAATATCTTTTTCTTTGTTGACAGGTTCTATGAATTCATATTTTCCTGTATTAGCATCAAATAGCATAGACTGGAAATCATCAGGAGCAGTACTGAATCTAATTTGTTTGTTAGGATCATCTATTCCTACTCCGGAATAGGCTCCCAACTGATATCTTTCTGCCATTGATTTAGCAACTGTCGGAGAGCTGTAAACGGAAAATCTTTCAATTTTTCCATTAGCTGTAGGTAATGAAACAACTATTGGAGCACCGCCAGCTCCTGCTTCCGGAGCATTTTTTAAAGCATCTCTTAGGGAAGCAAGATCAAACTTATAAGCATATTCGATTTTGACTTCTTTCCTGATAGGAGTAACCTTTTCAGATACTGGAATCCAACGCTGTGCCTGTAAACCAGTAAAGCTTAAAGCAAGAGCGCAAACAAGAATAATTTTCTTTTTCATATAAATTTTTAATAAATTCAATTAATGCATGTAAAAATAACAAATGTTTTCATTTATTTTTGATTTTATTTAGTGTAAATTTTATTTTTTTTAGTTTTAATTAAATTCATGCTTATTTTGAATAAATTATTGTATGGATTGATTGTGTGTATTATATTGATATTTATTGAATATATAAGAGTAAATGAATGGAAATGTAGTAAAAATAAAAATGCCGACCTTCCAGTGGAAGATCGGCATTTAGTTAAATTTTATGATAGAATAATTTCTTATTCTTTTATAAGTTTATTTTTGTACAGCAGGGAGGTTTCCATTGCTTTTCTGTACTCTTTTATACGTAAAGGTACACATCATAATACTGAATTCATATAAGATGAGTAATGGGAAAGCCGCCATCAGCATACTTAATACATCCGCAGGAGTAATAATTGCTGCAACTACCATGATTAATACAATAGCATGACGACGGTAGGTTTTCATAAATAAAGGAGTAAGAATTCCAATGCTGGTTAGGAAATAGATCAGAATAGGGAATAGGAAAATAACACCCATACCTAAAACTACCTGTAAAAATAACGTAGTATAATCGCTCAGGTCATAAAGAGGAACAATGATATCAGAAATTTTAAAGATTACCCCAAAATTAACTGCGAAAGGAAGAATTAAAAAGTATCCGCATAAAACTCCGGTCATGAAAAGCATCCATACAGCATTAATAATATAGATAGAATTCTTTTTCTCTCTCGGATGTAAAGCTGGACCAATGAAACGCCACAATTCCCAAACGATATAAGGAAATGCAGCCACCATTCCACCGAAAACGGAAACGGCCATCATTACATTGAACTGCTGATATAATCTTTGTACACGTACCGGGAAATCCTTCGGAAGATGAATACTGTCTTCCCCCAAAAGCAACCTTGAGAAATGATTAACAATTCTGAAGGTAGGGAAATCATTTCTGGTAGGCCCAAAAAAGATATGGTCCATAATCCAGTTGATATTGAAACCAACCGCGAAGGCTGCAATGATGATAGCAATAATCGAACGGACCAAATGCCCTCTTAATTCTCCAATATGCCCAAGAAAGGACATGTCTTTTTTATTGTCCATATAATAGAATCTGTCCAAATGCCAGCCGGAAAGGCAAGCAGTTTAAGTCTGCGAAATTATGAAATAATAATCAGTATTTAGAATTTATTAGTCAAGAATTTGTACAGTGTTATGTTACAGATTGTTGATGTATTTATAATAATACTTTTGAATGTAAAAACAGACAGCTTTTTGAGCTGTCTGTTACAATTATATCCGGATTAATTATTAATTTTTCAAAATCTTCAATACCTTTTCTGCTACGGCAGCCCCGGATTGAGGGTTTTGTCCAGTCACCAGATTTCCGTCAGTCACGGCAAAAGGAAGAAAATCCTGCTCAGCTTTTACATATTGAGCTCCTCTGCTTTTCAATACATCTTCTGTAAGATAAGGCATGTGATCTGCCAATTCTGCGGCAATTTCTTCTGAATTTGAAAAACCTGTTACCGTTTTTCCCTGAATCAACAGTTCTCCGTTGGAAAGTTTAATATTGAAAAGTCCTACAGCTCCATGGCATACAGATGATACAATCCCTCCATCTTCATAAATACTGCGAGCTATTTCCTGCAATTCTATATTGTCTGGAAAATCCCAAACTACACCATGTCCACCTGCATAATAAATGATATTATAATCTTTAGGATTAATATCACTCGGTGTAAAAGTATTTCCTAATTTATTTCTGAATGTTTCATCAGCATAGTATTTCCAGTCTATAGGCTGCACAAACATTTGCAGAGATATAGGATCGAGAGGAGTGTAACCCCCTTTTGGACTTACAAAATCTATTTCATAGCCCTGTTCTTCCAGTTTTTCATAGAAATGAACTGCTTCGCCCAGCCATAGGCCTGTTGCTCTTTCCATATCAGGGTATTTTTCCACACTTGTCACTACGATTAATGCTTTCTTTTTCATTGGTATTATTGTTAAAAATTATAATACAAAGGTGGGATTTTTGAGAGAGCTATTACAAGGATATACCTCAAAAAAAAGATGTGACCTGTGTCACATCTTTATACATATAATCGGCTTAATGTTTCTCTTGAAACTCCCAGATAGCTTGCAATAAGCTGTTTCGGAATATGATCTATAAAACCGGGATATTGCTTAATAAAATCTTCATAACGCTCCTTGGCAGATTTACTCATTAATGAAAGAATCCTCTGCTGCAGAGCTACATATCCGAAATTAGATTTTACCCTGAAAAAGTGCTCTATTGCAGGGACTTTTAAACAAAGCATATTTAAATCTTCATAAGAGATAGCATATACTTCAGCATCTTCAATACAATCAATTGCCAGTGATGAAGGTTCTTGCTTGAAAAATCCTGCAAAATCCGAAATCCACCAGTTAGAAGCTGCAAACTGAAGAATATGCTCCTTTCCAGTATTATCTATGAAGCTGCTCTTAAGAATGCCTTTTTCTATAAGAAAAATCTCGTGTACAGGCTGATGTTCCTGTATCAGAAACTGCCTTTTCCGGAATCTTTTTTTTACAAAGAAGCTTTGAATGATTTCAAACTCATCATCTGTGGGATTAATGATGGTCTGAATATGCTCTTTTAGAAAATGGCTCATCTTATGTTAATGATTAGTTGATGCCTTCATCCAATAACGTATGCAGATCAATGATCCCGAAATATTTTCCGTTTTCAGTAACTACCAGCTGACCGATATTATTGCCTTTTAAGACTTTCATTGCCTCTTTGGCAAGCGCTTCTTTTGCAATAGTCCTTGGATTTGCAGACATGATATCTTTGGCGAGAACCTTAGTGATATCTTCTCCGTTCATCAACATTCTTCTTAAATCCCCATCGGTAATAACTCCAATAATCTGATCTTCATTGGTGACAACGGTAATTCCATGGCTTGATGCACTAATGGAAATAATAACATCCCTAATAGGTGCATCCTCTGAAACCTGAGGTTTTTGTGAAGAAAGGAATTGTTCAACCCTGGAAGTTAAATTTTTACCCAGACTTCCCCCAGGATGAAATTTAGCAAAATCGTTAGCTTTGAATTCATTCAATTCCATTAAAGCCACAGCAAGAGCATCTCCCAATGCCATTTGGATAGTAGTAGAACTTGTAGGAGCAAGTTTATTAGGACAAGCTTCTACATCAACATGAGTATCCAGAATAACTTCTGAAAATTCAGCCAACTTACTGCTTTTATTCCCTGTCATTCCAATTAATGCAGAAGAATAGTCCTTTAAATAAGGTACAAGATTGGCTATTTCAGGAGAATTTCCAGAATTGGAGATACAAAGCACCACATCCTGTTTCTGGATCACACCCAAATCACCGTGAATAGCTTCCGAAGCATGCAAAAATTGAGATGGCGTTCCCGTAGAGTTCAATGTAGCAACAATTTTATTACCTACATGTGCAGATTTCCCAATTCCTACTACAATTAATTTCCCTTTTGCAGAGTGAATAATCTCTACTGCATGGGCAAATTGGTCGTCAATCCTGTTTTTTAATTTTTCTAATTCTAAAATTTCAATTTCTAAAGTACTTTTAGCAATTGATATAATGTTGGTTCTATCCATTTTATGACAATAAGGTATACAAAAAAGTTTTCGAAAAACGTTATATTTTAAAAACAATATTTAATATAAATTTTATTTTTTATAAATTCGTTCGCTTTTATTTTAAGCAGAATTTTTATAACTTTGGGTTAGATGCAAATTTAGCAATAGAAAATTAGATGAGCGCAAAAAAAGCCAATTTATCAGGCGAATTGAAAAAGTATTTTGGGTTTTCTACATTTAAGGGACAGCAAGAACAGATTATAGAAAACCTATTGAATGGGAAGGATATATTTGTATTGATGCCTACAGGTGGTGGTAAATCATTATGTTATCAGCTTCCGGCACTTATTTCGGAGGGAACAGCAATTGTTGTTTCACCTTTAATAGCGTTAATGAAGAATCAGGTGGATGCCGTAAACGGACTTTCATCCGAGGATGGGGTAGCGCATGTATTAAATTCATCATTAAACAAGACACAGACAAAACAGGTTTTCGACGATATTAAAAGCGGGAAAACCAAACTTTTGTATGTTGCTCCAGAATCATTGATTAAAGATGACTATCTTGACTTTTTAAAAGACGTTAAGATTTCTTTCTTTGCTATTGATGAGGCTCACTGTATTTCAGAGTGGGGACATGATTTCAGACCGGAATACAGAAACCTTAAACAGATTATTGATAAGATCGCCAGTGTACCTGTGATTGCCCTTACGGCTACAGCTACACCGAAGGTGCAGGATGATATTCAGAAAACACTGGGCATGACGAATGCTTTGGTGTTTAAAGAAAGTTTCAATCGGCCGAATTTATATTACGAGGTAACTCCTAAAATTAATATAGATAAGGAGATTGTTAAATTTATCAACCAGCATAAAGGAAAATCAGGGATTGTATATTGTCTGAGCAGAAGAAAAGTGGAGGAATTTGCCCAGCTTTTGCAGGTTAATGGAATCAATGCCCTTCCTTATCATGCAGGTCTTGATCAGAAAGTAAGAGTGGCCAATCAGGATAAATTCCTGATGGAAGAAGTGGATGTAATTGTAGCAACCATAGCTTTTGGGATGGGAATCGACAAACCGGATGTACGTTTTGTTATTCACTATGATTTCCCGAAATCTTTGGAAAGTTATTATCAGGAAACCGGGAGAGCAGGAAGAGATGGTGGTGAAGGCCATTGTCTCGCATTCTATGATCCTAAAGATATTGAGAAACTTGAAAAATTCCTGGCTCAGAAACCTGTGTCCGAAAGAGAAATTGGATTACAGCTTTTAAATGAAGTAGTAGGTTATGCTGAAACTTCTATGAGCAGAAGACAATATATTCTCTATTATTTTGGAGAAAGCTTTGATCCGGTGAAAGGAGATGGAGCAAGCATGTGTGATAACTCATCCAATCCTCCGAAATTAAAAGATGCCACAGCAGATTTAACAAAAGCACTTGAACTGATTAAAGATACAGGCGAAAAATTTAAATCAAAAGATCTGATTGCTGTTATAGTAGGAAAAGAAAACGCCGTTACCAAGTCTTATAAACTTGAACAGAATCGTTATTTCGGTTTTGGAAAAGAAGAAAAAGATAACTATTGGAAAACGATTCTAAGGCAGGCAACCGTTCAGAATTTTTTACAAAAAGATATTGAAACATATGGTGTTTTAAAGACTACTGAAAAAGCCAGAAATGTATTAGATGGTAAATCTAAAGAGGTTTTCTTAATTGCTGAAGACAGAGAGTTTGATCTTACACAAGCTAAGGCAGATAGCGATCAGTTGCAGCAGCAAGCCGGCGGCGGTTTAGATCAAAAACTGTTTAATCTATTAAAAGAATTAAGGAAAAAAGTAGCCAAAAAACACGGGATTCCACCTTACACGGTATTTATGGATCCAAGTTTGGAGGATATGACCGTTCAGTATCCGATTACGGCAGATGAAATCAACAAGATTTATGGAGTTGGAGAAGGGAAAGCCAAGAAATATGGTAAAGAATTCGCTGATTATATTAAAACATATGTTGAGGACAACAATATAGAACGTACCCAGGATATGGTATTGAAACAGGTGGCTAATAAATCCAGCCATAAGGTTTTCATTATCCAAAGCACTGATAAAAAGATTGATCTTGAAGATATTGCAAGAGCCAAGAATCTTTCTATGGATGAACTTCTGAAAGAAATGGAAAGAATTGTTTATCAGGGAACAAAACTTAATATAGACTATTATATCGAAGATAATTTTGACGAAGATATCGTAGACGGCTTTATGGAATTTATGAACGAATCTGAAAGTGACAGCATGAAGATTTTACTGGATGAATTTGGAGATGAATTGTCTGATGAAGAAGTAAGAATGCTGAGAATTAAATTTATCAGTGACGTTGCTAACTAAGGATTGATATATAAAAAAATAAAAAAGCTCTTCAACTGAAGAGCTTTTTTATTGTAATTTAGAGGAAGCTAACAAACTATACTGAATGCAATTTTTAAAGAAAAACTATACTATAATTTTATTTTTTCTCATAATAAGTGTATTCGCCTATGATTATTTTACACGGCAGGATTTCAAGGGAAATTATAGGAAAACCGGAGCGTATGCCATTGGTAAAATATATGGAATTAAAGAATATGGAAGGGGTACAGGCTATTATTATCTGTATACATTTAAAGTAGGTGATAAAGAGTATAAAGATAGATCTGATGGAGAGTTGCCTTTTTCTAAAGGGCCAAGAAATGTAGATAAACGGTTTTTAGTAGTATACTTAAGAAATAATATACATAATAACGTTCTTTATATAACCATTCCTGTACATGATAGTGTGAAAAATAATTTTGAGCTAGAGAAGTGGTTTTTAGGCCATCCAGAAATTAATCCTAAATTAGATTCAATTCCTGGTACTGGATTTTTCTTTGAAAATTATTTTTAAAACAATATACACGCATAGATCTTATGCATGAAGTAAAATAATTAGTGCATTCGGAGCATAAAAAAAATTCAAAACTCTTTCAAACATCAACGTAATTAGTGGGATAATTTTACACATTCAATTTTATCGGAGATAACATCCTTGCACCTTAAAGCAAGAGCCATTCAGTCTTCCAACATACAAATCTTTCCTAGCTGAGATTGTTTTTCCTTACTCGCATGATTGATGTAACGGTGGACTTATAGGTATAGAAAATCTTCAGGACTCCAATATTTGAAACATAATGAAACTTTTTAGTAACTTTAACTGATGAAAAAAATATCTGTCATATTTATTCTGCCGGATCTAGAAACCGGGGGCGCAGAAAGAATAGTTACCACTATAGCAAATCATCTTTCCAGGGATCGTTTTGAGCCTAAGATTTTGCTGTTGCGTAAACAGGGCGGATATTTAAATTTCCTGAAAAAAGATGTTGAAATTATCGACATTAATACTGAGAGAATCAGACATTCTTTAAAGCCAATTTTAGGGGAAATCTACAGAAGAAAACCTGATATCGTTTTTTCCGGTTTTGGAGAAGTAAATGCCTATCTATCATTATTCATCAGGCTTTTTCCGAGAACAAAATTCATTGCCAGGGAAACGAATGTAGTTACTCAGCATGTTACCAGAAAGGAAATTAAATTTTTCTATAATTTTTACAATAACTATCAGAAGATCATTGCTCAAAGTGATGATATGATGAAAGATCTGGTTGATAATTTTAAGATTAAAAAGAAGAAAATTGTCAAGATCAATAATCCAGTGGACTTTGATTTTATTGATGATAAACTGAGTATTGCCTTAAAACCTGAAGGATTTAAATACAATTATAAGAATGTTGTAGCCATTGGTAATTTATCAGCCAGAAAAGGATTTGATAATTTGCTAAAAGTGTTTTCAAGGCTCAAAAGTGAAAATATCATGCTTCATATTTTGGGTGATGGAAAAGACAAAGAGGTTCTGCTTCAGATGAAAGAGTTTTTAGGATTAAAAAATGTTATTTTTCATGGCAGACAGGATAATCCTTATCAATTCTTAAAGTATGCGGATCTGTTTATTTTATCTTCAAGATACGAAGGTTTTCCTAATGTACTTTTGGAAGCTGGAGCTTGCGGAACCTATTCGTTAGCTAATAATTGTCCTGGAGGAATAAACGAAATCATCCAGCATAATATAAATGGTGAAATAGCCAATATTGAAAACTATGATGATTTTGCCCAGCAAATCATAAAAGTTATGCACGAGAATTATAATCGTGATGCCATCAAGAACTCTATAAAATCCAGATTTTCAAAGAATATTATATTGGACAAATATGAGAAAGTTTTGTTGGATTTAATGAAGTAGTATTTCCATATTTGTCTTATAGAGCTTTATTTTCTTAGATTTGAAATCTGATAAAATAAATGATAATGACGAAAATCGCACAAATAGGATGCGCTTGTGAAAAACCTGATTCTAGCTATACTGAATATAGAAGTTCGGAATTAGGGATAGATCATACTAACGGAAGATATGGAGAAGTAACAATTCAACAGTGCAAGTTATGCCAGAGAATATGGATTCATTATTTTGTTGAATATGAAAGCTTTTCCAAATCAGGAAGATGGTACAAAGGAATTGTTTCGAAGAAAGATCGTTCACAGATAACCCCGGAAAATGCAGTGGAGTACTTAGAAAACGTGGAATGGTATGTATATGGAGGTTCATTTTTTGAAAGTACTGGCACAATTGGACATGGAAAGTTGAATGTGTAGTATTTTGTGCTGGTTTAATAAAAATAAGTTGTACAATTAAATATCAAGTCCATGAAGCCACTTATAATTATTTTTATGCTGAATGCTGTTGTCGTAATGGCTCAGCAGAAGTCAATCTCCAGGAAAGAATTATTAAAAACAGCCATTGATCAGAAAGTGAAATCCACAGAGATTCAGGAAATAACAATGGCAGCAGGACAAGGTGCCCCCAAACATTTGCACCCCTGTCCCGTTTTAGGAATAATAAATTCAGGAGAAGCCGTTTTTCAGATAGAAGGGCAAGAGAAAGTGGTACTTCATGAGGGAGATGCTTTTTATGAACCTAAAAATGCAAAAATCCTCCATTTTGATAATGCATCAGCTGAAAAACCACTTGTCTTTACTGCAATTTATCTGAAGGCAGGGAGTGAGGAGAATATAAAATTCATAAAATAACATTTTTCATAAAACTAAAGCATATAATTATCATTTTTAAAATTGATAAAACTCACTTTGGTGCTTGGTAATTTATATGTAAATTTGTGAGAATTAAGATAGATAATAATAAACAAATTCATAAAATAACATGAGTCAATTCGATGTTACCGTAATAGGTTCTGGTCCTGGTGGTTATGTAGCTGCGATCCGTGCAGCACAGTTAGGTTTCAAAACAGCAATTATTGAAAAATATTCAACTTTAGGCGGAACTTGTCTTAACGTTGGATGTATTCCGTCAAAAGCGCTTCTTGATAGCTCTGAGCATTTCGAAAATGCAAAACACAATTTTGCAGGTCACGGAATCATCATCAATGAGCCACAAGTAGATATTGCAAGAATCATTGAGCGTAAAAACGAAGTTGTAGATCAAACAACTAAAGGGATCAACTTTTTGATGGACAAAAACAAAATCACTGTTTTTGAAGGATTAGGAAGCTTTGAATCTGCTACTCAGATTAAAATAACTAAAAACGACGGTTCTTCTGAAACGATCGAATCTAAATATACAATCATTGCAACAGGTTCTAAACCGTCTTCACTTCCTTTTATCTCTCTTGATAAAGAAAGAGTGATCACCTCTACTGAAGCATTAAACCTTAAGGAGGTTCCTAAGCACTTAGTAGTAATTGGTGGTGGAGTAATTGGTCTTGAATTAGGATCTGTATACTTAAGATTAGGAGCTCAGGTAACGGTAGTTGAGTTCATGGATAAAATCATCCCTGGAATGGATGGAGCTTTAAGTAAAGAATTAACTAAAGTTCTTAAAAAACAAGGTATGAAGTTTATGCTTTCTACAGCAGTTTCTGCAGTAGAAAGAAACGGTGACACTGTAAAAATCACAGCTAAAGACAAAAAAGGGGAGGAAGTAGTAGTAGAAGGAGATTACTGTTTAGTTTCTGTAGGTAGAAAGCCTTATACAGACGGTCTTGGTCTTGAAAAAGCTGGTGTAGAACTTGACGAAAGAGGAAGAGTAAAAACAAATGATCACTTACAGACTAACGTTGCCAACATTTATGCAATCGGTGATGTTATCAAAGGTGCTATGCTTGCTCACAAAGCTGAAGAAGAAGGAGTTCTTGTTGCTGAAATATTAGCAGGTCAAAAACCTCACATTAACTACAACTTAATTCCTGGTGTTGTTTACACTTGGCCGGAAGTTGCAGGGGTAGGTAAGACTGAAGAGCAATTGAAAGAAGAAGGAGTAGCTTACAAAGTAGGTTCTTTCCCAATGAGAGCATTAGGAAGAAGCCGTGCAAGTGGTGATACCGATGGACTTGTTAAGATTATTGCTGACGAAAAAACTGATGAGATCTTAGGAATGCACATCATTGGAGCAAGAGCTGCTGACCTTATTGCAGAAGGAGTAATTGCTATGGAATTCCGTGCTAGTGCTGAAGACATCGCAAGAAGTTCTCACGCTCACCCAACTTATGCAGAAGCTATCAAAGAAGCTGCATTGGATGCTACAGCAAAAAGATCTATCCACATGTAATATTTGATTAAAATTTAATCATTTAAATAATAGAAGAGGAGCAAATTGCTCCTCTTTTTTGTTTGTCCTTAACTCTATCAGTATTTTTGTCATTGCGAGTAAAGCGAAGCAGTCTCAACTTTACTTTTGGCATAAAAATGGAGATTGATTTTGAAAAATTAAACATGAAGAAAATTTTTATCAGTGTAATGCTTTTGATAGGAATAAGCTCTTTTGCTCAAGAAGCAGGTAAGGCTGGTGAATTGTTGGAAAATGAAGCTTCAGCTACTGAAATGCGGGGTCCAAAATCAGGGATAAAAAATAAAACCTTTGATCGTAATCCGGAGAATCAGAATGAAAGATTGAAAAACCCAAACTATCAATGGAATAGAAATTATGGATATGCTGAAGTCTTTTTAAGGATTCCTGAGCAAGGCTTTTTCACTGTTGAAGTTGGTGATCAGACGATTGCCAATGCTTCCGGAAAATACCGTTTTTTTGATCTTCAATCCGGAAGAATGCCAATATCTATCTATGAAAATGGCTTTTTAATATACAGAACTTCTCTGATGCTTCGAAATAACAGCAGAATGGTATTAGACTTTTTCACCAACCAAGGGTTATATCTGCTAGACTCATATCCTGTGCAAGGGCAATATGGATTTAATGATTGGAATGATATCTGGAACAATCCTTATGGAAATCAATCCGGAAATTGGAATCAACCTGGAAATGTAATGGATGCTACTACATTCCGGCAGTTTTTTGAAATGCTGCAGAGAAATGAAAAGTTTGATGATGGAAAAGTAGCTTTAATTAATCAACAGATGAGAAACTCTATGTTTACTGCTGTACAGATAAGAGATTTGGTGAAATCTTTAAGCTTTGATAAGAATAAGTTAGCACTTGCAAAATCTATGTATCTGAGTTGTGTAGATAAGAATAAGTATTTTATGGTATATGATGCCTTTGATTTTGAAAACAGCAAAAGAGAACTTAGAGATTATATTTCCGGATTATAATAAGCAAAGAGAAGAGCTTCTCTTTTTTGTATAAAAATGGAAACCATATTAAGATATTTGATCATTGCGAACCGGAGGTGAAGCAATCTCAATGTTGTAAGTATGTTGGAAATCGCAAAGCCGCAAAGTTTTTTTAATACTACTTCTTAGGGCGCAAGGATTTTATCTCCGATAAAATTGTACACTGCTAAGCATTCGTACATTCGTGGCAAAAAAATAGTGCAACTTTTTGAAAATATATATTAAAAAAAGCCGAAATGTTCTTGTGTCTTAGTGTATCTATCAATTAAAGAAAAATCTGCGAAATCAGCCAGATCTGCGAGAAATAAATTTAATTGATATAATAATTCCCCAGATCAAATTACATCACCTTCATTTTATCATAAAACTTTGAATGATTAGGAGCAATATTAAACTGGATTCCAAAAGTAATTCCTTTAAAATATTTTTCTTTGTGTATCGGGAAAGCATATCCTGTATTGAGAAATAGCGCATGAAACAATGAAATTCCAATTCTGGGTTCTATTGCATATGGATTGATGGAAGCACCATATAACTGGCCATTGTTGGTATAATAAACATTCGCTTCAGGCAGAAATTTATTAGTTTGATGAATGCGTGTATATAAAAGGGAAGGACCAATTGTTACAGATTTGTAGTTTGAAGCTCCAAGTTTGAATTCGAGTCCAGCCTGTAAAACATTCCTTCCTGTGTATCGGTAGGCAAGATTAACAGCTGTTTTATCCAGTATTTGTGCACTTGTAGTGATGATGGATAGAAGAAATGCCAGTACAAAATAATTTTTCATATTTTCAGTTTTTTTTGTTCAAATGTATAGGTTTTAAAGGCTGTTCTAAAGATAAAAATGATTCTTGAAAGTATTCACTAGGTTAAAACCTCCAAATTTCCGTACCTTTGTCAGCTAATTTTATCATCAATGCAACTCGGAAAAACTCAGAATTTACAAATTTCAGAAAAAATTAATTCAGGATGGATCTTAACAGACGAAGAATCCAGTGAAAAAGCTTTTCTTCCTAAAATCTTCATTCGTGAAGAGCAGGAGGTGGGAGAGTATGTTGAGGTTTTTGTGTATCAGGATGATGATAAATTAAAAGCGACTACTGAAATTCCTTTGGCGGAAGTAGGTGAATTTGCAGTAATGAGTTGTGTACAGAGCCTTCCAAGTGGAGCTTTTATGGACTGGGGAATCATTAAAGATTTATTTGTTCCGTACAAGCAGCAGAAAACCAAAATGATTGAAGGCAAAAGATATCTGGTTCATCTCTATGTAGATGAGGATATGGAGCTGATTACAGGAACTACAAAATTCAAAAGAAATCCACAATATGATGATCTTCCGTTCAAAAAAGGAGATAAAGTAAATCTTATCATGATGAATGAAAGCGAATTGGGCTGGAATGTGGTTATTAATAAACAATATATCGGTTTGATCTATGCTTCGGATGTTTTCAAAAAGCTATATCCATTGTCGGAAGAGACGGGATATATCAAAACCATTCGTGAAGACGGGAAAATAGATATTTCTTTGCAGTCAGAAGGATTTGAAAATATTGATGAATTCAAACAAAAGATCTTAGACAGGCTTGAAGAAAATTATGGACTTCTATATGTTTCAGATAAATCTACTCCTGAAGAAATCAAGGCTGAGCTTCAGATGAGTAAAAAGAATTTTAAGAAAGCCATCGGTGGACTTTATAAAGATAAGATCATCGATATTTCAGACGACAAAATAAAATTATTATAAAATAAAAAAGAGCAGAATTTTCTGCTCTTTTTTTGTTGATATCTATTTCCCAACCCCATTTTCAATAAGATTTTTATAGTATTCTTCACTATAATATTCAATCTTAAAAATCCAAACTTTATTTCAAAAATATGATGTAAATCATAACAAATTTGTTTAATTTTTTTGTTTAACAATTTTGTCAAAAATAAAATTTAATATAAATTTGCACAAATTTGTTTAACAAAAATGTCAAATCAAGCAAAAAAAGACCAAACACAGGAATTGATCAAGGAGACAGCGAAGAAATTATTCTTTGTGAAAGGAAAATTTGATGCTACTACGCAGGAGATTGCAGATGAAGCAGGAGTGAATAGAACACTTATTAATTATTACTTCCGATCAAGAGACAAACTCATTCAGATCATCTTTGATGAAGCTCAGAAAGTAGAGCAGGAGAAATCAAAGATCATCCAGAATTCAGATCTTCCATTTAAAGTGAAGATCAGTAAATTTATAGAAAGCAGCCTTTCTACGAGCCTGCAGTATCCATATCTGGAAACTTATATAGTTTCTCAGATCAATAAAGGAACCTGCCATCAGAGAGAAATAGAAGAAGATATTCTTGAAACTTTGTATAAGGATATTGAAAAAGAAATGGAAATGGGAAATATTGAAAAAATGGCTCCCGTTCAGTTTATCCTGAATATGGTTTCCCTATTAGTTTTTCCAAGTGCAATAAGACCATTATTTATGGAAAATTTAATGATTAGTGACGAAGAGTATGATAAGATTATTTCAGAGAGAAGAGAGATAATTATCAATATGTTATTTAAAAATTAAAAAAATCTAAAGTATTTCTTAAAATGATTCGTCAGTTAGAAATAAAAGCAAGGATAAAAATTAAAAAAATAAACGAAGTATAAAATTATGAAAAGAAAACGTATAACTGCTCAAAAGCTAAAAATTGGGATAGCTGCAGCATTTATGATTTTCGGTTTTTCATCAGTGTCTGCCCAGCAGCAGGTTTCTCTGCAGGAAGCAATAAAACAGGCACTCCAGAATAAGGCTGAAGCTAAAAAAGCAGCCTTACAGGTTAAAAAAGCCGAATATAAGATTGATGAGGCTAAAGCCGGAGCTCTTCCACAGATTAGTGTAGCCGGTGGTGTTTCTTATAACCCGATTATTCAGGAAACAGTAGTGGAGATCATGGGCCAACGAAACATTTTCAAAATGGGTCAGCCTTGGAACTCAAACATTTCTGCCACTTTAAATCAAGCGTTGTTTGACCAGAGAGTTTTCATTGGTTTAAAAGCCGCAAAGTCTACCAGAGAATTCTATGTATTGAACTCTCAGTTAACCAATGAGCAGATCATTGTGAATGTAGCAACAGCGTATTACAATGTATTTGTACAGGAAGAAAACCTGAAAACATTGGAAACAAGCTATGCCAATACTGAAAAAGTAAGAAATGTTATTAAAAGTTTGGTTGATAATGGTTTAGCAAAACCAATTGATCTTGACAGAACCAATGTTCAGCTTACCAATATTGCTTCCAATAAGCAAAAGCTAATCAACGGAGTAGAACTTACCAAAAATGCACTGAAGTTTTACATGGGAGTTCCTATAGATTCTCAGATTGAACTGGAAGAAAAAAGCATCGAACCAAAGCCTGAACTTATTTCAGGACAGATCAGCTTAGACAACAGATCAGAAATTAAAGTGCTTAAGAAGCAAATGGAGCTTTTACAGTTCAATAAAAAGGCTACTGAAGCATTCCTTTATCCTACAGTAAGCCTTCAGGCAAACTATGGTTGGTACGGAATGGGAACAAAATTCCCTTGGTTCAACGGAATTAGTAATGGTGTAAACTGGAGTGATGCTGCATCAGTAGGATTAAATGTAAATATTCCGATTTTTACTGGAGGAGCTACAAAATCTAAGATCCAACAGGCGGAAATTGATATCCAAGACTTAAATCAGGATATTGAAAACACTCAGCTAAGCTTGAATTTAGATTATAAGAATGCAACAACCAATATGGAAAATGCTTTAATCAATATTCAGAGTATGAAGGATAACGTGGCATTGGCAGAAAAAGTACAGGCTAATACACAATCTAACTATCAATATGGTTTAGCAACACTTACAGATCTATTGGATACAGATAACTCATTAACAGAGGCCAAACAAAACTATGCCAATGCTCTATTAGATTATAAGCAGGCTGAAATTCAGTTGATGAAAGCAAAAGGAGAATTAAACACACTACAAAACCCATAATAAGCAATGAAAAAAACTTTAATATATATCATCGTAGCAGCTGTACTGGTTGGGTTGGCAGCTTACAAGATTGCAGGTAACAAAGAAAAGCAGACTCAGGAAGTAAAAGAGGTTGCCAAGCAAGTAGATAAAATCAACGTTAATATTGTAACGGTAACAAGAGAGAATATTGATACAGATTATTCTGCAAACGGGACCTTCCTTCCTAAGCAGGAAATGAACCAGTCTTCTGAAATCGCAGGACGTATTGTTAGTGTTCTAGTGAAAGAAGGTTCAAGAGTAGGAGCAGGGCAGGTGTTAGCAACTATTAAAAGAGATGCTATCGAAGTTGACGTTACTCAGGCTCAGAATAACCTACAGAATGCTGTTATCGACAACCAACGTTACGAAAACGCATACAAAACAGGTGGAGTTACCAAACAACAACTTGACAACTCAAGATTGCAACTGAAAAACATGCAGGCTGCAGTGAAAGCTCAGGGAGTAAGAGTAAATGATACAAGCATCCGTGCTGGGATCAGTGGTACAGTTAACAAAAAAATGGTTGAACCCGGAACAGTTGTTTCTGTGGGAACTTCAATGTTTGAGATTGTTAATATCAACAGTTTAAAACTTTCTGTTTTAGTAGATGAAAGCCAGGTTGGAAAAATTCAGTTAGGTCAGGAAGTTCCAATTAAAGTAAACGTTTTACCTGAAGAATCTTTCGTAGGTAGAATTACATTTATCGCTCCTAAAAGTGATGCTTCTTTGAATTTCCCTGTTGAAATCGAGGTTCAGAACAGAGGAAACTTAAAAGCAGGTATGTATGCAACGGCTACCTTTAAAACAAACCATGGTGCAGAAACTCAGAATATGCTGACAGTTCCTGCAGAAGCGTTTGTAAACGGAGTAAGTTCAGGGCAATTATTCGTTGTTCAGAATGGTGTTGCTAAATTGATTAAAGTAACTGTTGGAAAAGTTTACGGAGATAAAGTACAGGTATTAAGCGGACTGAATGATGGTGAGCAAGTGGTAACCAGCGGACAGATCAACCTGGACAATGGATCTAAAGTGAACATTATAAAGTAAACGATATATGAAGTTAGCAGAAATATCGATTAAAAGACCCTCGTTGGTAATTGTATTATTTACGATTCTGACGCTGGGAGGTATCCTGAGTTATACGCTCATGGGATACGAATTGATTCCGAAGTTTGAAACCAATATGGTAACCATTTCCACGGTGTATCCGGGAGCTTCACCCGCAGAGGTGGAAACCTCCGTCACCCGAAAGATTGAGGATGCCGTAGGTTCTTTGGAAAACGTAAAAAAAGTAGAATCTTCTTCATATGAAAGTTTATCCGTTATCATGGTTCAGCTGAACAATGGTGCCGATGTAGACTTTGCATTGAATGATGCTCAGAGAAAGGTAAACGCTATTCTGGGAGATCTTCCGGATGACGTAAAAGCACCTTCACTGAATAAATTCTCCTTAGATGACTTACCAATTATCACGATGAGTATTTCATCGGATAAATTAAACAGTAAGGATCTTTATGACTTACTGGATAAAAAGATTGAACCTATTTTCTCCCGTGTAAACGGAGTAGCACAGGTTGACCTTGTAGGTGGACAGGAGAGAGAAATTCAGGTGAATCTGGATGAAAAGAAATTGCAGGGATACGGACTTTCTATTGGAGATGTTCAGCAGGCAATTCTTTCTTCAAACTTAGACTTCCCTACAGGAAGTTTGAAAACAAGAACTACAAAATCTACCATCAGATTATCAGGAAAGTATAAGTCTACTGTGGAAATGAACAACCTTGTGGTTTCCAACAAGAATGGAGCACAGGTTCGCTTATCTGATATTGCAACTGTTTTCGACTCTCAGAAAGATGTTGAAAAAGTAGCGAGATTCAACCAGTTTCCTACAATCTTAATGCAGGTGAAAAAGCAGTCTGATGCCAACGCGGTAGCAGTATCTGAAAGTATTCAGAAAACGATTAAGACTGTAGAAGAAGCATACAAAATTCAGGGAGTAAAAGTAAAAATCGTAAACGATACTACAGAGTTTACCCTTGAATCAGCGAACCACGTAATTTTCGACTTATTCTTAGCGATTATCCTTGTGGCGATTGTAATGCTATTGTTCCTTCACAGTATCAGAAACGCATTCATTGTAATGGTATCTATCCCGGCTTCATTGGTGGCAGCGTTCATCGGAATGAACCTGATGGGATATACTTTGAACTTGATGAGTTTACTAGGACTATCCCTTGTGGTAGGTATCCTTGTGGATGATGCGATTGTTGTACTGGAAAACATCTACCGTCACATGGAGATGGGTAAAAGCAAGATCAGAGCAGCCTATGACGGAGCTTCAGAAATTGGATTTACCGTTGCTGCGATTACCTTGGTAATTGTGGTGGTATTCTTACCGATTGCGATGAGTTCAGGGCTTGTAGCCAACATCCTGGCACAGTTCTGCGTCACGGTGGTTATTGCGACGTTACTGTCATTATTAGCTTCATTTACCATCATTCCTTGGTTATCATCAAGATTCGGTAAACTAGAGCATTTAACAGGTAAAAACTGGTTTGAGAAATTCATCCTTTGGTTTGAAGGATTAATTGACAAATTCACTCATTGGGTTACAGATATTCTTGAATGGTGTCTGAAAACAACTTTAAGAAGAATTTCTACAGTTGTGATTACATTCATTATTCTACTTAGTTCATTCTCATTAGTGGCCTTTGGATTCATTGGAGGGGAATTCTTCCCGCCGATTGACCGTGGTCAGTTCTTGGTGCAGATGGAACTTTCAAAAGATGCAACTGTTGAGAAAACAAACCAATTAACATTAGATGTTGAGAAGTACTTAAGAAATGATAAAGATGTTGTAGACCTTATTACAACCGTAGGACAGCAGTCAACAGGTTTTGGAGGTGCTCAGGCAACTACTTACCAATCTGAGGTTCAGGTTAACCTTACAGACAAATCTGAACGTTCTGAAAGTACCAACATCAAAGCTGCAAAAGTAAAAAGAGCCTTAGAAGAGAAGTTTACAGGAGTAGAATTTAAAACAGCTCCAATCGGGATCATGGGTGCGGAAAATGCTCCGATCGAGATGGTAGTAACGGCTCCGGATAATGCAACAGCAGTAAAAGAAGCAACCAGAATCCTTGATCTATTGAAAAAGGTTCCAGGAGCAGTAGATGCAGAATTATCCACTGACTCTGGTAACCCGGAAGTACAGGTAAATATCGACAGAGATAAAATGGCCTCTCTAGGCTTAAATCTTTCAAGTGTAGGACAAACAATGCAGACTGCATTTAACGGAAATACAGATGGAAAATTCAGAGCAGGAGAGTATGAATATGACATTAATATCCGTTTTGGAGATGCGAACAGACAATCCATTGATGATGTTAAAAACCTTATGTTTACAAACCCTCAGGGTCAGCAGGTTCGTTTAAGCCAGTTTGCTGAAGTAAAAATGGGGTCAGGGCCAAGCTTGCTTGAACGTAGAGATAAGTCTCCTTCAGTAAAAGTAAGAGCTAAAGCTGTAGGTAGACCAGTTGGGGACGTAGCAAACGAATGGGCAGCTAAGTTCATGAATGATAAAAGACCTATTGGTGTAGATTACATCTGGAGTGGAGATATGGAGAACCAGCAGGAAGGTTTCGGTACTTTAGGAATCGCATTATTAGCGGCTATTGTATTGGTATATCTTGTAATGGTATCATTGTATGACAGTTTCGTATATCCTTTCGTGGTATTGTTCTCTATTCCGTTAGCAATGATTGGGGTAATGGTAATCCTTGCCTTAACAGCTAATTCATTGAACATCTTCACGATGCTAGGGATGATTATGTTGATCGGATTGGTAGCGAAGAATGCGATTATGATCGTTGACTTTACGAATGCAAGAAAAGCAGCCGGAGCAACCACTCACGATGCGTTAATTCAGGCGAACCATGCCCGTCTTCGTCCGATCCTGATGACAACCATTGCGATGATCTTCGGTATGTTACCGATCGCATTGGCAACAGGAGCCGGAGCAGAGATGAACAAAGGTCTTGCATGGGTAGTAATCGGTGGTTTAACATCGTCTCTATTCCTTACCTTGATTATTGTACCAGTAGTATACTCTTTATTTGACTCTATCTTAAGAAGAATGGGTAAAGACACTAAAGTAGACTACGAAGCTGAAATGAAGGCAGAATATGAGCACAGAGAACTCAATGAAGATGGATTTACTCCTAAACATTTAGATAACTAAAATATCATATACCTTTAATTAATCGAAAGCGCCTCAGATCTTCTGAGGCGCTTTTTTTCAATTTTATTCATGATTTTACCATGCTATTTCAAATCCATCACTGAAAAACTTTCCTGAAGGGCCACTATTATCAATCGTAGCCAATTTTATGATGGCTCTGGTTCCTTGTTCAGGAGTTTGATATCCTGTAAAACCATTAAGGTCAGTAGCTGTGAATCCCGGATTGACACTGTTAATTTTAAAATTAGTGTCTTTCAGTTCATAAGCAAGCATTACTGTAAAAGTATTGACAGCTGTTTTTGAACTACAATATGCCATTGGCTTTACATCATAAAATTCATAGTCGGGATTGCTATGGTTAGTCAGCGAACCCATGTCACTGGAAACATTGATGATTCTTGGCTCTTCGGATTTCTTCATTAAGTCCAGTAGATGTTGAGTTACTTGGATAACCCCAAAAAAATTGGTCTCATATACAGATCTGAGATTATCTAAGGAGATTGTAGATGCATGCTGAGGCATTTCTCCTATTATTCCAGCGTTGTTAATCAGAACATCCAGTTGGGAGATTTTAGATTCCAGCTCTTTGCTGGCACTTTGTACAGAGAACAGATTAGTAACATCAATTTGTAAGACATCAACATCTTTATAACCTAATTCTTTTAAAATCTCTACCGCTTTTAACCCTCTTTTCAGATCTCTGCTTCCAATGAAAACCGAATATCCCAGCTGTAAAAGTTGTTTTGCTGTTTCAAAACCTATTCCTTTATTGGCTCCTGTAATCAGCGCCGTTTTTTGTCTTACCATGATTTTATTGTTTAATGATATAACAAAAATAGAAAGTGCATGGCAGAGAAAATGGTAACCTTTTCTGTTTAAATGGTAACCTTTTCTGTTTTTAGATCAGGATGATTCTCTTTTCTGTATGCTTTTGGAGTTTTATCAGTAAATCGTTTGAAAAATTTCGTAAAATGAGAAGGTTCAAAATCTAATATTCTTGCAATTTCACTAATGGGTTTATTGGTATTGGTGAGGAGATCTTTTGAAATAAAGATCAATTTTTCCTCATATACAGCACATGGTGATTTTCCCAGTACTTCTTTGACAGTATCACTCAAATGATTTGGATTGATAAATAGTAATCCTGCAAACTGATTGACTTCATATGCTGTTTCAACTTGTCCTGATTGAAGATCTGCTATATGTTTGTCTAATGCGGAAAGAAATTGATTGGCTATTTCTACTTGTCTTAAAGAAACACTTCTATCAAACTTTTTCATTTATATATTTATTATCAATGTGCTCTTTATCCATATCTCCGAAGAATAAAAGGGAGCTTCAAATTTTTGAAGATAAAGTATTCCTTATTACTATCAAATTAAAAACCAAACGGGCATTGGAAAGAATATTTTTAAATGAAAAAAGGCTTCTGGTATCAACCGAAAGCCTTTATATATTATATCTGAAAAAATTAGTCTGCCATAACCTCTCCAGCTTTTCTGTAGATAAAGTTTCCATAGACGTGTCTTCTTGCGAAACGGCTTGGAGAATCAGCGTTAACCATTTTAATATAAGTATTTCTTGGAACTCCCATATATTCATAGGTTTTTCCATTCAAATGCTGAACTGTTAAAATCGATTTTTCAAGATAAAAATCCTGAATGTTAGATTGAGTGATGGTTTCTGTATATTCTTCTTTATATTTTTCCTGAGTTTCAGGATTAATGCTTACCAGGAAATGATAGGCTTCAATCACAGACTTACTTCTTTCTTCAGCTGCTACCTTTCCTTCCTCATCATTGATAAATTTATCAGGATGCGTATCTTTCATCACATTTCTGTAAATAGTCTTTAACTCTTTTAAAGTTACAGTTTTATCAACTCCAAGAAGGGTTCTGTGTTCACCTATTCGTTTCATATTTTGAATTCTTATTTTCGGGGTGCAAAATTAAGGAATTTAATTGAAACAATTGTAACTTATTCATTATTAATTTATTTGATGACGTTTATTCTCCATGAAAATATTCATAAGCATAACCTTCCAAATCTCCACATTCTGAAATTAGTTGTTCTTTTTCATCATAAATTTTGAAGCTTTCCTGTGAGCCTCCGATACTTGCAGAGCCATCCAATCCAAGAAGGATGGTATAAAAAGTGTCTGTTAAAAGTGCTGAAATAATGTCTTTTAGTTGCTCAGTCTGAGTTTTATTGAGGTTTAATTCTTCAATTTTCGTCGAAACAAGGGTTTTATGCTCTGATTTATTTTCAAACGTTGAATGAAGAATGTCCTGTTTTTCGAGATAGAAATTTTTTACAAACTCTTCGGTTGTCATTATTGTATGTTTTATTTGATCCGTCCAAAGGTTTTCTATTGGTGGGTAATTATATATTCTATTATCTTGTTATTATAACTATGTCATTTCGAATAAAGGCTGAAGGTCTGCGAACATAGTTTGGAAGAGAAATGAAGAATCTAACTGTATTGAGATTCCTCCTTCGTCGGAATGACAGCGATATAAGATTGTATATATTCACTTAAACTATTTTACATAATAAGGAACAATGCTCTTATCAAAAATAAAATAGAAATCATTGCCTGTTCTGGCTAAAAGACCATCCTCGGAAATCCAGTCGTATTCTTTCTGTAATGTAGTTCCGTCACTATAAAGCAAACTATATTTTTGCCCGTTTTGATAAATTCCCAGTTTAGTTTGTGCATACAACAATGTTTGACATAACCATGGACTTTTGGTCATCAATTTTCCTTCAGGATCATAATAATACCAGATATTATCTTTTCTCAGAGGAAGGATATTAATAACATTGATACGGTTTGGGATAAAATTAACCGGCGATTCTTCGTATTCAATGGGAACCAAGATTTTTCCGGTCCTGTCAATAATACCTATTTTCCCACCTTTTTGTACCATGAAATAATTGCCATCTAATGGCGTTGCATTTTCAACTTCAAAACTGTTGGTATTCATAGTATATTGTCCTTCCTCATTTTTTCTGAAAGGGAATCTTAATAATACCGGATAACCGCAGGAAGTTCCGGAACATCGTTCAAATTCTCCATTGAGCCTATTGAAATTGTATTCAGTACTATTTTCATTCATTAAAAAGCTGATGAAATGTGTGCCACATGTTGTTCGGTGATTGATCTTTGTATAAATTCCCTTATCTATAATAAAGGATCCTGTACGGTCAATCAGATTATATGATTTTGTTTCGGTGTCAAAAACCAAGGCATATTTTCCGTAAAAAGGGTAGGCTTCTCTGAATTTTTTATTAAAAACAGGTTGCCCGTCTTTCAGATTAATATAAACGAAGGCTCCATTTTGATAAGTAGGAAGAATACTGTCTTTAGGAGTTTGGGAGGATGTGTTTTTTACCAGAGTAACGAGGTTAAATGGAATATCAATTTGAGCCTTTACAGAGATTGCAGCCCAAAAAATACAGAAACAATACAGTCCTTTTTTCATAGTTATCAGTTAGCCTATAAAATTAATAAATTCAGTTAATCTGCAAAGATATTTATTCAATCAGGCTTAAATGATAAACAAAAACCTTATCAGAACTCAGAATATAGGTTTTTATTCAGCTTAAAATAAATAGACTGGTTTTTAAAATCAATAATGGTATTGAATCTTTTTAAGAAACCATTTCCAAAAAAACCTGCCATTTTTTCTGAAGCATCAATGCCTTCTGTAGAGCTGGAAAGCGTAATCGGGACATTGTAAAGAAATTTATGAGCGAAAGTAATGGAAGGGCAAAGAACTACCGGCATTTCATAAACAGAACCATCCGAACCTTGTGCAGTAGCTTTCCCTATCGTTTTCATGGCATTGGCTAAAGAATTCTTTCTGACATAAGGAGAAGCAATGGTAAGTGCATCATCCGCACCGCTGTCAAGACCAAAATACCCGGAATATTCTTTACCATTCACTGTTATTGAGCCTTCCACAGCAGGATAATTATCGATGAGATGAAGTTTCATTTTTTCATATCCTGAAAAATCAATAGACCTGTCGTTTTCATCATAAAAGCGGATCACATTTTTATGATAATCAATTTCAATAATCTTTCCTTTCATTAAATCTGTTCCGAAAACCCCATCGAAATTAACCTCTCCATAAGGAATGAGGGTAAACAGAACATCTGTTTTCTGTATATCCCCGAATTGAACCATATTATGACTGCTGTAATCAACGGTGTTTACCCCGTTTGAACCCTTGTTTTCCGATTTTCCATCAATTTTTAAATCAACTTTTTTCTTTGAATTGATATTGATGACAGATCCGTCAGCACCAGTATCAAACAGTAATTTTACGTTATCTACTGCATTTACCTTGCATTGCAGATAAACAGAATTGTTTTCCAGTGAGAAAGGAATAAGGGTCGACTTTTTTTGTGCAGATAAAGTTGCAGTGATTCCTATGGTTAAAAAAAGAATTTTAAAATTCATAAACGATACATTCTAAAGGTTAATGCAACGAAAATAAATCTATTGATGATCTTGACAAAGAAAGAGCACTTCATTAACCTTCCCTTAACCATTCTGTATTCAAATGTCCTTAAAAACTAAATACAGATAATTGATAAATAAAAAAAGTACCCAAAATGAGTACTGTTATTCTGATTTCACATGATTAAAGTTTTAAATCTCCTAATTCATCCATTTTCACTACAGCATTGGGCTGGTAGTCTTCTGTGAGGTTAAATATTTTTCCCAATTTCTGTGAGGCATTAATAAAACTGATGTAGGTACATAACTCTGATATTTCCTTATCTGAAAAAAACTCTCTCAGAATATTGAAATGTTCTTTGAATATAGAACGGTGATCTTTGCAGAAGATATCAGCAAAGCTGGCTGCTATTGATATTTTTAATTCTGATGTTGAAAAATCAGGTCTTCCTCCTTTTGCCATACAGTATTCACAGCCATTTCCAAAGGCAAGTGTTCTTCGGATTTGTTCAAGTAAATAAGAGTCCAGACTCGTTTTTTTTAAGAATGTTTCTTCCAGATTGTTCCAGTTTTGAAGAATTTCAGGATTGTGTCCGATTAATTTTTCAAATGGAGAATCTCCATTACCTGAAAATGCAATTGTTGTCATATTTTTTTATGTCAAATTTCCGGGAAATGAGAAAGGTTTTAAAATGGATTTAATTGTTAAATATTGTATTTTTGATTGTTTTAATTGAAATAGTTAAAAATGGCAATGAAAATAGTTTTAGATGATTTTGATCGCAAGATTCTGACTCTGTTAACGGAAAACTCCAGAATAAGTTATGCTGAAATTGGGCGTAAAATATCTTTATCACAGTCTGCTGCAAAGGAGAGAGTTCAAAATATGGTAGCCATTGGAGTAATCAAAGGATTCAGTATAGATATTGATTATGCTATGTTGGGATATAGTCTTACCGTTATCATTCATCTTAAATTTAAAAATGATGAGTTTAAAGTATTTATCGATCATCTCAGGTTATTTCCTGAGATTCTCAGCTGTAAAAGAATTACCGGAGAATTTTGTCTTATTACAGAGTGTATACTCAAAGACAGTACGCATTTGGAAAATCTGATCGACAGGCTGATTAAATATGGAATTCCTGCTACTTCGGTTCAGCTCTCTGAGATTAAAAATAATCACTTTTTTGCCCTGTAAATAACCCATTTCAGGATAAAAAATTCTGATTTACAATTTTGAAAGAGAAAAGTTTTTAAAGATCATTTCATTTGATTGGGATTATGAGTAAATCAACTAAAAGTAACTTCCAGCCTCCTTCTTCCAGCTCCCAGCTTTTTAACTCTTCTAAACCATAAAAAAAGCAATACCCAAAATGAATACTGCTATTATAATTTTTTAATTTTGAAACCTATTAAGGTTCGTCACAATTTTTCTTCAGTTTTGTGAAAATTTTGTCGAAGTCTCTGTAAACATTTCCTTCCTCATCACGTTTCTGTCTGAAACTGCTGTTGGCACAGTTATGAAAACTTAAACCAATCATATCAATAAGAGCGTAATCTTCACTTTGTGGATCACTAAGTTTTGCATTGAAACGGTTCATAACTCCTTGGGGATCTGAATTGTTTTTACTTTTAAGCTCAGTGTAGGCTTTCCATGAAGCAAACATTTTTTCTCTGTCGGGAGATGATATGGCATCAATGGATTCTCTGCAGGTTTCGTAAAATCTACTGTTTTTAAGAGTGGTAGGATCAGAAAATGCAAGGATTTCTTCCTTGTTCAGTTCATATTCGTTTTCAAAAGTTTGTATGGCTTTTTCATACAGTTTTTTCCAAACCGGCTGATTGATCACTTTAAGGCTGTAAAGCTCCTGTTTTTTTTCCTGGTATTGCTTTTCCAGGTTTTCAAGATGCTGATCTTTGTTTCTACGGACTTCTTCAAGGCTGGAAAGTTTAAAAATAGGATTCGTATCAAAATGAACCCCATTGAACTTGTATAAAAGTTTATTAACACCGTCTATTTCCTCAATTTCATATTTGGAAGCATCAAAATATCCCTTGTTGTCACAATTGAATGTCTGATAGCTGTACGGTGTCAGATTGTTGGTTTTTACAGGGCCCTTTTGCCCCAAAACAATAGCAGATAAAGTCAGGGAGAGCCCGACTATCATTTTTTCCATGCGCATAGTTGTAGAAAGAATCCGAATTTTCTAAAATTTCAGTGCAAAATTAAGACTTTAAATTCGAAAACTAAAGAATTTAACCAATTTTATATAGTTATTTTTCTTATTTGATGAGAATTTTAATTTTTTGCTTTAAACAGACTGTTTTTTGAAATTTTATGGCTCATCACAATCTCTTTTAACTTTGACGAAAACCTTTTCAAAAGTTGTAAATAAAGTATTCTCCTCATCAGCTTTAGGTCTGAAACTATGGTTTGCGCAATTATTAAAAGCGTTCATAAGGTCAATAATAGCATAATCTTCCTTTCTCGGGTCATTCCATTTGGCGTTAAAAGCATCCTTTGTTCCGGAATAAGGTTCTTCTCCTTTTTTAGGTTCAAATAACCCTTTCCATACAGTATACATTTTCTCCTTGTCCTTGGTGGTCATAGCATCTGCATATTCTTTGCAGGTAGTATAAAATTTACTGTTTTTAAGGGATTGCGGATCAGCATACCCCATAAGAAGTGCTTTATTGAGCTGATATTCGTTTTCCAGAAGGGTAAGAGCTTCTTCATGCTGTTTTTTCCATATCGGAAGGTCTATGAGTTTGAGTTCCTCAAGTTCTTTCTTTCGTTCCAGATACTCTTTTTCTGTCTGCTGCAAAAGTTGAGTGCTGTTGCTGCGAACCTTATCATATTTTACAGGATTAAAAACGATAAGAGAGGTAAACGGAGACCATGTTAAAGGATATAAAAGTTTGTAAGTGCCATCTATTTCTTCTTTTTTATATTTTGAAGGATCAAAATATCCCTTAACATCACATCCAAAGGTTTGATAAGAATAAAGAACCAAAGAACTTTTTTTTGCAGGAGCCTTTTGAGCAGTCATCATCACGCATAAAGCCAAAGAAAGCCCTGTGAATAATTTGTTCATCGTTGAAAAATTTATATTTTGAATTTCGGGTTAAAATTAAAACTTAAAGCATCAATTTTTATCACAAATCAGAATTATTTACTCACTGGTTTCGGGGATTTATAGGGCTTGTCATTTGTTATTCCTTGTGTTTTTTATATTTTGCAGCCCGATATCATGAATCCTGATTCTGCCGAGGTAGAAAGGAAGTATAATGATTGAATTATTAAACAAAATATTAATAATGTACGACAATTTAGAACAACTGTTTTACAGAGGAGATCTGGACCAGTGTATCATAGAAGGAGAGCAATACTTATTATCTCATCCCAATGATGAGGAAGTCTTATTTTTAATGGCAGTAGCTTACCATGATATCGTTTATTATGACGGGCATGAAGCGGTTTATGATGCCATCCGGGACTATGTTATTCCTTACCTAAGAAGAATACTTCAGTTTAATCCAAACAATCAGAAAGCATTATATAACATTCTGAATTATCCATTAGGAAATGAATATACCCTGATGCAGATCGCCAGAAGTAAAAAGCATATCACTCAGGAAAATAAAGCTGAATTTATAGGCTATGCGGAACGTATGCTGGATGACCCGGATTATACAGCATATGGCTATGATTTCCTTGTAAAAATATATGAATCTCTGGAAGAAAATAAAGCGCTTTTGAACAGTCTTGAAGCCGCAATGTATTATGCTAAAAAAGCACATGCTGACAACCGTGAGGTCAGGGATAAAAACATATCGTTATACTGGATCAAAAAGATCTATTTACTGGACCACACAAAAATGTTTTCAGGAGAGGAACTTACTGCACTTATTGAACAGGAATATGCTACGTTTGTAAGCCGGAATGAATATGATTTTTTCAATCTTGCGGATATTGCGTTTGAAAATAATGCACCTGACCTTTCACTGAAAATGATGATGAAGGCGATTAAAGGGGAAAATTCAACAGGTCATGTTCATGAAAAACTGGCAGAATGGCATCAACGCTTTGCAGAACTGATGAGAAACGGATATAATAATCCTGATGTTTTCTATTATCAGCTGATTATTGAAAGAAACTATAGTGATCTGATAAATGTCTCTGCTGATTTTTACTACCATCATGCCCTTGAAGTTATCAATTCCCACCCAGAACTGTTCTCAGGGTATCATTTCGCAGGGACATTCCTCTATGAAAATGAGCGATATGCTGAAGCTATTCCTTTATTGGAAAAAGCAGTAGTATTATCACCCAATGCGACTTCCTGGAGACGAAAAGTAGAATCCGAATACCTTTTGAATAGAATAGTATCCTCTGAAGTTCCAAGATTTCCGGATTATCCTGCCGATATTTATAATGAAGGAGTCTGCATGAGCGAGTTTATAGAAGTAATAGAGGATGAGAATGATAAAATACAATTGACAGAAGTCAATCGTATCGTATATAAACAGGCTTATGAAGCTTTCCGAAGATATTATAAAGAAGGAAAGTTTGAGAGTAATTATTACAATGATCTGCATACGAGGGCAATGTGCTGTAATAACTTAGCCATTAAATATTCGTTATTGGGTGATCATCATGCTGCTGCAACAATTGCTTCTGAAGGGTTTAAGTATTCAGAATTTATGGAGCTTCATCTGGTATTGATTGATGCTTTAATTGATGGTGGAAATCATGAAGAAGCAGAAGAAGCATTGAATAATTACTTCAGTAATTATGGAGAATCCGAGGACTATTGTTCTAAAACACTATGCTATAGGGCTAAACAGGTTCAGCTTCATCAAATTATGGGATGGAATGATGTTCAAAGAGAAGCAAAAGAGGTGCTTACCTATGCTTATCAGTACACCATAGAGAATCTGGAACTTGATGATTACCATTACAGAGATCTGGAAGCTGGTAAGAATATATTGGAGGGAATTCTATTTGAACATTTGGATGGTCAGGATTTACATACCAGAAAATCATATTATGAACAAGTAGCAGAGCGCTTTCCAGAGGAAGCTAATCCTCAGTATGCGCTGATGCAGATTTATAATGAAGAGGAAAGTTATGGACAAGTAGCGTTGGCAGCCAAGAGATACCTTCAAAATAAAAGAGAATTCCTTTTAGATGCTTTTGATAAAGCGAAAACCATTTATATGATCGTTAAAAGTGATTTTCTTCAGGGAAATTATCAGGAAGCAGCCTCTGTTTTCAGTCAATATGATGCTGAATGTAATGAAGCCATGGATCCTGAAGAATATGTACTTTGGTTAAGCTACGGAGTTCGTGTTTATGAAAAGCTGAATCATAAAGATCACACTTTATCGCTAGCTGAAAGATTCAATACAATCTATAATGCTGAAGAATGGGGCTATGATGATCTTGTGGAAAGTGTTGAACTGGCAAAAGCCGTTGTATTATATCAGGCTGGAAACGTAAAAGAAGCTCATACGATATTGGATCAGGTACGTTCAGTTGTAGATTATGATCCTATTGCTGATGAATATAAAGCTTCATGGAAAAAACCTGGATTGTTTTCGAAATTTGGATTTTAATCATTTAAGAACAAAAAAATGGCACATCGTCTTTACGTATATAATGTAGATTCAAAAACGGGAGACCAGTATTCACATTATCTGGGAGAGTGGAATTACGAGATTCCGGAATTACTTCTTCCTTTATTTTCCTGTGACCCAAGATCAAAAGGAAAACTGCTGTACTTTGATAAGATTAATGGAGTAGCAAGGCTGAAATCCTTCTATCAGTTGTTGGGTGAACATTATCAGTTGCTTTACAAAAAGGCTTATTATGAACCTGTCAACAAAATGTTTGAGATGTTGGATGATCTTCCTTATGACACCTTCGTTATCAATGGTTGGGATGTTTTCAATATGAATGAAGAGAAACATTCCGATCAGGCTAAAAACTGGGCGTTTGAGATTAAGGAAAAAAGTAAGCTGTATGATAAAGCTATAGCCAAACAGAATCTGGGTTGGCTGGAAAAAGAAATTGTAGCCAGAAGCGGATATGGATCTTTTTTAGAGATGCTGGAAACAGACTGGATTGATTATGGTCTGGGCTACTGGAATGAAGATTTATACAAAGATATTTCGGAGTCTTTCGAAGACAATGGTCTTTGGGGATTGAAGGATAAAAAAGGAAATGTCATAACGTCACCTGTTTATGAGGAAATATTTGCCTTTAGTGAAGAAGGAATTGCGGTAGCACAGAAAAATGGTAAGTACGGATATCTGAGAAACGATGGAAAAGTACTTATTGAATGCATTTATGAAGAAGTTTATGATTCTTTGTTCATTGACAATAAGAATTATGGGATTATAGAAATAGATCAAAAATGTGGGTTACTTAACATTGAAACCGGAGAAATTGTTATTCCTTGTGAATATGAAGAACTGGAAATGCTAAGGCATGTCTACCTTTTTAATGCTAAAAAAGAGGGTAAGTATCGCCTTATTGATGCATTTAATAAACCTATTATTGAAGAGAGTTTTGATGAACCTTTTGAGTTTAATTATTCAGGAATGGTCTACCGTTCGCTGGAAGGGACCTCAAAAAAAGCCTTTTACACATTTGATGGTGTTTATCTTGGTGAACATCCTGAAGATGTATTGGGTGAGATTGGGGAAGGCTATTATTGGGTTAAACCGAATAAATTTCAGAAAAAGACCAGCATTATAAAAGCTGATGGAAGTCTTTTGGATGCTGAAGTAGATATCGTGATGATTCTGAATGATTATTACACTTCTTTTGCCTACAAGAAAGCTAAGAAATGGCATATTTATGACATAAAATCCGGTGAATTCAGGTTAACAGAACATACCATTGAAAATATTCACAGGGATTGGTTTACACAGTTTATGAAGAATATATTCCTGTTGTCTGATGAAAATGGCTGGGGCTTATATAATGCTGCTGAAGACCGCTGGTTACTCCCTTCCTCTAAAGAATATAAAAAAATAGAATCCTGCCGGGAAGAAATCTTCCGTGTAACCACTTCAGACGGAATGTTCTATTTTGACCAGCAAACAGAGACTCAAAGCAGTGTTTACGATTATATCGGGGAAGGAATAGAGTATAACGAACAGATGCTTTGCCTTTATAAAGGACATGAAATGTTTATCCTTGATACTGAAAGAAAATTACATCAGGTTTCCGATAACCAGCTGGGAGCTTTATATGAAAAAAGACATAATCTCCGTGGAAAAGATCAAAAGCATTTCCTTGATTTTTATAAGGCATGGACAGAGAACAAAGGTTCAGGCTACGAGGAACATTTTGACGATGCAACGCTGATGTCGAGGGCTGAAGAATACATTGAAGAAGGAAAAATTGAAGATGCCGTGAGACTGTATCAAATAGGAATAAGCCGCGGAAATACAGATATGATGGTGGAACTTGGATACATTTATGTTCATGATGAGTATCCTGAATATTATGATCTGGAGAAAGGTCTTGCCCTGTATGAAAAAGCTGCTTCTAAGAATCATGCCATCGCATGGAATAACCTGGGTTATCATTACCAGAGCGGAGTGGGATATCCTCAGGATATTAAAAAGGCTTTACAATGTTTCAGGAAATCTGCAGAATTAGGAGACGGCCTGGCAATGCAGAACCTTGGGCTTCTGTATTTTTATGGAGAATATGTATTACAGGATTATGACCTTGCATTAGATTACTATAAACAGGCAGAAAAGAAGTACTATTATAATGATGAAAAATTTGCTGAAATCTATTACCAGCAAAGTGATTTTGACAATCTTCAACGTTATTTGAAAAAAGACACCGAGGGTACGTATTCCGATATTTATTACGGAATTATCTACGATGAAGGATTAGGAGTAAAAGTAAGTCCTAAAAAAGCAATCAAATACTACGAGAAATCTTTGGAACAGGGCTATTATACTACAGCATTGAAAAGACTTTTATATTTCTATAAAGAAGACCCAGCCTTTGCTGATCCGGAGAAATATCAGCACTGGAAGACATTTGGAGAGGAGAATGATATGGATGTATAATTAAAACTTGTAGAGTCTTACATATTCATTATTTTAAAAACTCTTTTGTTATTTATTCGGAATCTAGACTATTATATTCCAATAATGAAGTTGAGATTCCTACAGAATGACAAATAGAAACTGCAAATTATTTTCCGTTGCAATATTCTATGTACCTATGTGGTAGGAGAAATAACCATATAGGTACATAGATTTGATGTTTAAATGAAGAATTTGTACATTCGTGGCCATTAAAAATAGTTGCTCACTTCAATAAGATTTTGGTCCGGATCCCGGAAATAAACAGATCTTATTTTCCCTACAGCACCTGTACGGTCTACAATGCCTTCAATGATCTCAATGTTTTTTTGCTTTAGTTCATCCATCACCTCATGAATATCAGTTTGTGCAATGAAACAAAGATCTGCGGAGCCACTGGTAGGGTACTCAGCTTTAGGTTCAAATTCATGGCCTTTTTGATGCAGGTTGATCTTTTGATTTCCAAAAGTAAGTGCTTTTCGGTTATCTCCAAAGGTTACGACTTCAAAACCCATGATATCTGTGTAGAACTCTATGGTTTTGTTAATGTCTGCTACAGTTAATACAATGTGATCGATGTTTTTTATCTTCATAATTTTTTAATTCTAAAATAATAGATTTATAGTAATTAATAGCTTAATCATGATTTACTTTTTTCTTATTTTAATTGTAATGGTATTTGGAGGGATTTCTTATCTGATGATGCGTTTGTGTAATCAATGGACCCGAAATCACAGATACGAAGTGCTTTTTAATACTTTAATCTTTATTGGATCATTTCTTTTGATATCATTTCTTAGCCTTTATATCTTCATTTCAAATCTTGACTTTTCAAGATAATATCTAACTTTAAAATAATCATTCTATGCATTTTGATTGGATCTATCTTATTATTTTTCTGTTTTTTCTCTGTGTAATTTGGGTTTTTGGAGGAATCTCCTATTTGATGATGCGTTTTTGCAACCGATGGACAATGAATCACAAGTACCAAAAATTGCTTAATATTTTGATATTTATCGGTTCATTTATTTTAATTTCCTTTATCTGTATTTTTATTTTAATTACAAATGTTTCTTTTCAACGATAGAAGATCTTTTTTTCCTAAGAAAGTAATAAGCTATCAAAAGATTAATAATAAGGGCCAGCCACACATTCATGCCATAAAAAAGCTCATAATCATGATGTTTTTCATTATAAAACAGATTCTTTATGATTCTGAAGGTGATGGCAGTGGTGGTCACCGCATAGCTTAAAATCATATAGTTTTTGTGCTGGATAATATTTCCTTTTTTAATATAAAGTACAGCCGCTACGGTAAAATAAGCCCATAGGATATCTTGAATCAGAAATCCTGTAATTCCTATCAACCCACCATTTGAAAACAATCCTAATACGAAACATGCCGGAACATTGATAATAAGAATATTATAAACATAAACCCGTCCGATAATTTTATGTAACCTTCTGTTTTCTCTAAGGAATTGAGGTGAAAATTGAGTTAAACCGGCCAAAAGACAAAGCGTTATTGAAAAAATGTGGATGTAAAAGGATGTCATCCAATACGGATTATTGACTACCTGTTGTTTAAAGGCAAGAAATCCCACCGTTTTATCAAGAGAAATATATTGGGAAATTGTTTTCAGCATCAGCATACTGAAAATAAAGACTGAAAACACTACGATTACTTTAGCAATCCTTATTCCCAATGATTTTGTCATGAACTTTATGGATTAGTCTTTTAATACCTCTCTGATCTGGTTTTCCATATCTTCAAGATCATCGAACTTTCTCAGAGTTAAAGATTTTCCGTTTTTCTTAAGCTCTTCAATAATTTCAAGAACTAATTCTAAGGGTTCTGCTTCATAACCGAATAAATTGCTGTCAAAATCTGCTCCTACAATTAAACCATCACTGTTCATTCCCAGGCACCAGTTCTCCAAAAACTCATTTAAAGGAATAGGAGAGGACTCATAGCGGTTCCATTCTTTGCTGACACATGATTTTGCTCTAGCCGCATCCGCCCAGAAACAAATGATTTGTACAGGTTCACCATCTTCATATTCCAAATCGTTGGAGTAGGAAGTAGCGTATCCTTTATCATCTTTTAAGCCATATACCGTTTCTGTTTCACTTACTTTTCTGATGAAATCTTTATATCGGTTCTTTAGGGTAATTTGGTCCTGGAGCATATTTTTAAATTATGAATTGAAACTATTTTTTTATCAATCTTGGTTAAGAATTATTACTGGTATTCATATGTACAATTTCGGGATTTTCACCATCGAGATTTCGTTTTGACCTTCCATATAATCCTATTTCCAGATCATTGGGTAATTCATTGTCAAGTTCTGATGGATGTACATAAGTATACATGCCATATCCATGTCCGGAAACAAGCCAGCCTTCGGTAGAATTTAAAGTCTCCTGCAGGACCGCCTGCAAACACAGGTCCAAATTCTTCCATCAGTTTGATGGCTTCATCCTGAACATTTTCTACAACAGAAATATCATCAAAAATAATATAAGTATCATTTTTAAAAAGAACCCAGTCCTGAAATTTAGGGTTGATAGCAAGCTTTACATGCTCAAGAATTGATAAGTTATTCATAGTTTAAATGTAGTTATTATAAAATCAAATTTCTATTGAAAATCTGTAAGAGTTATAGCATATTGCGTTTTAGATCGTATATAATATTACAAAATTCCCTTAATCCTCAAATGCTGTACCAGCATAATGGTCTTTGCATCCTTAATTTCTCCCGTATGAAGCATGGTAAGCGCTTCATCAAAAGATAATTCTAATACTTCAATATGTTCACCTTCCTCTTCAAGGCCGCCGCCATCATTAATCTTCATCTCATTAGAATATTCAGCAATGAAAAAGTGAAGAATCTCTGTTACAGAACCGGGAGACATATACGCTTCAAATACTTTTTCAACCTTGGAGATTTTATATCCTGTTTCTTCCTCAGTTTCTCTTTTGATGCAATCTTCAGGGTTATCATTATCTAAAAGTCCGGCACAGGCTTCAATAAGCATTCCGGAAGCATTCCCATTAATATAAGTGGGCAATCTGAACTGTCTCGTCAGAATAACCGTATTGGAAGTTTTGTTATAAAGTAAAATAACGGCACCGTTTCCACGGTCATAAGCTTCTCTGCTTTGGGTTTCTGTAGTTCCATCTTTTTTGCGGACTGCAAAGGTCACTTTGTTTAAAGTATACCAGTTGTTAGATAAAATATCAGTTTTTAAAATAGTAATATCAGGATTTTGCATAAGGAATGTCTTCTATGTTATAATAAATGATAAGGCCTTTTTCTCTTGCAATTCTTACGTCCTCATCGGCTCCTTTTGAAGCCCCTTCAATGCGGAGGATAGCATCACATTTTTCAAGAATACGATGAGCGGCCGGGTATTGTATTTCTTCCCAAACCTCATCTCCGATTTGTTTACAGCCCGCCAGCTTCATCAATGGGAGTGCCACCCATTCTCCGATAATGGGAATATGTCCCTTTCTGAAAATAGGCAGAGCTGCGGCTTCAAGGTTGTCAAGGTTTTGCTGAATCAGTTCAGCATCGTCATTGGTTCCACTACGGTAAGGACCTGCAATAAGTATGAGCATAATTTTTTTGAGTAAAATAACAGAACTTATCAAAGAAAAAAAATAATGTAGTTTAAGAGCAGCTATTTTTTTGCTTATTTGTTTTAATAATGCTTAAAAATTCAGGAGTAATACCGAGATATGAAGCAATCTGTTTTTGGGTAACACGTTCTGCTGCCAGTGGGTATTTCTTAAGAAAATTATAATACCGTTCTTCTGCTGGAAGTGATAAATTTTCAATAGTCCGGAGTTGTTCCCTGATATAGGCATTTTGCATCATAATTCTGAAAAACCTTTCAAATTTCGGAACTTTGCAGTAAAGCTTATCTAAATTGTCTTTAGAAAGTTGCAGAATTAGGCTTTCTTCGAGAGCTTCAATATTGAGCATAGCAGGCTTTTCATTAATAAAGCAATACATATCTGTAATCCACCAGTCAGAAACACCAAACATAATGGTTGATTCCTTTCCCGATGCATCCCTATAAAAGGCTCTTAGAATACCAGATAAAACAAAATTGATATCCTTACAGGGTTGTTGATGCTGTATAATCAGTTCTTTTTTCTGAACCTTTTTTTCTTTCAATAGAGACAAGAAATAAGAAGTTTCTTCGTCGCTGAGAGAAATATGTCTGGATATATTTTTTAGAATTAAATGCTCTTTCATACAGAATTAACTATCTTTTTTTAGCAAACTATTCAAAGCCTGATGCAAATCAGGAAATTTAAATTGAAAACCCGCATTCTGAATTTTCTGTGAGGAAGCTCTTGAACCTTCTAAGATCGCGTTGGCTAGTTCTCCAAATAATAGTTTTAAAACAAAAGCGGGAACATTGGGCATAAAAAGTGGTTTTTTCAGGACCTCAGCAATCTTTTGAGTTAAATCTGAATTGGTAGCATGCTGAGGGGAAACAGCATTGTAAGCACCATGAAAATTGGCGTTTTTTAAAGCGAACTCATAAATAGAACAGATATCTTCAACATGAATCCAAGGCATGTACTGTTTACCACTCCCCAAAGCAGAACCAATACCATATTGTATCGGGGGAAGCATTTTTTTTAATGCTCCTTCTTTTTCAGAAAGAACAACAGCAGTACGGATTTTAACAATTCTGTCTGCAAGATTCTGTTCTTTAAAATGATCGGCAGCTCTTTCCCATAAGACCACAACTTCGCTGAGAAAATCATGTCCCGGCGGATCGTTTTCTAAATATATTTTTTCTGTAGTCAGAGTTCCGTAAAAATTAATTCCGGAAGCAGATATAAAAGATTTTAGTTTAATCTCTTTTTTCCCTAAAGTATTTCGTAATAATGTGGCAGAATCCACCCTGCTGGCAATCAATTCTTTTTTTCTTTCTGCTGTCCAGCGCTTTTCTGAAATATTAGCTCCTGCAAGATGAATGATGTGGGAAACATTTTCCAAAGCCGATTCATCAATGATTCCTTTTTTAAGATCCCATTCATATTCATTCGGTTGTCTTTTTTTCCGGGTAAGAAACCTTACCTCAAATTCATTTCCAATTTTTTTTGCAAGTTCCTTTGCAATCAGACCGTTTGCTCCGGTAATCAAAACAACTTCTTTCATATTAATCTATTTTGTGGTGGTGCGATAAAACTATGCTTAATTTTTAACAATCAAAACAAAGTCTTCTTCTAAAAGTTTATAGCCGTAATCATAAATAAACTTGTACTCAGAACCGTTTTTATAAACTTTTATATTGGTGAAATAATCAAAATCAAAGCCCAGGCTTTCTAATTTGGATTTGGCAACCTTTGTTTTCCCATCAATATTTACTTCCGTAAGAATTCTGTAATTCTTGCGGAGTTTATTATTGATATTTCGCATAAGATTGGTAGAATCTTTGTTCTGCTTATTGTTGTAGGCATTTCGGCAGGCATCATTGCAGAATTTTTTATCAGACCTTCCGATGATTTTTTCGCCACATTCCAGGCAATTCATAATTTTTACTTTTTCATTTTCTGTGCATGCCCATGGGCGTGTTTTTTTCTTAAGAGTCTCATCAACCTGCTGTGAGAAGGATAGCTTCTGTTGGGCGTTATATTATTAAAAAACAAGGCCACAAGCAACAGGATAATACACCCCGAAAGAACCGGAGAGATAACATACCAATATTCTAATTCCGGAATTTTTCCGGTAGAACTTACCGCAATAAGAGCTGTAGCTCCGCCTGGTGGATGCAGAGTTTTGGTATACTGCATCAAAACTATGGAAAAAGCCACAGCCAATGGGGCAGAAAGCCATATAATATCCGGAACAATCTTAAAAACCGTAACACCAACCAATGCAGAGAGAACATGGCCACCTACTAAATTTCTAGGCTGAGCCAACGGGCTTTGGATAGCTCCGTAAATAAGAACACTTGAGGCACCAAAAGAACCGATCAGGAATATATTCTCAGTCTCTGCTAAAGAATGAGACTGAATAAAAGCAATCAGTCCAATTCCGAAAAAAGCCCCTAAAAAGGACCAAAAATGCTCCTTGTAATCAACCAGAGTTTCTTTATAGATCACATATTTTGAGACTCTGAACGTTCTTTTTATGGTCTTCTTCATATACTTGTCTTCTTTGCTTTTTATAATTGATTTTCTGCAAAATGCATAGGTTCTTTTCGAAGTAAGAACAAAGATACAGAATTATCCGTTTGTAAATGGATAGGATTTGAATGTAATAATGGTCTTTTCTTTAAAAAGAAGTTAAAGGGTTAATATAAATTATTAAATTCACATATTGATGAAATATTTTAATCTGACATAAAACTATTACTATGAAAAAACAACTCATTAAACCGGAATCTACTTTCAAAATGTATGAAATATTAGGTGGCTTGTGGCTCACCGGATGTGTAAAAACAGCTGCTGAACTTAATATTGCAGATCTTTTGGCGGCTGGTCCTAAGGCTATTTCTTTGCTGGCTGAAAAAACTCAATCCCATGAAGCACAATTGTATCGGATCATGAGAGCATTAAGCAGTGCAGGAATTTTCGAAGAGTCAGAGAGTAAGACTTTTGCCCTTAATGATCTGGGTGCCGCATTACAAACCAATGTTCCCGGAACTGCAAAAAATTTTATACTCACTATTATGAGCGAGCATTTTCCTGCATATGGAGACCTTACCTATGCTGTTCACACAGGAAAAATCCCATTTGATCATATTCATGGAAAATCCCTTTGGGAATTTTATAAAGAATATCCTGAAATAGGAGAAAATTTCGGAAAAGGTATGACTGGAATGTCCGGGATGGAACTGAAAGGTATTATAGAAAACTATGATTTCACACCCTATAAGAAAATGGTAGATATAGGTGGAGGTAATGGGGTTATGATTCATACAATTTTGGATAATACACCCAACAGTGCCGGAATTATTTTTGATGAAGCGAATGTGATTGAAAAAACGGTTCAGATGATACCCGATCGTCTAAAAGAAAGGTGTTCTGTTGCTATTGGAAGTTTTTTTGACAAGATTCCAGAGGGAGCAGATCTCTATATGATGAAATGGATCATTCATGACTGGAGTGATGATGAATGTGTACAAATTCTGAAAAACTGTTATCATGCGATGCCCAAAGGAGCGAAGTTACTCATAATAGATGCTGTGATTCCCGATGATTCTTACAATCAGCCTCATATGGCCAAGCTGTTGGATATTGTTATGATGTCTTGTCTTACAGGAAGAGAAAGATCTTTACAAGAATTTAAAATAATTATAGAAAAAGCAGACCTACAATTTAATCGGCTCATTCATATTGGTACAGAAGCAAAAAGCATTGTTGAATGTGAAAAAGCATAACCTTAAAAAATTTCTTAATTGAATAGCAAAAGCAGGAATCCATTTTGGGCTCCTGCTTTTTTAAGGCTAAAATTTAAATATTATCCTAAAACCAATTCCTCACTATAAACAAGACCTTCATAACAAGCATTATAAATAGCCTTTAATTCATCTAAAGAAGGAACTCTCGGATTGAAACCGGTACAAGGATCTGCCAATGCATTGGCTGTGATATAATCAATGTTTTTATCCCAATCCTCTCTTGAAATCCCAAATTCTTTGATCGCTGACTGATTATTAACTTCAGAACGTAAGGTCTCGATTGCCTGAGCAAGATCTTCAGCCGTTTCTTTACCAATTACTCTTGCTAAATCAGGGTAACGTTCTGTAGCCTGTGCATTGTAACGGATAACATTCGGAAGGAAAATGGCATTGGAAGCTCCGTGAGGAATCCCATACAATGCTCCAACCTGGTGAGATAATGAGTGAACAATTCCCAACCATGCATTATTGAATGCTAAACCTGCCATAAAAGAAGCATCGTGCATATTCTGACGTGCTGTAATATTGGTTGGGTTTTCTACTGCTTCCTTTAAGTTATTGAAAACAATCTCAAGCCCACCTTTTGAAAGCGCATCAGCAATATTATTGTCAATATTGGAAACAAAAGCCTCTACACAGTGTGTTAATGCATCAAGACCTGTATTTGAAGTCACATGCGCAGGCATCGATGCACAGATTTCTCCATCTATAATAGCAATATCAGGTGTTAATTCATAAGAAACAATTGGATATTTTACCCCTTTTTCTCTGTCTGTAATGACAGCAAGACCTGTAGTTTCAGTTCCTGTACCGCTTGTAGAAGGAATAGCGATAAACTTTGCTTTATTTCTTAAAACCGGAACCGTGAAAGGTTTAATCATCGCATCAAAATCAGCATCAGGATATTCATAAAATACCCACATAATTTTGGCTGCATCAATAGCAGAACAACCTCCTAATCCAATAATCCAATCTGGCTCAAATGCTTTGATCATTTCAGCTCCTTTCATACATGTTGCTGATGATGGATCTTCCTCTACACCTTCAAAAATCTGAGTTTCGATTCCAGCTTCTGTAAGATATGCAATGGCTTTGTCTAGAGTTCCGCTTTTTCTCATAGAACTCCCACCTGTTACAATTACGGCTTTTTTACCTTTAATATTTGCTAATTCTGAAAGACTTCCGGCACCATGGAATACCTCTCCTGCAATAAATAATTTGCTCATTTTTTTGTTTGATTTTAATGAGACAAAATTAGATAAGCCTAAACGGACGATGTTATACAAACAGGATTATGTGTTATACATTTGCGCCAATTCTTGCTGAAGAGCAGTAGGAGTTTCCTTCAATTTTGATTTTACAAACTTGTTGAGTGCAGAAGGAGAATTAAAACCAAGATCAAATGCAATTTCTTTATGAGAAAGGTCTGAAAACATCAATTGTCGTTTAATCTCTATTAAAATCCGGTTGTGAATGGCCTGAATAGCCGTTTCTCCACAATGCTTCTTGGTAACTGAATTTAATTTTTTTGCTGTAATGGCCAATTCATCAGCATAATATTGAACTGTTCTGTATTGTTTATAATGTTCATTCAGTAATTTCTTGAAACGAACATAAATAGGTTTGTCTGCGGTTTCTTTATGCAATATCGGATGCAATCCGTGAACAGATTCTATTAAGCCTAACAGAAAAATTTTGATCTGAAACCTTGCCTGTTCCTTTTTGATAAGACTTGGCTGTTGATAAATCCCCTGAATGATGGAAATTAAATATAAGCTCTGTTGAAACTCTTCAGGAGACAGAACCGTACAGTGAAGCTGTGTGGAAAGATTGACATTATAAGTACTAAGTTCATTCTTCAGAATATCCGAACAAAACAGTATTTCTTCAAACAGAATGATTTTTCCTTTCAGATCGCTGCTTGTATCAGAAATAAAATGAACCTGGTCCGGAAATACTACAGAGATTTTTCCGGGTTTCAAAAAATGAATTTTATCTTCAATATGGAGTTGTAAGGTTCCACTTTCTATGACAATAATAAAAAAATGATCCTTTTTGTGAGGCTTCCCATAGTCTTTCAAATAGTCATTGGTTAAATTAAAAACCCGAAAAGAAAGATTTTTATCTTCCTCTTTCTGAATATTCTTTTTAATTTCTAACGTCCTCATATATTCATTTCTTTATATTCAAAAATCATTAAAGTTCCTTCTTAGTAAGAAACAGGAGACAAAATTAATTTAAATCTCAATAAAATGGCCACTAATGCATGAATAAAAAGAATTCGTGCATTAGTGGCTAATTACTTTATATCCTTCCATTTTTCAAATTGAAACATTATTTTTTACTATTTAAAGCAAGTGTTCCTAAATACTTTTAATTATCATTATCCGATAACAAACGACTACAAACGAATTTAAATAGTTTATAACCGACTGAGCTTTGGTGAGATCTACAACTTTGCAACAGAGATTTGAGAAAACAGTGAACGTCTCTTATCTGAAATATTAATCATTAAAATCTAAAAGTTATGTCACTAAGAAACAAAGTAACATTAATTGGTTACACAGGTAAAGAAGTTGAAATGGTAAACTTCGAAAACGGAAATGTAAAAGCGAGTGTATCTTTAGCTACAAGCGATCATTACACAAACGCTAAAGGCGAAAAGGTAGAAGAGACGCAATGGCACAATCTGATTGCTTTCGGGAAAGTTGCAGAAATTATGGAAAAGTATGTTCCTAAAGGAAAAGAAATTGCCATTGAAGGTAAGCTTATGTACAGATCTTATGATGATAAGGATGGCGTAAAGCGTTACATTACGGAAATTAGAGTAGACGAGATCCTGTTGTTGGGAGGTAAATAATTCTAAAAACTCAAATGATGAAAGTAAAAGTTTTTAAGATCAGGCTTCCGGAAGAATTACTCTACAGAGATCAGAAAATGCTGGATGATTTCCTGGAAAGAAACGAGATTATAAAAGTGGAGACTGCTTTTGTAAATGATGAATGTTATTGGTCTGTGATCTTGTATTTTGAAGAACTTAAATTAGTCAAAAATACAGTGAAAGAACCAAAGGTTGTTAAATACTCTGCAGATAATGATTTCCTGAATCCCGATGAAGAACAAATTCTCAATGCCCTGAAACTTTGGAGATCGGAGAAAGCGAGAGAACAAAATCTGCCTACTTACTTCATAGCAAGCAACAAAGAGCTGATGTCTGTAGCCAAGTATAAACCTGCCAAAAAAGAAGAACTGCTGGAGATTAAAGGTTTCGGAAAACATAAGATTGAAAATTATGGTGAAGAAATACTGGAAATCCTTGAAAGTGTATGATTTTTCGGAATAAATGATTCTATTAACTTTCCGAGCTGGAGAAGATTGTTTCTCCAGCTTTTTTATACTGTGTAAAATTCCTTGCAATTCCGTACTTTTGTACTTATCAAAATGACATACAATAAATGAAGCCAAGTTTAGCAAAAGGAACGAGAGATTTTACAGCACAGGAAGTGTCCAGAAGAAAATATATCATTAATATTCTACAGAATAATTTTGAGTTATTCGGTTTTCAGCCATTGGAAACACCAAGCTTTGAAAATCTTTCTACTTTAACAGGAAAGTACGGAGAAGAAGGTGATCGCTTGATTTTTAAAATTCTGAATTCAAGCATTAATGAAGCAAAAGATGATAAAAAACATCAAATGCTTAATGACTTTCAGAGAGCATTGGAGAAACCTTTCAGTTCAGAAAGTTTAACTGATAAAGCGCTTCGTTATGACCTTACCGTACCTTTTGCAAGATTTGTAGCAATGAATCATGGGAAGTTAACATTTCCATTCAAGCGTTTCCAGATCCAACCGGTATGGAGAGCAGACAGACCTCAGAAAGGAAGATACAGAGAATTTTATCAGTGTGATGCAGACGTCGTAGGAAGCGAAAGCTTATTGCAGGAAGTGGATCTGGTTCAATTATATCTAAAATCATTTGCTGATCTGAAAGTACCTGTTACCATTCATATGAACAACAGAAAGATCCTTTCCGGATTAGCTGAATATGCAGGAATTACAGATAAACTGATTGATTTTACAGTAGCTTTAGATAAGTTGGATAAAATTGGAAAAGAAGGAGTTGTTAAAGAATTATTAGAAAGAGAAATCTCTCAGGAATCTATTGATAAATTAGACTTTTTATTCAGCCAGTCTGACGATGCCCTGGAAAATCTTCTTCAATTAAAAGAAAAGTTCGCAGGTAATGAGATTGGCCTGCAAGGAGTAGAAGAGTTGGAATTCGTTCTTACACAATCTATGAACCTTGGTGTTGATATGCAGAATCTAGTATTCAATATTACCTTAGCAAGAGGTCTTGATTATTATACCGGAGCCATTTTCGAAGTGAAAGCAGATGAGGTGGCTATGGGCTCTATTGGAGGCGGTGGTAGATATGACAACCTTACAGAAGTGTTTGGGGTGAAAAATATCCCGGGAATCGGTATTTCATTCGGACTAGACAGAATTTACCTGGTCATGGAAGAATTGAATCTTTTCCCTGAAGAGGCTTCTTCTAAAATAGAATATTTGTTTGCTAATTTTGGAGGTGAAGAAACTATAGAGGCTCTGAAATTAATCATGCAACTAAGATCAAAAGGTATTTCAGCAGAATTGTATCCTGAAAATGCAAAAATCAACAAACAATTTACTTATGCTGAGAAAAAAGGAATTAAGCACCTTGTATTCTTAGGCGAAGAGGAAATAAAAAATGGAACGGTTACTTTCAAAGATCTTGAAGCCGGAGAACAAAAGACTGTTTCTTTGGATGAGTTCTTAGGATAAGAGAACAGTAAAGCTAAACCCCATTATGGAAAATTGTATAGGTTGTTTAGTCTCACTAAAAAATGTATCCGGCTTTTTTTCTGCAACAGAAGAGTTGGCAGATAACACTTATCTATGCAATGGCTGCGGCGCAAAAACAAGGGATATTCTTAAAATTATAGATGTTTTTCATACCGGATCATTTCAAAACTATAGTTCTTTTCAAGTTCAGGAACTGTTGGCCAAAGGAATAAGGTTTGAAAAGTTTAGCAACCAATTTGTAGAAAAGTATAATGTTCTTTTATCTCAAAATTCAGCAATTAAGAAATTGTTTAATGTCCTTTGGGATAATGAAAATATTGTACATGCTTCAAATGCAGTCTATAGTAATAATTTTGGTGTTTTAGTTGTAACAGATCGAAGACTTATGTTTATGGGAGCAGATTTAGAGATCAAACTTCCTGAAATAATTGATTATAATGAAATAATTTCGGTAGATCTAGTAGCTGAAATGAGTCATATAAAAGTCACTACTTCCGAAAATATTTTTAATTTTTCAGATGTTCTCAATGAAACTGAAAAGTGTTTAGCTGAAATAGAAAAACAAATAGAACTTGTAAAAGATAAAAAGCTTACCGAAGACCGGGCTTTCCACAATAATAATGAGCCATCGCTTTTTGATATTTTGGAAAGACTTGGTAGCTTCAGGCAGAATGGGGTGATTACTGACACCGAATTTACTGAACAAAAGAAAAAAATACTGGAACAACTTTAAAAGACTAATTTAAAAAAGATGAGTAGTTGCGCCATTTGCGAAAGTATAGTTTCCCTGAACTCCGGAATACTTTTAAATAATGTTGAAATTTGCAGTGATTGTAAATCTAAACTTGATAAGGTATACCGTGGATTCTCTTTAAACAGCAGTCAGTTCAGTGTACATCAAGCCAAAAGATTATTAAAGAAAGAGAGGAATGTTCGTCAGTTTAAAACTGATGTACTCAAAATCAATCCGAGTCTTTCTGATTATTCAGGGTCTGCTTTATGGGATATTTTTGAAACCATTCAGGAAGATAAACTTATTCATATTGTTTTTGGAAAACACCGTCAACGAGGGTATGGAACTTTTGTTTCTACGGATAAAAGATTGATTTTCATTGATGCCGGAACTGATGAGATCATATTTAAAGAAGTTGTTGCTCTTGAAGATATGAGTTCAATTGATTTTTCGCCTTTAACTAATATAATAACAGTCTCTATTTCCTCAAGAGTAATTGAAATTACATTGGATCATCCACAATATGGATTACCCTTTTGTGAAGCTGTACGTCAGTTTATCAATAATTCTAGAAAAATAAATACTACTGAAGTTACCGCAATTCTGGACCTAGTAGAAAGACTTGGTAAATTGAGACAGAGCAATATTCTGACTGAGGAGGAATTTCTACAAGAAAAAGCTAAACTATTTAGTAAAATATAATATTCCCGATTATTTCATTATGCAAAATATAAAGTATCAAATCAAATATATTAATCCGGATCTATTGTTATGGGCATCAGAAGATATAGAACAGCTTTCGGATATTCTGATGGAAGATGAGAAAATGATTCATATTATAGATGGGCTGTTTGATGGAACGGCTGGTCTTCTTTTTTCAACAGATCGCCGTATTATTTTTAAAGGCCTTGGTTTAGACTTTATAGAAGTAATTCCACATGAAAAAATTACGCTGATACAATATGTGGATTCTCAGAAAATTATTGAATTGGCTACCGAAGAACAGAAATATATGTTTGAAAAGAGTGATCCTTATTTTGCAGATCAGTTTTGTAAAACAGTTAAGACATTTCTTAAAGGAGAGGAAATTATAGAGATTTCTAAAGATTCTATTTTTGAACTTTTAGAGAGGCTTGGAAAACTGAAGGAGAGTGGAATTCTTACAAATGAAGAATTTACAGAACAAAAGCAGAAACTTCTGGATAAATTATAAATTCTATAGTAAATAAAAAACGGCTCAGGATACTAAATCTTGAGCCGTTTTTTATTTTAAAGTAGGTTCTTTTAATATCTTGAAAGAGGTTGTGTACTGCACCAGAAAGAGCCACCAAAGCTTCTGCTTATGGAGAAGTCTATGTATTCTACTTTCTGAAGCTCCGGAAACGCATCAGCATGATCTTTTCCTCTGTTTTCAAAGTTTTCCTGTACGGCTTCCTGAGTCAAAAATCTAAGATCTTCTAGGCGGGGTTCTTTGGGATAACCAAATTCCGATGTGCTAATACAACCTTTTTCAGCGGAGCAAATTCATTTTCAACAAAAATCATAGAATTCATTTTTACATGTAACCGATATCAATTATTAAACTGTTCGTTTCATGAAATAGTTTTAAAAACCAAATTTCAATCAGAATAGAAGTGAATTACTAGTTAAGATAGGTTAATTTTAAGAGAAGAGGAAAAAAATACCTGAAAAAAGAGAAGTTTTAAATATTTTTGAGGGTAAATATAGAATCAGAATTTGTAATTTGGGCTCAGAGAATAAAAAACAGACTCAAACTGTTTTAGTCCATATCATTTAAAAATTAAAAACCAGATGAATACTATTTGCGCATTATGCGGAACTCCGCTTACCTCTACGGATATGCTTGTTGGGAAAAATAAACTTGCAGATGGCGGCTACTTGTGTGCTGAATGTTTTAATAAAGCAATTACGATTAATAGAGACCTTGCCAATAATCTACATCAGTTCTATTTTGCTGAAATAACAGGAATGTTCCTTAAAAGTAAAATTGATGCAAGTCAGAATCCGGGAAGTTCTCCTTACTCAGGAGCGAGTAATTATGAATATGATGCACCTACCAGATTAGATGAAATAAAAGATCAGATTGTATCCCTTAAAGCCAGATTAAGTGTTTTGGCCAATGAAGAAGTAAATGAACTGGATAAAGTTCTGGATCAGAATGAAAGATTGATTGCTATTGCAGAATGTATCAATCTTCATAATAAAAGGGAAGGAATTATTTTTTCAACCCAATGGAGAGTAATTTTCATGGATAAAAAATTCCTCGGTGGAATGGTTAAAAATGAATATACCCATAAAGATATTACTTCTCTGGATCAGGTTGAAAATCTTTTATACTCCGTATTAAGAGTCAATACAAGAGGAGGAACTGTTGAGTTTAAACTGCATAATAAAAGTGATGGAAGAACATTCTGTGATACGGTGAACGGACAGATCAGAGAACCGGAAAGACCATCCCATCAGCAAGCCACGCAGCCACAATCATTCTTTCAAAATGTTCCGAGTCCGGCACCTCAAAGTATATCCAGCCAAAGTGCATCTAATACACCGAAAAGTTCCTCGGAAGATATTTTCGAGCAACTGGAAAAACTTGGAAAACTAAGACAGATGGGGGTTTTAAGTGAGGAAGAGTTCTCAATTCAGAAAGCGAAATTATTAGAAAGACTTTAAAAATGTAACAGACTCTGTAGGATTTTAATGATGATTTAAAATAAGTTAGTTAAAAATAGATCATGATTTAGAATCTGGATTGATACAAAACAGAACGGTAGTTGTTATCTTTTCTGATTTAAAAAACTTTTAAACATAAAACTAGAATGAACACAAGTTGTGCTCTTTGTGGAATACCTTTAACCCCTATGGATACCGTTTTGGGAGAAAATAAACTTTCAGATGGTGGAATATTATGCAATAAATGCCTGAATAAGGCAACGGCTGTTAATCAAGATCTGGTGAATGGTCTCATCAATTACAGCTTGACAGAAATAAGGGATTTAGTATGGAGTGAAAGTATTGAGGAAATAGAGGAAGTTGAAGAAGAGTCTATCGTAGAGACTTCAGTTTCCCGAACTACCATAACATTTTCTCATTCGGTTCGGTTTTCCATTGATAATGCCAAACCTAGAAGATCAGAAGAAATTAAAGATCAGATCTTTGATTTAGATGCTAAACTCAGTGCATCTGTGAACAACGAAGTGGATGAACTGGTGAATATTTTAAGTACATATGAAAAGCTTATTGCGATAGCTGATGCAAAGTATGTACATAACAAGATGAACGGCCTTCTGCTAGCAACACAGCATAGAGTGGTTTTTCTTAACAAAGGCTTTTTTGGAAATCTATATCAAAATGAATTTCAATATCAGGATATCAATTCTATTTTACATGACCCGGAAGAAAGTTCGAACCAGCTAAAGATGTTTATCAATGGATCTGAGGCTGATTTCATATTTAAAAATAAAAATAATGCCCAACTATTTTGTGATGCGATAAAAGATTATGCAAACAGTTCCAAAAACCAATTAAAACCAAGCGCAACACATCCGGAACCAAAATCTCCTATATTTAAACCAGAGCCACCACAAAAAGAAGACCCTTCAACAGTTTTTGATAAGCTCGAAAAATTAGGAAGATTGAAAGAAAGCGGAATCTTAACCGATGAAGAATTTGCAGAGCAGAAGAAAAAACTGCTGGATAAATTATAAAAAATAAAAAAATGAGTAATATTTGTTCATTGTGTACTACAGAATTAACCTCTATGGATAAGCTTTTAGGAGAAAATAAGCTTTCAGATGGCGGAGTATTATGCAATAAATGTTTAGATAAAATAAGTTACATCAATCAGGAAGTACTGTATAATCTTAATCAGTTCAATATTGATGATATCCATCGTATCGTTCAGAATAAAGATACAGAACAAAACTCCCTTGCAGTAACAACGCAGGAAAACCTTCCTATGGCTGTAGCTGAAGAACCTCAACATATTTCTAAGGAAGAATTTAAAAGGAGAAAACAAAAGATAATAGCTGAACTGGAAAAACTGAATGCCAACCTTTCCGTATTTACAAAAGGAGAGGTTAAAGAGTTGCCTTCTCTGATTCCCGAAGATGAGAAGATTTTAGGCATTACAGATGCTCAGTTTGTCAATACACTGGCTGCAGGAATACTGGTGGCAACCTCTAAAAGAATGATCTCTGTTTCAAAAGCAATGTTTGGAGCAGCTAAAATTAATGATTATTCTAATGAAATGATCAAGTCGGTAAGTTTTGTAACCAATCCGAGATCTCCAATCATTAAGCTACATCTTGACGAAAGAGTGGTAGAATTTGAATGTTTTATGGATAAAGAAGATGCTGAAAAGTTCTATGATATCATAAGACCTATTTATAATAATCCGGTACAGCAACCTCAGCAACAAACAGATCCTGTAAATACCAATACCAGTACAAATACAACCATAAATTCAACACTCTCACTTGATATTCTTGAACAGCTGGAAAAACTTGGAAAACTGAGAGAAAACGGAATCCTTACAGATGCTGAATTTACGGCGCAAAAAAAGAAACTGCTGGGATAATTAATATAAAACCTTTAACACCAAATCATGAAGGATAAAACGGAAATTGTAAAAAACTGGCTTAGAGGATGGTGCTTATCAAGAGAAGTATCCTTTCCTGTTCAGTATAAATCTGGATTTAATGTATTCGTGGGGGATGAAACACAGAAAGAACGATATGTTTTTCCTGAACTTAACGAAGATTTTTTTCAGCTTGCCCAGTCAATTAATGAACCCTGGGTCCATCTGAAAATAAGTACTTCTCCCGATCAGTTTATAGGAAGTATCCCTGAAAAATGGCAACTACAGGCTCAAGGATATCTGATGACTTGTTTTCACCCCATGATTTTCCCGGAAATCAGTCTGGCAGAAGGGTATCATTTGGAATTTTCAGAATACAATACAACTTTTGTGGTAAGAATTGTAGCAGAAAATGGTGAACAGGCTTCTATTGGTCGTGTTTCTCTGATAGATGATGTTGCCGTTTATGATAGGATTATTACCGAAATAAATCACCAAAGGAAAGGACTGGCCTCTTTTTTATTAAAAGAACTGGAGAAAATCGCCTTATCGAAAGGGTTTGCTAATAATCTTTTGGTAGCTACAGAAGAGGGGAAACTATTATATGAAAATTTAGGCTGGAAAGTGTATGCTTTGCATTCCTCTATTGTCATTCCGGCTTAAGGTGAATGTTTTTATTAAATTGAAAAGAAATAGTAATGTAAGCTCATAAACTATAACAATGGGATCAAGACTTAAAGAAATAAAAGAAGAACTCGAAAAACTGGATATCAATCCAACCATTTTTGCCAGAAAAGAGATTCATGCTCTGCCGGATATTCTTTCGGTAGATGAAAGAATCGCTTATCTTGTGGAAGGCAGAAATAAGACAACACAACACCATATTATCTTAGTGGCTACAGACAGAAGACTGATGTTTGTAGATAAAGAATTTATGTATGGATTAACGGTGGAGGATTATTCTTACACCAAAATAAGCTCAATACAATATGAAACAGCAATGATGCTGGCTTCTATAGATATTCAGGTGTCTGATGATCTGGTTGAGATTGATGGAGTAGGGAAATACGAAGCCAAACTTTTTTGCGAAAAAGTAAGAGACTTCATGTCCCGTCCTGAAGAATACATTAAACATACACCTGAGCCTAGTCATTTAGACCAGCTGGAGCAATTGGGAAGATTAAAAGAGAGCGGGATTTTAAGTGAAGAAGAATTTAATGAACAGAAGAAAAAAATTATAGACAAATTATGATAAAAGAAGTCGTTTTTAGAGCCTTAAACTGGAGGTGGTATTTTACCTCTTTAATTACATTATTTATAGGGATTTTTTGTTGGCTTCTGATCCTTATTTTACCAATTAGTAAGTTTACATGGAACTTTTTCTCGGTTACGCCATTTTTGGTGGCAGGTCTAAGTTTTATATTAGGAATTTCAAGGCTGTTTAAAAAAGATGAGTTTAAAAATGGCCTTTGGCAATGTCTTTTAAGCTTTATTATGTTTACCATCATTGGTGTACTGTTTGCTTTTTACCCGCCTAAAAGTCCTTATAAGCCTTATAATAATGATATTAAAAACCCAAAGAATGCAAAGTTTTCAATGCCTTTGAAGCAGTTTGTAGATGAGAAAGAACTTGTAGAGGTTACCCAGCCTGATATTCTTATTTATGATTACCTGCAGCCGGGATCTTATAAATACGATGTTTTCCTGAATAAAACAGAAAAAGGTAAGGTCTATTTAAAAGTGTATGATTTTAATACCAACAGGATTCTTTCTGAAAAAGAGATTAAAAAAGAATCGATGAGAAAGGTTTTTAATCCCAATGATGAACTGAAAGAATTTTCAAGTGGCAATGATGGTTTTACTGTTATAGAAGGAGATTGGGGAGACTATTATGGAAGCAGGATTGAAGTTTGGTTTCAGCCAGATGATTCCAGTGTACCCGAAAGAAAACTAATAGAAAAAAATTATATTATTCAGGGAAATTAAAGTATTACTATTTTCTGATTGATAAAAACAAAAAGTCATCGCAAACTACTACGATGACTTTTTTCTATATATGAATGTTAAAAAAAACTACTGTCTGTTTTTAGTTTAAAGAATCTTCGGCCTTTGTTTTTGCCTCATCTACTTTAGTTTGAACTTGGGAAGCAACATCGTTGGCTTTAGTCTTAATATCATTTCCCCATTTGTTAAGATTATCTTTTGCTGTATTAAGTTTATCCTTTACGGCTTGTTGATCTTCAGGACTTGAATTCTTATATTTCCAATAAGCCAAAGCACCTAATCCTAGTAAAGCTAATAAACCTTTTGTTTTGTTTCCCATGATTTCTATTTTTAAAAGATATTAATATTAAAATTTGTTATTAGTACATATGTAAAATACGTGCCAAAAAATTAGACAGAATTATAAAATAATGTTAAAATTAAGAAAAGATATCGAAATTTTCACCGTCAAAACTGGCGAAAACCATAGTAGGATAGGAGTCCTGGTGATAAACATTTCCGTCTTTATCAATGGCAATGGCGCCTGCAAATCCGTCAATTGTTTTAAGTTCATCAAAAGTCTTAGTGAAAGCTGTTTCAAGACTCATTCCATCTGTTACGCGGGTTACAATTTTTGTGGCAGTAGCATTGCTTACGATATCTTCTCCCACACCCGTGCAGCTTACTGCACAGAACGCATTGGCATAATTTCCAGCCACTGTGGCAGAATCTGAAATCCTTCCAGGGATCTCAAAGCCTTTTCCGCCTGTAGAAGTGGCAACAGCCAGTTTGCCATCCTTATCGATGGCTACACAGCCTACTGTTCCTTTTCCTCCATTACCAAGCTTGGCTTCATATTCCTTTCTCCTTTGTGGAATTTCTGTTGAGAAATTTTCAAATCCGTGCTCTGTAGCATAGCGTTTTGCTCCTTGTCCACCTAAGACCCGGTCATCTTCTCCAATAAGATTTTTTGCTACAAAAATGGGATTTTTTACATCCTGAATATTGATAACACCACTTAATTTTTGAGTTTCTCCATCCATAATAGCAGCACTCATACGGATCACACCATCACTTTGAATCTGTGAACCTATTCCGGCATTGTACAAAGGATCATCTTCCAATAAAGAAACGGCATAAGCCACCGCATCAAAGGCAGAATGAGTCTGAAGATAATGAAATGCCTTTTCAGCAATTTCTTTTAAAGAGTTTTGTTTTGCTGTTTTTACTTCATGGTTTTGGTCACTTTCTGAGAAAAAGCCTCCGTGAATGATGATTTTCATAGAATAAGAGTTGATGAATAATTTTTACGAAGGTAATTTATAAATAAAAGATAAAAGATAAAAGATAAAAGATAAAAGATAAAAGATAAAAGATAAAAGATAAAAGATAAAAGATAAAAGATAAAAGATAAAAGATAAAAGATCTTGTCGTTAAACAACTATTGCGTTTTTGCATATCCACACGGATACCAATATCAATAGGGTCGGGCTTTAGCCCGGCCGGCCAATAAATAAATTAATCATATTCCATTGGCTTTAGCCCAAACTTATTGTATCGTAAGCTGTGATCAAAGTGGTGAATTCAAAAAACAAAAAACGGAACCGAAGTTCCGTTTGTATAGTTGTGTTTGTTATTCTATTTATCCTGTGGAATAGGATTGAATTGTGAATTCTCAATGGTGAGAGTCTTAGTCGTAAGATCATAATGATCATTCATAGACATCACATGAACCGTTAAATTATCAATAGAAATAGGTTCTCCAAGATTGATATTTGTTAAATTAGTATCCTTAATAAACCTTCCATCTACCAGAATCACAAGTCCTGAGCCTACAGCTGTCATCACATCATTATGAATGAAAAGTCCGGTATCTTCTCCCAATCCGATTCCCAGCGTTCTAGGGTTATTTACCACCGCCTGGAAAAGACGACCGATTCTGCCTCTTTGTACAAAATGCGTATCAATGATAACGTTATCAATTAAACCTAGCCCTTGCGTTGTTTTAATTTCCCCTTTCAATAGAGCTTCAGAACTGCTTCCCTGATAAATCATATTTTCAGAGGCAGCAGCAGCACCGGCAGAAGTTCCGGAGTAAATAAAGTCCTGTTCCTGGTATTTTAATAGAATAGTATCGTGAAATCTTGTTCCCCCCAGAATAGAAGTCAGTCTCAGCTGGTCTCCACCGGTAAACATCATGACGTCTGCAGCATTTGCTCTTGCCACCATTGCATCAGAATTGGCTTCTTCACGGTTATGAATATCAAGAATATTTACGTTTTTTGCCCCTAGGAATTCGAAGGCTTTTTTATATTCTGTACCTACAATCTGAGGAATTTGAGAGGCTGTTGTTACAATTTCAATAACAGAATCTTCCTTATGCTTGGATTCGCTGATGATCTTTCGCAAAATTCCACGTTCAAAAAAGTTAAGATTCTTTTCAATATTCTGATCATAATCGGTTTCTGCAAAGCTTCCTTTGTTTACAGCGCCTCCGATAACAATTAATTTTCCTACAGGTTTACTCATGGTACAAAATTAAAAAATAATTAACATGTTTGGCGAAATTCGTGCCATCTTTAGTTGATTTTTAATGTTTTAGGAATGTTAATTAAATTTATTTTTTTTTTGATAAATCTTCATGCCTGCTATGGTTTTGTTTTGGGTTTTATATTATATTTGATTGTAAAATAAGTTATTGTTAACTGTTAAAATGCCAATAGACTATGAAAATCGAAAAGATTCAGGCACTGCGTGGTCCTAACATCTGGAGTATCAGAAGAAAAAAGCTGATACAGATGAGGTTAGACCTTGAAGAAATGGAGAATTATCCTACCAATAAAATTGATGGATTCAGAGAAAGAATTGAAAAACTGATCCCATCACTGATCACTCACAGGTGTTCAGAAGGAGTGGAAGGAGGCTTTTTCCATAGAGTGGAAACAGGAACCTGGATGGGGCATGTCATTGAGCATATTGCCTTGGAAATACAAACCCTGGCGGGGATGGATGTTGGCTTTGGAAGAACCCGGGAAACGAGAAGTCCGGGAGTGTATAATGTGGTATTCAATTATTTGGAAGAAAATGTAGGGATTTATGCTGCTGAAGAAGCGGTAAAGATCGCAGAAGCTTTAATTGAAGACAAAGAATATAATCTGAATGCCTGTATCCAGAAATTGAAAGAGATCAGAGAGCGGGTTCGTCTGGGACCATCTACCGGAAGTATTGTAGAAGAAGCTGTTTCCAGAAAAATACCATGGATCAGATTAGGAACAAATTCACTGGTACAGCTTGGATATGGGGTAAATCAACAACGTTTTCAGGCTACCATTACCGGAAAAACCAGCTCTATTGCTGTAGATATTGCCTGTAATAAAGAATTAACTAAAAGGATGCTTCACGATGCGGCTATTCCAGTACCTATAGGTGACTTGGTTGTTGATGAAGAGGATTTAGATAAGGTAATTAAAAAAATAGGCTATCCCATTGTTTTAAAACCTTTGGATGGAAATCATGGAAAAGGATCTTCCATTAATGTTAATGATTGGGAAGCAGCTAAAATAGGATTAGAACATGCTCAGAAATATTCAAGAAAAGTAATCGTTGAAAAATATATTACAGGATATGATTTTAGAGTGCTTGTAATTGATAATAAAATGGTTGCTGCAGCAAGAAGAGTTCCAGCTCATATTGTTGGCGATGGTGAACTAAATATTCAGCAGCTTATTGATAAAGAAAATAAAGATCCGCGAAGAGGGTATGGTCATGAGAATGTTCTTACGGAAATTGAAGTGGATAAAGATACTTTGGAACTGCTTGAAAAACTTCAATATACGCTTGGAACTGTTCCGCAAAAGGGAGAAATTGTTTATCTGAAGTCTACAGCCAATCTTTCTACAGGAGGAACGTCTATAGATGTTACGGATATGGTACATCCTGAAAATATTACCATGGCGGAAAGAATCTCCAAAATTATTGGATTAGATGTCTGCGGGATAGATATTATGGCGGAAAATCTTACACAACCATTAAAAGAAAGTGGCGGAGCGATCATTGAGGTTAATGCAGCACCCGGATTCAGAATGCACCTTGCCCCAAGTGAGGGGCTGCCAAGAAATGTTGCGGCTCCGGTTGTAGATATGTTGTATCCACAAGGAAAACCTTTTACCATTCCAATTATTGCAGTAACAGGTACCAACGGAAAGACCACCACCACAAGATTGATTTCCCATATTGTAAAAAGCAATGGCTATAGAGTAGGATTTACCACTTCAGACGGAATTTATATTCAAAATACAATGCTGTCAAAAGGAGATACTACAGGACCGATTTCAGCCGAATTCATTTTAAAGGACCCTACGGTAGAATTTGCTGTTCTTGAAACGGCAAGAGGGGGAATTCTCCGTTCAGGACTAGGATTCTCACAATGTGATATTGGGGTTTTAACCAATATTGAGGAAGATCATTTGGGAATGAATGATATTCACAATTTAAAGGATCTTACCAAAGTAAAACGCGTTGTTTTAGACAGTGTAAAGAAAACCGGCTGGAGCGTTTTGAATGCAGACAATGAATACTCCATGAAAATTGTGAAGGATCTTGACTCTAATGTTGCTATTTTCAGTATGGATGAGAATAATCCTCATATTGTAAAGTTTGCAAAAGAAGGAAGAATTACCTGCGTTTATGAAGAAGGTTTTGTCACCATTAAAAAAGGAGACTGGAAGATCAGAATTGGTAAGGCTAAAGACTTCCCGATTACCATGGAAGGGAAAGCCAGATTTATGATTGAAAATGTGTTAGCTGCTAGTTTGGCAAGTTATCTTCATGGATTTGGAATTGAGGATATTTCCAATTCACTACGAACGTTTATCCCAAGTGCACAGCTTACTCCGGGAAGATTGAATGTCTTTAAGTTTAAAAGCTTTAAAGTATTGATCGATTTTGCTCACAACCCGTCCGGATATGAAGCTATTGAAGATTATCTGAAAAACGTTGAAGCCACAAAGAAAATAGGTATTATTTCCGGTGTTGGAGACAGAAGAGATAATGATATCAGGGAATGTGGAAAAATTGCAGGAAGAATGTTCGATCATATCATCATCCGTAATGAAAAACACCTTCGGGGAAGAACCGAAGAAGAGATCAATGGATTGATTATTGATGGAATGCAGGCCTCAGGAAAAGATGTCAGCTACGAAATTATTCCTAAAGAAATAGAAGCATTAAAACACGCGATGGGAATGGCAGAAGACGGAACATTCATCACTGCTTTAAGTGACGTAATTTCCAATGCTATTGATCTTGTTCAGGAATATCAGGCAAGAGAATTGCTGGAAGACGATAAGAATGGATAAATAACACTTTATAAACTCATTAAAATTGCAATACGAAGTAAATAAAAACGTATTGCAATTTTTTTATACTCTTAGAACAGCAATTAATTTTAGAATATTTTTTTAATAATTGGATATAACATAAATATTTTTAACTTTTTTAAAAATGAAGAAAATAAAAAATTATTAACTTGCCATACGATCGGTTTTTATGAAAAAGGTACTATTTATTTTCTTCCTTTATGCTTCTGTACAGTCTTATTCTCAGAACTATACTCCGGCAAAGCTGGATAGTATTACGAGTATATATAAGAATAAAGGAGAATATGAGAAGGTTTTTCAATACAATATAGCCGCACTCCGATATTATAAAGAACAGGATAACCCTGAAGGTGAGGCTTTAGCCAATATCAATATTGCCAATGCACTTTCTACATTTGATGAGCATCAGAAAAGTCTACACTATCTGGATGAAGCCGGGAAAAAACTAAAATTGGTTAATAATAATGGATTGAATGCCAGATTGTGTAATGAAATTGCTAGAAATTATGCTTTCTTAGGTCTTTACAGTCAGGCCAATATTCAACTGAATAAATCTATAGAATATCTTAAGCATAGCCCTAATACAGAAGAGAACAGGAATTCCTTATTTTTTGTTTACATCTGGAAGTGGTCCAATTTTGAGGATTTAAAACTTCCCGATTCTATTAACGCTATGCGTAAAAAAGGATTAAAAGACTTCCCCAATGAACCTAAGATTTATGTAAGAATTGCAGAGCAGTTTTTGTCGAAAAAGCAACATCTTGATTCTGTAGAATATTACCTGAATAAAGCATCTGTACTGGCTGTAGAAAAAAACAGCTCACTCCACACGTATGGAGCTATTGCAACCAGACGTGGAAACCTGTACACTCTGAAAAAAGATTATCCAAAGGCTCTTGAATATTATCAGGAATCTTTACCCATTTATCTGAAAATAAATCGTGGGGCAGACATTATAGATACTTATAAAAAGATCTATCAAACTTATCTGGCTTTAAATGATATTCCAAAAGCAAATGAATATCTGGCAAAATATACCCAACTCAATGACAGCATTCATTCCGGAGAAAGAAAAGCTGTTGCTTCTGTTGTTAATAATCTTGCCATTGAACAGGAAAAAGAGAGAAAAAATCTTTATATCATGATTGTTGCTTTTGCTGGTATTGCTGTTGGATCTATTGTCACAATATTTATGATTCGTAAACGGAATAAAAGAAGAGATCGGTTGTTTGAAGAACAGAAGAAAATAATCGGAGAAAAAATAATGGAAGCGGACCAGTTGAAAAAGAAAGTAGATACTTCCATTAATGAATTGTCTAAAATGGCTACCTCCAATGATCCTTTTTTCATAAGCAAGTTTAAAGAAATGTATCCGGAATTTCATGAAAAGCTGATTTCTCAATATCCTGAGCTTACCAATCATGATATAAAATTTATTGCTTATTTGAGGCTTAATCTTACCAATAAAGAAATTGGACAATGTGGAAATGTAACAGTAAGAGCTGTGGAAACCAAGAAATACCGACTTAAAAAGAAACTCGAATTACCCTCTGATATGGATTTAGGAACCTGGGTATTAGAATTATGATGTAAATAAAAATGTCTCAGATATTTCTGAGACATTTCATTATTACTTATTATAATTTTTCAGACTTTTCCAAATAAGATAAGAGTTTATAAGCAATATCAATCCTTTCAGAGTTAGGATAGTTTTTATTGGCAAGAATTACGATACCAATTTTTTTCGAAGGAACATACATTACATAAGCTCCAAAACCATTTGTAGCCCCGGTTTTATTAATCAATACATCTGTTATCGGTTTTTGATGTGGTAGAATTTCCTTCACAGGATTGGGCTTAAAGGCCATGTCTGCCGAATTCCCTTTTTGAAGCTGTTCCAGTGTTACTGGGTAATGATATTGCTCCCAAATAAGATCCTGCGTCATTTCTGAAGTATTAAAGTAGCCCGTATGAGTATTTATTATTGCGGCAGATAATTTACTGTCAATGTTTCCTATTCCCATATTGGCATCCACAAACGTAATCATATCCTGTGTACATGATTTCACCCCATACGCTTCATTTGCCAAAACTCCGGGGGTTACACGTATTGGTTCATCATTTTTGTTATAACCGAATGCATATTGACCCACATTGGCTGCAGGTACCTCATAAAAAGTATTATTCAATCCCATTTTAGAAAATACATTTTCAGTCATTGCTTTTGTAAAGGGTTGTTGAAATGTTTTTCCTGCAATTACTCCTAATAGACCAATGCTTGGATTGGTGTATATCCTTTGGGTACTTGCCGAATAATCAGGTTTCCATGTTTTATAATAATGGATGAGCTGTTCATTATTCTTAATCTCCTCAGGCAATTGTAATGTAAATCCGCCTGCTGTGTGTGTACCCAGGTTGTAAAGTTTTATTTGATCAAAAGCTGTGTTCTTCAGTTCAGGCATGTATTTGCTTACGGGATCGGATAAATTAAGTGTTCCGTTAATTTGTGATAAACTGGCTAAAGTAGCCGTGAAGGTTTTGCTTACTGAACCAAGTTCAAATAACGTTGTATTGGTAACTTCTATCTGGTCTGCTTTTGAAGCCAGTCCGTAATTGAAAAAACGGTGTTTCCCATCTACTGTTATGGCAAGGCTCAACCCTGGAATTTCATTTTTTTCCATTATAGGTTTCACCAAAGCATCCAAATAATTATTAAGGTCTGATGTAGTCTCTTTCTTGGGACTATTACAGCTTGACAAAAAAGATAAACATAATACCCCAATAGATATGTTTTTTAAACTTCGCATAATTTTAAGATTTTATAATTGAATTTTTTACTATTAGAAATTTTCGAAAATTTTAAGCGAAAGTAAAAGGAATTTGTTGATAGTGTTGTACTACAATTGTACTACAATGATTTAATGTTTTGAATTTTAGGCTTTTGTAATTTTATTGAAGAGCTTTTGAAATAGCAATGAGTTTGTAGAAAAGAATTATCTGAAAGGAAATTATCTTTAAGAAAGAGCTGATGAATTGGTGTATGATGAATTGGCTATCTCAAAAGTATGATTCTGATGAAGGAAGAATCTCATGAGATAACATGAGATTTTTCACTACATTTCATTTCGTTCTGAATGACAGATGTCTAATGATTTCACTTTGAAACAATCTGTTTTATCTCAAATGATGATAATAAATGAATCTTAATCTTCAGCAAAAAACGCATTAGAACTCCCAATCCAAATCGCATCTTTTTTATTGAAATCCACATTTACCATGGCTGCTTTTGTCATTCTTCCCAGATTTTCCAGTAGAATAGGGCGGTCATCATTTTCTCGCCAAATATATAACAAACGGATTTCTGCTTTTGAAAATTCACCATTAATATCTTCAAATAAGGGTTCGTAGGTTACTTTTCTTTGCAGAATGTAATTTTCCTTATCTTCAATAGCCTCAGTGATTTCTTTCGTTGGATTTAAGTTAACACCACTTCCCGCAAATGAAAATAATGGTTTCAATACAAAATTTTCAAGGCTTTGGTTTTCCGGAAATTCATGAAGGAAGTAACTTTTAGGAACAAATTGATGTGTTAATAGCGGCAAAAGGAATTTTGAAATTTTAAAAAACCAGTTTGGATGAGTAATCCATTTTACATCTACTTCTTCACGGAAATCAAACTCTGTTTTAAGATCCTGAATTCTGTTTAGTTCATCAAATATGACACGATTATAGATTCTTTTGATCTCAATGAGTTTTCCATTGTTTTCGTAATAAAGCTTTTTCCCTTCCTTCTTTACTTTGGTCAGGCATACTGTTTTAATACCTAATAACTGTTCTGTCAAGGCAAAGTCAATAGCTGTTTTCTGTTTTTCAGGGAAGATCTCAAGAAGAATTACGTTTTCCGGATTTTCATCACCTACAATCAGATCTTTTAAATGCTGTTTAAAGTCTTCATGAGACATAGCGTTTTTGATGTCTGAAAGGAAAGGATATACTTCGCAGAACGTTTCTTCATAAATCTTTTGGAAGGCATATAGTGATGGGAAGGCCTGAAGTTCGATTAATTGCGGTTCAATGTCCCCGTTTTCATTTTTGCAGACTCCAAAATCAATGGTGAAAAAATGAGGCTGATCTGTATCGTTAGGAACTCTGCAATTATCAGGAATTGCATTCTGAAGGGTTTCCGCTGGAATCGCTTTAATTTGGTTAATGATACTTTCACTCGCGTCAAGCAATTTGCCTTCAAATTCTTTAGTAAGGAAAATTGGACTTTCTGAAATCCTGAAACCAGGCTCAATACCGCCTTTTTGTTTTAAAATTTCTTTAAGCTGTGTGTATTTTTCATCTGAAAACTCTTGATTGAACTGCTTTCTGTATTTTGGGATCATATTTTTTCTTTTGTGATGTTAAAAAAATCGAGCAGCAACGCCCGATTTGATATTATAAATGAATTTAACCACAAAAGTCACAAAAGCTATTATCTTTAAGAGCATAAAAAGAATGGACAATTATTTCACCTAAGATGAAAATCAAGATTTTCAAAAACGCTTACGTGTACTTTTAAAACAGTTAGTAGTAACTTAAAAAGAACTTAAGTGTCAAAACTTTTGTGACTTTTGTGGTTGATGTTAATCTTTTAAGCCAAAGACTCAACTTTCTTCAAAATGTTTTTTTTTGCGAACTGAAGAAATCTTGGAAGAATCTGGTGTCTGGTCAGGATGATTTTATCTTCATCATCTATTCTGTCCATCGTTTCGAGATACTTTTCCATGCCGAAGTTTTCAATCATGGCTTCTCTGTTCTTATCGTCTTTAAGATTTTCTATTAAAGCCTGAGGACTTGCTTCCGGATGAAACTGGGTTCCGAATATCTCATCAGAAAAACGAACAGCCATAACCGCTCTCTCCAGATTGATGTGTGGGCGGAACTTTTCAATAGCCATAACCGTCATTCCCAATTCCTCAAAACGATCATGATCCGGCTCAATGAACTGATAAGCTCTGGAATCTACCGCATAAAAAGGATTCTGAAGGTTTTTGAATAAAAATTCTTCTTTGCCTTCATCAGTTTTGTGTATTGGCATTACTCCAAAAGAATAGGATTTTCTTTTACAGATATTTCCTAATTTCCAGTGAATACTAGCCAATTGAAACGAATGACAGATCAGGAAAAGATATTTTTTATCTTCATTGTATTTATTATGTTCAAAAACGGAATCTAAAAAATAAGCAAACCTTTCTTCCCACTCAAAACCTTCGCGGTGTGGAGTACCTGGTCCACCTGAGGAAATAAAAATATCAAAGTCTCCAATCTCCGGCATTTCATCTTTAAACCTCACATCAAACGTCTTGATGATTACATTTTCTTCAGAGTTCTGCTGAAACGTTTCGGAAATTTCTTTAATGTTTCTAAAGCCTTGATTGACATGGTTGTTGTTCATATCCAGCAAAGCAATTCGAATATCTTTCATTACATCATATTTTTTGTAAAGTTACCAAAAATATTATGAAGCGGCTTCACCATGTGTTATACCGTACTCTGTTTCAGAGATCATATAATCCACAACCTTAGTAAGATCGCCGGTTTCCTTAAAGATCTGAAGTTGACGATCCGCACCCGTTCCGTTTTCAAGAATTTTCCAGGCATATTCAACCTCTTTTCGGCATCCTAAATCGTCTACCACATCATCAATAAATTCTAAAAGTTCTTTTAATAAAACAGGATAAGGAACAGATTCTTCTTTTCCAAAATCAATCAGATGAGCTTCAATACCACTTTTGGAAGCGCGCCACTTATTTTCATTTAATAAAAGTCTCCTGTAGCTTCTGAAACTTAGGTTTTGCTGATGAAGTTTGTAAATTTTAGCCACTAAACTCTGCATAATGGCAGCAAGACATACGGTTTCATCAATTCTTAATGGCATATCGCAAATCCTGAATTCAATAGTAGGGTAGAATGGATGGACTCTTAAATCCCACCATATTTTTTTAGCATTGTCGATGGTTCCTGTTTTTACAAGAAGATCAACATAGCTGTCAAACTCTGCTACTGAGTTGAAGTAGCTTGGAATACCGGTTCTGGGAAACTTAACGAAAATTTCCTGTCTGTAGGATTTAAAGCCTGTATACCTTCCAATCCAGAAAGGAGAATTGGTGGAAAGAGCATAGACGTGAGGCAGAAAGTAACGCATTACATTCTGAATTCTTACGCCTTCTTCACGGTTGGGAATTCCAATATGTACGTGAAGTCCGAAAATAAGATTTTCACGGGCAACATCACCCATATCATCTACAATTTTGATGTATCTTTCTCCTTGGGTAATACTATTGTCCGACCAATGTGAGAAAGGGTGAGTTCCGCCTCCGGAAACACGCAGTCCCTGTTCATGGGCTGTGTTGATGAGATGCCTTCTTAAATTGGTTAATTCCGCTCTGGCTTCCTGTATATTCTGACAGATTCCGGTTTCCATTTCAATCATGGATTCGTGCATTTCGTGCTTTAAATTTTCACTCAATACCGCTTTTCCACCTTCAATGATTTTTGATACGTGAGAAATCAGATCTCTGCTTTCAACATCAATGATCTGATATTCTTCTTCGATTCCAATAGTAAACTGATGATGCATTGTCTTGTGTTTTTTTATTCTTTTTCAATATTATTTTATGGAATCTTTCACGAAGGTTCCCCAAGTGATATTGGGTTTCCCAGGAACATATTCCTTGGCTTTTTCAATCGCCAGTTTAGCGGCATGTTCTATAATCCATGCAAAATTCTCTTCTCCTACTGAATTTCTGTCTGCATCGGGAGCAGGATTACAGAAATCGATAGCGTAAGGAATTCCGTCTCTTACAGCAAATTCTACGGTGTTAAAGTCATATCCTAAGGCCTCATTCATCTTAATCGTATAATCATGAATGGTTTTCAATAACTTTTCAAGTTCTTTACCTTGTGTCTGATGGGTAGTTGCATATCTCAGATGATGTGGATTTCTAGGCTCGTAAGGCATGATGTGAACATATTTTCGGCCTAAGCAATAGACTCTGTAGTAGTCGTCAAACACAATTTCTTCCTGAACCATCATCACCAGCTGTTCAGTTTCACTAAGCTTGTTCCAAAGGTCATCCGGATTCTCTACTCTGTATACACTTTTCCATCCGCCGCCATCATGAGGTTTCATATAAGCTGGAAATCCTACATAATTGAAAATATATTCCCAGTCATGAGGGAATTTAAGGTTCCTGAATGAGGTTTCCGAAGTGTCAGTGGGTCTTTCATGGGATGGAAGCAATACGGTTTTCGGCAACGGAATTCCTAATTTGCTCATGAGTGCATTATTGAAAAACTTTTCATCAGCACTCCACCAGAACGGATTGTTGATTACATAAGTGCCATTAAGTGCTGCATTTTTCAGATAAGCTCTGTAAAAAGGAACATCCTGCGAAATTCTGTCGATGATTACTGCGTATCCATAATCTGCACCCTGTTCAAGTTTGTCAATAGTAACAGGTTCAGCCACTATATCTCCACCACCCATTTCATTAACCTTGTCTATGAATGCCCAGGGAAATGTATCTTCCATACCGAATAGAATTCCTACTTTTTTTGTCATAATTGTTGTTTTTAATGGTATATATTTTTTTCTATTTTTCCTTTTTATGTGTATGATAAATGACTTTCAGTCTTATATTAACCACCCCGTCAAATCTTTGATTTGACACCCCTCCGGAGGGGGGAATATCACACCTTCAATGGTGATATTCGGCAAAATTGAAAATCTAAGATTTTCAAAAAGCTTAAGTGCACTTCTCAAACAGTTAGTAGTCCCTTAAATAACTTAAGTGTTAAAAACTTTTGTGCCTTTTGTGGTTATATTTCACCTAAGAGAAATAAGCTCCAATAAAGGTTGGGAAAACCATTCTCCACAATGGCCAATCATGACCAATCCATTTTCTTTCATCATACCAGAACTCAATGCCTTTTACCCTTAAGATTTCAGCCATTTCAATATTCTTGTCCTTACAGATATCCTGATCCGAAGTACTCAATACAATATGCATATGTTTGTATTTCCAGGCTTCGTCATTTCTTATAAATTCCCTTGGGCAGTTGAAATACACCAGATCATCGGAATAACCATCCATGAAATTCCTTATACTGAAAGCTCCCGAAAGACAAAACAGATGAGAAACCACATCCGGAAACCTAAAGGCAAAATTAGCAGCATGATAGCCTCCGAAACTGGCTCCGGCCACTGCTACACGATGGGTTTTATGAAGCTTTTGGATGTACGGAACAAATTCCAGTATCAAAAACTGTACATAGCGTTCATAGTTTTTAATTCTCTGCTGCGGAGAAATTTTTTCATCATAAAAGCTCCAGGCATCAATAGTCTGAATGTTATAAAGTTTTACTTTTCCCTGCTCGATAAACCAGTTGATACTCCCGTTAAGGTGGAAATCATGGTTTTGGGTATATTGCCCTTGGGAAGTGGGAAACATAATAATAGGATGGCCGTAATGTCCGGTCACTTCTACTTTAAGACTTGTCCCCAATATGTTGGAATAGTAATCTGTATGTTCTATATGAGGCATTTATATTTTTACTTTAGTGATTGTATATAGTTAACTGCTCAGTTTGCTGGCTTTAGGAGGTAGAATATTAAGCATTTCAGCATTAATCTTTTCCGCTGCGTTGTCTAGCCTTTCTTCTACTACAGAAGCCTCACTGGATTTGTAAACAATCCCGACATGATAATCTATGGGAAGAAACTTTACGGCTTCTTCACATTCAAATTTGCTGTAATCAGGTTCTTTATCCTTAATAAGAGCAACAATAAGTCCTGCATAATATCCTGTAGGAGGAGAAACATTATAGTTTTCATTCCTTAAAAGAGCATCTTCAATTTTAGCCCATTCTCTCCATATATTAATGTTGCTTGAAGCTTCTACTAAATCAGGAATATGAGCACCACCTACTCGTGAGGAAGTTTCCAGGAAATACCATTTTCCATCTTCTTTTCCGCGGATGAATTCTGTATGGGTAGCTCCGTTAAGAAGTCCGAAGTTAGAAAGTACTTTGGAATTGATTTCTTCCAGTGCTTTAAATTCCTCAGAATATCTTCCTAATGTTTTGGATCTGAAAACACCGCCTTCATGGGATACCTGCATCGGAGGAGCTAGATACTTTGATGCAGAAGTAAAGACAATTTCTTTGTTGAAGGTCAGGCTGTCCACATGATATACATCTCCCGGTTTAAAGCTTTCCAACAGGAAAAGATGACGTTCTTCACCAAGTACATCAAGTGCCTCATGAAGCTGTTCTTTGGTTGTAATCTTTTTGATTCCTGATGCAGATGCTTCTGAACGGGGTTTCAGTACCCAAGGTGCGGGAACTTTTTCTACAAATTCGTTCACTGTATCATCATTGAAAACGGCCGTAAATTCCGGAACATTAATGCCTGAATCTTTTGCTTTTTGGCGCATGGCCAGTTTATCTCTGAAATAACGGTGGGTAGTCTGTCCCATTCCCGGAATACGAAAGGTTTCCCGGATAAGGGCAGCCTTTTCCACATCGTAGTCATCAAGAGCGACTACAGCGTCTACTTTTCTGGTTTTCATCAGGTGTGAAAATCCCTGGATCAGATGTTCCAGATTCCATACCGATGGTTTGATTTCAGGCATATAAAATACCTCATCAATGGCATGCCAGGGCCAGTTTTTTTCTTTAAGATTTTCTGATGTTACTAAGATGATTTTATTACCGAGCTGCTTCATTTCATCCATGAAATCATAGCCCTTGTAATAGCACGAAATACATACTATAATTTTCTCCCCCATATAATGTTTTTTAAGTTTTAGTGAATTATCAAAAATAAAAGCAAATCTTTATTATTTGATTAATATCAAAAATTAAAATATGATATGCTTTTCTGAATCACTAATCAAGTATACAGAGAATTTTTGTAATAAACTAATTTTTAGTGATAATTTTCAATTAAATCCGTGAGCAATTGAACCCCATAACCAGTCGCTGCTTTTTCCTTAGCATACCCTACATTTCCAAAGGCTACTCCGGCAATATCTAAATGTGCCCATTTAGGGTGATTTTCAATAAAATGCTCTAAAAATTTGGCTGCAATAATACAGTCTCCAACAGGCTTTAGGGACATGTTTTTTAAGTCGGCTACATCAGATTGTATATCATCTTTCCAAACATCCCATAACGGTAGATTCCATAGTCTCTGGTTGGTGTGATCTCCGGTTTTTATCAAAAGGTTTTTAAGTTCCTCATTATTGGAAAATAGAGCTCCACAGGTATCTCCAAACATTCTTACTGAGCTTCCTGTTAAAGTTGCTAAATCAATCAGGAAATCTGTTTTGTAGTTTTTGGCTAAATAGGCGAGTCCATCAGCAAGAATCAGTCTGCCTTCTGCATCGGTATCCATCACTTCTATGGTTTTTCCGTTATAGGCAGTAATGACATCGCTTGGAAGCAAAGCTTTTTCAGAAATAGCATTGTCTGTAATAGGGAGAACAGCAACAATATTAACCGGCAGCTTCATTTCTGCCGCATAGATTAAAGTTCCTAAAACAGCAGTTGCCCCACCCATATCAGATTTCATATAATGCATATTGGTGAAGGGTTTCAGAGAAATTCCTCCAGTGTCAAACAAGACGCATTTTCCAACCAAACCGAATGTTTTGGCATTTTTAACCGTGGTTTTATATTCCAAAATGGTGAAAGCTGCATCATGAGCACTTCCTTGATTAACGGCAAGGTAAGCTCCAAGACCTAATTCTTCGCATTTCTTTCGGTTAAAAACAGTGTATTTTAATTCATATTTTTTAGACAGGTTTTTAAGATATAAACTGAAGGTATCCGGTCTTTTTAGATTGGCTGGCTTATTCATCCATTCCTGACAGGCAATTTGTCCGTTGCTTAAAGCATCAGCTCTCTGACTGATATCATCCTGCTTTTTCTGACTTAAATTTTCGAAATGAAGTTCAAACTTTGCATTCCAGAAAGGATGATTTTTTTCAAAAGGATAATTATAAGTCCCAATCAATAAACCTTTCACAAATTCTTCAAACTGTTTTTCATGGAGGAAATCTGCAAGTAATAAAGTAGGAACTGCTTGTAGTTTTTCCTTTTGAGTTTGAGAAAACTTCACAGCCACTTGCTGAAGCTCGAAATTCTGTAAAGTAGATTTTCCAAGTCCGATAAAGTAAGTGATTCCTTCTTCATGAGCATTGATGAAAACCTCATACTTTTTTCCTGTGAAGAAAGTGGCAATATTTTTATTGAAATTTTTACCGGTTTTGGTCCATTCCTCTTCTGTGAATAAATGGAAAATCTGAGTGTAGTTTTTATTTTTTTTGTTGATTAGTTTCATAAATTTAGTTCTTAATGCTTTGTTGTTGTGGTTTTACTTCTACGGGGTTTTCTGTGTTGTCATAGAACAGCCATTCAATAGCTCTGGGGAATTCCTGTGACCAGTAAAATTCACTGTGGGTTCCTTCAGGATTGATATTGGTTCTGAATTCAAAATCGAAAAGGTTCTTTTTCTCCCATCTTTTCAGATATTCTTCAAAAATATGAATTCTTTTGACCATTTTAGATCCTTCCTGACCGCCGCCATATAAGTATATTTTTGTTTTAAATGGAACCCGGAAGCTCATCATTGGAAAGTTATTGTTCGGTTCTACCCAAAGAGAAGGCGAGAATATTAATAATTTTGAATACACTTCAGGATAAAGAAATCCACTGTAGATACTGATTAATGCTCCTAGCGAGCTGCCGCCAATTCCGGTATTGTCGCGGTCTTTTTTAGTGCGGTAATTTTCATCCACGTAAGGCTTTAAAGTGTCGGTGATAAAGCGAATGTATTTCTTGCCTTCCGAGCCATTGGCCACATTGTCATTATCAAAGATGTATTCTTTAATCCGCTCTTCGCTCCCATGTTCTATAGCGATAACGATAACATCACCACGTCCATATTCTGCAAGAATAGAGAGTTTTTTATCAATTTCCCAGTTTCCGAAACCACTTCCCTCATTGAACAGGTTTTGAGCATCCTGAAGGTATAAAACAGGATAACTTTTATCCGAAGTATGATAATCATAAGGAAGCACTGCCCAGATTTTGCGGTAACGATCCAGTTGCGGGATGTAGAATTTTTCGGAAATCACTTCAGCTGTAGGGAAGAACTCTTTCTTAAAAGGTCCCCAGTTTAATCTCCATTTTTCTATGGTATCTGATGTTTTCTGTAGTGATTTTTTTGCTTTCCGGTTAGGGGTGATATTGCCATATTTATCCAGTTCTACGTTTTCCCAGCCTCCTTTGGTGAATTTGTACTCAATTTCATCACCAAGCTTTTCGTCTTCAATTTCTATGAAATAGTGACAGGAATCTGACTGTTGGAGCTGAAAACGATAGTCTTTGGGATTCCAATTATTGAAATTTCCAGTGATAAATACGGGTCTGTCATCTTTTTCATCAGTATAAAGTTCGAACCTCATCATAAGTGTTTAATAAATTGTTAGATTGCTAAATTTATAAAAAAAGATTGTTTGGGAATCATAAAAAAGTGAATTAAAAAATGATATATTTGATAGGAAACGAAAGAAGGAAACTAACTTGATAATTATTTGACGAATAATTAATCGCTAATGTCAGTATTTTTCGTAGTTTCAGACAAAATATAAATACAAACTGATCTTGATGAATTCTGTTAAAACCTATACGCTTTTCACCGATCATGATGTGTATCTTTTTAAAGAAGGTAGACATTATAAGCTGTATAGTAAATTTGGGACCCATTCTGTAGAAAAGGATGGTGTAAAAGGAGTTTATTTTTCAGTTTGGGCACCTCATGCTAAAAAAGTTTCTGTGATAGGAGACTTTAATAATTGGAATCATAAAGATCATATTCTGTTTCCAAGATGGGACGGATCCGGGATCTGGGAGGGCTTTATAGAAGACTTACCCTGGGGAACTTTATATAAATATGCTATTGAAACAGCAAGAGGAGAAATCTTAGAAAAAAGTGATCCTTATGCTTTAAGCTGGGAACAGAATATTCAGGCAGCGTCATTGGTTTCTACAACCTGGTATGAATGGAATGATAAGGATTGGATGGAGAACCGTGGAGGAAAAAACAGTCTGGATGCGCCGATATCTGTTTATGAATTGCATTTAGGTTCGTGGGTTAGAGAAGGTGATGATCCTGATAAGTTCTTGAATTATCGTGATATCGCAAAGAAACTCGTTCCTTACATAAAAGAAATGGAGTTTACCCATGTAGAATTTATGCCGGTGATGGAGTACCCCTATGATCCAAGCTGGGGATATCAGATCACGGGATTTTATGCGGCTACTTCACGTTTCGGTTCACCACAGGACCTGATGTTCCTGATTGATGAGCTTCATCAAAATAATATAGGCGTTATCCTGGATTGGGTACCATCCCATTTTCCGGGAGATGCCAATGGACTTCATCGTTTTGACGGTTCCTATTTATATGAACATGAAGATCCGAGAAAAGGATTTCATCCCGATTGGAAATCACATATTTTCAATTATGGAAGAAATGAAGTGAAATCTTTCCTGATTTCCAATGCGATGTTCTGGCTGGATCGTTATCATGCGGATGGCCTTCGTGTAGATGCGGTAACTTCAATGCTTCATCTGGATTATTCAAGAAATGAAGGTGAATGGGAACCTAATATATATGGTGACAATGTTAATCTTGAAGCGAAAGCCTTTCTACAGGAGTTTAATACAGCTGTTTACAAAGAATTCGGGAACAGTATTATAACGATTGCCGAAGAAAGTTCAGATTTTCCTATGCTTACCAAACCTGTTCATGATGGCGGAGTAGGCTTTGGAATGAAATGGATGATGGGCTGGATGCATGATACATTGGATTATTTCAAAGAAGACTTTGTCAACAGAAAGTTCCATCATCATAAACTTACATTTGCTTCCATGTATATGTATAATGAAAATTATATGATGCCTTTGTCTCATGATGAAGTGGTACACGGAAAAGCAAGTCTGATCTATAAAATGAAGGGTGATGAATGGCAGAAGTTCGCCAATCTTCGTACCTTGTATGTATATATGTATACCCATCCGGGCGCTAAATTGCTTTTTATGGGTGATGAATTCGGGCAAACCAGCGAATGGAATTTTACCCGAAGTCTTGATTGGCATTTGTTGGAATATCCCGTTCACAAAGGATTGCAGGATCTGGTAAAAGAGCTGAATCATTTATACAGAACTGAATCCGCTTTATATGAAAATCAGTTTGATAAACATGGATTTGAATGGATAGAAGCAGATGATCTGGAAAACTCAGTGTATGTTTATCTTAGGAAAGGAAAAAGAAAAGATGATGTCTTGATGACCATCTTAAATCTGGCTCCAAAAGTCTTGGATTACAAAATAAAGATTCCCAACGGAACCCACTGGGAAGTAATTTTTAACTCCGATGATGAAGTATACAGTGGAAGTGGAGTTATATCCGAGGTACTGGAAGAAAAATATGAAGACGGAACAGAGCATCAAAAGTTTATGACCATCAAATTACCGCCCCTGGCAGGAGTTATTTTGAGGCAGCAAAAAGATAAAAAATATAAATTACACAGAATTAAACACAGAAGATAAAAATGGTTATCTATCATTTAAGCACAGAATGTTATCCTATAGCAAAAGTGGGTGGACTGGCAGATGTTGTCGGGGCACTTCCGAAATATCAGAATAAAATAAAAGGAATAGATGCCAAGGTGGTAATGCCGTGGTATAACAAACCTTTTGTTCATGAACATGAATTCGAGGTCGTATTTGATGGATTTATTCATCAGGGATCCAATATGCTTCAGGTTCAGGTAATGAAGGAAAAGACCAATGTGCTGGGATTTGAACTGTATATGGTGAGAATTCCCGGGTTGTTGGATAGAGACAATCCTTATGGCTATCAGGATGAAAGTTTCCAGTTTTTGGCTTTTCAACAAGGTATTCTGCATTGGTTGTGTGCCATGGAATTAAAGCCTGATGTTCTTCATTGTCATGACTATCATACAGGGCTGGTTCCTTTTATGGTAGAACATTGTCCGGAATTTAGCTTTTTGCAGGGTGTAAAAACCATTGGAACTATTCATAACGGAGAATATCAGGGAATGATGAGCTGGAGTATGGCGAATTATATGCCTTCATTTGATGCCTATAAATGGGGATTAATGGATTGGAACGGTTTTATGAATCCATTGGCCAGTATGATTAAATGTTCCGATGCCTTTACTACTGTTTCTGAAGGATATCTGGAAGAACTTTTTATCAGCTTCCGCGGACTGGAAAGTCTAGTTCGCCAGGAATTTGGGAAAGCATATGGAATCATCAACGGAATTGATGCCGAAGTCTGGAATCCGGAAACCGATCCAATGCTGGATTTTAACTTTAACAGTAAAAATGCTGTAGCCCAAAAGAAGAAAAATAAAGAAAAGCTTTGTAAAGAATACGGCCTGAACCCAAAACTACCTCTGTTTGCATTCATTGGAAGGTTTGCTACAGAAAAAGGAGCAGATCTGTTACCGGATGTAGTATGGAAAAGCATAAAACAAAGCTATGGAGCTTTAAATATTATGATTCTTGGCTCAGGAAATACTTATATTGAGAATAAACTTAAGGAATACGACTATACCTATACCAACTTTGCTTTGGATTTAGGATATAAAGAACATCTTTCTCATAAGATCTATGCCTCGGCAGACTTTCTGTTGATGCCATCAAGAGTAGAGCCTTGTGGTTTAAATCAGATGTACTCTATGAGATACGGAACCGTTCCGGTAGTAAGGTATACTGGTGGATTGAAAGATACAGTAGAAGATATTTCAACCGGTGGAGCAGGACTGAATTTCACATATCCCGGTGTAGATGATATTGTACATGCGATGAACAGAGCACTTGGAATCTATAATCAGAAAGGAATCATGGAAGAACTTATTCATGCCAACATGAATTTTGATTTTGCATGGGAGAAATCTGCAGAAAAATATATAGCTTTATATAATAGCTGATATGACACGAGTTTTTTCTTTTTTATCAATCGTAATCCTGTTGTCTTCCTGTAAAAAGGAAGATGATGGACTTCGTAATGGCTACTTTTGGCTATATGGAGCAGGTCTTAAAGATATATATGAAGAAGAAGCAACGAGTGGTATCTCTGAAAAGTGGAAAATAAAATGGGTAGATGCCGGAGGCTGTACGATTGATTATGAAACTCTCAAAAAGATAACGGCAACCAATAAAAAAACTCGCGCAGCCATTGAAAATAAATATGGCAAAGGTTGGGATGTAAAATATAATAAAGATGTTGAGGATTTTATGATGAAGCGGGTGGATGTAATGGATGTACTTATTGTAAACAAACTCTTCAGAAGCAAGCTTAGAGATCATAATATTCCCATTGATGATGTAGATAAAGAAATAAAAGAGCTTAATGATAAGGGACAATATGAAGTAGCTGTAATTAATCCGAAACTGGAATATGAAAATAAAATATGTTTCAGAGTCAATGTAGATACCAACAACAGAACAGTAAACTTAATACAATAAAAAAACGCAATATATTTATGAACCGAAATGTAATCTCTATTGTACTGGGAGGAGGCAGAGGAACAAGATTATTCCCTTTAACGTATTCCAGATCAAAACCGGCAGTTCCTATTGCAGGAAAGTACAGGCTGGTAGATATCCCTATTTCAAACTGTCTCAATTCAGGATTGAATAAAATTCTGGTACTGACTCAGTTTAATTCAGCGTCTTTGAACTCGCATATTAAGAACTCTTATCACTTTGATATTTTCAGTCAGGGTTTTGTAGATATTCTGGCTGCTGAGCAAAATGTTGAAAATGACAGCTGGTACCAAGGAACCGCAGATGCCGTACGCCAATCCATGAAGCATCTTGAAAAATATAATTATGACTATATCTTAATTCTTTCCGGAGATCAGCTTTATCAGATGGATTTTCGTGAAATGCTAGATTTTCACATTGAAAGCGGAGGTGATCTTACCATTGCAACCATTCCGGTTAATGCGAAAGATGCCACTGGTTTCGGGATCTTAAAATCAGATGACGAAGGAAATATCACTTCTTTCTACGAAAAGCCGAATTATGATATGTTGGAAGGTCTGCAATCTGAAGTTTCAGAAGAAAATAAACACAGAGGTAAAGAATATCTGGCCTCTATGGGAATCTATATCTTCACCAAGACCATCCTTAAGAAAATGTTTGACGAAGGAGCAGGCGATGATTTCGGAAAAGATATTATTCCAAATTCTATTGGAAAATATAAGACATTAAGTTATCAATATGAAGGATACTGGACGGATATCGGAACTATAGAGTCGTTCTACGAGGCTAATCTGGACCTTTGTCTGGATCTTCCGCAATTCAACCTGTTTTCCTCTTCTCCAATCTATACAAGAGCGAGGATGCTTCCACCATCAAAAATCAATGGTTCTTATGTAAGTAAGGCTGTTTTCGGAGATGGATGTATCATCATGGCAGATAAAATTGAAAACTCCGTGATTGGAAACAGAACAAGAATAGATAAAGGGAGTACCATTGTTAATTCATACGTAATGGGAGCTGATTTCTATCAAAATACCACGGAAATCGTTCTGAACGACAGAGGTGGCCGCCCAAATATGGGAATCGGGAAATACTGCTATATTGAAAAAGCAATCCTTGATAAAAACTGCTACATTGGCGATAATGTAAAGATTATCGGTGGAAAACATATTCCGGATGGAGATTACGGAACCTATTCAGTACAGGATGGTATCGTAGTCGTGAAAAAAGGAGCAGTAATTGCACCAGGAACACATATTGGGTGATAAGTAAGGAAGAGGAGGCTGGAAGTTATTAAAGTCGAAGTGATAAATATATTTTTTCTTTATTGATAGCTTCGGAAATAATATTTTCAATCAAAGATTTATTAGTAATCATTTGAATAACAATAACTTCCAGCTTTCTGTACCCCGCTTCCAGTCTTTAACTAGGTTAATTATTGTTAAACCTACAACTAGAGTGATCGGCATATTGGTCACTTTTTTTATTTGTATTACTTTTGTGCGATGCGTATTTTTAAATATCTAACTGTACTTATTATTCTTTTGGGAGGGGCTTATGCCGCTTCCATGTATTATTTTGTGGATGAAAGTAAGAACTTTACCGTTGAAAAAGAGATTGATTATCCGGTAGATAAAGTTTTTGCTCAGTTTAATAATCTCCAGAGTTTTACAAGATGGAACAACTTTTTCACCAGTTCACAGTCTATGGATATAGATTATTATACGCCTTATGAAGGGCAGGGAAGTGCCATTAGCTATGTAGACAAGCAAAATGATACCGATGGTGAAATGTTCATCCGCTATGAGAATCTTAATAAGACTTTAAAATATCAGCTTTTTGAGGATGAAAATGAAAATCCAACATTGGTTGACGTTAAATTTAAGCCTGTTTCTGCAGAAAAGACCAAAATTACGTGGTACGTACATACTCCGAAACTTTCCGTTTGGAGAAGAGTGGAAAACTTCTGGACAGAGGATCGTTTTGCAGAAAATATCAGCAAAAGTATGATCAATCTTAAAAATTCACTAGGAAATAAGGTTGAAAAAGATAATCAGATGGCAGCCATCAAGTATGACAGTCTGATGGTGGAAAATGAAGAAGATAAACTGCTATTGGGGATCAATGTAAGTACAGCGAATAAAAAAGATGCGCTGTACAAAAATATCGTGATGAATTATAACAAAGTGTATAATTTCGTATCGATGGACCTTGGTAAAAAGGATGATGAATTTGGATATCCGGTTCTGATGACGGATGCAGATAATTACAAAGACAAAGAAGTTTCCTACTTCCTGGGAATTCCACTTTCCAAGAAAATCGGAGTGTCGGACAATAACTTTAATTTTAGGTCCGTAAATCCATCACAAAACTACGTAATGTACTACAAAGGGAGCTATGAAGGCCGAATTAAGGCAATTCAGCAGCTGATTCAGAAAGCCAAAAAAGACGAGATGCGCTTCGGAGATATCCGTCAGACCTTTATTGAACGCCCGATGGAAGGTCAGGACGTAAACATTAAGCTCTCATTATCAGTGTATAAGTAATTTTTTTAGAATAATTTTTTTCTTAAGTTTTTTTAACGGTTTCAGACTGTTCTAACTCGGTTTTTTTTATTAAATTTGAAGATTAATTCTACAAATAAATTTTAATAAATAGATAAACTGTAATAATGGACAGATTTTCATTCCTAAACGCAGCTCATTCTCAGTTAATTGAGGATTTATACCAACAGTACTTAAAATTCCCGGATTCTTTAGAGCCATCATGGAAAGCCTTCTTTCAAGGCTTCGATTTTGCTTTAGAGAACTACGGAGATGACGATAACATTCAATTTATTCAGGCTTCGGCCAACGCTGCTCCGGCAGTACAACAAATTTCTCAGGCGGTAACCAACGGAGAAGTTCCTGAACACATCAAGAAAGAATTTAAAGTAGTAAACCTTATCGAGGCTTACAGAACAAGAGGGCACTTGTTTACAAAGACAAACCCAGTTAGAGAAAGAAGACACTATACGCCTACTTTAGACATCGAGAACTTCGGTCTTTCTAATGCGGATTTAAATACAAAATTCAACTGTGCAGTTGAAACAGGGATGAAAGAGCCTGCTACTTTGGCAGATCTTATCAAGCACCTTGAAAATATTTACTGTGATTCTATCGGGGTTGAGTATACATACATCAACAACGTTGAAGAAAAAGATTTCATTAAAAAATGGCTTCAGGTAAACGAAAACCACCCAAGCCTTTCTGCGAATGAAAAAACAGAAATTTTATTAAAATTAAATCAGGCAGTAGCCTTTGAAAATTATCTTCATACAAAATTTGTAGGTCAGAAAAGATTCTCACTGGAAGGTGGTGAAACATTAATCCCGGCTTTAGATCAGTTGATCTCAAGATCTTCTCAGTTAGGAGTAGATGAAGTTGTTTTAGGGATGGCTCACAGAGGAAGATTAAATGTATTGTCAAACATCTTCGGAAAATCTTACAAGCAGATCTTCTCAGAATTCGAAGGAAAAGAATTCGAGGAAGATGTATTCTCTGGTGACGTTAAATATCACTTAGGATCATCTAAAAAGATCAAAACTGCTTCAGGAGAAGAAGTTTGCATCAACCTGACGCCAAACCCGTCTCACCTTGAAACTGTTGCCGCTCTAGTAGAAGGAATCTGCCGTGCAAAAGTAGACGATAAGTATAAAGACTATTCTAAAGTATTACCAATCATTATCCACGGTGATGGTGCTATTGCGGGACAGGGTATTGCTTATGAAGTAGCTCAGATGATGACGCTTGAAGGATACAGAACAGGAGGTACTGTTCATATCGTTGTAAACAACCAGGTATCTTTCACCACAAACTTCCTTGATGCAAGATCTTCAACATACTGTACAGACATCGCAAAAGTTACAGAATCTCCTGTAATGCACGTAAATGCTGATGATGCTGAAGCAGTAGTTCATGCAATCCATTTTGCTGCTGATTTCAGAGCGAAATTCGGAAAAGATGTTTACATTGATTTATTAGGATACAGAAAGTATGGTCACAATGAAGGGGATGAGCCAAGATTTACTCAGCCTAACCTTTATAAAGCGATCTCTAAGCACCCGAACCCAAGAGAAATCTATAAAGATAAATTAATCAACGACAGCGTTATTTCTAACGATATCATCAAAAAGATGGAGGTTGACTTCAAAGCACTTCTTGACAAAGATTTTGATGCTTCGAAAGAGATTGAGAAGAACGTAATGGATCTGTTCATGGCTGAAGACTGGACAAACTATCCGATTGGAAAGAGAGGATCTGTTCAGTTATCAGTTGATACAAAATATGATGTAGCAAAGCTGAAAGAATTAGCTCTTAAAATGTCAACACTTCCTGTTGATAAAAAATTCATCAATAAAATTACAAGACTTTTTGAAAACCGTATCAAAGCTATTGAAGGAAACTCATTAGATTGGGCAGTTGGAGAGTGGTTAGCTTATGCAACACTTCTTGTAGAAGGTCACAATGTAAGAATCTCTGGTGAAGATGTAGAAAGAGGAACATTCTCTCACAGACACGCTGTAGTAAAAACTGAAGATACAGAAGAAGAATATATCCCGTTAAGACACGTATCAGAAAGCAGATTTGATGTATTCAACTCTCACCTTTCAGAATATGGTGTTCTAGGTTTCGATTACGGATATGCAATGGCTTCTCCAAATACATTAACGATCTGGGAAGCTCAGTTCGGAGATTTCGTGAATGGTGCTCAAATCATCGTTGACCAGTACTTAGCTGCTGCAGAAGAAAAATGGAAACTTCAAAACGGATTGGTCATGTTATTGCCTCACGGTTCAGAAGGTCAGGGTGCAGAACACTCTTCAGCAAGATTGGAGAGATTCTTAACACTTTGTGCTAACGAAAACATGGTGGTAGCAAATATTACTTCACCTGCCAACTACTTCCATTTATTGAGAAGACAGTTGAAGTGGGCATTCAGAAAACCATTGATCGTAATGAGTCCTAAATCTTTATTGAGACACCCTAAGGTAGTTTCTCCACTTGAAGATTTTGCAACAGGTTCATTCCAGCCAATCTTAGACGACCCAACGGCAGATCCTAAAAAAGTAGAAAAATTAGTTCTTTGTTCAGGTAAACTATACTTCGAATTATTAGCGAAGAAAGAAGAATTGAACTGTGAAAATATTGCATTAGTAAGATTCGAGCAGTTATATCCGCTTCAAACGGATGCTATTGAAGCTATCTTCAACAAGTATGAGAACAGAACACAATTGGTATGGGCTCAGGAAGAACCAGAAAACATGGGAGCTTGGTCTTACATCCTAAGAAACTTCAGAGATACAGGAATCCAGGTAGTTTCTCCGGTACCAAGTGGTGCTCCGGCTCCAGGTAGCCACAAAATGTTTGAGAAAAACCAAAATGCAGTAATCAACAGAGTTTTCGATAGAGACGATGCTCCTGCAAAAAGACCCGTTACAGCTTAATTAAATAATAATCAATTAAAAAATAAAAAATACTCGATATGTCAGTTTTAGAAATGAAAGTTCCTTCACCGGGCGAATCAATCACAGAAGTTGAAATTGCAACTTGGCTTGTAAAAGATGGTGACTACGTAGAAAAAGATCAACCTATCGCTGAAGTAGACTCAGACAAAGCAACTCTTGAATTGCCAGCAGAACAAAGTGGTATTATCACTTTAAAAGCAGAAGAAGGTGATGTAGTACAAGTAGGTCAGGTAGTTTGTTTAATTGATATGGATGCTGCAAGACCAGAAGGTGCTGCACCTGCTGCTGAAGCTCCAAAACAGGAAGAAGCTCCAAAAGCTGCTGAACCTGCTAAACAAGAAGCTCCGAAACCAGCTGCTCCAGTTGCTGCGCCACAAACTTATGCCACAGGAGCTCCATCTCCAGCTGCTAAGAAAATCCTTGACGAAAAAGGAATGAATGCTGGCCAGGTTTCAGGAACAGGAAGAGACGGAAGAATCACTAAGACTGATGCTGAATTAGCGGCTGTTCCTGCATTAGGAGGAAGCCCTATGACTGCTACAGGTGCTAGAACAACTACAACAACTAAACTTTCAGTTTTAAGAAGAAAAATCGCTCAGAGATTAGTTTCTGTGAAGAATGAAACAGCGATGTTAACTACTTTCAACGAAGTTGACATGTCTGAAATCTTCAGATTAAGAAAGCTATATAAAGAAGAGTTTGCTCAAAAACACGGAGTAGGACTTGGTTTCATGTCTTTCTTTACAAAAGCCGTAACAAGAGCATTACAAATGTATCCGGATGTAAACGCATCTATTGACGGAGATTTCAAAATAAACTATGATTTCTGCGATATTTCAATTGCCGTTTCAGGTCCTAAAGGATTAATGGTTCCTGTATTGAGAAATGCAGAAAACATGTCTTTCAGCGGAGTTGAAGCAAACATCAAAGATCTTGCTACAAAAGTAAGAGACGGTAAAATTACTGTTGATGAAATGACTGGTGGTACGTTCACTATTACAAACGGTGGTACTTTCGGATCTATGTTATCTACACCAATCATCAACCCACCACAGTCTGCAATCTTAGGAATGCACAACATTATCCAGAGACCAGTTGCTGTTGACGGACAAGTGGTAATCAGACCAATGATGTATGTGGCTATGTCTTATGACCACAGAATTATCGACGGAAAAGAATCTGTAGGATTCCTTGTAGCGGTAAAAGAAGGTATCGACAATCCTGTTCAAGTATTAATGGGAGGTGACGAAAGAAAAGGCCTTGGATTATAGTTTTAAGTAAATTATAATGTAAATATATAATCTCGCCTTAAAAAAGGCGAGATTTTTGTATCTATTAAGAAAATACTACAATGATGTTTTCAAAAATGACTTCCAATATCAAAGTTTCAGTTATACCTGAATATGATAGTAAGAATAGTTATCCATCCGAAAACCGTTATGTTTTCAAGTACAATATCACTATAGAAAATGACGGAAGCTTTCCTATAAAAGTACTGAAAAGAAAATGGCTCATTTTTGATGTAGGATTTGGATACACAGAAATTATAGGCGATGGAATTATCGGCTTAACTCCAGAGATAGGAACCGGTGAAAATTTCGCTTATTTCTCTAATGTAATGCTTCGTTCCGGAGTAGGAAATATGAATGGAAAATACCTCGTTAAAAACCTGGAGACACAGGAGACTTTTGAGATTGATATCCCAAAATTCAACCTGCTCTCTGAAGTTTTAAGTAATTAAAATTATTGTTTAATAAATTGGTGTCTGCTAATACCACTTTGAGATTTTACTTCCATAAAGTAGCCCCCTTTTAGCAGGTTAGTGGCATTAATTTCAGGATCGGAAGAATGATTTTGAATAATTAATTTCCCTTCCGTATTATATACCTTTATCCATTCAATTCGCTCTGCATTTTTAAGATGAACAGATCCTTCTTTTACGGGATTAGGGTAAATGGTTATTGCTTTTTCTGATAGTGATGACTTGATTTCTTTTGTTTCCAAAAAACCAGATTGATAAAAAGCCTGATAACCGGAACTATTGGTGATAACAAGATTTCTCATTCCGCTTGCATTAGTGATTTGATAGCTGTAACTACCAGATGACATGATTGAATAATCGTGATACTGAGTCAAAAAAGCTATATTTTCTGGAAGTGTACAGGTGTTTGTATTTGAATCACCCATACTCCAAATATTAAAGCTGTTGTTCGTTATCTCAGCATCGAATAGCATTGCCCACATGCCGCTTCCACAAATATTGTTTATCATATTAGTAGTTGGCCCCGAAGGAGATTGAGTAAAAGTTAGAACAGGAGATCCAATTTCACTGTTTTGTGGAAGATTATACGTAATGTTGTTTCTTACTATTTTTTTTAAAGCCCAATCTGTACCGTGAAGTGCCGTTTGTGCATGGGAAAAAATACCGGCGATTGCGGTTAGAGATAGTAGAAGTTTTTTCATGGTTTTTGTTTTAAAATTACAGTTTTTTGATGTAATTTTTTAAAACAGACTCATTTATTTCCTCATTTCTGGTAATGAATAACCTTTCAAAAGCCAGTAAAGATATCTTTGCACAAACCTCTGCATCAGCTCCAGCTCTGTGGTGATTGAATTTAATATCGTGATATTCAGCCAGTGGTTTTAACCCATATTTAGGAAGATAATTCCAAGACTTTTTAGCGATCTGTATACTGCACAAATAGTTTAATTTGGGAGTAAACATTCCATAATGCTGAAGACAGCCTCTTAAAACTGAAGCATCAAAACTAGCATTGTGGGCAATCATTAATGAACCATACATCAAATCTTCAGCCTCATGCCAGATCTCATCAAAAGTAGGAGCATCCTGTACATCTTCAGGCTGTATCCCATGCACTGCAATATTAAACTTGTTAAAATAAGGAAAGCTAGGTGGTTTGATGAGCCAGGTTTTGGTTTCTACAATCTTGGAGTCCTGTACTACACAGATTCCCATCTCACAAGCAGAGCTTTTTTCATGAGTAGCTGTTTCAAAATCTATTGCGCAGAAATCCATTGAGATAATTTGATATTTAAAATTTGAAGTTTGATATTAGTGAAATTATAACATTTTCTGATTTAAAACTACTCTTAATACTGCGAATAAGAGAGCTTTTATAGTTTTTCTAACCTTTTTATTGTTTTTTATTGCCTCCCAAAAAATGCTTGAAAATTAACCATTCGGATTGATAGAATTGATCTTTCTGATGTTTCTGACGAAGTTTCCATGTTCCCGGAAGCTGTCCGTAAAAGCCGAAATGTGCTCTAACGACTGCCCAAAGATGAGGAAACCCATGTTTTAATCCAAAATAAATCCCTGCCACACCATCCAGACAAAGTCTGAAAAAAATAAGCCAGATCAACTTGGGAAACGGCAGGTTTTTAAGCATCATAGACAGGTTGTTTCTGATGTTTAAATAAGTCTTTTGAGCGCTTTGTTTATTCAAAGTTCCGCCACCTACATGATATACTTTGGATTTCCCGGTATAAAATATCTTCTTTCCGGAATTGATAAGTCTCCAGCAAAGATCAATCTCTTCCTGATGAGCAAAAAAACGTTCATCAAAGCCATTTTGTTCCCAAAAATCTTTAGAACGAATAAAAAGAGAACATCCCGATGCCCAGAAGATCTCCGTTTCATCATCATATTGTCCCTTATCTTCTTCGATATCATCAAAAACACGCCCTCTACAGTAAGGATAACCAAGATTGTCAATAAGACCGCCTCCAGCTCCCGCAAATTCAAAGGAATTTTTATGATCGTGGGATAAAATTTTAGGCTGAATGGCAGAAATTGCAGGATCCTTTTCAAACAGATGTAACACCGGTTCTATCCAGTTTTCAGTTACTTCTACATCAGAATTAAGAAGACAATAATATTCATTATTAATCTTTTTTAATCCTTCATTATAACCCCCTGCAAATCCGTAGTTTTTATCGTTTTTAATAATTTTTACCGTAGGAAAATGAGTGTTCAGAAATGCTAATGAATCATCAGTAGAAAGATTATCAATAACATAAATATCTGCATTTTGAGAAAACTGAACTACACTCGGAAGAAATTTTTCCAGCCAGTTTTTCCCATTCCAGTTTAAGATGGCAACAGCCAGTTTATTCTGCATGTACATCTAATTTTTTTCAGAATCAAAATTTTTGATGGAATCCTGATATTTCCACTTTCTGTGGGACCAAAGATAATTGTCCGGATGTTTGCGTAAGGTATTTTCCAACATTTTATGGAACTTCCTCACCACTTCATGTTCTACGAATTTTTCATTGTCCGGATAGATTCTGTAGTAATTCACTTGATAATACCCTCGTTTTACTTTTTTCATTTCACAATAAATAAAAGCAAGATCCATTCGGGTGGCTAGCTTATCATAGCCTATAAAAACAGGAGTCCTCTGGTTCAAAAATTCTAATCCATAAGTGACATGTGAAAAATGAGGAGTTTGATCTGCCACAAACATGTAGATAGAATCTCCGTCATTTTTACTTCGGAAAATATTAAGAATTACTTCATTAGCTTCCAGAGCTTCATTTCCGAATTTGTTTCGGACTTTTTTCATCTGGTTTTCCCAAAAATCACTGTTTACCTTTCTATATACTGGGTGGCAGTGCTTTTGAGGAACAATTCTCGCTAAAGCATTGATCCATTCCCAGTTAAAAACATGGCCGGCAAGAAGAATGATATTTTTACCCTCTTTTTGCACTTCATGAAATACATCCTGGTTAATGTGTTGCATTCTTACTCTGGACTCTGTTTCCGAGATACTGAATGACTTTATCGTTTCTACCAGATAATCTGAGAAATTGCGATAGAATTTTTTTCGAATTTTTTTAATCTCGTCTTCAGATTTCTCAGGGAAGGAATTTTTAAGATTTTGAGTAATTACCTCTTTTCTATAGCCTACCAGATAATAATTTAGGAAGAACATAACGTCCGAAAAAATATATAATATTCTAAGCGGAAGTTTTGAGATGAAATATAATATTTTAATTAAGAAGCTCATAAAACAGGCAAATTTAGTGATAATAAAATTATGGTTCTATTTTTGTAGGGAGATAAGTATTATTTTTTTATTTTTATGTTATGAAAAAATTGACATTGATCGCTGTTCTAGGATTAGGCACTTTAGCTTTCTCACAGGAAGTAAAGAACTTACCAGACAAAGGAAAGCAAAAAACGGCTCTTATTGTGCCTACTGAACAAAAAGAATTGGATGCGAAGAAGAAAGCTGCTGAAGAAAAAGCAAAACTTCCTAAGCCTTACAATCCGAAAGCTGATGCTCAGGCTGATATTAATAAATTAGTAGCGCAAGCTAAAAAAGAAGGAAAGAATATTATAATCCAGGCTGGTGGGAACTGGTGTATCTGGTGTCTAAGATTTAATAATTTCGTACAGGAAACTCCTGAATTGAAAACATTGGTAGACAAAAATTACTTGTATTATCACTTGAATTATTCTCCGGATAATAAAAATGAAAAGGTTTTTGCCCAGTATGATAATCCTGGTGAGAAGTATGGATATCCTGTGTTTATCGTTTTGGATAAAACCGGTAAAATGATTAAAGTTCAGCAGAGTGATGTATTTGAAGAAGGAAAAGGATATAGCAAGGATAAGGTAAAAGAGTTTTTCAATACCTGGAAGCCTAAAGCATAAAAATGAAAAGGTTGTTTCTATTGGAAGCAACCTTTTTTATTTTCTGTAAATAATCTGCGTAATTAACCAAATCTGTGAGAGAAATTATCAAATGTTTCTATTACAGTGTTTCAGAGGAATTTTTTAATCCAGCTTAGCTTTTTCTCGGAATAAGGCGGGTATTTGATATTAGGTTCGCCCCATGTCGCTTTTTCCAGTACTGCTTTTTGATGAGAGAATGCTTCGAAACCAAATTTCCCATGATAATTTCCTATTCCAGAATTTCCCACCCCACCAAACGGCAGGTTATCATTGCTTAAATGCATCACAACATCATTGATGCATCCGCCACCGAAAGACAATCTTTGTGTAAAGTTGTCCTTTTCTTCAGTATTATTAGTGAAGAGATAAGCAGCCAGTGGTTTTTCCTGTTCCAATACTGCATTCAGGGCCATGTTGTAATTTTTGAAACTGATTACGGGTAAGATGGGCCCAAAGATTTCTTCCTGCATGATGGGATCATTCCAATCCGAGTTGTGAAGAATGGTAGGTTCTATATATCGTTTTTCTTCATCAGAACTTCCTCCGAAGTAGATTTTTTCTTTATCAATAAGATGGACTAATCGTTGAAAGTTTCTTGGATTGATAATCTTTGTATACTGTTCCGAATCCGGGCTGTATTGAAACTCTTTAATATATTTTCTCAGCATTTCCAGAAACTGTTCTTGTATGGTTTCTTCTATCAATAAATAATCCGGAGCAACACAGGTTTGCCCGGCATTTAGGAATTTCCCCCAGACAATTCTCTTGGCGGCAATTTCAAGATTAGCATTTTTAGTAACAATGACAGGAGATTTCCCACCCAATTCAAGAACTACAGGTGTTAAATGTTCTGCAGCTGCTTTGTATATAATTTTTCCTACTTTGGTGCTTCCGGTGAAGAATATTTTATCAAATTTCAATTTCAGAAGTGCTGTAGTTTCATCAATTCCACCTTCATATACATACACATATGCTGAAGGAAAATTTTCATTGATGATTCTGGACATTGCCTTCATGGTATTTTCAGCAACTTCACTGGGCTTCAGAATACAGCAGTTTCCGGCAGCAATCGCTGCAATAACAGGAGAAAGTGACAATTGATAAGGATAGTTCCAGGCTCCAATAACCAGAATATTGCCCAAAGGTTCAGAATAGATTTTACTTTTTCCAAGCTGATTGACCAGATTGGTGCTTACTTTTTGAGGCTTGGCAAGAGACTTTAAATGTTTCAGATAATATTCAATATCATTCAGAATAAAAGAAATCTCTGTGGTGAAGGTGTCGAATTTAGATTTTCCAAAATCTTTATAGATCGCTTCGTAAAGCATGTTTTCGTTGGAAATGATAAGACTTCTGAGCTTTTCAAGATACATCTTTCTGAAGGCAAGACTTTTGGTTTGTTGCGTTTTGAAAAATTCTTTTTGCTCCAGTAAAATGTTTTGAATTTCCATCTCAAAATTTATATTTAAATGATTAATAACGAATGTTTTATTTTATAACAATAAGTTTACCATTGATTAAACTATGATGAAAATTTATTGTTTTAGTTGATTTTATTTATTCAATTCATTGTTTAGTGAGAAATATATTTGTAGTTTTAGGGGTAACAAAATTATGAAAATGAGAAAAATTCTAACTTTATTTTTCCTGTTAACATTTTATATTGCCAAATCTCAGTGTGCCAATTGTATGGTGACCAACCCCACAGATCCCAATTATCATTTTCCCAATAATACAACGGTTTGTTTTACTTCAAATACGACTTTTAATAATCCTACATTTGGTGAAAATGTAAAAGTCTGTATATCTGCGGGAGTAACAGTGGAATTTCAAAATAATATTTCCGGAGTTAATAATTCAATGACTTATTTTGATGTACATGGTGCACTTCATTTCAGCCAGGCTGTTACTACAGTGGCAGATCTTAATGTACATGTTTATAATGGAGGGGAAGTTTCTATAGCCTCAGGAAATGGTAATTTTACATTAGAAGGGCAGCAAAATAATATCCTTAATGAAGGACATATAGAATTAGGTGTTTTACAATTTGGTGATAATACCAATAATACGATTGATAATTACGGAAATTTAAATATTAATGGAAACCTTAATATGAGTAATTCTGCAGTTACAAAGTTTAAAAATGAAGGTGGCGGACTTATCTCTATTACTGGAAATTATAGCAATAATGAAAACAGTGTATATATAAATTGCGGGACTATCATTTCTTCAAGTGGTTTTAATATTAACGGTGGGGCTATTTATAATACCGGTTTCTTTACAGTAGGTGGTGACATTAATATGTCTGGAAACTCTAGTGAGATTTATAATTTTGGATTATTTACTTCTACAGGAAACATGAATAATGCCCCTTCGGATGCTATTATTTATAATGAAGGAAAGTTTTCAATTAATCAGTACCAGGGCGGAAATGCTGCATTTCACGGACCGTTATCATCTTCGAAAAAAGGATATATAGAAGTTCAAAATGCAATACAGGTAAATAATGCAGTGATAGGGCCTAATCTTGATTTTAAAATGGCTACAGGAGTCTCCGATCCAAGTACTGTTTTCGTTAACAGCAACCCTTCTTATCTTGCGAATGTTACTTTTGATTGTGCTTCAACCAACAGTTGCAGTGCTCCCCTTATATTTACTCCCGGATTCTGTCCAATGATTAACGGTGAACTACCTCCAATGGCCGTGGATGATTCTTATACTATTTCAGCAGGAAATACTTCTACAGGAATTGTTTTGGATAATGACTTTGAAACATATAACGGAGCCCAGGCAACTCTTACCAATGTTATGATGTCTCAGGTTTCAACATCAAACCCTAATATCAATTTAAATATTAATGATGGTCACATAGAAGTTCTGGCAGGAACTCCCCCAGGAACTTATACCTTGGATTATAAGATCTGTCAGCAAGCTAATCCTACAAATTGCGATACAGCTACGGTTACAATCATCATTCAAGGTACAGTGCCTTGTTATAAAACGGCTGCTACATCAGGAGTTGTACTCCCTGCAACTTTTGGCGTTACAGCTCTTGGAAGAGCTCAGAATGGTGATACGGTTTGGCCGGGCGTAAGAAAAGGAGCATGGACTGTACTTGAATCGAAGACAAAAGGTTTTGTTTTAAACAGATTGAATGATGCGCAAATTTCTGCAATACCAGCGGCCAATTTGAAGGAGGGAATGATGGTTTACAATACCACTCAAAATTGTCTGCAGATTAATATTGACGGAACTTCCACAGGATGGAAGTGTTTTAATACTCAAACCTGCCCAGATTAATTTTAAAATTAAGTTAAAATGAAAAAAGGATCTTTTTTATTCATATTACTATGTTCAGCCAGCTTATATTCTCAGGTTGCGATTGGAAAAACGACCTTAGAGTCAGCATCATCTTCATTGGAGTTTGGAACTGGAAATAAGGGAATTGTTTTGCCTTGGGTTACAACTACTTCAGGAGTGTTAAGTCCTGTAAATGGTACTCTGATATTTGATCTTTCGGATAAAAAAGTAAAAGTTTACCAAAATAATCTATGGAAAGATCTTTCAATAGATAACACAGGAATTGCTGACACGAGTTTACAGGATACCTTACAGGAAGATCTTACAGCAAAAATATCTATTGGAACCCCCACTGTAACTTCAGGACTTTTCGTTTTGGAAGACATTGACAAAGCTATGATTTTACCTAAAGTAGCAAGCCCTCATCTGAATATTATTTCTCCTTCAGCAGGAATGATGGTTTATGATACGGTAAAAAGACAACTTGCAGTCTTTAATGGATCAGTATGGACATTCTGGAGTGAATAATCTCGTTACATAATATTCCTCACCGCTATTTTCACCGGATGATAAAGCAGTAAAAGGAGAGCGGTAATCATAGCCAGCCAGAATAATCCTGTAAAGATTTCCATATTGGAAAGAAGGATAGATTGAGCCGTTATTTTAGCTTTAAAAGCTCCCGCCGTCATGGATAATGATTCATTAACCGGAAGTTTGGAGATGTTGGCTCCGAAAATTTGGTTCCATTGACTGTAGAAAACAGGATTAGTGTCTGTAAGGTTAAAACTTAGTGTATCAGCATGTTTTAGAGTTAAAAATAGCATTACATTTTGCATTAAGGCATATCCACTAGCTGTAGCCCAGAAGCGGGTAGTGGTTCCCATGGCGCTGGCATTGGCCACATATTCTTCCGGCATTCCCGAAATCAGAAAGAATACCAAAGGAGTAAATAATAAACCTTGCGCCACTCCCTGAAGGAATAGAGGTGGACAGATGGTTGTAAGTGTAGTATCCGGATAAAAGGTATAGGTAAACCAGGCACAGTCTATTGCCAGTAAAAAAAAGCCAGTAAAAAAGACAATTCTGGAAGAAACACCACGAACCAGGCAAACTCCTGATAAAATAACGCCGATAAGTGTTCCGGCAACATTCCAATACTGAATATTAACGATATAATCCCATGGCCATTTCCATACAGTAGCCATAATGCTGTATACATTATTTAACCCTGAACGAATAAGATAAAAAATGAAGAACAGGAACATTCCCACGATCACATTTTTAGAACTGAAAACTTCAAAATGAAATAAAGGACGTTTGGAATTCCTTTGTTTCAGCATAAATAATCCACCTGAAATCAAAAATATAAATAAACAGATAATGATAGAATCAGATTCAAACCACATAAGCCTTTTTCCGTAGACGATGGCATAAGCCCCGGACTGCAGACAGACCCAAAGCAAAAACCAACTCGGAATATCCATTTGATACAATGGTTTTTTAGGAAAGAAACGATTTTTGTTGAAAATAACAAATCCCAGAATCAAAACAAACATATGGAAATAAGCCATCATCAAAATCATATGTTGGTAATCATAATCCTGAATGCTTGATTTAAGTAAAGTGGTAGTTACTGTTCCTCCCGTCAGCATAAGTGCGTACATGAAAAGATAGGCAAGAACTTTAGCATGTCTTGTTTTTAATTCAGCAATGATTAATGGGAGAAAAATAGCCCCTTCAAGCAATCCAAAGAATCCTTCCAGAATCCGGATCACCAGAATCACATGATAATCATTGGTGACGGATAAGATATAAAGAAGAATCACTGAAACGGAAGACATCAGCAGAACATAATATTTTACACTGAAATAAGACATAAACCGCTGTAAAACAAAAAGTGTTACGACAAATGTTCCATACATCAGCATCATCAGATATTGAATATCATCAGAGTCCACATCCATGAAAGAAGAGGTAAAGGCACTATTGGAATGCAGTAATGACAACAACATGATGTGCGGAAATAATGCCAGTATAAGAAGAGGCAATTTCAGCCATTGTGGTAACCATTTATGATAAACTGTATTGTGTTGCATAGTTGTTTTGAAAGCTAATACAATCGGTGAATCCGCTTTTAGCTATTGATTATAATAAAAGTGCGAAAAGACAAAAGGGCAAAGGGGTAAAAGTAAAAGGTAAAATGACAAATATGCTTAAAGAAAAAATGATAGCAGATCTGTATTTTGCGGTTTTGCCTTTTCGCAGAAAAAATAATTTTAATTTGAAGATTTGAAAATGATAATAAAAACCGAATATTTTTGTACTCTAATACTCTAATACTCTAATACTCTAATACTCTAACACTCTCAAACCTAAATCTTCTTCGCGCTCACCAGAACATTCATTCCGGAAAGCAGTTTTTCGTTGTCTTTGTTGTTATCAAGAATAATTTTCACAGGAAACCTCTGTTCAATCTTTACAAAGTTTCCGGTTGCATTATCAGGTTTTACCAATGAAAACTGAGATCCTGATGCAGGAGAAACAGAAAGAATCTTTCCTTTAAACTCAACATCTGGATAAGCATCCGCAGTGATGATGACTTCTTTAGTCTGATCGATTTGGCCAAGCTGTGTTTCTTTGTAGTTAGCAATGATCCATTTTTCTTTGCTCACCATTTGCACCAATGCCTGCCCTTCCTTAATTAATTGTCCTTCCTGAATCGTTTTTTTTCCTACCCATCCGTCATAAGGAGCTGTAACTACAGTGTATGAAAGAAATAATTTGGCATTATTCAGGCTCGCTGAGCTTTGCTGAATCTGGCTCTTGGCTGGAGCTACTTTAGTCTGTTGCTCGCTGGCCCCTGCTTTTACTGCATTTTTTTGCTGTTCCAGGGCTAAAAGATTCGCTTTTGATTGCTCATAAGAAGCTTTTACGTTTTCAAATTCCTGTTCTGTGGCTGCGTCTTCTGCCAATAGGTTTTTATATCTTTTGTAATCCTGTTCTGTCCTCCAGATATCAATTCTTGCAGAAGCAATTTTAGCATCAATAATTTTCGTATCGCTAGCCTTCGTATTAACACTGCTTTGAATGGTGGTAATATTTTCCGTATTGGCATTAAGATTGGCTTCAGCCATATGAACCTGGTTAACAAATTCCCTGTTGTCAATCACAATGAGTGTATCTCCTTTGTGTACGAACTGATTTTCGTTAAACTTTATAGATTTGATGAATCCTGAAACCTTGCTGGAAACGGGAGTAATATATTGTTCAATCTGTGCATCGTTGGTAGTAACATTTTTTCTCGAAAAAAGATAGAAACTTACCATTCCCGTGACTCCGCTGATGATAAGAATCCAGGCTAGTAAAGTAATCGTCTTATTGATTCTTTTTTCCTTTTGTGTCAGTTGTTTCTGTGCCATAGTTTTTATAAGTTTCCAATCGTATATTGGAGTTGATAGTATTTGAGTTGTCTGTTAATTTTTACGGAAATAAGATTAGATTCTGCTTCCAGATAAGTATTGTCTGCATCAATCAGTTCAGTGATAAGGCTTAGCTTATTCGCATATTTTGTTCTTACAATGCGGTAGTTTTCCTTAGCCTGATCAATAGCTTCCTCTGCAATTTTTACCTTTTGGTCGGTTTCTTCAAACTTTTTATAGGCTTCATACACATTATGTCTTACCTTTTCTTCGTTTTCTTCAATCTGAAGTTTAGCCAAATCAATATTTTCTCTAGCTTCCTGCATTTTATATTTGTTTTTATACAGGTTTTCGATAGGATAGGTAAGATTCAGACCAATCATTCCCAAACGGTAAGCGTAAGGTTCAGGCGGAAAGAACATCATATTCGGATATTTTAAGAAATATTCCCCACCAGCAGTTATTTTGGGTAAATAATTAGCCTTAGTAAGCTTCTGATCCAATTCTTTTAATGAAAGGTTTTTGTGGGTAATTTCAACAGATTCGTTCTTGGTTAAAGCGGTTTCTGTTAATTCTTCAATATAAGGGATTGCTGCTTTATCAGAGATCAGATCTTCTGTGTCCACATGCATTTCCTGCTGTTCTGGAAGAGAAAGAATGGTTTTAAGCTTATGTTCTGCGATCTGTATATCATTATCCAGCTCTGTCCAGCTCATTTTGTGGTTGGAAAGCTGTAGTGATGTTCTCAGGACTTCATTCACGGTAACTACACCATTTGCTTTCAAGGCTTTTACCTGTTTGATGTTCACAGAATCCTCTCTCATCTTATCATTAATGAGAAACTGTTGCTCTTTTAAATGATGAATTTGAAGGAAAGCGGTAATTACTTCCATTTTAAGCTGTCTTTCATCCAGATGCGTTCTTAAAGCTGAAATATCAGTATCAATGGCTGCTTTTTTTTCTGTATTCTTTATTTTTCCACCCATATAAACAGGAATGGAAGCTGATAGCGTAAAGTCATACATTCCGTTGATGGCATCGTATTTTGTAGGTTTATTGAATACACCATCCTGGTATTGAAAAAGATTGGTAACCTGATTATAGCTGGTATGAAACTCAATATCCGGAAGTTTTTCCATTTTCAGGTCTTTCTCCTTTGTAACGGACATTTCCTGTTTTAAATGGCTGATCTGGATGTTTTTGTTGTTTTTTAAACCAATTTCTATAGCCTGTTGCAGGCCAAGATGCTGGTAATCTATCATCTGTGTATGGAAAAGGTTGCTCAATAATAGGCACAACGCTATGCACTGATATCGGCATGCGCTAAATATCATATTCATAAATTAATTAAAGGATTTTTGCTAGAATGATTTTGATACTGCAAATTTACGACGTGATGTATCCGACACTATTTGTGAAAACAGAAAAAGATTTGTTCATTTACGCCATTTTGAAAATTATACCTATCTTTATTTCATGGATGATAGTCATTTTAAGGCCGTAGAGGATGAAGATGCCGAATTTTACGTGTATCATGTCCTTACCGGAAATATTACAACAGATATTCATTATCACAGTTCTGCTCAATTGGTGTATGCAGAAGGCGGTATTGTACACGTTTTTACAGATCTGAAACACTGGTATCTTCCTGCAAGATGCTTTATGTGGATTCCTGCCGGAACGCCACATTATCTTTTTTCTACCAGTCCCAAAGTAGATTTGTATAATTTTTACTTCAAAAAGGAAGTAGATGAAAATGGCTTTTTTGATGAAATTAATATTTATTCAGTCAATGAGTTACTCAGAGAGATGATTTTATACACCAAAGACTGGAATGGGAAAATCACAAAAAATGATGGATCAAAATATTATTTTCTCAAAGCTTTAAAAGGGGTTTTACCAGAAAAAAGAGACAAAAAGATGGCCTTTCCTGTTCAACATCCCTTTCCCAAAGATGAAACCTTACTGAAGATAGCAAGATACATTCATGCTAACCTTGAAAAGCCTTTAACGATTGAATCTACCGCCAAAGAGTTCGGAATGAGTACTAGAACTCTTTCCAGGAAATTTAAAGAGATTTTGGGTATGAATTACGTTCGTTTTCTGAGAGCTTTAAGAATCACACGCTCCTTGGAGCTAATGCTGGAAGGAAAATACAATATGTATGAGATTGCGATGATGGTAGGCTACAATAGCCTGTCTTCTTTCAGCAATATTTTCAAGAAAATAATTGGAGTAGCGCCAACGGAATATCAGCAGAAATTGAGAGGGGATAGATAAGTGAGTAGGAGGGGTTGAGAGTATTAGAGTATAAGACGTGTTTTGGGTTTGTAATACATGATGGTGAAGAATGTATTTTTCAGTTTATTAAAACCATTACAAGTAAATAGAAATATTTCAACTAATATATCTTAGAATGTCTTACATTCCCCTTCTCTGAAGGGGTGGCTTTTTGCTCTGCAAAAAGACGGGGTAGTAAAAAATTTCAATCAAAAACAGGAACTACAATCTTTCGCAAACACAGCCTGTCTCCAATCTATTAGCCTTGTGGTCTAATTAATAAAAAAACCACTTCAAATAAATGAAGTGGTCTTGTATTGTGAGAAAATCTCAGTCGCTTATTAAGCTTCTTCAGATTTAACTTCTTCTTTTTTAGCAGCAGGAGCAGCTACAACTGGAGCGTCAGATACGATATCGAATTCGAAATTGTACTCAACGTTTCTGTGTAATCTGATGTTTGCAACTACTTTACCAGTTCTCTTGATAGTGTTACCTGGGATTTTGATGTATTTCTTCTCTACAGAAACTCCAGCTTTAGCAAGAGCAGCAGAAAGATCTGCATTGTTGATAGATCCGAATAATTTATCACCAGAACCTACTTTTGCAGGGATAGTAATAGAAGTTTTCTTCAATTGCTCAACTACAGCGTTAGCAGCAGCAATTAATTTAGCTTCTTCTTCTTTTCTAGCTTCTAAAGTAGCTTCTAAAGCTGCTTTGTTTTTAGGTGTAGCTAAAAGTGCAATTCCTTTAGGTAGTAAGAAGTTTCTTGCATAACCTGGCTTTACGCTTACTGTATCAAACTCAAGTCCTAAGTTTTCTACGTCTTGTTTTAGGATGATATCCATTGTTGTTGTCCTTTTTTTAGATTTTAGAGTGATCCAAAATCAAGTTAGAATTAATTATTTATTCAGCAACAAAAGAAGAGATTACTCTCTTCTTTTATTTATTTTTTTGTCTTATTTCAATAAGTCAGCTACGTAAGGTAGTAAAGAAAGGTGTCTTGCTCTTTTGATAGCAGCAGAAACTTTTCTTTGGTATTTTAAAGAAGTTCCAGTATATCTTCTTGGTAAGATTTTACCTTGCTCGTTAACGAACTGTAATAAGAAATCAGCATCTTTGTAATCAACGTGCTTAATTCCGTATTTTTTGAATCTACAATATTTCTTTTCAGATTTTGTATTGATATCAAGTGGAGTAAGGAATTTTACTTCTGATTCTCCTCCAGCTGAGGCTTGTTTAGCCATTTCATCTATTGCCATGTCTTGTCTTTTTTAAAAAATAGGGTTAATTAATTAAGCTTTAGCTGCTTTTACTTTAGCTCTTCTTGTTACAGCATACTCAACAGCGTGCTTGTCAAGTTTTGTAGTAAGGTAACGGATAACTCTCTCGTCACGTTTGAATGCTAATTCTAAGTCAGCTACTACAGAACCTTCTCCTTTAAATTCGATTAAAGTATAGAACCCATTCTTTTTCAATTGGATTGGGTAAGCTAATTTTTTTAATCCCCAGTTTTCTTTAGCAACGATTTCGCAGTTCTTTTCTTTGATAAGATCTACATACTTGTTCACTGCTTCCTCTACCTGTGACTCAGATAGAACGGGAGTTAAAATGAAAACAGTTTCGTAATTGTTCATAATGTTAAATGAATTTGTTAATTATTTCGAGGTGCAAAATTAGAAATTATATTTGTAATATGCAAGAGTATTTATGAAATAATTGAGTGTTAATCGTTGAAATTTGAGTATTGATGGTGTTTTTTGTATCTTTGTTGAAAGAATTTTTTATTTCATGAAAACTAAAATTTATACGCTGCCGTTGTTGCTGATGGGAATTATCTGCTATTCACAAGATAAAATTACCAAGAAGAATGGAACTTCTTTTGATGCTAAAATTATAGAAGTTGGAGCTTCAAATATTACTTATAAAGAGTTGGATTATCCGGACGGACCTACTCATTCATTAAACAAATCAGAAATTTATAAAATCATTTATGGTAATGGAAAGGAAGACCTTTTGGGAAAATATCATAATGTGGAGGAAGTGAAGGTTTTTATTGCTGATAAAATCAAAGAATTTGGGGCAGATAGGGATAATGGAATGCTAAGACTTGCTGTTGAATTTGAAGGAAATAATATTAGAATAAACTCAGTAGACAAAAATGGAAAACTCTATTACGAAGGAGATTTGTGGGATTTGAGCAAAGTTGTAGAGTTTCATAAAGTATCCAAAAGGAAAAATGGGGATGCATTTTTGAATATAGTAACCTACAAAGTGAAAAGGTCGAGTGAAAAACTGGATAAGTTGGTGATTAGAGTTATTAATTATGGTATAGCTGAAGAACTCTCGGAAGCCTTTAAAGATCTAAATATAATGCTAAAAAAAGACCTGTAAACAACAGGTCTTTTTTATTATTAGGAAGTCTAGTCTTTTCTGAGTTCCGTTAAAAAATTTACTTTCAATACATCATACAAAGAATGTCTGCTTACTAAGATAGAAGCAATGGAAGAAACCATGCCGGCAAGCATCAGATGAAAAATCAATGAATGTCTGTCAGTCATTTCCAGCACAATAATGGCTGATGTAAATGGAGCACGCGTAATTCCGGTAAGAAAAGCAACCATTCCACCTAAAACAACTACGTTGGTCTCATTGGGCGTTAAATGAATCACTCCTGAAATAACAGATCCGATACTTGCCCCTGCGGATAAAGCCGGAGCGAAAATACCACCGGCACCACCGGAAGTAAAAGATAGGGCAGGACCTAGCATTCTTAAAATAGGAACATACCAATCTTCGTGTTTATCCTTTGTAAAAAGCACCCTTTCCATTATTTCCTTTCCTGAACCCAAAATTTCACGATTAATGAAATAGGCGATAGAGGCAATAATTAAAGCACATACAACCAGAAATACAACATTTGCTCTGTCTGTTTTCAGGGTTTTCTTTTTCCAGCCATTGATCTTAAGCATCATTACGGAAAGTTGGCTCGCCATAATTCCGGCAGTAGCTGCTACCAGTACGATAGGAAACATCACCATCAGAGAAACATCATTTGTTTTTGGATATCCTAAATACAAATAAGATCCAGCTAAAGTTTGGGCCGTAAGACCTGCGATGATAACAGCCGTAAATAAAGCCGTTTTAAAGTAGTTGATATGTGTTTTGGACAATTCCTCTACTGCAAACACAATTCCGCCAAGAGGAGTGTTAAAAGCTGCTGCAAGTCCAGCTGCAGCCCCAGTCATAATCATATTCTTTTTTGAAATTTTAGGCCACCAATCCGGAAGATATTCATTTACTTTTCTGAAAACAGAGCCTGCAATCTGAATGGTAGGACCTTCACGGCCCACAGCACCACCTCCAATAACCAGGATGACAGATGAAACAATTTTAAAGATAATAATTTTAAGGCTTAAAAGGCTTCTGATCTTTTTATGCTCTTTCGGATTAGCAAGTTCTACCGCTGCCATTACCTGTGGAATCCCGCTTCCTTTGGCATTCGGGGCAAATTCCTTTACCAACCACCACGAAAGCACAAATCCTATGGGGGCAATGATAAAAATCATCCACGCATGCCAGTCAAAAATAAAGTTCATGAGATGTTCACCCCAGGCAAAAACCTGTGCATACAATACCGCAAAAAAACCGGTAATCACAGATCCAATCCAAAAGGGAATAGCCTGCAAAAGATTGTGCTTCAGCTGTTCATTCCGGATGTTGTCAAAGGATTTTTTTATAGATCGGCGAATAAGGATAAAGACTTTCAGCATTTGTTGGTTTTGAGGGATGAAATTACGGCAAAATTTTGAGAATTATATTGTATTCATAAAATTAGGGGCAAGTCTTACATGGTCTGAATGGAAAGCTTGGACAGCCGCAAATTGATGTTTTTTATCTCAAGTTGCAAATCTTCTTTGTGAATAAATTATATGCTTTCTTTTCTTTCCGGATTTAAAAAAAATGAGGCTGTTTTAGCCTATTCGCTGCCGATATGTTAACCAGCGTTTCCTCAGTTTCGAGTAAATATTCTGCTGTTATACAATAGATGGAATAAAAAAATCTCACTCGTTATTGAGTGAGATTCTAATATTTTAATTTTTAATAAACTTGGCGTTTAAATCTCCAATCTTATAAAAATAAGTTCCTTTTATCAGATTTTCGACGTCAATAGAAACTGTATTATCACTGGTTCCAAAAGTTTTATTTATAACAATTTTTCCCGTCATGTCATAGACTTCCACTTTATTGCTTCCGTTTCCGGGGTTTGAAATAGTAAGGGTCTTACTTGTAGGAATTGGGAAAGCTGCCAGCTTAGCTGTATTTTGGATTTCCTTTGTTGCCAGTACGGAGGTCGGTAAACCAAATACTGTATAAATCGATTGGTCACTGGTGGTCTCATTCTCTATCATGATTTTATTAGTATTTGAAACTGCATCATGAAATACAGCGTATTCTCCTGAGTAGGAAACAGTAATGTCCGGATTGAAATCTTTGATAAGAAGGCCATCTTCGTTCATAAGAATCAATTTTCTATGCGTGGTTGTAGAATATTTTCCAGCGGCTACTAAAAACTCTAATTTATCATCAGTATTGAAAATGTTTTTAGAAATAGGGTAACTATCCTGGCCACTATCATACCATAAACTGGCAATGTAGTCTGTAGGTATGGGAATATTTACGGTTTTAATCAATGCAAAGGATGAATTATAAATTTTCAGTGTATTGGTGCCACTTACTAAATTTACATATACCATATCAGTGCCTTTAGCAAAAGCAAATGCTCTTTCTCCCGTTGCAAAAGTATTCTGTAATGTAATTTGCTGTCCGAACATCAGACCTGTTACTGCGAATGCAGCAGAAAATAATAATTTTTTCATGTTATAGTTTATTTTTAATCCTTCTCTTAGTGAAGATTGTTATTAAGTGCAACCCGATCCATTATCAGAAAGTAATTTCCTTGTAGGGATGGATTTGACACCATCTCGGTGTTTTATTTTGATTCGAGTGCAAAATAAGATAATTTTCTAAAAAAACAGTAATCATAGATGCAATCCAAAAGGGAATAGCCTGCAAAAGATTGTTTTTCAGTTGTTGATTCCGGATGTTATCAAATGATTTTTTAAGGATTAACGAAAAAGGATGTGGATTTTCAGCATTTGTTGGGCTTGAGGGATGAAATTACGGCAAAAAATATGAATTTTAAATTTCTTCTAAAAATTTTGAAACTGTTACAGCATGTTCAACGTTTAGTGCATTAGGTATTCTCAAGCCTGTAATATTGTTTTTAACTTCAATTTTGAAATTTTCATAAGGAATAAACTTAATAGCTTCTTTTCTTTCTGAATTTAAAAATGTCATTGTTTTGTATGGATCACTGCCCAGAACATAATAATCTTTAAAGTCTTTGTTTTCTTTAAAATTGATATTAAAATTACTGAATATTCCGGCGATCCTGTCTGCCAGATTTTTCCTGTTGATAGAAATAAAGGCAAAATCTTCCTTCATTTCCTTTAATCCCCAAATCTCCAATGAGTCATATTTATCTGTGTTACGGGCTCCTCTGAATGAAGTTTCTATCAGATTAACGATGAAAAGATAAAAAGTGCTTGTTTTACTTTTGGTGGTAATATGATAACAGAGCTTGGGTTCTTCTAAAAAATCTATATTTTGAGATTTGAATTGATGGTATGGAGAATCTTCAATATCTACCACTGTAACGTCATAAATTGCAGATAATTGGTTGTGAATTTCTAAGATTAACTCTTCATCTTCTTTGGAAAAGTCAAATAATTTAGTCACATATAGTTTTCTGAAATCTAGCTCCATTTTGTGTGTTATTTTTGTTTTAAAGATAAATCAGAGTGTCTACTCCGGAATATAAAAATACATGATTTTTTATAAAGTTTATCATTACGGAAAAAGTTTGGAAAATTGAAAATTCTAACTCTTAATCAAGGTTCTTTATTTTTAAACACAATATTTCATAGCAAAAACTATTTCTTTTTCATTAGATCTTCTATCTTCTGGATCATTTTTGAAGCATTAGTGTTTTCCGGATTTAATACTAATGATTCTTTATAATTCTCTAACGCTAAAACATAATTTTGATCTGAAAAATAACCTTCACCCAGGCTGTCAAAAGAATTTGCTGATTGTGGGTTTTCCTTAACGTTGATTGTGAAAACTTTAATAGCTTCGTCAGTTCTTGAATTTCTCAACAAAATATAACCTATGTCGTTCAATGTATTTTCAAAGTTCCATTTTGGATTTTTTGCTTTTAGGGAATAATAGATTTTCTCAGCACCAGGATTATTTTTTTTAGAAAATTCAGAGATGATGGTTTCTTCTGCTATTGAATAGTCGTCTGTTAAAGTTTTATCAATCATAGCAGCGATATGATTAACAACGCGATATTGAATAGGGAATAGGCTATACCCGTTAGACATCATAACGATGGCCATCTTATTTTGAGGATAAATTTTATAGGAACTTACATTTCCACCAGAAAAATTGTAAGAGGTTATATTATTCACTTTACTGATGTCCCATCCGTAAGCAAAAACATCTTTTTTATTACCAAAGTCAAAGGGCTGCCACATCATTTCTTTTGTTTTTTGATGAAGTAAATTATTTTTACTAAGGTGGCTGCTCCATTTTAAAAATGCCGTAAGAGTTATGGCTATACCGTTGGCAGAATGTGCTCTTGTTCCACTAATGTCTGTGGATTTTTCATATTGTTTTCTTTCAGAATTATAATTGTATTTTACAACACGATGTGGGATTTTTTCGATAGCATTTGAAGAAAATACAACTTGATTTTTAGTATCGGAAAACTGATTGTTCAGGATGAAATTTTCAAAAGACTGCCCCGTTACTTTTTCAATAATCATGGTAAGAAGAAAATAGTTCGTTTGATTATAACTGAATTGCTGTCCTGTTTTAAAATCCATTTTTTCCTTAGAAAGGCGTTCAATAACCTGAGCATTAGAATCATTTGCAGAAATATCATTAAAGGCTATGAGATTAGGGATTCCCGAAGAATGGGTTAATAGGTTTTTTACTTGAACCTCCTGCCATTCTTTAGGCAGGTTTTCAAGATATTTTGAAATCTTGTCTTCCAAAGATAGTTGACCTTTTTCAATCAATTGAAAAGCGGCAATATTTGACATTAATTTTGAGGTTGAATAGATCCTGAACATTGAATTAGAATCAACCTTTTTATCATTTTCCAGAGTTTCTTTACCATAATACTGTTGAAAAATAATCTGGTCATCTTTGATAATTCCAATAGCTAAACCTGGGATCTGATTGATTGCCATCACTTCTTTCACATACTGATCAATTAATGCTGATTGGTCAGTTTTCTGAGCGTAGGCCACAATAGAAACACTTAAAGCTAGTGCGGTTACAATGAATTGTTTCATATAATTGGTTCTGTTTTATAAAAGACAATTTAAACCCTGGCTATATTACTTTTCATTCAAAAATATATCAGATTGTGGCATAAAAAAACCTCCGATTAAAAATCGAAGGTTTTGTATTTTAGATAATCAGCAGGAAGTAAATTACGCATTGCTGATTACTTATTACTTATATTTCTGTATTCAGATCCCAGTTTTCAAGGTAGTCATGAACATGCTTAAGCATCATTCCACCTAGAGAACCATCTACTACTCTGTGGTCATAAGAGTGAGACATGAACATTAAGTTTCTGATTGCAATTACATCACCGTCAGCTGTTTCAAGAACTGCTGGTTTCTTAACGATGGCTCCGATGGCAAGGATTGCAACCTGTGGCTGAGGAATGATTGGTGTTCCCATAAGGTTTCCAAAGCTTCCAACGTTAGAGATTGTATAAGTAGCTCCTTGAGTATCTTCCGGTCTTAATTTCTTGTTTCTTGCTCTGTAAGCTAAGTCATTGATGGCTTTAGCAAGACCTGAAAGAGATAACTGGTCCGCATTTTTAATTACTGGAACAATAAGGTTTCCGTCTGGTAGAGCAGTGGCCATACCGATGTTGATGTTTTTCTTTTTAATGATGTTTTCACCACTTATAGAAACATTAATCATTGGGAAATCCTGAATTGCTTTTACTACAGCTTTCACAAAAATAGGCATGAAAGTTAGTTTTTCTCCTTCACGTTTTTCGAAGACTGCTTTGTTTTTGTTTCTCCATTTTACAACGTTGGTAACATCTGTTTCAATGAAAGAAGTTACGTGTGGAGCAATTTGTTTTGCTTTCACCATGTTTTCAGCGATGATCTTTCTCATTCTATCCATTGGAATGATTTCGTCACCTGCAGCGGCAGTAATGGTTGCTGCCGGAGCTGAAACTGCTGGCTTAGGACTAGATGCTACAGGGGCAGCAGCAGTTTGTGCAGGCTGGTTTCCTCTGTTAGCCACGTAAGCTAAAATATCTTCTTTAGTAATTCTTCCTTCTAAACCGCTTCCTTTGATAGATTTCAGTTCAGCTTCAGAAATATTTTCCTGTTGTGCAATTGATTTTACAAGCGGAGATAAATAAAGATCTCCTGAGAATTCTACATTAGATGCAGCTACAGTTTGTAAAGGCTGCTCAATAGTTGTTAAAGTTTCAGTATCCGGAGCAGCTGCTGGTGTTTCAGAGGTTACTTCCTCAGAAGCAGAACCTTCTCCTTCAATTTCTAAAATAGCAATGGCCTCACCTACTTTTGCAACTTCATCTTTTTGCTTTAAAATTTTTACGATTTTCCCCGAAACTGGTGTCGGAACGTCTGAATCTACTTTATCTGTTGCAATTTCTACTACAGAGTCATCCTCTTTTACGTTATCACCTTCATTGAATAACCAAGTGATAATTGTCGCTTCCATAACCCCTTCTCCCATGGAAGGAAGCAATAATTTGTATTCTGCCATTTTTGATTTTTAGATTTTGACAAATATATAAAAAAAATCGGTTTTTTTATGAAATATATAATTTTACGTGAATTCAATGTAGATATTTTCTCCTACATTCAATCCAAACAGGCTTTTAGCTCCGTTTTTCTTGCTGCCTTTATAGATGGTAAGCTCCAATAACTGACTGTCATTGAAGATTGCTGCGGACTGTCCATGAAATTCTGTCTCTCTTTCCCAGTCTGAAACTACTTCCGTATGGCTGGAAAAGATCCTTGAAAGACTCAGGTTTCTGAATTTTATGGTAAATCCATTGTATCCTTTGCTGATATTTTCAAAGAAATCTTGATTGATATTTGAGATTATATTTCCGAAATTATCAATATAAGTAACTTCACCAATAATCATTCCTTCAGACTCATTATAAACCGCTCTTGGAAACATGAGCTGCTTACCAGTATCTATTTTTCTTCCGATCACTTCCGGAAGGCCCCCGTTCGCAAGATGCACTGCTGCAGGAACAAAAATATCCGTAGAAGTGAAATTAATCACATCATCAAAACGATTGTTGAGTGTGAGTTCATAGATCGCTTCCGGTTTAATATCAAAGAAGATCAGACTTAAAAGACCGTTATCTGCGGCCAGAAAGTAAGAGCCATCAGCTTTATAAAGTATATTTTTTCTCGATTTATGGTAAAAACTGTCCACAGAAATAATGTGGATACTTCCTTTTGGGAAATATTTATAAGCGTTTCTTACAATATAAGAGGTTTGTATAAGGTTGAATGCCTGGATATCGTGGGTTATATCAATAATATTAACCTCAGGATTTAGAGACAGAATTTTGCCTTTCACAGCGGCAACTCTGTAATCTAAATTTCCGAAATCCGAAGTAAGGGTAATAATTGACATGAGCAATTTATAGAATAGTGTAGTCTTGCAAAGTTATTTAAAATAAAAAGAAAGCCCGAAAGATTGTTGAAAAGAATTTGATATAAATTTGAAAAAAAGCTTTAATTTTAAAATCTAAAATAAAAATACTGCATGTTTGAATTGACCTATGATCTGGAAGATATCGATGCGAAAATCTTCTATGGAGTTAATAACCAATATTTCAACTTAATAAAATCAAGCTTTCCTACCATTAAAATTACTGGAAGAGACCATTATATTTTTGCAATGGGAAATCAGGAAGCCTTAGATATACTGAAACAAAAACTGGATGACATTGTAAAATTTATCTCAAAAAACAATTCAATTGGCCTGAAAGACGTTGAAAATATCCTGAATATTAAAGATGAAAACGAAAAACAACTGATCTTTGACCAGGACATCATCGTAAAAGGAGTCAACGGAAAAGTTATTAAGGCTAAAACAACCAATCTTAAAAAGTTGGTAAAGGAAACCGAGAAAAAAGATATGGTATTTGCCATTGGCCCTGCAGGAACCGGAAAAACATATACCAGTGTTGCATTGGCAGCAAGAGCTTTAAGAGATAAAGAGGTGAAAAGGATTGTTTTGACAAGACCGGCGGTAGAAGCAGGGGAGAGCCTTGGATTCTTACCGGGAGACCTTAAGGAAAAGCTGGATCCGTACTTGCAGCCATTGTATGACGCGCTTCGTGATATGATCCCGCATGAAAAACTGGAAGGGTTTATGGAAAAAAAGGTTATTGAAGTAGCTCCGTTAGCTTTTATGAGAGGTCGTACCCTTGATGATGCTTTTGTAATTCTTGATGAAGCGCAGAATACAACCCATGCCCAGATGAAAATGTTCCTGACGAGAATGGGAATGAATGCAAAGTTTATTATTACGGGAGATCCAAGTCAGATTGACCTTCCAAAAAACCAGCAATCCGGATTGAAAGAAGCGATGAGAATCTTGCATGGAGTGAAGGAGGTTGGTTTCGTGCATCTTACAGAGGAAGATGTAGTGAGACACCCTGTCGTAAGAAAAATTATCTTAGCTTATAATGATGAAGAAAAACGACTGAGAAATGAATAATCCTGAATGGATAAAATTTCCGTTAACCTTTTATTAACCTTAAGTTTTCTCTTAAAATTTGTTAATTTGAAAAAAATAATTAGTTTTGCAAACCTTAATTAAAAACTAATTAACAATGAAAAAACTTTTACTAATTGCAGCAGTAGCTGTGTTGGGAATTAACGCAAGTGCTCAGGAGTTCAGATTTGGACCAAAAGCAGGTTTTGCAATGTCTACTATCAAAATAGATGATAAGCAGGATGATCTTTCGGCTAGAAAAATGGATCCTAAGTATACTTTCTATATCGGAGGTATGGCAGAATATAAATTCAATGATAAATTTGCTCTTCAGGGAGAGGTTTTATATTCACCACTTGGAGGAAATGAAAATATAGAGGGAGTTAATGCAGGCGGATTGTTTGTTGGAGAGAAGACTAAAATTACTTTCGGAACACTTTTAGTACCAGTATCTGCAAAGTATTTCATTACAGAAGGTTTCTCCGTTGCTGCTGGTCTTAACGTTGGAATTATTCTTACAGCTAAACAAAAGACAGTAATTGGATCGGATCTTTTAGGAGTAGAGATTGATGCAGAAGATAGCGATTACAAAGATGGTAATATTAAAAGTGGTATTAAAACATTGAACCTTGCCCCTTTCTTAGGAGTTGAATATGCTTTGGAAAACGGACTTTTCTTTGATGCAAGATACAGCTTAGGGATTTCAAACCTTTCCAATGATAACAGTGGAGGTTCTGTCAAGAATAGCTTTGCTCAAATTGGTGTAGGTTTCAAATTTGGAGGGAACTAATCCTAAAGATTTAAGAAATAAAAGTATAAAAAGCAGGACATCATTTGTCCTGCTTTTTTTGTTTTAAAGAATGGGAATCCTATAAATATACTCCTGTGATGAAAATAATTAGTATTTTTGGAACGTAAAATTTAAACTTAAAAAATGAAAAAGCTATTATTAATAGGTGCTTTTGCACTTCTAGGAGGTGCTGCTCAAGCACAGGAAGGTTTAAAATTAGGAGGACATATTGGTATTCCTGTATCTGATGCAAGCAATGTATCTTCATTTACATTAGGAGTAGATGGAGCTTATATGTGGAATATTGCTAAAGGTTTTGACCTTGGGGTAGCAACAGGATACTCTCACTTCTTCGGAAAAGATCACTTCGATGATTTCGGATTTATTCCTGTAGCAGTTTCTGGGAAATATAAGTTCAAGGGAGCCCCTATCTTTGTGGGATTAGACTTAGGATATGGTATTTCTACTAAAAACGGTGTAGATGGTGGCTTCTATGCACAACCTAAATTCGGATACCAGATGTCTAAAGGAGAGTTATACATAGGATATCAGTCTATCAGCAACAGACGTGATCACGGTTGGTACAGAGAAGACTGGAATGTAGGTGCTGTTAACTTAGGATACAACTTCTTTATTAAATAAGAATATGTTGAAATAACATAAGAAACTCCGGCCTTTGGCCGGAGTTTCTTATTGAACCAGAATATTAGCTATCTAGCTCTGTTGTATCACTTTGGGAGGTAAAATCAACTTCAAATTATAAACATTTGTTTAATTTTTAAAACTTAATTCCTTAAAAATTAACATTTTAACAAGACTGTTTTTGTATTATTTTCCCAAATTATAATGATTTTACTAAAACCTCTAAATTTTAAAAACTAAACATATTAGGCTCTGGGTGCCAAATTGAGATTTTTTTATTCATAATATTGTGAAAAAATCAAAAGACTCTCTCTGATATGATTTATTATTGTAAAACCTTAAATTTTAACAATGATATTAATCACATTAACAAATTTTAATATTAGTGGATACCACTGTAAATTTGCCTCCAGAAAGTATTAAAATTTTTTAAAATGAAAAAAATATTATTAGCGGGTGCTGTTGCACTTTTCGGATTATCAAATGCTCAGATTGCTAAAGGAACTACATATTTATCAGGATCTGTTGGTTATTCTCAAGAAGAAAGCAATAATGGTGATTACAAAAAAGAAAACTTCAACGTATTACCTACAGTTGGATACTTTGTAAACACAAACTTAGCTGTTGGATTAGGTGTTGGTTACCAGACTGAAAAAGAAACTGAAAGATCTACATCATCTACTCTTACTTCAACTACTGTAAGCAAAGATATTACTAAGAAGCCAGCTTTTGTTGTTGCTCCTTTCGTAAGAAAATACTGGACTTTATCTGAAAAATTATATATTTTCGGACAATTAGCAGTGCCAATGCAGTTTGGAAAAACTGAAGTTGAGAATAATGACGAAACTACTACAGTTGGAGCTCCTACAACTACACACTCAATTACTACTGAAGCTAAATACACTAAAATTGGTGTAACTATTAAGCCAGGTTTAGATTATTTCTTAAACAAGAACTGGTCAATTGAAGCTACTATCGGTGAGTTCGGTTATAGCAACTATAAGCCAAAAGATGGTGAGGCTACAAACAACTATAACTTCGGATTAAACTTATCTTCTGTAACTTTCGGAGTTAAGTATGTATTTGCAAAATAATAAACAAAGCATATAGCAATAAAGCCCTAAGATTTTCTTGGGGCTTTTTTCACATATAAAAAAAATCAATTAATAATCATGAAAAAAATCTTATTAGCATCTGCAATTGCTTTATTTGCAGGGCTTAATGCACAGACGAAATTTGGTGTAAAAGCAGGTTATGCTTTATCAACATTGAATTCTAATGATGATAGTTTTGAAGTAGGAGGTATCAAAGCTAATATGGAATCAAAATCTGGCTTTTATGTTGGAGGATTGGTAGAACATAAATTCAATAATAAGTTTGCAGTACAGGGAGAATTAGAATATGCAAATCTGGGAGGTAAGGCTGTTGTGAGCGCTTATGGTGTTACAGTAACAGAAAAAATTAACTTTAACAGACTTGTAATTCCTGTGTCAGCAAGATATTACGCAACGCCTGAACTGGGGCTTTATGCTGGTCCGTATGTGAGCTTTAGAACCAATACAAAAGTGAAGATGGAAGTTAGTGGAGCTGCTTCTAATCAGGCTGCTTTAAATGAAGGGGAAAGATATATGGAAGACTCTTTTGATAATGGACTTAAGTCTACAGAGTTCGGTCTGTTCCTTGGGGGAGATTATACTGTTTATAAAGGGTTGTTTTTAGATGCTCGTTATAGTTTCGGACTGACGAATATGATAAAGAACCCTGTTGATGGTGAAAAACTAAAAATGAACTTCCTGCAACTTGGAGTAGGATATAAATTCTAATAATTCAATTAATAATCATGAAAAAACTATTATTAGCAAGTGCAGTAGCACTTTTCGGGCTTTCTAATGCCCAAATGACTAAAGGGGACTGGGTAATCAGTGGAAACACTGGAATGGGGTTTAATAACAATACAACTACTGTAAAAACAGGAAGTCATTCTGTTGACGGACCTAAAGTAAATACCTTTTCAATTACTCCTTCTGTAGGATATTTTGTTATTGATAAATTAGCGGTGGGGATAGACTTAGGATTTGTTAATACTACCACGAAATATCAAGGTATGAAAGTTGCAAACTCTACATTCTCTGTAATGCCTACAGCTACTTACTATTTTACAAATTCCACTAAGTTTGTACCATTTTTAGGGGCAGGGATTGGATATGCTTCCAATAAGACAAAGTATTCCGCTTACCAAGACATCAATAATGAAGGGGTTGATCTTTCATTAATGCGAGATACAGAGACTACTACAGACGGTTTAGCGTGGAAAGTAAAAGGAGGAGTTACTTACATGGCAACTTCATCCTTAGGCGTCAATCTAGGGATTTCTTATGACCAGTTTTCAAGTAAAGAAACCATTATGAATACAGAGTTTAAGACAAATGTTAAGACTTTCGGTGTGAATGTTGGTTTCTCTTATTTTATTAAAGGTAAAGCTCAGAAATCTGACAAATAATCAATTTATTTAAAGGTAAAAAACAAAAATCCGACTCAGTTTTGAGTCGGATTTTATATTTTGATTAGATTGTTTTTGAATTATTTTCCAAACATTCCACCCATTCCAGGCATATTTGGCATTTTGCTCATCATCTGCATCATTTGCTTTCCTTGAGGTCCCTGCATCATCTTCATCATTTTACCCATCTGATCGAATTGCTTCATCAATTGGTTTACATCTTCAATCTTTCTTCCTGCTCCTCTTGCAATTCTGTTCTTTCTCTGCGTATTGATGATAGAAGGTTTTCTTCTTTCTTCCGGGGTCATAGAGTAGATGATTGCTTCAATGTGCTTAAATGCATCATCGCTGATCTCAACATCCTTGATAGCCTTTCCAACTCCTGGGATCATTCCCATCAAGTCTTTCATGTTACCCATCTTCTTGATCTGATTGATCTGCTTTAAGAAATCGTCAAAACCAAACTCGTTTTTAGCGATTTTCTTGTGAAGTTTTTTAGCTTCTTCTTCATCAAACTGCTCCTGAGCTCTTTCTACTAAGGAAACAACGTCTCCCATTCCTAAGATTCTGTCGGCCATCCTTTCCGGGTAGAAAAGATCAAGAGCTTCCATTTTCTCACCAGTAGAGATAAATTTGATTGGTTTTTCAACTACAGAACGGATTGTTAAAGCAGCTCCACCTCTTGTATCACCATCTAATTTAGTTAAAACAACTCCGTCAAAGTTCAGAGCATCGTTGAAGGCTTTAGCTGTATTCACAGCATCCTGACCTGTCATGGAATCTACTACAAAAAGAGTTTCCTGTGGCTTGATGAAATAATGTACGGACTTGATCTCGTTCATCATCTGCTCATCAATTGCTAAACGACCTGCTGTATCCACAATTACTACATCGTGGTTGTTAGCCTTTGCAAAGTTAATTGCATTTTCCGCAATAGTAGAAGGGTTTGTAGATCCTTCTTCAGTATAAACAGGAACATTAATTTGTCCTCCTAATACTTTCAGCTGGTCAATGGCTGCAGGACGGTAAACGTCACAAGCTACCAATAAAGGTTTTTTATTTCTTTTTGTTTGTAAATAATTAGCAAGTTTTCCGGAGAAAGTAGTCTTACCAGAACCCTGAAGACCTGCAATAAGGATTACAGATGGTTTTCCTGAAAGATTAATCCCTTCCTGAGAACCTCCCATCAAATCCACAAGCTCGTCGTGAACAATTTTCGTCATCAACTGTCCCGGAGTAAGGGAAGTAAGAACGTTTTCTCCTAAAGCTTTATCCTGAACTCTTTTAGTAAGATCTTTTGCAACTTTATAGTTAACATCGGCATCCACCAATGCTCTACGGATCTCCTTTACGGTTTCCGCTACATTGATTTCGGTAATTTTTCCACGTCCGGAAATATTATGTAATGCCTTGTCTAATTTATCCTGTAAACTATTAAACATATTTATTGTAAATTATAGGTTTGCAAAAATAAGGAATTTTTAAGAAACCTGAGTATGATAGACTTAATATTATATGGATTTGATTGAAGTTGGAAGCTGGAAGCGGGGAGAAGGGAGGTTTTATTAGTCAATAAAATGAAATGTGTTTGTTTTCAGCATTCTTTTTAGATCGTTTTTAAAGTATTTTTTTAAGTTAGAAGCTGGAAGAAGAAAAGTTTTATTAGTTTATAAAATGAGCTGTATTTTTTTTAACGGATTTAATGAAGATGGGAACAAAGGACTTGTAAGTAGGGCGATTAGCAGATGAAATGTTTGCGGAGCTATCCAAAAGTTACAGGATATTTTAATAAAAAAAGTGAAATCTACTATTATGACACAATAGTAACTTCCATCATCCCTCTTCCAGCTTCCAACCTTATAATATAGAAGAATTCATATTTCTTTTGTTTCAAAAATTATAATCCTATTTTTGCAGCATGAATTTTCTTGATAGTTTTATTATTGTATTATTAATAGCATTGCTTAATATAATAGTATATATAATATTTAAAAAGTATTTATATGGTAAACAGGATGCGGGAATGAAATTTCTGGTCGTTAACCTCTCTAAGGACTTGATTTGGCTTGTTATTTCTTTAATAATAATAGAAAAAACACAGGCTAATTTTCTCTTTATAGTGATCTGTTTTCTTATCGCATCATTCCTTATTTATTTACCTATAATAAAACTCATTAATAAGTCTTGATTTTTTTGATGATAAAAATCAATTTTTAGTATTGGTAAAGTTTAATAAAATCGATATATTTGCACACGATTAAAAAAGAGATATGAACAGAAAAATTTCTTCATTATTTTTCGCATTTTTATTTGTGTTTATAAGCAGTTTAGCTTCTGCTCAACACGAATCTGAAGGAGAGAAATCAGCGGAAAAAGTAGAGAACAAAGAAGCGAAAGACGGCTTCAATGCGACCACGATGATCATGGAGCACATTGGTGATTCTAATGAATGGCATTTATGGACTACAAAAGATGACAGTGGTGAAGAACATCACGTTTCTATCCCTTTGCCTGTTATCATCAAGGATAATGAAGGCTGGCATACTTTTCTTTCTAGTAGTATTGCTCACGGACACGAACATGATGGGTATACTTTAGAACACGGGCAGGTAGTTTCTACTAAAGGTGTTGAAAAAGCTACATTATTTTCAATCATCAGTGGAAAGCAAAAATCAAACGAAGTGTTTTTTGATCTTTCAGTAACAAAAAACGCAGCTTCAATGTTCTTGTCAGTTCTTTTTATGGCAGTAGTGTTCATAGGAATGGCGAGAAATTATAAAAAATCACAACTTCCAAAAGGTATTGGGAAATTTATGGAGCCAGTGATTGTATTTATTAGAGACGAAGTGGCTATTCCAAACATCGGGTCTGTTAAATATAAAAGATATATGCCTTATTTATTAACTGCATTTTTCTTTATCTGGATTAACAACCTTTTTGGATTGATTCCTTTCTTCCCTTTTGGAGCTAACCTTACAGGTAACATTGCAATCACAGCAGTATTAGCAGTTATTACATTATTAATTACATTATTCAGTGCGAATAAAGATTACTGGAAACACATCTTTATGCCACCGGTTCCAATCTTATTGTACCCAATTATGGTTCCAATTGAGATTATCGGAATCTTTACAAAGCCTTTCGCTTTAATGATGCGACTTTTTGCTAACGTTACAGCGGGACACATTATGATCTTGGCGATCGTTTCATTGATCTTCATTTTCAAAACTCCATTATTAGGATTTGCATCTGTACCTTTAGCGTTATTCGTTTCAGTATTGGAATTATTGGTAGCAGCATTGCAAGCATATATCTTCACTGTATTATCCGCACTATTTATCGGAATCGCAGTTGCAGAGCACGAACATGAGCACGGTCACGAAGAACACGCTCACTAATTAAAAGAAAGAATTTAAAAATAATTTTTTAACTAATATAATTTATTTATTATGGATTTATCAACAGGAGCAGGATTAATTTACGTAGGTATCGGTTTAGCAGTACTAGGTGTAGGTCTAGGTATCGGTAAAATCGGTGGTCACGCAATGGACGCTATCGCTAGACAACCAGAACAAGCTGGTAAGATTCAAGGAGCAATGCTTATTGCTGCTGGTCTTATTGAAGGTGCTGGTCTTATCGCGATCATCTTTGGTGCTTTCATCAAGTAATCTATCCTCAAAAAACATTCTTAGCAGTAAAGCGGTTGGCTGCTGCTAAGAATTTTTAAAAAAACAATCCATAAAATAACATTTAAAAAAAGAATTTACAGATATGGGAATTATTGAACCTGGAATTGGACTTTTGTTTTGGATGACCCTTACTTTTGTTATCCTATTATTTCTTCTAGCTAAATTCGCTTGGAAACCAATTGTAAATGCTGTTAATGAAAGAGAAACTTCTATCGTTGATGCATTAAACCAAGCTAAATTGGCTAAAAAAGAGATGGAAGATCTTAAAGCTGACAACGAAAGAATTATTCGTGAAGCTAAAATTGAAAGAGACGCTATCCTTAAAGAAGCTAGAGAAATTAAAGACAGAATCGTAGGTGAAGCTAAAGATGTTGCTAAAACGGAAGGAGACAAACTTATTGAAGCTGCTAAGCAAACAATCAACGCTGAGAAAAACGCTGCAATGGCAGACATCAAAACTCAGATCGGTGCTTTATCTGTAAACATTGCAGAATCTATCTTGAAACAAAAGTTAGATAACACGGAAGCTCAAAACGAATTAGTTCAAAATTATATCAACAAATCTAACCTTAACTAAGAATGCTTACATCTAAAGTAGCGAAAAGATACGCACAGGGTTTACTTGATTTCACTAATGAATCAGGTCAAACAGCTGCCGTGTTTTCTGAAATGAAAGATGTAGTGAAGATCATGATTGAATCTCAGGATTTGAACAAATTCTTCCTTACACCTTACATTGATGCAAAAAAGAAAATAGAGGTAGCAAACGAAATTTTCAAAGGTTTATCAGCATCTTCCCAGAATTTGATCAAATTGGTTATTAAACACGGACGTGAAAGCCAATTAAAAAATATCGCTCAGGAATTCATTAACAAAGTTGAAGACATCAACGGAGTACAGAGAGTAACGCTTACAACCGCTACTCAGCTTTCTAAAGAGAATATTGATCAGATTCTAAGATCTACCAACTTGGTGAATGCCAATTCAAACTTCGATTTGAAACTCATCATCAACCAAGATATTTTAGGTGGATATATCCTAAGAGTAGGAGACCAGCAGGTAGACGCGTCTGTGAAGACCAAATTGAACCAAGTTAAAAAAGATTTCCAATTAAATTAAGAAAAACAACCATACAATGGCAGAAATAAATCCGGCAGAAGTATCTGCGATCTTAAAACAGCAATTGGCCAACTTCGATACTCAATCAAACGTTGAGGAAGTAGGTACAGTTTTAACCATCGGTGATGGTATTGCTCGTGTATACGGGTTAGAAAACGTACAATACGGAGAGTTGGTGAAATTTTCTAGTGATGTAGAAGGTATTGTACTTAACCTTGAAGAAGACAACGTAGGTGTTGCTCTACTTGGTGAAAGTAAATTAGTAAAAGAAGGGGATACAGTAAGAAGAACAAACAGAATCTCTTCTATTAAAGTAGGAGAAGGTATGTTAGGAAGAGTAGTTGATACTCTTGGTAACCCTATCGATGGTAAAGGTCCTATCACAGGAGATTTATACGAAATGCCATTAGAAAGAAAAGCTCCTGGAGTTATCTTCAGACAACCAGTAACTGAACCTTTACAGTCTGGTATCGTTGCAATTGATGCGATGATTCCTGTAGGAAGAGGTCAGAGAGAGCTTATCATTGGTGACAGACAAACAGGTAAAACTACTGTTGCGATCGATACGATCATCAACCAAAAAGAATTCTTTGATGCTGGTAAACCAGTATATTGTATATATGTTGCTATCGGTCAGAAAGCTTCTACTGTAGCACAAATCGTTAAAACCCTTTCTGATAAAGGAGCTTTAGCTTATACTGTAATCGTTGCAGCTAATGCATCAGATCCAGTTCCAATGCAGGTATATTCTGCAATGGCCGGAGCTTCTATCGGTGAGTTCTTCAGAGACACTGGTAGACCAGCGCTTATCGTTTATGATGATTTATCTAAACAAGCTGTTGCTTACCGTGAGCTTTCTCTACTATTGAGAAGACCACCGGGCCGTGAAGCTTACCCTGGAGACGTTTTCTATCTTCACTCAAGACTATTGGAAAGAGCTGCAAAAGTAATTGCTGATGATAACATCGCTAAGCAAATGAACGATTTGCCAGAATCTCTTAGACCAATCGTGAAAGGAGGTGGTTCATTAACTGCTCTTCCAATCATCGAAACTCAGGCTGGTGACGTTTCTGCATATATCCCTACAAACGTAATCTCTATTACTGACGGACAGATCTTCTTGGAGTCTGATCTATTCAACTCAGGGGTTCGTCCTGCAATCAACGTAGGTATCTCTGTATCGAGAGTAGGAGGTAATGCTCAGATCAAATCAATGAAAAAAGTTTCTGGTACTCTTAAATTAGACCAGGCTCAATATAAAGAACTAGAAGCGTTTGCTAAATTCGGTTCTGACCTTGATGCTTCTACTTTAGCAGTTATCTCTAAAGGAGAAAGAAACGTGGAGATCCTTAAGCAGCCGGTAAATGCACCACTTCCTGTAGAAAGTCAGGTAGCGATCGTATATGCTGGAACAGAAAACTTAATGAGAAACGTTCCATTGAACAAGATTAAAGAATTCCAACACGAATATATCGAGTTCCTAAAATCTAAGCACCCAGATACAATGGCTGCTATCAAAGCTGGAAAAATCGATAACGATATTACAGGTGTTCTTAAGCAGGCAGCTAACGATTTAGCTTCTAAATACAACTAATAAAATTCAATGTTTAAGGTTTAAAATATAACGTTTTAAGCCTTAAACTTTAGACCTTAAACTTTGAACCCAAATTAATGGCAAACTTAAAAGAAATACGAGGCAGAATTACGTCAATTTCATCTACGATGCAGATTACACGTGCTATGAAAATGGTTTCCGCTGCGAAACTTAAAAAAGCACAGGACGCAATCGTAATGTTAAGACCTTATTCTGAAAAATTACAGGAGCTTATCCAGAATGTAAATTCTAGCTCTGATCCTGACCAGGTTTCTGTATATGCTCAGAAAAGAGAGGTTAAAAGAATACTTTTCATCGCTGTTACTTCAAACAGAGGTCTTGCGGGAGCTTTTAACTCTTCAATTGTAAAAGAGCTTAACCTTCAGTACCAGAACAATTCTCGATATGAGATTGAAGTTCTTCCTGTAGGTAAAAAAGTATATGATGCTGTAAGAAGAAGTCGTTCAGTATATGCTAATGGAAGTTCTGTTTATGATAACTTAAACTTTGATGCTGTTGCGCATATTACAGAAGGAGTAATGGCTAGCTTCAAAGAAGGTAAATTTGACGAAGTTTATGTTATTTATAACAAATTCGTTAATGCTGCAACTCAGGAAGTAACTACAGAGCAGCTTCTTCCCATCTCAATGCCTGAAACTACAGAACCACAGGTTGAAACAGATTATATCTTTGAACCTAACAGAGCCGAGATCTTGGATAACTTAATTCCAAAGTCTATCAAAACTCAGGTTTTCAAAGCAATCTTAGATTCAGTAGCATCTGAGCACGGAGCTAGAATGACTGCAATGCACAAAGCTACAGATAATGCAGAAGCTTTGAGAAATGATCTTAAGATCTTCTACAACAAAGCAAGACAGGCTGCAATTACCAATGAAATCTTGGAAATTGTTTCCGGAGCAGAAGCTTTGAAAAATTCGTAAAGAATTATTTTAACATACAATCAAAAGCATCGATCTTATCGGTGCTTTTTTTGTTTTTAAAGGTTAAAAAACACAATTAAGCACCCAAAAAGACATCTTTTTGTATAGAAATGAAAAGGATATCCAATTATTTTTTTTATTGCGAAATAGATAGGTCTTAAGAAGTCAATTTTCTTGTCAAAAATTCCCCTATTGAAATAATCTATCTCGGATTCAGGTTATTTTTATTTTGCATATCTTTGTACTTAATAAAATTTATACAACTTCTAAATGGACTCGGACATAGTCAGGCTTTTGCTGGCCTTATTTCTTGTATTACTAAATGGCTTCTTCGTAGCCGCAGAATTTTCAATTGTTAAAGTTCGTTACTCTCAAATTCAATTAAAAGCCGCAGAAGGGGATTCTATGGCAAAACAGGCAGAACATATCATCAAGCATTTGGATGAATATCTTTCCGCTACACAATTAGGAATTACATTGGCATCCCTTGCCCTTGGTTGGGTAGGAGAGAGTGCCCTGCATCATATTGTTGAAAACATATTTCACTCTTTAAATGTAGAATTAACCCAAACAACAATTACTACCATTTCAGTGGTGACTAGTTTTGTGTTGATTACTATTATGCATATTGTATTTGGTGAACTTATCCCAAAATCAATAGCCATCAGAAAATCAGAAGCTACAACAATGGCTACAGCTGTACCGTTGAGAGTTTTCTACACGATTTTCAAACCGTTTATCTGGTTGATGAACTCCATGTCTAATGGTTTTTTAAGACTGATCAAAATTCACCCCGCTTCAGAGCAGGAAATCCACTCTACAGAAGAGCTTCAGCTTTTGGTAAAACAAAGTGCAGACAGTGGTGAAATTGAAGAAGAGAACTACGAAATCATTAAAAATGCATTTGATTTTACAGATCACTCTGCAAAACAGATCATGGTTCCAAGACAGAATATTACTTCCATCGACTTTGAAGAAGATGTGAACGATATTATTAATACCATTATGGATAGCGGTTACTCCCGTATTCCTGTATATCTTGATTCTATTGACAATGTAATCGGTATTTTCTATACGAAGGAAATTATAAGAGAATTTGTTAAAAGAAAAGGAGCTTTAGACCATGAGGATCTTAAAGATCTGATGCGTGATGCCTTTTTCGTAGTAGAAAGCAAGAAAGTTTCAGACTTATTGAAAATTTTCCAACAGAAAAAACAACACCTTGCTATCGTTATTGATGAATTTGGTGGAACAGAAGGTATTATTACCCTTGAAGATATTCTGGAAGAGCTTGTAGGAGAAATTCAGGATGAAGAAGATGAGGAAGAAAAGATTGTTGATAAAATTGCTGATAATACCTATTGGGTACAGGCAACTCAACCTCTGGATGAAATCAATGAATTCTTACCCAAAAGACTTCCTCTTTCCGAAGAAAGTGAATACAACTCATTAGCAGGATTTATCCTTTATGAACTAGAAGATATTCCTGAAGAAAACCAGGAATTTGATCTGGATGATTATCATTTCAAAATTCTGAAAATGAACAATAAGAGTGTGGAACTCGTTGAATTGATATATCAGGCACCCAATGCTATTGATAGTTTAGCAGAAAAAATTGGTGAAGTTTAAAACAACTAAGAATGAATTTTTATAATACGATAAAAGACTACGAAGATCCGAAACGTCAGTATGAGGAAGAAGTTCTTGTACTGGATGATACGGATGAAGTCTACAAACTGGTGCTGCATAATGATGATGTTCATACCTTCGATTATGTAATCGACAGCCTGATTGAAATATGTAAGCATACACTAGAACAGGCAGAACAATGTACAATGCTTGTTCATTACAAGGGCAAATGTACCGTAAAAACAGGCTCACTAGATCTTTTGAAGCCGATGCACGAAAAATTACTTTCACGCGAATTAACAAGTGAAATCGTATAAAATAAAAACCGGCCAGCCATTGGCCGGTTTTTTTTGTGAACCTTTTTTATGAATACTCTGTATTGTCATTCCGACGAAGGAGGAATCTCATAATCTAAGTATTCTAAATTTGATACCTAGTTTTATTGCTCTTGCAAATTATGTTAACGCAGCGTTCGCAAGGTTCTTAATTAAAAGAATAAAGAATTCCGTTCGCAGAGGCGTTAGAACTTAGCCAAGACCCTTTATTGAGGATATTGCTGAATGAAATGCTCTTGCGAACGAAAAATATCCATACAATTTTATAGACCCTTCGCGTATTCCTGGCATTAAAAAAATAAGACAGTAGTTTTTAAAAGATAAAAGCAATTTTTTCTCACCAAATCAACCAATTTTCAGTATTCCAACTATTTTAAAGACTAATTACTTTAACTTCAATAGATAAGAATTTCTTAATTGGTCAATTTCGCTCTCTGCATTGCCACATTTTATCTAAAATAGTATATTTGTACCAACTATAAAGAAACAAAAAAACAATGCTTGTAATAGGAATTGCCGGTGGGACAGGATCGGGCAAAACTACAGTTGTTGATAAGATACTTCAGCAGCTTGATATCGAAGGAATGAATATCCTTTCACAGGATAATTATTATCACGACAACCAAGGTCTTACACTGACAGAAAGAGAGGCTTTAAATTATGACCATCCGAAGTCAATAGATTTTGAACTATTGATAAAACACGTAAAAGCTTTAAAAAATAATGAGGCGATAGAACAACCGATTTATAGCTTTGTGACCCATTCCAGAACAGGAGATCACGTAACTGTAGAACCTAAGAATGTATTGGTAGTAGAAGGAATTTTGGTTCTTACCAATAAAGAATTACTGAAAGAATTTGATCTGAAAGTATTCGTTCACGCAGATTCTGATGAAAGACTTATAAGGAGGATCAGAAGAGATACTCAGGAAAGAGGAAGAGATCTGAGCGAAGTATTACACCGCTATCAGACAACTTTAAAACCAATGCACCAGGAATTCATAGAGCCATCTAAAAATGATGCCGATCTTATTATCCCAAATATGAAACAGAATTCCGTAGCCATTGATTTTTTAACTACTGTTATTAAAAACTCGTTGAAAAAACATTAAAAAAAAATGGAAGAAAATAACCTTATCAAAGACATTCAGCCGAAATCTGAAACATTCAAACTTATCCAAAAATATGTGTTGAATAAGTATACCATTACGATCTGTCTGTTTTTGGTATGGATGATTTTCTTCGACAAAACCTCATTTCTTGTAATTAACGAACTGAATGGTGAGATTCATAAATATGAAGATCAATTGGAGTATTATAAAAAAGAATACGAAAAGAACGATGCCTTCTATAAAAAATTGATGAACAACAAATCAGAAAAGGAAAAATACGCAAGAGAAAATTATTTTATGAAGAAGCCAAATGAAGAAATCTTCATTTTGGTGGTCGACAGTACAAAAGTCGCTAAGAAATAATAATAGGATACGTCAATAGGGAAGAGTTTATCAATTCGCCATTGCCCATTCACAATTTAAATAAAACTAATGTCAAATACCGCTACACTTCCAAATTGGGAAAATTTAGTAAAAAAACAGCTTAAAACAGAGGATATTTATCCTATTCTGGAAAAGGAAAACCTGGAAGGAATAGAAGTAAGACCTTTCTATACAGAGGTTAAAAAACCTCTGGTAAATCTGCCAAGAGTTGAAGAAAGTACCCATTTGGTGGCTAGATATCACGAAAGTCTGGAAGAAGAAGTATTTGCATTTTTACTTGATCAGAATGTAGAAGATCTGAGCGAGAAAACCCTCTTTGTCAACAATAAAGAACTTGCAGGACATATTACACCTCAGGATGAAGATCAATATTTTTCTTTAATTGACGTCTTCAATGAAAAAGACGCAATAATTGACGATCAATTGGCAAAGGAATTATTGGCAAAAGGATTCAAAAGAAGTATTTGTGTAGATATTTCACTGCATCAGAATGCAGGAGCTGCTATCTATCAGCAATTAGGGATTGCTTTGGCAAAAACAAAAGAGCTGGTAGAAGTATATGGCGCTGAAATTCTCAATACATTAATCTTCAGAATTGCCGTAGGAGGTAATTATTTCTTTGAAATGGCAAAACTAAGAGCCTTTAAAATGGTTTTTAACCAGCTTTCCAAAGAATATGGATTGGATGAGATTCCTTACATCTTTGCAGAGACTTCTCTTAGAAATAAGGCTGTTTCTGATAATGAAAACAACCTGATCCGTTCTACATTGGAATTAGCTTCAGCAATGATTGGTGGGGCAGATGCCGTTTTTACAAACAATTATCTTGTAAACAGAAGTACAGATAACTCTGAGGAAATTTCTTTCAAGCAGCAGATTGTTCTGGCGTATGAAAGTATCATCAATGTATTTGAAGATGCTGGAAACGGAAGCTTCTATATTGAAGATGTTACTCAACAGATTGCAGACAAGGCTTGGGAGTTATTTGTTGAAATGGAAGAAGCTGGAGGCTATCTTGAACTTTTAAAACAGGGAGTAGTTCAAAAAAAGATCTACGACCATGCTATTGAAGAGCAACAGTGGATAGAAGAAGGGAAAATAAAGCTGATAGGAGTCAATCTGTACCCTAAATTAGACGTTAAAAAGTCGATTGCAGATTTATACGACGAAAAAGAAATAAAAGCCGTTCGCTGGGCTGAAATGTTTGAATAAAACATTAATTATACCATGAAAAAAAGCTTCTTAATTTTCCTTTTATTGTTTTTCGGATTATGTTTTTCTCAAACCGAGAAAGATTTGTATGGAAAGTGGGTAGGAACAGATGCGGGTAGCTATGGCTCATTCACGTTTTTTTCCGATGGTTTTGTAAAAGCAGAGCTTGAAGGATTGAATATTGATGGTAGAAATCATGTAATTCCTGATGGACCAAATAAAGGAAAAATTGGACATGTGAAATATACTGCTGATTTTTCAAAAAAAATAATTAAATTTAATTTGATTGGATCATACAATGATTTCAATAATAAACTTGAAGAAAGTAAATTTTTAAGTGGACTTATTAAATTTATTAATGAGGATGAATTGCTACTGTTCTTCGACTTTGAAAACGAAACCCCGGCAGATATTGATCCTGCATCTCCAAATGTAATAACACTGCGTAGAGAAAAAGGCTTATAGTTTTAGGAATGAAAGAAAAACTGATTGATTTATTTGAATACACCTATCATTTCAATGTTGAGATGATTAAAGTGATCTCTGAAAACAGAGAACTTGTAGATGATAAAACAATCAATCTCATTAATCACACGCTTAATGCACAACAAATCTGGAATGCCCGGATACTGGGAGAGACCACCTTTGAAGTGTGGCAAATCAACCCTTTTGAATCCCTGATAGAAATCAATCATGGGAATTTTCTTAAAAGCATTGATATTATCACCAATCTTGATCTCGAAAAGAGAATAGAATATCAGAATTCAAGAGGAACGAAATTTGAGAACAGTATTTTTGAAATGCTTTTTCATGCAGTGAATCACTCTACCTATCACAGAGGGCAAATCAATTCTTTGCTCAAACAGAATGGGATAACCCCTGTATTGACTGACTATATTTTTTATAAGAGAAACCCTTAATATAATGATGCTTCGATTCCATTCAGCATGACATTATTACAAATTAATTGTAAGAATAAAACAATTAGTATTAGAGATGCCATGCTAAGCGGAATCGAAGTATTCATATTATTATTTACAATCTGGAACAAATCTGTGGGAAACAAACTATTAAACAAAGAAGTTCAAGACTATATCAACGCAAATCTAAAGGCAGATCTGCACTCATTACTATTAAAAAAATCTCCGTTTCCTGAAGTTTCTATGCAGGAAATTGTACAACAAATTAAAGGAAAACAGGTAGCAGAGAAAAAGTTTCCTTTCCTATTGAAGGATGGAGTTATTTTTCCACCACAGCTCAATATGGAGCAATCATCATCTGAAAAGACGGCTCTTTATAAATCTCAGATTTTAAAAGGTAAAAAGTTTATTGATCTAACCAGCGGTTTTGGAATTGATGCTTATTATCTATCTCAAAATTTTGAAGATATTACTTTAATAGAGCAAAATATAGAGCTTTTAGAGATTGTTGAGCACAATTGGAATGTTCTAGAGAAGAAAGCAAGATTTATCAATCAGAAATTAGAAGATTTTTTAAATGAAAATCAGGAAAACTTTGATAGCATTTATCTTGACCCAGCCCGAAGAGATCAGAATAAAAACAAGGTTTTTCTTTTGGAGGATCTTTCCCCGAACATCCTTGAAATCCAGGAAAAATTGATGTCAATATCAAGTCAGGTGATTATTAAGCTTTCACCATTAATTGACCTGAAATATCTTGTTTCAGTTGTACCCAATATTTTCAGACTTGATATTATTGCGCTTAAAAATGATGTAAAAGAAGTGGTAGCCTTTGTATCTGGAGAAAAGAAGAAAGGAATTTTTTGCAACTGTGTGAACCTTGAAAGTGGAGAATCTGACTTTAGTTTCACATTTGGGGATGAAGAAAATGCTCAATCGGAGTACTCTGAACCTGAAAAATTCATTTACATTCCCAATAATTCCATTTTAAAGGCTGGAACTTTTAATTTAGTTTCTGAAAAATTCGGGGTTAAAAAATTACATCCCAATACTCACTTATATACTTCTTCTGAAAAGATTACCGAATTCCCTGGAAGAATTTTCGAAATGGAAGTTATTGATTCTAAAAAGATTAAAAAGAAGGAGCAATACAATATTATTTCAAAAAACTATCCTCTAAAACCTGAGGAGATCAAAAAGAAATATGGATTAAAAGATGGTGGAAATGCCTACCTTATTTTTACACAGTCCAAAAAAGGGAAAATTATTTTAAAATCAGTATAAAAATGTTGCCAAAAGAAACAGGATTTCTTAATTTTGGGCAATCAAAAATTAGAGCATGAAATCGCTCGCTGTTTAGCTTAATAGAATAAACTAAAATAGTGCGGTTCCATATGACATTTAAAAAATAAATTTTACATATGAAAAAATTAGTTATATGTTTAGCGATTGCAACGGTAGCTGTAAGCTGTAAAAAAGTACCGCAGGGTGGAAATAAAGGTACTTTGAAACTTGAAGAAGGAGTAGATAGATATTCTGATGATGCTCAGGGTGGAGAAGCTCATGCTACACATGGGGCTGCTGCTGAACATAAGGAAGAAGCAGCTAAACCAGAAGTTGCAGCTCCTAAAACAGATAGTACTGCTGCTGCAAAGCCTGCTGAAAAAAAGGAAGAGGCTCCAAAAGCTGAACACTAATTATTAGTATACAATATAAAAATGCCCTGTTTTTTGACAGGGCATTTTTTATTTTTAAAAATCACTAACAGGGCAATCATCAGGAAATAATATTTTTCTTTAGAAAATCCTGTGTTTTTACTTGGTCCAGCGGTGCATTTTTTTTAATTTTAACAAAATAAAATTTTACAATGCAAGAGACATTAAATTACATCAACGAAAACAAACAGCGTTTCGTGGATGAATTATTTGAGTTATTGAGAATCCCTTCTATTTCTGCAGATCCGGCATATAAAGATGATGTATTGAAGTGTGCGGATGTATGTGCAGAACACCTTAAGAATGCAGGAGCTGACAATGTTGAAATATGTGAAACTAAAGGTTACCCTATCGTTTTCGGAGAAAAAATTATAGATACAAACCTTCCAACGGTATTGGTTTACGGACACTACGACGTACAGCCTGCAGATCCATTGGAATTATGGAGAAAGCCACCTTTCGAGCCTTATATCGAGAAAACGGAACTTCACCCGGACGGAGCTATCTTTGCAAGAGGAGCTGCAGATGATAAAGGACAGTTCTTTATGCACCTGAAAGCGTTTGAAGCAATGATGAGAACCAATACACTTCCTTGCAACGTTAAATTTATTCTGGAAGGAGAAGAAGAAGTAGGATCTGTAAGTTTAGGAGACTTTGTGAATGAAAACAAAGAAAAACTATCTTGTGACTCTATTCTGATTTCAGATACACATATCTATAGCAATGAACAACCAACTGTTACAACAGGACTAAGAGGATTAAGCTATGTAGAAGTAGAAGTGGAAGGACCGAACAGAGACCTTCACTCAGGACTTTATGGTGGAGCGGTTCCAAACCCGATTCATGTATTGTCTAGAATGATTGCTAATCTTATTGATGAAAATGGGCATATCACTATTGACGGTTTCTATGATAATGTGGAGATTGTATCTGATGCCGACAGAACAGAAATGAATAAACTAAAGGATAATCCTGAAGAATTCAAAAAATCTATCGGATTGAGCAATATTGAAGGAGAAAAAGGATATACAACTTTAGAAAGAGCTTCTATTCGTCCTACTTTAGACTGTAATGGTATCTGGGGTGGATATACAGGAGAAGGGGCTAAAACAGTAATTCCTTCCAAAGCTTTCGCTAAAATTTCAATGCGTTTGGTTCCTTACCAGACTCCTGAAGAAATTACAGAGAAATTCACGAAATATTTCGAAAAAATTGCTCCGGATACTGTAAAAGTAAAAGTAACGCCTCACCACGGAGGAATGCCTTATGTATTACAAAGTGATACCAAAGAATTCTTAGCGGCTAAAAAGGCTATGGAAACAGCATTTGGGAAAGAAGTATTACCATACAGAAGTGGTGGAAGTATTCCAATTACAGCTATGTTCGAGAAGGTTTTAGGAGCTAAGTCAGTATTGATGGGCTTTGGGTTGGATTCTGATGCGATCCACTCTCCAAACGAGCACTATGGATTATTTAATTTCTACAAAGGAATTGAAAGTATTCCATTATTTTTTGAAAATTATTCAAAATAAATATTGAATACAACCATATATAATTTATAACCAGGCGCTTCTTATAAGCGCCTGGTTTTTTTTAACCTATGGTAAAAACTAAAAGAATGAATAATTCCTTGAAAAGAGTTTTTATGAAAAAAAATATATTTTGAGTTTAATTAGAATAATAATAAAATACAGCCTATAAAAAGATAAACCCTCTGAAAACAAAAGCTTTATTTTTTATTTGTAGATAGTTATTTCACTATTCAAGGAAAGTTTATATTTTTATTCCAAACTTGAAAACTATGAAAAAAATCTACTCAATCGCTTGCGCTTTATTGGGGGTGTTTTGCATTGCCCAACAGGCGGTATCTTTTGAAGATATTGAAGGTTTTATGACCGGAAATATTCACGGACAAGGAGCATGGATCAGTACTCCTACAGGTGGCAATCCTGAAAACGTTACCCATCAGACGATCAGTACAGATGCGGCGACCGATGGAAACAGTGCTCTGAAAATTGTTAGAGAATCCATTTATGGCATTCAGCCGGAACCTATTATTGGTGGGTTTTATAATTTAGGAACTCCACTTACCAGTACCCATTTTTCAGTTTCATTTGATATTAATATGTCCCAGCTTAACGAATCTGTGTTTGGCTTTCAGGGTGTAGATTATGTGAATGAGAAGACTGTAGTAAGAGTGGACTTTGATAAAACAGGGATAATAAAAATTTTAAATAAGGATCCAAATGTTCAGAATATGGTTTCTACTTCCGGAGTTTGGGCTCCCAATGCATGGTATAGAGTTAAGATAGTAGGCACGGCAATGGAGACCAGATATTATTTGAATGATACTTTAATTTATGCAGAACCGGTTTCAAGCCCTCTTGCTATGGACCAGCTGCGATTTGTTCACAATAATGGACTAGGAACAGCCTATTTTGATAATATTAAAATTAATGATGAATTGATGTTGTCTGTTAAAGAAACAATGCCGGATGCTAAAACATTCATTCTATATCCTAATCCTGTAACGGATCTTCTTCATATCAAATCCAAAGAAAACGTAAACAAAGTGGAAATCTATGATATCAGTGGAAGAAAAATGTCTGCAGATTTGAATGACAATCAAGTAAATGTTAAAAACCTGAATCCAGGAAGCTATATTATTAACATTGAAACGAAAAAAGGTAAAACTACTGAGAAGTTTATTAAAAAATAATACCTGATAAATCTTAGTATCAGTAAAACGCTCCATTTGGAGCGTTTTTGTTATTTTAGAGAAATATTTTAAAACAATATGTCAAAAAATAAAACCGCATATATAACAGGAGGAACCAAAGGGATAGGATTTGGGATTGCAAAAATTTTGCTTGAAAATGGAATTTCAGTAGCATTTTCAGGAAGAAAAAGAGAGGATGTTATGAAAGCTGAAGAAGATCTTAAACAGTATTCTGATAATGTCCTGGGAATTGTTTCTGATGTAAGAAGCCTTGAGAGTGAAGAAGAAGCTGTAAAATATACCATTGAAAAATTCGGGAGACTGGATTATGTAATTGCCAATGCAGGTTTAGGGATATTCAAACCCGTAGATGAACTAACTGCTGAAGAGTGGAATGATATGATAGAAACCAATCTTACTGGTGTTTTTTATACCTTAAAAGCTTCTGTAGAAGAACTTAAAAAGACAGAAGGCTATTATATTACCATTTCAAGCCTGGCGGGAGCTAATTTCTTTGAAAACGGAACAGGGTACAACGCTTCAAAATTCGGTGTTGTAGGATTTACACAGGCGGCTATGATTGATTTAAGAAAGTATAATATCAAATCTACCGTAATAATGCCGGGATCAGTTGCCACCTATTTTAATGGAAATGTACCTTCAGAAAAAGACAATTGGAAGATCCAGCCTGAAGATATGGGGAATCTGATATTGGATATTTTAAAGATGAATTCGAGGGTTTTGCCTAGTAAAATTGAGTTTAGAGCAACAAAACCAGGCAAATAAATACTTTTAATGTATTGAATAATAATTTAATAAGTATTATGCATGCATAATATATTTTTTATTTATATTAGCAAAAATTAATTCAAACAAAATCTCTGCATAAAGTGTCATGATTTTATGCCTAAAAGAGAAAAAATAAAATAGTACACATGAAAATATTAGTTTGTATTAGTAGTGTTCCGGATACTACTTCCAAAATTAACTTTACAGCAGATAAATCTGCTTTCGACAAAAACGGAATTCAGTGGGTAATCAATCCACTAGATGAATTTGCATTGACAAAAGCGGTTAAACTTCAGGAATCTCAGGGAGCAACTGTAACAGTAATCAATGTAGGAGATGCTGCTACAGAACCTGTAATCAGAAAAGCATTAGCCATTGGTGCTAATGATGCAGTAAGAGTAAACCTTGATCCAAAGGATAGCTATTCTACAGCAAAAGAAATTGCAGCTGTAGCTCAAAACGGAGGATATGATTTGATCCTTTGTGGAAAAGAATCTATCGATTATAACGGTGGATCTGTACCGGGAATGGTCGCTCAGTTATTGAACCAGCCTTTCGTAAACGCATCTGTAGGATTAGATGTAAATGGAAGCGAAGCTACTGCAGTAAGAGAAATCGAAGGTGGAAAAGAAACTATTTCTGTTAAATTACCAGCAATTATCGCAGGTCAGAAAGGATTAGTGGATGAAAAAGACCTTATCATTCCAAACATGAGAGGGATTATGTCTGCAAGAACAAAGCCTTTACAAGTAGTAGAGCCTACTTCTTCAGAAGTTAAAGTTCAGGGAGTATCTTATGACAGTGTTCCACCAAGAGCAGCTGTGAAAATGGTTTCTCCGGACAATCTGGATGAATTGGTAAGATTACTTCACGAAGAAGCTAAAGTGATCTAATTCTTGTAATCCTTTAATTTTTAATCTTTAAATTTAAGAAAATGGCAGTATTCGTATACGCAGAAAATATAAATGGAGTTTACAAAAAAGCAGCTTTTGAAGCAGTTGCTTACGCTAAAGCAGTTGCTGATAAAGCAGGAGATACCGTTACAGCGATCTCTGTAAACCCTACTGATTCTTCAGATTTATTATACAAATATGGAGCATCAAATGTGATCAATATCAAAGACGAAGGTCTTAAAAATTTCTCAGCAAAAGCATTTGCACAGGCTGTAAATGAAGTAGCTGACGGAAATATTATAGTTTTCCCTCACACTACAGATGCTTCTTCAGTAGCTCCTATGTTAGCGATCATGAAGAATTATTCTTTAATTACTAATGCATTAGAGGCTCCTGAAAGTCTTTCACCTTTCCAGGTGAAGAGAAGAGCATTCTCAGGAAAAGGATTTATGCATGCAAAAGCAGAAGGAAACGGAGTAATTGTTACAGTTTCTCAAAATGCTTTCGGTGTTAAAGAAAACGCTGTATCAGGTTCAGAAGAAGTGAAAAACTTATCTGTAGCTAATGATGATACTAAAGTGATTTCTCACGAACAAAGTTCAGGGAAATTAGACCTTAAAGAAGCTGAAGTAGTTGTTTCTGCAGGTAGAGGAATGAAAGGTCCTGAAAACTGGGGAATGGTTGAAGATTTAGCTAATGTTTTAGGAGCAGCTACAGCATGTTCTAAGCCTGTTTCTGACATTGGTTGGAGACCTCACACAGAACACGTAGGACAAACAGGTAAAGCAATTTCACCAAACCTTTATATTGCAATAGGAATTTCAGGAGCTATTCAGCACTTAGCTGGAGTTAACTCTTCAAAAACTATCGTAGTAATCAATAACGACGCTGAAGCACCTTTCTTCAAGTCTGCTGATTATGGAGTAGTAGGAGATGCATTCCAGATTATTCCTGCTTTAACAGAGAAAATCAAAGCAATCAAAGGATAATTCCTTGATTAAAAATATAAATAATCCGAATCCTATCTGGTTATCAATTAAAGTCGAAAGAGAAATCTTTCGACTTTTTTATTTACTTGAATTACTTTATCTTGAAAGCGGGTAAATCTAACTCTATTTATTCCCCAAAATAGGTTATTGTAAAAGATCGTTCACTGACAGCGTAATGTCCGGTATTACAGTTAAAGCATGGGATGCCTCCAAACTCTAGGACCTCGTCCCCATTAAAATACAGGATAATGGTTCCACCTCCGTTATACCACCCGGATTTTCGATTGGACATGCTTTTATATTCGTAAAGTGTATTCGAGTACCGGATATTCCAGGCGAAGCTATTGTAATCTGAAGAAGGACCTATAAAACCCTGTAAAGATAATTGATAATATCCTTTTCTCGGAATAGTATAGGTGTTATCGGTTGTGTTCCAATTACCGTCATTTCTAGTAGTGATAAAAGAGAATTTATTAAAGCCGGTGTTTTCGGATATAATAAATTCATTTGTGGCCCTTCCTGCAGCAATAACGTGAGGTACAAATGAGTTGGGGGTAGTTGCTGTTGTTGACAGTTTTTCCCATACACTTCCATTAAAATAATAAAATCCTGAAATATCTACATTGACAGTAGTTCCTGTTGGTGTTCCTGTGGATATATTATTAATATAAACCATAGTGGATAAAGGAATGTCAGTCATGCTTTGAGCTCTTTGTCTGTCTACCCTCGGGATCAGAATGCCATCTACATTTTTGGCATTTCCCGTGGCTTCTTTGGCTTCTATTGCCAATGTGGTGGAAGGTGTAGCGGTGTTAATTCCTATTTGAGCGTTGATCCCTACAGAAAATAATATTACTCCTGAAATAATTGATTTTTTTTTCATTTTGTTTTTTCTGATTATATTAATATCCTTCTGGCAAAAGGTTTTACAGTACTAATATATGCAATGATAAAAATATGGATCGTGTTTTGTGAAGTATAAAAACCACCGTCAGGCAATATAGCTATGAAATTTTAAATAACGGAGTAGTAGCTGTGACATAAAATTCGTTTAAAAGAATGAAATGTTTTAGAATATCAATATTTTGGATATTTATGAATTTTTTCACCCCTATTTTTGTATAAAAAGTAAAACCTACAACGAAAAATTAATTTATATTTGCAGGTATGGATTATAAGCAGCTAATTATTCGCGGAATATCGTACAGCCAAACCCAATCGGGGGCGTATGCATTGTTATTGGAGCATGAGGAAACACACATAAAATTACCTGTTGTTATAGGAAATTTCGAAGCTCAATCTATCTCTCTTGGATTGGAAAAAGATATCCATCCACCGCGCCCACTTACCCACGACTTATTTTCAAAATTTATCGTTTCAACCAATTATGAGTTAGTTTCTGTAATCATTTACCAGATTGTAGATGGGGTATTCTTTTCAAATATCAACTTTAAAAATAAAGGAACTGAAGAAGAGCTAATCCTTGATGCTAGAACTTCTGATGCTGTTGCTATGGCTGTAAGATTCGATGCACCTATCTTTACCACGCAGCAGGTTCTGAATGAAGCCGGAATCTTATTGGAGCTGGAAGATGTATCAAAAGAAGAGCAGACCTTTTCAGAAACAGTGCAGGCTGAAGACAACTTAAAATCCCTTTCTATGGAAGAACTTCAGAAATTACTGGATGATGCCGTTAAAGAAGAAGATTATGATACTGCCCTTGAAATTCAGGAAGAAATCAAGAGGAGGAAAAAGAAAATTGACTAAAAAGAGATACTTTATATAAAAATGAATTTAAAATTACGACTGACCATCCTCAGTTTTCTCCAGTTTTTTGTATGGGGAGCATGGCTGATTACGATGGCGAACTTCTGGTTTGGCACTAAACATTGGGAAGGAACACAGTTTGGTGCTGTTTTCGGAACCATGGGAATTGCTTCTATCTTTATGCCAACCATTACTGGAATTATTGCTGACCGTTGGGTAAACGCCGAACGTATTTTTTCAGTATTACACATTCTTTACGGGGCTATTCTTTTCGTTTTGCCACACTCTGCAGATCCTAATTCTTTCTTTTCGGTGATGCTTGTTGCAATGTGTTTTTATATGCCTACTATTGCTTTAGCCAATTCAATTTCCTACACTATTTTAAAGAATAATAACATGGATGTGGTGAAAGACTTTCCGCCAATCCGTGTATGGGGTACCATCGGTTTTATTGTAGCCATGTGGATTACTAACCTTAGTGGAAATAAAGCAACAGAAGGACAATTTTATATTGGTGGAGCAGTAGCTATATTCTTAGGAATTTATGCTCTTACGTTACCAAAATGTCCGCCACAAAAACTAATCGATAAAAGCTCTCCACTATCTGAGCAATTAGGATTAAATGCATTTAAGCTTTTCGGAAACTATAAAATGGCTTTGTTCTTTTTATTTTCAATGCTTTTAGGAGCAGCGCTTCAGTTAACAAATGCTTATGGAGATGTATTTTTAAGTGAATTTTCTCATTTTCCGAAATATGCTGATTCATTTGTAGTAAAGAGATCTACCATCATCATGTCGATTTCCCAGGTTTCTGAAACCTTATTTATCCTGGCAATTCCTTTCTTCCTAAAGAAATTCGGTATAAAGAAAGTAATGTTAATGTCTATGCTGGCATGGGTATTAAGATTTGGTTTCTTTGCTTATGGAGTGCCGGACGGTTTTGGTTTATCATTAATTATCCTTTCATGTATTGTATACGGAATGGCCTTTGATTTCTTTAATATTTCAGGGTCCCTTTTCGTAGAGACTACAACAGATAAGAATATCCGTTCTTCTGCTCAAGGATTATTTATGATGATGACCAATGGCTTTGGAGCTGTTTTCGGGAGTTATATCGCAGGTTGGGCTATTGATAAATTCTTTACCCACAAGTTTACTACCGCTACAGAATTATCAACATATTTGGACACAACATCGGATAACCCTACATTCCTAGGGATTTTAAAGAATAGTTTTAACGCAGTTGTAAACTCAGACGGGACGCTTTCTTCTGTTGTTATGGTAAAAGACTGGCAGCAGATTTGGCTTTCATTTGCTATCTACTCATTGGTTTTGGCTATATTTTTTGCTATTTTGTTTAAACACAAACATAATCCTGAAGACGTTTCTTCAGTTAAACACTAATTCAATTAATAACAATACAATATAAAATTGCACTTTCTTATCGAAAGTGCAATTTTTTTATTTTAAACCATCTCATAATCATGCTAATCTGTTGATAAGGGTAAAATGTGATTCAAAAATTGTTATATTGACAACTAGTAGTTTGGGATTCATTAAGATAATTGATATATTTTTGATAAATATTCAATATTAGAAGTGTTTTATTGTGGCTAATGACTGTTAGGGAATGAAAATACTTGTTTGGTAACAGATGATTTGGAAATGTGTTTTTTTTCGTATTTTGGCACTTTAGTAAATATGAAAAATATTCAATTATTAGGATTGTTATTAGTGGTTGTAGGGAGTTTTCTACCGTTAGTACATGTACCGATTATAGGAAACTGGAATTATTGGAAATTAGACCATTATTTGGCTATTGCATGCTGGATTCTTGCTGCATGTGCAGTCTTTGGAATTGTTAATAACAGTGCAAAAATCGTAAGGTTTTTTGGTGTCCTGCTTATTCTTTTATTTGTATTCACCCTGGTGGCTGTTAAATTACAGTCTTTAGATTACTTTAGCTTTTTACCTTTTAAATCATGGAGAGAAGCTTTTGCAGGAGTTGTGAAATTAAAATGGGGTTGGGTAGTAGAATTTCTAGGGGCCTTTCTACTGGTTTTTGCAGGAAATAATAAAAAAGAAAATCAACGAACTCAAATATAGTTATGAGCCTTTTAAAAGCATTTTCAGCGGGGATTTTATTGTTGGTGGCCTCACAGGTCAGATCTCAACAGGCAGAACAGAAAAAACCGGATAATCCGACTCAATGTGCCAATATAAAAGAAGGAAAATTTCTGAGAGCAAATTATCCGGAAGCCATCTGGTATATGACGATTAAGGATAATGTTCAGATCGAATATTCCAATAACGGGAAAGATTTTATAAAATCTACATTGGTTTTTGTGGATAATTGTAACTATAAATCGATCGTGATGGAGAAATCGGATAAAAATGATCCCGTACAGATTGGTGATGTTTTTAATAATAAAGTTGTAGCAACCCAGGACAATCTTCTGAAGGTCAATATGAAGGTTGAAGATTCTCAATTTGATGTGGTATACGTAAAAGTAAAATAAATTTAATTATAAAGATGAAGCTTAGGCTTTGTTTTAGCTAAAATAAAAATTATATACATGAAAGAAGTATTCATTGTTTCCGCAGTAAGAACTCCTATGGGGAGCTTTATGGGAAGTTTGTCAACAGTTCCGGCTACTAAATTAGGAGCTGCTGCTGTAAAAGGAGCATTAGATAAAATTGGTTTAGATCCTGCTAACGTTCAAGAGATTTATATGGGGAATGTATTACAAGCAGGAGAAGGGCAGGCACCGGCTCGTCAGGTTGCTTTAGGGGCAGGTCTTTCTATCAATACACCTTCTACTACGGTAAATAAAGTATGTGCTTCAGGAATGAAGGCTGTGACAATGGCAGCACAGGCAATTAAAGCTGGTGATGCAGAAGTAATTGTTGCCGGAGGTATGGAAAATATGTCTTTAGTTCCTCACTATTATAATGCAAGAGTAGCTACCAAGCTAGGCGATATCAAAATGTTGGATGGTATGGTGCTGGATGGTCTTACAGACGTATACAACAAAGTACATATGGGAGTATGTGCAGAGAAATGCGCTGTTGATTATAACATTACAAGAGAAGATCAGGATAACTTTGCTATAGAATCTTATAAAAGATCAGCAAAAGCTTGGAGCGAAGGAAAATTTAACGACGAAATTGTATCGGTTTCTATTCCTCAGAGAAAAGGAGAGCCTGTAATTTTTGCTGAAGATGAAGAGTACAAAGCAGTAAATTTTGATAGACTTACAACACTTCCAACAGTTTTCAAAAAAGAAGAAGGAACAGTAACAGCTGCTAATGCTTCTACATTAAATGATGGAGCATCTGCATTAATCCTTGTTTCTAAAGAGAAAATGGAAGAATTAGGATTAACACCATTAGCAAAGATTGTTTCTTATGCTGATGCAGCACAGGAACCTGAGAACTTTACTACAGCTCCGGCTAAAGCTTTACCTATCGCTCTTAAAAAAGCAGGATTAGAGGTTTCAGATATCGATTTCTTCGAGTTCAATGAAGCTTTCTCGGTTGTAGGACTAGCCAATAACAAAATCTTAGGATTAGACGCTTCTAAAGTAAATGTAAACGGTGGAGCGGTAGCATTAGGACATCCACTAGGAAGTTCAGGTTCAAGAATCATCGTTACATTAATTAACGTATTGAAACAAAATAATGCCAAATACGGTGCTGCAGCTATCTGCAACGGAGGTGGAGGTGCTTCTGCAATCGTGATTGAAAATATCTAACATTCTGTTTTAGAATATATTGCCATTAAGGAATGGATAATTTTTTTAAAAACTTATCCATTTCTTAATGGTTTTTCTATTTTTGTGCTACTAATATTTATTTGAAATGTCTGAAACTGAGAATCGACAACCCAACAACATAAAGAATAATCCGAAGATTATGAAAGCTTGGGCTGTATATGACTGGGCAAACTCTGTGTATTCCCTGGTTATTACTTCCACCATTTTCCCCATTTATTACTCTATTCTTACTACTGCGTATGAGAAAAAAGAATTTGTGACGGAAACAAAAAAATGGATTGATGTCCCAGTGAGACATTCGATCAAAATCTTTGGAAACGAATATCAGCCGGATGCCGTGTATGGATATTCATTAACCATCTCGTTCTTTATCGTCGTATTATTGTCTCCGTTTTTATCTTCGTTGGCAGATACTATCGGAAATAAGAAATCATTTCTGCAGTTTTTCTGTTATCTGGGAGCAACATCCTGTATGGGATTAGCGATGTTTACAGGAATGCATAATGTATTTCTAGGGCTTTTGTTCAGTATTACAGCAAGTGTCGGCTTCTGGGGAAGTTTGGTGTTTTACAACTCTTTCCTTCCTGATATTGCAACAAGGGATAGGCAGGATGCCCTCTCTGCAAGAGGATACGTTTATGGATACATCGGTTCCGTAGTGCTTGTCGTAATTTGTTTAATATTAATTCAGGTCTTTGCAAAAGGAGCAGCACAACAGTTATTATTTACAAGAATAAGTTTCTTATTAACTGGAGCATGGTGGTTTGGGTTTTCTCAATATACCTTCAAGCATCTTCCTCAATTTGGAGATGTTAAAGATAAGCTGCCTAAAGATCTTGTATTATTAAACTATAAAAACATCTTCAAAAAACATGAAGAACAAGGTGGATTCTTTGAAGTGTTAAAAGATAACATGAGCTTTTACAAGGATATCGCCAAAGAAAGTTTTCATGAATTGTATAAAGTAGGCGGAGAACTTTTCAAGGATAGAAACCTGAAGTTCTTTTTATCCAGCTTTTTCTTTTACAGTGTAGGAATGCAAACCATTTTCCTTATGGCTACTTTATTTGGAAAAAGTGAAATCAATTTAGCACAGGATAAACTAATCGGAACACTTTTAGTAATCCAGATTGAAGCTATTATCGGAGCGGTGATTTTCTCAAGATTATCAAAAAGAATTGGAAACAGAAATGTAATTTCAATTGCTATTTTCTTATGGATCGTTGCTTGTATTTGGGCCTATTTCCTAAACAAGGAAAATCCAACAGTAGAATATCAGTTCTATGGCGTAGCAGCGGTAGTAGGATTGGTAATGGGTGGTCTTCAGGCAATGTCCAGATCTACTTATTCTAAGTTACTTCCGGAAAATTCTATGGAAAACACTACTTATTTCAGTTTCTATGATGTATTGGAAAAGATAGCCATCATTATTGGTACATTTATTTTTGCAACATTAATTGAGCACTTTAATAATATGCGAATTGCAGCTTTGTCAATGACACTATTCTTCGGTGCAGGATTGATATTAATCCGCTTCCTGAAGGTGAAAATAAGACAGGACAGAGAAACATTATAAAATTAAAAGGCGTTATTTTTAACGTCTTTTTTATTTTTTAACTTAATATTAATCATTACGGAAAATAGGGATTATAATAAATTAAGAGAGAATTTCTCTTAATCCGGAGCTTTTTTCGTAACTTTATATAGTAATACAATCAAGCAGAACTAAAAAACTGATAATTCGGTCCGGGTTTTGCTTATATTCAGCGGAATAATTTTTAACTTTGCAAAAAGATTTATTGTCATTATGACCAACCCTCTATTTTATGCAAAAATAATCCTGTTTGGAGAATATGGAATGATTGAAGATTCCCAGGGGCTTGTAGTACCTTACAGCTTCTATAAAGGAACCTTAAAGTTTTCAGACCTGGCTTCAGAATTTGAGCTTAATTCCAACAGACATCTGCAGAAATATTCAACCTTTCTTACAACGCTTGATCTTTCTGATGATTTTACATTGGATATTGAGAGCTTCAAAAAAGATATTTCAAACGGACTTTTCTTCGATTCCAATATTCCACAAGGATATGGAGTAGGAAGTTCAGGTGCTTTAGTAGCTGCTATTTTTGAAAAATATTCTATCAGCAAACTGAACCCGGAGAATATATCCAAAGACAATCTTAAAAAATTAAAGGCAGTTTTTGGTGAAATGGAAAGTTATTTCCATGGGAAAAGTTCCGGAATGGATCCATTGATCTGTTACATGAATCTGCCGATTCTTATCGAAAATAAAGAAAATTTAGACAGAGTATCCATTCCTGAAGGACAGGAAGGTAAAGGAGCTATTTTCCTGATCGATTCTGGAATGACAGGAGAAACAGGACCTATGATTCAGATTTTCTTTGAAAAAATGAAAACAGAAGGATTCCGTAAAACTTTGAAAGAAGAATTTATTCGTTACAACAATGCTTGTATAGAAGCATTCCTTAAAAAAGATATGAATCCTTTCTTCAGAAACCTTAAAAAACTTTCTCATTGGGCATATGAGCATTTCCGTCCAATGATTCCTGAAAGTATTTTTAATATCTGGAAAAAAGGTCTGGATTCCAATGCTTATTACCTAAAACTCTGTGGAAGCGGTGGTGGAGGCTATATTCTAGGCTTTACCCAGGACTATGAGAAAGCAGAAAAAATGCTTGATGGCTTCCAAAAAGAAGTGATTTATAGATTTTAAACAGGTTGGAAATGAATTCTGAAAAAGAAACTTTCCAATCCAAAAAATATATCTCAAAATCTTTATATTACAGATTTTCACAATTCGTGGGCTTTTTACTCGGAGCACGCTTTTTTGTGGCAGCTCTGCTGACATTTGCCTTATACGTTTCTACTTTTTTTCTGTTTAATCAGGAAGAATCATTCAGAAATTTTGTTTTTGATTTTAAAGTACATGGTATTATTTTCTGTACTGTACTTACGATTTTAGCAGGAGGAATTATCAACCAATTTTATGATCTGGAGAAAGACCACATTGTAAAACCTTTCAGAACCAGAATTCAAAGTTTCATCAAACAAAAGTATTTTTTATACGCGTATCTGGGATTAAGTGCTATTTCATTAAGCGTAGCCTGGATGATCTCCCATAATGTTTTCCTTTTTTTTGTGGTGTATCAGTTTTTTATGTGGCTGTACAGTCATAAATTAAGCCGGATATTAATATTGAACAATCTTACTTTTGTAAGTCTTACCTTGTATCCTTTCTTCGGAATGATGGTGTATTACGAAACCTTTTCAAAGAAGATTTTCCTGATGGCTGTTTTTCTTTTTCTATTCCTTTTATGTATTGATATTGTAAAAGACACCCTTACCAGAAGTGTAGATAAAACGTTTGGGTACATCACCATTCCCAATTATTTTAAAAGCCGAAATACAAAGACCATTCTTATATGTTTACTCCTGATAACAATGGGAGTTTCTATGAAAATTATTACCCAAACCGAAGTCTCTGGATTTATGGCTTACTATTTTGCGGGAGGTTTATTTGTAATGATTATTTGTATTTATCTCTTTTTAAATTCCACCAGAAAAAGCAACTTCCTCACTCTTAATATATTACGTTTATGGGTTTTTGTAGGAATTATAGCAATGCTTTTAAACGGAATTGAACATAAATTATAATAAAAATTCTTTAAATAAACTCAGGTTATTATTACCTTTGCGTAACTAAATTTAATAAATAGGAATGCCCATTTTTAATGATACTAAAGTTGCATTTGCAGACAAGACAGATGCACAGTTGAGAAAGGCTTACTGGATGTTTAAAATGATTGAACAGCCCGCTCTTACCAGCCTTGGAACATCCGTTCTTAATTTTACAGTACACAACAACTTTCCATTCGTTACCGGAATTGTAAAAAGCACTTTGTTTGAACAATTCTGTGGTGGAGAAACCCGTGAGGAAAGTATGAAGGTTGTAAAACAGCTTTTCAAAAGAGGAGTTGGAAGTATTTTTGATTATTCCATTGAGGGAAAAGAAGATGAAGAAACTTTTGATGCAGTATGTAAGGAGATTAAAGATATCGTGAGGTTTTCCGTAGGGAATCCGGCGATTCCTTTTATTGTATTCAAACCTACGGCATTCGGAAGAATTGATTTGTATGAAGCTGTTGGAAAAGGAGCAGAGCTTACAACGAGTCAGAAGGAAGAATGGGAGAGAGTGGTAAGAAGATTTGATGAAGTATGTGCTCTTTGCCATGAAAACGATAAAAAAGTCATGGTAGATGCAGAAGAAACCTGGATGCAGGATTCCGCAGACCAACTTTGTGAAGAGATGATGGAGAAATACAACCAGGAGAAACCTATCGTTTGGAACACCATTCAGATGTACAGAACGGGAAGACTGGAATATATGGAAGCAAACCTTCAGAGAGCAAGAGAAAAGAATTATTTCATTGGATATAAGATTGTTCGTGGAGCTTATATGGAAAAAGAAAGAGCCAGAGCAGCAGAAAAAGGATATGCAGATCCAATTCAGCCTACTAAGGATGCTTCAGATAAGAACTATAATGCCGGAATTGATTTTGTAATGAATCACCTGGATAAAGTATCTGCGTTCTTTGGAACCCACAACGAAATTTCTTCCGAATTGATTATGGATAAAATGAAAACCAAATCTTTGGAAAACGGAAATCCACACGTTTATTTTGGACAGCTTTACGGAATGAGTGATAATATTTCTTTCTACCTGTCCGATAAAGGTTATAATGTGGCTAAATATCTCCCATATGGACCTGTAAAGGATGTTGTGCCATATCTTACGAGAAGAGCCCGGGAGAACACCTCTGTAGCCGGACAGACCGGAAGGGAACTTGGACTTATTAAGAAAGAGCTTGAAAGAAGAAAAAAACAATAATAATTGTTATTAAAATAAAAGAAGACCCGCAGAAATGTGGGTCTTTTTATTTTAGTCATTTTAATAAAATTGCGGTATTTGTTGTAAATTTTGCAAATTGCTTAAAATACCCAACATTACTAATTAAAGATTAATTTTCAATTAATATTAATTATTTATTAAAATAATTTAATTTTCATTGTCGATTTAATTTTTAATTTCTATATTTGATAAAACTATAAAAAACTAATGCATGAGAAAAAATCATCTGCCACGGTTCTAACTTAATGTGACAGAATTATCCGGTTCCAGAAGAGATTATATCCTTAGAATAGATTCGTTAAAATAGTTGTCTATGCATTAGCCAATGAGTAATGAAAGAGGTTGAATGACTTCAGAATTCCCTTGGATTTTAAAAACAAATAAAGCAAATAGCTTTAGTTTTCTTCTTCAAATATTTTTTAGCCTGGCCACTTTTCTTGGTCAGGTTTTTTAATAATTTCACTTAGAAATAATGCATTTATTTCGTCTTTGTTCGTTCAAAATATTAGAATTATTCTATGAACTATTAGGTTCAAAAAACGCTCATTTGTAGTTTTTCAGAGCAATTATTCTCTCGCAGATCGAGGAGGTTTATGCAGATTTTGGCTCTGCATAATTTGCAAAATGTACGTGAAAAAGTATAAAGAAAAATAATTTTGACACTTATTTCAGTAAAGAAAAGAAAGCGATTTTGGAGCTGAATAAGCTGTTTATTTATACAGCCAATTAGTAATAATCAATGAAATTGATTCCTTCTTAGCTTCCTTAAAATATGCATAATTATTTATAAAATCTTTGCGTTAAAAAGATTTTCAACTATGATTTTTTACAAGAATTAGTTTATTATTTTCTCGCAGATCGAGGAGATTTACGCAGATTTTGGCTCTGCATAATTTGCAAAATGTACATGAAAAAGTATAAAGAAAAATAATTTTGATCCTTATTTCAGTAAAGAAAAGAAAGCAATTTTGGAGCTGAATAAGCTGTGTGTTTATACAGTCGCTTCGTAATAATCAATGAAATTGATTCCTTCTTAGCTTCCTTAAAATATGCATAATTATTTATAAAATCTTTGCGTTAAAAAGATTTTCAACTACGATTTTTTATAATAATTAGCTTATTATTCTCTCGCAGATCGAGGAGATTTACGCAGATTTTAGATCTGCATAATTTACGAAATCCATGTGAAAGCATAAATAATTCTGACTTCTTTTGGTTTTTAAATATATTCTCAGAATGATTTTTTCAGCTATAAACTATGAGTGTTTAACCCTAAGGCTCAAAACTCTCGAATTTTCCGTTTTCATAGAATAAAACAATGCGCTTTATTTTATTTATTTGATTTCCAATAACTTGACTTAGTATTTCTTCAGGTGAAGTTTCTAATCGCTGAGAATCCAATATTTTTTCTGAAGCTTTATCTTTGGACGATATAACTGATTCTCCAGGAGCTGTCAGAGGAAGTTCTGTTTCGGCTTCTTCCACTCCGAACTCATCATCTTCGTTTATCATGGTGAAAAGATCGGGTAGAGGAGTTGTTCTTACTTGATCTTCTTCAGGCTGCTCGTCCTGAATTTTTGTTTCCGGTAATTCTGATTTTAGCATTTCACCTTCACCAGTCACCAACCAATCCCAAAGAAGCTCAGGGAAACGGGATTTTATTTTTATGATAAACTCTAGTGAGGGTTTATTTCTTCCGGACGTAATATGCGAAATGGAGGAACGCTGTACATCAATCTCATCTGCAAATTCAGATGGGGTAAGTCGGGAATACTCTATAACTTTTGAAATTCTTTCGTTTAAACTCATAAAAATAAGTCTTTAATTATTTTACAAATGTAACTCATTAAATTTACAAAAGCAAAATACAAATGTAAATAAAGTGAATAATTTTCAATATACAAATGTAATCAACTTATAATTACTTGTTATACTGGTATTTATTGTTAAATTACAAATGTACTTTAATAGTATAATGACTAAACCATAGTTAAACCTAAGAGGTAATATTTCTATTAAATGACCTTTATAAAAGAGTTATAAATGTAAATTTAGACTGTTAAAAGACCATTTTAGGCGAGTTATTTTTCCTATTTAGTTATTTACAAATGTTGATTATGAATATATTCCAAAATAAGCCATTAAATCTCTAAAATATGGGTTATATAGCCTTATAATGATGGTTTTAATCGTTATACAGAAGTAAATTACTCTTGTAAATATGCATTTTAAAGCAATTTTAGTATTATGTAAGGCTATATTTCTTCTGTTAAACAAGATTCATTTTCAATTAAGTTTTAAAGCTCTTTCCCATATCTGTTTGACTGCAAAATCTGCTAATTTTTAAAATATTTCTTTGTTTTACATTTGTATAAACACATAAACAACCGAGTTTTCCACAATTTATTTGTTTAAAAAATATATGCCCATTTGGCTTAAAACATGTATTTATCTACTTCAAGTATTCTTACAAATAGTATTGAGATGAATTTCATAACTAATTGAATTTATGACATTTAATTACTGACAATTAAATTATTCGCAATCCACAATTTTACCAACAGACAATATGTCTATATGTACTGTTTAACAATGTTACGTATGTGAATGAGTTAACAATGGATAAAATTCTTTATTTAACTTTTGTAAATCATTTTTTGTTTACAAAAATTTTTTAATTTTTCTCTGTTTTTATTCTATTTACAAATGTTAATATTTATTTTATGCCTTAAAATGGTTAAATTTGATTCCAGTAAATTATTTTTCCAGCAATGAACTTTGAACATATTTATTCTCCAGCCTCCGATTTCTCTAATCGCTATATTTCCCCTGAAAAATTATTTTCTTACCTACAAGCTAATCTCAGCGATTACATTCAGGAGATCGGAACATCTTATTTAGAGAAGCCTATTTATCAATTAAGCATCGGAACAGGAAACATTCAGGTATTGGCCTGGTCCCAAATGCACGGAAATGAATCCAATGCTACACACGCCATGCTTGATCTTTTGACAAGCCTTGATAAAGCTCCGGAAATGAAGGAAGATTTATTCAGTAAAATCAGATTGGATTTTATCTTTATGTTGAACCCTGACGGATCTGAAAAATGGACAAGATTAAATGCCATAGATATTGATCTTAATCGGGACTTCCATAATGAGGCAAGTAAGGAGATTAAGTTTCTTAAAAAAGCCGCAGCTTCAAAGAAGTATGATTATGCATTGAACCTTCATGAGCAGAGAACCATTTTTACTACAGATGGTATTCATCCGGCTACTCTTTCCTTCCTAGCTCCTTCTGAAAATGTAGAACGTACTATTACGGAAAACAGGAAAAAATGTATGGCTGTTATTGGAAGTATTTATAACCATTTAAAGGAAATGATCCCTAATCAGATTGGGAGATATTCTGATGAATTTTATCCAACCTCCACAGGTGATAATTTCATCAAAGCAGGAATGCCTACCATTTTATTCGAAGGTGGACATTTTGTAGATGACTACACAAGAAAGGGAACCCGAAAATATTATACGATTGCGTTATATTATGCACTGAAAGCAATCAGTGAATTGAACTCTGATAGTACAGGATGGGAAACGTATCATGAGATTCCGGAAAACAAGGAAACCCATTACGATATTATCTATAGAAATGTAAGACTGAATACGGAACATGAATGTATTTTAGATATTGCCGTTCAGTATAGAGAAATGAAAGAGGAGGGAAAAGACGAGATTTCTTTTGTCCCTTTCGTGATGGAAGCAGGAGATGTGAAAAAAAGAAAAGGCTGGCTGGAAGTAGACTGTACAGGAAAGAAATTTATTTCTGCCAATAAATATCCGAAGCTGGATTCAGTGGTGGATTTTACTATAGAAGATTAAAAATTTCGGCAACCCAAAGGGTTGCCAAAATTGCTTTTTATATATTTTTAAGAATAAAATCAAATAAAAAATTCGGGCTAAATTCTTTCAAAAATGCGAAATATGAATTTATCTATTTCCTAATTTTTAAAATTTGCGTAATCTGCAAAATCTGCGCGAAATTTTAATATTCTTTTCAATTGGAGAAAATCCTTAGTTTACTACTTTAATTCCGCTTGCAAGAAACCTGATTTCTTCCTTAGGTTGAGAGATAGCATCAATTTCAGATTGAGGTTTTTTAGCATCTTCAGCATAATGTTTCTGCTCATCCACAGAAATTACTTTTCTCTCAGCATTTCCTTCCAGAACTACATTTTTACCTTTTAAAGCGGTTGGAACAAAGAAGGCATAGTCTTTCATTTTTACAAAAAACTGTGAGTTATCATCCGTCTGAATAGTCAGCCAGCATCCCTTTTTCTCACAAACATCAGTCACCTTTCCTTTGATAGCTATATTCTCCAGTTTTTTATTTTCTTTTTTAAGTTTTTTACCCAGTTTGTCTACTGTAATCGCTTTAGACTCCATGCTCGTTGCAACGCCTGCACCATAAGTATCACCTAGCAAAGCATTTCCTGCTGGTGGTGAAAATTTCTTTTGTGATGTCTCTTGGGCAAAGGCCAGCGTTGAAACACTTACAGCAGCTGCAAATAGAATAGCTTTAAATTTCATGTTTAATATTTTTTTCAAAAATACTAATTAATATTGAATCATAAATCGATAAAAATTGATAATAAACAGGTGCTTGTGTAAAATTTTAATAAAATTCAAAATGAAAGGCAGATTTGTTTATATTTGACGCCTATACTTGACTATGCACAAAAAACTGAAACTATGGGATGCCATTATGCTTGTAATGGGGTCTATGATTGGAAGTGGAATCTTTATTGTAAGCGCTGACATGATGCGTAATCTGGGCTCAGGTTACTGGCTGATTGTTGTCTGGATCATCACAGGAATAATGACAGTAGCCGCAGCCATAAGCTATGGCGAACTTTCTGCCCTGTTTCCAAAGGCTGGCGGGCAATACACTTACCTGAAAGAGATCTTCGGTAAAAGAATGGGGTTTCTTTACGGCTGGGGGCTTTTCACCGTGATACAAACAGGAACAATTGCTGCCGTGGCAATGGCTTTCGGTAAATTTACAGCCTACCTGGTACCATCACTTAATGATGCCGCACCTATTTTCCAAAGTGGAGAATTTAAAATTACATGGATACAAATTTTAGCTATTGCAGTCATTCTTCTGCTTACTTATATCAACACAAGAGGTGTAGAAAGTGGAAAGTTTTTACAAAATATCTTTACAGGATCTAAAATTTTAGCTTTACTAGGATTGATTGCTGCAGGATTTATTCTGGTAGATTTTTCTCATCTATCTGAAAATTTTAGTTTGGGAATGGATTCTTTTAATAATCTGAAAAAAGATCTGAGTGGAAATTTCCTGAAAGAAGGCTGGGAACCTATTGGGGGAATGACTTTGATGGGCGGTATTGCTGCTGCAATGGTAGGATCTGTTTTTAGTTCTGTAGCATGGGAAAGCGTAACGTTTGTTTCCGGGGAGATTGAAAATCCAAAGAAAAATGTAGTAAAATCTATGATTTACGGTACTTCTGCCGTGATGATTTTATATATCGCTGTTAATTTTGTGTATTTAAATGCTCTGGATAGAGATAGTATTGCTTTTGCTACTAATGACAGGGTAGCCGTAGCCGCGTCACAAAATATTTTTGGAAATGCAGGAACCATTATTATCGCCGTGTTAGTAATGATTTCTACTTTCGGATGTGATAATGGACTAATCTTGGCTGGAGCAAGGGTTTTTCAAACGATGGCAAAAGACGGAATGTTCTTTAAGTCTGCAGAGAGAAACAATAAAAATGAAGTGCCGGAAAATGCATTGTGGATGCAGGGAATCTGGGCTTCTCTACTATGTTTGAGCGGACAATACGGAAACCTTCTGGATATGATTTCTTTTGTAATTGTTTTGTTCTATATGATTACCGTTTTTGGAGTTATTTATTTAAGAGTTAAACAACCCAATTTGGAAAGACCTTATAAAACATGGTTATATCCTGTGACGCCTATCATATATCTTATTATAGGAGCAGTTTTCTGTATCCTATTATTAATATACAAACAACAATATACCTGGCCAGGATTTTTACTGGTATTATTAGGACTGCCTGTATATTATTTCATTAATCGGAGAAAAGCAAATCAATAGATTAACATAATGAATACAATATAGATAATGGTTTCAGGGCTTTCAATTCAGTTTGAAAGCCCTGACTTTTGAATAATATTTTAATTTATTATGACAATTATTTAGTGAAAATGTGTATTTTGGTATTTCGTTTTTAAGTAAACGGAACCATGAAGTAAAAAACAATAAGTTATGGATACACCAAATTACAGAATGCCCTTTGTACCGTCTACTCTAATGACAGAAGGGGGAAGTATCGATACCTGCGATATGGGGGAAAGTATTGCTCACAATATTATGCTGCTGATCACCACCAAAAAAGGAGAGAACAGATACGATGAAAATTATGGAAACGATGTTTGGAACCTGGAATTTGATAATGGAGTAACCAGTGCTATCTGGGAAAACGTTTTTGTAAAAAGTCTCAGAAGACAAATCCTTGAATATGAACCAAGAATTGTACAGCCGCAGATAGATGCCAATATTCAATTTGTAGAACACAGTTACGATACCAAAGAACACACCGAAATCAAAAAGAAAGTAAGAATTGCCATCAATGCCAAGATGGAGGAAACAGGAGAACGTTTCAGTTTTTCAACAGAACTGTTCCTGAGCCCGATGTCTATTGATTAATATTTTTAACAGAGAAAAAAAATTATGAACCTAGATCAAAATATTTATTCCAAAGAATCTGTAAAAGCAAGAATGCTTCAGAATGCAACTAAAGTATGGGGATTGAAAAGTCCGCAGTCTTTAGATCCATTTGTAAAACTATTAATTGATGCATTCAGTACAGAAGTTTTTAAAGCGAATAATGAAATACAAACAGTGAATGCCCGAATTCTTGAAAAACTGGCAAAGCTGTTAACTCCATCTATTTATACTCATCCTATTCCGGCTCATGCAGTTGCTTTCACGCAGCCTTATGATTCTACCGAAGTTTTATTAGAGCACACGGAGTTTTTCTTCCGTAAGCAGATGACTTCCACTGTGAAATCAGAATCGGATAAACAAGTAAATATTCCTTTTACTCCGGTAGGAAATGTTAGAATCAATAAAGTTCACACTTCAGTAATGTTTGTAGGGAATACCTGTTACAGTATTGATGACAGATTCAATAAAATTCCTATTTCAAGATTTAACGGAAGACCTGAAGATTACAGAAAGGTTACGGTAGGAATTGATGTAAGCAAATATGTGAGTGAATATTTTCCTAAATATATGAGCATATTCTGCTCCAATCCGGCTTTCGAGCATCTTGATTTTGTATATAAACTATTACCTTATATTAATGTTTCAAGTAATGGAAACCCTTTGTTTGTAAGAGAAGGGTTAAGTTATCTTTCAGAAAGTGCTCCGGATGGTTATGAGCAAATGTTTAAAGAACAGTCGATCCGAAGTAAGGTAATTGAAGATATTAAAAGTATCTACCGTCATAAATTTATTGAAATCACCGGACTTTCCAGCAGCTTATTCTCAGAACCTGGACAGCTTCCACAAAACCTGGACTTCCTTGCAGGAAAAGAAGAGATTGTAAAATACCTGGACAATAAGCGTTATTTATGGCTTACTTTTGAGTTTCCACCACAATTCTCAGCAGAAATTCTGGATAACTTCTCATTTGTACTGAATGCTTTCCCAATCTATAACAGAGGTTGGAAAAAAACAGAATACAGTCTGGATATTATGGGGAACAATATTCCTTTAGTAACGGACGAAGGAGAACACTTCTTATATGTAGATGAAGTACAGGATGGAGACGGTAGAAAATACACCGAAATACCATTTACTCCCGCAGATGATCTTAAAAAAGGTTTGTACACCGTAAGAAAAGGAGGAATGGAACGTTTCACCAGCAGAAATGCCGTGGATATGATTGCCAATGTGTTGGAACTGACAAGAGATGAGATTGCAGCATTTTCCCTTTTAAACAGAGATAATGTAAAAGGAGTTCTCAGCGAAATGTCCGATAAGATGAAATCTATGGTGCAGAAAGTGAACAATGCTAAGAGAAACATCAGACAGGAGCTTAATTACGTCATTATGGAACCTGTAGAGAAAACAGACCATACTTATGCTTCTTTTTGGATCACGCATTGCACATTAGCCAACCATATGCGTCCGGGAACCGAGCTTTCAAACCAATTGAAATCTCAGACTGTTGTATTGCTTACAGAAACCTTAGGAGGAGCTGAAGAGCAAAAAGGGACTGACAGTATTCAGGCTTATAAATATGCTTTGACAACAAGAGATAAGATTATTTCTCTTGAAGATGTTAAAAACTATTGCCGAATGGTCCTGAAAGATGAATTGAGAGAAGTAAGAGTGAGAAGAGGAACAATGGTTAGTAACAAACCTAAAGAAGGTTTCGTAAGAACCGTTGAGGTAGAAATTGTTCCACAGAATTATTCTTTCTATGGAAGGGCATATTGGGAAAATATGGCCAATATCACCAGAAATCAGATTATTGCTAAAGCAATTGACGGTATTGAATATCTGGTGAAGGTAACCAATGAGGACGTAGAATTTCAGGATATGTAAAGAAAAGAATTGATTTATAAATAAAAATGCCGTAGAATACACGGCATTTTTTATATTCATTCGTAAAAATTTAATGTATTAAAAACTAAACTATTTAAATGAAAAAAGCATCCCTTTTTATATCAATTTGTCTTTTTAGTACTCAGTTAAAAAGCCAGGCAATACAAGATCTGAGAAGTAAGATTAACACAATCATATCAACGAAAAATACAACAGTTGGAATTTCTTTAAAAGGAATTGAAGATAAAGATACACTGAGCATCAACGGAAATAAAGAAATGCCGATGTTAAGTGTCTTTAAATTTCATATTGCATTGGCCGTTTTAAATCAGGTAGATAAAGGAAAGCTAAAACTGGATCAGAAGTTTTTTATTAAAAAAGAAGAATTGCTTCCCGAAACATGGAGTCCGATTAGAGAAGAATATCCGGAAGGGAATATGCCTTTGACATTAGATCAATTATTAAGATATACCGTTTCCCATAGTGATAATAATGGCTGCGATATTTTGATAAAGATAGGGGGTGGAGCGCCTGTTGTTCAGAAATTCATCAACCAGCAGGGTATTAAAGATTTCACGATCCGATTGAATGAACAGCAGATGAATACCTTTGAATCCTATTTTGTCAACACATCAACCCCTTTAGCAACAACAGATCTTTTAGAAAAATTCTACAAAGGGAAAGTTCTGAAAAAGGAAACCACAAAATACTTATACCAGATCATGGTAGAAACTTCAAGAGGATTAACCTGGATGAAAGCAGGCTTTCCAGCAGGAACAGAATTGGCTCACCGTACAGGAATTTCAGGAAGAAACGAACAGAATATAAGAGCTGCGATGAACGATGTAGGAATTGTAAAACTTCCCAATGGGAAACATTTCATTCTATCCGTATACCTGAAAAACATCCATGAAGAAATGAAAGACACAGAAAAGATCATTGCAGATATCGGAAACGCAGTTTGGGAGTACTATGTAAGTAAGCCATAAAGACTTTAGCAAATAATAAGTATAAACAATTTTTAAATTAATTTTACCATCAATTCATTGTACAGTGTTATCCTGGATACAGGCTGAAGGTCTGCAAACGTAGTTCAGAAGAGAAATGAAAAACCTACAATATAAAACTCATTCTCTATCAGAAAAACAATGAAATAAAGCTGAATATACTCATAAACGTTCAAACGCGAAACATTCTAATCTCCACAATCATCTGTGAAGATCAGTGCAATTTGTGGTTGAAAAATTTAATAGAAACGGGCTGAAGCCCGTTTTTTCAATAATAACCCATCCATTGGCTTTAGCCAAAACCTATAAACAGTCTATAAATATTCTATAAGATTCAACAAAAATAAACTTCCATTATGAAAATTTTAACCCAATCAGAATAAAAAAAAATTCATAAAAATTCCGTATTTTTGCACGTCGTGGTTTTCAGGCAAGATCACTCCAAATTATGAGCAAATCAACAGAATATATAGAAGTTTACGGAGCACGTGAACACAACCTAAAGAATATTAATGTTAAGATCCCGCGCAATGAACTGGTAGTAATTACCGGGCTTTCCGGGAGTGGAAAATCTTCACTGGCTTTTGATACTATTTTTGCAGAAGGCCAGCGTCGCTATATAGAAACATTCTCTGCCTATGCCCGTCAGTTCCTGGGTGGCTTGGAACGTCCTGATGTAGATAAAATTGAAGGACTTTCACCCGTTATTGCCATTGAGCAGAAAACAACCAATAAAAACCCACGTTCTACCGTAGGAACCGTTACAGAGCTGTACGATTTCCTTCGTCTTTTGTATGCTAGGGTTTCAGATGCTTACTCATTGTCTACAGGACAGAAACTGGTAAGTTATACCGAAGATCAGATCCTTGATACCATTAAGAACAACTATAAAGGAGAAAAAATCATGTTATTGGCTCCTGTTGTGCGTTCCAGAAAAGGGCACTACCATGAACTTTTTGTACAAATGGCCAAAAAAGGGTATGGACAGACCAGAATTGACGGTGAGCTGCAGGATATTGAATACGATTTAAAACTTGACCGTTATAAAACCCACGATATTGATATTGTAATCGATCGTTGGATCATCGGGGAAAGCGCTTCAGAAGGTAGAATGGAAAAATCCCTGCGTACTGCCATGGAAATGGGCGAAGGAATCATCGGAATTCAGAAACTGGGAAGTACAGATATTGAATATTTCTCCAAGAACCTGATGGATGCTGAAACAGGACATTCCTTAGCATTACCGGAACCCAACACTTTCTCATTCAACTCTCCAAAAGGAAGCTGCCCGAACTGTAAAGGATTGGGAACAATTAAAAAGATCAATACAGATTATTTCATTGATAATCCGAAACTATCCATCAACCAAGGAGGTTTACTGCCGCTGGAAGATATTAAGTCCAATAAATGGATTCTGGCACAAATCAAGAACATTCTTGAGATCTTCGGATTGGGAATGACAACGCCATTACAGGATATTCCGGAAGAAGCTTTAGACTATATCTATAACGGATGTCATAAAGAATTCAATAAAGACCTGAAATATGCAGGAATTACCAAGAAGATCAAAATTAGTTTTGATGGTTTGATTGCCTTCATGGAAGAACTTATTGATGAGAGAGAATCTTATGAAGCTATTTTGCTGGAAAGACATTTCACCACAGAAGAAACATGTCCGGAATGTGGGGGAACTCGCCTTCAGCCTTCAAGCTTAAGTTTTAAAATTGATGGAAAGAATATTGCTGAGATCAATGGATTAAGCTTAGCAGATTTAAAAGATTGGCTGGCAGATGTTAAAGATAAATTCTCTGAAAAAAATAAAATCATCGCTCACGAGATCTTAAAAGAAATCGAAACCAGACTTCAGTTCTTACTAGATGTAGGATTGGATTATCTGAGTTTGAGTAGAAGTTCAAAAACCCTTTCAGGAGGAGAATCGCAAAGAATTCGTCTGGCGACACAGATTGGTTCTCAGCTTGTGAACGTTTTATACATTTTAGATGAACCGAGTATTGGACTTCACCAGAGAGATAACGAAAGACTGATTCATTCCCTAAAGAACCTTAGAGATATCGGAAACTCTGTTTTGGTAGTAGAACATGATAAAGACATGATTCTGGAGGCCGATGAGGTATTGGATATTGGTCCAAGAGCCGGAAAATTTGGAGGTGAGATCCTTTGGCAGGGAAAACCAAAAGATCTATTAAAAGCAGATACCATTACCGCTCAGTATATCAACGGGAAAAGAAAAATTGAAATTCCGGCTGAAAGAAGAGTAGGAAGCGGAAAAAATATTGTTCTGAAAGGAGCAACAGGAAATAACCTGAAAAATGTAACTCTGGATGTTCCTCTTGGAAAACTGGTCGTGGTAACGGGAATTTCAGGAAGTGGAAAATCTTCTTTAATTAACGGAACATTATATCCAATTCTAAACAAACATTTCTACAGAGCGGTTCAGGAACCTTTACCTTATAAAAAGATTGAAGGTCTTGATAATATTGATAAAATTGTAGACGTAGACCAAACTCCGATCGGAAGAACACCACGTTCAAATCCGGCAACGTATACGGGAATGTTTACAGACATCAGAAACCTTTTTGCGGAATTACCTGAAAGTAAGATCCGTGGGTACAAGCCAGGAAGATTCTCTTTCAACGTAAAAGGTGGAAGATGTGAAACTTGTCAGGGTGGTGGATTAAAAGTAATCGAAATGAACTTCCTTCCGGATGTATACGTTCATTGTGAAACCTGCAACGGAAAACGTTTCAACAGAGAAACTCTTGAAGTTCGTTACAAAGGAAAATCTATTTCTGATGTACTGGACATGACCATTGATGAAGCGGTAGATTTCTTCCAACCGATTCCAAAGATCTTTGCTAAAGTGAAAACATTGCAGGATGTAGGATTAGGATATATTACATTAGGACAACAGTCTACAACCCTTTCAGGAGGAGAAGCTCAGCGAATCAAGCTGGCAACCGAACTGGCAAAAAGACAAACCGGAAATACCCTTTATATCCTTGATGAACCTACAACAGGGCTTCACTTTGAAGATGTAAAGATTCTAATGGAGGCCATTAATCAATTGGTAGAACTAGGAAATTCATTCATCATTATTGAACATAATATGGATGTGATTAAATTAGCAGACCATATTATTGATGTAGGTCCGGAAGGAGGAAAATATGGTGGACAGATTGTTGCACAGGGAACTCCGGAAGAGATTGTGAAATCTAAGAAGAGTTTGACTGGGAAATTCCTGAAGAGGGAATTGGAATAAGAATATATTAACCTAAGTATACAAAAGAATTTGCGAAAGCAGATTCTTTTTTTATTTTTATCCCCAATCAAATCCAAGCTATTTAATCATGAAAAAATATATAATCCTGATCGTATTTCCATTTCTTTTATCATGCAAAAAAGAGAAAGAAGTACCTGTGTCTACAGAAGTACCAGTTCAAAAAAAAGATAGCATCACAGTAAGTGAAACGGATTATAAACTAGATAAGGAAACCATTTTTGGGGTCTATCAGCTTACCAATAAAGATATGGCAATTTGTATTCCTGTGCAGTTTGGTGATCAGGATGATCCGTTATCCAAAAAATATGAAAATTTTCTTGTCAAAGATTCCATTCCGTGGATCTATGGAAGGGAGATGAAGGATTATAAATATTATGATACCCTATCTGTAGGTCCCCTGTACTACAATAAAAGGTTTGAAGATGCCTTTAAGAAAGAGATGAAAGAGTCTTATTTCGTGTACGGCACTAAATCTTTCCAGCAATGTAGCATTAAAAGGGTAGTTTTTCACTCTACAGAATGTGGAAATGATTATATCGCTTATATCCTTAACGTTGATAAAAATCTGATTGGAAATCCATTGATTGCTTCAGAAAAAGAAATTCCGTTGAAATATGGAGATAATTATTCAGAGATCAATAAGTCTATCAAAAAATCAGCAGCTAAAGAAAGCACAGAGAACAATTATGGGTTCGGAAACTACAATCCAATCGTTTACGGAAACTATAAAAATCTTTATTTTACGTACTATGATGATTTTAAATGGCATGATAAAAAATTAGGGTCTAATTGTCAGTTTCCGGAAAGAGCCGTTTTTGAATTAGATGATAAAGAACAAGTAAAGCTGCTTTGGAGTTCAGAAATGGATCTTCTTGGGTTGCCATGCCTTTAATAATGAGGTTTTTGAGGCTTTTTAAAAGTTGAGAAACAGTAAGGCTTTGAATGTCAAGACATATACCTCTTAAAAGCCCATAAATACAATGTTTCTAGATAATATTTTTTAATCAAAAAAGTGTGAATAATGAAAATTTTAAGTATTAAATTATAATAATGTATAACAATATTCGCTTTACTTTTACAAAACCATAAAATTAAAGCTATATGAAAAATTTAAAGAAACTGACTAAAGGAGATTTGAAGTCAGTGTACGGAGGAGAACCAAAACAGTATTGTACGTATTGCGAGTGGGCCAATAAAGTATTTTGCAGCGAAATTCCAATCGTTCAGTGCCCATAAAAAAATCAAGCCGCTTTTTAAGCGGCTTTTTTATTGTTTTGTATATTGAATAAAGTCTGTCAGACTCGTTTTAAGATCCTTAGAATGGTTAGCTTTTTTATCGAAAATAATATTATCTATTTTCCATCCTTTATCAGTATCAATCAGTTGTATGACATCAGTCCATGATTCTTTTGGAAAAGCCGTATTGTATTCAAATTGAACAAGGGCTTCTGCTGTTTTATCATGAATCCTAATACTTTTGATGGTGTAACCAGTATATCCTTCATATAAACTTGAAAATATAGCTCCCTCAAAGATCAAAGGTTTTTCATCAGGATGGTCACTGTTTTTCACTTTCTCAATATCAGCTTTTGAAGCATTGATTGCTGTTTCTAAAGTTTTTTTCAATTCCGGAGAAAATAAATCATTCGAAATAGGTTGGTTGTAAACAGCTTCATTAGATTTTCCGTACTGGCTGTAAAGCTGATTTACTTTTTCGGTAATCAGTTTTTTTTCATTGGATGGAAGAGGTGTTGTTTTACTGCAGGAAATAAAACAGAAGATGAAGCTTACATATAGGAAAAGTGATCGTATCATATATAGAATATTATTTTTTTGAAAACTCAAAAGATGTACCAAGTCATTAGTTGTTGGTTATTTTTGAAGTATTCTATAAAATTATTTTATATCCCTGTGTTTGGATTTAATTTTAAAATATTTTTATATTTGTAATCATTATATCCAGAATAACACAAATCATAAGGCATGAAAAAAAATACGACTTCAGAACGCGTATCCTTTACTGATGGATACCGTGCTCCTGATAATGCTCAGGCAGTAAAAGAAAATAATACAGCAGGAATCAATCGGATTGTCAAACTTTCTGCAGTAATCAACGGAGAAATCATTTCAAGTTTTAAACATTTTAAGTTAAAGCAAAGTGCTGTAACCCATCACGAATTTGCGTTAACACTGGCTCATGATGCCCTATCTGAAAAACAAGGACATCAGTTGGAACAGGCCAATACATTCCTGGGAAAGCGTCTGACCATTAAAATTGCTTACAAAGATTTTGAAACTAAAAATAGTCCTGAGAGAGTTTTTGTAGGAATTATTACCAAAGTAGGTTTCAGTCAGGAAGCTCACAGTTTGGGAAATATTGTTTTAAAAGGATTCAGTCCTACCATTCTTTTGGATGGTGCTCCTCATACACAGAGTTTTGGGGGATCCCAGCCTGTGAATACAGGAATTATAGCGGATGAGGTTATTAAACAAGGGATAGATCCTTTCTGGTATGACTTTAGGGTAAATGCCAAAGCCTCGTCGCAAATTGTCTACAGCTCCCAGTACAATGAAACCCATTATAATTATTTATGCAGATTGGCAGAAGCTTATGGAGAACAGTTTTTCTATGACGGAGAAGTCCTGCATTTCGGAAATATGCCGGCTCCGGCAGCTCCCCTTGAATTGATAAGTGGAAGTAATGTCTCAAATGTTCATACTGAACTTAGAGCACTTCATACTCATCCTGCTTATTATGGATATAACAGTAGTAAAAATACCATGCTGACTTCAGGAGAAACCCCATTAAAACATATGGGAAGCCTTGCCAAGACCGCTTATACAAATAATGAAAGCATTTTCAAGACCCCTTCACTTCAGTCGGCTCCTATTAAGGCAGCTACCGATATGGATGTGGTGAATTCCCAAACTGGCGCATGGGGCAGTAAAGGGGTAGATGTGTTTGTAGTATCCGGTGATACCACGATGCCGTTTCTATATCCCGGCTGTACAGCAGATCTTTATCTGAGAAAACCAGATTCCAACAAAACAGGGTATTTCACAAAACTCATGATGACAGAAGTTACCCATGAAATAGATACTTTAGGACACTATAAAGGAAGTTTTGAAGCCATCGCCTCGGATACTGGATATATTCCCAAACCTGAATTTACAAATCCTTTTGCAGAAACACAGCCGGCAGTAGTGATCTCCAACGAAGATCCTTTGGGACAAGGACGTGTACAAGTAAAATTTCTGTGGCAGCTTAATGAAACTACAGATTTTATCAGAGTAATGAGTCCGGACGCAGGAGGAACAGACCAGATTACCCAAAATAGAGGCTATGTGGCTATTCCTGAAGTAGGAGACCAAGTGATGATAGGATTTGTACATAACCATCCGGATCGCCCTTTCGTTATGGGCGGAATGTTCCATGGAGGAGTTGCCCTTGGTGGTGGCGTGAATAACTATTTAAAATCTATTCAGACCAGAAGCGGTATCCGTATTCTGATGAATGATGCTGAAGGAAGTGTAAATATCGTAGATCCAAGTGGCAACAACTATTTCATGGACGGAAAAGGAAACATCACGGTATCCGCACCTAATGATATCAATTTCAATGCAGGAGGAAACCTCAATATCAATGTGGGGCAAAATATGTCCACCAGCGTTGGGATGAATAAAACAGATACCGTGACGATGAATCATAGTGAAAGTATAGGGATGATAAAAACCTCTTCCGTGATAGGAGATTCCCAGGTTTTCATAACAGGAAAGCTTACTGAATTTATAGAAGGAGACGTTCACAGTGAAGTAAAACAGGAACGTAATGAAATTTCAAGAAAAGAAATGAATTTCAGTACCGAAGAAAACTTTACAAGCCATACGAAAAGTTCGATCCATATGAACAGTGGCGAAAAAGGACATAATCACTAATATTTTTCCTATGAGCAGAACAAGAATTGTCAACGGGAAATATACCAAAGTAACCGAAAAAGGGTATAACCTGTACTCTGAAGGAAATACCAATATTAATGCATTAGGTTTGAATAATCTGAATGCAGATAAAGATATTCATCATGGCTCTGCGGTGGAAAAAGCTCCGGCGTATCAGCCTAAAGACTCTGTAAATGTTTTTATCGGGATGTTTTTTGATGGTACAGGAAATAACAGATATAATTCTGATAAAACCTATTACAGTAAGATCAACTCTGGAGAAACCTATTATAAAAATGATACTGTTCCCCAGGAATATTATGAGACCATCAAAGATCCCAAAACCGGAAAACAAAAAAAGATCAAAATTTCAGACCGCGATAGTTACTGGAACCCATATTCCAACGTTGCCAAACTGTTTGATCTTTATAAAGAGAAAAAGAATCCAAGTGAAGATGCAAAAGGAAATGAAGATGCTCATCCGGAATATGGAAACTATGTTATTTTAAAACAATATGTAGAAGGAATAGGGACGAAACAGGATAAAGAAGATGATATTGCAGGTTCTTGTGCGGGAAGAGGAGACTGGGGAGTAATTGGCAGAGTAGAGGAAGGAATTAAAAATGTTATAGCCAATGAATTTAGTAATATTCCAAAAGGTAAGAAGATCAATAAGATTGTATTTGATGTTTTCGGATTCAGCAGGGGAGCTGCAGCAGCAAGGCATTTTTGTAATGAAGTAAAGAAATCGGTAAAATATGATACGGTGATGTGGGATGAAATGGATATTAAAATGGGACGTCCCAAGATCTCTTATGTTTCAGAACACGCAGGTGGCCTCTTTGGAAAAAGACTGCGCAAAGCAGGATATCAACCGGTGGGAGATACCTTTACCATAGAAATCCGTTTTCTGGGAGTATTTGATACGGTGGTTTCCGATATGGTCGTGAAAGAAAATATAGGATATAAAGTAGCGGGAGTTTTGATTAAAAACCCTTTAACTGTTCCTTACAGTATTGCCGCATTTCTAGGGCAGGCTTCGCTTCAGGATATTAAAACGAAAGTATCCGGATTGGGGATTAAAAAGATTTTCCATATTACCGCCTATAATGAATGGCGGAAAAATTTTGCATTAACGCCTACAGAAGAAGGCTATACGATATCGATGCTTGGTGCCCATTCAGATATAGGAGGTGGCTATGCCCATCTGGATAAATATACCGCCGTTTTGGATTACTTTGATGTGAAAGTAGGCGATGATAAAACGCTTAAAGAAAAAGAAAAGATAAGACAGTTTTATATCAACCAGCGCATCTCTACAGAAAAAGAGATTGCATTTAGAAATGCTTACGATCACGTAAAAGAAACTACAGTGACCAGTGCGGGAGTGGGAACACGGGAGATTAAAGCAGAACCGGATTTCCCGGATAAAGGAAAAACAGTATTCACAAGTCCTTATTTTCAGATATTCCAAACCAAAGAATCAGACCATTATATTCTGGAAGATTCCCGGTATATTTCTAATAAATACAGTTTAGTGGCAATGAATATGATGTTGCAAAAAGGAATAGATAATAAAGTACCCTTTTATAAAGACTATAAAGAGGCTATAGCTAAAGGTAATAAAGTTGACCATCCTTTTGAACATGAAATCCCAGATACGGATAAATATAAAGACTTGAAGCAATATATGGATCTGATGCTGGAGGAAAGTAAAAAAGAAGGGATTGGAAATTATACGGTCCCTTCAGAAATATATCAACATATCTGTAACCATTATATCCATCTTTCTGCTAACTTTGGAGGACTCGCTGCAATAGGTGTTAAAACGGGAGATCACCATCTTCTGGAAAGCGTAGGTTTCGTTAACCAGCCCGTAGCACCTAAAGTGAGTAAGGATGGTAATATCTATTATGAAAGAGAAAAATGGTACCCTTAGATCAATAGTAATGATAAAGATAAATAGAATAAGAAATATACTAATAGTTTTATTGAGCTTGCTGTTAGTTGTTAGTTGCGAACCCAAGGATAAATTTGAATGGAATGCAGCATGGTCAGCACCTAAATTTTATGGAAATGGTGGTCCGTTTGTTGAATTTTTTTATCGGGGAAAAAGTATTGCTGGAGCTTCTGCCAGTATTGGAGCAGATCCTGGCTGGGGGACTACTAGCGGTAGTTATGCTGGAGGAGATATTTTTAAACCTGTTCCAGATAGTATTTCTGTTAAGTGGATTTGCGCAATAGATGGTTATCGATATGAAGGTGGATCTAGACTTCCCCAAGATAAAATGTTGAGCTTATTTAGAAATGGCTGGAATTCTAAGGGAGAAAAAGAAAATTATACTCAGATTATAGCAGGTTTTGCTCCTGGAGGGAATGTAACGGTTTGGGTGTCTGGGCAAGGAAATAATAAAGAAATAATAAACTTTAAAGCCAAAAATAAAGGAGTTTGGAAAGAAAGTGAAGAGGCAGAAAAGATTGAAAAAGAGATTCTTTCTTCAGAAAAATTTATTAATTCTG
>NZ_FNEG01000003.1:399977-717782 GCF_900100075.1 Chryseobacterium jejuense
CAGTTACAGCTTTTTCAAAAGACGGTAGTTATATATTTCTAAATGAGAATCAATTTATTATTCCTTACAAGGATTGGTTATCTAATCATATTACGGACGGTGTGAAAGAAGGCAAGCTGCCTGTTCATACAGTAGTTCAATGGATCTCAGAAGATGATAAGCAATGGTATAAAGGAGAGATTGTTTTCCCTGTTGATTTTCAAAATACTTTTGAGTCATTTTATAAAAAGAATAAAAATGTTCATATTGTGTATGTGATGGATAAGTTGAATCCTTCTGGAAATTATACGTTTGGAACAATATGGTTACAAGGTTCCACTTCAAAAGAACGTATTATGAAGTTTCGATTAGCCAAGCTTAATAATGAAACTAGAAAATATGATGTTTCAAAATACACTCTTCCCAAAGGCTTTGTAGTTCCGAAATGGGAAGGTAGAATTCTTCTTCAAAAGCCAACAGATTTTGAATATTGGCAGGAAGAATAATATGATCCTATTTTGTAAAATATACTCTTTGTTGTTAACGAAGGAGCTATGCACACAATCTTCCATAACCAAAGAAATACTTTTCTCATCAATACCAAAAAATCAATACATTTGAATAGATAAAAAAATGATGGATCCTATTCTCAATGTTGCGGTTCGTTCCCTTTGCGTTTACCTTTTTATGGTAATTGCTATTCGTTTATTTGGTAAAAACCAGCTTTCCCAGCTCAATGCCGGAGATGTTGTTCTGCTGCTATTGATTTCTAATGCGGTTCAGAATGCAATGGTTGGGCCGGATACTTCGCTGCAGGGCGGTATTGTGGCAGCTTTGGTATTATTTGCGGCCAACTTCATTTTGAAGAGACTCATGTTTTCCAATCGTTCCTTTGAATCCTTTATGCAGGATGAACCCGTTATTTTAATAAGAGATGGAGTTGCAGATCAAACAGCCCTAAATCGGGTGAAAATTACAGAAAATGAACTGGAGGAAGCGATAAGAGAACATGGTATAGAAAATATCAAAGATGTCAAATTATCGGTATTAGAAGTAGATGGGAATATCAGTGTGGTCTCTCAGGATGAGAAAAGTAAACAAACCCATTATACAAGAATAAAAAGAAAATACAAAAGAAAATATCATTAATCCTATGAATTACGAATTAAGAGAAATGCTTCCCAATGACGAAGCTAGAGTGCTGGAAATCTTCAGACAGGGGGTAGAAGGCGGCATTGCTACTTTGGAAACAGAAGTTCCTACAGCAGAAGCCTGGAGTATGGAATATTTCAATGACTGCCGTTGGGTATTGGAAAACGAAAATAATGAAGTAGTAGGATGGTGTGCTTTAAAACCTGTAAGCAAAAGAGAAGCTTTTAAAGGAGTAGCAGAAGTAAGCATTTATTTCGATAATGAATATCAAGGCAAAGGATTGGGTTCGGTACTGCTTAAAAAGATCATTTTGGATAGCGAAGACCACGGATTCTGGACATTGCAGACCAATATCTTCTCCGAAAATGAAATGGCCATCAAATCTCATCAGAAAAACGGCTTCAGAGTAGTAGGTGTTCGCAAAAAAATAGGAAAACTCAACGGTGAATGGAAAGACCTTGTTCTGATGGAGAAACGAAGCGAAATTGTTTGATGAGTAATGAGGTTGCAAAAGTGATGCATCGCAAACCTTAAACGCTTTGGCCTGAACCTTGTTATAAGTCTTTCATTAAGTTAGAAAAAGTAGAAATAATGAAAAGTATGATTAAAATCACAGGGGCTCTTATTGTAATGTTGATGATGACCTCATGTGTAGTCCATGACCATGGCAATGGAAATGGGCCTAAAAAGATTCCGCCGGGACAAGCTAAAAAAATATATGGTGGAAGTGCAAAAGATTATGCCCCAGGACAGGTTAAAAAGAGAGGGGGTTATTAAAAAAGGGGTAATACTAGAAATTAGATAACTTTTTTTGGCACTAACCTTGATATATTTCGCTTCTAAGTTTGAAAAAGTGAAATAATGAAAAGTATGTTGAAAATTGCAGCAGCAGGTGTGATAGCCATTGCGTTATCATCCTGTGTTGTTCATGAGAGAAGAGGAATGCCGCCTGGTCATGCAAAAAGAGGGTATGGTGGAAGTACAAGATATTATGCACCCGGGCACGTCAAAAAAGTATATATCTATGACGATCGGGGGCATCATCACCGAGGCCGTGGTCACAGACATCACAGATAAAATAAAAAAGCACTGAGAATTTCAGTGCTTTTGTTTTGTATATTACAGTCTAGATTTTTTCGGGTTCAGAAGCGTATCGAAGATCAATACTTCTTGCCCGAATTGATTTTCAATTCGTTCCGCTATATTTTTCAATTCGCTTTCAAGAAAATCATTTCTCAGTTCATCATTATCAAAAATCAGAAGAAGATTGTAATTCTTTCCTTCATCAATATAATCGCTGTGAACTTCAGATAAGATGTACTGGTTAACATCCATCAGATTTTCAGTCATTAAAATCAGGGTTTCATCAATATAATTTTCCCATTCTTCCAGATTATTTTTCGTACAGTGGAAAGTTATACTTAATACGCTCATATTTTAAGAATTTTTAAGATTTTGTGGATAAATTCTAGGGCAAAAATCGGCATTTTTTTCGTAAATTAGCCCGTTAATAAAAATTCAAAATAAATAATTTTCAGACTTCCAGCTAAGGGTCTGACTATCATTATAATAAAATTTGTTTATGCAAAAAGAAGGAGAAAGACTAATTCCTATCAACATTGTTGATGAAATGAAGTCATCTTATATCGATTATTCGATGTCTGTTATCGTTTCAAGAGCGCTACCGGATGTAAGAGATGGCTTGAAACCCGTTCATAGAAGAGTACTTTACGGTATGTATGGACTAGGGGTTTTTTCGAATAGAAAATATTTAAAATCTGCGAGAATTGTTGGGGATGTTTTGGGTAAATATCACCCGCACGGAGACTCCTCTGTATATGACGCGATGGTGAGAATGGCTCAGGAATGGAGTTTACGTTATCCTCAGGTTGATGGACAAGGTAACTTTGGTTCCATGGATGGTGACCCGCCGGCAGCAATGCGTTACACCGAAGCAAGACTGAAAAAAATCTCTGATGAGGTTCTTTCTGACCTTGACAAAGAAACGGTTGACTTCCAGAATAACTTCGATGATAGTATGCAGGAACCAACTGTAATGCCTACTAAAGTTCCTAACCTTTTGGTAAATGGAGCTTCAGGTATTGCTGTAGGGATGGCAACAAACATGGCACCACACAACCTGTCTGAAGCAATAAATGCGATTTGTGCTTATATTGATAATAGAGAAATTACGATCGATGAGCTGATGCAGCATATCATTGCTCCGGATTTCCCTACAGGAGGTATTATTTATGGATACGACGGAGTAAGAGATGCATTCCATACCGGTAGAGGTAGAGTAGTTCTTAGAGCGAAAGTTAACTTTGAAGAAATCGGAAACAGAAATGCTATTATCGTAACAGAAGTTCCTTATCAGGTAAACAAGGCGGAAATGATCGCCAGAACTGCGGAACTTGTTAAGGATGAGAAAATTCCTGGTATCCACGAAATCAGAGACGAATCAGACAGAAACGGACTTCGTGTTGTTTATGAATTGAAAAACGATGCGATTCCAAATGTAGTTCTGAATCTTTTATATAAATATACAGCACTTCAGACTTCTTTCAGCGTTAATAATATTGCGCTAGTACACGGAAGACCTGAACAGTTGAACCTTAAGGATATTATCCATCACTTTGTTGAGCACAGACATGAAGTAATTGTAAGAAGAACTCAGTTTGAGCTTAAAAAAGCAAAAGAAAGAGCACACATCCTTGAAGGTTTCATGAAGGTAATTGGAACTCAGGATTCTTTAGATAAAGCAATTTCAATTATCCGTCATAGTGCTAACCCTCAGGCGGCGAAAGAAGGCTTGATCGAAGCATTCGAACTTTCAGAAATTCAAGCTCAGGCAATTCTGGATCTTAGATTAGCTCGTTTAACAGGAATGGAGCTTGATAAGATCCGTGATGAGTACGATGCTATTATGAAAGAGATCGCTAATTTGGAAGATATCTTAGCTAATGAGCCAAGAAGATTCCAAATCATTAAAGATGAATTGATCGAAATCAAAGAAAAATACGGAGACGAAAGAAGAACTGAAATTGATTACTCGGGAGGAGAAATGTCTATTGAAGATATCATTCCGAACGAATCTGTAGTTCTTACGATTTCTCACGCAGGATATGTGAAGAGAACTTCGCTTTCTGAATACAAAATTCAAAGTAGAGGTGGTGTAGGAAACAAAGCAGCTACAACAAGGGATTCCGACTTCCTTGAATATATTGTATCGGCAACCAACCACCAATACATGTTGTTCTTTACTGAAAAAGGAAGATGTTACTGGTTAAGAGTATTTGAAATTCCTGAAGGCTCGAAAACAGCAAAAGGAAGAGCGGTACAAAACCTTATCAACATTGAACCGGATGATAAGATCAAAGCATATATCAGAACTAACAACTTAAAAGACTCTGAATATGTAAACCAAATGAGCGTAGTGATGGTAACTAAAAACGGTACAATCAAGAAAACATCATTGGAAGCTTATTCAAGACCAAGAGTAAATGGGGTAAATGCTATCGAAATTAGAGATAATGACCAATTATTAGGCGCTTACCTTACTAATGGTACTTCTCAGATCATGATTGCTACCAAAAATGGTAAGTGTATCCGTTTCCCTGAAGAAAAAGTAAGAGAAGTAGGTAGAGGTTCTATTGGAGTTCGTGGTATTGCCATGGAAGACAATGATGAAGCTATTGGTATGATTGTTGTGAATGATGTGGAGAACGAAACAGTTCTTGTAGTATCTGAAAAAGGATATGGTAAGAGAACTGCAGTAGAAGACTATAGAATTACGAACAGAGGAGGAAAAGGAGTTATCACCCTAAACATTACCGAAAAAACAGGAAATCTGATTGCTATTCAAAATGTAACAGACGAAGATGGATTGATGATTATCAATAAATCCGGTGTTGCTATCAGAATGGGAATGGATGAAATGAGAGTGATGGGTAGAAATACACAAGGGGTAAAACTAATCAATCTTAAGAAGAATGACGAAATTGCAGCTATTGCAAAAGTAGAAATGGATAAAGATGTAGAAGAAGATTCTGAAGAGATTGAAGGAGCGGAAGACGTTGAAGGAGAAGTTCAGGAAGGAATGGAGTCTTTATTTGATAACCTTGAAAATGATAATGCAGCACCTCAGGATGAGGAAAATGAGAATTCTGATTCTGAAGAATAAATGTACAATTAATATAAAATAGTTATTATGAAGAAACTAATTTTAGGTATGGCTATCGTAGCGTCTGCTTTTGCATTTGGACAGAAAGGAGATGTAAATGCTCAGCTTCAGACTGCTAACAAAGCAGCTATGGATGCATATAATGCAAAAAATTATGCAGTTGCAGCACCTAAGTTTGTAGAAATTTACGACTTATTGAAAGCCAACGGCCAGGATAACAAGATATATATGTATTATGCAGGACTTAGTCATGCATTAGCCAACAATAGTGATCCGGCTATTAAAATATATACAGACCTTGTGAATTCTGGATTTACAGGAGTAGAAACTACTTATACTGCTAAAGAAAAAAAGAGCGGTCAGGTAGTAAATTTAGATAAAGCTAGTTGGGAGCTGATGAAAAAGAATTCTGAGTATTCAGATTTCAAAACAGAACAGTCTGCAGGAGTAGAAGTAGATTTATACGAAACTTTATCTTTATTGCTTCTTAATGCTAAAAAAGCAAATGAAGCTCTTGTAATCATCGAAAAAGGGTTAGCTAAATATCCAAATAATGCTAAGTTGAAAGAAAGCCAGACTACAGCTTACCTTCAGTCTGGAAATATGGATAAATTCGTTACTAATTTGAAAGAGCAGTTAGCGAAGAATCCTAATGATGCAACAAACTGGTATAACCTTGGAGTAATGCAGGCAAAAACGCCGGCTACAGTTAATGATGCTTTAGAATCATTCAAAAAAGCAATTGAGCTTAAGCCAGATTTTGCAAGCGCTTATCAGAACCTTGTATACACTACCATTGGAGATGACTCTAAAATTGTAGCTGATATCAATGCAATGAGAAAAGATAAGCCGGATGAAGCTTCTAAATTAATTGATGCAAGAAGAGAAAGATTTGCAAAAGCTTTACCATTTGCGGAAAGCTGGTATAAAGTAGATCCTAAAAATATTGATGCAGTAAGCACATTGAAGGAGATTTACGTGGTAACTAAAAATCTGGATAAAGTGAAAGAAATGAAAGCTAAAGAAGCTGAGCTAAGTGCAGCTGCACCAGCAAAATAATCATTTTATATCTTAATAATAAAAAGCCGAAACAGAAATGTTTCGGCTTTTATTTTTTGCGAAAATATCATCTATTCCTTATTATCCATTGCTCATTATTTATCAATTACTGTATAAATTTCATCCCTAGAAATTCTCTGTAATTCCGTATCTTTGAGAAAAATTTTACCAAAATGATCGAGTGGAAAACCGCTAAGGAATACGAAGATATTACCTATAAAAAATGCAATGGTGTAGCAAGAATCGCTTTCAACAGACCGGAAGTGCGTAATGCTTTCAGACCAAAGACAACTTCAGAATTATACGATGCTTTTTATGATGCCTCTGAAGACCCTTCAATAGGCGTTGTTTTACTTTCAGGAGAAGGGCCAAGCCCTAAAGACGGAGGTTGGGCTTTTTGCAGTGGTGGAGACCAAAAAGCAAGAGGTCATCAGGGATATGTAGGAGAAGATGGAAGACACCGTTTAAATATTCTTGAAGTTCAACGTTTGATCCGTTTCATGCCGAAGGTAGTTATCGCTGTAGTTCCGGGATGGGCTGTAGGTGGTGGACACTCACTTCATGTGGTTTGCGATCTTACTTTAGCAAGTGAAGAACACGCCATTTTTAAGCAAACCGATGCTGATGTAACAAGTTTTGACGGTGGTTATGGATCTGCTTACCTGGCAAAAATGGTAGGACAGAAAAAAGCTCGTGAAATATTCTTTTTAGGAAGAAACTATTCCGCTCAGGAAGCTTTCGAAATGGGAATGGTAAACAAAGTAGTGCCTCATGCAGAATTAGAAGACACAGCTTACGAATGGGCTCAGGAAATCTTAGGAAAATCTCCAATGTCTATCAGAATGCTGAAATTTGCAATGAACCTTACAGACGACGGAATGGTGGGGCAGCAGGTATTTGCAGGAGAAGCAACTCGTTTAGCGTATATGACAGAAGAAGCTCAGGAAGGTAGAAATGCATTCTTAGAAAAGAGAAAACCGAACTTCGGAGACGATAAGTGGATATCATAACATTAGTAATGAGTAATAAGTAATGAGCAATCTTTTTCATTACTTATTACCCATTGCTCATTACTTATAAATTTATGACTGATTGGATAAAAGCCGCAAGGCTCAGAACTTTACCGCTGTCATTAAGCGGAATTATTATGGGAGCTTTCATTGCAAAATGGAGACTTTACAGAGAAGGAGGAATTTGGGATTGGAAAATCTTTGCACTGGCACTTTTAGTAACGCTTTTGTATCAGATTTTATCAAACTATGCCAATGATTATGGCGATGGGGTAAAAGGGACTGATGCGAAGAGAATCAATGAAGCAGAAGCAAGAGCGGTGGCTTCAGGAAAAATTACAGCTAAGCAAATGAAAAATGCTGTCATTCTTTTCTCAGTATTGTCTTTTGTGGCTACCATTGCTTTGTTATACGTAGCTTTCATTCCAGAATATATGAATGAATTCTACATTTTCATAGGTTTGGGAGTAGCATGTATTTTGGCAGCAATCGGATATACAGTAGGGAAGAAGCCTTACGGGTATATGGGATTGGGAGATATCTTTGTATTTATTTTCTTCGGATTGGTTTCTGTATGTGGAAGTTATTTCCTGTTTACAAAAACATTCAGCTGGGATATGCTATTGCCGGGAACTGCAGTAGGGATGATGAGCATGGCTGTTTTAAACCTGAACAATATGAGAGATATTGAAAGTGATAAATTATCAGGAAAAAACAGTTTTGCATTGAGAATCGGATTCAAAAATGCAATGATCTATGAAATGATCCTGTTACAGCTTCCTCTGGTATTAATCCTTATCTTTTTAGGAGTGAACGGATTTATACAGCAGCAAAATTACTATGTGTTCATCGTAATGATCCTGTTGTTCCCATTGTCAAAACTGAGAAGAAACATAATGTCAGTAAAAGAACCGAAAGAATTAGATCAATATTTAAAGCAGGTTGGAATAATGACGTTTATTATGGCTATTCTTACGGCAGCCGGACTTAATTTATTTAACTAAATCTAAAATATTATATCATGAGTTCCAATGTCTATGTTGAAGTACAAATGCTTATCAGAAAACCAATTGAAGATGTTTTTGAAGCATTTATCAATCCTGAAGTAACCACTAATTTCTGGTTTACAAAATCTACCGGAAAATTAGAAGAAGGGAAAACAGTAACCTGGGAATGGGAAATGTATGGCGTGAAAAACGTTGTAAACGTTCATCAGATTAATCCGAACCAACTGATTAAAACAGAATGGGGTGAACCTTCAGTAAACGTAGACTATGAATTTAAAACTATGGAAAATGGAACTCTTGTTGTCATTAAGAGCTATGGCTTCACCCAAACAGGTGAAGATCTCTTGAGACAGGTTAATGATAATACAGGCGGTTTTACAACGGTTTTAGACGGTTGTAAAGCTTATCTGGAGCATGGAATCAATCTGAGACTTATTGAAGATAAATTTCCATCGAAATAATTAGATTGAATAAACAGCGCTTTGCGTTTTAAAGAAACACAGATGACACGAATGCTTTCACGAATATCGCTAATCTCATAGTACTATTTGTGAAATTATTTGAGTCATTTGTGTTTAATACTATTTGAAAATTAAATTTACAATGAAAATACAATTTTTAGGACAAAATTGTTTTCTGTTCACGTACAAGGACAAAACAATTTTAAGTGACCCTTTTTACAATTACAAAAAAGCGGAATCAGGTTTTGATATTACCGCTCAAAAAATCGATTACATCCTGTTGACCCATGCTCATGGAGATCATATTGCAGATGTAGCAGAAGTATTACAGCATTATCCTGAAGCAACCGTAATTGGTGTGCCTGAAGTATGCGGATACTTTACACAGGCTAAAAATAGAGACGATGTGAACCTAGGAGGATCAGCAAAAATCGACGATCTTAAAATTTCAATGGTTCCGGCTCACCACACAAGTTCTTTCCCGGATGGAAGCTACGGTGGCGTTCCTGTAGGGTATATTTTCAGACTTCCTGAAGGTAAAAACATCTATTTGGCTGGAGATACAGGAGTAATGGCAGATATGGAGCTATTCCCAAGATTATACGGGAATATTGATCTTTCTATCCTTCCTATCGGGAGTCACTACACCATGTGTCCAAGAAAAGCGTCTTTTGCAGCAGCAGAATTATTAAAAACTCCAAAAGTAATCGGATGTCACTTTGATACTTTCCCTGCTATTGAAATCAATCACGAAAGTGCGCTAAAACATTTTGCAGATAAAAATGTAGAACTTGTTTTACCAAAACTAGGGGAGACCTTCGAATTTTAATCAACAATAAGAAAGAGGTAAACTAAAAATTAGAAAAAATGGAAATGATGCGTAAGGTATTAAAAACAAAAAAAGATAATTATCAAATTACCTCTCTTCTCACTTTAAACCAAAAAAAAATGGCAAGCTACCTAAATCACACCGCTACGACCAATTACCTTTGCTGCGTTCCCACCCTGGAGGATTCTCAGGAGCTGGTTGTTTAGGACTTGCCGTTGCAAAGGTAGGAAATATTTGTAAACTTCAAAACTTTATTAAAGAAAATTTGTCGAAAAAATGCAGTAGTAGAGCTAATCAGCTGACATTTAGAGGGATAATTTTTCAACTTTTTTCTAAAAATTTTAACATGACGAAAAGTCCATCAACATTAGGAATTATACTTTTTATTGCTACAATGATCGTTTTCTTTGTAGTATATACTTTTTTCTCAGGAATCAATTATTTTGACATCTCACTGAAAGCCAATGCTTTTGTGTTGCCTCTTCTATATGCGGGAGCCGCATTCTGGTCTGTAAAAATCTATTGGAACAACCATAGAGTGGTAACTTTTAAAGAAGCTTTCAAAAGAGCATTCGTTCCAATGTTCATTGGAGGAATTCTTTCGATTTTCAGTATTTATGCTTTTTTAAACTTTGCAGATACGGATGCGAAAAAGCTTTTGAACTATCAATATGTTCAAAGACAGAAGTCGGAATTGGATACAGAATATACTTCTGCGAGAAAAATTTTAAAGCATCAAAAAGATATTGACGAGCTGGATCAGAAGTATAATGAAAGGGTTCAAAGCTTTAGCCCGGAGGCTGTAAAAGGAAAAGATATGCTTACCGCAAGTCATTTTTCAGGATATTTTGCAGCAATTCTTATATTTTACGTAGTTTTGTCGGTGTTTTTCGGAGCATTTTTCAGAACAAGAAGTGTCTATCAACCCGAAGAAACAAATCAAGACTAATTTTTATTAAAATTAAATGAACTTATCTATAGTTATTCCGTTACTGAACGAAGAAGACTCTCTGGAAGAGCTTTTTTCAAGAATTGATAAAGTCTGCCAAACCAGTAATTTATCTTATGAAATCTGGTTTGTAGATGATGGAAGTACGGATTTGTCGTGGAGTATTATTGAGAACTTAAAAGTACAGTATCCTCAGATCCACGCTATTAAATTTTCCCGAAATTATGGGAAATCTCAGGCGCTTCATGCCGCTTTTGAAAGAACAAACGGAGATGTGGTAATTACCATGGATGCCGACTTACAGGACTTTCCGGAAGAAATCCCGGAACTGTATAATATGGTAATTCATGACAATTATGATATTGTTTCCGGTTGGAAGAAGAAGCGTTTTGATAATGTAATGACCAAAAATATCCCGTCAAAATTATTCAATGCAGCAGCCCGAAAAGTTTCAGGAGTTTATCTTCATGACTTTAACTGCGGTTTGAAAGCTTACAAAAGGCAGGTGGTAAAATCTGTAGATGTGTATGGAGATATGCACCGTTACATTCCGGTATTGGCTGCCAATGCAGGTTTCAGAAGAATTACAGAGAAAGAAGTACAGCATCAGGCAAGACCTTACGGAACTTCAAAATTCGGAACAGAAAGATTTGTAAGAGGATTTTTGGACCTGGTTACCCTTTGGTTTGTAAGTCGTTTTGGAGGAAGGCCTATGCATTTCTTTGGAGCGGTAGGAACTTTAATGTTTATCTTCGGTTTCCTTTCGGCACTTTGGCTGGGAATATCAAAACTGATTGATGTAGCCAGAGGAATTTACGGCCATTTAATCACAAATAATCCTTGGTTCTATATTGCTTTAACCATGATGATTATGGGAACATTACTGTTTGTAGCAGGATTCCTGGGAGAAATGATTATCAGGACAAACCGTGAGCATAAGAACTATAATATTGATGAAGTGATATAATATTAATCAATATACTTTAATCAATTGTAGATAAATATAAATATCTCAGGAAGTCTAGATCTTTCTGAGATATTTTTTTATATCTTAAATTTTTTCATCTTAGAAGATCATTGTAATGGAAGTATGATTGACTATTTAACATGATAATTTAAGAATCAGTAATCTTGATTATTTTAGTTGATATTTTAATATTTGATCTGATAAAAAGTTCAGGAAAATATAAAAAACTCTTGTTCCCAAAAAGCAAAAAATTGAAAATTATCAGGTATTTTATTGTCAAAAGACAAAGATTTTTAGAAATTTTAATCCTATTTTTGTTAAAAGATATTCTTGAAAGCCCGGGAAACTTTCAAGAAAGCAGATCATAATGATCATCAGTAGAATATTTAAAATTAAATATGAAAAAAGTACTTTACACATTAATGTTGGTTGCAGTAGTTTCCTGTGGAAAAGTTTCTCCAAAAGGAAATATTGAAAAGAAAGATGTGGACGTTCCGGAATTTGTTAATCTGGATCTTAACGGGAAATTCCGTGTATTTTATGCCAGAGGAGAAAAGAACTTTGTGGAAATAGAAACCTATCCTAATGTTGCCAATAATCTGGATGTAGATGTAAAAGATAAAACCCTTTTCATCAACGAAAAGAGGGGAACAAAAGGCGTAGATTTTTACAATGTAACCATCTATTCAAAATATAACCTTGAAAAAGTAGCTGTTTCAGACTCAGTGGAAGTAAATATTTCCAGCGAAATTAAAACCGATAATTTCAGACTGAATATGAAAAATAATGCAAGCTTCATGGGATCTGTCAACACAAGAAGGGCAGAAGTGGAAATGCATAACAGAAGCCGTGCTAACTTTTTAGGATTGTCCAAAGATGCAGTGATAAAGATCTCTGATACAGCAAGTCTCATTGCTCCTTACTGGAAAATCACCAATCTGAATATAGATTCCAAAAACGGAAACTATGCAGAAGTGAATGTAAAAGATTCTCTAAAAGGAAATATTCAGAACACAGCAAAATTGATCTACTATAATGATCCAATCAGAGCCTTTAAAGTAGAGAAGACTACAAAAGTTGAGAATAAGAAATTAGATTAGAAGGCTGGAAGATGGGAGCCGGAAGCTGGAAGTAATTTTAGCTTACCGAACTTGAATTTCACTTTTTAATTAAATAAAGTATAGAATAATAAGATAAATGGCAGAAGTTTGAACTTTGGGATGTAAGATCTTCCAATTCCCAGCTTCCCACTTCCAGCCTAAAAAATTAAAACATGAGCTTCAAATTTGAGAAACTGGTGATCTGGCAGAAATCGATGGATTTTGGAGAACAGGTTTTTAATCTGTCTCAATGTTTTCCAAAAGATGAAGTATTTAATCTTACCTCACAAATAAGAAGAGCAACGGATTCTATAGCTTTGAATATTTCTGAAGGCAGTATTTTACAGTCAAAATTAGAATTTAGAAAATTTTTAGGATACGCAATCCGCTCTTTAGCAGAAACAGTAACCTGCTTATATAAAGCAAAAAATAGAAAGTATATTACAGAAGTAGAATTTGATAAAATTTATATTGAAAGTTATAATCTAATGAATCAAATTATAGCTTTTAGAAATCAGATAAAAGATTAAAAGGCTGGAAGATGGGAGCCGGAAGCTGGAAGTAATTTTAGTTTACCGAACTTGAATTTCACTTTTTAATTAAATAAAGTATAGAATAATAAGATAAATGGCAGAAGTTTGAACTTTGGGATATAAGATTTTCCAACTCCCAGCTTCTCTCTTCCAGCCTAAAAAAATAGAATAATAAATCAAAAGCTGAATGGCTAAACTGGGACAAAAAACACCTCCCTCTTCCAGCCTCCAGCTTCCAAACTAAACTAAATATGAACACATTAGAAAAAGCGAAACTTTGGTTAAATGAGACCTTCGATGCAGAAACGAGAAATGCTGTACAGGCGTTAATCGACAGTAATTCTCCAGATTTAGAGGATTCTTTCTACAGAGAGCTGGAATTTGGAACAGGAGGAATGCGTGGGATTATGGGAGTAGGAACCAACCGCTTAAATAAATATACATTAGGACAGGCCACTCAGGGATTAGCTAACTATATGCTAGAGCAGTTCAAAGGAGAGGAAATCAAAGTAGCCATTGCTTATGACGTTCGTCACAATTCTAAAGAATTCGGAAAACTGGTAGCAGATGTTTTAACAGCAAACGGAATTAAAGTTTTGCTTTTCAAAGATCACAGACCAACTCCTGAACTTTCTTTCACTGTTCGTGATAAAAAATGTAACGGAGGAATCGTATTAACGGCTTCTCACAATCCACCTGAATATAACGGATACAAAGTATATTGGAATGACGGAGCACAGATTGTTCCACCAAATGATGAGGCTATTATCAAAGAAGTATATTCTGTAAAATTTGAAGAAATCAAATTCAACGGAAATGATGATCTGATCGAATGGGTAGGAGAAGAGCAGGATGATGTTTACATAGATGCATGTATTGAAAATTCCACTTACCAGAATGAAGGAAAAGGAAACTTAAATATTGTTTTCACTTCTATCCACGGAACCACTTATACTACAATTCCTAAAGCTTTAGCTAAAGCAGGTTTCAAAAAAGTAGACCTTGTTAAAGAACAGATGATTCCAAGTGGAAATTTCCCTACAGTAGCATCTCCAAACCCGGAAGAACCGGCAGCGTTGGAAATGGCTATGGATCTTGCAAAAATCACTAATGCAGACATCGTTATCGGAACAGATCCGGATGGTGACAGATTAGGAATTGCCGTAAGAAACCTTGATGGTGAAATGCAATTGTTGAACGGAAACCAAACCAATACTATCCTTACGTATTATATACTGAACGAATGGAGAAAGCAAGGAAGAATTACCGGAAAAGAATTCATTGGTTCTACCATCGTTACTTCAGACATTTTCTATGATATTGCACAGAAATTCGGTGTTGAATGCAAAGTGGGTCTTACGGGATTCAAATGGATCGGAAAAATGATCCGTGAAGCAGAAGGAACTCAGAAATTTGTGTGTGGTGGAGAAGAAAGTTTCGGTTTCATGACCGGAGATTTTGTTCGTGATAAAGACTCTTGTGGAAGTATCCTTCTGGCTTGTGAAATTGCTGCTTGGTGTAAAGCTAACGGTAAAACGATGTATCAGTACATGATCGAGATCTATGAAGATTTGGGAATGTATTTTGAAGGATTAATCAATATTGTTAGAAAAGGAAGACAAGGTGCTGAGGAAATCCAGGATATGATGAAAAACTTCCGTGAAAACCCACCAAAAGAATTGGCAGGTTCATTAGTGGAAGAAGTAAAAGACTTTAAAGAACAGACAAGTCTTACCATTTCATCAGGAGAGAAAAAAGTAATGAACGAAATTCCACAGTCTAACGTATTAATTTACTATACGCAGGATGGAACTAAAGTTTGTGTAAGACCTTCAGGAACAGAACCAAAAATTAAATTCTATGTTTCAGTAAAAGACTCTATCTCTTCTGAAGCAGACTTTAAAGATAAACTGAAATCATTGGAAGCTAAAATTCAGGCTGTTAAAACAGATTTAAAACTGGATTAATTATCTGATAAAGCAACCATGATAAAAAAAATTATAGCAGTGTGTATACTGTCTGTAGCTGTAGTTTCCTGTAAAAAGGAAACTGCGGTTTCTGATGTAAAACCTGCAAAAGACTCAATCGCTAAAAACGAAACCAAAGAGGATCAGTACAAACCCATTGATACAGCGTGTTCTTCAAATAATAAAACAGAAGATTATATTACAGCTTTGCAATGGTATCGTACCAAAATAGACAAAGAGATTGCAGGAAATAATCCGGAGCAAAACAATAAAGTGTATGAAGATTATGTGAAAATCAGAGATAAATACACGGATTGTTTGAATGATTCTCAAACTGAGATCCTCGACAAATATGTTGATTATCATACAGGACCGGATACCTATAATCTGCCAGATAACATAAAGAAAATGGCTGCTGAATTGAATAAAGCAGGCCTTGAATTCCGCGTGATGGGAGAAGGGCTTACAGAAATTCATTCATTGCCTGGCTATTATGAGTCTGTTTTCAAGAATAAAGTAACGCCTGATTATGCTGCCTATATCTCACAGATGGCAAAAGATAATAAGGAAAACTATGCTGTGAACGGTGGACTTTTAATTACTTGGGAAGAATTGGGAGACCGATTGATCGAGTGGGAGAATTTTATCAATAAATATCCTAAAAGCTCACTGATAAAGAAAGCAAAAGATAATTATCACAACTACTTACTGGATTACCTTCTGGGAATGGACAGTGATAGGATATATGATAGTGAAGAAAGGAAAATTTATGATGATAAAAGAGAAGCATATAATGCACTCATCAAAAAAAATCCAAACTCTACTACTGCAAAAAAAACTAAAGAACTAATAGCCGCCTATGATTCCCAGATACCTGTGGATCAGATAGAAGACAAAATTAATCTGAGAAGATAATATTAGTAAATTTTAAATAAGAATAAAGTGAAAGTTTCAAAATTAGCAGCGAACCTGATCGGTTCTGAAATTGTAAAAATTGGTAACGAAGTAAATGATCTAAAAGCAAAAGGTGCAGAAATTGCCAATCTTACTATTGGTGACCTGAATTCTAATATCTATCCTATTCCGGCACTGCTGAAGGAAGAAATTCAGAAAGCCTATCAGAATAATCTGACAAACTATCCACCTGCGAACGGACTTTTATCTTTAAGAAAAGAAGTTTCCAAAGACTTGAAAAACAGATGGAACCTGGATTATTCTCCAAACGATATTTTGATTACAGCAGGATCAAGACCTTTGATTTATGCAGTATATAAAACCATCGTAGACGAAGGGGATAAAATTGTATATCCAACACCATCATGGAATAACAATCATTACGCTTACCTTACTTCTGCCAATGCCGTAGAAGTAAAAACAAAGCCTGAAACAAACTTCCTTCCAACAGCAGACGATTTAAGACCTCATTTGGACGGTGCTGTTTTGTTAGCACTTTGTTCACCATTAAACCCAACAGGAACAATGTTCACAAGAGAGCAGCTTTCTGAAATCTGTGAATTGGTGATTGCTGAAAACAAAAAAAGAGGAGCAGATGAAAAACCGTTATACCTAATGTATGATCAGATCTATTCTAACCTTACTTTTGGTGCAGAACATGTAGATCCAGTTTCTCTTTTCCCTGAAATGAAAGAATATACAGTGTACATTGACGGTATTTCAAAATGCTTAGCAGCAACAGGAGTACGTGTAGGATGGGGATTCGGGCCTGCTCATATTATTGATAAAATGAAGGCTCTTCTTACACACGTAGGAGCTTGGGCACCAAAACCAGAGCAGGAAGCTACTGCGAAATTCTATGAAAACCCTGAAAATGTAAACGTATTCGTAGAGGATTTCAAAGGTAAATTAGAAGAAAGCTTAAAAGTTCTTCACGGTGGTGTTCAGGAGCTTAAAGCAAAAGGACTAGCGGTAGACAGTATTGAACCAATGGGAGCTCTTTACCTTACCATCAAATTAGACTATATTGGAAAAACAAAACCTGATGGAGCTGTTATTGAAAACTCTTCAGACCTTGTATTCTACTTAATCAATGAGGCAGGAGTGGCTTTAGTTCCATTCTCAGCATTCGGGGAAGACAAATCTGAACCTTGGTTCCGTGCTTCCGTTGGAGGATTAGCTGTTGATGAGATCAAAGTAATGCTTCCAAAGCTAGAAGCTGCTTTGAATAATCTGAAGTAATTAAGCTTACTTAATTGATAAATGTACCAGTGTACCAGTTTACCAATTTTCATATTGGTGAATATTGTTACACTGGTACATTGTTATATTGATACATTATAAAAATGTCACGCTGAGCGGAGTCGAAGCGTTTTTAATGCTATAATCCATGCAGCTTTCTACTCATTTCTCTATATTTTCCGGATCTACGGAATCATTTTTCTGATTAATTATATAAACTAACGCATGGTTGTTATTTTATAAAAAAATTAAATAAATATTAAAAATTAAACAAACATTTTGTACTACAGTCAACAAGGAATTACCTTTGGGGCTTTTATAAGCTAAGAATAAACAGGGTTGAAAACAACAACGATGAAAAAATTGAGATTTTTGCTACTGCCAATGTCTATATTGGTATGTTCACAGGAGGTGGATACATTGCAGGTAAAGGAATTATCATCCGTAGCACCGGATTTACCCAAAGTGCAGACTTATACTTTAAAAGATGGTTCTTTGCGAACATATCCAAAACCTAAACTGCTGGATTTTGTAACTAAGCTTCCCCGAAATTTTATTGATACCAATAAAGATTTTGTAGCAAAAGATCATGCCTACTATTTGGGAGGAGCTGTTGCTTCAACATTAATCCTTCTGCCTTTTGACCAGAAATTAATTGATAACTCAAGAGAGCTGGGAGAAAGATGGGGAATGGATAAGGATAACAATTATACCAAACTAGGCGGTGTTTTCAAAATTCCTAAAGATATCGGATCTACATTATACCTTATAGGAAATGGTTCTACATTGGTGTTATTAGGAATAGGTTTTGGAACCTATGGTTTAATTAAAAATGACTACAGAGCACAGGCAACAGCCAGTGGATTAATGGAAAGTTTAATCCTTTCCGGAGTTTTCACCCAAACCATCAAAAGAATCACCGGAAGAGAAAGCCCGTTTATAGCAGAAGCAAATGGCAATAAAGGTGGAGCATGGAATCCTTTTCCAAGTTTTTCAGCCTTTGGTAAAAATACCTCAAACTATGATGCAATGCCATCAGGACACTTAACAACCTTTATGGCCGGGATCACTGTAATTGCAGATAACTATCCTGATGCACGATGGATAAAACCTGTAGGATATACATTAGCGGGAGCTTTATGTTTTCAGATGATGCAGAGTAAAGTTCACTGGGCTTCAGATTATCCATTAGCATTATTAATGGGATATTTCATAGGAAAAACAATATCAAAAAGCAGATATACAACCTCAGAGGGCACCATAGGAAAAACAAAATATAAATTCGACCTTATGGCATCCCGCCAATGGGAATACAATATGGTAGGGGTAAAGCTATCTTTTTAATATACAGACTCATTTAAATAAAAATCTATACCCGATTCCCACATCTTCATTGAAGATGTGGGAATTTTGTTTTTTGTAGGATATATAAATTACACAATTTAATAGTGAAATTGGGCATAATACCACATTTTATAGAACAAACTAAAATAGTTTTCACTATTTTTGATCTGAATAAGCTATATCATTCACTTTTTTGCTGGTGAAGATCGCTTGAAAAGACTTAATTAATATTGTACTGAATGAAAATAATCGCTGTTATCCCTGCACGCTATGAAGCCAGCCGTTTTCCTGGAAAACTGATGCAGATATTGGGAGAAAAAACCGTTATTACCACCACTTACCAAAATGTAGTGGAGACCGGACTGTTTGATGAAGTATTTGTAGCAACAGATTCTGAAATCATCTTGGATGAAATCGTTAAGAATGGCGGAAAAGCCGTAATGACAGGGCAGCACGAAACAGGAAGCGACCGTATTGCGGAAGCCGTACAAAACATAGATTGTGACATCGTTATTAATGTTCAGGGAGACGAACCTTTCCTTAAACTGGAACCTTTGAAGCAGCTAATTGAGGTTTTTAAACAAGATGATCAACAGGAAATTTCCCTGGCTTCCCTAAAAATAAAGCTATCAGAAAAAGAAGAAATTGAAAACCCAAATAACGTAAAAGTAATTACGGATAATAACGGTTTTGCCCTATATTTCAGTCGCTCTGCAATTCCTTTCCATAGAGAAGTTTCCTATGATGTGAGCTACTTTAAACATATTGGAGTATATGCCTTCAGAAAAGAAGCTTTATTACAGTTTTCAAAACTGGAAATGAAACCATTGGAAATATCCGAAAAAATAGAATGCATCCGCTACTTGGAATATGGAATGAAAATCAAAATGATAGAAACCAATTTCGTGGGAGTAGGAATTGATACCCCGGAAGACCTTGAAAAAGCAAGGAAGTTAATCTAATTTGCAAATGAGATAATTTGAGAATGGAGTAATTCCAATTTTACTTTCTCCGCCTTTTTGCTTTTTATCCCAATTCCCCTTATATTTGAATTGATAAATAAGTCTTTTGATAAAATTCTTATTTTTAATAGCCTTATTGTAAGGTATTGTTTTGAAGTATCAGAACTGTAACTTATAAATTTGAAAAATAAAATATTATATCTTACAAAAGCGTTAGGTTTTAAAGAAGAGCTGGAACTGATTTTTAAAATATATAAATGGAAATCTGGTTTCTCAACATAAAAAAGCAAGCCAGACTTGATTTTTAGACCTTCTTTAAATAACTATTTTAATAAAATTAAATGAAAAAAATAATATATTTAGTCCTTTTTACGGTTACAAGTTCATTGTATTATGGCCAAACTGCAAAGGAAATTATAGATAAAAATATTGAATTATCGGGAGGTTTAACCAACTGGAAACTTTTAAACTCCGTTTTGCTGCAAGGGAAAGTGGTATTGGGAATCAAAGATGAGTATCCTATAAAAATTTACCAGCAGCGTCCCAATCTTACCAAAACGATCATCGTAATCGAGGGAAAAGAAACTGCAATTGAAGGTTTTGACGGAAATAAAGGCTATGCGATGAACTACGCAGCCAATAAACTTCAGGTATATCCGGAGTATGTACCGGAAAGTTTTGATAACGATTTTATTGACTGGGAAAATAAAGGTTTTGATGCCAAATACCTTGGAAAGGAAAAAGTAGGCGAGATCTATTGCCATAAAGTGGAACTTACCAAGAACGTGAATAAGAATATGTATTATTTTGATACCAAAACGTATATGCTTTTGAAGGAAATTAAAAAAGATGAAACCTTAGTATATTCCGATTATAAAAAAGTAGGAACCCTTACCATGCCTTTTAGAATAGAATCTTCAAGTACTAAAAAAGATGGTGATTACGTGATGCTTCTTAACAGGGTTGACATCAATAAAGTTTTTCCGGCTAATATTTTTAAGTTTTAATTCATCTGCAGTTCAGGCTGCATAAAATCTATAAGAAATGAAAAATATTTTTTTAATGCTGCTTTCTTTTATCGCATTTCTGCAAAGCTGCACCAATCAAAAAAGTGAAATTTCTCAAGCAAAAACCAAAGAACTTATGGGAAAAACAATATATGATTTTAAAGTAGAAAGCCTTGACGGAAAGGAAATCAACTTTGCAGATTTCAAAGGAAAGAAAATCCTGATCGTTAATACAGCTTCAGAGTGTGGGTTTACTCCTCAGTATGCCGATCTTGAAAAAGTTTACGAAGAATACAAAGACAAATTGGTAATTGTAGGTTTCCCAGCCAATAATTTTGGAGGACAGGAGCCGGGAACTAATACCGAAATCGGAAAATTCTGCCAGAAGAATTATGGAGTAACATTCCCGATGGCGGCTAAAGTTTCTGTAAAAGGAGATGATACGGCACCTATCTTTAAATACTTAACAGAACAGGAATTAAACGGTGTAAAAAATACGACCATTCTTTGGAACTTTACGAAATTCCTGATTGATGAAAACGGAAAGCTGATTGATAGCTATGTAAGTACCACAAAACCTACAAGCGAATCAATTACAAAACATTTGAAATAAAAAACAAAAAAGTATATTTTTACAAAGTGGATGATTACATCCACTTTTTTTATTTTAAAATAAATTGAAACCCATGAAAAAAATATTTTTTGCAGTTTGTATACTGGCCGCATTTTTATCAGGATTTGCTTTTAAAGCAGTTACAGAAAAAGAATCTGATGATCTGAAAAGAGTAACAGGAATTGGTGGAATCTTTTTCAAATCTAAAGATCCCAAAAAAATGAGGGATTGGTATAAAGAACATTTAGGTTTTGAAGTCAACGAATACGGATCTGTTTTTGAGTGGTATCAAGGAGCAGATAATTCTAAGAAGGGCTTCAGCCAATGGAGTCCATTCAGTGAAAAAACAAAATATTTTCAGCCTTCTGAAAAAGATTTTATGATTAATTATCGGGTACAGGATCTTGAAAAACTGATGGTAGAGTTAAAAAAAGAAAATGTAACCATTGTAGATAAAATTGAGACCTATGAATATGGAAAGTTCGTCCACATCATGGATCTTGAAGGAAATAAAATAGAACTTTGGGAGCCTAATGATATTGAATATGAAAAATTAGGACAAAACATGGGAAGCAAAACCACAAAATAAATTATACACTTTAATCCCATGCATCTGTGCAAATCTGTGGTTGAAATAAATAGTTCCACAAATTCCACGGGTTTCCACAGATGTTTTTTTAATTATTGGTCAATTGTTTTTTCTGCAAAGCAAAAAATATTTCCCAGCTTAATACTTGAATAGCCATTGCTTTTAATTTTTGAAGAATTAATCATAGCCTTTGCCAGAATATCCGTAGGTAAAGGCCTTTGACTCTCCAATAATCCAAGTTTATTGGCAAATTTTATAATCCTGCTACCCAGAACTTCACCTGTTCTTGCAGAATCTTTTCTTTCCAGCATTCCGGGTTTAAAAATGGTGATTTTATTAAAATGCAGCTGTTTTACAGCTTCTTCCAGTTCACCTTTCATTTTTGAATAAAAAATCCTTGATTTTGGATCAGCACCATAAGCGGAAACCAGAATATAGTCTTCCACATCATTGTCTTTGGCGGCTTTCGCAAATTCATATTGGTAATCAAAATCCACTTTTTTCTGGGCTTCTTTGCTTCCGGCATCCTTCAAAGTAGTTCCCAGACAGGAAAACGCAACATCTCCTTTTACCATTTCTTTCCATTCTTCAGGTTTTTCAAAATTGACAACATGAACTTTAAGCCTATCGTTCTCAATATCAACAGGTTTTCTTACAAAAATATCGACTTCCTCAAAAGCCTTATCATTAAGTAACTGATTAACTAAATCTTTTCCTGTAGCGCCTGTAGCACCAATTACTAAAGCTTTCATAACAATGGGTTTTGATGTGATGGTGATTTCTTTCTTAAATTTACTAAATTTGGATAAAAGATAAAAGATAAAAGATCTTGTTATTAAACATCTCTTATATCAACCATCATTAATCATATTACTAATTGCCTATTACTCATTACTCATAAAAAACTATGGATGCCAACGAAATATTAGACTATTGCCTTGCTAAAAAAGCAGTTACGGAAAGTTTTCCTTTTGACAATGAAACCCTTGTATTGAAGGTTGATACCAAAATGTTTCTGTTAATGGGACTTGAAAGACAGCCTTTGTCCATCAATGTAAAAACAGATCCGGAATGGAGTGCTGAGCTTAGAGAACAATATCCTCAGATTGCAGGAGCTTACCATATGAACAAAACCCATTGGAACTCAGTATCTGTGGATGGTTTAAAAAGAGACTTGATTTTTAAATTAATAGATCATTCTTACGATTTGGTGTTTAAATCATTAACCAAAAAAGTTCAAAGCACAATTAACAATTCTTAAAAAGCAAAACCAATAGGAAAAACTAGCTTTTCAATTTAGATATTTTTAATAATTCTCACCATATTCTATAATTGGGGTTTCTAAAAGTAATAACTTATTTTCACCATTTATTAGCATAGCGGTTGCTGTTTTATTCTTTTGACTGATATTAAATTCTATTTTGGCATTGGTATTTTTTTGCTTGTTAAAAAAAACGTCAAATTGTTTAAAGATTTTCTCTTCATTAAACTCAAAATCTACTGCGCATCGATTGTCATTTTTATCATACCATTTAATGTATACATTTTCAGGAATACCACGTTCCTCGTTGATGTTATTTAGCAAAGTTTCATCAGAAAATACAAAACGTTCAGCATTATAAAAACTAAAATCTGCATCATAGATTTTTATTTCTGGAGATACTACAAACGTCGGATGCCAGTTGTAACGTATTCGTAATTTGTCCCAATAACCATAAGGAATAGGTTTGTTTTTTGTAATTTGCTGTACTTTATAAGGTACAATTGTGGTATCTGTTAATACTTTTTGGCGCCATTCCTGATTAAACAAATCTCCATATTTTAATTTTTCATCATAAGATATTTGTTTAGTAATGTTGATCTTTTCTGCTGGGTAACGCCCAATTTCTATTTGGCGATGCCCACTGCTGCCTGCCCAAACCACTAATACACCGCCTGGCGCAAAACCCATAATAATACTGTTATAGTTTTCCTGAGTTTTTCCTTTACTTCTTTTCTCAGCATAAGGCGTATCGAAGAGCATTTGCAGTTTATTATAATCAATAGGGCTGTTTACCCGGTAAAAAATATTTTCTGCAAATGAATACCAGGTAAGATCCAGCGCTTTTGGGAGTGCCATAGTTTTCTTATCTGTATTTCCTCCATCTTCACCCCATTTTGCTCTGTAATTTACAGTGTTTCCCTCGTTAAAAGTAAATTCGTACTTTTCATTGTTAGAAAGTAGAAAAATACCTTTGTACAGCTGCACGGGATAGGCCTCCGGATTACTCATTGAGCCGCGCCATCCATCATTTCCGCCTTCTTTTATAGTATCACCACTAATTGTAGTTTCCTGTTTTTCATTATCATATTGAGCAATACTGTATACAATAGATATGAAAAAAATATACATGATAATAACAGGTAGTAATACTTTGTATGATCTAATAGCCCAGGTTATTATTATGCTGCTAAAAATTGTCAAAAAAATACTCAGGGTTAAAATGACAGGAAACATTTCTAAAATGAGGTCACCCAAATCAGCATATAATTTGTGTTCATAATCATCACCTAGTGTAGTCACAAACAGCAACACAGGTAAAAGCACACAGAAGGCAATATAAAATACAAAACCATAAGCAAGTTCAAAGATAATATTAGGCTTATCAAATAAGTTTAGCTTTCTGCGAATGGTATTAAATCGAAAATATAAAAAAGCAATTAAAATGAAATAGGGTAAACAGAATAGTGCTGCATACACCAGGTTTGAATTGTCATTCTGCGTACATAGCATACCAATTAAACTCAATATGGCAACTAGAATAGCAGAGATAATAGATTTGAAAATCATGTGTTATAAAAATATCTACTTATTTTGAATTTTTCAGACATTCAATAAACTAAATAATCTGGAAATATGATTGGTTACAAGAACTATCTTTTTCAAGCTTATGCATTTTGAAAGTTCCGGCTATAATTTTTATCCATGGTTTCCTAATTTATAGTAAATATGAAGCTTAATTCAAAGTTGGATAAATATATATAAAATATTCATTTAAAATGTATTTTATTTGTAAATAATATGTATTTTAAATTCGTTTTATTTCATATTTTTAATAATTATTTTACTTATATTAACTATTTGAAATAATAAAAAATTCTGAAATGGGTGTTGTAAAATAGAAATTAAAATAATCTAGGTATAGATTTTGTTATCAAATACCTGTGAAATATTAAACTTACATTAATTAAAATAAGAATATATGAAAAATCATCTTTTATTATTCATGGCAGCAGGTACATTAGCTTTATCAAGTTGTAATAAGCCTGAAAAAAAAGAGCCGGCAGCTACTCCTGAAAGCACTGAGAATGTAAAATCAGAAAATCTTAAGATAGAATTTACTGGTACAGATACATTTACCATCAAAAATCCAAAACTTAAAGTAAGTTTATATGGAGTAAGTGAAGGTTTACAAGATGCTCCTGCAACATTAATTACTGAAAAAGAATTTGAAGGAAAAGCAATTCCTTTTACAGTTGAATTACCGGTACCTGCAGATGCAGAAAGTAAAATTAGCCCAAAACCTACCAATGGTGTAAAATATTATATCGCTACCGAGTGGGATTCTGATGGCAACGGAAAAGCCAATGAGAAAGGAGATATCTTTATTGACCATGATAAAGCATTTCCTAATGTAAAATTAAATAGTGAGACCCAAAAAATCTATGTAAAGGTTTTAAAATAAAATAGAAAAGAGATTCTTTGACAAGTTCAGAATGAGAGGAATCTATCTTTTAAAATAAAAACTAAAAAGGCTATTCAGTGATGAATAGCCTTTTGTATATCTTAGAAATTAAATTTTTCTGTTAATCGCTTATCTTCATCAAGTCTTTCAATAAGCTTTTCCAATCCTTCAAACTTGATTTCATCATGAAGGAAGTCTCTGAATTTTACGGTGATCTTTTCGTCATAAATATCATCGTTAAAATCAAGGATATATACTTCAACGGTTAGCTTTTCTCCATTTACTGTAGGATTGGTTCCGATGCTCAGCATTCCTTTATATTGTTGGCCTTTTACTTCCACTTCTACAATATAAGCCCCTTTTTTAGGTAAAAGTTTAATAGATTCCGTATCAATATTAGCGGTTGGGTAGCCAATTGTTCTTCCAATCTTCTTTCCATGAACTACCGTTCCGGAAACAGGGTAGGAGTAGCCCAACATTTCATTGGCTTCCTTAATATTTCCTGTTAAAAGAGCATTACGAACCTTGGTAGAACTGATGTTATTCTCGTGAATATTAATGGCTTCCATTTGCTCAACCTCAAAATCAAGCTCTTTAGAAAGCTTTTGAAGAAGTTCGAAATTTCCGCTTTTATTTTTTCCGAAAGAATGATCGTATCCTATAATAAGGTATTTTACATTGAGTTTATCAATCAGGATCTGACGTACAAATTCTTCTCCGGTAAGATTTCTGAATTCTTCATCAAATTCTTTAAGAAACAGAGTATCAATGTTATATTTTTCAATACGCTGTTGCTTTTCCTCTATGGTATTCAGTAATTTTAAATCTTCATTGGGATTAAAAACAAACCTCGGATGTGGCCAGAAAGTAAGGATAGCAGTTTCCAGATTGTTTTCTGTTCCTACCTTAATCAGCTCATCGATAATACTTTTATGTCCAAGATGTACCCCGTCAAACATACCTAAAGACAATGCTAGAGGCTTTTGAGAGGAATAATCTTTAAAATTCTTGAAAACTTTCAAAACGGGAAAAATTTGACTGCAAATATAGATATAATGTAACAATCTATCAATATAACAAGGGATCAATATTTTTTTCAGGGAAATAGGGCTGTCAGAATGATAAATTGCTGCATGGATCAATTTCTAAAAAGTATGATAAAAATCTTTTTTTTACCAATTGCGGGTTTACGAAGAATCACTATATTTGCACCAAGAAAAAATTTAGCAATGGCAAACCAAATTAAAGGTAAAATTTCTCAAATTATTGGTCCGGTAATCGACGTTGTCTTTAATGATGTGGAAGTAATTCCAGCAATCTATGACGCGTTAGAAATTACAAAAGAAAACGGTGAAAAAGTAGTTTTAGAGGTAGAACAACATATTGGCGAAGATACAGTAAGATGTATTGCAATGGACGCTACTGATGGTCTTAAGAGAGGTCAAGATGTAATCGGATACGGAAATCCTATTACTATGCCAATCGGAGAGGCTGTAAACGGAAGACTATTCAACGTAGTTGGTGATGCTATCGACGGACTTCAAGATATTTCTAAGGAAGGTGGTCTTCCAATTCACAGACCAGCTCCAAAATTTGATCAATTATCAACTTCAGCAGAAGTTTTATTTACAGGTATTAAAGTAATCGACTTAGTTGAGCCTTACGCAAAAGGAGGTAAAATTGGATTGTTCGGTGGTGCTGGTGTAGGTAAAACAGTATTGATTCAGGAGTTGATTAACAATATTGCAAAAGGACACGGAGGTCTTTCTGTATTCGCCGGAGTAGGTGAAAGAACGAGAGAAGGAAATGACCTTTTGAGAGAGATGTTAGAATCAGGTATTATCAAGTATGGTGATGATTTCATGCACTCTATGGAAAATGGAGGTTGGGATCTTTCTAAAGTAGACTTAGAAGCTATGAAAGATTCTAAAGCAGCATTCGTTTTCGGACAGATGAACGAGCCGCCAGGTGCAAGAGCAAGAGTAGCCCTTTCTGGTCTTACTTTAGCTGAGTACTATAGAGATGGTGGAGAAAGCGGACAAGGTAGAGACGTACTTTTCTTCGTAGACAACATCTTCCGTTTTACACAGGCTGGTTCTGAGGTATCTGCACTACTTGGTCGTATGCCATCAGCGGTAGGTTACCAACCAACGCTAGCTTCTGAAATGGGTGCGATGCAGGAAAGAATTACTTCAACTAAAAATGGTTCAATTACTTCAGTACAGGCGGTATACGTACCTGCGGATGACTTAACTGACCCGGCTCCTGCAACTACGTTTGCTCACTTGGATGCAACAACGGTACTTGACAGAAAGATTGCTTCATTAGGTATTTACCCAGCGGTAGATCCATTGGCTTCTACTTCAAGAATCCTTTCTCCAGAAGTTATCGGTCACGATCACTATAACTGTGCTCAAAGAGTAAAAGAAATTCTTCAAAGATATAAATCACTTCAGGATATCATCGCGATTCTTGGTATGGAAGAACTTTCTGAAGAAGATAAATCAGTTGTTTACCGTGCAAGAAAAGTTCAGAGATTCTTATCTCAGCCTTTCCACGTAGCAGAACAGTTTACAGGTATTCCAGGATCATTAGTAGATATCAAAGATACTATCAAAGGATTTACTATGATTATGGATGGTGAATTAGATCACTTACCAGAAGCTGCTTTCAACTTGAAAGGAACTATTGAGGAAGCAATTGAAGCTGGACAAAAAATGTTAGCTGAAAACGCTTAATAATTAGACATCAGATTTTTAGACGTGAGATGAGAGACATTCAATATGTCAGAATCTTTTAATCTTTCAATCTTTTAATCTTTTAATCTAAATTAAAATGAATATAAAAATTTTAACACCAGAATACGTAGTTTTTGAAGGAGAAGTAAACTCAGTATTATTGCCTGGAAAAAATGGTGAATTCCACATCATGAAAAACCACGCAGGAATCGTTTCTTCTTTAATTGGTGGGAAAGTGAAACTTTTTACAAACTCTGTAGATGAAGCTTTCGCAAAAAACCTAACCAAAGAAAATGATAAAGACTCTGTTTTTTCATATTCAATCAAAAGCGGTGTTGTGGAATTTAATCATAACAAAGGAATTATCCTTTGCGAATAATTAAATGAAAAGCTAAATATATTTTCAAAAAAGTGTAACCAAAGTTACACTTTTTTTATTTTACTTCATGTAAAAATCTGATTTTATGAAGAAAAGTATAATCATATTCTTTACAATTTTGGGTATTTTCCTCAACGCCCAGAATATTAAAACCAAAAGAGGAATTATCAATTTAGACGGGATTCCGGTGGCTAAAATTTCAAACAAATCCAATGAATACACTTTTATGGATTTGAAGGAAACGCCGTTGTATACTATCAAATTTATTGATAAAAGTATTGTAGACTCTGTCAGAGACAGCTATATACAGGTCAATAGAGTATATAACAGGGAAAAAACCATCGAAGTAGATTATACTTCTCCTTCTGCATTTTCCGGAGAAGAAAGATCAGCGGTGTATACTTCTGTGAAAGATTTTAAAATCATTGATAATAAAGGGATCAATGTAAAGACCCTAGATGAATTGTTTTCAAACGTTCCCAAAAGGAAACTGGACAACAAAACTAAGGATGCTTATACGATCAGAAAAAAGATCGATAAAATGAATCTTGAAGTCAATAAAGTAGGAGAGATCCTCAGCAATGGAGTTCCTGTGGGATATTTTACCAATCTACCGGTAAGCTTTGGTTCAGATGATAAAATCATGGAAAAAAGCTTTCTCGATATTGAAATCTATGATGCAAAAAGTAAACTCATTGGTAAATATATTACGACAACAAAGCAACTGAAGACAGCTGGCGGAAAGTCTTTCACCCTTTTCAAAGAAATGTCCGGAAGAGCTTCAATTTTAAAATATCCAACCTATAAAGCTCTTGCAGAACGTATGGCCATTATGGATCCAAATTTTATTAAAATTCAGGAAAAAGTAACTGTAGGTCCTGTTACAAAAGATACTCCTAATTAAGTCTATTCAAAAATATAAAAAATAAAACCTCAGAAATATATTTTGAGGTTTTTGCTTTTATCCACTTAGCTTTATATAATCGCACTTATTTTATTCGTGCATTCGTTGTGTATATTTTTGCCACGAATGCACGAATTTTTCTTTGTTTGCGTGTATAATCATCTGCGAAATCTGTGGGAGATGTTTATGATCTGTATTCTGTCATTGACTATGTCGAAATAATATTCATCGACTAAAAGGAGATAATCTGCGATTTCTGAAAGAATCTAAACACTCTATGTTAATATCTATGGTGAATGACAAAAACTAGGTTACCAATTAAATTATAAGAGTTTTATTTCCCACAGATTTCGCTGATTTACACAGATGTTTGTGAATATTTGTATTTTATAAATAAAATCAGCTGTGTCATGAACTAAATATACGGTATACAATTTTATCGAAGATAAAATCTTTGCGCCTTTAAAGCTCATAGATATTCCAGAAATGGCGTCCTTGCGATTTTCAACTTCGGTATTACATTAAATTGTATTAGCTAGGGTAAGTGAAAATCAATAGAAATGGGCTTTAGCCCGTTTTACAATAAAAACATAAATTTCCATTGGCTTTAGCCGAAACTTATTTATCTTATAAAATGTAGCAAATTCTATTAATTTAAAAATCCCTGAGAAAAATCAGAACAATTTTATAAACTCAAAATCACTCCATTTTCTTTCAGTTGCTGCATAGGTTTTGAGAACCAGAACAATTCAAAATCTTCAAAATTTTCTTCAAACTGATTCTTAAGTTGCTGAGCTGTAGGTTTTTTCTGATTGTCGATAGAATGTTCATTCAAAATATCCATCAGCCAATCTGCTTTGTCCTGTTCCATTTCAACCTTAACAATATTGGTTTTTAGGTGGAATGTAAGAAGCGTATATGTACCAGAATATTTCTTTTTATTTTTTACGCGATTCTCAGCGATTACATTTTTGGTTAAAAAGACAATTTTTGAATTTCCTTTAAATTTAAAATCTTCATCTTCCAATAAACTGTCGTGAATATAATCGGGATGAATAGTTGTTCTTGGAATTTTGAAATCAAACCACTCTTGAAGAGGAAGTTCAAAATTAATTCCATGCATATAATTGAATAGGGATTTTTTTAACCCTGAACTAAATTTATCATGATTGATTCCGGTTTTGTCTGTAAAATCAATATCATTATTAGCAAATAGAATTTCCTGCTTGATTGGAGTAACTCCAAATTCTTCCGGATTCAATCCAACAGGTGAATGGGCAGTCATTGCAAACTGATGCCAAAAGCCACTTTGTAAAATTCCCATTTCAAATAACTGACGAATCATCTCCATAGAATCAATTGTTTCCTGGATAGTTTGAGTAGGGTAGCCATACATCAGATAAGCATGGATCATAATTCCGGCTTCTGTAAAGTTTCTTGTCACTTTTGCAACCTGCTCCACAGAAATTCCTTTATCAATTAATTTTAATAAACGATCACTTGCTACTTCCAGTCCACCTGAAACGGCAACACATCCTGAAAGCTTTAATAAATAACATAGATCACGGGTAAAGCTTTTTTCAAAACGGATATTGGTCCACCAGGTAACCACAAGATTTCTTCGAAGAATTTCTAGGGCAACCTCTCTCATTAAAGCTGGTGGTGCCGCTTCATCTACAAAATGGAACCCGGTTTCTCCTGTAGTTTTAATGAGTTCCTCCATTCTGTCTACCAGAATTTTGGCAGAGATAGGTTCGTAGATTTTAATGTAATCTAAAGAAATATCACAGAATGTACATTTTCCCCAATAACATCCGTGAGCCATGGTTAGCTTATTCCATCTTCCGTCACTCCATAAGCTGTGCATTGGGTTGGCAATTTCAATGACTGAAATATATTGATCCAGTTTTAGATCCGTATAGTCAGGAGTGCCTATATCTGCTTGCTTAAAATCGTGTCTTTTTGAATTGTTTTTATAAACAACTTCTTGATTTTCAATTAAAAAAGTTCTTTTGTATTGAGGTTCTTCACTTGGCTCAGGATGAAGAATATTCTCACATAGAAGTTCGAGAGGAAGTTCACCATCATCCAATGTTATAAAATCAAAAAACTCAAAAACTCTTTGATCCTTGATCTCTCTTAACTCAGTGTTAGGAAATCCGCCGCCCATTGCAATTTTGATGTTCGGGAAATTTTTCTTTATCAACTGAGCACATCTGAAAGCAGAATATAAATTCCCTGGAAATGGAATAGAAAAACAAACCAATTTAGGCTGTACAGACTCTATTTTACCTTGAAGAATAGTTAAAGTAAAATCATCAATAAATGTTTGTTGATCGGATAATTTTGAATACAATTCATCAAACGAGTTGGCACTTTTTCCCAAACGTTCGGCGTATCGGCTGAAACCGAAATCAGAATCAATATTTTCTACAATATAATCTGAAATATCCTCCAGATATAAAGTAACCAAATGTTTGGCTTTATCCTGTAAACCCATATTTCCGAATGCAAATTCCATATCATCCAATTGGTTGAAACGGGAAGCTTCCGGTAGAAAGTTCATGCTGCAGATCTGTCTTGCCAGCGTTGGGCTTTTTCCTTGCAAAAAGGGAATTACCTGATCTATAGTTTTTAAATATTCTTCTCTTAATGCATAAATTCTCTGAGTATTTTCAGAAGCATTCTGAAGATCAATTTCTTTATTGAAAACCTTTTGTAATCCACCTTTTGAAAATAACTCCAAAATAACATCTATTCCCAAGTCCATCTGATAACTGGAAATATTTTTAGTATTTAAAAATCCTTTAATATAGGCTGTTGCCGGATAAGGAGTGTTAAGTTGGGTAAAAGGCGGGGTAATAAGAAGCAGGTCTTTCAACAGAAATTTTTTGCAAAGTTATTCTAAAGTTTTTTGAGAAAAAAATTTTTTGCTCTGATTATAAACAGGTCTAAATAATGTTATCTACACCTGCTGTTTTTCTCTTAGGATTATTTTCTCGCAGCTCTCACAGATGTCGCAGATAAAATGCAAGGAGATATTTTTAGACGCAAAGGTTTATGATGCATGCCGTTTATGTTTTAAGGCAGCAAAGTATTGAATCAATTTCATTGATTCTTTCTAAGCGCGTGTTATCCATACAGCTTCTTCCGCGACAAAGTCGCTCCTCTTTGCTCTCTAAAATAAAGCGTTCGAATCATTAGAACTTTGCGTTTAAAAATACATTTTCAGTATTTTATTAAAATGATTTTTCTCCCGCAGATGTCACGCTTTCGCAGATAAAATGCAAGGAGATATTTTTAGACGCAAAGGTTTATGATGCATGCCGTTTATGTTTTAAGGCGGCAAAGTATTGAATCAATTTCATTGATTCTTTCTAAGCGTATGTTATCCATACAGCTTCTTCCGCGGCAAAGTCGCTCCTCTTTGCTCTCTAAAATAAAGCGTTCGAATCATTAGAACTTTGCGTTTAAAAATACATTTTCAGTATTTTATTAAAATGATTTTTCTCCCGCAGATGTCACAGATTTCGCAGATAAAATGCAGTGATATATTTTTTAGACGCAAAGATTTATGATGCATGCCGTTTATGTTTTGAGGCAGCAAAGTATGGAATCAATTTCATTGATTCTTTCTAAGCAAACGTTTCCATACAGCTTCTTCCGCGGCAAAGTCGCTCCTCTTTGCTCTCTAAAATAAAGCGTTCGAATCATTAGAACTTTGCGTTTAAAAATACATTTTCAGTATTTTATTAAAATGATTTTTCTCCCGCAGCTCTCACAGATTTCGCAGATAAAATGCAGTGAGATATTTTTTACGCAAAGTTTTATGATGAATGCCGTTTATGTTTTGAGGCAGCAAAGTATTGAATCAATTTTATTGATTCTTTCTAAGCAAACGTTTCCATACAGCTTCTTCCGCGACAAAGTCGCTCTCTCTTTGCTTCCTAAAATAAAGTGTTAGAATCCTTAAAACTTTGCGTTTAAGAATTATTTAAATACAGCATCTGGTGGATTATTATTGATGAAATTGAGAAAAGAATCTTCTTCAAAATATCCGTTTTCATCTAGGATTTCAGGGTTTAAAACTTCTGCTTCATTGGATCCATCCAAGATTGTTTTTTCAATATTTCGCCCTGATTTTCCTTCAATTTCATTATGAAGACTTATTAGGTATTGGGAATCTATATTTCCTTCAGCAACAGTGTAATGCCCATTTTCAGCAATAAGAATTGAAGATGTATTTCCCTCAAAATAGGTTTCATTATCATTACCTGAAGCTCCAAATAATACATCACAGGAAAGGTTACCAGTACAGTATAATGAACCGTTAACAATTATATTTTTTGCCTGTATATTTCCCATAACAATAAGAACAACATAGTCTTCAACAAAAAGGTTTCCGGGAAGGTTAATGTCTTTATCAAACAGAATTACTTTGTATCCTTCGCCATCTTCAGTGACTAAATCAAGAGAGGTTGAACCTTCATGTTCTGCAAGAATAATGGTAGGTATATCATCTTCATTTGGTTGCAATGAAGCTGCTTTTACTTTTTCTGCAGTTTCCGGATCCAGCATTTCTAGGAAATCAGAAAGGTCCTCTTCATCTAAAGAATGATCTTGGAACAGAGTAAAGTCTAAAGCTGAAGTAACAGTAGAATAAAAATTTTCTGATTGATTTTTAAGAAAAATATATAGCTGATCCTTTGTGAGTTGTTGTAATTCTTTCATGAAATTTAGCAATATTGCACCTATTATCCCTTATAGAAATAGATAGATGCAATATAGGAAGATAAGTTTTGCTATGCCAGAAAACCAAATTTATTCTCAAACATTTTTCCTACTACCGGAATGGGTTTTTTCTGTTCATTCGCAGCATTGATGATTCCGAATACCCATAAAATCAATAAGAGCAATCCTATATAATTCAGAAAAGATAATACAGGAAGAATAGGAATTATTATTGAAAGAATAATATTCACAACAACGGTTAACAGAAAGAAGCCCAGCCCTTGTTCAAGATGATAATTGGCGAGATCATTTTTAACGGTTAAATCTTTACTTTTAACATAGGCGATAATCCAGCCAATAATGGTTACATAGCTTAAAATAGAAATAGTTTTACTGTTCATATTGAAATATTTTCCGTCAAAAGTAGAACAGTGATTTTCACCTGTCAATAGCAGATTGATTTACTGTAGCTTTGAATTGGTATTCAGTAGATCCTGACCGGAAATTATAGGTCTCTGAGCTTATTCTTCCTTCATTAATTTGAAAAAAGCTTCTTTTTTAGCCCGGGATATCGGAATACTGGCTCCGTTTTCCATTTCAATCATCCCTTCTCTGGAATAGCTTACAATATAATGAGTATTGATGAGATAAGATTGATGTACGCGGAAGAAATCAGGAGGGAGAAGAATACTTTCGTAATTTTTTAGTGGTTTTGAAACCATGATCTTCTTTCCATCATTGAGATAAAAAGTAGTATAAGAACCGGACGTTTCACAATGTATGATCTGGTTGATCTTCACTACGTGCATGGCTTCCTGAGTGGGAAGAATAATTCTTTGTGGAACTTTGTTCATATTGTAACTAAGTTCATTCAGCTGTTTTTCTTCGAGAGAACGTTCTTTTAAGTCCTGAATTCTGTCAATCGCTGTTTTAAGTTCTTCAGCATCAATAGGCTTTAATAAATAATCTAAAGCGCTGAACTTGAATGCCCGAATGGCATATTCTTCATAAGCAGTGGTAAAAATCAAATGAAATTTCCGGTAAGAAATCTGTTGAAGCACATCGAATCCTGTTCCGTTTTTCAGCATAATATCCATAAATACAAGATCCGGCTGCAACCTGTCAATCAATTTTGCTGCTTCATCAGCACTTTCAGCATAGCCTATGATCTGTACTTTATCAGGAGCAATTATTTCCAGCATAATGGATAACGCTTCCCGTAAATGATATTCGTCTTCTATGATTATAGCTTTATACATACTTTACAATATAGGAATATATAATGTTACCATACAACCTTGTTGCCCATCGTGATCAAGGGTTAGTTCTCTGACTTCAAGTTTTGCCTGAGAATTATCTTTAAGCATAAGGAGCAGTCTTTCATCGGTAATCTTGGTGGAAAGGGAGCGATGAGAATCATCTGTTTTCTGTTTTCTGGAAGCTGTAAGTCCGATTCCATTATCTTTAATGGTACAGATCAGGAGATTTTCTTCCTGTTCTTCTTCAAAACTAATTGATAACATCCCTTTTTGGAATGCTTCCAAAGGTTTAAGCCCATGCTCAATTGCATTTTCAATAAAGGGTTGTATCAAAAGTGGCGGAATATGAAGTTGCTCATCAACAGAGCTAGCCAACGCTATCTGATAATCAAAACTTTGATTTAAACGCAGTTGCTGAAGTTCAATATAATTTTCCAGAGTTTGTATTTCTTCTTCAAGAGTAATGGTTTCCATACGGGATTGTTCAAGGACTTTTCGGCTCAGTTTTGCAAATTTTCCAAGATAGAGAACTGCGAGATCCATATCCTTTCGAAGAATCATTCCCTGGATATTTCCTAATGCATTGAATATGAAATGAGGATCCATCTGTGATTGAAGCAATCGCCTTTCAAGAGATAGTTTTTCTGCAAGATTTTCAAGGGTTTCCTTTTCAAGCAGTTCCATTTTAAGCTCATTATTGGCCTGTTGCTGCTGAAGAAAATCTTCTCTTTTTTGATGATAACGCTGACGGAAATAATAAGACCGATACATAAAGATAAGCCCTATGAGTAAAACTGCAGAAATTCCGTATCCTAATAACTGATTTTTTTTCTGAAGTTTATTTTCCTGTTCCAACTGTTGAATACGAACCATTTTCTTTTCCGATTCATATTTGGCATCAGCATTCTGAAGAATCTGTTGAGTGGATTCGTCGTACTTTAATGTATTATACTTGATAAAAAATGTATCATACTCATGGTAGGCTTTGTAGTCTTTTTCTTCAGCTGCAATATTTTTCAGACAGTCATAAAATGCTGCCAAAAGATAATTGTCTTTGTAGGGAAGGTTTTGCTGATAGGAAATTCCTTCTTTAAAGAGACTTTCAGCTGTTCTGTAATCTCCTTTTGCTACATAATACTGCCCGCGTAGTCCCATTGAGCTTCGGTATACGCTTTTTATTCCATATTGTTTTCCAATGATTAATGCTTTCTCCAAGGCCAATAAAAATGCTTGTTCATCAATGGGCTTTGGTCCGTTCATATATAAAGCCGCAAGATTGATATAAGCCACTCCGATATTGCTTTTACTGTCTATTTTTGCTTCGTTTTTTTCTATAAAAGTGATCGTTTGATTAAAAAAAGAAACAGCCTCCTGCCATCGGTTTGTTTCTCCTGCAGCAACAAGGTCAGAAAGGTAACTTCCTACAGCAAGCCTCGCATGAAGAATGCTTTCAGGGTTTCCGGATTTTTCAGCAAATGAAAGTCCTTCATCAGCATATTTTTTTACTTTTTCCTGAGAATTGGGGGAGAAAAGATAAGAAATATCTGCTCCAAGTTTCGCGGATTGATCATCGCTTTGCATCGTATTGAATAAAGCATAAGCTTTGAGGAAGAAAGTTAAGGCTTGTGACTTATCATCTGTATATGATTTAAGGTAGCCCATTGCAGTATTGGCAAAAGCTTTTGCACGGTTACTTTTTATGGAGTTGGCAATATCATAAGATGTTTCCGCGTACTTCATGAATTCCTTGAGATGCAGAAGACGTTTATGAGTTAAGGCGAGATAAGCATTACAAATAGCTTCATCTTCTTTATTTCCATCTTTTTGGGAGGCCTGAAGAGCAGCCATCTGTATTTTGAGGCTTGTTGATGAATCGGTAAATCTTTTGGAGTAACCTTCACTGGCTTCATGTTCTGCAGGAGATACTTGCTGTGCTTTTACAGTATGCAATGAGATCAAGCAAAATAGAAAGCAAAGTAGGAGTTGGGTTATATCGTTTTTTCTGATCATATTAATAGATACGTTGAGCTAAATTATACATTGTAAAAGGATTGACAAAATAGCAATAGGCATGGAATACTGATTTTAAGGGCATATTTGAGCTTAATACTACAAATTACAGTAAGTTTTTTACCGAATACCAATTCAAAATATTCAAATACAAATTGATGTTGGCAGAAGTACATCTTAATATCTAATCTTGCATAGAATATAAATACAATAGCCATGAAAACTGTATATAAATTTCTGATCTGTATTCTTTTATTTCTTCCTATTAAGATGCTGTTTTCTCAGCAGGCAGATGAAAAACGAATGAAAATTGAAGTAATGGTAAATGATGGGAAAAACCAGATTGTTTCTGTTATCAAATCTTATACAATTTCTTACAATAAAACGTTGGTAACTCCTGATAATAAATCTAATGATGTAAAGGCATTTTATTTATCATTGGATTTCGAAAAGCAGGACATTCCACTTTTAAGGGCGTTTATCCAAAATAAAAATGGTTTGGATGGTCAGATTACAGTAACAGATGCCTATGGGAAATTACCATCGCGAAAAATTGAATTCAAATCAGCAGTAATGGAGATCATGACAGAACAGACGATGGGGGATTATAATGGCATGTACATGAATTTAAGTTCAAATGTACTTACTATTGATGGATTGAAGATTGAACATTAAGACTCACAAATGATGAAAAAAACGATATAAAATGCAGTATATACAGTTTAAAGAGATTAAGCATAAATTTCCTAAGGATAGCTGGCTGTGTTGGCGTAATGAAAAGCATGGTGGTGAATTTGATGAAGATTGGGTTATTTATATCAATCATGATATGGAATTGCAAAATCTGAATCTGGATGAGCCTTTTACAGTTTTCAATGCTATAGAAAACCAGGGTGAAATTAATAAAGAAGGCTGCTTTGCCATACTTATTGAAGGAAACCTTACAGCAAAAAATATCTACAATTATGAATCGGACGGTTCTATCTGTCTGTGTGTATTGGGAAATCTTGAAGCCGATAATATCATTGTAGGTGGGCAGGAGCTATACATTACGGGAAATTTAACGGTAAGAGATTGCTTTTGGGGAAATTATAATCATGGAGATCTTATTATAAAAGGTGAAACTAAAGCTAAAGTCTTTGTCGCCACTGAAGGTTATCATTATGATTATAAAAAAGAAAGGATAAGTGCAGACTTCTTCCTTTGTGATGAAGAGGAGGATGATTTTGATCCTACATTACCAGCTGGTCTTTTTACTGAGGAAATATTATATACTGAAGATGAAGCAGATATAGAAAACCTTTTTACCTGGAATGACTGGGTTTCCCGTTCTACAGCAATTAAAATGTTGGAAACCAATTCCTCCATTATAAAAAAAGATATTCAACTTCTTTCAAAAGAAGACCAAGAATATCTTGAACTTGCAGCAATTCCAAAGTATTTTGAAGAGACTGTATTTAATGATTTAGCTTCTTTCCTTTCTCAGCTGGAAAATTTTCATAAGTTGATGGCCATCGTTAAATTGCATAAGGAGGTATATCAGCATTATGTTTTTGAGGATTATGAAATACAATTACATCCTGACTCGGAAGATGGACAGGCACATGTCATGTTTACTCATTCATCAGGTTGTATTTTTTTCATCTGCATAGTAGAGAATGAAAATAATAGGAAAGTACTCTCTGCAGTATATCGTGAAAACGAAGACGCTTCCTTTGTAAATGTTTTTCAGCAAGGAACAACTTTGTATTATATCACTTCATTGAATATTCTATGGAACGATGTTCTTACGAGAGCTGAACGCGGAGCTTACTTCTATAATAAGTTCCTGGAAACAGTTAAACCTACAGAAATTATCAGTTATCTAAACCTGCCCATAGTACAGGAAAAGTATAATAATTATCAGGATGCGGATAAAAACAATTTCTGGTATGAAGGGAATTGCTTTCTGATGCGAAGGCATGGTGAAAGAGGATTGGTAGGAAGTATTGATATCGGAAAGGAAAGAGATGCTGAAATATTTGATATGAGAACCTATTGCTTCCGTCCTGATCAGCTTGAAAACCCTGAAAAGTGTAACTTATTTTATGCTTCAAGTCAGGAAGAACTTACCAATGACAGCTATTCAGGAAACGGAAAGGTGTTTAAAGTATTTCTTTATGATTGGGAGCTGTTTAGAGAATCCATAGAATGGTATTCTAAAATAGGAAAAGCTTTTACAGCAATGAATGAAGAATATCTGGAAGAAAAGAATATATAAATCTATAGACAAATATCGTGAATACATTACATAAGGAGGCAGTTGAAGCATTTCGTCAGAGAAACTATACGACTGCTGCTAAAAATTGGATAAAAGGGCATGCGCTTCCGGATGATACGGAAGAACTTAAGGAAATTTATCTTTGGGTAAATTCTGTAAATGAAACTTCCCCAAATGCAGATCTCTGTGCAATATTAGGACTTATAGCACTGGATCATCATGAGGTATTTACCAGTAACCGTGAAAAAGCACTTCTTCAATGTATAGAATGGAGTAAACAGGGAATCACTATAAGCCCTAATCATCCATGGTGTCATCGTCATGCAGGTTCTGCCTTTTATTGGATGAATCAATGGGAAGAGGCTTTTCTTTATTATGAAAAAGCAGTATCCTTAATTCCGTCACCTACTTTACAGATCAGATTATTCACTATTAAAAATAAAGGAAACCTTGCTCCTGATTTTTTATTATTGGATGTGAATCCTGAAACTTCAGAAGCCATGGAAGCTTACAATGCTGGTGTTGAAATTAACAGAATGATCAGTCAGTACCCTCAGATGTCTGAATTTGAAAAAGAAAGGCTTACCCAGCTTAAAAGAGATTGCTATACAATAGCTTATCATCTTTATCATAAGACAGTTGTTGAGAAAATTGGAGACCCTTTCAATGAAGACCCACATACTTTTGCAATGTGTTGCCATAACCTGGCCATAGAGCTTACCCAACAGGAAAAATATGATGAAGCTATCGCTATGACTACACAAGGAATGGAATACGACTATTTCATGTATATTCTTCAGAATAGATTCAGTACCTATTTAGAAGCTGGATATTTAAAAGAAGCCGTAGATGATGGAGAAAAGCTGATGGAGGACTTTATACATGAAATGGATTCTGTAACCTATTTTAATATAGCTGACCATCTTTGCAATATCTATATGGAATTAAAGGACTATGAGCCAGCAATGGAGTGGATTAATCTCGGATTGGAAACTTATTATTCATTAGATGCAACAGATCCTTTGCTGAGTAATCCGGAAATTGTACGATGCTTTACCAATTTTTATATCAATAAAGCAAAAGTAGAGGAACAGACAGGTGTAAAAACAGATGTAACTACTGCCTCAAAGGAAGCTGATCAAATTTTGGAAGAAATGCCTGATAATCCAAGTGTATTAATCAGCCGTTCCAATATTTTTTTAGAAGAAGAAAATTACGAGAAAGCTCTTGAATGTCTGCAATACGCGATACATTTTGCTTCCGAACAAAATAAAGTGAGATCTGTACAGGTGGCTTTATACAATATGGGATATATTCAGGTAGCGAAACTTAAGGATGAAACTTTAGCATTGGAAAGCTTTGAGCAGAGTATAGCTTTGGGAAATGAAGATTTTTGGTGTTATTATTGGGCTGTTCATTGTGGCTATCACTTACAGGAAAATGAAAAAACGGTAGAGTTTGCATTAATGGCTCTTCAGGTTTTGCCACAACAGCAGGGAGTTACTGAAGATATTATAGCAGAAATTTATGAACATTTAGGAACGGCACAATTAGATTTAGGCCAATATACCGAGGCTGCGGAGAATCTGAAAAAATCTCTACATTATAATCATTCTCCCATAGCTGAGGATAATCTGAAAACAGCTGAAGCTGAGAGCAGGCGTAACGGATCAAGCGGGTTTTTCAGAAAGATGTTTGGAAAGTAAAAAATAAAGTAACCCCAAAGGATAAAAACAGGTTAGGGAGTTCAGATAAATAGTAATCGGGATTTTACCATTATACTTATTTCAGTTTTTTTTGATATATTGTATTATCTATTTTTCAGTTTTTTTCAAAATCTGAAACCAGATAAAAACACATCTTATTTGCAATGTCTAAAGAAACGGCTTCACTTATCAGTTATTTTAAAAGTTTCATTCCTCTTTCAAAAGAAGAAATTGAAGTATTGGATGAACGCATCACAGAAAGAAGAATCAGACGAAAACAATTTATTCTGCAAGAGAATGAAATATGCCAGTATTATACATTTGTAGTGTCCGGATGTTTCAAAATGTACAGTATAGATCAAAATGGAGAAGAACATAATCTTCAGTTTGCATCAGAAAATGACTGGATTGTAGATATAGATAGTTTTCATAATAAAAATCCCAGCAAACTATATATTATTGCTCTGGAAAACTCTATTGTACTACAGCTTGAAAAAAATGATCTCTGGTATCTGTATACTTATTATCCGAAGTTTGACAGAAATTTTAGAGTGATTATTGAACATAAATTTATAGAACTTCAGAATAGAGTATTGCAGAATATAAGTGCAACAGGAGAAGAGAAATATGAATTTTTCCTCAGGCAATATCCTCAGTTAGCCAATCGTATTTCTAATGTAGAAATAGCTTCCTATCTTGGAATAACCCCACAATTCCTTAGTAAAATCCGACAAAAAAGAATTAAGAACTAATTGTATTTCTTATCAATATGAAACTAGTTTAAGAATTGATCTTACCAAATATCAAGATGATTTCTTAAACTAGTTTGCTGTTTTTTCATGACCTTTCCTAGTAATTTTGACATAAATAAAACATTAAAATTTAAAAAAATGGAAACATTGAAAAAAGTAGCTGTAATTGGCTTAGGAAATATCGGAAAAGCAATTGCTAATGATCTGATAAAAAATAATCATGAAGTAATTGTTGCTTCAAGAAACAGCGAAGAGGCTAGTAATTTTGCTGAACAGTCCGGAGGACTTGCCCAAAGTATGAGTATTAAAGAAGCAATTAATACTGTTGATGTTATTATCCCTGCAATATGGTTTGGTTCCTTTAAGGATTTCTTTAATGATTATGGTGATCTTTTGAAGGATAAGACCATTATAGATGTGTCTAGTCCTATTGCTCCTGACGGCAATGGCGGATTCAAAAAAATTATTGGGGAAAGAGAATCAGCTGGAGAACTTAACAAAGCTATACTTCCTAAGGGTTCTAAGCTTGTGAAGGCATTCGGAACTCTTGGTGCGGAAACTCTTGCAGGGGCATCCAATGGCAGTCCTGAGAAATCTGTATTATTTTATGCATCAGATGATATGGAAGTGAATCATGAGGTAGAAGAAGTGATTAAGAGTGCAGGATTTGATCCTTTAAGAGTAGGAGGAATTGACCAGTCGATTCGTATCGAAGTTTTTGGAGATTTACATGAATTTGGGGCATTGGGGAAAACAGTTACCCTTACAGAAGCAAGGTCAAAACTTTAAAATAAAACAGATAAAAAATATCCTGGCTCGGGCCTTTTGCTATATTGAAAAAAAGCACTAAAATGTTTAATGGTAAAAATAAAAAGCCGGACTAAGGAGTTCCGGCTTTATTAATATTGATATCGTGAAAAAATAACCTTTTTAAATAGGGCTTACTTTCCTACGATCTGAAATAACATTTAATATAACACCTAGAAGAATCAATGTAATACCGATTAATAAGTTGGTCGTAAACTTTTCATTAAACATAAATACACTTACCATTACGGCAACTACCGGTTCCAGAGCTCCTAAAATAGCCACAGGAGTGGAGCCAATACTTTTTATGGCATACACCAGACATAAGCTGGAAATAACTGTAGTAAGGAAAGCAAAAATAAGAAAGTTAATAAAGATCGTCATTGAAGGAATCTCGAATGATTGATGTCCTATAACTGATTTTGTCATGAAAAACAAGGACGTAAAAAGCATAGAGTAGAAGGTAAGCTTAAACCCTGAAACTTTCAGTTTTGATTTATTGACAATCACCATATACAGTGCATAAAACAATGAGCTCAGCATTACAATCCCCAATCCTGCAAAATTGATTTCAAAACCGTTTCCTTTGAGGCATAAAACAATAACTCCGGCAAAGGCAAGAAATAATGAAAAGATAGACAATTTGGTGAGCTTCTCTTTATAAAAGAAAAACATGATCAATGCTACTATTACTGGGTAAATGAATAGAACCGTAGAGGCAATTCCAGGGGTGAGAAAATCATATCCTATAAACAGAAATTCAGAGGAAAGAGCATAACAGACTCCCAGAATAGCTAATATTAAAGCTTCCTTTTTATTGATTCTGAAATTTTGTTTAGAATAGATGAGGTAAGCTCCTACCATTAAGGCTGAAAAGAAGAACCTGTAAAATAAGGTAATATCCATTGAAAAATGGGCCTGCTTAATCGGCAGAATAAAAATCGGAATCAATCCGTATGAAACCGCCGACAAAACACCTAATAAATAACCCCTAAGTTTCATTTGCTTTTTATAGTTTATAGTTTTTAAAACAAAAAACCACTGAATCAATCAGTGGTTTTTTTTATTTTTTTCTAAAGATTAGATCGGTTTAAAACTTAATCCTTGTTCCTGCAGTAATATTTGTTCCTGCTCTTTATAGTAACCACTTACTAGTTTATCGTGAATTGCTTCAAACGCTGCCAGAGTTTCATTAATCTCAGCATCCGTATGAGAAGCGGTAGGAATTAGTCTTAAAAGAATCATTCCCTTCGGAATTACCGGATATACCACTACCGAAGTAAAGATCCCGTAATTTTCTCTAAGGTCTTTTACCAATATGGTAGCTTCTACAGGAGTTCCCTGCATCATTACAGGAGTTACACAAGTATTGGTATCTCCAATATTAAATCCTCTTTCTTTTAATCCGTTCTGTAGTTTGGCTACATTTTCCCAAAGTTTAGCTTTAATCTCAGGTCTTGATCTCAATAGCTCCAATCTTTTTAATCCTCCGATTACCATTGGCATTGTAAGAGATTTTGCAAAGATTTGTGATCTTAAGTTGAACTTCAGGTATCTGATGATTTCTTTGTCACCCGCAAGGAATGCCCCGAAACCAGCCATTGATTTTGCGAAAGTAGAGAAATATACGTCAATCTGATCAGTACAATCCTGTTCTTCACCAACTCCGGCACCTGTTTTACCTAATGTTCCGAATCCGTGAGCATCATCCACTAAAAGTCTGAACTGATATTTTGATTTAAGTTCGCAGATCTCTTTGATTTTTCCCTGCTGGCCTCTCATTCCGAAAACTCCTTCAGTAATCACAAGGATTCCTCCTCCTGTTTCTTCTGCCACTTTAGTAGCTCTCTGAAGGTTTTTTTCAAGACTCTCCATATCGTTGTGCTTGTAGGTAAATCTTTTACCAGAATGAAGTCTTACTCCATCCACGATGCAGGCATGAGAATCCATATCATAAACAATTACATCATTTCTGCTTACCAAAGCATCAATGGTAGAAACCATTCCTTGGTAACCGAAATTCAATAAATATGCTGATTCTTTTTGTACGAAGTCCGCCAATTCTCTTTCCAACTGAAGGTGCTGATCTGTTTCTCCAGACATTGCCCTAGCTCCCATTGGATAGAACATTCCATATTCTGCAGCCGCCTTTGCATCTGCTTCTATTACTTCAGGATGATTACATAATCCTAAATAATCATTGGCACTCCAGAAAATTACTTCTCTACCCTGAAATTGCATTCTAGGGCCGATAGGTCCCTCTAATCTTGGGAAAATAAAATATCCTTCTCCATAATCTGCAAATTGTCCAAGAGGTCCTGGATTTTCTTTTATTCTTTCAAAAATATCCAACATTGTATCGTAATTTTTAAGTAAAAAGCCTTTTTTGTAGAACACGCAAAAGGCTTTATTATTTGTATCGTGATTTTATTTTATTCCTATTTAATAAACTCTGTCTTAAAGACTTCGTCATAATTGTGGACACAGTTGTTAACAAACCCCTGTTCGGCCATCCACTTATCACTGTATACCTTAGTGATGTATCTTGAACCGTGGTCAGGATATATTAAAACAACCATATCTTTTTCTGTTAATTCATGAGACTTGGCATATTGTATCAGTCCCTGAGTCACAGCTCCTGTAGTATAACCTCCCATAATTGCTTCCTTTAAAGCAATCTCACGGGTTCTGTAGGCCGCCATTTCATCATTTACCCTTACAAACTCATCTACCTTATCGAAAAGTAGAGCAGAAGGGATTAAATTTTTTCCCATTCCCTCTATCTGATAAGGGTGTACATCTTCCTTGTGAATCTCACCTGTCTCGTGATAGCTTTTTAATATAGAACCATCTGCATCCACCCCGATAATTTTAATATCCGGGTTTTTCTCCTTCAAAAACTTTGCTGAACCAGATAAAGTACCTCCTGTTCCGGTACAGGCGAAAAGGTGAGTGATCTTACCTTCTGTCTGTTCCCAGATCTCAGGACCTGTAGTCTGGTAATGAGCATCAATATTCAGTTCATTAAAGTACTGATTGATGTAAATAGAATTGGGAGTTTCCAAAGCGATTCTTTTCGCTACTTCATAATAAGATCTTGGATCATCCGCCGGTACATTGGCAGGACATATATAAACAGTAGCTCCTAAAGCTTTAAGATAAGCGATCTTTTCAGGTTTTGTTTTGTCGCTTACCGCGAGAATACATTTATATCCCTTAATAATACATACCATTGCAATAGAAAACCCAGTGTTTCCGGAAGTAGTTTCTACAACTACGGAATCTTCTTTCAATAAGCCTCTCTCCTCTGCGTTCTCTATAATATGAAGTGCGATTCGGTCTTTGGTGGAATGTCCAGGATTATATGATTCTAACTTGGCATAAACGGTTGCTGGAATATCTTTTGTAACAGTATTTAGCTTCACCATAGGAGTATGTCCTATTAGGCCAAGAATATTATCGTAAACATTACTCATTATTTGTTATTTTCAATAAAAATCTGACTGCAAAAATACAAAAAAATAAATAATTACTAAACTTTTGTTTGATTTCTAGGGCATAGTTTAATAAAAAAATATTTTCCTGTTTACAGTTTCAGCACGAGTTTAATCGCAAATTTTGCGCCAAATTTTTAAATTTTGTTAAAAACAATATAAAATAATATAAAAGCCTTATTTTCGCATAATTGATTTAATACTATGAAAAATTGGACTTTTAGGCAATGGAACACCGTTTTAGGATGGGTGATTTTCGTCATTGCGTTTTTCACGTACTTGTCCACAATAGAACCCAATTTCAGTTTTTGGGATTGTGGAGAGTACATTTCTTCTGCAGTAAAACTTGAAGTAACGCACGCTCCCGGAGCTGCTTTATTCCAGATAGTGGGTGCCGTGGCAGCCATTTTTGCATTAGGGAAAGGCGAGAATTACTCCATCGTAATCAACGCGATGTCTGCATTGTTCAGCGCGCTGACTATTTTATTTTTGTTTTGGACAATCACTCATTTTGTGAGAAGATTGCTTAACAAAGATTTTGAAGAAATTACAAAACATCAGGAAATCTCTATTTTATTTGCCGGAGCGGTAGGAGCATTGTGCTTCACCTTCTCAGATACATTCTGGTTCTCAGCAGTAGAAGGAGAGGTTTACTCAATGGCTTCTATGTTTATCGCGCTTTTGGTCTGGTTGATTACGAAATGGGAAAATGAGTATCAGGCAGCGGACAGTGAGAGGTGGATTATCCTTATTTTCTTCGTTTTAGGACTTTCTGTTGGGGTACACATGATGTGTATGCTGGCAACTCCTATGGTATGTCTTGTATATTATGCAAGAAACTATAAGTTTACCTGGAAAAACTTTATCTGGGCTAACCTTATTACGTTGTTAATTCTAAGTTTGGTCTTCAAAATTATCTTCCCGTTAATTATGACGATGTTCGGAAGACTGGAGATTTTCTTTGTAAACGGTCTTGGACTTCCTTTCCACTCAGGAACAATTGTAGCCTTTATTTTGATGGTGGCAATCAGTTATTTCTTAATCAAATATGCCAGAAAAACAAAAAAGAATCTGTATCAGACGATTGCTTTATCGGCAGTATATATGATTATCGGGTTCTCTTGCTGGATGGTAATTCCAATCAGAGCGAATGCAAATCCACCAATGAACCTTAACGATCCGGATACGGCAATTGGGATGTTGGATTATTATAACAGAGAACAATATGGTGACTGGCCAACGATCTACGGACAAAATTATACGGCTTTCCTTGACGCAAATGGGATTGAAAAGAATGAAGACGGAAGTTTTAAGACAAAGAAAACCGGAGAAATTTATGAAAAAGATGAGAAAACGAATAGCTACAGAAAGACGGGTGACCGATTCAATTATGTATTCAATAAATCTCAGGTAAGCTTAATGCCAAGAATGTTTAATGAGGATAAGGACGTAATGTCTAATTATATTTCAATGTATGGAGCTCCTGATTTTACATTCAATTATGCGAATGAAGATGTGGCAGACAACCCTCAGGCTAAGCAAATTTTTGATGAACTGAGAGCTAAATATGATGATAAATCTATTACAGCTGCAGACTATTTAAAGGTAAAACCTTATAACCTTATTAATGTTCAGAAGCCTTCGTTACTTCAGAATATGGATTATTTTATTTCTTTCCAGAATGGATACTACTTTGTAAGATATCTGTTATGGAACTATGTAGGAAGACAGAATGACCTTGAAGGAAACATGGAAAGCACAAAAGGAAACTGGATTTCCGGAATCCCTTTTATTGATAATGTAAACGTAGGAAATCAGGATAAAATGCCTGCTAAATTCAAGAATGAAAGTACAGTAGCATTTTTCTTCCTTCCATTACTTTTAGGATTAATCGGGTTCTTTTTCCAATTGAACAGAGACTTCGGTAGATTCTATGCTTTATTATCTTTATTCATTATTACAAGTGTTGGAATTGTATTCTATACAGGAGTAAAACCTTTTGAACCGAGAGAAAGAGATTATGCAATGGTAGGTTCATTCTATGCATTTGCAATCTGGATCGGATTGGGTGCAGGAGCTATTTTATGGTTTGTACAATCTAAGATCAAATCCAACGGTGCTAATATTGCGCTTGGAGTTGTATTGTTGGGAGTTCCTTTCATGATGGGATTCCAGAACTATAATGTTCATAACAGAAGCAACAGATATACAGCTTATGATTATGCATATTCAGTATTAAAATCATTACCGAAGAATGATATTTTATTCGTGTACGGTGATAACGATACGTATCCGGTTTGGGCAATCCAGGAAACGGAAAGATTCAGAGACGATGTAAAAGTGGTTAACTTTACATTGGCTTCAACACCTTGGAACCTTGACCAAGTGAAAAGAAGAACTTACAATGCAATGGGACTTCCAAGTGAATTAACTCACGATGATTACAGAGATGGAGTAAACGACCAGATCTATATGATGAAGAAGGAAGATTGGGAAGGCGTTTTCAATATGTTGAAAGAACAGGGAGTTCCGGATACAGAATTCAAAGATTTCAGAAAATACCTTACACAGGATTCTTTAACTCTGAAAGAGGCGATTAAGTTTATCAAATTCAAATCTCCTGAAAAAGATCAGTTATTGAAAATGTACTTCGGAGAAGAGAAATATGAAAAGTATAACATCCTTCCGGTAAACAAATTTATCCTTCCTGTAAATAAAGACAATGCTTTAAAAGCTGGAATTATCAATCAGGAAGATCTTTCGAAAGTAGCCAATCAGATTATGATTACTTACAAAGGAAATACCTTATATAAAAACAACCTGATCTTAATGGATTTATTGGCGAATTTCGATTGGAAGCGTCCAATTAACTTCTCTTCAGGAGGTATTTATGACAGTGAAAATATTTTCTACCTTAATGATTATCTTCAGTTTGACGGATTCAGCTACCGATTAATTCCAATCCAAACTTTACCATCAGCAGATGGAGATATGGGAAGAGTAGATGCTAACAATCTTTATAATGTGGTGAAAAACTTCAGATGGGGGAACTTTAAAGATCTAAGCGCTCACTTTGATGAAACAGCAACTTCAAACATTATCAGCTACAGAATGTCTGCAAGCAGAGCAGCTTCAGCATTGGCTTTAAAAGGACAGAAAGCAAAAGCATTAGAAATTCTGGATCTTGCAGCAAAAGAAATTCCTGCTGAAAAATACAATGATCCACGTTCATTAAGCTCAATTGTAACCGGATATATCATCGCAGGACAGGAGCAGAAAGGATTGCAGTTGGCAGAAGTACTTAAAAAAGGAATCTTTGATGAGTATGATTATTACTTAAGTCTTTCTAAAGCGGATCAAAGCTATGTGAGAAGACAGATGAGAACAAAACCAATGGAATATTCTCTTGTCGTAGCAGCAGTTACAGATGCTTATATGAAGATCGGACAAAAAGAAAAAGCATACGCTTATCTGGTAAAATCCATTGAACCGATTGATAAAAAATTCAATGCTTTTGTGAAAGAACTTCAGCAGATGGGCAAAGAAAAAGCAATGAAACAATCTGAAGATGTGCAAACGATCACACCATTCTACCAATATTTATTTGATGTAATGGAGCCTTTCGATTCAACTTATTCCAAGGAAAAAGAAAATCAGATTACTTCAGCGATTATCAAAGTAACACAATAAAACATTTTTAAAACGGAACTTCGGTTCCGTTTTTTTTGTTATTGGGAATCCTAAATTTTAAGATTATATTTGTGGAACTAAAAAAGCATAATGGCTGAAACACAGAATAGCAGGTTCCCAATCTATGCCGTAGTTGTTACGGTAGTTTTTAAACTTCTTTTTTTATTGACGCATTACATTCAGGAAGATGCTTTCATCACCTGGAGAGTGGCCCAGAATTTATTGGACTACGGAGTAATTGGTTTCAATGGAGATACTAAGATTTCTGCTTCTACCACTCATTTTTATGTTTTTGTGTCCTATATTTTCAACCTCATTTTTGGGAAAGAACATTTTATAGAACCTCTTTTGATTTTTAATTCTATTCTGTTTACAATAGGAACATTATTTTTATCACATCTGGTTCTTAAAAATCCCTGGCATAAGGCTATTTTCATCTTTTTAATCGGAATTCTGCCACCAGCTATTAAGATTTCAATCCTTGGAATGGAGTATGGAATTTTGTTTTTCCTTGAAATGTCTCTGTTATATTATGGATTCAACAAAGGAAAAAAATGGGTATTGACGCTTCTTCCGATCCTGATTATGTTTACAAGGATTGATACTGTTATCTTCCTTGGAGTAGTGTTTCTTGTTGACTTTTTCTGGAACAGAAAAATCAGATGGAATTATATTTTTGGTGGAATTGTAGGTGTTTTATCAACGGTTGCCTTCAACTGGTTCTACTTTGGAGAAGTAGTGAACAACACCATTACAGCAAAAAAATTACTTTACGAACAACAATTTACTTTTGGAGAACATCTTGATTATTTTCTGATTAGCTTTGGAAATTTCTGGGGAATGCTGAAGGTTCCGGGAGCTTTTAATCCTATTACGGTTATTGTTCTTATTTTTGAACTGCTTTGCTTTATTTACCTTATCAGACAAAAAGACAAGAGAAATTATTTCCTGTGGATGATCTTTATTTTCGGATGGGTGAAGCAGATTATTTTTATCTCTCAAAAAAGCTTATTCGATTGGTATTACTGGGTACCACAGCTTCTGCTTTTTGTTCCGGTTCTTATTTTTGTATTGGAGCAGAAGGAGAGAAGAAACGTATGGTTATCATTACTTGTTGTATTTTATATTGTTCCGATGCTGGCTTTCCAAACCATTCATTCTATTGCAACCGGAAATGGAGAATGGAATTATAGAAGAACTATTGGTACATTCCTGAACAAGTATGAGAAAGATAAAAATCAATGGATTTTATTGGAGCCTGCAGGTTACATACCTTATTTTTCAGGATTAAAAACCATTGATGAAGTTGGGTTGGTAGACAAACAGATTCAGGAAGAGATTAAAAAAGATAAAACAAATTATTGGATAAACACGGTTAAAAACAGAAAACCTAAATATCTGCTTTCATATCAGAATTTATATGAAGATAAAAATGCAGCATATTATCAAGCCCATTATAAATTATTGAAGGAATTCAGGGTAAAAGATCATTTGAAAAGTGATAATAAAATATTGGAAAAGATCTACAATCTGAAGCCTTCCGGAACAGACTATAATCTATATATCCGAGTTGATTAAATGATTTGGAAATCAAAAGATATAAGAGCATTAATTAAGAACCGAATATTTTCACTCTAAAACCTAATACCTAGCTTATGAAATATTGTGCTTTTCTCCGCGGTGTCAATGTAAAAGGAACCAATATGAAAATGGCAGATGTCTGTCAGGTTTTCAAGGGTGTCGGAATGAAAGAGGTAGTTTCTATATTGGCTTCCGGAAATATTGTGTTTTCTTCTGAAAGAAGTGCTGATGAATTAAAAGTAATTCTGGAAAAAGCAATGTCAGACCATTTTTCTTATGAAGCATTTCTGTTTATAAAATCTCATCAAGAAACAGAAACTTTCTGGAACAGCATTCCGTTTGAAAAGAATGAAGGCCTTCATATTTATGGTTTTGTTGGAATGTCGGGAGTGGAAAATGTTTTGATGGAAGAGTTTAAAAAAGCTGCTCAGGCTGAAAACGAAAAGGCGGAAATCGTTAATGATATATTTTATTGGCAGGTTCCCAAGGGAAATACATTAGATTCTAGCTTTGGAAAAGTTTTAGGCAAGAAAAGTTTGAAAGATCAAATGACCAGCAGAAATGTCAATACATTTGAAAAGATCTTGAAAAAGATGGAGTAGTATACCAAGGAATTTAAAAATAGATAGCAATAAATACATACAAATTCTGGATAAGGATAGTATAATTCAATAGGAACGGGCTTTAGCCCGTTTTCTTTTTTAATTACAATTCCATTGGCTTTAGCCAAAACCTAAAATATCTGTAAGCGGGTAGAGCGAAGCAATCTTATATGTTGGAAATCGCAAAGGCGCTAATTTTTTTGAATATCTTTTGTTTTTAAGGCGCAAGGATTTTATCTTCGATAAAATTGTAATCTGCATATTTTCTGACAGACTTATTAGATAGACGAACAATTTTTATTTATACAACACAAACTATACTAATATTCATACAGATACCCATAAGCATCTGTGTAAATCAGTGAAATCTGTGGGAAATAAAAAAATCTTACGTATTTAATTGATAGCTTATCTGTTTTTATTCTATAGGAATCTAGTCTTAGATTTTAAAATCCAGAGTTTAGATTCTTTCAGAAATCGCAGATTATCTCCTTTTAGTCGATGAATATTATTTCGACATAGTCAATGATAAATACAGTGTTGAAGGATATGAGAGAATTTTAGCATTGAATTACTGGCTGAAATTTTAATTAAAACTTAATCCAAAAAATACATCTGCTTACAATATTCGTATTACCTTTCTCTATCATCTATCATCTATCATCTATCATCTATCATCTATCATCTATCATCTATCATCTATCATCTATCATCTATCATCTATCATCCATTATCTCAAGCCCACCCCAAACTCTCTCCTCAAATAATTTCCAAGTCTGAAACTTTCTCAGTATTTTTACTGAACTTTTTAATTACAACAAAATGATTCAGTATTTAGATAATATTCAGCACAAAGATTCAAAGAACTTTTTCCTTATTGCAGGACCTTGTATTATTGAAGGGGAAGATATGGCATTGAGAATTGCTGAAAAAGTAATCAATATTACAGACAAGTATAATATTCCTTATATTTTTAAAGGAAGTTTCAAAAAGGCTAACAGAAGCCGTGTAGACTCTTTTACAACCATTGGAGAGGAAAAATCACTTGAAATTCTTAAGAAAGTAGGAGAGACATTCAACATTCCTACTACTACAGATATTCATGAAAATGAGCACGCTGCATTAGCTGCGCAATATGTGGATGTTCTTCAGATCCCTGCATTTTTGGTACGTCAGACAGACTTATTAGTTGCAGCTGCTAAAACAGGAAAATGTGTTTCCCTGAAAAAAGGACAGTTCCTTTCACCGGAATCTATGAAATTTGCTGTTCAGAAAATTACAGATTCCAACAACCAGAAAGTAGCAATTATTGAAAGAGGAAACTCTTTCGGATATACAGACCTGATTGTAGACTACAGAGGAATTCCTACGATGAGAGAATATGCGCCTGTAATTCTGGATGTTACACATTCATTACAACAGCCTAATCAAAGCTCTGGAGTAACAGGAGGAAGACCGGATCTTATTGAAACCGTTGCTAAAGCAGGAATTGCAGTAGGAGCAGACGGAATTTTCATTGAAACTCACCCAACACCAGAAACAGCATTATCTGATGGTGCCAACATGTTAAGACTGGATTTATTAGAAGACTTACTACAAAAATTGACAAGAATTAGAGAATCGATTTTGTAATTGTTAAAAAAACATTAATTTTAGAAATTCTAAAATATTTCTTTTGAAAAAACTAGTTTTACCGCTAAGCCTTATGGTCCCTATTCTGATTTTCTCCCAACAAAGAAAAAAGGATACGGCGACCACTAGAGTGACCGATATAGAGGAAGTTGTGTTCCAGAAAAAAACAACAGGAAGAACCAATGACCTTACCAATGTAAAAATTTCTGCAAAAGAAGCGAAAGCAGTAGCTTCTATCAGTGGTGGAATTGAAGGGTTGATTAAAACGTTACCTTCTGTAAACTCCAATACTGAGCTATCTTCCCAGTATATGGTTCGTGGTGGAAACTATGACGAAAACCTTATCTACATCAATGATATTGAGATCTACAGACCTTTCCTGATCAGAAATTCTCAGCAGGAAGGGATGAGTATCATTAACCCTGATATGGTTTCATCAGTAAACTTCTCAGCAGGAGGGTTTGAAGCCAAATATGGTGATAAAATGTCTTCTGCTTTAAATATTTATTACCGTGAGCCTGAAAAATTTGAGGTTTCTGGTGAGGCAAGTTTAATCGGAGGGAGATTAACCACCGGTCTGGCTTCGAAGAATAAGAAGTTTACAGCATTATTTTCAGGAAGATATAGAAATACCAATCTTGTTCTTAACACCTTAAAAGAAGATACAGACTTTAATCCTACCTATTGGGATTTTCAGTCTTATTTGAATTATCACGTTAACGATAAACTCTCCATGTCATTCATAGGATATTATTCCAAGAATGATTATGAGATGATTCCTAAGGGGAAAAGTGTAACTTTCGGAAGTCTTCAGCAGCCTATTACGGTAAATATAGGGTATGCTGGTAAGGAAAATGACCAATATAAAAATATGATGGGTACATTTTCCATGAACTATAAGCCGGCTGATAAATGGAAATTTACCTTGGATGCTTTTGCTTATCAGAACAGAGAAAGAGAATATTATACCATCCGTTCAGAATATGAATTACAGACATTTGATCCCATCACAAAAGATCCGGTTACCACGTTTGATTCAGGGGCTCAGACAGAACATGCCAGAAATGATCTGTTTGTAAGAACTTACGGAACTCAGTTCAGAGCAAAGTTTTCTCCCAATGTAAATACAGATTTTGAGGTTGGATTCAAATATGAAAAAGAAAATCTTAAAGATCTTACCAATGAATGGAAACTGGTAGACTCTTCTGGATACAGCCTTCCGAGACCAGAAGTGATTGATCCGAGATCAGGAACTACAACAGGGGATCTGAGAATGTTCTATTATATTGCAGGGAAAAATAATATTGAACCAACAAGATTATCCGCTTATGCTCAGTATTCCCAAAAATTCTACTGGGGCGCAAGTAAGGTGTTCTTAAATGCCGGAGTAAGAGTATCTAATTGGAGTTTTAATAAAGAAACAATAGTCTCACCAAGAGTTCAGTTTGCGATAAAACCAGATTGGGATTCCGATATGTTGTTCAAACTTTCCGGAGGGATCTATTATCAATCTCCATTCTATAAGGAAATTAAAGACCTGGACGGAAACTTCAACCCGAATATCAAATCACAAAGATCTATCCAGGCAATTCTTGCTAATGACTATGAATTCTATATGTATGACAGACCGTTTAAATTAACAACGGAACTTTATTACAAGAAAATGGATAACTTGATTCCGTATTATATGGATAATGTGAGAATTCGTTACTCAGGACAGAATAATGCTAAAGGATATGCCTATGGAATTGACACCAGATTATTCGGTGAATTTGTTCCGGGAGTAGATTCTTGGCTGTCTGCGAGTTATGCAAGAGTGTATGAAAATATTGATGGAAGAGGAGATATTCCAAGACCAACGGATCAGAGATTCAGGGTGGCGATGTTCTATCAGGATTACATGCCGCAATTCCCATCTATGAGGGTAAACCTTACCTTGGTGTATGCGATGGGATTACCAACAGGATCTCCTGTAATGTTTAATGATAATGGGCAGCCGGATTTCAATTCAGCGTACAGTTATCAGAAAACGTTGCCTGCTTACAAAAGAGTAGATATTGGATTAACGAAAGTATTTATTGATCCAAAGGATAAAAATAAAAAATCCGGTTTCTGGGGTAATTTCCAGGAATTATCTTTAGGAGTACAGGTTTTCAACGCATTTAATATTAATAATACAGTTGCCAACCAATGGATTACGGATTACAATACCAATTATATGTATCCTGTTCCAGTACGTCTTACAGGACGTTTCTTCAATGTGAAGTTAGAATTTAAATTGTAAAATCTGCTCAATCAGCATCGTCTGAGAGAGCGATAAAAAATAAAAAATCCTCTGAATTATTTTTCAGAGGATTTTTTTATTTTCCTGAATTTTATAACAACATTACAAAATTTTATAACAACGGTTACCTGAATATTTTTAACTTTGTCTCAACAATGAAAAAGATTCTTGCCATACTGTTTTCTATTTTCTACTTCGGATTTTCTTCCGGAGCAGCTTTTAGCATTCATTATTGTATGAAAGAATTTGTTTCTGTAAGTCAGAAAGTTGATGATATTTGTGGCAAATGTGGTGTCAGAGATAAAAAAGGATGCTGCAAAACAGAAGTTAAAGTCGTAAAAGTAGATTACTCTCAGAAGTCTGATCTGCTTAATGTTGATTTTTTAGCTCAGATTTCAGAAATTCCTGTGAAGCATCAATTTGCCTTTACAGATAGATCTTTCTCAGCCACAAAATTCACTCAAATTCAGATCAATGCCCCACCGGAGTATAAACCGGTACCCATCTATATCAATCATTGTAATTTTAGAATTTAGAATCCGTCAGTCGTTTTCGATGTTATCACAATATCGTTATCAATGACATGTCTTGACGCATTTCCTGTGCGTTACCCTTATTCTTTATTAAAAAATTAATTCTAAAATTTAAAACAATGAAAAAGTATATCATTACAGCAGCCTTATCTTTATTCTCAGTTATTTCGCTTTCAGCGCAGTCTAAAAAAGACGCTCAGGTTTCAAAGCTCTATCAGAATTATATTGCGATCAAATCAGCTTTAGCTTCTGACGATGCAGACCAAACTTCAAAAGCGGCTACAGAATTTATTAAAACGGCTTCTACTATCGATTATAAATTAGTTTCAGAAGGAAACCTTAATATTCTTAGAAAAGATGCTTCTGTCATTTCAGAAGCAAGAACCGTTGCAGCTCAGAGAGAGACTTTCTTCAATTTATCAGACAATATGATTAGTCTGACGAAGGAATTCAAACTTTCCGAAAAACCGGTTTATGTACAATATTGCCCAATGGCTGATGCAAGTTGGTTAAGTGATGAAAAACAAATCATGAATCCATACTACGGAAAATCTATGCTTTCATGTGGAAGTGTAAAGTCAGAAATTAAATAATTATTGTATTAATCTTTAAAACAATAAGTTGTGGGGTTTAATTTATTTTAAACTTTAAACTCTGCAACTTCTTAAAAGTTCGGAATATTATGAAAAAACTAATAATGTTTCTGGTTCTTTTGTTCTCTGTTTTTACGTTCGCACAAACCACAAAAACCTATTACACTTGTCCTATGCATGCAGAAGTAGTTTCTTCAAAACCTGGAGACTGCCCGAAGTGTAACATGACATTGGTAAAGAAGACGGTTCTATCAAAGCCAGTGGTAAAGCCTGCATCTAAAGTAGAGACGAAAACAAAACCGGTAGAAACAAAAATAAATAAAGCTAAGGTTGAATCAGCCAACCAACCACAGATTTCATCTCCATCAAAACCTAAGTCTCAAACTGCTTATACTTGCCCTATGCATCCTGAAGTAATTTCAGATAAGCCTGGAAAATGTCCTAAGTGTGGGATGGAGTTAGTGGAAAAAGAAGATCATCAACATGCTGTTGTTGAAAATCCAAAAGCAGAGCCCACTGTTTTAAAAAGAAATTCTGAGAACGGGAAACTTACTTTTGGTGGAAAAAAGGTTCGTTATGATCTGTATGTAAAAGATACTATTGTCAATTTCACAGGGAAAAACAGAAGAGCGCTTGCGATTAACGGTAAACTTCAGGCACCTACACTGTACTTTACAGAAGGAGATACCGCTGAAATTTATCTGCATAATATGCTGAAAGAGAACACAGGACTTCACTGGCATGGGGTGATTCTCCCTAACGAACATGATGGAGTTCCATATCTTACCACAAAACCTGTAAAACCGGGTGAAACACATTTATATAAGTTTAAAGTTTCTCAAAACGGAACCTATTGGTACCATTCCCATGAAGCACTACAGGAGCAGATAGGAATGAATGGAATTTTGGTCTTTAAAAAAAGAGAAGGTGAGCCAAAAACCGAATATAATGCAGAAATCCCTGTATTATTAGGAGATTGGAGTGATGATGATCCAATGCAGATTGCCCGTAGATTGCACATGGCCAATACAGACTGGTATGCTGTGAAAAAAAATGCAGTTCAGAGTTATTGGGAGGCCATCAAATCCGGGAACTTCGGGACAAAAGCCCTGAACGAATGGAAAAGAATGGAAGCTATGGATGTAAGTGATGTGTATTATGATAAATTCCTGATTAATGGCGCTCCTAGTTCTGATTACTCTAACCTGAAAGCAGGAGATAAAGTAAGATTAAGAGTCGCCAACGGAGGTTCATCCACTTATTTCTGGCTGAATTATGGCGGCGGAAAAATAAAAGTAGTAGGAAATGACGGAAATGATGTGGTTCCGGTAGAAGTAGACCGTTTGATTGTTGGAGTTTCGGAAACCTATGATATTGAAGTAACGATTCCTGAGAATAAAAGCTTTGAATTCCGTGCGACTTCGGAAGATAGAATTGGGCATGCCTCCCTGTGGCTGGGATCCGGCGATAAAGTAGAAGCACCAAATTTACCAAGACTGATGCTTTTTGAAGGGATGAAAATGATGAACGGAATGATGGAAATGAGTGGAAATATGAAGCCAATGACCATGACGATGGGAAATCAGATGATGGATATGAACGAGGTAATGTATCCTGAACTTTCGGAAAAGCAAAGAAAAACGACTGCAAAACACATCAATGAAATGATGGGTGTGAAAACAAAGGAAGATAAAAAGAGTGAAGATCATTCTCAGCATACAGGAATGGATATGGCTGAAGAAAAAACCATCAAAAGATTGTCTTACAATATTTTAAAATCTCCTGAAAAAACAATTCTTCCTACAGACAGTGTTCGTAACATGAAGTTTACGTTGGAAGGGAATATGAACCATTATCTGTGGACACTGGACAACAAAACGGTGACAGAAACAGATAAAATTCTGATTAAAAAAGGTGAGATTTTAAGAATCAAATTGTATAATAATTCCATGATGCGTCACCCGATGCACCTTCACGGACATGATTTCAGATTGATAAATTCAAAAGGAGAGTACTCACCATTGAAAAATGTGGTAGACATTATGCCGATGGAAACTGTTACCATTGAATTTGCAGCCAATCAGGATGGAGACTGGTTCTTCCATTGTCACATCCTATATCATATGATGGCAGGGATGGGAAGAATCTTCAGTTATGAAAATTCAAAACCGAATCCACAGCTTCCGAACAGAAAGCTGGCCTGGAAAAACTTCTTGAAAGATAATAAAATGGTAAGTTCTATGGCCATGCTGGATGTAGCAAGCAATAAAATTCATGCAGAAACCATGACGATGTTTGGACCAAGATGGGCTAACCTGAATGAGTTTCACACGAATTGGAACTTTGATCATTTTGACGGAAGCGTAAAAGTGGGAAGGTTTTTAGGGAAATTCCAATGGGCATTGCCTTATGCAGGATTCAGAGCTCAGAAAAACCATGAAATTATGGAAAGACAAATGGCAGAAGATATGGGAATGGATTTTCATGGAAAGAAAACCTGGTTTGGGCAGCAGAAAGCTTCAAAAAGCAGATATTCGTTCATGGTCGGGATGCAGTATGTATTACCCATGTTGATTACAGCAGATGCAAGCGTAGATCAGAACGGAAAAGTATTGCTGGAACTGAGCAGAGAAGATATTCCACTTTCCAGAAGATTGAGAGGTAATTTCAGTGTGAATTCCGATGGAGAGTTTTCCACAGGAATAAGATATATCGTTCAGAAATATTTATCCCTTTCCGGAAATTATGATAACGAAATGGGCTGGGGTGCCGGTATTACCCTAACGTATTAATTTTTAACCACATTATTTTATAAAATCAGTCAGAAACAATGAAAAATATAATAACCGTATTGTTTGTGGGAGCTACATTATATTCATGTACTAAACCCGAAAATAAAGCCTCTGAAAATAAAGTAGCAGAGCCTGAAATCAAAACAGTTGGCACAGCAGAGCCTGTTGTAACGCCAACTCAGGAAGTAAAAGAAAGTTCAGAGGAAAATAAAAAAGAAATTGTTCAGGAACTTTCAGCTTTTCCGATACAGCAAGTGATCAAAGGATATCTTCCTTTAAAAAATGCGTTGACTCAGGATGATTCTAAAAAAGCTTCTGATGCCGCTAAAAATCTGTTTTCTATATTAAAGAAAATAGATATTAGTAAGACCAATGTAAAAAGCAATTCTGAGTTGCGTGATATTTTGGAAAGTGCATCAGAAAATGCAGAACATATTGGTGAAAATACTGATGATATAGGACATCAGAGGGAACATTTACTGGCTCTGAGTAACGATATTACAGATTTGATTGAAGAAGTAGGAACCGGTGGTTTAAAATTATATCAGGATTTCTGCCCTATGTACAATAATGGAAAAGGAGGAACCTGGATTAGTGAGACCAAGGAAATTGTAAATCCTTATGAAGGATCAAAAATGCTTAACTGCGGATCTGTAAAAAAAGTATTGTAGACCCATGAGCCGTTCTATTAAAAATATATTTTTCGGCTTTGTCATTATTTTTTTAATAGTTCAGATGATTCAGCCTGTCCGTAATATTGATTATGGACAGGTACCTTCATCTGACATTTCAAAAGTGTATCAGGTCCCTGGAAATGTACAATCTATTTTGAGAACCTCATGCTACGATTGTCATAGTAATGGAACAAATTATCCTGTTTATGCATATATCCAACCATTAAGTTTTTTTCTTGAAAATCATATCAAAGAAGGTAAAAAAGAGTTGAATTTTAGTGAATGGGGATTGTACAGCCAAAGGAAACAAACTCATAAACTAGAGGCTATTGAGAATCAGATAAAGCAAAGAAAAATGCCACTTTCTTCCTATCTCTATCTTCATCATGATGCAAAGCTGTCTGATGATAAGATTAAAGAAGTAGTAGATTGGATAGAGTCCATTCATACAGAAGACAAATAGAAGAATAAAGGCAGGAAATCTATGGGTAAAAACAAAAAACCATCTCAGCAATGAGATGGTTTTGTATTGAACTTTATATCGTTTATTTTTTAGGTTTAGCGTCCTGAGCTTTTTCTGCTGGAGTATAAGTAACTTTTGTAATGTCAACCGTCATTTCTTTCAGACGTTTTGCTACGTTTTCAGGCATATCTTTCTGATATCTTCCACCAATAACTTCAGAAAGGAATTTCTCTGTCTCAGCATACATCGCCATGCTGTTCACAGGTTTTCTGAATCCATGTCCTTCATCATCAGCTAAAATATAATTTACTTTTTTACCTTTATCGCGAAGAGCGATAACAATCTGATCAGCTTCAGCCTGCTTTACTCTAGGATCATTAGCACCCTGAATAATCAGTAATGGCTTATTGATTTTATTGACACTGAACAACGGGCTGGCTTCACGCATCAGTTTCTTACCTTCTTCAGTTTTAGGATCACCTACCATACCGTAAAGAGAAGCTCGTGCAGATTCCCAGTAGGCAGGAACAGAATCCAATAGAGTGAAAAGGTTACTAGGCCCCACAATATCAACTCCTGCAGCATATACATCAGGGGTGAATGCTAATCCGGCCAGAGTAGCATAGCCACCATAACTGCCTCCCATAATAACTACTTTGTTTTTATCAGCAATTCCTTTATCAATCAGGTATTTTACACCCCATGTGATATCATCCTGCATCAATTTTCCCCATTGCAGATCGCCTGCGTTCTGGAACTTTTTCCCATATCCGCCACTTGCTCTGAAGTTAGGCTGCAATACAGCATATCCTCTGTTAGCAAGGAACTGTACATTTGAATTATAGCCCCAATAATCTCTAGGACCCTTTGGCCCTCCATGAACTAAAACCACTACAGGTACATTTTTACCTGAAGATCCTGCTGGTAATGTAAGATAAGCCGGAACTTCAAGTCCATCACTGCTTTTGTAGCGGATTGGAGTCATGGAAGCGAGGTATTTTTCAACTTTCTTCAGTTCCGGTCTTGGAGTATATTGGAAGATTAATTCTTTTGTTTTGGTATCGAAAAAATAAGACTCAGAAACATATTGGTCACTCCAAACTGAAATTAAAAATTTAGAATAATCTTTTGTAGAACTTGAAAAATTAATCTCTTTCCCTGGGAATTTACCCTGCAGGAATTTATAGTTAGCTTCCCAATTTTTATCTTTCCAGTAGTATTCAGTTTTATCACCCGTGTAAGAAGTGAAAATAATTTTTCTTGTATTTCTGTCTGCAGATAAGCCGCCAAAATCTACTTTTCCTTTAGGGTCATTTTCTATTTTGGTGATCTGTTTGGTTTTGGGATCCATCAAAAATAATGCAGATTGATCCAGATCTCCTTTATTGGTTACCAGATAAAACTTTGAATTATCTTCATTCCAGTTCGGAATATAAGCTTCTTCAGTAACTAACGTTTCATAGATAGGAGTTAGTTTATCACCATCTTTATACAAGAACTGGGTGGTTCCTTTATCGTCTGTTTTGTTTAAAATTCTAAGCTTTTCATCCCAATCGAAATCGTATCCTGTAATACGGTCTTTATTTTCGAAAACCTTTTTCAGTTCACCCGTAGAAATTTTTAATGAGTACAGGTCATGCCATGCTTTATCACGGTTATTTAATCCAACCATTATCAGATCAGGATCTTTTCTGCTAACCATATAGATTTGGGCTGCTACTTCATTAAGTGGTGTAAGGTTTCTCGATTCAGGAACTCCATTGGTGGCCTTAGCCATTGGGTCTACAGCAAAAATATTGATGTTTTCATCACCGTTTTTATCCTTTACATACAGGATGTATCTTCCATCTTCTGACCAGAAATACCCATTTAATGGTCGTTTGCTGTCAGTTAATGGGTGGGCTTTTTCAAAAGGGTCATCGAATTTTTTCACCCAAATATTCATGATTCCACCATATTCTTTCAGGAATGATATCCATTTTCCATCTGGGCTCAATTGCCCGCCGGTAATCTCAGGATTTCCGAAAAATAATTTTCTATCCAGTAATTGAGCTTCCTGTGCCTGAAAGTTTTGGAATCCTATCAGCAGGAGTAATACATAAAAGATTTTTTTCATATTTTTTTGATTTTGGTATTTGTTAATTTAGTCATTTATTTCCATAGAAAATGATAATTGATAATTCTTTTAGATTGAAATTGTGTTTGTTAAGCTTATAGCTCCAGTTCAATAATCTTTTTGGCCATCTTTTGATTGATCCTTTCAGGAATTAAGCTCATCATGAAATTACGCAATGAATTTCCGTGTTCCCATTGAGAAATTTTTCCAATGGTACGGCTTGTATTGACAATATAATCTACCTTTTTTCTTCTGATTTTCTGAAATTCTTCAAAGGCAGCATTGAAATCGCTGCTTTTCTCTAACAGTTTTCCAATAACATAAGCGTCTTCAATAGCCTGACAGGCACCTTGTCCCATATTAGGTGTGGTAGCATGGGCTGCATCCCCAATCAGACAGAGGTTTTCAGCATACCAGTGAGGAATAGGAGTGAGGTCTGTAATTTCGTTACAGATGATATTTTCTTTTGAAGTAGCTTCTATCAGGTTCAAAACCAGACTATCGAAATCTTTAAATATATCTGCGATTTGTATGTATCTGCTAAAACTTTTCTCGTTGATACACGCATACCAATACACTTTTTTCTCAGAGATCTTTACGAAGCCAAAACGTTTTCCTTTCCCCCACATCTCAAAAGCTTCGTGATGGTGCTGTTCGGGAAGTTCAAAATCTACTAAACCACGCCAGCATTTCTGCCCTGAGCTTCGGATTGATCCTGTTTTGAGAATTTGATTCCGGATAGGTGATTTTATACCATCAGCACCAAAAACTATGGTGCTTTCTACCTGATTTCCATTTTTAAAGTCTAAAATATAGTTGTCTTTCTTTTCAATTGTCTGTAAAGAATGATTAAGCTTAATGGATGTTTGATCCAGGTTCTCTGCAAGAATACGTTGCAACTCGGCCCGGTGGATAGCTACGTTACAGGAGTTATATTGTTTTTCAAGTTCAAGAATTTCTGTTTTTGAAAAAGGCTTCAGAGATTCATTGGATAATGTAATTCTGTGAATTTTATTTCCTGCACCTTCAATTTTTTCCTTTAAACCTAACTTATCAAAAACCTGCATGGCATTTACGGCCATCATGATTCCTGCACCTACGGGTTTTATTTCCGGTGCAGATTCGTAGATGGTAAAATCATATCCATATTGTTGAAGAACATTTCCTAAGGTAAGCCCACCTATTCCGGCTCCGATGATTGAAATTGTATTCATTGTTTATTTTGTGAAATGATGTTGTTGGAAATAAGCAAGGATATAAATATTTTATACTACGAATGCACGAATACAATTCTTTGTGCTTCTGTGTTTTGCCATTCTGAATACAGACATGAGATTCTTCCTTCGTCAGAATGACAATGTCATAAAATAGATATAAGCACCATTATTTTTAGATACACAGGGTTAAACAGAATAAAATAATTCGTGCATTCGTGGCCTATAAAAAATGTACAATTTTATCAGAGATAAAATCCTTGCGCCTTAAAAGCGTCTTTATAAGGTTAAATTTTTTGCGTCTTTGCGATTTCCAACCTTAAAGTTTATAGAGTTAACATATAGCTTTCAGATACTTTTTTGAAACCATATTTACCGAAAAAATGATGAGCTCCATGATTATCAACGCCACTTTCAAGCATAATAAAACTAACATTCCAGTTTTTGGATTCCTGAATCACTTCCTCCAAAAGTTTACCTCCAAGAGATTGACCTCTTACAGATTGGTCTAAAAGCATATCCTCCAAAATAGCATACTTTTTAAAAGGACTGTTGATAACATTGAAAACAAGCATCCCAACAATATTGCCATTATCATTTTCTGCGATTAAAATATTTAATTTTGAAGCCTCATTATAATCATAATCGGTCATAAGCTGCTCTGTAAATACCGCTCTGAGATCGGGATTCCAATGATTAGAATCTAGAGCTCTTCCATACATAATTTCACTGTGAGAGATATAGGAATCTGTTTTATGAGCAATAAAAAAATCTACGAGTTCTTCAACACGTGTTTTATCAGTAAGCCATTTCGTAGTATATTTCATAATAGGTATTATTTTAATTTCTTTAATTCTTCCAGTAACTTATTCTGTTTGTTGATAAACTGATCCAGGCTATCTGTTTTTAAAGGATGAGCTTTTTGATACTTTTCAATTTCAGGAAGTGTTTTTCTGATTTTGAATATGATATATTGTTCGTAGATCGTACTTTGGTTGGCCTTGGTCTTTTTGATCAGATCTTTTATAGTCTGATTTTTTAAATTATACTTTTCAGCACTATTCTGGATCTCTTTTTCTATTTCAATTTTCGCAATAGAATCTGTTATTGAACCGGAAAGATTTTTAGCATCATGATAATAGTTTTCTGATTTATCAAGGACACTGTTGTATTCATTGAGAACGGTATGGGTTTCATTGTTAATATCTACTATCTTTTTGTCAAGATTTTGTAGCGCTTTATCATTTTTCAGAAGCTCACCATAGATGCTTTGAACCAAATTTCCGCCACGGGAGTAGTCACTCTTTGCAATAGATGAAATAGAAGATTCTGCATTATCAACAGCATTTTCAATAACCGGTTCGTTTTGTGGTTTATTTTCTTTACAGGAAAGTAAAGATAGAGCTAATGTAGCTGCGAAAAGTATTTTTTTCATAGTATGTTTGTTTTTGATTGATCATCAGTATCATATCCCAATAACTAAAATTAATCATTTGAATTCTATCACAGGGGATAAAAGATATTATTTTAATTAGTTGAACAAACTTTGAAAAATGTTACAATAGCTTATAAGATTGAAAGTAAATCAATCTTTCTTTAAAATCTCTAAAATTATAGTTATATATGCTTTATTTCCAGGATTGAAACTTGTCATGCATTATTTCTGCAATCTCGTTTACTCTTTTCTGGGCTATTTCATTATCTTGTCTGTATTCCATAGGTATCTTGTCATAGTCCATAACTTCATCGTTAGACAAAAATCCTTTTAAATGGTTTAATACTCTAAAGATTATATGATTCATGCGCCAGCAAATAGAAGGCTCAATGTTTTGCATTTCATCAGTTTCTATTCCTTTCGTTTCACCGCCGATCCAAAGACTTCTATCAAATACGAAAGTAATGTCCTTATAATTTGACTCAGATTTATCATATTCAGGATTACTGAACAGTATTCTCCATCTTGGAATACCTGTTGCGAAGCGCATACTGCAAAATATGGGATGGAATAATCTCTTGCTTGTATCTACATCAGAAATGTTTTTTGGAGGCTCGGAGTAAAAATGGTCAAAAACCTCAATAAGATGACCTAGGTTGGGTTTAATAAATTCAATATAACGGGCAATAACAAATCCATTTTTATTCGATTGGCTGATGGAAGGAATATAAAACAGATCACCTGGTTTTGGCTTCATTAATGACTTCATTATACAATATTTTAATAGTACTATCTGGATATTTATAAAAAAACGGAGCCTGAAAACAGACTCCGCCTATAAAATTGTTTGCGCTAAAATTATTTACCTAAATAAGATTTAAGGATCTTACTTCTGGTATTGTGTTTTAGTCTCTTAATTGCTTTTTCTTTGATCTGACGAACTCTCTCTCTTGTAAGATCGAAAGTCTCACCAATTTCCTCTAAAGTCATTGGGTGTTTTCCGTTCAGTCCGAAGTATAATCTTACCAAATCAGCCTCTCTTGGAGTTAAAGTGTTCAATGCTCTTTCAATTTCAATCTGAAGAGATTCAAGCATCAAATCTTTATCAGGACTTGGTGACTCTCCTGAACGTAATACATCATAAAGATTAGAATCTTCACCTTCTACTAGAGGCGCATCCATAGACAGGTGTCTACCGGAGTTTTTCATAGATTCTTTGATATCTTCCTCACTCATGTCAAGAACTTCAGCCAATTCTTCCGGAGAAGGTGGTCTTTCATTTTCCTGTTCAAGGTGAGCATATGCTTTATTAATTTTATTGATGGAACCAATTTTGTTCAACGGAAGTCTTACAATTCTTGATTGCTCAGCCAACGCCTGTAAAATTGATTGACGAATCCACCATACTGCATAAGAGATAAATTTGAAACCTCTAGTTTCATCGTACCTTTTTGCCGCCTTCATTAATCCTAAGTTACCTTCATTAATTAAATCGGGTAAGGAAAGACCTTGGTTTTGGTATTGCTTAGATACAGAAACTACGAAACGAAGGTTGGCTTTAATTAATTTCTCCAATGCGGCTCTATCGCCAGCACGTATTCTTTGTGCCAATTCTACTTCCTCGTCCGCAGTAATCAGTTCCACTTTACCAATTTCCTGCAAATACTTGTCTAATGAAGCAGTTTCCCTGTTGGTAACCTGCTTAGTGATTTTTAATTGTCTCATTTATTTTTTCCTCAAAAAAGAGTTACTATATAATATACGTATGGAAACATAAAAAGGTTACACCAATTTTATTTTTTTATTAAATATTTTAGTTGAAAGTGAATAGGAGAGGCTGGAACATGGATTTAGAAGGTAAAATAAAAAAAAATATATCAATTTTAAGAACATGATTCTTTAAAATAATCTAATATAAATAACCTCCATCATTCCGCTTCTCTTGGCTCGGTGGTTTACCACAGTCTTTATGAATACTCAAACTTCAAAAAAAAAACGGAACCAAAGTCCCGTTTTTATCTATATCTGTAAGAATTTTATTTCAAATTAGAATAGCTCATTCAATACTTTAGCTAATCTTAATCCTCCGTACAACAATTGTCTTTCAAGAGTATCATTAAACTTGTATTGGTAGTCGTAAGATAATTTTGAATCATTTGGAGTCTGTGCATAGATCTTGTTAGCGATCTTGTGAGAATCATATAACCAATCTTCAAGAGTTCCGGATTGAATTTGATTAACCTCTTTTTTAGATTTAATATCCAGAAGTTTAGAATATTCAGTATAGCTGTATTTTTGAGAATCTACTAATTTACCATCCCAAACAGAGTGTAAATTGGTTTTCTCCCCGAAATACGTAACATTAATCTTGTTTCCACCTAAATCCTCTGCTCTTCCTACATGTAAAGGTTGTGCAAGATCTCCCATAATATGAATAAGGAAGATTAAAGCTATCTTTCTGTCTTTTGCAGATGTTTTTTCGTCTTTAATCTGGCTGGATAGGGTATTAACCTGAGTGTAAAGACTTGGCCCTGCCTGCATTTTTAAGTTTTGGTCAAAAGCCTTAAGGTCAGTTTGCGGGTCAATGTTTACGTAATGCCATGATGAAGCCTGTTTCCAAACACCTGTAGTATCAGATTTGATGAAGTCTGGCCAGTTAGCCCAATATGCAAGACGTTCCTTGCCCATTATTTTTTTGATTTCTCTCTTAGCCTTTCTGGAAAGGTGATTTTCTGCAATATCTGCAATTACTCTGTGCCCCGTTAATCCCCACGCATAAGAATAAAGTGAAGAGGAAATGAATGCTAAAATCAGAATTTTAGAATAAATACTTTTCATTTTAAATAACAATTTTAAGTCTGCAAAGATACGGCCCCCTTTCCGAATGAGCATATATTATCCCGAATTAATTCAAAAGAATGATGTTAATAAAATTTAATCCAAATAAAATAAGTAATTATACTAGGTTTGGGGATAATTTTTTGTGAAAGTGGTACAAGTTATGCGAGACAAAGTATTATAGGTAATATAATAAGGATAGGAAGTGAAGTTTCAAATATCCAACCTTGAACCTTAAACCCTTGATACTGAACTTCGAACTTTAAACTTTAAACCTTGAACAAATTCTTCAATTACCGTATTTTTACGGAATTTACTGAATATTATTCCTTTTAATGTCAATAAATTAGTATTTTTAGAATAAAATTATTGCCAAAATATTTTTTCAAACTTATGAGATATATTATCTTTACAAGTCATAATCACAGGAAACACTATGCATGAGAACAATATAGTAGATATGAACTATAATAAGCTGCAGACCGATTTTAAAGCAGAGGCTGTAGCTGTTAACCTTTTAAAATACCATCGGACGGTAAGCAATATATTCATTGATAGAGTCGGTGTGAACGACCGTGCTTATTTAAAGGACATTAAAAGCATTTCGAGCAGTTATCTAGGTTTTGATGAGGAAGTATTCACGATAGAAAGTTATAGAGAAGGAATTTATGACTATCTTCCTGAAGGGTTGTTTCACCCACCTTCTCTCGGAGCTTCCAGAAAAAACGTAGATACGGTTGTAAGAGAAATCAGAAAACAGAAAAGAGTAGAGGATGATGCGCGAAAGTTTTTCCGCCCATTTGAGCTGGAAGTTTTTTTTACAGAGATCAGTGCACTGCTTAAAGAGGCAGAATTTGATATAACAAGCAATACGGATGCTTTGCTGGAAACAGTAAGTGAACTCTGGCCGCTTATTGATATGCTGGATAAACAGAGTGCCTATATATTTATGCATATTCTTCCGTTTTTCCATCAGATCCGTGGAGATAAAAGATGGTTTGAAAGGTGTATGACCGCTTTTCTTCAGGTTCCGGTTATGGTAACTTTTTCTCCTAATGTTGTTGATGAAATCGAGAAGAATGATGATTCAATGCTGTTGGGAAATTCAAGATTGGGAGTAACGTATATTCCTAGTGGAAGACATATGGATGGACAACGAAACTGGGTGATAAATATTGGCCCGATTCCTTATGAGGAAATGAAAAAGTACATCCCGGGAAGCCCATTCAGAAAAGTTCTTCAGACATTGTATGATTATTTTCTTCCCATTACAGTGGATATAGAAGAGAATTTCGTTACAGAAAAGCTGGAATACTCGTTCAGCCTAGAGGATGATGAAAGAAATGCCAGCCGCCTTGGATACTCTACATTCCTCTAAATTATTTTATTATATTTACAACTACCAACAAAGTATAAATTCGAAAAGAAACAAATGGAAATTTCTTCAGTAAAAGGTATTTTTTTAAGGTATATTTTAATGCCTTTAATCGCCATCATCATGATGTTTATCCTGGGAATTATCAGGAGGAACAAACCTGCGATCAAAATTAAAGTAATTATTGTATACGTTCTTCTGTGCAGTTTATGCCTGGCATTACCAGGTTTTTTTGGATTTGCCGGAAATCTTTTTAATCCGTATTGGTATCTCATTGCGCAGGTTATTTACCTTATTTTTGGGATTATTCACGTTAACTTATTACACAAATATTTCAAAAAGCATATTGATTCTCTAGCAATGAGTATTTTGTTTGAATCTATACTTTCATTAACGTGTATTGCTTTGGGTGGATTTTTATTTACCCTGTTATTCAACTGGATGAGTAAAGATACCGGGTATGCTGTAATGGCTGCTACAAGTATGCTGATTTTTGTGGTTCCTATGGTATTTTATTATTGCTATATTCAGTTTATCAGTATTCCGTTTGATATTTACAAAACATGGAGGTATTCTCCGGAGCAAAAGCTTCCTGATTTTGAAGGGGCAGATTTCGACCGTCTGATGGTTCTGAATGTTGAATTAAGCAAAAAACTTGAAGACTCAAACCGATTCAGAATTAAAGCTAAAACGCTTCCAACCGGAATTACTTTTGGAGATTGGTTCTATAGAGTGGTAGATGATTATAACCATAAAAATCCGGGATCTATCATTCATCTTTCCGATGAAGTAAGAGAACCTTACTATTGGATTTTTTATACCAAAAAATCGTTTTTCAGCTTTAGAAAATATATAGATTTCGACCAGGACATTACTGCAAACAGCATTTCTGAAAATGAAGTGGTTATTTGTAAGAGAGTCATTCAGCATGAAGAGGAGGGAGTCGCAAGAAAATCATAAACACAAAAAATTAAAAAGTATTAAACATGATACAACCTATTAAACATTTTGCAATCAACTGGGTGGATGGGATGAAAGTTTCCCAAAGACACCTTAATGATCAGGATAATTTCTTAATTGATACCATCAGAGATTCCAATTCACTTGGGATTACTACATATAACTATGGGCTTTTGCCTATTTCTACTGAATATACAGACCGCACTATTTTTGATGTTCATAACACGGCTACCAATGATGTACAGCTTGTTATCAAAAGATGCAGCGCTGTTACTATGGCAGGTTACCGTATCGAATTAAGCGATAGAAGAATCAGTGTAAAATCACTGGCAAAATCAATGAGTGAAGAGCAGGCAGATGGAGAATATTACATCCTGATCTCTGTAAATCCGTTTGATAAAGTTCCTTTTGGAGATATTGATCCGGAAGAAATTCCACCACGTCACCCAAGTGCACAACCCAATCACCACATTGAACTTCTTCCTGTAACTTCTTTGAACAGCAGCTATTCAGGAGGAAATTATCTGATTATCGGTAAAGTAGATTTAAAAGCAAACATCGCACAGGTTGATTCTAATTTTATTCCACCTTGTACATCTGTTCAGAGTCATCCGGCTCTGGTAGATTATTATAGCAGCTTTGCAAAATCTATTGGAAACCTGCAGCAATATGCTTTCAAAATCATCCAGAAAGCATCTCACAAGAACCAGAACACAGCTTTAGCACAGAATGTTAAGTTTGTTTGTAATACGATGGTGACTACTTTTGGAGATATGTATTTCCAATTCAGAAATATTACCCCTTACCAACCACCGGTATTTTTAATTGAGTCTTTTGCAAGATTAGCCCTTCATTTATACAACTCAACACAGCTTCTGGTTCCTGCAGAATTGGAAGAAATGCTGAACTATAGCTTAGAGTGGAGCGAAATTGCACCACATACTTTATTAAATCAGCTTTCTATTGTAGCAGAAACAAACTACGATCATCATAATTGCGGAGAGCCTTTACTTTATATCCAGCAGATGTTAAGAAGTTTAGAAATTATTTTCTCTAAACTGAGCGAACTGGATTATATTGGTCAGAGAAAAGAAAATATCATTGTTAACGAACAGGAAGTTTCTACCAACACCAATCCAAAAAGAGGTTGGAGCGTTTTAGACTAAAAACTTTTTCAATTATAAAAAGATAAATCCCGAATTTTCTAATTCGGGATTTTTTTATTGGTTTTTGTATCACAGTAAAACTATTGTGATATTTCCTCCTTGCACCTTAAATACGGTTCCCGTTTTCTCATGCATTATATTATTTACCCTACATCATAGACCCTACATCATGTTATTTTTAAATCCCATATTGATGAATATATACTATGGTGGCTTGTATATAATGTATTGATAATCAAATTATTGCATTGATAAAGTATGCGTGTAGTATATTGTTTTTAACAGTTCTTTTAATTTATGCTATAGTTTTGTGATAATCTGTTGTTTATTGTTTGGTTTGTTTATCGAATCATCAATAATTGAAGTAATAAGATTGCAAAACCGAAATTATAATTTTAAAATCTGATATCAATATTCAAATTATAAATGCAATAACTCAAAAAAATATCTATGAAAAAAAAGTTGTCGAAAATCTTTTGTCTTTGTCTTTTTTCTGCCGGAACAGTAGTGATGGGGCAAAATAAACTCAAAATAAGTCTGGATGCCGGGTATACCTATGGTGTTTTAAATTCAGATCTTTCAAATCTTGTTGATTCAAGATATACTGGGCGGTATGGTTTCGGGGTTAACCTGTCTGGAGAATATATGATCTGGAAATCACTTTTTGTTTCTACCGGAGTTTCCTTCCAGCAAAAGAACTATAAGTTTGAGAGAACGGGAAGCAGAGATGGATGGTATACAGAATATAATAATAATTTTTTAACCCTCCCTTTAATGGTAGGAGGTTATATCCTGAATAATCCACATGAAACTACAGGTGTATGGATTAAAATTGCCGGAGGAATGTATACAGATTATTGGCTTAGTATGAAAAGAGAAGGGCGGTATCCGGTATTTAATGAATTACAGGAAAATGGAACCTTCAATTATACGCAAGTATCGGATAAATATGATTTCAAAAAGAATGAAAATCAGCTTAATCGTTGGGGGTATGGGTTGGCAGGTCAAGCGCAGTTAGGATATTCTTTTAATAAGTTTGATGTATATGGATCCTATAACTACCAGTATGGGCTTTCGGATATCAATATGGCGAATGATGATAAAGACCGTAAATCAACCATCCGGTCATATATGATTTCTTTAGGTGTTTCCTATAAGTTTAAATAAAAAGTTTTCCTATCAATTAAAATATATACAATGAAAAAAAGCGTCATTTATTTAGGGCTAGCACTGTTTTCAGCATCAGTGACATTCAATTCCTGTATGCAGGAAAATGATTCCCCTATTACAGAGCCAACAAGATATACAAGCAATGATATAAAATCCTATGCCGATCTTTTTAAAGTATTCTGGACGGTAATGGATCAGCGATATAATTATTTTTATGAACAAAAAGGAAAAGATGGTATGGATTGGAATGCTATCTATAAAGAATATTATCCAAAATTTGCCGCTTTAAAATCCTATAATGGAGGGGTAAGCGATGCGGAATTTCAGGCGGATGCTGAAAAAGCAAGGGTATATTTTACAGAAATCATAAATCCTATCATTGACAGACATTTTTACGTTAAAATAAAAGTACCCTTTTCAAATTCCGGTATTACCAATACCTATACTTTTTATGGAGGGATGAACGAAGCGAGATCCAATACTTATCCGTTTGATGCTAAATACGGATATATGAAAGACAGGCTTCAGGATGGAGCTGTGCTAGCGAATAATTTTTTGTTGGCGGGTAATTTGAAGTCTAATCCGGATATTTATTATTTCAGTTTCAAAAGTTTTTCATTATCTACAAATTTTAAGATTACTCTTCTTGATAAATATTTAAGCCCGGATCCGGGAAATTCGCTTGTTCTTACACCTGCTGCTATTGAAAGCAGTACACAACTCAACGCAATTAGTGATGTTAACAAGAGAAATGAAGTTAAAAATTTTACTATCAATATTTTAAACGAATGGAATTCATTTCCAAATTCAAATGAGATGAAATCTTTCAATAGTCAGATTGGAACGTTTAAAAGTACAGAAGTTTTATCAGATGCATTTTTAAGTGTAACCCAGCAGTTACTCACGAAGTCTAATAATCTTGTGAAATATAACAGTACAGCTACTTATTCATCAGTGTTAAGTAGTGAAACTCTTGCTTATATCCAATGGTTTATCCAGCAGATGGATAATCATGTAAAATATGGATATAATCTTGGCCAGTTCCAGAGTGCAGCCAATAAAATACTGACCAATGCTTCTTTTTATCAAAAGTTTCTAAATCCTTTACACAAAGGAGATATTAAAAAAGTGATTATTGATTTAAGAGGCAACGGTGGTGGTAATATTGTTGATGCCCGTTTTTTCACAGACCGGTTTATTACTAAAAGCGCTCTTGCATTTTATCAGAGAACAAAAGAGGGGAACGGACAATTTAATTATACTCCGTGGGTTCCGGTACAGGTAAATCCTCATATGTTTGGAATTCCCGGGAATATTCCGATTGTTGTTTTAACGGATAAAGGAAGTGCAAGTATGTCGGAAATGTCTACATTAATGCTCAAAAGCCAGGGAACTCATGCTATTTCTATGGGAGATTACAGTGCTGGAGCCACTGCAGGTCTGGGAGGATCAGATGATTTTAATGGAGGCACCCGTGATGCTATTGCCGGTGGTATTCTAGAGTTTTATATGCCATTGATGGCCACTAAAAACCTCAATAATGAAGTCATTGAAGGAATTGGTGTGAAACCTGATATTTATGTGACGCCTCCTTCGAATGCTGAAGTTGCACAAATGACCAACAGTCCTAAAACATTTGCAGATAGGGTAATGGAAGAAGCCATTAAATATCTTTTAACCAAATAACATTGCATAAAAAAGACCTGGCAGAAGCGCCAGGTCTTTTTATATTCGATTGCTTTTTATTTCTTATTCAGAAGTTCTAAAGTGTGTTCAACATGCCCACCGCCTTTCCATTCATCATGTCCAGGGATCACTAATGTAGCTTTAGAATACTTGGTTTTCAGTTTATTTATAGTCTTTGGCCATTCTTCTACGTTGGCTTCTTTAATATATCCAAGATCAGTAGCCGAATTGCTTTTTACAAGACATCCGCCGTCCAAGACATTGTATTTTGGGAACCATACCACTACATTATCAGCTGTATGGCCCTCGCCAAGAAAATCTACTACAAACTCTTCTCCACCAATATGGTAAGGTTTTCCAGTTTTGATGATTTCAGTGGATGTAGCTTTTCCATCTTTCTTTAAAAACTCATTGGTTTTAGTGGTTGCATACGTTTTAATCCCTTTATTATTGAAAAAACTCAAGTCTCCTGCGCGGTCATCATGAGAGTGCGTAGCAAATACGGCAACAAGCGGTAAGTTATGACGCTTTTGGATGGTATCCATCAGGCTTTGGTACTGTACTTTTTCCCATGGAACATCAAATAAAACAACTCCTTTTTTTGTGACAAGATATACTGAATTGGCAGAATATTCTCTGCCTCCAAATACTCCAAAAGTTTTATAAATATGTAAGTTATTTTTAATAGGTGGTTCAATGACAAAATCTTTTACCTGTGCACTTGCTAAAGGGCTCAACAACATCGAAACAATAAAAAACTGAATGCTTTTTTTCATAATTTTTAAAGGTAATAATTAAAGTTTTGGTACTTGTGAGAAAGATGAATCTCAACGGAATATTTTGCAAACCTAGTAAAATTAATTATTGAAGTTTTTGATGAGAAAAAGTTTAACCGTTTTTTAACAGTTCAAGAAATAAAGCAAGTGAATGTAAAATTAATTATTGCAACATAGTTGCGATAATGTTTTTTTTATTACTTTTGATTTTTACTAATAATCATTTTCAAAGTTTTTAACAGAATGTAATAAAAATCTTAATGTATATGAAATTCAGATTGATGCTGTCAGTACCGGTTGTTTTAATTAGCTTTATGATCAGTGCTCAGAATGTAGAAGTAAGAGGAAAGGTTATTTTTGAAAATGGAGGGAGTAACGCTGCCGAAATACTAGTGAAAGACACTTCTATAAAAACTTCGGTAGGTAAAAATGGTGATTATATGATCAGAAATGTTGCTCCCGGAAAGTACCGTCTCTTAGTGAGAGGCAAAGGCTATGAAGATGTTGAGAAAGGAATCTCTGTAGAAAAGAATAATATAATAATTCCTGACATTATACTGACTCGAGATGCTCATGCAATTGATGAAATAGCGATAACAGGAGTTTCAAAAGAGACTTTAATTAAGGAAAATCCGGTTGCTATTCTGAGTATTTCTTCCAAACAGATTGAAAGGGCTGTAGCCACGAATATTATCAGTTCATTGGTGAAATCTGCTCCCGGATTGAGTGTAGTAGAAACCGGACCTAATATTTCAAAACCTTTTATCCGGGGATTAGGTTATAACCGGGTACTCACCCTTTATGATGGTGTCCGTCAGGAAGGACAGCAGTGGGGTGATGAGCACGGCATAGAAGTGGGACCTTATAGTATTGAACATGCAGAGGTGATCAAAGGTCCTGCCAGTCTGATGTTTGGTTCAGATGCATTGGCAGGAGTTGTAAGCCTCTTTCCTTATATGCCTACTCATAATGATGGTATTGTACATGGAAAAATAACAAGCGAGTATCAGGGAAATAACAGTCTGATTGGAAACGGAATGCAGTTGGGATATAAGAAAAACTCCTTTATAGCTGCGTTAAATGCATCTTACAGAATGGCTAAAAATTACAGAACTCCTGTAGACGGACGCGTATATAATACCAATTTTGAAGAAAAAAATCTTTCTTTCCTCTTGGGTTATAAATCCAATACAAGCTTTTCAAAAATTAATTTTACATTATATGATAATCTACAGGGAATTCCGGATGGAAGCCGGGATCCGAATACCAGAAAATTTACCTATCAGGTAGGAGAGGGTGATGATGACAATGTAGAGAAAAGGCCCATTGTTTCAGAAAAAAATCTTAATTCTTACACCCTTTCTCCCTTACATCAGAGAATTCAGCATTATAGGTTGTATGCTCAACATAGCCAGCAGATTGGAAAAGGTGATCTTGATATTCAACTGGCTTTACAACAGAATATTCGTAGGGAATATAATCATCCCACAATTCCTTTTCAACCAGGAATGTATGTAAGACTTAACACTCTGAACTATGGAGCACGCTATAATTTTCCTAAGTTTTCATCTTTTGAAATCTCTGCAGGAGTAAATGGGATGGTTCAGAATAATAAGAACAAAGCTGCTACAGATTTTCCAATCCCTGATTATGATTTGAGCGACGGTGGGATCTATACCTATATTAAATGGAAATATAAGCGACTGAATATAAGTGGAGGAGCTCGTTATGATGTCCGAAATATTCGCTGGAATAATTTCTATATAAGAACCAATCCTGTAACTCAATTTGAAGAGCAGGTATCCCAGCCTTCTTCCGATACGAGATTAGGATTTGCATCATACAACAAAACATTTAAAGGGTTTTCGGCCAGTATTGGATCTACTTTTCAACTCACAAAGCAGATTAGCCTTAAAGCCAATATAGGAAGGAGCTACAGGGCACCTAATATTACCGAGATTGGTTCCGATGGTTTAGATCCGGGAGCTCATATTGTTTATAAAGGAAATAGAAATTTTAATCCTGAGTTTTCATTACAAGAAGACCTGGGAGTAAGTACACGTTTTAAAGATTTTTCTGCGGATGTAAGTTGGTTTAACAATCATATCCAGAATTATATATATTTGTCATTATTGATAGATGCACAAGGAAATCCTTTAGTAGATGCCCAGGAGAATAAAACCTATCAGTACCAGCAAGCTTCTGCTCAGCTATATGGAATGGAAGCCTGGTTCTCATTGCATCCTGAAAAGTGGAAAGGATTTAATTTTGATACGAGTTTTTCCGTTATTTATGGATTTAACCGTGATAAGGCTTTTAAAGATAAAGGAAATAAGGGGGAATATCTTCCGCTAATTGCTCCCCTGAAATTATCTGGGAATATTTCTCAGCAAATAATACTGAAATCAAAATTTATTTCTTCAGTTACCCCTACAGCTGAAGTGGAATATTCAGCTGCTCAGAACAGATATCTGGGACTGAATGCCACAGAAACAGCCACACGGGATTATACTTTGGTAAATGTGGGAGCGTCATTAGAATTGCATTATTCTGAAAATCATTCTGCAACCTTACAGCTTCAGGTGAATAATTTATTTGATCGTGCTTACCAATCTCATCTTAACCGATTAAAGTATTTAGGAGATATTTACAATATGGGAAGGAATATATCTTTAAAACTGATTGTTCCTTTTTAATATATAGTCGGGGAAAATTTGAGAAAAATCTTTGAGAAAATAAATGTTACGATACATTGATTACACATATAGAAAACATAAACCGGTGCCAGCACCGGTTTATGTTATTTTTTCACTAATATTTTCTCCGTAGCTTTTTTACTAAGGATTTCTTTCTTATCATCAATCTCTATCGTCATTGATTTATCAAAACTTTCAATTTTAATAATTTTCACTTTGGTATTCAGGAGAAGCTTTCTGTCATTTAAATAAGTTAGGAAAGCGTCATCAGAGAGGGTAACGGAAGCGAAAACAACGGTTTCTCCTTCTTCACATCCGCTTAGCTTCTGAAGATCCTGGGCGATAATGTTTCCATCCTTATCAGGAATAGGTTCTCCGTGTGGATCGAATTTAGGATAATCCAGAATTTCGTCCATTTTATCAAAGAAAAGCTGAGAATGAACATGTTCAAGTTGTTCAGCAATTTCATGGACATTTTCCCAGCCGAAATTCATTTTTTTAACCAGAAACATTTCAGTCAGCCTGTGTTTACGAACCACCAAAGCTGCTTCCCGTTTTCCATTTTCGGTAACGATTAATGGTTTATAGGTTTCATAAATGACCCATTTCTTTTCTGCAAATTTTTTCATCATGTTGTTAACGCTCGGCATTTTTACATTTAAAAATTTACTGAGTTCGTTAATCGTCACCTTTCCTTCATTGTCAACTAAGTGAAACAAAGCTTTCAGGTAATTTTCTTCTGTTAGGGTTGTTTTCAAAATGTTAGATGATTTTCAGTACAAATCTAACAAAATAATCTCAAAAGATCACTCTTGTTATTTCAACTTTTTTTACTTTTACACTATGAAATTTTCATTCAAAAACGACTATTCTGAGGGATGTCACCCGAATATTTTACAGTCACTTTTACAATATAATCTTGAGCAGCAGGCCGGATATGGTGAAGATGAGTTTTCTTTAAAGGCAAAGGAATTAATTAAAACCAAAATTAATAAGCAAGATTCAGAGATCTATTTGGTTTCCGGAGGAACACAAGCTAATCTGATTGTGATTTCTTCTGTTTTAAAACCTTATCAATGTGCTATTTCAGCCTCTACCGGACACATTCTGAATAATGAAACCGGAGCGATTGAAGCAACAGGACATAAAATCTTAAGTATTGAAACGGAAGATGGTAAGCTAAGACCATCAGACATTATTCCGGTGTTGGAAAATCATAGAAATGTACCCCATCAGGTTATGCCGAAAATGGTTTATATTTCCAATTCTACAGAGCTGGGAACTATTTATCAGGCTAAAGAGCTGGAAGAACTTTCAGAATTTTGTAAGCAAAACCGTCTCTATCTATTTATGGATGGTGCAAGGCTAGGGCATGGACTTACGTCTGAAATCAGTGACTTAAGTTTAGAAAGAGTAGCAGAACTTACAGATATTTTTTATCTGGGCGGAACGAAAAACGGAGCATTAATAGGAGAGGCTATCGTTATCAATAATCCGGCTCTTCAGGAAGATTTTGCTTTTAATATCAAGCAAAAAGGAGCATTACTGGCCAAAGGAAGATTATTGGGAATTCAGTTTTTAGAACTGATGAAGGATGATCTGTACTTTGATTTAGCTAAACACGCGAATCAGCAGGCGATGAAAATTAAACATGCTTTGCAGGAAAAAGGGATCCGTTTTCTTGCAGATACGTATACCAATCAGATTTTTCCAATTCTAAGCAATGAACTTATTGAGATTTTATCAGAGAGTTTTGAGTTTTTTGTCTGGAAAAAAGTAGATGAAGAGTTTTCTGCCATTCGTTTGATTACTTCCTGGAGTACAAGTGATGATGCAGTAAGTCGCTTCATTGAAATTATCAGAAAAAAATTGTAATGTATAAAGCAAACAATTGTGAAAGTACATTGAAGTTCATCTAGATTTGAGCTTTAAACATCCCAATTAATTAAATACCATGAAATCTATTTTTCCGGCAACTTATTCAACACTTTGTCCGATTGCATTATCAGAGCTTATTGCTGAAAAATATGGGCTAAAAAATGTTCAATGTAAACTTCTGGTAAGAGGAGTGGGAGATACTTATCGGGTAGAGTCGGAAGGGGACTGTTTTATACTTCGCATCTATCGTTCTTCTCATCGAAGTTTAGATCATATTAAAGAGGAAGTAAGACTATTACAGGCATTGAAAGATGCTCAGGTATCTGTTTCTTATCCAATTACAGACCTTTTCGGAGATATTATTTTAAAATTGGAAGCTATTGAAGGAATAAGACATGGTGTTTTATTTTCCTTTGCTAAAGGGCGTGTGATTAGATTAATGAATGATAATCAGTTTCGTGCCTTAGGAAATGAAATGGCCCGCTTTCATAATGTTTCCTCAGATTTTAAAGTAGAATATGAACGATGGAATTTTGATCTTCAAACCACTGTTTTTAAACCTTTGGAAAAATTAGAGCCTGTCTTTAAAGAAAACCCCGAAGATTATGAATGGCTGCAAAATATTGCTGCTGAAATAGAGAGTAAGCTTACAAAATTTGATACTTCAATGTTTTCAAAAGGGTATTGTCATTTTGATTTTCTGCCTAAGAATTTTCACTTTGATAATGATACCGTTACTTTCTTCGATTTTGATTTTATGGGATATGGCTGGTTGATGAATGATATCATGACTTTTTGGATCCATTTTGTATTAGATGTATCTGCAGGAAGAATGACTTATGAAGAATTTCAGAGAGCTTATCATATTTTCCTGGATGGGTATCGTGAATACCGTTTTGTGAGTTCACAGGAACTTGCTTCTATACCTTATCTTTCGATTGGATTTTGGTTGTTTTATATGAACTTTCATACCACCCATGATCAGTTTCAGGTTTTCACTCAGATTCCACATGTGAAATCGTATGTTGGTATTATGAGAAATATTGTAGAAAATTATTGGGAAAAAGAAGACAATGAATAAAGTCTCCCACAGATCACTCTGATTTTAATTTAACCACAGATTTTAAAGATGGGCACAGATGATTGTGTTTAATGTAGAGTGAATGAAAATACTGTTGTAGATCTTAATTGATAATACCTGTATGACTTGTTTTTATAGATAGATAGTTTTTATTTTACTAAAACACCTGTGAAAATCCGTGTAATCCGCGGTTGATCATAAAGCGAATGCATAGTCATAAAATTGTTTCGATGGAAAATCATTTTATTTTCGTTGCTCAGATTTTGTGAAAAATAAAATGCTGTTCCCGGATTTGAGAACAGCATTTTTATTTCAATATTATTTATTTTACAGCTTTGTTAACTATTTTACAGTCGGTAGCATTCAGTTTTGGGCCATCTTTATAGCTGATCTTATTTTCGCTGGCATATTTAGATTGTCCGTCTTCTTCTTTATGATCTCCAATTCCTTCTGTCAAAGCATTGTCTTTTTGAAGGAAATAAATATCTCTTTTGCTTTTTCGTCCTTCAGAAGTAAATTCGTAAGTTAGTTTTAGAGTATCTCCTGATTTAAAACCGGTTACATCTCCGTTTGAACTGTCTTTTTCACTGTTTTTGTAAGATAATTTTCCGGTAATGGTTCCCAGATTATCATCAATAGAGGCGAAGACACTGTCTTTTCCTACCACTCCTACATAGCAGAATGATTTTGGCCCTAATGTATCTACTACAGGTTCTTCTACTGCAATAGTATCAGTATTGGCTTTCGGAGCAGGAACTTCAGTTTTTTTATTACAATTAATCATTACTGCTGAGATAGCACCCATTAAAATTAATTTCTTCATATCCTTAGTTATTTAAAATCAAATTTTGAAGCGCTAAATTAGTGATACTATTTATATATTAATGAATATTTTTCTAAAGTTTAAAAATATCATTCACTTGGGCACGGAAAATGATTCATATTATTTTATTTTTAAATTCATATTATGAAACAGACCATCAGAATGCTGGGATTGGGATTATTATTTTTAGGATTAGATTTTTTGAAAGGTCAAATACCCCAAAACTATATTTATACTTCATCGGGAGATTTGCAGAATATAGAAGAAATGATTGTACGAAAAGATATTGGCGGGGTACAGATTGTCTATAACTGGAGAGCTTTGGAAACTTCAAAAGATGTTTATGATTTTTCAGGTATTGAAAAAGATTTAGAGTATTTGACTTCTTTAGATAAAAAGTTGTTTATACAGCTTCAGGACAGGTTTTTTGAGCCTCAGGCAAGATATGTTCCTGATTATATTTTGAATGGGAAGGAATATACCGGTGGACTGGTGGCTCAATATGATAATCCGGGAGAAAATAAACCTGTTGGAAATGGTTGGGTAACCCAGCAATGGAATCCTGCAGTTAGGGAAAGGTATCAAAAGCTGATAGGAGAGCTGGCGAAAAAGTTTGACGGGAGAATTCAGGGAATTAATCTTCCGGAAACCTCCATAGATATTGAAATGAAAAAAGACAAAACCGGATTTAGCTGTGATACATATTTTCAGGCTGAGTTGGATAATTTAAAATTTGCAAGGCATGCATTCAAAAAATCTTATGTATTACAATATGTTAATTTCTTTCCATGTGAATGGGAAAATGATCATCAGTATATGTCCAGATTATTTGATTTTGCCGATAAAAATAATATAGGGTTGGGCGGGCCGGATATTGTTCCTAATAAAAATGCTCAGATGAAAAACTCTTATCCCTTTTTTAATCAATATAAAGGAAAATTATCACTGGTCGCTATGGCAGTCCAAGAGCCTACTTTAACATATAAAAATCCAAAAACAAAAAAGCCCTTTACAAAAGAAGAATTTGTGAATTATGCACAGGATTTTCTTGGGGTTAATATTATATTCTGGAGCGTGGAATCTCCATGGCTAAAAGGGTTATGAATGTTATTGGAAAAGAGAGACCATAATTTATAAATAAACTAAACGTTTTATTTGTCATTCCGTAGGAGTCCAAGCGTAGTAGATTAGGATTTTCTTGTAACCACAAAAGTCACAAAAGTTTTTGAACACTTAAGGTATTAAAGTTTCCAGTTTTGCGGATATAAAGTACACTAAAGTCTAAAAGTGAAAAAATCAAAGATTTTTTCACTTTACTCTAGCACCCTCAAACCTTCAAACTCCCCCTAAACCCTCTCGCTGCATAATAAGAATCTGCACCATTATGATAGTAGAATACGGTATTGTAGCGTCTGTCGCAGAAAACAGCACCACCATGTTCTCTAATTGCTGAAGGTGTTTGCACCCAACTGGACGTTTTCTGGTCAAACTTTCCAAGTTCCTGGAGCTTGCGATATTGTTCTTCGGTTAAAATTTCAATGCCCATTTCAAAAGCTTTATCTATGGCATTGCTTTCTGGCTTATTGGCTTTTCGGGATTCCCAAGCAAGATAGTCGTAGCAAAGGCTTCTGCGTTTTGGACTTTCCGGTGAGCAGTCGAAGAAGAGGTATTCGTCTGTTTTTTGATTGTAATCTACAACGTCAGGTTCGCCTTCTGTTTCTTCCATTTCGTTCAAAGACCATAGTTTTTCAGGATTAGCTTCCAATTTGGTCTGAATTTTTTTCCATTTCAGGCCTTTGTGGCGGTTCATATTTTTTTCAAAACGGGTTTGCAGTACTTTTAAAAGGGCTTCGCTTTGTTCGGGTGTTAAGGATTTTTTTTTCATATTAAATTTTGTTTTACTGTTTGTTCTTTTGAATGATTTGGTTTCTGTTGTTGGGAATCGTAAAGGCGCAAGAGGTTTTGGAGGCTGAGAATATTTTTAAGGCGCAAGGATTTTATCTCCGATAAAATTAATTTTAAACAACTTTACTATTAAGAATTATTTTTCAATAATAGTAATTTTTCTGTTAGCAGGTCTGAAATACCATGAAATGATAACTAAAACCAATAATAAGACCGCAGGGAAGGTTCTTCCGGCAGGATCTCCAACAATAAGATGTGAGATAACGGCTCCGGACATCACGAAGAAAAATCCTGCGTAGGCCCATTCTTTTAATAGTAATCGTTTCGGGATAAGGATGGCGATAACGCCTAGTAGTTTCCAGACTCCGATAATGGTCATGAGATAAGCCGGATATCCAAGGTTTGTAAAATTGGCAAGTTCATCTTTATTTTTCATAAGCTGAACAATGGCTGTAGAAACCATGCCTAATGCCATCCAAAGGGTAAAGATCCAGTAGATGATTTTTGTTCTTTTTTCTGATCGGTTTGATGTTTCCATATTGATTAAGTTTTGTGATTAGTCGTTAAGCCCTTTTCCGTCTAGGATTTGAGGGATGCATTTCTCAATTCTTGCTTCTCTGGTTTTAGACTGTTTGGCAGATGAGAAATAAAGTAGGTAGGCCCTTTGTCTTCCTTGTGTTAATCCTTCGAACGCTTCTTTTAATACTAGATTTTCATCTAATTTTTGTTGAAATTCCTCAACCATTTCAAAGTCTTTGGTTTTCTTCATTTCAACTTTAGCTCCTGATTCTTCAATTTCTACAGCTTCAAACATATAGGCACGAAGTTCTTTTTCAAGATCATTGATCTGTAGAATATCTGTAAAACGGATTTGCCTTGCCGCCTGTACATTTTCAGATTGCTGAATTAAAATCTGGTCAGGATCTTTCATCAAAGCACCTTTAAAAAAGAGAAGTGCACAATATTCTTTAAAACCGTGAATTAAGAAAATATTTTTCCCTTCATAGGTATAACAAGGGCAGCCCCATTTTAAATCTTCTACCAATTCGGTACTTAGGGCAATGGTTCTTAATTTTTCAAATTCTTCTTTCCACTGTGTGGCTTTATCGAAGAAAAAATCAACTTTTGGATTCATGTGTTTTGGGTTTGAGGGTTTCGGGATGCGAGATGCGGGTTATTGAGTTTCATGATATGGAGTACGAGATATTTAAGCAATAATTTTATGACTTACCCCTCGAAACCCGGAACACGTACCCCGTTAAACATTTCCTGTAAACGATTATGCGCCCTATTAATTCCCTGAGCAAAAGGCATTTTCAGGTGCTGATCTCTGAAGTCTACAGATTTATAGATGGTTTGAATGGTGATTTTACTGGTGGTATCCGTTAGTTTTTCAAATTCTAAGAACTCAATCTGAACCGGAAAAGGCGTGTTTTCCATCTGAAAAGTTCTTATAATTTTTTCATTCAGAACAATATCATGAATGGTTCCATTAGCGCTGAACATCACTTCTCCCTGAGGATTTGAAGTTTCGAAACGATAACTTCCGTGGGGTTGGTTTTCAAACTTGGTCACTTTGGTTCCCATCCATTGTTCGAAAAGTTCAGCTTCTGTATAAGCTTTGAAGAGCAATTCTACAGGAAGATCAAATTCTCTGATGATGAAGATTTCCTGTTTTCCATCTTCTGCCTGAATTTTTGTTTTAAGTTCCATATTTTGAGGGTTTTGGGTTCGTGTTTCGTGGTGCGAGATGCGGGTTGTTGAGTTTCGTGATTCGAGGTACGTGTTATTGTTTTTCGTGGTGCGGGATTCGAGTTATTGAGGTTAAGGGTACGAGTAAAGGGCTTTTATTTGGTTTTGTATTTGTAAACTTATATTGCTAAAACCCGAACCCCGAACCGCGCATCACGCATTTTTATCCTGATATGCTTTCATCACACTTTCCAGCTTATTGAATTTCTCATCCCACATTTTGCGGAATGGCTCTATAAAATCGGCTATTTCTTTCATTTTATTGGGATTAAGGTGGTAAGTAATTTCACGGCCGTTTTGTTCAGATCTCAACAGTTCGCATTCTGTAAGGATCTGAAGATGCTTGGAAACGGTAGGTCTTGCGGTATCGAAATTGGAAGCAATGGCTCCTGCAGTCATAGATTGTGCAGCCACCAGCATCAATATAGATCTTCTGGTTGGGTCTGCAATGGCCTGAAAAACATCTCTTCTTAAATTCATTGTGTAGTTATTTGACTACAAATATATGTGTAGTTATTTAGCTACGCAAATTTTTTTAGAAAAAATATTATTTACTTAATTAAAAAATCCTTTGTAATATTTCTACAAAGGATTAAAATCTTTTCAGTATTCTATTCATTTATTCTTGGAATAAATTGTTTTATTATTCCAGACATAATCACCTGTTAGATGGATGTGTCTTCCTGAAGAGCATTTTCCTGAGCCAGCCTACATGCAATTTCCATCTGATCTTCCAGCTGTTTAATTTTTTCATTTAAATATTGAGTTGCATCCAAAGATATATCCAATGGAAATTTGTTCTCATCCTTTATTGCCGAAAATAAGTCCTCGGGTATAAGATAGTCCTCAAAATCTTTATACTGGCGTGATCCCTGTACCCATATATCTCCCGAACGCAGATGGTTCTTCAGTTCAGAGAATACACAGAGTTCATAAAACTTTCTATCTGTCCCATTTTCTGTAAATACCAGTTCTTCCCATCTTTTTCTTATAAAGCTTCCGGGAGTTTTTTTGTAGAAGAAAATTATTATAGATTCAATAGAGAGTTTATAACCAGAGAGGAATTTGCCGAATTTCCAGAATAAGTTACAGTTCCTACCCGTACTACGTAACTACTATCAAGATAGGCCTCTTTTGCAAATAATTTAATGGTATAAGTGTGTCCTTTAACAATATCGACTGGGATTAAACTCGGACTTGCTGCTGCATTGGACCCCTGATTAGAAACAACCAAGACTGGTGAAATTAATATAGTTCCTTTTTGCACAATTGAGGTTGTCGTATCTGTCACCTGAACTTCACAATATGTATTGGAAACCTTTGGATTAGTATTATTGCCCATTGTGGAATAAACAATATAATTTAAAAATATATTTCCATCAGAAGGTGCTGTGTAAGTAGTACTAAGTTGTGTAATTTCTTGCAGCGTACTTGTCATCACTAAATTGGAACTGGTTTGTTTAAATTCTACAAAGTCATAAACCTTTCCTGTCGGGTTGAATTGCTTGGGAATCTTTATCCAGGTTCCATCTAAAAAATAGTAAAGACCTTTTCCTTGAACAAGGTTTGCATTTGTATTCCACACAAATAACCCTTCTGCTGGATTTAGTATCGTGGTGATATCAGTTATGGATTGCAAAGATACTCTCGGAAAAAGGACCCCTTTATTTTGACTTGTAATATCCAAGACAGCAGATGGGACAGGCGTTGTTGTATTTATTCCGACTTGAGAATATCCCAAAACAGAAAAAAAAACGGGTAAAAATAATATTTTTTTCATTTATGATTTTTCCTTAAAAATACTAAAATTTATATAGCTTTTCAACTTATTACAGGAAAAATTTAGTGAGACACTACCATTTTTCTATTTTTCATATTTGAATTTTTTGGTAGCTTGTAAAGGCGATAAAGTGCTGGTGACGGTTCGGAGGAACCAGATTATTTTAGAAAAAGAGATGAACTATGAAGAAGGGTAAACAAAACTGTGTATCTACAAAAAAATATTATTTGCTACGAATGCATGAATAAGATATTTTGCAAGATTTTGTTATGGTAAAAAAGAAACCTCTTTTGTAAATTTCATAAGATATAATCTGAATATACTTTAAGATCAACGAATCCTTTTTATTAGTGCATTCGTGGCAAAAAAATCTGCGAAATCTGTGTGATTTGCAGGAGCTATCCTGGAAAGGTAGTATACTGTTGACGCAAAGTTTTAAGATGGTGGCTGTATTATTTTTAGGGAGCTAAGAGTGGGCAAGTGAACTTGCCTGATGAAGGTGAGTGGATAGGGTTTCGGCGGCCGGAGGCCGCCGAAACGTATTATTCTGAAAAATACTGATGCAAAAAATGGATTGTATTCTAATAAAAGGAATTATTTTATTTTCTTCATCGGAAATGCCTGTCTTGCCATTTTCCCATTCATAAGGCCTGAGATTTCTGCAAATAAAGAATCTTTACGGATCTTTTTATAGGTAATCGTTTGAGGGAAGTCATTCTGCCGGTTTTCAAATACCAATGAAGTGGAAGTTGAGTTAGGAGTTGAAATAAAATCGACAGGCTGTTCATCATGTTGACCTTTTACAGATACAATATAATGTAGCTTTTTGTCTTTTTCTACAAGGCGTACAGACTCAAAGTGAATGGTATCTTTATTCTTTAAATAATAGCTTTCTCCGTGAAATTCGGTATCATTTTTTTTGATCCATGTTTCATAGAGGCTTCCTTTGGGCGTTTTGGTTTCCCATGTTCCGAGAAGCCATTCCAGTTTGTGGATTTCACTGGGTTGCGTCCAGCTGCCTATAATCAATAGTCCAATGATAGCGGGAATTAGTTTTGTTTTCATGTTGCTTATTTTATATCAATCAAAATTCATGATAAATAAGTCTTTATAATTGTAAAAATGCGACATCAGGAATCTTTTTTGTAAAATAACGAAGACATCTGAAGATGATCGCCATAAAACTCTTTGGGGGTAAAGCCCGTAAATTCTTTAAAATCCTTGGTAAAATGAGCCTGATCGTAATACTCGGCATCGTGAGCAAGGGCTGTAAGACTGGTATATTCTTTATGAATAAGCTGTTTAAGGGCCGATTGAAGTCTTATGGTTTTAGAAAGTTGTTTAGGGCTCATCCCAATAGCTGAAGAGAACCTGCGTTCTAACTGTCTGCGGTTGATACTGGTTTGCTGGGATAATTCATTTACGGAGATGTGTCCGTTTACATTTAGGAGTATATCAATGGTAGACTGTACAATCCTGTCGATGGTTTCAGGATTCAGTCTTTCCCGCAGGAAGCTTTCTACATGGGTTATTTTCTCCTGAACTGTTGTAGAATGGAATACCTTTTCACCCAATTCAGCTCCGGCAGTTCCAAACAAATCTTCAAGTGGAATGGCTTTATCATCCATCTCTTTTATAGGAAGGGTAGCAAACGGAATAAAACCGTCATGATGAAAACGAACGGAAAAAATCCCGGTAACTCCTGTGGGCTCAATTTTTAAAGGCTCGGTAAGTTGTCCGAAAACACAATTTCTTGGCTGTACAACAGCTTCGCCATCAATATATTGTTTGTAGAGATCTCCGTAATGAAAAATCATTTCCATACAACCATCAGGAACAATGGTTTGCGATTGTGGAACATCTTCTTTTGGGTTGTCCAGTGTCCAATAACATTTGATAAAGGGAGCCAGTTCCGGCTGGGGCTCGAATGTTTGATAATCCATTGTAATCTATATTCTGATGTATAAAAATATCAAATAAAAAATGAAATCACTTCAAACAACTCTTGAAATATATCGAGAAAAGCAGGAGTCATGAAATAACCTTATCTTTGAAAATCCAATGTTTTCTTAGCATTAATCAATACTATCATCGATGAAATTTTTACTGGACTTTTTATTTCGTGTTTTACAGCTTTTTACAGAACCTTATTTTTTAGTATTTCTTGCAATAGTTATCATTGCTCTGTTGAAAAGAAAGAATAAATGTAAAAATCTGAGAATAGGAGTTTTTATAGTAACAGTTATCATGGTGATTCTTATAGGCAACGGTTTTCTGGGTAAGCTAATCTCCGGATATTTGCAGAAAAGTTACATCAGGATTTCAGAAATAAAGAATACATCTGCTCAGAATCCCATTATTGTAGTATTGGGTGGCGGGGTTGTAGATATTGATAATACAGAGAAATTGCATACCATGTCTTATTCCAGAATGGTTACTGCTTATCAATTGTATCATGAATACAGGAGAAATAATCAGCCTTGTAAAATATTAATCTCAGGAAAAGGAAGAGGACATATAAGCGAAGCAGAATTATTCAGTGAGGATTTTAAAAAGATGGGAGTGCCAGATTCTGATATTATTAAAGAGGACAAGAGTATGAATACCTATCAGAATGCAAAATTCTCAAGTCAGATAATAAACAGGATGAATCCCTCTAGCTTATATCTGGTTACTTCGGGGTTTCATATGAAAAGATCTGTTGCGCTGTTTCAAACCTTTGGGTTAAAACCTATTCCGCAGGCCTCAGATTTTATAGATACCGAAATCACTATATTTCCGAATAGCTATAATGCTGCATTTACATTTGTTATGCTTAAAGAGGTAGTGGGAATATGGCAGGTGCAGTTATATAATATCTTTGGAATGAATAAATAGTATTCTTTAATACCCACCAAACAAAGACCGGACACTTGAGCTATCTTAAGTGTCCGGTCTTGTTTAAATAAAACTGTGTAAGCTATTTATTATTTCACTTTCTTAATAGAAATTAAGGTCTGTAAAACTACAGAAGCAACAATAAACATCAATCCTATATAAAACGAAAGGTTAACCTCTTTGCTTTCTCCGAAAAATAAAAAAGCCATAATAATTGCATATATAGGCTCCAGATTGAAAGTTAAATTAATCGTAAATGCCGAAATTTTCTTTAAAACCTCTGCAAATATCACATAAAGCCCTACAGTACAGAAAAGCGATAAAAGCCCCAAATAAGCAGTGTCTTTTAATCCTGGAACTATGCTATCTGCTTTGAAATAGAGGAGATATATGGGCAAAATTGCTCCGAGGCATACAGTGCCGGAAAGCATTTGATAGTAATTGATAACAACGCTGTCAAAACGATGAACCAGGCGTTCATTATAAATAGTATAAAGTGCTGCAACAGCAGAAGAAACAACTCCCAGAATAATTCCTAACTGATAAGAGGTATCAAAATGAAAAATAAGAGCGATTCCTAAAAGCGTCAAAGTACTGAGTCCCAATTCTGATATTTTGAATTTTTCTTTATCAATAATCGGCTTAAAGAGAGCTGTAAAGAAACTGGTTAGACAATAACATACAACCCCAATGGATATATTGGAATACTTAATACTGGCATAAAAAAGAATCCAATGCAAAGTAATAAGAAGCCCCACTTGTGCGATTTTCATTTTGTCTTTTCCTGAAGCGATATGGGGAATTTTGAATAATTTTAGAATAAAAAACAGAATAATACTGGAGAACAGAACCCTGTACCATGTTAAAAGTCCTTCATTAAGCGATATGATTTTTCCGAATACTCCGGTAAACCCTGCCAAAATTACGGCAAGATGTAATAATAAATATGATTTTTTCATTGAAAATGAACTGTAGAATTTTGAATTAATATTTTTTGTTAGGATCTAAAGCACAAAAAAACGGGCTGTTAATCTTTTTTAACAGCAAAACGATGCTTCAAATCAATTTTGAAAATATTAAGGTACCGGTGGAGGCAAACAGTTCGATCGGTTCATAAAAATGTATTGAAAAACAAATTTAAGAAAATAGATCAATAAATCCGAATTTTCCTACATTTTAAAGACATTAAATTTATGTCCATCCGGGTCTGCAAACACAAATCCATAGTAATTATTTCCAAAACTTTCAGGGTCTGAGACAATGGTTCCACCTGCTTTTTTAACTTCTGAAGCCCATTGATCTACCTGATCGTTATTTTCGGCAGATAGGGTGAATATGATTTCATTGGAAGTTTGAGAATCACCGAAGGAAACACCTTTTACATTCGTTTCCAGTATATTTTTCAGAAAGAAATGAATAACAAAATTATTTTCTCCGAAAAAGAAGCTTACTAACTCATTAGAAGTGTGAGGATTGTTGGGAGTACATCCTATAGCTTCATAAAACTTTTGGGTGCGTTCCAGATTGGCAACCGCCAAATTGGCCCAGATCATTTTAGGTTTCATATATTTTATTTTTTGGTTAGCGTAAAATTAGTTTCTTTTAAAAAGATAAAGGTTGCCATGTGACAAGATTTTGTATTTTTAATGAAGAAAAACTAATAGGAAAGAGGTTTACCGTAGAGTAATTTAACATAATATTTCAATAGATAGTATAACGATGAAATTGAGAAATGAAATAGAACCGGATTTTGAAACCGCTGAAAAACGATATCCGGAAGTCTTAAAGCTTATTTTAGACTATACAGAATGGTGTGATGAACATGGTGATGAAGATTCCAGTGAGTATAAGAAGCTGGAAGATAAGCTTCATACCATGACTGGAAAAGAAATGTCCCGGTTTAATCTTTGGGAATGGTGGGAAGGAGAGGGAGCAGAGTATCTGTCTTTTAATATTAGTTTACCTGATCCACAAAGGATTGAGGGTATAACAAAGGACGAATTGGCTGAAATTGTAAGGCGAATGAGTACTTTTGAGATTCCAGATCCTAATGACCAGTCTTTTAAAGGAATGTTTTATAACTATATATGTTCAGGAAGCGATTATTTTCTGGATTTTTTGAAGATGAATTTCAAAGGTTATCATATTAAACTGTTTCAGTCTTATAAAGATAAAGACGGTAATTATTATGAATACAGTCAGGAAGAAATTACAGATACATTATGGAAAGGTGGACGAAACCATAATACAGTAAAAAAATAACAGATGAACGAGAGTATTATAAAGAAAATCATAGCCTTAGGTGGAAATACTGATTCAGTAAGCGCTGATAAAAGTTTTGTTGAAAACTGGCAAAACATCAGGTTTACTCATTATTTGTATGACAAGGATTGGGATGTTTATGGAATTGACCAATTTTATGAATCTAATAAAGAACTGTACCATAACCATCAGGAAAAATTCTATGAGACTCTGCTGATACACTATTTTTCAGCTCATGATTCAGCGTATGGGCAGTATTTTGTGAAAGATTGGATGTTTACACCTTTTAAGGAAGGCTCAGAAGATCAGCAGGAATTTGATGATTTAATTGATGAAGAGTATGTACAGGAAGTGGTAGGAATTTCTAAACCAGAGTTTATGTGCATTTTGTATTTCTATGGATATCCGGATCATTATTTCGTATGCACAGAAGATCCGGATCAATCTAATCCAACAGTGTACAGCACAGACCATGAAGTGTATTTTGACGAACTTGAAAATGAAGGAAACTTTGAAGGCTTTCTGGACCGGTTTATGACAAAGGAAGAGTTCCGCGAAGTCGTTGCAGAATATTTGCAAAATAGAGACTAGTAAGGATGCTGGAAGCTGGATGAGGGAAGTTATTGGAAGTTTAAAGGAAAAGCTTATCTATACATCAATTTAACATAATATAAAGATTGCTGTCTATAATTATTTAAAAGCCTTAAAAATCGATTCTACGGAAATAAAAAATTATTTAAGGGGAATATCAGGTACTGAAGGTGTTCTATAGATCGCTTAAAAAAGATTATATGTGTTGACAAGCGGTCGAACTTTTTCATCGGCTGCAGATTTTGCCAATGCTTTTAAATTTTATAAGGCAGGAAAAATGATAGGCTCAGAAGCAGGTAGATTTATTATTTCGTTTAAAAAAGTTATAGAAAGACAATTACTGAATTCAAAATTATTCCTGAACCATTATCTACAATAGATTTCAATATCGAGGCTACAGAGAATGACAGACATGATGTAATGCCTGATTTTCAGGCTAAGCCTGAAAAATCTCTGAAATATATGCTAGAGAAGCTTATAAAGGGCTTCTAATACTCTTTTTTGTTAGATTATATTTTTTCCTATAATTTATATTATGTTAAATTGTAAATATTGCATACTTTCTCATTCAAGAAATTCTCCTCTTTATAATTCACTATCATTAAGATGTTTTAGTTTGTACCTAATCCTCCTGTTTTTCAATAATGACAATGATGTTTATATATCATTATTACTTTCATATAGATAAAAATAAATTATATATATTTAAAATATATGTGATATATAATGTTTTTTATTGCTAATAATTTGGTTAAATTTTAATTAATCAATAGATTTGTATTAAACTTACACAATGAAAAAGAATTATCATTATCCCGGCCTTGGGATGCATCTGAATAAATCCATTTCCAGAAAATACTGAAGAATCCTTTATATCTTGTTATTAATAACATATACTAACAAGATGAAGAACATGAGCCTGTCTCCTGATATATGTTCTATCTAAACACAAACTAAAAACTTCCTTTAAATAAAAGAATTATGAAAAAAAGAATTTCGACTCTTGGTCTCTTTATCTCTGTAATGAGTTTTGCTCAGGTAGGAATCAATACAACCAACCCCCAAACTGTACTTCATGTAGACGGGGCTAAAGACAATGCTGCAACCGGTGCCCCTACCGCCGCACAACAGCTCAATGATTTTGTTGTTACTTCAACTGGTAATGTAGGGATTGGGACTACAGCTCCTCAAAAGAAACTTGATATTAATGCCAATAATGCAAGTTTGAGAATTACAAACCTTCCTGAGCAGATTTCTAATGATCAGGATTTTCTGACAATTAATAACGTGAATGGTGATGTGGTAGCTGCAAGATATGTCTATACAACTACTATCACCATACAGGCAGGAACCAACGGTACTGTTACCATCCCTGCCAGCGCAAGTATTCCTAATGGTATGCTCGTGATAAAATCCAATAATACATGTGGAGTTAATATGATTACGAATTTTATTTATTCCGATATTTCGTTGGGTTATGCAACTGCTATTGCAGGAAGCGTAGTGGGTTCTTCTACAATTGCACCCATTCCAAGTGGTGGCTCTGGTTCTGGGGTATGGTCGGTTAAGTTTTCAGGGGTTGCAACATGTGGTTCAGGGACAGGTACTCAATTTGATTATACAGTATCCAAACCATCAGCAAGCAGCTATCTGATTGTCAATAATGGAAACGTAGACCGAACTTATACATTAACTATTTTCCGTCTTTAATTTAAAAAATTAAATTATGAAGAAATTATTTATAATACTTTACGGACTTTTCTTTACTGCTGGCTATGCCCAGTTGGGGATTAATACGACAAGTGTGCAGGGAGTATTTCAGGTAGACGGAGGAAAAGACAATCCTGTTTCAGGCAGCCCTTCAGCGGCACAACAGCGCAATGACTTTATCACCACATCAGCCGGAAATGTAGGGATTGGGAAAACCAACCCCCAAAGAAAATTAGATATAGAAGCGGATAACCAACCACTCAACATTCAGAATTTATTGCATCAGATACCTGCAGATCATAATATCCTTGTAAGAGATGAAATAACCGGAGATGTTGTTTCAGCAAAGTACAGCTATTCTGTAAACAGTGCCAGCATACCTGCCGGTTCCAGCAGTACTGTGACGATACCATCTACCATTAATATACCTACCGGAATACTTATTATCAGGGCGGGTAATGCTTGTGGAAGAACGATGATTTCTACTTATATTTACTCGGGTATGTCATTGGGGCATCAAAGTTCAGTAGCAAGAGATAAAATGGGAGTTATTACCAATTCTCCAGGAGGTGCCGGTGCATCGGTAAGCTGGGGGGTGAAATTTCCCAACGTACTCGGCTGTGCAGATGGAGGAAACGCAACCCAGTTTGATTATACTCTGGTAAAGACTGCGTCAGATACGTATACAATTACCAATAACGGAAATATTGCCAAATCATACGTGGTTACAGTATTCAGACTATAAACCTTACTTTAAGAAATATACAGATAAATGCCGGAATTTTCGTTCCGGCATTTATTCAATATAAAATGTATTGGGCACTCTCCTATCTTATTCTAAATATATTTTGATACATTAAATATATAGAAAGAATAAGTTCTAGATGATCATAGTCAGAGACTTTTCTACATATTGGTTGAAGAAAATTCAATCATAATAATTAAGCCCCAAAGTCTCTGACTCTGGGGCTTAATGTATATACAATTAGCTATTTGATAAACCTATTGTTAAATAAAATTGCTTATTTCTTAATTATTTTAGTGAAAACTGTATTTCCTTTTTCTGCTGCTGATAATCTGATAATCTGTCTTGAATATTATTTTCGCTGAATACTGGATATGCAACAAGATGATAATGAAAATCTAATGAGCAGTTAACGAAAGTTTTATCAAACGAAAAATATCCTTTCTTTGCATAAAAAATAAAATCTCTCAGATACATCTCTTTATCAAACTTTTTAAAATCCAGTTCCCGATCTCCTAATTTTAAGATTTTATCCAGATTTGGATTAATTTTGTAATCATAATCTGCAATACATGTTGATTTTCGAAGATTTATTTTGGTTTCAGCATGTTGAGGATCATTAAATATTTCATCCCGAACATACCCACCAGCAGTTGCCAGATGTATTTTTCCCCATAAAGAATCAGTTAAAAACAGATCTAAATCATAGGCAGATGAAATATTCATATGTGAAGATTTTTCCAATGTCTTTATAAGCTTAGTTTCTTGTAAGTTTAAAATCTATTAAAGGAAAATATATGCTCATCTCTCCTATTTTCTTTGATTTAATTCTTTGATTTTTCTGTCACATACTTCGTTTTCTTTTTGGAGGTGCCTTTCAATCTCTGCTTTAAACAACTCCAGTCCATTTTCAATAATAACCAATGGTTTAGCATTAAGTTTATGCTTGATCGTATACTCAATTACGGCTTTTACTACCTGAGGTACTGCAAAGTACAAGTATCTGTTTTCAAAATAACTTTTGATGATACAATTCGGACTTTGGCCTGTTTCAATGTACAGACAGTTATTCGACTCTTTTCTCCAGTAATATTCAGTTTGATTTACATTGATGATTCTGCGTTTTTTCTTTGGAATGGCCATCTAATTTAATATTTTCTTAATGGTTTTTGTTTAGATTATTTTTTTGTATCTCTTTAAGCAGTACCTGTTTCTCTGTTTCATTCAGATTATTGTTGTTTCCATTCAATGCATATTGAATTTGATGTATATCTTGTTTACACCACTCTATCATTCGGATAATTCCACTTTTAGTAATGATTCCTTTGCTGTCTTCAAATTTGGGTGGTGATGATAAAAAAACTAGCTGGATATAATCTTTCAAAGCTAGAACTAATTTACGATCGTCTTCTTCTTGCTGTAATCCATATTTTATAAAATGAGTTTGGTCTGAGCATACCGCTTTAATCTGTATTCCATCAAATGTTGTCTGGTCATATTCATCAAATACCCACCACAGATATTCTTTACCGCCAACAGTAACTCTATTTTTATTTTTTTTGCTTATTGCCATCGTTTTTGTAAATTTTTATTGATTTACATTACCTATTTCTAATCAATACTTATTTGAAAAGTCTCAGCATTCCTAATTAGTATTTCTGGTTTGCTGAGCTGGCCTTCAATATCTTCTTTTCTCTTATTATTACCCCAAATAAATACTTCACGGAGTTTCGGTAATTTATTCAAAGGAGTGAAATCTGTGATATTACCAAGGTCAAAAGCCAATTGTTCCAGGTTTTTAAGATTTTCTATGCCTTCAAGACTTTTAATGTCATTATTTTCCAGATTGAGCTTTTTTAAACTGGTAAGCCTTTTCAATTTAGATAAACTGGAAACTCTACACTCAGTAAGATCTACTTCCTCAAGGCTTGGCAGATTTTCAAAAGAAATGATGTCATCAAAATTAATATAATCGAATACAATAATTTTTAATTTTTTTAATCCGTTAATGGCTATTTTTTGGTCAGACCAAAGGTTCAGTTCAAGTTTTTCCAGGTTGGGAAACTTTTCCAGTGAAGCCACTTCGTAATTTCTTGGAACATGTAAATCTAATATCTTTACCTGCTTCAGTTCAGGGAATTTATTGATCACTTCTCCTTTTATTACTAGCTTTTCCAATGAAGTCAAAGCTGTTAAACCTTCCAGATCACCATTATCATCCAGCTCAAGCGTTTTTAGAGATTTCAGATGGCTTATTCCTGTAAAATAAACATCATCATTTGAATCCAAATGCAATTTTTCCACATTTTTCAGGTGCTGTAAGTCCAGCGTTATGGGTCTTTCAATTTTCCGGTTTTGTTGATAAATATTAAGATAAAGATCTTTAAGGGATTCAATAGACAGAATATCCTGCGCAAGCTCAATAGACTTGGCAGAAGTATGAAGCTGTTCCAACACCGTAAAGTGCTTTAATTCACCAATATTACGAACGGCACTCGTCTCGTAAATATTTATTTCTTTTAAATGCCCTTTCAATGGCAAAAGTTTTTTCAGGGCTATATAGGGAGGTCTATTGTAATCTCCTGAGACTGTTATTTTTTCCAGTTTCGTAAAATAGCTGAATGCCTTCTGATTTCTAACCTTTGCCCTATTAAAGTCAACCTCCTGAATTTTTGGAGCTACTAAAACATAATCTTCCAGATCTATTGAACATTTATTAAAATCTAAACTGTATAATATCGGAAAATCCTTTAAAATATGGGTATTAGTAAGATGATAACCGTCTACAATAAGGGCTGGTACGTATGGGGCGATTGATGCCAGAAGCTCTGTGTTAAAGTCTGGTATTACCCAATCTTTATTCACATTATAATCTACCATTCGTTCTGGTACTATCATTATAAATTCAAATTCAAATTGTTTTCCATCATGATCCGGATCCGGGAGACTGAGATCATTAACTTGTAAAGGAGGATGCAGATAAAGCCTTTTTACAGAGGAAAACTTATGAATATTTTTCAAACTCTCTACTTCGCAGTTGAGTAAACTTATAGAATGTAAGCTGGTAGAAATAGGTAAAAAGGAATCAAGATCATTAACTTTCAAATTTTGAAATTGTATAATAGTACTTCTTTTATCTGGTTTTCCCTGATATTGAATCCCGTTTTTCGAATCAATGATACTGGTATTATCAATAGTAAGGGAATATAAATCAGGCAGGAGGTTTAATTCGCTTATATTGTTGACTTCACAATTGATAAATGAAATATATTCAAGACGGTTAGAAATAGGTAAGAAAAAACCAGGATGCGGAACACTCATATTTTCTAAAGTCAAGAATTGAAAATTATGATATGTTTCCTTAACTTTTACTATTTCCGGGTTAAATCCTTCATCGGGAACTGTACATTTATTCAGTGTTAGAGATTGCAATTTTATTTTGTCTAAACCCTGTATATCATTAATAGAACATTCTATTAATGTCAAGTAGCGGAGTGTTTCAAAAATAGGTTCAAGTGCTGAGAAATTTTCAAAATGTAAATGAGAAAGGCATAATTTACTTAGGGAGGAAGTGTAGGAGTTGCCCCTCAATTCGGCTCCCCACTCCAAGTTCTCTAATTTAATATTGAGAGCATTCTCCAATTTGCTGACAATAGTATTAATATCACTCATTTTTTAATTATTGCTAACGGATGGTCTTTGTTTTTTTGTTAAAAATAGTTAAATATATAGAAATAGTAAGTTCTTGCCAACGAGAGTCAGAGACTTTTCTACAAATTAGCTGGATTTGCAATAAAATAAGTTATAAAGAAAGATCTATTATAACAATTAAGCCCCAAAGTCATAGACTTTGGGGCTTAACATATACAGTAAACTTATTGTTAAATTAAAGGGAATAGTTTATTTCTTAATTATTTTAGTGAAAACTGTATTTCTTTTTAATAAGTAATTCCCAGATGGAAACTCAGTAAGGTCAACACGGTTGTTTCCTTTATTTAAAATCAGGTTTTTAATGATTTTACCTGTAATGTCATATAAATAAGCGTTTTCGTTTGCAGTAGACTCAATGGTTATCACTCCTGTTGTCGGATTTGGATAAGCTGGAGTTTTCATTTGTTTTGACGTTTCTGCTGTTGATAAGTTACCATTGCAGCTCGGGTTATAAGAGTCTCCATTAATGGTAAAACCTTTGTTGGTCAATTGAGCTCTTGCCATAATAGCTTGCGGTGTAGAATAAGTTAATCCTGCCGCTTCTATGACTCCAATTGCGGATCCTAAGTTTGATAATGTAGGATTATTGCTGAGAGCAATTAGAAATTTATTATAATTAACACATGATAAACCAGAATTGTTAAATCCAAAATACACATAGGCCGAAGGAACATTTTGAAACTTAATATTCCAGGTAGAAATGTCCTGATTAAAAGCCGAAGCGCCATTAAACATCATAAAACCATAAGCACCTCCAATTTTACTAACATCCCAGTTTCCAATAGGCTGATTAAATGATGATGCATTGGTAAACATTTGATCAAAATTTACTACTTTACTGGTGTTCCAATTATTAAGAGGCTGATTAAAGGATTTAGCATTAGAGAACATATAACGGAAATTCGTCGCATTGCTTGTATTCCATGAATTCAATGGTTGGTTGAAGGCTACCGCATCCTGGAACATGGAAATGAAATTAGTTCCGGACGAGGTATTCCAGGCAGAAATATTTTGATTAAAAGCAGATGCGTAAGAAAACATATCCCGAAAATCTGTTACTTTTGCTGTATTCCAGGTGCCAATAGGCTGATTAAACAATTTTGCCTTGCTAAACATACTGTTCATATTCGTAATGTTGCTTGTGTTCCAGTTAGCAAATGAAGGATTACCAACCAAAGACGGACAGTTTAAGAACATTTGTGATAGATTGTTTATTTGTGTCAGATTAGGAGCATCAGTAGCGGTTACATCAAGGTTTGAACAGTTTGAAAACCCTTGATCAAATTGCTGGAGCCAAAGAATATCTCCCCATTGGCTCACTTCGAAGAGTTCCGGATTTCCACCAGGGTTACCTTTAAATCCATAAAATAATCCATTACCATTGGATGTCTTTACTTTGTAGGTTGCCTGGATAGGATTTGGGTTTAAAGAAGTTCCAAAAGAAATAATTGTAAAAATATTGCTATTGGAGGTAACGGAAAGAGTTCCGTTATGTTGAGGATAGCCTACTTCTTCCCAGCTAATGGTGTAGTTGGTTCCGGTGCCACCAAAAGATATCGCATTATCGATGGTTCCATTTACATTAGGTTTCCATAAAGTAATAAATTCATTCTGTGCATAAGAAATGAAAAATAGAAAAAGAAAAATGATTACTAGTTGTTTTTTGTACATAATTTAAAATAATAATTTAAGGTTAAAATTGGGTTTGATAAGGTTGTAACTTCCCGGGGTTCTGTATCTTATCTCTAATACAAAGATATAGACGCATAGCGACAAAACGTGTCGTATTATAATGAACTGAACATTTTTTTTTAATATTTTTTCAAATAATATTTAATTTTATTTATCTGGAAATCAACACTTTGTGTTTTTGTTATCTTGCATGGACATCTGTGAACATCTGAGTCGTCTGTATGAGAGAATATTTGAAGATTTTTAGCGTATTTTAGCTCTAGTTTTGGTTATATTTTAAAATCTATTCAGGATAAAATGTATCTTGTACTCTCCTATTGTTATTCTGTACTATAATATGCTGTTAGAAAAATTATTCAAGGAATTTGATGTAGATATTCATACATTCAATTCAGCTGATTCTGAGCTTTTTGACCAATATTTTGAACATATTTTGGTTAAAAAAAACACTTTCCTCATCCAGGAAGGCGAATTGGAAAAATACAGTTATTTCATTTTCAGTGGAATCGCCCGCTGCTGGACACTCAATCACAAAGGAGAAGAACAGACGTTCTGGTTTTGCAAGGAAGGTACTTTCTCATTATCCAACATTTCCTTTACTTTGCAGGAACGGTCGACTTTTAATGTGCAAACCATTACAGATTGTGAGATATATAGGATTGATTATCAGCAGGCAGAAAGACTCTATAAAGCAATTTCAGGGTTAAAACCAGTTTTTGAAGACCTAACTGCCAGATTGTTGAATAAGCTTCTCAACCGAAATATAGACTTGATAAAATACACTCCAGAGCAATATTACCTGAAAATGATGGCAGAATATGGCAGTGATTTCAATTGTATTCCTTTAAAAGATATTGCTTCTTATTTAGGAATTACTCCACAGGCTCTTAGCAGAATACGCAAACGTATTTTTTAACTTAGGTTCAGTGTTGGATATGGATAAATACAGACTTTTGCACCATAAAAAATTACAATTATGATTAGAGCAATTACAGCAGCAGATTACTCACAACTGATGAAAATCTGGGAAAGTGCCGTACTCAATACCCACGATTTTTTGAAAGAAGAAGATTTTAAGTATTATAAAGAGCAAATTCCCGGTTATTTTGAGCATGTTATTTTAGCAGGATTTGAGGCAGATGGTATCTTAGTTGGATTCATGGGCGTTGCAGAAGGAAATCTTGAGATGCTGTTTATTCATAATGATTATCGTGGGCAAGGAATTGGTAAAAAACTCATCCAATACGGAACAGATCATTTACAAGTAACAAAAGTAGACGTGAATGAACAAAACATACAGGCCGTTGAATTTTACAAACATATCGGATTTAATGTGCTGGGCAGATCAGAATTAGACGGACAAGGGAAAGAATATCCTATTTTACATATGGGATTATAATTCTATTGAAATAACTTATTATAGTCAAAAAGCATCCCGTGGGGATGCTTTTGAATTTTTGTGCTCTTGTAGATTGATATATCTAAGATTTCAATAACTCTATACAATAAATAATGAGGCAATAGCCTGTGCATCACTTCCGCTCAAAATTTCATCATAGGCTGCAGATCCGGCAGCGACTCCAAATGCGGTTCCTGTGTTATATCCGGCCTGATTAACGTTATCTTCACCTGCATAGACAGGATTAGTAGCTGATGGCATATTTCCTCCATTAGCAAGTTCAATCCAGCCTTTATTGGCCCTCATTCTCCTAACCTGTGAAGCATGTCTTGCTTCCACAGAATGAATCTGCAAGGCCGCTTGAAGAACAACTTTATTGGACATAACATTTCCAGCCTGCCCTTTATAAGCTCTCACGCCCGTATCTTCAAAAGCCTGTGAGAGAATAAGAAATTGGTTGTAATCGGTAAATGGAGAGAAATTACCATTCGCAGTAAAATCAAAAGTTGGTTTGCTGCCAGGAGTGACTCCCAGAGAAGTAAGGGTACTTTTCAGAAAACTGACATGGGCAGATTCATGCTTGGAAATTTGCATAAAAACTGTTCTGTCTGCATTGGGAATTAATCCTGAGGTGGATAATCCTATAGCGTAATATTCGTTTTCAAGGTATTCAAGTACCAGAGCGAGTTGCAAAGCGTCTGTTAAAGTGCTTTTAAGAGCAGTTCCGGTAATCTTTGTATTTACTGTTTCTGCTTTTGCCGACGTTGTCATTAAGGCTCCTAATCCCAGAGGAACAGCGGCTACAGCTGTTTTTTTTCCTAGTAAGGATATATTTGTAATGGTTTCCAATCGGGATGCTTCCGTGGTGAAAAATTTATCATGAGAAAGCTTATCTAATAATTTAAGAATGTTCATAATACAAGTTTTTGAAGATGAATAATTAATTAATACCTCTTTCTTTCCATGTAAAGCGGGTTTTTATAAACCCTCCTGCTGCCATTACAATATCCTTCGGTTCTTTAGCAAGGTCAAGACCATTCGCGTCGATCACATCATCTCCGGAAAAATCAGCGGATCCGGGATTGATAAGATTTCTGATTGCAGAAGCATGTCTGGCTTCTACGGAAACTATTTTTCCTGCAATTACAAGATAATCAGGATTGGTTATGTACTTTCCGGCACCGTTATAAGCGGCTACACCAGTATCTTCCAGTGCTTTTGCAGTGGCAAGTACAGAATTTCGGTCATTAAAATTTACATTAGGGTACTGAAAGTCAAGTTTTGGAAGTACATTTTGGGTAGCACCGCTGATGGCTGCTTTAAAAAAGTCCCGGTGGATTACCTCATGATGGTAAAGATCAGTGAAAACCTCTTTTTCAATACTCGAAATTCCGGTATAAAAATTATTTACTACTTTGGTGTAAAAATCAGCTTCCAATTGTTCTAGAGCATAGGCATAATTTAAAATTCCTACATCTCCGGTTCCTAAATCAAAGATTTTGCTGTTATCCATCATCTGAAAGTCATCATCATCGTTACAGCCTATCATGGTGAGCCCGGCAATTGCCAGTCCCACACCGCTTAGCTTTAAAAAGTTTCTTCTGCCTGTATCAAGAGTTGCCCCCTGATTAGAAACATGAATCATTTTTTTCATAATATTAATTTTTGAAGTGTTGGATAAATAATCAAAAGAAAAAACAGCACACTGAAAATATGCTGCTTAGACCCTATGTTTACTACGGCATAAGAACCGTATCTATTACGTGAATAACCCCGTTAGACTGATTCACGTCTGCAATGGTTACTTTAGCACTGTTTCCTTTCGCATCTTTTATATAAAGATCTTTTCCTTTCGTCCAGAAAGTAAGTTCCTCGCCCTGTACTGTTTTCATCATGCTTTTTCCGTTTCCAGCTTTCACTGCGGCCCAGATTTCTTTAGCACTGTATCTTCCAGGTAGAACATGATAGGTAAGTATGCTTGTAAGCATCGTTTTATTTTCGGGTTTCACCAGGGTTTCTACTGTCCCTTTTGGAAGTTTTGCAAATGCTGCATCTGTAGGTGCCAGCACGGTAAAAGGTCCTTTACCCTCCAGTGTTTCTACCAATCCTGCTGCTTTTACGGCAGCTACTAAAGTTTTATGATCTTTAGAATTGACGGCATTTTCAATAATGTTTTTAGATGGATACATAGGAGCACCTCCTACCATTACTGTTTTTTCTTTCATCATCTGTGCAGTTACCTTCCCACTAAATGCAAATGATAAAGCTACCATTGCTAAAACTGTGATTTTTGACTGTGTGTTCATTGTAATGTTTTTTAATGAATTATTATTAATTTGTGTTCTTAATGTCATTTACGAGTTTGGTTTTGTTTTAGATTGAAAAAAGATGAAATATTTTGTAAATGACATGTAATCAGTTATTTAATTTTGTTGTTAGGAGTGAAATCAAGACAAATAGAGTTCATACAGAATCTTTTTCCGGTGGGTTTGGGGCCATCATCGAAAATATGGCCAAGATGAGAATTACATCTTCCGCATAAGACCTCTGTTCGTACCATTTGGTAAGAAGTATCTTTTTTGTATTTCACACTGTTTTTACGGATGGGTTGGTAAAACGATGGCCATCCACAGGTGGTAGCAAATTTTGAAGTGGAAAGAAATAATGGGTTTCCACATACAGCACAGTAATACGTTCCTTTTTCATCAAGTTCATCATATTTTCCTGTAAAGGCTGTTTCTGTTGCTCCTTCTCTAGCTACCTGGTACAGTTCAGGCTTCAAAATCTTCTTCCATTCAGAGTTATCTACATTCAGTATATTCTCTGCGGTGTTGGAGTAGTAAGGATTCCGGATTCTGAAATGATCGGTTTGTGCTTTATATTTCCCGGCAGTAATTGTTATGATACCGATTAAAACGATTTTTGATAGTAAGTTTTTCATATTTAATAATTTTTAAATATTGTCTTAAAATCATTTACGAAATAAAAGATTATTTGGATTTTGTTTGATGTATGTATTATTTTATTACATTTGAGCAGAAAAATAAAAATTATTAAAACAACCTATTCTGAAGAAGAACTTATCGTTTTATTAAAAGAAAAAAACGAAAACGGGTTTCATTATCTGTATGATCACTATTCCGGTGCATTGTATGGAATTGTTCTTCGTATTGTTCAGTCTAAAGAATATGCTGAAGAAGTAATTCAGGATGTTTTTGTTAAAATTTGGAATTCTATTCATCAGTATGATGCCTCTAAAGGGAGATTTTATACCTGGATCATTAATATTGCCAGAAACACTGCTATAGATTATCTAAAATCTAAAGGATTTCAAAACGAGCTTAAAAACCAACCCCTTCCCGATTTCGTATATAATAGTACAGAACTTTCAACAGTCAATAATTCAGTTGATTATATTGGATTTGACAATGTTCTTGAAAATCTGGAAGTTGATAAACAGGAACTCATCAATCTTTCATATTATCAGGGATATACCCAGCATGAGATTTCTGAAAAGCTGAAGATACCGCTTGGGACAGTAAAAACAAAAATGCGGAATGCATTAATGAAATTAAAGGACTTGTTAAAAGATTATCAATAAATTGAACACTAAAGAATACATATCATCCGGAATTATAGAATCTTATATTCTAGGTCATGCTTCTCCTGAGGAAGCAGGCATTTTGGAGTGTGTGATGAAGAACAATGCTGAAGTAAAAGCCGCTTATGAAGAGGCCCAAAAAACGTTGGAAGATCTTGCTACAGTACAGGCTGTAACACCTCCAAGTGATTTGAAGTCTAAAATTTGGGACAAAATTCAGATGGAACAGAATGTAGAAGAAGAAAAGCCATTTTCTCCGAAAATTTCTGTTACGCCTTCTCTGGAAGTGCCTGAAATTAAAAAGAATACTCCTTGGAAAACTTTAGGTATTGCTGCTTCTGTTTTATTTTTAGCAAGTGTTGCCGGAAATCTTTTTTGGGTCAGTAAGCAATCTGAAGTACAAAAAGAAATGGCAGTAATGAAGACTGAGAAACAATCTCAGGATTTGGCCATGCAGAAGATGAACCAGAAAATAACCATGTTTTCTAACCCTGATATGCAAATGGTCATGTTAAATGGTGTAGAAAATCATAAGGATGCTAAGGCAATGGTTTTCTGGGATAAAAAAACAAAAGAAGTTTACCTTAATGCAGAAAAATTACCTAAGGCTCCTACAGGAATGCAGTATCAGCTTTGGGCTATAGAAGACGGAAAACCCGTAAATGCTGGAATGTATTCGGAAGATAAAGACAGCCAGATTGCATTGGCCAGTATTTCAAAAGCACAGGCTTTTGCAATTACTTTGGAAAAAGAAGGAGGAAGTTCTGTTCCAACAATGGAGAATATGTTTGTAATGGGAGAAATATAAAGAAATAGATTAGAATTAGTAATATTTTCACTCTCTAAATAATGAAAAAACAAAAGCATCCAATCGGATGCTTTTGAATTTTTATGGACTTGAAAATAGTTAAGATGCAAATTCTACAGAAGCTTCTTTAGCAGCGGCCACCATCGCAATTAAAGCCTTTTCAGTTTCTTCCCAATGTCTGGTTTTTAAACCGCAATCAGGATTTACCCAAAGTTGCTTCGCAGGAATTACCTGTTGAGCTTTAATGAGTAATTCTGTCATTTCTTCCTTAGATGGAACTCTTGGCGAGTGAATGTCATATACTCCCGGACCAATTTCATTAGGATATTTGAAGTCTGCAAAAGCGTGTAAAAGCTCCATTTGCGATCTCGAACATTCTATTGTAATCACATCAGCATCCATATCTGCAATATTCTTAATGATGTCATTAAATTCAGAATAACACATATGGGTATGGATTTGGGTAGTGTCTTCTACTCCACTGGCAGATATTTTAAACGCTTCTACAGCCCATTTCAGGTAATTCTGCCAGTCCGTTTTTCGCAATGGAAGTCCTTCACGGATAGCCGGTTCATCAATCTGAATAATTCTGATTCCAGCCTTCTCCAGATCCTGAACTTCATCACGAATGGCCAAAGCAATCTGTTTACAGGTTTCAGAACGAGGTTGGTCGTCACGTACAAATGACCATTGTAAAATAGTAACAGGACCTGTTAACATTCCTTTTACCCATTGATTGGTTTGAGATTGGGCATATTGAGACCAGTAAACCGTCATAGGTTCCGGACGGAAAACGTCTCCGAAAATGATCGGTGGCTTTACACAGCGGCTTCCGTAGCTTTGTACCCAGCCATTTTTAGTGAAAATAAACCCTTTCAGTTGCTCTCCGAAATATTCCACCATATCATTACGCTCATACTCTCCATGAACAAGTACATCAATTCCAATGTCTTCCTGCCAACGGATGGTTCTCTGGGTTTCCCCCTTTAATAAAGCATCATATTGTTCTGCCGTTAATTCTCCTTTTTTGAATTTTGCTCTCCAGCTTCTTACTTCGGCTGTCTGCGGGAACGAACCAATCGTAGTTGTTGGAAATAATGGAAGCTGTAATGCCTTTTGCTGCTCTTCCTTTCTGATATCGAAAGGATTTTTTCTCTGTGAGTCTTGTTCCGTAACGGATGCTGCTCTTAGCTTTACTTCTTCATTATGGATGAGTGGAGATGTTTTTCTGTCTGAAACCGCCTTTTTATTATCTTCAAAATCCTGTAGAATATGATGGTCGGTTGTTCCTGAAGCTAATTCTTTAAGGGTAACCACTTCTTTTACCTTTTGTTTGGCGAAGGCCAGCCAGTTTTTTATTTCAGGATTAAGGTTTGTTTCAAAATCTAAATCACATGGTGAATGCAACAGAGAGCTGGACGGAGCGATAAAAATCCTTTCAGATCCTAGTTTTTCAGCAGCTTTTGTAATAAAAGACAACGATTTTTCATAATCATTTTTCCAGATGTTTCTTCCATCTACCACTCCCAGAGATAAACTCAGGCTTTCAGGGATAGCATGAAGAACGTCTTCCAACTGTTCCGGGTTTCTTACCAGGTCAATATGCAATACATTCACCGGAAGTGAAACAGCAAGTGGTAAATTATTCTTTAATCCTTCAAAATAAGTGGCTACAATGAATTTAAGTTTTGGAAACAGTCTTCTTAGCTCGGCATATACAAAAGTATAGGCTTCTTTTGCCTTTTCAGTAATATCTAATGCAAGGAATGGTTCATCAAACTGAATCCATTCTGCCCCTTGAGTCTGAAGTTTGGATAGTATCTCAATATAAACAGAGAGTAGATTGTGAGCAAGATCCAGTTTATCAAATCCCTCTTCTTTTTCTTTTCCTAACAGGACATATGAAACCAAACCGATAATCACAGGCTTTGCATTGATTCCTGCCTGTTTTGCTCCTGCAAATTCATTGAATATTTTATCTGAACTAAGCTTAAACCTTTGGTTTTTATAAAATTCAGGAACAATATAATGGTAATTGGTATCGAACCATTTGGTCATTTCCATGGCTGTAATATCCAATCCGTCTTTCTGGTAACCTCTTGCCATAGCAAAATAAAAATCCAGTTCAGAATTGTTTTTTTTAAGGGCTACTTCATGATAACGAGTTGGAATAGCACCTACTACCAGGCTCATATCCAGCACCTGATCGTAATAAGAAAAATCATTACACGGAATAAGATCTATCCCAGCTTCTTTCTGAAGGTTCCAGTTCTGGCTGCAGATATTTCTTCCTGCTGTAAGAAGTTCTTCCAAAACAATTTTACCTGACCAATACTGTTCGCAGGCTTTCTTAAGTTCTCTTTTGCTACCAATACGCGGATAGCCCAGAATGTGAGTTTGCATTTTTACAAATTTTAGATTACACTTTATTTTAAAGCTCTTTAAAATGCTTCGGAATGCTTTGTAGGGTAAGAAAATCTCTGAAGTCAATGATACAGGCAAATAATACAATTCTCCAAAAGGAAAATGCATTGCCAATATCATCTGTATGACTCAAAAGCTTCAGACCGCGAAAGCATTGTCAATTCAGTAAAGGCAGGTCTCCTGACTTGTAACAGTTTCCGTCATCCTTCCCGCTTTTTAGCAGTGGATATCCAAGGACAGAAACCTTTGGTGTGTTACTTACAGTTGCGCGACAGCTCGTGATTCTCACACGATTCCCTATTAATCTACGTTAAGTAAAACCTTTCCTGTTTGATGAAGATGGTAAAGAACTGATCTATTATCAATATTAAGTTTAATAATAGATTTTAATTTTGTGTAAATTTACTTAAACAGAATATATGATCAATTAAAAGTATTTTATTCAGTTAATTTAGCTTTAATAATGTATTTATAAAGAATATAATTCTGTAAATTTGAATGATTTTAAACCATAAAAGAATAATATTCTGTGGAACAACTTGATGATAAGGATATAAAACTGCTGAAATTGCTTCAGAACAATGCAAAATTAACGGTTAAAGAACTGGCCAAGGAAATTAACTTGTCTCCTTCTCCTGTTTTTGAAAGAGTAAAAAGGCTGGAACAGGAAGGTTTTGTGAAAAGATATGCAGCTATTTTGGATGCTGAAAAGCTTAACCGTGGATTTACGGTATTTTGTCAGATCAAATTAAAGATCCATGATCGGTCTGTAGGATATGATTTTGTAAAAGAAATCCTGGAAATTGAGGAAGTGGCAGAATGCTATAATATTTCCGGAGATTTTGATTTTCTGCTGAAAGTTCAGGTCCGGGATATGAAACATTACCAGGACTTTGTATTTAATAAGCTTGGATCTGTAGACTCTATAGGAAGCACCCACAGTACCTTTGTGATGGCTGAAGTAAAGAATAATCAAGGAATAACTTTGTAAAAAAGTTAGTTTCAAAAGATTGGGATAAAGTTCCTCCATTCAATGACTGTAGAACGTCTATCTTACGAAGAAGCTTTATCCCAAAATGTAAATTATATTGTTATTTTGACACCAGCTGAGATATTAATCCCCGGCAACGGGCTTAGAAACTTTAATTGTGAGTTTTGAAGTCTTGCTTCAGAATTAAGCAGATTATTCCCCATGATATAATACTCCAAATTACCTATTCCTAGGCTATTATCCTTATAAGAAACACGGACATTAAGCAACGAAAATGCAGGCATTGGAAGCTCAGGGTTAATATTCTTTCCTAAATATTTCTGTTTTAAATAATGGTCCAAAGCAATATTGATGCTGAAGTTCTGTATATTTCCTTCCAGATTGAAACCAAAACGGCTGGTAGGCATATTAGGCATATAATCACCATCGCTCCATTTTCTTATTGAGCTGTCTGCAACACTGATGTTTCTTACCAGGTCATAATAACCCCCTATTTCCCATTTTCCTATTTTGTTAAGATTAAATTTATAAGCAGCTTCTGCTTCTATTCCATTGATTTCAGTATCGTCAGAACGCCATTCTTTGACAAGGAAAACTTCCCGGGAAATTCCGGTATGGGCAAGATAGATATAGTTTTTGTAGAAGGTATGATACCAGTTGGCAGATACACGAATATTCTTCAGATTGATTCCTGCGCCTAATTCTATTGTTCTTGCTGTTTCTTTATCCAATCTGTCATCTCCGTTTTCTTCTGTAAGAATTGCAAAGTGATTATTTCCTGCGTAAAGCTCATTCACTTCGGGAGCTCTTTCCGAATGGTTATACTGAGCTTTTAGATAGGCTTTTTTAAAGATATTCCATTGGGCGGAAGTGTGCAGCTGATGAAGTATAAAATCCCTGTCGTTAAGTTGTCCTCCAGAAAGTCCACGACTTCTTACATATTTATTATCTGCATCTGCTCTACGCTGAATATGGTCATTTCTATAACCCAAATCAAGCTGAATGCTTTTAAAGTCAAGATGCTGCATCGTGAATATTCCGATTTCACGGCTTATATTATTGGGTAAGTATCTCTGTTTCCCATCCCCGGTCATATTTCTGTACTGAATTTCAAGACCTGTGGTTCCACTCAGGAATTTCCATTTCTGTTGTACAATTTCTAAACGTCCATTGTGTTGATTCACTTCGAATTGATTGGCGCGCTGAAGATCAATAAGTTCCGCATTTTTTGAAAATACACCCATATAATTTAATTTGATACTGGAAATTGGAAAGCCTGTAAATTGATAAGCAGATTCGAACATTGCTTTATGAGATAAGCTCCTGATGTTGATCGGAAGGTAATCTATTTTTGGCTGAGGTTTTCCATGAGAATGCTGAGGCATTTTGGGAAGAGCGTAACCGGGAACTCCAAAATAGGAATACGAATTTTGATAAGCACCTCCTGCATAAAACGATTTTTCTACGTAACTTGTTCCAACATAAAATGAATTGCTTTCTGAATGGCTGTTTGGAATAACTCCATCTTTTGTTTGAACATAGTCTCTTATATTATTTATTTCATCTCTATAGCGGCCTTTCACAGGATCCTGGCCGGAAACATAAAGCTGATTCTTTGGATTAGGATAGTGTTTACCATCTGAAGGATTGTAATAGGTAGGACTGAACGTATAAAGATCTCCTTCAGAAAGCTCATATTCTATCATGTGATCTATAGCAAACTGACTGATATAAGGAAAAAGGCTTTTGTTAAGTACATGTCTTGAATCTACTTCTACCTGGCAAAGAGATTGTAGAATACTGTTGAATCCTACTAATGAAGGATCATAACATCTGCTGTCCTTAGATTTTCCGGGAATTCTTACTATTTCTTGTTTTTGATTGGCTGCTCCTACTGTCCACACCCAGTTTTTTGCGATAATGCCTTTTGCTGAAAATGCCTGCTTTTGTCCACTATTGCTTCCGCCCTCAAGCAATCCGCGGAAATTTATTTTTTGATCAGGCAATTGGCGGGCAACATAATCTGTTTCCACATCAATAGCTCCTCCAATGGCTTTTCCTCCGTAAAGAACTGAGGCTGAGTTTTTATAAATAGTGATATTTTGAACGCTATTCATCTCTATATCCGTATTAAAATCCGGACTGATCCCAGAAAGATCATTGACTGAAACTCCGTTTTCCAGTATTTTTACACGGTTTCCACTAAGACTTCGAATAACAGGTGCACCTGAGTTTGGACCATATCCGGAGTTCTGAATACCTGGAATTTTTCTCAAAGTTTCACCCAGGGTATTGGACTGGATAATATCCAGCTTCTTTCTTGAAATATTTACGCTGTTATAATCTGATTTTCCCTGTATTTGTATAGATTCTATGTCTTTGACATTCTTCTTTTCAGGATTAAGTTTCTGTGATTTCAGTTGTGATGGATAATAAATAAGAGTGCCTCCCATCAGAAAATAAAGGGTCTTTTTCATGTGCATGTTATTTTAATTATCCGACAAATCTAGATAATTAAATTAATTAATGCAACATTGTTGCTTTAATGAGTTTTTATAAAATATTCTCAGTAAAGCTAAATGACTAGAGGATAGTTGAATATATGTTTATAATTATTAATTTTTATTTTTTAAAATAAAAAGCCGCTCTGAAAAGAGCGGCATACTTTTTTAGTTTTTAATGGAGCTGCTGATTAGCAAGTAGAACCACACTCTAATAATTTGATGTGGATTACACCATTAACTACACACTGTGTTTGGCATAAAGCGTTTCCAACAACGGTACCTACACCGCCGATAACACCACCTACTGTAGAACCTACACCGCCGATAACACCACCAACGATAGTACCTACTCCTCCGATAACGCCACCAACAACGCCACCTAGACCACCTAATAAACCTCCGATTGGATCAAGTAATCCTTCTCCTGAAATAGATTTTAGCTCGTTTCTGTCTAGTTTTTTGAAATTTTTCATGATTAAAATTTTATATGATTAATACATCACAAATATATGATAATTAATAATAAACTTATATTTTTTTGAATAAAATAATTAAACAATTTTATTATTTAATATTTCGTTAATATAAATGGATAATTATGGAAATATCATTTTTGTTTGTATCTGATTGATTTACTATTTTTTAAAAAACATATTTCAAATTTTAAATATTAGAGTTAATATTTCAATGTAAATGAACTTTTTTATGGTTAATATTTAAAAAATGTTAAAATGGTGTTTTGAAGGGTAAAAATGAATGAAAAAACAGGAAAAAACAGATGTGTTTTGAACCCATTTTGTTGGCTTTAGTTAACAAATGATAAAATTCTCCAAATTTTATGGTAAAAGCCTTTCCTATAGTTGATAGAAGGAAGCAAAATTCGTATTTTTGTGGACATACTTCTATCAATGTCAATTTTTTCAAATAATATACGCTCTCTGAGAGCCAAGAGAAAGCTTTCTCAACAAAATGTAGCTGATGATCTTACGATTTCCCGAGTGAGATATTCTAAATACGAAAATGGAATTTCAGAACCTCCTATTGAGCTTCTTATCAGGATTTCCAAGTATTTTCATGTCAGTATCGATCTGCTATTATCTGTTGATCTTCAGAAATATTCAACAGAAGATATGATGAAACTTCCGGATAACAGAATTGTTCTTCCTGTAGCTGTAGATGATCTTGGAAATGATACCATAGAAATCATTCCACAGAAAGCTTCCATGGGATATCTGGAGGGATATAGCGATGTGGGGTATATTGAAAGCCTTCAACGTATTGCTCTACCCTTTTTAAATAATGGAAAATATAGAGCATTTCCGGCAGATGGTGATTCGATGCCGCCTTTTAGAAATGGTTCATATATTGTAGGAAAATATGTAGAAGGAATTGATGAGTTAAAACCTGGAAAGACCTATGTTTTCATTACCCAGAATGATGGGATTACCTACAAGCGTTTTAAAGAAAATAAAGGAAATGCTATTTGTGTTAGCGCAGATAACTCTTTCTATGAGCCATACGATATTCCGTTTGAAGATATTGTAGAAATATGGCAATATGCCTCAGGAATTTTCCCGGAAGATTTTGAACCAGGAGATTATGAAAGTTATAATTTCAAAGAAATGTTCAGAGAATTGAGACAGGACATCAAAGAATTAGATAAAAAGGTTTCTACACGTCGTAGAAAGTCTTCACAATAAACGGATTAACAATTTTCAGAAAAAGCAAACAGGCTCTTCAAATCATTTTGGAGAGCCTGTTTTAAAACCAGCTAAAAATATAAAGTATGATATGAAAATACTTTCAGTTTATAGAGGACATGCTTCCAACATTAGGTAATGCAGGTCCATATTTTTGATATAAGGCTTTAAAAGCTGACTTCCCGGTCCGTATGCTGTTGCTTCTACATAATCTCCCGAATGGTCCATACTGATCCAGCCTACCGAATTCCGACTTTTCTGAATTTCAGAATAAAGTTTGAACGGTAATTTCTTATAATTGTAAAGTCCTTCTTCTTTTTCAAGTCCATTGTAAAAACTTTGTAAGTGCTTGGCTTCATCATCGTTCAGAATAAGTTTGTGGCCTTCATATATCCAATCTTTAATATCCTTGGCAGAATGATCTTTATGAATTTTATTCAGGATATATTCATTGGTATAGTGATAGTTTGAAATACTATTAAAGTTTTTGGTGGCATCCGTCCCATAAATGATTCCGGGATTGGCATTCCCATGATCTGTTGTGATGATTACTAAAGTATTTCCATCTTTTTCAGCAAAATCTATTGCTGTTTTCACAGCTTCATCAAATGCCAGCTGATCGTGAATCAATGCCGCTATATCATTGGCATGAGCTGCCCAGTCTACTTTTCCGCCTTCTATCTGAAGAACAAAACCTTCCGGATGATCCTTCATCTGATCAATAGCCGCATCTGCCATCTCTGCTAAAGTAGGTGTGTTTTGAAGTTCTTTAAGATGAGTCCTGTCAATGCTGTATGGTAAAGCTCCGGTATTGAAGATTCCTAAAATCTTGTTTCCTTTTTGAATGGTTTTGAGATCTATACCATTCTTCATAATTTGATAGTTCTTTTTTTTGTAAACAGAATAAAGGTCTTTTTTATCTTCTCTTTTTAAAGGATTAAAAAATTCATCTCCGCCACCCATCAGAATATCTATTCCCAGTTCTGCATACATTTCAGCAATTTGAGGTTCTGCATTTCTTTTGGTGGAATTAACACAAAAACCTGCAGGTGTAGCATGAGTAATGGTAACACTGGTAACACAACCCACTTTTTTTCCTGCTTTTTTATATTTCTGCCATATTGGAATATGGTTTTCTCCATTAGCACCGATATTTAATACCCCATTTTGCACTCTTATTCCGCCTCCGAAAGCTGAACTGGCAGCTGCGGAATCTGTTACGATTGAGCTTGCAGAAGCTGTATCCATTAATGCACGTGAAACTGTCTTCTCATGATATAAGTTGAGCCAACGGCTTTCCTTTCCCAATATGTTTCTGGAATAAAGATCTGCCATTGAAAGGGTTCCAAGGCTCATTCCATCGCTCACCATGAATATGATGTTTTTTGCTTTTCCGGCTCCCGGAGATGTAACCCTTTTTGTAGAACTCCAGAGTTCAGTGGGTGATAGTGATAATAATCCTGAAAGCAGTACTGAACCTTTTAGAAATTTTCTTCTATCCATATATTGTATAAATAATGCACTAATTTATTTCATATTTTCACTTAACGATACTTAGTTGCGTTAACAAAAGGTTAATTTTAAATATGTTGAGGGAAAGGGTCTTTAAATTCTGCTTTTCGATCAAATAATTCTTTTTCATGATCGCTGATAAGACAGGCAGTAAGATCTTGTAAGATTTGTTCTTTGTCCAGATCTTGTCCAATGAAAACCAGTTCATTGATTCTGTCACCCCAATTTTTATCCCATCTGCTTTCAATGAATTCCTGATTTTCTATAAAAGAAGCATATTGCGCTCTATGGCTCATAGGCATACTACTCCACCAAACTCCTGCTTTCTCCAGACGAAATGAACCTCCTGCCTGAGAAAAGTTCAAAGCATCATCAGGCCTGGAAGCCAGCCAGAAAAGCCCTTTGGCTCTTAATATACCTTCAGGATAATGATTAAGGTATTCCCAAAGCCTGTTGGGATGAAATGGTCTTTGATCTCTGAATACTAAAGAGCCTATTCCATATTCTTCTGTCTCAGGAGTATGATGATCAGTCTGCAGTTCTTTTTGCCAGCCTGCAGAAGCCTGTGCTCTATCAAAATCAAATAACTTTGTATTTAGAATATTTTGTGGATCAATTTGACCAAATTCTGATTCCAGAATGGTAGCCTCCGGATTTAATTTTTTTAGTGCAGATTTCAAAAATCCGAGCGTTTCCGGATCAATTAAATCTGTTTTGTTCAAAATAATAACATTGGCAAATTCAATCTGGTCGGTAAGAAGGTTAACAATGGTACGATAATCTTCCTCAATATCAGTGAGCCTACGGTCCATCAATCGTTCATTAGAAGAAAAATCTTTCATGAAGTTAAAACCGTCCACAATAGTTACCATAGTATCTACATAGCTGAAGCGGGAAAGATCTATTCCACTTTCTTCATCAATATAAGTAAAGGTTTGTGCTACGGGAATGGGTTCGCTGATTCCTGTACTTTCGATTAAAAGATAGTCGAAGCGATTTTCAGAAGCTAAACGTTCTACTTCAACCATAAGATCTTCTCTTAATGTACAGCATATACATCCATTGCTCATCTCAACCAGCTTTTCTTCTGTTCTTGAAAGGGTATTTTGGTTTTCAACAAGCCTTGCATCAATATTAACTTCACTCATATCATTGACAATTACAGCCACTTTTAAGCCTTGTTTATTGTGCAGAATATGGTTTAATAGAGTTGTTTTTCCGGCTCCTAAAAAACCACTCAGCACTGTTACCGGGAGTTTCTTTGTCATTTTTTCTTAATGTTTGTGATTCTTGAAATTGATAAGATGTGCTGTGATCAATCCTGCTGCTCCTACATAAATCAAAGGAAGATGCACTTCGAATATAAAATCTGCTGCTACAGAAACAGCAATAAGACCAATTGATATCCAAAATAAGAACTTAAGCCTGCGGTTGGTGATTTTTTTCGTTAATCTGTAAACGACAAGGGTTCCTATGGCAAGAAAACCAAGGTCAACATAGGGATTATGGGATATTCCGATGGGAATAATAAGCAATAAAGGAAAGACAATACAATGAATAAGGCATAAAACTGCCGCTGAGATTCCTACTGCATCAAGAATTTTAGACTTCATAAAGATCAGGATTTAAATTTGTTATTGTAACTTTGTTGCAAATGTAAATATAAAATCCTAAATAACGCAACTTTGTTGCATTAAAATAATGAAACAAGTCAGAAATACCCACGCCAAAACCGAAATTTTAAACCTTATCAACAGCTCCGAGGTTGCTTTAAGCCATTCTGATATTCAGAAGCAACTAGGCGAACTATGTAATAGAGTAACCATTTACAGAGTTTTAGAAAGGCTTGAAAATGAGGGCGCTGTCCATAGAATCATCAATGTGGATGGTGTGGTCAACTTTGCAAAATGCAGTGGTAAATGCAGCCATGAACAGCATTTTCACAATCATGTTCATTTTAATTGTAAAAAATGTCATTCTGTAACGTGTATTGAGAATGCGATACCGGAAATTAGCTTGCCAGATCATTTTATTGCAGAGGAATACAATTTTATCATCAGCGGTGTGTGCCCGAAATGTACGATTGAGGCATAAATAACTTTCGGATACATCCTTTAATTTCCTCTGTATGCAGAAGGCGTCATACCGGTGTATCTTTTGAAAAACCGACAAAACAGGGATGATTCGGTAAAATTTAGAATATCAGTAATTTCCATTACTGAAAGATTGGTTGTTTTCAATAAAGATTTGGCCTGTGCTATAACCGCTTCATTGATCCAAACCAGGATAGACTTTCTTGTCTGTTTACGTATTATGGTAGTGAGGTATTTACTGGTTAGATGCATTTTCTGAGCATAAAAGGAAACACTTCTTTCTTTTTTATGATGATGGTATAATAAATCAAAAAAAACAGCTGTTAATTCTTTAGCTCTTGTATGTTTTTGTTCCTGTTCCTGTTCACCATTAGTATTATATACATCTTTTATTTCCGCTAAAAGGGCTAACAACAGGAATTGAAGTATGTCTGCCTTACTCCTGCTTTCTTCTCTATAATAATGCATAGAAATACTTGTATGGTGTTGTCTAAAGACCTCAAAACCTTCATCATTTAACCTGATACAAGGTATTTGCCCTATTTCGTGAAAAAACATGTAATGATTGGAAAGAGAATCTCTGGAAATAAAATCAGGATCGAAAAAAATAGTGTCTATATGCAGATCATCCGATACCTCTATCGGTTCCATCATAGAGCCGGGAAGTACAACCATGAGAGTATAGGGTTCCAGTAGCCTTTTCTGAAAATTAATTTTCAGTTCTGCTTTTCCTTTTATACAGATTGCGCAGATAAAACCATTGACCGTATGCGGATAATTTGTTAATCCTTTTCGTACAGAATCTTCAGTTCTGTTTACCACAATTCCTTCTACATTCTGCAACCCAATTTTCTCAGACACATAAGTTATACTGTAATTTTCAACATCTTTCACGCTTTCCATACCATCAATTAAATTCCAGGTAAAGAAGATATTTATTTTCCAATAAAACAAACGTATTGCACATTTATTCTTCTTCTGGGATAATATCCTTCGATCATTGATCTGCTTACTTTGCATCAGCTTTAATAATTAATAAAGATTGAGTTATGAAAACAAAAATGGAAATACCATTGCCTTTATCATTGAAAGAGCGTGATCGTCGTTGGGAGATTGCACGCACCATCATGAGAAAAAATGAACTGGACACCCTGATCATTTACGGAGACAGAGAATCTGCAGCACCCGCCCCGTTTTGTATTGATCATTATTTTACCAATGACAGACTTGGGTCTGTTGTGATATTTTACAAAGAAGAAAAGCCAATTGTTATAACTTTTGCTTCTATGATGGTGGCAGATCATATGCAGGCTTCTCTTCGTGGAGATCAGCAATGGATTGAGCCTGAACAAATCTATGTTGGTAAAACTGGGTCCAATATTGGAAATATCCTTAAAGAAAAGGGCCTTTCAAATACACCTAAGATTGGAATCATTGGTTTGGAGGCTTATCCACCTTTCTATTTTGACGGAGCACTTCCCCATCGTACATGGAAAGGGATCATGGAAGCCTTTCCAAATGCTGAAATAAAATCTGTTTATATGGATTTTTTCAAAATGACTGCTCCAAAAAGTGATGAAGAACTGGCTTTAATTAAGCATGCTGCGCATATTGGGGAAGTTATGAGTGAAGCGATGCGTATGACTGTTAAGCCCGGAGTGAGTGAAGCTGAAGTAGCAGCAGCTATTACCTCGGCCTGTATTTCAATGGGAGGGTTTACGGCTGAAATATTAATGGGATCAGGACCTGAATATATTGGGTGGGGGCCGCCTGCCTGGCAATATCGGTCACAGCCTCCCCGAATTATTAAAGAAGGAGACATTGTTTTATCTGAGATCTTTGCATTGTATGGGATGTATGAAACTCAGCATCAGGCGGCAGTAGCGGTTGGAAATATACATCCAAATATTGAACGTGCAGCTCATGTCGCCCGCGAGTGTTATGAAGCAGGAGTGGATGTGTTGAAATCGGGAAAAACTTTTGGAGAAGTTGTTGATATCATGGAAAAACCACTTTTAGAAGCTGGCGGATGGCATGTACATCCTTTAATACACAGTATAAACCCTTATGGTCCTATTGGATTTGGAACAGCTCCGGGGATAGAAATATTACCACAAACTGCCCGATACGGAAATGTGGGTAGGTTACCCAATCCTGGAAGAGATTTAGTATTGCAGGAAGGAATGTGCTTTGCCTTTGAACCCAATTGTGCTTTTGGAAATCATCTTGCCAATATTGGAGGAACTGTAATTGTTGGTAGAGATAGAGGAATTGAACTCAATACAAATTCAACCCATCTGATGAGGGCAGAATATTAATAGAGGGAAAAGGTTAAAAAAATAATCCTTCCAACCGGAAGGATTATTTCTATAAAGGAGAAATATACACTTCTATTTTAGTTCCGTCATAGTTGAAAGTACCATCGGAATTAATTTTTCCAAGAACCCATTTCATATCTACCGGTACAGACCATGCAGAACCTAATGAAAACCCGTTTACGGATCTGATCTCATTACCATTTCCTGTTGTAATAGCTGAATGAAACCATGTTTTATCAATAGGTCTGTAGAAACCAATGGCTTTTCCTTTAGCAATGGGAGAATATCCATCCCATTTTTTCCCTCCAGGATAGTTGAAAGTTTCTAACCATTTTTGGCCTGCTGAACCTGCCAATTGATCTGGGCTAATGTGGGCTCCTCTCATGTACAGGGCATAAGCAACCACATCATGACATACTCCGTTACTGTACTTTGAAATATTTTCTGCTCCTGAAAGAACGGCATGAGCTACAGGTGCCCTTTCAGATAAAGATAGCTGAGCCTTCCTGGCTCCTTCTGGTGTTACTGACATATTAATACTGTTTGTTTGGTTAGCGTAAAGATAGTCATTTTAAAATTAATTGAAAATGAATGGGTTATAAGAAAAAATAGAAAATGAAGTTTGATGATTTTCAATATTTCAACCTGGCTTCAACTTTTGTAACTTTTTATGTATATGTCTGACGTATTGTATATTAAAATTCAATACCATGTTCAGAACACTATTGATGTATAGTTTTATCACTGCAATGTTCTTCTCCTGCAAAGAAAAGTCAGAAAAAGAGATTGTTCTCGACTATTACAAAGAAGGAAAATTTAATGGTACAGTTCTTATTGTTAAAGAAGGAAAAATAGTATGTGATACAGCACTGGGTTATAAACGTTTTGAAGATAAAAGTACTGTAACGAAAAATACACCATTTTGTGTGGCTTCCATTACTAAACCTTTTACAGCTGTTGGAATTATGCTATTGCAGCAGGGAAATTTATTGTCTTATGATGATAAGGCTAGTCAGTACATTAAAGATCTTCCAGGCTATGCACAGAATGTAAGTATACGGCAATTATTGAATCATACTTCCGGCTTGGCGGATTATGAAAATATTTTGAGGGTAGATAAAGATAAAATTATCAACCAGGAAGTCTTGGACTTTCTTAAAAAACAACCGGGGCTACGATTTCCATCAGGAAGCCAATTTGAATACAGTAACAGCGGTTATATTGTACTCGGTGAAATTATTGCAGCCATATCAGGACAATCCTATGGTAAATTTATTCAGGGTAAAATATTGAATCCTTTGAAGATGAATCATTCATTTATCTATGATGCTGAAACGATTCCTAATACTGAAATAGCAAAAGCTTATGATATGAATAAAAAGCCTGACGATTATTCACTCCTCACAACTGGAGATGGGAGCCTCTATTCTACTCCATGGGATCTGTATAAATTTGATACAGCTTTAAGAAAACATCAGCTTTTGAATCATGAAAATTCTAAACTTATGTATGAATTACCTATCCTAAAAGATGGGAAACCCAGCGAATATGGTTTTGGCTGGTTTGTTTCCGGCCATCATACAATGCATACGGGAGGAGTGAATGGTTTCAGGGGCGTGATCTGGAGAGATTTAAACTCTAATACTTGTATTATTGCACTTACCAATCAGGGTGATGCTTTTCCTGTTTATAAATTCCTGGATGCTGAGAAAAAAGCATTACAAAGGGATAAATAGCAAAATCTGTTTCCGAAATAAGATTGTTCTATCAATTTCATTTCCCTTCGTGTAAAAAATCTTTCTGAATATTCAAATGATCTTTCTAACTTAGTTCTTATAATCAATTATTTAAATACCAATCATGAGGTATCCAATTATATCAGTTATTACTTTATTATTTTCATTCATCGTATTCGGACAGAGTAAGAAGCCCAATAATGAATATAGTGAAGCCCGGGAAATCATCAAGGATCTAGACTCCATCGTAGCTCCAAATGGAATTCAGGAAAGGTATAAAGCCACCATCGGAGGTGTGAAACAATGGGTATATGTTCGTGGGCAGAATAAAGAAAACCCTGTGATTTTATTTGTACATGGTGGTCCGGCCTCTCCTATTGCTCCGGTGATGTGGATGTTTCAAAGGCCCATCGAAGAATATTTTACAGTGGTGAACTACGATCAAAGAGCATCCGGTAAAACATATAATGCCAATGATACATTAAGCCTGAAGAATACGATTAATATTAATCAATATGTGGATGATGCTATACAACTTGCTGAATTGATTAAAGAAAAGTATAAAAAGAAAAAAGTTCTTCTCATAGGACACAGCTGGGGAACCATTATCTCCATGAAAGCGGCACTGAAAAGACCGGATCTGTTCTATGCTTATGTTGGAATCGGACAGATTATCAATACCAGAGATAATGAACGGTTAAGTGTTGATTTCGCTGTAAAAGAAGCTACCCGACTGAAAAATGATACTGCTTTAAAGGAATTAGCTTCAATAGCACCTTATCCGGGAAATACTCCGATTACCCGGCAGAGAATCATTATTGCACGGAAATGGCCTCAGTATTATGGTGGCCTGACTGCCTATAGAAATAATTCCAGATATTTCTTTCAGGCTCCGCTTTTATCACCGGAATATTCCTATGATGATGCAGAAGCTATTGGGAAAGGAAGTTTATTTACTCTCTCAAAAGTGCTTACGGAGTTTCTTGATACAGATTTTAAAAGTGTTAAAACATTTCCTATTCCGGTTTTCATGTTTATGGGAAGACATGATTATACTACTCCATCAGAACCTACCGCTCAGTGGCTTAAGAATGTAAAAGCTCCTTTTAAAAAGGGAATTTGGTTTGAAAATTCAGCCCATCTGATTCCTTTTGAAGAACCGGGAAAAATGCTGGTTACTTTATTGAATGATGTTCAGCCTGTCTGTAAATAACAGAATCTTTATACTTCCAATTGAAAAAGGGCCATTGTGGCATTATGATAATGATCCGGACGGCCTTCTGTATCAGTCATTTTCTTATCTCCCAGATAGGTAAATCCACATTTTACGTAATAATCTGTTAGTCTTTGGTTTCCGGCAGTAGTATCCATTCTTACGTATAATTTGTCGTGTTGAGAAGCAAATTGTTTTGCCCATTCTACGATTTGCTCAACAAATTTCTGTCCGCGGAAATTAGGATTGGTAGCGATTCTATGAATGTATATTGAAGGATCTTCATTTTTTTCTTCCCAAACCTGATGATCTTCAAAGGTAATGCTCCATACACAAGCTACCTGTTCATCTACTGTAATTTTAAAATGCCGGTTTTCGTTGATTTCAGTTTCGATCATATTTCGATCAAATTTCGGCCATTGTACACCAGATACGGTTTTCTTAAAATCGGAAGCCATTTTGTATAAGCCAAGGACCGCCTCCATATCCTGCAAAGAAGTATTCGCTATCATTATTCCTGTTATGGTACGAAGATACGGAAAATGCATGGCACTCTTTCCTTATTGTTATTCAGAATGGGTATAAATACCGTTGGATTCTTTATGTTACGTTGGGAAACGCAAATAAAAATACTATTTTTATCGGCCAAAAAGAAAAGACCAAATATGCCGACTGATGCTTCTCATAAGCTGATTCCGATGACGACCTTCGTGCTTGAATATTATGCCCACGAAGGATATGCCGATCTTCAAACCTTGAGTTTGATGAATAATTATGCTAATTTTTTAAAACAATCCCTTACTTTGGGAATGTTTGTTCCTGTAGACCCTAATGGAAATGTATTAAAGGAACCCAAAAATTATGCTTCCTGGAAATCATTGGAGCATAATGACAACGATGATGAAAGGACAGATATGGCAGGTTTTGAAGAATACGGCGAATATCAGAAAGCAGAACGTAAATGCATGTTTGAAGGCTTCAGAGTAGATTATAACGGATATTCAAAAGTAAGAATCGTTGCTGCCTACGATACCTCTATAGAATTATCTTTCAATAAAAATGACTTGATCCCTACAGGTTTTAATGATGTAGAATCATTGACTGTTTTTGATGATATCTTTTTAACTTCTAATGCGTTACAATTGATTGGAATAAAGAGCAAAAAATAAACAGCCTATTATTTTTACAGTATAAAATACTGTTGATTTTGCTAAACTTCTATTTTTGTCACTTAGTAAGAGTCTCAATATGGTAAACCTAAAGATTTTTTAAAACGCAAAGTTGATGTTTGATTGCGTTAAATTTTAAGTCAGCAAAGGGCTCATCGATTTTCAATCGATTTCATGAAGCGTACTGCTACCATTAGCTTAGTCAGCGGCTTTGCCGTAATCTTTGCCTCCTAGAATCATAAGCTTATAAAATAAAATCTTTGCGTTACATTCAAATTATTATCATGATCTTTTATAAAATGCAAAGTTGATGTTAAATAGTTTTTTACTTAATACTTTTGTCTTGAAACAAAAGTATTCAAAAGTTCAAGACTGGAATCCTCCACTAAAAATTTCAATGTACTCCTAAAATTCCCAAACTCGTATGGATCCCTCGGTTCTGCTTCGATTCAAAATTGTAGCCATGCTCAGACAGTGGGAATTTTTTAACGGATTCCATTTAAATTTTCTTAACGTTCCTGATTCCTAGGTCAATTAAAGGGTTTATTAATTACTATTTTTCATTTAATTAACCCATTCCTAATCATTTTAATGGCTATTATTGGTTTATAGCTTCAATGAAATAGCTACTATGATCTTGTGGAACCTCCACTTTTGTCACTCTGTAGGAGTCTCAATATTATCGTAAACCTAAAGATTTTTAAAACGCAAAGTTTATTTGTGATTGCGTTAAATTTTAAGTGAGCAAAGGGTTTATCGATTTTCAATCGATTTGATGAAGCGTACTGCTACCATTAGCTTAGTCAGCGGCTTTGCCGTAATCTTTGCCTCCTGAAATCATAAACTCAGAAAATAAAACCTTTGCGTTACATTCAAATTATTATCATGATCTTTTATAAAACGCAAAGTTGATGTTAAATAGTTTTTTACTTAATACTTTTGTCTTGAAACAAAAGTATTCAAAAGTTCAAGACTGGAATCCTCCACTAAAAATTTCAATGTACTCCTAAAATTCCCAAACTCGCATGGATCCCTCGGTTCTGCTTCGATTCAAAATTGTAGCCATGCTCAGACAGTGGGAATTTTTTAACGGATTCCATTTAAATTTTCTTAACGTTCCTTATTCCTAGGTCAATTAAAAGGTTTATTAATTACTATTCTTCGTTATAATCAACACATTCTAAATCATTTTAATGGATCTATTATTGGTTCATAGCTTCAATGAAATAGTTACTACGATCTTGTGGAACCTCTATTTTGTCACTCCGTAGGAGTCTCAATATCGTAAACCTAAAGATTTTTAAAACGCAAAGTTGTTGTTTGATGCTGCTAAATTGTAAGTGAGCAAAGGGTTCATCGATTTTTAATCGATTTGATGAAGCGTGCTGTTACCATTAGCTTAGTCAACGGATTTGCCGTAATCTTTGCCTCCTAGAATCATAAGCATAGAAAATAAAATCTTTGCGTTACATTCAAATTATTATCATGATCTTTTATAAAATGCAAAGTTGATGTTAAAAAGTTTTTTACTTAATACTTTTGTCTTGAAACAAAAGTATTCAAAAGTTCAAGACTGGAATCCTCCACTAAAAATTTCAATGTACTCCTAAAATTCCCAAACTCGTATGGATCCCTCGGTTCTGCTTCGATTCAAAATTGTAGCCATGCTCAGACAGTGGGAATTTTTTAACGGATTCCATTTAAATTTTCTTAACGTTCCTGATTCCTAGGTCGATTAAAAGGTTTATTAATGAGTAATCTTCATTTAATCAATTAATTTTCAATTATTTTAAGGGTTGTTGTTAACTCGCTATTCCAATAAAATAGATGCTTTGATCTTGTTCAACTTAGTATTTCTAGAAGTTGATCCAAACAAATATTTGTGAAAAAATAAAGCAAGTACTTTTCTGGCTTTAATAACTTCCCTCTTCCTGCTTCAGGCTTCCTTACTTTAGAAATGTTTTGACAATGGTCACCAGGCTCATCAGAATAACAACTACTCCTACAACCACAAACATCTTCTTTGTAGGAAGTTTAGAAGTAAGCATCGCAGAAAACGGAGCGGTAAAAACGCCACCTAACAGGAGCCCCAAAACAATATTCCAATGGTGAATTCCAATGGTAAAGATAAAAGTGATGGCACTTGTTACTGTCAGTAAAAATTTAGCAACGGTTGAACTTCCCACAACATAGCGGGGAATTCTTCCTTCTTTAATTAATGTTCCGGTTACTAATGGACCCCAGCCACCTCCGGCAAAGGAATCTATAAAACCACCAACGAGTCCCAATATTCTCAGATTGGTTCTTTTTTTGGTTTTAATGCGGTTTTTACTCTTATCCTTAAAGGCATTTCTAAGAATATTTACTCCTAAATACAAAGTATAACAGGCAATGATGGGCTTTACAATATGCGCATAATGTTCTCCATAATGAGACAGAGTTAATGCTCCAATGATAGATCCCACGATAGCTAATGGAAATAACACCCAAACCATTTTTTTATTGACATTTCCCAATTTGTAATGGCTAAATCCTCCGGCAGCGGTTGTAAAAGATTCTGCAGAATGAATACTTGCACTTACAACAGGTGGCGGAACGTTCAGTAATAATAATATGGTAGTACAAATTACACCATATCCCATACCCATAGATCCGGCGACAATTTCAGCCATAAATCCGGCAAATAACATCCAGTAAAAGATGTGGCCATCTTTGCTGAGAAAAGTCTGAATGTCATCAGAAAGATCAAACTGATAAACAACAAGACCCAATATTCCCAAAAGAAGCATAACTCCTATAATGGCAAGGTAAATATTGGCTTTTCTCTGAGCTATTTTAGTAATACTGATGAGCTTTTCTATCTCCAGGTCATTTTTTGCAGGAGCTGCTTTTCCATCAGATAGATATTGGGTAGTAATTTTGTTAAGTTCAGTGACTTTGTGATTAAAATCTCCTTTTAACTGATTGCGGATGTTCTGCATATTATCCAACACTAGATCCATTTCATCCGGAATGGTTTCTGTGAAGGTTTCTCTGAGTCTTTTAGCAATAGTTGGTGATTTTCCATTCGTAGAAATCGCGATCTTAAGGCTTCCTTTTTTAACAATGGAACCTAAATAGAAATCACAAAGATCAGGCTTGTCTGCAATATTGACCAATACATTTTGTTTGTGAGCACCTTCACGGATTTGTGCAGCCAGTTCAATATCATTTACAGCGATAATCGCCACATCGGTATCATTAAAATCATCATCATGATAAGCTCTTTCATATATTGTAAGATTGATGAACTGATGCTGTAAGGCTCTCACTTCAGGAATGATTTCCTTTGCAACCAATCTTATGGAAGTTTCAGGAGAATTACCCAATACTGATTCCAGTTTTTCAAGGGCAATTTTTCCGCCTCCGATGATGAGTAACGATAATGTTTCAAGTTTTAAAAATACGGGATATAAGGAATTGCTCATCTTGATTACAGTTTTAAGTCATACGTAAAAGCGAGATAATATAAACCACCAATTTCAGGGCCGGCAGCATATTGGAAATAACGTCTGTTCAGGAGATTGGTTGCTCCAATTTTTACATTGGCGTGAATCTCAGGAATTTTCCAGCTAGCCTGAGCATCTATCGTATAGTAAGCAGGAATTTTGCCTGAAGCTAAAGGACTTTCCCAGTCAAAACTATTCTGCCATCTTGCCACAACCGTAAATCCAATATTCTTGATAATTTCTCTGTTTCCCACACTTACATTCACCATCCATTTTGGGGTATTAAAGGCTGTAATAAACAGATCTGAAGTAGTATTGGAAGCCAGATCGTTATAAGATACATTAGCATTGACATTGTAATTTTTAATCACATTATATCGGATACCAAAGGAAGTTCCATAGCTTTTATAAGTACTGTTACTATTGGTATAAACTCTGTATCGGTCTTGCTTGCTTCTGTCCAGCATAGCAAGAACGGCTGTATTACTTCCAACCTGACTGTTTTTAGGAACGGCTACTTCTACCTGTCCAAGAAACCCTTCATAAATGTTGTAGTAAAAATCCCAGTCCAGCGCCAGTTTATTATTAAAGAACACCGATTTATACCCTATTTCAAAGGAATTGATCTTTTCCGGCTGTAATTTTTGCAGATTGGCAACGGCTAATAACTGTTTATTGTCCTGTGCGGCCTGACTTTGGCTTTTTCCACCGTCTACATCAGCATTCACTGCAGCAGTAAACCTATCAATTGATGCTAAGGTGTAAGAATTTTCCAGATAGCCTAATCCGTCATTTACTTTTGTCAATCCACCTACTCTTCTTACATTTCCGTTATTCACAAACGAAAGAGCTTCAAATAAGGATGGAAAACGGTACCCGTTTTGAAAGGATGCTCTGAAATTGTGCTGTTTAACAGGAGAATACACAATGCTGATTCTTGGATTAAGTTTGGCTTCAAATTCAGGATTTCTGTCGATACGGAGTGCCGCATTAATTTTTAATTTTTCATCAAAAAAAAGCTTGGTAATCTGTGCAAAGGCCCCGTATTTCTGATAGATAACATCCTTTCCGAAAGTTCCGTCGGATAAAGGAATATTTCTTTCAGTAACAGGTCTGTTAAAATCTACAAAATTGTTTCCATCTGGAGTTATGCGGTACAAACGATAATCTATTCCGGCTAAAAGACTAAAAACCTTTACAAACCTGGTGAAATCATAAGTAAGTTCACCCTGATAAAATCTGGATTTCTGTTCCAGTTTGGCACCTCCTGTTGCAGGAGCTCCAGCGACTCCTCCATTGGCTGAATCCCAGTTGTTGATTCCAATGATGGTATTTTTTAGCTGCTCAAAGGCTGTTGTTCCGGGTACTGCTCTATTTTTATCAGCTTCACGACGGGCAAGAATAAGAGCTTCATTCAGGTTGGTTCCTGCATTAAGATTATTTTGAAGAGCCGTTTGAAAGATATTCTTCCAGTTATTGTTGGAAAGATTGGTCAGATCAAGATTATCAGCCAAAGGTTTCAGATTATAGGAGTCTCCGGTATTTTCTATGGAAACATAGGCCCTGAAAGTAAGTTCTTTGCCGGTAAGCTCTATCTTATGATTTTGAACCGTAGCATTTTGTAAACGGATTTTATTTCCTCTTTGAAAAGTTCCGTCCAACAATCCGTAACGGTAAACGTAAGAAGCTTTCCATTGATCTCCAAAACGATAGTATAATCCGGCATCAAATTTTATATTCTTAACCTCCGGACTTACCAGATCTTTTTCCAGATATCCTGTTCTGGAAACATTGAAGGTTGTAGGTTTTCCGTTATAATCTACTTTTACCGCTACCCTGTTGTTTCTTTCATCCCCATATTTATTCCAAAGATCTTCTGCCGGATTATTAGCTAAAGAAAAATTAGGATTGGCGGTAATCAGTGAATTAGGGTTCTGATCGGTTTGATTATTGGAGATCCAGTCTGTTCCAGTAAAATAGGAAGCATTCACTTTAACTGCAAAGTTTTTATTGAATACTTTGGCAAATCTGATAGCACTTTCCCCCAGAGAACTAATCTTATGATTGTAGTTATCTACATGATTCACTCCGCCACGGAAATAAACGCTTATTCCTTCAGAAGTAAATGGATCTTTGGTCTGAAGGCTTGCCAATCCATTGATGGCATTCATTCCGTACAATGCGGAAGCGGCTCCCGGAGTGACTTCCATAGACTGGATATCCAGTTCTGTTGGGCCAATCGCATTTCCCAATGGAACTCCTAAAGTTGCAGACTGTACATCTACCCCATCCACCAACTGCATAAATCTGAAGTTGTTTGGAGAGTTAAATCCTCTGGAATTTGGGATTTTCAAGGTAAGGCTGGACGTTAAAAGCTGTAGTCCTTTTACATTTTCAAGGGTTTCATAAAAGGATGCTGCCGGACTTTCCCTGATCGTTTTAATATCAATTTTTTCAATAGCGATCGGAGATTTCAGTATTTTTTCCGGAATACGGGATGCTGAAATAACGACATCATCAATAATGGTATTCTGAGGATTCAGCCCAATGGTAAGTTTGTTGGAAAGCGAAAGAATCTCCACAGTTTGACTGGAAAATCCATCTTTATTAATAATCAGACGAAAAGGAATGGTTACTCTTGTTCTTATTTTAAAGTTCCCGAGCTGATCTGTTGATGCGGTGTCCTGCGTATTTTCAATCTGTACTTTTACAGCATCAAGCCCTTTTTGGGTACCTGTATTTCTGATGATTCCGCTTAATTCGATAAGCTGCTGTGCTTCTGCCAGATTGCAGAATAAAAATGTAAATAATATAACTCCTGTTTTAGGCAGGAAATATCCCTGTCTTTTGTTTTTCATTGTTCTTCTATTTTAGGTGAGTAAGAATGGAGCTGTTTGAGATTTTTACCACAAAAGGACAAAAGATGTTAACCACCCCGTCAAAAATTCTTTGAATTTTTGCCACCCCTCCAGAGGAGGGGAATATGAAGTCCTTCAATTGTAATGCTTGTGAAAGTTGGTGGTTTTCACAAAGCTTTTGTGACTTTTGTGGTTAAAATAGAGTTCAAACAGCTTGAATATGTTGTCAGTATTTAAAATCAACAACACATACACATTCGTTCACCTAGAAGAAATGGTTGATGTTTTTTTAGTTTTTTCTGGTCATAAAAAAGGCTAGTCATATTTTCAGTTTAAGGTTTGTAAATAACGGTATGAAAAATCACCAAATGTTTCTTCTGTATGTTTTTCCTGAACATAGATTCCGAAAAGCTCATCCAGAGTAGTCAGAATTTCTTCTTCGCCAATATTTTCTCTGTATTTTGTATTTAATCGCATTCCCAAGCGGTCTCCTCCAATGTGGAGATTGTATTTCCCGTAAGCTGTTCCTACAAATCCGATTTCAGCATTGGGAGATCTTCCGCATCCGTTAGGACATCCGGTCATTCTGATGGTAATATCATCTTCTATAAGGCCATGCTTTTCTAGAATAGGTTCTATTTTGGTAACCAGCGACGGCAAATAACGCTGTGCTTCCGCAAGAGCTAATGAACACGTATTTAAAGCAACACAAGCCACAGAATTTTTACGTAAAGCACTTGCTTTTTCAGTAGCATCTGAAATTCCATATTCCTTTAAAAGACTTTCTATAGTTGCTTTATCTTCTTCATTAATATCAGCAACAATCAGGTTTTGATTACATGTAAATCTGAAATTGACATTAGCCGTTTGAGCAATCTTTAACAATCCGGATTTTAAAGGATACCTTTCAATGTCAAGAACTCTTCCATGTTCCACAAACACGGTATAAAACCATTTTCCCTCATGATTCTTCGTCCATCCGTAACGGTCTTTTCTCTGTTCGAACTTAAATGCTCTGGCAGGTTCAAAACTGAATCCCGTTCTTTGTTCTACCTCGGTTCTGTACTGATCGATACCCAGTTTATCAATCGTATATTTTAACCTTGAAAGTTTTCTGTCACTTCTATTCCCGAAATCACGCTGTACAGTGATAATTTCATACACTGCTTTTAAAGCTTTTTCTTCTGAATCTACGAATCCAAGAACAGAAGCTAATCTTGCATAGGTTGCTTCATTGCCGTGAGTTGCACCTAATCCACCTCCCGCAGCAATATTGTATCCTACAATCTGATTGTTTTCAATGATGGCAATCAAAGCAATATCATTAATAAATACATCTACATCATTATTGGGTGGAACGGCAATTCCGATCTTCAGCTTTCTGGGAAGATATCTGTCCTGATATAAAGGATCTTCTTCTGTTTTTCGGTCTACAAGCAGTTCATCATCAATCCAGACATCATAATAAGACTTAGTTTTCGGAAGGCACATTTCACTTATTTTACCTGCCAACTCATACGTTTGCTGATGCAAAGGTGATTCTGATGGGTTTGCTGTACACGTTACATTTCTGTTCACATCACCACAAGCCGCAATAGAATCAAGGTGATTCAGGTTGAAATTCTGAATGGTTGGTCTTAAATGAGATTTTAAAATACCATGCAGCTGAAGCGTTTGTCGGGTTGTTATTTTGATGGTTCCGGTAGAATGGTCATTGGCAATATCATTCACGCCAATCCATTGGTCTGATGTTAAAAATCCACCGGGAAGTCTTAGTCTTATCATGTAGGAATACAACCATTCCAGTTTTTTGGAAACACGCTCTTCCCTTCTGTCCCTGTCGTCTTGCTGGTACATTCCATGGAACTTGATTAGGGTTTGATCGTCTTCTCTTATGGCTCCTGTAAAATCATCGGCAAGGCTTTCCTTTAAGGTTCCTCTGAGTCCGTTGCTTTGGGTTTTAATTCTTTCTACTGGGGAAAGATTATCTTTATGGTTCGTCATTATTTTTCTTTTAAGGGTACAGGTATTTTTTAATAGACATCTTTAGCATATCGGCCGTTGAGTTCCATTTCTTCCAGATAATGAACAGCTTCTTCCTGACTGCGTTTTCCATGATGCTGAATAATATGTAATAGTGTATTTTCTACATCACGGCTCATAGGATCCTTGGTTCCGCATACGTAAACAGAGGCTCCGTTTTCAAGCCAGTAAAAAACTTCCTGAGCTTTTTGTTCCAGCTTATGTTGAACATATACTTTTTCTGCTGTATCTCTTGAAAAGGCAAGATCCAAATGAGTTAAGCTTCCTGTTTTAAGAAAATCCTGAAGTTCTGCCTGATAAATAAAGTCTGACACAAAATTTCTATCTCCGAAGAACAGCCAGTTCTTTCCTTCTGCTCCAACAGCATCACGTTCCCAAAGAAATGATCTGAAAGGGGCAATTCCGGTTCCGGGGCCAATCATGATAATATCTTTATCCGGTTCCGGTAATCTGAAATGTCCAGCATCCTGAATATAGAACTCAACCCCTTCGCCTTCACTGAATTCGCTGAGGTAACCGCTGCACAGACCGTTGTGTTTCTGGTGGTCAATAAAGAATTCCGATCTGGCAACGGTAATATGAATTTCGTTTTCTCCATGGGCTTCCGGAGAAGACGAGATGGAATACAGACGGGGTGCCTGAGCCGTTAATATCTGAATTACTTCTTCAAATTCTTCCGCGTTTTTCACAGGATAAATTCTGAGCAGATCAAGAAGGCTTAAGCGAACTTCCGGAATGGAATGTCCCGTAATCTTTGCATATTGAGTGACTACAGTTTTCAATAAGTAGCTAATATTAAGATGCTTTTGCAAAAGTTCTTCCACCGTATCTGTAATTTTTGAGGTTTCGATTCTTTTTCTTGAATCAATTCCTGTTACAGCAATAATTTCATCCACTACAGACTTGGCATTGAATGGAATAATGCCCAATGCTGCACCGGGCTTATAGCTTAAAGCCTCTTCAGTTTCTATTTCAATGTGATAGGTTTCTTTTTCAGAGGTGATATCATTCAGATTAATAATGGCTGATACTTTCCCCAGATATTTCTTTCTTCCTGTTGAAGTTTTTTGAGCAGGTGTATTTTTAACACTGCTGGCTGAGGTTTTATTCACCGCTTCAAAAACATGTTCTATCCAGTTTTGGGCATCCTCTTGGTAGTCTATATCACATTTTTTTAATGGAATGATTCGCTGTGCTCCAAGGATTTCAAACCTAGTATCTACATCCTCTCCTGTTTTGCAGAACAGAGGATAACTACTATCTCCCAATGCGAGAACCCCAAATTTCAGAGCACTGAGGTTGATTTCATTCTCATAAATATAATCATAGAACTTCTTGGCCAACACGGGTGGATCTCCTTCTCCCTGAGTGCTGATGACCACAAAGAAAAATTCTTCTTTTGAAAGGTCTTTAGGCTTGTATTGGGATAAATCGGCTAACTTCACCTGAATTCCTTTCTTTTTGATAATTCCTGCAAGTGATGTAGCTAACTTTTTACTGTTTCCGGTTTCTGTACCATAAGCTAAGGTGATTTTCTTCACCGTATTTTGTTCCGGCAGAGTAACTTGTAAAGGTGGCTGTACAGCGGTAAGAGGTGTACCTGCTAATCCTGCGAGGTATCCGCTTGCCCAGATGGACTCATCTCTGGAAAAATCACTGGAGATTTGTTTAAGGATGTTTAATTTAGTTTCAGACAGCATATTCGAAGAAATTTTGAGTTTTGGGTACTAAGCTTCCATTTTCAACTGATTTAAAATAAAGACCTTCCTGCTCTGCATTTTCCAGCCAGGAAAACTCTTCATGAAGGTTCACCACTTTTCCTATCACCACCAATGATGGTGAAGCGAAGGATTTATTACCCAGTGTTTTGCTAAAATCCTCAAAAGATGAGGTATACACTTTCTGGTAAGGGGTTGTAGCCTGTTCAATCACCGCAATTTTTTTCTCGCTGGAAATATTCAATTGGTTGAATTTCTCTACAAGATCGGTCAGGTTGCCTTTAGACATATAGAATACAAGGGTGTCTTGGGTGGCCGCAAGTTCTTTCCAATAGTCTTTGGTAAGAATTTCAGACTTATAATACGTAAGAAAACGAACAGATGTTGAATATCCTCTGGCTGTTAAAGGCATTCCTGCATAGGCCGCAGCTCCTAAAGCAGCCGTAATTCCAGGGATAATCTCAAATGGAATATGGTTTTCTTTCAACGCCTGTAATTCATCCAGAATATTAGAAAAAATAGAAACATCTCCACCTTTAAGCCTTACCACAGTTTTATTCTGCAAAGCATGGTCTACCATTAAAGTATTGATAAGAGACTGAGGCGTAGACGCATTTTTACTGCATTCTTTTCCTACATAAATAAGCTCTGTGTCTTTGTTTACGTAAGTTTCTAAGATCTCAGGACTTACGAGACGGTCTGCAAGAACAATATCTGCTTTGGCAATAGCTTTTACAGCTTTTACTGTGATTAAATCAGGGTTGCCAGGCCCTGCACCGATAAGGTAAACCTTTGGTGATTTTATAGTTGTATTCATTGAAATCGGTCTTAGTTAAAGGATTTTAGAAGAGTCCCTCAAGAGAAAGATACCTTTCTCCGGTATCGTAATTGATGGTCAGAATTTTAGCTCCCGCCTGTATTACCGGTAAATGTTTTGCGATAGCGGCTAAAGCAGCTCCTGTGGAAACTCCAACAAAAAGGCCTTCTTTTTTGGCTGCATTAATGGCATATTCATAGGCTTCATCCTTTCCTACTGTAATCACTCCGTCTAAAAGGGTAATGTCTAATATAGAAGGGACAAATCCGGCTCCCAGCCCTTGCAATGGATGTGGTGCAGGACTTCCGCCGCTTAATACCGGTGAAAGTTCCGGTTCTACCGCAATTACTTTAAGGTTAGGATATTTTCCCTTTAATGCCTTAGCAATCCCTGTAATATGTCCGCCGGTTCCTACTCCTGTAATCACATAATCCAACCCATCTGGGAAATCTTTTAAAATTTCCTGAGCTGTTGTTTCTACGTGAATTTTTACGTTGGCAGGATTATCAAATTGTCTAGGGATCCATGAATTGGGAGTTTCTTCTGCTAATTCGTTAGCTTTCTCGATGGCTCCTTTCATGCCTTTTTCTCTTGGCGTAAGCACAAATTCAGCACCATAGGCTTCCATGATTTTACGACGTTCTATACTCATGCTTTCCGGCATTACCAGAATAAGCTTATATCCTTTTACTGCGGCTACCAATGCCAATCCTATTCCTGTGTTTCCACTGGTAGGTTCAATAATGGTGCTGTCTTTATTTAATAATCCTTTAGCTTCCGCATCTTCAATCATGGCTAAGGCAATTCTGTCTTTGATGCTTCCGCCCGGGTTGCTTTTTTCCAATTTAATCCAGATTTCATAATCTGAATTGAATAAATTATTGATCTTTACGACTGGTGTATTTCCAATGGTTTCTAGTGCATTCTGAAATTTCATATCAATACAATTTTTTGTTTTTTCTGTTTTTATATTACAAAGGTTAATGATTCCGGTAAGGGGTTGTTATCCTTTATTCTTATTTCACTTTTATTATAAACCAGGGAATTGGGTGGTACATCCTGTGTAATCCATACATTTCCCCCGATAATGCTATCCCTTCCTATGGTAGTATTTCCGCCTAAAATGGTGGCTCCCGAATAAATAATGACATGGTCTTCAATATTGGGATGCCTTTTCTGGTTGGCTTTTTCTTTGGAGACATTCAATGCACCAAGGGTTACTCCCTGATATATTTTGACATGATCGCCAATAACGGTAGTTTCTCCAATGACAATTCCTGTTCCGTGGTCGATGAAAAAGTATTCTCCGATCACTGCGCCGGGATGAATGTCTATTCCTGTTTTGCTGTGTGCATATTCTGAAATAACACGAGGTAAAACAAGTACTTCCTGATTCCAGAGCTGATGCGAGATTCTGTAAACATACGTTGCAAAATATCCCGGATACGCAAGGTATATTTCTTCTAAAGAGTCTGCTGCCGGATCAAATTCAAGGATGGATTGTGCATCCTGAACGAGATGACTGTAGATCTGTGGCAAAGCATCAAAAAAAGCATTTACCTGTATTTCGGTAAGGTCTTCGTCTTTTGTAATGGTATTAATTAGGACAAAAAGATGAGCGTGTAGCTTATCAAAATCCTGTTTCAGCCGATCGGGCGTATTGATGGGCTGAGGAAGAAACAATACTTTATACAATTCTGTAACAAAAACCTTTACTCTTGCTCTGTCAAAGAATCCATGGGTTTTATCCTGTTTGCTCTGATGAATTCTTTCGATGAATTGGTTTGAAACTGACATTTTATTTACTGAATTATGCAGGCTGCCGCTGTTGAATTAGATGTTTCATCTACTAAAATGGCAGAACCTGTTCTTTTGTTATTGATAAAACTATCATAAACCAAAGGCTGTGCTGTTCGGAGGGTTACTTTTACCACTTCATTCAGCTTTATGTCGCCTTCAGCTTTTTCCTGAGTAAGCGTATTCACATCAATTTTGTAATCAATTTCTTTTACTACGGCTCTTATCAGTCTGCTGTTTTGTTGTAGTAAATATTTGTTACCTGGTTGCAGTGATTTCTGATCCAGCCAGCATAACAGCACTTCAAGGTCTTTTTCAATGACAGGGAGTTGTTCCTCTGTAGCAAAAACATCACCTCTGCTGATATCCACATCATCTGTTACATGAATAACAACTGGCTGTCCTTCAAAAGCTTCTTCCTTCTCAACTCCGTTGATCTCGATTTTAGCAATTTCACTGGTAATTCCTGCCGGAAGAATATGGATTTTATCTCCTTTTTGAAATTTCCCGCTTAAAACCTGCCCTGCATATCCTCTGTAATCATGCAGCTCTTCAGTCTGAGGACGAATTACATACTGAACCTGAAAACGGCTGCCGGTATTTAATTCTTCATTCAGGGTTACATTTTCCAGATATTCTAAAAGCGAAGGTCCCTGATACCAATCTGTCTGAGATGATCCGGAAACGATATTGTCTCCTTTCAACGCAGAGATTGGGAAATAGCTTACATCATTTAATCCAAGACTTTCTGCAATTTTAGCATAGTCTACTTGGATGGTTTCAAATACTTCCTGTGAATAATCTACCATATCCATTTTATTGATGGCTACGGCTACTTTCTTCAGTTTTAATAATGAAGCTATGATGGAATGTCTTCTTGTTTGTTCAATTACGCCTTGTCTGGCATCGATCAGAATGACCATCAGATCAGAGTTGGACGCTCCGGTAATCATGTTTCTGGTATATTGCACATGGCCGGGAGCATCAGCAATAATGAACTTTCTCTTGGAGGTTGAAAAATATCGGTAGGCAATATCAATGGTAATTCCCTGCTCTCTTTCAGCCCGTAAGCCGTCTGTTAAAAGGGCAAGGTCTACGCCGTCATCATTTTTGTTTTTAGAATGTTTCTCCAGTACTTCTAACTGGTCTTGTAAAATACTTTTACTATCGTATAGCAGTCTTCCGATAAGGGTACTTTTACCATCATCTACGCTTCCTGCTGTTATAAATCTTAATATATCCATCTGTTTTTGTTTATGAGTAATGAATAATGGGCAATGAGTAATGGTGAACATCATAAGTAAAAAGCTGTCAATCTAATTACTTATTACTCATTGCTAATTACTTATCTAAAAATAGCCTCCTTTTTTACGGTCTTCCATAGCTGCTTCCGTCACACGGTCATCAATTCTGGTTTCTCCGCGTTCGGAAATTCTGGTGGCTACAATTTCTTCAATCACGGCATCTATGGTGATGGCTTTAGATTCTACTGCAGCGGTACAGGTCATATCTCCTACCGTTCTGTATCTTATCTTTTTTATGGTGATTACATCATCTGTTTCTAATGTGGCGTGATGAGAATTGGCAATCCATTGTCCGTTAAGGTCTACTACTTCTCGGTCATGTGAAAAATAAATAGAAGGAAGCTCAATTTTTTCTCTTCGGATATAGTTCCAGATGTCAAGCTCTGTCCAGTTGCTGATGGGGAATACTCTTACATTTTCTCCTTTATGGATTTTCCCGTTGAAAATACTCCATAATTCAGGGCGTTGAAGTTTAGGATCCCACTGTCCGAATTCATCACGAACCGAGAAAATTCTTTCTTTAGCTCGAGCCTTTTCTTCATCTCTGCGGGCTCCTCCGATACAGGCATCAAATTCAAATTCTTCAATGGTATCCAGTAAAGTGAAGGTTTGTAACCAATTTCTGCTTGGAAATTTCCCTTTAGGTTCCGTTAAACCTTTCTTTTGGATGGTATCTTCAACCTTGCGAACTACCAGATCAACTTCTAATTCATTCACAAGTTGATCTCTAAAGTTCAATACCTCCGGAAAATTATGTCCTGTATCCACATGAACAAACTTGAAAGGTATCTTTCCGTAACGGAATGCTTTTGAGGCTAAATGAGCCAGTACAATACTGTCCTTTCCACCGCTGAACAGAAGTGCCGGACGTTCAAATTGTCCTGCGACTTCCCTTAAAATGTAAATAGATTCAGCTTCCAACTGATCCAGATAATCTAAATGATATGTTGACATGTTTTTCTTTTTTATTGATGAATATGTAGACCGCATTCTTTTTTATTGGCATCTTCCCACCACCAGCGGCCTGCTCTGAAGTCTTCTCCTTCCTGAATAGCTCTTGTACAAGGTTCACATCCGATGCTTACAAATCCTTTTTTATGGAGATAATTGTAAGGCAGCTGATTGTTTTTTACATAATCTGTCACCTGCTCAGTACTCCAGTGAAGAAGCGGATGAAACTTAATGATCTGATTATCTTCATCCCATTCCAAGGCCGGCATATTCTGTCTGTTTGGAGAATGCTCAGCTCTTAAACCGGTGATCCAGATTTTATATCCTTTTAATGCAGATTTCAAAGGATGTACTTTTCTGATGGTACAGCAAGCTTTCCTCTGCTCTACGGATTGATAAAAAGAATTAGGACCATTATCTGATACAAATTTTTTCAGTTCTTCAGTGTCCGGATAATACGCTTTGATTTCTTTTTTGAAGAAGGCTTTTGTAGAAGCCCAAGTTTCGTACGTCTGCTCAAAAAGTCTTCCCGTATCCAATGTAAAAATGTCTACGTTCAGATTTTTTATCAAATGAGTGATCACCTGATCCTCGTAGCTGAAGCTGGTTGAAAATACTACTCCATCAGGAAATTTTTCTGTCAATAATTGTAAAAAGCCAGCTTGAGAAGCCTGTACATAGGTTTCCTCTTTCAGTTTTTCGAACTCGTTTTTCAGACTGTTTTCCATTTCCATTCAAATTTGTTGATGCAAATATATATAAAATTCTACAACTCCTATCAAAATGGTAGAATTTAAATGAAAAAAAATTATTTTTTGTTGATAAATGAGGTCAGAGTGGCCTCCATCATGCTTGTTCTAGTCTTTTCGCGAACGATGATTAGTTCATTTCTAAGGTAACATTCTGCTTCATCTACACAATCATCACATGCTTCATAGAAATTTAAAGATACACAGGGTGTCAATGCAATAGGTCCGTCAAAAATACGGTAGATATCTGCTAAAGATACTTCATCTGGTGATTTTAACAGGTAATATCCCCCTACTTTACCCTGCTTGCTGTTAACAAGTTTAGTTCTTTTAAGTTCAAGAAGAATTTGCTCCAGAAACTTTTTGGGAATGTTCTCATCCTGTGCAATAATAGAAGTGGACAGATAGCCTTGATTGTAATTTCTTGCTAATCTGACCATTGCTTTTAGCGCATATTTGCAACGTTTGGACATCATAATCTACGCAAGGTATAACAAATTATCTGATAAATGAAATGTTTTTACGGAATGAAAACCACAGCCGTGAAATAATCTTTATGTAAGGAATGGTTTATCAATCGAGCTTCACAGTCTTTATGTTGTTTTATTTTCTTTTTTAAAGACAGACGGAGACTTGCCTCTATAGGTTTTGAATATTTTATTGAAATGGCTAACATCATTAAAACCAAGTCTATCTGCAATTTCACTAATGTTGTAATTGCTTTGAAGCAGAAGTTTTTCAGCAGCCTTTACCTTATATTGAATGATGTGTTGTTGAATGGAAAAACCAGTCTCCTTTTTGATGTAGATACTTATATAATTGGGGGAAAGCAAAAATTCTTTAGCTAGGTTTTCTATTTTCATTTTGTCTGCATCCAGAAAATTAACATTGATATAGTATAAGATCCTGTCTATTCTGCTAAGATTTTTAGAAACCCATTTTTGATTGGTGGCATTGCTCATGGTATTTCTGGTGAGAATGGTAAAAATCGTTGAAAAAAGATCTGCTGCAATTTCTTTATTATATAAGTTTTTATGGCTGAATTCATGCAAAAGAATACGGGATAACTGAAGAAGATGCGCTCTGTCTGTTTTGCTTTTAATCACAGATTCATACACAAAAGACCGGTCCTCCATCAGTAGCCGGAGAATTTTTTGAAGTTCATTGTTCTTGTTCATCAAAAGGTTTTCCCAGATATATTCTTCCGTAAATTTTATATAGATGAAACTGGTTTTATTTTGAATAGTAAATTCATGAGCATCACTGGGTCTTAGAAGAAATACATCTCCTTTTTGATAGGGAAATGTAATGCCGTTCAGATGGTGGGAACCTTTTCCATTTTCTATGATAATCAGTTCATAGAAGTTATGATTATGGTATTCAATGTCCCAAATTTCCTTTTCGATCCGGAAAACGTTGAAGGAATTGAAGTTGACAATTCTTTTCATGAATAATGGATTTTTACAAATTTAAGATTAATTATTACAATAATAACGAATGGTTTATGAGCCAATTTTGCAGTATAAATACATGTAAAATGAAATATATAAGACAATCAGTAATGGTACTTGCCGCAACGGTATTTTTTAGTTCAGGTTTTAAAGCTAATGACAAGGTTGGAAAAGGAAATCCGGAAGAGAAAAACCGTATGGTAGTAAAGAAGCATTGGCCTAATGGTGCTCAATTGGTCATTTCTGTATCCATGCAGTTTGAAACGGGAGGTCAGCCTGAAGGAGCGGAAAGTCCTTTCAGTAATACTCCACTTCCTAAAGGGCAGCCGGATCTTCCTGCAGAAAGCTGGTATCGCTATGGTGGAAATGAAGGAATTTACCGTATGCTGGATCTATGGAAAAAGTATAACATCAAAGTAACCTCTCATGTAGTGGGAACTGCTGCCGAGAAATATCCGGAAATTGCAAAAGCCATTGCCAATGGTGGTCATGAGATTGCGGCTCACGGGATTTCATGGGATAACCAATGGAATAAAAGTTATGATGAAGAATTACAGTTTGTAAAACAGGGTGTAGATGCTGTCGCAAAAATTACAGGACAGAAAGCTGTGGGATACAATTGTAACTGGCTGAGAAGAAGTCCGAATACCCTGAAAGTATTACAGGAACTAGGTTTCCTTTATCATATTGATGATCTCAGCCATGATGAACCTTTCATTACCAAGGTAAAAGGAAAAAACTTGGTGGTAATTCCCTACACGCTTCGTAATAATGATATTGTGAATATTGAAGGGAAGCACTGGAGCCCGGATCAGTTTCTTGCCCAGCTGAAGTTTGAATTTGACAGGCTTTATGAGGAAGGAGCAACCAAAAGAAGAATGATGAGTATCAGCTTCCATGACAGGATTGGTGGAACACCTGCGATGGTTCATGCCATGGAAGAATTTATCAAATATACCAAAGAAAAGCAGGGCGTGGTTTTTATGAGAAAAGATGATATTGCTAAAATGGTGATGAATGATCCTGATACTCCGGTTGATAATAGTGAAGCTAAGTTCAATAATTAACAAGTGATTTTTCAAATTAAAACAACCACTCAAACCTACTTTTATGAATAAAAAAACAGCTTATTTTTTCCTTCGTTTATCTATGGGGATCAATTTCTTCGGACATGGACTAGTGAGACTAACCAAACTTAATGATTTTGCTGACGGGATGACGAAAAGCTTTGAAAAAAGCTGGCTCCCTCAATTGTCTGTGCAAATGTTCAGTACAGCACTTCCCTTTTTAGAATTCATCATCGGGGTGCTGCTTATCATTGGCTTTAAGACGAAAATTGCGGCTATGGCAGGCGCTTCACTGATTATCCTGCTGTTATTTGGCAGCAGTACAGTTGAAAATTGGGAAGCAATGGGCATTCAAATGATCTATGCAGGATTATTTTATCTCCTGATTTCGAGAATGGATGATAATGTTCTTTCTCTGGATAGAAAATAGGTAGTGATAAAAGACAAAGCAAGCTTGGAGTGATCTCAATCTGCTTTGTCTTCTTAACTTTTTAGTCTATTCTTAGCCTTTTGAATATAAAAAATAAGCAAGTTCCCTATCTCCTTCTATCAAATTTTCATTTCTGTTAAATCCACATTTAAGAAGTACTTTTTGAGAACCAATATTATCAAGATCTGTTACGGCAACAATATCTTTCTTTTCATCAGTTGCAAGACAGTGGCTGATAAGTGCTTGGCATATTTGGGTTCCAATTCCTTTTCCCCAGTAGTTTTCTCCAAGGATATATCCGATTTCTGTTTGGTTGGGATTATGATGGAAAACTCTGGCCAGACACATTCCAATAAAATTATCATTCTGAGCATCAAATATTCCCCATCTGCTGAATGGTCCTTCTTTATAATCTGATAATGCTTTTTCAAACATTACTTTAAATTCTTCAGGAGATTTGTAAGGCAGATAACGGGTAACATTTTCATTGGTAAACAGATCCAAAAATAAATGGAGTTCCTGAGGAGTAAATTCCTGTATGATGATGGTATCGTTTTTATAGTACATAAGAATAATTTGCGTTTGAAATTAATACATAAAATTATATTAAATAAACTCATTATTGCTGATAAAAAGCGGATAATATCCACCATAAAATAAAAATGGGCTTAAAAAATTAAGCCCATCTTATATTCAACAAGTGAATATCTAACATATCAATACTAAATTATTTCATTAAATGCATCTGTTTAAAAAGCTTTAAACCAGTTTGTAACCGCTTTGAAGTAGTAATCAGGAGGCTGGTGGCCAAGAAGGGTTCCATTTCCAGAATACTGCCCATCTTCAATATTGTATCGATATAGCGTTTTGATCCTATTTTTTAATGAATTTTTGAGAAGATTTCCCTAAAGAAGTTTCAATATCAATTAAATAAGTTCCGCTTAGGAAGTTTTTAACATCAACCTTATCACCAATAACTTTAGCATTCATTTTTCTTCCAAACATATCATAAACAGAAATTGACTTAATTTTCCCTTTTGTTTTAATATTTAATACATCAGAAACCGGATTTGGATAGATGGATGTTTCTGAGTTTGTTGTATCAACGTCTGCAGTGGATGATAATAATGCACAAGGGGTTGTAATGCTGCCATTGGGTTGTGTATTGTATGCAAACCCAGTTACAGAATAACCTGAACCATTGGCCCCAACAATCAGTTTGAAGTAGCCGTTAATATTGTAGCCTTCGAATTGGTTTCTAAAACCAACATAAGCGGTTTGGCCAGACCAGTTAGTGTATGTAGGGGTGTACACGTCAAGTTGTCCGGGAGTACCAGTTGGGTAACCTATATTATTTGCATTAGTTATAGTGGTGCAAGCCGGAATTAAACTAATATTTCTTGTTCCTGTTTCGCAAACTAATCCTTTCCAATAGGTTTCCAATTTTAATTGATTTGCTCCATAGTACCAAGCGCCATACCCTGCATCATCACTAAGTTCCGGGTTAATGATAAAATATTTCCAAGTTGCCCCGGAGTTGGTTGTAACTGTTGTAACAGTTGGGTTGGCATAACTTTCCAGAGGAGTTCCTGTAACTATTTTATAGGGATCTTTGTAAGAAAAAGTTAATGCCAAAGCTGTAGTTGATCCTAATGAAGTTACGCCTCCTGTTATAGCCGGATTTAGGAATGTAATTGATGAATTCAGGATTTGGCTTTTAGGATGACTGGTTGCTGCACCATTTATGGTAAGTGTAGCAGTAGTAGGGCTTGTAACTGCTATAGCTGCTGTTAGTCCTGCTGGTAATGAAGAAGTGAAATGTGTTCCTGAAGTAAGAGTTGTTCCATTGGGTACGGCAAATGTTGTTCCGTTTAGCGTAATCGTTGATTTAGGGGCAGATGCTACTGTTCCATCTAATGACACGGCTCCATTATTGTTTAAGTTCTCTGTAAATGTACTGTTGCTAAGGGTTAATTTAGGTGGAGTATTGGTAACTCCGGTTGCTGCTAAGTTGGCAGGCTGCCATAAATTTATTCGCGAAGGATGGTTTAATGCTGCTAGCATTCTGTCAACTTGTCCATTGGTAAACATTTTATAACAACCGGAAGAACCATTGTATCCCATATAGTTTTCAACGTTTACTTTTTGTCCAAGACAATTGTTTCCAGTTGTACATCCTAATCCGGAAGAAGTATTTTCTACAGGGGTGTCAGCAACTCCATCACCATCGTTACTTGGGTTTGCCGTTGAACATGGAATATTAAACGTGTGTTGAAGATTTAACCAATGCCCAAATTCGTGAGTAAATGTATCAGAAAACTCGTTTGAGGCTACTGTACCAGCAGCATTAAATATATAACGTCCATTATAAACAACTCTGGCTGTATTTACTGACGCCATGTATGAATCCGGATACCAGGCAACTCCCGATTGATATAAGTCCTTATCAGCATATAGATCATTTTGGATATACACATTCATATACTTTGCATTATCCCATGCATCTGCGCCAATTTCTGTATCATATCCACCTCCATTGCCATATCCGCCTTTGAAGGGATGAAAAATCACTCCGCTTGTTGCTTTTCCAGTTGGATCAATTTTAGCTAATCGAAATTCAATATTTAACACTCCTCTGATAGATTGGAAGTCGGGATCTACAGTATTTGAATCGGTGTTAATTCCATTGAAATTTAAATTGATTTGTTGCAGTAAGTCAACTACTTTTTGGTGATTTACTTTTACATTACTTTGAGATTCTCCATAAACATGGAAAACCACAGGGATGATGTAGGTTGGATTGCTAGCCCTATTATTTAATGAATTTTTGTTTGATCCCCTTTTTTTTATGAAATCTTTGGTATATCTCTCAAAATTTTCATAATCAGCCTTAGATTTAGGGTGCAGTTCAAAATGTTTTTTCATCATTTCATCTGCTTTACACTCATGAGGTCTGTTTTCTTGAGCAAAACCTATTATTGGAAATAGGGACATAAGTAATAATGATTTAATTTTCATGATTTTTTGGATTTGGGTGTTAATAAATTATTTTAATAATCAAATTGTTTTAGGTTTAATCAACCTGTTTAATTGGATCTAGAATGATTTTAACTTGTCTGTAAATTTTGATAGTCAATATCTCCCATGCTTTTGCCTACAGCTTTGCCATCCTTTATCATAAAGTTCTGTGTGATAATGCTTATCCCATGACTGTTAATTTTCTGGAAACTCTTTCTTTAAAAAAAATTAAACAGGTTTAAATAATAATTTTGTGTGTTATGTGATGTTTTTTTAACTAAATCTTTCAGGATTAAAAATTCTGATATCAACAGTTGGTTTCTCTTCATTGGCAAGCTCAGAAACTGTTTTTCCGAAAATAGGCCCGAGACTTAAGCCCATCATTCCGCCACCACCTGCAATAATCAGGTTTTTTAGTTTGGAAGACTGTCCCAGATAAGGAAGCCCATCCGGTGCGCAAGGCCTGTATCCGAACCATATTTCAGATTCTTTTGGTAATTTAACTTGAAAATCAGGCATGTATTTTGGGATAGAACTTACGATTCCTTCTACTCTCTTCATATTCACTTTATCATGATGAGAAGCCAGCTCCATAGTTCCTCCAAAACGGATTTGTCCATTCATTGGGGTTACCGCTACTCTTGCTTCCAGTAATAATGCTGCATGTTCTAATCTGTTGACTGGATTTTCAGGGGTATGCATGAAAGAATATCCTTTTCCTGGCATCAGTTGAATTTTAATCCCTGCTTTTTGAGCCAATTCGGGTAAAAATGAACCTCCGGTCATAATGAAACGATCAGCCGAAAACTTTTTGCCATTGGCGATTACTGCTTTAATGGTATTTCCTGCAATTTCGTAGCTTGTTACCTTATGTTGTGTATGGAAAATGACTCCATTGTTTTTAAGGTAAGAGATCATTTGTTTCATCAACTTCATGGGATTCATGTGACCATCACATTTGTAGTTGACACCTCCTATAACATCAAGCTGAACATTAGGTTCCAGGGTCTGAATCTCTTTTTTGTCAAGGATGTCAACAGGAAGCCCCAAATTGATGGCTTTATAGGCTAATTCTGTTTCTTCTTCGGCTACTTTTTCTGTTTTATAGAGCATCAGAATTCCGTTTTGATTCAATTCAAAATCAAATTCTTCTTTTCCTGCAATTTCATTGTAAAGGCTGCTGCTTGCGAGATTAAGATCTCTGATTGCCTGTGCAGAACGGTCTACATGGTTCTGGTTTGAGTGTTTCAGAAATTTTAATCCCCAGGAGAGTAATTGAGTACTTAGTGAAGGCTTCACATAAAACGGACTTTTACTGTCAAACATCCACCGAATACCCTGTGCAACAACTCCGGGTGCGGCCAATGGGGTAAAATGACTGGGTACAATCATTCCTGCATTGCCGTAAGAGCAATTGTTGCTAAGGTCATTCTGTTCCAGAATTTCTACCTGCCAGCCTTTCTGTAAAAGATAATATGCTGAACTTAGCCCTGCGATTCCTGCACCTATAATCAGTGCTTTGCCTTTATTTTGTGTCATAAATTCGTTACAAACTTTACATTACCTGAAATCCCAGCCAATAGGGATCTTCATCATCAATAATAATCTGGTTATAGCCGGTAATCCTTGCCCAGCCTTCTACTGAAGGAATAATAGCTGGTTTGCCATCAACAGTAGCAGTTCCTTCTATTCTTCCTATAAATTGGGAACCGATATAGCTTTCATGGATGAATTCTTCGCCTTCTTTTAACTTACCTTTAGCATACCATTGAGCCATTCTTGCAGAAGTTCCTGTGCCACAAGGAGAACGGTCTAAAGCATTTTCACCTACTAATACGGCATTTCGTCCGCTGGCCTTAGGATCTGTAGGGTTTCCAGTCCACTGAATATGGCTTAATCCAGAGATGTGCTCATTTTCAGGATGGATAAACTCATATTTTTCATTCAGCAGCTTTCTGATGATCTTCCCATAGTGAATAAGCTGGCTTGCCGTGAAATCAGAAATATCTCTAAAGTTTTCCTGAGGATCAATGATGGCATAGAAATTTCCTCCATAGGCTACATCAGCCTTTATCAATCCAAGGTCAGGGCATTCCACTTCAAGATTTTCAGCATAAAGGAAGGATTTTACGTTGGTCAGCTTTACAGATTTTACCTTTTTCCCTTCCTGTATATAATCTATGAGAATAAGTCCGGCAGGGGTTTCAAGGCGTAGTTTTCCCGGAATTTTAGGAACCACTAAGCCTTCTTCTATGGCAATGGTAACCGTTCCGATGGTACCATGTCCACACATGGGAAGGCAGCCGCTGGTTTCAATGTATAACACTCCGATATCATTTTCTTCATCAAGAGGTGGATACAGAATGCTTCCGCTCATCATATCATGGCCGCGGGGTTCAAACATTAAACCTTTTCGGATCCAATCATATTCTTTCATGAAGTGAAGCCTGCGCTCCATCATGGAATTTCCTTTTAAAATAGGCCCACCTCCTGCAACCAGACGTACAGGACAGCCACAGGTATGGGAGTCTATGCAAAAAAATGTTCTGTTCATACGGCTTCTAATTGTAATGATCCTGAATTCACTTCTCCATCTACAATTCTGCTGATTTGTAGTGGATTTTCATTTTTAAGTTCTTCCGGTAAGAATTCATCCGGCCAGTTCTGAAAAGAAATGGGGCGAACAAAGCGCTTAACGGCATCGGGTCCTACAGAAGTAAAGCGTGCATCAGTTGTAGACGGAAACGGTCCTCCATGCTGCATGGCATAAACCACTTCTACTCCGGTAGGCATTCCGTTGAATAACAGTCTTCCGCATTTATCTTTCAAAAGATTAATAAGTTCAGTATTCTCATGTACATCATCTGGAGTTGCTGCTACAGTAATGGTTAATTGTCCTTTTAATTTTTGAGCAATTTGTATACGCTCTTCCTTGCTTTCACAAGCCACAATGATTCCAAAAGGTCCGAAGACTTCTTCACTTAGTACAGGATTATTGAGGAAGATGTGAGCATTGGTTTTTATAATGGCAGCACTTCCTTTGCCTTCTTCTTTTGCTGTTGAGGCGATTACTTCAACATCAAGTTGTGCTATTGCGGTTGCTTTATGATTTTCAAAACTTTCATAGATGCCATTGTGAAGCATGTTAGCTGGTGTTATTACCTGAATTTCCTGTTTTACTACTGCAATAAAACGATCCAGAGATTCTCCTTTCACTGCAATAAAAACTCCAGGATTAGTACAGAACTGTCCTACTCCTAATGTTAATGAGCTAATATATTCTTTAGCTAAAGCTTCTGCTTTATTTTCAATCAAGTTTTCCAGTGCAAATACCGGATTAATGCTTCCCATTTCTGCAAATACCGGAATAGGATTTTCGCGACGGCTGGCAATATCAAATAAAGCTTTCCCACCACTGAATGAACCGGTAAATGCTACTGCCTGAATATTCTGATGCTGGGTTAAATACGTTCCAATCTCATAGGATGTTCCGGTAATGTGGCTGAAAATTCCTTCAGGCCATCCGAATTCTTTTACGGCATTTGTTATAGCATCAGCCATCATTTGAGACGTCTGAGGATGCGCCGGATGTGCTTTTACAATCACAGGGCAACCTGCTCCTATGGCACTTGCTGTATCTCCACCTGCTGTGGAAAAGGCAAATGGAAAATTACTGGCACCGAAAACAACCACAGGTCCTAAGCCTATATTGTATTTTCTGAGATCTCCTTTCTGCTTCTCAGGCTGAGCAAGATCAATTCTTGGCTCAATATAAATTCCTGAGGCTACAGCTTTTGCATAATTTCTCCATTGGCCTACTGTTCTTGCTTTTTCACCGGTAAGTCTTGCCAACGGTAATGAAGTTTCGGTATGAGCCGTAGTTAAAAGCTCTTCTCCTAAAGCTTCAATCTGATCGGCAACGGCATTCATGAATGCCGCTCTCTCTTTTATGGTTGTATTCTTCAGGAACTGATACGCTTCAGAAGCCATCTGAATACTTAACTCAATGTTTTCTTTTGATGTTTCTTCAATCATAGCTTTTGTTCTGGTGTTAATCTAATGTTGGACGATTCGCTCTGCCCTCTTCAATAATCTTATTCACTTTTTGAGCTTCTTCACCCTGAAGTTCAAGGCGTGGTGCTCTTACATATGGATTGCTGATTCCTTCAGCGGTAGCAGCCAGTTTGATATACTGAATAAGCTTTGGATGAATATCTAACTCTAATAATGGCATAAACCATCTGTAAATGGCTACTGCTTTATTATATTCCCCTGCTTTGGCATAATTATACATGGCCATTGTTTCATTAGGGAAAGCATCTACAAGCCCTGCTACCAATCCATCGGCTCCAAGCATTAATGTTTCAAGGCAGATGGTATCTACCCCACCAAGTATTTTGATTCTTTTTCCGAAACGGTTAATCATTCTGGTTACGTTGGCCAGATCTCTTGTAGATTCTTTAACAGCCTGAATGGTTGGGTATTCAATAAGCTCATCAAACATTTCCAGTGTTACATGAATTCCGTAATCAACAGGATTGTTATAGATAAGGATCGGAAGATCTGTGGCAGTAGCAACCGCTTTAAAATATTCTACCACTTCACGACTATCGGCTTTGTAACGCATAGGAGGAAGAAGCATTAATCCATCAGCTCCTAATTCTTTTGCTTTTTGAGCAAAATTGACTGCATTTTTGGTTGTATTTTCAGAAAGGTTAAGGATAACGGGAATTCTGTCCGCTGTAATTTTTTTAGCATATTGAAGAAGTTCAAATTTTTCTTCAGTTTCCAACACACTGGCTTCTCCTAATGTTCCGGCAAGGATAATCCCATGAACTCCGGCTTTAATCTGGGCTTCTGTATTAACAGCAAACATTTCAAAATCAATATTTCCTTCTTTTATAAAAGGAGTTAATACAGCAGGATAAATCCCTTCCCAGTTTAGTTTTGTACTCATATCAAATAATATTTATTCAAAACTAAGTGAATTTCAAAACGGTAAATGTTAATATTTTAATGAGTTCTGACCGTATTTTAACATGTAGTTATTCGTGGTCAAAAGTTGCTTCTTTATAATGCTTCAGATATTCTTTAGGAGAATATTTCATAATGGATTTAAAAACGCGGTTGAAATTGGTTAAACTATTGAATCCGCTGTTAAAGGCAACAGAGGAAATACTGTATCTGCTGCTTGACGTTAATAATCTGCAGGCCCTCTGTACTCTTAATTCATTAAGATATTGAATATAAGTAATCCTGGTGTGTTTTTTAAAGGATCTGCAGAATGCCTGCGGAGTCATACAGGCTTCTTTAGCAATGGTATCAAGAGTAAGTTTATGCTGGGTGAAGTTTTTCTTAATATAGGATTGGGCATCTATAATTCTCTGGTCATTGTCAGAAATATGATTAGGTAGATTCTTTTCTGAAGATAATGGGATATGAAGATGCCTGTTCTGCATCAGATGGTTTAGAATCTTTATAAAATCTATAATCTGTTCTACTCCTTGTGTCTTTTGCAAAGCAGCCATACTTTCTCCTACATTTGCTTTTAATTTTGAAGCGACCTGAAATCCTATTTTTGAGTGTTCAATAAAATTTTTCAATTCTTCAAACTCTGGCAAGTCAAAAAAAGCAGATATTTTTTTATTGGGATCAAAGAAAATAGAGATAGCATGAACTTTTTGTTTTTCATTTTCAGCAAAATCACCTTTGAAAACGTGAGATTGATTAGCTCCCAGATAGAAAATATCTCCGGGCTCAAAGGTGAAAAGGTTTTGTTCTATGGCGAGAGTACCATGTCCCTTAAGGATCCACATGATCTGTGTTTCGGTATGCCGATGGAAATAAGGATAGAAATTAGGCATAATATCTTCCTGAATACGGATACTTTTGTTGGTGTCGGCAGGGACTGAAAACTGAAGACTCTTCATACAATCAATACTTTATAAGACCAATGAATGGGAAGGTTAAAATATTGCCGAATTTAAGCAAAATATGAACATTAAATATCATATTAAAATACAAACTTTACATCTTCATAATTTTAATGAATAAAGGACTTCAAATAGTACAAAATCGTAACTTTAAACTTTTAAAATAAAAAGTATTCATAATATATGTTTTCAGCACAGACTTATCAAGACAGAAGAGCCGTATTGCAGGGCAATGTGGCGAGTGGAATTCTATTGTTTTTAGGAAATATAGAGAATCCTGTAAATTTTGAGCATAATCCTTATTATTTCCGTCAGGACAGTACGTTTCTGTATTATTTCGGGATTCAGGAGCCTAAGATTGCAGCGATTATTGACATTGATGAGAATAAGACGATTGTTTTCGGAGATGAACTGAGTATTGATGATATTGTATGGATGGGCAGGCAGGAAACGTTGAAAGAAAAGAGCCTGAAATCCGGAGTACAGGAAAGGTTACCGTATGCAGAGCTTTCTCAATACCTTCTGAAAGCACAATCCTCTGGCAGAAAGGTACATTATCTTCCACCCTATCAGCCTTCTAATAAAATTGTATTAACAGATCTTTTAGGGATTAAAATAGCAGAGTTGCAGCCTTCTGTGGAAATGATAAAAGCTGTTGTAAAACAACGTTCTGTAAAAGAAGCTCAGGAAATTGTACAGATAGAAGAAGCGGTTAACGTGTCTAATGAAATGCACCTTTTGGCGATGAGAATAGCTAAGCCGGGTGTTAAAGAATATGAGATTGCTAATGCTATTCAATATCTTGCTGCTAACAAAGAATGTCAGATGTCTTATCCTCCGATTGTTACTATAAATGGAGGCATCCTTCACAATCATTATCGCCTTAATACCCTGAAAGACGGAGATCTTTTTCTTAATGACTCCGGTGCTGAAACGGCTATGGGCTATGCAGGTGATTTAACCAGAACATTTCCTGTAAGCAAAACCTTTAGTACGAAACAAAAGGAAATCTATGAGATCGTTTTGAATTCATTTAATAATGCTCATCATCTTTTGAAACCGGGAGTTAAGTTTAAAGACATTTATCTGAAAGCTTCTGAATATCTGGTGGAAGGACTTGTTGACTTGGGATTAATGAAAGGAAATCCTGAAGAAGCAGTGAAAAACAATGCTCATACCCTATTTTTCCAGTGTGGATTAGGGCATATGATGGGATTGGATGTGCATGATATGGAGGATCTTGGAGAGCAATATATCGGTTATACAGAGGAAGAGCCAAAAGATACTCAAACATTCGGCCTTAAATCTTTACGTTTAGGAAAAGCTTTAGAATCCGGATATGTGGTAACGGTGGAACCTGGTATTTATATGATTCCGGAGCTGATTGATATCTGGCAGTCTGAAAATAAAAATGCGGAATTTATTAATTATGATAAAGTAAATGAATACCGAAACTTCGGTGGCGTTCGTGTAGAAGATGATTTCCTGATTACAGATGATAGCTACAAACTTCTTGGAAACGGATTGATTACTACGGTTGATGAAATTGAAAACTACAGAGCCGAATATTTAGCTTAATTGAGATCATATCTATGAAAAATATTAAAAAAATAACGGCTATTGCCTTATACTTCCTGTGTCTGTCACCATTGGCAGCCCAAAAAACACAATGGACTCCTGATGGTAACGCTTATTACTCATTTACCCAAAATGGTGTTGGGATTATTGATGTGTTGAATCCTGGAAAAGATCAGGCTTTTTTAAGCAATAATGAATTGATTCCTTCGGGAAGCTCTACGGCTTTAGAAGTACAGAGTTTTCAGGTTTCTCCTGATGGTAAAAGTCTGTTACTTTTCACCAATACCCAGAAAGTATGGCGAGACAATACCCGTGGAGATTACTGGATCTTTGATAAAAATACCAAGAAACTTACTCAGCTTGGAAAAGACCTGCCAACATCATCCTTAATGTTTGCTAAGTTCTCCCCTGATGGTAAAAAGGTAGCTTATGTGTCTAAGCATAATATTTATATTGAAGATCTTACCAATAATCAGCATACTAAAATTACCAATGATGGTACAGACCGAATGATTAACGGTACTTTCGATTGGGCTTATGAAGAGGAATTTGGGACTCAGGATGGTTTCAGATGGTCTCCGGACGGAAGTAAAATTGCATACTGGAAACTGGATGCAAGAGGAACAAAAAACTTTCTGATGATTAATAATACGGATAGTTTATACTCATTTACCGTTCCTGTAGAATATCCGAAAGTGGGTGAAAACCCCTCAGGATGCAGCATCTGGTTCTATGATCTTGCTTCAAAATCTTCTAAGAAAGCAGATATAGCTGGTGACGAGGTACAGAATTATATTCCGAGAATGGAATGGGTACTGGATTCTCAATCTATTATTCTGCAGCAATTAAACAGAAAACAGAATCAGAGTAAAATTATGGTGGCTGATGCTCAGTCAGGAAGTAGTAAAACCATTCATACGGAGACAGATCCTGCATGGATAGACATCAAATCCCGTTGGAATGACAATGATCCAAGCGGTTGGGACTGGATCAATAATGGTAAAGAGTTCTTATGGCTTTCTGAAAAAGACGGCTGGAGACATATTTATAAAATAGATATGACCGGTAAAGAAACTTTGCTTACAAAAGATGCTTTTGACGTTATAAAACCAGAGTTTTTTGATGTTCCAAATAAACAGATCTACTTCTTAGCGTCTCCTACTAATGCTACTCAGAAATATCTGTATAAAGTAAGTATGCAAGGCGGAAAAGCTCAAAGACTTACTCCGGAAATCTACACCGGATCCAATCAATATATGATATCTCCCAACGGGAAAATTGCGATGTTTAACAATAGTAGTGTCAATGCACGTTCAGCAGGTGCTGTGGTATCGTTGCCGGAACATAAAGAACTTGTAGCTGCCAAGACTGTTTTAAAAGCAGATCCTGCAAGAGCTAAAACAGAGTTTTTCCAGATCACCACACAAGATGGAGCTACATTAGACGGATGGGTTGTAAAACCTAAAGATTTTGATCCCAATAAAAAATACCCGATTGTTTTCATGGTGTATGGTGAGCCGGGTTCACAAACAGTAACGGATAATTTTAACGCAGGGAAAAATGGGTTGTATATTGGAGATATGGCCAAGGATGGCTATCTGTATGTTTCTCTTGAAAACCGTGGAACACCTGCTCCTAAAGGTCGTGAATGGAGAAAATCCATTTACCGTAAAATAGGCCAGCTTAATATTCGCGATCAGGCGATGGGTGCTAAAGCTCTATTTGCAAAATGGTCTTATGTAGATACTTCCAGAGTGGCCGTATGGGGCTGGAGCGGTGGTGGCTCTTCCACATTAAACCTTTTAGGACAATATCCTGATATTTACCAGACCGGAATTGCCATTGCTCCGGTAGCCAATCAATTGTTCTACGACAATATTTACCAGGAACGTTATATGGGACTTCCACAGGAAAACAGGGAAGATTTTGTTAACGGTTCCCCATTGGCTTATGCTAAAAATCTGAAAGGAAATCTTTTGTTGGTTCATGGAACCGGTGATGATAATGTACATTATCAGAATACGGAAGTATATATTAATGAACTGGTAAAATATAATAAGCAGTTTCAATTGATGTCTTATCCTAACAGAACTCACTCTATCAGTGAAGGGGAAGGAACATCGTTGCACCTGGCTACTATGTTTACGAAATATTTGAAAGAACATTGTCCTCCGGGAGGAAGATAATACATGAGAAAATCCCACATTGTTGTGGGATTTTTATTTTTTAGCCTATTTATTTTCTTTTAAATACAATATTCCAGGTTATTTGAAAAGGTTCACCTTTGTATTTGTCAGTTTCCCGCATAACAATTTTCATTGTTGTTTTGTCTAATTGGGCGATTTCAAATTTTCTTTCATAATTGCCACCTTCGAATAAAGATAAGACTTTATCATCATTAGGATCCAATAAATATGAAAAGTAAAGCTGAGCACTATCGGTAATAGAACCATCTGCATTAAACTGCATGAAGTCACTGCTGCTTAATCTATAATTTTGTACTGTTCGTTTTCCATTGGCTTCAACTCCCTCAGATGTTGAAAGTATGGGCTGCCATTTTCCAACAATCATTTTTTGATAAGATTGCTGATAAGGACTATTGAATGACAGTACTATCAAACAAAAAGTAAATAAAAGCAGAGCCAGATTAAAGGACTTCATTATATTTTGGATTTGAATGAATATCAATAACTAATTTCCAAATGTAGTAACAAATCTGCTTGATTATAGAAAATTGTTTTTATATCTTTAAATTCATAAAATCCTTAAGTTGAAACTACCACTCTCCTATTATTCCAATCAAGACGTTCTTTTTCTGGCTCAGGATCTTCTGGGAAAAGTACTTTTTACAAATATTACTGGCGAAATAACAGCTGGAATTATTGTAGAAACAGAAGCTTACTTTGGGGTGAAAGACAAAGCTTCTCATGCCTATGGCGGCCGGAGAACTGACAGAACTGAAACATTGTACAATCACGGTGGAGTTTCCTATGTGTATTTATGTTATGGGATCCATCATCTTTTCAATATTGTGACTTCTGTGGAAGATGATCCTCACGCTGTTTTGGTGAGAGCCGTTGAGCCATTGATAGGAAAAGAAATTATAGAGATCAGGAGAAATATGCCAGCTTCCAAAGCCGCAATTTCAGCCGGTCCAGGATCTGCTGCTAAAGCATTGGGAATTGATCGTTCATTCAATAAAAAAGATCTTAGCGGAACTGAAATCTGGATTGAAGATCACGGGATTCAATATCCTTCTGATGATATTGTTGCAGGACCTCGTATAGGAGTGGCTTATGCACAGGAAGATGCATTGTTACCTTGGCGTTTTTTTGTGAAAGGAAATAAATATGTAAGCAAGCCTAACAAAATATAGACCTTACTACGGATGGATGACCTTATAAAGTTCTTTATAATACCCAATAAGATCCTCCAGAGAAAATCCACGATTCAAGCCACTGGTATTAGGTAAAACCCATACTTTAGCACCATAGAAGTCCTCTGGTTGTTGTCCCCATGGGATTTCTTTCTTTTTAGAAAAAGCTTTATACGCAGCTTTACCCAGAAAAGCTACATATTGAGGCTGGAACTTCGTTATTTTGGTTGTGAAAGCTTCAAGAGCATCATCAAATTCATTCTTCGAAAGTTCGTCAGCACGGGAAGTCGCTCTCGCAACAGCCGTTGTTAAGCCACATCCAAATTCTAAAATAACAGTATCATTCACTGCTTCAATTTCGTAAGGTGTAAATCCGGATTGATGAAGAACTTTCCAAAATCGGTTGCTTCTCCCTGAAAAATGATGCCCGTCATTTGAAGATTTCAAACCGGGATTAATTCCACAAAAAATAACATCCAGATTAGGAGCAATGATATCTGTTAACATTTTTCTTTTTTATAGTTTAAAGGTATTACTATTTCAGATATTCAGAATTAGATTTGAATATAAAAAATGTAACGCTTCGCACTCAGTATAATACGTTTTATCTGTGTTTTTTGCAGGATCACTCAGTTTATTCCTTTACGTATGAATAGGTTCTGATAATTTTACACAGTAATATGAAGGATGGAATACTATAGAATAAAGAATATTTCCATTCCTGATCATTAAAATAAATAGTATGAACTGGATTGCATTAATTATCGCAGGAATATTTGAAATTGGATGGCCGCTGGGCCTTAAGTTATCTCAGCAGCCTGACAGTAATAAATGGAGCTGGATTCTATTTTCAATAGCATGTATGACGGTGAGTGGCGCATTTCTATGGTATGCCCAGAAAAGTATTCCTATCGGGACGGCATATGCAGTGTGGACAGGAATCGGTGCGGTAGGCACTTTATTGGTTGGAGTTTTCTTTTTTCAGGACTCTGCAAATATTTTCAGATTATTGTCTGCCTTACTCATTGTGGTCGGAATTGTCGGTCTCAAGCTATTTTAATAAAAATTGGCTTAAGATTATTCCTAATCATTAAGCCAAAATATTAAAAAAGCATTCTGTTAGACTTGTAAAGAGCCACTTAAAAGAGGTGTGTACATACTTCTATTTTTCAATCTTAAAAATTGTTATGATTTCATTTATAGTTTAAAACAATAAATTAAAAGTTTCTTTGGCGTTAAGAACTGCCACAACTTTTGGAGACCAGGTATTGAGGAGTATGCAGACTGTTACCTTTTGCTTTGGAAAATAGTACGCTTTACCTCCAAACCCAAAAACATGACCGTCATGTCCTAATGCTTCCCCTTGATCCGTTTCTAATCTCATAAGTCCCAAACCATATTGTTTATTATATTTTAAGTCCGGTTCTAACCTGGCAGGATCGTTATCTACATATGTTTTCAGTTGCTGCATTGAAGCTGAGGAAAGTAACTTACTGGTTAAAAGTGCCTCTGTAAATTGAGCGATATCAGATGCTGTTGATATGATTCCTCCATCAATAGCCCCCTCTCCACCGATTCCGTTATTATCAACCCAGGTAACATCATTCAAATCCTTTCCGTCGGCATTTTCAGTATAATAAGATCTTGTCAATTTATCCGGAAGGGTGGTCGAGGCAAATGTATTTCTAAGACCAGGAGGAGCAATTACTTTTTCATTGATTACCTGATAAGCAGGTTTTCCTGTTACTTTCTTGATAATTAAGGAAAGCAGTAAATAATTTGAATTGCTGTAATAGCCTTTTCCTACCGGATCATCAGCCGGTTTATCATAAATCATCTGAAGGGTTTGCTCAGCCGAATAATTAACAATACTTCCATTGAAAACACCCTGAGACACATCTTGCAAATAATTTCGGATACCCGATCGGTGATTAAGACATTGCTCAATGGTGACGTCATTGGCATTCGAAATATGATCTGTAATACTCTTTGGAAGGTACTTGTTAATTTTGTCTTTGATACTAAGAAGACCTTCTTCCTGTAATTTTAAAATAGTAGCAGATGCAAACATTTTTGTCATACTACCAACCCTAAGTCTGTGATCCGTTTTCATGAGGATATTTTTCTCCCTGTCGGCAAGACCTCCGGAGCCTGTCCAGATTCCTTCCGGTGAAATGACTGCTACATTTACTCCTACAGCGCCTGCCTGCATAAACCGATCAACAATGCGTTGATATTTTTCAGCATTAGGATGAGTACCTGATGGATTTGATGGATTTTCATTGTCACACGAATTCACAAAAAAGAAAGCGACAATCAGAGCCGTTACGAACTTTAATTTTTTCATAGGAAAATGTTGATATTTGGTTATTGATGATATTCAAATAGTAGTTTCCTATCATGTATACGTAACGCTTTCTTTGCCGGATAAAAGTACAGATATGCTATGAATAAAAAAAATTAAATTTTGTTATTATTATAATCCACCGGGCTGAAAACATATATGTTTCCTCATAAAAATGGCTTAAGATTATCACTTATCTTAAGCCAAACTTATTATCCAATACTAGAATAATAAATCAACCAAATTATATTTATTTTTCAAAGATGAATAAATGAAGCGTAATCCGGGGAAAACATCTATAAAAGGAAAATTATGGTCTATGAATGGCTGAATAGTCCATAAAAAAACCTGCATTGTTACAATGCAGGCTTACATAATAGATATGAAAAAATAGAAAAACTTATTGTTGAAGTAGCTATTGGTCCTTATTATAACAATAATCATTAATTAATAGGTTCAACATTAACTTCCAGCTTCCCTCTTTCAGCTTTTTACTGAACATCCCAAAAAACTTTGGTAGTGAGCTTATCGCCACCGATAGCTGCTGCAGCTTTAGCATAATTAGTCCCATTGGTAGTAGCCTCTAACGTTGGATATTGAAGCCTCACAGGAACCTTTCCACCTGCATTGGCAATAGCAGTTGGTGGAGCCTGTAAAACAGGGTAATCTAATCTGCGGTAAAAATTCCAGGATATTACAGGATGATTGTACATGGCAACCCAGGCCTGTTCTCCGATCGATTTTTTCCAGTTGGTAGCATCATAAGGGTTGTTTGAAAGATAAGACTGTGCATCCTGAGCCGAAAATCCCCATTCCAGAAAAGAGGCCTGTACAGCATTCTGATAAAGAGCATCAGGGCTTCCACCAATTCCGAATCTGGCTGCGGCTTCTGCCATATAAAAAGCCACTTCGGTATGAGTCATTATTTTTCCAGGTGTAACAGGAATGTATGCAAATAGTCCGGGAGCAGAAAAATCTGTAAAAACACCTGATAAACCGATTACCTGACCGATATATTGGCCATGTACATCATGAAAATATTGGGTTCTTCTGGGATCGGACGTGGTATTAAGGAAATCTATAAAAGGTTTTCCGCCAAAAAAATCGTTTCTCCCACTATTGGCTAGGTTTTCAAACAATGGATTAAAGTTCGGGGTTTCTGCCTGATATCTGAAATTAGCATTATCCGTTTCATTGGTAATGACTCCTCCGGTAATGGCTGCATTGATAGTAGATTGAGCCAATGAAGGATTAACGTCTGAAAGTGCAATTCCTAATTTTAGAAGCAACGAATTTCCAAATTTTTCCCATTTTCCTATATCACCTTGATAAAAGATATCTCCTGATCCGAAGCTTCCTTCTCCTTCCTCCAGACTATTGATGTCTGCTTGTAGACGGGTAATTAATTTTTCATAAATCTGTGTATCATCATCGTAGATAGGAAGAGGATACTTCTCATAATTAAGAGCCTGACTATATGGAACGTCACCGAAAGTATCAACCATGGTTTGAAATGTGTATACTGAGAGAATATCAATAATAGCTAATTGATTCTGTCTTTTTGCAGGCCAGGCATTCACTTCTGAGGCTGTCGGCTGAAATTGTTCTATAAGTTCTTTAGCCTTATTCAGATTGTTAAGGACATTCACATAATTATCTGTCCAGATAGTATTAGAGACATTTCTTGCCGTAAAATTATAATTGCTCTCACTTACGTAAGTAACTTCCTGCCAGTATTGCATGGTAAGGCGGAAGTTATTCTCATTAACACTTGGAGTGGTCATATAGTCGCTCAGTTCTTTTTCTGCATAGGTGAGAAGAGGTTCAGGAACCATACTGTAGGCTACATGGGGATCATCATTTACATTGTCTGAGGTACAGCTCGTTAGTACCAATGCTAAAAGAGAGCTTATGATAATATTTTTCATGGTAATATTTTTTAAAAATTAACTTTCAGATTGAAGGCGAAATTTCTTGTAGCAGGCATTACTCCGGATTGGTATCCCTGGATACTTCCTGAAGAAAGTCCAGATTCCGGATCTGCATACGGAAGATTTTTATGAATAATCCACAAATTACTTCCTATGAGACCAAGTGTAAGATTCTGAATCCCTGCTTTTTTTAAAAATTGATTGTTGAAGGTGTAAGAAACAGATACCTGACGAAGTTTGATAAAACTTGCATCATAAACAAATGCCGCTACAGGAGGATCGGTTTCCAGAGTCTGGCTAGACATGGAACGGTCTAGACGAATTGTATTAGGAATATAATGTCCGGGATTATTAGGATCCTGCATGACCCCTGGTAAAATAACACCACCTCCGTTTTCCAACGTATTTCTGATAGGATTTCCAAGGTCATTAAAACCTACAGAATCCGGATAGAGCCCCGTTCCATAGCCATAATACTGATCCAGGGAAAATACCTTGCCTCCTTTTTTCCAATCGATCTGAAAGCTTAGATTAAAATTTTTATAAGTAAAAGAATTATTTAGACCTGCCACAAAATCAGACTGAAAGCTTCCCAAATTATGATTGCTGTCATCCGTATGCAGGTAAGCTCCATTAGTCCCTATAATTTTATTTCCATTGGGATCGTATACAAAATCCGATCCCCAGATGCTTCCATATTCTTCGTTGAGTGGAGCATTAATGGTAATCCCGCCCTGTAAGGTACCCAGAGTAATATTTTCTATGCCCTCCCGTAATGCAGTGATTTTGGTTTTGGGATTAGACCAGTTGATAGCCATGTCCCAGGTAAAATGTTCAGATTTCAATGGAGTTATATTTAAAGTAAGTTCAACCCCTTTTGTAGTAAGTTCACCTGTATTCTGAATTTTAGACAGAGAGCCCGTTGCCAGCGAAATGGGAAGTGGCAATATCTGATTAAATGCGATATTCCGAAACCATGAGAGATCTAAGCCTACCCTGTTTTTTAAAAACTGCATATTGGTTCCTACTTCAAAATTTTTAAGTTTCTGTGGAAGCAGGTCCGCATTTCTTAAAGAAGTATTGTAAGCATATACAGGATTATTCTCTAATGATGCCTGAGGAATATATCTGTTCCTTAACTGATCTGCATTGGTATCCGAACCTACTTCTGCATAAGCGGCTCTTACCTTTCCGAAGCTTAACCATTCTTGTTTCAATAGATTGGAAAATACAACACTGGCAGAAACCGAAGGATAATAATACACCTGTTTTTCTTTAGGTAATGAGGTAGACTGATCTCTTCTAAAAGTTCCTTCCAGATAATACGTATTTTTATATCCTAAAGAAGCCTGCACAAAAGCTCCGTAAATGTATTTTGTATTGTCTATGGTAATAGGTTTGGCAGGAGTAGCAACCGAATTGGAGATGGTATAAAGATCCGGAATATATAAACCACCTGTTGTTGTTTGTGCATTGGAATAATTGGACTGAACATTGACATTTCCACCCAATAAGGTCTGCAGATTTAGATCCTCTGTAATATTCTTTTTATAAGTAGCAATCAGATCATAATTGGTTTCTGTAAAACGGAGATTAGTCACAGCATAACCCGACGGTTGTTCTATCAAATTAAAGCTGAAAAAGGCTGGCATGGAACCTACCGCTTTTCTTTCTTCGGTAATCATTGTATATCCGTCAATACCTACCCTTCCCAGAATGTTGATGTTTTTTGAAAGATCATAGCTCAGACTGAAGTTTCCTGCAAAGCGATCTCTTTTGTCATTTTGGTAATTCTGATACCGGGAGAAATAAGGATTATCCCAATAAGAAGGAGAAAGATTATCAGGTCCTTTTATATTCCATGTGTAGTTTTTATTGTAAGTATCATACAGGTATTTCTGATACTGAAGGTCTATATTGGTTGCCCACCATTGGCGGAATCCGGTCATAATATTATCAGTATATCCTGTGGAATTTCGTCCTTTGGTTCTTTGCGTAATATAATTGGCAAAAATAGTGGCTGTAAGTTTATCCGTAATCTTATAAGATGCATTTCCTCCAAAATTGTTTTTCATTAAAGAGGAATTAGGCATAATGTCCGTAGCGTTGGTATTAGAATAACTCAGTCTGAAAGTTGCTTTGTCATTTCCGCCACTTAAAGCTATATTATTGGTTTGGTTAATAGCCTTTTCAAAGAAGGTAATCGGTCCATTTTTAGCCGCTATCCATGGTGTTTTTTTTCCAAAATTTTGAGAACCAGGAATGAATGCATCATACTGCCATACCGCAAGATTGGGATCATAAGGAGCTCCATAAGATGCATCATGCCAAAAAATCGCCATAGGTGAATTCTGATACAACGGAAACACATTTCCCCAATATCCCTGTCCGTACTGAGTCTGGTATTCAGGGAAGGTAGATTTGTCAACCGTAGAAACAGAAATACTTCCACTGTATTCCAAGCCGACACCTTGCGTATTTTTCTTTCCTTTCTTAGTGGTGATAATAATGGCTCCGTTTTGAGCTCTGGATCCATATAAAGCTGTTGCAGCAGCTCCTTTTAATACATTTACGGTTTCAATATCATTAGGATTAATGTCCGAAACAGGGCTTCCGTAATCATACCCTCCAAATCCGCTCTGCTGTACTGTGGAATTGATATTCCTGTTGATAATAGGAACACCGTCCACTACAAAAAGAGCCTGATTATCTCCCAAAATAGATTTATATCCCCTTGAAACAGCATCTATAGATCCTCCAAAGTTGGTAGACTGTCTGATTTCAAGCCCTGCTACTTTTCCTGATAAATTATTCAAAAAATTGGTAGTGGGATTTTTGTTGATATCTTCACCTTTAACTTCCTGTGTAGAATACCCCAGAGATCTCTTTTCTCTTTTGATACCCAGCGCGGTAACAACAATCCCCTCTATGTTCTGGGTTGTAAGGGTGTCTTGCTTGCCTTGGCTGAAATAGGTTTCGCTTCCGATAAAAAAAGCGACGCCTGCACTTAAAAGTTTCAACTTGTATTTCATAATTATTGATTTTGTTTATTGTTTAATCAAAATTCAATAATTGGTGAAGAATATGATGAAATCTATATATCAATAGCGGAATGCGGTCTACTAAAATATGAGTAATGAGTAATGAGTAATGAGTAATGAGTTGCGGAAATTATTTTGCTTATTGGCTAAATAGAAAGATAGGAAGCCACCTTTTAAGGAATGAACATTCCATTCCTTAAAAGGGTGGCAAAAATTCAGAGAATTTTTGCCAGGGTGGTTTTAAAAAGCACAGTACTTCATTACCGGCACTACAAATCAATAAACGGCTTGTAAGTTCTTCCAATAGGCAGATTTTTTCCTTTAATCTGCACAACAGTTGCAGATTTAACCTCTATTTTAGGTTTGGAAATAATATAAGATTTATGAATACGCGTAAACATGTTTGGATTAAGACTTTCCTCTATTTTGCTAATAGGCATTTTGAAGGTGAATGTTTCCGTTTTGGTATGAATATGAATGTATTCCCTTAAACTTTCGATATAAAATATATCCTGAAGAATGATTTTAATTTGCTTTTTGCCACTGCTGATGAAAATATGATCACGCTCAGCTATTTCCAATAAGGCATCTTCCGCTTCTATTAAATATTTAAACTTCTCAACAGCTGTAACAAAACGCTCATAAGGAATAGGTTTCAGCAAATAATCTGCGATATCCAGTTCATATCCTTCTATGGCATATTGATGATAAGCTGTTGTCACAATCACAAATGGAGGATTCTTTAGTTTTTTCAAAAAATCAAAACCTTTTACCACGGGAAGATGAAGATCTAAAAACATAAGATCTACTTCATGAATGCTCAAAAGATTGCTTGCGTACACCGCATCAGAGCACTTACCTATAAGATTCAGTTCCGGATCCCGGGAAATAAATGTTTCCAGAATTTCTGCCGCAATCGGTTCGTCTTCTACAATAATGCAATTGTATTTTTTAGAGGTTAGATGGATCATTGAAGTCAATTTTGAGGTGTACAATATATCGGTCAGTTTTATTCTCCACAGTCAGTTTGTGTTTAGGATATAGCAGTTCAAGCTGTCGGCGGATGTTTTTCAGTCCTATTTTAGTAGAATGCTGATGAGGTTTTTCTTCTTTTGAATTTTCAATGCAGTAGGTAAGAATTCTGTCTTTCAGTTCAATATCAATGGAGATGAACGCATTTCCCAGACTTTCAGAAACTCCATGTTTAAAAGCGTTTTCAACAAATTGAATTAGGATAAGCGGTGAAATTTCCTGAGAAGGATTATCAATGCTTTCCTGTAGATGTACACTAAGGTGATGATGTCTAATTTTCTGAATTTGTATAAAATCCTTAATATTTTCAATATCTTTTTCAATCGAAATGTTTTTTTCAGCAGCTTCATAGATATTGTACCGCATGATTTTGGAAAGCTGCAGAATTACATCAGGCGTTTCATCTGCCTTTTTAAGAGCCATTCCGTAGATATTATTCAATGTATTGAACAAAAAATGAGGATTGATCTGGGCTTTTAACATGGTAAGTTCCTGATCCAGTTTTTCCGATTTCAATTGGGAAATCTGATCTTTCAACAGGTTTTTCTGTCTCGTAATTTCTATCCCAAAAACCAATCCTACCATAAAAATAAGATCCATAAAGGAATTGAATGCAACTAATCCATTGATAAAACTGGAAGGTTGTTTTCCGTCCAAAGTCTCTGTAACTCCATAGATATAAGGATAAATAATATCATGAGTAAAAAAACGATGACCTAATACTGCTAGTATAACAATCAGAGCGCAGAGAATATATTTAAAAATCTTGTTAATATGAACCTTTTCATATACATACAACAAAGAATAAGCAAGAGGAATTTTAACCAAAAGGTAGCCCAGTTCAAGAATAACCGTATTCTGAAGCCTTAACTGCCATTTGAAACTTGGAAACTGATATCTGGACCAGTAAAAGTCAAGATAAACCTCCAGGATATAATACAATATCCAAAAAAGCAGATGAATGTATAGCTTAGATTTATGATCTGATTTCAAACTTACTGTCATTTAAAAATATAAAATAATAAGATCCAGTCAAATATAGAAATATAAAGTCTACCAATTTCTGCTATTCATCTACAAACAGCTTTTAATTATTTTATTAAACCAGTAAGAAAGCTTTTTGAATCTTAATAGTTCAAAATAAATATTCAATGCCATAGTCATGGAATGTTATGGATTGATATTTTTTAAACGAAACTCAGGAAGTATGAGATTGATAAAACTGAATATCAGCAAGACGTTAAACTCAATCCCATTGGTTCCACCTCCTACCACAAACCAACCATTTCCCCAATGGATATAATAGATTCCCAAAGCAAAAATGACAATGTTACAGAGCGCAACAGGCTTTATAAACTGATCTCTCCAGATAAGAAAAACAGAAACAAGATGAATAAGCTTTATTATCCAGGCAAGATAAAGCCCTATTGGAGAGAATCCTATATTATCCAGATAGTTGATGCCAAAATTGTTAACATCTCCACTAAAAATAGAGATTGCACTGTGCATAAGCAAGATGACTGATAATGCACATCTGAGGAAGTAGTTCTTTTTCATGAAACGAATATAGATATCATGAAGAAGTAATAGGTTTTATCGTATATCAATTGCTTCTAATAGCATATGAAATTCTTTTTGTATAAACTTCATTATCAAGTTTAAAATCATCTATTTTTTTATTAGGATAATTAAATGTACATCAAATTATTCTACAGCTATTCCTCTACCTCTAACTCATTTTTTTTATTAACTAATTGTTACTTAATTAAAAGCAAAATTTAACATTTAAATTATTCCCTTTATTGTGATTTTTATAAATTTAATTCTTATTTTTACAGCATTAATAAAAGAAAATAATAAAACCCGACTTAAAAAAACTTATATCTTAATCAGTAGTAACATAATTCCCTCCAATGTTCTTCTGATTAATCATGAAAAATTATTCGGCTCCGATTCTAATACACAAATAGCAATCAAATGCAAAAAGAGTGGCCATCCTGACCACTCTTTTGTATATTTTATCCTTTTTGAGGCTAATTATTGCTTAGATTCTTCTTTAAAAACTCTTCCAGTTCCTTTTCATGAAGATTTTTAGCAATAATGGTTCCTTCTCCATCTATAATTACATTAAAAGGAAGTTCATCTATTTCATAAGCTTTTGCAACCGGGCTTTTCCAGAATTTTAAATCACTGATCTGTATCCAGTTGATATTAAATCGTTCAATCGCTTTCTGCCAACTCTCTTTATTTTTATCCAAGGAAACCCCCAGAATTTCAAACTTCTTGGCTTTAACCTGATCCGAATAGGTGTCATATAATTTTTTCAGTTCAGGCTGCTCTCCTACACATGGAGCGCACCAGGTAGCCCAAAAATCAACAAGAACCAGCTTCCCTTTTAAACTTGAAAGTGAAAATGAAGAGCCGTCTGGTTTAACCATTGTTATTTCAGGAGCCTTCTTCCCTACTTCAATTTTGTTTTGAGCGAATACAAATCCTGAAAACAGGACTAAAAACACTATGGTAAAACTCGTTTTCATATTAATCATTTGTTGGATAGTCTTTATCCAGCCAATCGGTTTTTATATTTTTAGGAAGATTTAAAAGCTTGGCATTTTTAAAGCCCATTTCCATCAATAAGTTGAATGCAGGACGGATATTTGGACATTTTACAAAAGGACAGCATCCACAATAGATTACAATTTCCTTATTTTTAGGAATATCTTTAAGATAATTTCTCAGTTTTTCCAGATTCTCAGGTTCATGGGTTGGACCTATGTCTACAGAACCTTTGATAATTGCCTCAGGGCCCACTGAAATAATCAATACATCTTTGGTTTTGTGTTGTACAATTCTTGAGGCTAATAATGCCGGATCCATCAGCTGGCTGTCTTTCCAGGGATCCTGTGTTTGCTGTGCCTGACTGAAAATGGAGCAGACAAAACACACCATGATAAACAAATACTTCATACTTCTATTTTTCACAAATATAAATGATTTATTGAATTGTAATAGGCTATACGCGTGTATTATTCAGCTTTTATTAAGTGTTCTTATTCTTTTTAGGAGTAATATGGATCACATTAGCAGCTCCAGGCTCTATAATCAGTTGAGTTCCTAGTCCTCTCTCCTGCTCCCGTCCCTGAATGGCTGAGCCTGTTGCCAATGTCAGTTTTCCCTGAAAAGCAGGATGTGGCGGGATCACAGATATTTCAATTTCTTCTTCTTCAAGCTGTATGATGATGGAGGTAGCATCAATTTTATGACGGGTTCCGTCTTTAGCTATTGTAAACACCGCATAAGGTTTAGATTCTTCCATTGTAATGATTTTTAACAAAGATAAAATTTCAAATGAATTCTCTTTTTGTATTTTAGTGGTGAAAAATGAATCACAGTCAATAATTGACAACAATTTCAATAATTTTAAAGTACTCTTTCATTCTATGAAAATCACTCTTCCTAACCATTGGTCAGATTTTATAAAGACTTTTGCAAAAAAACATAAAGAAGACATTCTTTATGATGTGGTGCGTGTATTCCGGACTGAAGAAGAAATTCAGGAACGCTATGATACCCATGAATTTGAAGAATACCTTCCAGATTATATTCCTGTAGCAGATGATTCTGGTGGTCAGGTGGCCATTATTTCAAAAAATAATAAGGATACAAAAGTCTATCTGAGTTCATATGGTGTGCTTCAGAAAGAGCTTTTAGAAGTTTTAGATCGTGATTTAATGCACTGGATGCAAGGGAAATTTCCTTTTGATAGAGTACAACATGTACTATCTGCTGCTGACATTGAGAAAAGAGAAAAAGAAAACAGTTTGTTAGTGCAAAAAGTGTCTTCATTTCCTGTTATTACAGCGTTTTTGAAAGATCCGGTTTGTATTGAAGGCCTTGCATTACCTGAAAATTATGCCTCTGTAGAGCATATTTATTATTTTCAGGATGGATATCAATACAATTCAGTAGAACATAAAGCTTTGGTAAGTGATGTTCCGGGAGAATTCAAACCAAGTTGGATTGTTTTGGCTTCCAACTATTTTGCTGATCCTTTTTTTATTGATCTGAATGAAGCCAAACAGGAATTTCCTGTGTATTTCGCTTGGCACGGACAGGGAAATTGGGAACCAGTAAAAATCGCTGAAAATTTGACTGAATTTCAGAACGTCTTGCTTCAGATTCAAAATGTAAGGTTTGACAAAGCAGGATTAATAGAGTATTTTGATGAAAATATAGATCTGGAAAATCCTTTATGGGAAGAAGTATATACCAGTATTGAAGAGGAAGAAGAATGTGTTTCAAACTCAATAGAAACTGATGAAGCAATGGGCTCAAAAGCAAACTTGTACATTACTGATATTGGTCCCAATAAAATGAAGGTTATTGCTTTACTGAAAAAAGAATTCAGCCTCTCCGGAACTGAAGCTCTTCAACTCAGTAAAAATCCAAAAATATTATTCAGAACAGGCTATACTAAATGGCTGGAGTATGATCGTAAGTATCTGGAAGATCTTGGGGCAACGGTAGAATTTGAGACTTTGACCTAAAAGGGACACGGAGATCTGTAAATCTCTGGTTATTACAATATTTTCTTATAGTTTTTGAAAGTGTTTTGCTTATTGAAGTACAAATATTTTATACATTTATATAAAGTATTGTGAATCAAAAAAACACCTTATCATGGAAGAAACATTCCAACCTGATGCCATTATTATAGGAACCGGATTGGCAGGACTTACTGCTGCAATGGAAATTACAAATGCCGGGAAAAAAGTACTGTTATTGGATCAGGAAACTGAAGAGAACATTGGTGGACAGGCATTCTGGTCATTCGGAGGACTTTTCCTTATTAATTCTCCTCAACAGCGAAGAGTGGGAATTAAGGATTCTTATGAATTGGCTCTACAGGATTGGAAAGGAACAGCAGGTTTTGACCGGGATGAAGACTACTGGCCCCGAAAATGGGCAGAAGCCTATCTAAAGTTTGCCGCAGGTGAAAAATACGAATACATTTCCAAATTGGGTATCAAACTGATGTTTATGGTAGGCTGGGCAGAACGAGGTGACGGATCAGCCACTGGCCACGGAAATTCTGTTCCCCGTTTTCATGTAAGCTGGGGAACCGGAACAGGTGTAATAAAACCTTTTGTGGAAAAAGCATATCAGGCCAAAGAAAAAGGACTGTTGCAGATGAAATTCCGGCATAGAGTCACAGAACTGGTTAAAGTTAACGGAAAAGTAACTGGTATTAAAGGTGATATTCTTGAAAACGATGCTCAGGAAAGAGGTGTTGCCACCAATAGAAATATTATTTCTCAATTTGGATATTCCGCAGCTCATATTATCATTGCTTCAGGCGGTATAGGAGCCAATCACGAATTGGTAAGGAAAAACTGGCCTGAAAGATTGGGAACACCTCCGGAAAACATGGTTTGCGGAGTTCCGGCTTATGTAGATGGTAAAATGATTGGTATTGCTGAAAATGCAGGAGCCAATATCATTAATCGCGATAGAATGTGGCATTATACGGAAGGTTTACAAAACTGGAATCCCATCTGGCCCAATCACGGAATAAGAATATTGCCAGGGCCTTCTTCCCTATGGTTTGATGCTAAGGGAAAGCGTCTTCCTGCTCCTTTCCTTCCCGGATTTGATACGTTGGGAACATTAAAATATATTCAGGATACAGGCTATTCCTATTCATGGTTTATTCTGACACAAAAAATTATTAAAAAAGAATTTGCGCTTTCAGGTTCAGAACAGAATCCGGATATTACTAATAAAGACTACGCCCTTTTTCTGAAGCGGATTTTTGGTAAAAAAGCTCCAGGCCCTGTTGAGGCTTTTAAAGAACACGGTAAAGATTTCATCGTTTCAGATAATCTTAAAGATCTGGTTGATAAAATGAACCAGCTTTCCGGTGATCACCTTCTGAACTATGAAAAAATAAAATCTCAGATTGAAGCCAGAGACAGAGAACTGGACAATAAGTTTTCAAAAGATACACAGGTAAATTATATCAGAAGTACCAGAAGCTATTTAGGAGACAAGCTTGGAAGAGTGGCTGCTCCCCATAAGATTCTTTCTCCTGAAAACGGGCCTTTAATAGCGGTACGGCTTAATATTTTAACCCGAAAAACACTTGGCGGAATAAAAACCAATCTGAACGGACAGGTTTTAAGAGAAAATGATAGCCCAATTGAAGGACTTTATGCCGCAGGTGAAGCTGCAGGTTTTGGCGGTGGCGGGATGCATGGTTACAGAGCATTAGAAGGAACATTTCTTGGTGGATGTATTTTCTCAGGAATGAAAGCCGGAAAGTATATTGCAGGATTAAAAAAGGATAATTAAAATGAATAACACTTCGAATGAGTAATTATTATAATGATAAAGTAGTCTGGATTACAGGAGCATCATCAGGAATTGGAGAAGCTTTAGTAAAAGAATTGGCTCAAAAGAGCAATGCAAAAATTATTCTTTCCTCCAGAAACGAAGAACAGCTCTATGAAGTGGCAGAAAGTGCCGGTCTTACGGTTAACCGATATGCTGTGATTCCTTTAGATCTGAAAAACTATAAAGAAATGCCCGAAATAGCAGCCAAAGCAGCGAAAGTCTTTGGAAAAATAGATATTCTCATCAATAATGCAGGATTATCCCAACGTTCTTTAGCTATGGAAACCGATATAGAAGTAGATAAACGCTTAATGGATGTTGATTTTATTGGAACCGTAGCTCTAACCAAAGCAATTGTACCTTATATGATTCAAAATAAAGGTGGGCAGATTGCGGTAGTTTCAAGTCTTATGGGAGTATTCGGAGCACCTATGCGGAGTGGTTATGCTGCGGCAAAACATGCTCTTCATGGTTTCTTTGATGCTTTGCGTGCAGAATTATATGCTCAAAATATCGCTATAACCATTATCTGTCCGGGATTTATACAGACCAATATTTCCATTCACGCTGTAACCGGTGACGGTTCATCGCAGGGAACGATGGATGATGCTACCAATAACGGAATGCCTGTAGCTGTTTTCGCTAAAAAAATGCTGAATGCCATTGAAAAAAAGAAAAATCAAAAAGCCATCGGCGGCAAAGAAGTATTGGGAGTTTATCTGAAAAGGTTCTTCCCTGCCCTGCTCGCAAAGATTATTCGGAAAGCAAAAGTTGTCTAAAGAAATTTTTACAATAACATAAATGTAAAAAACCACACTTCTTGTGTGGTTTTATTAGGATATTTTATTTTTTATCAATTATTCTATAATGAATTTTTTGGTTTCTTTTTGTGTACCGCCTAGTATGGTTACAAAATAAACTCCTTTTTCAAGACGGCTTGTATTGATCTTGGTATTTAGTCCTTCTAATTTCTGTTGATGAACTGTCTTTCCAAGCATATCCGTAATGGTTGCTTCCATAGAAGGTGTAAAATAATCAAGTTTTAAAGTAATGTGATCTTTTGCTGGATTTGGAAATACGTTAATTGCAAGCTTGTCATCTTTCAGTACTTCGTTAGTAGCCAGATTATCCTGAGCAAGTTTTACGACCCAAATATCATAATCTCCATGATTTCCCGTAACATCTCCATTATTGGACTTAGAACTCCCCACAATGACATATCCACCATCTGCGGTTTGGATAACAGATGAAGCCTCATCTGTATTTGATCCTCCTAAGCACTTTTGCCATTTAATACTTCCTGTTGCGCTCAATTTTACGGCCCAATAATCAAAAGAAAGAGGAGCTTCTCCGGGGCCTGTATTTGTAGGAGGGTGATATCCTACTACCTGACCGTCATTTGAAATTGTACTTCCTACGACCAAATATCCTCCATCAGTAGATTGAATAATAGAAAATGCCTCGTCCAATTTAGATCCTCCCAAAGCTTTTTGCCATTGAATATTTCCTGCTTCATTTATTTTAACTACCCAAAAATCAGTTCCGTCATGATTATCTGTTACATCTCCATCATTAGAAAAGGCATGACCTGCTACAATAAATCCGCCATCAGAAGTTTTTACCATAGACCAGGGTAAGTCCTGATGTGTTCCACCTAAAGATTTTTTCCAGAAAATAACTCCACCATCAGAATTCATTCTTATGATCCAGTAGTCTTTTCCACCATGGTTTCCTGTTACATCACCATTATTATTTTCTGCATACCCGGCAACTGCATATCCACCATCGCTGGTTTGAACAACGGAAGTTGCTCTGTCATCTCCTGTTCCCCCTAAAGATTTTTTCCACTGTATATTTCCATCAGAATTTATTTTTACGATCCAATAGTCTACATAACCATTATTCCCCGTTACATCACCTGTAGTTGAAGAAGAGCTTCCCACAAATATATATCCACCATCTGTTGTAGGAACCATTTGGTTGATAACATCATAATCTGTTCCACCAAACGTCTTTTTCCAGTAAATGACTCCAGCATCAGAGTTTAATTTTAAAACCCATCCATCTGTAAAACCTTTATTACCTGTTACATCACCATTATTCGAATCTGTAGTTCCGGCAACAACATATCCACCATCAGCAGTTTGAATGACAGAACTTGTATAATCATTTCCTGTTCCCCCTAGAGATTTTTGCCATTGAAGGTTTCCTGTGGAATTTAATTTTACCAGCCAGTAATCTTGATTTCCGTGATTTCCGGACACATTACCATCATTTGAATTAGAAGCCCCACCAATTATATACCCGCCATCAGCAGTTTGAATAATAGTATTTGCACGATCGGAATTGCTTCCCCCAAAAGTTTTTTGCCACTGTATAGCGGGAGCTTGAGCCATTGTAAAGCCTGAAAAAAAGATACCTGCCAATACAGGGATCGTTTTTTTGTAATTGAATTTCATGGTTTTTTAGTTTGTTAAATTTTGAAGCACAAAAATATTATTAATAAAAGAATAAACTTCTATGTTTTATAGATTTTTCACTACTATTCTTACATCAAGTTTCACTTATAATACATAAGGCTGATTTGAATATGAAGAAATCAGTTTTTAGAAAATTGATCCCTTTCTATAAGGAAAACCTGTAGTCGATAGAAAAAAGAAAGCACCGTTCAATGGAGCGGTGCTTTCTTTATATCAATAAAATTATTCTGAATAATTACATTTAAAAATTCTTAACCAATCCTATTCCTATTGTTTTATTCTGATAAAAAGGCATTACCATTGTGGAGCTGGTTAAATTTTTAGTTTTGTTCTTTCCACGCAGCATGTTATCTATTCTTGGAAAGAGCCAATAGGCCAGTTCTGTGGAAAGAATACCGAAACCTGCACCTGCAATTACATCTCCCAGCCAATGCTTATCATTCAGCATTCTGTATACGCCTGTAAAAATAGCGAATGGATATCCTGAAAGGCTCAGCCAGAAATTGGTATCCTTATATTCCCTGAACATAAACTGTGCGGAGGAAAAAGCAGTAGCGGAATGTCCGGATGGAAATGAAAGCGTATTCGACTGATCAGGCCTTTCCTCTTTGACAAGGTATTTTAAAGGCATTGTAAAGGCCGCAGAAATCAGTTGTGACGAGGCATAGATAATAGTACGGTCTCTAAGATTGTGTTTTCCTTTTATTCCAATGGCATTCAATCCATATACCATCAATGCAGGAGCATATTGAGTATAGTTATCCAGATTCATCTGTGTAGGCTGATGTTCATTGATCTCTGTTCGGGTAGAAAAATTCAGTTGTTTGAGTTTACTTGAAGAGAGACCTACTACTCCATATGAAATGAATGCAGCAGGAATAATAAGGCTTTTATAATTAAGCTTGGTTGGCTGGATATTGGAAATACTGTCTGCTGCAGATTCCTGAACAGCAACCGTATCAATACTATTCTGAGCATTCATCTTCTGAAAGAATGAGATGAAGATCAACAAATAGAGTAATGGTTTTGGAAAGTATCTTTTCATAATGATGCTGATATGTATAGTATTTCAGTTGTTAATTAAAATTTATAGCTGTATCCGAGTCTTACCACCTGAGTTTCGTAATAATCATTGCTAGTATAAGAGAATCCCATTCCCTGAATATTTTTCTTAATAACCATAGTGTTAAGCAGATCCGAGGCATTTAAAAACAGTTCACCTTTCCCTTTTTGAATGGCTTTTTTCAATCCTATATCCATAGAAAACCTGGATTGTATTTTTCCTTGAGGAATAACATCCGGTGCCAGATAGACGGCTGTAAGCTGTGCATCAAATCCCTTGGCAAAATGAAAAATATTATTCCATTTGATATTTCCTGAAACAGCGGTTTGTTTATCCGCTGAGAATACATTGGCAACAGGGTAAAGATTTTGCACTGAAAATGCATCGATCTGATTGCGATATAGATTCCCATTCACATTAAAGGAGTATACATCCGAAATTTTTTGATTCCAAATAGTTTCCAATCCCGTATTATAGCTTCTTCCCGCATTCTGAAATATGGCATAAATAAGATTACTTCCCGGAACAATACTGGAAATTCTTGTAATCGTTCCATTGGCAAAACGATGATATAAGGCAGAATACAGATAGCCGTTGTCCCAATTATATTTATATCCAAGTTCAATAGAATTGGTAAATTGAGGTCTTAATGCCGGATTTCCTACCTTGATGATTTCTGCATCATCATATTTAGGGAAAATTCGGATATCTACTTCATTGGGACGGTCTACCCTTCTGTTATAAAAGATGGAAAACTTATTACGGTCATTAAGTTTATAAGCTAATCTGAAATTAGGAAATGGCTGTGTATAATTATATCCGTCACTTTTGTAGGTAGGATGATTGGGGTTTACATCATATTCAATTCTTACATATTCCAGCCTTAACCCAAGTTCTGCTTCCCATTTTTCAGTTTCAAGGACATAATTTCCATAGACAGCAGGAATGAATTCCTTATAATCTGCCTTTCCACCGGCAGCAGCATCCAATACTGAATTTGCACCCGGAATAAAATTCATATTGGTTGGGATACTTCTGCTTCTAAGCTTGATTCCTGTTTCTAATCTACCGTATTTAAGTGGTTTTATATAATCGACATTGAAGTCATACACCTGTTCATCAGACAATAATTTAAAGGCATCAGTTCCTGTGGTGGCAGGGAGATAATTATCATAGAAATATTTTTCATCCTCTCTATGGAAAGTATAGTTGAATCCTACATTTAACAAATGCCCGGCTTCTTTAAATTTATGCTGATAGGAAGCAGTTCCCATTATGGTGGTTTTCAACTCATCCTCAAGGAATTGCCATAAACGAAGACGTTGAGATAAATCTCCATTAAAGAAAGGCTGATCGCCACGGTCAATAATTTTCTCACTGCCATACATTCCGGAGATCGTTAAAGTATTCTGGGCATCAATATTCCAGTCCATTCCGGCTTTTGTGGTGAAGAAATTGGTGTTTCTGTTTCTCTTCAGCTGTGAATTGATGATGGTTCCGTCATCATAAGTACGGGTGACAAATTCGTTCTTATTAAGCGTTTCAGTATATAAGTTATCCGCCTGTAGAAATAAATTGACCTTGTTTTTTCTATAATTAACAGATAACGAAGGATTAATCTTTGGAGTGAGTGTATACTGAGGTCGAATGGTTGGAAGATTATCCTTTCTTACCCAAAGAGATCCCAATCCCGTTGTGAATCCTACTTTACCATTCCATCCGTTCTGCTTATTCTTTTTCATGATGATATTGATGATTCCGGCATTTCCATTGGCATCATACTTCGACGAAGGATTGTTGATGATTTCAATTTTATCAATGGCTGAAGAGGGAATATTATCTAACCCTGTCTGACTCCCAAATCCTGTGAGCGCTGTTTGTTTCCCATCAATAAGAACCGTTACTTTATCATTTCCCCTAAGCTGTACCTTACCATCCTGTACGGTTATTCCAGGAAGATTCTGCATACTTTGTAATACTGATCCTCCACTTTGGCTGATGTTATCTGCTACGGAATAGGTCTTTTTATCAAGCTGGTTATTGATTTCATTTTTTTTGGATCCGGAGACAATTACTTCTTCAATCTTGGTCTCCTGTTCTTTTTTTCTTTCCAGTTCAATAAGAGGAATTTCCAAAAACTCGGAAAGACTTCCTATAAATACCGGAAGAGTCTGTTTGTTATAGCCTGTGATGGACGTTTCCATAAGATAATGATCCGGTTTAATTCCTGTGATAGAAAATCTCCCTTCCTCATTGGTAATGGTTCCGGCAACAAATGCACTGTCTTTTTCCTTTTTTAAGATGATGCTGGCATAGGGTAATGCAGCTTTATCGTTATTGGTTACTTTTCCAGAAACAGTCACCGAAGTAGTTTGTGCTGTAATCATGGTAGAAATGGCAAACGTCGGAAAAAGTAAAAGTCTCGTTTTATTCATAATATAATCTTTACTATCTTTTAAAATGTTTTCAAACTAAAAATGGTCAGGACAGTTCTTTATGATGTCTTTTCTGTGAAATAATAACCATGAAGACCATTAAGGCCAGAGATACGAGAGAAGCGTTGATTGTTCCCAGATCAAGACCACCCTTTGCAAGAGGCTTGGTTAAAAGATCCCCGAACGTAGCTCCAAACGGTCTGGTAAATACAAATGCAATCCAGAACAATACAACATGATTGATCTTTGTAAAATAATGAAGCATAACCACCACAAGAATAATAAGTCCGGTAATGAGAGCTCCGGTCATATATCCTAATCCCAGATTATCACTCAGAAAATCCCCAAAGGCAGTCCCTAAGCTGTTGGAAAATAAAATCGCAGTCCAATAATAGAATTCTTTATTTCGCTCCATGATTGGGTAAACCTCAAGGTTACCATACTTTTTGTACCATAGAAATAAGGATGTCAAAAGTCCGAAAAGAAGAATCAGACTCCCTATTAAATATCCTGCTTTCAATGTTCTGTCTATAAAGTCAGAGATCTCCGTACCAAGAGTTGTGGTCCCGATAATAACCATCCAATAGACGGCTGGAATGTATTTTTTAACGCCAAGCTGTATGGATAATATAAGGATGAAAAAGAATAAGGTAATGAGAATACCTTTGGTATAGCCCAAATTCAGGGTCATAGAAATAAAATCCCCTAAGGTTTCTCCTAATGTAGTGGCTACAATTTTCATGAGCCAGAAAAGTACAGTGACTGCTGCTACTTTGTTTGCCGTTCTCATTTTATTTATTTTTTTATTGGGTTAAAATACTCGAAGGGTAAGTGGTAATGTTTCGATATAAAGCCACCTTATTTTTTTGCCACGAATGCACGAATGATTTTATTAGTGCATTCGTGGCGATTAATCTGCGTAATCAGCATAATCTGCGAGAAAATATTTATCGAAGATAAAATCCTTGAGCCTTAGCGTTTTCCAATCTTACATTATTAAGCTTTAAATTTGGTAAGCACATTGTCTTTATAACAATAAAACTCATGAGATGTCTTTTTTCCTAAAACATATACTTTTTCAATACGAACTTCATCGTAATGTTCCATGAGGGTATGGTACTTTTCTTTCAGATGTCCGGATAGTTCTTCGGGCTGCATACTCTTTTCTATTTCTATTCCTTCTTTAGCTTTGTATTCCAATACCATACGAGTGTCTCTCCAAAGCATGGTATATACCTTTTTATGAGCTGTACATGAAGAGTTGATGACAATCTGATCCTGCTGAATGATTTTTCCTGAAGTACTTGTCATTAAAGTGATTCCGGAAATAACCATAGCGCCATACCCTATCTTTTTAAACAGGTTTTCACTTAGATGCGGCAGAATATATTTCACGGTGTAAGAAGAGACTATAGCCGCTGCTGCAATGGCAATTCCCAGCCAAAGAGCAGTGTTGGAATATAGTCCTAACGAAATATAAATGATAAGCTTAATAAGATGAAGAAATACCTCATTGGCAGCACGGGTTGCTACAATTTCTTCTTTTTTAAGTCCGAATTTCAGATAGAAACGGTTAAAAAGAAGACCTACAGCACCGGTAATTCCTGAAATAAAACCGGCAGAAAATCCGATAAGTGCCAATGCTGATTTTGGATATTCTTTTTCCTTTTCTTCAGGCTTATTTTTGGAAGTAAAAAGCTGCGGAAGGTTGGCTATCAGAAAGAAAGCGACCATCAATTGCAGATAATTTGGATTAACATATTTAATCAGATAAGCACCCAACAATACAGCAGGAATCGAAAACGGTACAAACCATAAGAAGATTTTCCAGTTGATATGCTGTTTGAATACTGCAATACGAGAGGCTGAACTTGTAAAGGTTCCGATCGTTAAAGAAAACGGAACCAATGATGTAGGAAGCAAAAGATTCAGGATCGGAATCAAAATAAGACTTGCACCGCCTCCACAAATAGCGCTGATCCAGAATGCAAGGATGGTTCCTGCGAATAAAAGGGCAATTTTTAAAATCATTTCTAAATAAATTTACTCTTCAGTACTTAATATTTTCAGTACAAAGATGCCATCCGATTTAGAATTAATTTCGAATTTTCAGATTCTAGATGTTAAGAAAACTATAATCTTACTGAAAAAATATGATGCCCTTTTTCAAACTGATAGCTGACTGTCCAGTGATGAAATTTGCAAATTTCCTGTATGATGGATAATCCTAGTCCGCTTCCATTACTATCTGCAGATAGCTTTGAAAATCTTTTAAATAATAATTCTCCATCCAGCTGTTGAGTTCCGGAATTGGAGATTTCAAAAACAGAATCAGATAATTGTATGGAAATAGAACCTTCAGGAGATGTGTGGCGGATTGCATTGATGATAAGATTATTAATCATGATTTCCGTAAGGCTGCTGTTGCCGTTTACCTTAATATCAGACATGATACTTTTCTCAACTGTAATATTCTTCTGCTCAAAATGTTCCTCAAGAATATCAATACTTTGATGAAGCATCTGATCGAAAGAAATGGTCTCCGAATTATCAAACTGATGATTATCTATTTTAGCAAGCAATAAGAGGTTTTTATTGATTCTGGAACTTCTGGTGAGTGCTTTATTGATATCTTCGGCAATTCGATACTGCCTTTCAGTAAGATTTTGATCCTGTAATAAAAGGTCCAGCTTATTTTTGATAATGGCTAATGGTGTCTGTAATTCATGGGAAGCATTCTCCGTAAATTCCTTTTGGGTTTTATAAACGGATATATTACGATCGATCAGTTTGCTGAGTGACTGATTGAGTTCTTCAAACTCTGAAATATCGGATGGTGGGAAAACAATTTTGTTTTGACTGTTCAAATTGAAGGTTTTCAATTGATCTAAGGTATCCCGGAAGGGTTTCCAGATCGATTTAGAAAGTCTTCTGTTTAAGTATAAAAGCCCAATAACAATCATGATGAAGAAAAATGTTGTAATCATTGCAATGACTGCGATGGTTTCGTGAGATTCTTCAATATTGGTTTGTATCGTAAAAAGATAAGGCTTATCCTGAATGTAAATTACTTTTTCAAGGGCTCTGTAACGTTCTTTTTTTTGCTCAGAGATAAATGGAAGATGCTTTTCCGTAGTGTACATCCTATCTCCTTTGATATGATCTGCCGAAATTTTTTCAATGCTGGTTTCAGGCTGGATGTGATTCCAGAGTTCAAGACTTTTTTCCAGTTCTGCATCAGAAAGCTTTAACTGGTTGAATTCATAAGCCGTTTTCTCTACAACAATTTGATTATGCTCATCCAATTCGCTTTGCCAAATGGTATCCACTACAAAATAATAGACGGGAATGCTTACTGCAAGGACAATAAGTACGTAGATGATAAAAGGCTTGGTGGTTTTGCTTAAAAGAGGCTTCAAATTAATGGTTGTTTGGTTTAACGTTCAATGTTTAAAGTTAGTGCACTTTGAGATGGAGGTTGTCTTTATTCTTTGCAATTTAGTATTTATCTGGATGTCATATTTTAGGTTTGAATAATAAAATGAGAAATTTCCTCTAATTTTTGTCATTCCGAGCGAAGCAAAGAATCTGTTCCTATTGAGGAACTACCTCTAAAACCCGAACCCCGGACCTCGTAACTCGCATCCCTAATCTAAGCTTCCCACTTATACCCTGTTCCATAGACTGTTTTAAGATAATGTTCACAGCCCGCATCATACAGTTTCTTTTTAAGGTTTTTAACATGGGCATACACAAAATCATGATTGTCAAGCATATCTGCAAAATCTCCGGAAAGGTGTTCTGCCAGTGTGCTTTTAGAAATGACTTTGTTTTTGTTTCCAATAAAGTAAATCAGTAGATCAAATTCTTTCTTGGTGAGGAAAATAGATTCGTTATTTACAGCAACAGTTTTCGCCAGAAGATCAATCTGAAGCTCATTTTGTTTTACCACATTGGAACTGCTGAACTGTTTTCTGCGGATAATAGAATACACCCTTGCCATAAGTTCAGAAAGGTGAAAAGGTTTGGTAAGATAATCATCAGCTCCCAGTTTCAGACCTTCAATCTTATCATCCAGGGCATTTTTAGCCGAAATGATAATGACACCATCCTGTTTGTTCTGTTTTTTTAGTTCCTCCAGAATCTTAAGACCATTTCCATCCGGAAGCATAATATCTAATAAAATGCAGTCGTATTCGAACGTCTCTATTTTATTCATGGCTTCACTGAAAGTGGCAGCATTTTCACACAGGTAATTTTCCTCAGATAAATATTCGGAAATACTTTTGGCAAGCTCTGATTCGTCTTCAACAATTAGAATTTTCATGCGATAAATCTATTATTAAATTTTGAAGAAATTTTGAACGTTTAAAAAAAACATAAATATTTAGTGGTCATAATTGATGATTATAGTCTGGTATTTAAGTACATTAAAGATAAAGAATATTGCTATTACTTTTTTAAAAAGGGTCTTTTGGGGCGTTTTTTATCAGATATTTCATAAATTTACGCTGCTGTTTCAAATTGAGACCTGCATTAAAATTCTTCTCAGGTGAAAATTCACAACAAAAAAAAGTACCTAAGCTTTCTAAAATTTAAAAGAGATTTCCAGAAATACGGACTGGAAAAAGCACGCAGTTATGAGCTTATTCTGCATTGGCTGAACAATAGACTCAGCCGGAATCAGTTTCTTGTGCTTTCCGGAATCCTTGTAGGTTGTACGGCAGGATTAGCTGGGGTAATCCTAAAAACGCTGGTACATAATATCCATTATTTCATTACCAATAAAGTTCACTTCGAATATCAGATCCTATTCTATATTGTCTTTCCATTTTTAGGAATTGTCCTGACTACGTTGATTGTATTAACGCTGTTTAAAGGACAGGACAGAAAAGGGATTGGTGCCATTCTCTACGAAATTGCTCAAAACTCTAGTATTGTGGCTTCTGTTAAAATGTATTCTCAGGTGATCCAGAGTGCGGTTACCGTTGGATTGGGAGGGTCTGCAGGATTAGAAAGTCCTATTGCCGTTACCGGAGCAGCCATAGGATCTAATTTTGCACAAACATACAGGCTTAATTATAAGGAACGTACATTATTATTGGCTGCAGGAGCTACTGCCGGAATTGCATCGGCTTTCAATGCTCCTATTGCCGGAATTATGTTTGCTTTTGAAATTCTGTTAACCGGAGTGGTTTTTACAGATTTTATTCCATTGGTAGTAGCAGCCGTTTGCGGAAGTTTGTTGTCCAGAATATTGCTTCAGGAAGATGTTCTTTTCAGGTTTTATACCAGAGAAGCTTTTAACTATAAAAATGTACCTTATTACCTTATTTTAGGAGTCGTAACAGGATTATATGCCAGATATTTTGTTATTATTTCTCAAAAAGTAGAGCATTTTATAAAAGGACTTCAGCTTTCAAAAATGCGTAAAGCAATGTTTGGAGGAGCGGTACTTTCTTTACTTTGTGTTCTTTTTCCTCCTTTATTCGGAGAGGGATATGAGACGGTAAAAGCTTTCACCAACGGGAACACCCATTCAATTATTGAAAACAGTTTTTTCAGGTATTTTGAAATTGGAGACTGGACGATTATTATATTTTTAGTTCTTGTCTTATTATTAAAAGCTTTTGCTACTTCATTTACCATATTCAGTGGTGGAAATGGGGGGAATTTTGCTCCTTCCCTGTTTGCAGGTGGAACTGTAGGATACTTATTTGCCTTGGTTTGCCAGCATATCGGGTTTACAGATGTTCCGGTAACAAATCTCGTACTGGTAGGAATGGCTGGAGCGATGAGTGGCGTTATGTATGCTCCACTAACGGCTATATTCCTGATTGCAGAATCAAGTTTTGGATATGATTTGTTTATTCCGCTGATGATTGTTTCCATTATGTCTTATCTTATTGCCAAATGGTTCTCCCCGATTTCTCCGGAATTAAAGTCTCTTGCAGATGAGGGGAAAATATTCACCAACAAACATGATAAAAACCTTCTTTTTGCTTTAAGAACGGATGATTTTATTGATAAATATTCACAGACGATTCAGGAGAATGCTTCTATTACAGATCTTTTCGAATTGGTAAAAAACGGAGATAAGAACATTTTTGCAGTAGTGGATGATTCCAGAATATTAAAGGGAGTTTTAACGCTTGATGATATAAGACCTTATCTTTTTAACAAGGAAATTGACCCGCTGCAAACGGTAGGTCAGATTATGAAAGCGCCACCAGCGGTACTTCATCCGGAAAATAAACCATTGGATATCCTTCAAACTTTTGATGATACCGGCATGTGGCATCTTCCTGTTGTGAACGGAAATAATGGTTTTATTGGATTTATTTCTAAGTCTTCTATCCTGATGAGTTATAGACAGTTGTTGAAGGATTATTCGGATTAATATAATAAATTGAAATTCTACGGAATCTAAACAAACTTAAACGACTTTATTACGTTTTGCTCAAGCGAAATTTGAGATAAAAATAAATCCGTTCAGTCTAGTGCTGAACGGATTTATTAATCTAATAATGAGGTTTGAAATTAGTGATTTACTGTATTAAGTAAATCAATATCTTCCTGATCTAGAATAAGTTTTGGTGCATTGAACAATGTTTCAAGCTGTGAAGAACTCGTTGCACTCACGATTGGAGCAGTAACCAACGGATTGGATAATAACCAAGCTAAAGCAACTGTTCCCTGATTGCTATGGTGTTTTTCACTTACCTGATCCAAAGCTTTTAAAACTTCCAGACCTTTCGGGTTTAAATATTTTCTAACGCCTTCTCCTCTTGCACTTTTAGCCAAATCTGCTTCATCACGGTATTTTCCGGTTAAGAACCCTGCTGCCAGAGACCAATATGGAAATACACTCAGATCAAACTGTTCTACCAAAGGAGCATAGTTTTTTTCAAAACCTTCTCTTTCCAATAAATTATAATGTGGTTGTAAGGCAACATATTTAGGCAGATTATTCTTTTCAGAAGCTTCAAAAGATGCCTTTATACGTTCAGGAGAAAGATTGGATGCTGCAATATAACGTACTTTCCCGGCTTTAATAATTTCATCATACGCTGATAACGTTTCTTCTACAGGAGTTGTATGATCGTCAAAATGAGTATAATAAAGATCGATATGATCGGTCTGAAGTCTTTGAAGGGATTCATCCACTGATTTCAGAATATGTTTTTTACTGATATCATAGCCATGTTCTTTTGTTTCAGAACCTACTTTGGTTGCCAGAACAATATCTTGGCGGTTATTGCGGCTTTTCATCCACTTTCCGATGATCTCTTCAGACTGTCCACCTTTTCCGTTCACCCACCATGAATAGGTGTCTGCCGTATCTATAAAATTGAATCCTGCTTCTGTAAACTGATCCAGTATATCAAATGACTGTTTTTCATCCAGCGTCCATCCAAAAACATTTCCTCCGAAATTAATAGGAGCCACTTCCAAATCAGTGTTCTTGATCTTTCTTTTTTTCATAAAAATAATTTTACTAACTGAGATCTAAGGTAAGGAATATTGTGCTGTAGAACCATTCAAAATACCCATATGATCTATAGTTATTATAAATGAAAAAGCCGATGGTTCCTCGATTATTCTCTAACGCTTTTTAAAAAAACATCTTTATTCAAAAGTTATAATATGACTGTTGAATTAAACGCAAAGACGCAAGTTTAATCTATGTTGTGTATTTTTTTAAGGCGCAAGAAAATCAAAGATTTTCAGCTAGAGTACACTTTTTTTTGCCACAAATGCACGAATGCTTTCTATGATGACTTGAATTAGACTTTTTTTTACATAACTGAAATTTAGCATGCCGTTTGTCATTGACCAAAACATGCTAAAAGTTGTTTTCTGGTGCAATATTCTATGTGCCTATGTGGTAAAAAAATTAAACCACATAGGCACAATAGGTTTTATGCATACATAAAAATCATTCGTGCATTCGTGGCGATTATAAAAAACATCCGCGTAATCAGCAAAATCTACGAGAGCGTTTATTACTTTTCAACCTGAGGCGTTTCAATAACAGCTGCCGCAATACTCTATGTGGCTATGTGGTAAAAATTAAACCACATAGGCATAATAGGTTTTATGCATACATAAAAATCATTCGTGCATTGGTGGCGATTATAAAAGCATCTGCGTAATCAGCAAAATCTGTGAGAGTATTTATTATTTTTCAACCTGTGGAATTTCAATAGCAGTAAGCATTTGTTTATATTCCTGCAGCTGATGATTAATCCTTTGCAATCCCTGTTTAAAGAATAAAGATGTATTAAATAATTGGTGGTAATACTCTACTCCTTCCAGCATATTTTTTCTGAAAGCATTCCATTTTTTTGTTTGCGAATGCGTAATCTGCTGGGTTGAGTCTGTTATTTCTTTCTTCAGATAATCAACATACATTTTCAGCTCGTTAATAAACATATTAGGACGGCTGCTATCAGACAAAATGTTGGTAGAACCATAAATATGTTTTACCATTTCAGAGAGGGAAACTTCTTTATCAAAAAATGCAATATTAGGTCCCGGACAGATCACAACGCCCTGTTTTTCTCCTTTAATCTCCATTCCCTGTTCCATATAAGCGGAATTGACAAGCCCAACACAAAGGCAGGCTTTATCTGTGATTTCAGCTTTTTTCTTCTCAAACTCTTTTTCTGAAAGTATTTCTTTTTGAGTGTACAGTTCATTCAGTTTAATGTCCTGATATTTTTTGGAAGCTGTACAAGTTCCTTCAGGAGAATATTCTTTGCTTAATGCTAACAGTTTCTTTGGACATGAACTTCCATATTTTCCTTTGGCTTCTTTTTGGTTCTTCAATAACTCATTAGAGGTTCCTTTTATGGTATTGAAAGGCACTCCCAAAGGAGAAATCTGGCTCAGATAGAAGTCTTTTTCTTTAGCTTTTAATAGTAAATTTCTTGTTTCAGTATCTACGGAAGTGGCTTCGGGAACTAATAAAAATGGTGATCCCCATCCTACACTGTCTACACTGTAGGTGCTCAACAAAAAATTATGTTCTTCAGAGGTTCCTACCCCGCCCTGTACGGTAATTTTCATTTCTAGGGGCTGAGACAGTACAGGTTTTCCCTTCTGTTCTAAAGCATTGTTCATTAGCGTATGGGCAGATTGTATCAGATCATTTTTCTTCTGTCTGAATTCTTCCATAATAGGCCCTAAAAGCATTCCTTCTGTCGCAAATGCATGACCACCACAATTCAATCCGGATTCTATTCTATATTCCGATACCCACAACCCTTTTTTCGCCAGAAAGTTTCCTTGAATCATCGCAGAACGGAAATCACTTACTTTAAGAATGATTTTCTTTTTCAGATGTCCGTTTTCATTGGGATAAAAATCATCAAACTCCTCCATATAACTGTACAAACGAGGATTCATCCCTGCTGAAAGCACCATAGAAGAAGATAATTTACTGTTGGCAAAACCACGGAGTGAGGCATGTGCATCATTGTACATGACAGGAAGCTGCTCGTTCTTTTTATAGTTGTCTTTATCAACTTTTGTCATGATATTGACATCAATACTTCCCGGTAATAGGTTGGTTTCTATGAAGTTTTTAATATTGTCGCTCCAATTATCTTTTTGAGTGATAAGGTTTTGAAGGCTGTTTTTCAGATCTGAAGTATTAGGCAGCATCGCCACAAAGTCTTTCAAAGCTTCTTTATTCTTACTGATTTCCTGTTTGAAAGATTCGAATTTTTCATTCACGATATCATCTACCATGTCCAGATATGCAGTAATTCTTTTGGCTCTGTAATCCTCTGTTTTTGTTGAGATTCCTGAATAATTAAGATTAAACTTTTGGTTGTAAAAGTTTTTCATTTTTTCCAGAATTTCATCATCAATGATGGAAATCACAGAGGAAATTCCATATTGTGCAACGCGGATTGGGCTGTCTATAGTATAAGCCAATCCCATCACGGGAATATGGAAATTGTGTAACGGTTTAGTTGTCATTATATTTCAATAAAAGTTCTTTACTTAATGCAACTAAAAATTCTTTCAACTAATTCACTGCTTAAAAGTATTGCTTTTTTAATTAATTATGCATTAAATAATATCTGTAATATTGAAAATATGCTAAAAATCATTTTACATGTTTTTTTTAAGTTGTCGGGAAACCGAAGATTATCTCCTTTTAATCGATGAATATTATTTCGACGTAGTCAATGACAAAATACGTTAGAAACTATTTTTCTGGTGTAATATTCTATGTGCCTAAGTGGTTAAAATTATTCTTTTAAACCACATAGGCACATAGTTTTTATGCATAAATAAAAAATATTCGTGCATTTGTGGCGATAAAAAAAATCTAAATATTCCTAAGAAAATCTGCGAGAGTATATTCTACGAAATAAAAAAGGTTTCATCTACCATTAGTAAACAAAACCTTTTTTAAAATCTATTGTTAGAAAGCGATTATTCCGCTTTATTTTTCAACATCATCAGAAGACTGTAAGCCCCTTTCTGTACTATCTTTTTATCTTTCAGGAAATCTGCTTTCAAAATTTCTGTAAACTGATCATCTGAAATTCCGGTTACAACAGGAATCATTTTATATTTTGATTTTCCAAGATCCTCGAAAACATAGTTCTTATTTTCAAAAGAAACCACTGCATCATTCGGAAGTCCCTGTGTGTATCGGTTGCTGATGTTCACTTCAGCGTTAATGTACATTCCTTTTACAAACTCTGAATTGATAAATGATAGTTTAGCGATAGCTGTTGCAGAACCACCTGTTTCAATACTTGGAACTACGCTTACAATCTTAGCATTGGATTTCACATCAGGCTTCTGATTGTTGTACACCACAATTTCCTGTCCTACTTTTATGTCATTCACATCATTTTCAAAAACCTTTAGCTCTAAAAGTAGTCCTGCCGGGTTTATCAATTCAAATAAAGTGTCTGCCGGGTTGATATATTGCCCGTTATTCACAAGAATCTTGCTTACAAACCCGCTAAATGGTGCATACACATTAATTCGGCTTCTGATATTTCCTGTATTTAAGCCTTTAGCACTAATTCCGATGATTCGTAACTTTTCTTCAAGGCCTCTCAATGTAGCATTTAAGGTTGAATAATCTGCCTGAGCAGTTTGCATGGTTTTATCACTGCTGGCCTTGCTTGTATTAAGATCTTTCTGTCGGTTAAAATTCAGTCTTGCGGCTTCAAGCTGTGCTTTTGTTACCAAGTAATCTTGCTGCAACTGAATGAACTGAGGATCTTCCACCACGGCCAATACCTGACCTTTGCTAAAGTGACTTCCATTAATCACATTGATAGATTTGATATGTCCGCCCATAATACTTGAAACAGAACTGATATGAGATGGGGCAATCTCTGCTTTTCCATTCAGACGCACCAGTTTTTCCATATTTCTGTCCTGAACAGACGTTGTGGTAATTCCTACAGACTGAATCTGCTGATTGGTAAGATGAACGGTATTCTCAGTACCTTTTGTAAATTTTGTGTTCTCGTAGACTGTTTTTTCCTCTTCTTTCTTGCCTGAACATGATGATAAAGCCAATACTAAAGCCAGACTGTATATTGATATGATTTTGAATTGCATGACGCTGTTATTTTGAAATTAAGAAATTAAGTTCTGCTCCGATCTGATTCAGCCTGTCCAGACTATCAATGTAGTCTGCCTTGGTTTTTACGGCCTGATTGACCAATATTACCCAGTTCAGATAATCAATTTCTCCTACATCCATCTGCTTTTGAGCTGTTTTTAGGATCGTTTCAGATTTTGGAAGCTGTTTTTGTTCGTAATTTTCAATGATTCTCTGTTGATTCATGTAGTTGTTCAACTGTTGCCCTAATCTGTTTTTAAGTTCAATTTCTTTTCTTTGATATTGATTTTCAGAAATAGCAATTTTAGCTTCTGCTGCCTTTGCCAATGCTCGCTGTCCCTTGGTAAACAAAGGAATTCCTACTCCTACCTGAACTGAATTAAAACGGTTGTTATTAATGTTTTTCATGCTCTGATTAGTGTAACCGATAAGAAGTTCCGGAAGCAGTCTGCTTTTTTCAAGCTGTACTTCAGCCTCTCCTACTTTGATCTGTTGCTGCAGGTATTGAAGTTCAGGGTGTTGTTTTACCATTTCCTCTGAAACCTGAAGTCCTACGTTCATAATAGGCTTATCCGCGATAGGCTGGTAAGCTGTTTCTGACTGAAGAAGCAACTGAAGCTGCAATTTTGCAATATTCAGATCATTTTCAAGCGTATTTAATTGTACTTTGATTTGTTCTTTCTGAATTTCAGCAGTAGATTCCTCTAAAATATTGGCTTCTCCTTTTTTCAGTCTTAAACCAGCTTTATCAGCGAAATTGGTGTACAACTGACTGATGTATTCCAATACTTTTTTCTTTTCCTGAAGCACTAAAGTTCTGTAAAAAACATCTGTAACTTCTTTGGTAAGCTGTGTTTTGGTTAGATTCTGATTGATAACACTTGCCGTCCATTCCGCATCCAGCATCTGTTTTCTCTTCGAATAAACGGTTGGAAAACTGAACCTTTGAGAAATCCCGAATGAATTATCCGTTTCTTCCCCTTGAATCTGCCCGAAGGCTCCTGTAACTTCCAATTGAGGAAGATCCAGATAGCTGGCTTTTAATTTTTCTTGATAATCCGAGATTAATTTTGAGCTTTTAAGCGTTCCGTTTTGTTGATATGCTTTTTCAATTGCCTGTTCAAAGGTGATGTTTTCCTGAGCCTGAAAGCTTCCGAAAGAAACCAGCAGTAAGAAAACAGACAGTTTTTTATAGTTTATTTTTTTAGAGAATTTCATTTTATCTTTATTAATATGTTCAAATAGGACGTAAAGAATGGGGAGAACAAATAGGGTTAAAAGTGTAGCAAGCATTAATCCGCCGATCACAACAGTGGCTAATGGTCTCTGTACTTCAGCTCCTGCTCCATTACTGATGGCCATAGGAAGGAACCCTAATGAAGCTACAAAAGCAGTCATCAGCACCGGACGAAGCCTGATTCTTGTTCCCATCAATACAATTCTGCTGGTATTGGTTATTCCGTTCTTTTTCAATCGGTTAAATTCTGATATCAAAACAATTCCATTAAGTACGGCCACTCCAAACAGAGCAATGAATCCAACTCCTGCACTGATGCTGAAAGGCATTCCTCTTAAAGCAAGAAAATACACACCTCCAATGGCTGATAATGGGATTGCTGTGTAGATTAATAAACTATGTTTTACAGAACCAAAAGCAAAGAATAACAGTAAGAAAATCATCACCAAAGAGATAGGAACGGCAACCCCTAATCTTGCTTTGGCTTCGTTTAGGTTTTCAAATGTTCCTCCGTAAGCAATGGTATATCCTGGTGAGAATTTCAGATTCTTCCCTATTTTTTGCTGAAGTTCCTCCACAACAGTCTGAACGTCTCTTCCTTTTGCATTAAATCCTATAATAATCCTTCTTTTGGTATCTTCTCTTTGGATCTGGTTCGGGCTGTCTTTAAGTTCAACTTTGGCCAGTTGAGATAGTGGGATTTGCTCTCCGGAAGCAGTGGGAATCAATAGATTTTGTATGCTGGTAATATCTTTTTTATAATCATTATCCATACGAACAACGATTCCAAATTTTTTCTCTCCTTCGTATAAAGCACCTGCCGTTTGTCCTGCAAAAGCCATATTAATTACTCTGTTGATCTCAGCCACAGAAATATTGTATCTGGATAATTCAGAACGGTTATAATCAATCACTACCTGTGGAGCTCCTTCAACAGGTTCTATGTAGAGATCCTGAGCACCTTTTACCGTGTTGATGATACTTCCCAGCTTTTTGGCATACGTGGTAAGGCTATCAAGGTCTTCTCCGTAGATTTTACAGACGATATCCTGCCTTGCACCGGTCATCAGTTCGTTAAACCGCATTTGTACGGGAAACTGGAAGCTGGTTGTTAATCCTGGTATAACGCTTAATGCCTTACTCATCTTTTCAGAGAGTTCGGGGAATGATTTTGCGGATGTCCATTCTTTTTTAGGTTTTAAAACAATGATCATATCTCCGGCATCCATGGGCATGGGTTCTGTTGGGATCTCGGCACTTCCGATCTTTACAACGATCTTCTGGATCTCTGGAAATTGTTTTAATAAGATGCTGGAAGCCTGTGTGGTTACATTTTTGGTCTCATTAATATTACTTCCCTGAAGAATCCTCATTTCAACGGCAAAATCTCCTTCTTCCAAAGAAGGAATAAATTCTCCGCCCATTTTTGATAAAGTGAAAACTGCTCCTGCAAAAAGAATAAGAACACCCAGAATAATTGTTTTTCTGAATTTCAAAGCTTTCATCAGGAACTTTTGATGTCCTGTTTCCACTTTGGCCATTACCCTGTCAGAGATATTGTCTTTTTCCTTTTTCTTTCGGCTTAATACCAATGAACTCATCATTGGAATATAGGTAAGGGAAAGGATAAATGCTCCAATTAACGCAAAAGCTACTGTTTGTGCCATAGGTTTGAACATTTTCCCTTCAATTCCCTGTAAAGTAAAGATGGGAAGGTATACGATAAGGATAATGATCTGTCCAAAGACTGCACTGTTAACCATTTTCGTAGCAGAGCTGGAAACCTGGTCATCCATTTCTTTTTTGCTCAGCATATTGTCCTTGCCAAAATGCTTTTTATGAGCCAGTTGATGCAGAACGGCCTCTACAATGATAACTGCTCCATCTACAATAAGTCCAAAGTCTAAAGCTCCAAGACTCATCAGGTTACCTCCAACTCCGAAGATATTCATCATAATAATGGCAAACAACATCGCTAAAGGAATTACTGAAGCCACCAATAATCCTGCTCTGAAATTTCCAAGGAATACAACAAGGATGAAAACTACAATCAAAGCCCCTTCCATCAGGTTGGTTTTTACTGTACTGATGGTATTGTTAACCATTTTAGCACGATCCAGGAAAGGTTCAATAACAACCCCTTCCGGTAAAGACTCTTGAATTTTTTCTAGCCTTTGCTTAATGTTACCTATCACCTCGTTGGCATTTTCTCCTTTAAGCATCAATACAATAGCTCCGGATACTTCTCCAGTATCATTATAGGTCATGGCGCCATACCTTGTCGCATATCCGATTTTTACAGAAGCTACATCTTTAATGTGAACCGGAATCCCTTCTTTGGTTTCAGCCACCTGAATGTTTCCTATATCTTCTTTTGTCCCCAGAAGGCCTTCACTACGGATAAAAAGAACTGTTTCTTTCTTTTCGATATAAGCTCCACCAGTATTCTGGTTATTATTTTCCAACGAAGCAAAAACATCGTTGATATTGATGTTGAAAGCCTGTAGTTTGTTAGGATTAATAGCAATTTCATACTGTTTCAGCTTTCCTCCGAAACTACTGACATCTGCAACCCCTTTGGTTCCCAGTAATTGTCGTCTGACTACCCAATCCTGAATAGTTCTCAGTTCCGTTTCGTCATACACATTTTCATAGCCTTTCTTGGCTCTCACCACGTATTGGAAGATCTCTCCCAGTCCTGTAGAAATAGGTCCCAGTTCAGGTTTTCCAATCCCAGCTGGAATATTATCCTGAACGAGCTGTAAACGCTCCTGAACCTGTTGACGAGCCCAATACACATCAGTATCATCATTAAAAACGACAGTTACTAATGACAACCCGAATCTGGAGAGGCTTCGGAGTTCAGTGATTCCGCTGATGTTGCTGGTTGCCTGCTCGATGGGGAATGTTACAAGACGCTCAATATCTGCAGCTCCGTAAGACGGCGCGGTAGTGATAATCTGTACCTGATTATTGGTAATGTCAGGCTGAGCATCAATGGGTAGTTTGGTAGTTTCATATACTCCGAAAAGAACTAAGCCTATGGTGAACAGAGCAATGATGAGTTTATTCTTTACAGAAAACTCAATAATTTTGTTTAACATGAAAAAATTATTAATAGATAATCTGTAGTCTTTTATAAACGGCTTGTAATGTATAGATGAACCACAAAAGTCACTAAGATGGCTTACGTTTGGAACAATACTGAATAGAAGTTCACAAAAGAATAAAAATCATAGATTTTCAAAATATAAGTGTACTTTTATTAAAAAAAATAAAGCAGAGTAATATAGTACTACAAGATTGATTGATAGCTAATAAGAATAGATAACCTTAAGTAAAACTTAAAGTATTCATTTTTAATTTTAAAATCATTTAAGAAAGCCGTGGAGGCTGGAAAATATTGGAAAGGTAAAGGTTTGAGAAGTCCTTTTCCTGATAGATGCTGTTCTTCTGTGGAACTCTGATTTCCTTAGGTTTTTTGATTTCAAAGGTATAATCAGGAAGCTGTGCATGTACAGTCAATACAATAGGTGGATTGATAAATGGTAGTTTTTGATCCAGATCCCAGTCAGCATCTTTTTTATGATTGTCATAATGTTCCATGACGAATTCTGAAAGATTTCCTTCATATTCCATAAAATGTTCTACAAACATAGGCACCTTCAGTACTTCCCCCGCATTGGTGGTAGCCAGCACATACAACATTGAACATATTATGGAGAACCATTTTAACATCCCTGCAAATATAGGGCTTAAATTTTTCCTGAGAAGGCTCTGTTATTAATTTTATTTTAAATTTCTACGCTAACAGAGGGTTCACAGACCATTTGTTCATTAAGAATATTTAAAAAGAGTTCCATCGCGGGGCTGATCCATTTATTAGAATGATGGGCTGTAATCATGGTAATGGTGCGCTGAAACCCTTTAATAGTAAGTTCTGTTATTTCTCCTTTTTTAATCTCTTCTTCTACCACAAAGTGAGGCAGGCAGGCTATTCCCAGATTATTCATTACACTTTTTTTGATTGCTTCTATGCTCCACAATTCAATATTTTGACCGGTGAGGATGTTTTTTTTCTTAAGATATTCTTCAAAATACTGCTGATAAACACCATTCGGGTCATTATTGATTACGGAACATGATTTTATCTGATCTTTTTTGTCGAAATTTCTTTCTTGTTGTGAAAATAACGGTGACGCCATAACGCCTACTGTGAACGTAGAGACCTCCGTGACTTTGATCTGCTCATCATAGCCATGTACCTGATAGTGAATCCCAAGATCAATATCATTCCGGATAATTTCTTTCTGAACTTCATAGCAGTTTCTCACTTTTAATTTAAGTTTTACATCAGGAGCTGTTTCAATGAATTCTTTAAGTATGGGTTGCAGGATATAAGTCAGCAGGCTGTCAGAAACGGAGATGGTAAGACTTCCCTCTACTTTTCTGTCTTTTGAATTTAGCTGTCTGATCTGTTCTATTTCCTCTTCTATTTTTTTTATGTGGGGAATGAGTTTCAAAGACTGTTCGGTAGGAAGCATTCTTCGGCCTATTTTTTCAAATAAAGGAAATTTTACTTCATTTTCAAGTTGTTGAATCTGATAACTGATGGCAGACAGAGAGTAATTAAGTTCATTGGCTGCATCCTGAAAATTGCCTTTTTCCACTATGGTTTTAAAACTTTTGAGCTGATGAATATCCATACTTTAATATTTTCGAAGTAAAAGTATAAATAATTCCGATTGTTTGAAGTGTATGGCCTCTTTAATTTTGTCAAAAAAAAATAATATGTGGTTTTCATTTTTTATTTACACTGTGCTAACGGCACTTCTTCCAGGTCCTAATAATATTCTTGCTCTTAACAGCAGCATGAAATCAGGATATCAAAAGAGCAAAACATTACTTCTGGGGATTTACTCGGGGTTTACAGTGATCATGTTACTGGCAGCCTTTTTCACGGGGCTTCTTTTGAATTCTTATGGCTTTCTTCTCAACTATCTGAAATATGTTGGAGCTGTTTATCTTATTTACCTTGCATGGTCTGTAATATCCGGAAAGCAGGTGGAAATTGATGGTGAGCAAAAAGAACAATCTTCTGATTCTGCTGGGGATTTCTGGAAAGGATTTCTGTTGCAGTTAGTGAATGTTAAGATTATTATTTACGGAATAACAGCATTTAGCAGTTTTATTTTCCCTCAGTTCAAAGAGCTTTGGATTATTCTTGTTTTTGCTTTTCTGCTTTCTTTTATAGGTAATTCTGCTACATGGATATGGGCTGTTGCCGGACAAAAGTTACATCGTTTTTTGAATCGTCACTATAAAGTAGTGAATACGGTGATGGGAATTCTCCTTTTATACTGTGCAGTAAGTTTATTCTTATAAATAATTAGTAAAAAAGAAGTAGCAACACTGCATGGACTCATAAAAAATTGTCATGTAAGGTAAAACCCGAACCTTCAATAATGATTAAATTTTGGATTTGAGGCTGCTTAAGGTGGGTCATTGGGGAGAGACAGTTCGTTCTTTTTTAATTTAATAGGGTTAAAATAAGAAAGAATAGTTTCTATCTCTTTATCAGTTACTGAGATTTTATCTTGAATTTATGAAACTAATTGTTCTTCCATATCATTGAGCCAGTGATCAGTAAATGTAGTGATCAATGCTTTGTTTGTCCATGTTTCTCCCCTGTTTTTAAAGTTCTCCTCTTTTGATTAATCGTTAAGAATAGTCATTCATGCGCTTAATTTCCATAGTATTCCGTTATGCGGAGTATTTATTCCGTCTTAAGGAGCCTATCTACTATTACTAAATACTAAGTTTGTAAAAACTTTAAATTATTTAGAATCATTCTTAATAATTAATAACAATGAGACTATAGCTAAGATGAGTGTTCATCGGGAGCTGGAAGAAAGAATTTCGAAATTACGATTTGTTGATTAATGAAGGGTTAGATGTAATTGATCTTGTAGAACTTATTCATTTCATTTTCTCTATTTCAGCTTCCTTTTATAGCTATACCACATCTTTTTTTTAAAAAATTACAATCATAACAATGGAAGAACAGCGACAGTTCATTTTGAATGGAAAAATGCATAAAGTAATGTGGCAGATGTCCTGGCCGGCAGTTATTGCGATGGTTTTGTACGGGTTAAATAACTTCCTGGACGGAATCTTTGTTGGGCATTTGATTAGCAATACAGCTTTAGCAGCAGTGGGAGTTGCGTATCCTCTGGCACAATTTGCACAGGGATTTGGAACATTAATAGGTACAGGTGTAGGAGCTGCAGTAAGTATCTGGATTGGAGCGGGAGATAAAGAGAAGCTTAGCAAAGCCATAGGAACTGTTAATTTTCTTACATTGATATTCTCAGTTGCCATTACAATTCCCTGCTATATTTTCGCCAAAGAATTGGTGTATATGATGGGCGGAAGAGGCGAAATTTTAACCTTAGGAGTAGAATATTTCAGAGCTACCATTTTGGGAAGCTTTTTCTGGATTCATGGTCTGGCGCTGAATATGCTGATTCGTGCCGAAGGAAGAATGAAAACTGCTGCCTGGATGATTGCAGTAGGTTTAATTGTAGATGTGGCATTAAAACCATTGTTTATTGATTCCTTTGGTGGCGGAGTAAGCGGTGCGGCTTGGGCCACCAATATTTCTATGATAATTTATATGGTATTGGGAATCTGGTATTATGCATCCGGAAAGGCCTCTTTTACTACTAACTTTTGGTCATTAAAATGGGATAAAACAATTATCAGGGAAGCTCTTTCATTAGGAATGCCTGGTTTTATCATGATGGTAATGATTGTAGTTCAGAATATCGTAGTATTTAATGTGATAGCTAAATACGGAAAAGAGACGGATGTAACCTTTTTTACAGCTGTCAATCGGTTTTATATTTTATTGAATACTCCGCTTTGGGGACTGATGAGAGCATTGCAGCCTGTCACGGGAATGAACTTTGGGGCTGAAAAATATGAAAGAAGTATCAAAGCATATCGGCTTTTCTCTTTTACAGGGCTCATAATTCTGATTCCTTTCTGGCTTTTTGTAATGTTTTATCCATCAGAAGTTTTATCTGTAATGATTCCCAATGTATCTTTCCAGGTAAGCCAGTTAACTGATTTCAGAATTTACATGAGTGTTTTGCCGGCACTGCCCTTTATTTTTATGGCAATGGTTTGGTTTCCTTCTGTGGAAAATGCCAAACCTGCTACTGTGATCAGTATTTTAAGACAGCTGGTGTTATACATCCCTGCCCTTCTCGTTATCCCTATGTTGTACGGAATCCGAAGTATTTATGTGGTTAGTGCCATTATAGAATGGATTGTGTTTGGTGGAGTAATTTACATGATATGGCTTAATTTCAAAATGTTAAGGAAAATCAAAATATATTAATGATTGGTTATTTTTAATTAAAATAAATATTTTTTAAGAAAAATACGCTTGTAATGCGTTGCATAATATAAATTTTGCTTATATTTGTGAATCGAAATAATTTTTTTTCATCATTTGTGTTTTTTTAAGGTCTCCTCTCTGGAGGCCTTTTTTGCGTTTATAAGTGTCATAATTGATTATTTTTTGATTATATGATAAATAATCAAAAAGGGAATTATTTATTTAAATAGAATTGAAAAATGCTTTTATATAGCTATTTTTGGTGTTTTTAATTATTAATAAGTCCCATTTGCCATACCTAAGTTAATGTTTTTCATAAAATCTGTAGGCCTGAACTGCATAACAGACTGAAAACTCCTGGTATAAGCCTGTACGCTCTTATACCCTACTTCATAAGCTGTTTCTGAAATTGTCAGGCTTCCTGAACTCAAAAGTTCAAGGCTTTTAATGATCCGGAGCATCTGCTGATACTTGCTTAATGTAAGACCTGTTTCCTTCTTGAATATCCGCTCCAGACTTCGGGAAGAAAGCAGAGCGAGTTCACCAAGTCCTTCAATTTTCACTTCTGTATTATAATGATGGTGAAGATATTCAATAACTTTTTCCAGTCGTTTATCTTTTGGAAGACAGATATGAAGTTTAAGAGAGTGCTCCACAAAATGAGGAAGTTCATTAAAAAGGGCTTTTAAAAATACCGTTTCACTGGAATCCTTTTTCATCAATTTTGACCATTTTTCGGCGTATTTTATCATTTCCCTTAATACAGGAGGAACAGAAAATACATTCACCTCATCGTAAAAAGAATCTTTTTGATCTGTATCTGCAAACATAATCATCAGCTTGATCTTTTCAGAGTGGGAATTCGTTTTATGTATGGCGCGTGAAGGGATCCAGGCGGCGTGATTTTGGGGAAGAAGATAGATCTTTTCTTCAATGGTGATATACTGGAATCCGCTTTCTACGTAAACCAATTGGCCTTTTTCATGCTGATGGAGAACGTTATCATGAATCCAGTTTTCTTCAAACCATACAAAATAAGGTTTAGTAAGCTCATCTATTTTGATACTATCGTTCGCATTCATGTCGTTTCAGGTTAAAACTTTGGCAAAATTAAACAAAATTACTATGTTAATTTTGTACAAAAGTTTTTACTATGATGAAGAACGAAGTAAGAAAGAATGCTTCTTATGTTTTAATGATTCTAAATGTGCTGGTGGTGATATTGATTTCCAGTAATCTCCGCTCACCTATTGTTGCTGTTTCTCCTGTATTGGGAGACGTAAGAGATGCTCTGAAGCTGGATAATTTTCAGGTGAGTCTTTTGACCTCTATCCCACTTTTTATGTTTGCAGTCTGTTCCGTTTTGGTCAGCAGATTTTCCAATAAGTTCGGAATCAGTAAGCTGCTGATGTATTCTTTAATTATTTTAAGTTTTGGATTATTCCTGAGGATTTCAGGTTCTCTTTGGCTGTTGTTTGCAGGCTCGGTATTTATTGGTTTGGGAATTTGTATTGGAAATGTAGTAACTCCCGGATATGTTAAGAATAACTTTCCAAAACAGATTGGTCTGATGACAGGAATCTTTGCTGTTTCTATGAACCTTACAGCTGCTCTGGCTTCCGGTTTCAGTGTAAGGATTGGAGAATGGACGGGATTCGGATGGCGTGGTTCGCTTGGGATTTGGCTGGTTATTGCTGCCTTGGGATTTGTAGTCCTGATTTTGGAAATGTTGTTTAATAAGAAAAATTCGGATCAACCTAAAACGGCTTTGGGAACTTCCGATTTTAATATGTTTAAATCTTCTCAGGCATGGAACATCAGTATTTTTATGGGATTACAGTCTTTGTTTTATTACTGTATGGTGGCTTGGCTGCCTTCATTCCTTGCCGATTATAATATGGCTGGTGAAAGTTCGGGATGGGTGCTTTTTGTGATTCAGATTACGATGATTCCAATAACATTCTGCTGTCCTATTATTGCCAGTAAAATGAAAGACCAAAGAATTCTGATCCTTTTTATCTGTGCTCTGATGTTTGGAAGCACTATGATGTTTGTCTTCCTGAAATCTCAATGGATTTATGTGAATGCTGTCATAATAGGGATTTCTAATGGTTTGTCTTTCAGTTTATCCATTCTGTTTTTCTCTACAAGAACAAAAAGTAGTATCAATGCTGTGAAGATTTCCGGAATGGCGCAGTCTGTAGGATATCTGATTGCTGCATTTGGACCGCCGGTATTTGGAAAGCTGCATGATTGGGATATTTCATGGAATGCTTCATTTTACTTTCTGAGTATTGCCGTATTGATAATGCTCTATTTCGGATTGAAGGCTGCAAGAAACAAACATGTAGAAGATTAACGATACTTCGTTTTAATTTTAAATACAATGAGGCTTTTCTATGTGAAAGGCCTCATTTTTTATTGAAATAGAGAATTTTTAAAGGGTATATTTTAGTTGAAATTTATTTCTTCCCCATCTTTTGGAATGAAACACTGATTTTCATATCCTTTTTCGTTGATCTTTTTCTGGATAAATATCCTATCTTCCTTGCAGTGGCTTACAGCTTCTAAATGGGTTACCCAAATTTTTGCATAAGGAGCATATTCACAGACTTTAATAATGTCCTCACTTGTCATAATAATGGGATCTCCAATAGAAAATGTTGCAGCTCCACCGGCAACAATAATATGCTGTGGCTGATGGGTATTGATTTCCTCTTCAAGGCCCTTATACCAAATACTGTCTCCCACGATATAGATGGATTGATTATCTTTTTTAAAAACAAATCCATTAACTGTTCCCATTTTGTCTCCAATTTCTCCTGTTCCATGTTGTCCTTCTGTTATTGAAATATCAATATCATTCCAAAGCAGATGGTCTTCAATTACGATAACATTCTGAAAACCCTGTTTCTGAATCTGATCTGAAATGATAGAAGGACAAAGAATGGTTGTCTTTTTATCAATAAGTTCTATGGCAACAGCATCCCAATGATCAGGATGCAAATGGGTAATGGCTACTGCATCTATGGTTTCCAGTTTTTTCATTAATTCATCCTGAGTAAAAGGTAAATCTACCAAAGGATTGAGTAATTCATTATCTGTCATTGGAAATTGGCCCAGAGATCCCTTTTTTCCAAGCATAGGATCAATTAAAATAGAGATCCCATCAATGTTTAATAGCAATGTTGCATTGCGCCATAATTGTAATTTCATTTGCTTAAGTTTGTAGGGCAAATCTATTGGTTAACTCAAATAAAACAATCGAAGGTTACCAAAAGGTTATCTATTTACATCTAAGTAACCTATGAATTTTGAAGAGTTTAAAAATTGTGGTTTGAGAAAGAGTCTGGATATTCTTTCAGGAAAGTGGAAACCATTAATCCTGCATAATCTTTTTGATGAAGATCAGGTGCGTTTTGTAGAGTTATGGCGTAATATGCCAAGAGTTTCTAAAAAAGTGCTTGCAGAACAGTTAAAACAACTGGAGGATGATCATATTATTCAACGGATTGAGGTCTATAATTTTCCTCCGGAAGTATATTATAAACTTACAGAGAAAGGACAGAAGCTGGGGCCAATTCTTTCTAAGCTTCATGCATGGGGAAATGAGCTCAACTCTTATTAGAAAAGATGACCTTTTTTTCATAGAATGATAGAGCCTTATAGATTTGAAGGTCTATAAGGCTGATGTTTTTTGAATAAGAAATATCCTAATCTTGAAACTGATCCATAACTTCCAGAATATTCTGATATACAATATTCAATTCTTCAGAAGATATACAATAAGGAGGTACAAGATAAAGAACGTTTCCTAGAGGCCGCATAATGATTCCTCTCTGTAAAAACTCATTATAAAGCCTTTTCCCAATTTCATTAAAATAAGAAGTTCCTTGCCCTGTTTTAAAATCAAAAGCCAGAATAGTTCCGATTTGTCGGGCATTTTCAACCTGTGGATGTGAAGCCAGTACTTTGATAAAGTCTGAATGCTGCTGAGAAATACGTTGGATGCTCATTTGGGTTTCTTTTTGGAGTAATAATTCCATGCTGGCCAATGCCGCGGTACAAGCTAACGGATTAGCCGTAAAAGAATGTCCATGGAATAAGGTTTTATATTTATCATCAGACCAGAAAGCATCATAAATTGTTTTGGAACATGTTGTAATTCCCATGGGCATGGTTCCGCCTGTCAATCCTTTTGAAAAACACATGATGTCCGGCTGTTCGGTAAGATAATGGGCAGCAAAGAGTTTTCCGGTTCTTCCGAATCCTGTAAAAACCTCATCCTGAATCATCAGAATTCCCTGCTCCCTGCAAAACTTCATCAGGTTATTCAGATCTTCGGCTTGGTACATTAACATTCCTGCAGCTCCCTGAACTAATGGCTCATAAATGAAACAAGCCACCTCATCAGCAATATCTTTAATCTGAGATTGTAAGTCTTGTAGGTTTTCAGCATTGGGAGTATCAATGAAAACAACTTCAAAGAGTCTGCTTTCAAAGGGCTTGGTCCAATAGCTTTTCCCGCTTACAGACATTGCTCCAAAAGTGTCACCGTGGTATGCATTTTTAAAAGCAAGGATTTTCGTTTTTTCTTTTCCCTGATTGTGTGCATACTGAATACACATTTTTAAAGCTACTTCCACTGCTGTAGAACCGTTATCAGAATAAAAAACCTTGGTCTGATTATCAGGTAAAAGTTTTAGAAGATTCTCTGAAAGCTGTGTTGCTGGTTCATGGGTAAACCCAGCAAAAATAACCTGTTCCAGGGTGTTGAGTTGCTCAAAGATACGTTGAGCGATATAAGGATGTGAATGTCCATGAAGGGTTACCCACCACGAGGAAACTACATCCATGTATTTTTTGCCTTCTTGGTCGTAAAGATAAAGTCCCTTTCCTTTAATGATAGGAATGATTTCATCAGCCGTTTTCATCTGGGTGTAAGGATGCCAGTTGACGGCCTTATCTCTTTGTTGAAGGCTGGTTGGTGTTATTGTATCCATTATTGATATAAAATGTATTGATGACTTTTGAAGTCAGGGTGGAGTTTTTGTTTTTTAATGCAATGGCCGCTAAAGGTTTCACAATGATGTTGTATGACTTTTAAGATCACAAAGACATTTCACTCAGCTAAGGTTTGATGGTTTATATACATTTTATTGTACTTTCTCTTCTGAATGCAATGCCCTTGCGAACAAAAAATATGCAGTTTCGTTATGCTTCCTGCGATCTTTAGCATTTAAATGATCTACAAATCAAAGGCTGAGATATTTAGTAAGCAACTCTTGAATAAATATCAAAATGCTCTGTATTAAAATCCAGAAACTCATAATTATGATTTATAATTGGTTAACAACAGGTTTCTTTTTTCATCATCGGTTTTAATCCAAGAGTCTGCAGCATTTGCATATCTTCAGAAACACCAGGATTAGGCGTTACCAGCAATGTTTCTCTTTCTCCCGTGAAAATAGAGTTAGCACCAGCCATAAAACACCATGCCTGTTCAGTTTCCGTCATTTCGATACGCCCTGCGCTCAATCTTACCATAGAAGAAGGCATTACGATTCTTGCGGTGGCAATCATTCTTACCATTTCCCAGGTATCTACTTTCTCGTTATCTTCCAGTGGAGTTCCTTCTACCCTTGCCAATGCATTGATAGGAACAGATTCCGGATGTTTAGGCATGGTAGCTAGCGTTAACAACATAGAAATTCTGTCTCTATGCGTTTCTCCCAGACCAATAATTCCACCTGAACACACTGTAATCCCTGCTTTTCGAACATTATTAATCGTATTAATTCTATTGTCAAATGTTCTGGTAGAAATGATTTCTTCGTAGTATTGTTCCGAAGTGTCAAGGTTATGATTGTAAGCATATAATCCAGCTTCCTGAAGCCTTATAGCCTGTTCTTCGGTAAGCATTCCTAGCGTACAGCATACTTCCAAACCTAGATCATTCACTCCTTTTACCATATCGATAACCCTGTCAAAATCACGGTTGTTACGAACTTCACGCCATGCGGCAGCCATACAGAAGCGGGATGAGCCGCTGTCTTTAGCTTTTTGAGCATGAGCAATTACGGTTTCAGTAGGCAATAGAGCCTGTACTTTGATATTGGTATGATAACGTGCCGCTTGTCCGCAGTATGAGCAGTCTTCAGGGCAGCCTCCGGTTTTGATGGATAATAAAGTAGAGATCTGTACTTCAGATGGATCGTGCCATTCGCGGTGTACCGTTGCAGCTTTATAAATAAGCTCCATAAGCGGTAAGTGATAAATTTCCTCTATTTCTTCTTTCGTCCAGTTGTTTCTGATTGTTGTTGTTCTATCCATTATCATAGTTTTGTTATTTTTAATTGTTTTGCAATAGCGGTGATATGTTCTTTATCCGAACTTTCTATTTCAGGTATTTTGATAATTTTTGTTTCTTTTGTAATGAAGTTTGAAATAACTCTTTCGGTATCTTCGGGAAAATTTCCGTTGAAAATCAGGTATTCCAGCGTGATATTTTTTTGTTGTAAAGCCATGATCGATAATAAAGTATGATTGATACAGCCTAAATAGTTTCTTACAACAAGAGCTGTGGAAAGTTTCAGTTTTTCAATCAGATCAATCATAAAAGTGTCATCAGAAAGCGGAACCATGAGGCCGCCGGCTCCTTCTACAATCAAAGCATTTTGAGTTTCCGGAAGTTGAAAATCATCAAGGTTGATCTGTCTGTTTTCCGCTCTTGCAGACTGATGTGGTGAGGCAGCCAGTTTGAGACGGTATGTTTCTGGATGACACAGTGTATCATCAGTCCAGGCTTTGATTTTATGGCTATCTGTGTAATGTAAATCTCCTGATTGTACAGGTTTCCAGTAATCAGCTTTGAAATATTGTACTAAAATAGCGGAACATACTGTTTTCCCGATTTCAGTTCCTATTCCTGTTATAAATAGTTTCATTTGAAGTATTGAGTTACGTGATGTGTGGTGTTTTTTCTTAAATAAAGTCTATAATAGCTTCTGTAAGCCTTGTAATCTCCGTTTCCGTATTAAAGCTGTGAAGACATATCCGGAGTCTTTCGGTACCTTCTTTTACGGTTGGGCTGTAGATGGCATAAGTTAAAAACCCTTCTTTTGATAATGTTTCCTGTAAAGATTTCAATTTCTGATTGTCAGGAATAATAATAGACTGAACAGGACTTGTTTCTGAAGATGGAGACTCTAATCCATGGCTTCTGAATATTTTTATGTTTTCCTGAAGCAGTATGGAAAACTCTTTATGATATTCCAGAAAATCGTAGCCTGTTTTGATACTCATCCATTGAAAATCCTGTGCGGAAGTCGTGTAAATAAATGGAGATGCAAAATTGATCAGATAAGATTTTACAGTATCATTACAAAGTATTGCAGCGCCATGAGCGCCCAAAGCTTTACCGTAAGTGATTACATTGGCGGTCACCCGATCCTGTAAACCGTATTGATCTACCAAACCATTTCCAAAAACTCCGAATGCATGGGCTTCATCAACAATTAGGGCTGCTTCATATTTCTTTGCCAGTTCAGCAATTTCACAAATCGGGGCAAGATCTCCTTCCATAGAATAAAGACTTTCTATAGCGATATAGCAATGTCCTGTCTGTCTTTCTAAGATGCTTTCCAAATGCTGGATATCATTGTGCTTGAACTTTAATTTTCGGGCATTCGACATTGTACAGGCATCATGTACCGAACGGTGTATTTGCTCATCTACAATAATCGTATCATGACGGTCCGGAAGTGTGGAAAACAAAGCTAAATTGGCATTATAACCTGATGGGAATAATAAAGCAGAAGAAAACTGATGCTTCTCCGCAATAAAATTTTCTGTAAAAGCTACTACTTTGCTGTTTCCACTAATCAATCGGGAACCTGTGCTTCCTGAAAGCAATTGAGGATTCTTATTGATCTTTTCCAGCAATATATTTTGAAATTCTTTGCTTCTTGCTAATCCCAGATAATCATTGGAATAGAAATCAACACCTTCAACCTTTTGCTTTAAAGTTCGTAATGTCCCTGCCTGCTCTCTTTTGCAGAGTGCTTCCTGAAAACGATTGAGGTTTTTAAGCATAATTCAGTTGAGACACTTCTTCCGTAATCGCATTGATCCATTGCTGGTGCAGCTCTTTTTCAATCTCTAAGATCTTATCTGCATGCAGCTGCCAGTCTTCAGAAAATTCATTAAGTTGATTAATCATCTCTTCCAGATGTCCTTCTTCTTCCAGAATAATAGATTTTACCATGATTTTAGATGATTCTTTTGTAAGGATCTCTTGGTAAACAGGATAAAGTTCATCTGCGCGGACTTCAATGGCGTAGGTTACAAAAAGGTAGGCTGCATATTTAAGGTCTTCTTTTGTAAGCTGAAAAGCCTTCTGAAGATATCTGCAGGCTTTAATATCCAATGAATGCAGATATTGTCTGGTTGCAACAGGAGCAAGCAATTCTCTGCTTTCATATGTTTTACACAGTTCCGGATCTATTTTTCCGATTTGTTTTTTGAGATAATAAGCATGACGATGCTCTTCGGCAGCATGTTTAAGCTGGATTTGAGTAACCAGAATAGGATGTTCACACTTTGATATTTTTCTGGCACCGGCATTTTCCATAAAAGAAAGGGTGTTCAGCCATTTGGCATGAGTACTGCCATCCTGTACTATTCTTTCAAGCAGATGATGAAATTCCATAGATTTTTATTTTGATGTCAAAAGTAGTATATTGCCGGATGGTTATATGGTGCCAGTTTTTATATTATGGATAGTCCGGTTAAGATTCCTTATGAAAGTTTTATTAAAATAGATAGAAAATCAGAAACATCTATTTATTTGCAAATAGCCAATCAATTGGTGAATGCCATTCAAAGAGGTTTTCTACCGTTTGGAACGAAACTTCCGGGAACCAGAGCTTTCAGCGAGATCCTGGATGTACATAGAAACACAGCCGTGGCAGTGTATGATGAACTGTCTGCGCAGGGTTGGGTGGAAAGTTTCCCCAACAAAGGAACTTTTGTCATTGGAAAAGACCAGGAAAAACCTGTTAGAGTAAAAGATTTTGAAGAGAATAACCTTCAGAACTATCCAAAAATCACCGGATTCACTTTTAAAACCTCCAATATTTTAGATAATCCTTTTGAACATTCGGATTGTGAGTATGTCTTTAATGATGGGGTGCCGGATATCAGGCTTACTCAGATTGGGCAGCATTCCAGATATTACAGTTCTATTCTTAAGAGAAAATCTACTCAGAAAGGTCTTGGACATTATAATCATGACGGAAGTGAATTTTTTAAGGAACATTTGTCCCGGTATCTCAATTTATCCCGTGGATTGCCAATCTCCAAGAACAATCTTCTGATTACAAGAAGTACAGAAATGAGTATTTATATTGTTTCTGAAATTCTACTGTCAGCAGGTGATACTGTTTTGGTGGGTGATTTGAGTTATTTTTCCGTTAATATGATCTTTCAAAAAGCTGGTGTAAACATTGTTACCCTTCCGATTGATGAGGACGGAATCATCGTAGAAAGTGTTCGGGAGGCATGCAAAAAACAGAAAATAAGAATGCTCTATCTTACTCCGCACCATCACTACCCTACAACCGTAGCTTTAAGTGCACAGCGGCGATTTGAATTACTGGAACTGGCTAATGAATATGGATTTGTGATTCTTGAAGACGACTATGATTATGAATTCCATTATGATAAAAGTCCAATTCTGCCTTTGGCAAGTGCAGATACCAGCGGAATGGTTATTTATATCGGATCTTTCGGGAAATCATTAGCTCCGGGCTTCAGAACCGGATTTATCGTAGCTCCTGAAAACTTAATGGTAGAGATGAGGAAACACCTTGGAATTATTGATCGTCAGGGTGATATTCTGATGGAAAGAACATTGGGCGAAATGATTGAAGAAGGAGAAATTAACCGCTATCTGAAAAAATCTTTAAAAGTTTATCAGGAAAGACGGGATCATTTCAGTGCTTTGCTTCGGGACAATCTTGGAGATGTGATCACTTTTGAAAAACCTTCCGGAGGTCTTGCCATCTGGATGGAATGGAATATTCCCATTAATCTGATGCAGCTGAGCCGGAAATGTGCTCAGGACAATCTCTTTATTCCTAAAACCCTGCTCTATCAGAATAAAAATCTTACTGCGATGAGACTTGGATTTGGAGATTTGGGCTTCGATGAAATGGAAAAAAGTATTGAAATTCTTTCCCAGAATATTTTACATTTTAGATGAAAAATAATATAAAAGAGGCTGTCTTAAAGTAAAGAATAGACTTTTATCATTCTGAGAGCAACGAAGAATCTCTACAATTAAAATTCCTCATTATATTTCATTCAAAATGACACTTTTGACAGCCTCAATAAATAGTTATCCTTTTCTGATGGGATGTTTTTTCTTGGGTTTCTTCTTTTTCCGGTTGAAATAAATGATGAATCCTGTAATGGGAAGTGAGGTGGCAATAATCCCGGCTAGCAAATAAATAATTCGCCCGAAGACTCCGAAAATACTTCCGGTATGAAGGTCATAATTTCTTTCTCTTAAAGCAGTACCATACCCTATCTTTTCATCTTTATAGAATTGATGTTTTAAGATTTTCCCAGAATATTGGTCAAAATTATATTGTTCATTCTGATATTGCTTATTTCCGTACGTCAGTTCTGCATAGTAGGTACCTTCCTCAGATCTTGGAAAATTAATCATTGCTTCTTTTTTATTAACCAGGTCTTTTTCTACCTTTTCACCAATGCTGTTCAAAACAAAATCATGTTTTGTAAATTCTTCAGACGGTAGGCTGCTTTTGGCTTTCTGTTCAGTAGGAGCCTTCCCATTCAATGTATTTTTTACCCATTTATCTATATTTTCAAAATTCCATATCAAAGCAGAATAAGAAATAAGAATTAAAGGAATGATGGCATAAAATCCTAAGACATTGTGAAGGTCATAATTAACCCTTTTCCAGCTGGCTGAAATTTTAATAAAAAACATTCCTTTCAGCATGTTTTTACTCATCTTTTTAGGATACCAAATGATTAATCCTGACAAAAGAATAATAGCCAACATCAGGGTTGAGTATCCTGTAATGGTTTTTCCTATTTTTTCTCCTAATAAAAGTCTTTTGTGAAGATCCAGTACAATTTCAAAAAAATCATGTTTGGCATCTTCCACTTCCTGAACTTTTCCAGTGTAAGGATCAATATAAACCCTGTAATAGTAAAGATAAGTTCCCCAATAAGTTAATGCATCATTATCCATTTTAAGCGTTCGGAATACATACGTCCGGGATGGGTCAGAAGATATTTGAACTCTTTTAATTTTCAATTCTTCGGGAAGTGCTTTTTCAGCCTGTAAAGAAAGTTCAGAAAGAGGTAATTTTTTTGTTCCAATCATTTCTGTAAAATATCTGTCAGGATGTATGAAGTTCTTTAATTCTTCTTCAAAAGCAAGAATACATCCGGTAGAAGCCATAATCACAACTACAAGCCCGGATGTTAATCCGAGCCATAGATGTAATTGAAGGGCAGCTTTTCTAAAAGTAAGCTTCATGATTAAAATTTAAGGCTTACCTCAGCCACAAAATTTCGAGGCATTTGAGCCACAATTACTCCCTGTCCTGCAAAATATTGTACGTTACCCAGGTTATTCATTTTAAATCCTATTCTGTATCTTTCTTTCTCAAGAGAAATAGAGGCATTAATAAGGGTATAAGCCGGGAAAGTAAACTTCCCTGTTGTTTTTTTATTTTCACTGAGCTGGTGACCAACACGGTTAACTCCAAAGCCCAAACCTAATCCCTGTAAACTACCGGATTGAAGAGTGTAGCTTACCCAGGAATTAAAGACACTGGCTGGTCCGGCAGAACCTGGACGACGGCCATCAAGTTCCGGATCTTCTGTTATAGATTTACTGTCATTGTAGGTATAGCCGGTTATAATATTTAATCCCTGTAGAGGATTGGCAATGATTTCTACTTCAATTCCTTTGCTTCTTTGCTCTCCGTCCTGAATGGTTACTCTATATTTTTCCCCATCTCGGCTTACATCAATATCTCTTGTCATATTATCAACCAGTATATCATAATATCCAACTGTAAAATTCAAACGGTTTTTCCAAAGATTTCCTTTAAATCCAACTTCCCATTGATTGGCCTTTTGCGGCTTCATATCTCCACTATAATCAGCAAGTGGCTGAGTAACGGGAGGAGTATAACTGAAACCATTCATATAGTTACCATAAACAGATAAACGATCTTTAAATATCTGATAAACAACACCCACTTTAGGAGATAATGCTGTTTGCGTAAAATCCCCTGAACGCTGGTTATTATTGAGATTCAATTGCCCCTTACTCTCATAGTGGTCTAAGCGTAAGCTTAATAAAGTGATTAATCTGTCTGTGATGTAAAGCGCATCAGAAAGATAGGCTCCATAGATATTACTTGATATTGTATTTCTTATAAGTGGAGCTTTTGAAGCCTGCATTGAAGTCTGTATTTTTTGCAATGCGAGATCTTTTGAAATATAGCCATACGTGCCTCCAAAAGCCTGCCCATTGACATCATCATATTTAACAATTGGTGAATGATTATTGTTCAGAGATTGGTTTAAATAATCTAAGCCGATAAGAACCTTATTTTTGATTTTTCCAATTTTGAATTGTCCATTGAAGTTCTGTTGTACACTTGTAGAAGCTGCTTCAGAATTCTGTGCCTGTACATTACGTTCAAGCATGGCATCGGTGTCTTTTGCTCTGATAAACTGATATTGGTACAAACCTTCCGTTTTTCTATAGTTTCTTGAAATAAGGGTCTGAGAAGTCCAGTTATCGGAGATTTTATAATTAACTTCAGCTTTTACATTGGTAGATGGAGCCTTTAATGTCATGTCATTATTGGAGTATGATCTTTTCCAATCAAAGCCCATTTCATCAGGAGTATGAGCCAGAAATGCACGCCCTCTTGGTAGGAAGATAATAGGAGTATTGGTTCCTTCATAATTATAAATCTGGGCACCAAGGCTGAATTTCAGTTTATCATTTACCTGATAGCTTAGTGACGGTGAAACAAAAAATGACTTTCTGAATTCTGAATCCCTAAATCCATTTTGATATTGATAAGCAGCATTTACACGGAATAAAGTCTTTCGGGAATCTGTAACAGGCCCATAAACATCCACTGTTGCACGGTTTAGATTGTAGCTTCCCAACATATAAGAAATTTCACCCCCAAAATAATCTTTAGGTTTTTTGGTGACAATATTTACAAGACCCCCAAAAGAAGTAACAGCGCCTCCATACAATGTTCCTGATGGACCTTTAATCACTTCAAGACGTTCAATATCTGAAGGGTCAATTTCCCCATTGGTAGTAGCTGGAACTCCGTCTACCATTGATATCTTTGTAGGAAATCCTCTAAGACTGTAGTAGAAGCTTCCATCTCCTGAGCCTCTACCTGGACTTCCCTGCATTTTTACCATTCCGGGAACATTTTTAAGGACTTCTGAAACATCATAGGTAAGCTGCTCCTTCAGGATTTGTTGATTGATGCTTGTATAAGCTTGTGGATTTTCCAGATTCCTCAATGGCATTTTTGAAACGGAGATACTGTCTTTATCCAAAAATTTATTTCTGCTGAAGGCATACACTGTAATTCCTTCAATAGCATTGCTTTGTGTAGGGGAAAAAATGGTAGGAATTTCATAAACATCCTTCTCAATCCGGATTTTTTCCTGCATAAGCTCAATATCATTTAAAACAACCTGAAGAGTGTATTCGCCAGGAGCTACATTTTCAAAGTAAAAATCGCCTTGATTATTGGTTTTTGCCTGATAAGATGTATCAACAAGCCTTAAAATTGCATTTTTTATAGGAAGTTTTTCAGAAGCCAGGATTTTTCCATGGATGCGTTCACTTTGTTGGGCCGAAAAAGTGGCCGAAAATAGAGTAAGTGTTAAAAGGAATATAGAGGTTTTAAGTATTTTCATGTTATGGTTTTTGTTGCAGTATATTGTTTTTCATTAGTTTGAATTGTAATTTCATAAAGCTCTTCTGTAGTGTTTAAGTTTTAAAATTTCCCATGTATCATTTCTTAGAATTATCAAAAATTGAGTTACATAAAACAGAGGAATAATCTTACCTGTTGCTTTATGTGGAAGAATAATGGAGTTATTCATATAAGTTTTTAAAGGAGTTCAGGCTGGATAAATGAAGCTAACTTTTCGTTTATTGAATTGATGTTGAAGAAAATCAATGACTTGAAGTAGGTTTTTGTAAGAAAAGTTTTCATTAGTTTTTTATTTATTCTTATTTGGAATAATTAAAAACAAAGATAAAAATAAATAACAATAACTCTAATTTTTTATTTAAAATATCTGCAGTTTCGGAAATTTTGAAAATTCTAAGACTGTTTGACAAAAAAAATCCTTTTTAAGTAGGCTCTTAAAAAGGATTTTAGGGTAAGGTTTGTTATAGTTTATACTATTTGAAATACTTGTCAAATAAGGTTAGCTGTTCAGACAATGAGCGGCTCCAATATTGAGTATCGTGAGCTCCTAATGATTCTGTATACAAATGCTGAATCTTCTGTTCAGTTAGTTTAGCATGGAATTTTCTGTTCTGCCCTATCATTTGAATATCCTCTGTTCCACAATCGAAAATGTAGCGTTGCCCGGCTGTAGCCATTAATTTAATCTTGCTGTCTGTAAGAAAATTAGTGTTTAGAGATTCAAAAGGGCCTAATACTTTACTAACCATATATTTATTGTATCCCTCTCCGAATACAGTAAAATCTAAAGCTCCACACGAGCTTCCTACAATCCCGAAAGTTTTGTTATAGGTAACTCCAATGTTGGTTGCTCCATAACCACCCATACTCCATCCCAGAATTCCACGGAATTTCTTTTCAGCTTTTACCGGATAGTTCTTATCAATAAAATCAACAAGTTCTTTCCCAATAAAGGTTTGGTACTGAGAATCTTTAACAATTGGGCTATCTACATACCACGAACTGTAATTTCCATCAGGTAACACATAAATGGTTTTGTACTGCTGAGCTTTCTGAACCAGATCAGGAATATCCTCCTTTACAGTTCTGTCCGGATTACCGCTGAAACCATGAAGAATATATACAGATGGATAGGTTGTATTGGGTTGTACATTGGGAGTGATGATAATAGTTTTGATCTTTTTGTTCATCTTAGGACTGAAAACTTCCTGATGAATGATCTTCTGTGCTGAAAACTGTGCGAAGGCAGTAAGAACAACAGCAATGTTGATTAACTTGTTCATGCTTTTAAAATTTAATTAATGATGGATAGATCATGAATGTACCTCTTATATAAATTTAAGATCTTTTATTTACATAATCAAAGGTTCATGATCTTATGACAGAACAAATTTGCACCGATAAAAATGGAAAAGCCTCAACAAATGTTGAAGCTTTTATTAATTTTTTTCCTTTTTTATACGACTGAGCTGAGTTGGGGTAATCCCTAAATAAGAAGCTATTTGGTTTTGTTTCAATCTGTTGTGTAATGATTCGTTTTCAAGTAATAGATGATATCGCTGTTTTGCCGTTTCATATTTTAAGGAAACTTCCAGTGGTTCTTTTTTTACCACCCAATTTTTCTCCAGATACCGGATGTGAAAAAGAGCAAGATCGTGGTGTTTTTCTAATAATTCACGATAAGCTTTAACCGGGTATTTAATCACTTTGCAATCTTCAAGAGCAATAATATTGAAATCACTCGGTTCATTTTTGATAATAGCTGATGTAGAAGCTACAAAGCTGTTTTCTTCAAAGAAGATCTTATAAATGGAGTTTCCTTCTTCATCAGTTGTGTAGTACCCTATTAATCCAGATTGTATAAAATAATAATACCTTGCCATGCTGCCGGATTCCAGAAGAAGATCACCTTTTTTGTACTGTTCTTCGCTGCAAATAGCCATCATAGCAGAAGTAGTATCCTCTGATAATGGATAATAGCTGTTGATTTGCTTTAAGAATTCTGAACTGTTCATGGTGTTAAAGAATTTATATGGAGACACAAAATTTTATTTTTTGCCACGAATGCACGAATAATTTTTATTACAGTTTGTCATTCTGTAAGAATCCAGTCTGTTATATTTATCAAACTCCAATGGAATGACAATTACAAAGCTATTCACAAACACAAATAATTCGTGCATTCGTGGCGATAAAAAATCTCAATAATCTGCGTGAGAAAATAAATCTTAGTGAAACTTATCTTTAATCCAATATTTTCTTCATCATCAGATCCGTCTGTTCCTCATCTCCAAGCCTGAAAATATGTTTATCAAACTCAATGAAGCCATTCTTTTTATAGAAGTTTAAAGCTCTCAGATTTTCTTCCCAGACTCCCAACCACAGATATGACTTTTTGAGATGTTGGGCAGTGTTTAGCGCTTGGTCATAAAGTAACTGTCCTACTTTTTGACCATGATGGCTTTTCTTCACATAAATTCTTTCAATTTCAAGGCTGGTTTCATCCTGTAACTCTGTTTGTGCTTTCCCTGAATTCACCTTCAGATAGCCAACAGGATTATCCTCTTCCCAGGCAATATAAAAATGTGAATCCGGATTATTAAGTTCTGCAGTTACTTTCTCTGTGTTGAAGCTTTCTTTCAGGTATTTTTCCATGGCTTCTCCAGTATTGTCTTTTGCGAAAGTCTCAGAAAAAGTCTGAATCCCCAGCTTCTGAATAATATCTATCTCTTTAGCAGAGGCTTTGTTGATAATAATTGATGCCATTTTAAATCAGTTTTAAGAAAATAATATTTTTTTGAATGCTTCAGAAGCAAGATGTACCTGAACACTCCAATCGTCGGCAGCATCGCTCCCCGCATCATCAGAGATGTATTTCAGGCATAGGAATGGGATGTTCTCTTTTTGTGCAATTAATGCTAAAGGATAGGCTTCCATATCTACAATATTGTAATCGGTTTCAGAGTGATTCATTTCGAAACTATCACCACTTCCACAGATTCCTTCTTTCAGGCTGTCCATTTTAAGACCATACTCTAAAACAGGTGGAACTCCGGATAAAGGGGTTTCATACAGTTTAAAACCTAACCCTCTTACATCCATATCTCTTTGGATAAACTTGGTACAACAAACTACCTCTCCTTTATGAAATCCTTTGCTTCCTGCAGAGCCTAGATTAACAATTAATTTCGGTTTTCTGGCATGAATTTCTTTAGTAAGCTCTATCGCTGCATTTACTTTCCCGATTCCTGTTATTAACTTATTCTTATCATCGAATACTGTTCCTGCTTCAGAATCCAGTGCAAAAACAAAAAGACTGTCTGCAACAGGAAAATGAAGTTCATTATTAATTTTTATCATTGAAAAATATAGATTTATACTGTATTACAAAGATACGAGAGTTTTTACTGAAGTTTGTCAGAATGTTAGCTGTTTTCATATTACTTCGAGTAATTTTCAACACTAATTGAACTAATGTTTTCACAAATAACACTAGTGCTTGGATGCTTAATATATTTAATGCATTGCCATAATAAAACATTCAGCTTCGGGTAGCAGATTTATCTGCCTTTGCTTCTTAAAATTATTATAAAGTTTATTAATTCTTTACGTTAAAAAATATTGTAAGTCATATTAAAATAAAAACCCCAACCTAAAATAGCTTGGGGTTTATATAATTAAATGCTGCATCCATCAGCATCACAGGAAGCTCCGTTGTTTCCTGAGAGATCTTTAAAAGGACTTACCGTTTCTTTATAGGTCTGTTGCAATGCGTTTTCAAAAACTTCTACAGGTTGAGCCCCGGAAACTGCATACTTACCGTTCAGGACAAAGAAAGGAACACCGGAAACACCATTGTTTCTTGCCTCCATAATATCCTGGTTTACTTCGTAATCTAATTGGTCGCTAGTAACCGCTTCTTTGGCTTCTTCTTGAGCAATACCTAAGTTTTCAGCAAGAGAAATTAATACTTCAGAATCACCTACATTTTTACCGTCAATAAAATGAGCGATAAACAATGCTTCTTCCATTTCATTAGATTTATTGTGCTTTTTAGCCAAATGAAGCAATCTGTGGGCACTGAAAGTATTCGTGATTAAAGTCTTTCCAAAATCAAAATCAATACCTGCTCCTTTTCCCATTTGGGTAACCTGAGCCAGCATTTGTTTTGCCTGGGCTTCACCCACTCCTTTTTTCTCTCTGAAATATTGAATGGTATCTTGAGTGGTATTGGAGTCTAATGTTGGATCAAGCTGAAAGCTCTTCCACTCTACTTCTACTTCATCTTTAAATGGCAATTTTTCTAAGGCCTGTTCAAAATTATTTTTTCCGATATAGCAAAACGGACACATTACATCCGACCAGATTTCTATTTTCATTTTATTTAATTTTAATTCGAATTTAGTATAACAAAGATACGGATTTATTTTAATGTAATAAAATTTGTTACATTTATTCCGAACAACTAGAAATTATCTCTCCTTTTTTTTCAATGATATTCCTTACTATGATCATCAGAAATGCAAGAATCCCGAAAATAAAGCCTATCCAAGGGGTGTATTCTACTCCTTTGGTGATAATGATCCAGCCACCGATCGTAGTTCCCAAAGTAACTCCCAGATTTCCAAATGAAGTAGCCAGGCTGTTTGCAAATTCCAATGCATCAGGAGCTGCCGAGATCATATAAGTAGAAGCATTCAGAAAGCTTGGAGAATAAAGGAAACCCCAGATTCCTATCACAAAGATAGTAGCTAGCAAGTTTCCATTGGAAATATACAATAATACGGGAATAAGAATTGTTCCGGAAAGGAAAAATGCCAGCGTTACCGTTACATTTTTATTGAGCATTTTACCGGCAATTTTGTTCGCAATAATTCCAATAATTCCAAATAGAAATAACATATAGCTTACCATTGAAGTATCCATTCCTTTGGCTTTTCCAAGATAATCGGCAAAATAACTGTAGGTAGAAAACCAGGCGGTAATCATAAAAAAGTTAGTAAGTGTACTCAAAATAAAGGATGGCTGCTTTAAAATTTTAATCTGGCTTCCATATGACTTTTTCTCTTTGACGGGCATTGACGGAAGAAGAAAATGAATGTTTCCCAATGCAACCAAGCTCACTGCTGCCTGTATCATAAATGAATATTCCCATGAATAGAGCCCCGAAATCCAGGTAGCAAAAGGAACTGTAGTAACCATTGCTATAGCCACACCATTGAACACAGTGCTCATCAGCTCATTTTTCTTACTATTATCTGCTCCGGATATTGCTACAGACAGTGCTGTTGCAATATATACAGGCTGTAAAAATGCAGGAAGAATTCTCACCAGCATCAATAGCCAGAAAGGAGGAGAAAATGAAGAGATAATTCCGGTGATGAGGAACATAAGGATAGAAGCTGTCATCACCTTTTTACGATTGATTCCTGAAGTAAGTAAAGTCATAAAAGGTCCTGTAAGAGCAATGACCAAAGCAAAAGTACTTAAAAGATAACCGGCTTTGTCTATACTGATCTTATAATACTCAGCCACCTGTGGCAGGATTCCAATAATTCCGAATTCTGTTGTAATCACAGCAATAAATCCCAAACATCCGATGTAGGCATACTTTTTCATGATTATTTCTTTGGATGGGTTTATTTAAAATGCTGCTGAGCAAAATCTGCCATTTCATTAACGGCCAGTTGCGTTTCTTCCAAAATTTCGCCCATGTGCATAAAACCATGAACCATATCTTTGTAAAAGCTGGTAGTAAGGGGTACTCCGGCATTTTGCATATTTTCAGCAAGCTGTCTTGCATCATCCGCCAAAGGATCATGTTCTGCAATAATAATCAGTGTTGATGGAGTATTTTTGAAATCTTTTATTAGAATAGGAATAGCTAACGGATTGTTGCTTTCCTCCTTAGGAAGATACGAGTTCCAGGCATCTACTCCACCTTGTTTATTAAGAACCGGTCCGTTTTCATATATTTCCCAGGTTTTTGTATTTAGCTGGTTATCCACGGCAGGATAAATCAGAACCTGAAATGTAAAGAGTTCCCCAATTTGGGTAGAAACAGCAGTTGATAAAGCACCGCCAGCACTGTCTCCTATAATTCCTATCTGATCTTGATCAATTCCCAAAGAGTCTGCATTGCCTATGATCCACTTTACAACGTCAAGACAATCATTCAAACCTGCAGGGAAAGGATGTTCCGGAGCAAGACGATAATCTATGAAAATAACAGCAGATCCTGTTGCATTGGCCAGTTTACGGACAACTGCGTCGTGGGTTTCGTAACCACCCGCGATAAACCATCCGCCATGAATATAAATAATAGCTGAGGATTTCTGAACAGTTTTTCCCTTTGGACGGTAGATTCTGATGGGAATTTGATGATTTTCCATTGGAATATCAAGCTCTTCAATCATAGCCACGGCTTCTTTTTTAGCACTAAGCTGTAAAGACATGGCTTCAAGATATTTTCTGGCATCATCCAATGGATTTTGTGGATTAAAAGACTGTATTTTTTCTAAATGGTTTAAAATCTGATTGATTTTAGGTGTCAACTGCATTTTGTTTTAATTTTAAGTTAATATTCTTTGCAGTGAACAGTAGCGCTATTGTTATTTATCTGCTTTTATGGGGACAAAATTAGTTTTCATGCCTTACATTTGCACTATATACAGGCCAATGTATGGTACGAACAAATTTGTAAGTATGGGGAAGATAAAAGAGAATTCAACCAATAATATCAATAAACAATATATTCAGGAATGTGATTTGAGCTATGCCGTATGTAAGATCGGTGGAAGATGGAAGTTGTTTATTCTGAGTAAATTAAGAGATGAGACATTACGCTTTAGTGAAATTAAAAGAGCGATTCCGGGAATTACAGAAAGAATGCTTACACTTCAGTTGAAGGAACTTGAAAAGGAAGGATTGGTAAAAAGAACGGTATATGCGGAAGTTCCACCAAGAGTAGATTATGAGCTTACAGATATTGCCAGAGAACTGATTCCTATATGGGATGCATTAAATACTTGGGGCGGGAAGCACCGAAAATTTATTGAGAAGCAGGAAGATTGTAGAGAATAATTAGAAAGAATACAAGCTACAAATTGTTTTTATTGCCACCAATGCACGAATATTTCTTATTTACGTAAGAGATCTACGTGCCTATATGGTGAAATTTATTTTTTTTAAACCACATAGCCACATAGAATATTGCTGCAGAAAAACTTTAATTTCTATTTGTTATTTCGTGGGGCTTCAGCTTCACTTTTGGAATATAATAGTCCAGATTCCTACGGAAATCTAAGATTATCTCCTTTTAGTCGATGAATATTATTTCGACGTAGTTAATGACAAACTGTATGTTTATGTTTCTCCACAGAATTTACACCTTATTCACTTTATTACAAAACAAGACATGGGCAATCAGGGCAAGAAGTCCAAAAGTAGTTCCTACAACACAAACACCTGTCCATTGTGCTTTCTGCCAAGCAAGAGACGCCAGCCACGTTCCTAGTGATCCTCCAATGAAATAAGAAACCATATAGACTGTATTTAGCCTGTTTACTGCATTGGATTTGATTAAAAAGTAATTGGTCTGGTTCATAATATGGCTGGATTGTACGCCAAGGTCTACAAGAATTACTCCTACAATTAACCCCCAATAGGTTTCGCCGCCAAAATAAGTGAATCCCCAGCTTCCAATAAGAATCAGTAATGAATATAAGATGATACGGTTGATATCCAGGTATTTTTGAAGCTTTCCTACTTTTGCTGCTGCTAAAGCACCTACTGCACCTGCCAACCCAAAACTTCCTACTACGGATGAACCAGCATTAAAAGGTGGTTTCTCCATATGAAAAACCAATGTTGTAAATAAAGCACACATAGATCCGAAAGCCATAGCCCCACGGAAAGATGCCAATTGAAGAATCGGTTGTGTTTTAGCAAGATGAGCTACGGAACGCATCAATTCTTTGTAAGTACCTTTAAAATTGGGAGATAGTTCCGGAAGCATTTTATAAACGGCCAACCAAACTAAAATCATTAATCCAGCAGCAATTCCAAACATTGCTCTCCAGCCCCATACTTCACCTACAATACCACCAATGAAACGGGAAAGAAGAATTCCCAATAAAAGTCCGGACATTACTAATCCGATATTGGCCGATTTTTCTTTATCTGATGAAAGTTCAGCTGCAATGGGCACAAACAGTTGAGGGATTACAGAAGTAGCCCCAATTAATAAACTGGCAGCATACAACATCCATAATTGATTGGCAAAGGTCATCCAAAGCAGGGATCCAAAAACAAGAAACAGATCTATAAGAATTAATTTCTTCCTGAAAAACTTATCTCCAAGCGGTACAATCAGCAACAGCCCAAAAGCATAACCAATCTGAGTTAATACGGAGATTTTGCTGGCTGCGGCTTCGGAAACGTTAAGATCGTCTGAGATTAAAGCCAATAAAGGCTGGTTGTAATAATTATTGGCCACTACAAGCCCTGAAATAATAGCCATTAACCAGACCACTGTTCTGGAAATACCATTGGTAGAATTCACCTGCATCTTAAAATTTTTTATTGAATAGAAATATATCCTGATGACTCCATATTTTGGATACATTTTTTAACGGCCTCAAAGGTAGGCATTTTCATAAAAAAGACTGATTAATTATGATTGATTTCACCTGTACGTGTTATATGTTTTTTTCTTACAACCTGCTCCCACAAAGAGTTTTTTTTAAGTATTATTCAATTTTATCTTTACATTTGCAATAACACACATTTATTTTTATGGATTATATGGATTCCAAGGAACAAATCTTACAGAAATCTGCTGAAGCAAAAGAACTTTATCTTCCCCATATTTCAGTAGACCCGGTTGTTTTTGGTTTTGACCAGAATGAACTGAAGGTATTGCTGGTAAGAATGAAATACAAAAAGCAATGGCTTCTGCCGGGTGGCTATGTAAGAAGAGATGATGATTTGGATGAAGCAGTAGTAAGGGTGTTGAAAGACAGAGCAGGTGTTACTGACGTATTTCTGGAAGAATTTGGCGTTTTTGGAAGAAAAAACAGAAGTCAGCTCTATTTTGATGAGTTTGATGAAACCCTTTTCCAAAAGCAGAGATTCATTTCCGTAGGATATTATGCGCTTTATAATTCCTCTGAAATAAGTCCTGTAGCCGATGATGTAAGTGAAGCCTGTGAATGGGTGTATCTGCGTCAGCTGCCTGAAATTGTTCTTGGAATGGATCACCGTGAAATTATTGAAAAAGCATTGCTTACGTTACGGGAAAAGATATCTTCCAAACCTATCGGATACAATCTGATGCCGGAAAAGTTTACCCTTCCGGAGCTACAGAAACTGTACGAAGCGATATTAGGAAAATCGCTGAACCGGGGTAATTTTTACAGAAAGATCAAAAACTTAAATGTTTTAATAAAACTTGATGAACAAAAATATGTTGGCGCTCACAGATCTCCCGATCTTTACTCTTTTGATATAGAAAATTATGAGAAAGCTTTGGAAGACGGTTTGAACAACTGGTAAGGTTTTTCCATTGTTTTTGCCGATGATATCTATTGATGAAAAACCTTTTGAATATTGGAAATATTCAGGAAATTTGCAGTATGAAAATCATTCCACTCAAAGAAGGGAACTTCTCTGCAAGTAAAACCAAAGATTTTACCCTTTTAACAGAAGAAAACTTTGATACCGTTCCCGGAATAAAAATGTCCGTTCAGCCTTTTCTTATCATTACTGAAAACGATTATATTCTTTTAGATGCTGGTATTGGCTGGAAAAATGAGGCTGGAAACACTGTGATTTCAGAAATTCTTGAAAGAGAAAATATACGTCCTGAACAGATTACAAAACTCCTGCTTTCCCATCTTCATAAAGATCATATTGAGGGTGCAGTAACGGTTACAGATAACGGCTATAAAGCAACTTTTCCTAATGCTCAGATTTATATTCAAAAACGGGAGTTGGATTTTGCAATGGAAAATAAAGGAAATCCTTCTTTTGATTTTGATATTCTAGAAAAGTTGATTCAATTACCCAATATTACCTGGATGAATGATGATAAAGGACAAATCACCAATGAAATCTCATATGAGGTTGTAGGTGGACATACTCCCTTTATGCAGGTGTTCTGGATCCGAGAAAATGAAGAAACTGTTTTCTATGGTGCAGATGACCTGCCACAGGCATCTTATTTAAAATACCATCTGGCATACAAAAGTGATTTTGATGGCAGAAAAGCAATGGAATTAAGACTTTTATGGGAAAAAGAAGCAAAGGCCAATAGTTGGAAAATACTTCTTTATCATGACCTGGATAAAGCTATTATTGAAGCTTAAATACAGATATTATTCCGGATATTTATTTTAAGATTTAATAAATATCCGGAGTGTTTTTAATTGGAAAACTCCAGCTGGTTTTCTACAAATTTTAGACGTTCCAGATAGGCATAGCAACCTTCAAAATCAAAATATTTTTCTTTTAATAATGATGTCTGATACTGAATAGGTAGATACTTTCCCCATTTTGAAAAATCTATGAATTCAGGGTTGTTTTCCAATAACTCTATAAGAATCTTATCCATATTTTGGGTCCTGTCAATACCTTTTAATATAATTTGCAGTTCAGTACTGCTGTGGCCTTCTATCTCAAAAAGGCATCCCTCATCATGGAGAATACTTTTGACTTCTAACTGATTCAGAATAAACTGCAAAGTCTTGTTGATTTTCGAACTGGTAAAAGAATAAAAACTAAGATGTTCATTGCTCGTTAATAACGGCCTTTCAGTTTTGAAATCACTGATAGTAAATACAGAAAACTGTTTTCTTAAATCATCAATCACTTCACAGCCCATCTCATCCAAAAAATCATATCCTTCTTTTGAAATAAGTATTTCGAGCATTTTTTCTCTGATCCGGTAAGCAGTATCGGCTGGATTTCCAAAGAATGTTGGTTTATTTCCATCTTTGGCAGGCACAACTTCTATCTTTTTTGCTTTAAAATCAATATCAATAATACTCCAAATCTTTGCAGACAGATAAATGTTTTCATTTTTCCTTATTTGTGGAGATAATGGTAGTTCTCCTATTTTAACACCATTGCTGGAAACTTTAAAGAAAATCTGAGTTTCAAAAAGACTGTAAAAATCTCTGTTATTTACTACCTCCTCTCCTTCTATTCCTATAATCAGTTCATTTCCCAACTTTTCTAAAAAATCCAGAGTAATAAGATGGGTAATAATCTCTTCTATTTCTTCTTTTTTGATTTTTGAAAAAACAGAGTTGCCGGTTATTTCTTCCAACAGTTTGGATGAAGATATTCCTGATGTTCCTTTAACAATAGATAAAATCTGGTAAACTAAAACATCATAAGGTTTTTCATTAATTGCAATGGGTTCTATATATTGTTCCTGATACAGCAGCCAGCATGCTAATGACTGTAATAAACTCCATTTGTCCGTAGCATACAAAAACAGGTTACTTGCTTTGCCTTCACGTCTTCCGCTTCTTCCTACTCTTTGAATCAGAGAGGCAATACTATGAGTAGCATCAATCTGCACTACTTCATCTACATTACCGATATCAATACCCAATTCTAAAGTTGAAGTACAGGAAATACAAAAATTCTGAAGTGTTGAATTTTTAGCAAAAAACTCTACATATTCCCTTACTTCTTTATCTACAGAAGAATGATGTGAAAAGTAGTTCTTATGTCCGCCTACTCTTTCTGAAATTTGCTTTAATTTAACGGCAACTTCTTCTACTCTGCCTCTTGCATTAGGGAAAATAAGAACCTTACTTTCTCTTGTTCTTACATATAAGTCTTTTAATAAAGGTAATGGTAATGTATTTACAGAACCTTCAAAATATCTGAAAACAGCATTAATCGGTTTGGGGGTGTTATCTCTGATAATTGTGGTGTCCTTCGGGTCTCCAAGAAAATTTTTAAGCTCAATATATTGATTAGCATCGCTTACCGTAGCAGAAAGCCCTACAATACTGAACCTTTTAACATTCACTTTTTGGAGCCGGTTCAGCAAAGACTGTAAATGCGTACCGCGGTCTGATCCCAGAAAAGAATGGATCTCATCAATAACAATATAATCTAAAGTAGAGAATAAATGCTTGATATTATAAGGTTTATTCACAAACATGGCTTCCAGAGATTCCGGAGTGATGAGAACAATGCCTGCCGGATTTTTCAGCAATCTGTCTTTAGCACCTTTAGCTGCTTCTCCATGCCATTTGGTTACCGGAACGTCCAGATATTCACAAAGGTTTTCAACACGGATAAACTGATCATTAATCAGAGCAATTAAAGGAGAAATATAAAGCACTTTTACTCCAGGTTCCTTAAAATTTACTTTTGATAAAATAGGCAGAAAAGCAGCCTCAGTTTTACCTGAAGCTGTTCTGGATATTAAAACATAGTTATTATCTGTAGTAATAATTTTCTGAATGGCAGCTTCCTGTATTTTCCTCAGGCTCTCCCATTTTTTGTCCCGGATATATTTTCTGATGGGTTCAGAAAGCAGGTTGAATGCTGTCATAGTTCCTCAATACTGTCTAAAAGAATCAGATCATTGGGTCTTTCATCGGAAATTTCAATGTCTCCGAAAAGTCTTCCTTTATCCACATCAGGATTTTGTCTGATGATATTCAGAATATTCAGGAAATCTCTGATGACTTCCCTTGGGGTAAGAAATTCCACAGCTCCCGGTTTATTGAACATTTCTTCCATAAAAGCAGAAATTTCCTCATCTGTAATATTCAGTTCTGTTTTGTAATTAAAATCGAAGATCAATTTCAGTTTTTTAAGCAGAACAAAGATCTCATTGTGATTCAAAGGCATCAGCTTGATGACCGGTTGAGCAAAATCACGGAACTCAGAAGTTTCGAATTTATTACCTTCCAATCTTGATTTTAAAGCCTGGTAACTGAAAAGTCCTCTCCTTTCGTTTTCCAAAAACTCCTTTGTTCCTGCAAAATTGATGAAAAGATTGGATACTTTTCCCTGGAAACAGTCATTATAAATGGATAAGATTTTCTCATAATTTTTCTCACGGGAAGCTGAAACCGATATTTTGTAAAGGTTGATGGCTTCATCAAGATTAATCATAAAACCACTGTATCCCATGCTTACAAAAAGCTTACAGAAGTTCTTCAGCATGTCGTAATAATTGGAATCATTAATGATTTCTCTAATTCCAAGATCCTGACGGGCTTCTGTTTTGGTGGTGTATTCGCCTTTGAGCCATTTCAGGGCATTCCGACGCAGGAGTTCATCCCCTTTTATATAGCCTTCATAATATTTTACAATGGCAGAGCCGAAATCAAACCCACCCACTTCAGTAATTTCATTCACTGTTTTCATAATGGAATTCTGAATCAGCTCTAAATATTGGTCATTTCTTATTTCCATTAAAGGAATATGATTTTCATCTGCTGTTTTTGAAATAACCTGCTCAATCCACTTTTCCAAAAGCGTTTGTAAAGCCCCACCTTCAGGTTTGGTCTGGATGGCAATATTATCCATGATAGCAGAATAAAGAATCACACTTTTTCCATCATTGGCATACAGCCTGTTATCCGGAGTGAAATCTGCATTGGCTACTACAAACTTCTGCTTTAAAGCTACTGTATTTAAAAGGTGAAGCATAAAAGATTTTCCGCTTCCGAAATCTCCGATCCAGAATTTCACAAGGCTGAGTCCGTTTTTAACATCCTCAAGGGAACTGATGAAAGCATTCACTTCATCTGATCTTCCTACCGTAATATGTTGTACTCCAATTTTAGGAACCACACCACTTACCAGGGAGTTGATGATGGAAGTTGCTTCTTTGGGTTTGATATTGTCAATCATTGTTTAAAAGTTTTTTATAGTAATTGGTGTTAATAATAAAATATTCATCTTCTTCCTCAACCAGAATATCATCAAGAATATCATAGCAGCATTCATTAATAGAGTCTATGGTAGAACCCATAAAAAGACCTTTGGTTTTGATAAAAATTTCGAAATCAGTTTGAAGTATATTAAAGCTTTGTTTTTCAAACAGGTCAAGAATTTCCTTTTGAATATCTGATAAATTTAATTCATCAAGGTATTTTGAATGATGAACCCCGTGAATCTGGGGAATCGTAATGGTTACTTCCTGTTCATTGGAAATTCCTTCTGTTTTTACAGGGTCTCCTTCCTCTTCTTCATTGAGAATCTGACCTAAAATACCTGCCGTTTCAGAATCCAGTGCCTGAATGTTTTTAATGGCTTCAGGATCAATGGTAATTCTTTTTCTTTTAGGAGCATAAAGCTGATTCGCCTTTTCAATAGCGTTGCCCAGGTTTCTGTCGGCAATAAATTCGCGAAGAATATTTTCAAAATCAGACAGTTGTTCTTTTGTGGAAAATAAACTTTTTTGGACGGTTTTGTTCAGTTGTCTCTGATCAAATTTTGGAGAATTCAGGTCTTTATCAAGGTAATGAATGTAAAGTCTTAATGCGCAAGTCTTATCATATTCTGCAACAAACTTTGAAGCTTCAAAAAATATAGCATCAGCAGACGGATTTTTGACATTCACTTCCGTAAGTCTGAAAATTTCTCTTTCAAATGCTAATGGATTGGAATAATCTTCTTTGATCTCATCAAATTTGGTTTTCCAGCGGTTCGTATTATTCTCATTGAGGATAATATTCGTTTTATAGTCAGCATCCAGAATCTGATGTTGATTCTCCACAAGAAAAACATCCAGCTTTGAAACAATTTTTCTATTGTACTGATGAAGAATATCAGGATGATTATAATTGAAATCGGTATTGATCTTTCTTTTGATCCCGTATAGGTCACGGACATTGTTTTCACATAATTTCAGAATATGATTGAAAATTTCGGTCTGTACAGAATCATAAGTATAATTATAGTTTAAGCTATCTTTTCTGTAATTGTAGCGAAGGCAAACAATAATTTCCGAAAGTTCATCAATAACTGTAGCATAAGACTTATTTACAGGTATACAGTGCTGGTACAGGTACTCAACAGCTCTTATAAACTGTTTCAGGATCTGAATTTTGCAATATTCTATTTCATTGAAAACATTACCGGAAAAAGACATTTTATCCAGCATTTTGGTTTGATCTTCACTCAGGGAGAGTTTACGGGTATATTTTTGTCCGATTTTCCACGAGTCAGGATTATGAGTGGTAGATGGATTATCTGAAACAGAAGACGCACTTCCAAAATCAATCGGAATTTCTCTGTTTCCAGAAACATCTATAATGGAATCATCAATTATATTTTCATTCTGCATGATGGCTTCTTAGTAAAATTGAGTTTATTCGCTAATTAGTTTTTCTGAGTATTAATCAGTTCTCTAATATAACAATATTGTCTCAAATGTACTGAAGAGAAGTCAATATTCTTTACGGTTTTCCGTAATGCAGAATAGATAAAGCTTCCTTTTCTTTAAAATGCGGCGACTCTTTAATTATAAGTCCAGCTGTCTCTGAAACTCTTCCAGATATTTCGCTATGTGAATTCCATCTGCCAAACCATGGTGAGCTTCTATAGAAACGGGCATGTATTTTTTACCATCACGGATGTTGAATTTCCCAAAAGATATCTTAGGTACCGATTCGTCATTATTAAAATTGGTCGGGTGAAGAATCGCACTGAACGAATTCCAAGGAATGGTTGTGTGTCTAACATGGTCTTTCCCTAATCTATCATTGCTTAATCTAAGTCCTGTAGAATGGTGAACCCCTTTTATTTCTTCCTGTAATGCAGCATTGAAAGTTTCAAACTTCTCTGAAAAAGGAGTAAATGAAAAACCGAAAGTCCCATCCGGTCTGCCAATCGTGCTTCCGGCATGAACAATATCAAATTGAACCACCTGCCCGTCAATAATTCTCAGCTTTAATTCATCAACGGTATTAACGGCAATCATAGATTTGTGATAGTAATAAGCAAAGAAAGAATATCCGTTTTCTTTAGCTTTGTCATAGGCTTTTGTACAATCTACTTCGGTGGTAAAACCAAAATAGGGGCTTGCCATTTGAGAGAAAAATTCAAAATGTTCCTTTCTGTTCCATTGCTCGAGGTCTACAATCTTCATTAATTTTTAATTTGCTGCAAATTTCTGTAATTTTTCCCGGTTTTAACTAGTATTTTCTATAAATTTATCATCTACTGGTTGGAAAACGCAAGGCCGCAAAGGGGGGTTAATAAGGTTACATTTTTAAGGCGCAAGGATTTTATCTGCGATAAAATTGGAGACCGTTTAATAATAGCCATGAATGCACAAATATTTCTATTTGTGAATATCACTGTACTTGTCATTCCATAGAATCTCAATATTGCTTTTAAAATGAGATTTCAATTACTTCTAAAAGCAGTATTTTTGAGGAAATATTTGTCGGATGTTTGAAGTATTACTTTCCCATATTCAAAATAAAGTTGAGATTAATGATGAACAGAAAAGTCTGATTCAATCATTTTTTACAATCAAAAAACTAAAGAAAAAACAATATCTGTTGCAGGAAGGTGATATTTGCAAATGCCTTTCATTTGTAAGCAAAGGTTTGTTGAAATCTTATTTCCCTGATGAAAAAGGAAATGAACACATTAATATGTTTGCATTTGAAGGTTGGTGGATCTCCGATTTCAATAGCTTTATTCATCAGGAGAAGGCCGTTTTAAATATTGATGCTGTAGAAGATACTGAAGTCTTGATGATTACATTGGAAAATTATGAAAAAATGATGTTGCAGATTCCTGCAATGGATCGCTATTTCAGAATTTTGTATCAAAACAGCCTGGTCACGAAAGATTACAGACTTATTGTTTCCAACGGATATACTGCTGAAGAAAAATACCTGCAACTGGCACAGAAAAATCCGGAAATGATTCAACGGGTTCCGCATAATCTCATTGCTTCCTATCTTGGACTGGCTCCTGAAACCATCAGCAGAATCCGCAAAAAGAATTCCCTTAATAATACTTGATCCAGATCAACTCAAACCTATGATCTAAATCAAGCATGAAAAGCTGTAACCACCATAATTTTGTTGAAGAATTTTACAATACTTATGGAAAATACAGAAAATATTGCATTGGTAGTAGGTGCTACCGGAATTACAGGAAGCAATCTTGCCGAAGAACTTCTTGCACAGGGTTGGAAAACTTATGGTTTATCAAGAAACCCAAATAACAGCATTACAGGTCTTCTTCCTGTGAAAGCAGATCTGCTGGATGAACAGAATCTTATGGAGGCATTGAAAGACCTCTCTCCCACTCATGTTTATTTTACGACCTGGATGCGCAATGATACAGAAGAAGAAAATATTCAGATCAACAGTATGCTGGTAAGAAATCTCCTGAATGTTTTATCTCCTAAAAAATCAGTTCAACATGTTGCTTTAGTAACCGGTTTGAAGCATTATCTGGGACCATTTGAGTCTTATGTTAAAGAAGGTAAATTACCGGAAACACCAGTTCGTGAAGAACATCCAAGACTTCCGCTTCCTAACTTTTATTATGCTCAGGAAGATGAAATCTATAAAGCTTCAGAAAGAGATGGTTTTACCTGGAGTATTCACCGCCCTCACACGGTAGTTGGATATGCTGTGGGAAATCTCATGAATATAGGAGCTACTCTGGCTGTATATGCGAGTATTTGTAAGGAAACAGGCAGAAAATTCATCTGGCCGGGATCTGAAGCCCAATGGAATGGCATTTCTGATGTTACTGATGCCGGAATATTAGCCAAACAATTAGTGTGGGCTTCTACTACAGAATCGGCAAAAAATCAGGCCTTTAATATTACCAATGGAGATGTTTTCCGATGGAAATGGCTTTGGAATAGACTCGCAGATTGGTTTGGAGTAGAATCTGAAGGTTTTAACGGTACAGTAAGACCTTTGGAAAAAGAATTGGAAAATGATCAGGAAATATGGAAATCTATTGCTGAAAAATATGGATTAAAAGAAAACAATTTAGACCGTTTATCTTCAGCATGGCACACCGATTTAGATCTTGGAAGACCGTTAGAAGTGATGTGTGACCTATCAAAAAGCAGAAAATTGGGCTTTACAGCCTATAAAAGCACAGAAGACTCCTTTATTGAAGTATTTAAAAGATTACGAGCTGAAAATATAATTCCTTAATTGTGGTTATTTTATAGCCATGAATGCACGAATAAAAATGATTCGTGCATTCGTGGCCATTATTAAACGGTATTCAATTTTATCGAAGATAAAATCCTTGCGCCTTAAAAGCAAGTGTAATAAACGAAACTTCTTTGCCTCCTTGCGTTTTCCAACAAATCGTATCCCTATAAATAATTTCCGTCTATTATAAATTGTGTTTTTACCTTATACTTCTGTGGTGGTCACTCCAAACTTCTGTTTGAATGAATAATAAAAGTGGGACAAATTCTCAAATCCCAGATCCAGATAAATATCAGAAGGACGTTTCTCCTTATTTTTAATTAAATAATAGGCCTCTTTTAATCTCCTTTCCTTTAACCATTGTTTTGGACTCATGTTAAAGATCTTATTAAAATCTCGTTTGAACCCTGATAGGCTGCGTCCTGTAAGCCTTGCAAAAGCTTCTATAGATACATTAAACATGAAATTTTTATTCATAAACTCTTTGAGATCAATCTTATGAGGTTCTGAAAAATCAAATAACAGATTTTTAAGATCAGGATTGCTTTGAAGGAGAAGTTCTATGGCTTCTTTTACTTTTAAAGCAGCAAGCCTTGGAGGAATATCTTTTGTTTTATGAACGTAAGGAATGAGAGACGTAAAATAAGTCTTAAAAAAATCATCTGGCTCAAAAAAAAGCCTTTGATAATCAGGAAATGATTGATCTGCTGTTATTTTATTTTCAGCTGAATATTGTCTCAATGTTTCATCATCCAATGTAATCGAAAGAAACTGATACTTTTCATTCTTTGAGGGGTGTTTCATGGTTCTGATGAGTTGATTTTTTCTCACCAGAACCACTGTGTTTTCCTTAATAATGGTTTTACCCTGTTCATGAAAAGCATGCGTTTCTCCGGACAATTGAAATCCTAAAAAATGATCGGGAATAAATTCCTCATGACCTTTGTATGATTCAAAAGCACAGGAGTATACCAGTTTATCGAATATGATTTCAGAAGTCTTTTCCATACTACAAATATCTGAAATTTAACCCATAGCAGATGATCCTGCCGTTGCAATTTCTTTATCCTGCTCAGGAGTTCCGCCTGATGAACCTATTGCTCCAATTATTTTTCCTTCTTCATTCTTAATAACTACTCCACCCGCAAGGGTTAAAAGTCCGCCATTAGAATTCAGCATTCCATATCCATGAATATCTGTTCCTGCAATAATACTTCCCATAATATCACTGTCTACCCCAAACATGGCCGCTGTTCTTGCTTTTTTTATAGCAAAATCAATCACACCAAACACACTGTCAAGTCTGGCAAAAGAAACCAGATGGCCACCCGTATCTACAACAGCAATACTCACCAGAATATTCAAAGATTTTGCTTTTTGAATAGCAGCTTGTAATGCTTTTTCAGCTAAGTCATACCTTAATTCCATATCATTAACTTTTTGCAGTCCAGGCTTCAGCCTGCAGTTGTTTTACAAAATCTTCAGTTTCCTTTGGATGTACGTTTCTGAAGTTTGAATGATCATCCAGAACTACATCTACAATACAATCTGCCATCGATTGAGGATCAAGCTGATGAGCCAATGATTCTGAAGCTCCATCAAATGCTGATAAAGGGGTGAAATTATTTTCAGGGTCATACCAACGGAAAATTGAATCTACTCCACGATCATTGAAACCTGTGCCAAATATTCCAGGATTACAAGTTGCTATTTTGATATTGAATGGTGCTAATTCAGTTTTTAAACCTTCAGCAATAGAACCCATAGCATGCTTTGAAGCGCAATAAGCCGCAACATAAGGAACCGTCCACAATTCTCCCATAGAAGTTGTGAATACAATTTTCCCGGGTTTCTTTTGATCGATAAACTTTTTAATGAATCCCTGGGCAAGCTCAAGTCCTCCAAACACATTCACATCAAACATAGAACGGATCAGATCAATAGGCTGCTCAGCAATAGGTCCGCCTTCCATAATTCCTGCATTGCTTACAAGAATATCAATATCGTATTTTTCATGAATATATGCCAGATCCCTTGGGTTGGTTACATCAAGTTTATCAACAGTCAGATCTATTCCCTGTTCTTTTGCTTCACGAATTAAATCACTCATTTGAGGATAAACCTGTGTAGTAGCAATTACCTTATGTCCTTTTTTAGCAAGATCAAATGCGGCAATCTTTCCGAATCCACTTGCCGCTCCTGTAATTAGAATTGTTTTACTCATTGTATTTTCTTTTTAATGATGATACAAATTTCAAAGATTTCCGGCAGGATAATATTGGTGAGAAGTTCAATGTTTTATTGCTCAGAAGTTCACGATAGATTAATACAGGTTTGGAATTATTAAAGTTTTTTTCTTGGATAAACGCAAATGCACAGAGTTTTTATTTAAAAAGGCACAAGAAAATACAAGATTTTCAGCAATCGTACGCTTATTTTTTTGGCATAAATACTGTTTAGATTTCTCCAAAATGACAAATATTCTATTATTCATAAAGAGTAATTATTTGTGCATTCGTGGCAATTATTAAACGGTATTCAATTTTATCACAGATAAAATCTTTGCGCCTTAAAAACACAACCTTATGAAAACCTTAGCGTCCTTGCGTTTTCCAACAATAAAACCTTAAGTTACAATAAAATCAACAGTTTATCGTAAATTGGTTAAGTTTTTGAAGCATTTTATCCAAATCCATCACACCCTTGAAGCTAATCACATTAACCCAAAAAGGAATTTACTGTCCACAGGGAAAGTTCTATATAGATCCCTGGCGGCCCGTAGACATGGCTGTCATTACTCACGGACATGCCGATCATGCCCGTTGGGGAATGAAGAAATACCTTTGCCATCATTTTACCAAACCTATCCTCTACCAAAGAATCGGAATAGACATTGAATGTCAAGGAGTTGAATATGGTGAAACGATAATTCTCAACGGTGTAAAAGTTTCTTTACATCCTGCCGGGCATATTATTGGTTCAGCCCAGATACGATTAGAATACAAAGGATTTGTAACCGTTGTTTCCGGAGATTATAAAGTTCAGGATGATGGTCTCAGTACCCCTTTTGAACTCGTGAAATGCAATGAATTTGTTACAGAAAGTACTTTCGGACTTCCCATTTATAATTGGCTGGAAGTGGATGATTTAAATAAGAAACTTCAGAATTGGGTATTAAAGAATCAGGAAAATAACAAAACTTCAGTGTTTATCGGTTATTCTCTTGGAAAAGCTCAGCGGATTATGAAAGCCGTGGAGGGATTGGGTAAAATATATGTTCATGAGTCTATTGGAAAATTAAATGAAGCCTTTGAAACCGTGGGAGTTGCTCTTCCGGAATATACTGTTGCGGATTTCAGAGAACGTCCGAAAGAAATGGAACACGAAATTGTGATTGTTCCTCCTGCTTTGCTGGACAGTAATATTATCAAAAAGATTCCTGATCCAGCCACTGCAATATGTTCAGGCTGGATGCAGGTTCGCGGAGCAAGAAGATGGCGAAGTGCCGATGCAGGTTTTGCCATGAGTGACCATGCTGACTGGAAAGGATTATTACAAACTGTAAAAGCAACAGAAGCAGAGATTGTACATGTTACCCATGGACAGACGGAGATTTTTTCCAAATATCTGAATGAGATTGGAATGAAAGCAGATGTTATAGAAACGCTGTTTGGCGAAGATGAAGAAGTATCAGAACAGGAAACCTTTGAAAATCCGAAGCCATGAGACATTTTGCAGACCTTATCAATGCTTTGGAAACAACCAATAAAACCAATGCTAAGATTGATGCTATTATTGATTATCTGGAACGCGCTCCGGATGAAGATAAAGTGTGGTTTATTGCTTTGTTTACGGGGAAAAGACCCAAAAGAAATGTCAATACCAACATAATGAAGGAATGGGCTTTGGAAATCACAGGGCTTCCCTTCTGGCTCTTTCAGGAAAGCTATTCTTCTGTGGGTGATCTTGGGGAAACCCTTTCGTTGATTCTCCCACCACCACAGGAAAAAATTGAACGAAGTCTTTCCCAATGGATGAAAGATATTGTTGATTTAAAGGATAAAAAAGAAACAGAAAAGAAGGATTTTGTGCTGTCTTCATGGAATGGTCTGGATTATACGGAGCGTTTGATTTTCAATAAATTAATTGGGGGAAGTTTTAGGATCGGAGTATCTGATAAGACTCTGATTAATGCATTAACCAAATTTTCCGGACAGGAATCCAGTACGTTGACCCACAGTTTAATGGGGAAATGGCAGCCTGGTGAAGTCTCATTTAAAGAATTAATCTCAGCAGAAAATATCAATCCTGATAATTCCAAACCTTATCCGTTTTGCCTTGCCTATCCTTTGGAAAAAGAGCTTGAAACGCTTGGACAACCCGATGAATGGCTGATAGAATACAAATGGGATGGCATCCGCGGACAGATCATCCGAAGAAATGATGAAGTATTTATATGGTCGAGAGGTGAAGAGCTTGTTACAGAGCAATTTCCGGAGATCACTCAAGCTGTAATGGCGATGAAAGGCAATTTTGTTTTGGATGGAGAAATACTTGCGATAAAAGAAGGTAAGGTTTTAAATTTTAATGAATTACAGAAAAGATTAAATAGGAAAACTTTAACTAAAAAAATGCTTTCTGAAATTCCAATTGAAGTATTTGCCTACGACTTATTGGAACTGGAAGGCCATGATTTGAGAGAAAAACCCATTTCTGCAAGAAGAGCCCTGCTGGAAGAATTATTATTGAATGAAAATCCTGAAAATATAAAGCTTTCCAAGAGTATAGATTTTGAGAAATGGGAAGAACTAAATGAAATCCGGGAAAACTCAAGAAGTATAAACAGTGAAGGACTGATGCTGAAACAGAAAAACTCACCTTACCATGCGGGACGGAAAAAAGGTGATTGGTGGAAATGGAAAATTAATCCTTTTACCATTGATGCCGTTCTGATTTATGCCCAAAAAGGCAGTGGCAGACGAAGTGCTTATTACACAGACTATACTTTTGCCGTGAAAAATGAAGACAAATTAGTCACCATTGCGAAAGCGTATTCAGGATTAACAGATAAGGAAATTATGGAGGTCAGTAAATTTGTAACGAAGAATGCCATTGAGAAATTTGGTCCTGTACGAACTGTAAAAGCAGAATTAGTTTTTGAAATTGCCTTTGAAGGAATAGGATTCAGTAACCGTCATAAAAGCGGTGTAGCCCTTCGGTTTCCAAGAATCGTAAGATGGCGGAAAGATAAGACCGTAGACGAGATTGATACACTTGAAGAAATCAAAAAATTAATACAATAACATGGCAGCCTTTGAACATACCAACGGATTTACGATCATTCAGCAATGGATGAAGGATAAAGGCATTTCCCCTTTTAAATTTCAGATAGATACATGGAAGAAATTTGGAAGTGGATATAGCGGTATGGTAGTGGCTCCCACAGGATTCGGGAAAACTTTTTCTGTTTTTTTAGCATTGATCTCAGACTTTTTAAACCATCCAGATAACTATAAAAAGGGATTAAAAATGATCTGGATTACTCCGCTCCGTTCTTTGTCTAAGGATATTGCGAAGGCAATGCAGGAAGCCATGGATGAGATTGGGCTTGATTGGGCTGTTGGAGTAAGAAACGGAGACACAGATCCTAAAGTAAGACAGCAGCAGGTTAAAAAGATGCCTGAAATTCTGGTGGTAACTCCGGAAAGTCTTCATCTTTTACTGGCTCAGAAAAATCATGAAACTTTCTTCAGGGATATGAAATGTGTGGTGGTAGATGAGTGGCATGAATTATTAGGCTCAAAACGAGGTGTCATGGTTGAGCTTGGAATATCACAGCTCAGAAAGTATGTTCCGAAACTTCAGATCTGGGGCATTACGGCTACGATTGGAAATCTGGATGAAGCCATGGATGTTTTGATTCCATATGAGATTAAAAAAACAAAAATCACGGCCAAAGAACATAAAAAGATTGATATTATTCCGGTTTTTCCTGATGAAGTTGAAATATTACCGTGGGCAGGACATCTTGGGCACAAGCTTGCGGATAAAGTAGTTCCCATCATCCTTGAATCGAAATCTACCATTGTTTTTACCAATACCCGAAGCCAGAGTGAAATGTGGTATCAGTTACTGCTGGATGCTTATCCTGATTTTGCAGGACAAATTGCCATTCATCACAGTTCCATTGATGCCCATTTAAGAATATGGATTGAAGAAAATCTAAGTTCCGGAAAATTAAAAGCCGTTGTTTCCACCTCATCATTAGATCTGGGAATAGATTTTAAACCTGTGGATACGGTCATTCAGATTGGCTCGGCAAAAGGAGTGGCAAGATTTCTTCAAAGGGCTGGTCGTAGTGGGCACTCCCCTTTTGAAACCTCTAAAATCTATTGCGTTCCTACCCATTCATTGGAATTAATAGAGGTTTCTGCTTTAAAAGAAGCGGTAAAACAGAAAGTTGTTGAACCAAGGGAACCCCAGGTTTTGTGTTTCGATGTTTTGGTGCAGTTTCTCATGACTTTAGCTGTTGGAAACGGTTTTTATCCTGATGAAGTCTATGAAAGGATCAAAAAAGTATATGCTTTCCAGGAAATGATGGCTGAAGAATGGAAAAGTATTCTTGAGTTTCTGACTATTGGCGGAAGTGTTTTAAAAAACTATGAAGAATTCCATAAAATTGTGATTATGGAAGATGGTTTATACAAAGTAACTTCCCGGAAAATAGCCATGCTTCACCGGATGAATATGGGGGTAATCGTAAGCGATGCCATGCTCAAAGTTAAATTTATTTCCGGTGGTTATGTAGGTATGATTGAAGAATACTTTATTTCCAAACTGAAAAAGGAAGAAAAGTTTATTCTGGCAGGAAGAACCCTGGAAGTTGCTATGATTAAGGACATGACGGTTTATGTAAGATCTACCAAAGGAAAAGCTCTGGTACCAAGTTATCTGGGTGGAAGACTGCCTTTGAGTTCCAATCTTGGACATTTTTTAAGAGAAAAACTTTCGCATGCCTTAAGTCCAAAAGCTTCGGAAAAAGAACTGAAATTCTTACATCCGCTATTGAGTAATCAGGAAGAAAACTCTCACATTCCTCAGGAAGATGAATTTCTGGTGGAAATGATTAAAAATCGTGAAGGCTATCATCTTTTCATGTATCCATTTGAAGGCCGTCTGGTACATGAAGTAATGGCCGCGTTAATCGCGTACCGGATTTCAAAACTGGCTCCTATTTCTTTTTCCATGGCGATGAATGATTATGGATTTGAATTGTTCAGTGATAAGGAAATTCCGTTGAATGAAGAAAACTTAAATAAGATATTAACCAGGGACAACCTGATGAATGATGTGATTGCCAGTATCAATTCAGCAGAAATGGCAAGACGGAAATTCAGAGATATTGCAGTGATCTCAGGAATGGTGATTCAAAATTATGCAGGCCAGCAGCGTTCCAATAAATCATTGCAAAGCTCAGCCGGCCTTATTTTTAAAGTGCTGGAAGATTATGACTCCAATCATTTTCTAATCAAACAGGCCTATACCGAAGTTTTTAATATGCAGCTTCAGGAACAGCGACTCGTAGAAGCCTTTAAAAGAATTGAAAAATCTACAGTGATTGTAAAACATTCCAGTTCTTTTACGCCGTTAAGCTTTCCCATCAAAGTAGACAGTTTGAGACAGACCCTTTCCAGTGAAGGATTGGATGCCAGAATTAAAAGAATGCTGAAACTTTCCAATATATCAGATATTTGATTTGAAAAGACTTTCCAATGAATTGGAACTACCATTTAATAGTATTGTTCGCCTAATATTCTGACCGAAATTTCTTGATAAGTTTAAATAATCGCCGTAACTTAGAGTATAGCTTTCAGAAAGCTAAAATAAAAAATACATAATGGCAAAATTATTTTTAGTCCGTCATGGACAGTCACTCTGGAATCTTGAAAACAGATTCACCGGATGGCAGGATATCGATATTACAGAAACAGGAATTGAAGAAGCAAAAAATGCAGGAATTGCCTTAAAAAAAGAAAAAATAGACATTGCCTTTACTTCAGTCTTACTCAGAGCTAAACATACCCTTTCCATCATTCTTGATGAAATTGGAAAACCCAATATTCCCATTGTTATGGATAAAGCGCTGAATGAGCGTTCGTATGGAAATCTTGAAGGTCTCAATAAAGCAGAAACCGCCCTGAAATACGGAGAAGAACAGGTTCATACCTGGCGCAGGTCTTTTGATGTGGTTCCACCGGGTGGAGAAAGCCTTAAAGATACTTATAACAGAGTGATTCCCTATTTTGAAAAAGAGATCGCTCCTTTGTTGAAGAAAGGTGAAAATGTATTGATCGTTGCTCATGGAAATAGCCTTCGTGCCCTTATCATGTATCTGGAACATTTATCCCCTGAAGAAATCCTGGAAAAAGAAATTGCAACCGGAATTCCGATTACTTATATCTTTGATGAAAATTTTCATGTAAGCAGAAGAGAACCTTAAACGTTAACCCCAAAACTTTGAACTAATTTGTCTGTGTTTATTGCTACCAAAGAAATCATCATTCGAAATGAGGCTTTTATTCTTACCAATCAGCGTGCTGTATTCTGGAAAAAAGAGAAAGCTTTACTCCTTTCTGATCTTCACATCGGAAAGACCGCTCATTTTCGAAAAAACGGTATTGCACTGGCGAATCATATCATGAAAAGTGATTTGGAAAGGCTATCTGTACTGATTGAGTATTTTCAGCCGGAAAAATTTATTGTGGTGGGCGATCTGCTTCATGCCGGTGATAATTCTGATGTGGATGAGTTCTGCCAATGGAGAAATCAGTATCCTGATTTACAATTTTATCTTATTGAGGGAAATCATGACCGCATTTCAGAGTCTTTGGAGAAAAAGCTTTACCTGGATTTTAAAGAATCTCTATTGGAGTTGGGAGCGTTTACTTTGATCCATGATTTTGATAAAGAAAAATCCGGTTTTCAGATCACAGGCCATATTCATCCAGGAATTGTTTTAAATTCTGCTGTGAAAAGCATCAGGCTTCCCTGTTTTGCCCTTAGTGAAAACCAGCTGTTACTTCCGGCCTTCAGTGAATTTACAGGTTTGGATACTAAAAATCTCCCTAAGAAAAGTACGTTTTTTGTGTTTACGGATGAAGGGATTTATGAGGTATGAGTTTTTTTATAGAACAAAAGGAATCAATACAATTTCTTTTGCTTATTATTAGTTACCAGTCGTTACTTGTTTCATGCTTTTTGACCATTGCTTCTTTTAATCCAGATATAATAAGCTGAACTCTATCATTAGTTTTTTCTTTAATATCTGTCCATGCTTTTTTTCCAGGTCCACCTCTACTTGGGTTTGGTGAGTTTTCATTGACAGTTAACAATCCGTAATTAATAGGTCTTGACCCATCAAAATAGGAGCCTTCATGCACTAAATTATGAATCACATATTTGTAACGACCATCTTTCAAATAAATATTAATTTTGAAATGGATTGTTCCAGTTACACACCAAACTCCCATATATATTTTGTTAGTGTTGTATCTAAAATTTCCATTTCCAGTAATTTCGCCAGTGCTATCATCTTGTATGGTCATAACTTCCCCTTCATCTTTGAAATTATCAGCAAACCATGATCTAGCCCTATTGTATAGTTCTTTTTTACTTACAGTAGAATCTACTTGTACAACTTCTTCATATTTTAACTCCTGAGAAAATACTACTATAGAAAACAAGGTAAATATTAGAGCTATTAAGCTTTTTTTTGATTTATATTCCATATTCCGCAGTTGAAATGTTTACTTTGTAATATTCTGAAGTAAATACCAGCCTTATGCTTACAAGTCCTACCTTATAAAAACATATGTAAGTTTCTTTTGGATTTATTTTGTTTTGTTCTAGGTATTTCAATAAATGATCAAATGATATAAAAGAAACTGTTTCATTTCCTGCTTCATTTATGCTGAAATTTTTTTGTGGTTTTGTACTGCCATAGTTCATTTGTACGTTATCATCCATCCAGAATTTCAATAAATCACCTGATTTAACCAGTATAGAATAGCTTACAATACCTCTATCACTATTATTAATTAATATTTCTGAATTTTCATCATGAAATTTTGTTATATATGATATCGTCTTGAAATTATTGAAATCTATAATCTTGTCCATCTTAAGGTCATATTTACTAATAGCTGTATAATCCTTAAGAGTAATTATAGACAATACGTCACTTAATTTTAAATTAACTTGGGCAGACGCTGCAATTGAGAAAAACACCAACGTAACAATTAACAATTTTTTCATGTATTAATTTTCCCACAAATATATAAATATAAGCTATTTACAATTAACGGTTTCCCGTAAATCTTTAGTTATAGCAGGTTTAACAGAAATTTCAATTAAGAGATTTCTGTTATGTTTTAAATTAATAAATGCATAAAATAAATAGTGAAATATTATAGATTAATAGTATTTTTACCACTTAATATAAAACAATTACTATGAAAAAACTAATCATTTTAGCTGCAAGTACAGTTATTGTATTTTCTCTAAGTTCATGCTCTGACCGGGATGAAAATGTTACTCCGCAAGAGTCAGCTATGAAAAATGGTACAAATTTAAACAAACAAGGAATAAAAGTAAATTCTACTAAAGCAGAATCATCTACTTCTAAACTTACACCACCCATCCAAGGTGATAATCCAGACGAGACAATTGATCCAACAAAACCGGACAGACCAAGATAGTAAGGTTATATCATTAGCTTAGTCGAATCAACTTGTTGATTTCTTCTTTGCTCCCTAAAAATAGAGCATTAAGATAATAGAACTTTGCGTCAGATTAAAAATAGAAAAGGGCAGATCATTGATCTGCCCTTTTCATAAAACCTCACTGCATACACTTACCTCAATCTTACGTTTTGGTTTTATATTTTTTTAATGCGTGCTATTGACCACCCCATCAAAAATTCTTTGAATTTTTGCCACCCCTCCTCCGGAGTGGAATGTTTGTACCTTCAATTGGGATATTAGGCAAGGTTGAATATTAGTTTACTTTTTTGCTTAAACGAATACTGATGATGGTTATTAAGACTGTAATCACTAAGAATAAAGCACCAATCCACGGAGTACTTCCCAATCCTAATGATGATGTTACAATAAGCCCACCTGCATAAGATCCAATGGCAATACCGATATTAAAAGCAGCAATATTAATTCCTGATGCTACATCTTCCGTTCCGGGAAGTTCCTTTTCAGCAATCTGTACCACTAAAAGCTGAAGCCCAGGAACCGTTGCAAAAGAAAGTGCTCCTAAAAAGAACAACGTAATAATACTTAAAACCGGACTGCTTACCGTAAAATAAAAGGCCAATAATGTTAATCCCTGAGCCGCAAACATCCATAAAAGAGCCTTCAAAGGGTTTTTATTGGCTACTTTCCCACCAATCAGGTTTCCTAGCGCAATCGCAATACCATATATCAACAGGATAAAAGTGACTGTAGACTCCTGAAATCCTGTTATTTTCTGTAAAATCGGAGACAGATACGTGAATACTACAAATGTTCCTCCATAACCAGTAGCAGTCATTAAAAAAGCAAAGATCAAGCGTTTATTCCCTAATACTTTGAACTGACTTTTGATAGATGCTGTTTTTCCGTTCTTTAAATTGTTTGGAACCAATAATAAACTTGCCACCAAACCTATCATTCCAAGAATAGAAACTCCAATGAAAGTAGCTCTCCATCCAAAATGTTGTCCTATAAAAGTTCCTAATGGTACTCCTGTTACAATGGCCAGTGTAAGTCCGGCAAACATAATGGAAATAGCGGTTGCCCTTTTCTCCTCCGGAACCAATGATGCTGCAATAGTAGAGCCAATGGAAAAATAAACACCATGCGCAAATCCGGTTAATATTCTGGCCAGAACCAGCGTGATAAATCCTGGAGCAATAGAAGCCAATCCGTTTCCGATGACAAATAATAACATAATGGAAACCAAAAGCATTTTACGGGGAATTTTCCCTGTGAGTGCTGTTAAAATAGGAGCTCCGATAGCAACTCCTATGGCATAAAGGCTTACCAGTAAACCTGCTGACGGAATCGTAATCCCAAGATCACCCGCAACAGTAGGAAGAAGACCTACAATCACAAATTCTGTAGTGCCTATTCCAAAGGCACTGATGGTAAGTGCCCATAAAGCTGCAGGAAGCCTTTTGCTTTTTACACTTCCTGTTGCAGCATTAATTTGTATTTCTTTTTGATAATTCATTGCATTGTAATTTTGTTGATGTTGACAATGCAAATTTCCGATGAATAATTGTATTATAAAAATTATTTAAATTGTGTTAAATTATCAGAATAATGATAGTTTAATTTTCTTTCTCATTCAACCACACCACTTTTTGTATGGATGAATGGTCTTTCCCAATGATGTCTTTATAAAGTTCCGGCCGTCTTGCATTCAAATATCTGTGCCCTCCTGCCTGAGTAAGTTTTTCGGGAACGATAACCGCCGACTCAAAACTGTCTTCAAATGATTGGCACTCTGCAATGACGTCTCCAAAAGGATCAATAATCATCGAACAGCCGTTCTTAAGCTGATCATCATCCATTCCAATAGGATTTGAAAAAACAATATAAGCTCCATTGTCGTAAGCCCTTGCCGGGAGCCATTTCATCAACCAATCTCTCCCTTTCATTCCGTTAAATTCCAGACGTAAAGACGTAGGATCTTCTACCCTATTTTCCCATAGTTGAGGATCTACAAAACCAGCACCTGGCCTTGTGGAAGGCGTACACATGGTAACATGAGGCATAAAAATAATATCTGCTCCCAAAAGTTTGGTGGCTCTTACATTTTCAATAATATTGTTGTCATAGCAGATCAGAATGCCGCATTTCCAGCCCAGAATTTCAAAGACACAGTATTCATTCCCTGGAGTAAGATGGGGATTGATAAAAGGGTGAAGTTTTCTGTACTTGGCTTTCAATCCTGTTTCATCTACACATACATAAGCTTTGAAGAGATTGTTGTTTTCATCCTTTTCAAAAAGCCCGGCCAGAATAACAATTTGGTATTGTTTAGCAATTTGCTGTAGTCTTTGGATACTTTCTCCTTCAGGAATAAGTTCTGCAATATCAAGCAGTTGATCTTTGGAAAGGTTTCGGGCAAAAGTATATCCTGTAATGGAACATTCGTGAAAAGCAATGACATCAGAGCCTTCTGAGGAAGCTTTTTGGGCCAGTTTTTCTATAACTCCCAGGTTATATTCTTTATCGCCACTCTTGTTTTCAAATTGTGCGGTTGAAATTTTAATATTCATTCTTTTTTTCAGCAAATCTAGGTCAGCCTGCCAAAGAAAAATTGTATAAAACCGACATAAGAATTACAGCTCAATGAAGTTGACTGCCATTTTATTTTCAGTATTGGCATACTGTCCGGGAGTAAGTCCTACATTCTTTTTAAATTCTCTAATCAGATGGGATTGATCCGAATATCCGGCATGATAAGAAAGAGCAGTCATATTTTCATGACTGATACCTTGATTCATAAGGCTTAAAAAATAATGAAGACGGATAATATTAGTATATTTTTTAGGAGAAATTCCAAGATAATCATCAAACTTTCTTTCCAGATGTCGCTCAGAATATCCTGTGAAATTTTCCAAGTCTTTGGATGATACAGAACCTTTGTGCTGAAGAATATGTTGTTGAATAGCTGCTATAAGTTGATAATCAGATCCAATTTCTTTTGATATAAACTGAGTGAAAAAGATATTCAAATCATCAATAACTGTTAACGGATTCGTTTTATTAAAAAGACTTTCCTGAAAAGGGGTGAACTTGTCCTTTATTACATCTTCCACAGAAATAATCTGATTTTTAACTTCTTTTGCAGAAGTCTTCAAAAGCATATTTAAGAAATAAGGTTGAAAAACCACTGCTATAAAGGAAAAACTACCTTTTGAATAAAAATCTTTATAGCTGTTCAGTGTCCCATAAAAAAAAGAAGCTGGTATATGCTCTTCCGAATGATGAGAAAACAGATTCGCATTGGCAGATAAAATCAATCCGCTACTGCCATCAGTAAACAATCTGACGTTCTTTATATCGTTTCCTTTGTTTTCCAGAATGATATAATGCCGAATGAAGGGTGCCAGATGTTTTGGAGGTGAAATCTGCATGGTCAAATGTACATAAATTTTTTGCCACAGATACTACAGATTTTTATGGGTTTATTATTAGCCACAAATGCACGAATAAAAAATCATTCGTGCATTCGTGGCGTTTAAAATAATATCATTTTGATCAAAGATTTCGCAGAATATTAAACCATTAAGATTCTAATACCTTCAGGAAGTAGTTTCCCTATTCTTATCCTCTTAAAAATCTTAGTGGTTCAAATATCCTGCATTCAATTAATAGAAGATCAAATAAACCATACAATAAAAGAATCTGTGCCTTTATGTTTTGCAACACTCCTATCAAAACTTAAAGGGAGACAACATATTTTTATCCCATTTGGTAAGGTATTTGAATATTTTACTACAATGAATTCTATTTCTGTGGAATTTTTCACTATTCAACCAATCACTTAAAATATAATAATATGTCAACACAAAATCTCACCCATCTAGAAGCGATCAGAAAGATCAAAGAACTGTCGGAAAATGCAAAAATATGTATGTTCTGTACAGAATTGGAAACGGTACCAGTCAATTCACGTCCTATGACGTTACAGGAAACAGATGACAGCGGTAACCTTTGGTTCATTAGTAGTGGAACCAGCAACAAGAATTTTGAAATAAAAGAAGACCGGCGGGTACAACTATTCTTCATGAACAATAAAGATTCTCAATACCTTTCAGTATATGGAAAAGCTTCTGTTTATAAGGATAGGGAAACAATAGAAGAAAAATGGTCTCCGTTGGCTAAAGCCTGGTTTGATGGGAAAGATGATCCCAATGTTACGATTATCCGTGTAGAGCCTAAAGAAACCTACTATTGGGATACCAAAGCGGGAAAACTGGTCAGTCTCTTTAGTTTTGTTGCGTCAGCAATAACAGGTCATAAAACTAATAATTCTGACGGCGTAGAAGGAAATGCTATAATTTAAAAAATAATCAACGGCTCAATGTATTGAGCCGTTGATACAAGATTAATAATACTAATTTTTTACCTCTTCAATAGATGCTCCAAAATTAATATGAAGAACATTTCCGTTAGGTGTTATTAAAGCAGGGACAGATTTTACACCTGCCTTTTCTGCGTCTTTAATTTTACTTTTTTCATGACCCAAGTGGATAATTTCAACATTCTCTAATCCTATAAGATTTACAATGTCATGTTCTGCACTAATGCATACAGGACATCCTGCATGATAAAAAATGGACTTTTTCATAAGTTAATTGATAAGGGTTTTAATGATATTTTTTAATTCTTCTGTTTCTTTTTCATGTAATGGCTTTAATGGACTTCTTAAATTCCCGCCGTCTTCACCAAGAATATTCAACCCTGATTTCACAGCTCTTGGCAATCCTTTGTTGACAATGAATTTTAAAAGATCAAACTGTTTATAGAAAATAGATTTTGCTTTCTCAAGATTACCTTCTTCTACGGCATTGTAAAGACTGATAGTAAGCTCAGGGATAAGATTGGGTGCTGCAGTACACCAGCCTCTTGCTCCAGCAGAAAATGCAGCAAGAGCCAAAGGATTTGAACCATTATAAAAAGCCACCTCTTCTCCCAGTTCTTTTCTTAAATAATGCATCCTCTGAATATCTCCTGTACTTTCTTTGATCATGGTAACATTAGGAATTTCAAGCAGTCTTTTTAATAGAGAGGGAGACATGTCTACTCCACTTGTTGTCGGATTATTGTAAGCCATAATTGGAATAGAAATTTTTTGGGCAACAGCATCATAATGGGCAACAATTTCGTCATCTGTAAGTTTCCAATAGCTCATCGGAATGATCATCACAGCATCAGCTCCTGCTTTCTCCGCAAATTGGGCATGATGAATCGTTTTCTCTGTGGTAAGATTGGAAACCCCAACAAGAGTTGGAATTCTTCCGTTTACCTGTTGTAAAGTAGCTTCTGTAACCTCTTCCTTTTCTTCATCAGAGAGATAAGGCATTACCCCTGTGCTTCCCAAAGGAGCAATCCCATGGCTTCCGGAAGTGATTAACCTTTCTACTAAGTGTTTGAAAAGAGAAATATCTACTTTTTCATTTTCATCGAAAGGCGTTATAGGATAAGCGATAATCCCCTTAAATGGAACATTTTTCATGTTTTACTTGTTTAATAATTATAAATAATTTGTAGTAAATAGTTTAACCCATCAAGAGAGATGTAAGCTTAAATAAAATTTCAATTGAAAAAGAAAATCAGCCAAAATGGTCTCTAATAGTTAAACGCATAAGTATTAAAGGTCTCTACCCTCTTCTTCCCTCAGGGCTACTCCTAAATTCTGAAGCTGTGGAGCATTTTCGCAGGCAATATATTTGGCAGGTTCCGTATCACTCAGATTCTGGTGCTTATGCCATGCCCATGATGGAATATAAACGGCATCTCCCGTTTCCCAATGCACTCTTTCATCTTCCACTTCTGTCCATCCTTTTCCTTCAAGTACAAACAATACGGTTTCATAAGTGTGACGATGTCTGTTGGTTTGTTGTCCCGGAAGTAATCCGCCAATCGTCATGCTAACATTTTTACTGGGAAGATCCACAAAGAAAACCGGGTGTTTCCTTTCTGTTGAAAACTGATTGTGTTCCCCTGCATTTTCTACATTTTTATGAATTAAATGAGCTGGTTTTACATACTTTGGTCTTGCATACGTTTCGTGAAAGTCTTTTGAACTGAACTGTTTTTTGTCCATGATTTTAAAATTTAAAGATTCTGTGCTTTATTGCATGACAAAATTATTTTATATTTGGACTGTTTAAATGATTCAGTTTTTATATAAATAGATAGTCCAGATGTTAAGACCTTGGAAATTAGAATTCGAAATTGATAAAAAGCTTGATAAAGCAGTTTATTTACAAATAGCAGATACCATTATTGCAGATATCCGCTCCGGAAGATTGAAACCCAGTGATACCCTTCCTGGCAGCCGGAATCTTGCCACTATGCTGAAAATCAATAGAAATACGGTGGTTGAAGCTTATCAGGTTTTAATGAATGAGGAATGGGTGATTTCTAAGGAGAGAAAAGGAATTTTTGTTTCGGATCAGCTTCCTGCTTTACACGAAAATAGAACTGAAAGGCTATCCGATGCTTTGGACCACCCCGTGATAACCCATGGTGCAATAGTTAATTTTGATGATGGTCATCCGGACAGTAAAATAGCTCCGGTAACAGAACTGGCAAGAGCCTACCGCCAGATCTTCGGCATCAAAGCAAAATGGCAGATGATGGGCTATGGAGATGAACATGGAGATATAGAATTTCGGAAAATGATCTCTCAAATGTTGAATCATCAGCGAGGAATGCAAATTAACGAACAGGAAATATCCATTACAAGAGGAAGTCAAATGGCTATGTTTCTGACCGCTCAAAGTCTTTTAACTTCTGGAGATTATGTTATTGTAGAAGATCCTGGTTATCAGCCGGCATGGCAGGCCTTTGAATATTCGGGAGCTCAGCTTCTTCCTGTTTCTGTGGATGAAGAAGGAATTAATGTACAGGCTATTGAAAAACTTTTATCTCAGCATAAAAACATCAAAGCAATCTATATTACACCTCACAGGCAGTATCCAACAATGGTTACTTTAAGTTTATCGAGACGTTTAAGGCTGATAGAACTAGCCAATCAGCATCATATAACGATCATTGAGGATGATTACGATAATGAATTTCATTTCGGTTACCGCCCTATTCTTCCTCTTTCAAGTTTTCCGGAATTGAATTATTATGTATATGTGGGAACTCTAAGTAAGGTGGTTGCTCCAGCATTGAGAATTGGATATCTGGCCACTAAAAATCAGGATTTATTACAAAAAATCGGAAGCTTAAGAAAGATCATTGATGTGCATGGAGATGTTATTATGGAGCAGGCCGTTTTGCAACTTATTAAAGAAGGAGCGGTAAAAAAACACATCAGAAAAGCAACGGCTCATTATAAAAGCAAAAGAGATTTCGTATATAACCTTTTAAATAAGTACATGAAAGATCTCGCTCATTTTACCTTACCTGAAGGTGGATTGGCATTTTGGATTGTTCCAAAAACAATACTTGATTGGGATAAAGCTACTTCATTATTATTGGAGAAAAACATTAAGATCATCCATCCAAAGCAATACAGCCGAAATCATGTCAACGGTTTCAGATTAAGCTATGGTTCTGTTTCAGAAGAACAATTGGAACAAAGTATACAGATTATTGCGGAAGTCTTTACCCAGCTTTCTTAATAAGATTCTCGCAGATTCCGGAAATAACGCAGATCTTATCAGTTTGCTTAGTAACTGATAATTTTTCACTCACAATCATCTGTTCAATCAGCAAGATCCGCGAGAAATTAAAAAAAATCTACAGGTTTTATCTGTTTCCTTTTCCATTATTATCTGTGTTAATCCATGAAGATCTATGGTTAAAAAAATCTGCTTAATCAGCAAAATCAGCGTGATATTAAATAATCTCCCAACAAAGCATAAAAATAGCGCAAATATTAATCTATTTGCGCTATTAATTTATTATATATTTTCCAGTGAGATCTGTGAGATCCACGGGAAAAATTTACTCCACTTCAAAAACAGCCTGAATCTCCACTGAAGAATTCACAGGAATAGAAGATGCCCCAAATGTTGCTCTTGCATGCTTTCCTTTATCTCCAAAAACCTCTGCCGTAAGATCAGAAGCTACATTCATCAGATCAGCATGTTTGGTATAATCATCCTTTGTATTGAATATTCCAGTAAGCTGTACACATTGTTTTACTCTGCCCAGATCACCACCAACTGCTTCATTAAGCACTGAAAGGACATTCAGCATAGTCACTTTGGTGGCATCTTTTACCTGTTGTTCATTAACATCTACTCCTAATTTTCCGGCATTGAAAATTTTTCCATCCTTTAAAGCCACTTGGTTGATGAACACAAGGTTTCCTGAACGTACAAAGGGTTGATAATTTCCAGCAGGTTTAGGAACTTGTGGAAGAACAATATTTTTCTGTTTTAAAACTTCATTAAAATTCTGATGATTTTCAACGATGGCAGCTGTTCTTTTCGGACGTGTCTCTTTTAAAGCTAACGATACTTTTGCAAAATTCTTCCCTTGAAGTTCTGCCAAAGATCTCTCTCCTTTTGTTGGACGTTCAACATCTTTCAGAGAAGCCATAGTTGTGATTCCTAATACCGAATTTCCTTGTGGAATAGCTTTGTTAAGCTCTTCAGTACCACGAATTCCATTAGAAACTAAAATCATTCCGTGTACAGCAAGACTATTCCAGAATGCCTGAAGTGCCAGTTCTTTTCCTGCACCGCTTCCTGCAGACATGAATACAGTTGCCGGAACTCCTTCCAAAGCATGATTTGTCCAAAGTTGAACGGTTTTAGATAAAAATTCACTCATTCCGGTACTGATGTTTCCGAAATAAACAGGGGATCCGAAAGCAATTCCATCATAATTAGGAAGCTCATCTACGGTTGCAATAGGTAAGCTTTTCAGGTTAGGATTCTGTGATGGTTTTACCAGTTTGATATAAGAAGTTGCGTTGTTCTCACTCTCAATACCTTTGGCAATTTCTTTGGCCAGTTCGTAGGTACCACCATTATCTGAATGGATAAGAACCAGTATTTTAGCTTTATTTTGTGCCATAATCTGTGTGGTGTTAAATAGTAAAATTAAGATAAAAAAAGAACATATTTTTTTCATTCTGAACAGGATATAAATTAATATTACAAAATTAATACTGTCGTTTTTATTAAATTTGCCAAAAAATATATACAAAACGACAGTATGAAATGTGGACTGATTGAAAAAACACAGAGCCAGTTTGTAGACACCATCGAGAAAGAAGCTTACGTATGGCTTGAAAAAGACTGGAAACACGACGACTACGAACATGTTCACAAACGTGCCCAACTAACGTTTGTGGAAGATGGTTATCAGTATTTTCACATTGATCAGAAAATTTATCTGGTTCCACAGCATCACGTGATCTGGGTTCCTTCCGGAAAAGCTCATAAAATTACTTCCGAAGCCAAAACGGTTAATCTGATGGTTTTTCTATTCAAATCTGTTTTTGAGGAAGGATTTTATCAGAATGTTCATGTATTTGCTGTTCCGCCGGTTTTAAAAGAAATGCTGCTCTATGCTTCAAAATGGAACCAATCTTTGGATGAAAACGAAGAACAGGATATTTTCTTTAAAGCAATTCTGAAAAGCCTTCCTAACTTCTGCAAAGAAAGCAACGGGCTTGAAATTCCTATTCCTAAAGATACAAGGCTGATTCCTGTCTGTAATGATATCAATGCCAATTTTAAATATAATCTGGATATTGATTCCCTTGCAGCCAAAGCACAAATGTCAGTACGCAGCCTTCAGCGAAATTTTAAAAATGAAACTGGAATTACCTTACAAAAATACCTTCAACTGACCAGAATATTAAAAAGCATTGAGCTGATTGATACCCAACAATACACTTTAAGCGAGGTGGCTTATAAGGTAGGTTATCAAAGTTTATCGGCCTTTACTTCATCGTATTTTGCTGTGATGAAAGCTAAACCTAAGATACATAAAGCCTAAGAATTATTCAACCCATATCTTGTTGAAAGAACATTACTGTATAAAATAGCAAAAACCCGCTTTCATTGATGAAAACGGGTTTACAACTTATAATAAATGGGGTGTTAATGCCTATTTTGCAAATCTTTTAGTACCTACAACACATAGAATAACTCCAACTGTAATACCAAGCATTCCAATACTTACCTGCTCATGAAGAAGATAGGCTGCCAAAGCAAGCCCAAAAAACGGTTGTAATAGCTGAAGCTGTCCTACCGTGGTAATTCCACCCTGTGCCAATCCTTTATACCAGAATATAAACCCGATAAACATACTGAACAGGGAAATATACCCTAATCCGAACCATCCTTTAAAGCTTATGGACTCAACATTGGAAGGAAAATAAATAAAAAATAAAGGGAGCATAATAGGTAAAGATATAACCAGAGCCCATGAAATTACCTGCCATCCGCCCAATGTTTTAGAAAGTTTTGCTCCTTCTGCATAACCCATTCCACACAAAATGATGGCAATAAGCATTAGAATATCTCCGATGGGAGAAGCTGAAATTCCCTGAGAAAAAGCATAACCAACAACTAAGAGGCTTCCAATTACAGAGAAGATCCAGAATACTGGGTGTGGTTTCTCTCCGCCACGGAAAACTCCGAAAATAGCAGTAGCCAAAGGTAACATTCCTAAAAATACAATGGAATGAGCAGAAGTGAGGTATTGCAATGCCAATGAGGAAAGCAAAGGAAATCCTATGACACACCCTATAGCAACCAGAACAAGAGAAAATAGCTGATTTTTGGCCGGACGTTTTTCTTTATAAATCAATAAAACGGAAAGTGCTAAGATTCCTGCAATCACTGCGCGGGCAATGGTTGCAAATATAGGATCCATTTCCATCACTGCAAGTTTGGTAGCAGGCATAGAACCACTGAAAAGCAATACGCCTATGAACCCATTGATCCATCCGCTTACAGCCTGGTCTTTTGAAATAGTATTTGTCATCATTTTGATAAGCTTTTAATTATGAGGACAAAATTAAAGAGGAAAAATAAACAAACACAGTATCAGTTTTGTATATTTGCATGAGCACAGTTAAAAAAATGAGTAAAGAATTTTTATACACAGAAATTGCAGACGGTATTGCCTCCCAGATCAGAGGCGGAGTATTAAAGGCGGGAGATAAGCTCCCTTCTGTAAGAATGCTATGCAATGAACACCAGGTAAGCATGAACACCGCTAAACGGGTCTTCCTGGAACTGGAATCTCAATCTCTTGTAGAATCTAAGCCACAATCCGGCTATTTTGTAAGCCAATTGTTGTCTGTAAAGCTTCCGTTGCCTGAAGTGAGCCGCCCTTCTTTGATAGCCAATAATGATGAACCTGATGAATTGATCAGTAAAGTCTATGAAAATATGGGTAAAAAGGACATCACTTTCTTTTCCATTGGAATTCCATCAGGAGATCTTCTTCCTCAAGCCAAGCTTAAAAAAGAGATTGTACATGCGATAAGAGAATTAAAGGAAGACGGAACAGAATACGAAGAGCTGCAAGGAAATCTGAAACTGAGAAGAATGATTGCCGTACGCTCATTACAATGGGCCGGAAATCTTCATGAAAATGACCTGATTACTACAAACGGTGGTATGAATGCCCTCTCTTTCTGTTTAATGGCCTTAGGTAAACCAGGCGATACCATCGCTATTGAAAGCCCTTGTTATCCGGGGATTCTTCAATTAGCCAATGGATTAGGGCTGAAAGTGCTGGAATTACCCACCCACCCAACAACCGGAATAGAAATTGAGGCTTTCAAAAAACTGATCCCAAAAATTGATCTGTGTCTGTTGATTCCTAATTTTAATTCCCCATTGGGAAGTTGTATGCCGGATGAGAATAAGAAAGAAATTGTAAAAATCCTTTCAGAAAATAATATTCCGTTGATTGAAGATGATGTGTATGGAGACCTTTATTTTGGCTCTACCCGTCCTAAATGCTGCAAATCTTTTGATAAAGATGGAAATGTACTCTATTGCAGCTCTATTTCAAAAACATTGGCCCCGGGATATCGTGTAGGCTGGATTGCGCCTGGAAAATATAAAGAAAAGATTTTAAAGCTTAAACTTTTACATTCTACTTCTTCCATATCCATTGTGAATGAAGCTGTTGCAAACTTCCTGAAGTCCGGAAGGTATGAAAAGCACCTTCAGCAACTTAGAAAGACATTACAGAGTAATTATCAGAATTACGTACAAACCATTGCTGAATATTTTCCGGAAGGAACCAAAACCAGCCGTCCGCAAGGTGGATTGTCCTTATGGGTAGAATTTGATAAGAAAATCCGAACTACAGAGCTGTATGATCTTGCTATTAAACAGAATATAAGTATTGCGCCTGGAAGAATGTTTACTTTTCAGGATCAGTTTGAAAACTGTATGAGACTTTGTATCGGGCTTCCTTGGTCAGAAGATACACAGGCTAAGCTCAAGCAGGTTGGGCAGCTTGCTAAAAAGATTTATTTAAGGTAAGGAAGATGGAGGCTGGAAGATGGAAGTTGTTGTAGCTTTAAGAATGACTTAAGCGAATTCTTATTTGATATTGTAAAGAATATTTTAACAATAACAACTGAAGTTTTTTTGTGCTCAAAATAACTTCCAGCTTCCCTCTTCCAGCATCCAGCTTTTACTTATTATCCGGAACGAAGTTCTTTCTCGCCAGTTCTTTTCTTACACGGCTTAGACTTTCAGGAGTAATACCAAGATAGGAAGCTATCATCCATTGAGGAACTCTAAGAAGCAAATCCGGGTACATTTTAATAAACTTCATATATCTTTCCTCTGCAGTCTCTCCCAGTAAGGAATTGATCCTGTTTTGAAGACTTCTGATATGTTTCTGAAGCAGAAAATCACTGCGTTCAATACTGTTTGGGAATTGCTCTACTAATTTATTGAAGAAATCAGGGTGAAGAAATAAAACTTCCGAATCCTCTACCGCTTCTATATAATAATTGGATTTTTCATTGAAATAAAGACTGCTTCGGTCAGAAATCAACCAGCTTTCTGGAGCGAACTGTATAATGTGCTCTTTTCCGTTCTTATCAATGGAGTACATTTTCAATAATCCTTTTTCTACAAAGAATATATGTCTGCATATTTCACCATACTGAAGAAGAAACTGATTTTTAGGAATCTTTTTTACTTCATAATGGAGGCTGCAGGTGTTCACACTTTGAAGAGGAACGTTTAAAACTTTGGCTAAATAATTATTAATATTCTTCATTATACGATCTGGCTTAAAGAAATGTCCTGGTGCGAAGCGCTGTTAACGGGCTTTCCGTTTTCAATAACAATAAGCTGCGGACTTTCATGCCTTATCCCGAAATCCTCAGCAATTTTATTAGAAAGAGGGCGGTGAGCTAATAGATCAAGAAAATAAACTTCTACCTGCTGATCAGAGTTCTCAACCTCTTTTTCAAAATTTCTCAATACAGTCTTGCTGATGAAACAGCTTGTTGAATGCTTGAATATCGCTATTTTATGCTGATAAGAACTTTCAATGGCTTTTTCCAGGTCTTCTTCAGACTTTATATTTTTCCAGAAAGATTTTTTATCAGAGGTTTCATTATTATTTCCACCGAATATTTTTTCAAAAAAACTCATACATTAAATTGTTTTAAGTGATGATCTAGATGTTTATATTCTAAAAATTCCCAGTCTTTTTCAGTCATGTTTCCGAATAATCTGTGGCTATCAGGTAGTTTTCTGTTTTCACAGGCTTCCCGGAATTCCTCCAGCGTTTTCAGCAGATTGGTCTTTGATTCATCAAAATCACACTCAAAATTAACGATAAGTTTTTGAAAAGTAGGCATGTTTCTGGGAATTCCGTTATTGAAAACATACATTTCCAATTTTGTAAGGATCCCTATTGTCTCAAATAGAAGATGAATACGGGGAAGTTCAATTTTTCGCAAGGCAACCTGAAGAACTAGATCACAATGCATTAACATCTGACAGACATCCATTTTTCCCCATTTTTTCGGGCTGTCTGCAGATAATTTGGAAATTCTGTCTGTAATTTCCTTAAAGTATATTGGATGGTTAAGGTATTTTTTTACCAACCTTTTTCTTTCTTCAGATTTTCAATATGGGCAAAATGATGGTTGCAATGCCAGACATATAAGGCAAGATTATCCCTTAAATTATAATTTTTGTTATGTTCAGGATGATGAAAGGTTCTTTCAAATTGTTTATTGGTAAGACTTTTAAGAAGTGTCGTCCATCTTTGGTGAGTTCCTTTTAGTATTCTCATCGCTGGTTTTATCGGCATATGAATGCTATCCTGAAGTTCAGCCCATTTAGCTTCATCATAAGGTTTGATGGTTGGGTTATCTTCGGTAAGGGCTAACTTGAAACGGATAAAGCTGTTGGTATGGCTGTCTGCGATATGATTAACAAGCTGTCTTACCGTCCATCCTCCTTCTCTATAAGGGGTATCAAACTGTTCGTCTGTAAAATGTTCAATGAGGTTCTTCAGTTTTCCGGGAAAGTCTTTAATTGCTTTAATATAGGTGTCTAAAGTGGTATCACAGATGTTTTCCGGTGCTTCAAACTGTCCTATTGGAAATTTTTTGTTCTCAAGATCGTTCATTGGTCAGGTTTTTAACTTTTAATTTTTGTTAGTTTGTCCGGCAATTCAGTTTTGGACAAACCTTTATCTGATTCTGTAAATTTATTAAAATTCAAGAAATATGAATATGAAAAAAACGTTAATTATCATGATTATTTATAGAATACAAAAAAGCTCCCATTGTAGACAATCGGAGCTTTTAATTTATATTTTAGTAACCATGCAGATTAATTTCTTCTGTTCTTTCTAAGGTTACTTTTTTACCCATTTTCTTTTGAATGACTCTGAAATGCTGTAACTCATCATCTGTCAGAATCGTAATAGCTGTTCCTTTTTCGTTGGCACGGCCTGTTCTACCAATTCGGTGAATGTAATCCAAAGGGGAACGCGGCAGTTCGTAATTGATAACACAAGGCAGATCATCAATATGAATTCCACGTCCAATTAAGTCTGTAGCTACCAGAATCTGTGCTCCATTAGATTTAAATTCTTCCAGATTATTTCTTCGGGCACCCTGGGACTTCTGACTGTGAATAGCCACTGCCTTAATTTTATTCTTTTTAAGCTTTTCTACTAAATTATCAGCAGCTCTTGTAGATGAAACAAATATCAATGCTTTTTCAACTTTCTTTTCCTTAATGAGATATCGTAAAAAAGGACCTTTATTTTCAGGAGAAACATGATAAGCAAACTGTTCAATATTATCAATCTCAACTTCTTCTTTTTTAATTTCAATAATGGTTGGATTAATAGATAAACGTTCTTTCATTTCAGCAATTTTATCATTTAAAGTCGCTGAGAATAAAGTCGTTTGTTTTACTATAGGCATCAGAGCAAAAAGTTTATTCATCTCCTCTCCAAAACCTAATTGAAACATCTTATCGGCTTCATCAACCACCAAATGCTGAATTTCTGAAATGCTCAGTGCATTATGGTCAATTAAATCCAATAAACGTCCGGGAGTCGCTATAAGGACTTCTACCCCAAACATTCCTTTCATCTGAGGGTTAATAGAAACACCGCCATAAACCGCCATGGTACGGATTTCACGTTTCAAATTTTCTGTAAATGCTCTGAAAACTTCATCAATCTGAATAGCTAATTCACGAGTAGGCACCAATATTAAAACTTGAACATTACGTCCTTTCTTAGCTTCTGTATTTTGTAACTTTTCTAAAATCGGCATTACAAAACAAGCCGTTTTTCCGGAACCTGTTTGTGCAATTCCCATAAGATCTTTTCCTTGCAGAATAACAGGTACTGCCTGTTCCTGAATTGGAAAAGGTTTCAAATACCCTAGTTTCTTAACAGAACGAATAATATTGTGTGATAATCCTAACGATTCAAATGACATAAAAACTATTTATTTTCTGCAAAGATACGCTAAAAGGCTGGAAGCTGGGTGATGGAAGAAGGAAGTAATGATGAATGATACTTCTTTTAAAGGTGACAGTTCGTCGTTGCATCCCTAAAAGTAACTACCAACTTCTTTCTTCCAGCTTACTGCCATTAATTTTTTTTTGCCGATTTGTCCGATAATTCGGTTTTGGACAAATTTTTGCCAATTAGTTTTGTAAATTTATCAGAAATTCGAGAAATCAAAATATGAAAAAAGCATTAATAATCGTCGATGTACAGAATGATTTTTGTGAAGGCGGAGCACTAGCAGTACCAGGATCCAATGAGATTATTCCTTATATCAATCTTTTGATGGAAGAAAATGAATATGATCAGATTGTTTTAACTCAAGATTGGCATCCTGTAGGGCATAAAAGCTTTGCAAGCAGTAACGGACGTAAGGTAGGAGAAAGCATTATCCTGAATGGTGTTCCTCAATTTATGTGGCCGGACCATTGTGTACAGGGAACTTTTGGGGCTGAATTCCATAAAGACTTAAACCAAAGCAAGGTTACTCATATCATACAAAAAGGAAAGAATATTGAAATAGATAGCTATAGTGGTTTCCAGGACAATAATCACTTTATGAAAACCGGTTTGGATGATTTCTTGAAATATCATGATATACAGTTGGTAGAAATCGTAGGGTTGGCAATGGATTATTGTGTAAAGTTTACTGCTCAGGATGCTGTAGCAAACGGATATATTACCTGTCTTCACTTCAACGGAACCAAAGCTGTAAATGTAAAACCTGATAATGGCAGGGATGCAATCTATGAAATGATTGAAAAAGGAGTAACCGTACTTGGATAAAATATTAAGATATACTAAAATGTATAAAAATAAAACAGCATCATGATTGGTGCTGTTTTATTTTTTTGATCTTAATAGATTACTCCTGATTCAATATAGTTAATTCTGAAAGAAAATCTTTGGGTTTAATATTTCCAATTGCAAATTCATGTTCGAGCAGTTTGATTTTTTCTGTTTTGGTATAAGAACGACTATAGATTGTTGCTAATACGTTTTCTTCATCATGATTAGGATCAAGAAGATGTTTTAAATCACGGAATGCACTATAATATCTGACACCCAATACTCTTTGTGACAGGGCATTGAAATGAATATTGTCAGCATTGGCTGTAAGTCCCTTTGCCGTAACAAAGTAACAGTTTGCTTGGGTTTTTGCAAATTCCTCCAATGCTTGATTAATTAAAGGGTACGAAGCAAAATACTGCCCAAAAATCCCTTCGGATAGAAAGCTTCCTAAACCACCTATCACTAGAGGAACTTCAGGAATATTTAATTCCTTGCGTAAACCTTCTATGATTATAGAAAATTTATCACCATACTTCTCAGCTTTTTCCGGAGAACAGTCATTTTCTCCCTGATGCCACAAGATCCCCGCAATCTTACTTGTTCGTTGTGCAAATTTAGCTTGTGATACTGCATTTTCAAATAAAGCCCCACCTACAGCCCAATCATCAAGACTGGTTCCTCCATCAGCGCATGGAATCAATCCTATCTCCTCTTTTGGGTTGTCGAGTCTCCATGACGCAGCAAATGAAGCAGCAAGTCCAACACCGGCACTAGGACGGTCAAAATTAATAGGTTCAGACATGATTTGCCATAGTCCGTTTCTCTGCATTTTAATATGTTCATCATAGATAGACGGAACTTCTTTACGATAACCACGACCAGCCATATTGGACTGCCCTATCATTAAAAAGGAATGTATCATTTTTTATTTAATTGTATACCAATACTTCTACTGAATGAATACCAGGCCAGTTTTTTAACTTCATTTTGAGCAATATCCCCAGATCTGCAAGCAGTAATTGTTGCCGTAATCACACTAGTGAAAATAATTCTTATCCAAGCCAAAGGAAGCTTATCATCTATCACCTGTTGTTTTTGCAATTCCTGAATGGCATCAAATAATTGATTTCTTCTTTTGCTATAAGCTGTACTTTGCTTGCTTTCGTAACCTGCTGAAGAGGATGTAGTGTTATCATTCAGCTTCATAAGAAAAGCATACTTTGTTCCGCTATCAATTCCTGCATATAATAAATGTTCGAGTTGTACTAAAGGGTCTTCTGAGCTGTCACATGCTTTAACAGCTGTAAACTCCCATGCGTCCATCATATTCTTATTGCATGCTTCCAGTAATTCATTTCGATTTTTAAAATACCGGTGAACTGTTCTCCTATTAACACCACAACTTAATGCAATATCCTCAAATGTTGCCGAAAAATTCTCGTTTAATACTGATATCGCAGCCTCAATAATTTTTTGCTGAGTATTCATAAATTCTTAATGCCTCAAATTTACGACAAATGTCTCATTACTGAGACATTTTATTTGGAGTAATATGAAATTTAAAATAGATGAGACCGTTTTATGCCAAATGAAATACTATTTTCGTCCAATTAATAATACAAAAAAGCGCAGAAAACTAGTTTCTGCGCTTCTTATTCTTTACACTTAAAATTATTGTTTAACAATAATGATTTCAATCAAAAGCTTGAACCTGGGTTCATAGCTTATCATTATTTTAAAGCATTTTAAGGTTGTTCACTTCCAGTTCTGTTAAGATTCTCCAGTGTCCTCTCTTGATGTTCTTCTTCGTTAATCCGGCAAACATTACTCTGTCTAAAGTTTCTACTTCGTATCCTAATCTTTGGAAAATTCTTCTGATAACACGGTTCCATCCGATGTGGATCTCAATTCCGATCTCATTTTTAGGCTTACCTTCAATGTACGAAATTTGGTCAACTACTGCTACCCCTTCATCAAGACGAATTCCTTCTGCAATAAGACGTAAATCTTCACCAGTTAATTTCTTATCCAACGTTACATGGTAAATCTTCTTAGCATCAAAAGATGGATGCGTCAGTTTTTTAGTCATGTGCCCGTCATTAGTCAATAAGATAACCCCTGTAGTAGAACGGTCTAGTCTTCCAACTGGGAACAATCTGTAAGGAGAAGCGTTTGCCACAAGATCCATTACTGTTTTTCTTGCTTTATCGTCCTTGGTAGTAGAAATATACCCTTTTGGTTTGTTAAGAAGAACATAAACCGGTTTTTCCGGTGTAATACTTTGTCCGTCAAAAACAACCCTGTCAGTTTTTTGTACCTGATATCCCATTTCATCTACTACCTTTCCGTTTACCTCTACAAGCCCTTGTGTGATAAGCTCATCAGCCTCTCTTCTGCTGCAGATTCCGGAATTAGCAATATACTTATTAAGACGGATGCTGTCTTTATGAACATCTTTTTCGATTTTATTCAATCTTCTCTTTTGTACAAAAGATCTTGTCTTGTCCTCACTTCTATCATCTCCATTAGATGGTCTTCTACCATATTTTAAGCTACCTCTTTCATACTTATCTCTGGCATCGAAGTTTTTTCCACCTCTCTTAGGTTTTCCAAAAGATTTCTTTTCGTAGCTTTCACTTTTATTCGTGATATAAGCTCTACTTTCAGATTTTGATTCAGAATCATCACTAGAGCTATTAAAAGTTCCTGTGTTTTTCTTGAAAGGTTTCTTTTCAAATCTTGAGTTGGATCCTGAATGTTCGGGACCTTTTCTTGCCCCATCTTTAGAGAAAGGCTTTTTAAAAGGTTTTGATCCTGAAGAATTTCCAGATCTGGAAGCACGAGAATCATCAGAACTTTTCTTGGTTGAAATTCTTGGTCTCTTTGGTCTGTCTGAATTATTATTATCTCTGCTCATTCTAAAAATTTCTGCAAAGATAGTAATTTAGTTACGAGTTAAAAATTAAGAATCATAACTTTGCAGTATAGTTTACATTTTAATCTTACATATTTTCGAAAATGATAACAATATTAAACGATAATTTTTCTCAGCTCAACGCCTTTCTTCACGAGAAAACATTCAGTAAAATTTTTATTTTGGTGGATGAGAACACTCATGAATACTGTCTTCCCGTTCTTTTAGGCAATATGGAAACAGATCTTGGGTTTGAAATTCTGGAGATTGAAGCAGGAGAGGAAATGAAGAATATTCAGACAGCCAATCAGCTGTGGGAAATTCTTACAGAAATGCAGGCAGACAGAAAAGCATTGGTTATTAACCTGGGCGGCGGCGTAATTACAGATATGGGAGGTTTTGTAGCATCTACCTATAAAAGAGGAATCAAGTTCATTAATATCCCTACTACCCTTTTATCTATGTGTGATGCCTCTATTGGTGGGAAAACAGGAATTGATCTGATGCATTATAAAAATATGGTAGGAACATTCGCTTTCCCGGAACAGATTTTTATTTATCCTCAATTTTTAGAAACACTCCCTTTTAAAGAATTAAGAAGTGGATTTGCTGAAATGCTGAAACACGGTCTTATTGCAGATAAAGCTCACTGGAATCAGCTGATTCAGCTTCATAAGCTTGATGTGGAAGCTGTAACCCCTTACATCCAGAATTCTATGGATATTAAGCAAGACGTTGTAGAAAAGGACTTCCATGAAAGCAATATCAGAAAAACCCTGAACTTCGGGCATACAATTGGTCATGCAGTCGAAAGCTTGTGTTTACAGCAGGAAAATCCAATTCTTCATGGTGAGGCTGTTGCAATGGGAATGATTTGTGAAGCGCATCTTGCCTATCTTGAAAACCTTATTTCAGAAGAAGATTCAAAAATAATTATTGAAAATATTCAAAGATATTATCCTTATTTAGATATCAGTGATTTTAAAGATGAAGATATTACAGCATTGCTTTTAAATGATAAAAAGAATGTGGACAGTAAGATCAATTTTTCTTTACTTACTGGTATTGGTGAATGTAATTATGATTACCAGTGCAGCCAAAAAAACATCATTGAATCCTTATCTTTTTATAGAAAACTGAATGATGCATAACCATTTTTATAGCATTATCTGAAGATCATATTATACTAAACCCTGCTACATTCAGCAGGGTTTAGTATTTATTATTCTTGAAACTATTTCTGTTTTGTAAAAGAAGACTCCAGACGTTTTAAACGTTCTTCAAAAATGATCTGCTTTTGCTGCATTTCTATATTCGATTTTTTTAACGCTTTATTTTCATTTTCTAACGCCTCTATTTTTTTTGCCAGTTCCTGAGTTGCCGAAATGTTAAGCATAGATAAGGCATCATAATCTACCGTTCTCAGATCGGATACCTCAGTACCATAAACAAATAGCTTACCTTTAAGCGTTTTACCTTCTAAATCTACTGTAATACTCTTAGGGGTACTATTTTTAATTCCTAAAATAATTTCACCAGTTTCATCATATATTTTAAGAAATTGATCTTCTTTAGAAATAACAAAGGGTTTCTCAAAGGTGAAAACTGCGTTATTTTGTTGGGCTGGCTGATAAATATTGGGAATAAAAGTTTTTACACTGTTTTTACTTACCGCCTGCGGATATACAGCTTCCACTTCCTGAGCAATTACCTTTTTAAACTCCTGTTTCCCATACACAGCCTCATCTTTCATAAAATAATCGGTAATATCAAGCTTTTTTAGGATTGTTAAATCTTTTGTCGTGTCTGATTTCCCAATGATATTTTTGATTCTTTTATCTGAAAAAAGAGAGGTTTGTGCCACACTCAGTTTTCCTACCGATATAATATTTCCATCTGCATAAATAGACGTATTACTGTTGAAAGTCCCTATATCATTAGTATAATTTGAATAAGTAGTTAAGATTCCATCAGGAGATCCCAAATCCGGGCTTATACCATAATAAGTAAGACTTGATGCCGCCAAAGGCCATGAGGTAGTTTTTAACCGGATATCCAGTGGGAATTTCGGTGTATTTGTTCCAATACCCATATTTCCGTTCTGATCAATATTGATTCTTCTGTTTCCGTCACCATCGGCAATGATAATGTTATTTGAAAGTGAAGCAGGCAATCCGCTTACATTCGCTCCGATAATAGTATTCGCTTTTCCTGAAACAAGTCCTGTACCTGCCCGGAAACCGATAAAAGTGTTATAATTATTCGCTGTATTTAAATTATATCCAGCAGATCCGCCAATAGCGGTATTTCCTCTTCCTCCCGGAAGCATCCGGAAAGCATCTCCTCCTATTCCAATGTTGTCATCGCCGGAGAACAGCTCCCTAAGTGAACTTGCTCCAATACCCACATTACCTATGGTACTCTTAGCAGAGAAAAGTGAAAAATAACCATTGGCAACATTATTATTTCCATCCAGATTAGAATAAAGAGCTCTGTATCCGTAACCTGTATTCTGTATTCCGGATTTGTTGCTGCTCAGTACCTCTGCTCCTATGGCTGTATTCATACTTCCTGTGGTATTCGAGATTAAGTTATTAACACCCACTGCAGTATTATTAAGACCAACTGTATTGGCTGCCAGACTGTTTACTCCAAATATAGTATTGGTAGTATTTAATACACCGGATACTATATTATTTCTTTTAAAAATAACATCTACATTATCAGAAGTTCCTATAAAGTTAACTCCATTTACCATACCTGAATTTCCGGTAAGGCTCCATCCTGTCATCACGATAGGGGTTAAATCATCCAGTACTTTTGTCCATCGTCCGGCAGGTGTACTCCAATAATAATATCCTGGAGCCATTCCGTTTGCAGACGATGTATTGTAAATCATTAAAGAATGAGCAGGAGAAGGTATTGTTGTGGTATCCGAATTTCCTGTCAGTGCGATCCGGGGAATTAAAACGCCTTTGTCTGAGCCTACAACCTCGAGTGCGGAAGAAAGATTAGGTGTTGTAGTATTAATGCCTATTTGGGCTTGGAAAGTATTTTCAAAGAAAAGAAATAACAGCAGCAATGTGCACTTTTTCATATTGTAGAGATTAGTGAATCCTTACAAAATTCAACGATCTGTTTTGTAAGAGTATCAGGTTATCATTTTATAAGATCTACAAAATTAATAAAGCAAAATGAGATAAACAGCGTTTAATTGTACAGTTTAAAGAAATCAATCTTATACAATAAAGCCCAATTGCAAATCAGAAAATACTTTTGAAGTTCTCTTTTTTTTGCAATAAACAGGGAAATACAACATGATTTCATAAAAAATAAGCCTTGCTTATCGCTTGCTTTTGACAAAATTGTCAATTTAGATTATCTCTAAACAAATGTTTAATTAGTTTTTTAAATCATTGATATTTAATTATTTACAACTAAACAAGCTTGTTTTTCATGTGGTTTTTATATTGATTTCCTCCCGAAAACTATTTTTTGGCAAGCAATTTGAAAGATCTCCAGCGTTCAACAGAAATGTGAACAAGTAGTAAAATTTAAAATTAAGAAAGAGTAAAAATTAAAAATTTAAAGTTATGAAAAAGTTAATTTTAGGATTAGCAGTAACTGCAGGAACATTAGCGTTCGCTCAACAAAAAACTTCTTCTAGCCCTGTATCATTTGGGGTAAAAGGAGGAATGAACGTTTCTTCACTTTCTAACGGTGCAGATTTAAGTGACTCTAAGTCAAAAATTGGTTTTAATGCAGGTGTTTTTGCTAATATCCCTCTAGCTAGTTCATTTAGCGTACAACCAGAGGTTATTTATAATGATTTAGGTTCCAAAGTTACAAGAGAATATTCAGTATTAGGAAATACATATAAAGATGAATATTCAAGAAATCTAGGATATGTTGCAGTACCTGTAATGTTCCAATATAATGCAACTCCTGACTTTTTCTTTGAGGCAGGGCCAGAATTTGGATTCTTGGTAAGTGCTAACGATAAATTCAAAAGCTCTACCAATAGTAACACAAATTCTCATGTAGCATCTCTTAATAAAGATGATTTCAAGACATTTAACTTTGGTATTGGTCTTGGAGCAGGATATTACTTCACGCAAAACTTAGGAATTACAGCAAGATACACTGCAGGTCTTACAGATATTTATAAAAATAATTCTGGTGATGCTGTAAAAAACAATGTATTCCAAGTAGGATTAGCTTACAAATTTAAATAAGCTTCTTAAACATTCAGTAACAAATTTTATATTCAATAAAAGATCAGGTTAAATTTTTAATCTGGTCTTTTTTTATTATAAATCTTAAATTATGTTAATGAAATATTGTAACTTTTCTATGGAATGAATTTAAAATTATCATCCATAATACTCTATTATAAAGATAAGTAGTACTATTTTTATTTTTTGGCACGCAATTTGAATATAAAGAAAGTGTTAAACAAAACTTAAAAACTATTAAATAAAAACTTATGAAAAAGATTCTTTTTGGCCTAGCATTAGTAGCAGGTACTTTCTCTTTCGCACAAAAAACTTCAAGCAATACAGCTTCATCTCCAGTTAGATTTGGATTAAAAGCAGGTCTTAACCTTTCTAGCTTTACTGATAGTGATTCAAAATCAAAAGCTGGTTTCTATGGTGGAGTTTTTGCTAACATTCCAGTAGCTCAGGATTTCTCTGTACAACCGGAAGTTTTATATAGTGGTATGGGAGCAAAATATAAAGGAAATACTGATCTTAAAGCTAATTTAGATTATATCGCAGTACCGGTAATGTTCCAGTACAACGCACTTCCTAACCTATACTTAGAAGCAGGACCTCAATTTGGTTTCTTAGTAAGTGCAAAAGCAAAATATAACTCTAGCTCTGTAGATATTAAAGACGGATTAAAAACTTTTGATTTTGGACTAGGTCTTGGTGCTGGTTATTACTTCACTCAGAACATTGGTGTTAACGTAAGATATGTTGCAGGTTTAACTGATATCAACAAAGATAAACCTAGTGGTGCTGACTCTACCAAAAACGGAGCATTCCAAATTGGTTTAGCTTATAAATTCTAAGCTTAACATTTAGCTTTAAGAACAAAACTTATAACCGGATTATTTATGTAATCCGGTTTTTTTATATCTAAATCTCTTTTTCATTTTTTTGGCAAGGAATTTGCGTATAGAGTATTAATTGTATCTGTTTTGAAAGTGTCTTTACGTTACAGTTTTTACTTTATGATTTTAAAATCAAAAAATAGTTTAAAAATCATATAAAAAATTTTGCTGCATATTGATGAAAGGCTAAAAAATAGATAACGGAAATATAGGTTTATATTTCCATAATAAATAGAATACATTTTGATTTCAATAGAAAAAGTCAGGTTTACTTGTTAAATCTGACTTTTTCGCTTTCATATGACTTTTATCATTTTTATCTCTTTGGCGGGAATTTTGCTACAGTGTGAAATGAAAATTTAAATTAATAATCATGAAGAAATTATTCATAGGAGTGGCTTTTGCAGGAAGCCTTTTCATTAATGCGCAGGAAAAAACTAAGTCATCTTCGCCTATTACTTTCGGGGTTAAAGGAGGATTAAATCTATCTACCGTTTCTGAAGATAGTAATTATAGTGAATATCATGATGATGAAAATAAGATGAAAGCTGGTTTTCATGCGGGAGTTTTTGTTAATATTCCTGTGGCTCAAAAATTCAGTATTCAGCCTGAGCTTCTTTTCAGCCAATTAGGGGCAAAAATAGAGGAAAGAGAAAGGTTTCTAGTAGGCGATTACAGCTATAGAAGAGAGGCTGATTATAAAGCAAACTTTAATTACCTTGTTCTTCCGGTTATGGTTCAGTACAATATCCTTCCACAGCTTTATGTAGAGGCGGGTCCTGAATTTGGATATTTGTTAGGTGGAAGATTCAAAGGAGATGATGTTACTACAATCAGAAAATCTGTGAATAGTCCAACAGTTACCACTCGCGAGAGTCTTTCTGAAAAGTTAGATACAGATCTTTATAACAGATTTCAATTTGGAATCGGTATTGGAGCAGGATATTACTTTACTCAAAACTTTGGAGTAACAGCAAGATTTACAGCAGGAATCACAAATATTATGGATAATGGTGATTCTGATTACAAAATAAGAAACAATGCCCTTCAGGTAGGTGTAGCTTATAAATTCAAGTAGATATTTATTATTTTTCGATGTAAGCCAGGTATTTTTAATGCCTGGTTTTTTGTTTTCCAGGTTGAAATCTAAAAATTAAAGTTTTTCAATACTAGAAAATATAATTATTTACCAATTAAGATATATTTCCATATAGAATAAATTTAACATAAAATTTATCATAAATATTCCATATGTATTGAAATAATTTATATAAAACAAAGTATAACATCTCTTTTTTTCAATTGCAAAACCTCTCGAAAACGGCTTTGTATCTAGGTTTTTTAAGTTTGGCAAGCATTTTGCAAAATAAACCGCGAATGGTTGAAAGACCATCAAGTAGTAAAAATTAAAAAATAAAAATTATGAAGAAGTTATTTTTAGGACTGGCATTAACTGCTGGTACATTAGCCTTTGCTCAGGAATCAACAACTGTAAATACATCACCTCTTAAAAAAGACGCTCAACCTATTAGATTTGGTATTAAAGCCGGAGGGAATTCAGCGTATTTCAGTGAGCAATCATTCGGAATGAACAGCCAAAAATTAGGTTTCCATGCCGGAGCTTTTGTAAACATTCCTATCTCTAAACAATTCAGCTTTCAACCAGAGGTTTTATATAACCAAATGGGGGCAAGAGATGTAGCCTATTCAACTGAGACTACTACAGGAGCAACTACTGTAAAGACTAAAGGAGAAAGCAAAGTAACAATGAACTATATTTCAGTTCCTTTAATGGTTCAGATGAGACCTATGGATAAATTCTATATTGAAGCAGGTCCTGAATTCAGCTACTTTATCAACGGAAAAACTAAAGGAGAAGCTACTGTAGCAAGTACTACAGGAGGAATAACTACAACAACAAGCAACTCTCAGTCTGATGACATCAATAAAGATAATATCAACAAATTCAACTTTGGTTTAGGTCTAGGTTTAGGATATGATATTACTAACAATATCGGAATCAGTGCTAGATACACAAACAGCTTGACAAAGATCGAGAAAAGCAGACCAGCTGCTGAAAACAACAACAGAGTTTTCCAATTAGGTCTGAATTATAAGTTCTAATAAAAAATAAACCAATTTTTTAACTTAGATGCAGATTTCTGTATCGCATAAAATAGCCGGAAGAATTAATGTCTTCCGGCTATTTATATTTTAGTTAATTAGCTTTTGTAATGCTAATATCCACTTGTTATATAGTTTTAATACTCTGCTATCAACTTTAGTAAGCTCATTGAGATTTCTCTTTCGTCGGGATGACAGAACTCAAAGGTTTCAATATTATTGTTTTTTAATGATAATAATTTCCTTCTTTCAGGCTTTAGAGCAAATCACTATTCAAATATCCTCGGATCATCACTGATTACGCCATCTATTCCCATATTTTTTAATTCCTGTAACCTTTCTTTCGTATTAACCGTCCATGGGATTACTTTCATTCCTAATGCATGGCATTCCTGTATAAGTACAGGAGTAACAAGCTTGTGATCGGGGCTGTAAATGGTTGGGGTGAAGCTTAGAAACTTCATATCTCCTGCTACTCCATTCAGGTGGTTTGGATATAATTTAAATTTTTCCACCGGAATATTTTTGAAATTGGCTCGCTGTTGTTCTAATTTCTTATCATCAACTTTCTCTACAAGGAAGGCTGTCATTATTTTGGGATATTCTTTATGAATGATCTCAAGTGTTCTGGGATCAAAAGACTGAATAATAACCCTGTCCTGAATTCCTTTTTCAACAATAACCTTCATCATCAGGTCTACAAATTCTTTAGGCTCAGGATGAAATATGTTGTCTGAGAATGGACGTGTTTTGGTTTCTATATTATAATAAGGTAAAGGTCTTTTCAATTCACGGGAATAGGATTCACAAGCGTCTATGATCTCTGAAAAAAGAGGTTTCTGTACCTTCATTTTCTTTTGGTCGGGATAATTGTCAAGTTTCTTTAATCCTACATCAAATGTCTGAATTTTTGAGTATGGCATCTCATAAATTTTGTAATAAAAACCGGAATCCTTTGGGATATAAGTTCCATCTGGTTTGGTGATTAATTCAGGAGAAAGGAAAGAATCATGAGAAAGAATTACTTTTTTATCCTTTGTGATGGCCAGATCCATTTCCAAAGTCGTGACATTCATTTTTAATGCATTTTTCATAGCCGGGATTGTGTTCTCCGGATATAATGATTTTCCACCACGATGGGCCTGGTTATCGAAAGTCTGTGCTGAATATAGTTGGGTGGCCATAAGAAATATAGCTGATAAAAATGCGTTCTTCATATCCTTTAATTTTAATCTTATAAAATTAAAATTTACCTGTGTATTATATAATACCGGAATATTAAGAATATGCTACATTTAATGGTAGTTTGCTTTGAATAGGATGAAGGTTTTGAGATTCCTCGTTCCTTAGTATGGCATAATACAAAAAAGCCAGACAGTAAATGTCTGGCTCTCTATTTTATATAAGAAGTATTAATTAAATAATACTGCTTCCTCTCCTTTTCCTACCGGATATTCTTCTGTAAAACACCCGAAACAGTGATTAGAAGATCCTAAAATTTCTTTTAAGTTGTCTATGCTTAAAAACTCTAAAGAATCTACTCCTAAATAGTTTTTAAGTTCTTCTGTCGTCATATTGGCTGAGATTAGATCATCTTTGGATGGAGTATCAATTCCCAGGTAACATGGAGCAATAATTGGTGGAGAAACACTTCTGAAGTGAATTTCTTTTACTCCAGCATCTTTAAGAATCTTAACCAATCTCTTGGATGTTGTTCCACGAACGATAGAGTCATCAATAATCACTACCCTTTTATCTTTCATTTCTGAAATAATCGGGTTAAGCTTAAGGTTTACTACCCTTTCTCTCATTTCCTGTGTAGGAACAATGAAACTTCTTCCGATGTATCTGTTTTTAATTAAAACAGGACGGAAAGGGATTCCTGAGGCTTTAGAGAACCCAATGGCAGCAGGAACTCCGGAATCCGGAACACCAATAACCAAATCAGCTTCTACAGGAGCCTGATCCCAGATCTTTTCTCCTGATTTTTCTCTGATCTCATATACATTGATGTTTTCTAAGGTAGAGTCAGGTCTTGCAAAATAGATGTATTCGAAAGAGCAGATTCTCTGTTTTCCTTTCGCTTCATCCATCATATAAGAATTAAGCTTTCCAGGCTCATTTTCGTTGGTGTAAATGATTTCTCCTGGAAGAATATCACGTACATATTGAGCTCCTACAGCATCTAATGCCACAGATTCGGAAGCCACCACATAAGAATTCTCATTAATAGCTCCTAAAACCAATGGACGAATCCCATTGAAGTCTCTGAATGCAAAGAATTTATTTCTTGTCATTCCCACTACGGAATACGCTCCTTCAATTTTCTCCATAGTAGCTTTAATCGCTCCACGAAGACCAAGATCAAGGTTTTTCTGAATTAATCTAAGGATCACCTCAGAATCGGATGTTGCTCTGAAAACTACGCCTTCAGCTTCTAATTCTGTTTTTAATTCTTTCGCATTGGTAAGGTTACCATTGTGTGCTATAGAAAGTATAATCTGGTCATATTCGTTTTTCGCGAAAAATGGCTGGAAATTATATTTCTTTTTATCTCCTGCAGTGGTATAACGGGTATGTCCAATTGCAGAATTCCCCATAAAAGTTTCAGGATGCTGAATGTCTTTATAAACATCTAAAACCAGTCCTTCATCTTTCATATTGGTAATTTTTCCATCTTTTAAAACGGAAATACCACAAGCTTCCTGGCCTCTGTGCTGTAATGCAAAAAGCCCGAACTGTGAAAGAGAAAACGTATCAAGATCCTCATCCGAATACAGTCCGAAGATTCCACACTCCTCATTGGGAGCATCTAGTCTTTCTTCTTCCTGAGTTCTGAAAAGATTCCTTCCGTAAACCTGGTTTTCAAACTGTTTTAAATATTCACTTTTATGAATGTCTAAACTTTTCATTTCTATTTTTTCTAATTGTAGATCTTAGAAGTCAGATTTCAGATCTCAGACTAAAAGCTAACTTCAAATTTTAATTTTGTTTTAACTAACAAAGTATTTTCAGCACCAATCATCTGATATCTGAAATCTGGTGTCTAAAATCTTATTTCTTTAAAAGATTTTTAAGACGGTTGTAGATTTCAACATATGCCTCAGTTACTTCTCCTAAGTCTCTTCTGAATCTGTCTTTGTCAAGCTTCTTCATTGTATCTTTATCCCAAAGTCTGCAAGTGTCAGGAGAAATTTCGTCCGCAAGGATGATTTCACCGTCTGAAGTTTTTCCTAATTCGATTTTGAAATCTACAAGGATGATGTTGATTTTATCAAACAGGTCAATAAGGATTTCGTTGATGTCTGAAGTTAATTCATACATTTCGTCAAGCTCTTCATAAGTAGCAGCTCCTAAAAATACTGCGTGGTGATCATTGATAAGCGGATCTCCCAATTCGTCTTTTTTATAGCAGATATCGAAGATGGTTACTGGAGATTTAATTCCTTCTTCCACTCCTAATCTTTGTGCCATACTTCCTGCAGAGTAATTTCTTACCACCATTTCCAAAGGAATGATTGATACTTTTCTTACCAATTGCTCTCTTTCGTCCAATTGTTTGATGAAATGAGTTTTGATCCCTTTTTCATTTAAATATTCAAAAATAAGGGTAGTAATTGCGTTATTCATTTCTCCCTTCAGATCAACCTGACCTTTCTTTTGAGCATTAAATGCTGTAGCATCGTCTTTAAAACGTACTACTACTTCATCAGGATTATCGGTAGCAAATACCTGTTTCGCTTTACCCTCGTACAACATTTCTTTCTTTTGACTCATAATTTTACTTTCTAAATTGTAGTTAGATTTATTGATTTATTTTATTATTATTCCTGTTAAGACAGCCAGTCCAAAACTTAACAATGTACCAATTAATACATATTCTGTAAGTTTTCTCTGTTTTGCCTGTGCAAGGTCGCTGAACCTGAAAACAGATTTGGCAGCCACCATGAAACCTACGCCTTCCCAGTGATTCACCATAATAAAGGTAAACACCAGCAGACGTTCTAAAATTCCGATATATTTTCCGGCACTTGATAAAGATTCGGTTTGAATAGAGTTAGGACCATCCGGAGAAGGTGTCCAGGATGACAAAAGGAGTTTGATAAAAATAGAAGCCGGTGTTGTGAGAAACAAGGCTGCCATTATTATCTTTAAAAATTCCTGATTTTGTAAAAAGCTGAAATTAAATTCAACAAAATAAAAAGATACTCCTGCAATCACTAAAATATGCAGCAGCTGATCGATGAAAAACCATCTTTTTTTCGTTTTGATAGTCTGGAAACTAAGTTTAGCCGCATCAATGATGAAATGAGTAACACCAACTAAAACAGCAACCCACCAAAGCTGTAAATCCCAAAGAAAAATGAAGCTTAAAATAGTGTGAATCAGAACATGAAAGTATAAATATTTACTTTTTAGTTTATAGTTCTCCTTATCAGCAACCCATGAATTTGGCTGAAGTATAAAATCTCCGAGTAGATGTGCCAATATGAGTTTGATAAAGATCATGCTTATAGTTCGGATATTTTCTTTCTGAAATACTGATTGGTTTCCACGATGAGCTCATAGTTAGCTCGCTTCAGTCTCTGGCTGATAGAAGACTGTGAAATAGCAAATCTTTTGGCAAGATCTTCCTGTGTGATATCCTGATTCATAATCATTTCATGAATGATTTCGGATGTTGCCATAGTCCAGTTATCAAAATCTTTGGATGACCATTTCAATAAAATATTAAGATCTCTGTCAACAGAATCGTTTGATGTTTTAATGGCAACGGTGTGCCCATCACTCTTCAGGTCATTCAGAAGTCGTCCGGAATTCACATAAGCAGTACCATTAGATTCGGTGATCTTTTCAGAAGAAAAACTTTCTTCACCAATGCCGATGGCCATTCTTACATCCAGGTTTTCCTGACTTTTAATAAGGGATTTTATGGCTAGAAAATGCCAGAAAACAGAATCAATACTGCATTTGAACTGAAATTCGTCTCCCCTGTAGATTTCCCATGTGCCGGGAGCGCTTCCCCAGGTTTCGAGAAGATTTTTAAGTTTGGTAATCCAAACTTCAGTGTCTGCATGCTGTGAATTTATAATATCACCGGTAATGACCGCTATCATACTGCAAATATAAGCATAATTACTTATAAATAAAAAATATAAGCACAAACACTTATAGATATTGATTATTAGCGAATCTGCTTATATCAATTATATAGTAAACATAAGGTTTTTAAGGCTTTAGATGAAATGTGAAAATTATAAAAAGATTAAATACAATGAAAAACTTTCATGATATGTTGAATATTAGCTCAACTTTTTTCATATTCTTTTATTGGGGGAGCTGTTTCCTGCTATCCGCTCATACTCCTCGCTCCTGTCTTTTCGCCACTGCCTGCTGTGGGGTAACCGCTCCTATCAGGGCTAATTAACCTTGCCAGAGTTTGGAACCCTGGCAAGGTTAGACTACCATCTCTAAAAAAAATAAAACCTAACAGGTTTCAAAAACCTGTTAGGTTGGGTATCATTAAAATATGAGTTACTATTTTTTAATAAATGGTTGAGTATGATCATCCAGTCTTAAGATATAGGTTCCTGTAGGGATTCCCTGTACAGAAATATCTTTCTTGTTTCTGAACGGATCTTTTTCTGTAAGGATTACTTTTCCCGAGAAATCAATAACCTGAGCGGTCTTTATTTTTTCAATATCCCCATTTACAAAAAGGCGGTCATATACCGGATTTGGATATATCCCTAGCTTTTTATCTTTGGATGCAATAAGTTCTGTAGTAGATAATGTTCCAAGATTCTGACAATAATTGGATGGATAAGAGTCCCATTCTCCGATCGTAAATGTACTATTAGGCTGGTTGATTGTATTCTTTCTGTATAATGAAACATTACCATTATTATTGAGTATGTATTTTGTACCAATCGCGTCTACAGTAATTGTTTTATTATAAGCAAGTTCTACATAATTCTCCCCTTTAAAAGTCATAGGATCTGACGCTGTTACAAATTTAGCCTGATCATTGGAATAACATGATAAATTAGCTTTGGGATTCAGGATTACAAAAGTTTCATTATTCCCTATTTTACCTTCCAGTTCGTAAGTATCCGCATTATAAATAGCACCTGTAGCATTATTCTTAAGCTGGGTATTAATTCTATAATTATTTAAATTAACTTCATGTCCCGTTTTATTAACAATTTCCAAAGCGTTGTTCTTAATAGTATTTGCAATATTATTTGTTCCTGATATATACTTTGTGATCATAAGATCGGGAGCAAATGAATCTGAAGCAATAGTTGAGGCTGTAACCGTATTACTGAAAGGAGATTCCAGGTATCCTTTATCAAAAGCCTTCACAGTAAAAGTATAAGTGGTGGACGGGCTTAAGTGATCTATGGCTATAGCAGTTCCTTTTGTAACAGCGACAGGTGTTTCTGAGCCATTCATATAAATTCTGTACCCTAAAATATCTGTATCAGGAGAAGCGGTCCAATTCAGATTGACAAAATAAGCATTCTGTTGTGTTGAAACCAGTGATCCCGGAGCTAAAGGAGCAATGCTATCAGGACTTTCAGACCAGATCATATCAATCCATTCTGGATGGTCAATAAATGGGTTTCTGTTTTTCTGGATGGCATATATTGCATTATTTCTATCTTTCTCTCTCTGTGAAACAGGGTCCATAGCACTCCATTGCTTAAGCATAGCAACATAAGGGAGATCAATAGCTCTTTCTTCCGTTCCATCAAGCGGACATTGATCTGTAGCTGGTGTTATGGTTGCAGATGTACTATAGGCTGTATTAAACGAACCTAATTTGCCTTCATATCTTACAGCGAAGTACAGTAAAGTTCTCGCAACATCCCCTTTAAACTCATCGATTGGCTCATACACCCTTCCTGTATAAGGATAATTAGGAATGGCTGCCTTAGATATCTTTGAAGTGTTGGTGAAAGTATAATAATTAGTAGTACCTGCTACACCATAAGGATAGTTATTTCTTCGCTGATTAATATATGCATCCACAGGAACAATGAAATTCAGATCTGAATACATAGGATAATCACTAATATTAGAGCTTGTGCTAAATGTACTTTGAGGCATCATATGCTCTCTATTATAGCCCATTCCTTCAGCACCAGCACCCGCTATCATTTGATTAGACTTGTATTCATATGCATCCGGCCCCAAGGGAATTTCGGAATAGATATCCAAAAGATATTCTGTATTGGAAGCATCGTGATCATAATATTTATCAAGATCCGTTTGATTATAAAGATTCGGAAGGTCATCATAATGCCAGTTTATCATTTTTTCCGAAATAATATCATGTACCTTAGATTTCAGAGCATAACCGGTTAGTCCGGCAGTTCCGTTATAATATCCAGGAGGAGCCTGCGCAGAAATATAAGAAGAAATCAAAATAATAGGAAGTAGAATTTTTTTCATGCCTTAAAAATTGGGGGACTAAATTAGTAAAATAAAATACGTAAAAGTTTGAATATTTTATTAAGAAAACATTAATTTTAGAAATATAAAAAATTGGAAATTAAAATATTGAAAGCTCCTTTATTGTGAATGTAATAATTTTTTTTAGCATTCCGTCAATTTGGTTATCTTTGGGAACTAACTATTATCAATATGAATACAGAGACAATTGACAACATCAAAATGATAGCGGAGACAGCTAGAGAATTTGCAGAAAAGAATATCCGACCGAATATTATGGAGTGGGATGAAAGCCAGACTTTTCCAAAAGACTTATTTCACCAGCTTGGAGAAATGGGCTTTATGGGAATCGTAGTTCCTGAGCAATACGGAGGTTCCGGTTTAGGCTATCATGAATACGTTACTATCCTGGATGAAATTTCTCAGGTAGATCCGTCTATTGGTCTTTCTGTAGCAGCGCACAACTCTCTTTGTACAAATCATATTTATGAGTTCGGAAATGAAGAGCAAAGAAATAAATGGCTTCCTCAGCTGGCTTCCGGAAAAGTAATCGGAGCTTGGGGATTAACAGAACACAATACCGGTTCAGATTCAGGAGGTATGTCTACCACTGCAGTAAGAGATGGTGATGAGTGGATCATTAATGGTGCTAAAAACTTTATTACGCACGCTATTTCAGGAGACATTGCCGTAGTAATGACCAGAACAGGCGAAAAAGGAGCTAAAAATAACTCTACTGCTTTCGTTTTGGAAAAAGGAATGCCTGGATTTGCTTCAGGAAAAAAAGAAAATAAATTAGGAATGCGTGCTTCTGAAACCGCAGAATTAATTTTCGATAACGTACGTGTACCAGACTCTCACCGTTTAGGAGAAGTAGGTGAAGGCTTCAAACAGGCTATGAAAATTCTTGACGGAGGTAGAATTTCTATTGCTGCATTAAGTTTAGGAACAGGAAGAGGAGCTTATAAAGCGGCTTTAAAATATGCTAAAGAAAGACATCAGTTTGGAAAATCAATCTCTGAATTCCAGGCCATCAACTTTATGTTGGCAGATATGGCTACAGAAATTGATGCTGCAGAATTGTTGATTCAAAGAGCTGCAACATTGAAAAATGCTAAGCAGAAAATGACAAAAGAAGGAGCTATGGCGAAGTTGTATGCTTCTGAAGCTTGTGTAAGAATTGCTAACAATGCGGTTCAGATCTTCGGAGGGTACGGATATACAAAGGACTTCCCTGCTGAAAAATTCTATAGAGATTCTAAACTTTGTACTATTGGGGAAGGAACTTCTGAAATCCAGAGACTGGTGATCGGAAGAGATATTACAAAATAATTTTAACCCTCATACAAATGATTAAACAGGCACTTTTAGGTGAATTTCTGCACGAAGCTGAAAACACCAGAAAAATTTTAAAAGCAATCCCTGATAGCGCTTTAGACTGGAAACCGTCTGAAAAAAACTGGACAACCGGCCAGCTGGCCTCTCATATTGCAGAAGTTTACAACTGGTACGACTCTACCTTTAATCAGGATGTCTTTGACATGGGTAGCTATCAGTATGATAAAGGTGATATTTCCAAAGCTGAAAATATTGTAGCCAAGTTTGAAGAAAACGTAGCTAAAGCACAAAAGGTCTTGGAAGACTCTGATGAAAGCACTTATTTCAATGAATGGAAGATGGAAATGAATGGAAACGCTCTTTTTCCAGCTTCACCAAGAGTTCAGGTAGTAAGAGGTTTTCTTTATAATCATTTGTATCATCACAGAGGTGAGTTGGTTGTTTATTTAAGATCAACCGGAAATAAAGTTCCCGGACTTTACGGACCTACTGCTGACGATAAAATATAACTGAAAATTATTTTAATTGATAATGAATGACATGCGTAATTTACGCATGTCATTTTTTCATTTTGGGACAATGTAAATTTGAGTATATTTAATGTATTGCATAATATATTAAATGAATACTCAAAAAATTTCTTAAAAATTTTTGTTTTTCGTAATATAATTTTTATTAATTTCGATTTACCATAATAAAAACAAATATTTAATATGAAAAGACAATTAACCCTACTTGGAATGCTTCTTATTACAGGAGTTTCATTCGCGCAGACTGATCGCCTTTGGTCTCAGGAATTCTCAAAGACCTCTTCAGAGACCTTTGAAAACAAATTAGGAATCAGAAATCCTAGATTATTCAGCCTGAATATTAATGGTTTGAAAAACGCTTTAGCTAAAGCTCCAAAGAGGCTGGCAGCTGGCGAAAAATCAGAAGTCATCATCTCATTCCCGAATTCTGATGGCAGAATGGAAAACTTTAAAGTAAAAGAAAATTCCAACTTCACTCCTGAATTAGCTGCAAAATACCCTGACATCAAATCGTATGTAGGCCAGGGGCTTGAAGATCCAAATTCAACAGTGTATTTCAGTGTTTCTCCACTAGGACTGTCATCTATGGAAATCTATGGTGATAAATCCGCAGTATTCATTGAACCTTACGCAAAAGATCTTTCTACATATGTTGTGTACAAAAAATCTGACAAAAATGATGATCTTAGTAAATTTGAATGTACTGTAATAGATGTCGCTAAAAAAGGAACATCTGCAAATATTGCAGCCAGACCTAATGCTGATGATGCTAAATTGAGAACATTCAGACTGGCATTATCCTGTACAGGAGAATACACCACTTATTTTGGAGGAACAAAAGCACAGGCATTAGCTGCAATGAACACTACAATGACTCGTGTAAATGGTGTTTTTGAAAAAGATTTTGCAGCAAGAATGGTTCTTATCGCAAACAATGACGCGGTTATTTACACCAATGCTTCTACAGACCCTTATTCTGCAGCATCAGGGATGAGCAGCTGGAATTCCCAATTACAAAGTACATTAACATCTGTTATTGGAGAAGCTAATTACGATATCGGTCACTTATTTGGAGCTTCCGGAGGTGGAGGAAATGCTGGATGTATCGGATGTATCTGTACAAACGGTTCAAAAGGTAGCGGTTATACTTCCCCTGCAGATTCCATTCCTTCAGGAGACAATTTCGACATCGATTATGTAGCACATGAAATGGGACATCAGTTTGGTGGAAATCATACTTTTTCTCATGGAAATGAAGGTACAGGTGTAAATATGGAACCAGGATCCGGATCAACAATCATGGGATACGCTGGAATTACCAGCCAGGATGTTCAACCTCACTCTGATGCATTTTTCCATGCGGTAAGTATCCAACAGATTACCAATAATATTAAAGCTAAAACCTGCTCAGTAAATACGAGTACAGGAAATGCTATTCCAACAGCCAACGCAGGTTCAGACTATACAATTCCAAAAGGAACTCCATTTGTATTAACAGGAACCGGAACTGATGCAGACGGTGATTCTTTAACTTATATCTGGGAACAGATGGATAGTGCATCTTCTTCTCAAACCGGAGCAAGTTCTGCAGCAAGTGCAACAAAAGCTTCAGGTCCTAATTTCAGATCATGGACACCAACAACTGTTCCTACAAGATATTTCCCAAGAATGGCATCTGTTTTAGCAGGTTCTACTACTACTGCGGGTACAGAGATCGCTGTGGAAGCACTTTCTTCAGTGGCCAGAACATTAAACTTCAGGTTTACCGTTCGTGATAATAAGGCCGGAGGTTCAGGAAACAATTCTGATGATGCTGTAATTACAGTAAACAGTACTGCAGGACCTTTTGCAGTAACTTCTCAGAATTCAGCAACTACTTATGCTGGTGGAAGCTCTCAAACCGTAACATGGGATGTGGCAGGAACTACAGCAAATGGCGTAAACACTGCTAATGTAGATATTCTTTGGTCTACAGACAGTGGAAATACATGGACTACTCTACTATCTGCAACTCCTAATGATGGTTCACAGGCTGTAACCATTCCTAACGTTACTACTACTACAGGAAGAATTATGGTAAAAGGAGCTAATCACATTTTCTTTGATGTAAATAATTCAAATATTTCTGTAAATGCGGGATCCGGAACACCTGATACGGTTGCTCCTACTGCACCTACCCTTGCTGCTTCAGGAACTACTTCTACAAGTACAAACCTATCTTGGTCGGGAGCTACAGATAATGTTGGGGTTACAGGATATGATGTATATATGGGAGCTTCATTAGTAGGTTCTACAGCTTCTACTACTTATACCGTAACGAGCTTAACTCCATCCACTACTTACAGCTTCTCTGTGAAAGCTAAAGATGCAGCAGGTAATGCTTCTTCTTCAAGTAATACTGTGAATGTTACAACACTTGCAGGGGGTACAGTTACTTACTGTTCAGCTTCAGCATCTAATACCGCTGATGAAAGAATTGGTAACGTACAATTCGGTACTATCAATAATACATCAACAGGAACTGCTGGTTACGAAAACTTTACTTCTGTTTCTACCAATGTAACAAGAGGAACTGCTTATACGCTTTCTATCACTCCGGTTTGGACTTCTACGAAGTACAGTGAAGCTTATGCTGTTTATATTGATTATAATGGAGATGGCGACTTTACAGACAGTGGTGAATTGGTATGGTCAAAAGCTGGTTCTACAACAAGTCCGGTTACAGGATCTGTTACTATCCCTTCAACAGCTGCTCTTGGTTCTACAAGAATGAGAGTAATGATGAAGTACAGCTCAATTCCTACTTCATCTTGTGAGGCTTATACATATGGACAGGTTGAGGATTATACAGTAAATATTACATCTTCAGGAAAAGGAGAACTTTCTAATACGAAAGATCTGATGACTGATATTAGACTATATCCTAACCCAGTAAAAGATATTATGTATATCTCTAATACCACATCTGAAGATTATAGAATCTTTGATATGAGTGGAAAAGTAGTTGACTCAGGAAAACTTCAGAGAGGATCTGTAAATGTAAGCAATTTGATTAAAGGAGCTTATATGATTCAGATTGGTGAAATTTCTAAACGATTTGTTAAAAACTAGTCACCATAAAAATTGTAAACGATGTGAAACTGCTCTATTTATAGGGCAGTTTTTTTATGGGCTTATATTCAATGAGTTGAATTTTTTCTCCCATTCTTATTTTAAATTATTCTAAAGAAAAATAATATTTTAATAAAATTTTCCTTAGTTTTGAATGATATAAAAAAATCACGGCAACATGAAAAAACAATTATTAATGATGGGGATGCTGGTATTATCTGGCGTTTCTTCCGCGCAAACAGATCGTCTATGGTCTAAAAAAAATAAAGAAAGCTCTTCCTCTGTTCATGAGAATATGAAAAATATAAATGATCCAAGAATTTTTCATCTGGACATTAATGGGCTGAAAAATGTACTGGCAAGAACGCCTAAAAGAGCAACAGAAAAATCATCGGTTATTATTTCTCTTCCCAATTCATTGGGGAAAATGGAACGTTTTACTGTAATGGAAAATTCAAACTTTGATCCTGAATTAGCGGCTAAATACCCGGATATTAAATCCTATATCGGCCAGGGAGTAAAGGATAAAACATCAACGGTTTATTTCAGTATTTCTTCATTAGGGTTATCTTCCATGGAAATTTATGGTGATAAATCAGCTGTTTTTATTGAGCCATACAGCAAAGACCTTTCCACTTATGCTGTTTATAAACGCTCTGACAGAAAAAATGACTTAAACAATTTTGAATGCAAAGTCCTGGAATCCGCCCAAAAAGGTACTTCTAATGTTATTACAGCTAAAAATGCTGATGATGCTGTTTTAAGAACATTCAGACTGGCACTATCGTGTACAGGAGAATATGCAGCCTATTTTGGAGGTACAAAAGGAGATGCTCTGGCAGCTATGAATAATACATTAACCCGTGTTAATGGTATTTTTGAGAATGATTTTGCTGCAAGGATGGTTTTGATTCCCAATAATGATACTATTGTTTATACAGACGCTAATAACGATCCTTTTTCTGTGTCCTTGCAAATGAACAAGTGGAATTTTGAGCTAATGAATGATCTGAGTTCAAAAATCGGAAATGCAAATTTTGATATTGGTCATTTATTCGGTGCTACTGGTGGTGGTGGAAATGCAGGATGTATAGGCTGTTTATGCAGTGATGATATGTCAACCTATGTTTATCAGGGAACTACTTATCCTGAAAATTATAAAGGAAGCGGATATACTTCTCCCTCTAACGGTATTCCTGCAGGAGATACATTTGATATTGATTTTGTGGCCCACGAAATGGGACACCAGTTTGGAGGAAACCATACCTGGTCTAATAGTACACAAATAGGATTACAGCCTGTAGAACCGGGATCCGGATCTACAATTATGGGATATGCAGGAATTACGCCTTATGATGTACAAAAACATTCAGATCCGTTTTTTCATTCCCGAAGCATTGAACAAATCACAAATAATATTAAAACAAAGACATGTTCTGTTAATACACCTACAGGAAATACGATCCCCACAGCTAATGCCGGAGCAGATTATACAATTCCTAAAGGTACACCATTCGTATTAACAGGTTCTGGAACTGATGCGGATGGAGATTTACTTACCTATATCTGGGAACAGATGGATCATGGAACATCTTCTCAAACGGGAAGTAATTCTGCAGCTACTGCTACTAAAACTGCGGGACCTACATTCAGATCATGGGTGCCTACAGTTTCTCCAGTAAGGTATTTTCCACAAATGGCAACTGTTTTAAAAGGAGAAACGGAAACCATGGGAGAAGAGATCAATGTTGAAGCATTATCTTCTGTTTCAAGAGATCTGAATTTCAGGTTGACTGTTAGAGATAACAGATTAGGAGGAGCCGGAAACAATTCTGATGATGCTAAAATCACAGTGAATGCTCTTGCAGGACCTTTCCTTATCACTTCACAAAACAGCGCTTTATCTTATGTGGGTGGGAGTTCACAAACCGTAACCTGGGATGTGGCAGGAACAACAGCTAATAATATTAATGCAGCTAATGTAGATATCCTTTGGTCTACAGATAATGGAGAAACCTGGACTACTCTACTGGCTGGAACGCCTAATGATGGTTCAGAAGCTGTGGTCATTCCTAATGTTGCAACCCGTTCTGGAAGAATTATGGTGAAAGGAAGCAATCATATCTTTTTTGATGTTAACAATGCCAATATTTCTGTAACCACCAGCGAGTTATCTACTGCAGAAAACCAATTAGCAGGTTCCACAGAAATTAAGCTGTATCCAAATCCGGTGAAAGATATTTTAACACTTTCAAATACCAGATCAGAAAGATTTAAAATCTATGACATGTCCGGAAAACTGGTTATTGAAGGCTCTCTTCAAAACGGAACAGTGAATGTAAGTAACCTGATAAAAGGAAATTATGTAATCCAGATTGAGAAATTCTCAAAAATGTTTATTAAAAAATAAGACTTTTAAATATAAATTGGAAAGACTGCTCATAGGAGTGGTCTTTTTTATTTGGACTTTTATTCAATTTGATATTTCATCATTTAAAACACTAATATTCATGTAATTAATTTCAATAATAACATTTTATTAAAAATAATATTATATAATGTTAGATTTTTGGCTAATTTTATCACTCAATACTACTCTTTTATTGTACCGTTATCAGTTTGTATTTAGGGGAAGCTTTCAATAGCTTTCTGATACTGATTTATCCCGTTATTTTAATTCTTTATTTCTATTTGAGAAACAACTCATCGCAGTAGAAATCAAACCTTTTTATATTAAAGAAAAACGGTATAGTGGTAAAAGATAATCTTTCTATCCATAAGCATTGGCTTTGATCTGCATCCCTGATAATACCTATTTAAATTTCACATAATTTTAAATTTTTTATATGAAACATTTATTTAAGTACTTCTTTATTTTGGCTATTGCCTCTTTTTCAATGGCCTGTAGCTCTGATGACAGAGAAGAAGAGATCGTTACCAAACCAAGTCCGGTTACCATTGTATTTTATAAAGATGCTAATGATTTTGCGGCAACTTATGATCCCGGTAACAAAGTCAACGCAACAATCAGAGCTCAGGCATTTGACTTATATAAGCTGGGCAACTGGAAAGAATTGGAAAAACTATTCCAAGCTAACGACCTGAACAGTGGTTGGCCACCGGCAAACGGCGGATATAATATTGTGGATGATGTTGCCATACAAGCCGGACAAAAATATGACAGATATAGCGGTGCTGTAGGAAGTTATAATGGAAGCGGAAAACCAACATTAGGCGGAAACTTTACCAGCCCAATCATTAATGGGTATGTGTATACGTTTGCCCAAAGAGCTTTAAATCAGCCTGAAAACAAATACGATTTCTATTATCAGATAGATGTCCTTAATGCATTACCTTTTACATCTCAAACAGCAGATATTATACCTTGGTTTAATCAGACTGGAAACGGAAAACAGACCATGTGGAAAATTCCTATTGATATTAATACCGGATATCCAAAAACTTGGAATAAATTAGCGGAAGAAGGGTATATAAAAGTTACAATTAAAAAGAGCCCAAGCGGAAAATACCCTAACCTGGAAGGAACTGTTATTTAGAAATAAATTAAACTCAGATGTATTCAATATCAAAAAAGATAAAGATTGGTAAAAAAGCTTTACTCAAAAAAGACAGATTCATCAACGATGACGCTATTCCGGCTGCAATAGTTCAATTTACCTGTAGTGAATGTAATCATGAAAATACAGTTGAAATATCTCCCTATCAATCGGGATTTCCAATATTACAAATTTATAATGAAGGCAAAGTACTGTCAAAATCTGATTTATTAGGAAACCAAATGACAACCGAGACCTCACAGAGAATGCAGCATTATGGAGAATTAACCGTAAATGATCTGCCTACCTTATACTTCGGAACTCACTGTATCTCCTGCAACACGAACTATATCTGTGTATTTAGTTATGGAGAGAAACAACCCAGTTTAGAAATATTAAATATCTCAGGAATCTGGGAATATCAGGAAGTAGAATAATTGAATAGCATCAGTATATCTTAAACCATAGCTCTATAGCTGTGGTTTTTTGTTATTCTTAACCTAACCGCTCAGAAATTATCCAGATAATACAAATCTAAAGATCGTCTGTGGTTTAAAAAAGTAAGCATTTATGAGTACTTATTTTGTAGTCTACATTTCACCATTAACAAATCGTTTTCTATCTTTGTGATAAATAAAAAATTTCATGGATAAAATTGATAGTTTGAACCAAGTAGCAGAATTCCATACTACTTTCAAAGCCCCTATTCTAGACACCCCACAAATACCTTCTCCGGAAAGATGTAACCTTAGAGTAGAACTTCTACAGGAAGAACTTAATGAATTAAAGCAAGCGATTGCTGACAATAATATTGTAGAAATTGCAGATGCACTTTGTGATTTACAGTATGTTTTAAGTGGTGCTGTACTGGAATTCGGACTTGGCAACAAATTTGTAGAGCTATTCAACGAAGTTCAGCGTTCTAATATGTCAAAAGCATGTGATAACGAAGAGCAGGCTAATGAAACCGTTGAATTCTATAAAGAAAAAGACGTAGAATCTTTTTATGAGAAATCTGGTGAAAAGTTCAATGTCTACAGAAAAGCAGATCATAAAGTATTAAAAAACAAATACTACTCTCCTGCTGATCTAAAGTCAATTATTGAGAAATAAAATATGAAAAAATTTATTACAAATATTGTTGCCGCTTCAAGTTTATTTTTAGCTACTCAACAGCTTAGTGCTCAGAAAGTAGTGGTTAACCGTGAAGTTACTACTGAAAAAGATGGTAAAATGCTTCTTGGACATCAGCTGAAAGAACAATTTCTAAAAGCTCCTTATGCCGATTGGTATGTAAAGGAACATGATGAGTATGCTCTGGATCAAAAAGCCATCAGTGAACTGAAAAAGAAAAAACTAGGATCTTATGATATTGTAGTTTTTATGGGAACTTGGTGTGAAGATAGCCATAGGGATTTTCCAAGATTGACAAAAATACTGGAAGAAGTTGGTGTTTCCGATAACAAAATAACCATTATTGCCGTTAACCGCAAAAAAGAATCTCCTAGTGGAGATGAATCTCTGTACAACATCCAAAAAGTTCCTACCATTATTGTAAAACAATATGGAAAAGAAATAGGCAGAATCATAGAAATGCCTACCAGTGGATATATTGAAAGAGATTTAGTTGAAATTCTGAAAAAGGATGACTCATCTGTAATTAAAGAAATTTTTAAATAGATTTGAGAAATTATAAAACAATTTTATCGTTTGTAGCCGGTGCCGGAGCCATGGTACTTCTGTTTTTTGGACTTAAATCCTGTCTGAATCTTGGCGGAAAAACGGAAAAATCAGAGTATTATATTCTGACCAACCAAATTTCCAAAATGAATAAGATGGTGGTGATAGAACAGAACAGTTCTACCATGCAGAAAACCAAAATGGGTTATGAATTCATGGGTAAGGAAGTTTCAAGTAACAGTATCATTACTTTTACAAAAACCAATGCTCAGGTTTCTTATGATCTGAATAAAATGAAGATTGAAGTAGATTCCATCAACAAAAAGCTGGTCATTACTGAACTTCCTGATGCAGATATCAAAATTACACCTAGTGTTGAAATTCAGTCTTTGGATGATTCTTTTTTTAATAGAATTTCTGAGAAGGATATTAAAAATGTAACCGTAAAGGCTAAGGAAACTGCAATTAAATCTATAGATCAAAACCAATTGAGAAGTGAAGGACGCAAGCAGTTAATGGAAAATCTTGATAATATTTTTGTTTTGGCAAAGGCTTTGAATTATACAATAGAAGATAAGACCGGAAAGATCGGTATTCTTGGACTCTAAAAATAATTCAGAAAAACGGAATAAGCTGATTTACAATATTTCAGAAAATAAAATTGAAAGGATCTATCTCATACGAGGCAGATCCTTTCTTCTAACTATCTATCTAAGTGAACTTTAATTTAACTATACAATGGTTGATTTTCCGATCTTTACATTTTCAAAATTATAATATGACTTCTCAGAATATTTGATATGATCTGCAATAAAACTCCCCACTTCACTCGTTGAATAATATTGCTTTGTATTAAGGTCAACCGTAACATATTTATTTTCAATAGCATGCTCTACAGACTGTCTTAATTTGTTGGCAGCAGGTTGTAATCCAAGATGATCCAGCATCATTGCAACACTTAAAATGGAAGCTATAGGATTCGCAATTCCCTTTCCTTTTGCCTGTGGATAAGAACCATGAATAGGTTCAAATAATGCATTCTTCTCTCCTACTGATGCTGATGGAAGCAATCCGATAGATCCTCCGATTACACTGGCTTCATCAGAAATAATGTCTCCGAACATATTCTCCGTTAAAATAACATCAAACTGCTTTGGATTAAGGATCAATTGCATGGCCGCATTATCTACAAACATATAATCTAACTGTACATCCGGATATTCTGAAGCAATTTCCTGGCAGATTTTCCTCCACAACCTGGAAGTATCCAATACATTCGCTTTATCAATTAAGGTAAGCTTTTTATTCCTTTTCTGTGCTTCCTGAAATGCCATGTGGGCAATGGGAAGAATATCTTCTCTGCTGTATTGGCATACATCATAAGCATAAGCTCCTTCAGGATCTGTGAATTTTTCACCAAAATAAATTCCACTTACCAGTTCTCTGAAGATCTGAATATCTGCCCCTTCAATGATTTCTCTTTTTAATGGACTTTTTTCAATCAGGGAAGCATACGTTTTTAAAGGACGGATATTAGCAAATAAACCTAACTCCTTACGAAGTTTCAATAATCCCTGTTCAGGTCTTACTTTAGCTTCAGGATTATTGTCAAATGCCGGATCTCCTATCGCTCCAAAAAGTACAGCATCTGATTCTTTACAAATCGTTAGTGTTTCTTCGGGCAATGGATCTCCAGTTTTAAAAATAGCTTCTGCACCAATCAGTCCATAATCGAATTGAAATTTGTATTGAAAAGCTTCAGCAATAACATCCAAAATCTTGATGCTCTCGCTGATAATTTCCGGCCCGATTCCATCTCCTGGAAGAACCGCGATTTTAAAATAATTGTTGCTCATTTTTTTTGTGTGTTTTTAGTTCAAATTCTGTAATCGCCTGTTTTTTGCTGATTAAAAAATCAATATCGTCATAGCCGTTCATAAGGCATATTTTTTTATAAGAATCAAGCTCAAAAGTTTCAGTGGTGTCTTTAAAGCTTATGGATTGTAATTCCACGTCAATTGCAATTTCATTGTCTGGGTTTTCATTGATTCCTTCTAAAATTTCTTTTAAAAATTCTTCGGAAACTTTTACCGGAAGCAGACCGTTATTTAAAGCATTTCCTTTAAAAATGTCAGCAAAATAACTAGAAACAATGACTTTGAATCCGAAATCTGTTAATGCCCAGGCAGCATGTTCGCGGCTGCTCCCACACCCAAAGTTATTTCCTGCTACCAGAATTTCACCATCGAATTTAGGATTGTTCAGAACAAAATCAGAATTAGGTTCGTTGGTATGAATATTATACCTCCAATCTCTAAACAGATTCTCTCCAAACCCCTTTCTGTCAATACTTTTTAAAAATCTTGCCGGAATAATCTGATCCGTATCTATATTTTCTGCCGGCAATGGAACTGCACGGGATTTTATGATAATTAATTTTTGCATGTGTACTCTTAATTTAAACTTTCAAAAGCAGAAATTCTGCCTTCTATTGCTGCTTTGGCTGCGGTAAGCGGACTCGCAAGAATGGTTCTTGAACCTTGTCCCTGTCTTCCTTCAAAATTCCTGTTCGAAGTGGAAACGCAATATTCTCCTTCCGGAATTTTATCATCATTCATCGCCAGACAAGCTGAACATCCGGGCTGTCGGATCTGGAATCCTGCATCATTAAAGATTTTATCAAGCCCTTCTTCATAGATTTGTTTTACGACTTGCTGAGATCCGGGAACAATCAATGCTTTTACAGCCTCAGATTTACTTTTCCCTTTGATATACTGTGCTGCAGATCTGAAATCTTCAATCCTTGCATTGGTACAGCTTCCTATAAATACATAATTAATCTTTATGCTTGAGGGTGCTTGACCGGCTTCCAGTCCCATATATTGTAAAGCTTTCGCTTCAGATTCACTTTGTGGTGCAGGAATTGTCTCATGAATTGAAATCCCCATTCCCGGATTGGTTCCGTAGGTAATCATTGGATAAATATCGGCTGCATCAAAGAAGAGTTCTTTATCAAAAACAGCTTCTTCATCCGTTTTCAGGGTATTCCAATACGCTACTTTTTCATCCCATTCATCTCCTGTTGGAGCAAATTTTCTTCCTTTAACATACTCAAAAGTGGTTTTATCCGGAGCAATCATTCCTCCTCTGGCCCCCATTTCAATACTCATATTGCAAACGGTCATCCTTCCTTCCATAGACATTTCTTCGAAAACATTTCCGGCATACTCACAGAAATACCCTGTTCCGCCATCAGTTCCAATTTTTGAAATGATATAAAGGATAACATCTTTAGACTGAACATTGTCGTTAAGTTTACCATTCACGGTAATTCTCATCGATTTGGGTTTGTTAAGCAGCAAACACTGGCTGGCAAAAACCTGAGCGACCTGGCTGGTTCCAATTCCAAAAGCGATAGATCCAAAAGCACCATGAGTAGAAGTATGGCTATCCCCACAAACAATGCTCATTCCCGGCTGCGTAATCCCAAGTTCCGGAGCAATAATGTGAACAATCCCTTGGTACTGGTGTCCTAAACCGAATAATTCAATATTATTTTTCTGACAGTTTTCAGTTAATTGTTGAACCTGATTTCTTGATAATTCATCACGGATTGGTTCTTCCTGATGAAGGGTTGGAACATTATGATCAGCAGTAGCTACAATCTGCTCCGGCCTGAATATTTCCAGATTTCTGGATTCTAATTCAGCAAAAGCTTGTGGGCTGGTTACTTCATGGATCAGGTGTTTATCAATGTAGATAACCTGCGGCCCGTCTGGAACAGTATCTACTACATGGGCATCCCAAACTTTATCAAAAAGTGTCTTTTTATCGTTGTTCATTTTTACTTTATCTTGAATTTAATCAAACCCTTATACTATTTTTCTGCTGCATGTTTCCATAATCAATGCCAGATCTTCATTCCCTATCTCTTTCTTTAGGTCTGCTATTTTTAAGAATTCCTGGTACAGATAATCCAATTCTTCCTTGGTAACATCATGGCCAATATGTTTGAATCGGTAGGCCAATGCTGAACGTCCGCTTCTCGCTGTAAGAATGATTGAAGACGCGTTAACTCCTACTTCAGCCGGATCAATAATTTCATAGGTTTCTCTGTTTTTGATAACACCATCCTGATGAATTCCTGAACTGTGTGCAAAAGCATTCGCTCCTACAATGGCCTTATTCGGCTGCACAGACATTCCCATCAGGTCTGAAACCATAGTACTCATGTCATTCAACATTCTGGAATTAACATCCGTATGTAGATTCAAATGTTTATGCTGTTTAAGAATCATGACGACTTCTTCTAAGGCAGTATTCCCAGCCCTTTCTCCCAATCCGTTGATGGTACATTCGATCTGGCGGGCTCCGTTGATGGCTCCCGAAATAGAGTTTGCAGTAGCTAAACCTAAATCATTATGACAATGGCATGATAAAACTGCTTTTTCAATTCCTTTTACGTTTTCTCTCAGGTATTTAATTTTTTGTCCGTATTCTTCCGGCAAACAGTACCCTGTAGTATCAGGAATATTTAAAACTGTGGCACCAGCTTTAATAACGGCTTCACATACCTGAGCCAGATACGCATTATCTGTTCTTCCAGCATCTTCTGCGTAAAATTCTACATCTTCAACATAGTTTTTAGCATATCTTACGGCTTCTGCAGCACGTTCTATAATATTCTCTCTGGTTGAGTTGAATTTGTATTTGATATGTGAATCAGAAGTTCCGATTCCCGTGTGAATTCTTGGTTTCTTTGCAAATTTTAAGGCTTCCGCAGCAGTGTCAATATCTTTTTTGTTAGCTCTTGTCAATCCGCATACCTTTGCATTTCTTACGAGTTTTGAAATTTCAGCAACAGATTCAAAATCTCCCGGACTGGAAATCGGAAATCCTGCTTCTATGATATCAACTCCCAGTTCATCAAGCTTTTCAGCAATAATCAGTTTCTGTTTTGTATTCAATTTACATCCAGGCACCTGTTCTCCATCGCGCAACGTGGTATCAAAAATTTCAATTTTTTCGGAGTTCATAAATAAAAGTTTTTTACTTAATTTTGACTCAAAACTACAGCTTGCTATATTTTTTCAGTTTCATTTTTTAAAAAAAATACAATATTCAACAGTTGAAGAAATAAGCATATATAACTGATTTTTAATTATTTAAATTTTGAAAATTTACAATGGCAGAATTGCAGAAAGATTTTTTGTTTGTACTGGTAAAGTCATTGACGACTTCCGAAAAGCGACAGTTTAAATTGTACGTTAACCGTCTCGGAATTAATGTAGATGCCAAATTTTTACTCCTTTTTTCTGAAATGGATAAAATGAAGGAATATGATGAAAGCATCATCCTTGAAAAGAAAATTTCTACCAAGCAACAGCTTTCCAACCTTAAGGCACACCTTTACAAGCAGATTCTGGTGAGTCTCCGGATGAACCCAAGCCACCAGAATTACAGAATCCAGCTTCGGGAACAATTGGATTTTGCCAATATTCTGTACCAAAAAGGGCTTTACAAGCAGGCATTAAAAATATTGGATAAAACTAAACAGTCTGCTTTGGAGCTGGATGAAAAAAGCATTGCTTCTGAGATTATAGATCTTGAGAAAGTAATTGAATCCCAATTCATTACCAGAAGTATTAGTGGGCGTGCTGAAGAATTAATCCGACAATCCCAGGAGTTAAGCAAACAAAACCGATATACCACAAAACTGTCTAATCTTTCGCTAAAATTATACAGTGAAATGCTGACTCATGGATATGTAAAAAATGATGCTGACCGTGAAGAAGTTTTAGAAGTTTTCAATGCTCAAATTAAAAATATCAGGTTTGATAAGCTGAATTTCACTGAAAAATTATGGTATTTTAAAGCTCATGTCTGGAAAAATCAATTGTTACAGGATTATAAATATACCTTGAAATATGCCTATCAATGGGTAGATTTATTTCATAAAAATCCGGAGATGATCTTCAGCCATCCGGTTTGGTATATTAAAGGGAATACCTATCTGCTGAAAATCCTCTTCCTGTATGGAAATATTGATATTCTGGAAGAAAATTTCGAGGAATTTAATATAAGAGTTAATGCTGAAAATTTTTCCCAGAATGAGAACCTTCACTCTCTTATTTTCCTTACGCATTACAATACGCTGATGAACATTCATTTTGTAAAAGGTGAATTTTTTACAGGTACAAAACTTATTCCCGAGATTGAACTTAAAATGGAAAAACTCCGGGAACGAATTGATGAACACCATTTTATGATTCTTTATCTTAAAATGGCGGCCATGTTTTTCGGAAGTAAAATGTATAAAAAGGCTATTGAATATTCTATGAGAGTAATAGAATCAAAGGGGAATGTACAGGAAGACCTTTTGTTTCATACCCGAATTCTGATTTTAATGTCTAAATATGAATCCGGAAATGATGAAGATTATGATGAGTTTATCGCTTCTACCCTGAAGTTTGCTAAAAAGATGAAAAAACCTGAAGAATTTCACTTTGAGAGCATTCAGTTTTTTAAAAATTTGAATAATCAGGTGCCGGATCAGAGACAGAAGACATTTGAAATTTTTGATAAAAAGCTTGAAGAATTTTCTACAAATGAATATTACAGAAGATCCTTATTCTATATTGATATTCATGGCTGGATTAAATCTAAGGTTCAGAATGTGGATGTAATTGAAATCATCAAACAAAAAGTAAAGTATAAACGGAAAAGTTAGTAGGGGTTTTTCTCTCGCTTAGGTTGCAGATTATACAGATAATCTATAAGAATATTTAAATATATCCAGCATTAATCTATGTGTCTATGTGGTTTTATTTTTTAACCACATAGATACATAGAATTCTTATGTAAAGTGTTTGTTTTCAATATATAAAAAAAACATCTGGTTAGATCCCAATTATGCCTGATTTGCAGAACTTTCTACTTATACATACTTTCTATAAAGTGTAAAGCGTTTCTGTGGCTGATCTTTTCTACAAGCTCAGAAGAAAATCTTTTTTCAATCTCCTTATTGACGGACGGGTACACTGATGCATTGGAATGTTCTTCAAAGAAAAACGGATGACGTGATGTGTCCGGATGTTCTTTCCAGTAAAAATAATCAGCTCCGTAGGCTATACTATTTTCTCCACCCAGATCAAGCCCGTATTGGATATGTTCATAAAGCCTTTCAGGATGTTCGAGATCTACATAATCCTTGATAAAGTTTAGACCAATCAAACCATTTCTGTTCATGACTTCTTTTGCCAGTTCATCAGGAAGATTTCGGTTGTTTTTATACACTGTTCTGTAATTAGAATGGCTTGCCAGAATAGGAATTGAATAATTTTTCTGATCTATATAAGTGAAAATATCATAAGCAAGTTGATCACTTGTATGGGCCAGATCTATTGCTATTTTTCGGTCTACAATATAATCAATCAATACTTTTCCATCATCTTTTAATCCGGCAGCGGCATTATTTCCGCCACCGAAACGGTTCTCTAAATGGTGTGTAATTCCGATATAAAGTACTTTCTGAGTATTTTTAATAATAGTTTCAAGGTTTTTAAAACCTGAGTCCAGGGTTTCATTTTCATCACAAAAAGCAGAAGCATTTTCAATGGAAGCAATAACTCCTACCCGATTTTCATTCTCAGGATTCTTATAATTTTCATTCTCAAATAAGAAAAAGTTTTCATTTTTGATGAGATCTGAGAATAGTTTGCTTTGCTGAAGTCCGTAAACAGTGCTTCCTTCACCGGTTCCTGCATACATAGCCATTACCTGAAGTTTTACGTTTCCTTCCTGTAAATATGGCAGAGAACATCCTAGTTCTTTATCATCAATAGTTGAATTTGCTCTTAAAAGATGGTATAGCAAATCGCAGTGTAAATCAATGTTTATCGGATTCATAATGATTTTTGGTTTAGTTTTTATTCAAAATTACTCTATGTTGAATGGAGTGTACCTTCTGATGTCTTATATTTTTGAAAATAAGAAGCTTACTTTTAATCCTCTTCCAACATTTTGAGGGGCTTAAAATACTACTATTAATGGCTTGTTATCATATTTATAATGAGTATGTGAAATTTAAAATATCTATTACTTTTTCTTTAATTTATTCAAAAATGATTTTATAAACCCAATCCCCCCTGCAATCAATAAGGATAATTGAGAGGTTTAATCAGTAAAAACCAAGTCTATATACCATTCTTTTCCAATATTTTTCTATTCCCTCTCTTATGACAGATTAACTGGTTTAAAAGTTCATAAAACCTAAAGTTTAAGATCTTTTTCACCAAAAATATTAATTCTCATTCTAAATAGGTCTTGATATAGTATTTTAACTAAAAAATGCGTATTTTTGCATCTTAAAATTTTTTAGTAAACAATGATAAAAATTACACTTCCAGACAATAGTGTCAAAGAATTCGAAGGAGCAGTAACTGCTCTAGATGTGGCAAAATCTATAAGCGAGGGATTGGCTAGAAATACCATTTCCGCAATTGTTAATGATCAACAAGTAGAAGTAACCACACCTATAACCACGGACTCTACGGTACAACTTTTGACCTGGAATGATGATCTTGGAAAGAAGGCTTTCTGGCATTCTTCTGCCCACCTTTTGGCGCAGGCTATCCTTGAATTTTATCCTAATGCTAAACTGACTATTGGTCCGGCAATTGAGAACGGATTCTACTATGATGTAGATTTCGGGGATGAAAGTTTATCTGAAAAAGATTTTGAAAAGATTGAAAAGAAAGTTCTAGAAAACGCTAAAAAAGGTTCTACTTTCTCTTTATACCCGGTTTCTAAAGAAGACGCTTTAAAAACATATGCAGACAACCCTTACAAAGTGGAATTGATTTCTAATCTGAATGATGGAGAAATTACTTTTGTAACGCATGATAACTTCACAGATTTATGTCGTGGAGGACACATTCCTAATACAGGAATTGTAAAAGCTTTTAAGGTTTTAAATGCTGCAGGAGCGTATTGGAGAGGAAATGAAAAGAACCCTCAATTAACAAGAGTATATGGTATTTCCTTCCCTAAACAGAAGGAACTTACTGAATACCTTGAAAGATTAGAGGAGGCTAAAAGAAGAGACCACAGAAAGCTAGGTAAAGAACTTGGAATTTTTGCATTCTCTGAAAAAGTAGGTGCTGGTTTACCACTTTGGTTACCAAAAGGAACTGCTTTAAGAAGAAAATTGGAAAATTTCCTTTCAGATGCTCAGAAAAAAGGAGGATATGAATTTGTAATGTCTCCCCACATCGGATCTAAAGAATTATATGTAACTTCCGGACACTGGGATAAATATGGAGCAGATAGCTTCCAGCCAATTAAAACTCCAAATGAAGGAGAAGAATTTTTGTTGAAACCAATGAACTGTCCACACCACTGTGAGATCTATAAGACATCACAATGGAGCTACAGGGATTTACCAAAAAGATATGCAGAATTCGGTACTGTATACAGATATGAGCAAAGTGGAGAGCTTCACGGATTAACGAGAGTTCGTGGATTTACTCAGGATGATGCGCATTTATTCTGTACTCCGGATCAGCTATCTGATGAATTTGAAAAAGTAATTGATTTAACACTTTATGTTTTCAAGTCTTTAGGATTTGAAGATTTTGTAACTCAGGTTTCATTAAGAGATCCTGAAAACAAAGAAAAGTATATCGGTTCTGATGAAAACTGGGAAAAAGCTGAATCAGCAATCATCAATGCAGCTCAGAAGAAAGGTCTTAAAACTGTAGTTGAATACGGTGAAGCAGCATTCTACGGTCCTAAGCTTGACTTCATGGTGAAAGATGCATTAGGAAGAAAATGGCAGCTTGGAACAATCCAGGTAGACTATAACTTACCGGAAAGATTTGATCTTCACTATATCGGAAATGATAATGAGAAACACAGACCGGTAATGATTCACAGAGCACCTTTCGGTTCTATGGAGCGTTTTATCGCGATCTTATTGGAAAACACTGCGGGAGATTTCCCTCTATGGTTAAGCCCGGATCAGTTTATCATTCTTCCAATCAGTGAAAAATATGTAGATTATGCAAAAAAAGTTTCACAATTTTTGGAAAATCACGATATTAGCGGTCAGATTGATGACAGAAACGAGAAAACGGGTAAAAAAATCCGTGATGCTGAATTAAAGAAGATTCCTTTCATGCTTGTAGTAGGAGAAAATGAAGAGAATGAAGGTACCATTTCTGTAAGAAGACGTGGTCAAGGAGATCTTGGAGTCATGAATCTGGAAGATTTCGCAGCTTACTTCAAAAAAGAAGCAGCTGTTTAATAAAAAACAATTAAGGTATTGAGAGCTGTAAGATACACTCTCAATACTTTACATATAAATGAGTAGTTAACCAATAAAATTATAATACAATAGCACAAAGATTTAACAACAGGGGCCCACAAAGACGTCCTGTACAGGAGGACTTACACTTGATCAACGATAAAATTCGTGTGAGAGAGCTTCGTTTGGTGGGCGATAACGTAGAGCCAGGAATTTATCCAATTGACAAAGCAAGACAGATTGCTGCAGAACAAGAATTGGATCTAGTAGTAATTTCTGATAAGGCAGAACCTTTTATTGCAAGAGTATTGGAATATAAAAAATTCTTATACGAGCAAAAGAAAAAACAAAAGGAACTTAAAGCTAAGCAAGTAAAAGTGGTTGTAAAAGAGATCCGTTTCGGACCTCAGACAGATGACCATGATTATGAATTCAAAAAGAAGCATGCTGAGAAATTCCTTGAAGAAGGTTCTAAATTGAAGACCTACGTATTTTTTAAAGGACGTTCAATCATCTTTAAGGATCAGGGAGAAATCTTGCTTTTAAAACTTGCTCAGGAACTAGAGCATGTTGGTAAAGTAGATCAGCTTCCTAAGCTTGAAGGAAAGAGAATGATTATGATGATGAGTCCTAAAAAACCAGCAAAATAATTAAGTCATTATTTTACATATAAAAACCTCAAATTACTTTGAGGTTTTTTTATATCAAAATTTTCACAGAAAAGGTCATAAGAAAAAGAAAGAGGGGTTATGTTGACATCATTTGTATTAGTCCCCTCTTTCTTACAGGTTTTAGTAGTTTTTATCCTTCAAAATTGCCACAATCATGCTCTTTAAAAAGCGGTAAAGCTTTTTGGGTTGTAAAATATTTGGCTACTCTTTTCTTATCTAATTCGAGTTTTTCACCTTCTACAACCAGTTCATAAATGGGTGCTTTATCAATTTGTGTTAAAATATAAGTTCTGTCTGATGTTTTTAAAACGGTTGTATTTCCTTCGCCGGAGACAGAGAAATTATTAATTTCAAAGGCATCCTTCTTATCACAGATATTGGTCCATTTAATTTTATCCTTAGTAATAGATAAGCTTGTCAAATCACATGAATAGCAGTTTCCAGAGAACTCAATACCATATTTTTCATAGACATTTTTGCTTTTTATTTCCAGTACATCAATAGGAACCAGTTCTGAAAAATCACCCGGTACTTCTATTTTTGAAATAGTATTTTTTTCCGAGGTAAGTTTAGAAACTGTATCTGTTTTTGCAGCGGTAGAATCAACATTGTTCACTTTTTTTTCTATAGAAGTTGAACAGGATGCTAATAAAACTACTGCAAATGAAAAGCTGGTTATTGTTTTTTTCATCTACAATGAATACTTAGTTTTAACGGTGTAAAATTGATTAAAATATACGATTCAATATATCCCTGTTTTCAGCCATTTATTGCGCATATTCAGGCGTTTTGTTGGCTGCTGAATTGAATACTGATACATTTGCCCGAAAAAACAGGACAATGAAACCTATATATTATTTTTTCATATCATCTACAGTAGTATTGATGGGATGTAACCCACAGAATAAATCGTCAGAAAATCAAAAAGCAGAAACTGAGGTTTCTCAAAAGATCATCACATTTGCTGATTTCAAAAAGATAAAAGGGGTAGATAATGTGCAGGAAGTTCCTTTTCAGTTATTTACCAAGTTGGATTCTGTACGGTTTTTTGTGAGTCCCAATAAAACAGCTGCTCATCTGAAAATTGCGTATAATAAACTGGATAACTATTATGGATTTGAAGAGTTTGATGACTTCTACTCTATTCATTACAGCATTAATAATACTATCTCAAACAGCATTGAAGCTTTTGTGTTGAAATCAGAATTCACAGCCTCGTTTGATTTGACTTTGAAAGGCCTGGATCTGTATGAGATCAGAAGCAGTACATTGAAAGATTCTCAGGATTTTAAAAATAAATCATTCAGTAAATATGGCACGATAACAGAGGTTTCTGAACAGGAGTTTAAAACTGCTTCTGCCCATCAAATTGATGAAGCTCTGGTAAAAAATCCACAGGTTAAATTAAAGGATAATAATTGGATCTATACTGAAAATTCAAAGGAAACGGTGATTACACAACATGAGAATGTATCTACAGAAGACGGAACATTATCCAATGAATATATAGGGCAATCTCCTTCCTTGCATCTGGAGGTTTTCAAGGAAAATCCGGTAGAAACTACAGACGTGTACTATTCTTTTTATAATGTAAAGCCTACAGCAGGTTTTTCTTTATTTACAGGTGGATATCCCCACATTCTTCCCAGTAAAAACTGGATATCTTATATTGGTTCAAATAATGATGTAGGAAGTAATTTTGATATCAGTACTTATGTAGAACAAAGTCATACTCAGGAAAACCTTTTATATGTAAACTTCACCAACTTCAAAATTGGCGATGAAACAAAAGCTTTCTGGGCGGATGATGAAACCTTTTATGCCGAAATTTATCCTACCAATTCAGCTTCATCCAATGGCAAAAAGCAAAAAGCGGCTTTCATCAAAATTAAGTTGAAGGCTGATCTGTTTCGAATGAAAAAAAAGTATCCTAACCCCTATAGCAATTGGCCTAACTAGGAAAGAAGTAAGATAAAAACCCCTGAAACCAGCCAGTGTTTATAGAGGTAAAGTCCAATATCTTTGCATCAGTTATTTAAAGATATACCATGAAGAAAATAAGTTTAGCGATTCTTTTTTGTTTACTAAGTTTTATGACTTTTGCACAATCATTAAAGGTAGTTATTAAACAAGACGGAAAAGTAATTGAACCTGTAAATGATGTTTATGATCTGAAAAAATCTCCTTTTACGTTTGAATTTACAGCTAACAACCTTGAAGGTTTTTTAGTGGGAGCAACAACAAATAAAGATATTTATGCAGGAGCTATAGGGGTATTCAATACTGAGGTTCCATGGTTTCAAAATACAGGGATGGCAGAGGAACTGTATAACAAGGATAAAGAAATGTTTCTGATGGATTCTGCACCGTCTTATTGGTATTATACAGGGATAAAAGATCACAGATTTGATAAGAACCCTAAAGGCAATTTAAAGCAATGGACCGCTACCCGTACGATTACAAGGTTTTATGATGTGATGGTGGCACAGCCTCTCCATTTAAAAGATGTTGGCGGAAGAGTTTATCTGCTTATGTATGAGCCAACATACAATGAAGAATATGATTTAACAGGAAAGAAAAACCTGTTTCAAGCTACACTTAGATTTAAAGATTAATAATTGAACACCTAATTTTAAATTTATATATAGAAAAGGTCTGCTTTTACGATGTAAGCAGACCTTTTTGCTGGTATTAATATCTGGCGCTGAATTAAACAATTAAGATTTTTAAGGGGATATTCTTTGCAAGTAGTTTCTAACCACATAGGCACATAGAGTTTGAAGTATCTATTCATAACATTTCTAATATCATCTGTGAAATCTGCGTAATCTGTTGGAACTAAACACAAACTTATAAGCTTTGTGTTTGCCCTTAAATATCATTTGATACCGGTTTATAGTGACCTGAGATATTTTATAAACGCAAAGGTTTTATTTTTAATAACGTATTATTTTAAGGAAGCAAAACAGGGAATCGATTAGCATCGATTCTGATGAAGCGAAAACTTAACATATACTTTTATCTTTATTCACAATGCTCTCCAATATCATCTGGGAAATCTGCATAATCTGTGGGAACTAAAAACAAACCTATACCTTCATGTTTGCTTATGAATATTATTCGATAATCGGTTTATAGCGACCTGAGATATTTTATAAACGCAAAGGTTTTATTTTTAATAACGTATTATTTTAAGGAAGCAAAGCAATGAATCAATTTCATTGATTATTTTTAAGCAAACGTTTACTCGTATGTTTAGTTAACAGCTTTGCTACCTTTTTAGCATATCTTATTCGATAATTAAACCGTATTCTATGGCCAGTTTAATGGCAGAGCTAAGATTGGAGGTCTGGAATTTTTCAATGAGATTTTTACGGTGGCTTTCTACCGTGTGTGGGCTGATGAAAAGCTTTTCTGCCATCTGATTAGTGGTAAGCCCTTTTGCCGCTTCTGCCAGGATTTCTTTTTCTCTTCGTGTCAATTTAGGAACCTGACTCAAGCCATCCGGAGATTTTTTCTCCAAAACAGAACGGGTTTGTGAACATAAGAATTGGTTACCGGCATATACGGTATTAATTCCTTCCAGGATTTCAGAAACGGAAGCATTTTTTTGAATGTAGCCTAAAGCTCCTTCTGCTAAAGTACTATTAATAACAGGCAATTCATTGTGAACGCTGAGCATAATGATCTGAAGGGTTTCATATTTTTTCTTTAAAGGCTTTATAAGCTCAATGCTGTTGATGTCTGCTAAATTGATGTCTAGTAATAAAATATCAACGGCTTGTTTTTTCAACCCTTCATTCATTTCTGAAACATTTCTGAAACACTCTACAACGTCTATATTATTGTTATTTCCTAAAATATTTTTCAACCCTTCCAATAGAAGCGGATGATCGTCTGTTATGGCTACTTTTATCATATTTAATGAGTAGGAATTTGAAGTTCTATACTGGTACCAATATTCAATTGGGACGTGATATTCATCGTTCCTTTTAAAAACTGGATTCTTGATTCTATATTATGAAAACCTGCTGTTTTTCTAAAGTCTAAGCTGGAGAGATCAAACCCTTTACCATCATCTTCTACTGTAAGATGTAATACATTGTCCTCTTCACTGATCTGAATGATAATTTCAGAGGCTTTAGCGTGTTTGATGGCATTATTAACTAATTCCTGAATGACTCTATAGATAAGCAGTTGTTTTTCTTCTGTTATGGAATTACTGTAATTGATAAATTCTGTATGGATATTTAATGCACTGTTAGACATGCGGGAAGCAAATTCCTGAATGGCTGCTACCAAACCGTATTTCATTAATAAATCAGGCATTAAATTATGGGCTACCCTTCTCAGTTCTTCTACAGCACCATCAATCTGGTTTATTGATTTTGAAATGCCTTCCTCTATATTTCCGGACTGATGCGGATCTAAAATAGACAGCTGAAGCTTAGTTCCGGAAAGCAATCCGCCTAATCCATCATGAAGATCGCGGGCTAAACGGCCACGTTCCTTCTCCTGCCCCTCCAGCAATGCAGTAAGTGTGGAAATTTTAGAGTTTTGTTTCTCTTTTTCCATGGCCAAAGCATGCAGTTCGTCCCTTTGTTTAATCGATTTTACGCGTTGTTTATAAGCATACAGCAATAAGAAGATTAAAACAATGAAAATGAAAATAAAAACAATATAGTAGGTATTGATCTTTTCTTTGAATGCCAACAGCTTTTTATAGCTGTCGATATCGTTATTCTTTTGTTGGGTTTCCAGTTTAGCCAAACGAAGCTGCTGTTCTTTTTTCTCAGATTCCAGTTCTGAAAATTTTAAACGTTCCCGTTGGTTTTCTTCTACCAGTTTTAAGTTATTATAGACTTGTTCACGTTGTGCACGAAGGATATTGATCAGCTTAATTTGCTGTGCTTTTTTATCACTTTCCAGCTGTAGCTTTATATATTTTTGTTCCTGTCGTTCTTTTTCAAACTGAGATTCTAACCTTTTAGTGATATCCAGTTTTTCCTGATCGTAAACGCTTTTGTATTTATCAACATAGCTTTTATAATAGGTCAGTGCTTCTTTGTAATTGCCCTGTTCTTCGCTAACCCGGGATAAAGACTCTAGAATTGAAAGTTCAATATTATGGTCTCTCACCGGACTTTTCCCGATTTCCATGGAAGCTTTCAGAAAGTATGATTTTGCTAAATCATAATTTTTATCCTGTATGGCCAATTCTGCCAATATTCCAAATGAAGAAGCAATGTGAATAGGATCGCCGGTTTCCAGACTCACCTTATTGGCTAGCTGAGCATATTGCATCGCCTTCTCTGGGTTAAACTCAGTATATAAATTGGCCAAATTGATTGCAGCATAGGAAAGATTGCTCTTATTGAGCATAGATTCTTTATTTTTATTGAAAGTTGCAATAGCCTGCAGGTAAAACTGCTCTGCCTTATTTCTAAACTGTATATCCGATGGATTTTGAGCATATTTTTGTTCATATACATAGCCCATTCGCATATAGGCATCGAAGATCAGACCGGGATCATTTTGTTTGGATGCTAACAATAGAAACTGTTTACTGTATTTTTCTTCCAGTTGATATTCATTCAGGTTAGAATAAATAGTGGATAGTTCTTTGGCTACGTTACCAAATCTTCCATACAGTGTAGACGTTGTTGGTGAATTTTCGTAATAGTTAATCGCTTTCAGGTAAGCTGCAACAGCATCTGTGGTTTTGTTATTACGGACCAGAATCCAACCTTTTGCATATTCCAGATAGCCTTTAGCTTCGTTGCTATTTGTTTTTACACTGTAAGTTCTGGCCAGATCCAGACTTTTTGAAGATTCAGCTTCTTTATTGTCTAATCGGTAGTTCATTGCCTGAACAGCATACAATATAGTAGCATATTTTCCATCGGTCTGTTTTGATGCAATGGAAATATTGTGAGTTAAAATCTGATAGGATTTTGGTTTAGCATTATGAAAGAATAAAGCAGTGGCGTATTTGGGTGCCAGATTCAGCTGCTCTTCTGTTTGGTTTGAAGCATTGTTATACTCCTTCTCTAATTTGCTTAAAACATCTTGTGCCTGAGCAAAAAACGGACAAATAAATAACGTAAATATAAATAATAATCTGTGCCTCAAATCCTTTTCTTTATTAAGTTGTATTACATTAAGGAACGTAAATATAAGTAAAATACTTCTACTCAATTTTGGAGTGATGTTGTTTGGTAAAATATTTCCATTTCTGAAGTTTTCTTTCATTTTTAAATGTAGGATCTTTATTTAAACTACAAGTTTTATCATGTTTATCCTTGTCAAGGTTTGAAACCTTGACAAGGATATTTATTTAGCTATTCTCACTTTTAAATTCAATAAATTCACGTAGCAACTCAGAATCTACATTTATTGCTAATGCCGAACGTAATGCTACATCAGGATGCTCATCTACCGATACAATAAATACAATATTCTCAATCTCTAAACCTAAAATATTAACTAATGATTCTTTAGCTTCTTTCATTCCTACTATATAAAACTGTATGTTTTTTTCAATCTCTTCTTCTTTGTTAGCACCACTTTGAATTTTAGGTACAATGACATCCCCATAATATTCATTTATTTTTTTAGTAAAATCATCTAAAAAGTCATCTGCAAAAATCCCATCAACAATTGACATTGTCCATTCTTCTGGTAACCATTTTAAATTATAGTGTTGTTTTGTTAAGCTCCCCAAAGTAGAAACAGACATTGCCGCAACCGTTGCTTTCCTGTTTAACTTCAAAACCATTGCATAAATACTTTGATTTTTTTTTCTGTATTTATTATATAAATATGAAAATTCATCAATAATTTTGTGCCTTAGTGCTTCAATATTTTCTTTATACCATTGTTCCATTGACCCAATTAAAAAATTTTGTTTTTAGCTATTCTCATTTTTATATTCAACAAATTCACGTAGTAACTCGGAATATACATTTATTGCTAATGCCGAACGTAATGCTACATCAGGATGCTCATCTACCGATACAGTAAATACAATATTCTCAATCTCTAAACCTAAAATAGTAACTAATAATTCTTTAGCTTCTTTCATTCCTACTATATAAAACTGTATGTTTTTTTCAATCTCTTCTTTTTCATCAGCACCATTTTGAATTTTTGGCAGCATTATTTCTCCAAAATATTCTCTCATATCCTTATTAAATTGATCTAAGAAATCATCAGCATACATACCATCATCAACAGTAATCACCCATTCATCAAGTTGCCACTTTAGCTCAATATCTTCTTCTTTTTTTAATTGATTATGTGCAGCAACTGCCATATATGAAGTTGTACAAAATGAATTAGCATGAATAGTCATTCCATATATTTCATCATTATTTTCTGTACATTTTTTGTATAAGTACGAAAATTGGTCAACTATTCTACTTATTAGTTTCTCAAGATTTTGCTTATGCCATTCTTCCATTATTTATGTTTTAGATTCTTTCAGATAGGTAGATATTTCATTGAGCCATTTCAAAACATTATCATTATTTTCAAAATAAATATTCGAAAGATGAGATAGTCATCATTCATTCGTTTTTATTAGCCTTGTCAAGGTTCCAAACCTTGACGCTGCACTAAAACATGCTGTGAACTTCTAAACACCCGATATAATCCATTACGGTATTATCCTTTTTATAAGGCTTATCAATTAGGTTATCTCCACCGAAGTGAGTTTCTTCTAATGTCAGGGTCACCAGGATGCCCAGAAACGGGAAATTAACATTCTTTTTCATCATAGTTTTTATAATTATTGAGTCAGCTACTCTATTCCCAATAAGCAAATTTTGTGTTTAATTTTTCAAATGCTGTTTCCTGTTTAATGAGTTTTTCAAATTCATCAAAAGTGAGTAACCCTTCCCTTTTAAACTCGCTCCCGTTAGGTTTTCTGTAGGTATATTCAAAAATATCACGTTGGTAAAGATTCTCCAGAATTTCAACTTGTTCTGGTTTTAAATACTTACGATGTGTCTTTAGCTGATTATGTAGATTTTGTTTGATTTCTTCTTCGGAATCCTCATAAAACATAGAATCTTCATCCATTTCAGTTAAAGATTCCAAAAGTTGTCTAAAGATAAAATCCTGAAGATTTTTAGCTAGAATTTCAGCATCTGAGTCGTGCCGAAAAAAAGTAATGGGAACTTCCCCATTCACTTGCATATCCAATTGAAAAACATACATATCACCAGCTCCATTTCCGGCAAAAGGAACCATTCGGTATTTTGGGCTGATGTCGTAAATCTCGTGATGAATCATTTCCCTAATTCCCTCACGATAAGAAATTGGCTCCCAAATTTCGATATCATTTCCAAATAAAAGCAAAGGAGGATTTTCTTTTAGTCTAGAAAAAGGAATATTAGTATCCCAATCGTCAATGATCATTCCGTCATCATATAACTGCTTATACAACTCGGGATAAGTAAAATTAAATTTCTTCTCTAAGTCTTGTAATGTATTCATACATATGTTTTAAACAGTTTTTCTAAAGATGTCCGGAACTTCCCAAGCTATTTTTTTCTTTTTATACTTAACTTTCTCGTCGGTTTGAGGGTTGTAGCTCAATACTTCAGGATACTTGTTGTTTACAATATTATTGATAATGCCCTGCAGCATTGTGTTTGTATAGGTATATGCAGAACATTCGGTATACAATCTCCAGAATATCAGTACTGCAGTCCCTTTATCACATAACCGGCGTTGTAAGATCTGAGCTGCATATTCCGGTTCATCTATAAAATTGGCAATGTTGAATAGTTCAATCGCTGATTCAGCCTCTCGGATATTCTTTTCCCATTCTCTGTCAAACCACACATCTACATCATCCTTTTCGTAATAGATATAGGCTTCTTCGCCATTTGTTTTTTGAAAAATCCAGTCCGGAATAATGAATTCATCCTCATACAATGGCGCAGGGTCAAACTGAATCTCTGTTTTTTGATAAAAGTTATTGGGATAGTTTTCCAGAAGCGTTTTTAACAAGATAAACACCTCATTTTGGGATGCATCTTTGAGTGTTTGATCTAATTTATAGTACTGAAAATCCTGTGGCTGAGACAGCCAGAAGAGTTCTAAAGCAGTGGCTTCACTGCAAACGGGACTTTCTGCAATCCATTGTAAGACTTTTACTCCATCATCCCAATTGTGATGAGTGGCGAGATAATGTAATTCTTCTGAAGTTTTTAATTGTTTGAGTTTTGATTCATTCAGCTCTTCTCGTGGGATGCCTTCATAGAAATGAGTATTTATGAAATTTTGTTGTTCTGAAGTAAGATTCATCTTTAGATCGTCTTTTTTAGTGATTGGTGGGTTTTAAACTTTAAAATTATATACTCGTTACAATTTCATCACTTCCAAAATCGTTTTCAATCCACCCATGGAATCCCATGCACATTCCATCACCATCAAGGGTATTCAGCTCTTCAATCACTTCTTCATCTTTATACAAAACAATATTGGTTTGTAATGCTAAGCGATAGTTTTCATTTTCCAACGAATCAAAAATTCCGTCCATTTGCATCATCATTCCGTAAATAGTGTTGTCTATGGCTTTTATATGAGCTTCCCTAAGTATGTTGTCTGCTTCTGATGGGATTTTATTGATGGCATATTTCCGGATATTTTCGAAAACAATATATCCGGCCCCATGTTGCATCCATAATTCTCGATCACGTTCATCCGATGGCGGGTTTATTAATTCTTTTTTCATATTATTTGAATTTAATTCAGCATTATTTTCAGTGGCAAAAATATCAAAATGCGGTCTTTGTATACCATAAAACCCTGATGACAGTTTAAATACAACCTTGATAAATACTTCTTTTAAACAGATAAACTATCCAATAATTCTTTTAACTTTTTATTGCTTTTCTTATTGATGACCAATGCACTGTCTTTTTCTATAATGGGCTCTCCCGGAATGCTTAAGTAAAAGACGATACCTTCAACTTCATCACCATATTTTTTCAGCATTTAAATTTTGGCAAAGAAATTAAACGTTTGTTGAGCAACTAGCTTGGATTTTGTGTCTGATGGATCATTAATTTGTTCTTCATACAATTCTATTCTTATGATTTTAATATCACCCGGAATTTTGTAAATTTCATCCTGTGTATAATTGTATCCCTGTATATTTGCACTTTCTTTCCCGGGCTTCTTTTTGATTTCCACATAATACTTGAGCGTAATAGAATTCCCACTTTGTTCTCCTCTTTCAAAACGAATTTTCTTCACCTGATGAATCGTATGTCCACCGGAACTTATATTTCCCTGTATCCGAAACTGTAGTGCTTCAGCATTTTTGGAAAGCATGAAAATTATGGGATTAAAGCGTTCTGTAACCGCCTTACGAGTTGTATAGGTATGAATTTTACCTGTTTCGGGAATTTCTTTTGTAATCCGTTTGGGTTCTGTGTAAATAGCAGTAACCTGCAATTTTTGAGCATTGCCTTTACAGCCCAAAAGGGCAAAAAGTGAAGTTAAAATCACGAAATGTTTCACCCTCTTATCTTTAATAAATATTTGAGTTAAAGATAATCAAAGCTGTTGGCTCAAAATATCCCTGATAATAGTGGTTTTTGACCTCTAATCTGATATATCAAAACATGTTTTAATATTTAGGTTAGTGTGAAAGGCCTGAAGCTGGGAGCTGGAAGAAGGGAGTTATAGAAGTCATATAGAATAACTGTTTGTCTTTTTTAATTTCCTTGTGTTCTGTCTGTCACTAATGATCACTGAGAGGAACTTCCAGCCTCATTCTTCCAGCTTCCGGCCCACTTTTACTTAATTTCTTTAACCAACTCGGTTTACTAAAAACGCTACATCATTCTTTATACTCCTTTCCGGAATAAATATCAATATAATAGTAAATAGTTTGTCCTGAACCAGACTTAATACTTACGAAACCATCCGAATTAATGGATTGGTAAGCTTTTGAGCCAATGCTTTTTTTACTCTTATTGTCGAAAAGTATATATGATCCATCCTGATCTTTCTGAAGGGCATACATCTGTTTTTCAGTATCTAAAACCGAGATATTATAGTATTCAGGATTTATCTCCCAGGCTTTTTGAAAACTATTCCACAAGCCCATGGTTCTCAATTGTTTTTCGTTTTCAATTCGGATAAGATAGGTGTCATTCATGCCTGTATAATAATTTATTTTACCGAATTTCCAGTTTTTGTCAACGTATTGATTGGGTAAAATCATTTTTCTATCGGGCCAAACCAGATTCCCGACCTGATCTAACACTTTGAAATCGTAGGAACCAATGGAATCTGTAACATTTCCTTTGATATCGATATAAAGCCAGTCGTATGCCCAAATCTCATGATCGTAATTAAAAACACCTAGTAAAAAATAAGGAGAATTGGTGATAGAATATACTAAAGAAGCTTTTTTTATGAAATCGATTTGTGAAGCAGTTGCCTTTGTAATTTCTTTTGGAAATACCTTTTCATACTGTGGAAAAGGATAAATATCATTGGTTTTGTTATCTATTAAAAGTTTAGGGACTTCCGGTTCATAACGTTCTTTATTAACGTCTTTCAGTACTATGGTTTCTTTTCCGAATTGTATTGAAAGGGTTTCAGAACCTGTCAAATTGCTTTGAATGGCTTTTTTCTGATCCAATCCGTATATTGAAAAGTTTGCATTTGAAGCTTTAATAAAACGTTTATTCTCCAATAGCTCAACAATATTATTTTCTATTTTACTTAAACCATTTTTTTTGATTCCATATAGAGTTCCATTCCAAAATATATGGTTTTCATCTACAGCAATAAAATTGAGATAATAATTATCCTCTAAGTACGGAATGTCTTCATGAAGTAAGCTTTGCTTACTCTCTAAGATTCCAATCTCTATTTTATGATAGGTCTGTTCTTTTTTAATGCCACTTCCCATGATATTCCAGTCCCATTTCCATACCGGCATTTTCTTTTCATATTCAATATCTTTTTTATAAAACGTAAGCCCGTTTACAACATTTAAATTAATTTCCTCAGCTGAAAAACCCAACACTATTTTTCCACTTTCATCTATTACAGCATATTCATTTTTTTCATTCATAACAACAGCAAAACCTGTAACAGTAAACAGAGATGCACTTTGATATTTTTGATTATTGACTGGTTTCAGATTTGTTTTATCCACATAAATAAACTCATTCTGTTGAGTTAAAAAGGGAACGCTATTGATGGTTTTTATTTTTGAAGATGCTAATTGAGAATTATCTCTTTTTTCCTGTGTACAAGCAAATGATGTGAACATAAAAAAGACACTGCATACTATTGTTTTCATACTCCGAAATATTCATCAATATTAGAAAGAAGCAAAGAGTAATACAATCCCGATTATCAGCTATATTTTAGAATACACTACGTTTTTCGGAGCTTATACTCTCCCAGGATACACTTTCAAAGCTTCTTCAAGTATCAGAATTACCCTCAAAAACAATATGTTTTTAGAAAGTCTTGTTCTGGAAAGGAAATATTGATATTTTTTTTGTACTTTTGCAAACTATTATTCCTAATGTCTTTAGGAAACCATAAACAGATATTGATAACAAAAACAATAAAAAAGCAGAACAATGCCAAAATTAAAAACGAAATCAGGTGCTAAGAAACGTTTTGCTCTTACTGGAACAGGTAAGATCAAAAGAAAAAACGCTTACAAAAGCCACATCTTAACTAAGAAAGAAACTAAGCAGAAGAGAAATCTTACTAGCACTTCTTACGTAGCTAAAGTGGACGAGAAAAGCGTTCAACGTCAATTAGCAATTAAGTAGTTTTTATAAATCTATATTCGGTTTATAAGAATTCAAACAAATTCATCATTTTAACCCTGAAACGGTGCAAATAAGAGTAACATTAGTTGCCGCCCTTTTCAAAAAAACAATTAAATTATGCCAAGATCAGTAAATGCGGTAGCTTCAAGAGCTCGCAGAAAGAAAATTTTTAAGCAAGCTAAAGGTTTCTTCGGAAGAAGAAAGAACGTTTGGACTGTAGCTAAAAACGCGGTAGAAAAAGCAATGCAATATGCTTACCGTGGTAGAAAAGAGAAGAAAAGAAACTTCAGAGCACTTTGGATCACTCGTATCAACGCGGGAACTAGAGAGCACGGAATGTCTTACTCTCAATTTATGGGAGCTCTTAAAAAGAACAACATTGAGCTTAACAGAAAAGTTTTAGCAGATTTAGCAATGAATCACCCTGAAGCTTTCAAAGCTGTTGTAGATCAAGTAAAATAATGTAGAATACTATTTTTGTTATCAATATAGTCCCGGGTTTTGCCCGGGATTTTTTATTTATATATCCCTTCTTTTACCCTATTCAATGATTTAACATCGGTATTCAATATCTTTTACCTTAAATGTAAAATATAAGGTTGAAATGATATTTAGATGAAAATAAAATTAACTTTAAGATTAAATAATATTACAGGTTATATCATTATTAAAAAATCAATTAAATACAAATGAATCACGCCGATTAACAATATAAAATCACTATTAATTCTTATATTAGCAACTGAAAATTAATTCAATTGAATAAATGAAAAAAATAGCTGTTTTTTTGTTTACCTCCTTAGCGTTGCAGAATATCGGAGCCCAGAATCTTATTCAGGCCTATAAGACCAGAGCGGATATGGTTTCCCAAACAAACATCACGAACAATCTTACTGATTTTGAAAATCTTGGGGTAAAAACTACCGGATCCCCTGTAAATACCAATACCCTGAACTGGCTGAAGAACAAATATATTTCTTATGGATATACTGCCAGCCAGATTGAGGAAGACCCTTTTACTTATACTACTTTTGGTGGAAATAGTACGAGTTCTAAAAATTTGGTGATTACTAAAACAGGAACTGTTTATCCTGACAAATATGTAATTATCTGTGGACATTTTGATACGATTGTTGGACCTGGAGTAAGTGATAACGGCAGTGGTACTTCTATCCTTTTAGAAGCCGCCAGAATATTAAAAGATATTCCTACTGAATACTCTATAAAGTTTATTCATTTTTCGGGAGAAGAACAAGGGCTAAAAGGAAGTTATCATTATGCAGATTACATTGCTTATCAAGGAAATACACGTACATTAGATATTAAACTGGTTCTCAATATAGACCAGGTAGGTGGTCAGTTAGGAAACAATAACAATACAATCACTTGTGAAAAAGACATCAGTGGAATGTCTGGGAATAATGCGGCATCAGCTGCGGTTACACAGGAGTTGGCGGTATGTACAGGTCTTTATTCTCCACTTCAAACTTTTACATCTAACGCTTATAGTTCAGATTATATACCTTTTGAAGCCAAAGGTTATACCATTACCGGCTTTTATGAATATATCAGAAGTGAGAATGAACACAGCGTGGACGATACTTTTGCGAATATAGATCCTGTCTACGTTTATAATGTAGGTAAAGCAGCTGTAGGAGCATTACAACATTTTGCGGTAGCTACTACTACCAATAATGCTCTTGGAACCCAGGAAAGTACGGGACAGAAAATATCAGAGGCTGTAAATATTTATCCTAATCCGGCAAAGAACCAGCTAACTGTAGAGTTTCCACAAAAGACTAAGCAATTCAATATTGAAATTTCCGATATGACCGGAAATACAGTGCTTCATTCTGAAAATCAAAATAAAATAGATACTACCCAATTGATTAATGGCGTTTATATGATTTCTGTAAAAACAGACAGAAGCCATATCACCAGAAAGATTATCATTGAAAAATAATCATAAACGGGTCTCAGTTCCTATACTAATGTATTATTTAGTCCTATAATATTCACTCGATGAAAAAAATCACTTCTTTTTTATTAATCACCATAGCTTCATATAGCCTTAGTGCACAAAGTTTTATTCAAGCCTATAAAAACAGAGCTGATGCGGTTTCTCAAACAGATATTATTACCAATCTGCAGGCATTTGCCAATTTGGGATTAAAAAAAACAGGGACTCAAGCTAATGCTAATGCACTCAATTGGATTAAAGATAAATATATTTCTTACGGATATACCGCCAGCCAAATGTCAGAAGATACTTTTCCTTATGGAAATACAACTTCAAAAAATTTAATCATCACTAAAACGGGAACAGTATATCCTGATAAATATGTTATTATCTGTGGGCATTTTGATAGTATTACCGGCTCTGGAGTTAATGATAATGGCAGTGGTACCTCCATTATTCTGGAAGCGGCAAGAATTTTAAGAACAATTCCTACTGAATACTCTATTAAATTTATTCATTTCTCAGGAGAGGAACAAGGGCTTTTAGGCAGTTATCACTATGTTGATAATGTTGTTTATCAGGGAAGCAATCGTGTTCTGGATATTAAACTAGTTTTCAACTTAGATCAGGTGGGAGGTGTAATGGGAAATATTAATAATACGGTATATTGTGATGAAGATCAGGGAGGCCTTCCGGGAAATAATGCTGCTTCTGCTGTGGTAACTCAAGAGCTAAGAAACTGTACAGCTTTGTACTCTACCCTTCAAACAGCTGTTGATCCTGCCGAAAATACTGATTATATTCCTTTTGAAGAAAGAGGGGAAGTTATCACCGGTTTTTTTGAAAGAATAAGAAGTAGTTATCCACATACTATTAATGATACTTTTGCCAATACAGATCCTGAATACATTTATAAGATAGGAAAAGCAGCTGTAGGAGCACTACAGCATTTTGCTGTTGCTACAACACAAACATTAGGAACTCAAGAATCAGTGTCCAAAAACTCTTTAGAATCTATAAAAATCTATCCTAATCCGGCAAAGGACTTCATCAATATTGAATTTCCGGATTCTAACATAAAGAGTTTCAGTTTTGAGATTACTGATTTTGGAGGACGTTCTTTATTTAAAACATATAATGAAACTAAAGTTAATATTTCAAGCCTTGAAAACGGTGCCTATGTTGGAATTATAAAAACTGGCGACAAGACTGTGGTAAGAAAGGTCATTATTGCCAGATAATTCTACCTATTTTAAAGCATTTATTTAGATACTTAACCTCTTTGAATTGTTCAAAGAGGTTTTTTATTGTTTAAATTATTAATATTAAACAAGATAAACATTACTATCCTTCTACTTATTTAGTTTTATGATAAAATTTTATGGATACCATAAAATTTTAAACACTTCGTTGTGATTTATTTATTATATTCGCAATACCATTTAAAAATTTAATATATGAAAAGAATTACCACTCTTTTATGCGCTTCAATAATTGCGCAGAGCATTAGTGCTCAAACTTTTATTCAGGCTTATAAGGACAGGGCTGATATGGTAACCCAAACCAACATTACAACGAATCTTCAGGATTTCGGTAGTTTTGGGATTAAAAAGACGGGAACTCAAGCCAATACCAATGCCTTAAACTGGATCAAAAACAAGTATCTTGCTTATGGTTATACGGCCAGCCAGATTACAGAAAGCCCTTTCACCTATGGATCAGCAACTTCAAAAAATTTAATCATTACTAAGACCGGAACCCTTTATCCTAACAAGTATGTGATTATTTGTGGTCATTTTGATACCATTAACGGACCTGGAGTTAATGATAATGGCAGTGGGACATCTATTATTCTTGAAGCAGCCAGAATATTACAAAATGTTCCTACAGAGTATTCTATTAAGTTTATTCACTTTTCCGGAGAAGAACAAGGGCTGATTGGGAGTTCTCATTACGTTAATAATGTAGCTTATCAAAACGGAGTTCGCAAACTGGATATAAAGCTGGTCTTCAACCTGGATCAGGTAGGTGGTGTAAAAGGAAATAACAATAATACGGTGTACTGTGACGAAGATCAGGGAGGCCTTTCCAGTAATAATGCAGCTTCAGCAGCAGTAACACAACAGCTTAGAAACTGTACGGCCCTTTACTCTCCACTTCAGACTGCCGTAGACCCAGCTGCAGATACTGATTATATTCCTTTTGAACAGAAAGGTGAAATCATTACCGGTTTTTTTGAAAGAATAAGAAGTACTTTTCCACACAGTTCCAAAGATACTTTTGCCAATGTAGATCCTGTTTATGTTTATAATATTGGAAAGGCTACAGTGGGAGCTTTGCAGCATTTTGCAACAGCCTCTACCACTTTAGCAGTGAATAAATCAGTTTCACAAAATAGATTAGAAAACGTGAAGCTCTACCCTAACCCGGCCAATAACATCCTAAATATTGAATTACCGGATAAAGCTTCCAATTTCACCTTTGAAATAACCAATGTATCAGGAAGAACCCTATTGAAAGTGAATAATGAAACAAAAATTAATGTTTCAGCTCTGGAAAGAGGTGTTTATGTTGGAATTTTAAAAGTGGGAGATCAAACTCTTGTTAAAAATATTTTGATTGAGAGATAAATCTATATTTCAAGACAACAATAAAATATAATACAAAGACCCCTGCCGTATGCAGGGGTTTTATTTTATATAAGGATGGATTAGTTTATGCGAGTTGAGGCAATTATTTGGGGGATGTATTTGTGTAGTTTCTCGAACTTAGGTATTAATAGAAATGCCACGAAAGATTCGTGCGGCAGCGTAGGGGGCAAACTTGTAGGTGTTCACGGTGCTGTCATCGGAAGATATGAACGTGAGGAAGTAAAACCATCCATTGAGATGGCAACGCAACTGACGGAAGTTTTGGAAGTTTCTTTGGATTATCTCGTAGGTTCTACGGATGTTCTTTTGGAAAAAAATATCGTCTCAAAAATCCTTGATATCCAAAAACTAAAAGAGAACGACAGACAACATGTCTTCGCTCTCCTTGATGCGTTCCTTAAACAAACTAAGCTGCAAAGCATTTTATAAAACAACAAAGCCACTCGTTTGAGTGGCTTTGGTATTACTTAATTACAAAGTAGATTTAAATTATTTCAAGCTCGTATCCTTCTTTAAGTTTCATAATATCTTGTAATAAAATGGTATCTAACGTATCTAAATCAAAAGTAAATGCTTGGTAAACCACATCTTCTATAAGTACTTCATTGAGCTCTTGTATAGGTAGCTTTGTATCCTCACTAATTAATAAACTATTAGATTTATTGATATTCTTTTTATCAATATCTTTTATTACTCCAGCTACAACTAATTTCTTTTTATAGCTTAAGGTAAAAACTCTTTTAATTATAAAAACTCCCATATTATTTTAATTTTTGTGCATTTTGCTCCGCAAAGTCAAAAGCTGCTTTAGTTTCCCCAGTTACCGCTCCTTGGGTTGTATTCTGTCCTTTTAAGTTACTAGTATTCAATCTATACAATTCATGCAATAGAGTTTTTCTTAATTCTAAAGGAGAACTAAAGGCATCTTTACCAAGAACAAAAGCATTTTCCTCAAAAAGAGTAAGACCCGACATTGGAGCTTCTGGTTCAACAACAATTGTTCTTCCACCTATTTTAACTTCCTGGCCAGTTCCTAGCTCAAAAATTTTCCTAAGAGTTTTCTCTTCTTTAAGAATAGTTTGTGCCTCATTTAAAACTTTAGCTTCGGTACTTAATACTCTTCCATAGCCACCAAACATATTATAACCACCACCACCAAATTCTAGCATTTCCTCTCGCTTGCTATTGCCCATCAACCGGAATATTCTGTCCATTTTTGTCTCACCTTCATTATAAAAAGGGCTGGCTTGCCATTGACGATAAGAGTTCAGGCCTCCATATTTATCAGCATTGGTTTTTGGACTAAATTGTCTACTAAAATAATTCCCTAATCTAGTGAAGAAACTATCTACCTTTCTTCTTACAGTAATTATAACTTCTCCTACATCAATCGTTTTTCCATCCCCTTGGTCTCCTGGTCCACCTGGAGCTAAGCCATCTATATCTATATATTTTATCGGATTATTGAAAGCATAATTATACGGGCTATGTCTTGGCATATTCTCTGCCATTGGATCAATAACTCCCCATCTTCCCAAGTCTGGCATGTAGTTTCTCCAGCCATAATCATACATCCCTGTTTCCTGAAGCTCCTTCCCGTTGTACTTATAGCTCTTATACCCATCTATTAACCCTTTCAGTCCACCTATATGATTTAATCCAAAAGGATAATAGCTATTAACATCCGTAACTTCAAGAGCACCTGAACCATCTTTAGCAAAACTTACTCTCGTATTTCCTAAGTGATCTTTATACTGATAAATATACCTATTTTCTGTGAAACTATAAAAACCTTCTGAAGTGGGTACAAAATCCAGTAGCCATTTAGAATTAGAAAGAGATATTGGATTAATAATTTTTCCGTATGCCTGTTCCTCGTAAGCTGTTTCTGTTCTGCACTCTAAGCATAGCTCCCCATTGCCGGTAAAACTATATTGAAAGCCATCAAGATAGTCTGTTATATTTTCTGTTAGAGTTGCTTTAAAACCTGTTTGTCTAAAAAATTTACGAAGTTTCACTCCGTCTGCACGATAAAGATGGCTAATGCCGGTAGTAGTTACACCTCCTATAATATTAGCTTGTTTAATGGTAATTCCATCAGGAAGATTCAGGTAATTATAGCTGATACTTTGAATTCCTTTATCTTTCATATTAATCATATTACCATTCATATCATAGTCAATCAAATTACCACCTCCTTCATAACCTGCTTTATTCTGTGTGTCATCTGTTACATTTTGTAATCTGTTTCCCTGATAAGCATAAATAAGGTCATCTACAAGCAATACTGTATTCGACTTACTTTTACCTGTCCTCCAAAGACGGGTAATATTCCCATTCAAATCATAATTCATTTCTTCATTGAAAAATGATTTATCTGGTACTGTTGTATAAGGTTCCCTATACACTCCGGAGTTTAAACGATTTAACTTGTCATATGCATAATGATATACTTTATAGATATCATCATCAGGAGTTTTCCAATGAACTTCCGAGATATTCCCTCCATATTGTGGAGTGGAGGTTGTGGGAATTGACGGGTTTTGATACTTTAAAGCATAACCAAATAGCTTTCCATTCAGAGTAGAAGGATCATTAATCTGAGTCAGCCACCCACGGATATTGTATTTATAATCCATCTGCTGAAGCGGAGATCCTATTGCAATCCCTCCTACTTTTTTAGATTCCAGTTGGGAAAGTTCATTGTATGTATTCTGGGTAAGGATTTCTACAGGGTTGTTATCTATCTGATGTTTGTGTACAAGCAACCTGTTCTGATGGTCATATTCGAAATTCTCTGTAATCACTCTTTCTGTATCAGTTTCCAGCCTTTTATGGCGGGTGATGACAATTTGAGGTACTCCTGCAAAATCCAACTTGGATTCTGTTTTGGTATACCCGCCCAAATGATTGATGGAATGGGTTCCTATTACTCTTCCTTTGGTATCGTAATAACTATAATTCTTCGTCCAGTTATCATCTTCAATATTCTTTAC
>NZ_FNEG01000004.1 GCF_900100075.1 Chryseobacterium jejuense
GCGATGACAAGATTGTTTACCTCATTTTGTCTACCCGCTCTATCACCGCCTGTTAAGAAGCCTGTATAAGCAATTCTCCCTAACTGGTCATACTTGGTAATAAGCCATTTATTGGCGGTCTTCAGATTGCCATCCTGGGAGAGAATTAACCTGTCTGATTTATCATACACCATTAGTTCCCAGCCTTTGCCAGGGAGTTTCTTTTCTACCAAACGATTTCTACCGTCATAGCGGTATTCATAAGCTAAAGCCTGTTGATCGTCCCATCCCCAGGTTTGTTTTTTTGATAACAAAGGTGGAATTACCCAAGCCAGTTGCCCATATTCATTATAGACATAATAGGTATCAGCATTTTCTGTTGTACTTAGAATTTTTCTTACTAAAAGGAGCTGACCTTTGCCATTTTTGAACTCTATAGTTTTGTTTCCGTCTTCATCGGCAACTATATTTTTATACAATTGACCCATATTATAAGTTCCACCATAATCAATTGTTGATTTAGTAGCATTATTTTCCCAAGTTGTCGTAGTGGTATATTTTATTACTTCTCCTGTTTCATTGGTTGCATAATCAAAGTTGATCGGTTTACTGCTCCAATCATTACCCACTTGAATCTGCTGTTGAAGTCGGTCCAAAGGAGAGTTTTCCACTATTTTCTCGGAATAGATCTTTTCTGAGCCATAAGGGGTATTGGCTGCATTGGATAACGGATTGGGAACAATAGCGCCATTCAAAGTTCCTCCCTGAGGAACAGGTAGATAATCTTTAAGCTGTCTTCCAAACTGGTCATATTCAATATGAGTAGCTACATCTCTTCCAAGGGGTGAGGCTTTTACATTTACAACCTGTTTGGACCTTCCCAGACCATCAAAATACTGGACGGTTTCTGAGGTTTTGGTAGGGGTAGCTCCATTATAATCCAGATAAGTTTTGGATTGAATATAGTTTTCTCCCTGGGTAAGCTGGCCCTGTACTGAATGGCTTATCAGCAACAGGCCTATGGGAATAAGTATTTTTTTCATCGTCTTAGTTTTTGTAATGGTAATTGAACTCTTTTAGCAGTCTTCCAGTCTGGGTATTTTCTCTGACTTCTTTAAGTCTGCCCGCTGTATCATAAAGATAAACTTCACGGATGCCTGATGGTGGGGTAATACTTCTCACTCCAATTAAAGGATCGTAAGTATAAGTCGTAATCTGATAATCACCTAAATTCCTTTTAAAAGTATTAAAAGCGTTTAGTAAGTTGGTTTCATCATTATTTCTTTCAGCTGAAGCATCTGTATTAGAGGCATTCACAATACTATCTATGAAAGATTGTCCAATGTTTTCCAGTTTTGCATTTTCAATCTTGGCAATTGGCTGGGTTCCATGATAGCCCCAGATAATGACTGTTGAAACTCCATCTTTTGTAGTATACTGCTGGGTATTTCCCTTAAGGTCATACTTATCATATTTTACTTCATTAGCCACTACTGCAGGATTTTGCACGTCGTAGGACAAAGCAGACATAGGAAGTACCAAATCTCCTGTTTGAGGAGTTGGAAGCGCAGTAGGAAAAATTGTTTTGGATTTTGACAATATATTGGTTGTTCCATTGATAGTCTGTTTTGTTTCCGTCTCTAATGGCGTGGCAATCATATTTTTGTCGATTAAAAGCTGATTCCCGGTCTGATGCGCATACTGATACTCTGTTTTTACACTTTCACCGGAGGGTAAAATATTTTCAGTACTTCTTACATTAAAAGGTTTATTAATATCAGTATCCCAATAATTATTTAACACTTGGGTTACAATAGTTTTATTTCCAAAGAACTCTTTTGTTGTGGTTGCTATATGCTCTACTTTTGCAGATTCTATCATGGACATTTTCTGGTCAACAGCATAGATCTCCACTGGAACATCCATAACAATAGCAGTTCCTTTTGTAATATCAAAATCTGTAGAAAAAGCAGCTATTTTCGGATTATTCGTGGTAAATTCTGATAAACCATTTTTCAGAGTGTTAATCACATAGGTATTTTTTACTATTTTTAGTGTATCATTGGCTGTATTCAGATAAATTTCTCTTTTCAGCCTTCCGCCTTTCCATTTATTATACACATAATTTGAACTGCTGGAAATTTCATATTCTCTTACAATTTTTCCTTTTCCTGTAATTTCAACTACAGAAGGATAATTAATGACATCCGAACTTCCATAGCTCGTATTAGCCTGGCTGGAGTTGTGAAGACGATAATATCTTTCAAAAGAATATCCAGTCTGTGTTCCACCAATTCCAGCCGTTTCTGTTATTTGCCTCTTGATAAAAGATGAAAAATTATATTTTTGTTTCAACTGGAAGTCAGGAACAAAAACTCCATTGCTATATTTTCCATAAGCATATTCATAAACGTTTGAAACATTATTGGCATCAATATCTTCAATTTTCCGGATACGAGGGGCACCATACTTTCTCGTTTTATCGCCATAAATAGGATATGAATATCTAATCTTCGCTGAAATACTACAGTTACACATTCCTATTTTGTTCAGATTTAACAGTACATTCTGCCCAGTTGGAATTGTCCAATCAATAGTGCTGGATTTATATTGGGAAAAAGTCTTACTTCCAGTTTGTGCAAATCCGAAACATGAAGTTACTGCAGGACCCTCAGGGCCAGTATTACTAGAATTTTTACATGCATTCCAAAAATCTATTTGCAGTTTTTGAGGAGTAGCATTAATTCCAAGATTTATGATTTGTTGTATATGATCTGATGTAACAGGGAATGTTTGGGTGTCATCAAACCCATCTTCTGTATCTCTTGTTCTAACTGTTCCTATAGCCAAATATCCATCGGCGTCTCCTATACGTTCTCTTTGTGTATTATATGGAAGTTCATAGTAAAAATTTTTCTTTGCCCCTGTAGGGTATTTTATAGAGGTAAGAGTCCCTAAAACAGCATAATCTTCATTAGATTCTCTGTTTCTTGTAGAAATAGCCTGCATTTCTGCTAAAGGGACGTCGTAGTCAAAAACCTTATTGGGGATATTAGGTATTTCTCCGTTATGGATACTATTGATATAGCCCCAGTAATCATCATTACTGCTGCTGCGTTTAGGCATTTTGTACTGTTCGTTATATTCAAATGTATACTCTGTGCTTTGCAAATTATCACGAACACTCAAGAGTTTAAGCCTGTAATCTTCATAGGTTTTATTTGCATTATCCGTTTCAAAATAACTATAATTAAGGCTAATATCTTTTATAATAACCCCTGCTTTATTGGTTACAATCACTCTTCGAAGTGCAACTCCTAAACCGCCGCTCAAATCCTTTCTGAATGAGGAACCATCTGCAAATGCTCCATTAGCATCATTGGAGTACAAAAAGTTGACTTCTCCATTATCAAAACTTATTTTACTGATCAAAGATTCTGAAAATGAAGTTGAGGTTTCCGTTTTTTCATATCTGGGAAGACGAGTCAGATCCTGAAAATTTCCACTTGGTCTGACTGATATTTTAAAATTGGCAACCTGACTGATATTTCTTTCTGTATAACTATTATTCTTATTATAGGAAAACAGAATAGATTTGTTGTTAATTTTAAGTTCGTCAAGGTTGTATAATGTCTTATGCGCTACGGTAGGACCTCCTATACTCTCAGGCATCACTAAATTTCTTGAAGACATCCAGTATTCAGCACCCTGAGTATCTTTTACATAAAATTTATCACTGTTTCTTGTAATCACCACATCATCATTGGGAATCAAAAAGGTCTGATTATTCTCTTTCATCAAAAAAGAACCTGATGCAGTGGGCAGGTTATAATCAAAAATATCTTTTTGGGTATCGTAATTCCCATTGTATATACTTTCAAGATCAGCCCTTATCTGATTGTTCATGTATGACTCTGTAATAGTCCCGCTATACGCTCCATAGTCAGCTATATTTTTTTTAAAAAATGGGACATCCAGGTCATCTAAACCTACAACATTATGAGAAATCGTTCCGGGAATATTAAGTGACCAGCCTAATCCTACCGTAGTAGCCACTTCATTTAGTTTTATTCCTCCTGTATTATAAGCCAAAGAAATAGGAATACTAATTCCGTTAACGCTTATCGTATAAATTGGAATATTGATATTGGCTTTTCCTCTGAAGTAATCCATAGGTATTGCTTCCACTTTGGAAAGGCTGTAGGACTCCGCACTTGCCGGCAGAGGAACAACCTGTTTGGTTTGCTCACCACCGATAAGCTGTGCATTACAGAGCGTCCCCAATAGTAATAATAGTATTATTTTCTTCATGATTAATGTTTTTATTTCTTAATCAGCTTTGCATTCGCTGTTTTATTATTATCTGTTTTTATAGTCACTAAATAAGCTCCCTGTATCAAAGCCTGGGTATTAATCTTAGTCACTCTATTCTTGGTTTTGAAGTTCTGAAGTTGTCTACCACTCATATCATACAGCATAATATCAGCTTCTTTGAAATCAAAGCCGATTTCTACATATGCATAATCGGATACTGGATTTGGATAGATCTTAATGTCATATTTTTCAATCAGATCATTGACCTGCTTGTCTCCCAGCTTTACAATTTTCCAGTTCTCTTTTCCAAGTTCTTTCGCGCTGGTTCCGGCAAGAACAATTGAGCCATCTCTATTCAGTTTCAAATCTGAAAGCCGCTCTTCTTTCTGTCTCGAATCTCCACTCACATGCTTTCTCCACTGTTCATTTCCGTTGCTATCCAAATACAGCATCCAGAAAGTCTCATCGTCTTTTTCTATTCTTCCTTCTGCTTGGGTGTAACCACCTAATAAAATTCCTTTTGAAGAATTGTCATTTGCAGAATGGATTACGCTCATTCCCATTAGAATATCGCGGTTTTTGAAATTGTAGGACTTTTGCCACTGCTCATCTCCTCTATCATTCAAAGCAATCAGCCAAAGGTCTGTGCCTTCTTCAATTCCTACTGTTTTGTTTCCGGATCTTTCTGATCTGGATTCTCCACCGATGATATAACCGTTTGCAGTTAAAGCCAACGTTCTGATATGATCGTCTCCTTTACCGCCAAAGTTCTTTTCCCATTCTACTTTTCCGTTTTTGTCTAATTTGATGATCCAATAGTCGCCTTCACCGAAATTTTCTGTAGATTTTCCGGTGCGAGCTACGGGATTCGCGGTACGAGCTTCAGAAGGTGATGAAGTTCCACGAGGACTATCTCCGGATCCCGAAACACGAATCTCGGAACTCCGTGAGTAAATTCCCAATAAGGCTCCACCATCTTTTGTTGGAATCATTTTCTCCACTTCATCTAAACCTTTTCCACCTAAGATCAATTGGGAGAGTTCTTTTCCATCTTTATCCAGTCTGGTGATCCAGACATCTTTGGAACCATATCCTTTGGGTGAGTTTTGGATATTTCCAGCGACGAAAAAGCCCAAATCTGTACTTTGAATGACTGCTCTGGCTTCTTCATCTGCTGAAGATCCCAAAGTCTTTTGCCACAGTTCATCTCCAAATTCATTGATCCTGATGAGCCAGATATCTGATCCTCCTTTGGAATCCTCTTTCTTATCAAGCCCTTTTCCTGAATAGGTGGTTCCGGCCAATAGAAATCCACCATCCTGAGTGGTTACTGCCCCTGATAAATAATCGTGATTATTTCCTGAGAAATACTTTTCCCAGGCTTCTTCTCCCTGCTGGTTCAGTTTAACCAGATGAAAATCGTAACCGTTATTTTGTCTACTTCCAGCTTCCATCTTCCCGCTTTCTGCCTGAATAGAGCTTCCTGTAATGAGATACTGCTGATCGATCGTAGTAGTGACCTGGCTTAGAAAATCCTGAGTAGAGGATTTAATGTCTTTTTGCCACAAAACTTCCTGGGCAGACAGCCCCAGAATGGTGCATACAGTACATGCACTGAGATAAATCTTTTTCATTCCCGTGTTATTTTTGAGTTGAGTAATTAGCTTTTCAAGTTCGGCGTAAATTTAACTTTTTTTTACTTCACGCAAATCATTTTATCGTGATTTAATATAAAATATTTCCAAACATTAGGATATTTCATTGCGATTCTATGATCCTTCATTGATTCTACAAATCTACTACAACACTGCGACAGAACCTGTCGTATTTTAAGTAATAAGAAATATGTTTTGGCTAAAGCCGGATGGATTTTTATTTTATTTGGCAGGGCTAAAGCCCAGCCCTATTGATGAAGCTAAGAAGAGGTTGAAACTTAGTAACAGGATAATTGATAATTGATAATTGATAATTGATAATTGATAATTGATAATTGATAATTGATACTAAAAAAATATCTTCAATAGATATAAAAGCATACCTATCACCCCACAGGTATGAGTAATATTGAATCTTAACAACAATATTATCATTCATCATTTATTACTTATACCCTAGCCCCGATAGTAGCGGTTACCCCACAGCAAGCGGTTAGCCCTTCGACTTTGCTTAGGCTAACGTTTTGGCGCGAGGAGTATGAGTGGATAGCGGGATGAAGCTCCTAAAAACAAATCTTACCATCTGAAATGTAAATTCATAAAAAAACCACCCTTTTCCGAGTGGTTTTATATTTTAAAAAATTTGATCTTATTGATAAATGACTACGTCGTCTTTTTTTATTTGATAACCGGTTTTCTTGTAGGGAACTAACATATAGGTTTCTTTAATATAGCTTCCGCTTTTCCAGATTTTGTTTTTTCCTTCTTTTTCAAGGATAATACTTTTGGCATTTCCCTCCGGGATAAAAATTTCTGCCCGTTTCAGATCTTTACTAAAAATAACTGCCGTCATTGTAGTATAGCTTTTATCCGAGCCTACTTCCTTTAATTTGATTTTCTGCTCGAAAACCTTTACACAATTATTTCTGATTTGTGAATAGGTATAACCTGCAGAGCCTATACAACCATGAACATCTCTATCGCCTCCCAAAGCCGGAGCTTTTTGTTGGGCAAAAATTAGAGAGCCAAGGAACATCATGCTAAATAAAATTGGTTTTTTCATATTTAAATTATTAATGTTTTCAGTGGGGTAAAAGTGTTTTGGAAATAAAGATATTAATTTCATTCCTAGTTACAAAATGCATTGCCCTTTTTAAGCAACATAAGTCTTATTCTAAGGAAATATTCTCAAGCTATTTTTATCTTATTGAGATTGGTGTTCATGATCTAATGACCTTCATTAATTGGTATAAAAATTCTAACCGGTATCGCATCATCAGTTACTAAATCATTTTATATACTCATAAAAAAAGCCACCCTTTCGAGTGACTTTGTTTTTCTTTGAAAATCTGATATTATTGATAGATTACAACATTATCCTTTTTAAGCTGAAATCCGCTTTTTTTGTAAGGAGTTAATACATAACCATCTTTTTTCCAGGCTTTTGCTTTCCCTGGTCTGGTAAGGATTATGCTCCCTTCTTCTGCATCTTTAACAAAAACTTCAGCATTTTTTTTGTCTTTGCTGAAAATAACTGCTGCAATATAATCTCCTTTTGTAGCAACCTCTTTTAATTTGATTTTTTCTTCAAAAGTTCTTACACAGTTTTTCTTAATCTGTGAATACGTATATCCTGCTGAACCAATACATCCGTGAGCATCTTTATCACCACCTAATACCGGTGTCTGTTGTGCGAATGCTAAAGTTCCAAGGAACATTGCGCTAAGTAAAATTGTTTTTTTCATGTTGCTGGTATTATTATGATAACTACGCTGGTATTAATAAAAATCATGCCAAAAAAACCATAAAACACATTACTATGAAAAAATTCTTCTACTTTTTACTTTGTCCAATTGACTTTAGAATGCTTCACCTCATCAGAGCTTGTTCCAATCATAACATCAAACTCTCCTGATTCCCAGTCGAATTTCAAATCTCCGTTGTAGAATTTTAGGTTTTCAGGAGTGATATCAAAGGTTACTTTTTTCGATTCTCCTTTTTTCAAAAATATTTTCTGGAAGCCTTTCAATTCTTTTACAGGTCTTGTAATACTACCTACCATGTCTCTGATGTATAGCTGAACGACTTCTGCTCCATCATAGTTTCCGGAATTGGTTACCGTTACAGATGCCTGAATGGTTTGATCTCCTTTCGGATTGGAATTGGAAACACTGATATCGGAGTAATTGAACTTGGTATAGCTTAATCCATACCCAAATGCATACAATGGGGTATTGCATTCATCCATATAATTGGAACGGAATCTTTGGTATTCACATTTATCCGTTAGTTTCTGATCTAATGGACGGCCTGTATTTTTAGCATTGTAATAAATAGGAATCTGTCCTAAGCTTCTTGGGAAAGTCATTGGAAGTTTTCCTGATGGGTTTACTTTTCCGAAAAGAATATCAGCCAATGCATTTCCAGCTTCTGAACCTGGGAACCATGCATTGACAATCGCATCAGGCGTATCTTTTACATTCGTTAATGCTAAAGGACGACCTGTGAAAAGGATCATAGCGATTGGTTTTCCGGTCTTTTTCAATTCATTTAAAAGATCAACCTGCGATTGAGGAATGGTTATTTCTGATCTTGATGAAGATTCACCACTCATTTCAGCAGATTCTCCGATAGCGAGAACAATAACATCTGCTTTGTTGGCAACGTCTACAGCTTCTTTTAACAGCTGTTCTTTTGAGCGGTTGTCTCTATCCGTTTTCTTTCCATGAGCTGCATAGATTTCTTCCAGTTTTGCATTGTAATCAATATTAGCCCCTTTGGCAGAAAGGAATTTCACTTCTTTACCATAGTTCGCCTGAAGCCCCTGCATTAAATTAACTGAAACATTATGTTTTGTAGCGACACTCCAGGTTCCGGCCATGTTGATTGAATTATTCACCAATGGACCAATCACTGCGACAGTTCCAGATTTTTTTAAAGGTAATACCTGGTTTTCATTTTTCAATAAAACCATAGACTGAGCAGCAACATTTCTCGCAATGTTACGGTTTTCCAGGTTGTATACTTCTTTGGCTGCTAATTTTGCATCACCATGCTTGTATGGGTTATCGAAAAGACCTAAGTCATATTTAGCTTCAAGGATTCTTCTTGCTGCCATATCGATTTCAGCCTGCGTTACTTTTCCTTCGGATAATGATTTTTTTAAAGTGGTTAGAAAACCTTCTCCCACCATATCCATATCAACACCTGCTTTTAAAGCCAATGCAGAAACCTGCTGAAGATCTCCCATACCGTGGTCAACCATTTCATTGATTCCGGTATAATCTGTTACTACAAATCCTTTGAATTTCCATTGATTTCTCAATACTTCGGTCTGAAGCCATCTGTTCCCTGTTGCAGGAACTCCATCCACTTCATTGAAAGAAGCCATTACCGAAGCAACACCTGCATCTACAGCAGCTTTGTAAGGTGGAAAATATTCGTTGAACATTCTTACATGGCTCATATCAACCGTGTTGTAATCTCTTCCAGATTCTCCTGCTCCATATAAAGCAAAATGCTTTACACAAGCTAATATATTGGTTCCGTTAGCCAAGTCTTTCCCTTGGTAACCGTACACCATGTTTTTTGAGATTTCACTTCCTAAATAAGGATCTTCACCGGAACCTTCGGAAACTCTTCCCCATCTTGGTTCACGGGAAATATCTACCATTGGCGAAAATGTCCAGTTAATCCCATCAGAAGCAGCTTCTCTTGCGGCTACTTTTGCAGACTGTTGTACCAGATTCATATCCCATGAAGCGGCTAGCCCTAATGGAATTGGAAAGGTTGTTTCATATCCGTGAATAACGTCCATTCCGAAGATCATTGGAATTTTCAAACGGCTTTTTTCAACAGCTACTTTCTGAACGGCTTTAATTTTATCCGCTCCTTTTATATTGAATAATCCGCCTACTAATCCCTGCTCTACTTTTTTCCCGATATCTGAACTCTGTGCCATCCCGGTAGTAAAGTCTCCCGAAGTTGGTAGGTTCATCTGACCAATTTTTTCATCTAAGGTCATTTTAGATAAAAGATTGTCTACAAAGGCTTTTTTCTTGGCCTGATATTGAGCAGTCTGATAAGACTGTACAGGCTTATCCACCATTTCCTGGGCAGAAAACACCGGCGAAAGTGCCAGGGCTGCAAGTACAATTAACTTTTTCATAAATCTATCTTCTTATTATTATTGTTTTGATTTTTACTGAGTTTTATTTCTTGGCATTACCTTCTATTTATCTTTCTTTTTAGACAGCATCCATTCATACAGCTTTGGATTTGAATAAGTTGAATCCCATGAGTTATGATTATCATTAGGAAAAATCACCAATTCAGCTGTTGGGTTCACAGGATGAAGCTTCTGGTAAAATTTAAAAGCATTTTCCGGTAATACGATATCATCCATTCCACCATGGAATATTTTCATATTCAAATCTTTGAATTGCTGAATATTGGCGGTCATCACCTGATCTGTAGGGGCACAAACTGAGGCTACTGCCGCAAACATTTCAGGATGTTCCATCGCCAGTTTTAAGGTTCCCCAACCTCCCATAGAGAGGCCTGTAAGGTAAATTCGGGAAGCATCAATTTTATGTTTTTTCTGAATTTCTTTGATCAGATTATATACTGAAACTGTATCCCACCAGCTATCTGTAGGACATTGTGGTGCTAAAATAGCGACTGGTTCCTTAATCAGATTCTTATAAGTAAACGGACTATGGGCTTTTACCAACTCAAGATTATTTCCTCTTTCTCCTGAACCGTGAAGAAACACAATCAACGGAACATTTTCTTTGGAATTTTTTGGATAATCCAAAAGGTAGGAAATTTTCTCCTGCCGTTTAACTTCTTTATTTAATTCTGCTTTTATTTCCTGAGCAGTAAGCTGTAGGGAAAGTGGCAGCAATAAAAGGGAAAGATATTTTAATTTCATAGTGCTATTAGGTTGGGGCTAATGCCTTGAATTTGGTTTTTCTTTTTATTTCTCTCACAGATTGTACAGATAAAGCAGGTTATTGTGTTTGAGTTCTATTCAAAATCTGCGTTATCAGCTACATCTGAAAGTTTTATTTTTTATCATTGATTGAAATGGTCTTTGTAAGCCTATTCCCATCAATTATTTTATTCCATATTTTGTGGATTGGAAACTTAGTTTTTTCAACCCCTGCTGAATTTCCGGGGCATTCATAAACAACTTCCATAAGAAGCCTGTTCTATAGTTTTCAATCATAGGTGCGATTGTTCCTTGGTCAATGGCCAAATATCTTGGGGTAAACCAGTTGTTATAATTGATGGACGTAGCGTCGTAAGGGCCTGCAGACCCAATGAATTCAGGTTTTTGGGTATAGATGAACCTAAGAAAATCCATAGATTCTTTTGGAGTGTATGGGAAGCTGCTCAAAGCGGCTGTTGGTGTTATGACTCCATTGTCATTACCCGGCATGTGAGCGGTATAGCCTGTACTTCCATCCTCATTTCTTGTATATCCGGCTGTTAATCCCCAATATTTTGGACTGTAGCCTTTCCATTGTTTTGGATTTTCAACACAATATTTATAGTCAATAAGGGTTTGATTTTTATTAATATCAAAATAGTTTTTCACCAGTTTATCAGATAATCCTGTAGGATCAAGCCCGACATATGAATATTGAGCCCAGAAAAGTGGCCCGCCATATTCTTCAGCGTAGTTATGTTTTACATACAGAGGTAATCCGTATTTTGTTTTGTCTGTAAGGTAGGTTCCATTTCTGGTCCAGCCTTTATAATAGGTTTCCGCATCTATAGAATAAGTAGGTGAAGATGCGGCAAGGATATAAGTAATTAAACATTCGTTATATCCTTCTAATGGAAAATTCATTTCCCATTGATATTCTGGTGACCAGTGCCAGTACAACACTTTCTCACCGCCTTTGGTGTACCAGTTCCATTGAATTCCTTTCCAAAGTTCATCACATTTTGCTGCTAAAGCTTTTTCTTCTGCATTTCCGTTTTTAAAGTATTCACGAACCATTAATATTCCTGAAGTAAGGAATGCTGTTTCTACAAGATCTCCACCATTATCCTTCTTTCCAAAAGGAACCGTTTTTCCTGTTTCTCCATTGATCCAATGTGGCCAGGCACCTTTATGACGGTCTGCTTTTGCCAGAAAATCCATGATGTGAGTCAATCTTTTCACAGCCTCTTTTCTTGGAATGAATCCTCTCTCCACTCCTACCAGTAAAGTAGCCAATCCAAATCCCGAACCTCCTGTTGTAATAACATGTTTATCATTATCAGGATAAATATTGTCCTCATGATAACGCTCTCTTCCCAACATAGAATTGGGTTCTGCATAGTCCCAAAAGTATTTTAGGGCATCTCTTTGCACTTTATCCATCAGCTGTTCATCAGTAATGGTACTTGAAACGCTATTATTTTTTACGATTTCCTGTTTTGAAACCTGAGCGTTTTTGCAGGAATACATAAAGAATAAAGAAGTTACAGCAATTGACAATAGGGTCCTTTTCATTGGTATCGGGTTACGGGTTATAAAATTAGAGGAGAATTTTCACTCTCCTCTAGTTTATGGTTATTGATTAATATCCTGGGTTTTGTTGGGACAATCCTCCTGCTTCCATGATAAATTCATAAGGAAGTGGGAATAGTTCATGTTTTCCAACGATGAATTTTTTACCTCCATCTGCAGCCATTGCCGTTTGTGCCTGACCAGTTCTTACTAAGTCAAACCATCTATCATGTTCAAAAGCTAACTCTAATCTTCTTTCTTTCCAGATTGCTGTTCTAACATCTGCCTGAGAAGTAGCTGGAGTTGGAGTAATTTTAGCTCTTTCTCTTACCTGATTCAATAATGGAATAGCAACACTTGTTTGTCCTAATTCATTCAATGCTTCTGCTTTGATTAACAAAACTTCAGCATATCTCAGATAACGGATATTGGTATCTGTAGCATCTTTATCATAGAATGCTGAAGAATAAGCCTTATAGTTATAGAACTTGTTCTCTACTTTACTAGAAATATATCTTCCATCATACAATGTCATATCTCTATGAATAATAGTAGCATCTCTTCTCTCAGTATCTCCTTCTGCTGTGTAAGCATCATATAACCCTTGAGTAGGTGTTGCAAATCCCCAGCCCCAGCCTCCAGTACCACGAACTCCCTGAACTTTACTGTACTGCTGGATAGCTCTTCCTGCATCAGCACCTGAACCTTGAATTTCAAAAATTGATTCAGCATTATTCTCTCCAGAAACTTTATAAATATCAATAAAGCTAGGAGTTAAAGAGTATCCTGTCACTAAATCACATTGTTCAGCAGCCAGTTGCCATTTTTTCTGATAAAGATAAACTTTAGCCAAAAGAGCATGAGCTGCTCCTACCGATGCTCTTCCTACCTCTGTTCCTCCATAAGCTTCTTTCCCTGGCAATGATTCAATAGCTTCTTTCAGGTCTTTTTCAATGAAGGCATATATTTCTTCTTTAGAAACTCTTGTTAGCTGCATTTTTTTATCCTCAGCATTTCCTAAAATAGGAACACGATCTACCAAGGGAACCCCTCCAAAAGATTTCACAAGGGTGAAATACATAAATGCTCTCAGGAATTTTGCCTCACCCATTAGTCTTTTACGCAATTCAGGGTTTGCTTTGTCTAATTGCGGGATATATTTTAAAGCCTCATTACATCTATTAATTCCCTGATAGTTAGAAGCAAAAAGTTCTTTAAAAGATGGTGTTGTAGCAGTAATATTCAATGCATCCAATAGGTTTTTATCAGATCCTGTATCTCCATCAGTAGATCCTTTATCAGCATCATCAGAAATAATAGAAGTAACTCCTATCCAGGCAAATGTGCTCATATTCCAGTCTAAAAACTTAGCATAGATAGAATTCACAAAGTAAGTAGCTCCATTATCATTATTAAATTTTTCTAGATCATCAATTGTCATTGACTCTGAGGGTTTCACATCAATAAATTCATCACTACAACTTTGTACAGCAGCTACTGAACCTAATAACATTAAAGAGACTAATAATATCTTATTTCTTTTCATTTTTTCTAAAAGTTTACGTTTACACCAAATACAAAAGATTTTAACGTAGGGTAAGCATTTAATTCTACCCCTGCCATTTTGTAAGGATCCCCTTCTGTTTTCGCATCTGCCGGATTATATCCTGATAATTCTGAGGAATATCCTGAATATTTTTGCCATACAAAAGGATTGATCGCGCTTACATAAAACTTCACTGATTTTACATAATCTACTACATTCCTCACAGTATATCCTATTGAGATATTATTAATTCTAAAGTAATCCCCATCTTCTAAGAAATAAGTGGAGGCAATAGGATTATCTGTATAAGGCTTTGGATGATATGAATTCTGATTGGATGGAGACCAGTAATCCTGAGCTACTGAAGATTCAATATTTACACTGTTACTTCTCTGCGCTTTTTTACCATTATAAACACTAAACCCAAAGGCTCCATATCCATTTGCTGCAAAATCCCAGTTCTTATAACTTAAAGAAACATTGATTCCTAAAGTAGATTTAGGAATATAAGAATTAAAATATTTTCTGTCTCCTGCATCAGCAGATCCGGTAATACCATTTCCGTTAAGATCCTTATATTTCATATTACCATTGGCATCTACCCCATCATATTCCCATAAATAGAAGCTTCCCAAAGCTTGTCCGACTGTGGAGCTGTTAAATAGTTTAACCCATTGTCCATTGCCCAAATCCCCACCACTCAACTGCGCAATATTTTTGCTTGTATCTACTTTGGTCAATGTATTTTGATTGTAAGAATAATTGGCTCCTAAAGAGTAAGTCCAGTCTTCTCCTACTTTATCAGCCCAGTTCAATGAAAATTCCGCTCCTCTGTTTCTTACTGCACCTACGTGAGAATAATAAGTTTCAGACTGCCCTGATGTAATATAATTGGTAATTCCTAAAATAAGATTGTTGGTTTCTCTGTTATAAACATCAATACCTCCGGTTAATCTCTTATTAAACAATCCAAAATCCAATCCTAAGGATGATTCTTCAGTAACTTCCCATCCTAATACAGGATCAAACCCTTTATTGACAGTAATACCATTACTTACCGGATTAGCATTTCCAAAACCATAGTTGTAATCTTTACCCGAATTCAAAGGCAGGTAATTCAAAGGAACTCTCTGATTACCTAATTTACCCCAACCTCCTCTTAATTTTAACAGATCAAAGAATCCATCTTTCATGAACTCTTCTTCAGAAATAATCCATCCTGCTCCAAATGATGGGAAAGTTCCCCATTTTTGACCTGCGGCAAACTGTGAAGATCCATCACGTCTTATAGTTGCACTTAGCAAATAGCGGTTCATTAATTTATACTGTGCTCTGGCAAAATAAGAAACAGTAGTATTCCTGTCGTATTTCACAGATTTCAAGCTTTGAACATTATTTACATAATCGGTTCCGTTAAGGTTCCAGTAATTAGAATCATTCAACAACAAATTCTTTCTTTTTACAATAAGCTGGTCAATACCATTTCTTACTGTAGTTTCAGTACCTATTGTTGCTTCAATATCGTGAACTCCAAATTTTTTATTATATGTTAAATAATTGGTTAATGACCAGTTATAATAATCTTCTCGAGTGTTTTCTAAAGTATTAACAGGGTTCGTATTTGAGAAGCCTCCAGGCACCCTTGTAGGTTCTTCTGCAAGCCAAATATCAACCTCATTTCTAAAATTATAAGATTTATAGTTTGAATACTCTCCATTAAACTGAGAAGTAAATTTTAACCCTTTAATGATATCTATATCTAATTTTAAGCCTCCTTGGAGCAAAGTATTTTTGTTTTGCTCATTATTAAGCAATAACTGGCTTACCGGATTGGTAACATCATTAAATTTTTTCCCTGAATAATCTACAAGTCCTGTCGTTTCATTTACAAAAGGCATCCCAAATTGTCCTGAAGGATAATAAACAGGAACCATAGGAGATTGCTTATAAGCAGTTGTAAATGCATTAAAAGGTTTTGGAGTGGTTTTTGTGAATGCTACACTGAAATTTTGAGAAAGGGTAATTCCCTTAGCAATCTTGAACTCATTATTAGATCTGATGGTAGCACGATTATAATCTGTACCTCTTAAAATAGATTGTTCGTCATAATTACTTAAACTGAAAAAATATTTCACAGCCTCAGAAGATCCGGATACTGAGAGGTTATGTTGATTGTAAACCCCTGTTCTTGTAATTTCTTTAAACCAATCTGTATTCACTGGTTGATTGGTAGAAAATCTATTCAAATTAAGAGCCGTATTATTATAGGTTGCAAACTCTGATGCATTTGCCATTTTCACAGTCTTCAATGGACTTCTTACACCTACTAATCCATCATAAGAAACACTTAATTTACCTTTTCCTGACTTCGTTGTAATAATAATTACTCCGTTTGCAGCCCTATTACCATAAATGGCCAATGCCGCTGCATCTTTCAAAATATCATAAGTAAGAATATCATTAGAGTTGATATTGTTGATATTTTCAAGGAACATTCCATCTACAACATATAAAGGAGATCTTCCTCCAGTTACTGTCCCAAGCCCTCTGATCATTACCAAAGGCGTAGATCCCGGCATATCTGATGCGACAATCTGTACTCCGGCAGCTTTACCCTGAATAGCCTGTGAAGCGTTCAGGACTTTAGTTTTGGTTACTTCTTCTGCACTGATAGAGCTGATGGATGTTGTATTATCCACTTTCTTACGGCTACCATATCCAATCATGACTACTTCGTCAATCTTCTGAACTTTGGCAGAGTCTTTTGTAACCTGTGCATTCACGTTCATCCCGAAGTATAAAACTGCGATGAGGCATGGATACTTTAAATTACTTTGTTTCATATAGTTTCAATTTTATTCGTACAATCAGATTTTCAACATTGTCTCATTTTGAAGCAATTAATTTCTCAAATGAAGACATTAGCCAAAAATAGAAAAAAAACTGAAACTTGTTAACATATCTTAAAAATTCAAAAAAAATTAAATTTTATTAAACAAAACTATCAATAAAATTAAATTTTACAAATTTAAAACCAAAATTAGCATCAATTCAATATCATATCATCAATGTAAAAATCAAATTTTTAACAAAAAAAATCACCAAATAATTCACTAATCATTAATATTTTGTTAAATAGATAATAGTATTTACCTTTGGTGCAGTTTTTGAAAAAAGCATTAAAAAGGATCAATGAAAAAATATATCATTGCAGCGGCTCTTATAGTGGGGACCGGTGCCGTTATTACCACCACTGTACAATCTTGTACAACGCTTGCCACTTCGGACATGGGGCTTTCCATTATTAAGAGAATGTTACTGAATGGTATTGATAAAGGAATGGGTGTTTACACCAATAAAGAAGCCTTTTTACAGAATAATATGGTAGATAAGGCTCTTCCTAAACAGCTTCGGGAGATTAACTCTATGCTGGAAAAAATTGCTCCTTCATTGGTTGCTAAGGAAAGAGATTATATTGCTCAGGCAGCTGCCTATACCGTAAATACCTCAAGACCTATTCTACAGGGTGCTGTAAATAGTTTAAACGCTCAGGATGTAACCAGAATTATTGAAGGAACTACGGCTACACAGATTCTAAAAGAGAAAACATCCCAACAGCTTATTGCGGCTATCGCTCCAAAAGTAGATGAAAAACTGAACGAATTTGGTATTGTAAAAACTATTAACACTGCTTTGGCCGGAAGTAATTTCCTGGGAAGTCTTTTGGGAGGTAATACCAATACAGTAAACGCAGGAGGATTGAGCCAACTAGCTTCGGAACAATTGGTAGCAGGACTCTTTAACATCATTGAAGATTACGAGCATCAGAACTCCAAGTCCCTATTAGGACCTTTTGGAAAATAGAAAAAATTTCGTTATATTTATATATTATATTAGAATTGAAGATGGATATATTACAAGGAAATCAACACGCAAATCCTGAAGATTTCTATAAATCTTTAAAGGAAAAACTGGAAGGTCATCATGATTTTCCTGAGGATTATTTATTTAAATTTATTATTCCTACAGACCAGTCAAAACTTACTGAAATTTACAAAGTTTTTGATGGTATTAAATTTACATTGGGAAACCGCGAAAGCAAAAATGGAAAATACACAGCCTGCAACATTAATGCATTTGTATTAGATGCCAATCAGGTGGTGAATATTTATCAGGAAGTAGCAAAAATAGAGGGCGTTATTCTATTGTAAAATAAAAAAGGTTGTCAGAAATGACAGCCTTTTTATTAAAGACAGAGAGAAATTAAATTCCCTCTCTATTTAAAAACAAAGTTGCGGCTGTTTCGAAGAAACAGCCGCAACTTTTATATATATTTATTATTTCTCAATAAAAAACTTTACATTCTCAATAGGTCTTCCCAACATAGCTACTGAACCTTTTACCAAGATAGGTCTCTGGATTAGGGAAGGATTTTCAGAAAGAATCTTAATCCATTCTTCTTCTGAATAATTTTTATCTGCATAGTTTTCAGTATACAGCTTATCTGTCTTCCGGATGATATGAAAAACACTCTGATTAAGCTTTTTCAACACGGTTTTAATCTCCAGAATACTTAGTGGATCCTCAATGATATTAATGATCTCAAAAGACACTCCGTTTTCATCAAGATACTCTAATACAGCATTTGACTTTGAACAGCTTCCGTTATGTAAAACCTTCACTAACATTTCTAATTATTTTAAAAAATTAAACTTGTCTATCACAAATTTAAAAAGAATTCAATGGACGTTGTCTTAATGTTCTGATAAAAGTTTGTTAAAACAATCCGTGTAATTCAGTTTCAATTTTTTCCAGAATCAATCCGAAGTCTTCCGGTTTTTCAACGAAATCTAAATCATCAACCTCAATAATCAACAGTTTTCCTTCTGTATAGTTAGAAATCCATTTTTCATATTTCTGGTTCAGTTTTGAAAGGTATTCGATACTGATGGATGCTTCATATTCACGTCCTCTTTTGTAAATTTTCTTTACGAGGTTCGGAACGTCTGATTTCAGATAAATTAAAAGATCCGGTGCAGAAACAAATGATTTCATTAGATCAAAAACAGATGAATAGTTATTGAAATCTCTGTCTGAAAGAAGATTCATATCATTTAAGTTTTCTGCAAAGATGTGTGCATCTTCATAAATGGTACGGTCCTGAATAATGTTTTTACCGCTTTCTCTGATCTCTTTTACCTGGCGGAATCTGCTTCCCAGAAAATATACCTGCAGTGCAAAGCTCCATTTGCTCATATCTGAATAAAAATCCTCCAGATAAGGATTGTGATCTACGTCTTCAAATTGTGCGTCCCATCCGTAATGCTTAGAAAGCATTGTGGTTAAAGTTGTTTTTCCTGCTCCAATGTTTCCTGTAACTGCAATATGCATAATATTCTTTTTCCTTGTATTTACTGATTAATTGATAAGCTTTTCTACGCCTGCTGCCTGAACTTCAGAAGTTTCTTCAACCAACTTTTCTAATGTATTGTCAGAGGGCTTTTTTTCTACCTCTCCTCCATTGGATTTTACTTCAACATTTTCTACGGGTTTCCCGGCAGATTGTTCTATGGTTTGAAGTTCTGTCTCCTGTTGTTTCTGCTGTCTGGCTTTCTTTACTTTTTCAAGGCTGTAAAGATAAAGCTTGTTTCCTTTGATTTCAAAATAAGAAAGGATGTTTTTATCCACAATTTGTGCTTCCGGATCGTCAAAAACAACACTCATCCCTTTCTCAGGAATATATTTTAAGATTGAGTTATTGGCAACAACCAATATATTATCATTTTCCCTTCTGAATCGTTTTCCGTTATCCACCGGGGCTTCAAATAGTTTTTCGAACTTCAGATTATAAATTCTGATATGTTTTTTGGTAAGAACATACACTTTCGTTTCATACACCAGCAAATCCATCAGATCCTCAAAACTGATATCAAACGGAAATGAATTGATAGTGGTATCATTCCTGAAATTATACTGTATCAAACGTTTTGTACTGTCGTCCAACAGCCATAACTGCTGCAAATCTTCAGCATACGCCATTCTGATAAACCCGAATTTTTGTTTAAAATCAATTCGTTGAATCTCATTCATATTCTGGTCTACAAATTTCATTTCCTGGGCATTTTCAGAAAATAAAGGTACGTTCAAAGGGTTTTGTACTGTCTGCACTTTGTAAGGAACCGTAAGCATCATTTTCCCGATCTGCTTTCCTAAAGAGTCATATTTGGTAAAGCTAAAGTCCTTATTTTTATAGATGTACAGGTTTCCGTAGTCATCAGCGAGCATATCTTTAGCTTCCTTCAGTTTTAAAGTATCTAAAGGAAGAACGTTCTGCGCCGCAGAGGAACAGAAAATGAAAATGCATATCAGGTAGAGTAATCTCAAAATTCTTTTTACTAAGATAGCGCTCCTTACGGAACGCTACCAATTTACATCTTTATTTTATTCGAATAGAAATTGTTATGAAACTTTTCTTATTTAATAGCAACTTCATAAATCTTCGGCCAATTCTTTCCTGTCACCAACATATTTTCTCCTTTGAAAGCAATTCCGTTTAATACATCATCAGTTCCTTTGGTATTTTGTTTTGCAATTTCCGTGAAATCAAATGTACCTACTACTTCTCCGGTTGCAGGATTAATTTTCAGGATGATTGGTTTTTGCCATACGTTAGCATACAGGAATCCGTTGTGGTATTCTAATTCATTCAGTTGATCATATGCCTGTGAACTTCCTGCTACTGCGATATATTTAATTAATTTTGAAGGATCATTAACATCCAGGAAATATAAAAGTTTACTTCCGTCTGATGCAATCAGGTTTTTTCCGTCATACGTTAATCCCCAACCTTCACCCAATACGTTTGGATACGCAAATTCTGAAAGTAACTTCAGAGAACTTTTATCGTAGATGTATCCTTTTTTGCTTTGCCATGTTAACTGATACACCTTGTCACCAACAATAGTACTTCCTTCAGAAAAATCTTCAGGAGCCTGTTTAGTAGAAGCAAGAGGTGTAGTTGTTCCTAATGTATATTTTAAAATCTGTGAAGATCCGTTCTGACCGTCACTTTCATAAATAGTATTTCCTTCTGCCTGAAATCCCTGTACAAAGTTTTTAGGATCATGAGGATATTCTGCTACAATTTGGTAAGCAATATTCTTTTCAGGATTTTTTGCAAATACATTAATGGTTGCATCCTGATTTAGTACTTCCCCACCTTTCGTTTTAACATTAAAAGTAACTGCATTATCTCCTAAAGTAAAAAACTTCGGATCAATGGTAAGGTCTGTAGTTTCTTTATCTCCAAAGCTAATGGTTACACTTTCTGCATTTTCCGTTACTTCTTTCGGAAGCTGAAGTTTATCACCGAAATGGTACCCTTTTGCTTCCATTGAGTTATTATAGGTATTTAATGTATCAAGAATCTCTTTATCTTTATTACATGATGCCAGTAATAGAATTGCTGCGAAACCCGCTATTATATTTTTTTTCATTGACTTTCTAAATATTTCCCCAAAAATAGCAAATTTTATTCCGTATTGCCAATATTATCCACAGGTTCACCAAATTGTAGGATATATCCGTTGTTATCATATATTGCAAATTCTCTCATTTCCCATTCAAAAGTCTCTATTTCATAGCAGATTTTGGCCTTTGTTTTAAGATCTTCCCATAATTCATCTACTTTATCTACATTAAAATAAAATGATCCGGTAAAACCGATGGCCGCAGGATTTTCATGTTCATTAGGCAAAGCAAGCATAATGTGAACATCATCTTTTCTAAGCGAAGCCCAATGCCATTCATCATTTCTGCTTAATACCTCAAAACCGAGAATATGTGTATAGAATTCTATACTTTCATCTAAATTTTCTGTCCAAAGCATGGGACGGAGCCCAGTAAATCTGCTCATGATTTCTATAGTTCAAATGTATTTTTGTGAATTTTCATATTGAGAGAAACCCAGATTTCATCATCAATGTTTGCTTCATTCCTTACATCCGGATCAATAGCAAAGCCTACTTTTTTATAGCATTCAATGGCTCCGGTATTCCAATCATATACATTCAGCTCTGCCAACGCTCTGTTGAAATTACTAAATCCGTATTTCAGCAGTTCCTGCATTACTTTCTTCCCGTAACCTTTTCCACGGTTATTTTCATCCCAGATCAAAATCCTTCCCAACAGAAAAGTCTTCTCTTTTAGGAATATCTGAGCATGACCGATTGTATTTTGATTTTCAACATCAACTATTTTGAACAAGGTTCTGTTTTCATTAAGTAAATCTTCTTCAAGCTGGTCTTCAGTTAAAGGAAAACTGTACATTGGACCGGCAAACTGAAGAAGAGCTCTTTGATCTTTTATGTTTGAAATTAATGCCGACGCATCCTGAATATGAAAAGGCTGTAATGCTATCATACTTTTATTTTTCTAGATATTCTTTTAAGCTTTGCCCTACAATTGAATTCCAACCACCTGTAAAATTTTCTCTTGAAAAACCTTCTCCTAGCTCTTTGAAGTTCTCAATATTTTCATGGGTTAAAATCACTAAGGTTGCATCATCTACAGGTTGCAGTTCCCAAGTAACGATTGTTTTCAGATCTGAAAAATCAGGATAAGACCAGCTATGTTTTAATTTTTGATGGGGAATAATTTCAAGAATTTCACCCTGATGATGGTATTTATTTTCACCTCCGGGTTCATAGAAATTGAATATATCTCCTGTTTCCAGTTCAAAATCCTGAATATCAAAATACCAGGACTTCATTTCATTTTTATCCGTTAATGCTTTCCAAACCTTATCGATTGGGACATTTATCTTGTATTGAACAGTGATTGGTGTATTCATATTATTAAAATTTGAATGAATTACTACATTATTTTTAACCACAAAAGTCACAAAAGAATCTAAACACTTAAGTTATTTTAAAGTTAATATTCTTACTATTGAGAAGAGCACTTAAGTTTGAAAATCTGTAGATTTTTCCTTCGTGAATCTTATGCAAGTTAACCTTAATTTTAGACTTAGTGTAAATCCTTTTGTGACTTTTGTGGTTTTATTTTTACTTTATTGTAAAGGCTTAATAGTATCAGTGAGAGAATCCTGTAATTTTTGCTTCATCAAAATCCAGCTGCATTTCAATGGTTCTCATCACATGATCATCAAATATTTTCTCTTTTTTCATTCTGTGTAATTCATTTCTCTGAGCCTGAATAACCTGGCGAAGTACATCTTTATTCTCATTGATTGCCGTTACATAATCTCCGGTAGAAGCCATGCATTGGGCTTTATCCGCCATCAGCATCATTTCGTTTTCCAGTTTATGTTTTTGGTGACGAACAAGACTATTAGATACAGCGAGTTCAGAAAAATCATTATCCAGTTTATGCAAAGCTGTTTCTTTAAGTTTACGCATCAGGATAACTTCCTGTTTTTCTTCAGGCAATTCACTTCCTGCATCCTGGATATTCAAAAATTTCAGAATCGGAGACAGTAATAATCCCTGTCCAACCAAAGTAATCAGAATGATCACGAAAGTTACGAATAAGATGATATTTCGGTGCGGAAATGCATCTCCATTCGGTAAAAAGGCAGGAATAGACAATGCTGCAGCCAACGATACAACTCCTCTCATCGCTGCAAAACTGATGATAAAAGGTTCACGCCAATCCGGTTTCGGGACTTTCAATCTTATTTCTTTAGAGCAGACTCTTGGGAAATACATCAATGCATAGCTGTACACGATTCTTGTTCCGATGATAGCTCCTCCAATCACTACACTATAGAAAATTCCTTCTGAAATGGTATAATCTGTTAATCCTTCCACAACGATTGGTAGCTCAAGACCAATGAGGATAAAAATGATGGTATTCATCAGAAATATCAAAACACTCCAGACATTTCCGGACTGAATCCTTGAGGTATGGCTGAGGTAACAATGCGAATTATACGACATCAGTAATCCACCGGCAACCACCGCTAATACTCCCGAAAAATGGAAGTGTTCTGCACCCACATACATAATGTAAGGAACAATCAGGGTAATCACCGTATCTATATTAGAATTGGTAGGAATAATTCTCAATAATGCTCCAAACAGAAAGCCTACAGCCACTCCTACCGCAATTCCACCAATGGCCATGGTAAAGAAATCCTGAATGGCATCTCTCCAAATAAACTGCCCTGAAATAACGGCTGCCAAAGCAAATTTAAAGACAATTAAACTGGAAGCATCGTTAATCAAACTTTCTCCTTCCAGAATACTGGTGATCTTTTTAGGGATTTTCATGTGTTTCAATACTGAAGTAGCGGCTACCGCATCCGGTGGGGAATTTACTCCGCCCAACAAGAACCCCATTGCTACAGTAAGTCCCGGAATAATGGAAGATGAAAGGTAAGCAACAACAACTGATGTTAAAAACACCAATCCAAAAGCCATGGAAAAGATTTGTTTTCTCCATTTATGAAAATCCTGCCATGAAGTAAACCATGCAGCTTCAAACAAAATAGGAGGCAGAAAAATAAGGAAAACAAGATCCGGTTCTATTTCTACACGAGGCATTCCCGGAACGAAGCTTATCAGCAATCCTGCAATCACCAGGAAAATAGGATAAGCGACCTTCAGTTTCTGCCCGATCATTACTAATATCATTACAGACAGTAAGACTACAATGGATATTATAACATAGCTGTGAATCATTTCGATTTAGTTTTTTTTAAGTATTATTTTTTGTTATTATGATTAGAAACGCAGAGAAATTCTTGCTGATATGGCTGACTTTTATCTAAACCTTATAGGTTTTAAAAACCTATAAGGTTTGTTTTTTTATCTCGCGCAGATTTTGCAGATAACGCAGATCTAAATCTAACTCCAGTTATTTCTTAATCTTTTAATTTAAAGTACAATATTATTTTTTGGAGTGATTGCCGGTGGAAGATCGGTTTCATCCAGCATATCTCTCATATCAATTTCAATGGTACGGCTGATCTGGGTAATAGGAACATCGTTAGCGCTTCCTTCAAAAGGATTTACTGATGCTTCTCCTACACTGTCTAAGGTATGAAAACACCAGGTTACCAATAAGGAAAAAGGAATATTGAACCAGATTGTCCATCCTTCTGCCATAGAGCCTTCTCCCAGCTTATCAAATTCTTTCAACATTCCAAAAGGAACAAATACAATGAATAACAACAAAAGATAAGTTGTAATGGAAGAAAAATTCCTTGGATAAGGAAAGTTTTTAATTCTTTCTGCTTTTCCCTGATTGTCGGTAAATTTCACCAACTGCTGATTGATCTGCGTCCATTGAAAGTCGTTGATCTCCCCTTTTTCATAGGCTTTAGATAATTCTTTACTTTGACTGGCCATCAATTGTGTAGCTCTGTTCTTTTTGTTCAGAATATACTGAAGTTCTGTTTCTGAAAGGTATTTCTTCAGTTCATCATCCAGCTTTGAAAGCCTTTCCGGAATATCATATTTTTGAGCATACTCATCAAACTGAGCGGTTCCGGTATTTTCCCAGACTCTTGGCTCTCTGAGTTGAAATCTAAGTGCCGTAAGCCATGCATAATGACGAAGGAACATTTCTTTTACTTTACCTTCATCTTTCACTCCAAGAGAATCTCTTAAAATATATCCGAAGCTACGACTGTCATTGATAATAGCTCCATAAATCTGCCTCGCTTCCCAGAGTCTGCTGTAACTGGCATTATTCTTAAATCCTACGATAAAAGCGACTGCCGTTCCCATGATGGCGATCGGCTGCCAAGGTACAGAAAGAAATTTCCAGCCTAAAAAATATAAAATAGTAGGTATGGCTGCCAATACAATTAAAGCATAAATGCTGCGACGCGTCCAGTTAATAAATTCCCGCGCGCTAAATCTTTTTCCTGAATGCATATGTGTTATTTTTTGTGTTAATTTTAATCAATGTCTTTTAGTAAAGTTCTTCACCAGCGCATTCAGTAGAAACAGTCAACATTAGTTTTTCGTAAACGGTATATTGTTATAAAAACCAATCTGAATTTGTCCTCTATTTCTGTTTTCCTGAATCTGATTCATATATCCGGCTTCAATTCTCATGTTTTTATTAATCACATAACCCAACGCTCCGTAGACTCTGTTTCTATCGAAAGTGGGACTGTTGAAATGCAGGAAAATCTCATTATATACAGATGCGTACAATGTTTTCGGCAACATTTCTTTCTGAGTGATCGGAATATTTACTCCTAACATATAGCGGAATCTCATTCTAAAATCGTCTTCCAGAAAACGTTCTTCCAAACGATAGCGATGCTGAAGGTTAAAACGTCCAAACTTCTGCTTGGTAATATACTGCTGGAAAATTCTGTGCTCTATATTTTCCTTTTTATCTCCGTTTACATAGGGCTGACTTAAAATAAAACCATATCCCAACAATACGTTATTATTATTTTCGGTAAGATCATATCCAATTCCGGTACGGATGAGTAGTTGTTCCAGATCCCCAATAGCATCAAAATTTCTGTACTGAACTTCATTATGCCAGTTCAGTTTTTTACTGATTTTATTGTTCCCAAAATACATATACCAAGCACCCAGATCATTTTTTTGTGCCCATGTTAAAACCGACCCCAAGCTCAATACTGTGAATGCCAACTTCGTAAAAACCTTTCTCATGTTTATCAATTACTATTATCTATCGTTTTAACAAAATTAATAATTTAAATCAATAATAGCAAACGATATTTTTATGATTGAATTGAGCACGGTTTTATAGTAAGCGACTTTAAATCTGACACTTTCCTGAAATCCCAGATATCTTAGACTGGAATCTGTTCTACCAGGACATCTGCTTGTTCTTTATTAAAGTAAGTACAGGTCATTGCTTCCAGATTCATCACCCAGCCTTCAATTCCGTTTTCTGCACAATCTTTACAGAAAGTATAGTAATCTGTACCTCCTTGCTGATGAAGTTTTAATCTGGTTTTAAAATGGTTAAGATTTGTTTTTTCAGAAATGAGAAGGGCATCATACTTACTTCCGGTGTGAATCGATTGATGGTCCCTGTTGAAATATCTTGTATTTCCATCCGAAACATAAGTGGTATAATGAGAAACACCCAGACTTTTGATAGCCTGAATATATTGAGGGAAGTCTGCTCCACTCTTTACTTTTTGATGTGCTGTTGTAATATCTTCGATTGTAAATTCCATCTTTTCTATTTTCTGTCAGTTAGTCTTTTGTTTCAAAAATTAAGACTAATTTAATCAGAAAATATCAATAAAATTTAATCGAATCTGTCTTTTAGATAATTCGCATCTACGATTTTGCTTTCAATAGCGTATACTACCAGACCAGCAGTATTTTTAGATCCTGTCTTCAGAAGGAGGCTGTTTCGGTGTCCTTCTACAGTTCTTGAGCTTATAAAAAGCTGATCCGCAATTTCAGGGGTACTGTATTGTTGACAGATAAGTTCGAGTACTTCTTTCTCTCTTTTAGAAATATGATTGGCATCAAAGATACTGGAAACCTTCTTCTTAGGTTCAGTAAAATTCTCATGCAATGCTTCCATTACTTCGCTGTTATAATAGAATCCTTTCTGGTGTACTTCCCTAATGGCATTAACCAATTCTAAGGGACTTGAATTTTTCTTCAAAAAAGAACATGCCCCAGATTGAATCATATTGACAATAAAAGCTTTTGTATTATAGCTGGTGAGGGCTATAATTTTGATCTGAGGGTATTTGATATGGATTTGTTTGGTGGCCTCTACCCCGTTAATTTCAGGCATATTGAGATCCATCAGTATAATATCCGGCAACTCTTCAAGGGTAGTGAATGCATCAAGCAATTCTCTTCCGTTGCTGAAATCGCGCACCAGCACAATATCTTTTTCTCTCTGTATCAACAATGAAATTCCTTGACGAAACAGGGCTTCATCATCTACGATCATCAGGCGAATGGGTTCTTTTTCCATCTTATTAATCAATTAAAATGTAAATTCTACGGTAATTCCTTTCCTGCTTTCACTTTCTATCTTCAATGTACCATTGATAAGTTCTACCCTGCTTCTTATATTTCTTAATCCCAATCCTCCTTTCATTACATCTTCATTGGGACTGAATCCTTTACCATTGTCCTTATAGATACATGTATTTTTTCCATCCTTCCCTTTAAATACAATATCAATATGAGTACTTTCCCCGTGTTTTATAGAATTATTAATTAATTCCTGAAGTATCCTAAAGATATGCAAATTTTTTTCATCCTCTGTTTTTGCAAAATACAAATTGTTGGCGTAAGAAATCTGTACGGTTTTAGACATGTTGATTTCTGAACATAATGCATCTATAGCGGCATGTAATCCAAATTTCTCGAGAATGGGAGGAAGCAGATCATGAGAGATTTGCCTGGCACTTTCTGCTGTAGTGTTTACCAGATTGATGATCTTATTTTTGAGTTCACTATATTCTTCCCTTGTTAAATTGTCAAAGTCCAGCAGGTGAATATTCAAAGAGACTACACTCAATTTTGAACTGATATCATCATGCAAGTCCTGGGCAATCCGCAATCTTTCTTTTTCCTGGGAACTGATAATAGCATGGGTAAGGTCTTTTTCATACCTAAGTTCAAGCTCTTTCTTTTGAAGAAGATTTTTCGTTATCTTTTTATTTGAAAAATAGTAGAATATAACCAGCGTAACCGCCAGCAAAGTAAAAGCCAAAAAGGTATAGACTATAGTGGAAATAATTGTATTTTCATTCATGTTGTAAGATCATAACAGTAATTACACATTTTTTCTGCGGGAAAAGAAATACTCGGCAAAAATGAAAATCTGATAAACGATAAACATCACCACATTAAAAACCCAGATTTCTCTGTGTAGATTGGTATTCATTACCGTATACAGATTTCCGGACAGGAATATCACGGTACTGCTTATCAGATACAGCAAAAGCCCAAGGCTTATATAGTTATATTTCTTTTCAGTATCCAATATATTGTATAAATGAAACAATGCCAGAATAATGAGTGAGTATGAAGTGACAAATATTTCAAATAAATTGAATACATAATATTTCTCCGGATCTATTATATACTGCACGATCAGAACCGAAGGGATGCTCACTAAAAGGAATCGTGCTATATTTTTTTGATACTTTTCAGTTACAATTTCATGGAAAAAAAGTCCCAGCAGTATAAACTGAATAATCAGATAATAATGAGAAAAAAACAGATTATTGATCCTCTGATAATTTAACACATAGAATACTATTTCACAGATTAATATCCATGCCAGATAGCTTATAAAAAATGTATAGGCTCTCCCTGAGCGGAAAAAGCCTATACAGTATACTGCCAGATTAATCAGCAGAATGCCTTTTCCAATTAACGACAATATTTCAATCCAATGATCCAATGATCTTCAGTTTTAGATTATTGGTCCCACCATATTACCGTTGAGCATACACTTGGGCATGGTGTGGTCATATCATAGACGTAATATCCTCTCTCATAATTCACCATATCATCCCCTTTAGCATCTACCCCAACCATTAAAAATTTATATGTCCCGTCATCGCTAATCGCATTGTAGCCACGAAGGTGTTCAACATTCAGATCTTTGCTGAAAATATCCTGTACATCTTTTTTGGGGATCATATGCGCTTTTATTTCAAGCCCTGAAGTTAATTCTTTTAACTGCCATCTTTTAGTCCATCTAATGGCTTCGTCTAATGTTACTGCATGTTTAGGTAATTCCATAGTTATTTGTTTTAAATTATAGGTTTTGTACAAAATGAAGTTATGAAAAAAACAATTTATATACTCGAAATAAACTTATTTTATTTTCAAAAGCATTAATCTCTTCTATTTTCTTCAAAAATAAAACAATATGAATAACCAAGAATACGTATTTCTACCTGTTTTACAATTCGGAATGTAATACGCTGTTTTCACCTGCTATTTCACCGTTACTTTGGGGTATTATTTAAAGTGATACTGCACAGAGAGCTAAACAATGCTCCTGATATATTCTATAAGTATTTTAAAAACACTAACCATAAGAAATTTACATCATGAAAAAAATTATCCTTTTTACAATTCTTATCTTTTTAAGTAAAATTGTAGACATCAGTGCACAAATGAGCACTATGACTTTTGAAAATGCTGTGAATGGCAGCACATCCTTTACCGATAACAGCTATACTTTTAACATTGTTTCACAAGCCGGTACTTTTAGGATTCAGAAAAATTACCCCAATACAGGCTGGAACGGAACCGCCAATGATAATGCCTATATTGATAACACAGGAACTACGAATACCCCTTCTCCATCTTTCAGTGTTAAAAGCGGTTCTTCATTTAAAGTATCAAAATTTTGGGTATTCTTAAGTAACACAGCATTAAACCAATCTACCTCATCTGGAACGTTAATCATTACAGGAAAATTAAACGGAATTACAAAGTTTTCTACTACGAAAACCTCCGGTTTTAATACAACATTCAATGCTACAACGGGAACAACAGGTGTTTACAATGGATTTACACCGATTGATCTCACGAATCTTAATAATCTAAACTACAGTAATATAATCATTGACGAGATCCAGCTGCAGTCAACCGGCGGTTATGTTTATATGTGTCTTGACGCATTTACGTGGTCTAAAACGCCAACTTTAGGAACTGCAGAAATCACATCTCAAAAGAAAACAAGTGTTTACCCGAATCCTTCGTCCGGAGTCTTCAATCTAAATCTGGAAAAAAACAGTAAGGTCACTTTATATGACCAATCCGGAAAACTTGTAAAATCAACAGAAGCTGCTAAAGGTGAAAATAAGATTGACATTACCGAACTTCCTGATGGAATTTACCTCATGAGATCCGAATCAGAAAGCTATAAAATTATTAAAAAGAACTAATCTTATTCAATAAAAGCAACCGACAATAGGTATTGAAAAAACCGACAGATATCTGTCGGTTTCTTTATTATTTTTTTGGATAAAATTAATTTTATGGATGCTGCTGCATTTTTGCAGGATCATCATAATTAACCATCCAATTGATTCCGAATTTATCCGTAAACATTCCAAAATAAGCACCCCAGAAAGTATCTGCTAATGGCATTGTTACCTGCCCGCCTGCAGAAAGACCATTGAATAATTTCTCTGCTTCTTCTTTAGATTCTGCATTGATAGAGATTGAGAAGTTATTTCCTTCTTTGAAGTTAGAAGCCCATTCTCCACCTGTATCGCTTCCCATTAATACAGTTTCTTTCGAAATAGGAAGGGTAACATGCATAATTTTGTTCTTATCTTCTTCAGGAAGTTCTTTACCTTCCGTTGGAGGCATTTCTCCAAAAGTTCCGATATAAGGATACTCTCCTCCGAAAACAGATTTATAGAAATCGAATGCTTCTTTGCAATTCCCATTGAATGTTAAATAAACGTTTACTGATGCCATGATTGTTTTTTTTTAGTTAAGTTTTAAATTGTTTTGAATTTTGTTTATCTGTGCTGATCGATCAGGATCATATTTCCATCCGGATCTTTCAGGTAGATATGTTCAGGTCCTGAAGTGGTTTCATCAGCTTCTTTATCAAGCTCTACTCCACCTTCCTTTAAACGCTTCTGAATTTCACGTACATCTTCAAAGGATTCAAGATTTTGGGCATTTTCATCCCATCCCGGATTGAAAGTCAACATATTTCCATCAAACATTGCCTGAAACAGACCTATTAAAGTAGATCCGTTTTTCATAATCAGATAGTTTTGCTCTGTAGCTCCAGCCATAGTTATAAATCCAAGCTTTTCATAAAAATCTTTGGACTTCTGAAGATCTTTTACACTTAAGCTGATTGAAAATGCTCCTAGTTTCATATTGTTTTAGTGTTGAGGAATTATTTTAGAATTATTGATTTTTCACATGGGTCTTAAAGGTAAGGGTTCCGTCATAACTTTTCCAATCGCCGATAAGTTCAATATATTGCCCTTCCACTTTTTCAGTTTTCCTGTTCCATTTAAAGTTATAAACGAATCGTCCTTTAAAAACCCCGGAGTGTTTTCCTTTATTCTCTTCAGCCAGTTCATATTCTCCAAATACAGTTCCTTGTTTTTTAGAATCCTTATATTTTGAAATGGTGATGGTTCCTTCAAATTTAGCATAATTGGTATCCACAAGAGAATATCCTGAAACAAAATATTCCTGATCATTCTTTTTATTCTGTTCAGAAATATTAATCTTAAGCTTCAGCTCCTGTCCTTTGTTTCCAATAGTTCCAATATAAGGTTTACTATTGTTCAGCCATGTATTTGAAATATCCGGCATCTGAGCCAACACAACATTAGTTGCCAGAATGAAGAGCAATAAAAGTTTTTTCATGCAGTAATTTTTAAACTCCGAACTGAGATAGGTGATGGTTTAAATGTTTTGCAAACATATTGTTCCATTCCTGAGCTTTCAATTTCCCAAAAGAGAAAGATTCTTTACCGTCGAAAGCGTCTGCTCCCAATTGTTGAGTCTTTTGAATAAAACCAACCAGTCTTCTCTTTTCTTCATCAAAGTTCTTTCTTCCTGACACTAAAAATTGTGGAGCTGTAGGGGAATCTCTAGGATAGGCTTTCTCACCTACTACTTTAGATTTCACAAAAGTTTTTAAAATAAACTTCGCAATAGATCCCGGTTTTTTATGTTTTTCCGGCTCATACACCATTTCATAAGTAATACAACAGTGCGCCAACATCTGATCCACCGTCATTTTCCCCCATAATCCATGCGTATCTTCTACCAGTCTGTTTATTCTATCAATATAGTTTTGAGCGTCTTTTGCGTCAAATACATTTTCCATATACGATCTGTTTTTTACTACAGACAAATATATCAGTTTTTTTGTTTGATTTTTATGGTGAGAGAATTTTTTGTTGCAAGGTTCGGGTTTGGGAGCTTGAGAGTTTTAGTGTACGTTTTATTTTCCTACAACTATCCTACTAACCCTCATTCTATGTGTGTCCATTACCTTCCTTCGAAGGGGTGTCAAAAATTCAAAGAATTTTTGACAGGGTGGTTTTAAAGTTTGAGAATATGATAGCTTTAGAATACAAATACCGAATGAAAACCATTGTCATCATTCGGTATTTGTACTTTTTCAAACTAATAGAATTTATTCAGTCTCTTCTTCAGAATCACCTTCCACAGCAATTCCCTGCGGAGCTGCTTTTTTGAAAATAAACCAAAGTTTAATTTTTAAAGCAATCCATCCTATGATGGCATACACTACTACAAGAACACTTAAATGTTTCAGATATGGGAAAGTCAGTTCTACAGATCCTTTCTGGATCAAGAGGATTTTAAAAGCCTGTAAAAATGGAGTCAATGGGATGATATTCGCGATAAACTGTACAAAAGCCGGCATTGCGCTTAATGGCCATGTAAATCCACTGATGATAAAGGCTGGTGAAGCAATTACCATAAGAATCTGTGTTGCCTTCAAAGCATCCGGAATCAATATACTGATAAATACTCCCAGGAAGGACACCGAGCCTACAAAAACAGCTGTCAGAAGGATAAAATTAAGTATTCCCTCCGGCATCGGAACCCTAAAGATCATGTGCATAAAGTAGTAAATACCTACAATAAGAATAGAAGACACCCAAATTGGGATTACCTTAATCAACATGGTTGGGAATGCCCACTTCTTCATTTTCACATATTCTTTTACAAAAGATCCTCTTTGGAATTCTGCCGCAAAACTTACCGCCATGGCCAGCAAAATAACCTGTTGTAATACTACCGCCAACATCGCCGGCCACATAAAGATCAGATAATTTCCGGTAGTGTTGAAAAGAGTAATATAATTGGCTTTAAAAGGCTCATATTGGGTTGCAGCTTTTGCTGCAGGCATTCCTGCTTTCTGTAATGCTTTAATGGATGCTCCGGCAGAGAATGTTCCAATGGTAAGCTGAAGTGCTTTGGATGCAAAATTAGCCGTTAAAACATTTCCTGTATTGATATAAACATTCAGTTCAGGATATTTTTTCTGAAGCATATCTCCCTCAAATCGGGAGGGGATAATCACCACTGCGGCTGCTTCATGCCTAATGACCTCATCTTTTATACTTAAAGGTTCCTGGATATATTTGATGATCTTAATACTCTTATTGTCATCCAACATTTCCGTTAATTGGTTTGATAAAGGCGTATTATCTCTATCCACAACTAATACAGGCGTGTTTTCAACTTTTCCGCTTTGGTAGACAAACCCCAGCAAAGTAGCATAAAAGATCGGTGCCACAAAGAACACTGTTCTTAAGGTTGAATTGCTGAAAAAAAGCTTGAATTCTCGTTTTAAAAGGCGGAAAAATTCTTTCATCTGTATATTTTAATATTTTAAATGATCAGGCGGAACCCTACTTTTCTTATATGAAACCGCCTGCTCTACTTCGTTTCGTAATTATTTCAGAATAACGTTAGCATTCACCAAAAGACTTTTGGCTTTATTCATATCCGTTGGCTTTACTTTAATTTCGTAAATCGCATCCTGTAACTGATAATCAGGGTAAGCTGTCGTAATATCTGCATATCTTGTAAGCTGCTTGATATACACAACAGTTCCCTGCAGGCTTTCTTTATTGTAGACGATCTGCATATTCACATTCTGGCCTTTCTTATATTTTGAAATAGCACTTTCAGGAACAGTAAATCTGAAATAAGTACTTTCGGGAATATAACCGTTGAATAAAGCAAATCCTGCGGTTGCCAGTTCTCCTGTATTCAAACTGATGGTTTCAATTTCCATATCATTGGTAGCAATGATATATCTTTCTGAGTAAGCTACATTCGCTTCCTGTAATGCTCCTTTTGCCTGAGAAGCCTGTCCAGCTGCCATTTCTACTTTTTCGAAACGGGTTCCTCTGTTCACATCATCCAACTCTGCTACTACAGCATCATACTGTGCTTTTGCCCCCTGAAGTTTGGCATACACTTCATCATGTGCCTGTGGTGACATTAGACTGTCTCGGAACATATTATTGGCTCTCCTGTAAGACTTCTGTGCAAAGTCATATTGCTCTTTCAGTCCTTTATATTTTGCCTGAAGCTGTCTAAGCTGATCCGGTGTTGCTCCGTTTTTAGCCATTTGTTCCTGAGCTGTCGCAGCACTTACTGCTCCTTGTGCCTGGGCAATTTTTGCAGACACTTCCGGTACATCAAGCTGTGCCAGGGTATCTCCCTTTTTCACAGTCTGGCCTTCAGAAACATATATTTTTAAAATCCTTCCGGTTACCTTTGGAGCAAATGAAATGACATCCTTTTTGGTTTTCCCTTCAGGTTCTTTAATTTTTTCGTTTTTCTTATCACAACTTCCCAGTAAAAACAGAGAAGCAAAGACTATAGCTATATTTTTATGCATCATTTTAATTTTTATGGGATTAAATAAAATTTGGTAATATCCAGTTCCTGAGTTGCTCTCATCAGTTCTATTCCTGCTCTTCTCTGGTTGAAAATTGCATTCTGATATTCCAGTTCTGAAGCTTCAAGATCATTTTCCGCATCAATAAGCTGGGATGATTTGCTCATTCCATATCTGAATTCTTTTTCAGCCTGTACCAATGCATTTTTTGCCAGTTCTTTTTGTTTAGCTTTTAAAGTGATCTGTGCTGTCGCAATATCATAATTGGTTTGATTATTCGCCAAATTCAATGATAGCTTTTTCAATGCATCTTCTTTCTGATTCTGCAATACCTCTTTACCCACTTTAGCTGTTTCTTCAGCATGCTTCCCTTCTTTTCCATCGAAAATTTCCCATTTAAAACCAACTCCTGCTGTAATTAATGGGAAGACATTGATATTGTTAGGGCTCCAGTCCAGTTTTTTCCCTTCATATCCAAGTACTGGAACAGCCGGAATTACGTTTTCAGAACTTTTGATACGATTTCCGTACAATCCTATATAGTAAGCGGAAGCCATCAACTGAACTTTAGGAATCATCCAGGTTTTTTCTGCTTTTATTTTATAGTCTGCAGCAGCAATTCCATGCTCAAGAGCGCGAACTTCTGCTCTTTGCTCTATTCCTTTTTCTGCCGTGAGAAGTTCTACAGGAGATAATACCGGATCAATCATTCTCAGACGTTCCTTACTAATTCCCGTTAAAATATAAAGCTGGGTAAGGAGCAATTCTTTTTTCCCTTCATATTCTACAACCTTTGCATTTAAAGTGGCTTGAGCCAATTCAATTTTCTTATGGTCGTAAGGGGTAATCAAGCCGTAACCTAATGCTTTATCTGCTGTTTTCTTGTTGATGTCCAGTCTTTTTTCACTTTCATCCAATACCTTTTTAGACTGATGGATCAATGCCAACTGGTCATAGGCTTTAGAAATAGTGGCCATCACTTCATCTTTTGTTTTTTCCAACAAAATATCTTCAGACTTCTTTTTTTCTTCTACTGCTTTTTTCAGGTATTTTACTTTACCTCCTGAATACAGAAGCATTTTGGCATCTGCTTTGGCAACGCCAGAAAACCCTGATACATTGAAGTTGTTATTAAAAGTTCCTTCCGGGATATTGATGAAAGGGGCCAGATTAATTTCCGGTGACGTAAGTCTTGCTGTTCCGTTAAGGTAACCTACTTTACCACTTAGTTCCAAAGTAGGAAGAAAGATATCTTTTAACTTGTGCTCGTCAAGATCGGTAAGTTTGTTTTGGGTAATCTGCATCTTCAGGTTCGAGTCCCGAACCATTGCACTATCCAGAAGTTCTTTAAAATCCGGCGCAGACTGTGCCCAAGCAGGAAAAGCAAAAAAACTAAACGTAAAAATCAATAAATTGTTTTTCATGGTTTATGTTTATAACAAATATAATGCAAAAAATGTTAAAATACTCAAAGATAATTTAACAAAAGCATGAATTTATAATAAGTTTAAAATGTGTTTAAGTATAAAAGTCTTTACAATAATGTCTTATCAAAACCGTTTAAAAGTTAATTAAAAACTAAAAATCTTTGAAAAAATTTTTAACTCCACTTTTACCCTTCTTCTTTTAAACCCTTTTTCGTAGAATACAAAGGCATTTAAGATCTCCTGATTAGAAATTCAAATAAATAGCATAGAAGATTAAGTTGACTTTGAGATAATGAAATTCTGATTCTTTTAACGCTAGGTTCGCAAAAGATGAATCAAACTTGAAAATAGTTTCGTTCGCTAAGGCATTTCATTTAGCTAAGATATTTACTGTTTCATTGCTGAGTGAAACACCTTTGTAAGCATTACATGATAAAAAAGGATGAATATCTTCAAAAAACCTTGCGATCTATTGCATTAAAATAATGTCATAAAAACATATAAAAGCGAAAACTCCCCACATTGCTGTGAGGAGTTTTCTGTTTATAATAAGCTTGCAAATTTTACTTCTGAACTGCTTTTTTCATCCCGTTATCAGGTCTTAAAACTCTGTAACGAACTTCGATGTCTTTTGGTACATAGAATACCAATGGCAGTTTACTGTTGTATCTTACGATTTCCGGCTTAAGGGTAACAAACTTTTTAGTCATTTTTTTATCCAGACAAGCCATTAATGTTCCTGCAGTCTCTCCTTTTGATTCTACTTCATAATAGTTATATCCCCATCCCTGAAGATCCTGACTTTTCATTTCTCCCATTAAAGAGTAATTGTTACAGTCTAACATTTTTTCAGTTCCTACAAAAACTTCCACTTTTAAATCGTTTTCATTTTTTGCTACAGGAAGCTGGATATATACTTGCTTGTATCCTTCTTTAGCTTTTGGGAACATTTCAATCTGTAGTTTTTCAAACTTTTCAGCTTTCTTTTGAGCGAAAGCACTTACCCCAGCCATCAATACCAATCCAGTAATTAAAGTTTTTGAAAATTTCATTTTATTTGGTTTTAAATTTTACGTATTTGTTAATAGCCAAAAATCATTCCAAAATCTGAATTCCGGTTCCTTTTGTGTGCGAATTCATCTGAGGAGCATAGTAATTTTGCATTGTAGTAATGCCGTTTGAGAACTTTCCGGACGCATTAGCAACTACATCATATTCAAACACATATTTACCTTTTGGCATATATTGAATATAGAAATTTGTGGACGCATCTTTAGTAGATTGATAATATCCTAAATTATTTTTCCACTGGTATCCTGACAACGCATCAAGAGGTTCAAATCCTGCTGCACGCATATCTTTAATATGAATGAATTCCATTGCTCTGTCAGTATTCAGAATCATTCTTACTGTTACTTTATCTCCTACTTTCAGTGGCGTCTCCGGTGAAATCTTCTGAAGTTCTTCTCCGTTTACGGTCTTCACTTTTTTGTAAAGTTCTTTGGTTACGGAAATATAATTTTCAGATGATTTAATTTTATCCAGATCTTCATAATACTGCCAGAATAATCCTCCCTGAACAATCCCAGGTCCCGGTTTGGTTACCGTAACGGTTCCAAGGTTTTTATCTATGGTATCTGTTTTCACTGTTGATTTCACATATCCTGTTGCCTGGGTTTGAGGAACGATTTCTTTTCCGCCCCAAACGATTGTTGCTTTATCACTTTCAACACCTGTCCATGATTTCCCTGAATTTAAAATCGTAAAGATCACTTCAGCTGTTCCTCTTGAGCTTCCCCATGAGTTTACTTCTTTCTGGGTTACCAGCCAGATCTTCGCATCTTCTATAAAGTTCGTGTCATTTGCTTTTAATCTGTTGAAAGCTTCCAATGCCCCAGCATGATTCACTACTTTAGAGCTGAACCAGCCCCAATCATTCAGGTTTTGCTTCCAATATACTCCTTGTGTTTTAGTATCTGTTGAAGTTTCTTTAAGGTAAGTCATCAATTTATCAGATACGTCTTTCACTCCATAATCATTCATCAATAAAGCGGCACGGTGAAGTCCGAAGAAGGTAAAGTCGGTAATTTTCGCCGTTTTTGCTTTTTGTTTTACCAACGTTTTCAGGGCAGCTCCTTTTCCTTTTAAAGGATATTGTTTTTCCCAGTAGTTTCTGGTATCCAAATAATCAAGAACCCAGTTGCTCCAGACATTTTCTTTCTTCGTATCTGCATATTTACTGATTTCGTTATCTACATATTGGATCAGTTTTGCTACTAAAGCATTCTGCCCTGCACTCTGATACTCTTTTGCATTATCTTTTAACCATAGATTAATCTTTCCAAGGTTTTTAAGAATGTATAATGAAGTCCCATAAGAACTTGGATATCCAGCATACCATGAGAATCCCCCATCAGGATTTTGAAGTTTGCTGAAATCATCCCAATTCTGGTTGATTGAATTTCTCATCGTGTTCACATCAAACAGAAGAGCCAGTTTTTGCATCTGTTCAGCTTCATTTTTACTTTCCAGCACCCATGGAGTTTCATCCAATAGCAACTGTTTCAGTTCCTGATTTTTTTCAAGGTTTGAATTCAATAATCCTTTGCCCTGATACTCATCAAATACCGTTTTCATTTTAGGATTCGCTTTGAATACCTCTGAAGCCAATACATCTGCAAACCATTTGTTGAAAATAACATCTGCTGAATTGTTCTGGTCATTTTTCAGACTTGGAAGGGCAAACATAATTTCCCAGATCGGGTTGGTGGTTAATTCCAGTGTATTAGAAACATTTGATGCTGTTGTAGAAGTATTGTTTTTAAGATTATCTAATACAAAAGTCTTTGTTTCTCCTTCTTTCACAAAAACAGGTACTGCATCAGTCACCAACATTCTGTTTGGTAATACTGCTACTGCCTGTTGTTCTCCGTCAGAATAAGCTCCTGCCTTAGCTACTACTTTTAAAATGATAGAGGATACATTGTTTGGAACTTTTAATTTCCAGGTTAACGCACCATTTCCGTTTTCATTTAAATCAAAATTCTGTGTTCCTGAAGTGATTCCGAATTTTGAAGAGATGTTTTCATTGGTGAAGGCATCTAAAATCTGTAATTCAGCAGAACCATTCATTTTTTTATTGGTAAGGTTGGAAAGTTTTGACTGTAAATTCAGTTCATCACCTTCTCTTAAGAATCTCGGATAGTTTGGAGTCACTGAGAATTCTTTTTGGGTCACCACTTCTTTTTCTAATGTAGCAGCTCTTGCGTCTTTTGTATGAGCAAGGAACATTAATTTCCATTTTGTTAATGCTTCCGGAGAAGTGAATTCAAAGTTAACATTTCCTTCTGCATCGGTTTTCAGATCCGGATAGAAGAAAGCAGTTTCATTTAAATTCTGACGTACCGGAACTTTTTCTAATGCTTCTTTTGATTCAGATTGATCTGCTACTGCGGCATCTGCAACCTGAATACCTGCCACTTTACCAGCTATAGCCGATTCTTTTTGTCCATATCCTGTCATTACTACTTCTTCAGCCATTGCTGAATTTCTAGCAATAGGAGCTGCCGGCATTGCACCTGGTGCACCTTTACGACGTAATTTAGGAGATATTCCTCCGTTTCCTCCCAGACTATAAAATAAACTACCATCAAACCAATTAAAGTTAGGAACTGCCACATAATTTCCATTGAAATATTTCAATCGTTTCTGATAGCTTTTCTGCAACAGATATTCTCTCACATCATAAGAAGTAATGATATTGAATGGGGTGTATAATTTATCCCAGCCATAAGTATTCACAGCAAACTGGTCTAAAGACATGTCATACATATTGGCCAACACCTCTGCATTCAACTTCTCTTTATCATTTCCGGTAACTTTTACCGTCCATTTTTCTTTTGAATTAGGCTCTAACTTATCTCTGAAAGTAACCGTCTCAATTTTTAAAGGCTTCTCGGTATCCTTGATCTTCAGAGCAACTGTTTCTGTTTGTACATCGTTAAATGCCACTAATTGGAACTGAAGATTCAGTTCTGAAATGCTTTTATCTTTTGGAATATCAGCCGTGTATTCAAGAATTCCTTTTTTCAGCTGATGCGTTTCTGTAATGGTTTTTCCAGATCCATCCTGAACAAAGACATTCACCAAAGCATCAGGAATTGCTGAGTACACCAATACTTTTGCTTTTTCGCCTCTTGCTGTTTCATTCTTTGGTGCAATTACTGTTAAGAAGGTTTTCTGAGTTGGTTTCAAAGAGTTTTTATCCCAAACACTGAAATATTGAGCCGCTTTGATGGTGTCTTTTCCTTCAATATTGAATAGCTCCAACTGATAGTCTCCTGCTTCCAGTTTTCCTAAATCCAAATCAGAAGTCTGAGTATCGGAAGATGATTGCTGTTGTCTTTCTACAACTACTTTTTCAGTTTTCCAATTTTTTATTTCATCATTTTTATCAAACAAATCGTGTGGGAATTTATTGATAAATTCTGTTTTTGAATACTGAGGCAGATTCTGAACTTCAGTTTTGAAATTATCTCTGAAAATTCTATCCGGAGCAGCCAGTTTTGAAAGCTTAACCTGATATGCTTTTTTAAGAGCCTGTTCGTTATAATTTTTGGTTTCTACCTTTAATTTTGCACTCTCATCACTGAAGATATTTTTGATTTCATCAGCTTTGATGTAATGAGAAACTGAGGCTACCTTCAGATCTGTATTCGCTGATTGAGTTTCCCCATTGATATCAGTAACGGAAGCGTTGATCTGATAGTTATCAATCTGAATTCCTTCTAATTTCTCATCTTTCTTAAGATCTAAACGAATGACAAACTCTCCTTTTTCATTGGTTTTAGCTTCTCCTAAAATTGAATTTTCATTATCGTTTCCTCTTGGGTACCACCAGAAATATCTCCAACGGATATTTTGCTTTTTAATCTCGTAATTTACCGTTGTATTGCTTAAAGCTACTCCTGAGAACATCATGGCTTTTCCTTTCAGTTCTATGGTCTGACCATATTTGTATTCATCTTTTATGGGTTCAAAAGTAACTTCAAACTTTGGTCTTTTGTATTCTTCTACTCTAATGTCTTTGTATCCCTGGCCATCTCCGTCCGTATTCAGGAAAAACGTACCGTTCAGTTTTCCTTTTGGCAACATAAAACTGCCATGATAAGATCCGAATTCATTGGTGGTAAAACTTTGAGAAGAAACTTCCTGATTATTAGCATCCATCAGGGTGATTTTCTGCTTCAATCCTGAAGTTACAGCTTCCGTCTCATTATTTAAACGGGTATTCACTACTTTGAAATAGACCATCTGCCCAGGTCTGTAGATCGCTCTATCTGTAAAGATTTGTGCTTTGGAACGTGCTTCTTTGTTAGGGTTATAGTCTTCACGTCCATTATTTCCATAGACCTGCATGATTTGGAAATCATTGGTTTTAGGCTGTTGAATCAAATATGTTCTGTAGTACTCTTTATTGGCCGTAGAAGGAAATTTAAAAACTCCTTTTTCATTGGTTTTTCCTTCAATTTTATTGATTGAATTGTTGTTGACAAATTCATAAAAACTAAGGTTTTGATTGGCTACAGGTTTACCGTTTTCACTGTTAACCAACTTCAGATCATCCGCAAATGAATTCCTGGAAGATCTGGACTGATAAATAATCTTGTTTCCGGAAACCAGAAAATAGAAATTCTTTTCCGGATTGTTCTCCTTTGCATCTGCCCCTACTACTGAATATTCTGCAACATATACTCCTGATGGAAGCGGTTTAATTTCCAATGACGTTTTATGAAGCTGATAATCTTTCGGATCTGAAATCTGGTAGGTTTCTTTTCTCACCAGATTCTTTTTTACTTTACTGTAATAGTTATCAGCATAGGAATTCTGCATATATTGTATCAGTGATAAAAAGTCTTCTTTTACCTCATAAATATTGATCGAAAATTCTGAAACATTCTTAGATTCAGCCATTAAATGAATAGGCAGATTATTCTGGGTCTGCTTTTCATATTTAATGTTCAACACCGGATTGGTAATCTGGTTTTCCTTGTTTTTGATATTTTCAAGGAAAAGAGATTTCGGATATTCACTTTTGGCCTGAGCCGCAACAGCAATAGCCTCTTTTGCTTTATTCTTCACCACCAGCTCATCCATAATAGCTTCCATGATGATTACTTTATAATCTCCCTGCACATCAGATTTAACTAACTTCTGAAGTTGCTCAAGCTTATCTTTGCATTGATTAAAGTTACAGTTATCCACCAGCTTTTCCTTCATGAAATACAGCTTAGGATTTCCATTATTCTGGGCAATCAATTCATCAAAAATGGTATTGATCAGTTTTCTGTTCTCTGTGAGTTCATTTTTTGTGAAAATATTATTCTCAGATAAAAAAGCGATTTTTTTAAGAGAGGACCAATCATACAGACTTGGGAAATAAGCAATATCTTTTGTGTCCGAAAACAAATCTTTATATTTTTCCAAAGAAACTTTCTTCAGGTCCTGTTTCTGAAGATCCAGGTCCTGATAGCTTTTCGTTAAATAATTTTTGAAATCAAGTTTTGTCCAGGTCTCAATCTGTGCAAGATTCTGCGTATTGATATTGGTTCTTCCATTGATCTTCCAGTAATTTTGATTAAAATAATCCTGGAAAAAGCCATTCAACAGGACTTTATATACCAATTTCTCTTCTCCTTTCAGCTTACCTTCTGCCTCCTGAAGTTTTTTAAAGAATTTTGAAGCGGCATCATTTTGATCGTCATCCACAGTCTGGTTTACAATACTGAACTCTGCTTTCAGAGAACGGATTAACTGAATGGTGTTATTTTCTTTCATAGCTTGGTTTTCCAGGTCTAAAATAATGGGTAGATTAGATTTATAAGCTCCTTTCTGACTGTTTTCTGCTATTTTTTTCCACTGGTCGTCATAATATTTCTGTGCGATAACCGGTGAAAAGCCCAATGATAGCAACGAAAGCATAAATATCTTGGAAAATCTTTTCATATATATTAATTTTGATAAATGAACATTATAAAAATACTGAAAAAAACCGTCATAGACAGCCAAATTTATGTCTCCTTAATGGGAACTCTTTTTGCAGTATTTTTCATGAAAGAGCAAAACACATTCCGTTTCCCTACTATTCTGCTTATTTTCATCACGTATTTCAGTGGTTATATTTATACGAAGTACCAATACACTAAATATTTTTTCAGAATACTGGTTCTGAATGCCATTGCCGGGATTGCCTGTGCATTTTTAATCATTCATAATCATAATGAAGTAAGATTACTGAAATGGTTTATTATTGTTGTTTTGGGATTGCTCTATAATAGCTTTTTTCTGGATGTTTATATCCGGAAAATCCCTTTACTGAAAGTATTTTATGTAGGATTGGTATGGGCATTGGTGAACTGCTGGCTTACACTTCCTGAGTTCAGCCCTCCTATTTTCCTTATCAGTTTCTTTTATATTACCGCATTGGTGCTTCCGTTTGATATCCGGGATATGAATAGTGATACAGTAAAGACCTTCCCTATGATGATTGGGATTCAGAATACAAAATATATTGCGTACGGTTTGGTTTTCATTAGCAGCCTTATTGGAGTTTTTTATCTTAAACCTCTATACGCTCTCGCATTTTTTCTGTCCAGTATTATCACTTATATTTTTATTTATTTCTCTGAAAACAAAAGAGATGACTCATATTTTTCATTCGGAGTAGAAACTTGTTCGGCACTTCCTTTTTTATTTTTACTAATAATGGAGTATTTTTGACGAATGATTATCAAGAAGCTTTCCCTATATAATTTCAAAAACCATTCTGAGAAAAAGTTTGAATTTTCCCCGCAGATCAACTGTTTTGTGGGTAATAATGGTGCAGGTAAAACCAATATCCTGGATGCATTGCACTATTTATCAGTAGGTAAAAGCTTTTTGGGAAATACAGATCTGAACAATATCAAAACTGAGGAAGATTTCTTCACGATTGATGCGGAGATTCAGAATGAAGATGGTGAAGATAATATCAGAATCACCCAGCCTAAAGAAGCCAAAAAGGTGATTAAAAAGAATGATAAAAGCTATGACAGGCTTGCAGATCATATCGGATATCTTCCCAGTGTAATGATTTCGCCTTACGATTCAAACCTTATTTCTGATTCTGGTGAAAGCAGAAGGAAGTTTCTGGATGCTATGATTTCTCAAACGGATTCTGAATATCTTTTTGATCTGATTCAATACCAGAAAACCATTCAACAGAGAAATGCTTTACTGAAATATTTTGCTAAAAACAGAACGTGGGATAAAGATTCTCTGGAGATTTATGATGATCCGATTACCAGATTCGGAACCAAAATTTTCAATAAAAGAAAGGTATTTGTAGAGCAGTTAAATCCTATTGTTCAAAACTTCTATCAAATTATTTCGGGTGGAAAAGAAACGGTTTCCGTCATCTATGAATCTCACCTGTTGGAAAATACTTTTGCAGCCCTTTTAAAAGAAAGTATTGAAAAAGACCGTATGCTAACTTATACATCAAAAGGAATTCATAAGGATGATCTTCTTTTTGAAATGGATCATATTCTGATCAAAAAAATAGGTTCTCAGGGACAGCAGAAATCTTTCCTGATCTCGTTGAAGCTTGCTCAGATGAGTTTGGTTAAAGAATTGACAAAAAAGACTCCTATTCTTTTATTGGATGATATTTTTGATAAGCTTGATGATACGAGGGTGGCCCAATTGATTGAGTTGGTTAACCGTGAAAGTTTCGGACAGATTTTTATTACAGATACCCATAGAGAAAGGACTGAAAGTGTGGTAAAGAAAATTAATGAGGAAAGTGTCATTTTTGATATCTAACGGGATGCGGGTTTCGGGATGCGAGTTACGGAGCACTAATGTAAATAGTATTTCTTGCAAGATATGAAATGGAATTATGGTGTATAGAAATTATAGATTTGGAATATAATTTACGAATATTTGATTTTTTCTTATCTTCCCTTTCATAAACACACAAATGATATGAGTTACAGAAATTTAGATATTTACAAAATAGCTTTTGAGTTGTTTTTAAAAACGCATAAAGCATCCTTTCTTCTTCCCAAATACGAATTATTTGAACTAGGAAGTCAATTGAGAAGATCTTCTGATTCAATAATTACTAATATTGTTGAAGGGTATGGCAGATCAATCTATAAAAATGATTACATTCGCTTTCTCGTATACTGCCACGCCAGTAATGACGAAACAATTAATCATCTCGAAAAGCTCATCATCCTATATCCGGATATTTCTAATGAATTTGAAACCTTAAGAAATGAATACAATATACTAGGTGGAAAAATCAATGTATATAAAAAATGGGTAAAAGAAAACTGGAATGAAAATAAACAATAGAAGATTAAAACATTTCTTATAAAACTACTCTATATCGTATCTTCCACCCCATAAACGCAAATCCCGAACCACTTAACACGCATCTCGAACCACGCAACCCGACTATGAAAAAGAAAAAACGCGAATACCAATCCTCTGAACTTGTAAAGTCATTTGCAAGAATTTATGGTTTTGAAGACAAGCTTGTGGCTTTTGATATTAAAGATTTTCTTGAGGATTATCTTGATCAGAGCCTTTTCAATGAAATCAGAAGCGTAAATATTGAAAAGAAATGTATCATCATTAAAATAGATTCTCCCCTGCTTAAAAATGATTTTAAAATGCGTAAAACTTTCTATTTGAAGAAGTTTCAGGATAAGTTTGGCGAGGATAAGTTTGATGATTTGCAGATATTATAATGTACTCCTGAAGCAAGGATCTGATTAGAAAACATACTATAGAACAGATCTCTATCAATTTTATTTTAATATTTTTGTATCATTCTGTTCACCAAACACATTCCTAATGATCGAAGCCCTTCATTTCAATATTTCCCGTCATATTTCAAGTTCCCAAACGGATATTACGGAGTTCTGTAATTTATTCACTTCAAAAACCATCAAAAAAAAGGAGTTTTTACTAAGAGAAGGTGAAGTATGCAGGTTTGAAGCTTTCGTTATCAAAGGGCTTTTCAAGGTATATCATATAGATGCGAAAGGAACAGAACAGATTCTCTATTTTGGAATGGAAGACTGGTGGCTTACCGATATTGACAGTTTTGGCAATCAAAGCCCTTCACAGCTTTTCATTGAAGCCATTGAAGATAGTGAGGTACTCATCATTTCTAAAAAGGATAAAGATTTTGCGTATGAAAACTTTCCTTTCGTAGAGAAGCTTTTCCGAATTATGACCCAAAAGACTCACAGTGCTTTGCAGCGCAGAATGATTGATAATCTCAGCAAAACGGCAGATCAGCGTTATCTTGATTTCATTGAAAAATATCCATCCCTTAATCAAAGACTTACGAATTTGCAGGTGGCAGCTTATCTTGGGATCAGTCATGAGTTTTTAAGTAAAATCAGGAGAAAAACGACTAAAGGAAAGTAATAATACTTCTGTTTTTCATGTTTTTTCAAAGACAACTCAATATTAATAGGATCTTCCAGCCTCTTTCTCCAGGCTTCTAACCTATTACCCTACTCCACATCTCAAATTCCTTCATTTTCATTTATTGAACTTGTTCAATACTTAAGCCGATAAGTATTGAGAATTTTGTCCTATCAAACAGAAAGATATTTATTGAACTTGTTCAATGTGGACCAGAATCAACGGCCGTAATTTTGTATCCATAAAATGAACAGAACAATGAAATCATTAATAAAAACAACAGTATTAACATTCATAACATTATTTAATATGTCACAAGCACAAAATTTCAAAACATTAGAAGCAGGAAAATTTACATTAGATGTTTATAACGCTTCAGAAAACAGTTTCGGGGTCGCTTCTGTTATTGTTTCCGGACAAACGGATGCCGTTTTGGTAGATGCACAGTTTACTTTAGCAGATGCAGAAACCGTAGCTCAGAAAATTAAAGATTCCGGGAAAAATTTAAAAGCGATCTATGTCTCCCATAATGACCCGGATTTTTATTTCGGACTGGAAGTTTTCAAAAAACATTTTCCGGGAGTTACCGCTTATGCAACGCCTAAAGTGGTGGAAGAAATCGCCAGAACAGCACAGAAGAAACTTGATGTTTGGGGTGGTCAATTAGGATCAGCAGTAACCAGCAATGTTGTATTGCCACAGGTATTGAAAGGAAATAGCATTGAATTGGAAGGTGAAAAATTGGAAGTGGTAGGTTTAGAGGAGTTCCCTGCAAGAACATTTGTATATATACCTTCCGCAAAAGCTGTGGTAGGTGGTATCAACGTATTTGGAAATACATTCAACCTTTGGATGGCTGATGCACAAACAGATGAATCCCGCGCTCAATGGATTAAAGTATTGGATAAAATTGAATCACTGCACCCTTCCATTGTGATTCCTGCTCATGGAAAATCAACTGATGCTGCAGATTTAACCTCTGTGAAACATACTAAAGACTATATTCAGTTTTACGAAGAAGCTTTAAAAACAAATACAACATCAGAGGCTTTGGTTAAGGCTATTAAGACTAAATATCCAAATCTGACTTTTGAGACAGCCCTTCAGCTTGGAGCTAAGGTGAATACCGGAGAAATGAAGTGGTAATCGGAACCGCATGAAATCAATCATTTACAGTCTGATGGCTTTACTTCTGTTATCAGGCTGTTCAATAAAAAATAATGCAACAATGACCAATTTAGAAATTGTAAAAAGTACATACGAAGGAAAAACATCTGAGGAAAACGGGAAAGCATTAGCAAGCCATGTGGCAGAGGATATTCAATGGACTGAAGCTAAAGGGTTTCCTTATGCAGGAACTTATGTTGGCCTGGAAGAAATTACCAAAAACGTTTTCAGCCGTTTGGGAAGCGAATGGATTGATTATAAATTCACACCGGAAAACTATGTTGCCGATGGTGATAAAGTAGTTGCTTTTGGAACATATACCGGAACCTATAAAATAACCATGAAGCCATTCTCTGCCCGCGTTGCCCATATCTGGCACCTGAAAGACGGTAAAATTGTGAAATTTGAACAATTCGTAGACAGCAAAACAGTAGTGGATGCAATGAAGTAAAATCTTAAGATTTTTAACGCTGAGATCGCAAGGTATTTTTAATCAAGCTTGAAAAGATCGTTCGCAAAGGCATTTCATTTAGCAAAGACATTGACTGTTCCATCGCTGAGTGAAACGCCTTTGCGATCTTAAAAACATAAGAACCTAAAAAAGCTTTGCGAACATTGCGGTATAATAATATACATCATGTAAGCTTAGTTATATCAACTTCTAAAAACAAAAAAATGAAAATTATATATATCATGGATCCTCTTTGCGGATGGTGCTACGGGAATTCTGATAACATGGTAAAACTATACAACCAGTACAAAAACGACTTAGATTTTGAAATCTTTTCCGGTGGAATGTGGACTGGCTCCAATGTTCGAAAACAATCACCACAAATGGTTAGTTTCTTCCTTAAGCATGATGATGCTGTAGCAGAACGTACAGGAATAACATTTGGTGAAGGCTATTTTGAGTTACTGAAACAAGAAATTGTATTGGACAGTGAAATTCCATCCAGAGCAATGGTTTCAGTGAAAACAATTGCTCCTGAGCAAACTGTTCCTTTCATGATTTCCGTTCAAAAAGCAAGATATTATTGGGGAAAAGATCTCAATTTGGATACTACTTACCTTGAGATTTGTGATAATTTAGGTATTGATCCACAACAATTCTTAGCAGCTTTCCATTCTGAAGAAATAAAACAGGCTACCCTACAAAACTTTAATGAAGCAGCGCAATACGCCCAATCTTTTCCAACGATGCTGGTTGAAAAAGATGGAAAATATACCATTATTGAACAGGGTTATGCTCCTTTTTCTGAATTGGAAAACCGTATTGAGCTCCTAAAAAATAAAGTTGTTTGACCTGAAAGTTTCCGATCAGGTTTTTATTCCAGATACATATAGAAAAAGATAAGCTTAATGACTTTCAGATAGTGTAAAAAAATAGAATATTTCAAGGATAATTGATATATTTAACACTTCATAAATAAAATCAAATTACCATGAAAAAAGTACTTACACAAAAGAAAGTATCAAGAGAAAATTTAAAAAAAATTCAAGGAGCTGGACGAATGGTATGTTGTGCTTTATCCTGTGCAGATCTTACAACATGCGCTTTTTGGGAGCAATTACCAGCAGAATGCCCGGATTTACTTTACTGTATATAATCAACAGTATTACATAGTATAGAAAATGCTACCGAAATGGTAGCATTTTTATTTTTATTAATGTTCTTCTGATTTATTAGAAATCGTACTGCTCATCAGGTCATCAGCTTTTTTATCCAATCCTGAACTTAGTGGCAGGAAGAATTTCAGCGGATGCTTTATAAAATACCTGAAAATTTCTTTATAGATCTCACTTACCTGTCCGAAGTTCATCTTTCTTGACCTGAACGCCAGGAACATAGATAAACTGAAGCTTACCAGGAAGTTGAAGAACCCAATTAAGAAAACCGTCACAAAGGACATCCAGAATGTATAGGAATCTACGGAAAAATCTTTTCCATAAAGCCCTAAAGCAAAGTTTCCGGCAGCAAAGGTAATGTGTCTGATATCAAGATCAAGCCCGAAGAACAATCCTACAGGTGCCGTAGCTCCAAGGAAAACCCCGAACCAGAAATTCGATACGATTCCCGGCCAGTTTTTAGCATAATATTTTGATAGTCCTTTCGCAAATTTCTTTCCAAAAAAACTTCTGATAGAAAGGTTTTTTGCAATTCTTTCCGGAATCTGATAGAACACGGAGTTGTTTCCGATATTCCCAGAAATAATTCCTGAAATGAAAAGATAGAAACCAGCAATACTGGCATGAAGAATTGCTTTGGATTTGAAAGGATCAAGGTCTTTTAACAGCTTATCTGATCTGTCTACAGCAAGGTTTTGTGAAAAGAATACATCCAATCCATAAATAATGGCAAGCGCTATCGGAAATGCCAATAAAACGTTTCCTACGAAGGCAATAAACTGGCTTCGGAAAAGCTTGGAGACAAGGTGGGCAAATTCGGTATTGTTTCTTTTATTGTTTCCTTCTTCAGACAGCACTTTGGTCATGGTTGCAGCAGTCATCGCTGGCTGTTTTGTAGCCAGTGTGAAACCCATCAGGTAGATCATGATGAATCCCATCGCATAGTTCATGGAATATAGAAACGCGTGTGAAAAGTCACTTCCGGGAATATATCCGTACAACATTTTCAGCACGCAGAGTGCTCCTACGATAATTCCACCACCACTCGCTTTGTAGAACATAGTCATATATTCCTTTCTGGTGGAAGTAATATAATGAGTTCCCGCTTCCGCCGTGTGATTGGTGATAAGGTGAGAAATTAGTCTCGTACTGTCATTAATAAGATCAGCAATATTATTCTTGTGAGATTTATAGCTCAGAATATTGAAGACCAACTGTTTTGATCTTATCAGAATATCTTCTTCATTGTCAATAATCAAAAGCTGTACAATATCATAAATTCTTTCGGTCTGTTGGCGGATCTTCAGCAGTGATTGGTTAATCTTCCCTGAAATTCCATATTTAGCTGAATTTTTGAAGGCTATATTCACAAATTCCAAACATTGCTCTGAATAAATCTTGATCTGCTTATATCTGCTGTCCTTAGAATGCAGCTGTAGCTCAGGATCCTTAACAAGATCATCTGCCAATGCTTCCAACTCGTTCTGAAGAGCTAAAAATGGATTGGAAAGGTTCCTGTATTGAGGAGCCATTCTTACCACTTCTACTTCCATAGCCATTCCCGTTACCCTCCATGAAAGGATGTTCATCGAAAAGATCAGTTCCTTCTTTACATTTGGCTTAATGATAAAATCTGAAGCTCCAATGAGTGTCAGAAATTCATTCACCTCGTTTTCAGGAAGATTATGAAGATATTTTAAGTCTGTTTTAGGTCTTAGACTTACATTATCAATCATGTACCACACTGTTTTTTCATTTTCAACAGGCGGCAATACCTTATTCAGGATTCTTTTTTTAAGTTCCGGGAAAAAGGCATTTTCAGAAAGAATATTGGCTTCTGTCAAGGACAGATTGAATGGTCTTCCTTTAAAAACATTATGAATGTAATACTTGAAGTTTTCCGCAAAATTCGGATTGCTTCTGAAAAAGTTAAGCACATCTGTAAAGTCTGCCCTTTTTACACTCTCTAACAACTCTGCAAAGGGTTCCAAAGAAAGGGTTTCGTTCTTAAAAGAAAAGTATTTTTTAAGAACCGACTCAAAATTTGTGCTGGAATTAAAGAATTTCATTAGTACAAAGATACTATTTCAAACTCACATTCCTCATCTGTCTCATAATCCAATTATGTTTCTTTCTTAAATAAGGGGATGGATTCTTCGGATCATACTTCTTTGGATTCGGCAGTACAGCAGCAATCCAGGCAGCATCTGAAGAGCTCAGGTCCTTGGATGATTTACCAAAATAATATTGTGCTGCTGCTTCTACTCCAAATACCCCCTGCCCCATTTCAATGGAATTCAGGTATCTTTCAAGAATAATATCTTTGCTCCATACCTTTTCAATAATGAAGGTGTAGACAGCTTCAAGCCCTTTTCTTACCCAGCTTCTGCCCTGCCAAAGGAAGACATTCTTAGCTGTTTGCTGGGAAATAGTACTTCCCCCTCTTATTTTTTTACCTTTTTCATTATACTTCATTGCTTTTTCAATGGCGGTATAATCGAAGCCGTCATGGTCAAAGAATTTCTGGTCTTCTGAAGCAATCACTGCTTTTTTTACATTACTCCCCATCTCATCATAGGAAATATAGTCTCTGTGCAATTTTCCATACTCAAACAGTCCTCCTATCTGAGTAAGGGTAATGGGTGGATTAAAAAATCTTCCCCAAATGATAAAAACCACGTTCAGAACAAGAACGATGAAAATAAACTGTTTAATTCTTTTCCACATAACTTTATAAAAAGGAAAGGCAAAAATAAGCAAATAGTCCGATTTACTGCAATTCTTTCATATAAGTAAGCTGATAATCCGGCAAAAGTTCAGGATGGAAGATTTTAATATAATCTTTAAGGATTAAATCTGCTCTTACAACCCCACTTTCAAAGAAGTCGTTGGCTTTTTCTCTCTCTTTTCCGGCCATTGTATACAGCTTTCCTTTGTTGAATACATTCAGCTTTCCGTAGAAAGGATTCATCTTCAGCATTTCTTTTTTTGAAGTATGGTTTCCTGCATTTACCCAATACTGAACACCGCTGGTCTTTGCAAAAACTTCTTCAAAGCTCATCGTTAAGGCTTTTTCATCCTTATTATCCTTCATGATATAAGTAGCATTGGCATCAGCAATATAATGTGCTACTGAAGTGTTTCCACCTGGAAGATACCAAACATCTCCATACATTTCATTAGCCAAAACAATAGGTTTTTCTTTTGCTGTTAATGCGAGTTTCTTCAGATCATTATAGTTTTTCTCTACTTCCTGATATTTAGCTTCAGCTTCTTTTTCTTTTCCGAAAAGTTCTCCGAATAACTTTACATAAGCCGTTTTCTGTAATGGCTGCTGCTCCATATATTCATCCAGAAATATCACCTGAATACCATTATTCTTCAATAACTGATAGGCATTATCAAAACTTGCAATATAGTTAGTGAAAATTGCATCCGGTTTCATGGAAATAATTTTCTCCACATCATACTTCTGATCGCTTCCTACATTCTGAATGTTTCCTTCTTTAATCAGATGCTGGATCTTTTCTGAATAAATATACTCCGGACTTGATACTCCAATGATTAAATTTTCGGCTCCAAGCTCTGAAATATACCCCGCCATACTGGCATTAAGGAGGATGATTTTCTTAAAAGGAGTCTGATTTTGTTTGAAATTATAGGTGAAATTTCCCGATTTCAGCTCCAAACTTCCATCTTGTTCCTTGTATTGGGTGCGATTTGAGATATTTGTCCAATCTGAGGACGAAATTTTTTGTTCTCTTTTACAAGCAATTAGCGAAAATACCGTGAATAAAAGTAAAATTTTCTGTTTCATGTTTCAAAGAACGGAAAAAAGTGGTATATTTGCAACCGTTAAACAACAACAAAACAAACGGCCTCGTGGCGCAACTGAATAGCGCATCTGATTACGGCTCAGAAGGTTACAGGTTTGAATCCTGTCGAGGTCACAAACGACAATATGCGCAAATTTAAGACAATTTGCGCATATTTATTTATACATACCTCATATTCAATTAGTTAACTTTGATCAAATTAAGACTTTCATTACAAAAACACTATTTCAAAAATATCTTAATTGATTCCATACAAAAGCGAAATGTGATTGAAAAATCAGCAAGTTATATTTAAATTAATAAAAGTTTAAAAATTTTATCTGCGATGACCTAACAGGATTCGAACACCAAAAATTCACAAAAAAACCACATATTTTTCGCTAAATAGTTTTCAACCGTTGTTCAAAAGCAAACAAGGAAATTTCCTTTAGAAAATGATTTATCTTCTCATCATTACCTAAAGCTTCTCCTACTCTTGCCCCAGATTTTTCTAATTTTACTCCAAATATTTTTTTATAAATCCCAGTAACATAAACATATTCAAAGTATTTTCATCAATAATTACTTTCTCAAAAAAATAATCTTGCCAATCTTTGTTTAGTTAAACTATTCTTGATTTTTGAGATGTATTGTGTCTATTTAAAGATAAAGAAGACGAATGTAATTACTCATCCGCCTTCGAAATATAAGTCTAGAAAATAATATTTAAAAAAGCTGACTAATTAAGCTTTTCCAAATAAAGCTTTTTTAAGTGCTAATGCACCCTGTTCAGAAGAAAACTTTATTGCTTCTATATGATCCAACGGGTTTAATAATCCATAGTCATGGATAAATCCGTTATAAGTCTGGATCGTGGTTGGCACACCTGCTTCATCTAATTTTCTGGCATATGCTAATCCTTCGTCAAAAAGGATGTCATTCTCCGCTAATTGTACTAATGCTGGTGGCAATCCTTTTAACTGCTCTAAAGAAGCGTTGAAAGGTGTTGCATAATACTCTTTTCTTGTTTCGAGATCGGGTAAATAATTATCCCACATCCATTTCATCAATGGAGCTGTCAGGAATCTTCCTTCACCATATTTTTGCCAAGATTCACGTGTAAAATCAGCGTCCGCTACAGGCCACAATAATAATTGAAATTTTATCTCTGGGCCACCTTTATCCTTAGCCATATGACAAAGTACCGCCGTCATATTCCCACCTACACTATTTCCGGCAGCAGCCATATTTTTACCGTCAACTCCGATTTCAGCGCCATTTTCTGACACCCATTTTGTGGCAGCGTAAATCTGATTGATCGCTACAGGGTATTGAGCTTCTGGAGATGGTGTATAGTCAGTAAATACAGCAGCAGCTCCGCTATTTACAACAAGATCTCTAACCAGCCTTCTATGAGTAGGATAATCACCCAATATCCAACCTCCACCATGCGTAAACATAAATACCGGAAGGTTTTCCGAAGTTGAGTTTGCAGGTTTAACAATATGAATATTTACCGTAATACCATCCTGTGTAATTTCTCTTTCTGTCTCAATGATCCCTGAGTAATCCACCTCTACAGATTTTTGGGCATCCACTAACACCTGTCTTGCCTGCTGGGGTGTCAAGGTTTCCAAGGGACTCCCCCCACTGTTATTCAATGCATTTAGAAATTCTCTGATCCCCGAAAGGATTTGCGGATCGTTTTCCGCTTTAATGTTTGATGCCATAATTAAAATTTTAATGATTAATTATAAATTTATTTGGCTTATACAAGCCTGAAAGTATATTATTTATCAAGTTCTTTAGCAACAACTTGTGCCATTTCTTTTGAACTGAAGGGGTTTTGTCCTGTAATCAGGTTCCCATCCACTATAACATTGGACGTCATGGGAATACATGCTTTTTTCAGATCTGCACCACGTTCAACAATTGAAGCTTCAAGATTAAAAGGAACCTCCCTTTTTCTTCTGGCGATGGTCTCCTCGAACCAATCAAACCCAGTCATTGATTTTCCCGTAATCAGATAAGTTCCGTCTGAAAGCTTTACATTAATCAATCCTCCCACTCCGTGGCAAATAGCAGCAACCATTTTTCCACTTTCGTACTGCTTTCTGATTATATTTTGTATAATAATATCATCGGGGAAATCATACATGGTCGCATGACCACCTGCGAGATATACACAATCAAAATCTTCATTTTGAACTTCCAGCAAATTCCTTGATTGATTGAGGTCGTTCATAAAAGCAGTGTTTTCGTAATATGATCTTGAAATCTTGTCCAATACAAGAGGTTTTAAGCTCTCGGGGTCAATGGGAACATGTCCTCCTTTAGGACTTGCTATGGTGACCACCCATCCTTTTTCTTTTGCTGTGTGGTAGATATGGGTAAGCTCACTCAACCATAGACCGGTTTCTAAACCACTTTTATAATGTCCGGTATTAGTTACAACCAGAAGGATTTTTTTCATTTTTATACCTTTTTTTGTCATCTAAAGTTAGTAATAAACGAATGGACATCAGTAACCAAATCATGGAAGATTGTAACCGAATCTCTGTTAGAAAAAATGATGGATGTAGAACCGCATTCCTTAGTTATCTCTTTACATATATTTCGTTAAACGGAACCCTACAGCATTCACCCCAAATACCTTCATTCCCTTTTCTTATTCCGCAGGAGACAACCATATTAACTTCTGCTCCGCGAGGTAGACCCAATACTTTTTTTAATACCTTGCTATCAAAACCTTCCAATGGACAGGTATCATATCCTTCATTTGCCATGGCAATCATAAAAGTCTGAGCTGCCAACGCACAGGATTTATGAACCACCACTCGCATATCATTCTCAGACACCTCTCTTGTAATGGTTCTGAACGCCCCTATAGTTCCTGTCAATAATTTTCTAAAACTTCCCAATAAGCCAAAGAAACGTCCATATAATAAGGGCATGATCTTCCCATAATATAATTCTCTGTCCTTGATCCGTTTTTCCTGCCGCTCAACAGGACTATTGCGTCTGATGTTTCCTTTTTCAAAATTCAGTACAAATTTTGCCCTTTTGCGAAACAGATCACGCCTTGTGACAAAAACCACGATCTGCGCTGCTGTTGAAGTGGCAGTCTGATCCAGACAAGCGCTGGAAACCTTAGATAACAGATCAGTATCTGTGATGTGATGAAACTCCCAAAGCTGCATATTGGAACTACTTGGAGCTAAAGCTGCCAATTGAAGGCATGCTCTGATTTTTTCATCCTCTAGAGCTTTTTCCCGATCATAGACACGTACAGATCGTCTAAAGTCCATTACTTCTGATAAATTCATATCAATTATAGTTTTTACAATATGATCAAAATATCCTGACAAGAAATTAAAGTTTCTTGTCTCTAAACTGCTCCTTCTTAATTTGTGCTATTCCTTCTCTATAGGTAGTGACCTGAAATTCAGGAAAACGTTTTTTGAATTTTGTATCATCAAAAAGATTATCATACGAATATCTCGGAAGCAATTCCAATAGTTCTTTAACCTTAGGATTGAACCACGAACCTATTTTGAAAAGAAACTTTGGAACTACGTTATGTTTAAGCTTCTTGCCATAGATCCCGGATGCTATTTCTATAAACTCTTTATATGTCGGATGACTTTTGTCAACCGGCAGGTGCCATGTCTGACCGTAAGCATCAGGGGTATTTCCAATTAGCGCTGTGGCACGACTTGCATCCGGTGTCCAGATCAGGCTTCGTTTTTTACTGTCACTTAGAGGAACTTTTAAGGTTTTCCCTTCTTTTATGTTATTAAATACTAAGGTGTTGGTAATACTCTGAGTTTTACCTGGACCATAAAACTCAGGTGCCCTACAGATTACCGCTTCAAGTGCTCCTGACTCAATTTCTTTCAACACCATATCTGCCATCATTCTTCTTACCTTTGCTTTTCTTCCAAGCGGACTAAAAGGAGTATTTTCAGTAAGGTTCCTATCATCCTGTGGATACATATAAGTATTATCAAAGAATACCAGTTTAGTTCCATTGATTTTACAGGCATCAATCACATTTCTGAGAATCAATGGAAACTGTTGCTCCCATAGATCTGAACTGATTGGCAATCCAAGTGTAAAATACGCAATTTCACTCCCCTTTACAGCTTCAATGGCCTTCTCTTTTATGGATAGATCAGCTGAAAAAACCTCATCGGTATCATTCACTTTGGTAGCTTCACGACTCACGATCCTGATTTCAGAGGTAAAATTTCTTTTTAACTCTTTTGCCAGTTCCTCACCAATCTGTCCATTGGCACCTAATATTGTTTGCATTTTTTTCTCTTTTAAATTTATAGTACAAAATTCGGCCATATCAGCCACAAAAAAGTATCCCAATCCATGGAGATTGTAACATAATCTCTGTTACATCACTTTTTTTATCCAGTGCATTTTTTTATCGGTATAGGGCGGATATTTCAAATCCGGCTCGCCCCAGGTAGCTTTGTCTATAACTGATTTTTGGTGAGAAAATGCAAGGAAACCGTATTCGCCGTGATAACTTCCGATTCCGGAATTACCAATGCCGCCAAAAGGGAGATAATGGTTGGTAATGTGCATCAAGGTATCGTTGATGACACCACCGCCGAAAGAAACCAGATGGAGAAGTCTTGTTTTTTCTTCTTCATTTTTTGTAAACAGATAGGCTGCTAAAGGTTTTTCTCCTTCAATGATCTTCTGCAAAATCTCATCATAATCGGTATAGCCAATGACCGGAAAAACAGGTCCAAAAATCTCCTCCTGCATTATGGCATCGTCCCAAGTGACATTATCCAAAACCGTAGGTTCGATATATAGAGTTTCTTCATTGGTTTTGCCACCATAGAAAATTTTGTCTTTATCGATAAGTGAAGAAACACGTTCGAAATTCCTTTTATTGATGATGCTGGTGAAATGCTCCGCACCATCTGAATAATTGAATTCCTCCAGCTTTTCTTTTATCAGCTGTAATAATTTCGGCTTCACCGATTCTTCTACCAGAAGATAATCGGGAGCAATGCAGGTCTGTCCACCATTTATAAACTTGCCCCAAACCAAACGCTTTGCCGCGACTTCCAAATCTGCCGTTTTAGTAACGATAGCTGGAGATTTACCGCCTAATTCAAGGACAACCGGAATAAGATTTTTTGCAGCGGCCTCATATACTATTTTTCCTACTTTCGGGCTTCCGGTAAAGAAAATTTTATCCCAGCGGAGTTTCAGAAGTTCGGTTGTTTCAGGAATCCCACCTGCCACCACATACAGATAATTGGATGGAAAATTATGATTAATTAATTCCTCTAGCAGATTCATTGTATTTTCCGGTAGCTCGCTGGGTTTCAGTACGCAGGTATTTCCCGCCGCGATAGCGGTAACCATGGGCAACAACGTGAGCTGCAAAGGATAATTCCATGCACCGATGACCAACATTACACCCAATGCATCGTAATAAATATGACTGTTCCCGGGCTGCAAATTCAATGGTGTTTTTACTTTTTTAGGCTTACTAAGCTTATCCAGATTTTTCAGAAAAAAATCGATTTCATTATAAATAAGATTCAGTTCCGTTAAAAATGTATCGAATCTTCCTTTTCGAAAATCTTTATAAATCGCATCGTACATACGATTTTCATTTTTTTTCAGAATGGTTTTCAGCTTTTTCAATGTTTCCTTACGAAAGGTTATATCTTTTGTATGATGTGTATTGAAAAATGCTTTTTGTAATTGAAATATTTTATCAAAATCCATTGCTTTAAATTTTAAGGTTGATTGAATTATTTTTTCTCTTCCTGTACCAGTTCAGGCGTATATAATGCTGCCTGAAACTCCGGCTGGTAATCGTACTTAACCAGTTTATTTAAACCTAATGATCTGATAAAAGTTGACAAAGGACCATCAGAAAGATTTAATTGAATATCTTCAGCACTTTTGCTGCTCGCTTTCTTTATGGCACGAACATCAGTATAACCATGTGTTAGCTGACCTTGTTTATTCAGATTGATGAAATTAGAACGCGTAATTTCCGGTGTTGATGCAGAAACATCCAGTTTTTTCCCTGCCATCGAAAAGTCAAAATTCCCTTTTTCATCGTAGTAATTAAACGTCAAACTATTACCCTCGTTCGTGTAATTGATAGGAATCAGCCATTTGGGCAAATTGTAACCGTAAACACCTCTCACTCTTGCCAACTCCGTATCTACCGGAAGTTTCAACACGTATCCCCACAGGTTCTTATCATTCAGCTCACCCATCAGCGAAATCAGTCCCCAATTGCTTCTACCCGGTTGTGTGGTTACAATAGAGATGGACAATTCGTTATAAAAATCGTTATCGCAGTAATGGTAAGCGTAAGATGTAATAGCTATCAGTCCCTTGCCGGGCGTATAGGAAATTGGTTTTACCAGACCTTTAACCTTTTCCGGAATCAATTCCTTTATTTTTGACATATCCGCCGTGTAAATAGCTGTAATGCTGCTGTTACTGTAATAGAAGTTAGGCGAATAGGTTGTAAAGCCTACTTCCTTTTTTTGTTTTTGAATGGTTTTGAACCAGCTCAGATCAATATCAGGTCTTTCCTTTGCAACGATATCCATAGGCGAATTTGAATGAAATCTGTCAAACAAACCGCCTTTCAGTACTGGCATCTTCTGCTCCGCCAGTTCAATGAGCGTATCCTTATCAGTAGGATTATTGGTTTTTGGTTGTACACTTTCCTTATTTGAAGCTGCATTAACGACAGCTTTACTTAGGAAAAAGCCAGGGGCAAAGAGTAGGATTATAGCGATAATTACTGCAATTGCCAGTATTTTTAATTTTTTCATTTTAAATCGTTTTTTAATGTTGATTATTATCTATGATTTTAGATTGTGCGATTTGTTTATCCAGTTCGCGTACTACGACTTTTGCCATTTTTTTAGAACTGAAAGGGTTCTGTCCGGTAATTAAATTTCCATCGACAACAACCTTTGAGGTCATCGGGATAAGTGCTTTTCTATAATCCGAACCCTGGTTCTTCAAAGTCTCTTCAAGATTGAAAGGCACTTCTTTTTTTCGGCCGGCAAGACCTTCTTCAAACCAGTTATAACCAGTTAGTTTTTTATCTTTGATCAGATAATTTCCATTGGACAATTTTACGTTAAGCAAACCACCGACTCCATGACAAATGGCGGCCACCATTTTTCCACTTTCATATTGATCACCAATAATTTTTTGGAGCATTTTATCATCGGGGAAATCATACATTGTTCCATGTCCGCCTGCCAGATAAACCACATCAAAATTGTCATTTTCCACCTCCTTAAGGCTTCTGCTATTTTTCAACAATTCACGGAAGGAATTGTCATCCCAATATTTTTTAGATATCTTATCCCGGGTAAAAAATTTCAGGCTCTCTGGATCTATAGGAACATCACCACCATTGGGACTTGCAATGGTAACATCATAGTCTTTTTCTTTTGCTGCCTGATAGATATGGGTCACTTCACTTAACCATAGGCCAGTAGGATAATTCCCACTTGCATACATATTGATATTGGTAACAATAATTAATATTTTAATAAGATTCATTGTATAAGTATTTTTATACAACAAAGGTCCAAAACATCCGATGAGTTATTGTAACCTAAATAAGGTAAGTTGTAACAGAATCTCTGTTTTATTGATTTATTTCAAACTCCAAACCCAATAAAAAATAAAAAAGATGGGTGGTAATAATTACCACCCATCTTTTCAATATTTATTAATATTAATGCATTCGTTAAATTAGAGTACCTTTTTCATTAATTAAATGAGGCTCTGAATTCCAGAGGTGAAAAAGTAGTACGGTTTTTAAAAAGACGGTGAAATGATTGTGGATGCTCAAACCCTAAATGATAAGCGATTTCTGATACAGACAATTCCGTTGTTGACAATAATTCTTTGGCTTTCTCTATCAACCGGTTCTGAATATGCTGTTGGGTTGTCTTTCCCGTCTGAACCCGGAGCATATCGCTTAAATAGTTGGCACTTAGATTCAATTCACTTGCTATTAAGTGAACAGAAGGTATTCCATTGATTACTAAATTATCATTCTTGAAATAACCATCAAGTAAGTTTTCCAACTTTGTAAGTAAATCATTATTCGCCTTTTTTCTCGTTAAAAACTGACGGTTATAGAAACGGTCACAGTATTTAAGCAAAAGCTCAATATTGGAAACCAGCAGATCCTGTGTAAAACTATCCATATTCCCTTCAATTTCATTTCCAACGTTATGAATGATATCCATAACAGAGGTTTCTTCTTTTTCTGAAAGGTGCAACGCCTCATTGGTCGCATAGGAAAAATAACCATAATCTTTAACCTGCGATGCTAAAGGATATCCCTGAAAGAAATCAGGATGCACTACCAAAACAAAGCCCTTTACACCATTCAGAAGCACATCTTCAAATTGGAGTACCTGATGAGGGGCAATAAAATACATGATCCCTTCATCAAAATCATAATACTGTTGTCCATATCTGCACTTACCTCCTGCACATTCCTTTTTCAATGCAATAACATAAAAATCTGTAGTAATTGCACTTAGAATCGTTTCCGGTTCCAGATTGACATCATCAAAATTGAACACACTAATCAGTGGATTCGACGGTTTTTTCAATCCTAGAAACTGATGCAGGGCATTAATTGACGAAACCTTTTCTGGAGTTTTCATATTTTGATTTTCTGATTTATACATAACTAATTTACTGATTTTTTTTTATTGAAGTTTGTTCATTTCTGATTTGTTCAATCCCTTCTCTGTAACTTGTTGTGTGAAATTCCGAAAAACGACTTCTGAATTTGGCATCCTCAAACAGATTATCACAAGCATACCTTGGCAGTAATTCCAATAATTCAGTAAATACTGTACTGGATTGTGCTCCCTTTTGGAATATATATTCAGGTACTATTGTAAACTCAAATTCCTTTCCATAAATTTCAGATACCAGATTGATAAACTCGGCATAAGTAGGGTGACTATTATCCACGGGTAAATGCCATGTCTGCCCATATGCATCAGACGTATTTCCGATCAATGCCGTGGCACGGCTTGCATCCGGTGTCCAGATCAGACTCCTTCTCTTATCTGTACTCAGTGGAATTTCAATGGTCTGCCCTTCTTTGATTTTATTAAAGATCATTGTATTGGTAATACTCTGTGTCTTACCCGGACCATAAAACTCAGGAGCACGGCAAATTACCGCATCTATCTGTCCTGAGTTCATTTCCTCCAACAACATTGCTGTCATTTCTTCTCTTACCTTTCCCTTTCTGCCCACAGGGGCAAATTCAGTATCCTCGGTAAGAACTCTGCCATCCTGTGGATACATATACGTGTTATCAAAGAACACGAGCTTAGTTCCATTAATCTTGCATGCATCTATTACATTTCTGGTAATGAGAGAGAACTGCTCCTCCCAAAGAGATGTACTAATAGGCAATCCTAATGTGAAATAAGCAATTTCACTGTCTTTTACAGCTTCAACCGCATTTTCTCTAATAGATAAGTCTACAAGAAAAACCTCATCGGTATCATTTACTTTTTGTGCATTTCTACCAACAATCCGGATATCTGAGGTAAAGTTTCTCTTCAACTCTCTTGCCAGTTCTTCGCCTATTTGACCGTTAGCTCCCAATATTGTTTGCATATTACTTTACGTTTAATTCTTTACTATCTTTATTTAGATCTTTCTGTTAATTCAGGAGTATACAGTGCCGCCTGGAATTCCGGCTGATAATCATAACGCATTAGTTTACCAAGATCCAATGATTTGATAAACATGGATAAAGGCCCATTGGTAAGATTGAGCTGTACGTCTTCCTTCTTTTTGCTGCTTGCTTTCTTAATCGCTCTGACATCAGTATAACCGTGAGTCAGTTGGCCATTTCTATCCTTGTTAATAAAGTTTGAACGGACAATATCCGGTTGAACATCTCCAATTGCCAGTTTTTTTCCTCCCATCGAAAAATCCATTTTCCCGGACTCATCATAAAAGTCAAACTTCATCATCTCTCCTTGATCACTATATTTCATTGGAATCAACCATTTCGGCAGGTTATATCCCACTACCCCACGAACTCTCGCCAGTTCTGTGTCTACAGGAAGCTTCAGAACGTACCCCCAAAGATTTTTATTCTTAAGCTCCTTCATAAGGGAAAATACGCCCCAATTGGTGGAGTTTGGCTTCGTAGTTACAATAGAGATAGATAACTCATTATAGGAATCATTATCACAATAATGGTAAGCATATGCTGTGATTGCAACCAGGCCACGTCCAGGTGTAATTGAAATAGGTTTCACAATATCACGAACTTCTGCTGGGATTAGCTTTTTTAGCATTGTCATATCAGCAGTATATATTGCCGTTATACTACTGTTACTATAATAGAAATTAGGAGAGTATGTTGTAAAGCCGACCTCCTTTTTCTGTTTTTGAATAGTTTTAAACCAGCTCAGATCAATTTCAGGCGCTTCTTTTTCAACTACTGACAAAGGTGGGTTTGAACGGAATCTGTCATAAAGTCCTCCTTTTAAAACAGGAACTTGGTGCCCCCCTAAATTGATGATTGTCTGGTTGGATTTGAGCGTGTCCATTTTACTATAATTTTTATTCCGTTCAGAAATTGAAACATTTTTGTCCGCAATCTGCGAGTTAAAAGAAATTGTGCCTTTTACATCGATAGCTGCCATACCATTGGAATACATACCCATACTGGCAGTTATAACTAACATTTTAAATGTGTTCATACTATATTGTTTTAAGTATGACAAAGTTCTAAAGACTGGAAACAAACAGTGTATCCGAATTAAGGTAAGTTGTAACAGAATCTCCGATAAATAAAAATGTGTAAGCTCTAAAAAATTCAATACAAAATATTAAAAATTGTCAACAGGATTCAAATCAAAATAAAACAAACATAAACAACTAAATATCAATCATATAAGCACGAAAAAACATTCAATATCTTTTAAAAATTGGTTCGATGTTCCAACCAGCAAGTTCACACAATAAAAAAAATCGTTACTTTTTAAGTAGCGATTTTTTTTATTATTAACCATAATAGGATTAATTCCTGCTATACGATATAGTTCTGTAAATTTTTTCGGGTCAAGCGCAAAAGTTGGAGGGAACAATACAAAAGATAAAAAAAAGGATTGGATAATAAAAAGCCACACGAAAAGATTCGTGCGGCAGCGTGGGCAGAAGAAAATCTAACTATCTTCTTTGTCTATTATTTTCATGATTTCTTTTGCCTTTTCCTCATCTATAAACACGCCAGGGGTTGGATCTGGATAATAGCTATTGAGTTGAGGAAATTCATGCCATTGTTCATTATAATAGGTTTCTCCTATCTCTCCTATTTGATCATAAACTACTCTTCTGTGAAGTTCTTTGCATCCTGCTTCATCATCATGAACATAAATAAAATCTATTATTCTGATTATTTCTTTTTCTTTATTCATTTTTAAATATTTCTAGACGACATCATTTGTACATCACGATATGCTACCTTTGTGGCTTGTTCATCTACATCTTTCGTGAAAATTGATTAAAATTATGAATAAAAAAAAACTATTAGAAAAGAAAGATTGGAAATACTCTGTTTTTGAAGAGGACGGCAATATTGAATTATCTGTTCCTATTCCCAATCCCAGCCCAGGATTTGATATCGTTTCTATTTCTTTATTTCCATTTAAATATAAATGAACTATTTCTAAATTCATCTGCAGTTAAATGATATTGTAAATCATCTAAAATCGATTTCTATCTGACCTATTCTCATGGTCTTTTATTTTGTAATAGAAAAATAATATGCTTTTATTTATTTCCTATGGTTTGGGTAAAAATAACATTACCTTTTTCATCTTTTATTCGGCTAATATCATATAAGTCATGATCATTAAAATAGGGTAATACTTTTTCTTTAATAAACACAGGTAGTTTCATGTATTTTTCCAAATCTTCTGTACGGGTCTGACTCATCGTTTCATATCCTCTATGTTCTTCTAAGTCATTTAATTCATCTATTTTTTCAGCTTCCTGTTTGTAGTTTTCATATTCTTCATCAGTAATAAAAAAGATGGTACTTTGATATCCATAATAAGTTTCCGGATCTGAAGAAATTGGGTTTTTAATTTCAGACTCTAATATTTTTACTTGCCCGGCCCATTCATTACAAGGTAAAATAATATAAGACTCCATAAGAAGCAATGCTTTGCAAATATCTTCAGCGGATTGTATCAAACGATAATCAATATAAGGAGGCCAAGATTTACTGATATTCTCAATTTCTGGTAAAAATAAAATTTCTGGAAAATGAAGACCTAAAGTTAGCTTGAAAATACCTTGCATTTTTTCTTGCCCAAAATCTTCTGCATAGAAGTGCAAATCATCTTGTTCATTTGTACTATCTGAATAATATAAGATATAATTAAACTCTTTTTTATAATTTTTCATATTGCAACCAACTTAACACGTCATAAAAAATATTACTATTCATAATCAATTACTGAATATTCAGAGCATCATTAGTTTTTTAAGATATAATTATTGAGTTTAAATCAATACCGTTACTTGATACTAACCCATAAAAAACTTTTTGATTGAGTGACATCAATTTAAATTTCTTTTAATTTCAATATTATATTTTGACCTTTAAAATCTAATTGTTCTTTATCAAAAAAACCATTATAAGAAAAAGATCTATTTTTTGTTTCAATGTCACTTTTAGTTAATGGTAGATTTTCATTCTCAAATTCAATTGTATTAAAATAAAGATCATTAATAAAAATATCCCATTTTGATTTACCATGAATAAAATTATTAATATTTTCAGACTCGCCAGTAAAAAATGTTTTACCAAAAGACATATTAAAAATGCCATTTAATTTCAAAATTTCTATTCTCATTTTTTTATCTTACATTATCTACTAAATTTATTTTAACATTCGGAAACATTTTGTTAAAATCATGTATTACTCCTTGGCAAGAAAGACATTAAGGAAGCTCTGATACTATTTTTATTTCCCCTTTTATATCGGGATATTTTTATGAAATTTTTAGTAAATTCAGATTGCTTAATAGTGGTTTTTATATCTAAAAACCCGCTTTATTTCTAAAGCTGATAAACTATTTAATCAATTGACAGATACATCGGTTTGTTTTGTTGCAAACATTCTTCGGCTATGGTGACAATACGGTGAAAATCTTCGACCATACGACTTTTGGGACTTATCAGACTCAAATTCATATCATATGATTTACCTTTCCAGACCAAAGTACAGCTTCGATATCTTCTACCACCAATGGGTTCTATAAAAAATAAAGTTTCATCTATTTGTTGCTCGAAAATTACTTTTATTTGCTCAGTTTGCGCCTTACCCAACACAAAGTCCCGAAAAGTTTCTTCTACCTTATCTCCAACTACTGGCTTTAGCAAGTCTTTATAGAATGCCACAAGAGTGCTTGTACCCTCATTTACTCCAAAAAAACTATACTTTTCTTGATACGAAAAAGTTTCATTGTAATCTTTATCAAAAAAACTATCATTAGTTATTAATATTCTACTCATTTACTTTACAAATTTGATTAATACTCTACTTCTTGAAACGTCATCATTACTTCTAATAAGTACTTCCGTAAAACTATTTTTTCATCCCTCATCCGTAAAACACTCAAAAGCAGACTGTTTGTAAGTTGTTTTGTATTATCTAATGTATTCCAAAAGTCTTTTAGGTTTACTAATTGTACACCATACTCTGTATTATACTGCATCTGAAATCATTTTGATTAAGTCAAAGTAATTTAAATTAAGATTTGAAATTTATGTAGAAAATACTATTGTCATTAAAAAAATTATCCAGCTCCTCAAAAGAACTAAAATTATGTACTTCATCTTTTGAATATGAAGATTCATCATATTGCAAGCCTTTTGGACATTCTTCCCAAGTCAAAATAATCTCATCATTATATAACCATACCTTTACTATGCCTGTATTTTCATTTTGTTCATTCTCATCGTAAATATAGTGGCATGTCTGGCCAGATTGAATTTTGGATATAAATTTTTCTTTCTTCATTTTTAAGTAAATTATATTTTTTGGTGTTTTTATATTCTAATGCACCTGAGTTCTATCATTACTCTTTGGAGTTAAAGATTCCTGTCCTTTTATTGGAAAATCTCCCTCCATTCACCTCCGGTTTCCTGCCAAATTTAGTAAATTACCTGGGGTTAATTCTTTTTCTAACTGTGAATTCGCAATTAATTGTCTTGCTTTTTTGTTCGCTAAAATATATTTTTGAATCTTTCCCTCAATATCTTTAGAATCTTTTAACTTTTTGAGATGATTGAAAATAAAAACCGCACGATATATCGTGCGGCAGTGATACTATTTACACACACTTATTTATATAGTTATCATAAGCTTGTAAATAACTTAAAATAGATTTTGCAACAGTTTCATATGTGCCATCTTGCAATATGGGTATATACTGATCATATCCTAAATCTTCATACCATATATTTTCATCTTCTTCTCGAGGTGATACTTTATCAATCACTTCTGTTTTACCTATTACTGCTGTTCCAGCTCTAAAAAAAAGAGCCCAATTCGTTAATCCCGCTGGTCTGCATTCTTCCAGTATTCTTGGAATATTACTATTAATTACACTCAACAAAAACACTTTTTCATTAATATTTTCTTTTACAGAGCCATTTCCATCTTCTGGAATTGTAAAACCTATTGGCAATAAATAATATCCATCAAAATTAGGATCTACTTTATTTATAGTTTCTATTGGATGGCCCAAAACATTATTTAACCCTTGAATAAATTCATCCAAATTATCTACCCCTACTGGTTCAACATTTTCTATTTTTAATATTTTTACGGATATCATATTTCTTTATTTTACAAATTTAACTTTTACTTCAATATTATAATTTATATATTACCGAGCACTGTTGGGATGGTCATTTCTGTTGTAGGTTCTATTTTAGATGCAGTTGTTGTAGCAAAAATATCAGCTAAACTGGTGCAGTCAGGAAACTATAAAAAATTAACTACAAATATTATGAATATAGAAAAAATGCAGCAATTACTTGAAAATGAATCAGACGGAAACAAATTATATGATTTACTAATAGATTGCGGAAAAAAATATCCTTGGACACCTCAGGAAAAAAATCAGTTAAAGAATATCATTATAAAAATATGTGACGATCCTAGCGAACAAGCACGCAGTGCATCCATCAGAGTTTTGTGCTTTTATTGGGAAATGGAAGAATTTAGAGATAAAGCTTGGGAAATGTTTTCTTACGATAAAGATGACGACACAAGATCTGATGCCCTGATAAGTTGGGCAAACACATATCGTAAACAGAATAAAGCATCAGTTATGAAAACACTTTATTCAATTCTCGAAGATAAAAACACTGAAGTTAATATTAGGGAAACAGCTTACCGATCTATATTTTATGTATCTCCATTAACCGCTGAAAACAGACCAAATCAAATTTTAGATTGGGATCATTTTGATGAAAATGTAGATTGGAAGTTAATAGAAAAAATGATTTCAGAAGCACAATAATTTTAAATTAAAGCTTAAAGAACATATCCTTTAGTAAATTAATATATTAAATCTACACTCAAAAAAATATGATTTTCGCAACAGATTACTTTAACTATATCCCCAATGAACTGCCTGAGTTTAATTTAAAGTTACTTTTAAATATAGAAGATTTAAACAATTCTATTTTTAATGAAGTGTTTACTATTCTCAAACCACATCAGCAAGAAGAATATATCACTTTTAAAGAGTCTGAAGAGGCCAAAAAGTACAGAAAAGAAAGAAATACTCAATTACCTTATGTAGATTTTAGCAATTTACCGGAAATCTTTGACGATGTTTTATTGCAAAAAGTCATTCTGTATCAAAAAGAGGGAGAAATAGGCGGAGCGATATACGACTCGTTATCAGAAGATCACAAAGGACAAATTGCCCGTTTCAACTCAAAAATATTTGAAGAAGAAAAAGCCAAAAGACGAGCTTTACTGTCTGACGAAGAAAAAAGAAAAGAAAAAGAATGGTGGGATAAATATGAAGCAGACCCCACACCTCGTTTTATGGGTAATATGGGAGAGCCTGCCAATGCAGATGAATATGTATTAAGATACGGAAGAAACCCCTTTACCGGAAAGCCTGAAACCATTGAAAGTTTTTATGAAAAGTATACTATTACTGAAACAGGAGAAATTGTTCCGAAAGAAAAGGATGAATAGTACTTTATAAATAAGTTCTGACGAGGCTGTTTTTACAATGAGATAGCCTCATTTTGTAAGTAAAAAAAGAAATAGATGATGAAAGTTTTAATACCATTTTCAGAGAAAGTGAATTTAAGGTAAGAAACAGTTTCATTGAAAAGTATGTATACGAAGAGGGATTAGAAGTTCAGCATCGTTTAAAACTTCAATATCCTTTGGATTCTTTTCCATTATTCTGGTAATCGATTGTTCCACCATTCTCAAAGGTCCCAATGGACTTACTTCATTGTCGCTATGAAGGACAATTTTCATACCGGCAGCAATCGTTGAATCGCAAAGATCCAGTATTTCCGATTTTTCACCAAATATCACTTCCTTAAAAGCATATCCCAAGTAACCTACGTGCCCGATCAGGAAATTTGACGCCCCTATTTAAAGTATATTGGTAATCTGTTCTTTAGTAAGAAGTGAACAAGGTTCTATACGGTTACGAAGCTCCGCTTCTTTATATTGAGCAAGAGTACATTGATATGCTTTGATGTCAAATATCACTTTAACTATTTCAAAATAAGCCAAACGTATGACTGTATTGATATTTATAACACTACAACTTTCAACATTTGGAAAAATCTTTTATACTTTTTTAAGCTTTCCTATTTAAATATTAAATTGCACCTACGTTAAAAAACTATGGACAAATACAGCTTTTTGGAAATAGCAGCATTTATAGGAATATTTTTGGTGTTGTTTCTTGCCTTATTCTTATTGACTGTAAAAACAAAGCACAAACTTGCAAATTGGCTTCTTGCCTTTTTTCTTTTTACAAATGCCGTGGATGCCTGTAAATTTTTAATGCGTGATTTCCCTGTTCATTTCATCAACCTGGAGGCTTTTCGTTGGAGTATCAACTATTTGGTTCCGGCATCGTTTTATCTCTATGTATTATCCGTTTGTTTTTCCAAATTTAGATTACAACCGAAACATTTATGGCACACCATTCCGTTTGTTGCGTTCAATTTGTATATGGCGTATGGGATTTATTTTGAAGATAGAGTCTCGAAAGTGAATTTCATCAATGCTTTGAACGAATCACCTATCATGCAATTTTTTTATTTTCTTTTTGAATTTCTATTTCAAGTTTATTTTATTGCTTCATTTTTGGTGATTAGAAAGTCTAAAACCGTCTATCTCGAGAATTATACAAATCCAAATATCTCTATCCTCAATGCACTTTACAAAATAACCATTCTATATTATGTCTTACATTTTTTAGTGCTTATAAGATGGTTGGTAACTTATTTCTTTGGTTGGGGTGAGATCAGAGCATGGATTGTCACCCTCGATGGGTTTGCTTTTTTCTTTTGTACATGCTGGTATTTATTTGTTGCGTTAAACAAACCTGAATTTTTCAGAGGAGTTAATGCTCAATTGAAACCTATTGTAGAACTCATTCCGAAACAAAAATCTTCTCCCGCAGTTGATGATGAAAAAAATAAGCAAATTCTAGCTTTAAAAGAATTTATGATTGAAAAAGAACCTTATCTCAATTCTTCATTAACGATTCAGGATTTGGCAGAACAATTAAATATGCCTGTAAAAGATTTGTCGGCTTTAATTAATCTGTATATGAACAAGCATTTTTTTGATTTCATTAATGAATATAGAATCGAAAAAGCAAAAGAAATATTGAAAGATCCTTTGCAAAAAGAGCTCACTATTTTAGAAATTCTTTACCAAGTTGGTTTCAATTCTAAATCGTCGTTTAGTACTTCTTTTAAAAAACATACGGGCACAACGCCCACAGATTTCAGAAAAAATCCAATTTAATCTGTTTTTTTCTAAGAAATGGGTTCGACTTTTTTTAATCGGTCGCGTACTGCAGCGTTTTAAAGCATCTTTGCAGAAAGTTTTAGACCATCAAGCAAATTCTATCTCAAGAAAAACTAATTAAAATGAAGAACCGGTTTCTATTATTATTAACAACTGTTTTATTTACAAATACGCATTCTGCCCAAGCGTTACATAATTCCAAAGAAACAAAAAAGATACATCAAAATTCGACTGAACAAAAAGCTGTCGATATTAATTCTTTAATGACAAAATCCTATGAAAGAGGTTTATTCAATGGGAACGTCCTTGTCGTTAAAAACAATACGATTGTGTATCAGAAATCATTTGGGTTTACAGATGAAACGAGACAAACTCCTTTAAACAATAAGTCAATATTCAACATTGGCTCTATTGCAAAGGAATTTAATGCTGTTGCCATCATGATTTTAGTTGAACGGGGTCTTCTTACTCTTGATGACCCGATTTCCAAATTTGATTTGGGATTGCCGAAATGGTCGGAGAAAGTCACCATACGTCATCTGATTAATTATGCAAGTGGTATTCCTCGAATAGAGTCAGGTTTAACTATCATTAATGATGAAGGCGCTTGGAATATTTTGAGAAACAACGATACCTTACTTTTTGAACCAGGAACCGGCTACAGGTATGATAATGGCAATGTCTTTTTACAAAGAAGAATCATTGAAAAGGTAACCGGAATGTCTTTTCAGCAATTTGTCATTAAAAATATAGTTAAACCCCTGAAAATGACCCATTCGGTGTTTGAGCCAGAATTAGGTTATAAAAACAGAACCTCTTGTTATGATATGGACAATGTCCGATGCCCGGAATTGAAATTTATTAGCGGTTGGCTTTGGGTAGACATCAATGATCTTTATAAATGGATTGAAGCCATGAATTCTAGTCGTTTAATATCCAAAGAATCCTTTCAAACTCTGTTGAATAACCCCTATGCAAAAGATGAAGGTGGATCACTTGGCAGATATTTTGAAAAAGAGGATCTACAAAGACACAATGGGGTTTCTTATAAATTTGAGTCCATCTTTTTAAACGATTTTAAAAATAATATTACGATCATTCTATTGTCCAATAACCTCAATAGAGTTTGGGATTTAGGACATATTATTCACAATGTGATGTTAGGAAAAGAATACGAAATTCCTAAAAAATCTATTGAGCAAGCGATAAGAAAAGAATCTCTCTATGACGTTAATAAAGCTATAAAAACGTACTATTTACTCAAAGAAAATTCTAAGAATGAATATAGCTTTGAGAATTCTGGTGAACTCAATAAATTAGGATATGAATTATTAAGACTTGGAAAAACCAATGAATCCATAACAATATTTAAATTGGCTACCCATGAGTTTCCTAAAGACGCGAATCTTTTCGATAGTTTAGGAGAAGCTTATTTTACAAATAAGCAATACGATTTGGCATTAGAGAACTATAAAAAAGCAATCAGTCTTGGCGGAACCAACGGTAATGCAGAAAAAATGATAGAAAAAATTGAGAAAGAAACAGGGAAGTAAAACAGGTACAAATGTAATAACATCCTTTTTTTAATTGTCTTATTAAATATGAAATCAATTAATTATTTCTAAATGAAAAAAATACACCTACTCCTACTGCTTTCTTTATCGTTGAATATTTTTGCCCAAAATGTTAAGGATAAAATACAATCATTCGAAGACAATCTGCTCAGTTGGGATACATCCAAAACAAAAAAATGGACGCTAAAAGAAAGAATGGCTTTCTACAATATGAATGCGGTGAGCATTGCGGTCATAAAAGATTATAAGGTAGAATGGACAAAAGCTTATGGCTATGCAGATGTTGCAGAAAACAGAAAAGCCACCCCGCAAACACTTTTTCAGGCAGCATCTATTAGCAAGTCTATCAATAGTCTCGGTGTTTTAAAATTGGTTGAACAAGGAAAATTAGAGTTGGACGATGACATCAATAATTATTTAAAAACCTGGAAATTTCCATACGATTCGCTGTCAAAAGGGAAAAAAATTTCTATTGCCAATCTGTTGAGTCATAAAGCAGGCTTATCTGTTCATGGCTTTGGAGGCTATCAAAAAGGGAAAGAATTACCTACCCTCATACAAATTCTTAACGGACAAAAACCAGCCAATTCCCCTGCGGTACGGTCTGTATTCGAGCCCAACCTTAAATTTCAATATTCAGGGGGTGGAACAACCATTTCACAATTAATCCTTGAAAACACTACCGGAGAAAAGTATGAAGATTATATGTTGAAAAACGTTTTGACCCCATTAGGAATGAACGAAAGCTCTTACCATCAACCACCTTCTTCAGATAAAGAAAAATTACTTTCAACCGCTTATAACAATGGAAAAGAAGTAAAAGGTAAATATCATATTTATCCTGAAAAAGCCGCAGCCGGTTTATGGACTAATCCAAATGATTTAGCAAAATATATCATTGAAACACAGTTGTCATTAGCAGGTAAATCGAATAAAGTTTTATCTAAGGAAATGTCCGAAAAAAGAATTGAGAATAATTACGGGGTGTTTCTGAATGATTTCAAAGGCACACAATATTTCGGACATAGTGGTGGAAATGAAGGTTTTGTGTGTTATTATATCGGAAGTCTTGAAGACGGAAACGGTCTGGTTGTAATGACTAACGGTAATAATTTTAAATTAATAGATGAAATTCTTTTAAGTATTGCCAGTTTGAACCAATGGAAAAATTATCCCATTACACCTCAAAAAGAGTCCATTGCCTTAACCATCAGAAAAGAATGTTTAAAAAATATAGACAAAGGAATTCTGTTGTACCAGGAACTGAAAAAGAATAATCCAAATGATTATAACTTCTCCAATGAAAATGAACTCAACGGTCTTGGTTATGAATTTCTAAAAGATAATCAATTAGATGCAGCACTTAAGATTTTCACCTTAAATGTCAATCAGTTTCCAAAATCAGGAAATGTGTATGACAGTCGTGGTGAAGCTTATTTTAACAAAAAAGAATACACATTGTCAAAAAACGATTATCAGAAATCATTGGAACTTGATCCAACCAATCAGAATGCAAAGGAAATGATTTTGAAAATCAATCAACTTTTGACCAATCAAAAATAAATTATACTTTTTACTATTGAGTGACAGTTATTTTTGAGACAATATCAAAATTCTAAACAAAAAATCCCGGGTTAACCGGGATTTTAATTTCTTATATAAATTTATTTGATTTCTACAGGAACTGAGATTTTATCCCAATCCATTGTAAATCCATTACTGTTTATTTTATACACTAAAGTTTCCTGTGTTGCTGGTAAAGCTTTTGTTTTAACATCCACACGCAAAGCATCTTTAGCTTCTTGGTATTTATAAGCACCCCATTGTTTTGGATCTTTATTAAAAATCGCAGTCCAGGTTCCGCTTTCTTTAGGAACCAGGAAAAAGCTGTACTTCCCTGCAGGTAGTTTTTTACCCTGAACAGTAATGTCTTTATCCGTTTCGAAAGTCGTTGCTTCATTGGCACCCGCACGCCAAACTTTATCATACGCTTCTAAACCTCCCCAAATTGTACGTCCTTTAACAGAAGGACTGCTATAGGCAATGGTAATGGTTGCATCTTTAATTTTTCCCGTTGCAGTAGCCGGAGGGCTGGCAGGCTTTTTAGTATCCTGTGCAAAGGCATTCATGGAGATTGTCATTGTTGCAACAAGAACTGCTGCAGATTTAATGATGGTTTTCATATTATTTTTATTTATTTGTTTTTATTATTATTGTTTGTTTACGAATTTACAGCTTTCGGCTTATAAAACAATAAACCGATTGCCGAAAATATAATTACCGCCGCTGCCCCAATGACATTAAGCCAAAGGAAAGAAACGATATCAAACTGATAAACGGCAATAACCGTAATTTCTGATAATATTGCAGCCATAAATACATTGGATCCGGTGATTTTTTTATAGTAAAATGCGACCAGAAAAATCCCCAATATCGGGCCGTAGAAAAGAGATCCTAATACGTTAACCGCTTCAATAAGAGACCCCATTTGAGTGGCAAACATGGCTACACCGATTGAGAAAATACCCCAGGCTAAAGTATGCAGACGACTATACTTCAATTCGGTGACATCATCAGGAATTTCTTTTTTAAATATCAAATGAACATCTTTTAATGAGCAGGCTGCAAGCGAATTCAACGCTGCAGAAATGGAACCCCAGCTGGCCAGAAAAATGACCGCAAATAATAAACCGATCATTCCTACAGGTAAGGTATTTTTAACGAAATACAGGAAAATGTAATTCGTATCCGTTTTCTCTGCATTATAGTTTGAGCTATTGATCGCTTCCTCTACCCTTCCGTGCAGTGCCTTTACTTGAGTTTGTGTATTTTTAAAATCCTGAATTGTTTTTTTGAGTTGGGGAGAATTATCTTCTTTCAACTTTAAAATTTCTTTCGATTCTGCATTGAATTTTAATTGTAAATCCTGATGCTCTTTTTCAAAAACTGCGGCCTGTTCAGGTTTTGTTTCCTTTAAATATTGATAAGAGCGTTCGTTAAAATAAATCGGAGCTGGTTTTAGAGAAAAGAATGCGAAAAGCAAGGCACCGATCAGGAGAATAGCAAATTGCATTGGAATTTTAACCAATCCGTTCAGCAACAAACCCATTTTTGCATTGGTATTGTCTTTCGCTGTAATATATCTTCCGACCTGACTCTGGTCTGTACCGAAGTAAGAAAGCGCCAGAAAAAAGCCACCAATCAGTCCGCTCCAAATATTGTATTTATCTTTCCAATCGAATTCTGTGGTGATTACATTAAGCTTTCCGGATTTCCCCGCCAGATACAATGCATCATTAAAACCAATTCCATTCGGCATATTCTGAATAAGCAAATATCCCGCAAAAGCCATTGTTCCCAGAATAATAAGAAACTGTAATTTTTGGGTGTGAGCGATTGCTTTTGCACCACCAACATAGGTATAAATCAACAGAATACCACCTGTTAAAACATTGGTTAAGTAAATATTCCAGTTTAAAACGCTTGATAAGATGATACTTGGCGCGTAAATGCTGATTCCCGTTGATAAGCCTCTGGAAAAAAGAAAAAGCAGTGAAGTGAGCACCCTTGTTTTTTTATCAAAACGGTTTTCTAAATATTCATAGGCGGTGTACACATTTAAGCGCTGAAAAATCGGAATGAAAGTGATACAGATCACAATCATCGCCAAAGGCAACCCAAAGTAATACTGAACGAAACGCATTCCATCCGTATAAGCCTGGCCTGGTGCCGAAAGAAATGTAATGGCACTTGCCTGCGTAGCCATAATCCCTATGAGTACAATATACCAAGGCATTTTATTATCTGCTTTCAGGTAGGATTCGTTGCTTTTTTGGCCACGGCCGATGAATACGCCGTAAACCACCACTGCAACAAGTGTAACAATGAGAACTGTCCAATCTATATTACTCATGCCCAGAATTTAGTAAACCCATAATAAAATGCGATCTGCAATACTAATGCGACTGCCAATAGTATATACCAGATATTCCAATTTTTAAGTTGCTTGTTCATTCGTTTTTCTGTGCAGATAAAAAGTTAAAAAATAAACGTGCCGCCCCAACATTTCCTGCTGGCAGCTGTCTGAAAAAGGCCAATGGTGTATAAATAAAATTGCCCTTCCCGTATTTGGCATATAAAGTTGATCCCTGCAGCGGCTCTTCATCTGTATCATGCATTTCAAAAAGCGGTTCATATGCTGCATCCCATTGAGCAGGGAAATAGGCCCCACGCTCCTGTACCCAGCCTTTAAAATCATCCCCCGTGATTTTGTTTGGAAAGTTCAGTAATTTATGATTGGGATTTAAAAACTTCACCGCAGCATTTTCTTCGGTAACACGCTTATTGGCAATACTGAAATTGTACATTCCCAATTGGTCAACAGTGGTATCCTGGTTGGTGTTATACTGCATCACCAGATTACCTCCGGATTTTGCGTAAGACCATAAAAAAGGCATCCAGCGACCTAATTTTTTCTCTGTGTTGTTTGCACGAACACCAAGTACAATAGCATCATATTGAGATAGCTTGTTCTGACTACCGTTTCCACCGGATTCATCTATTTTGCCATAAAAATCTTCATCTTTCAAAACATCTACCTGAATACCTGCAATGCGCAGGAAATCAGGGATGAAATCGCCAGCACCTTCTATGTAACCCACTTTTTTAACCTTCGTCTGAATATCGCCTTTCATTACAGTGGCAGTGGCAGGCGCAAAATATTGTAAGGAAGGTAAATGCGGGTACTGAATTAATATTTGTTTTTTATTATAAATAACTCCATCTGCAACAAAATTGGCATCTAATTGCAAACGGGATGATTGTATTGCAGCAAGCTTAGTTTTTGGAATAACATAATTAATGGTAGTATCTTTTCCATTGAGTGAACTTAAATCAGCGCCGCCTAATCGTTCTCCGTTATACATCAGGTTTACTTTACCATTACTGAACTTTTTGCTGGAATTAACCTTTACATTTAAACTCAAATGTAAATCTTCATTTTCTTTGGCCCAATAAAGAGGTTGTGTAAATTTCAGTTCCAATGCAGGAACAATGCGCAAGGCTTCGACCACATCACCACGCACCGGATCTAATTTTTTGAAAGATAAAGGAAGATTAACCTGAAAATTTTCCGAACCGATTTTTAAACCAACCCAAACATTCAGTGGTGATTCTGCCTCTGGAAAACCGACTAAGGTATCATTCGGAACAGAGAAAGTTGCCGCATTTACAGGAGATTTTGCCAACCAGTAAGGTTCTGTAAGTGCTGCATCTGCAGGAATCTGAATGTCATGCTGAATGGTAATTAAAGAATCTTTTGATAGTTTTCTGTTGAAACTTTGTGTCTCACTTAACCACTTTATATTTTCTATAACCACAGGATCTGAGGTTCTTGAAATCAGATTTAACCTGAAATTGTAATGATCCCCGGCAACAGCTTCAGCCTGATTGGTAACCACCTCCCCCATAAATCCGGCACAGCTTAAAATGATATTATCAAGAGATTTAATTTTATCTCTTTTTAGGTCTGTATCCTGAAGAGCCACCACTTTTTTTCGCAAAGCAAGCAAAGCAGGCAAGCTGCGGTCTGGATTATTGAAATTGAAAGCGGAAATAATTTTATCTAGTGATTGGTCAATATCAGCGTTTCCTTGTGAAGTCCAGGTTTTAACTACTCCGTCAAAAAGTGTTGTTTTTGCTGGTTCACCAATAACGTGGGAAAAATATTCAGTTCTAATCCCGGCTACAGACTGTGTTCCCGCACCTTGGCTTTTATGTAAACTTCTGCTTAATCCTGCCAATTCACCATAGCCCATTCCCAGTTGCGCATCATATTGCCCAACGGTAACTTTCAGTTGATTTTCAGCAGTAGTATTCACCCCACCAAATCGGAAGGTATTCCATAATACACGTTTTGGCTGCCATACGTTCACATATTTTAATTGATCCGGGAAAGCCGTTTTATCTCCTGCCAGCTTAAAAGCTTTTTCTGCAACCACAGCCGAAGCTGCATGCTGTCCGTGGCCTGCCGCAGCAGTAGGAGGAAAACGACAAATGATAACATCCGGACGGAATTTACGGATTACCCAAACTACATCCGCTGTAATACTGTCTGCATTCCATTGTTTAAAGGTATCGGTCGTATTTTTAGAGAACCCGAAATCAATCGCACGGGTAAAAAACTGTTGGGCACCATCTAACTTTCTTGCCTCTAAAAGCTCATGTGTTCTGATTAAACCCAATGCAGCACCCTGCTCTGTACCCAATAAATTCTGACCACCATCACCTCTGGTTAAAGACAAATAGCCCGTTTCTACATTTTGATCGTTGATTAGCCAGGAAAGTAATCCTGTATTTTCATCATCAGGATGAGCCGCAAGGTATAAAACTTTAGGCAGTTGTTTAAGGGTTTTGAGTTCACGGTAAATTTCAGATGATTTTGATGGCCGGACCTGCTGGGCCGAACAAAAAACCGTATAAAATCCAAGGATAAATACAGTGCTTACTTTTTTGAACATTTAATTTTACTTTGCAGGGCAAATATAAGTAAATCATCTTTCTTTCAACCTTAAAAGAATAAAACTGTGAATTTCACATAAAAACTGTTTAAATATTTTTATTTAACCACAAATCGAAGATTATCTCCTGTTAGTTGATGAATGTTATTTCGACGAAGTCAAAAGTCACAAAAGATTTTAGACACTTGCGTTTATTTTAGTGACAAGCTAAGTGTTGAAAAGAGCACTTAAGTTATAAGCGATCAAAAATTTCTATTATTCTCGCAGATTCTGCAAATTGAGCAGATTTTTTACCCCTAAGAATTCTGAGATCTTTTGAAATAACCAGATCAAGCCTTATAGGCTTAGTCTCTTTATAAAATCTGCGTTATCTGCAAGAGAAAATATCCACCAACATCAGTGAAATTGGTGTAATCTGCGGGAAAATTAACTTATATAAATAGGAGAACCTTTATTTTTTGGAACGCAAAGTTTTAGTTTCTTTGTGCCTATTTTAGGAAGCAAAGGGTAGAATCAACGCGTTGATTCTATGAAGCTACGAATTAGCCTTCGGCAGTTTTTACTATTTAAATTAAGTGATTACAGCGGTGAAAATTGCTGAAAATATTGGATTTGCTCGCCTCCTAAAAACACCATCATCATTAAAGCCTTGCGCCATTGTGATTATCTAACAAAAAAATCTGCTCAATCTGCCTGATCTGCGAGAGAAAATATCCACCAACATCCGTGAAATTGGTGGAATCTGTGGGAAAATCAACTTATATAAATAGGAGAACCTTTATTTTTTAGAACGCAAAGTTTTAGTTTCTTTGTGCCTATTTTAGGAAGCAAAGGGTAGAATCAACGCGTTGATTCTATGAAGCTATGAATTAGCCTTCGGCAGTTTTTACTACTTAAATTAAGTGATTACAGCTGTAAAAATTGCTGAAAATCCTGGATTTTCCCGCGCCCTAAAAACACCATTATCATTAAAACCCTTGCACCATTGTGATTATCTAACAAAAAAATCTGCTCAATCTGCCTGATCCGCGAGAGAAAATATCTACAAACATCCGTGAAATTGGTGGAATCTGCGGGAAAATCAAATTGTATAAATAGGAGAACCTTTATTTTTTAGAACGCAAAGTTTTAGTTTCTTTGTGCCTATTTTAGGAAGCAAAGGGTAGAATCAACGCGTTGATTCGATGAAGTTACGAATTAGCCTTCGGCAGTTTTTACTATTTAAATTAAGTGATTACAGCGGTGAAAATTGCTGAAAATATTGGATTTGCTCGCCTCCTAAAAACACCATCATCATTAAAGCCCTTGCGCCATTGTGATTATCTAACAAAAAAATCTGCTCAATCTGCCTGATCTGCGAGAGAAAACATCTACAAACATCCGTGAAATTTGTGGAATCTGTGGGAAAATCAACTTGTATGAATAGGAGAACCTCTATTTTTTGGAACGCAAAGTTTTAGTTTCTTTGTGCCTATTTTAGGAAGCAAAGGGTAGAATCAACGCGTTGATTCGATGAAGCTATGAATTAGCCTTCGGCAGTTTTTACTATTTAAATTAAGTGATTACAGCAGTGAAAATTGCTGAAAATATTGGATTTGCTCGCCTCCTAAAAACACCATCATCATTAAAGCCCTTGCGCCATTGTGATTATCGAACAAAAAAAATCTGCTCAATCTGCCTGATCTGCGAGAGAAAATATCCACAAACATCTGTGAAATTTGTGGAATCTGTGGGAAAATCAACTTGTATAAATAGGAGAACCTTTATTTTTTGGAACGCAAAGTTTTAGTTTCTTTGTGCATATTTTAAGGAAGCAAAGTGTAGAATCAACGCGTTGATTCGATGAAGCTACGAATTAGCATTCGGCAGTTTTCACTACTTAAATTAAGTGATTACAGCTGTAAAAATTGCTGAAAATCTTGGATTTTCCCGCGCCCTAAAAACACCATTATCATTAAAACCCTTGCACCATTGTGATTATCGAACAAAAAAAATCTGCTCAATCTGCCTGATCTGCGAGAGAAAATATCTACAAACATCCGTGAAATGAGTGGGATCTGTGGGAATTTCTTTTAATCACAAACCAAAGGTTTGATAATCATGTATTATTTTTTCAAATAAAATGTATAGAGTTTCTTATGTCTTTCTAATTGTATTCCGCGTAAGATAGATATAATTAAACATGCAAAATGTGGCTATTGCCCCAAAAGTATGCCATAGAAAGTGTGTTCCGAAACTCAACCATTCCCATTTATCAATAATGCGGAAAGTGAGTGCAAGTACAAATGACAATAAAGCAAAGCCTACCCATTTGCCGGCTTTCCATTGGGTATAGATTAAATAACTTAATACCGAGAAAAGTACAAATGAAGCCATGATTGCATAATTTACGTTGATAAAGAGAGAAGCGTTATCTACCAACATCCAATTTCTTAAACCCAACATGAGTACTATATAGGCGAGCACCATTACAACAGCATAATACCATTTGATGCTCTGCGCTAAAAAATAAAATCCGGCAGACAAGCAGAGTAACATAATAGGCATCCAATCCATCATGATAAATACCGGCCATTGTCTGAATGAATGATAAACAGTTCCCCCGATGGCACCAATGTATAACAAAATTAAGCAGTATGTTAAAAAAGGATACGCTTTAAAATTACCCTCCATTTTAATGGTCCAAAAAATGGCTATGGCTAAAAATAACAGAGCTGTTATTGCATTTAATGGTTCAGGGAAAAACTGAGCCATATCTGTTTCTTTATATAACATGCCTCCGTCCGGAGGTATTAGGTTTATTGGCATTGTCTTTTTTTATATCATATTTACAGGCATGTTTTGGAGTGTAAAATACAAACACAAGCCATTTTTTAACCATTAATAAAATGAATACTAATATACTTCTAAATATAGAAAATTTTATGGCATGATATACCCGGATGTGCCTGATTATATTTTACGAAAATGTTAATTCTACTTCTTATTACAAATAAACCAGATTGATTATAAAACAAATATTATTTTTTTGATTCAGTACACCCGTTGTGCGTTTTAAATTATGCTTGACTTTAGATTGTTGATTTTTTTGTTTAATAGTTTTTATTAATAAATTGAACAATTGTAAGAGCTGTAATCTTTGCTAAAACTCTTGTTTTGAATCCTTCAAATGTTTTTGCATAATTCCTTCTTATCATAAATTGGTCACATAGCTGAGAGAATAATGTTTCAATTCTTTTTCTGTGCTTTTTAAACAAGCAAAACTGTGGTTTGTAGTCTTTTTGGTTGATTCTTTTCGGAGTTCCCAAGGTAATATTAGCATAATTAAACAAATCTACCTGTACCTCTGATGAGAGATACCCTTTATCACCAAGCAAGATACAATCAGACAACCGTCCTTTAATCTCCTTCAAAAAGTGAATATCATGAATAGATGCCGGACTTAGGTCTATACTTTAAAAAACACCGTTCACAGAACAAACCGCGTGAAGTTGTAGCCATAAAAAGACATTTGCTGTGATGCGCAAAAACCTCTGTTTGAATAACAATACTGTTCATCTTTACCTATTTTAGAGCGTGCGCTTAAAAATAATTCCTATTTTTACAATTAACTTTTAACCAAAAATGGTCAATCTATTTTGGAATATGACACAAAAATAGAAATGAAAATAAAAAAAATATTATTTAGCATATTAGCCGCTCTTGTTTTAATGATATCAATATTCCTTTATATGAATAAGGATAAATTTGTCTATGTAGGTTCAGTAGATATTATTGAAGTCGATTGCAGCAAAAAACATCAAATCTTGAGTGAAGTTTTAGAAAGTGACCAAAAGATTAGAAAATCAAACGAACTCATCAAATACGCTAAAGAAGACCATAGGAATCAAGAATTAGTGATTAGCATTATTGAAAAGTGTGGTATGCCAACATTAAAGGAAGTAGGTCAAAAACAAATGGATGCAATCTGGTTGGGACTGCAACATAGTACTAAAGAAATCAGAAAAAAGTATTTTCCACAAATAGAGAAAGCGGTTAAAAATGGAGACTTATCTAAACAACAATATGCATTGATGAAAGATAGGATTTTAATGGACGAAGGAAACCCCCAAATATATGGTTCACAAATAGAAAATGGTAAATTGTATAAATTAGAAAATCCTGAAACTGTGAACGAAAGAAGAAAAGAAATGGGAATGGGACCCATAGAGGATTATTTAAAGAATTTCAATATTCAGTTCAATCCGAATTAACAACACAACATGTAATCACGTAGACGACTCCGGTCATAATTAAATGGAGTGTGTCTCTCACATAAATTTTATTAAAAAAAACATCAACCTAGAGCAGGGTAATAAAAAAAATTGTAAATAACCAATGGATTCCTTCTTACCATAAATTGGTCACATAGCTGAGAGAATAATGTTTCAATTCTTTTTCTGTGCTTTTTAAACAAGCAAAACTGTGGTTTGTAGTCTTTTTGGTTGATTCTTTTCGGAGTTCCCAAGGTAATAAACAAACCTACCTGTGCCTCTGATGAGAGATACCCTTTATCACCAAGCAAGATACAATCAGACAACCGTTCTTTAATGTCCTTCAAAAAGTGAATATCATGAATAGATGCCGGACTTAGTCTATACTTTGAAAAACACCGTTCACAGAACAAACCACATGAAGTTTGTAGCCATAAAAAGACATTTACTGTGATGCGCAAAAACCTCTGTTTGGTTAACAATACTGTTCATCTTCACCTATTTTAGAGCGTGCGCTTCTGGAGATTTTACAGATTTCCAAAGGCATACTGTCGACAATAAAACAATCTTCAAATTCATTAAAACCGTGAGCTATTTTTAAGCGTATTTAATTGATTTTCAAATACAATTTTCGCTTTTTGCGATTGTAAACACTCCGTTCTATCTTCTCGCTTATAAGACCAGGAAGTTGGCGGAACAGATGATTTTCGCTGTCAATCCCCATATATTCGGCAGTCAAGACGAGGCTTACAACCTCTAAATCCTTCATTTTGGGAATACGTCTCTGGTAAGATAAAAGTGTTTCATCTGAAATTTCCCGTAAAACCTCCAAAATTCTTTCGTAATTTGCAATTAAGTTGTTCATTGTAAATGTTTTGTGGTAAAAAAAAATTACTTATTTTCAATCGAACGAACAACTTATTTCTTTGCATTCATAATGCACAAAGGGTTTCAGTACATTTAAATATATAGTTTCCGAATAAGATTGTAAGAAACCTCACCTACAAGAAAATCCCACTAGGATATTTTAGATTTTGGATATTTTATCAAATTCATTGATAACCATTTATATTTAACTATAATATATTTAGTGATGTCTTCTAGACATTAGAACTGATTAGAAATAAAACAATGAGTACAAACATCTATATATCAAACAAAAACCATCTTATTTTAGAGAAAAACAGAATTAGGAAAATTTGATATAAATAATTTTACACAAACATAAAATACTGAAATTAAAACCGTTACAAACCTTTTTAAAATCCTCATATTCTAATAAAACATTATGAACTAATTAATTATTTTCAATTATAAAAGCGATTTATTTATTTTTTAATAAAAAATAAATTATATTTGGTTTACCCAAATAACACCTTAATATGAAAACAAAATTTACACAATTCAGTGCTATTCTTATCTCTGGATTCTCACTTGCTCAAGTAGGCATCAATACAACTTTACCCAAAACAACGATGGATGTATCTGCTAAAAGAGATACTTCGGGCCTGATTACGGATAACACCCAAACATACGGATTACAGGCTCCGAGACTTACAAGAGCTGAGCTTACGGCCCTTACGGCTACCTATGGCAGCGATCAGAGAGGAGCATTAGTTTATATTACGGATGTCACTGGCGGAGATGCTACAGGACAACGTATTAATGTTACTGCTATGGGCTATTATTATTTTGATGGAGCCGTATGGGAAAGACTTACACAAGCAACAAATGCCATCTCTCCAACGATTTCCGCATTACAATGTACTACCGCTTACTTAAATCCTTCTACGTATACTCCCGGTATTCCTTACAATGGAAACCTGAGAGTTACCTATAACCAAGGAAACGGAGGCTCATATAATTCAGGAGCACCTTTTACCGTGAACGGATTAACCTTCCAACTAAGACCCGGAACCTTAGAGTTTGGTGATGGCGAATTGGTATTCTCAGTAAGTGGAACTCCTACCACTGGTAATGATATGGCTCTTGCTATGAACAGCACTACCGTTCCTTTTTTAACATCAGGACAAAACTGTACCGCTACCGTGGGAAATACCAGCCGTGCAGACATTTCATCTGTGGCTGTGATGGGATACCCTACCCTAACAACCGATTCCAACGGGAAGCAAGCGTATACTTTCCCTCTTGCTACCTCAGATGGGAAGTATTCGATCAGGGTCATATTTGATACCACCAGCGGGACAACCCTTGCCAATCCTAATGTACAGTTGTATAATAATACAGGTTCCACCGTTAATCTGTATTGGAATTATAATACCGAATATGGGGGGTATATTGGTTCAGCGGTAACCACAACCAATATTACTTCAGGAGTATGGGGCGGTATGGCAGATTCATCAACTACCTGGTATCCTCAAGGTACCGGAGCATTAGGAAGTTCTTACTGGGGGAACATAGGGATTATAGATGGAGCCGGTGGCGGACCTGAGCATAGAAGATATACCTGGATAGACAGTGATCCTTCTTCAAAAACCGCTTACACCGCAACCATTATGGCAGGGGCCCCCACTTCAGGCAATGCCCAGCCCAACCTTACTAAAATATTCATAAAGATAGAGCAAGTAAAAGCACCATAATATAATACCCCTGAAAAAGGGGCATTTTTTATTCATCTACGAAGTTTACGGTATATGTATCAATGTAAAATCATAAGTGATGTTCGCATCACCTGCTCTCCGAAGTCTTCTGATTTTGAAGCAAGTTTAAAGAAAATGAACTTTTAAAATCAAAATTAATGAATTTATCTACCATCCAGACTCCCGGTGTTTATATTCAGGAATTGAATGCTTTTCCAAATTCTGTGGTGGGAGTTGCCACGGCTGTACCGGCATTTATAGGATATACACCTCAAGCCTCTTATGAGGGGAAATCGTATACAAATGTACCGGTAAGAATCAGTTCTTTTTCCGATTTTATCACTTATTTTTGTTTACCAAGTCCGCCGACACCGGCAAATTCTTCTAAACAGTACAGTCCCGAATACTATTTGATACAGCAGAAAAGTCAGCCAGCAAAAGGCGATTATATTATGAATGCCGGAGCTTACTATTCGATCGTTCCGGATCCTCATACGATCTATTATTTGTACAATAGCGTAAGGATTTTTTATGAAAATGGTGGTGGCGATGCTTACATTGTATCTGTAGGAACTTATGGTCCACCTTCCCGGAAACCGATGACACCGGGTACTCCTGTTATCAACCCGAATATTATGCTAAATGACTTACAGACAGGTCTTGCTGCATTGTTAACTACACAGGAACCTACAATGTACATCTGTCCTGAAGCCACTTTGCTAAGTCTTGAGAATAATGCCACATTGATGCAGAATATGCTGAATCAGGCTGCAGGTATGCAGACAGCGGTGTGTCTGTTTGATATTATTGGGGGAAATACACCAGACCCTCTTTTATATGAACAGGATATTGATGCTTTCAGAATGAATACCGGTACAAAAGGTCTGAGCTATGGAATTGCCTATTATCCTTTTTTAAGAACATCCGTAATGCAGAGTACAGATATTGATTATACCAATTTGTTTGGAGGAGACCTTAGCCAACTGGAGCCCATCATTAATCCTGCAAGTGCATACGATCCTACTATTGCGGCTATTCTTGCCAATATTCAAAATCCGGATAGCGGTTTTACCATCGCCCAACATAACAGCGCACTTATCAATGCAAGCCCGATATATTCTTTAATTATAAATCATGTGCTTTCAGATGTCAATATTCTTCCACCAAGCGGAGCAATGGCAGGAGTTATTACCACAACCGACAATGAGTATGGTCCATGGAAGGCACCTGCAAACACCTCTATTATCGGTGTAACATCACTTACAATACCTCTTTCAGACAGTCAACAGGGACTTCTAAATGTAACGGTTTCTGGTAAATCTATCAATGTTCTCCGTGTATTCAACGGACTCGGCATTTTAGTGTGGGGAGCAAGAACGCTGGACGGAAACAGTCAGGATTTTAAATACATTCAGGTAAGAAGAACGCTTATTTTTCTCGAACAATCCTGCAAACTGGCCGCTCAGGCATATGTTTTCCAGCCCAACACCCAAAATACCTGGGAGGCAGTAAAATCTATGATTAGCAGTTTCCTTACTTCGATCTGGCAGCAAGGCGGTCTGCAGGGAGCCACTCCTGGGGATGCTTTTTCTGTAGCATGCGGATTGGGCACTACTATGACTGCTGAAGATCTTCTTAACGGATATATGATCGTAACTGTGAAAGTATCCCTTGTTCATCCGGCAGAGTTTATTGTACTCACATTTCATCAGCAGATGGCAACACCAAGCTCATAAAATAAGAAAGAGTAAAGTCATTTTATCATTAAAAAATAAAAATAGTATGGCAACAGATGACGAAAATGTACTGGGCTCAACATCGCCCCTACCTAAATTCAGATTTGAAGTAGATTTGGGAACAAAATTAAAAAAAATAGCTTTTCAGGAAGTTACAGGATTGGATGTTGAAAATCAAATTATAGAATATCGCAAAAGTAACAACCCTCTTTTCTCAGTAGAAAAAATGCCGGGAATTACAAAATACGGAAATGTTACCATGAAACGGGGTGTTTTTGTAAATGACAATACTTTTTGGGATTGGTTGCAGCAGGCTAAGACGAATACTATTGAAAGAAGAACTATTTTAATCAAACTGCTGGACGAAAAAGATAATGTCACCATGCAATGGACACTGAATAATGCATTTCCCACTAAAATCACGGGTTCCTATTTGAAATCAGACGGAAATGAAGTGTCAGTAGATAGTATCGAAATCGCCCATGAGCAAATCATTATTTCAAATGACAAATGATTATCTGAAAACCAAAGAGTGATATTCGCATCATCTGCTCTCCGAAGTCTCCTGACTTTGTGCAACGGGAGATCATTTGAAATTATTTTTTGATTAAAAAGGTAAACGCAAAGTTTATGAGTAATTCCGCTTTATTGAGAGGGGGCAAAGTGATGCGACTTTGTCGCTGATGAAGCTTTATGCTTATCTATAAGCTTCAGCAAATCAACGAAGTTGATTTTATCCTTTGCTCTCTTACAATCAACAGCTTAAAAAAAACCTTTGCGTCTAAAAAATATCTCATCAGTATATTATCATCTGAATCAATAATTTAGACACAATCCTCTTATCTTTAATTTTTGTCAACTATTTTCTTTTCTCTCTTTCTTTGAAGTATAAGGTGTGCCGCATCCAGCATTTTAACCGTATGAATGTAGGGCATCACGATATTCCTTTCCGGTAGATTTTCATAGACACCCATTGAGAAATAGACGATTCCGGATAGAAAATAATCAAATTCTTTGAGGGTGTATGCTCGGAATGCTTTTTTGAAAACCAGCAGAGGATTCCGGTATTCTTTCTCCGAAAGCAGGCCAAGAACCCATGGGGAAATCTTCTCAGGCTGAGTATCAATCGTCCATTTTCTTTTCTTCAGCATGATGAGATATCCTGCCCGGATCAATGACCTTATCGACTGGTAAAACTCAAAGATGACCGCCGGATCTTCATTAATCCAGCTATTTCTCTTTACGGCATAATTCATCATATTGCTGAGCCTTTCTTTGGAAACATCCAGCTCATTGAATTGAAAGAAAGTTTCCATCAGCTGCAATCCGTAATGCTTCTTGTCTGCCCAAAACCAAGTATCTAGATCTGTTTTTATCTTTTTCATTGTTTGTATTTTTTTATAAATGTAATAAAAGAAATTTAATTACGGTCGATCGACCGTAATTTTTTATTATTTAATTATTTCATTTGCTCTATGACAGATATAAACGAAAAAATTTGTTCATACATTACAAAAAAATGGTTGATACCTTGGCTTCAAGAAGGCAAGTCACAAAATTCTTTTGCCAAAAATCATGGCGTGGAAGAAAGTACCATCAGAAAAATTAAAAGTGAAGAAACTTACAGAATACCAGTTGAAACACTTTTCAAAATATGCGAAGCAAGAAAAATTAGTTTATCTGATTTCTTTAAACTTATAAATGAATAAATCCTGACGAAAGTTGGGATTTATTTTTGACAAAATTTTCGAAATCATTTAGAAATTCCGTGAAAATACTGATTGAAAATTTCACGAGCCTTTTTATTTTTGCTGTTCAGGCAATCTGTTAAAAAGCCTTATAAAATCCTATTAACTTAAAGTTTATGAAATTGGAAAAGAAAGTTTTATTTATAAAAGGTTATAGTAAAACACCTACAGAATTAATTAATGATAGAAAAATAATCCAACTTTATATTGATTTTTTTACTAGTAATGCAGGTGGAGCATTTGACTTTGACTCAGAAATAATTATACTAGAAGAACCTGATATAGAAACTCTTAATAACCTAACAATGTTAAATAATCAAGATTATTTAATTGTAGTACTAATTGGCCATGGAGCAAACAAAGGTGGAATTCAAATTTTTCAATTGCAAGAACATACGATAATTAATCCTGGTCAAATTCAATATTCCTGCCCAAAACAACTACATATCATTGAATCTTGTAGAGATATCATCGATTTTGAATTAGATATTAAGAGGATTAATAGATTAGTACCCAAATATGCATACGGGGGAACCGTGAAAGCTCCTCTCACTCGTGAAGAGTCTGCTCAATTATTTAATTCAGCTATAGAGAATGCTGATGAAGGGACACTATATTTATTTGCTTGTGATATTGACGAAAGCGCCCACAATTTTTTCTTTTTACAAGTAATGATTGATATAGCAATTTATGCGCACGAATATTTTAGAAATTCAATATATTTCGCAGGAAATATATTTGAGCAGGCAAAATCTCAAGTAAATATCTTGACTAAAGGAGCTCAAACACCTACTAGAATTGGAATTAACGACTTCCCATTTGTAATTACAATCATATAAAATTGCTTTCCTTCTTTACGTAGAAACCTCAGCTACATTGCAAAAAGAATTAAAAACTGTTATTCTGTTTCAGCTTGGAAATGAGCTGAATATCTCAAGCAACCATGTTGGTAGAATTGAAAAAGCTGAAACAATTCCAACCATTGAAAGTCTTGTTACATTCTGTAATTTCCTTGAGATTGATCTATTACATTTATTTACAAAACTCAATGAAAAAGAATTAAAGAAGATTGAAAGTGAAATCAATCAACTACAAAAAGAATTTAAAAATCAAAATAAGAGAAAATCCCAATAATTATTGGGATTTTATTTGTTTACAGTTTTTATATCGATTTGAAATTTATATTTTCAATCATTATCCATTGTTTTCAAAACAATTAATTCCAGTCCAAAATTTTCTCTTCGAGGACTATTTATTAGTGTATACTTTTTATCTGATTTAGAAATTAAACCAGAGTGAAACCTCTGTAAATATTCAAAAAATAAAATAAGCTGATCGGGATTAGTAACTATTTTGTAAACTTCATAATGTTCAACCCACTCATCAATAGTAAATGTATTTTTTTTAGATGCACTAGTCCCATTATGAGCATTTATAAGTAAATCAAAGAAAAGAGATGAACCTAACCCTTCATAACTTAATTTTTTGATTTCGTCTATTTGTTCAAACAAATCATTTTCACTCATACAATTTGTTTTAATTGTAATAGGATATTGATTAAAGATATTTTTCATTTTCTATATTAATAATTTGTTTTTGAGTTATTTTAATTTTTCATAAGTAAGTTATTTGCAAACAATTTAAAAATCATCTAGCTTAATAACATTATTCTTACCAAACCATTTTTCAATATTATTTAATGCTAATTCTCCCATGGGAGAAAGTGCTAAAACAATTAAGTTTTCTTTTGCTCTAGAACATTCAACATAAAAAAGATTTCTAGTTCTTAGCTTTCTTTCTTCATTAACATCAGTATTATCAAAAAAACCTTCAAAATTATATCCTTCGGCTTCATTTACCCATTCTTTATCATCAATAACTGTCAATACATTTCTATACTCTTCCCCTTTTGTTCCATGTTTTGTAGAAAAAACAGTATGATTTTGTGTAAATTCAAAAAAGTTGATTATTTCCTTATAAGATAGGTCTAACAATGAATCATATAAAATTTTATTATTCACAAATCTATTCTTCTCGGGTCCATCTTCTAATTTATCAAAATCAAACCCGGCTTGTTCGATAAACTTTTTAACAGCGTCAGATCTTCTTATCAATTTTCTACTTTCAACAAATTCCATAACATCTTTTACAGATTTAGTTTCTCTAATTATTATTAACTCATCTAAAATATCAGTTATGATTTTTTTATGCTTATGCTCTAAATATCCATCAACAAATAAAGAGCTATATCTTTTAAGAAAGCGCAACACTTCATTATAATTATATTCCTCCCAAAACTTCACCAAATGCTCAACTCCCGTTTCTCTTTCCTGAGATATTTTTTTATCAGTATAGCCTACAAAATATTGAATTAAGGCATTTTTCCTTTTATTTAATTCATCCCCAACACTTCTATTATATCTTCTACTATAAATTCTGTATAAATTAGAGAAACCATTTCGTTTAGCAACAGCACTATTGACTAATACTAATATTTTGTCATTTTTTTTATTATCTTGTTTATCAAAAATCCAATTTTCTCTAGTTAATAATAAATTCACAACTTTATCAAAATTTTCTTTTTTTTGTAAATCAATCTCTTTGTTATAAGCAGATCGGCTTTCATCATCTACTTCCCTATTATTTCTATTAATTCTCGTTCTAATTGGCCTATATTCACAATAAATAAATTTTGCACTTCCTTGAACATCAGTTTGAGCCTTTTGTTCTATATTAGTTCTGAATTTATTTAATAGATTTATCACTGCTATAGAGGAACGATAATTCTCTTCCTTTTTTACCAAATATAGCTTCTGAGAATCAGTATGAATATAATTAGTTAAATCACCAACACCATTATTGTAAATCTTTTGATGAGAATCCCCATAGAAGCCTAAAGTAATTTTATTTTTATTATTTTCGAGCAATGAGTCTACTAATGCGTTAATCGTTTCTTTTGCGGTATCCTGATATTCATCAATTAGTAAATAAGGAAATTTTTGTGATAAAATATTAGTGAGTAGTGGATAAGCACAAAACATCATTTTTGATAAAACAATAACGTCATCATGATGAAGTTGACCGTTTTCAAAGTCTCTAAATGCTGTATCATTATAAAAAACTGAATCAATTTTATTTAGTCTATCTATTAAATTTGGGATATACCGTGACTCATCTATATCTGAATCTATATCTATTTGATATCTAATTTCATTTAACTTACATAATTCAATTTTCAGCTGCTTTTCATATGACTTTATACAATCCCATAAAAATTCATGAATAGTTGAAACTATTACTAATGGATGATTCTCTAAACGTTCAATAATCTCATTCTTGGCAACATTAGTGTAGGTTATACAAACTATTTTTTGATGATTATATTTTAAATCTTCACCTTTATTTTCAAGCAAATAATTCAGTGTTTGAATTAGAGTATAAGTTTTTCCTGAACCTGCACCAGCTTCTAGTACAAAACTTTTTTTATTATCAATATTCTCTATAATTTGTTCTATTGCTGTCATTTCATTCATCTTTTTCTAACCATTCTAAACCTTCCCCTATATATTTAGGAACATTCCAACTTATGTCTTCAATTCCAGCTTTAAAAGTCATCAGATCAAATGCAAATTGTGATTTCTCCCCTTTTTGAGGAGATAAATTATATAAATCTGATGTTTCTTCAAAGTTTATATTTTTTAACAACTCAAATTTCGATTTCACTTGAATCTCAATTAATGTATTTTCTTCATTAAGATCATTATATTTACTTTTAAAAAAAATTAAATTTCGATTGATTATAGCTTCTTCTAAACTTCTAGCTGTATATTGATTTTCAGCATTTTCAGCAATTTGATAACAGACCCGAATAAATTCCCCATCAAATTTCTCTTCTACTCTTGTTGAAATTAAATCTACAATTGAATCTTTTTTAGGTATCCAATTTTTTAAAGTACTATTTGATGTAACGGAATTTGGTGTATTTACTCTACAAGCTTTTCTATTATTATCCAATTGGACAGAGTCAATATCTGTTATGACTAAGGTTTTAACTTTTATAAAATTTAGTAACTCTTTAAATTTATGAGTATATGCTCCACCTACTTCTAAAATTGATATGTACTTCTTATTTAGTTCAGGTGCTACTTTATTAATCATGATAGGTAAAAGCATTTTCTCAGTAATGCCTTCTACCATAATAACTTTATCAGCAAAAAAAATATCACATTTATGAAGATTAAGATATTGTTTTAAAAAGCGAAATGTTTCAGTATCACTTTTTTTATGTTTGAAGTTATTAAAATCATTTACCTCAAGATTACCATTAATTTTATTAAAATATCTAATTCTATCAAAGCCTTTTTTTAGATCAATCCCGGCTTCCGCTATAATATGAGATGAATGTGTTGTAATTATAAGCTGAATATTGATACCATTCGACTTAGCGTTATTAATTTTATTTGTAATCTGTTTAATAAAGACCTGTTGCATTTGAGGATGCATATGTGCTTCAGGTTCCTCAATCAAAATAGTCAAAAACTCAGATTTTTTTTCTTCACTTGCATTTTTAAATCTTTCAATAAAACTCGTCAACTCTAATACCATGAAAATAAGATTGCTATAACCTAATCCATTATAACTCTCAGGCAGGTTAATATCATCATGTTTATAATAATATTTAATATTATTTTTTATTACAGCCTCTGAATTAAACTCTGAATCGATTTCTATTTTAGGAATCGATATTGGTGTTGAAGCTCCAAAATGATTCAAATCACTTATTACATCTTTAAGTACTTTTTCATATTCATTTTTTAAGTCAACAGATACTTTTGTTAAAGTATCTTCGAGCCTTTTAACATCTTCTTTAGTTTTATCTCTTTCTCGATAGTAATGAGAAAACCCAGTAGCTAATGTTTTATTTTTATCCGATTTTGTATCATCTAAAGTTCTGGAGGCTTTGATATCTTCAAATGAAACAACTTTTTCAATTTTAGATTTAAAATTTAAACCAATGTCTTTTTTAAAATTTGAATTTTTATCAATGGCATAACATGTAAGTTGATAATATTTTTTCAGATTCTCTTTTAACCAAGAAATTAATTCTATTTCTTTTCTTTCTCTATTTAAAAAAGAAGAGAATAAACCTAATGAATTAATAGATTCAAAACTTATTAAAACAGTTGCATCATTTCTTTCTTCATTCAAATCTGTTATAAATTCACTTAAATTAATAAGGCAATCTGTTTCTATATCATATTCAAATTCAATAAATAATTGAACCTTGGGAGTCTGATTTTGAATTATTTTTTGAAAAAATTCCTTTCTCCTCTCTGAAATTTCGTTAAAGTCAACTCTATTAATAAAATTAACTATCTTTTTAAATTTCAAATAGCTACTTAAAGAAAAATCCTCAAAGGAAATTTCCTGAGAAGCTTTTGTAAAAATATTAATCGCTTCAAATAGTGAAGTTTTACCAGTATTGTTTTTACCAACTATAAGGGTAATATCATCTTCAATATTGACAGAAAAATTATCGAGAAGCCTAAAGTTTCTCACTTGTATTTGTTTAATTCTCATCTCTTCATCAGTTAATTAGTTTAGAAGCTAATATATTAGATTCTTAAGCAATAATAAATATATTTTTTATATTCTTTTTATGGTTTTCCGTAAGCTTATTACACAACAAAAAATCAAAACAAAAAAATCCCAGCTTCCGTTGGGATTTTTAAGTAAAACAACCTACAACCCTCTATTATTGGAGGATTTACCTTATTTCTCACAAGCCCCACTCTACGGTTTTGCGCCTTCCCTTCTTCAGAACTATTATCTGCAATCGGTTTTTTGCTGCCGAAGCCCTATGCTGAAAACCTTGATTTATCTATACTCACCTTCTCTAAACCTCTGACTTTGAAGCAAGTTTAAAGGAAATAATCTTATTTACCAGCTCAAAGTCGGGAGATTTTGCGCAGCAGAAGGTAATAGATCTAATTTATTTTTGACTGCTGACACACTGCTGTCACGTTGCTGCTGTAAGTTTGCATCATTAATTAATCTTTAAAAGAATAAAAATGACAAACGAAATTAGCTCAGTATTTAACTCAACCCATTTTCCCAATCCCACTCTTATTTCAGTCAATGGTGTAGAACTGGAAGTCTTTGAAGCAGGTAAAGAGAATGCTGGAAAACCTATTGTACTCTGCCACGGCTTTCCGGAACATGCTTTTTCCTGGCGTCATCAGGTGTCAGCATTGGTTGCAGCTGGGTATCATGTCATCATTCCAAATCAGAGAGGTTATGGGAACTCATCCAGCCCGACCGAAGTTACGGAATATGATATTGCACACCTGACAGGTGACCTGGTCGCACTACTCGATTACTTTGGATATGAAGATGCCACTTTTGTTGGTCACGATTGGGGAGCCAATGTTGTTTGGAACCTGGCACTATTGCATCCTAAGAGGGTAAATAAAATAATAAATCTGGCTTTGCCTTATCAAGAGCGTGGAGAACAACCATGGATTGAGTTGATGGAAGCCATATTTGGAGGAGACTTCTATTTTGTTCACTTCAATCGACAAGCAGGAGTAGCAGATGCTATAATGAATGAAAACACCGCTCAGTTCCTCCGCAATATATTCCGCAAAAATGTACCTCCAACACCGCCAGAGCCCGGAATGCTAATGATTAATCTTGCAAGAGCAGAAAATCCACCGGGGGAACCCTTAATGGAAGACAACGAACTATCCGTATTTGTTTCTGCTTTCGAATCATCAGGGTTTACAGGAAGTATAAATTGGTACAGAAACCTTGATAGAAACTGGCACTTAATGGCGGATGTACCCCCAATCATTCATCAACCAACTCTTATGATATATGGTGAACAGGATACGATTCCCAAATCCGAAAACCTAAAAAACATTGTTCCTAATCTGGATATTGTGAGTCTGGATTGTGGCCATTGGATTCAACAAGAAAAGCCAGAAGAAGCTACCCAATCAATTTTAAAATGGTTAGAACAACAGAATGCTTAACAAGGAAGTAGAAACATATTGTCCTCAAAGCCAACAAGTCTAACCTTCCTTCAATAAGTTGGTACGAAGCTGCTCTCCGAAGTCTCCCGACTTCGGAGCAAGCTTAAAGGAAATCATCTTATGTACCAGCTCAAAGTCTGAAGACTTTGCGCAGCAGAAATGTCCCTGTTTTTACCGGCAATAAAAAAACCTCTATCAATTTTGATAAAGGTTTTTTTATTAGAATTTCAATACTCTTTTTAGTTGAGATGATTAAAATTTCTGTCCATATTTTTCACGTGGGTTATTTTTACTGATGTTTTAAAAGGCTCATCATAATTCATCTTGATATAATCAATTATTTTATTGTCAACATTATCGTCGAACTTCCTGGCAAAAAGATGATTTCCTGTTTGGAGAAAGCTTATATCTGTTTTGGTGAATGTTTTAGGACGTAATTTGATGTCTCCGTCAGGAATCCAGATAATTGCTCTTTTGTCATCATTCACTAAAGTACCTGTAAATGAAGTATTCATTAAAACAGTTTGAAAGAAAGATTCATCAGCAATGAGTGTATTTAAATAATAGTCTTCAAATTTTTTAACCTCAGCATTGTTATTGATAAATTCACAACAATCTCTCGTCAAAATCATCCATTGTCCTCCGATATAAGGTATGACACCTTTCATAAAACCTCTTTTATGGGTTTTGTCAGAAATGCGATCTTCCAATTCTTCAAAATAATTCTCAATTCTGTTCATCGTTTCAGGCCTTATTTTTTCCTGATTATCAATTTTAATATAACTGTTCCCATTATTTTTCGATAAAAACTCTTTGATGATTTTTTGTGATTTTAACGGATAATCCTGCCCGCTTAGGTTGATAAAATAATCCCATTTTGCATCCATGCTCAACAGGTATTTTATACCATCCAACTCAGCCTGAACCATACTGTATCCTCCCCAAATAACATTTTCACTGTTTAAGATATGTACGTTCGGATATTGTTTTAAAAAATCCTTTACATCTTTACCAATTTCCTGATTGGCTTTTTTGTCAATATGAATAAGGTAGAAATTAGTAGAATCGTAGATGGCTTTAAAAAGCTTCTTAAATTGATTCGGTAAGCGATGTACTAAAATTAAGTATGCTATACTAATTGATTTCATTGGAGTTTCACCAATTCTATGTCCGTCGCTTTCGCTTACATAAACACTTTTCATTTTATTTAATTTAAAAATTACTAATGTTTACAACTTATTTTATAAAGTATTAATAGACATTTTTATAAATATACGAAATTTAAACTGTTTTTATTATAAATAATAAAATAAAAAAACTCAACCCACTGAAGCCTTGTATTGCGAATGAACGGATTAATAAAATTTGAAGGATTATTGATAAAATATGGCATCTTCGTAAATAAGGAACGCGATGCGACGGTTTACATTAGTTTTTACTGAAGTAATATCCCTATAATTTCCTCATACAATGCCCGTAACTGTTCCTCTTTTACAGCATCGATAAGCGTTCCCGTGTTTGTACACAGGACGACGCTGGTATTTTTGGAAGGAAAATAAAAAGCATAGGCACCGGCTCCTACACCACTCCCCTCGTGGCCCATTGCCTGTAAGCCACCATTGGTTTTATAAAAATGTAGCCCTAAGCCGTATGTAGGTGTACCTTGATCATTAACCGCAATCTTCATTTCTTCCAACGATGTAGGCGACAGTACGGTTTTGTCATGGAGCAGCTTGTAGTAAAATCCAGCGATATCCTGAACGGAAGCCACAATACCATCATCGCCAATAAAAGTAAGCACTGTACCTAATTGCAACTCACTCATATCGGTAAAAGTACCGTCTATTTGTAGATAGTTAGCCGTTGTCCCTACGGGAGCCATAGTGCTTGCCGAGCCCGCTATATAATAGGTATTGGAAAGTCCGATGGCGTTAATTATTTTGTCTGTAATATACTTTCGATGCCCGTTTGGCGTCACACGATCAATAATAAGAGCCAGCAGGTGATAATTTATATTGCAATAACCAAATGAGGTACCGGGTGCAAATTTTGCGGGTTGATTGTATACATAGCTCAATACCTTTTCGCTCGTCATAGGCAACGGCCCTGCAACCACATCGTCTAAAAACTGACCGCTATCTAAATAATCAGGAAGACCTGATGTCATCGTAAGCAGCTGCCTTACTGTAATGATATTTCCGTTGGGTAGATGATTACAAATGCTAGGAAGATAGGTGTTTACTTTGGCATCGAGATTAATTTTGCCCTCCTCCTTCAGCTTTAGGACAGCAACTGCGGTAAAGGTTTTTGAAATACTCTGCATATAATGAAGTGCAGAAGCGGCCATCGGCTTTTCTTTAATTACCGCGTCCCCTGCCACCAGAGTATAATTCCCGGAAGCTGTCTTTACACTAAGGCTTAAGCCTGGGAAGTTGGACAAAGCTGCATTAAGTTTTTGCTGTACCTGCGCTTTTCTATCAGGTGAATCGTCATGGCTGCATGAGGTCATAAAAATAATAACAGCTAGTAATAAAAACTTTTTCATACCATGTAATTTGAATTATTTACATGCAAAATTCATCTAAGAAAATTGAGAAGAGGTTTCAAAAGCTTAAAAGTGTATAAATTGGTACTTATTTACTGGTATTTTTATATTCGTTTGGGGTCTTTTTAAAGTAAAGCCCTATTCTAATCCTATCGTCAGCCCTCCGAAGTCTCCTGACTTTGGAGCAAGTTTGAAGAAAACGATCTTATTTTACTAGCTCAAAGTCGGGAGACTTTGCGCAGCGGAGTTCAACGTCAGAAGTCTTCGCACAGCAGAAATTAAAACAAAAAAAGCCCAGCTTTCGTTGGGATTTTTTAAGCAAAACAACTTACAGTTTTCTATAACTGTAGGATTTACCTTATCTTTTCACCAGCTCTACTCTACGGTTTTGCGCCTTCCCTTCTTCAGAACTATTATCTGCAATCGGGTTTTTGCTGCCGAAGCCTTCTGCTGAAAGTCTTACTTTATCGATACCTGAAGTAGCTATCGCATTCAATACTGCTGTAGCACGATCTTTTGAGAGTTGGACATTATGGGCATCATTTCCGCTGTTATCTGTATATCCGTTAATGGCTAATTTTAGATGGCTGTCGCTTTTCAGGACTTTTGTGATTTCATCTACGGCTGTTTTGCCATCGGGTTGTAAGCTTGCTTTGTCTGTATCAAAATTAATATGCAATACAGCTTTGCCTTTTGCATCCAATTCTTTTTTTATTTCATCAGATTTTAATATCGAAATCGTTTGCTCAAACGGTGCTTTCTGTAGAATTTGTATGGCTCCGGTCGCCGTATTTCCATAGAGCTGAATATAAATATCATCGCCATTGGGTCTTCTTATGACATATACTTTTACGGGTTCATTCCAATAATCTATAGAGCCTTCCTCTCCAAAGTATTTGGCCTCTGGTGTTATTCTGTCAAGCTCTTGCTGAGAAACTTTACCATCAAATATTTTTACACCGCCCACTTTTGCAATGGCATCATCATAACTTTTCAAAAAATAAGGCAATGACCACTCTTCTGTATTACTTTTCCCGTTTACTACGTACGTTTTCCATATTTTTCCTTCTATTGGTGTCATTACGCCTTTAAGTGGAAAAAACAGCATATCATAGCTTCTTTGTACCGGTTTATTTTGGAAGTCCAACCCTTTGGGAAAACTGAAAAAGGGCAATTCACCCACTTCAGCATTGGACACCGGTATGGAATTGATATCAAATTGAGTAGCTCCTCCCGGAGATTTTTCTGCGGCTCTGCCATCTTCTATGGCAACAGTATCTGTTTTTTGTTCAGTTTTTTTGTTACAGGCAGCAAATAAAGCGCCTATTGATAGAATAATCAGTGTCTTCTTCATTGTAATAAATTTAGGTTTTTGGTATTTAATTTTTTTCAAATAGTGAGCAATAAGACAGCTCGAATTCTTCTTCATCAAAATCGTTCTGTATATTTTCTATACTATTTTTTTTTTGCAGCACTAACTTACAAATAAAATGCGAATGGGAAAGTACCTAGATTTAAGGATTTTAGCGATTAAAAGATAATGTACGGATATTTTTTTGACGCAATGTTTTTATTTTTGAAACTGCTGATTTTTAAGAGAGCAAAGAAAAAATCAACTTTGTTGATTCGTCGAAGCGTATGGATAAATAGACCTCTTCCTGTTCCCTAGCTCTCCGAAGTCTCCTGACTTTGGAGCACTTTAAAAGAAATGATTTTATTTTACCAGCTCAAAATGGGGAGACTTTGCATAGCAGACCGGCATCAGAATACTAACACTGTTTAATTTTTTTTATTAAGTCACAAAAGATTTTTTAAACACTGAAGCTATTTAAGTTATATACGTTGTGTATAACAAGTACACTGAAGTTTTTCTGAAAATCAAAGATTTTCATCTTATGTGAACTTAATTATGCGGTATTTCTTTAAACTTTCTAAAGTGTACTAAGGTGTTAAAAAAATAAAAACTTTTGTGACTTTTGTGGTTAAGTTTAAACACACCAAAAAATTCATTGCGTAGCAGAAACATTCTTATCAACAAAATCTATTTTTCTTTATCACTTATATCCTATTTTTGTAAAAAAACTAATGGACAAATTAAGTTTTCTGGAAGTTATAGCTGCGATTGCTGTTTTTGTATCGCTGCTGCTTTCCGTGTTTTTATTAACGGTAAAAACAGAAAGAAAACTGGAAAGCAGATTATTTGCAGCATTCCTTATCATTAATGCCATTGATATCAGCGGAATTTTCATGCATCTTTTTGTGGAGAGTTATAATCTGAAAGCTTTCAAAATATCTGCTTACTTATTGGTAATGCCTCTTTTCTATCTGTATGTAAATGCCGTTTGTTATTCTGATTTTATATTAAAAAGAAAGCATTTACTGCATCTTATTCCTTTCATTGTTGCCAATTTAATTTTAGTTCCAAGACTTTATCTGACAGAAGGTGCTGCTAAAGAAGATTTCTTTACAACGATGTGGCAATCCCCTGAAATGATTGTGTATCAGCTCATCGGGGAGCTGCAGTTTTTCTTTTATATCGTTGGTGTATTCATAATCCTCAAAAAATACAAAAAGATTTATCTTGAAAACTACACAAATCCCAACACCTTGTTATACCAATGGCTGTTTCAGCTTACCCTCATTTTCTTATTCATCCATGTATGTATTATTTTTAAAAATATCATACGATATACGGCATACAACGATCTGTTTATCTGGATCCATATTGTAGCGGGAGCTTCCTTTTTATTGGCTGCCTGCTGGTTTATCTTAAAGGCATTAAATTATCCTGAGCTTTTTCGCAGAATTGATTCTACCTTACAACCGACAGAAGATTTTGCTGAAACATTAGAAACTGAACATAAAACCGACGAAACAAAAAGTTCTCAGATCGAACAGCTTAGAAAATTCATGGTTGAAAAAGAACCTTTCCTGGAACCTTCATTAACGATTCAGGAATTGGCAGATCAGGTGAATATTCCTGTTCGGGAGTTGTCTGTTTTAATTAACCATCACCTCAATCAGCACTTTTTTGATTTTGTGAATGAATACCGCATTAAAAAAGCAATGACGATTCTGAAAGATCCCACGAAAAAAGAATATACAGTGCTGGAAATCTTATACGAAGTAGGTTTCAATTCAAAATCTTCTTTTCATACCTCTTTTAAAAAATATACGAATCAAACGCCAACCGCATTCAGAAACAGTTGATAATTAATCAATTGTAAATAATCGAACTTTGAATTGTAAAAAATCAGACTCATTTCATTCATGAAAATGAGTCCGACTTTTTTATACGGACTTTTTTCAAGATTCTCTACCGCATATTTGCATCAGATTATGACTATCAAATAAAAATTCTGACCATGAAATATGTAACCCTTATTTTATTTTTTGCCTTACTTGGCTGTAAAAGTGTTCAACAAGCAGACAAACAAAATGTTGAAAATGCGATTACAAAAAATGCTCTTCAGTTATTAGAGGACAAAAGATTTCATTCTGTTTCTATTTCAGTTCTTAAAGATGGAAAATCAACGACAAAGCATTTTGGAGAATTAACGATTGGAAAAGGAAACAAACCCAACGATTCTACACTTTATGAACTAGCTTCTGTAACCAAAACCTTTACAGGTTATGTTGCCGCTAAAGCCGTACTTGATCAAAAAATACATTTAGAGGATGATATCAGAATCTATCTTAATGAACATTATCCCAATTTAGAATATAAAGGTGAACCTATCAAAATAAAGCACCTCATCACCCATACCAGTGGATTTCCTAATTTTCCTATAAAAAGCGAAAATAAAAAGGCTTTTTTTGAAGGATTAAAACTCATCAAGATTGAAACGAAACCCGGAGAAAGATATTCTTATTCAAACACGGCTCCGGAGCTGACCGCCTATATCCTTGAAAAAGTGTATCAAAAACCTTTTGAGGAACTAGTCACTGAATTTATTTTGAAGCCCAATACCATGAATCAAACCAGGTTTACACTCACTGAAAATGACAGAACAAGACTGGTAAAAGGCTACAACAATAAAAACGAGTTAATGCCCAACTTCAACAGAACTTTATGGGGCGGAATTTCAGGACTGCACTCTACAACTACGGATTTGGTGAAATATATGAAACTGCAGCTTGCCCCATCCAATCCTATTGTCAGCGAATCTCATAAAAAACTATACAAAGAAGGTTCTGATTTCTGGGAAGGTTATCATTGGTACATTATAGAAAATGATCATCAATTAATGTATAGACATCACGGTGGTATCTACGGAATGCAGAATTGGTTTGTCATTTATCCTAAACAAAATATGGGAATATCCATACTCACCAACACCAGCTTTAATGAAACAGGAGAAATTTTAGAAAAAGTAGTGGATAACTTGTTTGATGACATCATGAAAACTAAGAAATAAACAGTACATAAACAGCGGTTTGTGAAAATGGATCACTTATGTTCCAACCGACAAGCTCACAAAAAGCGTATTAAGGTGCGCTTTTTTCGTTTAAAACAATTCAAAAAAAACAATTAACGGTAATTTTCATTTGATCAGCTTGTTATTTAATAAGAATGTTTTAATGTCATTCACTACTTCATTCGGACGTTCGTCTTTTACGCCATGCCAAGTATTTTCATACACCTTGTGAACAATAAAAGGTTTGTGTTCATTCGTAAGTTGATCATTTTCTTCTTTAAAATCGAACCAATCATTTTTACTGACAGGGTCTAAAATAAGCAAAGGTGTATTCAGATTTCTATAAATAATTTTAGGGTTTAGCTGGTGTGTTGAAGCTCCAAAAGCAGTTTTAGAGGTAAAAGGAGTGTAAATAATGGCGATATTTTCTTCTGCTGAATTTTCGCCGGTAAGTTCTTCTGCACCTGGGTTTATTTCATATTTGCCATTTGCGTTTTTCTTGATCCGGGCATAAGAAGTGAAAATTTCCTTTTTTAATTTTTCATTGTCTTTCCCTTTTATTCCCCAATTGTTATACATCAACCAATACGCATCAAACTCGTTATCAAAAACCACTGTTTTTTTGTTGGTATAATATTGTTGGGTTTCTTCAATGTCTTTCGCAATATGAGCTGCTTTTGCCTGAAAATCCCAAGCAACAGAACCACCATCTTCCAAAATAAGAGCCTGAACCATCTCCGGATAAGCATCATAAAATGCAGAACTTATGGTTCCTCCTCTTGACCAGCCTCCGATAATTGCCTTTTTGATTTTCATTGTATCTAAAAGAAATTTAATATCATCTGCAACGTGATAAATAGACAAGTTTTTTTGAGAAATAGGCGTAAATCCATGACCGTAGTAATCAATGGCAATAACATGCAAATTCATTTTTACCAATTGATCTATTATTTCGTATAATTCATATCCATTGCTATATGTTCCTGGAATCCAAACAAGTGTTGGGTCTTTTTTATTCCCCCACTCCAAATAATGCATATTTACATTATTGGTTTGAATATAATTGCCGTGTTGTTTTTCGTATTTCTCGAATTCTGGTTTTAAACTTTGGAACAAATTCCGTTGTGCTATGGAATCTGCGGAAACATTTGTTTGTGCTTTTGCGGATAAATACACAATGAAAGCAAGCAATAGAATGATACTTTTTTTCATAATTCGCATGTTTTTACTTTGGTTTGATTTGTAGTATTTACGATGGTTATTTTCCGATACATAAACGATACGACTTGTATGGCAATCGTTTATGTTTCACAGTCACAATATAGTAAATTTATTAAGTATCATAACACTGGTTTCATTGTTCACTTCATTTTTTCTTGTACTGTTTTCCATATGAAAGAACTATCTTTAAACCATGATATACTCTACCCAATCTTTACAACACCTTTTATAAAAAATTGATCTATACAACACTTTTAAATATTGCAATTTTCCAGGGAATCGTCTTAGGCGCGGTTATTTTAAAATCTTCCTTATTCAGTAGTCAATCAAATAAGTATTTGGCCTACTTACTATTTGCACTTTCCATGGTTTTACTGAATTATGTTTTTGAAATTGAAGGTACATTTAAGTCCTATCCCTTGCTACGTTTTCTGGATTATATTGAGTGGATATTTTTACTTCCCGTCTTCATCTTCCTTTTTATAATAAACCGAATTGATGATACGGTAAAGAACAGACAAAGAGCTTATTTGTATTACATTCCGTTCGTCTATTCCTCTACTTTTGTTATTATATACCATCTTAATGATATTTTAGGGATTTATAAAATCACAGATTCCGGAATTTTCATCATCAATATACTTACGCTGATTCAGCTTTTATTTGCCTTTATCATCATCCTGTTTCCCCCTTTTTACTCTTATTTTATGATAAGGCACTTAAAAGATCCACAAGAGAAAAAATGGGTAATTATCTTATTAACCGCGCTCTATTTATTATTATTTACCTGGCTAATTACATATATGGTTGGCTTCTTTTTTGGAATAGACATTTCCTCTACCATGAGTGGACTGGCTTTATTGGCAACATTTATCATGCACTGGACAGCTTATATAGGTATTTACAAATACAAGCTTGCCAAAAACAAAGATGCGGTCTACCATTTTCTAAACAACGATTTGGTTATTATACATCCCGATCTGCAAGTTGCAGAAAATAGTATAACGCAAGAAAATAACACTACCGAAGAATCCAGAGAATCTATAACGGCTGACAATCTTTATTTTCAAAAACTGGAACACCTTTGCAAAGACGAGCACATTTATACAGACAGTACCTTAAACAGAGAAAAAGTAGCTGAAAAATTAGGCATAAGCGCTGGATATGTTTCACAAATTGTAAATACAATAACGGGAGACAATTTTGCTCATTATATCAATCAATATCGGGTGGAGGCAGTCAAGAAAATGATATCAGATCCGGAATATGACAACTATAATCTACTGACAATGGGACTAGAAGCTGGGTTTACTTCGAAAACAACTTTTTTTAAAGCCTTTAAAAAAGTTACCGGTCAGACTCCCAATGAGTATAAAAACACCATCAAATAAGTACCATTTTCTCCATTTTTAAGCTTTTGAAACCTGTTCTAATTTGAATTATTTGAGTTTTGCACTTACATAATTCAAATTACGTTATTCATGAAAAAGAACTTTTTACTCGCAACTATTCTGTTTGCTTTTTATTCTGTTAATGCTCAAAACAACCAAACGAATGGAGATCCACAAGAGAAAAAAAATGAAATTAAACTGAATCTAATTGCCCCGTTATACGGTGCTGTGGAAGTAGCTTTTGAACGACATCTCAGCAAACATTCATCGCTGGGGATCTCTACATTTATTGTTTATGATCATACAAAGGAGAAGGACATGAATTACAACATCTCCCCGTATTACAGATATTATTTTGGAAAAAAATATGCTTCCGGTTTTTTTCTCGAAGGATTTGGAATGTTCACTTCCATTGATGGGAAAAAAATATACGCAGCAGACAACGTGACATTCACTGAGAATAAAGATGTTTATGATCTTGCCTTGGGTGCCGGTCTTGGTTGGAAGTTAGTCACAAAAAAGGGTTTTCTTGTTGAAGCCAACGCAGGCTACGGAAAACTTATGTTCAATGCAAACAAAACAGATCATAACGTGGTGGCTAAGTTTGGATTGAATATTGGCTATCGATTCAAATAATAGCATAAGAAGGAAATGATGTGAGGATCAGAAGAAGGAATTAGATTGATGGCTGACCATTACGAAAGACTTTATTGTAAAAGGAAGAGCCCAACAGTATGTGCAATCAAACAATAGCTTCTGATCCCATTATTTCAAGCCTTTTCAAAAACAGTAATGGTGTAAACCAAATTTCTGCTATATTTTCACACCAAATTCTAAGTAAGCTGGTTACGAACTTCCCAGTATCCTTTTGTATATAATTCGGGATTGATTCTGGTTTCTATTAGTAATAAGATTCTTGTGAATTGAGGTTCGAGATAGTAACTTTTGTTCAAATTCAGCTTTCCGCCGGAATAATAAATGGTAACCGTTGGTGTTTTATATTTTCCAAGTCTCACCATATCAACCTTTGTAATATCAGTCCAGGAAATAGAATACCTCTTAAAACCACCCACAAAACGGATTTCACTATTCGAAATAATAAGTTTTTGACGGGAGTATAGAAACATGGAAACAGCAATGAAGAAAATCACAGGAGCTAAAAAAGGCAACCATCCTCCATTTTTTATCATGAGAACGTTAATTCCTAATGCAAATACTAAAAGACTTACTATCCGATAGGTTATTTTCTGCCATTGTGGTGCTGCAAACACTTCTTCAGTGATTAATTCTCCCATACTGTAAATATCTGTTTCCTTCAAACGTCTGCTATAAATTACAAACCAAATAGTTAGAATAAAATCACCTTAGTTCATATTCAATTTCGTCATCATCCGTCTCTTTCACTTTTACAAAATTAAGCCGTTCGAGAAGTTTAACGGCAGCTCCGTTTTGTTGACTTGTTGCAGCCCAGATTCGCTCTAATTTCATTTGATTTACTCCAAAATCAATGGCCAGTAACATTCCCTCTGTCATATATCCCTGTCCATAATATTTTGATAATAAAACACAGCCTAATTCGCCTTCTCCTTTATCCAACCCACGGTAATAGCCACAAGTTCCAACAATGTTATGGGTTGCATTATCTACAATTCCCCAATGAATAGAATTTCCATCCCTATAATCCTGATTGATTTTTGCCTGCATTTCAGCTGCCTGCTGAACGGTTTTCGCCTGAACAGCATCATAAAATGAAATCTCTACAAGATCATCCAGATCTGTATCCAGAATTTGTCTTAAGGATACTCTCCTGCCCTTTACATTTGGGAAATTGTGGTGTTGAAATAGGTTCATGGTTTGTTAAATTATAGTTTTCTGAAAAATAAGCTTTATCATCATATAATCTTTCCCGTCAACTATATCTGATCTCTGATTTGATAAAGGTAATGATATAATCAAATATACCCGCTACATTGTAAGACCTATTTTTGCAGGGTATGGATAGTGGCATGTCTTAAATCAATATTTGATTAAGCGCACTTTTATAACACCCTAAAATAAATTCGGTATAATATAACTGTGCATCTAATGCCTGAGTCTTATCATGAAGTTCTATGCGCTTGGAAAGCACGATCTCTCCCTTATAACTGAATGAGCAGAATGAATACACTTTAAATCCTGAATTTCTTACAGATGCCGCATATCCCGTAGAAGCAATTCCCCAATCTGTTCCAAATGATTCGGCGACCTTTACAGCCATTGTATCTGCCATTTTTTGGGTTTCAAAACCATTTTCCTGAGCTTCAATTCTATTGATATCTAAAAAATTAACTTTTTCAGGTATTGTAAACGTTGTGATCCCTCCTTTGTAAAACAGTTTTGCATTAGGCATCTGGGAAAAGGCCAACTGTATTAATCCCGAGGTTACACTTTCTGCTATAGAAACCGTTTCATTCATTGTAATGAGTGAATTACTGATATAATCAAGTAAACTTTGCTGAAATTTCATGATACCTATTATTTAATGTTTATTTAAAAAACTTTTTACGCTGCCGAAATCAATGTTCAGATAACGTCATAATCATTCATGGTTGTTACAAAATAATGCTCAATCATTTCCTTGGCATCTCTGCACATGGACAAAAGCTCTTCTCTGGTCATATCTTCAAAAATAAAATCATCATGAACTTCGATAATGAATTCAGTCACTTTTTCTGTGTTCATCAGATCATAAGTCATTAAATCATTTAAATTATCTAATCTACATTCTTCCTTAAAAAAAGGAAGCTTCCTGGAAATGGAATTCTTAAACTGAAAAAGATGTATTTTTTTCATGACTTTCGGTGTTGAATTAATAGTAAAAACAGTCTGTTTTGTAGGTGAAAAAATTGCTTACCCATTTATATTCAGACAGACTCTTTTTTGTGGGCACAGTTGATGAAATTCATTATATATCATCACATCAACATGGATAAAAAGGACAGAAACCATAGGTTCCTATCCTTAATTAATTAAAACCTTCTGAAAACAGATCTACTATTTTATTGGGATTTTAATATGCTCATTATCAAAGTTGAGAATCCTTCAGCTTATTAATTTTATCATGGTGTATATTGGCTTTTTCCAGTCTTTTTTTACTACTACGATGTTTTCAAATACCGGAGAACAGCATTTTGTATGATGCATACTTTCAACTGCTCACTCTATTTTCCAGTCTAAAAATTGCACTATTTATGGTGATATAAACTTTATGGATTGGGTAAATTCCTGATTATTATACTACAAAGATGGCCGTTTCAGTATATACTTAAGCTATATATATCCGGAATAATCTTACATATATCACACATTTATAAGTCTTCCAGATTTCCAAGACGTTTTTGTTTCAACTGTTTGTAAAATGAAGGAGAAAGCCCGGTGATCTTTTTAAATTGGTTAGAAAGATGGGCTACACTGCTGTAATTGAGTTTATAAGAGATTTCTGTAAGATTGAGTTCATCATATAACAGTAATTCTTTTACCTTTTCTACTTTATTTATAATGATAAAATGCTGGAGTGTCATTCCTTTCACTTCAGAAAAGGTATTGGCCAGATAAGTATAATCATATCCTAATTTTTCACTTACATAATCTGAGAAATTTTCTTTTGGGAGTTCATCTGAATAATGAATCATTTCTATGACTACATTTTTTATTTTTTCTATCAGGATGCTTTTTTTATCATCTAATACTTCAAGCCCTGTTTTAAGTAAATTTTCTTTCAGAATTTGTCTTAGTTCTACGCTGATATCATCCAACAATTCTACAGTTCCCAAATCTACAATAGCATTTTTAATGCCCAACCTTTCCAGTTCCTGATGGACAACCATTTTGCAGCGCAAACTTACCATATATTTTATGTACAACTTCATCTCCCTTACTGTTTATACCTGCCAATTATTTCATTAACAGTTATTTACCCAAAGTTAGTCTATTAAATCTGAAATATCTATGATTTATGCAACAAATTGAAAGACAATTGCAAAGCTTTCCTTTTTTAATGATTGAAATTTACAGTTAACAAAAAAATATTTCATCATGTCAAAAGAAAAAGACGGAAAAAAGAAATCAGATAAAACTCCACCCGCAAAATCAGCAAAAGAGAAACGGGAAGACAAAATGAATAAACGAAGAGACAGGGAAAACGAAGCCCAAAATACCAGCAACTAAATGGTATCTCTGAAAAAAGACGGAATTATACTCAGAAAAACGACATTAGACTTTGAGAGTGAAGGTGTTTTAAACCCCGCAGTTATTAAGGATAACGGAAAAATACATTTATTGTACAGGGCTCTTGCCAAGAATAATTTCTCCAGTATCGGATACTGTATACTCTCAGATTATAAAACTATAGAAACCCGGTTGAGCAATCCGGTTATCATCCCCGAGTTTGAATACGAAAAACATGGTGTTGAAGATCCTAGAATTGTAAAAATCGATCATTTATTTTACCTTACTTATACGAGTTATGACGGGATTAATGCATTGGGAACTCTTGCCGTATCTGAAGATCTTATATCATGGCAAAAGCTGGGGATTATTGTTCCCAAAATTCCATACAACAAGTTTAGATTTTTATCAGAATCTCAAGGTGAAATAGGAGAAAAGTACAGACGCTTCAACAAACTCCCGCCTACTCACAACAAGAATAAAGATGTCTTCCTATGGGATAAAAATGTGATATTTTTCCCAAGAAGAATTAACGGTAAGCTTTATTTTCTTCATCGAATAAGACCCGATATCCAGATTGTAGGGATAGAAAGTATTGAAGATCTGAATCCTGATTTCTGGAAAGATTATTTCCTTCACTTTAAAGAACATATTGTATTATCTCCCCAGTATGAGCATGAAGTAAGCTATATTGGCGGCGGATGTCCCCCTATAGAAACCGAACATGGATGGCTTTTGATCTATCATGGCGTACATGATACCATTGAAGGATATGTTTACAGCGCATGTGCTGCTTTACTGGATATTGATCATCCTGAAAAAGAAATTTCAAGGCTTCCTTATCCTCTTTTCAAGCCCGAAGAAGAATGGGAACTGAAGGGAGAAGTGAACAATGTCTGCTTCCCTACCGGAGCCATCGTAGAAGGAGATACACTCCATATTTACTACGGCGCTGCAGACAAAAGAATAGCTGTTGCTTCTTTAAGTATCCAGGAATTACTCCAGGAATTACTCCAGTACACATCATAATTGATTATTCTATACAGAATGTCAGACTTTAAAACAGATATCAACATGAATAAAAATATAAACCCAGACGTGGAGGAAAAGACAAAAAGACAATCTGTCCAACATAAAAAAAGCACAATTAATTATAAACCTGAAATTATCTTTATAAGTACTTTTCCTCCTAAGGTGTGCGGTATTGCAACGTATTGTCAGGATTTGATAAAATCTCTTCAGCTAAAGTTCAAAGAATCATTTACCATCACCATCTGCCCAATGGAAACTGGAGATGAAAGCTATCGATATGAAGAAAACCCTCAATACCGACTCAATACATCCGATGCTATTTCTTATTTGGAGCTTGCTGATAAAATCAACAAAAATGACAATATTCAATTGGTTATGCTCCAGCATGAATTTGGATTTTTCACTGAAGCTAAAAACGGATTATTGCTTTTTCTTCAAAATGTAGAGAAAGATATCATCATCACTTTTCACACCGTTCTGCCGAAACCGGATTGGGAATTAAAAGAAAAGGTAAAAGAAATCAGCAGTTTCGTACAATCTATTATTGTGATGACCAGTATTTCTGCGGATATGCTTTCCCATGATTATGATATTCCATTAGAAAAAATTAAAGTGATCCCCCACGGCACTCATTTACTGCCATTTATCGATAAAATTTCACTGAAAGCGAAATACGGATTTAAGGATAAAAAAGTTCTTTCAACATTTGGTTTACTGGGCTCGGGGAAAAATATTGAAACCACCTTAGAAGCTCTGCCTGAAATTGTTTCCCAAAATCCAGATGCAATGTTTCTAATTATTGGAAAAACGCATCCCGGCGTCATTAAATATGAAGGTGAGAGGTATCGTGATTTTTTGCAGGATACTGTTAAGAGACTCCATCTGGAAAAACATACTTATTTTATCAACCAGTATCTGCCTTTGGATGAGTTGTTGGATTATCTTCAGCTTACCAATATCTATCTTTTCACTTCAAAAGACAGAAACCAAGCAGTGAGCGGAACCTTTTCCTATGCCATCAGTTGTGGCTGCCCTATTGTTTCCACTCCTATTCCCCATGCTCTGGAAATATTAAATGAAGATCTGGGAATTATTATTGACTTTGAAGCTCCAAAACAGCTTGCTGCTGCCGTGAATACATTACTTAAAAATGAAACCGCACAGGAAAAATTACGATCAAATAGTTTGGAAAAAATGGCTCCCACAGCCTGGGAGAATTCTTCTATTTCACATGCCTTATTATTTCAACAATACAGCAAAGATAAAATGACATTACATTATACATTCCCCAACATTAATCTCAGCCATCTCAAAAATATGACAACAGATTTTGGGATGATCCAGTTTTCTAAAATCAACAAACCTGATATCAATTCCGGGTATACTTTGGACGATAATGCCCGCGCTATGATTGTAGCCTGCAGACATTATGAACTGAGCAAAGATGAATCTGACCTTGATTTAATCTCAACTTATCTGAAGCTTATTAATTTTTGCCAACAGCCGGATGGAAGTTTCCTTAATTATATCAATCAAGACAAGGAATTTGCACAGCAGAATTATGAGACCAATCTGGAAGATTCTAATGGAAGGGCTATCTGGGCATTGGGCTATCTTCTTTCTATAAAAGCAATTTTACCGCAACCGTTTTCTGATGAAGCGGAATCAATTATTGAAAAAAGTCTTCCGTCTATTGATAAAATACACTCTACCCGTGCCATGGCTTTTATTATAAAGGGATTGCATTATCAAAACGCTGAAAACAATATTCCACTATTGAAAAAACTGGCCAATCGACTGGTTAAAATGTATCAGCATGAAAAACATAGAGACTGGCATTGGTTTGAAAGCTATCTTACCTATGGAAACAGCGTACTCCCTGAAGCTTTATTATGTGCATGGATTACGACCCAAGACGAAATGTATAAGCAGGTTGCCAATGAATCATTCAAATTTCTGCTTTCTAAAATATTTATTAAAGGGGGTATCAAAGTAATATCCAATAAAGGATGGCTGCACAAAGAAACGGTTAAAAATCCTGAATCAATTGGTGGCGAACAGCCTATTGACGTTGCTTACACCATACTGGCCTTATCTACATTCTACAAGGTTTTTAAGGATGAAAAATATTTGCAGATGATGAGGAATGCTTTTAGTTGGTTTTTAGGAAAAAATCATTTACATCAGATTATTTATAACCCTGCAACAGGTGGATGTTATGATGGTCTTGAAGAGAAAAATGTTAATCTCAATCAGGGTGCGGAATCCACAGTAAGCTATCTCATGGCAAGACTCTGTTTTCCAAAATAACAACCCTTGATTACCTACATTTTTATACCTATCTAATACAAAACAGCTTATGGAACTACCGTAATAAAAAGGTAAATTAAAAAAATAGCGATCAGTACAATTCCCTGCATGATATTGGTTCTGCCTGTTGCCAGTGAGACGGTAATAATAAAAAGTGATAGTCCTAAAAGTATTGTTGATTTGATATCTATCCCTAATGACATTCTTATACCGGTTATTACAGATATAATGGCAATCGCTGGAATACTGAGTCCGATACTTGCTAAAGCAGAACCAAAAGCCAGATTTAATGAGGTTTGAATTTCATCACTTTTTGCAGCTCTGAATGCAGCTAGCCCTTCCGGAAGGAGAACAATACCAGCAATAATGATCCCTACAAGTGACCTTGGAGCACCAACCGAAACAACGATATGTTCAACATCCTTTGAAAGAAGTTTTGCCAGTAAAACGACTATTCCCAGGGACAAGATTAATAATATACAACTGATATACAATTGTTTTCGGGAAATCATATCATGACTATTTTGTACAGGCTGATTTTTAGATAGTTTGTTTTGTGGAGAAATGAAAAAACTCCTGTGTCTAAACGTTTGGATCATGGTAAAGCCGAGATAAAGCCCTAAAGAAATCAAGGCAATAAAAAGCAATTGGAAGGACGTATATTCACCTCCGAGATGACTTACCGTATAATTGGGCAGAATAAGCACAAAAATAATAACTGAGGTAAGCGTAATCAGTGCGGTACTTACCCCTTGTAGTGTAAAGCTTTGTTCTCTATATCTTAAAGAGCCTATTACAATACAGCTGCCAATGATTCCGGTAAGGATTATCATCACGGCTGCAAAGACTGTATCTCTGGCAAGGGTAATGGTTTCTAAGCCTTTCGCTCCCATCATAATGGAAATAATAAGTCCTACTTCTATAACCGTAATAGCAAATGCCAGAAGTAAAGTTCCGAATGGCTCCCCCAAACGATGGGCAATGACTTCGGAATGATACACTGCAGCCAAAACACTTCCTATCAAAAATAAAGTAAGAATCACAGAGTAATACCCTGAAGAAAAAACAGAATTTCCAACATAAGAGAGCCACGCCAGGATAGGAACCAAAACCGTCCACATCCATAAATATTTTTTTATATTCATAAAAACATTAATAATTTACAATTGAACTGTCCTTTGGAGGAAATCAAGAGTTTTATATTTTCTTTTTCAAAACAGTCTTATTAATGATTTGAAGCAGATTAGAAATAATAATATACCGGAAATATTAAATAATGAAAACAAGAGAATATGTAGGAACTGAAAGTCCGGATCACCAGTTCAATGTCGTTATTCAGCAAGATACGAATAATCAATCACTTATTTGGAGTTATATAGCAGCATTTTAAGTTTGTAATCTTTTCCTAAGACTCAATAACTTCCATCACTTCATCAGACTCATCAAACTGAACAACCGTATTTCAAATGCTCAAAACAAGCTGATATTTTGTAAAAGTGTGATATCTGCAACATAAAAGAAACTATCTGTAATGCAATAGAGTATTAAACGTCCAACTTTGTACTGTAGCAATGGTGTTACACTAAAATCCACCTTATGGACACAAACCACAATAAAGGCGATAAATCGTTCAACATTCCCGGAGATTGGAATGAACAGTCTAAACAACTGAAAGAAAAATTCTCAACATTAACGGATTATGATCTGAAGTTCGAAGAAGGTAAAGAAAAGGAAATGCTTGAAAGAATCGGAAACAGATTAAGAAAAAACCGTGAAGAGGTTCTCAATATTATTAAAGAAATTAATCTTTCATAAATTGTTTTCAAGGACAGTTAAAGCCTATGATAAAGCCATATTCATCAAAAGTTTTAACTGGAAAAAGGGATAGGATATTAGACAGTTCTGTCCCTTTTATTTACAATACCTGTCTAGTCTTTTATACTTAAAAAGCTGTGATGAATCATAAAGAACTTGAGAAATCAAAAGTATATATTACCAGCCAGATTGTAGAATACATTCCGAATTCTGTTGTCAGCAAGACGATACTGGAAAAACTAACCGGCACTATCAGTGCTTTATCGTTTGATGACAAAGAAGGGCTACCCGAAAAAATCTCTCCTTTTGATGCTGTTGCACAGATCATTGAAGGTAAAGCAGAAATTATGATAGACGGAGCTTCTTATTTTATGGAAGAAGGTGAATGCATTATCATTCCCGCCCATAAATCTCATTCTATAAAAGGAAACAAACGCTTTAAAATGATAGTAACGATAATAAAAAGTGGCTATGAATAATGTAGATACCATATCAATTTTAACCAAAAAGATATTTAAAAAAACGGTTGAAATTCAAAAAGAATTTCCTGAACTGTATGAACTTTTAGATGAAACTCCACTATTTTTTTCTGCAAAAGAGAAAAATATCACGATCAAAGATTTAAGACAATATCTTATTTCCCTTATTATACAACAAAAGTCCTTTGAAAAGGGGACTATCAAGAAAAATAATTTACAATAAAACTCTGATGAAAAAGCTAACTAAGCATCCAAAGAGCAAATTGGGACTCAGAAATAAAAAAAATATTTCAAGAAGAGCCTATTACTCACAGTTTGTTGCTTTATTCTATATTAGAAATACCAATATCACCCTGGAAAGGGATGCAACGGAAATTCTTAGAATGTTAAAAGAATTGCAGCAGCTTATTAACAGATCAAGATTGGTATTCAGTACATACTGCAGCTTAAGCCAGCATAATCTGTGGCAGTCTGTTTTAGAAGATCTAAGCGAGAACATAAAATATATTAGAATGCAGTTTGAATATATACTGGAGAATATTATTAAAAAAAATACAATCAATGCATCTATATTCTGGCAGCAAAACAAAATCTATATGGATGAGCTGGAAGTGAGCCATAAAAAACTCATCCAACTGGCCACTCAGGTTTTACCAAAAGAAGAAAGATTATCATGGAAAGTAACTATTTGCAATTTTTATGATGAAATTTTTTCTTTACTCATCCCGCTTATCGGCATGTGCAGGCTTGAATTGGACTTTATAGAAAAACACTCACCTAAAATCTTTAACCAAACCACTATGGATATTATTAAAGATATTCCGAAAAATTACACATTACAGGAAGCAAAGGAATATGAACATGAGTACTTAAAAGTATTAACCAACTACAGTCATGAATTCTATAGAAAAAATAACTTTTGGAACAGCTTATTATATATCCTTTCAGGCGGTATATACCCATTGCCATCAAAACGTACCTTGTCTAAAAGATGGATCAGCAGGAAAATGAAAGATAAGCTTCCAAAATAAACCTCAAACTAAATTTTCATCTTATTAAATATTTTTGCAGTGAAAACAATACATCTTTTTCGGTTTAACGATACTATTTTCCATAAAATTCCTTTTTTTAAAGAAGAACATAGGCTGAAAACCGATGTAAAAGAACTCGATGTAATGAATATTGAAATTGTAACTGAATATATTGTGAAAGCCCACGATGACTTTAATTTCGAGAACACATCCAGGAATGACCTTTTATTAATGTGCAGAGAAGCACAAAAAACAATTGAACATTATTTTGTGATAAGCTTAGATCATTATGATTCTATATGAAATGATAAAGAAAAATAACATCTCCTACATAAGCCGGTTTAGCATAGTCTTTTATCAGAAGTTTCGCTTCTACCACTACTTTTACCGTTCCTCTTAGATCTATCACAGATTTTATGGCAGCTTGTAGTCTCACCTCACTATCTACAGGAACTGCCTGTCCGAATTTAAGATTCTCAATCCCGTAATTGATTTCCATTTTCACATTTCTCACCTCTGCAATTTGTTTCCAGAGATAAGGAATTAGTGATAATGTTAAATAACCATGGGCTATAGTGGATTTAAAAGGACCTTCCTTTTCTGCTTTTTCTTTATCGGTATGAATCCACTGATGATCTAAGGTTGCTTCTGCAAACCTATTAATCTGAGCCTGATCTATTGTATGCCAGTCAGAAACCCCAATCACCTTGCCTTCAAGAGCTTTATATTCAATAAAATTGTTGATAATAATCATATGGTGTTCTTCTTGTTTATAAACGTATATGCTGGTGTTTAATTATCTTATTTCCGAATACTTCAGATTTCTTATTTCCAACATTTTTAAAAACCTCTTACCAAAAGTAAGAGGCCAATGAACATTATGGAAATAAAAAGTAATGTATTTATAGTAATGTCCGTTCAAATAATATATCCAAACGAATACGTATGGATTCTGAATTTGTAAAAAAATATAAAATGATGAAACTGGAATTGCAAAAAATTTTCTTTTGAAATATCTACAATCAAGTTTAAATTATGCCAACTTTACGTTAACAGCATTTAAACCCTTGTCACTTTTTTGTACATCAAAAACGACTTTATCATTTTCACGAATTGAACTTACGCTTAACCCTGAAGAATGTACAAATATATCCTTACTTCCATCTGCTGGAGTAATAAATCCGAAGCCTTTTGCTTCATTGAAAAATTTTACGGTGCCTTGTTGCATTGTAATTATTATTAAAAATTGAATATTATGTTCTGTAAACGCTACAGACTTTATTTATAAAATGATCTGACCGGGACTGTAAATCCGATCAGCTTTTGAATGTTCTTAAGATCTACACGCTCATCTGCATCGCAAAATGAAATGGCGGTACCTTCTGCTCCTGCTCTTCCTGTTCTTCCAATTCGGTGAACATAGGTTTCCGGGACATTTGGAAGTTCGTAGTTAACTACATTTGGAAGGTCATCTATATCAATGCCTCTCGCAGCAATGTCTGTAGCCACCAATACATTAATTCTGCTGCTTTTAAAATCCTCAAGCGCATTTTGTCTTGCCGCCTGTGATTTATTTCCATGAATAGCTGCTGCAAAAATCCCCACATCCTCTAACTGCTGAACGAGTTTATTCGCGACATGTTTAGTACGGGTGAAAACTAATGATCTAACAGTACTTTTTTCTTGCAGAATATCAATCAACAGATCTGTTTTATCTTTTTTCTCTACGAAATATACAGATTGTTTTACGGTTTGTGCTGTTGAAGATACAGGGGTTACCGTAACTTCTACAGGATTATTCAGAATTGTTTCTGCAAATTTCTTTATGCTCACTGGCATGGTTGCAGAAAAAAACAATGTTTGTCTTTTGCGTGGAAGTAATTGTAAAACCTTTTTTACATCATTTACAAATCCCATATCAAGCATTCTGTCTGCTTCATCCAAAACCAATATTTCAAGCTTAGAAAGATCAATATGTCTTTGATTCACCAGGTCCAGTAATCTTCCGGGAGTTGCTACAAGAATATCTACTCTTTTTCTCAGGGCAGCAAGCTGGCCGCCTATTGAAACTCCTCCAAAAACAGAAAGTTGAGATAAGGGCAGATATTTGCTGTAAATGCTAAAATTTTCTTCTATTTGTATTGCCAATTCCCGGGTTGGAGTGAGAATTAGGGTTCGTATTCCTTGATGTTCAGGGTTATGTCTTTTCAGTAACTGTAGTATAGGCATAGCAAATGCTGCAGTTTTCCCGGTTCCGGTTTGTGCACATGCTATGATATCCCTTCCTGCCAGAATATGTGGAATTGCAGTACTCTGTATTTCAGTAGGTCTGGAATATCCAGCTTCCGTTACAGCACGAACAATGGGATTGATTAAGTTTAAGTTTTTAAAGCTCATTATAAATTCCGGTCTTCCGGTAATTGGTAAGCAAATCTGTTTATCAGAATTTGAATTGGTATAAGGATAAACAAATAAAGAGTACTTTTCCGGTTTATCATTTTGCTTGCTTTATCAGTAACAATACCATATTGTTTATGATCAGCAATAACATAGCGCTCCTATTGATAGTAGGACTTTTATAACCTTCGACTTTTCATTCATGAAATCAAGATTATAAATGGTAGCTGAAAAAGCAAAACTGGAAAAGAAAATTGTGATTTTAAACTATTACAGAATAGCAAAGGCAGTGACCTGTTTTATTAATGTTCTGCAAACCTACGATAAAATAAACAAAGAAAACTACATTTAATTAGTTGATTATCAAAAAATTATTTATAACTTCCGCACGTTAATCGAATTGTTTGCGGATGCGGATAATTTTAAGCTTTCCCAAATGCAAACTGCTTTTCCCATACCCAAGACTCAGACTCAACCTCTAGAATCATCCTCAATACCGCATGTAAAAATTGCCTATTTTATAATGATACATCATAAACCTCATGTATTCAAGGCAATGTTTCAGAAAATTTATACAAAAGATCAGTTCTACCTTATACATATTGACAGAAAGGCTCAACCAGCCTTCACAGAAGAGATACAGCTCTACATAGCACAATTTCCCAATGTTTTTATTTTAGATAGTTTGAATATTGTTTCAGGAGGCTTCAGTATGATCCAGGCAGAGCTTAATGCAATGGAATTCCTTTTAAATGCAAGTCGGGAATGGGATTATTTCATCAATCTGAGTGGTGAAGATTACCCCCTGAAATCCCAGCCCATCATACGTAACTTCCTTACGGTGAATAACGGCCGGAATTATCTGTTCTATTACGACCAGAAATTTTACAGACCAGACACCCTGAAAAGAATACAAAATCATTTCACTGAATTAGCCTATATCATCTCCTCATTCATTTATAAAAGAGAATTTATGAAAGGCGTAATACCCTATATTGGAGGAAAATGGTTTATGTTCACAAGAGAAACCTGTACTTTCTTAACAAGCAATAAAAAGGTAATGGATTTTGAAGATTACTACCTCCATACTTTTTTACCTGCCGAATCATTTTTCCAGACTGTTCTTATGAATACAGCATTTAATGACATTATTGTGAATGATGATAAAAGAGCCATATTCGAAAAAACAATTTTTCAGAATAAGCAGGATACACTGAATTATATAGAGTCTCTGAAATCCACCAATCAGCTTTTTATCAGAAAAATAAATAATAAAACGGATGAAAACATCCGCAGCTATATTGAAAACACCTTTCTTCTTCCTTTAACAGAGATTGATGAAGTGGAAAGAGAATTAAGAAGGGATGACCGGCAAAATAATTAGTTTATTGAATGGTCTATGAATTGTAGCTGGTAAAGCAATCACACTAAATATAAGTATTATGGCAACAAAAAATGTAACAAAGAAAACAACAGCAAAAAGAGCACCTGCTAAGTCGGTTCCGGCAAAAAAGACAGCAAAGAAAAATACTGCCAAAGGACTGAAAGACCTGTTTGAAGATGGACTGAAAGACATATACTGGGTAGAAAAAGCATGGGTAAGAGCATTGCCTAAAATGCATAAGAATGTAACCGACAAAAAGCTTAAACTGGCTATTGAAAATCATCTCAGAGAAACAGAAATTCATGTAAAAAGACTTGAAGAATGCTTTAAATCCCTGAAGAAAAGAGCACAAGCTAAAAAATGCGATGCCATGCAAGGTCTTCTGGATGAAGGAAAAAACATCATGAAAGAAACCCAGGCAGGAGCTGTAAGAGATACAGGAGTCATAGCAGCTTCACAAAAGGCCGCACACTATAAAATTGCTGCCTATGGAACGCTTGCTGCCTACGCAAAAGTTCTGAAAGAGAATGTTTCCCTCAAAAACCTTCTGGCAACCCTCAACGAGGAAAAAAAATACGATAAGCTCCTTACAAAAATTGCAGATACAGCACTAAATACTAAATCTTTATAATAATCCCAGTTGGTTATTTTTAAGGAAATTTGTCATCAAGTCTAGAGTAGACTGTTATAAGGTCACTTTATTTAAAATAAAAATCTGAAAGGGCAATTATGCCCTTTCAGATTTTTGCGATATTTCTTTTTAGATGGTATATAATTAACCTCAGTTCGGGATAAGAATTCCTGATTTAAAACCGGAAGTAACTTCCAACCTGCCTCTTCCAGCTTCCAGCCTTTACTCCTGATTTCCTTATCTCAAACTCAGCGTAAATATATTCTCTGCTAGTTTTGAAGATTAAATAGCTCCATTCAAATATTTAGCGGCTTTTTCATCAACCAAAAATAAAAGTTCACCTTGGGTAGGCGCTAATAATTGTGAAGGATATAATGAAGGATTATACGCTCCTTTCAGAACTTCCTTCAAAGCTTCAGCTTTCGCATCACCAAAAGTAAGAACAATGATCTTCCTGGCTTTATTTAAAAAAGGAGCCGTAAGGGTAACCCTGTACATTTGCTGAGCATCCAGATAATAAGCAGCAACCCACTTTTCTTTCTCATCCAGAACAGCAGTTCCCGGAAAAAGAGAAGCAGTATGGCCATCACCTCCCATTCCCAGAAGGATGAGATCCATTACTCCATCATCGCCCAGTTTTTCTTTTAAAAGTGTACTGTATGCTGAGGCAAAATACTCCGGGTCTACCCCTTCCTTGAACATTGGAAAAACATGAGATGGCAGAACAGGTACATTTTTTAGAAGAGTTTCCTGTGACATTTTAGCATTACTCAGTTCATTATCCAGGGGAACCCATCTTTCGTCACCCCAAAAAACAAGAACTTTGCTCCAGTCAATCTGGTTTTTATATTGATCTTCTGATAACAGCCTATACAGCCCTTCCGGTGAAGAACCTCCTGTTAAGGCCACTGTAAAAGATCCTTTCTGATCTATTGCTTCATTTGCAGCGGTTACAAATAGTTTTGCTGCTTCTTTAAAAATTTCTTCTGTTGATGATAATATATTAAGCATTTTCTTCACTTTTCAATGTTTCTTGGGAATTAGTAAACCAATAATGGCCTTGTCTCTTTAGCAATTCATCGGCAGCTTCCGGTCCTGAACTTCCGGCAGGATAAGTATACATTTTTGAAACGTTTCCTTTTTCCCAGGCCGTCTGGATATTGCTGATAACATCCCAGGCCTCCTCTACCTGATCAGAACGCATAAAGAGCGTGGAATCTCCATCCAGCGCGTCCAATAATAACGTCTCGTAAGCTTCCGGTGTATCGGGTGAGCATTCAAAATAATCGAATACCATTTCAGCTGGTTTTAATTGCATCTCAAGACCCGGTTTTTTGGTCATAAAGGATAATTTAATATCCATTTCAGGTTGAATATCAATCGTTAATTTATTGGGCTTCAATGTATTTACTGTACTCTTAAAGGTGGTACAAGGAGCTTCTTTAAAACTGATAATTACAGAAGATGCTTTTTCTGACATCGATTTACCAGTACGCATATAAAACGGAACGCCATTCCATCGCTCATTATCAACATAAAACTTCATGGCAACATACGTTTCCGTGTTTGAATTTGGATTAACTCCAGGTTCCTGCAGATATCCCCGTTTATGTTGTCCTTCAACTTCTCCCTGAGTGTATTGTGCTCTGACTGTATAGTGATTGATATCTTCCGGATTAATTCTTCTTACACTTTTCAGTACATCTACTTTTCGGTTTCTGATCTCTGTAGATTCAAATTCTGTAGGGGCTTCCATGGCTACCATACAAAGAATCTGCATTAAATGGTTCTGGATCATATCCCGCAAAGCTCCTGAACCGTCATAATAACCTCCCCTGTCTTCAACGCCTACTGTTTCTGCAACAGTAATCTGTACTGAATCAATATATTTATTATTCCACAGGGGCTCAAAAATAGTGTTCCCAAATCGGAAAGCCAGGATATTCTGTACGTTTTCTTTTCCCAAATAATGGTCTATCCTGTAAATCTGTTCTTCTTTGAAGGTTTGTGCCAACATAGTATTCAAAGCCACTGCCGATTCTTTGTCGTACCCAAAAGGTTTCTCAATAATCATCCGGTCCTGATCCACATTTTCAGCCAAGCCATTTTTCTTAAGACTATTCGATACCTTTTCAATAAAACTAGGGGCTACCGATAAGTAAAAAAGACGATTAGCTCTGCTTCCTAAATTGGTATCAATATAATCGAGTTGATTTTTCAATTGAATAAAAGATTCTTCCTGTGTAATATCAAACCTTATGAATTTGATTTTTTCTTTGAATGCATTCCATTTGTCTTCAGAGAAGTTTTTGATCCTCGAAAAAGCTTTGATATTTTCTAAGATATAGGCTCTGAATTCTTCCTGGGTATGCTCAGTTCTTCCCAGGGAAAGAAGCTCAAAGTCGTCCGGCATCCAGCCTTCCAGAAACAGATTGAAAAATGCAGGAAATAATTTTCTTTTTGCCAGATCCCCTGTTCCTCCAAAAACGACGATAGAGGTTGGCTTTTTATCATTATTTTTCATTTGATTTATTTTTTATGATTCCCAACGGGTATGGAAAACGCCTTCTTTATCGATTCTTTCATAAGTGTGTGCACCGAAGAAATCACGCTGGGCCTGAATAAGATTAGTGGGTAGATTTTCAGAACGGTACGCATCAAAATAAGATAATGCATTCATCCAGGCGGAAACCGGAGTTCCATTTTGAATGGCTTCATTCAGAACAGAACGAATACTGCTTTGTGCTGTAATTAACTGAGTAGCAATCTGTTTATCAAGCAACACATTTGGTAAATCTGATTGTGCAGCAAATGCTTTTCTAAAATCCTCCAACAGAGTAGCTCTGATAATACAGCCTCCTCGCCAGATTTTACACACTGTTTCCAGATGCAGATCATAACCATAGGCATCAGAAGCTATTTTAAGCTGAGCAAGCCCTTGCGCATAGGTGGTTATAATGGCAAAATAAAGCCCTTTTTTCAGCTGATCTAAACTAACATTCTTGATTTCCTTATCATTATTCCAGGTCAGCAGCTTTGAAGCCTGAATTCTTTCCGGTTTGTATTTGGACATATCTCTCATATTTACCGCTGCATCAATTACCGGTATCGGAACCTGCAGATCCATTGCATTTTGAGAGGTCCATTTTCCTGTTCCCTTGGATTTAGCCCAGTCTGAAATCAGATCTACCAAATACCTGTCCCCTTCTTTTTGCTTTAGAATATCAGCAGTGATTTCGATGAGATAAGAATTTAATTCTTCTTTATTCCATTGTTCAAAGGATTGTTGTATTGTTTCATGATCCAAATGGTAAACATTCTTCATGATATCGTAGGTCTCTGCAATAAGTTGCATAATTCCATATTCTATACCATTATGCACCATTTTCACATAGTTTCCGGCAGATCCGTTCCCTAAAAACTCTACACAAGGTTCACCATCTACCTTAGCCGCAATAGCTTCGAAAATTGGGCGCAAACGTTCATACGCTATTTTATCACCTCCAGGCATCATGCTTGGACCTCTTCTTGCCCCACTCTCTCCACCTGATATTCCCATCCCGAAAAAATGAATCCCTTTTGAAGAAAGTTCTTTATATCTTCTGTCTGTATCTGTAAAATAAGTGTTTCCGCCATCTATAATGATATCGCCCTGATCCAAAAACGGAAGCAAAGTTTGTATTGCTCCATCTACAGGAGCTCCGGCTGGAACTAATAGCATAATAGCTCTTGGTTGTTCAAGGGATTTCACAAAGGCTTCCGGCTGAACAGTGGCATAAATATGATGGCCTTCTTGAGCTTCTGCCTGTAATGAATCTGCTTTTTCCTGATCTAAATCTAAACCAGCAACCGCATATCCGTTATCAGCCATGTTAAGCAATAAATTCCGGCCCATAACGCCTAAACCAACTATACCAAAATTGTATGTAATCATTTTCAAAATGTTTTTTATGAATGTCAATTGATATCGAGTACTGCTAATAAATGAGTTATTTGAAATAGCAGCAATTCTGTATTTAAAATACTTGATTAAAATTAGTCCTTATTTTCGACATGTCTGAGATAAAAAAAGAGATATTTATATAATCAATAGCAGAAAAAGAAGGGTTGAAGAAGGATACTGGAGGCTGAAGGCTGGAAGTTACTTTTAGCCATACCACTACTCACAACCCAGCACGAAACCTATTTCAACACTGAAAATACAACAGTTACATTTTCATAAGCTTCAAAACATTACTCTTCCAGCTCCTATGTTTATTTTCAAATAGTTTAACAAGATTTTAAGCGGTATAACTACTGAGAAATCTCAGATTAAAAATTCCTCTAAAATTTGTATTTTTATAGTATGGAATATATTTTCTGCTCAGTCAATATCATAGCAGTAGAAATCCAACACTATTATTCATGAAAAAATTAAATCCCAGTTATTTCGAATTCTTCTTTTTCAGGTATGGATTCATTGTTATTTTTGTTCAAATAGTTTCAATATCACTTTATTTTTTCACTGAAGAAAAAGATACTGCTTATATGGCTGTTATGGCTGTTCTATGCTTTTTATTTCTGGTGTTTGTATGTTCATCAGACTATCGCATGCTGAGAAAAAACCTTCCTCTTGCCAATGTTTTTCTAACCAATGATGGCCTTATCATTAACGAAAAGCCTTATCCTGCCGAACAAATAGAAGAAGTTGCCTTTATGCCCGTAAGACATGCTTTGAACAAACTTCCGGCTTATTTTGTTGAAATTACAACTCGTGATGGAGCTGCTTTTTATTTTCTTGAGAAAAATATGGGCTGGAATTTTGAATCACCCACCATAAAAGTATTGAACCAACATCCTCTATTCTCTTCAAAAACAAAAGAAAAAAGTGAATCTTCAGAGGGGTTTTCAGCCTTTAAAAAGCAAAAACAATCATAAACCCGGAAGCTAACCGAAAAATAAATTATCTTTAATACAAACCTAAAATTTCTCAATTATGAAGTTAGAATTATATCAGATAGATGCGTTTACGGAAGAGATTTTCCATGGAAATCCTGCCTGTGTTGTTCCCTTGAAAAATTGGTTACCCGATGAAACCCTTTTAAAAATAGCCTGTGAAAATGCTGTGGCAGAAACAGCGTTCTTTATTGATAATGGCAATACCATTCATCTGAGATGGTTTACTCCTGAAATAGAGATGGATTTATGCGGACATGCTACCCTTGCTACCGCTCATTGCTTAGCGACCATCCTAAATTATCCGAACAGCAGAATTGTTTTTGAAACCAAAAGCGGTGAATTAACAGTAGATGTAAAAGACGGATTTTATTATATGGATTTCCCATCAAGAATGCCTGAAGCATCCGTTCTTCCTGATACTATTGCCAAGTCCTTGAATATACAGCCTAAAGAAGTCTTCAAATCAAGAGACTACGTTCTGGTATATGAGTCTGAAGAGGATATCAAAAATATTAAAGTTGAAAAATCTATTTTAGACCTTATCAATCTGGATCCGGGAGGTGTTGTAGTGACTTCCGCAGGTAGTGACAGTGATTTTGTGTCGAGGTATTTCACACCACAGGCTTCAATTCTTGAAGATCCTGTAACCGGCTCTGCACACTGTTCCCTTATTCCGTTCTGGTCAGCACGGCTTGGAAAAGATACACTTTTTGCCCGCCAGCTATCAGAAAGAGGCGGCCAGCTTTATTGTGAAAACAAAAATGAAAGAGTGATTGTGGCAGGGAAAGCCAGAACCTATTCTACAGGAAATCTTTGGATAGAATAATATTATTTTGATTGGGCAGAACAGCTTTATCTAATAAAAAAGTGATCTGAAAATAATCCTTTCAGGTTCATCAACTACAATAGGCACTTATTTAGGAAAACAGGTGCCTATTATTGTAAAGGTATAAAAGTTTATTTTTATTCACGCTTTCCGTTAATATAGGCATACATAGCAGTAGCATGCCCATGTCCTAATTCAAAATCTTCTTTTAGCCAATTGATTATTTCTGTTGCTTTTACTCCTTTTTTAAGTTTTCCTTCTTCGGTAAATCCTTTGTTGGCGGCTAAACTTTCAAAATCAGAGCGGGACTTTCCGGTTTTTTCTTCAATGTTTTTAATGTAGGTTTGAAATGACATACTATTTTATTTTTTGGTTACTCTTTATTTCTAATGATTAAGGGGCTATACTTTTGTTACATTCGGTAAATCTACCCCTGCTCCTTTGAGGGCTGCATAGGTTAATTTATCCATCATTGCTCCTTCAAAATCAATACTTTTAAGGGTTTTATAATATCTGTTGGTAAGGGCAAATGTTGATCGGAAAGAAACATTTTTCAATGCAGATCCCTTAAAAGAAACTCCTTTTAAACAGGCATTATCGAATTTTACATTAATGAAAAGCTGCCCATCAAGACACAGCCCGCTCATGTCTGAAGAACTAAAATCTACCCCGTCAAATTCACAGTTTTCAAAAATTGTTTTTCTCAGATCACCGCCCACCATCTTTACATCCATTAAGTTGATATCGGTAAATCTTGCATGAGTAAGATCAGATGAGGAAAACTCTGTTCGATGCAAAACAGCTTTGTTAAAGTTTGCTCCAGAGAGGTTATTATTAGACAGCACACAATCTGTAAGATCTGCACCTTCAAAATTACCATTACTCACATCACTGTTTTTAAAAGAACTGCCTGCTAAATCTGCTTCGGAAAAATCTGCTCCCTTCAGATCACTTCCCCAAAATTTTCTCTCCGGAGCGTTTACTCCAGCAAAATCTGTCCCTACGAAAGCTCCACCGCTAAAATTAGTGAGTAATGGTTCACTTACAGAATGTGAAGACTCAACCTCTGCATTATTTTTTTGCTCAGTTTGGTCAACATTATTAGCACTATTTTTAATAGCCAACTCTTCTTTTTGAGCGGGTGCATTCTCTGAAAAATAGTTAAGGTCTAAATTAAAAATTTCAGAGAGACGGTTAATGGTAATAAAATCAGGTACTGATTCTCCACGCTCCCATTTTCCAACTGCCTGCGGACTGATAAACAAAAGTTGCGCAAGCTGCGCCTGGGACATTCTGTTTTCTTTTCGTGCCTGAACGATTTTATCGCCTAGTTTCTTTATATCCATATTCTTGTATTTTTAGTCTTTTTGACAGGACAAAGATAGCTTCTGGCTTATCCATATCTATCAGGATTATAGATACTCTTAGTTATAATTACACTACTTATAGTTGTATTTGACAACGTACAGTAGTATTGGGAATATTTGTATTCTTTAATAATAAAATTTCTCTTCAATACGGAACAACTACCTCCAGGAATTCATTTCATAATTTGAAAAGTTCATCTTCATATCTGCTATTCTATCTTCAAGGGCTTTTATGCCTATTTGTAGGTATTTTTCTTTCTCGGTTTCGTTCAATATATAAACAATATCAAATCCAGGGGTTGGTTTAGCAGTTGGGATGGACAACTCAATATGGCCATTACTTTCAAAAATATAACATTCCCATTCTTTTTTTTCCAGTAACTTTTTTTCATTCATTTTCTAGTATATTTTACAGGCTGTTTATTATTTATGACTTTTAATTCTTCTGCTCTATTTTTTCTGCTTCTTCCACATTGTATTCAATCCTGTTATCCTGGTTTATTGAAAGAGTAAAAACCTGTCTATATTCATTGAATTTATTTTTGTCATAATGAACCAACACCGGAAATAATTGGCTGGCCTGATAGTATCTTTTATTTCCCAAAGCATTTTGCATTCCTTCTTCCATTTCTTTTAAAAGTGGACAACAGTCTTTCTTCAATAAAAAATGCTTTAAATGAGATTCAAAAAACCAGTCTCCGTATAGGTTCAAAAACTGTTTGATATAAGGATATAATTCCTGCCCATCTTTCCCATTAAAAGTCGAAATATACAATGCATTGGTAATGATATCATACACATTATCTTCACCATGAAGCCTATGAGGTTCAAATTCTTCTTTTTCAGCCCATTTTTCGCTCATAAACCGATTGAGGAATTCAAATCCCTCCGGTATTCCCCATGCAAGTAAAATAAGCATGGCCTGATAAGCAATATATTGATCGTTATTATGAAGCAGCAATTTCAATCCTTCAACCCTGTCAATATCTATTTTTTCAAGGAGCTGTACTTCGTTCAAATCGTAACCTTCCTCCCCATCTTCGTTATAGTGATAGAGCAGTTCATGGATTTCTTTATTCATTTGATTACATTTCATTAATTGCTTCAACTTTATGTTCAATGTGATTCATCCAGCTCAAACCACTACTTCCAACTTATTAGATAGTATCCTCGAAAATTCAAAGGTGATATAAAATTTTTCGTTTCTGGGAATCCTGAATGAAATTCCTTTGAAGGATAATATCTGCTCACCATCTTCTTCAAAAACCTTAGCCGGAAACTCAAACCGCTGTGTTTCATTGGGAGGCAGTCTATTTTCAGAAACCGGCTCAGCATTATATGCAGGCGACATAAAAGCTCTCTCGTAGATTTCTATTTCTGCATCCTTTGCATCAAAAAGTCTTATCCCGTTCCTGGCCAATCTGCCCGTCTCATTAGAGAAATAAAATTTCCGTTCTTCACCGCTATGGTTGGTGATATCTAGATAAAGTATAAATCGGTTTTCTTTGAGATGATAAGAAATATCATGTTTCATGTTTATAGCATTCATCATGTGAAGATAAATCAAATAAAAAATATTTTGGTTGAATAATAATAAATTAGTTTAAGGCTTAATGACCATCCAAAGATCCGTTAGATCTGGAATGTAAGTCGTTATGAATGAGGACTGCTGTTCTGGATAATCTTTTGCTTCAACACATCCCCATTCGCCACGTTTTCTATACGGAATTACATCTTCCCAAAGTGCTTTCGAAGGATCAATTGCCAATAAAGCTGCCACAGTATCGTGAAGCGCTTTTTCTTTGAGTTCTATGGCATCCAGAAACAGATCAAGACCTTTGTTGTGGCTGCGAAACGGAATAAGCAGTTCGGCATCCGCTTTGGTAAAGATGGCACCATGGCATACATTTTTACTAATCATACGTCTCTCACTCATCGGGATCGAAAAGAGGGCTTCGGCGGCAAGCGGGTTCCCGTTCAGGTTAAAGGTTGCACAAGTACGTTTTCCGTCAAATTTTTCCAATCGATATTCTTTTGGGACGATATTATCTCCTGCAAAACCTCCCTGACAAAACCAACGGTCAAAGAAAATCCCGGTTTCAAATAAAGCGTATGGATTCGTAAGGGCAGCTCCAGTTAACAAAGTACAGTCGGGAAATTGAAGAAGCGTTTCTGCCATAATGTTTGCGGCAGTATCATCGGCTTCTGAATGTTCAAAATTCCCAACCCATTCCTTGTGAAACACAGAAACGCGGCTGGCAGATGATTTGGGAGTTCCGGCTCCAATGCGGACATCTTCCCTGTCAAGAATTCGTAAAATATGGCGTACAAAACCAACTTGGTCTGTTCCTCCCGGATGCACGGAAACACTTACCAAGTTTACCTTTGGGTGAGTTGCCAAAATAGCCAGGGTCATAGAATCATCGGGATCTGCAGTTTCCATATCAAAATGGAAAGGCAATTTAGGTTGCATATAATGAGTTTTTATTTAGTATACTAGTTTTCAAGGGCAAAGATATGGAAATTTAAAAACACACCTAACAAAATCGTCGCACCACCTTCGCGGAAGGAAGAATAAAGAAACCTCAATATTTGTTAAATTTAATAGATCAACACATATCCCTTGTTCACAAATTCTATCCTGAAGATCTTAATTATTAATTTCTTTCTTTTGAAATAACCTGCTAAATATCAATTTTCAAATCTTTAAATGATTAAATTAGCGCTGAATTAAAATGCGTTAAGATTTCTATGAAAAATATATTCGGTGTATTGCTTCTTTCCATGGTGCAACCTATATTGGCCCAAACGAAACTGGAAAAAGCAATTACAAGTCTTGAGGATAATTACGAACAAGAAAAAGTATATGTACTTACCGACAAATCACAATATGCTGCAGGTGACAAAATCTGGTTCAAAAGCTTTGTATTTGATGGATATAACCGTTCCACCTTATCTACTACTCTATTTGTAGAATTGTACAATTCTGATAAAAAATTAATAGCCTGGAAAACAGTACTTCTTACCAATGGTGAAGGCAGCGGAGACTTTCAGCTGAAAGAAGATCTCCCGGAACAAGTGTACTTTGTAAGAGCTTATACGCCTTACATGACCAACTTTAACGAAGAATTCCAGATTGTTAAATCTTTTCCGGTTTACAATCCCAACTCTACGGAATCATTAGTAGTTTCTAAAAGTTCAGACTGGTCTGCAAAAACCATCCCGGAAGGTGGTAATTTCATTAATGGTGTGCCTACAAAATTTGCTGTAAGATTAACCAGCAATGCTTCTTTGCCGGAAAACTGGTCCGGAAAAATAGTAGATGCACAAAACCCAAATGTTTCTATCACAACCTTTAAGTCTTTTGATAAAAATGTGGCCTCTTTTACGATAACTCCAGCTTCAGGAAAAAAATACCAGGCTATCATTCAGGATAATGCGGGGAAAAGTAAAACAATAGATCTTCCACAGGTTGCAGACAGCGGTCTTCATTTAGTAGTTAACAGTTCAAAAGAGGGAATTAAGTATACTTTAAAAGGTGTTAATTTAAAACAACAGCTTCAAAATTATAAAATTGTAGGAACTATTAATAACCACCTTGCTTACAAAGCCACTATTAAGCAATTAAGCAACGAAGCATCCAGTCTTATTCCTACCAAAATAAGCAATGGAGCTAACGGTGTTTTTCAGTTAGCTATTTTTGACGATCAGGACAATCTGGTTGCCCAAAGACTTTGTTTCATCAAGCCCAACGATTTAAAGCTTGAGAAAGCTGAAATTATAGGTCAGAGCATCAAACAGACTCCAAGATCTTTTAATAGTATTGATCTTTCTCCGGAATCTTATTTTAAAAACTATACGGTTTTGGTAAGCGAGGATGACGGAACTCAGAAGCCTGAAGAAGACAATATTCTGAGCGGACTTTGGTTAACAGGAGATTTTACTACCAAAATAGACAACCCGGCTCAATATTTTTCTAAAACTGCCAATAGCGAAGCTCTAGATGCTTTACTTATTTCTGAAAAATGGAACAGGTTTGATTGGAACTCGGTATTAAACGGATCTGTACCAACCATTAAAACCAAATCTCAGAAATTCCTTTCTTATAAGGTAAAACCTGTTAAAAATAACGCCCTGATGATCAACTCCAGTGTCATTTTATTATTGAAGTCAGGGAAAAGTGAACCCATTATCAGTCCGTTTCAAACTGACCAAAGCGGTTATGTCTATTTAAATAATCTTAGCAATGATGAACCTTTGACGGTCTCATTATTTGCCAATTCAAAAGATGATAAAGAATCATCGGCAGAGAATTTATTCGTAACGGCAGAACCATTGGTAAATCCTACACCGTTTACAGGCAATTTCCCGGGGACAAAATATAAATTGGTAAAAGCCAGTGGAAATAAAACCCTTCCACCAGCCATCGCCAAAGCAATTAATACTCAAAAAAACATCAAAAAGACAGAGAGTAATGATATTGAGATTAAAGAAGTAGAATTGGTAGGAAAAAAGAAAGATCCAAAAGAAGAACTGGACCAACAACTTTCCACCGGAATGTTCAGCTCTATGAATTCTACTATATTTGATTTTGTAAATGAAGATCAACATGCTGAGGGAATGGCTAATATATTAGACTGGCTACAGGGAAGAGCTGCCGGTTTAACCTTCCAGAAAAACAATTCAGGGGTAAATGTACCTTATATTCGTGGTCAGCAGGCTAAGCTCTATTTAGATGAAATCCTTACAGATCCTAGTATGATTTCTACCCTGCCTATCAACAATATTGCTATGGTAAAAATCCTTAAAGGAGCAGGATTAATAGGTGATGCAGTAGCCATCTATACTATGAAAGGCAATATGAAGTCTAAAAATAAAGGAAAAGAAGCCCCAAAAAACAATTCAGCCATTATAAAAGGCTATGATAGACCTTCAGAATTTCTTGTTGAAATGATAGATGAGAATGCAAAAATTGAAAATGATACCCGCGAAACCCTTTATTGGAATCCTAATTTATTTGACAGCGACTATGTTCCACCAAGAATTAAATTCTTCAATAACGACAGCGCAAAGCAGTATAAAGTAGAGATCATAAGTTTTGATGAAAGTGACAATCTTCTTTATCAGAATGAGATTTTTAAATAATAAAAAAAGCCTTTCAGGAAAACTGAAAGGCTTTTTTGTATTGAAGCTGGAGGCCGGAAGAAGGAAGTTATGAGGGTTGAAAAATGGCTGGTTATCTTTTTATCTAAATGATTTAATTTCATAGAATAAGAATATGAGATATTTTAGCCACGAAAGAACAGTTTTTTGAGACGCAAAGAATGAGTGATTCTACCGTTTTATCTTAAGGCGGTAAAAGAGAGCGACAATGTCGCTGATGGAGTAATATGGCCCTGCGTTCGCTTAAAAAGAATCAATGAAATTGATTCCTTCTTTGCTTCCTCAACATATTGCAATTGTATTATAAAATCTTTACGTTATATTTAAACAGGGATACAAGCAAAAGAACTAAGAAAACAAATGGCCATAATGCATGCCCTAAAACATCCATAAACTGCTACTCTATTCTCAAAAAAAACAGGATATTTCAAAAGAAAACACTAAATATTCCGTTTAATTCTTAAATTTAACCAATGCAAAAGAATCTTTATCTCATCATCATATTATTTTCTCTTACCAGCTGCTATACTTACCAGGTTAAAAAGCAGACGAATACAGAAACCAACAACAAGCAAGAACCTAAAAGGGCCTCAGCTTCTGCTAATATGGCTTCTTTACCAATGGAAAGTACAACCACTGAATTTAAAAGTAAGAGTTCTCAACAACCCGCTGCACCCATCAATATCCAGGAGAAACTTTCCTCTAATAAAAATGTTAAAATTGACGTTGATGGCAAGAGCTATAAAGTAATCGTTGACAAATGGGAAGGCGACAGCCTTGTAGCACACCCGGTTCATAATGCTAAAAAAACGCTGAAATTCCATAAGAACCAAATTAATGCCGAGAAAATTGCGGAAAAACGGTTTTCACAACCCATAGCTGATATTATTACCGTTGTTGCCTATGCCGGAATTGCTGCTGGAATATATTTTCTTGTTCGCTAATTTTTAAAACGTATCCGTTAAAATTTCCTGGCTTTGGAGTATTTTACGGAATTGTTTTTATTGCATTGACTTAAAGTCAGGAAGCTTTGTGTAGCTTTTTGAAACGCAAAGAATGAGTGATTCAACTGGTTATCTTAAGGAAGCAAAAGAAAGCGACAATGTCGCAGATGAAGCGATGTGGCTATGTGTGCGCTTAGAAAGAATCAATGAAATTGATTCCATCTTTGCTCCCTTAAAATATTACAATACATTATAAAATCTTTGCGTTTTTAAAGCAATTTGTTTTTGTAATACTTATCCAATTACTATAACTTAAAGTAAACTCCAGTTTCCAACTCTCAACCTTTATTGAATAGCTTTTTTTAAACGCAAAGAATGAGTGATTCTACTGGTTATCGTAAGGAAGCAAAAGAGAGCGACAATGTCGCTGATGAAGCGATGTGGTTATGTATGCGCTTGGAAAGAATCAATGAAATTGATTCCATCTTTGCTCCCTTAAAATATTACAATACATTATAAAATCTTTGCGTTTTTAAAGCAATTTGTTTTTGTAGTAGCTATCCAAATACAATAACTTAAAGTAACCTCCAGCTTCCAGTCTCTAACCCTTTTCCTCTCTCCTTTCCAGAATGAGGTGTGCTGCATCTAGCATTTTTATCAGATGAATATACGGATTAATGATATTCTTTTCCGGCAGGTTCTCATAAACACCCATTGAGAAATAAACCATTCCGGACATAAAATAATCAAACTCTTTGATGCTGTATTCGCTGAAGGCCTTTTGAAAAACCAGCAAAGGATTTTGGTATTCTTCCTCAGAAAGCAACCCGAAAAGTAAGGGTGAAACCTTCTCCAACTGAGTATTGATGACCCATTTCCTTTCCTTCAGCATGATAAGATATCCTGCTCTGATCAACGACCGCACCGCCTGATGAAACTGAAAGATCACCACCGAATCTGCATCTATTCTGCTGTTTCTCCTTACGGCATGACTCACAATCCTATTTAATAGCTCTTTAGAACCCACCAGATCATTGAACTGAAAGAACGCTTCTATCTGCTGTAATGCGGAGTATTTCTTACGATTGATCCGGCATCTGGTTTTTAAATCTGTTTTATTCTTTTTCATGTGTTTGTATTTTTTTATAAATGTAGTAAAAATCTACAAACATTCGGACTTAAGTCCGAGATTTTTATAAGAATAAGTAATTTATTTGTTTCTATGACAGAAGCAAATAGAAAAATTGTTGAATTTATAAGGGATGAATGGGTTATCCCCATGAATAATAACAGCAAGTTTGCAGTAGATCATAATATAGATGAAAAGACCGTTCGAAGAATAAAGGATGATGAAAACTATCAAATTGCTCTTCTTACGATCATGCGAATTTGTCATGCTAAGAATTTAACCCTTGCCAACTTTTTCAAAATGGTTGGAATATAGATAGAATTTATAGATCTCACTATTTTTTCTATTCATACTTAATAACTAACAAATGATTAGAAAATATTTATAAACCTAATCCAGGGTTAGATTATATTTTCGCAAAATTTATATATAAACTAGATCAGAAATTAAAAAATAATAAATAAAAATATCTAAAACCATGAAAGAAATATATAATCAAATAATTGAAAATACAAAGAAAATTGCTGCAAACCAAGACAGTTTTAGTTTACCACAAATAAATAATGCCACTGTAATATCTCAAGAACTTGAGACAATAGCTCCAATCCTTTTTAAAGAAAAATTCATTATTGAAAACAATGATGGAAAAATTGAAGTAACTTATGAATCAAAAGATAAATGTAGAGTTAGCCAAATTAATCCAGATTGGAATAGAGTAGAAGTTTTGTATTTAGGAACTAATGGTGATCGTGAATCATATACTGATGGCTGGTCTGATAAAATATAGAGTTCAATTCTTATTTTATATAATTCAGCAACTATAAAATAATCAGGATCCTCATAATTTATAAATTAAAACACTTTAAATTCGCTGATCTAGAAAACTCATAAGTTAAAATCTAAAATTTAATTAGTAAAATCGACACAATAAATCCCAACAAAAGTTGGGATTTATTGTGTCGATTTTACCAAGTTTTAAATTCTATACTTATTTTAAGCTTTAAAGGAATTCAGTAAAAATACTGACTCAAAAATTTAAGAAAGTTTTTATTTTTGAGATTTACGGAAATCCATAATAAAAATAAAGTACAGTTTTATATATTTAAAAAATAATTCTATATCCATGAAAAACAGCAAAACTTATAAATAGATTCCTATTTGCTCGAAGTGACTGGTACTTTAAACAAGTCAGAAAAATTCCCATATTTATATAACTTATTAGCAAATACTATATAACGATTGACAACGGATATTAAAAAAAATAATAATCTATATATCTACAATAAATAAAGAATTAATTATCACCAATAATCATAATAATATTTACAGGAAATGAACCTAAGCCTAGATAAAATTAAGTTAGCATACAATAAATTAAAAACATATGTCTATTATGATAATACTGAACTTTTCCTAAGGGAAAAACTTGTAGAATTCGAAACGGACACTGTAAAATCCAATTTTAATCTTAATTGGGAAGTTTCTAAATTATATACAGCAGATAAAACAATAGACATATTTGATATTTTCACACAAAATGAGAAAAGTATAGAAGAAAATCTAGAATCCAAATTTACAAAACTACTTAATGAGTTAAACGATTTTAATCCAAACAGTGAATATTTCAAACAACTTTTTAATTCTATAAATGTAAATTATTTTCCTAAAAAAATACACGATTCTAAACAAGATGAGAATTTTGTTACTAATAAGAAGCAATCTAACTTATATGAGTTAGAAAAGATTACAGCATTTATTAATATTCCAATTGAATTACATATTATATCCATTATTTGGATAAATGAGTTTGGGTTTAAATTTGACACTGAATTATTAAAAGAATGTAAGGGTAACAGATTAATCTTAAACAAAGAAAAAACAGATGTAATTAAAAACTCATCATTATTTAAGCCATATTTTACACAATATCAAAAGTGGAGAGATGAATCTATAATCGTTGCTCAGAATCTATTAAATAATGAAAAAAATGCTCTATTTATAAATTTAGATATTAAAGATTACTTTCACTCCTGTCGTGTAAGTTTAGATAGATATTTTAATATAGATAATGAAAATTTTAATTGTATAAATTATATTCTAAGAAAAATACACGTTATTTATTCGAATCTAATTGCAAAAAAGCATAAATTCCCTTATGACTTTTCTCCAGAATTGGAAAGTAAATCATTAATACCTATAGGGCTATTATCATCATATGTTATCGCTAATCACTACTTAAATGATTTTGATAAAATTATTACTAATAAGTTTAAGCCTGCATATTACGGTAGGTATGTAGATGATATATTAATTGTACTTTCTGAACCAAATATCGAAGATTATCCAAATGGAATTTATGAAAAATATTCTTTTGACTTTGATGAATATAAAACAAAAGTTTTAGCCGAAATCAATTGGGATACTAACCAAACGGTTTTTGAATTGTCAAGAGTAGACAAATATTTATTACAAACACTATATCCACTGTTTAAAATCATACCAGGTCAAGATGGTAAAAATATTGTCAAAATAGATCAGTATGATAATTTAGTTTGTCAATCACAAAAAACATCTATGTACTACTTTGATTATAAAGAATCGGACTTAGTAATTGATAAATTGAAACAAGAATTAGATTTTAAATCAAGCGAATTTAAAGATCTTCCTGATGACAATGAAGACCTTGGTGACTTTGATAAAAATGCATATTATTTGAACTATACTGATTCTGATGGTAAAGTGAGAACACTCAAGGATTATAAAGAAAATAGATATGGTTTAACTGTTTATTTAACCAATAAAATTCTTGGAGCAATTAAACATAAGAAAAGTGTTTCCGATGATGAAATTAAGAAGTTTTTAAAACTGTTTAATGGCCAAAATATAATTGAATTTTATAGATTATGGGAAAAGATATTTACATATTTATTAGTTAATAATAAACCTGCTGAATATGTAGATTTTTATTTTAGGTGTATAGAAGAAATAAAAAAAATTAATCTACATAAAGACTATTTCAAAGGTACAAATGTTAAAAATCATCATATTATGGATACTTTGATTAAATTTTTAGATATTTCTCACGAACTAGTTTTATCATTAAATCCAAATTTCTTAAAACAGAACAAAAAAGTTTTAAAAAATTTTGAATATAGAAGTAACAAATTGGAAAGTGATTATATTAACTATTTTTTTAACGAAATAACACGCCCAGATTCATTTTGGTCAATGAGGTACCGAAAAACAAATATGATGAGACATCATTATGTTTCTATACCATTATTAAATTATACTAAAGAAAGTTACACAACACGGATTAATCTATTAAGCTTAAATTTTAATGTGGAAAACTATACAATTGATAACAATCTGATATCAAACTCACCACGCCCTATTAAATTTTGGGAGTGCACAATTTCACAATTATTTACTGATTTAAAAGAAAAAAGCAATGGAAAATAAAAATGGATATTTTGATATCGCAGATTATTATGAAAATGAACATTTTCTCAATCAAGCTTTTGAAAGATTCAAAATGGCAAATCAAAATCATATGTCATCAGATAAATTTGAGAAAAGTATCGATTATTTTAGGGATAAGTTTTATAAAATAAAAGAGAATAATAATGATGATGAAGTTTTGCAAGAAATACATTTTAACTCTACTGAAGAGAAACTAAAACCTAAAATAGGCGTAGCAAATACTTTTATTGATCATAAAAATATTATTGAAGGCTTACGTAACACCCCCAATATTTCCAATACACGTTATCAAAATCTTGTACGGTTTCTTAAAGAAACAAGAAGAAATAAGGTTGACATTGTAGCTTTTCCTGAATTCTTTATTCCAGTAGAGATCTTTTCTAGTCTGGTTAGATATGCAGAAAAAAATCAAACTTTAGTAGTGTCTGGTTTGGAACATATAACTGTAAACAATTACTCATTTAATTTTGTAGCGACTATCTTACCTATTGAAATTGATGGCTATAAAGATGCTACAATTGTTTTCCGATTAAAAAATCATTATGCACCTCTTGAAGAAGAGTTTATTAAAGGGAATCATTATTTAGTTCCAAAACCATCAAAAAGCAGATACCACATCTTTAAATGGAAAAATATATACTTTTCTGTATTTTATTGTTTTGAACTTGCTAACATTGCACATCGCAGTTTATTACGAAGTAAAATTGATTTACTTTTTGCTATTGAATACAATCAGGATACAAATTATTTTTCAAATTTAGTTGAATCGATTATAAGAGACATACATTGTTATGTTGTACAAGTTAATTCAAGTCATTTTGGTGATACTAGAATTAGTCAGCCTGCTAAATCATATGATGTTGATATTGTAAAGCTAAAAGGTGGGGAAAATAATGTAACTGTTTTAGGAACTATAGAGATAGATAAACTGAGAGAATTTCAACGAAAAAAATATAGTTTAACAAAAACAGATAAGACATTCAAACCACTCCCGCCTGATTTTGATAAAAATGAAGTTCTTAAAAGAATTAAAAATCAATAACTTGCTACCAGACAAATTTTAAACAATCAATAATTTATCAATTTTATAGATTAAAAATCATGAAATCTTATGAGTACACCGCGTAATCATCATTATATTTCACAGGTTCATATAAAGAATTTTTTTAATGAACAAAATGAGATATACCTGTACAATAAGTCTTCTAAATTGTTTCAAACAAAAAAATCTTCTAAAAGGATTTTCAGTGAAAAAGATTTAAATACAAAATACGAGGATGGTTTAAATGACTATACAACTATTGAACAGCAACTTAACCAATATTATGAAAATGATTTTGATTTCTATTATAAAAATATATTAAAATTAATTGCTGATAAAAATGTAAATATTGAAGCACAAACAGCACTCTTGTATCTTGCGAGATATGGAGCAATTGCAAATTTTAGAAATCCAACATATAAGGCAAACTTAGAAACCATTTTTTTTAATGCATTAAAACCAGTAATGGATAATGCAGTAAATGGTTTAAAGAAGAGCTTTTATGACTTTTTTAATAATAGAGGAGATTCTAAATATCTTGGTGGAGATGATTATTTACAACTTGGTAATGAAATTATTTCAAAAATGGGATTAATTTATTTTATAATAGAAATACCAGAAAATAAAGATGATTATTTCATTTTGCCTGATTTTGGAGCTGCCACCCATCGAAAAAAAATTAATCCATATTTTAACCCTGACATAGAAGAAATTGCATACATAAGTTTACCACTAAGTAGTAAAATATACATTCATTTTTATTCTGGAAAGCACCCTGAAGGTATTAATACGTCTGGAATCAAAAAATTAAATTCAGAACAAATGTATTATATCAATAGACATAACTTATTACTTGCAAATGAGATTGTAGCTTGTGAGAATAAGCAATATCTAGAAAATCTTACTTATCGAGTTTATTCAAACCAAGATCTGTAAGAGCAGATTCAATATTTTAGCCACTATTTCACAAATGAAAATCATCATTATTGTAATGACAATTTTGTCTTATAAATCTTTGATACACAGCCATCCTCTACTCATACTTCGAAAAATCCACCGCAAAAATACATCTGTTAACCTGGCTACCGTTCTGGGCTCCGGCATTGGGTTCATATTCTGTGAGGCTCCACAGATAGTTGTATTGGGATTCGTGATAAAGGGATTCTGCACCATAGGGCCATCGATAGCGTACAGTATCATCGGCACCGTCGGTATATCTTGCCAGTCTGGCATTGGAACCATAAGAATTGCTTGGAGATCCGGTGCAGGAAAGCCATGTTCTGCTTCCTTTTCGGAAAACGCCTTGGATGCCGTGGGCATGATTATCGGTAAAGAGACTGTTCTTGGGAGCTACACTCACAATTCCTGAATTTTGAAGTGTTCCACCGGCATCAATAGGGAAACCAAAAACTTTAGGAACAATAGAAGCATCAGAACTACCTGCATAGTATTGGCCGGTCCAGAGTTGGGTTCCTTCATCATTCACCTGTATGGTAGAGAAAGGGCTGGCATTATTAATTTTCTGATATCCTGTCTGAGGCAATATATACCGGTAGTTGAAGGCAAATAGATTACCATTGGCATCTTTACCACATTTATCATTAGTAGTGTCTCCTGTACTTACTTCAATGATTTTATCCAGATCGAATATGCGAACGCCCAGATTGGTACTGCTGAGATACACCTTCCCTTTGAAATAGGCAATTCCACCAGCATGTACTTTGAGTGGAGCGTAAGAACCATATTGTGTATAATTGGTGATATTGGCTGGAATATCAGGCTGTACCAACAAGATGTGTCGGTACGTGAGATAAGTGCTTGAACTTGGACTGATGTCAATCAAGGTAATTCGGGAACCTTTGTATTCGGCATCATCTTTTGCATACCAGCTCACTAAAAGATATCGAACTCCGTCTTTGGAAAACCCTGCAATGCCTTGTGGACGCCAGATAGAGGTCGTTTCATCATCTGTATTCCAACGGATTCCTCTTACTCTGTTTTCTTCCGGAATATTGAATCCATAGACTTCAGTGTAAGCATTTCCGCCAATGGCCTGACGGTTTTTATTAACCTGAGCCGAATTTAAAAAGCTGAAGCCAGAATTGATATATGCACTCGTATCTACATAAGGATTAACACTTATCTCTGCAGCCGCTGTTCTGCTGGCATTACCTTTCAATGGAAGTTCTTCCTCCATGGAAGCTGAAGTTAACTGATTATCCTGGCACCCAACTCCAATTACTGCAAGCATAAGCATCCAGCCTAATATTTGTTTTTGAATCATAGTTTAATTTTTAGAAATAATACCCTTACTATTCGTTTATACATTGCTTACGAAACTACCGGATTCTGCTTTCATAGGAATTACCTCAGCATTAAATGTGTATTACATTTTATGATTCCTGCACGCTCCTACCTTTCTGATAAACACGACATGTAACCCTTGTTTTCGGATCATACTATTTAATTATATTTGATGATAGACCAACAAATCGTTCAAAATGACACACATAACACTCAGACCCACAGTAGTTGGTGATTTGGATATTCTTTTTCAGATTCAACTTGATGATGAAGCCAATTATCAGGCTGCATTTACTTCAAAAGATTCCCAAAATAAAGAAGCTTATCTGGCTAAATACACCCAATTACTGGATGAACCCACCGTTAACAATCAGACTATTATTGTTGATTCCACTATTGCAGGAAGCATTGCAAAGTTTGTGATAGAAGGCGATGCAGAAATCACCTATTGGATTGATAAAAAATTCTGGGGACAAGGCGTTGCCACAACAGCATTGAAAGATCTTCTTACCCTTGAAAAGACCAGACCTATTTTCGGACGTGTTGCCTTTGACAATCTGGGTTCTCAAAAGGTGCTGGAAAACTGTGGTTTTATCAGAATTGGTACAGATAAAGGTTTTGCCAATGCCAGACAAACAGAAATTGAGGAATTTATTTATAGGCTGGATATTTAATTTGGATTAAACTGTGGAGCTTCATTTACAGGAATCAGGTATTATTTCATTGGCCCAAATGAGAAACTGTTTTTTTGAAACGCAAAGAATGAGTGATTCTACTGTTTTATTGTAAGAAGGCAAAGAACGGCGACGGTGTCGCTGATGAAGCAGTATGGCTATACTTACACTTAGAATAGGGTATCTTAATAGTAAATATTTGTCTTTTTAAAGCAATTTGTTTTGTAGTGACATCAATTATTATAGCTCAAAATAACTCTGCTCTCCGCAGTCTCCTGACTTTGGGCATGGTTTACAGAAATCATGTATTATTTCATTGGTCCAAATGAGAACCTATTTTTTTGAAACGCAAAGAATGAGTGATTCTACTGTTTTATTGTAAGAAGGCAAAGAACGGCGACGGTGTCGCTGATGAAGCAGTATGGCTATACTTACACTTAGAATAGGGTATCTTAATAGTAAATATTTGTCTTTTTAAAGCAATTTGTTTTGTAGTGACATCAATTATTATAGTTCAAAATAGCTCTGCTCTCAGCAGTCTCCTGACTTTGGGGCATGGTTTACAGGAATCAGGTATTATTTCATTGGCCCAAATGAGAAACTGTTTTTTTGAAACGCAAAGAATGAGTGATTCTACTGTTTTATTGTAAGAAGGCAAAGAAGAGCGACGGTGTCGCTGATGAAGCAGTATGGCTATACGTACACTTAGAATAGGGTATCTTAATAGTAAATATTTGTCTTTTTAAAGCAATTTGTTTTGTAGTGACATCAATTATTATAGCTCAAAATAACTCTGCTCTCAGCAGTCTCCTGACTTTGGGGCATGGTTTACAGGAATCAGGTATTATTTCATTGACCCAAATGAGAAACTGTTTTTTTGAAACGCAAAGAATGAGTGATTCTACTGTTTTATTGTAAGAAGGCAAAGAAGAGCGACAATGTCGCTGATGAAGCAGTATGGCTATACGTACACTTAGAATAGGGTATCTTAATAGTAAATATTTGTCTTTTTAAAGCAATTTATTTTGTAGCGACTATCAATTATTATAGCTCAAAATAACTCCTTATTCCCTTTATTTTCTAAACTCTCTTATCATCTATTGAGTCGGATATTTCAGGCATAATCTTTTTTTGCTTATTTTTACATAAAATAAATAAAAATAACACATGAAAAGAGTCGTATTAGCAGGGCTAATAACTATGGGAGGATTTCTAACGGCAAAAGCACAATGTAAAACCGAATCTGCAATTTCAGAAAATTTCGATAGCTGGAAGGATATCAACAAATGCTGGACTGCTCAGGCAGGTGGAAAAACCATGCTTTATGCCAGTGACAAAAAGATTATATTTTATTCGATGAACAGCCCGGGAGAAAATATGTATTTAGTGACTCCAAAAATTAAAGAAGGAAACTATACGCTTACTCTTGATATTTCAGATAACGGAGGAGAGACCACACTGGAAATTTTCTCAGTAAACAATACTTCTGATCCTAAATCATATGTTTCTATAGCTAAGCCTTCCAAGATAACGGGAGATAAAAAAACATTTACTATTTCTATAAAAAAAGATACTCATTTAGGTCTGAAAGTTTTATTGAATGGAGTTCATCAGGCCGTTTACGTGGATAATTTTTCATTGACACCAAAAAAATAAAGTCGGATAGGCTTTTACACAACCTATCTTTTAAAAGATATTTAACCAGGTTTATCATGCTCCGAAGTCTTTTGGCTTTGGAGTTTGTTTTATAGCATGATTTTAATGTATGGCCTACTCTAGCTTAAAAAAGAAATATACTACCGCTGCCCATTCTTTTTTGATGCCTTTCGCATAGCCAATGGTACTTCGGCTGCTATTTTCCACCGTTCCATCATCTTTAATGTAACCAAGGGTGGAACGATTACTGTTTTCTACAGTGCCATCTTTTTTAACATATCCTACAGTAGAACGATTTTGATTTTCTATAGTACCATCATTTTTGATATACCCGATTATTGAGCGGTTTTTATTTTCAATAGTTCCGTCTGACTTAATGTAACCAACTGTGAAACGGCTGCTATTTTCGATAGTTCCATCCGATTTGATATACCCTGTTGTACTTCGGCTTCCTGACTCTAAAGTTTGTGCACATACAATAGAAAAGCTAAATAAAAGAAGGCCAATGAATAGTATTTTTTTCATTATTTTAAAATTGTAATAAATTATTATTCAGGGATTTTTAATGAGTCTCTCTATTCAAACTCAAAATCCCATTCTTTACTGAACATCTGGGTTTCCTGATGAATGATTTCAAATAAACGATCCAGTTTTTCTTTGCCGTGAATACTTTCTAATTCTACCCATTCTGCTTTTGATAATGGCAAAAAGGCTAAAGTATCAGATCCATCACTCCCTTTACAGAATCTAATTTCATAATCAGGCTGCAATACTCTATTTAAGAAAATCAGTGTAGGATCCCGGTCAATAACTTTTTCTTTAAAAGTCTGGTCTTTATAAGTAATCGTAAGAAAAATATCATCTCCACTGTAGTTCATTTCAGCCTTTAAAGCATCTGTATGGAGGCATTTTTCGCAATATTCTACAATGGCATCATCTTCTTCCCGCCAATCTACCCAAAAGATATGTTGATTATTAAGGGCGTTCAGTTCTTCAAAACTTTCTGTTTCAATATATTTTTTCAGAGTATCAATCTTATTCATTCTGTGATTTTAAAGATTAAATATACAATTTATATGAATCTCAAACCCTATCAAAAAATAGCGCCACTTAAAAAATAAGTGACGCTATATATTTAATAAAAACTAAGATTGTCAGGATTTTACCTCTCAATAATCTTTAGCTATATAATTTATCGTTTGATAACTTTTACAGTTTTAACAATGTCATTAACAGCATTTATTTTAACCAGATAAACCCCTGATACAAATCCGGAAGCATCTATTATTCCTTTTATATCATTAATTGCTTTTGTAAGAACCAGCTGTCCTGCTGCATTGTAAACCGTTACAAAAAGAATCTTCTGATCGTATGAGATTGTAAGAATATCCTGCACCGGGTTTGGATAGACTTTCCATTGATCTGCTTTTGTTGAAACTTCGGCAATAGCTAAAGTACCTGTAGGGCAAGCAATAGGTGTGAAAATTGTTTTTTGAATGGTTGTACCATCTCCTAACTGGCCATATGTATTTCCTCCACAGCTTGATAAAAATCCATGGCTATTGATAACAAGTCTGTGATGCATATTTATTGCAACGACTTTTCTATCAGTCTCTGTTCCTATTTGAGTAGGTATAAGTTTGTTAACTGTTGTACCGTCACCTAGTTGTCCATAATTATTACTTCCCCAAGCCCAAAAGGTTCCGTCTTTTTTGAGCCCTGCAGAGGAGCTAAAATAGTCAGCATTAACACTCTCCCAATCTGTTGCCATTCCAATTTGTATTGGAGTAAGCTTACCTGTTGTAGTTCCATCTCCTAACTGGCCACTAGAGTTATCTCCCCATGCCCAAAGCGTTCCATCTATTTTGAGAGCTACCGTATGGGTAAACCCACCACCAATATCTTTCCAATTGGCAGCTGTACCGATTTGTGTTGGACTCCATTTATTAATTTTAGTTCCATCTCCTAATTGTCCATCAGAATTATATCCCCAGGTCCACAGTGTTCCATCTGTTTTGATAGCAAGAGTATGCATGCCACCAGGCGTAACAATTTTCCAATTATTTCCGGTTCCAATTTGTATAGGAACATTTTTAGGTATGGTTGTTCCATTTCCTAATTCACCATGACCGTTTGATCCCCAGGCCCAAAGTGTTCCATTTGATTTTATTGCTATTGTAAAATGATCCCCCGCAGCAATACTTACCCAGTCTGTTGCTGTTCCAATTTGTGCTGGAGTAGTTCTACTGGTATTAGTTCCATCGCCTAATTGTCCACTTGAATTATATCCCCAGGTCCAAAGCGTTCCATCTGTTTTAAGAGCTGCAGTATGGCTGAATCCGGCTGTTATTTTCTTCCAATTATTTGCGGTTCCTATTTGTATTGGGCTATTTTTTGAAGTTGTAGTTCCATCTCCCAGTTGTCCGTCTAAATTATCTCCCCATGCCCAAAGAGTTCCATCTGTTTTAAGTCCTATCGAATGATTATAACCAGCACTCACATTTCCCCAACAGCCTGTTGTAATTGCAGGTGGTGTAGTAAATGAACCAGCAGGTACCCAACCAGGCTGGCTGGATCCACAATTAGAAGCCACCCACCAATAGTAAGTAGTGTCCGGTAGTAAATCCATCAAATTGGCTGTTGTAGAAAGAGTTTTTACCTCTGTTCCTCCAATAACTGAACTGGTACCGTAAAGATACGAATACCCTTCACTAGGAGCTGTAACTGCTGCCGTCCAACTAATATCAGCAGTAGTAGAAGTGATATTAGAAGACAAGAATTGGCTAGGAGGATAACAACTTACAGGACAGGCAATAGGTACAAAAATTGTTTTTGAAATAATGGTACCATCTCCTAACTGCCCATATCCATTTTCTCCACTCGCTGACAAGAATCCATTCGTATTGATCACAAATCTACTATTCGTACTTGATGAAATACTTTTTGTATCAGTAGCAGTTCCTATTTGGGTTGGAACAATTTTGTCAATTTTTGTAGCATCACCAAATTGACCATAATTATTATTTCCCCATGCCCAATAGGTTCCATCATTTTTTATTCCTGCAGAAGAATAATAACCATCTGCATGAATACTCTTCCAATCTGTTGCTGTCCCGATTTGTATTGGGGTTAATTCATCAATTGTAGTTCCATTTCCTAATTGTCCATAAAAACTCTGTCCCCAGCCCCATAGTGTACCATCTATTTTGAGCCCTATTGAATGATGAATTCCTCCAGCGATATTTTTCCAATTTGTATCCGTTCCTACTTGTGTAGGCACATTTTTCCTTATAGTTGTGCCATCTCCTAACTGACCGGCAGAATTATAACCCCAGGTCCATAATGTTCCATCTGCTTTTATGCCAAGTGTATGATTATACCCAGTAGTAATACTTATCCAGTCTGTTGCTGTTCCTACTTGTGTAGGTACGGTTTTATTAACGTTTGTTCCATCTCCTAATTGTCCATAATAATTATCTCCCCAAGCCCAAAGCGTCCCATTTGACTTGATCGCTAATGTATAATTAGATCCAGCAACAATACTTGTCCAGTCTGTTGCTGTCCCAATCTGGGTTGGAATCATTTTTTCGGTTGTAGTACCATCACCTAGTTGTCCATCATAATTCTCTCCCCAGGCCCAAAGTGTTCCGTCTTTTTTAAGACCTATTGAATGAAAAGAATTTGCTGATACTTTCAACCAATTACTTTCAATTCCGATTTGTATTGGGTTATATTTTGAAATCTTAGTACCATCACCTAATTGCCCGTATAAGTTACGTCCCCAGGCCCAAAGAGTTCCATCTGATTTAATTCCTAAAGAATGTTGAATGCCTGCACTCACATTATCCCAACATCCTGTTGTAGTTGCAGGAAGTGTTGTAAAGGAACCTCCCGATATCCAATCTCCCTGACTGGTTCCACAATGAGATGCCACATACCAATAGTAGGTTGTATTAGGTAACAAATTGATCAAATTTGCTGATGTTGAAACACTCGTTCCAGACAGCCCACCCACAACTGGATGGGTACTGTAAAAATATAAATAACCACCGTTGGGAGCTGATGTTGAAGATGCCCAATTAAGAGTAGCCGTTGAAGAAGTAATATTGTTTGTTGAAAACTGCACTGAAGGAGTGCAACTTGAAGGACAAGCAACAGGAATAAACATATTTTTCCAATTATTTGTGCCATCACCTAACTGACCATTTGTATTTCCTCCACACACTTTTAAAAAGCCATCTACGCTTTTTAAAAGTGTATGACCAAATTTTGCTGAAATCAACATATTATCTGAAGAAGTTCCTACTTGCATAGGTGACATAACAGTTGCATTTGCACCGTTCCCCAGCTGTCCTCCACCATTGTCTCCCCAAGCCCAAAGAGTTCCATCTGTTTTGATTGCAAAAGTGAACATGCTCCCAGCAGAAACATTGAGCCAATTGGTTGAAGTTCCTATTTGGGTTGGGTTCAATTTATCAATTGTAGTTCCGTCACCTAACTGACCGTCTTCATTATCTCCCCAAGTCCATAAGGTTCCATCTGTTTTAGCTCCTAAAGAGTGATTTCTCCCCGCGCTGATACTACTCCAATTAGCAGCTGTTCCTACTTGTTTTGGTGTATTTCTGTTAGTAAGAGTTCCATCACCTAATTGCCCATCCCCATTATATCCCCAAATCCAAAGGGTTCCATTTGTTTTCATAGCAAGACTATGATGCCCACCTGTTGCAACACTTTGCCAGTCTGTTTCTGTGCCAATTTGGATTGGAATCATTTTACGGGTTGTAGTACCATCACCTAATTGACCAAAACGATTCTCTCCCCATGCCCAAAGTGTCCCATCCGTTTTGATAGCTAATGTATGAAAACTTCTAGTACTGATACTCTGCCAGTTAGTTTCTGTTCCTATTTGGGTTGGAACAAGCTTATCAGTTTTAGTACCATCACCTAATTGCCCATCCCCATTATTTCCCCAAACCCATAGTGTTCCATCTGTTTTTAGAGCTATTGTATATTGACTTCCCGCCTCTATTTTTTTCCAATTATTGCCCGTTCCTATTTGAGTAGGTACATTTGTTGAAACTACAGTTCCATTTCCCAATTGTCCATTAGAGTTACGACCCCAAGTCCATAATGTTCCATCTGATTTTATTCCTGCTGAATGATCTTCTCCAGCACTAAGACTTTGCCAACATTGAGCAAAGGAATGTAAACTGATGAATACAAATAATAAAAATATTTTCCTCATATTTTAATTTTCTTCATATTGTCCTACTCGTATAGCTTTTCGGTTCCGCTTTGTTTAAATAACTTTTGAATTCCCTGAAATAAATCATTTGAACCTATTTTTCAGAATGAAATTGAATGGATATGATTTCTAACTCTAAAAAAATTTTGAGTACTTATTACTGCTTTTATATTGTTGAAACAATGAGTTGTGATGAAAGGGTAAAGATAAATACAGTGTAGCTCACTCATTTTTGTGGTTTAATTGGTTTTCAGGTTTTGTTTTTAAATTTTGAACTAAAACAACAGTACATTACTGATGTTTTTATTTTGTTGGATGCAAAAGTATATTTTTATTACGGGTAATCAAATAGTTAATTAAGCATAATTTAGGCTCAGTAGAATATTTAAAAATAGCGCCACTTATTTTTAAGTGGCGCTATCTATTTAGAAAAGAATATGGTTACCAAGGTTTTAAACCTCAACACTCCTACTCATAAAATTTACCGTTTGATAACTTTTACTGTTTTTACAAAGTCATTAACAGCATTTATTTTAACCAGATAAACCCCTGATACAAATCCGGAAGCATCAATTGTTCCTTTTGTATCATTAATTGCTTTTGTAAGAACCAGCTGTCCTGCTGCATTGTAAACCGTTACAAAAAGAATCTTTTGATCGTATGAGATCGTCAGAATATCTTTTACAGGGTTTGGATAGACATTCAGCTGATTTGTTTTTGCTGAAATTTCCTGAACTGCTAAGCTACTTGTAGAGCAAACAATAGGTGTAAAAATTGTTTTTTGAATGCTTGTACCATCTCCCACCTGACCATAAGAATTATAACCACAACCTGATAAAAAGCCATTGGTATTAATAACAAATGTATTAAACATCCCTGCTATAAAACTTTGTACATTAGTAGCTGATCCAATAAGTGTAGGTACATGTCTGTTAGTTGTTGTTCCATCTCCTAATTCCCCAAGGATATTATCTCCCCATGCCCATAGTGTTCCGTTTGTTTTCAGTCCTATTGAATGTTCAAAACCGGCTTCAATGCTCTGCCAATCTGTTGCAGTTCCAATTTGTGTTGGAATGTATTTATCAATAGTAGTTCCATCTCCTAATGGCCCAAATTCATTTCTACCCCATGCCCATAGTGTTCCATCGGTTTTAATTCCTACTGAATGTAAACTTCCGGCAGCAATATCTTTCCAATTCGTAGCTGTCCCGATTAGTGTTGGAGTCGTTTTTTCAATGGTAGTTCCATCTCCTAGTTGCCCACTCTGATTATCTCCCCAAGCCCAAAGTGTTCCGTTTGATTTTATAGCAAAAGTACTCACCCCACCAGATGTAATCATTTTCCAATTATTTTCTGTTCCGATTTGGATTGGGACAGTTTTATTGATGGTTGTATTATCTCCTAATTGTCCAGTCTGATTATATCCCCAAGCCCAAAGTGTTCCATTTGATTTTATAGCTAATGTATAATCTATTCCTGTAGCAATACTAATCCAGTCTGTTGCTGTTCCGATTTGTGTAGGAATAGTTCTGTCCGTTGTTGTTCCATCTCCTAATTGACCATAACTATTTCTACCCCACGCCCATAATGTTCCATCAGCTTTGAGTCCTACTGAATGAAAATAGCCCGCAGCAACATTTTTCCAATTTGTAGTCGATCCAATTTGTATTGGAGTATTTTTTGAATTTGTTGTACCATCTCCCAATTGGCCAAAATTGTTACGTCCCCACGTCCAAAGTGTTCCGTCTGTTTTGATGCCTAATGAATGAAAATATCCCGAATTCACACTTTGCCAGCAGCCTGTTGCATTTGTAGGAAGTGTAGTAAAGGAGCCTCCCTGCACCCAATCACTCTGACTGGATCCGCAATGAGAAGCCACCCACCAATAATAAGTAGTGTTAGATAATAAATTTGATAAATTTGCTGTTGCAGAAAGAGTAGATGCCTCTATACCACCAACAATTGAATTCGTACTATAGAGATATACATAACCTCCATTAGGAACCGGAGTGGACGCTGCCCAACCAATGGTAGCCATTGTAGAAGTAATACCAGTTGTTGAAAATTGTGTTGGAATAGTACAATTTGAAGGGCAACCAATATCAGCAAATGTATTTCTTGAATTGTTTGTATCATCCCCTAATTGTCCATAATTATTTGCTCCACAAACTTTTAAAAAGCCATCATCCTTTTTTACGAGAATATGATGGTCTCCGGCAGAAATTTGCATATTGTCTGTAGAGGAGCCTATTTGGGTAGGTGCTGTAATAATAGATGTAGTTGATCCAGTTCCCAATCTTCCTTGGGCATTTTGCCCCCAGGCCCAAAGGGTTCCGTCTGCTTTGCTTGCAAAAGAAAAAAATAATCCGGCAGATATATTGAGCCAATTGGTTTCCAATCCTAGTTGTGTTGGGATATTTCTATCAGTAGTCGTTCCGTCACCTAATTGTCCAAATTCATTTACACCCCACGTCCATAACGTCCCATCTGTTTTGAGTCCTAACGAATGTTGATTTCCTGCATCAACACTTTTCCAGTTAGTCGCTGTTCCGATTTGAGTAGGGACACCTTTATCATTTGTAGTTCCATCTCCCAGTTGACCATAGAAATTTCCACCCCAAGCCCAAAGAGTTCCATTTGATTTGATAGCTAATGTATAATTAGCTCCTGTAGCAATACTTACCCAATCTGTTGCTGTTCCGATTTGAGTTGGTGTATTTCTATCAGTATTAGTTCCATCTCCTAGTTGTCCATTGAAGTTACGTCCCCATGCCCAAAGGGTTCCATCTGTTTTTATAGCTAACGTATGAGAACTTCTGGTGCTAATACTTTGCCAGTTGGTTGCTATTCCGATTTGAACTGGGGAACTTCTATCAATAGTAGTTCCATCACCTAGTTCTCCATAAGTATTCATTCCCCATGACCATAACGTACCGTCTGTTTTGATGGCCACTGTATAATTAGATGCACCATCTATTTTCAACCAATTATTGGCCGTTCCTATTTGGATAGGAACATTTCTTCCAACCGTAGTTCCATCCCCTAATTGCCCATACATATTATTTCCCCATGCCCACAATGTTCCGTCTGTCTTTATTCCTGCTGAATGTCCACTTCCTGCACTAAAACTTTGCCAGCAGCCTATTATAGTTGTGGAAAATGTAGTAAGAAAACCTTCGGGAGTAGAGCTATCCTGGCTCAATCCATCAATAAGTTTGGGTATCTTGTTCGTTTTGGGTTGAAGTGTAACATCATGATCGATAGAATCCGATCCATTGGTTTTGAAATTTTTAATATACAGACCTCCTGCAAAAGCCATAATACTGAATAGGCCTGTTAAGACAATCATTAATAATTTTTTCTTCATGATATTGTAAATTAGTTTTTAATGACAACAACACGATCATTCATTATGCTTTTATGTGTTGTTCGACACAAAAATATATCTTTATTATGGGATATCAAATAGTCAGCAAATAATCAAAATTTCACTTCTATATTAGTGCTAAAAACATTGAAAAAAGTTAATTATATTATTAAAATAAATGACAATAATACAGCCTTTCATGGGATAAATAGAATATAAAAATAGCGCCACTTAAAAATAAGTGACGCTATCTATTCGGAAAAGATTTAGGTTACCAAGTTTTTAAACCTTACTATCGGTAACCATTGAATTTATCGTTTGATAACTTTTACTGTTTTTACAAAGTCATTAACAGCATTTATTTTAACTAAATAAACCCCTGATACAAATCCGGAAGCATCTATTGTTCCTTTTATATCATTAATTGCTTTTGTAAGAACCAGCTGTCCTGCTGCATTGTAAACCGTTACAAAAAGAATCTTCTGATCGTATGAGATTGTAAGAATATCCTGTACCGGGTTTGGATAGACTTTCAGCTTATCTTCTTTTGCTGAAACTTCTGTAACCGCTAAATTGCTTGTAGGACAGGCAACAGGTACAAAAATCGGCTTATCAATATTTGTTCCATCCCCTATCTGTCCGTATTCATTACGGCCAGTGGCGGATAAAAATCCATTGTTATTGATAGTAAGTCTAGTATATGGTCCTGCTGAAACCATTTTTCTATCAGTAGCTGTACCTATTTGTGTTGGAATAAGTCTGCTAGTTTTAGTTCCATCGCCTAACTGTCCATAAGTATTTCTACCCCATGCCCATAATGTTCCATCTGTTTTAATTCCTACAGAAGAATTAAAACGATTAGTAGCTACACTCTTCCAGTCTATTGCTGTTCCAATTTGTGTCGGAACGCTTTTAAGGGTTGTGGTTCCATCGCCTAATTGACCTTCGTAATTATCTCCCCAAACCCATAATGTTCCATCTGTTTTCATTCCTACAGAATGAAAAGATCCAGCACTCACAGTTTTCCAATCTGTAGCAGTTCCGATTTGAATAGGGGTTGATACAACTGATCCTGAAGATGAAGTTCCATCACCTAATCTTCCATAACCATTGCTTCCCCAGCCCCATAGTGTTCCGTTTATTTTGATGGCAAGAGTATGTTGTATCCCTGCTGTGACCATTTTCCAATCATTGGCTGTACCAATTTGTACAGGTACAGTTTTACGGATGATGGTACCATCTCCTAATTGACTAGTTCCATTATATCCCCAGCCCCATAATGTACCATTTGATTTTATTCCTAATGTGTACGAATTTCCAACAGAAATGCTCACCCAGTCTGTTGCTGTTCCAATTTGCACCGGACTATGACTGGAAGCTGTAGTTCCATTACCCAATTGCCCCTCTGAATTAGCTCCCCATGTCCATAACGTCCCATCTGTTTTGAGAGCAGCAGAATGCTCGTCTCCTGCAAAGACTTTCAGCCAATTATTTCCGGTTCCGATTTGTGTTGGAGTATTTCTTGAGACTGCAGTTCCGTCACCCAGTTTACCATTAGCATTATCACCCCATGCCCATAGTGTTCCATCTGTTTTAATTCCTACCGAATAAAAAGAACCTGAGCTTACACTTTCCCAACAGCCTGTTGCAGAAGTAGGAAGTGTAGTAAAAGAACCACCCTGTATCCAATTATCCTGGCTGTATCCACAACTAGATGCCACCCACCAATAGTAAGTGGTATTAGGCAGTAAATTGGTCAAATTGGCTGCCGTATTAGATGTCTTTCCCTCTATTCCCCCAATAACTGGGTTTGTACTATAAAGATATGAATAGCCACCACTAGGAATAGGATCTACTCCCGTCCAACTAAGGGCAGCTGTTGTAGAAGTGATATTAGAAGACTGCAATTGGCCTGGAGGGTTGCAAGTTGGAGGACAAGCAACAGGAATAAAAATCTTTCTGTCAATCAATGTACCATCTCCTAGCTGGCCAAAGAAATTAGCACCACAGGCTGATAAAAGTCCATCATTACTTAGAATAAGACGATTAAGCCTCTTTGCTGAAATGATATTTCTGTCAGTAGCCGTTCCTATTTGAGTTGGGCTCAATTTATCAACTTTAGTTCCATCACCTAATTGTCCATTATAATTACTGCCCCATGCCCAGAAGGTTCCATTTGTTTTAATTCCCGCTGAGGAATCGGATTTGTCTGCAGTAACAGTTCTCCAATCAGTAGCCGTTCCTATTTGTATTGGAGTGGTTCTATTAGTAGTGGATCCATCTCCCAGTTGACCAGCATCATTTTGCCCCCATGCCCATAATGTTCCATTTGTTTTCAATGCGACAGAATGATGCCATCCTCCGCCAGCGCTTTTCCAATCAGTTGCAGTACCAATTTGTACCGGAGTATTTCTATTTATTTGGGTTCCATCTCCCAGCTGGCTTTTATCATTAAGCCCCCAAGTCCACAATGTTCCATCTGTTTTGATTGCAATATTATGATACTGTCCACAGACAACACTTTGCCAGTTATTGTCTGTTCCAACTTGTGTTGGGGTTATTTTTGAAACGTTAGTTCCATCTCCCAGCTGACCATTGCTATTATTTCCCCAAGCCCAAAGGGTACCGTTAGACTTTAAAGCTACTGTATAAACAAAACCTCCTGTAACACTTACCCAGTCTGTTTCTGTTCCTACCTGTGTTGGAACAGTTTTGCTAATTTTAGTACCATCACCAAATTGTCCCTCTGAATTTGTTCCCCAAGCCCAAAGAGTTCCATTTGATTTTATGGCAAATGTTGTGTTTTCTCCAGTACCAATAATTGCCCAGTCTTTGTCAGCACCAATTTGGTTTGGAGTAACTCTATCGATTCTGGTTCCATCTCCTAGCTGGCCAGAATTGTTACCTCCCCAAGTCCATAATGTTCCATCCGTCTTGATTCCTACTGAATGAATATCTCCTGCTAACACTGTTTTCCAGCATCCCGTAGAAGTTGCAGGAAGTGTTTTGAAGGACCCTCCGGATATCCAGCTTCCTCTACTGGTTCCACAATGAGAAGCTACCCACCAATAGTAAGTCGTATTAGGTAACAGACTGCTTAAATTTGCTACTGTAGAGTTTGTAGTAACTCCATCTATACCTCCAACAATTGGATTTGTACTATAAAAATACAAATACCCTCCATTGGGAGCTGGCGTTGATCCTATCCACTTAATAGTAGCTGCTGAAGAGGTAATATTAGTGGTTGAAAATTGTGTTGGAGGAGCACAGTTTGAAGGACATTCAATAGAAATAAAGCTACTTTTATGACCAATTGTTCCGTCTCCTAATTCTCCAGAAGCATTTCGTCCACAAACTCTTAAAGCACCACTTGTATTTGTTTCCAGAACATGATAAGTCCCCGCAGCGATCAATTTACTTGCTGACAAAGAACCTACTTGTACAGGGGATTGGGATCCTGGAATTTGTCCTAATGTTCCATTTACAGCTGATCCCCAGCTCCAAAGAGTACCATCTGTTTTATTTGCAAAAGTAAAATTACCTCCAGCAGATATATTTTGCCAGTTGGACGCTGTTCCGATTTGTGTAGGAATATTTTTATACACATTGGTTCCATCACCTACCTGTCCAGAAGTATTATAACCCCATGCCCAAAGGGTTCCGTCTGTTTTAAGTGCTACAGAGTGCATATTCCCAACATCTATACTTTGCCAATTCGCATCTGCCCCAATTTGTGTTGGAGTGTATTTCTCTAATGTAGTCCCATCACCTAGCTGACCGGTACTATTATATCCCCATGCCCAAAGGGTGCCATTTGTTTTAATAGCAAGAGTATGTGATAAACCTGTTTGTACATTTTGCCAATTCGTTGCTGTTCCTATTTGTGTTGGGACAGTTTTAGGTGAAATTGTTCCATCTCCCAACTGCCCATAATAATTATGTCCCCAGCCCCAAAGCGTACCATCTGTTTTGATCGCAATTGAAGAATAAAGTCCAGCACTAATACTTTGCCAGTTTGTTCCTGTTCCTATCTGAGTTGGAGTAAATCTATTCATTTTAGTTCCATCCCCTAATTGGCCATACTCATTTTTACCCCAAGCCCATAAAGTTCCATCTGCTTTAATCGCTAAAGCATGAGAACTTCCAGCAGCTATTTTCACCCAATTATTTGCTGTTCCTATTTGAATAGGAACATTTGTTGAAATTGAGGTTCCATCTCCCAATTGTCCATTCTGGTTATTACCCCATGCCCATAGTGTTCCATCTGTTTTTATTCCTAATGAATATTCACCTCCTGCACTCAAACTTTGCCAACAACCTGTAGGTATTGGAGTTTCTACATTAATAACATTTTTAAAAGCTGGTCCCCACGCTCCCGTATTATCTTTAATACGAATGTTGAAAACGTGCAAACCACTAGAAGGTAAAGCAATACCTGTTTTAATCAGTTGCTCATAAGTACTGTTGAAATTTCCATCAGCAGCTAATACCGGGGTACCGTTTCCTTCTCCCGGATCGGTATCCCAGAAATATTCGGCCTGCGAAAGAGAAATCACATTTGATGTTACAGGTTGCTGAACATCAATAACATTGCTAAAAGCTGGTCCCCACACCCCTGTATTATCTTTGATACGGATGGAGAATTTGTGTAAGCCATTACCTGGCGTAACAATATCTGTTTTGATAAGTTGCTCAAAAACACTGTTGAAACTTCCATCTGCAGCTAATACCGGAGTACCGTTTCCATTTCCAGGATCGGTATCCCAAAAATATTCGGCCTGAGAAAGAGAAATCACATTTGATGTTACAGGTTGCTGAACATCAATAACATTGGTGAAAACTGGTCCCCAAACGCCCGTATTGTCTTTGATACGGACAGAGAATTTGTGTAAGCCATTACCTGGTGTAGCAATATCTGTTTTAATAAGTTGCTCGAAAACACTGTTGAAACTTCCATCCGCAGCTAATACCGCGGTTCCGTTTCCTGTTCCGGGATCGGTATCCCAGAAATATTCGGCCTGGCTTACAAATACTTGTGCCGGGCACAGTATTACCATAAGCAAGGCTATTATACTATAGATATAATTTTTCATATTGTTATATCATTAGAAATTATTTAGAAAAACCAGATCCGTTGATATTCAAAGTACCGCCACTGATAGTTCTTGGAGTTGCTAAATAATTTACCTGAGGTTTATTACCAACATTTACCGGCCAATAATTAGCCCAGCTGTTAGAACCTCCATAGTGCCCTGCATCATTTCTGGTTAAATCTAAATCTGTGTATTTTACATCAGGATTTCCTGCATTTACATTCATTCCGGTTACCGTGTAGGCTGTATTGCTAAAATTCATATTCACAGATCCTGAATTGTTACTTTGGGTCATAGTTCCATCGATTACAAAAGGATTGGTAGATAGATTGTAACTGGCTGTTATATTAACATTAGTACTGTTATTACTAATACAAGAATTAGTTTGCCCTATCACAAAAGAGATAGCATTGTTCATAATGGCAATATTTCCCGTACTTGTACTATTATTCATGCTAATCCATAAAGGAGCCACATCACCAGCACTTGTGTCATAGATCGTATTATTAATTATTTCATTAGAACCTCCTGTTTTAATCCCATGCACAGATATACGGCTGCAAAAATTATTATACAATTTAAAATCATAAAAAGGTTGTGTATAAGACATTACATTCTCAACGATATTACCATAAACCTCAACATCAGACGTCGCCATGTAAGACTCCTGTAGATTAGAATTAGAGCGTATAGTAATAAACTGTGCTTTATTAGCTGTAGCTCTTCCGTGAGAAAAATTGAGGGCTCCCCTAACAATACATCCTGAGATATTTGTGGTTACATTGGATTGGTTAGCATACACATTATTCAAATCACAATTCCAAAGGTTGATGGTGGTTCTTCCTCCGGACGCAGGTCCGTTAACCGTTACATCATTGATTGTATAATTCCCCGAAGTCAAGTTACTGATGGTTATCACTCTTCCTGCAGCCGGATTGATGGTAATGGTTCCTTTAATGAAATACCTGCTATAATTGGTTTCGGAAACAAAAGTAAGTGATTTGTTGATGATGAGGTTTTCTGTATAAGCATCTCCATTGGCTTTGGGCTGAATGATGATTCTATCTCCATCTGAAGCTGCAGTAATAGCTGCACTTACCGTAGAATAAGCTCCACCGGTTCCGCTGTTTCTAACATATAAATCGGCTGCAAAAGCCATAGTACTTGATAAGCCTGCGAAGGCAATGATTAGTAGTTTTTTTGTCATGATCGTATAAAAATTGATTGGTTTATTATTAAATTCTTTGATTTTCAGCCTCCTCAAACAGTCCCAAAAGCATTACTTTTCTCCAAATCAATAGCGAAATACCTAATTATTGGGGTATCTCTTTTTTGATTTGAAAAAATAATCTGGTAGTCCTATTGATAAAATACGACTTGATGCTACAGGCACTGTGAGGACTTAGTAAGATTTACATTGTTGGACACAATGTGTTATGATGAATTCGTACAATGAGTGTGTTCATGGTTTAATTAGTTTTCAGGTTTAGGTTTTTAGTTTTTTAATTGACAACAAGATCTATTATGATTTTATATCGTCGAATGCAAAAGTATATTTTTATTATGGATCATGAAATAGCTGAATAAAAAATAACTGTAAGATCTTTGTTTGGTAAAATTGTATTGTCTTTGTAGAAATACGTCTTAAAAAAGTAATGCTCAGCAAAAATCTTCGATTTTTGCTGAGCATTACATTGAATTATAGTTAGAAAAACAGTACTGAATGTGATAGAAACATCAGCAGCCTATATCATTTCCGTTCAAGTTTGTTTTCTGCGAACGGAACCACCACTAAAGGATATTTCTCTGTTTCAATATGGCTTTTATCTAGTCCGAAATTGATAAAATCTTTTACAGAAAGGTAGCGCAGGTTATAGTAGCCTTTCATCACAAAATTCTTCCAGAACGGCATTCTGTTATCGTAAGAAAGGAAGCTATCCATAATCATGAATTTAAAATCACCAATTTTATTCTGCTGATAAGCCTGCTCCAGGGAATCTTCAACGTCTACTTCATGGTTTTCGATCATGTCATTAACCACTTGTTTGAAATAGTATCCAATTCTTGGGTCTTCACGAAATCCGAGATCAAATTGAACATAATACACATCATTTCTGATGATAGTTTCTACAGAATACTTTTGTGCATAAGGCTCATCCAGGATATTGACATGTACAAACCAATAGATATCCGCTCGTTTAGGAAGTCCGAATTTCAGGATTGAATCCATCACGGTTTTTTCAATTCTTTTTTCAGAGTCTGAAGTGGTGAGATAAACCAGGTTGGTAGCATATTTCGGAAGCTTTTCATCGGTACTCAGCTTGGTTAGCAATGGAAGGTAATCTGAAAATTTGACAAATGACTGGATATCCGATTTGATCTTCCTTCCCCTCCACCAGATATACATCACAGTGAATAATGAAAAACCAAGCAACAGCGTAATCCACCCGCCTTCTTTTACTTTTTGAAGATTGGCTGCTAAAAAGCTTAACTCAATGGCTAAAAAGATTCCTGTAATTAAGATATTCAATATAAACGGAACTCTTTTTATACGAAGGTAGGCATTGATTAAGATGGTACTCATTAACATCGTAAGTGTTACACTCAGACCAAATGCAGCTTCCATTTTGGTACTTTCCTTGAAGTAAAGCACCATTCCTACACATCCGCACATCAGAAACCAGTTGATAGCAGGAATATAAAGCTGACCTTTTACATTGCTTGGAAAAAGTACCATGTGTTTGGGCCATATATTAAGTCGTATGGCTTCATTAATCAATGTAAAGCACCCGCTGATCAAGGCCTGAGAGGCAATAATGGTAGCCAGTGTTGCAATACATAATGCTACCCAGAAAATTGATTTGGGAACAATATGATAAAAAGGACTTAAGCTTCCCACTTCTTCTCCTACATGGTTCAAAAGCCATGTTGTTTGGCCCGCATAGCAAAGAATAAGCGCCACTTTTATAAAGATCCAGGTAAATCTGATATTGTTTCTTCCACAATGTCCCATATCACTGTATAAAGCCTCTGCTCCGGTTGTACATAAGAAGATACTTCCCAGAAGCCAGAATCCTTTAGGTTCATTCACCAGCATCTGATAGGCATAATAGGGATTTAAAGCTCTGAAAACTTCCCAGTTATCCCCTATTGCCATCATCCCTATAGTACCAATAAATCCAAACCAGATAATCATTGCCGGGCCAAAAACCTTTCCTATTTTATCTGTTCCAAACTGTTGAAAAATAAAAAGTAATACTAAAATTCCGATGATAACAGGAACGGTATTAAAACCAGGAACCACTGCCTGAACTCCTTCTACCGCTGAAGAAACGGAAATGGGTGGAGTGATGATTCCGTCTGCCATTAAAAAAGCACCCCCTGCCATAGCAATAAACACCAGCCACTTGCCGCTAAACCGCCTTACTAAAGCATAAAGCGAGAAAATTCCACCTTCTCCTTTATTGTCTGCCTGTAGTGTAATGAGGACATATTTGATGGTGGTCTGGAAAACAAGGGTCCAGAAAATACAACTCAAACTACCCAGAGCAATGGCTTCTGTGATCATTTTATTGTGAAAAACAGCATTGAGGGTATACAATGGCGAGGTTCCAATATCACCGAATACAATTCCTATAGCGATCAGAGATCCTGCGAGGGTGATTTTCTTGTGAAAATCTAGACTGTTCTGTCCGGACATAATGATTTAGTTTTTGATGCAAATTAATCAAATTCCGAATCGAAATGATCCCTAAAGTATTTTTTTAAAACAATTCAATAAAAATGATGATGATTTAGCTTCAAAGGTTCCTATTTTCAAACAAAAATATTAAATAAAATACTAAAAATCAACAATATACACCACACCCATTTAAAACAAAGCAAATAAAGACAATTAAGGTTTGTTGTATCCTCTTTTAGGTCAGAATGTAAACCTATGCAGAAGTTTTTAATTGTTCCACAAAATAGGACGGAGTAAACCCTTTTTCTTTTTTAAAGGCATTCACAAATACCCGTGGAGTGGTATATCCACATTCTTCTGCAAGATAGGCGATCTTGTACTCTCTGTAAATTGGATTGGCGTAGAGCATTTTAATGATATAATTAATCCGAAGTTCATTGATATAGCTGGTGAAATTATGATTTTTGTAGATTTTTATAACCTCCGAAAGATACTTGGGATTAGTCGTAAGACTATTGGCCATCCAGGTAAGACTCAAATCCTTCCGAAGATACTTTTCTGAGGCTTCAAATTTTTCAAGCTTAAGAAGTAAGCCTTTTACGGTTTCATCTGTAATGGTAATAGAGGATTTTATTTCATTATTTCGCTCTACTATTGGTTCTATTTTATTTTCTTTTTTTTCCTGACTTATTTTCTCAATAAGATCTTTATATTTTTCATGAATAATCTTATTGCTTCTTCTTCGATAGATCAGCATTCCTCCGGTTATAAGACTAAGGATAACAACAGAAATAATAACAATTCTATTGATCTTTTTCTCTCCGTTGATTTTAGTTTCTGAAATAATCTTTTTAACAGGAACTTCTACGGCTTCCTTTTCTATGGAATTAATACTGTCATTCAATTTTGAAAAAAGATCTAGATATTTTTGAGAGGTTGGGCTGTCTCCGAGTCCCAGATACGATTTTGCCAGTACCATATATCCTACTCTCCGGTTATAAGGCATGCTGTTAGACTTCTCCAAAGCCAGCATATTCTCTCCATATTCTATTGCTTTTTGGTAATCTTTTTTCATTTGATAAAACTCCTGAAGTGCCTGATACAAATCTATTTTTGTCTCCGGATTTACTTCTCCTTTAATAATATCAAGTTGTTTTAAAGCTTCCATAAAATAGAATTCAGACAGCTTAACATCCCTTCCTTTATTTCTGCCATCCCTGTAGTGAATTCCCAAGTTCATATTGACTGATATCAACATATCAATTTTTTCCTCTAAAGGAACATCTTTACTTTTATCACTTACTTTTAAGATTTCTTCCCTGCTTTTTTCCAAAGAATACAGGGCCTTTTCATCCGAGCGTCCCTGGTAATACGGTGCCATGTTGTAATACACCAAAGAAGTCTGATAATACCTCTGATTGATTTCAGGAATCAGTTTTGCATATTTCAGCGCGGTTTCATATTCCTTTAAGCTCACATCATATAAGCCCAGATTTTCATGCAATATTGCTCTTTTATTGTATAAAATAGATAAGGTTTTATAATCTTTCTGGCTTACTGCCAACTCTCTGACTCTGTTTGATATTTCCAAAGCCTTTTTATAATCATAGTCCTGGGAATAGATCAACATTATATTTTTTGTTGCATTCAATTCTCCTTTTTCACATCCCACAGCCTTAGCAAGATCATTTGCTTTTTGAAACAGTGCTAGAGCTTCTTTACTTTTTCCGTTGTTATTAAGAGCGGTTCCCTGATCTATTAATTGGTCTATATTTTCATTTCCGGGACATGAAATTGAAGCACCATTTACAATGGAAAAAGAAAGGAAAAATAACAAAGAAATAAAAGTGGTATACAACCTTTGAAAAAACTGATTACTGCCCCACCAAACAAACCGGGATATTCGCAAAAGTAATTTTTTAGCCATAAGATGATATTTTATATTGAACTAGTATTTTTCATGATCCTGACAGTCAAAAAACATGAAAGGATTGAAAATTTATGCAGAAACTTTTAATTGTTCCACAAAGTAAGAAGGTGTAAAACCTGTCTCTTTTTTGAAAGCATTTACAAATACTTTCGGGGTTGTATATCCGCATTCCTCTGCCAAATAAGTGATCTTGTATTCTCTATATATCGGATTTTCATAAAGCTTCCTGATGATATAGTTGATCCGTAGCTCGTTGATGTAACTGGTGAAGCTATTTTCCCTGTAAATCTTAATAACCTCCGAAAGATATTTTGGATTGGTATTGAGATTATTGGACATCCAGGTAAGACTCAGATCCTTTCGAAGATATTTCTCTGATTTCTCGAATTTTTCAAGCTTACTGAGCAGCGCTTTTACCGTTTCATCAGTAATGACAATGGAGGATTTGGATTCATTATTTTTAATATAAGGTAATACCTCTGTTTCCTTCACTTCTTTTGCATCCTCATTGATCTTAGCAATCAATTCTTCGTATTTCTTGTGAATGATTCTTTTTTTTCTTCTCCAAAGCATAATGCTCACTATTATAGCTATGAGAACCAGGACACCGGTGAGAATTAGTTGCTTTTTAGAATTCTCCTGATGTCCTTTATCTACCTCTGCAACCATCTTTTTTATCGTAGTATCTGCATTTGTCCTACCTGCAATGGTTATACTGTCCTTAAGATTAGTATATTTCCTCATATAGTACTTGGACTTCTCCTTTTCACCAATTTCCATATAACAGGTAGCAAGAAACTCATAAGACTCTACTCTTGAAGATGGACGTTCATGATGCTTTTCCAATTGTAATGAACGGTTGGCATAATCAATAGATTTTCGATATTCTTTCTTTTCCAAATACAGCCAGCTCAATTGATTCAAAAGCGTGGTTTGTGAGCGGATAGGCAAAGCATTCGTTTTCTCCTGAAGTTTTTCTGCTTTCAGAAGATTTTTTTCTGATAATTCCAAATTACCTTTTTCATCGGAATATTCTAGGTAAAATATGCCTAAACGGGTATAGATAAAAATGACTTCGTTATATTTAATCTGATTAGAGATCTCGCCATTATCATCTTTTATTTTCAGACCTACTTCCAATGCTTTATTAAGATAGTACACTGTTGAATCTTTGTATCTTTTCTTTTGGAATTGATGATTCATGCTGTTATAGTAAGAATGCAAGTCCATATAGCTCTGCGTTAATCTCAGGTATTTTCTGTCAGAATTCTTTATGGTCTTTGCCAATCTAATGGCTGTTTCTACATCCTTCTTACTGGCACTATCAAGGCCTAGATACATTAGTGCCAACGCATTCTTCCTATATATGCTGGACATAACCCCAGTAGGATCCTCATGCTTATTTTGAACTATTTTTTTCAGCTCATTACCCAATTCAACAATCTCCTTATTTTTGTCCTGCATACCATATGCACTCATCAAATAATCACCACTTAATAAGACCCCATTTTCAAACTTTAATTTTTCTGATGCTTCTTTTAGTTGAAGCAACATGCTTTCCTGTTGTTTTGAATCTATGGAGTCTCCATTTTCTTTAATGTATTTCAGTTTTTTAATAATTACATCTTTTGTAATAGATTCAGCGCCCACTTCTTTTATATGTTGAGCAGATATTGCATAAAAGGCAAAAAGGATAAAAAATAAATAGATTTTTTTCATTTGGAAATTGGAATTAATTTTTAAAGGGAAGATTTAATAAGGGAAAACAACCAGTGATACCAACATCTATATTAGGATAAAGAAACTTAGGCGACTATCATAGGTCTATTATCTATTTTTTGTTTAAAAAATTCATAATAACTCATCTTTTAGCTTCAATACATCACGAACCCTCATTATATTGATTCTTTCACATAACTCACCCATTCGTAATTATCATTTGAGCAAATTTAATGAAATATATACTCCAAAAATACAAATACCTATTTGGGATTTTTTTAATTACACACAAATACATTAAAAAAATACAACACACTGATTTACAGTACATCAAAATTGTAAAATAGATTAAACAGCATATGAATCTTTCCGAATTATTCCTATACTAAGCTTGTACAGGCATTATCGTAGTTATAATATTGCATAGAAATGCTAACCGATTCTGAAAATAACATGATGAACCAACACTTCTCTCTACATTTATTTGGAGGGAGAAGGTTTTTCTTATTGATCTTTTTGCTGGTGAATTTTCAGATCGTACAGGCTGTTTGTAAACATAATGAGATTTCTTCATCCAATTCCGATCCCTCATCAACTGCATTATTTATATCTGAGGGAACCGTAGTTTCAGGTATAGAACAAATATATGCTTCAACCCCAAAAAGGGAAAAAATAAAGAAAAATTTCAAAAGAAAAAATTTTACCACATCCAATAAAAGGAAGTCCAAAAAAGAGAAGATTTTTTCTCAAAGAGTTGAAAACAGTCATAAAGCCGTATCAATCTTCATCAGGAATACACCATCAGAAAAATCCCTATTGGCTATTTCTGATAATGATAAACAGATTGTAAGACCCAATCAGCATACGATGAAATTCTTTCTGCTTGGATTCGAAAACAAAACACCAGCATTAGTGAGTCTATTGGACATTTTTCTAAAAAAAACTCATAAAGATCAATGGTTTTCCAATCTCATTGTTTTCCAAAGTTTCAACCGCCCACCACCATTCCTCAAAAGGGCTGCCATTTAATTCAATTCATCAGGTAGTTTCCATTTTTTTATTCAACGAAAATTCAGCATGATTCATCCATTTCGCCGGGCTTATCCGATGCGAACAGGGAGTATCATGTATTGACCCAAATAAAACAGATGATGATATTTCAAATCATAAAGTAAAGAGTATCATACTCTAAACCAATGTGAATATGATGAAACAACATCAATAATCAGTACTACAAACTCACGTCTTAAAAAAAACTTGAAAGAATAAAAACACATCAGGTTTTATCCTACCATAAAACTTTAAAAACCCTTTTTAAAATGAAAAAAAACACAATTTTCTTAGCAACATTCCTTATGAGCCTACCTGTTTTTGGGCAAGTAGGAATTAATACACCCAACCCGCACCTCAGTGCTTCTTTGGAACTGGCTTCCAACAACAAGGCCCTCTACCTGAATAGAGTGGCCAATACTTCTGTAATCAACGACCCACAATCCGGGATGGTTATATATGATCTCACGGATAAATGCGTAAAAGCATACCAGGGTAATCCGGCAGGATGGTCAGGATGTATCATAGGAAACAGCGGACTTACAGGCGCAGTTACAAGTATTAATTGTGCTGGCGCTTATTTTACTCCAAATTTTGCAACAGTGGGTCAGCCTTATACAGGAACATTAACTGTTCCCTACACCGGAGGTAATGGCGGAATATATCCTGCACAAACCACTACCGTGAACGGACTCACCTTTAACCTTCCTTTAGGTGTTTTTGCTACCGGAGATGGCAATGTGGTTTATAATGTTACCGGAACTCCTGCCACAGCAGGAACCACTGCGGTAAATATTACTATTGGAGGACAAAGCTGTTCCGGAGCTAATGCTATCTCACTTGTGGTAAATCCGGCCACAGGCAATCCTGGCGGTGTATTGCCGGGAACTGTTACATTAGCACAAAACAGCCGTTATTGGGTAGCTTCTGTATATGACAATGACTATCTGCCTTACACCGCTCCTACAGCACCTGCCAGCACTGCTACCATCAATGCTAATGGTAGTCCAGACACCTTGGTTGATGTACAGGGAAGCATTACTACTACAGGTATTACAGTTTATATTCCAGCTACTGTAACAGGAAGCGGCGGGACTGTTGCAGCATGGAGTAATACGATTACCATTCCAGCAAATTTTACACAGGATGGTATATCCAGACAGGTACAATTATCCTGGGCTGCACAGACTCTTACGACCTCTAACACCTCAGTTACCGCTACCCTCAAAGCTATTGGCGGAACTTTGAATGCCAAGAAATTAGACATTAATGCAGGAATAGGGAATGATTATCTGGGATTGTTATTAGGTACTTTCCAATATCCATACAACCAAGCCGGTGCACTCACCACTTATCAGCTGCGTGACATACCAGGCATACCGGACAGGATGTTTGGGCAAATAGACAATGCCGACAAATATGAGCACAACTTCCTTTACTTACCAATACAGGCGGAAGACGGTAAAATATGGCTGAACAACAACCTTGGGGCAAATTATGCTAATCTGAATCATCCGGCATTTAATCTTACCCAGCAGGCAACGAGTACCACAGATGTAAATGCTATGGGTTCCCTCTTGCAATGGGGCAGAAAAGCCGACGGACATGAACTTATGGAAAGAAATATTAGTGCGCCAAGTTATGGGACTTTTAAATCTGGAGTTGTATATGGACAGGTAGCAACCTGGACCCCCACCTATCCTTATAGAATATTTTCAGCACCTAGTCACGTTCCTAGTGAATGGACATCAGCTACTGTACCACCAGCAGGAAACAGATGGCTGGCTTCTTCCCCCAACAATCCTTGTCCACAAGGCTTCAAAGTGCCTGTAAAAGCAGAATGGGAGGCAGAAATCACAGCTTCCGGCAGTGGTGGGCTATATTCAACAACCAAAAAGTTAAAATTAACTTATGCCGGAGAGGGTATTGATAATACAGCAATATTTAATCCAACCGTTCCCGTCTATTCAGCAGCAGATGGTTATAATGCTACATACAACGCCACAAACACTTTAATGAATAGTGTTGTTTACGGACCTGGCATAGGTAATACTGAAATAGATAAGGCTAAATCCGTACGCTGCATTCAGGAGTGATAAACATCGTCCAATACGGGCAATAAAAGAAATGTACAACAACACCAAACCTTACTAAAGTATTATGTTCTGGTTGAGGTTTTAGAAACAGTCATAATTTTTGCCAAATGACTTCTTCCCTGTAAAACAGGATGCCAACAAGCCATCAATACTAAGGTTTGGTGTACTCTGAAATAATAAAAAAATCATTAAATGAAATCCATTAATATTTTAAAAAGAATAATAACCAGCATTGCACTTATGCTGGGAATCCTTTCCTATTGCCAGATTGGTATAGGAACTGCAACTCCACACCCAAGCTCTGACCTGGACCTTGGTGCTAACAACAAAGCTCTTTATCTGAATAGGATCTCTAATACCACAGTTATCGACGACCCACAACCAGGTATGCTGGTCTTTGATGTATCTGAACAATGCATCAAAGCATACCAAGATGATCCTCCAAAATGGTCCGGCTGCCTGGACTCAGCGTCCGGTATCGTATCAGGATTTACTTGCTCCTCAGCATCATTCAGTCCTGCAACGGCTAATCAAGGAGTTGCCTATACAGGGACACTCACAATCCCCTACACAGATGGCAATGGCGGAACTTACTCTGCACAAAGTTTCACACAAAATGGGCTAACGTTCGCTCTTACAGCAGGAAACTTCAGCATAGGAACCGGAAACCTGGTATATAACATCAATGGTATTCCTACCGCTTCCGGAACGACCTCAGTAAACATAATGGCAGGAGGACAAAGCTGCAACGGATTGACGTTGACTGTAAATCCATAAAAATAACAAACCACCTTTTTTTGGAGAGAACAATATCAGGAAATAAAACATTCCATTCATATAAACCTAATTAAAAATCATGAAAAACAAACTTTTGCCCATAGCAATTCTACTTGCTGTAACGGGTACTGTACAGTCTCAGGTTGCCATAGGAAAACCAACAGTAACCAATACTGCGGTATCCTTGGAATTTGCAGACACAGAAAATAGGGGATTGATACTTCCTTATGTAGAAACGAAAACAGGAATTACAGAGAACGGTACCATCATTTATGACACCACCGATCACAAAGTAAAATACCTGAAGGATTCCGGAACGTGGACCGACTTAAGTGTTGACAACACCGGAACTGCCAACATTTTGATCCAAACCAGCAAGACTGAATCCACAACGGCAAAAACAGCCATCGGATCAGCTGCTGCTACAGACCCCACACCGGGGGTATTGGTTTTAACGGATACCAACAAGGCGATGATATTACCTAAAGTGGTGAGTCCACACCTCAACATCATTAATCCTGCCCCTGGTATGATGGCTTATGACACCGTGAAGAAGCAGATCGCTGTGTATAATGGCACAGTCTGGAGTTTTTGGAAACCTTAGATCAATAAAAATGAAGGAAAAAACACTTTTATCAGTCTCATTCTTTAAAAACACCCATTGTCGAAAATCCGACTAAAAACTATTAAGTCATGAAAAAACAAACCGTCTTTTTCTTCATATTCCTCATTATAGGCAATATGATGATTCTGGCACAGAACTGCAACATTAATGCAGGCGCCAATGCCGTTATTTGCGGCACATCAGCCAACCTCTCGGGAAGCCCTGGAGGTAGTACGTCAGGGAATCCCACCTGGTCATTGGTTTCCAAACCGGCAGGTGCACCCAATCCTATCATCGCAACCCCTTCAACATATGCTACCAACGTCACAGGGATGACTTATCCAGGTAATTATGTATTTCAGATTACCCAGAACTGTACTACAGGAACGGCAACTTCACAGGTAACCATTACGGCACCAGGAGAAGTTTCATCCTTTACGGCAGGGCCAGATATCACAAATATCTCTGCCAGTACTGGTACAGCAACCTTAAATGCAGTAATACCAACGGGGTATACGGCATCGTGGACTTATTACAACCTTTTTAATTATGAGAATTACAGTGATATCACGACCACGAATGCAACCATGTCTAATACGACAACAGCAAGCCCTATCCTGACCCTTACAAAGAAAGCCAATCATGATATTGATCCGGCTTATCGGGCAGTATTAAGGATAACATCCGTCAACAACCCAAGCTGTTGGTATGAAGATGATGCAATCGTGAGATTCATTCCCAATCCTCAGATTATTCCATCGGTAACCAACGATAGATGTTATCCATCAACAGATTCCGACCGCTATATAACCTTGAACAGTACTTCCCCTATGTTTGCTACCAGCACAGCAAACTCTTCAGGTAATCCTGCATTTGGTACTACAATAACCGTGAATCCTATTAGCCAGCCTGTAGGGGGAAATATATCATTTGGGAAATTAAGGAATAGCCTCCTATTTTTTAATGGTGTAAATACAATAGGAACCTATGTATTTACCATAACCATCACCAATGCTAACGGAACATATACCACTCCCCAGATTACCTACAATTATAATGGTATTCAACCGAATAATGTAAGTTTCCTTGATTCTTCATATCCTGAGCAGATGATGAACTACTCGCCAGGTGGAAGTGGAGGAGGCGTATATTGCAATATGGTAGGAAAAACAACTCCCATTACCTTTTATTTTAAAATTGACCCTTCAAATCAAGCATCCATAACTACTACAATTAGTAATTCAGGAATTACACCTCCTGGAGGAAATCCTACTTTTGTATTGAATGGAACAGGGACAATGAATAGAAATGTCATTGTAACTCCTCCATCTGGAGGATGGAGAGCAGGGACTTATGTCATTGCACTGTCTACAGGTGATGGGGCATGTAAGAACTCTCAATCCTATTATATCCATATTTCAGATGCAAGCCGTCCAAATGTAACGGTACCTACTACTACAGTATGTTATCCTGGATCTGGTTTAGTAACAGCCACTATTCCATTACCTGCTGTATATAAAGGAAATGTAAACACAAGCTATTTCCAGGCATTTAGTGGCAGATATGATTTTACGCTGATTTCTAAACCTACAGGAGCCTCCAATCCTACCTATGACGCTACCAACCTTAGAACGATTACCAATACTTCTACTACGATAAGCAATTTGGATAAGCAAGGAGAATATGTATTTAAAATAAAAGCTGTTCCCGATGCAGGAGGTGTAGATTCCAGATTCTTCGATAAGGAATATGCTTGCTCAGGAACTTCTTTTGAAGGTACATTCTCTATATTTGTTAGTACACAAGTTGGTTCTAATGCAGGATCCAACCAAATCCTGGGAATAGGAGCATCACAAGCCAATCTTAACGGAAATAATCCCGGAGTATCATCTACAGGTGTTTGGACTTTGGTATCAAAACCAGCAGGAGCTTCAAATCCTATCATAACAAACCCATCTCTATATAATACTGATGTTACGGGGCTTCTAAGTTCTGGAGCATATACTTTCAGATGGACAGTTACTACGGGTACTTGCAGCAGCTTCAGTGATCTGACAGTGAATGTTTCCGCACCATCTCCGGGAGGGGTTCCTGCCGCTGTCTGGTATAAAGCAGATGCTATTACTTCATCTGATAATACTGCACTCAACCAATGGAACGATCAGATGGGAACAGGATATAATCTTGTACAGGCTACTACTACCCTACAGCCTACTTTTTCTAATCTGAATAATCTTGCCAATTTTAATCCAACCGTTACTTTTAACTCTACAGGACATACGGTAGGACAAGGAGGTTTCATGGCTGCAGATCCGGGAACTGGAAATGAAATCATAGACCGTACCAAAGGAAGTATTTATATTGCCGGTAAAATGAACACGCTTGGTGCTGCAGGATTAGCAGGTTTTGATCCAACAATGGATTATCCAGGCTTACATATTTCCAATAATGCCACTACAGATAAATTATTGTTCTATACGGCAGGAAGTGGTTATACTACATTATCCACCAATTTATTTGCGGCTAAAAAACCTTTTGTAGCAGGATCTTCATGGTTGAATGCTGCAGGATCTACAGCGTCAAATCCTTTAGCTAAAGCATGGTTGGATGGTAACGAATCCATTTACAACAATACGCTTAATAATGTAAATACAGGAAATACAGCCCGTGCTTTTAGAATCGGACGTGATACCAACTGGGGAAGCCATGATGGACAAATGAATGAAGCCATTGTATTTGCCACTCCTCTTACCGCAACAGAAAAAGCCCGTGTAGATTCTTACCTGGCCGTTAAATGGGGAACAACACTGATGAGTGATTATGTAAATTCCACAAACAGTATTGTATGGAATACTTCTCCAACCTACCAAAATAATATTTTTGGTATTGCCAGAGACAATCTTTCCACTTTATATCAGAAGCAGTCACGAAGTGAAAATTCTAACCAAAAACTAATCATAGGAGTTGGAAGTTCATTAGCAAACACAAATGCTGCCAATACAAACAGCTTGACAGAAGGACAATTCCTGATTGCTGGAGATAATGGACTGAAGCAAGAACTGAAAACATTGCTACCTTATACAGCAGGAACCAATGGAGAAGCCAATTTCCGTTTTGAATCCATCTGGAAAGTTCAAAATACAGGAAATGTAGGAACTGTAACAATTGCATGGCCTAAAGGGGTTAAAAACATGTATCTGGTTCAGTCTTCTGATGCTACGATTGATGCTACAGACAACTTTACATCAATGGCTACAGAAGTTACTGTAAACGGAGTGGTATACAACACTGCCACTGTAACATTAACGAATGGACAGTACTTTACTTTTGCAGGATTCCTGCATGCACCAGGAGGAGTTGTTTCTTCTCTTTGGTATCGTGCGGATAAAAAATTAACTCCTGCAGGTGGAGTGGTGACTTCTTGGACAGACTATTCTTCAGGTGCAGTAACCATCACACCCAACCTAGCGACTACTACATCAGCGCCTACAGCAACAGATGGAACAGGGCTGAATCTGAACTTTAACCCAGGGGTTACATTCGTACCTGCAAACGCTTTGGGGAACTCATCCCTATTGAATGCTGTTTCCAGCACCAATTATTCAATATATACGAGCACTACACCAATTACCGGATCAGGTTATGACAGAGTTGTAGGATTGAATTATTCTACGCTTACAGGAGGTAATAAGTATGACAGCCCAGGGATTGCTGCTGTTAATATTAATATGAGGGACAATACATCAGGTTCCCATATTAATGCTGCTGTATCACCTGTTGCAGCTCAGTATGCGCAACTAAGCAATACAAGCATCGTAAGAAACAGTTTTACCAATAATCAGTTCCAAAGAGCTCTGAACGGTGCAGCTGTCATTTCTACTATGGCCATGGCCCCAGCCCTTACCACCTGGCCAGACGGAGGAATTGTATTGGGAAGAAATGCGAACGATGCCGGAGATGATAACGGTACTGGAATGACCATGTCTGAAACCATCGTTTTTGATAAAGCACTTACAACAAATGAAATCAACAGAGTTGACTCTTACTTGGCTATAAAAGGAGGTATTACTCTTGATGTTACCAGTACATCAAACTATCTTAGCAGTAATTCCTCTTCTGTATGGACATCCGGAAACAATACAGGATATAATAACAATATCTTTGGGATTGCAAATGATAAGCTATCTGATTTGAATCAAATGCAGTCCAGCAGTATCAATCAGGGGCAAAAGCTAATCATCGGAGCAGGAAGTTCATTGGCTAACACCAATGCTGCCAATACCAATACATTAGCAGATGGACAATTCCTTATCACAGGTGACAATGGTCTTAAACAAATCCTGAACACTCCATTAGTATACACAACAGGAGCGAATGGAGAAACTAATCACCGTTTTGAAGCGATCTGGAAGGTTCAGAATACCAATGCTGTAGGAACTGTAACAGTGGCGTGGCCTAAAGGGGTTAAAAACCTGTATCTGGTACAGTCTCCCAGTTCTGCATTTGATGCAACGTCTACTTTCACCCCAATGACAACGGAAACAACCGTAAATGGTGTAGTATACAACATAGCCAATGTAACATTAGCTAATGGGCAATATTTTACCTTAGCAGGATATTTATATGCTCCTGGAGGAGTTGTCGGAACAGATTTCTGGATCAGATCTGATGATGCAGGAGATATTGCCACTGCATGGAAGGATAATTCCATCAATGCAAATGACATTCCTGCAGTAGGTACATGGACTCTTTCTTCAGCAGACAGAGACCACAACTTCCATCCATATACTACAGGATACAGTGCTTCGAAGTTATTCTACAATAATGCTTCAGCATTAAATCCAACCAATGGAGAATTGCCTAATATCTCTCATTCTATTTTCTCAGCCGTGCGACCTACCACTTCAGGGACAGGACGTATTACAGGAATTGATGATGACGCAACCTATGCTTCTGAGCCTGCAACATCAATTGCCAATGGAAAGCCAAGACATTATGAATTTTACAATGTCACAACCTCAACAGATTTTTCAGCTACCTTCAATATCGGTGTTTCTAATGTATTCTCAACGATAGCAGATAATTCTGTTGCCAATGGTGGAACATCCACTTTTTCAGGAGGAGAAAAAAGATTAGGTTTGAATGGTACTTATGAAGCCACTACATTCAATAACACAAATAAATTCCAGATTTTTGGCCGTAACCTAAGGGTTGGACATGCTGGATGGGATGCCGCGGGAGCTTTCCCTGGAGACATTATGGAGGTTATTTGGTACAAGCGTACATTAACAACCAATGAACAGTCAAGAATCAACTCTTATCTTGCTGTAAAGAATGGAGTTACTCTGAATGAAAACTATCTTTCTACTAACAGTAATGTGGTATGGGACAGAACCAACAATACCGGATACAATAATAATATCTTTGGTATTGCAAAAGATGAGGTTACGGTCTTGAATCAGAAGCAATCTGGTAGTATCAATAATGGTCAAAAGCTTATTATCTCCACTACAGGACTAGCGGATAATAATATGGCCAATACTACTGGTCTTCCTACTAATCAGCAATTCCTGATGGTTGGAGATAACAACCTGAAACAAGGTCTTAACACTCCATTAGCTTATACTGGTGGTGCTAATGGAAATGTGAATTATCGTTTTGAAGCAATCTGGAAAGCTCAAAATACAGGAAATGTAGGACAGGTAACTGTTGCATGGCCAAAAGGAATCAAAAACCTGTATTTGATACAATCTACAGATGAAACTTTTGATACAACAGATAATTTTACCCCAATGACTACAGAGGTTACCATTAATGGAATAATCTATGAAACAGCTAATGTAGCATTAAACAATGGGCAGTTTTTCACTTTTGCAGGTTTCGGACTGGCTCCGGGAGGAGTTGTAAACAACCTTTCTTATTGGTACAGAGCTGATAAAGATGCCGTTAATACGGGAGATGGAACAGATGTTACAGCATGGACGGACCAGTTCTCAGGAACTACATCAGCACAATTAGGAAGCAACGCTCTACCAAAATTCAAGACGGGTACTTCCAATTATTTCAACTTCAACCCAGGAGTTAATTTTACAACAGGAACACAAACTCTTGGTAATGTAAATGTCAGAACATTTTCTGAAGACTCTTATGATGTGTTTACATTTACTAAAGAAGGTATGACTAGTGGAGGTGCCCATCCTAGTATCTTCAGATCTCTGGTGGATAATGCATTACTTACCGGAGATATACGCAGATGGGATGGCTTGGGTATTGTAATGGATAATAGAATAGAAAGGTTTTCCAATACAGGAGGTAATACCGATTATTATGGAACTCCAGCCGGAGCATTTTCAACAACCATCCCAAGTATCATGTATCATACATTTACAGCTCTTAGTACCACTAAGGCTCTTAATGGAGCTGCAAATTTTGCAACAACCAACCATACAGGTACGGGGGTCCGAAATCTAAATGGAGGACATTTATTCGGAGATTCTCAATTTGGAGGTAATGGTAGTGATAACCGTGGATTCATAGGTAATTTAGGAGAAACCATTATCTATGGTGCAGGTAATCTTACCACTACTGAACGTAGAAGAGTAGATTCTTATCTTGCGATTAAATATGGAGTTACACTAGGAAGAGTGAATACAGACCACTACCTGGCAACAGATGAAACTATCGTATGGAATGGAACGGCCAGTACTCCTTACAACAACAATATCTTTGGAGTTACCAGAGATGATATTGAAGTCTTTGAGCAGAAAGTTTCAAAAAGTGTAAACGCAGGAACAATTCTTACCGTTGCCACGATCAGTGATTTTGCTTCTCCCAACCAACTTGCCGCAAGAACAGGATTTGTAAATGACAAAACCTACTTCCTGATGGGAGATAACAATGTTACAGCAACACCGCTTGTGAACACTACGATTGCCGGAAATATGATGAAGAGAATCCAGAGAACCTGGTTGTCTCAACGTTCAAATACTCCGGGAGCTTTATACTTCGAAGCTGATCTCTCAGCTTACGGAGCTACTTTCTCCGCAGGAAATAGTATTCAGATGATTGTAGCAGATGATGCTGCTTTTACAACGAACGTAAAAACAATTGCCGGAATATTTACAGGTGGAAGATGGGTATTCATGAATGATTTTAATGCAGATAATGCTTTAAGATACATCACGTTTGCGGAGGGAAAAACCTATTGTTACAAACCTGGGGCTATTGCTACAGCTGGTAATCCTGAATTGCCTACAAAAGTGGGAATTACTTCTCTTGGAAGAGCCGGAGCTGGAAGTGCAGACAACTGGCCAATGGTAAGAAAAGGAGGATGGCTTGCAATGGAAGCAAAAACCAAAGGATTTGTACCAAACAGGGTTAAGTTCAATGCCTCTAATCAACCTGTTGCTGCTGATGGGGTAACTCCTGTTATTACAGCTCCAGTGGAAGGTATGATGGTATATGACACTACCAACAAATGTATGAAGGTATTCACCCTCAAAGAAGGGGATTCATCTACGGCTTGGCATTGTATATCTACGCAGACATGCCCTGATTAAAAACAAGTTAGTTCATTAATTGATAACCACTTAGCTCCGGGAAGTATTGTACGGAACGGAGCTAAGTCTATCAATTTAAAAATAATTGATTACAACACTTAGGCATTGAAAACCATATCATGATAAAAAATGGTAGTAAATACCCTATCAACACTATTTTAACAGGAAGGCATTTACAGCATTGTAACACCCTTCTCTCTCTTTTTAAAAGAAATACGGCTTATGAATTCAAATTTTAGAAATATTCATATTGGAAAACTCATCCATCTACGGGTTAAAGAAAACAATATTGACTTACCCCGTATCTGTAATTTTATCAAATGTACAGAGATTGAAGTCTCCGAAATGTATATGCAGGAAAGCCTATCCACCAATATCTTATTGAGATGGAGCAAGCTGCTTGAATATGATTTCTTCAGACTCTATTCCCAACATCTGATACTTTACGCTCCTCCTTCTGCCCCAATTCGGGAAGCTGATGTCTCAAAACTTCCCCGTTTCAGAAAGAATATCTATACGCGGGAAATGATAGACTTCATTCTGGAACTGGTAGAGAAGCAAGAAAAGACTAAACGACAAGTTACAGATGAGTATGGTATTCCTTATACTACTTTATGCAAATGGATTGCAAAGAATAATAAATAACAACATCAAGCCGGAAATGAGAAGTTAGCCATATTCACCATTGGATAACTTCATCCAGCATTTTAAAATAAAATAATGAAAAAACAGAGTCAACCTAATTATCAAAGAATCTATTCGGATATCATTGAACAGAAATTCCCTTATAAGAAAGCAGAATGTGAAACGTTATTGGAAAAAAAAATACTTTCCGCCATGGATATCATGGAACTGAACAACAGAATTTTTGGTACTAAAGATCAAGATTTCAAAAAAATGAATCAACAACTCCGTTCCTACAATGAATCGGATATTTTATCTATCCTTAATTATCAAAAAAGTCATAAAATGAATAATCTGCAGGTCGCTGAACATTTTGGACTGAGCAGAAATACGATGACCAAATGGAGAAGAATGTTTCAATAACAGATAGATTATTAATTATTTCATTAAAAATATAATGAAAAATCACAAAGGAGCTCTTTTAGGGCTCTTTTGTTTTTTAAAAGTGAATTAGGGTAAAGTATGAAATATAAAAGCTAAACTTTAAAAGTATAATTAGCGATAAAATATCCCATAAAAAAACAGAGTAACAGATAAATACCATTTAGGATCATCAATGTAACGCCCAATTTCGTTTTCCTTGAAGAAATGGCTAATAACAAAGCTAAAATGACAAGCATTACGATAAAAAGCATAGCGGCTTCCTCCCAGTCATTTTTATGCAATACCTCATCACATTTAATTAATAATACGAGTATAAAAATATGGATAAAGGTCGCTAACAGACTTAATTTTGAAGTAGATAAAAATTCTTTCAAAGGATAATAGATTGATGATTGGGCTAATATTCAATAATCAAATATAATAGAATTTTTTTCAGCACTGCATTTTCTGAGAACATTACTTATATTTCCCACCATACTGTTCCATATCATCAAGAATTTTTTTCCATTCAGGATCATTGTGGGCATTCATTTTGGAAATATCACCAGCACTTGTGGTTACGATAATCTTGGTATCAATCCCGTCTACAGGCTGTACACTATGCCCTTCCTTTGCCGCTCCAAACATTTTCAGATCAATTTTATCAACCAGGTTTTTCCAGTCTTCAGGCTTTAATTTTCTATTATATTCCATATTATTCGCTTCATTGGCAGCCATTGTGCGACTGTAATGAATAGAGTCTTTATCTATGACTGTACTGGAAGAAAATCCCAGTTCTCCGCCTGCAGAAACTACTTTCACTGCTTGTATTGTCGTAGCAGGTACCATCATATTCTGTTGTGAAGTGCTTTTGTCTTCTTTACAACCCGTAAGAATGAATACGAGTAGAATTATCAGCATATTCATTACCCCTTTTATATTTGATTTCCCAACATCTTTCATATGGTATTGATTTTTAAGTATTGCCCTTCAATAGATTATCTGATGAGACTATTCTTTAAAAGTATCATTAAAAATACAGAACAACAAATAAATGATGCAGGTAGTTACACCAAAAAAATTGAGCACTAAAAGAGTGCCCAATTCAATAGTAATATAGGTAGATCGTTATTAGTTTTGTTTGTCTTTTAAGCCTTGTTGAGTTTCTTTCTAAAGAGAAATAACAGTGAGCTGAAGAATGTAAGATAAGCAATATTGAATATCGCTCCCCCAACCCATCCTGAGTAAGGTAATGGTAGAAGACCTTTTATTGGAATAATGAATAAAGTCAGTACAAATGGAGTCAGCAAGGCCATCCATCTTGGAAGCAGTGTTTTATTTAAAAGGATACACACGGCAAATGAAATCCATCCAATCGCTAATACACCAATGGCAGCTCCCCAGGCTATATTAAGCATTTTCATAAACCCTCTGCCCGTTTCTAAAAGATAAGGATGGGCAACAGGATCTGTATGATAAATTGCTTTATAGATCTCTCCCACATAGAAGAACCCGGCATGACCTAAAGGAGATAAAACCGCACCCATCAATAAGATCCAATAGACCGCTACTGAATACCATGCTTTGGTGTCTTTAAAAAACTGGAAAACCAGCCATGTCGCAGGAAGCAGCAAAGGTCCCGTTAGCGCTCCGATTAAAGCTCCGAACATCAATCCTGGTGTTGAGCCTTCCAACATTAAAGTGGCAAATTCCACATTCACCTGATCGGCATAGGTCTTTGAGAATAATGGATAATCTGCTGGGTTCGGATCAAATCCCGCGACAAAAACATCACCAATAATCCAGCAGATAGACACCATTATGGCCGCTGCAAAAGACCAATTTACTTTACTTGAATATTTCATAATTTAAAATCATTTATTACGTTTACTTTCTTCATTATCTCTTTTTTCTCAATATTTTTTATTTCTCTTTGTCCTTAAAAACAAAAAATATTATTAAGAATCATTCTAAATAAATATCTATATTTGTGCAAATGTAATGCGTAAAGTAGCATCCTGAGGTACGCAAAAAGGAGTAAAAAGTCCGTAAAAAGGAGAATTCTAATTAAAACAAAACTAATAATGACATTACGACTTTATGATGATAAAATTGGCGGAACATTGGTTGAAAGAAAGTATCCCAATGCCTATTTTGTGAATGATGGCGATATCAAAGAGTGTATTACCTATCTGAAACCACCTTATGGAAATGGTTTTTATCACGAAATCTGTTTTGAGAATGTTCATATCGGTTTTGGGAATGTTTCTTTAGACAACAAGATCCTCCTTTATTTTGAGGCTGATTTTGATAGTGTGGAAATGCATTTTTCATTAAAGGGCAAAAGTTCTGCTCTTTCAGAAAATTTCAGCAATAAAGTAAGCTTTGACAGCTACCAGCATAATATTATTTATGCTCACCAAATGTCCGGGCAAATGGAATTTGATGGGCAGGAAATGCAGATTTTAGAAATCAATTTAGCTCCTGATTTTTTCAAGAAATTTCTTCCTGAAGATTCTGACCTATTCAATAGTTTCAGAAATGCTATCGAAAAACAGCACTCATGTCTTATCAATCCGGATCACAACCGCATTAGTCTGGAAATGTACCAGATTCTGAATGACATCATCCATTGTGATAGAAAAGGAATTTTTAAAAGAATTTATCTTGAAGCAAAAGTAGCCGAACTCCTCCTTTTACAACTGGAACAGCTTTTCAACAGCGAGTCTTCAACCTCATCCCTGCTTAAAAAAGATGAAGAAAAGATATACGCCGTAAGAGATTTTATAGTTAACAATCTTGATCAAAATTGTTCCCTGATTGACCTTGCTCATCAGGTAGGAACCAATGAGTTTACATTAAAGAAAGGGTTTAAGGCATTATTTGGAACCACCGTTTTTAATTTCTGGAATGATATTAAGATGGAACAGGCTAAAAAAATGCTCCTTGAAGGGGATTTAAACATCAATGAAATTTCTGAGCTGATTGGCTATAAAAATCCAAGACATTTCTCTACAGCCTTTAAAAGAAAATACAATCTAATCCCGAGCAAACTTAAAAATGTAAACGGAATACACTCTTAAAATTTATCAATAATTCCATGTAAAGCAATTGATATTCCTAATTAATTACAACCTTATTTATATCTGATAGTAACAAGATCTCCCATTATAAACTGTTGAGCCTAACCATAAGAGATAGCATCCCCTGTTTTAAATAATGAAATGGCACCATTTTTTGCCAGATCTAAGAATGCTTTTTTGTAGAATAGACTATTTTTTAGGGTTTTCTGTATATTGAATATCATCTACACCGGTTTTGTATTGGGTTGCAGCTATTTTACAGTATCTAAACAAAAAATCACAGATATCTCTGAAATATTTAAACAGGGCACTCTTTCATCATAAATCTTTTTCTATTTTAAGTTGATTTCATATTTTGAAGTTATACTTTTAATCAATAGATTTGGTACTGCTAATATCCACCTACCTCAAACCGTGAGGTTTAGTGGTTCATAAAACCATGAAATAAATAATCAACTATGACAAAATTAAGATTGTCTTTACTCATCATTACCATTACTACATTATTTACAAGCAGCCATTTATCCGGCCAAATAACCTCTAAGGAAGTAGATATTCTTGTTAACAATGCAATAGAGAAATTCCATGTTGCAGGAGCGGCTGTAGCTATTGTAAAAGACGGAAAAGTAATTCACAAAAAGGGATATGGTGTAAAATCAATAGATACAAAATCGCCTATTGATGAACATACAAATTTTGAAATTGCGTCCAACAGCAAGGCATTTACAACCGCTGCTTTATCAATTTTAGTAGATGAAGGAAAAATTTCCTGGGATGATCATGTTAAAAAATATATCCCTGAATTTAAAATGTATAATGATTATGTAACAGAAAATTTTACCATAGAAGATTTACTGTGTCACCGTAGTGGGCTTGGTTTGGGAGCTGGGGACTTGATGATGTTTCCGGATGGTACAGATTTTACGATTAATGATGTAATAAAGTCTTTCCAGTATTTCACGCCTGTTTCCGCTTTCCGAACCCAATTCAATTATGATAATCAATTGTATTTGGTAGCGGGTGAAGTCATAGCAAGAGTAAGTGGAATGAACTGGGAAACTTTTGTTCAAAAACGTATTATGGACCCCTTACAGATGCAAAACACATTCAGTTCCATAAGTCATGTAAAAGATCTTAGTTTAATGGCTTCTCCACATTCATCAGAATCAGGCAGTATTAAAAAAATATCTTTATATGGGGCAATGGTGAATGGTGCTGCGGGAGGGATAGTATCCAATGTTGATGACATGTCCAAATGGATGCTTGTTCAGCTCCACAAAGGTAAATATGGATCCGGTTTAGAAAAGCAGCTTTTTACTAAAGAAAGACAAAATGAAATGTGGACAATCCACACTGTTGATCAAATCAATCCTAACCCAAGATATAACCAACATTTTAATGGGTATGGTTTAGGCTGGAATTTATCCGATATAAAAGGAAATCTAAGTGTTTCCCATACCGGCGGCTTACCGGGAATGCTTTCCGTTGTTACCATGATTCCTGATTTAAATTTAGGAATCGTAATTCTTACCAATACTGAAAATGGTGGTTCAGGTGTTTTTTCTTCGGTGAGCCAAACCATTATTGACAGCTATTTAGGACTTAACGATATGGGGTGGGTAGATAAGTATGCCGCTTATTTTAAGTCTCAAAAAGAATCTGGAGATGAGGTAACCAAAAAGGTTTGGGAAACGGTAAGCAAAGCAAAAAACACAACGATAAAAAACGAGGATCTAATTGGACTGTATGAGGATAAATGGTTTGGGAAAATTGAAATTTTCTTACAAGGAAATCAATTATGGTTTAAATCTTATCGTTCACCAAAATTAAATGGACCCATGAGTTTTTATAAAGCAAATACATTTGCCATTAAATGGGATTATAAAGATATGAATTGTGATGCCCTTGCTATGTTTAACTTAGATGAAGAAGGAAAAGCACAAAGCATAAAAATGAAAGGAATTTCTCCCAATATTGATTTTAGCTTCGATTTTCAGGATTTGAATTTACAAAGAGTAAAGAAATAGCAGTAAATGAAATAAAGTAAGTTAACCGAAGCATAAAAATACATCCGTGTACCAAGCTCTGAGTCTTTACTACTTACTGTAAAACATTTTCTAACCACAAAAGGCACAAAAGTTTTTTATTCTTACATACTTTAGTCCACTTAAGAAAGTTTATAATGATCCTTTATATAAGTACCAATTAAGAGAAAATATGAGCTTCCAAAAAAACTTAAGTGACTTCATCTTTATAAGGACTGTCCCTTTAAGTAAATTAAGTATTTAAATCTTTTGTGGCTATTGCGGTTTACATCAAACTAGTTGAATGTAGCTCTGAATTCCAATGGAGAAACAGAGGTACGGTTTTTAAACAAACGGTGAAAAGACTGTGGATGCTCAAATCCTAATTGGTACGCTATTTCTGAAACTGACATTTCTGTAGTAGACAATAATTCTTTAGCCTTTTCAATCAATCGGTTCTGAATATGCTGTTGGGTAGTCTGCCCTGTCTGCACCCGAAGCATATCACTGAGATAATTTGCACTGAGGTTTAGTTTTTCAGCAACAAAGTGAACAGTAGGAATACCATTTACGATGAGTTGGTCATTCCTGAAGTACTCATCCAGCAAGGTTTCCAGCTTTGAAAGCAGATCGTTATTCACCTTTTTACGGGTTAAAAACTGACGGTTATAAAAACGGTCACAATATTTCAATAGTAGATCCAGATTTGACAGCAACAAATCCTGAGTAAAAGAATCCATATTGGCATCAATCTCCTGCCCTATATTATCAATAATGTCTATGATTGATTTCTCTTCTTTTTCAGAAAGAAAAAGAGCCTCATTGGCAGTATAGGAAAAAAAACCATAGTCTTTAACCTTTGAAGCCAAGGGATAGCCTTGAAGAAAATCGGGATGTACCACCAACACAAATCCCGTCACACTATCCAACAATATATCTTCAAACTGCAAGACCTGATGAGGGGCAATAAAATACATAATGCCTTCATCAAAATCGTAATACTGCTGTCCATATCGGCATTTTCCTCCTGCACAATCTTTCTTTAGAGCCACTACATAAAAGTCTGTGATCACCGAGCTCAGAATAGTTTCAGGGTCTACGCTTACATCATCAAAATTGAACACACTGACTAGCGGATTTGAAGGTCTTTTCAACCCCAAAGCCTGATGTAAAGCGTTTATTGATGAAACTTTTATGGGTGTTTTCATAACTGTTTTTTATTTAACCACATAGATACATAGGCTTTATGAGGTGCTAAAAATTTAATAAATACTTTTGATATAATAGCTTTATATATTAACCCATCTAGATATTTTAGCATTATCTATGTGCCTATGTGGTTTAAAATATAACCAATACTAAGTTACCTGTTTTTTTACTTTCCCGAAAGCTGTTCACTTTTAATCTGGCTAATCCCTTGCTTATAAGTGGTTACCTTAAATTCAGGAAATCTTGTTCTAAATTTTGAATCATCAAATATATTGTCATGCTCATATCTTGGAAGAAGTTCCAACAATTCCTTTATTTTTTTATTGAATAGAGCTCCTATTTTAAAAACGAATGTAGAGACCGCAGAATACTCCAGCTCTTTTCCGTAAATCCCGGAAGCAATTCTGATGAATTCTCTATAAGTTGGATGGCTTTTATCTACCGGAAGATGCCACGTTTGCCCGAATGCATCTGATGTATTTCCAATCAATGCTGTTGCCCGGCTTGCATCCGGAGTCCAGATCAGGCTCCTTTTCTTTCTCGTACTCAATGGAACTTTCAGTTTTTTACCTGCTTTGATATTATTAAAAACCAATGTATTGGTAATACTCTGTGTCTTTCCGGGGCCATAAAATTCCGGAGCACGGCAGATTACAGCTTCCAGCTCACCAGATTCTATTTCTTTCAATACCATTTCTGCCATTTTCCTTCTTACTCTTCCTTTTCTTCCCACCGGAGCAAAAACTGTATTTTCAGTTAAAACACAGTCATCCTGCGGATACATATAGGTATTATCAAAGAATACAAGCTTAGTCCCATTGATTTTACAGGCATCTATCACATTTTGAAGAATTAATGGAAACCGTTCCTCCCAAAGGTCTGAGCTTATTGGAAGTCCTAATGTAAAATAAGCAATTTCACTGCCTTTCACCGCTTCAATGGCCTTCTCACGAATAGAGAGATCTGCGGAGAACACCTCATCAGTATCATTTACTTTTTTTGCATTTCTGCTGACAATACGAATATCTGAAGTAAAACTTCTTTTTAATTCTCTTGCCAGTTCTTCACCAATCTGTCCGTTGGCACCTAATATTGTTTGCATATCGGTTCTATTTTTAACAAGGCTTTTACCTTGTTGTTTTGTATGACAAAGTTCAGAAGAATAACAATACCCTGAGTATCCGAATTAAGGTATGTTGTAACAGAATCTCTGTTTCGGAAATTGAGTTAGAGTTTCTGCCTTATTGCAAGATATCTACAGACTGATAAAATTGGAGAAAATAGCTTAAAGTATTTTGAACCCATATTGGAAACTTTTAAATAATTTCTTCTCGGTAATATGTTTGAATACCATTTTCTCAGCTTAGTTCTATTTTTATGGTAAAAATTTTTAATAAAAATGCCACACGAAAGGATTCGTGCGGCAGCGTGGGGAATTTATTTTATTATGCAAATATTTTGTTTTTTTTCTAAAGTATAATAATGATTATATTTAATTATAGTTGAATCATTTAAAATGTATTCATCGGGGGATTCAATACCATGTTGTATTAAATCACTAACAGGAACTATTTTTAAAGAATATCTTTTTCCTAATTTAATTTTTTTACAATTGTTAGATGTATTTTCTTTAAATATCTCAATAATATCGTTATTATCGGCTATTAATATATTTACCTCTTTATTTTCTTTAAAAGTGATTATTTTCCTTGTTATTTGAACAGGTTTTGAACTAATAATTACATTGTTTGTTTGACAACTATAAATAAAGAAAAAAAATAAAAAAACTATATTTTTCATAAGACTATTTTTTTAATCTTTGATCATCTGAATAAACTTTATATAAAGGTTGTGTCTGAATTTTTCCATTAGCATCTTTTTTTCCGGCAAAACCTTCGTAATATTTTCTTGTGGTTCCAACAGTATCAAACCTTGTTCTAGCTGATATCACTAAATTATCATACGGCATCATACTTCTTGTTTGATCATGGAATTTATCAAATATTGGACTAGGATTTAATACTGTTTTTATCGGAACGTCTGTTTTTGTATTTAAAGATTCTTGGGTTATAAGAACATTTTCGACAACTTCATGTGTTATTCCTGCTCCTTTTTGAGTTCCTATAAAACTTTCTGCACTTCCTAATACATCAGGATTTGTATACTGAGTTCCTATGCTAATTCCATTGGCTGAATCATAATCGGCGCCACCAAAAGATCCACCGGGGATTAAGCCTCCACTTGGCGTTATATTATTACTCTCAGCATAAATTATTGAATCAATATTGGTATTCTTTATACCATCATATATAACTTTATCAGTTGCTGAAAGCTTACTATAGTCACTTTTACTCAGCTTTGCAGTATCTAATTTGCCATTCGAATCCTTTGTCATAGCAAGACTACTATTTGCATTTAACTGCTCAAGTGCCTTATCTGCTAAATTCCCAAGAAGATGAATATCCTTATTCTCCATTCCATCCGGATCAATAAACCTTATCGGGTTGTTGTAAGCGTAGTTATAAGCCGACCAACGTCTCGATGTTTCAGCTAGCGGATCTACTACAGCCCATCTTCCTATATCCGGCATATACATTCTCGCGCCGTAATCATACATTCCACTTTCCTGCAATTCCTTTCCGTTGTACTTGTAGCTATATAATCCTCCAAAATTAGAACTACTAAACATTCCAGAAATATGGTTTAATCCAAATGGATAATAATTGTTCGTATCCGTAACTTCAAGAACGCCTGCGCTGTTTTTAGCAAAACTTACCCTCGTATTTCCTAAATGATCTTTATACTGGTAAATATAACGATTTTCTGTAAAGCTGTAAAAGCCTTCTGCTGTAGGTACAAAATCTAACTTCCATGTTGGAGTTCCTCCCAGATCAGGAAAAGTTTTATTGATACTTCCATATGCCTGCTCTTCAAAGGCTGCCTCTGTACGACAGGTTATACATATTCCACCACCTTCTTTATAAGAATACTGAAATCCATCCAAATAATCGGTCATAGATGTTCTTGTATTTCCTCTAGCAGGTCTGGTAGAATAGGTTTTTCTCAGCTTAGTTCCATCTGCACGGTATAAATATCCAATATTAGCACTAGATTGCTGACCAACAATAATAGGATCCGGATGACTTATTGCAATTGTATTGGGAAGGTTAAGATAATTATAGGTAATAGTATCGATCCCTTTATCCTTCATATTGATCATATTCCCATTTGCATCATAATCAATCATATTATTTCCGCCTTCATATCCTGTATCATTCATCGCCGATTCTATCACCTGATTTAAACGGTTTCCGGTGTATTTGTATTCAAGATTATCTACCAAAGTAGAAGTGCCTCCTGATACAGGAATAGCATTTCTTTTCAATGTATTGATATTCCCATTTACATCATAGGTAAGATATTCATCAAAATTACCATTAGAAGGATTAGTGGAATTAGGTTCTGAATAGAATCCATTTTTTAAGCGATTCAGAGGATCATACTCATAATTGTACCTTTTCAGAACGTCTTCTGAAGAATTTCTCCAGTCTACCTCTGCAATATTTCCATTAAACCTGCCTGGTAATTTTGTAGGGTTTAATGGATTGTTATACTTTATTTCATACCCAAATAATTTCCCGTTCAGAGTAGAAGGATCATTGATCTGCGTCAGCCAGCCACGGATATTGTATTTATAATCCATCTGCTGAAGAGAAGATCCTACTGCAATCCCTCCTACTTTTTTAGATTCCAGCTGGGAAATCTCGTTATACTTATTCCGGGTAAGGATTTCAGTAGAGTTGGCATCTACCTGATGTTTGTGCACAAGTAATCTGTTCTGATGGTCATATTCGAAGTTTTCTGTAATAGTTCTTTCGGTATCTGTTTCCAGCCTTTTATGTTTGGTGATAACGGTTTGGGCGGCTCCTGCAAAATCCAGTTTGGATTCTGTTTTGGTATACCCTCCCAAATGATTGATGGAATAGGTGCCTATCACTCTTCCTTTGGTATCGTAATAACTATAATTCTTCGTCCAGTTATCATCTTCAATATTCTTTACCAAACTCATCACTGGAAGCCCTTTGGTGCTTTTTCCTTCAGCAGATACCGTTTCTTTTAAGGTTTCCACATCCTGAATAGCTGATGGAAAGGATGGATTAAAGCCATACCCCGGATAGGTATCATAATAATTGACACTTAAAATAGTAGGAATTTCTCCAACAAAGGCACTATCGGTATAATAAACAGTAATACCATTTCGGGTAAACCCTGTGCTACTTCTATCTTCAGTAATCACTAAATCCTTGATCTGATTCTGCCTGCCAGCTCTATCACCGCCGGTTAAAAAACCGGTATAAGCAATTCTCCCCAACTTGTCATACTTGGTAATGAGCCATTTATTGGCGACACTGAGATTAGCATCCTGAGAGAGAACTAGCCTGTCTGATTTGTCATATACCATTAATTCCCAGCCTTTGCCAGGTAGTTTCTTTTCTACCAAACGGTTGCTGCCGTCATAACGGTATTCATAAGCTAAAGCCTGTTGATCGTCCCATCCCCAGGTTTGTTTTTTTGATAACAAAGGTGGAATTACCCAAGCCAGTTGCCCATATTCATTATAGACATAATAGGTATCTGCATTTTCTGTTGTACTTAGAATTTTTCTTACTAAAAGGAGCTGACCTTTGCCATTTTTGAACTCTATGGTTTGGTTTCCATCTTCATCGGTAACGGTATTTTTATACAATTGACCCATATTATAAGTTCCACCATGATCAATTGTTGATTTAGTAGCATTATTTTCCCAAGTTGTCGTAGTGGTATATTTTATTACTTCTCCTGTTTCATTGGCTGCATAATCAAATTTGATAGGTTTAGTACTCCAGTCATTTCCTACCTGAATCTGCTGCTGAATCCTGTTTAAGGGAGAATTTTCCACTATTTTCTCGGAATAGATCTTTTCTGAGCCATAAGGAGTACCAGCTGCATTGGATAACGGATTGGGAACAATAGCACCGTTCAAAGTTCCTCCCTGAGGAACGGGTAGATAATCTTTAAGTTGTCTTCCAAACTGGTCATATTCAATATGAGTAGCCACATCTCTTCCCAATGGTGATGCTTTGACATTAACCACCTGTTTGGGCCTTCCCAGACCATCAAAATACTGGACGGTTTCTGAGGTTTTGGTAGCAGTAGCTCCATTATAATCCAGATAGGTTTTGGATTGAATATAGTTTTCTCCCTGGGTAAGCTGGGCATCTACTGAATGACTCATCAGCAACATGCCTATGGGGATTATTATTTTTTTCATCGTCTTAGTTTTTGTAATGGTAGTTAAATTCTTTTAATAGCTTTCCGTCATTCTTATGCTCTCTGACTTCTTTAAGTCTGCCAGCATCATCATAAAGATAAATTTCCCGGATGCCGGATGGCGGGGTAATGCTTCTTACTCCTATTAATGGGTCGTAAGTATAAGTCGTAATCTGATAAGCTAACAAGTTATCTCTAAAGTTCTTAAAGGCATTTAACAGATCAGTTTCATCATTATTTCTTTCAGCTGATGCATCCGTATTAGAAGCATTTACTATACTATCTATCAGAGATTGATTAATATCAGAGAGTTTTGCTCCCATTATTCTGGCAATGGGTTGGCTTTGGGTATAGCCCCAGATAATACTTACTGGAATACCATCTTTTGTAGTATATTGTACTAGATTTCCATTGGAATCGTATTTATCATAGCTTACTTCCGTAGTGCCTACTAGAGGATTTTGGAGTTCATAGGATAATATTGAGGTAGGAAATAGTGTAGCCGGATCATCGTACTTGGTTTCAGTTTTTGAAACTATACTTCCTGAATCATTAAGGTTCTTCTTTTGTATTACCGAGGTTTCCAGCGGAATCTCTACTACATTCGCATTGATCAATTTCTGATTTCCTTTGTCATAAGCATATTGATAAGTCGTTAGACTAAGGGATTCATCAGGAAGCAACCTATTTTGTGTTTTGAGTTGATAATGATTTGTTGTTCCATAAGTATTTGTCACAGTATTCTTTATTTCCTTATTGGAAAAGTATTCTTTTGTAGTAGAGGACTCTAATAAATAAGGGGTACAATATATTTTAGAATAATGATACCAAGATACAGCTCCTCCTACTGTACTTACATAATTGTTAACAAGTAAAGGATTAGAACTTAAAGAAGTATATTGATTAGTGGTTTCCCTGATCTTAGCTCCTTCAGAATAATCATAAGTTTTAAGAAGCCTTCCTCTTTCATTATCCTTGTTTACATATTGAATAAAAAAATTTTTTGAATATAAAAGAGGGGTTACATTATCTGATATAGCAGGAATCTTTTCGGTACGATAAGATAATACATCAGGGTTTGTATTGTAATCTGTAAAATGATACTTCTTATATAGCTTGCCATTCTCTAATTCTGAGATTTCAGAATAACTAATATTATAAGAACTTAATGAATTGATACTAATATTATTCGCGTATTCCAATAATGTATTTGACTGGAATATGGTATTCCCTACCCAAGTTTGAGCTTTCAGATAATCAACCATTCTGTATTCATTATTCAAAACTCCACTTGAGCCACCTTGATTAGGCTCTGCGTAGTTGGTAATGTATTTATATTCTTTTACGGTTGTGTTTTGTCCATCAAAATTGGATAATTTACTGATTCTGGCACCTCCCACATATCCATTCTCATTTCTTAATGTTTTAAAAAACGAACCAGAATAATCTCGAACTACTTTTTTACCATAACTATTAGGTTCATATTCAAAAATTGTATACCCTCCTGTAGGATAGGTAAGCATTTTAAGTAAACTTACATTATAAAGAGAAAGATTAGGATTTCTGGTATCCCCAATAATCTGTAAATCTCCGGTATCAGTATTAAGTTGGTAAGACGGAATAAGTTTATTAGTAGTTTCATTTTTTCCATTCCAATACCCCCAAAAATCAACCCCCAATGTATTTGGGCTAGGCAGGTTATTCAAATTATAATAATCTAAAGAGTATTTTTTTCCACTTTGATCCTGTATACCGGATAAGAATCGATAACTCCCGCTGGATAGGTAATTAAAAGTAAATTTTTTAATATTATTAGGAGTACTGTTTGGTGTATTGTTTGGATAATTAATATTGACTTCATCAAGTAAGTACATATCAAATTCAGGCGCAGCAAATGCTACAGTAGTATATTTAAAATCAATAATGAATTTTCCATTGAATATAATCTGTTCGGGGATTACTTTTTTTACAGAAGAAAATGTTCTTACAGGTTGCTGATAATTAGAACTACTTCCTCCTTCTGAAATTAAATTGCCATTTAGGGTATAGCTTTGTAAAGAATTGGTTTGAGAGTAATGAACATTCACATCAAACAAAAACTGGAATGTCTTGAAATGCGTTTTATTGGGCAAGCTGTTTATACTTTTACAAAATGTATTGCCCATTCCTATAAAACCTAATTTTTTATTTTTTATTTCTAATTTTTCACCATTAGTATATTGTACTTCATAAAGGTTCCACGAATTAATATAAAAATTTGTATTTTGTTCAGTGTTTACACCTCCTTGACTTCCTAAACCATAATTAACTTCAAGATTTTCATGTTGTCCCCCAAATAAGTACTTTGTTCCTTTTCCATCCGTAATAACAATTTTTGAAAAATCCGGGGTACAGTTCCAGTTGGACTGTAAGGAAACCTCATCCAGTGATATTTTGAGATTAGAATCATTAGAAGAAATGACAGGTTTTCCATCATTACCAATATAGAAATACCCGCTGTTTCCAAAAAAATTAAAAGAAAACTTATCAGGTTTTAGTTCTGCCTGAACATTATTAACTATTAAGTTATCACTAGTTCCATTAAGTCTGGGATAAGCTCCATTATAAATATTTAAATTGCTGTTGGAAGCATTTCTTACTGTATAAAGGAATCCATGAGTAATATTATCTCCAACACGATCATCAGCCACTCCATTAACTTGCCGGGTAACACTTCCACCAAAATTTAACAGCCAGTTATAGCCAACATAATTATTCTTTTTAGCAGGTATAAAACCGCTTGAATTGTAGTTTAGAGAAATTGAAAATTCATTATTATCAGGTAATGCATGAGAAAATAAAGGTAGTGCTACATCTACACTTCCCGTATTAAGATTAACCGGGATATTTCCATACCTTTCAAAATCCAAAGCCTGGGGTGATTTTATATTGAGTAAGGTAGCCTCAGATTTATTTTGAGCTCCTAAGATATTATATATTAATATTACCCCTATAATTATTTGTTTCCTTTTCATGTTTTTTAATTTTTAATCAGCTTTGCACTCGCTGTTTTATTATTATCCGTTTTTATAGTCACCAAATAAGCTCCCTGTACCAAAGCCTGGGTATTGATCTTGGTCACTCTATTCTTAGTTTTGAAGTTCTGAAGCTGCCTTCCGCTCATATCATACAGCATAATATCAGCCTCTTTAAAATCAAAACCGATTTCTACATACGCATAGTCTGATACCGGATTGGGATAAATCTTAATATCATATTTTTCAATCAGATCATTCACTTGTTTATCTCCCAATTTGACAATCTTCCAGTTCTCTTTTCCAAGTTCTTTAGCACTGGTTCCGGCAAGAATAATAGAACCGTCCCTGTTTAATTTTAAGTCTGAAAGTCTCTCTTCTTTTTGTCTCGAGTCTCCACTTACATGCTTTCGCCATTGCTCATTTCCGTTTCCATCCAAGTACAGCATCCAGAAAGTCTCATCGTCTTTTTCTATCCTTCCTTCTGCTTGAGTATAACCGCCTAACAGAATTCCTTTTGAAGAGTTGTCATTTGCAGAATGGATTACACTCATTCCCATCAGAATATCCCGATTTTTGAAATTGTAAGATTTCTGCCACTGCTCATCGCCTCTTTCATTTAAAGCAATCAACCAAAGGTCTGTACCTTCTTCAATACCCACTGTTTTGTTTCCGGATCTTTCGGATCTGGATTCTCCACCGATGATATAACCGTTTGCTGTTAAAGCCAACGTTCTGATATGATCGTCTCCTTTGCCACCAAAGTTCTTTTCCCATTCTACTTTTCCGGTTTTGTCCAGCTTGATGATCCAATAGTCGCCTTCGCCAAAATTACTGCTGGCTTTGGGCATTTGGCTAATGGCTGTTGAACTGACAGATCTTTCACCAGAAGACTTCTCTTCGCGGGTTATAACCCCGGAACCCGCATCGCGAATCTCGGAACTCCTTGAGTAAATTCCCAGTAAGGCTCCACCATCTTTTGTTGGAATCATTTTTTCAACTTCATCTAACCCTTTTCCTCCTAATATCAGTTGAGAGAGTTCCTTTCCGTCTTTATCCAGTCTGGTGATCCAGACATCTTTAGAACCATAGCCTTTGGATGAGTTTTGTACATTTCCAGCTACAAAAAAGCCCAAGTCTGTACTTTGAATCACTGCTCTGGCTTCTTCATCGGAAGAAGTTCCTAAGGTTTTCTGCCATAATTCATCCCCAAATTCGTTAATCCTGATAAGCCAGATATCTGATCCGCCTTTAGAATCTTCTTTCTTATCAAGACCTTTCCCCGAATAGGTGGTTCCAGCCAATAGAAATCCACCATCCTGAGTGGTTACTGTTGCAGATAAATAATCATGGTTATTTCCTGAGAAATATTTTTCCCAGGCTTCTTCTCCTTGCTGATTCAATTTTACCAAATGGAAATCGTAGCCATTATTTTGTCTACTTCTCTGTTGGAATTTGTCGCTCTGTATTGAGCTTCCTGTAATGAGATACTGCTGATCGATGGTAGTAGTCACCTGGCTTAGAAAATCCTGAGTAGAGGATTTAATATCTTTTTGCCACAGAACTTCCTGAGCAGATAGCCCCAGAATGGTGCATACAGTACATGCACTGAGATAAATTTTCTTCATTCCCGTGTTATTTTGAGATTAGTAATTAGCTTTTCAAATTTTGCACAAATTTAACTTTTTTAGTTCGTACAAGTCATTATTTCGTGATTTAATATACATTATTTTTTTAAATCACGAAATTTCATTGTATTTCTGTGATCCTTCATTGATTCTACAAATCTACTACAGCATTGCGACAGAACTTGTCGTAAAATCAATCTGCTTTCATTTTATATTTAAATAAGACCATCGAAAACAAAATAAAATCAAGGCACTAAAAACAAAATAGCACCATTAAAAATGGTGCTATTTTATATTCACAAGATGACAATTAAAAACTATCATCTATTTTTATCCAGATATTAATTCAGTTCCTGATTGGCTTTCTGAACAAAATCATTCCATTGGGTATTCAGATATTCTATGGATTGTTTTTTCTTACCCTTATTTAAGGAAGAATAATTAATTGAATTGAAAACAAGTTTTTTCAACGCTTTTACATCCAATTCCCAATACACATAGGCCGTCCAAAAGTCATAACTCAATCCTTCATAACCGTATACCGCAGGATCATCACTATTAAGGGAACATTGTACTCCGCTGCTCATCAGCACTCTTGCAGGATGATTTCTCAGGTCGCTCACATACCCCAGAATCTGGTTACTGATTGGGCTTACTTCCACCAATTTGTTTTGTTTTTTAATCAGTTCCATTGATTTTGGAAAGTAAATCAGGTTAAGGCCATGACCAATTCTTTGGTTGTTCAGTAGGGTAATATCCAGTACATTTTTATTGAAAACGGAATTGCTTTCTCCTGCATGAAGGAACAAAGGTATTTCTACTCCTGATTTTTTAGTGATCTCATTAAGTTTCGTCCAGTTTTTCTGGAAAGAATTTATACTATTTCCAGCTGCTTCATCAGCAACAAGATCAAAGCCGGAAATCATATCAGGGAATTCCTTCTTTAATTTAAAAGCAATATCAAGTTGTTTTTCAATACTTTCTGAATCCAGGAATTTAAAGCTTGAATAAATCAGTTTCAGGCTAAACTGAGGGTCTGACTTACGCATTTGCTTCACAATATCCTGTAAATCTGTAATGGATGTTTCCAATGAATATTTCCCATGCTGGAAATCATACAATTCATCAAATACATATCTGATTTCAACGTGCTGTACTTTATCTTTAGCCAAGTCCTGAAAGCCTTTCAGATAATATTCTTTAAAGAAAGGACGATAAGGCAGCAGCAGATTGATACGTTGAAAACGTTTCTCAAATTCAATCCAATAATCGGTGTAAGAACATAGATTATCCCTTTTTAACAGAAGAAGTTCATGCAATACCTTTTCAAAACCTGGATCTGAAGTCAGTTTTTGATTGAGATTAACAAATCCATTGGGAACTTTCCCACTTTCAAAGAAACCTAGCTGACCGAAAATAAATTGAGCATTGTCTTTTTGATCATATACATAACATTCTTTATATTTTCTAGCCGTTGCAATGAGCCATGTAGCACTGGCCAAACCACCACTATGGGTATGCAGCAGCCCACCTTTAGGCATTGTCTGAATGACTTTAAACAACTTGCTGGATTCTATTAATGGTTTTATTTCATTAAAAGAACGGTTATATAAAGGAAATTTTTGTTTTTCTGTTTCGGTAAGGAACTGCTTCCTGATCTGGAATAATTTTTTATCCAAGGCGATTTCAGCATCAGATAATTTTATATCTGCATCAAAGGCCATTGCTGCATTTTCTTTCTCCAGCAATGTCCAGTTCTCTTGATAAGTGGCTTTTTCCGCCACCTTAGTTTGGGCTCCCAACAGAGGAAATCCCAACATTACAATATAGGTAAGGTATTTTCTCATAATAATAGTAACCTGCAACTGGCAAAAAAGACTTTGCCATGACAGTATTCAAAAATATAATTATTTTTTTTTGTAAAAGAATTTCAATCTGAAAAAAACAAATGATAAACCTTTTAACGACACATTTTTCATCTTTCATCATCCTTCCCTAGCCCCGATAGTAACGGTTACCCCGCAACACGCGTAAGCCTTAGCCCTGGTGTGAGGAGTATGAGTGGATAGCGGGATAAAGCTCCCTAAAAAAGAAATCGGGCGTAAAATACACAAAAAGTCTACAAAAACAATAGACTTATAGTGTTAAATTTTATTCATCTCTTAAAATGAGATTTTTTTTGAATATTTAAAACGCTCTTCAAGAAAACACAAATAACTGACAACCAATAAATTAAATTTTAAAACTAAGGCGAAATATCTTCATTTTTCAATTACCCCACTAAATTAGTAGACTAATATGATTTTTCTCATATCCCTTTTTAACAAAGTTTTATGAATTATTAAATAATTTTGACCCAGTTAAAAAAATAAAACTCTATTCTCATGAATAAGAATGACTTTAATTCTTACCAATGCACTATCATGGCTGTAGTTTCTGTTCAACATAAGTGTTGTACAGGGAAGAGCCTTTCACAGCACAACATTACTTCTAAGAACATGTGCTTTGAATGGATGATGTGTAAAATGATGATGCCATAAATCCCAAAGAAATAGGCACATTATTGTAGGAATTAAAGCCCGATAAGCTCAAGGCCTATTTAATCCGGGTACACCTCCTCTATTTTAACATTTTCTTTCTTACACCTCCTTACAAAAGGGAGGCAGGGACTTATTTTTTCCTAAACGGGAAGATAAAGCGTAATACACAATTCAATTTTTAAAACCTAAGATTAATATAATGAGAAAAAAACAATGCAAACTGGGTGTATTGGCCGTGCTCTTATTCGCAGAATATGGCTTTGCACAGAAAAAAGACAGTCTTTCTCAGGAGACTGCCATCAAAGAAGTGGTGGTGGTAGCCTTTGGAAAGCAAAAAAAGGAAGAAATTACAGGATCTGTACAGTCGTTAAAGGCTAAAGATCTGGGTAATCTTCAAAACGGAAACGTCCTTCAGGGAATTGGCGGTAAAGTGGCAGGGGTACAGGTGATCTCTTCCGGACAGCCGGGTTCTCAACCTACGATAAGAATGAGAGGAATTGGGTCTATTAATGCTTCCAGTGATCCTTTAATTGTATTGGACGGAATTCCTTACAGTGGTGATCTGAACAGTATTTCTTCAGCAGATATTGAGAGCATTTCTTTTCTGGAAGATGCTTCTTCCAACGCTTTATATGGTTCCAGAGGAGCCAATGGAGTAATTATTGTGAACACCAAAAGAGGTAAAAATAAAAAACTGAGCGTTGATCTTGATATAAAAACCGGAGTTAACTTCAGATCTATTGAGGATTATTCGGTGTATACTTCCCCACAGGATTATTATACAGCTTATTATAACAGAGGCCGAATTGGAGAAATTGCAAGACAAAAACAGCCAGGTGCTGTTCCTTCCACAACAACTCCTCATGCTGCAGGACTATCAGGTCTGAATGGACTTGGATACAATGCTTACAATATCCCTTTTAGTCAATTAATTGCTCCAGACGGTTCCTTTAATACCAATGCCAAGCTGCTTTATCAGGACAACTGGAAGAAACTGCTCTTCAAACCTGCTTTAAGAAGAGAAGCTACAGTAGGAATTAATGCCAGTGGTGACCAGGTGAAATCTTATACGTCTTTAAATTATCTGGATGATAAGGGATATCTTATTTCTTCCGGTTTTGAAAGATTCGGGATCAGATCGAACGTAGACTACTCTATCACACCAAAGTTAAGATTAACAACTGCATTGTCTTATACTTACAGCAAGCAGAATTTCGGAGAAACGGGTGGGTTTTCTAATCCATTCCAATTTGCCAGAAATATAGCTCCCTTTTATCCTGTTTTTCTTAGAAATGACAATTACCAGCAGCTTTATGATAACCACGGAAATGCTTTATACGATTATGGAGACGGACAAGGCCCCAACGGTTCTACAAGATCTTATGCTGTTTTTGAAAATCCGGTAGGAAACCTTCAGCAGGATAAATCTCAGAGAGTAACTAATATCAGCAATATCAATCTGGGTTTAAATTATGAGATTATTAAAGGATTAGATTTCACTTACAGTTTTGGAGCTTATCTTGAAAACTTAAGAAACCTTCAGTTCGGAAATACACTGGGTGGAACTTCTTCATCTGTGGGAGGAACGATTACTCAGGAATCTATATTTAATTATACCCTGAATCATCAGCAATTGCTTACATACCAGAAGAAATTTGATAAGCATAACTTCAATATCCTTGTTGGTCATGAATTGAATAAAACAAAGAATGAAGGGTTTGCAGGAACAAAACAGCAGCTTTTACTGCCTGAGTCATGGTCTTTTGATAATGCCGTAAAAATTACAGACTTGTCAGGAAACGGATATGAATATGCTGTAGAAGGTTATTTCTCAAGGTTATTATATAACTATGACGGTAAGTATTTCTTTAATGCGAATGTACGTAGAGACGGTTCTTCAGTTTTTGCACCGGAAAGCAGATGGGGAACATTTTATGGGTTAGGAGCTGCATGGAATGTTGCCAAAGAAGATTTCCTTAAAGACAATAAAGTAATTAATGCATTGAAGCTGAAAGTCTCTTATGGACAACAGGGAAATGACAACATTTTACTGAATAGCACAACCAGAGATTACTATGCCTATCAGGACATTTACGGGATTAATGATTTTGGAGATGGTAAACCTGTACTTACTTTAAAGAAACAAGGAAACAGAGACCTGAAATGGGAAACTTCCAAAAACCTGAATGCCGGTTTTGAACTCTCTCTACTTAACAACAGGGTAAATCTAAATGCTGATTATTTTGAGAGAAAGGTATCGGATATGATCTATACGCTTCCATTAGCAATATCCAATTCAGGTTCGTATGTGAAGTATGGAAATATTGGGGATATGTATAATAAAGGGATTCAGGCCAATATTAGTGTAGATATTGTCCGCACAGAGGATCTTCAGTGGAATTTTTATGCTAATGCGACTCACTATAAAAACAAGATTACCAAATTACCAGAGCAGCAAAGAGCTACAGGTTTGGTTTCAGGATTATTTGTTCTTGCTGAAGGCGGAGACCGATATACTTATTATTTAAAAGAGTTTGCCGGAGTAAATCCTGAGAATGGAGATGCATTATGGTATAAAAATACAATAAACCCAACCACCAAACAGGTAGAAAAAACCGTTACCAATAATTATAAGGAAGCGAGCGACTACAATACCGGAAAATCTGCAATTCCGAAAGTATACGGTGGTTTTGGAACGGACATTACCTATAAAAGGGTAAACCTGGCGGTTAATTTTGCTTATCAGTTTGGTGGATACGGATATGATGATATTTACAGATCCCTGTTCCATTCTGATACTTACGGTTCTAACTACACCAATGATCTTGATAAAACATGGACTCCGGAAAACCCAACAGCTGCATTACCGCGTGTAGATCTTACTTCTACCAACCAGAATGGGCATTCCACATTATACTTGGTTAAATCTGACTATATCAGTCTTCAGGACGTAACATTATCATATCAGCTATCTGACGATTTTACAAAACAGATCGGTTTATCAGCATTGAAAATTTATGCTACAGGAAACAACCTGTATTTATGGTCTAAAAGAAAAGGATATGATCCGAGAGCTTCATTAACAGGAGTTTCCGATGCTTACAAATACTCTTTATTATCCAGTGTTTCACTTGGTTTTAAACTAACATTTTAAAAGAAATTATGAAAACAATAAAATACTATATATCAGCTTTAGCCGTAGCCCTCATTACGACAGGCTGTGCTAATGATCTCAATACCTTACCGGAGGGTGATATTTCTGGTGAACAGCTGAGTGAAGATCAGTCAAAACCTGAAAAAATCCTGGGTGGAATTTATCTTGATCTTCGCAGCAATGGAGCCGGAGGAAACGTTTCATCTCACTCTGATTTCGGGATCATGGGAATAAAGGCAGGTGCTGATTTAATGTCTAATGACGTGATCCAGGCAAAAAACCAACATTTGGGAATGTTTTATAATTATGAAGCAACCAATGCCAGTAATATCGCTTCAGAAATTGTATGGACTACTTTTTATGCAAGGATATTCATCATCAACAAACTTCTTAGTGATTTAAAAGGTGATGAAAGTCCTAAAAATAAAGCCATTAAAGGACAGTTACTTGCCTTAAGAGCCTATTCATATTTTAATCTGATCCGTTTTTATGCGAATGATTATAAAGGCCATCAGTCTGATCCGGGTCTTCCTTTGGTTCTTACAACCAATAATCCGAGCCAGGGACTTCCAAGATCAACAGTAGCAGAAGTATACTCGCAGATTGGTCAGGATATTGAAGAATCTATTGTTCTTTTGGAGAGCTTTGCCCGCCCATCAAGAGCTCAAATCGATCAAAGAACTGCTAAAGCCATTGCTGCAGAGGTATTTCTTCAAACCGGAGATTACGCAAAAGCCGCAAAATATGCTGCAGATGGTAAACAGGGAATTGCCCTGATGACAGAAAATGATTATACCACTACCGGATTTTCTAACCTCAGTAATCCTGAGGTGATCTGGGGATTCCATAATACGATTTCTACAATGAGTACCGGAAATTATTATGCTTCTTTCTTCTCTATGTTTGATAATACCAATGAAGGATATGCAGGAGCAGCCCAGATTTATAAGCTTATTGACAAGCGTTTGTATGAAGCTATTCCGGATACGGATTACCGCAAAAAGGTATTCAACGGAAGCCAGCCTGCCAAGTACACCTTTAACGGAAAGACCAAAAACTATCCTGCCTATGTAAGCTGGAAGTTCAAAGATCCAAGCATGTTTGAAGGAGATTATATCTACATCAGAGCCTCTTCATTATATTATATAGAAGCGGAAGCTTTGGCAAGACAAGGAAGAGAAGCGGAAGCAAAACAGGTATTATTTGAAATCGCCTCCAAAAGAGATAAGGCTTATACCCTATCTACCAAAACAGGAGCTGATCTGATTAATGAAATTATCCTGCAGAAAAGAATTGAACTTTGGGGTGAAGGTTATGCATGGTTTGATATGAAGAGATTGAATACACCTTTAGAAAGAATATATACAGGCACTAACCATACATTTGGAAGATTTAACCTGACACCAGATAAATTTAAATTCCAGATCCCGAATAAAGAGATTAATAATAACCCTCAAATCAAACAGAATGACTAGATAAAGCAACAAAACAATTTTAATATATTTCAAGCAGCCACCATTTACAGTAAATGGTGGTTTTTTATGGGTTAGTAATTCCTTCCAAGTTTTTATTTTTCCGTAAGGAATTTATACCGGACCACCAGAATATCAAGAATTCCGATGCAGAGATAATAGATGCCTCCAAATAACATATTCACCAGAATATCAGAATAGATCGTTTGGAAAAACAAGGAAAAAATGAGAATAAAAAACCACAGGATCAACTTTGCTGAAAAAACTCCGGCAACCCGGGCAATCATCTCATCATCCTTTACTGTCTTAGATTGAACCAGGCACTGGACCAATGTAATCAGGCATCCGTAAAACAGTTCTTTTTCCTTAAATAAATCAAAGGTTAGAAAGTAAAGAATAGGTCCGGCAGCAGCCAACAACCAAACAAAAATTTTCAAAAAAAAGCCGGCTTTAAACTCTTTAGTAAGAATAAGGGTTGAAAAGATAAACAACGGATACACAAAAAACACAGAATAGAGCATGTATTTATATGTCAGAAGTTCTACTGTTTCTCTGCCTTCAGAAATCCAGAACATTCGAAAATATAAAAATGACAGGTAGAACGAGTTCAGCCCAAAAGCCACTGGTAATACTCTATGTTTCATAGAAAATGATGGATAAATTTGTTCATAACTTTATCATTTACTTTCCATTTCGAAGACTAGCCAGTTTATAAAAAAACTACGAATCTTCTTCAAAATCAGTCACCTGTTCTTACAATAAAAACAGCACCATTTGCTATAAATGATGCTATTCATACAATTTGATTATCAATAGAATAAACTTTTCTTCTTATTTATTTTTTCTGATTCCTTAAGTTTTCGTTTCATGTATTCTATTTCTGGCACCTAAGTTTCAGGAATAGATTTTATGCTCCGAATCATAGTCCTTATCAAGGTAACGGTTAATAGCTCTAAAAATTATGTGAGAAAGAATGAATACCTATATTTTTAACATACATTGGGCTTTATTTACTAAATGATTACTTCCTGAAAATTTTCCAGTTCTGTATTAAAAATGATGTGTCCGAATTCTTTAAATCAAAACATTTTTTTGCTTTTAGCTTTTAAAAGCTTACAATAATCCTCTGCAATGGTATAATAGGATTGATGGTCTCCGTTACCTATTAAAAAGTAAACAGTACATGTAATTTTCGGAGTTGAATCAATGAGGTTTACAGGGAATGAATATAAGAAGTGGTAATGTTATACTCTTATAAAAAGTAAAAAACTCCAATGGATAAAAATATTGATTTCAAATCAAAAAAGAGATACCGGAAATACATATATTTGGAAACCAAAAACCTATTCAAATAACCACCGTAAAATGAAGTCAAAGAAAATTATTCTTACCCTTTTCATCCTATTTATAAGCCTACCACTCTTTTCGCAAAACAATACCAATCCCGAATTTAAAAAAGTAATTGAAACTATTATTGCCCATAAAAAGGCAGATATAGGGGTTTCTATTGTAACAGCAGGAACTCACAAAAAAGAAGTAACCCAGATCAATGGGAATAAGCCACTTCCTATGTTAAGCACATTTAAGTTTCCTGTCGCTTTAGCAGTTCTTCATAAAGTGGAAAAAGGCGAACTTTCTTTACAGCAAAAAATTTACATCAAAAAAGAAGAGCTTCTGGAGGACACTTATAGCCCATTCAGAGAGAAATACCCTGAGGGAAATATGGAACTCAGCCTGGAAGAATGCATCCATTGGATGATGGTTTATAGTGACAATAACCTAACTGATATCCTGATTAGGCTCATTGGAGGCCCTGATTATGTTCAGAATTTCATCAACAGCAAAGATATTGTCATTAAAAATGATGAAGAAGGTATGCATAAGGATTGGGACTCTCAATTCATCAATACCATCACCCCCAACGCAGCGATCAGATTACTGGAACAGTTCTACAATGGAAAAATACTTAATAAAGAACATACGAAATGGCTATATACCGTCATGATCAATAATGCGACAGGAACTAAAAGACTTAAAGGGAAGCTGCCTAAGGATGTTAAAGTAGCCCATCGCACCGGAACCTCCTTCACCAATAAAGCAGGAATGACTGGAGCGATCAATAATTATGGAATTATTGAACTTTCAGATAAAAAAAGAATCTATATTGCCGTTTTTATACATGATACTTTTGAAACTTTTGAAAACTCAGAAGCCATTATTGCAGACATAGCCAAAGCAGCATACAACTACTACAACAAATAAATCCATGACCAAAACAAAATTATTTTTCACCCTTGCTATTTCAGCATTGTTGTCTGTTTCAGCAAAGGCACAGAAGACCCCTTCTTATTCAAAAAAAATTGACAGCATCATGACAACTTCTACTCCATTAAAATTCAATGGAGTGGTTCTGGTTTCTCAAAATGGAAAAATAAAATACCTGAAGGCCAATGGATATAAGGATTTTGAAAAAATGACTGCTTTAAAGACCAATGATCAGTTTGAAATCATGTCAAATTCAAAACAGGTCACAGCTGTTCTGATTTTACAGGCCGCTGAACAGGGGAAACTTGATCTTCAGACTCCTATCAAAAAATATCTCCCAACAATTACTCAATCCTGGGCAGATACGGTCACCATACATAACCTTTTGAACCATACCCATGGGATTGTAGACTTAGAGAAACCTGTTGCTTTTAAAGCTGGCTCACAGTTTAAATACGGAAACCTGTCTTACACGCTCCTGGGAGAAATTCTTCAGAATACAACAGGGGAAAGCTTTACAGAACTCGCTACTACCCTATTCAAGAAGCTGAAGATGGAGAAAACATTTGTGTACAACAGTAAAAATAATCAGGCTTTGGTTCCAGGGTATAGAAGTGAGCATAACCAATTCGAAAAGGTAGAAGGTTCATTTTTAAATGATGATATCGCTCCTGCAGCCGGAATTGTTTCCACTGTAGAGGATGTTGCAAAGTGGGATCAGGCGTTGTTTAAGGGAAAACTTCTTTCTCCAAAGTTTCAAAAACTGTTCCTGACACCTTCTACATCTTCCCAACACAATGTCTTTGGAAAAGAAAGTATGGGATTTGGATACAATATCAGATTCATCAAGGAAGTTGGGCTTAATTATTATGCAGTAACGGGACTTGGTGACGGTTTTACATGTCTGAATGTATATTTCCCGTCTACAGACACGAGTTTGATTATTCTTGAAAATCAAATGCCCAGAAACAGTGAACACTGGAGTTTTCAGGAGGCAGCTATTAAAAATATTATATTGAAAAGTATTACGTCAAAATAACTCCATCTTAAACAACAATATAAAAGGCAGCTTCTCTTCTGAAAACTGCCTTTTTTTTGTTACTAACCATTTGTAAAGTGTTGGAAAACGCAAAGACGCAAGATTTTTTTTAAGATTGTGTTATTAAGGCGCAAGGATTTTATCTCCGATAAAATTGTATGCTGCTAGAATATGTTCTAATAATGACGGCAAATATTTCCAAGTTTCTTTCACTCTATTTTCTATACTCCTATGAGGTTTAATCTTTTTACCACATAGGAGCATAGACTTTTAAACTATATATAATTTACTTATTTATGCATTAGTGGCTAAAGGCTTGTGAGCTTTACAATTTTATCTTTAATACCGGCAAAAGGCTTTTCAATGAAGAATCTATACAGTAAGCTACCTGCAATACATCCCAATAAACAAATGATAAGGCATCCGGTATCTGAAGGTTCTAAATTAAATCGTTCAAAAAGAGTCTGAATCATATGAATAATCCCCTTGTGGGAAAGATAAATCGAATAAGATAAGGCAGCTAGCTCAGCCGTAATATAAGATTTCCATTTTGAAAGAAATGAAGATGCTGAAACAGCAGACAAAACAATACAGCCATAGCTTATTGCTACCAAAGTAAATCCAAATACAGATGCTTCTTTTGAGGCTTGCTCATTACAAATCCAAAATGACATACTCAGCAATAGTATTCCTGCAATAAAAAGTTTATTTCCATTTTGATGAACTATTCTTTTAAAACCTGAAGAATACTGCATAAAATAGCCAATAAGAACTCCTGTTGCAAGTCCATCTAGTCTCGTATGAGTCGGGTAATATATTTTCATATACCAGTTTCGCCAAAACTCCAGGGAATTAGTATCCATTCCAGCTATAGCTACATTCCATGTTACAAGCCTCATGATTACGGAAGATATGATGAAGAGGAATATTAAAACAGGAAAATATGTAAACAGCCTTGAAGGTATTACCACCAAAAGAAACAAGGGAAGAAGAAGGTAAAACTGCTCTTCAATACACAAAGACCATGCATGAGAAAATGTTCCCTGATCTATTACATTCAATCCATAATTCTGAGTGAAGGTGACAAACTTCCATAAAGGTGGCAACGCTTCCCGCTCTCTGAAAAAAGGAATGGTACAATACAGAAAAAGAGTAAAAAAATAAGCTGGAACAATTCTGAAAAATCGTTTCATATAAAAGGTCTTTAAGCTTATGGTTCCTTTACGGTTCATCTCTTGAAACAATTGTCCTGAGATCAGGAAACCACTCAAGACAAAAAAGAGATCAACTCCGGTCCAGCCAAATCTGCCTATCGTATCTATCCATTCCGGATGTTTAAATGCCCGATAATGGAATAATAAAACCAACACTATAGCTAATGTTCTCAGATGATCTAATCCGTAAAGCCTTTCCGAACGTTCTGTTATCATATTTTTTTACTGCAAATCTTGCTAAAAACTGGATTCATTTTCAACAGAAAGTTCAGAAAACAGGAATTCAGGGGTCAATGATAAGATAGGCCGTCTGAACGTTGAATAATGCTATTTACCCTTAATGTATTGGATTCTGCATTACTTCTGACAGTTGTGTCTTAAGATTCTTTATTTTTGATGATAATGAAAATTGGAACAACCTCTTATCATCGACAAAATATATACTTCCAGCTATTTTTCTGGATCGCCTTGTTTTTGTTTGGAATCGCAAGAACTTATGATGATTATAATGATGAAATCTTTAAACAGTTGATAATCTATAACTTTTGCCATTGGATTTTTCAGATCCTGGCAGCCAATTTTATCTATTATGTTTTGGTTCAACATTTTTTTGACCGAAAAAGATATGCTGAATTCACATTCTATCTTATTCTAAGCTTATATTTTATTTCGGTAGCCAACAGAATATTTATTGTTGATTTTGCTGAACCCTTTTTCATCAATGAACCCCAAGACAGCCTTATCAGCATTTTTACCGACATCCGATACCTATTATTCCATTATACATTTCCGATCATCAGTGGTGCTTTTATCTTTATTTCAATCATATTTTTTATGCGGTATAAAGATGAAAAAGAAAACTCCATTCAACTGGAAAAGGAGAAAGCTGAACTGGAATTGAAATCCCTCAAATCCCAGCTTAATCCACATTTTTTATTTAATACTCTAAATAATATCTATTCTCTTTCCATCAGTCATTCAGATAAAACATCCCAATCCATTAGCCAACTCTCCGATATTCTGGACTACATCTTATACAAAGGACAGAAAAAATGGGTCTCTGTTACCGATGAATTGAGTATTATTGATGATTATATTGCCCTGGAAAGCCTGCGTTATGCTGATGAAAGATTAAAAATAACCAAGATGACCAGATTAAGTTCTGCTAATTGTATTCCGCCACTGCTGTATCTTACTTTAGTAGAAAATGCCTTTAAACACGGGGCGGGGAAAAGTTCTGAACAAACGGAAATAAAAATAGAACTGGAAACCAATGCCCAACATTCTGTCTTCAGAATTCAAAATACTTACAGTGATATTTCAGATCAAAATGAAAAAGGAATCGGGCTTCAGAATATTAAACGACAGCTTGAGCATTATTATCAGAACCATTTTACCTTCCATATCTTCAGAGAAAACAATATTTTTAATGTTGAAATAATCACTCCTTCACAATATGATTAACTGTATCATTGTAGATGACGAGCCTTTAGCGGCAACCTTACTGGAAAATCATATTTCCAAAATCGATCGTTTAAAACTGACAGGTAAAGCAGAAAATGCTCTTGAAGCTTATAAACTCCTTCAACATCAGAGTGTGGATCTGATGTTTCTCGATATTCATATGCCTCATCTCAATGGAATTGATTTTTTAAAATCTCTTTCTCAAAAACCCAAAACCATTTTTACAACCGCCTACCGGGAATTTGCTATTGAAGGCTTTGAACTGGAGGCTGTAGATTACCTTTTGAAACCCATCACTTTTGAGCGTTTTTTCAAATCTGTAGAACGGGTATTGAGGAATATTGATGATTTAAAAGATGATTTTATCATTCTTAAAACAGAGGGAATGCATCGGAAGCTTTCTCTTGCAGATATCATCTATATTGAAAGCCAGGGAAATGATATTAAAATAACTCTATCTACCACCGAAAATTTTATTTCAAAAAGTAAAATTACAGATCTGGAATTGCTTTTAGCCACAAAAGGTTTTATAAGAATTCACCGTTCGTTTATCATCAATACAGCATTCGTTACAGCTTTCAACAATAATGAAATTCACCTTGGAGCCTATGAAATTCCTGTGGGGAGAAGCTACAAACAGGAATTTGATCATTTTATCTCTACGTTCTCAAAAAAAAGACTTTTATAACTGTTTATTAATACCTTATGATTAGATTTATTATGTATTCTTATCAATTCTTCACTCACTGCCTATCATTTTAACATTTATTTTAAATATTTTTTAAAGACACCTTTGCAGATTAATTATTTTCATCCTGTTTTTCAATATATTACACAATTCTACCTCCATAAATACCTCATAAACATAAGTGGAGATATTTTCCACATAAAAGAAATAAAAACCTGTATTACAGCTTTTTACATACAACAAAAACAACCTGTCCCTATCTGTCCATTTATCTTAGATATTAAAAAAAAGTATTACTTTTGCCAGAACGAATAAAGTTGCTTTTTAGCCGTTTTATTCGTAAGTTTATGTGCACCAATTTATAAAACATTAAAATTCATTCCATGAGAAAAATAATTCTACTTATTACATGTATGTTCGGTATTTCAGTTTTCTCTCAGATTAAAGTGTTGAAAAATGAAAGTTTGGTGGAAATCGGCAAAGACAACTCTGTTGGTTTATATAAAAAAGAAGACAAGTATACCGTCAATTATCAGGATCTGAATACCAGCAACCTGAATACAATCCGAGCTTTTTCATTTCAAAATCTGAACGGAGACGTTTCAGGACTCTATAAGCTCATTACGGACGGCTTTATTTCTGCTCCTGAAGAGAATATCGTATTGGAACTTCCTAATGATATCATCGAACTTCATTACGAAAAAAACTATGGCCAGCCTACTGTACAGTTTATACAATACATCAACAAGAACAGAAAATATGTGGGAAAATCACAGTTTCTAACTCAAAAACAGGTTGATAAAGTATTTGGAAGAACAAACGGTAAGTATTCCATGTATGACAAAGCATCCGGCATTAATCAGGATGGAAAAAAAGGAGGCGCAAGTACAGCTTCTACTACTAATCCTGCTTCTGGAGCTAAGAAAAAAGCAAAAAAATAATTATAATTTATAAATATTGCGAAACTCATTCCATTGAATGAGTTTTTTTATTTTATTTTTGCAGAAAGACATTAAAAATTATGCCGCTTCAGATAAACAATTTAACTAAAAAATTTGGGGAACAGACTGCCTTAAACAATATCAATATTTCTATTGACAAAAATGAGATCATCGGTCTTCTAGGCCCTAATGGAGCTGGAAAATCCACCCTAATGAAATCAATTGTAGGAGCACTGAAAATTGATGAAGGAGAAATTATTTTTAATGGTCTGAATATTTCACAACACGAAATTGAAAGCAAGAAAAAAATAGGCTTTCTTCCGGAAAACAATCCGCTTTATCTGGAAATGTATGTGAAGGAATATCTTCAATTTGTAGCCAATATCCATAAAATTTCAGAATCTAGAGTTGATGAAGTTATTGAACTGGTAGGAATTACCCCGGAAAAATCAAAAAGAATCAGCCAGCTTTCCAAAGGATATAAACAGCGTGTAGGATTGGCTCAGGCTATTATCCATCAGCCTGATTTATTAATTCTGGATGAACCTACGAACGGACTGGATCCTAACCAGATTCTGGAAATCAGAAATGTGGTAAAGGAAATTGGACAGCAGAAAACAGTTTTACTTTCCACACATATCATGCAGGAGGTGGAAGCGCTTTGTTCAAGGGTTATTCTTATTCATCAGGGAAATATTCTTCAGGATTGTCCTATTGATGAATTTAAAAGGAAATTCAACAGTCTGGAAGAGGCTTTCGCAAGCTATACTGCTGTTCAGAAAAACTAAGATTTTTCTTGATATTGATTACATTCAAATCTTGAAAAAACTTTAAAATATTTGTATTGAGATTCCTACGGAATGGCACATCTGGTAAGTAAAAATAAGATTTGTCATTCCGGAGGAATCTCAGTCTTTTTACACTAATATATTGGAAAATTCCGTTCTTCATTAAGATGTATATTCCATTAAAAGAACAAATAATGGCTTCATATTTGATGGAGTTTGAACTATTAACCAATAACCATTACAATATGATTAAGTACTTCCTATTAGGAGCTTTCTCTTTAGCTCAATTTTCTTTTGTTTCTGCTAAAGAAACTCCTGAATTTTCAAAAAGCACTACTATTACCAATAATGTTTTTCAACAGGTTCCTAAAACCGTGATTATTAAAACTAAGAAATTTAAGATCAGAATTGATAAGCAGCCTAATGGTAAATACCTGTATCAATCGTGGAATGCCAATGCAAAAATTACGGCTAAGCCAAGCATGATTATCAGTGACGGGGAACTGATTCCTGATGGCAGCGGAGGTAATTATTACTTTAATTTTAATAATGATGGTCACAGCTATCAGGTATGGAGAAACTACCTTACCAACTCTGCGAAAAAAGCACCTTATACTCTTGTTGTTTATGATTCTAATGACCAGGAAATCGTACGTCAGGATGCACAGGTAGTTAAAAATTAATATAAGTTAGTTCCGGCAGAAAACTGGAAGCGAGAAGTTGAATGTAAGCTGTTTTTAAGCTATTAACCTCCCTCTTCCAGTATCTGCCTTTTTATTTTTAAATATTTATGTTCCGGCTTGTCTTAATTCCGTAAGAAAACGGCTGTCTCCATAGCTTTCTTTAGCCGCCTGATAGCCAATATCAAAAATTTGTTCCAGACGGTCTTTTCCACGTTCAAAAGTTCCGTAAGTAGATAGCTTTTGAGAAGAAATAAACCAATCGCAATAATCAAATTTAACTTTCTCGATTCTATAGGAAAGAAGGTCATAAGAACGGGAAACAATGGCTTTAATAGAGTTCAGATCTTTGATTTTAGCTTCATTGGGTGGTGAAACAAATACTCCAATCAGTTTATCACAATCGTCTCTGATGATATCTGCCGGGAAATTGTTCAGCACACCTCCATCACAATACATTTCATCACCAATAATATAAGGTGTTGTAATTCCCGGAATAGAACACGAAGCAATAATGGCGTCTACTACTTCAAAATCTTTATCAAAAATCTTCTGGGTTCCGGTAACCAATTCTGTCGCCACAATCTTCACTTCAATATCCAGATCTCCCAATTTCATGTCATGAAAAATAGGTTTAAGATAATTCCTGAAAATAACTGAAGAAACCAATCCCGGCTGGTTGAACGCAAAATGCTTCCAGTTAAAAAAATAAACGGAATTAAAAAATTCCATAATCTCATCAGGAGTCTTTCCTATGGCATGAAGGCATCCAACAATAGACCCTGCACTACAGCAGGAAAGAAGGTCTATTTTAATATCTTTTTCCTTCAAGAATTTCAATACTCCCGCATGAGCGATTCCTTTAGTACCACCGCCTGACAAAACAAGTCCAACTTTCTCAAAATTCATTGAATAAATGTAAGGAAACAGCTTGATATAATTAGGTTAATTTTTATAAATATGCTTATTTTAAAATTATTTTAACACAAAACCGTTAACAACAATCAGAATTTCACCATAAGGCTATTCAATGAGAAAATAGGATGAGCTAAGTAACAAACCTAACAGGTTTCAGAAATCTGTTAGGTTTTAGTGATCATTTATCTCAAACTATGAAAAAAGCTCAGATTTCTCTGAGCTTTTATATTGTACTGATCTAATCAAATTTTGCATCCCATAATTGTAAAAGCTGAATGCATTCTTTCTCTGATTTGGCTTGCTGGAGTTTTTCTGTAAAAACTGAATCATTTTTGAATAACTTTTTTAAACTCTGTCTAAAGTCATCAAAAGGACCTTCTTTATATTCGTAAAGGATATTTTTATCTTTATCTACCAGATATTTGATAAATTGAACTTTCGGTGTCAGAATTGAATTATTAAAAGATTTATACCAATTTATATTCTTTCCTTCATAAAGCACTTCAATCAATCCTTTCTCCTTAAGGAATTTATCTGTTGAAGCAAAATATTCATGCTTATTCTGATTTTCATCTAAAATTTTAATATACCTTACTTCATTAATGGGAACCCAGTTGGCTGCTCCTTTTTCGTCCATCATTTTCATTTTGAATAAAATGGTAGCAAATGAGTATTTTGTATTGGTATAAAGACCGGTATTTCTCACTTTAGCTTTTATAGTATCTCCAGAGGTTTTTAAAACATATTCTGCAGGAAAATATCTTTTGTTTTCTTTTTCTTGAGAAAAAAGGAGAGTAAAACAAAAGATCCCTAATAAAAAGATTACTTTCTTCATGGATAGTTATTAAAAAAGCTCAGAAAAATCTGAGCTTTAAATATAATAAAATAATTGATTAAATGTGAATCACTTCACCATAAGCTGCTGCTGCTGCCTCCATGATTGCTTCAGAAACAGTTGGGTGCGGGTGGATAGATTTGATGATCTCATGACCTGTAGTTTCTAATTTTCTAGCAACTACTGCTTCAGCAACCATATCAGTTACTCCTTCACCAATCATGTGACATCCTAACCATTCACCATATTTAGCATCAAAGATTACCTTGATAAATCCGTCTGTATTTCCGTTTGCAGTAGCTTTACCACTTGCAGAAAGAGGGAATTTACCTACTTTAATTTCGTATCCTTTTTCTTTAGCCTGCTTTTCAGTAAGACCTACAGAAGCTACTTCAGGGTGACAGTAAGTACATCCAGGAATATTGCCATAGTCAATTTTCTCAACGTGCATTCCTTTGATTTTCTCAACACAAGTGATTCCTTCTGCAGAAGCAACGTGAGCTAATGCCTGAGTTGGGATGATATCACCAATTGCATAGTAACCAGGTGCTGAAGTTTCATACCATTCGTTTACTAAAACTCTACCTTTATCTGTCTGGATTCCTACTTCTTCTAAACCGATGTTTTCGATGTTAGCAGCAATACCTACAGCAGATAATAGAACATCAGCCTCAAGAGTAATATTTCCGTTAGCTGTTTTAACGTTTGCTTTTACTCCTTCTCCTGTTGTATCTACACTTTCTACAGAAGCGTTTGTCATGATTTCAATTCCTGATTTTTTCAGAGATTTCTCTAAGTGTTTAGAGATTTCTTCATCCTCTACAGGAACAATGTTTGGCATAAATTCAACAACAGTTACTTTAGTTCCCATTGTATTATAGAAATCAGCAAATTCTACCCCAATAGCTCCAGAACCTACAACGATCATAGATTTTGGCTGCTCAGGAAGAGATAATGCCTGTCTGTATCCGATAACTTTTTTACCATCTTGCGGTAAATTTGGTAATTCTCTTGAACGAGCTCCTGTAGCGATGATAATGTGGTTAGCAGCATATTCAACTACTTTACCGTCTTTATCTGTTACAGAAACTTTTTTACCTTTCTGTACTTTTGCAGTACCAAGAATTACGTCAATCTTATTCTTTTTCATTAAGAACTCGATTCCTTTGCTCATTTTGCTGGCAACACCACGGCTTCTCTGAATTACATTCGGGAATTCAAAGCTAGCTTCTACTTTATTTAATCCGTAATCTTCAGCATGGTTGATATAATGAAAAACCTGAGCAGATTTCAATAAAGCTTTGGTTGGAATACATCCCCAGTTAAGGCAAATTCCTCCTAAGTTTTCTTTCTCGATAATTGCGGTTTTGAAACCCAATTGTGCTGCTCTGATCGCAGTAACATATCCACCAGGACCACTTCCAATGACAATAATATCGTAATTCATTACTTTAAAAATTTTTATGCGAATTTAAGGAAAAATATTGGATGTTTCACGTTTCTTCAAATTGATCTTAAAATCCATCAATAAGCCATTTTCATTCAATTTTAAACAAAAAAAGAGAACACAAAAAGCATTCTCTTTCAACAAAAATTATTTTAAACTATAAACTTCGTAAAATTCCCTTTATAGAATTCTACTCATCAAATTTTAATAAGTGCAAGAAATCTGTATTATTTCGCTTGTTTAAGCAATCGTTTTTCTGTCTGATATCTTTTATTTAGAGCCTTCATCTGATCTCTTTTCATCTGTTTGGTAGCCAATGGATGATTTAGGATCAGCTTCTTTTCGGTATTGTATTTTTTATCTAATTCCTGTGCCTTAAGATTGATTAATTCATTTTTTGACGGATGCGGTGGAGCCGGTGGATGTTTTTGTGCAGAAACGTTCATGGATAAGCCTAATAATAACAGGGTTGAAATCAATACTTTTTTCATGATGGTTATATTTTTGAATGAATTCAATGGGTATCAAATTCATTCTGGTTCATCCATTAATCTGCATATATCATACCAATATTTTATTATTAATCAACATGTCCATTTACCAGCAATTCGCTATTTATGGTTATTCTAAATAAAATAATTAAAATTTATTATTCTTTTAAAACAGAAAGATAAAGACCCTATTAGGATATATCTCATATTTTTTAACCATACAATCATAAATAACTCAATACAAATATATTCTATGTAATCATTTTTAATTATTTCACAATCTTCAAATATCCCATCATAGAGATTTATGTTAAAAAACAATAAAAATCATCAACAAAAACTATATCAATGATTATTTTTCTATATTTTTGCATAAAACATTAAAAAAAATAAATATGAGAAAATATATTTCAATTTTCTTGTTTGGAGCAGCTACTTTAAGTGCTCAGGTTGGTATTAATACCCCAACTCCTAATAGTACTTTAGCCATCAACGGATCTTTAGGTGCCGGCTACAAAGAAGTAACAGCAGCAGCTTATACTATTCTGGCTAACGATCACTACATTACATATAATGGAGCTGCTAATGCAACATTTACTCTTCCTGTGATCGGGACAGGAACAACAAGCTATACGGGAAGGATTTATAAGATTAAAAATATCTCCTCTTCTTCTATCACACTTCAGGCTTCCAGCGGTAACACCCTACGAATTGATAATACCCCTGTAGCATCATTTGTAATTCCTATAGGAGCTTACGCTGAAGTGGTGAACAACGGTAATACCACAGGAGGAACATGGGATCTGTCTTTTACAGTACTTCCCAAACCAAGTAATGTTGAAATTTATGGAGCACAGCTTTCAATTCCTCCTCATGGAGGCGGAAGTGGTGCCATTGCTGACTGGGATAACCATACGGTTACTACTTATGATACAGGTACTGGAACTGACAGATGGTGGATCATCAGTAAAACATCAGTAAGCAACGCTCATACTGCCGGATATTCTAATGCTAGTAGAATGACCATTGTATATGAATATCAGGGGGCTCCATTCAATGTAACCAATATGTATCCTACTTTAACAGCCGGAAATAACTCAAGTTTCCCTGATGTATTTACGGCATCTTTTGTAAGTCTTGCCAATAATGGCACTAGTGGAAGAACAAGGCTTACAGTATCGGTTGCCCGTATTGATTTTATTGGAGCTAACGGAAGTAACAATAGTAACTGGACAGGTACATTCCTTCTGAACTTATTATTGGCAAGAAAATACTAATAGTAAAGATGACTCTGTGATATCACAGTCGGTCTCCCCAATATCTACTCCTTCAATGATCTATTGAAGGAGTTTTGTTTTTTGAAAAATGGATATTGAAGCTCTATCAATTAAAATGGAAAGTTTTCATCCTCTATTTTAATATGAATTTAAGGTAGTAAGATTCTGACTGTGAAGTATTTTTAATACCTTTAAATATAAATATCATTTAATCACCATTCAAAAAACATCAATGAAAAAAAATACATTGACCAGAGACAATCTCTGGATGAAGGAACCAGAAGACCACGACTTTCCTGCAGCATTAGACTACCTGGAGCTTCTCTATATTCCTGATGAAGCAAACAAAATTGTTGAAAGCTTAAAAGGCGCAAAAACGATTACCAAAAAATCTAAAGATATTCTCAGAGCTAGTAAGCTTGCCCTGCTTCCAGAGACCAATATCCACGTGAAGGAAAATCTGAAAAAGGTAGAAAAGAATAAAAAATTATCTCCCATCCTACTGGTAAGAGGACAACATGAACTTATCATTGCTGATGGTTATCACCGCTTATGCTGCAGCTATTATCTTACGGAGGATTTAGAAGTTCCATGCAGACTGGTTTAGGTACATCATTCTTATTAAAAATTAAGTCTTCATAATTTAAGAATGGCCTCATCAAAGGTTGGATAAGAAAAGTGAAATCCGCTTTTCATGAGTTTTGCAGGATAAACGTTGCGACTCTTCAATAATAATTCGGTTTCTGTGTTCAGAAATATAGAGGCAATTTCCAGCTGCCATACCGGAGCATTCAATCCAAATGGAGCGCTGAATTCTTTTCTCAGTTTTTTCATCATGACTTCATTGGATAATGGAGCTGGTGCAGTTATATTAATTGCACCTTCCATACTTTTATTTTGAATAATCCAGTCAACAGCTCTGCAAAAATCATCAATATGAATCCAGCTTACCATTTGATTTCCTCTTCCCTGTTTACCTCCTAATCCTAATTTTGTAATCATTTTCAGCTTTGGAAATGCTCCACCGTTGTTTCCCAGTACAATGGAGGTACGAAGGGCTATTTTTCTTATTCTGTCATGTTGAGTTTTAAAAAATTCTGCTTCCCAACTCTTACAAATGTTCATAGAGAAATCATCACCGATAGTACCATTCTCTTCAGTATTTAAATGGTTTTCTGAATGTACATAAATGGTTGCAGAACTGGCATTCAACCAATTTTTTGGTGGAATAGAACAAGCGTTAACGGCTTCGTGTAATACTTTTGTACTGTTAATTCTTGATGCATAAATTTCTACTTTATTCTTCTCATGGTAACGGCAATCAACAGATTTCCCAGTAAGATTGATGAGAGCATCAGCTTGTTCAAGAATATTTTTCCATTCACCTATTGTTTTAGTGTCCCAATAGATTTCATTTTTACGTTGAGGCTTACGGGTCAGAATGTAGACCTGATCGCCTTTTTCTGTAAAATATTTTTCTAAGTTTTGACCGAGAAATCCGGTTCCAGCAGCGATGATTATTTTCATTTTTGTGAGGGTTTGAGAGTTTTTGAGTATTAGAGTTTAAAGATGTTTTCTATTTTAAATAAGGTCTTTTTTTGTTCTTACTTCTATTTCTGAACCTTCTGCCAGCATTACTGAAATGGGATCCTGATGATTAAGAAATTCAAAGTCTTTTCCGTAAACCTTTTGAAAATCGATTTCCAATTGATACTCTTTTACCTGATAACAATCCCATTTGGGGTGACAGACTTCATATTCTGAGGTTTTATCATCCTTTTTCGTGAAACCATAATAATGTTCTGTAATAAACTCAAACTCTGAGTCTGTTTCCATTGGTTGCACCTTATTTTCAGCAGTGATCTGGATAGAATGCCAGCTTTTATCTTTCCATGAATATTGGATCAGCAACTCATTTTCTTGATGATGAATCAGGTTTTTCATCGGCATCGTATGGTAATTTTCTTTATACACAGAATTAGCAACAAAGCTTAACGCTGGTTTTGGAACAATTTCTTTGATAAAAACCACCCCCCTCTTCCATTCTCCGTTTTCATTTTTCCTTACATAAAATCTGAGGTTTACTTCTTCGAAATTACGATGAAACGGAATCGGTAAGCCTAATAATTTTGTATTTAAAAACATAAAACCCACCACACTCACATAACACTTACCTTTATAAAAATCGAGTTCTGTACCTTTAGGCAGGTATTTTAATAATAGATCAGGATTGATTTCATAATTGATGATGGCTAATTTTCGCCATTCTGCTTTTAAAAAATTCATGATGTGGGATGTTTGATGGTTTGTTGTTGTTGTTGTTGTTGTTTTTGTTGTGATGGTTGATAGAATTTTATTCTATCCTGGGTTAAATCGCCACTTCGTGGCTGGTTGATTGGTGTCTGTTTAATTGGACGCCGGTTGATTGTGGGCTGGTCGATTGCGTGGTTGGTTCGTAGTTACTGGCTGCCGATTCTGCAGTGGATTTGATGAGTTTGTTTCTTTCCAATAGGAAATTTTTGAGATAGTTTTTCAGGAATATTTTGTTAAACACTTTCCCTATTATTCCTAATGGAGATTCGAAATTAAAAATGTCTGTCATCAATGTTTTGCCATCTATCGTTTTAAAAATATGCTGGTGATGCAATGATTTGAAGGTTCCTTGCTGCATTTCATCTGTAAACTGATTAGGCTTTTCCATGCTGATAATTTTTGTGGTGAGGGTTTGATATACTCCCAAATGTTTTGCTCTCCAGGTAACGGTTTCATTTTCTTCAATTAAACCGGATGTACGACCTGCAATTGCTTTTTCATGAGTTTTCGAGGTTGATTGTTGGTGTAAATCTATATTTCTTGCTAAATCAAAAACGGTTTGAATATCAGCACTAATCAGGGTTTCTAAATAAATTCGGGACATATCAAAAAGGTTTTATTTTATAATCTTTAAAGGCTGGTCAAAAGAATGATGGCCAAAGCGGTTAGTCTGAACAATATCCATGAAATGGTAGGAAGCATATTCAGTTTTAAGATTCTGCATCTTCTTAAATGTTCCAGGAACATGATGCATACTACAACTCCAAAATAGATAAGATAGAAAACCGGAGCAAAATTGGTCAACATAGCAGGAATTAGGAGTAGTGTTCCTAGTAATGAAACAGTCAGCATATTTCCGAGGTAATCCCAAATCTTATCTTTTAAATAAGCTTTTAAAAATAGGGTTTGCCAAAGGATCTGTCCAAAACAAACGGCTAATTCCCTTAAGAAATTTGGAGTTAGATTGACCCCAAGTCTTCCTGAATATAGACTTAAAATATAAGCTGAAAACAGGGCCACAAAAGTTATATAAGCTAATCTGTATTTCAGATTAAAATCCGGTACACAAGATTGTTCTGTATTGTCTTTTCTGGATGGAATAATCTGTTTCCGGTTATAGGAAACAAAGGAATATAGTTTTTTAAAGAACCAATACAAGGGCTGTATTCTGGCTATTTTTTCTAACAATGGGAATGAGCTTCCGATAATTAGCAACAAACTGTCTAAGCCATAAGTCACTTTATTATTTTCGTGATCCACAAGGGCAATTTCGTTTTTTGCCCGGTTAAAGTCTACCAGATTTTTATTTCTGACTGATATTTCTGTAAAGGCTTCTCGTCCATTTTCATCAAGCATTCCGCATTTTGTAAAGCCCTTGGAATAAATAGAACACATAGGGCATTCATTATCGTAAATCAAGGTGTGATTCTGTAGTGTTTTCATCATAGTCTATTTTAAAGGTTAAGAAAATCTCCTCGGGTTCGTTTGTGTTTCAATCGGAAAGTAATGTACATCCAGATCTTAAAGATTAATGTTTTCATTCTTAAATATTTTAAAAATATTATATTTTCAGTAATTTTTGAAAATTAAATTGAAATAAAAAAGGATTAGCATCCCTTTCTACTTTATTTTAACAGGTTGGTAATCTTTCCTACCAGCCAGTGATCATCACTCTTTATAGCCAGATCCATGATATTATTAATCTTTCCGGTTACAGAACTGAAATCATTCATCAGCTTGATAAATTCCTTTGCCTCTTCTGAATCATTATCATCAATATCTCTTAATTCTTCCAGAAAAGATATGACCGGTTCAATTTCTCTTTTTCTACGTTCTTTGGTAATTTGCTTAAAAAGATACCATACATCTTTTTCTGCAACGAAGTATTCTTTACGATCTCCTTTTATAAACTCTTTTCTTACAATTCCCCAATCAATCAAAGCACGAAGATTCATATTAGCATTTCCTCTTGAAATTTCCAATTGCTCCATTACTTCATCCGTAGACAATGCTTTTCCACTTGCCAAAAGCAGTGCATGCACCTGTGCCATTGTACGGTTGATCCCCCAATTGGTAGCAAAAGTTCCCCATGTCTGAATATATTTTTCTTTGGCTTCTGAAAGTTGCATTTTGTCTGTACTTTTAATTTCTGATACAAATGTAATTATATTTTTTGAATTTTCAATAATTTTTGAAAATAAAATATAAAAAACTACCTCTAGAAAATAACAAGCTGGTTTAAAACATATTAACCCAATAAAACTCAACCACAAAAGAGACAATAGAAACTCTTACTATCCCTTCTGAAAGTTTAAAATGATGATGCTGGATAAATTCACTAAATAGAAAATCCGTTCCATAATTAATGAAACGGATTTCTAGAGATTCATTTAAAAGGATATCTCATGATAAAAATTTATGGATGGGTTGCTTTATAACTCTCAACAAGTCTTATAAATTCTGCTCTGTAGCCTTCTGTATCTGTACTTCTTCCCTCTTTTGCCAGATCTTCTATTTTTTTAAGATCTTTATTCTTAATGAGTTTAGATTCTCTTAAAACTAATCCGAACCATGCTACAGAGGAAGCAAATTTAAAATCTGGGCTCGATGACGACATCTTACTATTCGTATTCTTCACTATTTGGCTAATTTCCTTGCTTGTATCCTCATTAGGTTTTTTATATCTAAATTTTATCGTAGCCAGTTCATCTCCAAATGCTTTGGATGAAGTATTTTGTGTATATTTCAGATCACTTTCTGTTGGGAGAAAACTTGAGTGAACTCCTGTAGGAATTATCTCATACAATGCTGTAACAGTATGCCCACTTCCCAATTCTCCTGCATCTATTTTATCATTTATAAAATCTTCATTTTTCAATTTTCGGTTTTCATACCCAATTAAACGGTAAGATTTTACATACTCAGGGTTAAATTCAATCTGAATCTTAACATCTTTAGCTATTGCATACATACTTCCGGCAAATTCTTTGCCCAGAAACTTATTGGCTTCCTGAAGATTATCTATATAAGCATAATTACCATTGCCTTTATCTGCAAGTGTTTCCAAAGTATTATCTTTATAATTGCCCATCCCAAAACCTAGACATGTTAAGAAAATACCTTCTTTTCTTTTATCTTCAATCAAAGTTTTAAGATCGGATGTTGAAGACATTCCTACATTAAAATCACCATCTGTTGCGATAATAACACGATTATTTCCATCTTTTATGAAATTTTCCTGTGCCAGTTTATAAGCCAGTTCAATCCCAGCACCTCCAGCTGTACTTCCTCCAGCCTGAAGGCGATCTAATGCCTGAATGATTTTGTCTTTTTCTCCTGCAGAAGTTGGTGGTAAAACCACTCCTGCACTGCCTGCATATACCACAATTCCTACTTTATCTTTAGGTCTTAGCTGATCTAACAATACTTTGAAAGAGGATTTTAATAATGGTAATTTATTTACGGCATCCATTGATCCTGAAACATCAATAAGAAAAACAAGATTGGATGCAGACAGTTGTTCCTTCGGAATGCTCTTTCCCTGAAGTCCTATTTTCAATAATTGATGATCCGGATTCCAAGGTGTTCCACTATATTCTGTATTAATAGAAAATGAATCTCCGGTTTTCGGTTGAGGGTAATTGTATTTAAAATAATTAATCATTTCCTCAATTCTTACTGCATTTTTATCAACTTTTTGCCCGTTGTTGATCATTCGTCTAACATTAGAATAAGAAGCATTATCAACATCAATAGAAAATGTAGACAGAGGCTGGCTTTGTGTTAATTCAAATGGATTTTCAACAAAATCATCATAAGCTTCATCATGGGAAACAGGTGATATTTGTTTCTGTTTTATAATTTCTTTCTGAAGCTTTTCTATTCTTTTCTTTTCTCTTCTTGAAAGATTTTTGGTTGTGACTATAACTGCCCCGTTTGCTGCGCTACTTCCATATAATGCCGTTGCGGAAATTCCTTTCAGTACATTTATGTTTTCTATTTTATTAGGATCTAAACTTCTGAAATAGTCATCTTTTTCCATTTTTCCATTAATAATATACAAAGGAGCATCCCCAGGGTTGATAGATGCTATTCCTCGGATCATTACCTGGTTATTATCAAAATATCCGGAATTAATATTGTTAGAAGCATTTTTAATATCCTTCTTTCCTCTTCCGCTCCCTGCAGCAGTAATTTGTATACCAGCAATTCTTCCTTGTAACGCATTCTCTACAGAAGGCTGAGAAACAATACCTGTTGTAATTACCGAAACCGCTCCAGTTGTATACGTCTTAACTTTCGGTTTATATCCCACCATAGCAATCTCATCAATATTTATGACTTTATCAGAGGTCTCCATATGGCGTTCAATCACAGGTGGCGGTGCCGAATCTACATGACTGAAATTAGGTGATTTTAATGGTTCCGGAACAGTATTATTATAAACGACAACCTCTTCTACTGTTGCATTTACTTTATTTTTATCTTTCTGAATATTCTTCTTCGTTATACGGTCTATTTTTGCAATATGGGTATCAACAGTCGGTTTTGGTATGGCTTTATGTTCTGCTATTTGAGTTTGGGCAGCTTGTTCTAGAGTACCTTTTTTATTCAGGAAATACAAGGCCCCCACTCCTATCATCAGACTTGCTGCCATTCCGTAGGGAAACCAGACAGGAATGATTTTCTTTTTTTCTTTTTTCTGATCCAGTTTTTCCTCAACCTTTTCCCAAACTTTATCAAAACCAGGAAAAACTGTTGGTTCCTCTGAACGCTGAGAAGCTTCATTGAATTGTTGATCTATATGATTATTTTCCATTGTTGTAAAAGTTTAAATGTTTTGATTCACCAAAAGTTCCTGTAATTTTTTTCTCGCAAAATTGAGCTGAGATTTTGAAGTTCCTTCACTGATAGAAAGCATGGAAGCAATTTCCTTATGCGGATACCCTTCAATGGCAAAAAGATTAAAAATGGCTCTGCAGCCTTCAGGAAGAAAATTCAGCAGGCTCAGAATATCTTTTTCAAAGGAAATGTGCTCTGATAATCCTTCTGAAAAACCAATCTGGTTCTCTTCCAGGGAAATAAATAAGGCTTTATCCGTTCTTAATTTCTGAAGACATTCATTCACAGCAATTCTTTTTGCCCAAGCTTCAAAAGTATCGGGATTCTGAAGCTGGCCAATCTTTGTGAAGATTTTGTAAAAGGTATCAGCCAATACCTCTTCTATATCTTCATCGTTTTTCAAATAGCGTTTGCAAACTGAATATAGCCTGCCTGCCATTTTCTCGTAGACTTTCCGCTGGGCTTTGCGATCGTTACGCTGACATTCCAATAATAATTCTCGTTCCATAATCAGAAGTTATATTAGTATAGATGCAGGAACTTTGGTTGGGGTTGGAAACATGATTAACTTTTTTAAAACAAAAGACTAATTTTAAAATTAGCTTATTTGTTTTTACTTCTACAATATTTTAATTTCAAATTTAACTTTTCCCCTTGTAACAAATCTCTATTATTAACGACTATTAATACAAATAATCTTTTTATAGTAATGAAAAATGCGAAAATTGCATCATTACTTTTTGTTTTGTCTGCAGGAAGTATGATGTTTGCCCAAGATGACTTAATCAATAAGTTAAAAAACAACCACTCACAAAATGCTAATTTTCAGTTCACAACGGTAAAAGACGTTGGCGCGACTTCTGTAAAGAACCAGGGTTCATCAGGAACTTGCTGGAGCTACTCAGGTAACTCTTTCCTTGAATCTGAAATGCAGAGAATGGGCAAAAAACCTGTAGATCTTGCTGAAATCTTTACCGCAAGAAACTCTTATCATGATAAAGCGAAGTTATATGTTTTAAATAACGGCGCTATCAGCTGGGGTGACGGAGGAGAACTGCACGATGTAATCAATATGTACAAAAAGTACGGAGCAGTTCCTCAGGATGTATATTCAGGATTAAAAGCTGGACAGACTACCAACAACTTCAAGGAGATGCAAGGTAAATTAAAGCCAGTTCTTGACAGCCTTGTTCAGGCTTCTTCTAAAGGAAAGCTTACTGACAACTGGATGGATTCTGTAGATGCTATTCTTGATGAATATTTAGGAAAAGTACCTGCTAATTTCACTTATGAAGGGAAAAATTACACTCCAAAAACTTTTGCTAAGGAAGTAGTAGGAATTAATGCTGAGGATTATGTAGAATTATCTTCTTACAAAGATTATGCTTACTACCAGAAATTTGTAGTTCCAATTCCTGACAACTGGAGCCATGATTCTGACTGGAATGTACCGATGAAAGACCTTACTACAATTATTGACAACGCAGTAACTAAAGGGTATTCTGTAGGTTGGGCAACTGACGTTTCTGAGCCTTATTTCTCTTATAAAAACGGGGTAGCTTATGTTCCGGATATGGATTTAGACCAAATCAATGCTGAGAATAAGCAGACTTTGTTTACAGAACCTAAAAAAGATAAAACCATCACTGAAGATATGCGTCAGAAAGGCCTTAACAATCTTTCTACAACGGATGATCATGGTATGCATATCGTAGGATTGGCTAAAGATCAAACGGGTAAAGAATATTATATGGTGAAAAACTCTTGGGGAGTAACAAATGACTTCGCAGGGTATCTTTATGTAACAAGACCATATGTTGAATATAAATCAACTGCTATTTTGGTTCATAAAAATGCGATTCCAAAAAGTATTTTAAAACAGTTAAAGCCAACTAAAAATATTGGTTTATAAGAAATCACTTCTGTCATTTTGATATGACAGTTTTAGATATTTAAATCTGTTAAAAAACGCGCTCCCAATATTAAGGGAGCGCGTTTGTTTTTTGGATCTGAGGATTATTTTTCAGTTATATGACGATAATAATCTACCAAAGAATATATTGTAGGTTTAGAACCCAGTTTATAATCAATGACTAACCATTTATCTTCAGATTTCCTTTTATCAAACACATAATTTTCGTTTGGAAAATCAATGGTTTTATAGTTGGAATAAACAGCTTTAGGAACGGCTTCATATATTTCTGCTGAATAATAATTAGCATCATCAGCAATCGTATAAAAATTATCTTCCCCTTGTTTCTTTTTAATCTCCTCTATCTCTTGTTCATCAGGCCCCAACAATACTATAGTTGACTTTGTGATAACTGTATCTGCCTTTATTTTTTGTTCTAATTTTTGTTCTGTTGGCTTATGTTCTATTGGATCATGTTCTATTGGTGTATGTTCAGCTTTTGTACACGCAAGTATACCTAATAGTGAAAAAGACAAGACTGTAATATATTTCATAGTTCTAGTTTTAAACATCATCATTTCGTTTTATTTTTTCTTTACTTCTCTTACCTGATCTGGATTCATAAAGTCATACAGCATTACTTTATCTCCATTTTTCTTCAATTTGAAGAAGTGATCTTCACAATCGTTTCCAGCATATCTTAGTTCGATTTCATCTTTGTTTCCTGTCATATTATAAACTCCTGTACAGAAAGATGTATTTCCATCAACGGTAACTTCATCTTTAAATATAGAAATCTCATAACAGGTTACGGATTCCCTTCCATCTGTTCTTGCATCCGGCACGCAATAACTATACACTCCTTCCCATTCGGTATTAAGATCCAATGTAGGAGTACTTTTTTGTTCAGTAGCTTCTTTTTTATGTACAATTTCTTGTTCTTTCTGTTTCTGTTTCGAAATAATCTGATCCGTAATACTAGGCTCTGTTCTCCTTATTTCTTGTTTACAGGACAGTAGGAAAAATGGTAACATAAGTAGTGAATATTTGTGTGACATTTTGTTTTTAATCGCTTTATTTTGAAGATTAATTGATTTACAAAGAAAGGAAAAACCTTTCAATCTAGATCTATTTAGGTTTATTTTTGGAATTTCAAGCAAAGTATTGCAAGATTAATAAAAAATATTACATTTGTAACCACTAACAAATCACCTAAACATGAAAAACCTTAAGAAATTAGTAAAATCAGAGTTAAAGAGAATCAATGGCGGAAGTGCTCCGGAATGTCCAACTGGAACGCAAGCGTGCTACTACACTGGTAAAGACGGATCTCAAAGATGGAGATGTATTTCGGAAACAACAGAGTGTCCTTAATCCTCTGAAGAATATCACACCAAACTTCAGAATATTACTTTTTACCCACCCACAAATTATTACTTATGAAGAATTTAAAAAAAATTGTAAAGTCGGAACTAAAGAAAATTCATGGCGGAAATGCTCCTGTATGTGAACCTGGAGAAATAGCATGCCGCTATCCTCCTGCAGATGGTTACCCGGCTTATTGGTCTTGTGAACCTGCAGAATACGGATGCAGACGCTAATAAGAACTGAACTTTCAAATTTCCGAAAATGGTTATTCTGAATTTAAGGGAAGCCATAAACTACCTTTATTTAGTAAAAATCCGGATGATTTACGAAATATAATATTGACAACTTATAACAAATTATTAAACATGAAAAATCTAAAAAAATTAGCAAAATCAGAATTAAAGAAAATCAATGGCGGAAACGCCCCTGTTTGTGAACCTGGAGCAAGACCTTGCCGTTACAAGGCAGCAAACGGACAGCCTGCCTACTGGAGCTGTGTAGCGGAAGAGTATGCATGTTGATTTTAAGAAATACTAAGAAATGTTTTCACGCGTTTGAAAACATTTCTTTTACCTTCACATAAAGCTATTGCAATTTATATCATACCCAATATAAAGTATTGATAGCATTGCAGAAAAAATAGGTATAACTTAACTAACTAATAACAAACAAAACTTATTTACCATGAAAAATTTAAAGAAACTAGCAAAGTCCGAATTAAAGGAAATTAACGGCGGAGGAACTCCTGGTGTCGTTTGCCGTCCCGGAACTATTGCATGTCCTTACAAAGAACCAGGATTCCCAATGTATTGGATCTGTGAATCAGCAGCAACAGCATGTGGATATCAAGATAATCTTTAAAAGAAACCGGCTTTCAGAATTTTTCTGAAAGCCGGTTCTTTAATAAATAGGTGAAAATTAAATATAAAATAAAGTGAATTATGATGATTAATATGAATAGTGAATCGTCTATTTTGCTTCGCAAGTGAATAAAATATGCTGTTAAAAAATTGACAGCGAAACAAACTTATTATTCAATATTGATATTAAAATAATACGCTCATACTTTCTGCTGAAAAGTCTAAAAGAGATTCTGTATTCCCTTCTTTGATCTTCTGTACCCACTGGTAATCCTGCAATATAGCACGTCCTACTGCTACAAGATCAAATTCTTCATTATCCAGTCTTTTAATCAGTTCTGTAAGATCTGTTTTTTCAGTTCCCTGACCTGCAAAAGCATTTAAGAAATCTCCGTTCAACCCTACAGAACCTACAGTAATGGTTGGTTGCCCGGTAATTTTCTTAGCCCATCCTGCAAAGTTCAAGTCAGAACCTTCAAACTCCGGCTCCCAGAAACGACGTTGTGAACAATGGAAAATATCAACTCCAGCTTCTTTTAAGGGTAACAACCAGTCTTCCATTTCATTAGGAGTAAGAGCCAGCTTGCTTTTATAATCCTGTTGCTTCCACTGTGAAAGGCGAAGGATAATGGTAAAGTCCTCTCCTACTGCCGCTCTGATTGCTTTTACAACTTCTACTGCAAATTTGCTTCTTTCTTTCAATGTTTTACCACCGTACTCATCTGTTCTTGTATTGGTTACTTCCCAGAAAAACTGATCGATAAGATATCCGTGGGCTCCGTGAATTTCAAGACAGTCGAAACCGAGATCTTTTGCTGATTTCGCAGAAGCTGCAAATTGGGCAATTGTATTCTGGATATCTTCAATCGTCATTGTTGAAGCTTTCTCCATAGGTAATAAAGGATAATCTTCAGACATTCTGGTATCTCCAACATGCCAGATCTGCGGCCCCATTTTTCCACCATTCTGATGAACAGTATCAATTACATTTTTCCAGCCATTTAAAGCTTCATTTCCGTAGAAATCCGGGATATTCTGTAGGTTTTTTGATCCGGGTCTGTTGATTACAGTTCCTTCTGAAAGAATTAATCCTACTTCTGAAGCAGCTCTTCTTCCATAATAGTCAGCTATTTTCTGAGTTGGCACTCCATTGTCAGATTGAGCTCTGGTCATAGGAGCCATTACAATTCTGTTTTTAAGCTGTAAATTTTTATATTGGAACGGTTTAAATAATGATGATGTACTCATATTTAAAATCTTGTTTTATAATTGTTACACAAAGTAACTAATAATAGTTCGTTTTTGTATCCTTCATTAAAAAAATAGTGGTAACTTCGCAGTAACTTACATTAGTAACATTGAAGTAACGTATGAAAAAGAATGAATTAATGCAATACAGCTGTCCTCTGGGCAAAGCAATGGCCGCTTTGGGAAGCAAATGGAAACCGATTATTGTATTGGTGATTAAAGACCGAAAACTACGTTTTGGAGAGCTTGCTGTACGCATTAATGTGATCTCCAGAAAGGTATTGACCGACCAGTTACGGGAAATGGAAACTGATGGTTTGGTCATTCGTGAAGAATTTAAAGAACTTCCACCAAGGGTAGAATATTCTCTAACAGAAAAAGGATTAGCACTGTTGCCTATTTTATACCTTTTGGAAGAATGGGAAGCAAAATACCAAGTGAAAGGAACATACTCTGAAGATTGTATAGAATTGATAAAGGAAAAGAAAAAAACAGCTAAAGTCTGATTTAATTAATCTCTTACTTAAAACAAACTCTAAAATTATTTTCAACTCTTGTTAACGTATTTTTATATTTCCCGGGTTTCCATTTGGAATAATCAGTTAGAATTTTGTTTTTCGCGAGACTCTCTAGTTCATTCTTGTACTTTTCATTCCTCTTAAAGCCACTTACCCAGTTTTTATTCTTCACATTGCTAATAGTTCCATCTTTTTCAACGATAAAGCTGATATCAATAAAAGGATAAGTATCTAATTCATGTTGTAAAGGAAGTCCTGTCTGAACAGCTAGGATATCCTCTTTCTTGGTAATCTTATTTTCTTTTACCAAATTTGGCTGATCTTCTTCTGAAAGGTCATAAACACTTAATATTTTTGTTCCGGCTTTAATCTTTTGAATCATCAATCGTTCAGCTGCATGCTCAATTTTCTGACGAAAGTCTTTCCCGTGAATTCCCTCCATTTTTAAATCAATCATGGCTTTATAACATCCTTTAGTTTGCCCTTCTATCACAACACAGCTATAAATATCGTTTATCACTTCTATCTTTTGTTTTGCCGCATATTCTATTATTTCATCTGCATAAGGAGATGTCTTGCAACCAAAACAAGATGTGGTTACATAAATATTTTTATATTTATCCAAATCTTTCTCAGCTTGTTCAATATCATCTTTACACATTCTATCATTTAGATTTGGATTTTTCACATAGCTACGAAGAAATTCCTTAGGATTTGGAGGTTGTTCTTCCATAGGCTTTGCATGATCCTTACAACCTAACAGTAATAGTACGAAAAAAAGATAATGGAGAATTTTCATGATATTTTTTGACATTCCTCGTTTCAAATGTACAAATTACAGTTCTGATATCTTCATTATCTGCTTTCAAAAAAGTAAGTAGCTCACGAAAAGGTAAGCATATAGTTTCATCATTATTTCTGATCCAACTTTGCAGAAAAATTTTTCATTATGAATTACAAAGAAATTGCGAAGGAAACTATTGGCCATCTGTATAAAGCACATACCAGCATCCGAAAATCCGGCATTGATGAAAAGCTGATTGCATTGGCAGAATTACGGGTTTCTCAAATTAATGGCTGTGCTTACTGCTGCAGCTATCATGCTAAGGAACTTCTCAACTTTGGCTTTGAACAGGATGTCGTAAACAGACTTCCAGGTTGGAAACACACCAATGTCTTCAATGATCAACAAAAGCTTGTTTTAGAATGGGCAGAAGCTGTCACTTTCAACAATAATGAATGGCAGGGAATCAAAGGAAGATTATTGCAGTATTTTACAGAAAGAGAAATTGTAGAATTAACTTCAAGTATTACTTTGATGAGTACTTTGAATAAGCTGCGAATTACTTTAGCCGAGCAAGATTAACAGTAAATGGGTTGTCTGTACCCGGCAACCCATCAACTATAATTTATTCGAGTTCTATCGGGTTTAAATATTTTCTGATCAAGTCCAATTCTTTCTGCCTTTGATTAATCTTTTCCTGTCCACTTAAAATTGTAGTTCCAGAGCTCGCCAGTACACCGGCGATATTATCATTACTGGCTTTTAATGCCTGTTCAAATTTGGACTGAGTGGTTTCAACAGCTTCGGTATATCTGGTTTTCTTTATACTAATTGATTTTCCTGCCAATTGAGAAGTAGGAACAGACTTTATAAGTTCAAAATCATATTCTCCTTTTTCATCTGTTATTTTGATAATTAATCCTGGTAATCCACTGAACTTATAAGGCCCATAAGGAAGTGGAATCTCGGTTGAATACCAAGCAATCCAATTTCTTCCCTTGTAAGTAACTTCAGCTCTTTTACAGTTGATTGCATTGATTGCTTTTACTTCATCAATAAGCTTCCAATTCCCTATAACTGGCTCTTGATAAGTAAGCACAGCCATTCCAACGGGTTGAAAGTACTGTACTTTTTCATTGGACTGTATAATGGTATATGGAAATTTTGTTTTAGGTACTGAAGTCCCATTTTTAAGATTAATGGTTATGCTGCCATCAGGATTATTACCCATTACGTAAGATTTTCCAAGCACTGAATCTTTTTTAATAGATTGTGTACTTGCAAAAAAAGCTCGCTTCTCCCCAACCTGTAAAGAGAAAAATTCTTCGTGTATATAATCCGGAGTCTGCTTGTTTAACTTAGCTTTTAGTACATAAGTAAAATTCCCGTGCAGAGCATCATTTTTATCGGATTGAGAATAGAATAAAATACTGATAAATAAGGCTAATAATTGAAATAGTTTTTTAGTGTAATCCATAAAGGTGTTTTCGTTATAAAAATGCACATATTTTTATAATTACAAAAGTAAAACTGAATAATTGCTCCTAAAAAATTAATAAAACAAATAAGATCTTCTATTTTTAGCCATATTATAAAAAAAGCCGCTCTCAGAAATTGAAAGCGGCTTAAAATTTATCTTTAATCCCAATTAGAATATCGCAGGATATTTCTGAGGATTGGTTTCATTAAACATAGCATAGATTTTTTCTACCATATCATCTGTAGACGGCTTGCTGAAGTAGTCACCATCACTTGCATACGCTGGTCTGTGATCATTAGCAGAGATTGTTAACGGATCTGAATCCAAGTATCTGAACGCTTTCTGCTTTTCTAAGATCTGCTGTAGGATAAATCCTGTTGTTCCCCCTTCCACATCTTCGTCAATAACTACTAATCTGTTCGTTTTCTTAACACTTTCAGCAATTTCGTGAGATAAATCGAAAGGAATTAATGACTGGATATCGATTACTTCTGCAGAAATACCTAATTTTTCTAACTCATTAGCTGCTTCTGTCACAATTCTCCATGTAGAACCGTAAGTTACCAACGTAACGTCTTTTCCTTCTTTCGTAACTTCAATTTTACCTACAGGAACAGTGAATTCACCTAAATTATCAGGCTGCTTTTCTTTCAATCTGTATCCGTTCAGACATTCTACGATAATTGCCGGTTCATCAGCCTGAAGCATAGTGTTATAGAAACCAGCAGCTTTAGTAAGGTTTCTTGGTACCAATACTAAGATCCCTTTTGAAAGGTTAAGAATACCTGCCATTGGAGAACCTGAATGCCAGATTCCTTCTAATCTGTGCCCTCTTGTTCTGATAATCAATGGAGCTTTCTGACCTCCTTTGGTTCTGTAATGTACAGTTGCCAAGTCATCGCTCATTCCTTGTAAGCAATAAAGAACATAGTCTAAATACTGAATTTCAGCAATAGGTTTCAATCCTCTCATTGCCATACCAATTCCTTGTCCAAGAATCGTAGCTTCACGAATTCCTGTATCAGCGATACGTAATGCTCCGTATTTCTCCTGCATACCTTCTAATCCCTGGTTTACGTCACCGATGTTTCCGGTATCCTCTCCAAAGATTAATGTTTCAGGATATTTTTCAAAGATTTTATCAAAGTTATTTCTGATCACCACTCTTCCGTCTACATCTTCGGAACTGTCTGAGTAAACAGGCTTGATTTCTTTAATGTTTTCAGCCTTCCATTCAGACTGAGAATATAAGTGAGATGAATAATTGTCTTTTTCAATTTCAGATACTTCATTGTACTTCTGCATCAATTGATTTCTTTCTGCAGAGTTAGTCCCTCTTGTAGCCAATAAAGTTTTTCTTGCTAAATGGAATACATCTTTCTTAGCTTTTGAAACTAATTTATTGAAATGAGTAAGCGCCGCTTCTACTTCAGTATTCTGACCTTTAAGGTTTTCTACTAAAGGAATGATAGACTGAACAAGTTCTTTAATAGCATTTTGGTAGTTATCCCATGCTGCTTTCTGACCTGTTTTAGCTAATTTTTTAGCTTCTTCATCAATGGCATCCAACTCTTCAGTAGTAGCAATTACTTCTTCTTTTCCATCAATCTCGATAGAATAGTTGATAATCCACTCTCTGAATTTTACCAAACCATCAAATTCAGCTTCCCAAGCTAAACGTGCTTCGTTTTTATATCTTTCGTGAGATCCTGATGTAGAGTGTCCTTGAGGCTGAGTAACATCTACTACGTGAACTACTACAGGAACGCTTTCTGTTCTTGCAAAATGTTCTGCTCTAGCATAGGCATCCAATAGGGCCGGATAATCCCAAGCTCTTACCTGAATGATCTCACAACCTTGGTTCTCTCCTTCTTTTCTTTGGAAACCACTAAGCATTTCGCTGATATCAGCTTTTGCTCTCTGGTTTTTAGTAGGAACTGAAATTCCGTATCCGTCATCCCAGATTGAAACAATCATAGGAACCTGAAGTGCACATGCTGCATTCAATGTTTCCCAGAAATGACCTTCTGCTGTAGAAGCATCACCAATAGTTCCGAAAGCAATCTCATTTCCTTCTCTTGAAAACTTTTCAGAACCTTCAAATTTTACACTTTTATATATTGTAGAAGCCTGAGCCAATCCTAATAATCTTGGCATTTGTCCTGCTGTAGGAGAAATATCGGAAGAAATATTCTTCTGCGCCGTTAAATCTTTCCAGCTTCCGTCTTCATTTAAACTTCTTGTTGCAAAGTGCCCATTCATTTGTCTTCCTGCTGAAGCTGGTTCTCTTTCCACGCTTGTATCAGCATACATCTGAGCAAAGAAACTTTCAGCCGTTAAAGCATTAATGGCCAATGCAAAAGTCTGGTCTCTGTAGTACCCAGAACGGAAGTCTCCATTTCTGAAAACCTTCGCCATTGCAAGCTGAGGAAGTTCCTTACCATCCCCAAAAATTCCGAATTTAGCTTTTCCGGTAAGTACTTCTCTCCTTCCGAGATAAGACATTTCACGAGAGATCCTTCCTAACTTGTAGTCTTCAAGTATCTGATTTTTAAAATCTTGAAAGGATATTTGCTGTGTTTCAATATAAGTTGTCTGCATAGCTAAGTAAAAAAGTTTTTGTTCTTCAAGTATTTTGCTAATATACACTTTTTAAATTAATTTTAATTTTTAATAATCTTTTTTAAAAATTTGATAATAAAAAAAATAGTGCTTTATTTTGAAAAAATTTGTAAAGATGGAAAAAAAGTCACCTCATATCCTGAATGCATCCAGCAACCTTTTAGGGTTTTCATTGATTATTATTACCTCATTAAAAATCGCTAAAATCAGTCACAACACCTATTTGGATGAATTTGCAGGACTTGCATGCATCCTTTTTGCATGCAGTTGTTTCTTTTCATTTCTGGCTATCAGAACGGAAAATAAAAAGCGGGAATACACGTTTGAGAGTATTGCGGATTATTTATTTTTAATCGCTTTATTTTGTATAGTTCTGGCCGTTATTATTTTAACTCTAAAAATTATTTAATTAAAAATTTTTGCTCTATTGCATACTCTATGAAACTATATAATGATTTTCCGATATCACATCCAGGAATCTTATAATATTAACTCCATATGCCTATTCTCTGAACTTTTACAATTCTGTTCAGATTACTTTTTTATTTTTGAACCTAGCTCAATATTAAAAAAAGTGTTCTGCATACATTTTTCAGTTTCCCAAAAAAAATACGCAAAACACTTTATCGTTTTAATTGTACTGATAAAGATAGGATTATATCTTCTGAACGGTCACATTAGTAACATTACCACTTCCCGTAGATCCTGTTTCCGTTGCAATAATGGTTGCATTTTGATTGGGAGCTGCTGTAAAACGGATCTGATAACCCGCTGTGGGAGCTACAACTACGGTTGTATAGTTCATCAACTCACCTACCGTTCCTGAAACAGCAACCGCATTATAATGGCTTCCTCTTCCCAGATAATTAGCGTCTGGTACAGGTCTTATACCGATGAGTAGCTGAGTATCTGCTGGCATATTGACAAAACTTGCCTGTAACGTTATCAGATAATTCCCAGGCTGATTAAAAGTCATTACTCCAGTTCCGGTATTATAAGAATAGAAAGGAGAGGTTGCTATTGGTGCAGCAAATAATAAAGTAGTAATTGTAGAAGAACTGATACTCTGGTTAGCTGCTAAACGGGCATGAAACAGTGAATAAGCCGTAAAATCTATAGTCTTCAGAACTCCCGTAGCATCAGCCACAACAACCCTGTCTGTTCCACCGATACCTATATTCGAATTAATATTACGGATACGAGCATTTCCGGACGCCACATCTAATTTTTCAGCCGGGAAAGCTGTTCCGATCCCTACCTTGGCACTTGATGTTACACTAAAATCGTTATCCTGTTGAGCTGCAGAAGGAATTCCTGTAGCAGGATTATCTTTAGAACCGTCAATATGAAAAGTTGTCTGGGGATTTTGAGTACCAATTCCCATTTGTGCGTAGGTGAGAAAACTTGAGCTGATAGCGCACGCTACCATCATTGTCTGCATTTTTTTCATTATTTCTGTTTTTTTATAATGACAAATAAACAAAAATTATACTGAAAACCAATGAATTGTTAACAAGTACTTTATTTGAATTATGCAAAAGATTAGTTTATAGTAATTTACTGACATTAAAAAACACAACTAATCACAACTGCTTGAATTATTGGGGAATAGCGCTATTTCTTTCCAAAAATAATGACTTCATACACCATACAGGATTAAAGGGGAAATAACAGAAAAAAAATCAAGACAGTTAAAAAGTATTTACATCAGAATTTTCGCTCAATTACGTAATCCAACATACTGTGTAAAGATTTTCTTTCTTCAGATTCCGGAAATTCATTCAGAATATCCTTAGCTTTCTGCTGGAAGTCTTTCATTACAGTGATCGCATACTCCAAACCGCCGGAGTTTTTAACAAACTCTATCAGTTCTTTTACCCGTTTTGGATTGTTATTATAGCGCTTGATAGTATCGAAATAGTATTTTCTGTCCTTTTCATTGGCTATTTTCAGGGTATGAATTAAAGGAAGGGTCATTTTCTGTTCTTTAATATCAATTCCTACTGGTTTACCTATTACATTGGAGCTTAAATAATCAAAAAGGTCATCTTTGATCTGAAAAGCCATTCCTGTGAAGGTCCCGAAGTTCTGCATTTTTTTTGCCAAAACTTCATCCACATTGTTAGAAAGAACTCCTATTTCGCAGCAGGCAGCAATTAAAGTTGCTGTTTTCTGACGGATAATTTCGTAATAAACATCTTCTGTAATATCCAGTTTTCTGGCTTTCTCCAATTGAAGAAGCTCACCTTCAGACATTTCGCGGATGGTTCTTGAAATTACACCCAATAAATCGTAATCTTTATGATCTGTAGATAATAATACTGATTTTGATAGCAGATAGTCTCCTACCAAAACAGCAATTTTATTTTTCCATAAGGCATTAATGGAGAAAAAATTACGGCGCTTAAAGCTTTCATCCACCACATCATCATGTACCAAAGTAGCTGTGTGAATAAGCTCAATCATGGAGGCTCCACGATACGTTTTTTCATTAACATTTCCTACTAGCTTGGCGCAAAGAAATACAAACATTGGACGCATCTGTTTCCCTTTGGTGGTAACAATAAAACGAGTTACCTTATCTAATAAAGGGACTTTACTCTGCATTGATTCATAAAACTTCTGTTCGAAAAGTTTCATTTCATCATTGATCGGTTGTTTAAAATCTTCTACAATGTTTGCCACAATCTGCTAATGCTGGGTGAATAAAATTATTAATTCTCACAAAGATAATTTTTTTCGCTCAATTTTAAACGAAAATTAATCTTTGAATTGCTCTTTGGGGATAAAATAAAGGGCCGGCTTGGTACTTCCTAGCGGAGATTTAAACTTTTCCCCTGAAATAGAGATTCCTGTTTCATCCACAGCAATGCCTTCAATTTGCCCAATCGATAAAGCACTTCCCAGATAATAATGTTTGGGTCTCTCTTTAAAAAATATCCCAGGTTCTGTTTCTGTAAATACATCCATAAAGACCTCTGTTTTCTTGCTATACCCTACCAAATAAAGCTTTTTATCAAAATAGGCTGCATCTGTCACCATGAAGTTTGTTTTATAGGTTTCTGTCTTCACAGCATCCTGTTTTTCATTCTTTTCAGGATCAATTATATAATGTATAGTTGATTTTGACATCCATTCTTTGGTAAACAAATGAAGCTTTCCGTGAGCATATACCATCGCTTCAGCATCATAATCGGTATTAAAATAACTGGATTTATAATCGGTCTGCTCCGGATAATGAAATTTAATCTCCCTTACCTGGCTATTTTGCAAGCTATCTCCCTGAAAAGGTACTTTATAAATGGTAAGATGTCTTCTGCTTCCGTCATTATTTCCGAAATCACCGATATAAAAATTGCTTCCGTCATTGGTCAACGCTTCCCAATCGGTATTTTTAGCATTTACTTTTAAGGTTTTCAGTACTTCTCCTGAGGTTTTATTGATCTCATATAACTCAGGAGCATTTCCACTGTCATTAAAGGTATACAGCTTTCCATTAAAAATATTGAGTCCGGAAGTTTCCTGGATCTTCTCATCCAAGTGGCTGACTCTGTATTTTTTTATTTTCAGGAAATCTGTCCGTTGAGAAAATGCAGTTTGAAAGGCCAGAAAAGCCAATAACAGAAATGTTCTTTTCATAGTGCAAAAATAGGACTTTCTATCAAAACAGTAATATTTAGAATAATTCTTTTCTAACAGACTATCTATTTAAACCTTATATAAAAATTATTGAACATATTTTCTACTAAGAAGTAATTCTAATAAACCTCCAACTTCATACTTAGATAAAATAAGGGTTTATAATGTGGTTTTTGTAAACACCTGTACAGACATGTAACCTTTTCCCCAGTTGAAATTAGGATCAATAGTAGACCACATATTAAATCGAATGGTGTCTGATCCCACTGTAGGCTCAACATATCCATTTAAAGCGTAGGTAACACTGACAGGAGTAGAAGTATTATTAATAATAGTATCACCTACAGTTGCACTTATAGAAAACATTCTGGAACTAGGGCTAGCTGCAGAAGAACTAGCAAATAAAGTAGACTTTCTTGATCCTATTGGAAGCTCAGTACCATTTTTTAGAAATCGGATTCCATAATAGCCACTAAGATTATTGTTTGAAGAAGTTGTCCCCATTGGAACGCTATAAGTAGTTACTAGTTTTGCTTGAGTAAAAGCTGGTACTGTTACAGTAATGCTTAATCCTAAGTTAATATTATTGATTGTTGTCCCTGAGGTTACTGCCTGATCTACAGGGGCAGAAGCAACACTATCGTAAAAATTTTCAAATTTCCATATTGTTTTATCATATTGTTGATACGTAACCCATAGAGGGGCTGACGGAGTACCTATATTCGTGTAAAAGCCTTCTACCATACTTGTTGTAGTATTCATATTGTAGACAATAAGTCCTTTTGCAGGGGAAGAAATTGTAGTTCCATCATTAGGAGAGGTAATCATTACCCTGGGAATAAGTAATCCTTTGTTAGTGGTATTGATTTGAAGTTTTGCTGAAGAATCTACTGTAGTGGTCCCTATGCCAACATCACCAGTACTTGTCACTACAACATCGTTAGCTTGTTGTGCTACAGTAGGAGAAACTGCATTGTCTTTAGCTCCATCAATATGAAATGCGCCTAACGGGTTAGCGGTATTAACTCCAATCCCAGTCTGAGCATTTGCAAAATGAAAAAGGCCTAACAATATTACAGGTAACAATTTAATTTTCATGATTCTATATATTTAAATTATGTTGAATACAAATATATCACTTTGAAAGGATAAATTTTATGCATTTTGGGCTTATTTAAACATTTGTAAAACAAATTCTTAAAATAAACAATTTAAGATTGTAAAAAAGAATTAAAATCAGGAGCTTACAAGCAAAGATAAACTGGAAAAAACAATTTTTAGCGAGATTTAATTTAGGAAAAAACTGAAAGTTTTATAAGATTCATATAATAGAAAAAACGGGCTAAAAAACCCGTTTTCTCTTTCAATTTTTATCGATTCTTCGGACATTAAGCTGTTTTTTGCTCTGCCTGATTTTGTTGTTGCTCTCTCTTTTTAGCCTGTTTTGCAAAGTATTCTTTCTGGTATTGTCTTACCGTTTTTCCGGTTCCGTCATGTCGCCATCCCGGTGAATTGAAAATATAATTGATCCTATCAGTAAATTTTAATCCCGGCTGCTTAAGATCTTTCCAGATTTTTCTCCATTCATAGAAGAGTACTGTATCAGGTCTGTTGTCCGGCATTTTAGGATAAATTCCGTATTTTACCGGAATATTTGGATCTTCTTTCTGGAAGGTACCAAATATTTTATCCCAGATAATAAGACACATTCCCATGTTTTTATCCAGGTATTTAATATTACAAGCATGATGTACACGGTGGTGGGAAGGAGTTACAAGAATGTACTCTAAAACGCCCATACTCTTTACTGTCTGGGTATGTACCCAAGTTCCATATACCTGTCCAACAGCGTATGCAACCATGATATGCCAAGGATTAAATCCTAAGAATGCTAATGGTGAAAAGTATAAATATCTGTAAAGCGGTTGTAAAACAGGACTTCTGAATCCTGTGGTAAGGTTGAAGAATTCTGAACTATGGTGGGTTATATGAACCGCCCAGAATGCTCTGGAGCGATGGTCCACATAATGCAGGACATAGTAAGCAAAGTCTGTAATTATAAAGCAAGCTATTAAATACCAGATGCTAATATCCCATGAAAAAAGTCTGTGGTGGTAAAAGAAAAACATTACTCCCATTGCAAACGCCTTCATGATCAAGTCAAGACCAAAGTTCATCAATGCCAGATAAACATTGGTAGCAAGGTCTTTTCCACTGTATAGTTTCGCTTCCGAAACGTGGCTGTAAATCATTTCAGCTAAAATAACTGTAGCATGCAACGGAATTGACCACGCATATACATTTTCTAATCCGTTCTCGCTCATAAAGTACTCCATCATCACAAAATAATTTTGTGCAAAGGTAGGGCTTTAGGCAATTCTTTAAGGGGAATTTAAGGTTTTTTTAAGGAAATTTTAATCCGCATTTTTGTTGGCTAATTGCCCACAAGCGGCATCAATATCACCTCCACGGCTTCTTCTAACCATCACCGTAATACCTGCATTTTCAAGCTGACGGATATAGTTTTCTTCCGCCTGTTTGTTACACTGGTCATACTTTCCATCTCCGATTGGGTTGTATTGAATAAGGTTCACCTTGGAAGGAACCTGCTTACAGTATCTGATTAAAGCTTTGATATCTTCATCTCCATCATTAATTCCTTTCCATACACAATATTCGAAAGTGATGACTGAACCTGTTTTCTGATACCAATATTGAAGTGCCTCCATAATATCCGTTAACGGGAATTTATCTGAGAAAGGCATAATTTCATTACGTTTTACTTCAATGGCTGAGTGAAGAGATAGTGCTAATTTAACACGTAATTCATCATCAGCAAGCATTTTGATCATCTTTGGAATTCCTGATGTAGAAACGGTAATTCTTCTTGGAGACATTCCCAATCCTTCCGGCTGAGTGATCTTTCTGATGGCTTCCACTACATTTTTGTAGTTCATCATCGGTTCTCCCATTCCCATGAATACGATATTGGAAAGTGGTCTATCAAAATACATTCTGCTTTGGCTGTCAATTAAAGCAACCTGATCTACAATTTCTGCCACTTCAAGGTTTCTCATCCTTTTCAGTTTGGCAGTAGCACAGAATTCGCAGTTCAATGAGCAGCCTACCTGTGAAGATACACAAGCTGTTGTTCTTGTTTCTGTTGGAATAAGAACAGATTCTACCAATAATCCATCATGAAGTTTCACTCCATTTTTGATGGTTCCGTCTGTACTTTTTTGAAGAAGGTCTACGGAAACAGGATTAATGGTATATTCTTCGGAAATTTTTTCACGAAGAGATTTCGAAAGATTCGTCATTTCATCAATCGAATGGAGGTTTTTACTCCATAGCCAATCATAGACCTGTTTCGCACGAAACGGCTTTTCACCTAAAGTTACGAAGTATTCTTTAAGTTGATCTAGTGATAATATACGGATATCTTTCATAATATTAAAGAGCCAAGTTAAAAGTAAAAAGTTTTAAACTTTAGTATTATTAACTATTGTAGCCAAAATGTTTTTCAATTCGTTACTTTCATTCAATAAAGCTTTAAATTCTTCAGAATCATAGCCATCTAATTTTTCTAAAACCCGAAGCCAAAAATTACTCTCTCTGGCTTCTCTTAAAGCAATTTTTACTTTATTTTTAAAATCAGCTTTAGAAGATCCGGCCTGTGATTCTTCATAATTAGCACCTATTGAAGTTGCTGATTTCCCAAGTTGAAATCTTATTAATTTACTTTCAGGATCATTTGGAAGTGTTCTTAAAAATTTAAGACAATTAACTCCAAATGTAAAAGTTCTTATAAGTAAATCATTTTGTCTCATCTCTACTTGTATTCCTTTTAACTTGGCTCTTTTTACTTTTTTATAGAATTAACATTGCGTCACCGTAAGAATAGAATTTATACTTTTCTTTTACGGCTTCTTCATAAGCATGCATGATGAAATCTCTTCCAGCAAAAGCAGCAATCATCATAATCAATGTTGACTTCGGTGTGTGGAAGTTTGTAATCATTGTGTTAGCCACTCCGAAATCGTGAGGTGGATAGATGAATTTATTCGTCCAACCATTGAAAGCAGATATTTTTTTGTTTGAAGAAACAGAAGTTTCCAAAGCTCTCATTGTAGTAGTTCCTACTGCACAAACTCTTCTGTGAGATTCTACCGCTTTGTTAATGATAAGAGCATTTTTCTCATCAATGATGATCTCTTCAGATTCCATTTTGTGCTTAGAAAGATCTTCTACCTCAATTGGGTTGAAAGTTCCTAATCCTACGTGAAGGGTAACTTCAGCAAAATTGATTCCTTTGATCTCTAATCTCTTCATCAAATGCTTAGAGAAGTGAAGACCTGCTGTAGGTGCAGCTACCGCTCCTTCTACTTTAGCGTAGATTGTCTGGTATCTTTCTGCATCTTCCGGCTCTACTGCTCTTTTGATATATTTCGGAAGTGGAGTTTCTCCTAATTCCTTAAGCTTAGTTCTGAATTCGTCGTAAGAACCGTCAAATAAGAATCTTAACGTTCTTCCTCTTGAAGTGGTGTTATCAATAACCTCAGCTACCAAAGACTCATCTTCAGTGAAGAATAATTTGTTACCAATTCTGATTTTTCTTGCCGGATCTACCAAAACGTCCCAAACTCTTGTTTCTTTATCAAGCTCTCTTAATAAGAAAACTTCAATTTTAGCACCTGTTTTTTCTTTATTTCCGTAAAGACGTGCAGGGAAAACCTTAGTATTGTTGAAGATGAACAAATCCTCTTCATCAAAATAATCCACAACATCCTTGAATAATTTGTGCTCGATAGTTTGTGTTTTTCTATCAAGTACCATTAATCTCGCTTCGTCTCTGTGCTCTGATGGGTGTTCTGCTAATAATTCCGCAGGAAGATCAAAATTAAAATCTGATGTTTTCATTTTTTAAATTACGGTTTAAAAATTATTGAAATTACAAGGTGTAATTTTCGGAGTGCAAATATACGACATTGAACACCCCTTTGTCAAGTATTATTTTCAATCAAATATAAAACCGTGATTTTACGGGGTTTTTTAAAGCTTAAAAAAGAGTATTTTTGGGAAAATTGAAATTGAGTATGGAATCTGTAAGTAAAATATATTTCCTTGATAATCCATATCCTAATGGCCATAAAATTGAAGTCTTTAGTTGGAGCGGACGAATTGATGAGAACGGATTCATCTGGTTTGATTTTCATTTAAAAACTGAAAATTATTATGCCAATGATGATGAAAACAATGAAGACGACAAAGAGGACGAAGACGAAACTCTGCCTAATTGGAACTCCAAAATAGTGTGGGAAAATTACCATGCCTGTACTCTGTCATCCAATTATTGGAGTGAACAAAGAGGAATCAGAATTAACAAACCGGATGAAAAACTGGATTTCGATACTGTTGTTAAAAATGATCTTTTCAGCAATGATCTTCCCTCTGAACAACATTTTGATGATGACGATCTCGCTTTCAATATTTATTTGCTGGGACATGACAGCTGTGCAGACCATCAGATCCGATTTTCAAAAACTCATAACAATCAATATGATATTACATGGACTGGTAAAATAGCACTAGCGTACTCTGGTGGTGGTGAATTTTCACATGATTTTAAAGCAGATATCTTCAATGCCGAATTTGAAGGTTTCCATTATCCTAAAAACTGGTCAGTAGAAAAAGCAACAGAAATCTTCAAAACTCACCTTGCCCATTTTGAAGCATATGAATTTGTGGATCTGAATCCTAAAAGTAACAAAAGAGAGTATAAACTCGACAAACTAAAATACTAACAGCGTAAAAACAACAAATTAAAAAATTATAATTATGAGCAAATATTCAATTGAAACGTTTATCAACGAAACAAAAGAGAATCCACAACAAAGGGATTATTTCGAATTGGAAACCAAGCATCTTTTAGAAATCAATCTTAATAATCAGGCGGTATGGACTAAAAAAGGAAGTATGGTAAGTTACGTTGGAAATATCAATTTTGAAAGACAGGGAATGCTGGCAGGCGGTATCGGAAATCTGCTGAAGAAAGCCATCAGTGGAGAAGGAAGCAAGCTAATGAAAGCTGAAGGTACCGGAAAATTATATGTTGCAGACTCTGGTAAAAGGGTTCGTATTCTTTATCTAAACAATGAGTCGGTTTGTGTAAACGGAAATGACGTTTTAGCTCACGAACAAAGTGTAAACAGTGATATTACTATGTTGAAAAGTATCGCAGGAATGATGTCCGGAGGCCTTTTCCAGGTAAAACTTTCCGGAACCGGTCATATTGCGATTACAACACATGGAGATCCTTTAACCTTACTTGTAACTCCTGATACTCCTGTTTTCACTGACCCGAATGCTACCGTTGCCTGGTCTGGAAACCTAAGTCCTGAACTAAAAACAAATGTTTCTTTTAAAAGCCTTATCGGAAGAGGAAGTGGTGAAGAATTCCAGATGAAGTTCTCAGGACACGGCTGGGTATTGATTCAACCTTATGAAGAAGTTTATTATATGGAAAAATAATCCGTAAATCACTATCTTTGAAGTAGGTAATTCAGTTCATAACGCTTAAAATGTGAACCTATGAAAAATATATTCTTGGGACTATTCTTAATGACAATCAATGTAGTCCATTCACAAGTACAGAAAGTTGAGCAAGTAATCGACTCGTGTGTAAAGAAAGATAATTTCAATGGTTCTGTTTTAATAGCTCATAATGGAAAAACTGAATTACTTACTTATAAAGGTTTATCTAACAGGCATTATAACATTGCCTTTTCTGATGAAACCAGATTTCATATTTTCTCTCTCACCAAGACCTTCACTGCCCTATTAATCATGCAGCTTTATGAGAAAGGAAAGATTGATTTGGATGCTACCATTTCCACCTATTATCCGGAATACAAAGGAGAAGCAGCAAAAAAAGCTACCATTAGAAATCTGCTTACTTATAGCAGTGGCAGAGATAACAAGGATATCAATTCACCGGAACTTATTCATCAGGCTTATGATAATACGATCTGGAATCTCGATGATTTTATCACCACTTTTCTTTCTGAAAAACTAGTCAATAAACCCGGAACAAAGTTTAGCTATAACAATGGTGATTTTATATTGCTGGGTAAAATTATTGAGAAAATATACAAAAAGCCTTTTGAAGAAGTTCTCAAAGAACAAATACTGGTTCCTCTTAAAATGGAGAATACGGGTTTCCTTCATCACAATGACATCATTCAAAATATAGATGAAGGATATTCAGCTGATGCTACTGATCCATTTGCTCTTCATATGCCTACCAATACTTATATTGATAATTTTTATTCTGCAGGAGCTATGTATTCTACTCCTAAAGACTTATTAATTTTTGATCAGGCTATATTTAACAGTGTTTTAATTACAAAAAAGACGTTGGCTACTATGCTTACTGCTGATTCCAAGCTGGAAGATACGGCATTAGGTTTTTGGGTGTATCCTAAAAAATTCGGTTCTATCAATACCCTATTTGTGGAACGTCAGGGAGAAGGTTATGGCCATAGTGCTAATTGGGTTCATTTGGTTGATAAAAACCTCAGTATCATCATTCTATCCAATACAAAAAGCATTCAATATCTGAATAAAATGAGAGAAAGACTAATTAAGGCTTACTATGGGCAGTGATTATTTTTTTATTTAGACTTGAGATGGAGATTAGAGATATTCAATGTTACAGGGAATTTTGCTTGGCAAATGAATGATGGGTTTTGGAAGGCTTATTAATTTAAAGTCCCTTAGGATTTAGATTTTGCTCGGTTGTTTAGCCACCCTGTCAAAAATTTTTTGAATTTTTGACACCCCTCCAGAGGATGGGAATGGTCATCCATTGAAATGGTAGTGTCATTGTAGAAAGTATGATACCTTATACAAAGCATTTTACAATCATATCCTAAAACAGCAACACTCTCAAACCCACACCCCGAAGCCTTACAACTCTCTTACTCTAAAATCCTCCTACTCCCAAACCCGCACCCCGAAGCCCTCTCACTCTCAAACCCAACAACTCTCCAACTCCCACCCCATCGCAGTTTGCAAAAGTTTTAATATATTTAGGAAAAAAATTAATGGACAATAGCACTTCCCGCAGAAATTTTATCAAAACAGCAGCTTTGGCAGGTTTTGGCGCATTGGTTGTACCCAATTCCCTATTTGCCTATTCGAATGATTTTAAAACAGATAAGAAAGTCCGTGTAGGCTTTATTGGTGTAGGACTTCGTGGTCAGGAGCATGTAAAGCTATTGGCTAAACGCAGTGATGTGGAGATTGTAGCTTTTGCAGATCCTGATAAAAGAATGCTTGCAGCTTCTCAAAAAATATTAAAAGACAACAATAAGTCGGCAGCCCAGGAATTCTCCAACGGTGAATATGATTACCGAAATCTTTTAAAATTAAAGACAGTAGATGCCGTAGTTATTGCGACTCCATGGGAATGGCATCTTCCGCAAGGTGTAGAAGCCATGCGTGCTAAAAAGATTGTAGGAATGGAGGTTTCCGGAGCGATAAAGCTTCAGGATTGCTGGGAATTTGTGAAAGTATATGAGGAAACAAAGGTTCCTATTTTCATGATGGAAAATGTATGTTACCGAAGAGATGTTATGGCTATTCTGAATATGGTTCGTAAGGGAATGTTTGGGGAATTGGTTCATGGAAGAGGCGGCTATCAGCATGACTTAAGAGGCGTTCTTTTCAATGACGGGGTTACGCCTTACAATTCAGGAGCAGAATTTGGTGAAAAGGGTTTCAGTGAGGCTAAATGGAGAACCGAACATTATGTAAAACGTAATGGAGAGCTTTATCCTACCCACGGATTAGGTCCAATTGCTATGATGATGGATATTAACCGTGGAAACCGTTTAACAAGGCTTTCTTCTTTCTCTTCCAAGTCTGTAGGGCTGAACAAATATGTTAAAGAGCATGCAAAAGGTGGGGAAAATCACCCGAATGCCAAGGTAAAATTCAATCAGGGAGATATTGTAACCACACAAATTGCCTGTGAAAACGGAGAAACCATTCTTTTAACTCATGATACCAGCTTACAAAGGCCTTATGACCTTGGATTCCGTGTACAGGGAACTGAAGGATTATGGCAAGACTTTGGTTGGGGAGAATTCAACCAGGGACACATTTATTTTGAAAAAACAATGAACCACACCCACCGTTGGGACAATACGGAAAAGTGGATGAAAGAATATGACCACCCAATGTGGAAGAAGTTCGAAAGCACAGCTGCAGGAGCAGGACACGGCGGAATGGACTTCTTTGTAATGAATACTTTTATTGAATGTATCAAAAGAAATATAGAATTCCCGATGGACGTTTATGATCTGGCTTTATGGTATTCAATTACTCCATTGAGTGAAGAGTCTATTGCCAAAGGAGGTCAGGTAATGGATATTCCTGATTTCACTAACGGTAAATGGAAAACCCGTAAACCTGTATTCGGAATGACTGATGAATTCTAAAAAAACATTACTCATATTGGCAGGTGGATTAGGCAGCCGATATAAGGGACTAAAGCAAGTGGATGGAATACTCGATAATGGTTCGCCGATTTTGGAGTATTCTATCTATGATGCTTTACAGGCTGGCTTTTCCAAAGTGGTTATTATCGTCAATAAATTAATTCCTCAAAGTTATATTGAAAGACTGAATTCAATCTCTGAAAAAAAGAGCTTTGAACTACACTGGGTATATCAGGAAATGAACAGCATTCCTCTACAAGGTTTTGACTATCCTGAGCGTGAAAAACCATGGGGAACCGCGCATGCTGTTTTGTGTGCAAAATATGCCATACAGGAACCTTTCGTTATGATTAATGCAGATGATTTTTATGGAAAAGAAGCTTATCTTCTCGCTGCTGATGAAATTAATCATCACCTTATTTCCGACTCTCAATTGGGTATGATTGCTTATCCTGTAAATACTACATTAAGTGGTCATGGGACAGTAGCCAGAGGAATTTGTACTTTGGATTCTGAACATTATCTGATCCGTGTAGAGGAACAAACCTCTATTCAAAAGCTTAATGGTTCCATCATTTATATGGAACACAATGAGCATATAAAACTGAATCCCGATACATTGGTATCTATGAATTTTTTCATTTTTCATCCTCATATTTTCTGTTCTCTGGAAGCTTATTTCTATGATTTCATAGAGTCTGATCCAACGCCCAAACAAGAATTCTATATTCCCAGCGCAGTTCAAAGAATGATGGATGAAAAGAAGGTGAAAGTAATGGTAAAAGCATCGCCATCACAATGGATGGGAGTAACGTATGCTGATGATAAAAAAGCTATCAAGGATTTTCTGACCTCAGAAATTCAAAATAACAGATACCCGGAAAATCTATGGAACTAAATGACATTGTAATTGAATTCATCGGTACAGAAAATTATAAACTTTCCCCTATTACTGATGGACTGATTAATACAACTTATCTTTTGGAGGATAAGGACCGCAAAAAAAAGTTTATCCTACAAAAGATCAATCATCATGTCTTCAGACAACCGGAGGTTATTGTCAACAATCATTTGATGATTAATGAACTTCTCAGGTCAAATAATTACCAATTTCAAATTATTGAACCTATCCCCTCTCTTAGCAATACCCTTCTGGTAAAAGATGCTAATGATGAGCCATGGCGTATGCTAAGTTTTGTAGAAAACAGTACTACCTTTCTTACTGCTCCATCTTTACAGACGGCTTTTGAAGCAGCTAAAGCCTTCAGTTATTTCCTTAGCATTGTAAATACTGAAAAGCTACCGGTTATTGAAGATACGCTTCCTAATTTTCTCAATTTCGAAAAAAGAATTGCAGATTATAAAGAGGCACTGGAAAATGCAGCTCCTCATTTAAAGGAAAATGCAAAGGCCGAAATAGAAATCACCAACCAGCTTATTTCCTTACCTGATCAATGGATAGCAATGGAGAAAAGCAATCAGATTCCCAAAAGAATCATCCATGCTGATGTAAAAATCAGTAACATCCTCTTCGATCAAAATCATAAACCGTTAGCTGTAATCGATCTGGACACCATGATGATTTCTACTATTTTATATGACTTCGGAACAATGATTCAGTCCTACACTAACAGAACCCATGAAGATGACGGAAGTGCCAACAACAATTTCAATGCTGAAATGTATAAGGTGGTAAAAGAGGGATTCCTTTTCTATCTAAAGGAAAAACTGACTCCTGAAGAGTCTGCTTACCTTGATTATGCAGCACAAGTCGCTATTTATATTCAAGAGGTTCGTTTTTTAACCGATTATCTGAATGGAAGTATTTATTATTCTACGAAATATCCGGAACACAATCTGGACAGAACAAAGAATCAGCTGGAACTATTGAAAGGATTGAGAGCGTATTTAGACTGCTAATTTTATATCCTTGTCAAAATACAATATTGAGATTCCTACGGAATGACAAAGTGTGCGGATAGTCTAAGCGCGTTGTTTGTCGTTCCGTAGGAATCTATACTTTTATTGTTCAGAGATATTTAAGGTTCAGCCCCGCTCTAATACTCTAATACCCTCAAACTCGATCATCCCAAAAACTCCAGAACCTTCTTCCATTCTTCAAACTTCCTTTCAAAGGAAATGGTATGAAGCGGACTTGTAGATGGCATTAGAAAAATAGGAAGCTTATAGTTTTTTCCTAAAAGCTTTTGCAGATTTTTATATGATTTTCCACCGTTACAGAAGATTGCTTTCACATTCGGATATTCTTCCAAAAGTGCATCAATCTGATTGGCTTCTTCATTTTTAATCTCAGAATCCAGACTTCCTTTTCTTTCACAGGAATCTATGACATCCCAAAGAGCAATGTGATGTTTCTTTATGATCTCCATTCTTTTGGAATAATCTTCAGTAAAATATTCATTCAACAGTTCAAGGATGATTTTCCAGAATTTATTTTGTGGATGGGCGTAATATTGTTGCATTTCCAAGGATTTCACTCCAGGAATAGAACCTAGAATTAGAATTTCAGACTGGTCATCAATGAACGGTGGAAATGATGAAATACGGTTTTGCATATTCAAATATATAAATTTTGTCTGTTTTATTTTCTATTGTTTAGAAGATTGAAGCGCCTGTTTTTCCAGGTTTTGGCTAAAGCCATTGGAATAGTTTGTTATAAGTAAAGCAGGCTAAAGCCCGCTCCTATTGATATTATTAACCACAGATAGCACAGATTTTCACAGATGATCATGAATATTATCTATAAAGCTTGGGCTTTTCCAATAAAAAAAGCGGGCTAAAGCCCGCTTCTATTCATGTATTATGTATTACAATGTTTCTTTTAACCAGTCGAAGAATTCTCTCTGCCATACTAATCCATTTTGTGGATGAAGTACCCAGTGGTTTTCGTTCGGGAAATAAACCAATTTAGATTTTAATCCTTTTAGTTTTGCAGCCTGGAAAGCTTCCTGCCCCTGCTCATAAGGTACACGGAAATCAATTCCTCCCTGAACGATCATGATTGGCTTATTCCATTTGTCTACAAAGTTGCTTGGATTGAACTCTGTATACGCTTTTGGCTGTGGTTTTTCCCATGGAGAACCGATATCCCAGTTGGCAAACCAAAGTTCTTCAGTGGTAAGATACCATGATTTCATATCGAATAATCCGTCATGAGCAATGAAAGTTTTGAATCTGTTTTCATGGATTCCAGCTAACATAAATACACTGTAACCTCCATAACTTGCTCCAACCGCTGCTACTCTTTCTCCATCTACATATGGTAATGTTTTGGCGTAATCTGTTGCCGCAAGATAATCTCTCATTGGCTGTCCACCCCAATCTCTTGAAATCTCTTCATTCCATTTTGTTCCCCAACCCGGCATTCCTCTTCTGTTTGGAGCTACTACGATATAATCATTGGCTGTCATTAGGGCAAAATTCCATCTTACACTGAAATATTGAGTTAATGCAGATTGTGGACCACCCTGGCAGTATACCAATGTTGGATATTTTTTGTTAGGATCAAAGTTCGGTGGATAGTGGAACCATACGCCCATTTCTTTACCATCCGAAGTTTTTACCATTTTAAGTTCAGATTTCCCTTGTGTTAACTTAGCATAAGTATCTTTATTCGCTTCAGTAACCTGCTTCATCTCTCCGTTTTTAAGATTTACAGAGAATAATTCTGTAGCATGGTTTACATCTGTTCTTCCTACTAATACTGAAGTTTTGTTATCTGTGAAAATTTCATTCACATCAAAATCTCCTTTGGTGATCTGCTGTACTTTTGCAGACTTTGAATCTAAAGAGAACAGTTGTTTTGTTCCTCTGTAGGCCGCTGTAAAATAAATCGTTTTTGAATCTGCACCCCAAAGTACATCTCCCGAAACACTATCATCCCAAGCTCCAGTAAGATTAGTGGTCTTTCCTGACTTCCAATCTAAGATTTTTACATCATTTTTATCAGCTTCATATCCGTCTCTGGCCATACTCTGCCAGATCAAAGATTTTCCATCCGGGCTGAACTTTGGATTGACATCATATCCTTTATTTGACTCTGTAAGATTCTTGGTTGCACCTGTAGCTAAATCATAAGCAAAGATATCTGTATTGGTACTTGTTGCGTACTCTTTACCGCTTTTTGGTTTGGTAACATATAAAAGCTGTGCAGAATCTGGGCTCCAGACAAAATCTTCAGCACCTCCGAAAGGTCTTTGAGGAGAATCCCAAGTTTTTCCTTCCAACAGATCTTTAGCAGCTTCTACTTTATCTGAAGTATTTACAACAAATACGTGGTTATATTTTCCTTCATTAAAGTAATCCCAGTGTCTGTGGTTAAGGTCTGTATATACTTGAGCAGTCGTTTTAGGGGTGTCGGCATATTTGTCTTTCCCCATTAATTTTTCTACCAATACCTGCTTACTGAAAGCAATTCTTTTTCCATCCGGAGAAATTACAATATTGTCAGCTTCACCAATGGTATAGAATTCTGCCCATGTTTTTCCGGCATCTTTTGAAAGATAGATCTTATCTCCTTCCTGCGCATAGATTCCGTTTTTATCCCATTGGATCAATGCTTTTTTACCGAAATCAATTTTAGAAGCCTCATGATTAAGAACATTCAGAAAGTAGTTCTCATTTTTAGTTTTTTCTGTTTTCAGATCTACTTGTCCTACTTTATAAATAAGGGATGCCTGATCCGGTGAAACTGCCTGTACTCCCACTTTTTTCAAAGTCCAAAGAATTTCAGGCGTCATTAATTGTTGTGCATTCATTAAAAACGGAGCTGCCAGAGCCAGCAGGCTGTACTTAAGTTTCATATGTTGATATTCATTTTTTAGCGGATCTACAAAACCATAGTGATTTCATATAATCCTTTCATTAAATTCAAAGATTGCCAAAGTTAGTATTTAAAATAAAAATCACCGAAAGAATTAACATTAAAATTAGCATTATAAAGGAAAATAGTAAAAATAGAGAAGGTTAAGAGACAAAGTAAAGGGGGTGAGCTATCAATTTTACTTATTATCGAATACTCAAGCTCATAAAAAAAGTCCGCCGGCATAATACCAACGGACTTTTCAAATTTATTTTCTATCTATTAATCTCCATCCGAGAACATTGAGTTCGCCAGAGACGTTACAATTGATAATAATATACTAAAGACAAAGGCCCACCAGAAACCATCTACCACCATGCTGTCTATAAAATAGTCTGCAATAAGGACAATTCCGGCATTAATAACCAATGCAAAGAATCCTAAAGTAAGAATGGTAAGCGGAAGCCCAAACAGGCTTAAAATAGGCTTTACAAATATGTTTAAAACCCCAAGTACAATCGCAAAGATAATCGCGGACGAAAATCCTTCAAAATGTACTCCCGGTAAAACTTTAGTTAAAAGGTATGCCACAATTGCAGTGACAAACAAGCGGATAATTAAGTTCATTTCGTTAATTTTTTAATATTTATGGGGTGTATGGAGCAAAAGCTATTCCATTTTATTAAAAAAATCTCTTTAAACCCTTTATTCATGGAATATTTTACTCAATACAATCTGAAAAGTTCGTTATTTTATCTTCATCATGGTGACTAATGAAGTTGCAACATGACTTTCTGAACCGGGGTCTTCACTCTGAACATAGATTTCTGTTCTGATGACACTGATCTTGGAACCTCCTTTGATAACATAGGCTTTTGAAACCAGAGCATCCCCTATAGCCGGACGAAGATAGTTCACTTTTAATTCAACGGTTACCACATAGCAGTCTTCCGGATAATGACTCACAGCAGCATATCCTGAGGAAACATCTACCAGAGAAGCAATCATCGCTCCATTGAACATCCCTGCTTTTCTGGTCATCATTTCCATTTTGGGAATTTTAATAGAAACGAAATCTGTTTCTACTTCCAGAAGTTCTGCTTTATAGAATTTTAGTGTTTCTGAACGACTGAAACTGTCTGTCATGAGTTTTTTTTTCTCTGGAGTCATGAGTCTTATTTTTAAACAAAGGTAAGGGATTGTATTTTTCAATGAATACATCATTGTAAAAAAGAAAACAGCCACCTCAAAATTGATGAAGTGGCTGTTTCTGGATTTAAAACCCCTATTTAAACTAACAATAACTTTTCTTCTACTCCAGATTCTTTTAGACAATGATCTTCTTTAATCATATCCGCTGCTTTTTCTCCAATCATAATGGTAGGAGCATTGGTATTTCCGGAAACTACATCCGGCATAGTGGAAGCGTCCGCTACACGGAGGCCTTTCACTCCATACACTTTTAATCTCGGGTCAACCACAGAAAGACTGTCTATACCCATTTTACAGGTTCCGGTCATATGATGATAAGTGGAACATGACTTTTTAATATAATCTATTACTTCTTCCTTTGTTTTGCCTTCACCAGGATAAATTTCACCGTCATTCCATTCTTTCATGGCTTCTGTACGACCCATTTCACGGCAGATTTCTACACATTTATACAGGGCTTCCAGATCAGATTCTTCGGATAAATACCTTGGATTGATTTCCAATGGTGAAGCCGGATCTGAAGATGTTAATTTAATATATCCTTTGCTGGCAGGTCTGATAAATCCGGCACAGAATGTAAATGCGTTTTCCGGCCCTGTGAATCCCGGACTGTAATAAGGAAGTCCCATGAATAGAGGCTGAAGATCAGGAAAAGCCATTTCTTCTTTACTTTTCCAGAAGAGCTGGGCTTCCAGCAAATTGGCTTCAGGAGCTGGAATTTTTTTTTTCGCTTTAAAAATCACACTGGTTAAAAGATGATCCTGAAGGTTTTTGCCTACTCCTTTCAGATCTTTTATCACTGAAATTCCCAGAGGTTCCAGTTCTTCTTGATCTCCGATCCCGGAAATCATCAGAAGTTTTGCAGACTCTATCGTTCCACAGGATACAATAACTTCTTTATCTGCCTTAGCTTCCAATAATTCTCCATTTTTTATATATTGAACACCAACGCATTGATTGCCTTCAAAAATTAGTTTTTGAGCAAGAGCATCAGTTTGAATATGCAAATTAGTGCGTGATGAAACAGGATCTAGAAATGCTTTAGCAGTAGAGCATCTTTTCCCATCTTTCCCTACGCTAAGGTGATTAAGACCTGCGCCCCAGATTTCTTTATTAAAATCATCAGTCAATGGATATCCTAATTCTTTACATGCTTCAATAGCACTTATTGAAATAGCGTTTGGACGTTTGATACGGCTTACAAAAAGAGGTCCTTCACCGCCATGAATATTGTCTTCCCCTTCTTCGTGAGTTTCTGATTTTTTAAAGTAAGGCAGTACACTTTCCCAGTCCCAGCCCACACATCCGTTATAAGCCCAATGATCGTAATCCTGCTGATGCCCTCTGATATAGATCATTCCATTGATAGAACTTGAACCTCCTAACGTTTTTCCACGAGGCCAATATCTTGTATTTCCACCTGCACTTTCCTGAGCAACGGTATGATAAGCCCAGTCTCTTTCTGTATTCCAGATCGCGGGCCATCCGGCCTGGTCCTGTACTTCATTCACTTTATCATCAGGACCTGCCTCCAACAGGAGTACATTTATATTTTCGTTTTCACTTAATCTGTTAGCAATGACAGCCCCTGCTGAACCGGAACCAACCACTATAAAATCGTATTTCATGAGTTTTAATTTAAGATGTTTACTTTTTGATGCTGATTACTTTGGGAGTGGTTACAGCTTTTAACCCTTCAATTCCGAATTCTACTCCATAACCGGATTGTTTTGCGCCCCCAAAAGGCACAAAGGGATGAATAGCTCCATGCTGATTGATCCAGACTGTTCCTGCTTCTAGTTGTGCTGCTACTTTTTGAGCCTCATCTAGATCATCACTCCAAACTGAAGCGCCCAGCCCATTTTCTGAATCGTTAGCCTTTATGATGGCCTCATCTAATGTTTTATATTTAATGATAGGCAAAACAGGTCCAAACTGCTCTTCATCAACAATTCTATCTCCGTTATCCACGTTCCCGACAAAGGTTACAGGAATAAAATAGCCTTCCAAATCTGGCTTTTGCCCTCTGAATATAAAGTCTGCTCCAATATTTTCAGCATCATGAATCAGATCCTGAATTTTATTGTACTGCATTTTATTTTGTATGGGGCCCAGAACAACGTTTTCATCGGCTCCGTTCCCCATTGGAATATTAGCGGAATATTCCGCTAAAGCCTGGCTTATTTTTTCATATTCATCTTCATGCACATATAATCTTTTCAAACTAGCACAGGTTTGTCCCATATTCAGAAATGCTCCCCAGAAGATATTTTCTATGTGTTTGGCCACATCAAGTCCGGGTAAAATAATTCCGGCATCATTACCACCACATTCCAAGGTAAGGCGAGCCATATTAGCAGCGGAAGCCTCAATGATTTTTTTCCCTGTTGCCGTAGAGCCTGTAAACATAATTTTACCTATTTCCGGATGCCCTATAAGATAAGATCCTACTTCTCCTTTACCTGTAACTACCTGTAAAATTCCTTCAGGAAGCACCGTATTAATTACTTTTATCATTTCCAGGCTACAGTACGTTGTATATTCTGAAGGTTTAATAACCACAGCATTTCCCATTCTCAAAGATGGAATAATCTGCCAGATGGCAATCATTAACGGCCAATTCCAAGGGGCAATTGCGGCAACAATCCCAATTGGATTTCTGTAGAGTACATCTTTTCGGGTTTCATCTTCAAAAACAATTTCTTCAGGAAGATCGAGAGATGCCGGTACCTGAGTCCAGCCTACACAAGCCTGCATTTCAAAATGAGCACCCGGTCCATTGAGTGGTTTTCCTTGCTCTTTGGTAATCCATTCCGCTAAATATTTGGAATTGTTCTGTAAGGCTTCTCCTACTTTTAATAAAATTTCTTTTCTTTCTGCATCTGGCTTTGCTGCCCATAGTTTTTGGGCTTTCTTTGCTTTTTCAATGATAGCATCTATTTCTTCACGGGATGTATTTTCAACTTTACCAATAACCTCTAAAGTAGAAGGATTCAGAGATAAAAAATCAGTATTTGAAGTATAATTTTCTTTTTCTAACGATGTTGTTTCCATTATTTTAAATATTTTGTATTTTACACAATTCGAAAATGACAAAAACATGGTATAATTCATTTACTTATTCTCTATTTTTTTTAACCTAAACTCTATCCTATGGAAAAGATCGAAGAAAGAACTGTTTTCAGCATTCCTTTTGGTGAATTGAATGTATTTGAAACGAATGTTGTGTGCCATGATTTTCCTTTCTTTTTTGAAAAGCCTGTCATCACACTTATGCTGAGTGGCAATAAAATCATCCGAAGTGAGGAAGAAACTTTTGAGTTTAATGAAAGAAGTGTATTCATCCCGCCCTGTAATAAGGAACTCAGTATAGACATTCACCCTGTTTTCAAAGAACCAACTAAATGCCTGGTATTGAATATTGAGCAGGAATACATAGACAGTGTTTTTCATGAAGTTATTGAAAACTGGCATCCCGACTGGGACAGAACGGGAATTATGATGAAAGAAAATGCGGTGAAAAAGTTTGTAAGCTCAGATGAGTCTTTATGGAGAAGTCTCACCAATCTGTACAACAGAAGAGTGGATGAAAGTATTTACAACACATCAGATTTTTTGTTGAGTTTAAGCCTTAAAGAACTTATTTACGAACTGATGAAGACTAATGCCAAGCATATTCTGCTCCACTCTGACAGGACAGAAAATGTACAAAACGGACTTCATTAAGTCGTGTATTTTATCAAGCAAAACTACAGAGAACCTATTACCATAAAACAACTGTCTGCCTTAGCGGGAATGAGTGAGGCTAATCTGTTTAAAAAATTCAAGCATTCTTACAACTGTACACCGGTGGAATATATTATTCAATTAAGAATAGAACATGCTAAACAATTATTAATCAACAATCCGGAAATCGGAATTAAAAATATATGTTTTGAATCCGGGTTTAATACCCTGGAGTATTTTTACAGAAAATTCACCCAAATTACTGGAAAATCTCCGAAGAAATTTACTACAAATTAATAGCTTAGAGGTCTGAATATTGCTTTTTTCAGTAACGCGTTTGACTGGCAGTCAAAAGGCACGGGTTCGAATCCCGTATTCTCCACGAGAAAAAAACTTACTTTTGAACCTAGTCTATATTGAGATTCTTCCTTCGTCAGAAATCGAAGATTATCTCCTTTCAATCGATGAATATTATTTCGAGGTAGTCAATGACAAGGTATATAAATAAGAGGCTATATATTAGAATGATTAGCTAAGCAGTACCTGAAAATCATCTGTTAAAGAAAGTACGCCTTCTGCTACACCTTCCGGATGAGCATTGAACCCTTTCAGTTTAGAGGTTTTTCCTTTTAAAACAAGATCTAAAAGCTGCTTATCAGATAATTTTTTTCCGAAGATTTCAAAAGTAATTTTGAATCCGCAATTTTTGAAATCAGAACATCCTACAGCCGTTTTCCCTTTGATTAGATTATGTTCCTTACATTTCGGGCACTTTGTTTCTTCCCAGGACTGAAGTTCTTTTTTCTGTGCAGGTTCTCTTTTTTTCTTTTCCTTTACTTCTTCTTTCTCTTCGTCCTGTAGGGTAATCACTTTTCCTTTTCCGTAAACCACTTTATCAGTCAGTTCTGTGACCATCTGAATAAGTTCTTCTTTGAAAAGGTTGGCTTCATACTCGCCCTTTTCAATTTTACGAAGTTTAGACTCCCATTCTCCTGTAAGCTCCGGACTCTTTAAAAGTTCGTCTTCAATGGTATCGATAAGCTGAATTCCTGTTTGGGTGGCAATCAGGTTTTTTCGTTTCTTCTCAATATATTTTCTTTTGAAAAGTGTTTCGATGATGTTGGCACGGGTGGATGGTCTTCCAATCCCGTTGTTCTTGAGCATTTCACGTAATTCTTCATCTTCAACCTGTTTTCCGGCAGTTTCCATTGCTCTCAGCAAGGTTGCTTCGGTATAAGGTTTTGGCGGAGTGGTTTTCCCCTGGTGAATCATCGGATCATGAGGTCCGGTTTCTCCTGCAATAAATTCAGGAATGGTTTGTTCTTCCTCTTTTTCCTTTTCTTTATCTGTAGATTCTTCCTTAGGTTCTTTAGCATAGACAGCTCTCCAACCTGGTTCAAGGATTTGTCTTCCGCTGGTTTTGAAAGGAATAGTTCCTACTTTTCCTTCTACCAAGGTATTTGAAATTTTACATTCAGGGTAAAAAACAGCAACGAAACGTTTGGCAATCAGATCATAGATCAGCTTTTCTTCCCTGCTCAGATTTTGAGAAGGTGGAATTTCCGTAGGGATGATCGCATGGTGATCGGTTACTTTCGTATCGTCAAATACCGCTTTTGATTTTGGAATAGGAGCTTCCAGTAAAGGAGCTATTAACTCCTGATACGGATACATTTTTCGAAGAATTCCTTCTATTTTCGGATATAAACTATCTGATAAATAAGTGGTATCAACACGCGGATAGGTTACATGCTTCTTTTCGTAAAGACTCTGAACATAGTTCAATGTATTTTCCGCAGAATATCCGTATTTTTTGTTGGCTTCTACCTGTAATCCGGTCAAATCGAAAAGTCTTGGATTCTTTTCTTTTCCTTCTTTAATTTCGAATGAAACAATTTCGAATGGATTTACTTTAAGGTATTCCAGTCCTTTTTCTGCTCTATCTAACGTTTTAAGACGATCAATCGCCGCATTGAAAATTACATCACGGTATTTGGTTTTCAATTCCCAATATTCTTCCGTGGTAAAGGCATCAATTTCTTTCTGACGCTGCACCAGCATAGCCAATGTAGGAGTTTGTACCCTTCCAATGGAAAGAACCGCTTTATTACCACCAAATTTCTTGGTAAATAACCTTGTGGCATTAATTCCCAATAACCAATCCCCGATGGCTCTGGCATTTCCGGCCAGATATAGGTTTTTATAATCTTCTGCTGGTTTAAGGCTTTCAAAACCTTCTTTGATGGCATCTTCCGTCAATGAGGAAATCCATAAACGCTGAACGGGTTTGTTGCATTTTGCTTTCTGCAATACCCAACGCTGGATTAATTCTCCCTCTTGCCCGGCATCCCCACAGTTAATAACCTCATCACATTCTTCTACTAATCTTTCAATCACTTTAAACTGATTTTCAACGCCTTTATTCGGAATCAGCTTGATACCAAAACTGCTGGGAATAATGGGTAATGAAAATAAATTCCAGGATTTGAATTGTGGACTGTAATCGTGAGGTTCCTTTAGCGTACAAAGATGTCCGAACGTCCATGTTACGCAATAGCCGTTCCCTTCCATATAGCCTTGTTTAGATGTGGTAGCACCTAATACTTTGGCGATATCTCTGGCAACACTTGGTTTTTCGGCAATACATAATTTCATGAACTCGGGTTTAATGAAGGAGTGCAAAAATCGGGATTTTTTTTGGATTTAGCTAATTTAGTTGGGAGTTGGTAGCCAGGAATTGAATGGTTATTAAATTAAGTTCTGTGTTATAAAGGGTTGGAAGCTGAAGGATGGAAGAAGGAAGTCATGAAGATCATAAAATAGAATACTCTTTCTTTTTTCACCCTTTCTAAGGTTCTTTTATAATGGGGTTTATACAAAAAGCCCCCTTAAAAAAAGGGGGCAGGATCAACAATATTAATGAAACTAAGTTCATTATTTCTTGTGAGCTTCTGCAATGGCTTCAGAAATTCCTCCTCCAGCAATCTCAAAGAAGGAAGGACCAGCCAATAGATATACTTTTTCTATTTTTTTTGTTGTGGAAAGCTTATGTTCTTTTAGATAATTATCGGAACGGTTGGCCTGTACAATACCTCTCACTACATTTCCAGCAACTAAAGCTGTTGGGGAGTCTATTCCGGCATCTTTTAAATCACTGGCAAAAGCAAAATTTGAAACGCCTAACCTCATGGCTTCGCGGGCAGCAACCTCTCCTACTGATATCATCAGCTCAGGGGTAAATTGGGTACGATCACCTAACCCTATCAATAAGAGTTTTTTTGCAGACATAGCGCCTTGGGGAGATGTAATTAAGATTGTCTCCAAAGAATGTCCCAAAAACTGCCCTGATTTTCTGATATTGGTAAGTTCTCCTTTTAAAGCTTCATCTAAATGTACTAATCCATTCAAATTAGCGGGTAAAGCAGGAGCCTTAAAGATATCATCTTCAATATATTCAAAAACACAGGCTACTTGAAGCTGGGTATCCGCTGAAGAAGGGCCTTGTACCAGTCCTATCATGGAAATTCCATCTACAGAACCCCAGTTTTTGGATGTTCCTGTAGCAACTGTCTGTGCAAATATCAGGTTTGAAAGCACTAAAACGACAGCTATCATCAATTTGTTTACTAAATTTTTCATGATATTGTTATTTTACATTGTCATAGGAACTTCCATAAGAAGAATTTCTGTGTTTTCTTCTATCGTTTTAATATTTAGATCTTTGATATCCCATACTCCGAAACCGTCTCTTTCTTCTACTAACTGGCCTTCCATCTCAGCACTTCCTTTAAGGATAAAGGCATATACACCGTTTCCTTTTTTTCGGATCTGATAATTGATTTCTCTATTCTGATCGAAAGTTCCCAGATGAAACCATGCATCCTGATGAATCCATACTCCTTCATCATCGGCATTTGGAGAAAGAATCTGTTGGAATTGGTTCTGGTTTTTTGTTTTGTCTAAAGTGATCTGATCATATCTTGGCGTTACATTTCTTTTTTTCGGGTATACCCAGATCTGAAGAAATTTGACCAACTGATCGCTGTTTTTATTGAATTCGCTGTGCATGATTCCTGTTCCGGCACTCATCACCTGGATATCACCACTTTTGATAATGGCTGTATTTCCCATGCTGTCTTTATGTTCAAGATCGCCTTCTAAAGGAATACTGATAATTTCCATATTATCATGCGGATGGGTTCCGAAACCTCGGCCCGCTTCTACTCTGTCATCATTCAAAACTCTTAACACTCCAAAATGCATTCTTTCGGGATTATAATAGTTGGCAAAACTGAAAGTATGCTGGCTCAATAACCAACCGTGATCTGCCTTCCCTCTTGAATCTGCCTTATGAATGACAGAATTTTCTTTAATTTTCGAATCTGTATTGGGCAGATGATTATATCCTATGGGCTCTAGTGGTTCAATTTCGTCAATTTCGTTTTGCATGGTATTTCCCAGAGAAGCAGATGCTACAAACATTCCTGTTCCGAGTAACCCTTTTTTTAAAAAATCTTTTCTGTTCATATCTCAATTGTTATTTGTTTGTTTTGATGTGACAAATGTAAGGCGGTAAAAATGGGTGGACATTTAACTAGTTTAATAAATTGCTTTATTTTAAAAAAATGAGACTGTTGGAATACGCTAAGGCGCGAGATGATTTTAAAAAGTTGCTGATATAAGGCGCAAGGATTTTATCTCCGATAAAATTGTACACTGTTGAGCTTTATGTTGGCCACGGATGCACGAATAGTTTTATCCTATGGATTTAATGAATGAGAAAATTTTACTCTCGCGGATTTTGCGGATTGTGCAGATTCTATTGGGTTGGGATATTGGAAATACAAATTATAAGAGTTAGCCACGGATGCACGAATAGTTTTATTCTATGGAGTTAATGAATGAGAAAGTTTTACTCTCGCAGGTGTTTCAGATTGAGCAGATTTTATTGTGTCGGAATCTTAAAAACCCCAATCATAAGAGAGGTTATTAATACTAATGAATCTTCAATCTCTATAAAAATTCGGCCGCCACCTATTACCTATTACCTATTACCTATTACCTATTACCCTTTTGAAGCCAGACGTTTTCTGATGGTGCTTACAAATTCTTTTGAAACTCCGAGATAAGAAGCGATATAGTATTGAGCAACCCGTTGTGGGATGGAAGGATATACTTTGATAAATTCAAGGTATCGGTCAGATGCAGACTTGGAAATGGTATCTACCAGACGGCTTTGAAGTGTAGTGAGATTCCTTTGTACCAGCATTCTGAAAACCCTTTCAAACTTAGGAACTTCATTTAACAGCTTTTCTTTTGTCATCGGACTCAGCATATAAATCTCTGAATCTTCCAATGTTTCAATATAGACTTTAGAAGGCTTTTGTTCCTGAAATGAGGCAATATCACTGATCCACCAGTCTTCAATAGCAAATAGAATCGTGACTTCAGTTCCATTATCATCCAAACAATACATTCTCAAACATCCTTTATGAATATAGCCTTCAAACTGGCAGATCTCTCCTTCTCTTAATAGAACAGTCTTCTTAGGAAATTCCTGACACACCAGTAAATCTGTAAATATTTTCTCTTCTTCCGGTGTGACGGTAATGAATCTTGTAATGTTTTTGATGATATTTTCAAACATGGAGTACGTTTTACTCCTGCAAATTAGGAAAAAGACTGTAAACTTCATTCTTTAAAAGTCCACTTCCGCCTCCATAATGGTCAATTACCTTAACCTCTTTATCTAAACCTCCACAAAATACTTTTATATCTTTTTCAAACTGGTCCTCCAATCCTGCACTCAACAGTACAATATCTACATGATTTTCTCTGATATATTCATAACAGAAGTTCTCATCACTCTGAATTTCGGCCGTCCAGCCTTCATTGTTTTCGATAACTCTTTTTAATACATCCAGAATTTCCTGATTCTTTCCTATGACTAAAAAATGTAATGTTTTCATGACTAAGTTCTAAGTTTAAATATAAATAAACAGTGATTTTCTGACTTTAGGCTCCAAATTTTTCGTTTTATGCCCTTTTCCGGTAACATCTTCTACCAGAAGAATTTCACCCGTCTGAAATCGTCTTTTTTCACCCAATGAAGTTTCTATCTCCACGCCACCATCCAAAAGTACGATATATTGCTTTTGTGGAGCACAATGAAAATCGTAATCATAGTTTGCAGAAACCTGTCTAAACTGTAATTTTTTAACTTCAAGCGTTTCAGAAAGAAATCCGATATCCCCCTGATCTATAAGAGGAATTTCTAAGGTTGCAAAATGAGTTTCTCCTTTTTCATCGCTGAAAATTCTTGTGATATTCATTGTTTTATTTTTTAAAGATTAATGCTCATCAATAGGGTTGCGTGTTTTTCTTATATCTCGTAGATTGAGCAAATCTCGCAGATTTTTTTCCCACAGATAGCACAGATTTTCACAGATGATTATGCATAAAGATCTGCGTCATCTGTAAAATCTGCGAGATATTTATTTCTGAGATTTTTCATTACGCGTTTGAACTACGTTCGCAAGCCTTCAGTCTGTATTCAGAATGATTTTCCAATCATTATTGTAAAAATTAATGTTCATCATCTACTTTGTGTAGATTCCTACGGAATGACAAATAGAACGCTCTAGCTATCCATACACTTTGTCATTCTGTAAGAATCTCACCTTACTTAACTACTAACAATATAAAATTTACCTGTTCAAGATTAAAACATTTATTTAAAAATGATTGAATTGGCCAGTTCAATTTCCTCCTGATTAATAGAGTGTCCGAAATTAGCGTATACTTTTTCCGTTACCTCAGCATTCATCTCTCTTAAAATATTGGCTGTAGCATATACTCTTTCTACAGGAACATGAAAATCCGGATTGCTGGTTCCCAATACAACAGGAGTTCCTGTGAAATCACCTTTGTAATTTTCACGGTTGATCTTATCACCAATCACTCCACCGATAATGGCGACTGCACCACCGAACTTCTGGGCATTTCTGGCTAAAAATTCTAATGTTAGACACGCTCCCTGGGAAAATCCGAAAAAGTAAATATTTTCAGGGGCAATTCCTGCATCTGTAACCGCCTGTACTGTTTCTTCCACCATTTCCAAAGCTGATGACAACCAGGGCTCATTCTGTTCTACCGGTGCCATAAATGACAATGGGTACCAGGTATGATTCAAAGCCTGTGGGGCTACTATTGCATACTCTTTTACATTCAAATGTTGTGAAAGGCTCAGAATATCCTGAGCAGTTCCGCCTCTTCCATGAACCATAATCAAAGCTTTTTTAGCCTGTCTTAGTGGTATTCCTGCTGTTTTTATATTTAAAATATGACTCATTATTTCTCTATCTGTATTTTTCTGTTGGATAATCAATCTTTGGAAGAACATCTAACAGACGATTTCTACGTTTTTCAAACTGTTGGGGCAACTGCAGATCTTCTCCTAAAAATGCAGCTTCTTCATCCACATCGAATCCCGGACCTGAAGTGGCAATCTCAAACAATACACCTCCCGGTTCTTTAAAATAAACGGATGTAAAGTATTTCCTGTCTTTCACTTCGGTATGTTCCAGTCCAAAAGCATTGAGTCTTTCAACCATTTCAAGCTGAGTCTGGGCATCCGGAGTTGCAAAAGCCACATGGTGAACGGTACCTCTTCCCGCTAGTCCTTTTAATGCATTAGGAGTAGAAAGAAGGTCTACATATTTTCCCGGAAGATCTTCTGTACCTAATCTCAGTCGGTCAGGGCTTTCTGAAATAATTTTATGATCCATCTGAGTCGTTAACAGAGCTGCTGTTCTTTCATAGGCATCCTGCCAGATTTCAACGTGGTGAATTCCTTTTAAGGCAAAGTCTTTAGGAATATATCCGTTATAGTATCCTTTTCTGTCATCTTTATCATTAAAAACCAACTCAAGTCCCAATCCGTCAAAGTCTTCAAGATAAATAAAAACCTCACCTGATAATCTTTGTTGTGGCTGTTTGTAAGCAATATTAAACTGATCTAAACGGTTTGTCCAGTAATCCAATGCTTCCATAGATACTGAAAAGGCAGTGGTATTCAGCATACCTTTACCATGTCTTCCATTAATCAGATCTTTACCATAAGGAAAGGTAGTCATAATGGTTCCCGGGGTTCCGTATTCGTCCCCGAAATAAAAGTGATATACATCTGAATAATCAAAGTTTACTGTTTTTTTAACCAGACGAAGTCCTAAAACTCCGGTATAAAAATCTATATTTTCCTGTGCATTACCCGTAATTGCTGTTACGTGGTGCAATCCTGTGATCAGGTTCATAATGTGGGTTGTTAATGGGTTGTTCTAATTGGCTAAGAAGAAAGAGAAGGTAAAAGAGGAAATACAATACCCTGTCTTTTCCCTCTCAAACTCTATGAGTTTTTATGCTTCTTCTTTTAACCAAACATCATTATATTCTTCCGGATGGCGCTTGAACTGTGCATGTACAAACGGACATAGCGGTAATATTTTCAAATCATTTTCTCTTGCATAGGAAACCAGCCTTTCCAATAAAATTTTGGCAAAACCTTTTCCTTCAAATTCAGGATCAACTTCGGTATGGTATACGGTCAGTTTCTTTCCAATAACTGAAATATCCATTTTACCGGCTTTCTTATCCTCTGAGAAAAGTTGGATTTCTCCTTTTCTTCCTTCCAAAACTATTTCTGTTCTTTCCATGTCTTTTATTTTTATTCAAATTTAATTCCTTTATACAAGGCAGATGATGATCTATGATAACTTCGGTAATACTCCTTCTATTTTACTACGCATTCCTTCGTACTGAGCAGGAAGTTTTAAGTTTTGTCCTAATTCATCCAAAGGTTCATCTACTGTAAATCCGGGATTATCTGTTGCGATTTCAAACAAAACACCTCCCGGTTCACGGAAATACAGTGAGTAGAAATAATCTCTGTTGATTTTCGGCGTAATACTTAAACCTGCAGATAAAGCTTTTTCACGGTATTCCATCAAAACAGTATCATCTTTTACTCTGAAGGCAATGTGATGGTTGGTTCCTGCTGCATTTCTTCCGGTTGAAGTTTTATCATTCTCAATAATATCAATAAGGTTGGCTGTATCAATTGCATCTGTTACAAATCTGTATCGTTCGCCTTCCTGTTTTTGAAGGTCATAGCCTAAAAGGTCAGTCAGAACTTTAATCGTTGGCTCTGCTCTTTTCAAGGTTAAGGTGACATTATGGAATCCTTTTAAAGCATTTTCATCCTTGATATCATCAGTAGTCCATACTTTTCGATTATCATCTCCAGCTGGTTCAATAAACTGTAACTGAAGCCCGTCCGGATCTTTAAAAGAAATCGTTTTCTCGCCAAAGATTTCCCCTTCTTCCACATTCACGTTGAAGCTTTTCAAACGGTTTTTCCAGAATTCCAGGCTTCCTTTAGGAACTGAATATCCAATATGAGTAGCCATTCCGCTTCCGTTGCTACCTTTTCCAATTCCTTCCCAAGGAAAGAAAGTAAGGATTGTTCCCGGTGTTCCGGTTTCGTTTCCGAAATAGAAATGATAAGTTCCCGGATCATCAAAATTAACGGTTTTCTTTACCATTCTTACTCCTAAAACCTGAGTATAAAAATCTAAATTTCTTTTCGCGTTGTCTGCAATGGCAGTGATATGATGTAGACCTAATATTCTATTGTCCATGTCTTTAATTTTGATGCTAAATTACACCGACTGAGAATTCTGCACATTTAACTAGTTTAATAAATGCAAAAACCCGGCACTCGACCGGATTTTTAAAATAACATCATATAAGTAACCTAAGTCACTCTATTTCTTTCCTATTTTTGATAAAAGGCTGATGAGCATTTCTACTTCTTCATCTTCCAAATTTCCATAAACAGCATCTACATTGGAAAGTTCATCAGAAACTTTTTTACATAGTGTTTCTCCTTTTTCTGTAAGCTTTACATCAATCAAACGTTTATCATCCGGGTTCACACCTTTTTCTACAAGATCTTTCACAATAAGACGGTCTACCAATCTTGAAACACCTGCATTTTTCTCCAGCATTTTCTTCAGAATATCAGAGGTAGATAACGGAGTTCCTGCATCATGTAAAATAGACAGGACATTGTATTGCTGGGAAGTGAGTCCATATTCCGCAAAAAATTCCTGTGATTTTTCATACACATTGTTGTAGGTTTCTACCATGGTAATACCGAGTTTTCTGCGAAGAGGTATATCGTTAAGATCTTTTGTATTCATTTCTCTGTTTTAAATTACTGTATCAGGTAGCCACCATCTACCGGAAGATAAGCCCCCGTACAGAAGCTTGCATCTTCAGATGCCAAAAATAAGACAGCTTTTGCAATTTCCTCGGGTTTTCCTAATCTTTTCATCGCATGTTTAGATTCCATATAGGATCTGTACTCTGCACTTTGCGCTGCATTATCCATTAATAGAGGGGTTTCTATGTATCCGGGACCAATGGCATTCACACGAATATTGTTAGTTCCATTTTCAAGAGCGGCAACTTTGGTAAGCCCAACCAGCCCGTGTTTCGATGAAGCATAAGAAGCAATTCCGAATTCTGCTACCTGGCTCATAATAGATCCCATATTAATAACTGCCCCACCGGTTTCCTGTTTTCTCATCTGAGCAATCTGATATTTCATTCCATAAAATACGCCGCTCAGATTAATATTAATCACTTTCTGCCATTCTTCTACAGACTTTTCATGAACCGGAGAAGCGTCTACAATTCCAGCATTATTCACCGCTACATCCAAGCTTCCGAATGCTTTCACCGTTTCATTAACTGCTTTTTCTACTTCTTCATGATTGGATACATCGCAGGCAATAAATCTGACATCGGTTCCTTCTTTCAGAACTTCTTCCAGTGTTTCTTTATTTTCTTTAAGATCAGCAATAACAATTTTTGCTCCTTCTCTGGCCATTAAAACGGCAACGGCTTTTCCTATTCCTGAATTTCCGCCTGTAATAAAAGCGACTTTGTTTTCAAAACGTTTCATACTATCTGTTTTTAAAGTTATTAAAATTGACATTTCAAAATTAATGACTAATCATCAATGTCTAATCATAAATATTGTTAAATTTTAATCTAATCTTGTTATTCAATTAATTACAACCATTCAAAAGGATATTTGTGCCATCGCTTTTTTAATAATTATTGATGGGATTTCTTCATTTCAATTTCAATTTCCACTAACAAAAACACTTTGCATTTTTCATAAAAATTTCAATTTATTTTACCTTTTCCATAACGTTAAAAACATCGAATTTCAATATTAAATGAATTAAAAAATAGAACAATCAATTTTAAACATTCTAAATCATAAAAAAATACAACAATCAAAATACTGATTATCAATGATATAATTCATTAACGATAATTTAATATTTAAAAACTCTACATTTTTGGTGGACTAATAAAAATTATATTATATATTTGCAAACGTATTCAGGAAATAAAATAAAATGAGCACAGAAACAAAGAATAACGCAACAATAAAACACATCATAAAAAACATGATGAAGGATATCTGTATGCCTGTGCATAAAGAATACTGTGGGTGACCTTACTTTTAATATGACATACTTTTAAAGGCCCTACCAAGTTGTAGGGCCTTTTTTATTTAAAAACCAAAACATTAAAAAAATAACAATGAGCAATTCTAAAAACAAATGGCTGGTTCCATTGGCATTTACAAATATCTATGTAATATGGGGGATTACGTTTTTAGCTATTTCATTTGGCTTAAAAGGTTTTCCGCCGTTCATTCTTTCGGGATTGAGATTTCTGGTAGCAGGAATTCTGATGATTGGATATCTCCTGGCTAAAGGGGAAAAAGCAAACTCTCTCATCAACTGGAAGAAAAACGCAATTACCGGAGTTCTTATTCTTACCGGGGGAACAGGGCTTGTAGCCTGGGGCGAGCAATATGTAACTGCTTCTGAGGCGGCAATCTCCATAGCAACCGGGCCATTCTGGTTCATTGCTATTGATAGAAAAAACTGGAAATACTATTTTTCAGATAAGTTTATTCCTATAGGATTAGCGATTGGTTTTGTAGGATTGGTCTTTTTCTTAAAAGGAAGTGTCAATTCAACGGCGGCACATGCTGCTGCAGATCCTCAACTCCGTATTACTGCTTTTGTGGTATTGGGACTAAGTTCTATTGCGTGGGTTTTGGGTTCTTTATATTCTAAGAAAAATCCGGCTTCGCAATCTACTTTTATGAATATTGCCCAACAGCTTATTGTGGCAGGAACAGCTGCTTTTCTTATTGCCTTATTAAGAGGGGAATGGACTGATTTCTCGGTGTCTACAGTACCGGTCTCAGCCTGGACAGGCGTTCTGTTTTTGATCTTCTTTGGATCGATAGTCGCTTATTTGTCGTACATTTGGCTGCTGTCTGTAAAACCCGCTGCATTGGTGAGCACTCATACTTACATTAACCCTATTGTAACGGTTATTGCAGGATGGATTGTGGCCAATCAAAGTATCAATGGAGGTCAGTTATATGGTTTGGCAATCATATTGCTGGGAGTATTGCTGACCAATGTCACCAAGTATTTCAAGCTTTCAAAAAGGGCTAAGGTCAAAATCAGAAGAGTTAGAAGATTTTTTAACAGGGCAGGCAAAAGGTATCAACCTATTTAAATAGTATAAAACATCAGAATGATAGAAATCAGAAACATATCAAAAACATTCCATCAGAAGAAACAGGCCTTCAAGGCATTGGATCAGGTGAGCCTCAATATAGATAAAGGAGATATCGTAGGAATTATAGGATTCTCCGGTGCCGGAAAAAGTACCCTGATCCGTACCGTTAATCTGTTGGAAAGACCGGATGAAGGACAGATCATTATTAATGGAAAAGATTTTACCCAATTAAGTTCAAAGCAGCTTGCTGAGGAACGTAAAAAAATAGGAATGATCTTCCAGCATTTTAATCTTCTTTCTTCGAGAACAGTTTTTGATAATGTAGCCCTTCCACTGGAACTGGATCACAGCAGCAAAGATCAAATCAAGAACAAGGTCAACGAATTATTAAAAATTGTAGGTCTTGAAGATAAAGCCAACGATTACCCAAGGAGTCTTTCCGGCGGCCAGAAACAAAGAGTAGCCATTGCAAGAGCTTTAGCTAATGATCCTCACCTTCTGCTTTGTGATGAAGCAACCAGTGCCCTGGATCCGGTGACCACTCAATCTATTTTACAGCTTTTAAAGGATATTAACCAGAGATTAGGAATTACCATCCTTCTGATTACCCATGAAATGGAAGTTATCAAATCTGTTTGTAACCATGTTGCTGTAATCGACAAAGGAAAACTACTAGCCAAAGGAACTTTAAGTGAGATCATTTCAAACCGTGAAAATCCGGTGATCCAACAATTTATAAATTCAGACGTCATGACCCTGCCACAGGAACTTAATAACAGACTACAGAAAGAGCCACAGGATGGTTTATTTCCGCTGGTCGAAATAGAACTTAACGAAAACATAAGTGTTGAACAAATTCTTTCAGCATTATATAATGAACATAAAATCCCATACAAACTTTTGAAAGCAGATGTAGAATATTTTGGGAATTCTAATTTTGGTAAACTACTTTTGCAACTTCAAGGTGAAGCTGAGGAAAACCAAAAAGCCATCTATTATTTTAATCAAAATAAAATTCAAAATACAGTAAAAGGATATGCTTAGTGATGTGGTACTTGCCCTTTTGGCAAAAGGAACCTGGGAAACGGTTTATATGACATTTGTGTCAGGATTTTTTGGTTTTGTGCTAGGCCTTCCGGTTGGAATTCTGTTATTTTTAACAAGAAAAGGACAACTATTGGAAAATGTTGCCTATTACAGAGCATTATCCATTATCGTGAATGTATTCCGTGCCATCCCTTTTATTATTTTAATTGTGTGGATGATTCCTTTTACAAGGATTTTAGCAGGAACATCCATCGGAGTAAACGCAGCATTGGTTCCATTAAGTGTAGGAGCAGCTCCTTTTATTGCCAGATTGGTGGAAAACAGCCTTATTGAAGTTCCTCACGGATTAATTGAAACAGCAAGAGCGTTGGGAGCATCTCCTTTCCAAATCATTAGAAAGGTTTTACTTCCGGAAGCACTTCCTTCGCTGATTAATAATGCTACTATTACTTTAATCACATTAGTAGGGTATTCTGCAATGGGTGGTGCTGTAGGTGCCGGCGGATTAGGACAGGTTGGTTATCAGTATGGATATATTGGTTATGATATTGTCATCATGAACACCGTTTTAGTATTGCTTGTTCTTTTGGTATTTATCATCCAGTTTATGGGAGATCGATTGTCTAAAAGATTTGACCATAGATAAGTTTCGGGGTGCGGGATTCGGGTTGGAGAGTTTGAGGGTTTGAGAGTAAAGGAGATTCTTGTAAACGAATTTTCTAAATAGTTTTACCTTCTTACCTTTATATATATTAAAAAGAATAGAATGAAAAAAATAAAGATTTTAGGTTTAATAGCTGCTGGTGTACTGCTTTTCAGTGCATGCTCAGGAAGAAAGGATGATCCGAATTTCATCAGGGTCGGAATTACTTACGGACCGGAGCAGGAAGTGGCCGAAGTAGCTAAAAAGGTAGCGAAGGAAAAATATAATCTTGAAGTGGAACTTATCCCTTTCAACGATTATGTAGTTCCCAACGAAGCCTTGGTAAATGGTGACATTGATGCCAATGCTTTCCAGCATGCTCCTTATTTAGCCGAACAATCAAAACAGAGAGGGTATAATCTTGCAATTGTAGGAAATACCTTTGTCTACCCTATTGTTGCCTATTCTAAAAAGATTAAAAACCTTAGTGAGTTGCAAAATGGGAGCACGATTGTTATCCCTAATGACCCTACCAATGGCGGCCGTTCTTTACTTCTGCTACAGAAAAACGGTTTATTGAAACTAAAAGCAGGAGTCGGATTGCTTCCAAAAGTCACTGATATTACAGAAAATCCAAAAGAGTTGAATATCATGGAAATTGAAGGGGCACAAATCCCTAGAGTTTTGGATGACAGAGATGTTGTTGTAGGAATTATCAATAACAATTTTGCAGCACAAGCCGGATTAGATTCGGAAAAGCAAGGAATATTTAAAGAAGATAAAGATTCGCCTTATGTTAACCTTGTTGTGACAAGACAGGATAATAAGAACAGCCAGAAGGTAAAAAACTTTGTGAAAGCTTACCAGTCTGATGAAGTGGAGAAAAAAGCCCTTGAGGTATTTAAAGGAGGTGCGGTAAAAGGATGGGATTAGGTGTTTGAGTATGAGAGTTTCGGGGTGCGGGGTTCGAGATACGGGGTTATAATCCCTTCGCTCCAAATTGATGATTCACTTGTGAAGCAAAATTAACTATTGACATTGAGAGTTCAATATTTTCTGTCTATTATCTCTTCGTCTATCATCTTCATGCCTCTTGTCTCTATTATAGCATTTCTACTTTACAATAAATAACAAGCTGTCAGCATTTTTGCAGGCAGTTTTTTTATGTCTGAAAATTTATTTTCTCAATTTGAGATAATATAAAAATTTTGTTTATTTTTGCTTTAATCCAATAAAAAGGCATTATGTTAAAGAAAACCGCCATTGTAAGCTTATTCACCTTTATTTCTGTTTCTTATATGGCCCAGAACAATACTCCCGTTTATTTAGATGAATCAAAACCTGTAGAAGAGCGTATCAAAGATGCTCTTTCCAAAATGACCCTGGAAGAAAAAGTAGCTATGCTTCACGCACAGTCGAAATTCAGTTCTCCTGGTGTTCCAAGATTAGGAATTCCTGAATTCTGGACAACTGATGGTCCTCACGGGGTACGCCCTGAAGTAATGTGGGACGAATGGGATCAAGCCGGATGGACTAATGATTCTATTATCGCCTACCCTGCCCTAACCGCTCTATCTGCAACATGGAATAAAAAAATGTCATGGAACTATGGTAAAGCATTGGGAGAAGAAGCCCGATACAGAAAGAAAGATATTCTTTTAGGACCTGGAGTTAACATCTACAGAACTCCATTGAATGGAAGAAACTTTGAATACATGGGTGAAGATCCTTATCTGACTTCAAAAATGGTGGTTCCTTATATCAAAGGGGTACAATCTAACGGAGTAGCCACTTCTGTGAAACATTTTGCCCTGAACAATCAGGAAATGTTCCGTCATACCAGCAATGTGAATGTGGACGACAGAACTCTTTATGAAATATACCTTCCACCTTTCAAAGCTGCTGTTACAGAAGGGGATTCCTGGACAATCATGGGTGCTTATGACCTATATAAAGGTCAATATGCCAGCCAGAATCAATACCTTTTGAATGATATTCTGAAAAAGGAATGGAATTATAAAGGTGTAGTAGTTTCCGATTGGGGCGCAGTTAACAATACTGAACAAGCGATTCACAACGGATTGGATCTTGAATTCGGATCATGGACCAATGGACTTTCTGCAGGAACTAAAAATGCTTATGATAATTATTATCTGGCCAAGCCTTATCTTGATCTGATTAAAGCCGGAAAAGTAGGAACTCAAGAACTGGATGACAAGGTAACCAGACTCCTTCGCCTTGCTTATAAAACTACCATGAACAGAAATAAGCCTTTCGGAAATATTGCTTCGGAAGAGCACAAAGCTGTGGCTAAAGAAATCGGAGAAGAAGGCGTTGTTCTATTAAAAAACCAGGGAAATATCCTTCCGATAGACCTTAATAAAGCTAAAAAAATTGCTGTTATTGGGGAAAATGCCATCAAGATCATGACAGTTGGTGGCGGATCTTCCTCACTAAAAGTAAAATATGAAACCCTACCATTGGACGGAATCAAATCCAGATTTGGTAAACAATCGGATGTACAGTATGCCAGAGGATATGTAGGAGACATTGGCGGAGAATATAATGGTGTAAAATCCGGACAGGACTTAAAAGACACCCGTTCAGCAACTGAATTATTAAACGAAGCAGTAGAATTAGCAAAAAAATCTGACTACGTAATTTTCGTTGGCGGACTGAATAAAGCAGATTTTCAGGATAGTGAAGGAAATGACAGAAAAAGCTATGGATTGCCATATAATCAGGACAATGTGATTTCAGCATTAGCCAAAGCCAACAAAAACCTAGCTGTAGTTCTGGTTTCCGGAAACGCTGTTGCCATGCCTTGGATCAAAGAAGTACCAACCGTTTTACAGTCATGGTATCTTGGTTCTGAAGCTGGAAATTCTATCGCTTCTATTTTAGCAGGTGATGCTAACCCATCAGGAAAACTTCCGTTTACATTCCCTGTAAAACTTGAAGATAATTCCGCTCATCAGCTTGGAGAATATCCGGGGCAGAAAGACGAATTCGCTGCCGGAAAAGGAAAAGATCAGAAAAACCCAATCAATATTACCTATAACGAAGGAGTATTTGTAGGATATCGTTGGCATGACACCAAAAACATCAAACCTCTTTTCAGCTTTGGGCACGGATTGAGCTACACTACTTTTGAATTTGGAAAAGCTAAAGCAGATAAAACCACCTTATCACCAAACGATACTATCACCTTTACTGTAACTGTTAAAAATACAGGCAAGAAAGCAGGAGCCGAGGTTGCACAGCTTTATATCAATGATGTGAAATCATCTGTACCACGCCCTGCTAAAGAGTTAAAAGGTTTTGAAAAGGTGTTTTTAAATCCTGGAGAAGAAAAAGAAGTGACTTTCACTATTGACAAGTCAGCTTTAAGTTTCTTTGATGCTCAGAAACACGACTGGGTAGCTGAGCCGGGTGATTTTGAAGCTTTAATCGGAAATTCTTCGGATGCCATTAAAACAAAAATAAAGTTTACGTTGAAATAGTAAAGGGTGGAAGATGGAAGCATGAAGATGGAAGTTACTATTTGACGGCTAACTAATCTATCTATTAATTTTGTAGAATTTGAGCAGGTTTCTTTTTGGAGCCTGCTTTTTTGTTTCTCATGCAGATCAAACTTATGACACAGATCAGATCTCCACATCAATCTGCGTAATTTGCGAAATCTGCGTGAAATTAAATTACTAAGTCATTAAGAAAAATTAAAGATTTTAAGAGAAGTTAAGTTTCATCAAAGATGAATGAAAAAAACGCTTACCAATAGCTTCAGCTATTTCCTTAACTATCCTTAAAAACTTAAAGCCTCTTAATGGTTCAATTTTTAGAAAATCTCTCGCTGATTGAGCTGATGACGCAAATTTTTTAGATAAAACGCAAAGAAAATTTGTTGAACCGTTTTATTCCAAGGGAGCTAAGAAGTGCGACAAGTCGCTGATGAAGCAATATGATTAACCATGCGCTTAATCAAAATCGATTGCAAATCGATTACTCTCTTAGCTTCCTTACAATATAATGTCAGAATATTTTAAAAACTTTACGTTAAATAAAACTATCCGTGATTCGAATTTTAAAAATTTCTCACAGACCAGATGATTACGCAGATTTTTTAGATAAAAACGCAAAGAAAATTTGTTGAATCGCTTTATTCCAAGGAAGCTAAGAAGTGCGGCAAGCCGCTGATGAAGCAATATGATTAACCATGCGCTTAGAAAGAATCAATGCAATTGATTCCCCTTAGCTTCCTTGAAATATAACATCAGAATATTTTAAATCTTTGCGTCAAAAAAACTCATAAAGATTAAGGTTTTTAGTAAATCTCTCGCAGATTTCGCAAATTGTGCAGATTTTTTTGAGCATGTATTTATGTCGTTATAAAAATTGGAACCTTGAAATAAGTAAAAAACAGGCCTCAAAATGAAACCTGCTTTATATTTAATTGATCTAACACCTCTTTTATTTTGCTCCACCAGCATTTTTCTCCACATCTGTTTTTGTGTTTTCTTTCACCTTTTGGTTTCCGAAACGCTTTACAAAAGTAACGTTCACCCCGTACCAATCCCATAATTCATATCTTCTGACTGTTCCTCCCTGATTGTAAGTGATATCATCAGAATAAGGTCTTTTAAAAATATTCATCAGCTGTATACTGGCTTCCATTTGTGTTTTAGGGAATATTTTGGTGATCGAGATATTATGGAATACGTTGGTGTTATTAGCCTGGGTATTTCCATTGTTCTGATTGGAAATTTCCATCCACGCACTCAGATTAATGTTCTTATTGAAAAGGTTTGTATAAGAAAGATTGGCTGAACCACCCCAATAATTGATATAAGCTTTTCCACCAATATCATTCTTCAAATTGAAATCATGATTATCAATATAGTACCAACCAAATCCAACATTCACATTTAGCTTATTTTTAAGGAAATTTTGATTGGTATTGGCAAAAAGGTAATATTTCTCAACTCTTCCATTAAAGTTCCCGGGATAAGACACATTTCTTCCACCTTCACTGGAATAAGTGGTCCAGTAATCCTGATTGGTATACATATATCTTGCAGAAATAAAATACTTTTTCAGGATTCCAAACTTCAGGTAAAGCCTGTCATTAGGGTTAGGATTCAAATCCATATTTCCTCTGGAATAGGTTCCATCAATAGAGGGTGTTAAAAAAGGATTGAATTCCGAATACCAAGGTCTCCAAATTTTGCGGTCGTAAGTAAGACTCAGATCATACTTATCTGAAAAACTGTATTTCAGCAATAAATTAGGGAGAAAAGTGCCATAGCCATCTTTTCTTTCAGTTCCTGCTACATCCTGTCTTATCTTAAAATCAATATATTCATATCGAAGTCCGAACCTGGCTTCCAATTTCTTGAAAAACGTTTTACTATAATTAGCATAAACAGAAGTGATATTATCCTCATAATGGAATCTATCTCTTGTTGAAAGCCCTGCATACTCAGAAGTCCCAAGACTGTATCCATAGAGGTTATTAGGAATAACATGGTTGTTGAATTCTGTTTTTGCTCCTACTTCAATAGTTCCCCAGGATTTTCCTAAAGGCTGGGTATAATCCACTTTCAGGTAATAATTACGCATCTGGGCATTGTTTATGGATCCTATTTCTTTAACCTTGGGATTGTTTACAATTGTCTTATTGATGAGATCATTATTATCATTACCTGAATAATTGGTCCCAAGATTTACATCCAAAATTCTGTTTTTTTCTTTATCATAATACTTATAAAAAGCATTGGTACCCAAGTTTCGGTAAAAACCATTAGCAGTTTGAGCCTGATGGTAATTTATAAAGTCTTTTTTATCATAATCATACTCTCTTCCGTCAGTATTGGACCATGATAAGTTTCTGCTCTGATAAAATTCCAGAACAAGCCCTATATTATTTTTGTCATTCAGTTCAAATTCAGAAGTAGAGGAAAGGGACGGGGTTTCACTTTTGGAAATGGTTTCATAGCTTAGATCCCTGTTCAATTTTTCATCAGCATAAAACACAAGGTTACTGGAGCCTTTTTGTACATAATTATTATTGGCATAACTTCCAATCAGGGTCTGGGTAAATTTCTTCTTATGATAATTCAGGTTAAAGTTAGAATACTGTGTATTTTTTGTACTGTGCCTGTTGCTTAGCGAAATACTTCCTTTTAATCCTTCATCATCGCGTTTCTTCAAAACAATATTGATAACAGAACCGGTAGCTTCATATCGTGAAGATGGGCTGGTGATCACCTCAATCTTCAATAGATTATCTGCGGGAATCGTTTTAAGATATTCTTTTAATTCTTTTCCTGTAAAAACTGATTTTCTGTCATTGATATATACAGTCACAGACTGTCCTTCCGCCTTTATAGCATCACTGTTATCAATGCTTACCAGAGGAGTCATTCTCAGAACATCCCATGTTGTATTTCCGGCTACAATGGCACTGTTGGCCACATTAAAGACAGTTCGGTCTACTTTAGACTCTACTGTAGGTTTTCTCGCCACAATGGTTACCGCTTCAATCTCTTTTGCATCGCCTTTTGTAGTGTCCTTCACAGCAGGAGCCTGAGTTTGTGCAAAAGCCAAAGAGCCCGTTAATAGTGCGATAGGAAATAATATTACTTTCATGTGAAATCTTAGTTTTATCTATAAGACCACTATACCCTAATATTTGTTACATCGAAAAAATTAAAGAACAGTAATAAACCTCTATGTTTTAACAGTTTACAAATTTTAAATTTAGGAATAATTCAAAAAAATAACATTTATTAAGACATGATAAATAATTAAACACTCTTATTTCTACTACTTGTACAATAAATTGATAATAGCAATAATTTCCATTAACCAAACTTTAACATATTTATTTTCATTTTACCCATAAAAAAAGCCCGGATCTCACCCGGGCCGCTAGCAATAGCAAATTTACAAGGATTAAAAAATAAAGAATATGCTAGTGTACGTTTTCAAAATAATGAATCATGCCTACTTCTGGTAAGTGATGCTGATCTATATTGAAATCAGTTTTCTGATTATGAGTATTTTCTAAAAAAGAATTACTGAATAAAGCATACGAAGGCTGCTGTGCCAATCCATTTTTCAAAAGCTGATGCGCCTCAACAATCGTTTTCCCATACAGCTTTCTGAAACTTCCGATATTATATTGCGAAAAGGCTCCATAATGAACGATAAACTTCAGAGACAAATCTATAGTGGTGCTTAAACTTTTACTCAATTCTTTTATTTTTCTGTTGAATGCATTACGCATTTTCCAAAGCATTCCTGAAATATTCTGATAAGACGGATTTTCATCATAGCGATAAAACAAAATGGCATCGCCTTCAATTTCAGAAATTTCAAAATACTGATCGTTCACATCAATCAGCGTAGATAATAGTTGTCTTACAATATATTCTCCTGTATAAAGTTTGGTATTGAACACAAATTCTGTAAATCCGCTGAAATCCGGAATTAAAATGATTCCCTCTTGTATATCTGTATTCTTCATAATGATTTTGGATTAAAAACCTGCTGCATCTAAAGACGAAGCAGGTTTAATTTTACTTTATTGCCATCCGCCACCTACAGAACGGTAAAGCGCAGTTATTGCATTCAATCGTTGAGCTTTCAGAGAAGCCAGTTCCAATTCGGCATTAAGCTTATTGGTTTGAGCCATGATAACCTCTACATATGTTGCTGAATTATACTTGAATAACAGATCTGCTTTCTTCACAGCTTCACCGGATTTCACTACCAATCCTTCAGCAATTTTCTGTTGCTCTTCCAGCTTCTGAATCTGCACCAACGCATCAGAAACTTCGCCTACCGCTTTTAAAACAGATTGCTTAAAACCTATTTCAGCCTGATCTGCTAATACTTTAGACTGCTCATACTGAGTTTTCAGCTGTTTTCCATTCAAAATAGGCTGAGCAATAGCTCCGGCAGCCATTCCAAAAAGAGATCCCGGAATACTGAACCATTTGCTAATCTGGAAAGCATTCACTCCACCTTGAGCTGTAATATTCAATGAAGGATACATACTCATTTTAGCAATATGGATTGCTGCCGCGCTTTTTCTCACCTCTAACTCAGCCGTTTTCACATCAGGTCTGTAACTTAATAACTCTGACGGAACTCCTGCTGAAATGTGATCGGGAGACTGTACATTATTCAAGCTTGCTTTTCTTTCAATTTTCCCTGGCATGGAACCGGTTAACAGACTTAAAGCATTCTCCTGCGTAGCCACAGAACTTTCAATGGCAGGAATCGTTTTCAGGATCTGATCTTTTACAATTTCCTGTTGCTGCACCGCCAAAGCTGTTGTTAATCCCAACTCCTGTTGCTTCACTAAAAATGTAAGGGTATTATCAGCATACGCTAAATTAGACTTTGTAATTTCCAACTGCGTATCCAGCATCAAAAGATTATAATACCCTTGAACTACAGCAGCCACCACTTGTGTCTTTACCGCCTTTGCTGCCTCCTGGGTTTTAAGATAGTCTGCCAATGCCTGCTCCTTTCTTCCTTTAATCTTTCCCCAGATGTCAGCTTCCCACGAAAAATTTAGGGCTGCTGTATAATCTTCCATATATCTTTTTCCCATAAACTGACCTGCCATCATTCCGTTCATACTGTTGTCAGAAGGTCGGCTGATATTAGCATTTGCAGTAGCATTGATAGTGGGAACATTTCCCCACTTACTTTGAGTATACGCCAGTGAAGCAAATTCGATTTGTTTTAAAGCAACTTGCAGATCATTATTCTGCACCATCGCCTTATCAATTAATCCTACCAAAACCGGATCTTTGAAAAAGTCTTTGTAACCGATTTTTGCAATATTTTCATTCTGCTCCACCACAATACTGTCACTTCTGAAAGCTTCAGGCATCTTCACTTCAGGCTGTTTATACTTTTGAACGCCACACGAAACGGCTGTCCCGGAAATGAATGCGATATATGCTATATTTTTAATTTTCATTGTTAAAATCATTTGAATTAATATTCCCAATCCGCATCTGTTACTACTTTTCCGTTGATTTTCTCATGCAAAGCCTGGAACATCACAAAAAGTACCGGAACTACAAAAATTCCTAAGATCGTTCCAAAAAGCATCCCTGAAATTGCAGCATATCCAATAGAATGGTTACCCATCGCAGATGGTCCTACCACAAAAATCAATGGAAGCAATCCGGTAATAAATGCCAGAGAGGTCATCAAAATAGGACGTAAACGAGCTTTAGCTCCCTCAACCGCTGAAGCAATAAGACTTTTCCCTGCTCTACGTCTCTGAATGGCAAATTCCACAATCAAAATACCGTTCTTCGCCAGAAGCCCAATCAACATGACAAGAGCAATCTGAACATAAATATTATTGGATAATTCTGCGAAAGTAATTCCCACAAAAACGCCTGACAATCCTACCGGAATAGCGATCAATACAGCTAATGGAAGGATATAACTCTCATATTGTGCTGATAACAGGAAGAATACAAATACAATACACAACCCGAAAATCATCACTGACTGAGAACTGGATCCTGCTTCTTCACGGCTCATTCCTTTATAATCATAAGTATATCCCGGAGGAAGTACCTGCTTGCTTACTTCTTCTACCGCAGCCATTGCCTGACCTGTACTGTAACCCGGAGCAGCCATTACTGTTAAATTGGATGAGTTGAAAAGGTTGAAACGGTCTACTACCTCAGCTCCTGTCGTCTGTTTTAAGCTTACCAAAGTAGTGATAGGAACCATTTGTCCCAGATTATTCTTAACAAAAAGCCCGTTAAGGGATTCTTTATCCTGTCTTGTTTCTGGAGTAGACTGTACTAAAACTCTATAATATTTTCCAAATCTGTTGAAATCAGAAGCCTGAATACTTCCATAATATCCTTGCATCACGCCTAAAACATCAGAAACATTCACTCCAAGCTGAGCTGACTTCACCTCATCTACCAATACTTCAAACTGTGGATAGGTAACATCAAATGTTGTAAATGCTACCGCAACTTCCGGTCTCTGCATCAAAGCTCCCATCATTCCGTAAGAGATGTTTCCAAGGTTCTGAAGTTCTCCATTGGTACGGTCCTGAAGCACAAGCTCCATCCCACTCGTATTCCCGAAACCATCTACTGTTGGCGTATTCAATACAAGAAAATTAGCTCTCTTATCCTGTGAAAGTGTCCCTTGTACCTGTCCGATAATCGCATTGATATCATTTACAGGACCTCTTTTCCCACCATTTTTTAATTTAACGAAAATAGAAGCTGCAGAAGAAGACATTGATCCACTGAATAAGTTTAATCCATCTACTGAAATTACCTTGTCTACTGCCGGATTTTTCATCAAAAGATCTTCTGTATCAGAAACTACTTTAGATGTTCTATCTTTAGAAGCTCCCGGAGCCAGATTCGCTGTTACGATAATAAAACTCTGGTCTTCATCAGGAATAAATCCTTTTGGAGTCGTCATAGACATCCAGGCAAACAATCCTCCGAATGCTACAATGATCGCCAATGCAATCCATTTTTTCTTCAAAAGGAATAATACAGCTTTTCCATAACGGAATGTCAGTTTATTGAAACTTGCATTAAATCCAGCAAAGAAACGGTCTTTAAAGTTCATTTTTTCATGATCTCCTCCATGATGTTGTTTAAGGAATAAAGCACATAAAGCAGGACTCAGCGTCAATGCATTGATCGCAGAAATCACAATGGCAATCGCCAATGTTAAAGCAAACTGCTGATAAAACAACCCTGTAGAACCACTCATAAATGCCACCGGAACGAATACCGCAGACATAATCAACGTGATGGAAACAATGGCTCCTGTAATCTCACTCATCGCTGACATGGTTGCCGCTCTTGGATTCAGTTTTTTATGCTCCATTTTAGCGTGAACTGCTTCCACCACCACAATGGCATCGTCTACTACAATTCCAATGGCGAGCACTAGAGCAAACAAGGTCAAAATATTGATAGAGAAACCAAAAACTTTCATGAAGAAAAACGTTCCCACAATAGAAACCGGAACTGCAATCGCCGGAATTAATGTGGATCTGAAATCCTGTAGGAAAATATACACCACAATAAATACAAGGATAAATGCTTCAATCAAAGTATGAATTACCTGTTCAATAGATTGATCCAACGCTTCTTTAGTAGCATACGGAATTTCATAATCCATTCCTGCCGGGAAAGATTTTTCCAGTTCCTTCATTCTGTCCTGAAGCGCAATCTGTACTTCATTGGCATTGGATCCAGCCATCTGGAAGATCGCCATCGTTACAGAAGCCTTCTTATTAAAGTTGGATGAAACTGTATAGCTATAAGCACCGAATTCAACTCTCGCAATATCTTTTAGCTTTAAAACAGAACCATCATTCAATGCTTTAATTGTGATATTCTCGTACTGTTCAGGCTCTGTGAATTTCCCTTTGTATCGAAGAACATATTCCATTACTTCCTTACTTCTTTCTCCTAATCTTCCGGGTGCCGCCTCAAGGTTTTGAGTCTGAATCGCACGGGAAACTTCGGATGGAGTAAGATTATAGGAAGCCAGCTTATTCGGATCAAGCCATACACGCATAGAGTAATCTTTGTTACCATACACCATCGCATCTCCTACTCCTTTTACCCTTTTTAATTCCGGAACAATATTAATTTTCGCATAGTTCTCAAGGAAAAGATCACTCATTGAACCATCTTTACTGGTTAGAGAAACCATTGCAATCATACTGTTCTGCCTTTTTACAGTGGTAATCCCAGCTTGGATTACCTCAGCAGGAAGCTGGTTGGTTACCTGCGCTACTCTGTTCTGAACGTTAATGGCTGCCTGATCCGGATCTGTTCCCAATTTAAAGATTACAGTGATACTCAATGTACCATCATTACTCGCCGTAGAAGTAATGTAATCCATATTTTCCACTCCATTGATGGCGTTTTCCAACGGCGGAGCCACAGATCTTGCAATCGTTTCAGCATTGGCTCCTGGATAGGCAGCGGTTACCATAACGGTAGGCGGTGCAATATCCGGGAATTTTGTAATCGGCAGGCTGACCATACCGACGATCCCGAGAATGACCAGCAATACGGAAATAACCGTTGCCAGTACGGGTCTTTTTATAATTTTCTTTAACATGATTTCTTCTTACGATTTTTTCTGTTGAGCATTTTTCTTTTGTGCCACTACAGGAGTTCCCGGCTGTAATCTGTCGAAACCGGATACGATATATTGATCTCCGGCTTTAAGCCCTTTGGAAACTATAAAATGATCACCCGCTTTTCCATTCACTTCTACCGGAAGCATTTCAGCTTTTCCATTCTTAATAGTGAACACAAAAACTTTATCCTGAATGGTTCTGGTAGATGCTATCGGAAGTAATACAACATTGCTGTAGAACTGATCTAACAAGATCTTTCCTGTATTTCCGCTTCTCAACGTATTATTCGGATTGTTGAATTTTGCTCTTAAAGTAATAGAACCCGTAGTTTTGTTAAACTGACCTTCAACAGCATCAATTCTTCCCATTTCAGCATACTTATCACCTCCGGAAAGCTGCAGAGATACTGCAGGAGTGTTTTTAATAACCTCATCAATACTGCTTCCCACATATTGCTTCTGGAAATTATTAAAGTCATTTTCACTTAAGCTGAAATAAGTATATACCTGATGAATGTCTGATAACAGGGTAATCGGTTCCTGATTACCTGGGGTCATCAAGCTTCCCAAACGGTAGTTGAATCTCCCGATAAATCCGCTTACCGGAGCTTTAATCGTTGAGAAGTTAAGATTGATCTTTGCAGATTCAATAGAAGACGTTGATTGGCTTACTGCCCCTCTTGCTGCATTATAAGCTGCCTCTGCTTCTTTCACCTGAATTTCGGAAACCATTTTATTTCTAAAAAGTTCCTTTTTTCTATCCAGGTCAATTTTTGAAGTGGAAAGATTGGCCTGTGCAGTAATTAAGGATGCCTGCGCACTTTTCAACTGCTCAGCAAATATCCTGTCTTCAATTTTAAAAAGTGGCTGCCCCGCTCTTACATAATCTCCTTCGTCCACAAAAATTTTGCTTAAATATCCGGTTACCTGAGGTCTGATTTCTACATTGGAAATTCCCTCAATGGATGCTGCATATTCTCTGGAAACAGAAGCGTCTCCCTGTTTTACTATTTCTACAGGAAGTTCCGGTGCCTGCTGTTGATAAGCCTGATTTTGATTACCTTTCTTACACCCCGCCAAAGCGATGAGCGCAAGGAAAAGTAAGGTTGATTTTTGAACAAAAAATCTTTGCATAACTCTAGTCATTTAAATTTTCTGTACAAAAATCGAACGAAAAAAATTCAATAGAATTATTCAAAAAACCCCTTGTTTTGTCAAAAAGACTCCTTATTTTTAAAAACATGAGAAATATCATTCATAGATAATTTAAATGAGATATTTCTAAATTTTAAATCGAAAATAAGTGTTAGTTTTATCAAAAAGACACCTAAAACACAACTGCCTCATTATCAATACAAATCATCTTTTCTGTATTCTAAAGGAGCTCTACCAGTGTGTTTTTTGAAAAATTTACTAAAAGACGCCTGATCAGAGAATTTAAGCTGTGCAGCCACCTCACTCACATTTAGATTAGGGTTTTTAAGCAGCAATCTTGCTTCTACCGCCAATACATGATGGATAATATCTCGTGGTGTTTTAAGCATGGTTTTATTGATAACCTTTGTAAGATATTTTCTACTGATAAACATCTTATCCGCATAAAACTGAACATTATGCTCTTCCTTGAAATGTTCCTGAACCAACTTAAAAAAACTGGTCGTAAGTTCATCTTCCCGATGAGTAACGGTATGAGGTTTTTCAATTTTCTTGAAATAATTGTCTATTTCATAAATCACCAGCGAGAAGTGATGCCAGATCATTTCATTGAAATAGTAGTTATCTTGCTCCTTGTTATTCAACTGTTTCAGTTCATCAAGGTGAAAATTCAATTTTCTGAATAAATCCGGCTCATTCCTGATAATATGGGTAGGATCTGACGAAAGGCTCTTCAGGACATTATTGGATTTGTAATTAAAACCTGCCTGAGAAATAAAATCAACGGAAAAGAAAATATAGGTTGCCCTATAATCCTCCGCAATATTTTCCACCCAAAAGGTTTCCGACATAGGGCAGAAAACCGCATCTCCTTTAAAAACTTCATAGCTTTTATCATCCAGTTTGAAGCCAACGCTCCCATCCTGCACAAGGAAAATGCAGAAATAATCTGAACGGTAAGGAATATTTGGCTTTATGATATAATTTTCCCTGTCTATATCCATCACCACAAACTCCTTAACTCTAAGATCAAATTCTACTTGTTGTAAAACTTCATCAAAAGCCAGCTGTGAAACAAAATCGGGTTGTTTGGAGAGTTCTTTGCGGGATTTTTTAGCCATGGAAAATGGGTTGTGAGGTACGAAGGTAGTGAAAAAGGTGAAATTGTGAAAAGAAGAGAACAATTGTGAAGCAGTTCAAAAAGATAGAATATACGTAACCACCCCGTCAAAAATTCTTTGAATTTTCGCCACCCCTCCAGCGAAGGGGAATGATTGAAGTCTTTTTTTATTAATAATAGTGGCTACTTTTACGTAACACATTTATTTCCTATTCTTTTTTTACTTTTTCAAGTTTTATATTTCAATAATCAACTCCTTCTCGTAGCCATTATATCTTTCATCAATATAGCCATGGGGATTACAAATGACCTCAGTTTTTTCAATTTTATATCTGGATGGGGTATGAATATGACCATGAACCCAATATATAGGCTGGTGTTCCAGAATCATATCTTCCAAATTGGAGGCGTACGCTGAAGTCAACGGATCTTCTTTATAATGTTCCGGTACAGATTGAATACTGGGAGCATGATGGGTAACCACTATATTTTTAAGTCCTTTCGAAACTTCAAGACTCTCCTCCAGCCACACTTTTGAAAGCTGATGAATCTTAAAAGTATCTATTGTTCTCAATTTAGAATAAGAAGGATCACGGGTGATCTTTTTATAATCATTCATCATGGGTTGGCAGATCATTCCATATTTTACAGGGTTTCCAAAAATTGAAAAATCAGTCCATAAAGTAGTTCCATGAAAACGTACATCTTCAATATCTATGAAAGAATTTTCGAGTACAAAAACATTGGAATCTTCAGCAGCATTTTTAATTTTATGTAATGTCTTCGGATAAGAACCTTTATAATATTCATGATTTCCCAGCACATAAATGACGGGCTTATCCGAAATTGCTTCTTTAATCCATTCAATTCCTTTGGTTCCCAGATTAATATCACCAGCCAAAACAACAACGTCCGCATTATCAAAACATAATTCAGTTCGTCCAAATTCCTGATGAAGATCGCTAATGATTTGTATTCTCATGCTGCAAAAGTAATGAAGAGGAATGAAAATAAAAAAAGGAACCGACGCCTAAACACCGATTCCCTGCTCATATAGTTTGTGTAATTTTAAGGCCGCTTATCAGGAAACAACTACTTCTGTCTGCTTCACTTTTAAGCTTTTCATTATAAAATAGAATAACATTCCAAGGGCTAAAAGAGCGTAACTAATCAATACGATCAGATTCAAGCTTCCTACGGCAAATTCTGAAGGAAAAACCTGACTCATTAAAGTCATGAATGATAGCCCGATCCCCGCTCCCAGGAAGTAACTTGTAGAACTCAAACTTGATGCCAATCCGTAATTGGAAGGTTCAACATCCTGAATTCCCATCACGGAAAGCGCTGTAAAGCAGAAAGTCATTCCTATTCCCGAGATACAGGCAGCTCCTAATAAAACTACCGTCAACGGATGTCCCGTATATACTGAAATTAATAACAATACTCCTCCTGTCAGCATAAAAGACCATCCCAACACTCCCATTTGAGATGAACTCAATCGTTTTGAAATGCGAGGTAAGATAAATTTAGCCGTTAAAGCAGACAGAAGACTGAACGGAACAAGCATTAATCCTGAAGCAGCAGCACTATAGCTCATATCTTTCTGAAGCATTAAAGAAATCAGGAATAAAAATCCGATAAAAAAAGCTCCTAAAGTAAAGAAAGCAGCGTTGGAAACTACTAAAGAACCATGCCTGAATAATTTCAAATCAAATAGTGGTTCTGCAACGGTTTTCAATCTGAAGAATACCATTACCAGAAGCAATACAGCAACCACTAATGAACCTATTACAAGAAAAGGCTGTTCTTTGATGTGAACCAATTCATGGGTTCCATAGGTTAAGCTTAAAAGACCAACAACCATTAATATTCCGGAAATAACATCTGTTTTTTGTGCCTTTTCATTTTTCTCATCTGTTGGTAAATAATAATAAGACAGAATAAGGGTGATTAAAAGAATCGGGACATTAATAAGGAAAACCCAGTGCCAGCTTAGATATGTACTGATAATTCCGCCTACCGAAAGTCCACTTCCCGAACCAATAGCTGCAAATGAACTAAAAACTCCGATAGCTCGATTTCTTTCCTGTTCTTCTCTGAAAGTATTGGTTACAATAGATAAGGCTGCCGGCATTACAAACGCAGCTCCCAATCCCTGTAAAGCACGGAATATCGCTAACATATTGAAACTTTCGGAAAGACCTGCTCCCAATGAAGTCAGCATGAAAATCAGCGCTCCCAATAAGAACATTTTCTTTCTTCCAATCTGATCGGAAAGTTTTCCGCCAATAATAAGGAAACCACCAAAAAACAGTACATAGAGCGTTTGCAGCCATTGAACTGTTCCTGCACCAATGTGAAACTGTTCCTGAATAGAAGGAATGGTTAAATTAATAATGGCAATATCCAAAGCCTCTACAAAAGTTCCTACAGATGCTAAAATTAATATTACATTCTTCCTTGTATCCATATATTCAAATTTCCTGCAAAATTAAAATTAACAGAACGTAAGTAAAAATTTTATGGTAAATTTGGAACAATAAAACTAAATAGACATTATTAAAAGAACAAATTAACTGAAACATCAAAATTAATCCTCTAAAACAGAACAAATGCCAACAGAAAATTATACTCCTGACGAAAAAGACCTTTCTATCCTGAGACTTCTTCAGAAAGATGCGAAGATGAGTGTCCGTGATATTTCTGCAAGGATTAACCTTAGCCCCACGCCTACCCATGAACGTATTAAGCGTATGGAAAAGCAGGGAATCATTAAGGAATATACAGCTGTAGTAGACCGCAAAAAGGTGAATAAAGGCATGATGGTGATCTGTATGATCGCTTTGAATGTTCACAATAAAAAAACAGCCGGAAAATTTATTGAAGAAGTAAGCAGGTTAAAAGAGGTGGTTGAGTTTTACAACATCAGTGGTGATTTTGATTTCATGCTCAAAATTTTGGCCCCCAATATGGATGAATTTCATGAGTTCTTCATCAATAAATTATCGGAAATTGAAGGCATTGCCCAAACCAAAAGTATTTTTGTGATGAGCAGCATTAAGGAAAGTGCTCAAATTATATAAAGAAAATTAAACACATATCAATCAACCAGTTAAAAATTCACATTTCAATCTTAGAATTTTATTTAAATCAAGTAGGTATTGGACCTGTACTTATTTTTCACTAATTTAGTTGCTTAAATCTGCTTTTGGAAGAATCAGATTTTATTAAGCAACAAAAAGATGATGAGTACTCAATTTATTAATTCTGACAGCTATAATAAGTTGTCGGGCATTGCATTACCAATCAATATAAAGAAATCCTGTATCGTTTTACCCTCCATTACAAATGAAAACGACAACCTTCTCTACAATTGGATATGTCTTTTTTCAGACAACAGTATCGAGACTATTTTCATCATTATATAAATGATACAAAATCATAGAATTCATGAACTTCATCAATGATATCTATTTAAAAAATCACAGAATATTTATATCTCTATGTATTGCAATTTCCTTGAGTAGTTGTGATAAAAAAATCGATATCCGGCAAATTGATAATACCTTACTTACCAAAAATGAAAAGCTAAGACTGGAAGGAAAAGAGACAGAGCTCATTACTTTGAATAAAAAAATCATCAGACAGTCAAAAGAAGGTGGATATTTAAAAGGAGAAGCATTGGGATACATTAATCTTGCTAATACTTATGGCATGATGGGAAGGTATAAAACCAGCCATGAATATCTGAAATCGGCAGAAAAAATAGCCACCCGCCTTAATGATAATTTCCTTTATGCTAGGCTCTATCATGAATATGGTCAGATGAATTATGTTACCGGACTCGTCAATACAGCATTAAATTATAATGCAAAAGCCATTCATTATGGCAAAAAACTGGATGAAAAAGGCTGGCTATTAGGCAATATGTACGAACAAAGAGCTGATTTTATTTCTTCAACCTATAAAGATTCGGCATTGATTTATCGTCACAAAGGTTTTAGTCTGGACCCTTCTGCCATCAACGCTTCTTTGATTGGGAATTATCATTTACAAGAAACCAGAAACCTTGATTCTGCTACTTTTTACAATGACAAAGCTCTGTCTCTTCTTAAAGCTCCTGAGTATGGAACGGTAAGAGAAGGCATCATTTACTATTTTTATGCTGATCTTCTTTCTGAAAAAAAAGAATTTGAAAAAGCATTAGATTTTTATAAAAAAGCCGCAGATATTTTAGTTAAAACAAAAAGGATCAATAAATTACCGGGCCTTTATCAACAGATCGCTTTTGTTTACCAAAATCTCAATAACAAAAAAATGGAAGATGCCTATACTTCCAAAGCTGAAGAATTGGATCAAAAACTTAAGGTATCTGGAAATGAAGCTATTGACCTTTCTCTAAGTGAAGTTATTGAAGAAAAAAACAAGGATAATATTAACCTCATTCTCCTTTCCATTGGAGCCCTTGTTCTGATTGTTGGAATTATTTTATTTTTAATGATCAGAAACAGGAAATATAAGAAGGAAGACAACAACTCCGGAAAATCGAGTAATATAGCTTTTCCTTCAAAAGAAAGAATTTCTAAGGAAGATTTCACAGAATTATTAGATCTTGCCAAGAGTAATGATCTTAAGTTTATTAAGAGGTTTGAGGAGATTAATCCTAGTTTATTTCAGAATATTTTAAAAATCAATCCGCAGCTGACAAAATCTGAGCTGGCTTTGTGTGCCATGATCTGGCTCGGTTTTTCGTCGAAAGATATTGCTGATTTTACTTTTATACAACACAGATCTGTACAGACCAAAAAAGGCAGACTCAGAAAAAAACTTAATATCTCTTCGGAAACAGATCTTTACAGCTTCTTTACTTCCCTGTAGCTTTTTTGAAATCGTAAACTCTTGCTTAATGGTAGGATTTTTATGATGCTTATGGCAACAAAAAGAGTAAGAATTTATTAAAACATCCTTCCCTTTCAATGATATCCATTACATAATATTTAATATAAAATTTACACTAAAAGGATACTTTTTATTAAAAAGACTAATGATTGTTAGGCTAAAAAGACATTCTTCATTGAAGGGTTTTCAGTTTTTATTTTGCAAAAAATAGTTTTCACAGCTTCCAAAACCTAAATTTAACAAACTAACAATCAGTAAATTAAATAACCCGTCGTAGCTATAGTGTAGCTATGTCGTATGTTATTTTTTGGAAATATTTATCATTATTGAATATGTTTGTGATGTTAAAAATATAAACCTTTTACCCTATTAAAATACCATCAAAAGAACAAATATAAAATCTCCCCCTCTGCAACTACTTTACTTATAATCTAACAAAAGTATTTAAAAACACAAATGACAAACACAAATGATGAAAACCACGAGGGGTGAGATTTATTTTATAAACTAAACAAATAATATTAGCTAAAAACACAAATAAAAAAAGAGGCCTATTTAACACAACATCCTATGATGAAATAATAATCTCAGAATTATAATCATACATCTTTTCATAAAAGCCTGAGAATATTACAATTTATATTATTTGTTTAACAGAGAGATTACACTTGAGAATTTGTAATCTCTCTTTTTTATAAAAAAGAGAGATTACACTTGAGAATTTGTAATCTCTCTTTTTTATAAAAAAAACAGCAGTATACATTCATATACTACTGTTTCAATACACATTATAAACTTATATACACCGGTTTCCCGGAAATTATTTCATACCAGCTTATTTCCAGTAATTCCAGACTGTTCCGTCAAATACTGCCAATGTTTTACTGGTTGTATCATAACACATCATTCCGGGGTATGGATTTTTTACATTAATATGGGGTGTTGCAATCTGAGGAAGGATCATTGCTTTATCTGGAGATTCCAGTACCAATACTCCATCTGCAGTACTGGATGGCGCCCCGATAACCACTCCTTTCCCTAGCTCCGCAGAATTGTTCGCAACAACAGCGCTTGAGCTGCCTGCATCAGATAATGGTTTCCATACATCATTCTCATACACCTTTACTTTATTGTCTGTTACATCAAAAACAAATGTTCCGTTTACCAGAGATCCGGTTGGAAGACCAGAGGTTGCAGGAAGGATTAATCCTTTTGTATTTCCGGATACATTATTGAAATCCAAAACAGTACTGCTTCCATCTACTGCTTGTTTCCCAATAGCTACTTGCGCAATTGAAAAGTTAAAAATAACAAGGGCAACAGCTATGCTTATATTTTTTATGTTTTTCATCCTTTTATTAATTTTTAGATTAATCATTACAGCCTCGCTCTACACACTTCCATTCAGTACCATTGTAAAGCTTCACACATTTATCCTGAAGATCATACAACAGCATTCCTTCTTTTGGGTTTGCAATAGCATCTCCTGGCTGTGGGGTCTGGCTTACGTGCTGAACTCTTGTAATCACAAAACCTTTATCTTTTGCTTCCATAGCAACAAAGCCGTTTGGAACATTTTCCGGCCAAGCATTATTTTTTTGCTGAATTGTAATTCCGAATTTGGTAAATCCATCAGGAGTTCCGGTAGCACCAGGTTTTGTACAGAACGTATCTATATTGTCAATAATTGTTGGCGCGTTACCACAACTGTCTTTATCATCAGATAATCCATTTGGCCAAAGAGATGGACACGTAGCTGAAGTTGCATTCGGGCCACAAAAGCTTGCTCCTCCAGCACCAAGCCCTATTACATTTCCCATAGCAATGGCTACAATCTGGCTATCATTACTGATAACTGCAGTACCACCACTTCCACTCACATCTGCTTTTGCAATACAATAGGCTTTTCCAGTGGGAATTCCAACATAATTAACTGATGGATAAGTTACTGATCGCTGAGTATACGTTCCACATATCTCCACTACACTATTAGTTCCCATTTCAATAACTGATGTTGTTCCAGGAAAAATCCCACCAAAAGTTGGATCATCCTGAGTAACAGATCCTGTAAGGGAAAGAAAAGACTTTGTACCTAGTTTAATTTTTGAATTTTGTTGAGTACCCCACACCCCTATCTGGATGGAACCAGTTGACTTAACACTTGCTCCATCGCCAATCTCTAGAGTTCCCATTACCTGAACACCAGAAACCTGAAACTGTCCAGATTTTACAATAAGTGTTGCTCCATTTGGAATTGTAACCCCAGTCGTAGAAGTATAGTTACCATCAATACAGTAAGTAGTCCCACTTACCATTGCCTGTCCCGTATACGGTGTACAGGTCTGCGCATTTACCCCCCCATAGAAGGCAATCATTAATAAAAAAATCAATTTCCTATTAAAATCGAAAAAATTTAAGTTATTCATATATGTTTATGCTAAATTAACAAATTATTCACATTATAATAATTAATATGTGTTTTTTTTGCAGCATTGAGTCCCTACCCAACAATTAACATACCAAACTTCATTATTATCTTAAATAACAATATAACACCATGCCGAAATTCATTTTTATCAAAAATATTTTTTTACTGTGTTTAATTCTACAATAAAAACAACTTATTGATAGGTAACTCTTTAAATAAATCAAAATTAAATATATTTAAGAAATCATTTTATATTATTTAAAAATTCAATATTATCATACATATGCAATGGTTTATTACTTTCAGAAAAAATCAATCTCAAGAAATATAAAGTAATAGATATCAATCTCATAAGTTATTCAATACTTTTTTCATCAGTTTATTTATTTATCATGAATACCCTTATTTCCCATACAATTTCAGCTTTTCCCTGTACCACCTCTTAAAAAACAGATATAATAAAATTTATCTATCAAAATAATCTTAATCATAAGGAAAGTCAACTTTTCTAACCATAATCACAAAGAATATTGATGCTTTTAGACGCCTGTATATATTCAAAAGATCATTTGATTGGAAAAGTGATGCTGGAAGACCTCTCCTGATAAGAAGTATAGACAATACATATAGCCTCCTCTATACAATTTGTATTAAAAAGCGTAAATTTGCGCCATGAATAACGATACTATTTGTGCGCTGGCTACTGCCAATGGAATAGGTGCTTTAGGCATTATCAGAGTTTCCGGAAATGATGTTTTACCCATAATTCAGAAAAGTTTCCCGGCAAAAAAGCTGGAGAAACAAAAATCTCATACCATTCACTACGGTTATTTTATGGATGGTGAAGAAGCTATTGATGAAATCATGCTTTCCATTTTCCTGGCACCGAAAAGTTTCACTACAGAAAATTCTGTAGAAATTGCTTTTCACGGTTCACCACATATCGGAAAACGTATTCTTGAAACCCTTATTAAAAATGGAGCAAGAATGGCTAAGGCTGGAGAATTTACCCTTCGTGCTTTTATCAATGGAAGAATTGACCTTTCGCAGGCAGAAGCTATTGCTGATGTAATTGCGTCTGAAAATGAAGCTTCCAGAAAAGTAGCTATCAACCAATTAAAGGGTGGAATTACAAATGAAATATCGTTATTAAGAACTGATCTTCTGAATTTTGTTTCTCTTATTGAATTAGAATTGGATTTTGCAGAGGAAGATGTAGAGTTTGCGGACAGAACCGCTTTAAGTGGATTACTGGATAAAATCGATGTAAAATTAAATTCTCTTATTGAGAGCTTCCAATATGGAAATGCCATTAAAAATGGTACTGCTGTTGCGATCATCGGGAAACCCAATGCAGGAAAATCTACCCTTCTTAATGCTTTATTGAAAGAGGAAAGAGCTATTGTAAGTAATATTGCCGGAACAACAAGGGACACCATTGAGGAAATTCTTCATATTAAAGGACATGCTTTCCGTTTGATTGATACTGCGGGTTTGCGTGAAACAGTGGATGAAATTGAGGCCATTGGGGTAAAAAAAGCTAAGGAAAAGGTAGAAAATGCCAATATTTTAGTCTATCTGGCTGATGCTGCTACTGAAGATTTCTCTGAGGACATTGAAATGATTGAGTCTTTGTTAAGAGAAGATTTGAAATTAATCATCTGTGCTACTAAAATTGACGAGGTTACCCCTACAAAATACGAAACGGTAGAAAATATTTTCAGAAAGGCTATTTCTCATGAATTTGACTTCATCAAAATCTCTGCTGTTGAAAATCAGAATATCCAGGATCTTAAGAATGAATTATCTTCTTACGTAGAGCAATTAAAATCGGAAGAAAATAACGTAGTTATCACCAATCAACGTCACTTCGAAGCTTTACAAAAATCTTTGGATGCTGTAAACAAGGTAAAAGAAGCTATTTCTATCCAGATTTCTACAGAATTACTGGCTTATGAGTTAAGAAATGCTTTGGAACACCTTGGTGAGATTTCCGGTGAGGTTACGAATGATGAAGTGCTGGGGAATATTTTCTCTAAATTTTGTATCGGAAAGTAGATATTTTTTAAATGATATAATTAAGGTTTTTATAAAAATCAGAGCGGGTTGTTAACTCGCTTTTTTTGTTTTTATATTTTATGAAATAATGATTAGTCTTGCACTCCATTGATATTGACCACGCCAGAATTGGTAACAAGAACCAGCCTTATATCATTGGTAGCTCCTTTGCTAATACACTAGGACATCTTTCTCCAAAAATTTAAAAACCCGTTATAAGCGGTATCAATTAAATCAAAATTACATGGAATTTCATCCCAATTGCTCCAATAGGTAACCAGTCGTGTCCCAACAGGAGTTTTATCAAGCTGTTCTTTTACATACTCTGAATAGGTATAGTACAGGTCCTTATCTGGAAATAGGGTATCATCTATTGAACATGAAGTATCAATATTTTCATAAAAAGAATTAAAAAAATAGAATGCTTCATAATTCAAAAAAGAAATTTCATCAATATTAGAATTTATAAATTCTACATTCTCAATTTTGTACCTGTCTGCTATTTTTTTTGATAGTTTTGTGAGAGATTCCCTTTGCTCAACACCGTAAAATCGACCCTTTGTAGAGGCTGCTCCCACTAAACAGAACTTTCCAGCCCCAGAACCAATATCCAATACTTTACTATATGGCTTCTCAACCAGATAATCTGCAGCAATCTTGGCAACATCAACAGGAGTCCAATGGCGCGCAGACAGTTCTTTTATGTGATAAGGATATAATTTATTAAAGGTATTATCATCCACATCAATATTTGATGCTAGCTTTTTAAAAATCATATGATAAATTTAGTCTATTTTTTTCTAGTTAACATTTCATTTCCAGAATATTGATTGAAATAGTTATAAATCAGTAATGAAATACTTTTGATTTAAAAACTTTTGTGAAAATAGGGTATGGACTAGAGATAACTGACTCTGCAGTTAGCCAAAATAAAGATCAATTTAACAAAAATAAGTTTAATGACAAAGCCATCAGCTAGGTGGTTTTGCTGTCAATATGAGGATTTTCGATGCAAACTCTCCAATCCAAGGAAGGCTCTGAGCTGCTTTCAAATTTATTATCTTCGTGATGAGTCACAGCTACAGTAATGCCAGATAAAGGTCGTATTTGACATAGGATATTCTAATAAAAAACCAAATATTTATTATTTAGAATAAATAGAAATAATATATCTTTGCACCTATCCTTTTTTAATAAATATATAGTTAAGAATCTTCTACCCTAGCATTACTAGCAATGAAAGTTAACCAATACAAAACGGCTAAAATTACCGCTGCACTTTTATACTTTTCTTATTCTTTATCTCCGAAAGTCTATGCAGAAATCCCCTTTAATGCCGAAAGCCCTTTGCAGGTTTATTCGTTGCATGCACAACAAAAAGGAGGTAATATAAGTGGTCGAATAGTCAACGCAGAGGGCAAACCTTTAGCCAATGTGCGTATTCAATTAATCGGAGTGGGGAATACTGTGTCTGACAAAGGAGGCTATTTCAAATTTGAAGGGGTGATGTATGGGAAATATGAGCTGGTAATTAGCTTAGAAGGTTATGAAAATATCACCCAAACTATTGAAGTAAACGAAGAAAATTATCAATTTGTTGAGCCACTCGTTATGCAAGCTGCACGACATCATTTGGATGAGATTGTTGTTACTGCGAGCAGATTAGCCGAACACATTGATGAAGTTCCGTCATCAATAACCTATATTGGGGGTAAGACACTGGACCAGCAGCGACAGATCAACGATAACCTGCCATCTATCTTAATGCAAAAGGTTCCCAGTATATCGCCCAGCGAAGAAAGCCAAAATAACTTTATCGCTAAGATCCGTGGACGTAATTTCCTGGTGCTGATTGACGGCATCCCACAATCCACCCCTTTGCGTAATGGTGGACGTGATCTACGCACTATTGATGCCAGTGCAATAGATCATATCGAAGTGATCAATGGTGCAACGGCCATGTATGGTAACGGAGCCGCTGGCGGTGTGATAAACTACATTACTAAAAAGCCCAAAAAAGGTAAAAAACTGAGTTCATCTACTTATCTTAATAATTCGCTAAGCTTGGTAAGACCAAACGAAACCTATGGCTACAATATTGCACAGGTTTTTTCCGGACAGATTGGAAAATGGGATTATGTCCTTCAAGGCAAAATGGGTCGTACTGGTGTTGTCCGAAGTTCTGATGGCACAGTAGTAAGCCCTTTTTATGGATTAGGCGAGACCAAATCTTATAATACATTGGCCAAAATCGGTTATCAGATTGCTCCCAACCATCATGTAGAAGTAATGGGAAACTACTATCGCAGTTTACAGGATAGCAAATATATAGGTACAACGGGTAAGTTTGGTGAATCACCAGCAATTGGTATTCCTACTAATACGAGCATTAATGGAGGTACTCCCTATAACAAGGCCTTACATTTAAAATATGATGGTCAGTATGGAAAAACTGAGGCCAACCTGAGTCTGTATTATGAAGATATGAATACGGTCTTTGAAACTTATAATCAAAACTATTCAGATCATAAAGGAGCCAGACTTAATTTCAATACTCCATTTCAACTTGGTGCCACTTCCAAAATCTCCCTTATTTACGGTATGGACCTCCTGAAGGATCATACGGTACAGAAAACTTTGAAAGACGAATTGGTGACACCGGATATGAACATGAATAATCTCGCCTTTTATGTACAGGGTAAAGTAAACATAGGGAACGACTGGATTTTAAAAGGAGGAATACGTTATGAAAATATCCGTTTTAAGGTTGGCGATCTGACTAAAAATGGTAAACTGACCGCCGGTGAAAATAATCATTCGGATGCTTTTGTATTTAATCTGGCAACACGATATAATAAATATAGCTACCTACAGCCTTTTGCTTCCTTTTCACAAGGATATTCTATTGGTGATGTGGGGCTTATTCTACGCAATGGAGTACCCTTAAGCAAGATTGATCCTAAGCCTGTTGTCGTTAATAACTTCGAATTAGGAGTAAATGGTAAGATAGATGTCTGGGATTACCAGTTGATAGGCTATTATAGTACCTCTAAGAAAGGAACTACTTTCGCTGAAACTTCTGTACCGGGTAATTACGAACTGAGTCAGGTACCGCAACGTATTTACGGAGTGGAATTTGTCGCCAATGTAAAACCTGTTCAGTGGTTGACTGTTGGAACTGTGCTGGGTTATATGGATGGCCGTCAGGATTTGAAAAATGAGGGGAATTTCAAGGACAAGCTGGACAATTCCATTATCTCACCTTTCAAAATTAATTTGAATGTTGATGTTAAGTTATCCCAGCAGTGGAATGTATACCTACAATACCTTCATTTAGGAGGCAGAAATGTGTTTTCTCCTGAAGAATACAACTATGGGAAATATCCGATTTCAGGTTATAATCTTGTAGATTTACAAACGAAATACAAATATCAGCAATTTACTTTTTCATTCTCCATTAATAATCTATTCAATGCTGATTATTATCCCATTCATGCTGAAGTAAGAGGTGCAACCAATGAAGGTCGCTATTATATCAAAGGGTCAGGAACAATGGCAAGTCTGGGGGTACAATTCGATCTTTAAGCATATGGTAAACTTCTTTGTTTTCCAATCAACTTAATGTAATCATATCATTTTACTTGCCCCTTATATTTATTTTTCAAGACGACTTTGAATAAGCTAAAAAATAGACTTATTGAAAAAATCTGTACTTTAGTAGAACGTTCTGGCTTTAAAATCCCGCTCGTCATAAGAACCAAGCCGTTAGTTGTAAATTTTCCAAAACAGACCGCACAAACTAAAAACTGATGAAGAATATAGAACAACTTCAAGAAAAATTCTGCAAAGCTCAAAATAATTATCAATCGATTAAAAAGAACACAGAACAAAAAGTAATTAGATGGTTCTGGACAACCGACAGCATTTCTAATCTTGAGCCTTTTTATTTTGAGGAAAACCACTTTCCAACAGGCAGACTTCATAAAGAGGAACCTGTAAAAAAAGAAAATCAATACCAATATGGTGTTGATGACAATAATGAAATAATTGTTGAAAGACAATTCACGGGTCTAAAAGATTTATTTTACGAAATTTTTTATATAAGGGAAAAAGATAGAATAGAAAGCTACCGATTTGATTATAGCGTGGAAAAAGGAGTAGACAATGTTGAGCTTTTCATTTATGAGAATTCAATATTAACTATCAGTTATACTGTTTTTAAAGACGGTTGGATTAAATATGTTTACACTTACAGTAAAGGAAAACTTTCAACTAAGACAATGCAGCGCATTTATCAAAACAGAGAAGTTCCTGATAGAGTATTTGACTATCATTATGACGAAATAGGATTACTTCAATCTATAAAAGAAAAAGAGCATTATTGGTATAATAAGCCTAACAAGAAAATTAGCTACAAAAAATTAACCGATCTTGTATCAGAAAAACTTCTTGAAATTCTGAAGCAACACATTTTAAATTATAACATTCGGGAAAAAATTTACTGCATTTATGTTTATTACTATCATGAGAATATTCTTCCCCCTTCAGTTGGATTTGGAACGGAGGCAGACCGCAAAGAATGGCAAAATGAAAAAGGGAAAGAAGCAAAATGGATCATTTGGAACCCAATAGACTATTCTCATTCTATTGAAATTGATTTGAATGAAGAAACTCAAAACCTGTTTAATGTATACAATCAAGAAACCTCTTTACATAATAAAGATAATAATACCATAAAAATGATTGTAGAATGCTGTAAAAATTTAAAAAATAGCATTTCTGAATTTGAACTTAACAAAACTGATGATTTTGTGATTGTTGCTTCAGACTATGAACAAAGCGATCTGAAGAAAAATTTCAAACTTATTAACCCTGAATTATTTGATGAATTTAAAAATAAGCTTGTGTAAAAAAGCTACATCAAAAAAAGATTTTTATGTCAGTTTAGCTGAAGTGCAAACTTCACCCTACACCAACAAAAATTAATAAAATATGAAGAAACTTGAAGAACTCATAAACTTGGAAGAGCCAGGCTGGGAATTAGTAACAGAATGGTTAAATGAAGCCAAAAATGAATATGAAATTTTACCCAAAGACGAGAGAAGAGCAGAAAAAGAACTTGTGAATGCTCAAGTCACAACACGATCGCCAATGGGTGCTGTAATCTACGAAACGGGTGGTATATTAATTGACAATGGCTGGCTTAGGATTTTAGGCTCAGGAAGTGAAAAACTTGACAGAGGTTTGGCTGAATGGAATAAAGGAAAAACTTTTAAAAATTATGGTGACCAACCTTCACATTTTTTAATTGCGGACGATATAATCGGTGGATATTTTGCCTTAAATGCCGGCGGAATTGGAAGCGAGATGGGACAAGTTTATTATCTACCACAAGACACCCTTGAATGGGAATGTTTAGACATCAACTATTCTGAATTTCTTTATTGGGCTCTGGCTGGCGACATCCATACGTTTTATGAGATTTTCAGATGGAAAAATTGGCAAAATGACATAAAAAAAGCAAACGGAAATCAAGTGTATTCCTTTGTGCCGTTTTTGTGGACTAAAGAAGGAAAAGACATAGAAAAAACAAGCAGAAAATTAGTACCGATTGAAGAAAACTATAATTTTACTGTAGAATCTGGAAAACTTGCTCCATAGTAATCCATTCAAATTGACTCGTTATTTCTGTATCGCTATTTCAGGACGGGACAATTAAATAAAATTCACATAGTTATATCGGGAAATAGACAGTTTATAGATTGCATATAAATTGCAAGTACAATAATACAACCCTTTAAAATTAATGTTTAAAGGGTTTTTATTTTCAATAGATCCTAACAAGCCACATCTATGTTTTGAGTAAAATATCATCGATAAATCCATTTGTTTTTTCCTAAATTGTAGACTATAAAATGAGACAAAACAAATTAATATATGATAGTTACAGAATTCCTGTTCCAGAGGAGTTTGAAGCGGTATTCTCTCATTTTTATTTTGCTGAAAATAATTCTGAAATAACAGTCACCAAAACCCTACTCCCTTCTTTCCAAACCATCATGGTTTTTAATTTCGGAGCTCATGCCTTCTTGATTTCCAAACAAAAAACGAAAATCGAAGTTGGTAAATGCATTGTTGTAGGTCCTATAAAGTCCTCATTTGAATATTGTCTGCCTCCCAACTCCAGTATATTGGTTGCTAATTTCAAGAATGATGCATTTTACCGTTTTTTTGGAAAGGCAATTCTATCTGATCATTTTCCAATCCACCCCGATGAAGCAATGGAAGAGAATTGTTTTAACCGGTTAGCATTGCAATTAAATACTATTGATACAGCAGAAGAAAAAGTAAATCATATTCTCAATTTCTGTAAGCCATACCTCAACCAGCAGGATACCACCTCCAGCCTATTGGCTAATTTTAAATCGGATACGATGAATCCCATCAAATCCATTGCTGAACAAGTTAAACAAAGTGAAAGAAACATTCAACTGATACATAAAAAACACTTTGGCTTCAGTGCAAAAGAAATCAACAGATATCATCGCTTTTTAAAAGCTATTGAATTGATTCAACACCTAGATTTTACTAAAGAAAAAGTAAACTGGTTTGACATTATTAATAAGTGTGGTTATTATGATCAAAGCCAACTTATTCATGATTTTAAGCATTTCATTAATCTTTCGCCAAAAAATTATCTGAAGTTCCAACAGGATATCTGCCAAGCGACCAGCGAATAGCCAATTTCGTTTTCTTACAATTTTTCCGGTGTCCCCTATTTTACTTTTGTACTGTTCAATCAATTAAAAGTAACAATATGAAACACCTTATTATCTATGCACACCCGAATCAGGAGAGCCTGAATAGTCAGATTAAACAATCTATTGAAAAAATTTTAGAAGAGCAGGAACAGGAAGTAATTGTCAGAGATCTTTACAGTCTTGGATTTGATCCTGTACTGTCTCTGGACGATATGGCAGAACAACGAAAAGGTATCGTTAATGAACTCATCAAAAAAGAACAGGAATATATTTTGTGGGCAGATGTAGTAACTTTCATCTACCCAATCTGGTGGACTGGTATGCCTGCAATCATGAAAGGATACATTGACAGGGTATTTAGCTATGGTTTTGCCTATCGTTATGATCAGGGAATACAAAAGGGATTATTAACGGGGAAACAGGCTATAATTCTTAACACTCATGGAAAATCTCATGAAGAATATTCAGCTATCGGCATGGATAAAGCATTATTACTGACTTCTGATAAAGGGATCTACACCTATTGTGGTTTCCAGATTAAAGAACATTTCTTTTTGGATAAGGCAGACCGTGCAACTCCTGAGGCCATACAAATATGGTTATCTAAAATCAGAGATGTATATACTATGACGAATAGTATTCAAGTGAAAAATGCTTAATAATAAAGGCTTTCATTTTTGCATGAGGAAAACTCTAAGAATTTGGATTTGATTTGGATTTAGTATCAAAATAGTGTGCTCAAATCGAAAGCTTACTAATTTTTAAAATCATGTTATCAACTATGAGTTCACCCTATTAGATTCTGCTCTCAACTCTTTTCCCAGGAACCATTTTCATCAAGAATTTTTAAATAACTGGAAACAGGTTCTTTATCATGGTAAAGTTGATACATCTGATCGGTTAACGCTGTGAGAAAGTCAAAGAAAACAGAAAAATCTTCCTTTGCGTTATAAAGCCCACTCCACTCACTCAACATCCAACAAAACGTTTTGCCATCATTAGCTGTAATTGAAGTGACGAGATGAGGGATATCTGCTTCAGTTCGTTTATAATAATCATAGTTTACTCCACCCAACAATGATATTTCCCGGGCAGGAATTTTGATAGAGGTTATATCCGAAAATAAAACAGACCCGAAACAGGAGCTGGTAAATCCTTCTTTATTTAACGTAATGATCTCTATCGACTGTCTCCTGGATGCTACTTTATACAGCTTATAAATGGATAGTAACATTAACGGAAAGGTGAACAGCAAGAGCCAGTTCGGAAAATAGGCTTCCACAGGAACCACTAACATAGTTGTTGTTAGTGTAATAGTAAGTAATGTCGAAAAAAACCAAAACAAAATAGCTGCGGTCTTATTGTTATTATTAAAACGGAATTGATAGGTATTCATTACTGTCCAAAAGGTTAGTTAAATAAAGTGACTTCTTTCTCAAAGAAAAACCATAGTCTCCAGTAGTAAATGTATACATATTCAGCTAAATATTAGCACAGTAATGATTTCCTTTCATAAAATCTCTGTCCAAATCAGTCTTTTAATATGGGAATTTTAACAAAACTATCGTTGTACCATTTCACTTTTAATGGTTCTTTGGCATCTTTAATGGTTTCTTCCGTTACCGTTTTACCTGTTCCGTAATTTAATTCAGAGAATGGATTCTTATTTACATTGAGATACACTAATAGTCTGCTTCCTTTGCTTAGTCGTTTGCTCACCAAGTGTGTATTAGAGAATGGAATGGTTTCAATAACATTGGGTTTTAATAACTTTCTGTGGGTGATATCATTTGCATAACTGGCCCGTCCGATAAAATAAGATAGGTGAAAATATTCTCCATTGGGCATTACTTCATATAATGTTACACCAATATCCATATCCAGCTTGTTGATGCTTGCCTTGATGGCTCCTAGAAATGAACCATTTATTAATATGGATTCTTTTAAAGGCTCACTCATAAAATTAAATCCATTGGCTGTATCTATTTCTTTCCGAATAAGGGGTTCCGGATAATAATCATTATTGGTTTTATCTCTATCGGCAAAATCAACTTCTTGCGATAAAAAACTACTTTTAACAGGTTTCCTGGAGTTCAAAGCATAGTATTTGCCAGCCTTGTCATTGGTTAAGTAAAGTGTTAAAAAACCATTACTCATTTTATCAATGGATGGGGCACTGCGCCATTCATTGGCACCCATTACCTCATAGTTGATTTTATCCTTTAGAATTTCCGGTTTAGTTCCGTTTTTTAGAATGTAATCAAACCATTGATAAGTAATTTTATTGATATCAAACAACGCAACGGGATCAACCTTATATTCATACAGAACACTTTCTCCGCCACTTTGTGTACCAAAATGTCCGTAAGGTCCAATAACAAGATATGCGGGTGTTTGAGGGCTATATTTCTGAAGTTCTCTCAAATAATACAATCCGGAGCTTTGTCCATCATTATAATATCCGTCAAAGGCTAAAACCGGAATTTTTATCTGTGCAAAATCTTCTTTATAAGGTGTCATTTTTTGCCAATAACTATCAAAAGATGGATGACTTATCCATCGTTGAAACCATTTATTAGGAACACCGTCTATGCTGTCTAATTTTTTATAGGCAACTCCAGTTTCCCACCATTTATTCTGCATTTCGCGAAAACGTTTTCTGTCATTTCCGGCTATAGTATCCAGATATTTATTATTTCCAACATAAAATGACCATTCGTAATTGGGGTTGACGAAAATATTATTTTCTACAGGCAGCCCCTGACCTGGTCGTGCGGCAACTGATGGTACAATTGTTTTAAGAGCTGGATGCAGGATTTTACACGCTGCCCATTGCGTAAAGCCATTATAACTTCCACCATACATCCCTACACTTCCATTACACCACTTTTGTTTGCTGATCCAGTCGATAACATCGTAAGTATCATGGGCATCATTTTCATAGGGAAATATCTCGTCAGGGCTAAATCTCTTTCCTCTTGCATAAGCAATAACACCCACGTAGCCATTGTCTACAGATCTCTTTAATGATATCATATCTCTACCTTTATCTCTAACATAAATAGTGGATTGAAGGATGACAGGTTTAGGATTCTCATCTCCCTTTTTTCTGACAATCATTAAAGATAATGTTGCTCCGTCTCTCGTTTTTACCAAAACACTATCCTGGATGTTATAGATGCTTTTTAAATCTTCTGACTTTATTTTTCGAGTTTGTTGTGCTGAACCGGTGAAAAATGCCAGAAACAGAATGATGAAATTCAAAAATGTTTTCATTAGTTATTGTTAGTTTTTTGAGAAACTGGAACGTTTATATTGTGTTTACTTATACATGCCAGAAAACAGTTTCATTATTTTTGTGATTCAGAATAATGAGTTGTTTTTTTAAAGCACTAATGTAGTAGTAATTTGTGAATATAAATGATCTATATTCTATTCATTCAAACAGTTTGGATGATGTCCTTCAAAATTCACCAGACAAAGTAAAGCAGGTTAATACATTATCGCTCATTTCAATAAAAATGTATGTACAAACTATCACATTGCGAGCATAAAATTAAAGATGATACATTTGCAGTTCCGGATGAAACGAATACGTTTTTGAATGCAATTCCAATTGGCAGGATATTAAAATAATTATTAACTGATGTACGAAAGAAAAATAGAAAAAGAATACAGTTGTGGGATAGAAATTACAAGCGAAATTATCGGCGGGAAATGGAAACCTACATTGATCAATCTGATCCATAGTGGTATTATCAGACCCAGCGAACTACAACGGGCTATGCCTGCAGCACCAAGACGTGCCCTTAATATCCAGTTGAATGAATTGCAGGAACACGGCATCATCGAAAAAAAGATCTATCCTGTTCTACCCCCAAAGGTAGAATATACACTCACAGAGTTTGGGATCTGCCTTCTCCCAATAACCCTCGCCATGGAGGAATGGGGAAATAAGTACCGTGACCATTTCAAAAAACTTCTTGAACTAAAGAAAAAAACAGACGATAAATAACTCTTCTATAGGGAATAATTTTGCCGTATCTGAATCGTTATGCCGTTATTGTGACAACTTTTTTTTGATGCTAACTTTGCAACAAAGAAAAAGAGTTATGATTAATGTAAGCATACGGTATTATTCTCCTATTGACGAAATGAGCCATTCAAGAGAAGTCTTAACTGCAACTACAGAATGGGTTCAACTTACTGACAGGTTAGAATTTAAACAATTTTGGATTTCTGAACATGGTGAAATCTCAGAACGCTTTAAGCCTACGGAAGCTTTATATCCCTATAGAAAGCAACATATTGAACAGCTTGTTACTCCATAACGGATGAAGTAATGCTATTTTTTGGTACAGAAAACAGAATGCAGGGCATTAAATTACTTTCAGAAGTATCCAATTAAGATTTCACATCATTTGAGGAAGTGACACAAATCTGAAAATTTCCTTTTCAATAATCAGAGACAGTACAGTTTAAATAAAAACGCATCAACAATGCAGTGCACAGGATTGGTGTGAGGGATCGGTATGCTCAAAAACTGATAACAGGCTTCAATCAACAAATGCTTAAATAACTGATTACAAATAATTTACAATACATAATAGATTCTACAGTATGCCACAATATAATGAACATAAAATAATATAGTTATGCCAGTCATCAAGATTGAACTTACGCGGGAAGGCGTTACCAGAGAACAAAAACAGATCCTCATAAAAGGAATAACTGATTTAATAACAAAGACATTGAACAAAGATCCTCATCTCACCCATGTTATCATTCAGGAGGTTGAGCTTGATAACTGGGGATATGCCGGAGAACAGGGTTCAGTGATAAGAGAAAAGGCTTTAAAGCTAAATAACAAACAAAAATAATTTTTTAAAACAATGAAAAAACAGACAATTATAGTTACTGGTGCTGCATCAGGAATAGGAAAAGGAATCGCAAAATACTTTTTAGACAAAGGTGATAATGTAGTGATTAATTCATTGTTACCAGCTGCACTTGAAGAGGCTTTCAAGGAATTGGGTGCAGGTAACAATCTTGCAATGGCTGCAGGGGATGTGAGTGATAAACAGACCGGAGAGCAGCTGCTGAAAGTAGCCCTTGAAAAATTTGGATCTGTGGATGTACTCATCAACAATGCAGGTATTTTTGACAGCAGACCATTTTTAGAAGTGGATGAAGATTATCTGGATAAATTTTTGAAAACCAATTTCAAAGGAACTTATTTCACCACACAAGCTATTATTCCACAAATGCTTCGCCAACAGGACGGTGTGGTTATCAATATCGGAACACCTCTTGTTACCCATGGTTTTGGAGGGCTGCCTGCTACAGCGGCTATTTCTAGCAAAGGGGCTATTCATGCACTAACGGTTCAGCTGGCAGCAGAATTTGGAAAACAGAACATTCGGATCAATACCATAGCTCCGGGGATCATACGTACACCGATGCATGGTGACCATGCAGACAAGAGCGCTGGTTTACACTTACTGAACAGGGTCGGAGAAATTGATGACATTGCAGAAATGGTGTATACTGTTGCAAAAAGTAATTTTATTACGGGTTCAATCATTAATGTTGATGGTGGTAAAGGTGCCGGGCGCAACTTAAATTAGAGATAAAACTATTGTAGCCATTAGTTTTTATTAAAAGAGGCTGTCTCAAAAGTGTTATTCTGAACACAAACTGAAAGTCTGCGAACATAGGTTATAAATGTAGTGAAGAACCTCATACACCAGGTTATCAAAGAGATTCTTCCTTCGTCATAAATCGAAGATTCGACGTATTTTCAATGACAAAAGCCAAATTATTTAACTTTTTGAGACAGCCTCTCCTCTATTTTTTTCATAGTTCTTTAAAAATTGAATCTAACAGAAAGATCAATCTAAGTATCTACGCTTTGATAAAAATGAACAGCTAAATGTTATCAAATCCAGAATTCTGTACTATCCAGAGATATTCTTATAAAATATTTAATTCTCTAAGAATCTTCAATGTAATTTCCTTTCTACATTTACCAAAATTATGGTTAAGATCTTTACGGTCTTTAATGAGACGTGTTGCAAAAAAATACACATTGTTGGGGCGCTCCACATATCCCACCCACCATCCGGTGTCTTTTCCTTTATCCCTCGTCCAGCCAGTTTTAGCCCTTATTGTATACTCTTCTGTTTTGGTATCAATCATCATGTCTTTGAGCGCTTTGAATGAGCTTTTTTTAAAAGGCAGGCTTTCTTCATAAACACCCCGTACTATTTCTATTTGGTTCACCGGAGAGATCGCAAAGTTTCCGAAATTCCAAAAATCATCGTCATTCACAGATAGGTCTCCATTTCCGTATCTGCTCATCTTCAAATATTTTTTATATCTTTCTTTACCAATTTTCTTTGCTACCTCAACATAGGCCCAGCCTGCAGACAATTTAAAAGCCTCTTTCATGCTCATGTCATGATAAATATCCGGGCGAAAACCATATTTCAGCGTATCTGTTGAACCCGGCCATTTAATCACTTCTTCTGCATTGGAGACTGCACCTGTTTCTAAGGCAATCAGGGTATTTATAATTTTAAAGGTCGAAGCAGGTAAAGTTGGCCGATTGCTGTCCATACTATCACTAAATATCCATTTCTCGTTCTTAAAATCATATATAGTGATACTTCCCTTGATCTTACAATCTTCAAAAGGCTTTACAAGATCTACCTGTGCATTAAACCTGGCAGTCAGCACATTGATTAACAATAGGAATAAAAAAACATTTCTCATTACATTAGTTTTATTTCGATAACCATATATCATCTATACTAAAGCTAATATACCTTTTTTAGTGTTGCCCTCTTCTGTAAATCCTTGGTCAGCTGCTACATTTTCAAAGTCTGAACAAGATTTTCCGGTTTTTCTTCAATGTTTTTAATGCAGGCTTGGAATGACATCCTATTTTGTTTTTTTTGGTTACTCTTTATTTTTCAAATATATAATCAAGCATTTCGGTATGGTACAACACTCTTAATCCTTTTTCTTTCGTATCTCCCCTACTCCTGCCTTAGTCAGCTTAATCGTTGAATATTTTCCTTTGGAATCTTTAATAAATTCAACTGTTCTGTTATCATCATCTGACCTAAAAAATTTAGTATCTGATTCCGGAAACAATTCAGTATCAAGGTCATTATAATAAAGCTTCCCATTATTTTCAAGAATTTTAATATCATCATAATTTCCTGTAAAAAGTGAGTAAAGACCTCCATTATTTTTAACCTTCTGATGATGATAAGGAAGTTCAACCTCTTTATCAAAACATATTGCCGCTAATCCGTAGGCCAACATATATGCTGGAGACTGATTATTGGAAAGAACGGTGATAAACAAGCCATCATCTGTATAACGGTTAAAGGAAGTCATTGTCCCAAAAAAACCACCATCATGAGCAATTAATTGATGTCCTTGATTGTAGAAAGGATTGATTACAAAGCCATATCCAAAATTTTGATCTTTATAGGAAGTAAACATTCGTTTTTTCATTTTTTTTGATAAAATAGTCGTCCCATAAAGCGCTTTGTCCCATAATGCCAAATCTTCAACGGTAGAATAAGCACCATCATGCCCAATGTTAAATTTCCAATTGATATAGGGGTTATGAGCCAACCCATTTTCTGTGTGATGATAAACTTTCGCTTTTTTTAGAATTATCGAATCATTATTACTAATTCCAGTATTCTTCATTCCTACTTTTTCAAATATATTTTTTCCCAAAAAAACTGCATATTTTTCTCCTGATACTTTTTCAATAATTTTACCTAATAAATAATATCCAATATTGCTGTATTCACTTTTAGTTCCCGGTGAAAATGCATAGGGTATTTTTTTTATTTCATTATAGGCAGAATCAGCTGATAGGGTACTTAAAGCCAAATCTTTAAATCCCAAAGAAAGGCCGGAAGAATGTGACAATAGCATATGAATGGTAACACTTTCCGCATTAGGGTAATCTGGAAAAAATTTACTTAACTTATCATCAAGTGATAATTTTCCTTTTTCTACCAATTGAAGGATTGCTGCTGCTGTAAATTGTTTTGTTACAGATGCTAACTGAAATTTGGTATCTATTGTGTTTTTAATATTCCATTCGTAATCTGCCAAACCATAAGCCTCCTGCAGAAGTACAGCATCTTTTCTGACAATCAGAACAGTACCGCTAAACCCATTCACATCTGCCTGGGCTTTCATATATTGTGACAACTTATCAGAAAGACTGATCCGATTCTTCGTTACGTTGACATTTCCTACAATTGCTTTAGTTTGTGAAAGGCCTTTGAAAGGGAGCAAGCTAACTCCTAAAAGAAATATTATTTTTGAGTTTTTCATAATTACTTTTTTCTAATCAGATATACGTTTTATTTTTAAGTGGACTTTGATTGTTATTCAGCAGGTCATCTGCAATCTGTATCATTCCTGCATTATTACCTCCACCCCAAATTGCCCTTCCAAAAATATAACTTGTTGTGTATTCTTTCCAGGTACTGCAATATTTTTTCAATTCCCTGTGGGATTTTGCTACATATTCAATGAGTTCTTTTTCAGAAATATAGCCTAATTCGTGGCAGCAGCGAGCTAAAAATACACTTCTGCCATAGTTCCAACCGCTATCTTTTATTTTTTTTAAATGAGTAAAATCTGTAATCACTTTCTGCTCAATTAATTCAGGAACAACATTTTTTAATGTTCTGAACAGATCCAGATAATATTCAAAAACGTCTTCTTCATTAGGAAGATTTGATCTTAAAATACCAACATAATTCTCTGAGCTTTCAAATGCTTTATATACCACATCAATATCTTTATCTTGATTTCTGGTATGCAAACTTTGAAGAATTTCTATAGCCTGATCCTTATCTGATATCTCCCAGTAGGTTTCTACTAACTTTATAATATCGGATTTGTTTAGCCCTGTTTCATAAGAATTCAAGTATGCCGACTGTTGTTCGGCATACATTGAACCTACGAGCAAATGCTCTAATAAATAACCACTTACTTTATTTTTATCATTTAATCGAATGCTCTTAAATGAATTTAAAAATTTTGAAAAAAGTCCCATGCTTTATTAAGACATTTTTAAATTAGGAAATCTATCTTGTAAAATCTCCACCAATTTTTCACCAACTACCTGATATTTTGCTCTTGTTTTTAACTGTTTTTTCAGGTTGAGCATATCTTCGGGATCTACCCTATAATTAAGTCTATCGTGAATTTCAAGAGATAATGAGCTTCCGTCTATATCAAAAGTGATAACATGTGTTTTGGGTAAATATTCTTCTGATGATTTTGCATAAACACCTAATTGTGATTTCAGGACACCACCATACTGAAGTGTGGCTTTTTCAATTCTAAAATTATCAAATACAATGTGCTCATCTAATTCACCTACTGTATCGGTACTAAAAAAATGCAAATCATTTCCGCTTAAAACCCAGAAACAATCTGTTTCAATCCGTCTAAGTTTTACCCCTATTGCAGATAATGCTACATTTTTTAGTCCATCAGTTACAAGCTCCTGCATCTTATTGGTTGTTGACTGGGGAACAGATCCAGAAGTAAAGGCATCAATTCGCTTCCCTCGCATCCACTCTGTTATTTTTGGAAAATCCTGAGCTAAAAGTTCTTGTTTATACTGGTTATATTTGGTTCTTTCAGAATCTAAATCAATTTCTGATTTTGCAGTTTTGTGTCTTTTATTCATGATAATCATGAAAACGATCCCTGCAATTATTGCTACAACTGGAATTAAAAATAATGGATTCATATTTTATTTGGTTTAAGTTTTTTACTATTTAAATAGTTGTTGGATTTACTTTTTTAGGCTTGTCTTTAGAAAAAATCCCATAGAGAATAAGTCCGATAATCAATACTACTATGAATTTTCCTCCATATTGGGTGTAAAGCCCAAGCTGCAGAAGACCTTCTTTATTCAGTTTATTTTCATTTATAATCTGATCTAGCTGCTCATTGGTTAACTCGAAATATTCGTCGCTTTCTTTTTTGGCCAAGACCAATTGGGGTTCTTTCGTTATCCAGACCGGAATAACCCAGGCAATATTATATTCCTGATGCATTCTTGCTAAATCCAGGTATTCTTTTGAATCTTTACTTACAGCATATTTCTCAGTATTGGGTAAATCTGCTATTATTTCTATTTTATCAATCTTTCCAAATGGAATTTTTGCCTTTGCCGATACAAGATTTATGGTAAACATGAAAAGAAAAGCTAATAAGAGAATTTTTTGTATCATATTTTGATATTTGATTTTAGCTCATGAATATTTTTGAACATTGTCCTATTTATATTTCTGAATACTCATGAACCGGATTAATTTATTATGGTTTTAATTTATAGGTAGAAAGCATTGCTGCTTTATCATATCGTTTGGAAAACTGTATCTATTTTTTAGTCATTTGAACTTCAGTTTTTATGGAACCTCTTGTTAAGACAACAGAGTTTACCTTTCCATTACTGAAATCAAATTTTAATACATTTGGATAATCTACAATTTTAAAAGTTCCATCTTTCAGATACAGTAACTCATTCTCATTCTTTCCTTTAAGAAAATCCAAAAGCATAGATTCAACATAAAGATGGTTATTCTTTTCTACTATTTTAGTTTCCATTCCCTGTCCATAAAGGAAGTCCTCATAAGTTCCTATAAGCTGTTTTTTTAGATGTAATGGGAGTTCCTGGGTATCATCATGAGTTGGTTTATTCCAGTTCATCAATGTAAGGACCTTTATTCTGGTAGTATTCATTACAGGAAAACGATTGGGCTTTTCACCATTAGCAAGATATACCATCCCGTTACCATCTGTCATAGAAGCCAGAACATTGCCCCCAACTCCAGTATTAGAACCATTACAAGAGAACCAATCATAGTTGTTATAACCAAAAGACTTCTGCCAGCCGTAGCTCCAACCTCCAACAGCATTTTTCAAAGCCGTTACTTCCGTTACTTTTTTGGCTACCTCATGCGAAATCACTTTATTATTTTTATTGCGTAAAGCGTTTTGTATCTCAATAGAAAGCTTGGCTAAATCAGTTGGGGTGGACCACATTCCGGAAGCTGCTACTTGTGGGGTTATTGGTAACCCTGTTCTAATCACTTTTCCGTCTTTATCATGAACAAGAGCCACATTTGATGGAAAGCCCTTTTCATTAGGTTGAATCATTGTGGTATTTTTCATACCAAGCGGAGAAAAGATATACTCTTGTGCCAGTTCTGCAATAGATTTATTCAAAGTATCTTCTAATGCCATTTGAACAATTACATATCCACCACCACTATATTCAAAACTGGTCCCGGGTGTGAACAGGAATTCAATTTCCTTATCATATCTTGGGATCTGTCCTAGAAGACTTTGTTTTATAGTTGGAATGACATCTCCTTCGTAATGGTCTTCAAATCCACCCTGACTTGTACCAGCCGTATGATTAAAAAACTGTTTCCAGGTTGGGCTATTATTTTCCGTGAACTTGCTTTTTGGCAAATGCCAGCGTTTTAAGTATTTATCTATAGGAGCATTAAGGTTTATCAGACCTTTTTCTTCAAGAATATGGCAAAGAAGTGCCGTTATTGGTTTTGAAATTGATGCCGTAGAGAAAGCCGTATTTTCATTTAACATTTCTTTAGAATCTACTGATTTCACTCCCCACTGGCTTGAGTATACAATTTTATAATTTTCAAAGACAACAAGACTAAATCCCGGAAGGTTGTACTTTTCTAACTGTTTATCAATATGCAAACTGTCAGTAAGAAAGCTATAGTCTCTTTTTGAGGTTACTGCATTATTCCTTGTTTGGCAACTCAGCACAATGAGTGCAGCAATTAGTAGATAAAAGGTATTTTTCATGGTATTATTTTTTTTAGGGTAAAAATTTTTATTCTTTAGCTAACCGTTTTTAATCTATTTTAGAACTGTATCATAGATTTTATTCAACAAATCTTGTCTCATTTTTGAGTTTCTATAGTCAAGAAGAATGATAATTCCCCATTTTTTATTCCTGTTGTAGCAGATGATGGAAGACTGTCCCATAGAATCTCCTGATTTCGAATAAATGGTATTTTTATCATCCGTCATCATGTTAAGACCTAATCCCATGTCTCTTTTCTCATCTTTATACACGATTTTTTCCGTAATGACAGCAGCTTTCCCAACTGTTGTTTCATTATTTAAAACTGCTTTTAAATAGGTAACCATATCAGAAGTATTAGATTTTACCAATCCTGCAGATGCTGTAATGTTCCATTTGAAAAACTCTTGAATTCCTCCGTTCGGATTGTGAGCCGTTGTTATATTTTTCACATTAAAGTCCTTAGTTAATGTGCTATTCATGTGTAAAGGCTTTATTATTTTAGCTCTGATAATTTCATCATAGCTCTTACCATACACTTTCTCTAGTATTTGCCCCAGTAAAGTATATCCAATCGTAGAATAACGAAATTTACCATAGTCTTTTAGCTCACTGCAGGTATTGATTATTCCCGCTAATGTTTCCATGGTCACACTGCTTACAGGCTGCTGCGGGTTCAGTTCCATCAATTTTGGAAAATCTAAATCAGGTAATCCAGACTGATGTGATGCCAGATCTGAAATTTTAATTTTGTTTCTAAGGTTCGGCTGTAATACATATTCTTTGGGAAGGAATCCGTCTATATAATCATCTAACTTTAGCTTATGATCTAAAACTGCCTGGGCAATTAAGTTTGAAGTCAGGATTTTAGTGATGGATGCAATTTCGAAGATGGAATTTTTATCAATTTTTGTTTGACTTTCTGCATTCAGCTTACCATAGGCTGCATAGTATTCTTCATTGTTATTGATAAAGCCAACACTAATTCCTACCTCAGGATTTTTCTTATAATTATCGCTGATGATAGAATCAATTTTTTGGGTAATGTTTTGTCCAAAAGAAAAGCTGCTTGCGAATAATAGTACTGCTAAAAATTTTGATGAAGTTTTCATTGTATCGTTTTTTTTATGTTTAAAAATTATTTCGATACAAAGATGTGGGAGAAAGAAGAATTAGGCGACCGAATAAAAGTATTCAGCCTCATTTGTATAAAAAAATAAGTACGAATCTGTACAAAAAAGAGTACGAGTAATTACAAATTGCTGATTTGTAGATTCTTACGATAGTTAGTTGGCGTATTGCCTGTATGTTTTTTAAAGGCTGTATTAAAAGAAGATTTTGAATTAAAACCAACTTCGTATAGAATTTCAAGGATCGTCACCTTACTTTTTGTACCATCTCTTAAAATATCCATAGCATTCTCTATGCGGTATGTATTTACAAAATCATAAAAATGCTGCCCTAATTGATGATTGATTAAAAGAGATAAATCCCGAACCGGAATTTCAATCTCACTGGAAACATCCTGGATGGTGAGCGAAGAGTTAAGAAAGGGTTTTTGCTCTACCATATACTTCTTTAACTTGATAAGCTCTTCATTATACTCTCTTTCATCTATTATGGGCTGCTCGCTGCTCTTCTCTTCTGCAATAATCTCAGAAACGAGTTTTAATTTTGAATCAATATTTCTGAAAAGCCCCGGATTGTTTAATGCTTTGAATAAATACCAGCAAAAAATAAAAAGAGAGGAAACCCAAAGACTAATCTTTAACCACTCCGAAATATGGGGATAATCTGAAAATTTAAAAATGTTTTTTAAAAGAGCTACCGCATATAAAATAGTCAGCACAACAGTAAACTGGAATAACCAATTATAGGAACTGATGTTTTTCCCTGCATAGTTTTCAAGATATAGTTTCTTTGATTTTCTCAGTACTCTAAAAACAGCAATGATGTAGCTAATAACCTGAACATGTATTAAAATATGAATGAACTGGAACTCTATCATATTTTGACGATTCTGAATAAAACTCATTTTTGATGCCGCATCTACAGTATAAAAACGAGGCAGTAAAACCAAATTAACAATTAAAAATGGGAGCAGATGCAGTACATATTTTGGTTTTAACTTAAAATCAGAGTAGCAGACTGATATGATATAGAGATAAAAAACAGGAATTTGCAGAAAGGCAAAAGAGGATCTAAACATTCCCAGGTTGGATGGGCCATCAACCATCAAATTAAACAAAGGCTCGCTAATATCTATTGCGTTTAACACCAGAAAAGCAGCAAACAGAGCATTACTTATTTTATACTTTGTTTTGAGTGTAATCAGGAAAAATGCCAGAAACAATGAAATGAATAAAGAGATTGTATTTACAATAATTAATAAATTCATATTATCCATTCTTTACTCTTCTTTGTTTATGGTTATTTTATTTTTAAGCTTTTGTTGGAATCCAAATGGTATTTTAAGATTTAAATTCCAAGTCGCACAAATATAGAAATTACATTGATATGATCAGAACTTTTTATATCCTGAGAAGTCATTAAGATAAAGAAATCTTACTCATCAATTTCCAAAATTCACAAAGTGAGGCACTTCCGTCGCAAAGCTATTCATTGGCAGAAGGTTATTTCGGTTGCTGTTAAAATCAAAGACTGAATTATAATCAAATGGAACACGAGGATAATAAGTAAAGGAAACCTGAATCCTATTGAACACCAGGAACGGATTATTAATTAAAACCCCTACTCCTATTTTAGTGTTTGCCCGGGTATTCAATAATTTATCATTAGGCATACCCAGCCAGCCTACCGCCATCGTTACATAGGGACTGAAATGGAAATTCTTCCACGTTTTATCAATAAACATCTGAAGCTGATATCTTAACACCATTTTTTTAGTTCCGATATAATCTGCATTATAAACAGGAAACTCATCCGGCGAAGAAAGGTTAATTCTATCTTTATACGAATAATTATGCTGAGGATTTCCCAACGCTAAAGTGGGAGAAAAAAAGTGTCTTACTTTCGCAAATTTCCAATCCATAAGATTCGTAAAATACGTTCCATCTATACGGAAAGACTCCCTATTTTGGCTGTCTTCATTAAAAAATCTTCCAAACTGGGCTTTCAATGTAAAATATCCCAGCTTTGTAAAGCTTCCATAAGATGCGGAAATTCCTACATAAGGATTCGTTTCTTTATTTCTTGATAATCCACCGGCAATAAGGTTTATAGAGTTTCCGTAAGCAATATCCTCAGGCAAATCATATTGGAAAATATTCTTCTGAACGGAAAATCGCCTGTTAATAAGCCCTACAGATACCAGAAAACTATTGTAGGAACTAAAATATTTATACTGATCAATTCCCGGACTGTCTTTGTACTGATAATTCTGAAATCTTCCTATGACCGCAATATTACTGGTCACTTTCTCATTGGGATCTGACGAGACCGGGATCTGATAACCTCCCCATAAATCCTGGTTGTATACTTTAATCTGAACTTCCGGAAATGCAGTATCGGTTTCCACCGGCAGTAAAACATTCCGCATAAAATATTCAAAAGTGAAACCACCCGCCCATTTGGTTAATGGGGAGAAAAAGTCTCTTCTGACATTGAAGTTGATTCTTTCATTTCTTGCAAAGTCCCTTTCTCCAAGGATTTGAGCACTGATATAAGACCCAAAAAGATTATGGGTGGTATAACTTCCTAAAACATAGTCCTGTTTTTCTTTGGAATCGTTTCTATAAAGGAAATCTAATGTGTGGCCTAAGCCCAATACATTCTCTTCGGTCACTCCCAAACCAATTTTACTTCCTGAATAGCTCAGTCTCGGCTTTAAACTCCAGGAATCAAGTACTTTTACCACCACATCAATAGAATCTTTGCTGGAAGTATCATCAGAAACGCTGATATTCACCCTGTTTATAAAAGGCATTGCCCTCATCAAACGTTCAGATTCATAAAGTTTCTGAGCATTATATTCTTCTCCTTCTTTAAAAAGTAAGTAATTGTTAACGGTAGAGGTTCTTGTGGTGGAATGAAGATGGTCTGCAAACCAATCGTACCATTTTAATTTTTCTTTCTGATCTTTGGATCCATACCCGAAAGGGTCAATGGTTTCAATCCTGATATTTCGGATATATCTTTTATTATAGGCTTCCTGTGGCAGTTTTTCGGTTCTGGATTTAACAGAGGTTGAATCTGCTTCCCTACGGAATATGAAGCGATGAAGAAATTTAGTGACTTTTCTTTTATCTGAAAACTCTTCTATTTTATAATAAAGTGAATCTTTCTTTTCCTGTGCATTTAAAAAGAAAAAACCACTTAAAAAGAAAATTAAAAATACAATTGATCTAGTCATTAGTCATCAAAATTCAATACAGTTTACAGCATCAATTTACAGGTCAACAGACCCTACAATAGGGATAATATCTTTTAAAGGTACTACTTTTGAATGAAAAGTCAAACTGCAATACCATTCAAAACAACTTAACAAATCAAAAGCAGACGATATTCGCCTTCGTTTTCAACAGGAGCTCTGTGCACGCAAGGCAAAACTTTTTGGGCCGGATGATCTACTGCCAGCCGCCAGAGATGTCCTAATCCCAGATTGGTAGGCTCTGCATTGGATTTAGCCTGATAATGCAGATCGAAGAAACATTCCTTCAGAAAGTCTTCAAATTCCTCTTCAGGTCCGTCATGTAATTCTTTGAGTTTTTCCCGGATTTCGGGAACCTGTATTTTTTGCACAGCCTGGTTATTGGGCAATATATCACTTGCTGCCCCATAATAAGTGCATAAAAAAGTATCTGTTCCAATGGGTGAACGATCTACATGGTACGAATAGACATCTGTTGAAATAAAATCGAATTCTTCATCCCGATCATAATTTTTAAGCAGATTGAGCGATGGTGATGCTCCGAAATCCGTTAATAATTGTAAATCATTTAAGATTATTTCCCTTGCTATATTTCCTTCTTCCGATAGTGGCAATGCTAAAAGGTCTTCAGCAGAAATTTCGGTAATATTCTCTTTTAACTGAAGCTTGGAAACAATTTCTTTAAAATCTCCGTCTAAATTCCTGTACCAGCACATGGCGTTTATATCACCCTGAAAATCGGTGTGTATAAGTTCAGAAAATGCAGAAACTATTCCTACTTGATGTTTATCGGAAAATGTATCGTTCATATTGTAGAATAAACTGCTTAGTCATTTATTCTCTGCAAAAATAAGAAATAGCTTTTATTAACCTCCATTATCCAGAAATCAGAACCCCAAGTGTATAAAAGTCAGCCTACAAAAAATGCTTAGGTTTCTTTCCCTGTGCAGCATGTTCCGCTATTTCATCAATACGTTTCTTTCGGGTTTCCAGTCGTTTAGCTAGAATAATCCACTGCAGCATCATTTTTTTCATGGATTTGCTTAAGCTTTGGAAATACTCTTCTGAACCTTTATGTCCTTTAAAAGCTTCGCTTAAATCTTCCGGTACTGTAAGATCTTCCACACTATCAAGAATAACCCAGGAACCATTTTCTTTTGCAATTCTTATACATTCATGGCCGGCTTCTTTCATCAGTTCATCATTAATCAGCCTTTCTACTTTTTCTTTATTGATTCTTGACCAAGTACTGTTGGGTTTACGTCTGCTGAATAGTTGTTTAAAAGAACCTTCGTCAATCGTCTTTTTTGTACTGTCTATCCAACCGAAACAAAGTGCTTCATCCACAAGATCACTCCAACCTACTACGGGTAAACCTGATTTTTGGGTATTACAAATTACCCAGACTGATTGCTCATCCTGATGAAATTTCTCTAACCATTCCCTCCAATCTAGCGTTGTTTCTATATGGATTTCTTTTCTTTTATTTGTTGTTTCCATGACAGTCTATTTCCATTATTATTGTAAAGATAATCAATGGGATTGACAAGTGTATGTCAGTAATACATTATATAAAAATCAGGTGTAATTCATATGAGGAAAATAGGGGGAATAGAAAGGATAAATACAGCTTTAGATATTCATTATTTTTCATAAAAAGTTGTCATTTTTGAGCTTATGGAATAAGGTATTCATCCGGAAGAGTATCCAAGGCATCTGGAATATTTAGTATGAAAATATATTATTTTTTATGCTTCCCCATAAAGCAAACCATAAAAAGAACCGTAAATTTGGCGCCTAAATTAAAAACTTAAGGAAGTTCCGGTTTATTCTAAATCTTGATTATAAAGAAATGGATATCCCAGGAAACATTATAATTTTCAATACGATCTAAGAACATCAAACGTGTATTATAAGGAAAGGCAAAAATATTATTTTAAAATTGATACTGAAAACAGTGAAGGAGTTGAAGTATTTGTAGGACAAGACGCAGGCAATCAATTGAATAAAGACATCCTGAATGCACAGTCAGAAGTTCTTATCATTTCCCCTTATATTGATGAAGTAAAGCTGGATGACCTTCTGATGCTGAAGAACAGAAATATCAATGTGAGACTGGCCTTCAGTGATCTGCGGCCCGAGCAATACGGAAGCATATTACGAAAACTGATTCATCAGAACCGGGTAACGGACGTAAAGAAAAAAGAGAAAAGGGAAAGTCTGAAAAATCTTTTCTTTTTATCTTCTATTGTGTTGTTTTGTCTGGGAATTTTTGCGCTCATTTATTTTGGAATTCATCTTGTTGATGATCTTACCAATTCAAATAACTTAGTGGCTCTTTTGGTAGCTATCGCCTCTCTGTATGGATTCTTCAGATGCTGGGAAAAGAAAACAGAAGTTGAAAAAATGGAGATTTACACCTATCATTACTCTGAAAATCTGAATTTCAAATACATCAGAAACAACCGCTATGATAATAAGTTCCTGCATTCTAAAATTTACATCATTGATAGAAAAGTAGCCTATCTTGGATCATTAAACTATACCAAGAGTGGATTTACCTCTAATTTTGAGTCCCGTATCAGAATTACCCAAAAGGAAAAAGTAAATGAGCTGGTTCGCTTTGTTCATGATATTTTTGAGGATAATATGAATCTAAAGAAGCACGAGATTTTCTATCTTGGAAGACAGGTCTACAGCGAAGATATGTGGTAATTATATACCATTTCACATCACTGTCATTAGCTCCACAGAAATAATTTCCGATTTCGAATGAAGGCGGAAGCTCATCCGCAGCACAGATTCTTCGCTATGCTCACAATGACACAGTTATAATAATAAGATTAATATAAAATAGACATCTTCTCTTGAGCGACCTTATTATATAAAAAAACAGTGTTCTCCAAAGAGAACACTGCTTATTAAAATGAAGTATGGATTAATTTTTAATCAATTTGCCTTGCAATGATTTTTCTCCTGCTTGTACAATAACAATATAAGTACTTTGCAACCAGTTAGAAACATCTACACTCACTTCTCCTGAAGATGATTTCAGTTCCTTATGGAATTTGATATTACCCATGGTATCAAAAACCTTAATCTGCGTTGCCAGTAATTTCTCGTTACCGGTATTATACGAAACCTTCACTATATCCTTAGCTGGATTTGGCATCAGCTTCAGAGAAGAAGCCGTAGTAAGACTTGGTGTATTTTCTGTTTTTGCAAAAACAGATTTGCCTTTAATTTCCGGCTCACCAATAAACTTACAATCATCCTGTCCTAAGAATAAGATTACATCACTTCCTCCAGGGAAGCTGGCATTCGGGTAGAATGTCAATGGATTAGAATTCATATCATATGTTCCTCCTGCCGGAATGGTAATCATAGATGGGAAATAAGTTCCATATCCGTTAAGACTTGAAATATCAAGCATTGCCGGCTGGCTTCCAGTATTAACTATTATTCCATGAACATTATAATGATCACCATCCCATTTGAATGCAGTAATTTTAACATCAAAGTTACATTGTGTTTCTATACCGCAATCTTTTCCAGGATAATAATTCAATGCTCCTGAATAATATTTACAATACATTCCACCTGCAGTCTGATCAATTCTCAGCCTGTAAGTTCCCGGCGTACCAGCAAAGTGGAATGCATCAATAAAGGTATTGGTTCCATTTTGCAAACTAACTCCGAATCTTTCCCATTGGTGATAATCAAAGTTGCCTTTTGGCCCAAGAATATAACGCTGCTTATCTCTACAATAGCTATAACAACCTGTAGGGAATACCCACATCAAACTTTCAATACTCAATGGTACATTGATCTGCCCAAATACTTTACAGCCACTTGGTGCAGTATAGAATACCTTATATGATCCTCCTTCATCCACTGTAATGGTTTGTCCACTCATTCCATTACTCCAGTTATACTCTCCATTGGCAGGTCCGGATGCTGTAAGTTGAATTTTATAAGGCTGGCATCCTACCTGAGTATATGTCACTATAGGATCTGCTGGTGGGCTGCTTACGGTAACAACAAAATCTTTAGAACCTGAACAATCTGTAGTTCCTGGTACACGTGCCTCCAAAGTAAAGGTATAGGTACCTGCCGATAATCCGCTTACAGTATAAGCAACTGACTGAGACGTAAGCCATCCTGCCGACAATGGAACCCCATTTCTCTTCCATCTGTATTCCAACGTATTATCTGTTAAAATACCTCTAAGTGTCGCATAGCTATTGGCACAAATATTTGCCTGTCCTGATATATTTACATACGGAGGTTTTTTAAATGCAACACCTACCGCTTTAATACTCATTGCATTCGTTTTACATCCATTTGCTGAAACCAATACCGGCCAGTAATTCCCTGATTCTGTTGGTACAAAATTCATTGAATTAGGTGCTCCCGGCACTTGAACATTCCCATTCATCCAAATATAACCTGAAGGTACCGTACCTGAAGGCACAAATGAAATAAGTGGAGATGTCCCTAAACACGCAACCGCATTTGGAGGGGTAAGATTTCCATCTAAATTAGCTTCATAAATAGTAATATTACGTACAGTAGAATTATACTCACATCCTTGTGGAGTTTTAACCATCAAACTTACGCTCTTCGTACCAGCAGTATTGAATGTAACATTCATATTCTGTTGTGAAGTCACAAAAGCTGTTCCATCAAAATACCATGTATAAATATTTCCAGCTGTATATGAACCAGGTGAAAGAGTAATCACCTCTCCTTTACATGCTTGAAAAGGAAGCATAAAAGTCGTATTTGGAACAGGTGCCAACGTTATAGTTTTCGTAATCGTACATGCTGGCAATGATGGCTGTGAAGGTATAGACATCTTCATCGTAAAGGTGTAAGTACCCGGCGCCAAATTATTATACGTAGCTGTCTGGCCCACTTGATCCGGCTGTCCAGTCATACTGAATCTATATTCTATAGAACTAGAAGGGTTAACTTCAAATATTGTAGATGAATTATACAAAGTAACATTATATCCGTTACCACTACACACCTGGCCAATATTGAACTTAGGTTCATATAGTTTTCGAACTTCAAAGCTTGTTGAATACCAACACGAGCCATATCTTAAACGTACACTCACAATATGCGCTCCGGCAAGATTAGTTTGGAATGTAGCTGTAGGCTGCCCTTGCGGACTTACCAAAGTAAGCACATTATTCGTTACCCATTGGATTTCATCCGGAGGGGTACTTACATTTAAATTATTTACTGTAATGGTATTACAGCCCGTCCATTTTGGCGTAAAGGTAACTATAGGAGGTAACGCACAGTTACTAGCTGTTGGGCAAGAATTAATTACTTTGATCTCCTGTGAATATACATAACAGTCATTAACATCTTTAGCTCTTACCTGATAGGTTCCTGCAAGACCAGTTCCTGATAAAGTATATGAGTTGGTATTAAACCCTGGTAATGAAACTCCATCTCTAAACCATTGCCACTCTATAATATTTGTAAGCCCTGTAGAGCTGTTAGCTGTAAGTGTATAAGGCAGTAAAGGATAGTCATCACAAACCATAAGATTGTATACCGGTGAAACGGTAATAATTGTTTCAGGAAGAATAATGAAACTTGCACTTGCTGTTGGCTTGTACACGCACCCATTCGTTCCACTGTAAGTCACCGTTACGATCTGATTAACATTTCCACCTGTAGCGTTCTGGATATACCCGTTATTTGGGAAATCATAAACTCCGGACGGATTAAATGTTGTTGTATAGGTATCTCCATTTGCAAAAGTAAATGTAACATCTGTTGCTGAAGTTATTATTCCCTGGTTAACAGTGAAATGAAGGTTTGAACCTAAACACACTTTTCCAACGTTCGTAAAATTAACCACTGGAAGAGCTAATTTACTAACAGGCATTGTAATTACCTTTTTTTGCCCACATACAACAACTTCCAGTCTCAGGTTAGTTGAATATACGTTATTAGCAACTTCATTGATATTTACTGTGATGTTAGGAGTACCTTGTCCGGATACAAAACTTCCGAAGTTAGGGTTTTCAAAACTCCATTCCATAGAATCCGGAACAATATCGCCTAAATTAGCGTCAAAATTCTGTGTACTGCTTGGGCAGAAAGGTCCTGAATTCTGTTTAATAAAAATCTTATTAATATTCATTGGTTTTATATCCAATGATAATGGTTTAGACAGACAAGCTGCTGGGCTATCCGTTCTGTAAGCAACCGATACTGAGTATAAAGATGCACCAGGATTAAATATAACGGTAACACTATTACCAGCATTACTTCCCTGAATAACACCATTTGTAACACTCCACACAGGAATTACCCCAGCTGGTTGCGATGCTACAAGTGAATATACATAAGGTTTATTTGGGCATACTGCAACATTTCCAAGAATAAATCCTCTTGGCGGTCGTGGAATACTCACTACCTTAATTAATAATGCATTACTTTCACATCCACCTCTGATTGCTGTAATCACATAATTTCCTGGTGTCAAGAAAGGATAATCAAGAGGAGCTGTTGTTGGTTGTGGCGATGTATATACTACTCCACCATTTAGAGTAACATTCCAGGTAACAGGAACAGTAGGTGAAGCCGTAAATGTCTGTGGTGTTCCCACACAGATTTCTTCTTTCCCCCCTGATATTGTTACAGGTGCTTCTACAACAATCGTTTTTTGTGCATCACCTCCGCATAATAGTAAAGTATTTTTATATGAAGCGGTAAGAGTGTAAGTACCTGGCACATTTCCTGTGAAAAGAATTTCATTTCTTTGTTGGTTATAAGTCAACTGACCCGGTGCAGGTCCTGTCACATCCCAATCAATTTGAGTAGTAGGCCACTGTGGAAGCGAATAGGTATATTGTTTTCCCAGACACACTACTGATTCTCCTTTAATTCTTGCATTTTTTAAAATCACAGGAATTTTTACAGTAGTCCACTCCGGGCAGCCACATTCAGATTTATACATTACATAGCCAAAGCCATCCTCAGGATTTACATTATCCCATTTTACTTCAATTTCGTTGTCGGAAATTTGTTGCCAAGATCCTCCCATTACTTGCCATTCTCCTTTACAGCCATTCTTTACACTGTATCTTTCGGCACTTCCTTCACATACCACTGAAGCACAGCTAATCTGTACCGGTGCAGCTTCCGTGATGTCTAATTTCTGATACGTTGTTTCTGTACAACCACATTTGTTGGTTACCGTTAAAGTAACAGTAACTCCTCCAGCCTGAGTATAAGTATGAGACGGCTCAAAAGCTGTAGATGTTGTTCCATCTCCAAAATCCCAGAAATAATTAACAATATCAGTCCCACCATTAGCATGAGACTCGTTATCAAAATGAACCTCAGTATTTTTACATGCTCTGTCCTTTAAGTTAACGAGATTAAATTTTGCAGAAGGTTTATTGATCTTCTCAATACAGATATCTTTGGTTTCAACAGTTCCATCCGTAAATGTAATTGTTGCCTGTAAAGAGCCTGCTCCTGCAGTACCCCATAAAATTTCAGCTTCAATATTGGCTCCACCTGAAGTGGTCTGTAGCACTCCACCGGTAGGCATCCATGCTACAAAGCTAATATTTGAGCCATGAGCAGTATATTTTACTTTACTGCCTTCACAGACCCGGACGCACGCACCGGAATCAATAGAAGAAGCGGCAACGGAATTATCTCCGGAACCTTTTTCGCCACGGAAGATCTGGCATCCGACCTGAGAATCCCAGGTAATATGGGTTGATGATTGTGCTTGTAGCCCCCAAGGCACAAGGAGCCAGCATAGCAGGAGCCATCTGAAGATGTGCTGCCTACTAAAGTAAGTAGTGTTTTTCATGGTTAATAAAAATGTATTAATTTTCATTTGGAAATTAATGAAAATTCTAATAACAAAATCATTTATCAGTGAAAAATATTGCATTTATACAATCTAAACATCAACAATATACCGTAATTACTGATTAAACCTTAATTCACACTCCTGGTAATTATTGATAAAAAAATTAATTATTCTCATTTTAAAGCAAAAACAAATCATTTTTCGCTCATTTAAGCTTCAATATTTAGAATAAAATTAACCAAAAACAATATCAACAATGAATTTTTTACAACAATAATAGAATATTAACGATAAAATCATAACAAAAAAAAAAAAAAAAAAAAAAAAAAAAAAAAAAAATTAAAAAAAAAAAAAAAAAAAAATTAAAAAAAAAATAAAAAAAAAAAAAAAAAAAAAGAGTGCAGAAAATTTATTTCCAAGAGTCGAAACTACCTCATTTAAATTATCATTCAATATCAGTACCAGTAAGCACATCCAATAGCGATGAATCTTTTACAACTAAAACTGTAGTCAAATACACACAATTAGCCCATCGCAGCTACAGATAAATCTCAAACTATCTTTTTTATTAAGCAAAAAGAACTTATTTTGTATCAGAAAACAATTAACTGGTAAAATGAAAAAATACTTCAAGGAAATAATGATAATAATCATTGTACTATTATCGCGATTGCCTTTTATTTTCAACAGTCTGGGAGCTGATTTGGATGCCTGGAGAGAAGTATATACAGCAAAAATAATACATGAAGACCATATTTATAATGTTTCCCGTTTTCCCGGATATCCATTTCCGGAATTTTTATATTCATTAGTATATGATTACCCTTATTGGGCAATCAATTTACTATCGGTTTTATTTACAATAGGTTGTTGCTTGTATCTTTTTAAGATTCTAAATTTTCTTACAATAAAACTTTCTTTTCTTATTTCCGTAGTATTTTCATTTGTTCCAATTATCTACCTCAGCAGTACAATAGCTATGGATTATAACTGGTCTTTGTTCTTTTTGCTAGGAAGCGTTTATCATCTTCTTAAAAAAAATCTGTGGTTTTCCGCTTTACTATGTGGGCTTATGGTAAGCGCAAGGTTCAACAATATTATTTTTCTTCCCGCCTTCGCTTTCCTTCTCTATACTTTTTCTGAAAAGGACATCAAAAAGGTTTTACAATTTTCAGTTTTAGCCTTTCTTTCCACATGCGTTTTCTTTTCACCAGTTATTTTAAAATATGGCATTGGCTTCCTGCAAAGTTATGGTGATGCAAAAGTTAGTCTTGGTAGTCTTTTAAGTCTTTCCACATTATACATTTATGGAGCTTTAGGAATATTGGCTATTATTTCAGGTTTAATCATCCAGCTATTTAAAGGAGGTTATCAAAAAATAAAGAATGTATCCAAAAATGATTTTGCAATATTCAGTATTCTAATGATTGTTTCCAATCTGGCATTCTTTATCAGATATCCATTAGAATCAGGTTATTTAATTCCATCTATCCCTTTTGTCCTTATTCTTCTGCAATATATTTTGAATGAAAAACTCATGAAACCCGTATTGTTTGCATTACTTCTGTCTCCTTTTTTAATCCATATAAATACACAGAAAATTAGGGTTATGGGAGGGATATTCGTTAATGAAAACTATGAAGATCAGCAATTAAAATATTGCAATAACCTTATCCGGGAAATTAAAAGACATTCCGGAAATCAGCCTGCCATTTTCCATGTAGGCAACTATTCCGAACAGGTCTCACTGATTGGGAACTTTGATAAAAACAGCAATATAAAAATCGTTAAACATCTTAGCCCTCAAGACCAGAAAGATATCATTAATAAAAAATATACACTCTATTATTCCAATACAGAAAATGGCAAGACTGAAAATAGTAAAACCCATATGCTGGATCAATATGGAACACTCCTTTATAAAGATTTTGAACTCATAAGATAATTGTAAGCCTAAAATAGAAATAGACACCATAGCACAAAGGTAAAAGAGTAAAACTTTCCATCCCTACCCAACCTTGCACAAAAAATGAAATATCTTATCTTTGTTTTTTCGAGGATCATTATAAACTCTTTATTCGAAATATTCTACATGAAAAAAAATAGCTTTTTAATTTCCGCTAAAGGAATTCTTATTGCAGGATTTTTATCCTTAAATACTGTGATGTATGCTCAGAAAACAACAGATCTTTCCCCCATTTCAGAGAAAACCTTAAATAGCATTTTAGAAAAGAACAGAAATTATTACACTCAGGGAAAAGTAGCTGACTATATTCCTGAACTAGGTAAAATGGATGCTAAAGCGATTGCATTTTCTGTAGTGGATAAAAGCGGGAAAGTATTCAGCACCGGTGATGTTCAAAAGAAATTTACTATGCAGAGTATTTCCAAGATCATCGCTCTGATGGTTGCTGTAAATGAGAGAGGCGAAACGAATGTTTTTGATAAAATGGGTTATTTCGGATCAGACAGACCTTTCAATCATTTTTCTAATCTTGAAACAACAGGAAAACCGCTTAATCCAATGATGAATGCAGGAGCAATCCTTACCACATCTCTGATTTCCGGTGAAGGTGAAAAACCATTCCTTAAAGTATTGGATATGGTTCGCTACATTACCAAGAACTCTACCATTGAATACAGCAAATCGGTATATGAGTCTGAAAAATCTACAGGACACCGTAACCGCGGAATGTTCTATATCATGAAAAACAGCGGCTTGATTTCAGGAAATGAAGATCAGCTGGATAATTATTTCAAACAATGCTCTATTGAACTTACGGCTGAAGATCTGGCAAAAATCGGATACTTTTTCGCAAACCAGTGTGTACGTTTTGATGGCGATTCTCAATATAAAAATGCAGATATTGCCAAACTGATAGAATCTCAGATGCTGACTGCAGGAATGTATGAATTCAGTGGAGAATACTCCAGAATGGTAGGATTACCAAGCAAATCCGGAGTAGGTGGTGGAATCACAGTAAGTGTTCCGGGGAAAATGGGTATTGGAGTATTCAGTCCCGCATTAGATCAACACGGAAACTCTTTAGCTGGCTATCACATCATTTTAGATCTGGCGAAACAATATAACTTAAGCATTTTTTAATATGCTAAAAGAGCCTGAAAGTCATTTGATTTGTAAATTTGATACTCGTATAAACCTACAATAAATAACTATAGCTCATGAAAGATGAAATACAGTTTTTAAAAGATTTTGTCGAGGGCAATATTTCCAGCCAGGATTTTGAGCAGCAGCTTTACACCAATTCAGCATTAGAAAAATTACTTTCAGACTCTTCCATCAACTGGAAAGGAAGCTACCTTCAGGATACCAGTCCATTTTTATATTTAGCAGAACAGAACTATAAAGATCCTGCGGGGCTGCTAAATGCTCAAGGGACAATCCGGCTCTTTTTAGACAAAAAAGGAGTAAAGGTTACTGAAACTTCGAAACATTCTGATGATGATAATCTGCTTTTAAGTACCAGCCCCAACTATATAGACGCAGATTTAAGTTTTATTGAAAAACACATTTTACCAGAAGATAAAAGTCTTTCAAAATCTGAACAAAAACAATATATCAAACAACGGTATATTGAACTTTTCAGATACCAGACAAAACCACCCAAATGGATACAAAATCCAGAATGGCCTATTCAAAACAATTCCCCCTTATTCTTTTTAGGGCAGATTGAAATCAAAAGAAGTGATCTGTTTCATGATGATGGAACTATCTATCTATTTATTGATTCAAAAACCGGAGTGATTGAAACTATAAAACAGTTTTATTAATTTTATGAATAACATAATTAATATTTCTTTAACATTTCTTATCAATAATTCACAAAATCCGTTTCCTATTTTCTCCCCTATAGTATTCCATTTCAGTTTCATGCGGAATAAACAAATATTTTTACAGTATTTTCAAAATCAATTTACGCCGATTTCATCGTCAAACAGGTATGTTATCTTTTGGTAATATAACAAAAACAAATCTCTTCTTTTTGAAATATTTTATTTTTTATTTCTATCTTTGCTTAACATTTCTTTAACTATAATTAGTTATTTTTATAGTTACCTAGATTGTGCCGGCTTGTTTATAACGAATAAGAAAATAAACCGTATACTTTTATAACATTTGAACAATTAACATTTGTTTGTTAAAAAATTATTATCGAATTTTATTTATGATTAACAAAATATCATAAATTTATTATTTTTATTCACGCATCACAAACAATCAGTCTTTATCCCCATTAGATTGATGTTTTAATGCAAAATCGCATATTATTATTTTAATACTAAATGCAATGAAAAACTTGACCATTATTAGGCTAATGCCTTTTGAAAAGCCGGACACTACTTTTAACTCTAATCATCTTAGGGCCAACTACATGTTGTTGAAAAATATTCAACAAATAAGCTTTACAATTAAAAATCTAATAAAAACCAATTTTATGGTTTTGTAATCAGTTATTTCTCTTTATATCAAAGATTTATGCACTTTTTACAAAATCCTTACTAACATATCACGCCATGAAAAACGTAACCATTATTGGACTAACGCCTTTTGAAAAGCCGGATGTCAACCTTATGCCTAAATTGCATCAGGCGGGTATATTTCCTGTCCTCAGCTTAGGCCAAGAGTTAACGACCGCCCGGGCAGCAATTAGTCAACTTGAAGAAACAAACTTACCTTCTTATGGTATTTATGTTTCCAATGAAAAACTATCAGCAATTCAACTTCCCGAAAATGTAAGATTTGCGATCTTACCATTCGGAATGACCGTTTCTCAAAATTCAAATCTGGATCTCATTTATCAGGTAACCAGTTTGGAAGAAGCTAAACAAGCTGAACAATCAGGAGCAAAAGGAATTATCATTAAAGGAAATGAAGCAGGAGGCCAAATCGGCTACGAATCTACCTTTGTATTATTCCAAAGAATTATCAATGAAATCAAAAGCATTCCGGTTTGGGTACAGGGGGGAATAGGACTCCATACTGCCTCAGCTGTGAAAGCCTTAGGAGCAACAGGAGTTGTTCTGGATAGCCAACTTGCTTTATTCCCTGAAAGTTCTGTACCAAAAGACATAAAAGATTTATGTTCAAAACTTAACGGAACTGAAACTAAAATCATTGCCAATCACAGAGTATTGGTAAGACCTAATTCTCCTGCATTACCGGATGACATCAATGCTGAAGATCTTAAACAATATTTTACAGATCTTGATATCAGCAAGAGCTACATCCCTATGGGCCAGGATATTTCGCTGGCAACTGATCTGTACGAAGAGTTCAGAACCCTGAAAAAAATGGCTTTCGGACTTAAAGAAGCTATGCATGGTCATCTGAAGCAAGCAAAAGCACTTCAGGTTATTGATCAAAACAATCCATTAGCACAGGAACTTGGTTTAAAATATCCAATTGCACAAGGTCCAATGACCCGTGTAAGCGATGTTCCCAGATTTGCCAATGCAGTAGCAGAAGCCGGAGCTTTACCTTTTGTAGCTTTATCATTACTTACAGGTAAATCAGCGAAGTCTTTGGTAATGGATACAAAAGAACTAGCAGGTAACAAAACATGGGGAGTAGGTATTTTAGGTTTTGCCCCTCAGGAACTAAGAGATGAACAGACTTCTTACATCCTAGAAGCCCAACCGCCTGTAGTTTTAATCGCAGGAGGAAGACCCGCACAAGCTAAAGTATTTGAAAAAGCAGGAATAAAAACATTCCTACACGTTCCATCTCCTGCCCTATTGGATATTTTCCTTAAAGAAGGGGCCAAGAGCTTTATTTTTGAAGGCCGTGAATGTGGTGGCCACGTTGGCCCATTATCCAGCATGGTTCTTTGGGAAAAACAAATTGAACGTATATTAAAAGAAGACCATCCAGAAAATATCAGTGTATTTTTCGCAGGTGGAATCCATAATGATTTCTCAACAGCATTCGTTTCCATTATGGCTGCTCCATTAGCTGCCAGAGGGGTAAAAGTGGGTGTCTTGATGGGAACGGCTTATCTGTACACTCAGGAAGCTGTACAAACAGGAGCCATCCAGGAGGAATTCCAGGTACAGGCGATGCAGGCTAAAGATACAGTCTTATTAGAAACAGCTCCGGGACATGAAACCCGTTGTTTAAATACAGCATTTGCTAACCACTTCAATACCGAGAAAGCCAAACTTATGGCAGCCGGAACAGACAAAAAAGTAGTATGGGAGCAATTGGAAAAATTAAACGTAGGCCGTTTAAGAATCGCAGCTAAGGGAATTGAACGCCAGGGAGACCAATTGGTCAATATTCCTAAAGACGATCAGCTGGACCTTGGAATGTACATGATTGGGCAGATTGCCACTATGCAAAACAAGGTGCTTACCCTTGAAGAGCTTCACCAAAACGTTAGTATTGGGAATTACGAATACATCCAGGAAGCAGCATTATCGGAATTACCTACATCCAGCGAAAAACCATTGGATATCGCCATTGTTGGAATGGAATGTATTTTCCCGGGCGCTAAAAATCTAGACGAATTCTGGAGAAACATCATCCTAGGAAAAGACAGTGTAACCGAAGTTCCGGATGAAAGATGGAATAAAGAGCTTTATTATAAACCGGATTCAGACGAAGCAGATGTATCGCATTCAAAATGGGGTGGTTTCATTCCGAAAATTGATTTTGATCCATTAGCATTCGGGATTCCACCACAGTCTCTAGCTGCTATTGAGCCTACACAATTGCTGACTTTATTGGTAGCAAAACGTGCCATGGAAGATGCAGGATATGGTGAAAAACATATTAATAGAGAAAACATCTCTGTCATTATCGGAGCTGAAGGTGGTAACGACCTTGCCAACAGCTATAGTTTCAGAGGATATTATAAACAGGTCTTTGGAGAACTTCACGAAGAAGTAAAAGAAGCCTTCCCACACACTACAGAGGATTCTTTCCCTGGTATTTTGGCTAACGTGATCGCAGGTAGGATTACGAACCGTCTGGATTTAGGGGGAAGAAATTTCACAGTAGATGCAGCTTGTGCTTCATCTTTAGCTGCCTTAGATTTAGCTTGTCAGGAACTTGTATTAGGAAAATCTGATATGGTTCTTGCCGGAGGTGCAGATTTACATAACGGAATCAACGATTACCTGATGTTCTCCAGCACCCACGCTCTTTCCAGAAAAGGAAGATGTGCTACATTTGACAGTGAAGCAGACGGAATCGCCCTAGGAGAAGGAATCGCAATCCTTGTTCTGAAAAGATATGAAGATGCGATCAACGATGGTGACCGTATTTACTCTGTAATTAAAGGAGTTGGCGGATCAAGTGACGGTAAAGCCCTTGGATTAACTGCTCCTAGAAAAGTAGGTCAGGTAAGAGCATTAGAACGTGCTTATACTCAAGCTGGAATCAGTGCTGCAGCTGTAGGATTGGTAGAAGCTCACGGTACCGGAACTGTTGTTGGAGACAAAACAGAATTAAGTGCTTTAACAAACCTGTTCAGCCGTTCAGGAGCATTACCTGGACAAACGCATTTAGGTTCTGTGAAGACCCAAATCGGACATACCAAGTGTGCCGCAGGATTAGCAGGTTTAATCAAAGCTTCTCTTGCCGTTTACCATGGAGTAAAACCTCCTACCCTTCACCTTAAGAAGCCGAACGCTTATTATAACGCACAAACCAGCCCGTTCTCTTTCCATGCTGAAACAGGATTATGGACTGAGAAAAACAGATATGCGGGAATCAGTGCTTTTGGATTTGGAGGAACAAACTTCCACACTGTAATTGCTAATCATCCGAAAAAAGATGACTCAATTGCAATGCAGTCATGGCCTTCAGAATTATTTGTATTCCGTGGGAATACTTATGAAGAAGCTAAAGGACAATCAAGCCAGATCAAAACGTTATTGGAAATCAATGATGAAATTCCATTAAAAGATATTGCTTACAGTTTAAGTATTAATTCAGAGAAACCAATTCAATTCAGTATCGTAGCTGATACCGCTGTAGATCTGATGATGAAAATTGAATTAGTACTATTAGGAATAGAGACTAAAGATACTTTCACTGTCAGTAAAAAAGAAGGTAAGGTAGCCTTTACATTCCCTGGACAAGGAAGTCAGAGAATTAATATGGCTCGTGATCTATTCGTAGTCTTCCCGGCTATGCGTCAGATTATCGACAATTATCCTGAGCTTGAAAAAGTAGTTTTCCCTTCTACAACATTTAGTGAAGCGGATTTAAAACAACAGAAAGAAACCATTAAAGACACCCGTCTGGCACAACCGCTTTTAGGAATTGTTGATCTTGCATTGGCTAAATTCTTAGAATCATTAGGAATCATTCCTGATATGCTGGCTGGTCACAGCTATGGTGAATTACCAGCTTTATGTTTCTCAGGCGTATTTGCAGAAGATCAATTAGTTGATTTAAGTATCCAGAGAGCTCAATCTATTCTAAACTCAGTAGAAGGTGGTGATCCGGGTTCAATGTTAGCTGCAAGTGCTACTCACGAACGTTTACAACCGATCATTGCTAAGGTGGAAGGATGTTATCCGGTTAACTTCAACGCGCCTACTCAATGTGTTATTGCAGGAAGTACGGAAGCCATCAATAAACTACTTGAAGTCCTTAAACAGGAAGGTATTTCTGCTAAAAAATTAGAAGTGGCCTGTGCATTCCATAGCCCATTATTGGCAAAATCTAAAGGTTTATATGCCGATGTATTAAAAGAGGTTTCCTTCCAGGAAATGCAGATCCCTGTATGGTCTAACACAACAGCAAACGTATATCCTTCGAATCCTTCAGACATCAAAGAAAGACTGACTGACCACTTGGTACAGCCTGTAAGATTCGTAGAGCAGATGCAGGCGATGTATAACGATGGAGCAAGGATCTTCATCGAGGTAGGACCAGGAAAAGTCCTGACAGGATTGGCAAAATCATGTATTGAAAAAGACCAGTTGACTTTATATGTTGAAGACAGCAGCCGCAATAAATTCACCCATTTACTTTGTATGTTAGCACAGTATTTAGGAACAGGACGCAGCTTCAATATTGAGAAACTTTTCGATGGCCGTTTCGTTCAGCGTGTTGACATTAATCAACCTGAACTGTACAAGAAAAGCCCTGCCATCTGGCGTGTTAACGGACAGGCTGCACATCCGACAACAGGTTCATTACCTGCTAATGGTGCACTCCCTATCATAAACCCTATTCCTATGAACAATTTTACCAATCATAATACGCAAGCTCCTGCACCGGAAGGCCTATCTACGGCAGAACGTATGCTGCAGGAATATTTAAACAGTATGAAACTCATGATACAGGCACAACGTGATGTGATGCTTTCCTTTATGGGACAGAATCCTCAGGTGAACCCAATGCCTGTTTACAATACTCCAATGCCGGCTCCAGCACCTGAACGTACAATTCCTGTACAACAGGTTCAACAAGCAACAACTGTTACAGTAGCTGCTACTGCCGTTGCTGTAAAAGCAGCTCCTACAAGAGATATCAAAGCTTTATTACTACAGGTTGTAAGTGATAAAACAGGATATCCACAGGAAATGCTTGGGATGGAAATGGACCTTGAAGCTGATTTAAGTATCGACTCTATCAAAAGAGTAGAAATCATCGGAACACTTCGTAGTGAATTAGGAACATTAGCCAACGGAAACACCAATGAAGACATGGTGATGGAACAATTGGCAGCCATCAAAACCTTAAGCGGATTAGTTTCATGGCTTACTGAGTTCTCAGGCGCAGATACAACGGCTACTCCAGAACAAAATGGAACTGCAACTGAAGTGGCTTCAATACCACAGGCTCAATCTGCATTATCATTAGAAGACCTTCAAAACGGTATTTTAAATATCGTAAGCGAGAAAACAGGATATCCAAAAGAAATGTTAGGGCTTGACTTAGATTTAGAAGCAGACCTTAGTATTGATTCCATCAAACGTATGGAGATCATTGCTGATCTTAAAAACAAGATCGGTTTCGGAGAGAATCTTGAGCAGGCTGATGATGTGATGGAAAAATTAGCAGCCATCAAAACCCTTCGCGGATTGGCAAGCTGGATCAGTGAAATGAGCGGTGACACTAGTGAAGTAAAAAACGAAGTAAAGGAAGAAATAACTTCTGAACCAACTAACAATGTATTATCACGTCTTCGTTTTGACATCACGCCTACAGATGCTTCTTCCGTACAAAATACAGATGTTTTGCAGGGAAAACGTTTCGCCATCACTCAGGATGACACTCAACAAACCTCAGCTATTAAAACTGAGTTGGAAAAGCACGGAGCTATCGTAGAATTGGTAGACGCATACAAAGACCTTTCACATGTTGACGGATTAATCATGCTAGACCTGTTCTCAGCAACAGATAAACCAAGCATTATCGATCATGTTGATTTGATTAAAAAACTGGATTTCGATAAAGCAAAATGGGTGTATTTAATCTCTGATATTGCTGCTCATATTCAGGAAGTAACTGATGTAAGTGTTTTACGTCATCACCAAGGGTATCCTGGACTTTTCAAAAGTTTGGCGAGAGAATTCGATCATACTACTTGTAGATTCATCAGTTTGAGTACTCCTCAGGAAGTAGATCAGATTGCTGAGATTACTTTAAAGGAAATCTTAACGAACGATAAACCTGCTGAAGTTATTTATAAAAACGAAACAAGACATAAGGTAGACATTATCCCTTCCCCATTGTCTACAAGTTTAAATGAAGCTCACATTCAGTTAGACCAAAAATCAGTGGTATTGGTACTTGGAGGTGCACAGGGAATCACCGCAGAATTGGTAAAACACATGTCTCAGGCTTATCCATGTACTTATATTTTGGTAGGAAGATCAGCAGACCCAAGAAATGAAGTTTCTGCGAAAGAATTGGAAGCAATGAAGACTAAAGAAGAAATCAGAGCTTACTTGATTAAATCCGGAAAATTCACTTCACCTGCTGAGATTGAAAAAGAAACTACAAAAGTTTATAAAAATAACCAGATCCTACGCACGATCCGTGATATGGAAGCGCTTGGAAACACTATTATTTATCAATCATTAGACCTTTGTGACGAAGAAGGATTAAGCAATTTAATCAGCAGTATTTATGAAAAATACAGCCGTTTAGATGGGGTGATCCACGGAGCTGGTCTTTTAGAAGATAAATTATTCAAACAAAAGACAACCTCTTCTTTCGGACGTGTATTTGATACCAAAGTAAAACCACTTCGTGTATTGGCTGAACAACTTCGTACAGACTGCCAGTTCGTTGTTTTATTCTCAAGTATCGCATCCGTATACGGTAACAAAGGCCAGACAGATTATGCTGCTGCCAACAGTGTACTGGATGATTACGCTAACGCTCTGAATAAAAGATTAAAAGGAAAAGTAATCTCCATCAACTGGGGACCTTGGAAAGGAGCAGGAATGGTTTCTTCCACCCTAGAATCTGAATACGAACGTAGAGGAATTTCCATGATTCCATTGGATGAAGGAAAAGAAATCTTCCTTAACGAAATAAAATACGGAACTGAAAGCCAAGTGCTTATCATGTCAGGAAATAATTGGTAACCCTCTGTATACACTAAGCATGAAAAAAACAGATGTTGCTGTAGTTGGACTATCCTGCGTCTTTCCCGGGGCGCAGGATGCCCAAACTTTTTGGCAGAATATTGTCAATAAAGTAGATTCTACCCAATCTGCTCCGGCTGATAGGATAGATCCGGTGCATTTTAGCGATGCCACCAACCCTGTCGATCGTTTCTATTGCAAACGAGGCGGGTTTATTCCTGATTATGAGTTCAATCCTACCACTTTTGGGATTTTACCCCTTGCCGTGGAAGGAACAGAACCCGATCATTTACTGACCCTTGATCTAGTTCAGAAAGCTTTAGAGGATGCTGGGGTATTTCAAAAGAATACTTCCCTTGAAAAGACCGGAATTGTCATCGGGAAAGGAAACTATACCGGGCCGGGAGCTACCCGTGCCATTGAAATTGTAAGAACCGGAGAACAGATTTCCTCCTTATTGCAGGAACTTCTGCCTCAGGTATCTTCTGCTGATATTGAAAAAGTAAAACATGCTTTCCAGGAACGCAAAGGACGTTTCGCTGCCGATACTGCCATGGGATTAATTCCCAATCTGGTAGCTTCATTGGTAGCCAACCGTTTTGATCTTGGAGGGGTTGCTTTCACAGTGGATGCCGCTTGTGCCAGTGCTTTAATTGCCGTAGATCATGCCGTACAGGAACTTCAGAGAGGTCGTTCCGATATGATGATCGCCGGAGGAGTACACACCGGACAAAACGCTGCTTTCTGGAGTATTTTTGCTCAATTGGGAGCCATGTCCCGCCAGGAACAGATCAAACCGTTCAGTAGGGATGCTGATGGATTATTGATTGGGGAAGGTTGTGGTTTCGTCGTGTTAAAACGATTTGAAGACGCCGTTCGAGATCAGGATAAAATCTATGCAGTGATTAAAGGAGTAGGAGTAAGCAGTGACGGTAACGGAACCAGCGTCATGAGCCCATCCGTAAAAGGTCAGTTGAAAGCTTTAGAACAAGCCTGGATCAATGCTGATCTGGATAAAAATAAAGTAGGTTACCTCGAAGCTCATGGTACAGGAACTCCGCTTGGAGATAAAACAGAACTTCAGACCTTAGCTCAGTTCTTTGGAAAAGAAGAAGCTGCTCCGGTAGCAGGAATCGGTTCTGTGAAATCCAATATCGGACATGCCATGCCGGCTGCTGGAATTGCGGGATTGATTAAAACCTGTCTGGCATTACATCATGATACTTTACCACCAACATTGTACTGTGAGAATCCTACTGCTGATATGCAGAATACAAGATTTGAGCCTGTACAGGAAGCTAAAAACTGGTCAAAAACAGGACTACCAAAAGTAGCAGCAGTGAACGCCTTCGGATTTGGAGGAATCAATGCTCACGTTGTTCTGGAAGGCTATGATATGCCGAAAAAAGACAAAGTATTGCTATTGGCAAGACCAACTCATGCAGAATTGGTTTCTGCATTACAAAATAACGAGACGACTTTAGGAGAAGGAGATTTCAGAGTTGCGATATTCGATCCAACCCCTGCAAGAGTAGAAAAAGCCCTTAAAATTGTTTCTAAAAACCTGATCTGGAAAAATAAACAGGACATTTGGTACACTTCTACCCCATTATTAAAAGATGGCGGTAAAGTAGCCTTTGTATTCCCTGGTTTAGATGGTCTGGCAAAAGGTGAAGTAGACAGTGTTAGCCGTTATTTCGGATTAACAGCGCCTATAGAAACTGAAGGAGAAGGTCTTTTAACTGATGCTTTAAACATCTTCAACAACTGCAGCATCCTTGATAATTCATTAAAAAAACTGGGAATCATCCCGGACATGAATGCAGGACACAGTTTAGGAGAATGGCTGGCAGGATATTCATCAGAGCTGGCAGAAGCCAATTCTGTAAAAGCTTTAATCGATGTATTGAATCCAGAAACTTTTGAACTAAAAGATTCTAAATTCATTGCCATCGGAGCCGGAATTGATGTCGTACAGCCTTTTATTACTGAAATTTCAGACCTGTATATTTCTAACGACAACTGCCCTAATCAGGTGATTCTTTGTGGCAGCAATGCCGCATTGGATGAATTGGTTCCGTTATTAAAATCAAAACAGATCTTCCATCAGGTACTGCCGTTCCAGTCTGGATTCCACTCTCCATTTATCGCTGATAAACTGGATGTAATCCTTGCCGGAATGGAAAAAGCACAGTTCCAGAAAACGAAGATTCCGTTATGGTCTGCAACGACTTTAGAACCTTATCCAGCAGATCAGGCAGCCATCAGAAAACTAAGTGCAGAGCATTTGGTAGAGCCTGTTCGTTTCCGCGAACTGACAGATAAATTATACGAAGAAGGTGCCAGAGTATTCATTCAGGTGGGTACCGGTGGTCTGATCGGATTTATTGATGATACCTTGAAAGGAAAAGCATTCAGCACCATTCCTTCCAGCGTCCCTGCCCGTTCTGCATTGGCACAGCTACAACGTGTTGTCGCTTCGTTATTTGTAGAAGGAAAAACCATTGCTCTTGACTTTTTAGAGCTTCAACAGCAATTAAAAAAATCATCAGGAAAAGGCATTAAACTGGAATTAGGCTCCCCTATTATCCGAAACTTTAAAGAAGTAAAAGCCTTAGCTCAAGCCTTTGAAACACCAAAACAATACACCGCCTCAGCTTCAGCCATGACTGCCAAAAGTGGTCATCCGCTGGTACAGGCATTCCAGGACAATGTGAATGATATGATCCGTATGCAGGAAGAAGTTCTTACTCTATTCCAAAACCGTCCGGAGATTACCATTCCACGTCCTGCTCAGGTTGCTCCTATAGCACAATATGCTGCTCCACAAGCGCCGAGAAGTACAACCTTCTCAAAAGATCTGTACGTAACGCTGGAAAGTCATCCGTACCTGATCGATCACAGCTTATTGAGACAGCCTAAAGGATGGGCTCATGTAGCCGATATGGAACCGGTAATCCCGATGACCATGATCTTTGAACAGTTAGCAGAAATTGCAGAAGCGGAAATTCCGGGAACACAGGTTCATAAAATCATGAATGTAAGTGTATTCCAATGGATGAACGTAGCGCAGCCTTTTGAGAAAACCGTGAAAGGACAATGGCGTGGTGAAAATCATGCGTATCTGGATATTGAGAACTTCGCCAATGCAGAAGTCACCTTAAAATCCGGCCCGATTCCTACTCCAAACTTCAATCTTTCCATTGGTGATCTTTTACCGATTGAAAGAACCCCTGAAGAAATCTACGACATGCACATGTTCCATGGTGACAAATACCAGGGAATTACTGAAGTTTCAGCGGTTGGAACTAAAGGAATTATAGGAAAGATCAAAGGAAATGGCGGAAAAGGATCTCTATTGGATAATGCCGGGCAATTATTCGGGCTTTGGCTGCAGCTTACTTTAGTGAAAGACCGTATCGCCTTCCCGGTGAAGATCAGAGATATTGAATTCTTCGGAGACATGCACGATCAGGAAGGTATTTTTGAATGCACCTGTATGCAGACTGAGCTTAACGATGAGTTTGCCATTGCTAATATCGTTCTTAAAAGAGACGGAAAAGTATGGTGTGCCATCACAGGCTGGCAGAACAGAAGACTGGAAATTGATGCCGCATTATGGAATGTTTCCATGTCGCCGTTGCACAACCGACTTTCTGAAGAGATTGCTCCTGAAGTATTCTTCTTCCACCAAGCCTATACCAGAGTCGCTTCATGGGATTTTATCCTGAAAAGATATTTCAACCAAACGGAAAAACAGCATCACCAGCAATTATTACCCAACAAGAAGAAAAACTGGATGGTAAGCCGTGTTGCAGTGAAAGATGCCGTGAGAAATCTTCTTCGTCAGGAAAAAAATCACGCCTGCTTCCCGATCACGTTTGAAATCCGTTCTGATGAAGTAGGAAAACCTTACCTCATCAGTGATTTTACAGAGGACATTCATATTTCACTCGCTCACAAAGGAAAAGAAGCTGTGGGAATTGCGAGATATGGCAAATCTGTAGGAATCGATATGGAACTCATGGAAGAACGCAGCGAAGGATTCTATGATCTGGTATTTACAGACAACGAATTAGCCTTATTAAAAGGAAAAGATCAGGCAGAATGGACGACCCGTTTCTGGGTTGCCAAAGAAGCCTACGGAAAATTCTTAGGAACCGGATTGAAAGGAAATCCAAAAGCCTTTGAAGTAGAACAAATAAAAGACGATCACTTGTGGATCAACAATATTGAAATCAAAACTATTAAACATAAAAATTATATTATCGGATGGACACTGTAAACGCAACATTAAAAATGAACCACGAAGAACTTTTTACTTTATTAAAAGGTTTTATTACTGAAGTGATAGGTGCTGAATTTGTAGAGGAGATGGACATTACTCCGGAAAGTTCATTCACCAAAGATCTTGAAATGGACAGCATCGAAATTGTCTCTTTCTCTGAAAAGATCAAGGCGCATTTTGGCGATCAGATCGACTTTACAGGTTGGTTATCTTCTATGGATCTTGACCAGCTTATTAATCTTGACCTTAGTATGATCATCAATTATATCTACGAATGCCAATAATCACTGTCAATAACAGACAAGTTCATATACAGGAACTCAATAAAGGAGCCGAACAAACCGTGGTCTTAATCCACGGTATGTTCAGTAACCTGTCCATTTATTATTTTAATATTGCCCCAATTCTGGCAAAACATTTCCATGTGGTGATGTACGATCTGAAAAGTCACGGTATGAGTGAACGCTTTTTGGATGGGTACGACCTTGAAAACATGTCATCCGATCTGATGGGTTTAATAGATCACCTTCAACTGGAAAAAGTACATCTTGTAGGCTATAGCTTCGGAGGTCTTATTGCTTTAAAAACAGCTTTAAAATACCCTGAACGCGTTAATCAACTGGTAGTGATGGAAGCTCCGGATCCTCAGGACGAAAAAGCCCGTAACATCATTGATGAATACAGCAAGGAATTCCTTGAGCATTATGTAGCCAATTTTACAGATACCACCAAAGTGCAGATGGGCAAAAGACAAATGGAAAAGAACCATCGTATGTATGAGTTTCTGTTTAATCAAACCAGCATCAAAGCAGATATGATTAAGGAAAAACATTTCCTTGGTGAAGCCGATTTCAATGAATTGACAGCTTCCACTTTATTGCTTTACGGTGCTGATTCCAATTGCAGACCTACAGGAGAATGGCTGCAGGCTCAAATCGGTTCGTCCGAACTTGAATTAATCTCCGGCGATCACAATATTCCGATTCAGGAACCTCAGCTTATCGCAGAGACGATCGCTCAGTTTTTATCTAATATTTTAACGAAGAACCATGGCTAAATTTGCATTTATAGTTCCACCCTTGACAGGACATGTCAACCCTACCCTAAGCATCGGTGCTACTCTGTTGGAAAGAGGGCACGAAGTAGCCTGGATCAGCCTTGACCCTACGTTAGAGGCTAAACTTCCGGAGGGCGGAAAATTGTTACTGATCCAATACGATCAGACCGACGCAGAAAAGAAAGAAAGTGAACAGTATCTCGATATTATTTCCAAAAAGGTAGTCTACGGAATAGACAGTGTGAAATTCCTTTACGAAGAAGTTCTTATTCCACTAAACAGACATTGCTATAACGGAATTGTTGCTTTATTAAAAACATATCAACCTGATTTAATTATTGGTGACCACCAGTTATTTGCAGCTCCGGTAGCTGCCAAAGCATTAGGAATTCCTTGTGCGACTTCCGTTACCGCTCCGGCTGCCATTAAAATCATGAATGAACTGCCTAAAGTTCACGAATGGGAAGTGAATCAGATCATTGATCTACAGAAAGAACTAGGTTTTCATGAAGAGCGTTCTCTTGCAACTTCAGATCTTTTGGCCCTTGTTTTAACCTCCAATTATTTCTTTGGGGAAATGGAAGATTTGGAACCTCAATACCAATTCACGGGACCCGTTCTTACCGAGCGTCGTATCTCTTGTGAATTCGATTGGGACAGATTAAAAAATGCCACCAACAAAAAGATTTTAGTAAGCATCGGAACTACTTTCGATCACGATCATAAAAAAGCATTCTTCCAAAAAGTTGTGGATGCTTTTAAAGAGGAAGATTTAACCGTTGTTGTAGTTTCTGATCCACAGCTTTTCGAGCAATGGCCGGATAACTTTATGGTGTATCAGCAGGTTCCTCAATTGGATCTGTTACCTCATCTTGACGGGGTGGTTTGCCATGGCGGTCACAATACCGTTTCTGAAACCTTATCCAACGGGATTCCCTTAGTCGTGATTCCTATTGCGTATGACCAGTCGCACGTTGCAGGACGTGTGGTACGTACAGAAGCAGGGGAAAGACTTAATTTCAACAGATTTAAAGCCAATCACCTGAAAGAGGCAGTACAACAAATATTAAATAACCCGAGCTATCGTGAAGCAGCTCAAAAAGTAGGACAATCTTTTATGGAAGCAGGAGGAGCATCTACAGCCGCTAATTTATTGGAAGAAGCCATCACAAAGACTTCAAAACCAGAAAAACCATCTAAATTTTTATTCGTTGTTCCGCCGTTTTTCGGACATGTGAGCCCTACATTAAGTGTGGGAGCCAGTCTGATTGCCCGTGGCCATGAAGTAAAATGGTTCGGAATTACGCCTTTAGACAGCAAACATATTCCGGAAGGAGGTTCTTATTTTTATCCTGAAGAAGATCTTATTCCGTATCAGGAAGAAATCACCCGCATTTTAAAAAGACAGGATGACGGACCGGCTTGTTCAGGTCCTGAAGTGATGAAATTAGCACTGGAAGAAACGTATGTTCCTTTTGCTAAAATGATGATGCCTGGATTAACCCGATTAACAGAAAACTGGATGCCTGATGTGATCGTGAATGACTGTATCACCTTCGGAGGTGCGCTTTTCGCTCACAAACATAATATTCCTTGCGTAACGACCACGCCTGTTCCGCCGGACGTGATGGGAGATACTGAAAAAAGTGCCCCTAAAATCTGGGAATGGCAGCAAAACCTCATCAAAGACCTGCAAAAAGAAGTAGGTATTCATGAGGAAGGTATTTACATCCATTCTCATAAACTGAATATGGTATTTACGTCACAAGCCTTTGCCGGTTTTGATACGGTACCCTCTCACATGAAATTTGTAGGTCCTGTAAAAGGTCGTCCCAACGATGCTCCTTTTGACTGGGATAAATTAAATGCTTCTACTACTCCAAAGATCTTCGTATCGCTGGGAACGTTGTTGGTAGACATCAGAAAAGCTTTCTTTGAAAAGATTATTGCCGCATTTAAAGATCAGCCGGTAACGGTGATTGCTGCTACTCCACCGGAAATCTTTGAAGAATGGCCGGAGAACTTTATTGTGAACAGCTTCGTGCCTCAATCTGCAGTGATGCAAAGAATGGATATGGTCATTTGCCACGGAGGTTTCAATACCGTAAATGATACTTTCCGTAACGGATTACCAATGTTGATCACGCCTATTGCTTATGATCATTTCCACATTGCGAAATTAATCGAGCAGGCTGGTTGCGGAATCAGCATCCGATACAAGAGACTGCGTGTAGAGGCTCTTCGTGAAACCGTTTTTGAATTACTGGAAAATCCTAAATACAGAGCTGCTGCTCAGGAAGTACAAAATACCTTCAATCTTGCCGGAGGTAATGATAAAGCAGTAGAGTTATTAGAAAACTTTGTACAGGAACATTCCACATTAGCGTCTGTATAGCCTATGAACCAACCTATTAAAAGAAGATTATTATTTGGTGAGCGAATGTTACTGGGAGACGGAACAGAACCCTTCAATGCGGTGATCCCTTTCAGGCTCAGAGGTACCTTTACATTGAAGGATATCCAGCAGGCTTTGGCTCAGATCCAGCAAAAACATCCGTGGTTAAGAGCCCTTATTGCTCACGATGATAAAAATATCCCTTGGTTTGATGTTCCTGAAAACCCGATCTCCATTCCAGTGCGTATTATTGCCAGACAAGGAGAAGATCAGTGGCAGGAAGAATCCAAAAGGGAATGGAATACCTTATTCGATCCTAAAAAAATGCCTCTTATCCGGTTTGTCTGGATCAAGGGGGAAGACGTTTCTGACATGCTATTTGCGTTCCACCATTGTTTATGCGATGGTGGTTCTGCAATGGCCTTCCTTTATGAATTTTTAAAAGTATTGGATAATCCAAAAGCCGATATCGGGATAGAAAGTCCTATTTTAGGTATCCAGGATGTAGTTCCGGCTAATATTTTAAACAACCAGAAGCAGAAATTAAAAGCAAAATTCATTGGGAGATTAGCCGCTACAGCCATTAAGGTGATTCCTACCGGTAAAAAGGCTATTGACCGTCAAGATGATTATTTAATCAGCTGGAAAGTAAGCGAAACCATTAGCCAGCAACTGATTTCCTATTGCAAAGCCAATGGCGTTACGGTGAATACCTTCTTAAGTGTCGCTTTACTTCAGGCATTCAAAAAAGTAAAAGGAACCGGAGCTTTTAATAAAGTATCCTGTCCTGTAGATATCAGACGTTTTGCTAGCCAGATCAAAAACGACCATATTTTTGCTTTTGGATTGATGATCGTAGTTTCTGCCAATGAAAAACTGAGCTTTATAGAGAATTTACATGCGATGCAGGCTTCTGTAGAACGCAAAACCTCTAAGCTGGACCCTTATATTACCATGATGGTGATGGAATCCGGCCATGATGCTTTGAACAATTTCACTAAACTTTTAAAGAACGGAAAATCGTCTAACGACTGTATGTTTTCCAATCTGGGACGCATTCAGATTCCTCATGAGTATAAGGAATTTAGCGTAGATACTATTTTCAGTCCGTCCGTAATTGGTCCGTTGGGTAATACCATCACACTGGTAGTTTCTACGTATCGTGGGAAAATGGATTTTTCTTTTGTAGGAAGTGAAGGGTATTTACCGTATACTGACGCCATGGCGATTCGTGATGAAGTTATGAAGATCATTAAAATTCAACTGGAATATATTGCTGTATCATGATCAAAAGAAAACTAATGATGGTGGAAAGGATCATGTATGTAGATCCCGAAACGCCCGTAAACTGTATATTTGCAGCCAAAATAAAAGGAGAACTTCCGGAGCAGAATTTTAAAACTGCTCTGGAAAAAATCCAGCAGAAACATGCATTGCTAAGAGTGGTGATAGACTCTAAAAGTGAGAAATACCCTTTTTTTATAGAAGAAAAAGAGATTGCTCCTATCCCGCTCCGCATCGTAGAAAGAAAAACAGACCAGGACTGGCTGACAGAGTCTCAAAAAGAATGGAAAGTCTTATTTGAGGAAGAAAAAACACCGCTAGCCCGTGTAGTCTGGGTAAGAGGACAGGATGTTTCTGAAGTATTTTGGGCCATCCCTCATTGTATTTCAGACGGAACCACAGGAGTGACTTTAATGAAGGAGCTTCTTCAGCTTTTAGATAACCCAGCTTTAGAATTAGAACCTTACGAGCCTTTTATTTCAGTAGATGAATTTCTCCCTTCCAACTTTAATGTAAAAAGTAAGAAATTCAAAGCCAAACTTTATCTGACCTTTGCCAGGTTCTTCTTTATGCTACAGCAAAAAAGCAAAAAGAGAAACCTTGGGAAAGACTATGTTCTTCACCAAAAACTGGATCCGGCCACCACGGCTCAGATCACTGAAAGATGTAAAGCCAATGGGGTTTCCGTACATGCTTTGCTTTGTTCTGCGTTTATGCAGGCATTCCAGGAAGTAAAAGGGAAAGAAGCCAAAGGGAAAGTGATCAGCCCGGTAGATGTGCGTCATTTTATTCCGGAGATCAAAGAAGATCATTTATTTGCTTTTGCTCCAACGGTTGATCTTGCGATTAAAAAAGGAAGTTCTGATCTGTTGAAAAACGCCAAGCACATCAAAGAAGACCTAGTTCAAAAAATAGGAAAAATGGAAGCCCGCGAACTGCTGTGGATGGGTGAACAGATGCATCCGATTGTTGACCGTATGATCTCCATGCTTAAATCAAGCAATGGCGGTCATGATGTTACCTTATCCAATATGGGCAGGATCAACATCCCGAACGAGTACAAAAACTTCAGCATCGATACCATTTTCAGTCCTACGGTAGCCTTCCCATGGCTGAACTCAAACACTTTGGTAACGAGTACGTACAACCATCAGATGGATTTTATATTTTTGTCCAACGAAGACTTCCTTCCCAAAGCGGAAGCCGCCCAAATAAAAGAGAAAGCCATAGCGCTAATGACCACCTCATGAAATTGAAATTTAAGCCGAAGCCACCTAAAAAGCTCAAAAAAACTACCCTCAAACGCTTTCTCATCAAGCGTACGATTTACTATGTCCTTCCGAATGTATTTTTCAATTTCATCATCGCCTATGCCAGCTTCAAAGAATTAGGCTACACCCATTTTTTCTCCGGCGAACAGAACCTGGCCCGCCTTACCTTACCCATGGCCTTATTTCTCCCCGTTGTTCTCACCATAGACATCCTCAAAAGAGTAACCGATGCCGCCGGACAAGGCGCCATTGAGTTTACCGTAGATGAACAGTTAAATATTAAAAAATTAATGACCAAGCTGAGTATTCTGCATGGTGTGATTACCTGTTCTTTGGTATTAGCGATGCTTTTCTTAGGGCAATATAATTTTTCTAAGGATTATAAGCTGGATGCTACGGCGATGGCTGTTGTTGTGGGAACACTGGCTGGGATTTTGTCTGTGGTGTTTGTGTATTTGCCGGTGTGGAGGTTGAGGAGGTGGATGTGTAGGAGGGTGAATCTATTATCCTAATAAAAATAAATGATGTAATGTTATTACAAAAAAGTTTCAATTATAATTGAAACTTTTTTTTACGGTTTTCCGTAAAAAAAATAATTTATTTTTTTTTATAATTGTAAAAAGATTATTATTAATATACTACCTAATTAGTAGCATATTTTAAAGACATTTTTTTTATTTATTTTTGCAAAATTATTCATTAGTTTTATTGAAAAGTGAAGAGATATTTTTAGTTAGAATTTTTTAATAAGCTAATGGAGAACCAAAAACTAATTAATTATGATTAACTATTTTGAATGGCCTAAAAAAAAAATATCCATTACTTCTTTAAAGTTAGATTCTGAAAATCCAAGATTAACACAATCAGGGAAAAAAAATTCACAATCTGATATTATTGATTATTTAATAGAAAATGAAAAAGTTATAGAGTTAGCAAAATCAATTATCCTACAAAATTATTTTTTAAATGAACAACCCATTGTTACAAAAGAAAATAATAAGTTCATAGTCTTAGAAGGTAATAGAAGAGTTACTGCTTGTAAAATATTACTTAATCCAGATTTAATAAAAAGTGATAGTAAAAGAACTCAAATAAAAAGACTTTTAAAAAATTTTGATATTGAAATTATTAAAAAATTAGAAGTCTATATTTCTCCTGATAGACCTTCTGCTGACCAGATGATTGTAAACAGACATACGGGAGGTTCAGTAGTCGAGAGATGGGATAAAACAAAACAGGATAGGTTTATTCACAATAGGTTTATAGATGGAGAAACTATTGATGAATTGTCTACAAAATTCTCTACAACTAAAGGGGAAATAAAAAAGTCATTAAAAAGATATAATGTATTTAATGAAATTAGGAAGTTACAATTAGATGACAAATATTTAAAAGATGTTCTTGAAGAAACCAAATTTAGTATGACAAATGTTGAGAGAGTTTATGAATCAAAATATGGTAGAGACTTTTTAGGTCTTGATTTTAATGATAATTCTTCAATAAAAAAACTATTACCAAAAGAAGAGTTTGAAAAAAGACTTTCTTTCTTAGTTAAAAAAGTTCTTGACGGTGAAATCAATTCTCGTTCTTTGAATACAGAAGATGATAAAAAGAAATATTTTGATTCTATTTCAAATTCCAAAGATTTTGATTTCACAATATCTTTAGATGAAAGTAATGATTATTCAGATATTGAAGATGAAATTGAAGATAAAGTTGAAGATACAACGAACAATGAAGCAGAGAAATTAAAAGTTAAAAGAACTAACTCTTCAAAGCTTTTTGGTGAAAATGTTCACTTAATTTCTGGAAACAAAAGAATTGACAGAATTTTCAGTGAATTAAAATCACTTAACTTAAAAAATCACACCAATGCTGTGGCAGTATTAATGAGGAGCTATATAGATATGTTAACTTATCAATATTTGAAAAATCATAATGAAATTGATGAAATAAAAAAACTAAAAGGCAAAGAAATTCAGGAAGAAAATGATAAAATTTTAACCAAAATATTAAATTTTTATCAATCAAAAACAAACTATGTTCCTGATGAAAAGTTCAAAAATGACCTTAAAAAAGAATTGAAATTTTCTGGTGGTGTTCCAAGAAATTTTATTCCAAGCTTAAAATTTATGCTTTCTCATATTGTTAGCTCTGATCTACTTGAAGAACCAAAAATGAAATCATCATTACAAAGTCACTTGAGTAGCAGTAATAAAATTGAGAAAATTATTGGACACAATGAGTTTAATAATCTTGTTCATAATGAATATTATCCAAGTGATAGTTCGGAACTTCAAGATGCATGGGAGAAATTGTTTCCTATTTTAGAATTTATGGTGAATAATTTAAAGAAAAAATGATTAGTCAACACTATAGCCCTTTAAGATATCCTGGTGGGAAAGTTTCATTATATGATTTTCTCAAGAAAATGATTATTCATAATAATGTTATAGATGGAATTTATGCAGAGGGATTTGCAGGAGGAGCAGGAGCTGCTTTAAAACTATTAATGCTTGAGGATGTAAATGAGATATATTTAAATGATAGTGATATTTTTATTTACAAATTTTGGTTTTGCGTTTTAAATAATACAGAACAATTAGTCAAAAAAATTCATGATACCCCTGTATCAATCAATGAATGGAAATATAGAAAAGAGATAATTAAATCAGATAATTTAGCAGAATTTTCCGATTTAGAATTGGCGTTTACAACTTTCTTTTTAAATAGATGTAATAGATCAGGAATATTAAAAGCCGGAGTTATAGGAGGAAACGAGCAAGCAGGTAATTGGAAAATTGATGCTAGATATAACAAAAAAGATTTAATAAAAAGAATTGAATTAATCTCTTGTTATAAGGATAGAATAAAGCTTTTCAACAAAGACATTCTCACTTTCTTAAAAGATATTTCAAAAGAGAAGCACAGTTCTACAGATATTTTTGTTTATTTAGACCCCCCATATGTTGAACAAGGAAAAGATTTATATTTAAATTATTTCAATGATAATGACCATAAGAGACTAGCAAAATATCTTCAAAAAAATTTTAATTACAAATGGGTTACATCATACGATGACCATGAACTCATACATAATATATATAAAGAAGTTTATAAAAATATTTTTGAATTTAATTATTTTGTCAATAGAACAAAAATTGGACGTGAATTGTTAATAGCTAGTAAAAACTGTAAAATGGTAAATAGCTATAATCATTATTCGAGAAAAAAAGTTATGCAAAACCCCAATGAAGTTCTTGAGCTCAAAAGATCAATTATTTAGTATAAGAAAATGGTGATAAATCTTTTTTGAAATTAATACACCATTAAATTTTCTCTATATTTGTAAAAAGCACACCCCCACTATGGAAAAGCTAAAAAATCTAAGAAAACAAAGAGGTTATACACAAGATTATATGTCTAAAATTTTATCTACAGATGTTTCTAACTACTGTAGAAAAGAAAACGGTGAAGTAAGAATATATGATGATGAATGGGAAAAGCTTGCTAAGGCTTTAGATGTACCAGTAGAAGAGATCAAAGAAGAAAGAAATGCTAATGTTGTCAATTTTAATGATACTTCAACTAACTCTGGACCTTTTATGAATACGTATTTAAATATTCCAGAATATATTTTAGAAAATCAACAAGAATATATTAAGCTCCTGAAAGAACAGGTAGAAACTTTGCAAAAGGAAATAGAAAGCCTTAAATCAAAAAAATAATAACTTGATTTTAACAGATTATAAAAACGACTGCTTTATAAAGCAGTCGTTTTATATTTTGATCCTTATCCAATTATTTTTTTCATTAGAAATACAAAAAATAAAAACCTCATCATCCTATTTATACAATCTGCTTAACGCTCACCGAAAAACTGCTAATGCTTTCATTTTCCAAATATAATACTCACTATATTTGGAAATATCAACCTCAAAAAACACATCTTATGGCACTAGACAATTTAATCAGTTTAAGTTTTTCTAAAAGTGATTTAGAAACTATTGACAAAGCTATTCAGGACATCCAGACTGTCCTTGTAGGAAAAACCATCAACCTTACCCCAGACCAGAGACAACAGTATGGGAGAATTGCAGAACAGAACAAACTCTTTGTAAATAAGGCCAAAAGCTATATGGAACAATACGCACAGCATGTTCCGGGATTTCTGGACAAAGCAGAATTCGACAGGGATTATATCGCCAGAGAACAAATAGAGCAGCGGTTGCAGCTATTAGATTCACTAGCAGAGCAATTGTCTGATACCAAAGTCTTACTCGATCATGACAACTACCACAATGCAATCAGCTTTTACAGAAATATCAGGTTTCTGTCTGAAGAAAATGTTCCGGGTACCAATGTTGTCTATGAAGATATGAAACAGTTTTTTATAACGCCACAACAACCTCAATCTCCTCCTCCACCGCCCTCTAATAATGATAATCCGCAAGGATAATATTGAAATAACAGTTTACATTAAAAAGCACGTTTTCACGTGCTTTTTTCATGCTCTCCTCCTTCACCCTACCTTAAAAGTCCCTCTAAGGATTTACACAAGTAGCTCCATACCCTTAAACAACGGTCTACAGCCCTTTCACAAGCCCCGATAATCAGTTATGCAACCCGCGATACCCCCTTAGGTAAGGGGGGATCGCCACTTCATTAAGGAGTTAAAGGTTCCTCAGAAGTACCTATAGAGGGTTATTGAAATACCTATAAGTACTTTGGAAGTGTCTAAGCCTCTTTTAATGGCTGTTTTCATCATATTTTATGCTTTCCCTTAAGTAAAAATTAAAGATTTTTCTTATCATTGTTATCTAAAAGATAAGAAAAAAGTATAAAATATGATATCTAATAACAATTATCTATTAATCTAATTACCATGCAACCAAACTTAATACAACAAGAAGAATATATAAACCATTTATTAAAGGATATTCCGAGAGAAAAGCAAACAGAAGTACTTAAGGAAGCCTATAAAAATGCTCTTGATACTAGAAAATTTGAAATAGATTTATATTGGAAAAGAGCTACCTATTTTTGGGCTTTCATTGCAGCTATTTTTTTAGCTACATATAGTATGCTCAATTCTAATTTTCTATTAAATGAGAAAGATCCATCCATTACCATATTAAAAAAAGCACTCATTATCTTAATAGTACTTCTAGGTTATCTTTTTTCATTAGGATGGTATTTTGTCAATAGAGGTAGTAAAGTGTGGCAAAAAAATTGGGAAACACATATTGATCTTTTAGAAAATACTTTAAATGGTCCATTATTTAAAACCTTAATTAAACCTAATCTTAATTTTTGGAGTTTAAATTCTTATTATCCTTTTTCGGTAAGTAAAGTCAACCAATTCTTAAGTTTATGTGTTACAGTTTTCTGGGCATTATTAATGAACTTATTAATAGTTTTTCTATTTAAATTGCAAGAGGAATTTTGTTGTTGGATGCTCAGCATTTTAACTACTTCATTTGCTCTTTTCCTATTCAGCTTTATTTATTATAAACAAACTGTTTCCTTTATGCATAAACATTGGAAAAAAGGTAGTGCTTATAAAAACCCAACTTATATAGATATCAATTAAATATGTATAACTTTTAAATAAGTTGCTTCCTAATAATTATTTAATAATTTCCTTTCTCTGGAATCACATGTCTCACCCCTCCTCTAGGATTATTCATATCTCCTTTATACCTCGGGATTATATGACAGTGAAAGTGAAAAACGGTTTGCCCTGCATCTGCACCACAATTCATTCCAATATTAAACGCATCTGGTTGGTATTGGGATAAAATAATGTCTTTAGCTTTTTCAATCATAGCAGGAAGATCACTTTTTTCTTCCGTACTCAACGCAAAGAAATCAGTTTTCACCGCATTGGAAATAATCAATAAATGTCCGGGAGATACAGGAAAACCATCTTCAATAATAAAGAAATATTTTCCTTTGTAAATTATTTTCTCCTCTGCGATCTCAGTAAAATCTTTCATTAAAATAAAGGTTCAAATTCAATATAGGGTTTCCATTTCTGAATGGCTAAATTTACAGATAAATTATATTGTTCTTGCAAAAACATTCTCCGCTCAAACGGAGATTTCCCTGTCTGATTAATAATGGTCTCTCCAAGAGGGTGCTTACTGGCAATATAAAATTCGTTCCTTTTATATAGCCTTTCCAGGTATTTTATTTCGGGAACTTTGGCTCGTTTATCATTGTTGATATTTTTATCTGATAAAACCAGATTCCACACTCCATTCACATTGGCTCCGTTTTCGTTCAATTGCATTTTATGAACATGAGGAAAGAAATGATCTATAGCGCATAGATTATCATCACCACTTTTGATGGATATATCCTGAAAAGAATAAAAACATTTTCCTTTCTGGTATCCGTTTAATGAGTCTCTGGCTGAAGAAATGTTCTTCCGTTTCATCATCCGGTTTTCAAAAAACAGAAGATTGAGTTCCTCATCAAACTTTACTTCCAATAAGTTTGGATTAATCTCTAAATTCCATGCAGTCTCAACCAGATGCCACCGGGCATCAACCTCCTGATCGAAATTGATAAACTGTTGACTTTCCTTGAGAGACAAAAGACTATCTGTAATCACTAAATTCTTTTGGTTTCCATTATAATTTTTATGATAAAAGACATCATTTACAAAACTTCCATTAACTGTATGAAAAGCATCTACTACATTATTAAAACCATGTTTTATGGTGATATTTAGTAAATGTTCGTAATCTATCTTCTGATCATTAAAATTTCTACAAGCTTCTAAGAATATACTTGATTTTGAATTTCCCTGCTTATCATTCTGTTTTAAATGCTCCAGGATACCTTGAACATAAGAAGGCGCAATATCCTGAAGTGATACGGAGGTCTTTTCTAATGATATTAGTTCTAATAAAGATTTTGCAAAGGCAAATTTATAGGTCGCTGAGTTTTTTCCAAAAAGAATAATTGCTCTCCACTGAGATTCCAGACTTGCATCATTATCCTGAAAATTAGGTACAGGCATCTATTACTATAATTAAGTATTTTATCAAAACACAAAATTATGTAAAAACATAAACCAAATAACTATTATTAAATTATAAAACCATCAAACTTCAACATATTTCGAAAAATACTTAAGCAAAATGATTAAATTCTAACCTCCCGATCCCGGCCCATTCAAATACTCATTACTAATATCCTTCTCCTTTTTAAAGTCCATCTTCCCAAACTTATAGCTGAAGCTGATCCCGAAAGAACGGTACGGTAATTCTCTTACGGAATAAGAGTCATAATCTCCCGTGCTTACGGTGGTTACCTGTTTGATGTACTTATTGAACGGATTGGTAATGGTAAATCCTAAGCTTGCTTTTTTGTTCCAGAATTCTTTTCTGCCGGCAATGGTATAGGTGATGGATTGTGGATTTTTCCCCTGAATATTTTTGGCTGCTGAGTTATAATTTCCGAATACTTCCAAAACAAAGTTCTTTGGAAACTGATAATTAAGGTTCAGATTTGCACGGTAACGCATTCCCATATCTAAGTTTCCTACGTAAATATGGCTTACAATATAACGGTGAAATACCATGATATTACTTCTCAGATTCAATTTGTTCTGGAAAAAAGGAAGTGATAGAGAGACAATTCCACCGGAATTGTATTCTTTCCCGATATTATCTCTTGCGGTAACCGATACATTGGTGTACTCTGTTCCGTTAGCAGTAAATGTTGGATAAAAAGTAGTAATCTGTTTTAGATCCTGACTGTTGATGCGCTCAACAAGTGATAATGAAATATTCCCTCCATTGGCCAGGTTTTTTGTATAGCCTAATTCCATATTATCCCCGATTTCAGGTTTCAGTGCCGGATTTCCTGTGGTAATATTGTGCGGATCACTGAAATTAAGGAAAGGATTAAGTTCTGTATATTCCGGACGCTCCAGCCTTCTTGTATAGGAGAGTTTCACTGTTTCACCACTATCAAATTTGTGAGATAATATGAAAGAAGGAACCAATAAGCCATACGACGGAATATTCGTATTCGGAAAATCGATTTTCAGAGTAGTATATTCATATCGTAGGCCTGCTCTTACATCCAGCCAGTTCAATAGTTTTAACTTCGAGGAAAAATAAGCGGCATAGACTCCCATATCATAATTTAAATGATAGGATTGCAAAGGATCTGTTTCATACTGACCGGATGAAGTATTCAAAACATGAACATCTGTAGCATTGGTAATATGTTGTTGTACTGTTTTAAGCCCCATTTCAAAAGTCACATTATCATTCAAAGGATGAACATAATCAACTGAAATATTGTGGCTGTTATCCGTTCCGGGATTGCTCCCTGAAATTCCATTGTAAGGACCTCCTGCTCCCAATAAACTTTGCGTTTGCAGATAACTGGTCTTTGGAGAACCATAACTGAACACATAATCTGCCGTAAGCTCCTGCCCTTCTTTGGAAAAGGTTTTTCTAAAACTCAGACTTCCGTCTATGGAACGAACAGAAGATTGATTGTCTGAAGTTCTGTATCCGATAATAGATTCTACATTGGAGGTATTATGATCCGTGATATATTGCTGTTGATTGATTAATCCCGTACTTTTATTCGAAAAGCTATTGAAAGAAAGGGAGCCGCTTAATGAGCTTGATTTCGTAAGATTCCAATCAAAACCTAGGCCTGTACGGTACCCATGTCTTTCAAAATCTGTATAGCCATCCTGTAATAAATGAGTACTGGTATTGGAAGCTGCATCTCTTGAAGTTCTGTCCTGAGAAAAAGGAGTTTTGGCCTTTAACTGAGCATTTCCGCTAAAGAAAGCATTCATGCTGAAATTATTATTCTTATAATTCAGATTCAGAGATCCGGTTTCAAATAAAGTTCCGCCCGTAGCATTCACACTTCCATTGATTCCTCTTACTTTGTTATCTTTCAGAACAATATTAATGATTCCTCCCGTCCCCTGAGCATCATATTTTGCTCCCGGACTGGAAACCACTTCAATACTTTTAATCTGACTTGCCGGAATGGAAGCCAATGCATCTGCCAGACTGTTTCCAAATATACTAGATGGCTTTCCATTAATCAAAAAACGGATATTAGCATTTCCCTGAAGCTCCACATTTCCATCTGCATCCACCGTTACCTGAGGGACTTTCCTCAATACGTCAATAGCTGCTCCATTCTGAGAAGTCACATCATTAGCAGCATTAAAAACAATTTTATCAACCTTATTCTCAACAACCGCTTTTTTACCAACGATGGTTACTCCTTCTATTGCCGTTTCTCCATTTGTTAATCTGATATCACCAAGAGCAACTGTTATATTCTTGTCATCCAGCTGAATATCTGAGGTTGTTTTATTTTTATATCCTGCATAAAAAACCACCACTTTATAAGTTCCGGATGCAATATGATCTATGGAAAACTCCCCTTTTTCATTAGAAGTTGCACCATTGACTTCTTTATTGTCCTGATTTAAGAGTCCGATACTGGCATGATCTATTAATTTCCCAGTATTGGAATCTACAATTCTTCCACTTATTTTCCCCTGACCTGCTCCCTGTTGTGCATTGACCATCAATGCTGAACACAGCATCACCACTAAAATTGATATTTGTTTCACCGTGATATTAGAATTAATACAGGACAAAAGTGAGAATCAATTTGGTAGAAATTCTGAATTTTCAATTAAAATGGTTTAAATAAAATAGTTTAGATTCCTCCGGAATGACAAACTGTTCGCTCTGTTTATCCGTACACTTTGTCATTCCGTAGGAATCCAAAGTCACATATTGGGATGTTTGTACACCATTAAAAAGAACTATGCTTTCAGAGTTGGAGTAAAGTATTTTTTTTTAACCACAAAAGTCACAAAAGATTTAAACACTTAAGTAATTTTAAGTGACAAGCTTTACGCATAAGAAGTACACTTAAGCTTTTGAAAATCTTTGATTTTCTTCTTATGTGAACTTACTTACACCGCAATATTGTAAACTTTCTAAAGTGAACTAAAGTGTTTTAAACAAAAGCTTTTGTGACTTTTGTGGTTAAAATATAGTAGAATCACCACGTTCACCAGATGATTTCTCTAAGTTCTACGCCATTCATAATACTTTAACAACCTTTATACCCCATCCCCAGATAAATTTTCGTTCTTTTGCAAAAAGTTTTAATTTTTAAATAAGCCCATGTCGAAGTTTGATGAAATCCGGTATTTTCATGATCGTGAAGTGAATGAAAGATTACAGAGTGTAGCCCGCGATCCGATGATGAAAGCACTGATGACCTTTACTTTTCCTGGTGTGGAGGAGCAGGTTTGGCTGGACCAGTTTAAAGAGGTTCATTCTATCAGTGATTTTCAGCATCAGTTTGTAGCGTATGCCGTTCGTCAGATTCTTGCCAAGAGTTCTGAAGGATTAACGACTTCAGGTTTCGATAAGCTTGATAAGAACACATCTTACCTCTATATTTCGAATCACAGGGATATTGTACTGGATACTTCACTCCTTAACCTGGTTCTGTTGGAAAGCGGCCACATTATGACGGCATCAGCCATTGGTGATAATCTTGTGAAAAGAAACTTTCTGAATGTACTGGCCAAGTTGAACCGTAACTTTTTAGTTCAGAGAGGACTTTCCCTTCGTGACCAGCTTACAAGTTCACAGGTGATGTCCGAATACATTAAGGAACAACTGCTTCAGGAAAACCGCTCCGTATGGATTGCCCAGCGTGAGGGTCGTGCTAAAGACGGAAATGATGCTACTCAGCAAGGGGTTTTAAAAATGCTGGCCATGGCAGCCGGAGACCAATCTTTAATAGAGTATTTTAAAACATTAAAGATCGTTCCTATCTCCATCTCCTATGAGTATGATCCTACAGATTCTTTAAAAATGCCTCAACTATTGGCACAACACAGAGATGAGGAATACATTAAAGGAAAAAATGAGGATTTTACTACGATACTCAGCGGAATTTTAGGCCAAAAGAAAAGAATTCATATACATGCTGGTGATGTTATTGATACGGAATTGGATCATATTGCCGCTACGATTGAGAATAAAAACAAGCAGTTACAGGCTATTGTACAGTTAATTGATGATTCTATCATTCAAAATTACAAGCTTTGGCCTACAAAATATATAGCCTACGATCTTATCAACAATACAGATACTTATGCTTCTCAATATACAGAACAGGAAAAACAATTGTTTATCAGAAGACTTGAGATGCGTATAGATCCTTCTGATCCTGTTTCCAAAGAATATTTCATGGCGATGTACGCTAATCCTTTGGTGAATAAATTAAAGGCGGAAGAAAAGTAGTTTTTTAACCACAGATTTCCCCAGATCTAAACAGATATTTTTGGCCACGAATGCACGAATGATTAAAAAATTCGTGTATTCGTAGCTAAATATTGAAGGGCTTTATAAACGCAAAGATTTTATCTTCATTCCGTAAAATGGTAAGGGAGCAAAGAGGGGAATCAATGAAATTGATTCTTACTAAGCGGACGCATAACATACAGCTTCTTCAGCGACAAAGTCGCTATTCTTAGCTTCCTAAAATAAAACATTTGAATCACTAATTCTTTGCGTCAAAAAAATAAACCATTAAGAAATGTGAAGGGTTTAAGGGAAATTAAGATTCATCAAAGATGAGTGTAGAGCCCCTTTAATATACCAGTTTCTGTTATTTTATAACCACAGATTTTCTCAGATCTGCACAGATATTTTTTGGCCACTAATGCACGAATGATTAAAAAATTCGTGTATTCGTAGCTAAATATTGAAGGGCTTTATAAACGCAAAGATTTTATCTTCATTCCGTAGTATTTTAAGGGAGCAAAGAATTGAATCAATTTCATTGATTCTTACTAAGCGGACGGATAGCCATAAAGCTTCTTCAGCAACAAAGTTGCCATTCTTAGCTTCCTAAAATAAAACATTTGAATCATTAATTCTTTGCGTCAAAAAAATAAACCATTAAGAAATGTGAAGGGTTTAAGGGAAATTAAGATTCATCAAAGATGAGTGTAGAGCCCCTTTAATATACCAGTTTCTGTTATTTTATAACCACAGATTTTCTCAGATCTGCACAGATATTTTTTGGCCACTAATGCACGAATGATTAAAAAATTCGTGAATTCGTGGCTAAATATTGAAGGCTTTTATAAACGCAAAGATTTTAGCTTCATTCCGTAAAATGGTAAGGGAGCAAAGTGTGGAATCAATGAAATTGATTCTTACTAAGCGGACGCATAACATACAGCTTCTTCAGCAACAAAGTTGCCATTCTTAGCTTCCTAAAATAAAACATTTGAATCACTAATTCTTTGCGTCAAAAAAAATAAACCATTAAGAAATGTGAAGGGTTTAAGGGAAATTAAGATTCATCAAAGATGAGTGTAGAGCCCCTTTAATATACCAGTTTCTGTTATTTTATAACCACAGATTTTATCAGATCTCCACAGATATTTTTTGACCACAAATGCACGAATGATTAAAAAATCCGTGAATTTGTGGCTAAAAATTTAGGGGTTGTATAAACGCAAAGATTTTAGCTTCATTCCGTAAAATGGTAAGGGAGCAAAGTGTGGAATCAATGAAATTGATTCTTACTAAGCGGACGGATAGCCATAAAGCTTCTTCAGCAACAAAGTTGCCATTCTTAGCTTCCTAAAATAAAACATTTGAATCACTAATTCTTTGCGTCAAAAAAAATAAACCATTAAGAAATGTGAAGGGTTTAAGGGAAATTAAGATTCATCAAAGATGAGTGTAGAGCCTCCTTAATATACCGGTTTCTGTTAATTTATAACCATAAATTTTCTTTAAACAATCCGTTTTATCGGGTTCTTTTAGTTGAATCGATATGTTTTCTCATCATTTCAGCAGCTTTCTCCAAATCGTTTTTTCCGAAACGTTTCATAAGAGTTCCTTCCAGCATATGTCTTCTTGATCGGTCCGGATCAGAAAAGTCTTTAAAGATGATAAAACGTACATTTTGAGAGCTGTCAAATAGATCAATCAGATTTTCATTGAGAATCAAAAGCGTGATATATTCATATTTTTTATCCCCTTCCTCCTTGATATCTTTATTAAACTGGAACATTTTCCCATCCCTGATCCAGATATCATATACTAAAGGATAATGCATTGGCCCGCCATCATCATCGCTAAAACCATTGTAAGCAAATTGAGGTTTTCCTAATTCTTTACGAACCAACTCCATAGTTTTCTGATAATAATTGGACTCTGAATGCGGAATGGTACTAAAGCGGCTGCCCACAATATTGTTGTTTTTTTTATCCAGAACAAAATGGGCATAATTAAACTTAATATTCATGAAAAAAGCTATTTCCGGTACAGGAATGGCACCAAATACCTGTCCTTCTTTCATATCTTTTTCTGTAATATGGTCGAACATCTCCTCCCTTTCACTGTAATAGACATAATCCGGGTAAAAAACATAATTTTTAGGATCAATATCAAAAGCATCTATTTGATAGGCTTCTGTGAGGATCTCTTTATTATAGGCATTCAAAGAATCTACATTGATCTTTCCTGAATTGAGGATATTGTGGCTTTGGTAGAATTCTTCCGGGGAAAAGTTCTCAAACTTTATCTGTTCAATATCCGTAAGCTTTTTAGTTTCATCTTTTTTACATGCTATCATCAAAGGCAAAATACCCAACAGCAATAATAATCTTGACATAGAACTCCTCATTAGTTTTTATTTGAATCCATAAATGTAATACAACCCAAAGCCAAAATGCAATGTTTAGCCATTTTTATTCAGATTTTGAAACTGGAAAAGAAGTGATAGATAACTAAAAGTAACTTCCAGCTTCCGATCTTCCTACTCTATTTCACAATCTTCACTCTCATCCCTTCAGAATGGGCACTCATAGCTGGAGCGTACATATTCTGGAAGGAAGTAATTCCGTTGGAGAAATCTCCGGCATTATTCGCTTTCAACTCATATTCAAAAACATAAGTTCCTTTTGGAAGGGAATCAAAAAAGAAATGAGTGGCTGCATCTTTTGTACTTTCATAATATCCGGCTCCGTTTTGCCATTTATAAGAAGAAAGTACATTAACAGGCTCAAAACCACTTGCCCTCATATCTTTAAGGTGAATATACTCCATATCTCTACTGGTATGAATGACCAACCTTACAGTAACCAGATCACCCAGTTTAATTGGATTTTCTGTGGTTACTTCTTTAAGCTTGCTTTCGTTTCCGTCAAATATTTTCAGGAAAAGTTTCTTCTCCACAGAAACATCGGATGAATTATGAGCGATCACTTTATCCATATCTTCATAATACAGGTAATACATTCCACCCCACGCTATTCCTGGACTGTTTTTTTGCACTTCAAGTTTTGCCTTTTCAGGGGTAACCTCTTTCCATGAATAAGATTTTTTAAAGAATCCGGCTTCTGAAGTTTTAGAAAGATCGCTGGCAGGAAAAACGGTTTCGTTTCCGAGTTTCATGGTGATTCCTTTTTCTGCATTCAGCCATGATTTTCCATAGTTTAACAGGGCATATACCGCTTCCGTTGTAGATTTTGTAGTTCCCCAGCCTTCGGTCTGCCTGTTTTTTAATAGCCATACCTTCATTTCTTCAACACTTTTCACATCTTCCGGATTCACTTCCGAAAAAGCTTCAATCAGCATCGCCTGTGTTTCTATAGGTGCCTGATACCAATACCAGCCTGAGGTATTATTGTCCCAGTACATTCCATTCTCATCAGAAGTTTTGGCTTCTTTTTTCAGATCGGCAACGCATTTTTTAGCCAGATCACGATATCCGTAACGCTGTAAAAGGGTAACAATCATCGCCTGATGATAAAGACTGTATTCATCAAAAGTCTTTACATAGGTATTGGCTAGTGTAGTAAGCACTTTTTTCAGTTCGGAGGGAATTTCTGTTTCCGTCCAATAACTTCGATAATAGAAGTAGGAGGCATAATCACCTACATCCAGTTTATCGGTCACTTTTCGGTCATTAATAAGCTTATCATAGTACTCTTTATCCAGATAACTGATGCTGTTTTTGATAACACGATTGATTTCATTGGTGAAATACTCATCAGATTTCCCTTTCAGCATTTTGTTTAGCTTTCCGAATCCACCCAGGATGTGTCCGGAAATGGTCTTATCTTTTCCACCACCTGGAAACCATGAAAAACTTCCATCAGGATTTTGTCTGTCAACAAGGTCACGCTGTGCTTTTTTGAGATCGCGCTGCATGGTATTCAGATTAAAGAAAACAGCAAGCTGCTCCATTTGTTCTTTCTGATCTTTAATTCTGCTCAGCCATGGAGTCTCGCCGATAAGGATATTTTTAAGATTCTCATTAGCTTCTAAAGGATTGGACGGCGTCTCTTTAGCATTCCATTCATCAAAAACCTTCTTGATCTTTGGGGAAGAATTCATAATATAGGAGGAAAGCATATTTCCGTACAATCTGCTGAACAATTGTTCTGAACATTCATGCGGGAAAGTTCTCAGATAAGGGATGGACATTACGGCAAACCACAATGGGTTGGAAGTAAGCTCCACACTCAGATTGAAATTGACAGCCGAAGTAGATGTATTATTCAGTAATCCGTTCATGGTGTAAGTCTTGGTCTGCCCTTCTTTGATAGAAACCGGAACTGTTTCCGTTACCAGCATCCGGTCAGAAAGGATAGGCAGAACATTCTCTTCCCCATCGGAATAATTCTTTGTTTTTGCTACAATTTTATAGCCTACATGATCCAATGCATACGGAATTTTAATATCCCAGCTTGCCTGTGCAGAACTTTTAGCAGAAACATTAATCTTCTTCAGAGCATTGGTATTTACAAAGGCTGAATCTAATGTTTTAGATGTTTCCGGATCAAAGAGATAAAGCATAATATCTGCGGTTGCTTCTTTATCGGACAGATTATCAACCTTTGCAGAAAGCTGCACTTTGTCTCCCTGCCTTAAAAATCTTGGTGGATTAGGCGTTACCATCAGTTCCTTTTGCGTTTGGGTAAAAAACTCTGCAGAACCTGTTTTCAGGTCTTTGGTATGGGCAAACAGAAGGAGTTTCCATTGGGTAAGGGCTTCCGGAGAAGTAAATTCCAGTTTTATGTTTCCATCTGCATCGGTATAGAGATCAGGAAGGAAAAATGCTGTTTCATCCAGATTAGTTCTTGCTTTTACATTCTTCAGCAATTCTTCTTTCATCGCTTTTTTAGAGGTTACTACAATAGCTCCGCTAGCAGCGCTGTTTCCGTATAAAGCCATGGCTTCTGTTGGGCTGAGTCTTTTAATTTCTGCAATATCATCCTCAGGGATATTTTTATCCACCAGCATTCCGTCAACAATATAAACAGGATTTCTATTTTCTGCCTTTTTCCCACCATATCCTGTTACAACAACTTCTTCCAGATAATCATCTCTTACAATCATGGCATTAGATGTAGAATATGATGATTCCGGAAGTCTGATGGATGTATATTGGAAATAAGGCTTTTTCGGAAAAGGATAGAATTGAACGGACTCCAATGAATACTTGTCGCGGCTTCTTTTAAAACCCATTGATTCTGAAGAAGTAAGTTCACTGAAAAAGTCGTCAATAGAGTTACGATATTGGTCATAGCCGGTATATTCGTTATCAGAATTGGGATTATAATGGGTAAAACGATATTCATTTTTTACAAACTGATCCAAAGAGGCATCATACATGGAAGCTAATACCTCAGCATTAATTTTCTCTTTATCTTTTCCTTTGATCGTCAATATCCATTTTTCAGGTACGCCTGGCTGAATTTTATCACGGAAAACCTGAGTGGTAATATCAAGTTTCCGGTTCATATTTTCTTTAATATCTAACTTCAGAATTCCTTTAACTAAATCATTATCGTGAATGAAATCATATTCAATATGTAGATTTCCTTTCAGATCAGCATCAGTAATGGTGAAGGGAATATTTACAGAGCCATTCTTCATAGCGATCTGCTGATAATCAGCTCCTTTTTGATCATGAACAAAACGGTAATTCACAAAACCTTCTTCAAAATCAGAATAAAAAGTTAGCATCGCTTTGTCCCCAACTGTATACGATTCTTTATCTGTACGAACCCCGAAAAAAGAAGGATTTCCGTTTCTGAAGGTTGTATTATCAAATACTTCAATCACTTTAAATGTTTTGAGAGTATCATTATCTATCAAAGATTCTGCTTCTACAAGATATTTTCCTGGCTCAGGATTCTTATTGAGACTGATAGTCTCCGATTCTGAGGTATTGAATGCTTTTGAAAATACAGATTCCCCTTTTTTATCCTGAACTTTCCCATTCGACGGATAGCTCATGTATGGAAAATAAGTATCGAAAAGTTCCTTATCATAAATGGGATATGCCAGTGCTTTATCTTCAACATTTTCGGAATCATACCTTCTGGAAACCGGTTTTTTGATGAATTTAGGGAGTACTATTTTATGTTCTCCTTTCAATGGCGTAACGGTAAGTTTTCCTTTAGCGTTTACTTTCTGATCGTTGAGATTAGTCACAGATACTTTTATAGATTCCCATTCTTTCTGAAGCATTTGTTCTGAACCTTCAATACTGATTTTAGCTTTTGTATCTCCAATATTGATGAATGACTGGCTGCTTTGGGATTCTCCATTAACATCGGTTACATAGAAAGAAACAGAATACTGATAATTTCTTTTTTTGCTATTAAGATCTAGTTCATCAGCTTCTGCTTTGAATGAAATACTGAAATTCCCATCGTTGTCTGCTGCTATTTCTCCATGAGCAATTTCGGTTTCTCTTTCGTTATACACCGGATAATAATCTTCAAAATATCCTCTTGAAAAGTAGATTCCTTTCCTTTTTACTTCATATTTTACAACAGCTCCTGAGATTTCTGCTCCTGAAAACGCATCTGCTTTTCCGCTTACTTTTACCTGATCTCCCAGCTTATAAGCATCCTTCACAGGATTGGTAATAACCCGGAACTTTGGCCTTTTATATTCTTCAACCTTTATATACTTATTTTCATGAACAACAGTCTCTTTTTTTTCTCCGGGAATCTTTTCCAGATCTGCGAACATCTCAACATAATAACTTCCTGTAACACCTTCGGAAGGAAGTGTAAAAACCCCATTAATACTACCAAATTCATTAGTAACCGCCTCTGCTTTGCCAATGTCTTTATAGTTAGAGTCTACCAGCCTCACCTCTACTTTCTGCTTAGGAAGGATCTTGGTTTTTTCATAATATTCCTGCGTCAGAATTCCTTTGTAGAATATTTTCTGTCCCGGACGATAGATTGCACGGTCTGTAAAAATAATAAAACCCTTCTTAACAGGCTCCCGGACTTCCTTTTCCTCTTTTTTAATCCCACTTATTCCTCTATAACTTTTATCAATCACAAAATATTTCTTCGTTTGTGGAAAATAAATAATACTGTTATCATATTCACGGCCTTGAGATTTGGGCAAGGAAAACATTCCTGATGCATCTGTGACTCCATCTCCGGTTTTTATCAGCTTATTGTCTCTTTTTTCTGAATATTTTTGTTCATACCCATTGATATTCTGATACATAATATACTCAGCATTGTCAATACTTTTCCCGGTTTTGGTATTCACTACCTGGAACGTTACCTTCGTATTATCTTCAAATCTTTTCACATAAAAAAGATCTGAAACAGCAAATATTCTGAAGTCTCTCTCTCTTCCGGAGGTACTGTTAAATGCATACAACCCCTCTTCCAAAGGCGGAATAGCAAGAATGGTCTCATGAAGCCTGTAATCTCCGAATTTTTTCAGAGGAAATGTTTCAGTACGAAAATTCAGAGCTTCGTATTCATAATTGATAAAGGAAATCTGCTTTTCCTTCACTGAATATCCTTTCCAGACAGGTTCTTTATCAAAATCGATGGTACCGGATCTTTTGCTCAGTCCTATTTTTACTTCATCAGTATTTCTGTGTGAGACTGTCATAGGAATATATTCACCAGGAAGAATCCTTTCCGGAAACGCCATTGTCACTTCTGTACGTTCAAGCTCATTAATCAGACTTTTACAGTGGTTACTCCAGTCAGAAGACGGAATATAATCAATAGCCTTCTGACAGATCTGATGGGCATTCAGAAAATTATTTTCTGAAGTATCCTGTTTTGAAAGATCTGCAGCCTGAAAAAGAAGATAGGCAGAAAAAGGTTCTTTAGGAAAAGCATCTGCCAATGCTATCAACTGCTGTGATTGTTCTTTTACATTTCCTTGAATTTCGGTGCTTTTAAGATAGAGCAAGGCTGTTTTATCCGAATCGTTAGCGTGAAACTGCATCAGGTCAGCTTTAATTTCCGCTATTTTTTTCTTTGCAATATGATCGTAATCAAAAGGCAGCTCTTCTAAAAATTTCAAATAATCTGTTGCTACAACATCATAAAGAGTGGGTTTATACTTTGTAAATTCTACATCTTCTATAAGCTGTTTCCAAAGTTCTGTCTTCTCATCCTGTAATTTTTGCTTATCGGAAAATGCCTGGCTGTAAAGCTGCTCTGCTTCCCTGTAAAAATCATTTAAAGCCCAGGTTTTATAGTCTTCAGGAAGTTCGTTGAGGGATGTGACCTCTCTTTTCTTCATCCTTGACCTGTATTCACTGATATAAGAGGTGTAAATATTGGCCAGATAATACTGATAAAAGGTTTTACGCAGTCCTTTGGATTCTTTTATTTTTTTTCTGAGAACCAAAATCTGATCGGTTTCAGAATCAGTATTCTCATCACTCCAGTCATAATACCGGCTCAGCAATGTACTCACTTCATATTGGATAGAATCTCTTGAAGACATTTTAGATTGAGGATATGAGAGAGGTTCCGGCATTGATATTCCCGGTTTTAAAGGCTTGACAACGGGTTTACGGGGCCGGACCTGAGAAAATAGGAAAACTGAGATCAATAGGGATAAAACGGAATATATTCTGAATGAAAATGTCATGGTCATTAAATTTTAAAATGGAAAATTATTCCTGAACATAGTTTGGAATTTCAATGATATCACCGGAACTCTTAGGAATGAAATACCCTCCGTTTTGTCGGAGAATTATATATTTTCCGGGTGCCAGATTCAGATAGATGAGTTTGGATTCCTGTTCATTAGTTTCTGTTTTGCCGGATGAGGAATATCGTCTTGTTTTACCCATACAATCGGGAGATGAAAAGTACAGTTGTTCAGAAACAGGTTTGTTTTTAAGATATACATTCGTCCATTTTCTTTTGGAAAACTTTCGAAACACTCTCTCTTTAGATAAAGCTTCCAGATCCGAAACCGGAATAAACTGCATTTCACCATCCTTGAATCTTTCTATAGGTTTCCAGCCTCCAAAGGTGTAGTCTCTCTGTAGTCTGACAAAGTCGGTTCCGTTATCATTAAAGAAATGATATCTTATTTCCCGGTAGAGATCATCAGCCGGATGCTTTTCTAAAAAGTTGATTGTTCCGCGATACAAAACAATATAACTTACATTTTCCATATTCACTTCTGAAAAGGGAAAGCTTTTGTATTCTATATACTCCGGAGCTTTGGAAACACTACTTTTTTGAGTGCTATAATAAAAATACTTTCCTTCTTTAAGCTCCTTTTCAGGGTAAAAGTAAGATGTACTGTCCGTTTGTTGAATGAGATTTCCGTTCTCATCAAAATGTTTTTCCAGAATCAGCCTATCATTCCGGTATGAATACTCCACGGCTGTTTTAAGAGTCTTTTTCCAATAGTATATCTCTTTATAGGCTTTACTTGTTTTTCTTACGGGTGTGGTTACAAATTCATCAGATCCGGTTTCTGCATTATACCTCTGATAATCACCATGGTTATTATGATACCCCACTATCCCGGAATCAAGGTAGCCGTCTTTATAAATGGCTTCGCCCAGAATGCTTCCATCTGGTTTATATTCAATGGTTTTTCCGGATTTTAAACTGTCTCCATATTCAATGGTTTTCCAGATTTCCCCATCATCAAAGTAATACGTCAGCTTTTTCTGTTTGGTGGTATTGATGTATAAAGTTTCATATTTGTCTTGTCCATTATATTCATAGCTAAAGCGCGTCCCCACCCAGTTTTTTTTATTACCACCTGCAAAATACCCCTGCATTTGCATTACATCTCCTTTTACATAATAATCGCGTAGTAATTCTAAAGTTCCGGATTTCAGCAGTGGAAGCGGGCGATAAAATACGGCACTTGATTTTGTGGTTTCCTTCCAACCGGAATCAAAATAAATGGTCTTTGTCTGGGCAAAAAGTAAACCTGGAATATAGAGTATACAGAAAAGTAAATAGTGTTTTTTAATCATAAGTGGATATTGAGCATTGGTTGTTTTTATCATTCAGGTTCTTCTATTATTCTCTTTTCTGAACACTTACAGATACAACTTTCCCCTGGTTGTCATAGGTAGTCACTTTTCCTTCACAATGGCTGTTTAGCGTTGAAACGGATTTGTTTTGTATTTTCCCATCAGCAATAACAGTAAATATTTGCTTTCCGTCCATAAATTCAGTTTTGTTTTCTGAAATTATTTTACCAGCTTTTCCTTTCACGGTAAGCTTTGAGTACATTCTTCTTTTATCAGAATCATATTCATAGGTATTGGTGACCGGATTTTCTCCGTCATAAATACAGTCTTCTACCAGTACTCTTCCGAGACTATCATATTGGTAATAGGTTTCTTTTGTAAGCTTATCTTTTTGATTGAAGTCGTATTTTACCTCTACCTGCCCTTTGTCATTCAAATGAAACTCTTCTCTGAATCCAAAACTGGAATGAATGATAAATTTGTCCGGCAGATATTTGAAGTTAAGTTTCATTTCCCTTTTACCATTCTGAGAATTCACGATAGAATCCAATAATCCCTGTTTATTAAGATAATACTTTTGTATGCTTTCAATTCCTTCCCGTGAATAGATATACTCCAGCATTCTTCCGTTTCTGTAAGTCACATTGGAGGTATAACTTACTTTTTGCTGCTTTTCGTCTGAATAAATTACATTCCGGAAGCGTCCGTTACAATTCCCGCCATCTTCAAAAGTGATCAGAGGATAGTAGGTTGTATTGCTGTGATTAATAATCCGGTCTGCATATTTCTGATCCGGCGTGAAAGAAACGGCATCTATGGAGTTCCAGACATTTGAGGCTCCTTTTTCAGCTGCCTTATTTTCTTTTTCAGTTTGCTGTCTTTTATTAAGGTCTTCGGATAAGTATTTTTTTACCAGACGTTCATAATTTTTGGTGTTGTATTCAATGATAGGTTCATTTTTACCATCAAATAAAATCATTGCTGTACGTTTCGGAAAGTTCTGAACGTTTACAAACCATGTTGTAGTTCCATTAGAAAATTTAAAAGTTTGAGCATTGGTTCTGCCTACCATTACTCTATCTGTAGCTCCTCCAAACTGCCTGTAGAGATTGTCTGCCACTTCTTTATGATTACTGATATGGCTTTCTGATGTTGTAATATTCTCATTTTCCACAAAAAACAATGCTTTGGATGGATTTGAGATTCCAAAATCTGCTTTATCTTCCGGAGTGGCCACCCTAATTATCTTTGGTGAACATGAACACACCAACAGAAACAGAAGGATAAAAGGGAATATTTTCATCATTATTAATCTTATTTTTAAAAATACAAAAAATAGGATGAATGGAATATCCCCGATAATAGGTACTTTTAAGAAGTGAAAAAAAGTAAAAACAAGGATGAAAAAAACAATACTTTCAATACTTTTATCGGTCCCCTGCCTTTGGGTCAATGCTCAAAAATACAATGAGCTTTATCCTCAGAAGAAAGCTAATGGATATATCGGCTATTACCTTTCGGATGGAACCAATGTTATTCCGCCTCAGTTTTGCTCAGCCACTTATAATACAGACGGCTATTATCTGGTTTCAAAAGCAGAACATGAATATAATGAAGCCGGAAGAAGAAAGGAAGAACATATTCCCGGTACAGAAAAGTATGGTATTCTCAACAGCAAAGGAGAATGGGTTATAGGGCTAGACAATACTTACAGCTCAATAGGTATATCCAGTGGGTTTATAAAGGTGACTAAAAATGACCTCAGCGGTATTGTTAATGATAAAAATGAAATATTAATTCCCATAGAATATGAGCAACTGGATCCGATGTACAGTACACTTATTTCTGCAAAAAAGAATGGTAAAGAAGGAATCATAGATATTCAGAATAAGACTCTTGTTCCGTTTCTATATGATACAATTTATGGGTTTCATTTTATGAATGATAAAAACCAGTTTTATTCTATCGTAAGGATTGGAGACCAATACGGAGTGGTTGATAAAAATGGGAAATATGTCATCAAGCTAAGTGATGTTGAGCTCGTATCCTTAACAGACACTACGGTTATTATCCGGAAAAATGGTTTATTTGGTTTATCGGATTTCCAAATGAAAACCATTATCCCATTAGAATATAATGATGCCTATCTTTATGGTCAGGAATTATTTTTCCAGAAAGATAATGTCAATTATTACTTCAGCCCGATAGGAAAATTGCTAAGAAAGGAAAAAGCAGGATCGGAAAAAGAAAATGGATTAAAAGACTGATTTAAATTAATGAAACACTCTATATTATTCTTTATTGCCTTAATTTCAGGAATATTTCTGTCATCGGCACAGACTTTAACATCCTCTGAAATTTGGTATACTCTTATTCCAAACAAGATGAATACAGACAGCCTTTTAACAAAGAAAGGATTTAAAATGAAATATTCAGGACCGAAGAAACTTGGTGGAAACATCGCGTGTTATTTCAATAAAAAATTTGATGAATGGCTGTTCATTCATGATAACGAACAGGGGCAAACCACCAGTGTTTATTATCTTCTGCCTACATTAAAAAAATATAAGCACAATCAGGTTGAAAAGAAGCTGTTGTTACAAGGTGAAGAGGTTACTCCAATGGGAAAAACCTATCAGGAAAACAAAATTTATTACCAGCTTATTTATACTTTTGAAAAATTTAAAGCACCTCCTGTAACGGAATAACCATAACTGAATATCACGCAGATGAAATTAACAACAATCATTATTCTCCTATCAGCAATCGTTTTACATAGCTGCAATAAAAGCAATCAGGTTTCCGGAACCTATGTTGCCCAGTCTGTCATGCGTCCGATGTACAATGGTTGTTGTACTGCTACTGAAGTGCTGCACTTAAATAATGACCATACGTTTAATGTTTATCATCAAAATGACCAGGGTGATTATCTCACTAAGGATGTTACATCAGGAAATTATGATCTGAAACAGGATATGATCTCTTTTAAACCGGACTCTTTGAATCAGCATTATGATTATTCAAACATAAAATATAAAGTACCTGCTTCGGATGACCATGTGAATTCTCTCATCAAACAAGGCAGTGAATCCCAGAAGTTCTATAAAATTGATTTTAAACAAGCAGATTCTCTATATATTCATCGCTACAGTCATACCAACTGGGATCAGGAAAGCATTACCATCAAAAAGGATGGGACTGTTCATTATATCCGACATTCACAGGATAAAAACAGGAATCCTGTTGATATTTCCAAGCATAAAAAGCTCACTCAGGAACAATTTCAACAATACATTGAAACCCTTTCACAAAGCAGACTGTTTCAAGCAGCAACAACCTCCGAAAAATACAGTGTTACCTTTTCTTTGGCCATCAAAGAATATGATATCGTGATTCAGGACCAAAATAATATTGATGAGAAACTGTATAATTTTTTCTTTGAAACGGTACTGAGCTGGGTAAAGTAAATGCCCGTTACCACTGTGATGGTCTGGGTACTCCGTATTTCACACATTCTGCTACAAATATATCCAGCATAGGACGGTCTGATATTGTAAAAAAGTATATTTTGCCTTTTACTTTCATTTTTATAAAGTAGCCATTACGTGGAGCGCTGTTAATTGTAAGCTCTGTGATATCCGCCCATAATAAAGTCAAAACCCTCCCTAATTTAAATACATACAATCCGGACTGGCTAACAATAAAAGGAGGTGACATGGTAAATCGATCTACTCCGTTCATAGCTTGGTTTACATCCAGCATCGTTTCAAAATCTGTCTGGTTCAGGCTTAATATTACACTTTTATAGCTTTGCAGCATCTTTCTTTTCAGCAATGAAATCATAAAGAAAAACAATCCGCACATTCCCAGCATTCCACCCATCAACAAATTGTTATCTCCGATCCGGGCATCATAGCTTTCTTTATCTAATATTCCTTTATAATGTAAGGTATCAAACCAGGCGTAAAAAACAGGACTGATAAAAGCAAGAACCATAAAAACAAGAAGAATGATGCTTATAGTACGCTGCCTGGTCTCCATCTTTGTAAGATAATCTTCCCTTTTCTTAATGGCCGACTGATCCAAAGGCTGGGTCTGAAAATCTGTACCTGAAAATGTATTGACCTGCTGTGGCCTGGAAAGTATTCCAATGAACAATACCGCAAAAACGATGAAAAAAATGAAGAGAACTACAGTGGGAGTCATATGGTATACTAATATTTTTTACCTGATTAAGCATTTTCTCACCCGGATTCAATAATCTAAGCAAAAACAGGTTTTGATTGTGTTGGGTTTCTAAGCAAGCGAACTTATGAAAAAAAACTGTTATAAAAGGTTTTTATTAAAAAAGGATGGAAGCCAGAAGATGAAAGCAGGAAGTTACTATGAGTCTGGTAATTATTTTTGATTTACAATATAATTTTGTTTGTCAATTGGACTTCAGTAGTTTTTCTCGTCCTCCTTCATTAAAAGTTAAAATATTATCTTCGTAAAAAATTTGACAATATGAAAAAAATGATATTTCTGGCTTCGGCTGTTCTGGTATTAAATTCATGTGTGGTAAGAACTGCCACTAAAGTGGTGTCAGGAGCTGTAAATATAGGCTACAAGGCAGTAAAAGGAACTGTTAATGGAATTAGCTGGGCTGTAAGCAAAGCTAAGGGGAAAATAGATGAAGACCGTTTAGACGGAACCTGGAAAGTGGTAGGAGTTTATAAAGGTTCTTTCGAAGATTTTACCAAAGATCAGAATCCGGAAAGCACATTTTCTTCAGAATGTACAGAAGGCTTTGACCAAATGATTTTTAAAGCCAATAAATCTAAATTCAAACCGGTACATTGCAGTACTGATAAAGAAGATTGGGTAAAATACTCGTTAGAATTCGGGAAAAACCCTATTACCAAAGAAAAGGAAAACTATATTGAATACAATTCCAATAACTATATTTCAGTGATTGATGTGAATAGCAAAACAATGGTCCTGGAAGGTAACCTGATGCCTAAGCTGGCATTTTCCGGTGCCAAATTATATCTTTTGGAAAAGGTAAAATAAAATCATAAAGCCTGTCTCTCATTTTGAAGACAGGCTTTTTATTTATAGGAAGGTTATGTGTTTCTATCTAAAGCTTTCATGTTTTTAAAACGCAAAGGATTAAAGTTGATACTTTATAGTTTTAAGCAAGCTAAGAGGGGAATCGATTAAAAATCGATCCTGATGAAGTTGTATGGTTATACAATATCTAGAAAATAAAAACTTTGCGTTTTAAATTTATCTCGCGCTGATTTCGCTGATGAAGCAGATCTAAAAATATATGCCTAATCTCCTTGATCTAAGAGAGATTTGTATCATTTGGAAAAAGATAAAGTAATTTTGAAAATGCAAGTGTTATCCTTCTGCTTCTTCAGCGGCTTTGCCGCATTACTTTGCTTCCTTGAAATACAACATTTAGAAAATAAAACTTTGCGTTTTAAATTTATCTCGCGCTGATTTCGCTGATGAAGCAGATTTAAAAATACATGCCTAATCTCCTCGATCTAAGAGAGATTTGTATCATTTGGAAAAAGATAAAGTAATTTTGAAAATGCAAGTGTTATCCTTCTGCTTCTTCAGCGGCTTTGCCACATTACTTTGCTTCCTTGAAATACAACATTTAGAAAATAAAACTTTGCGTTTTAAATTTATCTCGCGCTGATTTCGCTGATGAAGCAGATCTAAAAGTATCTGCATAATCTCCTTGATCTAAGAGAGATTTGTATCATTTGGAAAAAGATAAAGTAATTTTGAAAATGCAAGTGTTATCCTTCTGCTTCTTCAGCGGCTTTGCCGCATTACTTTGCTTCCTTGAAATACAACATTTAGAAAATAAAACTTTGCGTTTTAAATTTATCTCGCGCTGATTTCGCTGATCAAGCAGATCTAAAAGTATCTGCATAATCTCCTTGATCTAAGAGAGATTTGTATCATTTGGAAAAAGATAAAGCAATTTTGATGATGCAAGTGTTATCCTTCTGCTTCTTCAGCGGCTTTGCCGCCTTACTTTGCTTCCTTAAAATATAACATCTAGAAAATAAAACTTTGCGTTTTAATTTTATCTCTCGCTGATTTTGCTGATAAAGCAGATCTAAAAGTATCTGCGTAATCTCCTCGATTTGTGAGAGATTTGTATCATTTGGAAAAAGATAAAGTAATTTTGATGATGCAAGTATTATCCTTCTGCTTCTTCAGCGGCTTTGCCGCATTACTTTGCTTCCTTAAAATATAACATCTAGAAAATAAAACTTTGCGTTTTAATTTTATCTCTCGCTGATTTCGCTGATCAAGCAGATCTAAAAGTATCTGCATAATCTCCTTGATCTAAGAGAGATTTGTATCATTTGGAAAAAGATAAAGTAATTTTGAAAATGCAAGTGTTATCCTTCTGCTTCTTCAGCGGCTTTGCCGCATTACTTTGCTTCCTTGAAATACAACATTTAGAAAATAAAACTTTGCGTTTTAAATTTATCTCGCGCTGATTTCGCTGATGAAGCAGATCTAAAAATACATGCCTAATCTCCTCGATCTGTGAGAGAAAAAATTATTTATTTTCTATTTCAACAATTTTCTTTCCTTCTTCACCCAGATAATGAAGAACCAACTTTTCATAGACTTTAGAACCGTCATCGGTATTGGTAAAGATGACAATCCCTTTTCCTGATTTTGGAAGAGCAAATGCAATACATCGTGTCCCTTGGTCAGCACCTCCATGAGCTAATGCATAATCTCCATTACCAAGCTCATATACTTCAAAACCTAATCCGAAATATTTATTATCTCTTATTTTCACCTGTTGTTTGATCATTTCCCTAAATATTTCAGGCTTCAGATTTCCACCTTTCATGATATTGACCATAAAATTCCCTAAATCTTCTATCGTAGTGTGTAGGTCGTCAGCAGCATTAGCCACTTTGTTTTTTTCTATCGGATAAGGTTTACCATCCTTATCATATCCAATGGCAAATCTTGATTCATCGGTATTTTGATCCCAGATATAATTGGTATCATTCATTTTGAGTGGTTTAAAAATCAATTCTTTGGCAAGCTGATCAAGCGATTTACCAAATTTCTTTTCTAAAGCTTTTCTTAGGTATTCAAACCCTTCCCCTGAATATTGATATTTCGTTCCCGGATCAAACTGAAAATGCAGTTTCTTGTCAGCATTCATCCATCTCCAGTTGGGAAAGCCTGTTTGATGGGTAAGAATAATTCTGGTGGTTAATTTCTTATGTCTCGGGTCATTAGCAAGATCCGGATCTATCCAATACTGATCAAGAGGTTCATCCAGATTCCATTTCCCTAAACTTACCAGATGCAGTGTAACCATGGTAGTTATGGGTTTGGTAATAGAAGCTACATTGAAATAGGTGTTATAAGGAGCCGAAATTCCTTTTTTTATTTCTCCTAAAACTTTTACCTGCTTCAATGCTCCGCCTTCAATGATTCCTAATCCTACAGTTGGAATTTTATTTTCTTTCAGCCAGTTTTCAATAGCTTGGTCATCTTCAAAAACATTCTCATCATTGGCTTTTTTTGCCTGATGGTCGAAACTAAGTGATCTTTTCAGCTTCCACTCGCCATTTTCTTTAACCCATACATGCGTAAATTTAGCAGAACCTGTTAGTTTTTCTAGCTGATTGGTTTCTTTTTCATAAAACAGATGATCTCCGTTTTGAATAACGGCATATACTTCTCCTTCTTTATACATTGGGTAAACTTCAGTACTTTTTTCGACTAAGGCTCTCCTTGCCTTATATGTTTTCAATGGTCTGCATAACCCGTTTTTAAAATCGATCATAAATTTCTTTTTATCAGAAAAGCCATCTTTATCGTGATAAAATTCAAGCTGGTCACTGAGTATATTTTCCATTTGACCAACATTACAAGTATTGAAGCCTACCGAAAAAAGCAAGCTGTCTCTGGACATAATTGTTTTGTATAAAGCATCAGTCTTTTCTATTTGTGCATGAACATTGCTAAAGAAAGCGATAAAAAATAGGAGTATAAAACGAGTATACTTTGTCATTGTTAATATTTTTGACAAAGATTATATTTTCATCAGTTTTATTCCTAAAAATGGACCTGACAAAAACCCGACAAAGCACTAACAACACCTATATCATGCTGAATTTCAACCGAAAATACAATTTCTTATTTCGATCAATCTCTGCAGCATTACGAAGAATGATGAAGACATTAGAGAGTACAATCAGGATCATAATGATCAAGGTAAGTTTCGGTCCAGGCTTGAAAAAGATTCCCAGCATGAAAACAATAGGTGCCATCACCGTCCATATCATCTGAACTGAAATAATTTCTCTCACCAAGTTATTTCTCTGCTTCATTGTAAACATCAGAATAAGCGGAACAAGAATATTGAGTGGTGGTAACAGAGTAAATAATAACGAAGAAAGGTTGATGATTTTAACAAGAGAATAATTAATCTCAGGCTGCTGTTCTTCTTTCACTTCCGCAATAATCTCAGGAAATACCTCATTATCTGTATCTGGACTTATAATAGAATCCTGTAATGATGTTTCTTCTATTTCCAATGCTTTCGCCAATGCCCTTAAAGTATGTCCTTTAGGATCTGTACCTGCTTCAATCCGTTGAATGGTTCTCACAGAAATTTTAGATTTTTCTGAAAGTTCTTCCTGGGTCAGATTCTTCTGTTCTCTTGCAGCTTTTAATTTGGACATGGATTACTTAAAAAGGTTCATTGATTATCTTGGCTAATTTACGTTTTTTTCAATATTTGAATTAGACACCATTTGTTGGTTGTTTTTTTGTAACAGAAGAGATTGTAAAGGCTTATAATAGAATGAATGAGAACGTTATCAATAAGGTTTCATTCAGTAAATAAACATTATAAATTCATGTTTTTTTTTGAATGATTTTCATGAATGTATTGTACATTATTTCAAGAAATAGGACATTTGTATAAAAAAATAATGATCCCACTTCAAGATCTCTCATTCTTTATCCTGGCCGCACTTATCTTAGTCATTAGTCCGGGACCTAATATGATTTATCTGATTTCAAAATCAATAACGCAGGGGAAAAAGTCCGGGTTGATTTCTTTAATGGGAGTTGTGTGTGGCTTTATGTTTCACATCATTATGGTTTCTTTTGGCTTAACAGCAGTATTATTGGCAGTCCCATTTGCTTATACAGTTCTTAAAACCCTGGGAACGATCTATCTTTTATATCTAGCGTATCAAGCTATTAAACCTAACAGTAAAAATATTTTTGATGTTGACAAAAACACATCGTATGATGGTCCTAAAAAGCTTTTCACCGTTGGTTTTTTAACGAATGTTCTCAATCCGAAAGTGGCTGTTTTTTACCTGTCATTTTTCCCGCAGTTCATTAAACCGGAATATGGTTCTGTTTTAACCCAGAGTCTGGAACTTGGAGTTATTCAGGTACTGGTAAGTTTTAGCGTTAATTTTATTATCGTATTAACCGCTGCAAGAGTTGCCCTGTTTTTCAATAATAATCCTGCCTGGGTTAAAGTACAAAAGTGGTTTATGGCAAGTGTGCTCACCTATCTTGCAGTGAAAATGGCTTTCTCTAAAGCAAAATGAGAAACTTGTTCTAGTTTATAAAATAACAATTTAGCATCTTCTGTCCCCACAGGGGATTTTTTATCTTCTGAATTAAAACAGATCTTCCATATTGTTGTAGCTTTGTAAAATCAGTTTCAAAAAGATGAAGCATACCATTCCTACCTACGATCTGAGTGATATTTCCAAACATCGCTTCCATATAAAAAGGATGGATCAGCATACCTATCATACAGAGACAGTCCTTATGGATAAAGGAATCCATCGGGACAGCCATTATATATTTACTTTCATGGAAAGCGGTCATGTAAGAATGATGGTTGATTTCAATACTATTGAAGCTAAAGATTCTACTATTTTCTGTGTGTTACCGGGACAGGTACATCAAGGCCTTTTAATGGATAAAGTGAATGGATGGTTTGTAGCCATAAAATCTGATCTGGTTCCGGATGCTGTACGTTCTGTTTTTGAAGAGTCTATGGAAGGAATACGACCTTTGGCAGTGGAGAAAATATGGGTAGAAAAATTCAATAATGCCGCTGCTATCCTCCATTCTTTTTATACGGAGGAAATGTTGGCATCCAAAGAAGGTTTTTTAGTGATTCAATCTCTGCTTCATAGCTTTATAGGCATGTTTGCCCTTATCTACTCAAAAGAAAACTATTCTCAGGCTATCGGTGAAAATCGTTCTTTACAGCTAACACGGGAGTTTAAAATCATGGTTCGGCAAAGCTATAAAACCATGAAAAGTCCATCTGAATATGCTGAAAAGCTAAATATCTCAAGAGGATATCTCACAGAAGCTATTCGCGAAGTGACCGGTAAACCTGCTCAACACTGGATTCATCAGGAAATTCTAATTGAAGCCAAGCGATTATTGGCATTTACTCACCTTACAGTAAAGGAAATTGCTTATGAATTGGGTTATAATGACCACACGTATTTTAGCCGTTTATTTTCAAAACTAGAAGCTCAGTCTCCTTCAGAGTTCAGGAACTCAAACAGATAACTCAAAACAGAACTGTAATTTCCTTCATACCCTCCTGCATTTTCTTCTTTCATATTCTTAACCACGAATTGTCCAATTATTCCCATGAAACAGCTATCGTATGATTTACATTTTCCAGCTTCCTTTGCAATAAAAATTACTCATGCCAAGTTTACCAAAATGGATCAACGATACGGTAGAAAATGTATGGTCCTCAAAATTCAAAGATTGTAAAGTTATTCATATAGAAACTATTTCCGGGAATCTACGTCTTGTACGTTTTGAAACCGATTTACTGGATATTCAGTATGAACCTGCTTATGCCATTGGAATAAGAATCAACGACAGGGATTTCCGCAATTATTCACCATTTAATTTTAATAGAGAAGCTGGAACCTTTGACGTTTTATTTCATATTCATGATCATTCAGCAGTGGGAAGTCGTTTTGCATCCCATTTATCTGTTGGAGATTCCATAAAGATATTAATACCCAGAGGAAAGCGATTTTTTGAGCCGGATGCAAAAATTCATTTCTCTATAGGAGATGAAACTTCATTGGGAAGTTCTCTTTCCATTAAAGAAGCTGTGGAAGAAATGGGTTCTTTATTTATTTGTCTTCATGAACTGGAAGAATCTCAGATCCTGGAAAGCCTCAATTTATATGGTTATTACAGTCCTAAAAACAGTACAATGATCATCATCGAAGCCTTAACTGAATTTCTGAGAGAAGAAAAGAAAACCATCTATAATGATGATGCTATTTTTTACCTCACAGGAAACGGAACCCGCATGTCATTGATAAAGAAATATCTTAAGGCTAAGGGAGTTTCTTCGAAATGCATCAGATCGCAGGCCTATTGGCTTGAAGGGAAAAAAGGATTGTAAAAGAAAGGAAGCTGGAAATAATACCTATACATGATAAGAAATTCCAACTTCCGTTTTTTTATTCAATTTTATTTTAGTTTCTGTCCCAATGATTTCACTTTCTTCAACCATTTTTTCCGCTGCTCTTCATTAGAAGTACGAATAATCCCCAGATATGTAACCTTCACTGGTTTTATTCCACAAAATTCCAGCGTTGATTTTTTAAGCTGATTGACGCTGGGTCTTCCATACATAAGACGGTAATACCAACCCGGCTGATCTATTGTGGTGATAATATGAGCTGTTTTCCCCTCTAAAAGCTTATCCCACCACAAAGAATTCTCTCTGTATTTGTAAGCGAATCCGGGAAGAAAAAGCCGATCTATAAAACCTTTCATTAAAGCTGGTAAACCTCCCCACCAGACTGGATGCACCCAAACCAGATGATCTGCCCACAGAATAACTTCCCAGGCATTCAACAAATCCGGCTCCAGCTCCATCCTTTTTTGATACCCAAACTGTAAATTAGGGTTAAAGTTTAAATCTGCTATTGTAATTTCTTTTATCTCTGCTCCCGCTTCTATAGCTCCGTTTTTATAGGCTTCTGCCATTCCGAAATTGAAAGATTCTTTATTCGGATGGCCGTTGATAATGGCTATTTTTTTCATTGTACCATGTTGATATTAATCGTTTCATAGGCATTCAGCTGAGACAATAAAGATAAAGGCTCATGCAATTGATGACTGAAGTAAATATTGTTTTCATGGGGATTTCTCACCAACTCTTCCGTATGCAAAACTGCTGATAAAGCCGTTAATTCTGCCTGCCCTTTCTTACTCTGCAAACTCAGTTTCTTATCTCCGTTTTTATCCTTTATTACAACTTCAAAGACTGCCTGATCTCCGTTTCCACTTGATCCGAAAATCATTTTTCTTTCCTTTAAAGATAGGATATTAAAAATTCTGAGGTATTGAAAGCTCCCCAGAAGCCAGGTAATAAACTTAGAATTATAAGTCATTTTTACACTTACATTGGGAATTCTTTCAACCTTGTTCAGAATATACAGATCAGGGACATCAAAATTATAGGCATTCCTTTTTCCGATTCCGAAGGAAAAATCAAAAGTTTCTGTGTTTAAAAAATGCCTGATTGGATTAGGTTGATCATTTTTATAATCATAAAAAGGGACCGCCACATTTTCTGCCATAAAGTGAGCTGAGCTTTCCCCTGCTAAATCTTTAACAGAATAATAGACAAAAAGCTTTACATCCTGAATGTCATGAGTGTCTTTTGAAAGAACATTCAACAGTCCGGGTACTATTCCACCCATCCATCCGGAACTGAAAACAATTCTACTGTTAACCTCTGTTTTTCGGGCAATATCATAAGCTTTTACCAGATCCGGAGTAGGTTTTGTGATATCCAGATAGTCGATATGATTCTTTATAGCAAACTGAAGAACATGATCTGACTTATCATTCACCGAAAGAATAATAAGGTTTATTTTTTTATCCGTAATAATCTGAAGAGTATCAGGATCAGTAACATCAATCTTTAAGGATCTATCTGTACTTCCACCTTTACGTCCACCAATAAAAATATTGAAATGAGGGTTTCTTGTTTGTAAAATACGGGCCATTGTTTTACCCACCAGTCCGTTTCCTCCGATAATAAGAATATTGTACTCCATTTATTTTTTTTGACAAAATTATAGAGCTGTAAGATCAATAAACAGGACAAATGTCTAAAAAGAGATCTCCTTCCTGATACGGCTTAAATGTCTTTGGGTAATACCAAGATAAGAAGCTAAATACTGCAGCGGAATTTTCTGAATATAATCGGGGTAGTTTTTAAGAAGTGCTGAATAGCGCTGGGTAGCACTGTCTCTCTGCAACTGGAAAAACCTGTTTTCCAATTCAAGATATTCCTGTTCAGCAATGATCTTTAAAAATTTCATCCAATTCAGTTTATCCTGTACTAAGGCATCCATTTTTTCCTTTTTTAAAATCAATAATTCGGCATCTGTAATTGCCTGCATACTTTCTTTGCTGAGGCAGCCGGAAATAAATGATGAATAGGCAGCCATCATGGTATTCGGAAACCTGAAACAATAGGTCATATCTTTTCCGTCATCAGCAAGATAGAAGGAACGGAAGATCCCGGATTGTATAAATGCCACTTCCCTGCATTTCTCACCTTCCTGGATGAAATACTCATTCTTATTGACTTTCCTGATTTCAAAAAGTTTTAAAAACTCTTCAATCTCGTTCTCTGAAAACAATTCAAAACTTCGAAAAAAATCATGTACCATTAGCTTGGTTTCTTGGTTTGGCGAAAATAAATAAAACTTATTTAAAAATTGAGGTTGAGGTAAAGAAGTTAGGGTTAAATGCTTGGAAGATGGAAGCATGAAGATGGAAGTTACTTTTCGTGATATAATTACTATTCGCCCTATAGAACAATTTCAACTATGATAAAACAGGGTGCATATCTATTCTTTATGAACTTCCAGCTTCAAACCTTACTACACCTATATTTATTTCTTATCCCAAGCTCATATAAAAAGAAAAAATCATCCCAGGATGGGATGATCTACCGTTTTGAATTACTAGTTATTATATGAAGATATGAATGATGTTTTTGTTGGTACAAAGATAGATAGATCTGTAATTCCCATCATCAGGAGAATCCCTAGAATTTTATCCGTAAAAATACGGTTGTATAAACAAAAAAGCCCTGCAAGCGACAACTTACAGGACTTTTGCTGATCTAACAATTATTTTGTTTAGGAGTATAAATTTTAAAGTTCAATGTTTAAGATTCCTCAACATCTACTTTAGTTTTTCTTATAATGGGCTTACCAGTTGTAAGAACCATTCTTTCACTTCTCCTTCCAAATAAGGAGCTATTTTTTCTTCACATGTTTTATGATAATCATTCAGCCATGCGATTTCATTTTCTGAAAGGATTTCTTTTACCACAGTATCTTTAAAGAACGGACAGAACGTTAATGTTTCAAATTGGTAGAATGTTCCGTGAATTGTTTTTTCTGCTTCTTTTACTGCAATAAGGTTTTCATGACGAATTCCGTAATGTCCTTCAAGATAGTATCCAGGTTCGTTGGATAACACCATTCCCGGAAGAAGTTCCTGAGGATTTAAGTCTTTTCTGATGCTTTGAGGTCCTTCATGAACATTCATAAAGCTTCCTACTCCGTGCCCTGTTCCGTGGTTGTAATCTTTAGCTTCCATCCACAAAGGAAGTCTGGCAATAGCATCAAGCTGTACTCCTCTTGTTCCTTTAGGGAATTTCACCATTGATAAACGGATTAATCCCTGTAATACCAATGTAGAATTTCTTTTGAACTCTTCAGAAGGGGTTCCTAATGCAAAAGTTCTTGTAATATCTGTAGTTCCTTCAAGATACTGACCTCCTGAATCTACAAGGATTGTCTCTTCATTGGTAACGTCTTTACTTCCTTCTTTTTTGGCAGAATAGTGCATGATCGCACCGTTGTCTTTATATCCTATGATAGAACCAAAGCTTTCTCCTACAAAGTTTTTCCCTTCCGCACGGAAACCTCTCAGTTTTTCACCGATAGAATATTCATTCATTGCTTCTTTTCCTGCGTTGTGAGTCAGCCAGTAAAGGAATTTCACCATCGCTACACCATCTCTTACCATTACAGTTCTGAAACCTTCCAACTCAGTTTCGTTTTTCTGAGCTTTCATCAGATTTCCTGGTACCGGAGCTTTGATAAATTGATTGTTTGCCTTTAAGGTTTCAAAAATCTGTTGGTTGCTGTTTGGAGAAACCAATACTTTTTCATTCTTGAACGCATTCAGGTAGTTATAGAACTCTTCGTAAGGCATCATCTTTACGAAAGAATCATCCATTTGTTTTCTTGCTTCTACTTCAAGTTTTTCTAATCCAGTAAACAAAACTGCATCATTCTTAGTGATCACAATATATCCTAAAAATACAGGATTGCTCTGTACATCGCTTCCTCTCAGGTTGGATGTCCATGCCACATCATCAAGACTTGAAATAATATGCACCGTTGCTTCCTGCTCTTCCATTTTCTGACGGATCGCAGAAAGTTTATCTGCTACAGATTTCCCAGCTCTTTCTACAGGATGTACAAAGATTGGATTAGCAGATGGCGTTCCTCTTTCTTTCCAAACCTCCTTTAAAAGAGGAATATCAGCAAGGGTAATATTTTTTGAATTAAATTTTTGAGAAAGTAGTTCCCAGTTGGCATTAGAAGCGGCCAAAGCATTTACAGCCACCTTACCTCCGGCAGGAATTTCAGAAATAATCCAATCAATATAATTAGGAGTTCCTTCTATTCCGTCTTTGAAAAGGTCGATTCCTGAACCGTCCAGTTCAATAGCAGCTTGTGTAAAGTATCTTCCGTCTGTCCAAAGACCTGCTTTGTCTTTAGTTACTACCGCAAAACCGGCAGAACCTAAGAATCCTGACAGCCATGCTCTTTCCTGCCATTCTTCAGGAAGGTACTCACTCATGTGCGGGTCTGCAGAATATACTATAAATGCATCAACATTATTTTTCTGCATTTCTTCACGAAGCGCAGCAACTTTTTCCTTTGAAGTCATTCTTTTCATTTTTAAACACCGAAAGTTACGAAAAATTTAAAGTCATAGGATCAAATAAAGTCCCTATTTTCCTTATGATATGTTATTTTTTCATGAATTTTGATTGAGGGCATAAAGAACATCTTTTGTTGGCTACGAATACACGAATTATTTTATGAATAAAGTAGTGGCTCATAGTATACGGTTCTTTCTTTTAAAGGTTTAAATAACTTTATAGATGAAGCAGAAATATCTGTGAAAATCTGTGGAATCCGTGGGAGTAAATATAGATTTCACGCTATACTACGTTTCGCTCTGAATGATAAAAAGAAATGGAAATCTTCACTTGATCTGTGAACTTGTATAATTTTATCACAGATAAAATCCTTGCGCCTTAAAAACATATAGTCTATCATTATTCTTGCGTCTTCGTATTTTTCCCACTTCCCATATAACTGATGTAGAGATTACTGCGTTTCATTTGTGTATTTTATTCAAAAAAAAGTAAAATTCACATCATAAAATATATTTTTGTATTAAAATAATAATCTTTTGGAAAGATTATTGCTACATTACACCTATGAAACAGCAGAACTATAATAACCACCGAAAATTTTATGCACCACATCATTTTATTTATCTCCCTTTATTGATTGTACTGGAGATTTTAGGAATCTATAAAATTTGGGATGACCCCAATAATCAGCTGGTCTGGATCTTATTTTCAATCGTAATTTTTCTGCTTTTTTATCTGGCATTTATGACCAGACAGCATTATGCATTAGGGCTTCAGAACCGCATGGTGATCCTTGAATTTAGACAACGGTATTTTGAGATTTTTAACAGAAGATCTGATGAAACGGTTGACAAATTAAGATTTGACCAGATTGCAGCCCTGAGGTTTACGTATGACGAAGAATTTAAGGAGCTTTTGTACAAGGCACTTCATGAGAATATTTCAGGGGATGAGATCAAAAGATCCATCAAAAATTGGAAGGCTGACAAGCTCCGAATTTAACAGACACAAAAAATCTACACTTATGAAAGCATTGAGCTTTTATAGTATAATGATATTAAAAGTGTATTGACACTCACAAATTGTAGCGCAGTAGAAACAATCTTTAAGGCTGGAATGTGGTGGGGAATCCTATTACTTTGTATAATAGTAGTGATTCTTTTCCTGATTTTTTCGAAGGGTAAAAACTCCTAACCAGTTTCTATGGAGAAGAATACAGATTTAGAGATTATTTCTCACCTTTAGCCATCAAAGATTGTTAACATCATGAAGGATCCGGAAGCTTCTGCAAAGGCGGTACATCTTATTGATACCACCGATGCAGAAACCGCCGGAATCACGCGTAAAAAAAGCAAAAAGTATTGCTATATAAGGAGGGAAGCTGGAGGATGGAAGGACGATCAGACGATATTGTCCTGAATGTCGTTTCTAATTATTTAATGTTATTATCATTGGTTATAGTGGATTTTTGATTTCTAACAAAGGAAAAATCTAAGCATATATGAGGTTCTTCCTTCATCAGAAATCGAAGATTATCTCCTTTCAGTCGATGAATATTATTTCGACGTTATCAATGACGGAAAACTGTTTAGTAACTAACTATTGATTTTTAAGGCTTCAAGAACTTCCAGCTTCCCTCTCCTCACTTCCAGCTTCAAATCTACCCTGTCACTCTATTGCTCAAAAACTGAGTTCTGTATTCTTTCGGGGTGATGCCTGCTATTTTTTTGAAAAGCTGGGTAAAATGAGATGCCGTATGGAAATTCAGTTCATAAGCAATCTCTGCAATATCTTTACTTGAATGAAGCAATGCTTTACTGTAATTGATATCGATCTCATTGATCCATTGTTTCGGTGATTTCTGAGTCACACTTTTTACACATTTATTCAGATAACTTTCTGTAACGGATAATTTATCTGCATAGAATGCCACCCGTTTTTCTACTACATGATACTTGAATAAAAGATCCCGAAACTGCAGGGATAATTCCATTGGGCGTGTGGCAGATTTATGATGGGTATCTGAATCTGTGCTCAGCATTTTGATGAGAATAAGGTGAAGCATGGTGACTACAACATCATTCACGTTCAGGTTATTCAGCCATAATTCCTGTTCCATGATGGGAAGAAGCTGGGTAATGGTCCCGTAAGTCAGGCTATCCAGATTCAGGAAAGGGGTCATAAAGAAAATACTGCTCTTATGTTTGGGCAGTTCCTGTTCCGAAAGGATATTATTTTCGTAGGCCAGGAAAAAACCTTCAATATCATCGGAAAGCTCTACCGTTGCGGTAATTGTTCCCTGCTTGATAAAGATTACACCGCCTTTTTCAGCATGATATTCTTTATTTTCAAGATACTGTTTGATATGTCCGTTAGTAACAAAAATGATAAAGTTAAAGGTTGTACGGTATGGAATCACCGGCATCAAAATCCCTTTGAGGTAATTCTCTATCCTGTAAAGCTGTATATCCGCATTATTGGCTAATATTTTCTCCGTGATATTCGGCAGAAAAAGTTTTTTGTACTGAAAATTGGATAATACTTCCATATCCGATATTATGATTAATTAAAATTAGACAAAATTTGTAAGGTAGAAATCAAAGAATTTGAAAATTTGAGAATGAGTTCATTTGAAAATGACTTTACACTCCAACTTTAAAACTCTCAAACTCTCCGACTCTAAAGACTTCTCACTCTAAAACTTATAATACACTCCCACTCTTACTCCAAACGGGCTTCCTGGTGTGTAGGTAAGATCTGTAATAGGCTCTGCTTCTCCTTTCAATTGGGTTTCTGTGGCAAACTGAGCTTCATTCCATTTTACATTGAACAGGTTATTGACCTGAATATTGGCTCCCCATTTCTGACGGTTATAAGACAGTACCAGATCATTAACGAAGTAAGCTTTCGTCTTGATGCTATTATCTTCTACTGCAGGTCTTTCTCCAAGATAACGGTATTGAATTCCTAAAGAAAATCCGTTCAGAAAATCCCAGTTTACAGATCCTGTACTGGTAACTACCGGTGCTAATGGAATATAATCCTGCCCTTTTTCTTCTTCCATAAATCTTGCGTGAGAATAATTGATATCTGCATTCAGATAAAAGTTTTCCAACGGCTGAAAACGGATTCCCAAATCTGCTCCGAAACGTCTTGATTTTCCGGATGGTTCTACTACCGCGTCATCTCCTACATATACAAATTCCTGCTGCAGATCCATATACCAAACGGCAGGAGTAATAATCAATGATTTGAATGGGTGTAGTCTTACTCCGAAATCTGCTCCAATAGAATATGGAAGGGTATTTTCGTTTTTATGGGTTACCACTACCCTCATATCATTGGAATGGAATCCCATCCCGGTTTTCAGGAACCACATTACATTATCGCTCTGAGCATAGGAAAAATTCAGTTTTGGACTTACTCTTGTTGCTTCTTTTGACTGCCCGGAAGGTAATTGTTCTGGATCCAGCAGGTTATGCATGTTAAAGATAAAGTGATCTACTCTCACCGCTGGGTTAATAGTCCATTTCCCGGTTTTCCAAACCAGACCTGAATAGGCATGAAGATTGGTTTCTGTTCCGTTTACATCAGACAGCCTGTCGAGCAGCATATCTCTGTGATAAACGTGATTAAGCTGTAAGGTATTGATATCATCATTTCTTAGACCGATTCCTGAAATCCAGTTTAATGAGCTATTAGGAAGGGAAAAGCTTTTGGTATATTTTACTTCTGCACCATAGATATTTCTTCCGTCAGTCTGCTGAATTTCATCCCCGTGATCTTTATCTTTTAAGAAAAACGTAAAATCAGAGTACAGATTGAAATTATATTTTGAATAGAAAGCCATCGCATCAATCTGTTCAGAAGAAGAAATGATATGCTTAAAATTCATCTGAAGATTGGTTCTTGAAGTTTTTCCACCTTCAGTAGGATCTATACTTCCCCATCTGCCAATGATCCCCTCATCTACTGCACGCTCAGGAATCTGTCCGGAAGCATTCCATGAGGAATTGAATGTTGAGAATTGAATATTGAAATAATCGTTATCCGTAAGCCATTGGTTATACTTCCCGAAAATATTGACTCTGTTGAAGTTCTGTTTTACATCAAAAGGACCATCAGTATAATTATATTCAGCAGCGATATAAGCATTTTTTCTTCCCAGATCATCATGCAGAATATTGAACATTCCCAATACTCTTTTGGAGTTGAATGAACCGCCTTCAAGTTTAATCATACTATTTTTCAATCCGTTATAGGTTTGAAAATCGACATATCCTGCGGTATTAAAATCTCCACGGTCCATATAATAGGCTCCTTTTCCGAAATCAATATTGTTGACCGTTTCAGGAATCACAAAATGAAGATCGGAATATCCCTGTCCGTGGGCATGAGAAACAATATTCACCGGCATTCCGTCTACATTTACGCTTACATCCGTTCCGTGATCGGCATCAAACCCTCTCAAGAAAAGTTGTTCAGCCTTTCCGCCTCCTGCATGCTGTGCAATGAATAATCCTGGTACTTTTCTCAACAAATCCTGTGCTGAATTAACAGGAAATTTATTCAGATCCACTTTAGTAATAGCAGATAAAAAAGAACTGTGATTAATGGCTACTTCTGATATCTGGAAAGGTTTATGCTGTAAAAAAATGACTTTATTTTTATCATCCTCATTGGTAACCACCCGTTTTACCTCATCGTATCCCTGGCGGCTGATGACCAATGTATCAGGAAGTGATTGAACAGGAATGGCAAAAGTACCGTCTGTTCCTGTATGTGTATGGCTGTTTCCGTGATTATATTTTACCAATACATCCGCAATTGGAAATTTATCTTCTGCATCTTTAATTGACAACTGCTTTTCTATTTCCTGCGCCATCATTTTTCCACTGAATGCCATGACCAGAAAAACGGCTGCTATTTTAGTTATTTTCATTTTTGTTTTAATTAAATTAGATAAGAGATAATAGGCGAAGAGATGATAGATATTTTTATATCCAATGTCAATAGTCAATTTTGCTTCGCAAGTGAATGGTGAATTGTCCAGATGAATGAATAACAACCTTGAACATTTGTTCTCCCCCACCCTCAAACTCTATAACTCTTAAGCCCTCGAGCTCTCAAACCCAAGACTATGCTTTAGCTTTAATAAATACTTTTTGAAGTAAAAGGGTGATCCATGTTCCTGCTACAAATGGAAAAGTAAATACACCTCCTACTGCATCCAGACAGTGATTATCAATTAAAAGATCATCAATAGCTATTGTTAAAAGAACAGCAATGAGTACCCATAAACCGTCTGTTTTTTTAACTCCTGAAAACACAATCGCTGAAAGCACTGCATTGAATCCAAATAATCCCATATGAATTTCTTTGATAGGTTCCCCATTGAATTGGGATAATCCGGCACCAAGAATAGAGGCCACCAATCCGTATAAAGCAGCTATTGGTGAACTGATAAAAACAGCAACGAAGAAAATCATCCCTGAAATGACTCCACCCTGGAAAATAACTTCACCAAAACCATTGGTACAGGTAAGGAAATCATCATATTTTGAAGGTACCACCTCAGCACTTAGCATTGCAGATGGCGGGATATGAGTAAAATGGTGTAAAGCAAATACCAGCACCCATGTAATGATAATGAAAGGAAAAGTAAACACCGGAATTTTCTTTTGAATAAAGAAATGCTGAATAACAGCAGCCAATGCTCCTCCTAAAATGATAAGCCCCCAAATCAATAAGGTTGTATCAAACAGGAAAGCTAATGCTACCCCTACCAACGCGGCGCTAAAACCATATAATCCGGCATTGATTTCAGATGGATCATATTTAAGCTTCATGGCTGTAAAGGTTCCGGCTGCAGTTGAAAGTAAAACTGCTACTCCACACTGCCAGCTTCCCATAAAGATTCCTATCAGAAACAGAAGACCGGTCCATCTGTTTTCCTGAAGCATGATCTGTCCTATTCCTTTTAAAATATGGTCTAAAAAAGGCAGTTTTTTGAAAAATTCGTTCATAGTTTTATTAATTGTATTAATGATTGGAAATAAAGACATAAAGATGAGAGACAATAGACGAAGAGATGAGAGATGTTTTAGTTTTAAATTTCAATAGTCAATTTTGCTTCGCAAGTGAATCATCAGACAAAGGATGATAACTTTAAGCAGTCCCACTCTCAAACTCTCAGACACTCAAACCCTCAAACTCCGCAACTTCTTACCATCCAAGAAAGACCATTCCAACTCCGCAAACTGTTACTACAGCTCCACTTACCACCCCCATGTATCTTTCCAGTTTTTCAGTATTGAATAATGTTGAATAGCCGTAACGTCCTAGAAGAACCATCCCAAGCATTGTTAAGACAGTCGTAACCGTAAATGAAGTTACCAGAACAGCAATTTCAGACATAGAATGTTTTACTCCTGAATAAAATAATAAAGGAATTAAAGGTTCACTTGGCCCCATTACGAAAATCATAAAAAGAACAAGTGGTGTTACTTTTATTCTAGTTTGAGGCATTACCACTTCACTATGATTATGTTCATACACATACACATCATCACCCATCACATCAAAATGTTTGTGAGGCTTATTTCTGATGGCCTGAATCAAACCATAGATTAAGTAAACTCCACCAAAGATCAGTAGTGCCCATCCTGAGAAATTTCCTCTGATATCCTGAAACCAGGAGATCTTATTCAGCTGCCAACCCAAAAATACTCCGATAAAGCCAAGGATGAGAGAACTCAGCACATGCCCAAGCCCACAAACGACTGTTAATATTGCGGTTTTCATTCCGCTCCATTTTTTTGATTTTGAAATCACAATGAAGGGCAGATAATGATCCGGTCCTGAAGCCGTATGTATAAAACTTATTGAAACGGCACTTAAAAGTAATGCCCAAACTGTACTATCCATTTTCTATTTTTAATTCATTTTTAAGTTTTGGCTAAAGCCAATGGAAGGTTTCTTTTTATTTGCGCGGGCTAAAGCCCGCTTCTATTGAATATTACTCTCGCAGATTTTGTAGATTACGCTGATGATTGAGTATAAATTCTACAAGAAAACCTGCTTAATCGGCTCAATCAGCAAGCTACTGAAAGTGCTCGTCTCTTCCTTTTTTACTCCAGTGCCCAAAGAATCTCCTGAACATGTAGGAAAAAGTTGTACATCAATTCTCCGCCATGTCCTAAAGCTCTTACTACAAATCCATTATCTTCCATCGCCGAAACGCCAACTTCCATCTCTTCAATATGCTGGGCTGCTGCTTCAACAATCTCTTCAATCAATCCGTTTTTATCTACATTTTCTTTTGTACTGTAAAAGATCAACGTTCCCTGATGGGTATACTGCTCCAGATTACCAATACTGCTGATCGGGATCAGGTCAGGCTGGATTACCACATTGTCCTTTACTACCAGTCTATTGTTGTGATAGATTTCCATAAGATTCTGAAAACGTCTCAGTTTGAAAACCTCTCCATAATGCTTTCTTCCGCAGGTAATGATCTCACTGATGATGATCTGGCTGTTTTTCCCGATATGAACATTTGCTTTACTTTTAAAGTTAGAGTCTTCATGCGGGACGATAGGGTGAGGAACGTAAGCAAAAGAGGTTTCATCCTCCATGGTTACATTCAGTTCCTGAACAGCCTTATCTTCCATATTGAAAAGCCTTTGATACGACTGCGACTGCAACTGGAGGGAAGATCCTTTTTCAAGGGCTACATCCAAATGATAATGGTCTCCGTCCAGAATTCCGGGAGAGGAGCTCATTACCATCTGATAGAGTTTCTTATCACTTTTTCTCTGCCCTACAGAAACTACTCTGAAAGGCAATGAAACGTAAAGATCCTTCACATATGATTCTCCGCCCTTAAATCCTGCAATAATTTTTAAACGACTGTCCATTTATCTTACTAAGTTCGGTTCTTCAATTTCTTCTAAAAGAGCGTATTTTTTAATCCATCCAATCACTTTATCCAAACCTTCATCTGTTTTAAGATTGGTGAAAACAAAAGGATTTCCTTTTCTCATTCTTCTTGCATCATTTTCCATTACTTCAAGGCTGGCTCCTACATAAGGGGCAAGGTCAATTTTATTGATGATTAATAAGTCTGATCTTGTAATACCAGGGCCTCCTTTTCTAGGGATTTTTTCTCCTTCAGCAACGTCAATAATGAAAATGGTAACATCTGCAAGGTCCGGGCTGAAAGTAGCTGAAAGGTTATCACCTCCACTTTCAATAAGAACTAATTCAATTTCAGGAAAACGTGCTGCTAATTCATCTACCGCTTCCAAATTCATACTTGCATCTTCACGAATGGCCGTATGAGGGCAACCTCCTGTTTCTACTCCGATAATTCTGTCGTGAGGAAGAAGACTGTTTTTAGCCATAAATTCAGCATCTTCTTTCGTATAAATATCATTGGTAATAACACCAAGATCATATTTCCCGAATAATTTTCTGCTTAAACGTTCTAATAATGCAGTTTTTCCTGATCCTACAGGGCCTGCTACTCCTACTTTTATATATTTTCTGTTTTCCATTTTGTTAAATTTTACTTTGTTTGATTTTTATTTTTTAACGCGGAGAGCGCTAAGGTTTTTTATTGATTGTGAAGGTTTTTTGTTCGCAAGGGCGTTACACTCAGCAAAGACATCTTCATTCGTTTAGGTTATTTACTTTCCTACGACATATAAAGTCTTGAATACAATCTTTCGTGCTGCATACATCGAATGTCAAAGGCTGTATTACAAAGTCCTACCAGATCTCTGTCTAGTTCTATAGTTTCCCAAACTGTTTTTTCCATAACAGGATACAAAGAGAATAAGATGTCTTGTCCGTCAAGTTGTCCCAGTGGGACCAGCTTTACAGCATTGGTAATCATTCCGGCAACTGAGGTATAATAAAACCCTAATAATGCTTCGTACAAAGGGATTTTCATTAAATAAGCATACACTCCAAATACGATACAGTAATGAGAATTAGCTTCTTTATTCTGAATGGCCTTTTCAAATGCTTCCATCAACGGAAAACTTTCTCTTCTTTTGAAGATTTTAATAAGCCTTAATCCTAATTTCTGGCTGGCCTGGCGGATTTCTTTAGGACATTTTATGGCATTACACTCATTGTCAAGATTCAAAAGGGTCTGTAAATCTCCTTTTTCAGCTGCTTCATAAGCCAGTTTCGCAAATGCTCCGTCATTGAATTTAAGGTTGTACTGAAGCATGTTCTGTACAAACTCTTTCGCCGTCTCTGCATTATGAACAATCCTTTCCTGTACATAAGTTTCAAGCCCGTTGGAATGGGTGTAACCACCAATAGGAAGCGTGGGATCTGCAAGGTGAAGCAACCCTGATAAAAAATTGATGTTCATATTATTCATCTTTTGGAGCGGCCATTTTTAATATTTTAGTAAAAATCGTGGAACCAAGACTTCCATGTCCGTGAGGTTCTACATTGGATTTAAGGAGATTCAGCAGTTTTACGGATTGTTTTTCCGGTTTAAAGCCACTTGCTTCCAACCATCTGAACATAGGCATTTCAAATGGAAGTAGTACTTTATCATCCTGAATAAAAAGGGGAATATGTTTGTTCCCGATTTCGTAGCATACTGTTCCCATTTCCAATAAAGATCCGGGAACCATTACGATCGCCTCTGTTTCAAGAACGTTGATTGCTATTACTTTTTCTGAATCCTCAAAAAGAATATCTCCTTCACGTAACCGTTGACCTTCTTTTAGAAATTTGATGGCAACATCTACTCCGTTTCTTGTTCTTTTGCGTTGGATTCTTTTTGTGGTTTCAAACCATTCCAGATCCAGATAATCTATGGTTTTCTTCGTAGGATTTTCGGTGAGATTGCCTATGGTTTGATTAATAATCATTTTTAGCTGTTTTTTTTCTGAAGTCAAAGTTTTTAGAAATGCCAACTCCGAATGTTGAACCACTGATTCCAGCTACATAGCTTTTCGTCCAACCCTCTTCTTTAGTTTTGGTCTGAAGCATTGAAAGTTCAGCAAACTTAAATTTCAAAGCCCAGCCTCCGCCTAGTAAAATTCCGATCAAAGGATACGCACGAAGACGAAATCCATTAAAGTTCTGCATCGCATCAGCTGTTGTTGCCTGCTGCTGTCCCCAAACATAATGAGCATCAATCTGCCCGATCAGTACAAAGTATTTCCCAAGCATTAATGATGGACTATACCAAATTCCGGTTTCATTTTGTTTATACACAACATTATGATTCACCGAATTTTGAGAGTATGCATAATTAACCCCGATCAGGTCATTATTATTGATAAAATATCCTACTCCCAATGGTGCACTGGAAACGGTACTGCTACTGTTTGTTGGAGTAGTAACCTTTGAGTAATCCAATGAACCATACACCATAAGTTGCCCTTTTGGCCCATCTTCATCGCTCTTCAACCTGTGTCCGCCCAGAAACTGAGCGCTTACATTACCTGAAAGCAAAGACATTCCGGCTACAGCAAGAGAAAAAACTGTTTTATTTAAATATTTCATTCTAAACGTAGTTCTATAATTGTTTTAAAATATTATCTGATCAATCTTTTTTTGTTGTTACATAAACCTAACAGGTTTTTGAAACCTGTTAGGTTTATTGGTAAGATTTATCTTAGAACAAGTAATACAACTGTGTTAAAGGAAGTTTTTCTGCCGGCTCACAAGTGATATATTCACCGTCTACCGTTACTTTATAGTTTTCAGGATTCACTTCAATTAAAGGAGTCTTATCATTATGGATAAGGTCTTTTTTAGAAATATTTCTACAGTTTTTCACCGGAAGAATCATTTTTTCCAATCCATAAGAAGCGATAGTTCCGTTATCAATAGAAATTTGAGAAACAAAATTTGCACAAATACCGTACTTAGCTTTTCCGTGAGCTCCAAACATATTTCTGTAGATAATGGGCTGTGGTGTTGGAATAGAAGCATTCGGATCTCCCATTTTAGCTGCAATAACAAATCCTCCTTTTACAATCATTTCAGGTTTTACTCCGAATAATGCTGGTTTCCAGATCACCAAATCTGCTAATTTCCCTTCTTCAAGAGATCCTACATATTCTGAAATACCGTGTGCAATTGCCGGATTGATGGTATATTTAGCTACATATCTTTTGGCACGATAGTTATCATTTCCGCTATCCTGATCTTCTGCTAAATCACCTCTTTGCTCCTTCATTTTGCTGGCTGTCTGCCAGGTTCTAGTAATAACTTCTCCCGGTCTTCCCATTGCCTGAGAGTCTGAACTCATGATACTGAAAACTCCCATATCATGAAGAATATCTTCTGCTGCAATAGTTTCAGGACGGATACGTGAATCTGCAAACGCTACATCTTCAGGAATATTTTTGCTCAAGTGGTGGCAAACCATCAGCATATCTAAGTGCTCATCGATTGTATTGATCGTGTAAGGACGTGTTGGGTTGGTAGAAGCCGGTAATACATTGGGATACATTGCTGCTTTGATGATGTCCGGTGCGTGACCTCCACCTGCTCCTTCTGTGTGGAATGTGTGGATTACTCTTCCATTGATTGCTCTCATCGTATCTTCCAGGAATCCTCCTTCATTTAAGGTATCTGTGTGAATAGCCACCTGAACATCATATTTGTCTGCTACTTTTAGCGCGGCATCAATGGTTGCAGGGGTTGCTCCCCAATCTTCGTGAATTTTCACTCCTAATGCTCCCGCTTCAACTTGCTCTTCAATAGGCTCTTCTGCTGAACAGTTTCCTTTTCCGAAGAATCCTAAGTTCATTGGATATTCTTCTGCTGCTTCAAGCATTTTCTGCATATTGAATTTCCCTGGAGTTACCGTTGTTGCATTTGTTCCGTCATTAGGACCTGTCCCACCTCCAATCATGGTAGTAATTCCACTGTATAGAGAGGTTTCAATCTGTTGCGGGCAGATGTAGTGAATGTGGGTATCAATTCCGCCGGCAGTTACGATGTATCCTTTTCCACCGTGAACTTCAGTAGAAGCACCAATAATCATGTTAGGACTTACACCGTCCATTGTATCAGGATTTCCAGCTTTTCCGATTCCTACGATTTTACCGTCTTTAATCCCGATATCTCCTTTTACAATTCCCCAGTGATCGATGATTACTGCTCCTGTGATGCAAAGATCAAGAACTCCTTCATCTCTTTTGGCAGTAACGTTCTGGCCCATCCCATCACGTACGGTTTTTCCACCTCCGAAAACAGCTTCGTCTCCATAATGGGTGAAATCTTTCTCGATTTCAATAATGATTTCAGTGTCTCCCAGTCTGATTTTATCTCCGGCTGTAGGACCTAATATATTGGCATATTGTTTTCTGTCTACGTGTAAGCTCATCTTAGTGATTTTTAAAGTTTAATTCTTCAACTTTTGCAAGGCTTGCTTTTTTCTGATCTTCAGAATCTACCTGTCCATCAACAAGGTTATTGAAGCCCATTGCTTTTTTGGTTCCTCCTATTTCTACCAACTCTACTTCTTTTTCTTCTCCCGGTTCAAAACGTACGGCAGTACTTGCTACAATGTTCAGTCTCTTTCCGAAAGCTTTCTCACGGTCAAAGCTCATCGCCTTGTTTACTTCGAAAAAGTGAAAGTGTGAACCTACCTGAATCGGACGGTCTCCGGTATTGGTTACTTTTATTTTGACAGTTTCTCTGCCTTCATTACAGATAATAGTGCCTTCTTTTACAAAAATTTCTCCTGGTATCATAATAATAAATAGGATTAACGGATTGGGTTGTGTACGGTTACCAGCTTGGTTCCATCAGGGAATGTAGCTTCAATCTGAACATCGTGGATCATGTCTGCCACGCCAGGCATCACATCATCTTTGGTTAAAAGATTGGCGCCTTCCTGCATCAATTCAGCTACTCTTTTACCATCTCTAGCTCCTTCAAGCAAAAAATGACTGATTAATGCAATGGATTCTGGATAGTTTAATTTAAGGCCTCTAGCCTTTCTTTTTAGAGCCAGCTCTCCTGCCAGAAATAGCATAAGCTTCTCCGTTTCTCTCGGTGTTAAGTGCATAGTATTTTTTATTTAAAATTGGACAAACGATATCCTGTTCGCCTTTCTGAAAAGGCAAATAGAAATGTTCAAAAAATGTAAAAAGGGAAAATGATGTTTACGGATCTGTATTATTAAAATACAAACCATAACCTATCATTACAATTGTAAAAAAGAGATTAGCAGCCCGCTATCTGCAGGGCATGATACAGAATGTACCTTGGTGCTGTAATATAAATACGGTTTTGAACGGCCGCAACCCGGGTATTATAAGTATACCCCCCAAAGAAATAATATAACCACTGCTGGGTAAGTACTGAATAATCAAATTTTACTTTCTCCCAATCATTGGTATCCTGTACATCCTGTGCATCTGAAAAACTATAAATCTCAGGCTGGGTCTGCTGATCCGATTTTTGCTGAAGAAGATGAATTTTTGATAAGAGATCAGAGTATGGTTCAGTTTTCCCCTTATGTGCCAAAAGACCTGCACATAAAGCGGAGAAAAACAATACAAAAGAGAAAAATATGACTCTTTTTTTCATATCTGATTAATAATGGTGTAAAATTAGAGTAATCTTAAAAAACAGGCTATCAAAAAGATTATTTAAAATGTTCAAAATCGCAACAAACACAATTTTATCTAAATTTAACATTTCTTTATAAATCCTTTATTTACAACACTTAAGGACCGTTTATGAACTATGACAAATATTTTATTGTTTCTATTCCCATAATTGCAGTCAACCTACCCATCTTTTTCCTTCTATAAAGGATTGAATAAATACATTAAATATTTTCAAAATTTAACCCTCAAAAATGATATATATTAATCATTATAGGGCACTAAGGTTTATTTCATAAAAACAGATGAGATTTTTTTCTTTCCTTATAATTATCGTAAATTTGTATACACATACTTATTTAATTTAATAAAAATAATAAAACGTAATATGTCAAAAGCAATTTCGCAAGTACCATTAGCGGTAAATGAGCCGGTAAATTCTTATGTACCGGGATCTCCGGAAGTTAAAAGCCTTATCGACACTTATAAAAAGATGTGGGCTGAGAAGGTAGAAATTCCAATGGTTATCAATGGAAAGGAAGTAAAAACTGATACAAAAGTACAACTTCAGTCTCCTCAGGATCATGCTCACGACTTCGGATTTTATTACCAAGGGGGTATGCAGCATGTGGATGATGCTATCAATTCAGCATTGGCAGCTAAAGAAGCATGGAATGCACTAGGTTGGGAACAACGTGCAGCAATTTTCTTAAAGGCAGCAGATCTATTGGCTGGTCCCTACAGAGATGTAATTAATGCAGCTACAATGATTGGACAGTCTAAAAATGTTCACCAGGCTGAGATTGATGCAGCTTGTGAGTTTATCGACTTCTTAAGATTCAACGTAGAGTTCATGACAGAAATGTATTCTGAGCAACCAGTTTCTGACAACGGAATCTGGAACCGTGTAGAGTACAGACCACTAGAAGGATTCTGTTTTGCAGTAACTCCATTCAACTTTACAGCAATTTCTGGAAACCTTCCTACTTGTATGGCCATGTTAGGAAACGTTGTAGTATGGAAGCCTTCTGATAAGCAGGTTTATTCTGCAAAAGTAATCATGGATGTATTAATTGAAGCGGGTCTTCCTGCTGGAGTTATCAACATGATCTTTACAGATGGTAAAGAAACTGCTGAGAAAGTATTGGCACACAAAGATTTTGCAGGTCTTCACTTTACGGGTTCTACAAAAGTATTCCAGGGAATGTGGAAAATGATCGGTGACAATATCCACAACTACAGAACATATCCAAGAATCGTTGGAGAAACTGGAGGTAAGGATTTTGTTATTGCTCACCCTTCTGCCAACGTAGAAGCTGTAGCTACGGCTTTAGTAAGAGGTGCTTTCGAATACCAAGGACAGAAATGTTCTGCGGCTTCAAGAGCTTATGTTCCTAAGTCTCTTTGGGCTGATGTGAAAAAAGTAATGGAAGCTCAGATGGCTACTATTAAAATTGGTTCTCCAGTAGATCCGTCTAACTTCGTAAACGCTGTAATCGACAAAAATTCTTTCGAAAAATGTAAAGGATATATCACCAGAGCTAACGAGTCTTCTGAAGCTACTGTAGCAATTGGTGGTACTTGTGACGATTCTAAAGGATGGTTCGTACACCCAACAGTAATTGAAACTACAAACGCTCAATATGAAAGTATGGTAGAAGAGATCTTCGGCCCAATCTTATCTGTATTTGTTTACGAAGATGCGGACTGGAAAGAGACTCTTAAAGTAGTTGATTCTTCTTCTCCTTATTCATTAACTGGTTCTGTATTCTCTCAAGACCGTTATGCAATTGCTGAGGCTTACAAAGCATTAGAAAATGCATCTGGTAACTTCTACATCAACGACAAACCAACGGGTGCCGTAGTAGGACAACAGCCTTTCGGTGGTGGTAGAGCTTCAGGAACTAACGATAAAGCTGGTTCTAAAATGAACCTTCTTAGATGGACGTCTGTAAGAAGTGTGAAAGAAACTTTTGTTTCTCCAAAAGACTACAAATATCCATACCTAGGGTAATGATAAGTAATGAGTAATAGGTAATGAATAATGCTTGCCTGTTCTTTCAATATAGCCTCGGAATTTCGGTTTCGGGGCTTTTTTGTGGAGTGTTACGAGGTACGTGATTCGAGATTCCGAGGTTTGAGGTTGATTCTAGCTATCAAAGGACCTCAGCTCGCGCCAACTCTAATACGCTCAAACCCTCCCACCCCAGCCTACCTAACATCTTTTAACAAACTTTACCTATATTTTACGACTTCCCAGCCCCTGTTAGGAATAATAGTTGTGCTTTCATAGAAACACCCCAAAATAAAATTGTATGAAAAAGTTATTGCTAACAGCCATCGGCATAGGATTATTTGCAGTGAGCTGTGGAACCAAGGAGTCATCTATGTCTACCAGCAAAAGTGATTCGGCTAATACACGGGCTGCATCACCCATTACCAAAGATACCATGACTACAAAAATGACGAATCCGGATACCATTAAGGTGAAAAAGGATTCAATGGCAACACCTCCTGCCAAATAGTATTATATACGTTCAATTTAAAATGAAAAATCTGCAGTTGAAAGCGCTGCAGATTTTTTTTGGTTAGGATTAAAACCTAAATTCATTTAATTATTGAATGGAAAATTTTAGGTTTGGGCTAAAGCCAATGGATTTTTTAAATTTATTTGATTGGCCGGGCTTCCTTCGTGAACTTCGTTCGTAAACCTTCAGTTTATGCTCAGGATTATAACCCGCCCCTATTGATGTGGATATCCGTATGGATATATAAAGAAAAAAATAGTTGTTTAACGACAAGATCTTTTATCTTTTATCTTTTATCTTTTATCTTTTATCTTTTATCTTTTATCTTTCATAAATTCATTATATTTGATTAACACCAAACATAAAAAAGTATTATTATGAGAAAATTATGGCTAGGAGCAATTCTTGGACTTCTTTTCCTTGGAAGCTGTGCTCAAAATAAAGAAAAAAGAGAAGAATTTAAGGAGGCCCACAATAAAGATTCTTTACTCAACAAAATGGGTGATTCTGCTGTGGCTAATTCTGAACCGGCAGCTCCAGATACTTCAAAAGTAAAAACCAACAGTACCAAGACTAAATAAAATCGCAAATCCACAGAATATCTGTGGATTTGCACTTAAAAAAACTTGACTGAAAAAAAACCGGGCAATCAACCCCGATTATATTGTATAATCATATTCTAATCAGAATATTCTCTTTTATAGATAAAAAGAGGAACCGTGGCTATTTCATGAAAACGAAATATACACGCGTTCCATATCTAAAGTTTCATGGTTTGGATTGTTGTGGGGAATAATATTCTATTTCAGAAAAAGGACAATACCTTCGAAAATAAAATAGATAAGATGTAATATGATTGTAGTCATTCCCGTAACACTGTCGCAAAGATATGTCAGGAGTAGTCTTACAAAAAACAATAGGTTATCCATTTTCGTGAAAATGGCAAGACAGAATATGAAAAGCTATACCTCTTTAACTATTTTCGCGAAAATGAACATTTTTATCTAGTTGATTTTCAGCATCAAGATGTTTAATATAGGCTGATGGTGAAAAATCGGTAACCGCTTTGAATACTGCAGCAAATTTACTGTGTGAAGAAAAGCCACATTCATCCGCAAGGATACTGATCTTATATTGTCTGTACTTCTCATCATTGATAAGCTTATCTACAATATAGTTGATTCTTAGTCGGTTGACATAAGTTTTAAAGTCTGAACTTTTATGTTGATTGATAACATATGAAAGGTACTTGGTATTGGTATTCAATTCCCCTGCTAAAAATGAAAGAGACATGCCCTTATTGTTGTAAAGATCACCTTTTTCAAACTCATCAAGAAGTTCGAGCAGTTTAGTTTCAGTTTCGGAAGTCATTAAAGAGTCATTTCTCTTTCGGTCTGCTTCAGAATCTTTCTCGTCTATTTCTTCTACTGATATATTTGAAAATTCAGAATTTACAGGTTGTCTTACCAAAGATCCTTTGTAGCTGTTAGCCACATTCATTTGAGTTCTTATTATATTTCTCAGCTTTGTAAACTGTCTTTTCTGTCTTGTTTTGAAAAAAATAATTAAACCTACCAGTGAAACAAACAAAATAATAATAGCGGCATTCTTGGCTACATTCATTTGTCCGTTTCCTTTGTTAGTTTTAGTTACTATATCTTTAGTTTTTCCGGAAAACCCTTGATTACGGGCTGCAATACTGTCATAGGCTCTCACATATTTTACCGCATATAAAGAAGCTTTAAAATTATCTCCTATTCCTTCATAATAGTCATTGATATTGGAATAAACGGCTTTCTTCAATTTCAGACTTCGGGAAGTATCAGCAATTTTTTCGGCTTTTTTCAGATATACTTCAGCATCTTTCCAGTTCTTTTGTTTTACACGAATTCCTCCCAGTCCGTTATAAATTAATCCAAGAGTACAGCTTCCGGTTTTTAACAAACTCTCTGCTTTTCTATAATAATCTTCAGAAACAGTGTAATCATTAAGTTTAAAATAAACATCTCCCAATAATTGATAAGAAGTCGCCTCAGTTCTATCTTCGTCGTGGCTGTTTATATTTTCAAAGTTCTTAAGAGAAAATTCAATGTATTGTATTGCGTTTACATAATTTCCAACTTCCATTTCATAAAAAGCCATTTCCTGATTCAGTATTCCTTCTGCTTCATTACTTTCCTGAAAATCAGAAATTTGTTTGGAGGCCTCCAGTCCTTTTGTAATATATTTTTTAGCTCTTTCGTATAACCCTACCTGTCTATATTGTTTCGCTAGTAATTTGCATACACGGGCCATCCATTCTTTATCATCCGCCAGTTCCACTAGTGAATGGGCATTTTCACTATAGCAAATTGCTTTTTTAAGATCTCCCCCATGATGATAAAGTTCTGAAGAAATCATGAGGCTTTTCACCTTTTCCAGCGGTTTGTGAGTCGACAAATAAAGAGAATCAGCAGTATTGATTGCTTTGGGTAAATCTTTATACGCTGTGATAGAGGAAATCCTTTCGCATGCTTGATCGAAATCGTTTTTTTTCTGGGCAGATATGGAGATTGCTGTGGCCAGCAAGAGCAAAAGTTTCAATAGATTATTAGACATAAAAAAACAAATTATTATTCTTATAATAATTCATCATTTTCTCACGAGGTGTCTTTTTGTTTTCTACAAAATTAGTAATATTTTACTTTTAATTAAAATATTCTATTGAAATTTAATCATTTAACTAAAACAATCATTTACATTAATTTTAACAATAAGTCTAAAACAATAGATGTTTTTCTTTCATATAAGCCTATACCTATATTAAAAATAAAGTTCTTCAATAATTATTTTCAATGTGAATAACTTAAATGTCATCATATTTATTACATTTGCAGGAAACAAAACGTTTTTTATGAAAAAGATAGTAATACTTTCTACTCTATTTATAGGTGCATTGGCATGGGCACAGGGCATCAAATTTGAGGATGGTAATTTTGCCTCTATCCTTGCCAAAGCTAAAAAAGAAAACAAACTGATCTTTGTAGACGCTTATGCATCATGGTGCGGACCATGTAAACTGATGGTAAAAAATATTTTCCCTTTGAAAAATGTAGGTGATTATTATAACTCTCATTTTATCAATGCTAAAATTGATATGGAAAAGGGTGAAGGAATTGAACTTGCCAAAAAATACAATGTAAAGGCCTTTCCTACCTATTTATTTATTGACGGAAATGGGGAAGCTATACACAGAACCTTGGGATATGTTGAAGAAAAAGACTTCATCCAGTTTGCAATGGATGCCAACGACCCAAGTAAAAGACTTACTTCTTTAAAACAACAATTTGAAAAAGGAGAAAAGGATCCTTCATTTCTAAAAAACCTGGCAGAACTTACCATCTATAATGATGCAGAGTTTGCTGAAAAAGTGCTGAATCGTTATTTTCAGGTAAAGCCTACGATGGATGCAGAAGATGCTCAATTGCTTATTTCCGGTATACAAACTACGGAAAGTCCTTTATACAAGATCTTTCAGGATAAAAAAACAGAGATTGTAAAGCTTTTTCCTGATGACAGGTATGAAAAATTTAATCAGAACTTCCAAATGAGTACGATTACTAAAAAGGCTTATAATCCTGATACTAAAACTTGGGATGACCAATACTTTATTACAGAAGCTCAGAAATTTGTAAGCAAAGAAAATGCTGAGAAATTATTAAAAAAACTAAAAGCCAGCAGAGCTTTAAAAAACAAAGATATTGCGCTTTTTGAAAAACTGACTTTAGAAGTATATCAAGATTACTCTAAGGCAGGTTCTAATGAATTAAATTCAGCAGCTTGGAACTTTTTTGAGAACATAACTAATAAAACCTCTTTGGAAAAAGCGGTAGCATGGGCACAGGATTCTGTAAAGAAGAAAGAAAGCTTTGCCAATGCAGATACGCTTGCTAATCTTTACAATAAGATTGGAGATAAGAAAAATGCAAAAATGTGGGCTGAAAAATCCATTGAGCTTGCAAAAGCTGAAGGGCAAGACTCTTCTGATACTGAAAAGCTGCTAAAAAGCCTTTAATGTATAAGCAGAAATATAAAATAAAAACCGCAGAATGTTCTGCGGTTTTTTATGTGTATTGGATGTGTATTGTATAAACCACCCCATCAAAAATTCTTACAGAAGAGAGGAATGATTACGCCTTCAATAATATACGTCATTAGTATTCAAAAAGAACACTTCCCCAGGTGAATCCGCTTCCGAAAGCTGAAAGAAGTACTAAATCTCCTCTCTTGATTTTCCCTTGTTCAACTGCTTCACTTAAAGCAATTGGAATAGAAGCAGCCGTTGTATTTCCATATTTCTGAATGTTATTGAAAATCTTCTCATCCGGCAATCCGAATTTCTGCTGTACAAACTGAGCAATTCTAAGGTTCGCCTGGTGAGGAATAAACATATCAAGATCTTCCACTGTTTTTCCAGCTTTGTTTAAAGCTTCCATCATCGTTTCCGGGAATCTTGTTACCGCATGCTTGAATACAAAGTTTCCGTTCATGATAGGATACACTTCTTTATTCGTTACATTTTCCGGTTCTTTTCTCATTCTGTCACTCCATCCAAACTTAGAACCTGGGAACTGTGTACACAATTCATCTGCATATTTCCCTTCAGAATGCATATTTACAGCTAAAATATCTCCTGCGTTTTCATCTTCTGTTGCTGAAAGCACAACTGCTCCTGCCCCATCTCCGAAAATCACAGAAACCCCTCTACCTTCATCAGAAAAATCCAACCCAAAAGAATGAACTTCTGCTCCTACCACAAGGATATTCTTATACATTTCTGACTTAATGAAAGCATTGGCAACACTCATAGAATATACAAACCCTGAACACTGGTTTCTTACATCTAGTGCTCCGATGGTATCACATCCAAGCATATCCTGAAGCAAAACTCCACATCCTGGAAAATAATAATCCGGAGAAAGGGTTGCAAACACAATATAGTCGATATCTTTAGCTGTTAAACCCGCTTTCTCAATAGCCTTTTCAGAGGCTTTAAATCCTAAGTAAGCAGCAGTTTCCTGAGAATCATTTCTGTTTTTTCTATGTCTTCGCTCCTTGATGCCTGTTCTTTCCGTAATCCATTCATCATTGGTAGTCATTAGTTTGGCTAGATCATCATTTGTAACAACGTTATCTGGAACATAAAATCCCACACCTTTTATTGTACTTTTAATCATATAGTTTTATAATTTTGGCAAAGATAAAACTTATTTAACACATAGTTTTTCAAAATATTAGTATTTTTACTTTATGCCAATTGATACGATATACAGAAGCTCCCAATGCGAATGGGTAGATGTAGAGGCTCCTACTGCAGAAGACCTGAAATTCCTTCATGAACGATACGAAATCAACAACCTTCTTCTGGAAGATACCATGGATCCCAATCACCTTCCCAAATATGAGGAAGACGGGAATGTAAAATTCTTTCTTCTCCGTGAAAGTACAGAACTGGAAAGAAAGAACCTGAATACCATCAGTGATATCAGCACAAAAATTGCGATTTTCATCCTGGATAAAACCATTATCACTATCCACAGAATGAAAACCAGAAGCATTTCTGAAACCAAGAAAAAGCTAACGCTCACCCAGGAAGAAGTAACGCCTCAGAAAACAGCTTTAATGATCGCGATATTGATTATGAAAAGTTTTGATGATGAATCGATAAGCTTACTGGAAACCATGGACAATATTGAAAATGAAATCTTCCTTAAGAATACCAATCATACCAGCCAGATCCGAAGGCTATACAAACTGAAAAGAAAATCCGGACTGAATTCAAGGGTTTTGGTTATTTCCACAGATGCTATAGATAAATTCAAGCTATTGAACCTGCAGGATTCTGAAATTGTGGATTTAAAGGATAAGCATAAGGATGTAGTAGCTGATTTTGACCATCTGAATATTCAGATTACCAACCTTATCTCTATGTTCTTGGCTCTTTCGGATCAGAAAGCCAATCAGGTGATGAAGGTTTTAGCAATCTATTCGGTGTATTTCTTACCGATTACCTTTATTGCCGGAGTTTACGGGATGAATTTTGATAATATGCCGGAACTTCATCACAAATATGGCTATTATTTTACGATAGGAGGTATGGCTTTGGTTGTCATCAGTACGTTTATCTATGTGAGACGGAGACAATGGTAGATAGATGTTGCTGAATTTTATTTCCCACAGAGGTCACGGATTATACAGATGGCTATGTATATCTGCTTAATCCGTAAAATCTGCGAGAACCTCATCTCATAATATCCTTATGAAGGCCCTCAAACGTTTTTGGCTTTGCTATCAAATCAATGCTATCAATCTTTACTATAAAACAGTCTTACGGTTTCCAAATAAGTAGTAATTTAGAGATTGCTTCACCTACAGTTCGCAATGACAAAAACCTGAGACTATGAAAACTGAAGATCTTAATACCATTCTGCAAGATGATTCCCTTTCTCAGGCATCTAAAGATAAGCTTGTGGCTTTACATGGGTATATTTCTCCTAAGGAATTTTCTGATCTTTTAGATACAAAAGGTAATCAGTATATAGAGTTTGTACAGGAAGGCGGTGGTGTTTGGGGAAGTGCTTTGGTGGGTTATCTTTATGGATTGGAAATCTTCGGCATCCGATTTCTGAAAGTAGCAGGAACGAGTGCCGGAGCTATCAACACCATGCTTATTGCAGCCTGCAAAACAAAGGAAGAACCGAAAAGTAAGCTTATTAACGATATCTTGTTCAGCTGGAATTTTGCTGATTTTATGGATGGGAAAACGTATGTAAAGACAACCCTGCACGGAATGTTGAACAATAAAAATTTCTTTAAGATTAATGCTGTAATTGCTGCTATTTTTTTCATTATTCTTGTCAGTATTCCTTTTGCCACTCCTTCAGGAAGTATTCTGAGTGCCAAACTGATGTTTTTAATTCCATTGATTCCTGCGGTTATTCTTTTTTTCTGTGTTAAAAAATTATACAACAACTTCAGAAAAGAAAACAGCGGACTTAATCCTGGAAATGTTTTCCTGAATACGATGAAAACAGCTTTGGATAGCTTTGGAATTAAAACAGTAGCAGACCTCAATGAGAAATTCATACAAAAAGAACAGGACCTGAACCTCAACTACCGCTATGGAAACGGGCAGGAATATTATAACATCACTTTAGCAGGTATTGAAAAAATCAGGGTTAAAAATCTGGAACATATCGACCAGACAAGGTATAAAATCTATTATGACAGTGCTGTTAATAATGATTATTATAAAAACAACCCGTTTTATCTTCTCCGATCTGAATATGTTGTGATTACCACAGATATCAATGCCAAAATAAAAGTAGAACTGCCTACTATGGCTAATTTATATTGGTCTGAGGAAGAACTGAAGCATATCAGCCCGGCAGAGTTCGTGAGAGCCTCCATGTCTGTTCCTTTTTTCTTTGAACCTTTTCAGAAGAGAATTAATAAGGATGACAGTTCTGTAAAGTATGCCTGGAAATTCTGGATGAATACCAAGCAGGAAGATATAAACCCTGTTGGAGTTTTTATTGATGGCGGCAGTATTTCCAATTTCCCTATTGATCTGTTTCATGCAGACGAAGTTTTTTATCCGAGAATGCCTCTTTTCGGGGTACAGCTGACCAGTGATTCTGATCTTCTTTCTGAAAAGGGAAAAACCAGTGAGGAAATTCTCAAAACGCCCTTCAGCTATGCAGGAAACATCATCAGTACTTTACAGGGATTCAATGACAAAGTGTTTCTTACCAAACATAGTTTCTACCGTCTTTACAGTATCCAAACCGTTAACTGTGGTACCAGCAGCTGGCTCAATTTCTTTATGAAAAAGGAAGAAAAAGAGGATCTTTTCAACAGAGGTTTTCAGGCAGCCCTTGATTTTCTGAACCAATTTGATTGGGAGAAATACAAGTATGAACGTATGATGCTTACCATGAAGGAGAAAAAAATACTGAAGGAAGAGGATACGCCGACAGTGGGGTAAGGATTTTTTAAGTATTTTAGCTGGAAAGCAAAATGAACCATGAAATACATCTGTGAATGCTGTGGCGAGGAAAAAGAAGACTGGCCTGCATTAGCCTACAATTCCCCTTATTTTTATTCCTGCTTATCTGAGGAAGAACAGGAAAATGCTGAGCTTACTTCAGATCTATGTGTAGTTAAAGCACCAGAAGATACTCATCGATTTATCCGAACTGTTTTAGTACAGGAAGTCACTGATGACTGCAGAGACCTTGAATATGGAATCTGGGTTTCTTTAAGTGAAAAGAACTTCAATGAATATGTAGAAAATTACGACAATAAAGAATTTAAAGCAGAATATTTCGGATGGCTTTCCACTTACTTACCCGATTATGATTTTCAGGAAAGTGTTCCTACCACAGTGGTTGTTGACAATTCTATTGGACGTCCATTTGTTTTTCCACATCAAAGTTATGAGCATCCTTTTGTAAATGACTTTTATACTGGAATTACGAAGGAAGAAGCTGAAAAGAGAATCAATAGGGTTTTAAATAGTAAAATATGACCCGTTTTTATAAATATATTTTATTAATAGGATTTTCGATGATTTTCCTATCCATCATCATGTTTTTATTATCTGTAGGGATGTTTGCTGCAAGAGGTAACTATTCACAGTTTATGATCAAACTAAGCGAAATATCTTTTGTTTTCTGGTTTCCTTTTTTAATTATAGGAATACTTTTGACTGTATTAGGAATAGGAATCTATCTGAAAAAGACCTCCAAATAGACTCCCATTATTTTTATAGATTATCCAAAAAATCAAGATATGTTGGAACACTTCTCTCAATCCATTCATCTGAAGAATCTCTTTCTATTCCATAATAAACGAAAGGTTCTTCATATTGTGCTTTTATATAATCAAAAGTAAGTTCATAAGGACGGAACAGTTCCTTCATAGTGTATTTGTATTCTCCGGTCGCACTATAACCTTCTTCATCAATTCCCGCAGTAACGGCTAATGACATTTTCTTTCCTGCCAGTTTATAACCACTGTTGCTTCCATAGGCCCAACCATATAAAACCACCTCATCCAGCCATTGCTTCAAAAGTGGCGGACTGCTGAACCAGTAAAATGGAAATTGGAATACAATATTGTCATAAGATTCCATGAGCTCCTGTTCTTTGGATACATTAATTTTACCATCAGGATAAGCTTTATATAATTGATGAACAGTATATTTTTCCGGGTGTTTTTCTAATTCTTCAATCCATCTTTTATTGATGACAGATTTTTCAATTTCAGGGTGTGTAACAATAATTAAGGTCTTCATTATGTTTAAATTTCTATCGCAAAATTACGATAAGCAACTTACATTTCGTACATTAGCAACCAATTGTAGGGTACTATAAAAAATGTAAGTAATGACTAAAATAAAGGAAACCTCAACCAATTTCGCCAATAAAAAAGCCCTTGCAGACGAATGTCCCGAGGTTTATGCATCAAATATTATCGGTGGGCAATGGGCACTCGCCATCTGTTGCTATCTTATCAATGGCAAAATGAGATTTGGTGAGCTTAAGAAACGGCTTCAGAACATCACAGAACGCATGTTAACCCTCCAACTTCGTAGATTGGAAGAAGATAAAATCATTACGAGAACTGTATATGCTGAAGTTCCGCCGCGGGTAGAATATGAACTGACTGAAATTGGCAATAAGCTGAAACCTATTATCCTTGAGTTTGAAAAATGGGGAATAGAACACAAACAGTTAATCGAAAAAACCTCTGAAAATAAATAAAATAAATTCAACAAGAACAACAATTAAAAAGTAAATTATACTTCATTTTATTATTTTATGTAAATTTAATAACCAATTCACACACAAAATAATATCATGAAAAATCTAACATTCTTACTCTCCCTCGCAGCAGTAATTCTTTGCTACACTTCTGTACATGCACAAAAGATTTCTGATGGTCAAACCTTAGAAGTTAATGGCATGGATGTTACCTTCAATATTCTCAATAAAGAAAGTGTTGAATCTGGTGGCAAGCAATATGACCGCTATAAAGTTTCAGCATCTGTAAAAAATAAATCGGATAAAGCTTACAATATCAGACTATCTGCTTTTCCACAGATTGTAAGCAATATTGGTCTTGTAGAACTGGATTGTATGAATGCTACCGGAGCAAGGCTTACCTCTAAAAAGATTGAACTGAAAATGAAGGCCCAAATGATCAATGTAACGTATTCTGCTTATGACAAATCCGGAAAATTTACCACCAGCACGATTCCTGTTACCGGAAGTTATTATTTTGATCCCGGAGATACCATTAGTGACAATGCTATTTTTATTGTCCCACAAGGTGAAAAACCTGATGTTACTGTGAGAGGTTTAAGATAAGAATGCTTTGACAGAAGCATTTTGAACCTATTTTCTATGTACCTATGTGGTAATTATTTTTTTCACCACATAGATCCATAGATATTTTGTCAAGAAATCATTCGTCTATTCGTGACCTATAAAAATGAGAGTACAAGCGTATTGATGTTGTACATTCTACTTCTCTTTCCACAAAGGTTTTTGCTCTAATACTTTTGCATGAATCGGACAAGTCTCATGATGAGCTCCTTTCAGGTATCCTGTGCTCATCAGGAATTCATTTACAATCTCACCGCCTGTAAATTTGAATGTTTTCTTAAACAGTTTCATCCATTCCGGTAATGTTTTAGGATAATGATGCTCTATCCACTTTTCAAATGAACCGAATTCTTTTTGCAACTCAATGATTGTTTTTGCATTTTCAATAGCAGCATTCACTTTAAGTTTATTTCTAACAATACCGCTGTCATTCAAAAGTCTTTCGCGGTCTTCTTCCGTATACGCTGCTATTTTTTTAATATCAAAATTATCATAGGCTTTTCTGAAACTTTCTTCTTTCTTTAAAACCATCTCCCAACTTAAACCGGCCTGATTAATCTCGAGAATTAGCCTTCCAAACAATTCATTATCATCATGAATCGGAAACCCATAATAATTGTCGTGATAATTTTTGTGCAGTTCTTTTCTGCTTTCAGGCTGCATTCCTTCTATTGCTAAACAATAACTCATTTAAATATATTTTCTGTTTTAGTTAAGAATTTTTCCAAAGCTTCTTTAAGATCAATTCCTGTACGGTCTGCCAGGACGATCAGCCACCAGATATTTTCTGCTAATTTATGCTCCAATTCTTCTTCAGCATCTTTTTTTAACCATGTTTTCTGATGAGACATCACATTTCTCCCTATTAATCCTGCATCGGTAAGGTAAGCAAGTGCATCCTCCTCTAAGGTCCATTCTGTTCCGTTGCTTTTTATTTCCAGCTGATGATACATTTCCCTGATATCTAGGGAACGTTTTATGATTTTGTCAAAGTTATTTGTATCCATATTTTCCTATTTTATATAAAAAATTTCCAGAGGGTAAAGATAAATCAGGATGGTGACAACTGTCCGTCAGTAGTGTTTTTTAATTTTTAAATTTAATAATAATTCAAATCACTTTTATTTCCTTCTTATCAGAGAATGTTTAGTAATTTAGGCGGCTCAAAATGTCAACTATGAAATCATTTCTATCACTTCTGTTTTCCTTATTCTTAATTTCTGTACATGCTCAGAATATCTATTCAAAAGTGTATGGAAACCAACAAAATCCTGCTGTTATTTTTATTCATGGCGGACCCAGTGGAAATGCTACTCTATTTGAAGGAACAACAGCTCAAAAACTGGCTGATAAAGGCTTTTATGTGATTGTATATGACAGACGTGGTGAAGGCCGATCTAAAGATGAAAATGCCACCATGACTTTCAAAGAAAGTTTTCAAGATCTGAATCAGCTGTACAACACTTATCATATCAAAAAAGCACATATTGTTGCCCATAGTTTCGGAGGAATCATCGGCACTTTGTTTACTAATCAATTTTCGGAAAAGGTACAGACTCTTACCCTTGCAGGAGCATTATTTACCCAGCAGGAAACCTATAATCATATTTTAAAACAAGCCAAAGAACATTTTAAAAATGATAAGGCTCAGCTACAGGAGATTTCTGAAATAGAAAATCTGGATAAAAATTCTGCCGCTTATCGAAAAAGATGCTACGAAATTGCCAGTAAACTTAATTTCTTCAATATGCCCGATCCTACTTCGGAAAGTAAAAGCCTGAGAACGGAATATGAAGCCAGTGAATTCTATAGAAATAATATCAGAAACCACAATTCTCCTATCAAATTCTACCATAATGAACCTTTGAATAACCTTGATAATACAACCATTTTAAAGGGGATCAAAAGAAAAGGCATTCCTCTTTTTGCAGTGTATGGAAAAAATGACGGCATATTTTCCGAAAAACAGCTCAACCATCTTACAAATATTGTAGGAAAGAAAAATTTTAAGCTTATTGATAACTGTTCCCACTATTTATTTGTAGATCAGCAGGATGAATTTTTAAAATTTATTGAGCTAAAATTAAAATAAAGTGTAGTTTTGCAGGAATGTCGAACACCAGAATCCATATCAGAACTTATAAAGCAGTCATTACGATGCTTATTTTGGTGTTTTCGTTATCACCATGTTCTGTGAAGAGAGATGTTCTTGATATTTTTGACATTCAATACATCAGCGGTTTAAATAAGGTAAAAACAACATCCGGACTTTCCTCAAACTGCGATATATCTTCTACTTCCTCAAGAATTTCCATTTCCAAAGCAGATGCTAAGGTTAAACAAAAAGGATCTTTTCTGAATTTTAATGTAAGTGCAAAAAATGCAGGGGAAGAAAATTTTAATTTCAATAAATACTCAGGCCGTACTACAGGAAACAGCCCACCGAAGTATATTTTATTTAAAAGACTGAAATTAAATCTGGTTTAAAACTTTTTAATCCAGGACAATCAGTTTTTTATAATACAATATACCTTTAATGAAACAAACTACAAACAGCCAGTCTTATGATCTGGCCGGATTATACACTTTATCCCTTCGAATGGTGATCGGATGGACTTACTTTTCAGCCTTCTGGCGCAGACTTATCCTTGAAAACAAGCTTATTCCTGATGAAAAGGGATATATCGGGGAAAAATTCAATCATTTTTTACCGAATGCTCTGGGTATTAAACCCATTATAGAATATCTGGTTACGCATCCGGATGCTTTACAAAGATCTATGATGATTTTTACAATTATTGAAGCAATCGTAGGATTATTTATCATTCTGGGGCTCTTTACCCGACTGATGAGTATAGGAATTTTCAGCCTTGCCTTAGGAATTTTATTAGGTTCCGGATGGCTGGGAACAACCTGTCTGGATGAATGGCAAATTGGTGTTCTGGGAGTTGCGGGAGGCTTCGTCTTGTTTCTTTCAGGAAGTAGCTCCTATTCTCTGGATAATTATTTAATAAAGAAAAACAAAGCTTTTACTCAGAAAAAATGGTTTCAATGGCTGGGTTCCGGAGTTCTGCCTATTTACAGACCTAAAGTTTTTGTACTCACAGGTTCTCTACTGATTTTCGGACTTACGCTTTACACCAATCAATATTTTCATGGTGGTGTTTGGGGAACTCTGCATAATAAGTCGGTAAAACCCAAGCTTGAAATTTCCAATATTTCTCATAATAATTCAGATTTAAAATTTGAGGTTTACAGAACGGAAGGTGCCGATGTGTATGGCTCTTTCCTCATTGGAATTCATATTCTGGATAAAAACGGAAATATTTTAAAGGAAATGGATCATAAAGAGCTTTCAAAGTTCTCCAAAGACCATATCAAAAACCATTATGTAGCCAAAGTAAAGCCAGGGAAACACAGTCTTGTTATTCCATTGGGTGCTAAAGCAGATATGAATATTGGGATTGATGATATTCTTCAAAAAGACGCGATCCATACTTTAAAACTGATTGACATCAGCGGGATTGAATGGACTGAACATATAAAATAAATAAATCAGTTAAGAATATCGAAGTGAAGTCATTTACCATTTCTCTATAAGCCTAGGTTTTATTTTTTACCACATAGTCACATAGAATATTGTGGTAAAAATAATATGAAATATTTCTTTTCTATTGAAAATTTATAGAGGTATAATTGAATGGATAATTTCAGACTTATTTTAGGTTTTGGCTAAAGCCAGATGAATGGGTATTTATAATGAGAGCGGGCTAAAGCCCGCTCCTATTGATATGGATATTGTATGGATATTTGACGTTTGATAAAAGGTAAAGCTCGCCCCTATTAAGGTTGATATCCGTGTGGATATATAAAGTGAAAAATAGTTGTTTAACGACAAGATCTTTTATCTTTTATCTTTTATCTTTTATCTTTTATCTTTTATCTTTTATCTTTTATCTTTTATCTTTTATCTTTTATCTTTTATCTTTTATCTTTTAAACAAAATCTATTTCTTCGCCACAATCACCTCATACACACATGAGCTGTCCGGGTCAAGTTTCAGAACTTTCACTTCAAATAAAACATCCAGTCCCATAGTATCGCATACTCCCTGTATAAAAGGTTCTATAACCGGCCACTTCAGCAGTCCTGCGATATGGAGACTTTGTGTGATTTTGTGGTAGCGGTCTACTCCTTTAATCAGTAGTTCAACTCTGTGGTCATTTAATTCTTTGAAATCAAAATTATATTCGGGACTGGATGTAAAAATTGCACCTATCAAGATTTTTGCGACTGCCGGAATTCCTGGCTGCAAATTAGATTTAGTTTCAAAATTTCTTAAAGTCATTCGTGATCCAAGATCATACATAAAGGACGTGGAAAGTTCATTCACTGCTTCTTCCCCGTAAAGTTTCCCTGCCTGTTTCAATAATCCACCATAAAAGGCTCCAGTAATATCTGAAAGGCGTTGGGTTAATTCTGTAAATGTTGCAGGAAAAAAGTCTGAGATGATCTGATCCTGATCCATTTCAGAATGGTAAACATCATATTTCCTGAAATCTGATAATGCCATAAAGGTTTCCGGCAATTGTATCTGGTTCATATAAACGTTAAGTTTTAAGGTTATTAGTTAGTGAATATGGGATACATTATAGTGTAATAAGATTTTGTGATTAAAAAGCATTGTCTAAAAAGTATATCACAAGGAATCAATCACATCTTCGGCATCAACTTCTCGAAAGCAAAAAGTATTGTCTCTATTGCAAAAAGACATCAAAACTTCATAAAGATGTAGTGAAACAGATCGGTGTACATCAGGAAATAGTACTCCGGATATTACCTCCTGAAGAGGAGTTCTTGAGGTGAGGGAATGTATTCATATTTTTTTCATTTGGTATTGTAAAGCTAAAAAAAATAAACAAATTCTCCAATAAGTGATTTTATTTTTAACAAAAAGAAATAATGAACTTATGAGATAGAAAACAGAAGACTGGAAAATGGAAGGGATTAGCCAAAGAAACACCCATCAATTGTATTGTCTTTTACATCGTCTTTTAAACAAAAAAAAACCTCCGAAAAATCCGAAGGTTTTAATTAAAATTTAGTGCATGGCTTCACTCAAATCTATTTTTTCTTTACTCTTTCTTTCTTTTACGAGTAAGATAAACGGAATACATATCAGGAATACGATTCCAAGGTAGAGAAATACATCCATATAAGATAGTACAGTGGCTTGTTTGGTTACTGACATATCAAGCATCTTATAGGCTGCATTCATTGCTGCATCAGGAGTCATCCCTTTTGCAATGAAACTAGCCTTCAATGCTGCCAGTCTTTGCTGAACATCAAAACTGTTTACATCTAAATGGGAAATCAGATTATTTCTGTAGGTCTGACCTGCATTCGCAATGAAAGTGGTAATAGCCGCAATCCCAAAGGATCCTCCCAGCTGTCTCATCATCCCCGTAAAGGCTGCTCCCTGACCAATCTCCTGTCCTTTCAAAGTACTTAATGACAAAGAGGTGATTGGGATAAACAATAGTCCTAAACCTGCTCCTCTTACAATCAACATCCAGAAAAATGCTTCTTTGCTGGTATCCGGTGTCAGAATTTTGTATCCCCAGAAACTATAAACAAAGAAAATAAAGAGTCCTAATGATACCAAAATCTGCTGTTTTGCTCCTTTTGCCAATAGTCTACCAATAATAGGCATCATAAAGGCTGTTGTTAATGCAGCCGGAATCATCAATGCTCCAGACTGAAGTGCCGTCCAGCCCAAAATACTCTGAGTATACAACGGAACAATGAATGTGGAGCCATAAAGCCCAAATCCAAGTACAAAAGACATCATGGTACCAATTCTTAAATTACTATTTTTAAGTACCCTGAGCTCAACGATTGGATATTTAAAGGTAAGTTCCCTCCAAAGAAATAAGATAAATCCTAAAACAGCAGCTACTGTAAACGCTACAATCATTCCGCTGGCAAACCAGTCTTCTTCATGCCCTCTCTCAAGAATGAATTGTAATGAACCTACTGTTACTGCCAGTAATGCAATTCCTATCCAGTCAACATCCGAGACTTTACGTTTTTCCGCATATTTTGGACTTCTTACAAACTGCAGCGTCATCAAGGTTGCTGCAATTCCAATCGGAATATTAATATAGAAAATATATGGCCAGCTGAAATTATCAACGATATATCCTCCAAGAGGTGGACCTAATGTAGGACCGATAATTACTCCCAGACCATAAATAGCCTGAGCCATACTTCTTTTTTCAATCGGATAAGATTCCGTAATAATCGTTTGTGAAGTTACCAATAAGGCTCCTCCACCGATTCCCTGCATCAATCTGAAGAACACGAGTTCCCAGATATTGGTCGCATTTCCACATAAAAATGAAAATATGGTAAATATAATGATGGATGCCGCAAAGTAATTTCTACGCCCAAACTGCTGGGAAAGCCAGCTCGTCATTGGTACTATAATTACGTTACCAATGGCATAAGCCGTAATTACCCATCCCACTTCAGAAAGTGTAGATCCAAGATTCCCCTTCATTTCATTCAAGGCAACATTAACAATCGTGGAGTCTACAATTTCAAGAAGGGCACAAAGTATAGCAGTAATCGTAATGATCACTCTCCGCGCTCCATATTCTACTAATGAATCTTGCATAAGTTTTTTACGATGTTAAAAGTCAATGGTCAATTTTGTTTCATTATTTGATAAAGCAATTCTTGACTCTTAACAATTTTAAGTGTTATTTCAATGAAACCTCAGCCTTCACATTCATCCCTGTTCTTAATCTTTTTGCAATATTCTTATCAAGATTTACAAAATCGATTTTTACAGGAAGTCTCTGCACTACTTTTACGAAGTTTCCACTTGCGTTATCCGGAGGAAGAATAGAGAATGTTGCACCAGTAGCCGGAGAGAATGAGCTTACTACCCCATCAAATTCTTTATCAGGGAAAGCATCAATTTCAATTTTTACTTTCTGTCCTTCTACCATTTTGTCTACCTGCGTTTCTTTGAAGTTCGCCACTACCCATTTCTGGTCGTTTTTAACCAAAGAAAATAACTGAGCACCTGCCTGAAGATATTGGCCAGCCTGTGTAGATACTTTACCTACATGTCCGTCTTCAGAAGCAAGAATGACGGTATATGACAAGTTTAATTTTGCATTTTCAACATCTACTTCTCTTTGTTTTGCCACAGAGCCTGCAACACTGATTTGTTGAGAACTTGCAGCTGTTTGAGAAGAAGCAATAGTGGTTTGCTGAGCAATCTGATTTCTCTGATCAACTAAAACCTGTAACTGTTTATCCGCAGATTGTTTTGCTGCTAAAGCCTGCTCATATTGTTGTTCTGTAATAGAATGATCTTTTACAAGATTAGCATACCTCTTCAGATCCTGAGAAGTTTTCCAGACATTTACTTTCGCTGCTTCAATTTGTGCATTGGCAGTTACTACAGCAGCTTCAGAAGAACTGATATTTTTTGAAGTGGCATTCGTAGTAGCTTCTGCATTTGAAATATTGCTTTTCGCTGTAGATAAAGCAGCCTGAGCCTGCTCAAGTGCCATCTTCTGATCTCTGTTATCTAAAATAACCAAAGTATCTCCTTTCTTTACAAACTGATTGTCTTTTACTTTTACTTCAGCTACATATCCGGAAATTTTAGAAATTACAGGTGACATGTTTGAAGTGATTTGAGCATCATCAGTTTCTTCATGATACTGTCCGTAGCTATAGGCTCTGTAACCGTAGATTCCTCCTCCGATTACTACGGCTGCTAAGATGATAGGAAAAACTAAACTTTTTTTCTTTTTAGTTTCAACTGCCTGTGTATTATTATTTTCCATTTTGGTTTCGATCTGATTATTTAATTGTTAAAGTTCCTGTTGTTTGCAATAGTTTTCTGTATGCTAAAGCAGCGTCTGCCTTGGCATTGATTACGCCAACGTTAGCAGCAATCTGAGCAGCGTCTGCATCCAATAATTCCGTCATGGTTGCAAGGCCGTTGTCATATTTATTTTTTGTAATTCTGTAGTTTTCATTAGCCTGTTCAGCAGATTTTTCGAAAACAACAATTCTCTTTTTAGAAAAGTCTGTATTCTGATATTCTCTGTTCACATCAAGCTTAATGTTATCATTCAGTAATTCATCTGTAGCAGCCAACTGCTTTTCTCTCGCCTGAGACTGTCTTAGTGATGAATTTTCTTTCCAGATATTGGATAAATTATAAGAAATCCCAACTCCTACATTAATCGCATTGTATACGGTAAGAAACTTAGGAATATCCGCGGCCACATATCCTCCCGTGAATGCCAGAGAAGGAAGATTTTCTGCCTTAGCAGCCTTCGTTCCCAACTCTGCTGCTTTTCTCTGTTGAACTAAAGCCTGAAGGTCCTTACGGTTTTCTCTGGCTTCGTTTACATAAAAATCAACCGTTTTTACTTCTGAACCTTCTTCAATATAGTTCTGGTCTATTTCAAGTTCTGTAGTTTCAGGAAGTCCTAATAACAAGTCCATATTGATGTTAGCAATATTGTAATTGTTTTTAGCTTCCAGCAGTTGAAGTTCAATATTGGAAGTCTGAAGGTTTGCTTTCAATCTGTCATTTCTGGCGATCAGTCCATTATTTTCCATTTTAAGGAAAGTTTCATCTCTCTTTTGAGAAGCAGTAAGATTTTCTTCAAAAACCTTGATGGACTGATTGGCTTTAAACAGGTTGTTATAAGCCTGGGCAACATTATAAGCAATGGCAGTTTTGTCATTTTCAGTACTTAATTTTGATGCTTCAACCAGATATTTTGCCGACTGAATTCCGTATTTAATTCTTCCACCACTGTAAATAGGTACGCTAAGGTTAGCGGAACCATACACTACCTGATGAATTTCCGGGCCTCCTGCTCCTCCTGACATACCAGGAAGTTTGATGTCCACATTCGGTTTTATTGGAAGATACATATAGCTTCCTGAAATCTTCAATTCAGGAAGCTGTCTGTTTTTAGCTTCCAAAAGATCAGCGGTAGCCTCCTCGATCTTGGCTGCATCGATCTTGAGATTCTTGCTGTTCTGGATTCCCAGCTGCACAGCTTCGTCAAGAGAAAGGGTCTTTTTCTCCTGAGCATTTGCATTTGCTATTCCTACGAATAGTGATAATGCAATCACTGAGTTATTTATTCTCTTCATAACCTAAAAGGTCTTTTAGTAAATGTTTTATGTGTCTATTAAGTTCTGTATAAAATTTTTCGTCAAAAACATCCTCATCATCCGTATCATTCAGGAATTCCTTATACATTTCCTTGGCATTGAATGCATAAAATAAGGTTCCGCTTATGGTGGAATGAAGCAGATAAATAGGAGGATTTTTTGTAAAAACGCCACTCTTCAGTCCGCTTTCCAGTATTCGGGAGTACATCGAGAGGAATGACATTTTGGTTTCTTTTAAAAACTCTACGATCTGCGGATTACTGGTATGAAGCTGTTCCCGCTGCATAATTCTGTAAAAGCATTTCTGAGTTCTTATTCTGTTAGAAAACTGATCTATTATTTTTTCAATCTTCTGCCACTCATTAAGGTCTGTTCTTTCTACAATATCTCTTGAGAAAAACTGTCCTTCATTCATTCTGTATTCAACCAATTTCTCATAAAGCTTTTCTTTCGATCCAAAATAGTAAGAGATCATCGAGATATTCACATTTGCAGCCTTGGAAATTTCACGGGTTGAAGTTCCATCGAAACCCTTTTCAGCAAAGAGTTTTTCAGCAGCAAATAATATATTTTCTTCTTTTGAAATCATATCACTTCCATTTTTTCAGGGGGCAAATTTACATAAGTTTTTCATAAAATCAAACGATTGATTGATTTTTTTAATGTAGATTTAATTTATATTTACAAAAAACTAAATGTATGGGCCTATTTGATTTCCTCTTTAAGTGGATGAAGAAAAAAAATAAGACAAATGAAGAAACTGTTAAAAATGAGTCTCCGGTTGAAGAAACAATAGCTCCAATTCATGAAGAGACATCCACTCCAATAGAAGAAAACATTTCCTTAATACCTCAGGAAACAGACATTATACTAGAGGAAGAGACACCTGTTGTAATAGAGGAAACTACCGCCCCGTCCATCAATGAAGACGGTAATCGTTTCGATCTTGAAGTTGTTGAAGCCCTCAGAAGATTTCATTCTGATCCGAGTCTTGATATTGACATTGAAATCAAAGATAATATTCAAAACGCTCACCAGACTCATAGAGATCTTTTCAGAGAATGGGCAGATATTCAGTCGAAATGGGATCGCATCTCTTTATTATATCGTTTCTGGGATCAGTCTCAGCTTGAAAAACTTGAAGACTGGCAAGTGATTGAAAGGTATGTAAAAGACCGTTATCCGAAAAAGGCACTTCAATATTTTGAAAAAAATATGTCAGACAAAAGGCATTTTACCAAGGAAGAACTGGTTTCTCTTTCAAAGCTTCACCGCGTATTGCTGGATAATCCTACGGCAAAGGAATATATTGAAACTGCCTATCACAATCACCCTGAAGATGATGCTGTAAAAGTAGAATATGCAACAGTTCTCCATATCATAGGAAATCACTCTGAAAAAGAGCTTTCTCATCAGTTGTTTCATGATGTACTAGATAAAAAGATCCAAAAGAATGATACGGAATCTGTTTTTGATTGCTTCAAATTTTCTGAAGGCTATACTGATTCTTCCATTTTTGCCATGCTTTATCTGATAAATACGGAAGCTGATATTGATACCTGGGATTATGTTGCTGAAGAATATTATTACTGTCCTGTTTTCAGATATGAACATGCCGTACAATTAGCGCAAACAGAAAATCCTATGAGAGCCTTGGCAAAGCTTACTTCTTTAAGCCAGGAATTCCCATGGTTCAGAATCGCTCTTGAAAGTACCATCGGTAATATTAAATCGATGCGAAAACAGCTCAACAATCCTGAATTTATGGAACAGGAACTCCAGGAATTCCAGACATCATTAAAAAAATTATAGGATAAGCGTAAAAGTATTACATTTAGCCACTTAACAATTTTAGATCATGAAAAAACTCATTTCAATTCTTGCCATCGGTTTATTTACATTCAGCTATGCTCAGGAAAAACCTAAAGAAGGTGGCTGCTGTGCTGGGAAAGATAAAAAAGAATGTTCTGTAAAGGATAAAAAAGCTTGTTCAGATGCTCATCACAAAGGATGTGATACAAAGGCAAAAACAGCAGAGAATACGCCTAAAGATAAAAAGGCTGCCAAAGAAAAAAAGACAGCGTAAATCAAACTACTGCTAAAAACAAAAACTCCGGAAAATTTCCGGAGTTTTATTTTATGTACTTTTATGAATATATCTTGATAATTTGATCCCAAGATCTGTCCACACAATTTTAGGATTCCCGTTTCTGGTAAGGTGAAGATCTGCGGTACTGATCTCTTCCAGAATACTTTCAATATTGGCACCACTGATAAACTTTGAAAAACCTGCCCAGTTAAAACCATTGGCATCAATCTTTTTATACACCAGATTTTCTGACTGGTAATTCTGAAGAAGAGCTAATCTAAAAATCTCAGAACAGTAATTTAAAAAATTCTTCTGTTTTTCTCTGTTCCAGCCGGCAATTTCTCTTGCCCAGGAAATGATACTTCTTAGATATTCAGGTTTCTTCTTTACCATAAAGGCGTCACGAACCCATTGCACGAAGAGTTTTTCAAATTCATTGCTTTTGTCTCCAGAGTTCAGCAGTTTTATCGCTTCATTAAGATTTCCTTGTGCCTCATGAACAATTTCTCTTACTTTTTCATCAGTAACAGAGAAATTCTTCTTTAAATAGGCTTCAATGTCTTCATCATGAACTCTTGGAATTTCTACGACCTGGGTACGGGAAAGTATTGTTGGTAAAATATCATTGGTACTTTCTGCGGTAAGGAGAATAATGGTTTTTGCCGGTGGTTCTTCAAGAAATTTCAAAAATTTGTTGGAGGCGGCTATATTCATTTTATCGGCTCTCCAAACAATCAGAATTTTGGTTCCGCCTTCAAAACTTTTTAAAGAAAACTTCTGATTTTGATCATCAACTTCATCTGCAGAAATAAAAAGCTGTTTGTTTTCTGATTCTAAAAAAGCAGTCCAGTCATCATAACTTGCATACGGAGAAGCCTGAATCATTTCTCTGAACTCTTCGAATTTATTCTTGCTTAAAGAGTTTCTATTATCTGTAAATACGGGAAAACTAAAGTGCAGGTCTAAGTGATTAAGGTGTTCTACTTTTGAAGCAGCATGCTCATTTTCCTGCCTTAAAATCTCCTTAGCATACGCCAACACCATGGGTAATGTTCCGTAACCTTCCTTTCCTACGAAAAGCTGGGCATGGCTCACTCTGTTTTCAGCAATGCTTTCTCTAAGAAGTTTTTTAAGATTTTCCTGTCCGGCGATGTTCTCCCAATTCATGTTTCAAAGATAAAAAAACTGAAGAAGAATTCAGAGTTAAATTTATAGAATGATGAATTTTTGCCTCAACAAAGTGGATAAAGAATGGAGGAATAAAATAAATTAGCAATGAAGCAAACTGACAGTTTTACTTTAACTTAAGTTTCTTGGATGGTCAATTCTTCCTTCACAAAATGAATGATGAATACATGATAAAGGAAATTCATGAACAAAGTTGATTGACTTATTATCATTTCTATCTATACAAATAGTGAATTATAACATTAAATTATACAAATAGAAAACAAAGTAAACTCATGATTCACAATTGACACCAATAATATATAAAGATTAAAAATTCCCCATTATACAGCCCTTAACAAACTTTAACCACATATAATTTTTACAATTCATTAATATTTAAGATATTTGCGCATTATTTTAAAAATAAAGAATGAAAAAAATCTTTGTAGTATCATTCATATCAGTTGGATATTTTCTGAATGCACAGAGTCTAGGTAACTCTCCGTATGCAAAATATGGAATTGGGGATGTAAAATATGATAATACGATCGAAACGGCATCCATGGGAGGTATCTCTACTGCTTTTATAAGTGATTTCACCAGTAATTTCAACTTTGCCAACCCTGCAAACAATGCTAATTTCGAACTTACTAGTATCAAACTAGAAGCTACTAACGAAAACAACTATTTCAAATCGAATTTTAACGATATGAAATCTACAAAGCATTCTACGTATCTTTCTAATATTTCATTGGCATTTCCTATTTCCTCAAAAGTAAAAATGGGAATTAGCTATCAGCCATATAGCTCTAAAAACTATGATATTCTTAGTCAGCGTGAAGTAGGTGGTACTGTTGTTGACCAAAACCAATTTAAAGGTAATGGTACTTTAAACACAGCAGCTGTGGCTTTATCTTATAAGATCAACCAGGAATTCTCTGTAGGAGCAAGAGCTAATTTATATTTTGGAGACCTTACTGATCTTACTGAGTTCAGTGCAGCAAATACAGAATACATTGCTGGATATGAAACCAAAAACAGAATCAGAAACTTCAACTTTACTTTAGGTACAAGCTATCAGAAGTTGAATACCCGTACTGACAAGAAATTAACGATTGGAGCAACAGCAACTTTCGGGAATACCGGTAATATGACGACTGAGTATACCAACAGTACTTACAGATATGCTGATGCAGCAGGTACTAAAATGGATGTTACTACAATTGACTACAAAGAAACCAAATCTAAAAACCTTCTTCCGCTTCAGGCGTCTGTAGGGGTTGGATATGGAAGTGAAAACCATTGGTTCCTTTCTGGGCAGCTTGATTATAAAAAAGGGGAAGATATTTCTTATTTCGGAAATACTTTCAGCTTACAGGATACTTACAGAATTTCTGCCGGTGGATGGTACTTACCTAACTATAACAACTTCAGAAGCTACTTCTCAAGGGTAGTCTACAGATATGGTGCCTTCTATGAAAGAGGAAACCTTAAACTGGAAGGAAACAGCATCAATAAATTCGGTATTTCTGCCGGAGTAATGCTTCCGTTCAAAAACAGCAGTATTACAAGAATGAGTGGCTTAGAGATTGGTGTAGAAGTGGGCAAGAGAGGTACTCTTCAGAACAACCTTATCAACCAGAACTTTATCAACCTGAAACTCGGCTTCAATTTTGCTGATAAATGGTTCAGAAAGGCTCTTTATAACTAGAATGAATTTTTCAAGAAAAATAGTATATAAAAATATAGCATACCTTTTTAGTTGTGCTATATTTTTTATATTCACATCCTGTGAAGAAGATCTTACCAAAAAGAATGGAAATAACAGCAAAAACTTTCCTTCACAGGTCATTAATAACGCGAATATCGTACAACGTGATTCCGGATTTATCATCCTTAAGGCTAAAGCAGCTATTATTGAAAAATATGAACTGATTGACAGTCCTTATACGGTAGCCAGAAAAGGTATTGATATTGAGTTTTTTGATAAGAAAAAACCAAAAATACCGGGAACAATTAAGGCTAAATATGCCAAGTTTTATGATTACAAAAAGTTTTACGAAGCAAAAGGTAATGTAAGGATTACGACCAACGAAGGACAGAAATTTGCGATGCAGAGTGTGTATTGGGATCAGCTTAAAAAAAGAATCTATACCAAAGACACAGTGTACGTAACCATGGAAGACGGCTCTACATTGGTAGGTGCCAATGGAATGACTGCCAAGGATGATTTTTCGGAATATACTTTCTATAACAATTCAGGAGACTTTAGTTCTAAAAGGCTTTCTGAAAATAAAAAATAGCTTCTGTTACCATGAAAACGCTTGCCATTGGACTCATGTCCGGAACAAGTTTAGACGGGTTGGATATCTGTCTTGCTGAATTTGAAAAAAAGGACAAATGGCATTTTCAGATCCTGAAAGCAGAAACCCTTCCCTATTCTACTGATTGGGAAAATAAACTCAGAAATTCTATTCATCTTTCAGCAACGGATCTTTTAGAATTGCATTCCGATTATGGGTTTTATCTGGGGCAAAAAGTTAAAGAATTTATAGAACAACATCAGCTTGAAAATATTGATCTGATCGCCTCTCATGGTCATACGGTTTTTCATCAGCCTCAAAGAAAATTTACCTTGCAGATTGGAGATGGCAGAGCCATTAAAATGGAAACCAAAATACCGGTTCTCTATGATTTCAGAAGTCAGGATGTCCTGATGAAAGGAAATGGAGCTCCCCTGGTTCCTATAGGTGATGAACTTCTTTTTTCACAATATGATGCCTGTCTTAATCTGGGCGGATTCTCAAATATTTCCTTGACGTCAGAAGGTAAAAGAATTGCCTTTGATATAGCTCCTGTCAATATTGTCCTGAATTATTTGGCTCAACAACTGAATGAAAGCTTTGATGAAAATGGTGATCTGGCGAGAAAAGGAAAAATAAATGAAACTTTACTTGACGAACTTAATTCCTTAGGTTTCTACCAACAACTTCATCCCAAATCATTGGGTGTAGAATGGTGCAACCACCATGTATTTCCGAAACTTGAAGGTATAGCTCCAGTTGAGGCCCTTGCTACCTTTTCAGAACATATTGCCCAGCAGATTTCCAAGGTTATCAATGAAAAGAATATAAAGAACATACTGATAACCGGAGGAGGTGCTTATAACAGTTTTATAATAGAGAAAATAAAAGCAAAAACAGATGCTGAGGTAATTATCCCTGAAAAGAAAATTATCGAATATAAGGAAGCTTTAATCTTTGCATTTATGGGGGTTTTAAAAATGAACAATGAAATCAATGTTCTATCCTCTGCTACCGGAAGTACTGCCGATCATTGTTCTGGAGTAATTGCGTAGATAGAATTCATTAATCTTTTACCTTAACAGTTTCTTCTTTAATCCTGAATTGGTATTCATCATTATAAGTGAATTGCTTTGCATTCTCAATACTATAGCTAACTGAAATGTTGTATTTTTAACTCATCTTTAGAATGAGAAAAAATGGCATCAGCAGCAAAAATTAAAACATATCATTTTCTCCCACATAAATATGGCTTGGAGCTGCTATTGGATATCGGACGTATCGAAACGCTGAATCATTATGTATTAGATAAGACACTGCATCAGCTCAGCTTCTATGAAATTATTTTTATCGAAGAAGGAACGGGAACTTTTACATTGGACGAAAATAGAATCCCAATAACTCCACAAACTGTTATTTTTACAAGCCCCGGACAAATACGTTGCTGGGAAATTGAGAAGAAAGTAAAAGGCTATACCCTATTCTTTGACAAAGACTTTCTGCATCTTTTTTTCTCGGACGAATTATTCCTGCATCGCTTTCAGTACTTTCATCAATATTCACGCCCCACAGGTATGGAAATATCAGAGGAATCATTTGGAAAATGTTTGAATCTTTTACATGGAATAGAACAGGAATTCGGGCAGCTTCAGAATGACAGTAATCATTTAATCCGGTCATTTTTATATCAATTGCTGGTCATTCTCAACCGATTTTATGCTAATGTTTATAATGTTCAGAGAGATACTCATGTGCACTCAGACTTTTATAGATTCCGATCTTTATTGGAAAAGAAATTTGTGGATGACAGAAGTGTTGAAGCTTATTCAAAAATGCTTACCATCAGCCCAGGATTTCTTAATAAAATCTGTAAGCAGTTCAGCGGATTATCAGCTCAGCAAATGATCCATTATAAGTTAATTTCAGAAATAAAGAAACAGCTTTATCAAAATAAATCAGCAAAAGAAATTTGCTACGAATTCGGCTTTTCAGATCCATCTAATTTCAATCGCTTTTTTAAAAAGTTTACCGGTATTACTCCTCAGCAATACCGGAAGAATATATAAAAGACCTTTTTAAAAACAAAATGACCTTTTCATTATATAAGACTGTTCTTAATTTTACAAAAAAAGGAAATGATAAAACATACATTTAGCTTTCTATTGTTACTACTAGGCATAGCTTTAGGACAGGCAGAACAATTATATGTTAATCCAAAGACAGGTAACGATACAAATTCCGGGACAAAAACACAGCCGTTAAAAACCCTTCTGGAAGCTGCAAAACGTGTGAATGTAAACAAAGAACCGGAAGCAACCACAATTTTTCTCTCGGAAGGTGTACATCTATTGACTCAGACAGTTGTATTCACCAATGATAAATATACCTCTGCAAACCGTCTTGTTATTCGTGCCGATGTAATGCCTGATGAAGCACAGTGGACTCCTCAAAAAATGCCAACGGTAGTAACAGCAGTTCCGCCAGAGCCAGGCATAGGTGGAGAAGAAGCAAAGGGTATACAACCAGAAGTCAGCCATGTAACGATTGAAGGCTTGCGCTTTACCGGCAGTCCAGATTATTCCTATATAGACGGTAATAATCTGCGTCGTTCTTATCCTATCTGGCGGGATGGAAAAAGCCTGGACGACCTGCTTGTAACCCAATGTGTGTTTACCGGAAATGTAGATGTATTGCCACTACATGTGGGAGTTATTGCTAATGGCTACGGACTTGTGATTGACCATTGCATTTTCTTCAACTGCAAAAACCCGGTTGTTTTCTGGAAAAACGATAGAAAAACAGGCAGCCGTAATGCCATGCAGTATTCGTTGGTATATGGCAGCTATTTTAGCGGTGTTTGGACAACAAAGGATACGGATGGAGATCGTTTTGATTTTCATCATAACATCATAGCCAATGCCAGTACAATTTGGATCAGAGAAAAAGGAAGCACACGCCGATATAAAGCCTCCGATTGTCTTTTTGCAGACTATACCAATCTGGCAGGATTCGGAAGCGGTCCGTTAAGTGGAAATAATGCCACTTCCACTGATTTTCTGGAAATGAAAAATGTACAGACTACCGGAACAGTAACCATTGAAAAAGATCAGAGCAAACGCAATTACCTACAATTGGCGGAAGGTTCAGCCGGTTTAAATTTAAAGGCTGGGCTTTTTAAAAAGAATCAGTAATGTGTTAATAAAAAAAACCTTCATTTCTGAAGGTTTTTTATGTATTATTTATAGGCTTCGATCTTATCTGTCAATGTATTGATAAAGTTCTGTAATGGCTTTTCTACCATCATTTTGATGAACGGATTGAATTTTCCTTCAAACAACATCTGAACTTCTGTCTGATTCTCATTGATCGGATTTAAAGTAGCCGTTAAAGAGAAATCTAAGCTTGAGCTTGCAGATTTCAATACTGCTTTCTGATCGTCTACCTCATCTATTTTCAATGCAATTTCAGGCATTCCCTGTAATCCGAATTTGAACCCATTATCTCTCGTTTCAAATTTCTGAAGACCGTCCGGCATGAAATCTTTGTAATTTTCAGGAGTTTTCAATAACTCGCTTAATTCTTTGGATGATTTATTGACAATAATTTTTCGTCCTTCTAAATTCATTTTTTTATTTTGTATTTAAATTCTTATAAAGATAAGGTTCTTTACATTTATGATAACAACAAAATTATAAAAAAAATCTACAAAGACGTTATCCAAAGCATACTTTTAAAGGCTGAATCCTTTTACTGATGGGAATTCATGATGAATCAATTTTATAGTAATATCAATTTTATGATTAAACCGGTTAAAATATTCAATAGTATAAGTTTTGAAATCAGAAATAAAATGGAATATACCTATTATACTTATTTTAGTGGAAAGAATCTTATCCTAAGTAAACCAAACAATTGTTCTCATTAAGAAAAATAAAGCTCATCAATTGACTTATTTTCTTGCTATAATTTGATATATTTGCGTATAAATTGTGGTAAAAAGCGTAGTTAAAACAATCTGTTCACTCCTCTTTCAAAACCATTACCCTCTAAGGATCAATACTAACTATAAATATCTGAGATGTATAAAGTTTTTGTGAACGAAAAAAAATTATTGATATCTAAACATCCCGAAGGACTTGAAAAAAAATTGGGGTATGAAAGTTTCACGACTTTAGAGATCGCATTAGATCTTTTAGAGAACACTTCTGTAAACGAACTTAATGTATATGGTGAGAATATTGATGAGATCTGGCAGGAGTTCCAAAAGCTGTTCAGAATTATAGAAGCTGCCGGAGGACTGGTGATTAAACCTGAAGGAGAAATGCTTTTCATCAGAAGATTGGGTAAATGGGATCTTCCAAAGGGAAAAATGGAAAAAGGAGAATCCAGGGAAGAGTCTGCAGTTAGGGAAATTGAAGAAGAAACCGGATTAAGAGATGTAGAATTGGTACAGTTCATTAATACCACTTATCATATCTATATCGAAAGAAATGGTGAAAAAATCCTGAAATGCACCCATTGGTTTGAAATGAACTTCAATGGTGAAGATACTTCAAAGCCACAAATTGAGGAAGGAATTACTGAAGTTGCCTGGAAAAACACCACTCAGATTGAAGAAGAAGTTTTCCCAAGCACATTCAAGAATATTAAACTTATCGTAAAAGAATTCTGGGCTTTAAAGGCTAAATAAAATCAATAACCTTTTCCAGCGCTATTCCTCTTGATCCTTTCAACAGTATATTTTCTGACTGAATTTTATGCTGCTGTAAATATTCTGTAAGTTCAGCTGTATTTTCAAAAGCAAGATCTGATGAATTTACACCTTTAAAGTGTTTTCCAACTGTGATGATGGTATCAAAACCAAGTGTTTTGGCTAATTCTAAGATGTTTTGATGCTCTTTTTCACTTTCAGCACCCAATTCCAACATATCACCAATAATAATGGTTTTACGGCCTTCAAACGTGATAAAATTATTTAATGAAGCCGTCATCGAACTTGGGTTGGCATTATAAGTATCCAGCACCAATGTTCTGTTTTCTTTTTTCACCACTTGTGAACGCATATTGGTAGGAGTATACTGCTCCACTGCATGCTTGATTTTTTCAAAGCTGATTCCAAAGTGGAGTCCAAGGCTCGCCGCAGCACAAAGATTCGTAAAATTGTAAGCTCCTGTCAGTTTAGACACTGTTTTTTCTCCCTGGTAGATTAATCCTACAAAATGATCTTCTGAGAAAGGTTCAAAATTGTAATCTGACTCTACTTTTCCAAAAGTAATTTTAGGTGAATAGTTTTCCGTCTTTTCAACTTGAATAGGATCATTTTCATTAACAATGATGGTCTGTTGATTTTCTTTAAGATAATCGTAAAGTTCAGACTTCCCTTTAATCACGCCTTCAAAACCACCGAAACCTTCCAGGTGTGCTTTTCCAAAATTGGTAATATATCCTAAATCCGGTTGTGCAATGGTACAAAGGTGTTCTATTTCTTTCTGATGATTGGCTCCCATTTCAATCACAGCCATTTCATGCTCAGGTTTAATGGAAAGAATGGTCAACGGAACTCCGATGTGGTTATTCAGATTACCATAAGTATACTGAACATTGAATTTTTCTGAAAGCACAGCATGAATCAACTCCTTTGTTGTTGTTTTCCCGTTACTTCCCGTAAGTCCGATAAAAGGAATGGTAAGCTGGCTTCTATGGTAGACTGCCAACTGTTGCAGGAATTCAAGAGTAGAGGGAACATAGAAAATATTCCTATCCTTATTCTCAAATTCAGGCTGCTCAACAATAACAGCTAAAGCTCCGTCTTCTATGGCTTTTTCCGCCAGCGTTGCTGCATTAAAATTATCACCGGAAAAGGCAAAAAAGATATCATTTCTGGCTATTTTTCGGCTATCGATCGTTACTTTGTCGGCCTGTAAAAACAAAGGGTAAAACTGTTCTATATTCATGTGGAAATATATGTATTTTCTAATAGTAACCGCTACATCTGTATCAATATTCTTGAGTTTTTCAGCTAAGCGATTTCACTGTTCAAAAATAAAAAAACCTTCCGGATTTTCGGAAGGTTTTTTTAAAAGTATTTTTTGATAAATATTATCTTCTAGTTCTGTTCTTATCGTTAGTTCTAGCATCCTGTGCAACACGGAAACCAATCCAACCATAAGCTCTACCTTGATTTTTATATCTTCTTTGTCCCGGATCAAGCCAGTATGCTGTATCTTGCCAAGAACCACCTTTTACTACTCTAACATCGTTAGAAATTCCAGATGTTCTGTCTTTGGTATCTTTCAGCATTTTAACTCTACCGCTTGCATCTACAACAAAACTCTTTTTAGGTGCATTATACATATCGAATCCTGCAGCTGAGTCTGATTCACTTCTGTATTCTAAAGAAGATTGTCTGTCACCATCTCTGTAGTTTCTGTAATCACCAATCGTTTCTCTTTCGAATTGTCCAGGTAATCCTTTATATACTAATCTACCATCAGCTAGAGTATCATACTTAATAGTACCTTCGTCTATCATTTTATAAGTTCCGTCACCGTTTCTTACGATAGCCTGAGGCATATTTCCTCTGTAGTAGTTGAAGTCGTTGTAATCTTCATCAATGATAGGTCTGTAAACATCAGCAGTCCATTCTGAAACGTTACCATACATACCATAAATTCCAAGGTCGTTAGACGGATATTGTCTTACATCTGAAGTTTGTGCAGATCCATCGTTTTTCCATCCAGCGATACCAGAGTAATCTCCTTTACCCATTTTAAAGTTTTCAAGGAACATACCTCTTGTTTTTCCTTTAGTTCCTCTTAATCTTTCGATTTCAGGTTTTTTACCAAGGTATTGGTTATATTCTCTGTTTTTCGCCATTCCTAAAGCTGCATATTCCCATTCAACTTCAGTAGGAAGTCTGAATTTCTGAACCATTGCACCATTAGGAGCTCTGTTTGCAGATAATAATCTCTGGTTAGTAGTTTTCATACCAGATTTCTGCTGCATTCTTTTTTCGTTGATATACCCTTGCATTTCAGGATCATTCGCTTTGAATTTATCCATGTTAAATGCTGTCCCTCCCTGGTTGTTAGATTCGTTGATATACAAATCTTTAGCAATAACACCTGCTTGCATCAAAGCTTTTTCATTTGCTCTGTCTGTCAACCATTCACAGTATCTGTTTGCTTGTGTCCAGGAAACACCTACTACCGGATAGTAATCAAATTCCGGAGAACGTAGATAGGTCTCATTATAATCGTTTCTAGATAATTTGTTGTCCCATAATAAGGTATCCGGTAAAGCACCGTTATAGATTTCCTTAAAGCTAGGATCACTTGGTGGGAATACATACTTCAACCATGTAAGGTATTCGCGGTATTCATAGTTAGTAATTTCTGTTTCTCCGATAAAGAATGAACTCACCTGCATTCTGCGTGGTGTGTTATTCCAATCGTGCATAACATCATCTTTCACTAATCCCATTGTAAAAGTTCCACCTTCTACATATACCATTCCCGGCCAACCCTTCTGCTTCTGTTGCTTTCCTGCAAAAAACCAACCCTGTTTTTCGTTTGGTTTCCAACCCGTTTTACTGACAAATTTTTTGGTACCGCCACCTTTGCTGGTTCCTGATCCGCCACAGCTGGTTAATGCAAGTGTAGAACTTAATGCTATTAATGAAAACAACTTTAGTTTTTTCATAGTCGATATAAATATTTTCAAGAGTACAAAGAAAAAATAAATTATTCAATAAATCAAATAAAGATTTGATTTTTTTGAACAACGATAACAAATTAATTTTATTGTATTACAATTTAATTCTAAAATTTTCATTTATTTTGTAATTTAGCAATTTCAATAATAAACATGAGACGAAAAATCACGCTTTTATCTTTAATCGCTTTTGCATCAACACTTTACGCCCAAAAAAACACCATAGAATGGAATGGTTCTAAAATTCAGGATTTTGGTGATTCAAAATTAAATCTTCCAAATTTTAAAAATGAAGGTTTTTCTTTCAACCAAAGTAACGTTTTTATAGTAACAAAGCAAAAAATCGGAGAAAAGGAGCTAAAAATTTCTGACCTTGCCTGGGATGGAGTTTCTAACCAGGATTTATTCGAATTAGATAAAGGCGGATTACCTGATCGTGATATTGCAGAAGTTACCTATTATACATTAGATGGGGAAAGATATGCAAGCATTAGTGTAGGCTTGTTCAAAAAAACAAAAGGAGGTGTTCTGAGATTATCCTCGTTTAATGTTTCTGAAGCCTCTACCCCAATTAATACCTTTGGAGGTGTTAATAAAATAGGAACTAACGACAACCCTCTTGCCAGTGGAAACTTTTACAAAATAAAAGTTGACAAGTCCGGAGTATTTAAAATCACTTCACAATTTTTAAGAGATAGTGGAATTAATCCTTCTTCCGTAAATCCAAGAAATCTTAGAGTTTATGGAAATGGAGGAATTATGCTTCCTGAGTTCAACCAGGATCCCCGATATAATTCTTTACAGGAAAATGCCATTCAGGTAGTGGGTGAAGATGACGGAGTATGGAATGATAATGACTATGCCTTATTCTATGCACAGGGTCCAAATGGATACAACCTTTATGATACCAACAACGGGCAAGGATTTAAAAGAAGAGAGACAAGAACAGATGCCAGCAATAATCTCAAAAATATATATGATGACTTTTCCTATTATTATATCAACTTTGATAAAGGTGCAGGAAAAAGAGTTGCTACTATAGACGGGAACTTACCTGCTCAAATGATTAGCAGGTATGATAGCTACCAGGTTATCAATAATGATCAGGCCAATTTATTGAAAGTAGGAAGAATATGGGTAGAAGATGCTCCTTTCTCTACCGAAAAGACGATCACTCTTACCACTAACTCTCCTATTCAGCCTACAGATATTATAAAATACAGGTCACAAGTAATAGGATACAGATCACAACAGAATGTTATTGATATTAAAATCAATAATCTTAATCCGTATCATGATAAGGTTCCTACTGATGACCCTACCTATTCATATATGTTCTATCCTATGAGGTATAACGGAAGTATTACCAATCAGACAGGAAATCAGATCACATTAAAATACAATCCGGACATTTCCGCCAATCCTAACGGAACTTTCTACTTTGATTATCTTGAAGTACAATACAAAGAAAATCTGGCGTTCAATGGTTCGCAGATGAATTTCAGAGACTATTCTATTGTAAGCGGAAGTAATACAAATTATGGATTCAGTATTTCCAATGCTACAGGTGTAGAACAAGTATGGGACGTTACAGACATCACGAATGCCAACAGAAGGGTGAATAAGGCAGGAGCCGGTTCATTCAATTTTGCTTATACAGCTGCTGACCAGAATTTCAATAATGAATTTGTGGCTTTCCGTGCTGATGCCGCCTTCACTCCGCAGTTTGTAGGAAGAATTGCTAATCAGAATCTCTCTGAGATCAGCAATATAGATTATTTAATTCTTACTGTACCTGAACTGATGGGGCAGGCACAAAGACTGGCTAACTATCATCAGACAAAAAATAATTATAAGGTAGAAATTGTAGATGTTAATAAGGTCTATGAAGAATTTGGAAACGGAAGTAAAGATATTACAGCAGTAAGAGATTTCGTTACAAAATTAAATACACCTGAAGGAAGACTTAAATATGTATTTATTCTTGGAGATGCTTCTTATGATTATAAGAACAGGGTTTCCAATAATAACAATATCGTTTCTGCTTATCAAAGTGAACATTCTTCAGATTATGTACAGTCATTCGTTACGGATGACTATATTGTGATGACCCAGCCTCAGACCGGATCTAGTATACTGTACAATCTACCCAACCTTCCTGTAGGAAGAATTCCGGCTGCCAATAATACAGAGGCTGCCAATATGATTGATAAAACTCTGGCTTATTATAATGCACTCCCGGGACAATCCAGTCCTTTTGGAGATTGGAGAATGAAGCTTGATTTTGTTGTAGATGATAACGAAGAAGGTGGAAGTCCTTTTCATAATGTAATGAACAATGCACTGGTAAATATATTTGAACAACCTGGCGTACCGACATTGAAAGAATACAATGTAAAAAAACTGTATCAGGATGCTTTTACCATGCAAAGTACTGCGGGAGGGCCAAGATATCCACAGGTGAACCAGGCTATCTCTAACAGTATAGGAAACAGTCTATATTTATTCTATTTTGGTCATGGAGGAATTAATGGCTGGGCTCAGGAAAGAGTATTAACCAGTACCGAGATACAGAATTCTAATAATTTTTCCAGTGTATATAGCAGATTTCCATTAGTATCTACCATAACCTGTGAATTTACATTATGGGATGAACCATCTACCAATTCTGCCGGTGAGCAGTTTATGAAATTAAAGCAAGGAGGCCCCGCTACAATGATTACCTCCAGCCGTGCTATAGCCATCGATTATGGACGAAGCTTCACAGATACTTTCACGAAGCATATTTTTAAATTAACAAATGATGACTTTAATACTTTAGGATACGCTCATTTAAATGCAAAAAAGGAAACAGGAATTAACTCTAATCACCTTAGAGTAAATGTATTGGGTGATCCTGCTATGAAATTAAGCAGACCTCAAAGGTTATTGGCTATTGATGATATTGAAACACCTGTTCCAGGATTGATAAGAGGACTTGACTTTGTTAAAGTAAAAGGTCATATCAACAACCCTAACGGAACTGTGAATACAACCTTCAACGGAAGAGTTGCCATCAATATTTTTGATAAAAGACTGAATAAAAAAACACTAAACAACAATAACTGGGGACATGCTATATTAAATTATACCGAAGAAGGAAGCGCCATTGTAAAAGCTTCCGGATTGGCTGTAAACGGTGTATTTACTGCAGAATTCTATGTTCCTAAAGATATCAATTATGCCGTAGGTGAAGGAAGGATATTAGGATATGCTGATAATAAGGTAACTGATGTATTCAATAATCAGTCTGTTCAGGTGGGAGACATCAATCCTAATGGAATTAATGATAACCAGCCACCAAAAGTAAAACTGTATATGAACAACACCAACTTTGCCGATGGTGGAATTACCAATCAGAATCCAATGCTTCTGGCTTGTCTTACTGATGACACGGGAATTAATTCTACAGGATCAGGGGTAGGCCACGATATTACCGTCTATTTGGATGGCCAGGTTATCAATACAGTTATCCTGAACGACTTCTACTCTCCGGGAGAAGGAAACGGATGCTTAAATCCAAGTCTTGCTGAGTATCAAAAAGGAAATGTAAGCTATCCTTTCAGAAATCTTCCCGTTGGGCAACACCAATTAACATTTAAAGTTTGGGATATAAACAATAATTCGACAACTACAACGTTAAATTTTGAGGTTAAAGATGAAGCTGACCAACATCTGACGATCAACCGTCCGTTGAACTGGCCAAATCCATTCACCAATAAAACATATATTCAGTTTGAACACAATTGTGATGATATCTTGAATGTGAATGTACAGATTTATACAATAACCGGAAGATTGGTAAGAACTTTATCTCAGCCGGTAGTTGCAGAACCGTTCCTTCAGGGCTTTAGAACCCCTCGTCAAGCTATAGAATGGGACGGAAGAGATGATTTTGGGGCTACTGTTGCAAAAGGTACATATATTTTTAAGATATTTGCAAAAAGTCAAAACCAAGAAAAATGCAAAGGAAGTGCCACAGCTGTAGAAAAAATGGTACTTTTGAAATAATTGAATAACACATAGACAATAAAAATTATAAAAAACTGATAATATATAAAAGACAACATATGAATTTAACTACTAAACTGCTTTTAGGACTTGGGTTAAGTGCTGGTTTTCTGGGCTATTCACAATCAAACCCTGTACTTACCGGAGCTCCCTTCCTGAGAATTGCGCCAGACGCAAGATCGGGAGGTATGGGAGATCAAGGGGTAGTAACTTCTCCTGATGCATTTTCACAATTCTGGAATGCAGCTAAATATCCTTTTAGCAGAACAAGTTCTTCCGTAGGTCTTACCTATACACCCTATATGGGAAAACTTACCAATGATGTATTCTTATTATACGGAGCATTTCATAAATTCCTTGGGCAGGATGAAAGGTCTACTATTTCCGCGAGTATCTATTATTTCAACATGGGAGAAGTAGAGCTTACTCAATTAGTAGGTAATGATGTTACTTCAAACGGGGTATCAAAACCTAATGAATTTTCCATTGACGTAGCTTATGGTCTGAAACTTTCAGACTCCTACTCCATGGCTGTAACTGGTAGATTTATCCGTTCAGACTTAGCCGGAGGATTCAACACAGATAATACACTTAAAGCAGCAAACTCTTTTGCTGTAGATATTTCAGCATACTATACTTCTGAAAGATTTTCAAGTTTCGGAGGATATGACGGTAAATTAAATGCAGGTTTGGCTATACAAAACCTAGGTCCAAAGCTGGATTATACCGGAAATGAAGAATCAAGATCTTATCTTCCTACCATGGCAAGATTAGGGATTGGATATGATATGTACCTGGATGATCTGAACAGAATTGGACTTTCTGTGGAAGGTTCAAAACTTTTGGTACCAGGATCTGAATATGTAGGAGTAGATGCTTACAGAAGACCTAAATATGAAATTCCAAATGTAGGTCCAATGGCCGGTATCGGAAAATCATTCAAAAACCCAAACAGTATCATGTATAGTGGTGCTTTAGAATATTCATATGACAATGCTTTCTCAGTAAGAGGAGGTTATTTCCATGAAAGTGAAGAACAAGGAGCAAGACAATTCGCTACTGCCGGTATCGGATTAAAATACCGTTCTTTCGGACTTGATCTTTCTTACCTAATCAATATGTCTAAAGTGAATACAGCATTGGACAACACTCTTCGTTTCGGACTTACCTGGAACATTGGTGAAGAAACATCCAACAACGATCGTTAATACATTTTCAGCAATTATACAAAGCCTCATCTATTTTGCATGAGGCTTTTTTTATTCAATACGGTTCACACAGTCGTCATCCCCCTTCCGTTTATCAATTTTTATTATCCAAAAATTAATCTTTCACTCTGCGAAGTAAAAATTCACCTTTCATCATACAGCCTGTTCCCACTATTAAAAAAATATAACATTTAAGTTTACAAAAGTCTATCCTTTATGGCGATTTTGTTAAATTCAATAGCTATTTTTGTAGTATGAACTATTCGGCGGAGCTAAAAAAATTTGTAACCAGTCAGTATCTGTATTCTGCAATCAGAATTACATTAGCTACTGTTCTCCCTTGTTTAGTTCTTGCCCATTTCGGGATTTTAAAAGAATATTTCCTCTTTCCTCTCGGAACCAGTTTTGTAGCCCTTACCGATCAACCCGGACCTTTTATCAGAAGAAGAAATGCACTGGCATTTGCCATTTGCTGTTTTGTGTTTGTGGCATTGATTGCCAGTCTGGTGATGGATTTTAAGATACTGGTACTCCTTGAGATTATTGTCTTCGGAATGTTCTTCTCCTTAATTGGAGTGTATGGCCAGCGATTGGCCGCAGTAGGTTCATTATCTCTGGTAGTACTTGCCATCTTTATTGACGGCCATCTTACCGGAGCTAATATTTTTAAAAGCTTGCTGATATTCACTTGTGGCTGTATCTGGTTTTTGCTGATATTCCTTGTGGTTACTACTATCCGTCCTTACAAACTGGCGGGTCAGATGATTGGTGAAAACTACCTTCAATTGGCTGAGTTTTTAAAGATCAAAGCCAATTATTATCAGAAGAATCCTGATTTCGATAAGTTAACCACTCAGGTTATTGCGAAACAGATTGAAATAAAAAACCTTCAGGAAGATACCAGAGAAACGGTTTTCAAAACCAGAACGATCGTTAACGAATCTACCACAACCAGCCGTTTGCTGATGCTGATGTTCCTAAACTCCATGGACCTTCATGAAAAGCTGATGACTTCTGAAAGTGATTATCAGAAGCTGCAGCAAAGCTTTGAAGACAGCATGATCCTGGTTAACATTCATGATTATCTTAACCTTTTGGCTGAAGAGATCACCAATATCGGAATTGCCCTCCAAAGTGGAACACGGGCAAAGCCACTGTTTAACCTTGAACTGGAATTAAAGAATCTCAACTTTAATTATTTTGAACTTAGAAATAAACAGCTGTCTCCCGATAGTTTGGAAAACTTCATGGTTTTGCGTCAGATTCTGATGCGTATTAATGAAATCACCAAAGAGATCAATGAAATTTATAAAGTATTTTCACAGGATGTAAAGCTGGCAAAAAGTTTATCTACCGGATTAGACTTAAAAAAGTTCATGCCTAATGAGCCGAAACTGAACTTTAAGGTTTTAAGAAATAATATTTCACTATCCTCTTCTCAATTCCGTCATGCAATAAGAATTACAACAGCTCTGTTGTTGGGATATCTCTTTTCCATGTTTGATTTTCTGGGATTGGGACATACCTATTGGATATTAATTACCATTACCGCGATTCTAAAACCAGCCTACTCCATCACCAAGCAACGAAACCTCCTACGTCTCTACGGAACGGTTACCGGAGCCACAATTGCTTATATCATCCTGCATTTTATACACATCAATAGTGTTTTGTTTGCCATTCTACTCATTAGCATGATTATGTGTTTCAGTTTCTTGAAGGGACGATATTTTTGGGCCGTACTTTTCATGACAATCTATGTTTTCCTGAGTTTTAATTTTTTAAATCCAGGAAAAGTCAATATCATTTTCAAAGACAGAGTATTCGATACAGCCATTGCCGGAATTATAGCGTTTGCCGTATCTTATATTGTATTGCCGGTTTGGGAACATACCCAAAACCTGGATCTGATGAAAAAATCTGCAGCAGATAACCTCATCTATTTTCAGAGTGTGATGTCTAAATTTTTGCAGGGAAATTTTGATATTGAAGATTATAAGGTAAAGCGGAAAAACGCCATCATTTCATTGGCCAATCTCTCTGATAATTTCCAGAGAATGATTTCAGACCCTAAAAATCAGCAGAAAAAACTGGAAGTAGTTCATCAGTTTGTGGCAACCTCACATCTTGTCACAGCCTATACGGCATCGCTTTCTCAATACTCTAAAAGCAATGAGCAATATCCTGAAATAGATGCTGAAAGCTGGAGCAGAAAAATTGAAGCAGAAATGCAGCAAACCTCAACCTTACTGAATGGTGATGATATCACTGAGGCGCTTAGAATGGAAAGCCGTCTGGAGCCGGAAGATTCATCTATTGAAGACATGCTTTTGAAGAGAAAAACAGAGATTGAGGAGAATGAAATTATAGACCGAAGAGATCCAGATAAAATCTCACATTTAACGGAGCTCAAAAACATTCATGATATTCTGGAACTGATCTATGATGTTGCCAAAGAACAACGAAAAGTGATTGAAAAATACAGAAGTGAGAAACACGCTACTCCTACTCCTCCACAATCGTAAAGCAGTAGTCATCAAAAAACTCAACTCTTGCTTTAAACTCATCTGAAAACTGCTCGTCATACACACGGCAGCTGATCTTATGAAGGTGTTTTAACTCAAACGGCTTTACTTCATAATTTTTCTTCAGAGACCAATATTTGGAATGGTGAATCTTATACATGCTTTCCTTTACACTCCAGATAATGGTATAAAAAGTATCGGCTTTATCTTCAGGAATAAAACCTCTTTCATTTTCATAGGTGAATTTATCAATCACCCTTAAAATCTTGGGATTGAATTTTTCAACATCTATTCCTATTTTGTTTTTAGAAATAGCAATGGCTGCAAAAGGATAAGAATGAGTAATGGAAATTTCCGCATCATTGGGAGAAAGAAAAGGTTCTCTTTCTTTGTATAGAATCTTGGAATCTGGCTTTAAACCTTTCAACAGTTTACGAACCATCAGTACCTCCAATAGTTTTTTAGGATGGTAATCCTTTACTTTTTCAGCATTTTCCGGTTCCAGTAATTCGTTGATATCAAGTGTTTCACTTTCATCGTACTTCCAAACCAGAATCGTGGCATTATCATCTGAAAAATCTCTGTAAAGGGGCATTCTTTTTTTATTGGGTAAAAATAGTGAAAAGAAGCGGAAATAGAAATAGGTGCAAACCAGAAGATAAAGAATCAAAGTTATTACAAATTGCTCCCAAAATTTACCGCAAAAGCATCAGGAAGATGAATCTTATAAAAAACACCTGCTTTTCTACTATTGATTCCCAAACTAAAAGTGGTAAATTTGTTCTTATTCTTAAAAGTATAATTTTGGAAAAAATTGCTGTTATCGGAGGACTTGGCACTTTGTCGGGAGGTGACTTATTTTTTAAATTACTTAAAAACCAACGGGTATTAAAAAATCAATTACAGTATCACTTTGTATTTGAACAGCAACCTTATAGCCAAATCAATCTACCTTTATACCATGAAGAAGATATAAAGTCTAGAAAGTATTACACCTATAATGTCTGCAAAAAATTTGAAGCCCAGTCTTTAACCAAAGTACTTCTTCCCTGTTTTGCCAGCCATTCATTTTTAGAAGAACTTCAAAAAGAAATCTCTATTCCGATTGTTAATATTTTCAAAGCATTAGCAGAATATATCAACTCAAGGTTTAAAACTCCAGTAAAAATTGGAGTTTTAACATCTGATTATGTCAAAGAAAGCAATATGCTGAGTCAATATATTCCGGATCATGAATTAATATTCCCTTCCCATCAGCAAAGGTTAATGGAAGCTATTTATGGAGATCAGGGCATCAAAAATGGTTATTTTGACGGGCTCTCTTTAGAATATATCTACCAAGCTTGTACCGAACTCAATAGCAATGGCTGTGACATTATCCTGCCAGGAATCACAGAGCTTTCTCTGATTGTAGAACAGCTATGGAAGCGGGGAATATCCATTCTTGATGTAAACCAGATCTATGCTGATTACGCTTTAGAACATGATAGCAATATAACCGCAAAACCATTTAAACTTGGCATATTGGGAGGTGTAGGTCCTTCAGCTACCGTAGATTTCATGAACAAGATTATCAAGAATACACCTGCACAAAAGGATCAGGACCATATTAAGATGGTTGTTGAGCAAAACCCTCAGATTCCCGATAGAACAGCCCATCTGATCTATCATGAAACAGATCCGAGTATAGCCCTGTTTTCCACTTGCAGACGTTTGGAAGCCGAAGGAGTTGACGCCATTGCTATTCCTTGTAATACTGCCCATGCTTTTGTACAAGATATTCAGGAACATTTAAGTATTCCGATCATCAATATGCTGACAACAACGGCTGAATACATTCGTGAAAGCTTTGGACAATCAGTAAAAGTAGGATTACTGGCTACCAGTGGAACTATTGAAAGCAAAGTCTACCATAATATCCTGGAAGAATTTGGATTTGATGTTGTTATTCCCGATCAGGAACATCAAAATAATGTCATGGAAAGTATCTATGGTAAATTTGGAGTAAAGGCAGGGTTTACTGATGGCCTTTGTAAAGAAAACCTTCTTAAAGCAGCAGATTTTGTCATCAATAGTGATGCCGAGGTTATTATACTCGGTTGTACAGAACTCCCTCTCCTATTTCCTATAGAAACTGAGATTGTCAAAAACGGAAAAAGCATTGCTTTGATTGACCCAACCTTAATTCTTGCAAAAAAAATAGTCCTGATTACAAAAAATGAAAGCAGCAGCAGATAGAGAAAAAGTTGAAAGCTGGAAGTTTCTATTGGTTGATAAAACAAAGGCAAACTTATGTAGAAAATCCATGAAAAAAAATACCCTTGGCAAGGTTTCAACACTTGCCAAGGGTAATCAAATTTCATCTTCCAGCTCCCTTCTTATTTATTTAGACTGATGGTTCACATCATTTCTATGCTCAATAATTTCCAGATTGGAATCTACAAAGTAAGCACTTCCAAATCCGTTTACATAAGATCCTTTTACAGGTTGTAAAACAATCAAAATAAAGTCGCCCATTTCAGAAATGACATCTACAACTTTTCCGTGAGCTTCTTTCAATTTTGTAACTACGTTATTCCATATTTCAGAGTCTCTTTCAATCTGAGAGGTTGCAGCTTCAATGGTAAGGCGTTCTCTTGCATAAATCTGTTTAGTGGCAGACTCATCTTCTATAAACATGATTGACGTTTTTCTTCCTTCCGAAAGGTTTTTAGTATGTCTTGCCATAAAAGAAACCAGAATATAAAAGGTGTTGTCAACCTGTACAAAAGGAGCGTAACTGGAGTTTGGATTCCCTTCTGCATCTACAGTTGCCAGGATTACACTTTTTGATCTTTCAATCAGTTCTTTTACTTTAGGAGCAACAGGTTTTGCTTTTTTCTCTGTATGGGTAGTATTCATAATATAGTATTTGTCAGATAAAAGTAGTTATTTATATTAAGACTAAATAATTTTAAGCCATGTTTAATCTCATGAAACTGAAATTGATCTGTCGTTTTTTTATCTTAATTATAAATTGTAATTTTGCTCTTCGTTATCAACTGAATTTAAATTTATTCATTACATATGAGTACAACAACACAATACGTTCCTTATAAAGTTAAGGATATCTCCCTTGCAGAATGGGGAAGAAAAGAAATTACCCTTGCAGAAGCAGAAATGCCAGGTTTGATGTCTATCCGTGAAGAGTACGGACCATCTCAACCGCTTAAAGGAGCAAGAATCGCTGGATGTCTTCACATGACAATCCAAACGGCTGTGCTTATCGAGACATTGGTAGCTTTAGGAGCTGAAGTTACTTGGTCATCTTGTAATATTTTCTCTACACAGGATCACGCTGCGGCTGCTATTGCTGCTGCTGGAATTCCGGTTTATGCTTGGAAAGGTTTAAATGCTGAAGACTTTGACTGGTGTATTGAGCAAACTTTATTCTTTGGTGAAGACAGAAAACCATTGAACATGATCCTGGATGATGGTGGAGATTTAACAAACATGGTTTTTGATAAATACCCTGAGTTCACAAAAGATATCAAAGGTCTTTCTGAAGAAACAACTACCGGAGTTCACAGATTATATGAAAGAATGAAGAACGGAACTTTGGTAATGCCGGCTATCAACGTAAACGACTCTGTAACTAAATCTAAATTCGACAACAAATACGGATGTAAAGAATCTGCAGTAGATGCTGTAAGAAGAGCTACTGATGTAATGTTGGCAGGAAAAAGAGTGGTAGTTTGCGGATACGGAGACGTAGGTAAAGGTACTGCTGCTTCTTTCAGAGGAGCAGGTTCTATTGTAACAGTTACTGAAATTGACCCAATCTGTGCGCTTCAGGCTGCTATGGACGGTTATGAAGTGAAAAGACTAGATACTGTAGTAGATAACGCAGATATCATCATTACTACAACTGGTAACTTCAACATCGTAAGAGGAGAACACTTCCTTAAGATGAAAGATAAGGCTATCGTTTGTAACATTGGTCACTTCGATAACGAAATCGATATGGCTTGGTTAAATGGAAACTATGGTCAGACTAAATCTGAAGTGAAGCCTCAGGTAGATATCTACACTGTAGAAGGAAAAGAAATCATCATCCTTGCAGAAGGAAGATTGGTAAACCTTGGATGTGCAACAGGTCACCCAAGTTTTGTAATGTCTAACTCTTTCTCTAATCAGACTTTGGCTCAGATTGAGTTATGGAACAACTCTGCAGCTTACGGAAACGAAGTATATATGCTTCCTAAGCACTTAGATGAAAAAGTAGCTGCTTTACACCTTAAGAAATTAAGCGTAGAGCTTGAAACGCTTTCTACTGAGCAGGCTGAATATATCGGAGTAGATGTAAAAGGGCCATTCAAGCCTGAATACTACAGATATTAAGAATTTTAATTTTTATAAAAAATTCCTTTGCAAGTTATTGTAAAGGAATTTTTTTTCACCATATTTATCGAAAATTTAATTAATGAGCATAGATAGCTACCTCTTTATATTAATTTGTTACTCATCAATATTTATTTCTGGATTTTTTATTTCTAGGATTGTTAATTTTAAGACTGCAACCAATCGTTTTGAAAGTATTGATGGTTTTAGAGGACTTCTAGCAACCGGCGTTTTTATTCACCATTCTATCATTTGGAAAAATTATCTCAACACTAATCTATGGGAATTACCTAAAAATCATCTTGCGATACATCTTGGTGAAAGTTCTGTAGCATTTTTCTTTATGATTACCAGCTTTCTATTCACTAATAAACTTTTAAAATCGGGAAATCAGAATTTAACTTTTTGGAGAAACTTATTATATTCAAGGATTTTCAGACTGTTCCCTTTATATTTCTTTGTTGTCACCATTTGTATATTTTTCGCTTTAGTTATAGATCATTTTGTTTTAAATTCAACTCTATATGTTTTTTTAGCACAGTGCATAAAGTGGTACATGTTCAACATTAAAGGGAAAGTAATTATTGGACACACTTACAATATTGATTTTATGTTAGCTGGTGTGGTTTGGTCATTACCCTATGAATGGTTATTCTATTTTACCCTTCCAATTATTGGAACTTTTATGGTAAAGAACAAAAATGTTATATCTATCATTGTATCTATACTATTTATTTTAGTATATGTAAATTATAATACAATTAGACTAACGCATATTATTTCATTCTTAGGAGGTATGGTTCCAGCAATAATTCATTATTTTTATCCTCAAATAAAATTAAGTAATAAACTCTATTCACTTTTAGCAATTTCTTGTTTAATTATAGGTTTGTCTTTTGATTCAAGCAGCCGTAATTATTTTTCTAAAACTTTTCTAATTATAGCATTTACTATTATTGCTTTAGGTAATAATTTATTTGGCTTTTTAAAGATCAATTTTTTAAAATTTTTAGGAGAGATTTCATATAGCACTTACCTAGTTCATGGGATTTTATTATTCACAACTTTTTACTTTATTGGTTTTGATACTATAAAAAATATGAATGGAAACACCTATATGTTTTTGATATTTATAATTGCAATTTTTCTAAATATAATTTGCTCATTTACATTTTATTTAATTGAGAAACCATTTATAAACCTATACTACAAAATAATAAGTAAAAAGCAAGTATAATATCTCAAAAAGAACAGCTTTTATTTAAAATATATAAGCCTTTAAGGATGAGAAAAACAATATCGGAGTAGATGTAGATGGACTATTCAAGCCTAAGAACTACAGATAGGAAGATTCATAAAAATATGATAAGCTCCCAATATTTTGAAATAGTGGGAGTTTTTATTTCCAAAACTCAACATATTTTTTATTTTTGAAAATAAAAATAACATGAAAAACTACTTATTTCTGGGTATGATGAGTGCTGTTGTATTCTTTAACAGCTGCAGCAGTAATGATGATAATGAAGGACCTAATATTTCTTCTGAACAACCTCAGCTACTACTGAGTAAGGTCACAACTGTTTATTACGATAATCCTTCCGAGCCTGAAACCACTGTTTCAACTTTGAGTTATAACAATCAGAGACAATTAATCAAAACTATTTCAGAAGGCAGAGCTTCAACTTTTGAATATGATAATACCGGAAAGCCTTCAAAAACGATTTACTATAATCCGGATGGTACGGTAGATTATTATTCATCCTATACTTACAACGGAGACCAGCTTACAAATATTAAAGCAATCTACGCTAACTCTGATTCCAACAGAACGGTTACTTATAATTATAATGCTAACGGACAGATGACCTCCTCCACACTCTGCCAGAATCCAGAATGTTCTAGCCCTGCAACTGATACGTATGTTTATAATGGAAATAATATTTCCTCTGAAACCTCAACATGGGGAGGGTTTATGACTTACAGCAATAAAAGAGACTTTTCTTATGATGACAAACTCAACCCTTACACGAATATCAATAAATATCTTAAAATTATGATGGGTAGTGCATACAATTTAAGTAAAAACAACTATCTCGTAGAGAAAATAAGCTCTAAAGATAACGGAGTATGGCAGCAAAACCAGACTATAACTTACTCCATACAATATAACAGCTCTCAACTGCCCGTTCAGGTTATCGGAACAGAAGCCAATGGAAGAAAATATGTTCAATATAATTACGAATATATTACTCAATAAAAACGACTATAAAGCTCTCCTCTATTGGAGAGTTTTTTGTTTTAGAAGCTCATTCCCGCTATACGCTCATACTCCTCACGCCCCAACTGTTTCCTTCCTGTTCCGGGGTAACCGCTGCTATCGGGGCTAGATCTGTCATTGTACAAAAATCTTTATCAGAACATCATAAGTTCCGGGATTTAAAATATGATTTAATCCCAGTATTTGGAAATAATAGTGTTTTTATCTCTAAAAAATCAACACATTCTCTATTTTTGAAAAATTTTTAGAAAAAACATGAAAAACTACTTATTTCTTGGGATGATGGGAGCTGCTCTATTCTTTAACAGCTGCAGCAATAATGATGATAATATTAATGAAGCAACAGAAACCAAATTATTCCTGAAAAAAGCCGTCATCAACTATTATGACAGTCCTTATGAACCCGAAAGTATTACAGACGAATTTGAATACAATACTAAAGGAGAACTTGTAAAAATGTGGACTAATGGAAAGCTCAGTACTATTGAATACAACAATGACAGACCTACAAAAGTAAATTATTACACTAATGAAAATAAGCTGGAATATTATTCTAATTTATACTATACAGGAAATCAGCTAAACCAGGTCAAAAGTATGTATGTAAATATGCATCCCATTGGAACTTTAAATTATGCCTATAATTCCGAAGGACAGCTCATATCTTCCACCAATTGTCAGTCAGTAGAGTGTACAAAACCAGATACAGAAACCCTTACTTATAAAGGAGATAATGTTTCTACACACATCATGGCAATCACAAGTGGTATCAACTTCAGCATAAAAAGTGAATATTCTTATGATAATAAGCTAAACCCATATACTAATATCAACAAATATCTGAAAATTATGATGGGGGATGTAAACCCTTTAAACAAAAACAATTATACTGTCATTAAAAACAGCAACAAATGGAATAATGGAAATTGGGAATTAAGTGAAAATACTACCTATACTTACGAATACAATTCTTCAGGATTCCCCGTTAAGGTAGTGGGAACAAATAGTAAAGGAAATATTGCCGTACAGTATAATTACGAATATATTACTTTATAAAATGCAATATATAAGCTCTCCAGTTTTGGGGAGTTTTTTGTTTTAGAAGCTTATTCCCGCTATACGCTCATACTCCTCACGCCCAAACTATTCCCTCCCTATTCCGGGGTAACCGCTGCTATCGGGGCTAGGGTGATGATTCTAAAAAGAATATTTTGTCAGAACATCATAAGTTCCGGAATTTAAAATATGATTTAATCCCAATATTTGGAAATAATAGTGTTTTTATCTCTAAAAAATCAACGCATTCTCTATTTTTGAAAAATTTTTAAAAACATGAAAAACTACTTATTTCTGGGAATGATGGGAGCTGCATTATTATGTAACAGCTGCAGCGGGAATGATGATAATGATACAATTAATAATCCTGAACCTAAAAGATTGTTAAGCAAAGTTACAAGTGTCTATTATTCTAATCCTACTCAGCCAAATACAAGTGTAGTAACTTATAATTATAACAGCCAGAGACAATTAATCAACGTTTTATCACAAGGCAGAACAACAAGTTTTGAATATGATACTACCGGAAAACTTTCAAAAACAAATTACTATAATACGGATGGAACAATTGCTTATTATACGATATGGACTTATAATGGAAGTCAGCTAACTACAATTAAATCAATCTATCCCGACTCTAATAATAATACAACAAAGGTTTACACCTATAACAACGATAAAGTCACCGCTACTTCCCTTTGTTTTTCATCAAATTGTACAATTCCATCTACATCTTCGTATACTTACAATGGTGATAATGTTTCAACAGAAATCTTATTCAGTGATAATATAGGTGGTGCATCTACTATTAAAAGAGAATTTTCTTACGATAACAAGATAAATCCTTATTCTCTGACCAATACATACTTTAGAACTTATTTAGCTGGTACCCAATTTTTAAGTCAAAATAATTATACGTCAGAAAAAATAAGCCGTAAAGATAGTGAAGGAAATTGGGTGCAGATCCAACATATAACCTACGAAATTCAGTACAATAACGCTCAATTACCCTCTAAGGTCATAGGAAAAGACGCTAATGGCAATACTCTTATAGAGTATAATTACGAATATATTACTTTGCAAAAACAATATACAACCTTTCCAGGTTAGAAAAGTTTTATTTTTTTAAAGCTGATTTCTAACTTACATAGAAGTGAGACGGAAGATGAAGATCATAGTTCCATCATTCCGTATTTTACCCATATTTTCTCATAGTGGTGATAATGTTAACAAAAAATGAATATATTTAGCTTTTTAAACAAAACATTAAATTCATGAAAAAACAAAGAGTATCAAATGCATTTGTCGCAGCCTCTTGGGTCGCATTGGGAGCAGGAATGATTGGTTATATTGTAGGGCTTGCAAGAGCAGAAATGCTGCTGAATGAGAAAGGTTACTATTTTACGATCTTATTATATGGTTTATTTGCCGTTGTTTCTTTACAGAAAGCTGTTCGTGATAAATTGGAAAACATCCAGGTAACAGATATTTATTACGGCATTTGTTGGTTTGCCACCCTATCTTCCATCGTATTGCTGGCGATCGGGCTTTGGAACGCCACCATACTTCCAAGCGAAAAAGGATTCTACGCTTTTGCTTTTCTTCTGGCACTTTTTGGCGCTATTGCCGTTCAGAAGAATACCAGAGACAATATGCTTCAGGAATAATAAAAAAACTCTCCCAATCCGGGAGAGTTTTTTATTTTAAATCCTTTTATTCACAAAAACATATCAAATCATCATTAATAGTTAATAAAATAAACATTTAATTTATTTTTATTACATTTATTTCACAAAATATTGATATGCACAAAAAACTTTTACCATTTATTCTTTTTATTGTATTCTTTCAGATAACAAAAGCTCAAAATGAGTTTATCACAGTCTGGAAGCCAAGTCTTCCCTCCTCCTCTTCTGTAGGCATTCCATACAATTCTAATGAAAATCAGATTTGGTTTCCAGGAAAAGGAACAGATTACAATATCTATTGGGAAGAAATAGGGTATCCTTCCCACAATGCTACTCTATCTAATGTATCTTCAGATTATCAAATACTTATTGATTTTGGACATCCACTTAATCCTCTTTCTTCCGATGCTATGTACCGGGTAAAGATAAGTAAAGGAAATGGGGACTTCAATCAGATACAATTTATGAATTCTCAAATAATCATTGGAAACCAACCCTCTAACATGGTAGGTGATTCCTATAAAATAGTAAACGTTGAACAATGGGGAAATATAAAATGGATTTCTATGAAACAGGCATTTTTATCTTGTGAGAATTTGGATGTAGCTGCCACTGATATTCCTGACCTTTCTGAGGTAACTGATATGTCTTATATGTTTTCAAACTGTAAAAACTTTATTTCAAATCCAACCATCGATAACTGGAATATATCCAATATTAACAACTTAGAAGGAATCTTTGACAACTGTTATTTATTTAACCAACCTGTAGGGAACTGGAACACATCCAACGTTACCAATTTGAAGAGAGCTTTTGCAGGATGCTTCTTATTCAACCAGCCTATCGGAAACTGGAATATATCCAATGTTACCAACTTATCAGAAACCTTTCTCACTTGCTATGAATTCGATCAGCCTTTAGAAAGCTGGAATACCTCTAATGTTACTTCAATGGCAGTCATGTTCATGTCTGCAAGAAAATTCAATCAGCCATTAGCCAGCTGGAATACTTCCAAAGTAACCTCTACCGCCTCTATGTTTCTGAATGCTTCCAAATTTAATCAGCCTATAGAAAGTTGGGATATGTCTCGTAACATTGAATCTAAATTTATGTTTTTTAATGCCACTCAATTTAACCAGCCCTTAGGAAATTGGAATACCTCACAGATTAATGACATGATGTCAATGTTCAGCAATGCGAAAAACTTCAATCAGGATATTAGTAGCTGGGATACAGGTAATGTACAAAATATGAATAGTATGTTTTCTTTGGCTGAGCAATTCAATGGTGATGTCTCCAACTGGAATGTAAGTAAGGTAAAAGATATGTCCTTCATGTTTAACGGAGCCAAAAAATTCAATCAAAATTTAGGAAAATGGAGACTTAATTCTTTACAATTGGCCAGTAATATTCTTAAAAATACAGCGCTAACCTGTGAAAATTATGATAACACTCTTTATGGCTGGAGCCAGAACACCTCCCTGCCTAGTAACATTAATATTTCATCAGTCTCCCCTCTTGTTTATTCACATTCAGGAGCGGTAACCGCAAGAAATTATCTGATAAACAATAAAGGCTGGACCATCACCGGAGATATCTATGATGGAGAATGTGCATCCCAACTTGGAACTTCCGATATAAAAACAGATAACAAAATAAGTATCTATCCTAATCCTGCAAAAGATATTATCTATATTAAAAACACCAATGCAGATCAGTATAAAATTCTCGACCTAGCTGGACGAATTATTGTACAGGGAACTCCAGAGAATGAACAAATCTATATACGGACTTTAATTCCCGGAAATTATATATTACAACTTTATGTAAAAGAAGGGATTCAAAATTTAAAATTCATAAAAAAATAAATGTAAGGCATTCTTTATTTATATTCACTACACAAAATATTAATATGCATAAAAGACTTTTACCATTTATTCTTTTCATTGTATTCTTTCAGATCACAAGAGCTCAAAATGAGTTTATCACGGTCTGGAAGCCAAGTCTTCCTTCCTCCTCTTCTGTAGGCATTCCATACAATTCTAATGAAAATCAGATTTGGTTTCCAGGAAAAGGAACAGATTACAATATCTATTGGGAAGAAATAGGGTATCCTTCCCACAATGCTACTCTATCTAATGTATCTTCAGATTATCAAATACTTATTGATTTTGGACATCCACTTAATCCTATTTCTTCCGATGCTACGTACCGGGTAAAGATAAGTAAAGGAAATGGGGACTTCAATCAGATTCAATTTATGAATTCTCAAATAATCATTGGAAACCAACCCTCTGACATGGTAGGTGATTCCCATAAAATAGTAAACGTTGAACAATGGGGAAATATAAAATGGATTTCTATGAAACAGGCATTTCACCGCTGTGAAAATATGGATATTACAGCAAATGATATTCCTGACCTTTCTGAAGTAACCGATATGTCTAATATGTTTTACAGCTGCCATAGCCTGGTTGGGAACCCTACCATCAATAACTGGGATATCTCCAATGTTACCTCTTTAGTAGGAACTTTTAATACATGTTATCTATTCAACCAACCTCTCGGGAATTGGAATACCTCCAACGTTACTTCAATGGCGGCAACATTCCTCATGGCACAAGAGTTCAATCAGCCCATAGGAAACTGGAATACCTCTAAAGTGGAAACTACAACTTCAATGTTTTTTTATGCTTCTAAATTTAATCAGCCTATTGGCAATTGGAATATGTCTAATAATCTTCAGATGGAACTGATGTTTGTGAATGCCGCAAAATTCAATCAACCCATAGGAAGCTGGAATACATCAAAAGTCATCGATATGCATTCTATGTTTCAATTTGCAACAGATTTCAATCAGGATATCAGTGCCTGGAATACAGGTAATGTAAAATTGATGAGAAATATGTTTTTTATGGCTGAGCAGTTCAACAGTAATATTTCAAACTGGAATGTAAATAAAGTAAACGATATGTCCTACATGTTCAGTCAAACTAAAAAATTTAATCAAAATATTGGTGCCTGGGATGTAAGTTCAGTAACCAGCATGCTCAGTATGCTCAGTAATGCAGAAGCTTTTAATCAAGATTTAGGAAACTGGAAGCTCAACTCATTACAAATAGCAAACAATCTTATTGAAAATACTGCTATAAGCTGCCAAAACTACAACAGTACTCTTTATGGATGGAGCCAAAATCAATCAATATCTAATAATATCAATATATCGCCGGTTTCCTCCCTTGCTTATTCAACACCTCAAGCAGCAACAGCAAGGGATTACCTGATGAACTATAAAGGCTGGACCATCACCGGAGATATCTATAATCCGGAATGCGCACCCCAACTTGGAACTTCCGATATAAAAATGGATAACAAAATAAGTATCTATCCCAATCCTGCAAAAGACACTATTTACCTTAAAAACATCCTAAATCCTGAAAGCTATACCATTCATGATATAAGTGGAAGAATGATTACAAAAGACTTTTTACATAGAAATACAATCTCAATTGAATCTTTACCTTCAGGAAATTATATATTACGCATTATTACACAAGACAAAACCCATACTTTTAAGTTTATAAAAAAATAAAATAAGAAAGCCTCACTGAAGTAGCGAGGCTTTATATTGATGTAAGTTTAAAACTATTTGTCGAAATGATTAGGATGCTGTGCTTTGATATCTTCCACAGTTCCCAATACCTTATCTTTTAAAGAATCCTGGTATTTCTGAAGTTTCCCTGCAACTTCTTCATTACCGCTTCCAATGATTTTAGCAGCTAAAATACCTGCATTCAATGCCCCATTTAATGCTACGGTTGCCACCGGAATACCACCCGGCATCTGAAGAATTGAAAGAACAGAATCCCACCCATCAATAGAATTACTGGACAAGATTGGAACTCCAATTACAGGAAGTGTTGTGCAGCTAGCCACCATTCCTGGAAGATGTGCTGCTCCTCCTGCTCCGGCAACAATCACTTTAAGACCTCTCTCCTGAGCAGTCTTTGCATAATCAAACATTCTTTCCGGAGTTCTGTGCGCTGAAACTACTGTCAATTCATAAGGAATATCCAGACTTTTAAGGAAATTTGCAGCCTGTTCCATGATCGGAAGATCACTTTGACTGCCCATAATAATACCTACCATCTTCAATTTTTATTAGATGTTCAAAGATAAAAAATAAAAATGTAAAGCTGGAAGTTAGGAGGCTGGAAGCTGGAAGTTTATTTCCGAACAACATAATATCCATTCATTTCATACTGCAATCTGTATAAAGGCTGCCATAACTTTCCTCTTGCAGCTTCTGTCTTCCCTTCTTATCTGTATCAGAGAAAATCACCTCAACTGTACCCATCAGAGTCACAAAAAAACTACTACATTTGTTTGTTACACTCCATTTACTTTGAAAGATTATAAACTTATTTTCGCTGTTCTCACCGTTGCTTTTGTTTGGGGAACCACATTTTTAGCCATCCGGGTGGCTGTAGAAACCATTCCCGCCTGGTTTGTAGCAGGCATCCGTCAGTTTCTGGCATCCATCATTATGCTCATTATTCTTCTTTCAAGAAAGGAGTTCAAATGGATTGGCTGGAAAAGTCTGGGTTATCAGATTGTTTTTTCCATCTTGATGTTGGTTATAGCCAACGGCATGACTACTGTTGCTGAAGAAACCGTATCCAGCAGTCTGGCATCGCTCATTAGTGCCTGCTCGCCTATTCTTGTTTTTTTGGGCAGCGTGGCTGTAGGGTTACAGAAGTTCAGTATCCGAGCCTTTCTCGGTGTTTTGATGTGTTTCAGCGGCATTCTGTTTATATTCTGGGATGGCCTTCAAGATCTTGCTAATCCGGACTACAGAATGGGAATGATCTTTATGTTTTTTGCTATTACAGGATGGGCCTCAGGAACTATCTTCACTAAAAAACTGAATATTCAAAGTGGAAATATCACCCTGAATTTATTTTACCAGTTCCTGTTTGCAGGTATTGTTCAGATTATTCTTGCTTTTCTATTTTCAGAGAACTATAATTTTGGAAACTGGACTTTCAAAAGTATTTCTGCGATGTTATATCTGTCTGTTTTTGGTTCTGTAGCGGCCTTTTTTGCATTCCACTATGCTTTAACCAAAATTTCTCCGGTGCAGGTTTCCATATTGGCCTACATCAATACCATCATTGCCATATTTCTGGGCTGGTTGATTATGAATGAACAGATTTCAATGAAGTTTATTCTTGCGGCTGCATTAATTATTTGTGGAGTGTTTATCATTAATTACAAACCAGAAATGTTCAGAAGGCAGAAAGTTGAATAATTTATTTTAATGTTGCATAACGCAAAGACGCAAATAAGATTTCCTGCAGAATATTTTAAGGCGCAAGGATTTTATCTGCGATAAAATTGTATACAGCTAAATAATGGCCACGAATTCACTAATATTTTTCATCACATTGAAACATAGTAAAAATATGAAAATGAAATTGTAAAAATATTCATGAATTCATAAATAAAAGTCAGCAACTCTCTAAGATTCATACAATGGTAGTTTGCCTCGTTTTTATTTTTTTCCTATATTGTATACTCAACCTATACAACATGCTTAAAAACACATTTTTCGTACTTCTTGCGGTCTCTTTTATCCTGGTAAGCTGTGATTACAAGGAAAAGGAGAAGAACCTTACGGACAGAGAAAAACAATTATTAGAAAAGGAAAAAACATTCGCTAAAAAAGAATCTGAATACCAGTCGCTTTTAAAAATGAGAGACAGTATTTTTGCTAAAAAAGATTCAGTAGTCATTGCCACATGGCCCGCAGAAATCTCCGGCCCGTGGAACGGAAAAGTAATTTGTATAGAATCCAATTGCAGTGATTATGCTGTAGGCGATCAGCGTACGGATATCTGGGAATTTGATAATGATTCTACCCAACCAATCACCAAGATCATTAATAACAATAATCTGGTAAGGCTTTATTCCGGTAAATTTGAAAACAATGAGATCAAGCTTTCCTTCAAAACAGATTCTACAGCTAAAAAGAATGTAGAAATGAGCGTTCTGCTTAACGATATTTCGGACAACAAAATCAAGGGAACAAGATCCATTACTTCGGATGGCTGTTCAGCCAAGTTTTCTGTTGAATTAGTACGTTCCACCAAATAAACACATATGATTTTACTGAGTATACACAACCTGAGCCTTCCCATAGAAGATCCGGTACTAAAATTCCTATTGGTACTGATCATCATCCTTGCGGCTCCATTATTATTAAATAAAATTAAAGTTCCCCACCTTCTGGGTCTTATCATCGCAGGAGCTATTATAGGTCCCAATGGATTTAATGTATTATCCAGAGACAGCAGTATTGTAGTAACCGGAACCACCGGGCTCCTTTATATCATGTTTCTGGCAGGACTGGAAATCGACATGGGAGATTTTAAGAAAAACAAATGGAAAAGTCTCACCTTTGGGCTTTATACCTTTATTGTTCCTTTTGTATTGGGATATTTGGGTGGATATTACATCCTTCACTTCTCAATGCTTACCTCCATCTTATTTGCCAGTCTTTTTTCATCCCACACTCTTATTGCCTATCCATTGGTAAGCAAGCTGGGAATGGCTAAAAATAAGGCTGTTAATATTACCGTTGGTGGAACAATGATTACAGATATTCTTGCATTATTGGTTCTTGCCGTAATTGTTGGAATGTCACAAGGTGACGTAGGAACAGAGTTCTGGGTAAAATTATCCGTTTCATTCATTGTTTTTGCATTAATTGTACTTATCGTCTTCCCTATCATAGGACGCTGGTTCTTCAAAAGAGTTGATGATAAAATATCACAATATATTTTTGTCTTAGTGATGATTTATCTGGCGGCGATGCTTGCTGAACTTGCCGGAGTGGAAGCCATCATCGGAGCATTCTTTGCCGGATTGGCATTGAACAGACTTATCCCACATACCTCTTCCCTAATGAACAGAGTAGAATTTGTAGGGAATGCCATCTTTATTCCTTTCTTCCTGATTAGTGTAGGGATGTTGATCGACTTTAAAGTCTTTTTCAAAAGCTGGGAAACACTTGAAGTAGCAGCAATCATGCTTGTTGCGTCCATTGGAGGGAAGTATCTTTCTGCTGTAGTGACTCAAAAGACTTTCAGACTGACAAAAGAAGAGGGAAAACTGATCTTTGGATTGAGCTCTGCCTCTGCAGCGGCAACCCTGGCCTCTGTAATGGTAGGTTATAACATTATTCTTTCCGAAACTGAAACGGGAGAACCTGTAAGATTATTAAACGAACACGTTCTTAACGGAAGTATTTTATTGATCCTTATTTCCTGTACCATTTCATCCTTTATCTCTATGGCAAGTGCCCAAAAGATTGCAGAAAGCGATAATGAAGATACGGTTTCCGGAACCAGCCATGAGGAAGAAAATATTCTATTGGCCATTAATCACGAAGAAACTGTAGAGAGAATGGTGAATTTGGGAATTCTCATTAAAGCACATTCCAATACTGAAGATTTATTCGCGCTGAATGTCATCAATGAAGATAAAAATGAATCTTCTGTAAAAAATGCCGAAAAACTTCTTCACCAGGCAGCTGATACGGCGGCGGCGGCTGATGTCAAATTACAGGCTCTCAAAAGATATGACAACGATGTTATTAATGGGGTGAACAACGTTATCAAGGAACAAAAAATCACGGATCTAATTATTGGCTTAGAAGATGAGAAAGGTTTTTCGCCATCATTTGTCTATAATCTTTATAACGGCTATCTTCAGAATGATGATGTAAACGTATTGGTTTACCATGCTGCCCAGCCGCTTTCTACTATTAAGAAATATGCTGTGATGATTCCTGAAAACGCTCATAAAGAAGCGGGCTTCTTCCATGCACTTTTAAGGGTTTGGAATATAGCAAGAAATTCTGGAGCTACGGTTGCTTTTTATGCCCCTGAAAACATCATTGATATTCTTCAGAAGATCATTAAAAAAGCCAATATAGAAGCTGAATTCATTATTATGAACACGTGGCAGGATGGTGAAAAAACAGCCGCTCAGCTGAAAGAAAATGAAGCTCTGATTATTTTAATGGCCAAACGCGGAATGCAGTCCTATATTCCCCGTATGAGACTTATTCCTGAGCTATTGAACAAATATCTGAATGACAATAATTATCTCTTAATTTTCCCATTCTCCGAATATGATAAAAACAGCCCGGAAATACGTTCTGTAGGTAATCATGGAGATTTTATGGAAATCGGAAATGTGATTCAGAAAATATTTAAGTAAGGAAGAATGAAAGCTGGAGGCTGGAAATTATTGAGTATGAAAAATAATAAATGACAATCATTTCGTTTATCTTTTTTCTTAAGAAGACCTGAAAATCATCACCCGTCTCAATACCTTCCAGCCTCTTTCTTCCAGCTTTTTCAAATAATAAAACTATTTTTATCCAAAATTAAAATTCAGTGAAAACAAAGAAGATATTCCTTTTAACAGCAGCTTTAAGTGTACAGTTATCATTTGCCCAGTTTGCAAAAATTGTAGATAAGGATGGCTATGTAAATATAAGGGAAAATGCAGATGCTAACAGCAAGATCATTGGAAAGATCAATTCAGATGAAATCGTCTATATATTTGAAGATGATAATAAGAATTGGGCTAATGTAAGCAATGGATATATCCACAATTCAAGGCTGAAATATATAAAATCTTATCAAGCTGTTCCGCCAACTATACGTGATGCAAACAAAGCAATCTTTAAGTCAGGAAACATTAAAGTAAACATTGTTTCCGGAAAATTTAATTTTAAGGAAAATGAAAAAGATTTTACTTCAACCCTGTATGGAGATTTCTATAAAGAGCAGCAGGTCTGGGGAATAGACGGAACTGTTCCTAAAACCCATTATCTTTCCATCACTGCGCAAATTGGAGACAAAACAATCCAGATTCCTGAAAAGGAGATTGAAAATTTGTTCGAGATCGATAATAAATCTACGAGCTGTTATTATGACCGCATCAATGATATTTTATACATCTCCATGCTGAATTCTGATGGTGCAGGTACCTATGTTGCTCTGTTTACTATTGAAAAAGGAGAATATAAAGGGAGAACTTTGGAGATACCCTTTTAATAAAGTTATCTCTTACCGATTGAGCAGATCCGACAGGTCAATAAAAATCTGTAAGAAGTATAAAGGGCAGTTGTACATCAATACAACTGCCTTTTTTTATTTTAAAATTGATTATTCTGAAATCACTCTCACCATTCCCTTCACCATTACAAGCTTTTCCATAAGCTCTTCTCTGGAATCTGCCAACACATTGATGTGTCCCATTTTTCTTCCCGGTTTGGTTTCTGTTTTTCCGTATAGGTGAATGTAAGTTTCTGGCAACTTAAGAACATCTTCCATTCCTTCGTATACTACCTTTCCAGAGTAGCCTTCTGCTCCTACCAGATTCAGCATTCCGCTGTAGGTAATAGCATCCGTATCTGCTAAAGGAAGATTCTTTACCACACGGTACATCTGCTCAAACTGTGAATTGGTATTTCCTTCCTGACTCTGGTGCCCTGAATTATGCAGTCTTGGTGCCGTTTCATTTACCCATACTTTTCCTTCTTTATCCAGGAATAATTCGATAGCAAAAAGCCCGGGTGAATTTACTGCATTCAGAAATTTTTCTGTAATGGAATCAATCTGCTGCTGAACATCTTCAGTCAACAAAACCGGACAAACATTGAAGTCTAAAAGATTAAGTTTAGGATCCGCCACCATCTCCGTTACAGGAAAAATATTGGTTTCTCCTTTTTCATTTCTGGCCACAATAACGGAAAGTTCTTTATCAATATCAACAAGGCTTTCAATTACTGAAGCTTCTTTCCATACATGTTGGTAATCCTCTTCTGTTTTAATAACCTGTACGCCTTTCCCATCATAGCCGCCAGTATTCATTTTCTGAACAAATGGCAATGGCATCATGATTTTTTCATCACTGTTCCACACTACCTGAAATTCAGGGCTTGGAATATCATGCGTTTTATAAAATTCTTTCTGAAGGATCTTTTGCTGGATAGTTTTGATAATACTGGCATTAGGAACCACTCTGATTCCCTGTTTTTCAAGCTCAGCCAATGCATCAGCATTTACGTGCTCTATTTCAATAGTTACCACATCTTTATCTTTACCGAAATTCAGAACGGTTTCATAATCATTGAAATTTCCTTCCGTAAAATACGAGATATTGTGGCATGGTGCATCAGAAGCCGGATCCAGAGTATAAAACTCGTCATCATACTTCAAAGCACTTTGTATCAACATTCTTCCCAGCTGTCCGCCTCCCAGAATTCCTATTTTCATTTTTTATTTTTATTAGATTTACGCTTATTGAACTTTATCAATTTTTAAATATCCCAGTCCCATTGGGTTCTCCTGATTTTCAGCATCAGATTTTGTAAGAACAATAGAATATTTTTCTTTCATCTCTACTGGCAGAATATCGCTCACATTGAAAATATCATCAATATCTACTCCATGCTTGTCATCAATATGGCTTACAGCTCCCTCAAACCCCATTGTTTTATAGAACTCTGTGGCTTTTGCTCTTTTTACAATCTCACCCATAGATTGTCCTACCATCAAATGCTGCTCATGGAATTCTTCGAAAAAACCTGGCTTATAGCCTCCCAAATTAAGGAAGAACAATTGGTTTTCGGATGTATTTTCACCCTTTTCAACGATCTTCACTTCATAACCATCAGCAAATCTTACTTCCTGATAGCAATCAAGGTGAATCTTTCCTTCCGCTTCTTTCCAAAAGGCTTTCATATCAGGAACAAGGTCCTTCAAACTCTCAGCAATCCCAAAAAAAACATCATGTTGCTCAATGTTTCGTCCTTTGGGAGTTGCCCCTAGAATCACATAAAATAATTTCATTTGATTTTTCATGCATGCAAAAATACGTTAAATTTATCTTTTTCAAATGTTTGGCAGACTACTACAATAATTTTATATTTGTAATATTAATTGTAGTATGTCAGAAATCATCATACTCTTCTTTGGCGCTATTTCCGCGGGCCTTTTAGGCTCATTGACAGGGCTTGGAGGAGGAGTTATCATCATTCCTTTATTAACGCTGGGGTTCGGCGTTCCAATGCATTATGCTATCGGTGCTTCTCTTATTTCGGTCATCGGAACTTCTTCCGGTGCTGCGGTAGCTTTTGTAAAAGAAGGATTTACCAATATGAGAATCGGAATGTTCCTTGAAATAGCCACTACGGCCGGAGCCATTGTGGGAGCTTTAGTTTCAGGAATGCTGAACCCGAATACCATCGGAATTATTTTCGCAAGTATCCTTCTTTTAACGGTTGTTTTAAATTTAAAAGGAAAACCTGATCATCAGGAACCTTTAATTCATGGCAGTCTGGAAGAAAAACTAAAACTTTACGGAACTTTTCCTGATAAAGGAATTCTAAAAAGCTATTCTGCAAGAAATACAGTTCCTGGGTTCTTAATGATGATGTTTGCAGGAGCAATGTCCGGACTTTTAGGAATTGGTTCCGGAGCGTTGAAAGTATTGGCTATGGACAATATGATGAAACTGCCATTCAAAGTTTCTACAACCACCAGTAATTTTATGATTGGGGTAACAGCAGTTGCCAGTGCATTGATTTATTTCCAGAGAGGTGAAATCATTCCGGTAATTGCAGCTCCTGTACTGATTGGAGTGGTAATTGGAAGCTTTATTGGTTCTAAAACTTTAATGGTATCTAAAACCAAAAAGCTAAAAGTATTTTTTGCCATTGTAATTACAATCCTGTCTGTATATATGATGTATAACGGTATCAACAAAAGCTTCAGATAATGAAAAAGAATTTTACAGATGTAGATCTGAACCGCTCCGTAGGAAACCTTCTGAGACTGGGCGTTATTCTGTCTGTGGCTACTTCACTAATCGGTTTCATCAAACTGTTTACCGAAGGTTTTGAAATGCCTAAAAAGTACACGAGTCTTGTTGTAGGAAACTCTTCTGAGAAGGTATGGAGCCACTTTTGGGATTCTCTTTGTAAAGGAGAAGGAATGGCTATTATTCAGCTTGGAATTCTTATACTGATCGTTACTCCCCTGATGAGAATTGTCTTCGCTTTAATAGGCTATTTAAAAGAAAAAGATTACATATATGTATTCATTTCTTCAGTGGTTTTAGCAATTATGGCCGTGAGTTTCTTTGCTGGTTACGCGCACTAATTACATTTCATAAAACTCCAACGGCAACTGATCCGGATCCTGGGTAAAGAAAAATTCTTTCCCGGTGAATTCATCGATGCGGATCTCTTCACAATTCAACCCCTTCCCTATTAATTCATCTCGTTTTTCCGTTACATTTTCTACTGAAAAAGCAAGATGTCTTAATCCACAAGCTTCAGGACGGGATGGACGTGCAGGCGGATCCGGAAAAGAGAATAGTTCAATTACATAATGTTCTCCTATAGCCAGATCAAGTTTATAAGACTTCCTTTCTTCACGATAGACTTCACGAACAATCTGTAATCCTAAAATTTCTGTATAGAATTTCTTTGATACTTCGTAGTTTGAGCCAATGATGGCAATATGATGGATTTTCATTTTCTTCTTAAATATTTTTATTATTTTATTTCCTTACAGTTTTCTTTTCTTCGGGTATCAATAATATACTGAATCTTCCATTCGTTATTCTGTTTCACCAGTTGAAAGCTATTGGCTCCACAATGGGATAATTTTCCTTTCAGATAAAAACTATAAGGTGTAAATACGCTTGCCAGATTTCCATCTGTATGAATAGCTTCAACTACAATTCTTTCATCCAGATCACCTTTTGTAAACTTAGAAACAGTTCCTATAAACTCCTGTATATTATCACTTTTCACAGTACCGTCTTTTGTAATCGTCTGTAGAACGGCATTTTCTGCAAAAGCAGTTTTTACAAGTTCGGGATCAGCGTTTTTCATTCCGAGAAACAGGTTTCGGATAGGTTTTTCAATGTCCTGATTCTGCTGTGCGAAACAAAAACTACTGCATAAGACAAGTATTGCTGTTATGGTATTCATTAAGGGATAAATTTAACTAAAAATAGGTAAAATAAATTTTAAATTGATTATAAGATTTTAAATTTCATTTTTCTTAAATTGTAACAAAAATTATTTCAGCCAAAGAATTTTCATATGTTGATTATTTATATGATTCTGACCGTACTTTTACTGGTCTTAACTATACAGCCTAAAATTCAGCATTCTCACTGGATATTCCGGGTTCCTGAATTTGCTAAAATACAGATCACTTATCTTATTTTTTTTACTTTTCTGTTAGGATTTATAATTGATTCTACAGATTATTTGTGGTATTCCCAGGGTTTGCTACTTGTTTTGTTTGTTTATCACAGCCAAACCCTCATCAGATATACACGCCTTTACCCTGTAAAAAAACATAAACACCGCCGCAAATCCTCTGGAAAACTTCATTTTGTATCAGCCAATGTTTACCAGTTCAATAAGGAATATGGAAGGTTTTATAAGCTTATTGAAAAATATGAGCCTGATTTCTTTATGACGATGGAGAGTAACAGCGATTGGGAAAAAGCAATGAGAAACCTGGAAAAGGAATATCCCTACCAGCACAAAGTAACCCTTGAAAATACGTATGGAATGCATTTCTATTCCAGGATTGAAATTAAGGAAACAAGAACCCATTATTTTGTAGCAGACGATATTCCGAGCATTGAAATACACATGGAAACAACAGATGGTTTTTCCTTTGTTTTCTTTGGTGTTCATCCGCCACCGCCAAGCCCTACAGAGGAAGAAACCTCCAGGGAAAGAGACGGTGATCTTCTAAGTACTGCCAAGCGGGTAAAAGATATCAAAAAACCGGTTATTGTAGTGGGAGACTTCAATAACGTTGCCTGGTCAAGGTCATCTGTACTTTTTAGAAAAACAAGTCATCTTATAGATCCTAGAGTAGGACATTCTTTTGTTTCTACTTTTCATGCGAAGTATCGCTTTTTAAGGTTTCCGATTGATTTGATGTTTCACAGCGAAGATATTTTTATCAAACAACTGAAGACACTGGAAAATTTTGGTTCAGATCACCTTCCTGTATATTGTGAGTTTTTCATAGACCATCATAATAATCAGCAGGAAGAACTCATAGAAACGGCAACTTCAGAAGAAAAAGCTGAAGCAGAAATTATGATAGAAGAAGGAAAACAGGAAGACGGCAACCGGGAAGCAGTAGTTACTGAAGATTAAACATAAAAAAGTGGGTTAAAAACCCACTTTTTTATTATCTTTTAAAACCTCATCACATCCTTCACTACTCCATTCTTCTGCGTATGTTGTAGCAATTCTGCTTCGATAAATGTTTTGATTTGCCCTTCTGAAGCATCACTTGGGAATAAAAGGTGTACATTGGCACCTGCATCCAGAGTGAAGAATAACGGAAGCCCTGTTTCTCTTCTGAAATCCCAAATTTTATTGATAACTTCTAAAGTTCCTGTCTTCATCAGGATAAAAGCCGGATCACTCATCATCATCATTGCGTGAAGGGTAAGCGCTTCGTGCTCTACCAACTTGATGAAACTTTCCATATCCCCGCTTTTCAGAATTTCCTTCATTGGAACAAAGTTTTCCCTTGCTTCCTGAAATCTTCTTTCTGCATATGGGTTGGTATTCATTAAACCGTGCCCTACTGTTGAAGAAACGCTTTTCTGTCCTTCATGGATCAATAAAACCCAATCATTGAAGTTTTTGAATACTTCATGAATTTCAGTCTCTGGATATGCTACAGCAAATAGATCTGAACTTCCCTCAACTTCTTGTGTTTCTCCCCATACGATCAATCCGTTGTACAAGCTTCTGCATGCACTTCCGCTTCCTAATCTGGCTAAAAACGAAGCTTTTCTTAGGGATTCTTCTTCTGAAGTTTTTCCTGTAAATGTTTCATCCAACGCCATCAGGCATTTAGCAATAGCTCCGAATCCTGATGCAGAACTCGCAATTCCTGAACTGTGAGGGAATGTATTTTCTGTTCTGATGATATATTTCCCTTTTAAGATCCATGGAAGATATTGTTCAATATTTTTGAAGTATTTTTCAATCTTTTCAGCAAACTTCACCTCTTCATTTCCTGACAAAAAGGTTTGTACAGAAAAAAGCTCATCAGCCAAAAATTCCATGGTAGTATTGGTTTTACAATGATTTAAGGTATAACTGATACTTGGATTGGCAGGAATCTGATGGTCATATTTCCCCCAATATTTAATCAAAGCAATATTAGATGGACAGCTCTCTGAAACCGTTTGTGTATGAATAGTGAAATTTTCTTTTCCTATAAATTGTGTTGTCATAGTCTATTTAAGTGATTTACAAGACGATTAATACATCTTCTCTATAATATCTGCATATTTTTTAAGAACCACATTTCTTTTTACTTTCAATGTTGGAGTAATTTCCCCTGTATTGATGTCAAATTCTGCTGGCATTAAGGTGAATTTTTTCACTTTCTCATAATCAGCAAGCTGACTTTGCAGTTCTTTGATTTTCTCTTTATAAAGGTTGATTATCTTTTCATTTTTCACCACTTCTTCCCAATTGGTGAATGGAATATTATTCTTTTTAATATAGTCCTGTAAGAACTCAAAGTTCGGAACGATTAAAGCAGATACAAACTGTCTTCCTTCTGCCACCAGCATAATCTGCTGAATAAAATTATTATTGGTCAGAAGATTTTCAATCTGTTGTGGTGCAATATATTTCCCGTTGGAAGTTTTCATCAGATCCTTAAGCCTGTCCGTAATAATCAGATTGCCTTTATCATCTAATTTACCGGCATCACCGGTTTTAAACCAGCCGTCTTCTGTAAATACTTTCTGGGTTTCTTCAGGTCTGTTATAATACCCTTTCATGATTCCATTTCCTCTGGCTTGGATCTCATCACTTTCTCCGATACGGATTTCTACTCCAGGTAACGGTTTTCCGCTCGTAGCATGTTCAAAATGAGTTAAAGGGAAAAGCGTTAAAGTAGCGGTTGTTTCGGTTAAGCCATATCCAACCGTAACATGAATACCAACGGATTCAAAGAATCTGGTTACTTCAGGTGATAATGAAGCCCCACCACAAGGTAAAAACCATAATCTTCCACCCATTTTATTCTTGATCTTACTGAAGACCAACATATCTGCAACGGATTCTTTTAATTTTAAGCCAAAAGGAACAGATCTTTCATTTCTTCTTAATTCGGCGGTTTCCCATCCTGTTTTCAAAGCCCAGTTAAAGATCTTTTTCTTCAATGGTGAACCTTCTTCAGCCTTTTCAAGAACTCCTGCATATACTTTTTGGAAGAATCTCGGCACTGCACACATGGCAGTAGGCTTTACTTCTTCCAATGCTTTGGCTACGTTTTTCGGATCTTCAAGGAAATAGACTCTTGCTCCACCGTACAGGCATAATAAGCTCCAGCTTCTTTCAAAAACGTGGCTTAAGGGTAGAAATGCGAGAGAAAGCTCTTCTTCAAAATTTTTAAATTTAAAAAATTCAAAATGGGAGTCGAATGCTTTGATGAAATTCCCGTGAGTTAACATAACTCCTTTCGGTGTTCCTGTAGTTCCGGAAGTATAGATCAGCGTAGCTGTATCGTCATTTTCTTTTTTGCAGATCTCCAGCTCTGAGGAAGCTTTTGAAATAAAGTCTTCAAGATAAAAGCTGTTGAATTCTTTCTTAATCCACACTGCTTTTTTAGAAACAATAATGGTTTCAAGAAGGTTATCTTCTTTATGTAAAAGCTCCAGACAAGCGTCATACTGCATTTGGTTACCTACCAAAATTACTTTAGCTCCGGAATCTTTAATGATATATTCTGCCTGCTCAGCATTATTGGTAGAATAAATAGGAACGGTAACTGCCCCCATGGCCATTGCAGCTAAATCTACAATCATCCACTCAGATGAATTGTCTGAGTAAATAGCCACTTTATCATTTTCCTGAACTCCTGATTCTTTTAACGCATTGGCTGTTTTAAAAATAATTTCACTGAATTTCTTCCAGCTCAGCTCTTTCCAGGCTTCTTCTTTCTTTTTAAAACCGATGGCCGCTTTTAAAGGATGTTTTTCTACATTTTTAAGGATTATTGCCTCTGCAAGATTCATTTCTTCAGCTTTTTGTCGTTAATATAATTGTTCAGGTGAAAGTCTATGCTTTCTTGAATAGGAATAAACTGATAATTCAATTTTTCCGTGACTTTGTGATTGGAAATGGTGTTGAATGAAGTGATTGCTTCAATATTGGATTCTGTAGCCATTTTCAGTTTGGGAATTAGCCATCCGAAAAGGGTATTGGCTAATTTTCCTATATTTAATACAGATCTTGAAAGTATTCTTGCCTCTTTAAGCCCTAATCGGGTTCTGATCTGTTTGGCCAGATCGGCATATCTGTTATTTTCGGAAACGATGATAAAACGTTCTCCAAAAATATTATTGTCCATCAGTTCAATGGCCGTTTTAGCAACATCTCTCACATCCACATAAGCAGACCCGCCTGCAAAAGTAAAGCTGTTGTCTTCAAAGGTTGAAAAAAGCTCACCGCTGCTTTGCGTCCAGTTTCCGCTGCCTACAATCATTCCGGGATTGATGATTACTACATTCATTCCTTCAGCAGAAGCTCTCCAGGCTTCCATTTCAGATAAATGTTTGGATATAGCATACGCAGAATGCTCCAATTTCGGATTAAAATCTGAATCTTCATCCAGCTCTCCTTTTTCATTGTAATTATCTAAAACGGCTACAGAGCTTACATGCAGAAATTTTTTAACATCGGATCCTTCGCAGGCATACAATAGGTTTTCTGTACCTTTAATATTGGTACGGTACATTTCTTTTTCATCTTTGGAATGAAAACTTACTTTTGCGGCACAGTGGTAGACCTCATCTACCCCTTTCAATGCATCTTTTAAGGAATCAATATCATCAAAATCTACATTAACCCATTCGATCTTATTAAAAAAATCATCAGGATTCTCCGTATAAAAGCTGTATGAATGCCTTACTTCGTTTAAATTGCTGCCTGATCTTTTGGAAGCACGTACATTTTTACCTCTTTTAAGAAGTTCCAGCACGATTATTCTTCCCAGAATTCCGGTTGCACCCGTTACAAAAACCATTAATTATGTTGCTTGATTGCTGACTAAAATATGACAATATTTTCTATCCGGCAATTCTTCAGGTTCCTGCAAAAGTTACCTAAAAAACTGCTTTTGCAAATTTGCGATTTTTAAAGCAAAATTCAACTTTATTTAACCAATATTATCATTCTGGAAATCAGAAAATATGAAATTTAAATACAGAATACTTTTATTTTAACCACAAAGACACAAAAGTTTCTTGAACATAAAAGTTTTTTAAGTTATCTGCTTTGTGAATAATAAGAATACTTAAGCTTATGAAAACCTCCGATTTTCATTAATATGATACCTACAAACAAATATTCTGTTGAAAGTGTGAAAACAATTCAAAGAATTTTTGCCAGGGTGGTTTAAACAATTATCCATTACATACAAAAGCCCTGAAAGTATTAAAACTTCCAAGGCTACTATATAAAAAGTTAATCATTTATACCATCACAACATTATCTCTTCTCGGAGCTTTATCACAGAGAACATCTGCAATACTCTTAGAGATAAGGTTTCCTTCCGTTAGCTTATCCAGCCAGAAGAATTCTCCGGCGGCATTAATTTCGATGAAGTAATATTCATCCTCAGGAGAAACAATAATATCTATTGCTCCATAGTCTACGTTATAAATATCCAAAAGTTCCAAAAGCTTTTCTTCAACATCTGCCGGTAATTCGGTCTGTACCCATTTATCAAGCAGATTAACCCCATCTTTTCTCCAGTCTACTTTAGCATCTTCAAACTGTTGAGAATCTACCTCAAAGGCATAAATATCTCTCCCCACGATAGTCACCCGCAGTTCTTTTTTCTTTTGAATCATTTTCTGAAACTGCATCGGGCAATACAGCAATGAATCCAGCTCTTCCAATTTATCTTCACTCACCACATTGGTAAATACCACACTTTCCACACCATCTTCGTAGATAGCAAATCCGGTTTGCATCTTGGCCACAACATTTTGATGTTTTAAAATGAATTGTCTCGCCTCCTCAGGATTATTGGTCAGACAGGTTTCTGGTATAGAAAGTCCAATTTTTTGAGCAATTTTCAGCTGCTCCTCTTTACTGTCGAGCCTTCTGTAAACACTTGGTTTTCCTAATGAGTAGGCATCAATAGATTCAAAAAAACCGAATAATGTATTACGAATCTCTCCCATCGCTGCACTAAGAAACTTAGCATCCATTTCCTCCTTCAGTCCTTTTCCGATATTGTAAGCCCGGCGATACCAGACTGCTGAAATATCATCCAATCGGTATTTTTTTTCCGGTGTTTCAAGCATTGTAACCCATTCTCCATCCTGAAAAACGGTTGATAATTTATTCTGTAAAGGATATAAATCAACATCAAAGCGAATAACCTCACAATGGTTATCCTGAATATATTCCGTTACTTTTTCAATGGAAAAATTATCTGCAGTATGTGTTATAATTAAAATTTTATTCATGAATATTGATTCTTTTAATAAGATTATCGGCAATTCTTTCTGCAATAGGAAATCCCAGTTCTTTTTGAAGCATTCCCCATTCTCCTTGTGGATTGACTTCCAGAAAATAATATTTTCCATCTTTTCCCCGAATCATATCAATAGCTCCGGTATACAACCCCATTTCCTTCATCATTGAAGTCAGATTGATTTTGATATCCGCAGGCAATTCATAAGGTATCCAGGAATAGTCTTGATGACTTACCCTCCAATCTGCATTTTCACTGTTATTGATTTTTCCTGTATAAAATTCTCCATCTATATACATAATCCTCAGTTCATATTCTTTATCGATATAAGGCTGAAAAATCATAGGACAATAAATAATATCCGAAAGGTTTTCCAATGTTTCCTGTTCAATCACCATCGTGGAAATCAGATTCTCACCACTCATTGTTTTCCGGGTTACGCCGTGAAGTTTTGCAATGGCTTTTCCTGAACAATGCTGTTCAAAAAAAGCTTTTACTTTCTCTTCATCATTGGTAAAAACCGTTGGAGGAACTATCAGATGATTTTGTTGGGCTATTTTTAGCTGAAGCATTTTATTCCCATCCATTTTCTTTTCTGTCTCATAAGGATTGATCCATGGGAGGTGTTGTAGTTGGGTAAACAGATTGTAGCGCAGATGAGCATATTCATTCAGAAATATTTTTTCATATTCCTGATCCAGCTCTTCGGGAACACTCATCCGCCATGCTTTTCTATGCCAGACTCCTGTAATATTATTGGAATGGATGGAATTTCCATCTCCATCAGTAATCTCAAATGAGTCCTCGCTGATGCTGATTTTCTGAAGATGATTTAACTTGTCAGAATTCAGTCTGAAGTAGGGAATATTTTTAGAAGAAAGGTGTTGAAAGAAACGATCAATAGTATAAAAATCCTGTGAGTGGGTAATACAGAGAATCATTTGCCGACTTTATTAAAAAGGGAAACTTAACATGTTAAGTTTCCCCCTTTGTTACAATTTTGTTAATATGTTACTGTAAAATAATCATTTTATAGTTCAGCAGTATCATCATCCCCGTCAGAAGGATATTTCATAGTATGATCCATATCCGTTAACTTAGATGTTACGCCATCTAAAGTAGGTTTTGTAATCGTATCCCTCTCAGGAATTGTAATATCTGCACCTCCTTTTACTGTTTCCGGATCTTTAAGTTGTTTCTCAAGAAATGTTGCGAAAAACGGTTTCTTTTTTGAATTTTTGTTTTCCATAAGTTAATATGTTTGTTTATTTGATAATCGAATATACATAATTTTCAACTTATGGAGAAATAAATTAATACTTTAAGATAATTTTAACATATTATCGAAATATAAAGTATATTATTAATTTAAACCAAGAAATTGTTTAACAACAACAGCAAAATCAACAGGATTTTCAGCCTGAACCCAGTGTCCTGCATTTCTAACGGTTACAATCTTCGCTTTTGGAAATTGCTGTTTGATTCCGTATTCATCCTGTGGCAAAATATAATTGGACTTTTCTCCAGCGATGAACAAGGTTTCTCCTTCAAAAACACCAAATTTCACAGCATTGGATACAAATTCATTATACTTTTCAGAGAGTGTTTTCAGGTTAAATCTCCAATTCAGTTTTTTATTATCGTCCCAATATAGATTCTTTGTTAAAAACTGTATCGTTGATTTTTCCGGAATATACTGACTCAAAACAGCTTCCACATCATTTCTTGAACCTACTGTATTAAAATCTACCGTTTCAAGGGCCTTGATGATTCCCTGATGGTGTGGCGGATAGGCTTTTGGTGAAATATCTACCACGATCAGTTTCTCTACCCTTTCAGGATATTTTAAAGCAAACTGCATCACAGCTTTTCCACCTAAAGAATGTCCTAAAACATGAGCTTTCTGAATGCCATAATACTCCATATAATGAGCAATGTCATCAGCAAGATCATCGTGAGACATATCATCGGAATGAAAACTTCTTCCGTGATTTCTAAGGTCAATAAGATGCACCGGAAGATATTCTCCAAGATCTTTCCCGAAGCTTCCCCAGTTATCAAGCATTCCAAACAATCCGTGGAATACTAAAAGCGGCGTAGCGGTTGAACCTTCGCCAAATATTTTTGAGTTTAAGATTTCCATATTTTTTTAAATAACAGATTTGAAACACAGATTTCAGAAGATATTGACAAGACTTTTACAACAAGGTCTGAGTCACACATCTGACCTCTATTTTACCATTTTGCTAATCTCTTCAAATAAGATTGAACTGTATTTTCCAAGCCCATATATAACGCTTCAGAAACCAAAGCATGTCCGATGGACACTTCTAAAAGATTAGGAATAGTATCAGCGAAATATTTCAGATTTTCAAGGCTCAAATCATGTCCTGCATTAATTCCCAATCCGAATTCATTGGCCACTACAGCAGTATCATAATAAGGCTTGATCGCCTGTTCTTTATTAGACAGATAGTTTTTTGCATAAGCTTCCGTATACAGTTCAATTCTGTCTGCACCTGTCTTTGCCGCATATTCTACCAACTCAGGTAAAGGATCAAGAAAAATAGAGGTACGGATACCTGCATTTTTAAATTCTGCAATAATTTCTGTAAGATAATCCAGGTGTTTTTTAGTATCCCAACCTGCATTGGAAGTAATAGCATCATCTGCATCCGGAACCAGAGTTACCTGTTCAGGTTTCACATCCAATACCATATCAATAAAAGACTGATGTGGATTTCCTTCAATATTAAACTCAGTCGTCACCAATGGCTTCAGATCATAGACATCTTTTCTTGTAATATGTCTCTCATCCGGTCTTGGGTGAATTGTAATTCCCTGACCTCCGAATTCCTGAATTTTTATAGCAGCCTCTGTCACACTTGGTGTTTCACCTCCTCTTGCATTTCTTAATGTCGCAATCTTATTGATGTTTACGCTTAGTTTTGTCATTTTTTTATTTAGATGTTAGATAACAGAAGCTAGAAGATGGAAGGCAGAAGCTGGAAGTTTATCCAGACTACTACTTCTTTTTGACGTTCTAACTCCATTATCACTTAAGTTGAATTTATTTTTTAGAGACCTAACCTCTTTTTATACTTTAACACTTACCTGCATCACCTGAAGCTCAAACTCTTTGGATGCTACCAGTAAATGATCGAAAATATCAGCCTGAATCTGCTCAAAATGTTCCCATTTGGAATCATTTGCGAAACAATAGACCTCAAGCGGAAGTCCTTGTGGGGTAATTTCCAGCTGCCGAACCATTCTTGTTGCATTTTTCTCCACATCAGGATCATTTTCTATATATCTCTGTGCATAATATCTGAAGACCCCAATATTGGTTAACTGCCTTCCGTTAATCGTCTTATCATTATTGCTCAGGCTCTCTTTTTCATTTCTGATTTCCACTCTTTTCTGTTCGAGATAATCTGCAATAAGGTTAATTTCTTTTAAACGCTCAATATCTTCATCCGTAAGAAACTTAAAAGAATTGATATTAAAATAAATAGATTTCTTAATTCTTCTATTATTGGACTCGGACATTACCTGCATGTTTTTGATCTCCGTAGTCAGAAAATCATAGGTAGGAATAGTAGAAATAGTTTTATCAAAATTGGTGATTTTTGTAGTCAGAAGGCTTATTTCTGTAATATTTCCTTCTATACTGTATTTGGGAATACTGATCCAATCGCCTACTTTTAAATTCTTGGAAGTAGCTACGTGAATCCCGGTAACAAATCCCAGAATAGTGTCTCTGAAAACAAGTACTAAAACTGCCGTTATTGCCCCAAGACTTCCTAAAATTGTTCCTCCTTTAATTCCAAAAATCAAGCAGATACCTATTACAGAAAGTACAAAGATTCCAAATATTTTTACACTTTCTGAAATAGCATTAAGCGTCATAATTTTGTAGTAATCCTGCTTAATCACAAAATAATTTCTAAAAGCTGTTAATGCTCTAAATAATAACCCTGCTATAACAAAAATAGTTGCTACTCCCACAATTATTTCCAGCAATGCAAAGCTTTTCGGATGTCTGTAGAAAACAGAAAACAATGCATATCCGGCAAAATTCAATGCTCCTAAATGAACCACAGAATTAGTAATTCTTGAATCATAGATTGACTTTAAAACAGGAAATTTTTCTTTATCAAAAAAGAATTTGAAAATAGTATTGACAATAAATTTAAAAACAAAATCCAAAATATAAATCATCCCTGCCAGAAATATAAATTTCAGCATAATCTGAATGGGAAGTGCCAGCTCAGAATACACATGATCCCTCACAAAATAATGAATCTGATCGCTGATATTCTGTAAAAAATCTCTAGTATCTTGTATTTCGTCTTTCATTACAGCAAATTTATAAAATTAAGGATGATGATGTTACTATTCACAATCAATTTTCATCCCAAAATTTAAAGCGCGTTATAAATTTGCATTAAATCATTTAAAAATCTCCTGTATTTTCATAATCCGCCCTATTTGTTGAATCACTAAGGTTTCATATATTCGTTTATATTTTAAAGAATGGACACAACTGTTATTAATATTCTCTGTCTTATTTTATTGTTTGTAGGGATACTAGGCACCTTCCTTCCTGTATTACCCGGACTTTTGTTAAGCATCTGCGGATTGCTGATCTATAAATTCGGGACCGATGCTGATCTTCCGATGATTTATATCTGGGCTTTTGGAATTCTCACGGCAGCTTCTGTTATTTTAAGTTATGTAATTCCTGCACGAACCAACAGGAAATACGGCGGAACCCGCTGGGGAAGTATTGGTTCTGTAGTAGGAACTATTGTCGGGATTTTCATTCCAATCCCGTTAGGCTTCCTTATCGGAATGTTTGCAGGGGTTTTTATTGGTGAAATGCTTCACGACAGCAAAGACATGAACAAAGCGTTGCAGTCCACTAAAGGTGCTCTCATTGGATTTATTTATGGTACCGGCTTCAGTTTCGTTGTGGGTGTGGCAATGTTTTTGGTAGTATTCCTTAATATGTTTGATATTATTTAACTCAAAAAAAAGAAAAATCATGCTTCATAAAGCCATCTTATTCAGCCTGGGAGTTTTCGCATTAACAGGATGTGATGCCCAAAAGAAAGTTAAAGCAAATTCAAAAGCTCCTGAAATGACGACCAATACAAAGTCTGATGAGCAAAAGAATGATCTCATCTACCTGAATGAAGGAGAAAATAAGTTTCTTCTGGATTATAAAATGAACATCACTTTCAAGGGAATTTCTGAAGACAGCCGATGTCCTGAAGGGGTAAATTGCATCTGGGCCGGAGTTGCTCTTGCTCAAATTGAAGTTATGGGGACTTCTACCCGCCCTGTCCTTTTGAATCTTGCCAGTATGGATTTTCCCAATCGAAACTATCACCAATCTGCAGAGTTCAACGGCTATACCATCACCCTGCAGGAAGTCACTCCATATCCTAAAGCAGGAGGAGCTGAAGAGTTAAATGGAAAATATAAAATTGGGGTAAGTATTAAAAACAACAGACCTTCATCAGACACTACCAAGAAATCGCCTCCTTCCCTTTGGAAATAAGATATTCATTAATTTTTGAGAAGGGCTTACTTCCGAAAAATCCTCTATAAACAGAAAATGGTGATGGGTGTGCCGATTTCAATATAAAATGCTTAGCCGGATCAATAAGTTCGGCTTTTTTCTGTGCAAAAGCTCCCCATAACACGAAAACTACGTTCTCTTTTTTATCTGAGATCTCTTTAATGATGTAGTTGGTGAATGTTTCCCAGCCAAGATCTTTGTGAGAATTCGGTGAATGGGCACGTACGGTAAGGGTTGCATTTAATAAAAGAACACCTTGCTTTCCCCAATCATCCAATTCTTTAGAGGTTCTTACCACTCCCAGATCATCTTTTAACTCGATAAAAATATTCTTAAGGGATGGTGGTGCTGTAACTTGCTCAGACACGGAAAAACATAAACCATTAGCCTGATAATCGTTATGATAAGGGTCCTGACCAATAATCACTACCTCAACATCTTCAAATGCTGTAATTTCCAACGCTCTGAAAATTTGATTTTTCGGAGGAAAAACCTTGGTGGTTGCATATTCATTTTTTACTTTTTCCCAAAGGGTTGTAAAATATTCTGTACTTTTTATCGGGGCTAAAATTTCTGTCCAGGTCATGCTGCAAAAGTACTTAATATTAAAATAAAAGCATAATCTACCCATTAAATATCTTCACTTTTCTTTCTGTTAGATATGGGACAAGATAATAGATACCACTCAATCTCTATTTAAACTAAAAATAGTATTGTCTGGATTATGTTCATCTTTTTCACCTTCTTCAAGAACAAAATTTTGCTTTAAAAGGAGCATTTTAGAGTTTTCGTTGAACTTATTTGTAACAGCAATAATCTTCTGTAATTGCAATTGATTAAACCCATGCTCTAAAACGCTATGGAGAGCTTCGGACATGAGCCCTTTTCGATGATAATCCGGTAACAGCTCATACCCGACTTCTGCGGTCTTTCTATCTTCTGAAAAATTCCAGAGACATATTGTTCCGATAAGATTTGAACGGTCTTTATATGAAATTCCCCAGAAAACAATTTCTTTATGCTGCGTTTTTCTTTTAATATGCAGAATAAATTCCAACGCATCATAATTGGTTTTGGGAGAATTTCTTTTCACATATTGATTGATAACCTCATTACTTCTGATTCGAAGAATATCCTCTATATGAGCTTCATTGATTTCTTTTAAGGCCAATCTTTCAGTTTCCAGTTTCATATTTTCATTAAAAATTATCATCAAATCTTTGAAAAGAAATATTGAATAGGGAATAATTCTTTCATTAATCTATTTTGTAAATCACTCAAATATACGTAATAATCAAAATTCTCACTAAATTTGCATTGTGTATATAGATAAAGAAGATTTAGACGAATTAGAGTTTCCGCAATTGCTCGCGGAAATCTCCCCATTTGCGTATTCTCCGAAAACAAGAGAAAAAATTCTTCAACTTCGTCCGATGGAAATTGACGAGGCGGAACTTTCACTAAAAAAAACATCAGAATATCTGTCTAGTTTTGAAAGTTCAAATGCGATTCCGTTTGATGAATATGAAGATATTGAAAGTGAGCTGAAATTGATGCTGATTGAGAATTACCGTCTGGAAAACAGTGCTTTCATCAAAATAAAAACCATCACGGAACAGATCGGAAAACTGCAGAAGTTCTTCCCTACCATGCCGGAAACGTTTCCTACTTTACTGGAAGAGGTTTCTGTACTGGAATTCAGAAAAGAGATCATCGATAAGGTGGATAAGGTATTCAACCGATTTGGTGAAGTGAAAAATGAGGCTTCTCCAGGATTGAAAGGGATAAGAACTGAAATACAGCTTGCTAAAAAAGCTATTCAGGAAAACTTCAACCGTGCTCTGACTACCTATGGACAGAGTGATTTTTTGGATGATATACGGGAAACAATTATTGATGACCAAAGGGTTTTAGCGGTAAAATCAGGTTTTAAGAAAAGAGTTCCGGGAAGAACCCTGGGAATTTCAAAAACCGGTTCCATCACCTATATCCAGCCGGACAGTGTTGTAAAACATTATTTCAAACTTCGTGAAAGTGAAGAGGAAGAGAAAAAAGAGATTGATAAAGTCTTAAGACAGCTTACCACAGAGCTTGCAGAATTCCAGCCTCAGCTTTGGAGGTATCAAATGTATATTTTTGATCTTGATCTGGTAAGGGCTAAAGCTAAGTTTGCAGAACTTATCAATGGTATTCTTCCTAAAATCAACCGCCATAAGACATTGAGGTTAAAAGATGCCTTTCATCCTTTATTATGGTTAAGAAATAAGGTAGAGAACAAAATCATTCACCCACAAACTCTGGCTTTAACGGAACATAACAGAATTATCTGTATTTCCGGGCCTAATGCCGGTGGAAAATCCATTACCCTGAAAACTGTCGGGTTGCTGCAACTGATGATTCAGAGTGGTATTCTGGTTCCTGTTCATCCAAAGTCTGAAATGTTTTTCTTTGAGAAGATCATGACTGACATTGGTGACAATCAATCCATTGAAAATCATCTATCCACGTATTCATCAAGGTTAAAGAAAATGTCAGGAATCATCCGTGAGGCTGATTCGGATACGCTTTTATTGATTGATGAGTTCGGAACGGGTTCTGATCCTGAATTAGGTGGTGCTTTGGCTGAAAGTTTCATGGAGTTTTTCTATGATAAGAAGAGTTTTGCGATCATTACAACGCACTATACCAATATCAAACTGGTTATAGAACAGCTTCCGAATGCTCAGAATGCAGCCATGCTTTTCAACGAAGAAACGCTGGAACCAATGTACAAACTGGAAGTTGGGCAGGCAGGAAGTTCATTTACTTTTGAAGTTGCTGAAAAGAATAAAATCCCAAGGTTCATCATTCATTCTGCTAAGAAAAAGGTAGAACATGATATTGTGAATCTTGATAAAACGATTGTAAAGCTGCAACAGGAAAAATTTGAGGTTGAAAAACTGAAAACTGATCTTGCAGAAAGAAAAGAATCTGTAGAGGACAAACGTGATAATCTTCAGAAACTGAATGAACAGCTTCAGCAGAAATTGTTCAATTTTCAGAAACTGTATGAAGAGGAACATCGTAAACTTCAATTTGGAAATAAGATTGAAACTTTCATCGACAGCTATACGAAAGGAAAGTCCAGAAAAGATGTTGTAAAGGATTTTGTGAAACTTCTTGAACAGGAAAAGTTCAGAAAGATAGGTGCTGACAAGGATGAATCCAAGCGTCTGCAGGTGGTGAAGAGAAAGATTACGCAACAGCTTAAAAAGGAAGATGTGATTGAGAAAATTGCTGAAACCAATGAAAAACTGGAAGAAAAACGTAAAAGTGATCGCGCAGTCTGGATGAAGGAAGGCCAGCGTGTCCGAATTACCGGAAGCACAAGCGTAGGAACAATTGAGAAAATTTCCAGAAACAAGGTGATTGTGAATTACGGAACTTTCAAAACGACGATTGATGCAGATGAATTAGAAAGAATCTAATCCATTTGAAAATGGATTAATCTGAGAGTTTGAAAATTAACCGAATACAATAATGGAAGAGAGTGTCTTAGGATGCTCTCTTTTCTTTTATACATTATCGTAAAATTTCCCTACTTTTAACAAAAACAATAATTTATGAAACCATTAAAAGCACTTTCAGACCTTATTCCAATACCAAGTTATACTGTTATCATTCTCTGTTTTTTCTTTCCTTTTTTCCTGATAAAATGTGGTGATACCACCTTAATGTCTATCAAAGGAACAGATCTGGTAACTGGAATTTCCCAGCAAACAATGAATGAACGGATGAAAGAAAATCTGAAAAAAACTTCTCCGTTTGGTTCTGCTTTCGGAAATGATTCAGGTGATAAATCTTCAAATACCGATTCTGAATACTCACCACTGAACGAATCCAACAATAAAAAAGACAAGGAAAATATTCCACCAAGTCCGATTGTTATCATCGCTTTTCTGGCGGCTATTGCCGGGATTATTATTCAGCTGGTAAAAAGTATAAAAAAGAAATACATTTATCATATTGTGCTTTCCTTAGTTGGTTTTATCTCTTTACTCGCTTTCTATTTAACTTTCCAGTCAAAAATGGAAGGATTAGGTAATAATCAAGTCGGAATGGGATTAGGAAACGGAGTAACCATCAGCTATGGTTTTGGAACTGCTTTTTATGTATGTGAAGCATTATTTCTGCTTGTACTGCTATTCTTTGGAGTGTTTTCTTATTACCTTAAAAATGATCCGAGGGCAATTTATGACTCAACAGATCAAAACCCAGAGGCTTAAAAAATAGATTTAACTCAAGATAAAAAGATTGTTTGAGCCCGTATCAAGCACTCTTTTTATTTATTTCCATGTTGGTTTTATTTTTACCTTTTAATATTCATTTTAAAAAAGCCAGTTTTAATTACAGTTACTGCTTTTAAAATTCTTTTAGTATTACATTTACAAACATAATGATGTTTTAATTAAGGGGCATTATAAAAGTACCAGCAGAAGCAAAATCATGAATAAAAACCTTCTTATCCTTTGGATTTTCTATAAAAAACTCATTCTTCCTGCTGGAATATTTTCCCTGCTTTTTTATTTTTTATTTCAATCTGATCCTGAGACTTTTGGACTGAGCTTTCTTTTCATTTTACCTCTTCTTCATTATTTCATTTATGAGCTGAGATTACAAAATGAATATTATTTTTATGCAAATTTCGGATTCTCAAGATTGTTCCTCTGGATCTCTACTCTATCGTTGGGATTAACTGTAAAAATCATCACTTATCTCTTATGAATAGACTCCATATTGACAGTATTACCAAATATTTTGGTGAGAAAAAAATCCTACAAGACATCTATCTTGGATGTAATATTGGGCAAATCGTAGGATTATTAGGCAGAAACGGTTCTGGAAAATCAACTTTATTAAAAATTATTTTTGGAGTTCTGGACAGTGAAACCCAATTTATAAGGGATAATGGTAAAATTTTAAAAAGCTTAGCAAACAGAAAAAAATTAATTTCTTATTTGCCACAGGAACCTTTTTTACCTAGAAAAAAGAAGGTAAAAGATCTAATTTTACTGTTTTGCAATAAAGAAAATGCTGGAGTTCTTCTTACCTTGGATCTGATCAGTCCTTTTCTTAATGAAAAGCCTGAAACCCTTTCCGTTGGAGAACAAAGATTGATTGAAGCTCTATTGATTATCTATTCTGAGGCCGATTTCATCCTCTTGGATGAACCATTCCAAAGTCTTTCACCGAAAATGGTTGGCGAGCTCAGGAAAATCATCAGTTTGCAAAGCAAAAACAAGGGTTTTATTATCTCCGATCATTACTACCAAGATGTACTGGCTATTTCAACTTTCATTTATCTACTTTCCAATGGTCATTTGAAACCGATACAGGATTTAAAAGAATTGCAACAATATAGTTATCTTCCGCAAAGCATTTAATTTATATATTTGGGAATCTAAAATTTGTTAAGATGATTTCAGTAAACAAAGCATTGTACCTGTCTGCTTTCAGTATTTTTTCTTTAGCCTTCGTTAAAGGTCAGAATAAAGTTCCTTTTGGTGTTGTAAAAGCTGAAGAAGGATATGCCAATGTACGTGTACATAAAGATAACTATAGAAAAATTGTAGATAAAATCCGTATGCGTAAAGGGGATGTTTTTGTTTATGTAAAACCTGCTCCGGGAGAAACAGAATGGATATGGATTAAATATCCTGAAAAGCAGGATGAAGAAAAACCATTTGTTCGCTACGAAACCCTTGACAAGGAGGGAATGGTGAATAAAGAACGTATTGCCTTTGTGGATCAGCTTCCAGCCTATACTCCATCTAAATCTAAAAACGGAAGATCACTCATCTTCACAGATAATTCTGACCCTAAAATCCCTACCGCTCAAAGAAGCAAGGTTGTTATTGATGTGTATCCATCCAATGCCGGTTACCGCAAGAAGGAAAAAGATGCTGAAGGAAAACTTCTTACCATTGATAAAGTAAAACCATGGGGAATTGGAAATGATCTTCCTGAAGGGATGACCGAAATCAAATCGATCCGACTTCAACAACCCGGAAGAGGATCTGTTTTTGTAAGAGAAGCTATTAAAAATATGTTCCAGCCCACAATGGACTTTAACAATATAGGAGTAACCTCTCTGGACAATGACAATATTTTCCTTTATATGACCAATGGTACAGGGGAATACAGATATACTACTCTTTGGACCATCAAGAAAGGAAGAGTGATCAGCCAGATTATTTATCATAATCCGGAATAAATTCATTATTTTTGCACAGAAAAAGTTTAGGCTTATTCATCACAGAAACTGGTTCTGCATAACCGCAGATTAAAAGGGAACCGTGTGAAAATCACGGACTGTCGCGCAACTGTAAGTAACTGAAATCTTTATCAAAAGATCCACTGTGCGAGGCATGGGAAGGAGATAAATGATGTTACAAGTCAGGAGACCTGCCGATTTCTTAAACAAAAAACTTTCGCGATTTGAAGTTTTATTGATCTGATGGATTGTTTCAGGGATTTCTAAAGTTCCTGTCATTATTCTGTTGTTTTGATACTATTTCATTTCGCCTTAATTAATAATGAAATATGACTACAGAAGAAAGAATTGAAGCTGCCGAAACCAGAATCTTTAAAGCGGTTTTCCCTAACACGACCAATCATTACGACACCCTTTTCGGAGGTACTGCCATGCAGCTGATGGATGAAGTAGCCTTTATTGCTGCGACCCGTTTCGCAAGAAAAAGAGTGGTAACAGTAAGCAGTGACAAAATCGATTTTAAAAAACCTATTCCTGCAGGAACAATCGTAGAACTTATCGGAAAAGTTTCATATGTTGGTAAAACCAGTATGAAAGTAAGTGTTGAGATCTACACAGAGCAAATGTACTCTTACGAAAGAGAAAAAGCAATTGTGGGTGACTTTACTTTTGTAGCCATTGATGAATTCAAGAAACCAATTCAGATACTATAAATAAAGAAGCTTCGGGCGCTCAAAGGCCGCCCGAAGCTCTATATCCTATTATTTTATTTACTTTAAAACTTTTCCCGTATCCAGGCTTCTACTCAACAACATTTCAAAAGCCTCTCCCATTTCATCTGATGCTCTGGTAATGGCATTTTCAAGCATATTTCTGATTTGCTTTTCAGTAACACCGGCTTCTGTCCAGCTCTTTCCTGAAGTATACGAATTCAGAATGAAAGGCATAATCCTATCGATGGAACAAGCAAAAATTGCATCCGGAGTAGCTTCTTCTTCAAATTCAAGCCATAGATTAAAGAATTCCGAACGTAAAGGTTCATCCAGAATTCCAAAGATTTTCTGTGCAGAAATCTTTTCTCTTTCAAACTTTCCTACCATAGCTGCTTCATCGAAAAGGAAAGTATCTCCTGCTTCAATCTCCACAAGATCATGAATAGAAAGCATTCTAATGACTCTCAACAAATTGATATCCTCACGGTTTCTCGCATAAGGATAAAGGATTTGAGCTAAAATAACGATCTGCCATGAGTGTTCTGCTGTATTTTCTCTTCTGGTATCGTCTGCATTGTAATTTCTTCGCTGTACGTTTTTCAGGGCATCTACTGCCAGGATAAAATCGATCTCTTTTTGAATCTTCATCTTACTTTTCTCTATTATATTGATCTGATGGATATACCTTGGTTCTGGTAGTCCATTTATTGTTTTTCTTTTCTTTTATAATGACTTTCACATACCCTTCTTCACTGCTGTCTTCTTCTTTTTCAAGCACTCTATCAAGTCCTTTTTGAGGAATTACTTCAAATTCTGTGGTGAAAAATCGGCAGCATCCATCCTTTCCAAAAGTAATAATGCGTTTACGAACCGGATCTGTTTCAAAAAAATCAAAATAATTTGATCCCAGGTCGGTAAGTTCTTTACTTTTTACAAAAGCCATTCTGGTACTATTAAATACATAAACGTCATAGGATGCCGAACTGTAGTTTCCCATATTTCCATTTCTTATAGCAAGGTCTTCCGTTCCGTCAAAATTAAAGTCACCAAAAATAAGGGGACTTTGATCCTTGGCTAATGGGATCACTTTTCCTCGTTCCAGTCTCTGTCCTTCTCCAAGATGCAGTACCAAATTATCAGACGTAAAAGTCTGTACTTTGGTGTTATTGTTATTAAATAATTCAACAGTACCTTTATCCATACACTGGTCAGTGAAACAATTGTCTATATGAATGATGGCATCATAGTTTTTAGAGGCATCTTTAACCCCAAACTGATATTGTCCAAAGCATAATGGACCTAATAATATAAAAGCGGATAAACTCCTGTAATAATTCAAAATATTCATTTTCATAGTTATATTGGATTCAAATGTTTTTATAACAACTTTCAAACAAAAATACGAATCATAGTTCCGATTTCAAAACTCAAATGTATTAGAGAAATAATAAACGATGATTAATAAGTGATGTTTGATGAAAGATAGAAACTGAAATTATTGCCAACTGCTTTTAATTTAAACACAAATTACACAAATGCTTTTCACAAATAGCACAATAATCTGAGGTAATTAATAAGTAATATCCATACCATGTTACCTAAAAATGTTTTTTATACCTTTTGTTATCCTGTAAGAATCTAAACATCCCAAACATTTTGTTCTAGAAAAAACCTTAATCTTTGATGCTATTTCCTTCCCTAGATTTAAAAATGCTGTCAGTTCTTTGAACTTTTTTAAAGATTTTTTCTCGAAAAACGAGATCATGAAAATTTAGACTAAAATTTATTAAACTGATTTTCAATTGATTAAATGTTTTATTTTTAAAATTTCACTACTTTGTATTGCATAATACCATTTTATTTACATATCTTTGTAATGTAAAATTAGAATAGGCTCAACTAGCTAGGAGCATCTTTCTAAAAATATAACCTTAATTAACAAAAATTATCAAAGATGAATACTGAAAATACCAAAGCGCAAATGCGAAAAGGGATTCTGGAATTCTGTATTCTAAGTCTCATTAATAATCGCGAAATGTACGTTTCTGATCTTATTGATGAACTGAAAAAAGGAAAACTGGATGTAGTGGAAGGTACCCTCTACCCTCTTCTCACAAGACTTAAAAACGGAGAGTTTCTCTCTTACAGATGGGAAGAATCTACAGGCGGACCACCCAGAAAATACTATCAGATCACAGAAAAAGGAAAACTTTTCCTGGATGAACTTCAAAATACGTGGAATGAGCTTACAGCTTCAGTAAACCAAATCACTCAACAACATTAAAAAACAAAGCTATGAACAAGACACTCTCAATAGGACTCGCAGGTTTTTCTTTTACAATAGAAGAACACGCATATATAAAGCTCAGCGATTACCTGAACGCTCTGAGAAGCTCACTGGATGCTTCTGAAGCCGATGAGGTAATGCATGACATAGAAATAAGAATGGTGGAAATCTTCAGAGATTCTCTGGGAAAACGTGAAGTAGTTAACGATACTGATGTAGAAAAAGTAATCGCACAGATCGGAACTCCTGAGAAAATTGAAGAACAGGAAGAGGCTTATTTTTCTGAAAAAAATACAACTAAAGAGACCAACACCGGCGCTCATTATACAGACAAAAAACAATTATTCCGTGACCCTGAAAAACAGAAAATCGCGGGTGTTTGTGCAGGTTTAGCTCATTATGTAGGAATGGACATTACAGCGATGAGAATCATCTGGGTAGTTGTTTTCTTAGTGATGATTCCTGCAGCAGGAAGCGCACTAGTAATTCTTCTGCTTTATCTGATCCTTTGGCTGGTACTTCCAAAAGCACAATCCGCTTCAGATTTCCTGAAGATGCAGGGAAAGCCTATGAACTTCGACAATCTTAAGAATGAGTCTAATAAATTGGTACAATTTGCCAATGAATCTACTCAGAGGGTCGGAGAAATCTACAACGAAAACAAGCCATACATTAATAATGCAGGAAGTGGAATCTGGAATATTTTCAAATATATCATTGGGGCATTCTCAGTATTGGTAGCTGTAGGAAGTATTATCGGAGTATTTGTATTATTTGCACTCTTCGGAATGGATACAGATTTCCCTGGAGCTAATCAGATCAGATTCTATATGGATGATAACGGTCTGGACAAAGTACTGGCAGCGATCATGATTATAGGAAGTTTAATTCCTGCTATCCTTTTCAGCTTATTAAGTATTAAGATATTCTCTCCAAAAACAAAACTGAGAAATCTTGGATGGGTAGTTGGCGGATTATTTCTTCTTCTGATTGGACTTGGAACTTATTTCGGAATCAGCATGGCGAAGAAAAATCTGATCTACAAAGGCAGTAAAGAAGATATTGAAAATGTAGCCATCAATACTACTTCCGATACAGTGTATGTAGATGTAAAACAGGTAAGCATTCCACAGAATTATAAAGCCTATGATGATGACGTTTATTCTGATAAAAAATCAGTGTATGAAGAAGATTATATCTCTGTAGAAGTAACAAGAAAACCGGAAGTAAAGACCCCTTATCTAATCATCAAAAAAGAAGGAAACGGTTATAATTTCCCTATTCAGGTAAATGTTCCTGTAGAGGTTGTAAATAATAAAGTAATGCTTCCTAACTACATTAAATATCCGTATGAACACAGATTCAGAGATTACAGAGTAAATTATGAACTTGTAGTTCCTCAAGGCACAATAGTAATTCCTGTTAAAAAAGACAGAATTGACTTTGACGGAGACCTGAACGGAGATGGTATGGATGATGATGACCAGGACAGAGATGAAAATCACAACGGAATCAGAATCGAGAAAAATAAAATCACGGTAAACGGTTCAAGCATAGAATATAACTCTGATGATAAAGACAGTGTCATTATTAACGGTAAAAAAGTTCCGAACAACCAGGCTAAGAAAGTTATTGATTCCGTAGCATCTGATATCAAGAAAATCAACAAAGATGTGGACATCAAAATAAAGGACGGAAAAAACGAAATATCCATAAAAACTAAATAATTAACTACAGAGAGTGGTAGAAGGTGTGAATGGAAAGCAACCGTTTGAAATTCACACCATTCTTCTCTCAGAAAAGTGAAAAAAAATTAACATTTAGTTCTTCATATGGAAAAATTGTTATAATTTCGTATAGTTAAAATTTAATAACCAACCAACACTAAAAAACACTCTTATTATGATACAATTTGCAATGGAATTCGTAATGAAAATCGTAGATTTAATTAACGGTTTGTTTTAAGAGCAATAATATTTCAATATATTTGTAAAAGTATAACCAAATTGGTTATACTTTTTTGTTTTTAATCCAAGAATCTATGAAAAAGCTGTTAGGCAAACTGATGTTAAAATTATTAGGATGGAAAGTTGTTCTGCAGGGCGATGTAAACGTCCTGGACCGATGTATCCTGGTGGTAGCACCGCATACCCATAATATGGAATACATTTTAGGAAACTTTGCCTATTGGTCCTTGAATAAACCTTTAAAAATCATTATTAAAGATGCTCACACCAAAGCTTGGTATGGAAGTATTGTAAAAGGACTTGGTGGTATTGGTATCGACAGAAGCCAGAAAAATGATCTTGTCAATTTTGTAGCCAGTCAATTTGCCAAAGAAAATTTCAGTCTTGTGATTACTCCAGAAGGAACAAGAAGCTGGGTTCCAAAATGGAGAAAGGGATTCTATCATATGGCTATGGCTGCAAAAGTACCTATTGTGTTGGCAGCTGGAGATTTTAAAAGAAATACCGTATACCTTGGCTATACCATTCCTTACGAAAGACTTGCATCTGTTCCGTTTTCTGAGATCATGCAGGAAATTCAGGATTATTATGTGAAAAACGATATTGTACCTAAGGTTCCGGCTAACTGGAATCCAAATATTATGGGTACAGGAGAATAATAAAAATAATTTCTCATCATCATTTATCAATCATCTCTTATCTATTATAACAATGAAAGGTCAGACAAAAGAAGAAATATTAGCATTCATCAATAACTGGGGCGGTGAAACCCTGGCAAAAGCAATGGAAATCAAATTCATTGATATTGATCTCGAAAATGAAACCCTTACCGCTACCATGCCGGTACTGCCAAGAACACACCAGCCTTTCGGAATCATGCATGGCGGAGCAAGCTGTGTACTGGCTGAAACACTAGGTTCAAGCCTGTCTAATATCTTTATTGACGGTGATAAATACTATGGTGTAGGAACTAATATCAACTCCAATCACTTAAGAAGTAAGAAAGATGGAATTGTAACAGCTACTGCCCGCTTCATCAGAAAAGGAAAAACAATGCACGTTTCTGAAATTGAAATCAGGGATGAAAAAGGAACGCTCATCAACCATACTACGATGACCAATAATATCATTAACAGATAGGTTGAATATCCATAAAAATGTAAAAGCTCAAAAAAAATTGAGCTTTTTTTATATCCTTACTGCAACGTTTTGTTTTTCTATTTCAAAAACAACATTTCCTTAAAAAACAGCTCATATAATTTTGACATCTTTAAGACTAATAATACCTTTGTAGAAAGGAAAATCAACTTCGGAATTTCCTATATTATTTCCGGTTAATGATTTTCAAAATCCGTTCATAACTCATGATTTATTTCAAACTTCCCTTCAATGAAGGATTGCATACTGTAGAGGAAACAGCTGATAAAAACGCAGTCAATTTTCATTCTTATAACAGCCTGAACCAGATCAACTTTAATGGAAACATCATCAAGGTTGAATCTGCAAATTGGAATGAAGTTTCAATTACTAATGAGTCCCTGGCAAATGACACAACGGATTTTACAGCAGAAACGAAGGAAGAATATTGCAGTACTTTAGAACAGGTAATTGAAGTGATTAAAGAAAACGATCTTCCCAAATTAGTTTATTCAAGGAGAAAGATCTTTACAGACTTTAATACAATTGATTTTAAGGCCAGTTTTGATAATCTATGTACAACTTATCCCAATGCCTTCCGATATCTGTTTAACGATGGGGAAAATGCGTGGATGGGTGCCTTTTCTGAAGTATTAGGCAAGTTTAATAAAGCTACCCATGAGTTTGAGACCATGGCATTGGCAGGAACTCTTCCCACAACTGAAGAATGGACGGAAAAAGAGATCGAAGAACAAAAACCGGTTACCACTTATATTCAGAATATTCTTAAAAACTATTCGGATCAGGTACAACAATCTGAAACCCATGACCACGTTTCCGGGAATATTAAACATCTTCGTACAGATTTTAAAACTACAATAAAACCTAGTGATCTTGACCGCTTAATTCAGGATCTGCACCCTACTCCGGCAGTTTGTGGTATTCCTAAAGATTTCTGCAATGAAAACATTCGGAAGTATGAAAAATTCCCCCGTGAATTCTATGCCGGTTATATCAAAGTGGAAACCGACGAAAACATCCTTTATTTTGTGAATCTTAGATGTGCAAGATTGTACAGGAATGCTGTGCATGTTTTTGTAGGTGGTGGAATTACCGCTCAGAGTAATCCTGAAAAGGAATGGATTGAAACAGAACTGAAATCTGAGGCTATTTTGAAAAATTTAGTTGTTTCTTAGGTAAGAAAGGGCGTTTTATTGCATTTTTTAACCACAGATTTTCTCACGATAAGTTTCTTTCATTTAAATAATGATAAGTCGGTTTAGATTCTTTCAGAATGCCAAAATGTATGGTTTAAACTGTTTCAAATCATTGTGAAATTCGTGAAACTATTTGTGCTATTTGTGTTTCAATATAAGTTTCGGCTAAAGCCAGATGAATTTTTATTGGGTTTATTTAGGCGGGCTAAAGCCCACCTCTATTGATGTTGATATCCTGATGGATAATCGTTAAAGCAATAGTTGTTTAACGACAAGATCTTTTATCTTTTATCTTTTATCCATAAAAAAACCTCCTTCAAAACGAAAGAGGCTATATCTATATAAATATTTAATTTACTTCTTTACACCGATTCGGCTCCAGGTATCCATAACAAAAAGCAGGATAAGACCTATTGCAGCAGCTGATGCAGAAAATACAAACTTGATGTTGTCTTCATCCGCGATAAGGTCATTCTGCCAGTTGATAGCATATAAATTAATAGCGATGAAAACGATGAACAGTACTAAAAATACTTTATAAAACTTCTTCATAATTTTTAAAAATTAACATAATTCAGCACCAATTGGGCAAAATTTGCAGTGAATAATTTAATTGAAATCGCTAAAAGGATAATACCGAAAACTTTCTGAAGAATCATCAAAGTAGCATCTCCTATTTTCTGCTCCAACCATTTCGCTGATTTCAGCACCAAATATACGAAAATTGTATTAAGAATAATTCCGCAAATAATATTAATATCATGAAATTCAGCTCTGAGGGATAGTGCTGTTGTTAAAGTTCCTGCTCCTGCAACCAGTGGAAATGCGATGGGTACGATGGACGCAGCCTTTGCCTCGGTGGTTTTATTGATCTCGATTCCTAAAATCATTTCAAGCGCTATGACAAAAATCACAAAAGCTCCTGCAATCGCAAATGAATTTACATCTACTCCGATGAGTTTTAGAATTTTATTTCCTACAAACAGGAAAACAATCATAATTACTCCCGCAGTAATTGCAGCCTTGCCAGCTTCAATCTTTCCGAACTTCTGCTGAAGGCTTACTATAATGGGAACTGAGCCGATAATGTCGATAACGGCAAAAAGAACCATAAAGCTGGTAACAATCTCTTTAATAGAGAAACCATCAAAAATTTCCATCTCTTTGTAATTAAAAATTTCGCAAAAATATGAAAATAAATTAACTATTTGCTAATTTGTGAATATAAATTAACAATTGTTTTCAAAAGTTCTTCTATCCCATCGTGAGATTTCACAGGAGCATATTTCTCCATCTGAATTTTCTGCTGCAATCTTACATATTGTTCAGCAACTGAAGAACCTTTGTGTTTTTCAAGAAAAGTCTTAAACTCGGCAACAGAGCCTTGAAAATACTGGTTTCTTACTTCCTGATCCAATTCTTCCAGTGTAACAAAAAACTTTTCATAATCGCCATTATCTTTGAGGTTTTCAAGATAACCAAAATAATCATTGATATCCGTTTTCAGCAACTCTCTGATTTCTTTTTCTGTTTCAGCCACAGAACCTAAGGGTTTTTGAGGTACGGTTTCCCTAACTAATGTACGTTTTTTTTGCCAAGTTTTAAATAGCAGATACACAACAAATAAACCTAAAAGAATAGCAATATTGGTTAAAAGAATATTCCAGTGGAATTTACTTTTTTCTTTTACTTTAAATGAAGTAGTTTTCAGAACCGGTGTATCTACCGTCTCCAAAAGGTTATTGGTATATTCATTTACCTTTTCTACTGTAGAACGGGATTCCATTACCTGATCATGGGAAAAAGCCTGGATATCCAATGTTTTCTGTCCCATATCCACATACTCTCTGTTTTCAGGATTAAAGAAAGCAAACGGTTCCGTTTTAATAGCAATAGCTCCTGATTTGTTAGGAATTACTACATAATTGGCAAAAATTTCCCCTTTCATCCCAGTGCTTCCCGGAGAAACCTTTGAAGTGATTTTTGGAGCAAAAACTTCATAATCGGGAGATGGTGCAATTTTCGGCAGTACCAGATCCGGTAAATTTCCTTCTCCGGCAACCTTCACTACAACATTCAATGGCTTTTTAGCCTCAGGCTTTTCTTTCGTTGTATTATAAACGCTTACGTTGAAATTTCCAACGGCATTTGTAAAACCGTCAGGAGCCCCTTCCGGAAGTTTTCTTACATTAATTTTTACCTTATTGGAAACAATTTTATTTTTATTTGAATAGGTACTTACCGATGCTGATACTCCTGGCACTTCAACATAGCCGGCCTCATTCGGGAATACCATAAACATCGCCAGGATCTGGGATGCCATATTTCCGTTATCAGACGGATCAATCTCAGACTTAGTGAAATTAATAGGATGTACATTGATATTTTCCTGTTGTGGAAGGCGGATATTCTTTACTTTTCTAAGGTTATCCATGTTTCTGGAATATACTTTCAGAACGGCAATGGTAGGCTGATCCTGATATACATCCCTGTCTTCAATCTCCATATTCAGATATACTTCATTGGAAGTAGTACTGGCTAAGGATTTCTTTTCAACAATATCCCGGATATTAACGTCGAAGGGTTCTGTTTTATAGATTTTATTATTGACAGTAACCAGTACTGACCCGATTTTGATTTTTCCTTTTTTCTTAGGTTCAAGAGCAATTCTGGATACTTTTTGAGTAATAAGTGTGTTGGTTGCAGGATCAATCACCGTGTTGGTTACAGATCCGCTGCCTATAATATTGAATTTTGAAAGATCCGGAAGCTGAAAACCTGTCTGCTGAACAAGGTCACTTCCATTCAGTTCAAGAACAATGGTAAGGTTAACAACATCCTTACCTCCATAGTCATTTTTGTCAGCATCAAGAGAAAGATTTACCTGTCCGTAAGTAATTACGGATGCTAGAGTAAGCAATATGTAAATCAATTTATCTTTCATCACCAATCTTTCTCGTTGCTTTCGGGCATCGAATAAGAATTTTTGTTTAAAATTCTTCTGGCGGTTTCTTTTTCTTTTTCGTTTATTTTATCTAAGAGCTGATTTTCAAGATTTTTTGGCATTCTGCCATCATTATTCTGATTTTGCTGAGGATTGCCCTGGTCGCTTTTACCTTCGTTTTGCGGCCCATTTCCCTGATCCTGCCTTTGGTCTTTTTTATCGCCTTTCTGATCTTCACCTTTGTTCTGATCGTTACCGCTACCGCCTCCTTGTCCGGATTTATTCTGCTCGCTTTTGTTTTGCTGCTTTTCTTTTTCTTTCAGCTTGGCAATTTCATAATTTTTACGGGTAGCCTCACTGTAAGGATTTTGTTTAAGCGCTTTTTTATAATAATCTGCCGCTTTTTCCGGCTGATTCATCTGCATATAGGTATTTCCTAAATTATGAAGAGCAGCAGCCTTGTCTGGAAGAGTCTGTGAAAGCTGTTGTGCTTTTTCAAACTCTGCTTTTGCTTCATCATACTTTTTACTTTTATACAGAGCATTTCCCATATTGTAATGGGCTGTAAAATCTTTATCATTGGATTTTACAGCTTCCATATATTTGGAAGAGGCTCCATCATAATCTTTACCGTCAAATTTCTGATTGCCTTCATGAACCAAAGTCCTGTAGTTTTCCTGCCCAAACAAGAAGCCTGAGAACGAGAAAGCAACTATAAACGATAAAAATATGGTTTTAGTATTCATTACTTGCAAAATTATTCCTTTATATGTTAAGAAACAGAGTTTTATTTGTTAAAATTGGGTTAAAGTACCTGTAGATTTTCTTCTATAAATAAAGGAAAACTATAGATTAAAATCATTTTTGGGATTAAAAATATAAATTAAAAAGAAGAACAGGATAGATACTGCTAAAAAATATTGATAATAATGGTTTGCATTCTGTGATTTCACTAGTGTTTCTGATCCTGAAGACTTCTTATTAATAGCATCAATAATCCTGTCCGGAGCTTCATTGATGTTATTTCCGTCAATATATGTTCCTCCAGTAGAGCCCGCCATTTTATTGAGAGCTTCAGTTTGTCTTTTGGAAATAACAGTACTTCCGTTGACATCTGTTTTATAGCCCATCAATTGTCCATCATTGTAGACAGGAACCGGTGCTCCTTCATCTGTTCCTATTCCTACAGAGGTAATGGTTATTCCTTCTTTATTGGCAAGTCTTATGGCTGCGTTGTCATTCCCTTCATTATCTTCACCATCACTTAATAATATAATTTTTCGGGATCCTTTGCTTACATTTTTGAATTTCTCAGTAGCAGCCTGCATTCCTTTCAGAAAGTCCGTACCCTGAATCTTCATAGAGTTGGTTTCAATAGCCCCAATATAAGTTTCCGCAGAATTATAATCTGTTGTTAAAGGCATTATTGATATAGCCTGCCCTGCAAAAATAACAATCCCAATCTTATCGTTCTTCATTTTAGACATGGTCTGCATCATCAGATTTTTGGCTTCCGTAAGACGGCTTGGCTCAATATCTTCAGCATTCATGGAGTTGGAAACATCCAGCATAAAGATCACATTATTCAATCTCTGATTGCTTTTCACCTCTTCAGAACCGTTCAGAAGATCAATAATTGAGAATATCAGAAATAATGTACCCAACAGATATAATGCCGGAAAAAACCTTGTAAATCCTGAATTCTTTTCAAATAAATTATCATGAAACTGGCTGGCAGCAAAGATCTCTCTCTTTTTCTTTCTCCATTTTAAAAAACGGATCAAAAAGGAAGCTAACAGCGGCAGCAGCAACAGTAAAAATAAATACCAGTAATTCCCTAAAGACCAACTCATTAGCTTAAAATTTTATAAAATACCCATCTCATTAATGCATCCAGTACCAGCATAGCCAACGCGGCCCATAGAAAGATCATGAAATACTCGTCATAGTTATACAGCTTTGATACTTTTACATCAGATTTTTCCAGTTGGTTGATCTCATCATATACTTCTTCAAGGCTGCTGTTGGAAGTCGCTCTAAAGTATTTCCCACCTGTGGTCTTGGCAATCTCTCTTAATGTATTTTCATCGATAGTCACCTCAGCTTCGGTAAAAATAAGGTCACCGAAAAAATCTACAGCTGTTGGCATCAGTGCATAACCATTTGTTCCAATACCAATGGTGTATACCTTTATATTATTATTTTTTGCCAGTTCTGCAGCAAGTTGTGGCGGAATTGCATTTTCTATATTGCTTACTCCATCTGTCATCAAAATGATAACCTTGCTTTTGGCTTTACTTTTAATCAAATGATTTACAGCAACAGAAAGTCCCTCTCCAATGGCTGTTCCTGGCTCAAGGCCCGTAGAATTAAGATTTTTGATCTCATCAATCACTACCTGATGGTCTGAGGTAACAGGAACTTTGGTAAATGCTTCAGCGGCATAAGCAACGACTCCTATTCTATCATTCGGGCGTTTCTGAACAAATTTAACAGCAATATCCTTCAGGGCAGTAATACGATCCGGATTTAAATCTTTTGCCAGCATACTGAGTGAAACGTCAATAGACAACATAATATCTACTCCTTTGGTATCATCTCTGTCCTGTGAAACCGTAAAGGTTCTTGGCCTTGCCATGGCAATAATAAGCGCTGTAAGAATGATATACTTTGACATTTTCAATAGGAAAAGAACCCCTTGTATACCACCGCTTGTTCCCATATTTTTTATGGTAGGAACTTTTATACCTTTTCTTTTCTTTTTACCCGCATCTTTTATAATAAGAGGAATAAACAGCAGAAAAAGCAGTAAAAACCACGGACTGTAAAACTCAAAATTAAACATCCTTTCTTAAGTTTTCGAATTCTAAATCTTTGGATGATCTTTTCACAAAGTCTTTAATGTCTGCAAAGTCTTTCTCCATCACAGCCTGATCAGGGAAGGTTTTCGCGAATTTCACCAGATCTCCTCTCAGGAATACATCCTCAATGATTTTCTCATTATCCTGAGAAATGGTATTATTCTTCTTCATCACATCAATAAGGTCATCTGTTAAAAGAACATCTGCAGGAAGATGATATTGTTTGGTAATAAAATTTCTAGATATTTCGATCAGTTCAACATAGAATGAACGGAAATTACCACCTTCTATATATTTTTTCTTTTTAAGAGAATCCAACTCTTTCAAAGTTTGATTGGTTGCTACTACTGGAGAGCTTTTCGCTTTCCTACCCCATTTCACGATCATAATAATAGCAATAATGAGAGCAATAACCGCCAATGCTGCCAGAATATAAAACTTGTACAGTTCCCAATAATCTTTGGCATCAAGCTTTACTTGCTTATTTTTCATGATATCATTAATCTGATCCGCTTTCTGAGCTGTGTTAATGACCTCTATTTCATAAGGAATAGTTTTAAGGATCTTATCTCCTACTTTAAACTCCAGTTCGGGAATGGTGAATTTTCCTTCTTCAAAAACTGCAAATTCTATTTTTCTTTCATATGAATTGGCATTTTGCCCGATACTGTCTTTGGTTTCTTCAAAGTGAAAAGGCAGCAATTCATTTTTGGCCGCAGAGTTCACCTGCTCATCATAAAGATTATCAATCTTAATAACAAGGTGATTGGTTTCTCCCAAAGCAATGGTTTTCTTCTCTACGTTGGAGGATAATATCTGTGAAAAAGCGTTTGCACAGACTAGAAAAGATAGTATTAAAAGTATTTTTTTCAATGTTAAATAATAATAAAGGCTAAAGCCTAAGTTTTATTGACGAACAAAACCCGTCGTTATTTTTTCTGAAAATAATTATACAACAATTTTGAATAATCCGAACCGGTATTTACATTCATAAAGCTGGCTGAACTATTGGCAAAATCTTCTTCCAACGCTCTTAATTTCTGTTTCTGAGCTTCTGCAAAGGTATATCTCCATCTTGCACTGGAAGTATTTGCCCATATTTCGTTTCCTGTTTCAGCATCATATAGCAAAGTGTATCCTACATCAGGAATTTCATTGTCTTTTTCATCATAGATTCTCATTCCTAAAAGCTGATGTTTCTTTGATGCTACTCTCAGCATTTTAGAATCATATTCGTCCTGAAAATCTGAAAACAGAAAGACCAGAGATTTTCTTTTGAAAATTCCCATCATATATTCCAGTGCCTTATCTATTTTAGATTCTGCCGGAACATAATCTGCCGTAAGAATATTGCTGATGATAGAAAGGATATGCTTTCTTCCTTTTTGAGGAGGAATTACTTTATATACCTTATCTGCAAACAGGATCAATCCTACTTTATCATTATTTCCGGCTGCTGAAAATCCCAGACTGGCTGCTATTTCTGCAACATATTCTCTTTTCAGCTGAGCTTTTGTTCCATAATCCATAGAGGCGGAAATATCCACGACAATCATCATGGTTAGCTCTCTTTCTTCTTCCATTACCTTTACGAATGGTTCGCGGAAACGTGCCGTTTTATTCCAGTCGATTCTTCTGATCTCATCGCCAAACTGGTACGGGCGAACTTCTGAGAAAGTCATACCCTGCCCTTTAAAGGCACTGTGATATTGCCCCATTAAAGCAGCTTCCGTCTTTTTTCTGGTACGGATTTCTATCTGCTTTACTTTTTTTACAATATCTTTTATCTGCATAGAGGATTGTTATGTTTAAAGTTGAAAGTTTTGGGTTTAAGGTTTTCGGGATTCGAGATTCGAGATACGAGTTTCGGGATTTTCAGTATATGTTTTAAATATATGATTATAGTCTCTAATTCCCGTCTTCTAATTCTTACTTAAACTCAATAGATACGTTCAACCATTCGTCATCAAACTTTGGACTGTATTTTTTATAAAAATTGATGGCAGGTTCATTCCAATTCAATACCTGGAACACCATTCCGCTGTAGGCATTTGATTTCCCATATTCTACTGTGGCATCAAACAGAAGTTTTCCGATCTGTTTTCCTCTCATTTTCTCTGTTACTACTAGGTCTTCAAGATAAAGTCTTCTCCCTTTCCAGGTTGAATATCGATCATAGTATAATGAGATACCTACAATTTCACCATTCACTTCAGCAACAAAAGCACCCCAAACCGGAGATTTTCCAAAGCCATCTTCAGTAAACTCGTCCAGAGTTACTGTTACCTCGTGTAATGCTTTTTCGTATTCTGCCAGCTCTTTAATTAATTCCAGCATGGAATTGCAGTCATCCTGAACTGCTTTTCTGATTATAACGTCACTCATTATGGTGCCTGGATTTTTGCTAAAATTCTATTAATGATTTCTTCTGTTGTTATTTCTTCTGCTTCTGCTTCAAAAGTTAAGCCCATTCTATGTCTCAATACGTCTTTAGCCAATGCTTTTACGTCTTCAGGAATTACAAAAGCTCTTCCTTTTAAGAATGCATAGGCTCTTGAAGCAATAGCAAGGTTGATGGATGCTCTTGGAGAAGCACCAAAACTGATATAATTTTTAAGTTCGGATAATCCATAGTTTTCAGGATAACGGGTTGCAAAAACCATATCCAGAATATATTTTTCTATCTTTTCGTCTAAATAGATCTGATTAATCAACTCCTTCGCATCAACAATATCCTGAAGTCCGATCACCGGATTTACAGTTGGCTGATGAGAAGTAGAAACCATTCTCATTACCTGTCTTTCATCTTCAAAAGCTGGATAATCAATGGTACATTTCAGCATAAAACGGTCACTTTGTGCTTCCGGCAAAAGGTATGTTCCTTCCTGGTCAATCGGGTTCTGAGTAGCCAGTACCAAAAATGGTTTTGGAAGTTTCATAGTTTCGTCACCAATCGTTACCTGCTTTTCCTGCATCACTTCTAAAAGTGCTGACTGTACTTTTGCAGGAGCACGGTTAATCTCATCCGCAAGAACAAAATTCGCAAATACCGGACCTTTTTTTATAGAGAAATCATTGTCTTTGATATTGAAAATCATAGTTCCCACGACATCTGCCGGAAGTAAATCCGGTGTAAACTGAATTCTGGAGAACTCACCATGAACAGCATCTGCCAGGGTTTTGATGGCTAAGGTTTTTGCTAATCCCGGAACTCCTTCAAGAAGAACGTGACCATTTCCTAAAAGCCCGACTAATAGACGGTCTACCATGTATTCCTGCCCAATAATCACCTTGTTGATTTCCTGTCTCAGAAGAGAAAATAAGTAGTTTTTTTCTTTTACTTTTTCCGTCAACTGACGGATATCCTCGGCTTGATATGTATCTGACATAGCTTGATTTAAAATAAGTGGTAAATTTCTGATAAATACTTGCATTAATCAACATAATGAATGCCATATTTGAGTTAAAGTTTGTTAAATATTCCGGGTTTAACAAACATTTTAGAATTCAAAATACATTCTTTTGCGATAATTCTATTGTAATATTTCAATCTTTTATATTAACATTCAATTCATTATAAAAATATGTTGTGACAAATAATTATCACAACATATTTTTATCAATTGATATAACAGCGTTTATTTTAGATATTCTATCAGAATAAAAAAATCAATTATTCGTAAGCTATATCTGAAGATTCTATTTTTTTTATTTCTGACTTATTTAAAATAACATCCTGAATGATGGTATTTATTTCATTAAATCTTTTACCATTTGAACAAAACCATCCATCATCACGATTGTGTATATATTTTACAGAAAAATCTTCTATGAAAAGTTCATCGTATATTTTAGGATTAGTCCCCCATTTAGAACAATCAATTTCATGAGGAAAATTTTGAAATTGATTTTCGGAAAATGCCTTTACTATCTTTTCCCTTTCATTTTCTGTTAATATTATTTTTATTTTGATGGTATCATCACTATATCTTCTTTCAAAAATATTAGTTTTTGAATTGTAACTATCAGTTAAGCTTTCATAGCCAAATGAAGGGTTAGGGTTCAACTTTACTTTTCTATTACAAGAAACCAGGAATAACGAACAACAGATTGCTAAAAAAAACTTGGAGTTTATCATGTATTCCTTTTACACAGAATTAAAGTTTTGTAATGTTTATTGTAAATGCACCTTCCGGCATATCTACTGAATCTTCATAAGATCCTACATTAATATAATATTCAGTTCCTGCACTGGTTGTAATAGTCATTGTTTCAGCAGAGCCTCCGCCGCCATTATCTTGTGTACCTACACAAACCAAACTGTTACAATTTCCAGTATAGACTCCTATTTTAGGATCAAAAGAAGCTACTCCAGGAGCAACCTTAATGGTATACTGACTGCCATCTCCTGTAAATTTAAACCATAAACCATCGTTCATCCCATCATTAGCACATGCTAAAATAAATCCACCGTTATTTGTGGAAGACATTCCATCAGCCTGTGTATAAGCATAAGGAAATGCAGAAACCTGCAAAGCTCCGGAACATGCATCATTTACAGGTACAGGAGGAATTGTTTTAAAAGTATAATCTGCACAGCCTAAAGACTCTCCGTTAGCAGATACAGCCGTTACTTTTAAATAATAATTAGTATCATTGTTAAGTACAGTGGATGGAGAAAGGTTATAGCCTACACCATTTACAGTTTGATGGTTGATAACATCAGTTCCGCCAGGTGTTGTCCCCAAAGATAATCTATAAGAAGTTGCTCCCATTACAGATTGCCAGCTAATACTAGGTGACAAAGGAATAAATTGTGCATTATTGGCAGGAGAAATCACCAAAGGACAACCTGGAGCAAGATTAGTTGTTAAACCTGAAATAGTTACCGCAGATTTATAATCTACTCTTATCCCTCCCGGTGGAGAGGCTGGATCAACAACATTACGATCTCCTTTATAAACAAGAGCAGAATTCTGTATATAAGGATAAACACGAAAGACTTCATCAAAATTATTAATATCGATACTTGGCGAATTTTCTTTGGCAGCTACTACCAGATTATCAATATTATTATAAGCAAATGGAGTAGTAAAAACAATTTCAACTTTGTTCCCATTTTTACTAACAGCCCCTGCAAATACCTGAGTCAGTTCAGCAGCTGGAACCCAGTCTGTATTGGATGCAAAGGATATTTTGGGAGTATGACCAAGATAGACAGTCCAGTTAGAAGAATCTGTAATTAAAGCTGATGGATCAAGATAAAATGTTAAGCCTGTTATATTTCCTGCGGCATTAGCATTCACTTCCTGCTTCGGATAGATCTGCTGAACATAGGAATAGGAAAAAAAACTGCTTATAGGTGCAGATCCTACATTACTGCTTCCAATATTGATATTGATCTGAGCTTTAACTGCTAACACTACAAAGAACAGAGATAAAAGTAAAATTCTTTTCATTATTAATAATATTACCATTGAATACAATGCTAATTTAACAATAAAATATTGATTATTGTAATAAAAAAAATATTCAATTATATCTATTAACTCATATGAATGCTTTCAATACAAATTTCTTTATTTAATTAAAATATTTAAACATTCAACAATAAAAGATCGATTAGCTTAAAAACAAAAACAAATAATCGTTATTTTTAATGCATATTTTAATATATTTACATTAAATATCAACGATATGTATAAAAGACTATTTTTTGCAAGTCTATTTCTTACAGGCCTTTTCAAATCACAGACAACCACTGTGACGAATTTGATTTCAGATGCTGTATATTATGACGGCTATGCCCCTACTACCACTCAACCCGTTCCTTCCGGTCTCATAAGGTTAGGTAACACAAGATATGCAAAGAAGCTTACAGATGCAGAATTAGATTCCTTTAAAGCAAAAATCGCAATGAGAGTAACCATAGGTGCTCTATGTGATAATTACGATCGTCTGGGAGAGGTATTTTTGGCACTGGTTCCCAAAAACCAACCTACCTATACTATGAATGATGCGAATGTGAAAAGAATTGAAGCAGCCCGCTACATCACTCCGTTCATGAATAAAAACCGAGCTCCAATAGAAGTTCCATTCACTTATGACATCAGCAACCTGAACAGCGTATTTCATAATACAGAACTGCGAAATGCTTATGATATGTATATGGAACTTGATGTTTTTGGAGTACCTTATGCTGCACAGACACAAGTTGCAGGCTGTGCAAATAGAATTGATGTTTTTTCAGGAAACCTAACTTTCTTCTCAACTGACGCAGGAGCCACTCCTACAGATTACAATACACTGGTTCCTATATTAAGTTATAATAAACTCAACAACTATAACAGTACTGATGTTTCAGGAGAAACCGTAAGACTTGTCACCTTCAATCTTCCTACAGCTGTCAGCAATGCTCGCTTTTTTGTAATCTCCACTCCGCATGGAGCTGGTACAGGAGGTGAAGAATATGTTAGAAGACAAAACTACACCTATATAGATGATGTACAGGTATTGACCTATACTCCAGGTGGAATTTCCTGCGAACCTTTCAGAGCATATAATACACAAGGTAACGGAATCTATCAAAGTGCTCCTGCAACATTTGCACAATGGACTTCATGGAATAATTGGTGCCCAGGTAATTCGGTTCCTATCAGAGGTTTTACTTTACCCTCTATGACTGCCGGAAATCACACTTTAAAACATACAGTCCCTACTGCAGTTTTCAATGGAAAGGATGGTGATGTATTTTTATCTGTTTATATGCAGGGGAAAAGCAATGCTTCTTTACATGTAAAGGATGTAAAAACGATAGATGTTAACATCTATCCCAATCCTACCACTGATTTTGTTAATGTAAAATCGAAAGAGGATGTAGCATCAATGACCCTTTTCAGTATAGATGGAAGAAAATTGGCGGAAATTTACAGAGAAAACAGAATCAATCTTTCATCATACAATACTGGAGTCTATTTTCTCAATATTGTTTTGAAGGACGGAACCACTTTTAAGCATAAAATCATCAAAAAATAATCAATTTCAAAAAGAAAAGGAAAGCAAATCATCCTTAATGACCTCTTTGAAAAGGATAAAACAATTCATAAAAAACAGTTAACAAAATAATAAAAAACCCTTCTTTGATGAAAATCATCGGAGGGTTTTTAGCTTCATAAAAATTGATAAATATCTAAAAAGGAGAAGTTAAATTTTCTAAAACCCATTATGATCCCGTCAAATTTCCCCATAAAAAGAAAATAATAAATAATGCGTGTTTTCGGCATTATAGAACTTTTACTTTAATCCTTTACTCAAAAAATTGTCATTTTCAGTTTATTAAACTATTTTTGGTGATTAAAATTTCTGCAAAATGAATTATCATTTTCAAGCACACAGACAGGTAAGAAGAAACCTTTTAGATATCCTGCAGAACACATCTCATGAGGATCTTCTGCTGATTCCGGATGGCTTCAACAACAATATTTACTGGAATATTGCCCATACAGTTGCTACTCAGCAGCTTTTGCATTATTATTTAAGCGGAAACCCTTTCCGTATTGATAAATATTGGGTTGAAACGTACAAAAAAGGAACGTTACCGAACTTAAATGTTCAAAAATCTGAGGTAGAAGATCTGGAGTTTTTACTTACAGAAACCTCTAAGATTTTAATGAAGGATTATGACAGCGATTTCTTTTCAGATTACACTCCTTACACCACAAGTTTCGGGATGGATTTGAAGAGCATTCAGGATGCCATTATCTTTAACAATATGCATGAAAGCCTACATTACGGGTATGTAATGTCGCAGAAAAGAGCAATTTTAGGAGAAAAATACTAAATGTTCTAGGCTTAAAGTTATGGGAACAAAAAGATTAACTCTTTTATAAAATATTTAAATACAACAGATTTAAAGGGAACAAAGTACAAACCTTAAACTCAAAACATTGAACTTTAAACATTAAACTTTGAACCTTAATATAAAATTTTATACAAATCAATGAAAGACGATTTTATTTTCGGGCTGCGTCCCGTTATTGAAGCAATTGAAGCGGGAAAAACGATTGACAAGATCTTTGTGCAGAATGCACTTCAGGGTCCTATTTATGCTGAACTAAAAGCGATTTTAGCGAAAAACAAAATCCGTCCCAATTATGTTCCGATTGAAAAACTGAACCGTTTTACAAGAAAAAACCATCAGGGTGTGGTTGCTTTTATTTCGGATGTTCCGTTTTATAAAGTGGAGGATCTTATTCCACAATTATTTGAGGAAGGTAAAACGCCTTTCCTATTAATTCTGGACAGGCTTACAGATGTAAGAAACTTTGGTGCTATCTGCAGAACGGCAGAATGTGTAGGGGTAGATGCCGTTATTATTCCTGAAAAAGGAGCAGCTCCTATCAATTCTGACGCTATTAAAACTTCTGCAGGAGGTATTTATAATATTAAAATCTGTAAGGAAAACAATCTTGCTCATGCGGTAGATTTCCTTCAACAGAGTGGAATTACAGTATTTTCAGCATCTGAAAAAGCTCAAAAACTTATCTATGATGTAGATTTCACAGAACCATGCGCTATTGTTATGGGAAATGAGGAAACAGGTATTTCTAAAGAAGTATTGCATCATTCTGACGAAAAAATAAAACTTCCTATTGAAGGAAAAACTCAATCTCTGAATGTTTCCGTAGCATGTGGAGCGATCCTTTATGAAGCTGTGAGACAGAAGAGTTTGAAAATAAATTAATTCGATAACACACAACACTTAAAAAAATTAAAAATGAAAAACATAGCAGCAATAGCGCTATTATCATCTATAGCTCTAGTATCTTGTAAAAAAGAAACGGCAAAAATCACAAAAGTAGACCCTAAAACAGGAAAAACAGTAACGGTAGAAGTTCCTGCTGATTCTGTTGCAACGGTGGCAGAAAATCCTGCTATCAGAGACTCTGCTGGAATCGTTACTCAGACTTTCAAACTTGAAAAAGGGAAAACATATCCTCTTACTACTTACCAGAGAGATGTAAAAACAATGACGGATCCTCAAGGAAAATCCATCACAGCAACTGCAGAATCTACAGATGAAATGAACTTCACTGTAAATGATATCAAAGGAAACGTTTACGAAATGACGCTTAACCTGGTTTCTAAAAGAAGTTCTCAATCTGCACAGGGTAAAACAGTAGTGGTAGATACTAAACAGGCTCTTCCGAAAGAAGATGACCTTAAAATGATCTGGAATATCAACAAAGCGCTTACCAGCAATAAGCTTGATATGAAGATGGATACCAAAGGAAATGTAATTTCTATTACAGGTTTTGATGCTGTTTATGCCAAAGTAACAACAGCTCTTACCTCATTAATTAAGGATGCTAATGAAAGAGCGAGCGTTGTAGCAAGCCTTAAGCAGTCTTTTAATGAGAAAGTATTGAAAGACCAGTTCAGTAAGAACCTTTCCATCATTCCTAAAAAAGGAGTGAAAATAGGTGAAAAATGGACAACTTCTGAAAATGCAGACCCAAGCGGAGCCATCAAGGTAACTTCAAACTATGTTTTAAAGAGTCTTGGAAACGGAACTGCTGAAATTGCTGTAAGCGGAGGAATTCCTAAGAAAACTGAAAAGAAAGCTCAGGGACCTATCACACACAGCATGAGCAGCGAACTTGCTCAGAACGGAACCATCAAATTTGACGAAAGTACAGGATGGATTACCAATCAAAACATCAACGTAAAAACGACGCAGATAGAAACTATTTCAGACGGAAAACAATCTCAATCTATGAAAAGTGTTTCCAATTCTTCTGTAATGGTAAACCCTACTGCAAAGTAAATAAGTTTGGGGGTTTGAGAGTTTTAGAATTTGAGTGCTTTATTGTAACCGATAAAGCACTATCAACAAACAACTTTTAACTTTTTTAGATCTTAAATATAATTTATTATGAAGTACATTCTTGAGTTAGTACTGTCCGCCATTATTATTTTCTTTGTCTGGAATATTCTGAAAAGAATTTTTTTTAAGACATTTTACAGCTACAGGTTCAATAACCAACAGCAAAATAATTCAAAGCAAGATATCAATGACTCGAATAAGAATAACAATAAGAACCTTAAATGGGATGCGGAAACCGTAGATTATGAAGAGGTAAAAGAGAGTAATGGTAAAAGGTAAAAATCCAAGAAATAAAAGATAATAACCAGCATGGCAAAAAATAAAAACTTAATTTATATTGCAGTTTCATTAGTAGTATTTATAGTTTTAGCATTTTTATATTCCACTCCTGTATTTTCAGGAAAACAGCTTTTCCAGCATGATATTGTGCAATACAGAGGAGGAGCAAAAGAACTTTTAGACTATAGAGCTAACACAGGAAATGAAACGTATTGGAGTGACTCCATGTTCGGGGGAATGCCGACTTATCAGATGGGTAGCCAGTTTAAAGGGGACATCATCAAGAAAATCGACAGTAACCTGAATTTCCTGCCTAGACCGGTCAATTATCTCTTCCTGCTTTTTGCAGGTTTTTTCCTTTTGGGAATGGTAGTGGTCAGAAACTGGAAGTATGCCTTACTGGGCGCAACATTCTTTGGACTTTCCACTTATTTCTACATTATTATTGCAGCGGGACACAATGGAAAAGTAAATACTATTGAATATTTCGCACCACTTTTAGCCGGGATTTTACTGGTTTATATCAGAAAACAATACATCTGGGGATTCATTGTCACGACCCTATTTATGGGGCTACAGATTGCAGCAAACCACCCGCAGATGACCTATTATCTGTTTTTAGCTCTAGGATTTTTATTCCTTTCTGAATTAATCAGAGCAATCCAGAAAAAAACTCCGATGAAGCACTTCCTGATTTCTTCAGGAATCATCGCAGCATCGTGTATTATTGGGGTTGGAATGAATTCTCAAAGAATCATGGCCAATTCTGAATATGTAAAAGAAACCGTTCGTGGAAAGCAGATCTTAACCAATGACAGCCATACTTCAGGAAAATCCGGAATGGATAAAGAAAGTATGCTGATGTGGAGCTACGGGCAACTGGAAACACTAAACCTTTTCATTCCGAGATTAATGGGTGGCGGAAGCCAGGAACCTGAAGCTAAGGAAATGATGAATAAGGTACAGGAGCTTGTTCAGGAAAATGTGGGTTCACAAGCTGAAATGGATAGAATTTCAAAAGGGTTCAGCGGAATGACCTATTGGGGAGACCAGCCGGGAACCTCAGGACCTGCTTATCAGGGAGCCATTGTATGTTTCCTTGCCTTGTTAGGATTCTTTTTTGCATCGAAAAAATACCGTTATTGGATCTTAGGAGCTTCTATTCTAACCATCTTATTGGCGTGGGGAAGTAACTTTATGCCGTTATCTGATTTCTTTATTGATTACGTTCCGTTTTACAATAAGTTCAGAGCACCGTCTTCTATCCTTGTGGTAGTAGAATTATTATTCCCACTCATTGCTATTATAGGATTATACAGATTCTTCACAGATGAAAAACTGACTGAAGAATACAAACAAAAAGTCCTTATGTATGTAAGTGGCGGAACATTAGGCTTATTATTAATTCTTTTAATCTTCGGTAAATCATTACTAGGATTTTCTACAGCAGGTGAGAAGACCTATTTCCCACCTTTCCTGTTGGATTATTTAGTAGATGAAAGGTATAAACTGTTCAAAGCAGATGCTTTAAAGGCATTTATGTATGTAGCTATTGCTGCTGCTGCCCTATTCTTGAGCTTAAAGAAAAAACTTAATCCTAACATTGCTTTGGTAGTGATTGGTTTAGTAAGTTTATTTGATCTGTGGACAGTGAACAAACGTTATTTAAATGACGAAAACTATGTAGACAAAATCTTTGCTGAAAATCCTTTCCAGACAGAAAGCTCAGATTTATTAACTGAAAAGGTACAGGGAAATCCTAATCTTGAGTCTATTTTATCTAATGTAAACATTAACAAGACCTTAGAAACGATCGCTGAGAAAGATAAAGCTCACTATAGAATTTACAACCAAACTCTAGGCGTTACCAGTGAAACGAATACTTCTTACTTTAAAGCATCCATTGGTGGATACCATGCTGTAAAATTGAGAAGATATGATGATGTGCTGAATGAGTATATCAACAATACCGACACTGTAAAAACACCAAGAATATTAAACTTACTGAATGCAAAATACATGGTTTTCGGAGGTCCGGATCAGCCTCAGGTTGTTCCCAATCCTAAAGCAAACGGAAATGCATGGTTCGTAAGTGATCTTAAATTTGTAGATACTCCTAACGAAGAAATTAAATCTATCGGGGAAATCGACAATAAAAAAACAGCTGTGATTGCATCTTCTGACAAGGCTTATTTTAGTAATAAACCCGTTCAGGCAGATTCTACAGCGTTTATCAATTTAACAACGTACCAACCTAACGAATTAGAATTTAAATCTCAGTCGAAGACCCCTCAATTGGCCGTTTTCTCTGAAGTATATTATCCTCACGGATGGAAAGTTCTTATTGATGAAAAAGAGGTTCCTTACATTAAAGCAGATTATTTACTTCGTGCAGTACATGTTCCTGCAGGAAGTCACCACATCAGAATGGTATTTGAGCCGGAAGTGATTGAAAAAGGAAAATGGATCTCTTTGTTAAGCTTCGGTTTATTTATTGCTCTGGCAGCCTTTGGAATGTTCTGGATGAATAAGAATAAGAAAAAAGAAACTTTAATTGAACCAACTGCCTAACATTGCTTTGTGTCATTTCATGAAGAGATAGAATGAGGTTCTTCACTACGCTTCTGAACTCTGTTCGCAGACCTTCAGTCTGTGTTCAGAATGACAAATGAATAATAGACGATTCATAAAAAATGGAACAAAAGAAAATATTGATTATCACCTATTACTGGCCTCCTGCGGGAGGTCCTGGTGTTCAAAGATGGTTGAAGTTCGCCAAATATCTACCTGATTTTGGCTGGAAACCGGTAATTTATACCCCGGAAAATCCAAGTTATCCATTGATGGATGAAACCTTAATGAAGGATGTTCCTGAAAACATTGAAATCGTAAGAACAAAAATATGGGAGCCTTATCAACTGGCTGAAAAGCTTAACAAAAGCAACAAAAAATTCAAGGCCGGGCAATTTGATGTAGGAAAAAACCAAAGCTGGAAATCGAAACTCTCAATATGGGTAAGAGGCAATTTTTTCATTCCTGATGCCAGAGTTTTTTGGGTAAAACCATCTATTCAGTTTCTGGAAAAATATGTACAGGAAAATAAGATTGACACCATCGTAACCTCAGGCCCACCCCACTCTCTTCACCTGATTGGATTAGGCTTAAAGGATAAATTACCAAATTTAAAATGGATTGCAGATTTCCGTGATCCGTGGACAGAGATTTCCTATTATAAACATCTGAAACTTACCAAAAGTTCAGACAAAAAGCATCGCCAGCTGGAAAGTGCCGTCTTCAAAAATGCTGATATTACACTGGCAACAAGTTATACGGATGCTGATCATTTCAGAAAAGCTGGAGCTAACGCCGTTTGTATCACCAATGGTTTTGATGAAAGTGATTCCCATGAGAAAGCAGCAGAACAAAAAGAGACCAATACATCTTTTGTGTTAAGCTATATCGGAGTACTGGAACAGCTTAGAAACCCTGAGAATCTTTGGAAAGCCCTGGATGAGCTGGTAAAAGAAAATACAGAATTTGCAAAGCATTTCAGCTTAAAGTTTGTAGGAAGAATTGATGATAAAATCCTTCATACTATTGAAAACTCAAGTCTTAAAAATCATATTTTGAATCTTGGATATCTATCTCATGGCAAAGCTGTTGAGGAAATGCAGACTTCAGAAATGTTGCTGATCACCAATTTCCCTAATGAATCTTCAAAAGGAATTATTCCCGGAAAGATATTTGAATATCTGGCATCCGGAAAACAGATTCTTTCCTTCGGGCCGGATCAGGCTGATGTTTCTAAAATACTGGAAGAAACCCACGCCGGCAAACATTTCAGCTATAACGATTCTGAAACCGTAAAAAGATTTATCCTTGAAAAATTTGAGCTTTGGAAAAACGGAAATCTCTCTGAAAACACTCAACATATTGAACAATTTTCAAGAAAAAACTTAACAAGGCAACTTGTTGATATTTTATAAATAAAGGAAGTTAGAAGCTGGAAGAAAGAAGTTATGAAATGGGGAAAAACAATTATCATTTTCAAAATATAATTGAAAACCGCAGGTATTTTTTATAACTAAAGCTTCTTCCAGCTTCCCTCTTCTTATATAGTCCATTGGTCATTCACTACAGCGATCAGGTAGTATTTTCCCTGGAATTCCTCAAATACAAAGCGGACCGTTTTCCAATCCATCTCCCCATTCTTTTCAGTTCCTTTAATATAGTTTTCTGTAAAATCTTTCTTAGGATAAATTTTTTCAAGGTTATTCAATGAATTTCCACCCCCAATAAATTTATTCAGTGAATATTGGGAAGTCGTAAAGTCACCGGAAAACACCCACTTTCCGAGATAATCATTAATTGTTGCTTTATAGGGATCTCCGGAACCATCCTTTGCTCCCCATGTAAATAATGTTTTTGTGGGCTGATATTTTTCAAATTCCTCTTTGGTAAAATGCTTGTCTCCTTTAGGATCTACAAATGCATACATGGAAAAACTAATTCCCTTTTCAGGATGAATATGTGATGCAAATGTTTTGTAATCCTTAGCTTTTAAAGCCTTCAAAACCTCATCATTAGTCATTTTAATATCACCTTCTTTCTTCACTTTCTCCTTAGCAATTGCAGCACTGTCCAGTGGTTTTACACGTATAACAGTATCAATTTCGCTAGGAACAGGCTTTCCTGCTTCTTTCTTACAGGCAACCACCAGACTCAGCATAAGGATTGAAACGAATAGTTTTTTCATATCTTTTAGTTTTGCAATAACTAGAAAAACACCAAAACTGATGCCAATGCGGGATACGAAATATGAGGCACACAAGGTTATAATAAATTCAAATCTAAAAGTATTAGTTTCCAACTTCCCTTCTCAGACCATTCCGTCTCTCATCTATCCGTCTATTATCTAAATATCTATTATCTCCTCCCCAATGAATACTTTTTCCCAATTACATCGTACCTTTGGAATATGGAAATTTTGGATATTCTCATTATAGGAGCAGGCCCTATCGGCATCAACTGTGCTATTGAAGCCCAGAAAAACAACTTGAATTATTTAATCATAGAAAAAGGAACCATTGTTAATTCATTGTACCATTATCCTTTGTATATGAGGTTCTTTTCAACAGCTGAAAAACTGGAGATTGATGGAACTCCTTTTATTTCCACTGCTCCCAAACCTGGAAGACAGGATGCATTGGAATATTATCAGGGAATTGCCCGACAAAAGGACCTGAATATCCATCTCTACGAAAAGGTGCTCAAAGTATCCAAAGTACTTGATGTATTTGATATTGAAACCACAAAAGGCAAGTATAAGGCTAAAAATGTAGTGATTGCCACTGGGTTTTATGATATTCCGAACCTGATGAATATTCCAGGTGAGGAACTTCCTAAGGTGAAACATTATTATACTGAACCTTATCCGTATGCAAGACAGAAAGTGGTGGTGGTCGGATCCAGCAACTCAGCAGTGGATGCAGCTCTTGAAACCTATAGAAAAGGAGCTGACGTTACCATGATTGTCCGTCATTCCGAAATTTCAAAAAGTGTAAAATATTGGGTAAAACCGGATATTGAAAACCGGATTGCAGAAGGAAGTATTAAAGCTCATTTTAATGCAGAGATGGTGGAAGTAAAAGAAAATTCTGTGATTTTTAAGGATGAAAACAACCATATTCATGAGATTGAAAATGATTTTGTTCTGGCCATGACAGGTTACCTTCCTGATTTTGAATTTTTGAAAAATTCAGGCATTGAATTGAATGGTGATTGCCTGAATCCATATTATAACCTTGAAACCATGGAAACAAATGTTCCTCATCTCTATCTTGCAGGAGTTGTTTGTGGGGGAAAAGATACTCACCTGTGGTTTATTGAAAATTCCAGAGTTCATGCCAGTATGATTGTTACCTCCATTCTGTCTAAATATCCTGTAAACCATTCCTAATTTTAATTATTTAATAAAAATTACAGACTCATTATAAAAACCAAGGATACAGATGAAGAGGCAGGTATAAAAACAAAATATATGACTAATAACCGTTTATTTTTGGGATTCTTTTTTCTTCTTTTGTTAGGGAGTTGCAAAGAAGAACACGGGAAAGATAAACATCCGGATATACCCCTTTTCCCAGCCACTTCTAATTCCAATATCGTAGTACAACCGATAGCAAAAGAGATTGATAAAATTTTCTATAATGATTCTACCTTGGTTTATACACACTATGGAGACAGTATAAGTTTTTATTCTGCCCGCACTGGTATGAGTCATCGTATGAAGAGTCCTGTTTTTGTATATGGTGATGGCTTTTTCATTGTAGAAAATAAATACGGAAAATATGAATTGCTTAATGATATTACTTTAGAAAAACAGGAAATAAAAACCATTGACGAATCTGCCAGATATAAAAGAGGAAAAGATAGTTTAAGAAGCACTTATACTCAAAAATCCGATTATGAACTCAATCAGATCAATGATTCTTTATTGATCAATTATTTTTCTGTTACATATAATATCCCGAAGGATAAAATTCCATTTACAAGTGATCTGAAAAAAGGAGATCTCTATGTACACACAGGACAAGATCAATTCATAGTATTGAATGTTCCTGAATCTTTGGATAAATTTTTAAATCCTCTATTACAGTCCACTGCAAAAAAAATACGCCCAAAATTTAAAAGGCATTTCATTCCTTTTGAAGATGGTTCATCAGTCAAAAATATTTTTGAAGGATACGACTATGCCATGATGAGCAAGTTCTGGGTATGGGGCGGCGGCGGAAATCATTATGTTCTTGCTATCCCTCATAAGGTAGAAGCCGGATATTATTATACCAATATATCTATGAATCGGCAGAAGGGGAAATTCAAAATAATGTCAAGCAGCGATCCGGAATTTAATACAATACCTACTACAATCAACAACCAGTTGTATTTTGTAAATAACAGACAACTGTATAAAGTTTTCACAAAATAGAACATGGGTCCAATACATATTATTCCTATTATCATTACAATACTACAGCTGGCCGGAATCAGCCGTGTGTGGTATACTTATTTATATGAAGACGGGCAGATTCCTAAGTCATTCATAGAGTTTAATATCCTGGCCCTATTCAGTATGGTTGTATTGGTGCTTTTCAGATGTAAATATTTTAATCCCGGAAAAAAAACAGGGCTATGGTTCTTGCCCATCAGCATTTCATTTCTCATCATTATTGTATTGATCATTTCTTATATATTGATGGGAATTGATAAATACAAATAAAGCATACCAAGCACAAAAACCATGAAAATTAATCCTATTATTATTTTTAATATATTCATTACCATTTTTCTAATCATTGCAATTATGGTTATTGTTTTGATGGTAAAAAATGAGATGAATTTGTATTATATTTCAGCAGCCTTCATGGTAAGTTTCCTTCTGATTTTTATTTTGTATACGATCAACAAAGGAATTCCCAATTCAAACCAAGAAAAAGAGAGTCATCAATATAAAGCCAAACTATTATATCATCAGGATTACTTTACAATTGTTACCTATACCCAGGATCTCATCATTAACTGGAGGGATATAGAAGCTATTTTCTTTATCAATTCACCCCCTCTTGACGGAGAATATCATACGATGGAATATCGGATTTTTTTAAACAAAAAGCCAGAAACAGTAAGAAAACAACCGCTTAAATGGTATGATAAAATCTTACCTGAGCCTAAACAGGAAAAATTTCCAATGATTAAAATTGATGATCATTACCATATTGATTTTAATACATTTCACCCATCCCTTGAAAAGTTCTTACTTACCGAAAAAATATCATCTGATTTCCTAAACGGCAAATTTGGAAATGAGGTAAAGTATACCCAAAAAGGGAATAAAACTATTGGTATTCCTTACAATAAACAACTCAAGACAACAGGCTTTTACAAAATCTTTGACAAAGGAGCTTATGCCAATAGCGGTAGTTTGAAAGAGTATAGAGAACAGGCAACAGAAATATAACTTGTAACCATCTGAGATAACAGAAAAATTAGAATGTAAGCTCATGAGTACTGATACATTAAGAACAATGGTCTTCAACCGGGAAGGTTTTATTCTCAATATTCCTATATTGGACGAAATTCATTTTTTTGCATGGGATTCTATTGATACGATTCTTTATGGTGCTGAAATCCTATACCATGACCATTCAGAATTTATTATGTATCTGAATCAGCCGCCAATTATCAAATTAAAGGAAAATGCATGGTGGCTCAACAGGCTTACCTTTTGGATAAAAAACAGGAAAAATAAAAAGATTAGAATTTCTGATGAATGGAACAAGGATTTTTCAGACTTTATAGGCAATGCTAAAAAATATCTTCCCCATGTTCAGGACATTGATCTTGACAATGACAAAAGAAAAGGAACCCTTATCAACAGAACAAAAGTCGAAAAAAATAACCGTTCTGTTATCATAGAAAAATGGAAACCGGAAAGAACCACCTCCCTTCAATGGAAAATGGTTTATGACCGATATAGTAGAAGTGTGGAAGATATTTACAACCGGGATAAAGGAATATAACTCATATTCCGCAATCTTTATCCTTAATGATATTCAATACAAAACCCAGTCATCACATGATTCGACTGGGCTTTCTATATTATTTGTCAAAGGATTGGCTTATTTTAAATCATCTCCTCTTCCACTTTCTTTTTATCTTTAAGCATCCATGGAATCACAAAATAAAGAGCAGCTGCAATTCCTGTGGCCAGTACCCCAGTCCCGATCCATAAAGTATTAAATCCTAATTTATCAGCAATCAAGGTTCCTATATAAGGGGTAATGATAAATGCTATGGAAAATGACATCCCGTTCAGCCCCATATAAGCTCCTTTATTATTGGCTCCGGAACGTAAAGCCGTGATAGTTGACATAAAGGGTAAGGTCCAGATTTCCCCGATACAAAGCAGTGTCATAGAAACCAATAAAGTAATTATGCTATAGTCAAAAGCCATCATTGCATAGGAAAAACCACATATAAGTGTTCCTATCAGCATGGTAAACGCAAGACTAAAATACTTTTCAGCCACCTGCACCAGCCCCATTTCCAACAGAACGATCAGGAATCCGCTATATCCAAGAATATATCCGATATTCTGCTGACTTAAATGTGCCGTATCCTTATAAAAAATCGTTAATGTACTGAATAACTGGAAGAAGCACACAGAAAACAGCATACACAATATGCAGTAAACCAAAAATTTACCATCCTGATAAGGTGAGTTTTCTTTTTTAATTTCAATTACTTCTTTTACTTTTTTCGCTTCCTGTTTAGCCAGTTTAGCGCGGCCTTTAAAGAACCAGATATACATTAACCCAGCCAATAAAGCAGCCAAAGCATTGCTGTAAAACAAGAATTCATAGGAAATAGCAGATAGGATTCCTCCCAATGCAGGACCTATGGAAAATCCTAAATTAACGGCCATACGGTTCAGTGAGAAAGCTCTGGTTATATTTTCGGGCTTCGCATACTTTGTAATTGCCACCGAGTTTGCCGGGCGGAATGTTTCACTTACAATACTCTGAGCGAGGATAATTCCTGCTAAACCTACTTCTGTTTCAAATAAAGGAATCATACAGAACAAAGGTACACTGAGCAGCAAACTCAGACTCTGTACTCTATATTCCCCAATCTTATCGGTGATCATTCCACCAAACCATGAACCAATAACCGACCCGATTCCAAAAAAGCTCAGGACAATTCCTGAATTTTCAATGCTAAAATGTAAATGATCTGTCATATAAACTCCCAAAAAAGGAAGTACCATAGAACCAGCTCTGTTGATGAGCATTACCAACGCCAGCATCCAACTCTCCTGCGAGAGTCCTTTGAAAGAACTCGTGTATACGTTTATTAGTTTCACAATAATATTTGGGGGGAAAATTTGAAAGCGCAAAGTTAGCTAAAAATAGCCTCAAACATCTTTATTTTAAGGCTTTTTTATAAATAACATTCATAAAAATAACCAATTAGCTGTATCCTAGTAAAAACGAATATTTTCGATACATAAGACTTGAAAACATTTATAAAATTCGTAAATTGCAGTAACAAAAGGCTTTTTTAGCCTTTTGTATTCAAAAAACACCTAAAAAAATTAACCAACACGTAAGAATGGTAACCTACGAGAACTTACACGATACTCTTTCTTTTTACAGTATTGACTGCCGCCAATCCTACTATATCTCCTCTGGAAAACCCATTTTTGAATTCCCTAAAGCTTCTTTCAGAATGGATTACTATGCGCTCTGCATCTGTACCGCAGGAGAAGTAACTGTTGAAATAGACCGTCATCAGTATAAAGCAGATGCCGACAGTATTCTGGTTGCCGCCCCCTCTACTATTGTAAAATTTCTGAAAACCAGTCAGGATTTCACGATGAAATTATTATTCTTCGACAAAAATTTTCTGATCAAAAATATCTCTAACCCATTTATCATTGAGAAAATGAACCTGTTTTCTAAGGGTTCTTATAGCATTGTAAAAACAACACCTAAAAACTCTTTAACCCTTCAGAATCTGCTGACCTATCTCAAAAAGAAATCCAGAAAACAGGGAAAATTCACAGAAGAAATTGTTCGTACTATTATTTTCAATCTTCTGTTGGAAACTGCAGAAATTATAGAAACGAAACATTCTACAGATTGTGATAAGGATGAAGGTAAAAAAGATCTCTATCTTAAATTCAGTCAGCTGATCCGGGAAAATATCAGACAATACAGAACAGTTCAGTTTTATGCCGATCAGCTTTGTGTTTCTAATAAATATCTTATTGAGATCATTAAAAAAGCCAGTGGAAAGACTCCTCACGAGGTCATTGATGAAGCTCTATTGAAAGAAGCTTATGTTATGCTGGGAAATCCGGACCTTACGATCTCTGAAATAGCTTTTGAGCTTCAATTTAATTCCACGTCTGCCTTTGGCCGTTTCTTCAAAAAACATACTTCTGTTTCGCCTTCTGAGTATAGAATAACGGAAAATATTCAGTCGTAGGAATTTCGGGACACTAATTCTGACATTAGGGATATATATAGCATTTTGAATAGGGGTACCTTTATAATGTTCAATAAAAACAAGATAAAATGAGTACGATCAATTCAAAATTCGACAAAGTTTTAAATACCTCTGACCAGTTTGGAAAAGTAAACCACGAACCGGATTCAAGCAAGGAAGTTCAGATTAACACGCCTGAAAAGACAATGCCTTTTTCAGACCAGATCGGAAACTATCAAAGAAATAAAGGAATCCCTTTACAATCTTACGAAAACAGTAAAATCTATATCGTTGGAAGCGGGATTGCAGGAATGTCTGCAGCCTACTATTTCATCCGTGACGGCCATGTTCCCGGTAAAAATATCATCTTCCTCGATCAATTGAATATCGAAGGGGGCTCTTTAGACGGAGCCGGAAATGCAAAAGATGGGTATATCATCCGTGGCGGACGTGAAATGGATATGACTTACGAAAATCTTTGGGATATATTTCAGGATATTCCTGCCCTGGAATTACCTGCACCTTACAGCGTTCTGGATGAATACCGCCTTATCAATGATAATGATCCAAATTATTCAAAAGCAAGATTAATTCATAATCAGGGAGAGATTCAGGATTTCAGTAAGTTCGGGTTGGAGAAAAAAGATCAGCTGGCTATTGTGAAACTTTTATTGAAGAAAAAAGAGGAACTTGATGATCTCAGCATTGAAGACTATTTCTCAGAATCATTCCTGAACAGCAATTTCTGGTTCTTCTGGCGTTCTATGTTCGCTTTTGAAAACTGGCATAGTTTATTGGAACTGAAGCTGTACATGCACAGATTCCTTCACGCTATTGATGGAATGAAAGACTTTTCATGCCTTGTATTCCCCAAATACAATCAGTATGATACCTTCGTTACTCCGCTAAAAAACTTTTTAGTAGAAAAAGGAGTACAGATTCAGTTTGATACTCTGGTAAAAGATCTTGATGTTCATATCAACACAGAAGGAAAAACAGTAGAAGGGATCATTACTGAACAAAATGGAGAAGAAGTGAGAATACCAATCGGTAAGGATGATTATGTGATTGTAACTACCGGATCTATGACAGAAAGTACTTTCTATGGTGACAATACAACCGTTCCTGAAGTTACTATAGATAACAGCAGCGCCGGACAAAGTGCAGGATGGAAATTATGGAAAAATCTGGCAGCCAAATCTGAAGTCTTCGGGAAACCTGAAAAGTTCTGTAGCCATATTGAAAAGTCTTCATGGGAATCTGCAACGTTAACATGCCGTCCTTCAGCATTTACTGAGAAGTTAAAAGAATTGTGTGTGAATGATCCTTATTCCGGAAAAACAGCTACCGGAGGTATTATCACGATTACAGATTCTAATTGGGTGATGAGCTTTACCTGCAACAGACAGCCGCACTACCCTACTCAACCGGATGACATTCTTGTAGTGTGGGTTTATGCTCTACTGATGGATAAAGAAGGAAATTACATCAAAAAAACAATGCCAGAATGTACCGGGAACGAAATTCTTGCAGAATTATGCCATCATCTTGGAATGACAGACCAACTTGATAACGTTATTGAAAATACAATCGTCCGTACAGCATTTATGCCTTACATCACCTCTATGTTTATGCCTAGAGCTCAGGGAGACCGTCCAAGAGTGGTTCCTGAAGGCTGTACCAATTTAGGATTGGTGGGACAATTCGTTGAAACCAATAATGATGTGGTCTTCACTATGGAAAGCTCTGTAAGAACAGCAAGAATAGCGGTATACAATCTTCTTAACCTCAACAAACAGGTTCCGGATATCAATCCGTTGCAGTATGACATCCGACATTTATTAAAAGCAACTCAGGCATTAAACGACTATAAGCCATTCCTTGGAGAAGGAATTCTAAGAAAAATTCTTAAAAACACTTACTTTGAGCATATATTGGTTGACCGTCCTGAAGAAAAAGAGGAACATGAGTCTTTCTTCATGGAACAAGTTGGTAAATTCCAGGAATGGATTAAAGGCGTGAAAGGTTAAAACTTTAGGCAATTAATATTGGAAAATGCAAAGGCGCAAGAAAGTGCTTTCAAATTATTTTCATATCTCTAATTCTATGTGCCTATGTGGTAAAATAAAAATTAAATTATTTTTTGAACCACATAGACACATAGCTTTTTATATAATGATTTTCAAACCATTAAGTAAATATTAATATTTTAAGGGAATTAAGAAGAGTTTTGCTGTAGGTAACCCTACTTAAAGATATCTTTGATCCTATCTTAATGATTCAAATGATAAGAATAAAAAAACAGGACCTATTTCTAAGTCCTGCTTTTATTTTTATAGATTCCTGAAGTTATTAAGGCTTATAAGAATCTTTTAGGGTTACTGTACGGTTAAATACCAACGCATCATCCGTAGAATCCTGATCTTTTGTAAAGTATCCGATTCTTTGGAACTGAAGTGGTTCTCCAACGGCAACATCTTTCAGGCTTGGTTCAGCAAAACCTTGAATTGTAGCGACAGATTCAGGGTTGATGAAGTTTAAGAAGTCTACATCTTTTTCAGCATCCGGCTGCTCTACCGTAAACAATTGGTTGTAAACTCTTACTTCTACAGGGATTGCATGTTTAGCAGATACCCAGTGAAGTGTTCCTTTTACTTTTCTTAAACTTTCTTCTGTTCCGCTTCCAGACTTGCTCTTCTCATCGTAAGTAGCATAGATGGTAGTGATTTCTCCATTCTCATCTTTCTCTACTCTTTCAGCTTTGATGATATATGCTGATTTTAAACGAACTTCTCCGCCTAATTTCAGTCTGAAGAATTTATTATTAGCTTCTTCTTTGAAGTCTTCACGCTCAATGTATATCTCTCTTGAGAAAGGAATTTCTCTGGTTCCAGCATTTTCCTGTTCAGGATTGTTTTCAGTTTCTACCCATTCTTCTTTATCTTCAGGATAGTTTTCAATCACTAGTTTTACAGGATCTACTACTGCCATCACACGTTTAGCTACCTTATTCAGGTCTTCACGTACACAGAAATCAAGCAACTGAATCTCGATAAGGTTTTCTCTTTTCGCCACTCCTACTTTATCAATAAAGTTTCTGATAGCAGTTGCAGTGAATCCTTTTCTTCTCATTCCTGAAATGGTAGGCATTCTTGGATCATCCCATCCTGTAACTACTCCTTCAGCAACCAATCTTTGCAGCTTTCTTTTGGAAGTAATCATATAGGAAACATTCATCCTTGCAAATTCTCTTTGCTTGTTTTTCACCTTTCCTTCTTCGTAAACCTGGTCTAAATACCAGTTGTACAATGGTCTGTGATTTTCAAACTCCAAAGAACAAAGTGAATGCGAAATCTGCTCAATATAATCAGATTCACCATGAGCCCAGTCGTACATTGGATAAATTTTCCAAGCCGTACCTGTTCTGTGGTGAGGTTTATTCAAAATTCTATACATAACAGGGTCACGCATATTCATGTTTGGTGAAACCATGTCGATTTTTGCACGAAGAGACATTGAACCACTTTCAAATTCTCCGTTTTTCATCCTTGCAAATAAATCTAAAGATTCTTCAACAGGACGGTTTCTGAATGGAGATTCAATTCCTGGTTCTGCAGGATTTTTTCTTTGCTCAGTAATTACATCAGATGGCTGCTCATCTACGTAAGCTTTTCCTTCTTTAATTAATTGTACTGCCCAATCGTAAAGCTGCTGGAAGTAATCGGATGCATACAAAACTTTATCCCATTTGAAACCTAACCATTCAACATCTTTCATGATAGAATCTACGAATTCCTGTTCTTCTTTTTCAGGGTTCGTATCGTCGAAACGAAGGTTTACGGGAGCATTGTATTTTTCACCAAGACCAAAGTTGATGCAGATAGCTTTTGTATGTCCTACATGCAGGTAACCGTTTGGTTCAGGTGGAAAACGGAAACGGATCTGATCTTTGTTCAAACCGTTCGCCAGATCATCTTCAATAATTTGCTCAATAAAATTGAGTGATTTTTTTTCTTCTTCCATTAAAATAGCTTTTGTTTTTATAGCAAAAAAAGTGGTACAAAGTTACGGAAAAATAAGCGTTTTTGAAAATGATAATTTTTAAGTCTTATGTATTGTAATTCAGTATTTTTCATTAATTTAGGAAAAGCTAAAACCATCGTACCAAATTATCGCTTATGGCTGTTTATATCTTAAGCAATCGGAAAATTGTCCGTCATAAAGGTGAAAAAGTAGACTCTTTTTCCAATGACGAATATTCAATTCCTAATTTCAGAATTGCAAAATGTGATTTTGATAATTATAAGGAACCTAGTCCTGCGGCCAAAAAGAAAAAAGATTACACCAACAGAAATATTCTGAATTACAAACTGTTCTCCGAACCTGAAAAGCAAGGTTATGAAGAGGTTTTGGAAGTTCTTTTGAGTGAAAAAGGGATCAAAGAATCATCATTAACAGCCAATAATCTTGGCGGAACCCAACGGCTCTTCTACGAACTCTATAAAAATATGTCTGCTACCAAAGACAGAAGCGACGTATTGATATTCATCCATGGTTATGCTTATGATTTTGATGATGAATTAAAAGCCATGATTGATCTTAAAAAGCTGTTCATTGATAATCCCTCCTCTCCTGTTGAACATATTTTATTTGTGAGCTGGCCTGCTTCCAGCAGCATTGTACCCTTAACTTATTTTGATGATAAAGCGTCCAGTATTAATTCCGGAACATCATTGCTAAGACTGTTTTATTTTTACACCCAGTTTTTAAAAGACATTTTCTCTAATCGTGATCTTGTTCCGTGTAACCAGAGAATTCATATCATGACACATTCTTTGGGAAACAGAGTTCTTCAAAGTATGCTGTACAGTCTTAAAAGGGAAAATATTCTCAGAGTGATTGACCAGGTGATTCTGCTGAATGCTGACGTTTCCTATAAGGTATTTGAAGACTCTGAAGATTCTTTCAATAAACTACCTTTGCTTGCCAACAGAATTTCTATTTATCTGAACAGACAGGATCTGATTCTGGGAATTTCACAGTACACCAAGAATATACTTACGCCTAGATTGGGTAAAAACGGGCCAAGTGACATTACTCCTTATAAAGATATCGTTTCTATCATTGATTGTACTTTCGTGAAAGATGATGTATTGAACAGCTTCAGGTACGAAGTTGGAAATCATTGGGGATATCTTTCCAGTTCACAGGTACAGAGTGATATTTTTCAGAATTTATATGGGATAGATAGGAATCTTATCAGCAATAGAACTAAGGATAACGAAAATATTTTCACAATTATTTCTTAATGATTAATTAAAAAAAACCTATAAAATCACCCCAATGTTAAAGTTACCACAGACCTGACAAATGGCATAATGATTGCCAATTCAAATAACAGAGAATTACAATTTTTTTATCATGAAAAAGATTAAAAAAAGGTTTTCTTATATTTTAACCTATATAAAGAAAGCTATTTTCGTAAAAGATGTGATTTAAATAAAAGCAACAACCCACAAAAAATACATTATCCGACCCTAAAATTACTTTAGCTTCTAAATATTTCCGGACTACCCCTAATAATTCCTCCAAATAACTTGCAGGAATATTTTCACATGACTGGTCATGGATTTTCTGGTTTAACATTTATAATGATGAGTTAATCATATAAATACATTCACAAAAATCATTATAATTATTTATAAAGAAAATAGTATTAATGATGATAATTTTATCAATAAAAACCAAATCAATGATCAATTCACGGGTCAGATATTTTATTATTTTCAAAAAAAATAAAATATTCATAATAAAATACATTGCTATGAAGTTATACAAATAGAGTATTGGAAAAAAACAAAATCTCATCGCTATTTAAAATTTACTGCAATGCGTTTGATAAAGAATTCATTCAAAAGAAGCAATTAGATACTCGGATACAATTAGTTAACAAATACGCAATATAGAATGAGATACTTTTTTGACCATAAAGTTTATTTTTGCCAAAAGTAAATTTAGAGACTGTATTTAACTATTTTATTGAAAATAGGAAACATACTTTCAGAGGGAAACAAACATAATCTTATGCACAACTAGGGATTAAATCAATAGTAATCACTTTTAAATATAAAAATATAGCATTATGAACAAAACGGTTATTAATGTTTACATTCCATCAGGTTTATTTTTATTGTATTTACCATTATTTTTATTAACCTTAATCCTTTTTTTTCTTTATAAAGAGGATGCACTTAATACAGTTGCCTATGTTGGTATTCAAGAAAATTGGTTCTTTTTTCTGAATTCAAAGTTATCCAAATATCCGAATCTTCAATATAACTTAACTCAGTTGGGAGATGCCCTAGTACTTTTGCCATTTTTATCTATTTTCGTAGTATATGTTCCAAAAATCTGGCAGTCTCTATTTTCAGCATCACTTGTATCTGCCTTATTCTGTAATCTTTTTAAAAAATTGTTTATTATACCAAGACCGGCAGCTGTGTTTAACAATGACAGCTTTGTTATTATTGGAAAAACATTAGCTGGACATAACAGTTTACCATCCGGTCACTCCATGACAATTTTTGCAACACTTACTATTTTAATGTTCGGATTTATGCCTCAAAAATTGAAATATCAAACCATTTGGTGTATTTCCCTCATTATAACAGGCCTTATCATAGCTTTTACAAGAGTTGCTGTAGGTGCACACTACCCTCTTGATGTTATTATTGGTAGTATTATTGGATATATTTCAGGACTTTTAGGTATTCTTATCAATCAGAAATATAATATTTGGGAATGGGTCAATAATAAAAAATACTATCCTATTTTTATAGCATTATTCAGCATTGGTATTATTATTCTGATAAACAAGATCATTAATGAAAATTTAATCATCTTTTATTTATCATTGATTACCTTAGTAACATCACTCTATATCATCACCTATTCCTATGTTAAAAAATAATTTGAAATTATTGAATTTTGCGCTCTTAATGAGCTCTTTTAATTTCATATTCTTTCATATTCCCTTTTTTACCTTTGTCTTCAGTAAAGTTGATTACAAAAGTTTGAACGGCGTTGCAATCATCATAAGTTTGATCATTCTCATGTTAGTTGCCAATGCTTTTGTTTTTTATCTTATATTTTTTCTATCCAGAATTGTTGGGAAAATTCTATTGATCCTTACCTTTATCATAAGTTCCATTTCAGTCTATTTTATCAATACCTATAGTGTTATTATTGATGAGAGTATGATTGGTAATATACTCAACACCAATTATGAAGAGTCAAGTAGTTTTTTTTCCATAAAATTAATTTTCTATATTATTTTTCTTGGTATACTTCCCAGTATTTATATTATCAAGGTCAAAATCATTAATGTACCGTTAAAAAAGTTCTTAATTACATCTTCGTTGACTTTGTTATTCATAGTTATTGTAGCATTTGCGAATGCAAGTAATTGGTTGTGGATTGATAAAAATTCAAAGACATTAGGAGGACTTGCTATGCCTTGGTCTTATTCTGTCAATACCTCTCTTTTTTACATTCATGAATACAAAAAAAACGAAAAGGAAATTTTATTACCACCTGCAACCATACAAAACAATGAAAAATCAGTTGTTGTTTTAGTTATCGGAGAATCAGCAAGAAGCCAAAACTTCTCGTTGTATGGATACGGAAAGAACACCAACCCATTGCTTTCCAAAGAACAAAATTTACACAGCTTTAAAGCTACATCTTGCGCAACATACACCACTGCGGGTGTAAAATGTATTTTGGAGCACACCAACACAGATGAGCTGTATGAAATTTTACCAAATTACTTATATAGAAATAATGTAGATGTTATCTGGAGAACAACGAATTGGGGAGAACCACCGGTTCATGTTAAAAATTATCAAACAAAAGAAAGCCTGTTTTCAAATTGTAAAGGTGAAGATTGCAATTATGACGGTGTACTTTTAAGCGGGCTTAAAAAGCAGATCGCAGCAAGTACAAAAAATAAAATACTAGTCATTTTACACACAAGTACAAGCCACGGCCCAACATATAGTAAAAAATATCCATCCCGGTTTGAAACTTTTAAGCCTGTTTGCAATAGCGTTGAATTAGGTAATTGCTCTCAGCAGGAGCTTATCAATGCCTATGATAATACAATTGTTTACACAGATTACCTTTTATATAATGTCATTGAAGATTTAAAACAATTAAAAGATTATAAAAGCACAATGCTTTTTGTTTCGGATCATGGAGAGTCTTTAGGAGAAAAAAATCTATATATGCATGGAATGCCTATCAGTATAGCCCCTAAAGAACAGTATGAAATTCCTTTTATAGTATGGGTATCTGAAGGTTCTAAGCAACTCAAATCTAATAAAACTTTATCTCAGAATCATGTTTTTCATAGTGTTTTAAACTTTCTCGGTATACAAAGCCCGGTTTATAATGAAGAGATGAACATTTTTAAATAATTATTGCATTCAATTCTTTTTCACAATATATTTTAAACAATCATTGTAGTCTGAAAATAGGTAAATGAAAGAAATTTTGCATCCTAAGTCTTATTATCTACATTAAAATAACTCACCATTTAGTTAAATATTCATAAAATATTACATAAAACATTGTGTAATTGAGAGTTGTTTTCGATATTTACTTATCAAACAAATTAAAATATTTACAATGAAAAACCTTAGAAAATTAAACAACGGAGAATTAAAGAGAATTAATGGAGGAAGACCACCTCTTGGATGCAATAGCTGGAATCCAACAACCAGATGCTGTAGAGCTTGGGCAGAAGGCTATTGTGGTGAGACCTGCCCAGATTCACCTCCACCATATTGCTAATCAAATTTAAAATCTTTCTATTTTGAATCAATTCCCTCTTTTTTGAGCTGTAACCGGATTCAAATTTATTTACAAATAAAGCTCCAATGCCTAAACTTTGTGGCATTGGATTTTTTATTCCATTCAAAAATCAAATCTAACTACTAAAAATATCAATCATGAAAAATCTAAGAAAACTTCAGAGAGCACAACTAAAGATGGTGAAAGGAGGAGACATTCCTATTGGCTGTAACACATGGGATAATGGAAAAAGATGTTGTAGAGAGTGGCAAAGTGAATACTGCAACAGTCCTACATGCCCGGATGCCCCACCACCATTTTGCAGTTAATCTTTCCCACCACCCAATGACAATATCAATCAAAACTAAATATCAATCATGAAAAATCTAAAAAAACTAAGAAAAGGCGTGTTAAAAACGATTAAAGGAGGAATAACTCCTCGTGACTGCATGAGCTGGGACGTAAGGTTAAGATGCTGCAGGCAATGGCTTCCAGAGGCTTCAGATAGACCTGTTTGTCCCGATAGTCCATTTTAATTTTAACCATATTGATTCTTTTCATATTCAGAATTAAACAAACCAACTTTTTAAAATATTTATTATGAAAAATCTAAAAAAACTAGAAAAAAAAGAATTAAAAGCCATTAATGGAGGAGATATCATAGAAATTCCAATGGGCTGCGACAGATGGGATTTTAGAGCCAGATGTTGTAAAGAGTGGGATGCTGCGTACTCAGGTAACAGAACCTGTTAATTCATTTCTATATTTTGAATCCGGCTCATGTCTGAGACATGAGCCGGATTCAAAATGATTAATCAATAAAGTTTAAATATCTAAAATGGATTGGATCTTTTATGAAACATCCATAGAAGTTTCTCTGCTTAATAGTTTTCATTCATTAAGCATTTACCAATTAATCAAAACTCAATATTAGCTATGAAAAATCTTAAAAAATTAGAAAAAAGAGAATTGAAAAACCATTAATGGAGGAAATATTCCGGTAGTACCTATAGGATGCCATATATGGGACGCTAGAGCCAGATGCTGCAAAGAATGGGATTGGGAACATTCAAATAATCCAACTTGCTAATTCAATTCTATATTTTTGAACCACAACAGCTCATTTCTGAGATCTAAACTGGATTCAAAATTATTAACAAATAAAGCTCCAGTGCCTAAACCTTGCGGCATTGGACTTTTTTTTGTGAAGGTATATTGCGCAATGGCATTTAAACCAATATTGCTTTCTAACGCCGATGTAATCCACCAGCCAATATTCTGTGCTTCTGCCATAGAGATCCACTCATCAGAACCGGCAAAACCACCAATTAATGCAGGTTTCAAAATGATATACTGTGGTTTTATCGTTTCCAAAAGCTTTTTCTTCTCTTCAGGATCTGTAATTCCGATCAATTCTTCGTCCAAAGCAATCGGTGTAGGTGTTTGGGCACACAATTCTGCCATATCATTCCAATTTCCGGCTTTAATAGGCTGTTCTATAGAATGGATATGTAGGTCTGCCAACTGTTGCAGAACTGTTACAGCTTCTTCTTTATTGAATCCACCATTAGCATCCACACGCAGCTCCAGCTGCTCTTTTGAAAATTTCTCTCTTAATTTCTGAAGAATAATATGTTCAGATTTCCAATCAACTCCAATTTTTAATTTGATGCAATGAAATCCTTTTTCAAGTTTATCCTGGATCTGTTCTTTCATATACCCAACATCGCCCATCCAGATCAACCCATTGATTGTAATGGCAGATTTTCCTTCAGTAAACTCACTTGGAAAATAAAGATTCCCACCTAATTTTAAGTTCTGAACAGCTTGTTCATATCCAAACCATAGAGATGGAAAATCTTTTAATTCTTCTTTCAGTAAATCCGGATTTTGGTCAATGTTTTCACACAGCCATTTTAATTTTTCTTCATAATCCGGTCTGTCATCAAAACTCAGCCCTCTGAAGATGGCACACTCTCCTATTCCTTTCTTTCCATTTTCTGAAATTTCAAGGATAAAGGTTTCCTTATCAAGCAAAACGCCGCGAGATGTTCCACTCGGGCGTTTGAATTCTAATACATATTTAAAATAGGATGCTTTCATTATTTTACGCTGTCAATACGCATAAATTCTTCTGCTTTCTCCACCATATCGATGCTTCCACAGAAGAATGGAATTCTCTGGTGAAGTTCTGTAGGTTCTACTTCCAGAATTCTTCTGAAACCATCCGTAGCTTTTCCACCTGCCTGTTCTGCAAGGAAAGCCATTGGATTACACTCGTATAACAATCTTAATTTACCATTAGGAGCTTGGGAATAAGAAGGATAGATATAAATCCCGCCTTTCAGCATATTTCTGTGAAAATCTGCTACCAGAGAACCAATATATCTGGAAGTATACGGACGGTCTCCTTCTTCCATCTGGCAATATTTAAGATAATTTTTTACGCCTTGAGGGAATTTGATATAGTTCCCTTCGTTAATGGAATAGATTTTACCTGTTTTTGGAAAAGTCATGTTGGGATGAGAAAGATAATAAGTTCCCAAAGATGGGTCTAGTGTAAATCCGTTCACTCCATTTCCTGTTGTATAAACAATCATGGTAGAAGAACCATAGATTACATATCCTGCTGCAATCTGATTTACTCCTTTCTGCAAGAAGTCTTCAAGTTGTACAGGAGTTCCCGGTTCTGTTACTCTTCTGTAAATTGAGAAAATGGTTCCTACGGAAACATTCACATCAATGTTTGAAGATCCATCCAAAGGATCAATCAACACTACATATTTACTTAAATGACCATTTTCACCACATTTAATATCAATGAAATCATCATTTTCCTCAGAAGCAATACCACAAACAACCTCTCTTTGAGATAGAGCCGTAATAAAAATTTCGTTTGCAATGACATCCAATTTCTGCTGCTCTTCACCTTGAACGTTTTGGTTTCCTGCTGCTCCTGTAATATCTACAATTCCGGCTTTATTTACTTCTCTGTTAACCACTTTCGAAGCCAATCTTATTGCACTTAGAAGACGAGAAAATTCACCTGTTGAATACTGAAAATCGTCCTGTTTATCGATAAGAAATTCTCCTAAAGTCTGTAATGGTTGATTTGACATATTTTTCTTTTTACGTTTTCCCAAATTTCGGAAAATTTATTGCATTAAGAAAATTTAATTACAAAAGAGCCTACATCTTGTATATCAACACAATACATACTAAACAAAACATAATATCAGATATCAGCCTGTGATTGTTCTTCCCATTTCGTTATCCCAGACCAATGAAAAATTCAGATTCTTTATTTTAATGGAAAGCACAAATGGAGAATGAAAAAACAGACCTGTCCTATTGTACTTATTTTGAATGAGGGTATTGGGTTTTGGCTAAAGCCAATTGAATTTTTATTTTTACTTTAAATGGGCTAAAGCCCATTTCTGGTGAATTCCTTATACTATGGATTACAATTTTAATCTCCAGTTCAAAAAATAAATATCAAATAAAAGTATGGATTAAATAGGATACCAGATTCATCCTAATTCCCTCTATTCCTGCGTTCAACCGTTGCCAAATATTTCATTCATGGGGATTTTAAGGAAATCTTAATTCCTTGGTTTCATCAGCCTATTTCATATCTCGTTGTAAATTTATAATTTTGACGTCCGTAAAAAACTCATGTAATTTTTATCTAACAATTTTATTTTTAACAATTTAATGAAAATTTTCAAGTTTGGTGGCGCGTCTGTGAAAGACGCCGACAGTGTGAAAAATGTATCCATGGTTCTACAAAGCCAGGGATTTGCCAAATGCTTGCTGGTCATTTCAGCAATGGGCAAGACGACCAATGAGTTGGAAAAAGTTGTAGAACTTTATTTCAAGAAGGATAACTATCAAACTGAGATTGAGAAGATAAAACGAAAACACATTGAGATTGCGGAGGGTCTTTTTCCTGAAAATCATGCGGTTTTTGCTGAAATCAATCTCTTTTTTGACGATATTGATTCTTTCTTAAGAAGAAATAAATCTCCTAATTACGACTTCGTATATGACCAGGTAGTAAGCTGTGGGGAAATGATTTCTACCAAAATCGTAAGTGAATACCTGAATGAGATCCAATTTACCAATCAGTGGCTGGATGCCAGAGATTATGTTAAAACTGATAATTCCTATAGAGAAGGTACTGTAGATTGGGCAAAAACTGAAGAGTTTATTTCCAATTTGAATCCTGAAATCTGCTATGTAACGCAAGGTTTCATTGGTTCTGATGACAATAACTTTACCGTAACATTAGGAAGAGAAGGTTCTGACTACTCTGCTGCTATTTTTGCATACTGCTTAAATGCTGAAGCCATGACGATTTGGAAGGATGTACCTGGAGTAATGACCGGAGATCCCAGAAAATTCAATGATGTAGCTCTGCTTTCCAATATCTCTTATGAAGAGGCTATTGAAATGGCTTATTATGGGGCAAGCGTTATTCACCCAAAGACGTTACAACCGCTGCAGCAAAAAGACATTCCTTTTTATGTAAAATCCTTTGTAGATCCTACCAAAGCAGGAACTAAAGTAGGCGCTTCAGACAAGAATCAGCAGGAGGAATCTTATATTCTTAAAGAAAATCAGGAGCTTTTAAAGATCTCTACCAGAGACTTCTCTTTCATCGCAGAAGACCATATGAGTCTGATATTCGGACATTTATCTAAATATAAGATCAAAGTTTCCCTAATGCAGAATTCTGCCATTTCATTGGCTTTATGTCTGGAAGATAAATTTAACAACCTTGAAGAGCTTAATGAAGAGCTTCAAAAAATTTTTAAAACCGAAGCAATTAAAAATGTATCTTTATTCACAGTAAGAAATGCGAAGATGGATCACATTGATAGATTTTACCATGAAAAAAATGTATTATTGGAACAAATTTCCAAGAATACTCTTCAAATGGTAACACAATAATATTAATTGCGACTAAACACACATGAGTTTAATTTCGAAAAACGATCTGATCAAAGCTTCCGGCTTAAGTAAAATTGGGTTTCTAAAGAATCCAGTAGCATCTGCTGTGATGAGCATTGCTAAAATAAATGAAGTAAATAAATTATACGACAAATTAAAAGATAAGGAAGGCAAAGACTTTTTCGACTCATTTGTAAGAGAAAGAAACCTAAGCTATGTAGCTTTTGAAGAAGATCTGGCAAAAATTCCGAAAACAGGACCGTTTGTTCTGGTTTCCAATCATCCGCTGGGTGCTATTGACGGAATTTTGATGTGCAAGATCTTATCAGAGGTTCGTCCGGATTTTAAGGTAATGGGAAATTTCCTTTTGGAAAAGATCAAACCTATGGAACCGTACGTAATCTCTGTAAACCCTTTTGAAAACAGAAAAGAAGCTTACAGCAGCTCTTCAGGAATGCGCGAAACACTGAAGCATTTACAAGATGGAGGCTGTGTAGGTATTTTTCCGGCAGGAGAAGTTTCTAACAAGAACAATCCTTATGGAGAAATTTTAGATAAAGAATGGGAAAAAACGGCACTTAAGCTTATCAGAATGGCTAAAGTGCCCGTTGTTCCCATGTATTTCCATGCAAAGAACAGCCGCCTTTTTTATCAGGTAGCTAAACTCCACCCAAGCTTACAAACGTTGATGCTTCCCGCAGAAATGATGAATGATAGGGAGAAACCTATCAGAATCAGGATTGGGAAACCAATTTCTGTAAAAGCAATGGATGAGATGGAAACCATCGAAGAATTGGGAGAATTTCTGAAACGTAAGGTTTATATGATGAAATCTTACTATGAAAAAAGAAAATCTCTTGCCCAAAGTATTAATCTTCAGAATCTATCTGTAAAATTCCCTTTGCTAAAAGAGGAAAATATTGTGCAGAACATCATAGATGAAACTCCTGTTGAAGACATTACAAAAGATGTTGACAAACTTAGAGGAACAGACAAAATGTTGTTCAGCAACGGAAACTACGAGATCTACTTTACTACTTATGAAGAAATTCCTTCCATTATGAGGGAAATCGGACGTCAGCGAGAATTGACTTTCCGTGCGGTAGGAGAAGGAAGTAATCTTCCGTTTGACCTTGATGAGTATGATAAGCATTATCACCACCTGTTCCTTTGGGATAATGGTGAGAAAAAACTGGCTGGAGCCTACAGAATGGCTCTGGGTAGAGAGGTAATGAAGAAATACGGCATCAAAGGCTTTTATACAAGCTCTTTATTTGAATTTGAGCAGGACATTCATCCTTTCTTTAAAAAGGTGATCGAAATGGGCCGTGCTTACATCTGTCAGGAGTATCAGCAGAAGCCTCTTCCACTCTTCCTTTTATGGAGAGGGATTGTGCATGTATGCCTTAGAAATCCTGACCATAAATTCCTGATGGGAGGTGTAAGTATTTCCAATAAGTTCTCTGAGTTCTCCAAATCTCTAATGATCGAGTTTATGCGTTCCAATTATTTTGATTCTGCGGTAGCTCAGTACATCACTCCGAGAAATGAGTATAAGGTAAAACTTCGTGAGCGAGATAAAAGTCTTTTCTTTGAGGAAATGGAGTCTGATCTTAATAAACTGGATAAGATCATTGATGATCTTGAACCTGAGTTGAGACTACCTGTTCTGATTAAAAAATACATCAAGCAAAATGCTAAAGTAATTGCTTTTAATGTGGATCCAAACTTTAATGACGCAATTGACGGATTGATGTATATCAGAATCAGTGATCTTCCTGAAAGTACGATTAAACCGGTATTGGAAGAGATGAGCGAGCAAATCAGAAAAGAGCAGGAAAATAATCCAACTGATAATCAATAGGTTTTTAGTTTTTATTAAAAAAAGCACGATGAATACTTGCTTTGTATACTAAAACTTCCTACTTTTGCATCACTTTAAAACAACGAAGTAAGTCAAACAAAAATATAATGGTTTCTTAGCTCAGTTGGTAGAGCAATGGATTGAAAATCCATGTGTCCCTGGTTCGATTCCTGGAGAAACCACTTTAAAACCTCTGATTAGTCAGAGGTTTTTTTGTTTTCTGAATAGACCTCAATTATTTATGATGTTTGGCCGTGTCTTCATTTAATCGTATTTATTTTTGTTGTTTTTGATTTTTAAAACGCAAAGATTATTATTCAATCTGTTTTATTTTTAAGAGAGCTAAGACTACGACTTCGTCGTTGATGAAGGTGTATGGCTAAATGATTGCTTAATTTGATGTTTGATTTTTTTAAAACACAAAGGTGATTATTCGAACTGTTTTATTTTTAAGGGAGCTAAGAATGCGACTTCGTCGTTGATGAAGGTGTATGGCTAGATGATTGCTTAATTTGATGTTTGATTTTTTTTAAACGCAAAGGTGATTACTCAATCTGTTTTATTTTTAAGGGAGCTAAGATTACGACTTTGTTGTTGATGAAAGTGTATGGTTAAATGATTGCTTAATTTGATGTTTGATTTTTTTTAAAACGCAAAGGTGATTATTCGAACTGTTTTATTTTTAAGGGAGCTAAGATTACGACTTCGTCGTTGATGAAGGTGTATGGCTAGATGATTGCTTAATTTGATGTTTGATTTTTTTTAAACGCAAAGGTGATTACTCAATCTGTTTGATTTTTAAGGGAGCTAAGAATGCGACTTTGTTGTTGATGAAGATATCTTGCTAGATGATTACTTAATTTGATGTTTGATTTTTTTTAAACGCAAAGGTGATTACTCAATCTGTTTTATTTTTAAGGGAGCTAAGAATGCGACTTCGTCGTTGATGAAGCTTACATGGCTAGATGATCAATTATACGTCATGTTTTATATTGACCTTCTATTTAGTATTCAAATCGATACCTTTATCAATATTGAATTTTAAGCTTTCAATACCACTTCCAATGAAAATAACAAGTTCATTTTTCATTTGATTTACTTTTATTTTATCCAATATTATTGATTCATCAATGATTGTAATTTCTTTTTTCCCCAGAAATTTCATACCTGTTTTATCATAAAAATAGATATAGAACAGATGTCCGCTTTCTAAAAAAGAATCAATGATGATCACTCTATTATTACGATCTCCATATAAAAAAGTCTGATATCCTAAATCATCTAACCCGGTACTATTATAATCATGAAAATTTACGCCCTTAATAGAAAAGCTACTTGATTCTTTAGAAAAAGAAATTGAAATTTTCTCTTTTTTATTACTGCATTGTTTAGCATTATATTCTTCTCCAAAACACTTCAACTCTAATTTTTGAAATTCAACATCTTTATCATGTAAACGATCTAAAGCATTATTTTTAGAGTTATTCTCTTCCTTATTTGTTGAAGGTTTTTCACTACATGAAACTGTAATAAAGAAAAATAATAATACAATTAAATTTAAGCTGTTTCTCATTTTTATCATTAAAAATTCCTTATTGCTTTTCTTTTGAAATTTTAAATCCTTTAGCTTCAGGTTTAGTGATTATATCGGAATCTATCCATTCAGACTGGACGTAAAAACTTCCATTATCTTCTGTCAAAATAAACTCAGGATTCATACTTTCTCCAAGAGTATAGCCATCTAGATTCTTTTTATATTTCAATACTAATTTATTTCCTTCTTGTGTTGCAGTAACCTCATCCTTAAATCCTATTTGATAGCCACTTCCTGATCCAACAATCTGTTCACTATTAATAATAATCTCCAGATCCCAGCCTGCATTCATCCCTCCTATTTTTCCATAATCAAAACGTGTATTATAAACTCCATACCATTTTTTATCAATATTGTCATTATGGGATATTGTGGTTTTTGATTTATTTATGATAGTAGTATCATTATAGCTGTTGTTTTTTACTAACTTATTGGGAGTAGATGTTTTGATATCTTTACATGAAAATGTAATAAAGAAAAATAGTACAATTAAATTTAAGCTGTTTTTCATTTTTGTTATTAATAATTACCCTTTCTTGTTATTTGTCAACTTAGCCAATTGGAATAACAAACATACTATTGAATGGCATTTAAAAGGTTTATTTTAAATATTCACTCTTTAATCAGAACATTTTTTTAAACTAACTATTTTTTCATATTGATTAAATGGATTTTCCTTTTCAAATCTTTCTTTTAATTCTTTATCAAATAAACCTAACCATGAGAATTTTAAAAGCCCATCATTAACTATTTCGATAGTACATACCGTTTCACTATTTAAGTAAGCTGGTGAATCATAATCCTGAGCTCCTAAGCCACTCATTTTTTCATACTGATAATAAATTTTGTTTTTTTCTCTCTTAAGTTCTTTCAATGTTATATAATATTGATTCGTCTCCATTGAAATTACCACACTTGATTCTTTAATATCTATGTTCCTTTCTGCGGGACTACAGTTAACTGACCAAAGCCCGGATAGCTGTTTTGTATTAGGAATTGCATTCTTTTTGGAGAAGAATTTTTTATCATCATTTTTTATTTTTTCATTTGTACAAAATGAAAAAGAAGTCAGAATAAAGATGGATAGAATAAAACTAGGTTTCATTTATATTTTTTTATTATCCTTTACTTTAAGGCGGACCAAATTTGTCAAATTCCTGAGCGTAAGAAACCATCTCTTTTACATTAGATAAATTATAATAATTCTCTGTTTTCAATTGACTCTGGAGCTTCACCCATAATGTTTTAGGATATACCAAATAACAAAAGCTTAGAATGTTTCCCCACATTCCTTGATGCCAATTTTCCGGTGATTCTTTCCAAAATTTCTTATGTAACGGATCAGTAGTATTAGATGCGTAAGCGATGATTTTTATTAATTGATCTTCTGTCCATTGTCTTTCATTTCTATTATAATATTGGATGATTGCATGAGTTACATATTTCTGTAATGCAATTACATAAGTATTATCTGTTGCTGTGGTATAGGTTTGAATATAATTGAGAATTTCCGTATTGATCTGAAGATTATTGTTTGAATCTTTAGTGAAAATCAATTGATCTGTAACATTTTCCGATGATGATACATTTTGCTTCATCATCTTTTCTAGCTCATTAGAATCAGAAAGTTTTGATGTATTATTTTTATTACAGTCTAAATCTAAAGAATTGATATACTGATAAGCATTTTTATTTTTATCCCAGATAATGTAGAATGAGGATGATTCGGGAATTCTTACTACTATTGTTTCTTTGCCACATACATTTTCTTTGGAAAGATAACTCCATATTCCCTCATTATATTGGTCATAAATAACTGTTTGAACTTCATCATCAGCATATTCCCCATTTTTCCGTATGATTAAAGGCTCTGGATTTCTAGATTTTTCATAATTATTGAAAACAAGAAGAAAAGCATAATTGTGATCTTTTACTTCATCATATCTTATTTTTTTACTCCTTGCCATAATAGCAATATCTTTATCGCCATTACCATCAAAATCCCCTTCCAATACTAAAGGACAGTTTTTCAATTTAGACAGAGTTTCTTTTTCTACCTTCAATTCATTTATTTGCACAAGCTCCCAAGTGGCTTTATTTACCCTAAAATAATCTGCAATAACGGAAGGAATTTCACAACTGTAATTCTGATTATCAGCAAGAGTTGCTGTATTATTAATGACAGAAGTATTATCATTTTTCTTACAACCGATAAATAGTAAGTAAAAAATTATTGAAATGGATAATACTTTCATTCTGTAATTTTAAAAATATTAATAATAAAGATGATGTTTTTCCATTTCTACCTCTAGAGATTCATCCAGATAATACAATGAATCCTTTTTAATCTTTCCATCGGGTAATATTGTACTTTGTTTGTAGGAAACAATATCCCATTGTTTATCTTTATCATAAGAGAAAAAACGAGCCTGCCATATTTTATTTGTTTTCTCATCAAAGTAAGACAAACAAGTGTATACATCTGAAGAGTATCTTATATTATTACTACTCCTGTAAAATTGAAGGGAATCTACTTTTTTATTATCAACAAAAGTATAAAGAAGTATCCGGGGATTATTTTTATCCAACGGATTTCCTTTTATCAATTTAATCGTAAGATTTCCTTTTTTAAGATTAGGAAGATTATCTTTTTCAGAATCAAAATATTTTTGCGGGTAAAGATCACTTTGTTTTTTAAGGATATTATATCCGTTCTCACCTGTAATCAACTTAAAATAATCTGATTGGGCCATTGTTGAATCACCAAAAAAATAATTGGTATTTTGTTCACTACTTTTGTCAGATATTCCATTCTTTTTACATGAAATACCTAAAAAGAACAAAAGAAAAATAGCACAGAAAAAAAGAATGTTTTTATTCATATCATCTATAATTTAAGGTGGACCAAATCTGTCAAACTCTGTAGCATAAGAAGTCATTTCCTTAAGGTATGGTAAATTATAATAGTTCTCTTTTTTAAATTGTTTTTGAAGGTTAGGCCATAAATTTTTAGGATATACAAGATAACAATAACTTAAAATATTTCCCCACATTCCATTATGCCAATTCTCAGGTGATTCTTTCCAGTATTTTTTATGAAGAGGATCTGTTGTATTGGAAGCGAAAGCTATAATTTTAATGAGCTCCTCTTCTGTCCAAACGCTTTTCTTCTCATCAAAAAATTTAGTGATTTCATTTGATACATATCGCTCAAGAGCTATTGTATATCTGTTTTCAGTAGCAGTGGTGTTTTTTTGAATATAGTTGAGGATTTCCGCACTGATATTGAGTTTATTATTTTTATCTTTTGTGAAAATTAAATAATCTGTAACTTTTTCAGGAGTTGAAATATTTTTTATCATCAAATCATTTACTTCTGTACTAGGATTCGATTTAATATCTTGATTTGAATTGGTCTCAGAAAAATCAAAATTATATTCTTTTAGTTTGTCATTTTTTCTCCTTTTTTCATTAGAACTCCAATAATTTTCTCGTATAATAATATTTTTATCATTAATAAAAATTTTTTCTATGTATGATTCTTCAGTTGTTGGAGTAAGACAAAGTTTTTTTGCTTGTTTTCCTATCTTAGTGATATATATTGCAGGAAAGAATTCCGATGATTCATTTGGAGTTACATCTTGATATAAAACAAAATCTTGTTTATTCATTGTAAATTTCCCAATAAAATATATTTTGGAGATATTGTCCTGCTTTCCTATTATATTTGAAACTTTTGCATATTCATATATATCTTTTTTTGCAAAAGATTCTTCCACAAATTTATCATAATCCTGTATTTCAATTGTATAAGGTATTTTAATTTCTTTAATAAAACTTAAATCCTTTTTTGAATCTTGACAAGAGATTAATATTATACTATATAAAAAAGTTAGAACTAGAGTAAGTTGTTTCATTTTTGAGTCGTTTGTTTTGCATTTGATTCTACATTTCTTAATTCACTAATAGTTGCTATTGGATCAAGTCTATCTAACAATCCTCTTCTGACATCCAATTTGGTTCTTACTTCAAAGTGTAAATGCTGTGCTTTGGTTGGAAAACTACTGGCATTTCCTGACTTACCTGACAGAGCAATTGGATCACCTGCCTTAATCTCCTTATTAGTATATGCTGAACCAGATAAATGAGCATATGTGAAATAATAAGTAGTCCCTTTATATTTACCTTCTAATATAATAACTTTTCCATAATCTCCAACATTCCCATCAAAAACAATCTTACCTGAAACACATGCTTTTAGTGGAGTTCCAGACACTGCCCATAAATCTATTCCCTGATGTATACCACTTTTTCTTCTTGGAACTCTTCCAAATTTACTTGCAGCAGTATCCCAATCATTATAATTAGTTCCATACCAACCTCTAATTTCCATTATGTCTAAAGGATTATGCCATTTCGTGTTTTTATCTTCATTAGATTGTATTTGAGGTTTTACTTTTGGGCATTTATCTACTTCAAAAACTACTTTAGTTTTTTTATAATGATCCTTTCTTTCTTTTTTTGAATCTGTATATCTATTAATAATATTAATAATCATATCTACAACTTCATCATCTTCCTTTTTTCCTGTATTATCCGCAGCTGAATACATATCATCTTTAAACCAATCTGCAAGCCCTGTTAACGCTGCCTCTAAAGGGGTCATGTGCCCAGCATCTCGGCTAATTACCTTAGAAGAACTGTCATATCTTTTATAAATATCCACTCCAGAGTCAGAAGCATATTCTCTTATTTTTTCCTGAATAGCTTCATAATTACTTCTTCCTGTAATTTGTAGCAACCCTCTTCCTCTAAAATTCCACCCATCATTTCCTGTATTTTTAAAATTCTTTCCTGTTTTATATTGCGTTCCATAAGCAAAATTGGCAAGAATAATCTGATTAGCTTCTGAAATTGCAGGTCTTGGCGGCCTATGCTGTCTTCCGTATTTTTGAGCAATTACTTGTCCTTCCGAAGTTGCAAATGCCTTTAAATTACCATCAAGATTATCTTTATAATAATTAAAAGTCTCTCCCTCTAATCCAGGTTCTAAAGACGATCCTGCTTCCTGAATGGACTGAGCAAAGAAGTGTGCCTTTCTTGCACATGTATCTAATTTAAACACTTTACGGTATTTGTTTAGTGCCTCAGCAAGCTGTTTTAATATCGTATCATCTTTACAATTGACATATACCTGCTTCAACTGTTCAACTGTTATTGGATCTGAACAATTTTTGCATTCACCATTTGGAGTAAGATTTTCAACCTGCTCATTTCCAACCGTCACCGCTCCCGTATAGCTCGCTTCTTTAATCAGGGTACTCTGAGGAATTAATATGGTATTGCACAGGGTCTCTGAACTGCTACCATCTAATAATTTATTTTCTTTTTCGTCATAAATAACGGCATAATACTTTTTAGTTTTCTTATTCTGTTTGGCTTCTTTAAGCTTCCCCCAATTGATCTGAACAGCCAGACTTCCATCTTCTGCTACAGTTCCGGTAGATTGCAGTTCTTTACATTCTTTATCTATGGACCAGTTTATATCTTCAAAGATTTTTACTATTAGTTTTGTTCCTTTTGGATAGGTGGTATTGGCGTAAGTCCAGCTTAAAACATCATAATCTACAGGGTTATGGCGAGCTCTTCCGTTCTGTTCCCCTATAATGGCTCTATAGACTGATTTTTTATCGTTAACACTAAGATATTTGCTTGTTTTTTCCAAAGGAGTGATGTCCTTTAAAATACTTTTTTCAAATCCTAACAGCTTTGCTTTTCCGTACAACTTCACTTCCGAAGATAATGAATTGGTTGTTCTGGTTTTCATCTTTGGAGAAAGTTCAATTCTGTGGGAGGCAAAGGTTTTATCATCTTTTCCTGTAATTTTCAGCTTATTTTCAGTATTGGAATAGCCAAAATCATCACCTGTCATATCATCAGAGTCATAGATAGCAAGTTCTATTTCTTCTCCTTCAATATTTTCCCCTTTTACACAGAAGTCTACTTTCTGTCCCCAGGCAGCCTGACTGATTTCGCTGCCGCCGAAGTCATTCCAGAATCCTTTTGTTATTTTGGCTTCTACTACATTTAATGTTTGCTGAACTCCTTTCCTGTTGTTTATTTTACATGAAACAGGAAGAGTCCCTTTTACTTTCGGAGTAATGGTGATTGATTTCCCCGTTACTTTTGAAGAAGCAACACTCCAGTGGATGATTTCATTGGGAAGAAGATCTGCAAATACCATTTTATCTGCTGTTGCAGTGATGGGTTTTCCTAATTTGGGAACTCCGCTTAGGGTAAAACTTACTACATCATTTTCTTTCACTTCAAAACGCCAGTCATCTTCCTCATCTCTTCCATTTTTCCCTGTGGCGTTCGCTGTAATACTGTAAGCTTCTATGACATATTTTCCTGGAGTCATAAGGCTGGATCCTGGAATTGTTATGTTTTTTCCTGTTCCGATAAATACTCCGTTCAAATTCCATTTAATCTGCGAGGCTTCATCAGAGGTAAGCCCATAAGGAGAATTATCCTCACCAAACTTGTATTTCATTTTGGAAACACTGAATGACATTGATGTTCCCGGCCTCACTATTTCAGCGCCATGGCTAATGCCTAACACAGCATTTCCTTCTGTTTCTCCGGAGATCTTTTTTTCAATAGCTTCTCCATTTTCATTAATATATTGGGCAATAACGGTATACTTAGCCTTGGAATTTACGGGAGTAAAAGTAAGGGTGTTTCCGCTTAACTGAACGCCCTCGGTGATGGTATTCCCTACTCCATCCTGTACGGACCATGTAAGTTTTGATTTTTCCTGTTCAGTAAGTTCCTGGATAAAAAATTTCGCTTTAAAAACCGAAGGAACTCCTTTTCTGAATTTTCTGTTTTTAGAGGGATCAATACGGGACGTAAAATCTGCTGAAGTGCATTCAATATCAAGCAGTGTATTTTGAATCACCTCAACGTCAATGGAACATGTTGGGTCACATTTATCATATTTTCCTTTTTCAAATTCAGCTTTTTTAGGTTTACCGTAGCCTTCAATCCTGAACTTCCCAAAATCGGCAAAACTTTGTGAAAATTCTACCCCGATTTGTTCTCTCAGAAAAAGTCTGTTGTCTTTTTTTCCCTGATGGTCACTGTACACTATCCATGAAGTAAGCTGTTTATTCCCGCTTTTCAGATTGGCTTTAAAGGAAACTTCTTCATATCTGCGAAGATAAACTACCTCGTTTTTATTTTTGGAATCTAGTTTTTCAAAATTGGGCCTATCTTCCACCTCTGTTAAAGAAATAGAAGTCACCACAGGATATTCTTCTTTTTTCTTGGGAGGTTCTATTGCCGGATTTACCATAGCAAGTTCTACCGGATTGGTATTGTCTGCATGAGCATTGCTTACCGCGTCCGTCTGCCCATGAGTCGCGATGGTAATCACTCCCCCCATTGTGCATTTCAATTCTGAGATTTCAGTAAGGGTATTTTTACCCATCACCTGGGTACTTTCGTATGTCTTATCCCATTTGGGAGCCGGTGTTAAGGCACAATCATAATATCCTCCGCCGGGCATAGGTTTCTTTAAACATTTTCCAAAAGTAGCCATAGGAGGAGTAAAACTTTTATCTGCTTCTGTAGCCGCAAGCTTTCCCTCCTGATCGTTCAGTACAATAATAGAATGGGAAGTGACCTGTAAATTGGCTTTTTTCTTATTAGCAGATTGGTCGCAGATACATTTTGCATTATGTACAATAAAATATTTCCCGTCATGCTCACTTTTAGAAGCCTGCTGATCTTTCTTTTCCTCATCTTCTTTTTTCTTTTCCTCGTCCTGTTTCTGCTCTGCATTTTTTTGTTCTTCTTCAGGATCAGGCAGCGGAGTTTCGCCATTCATTTCATAAATTTCCTCTTGTGGCGGCGTTAAAAGTTTGAACCCGGCATAAGGAGTAGCCGAAGTTTTCTGAGCTGAACCAGCCTGTGCATTATGATATTCCTGAAGTTTTGTCCAGTCTTTGATACCCAGTTTTTTGGCAATATCCTGCAGCGTTTCTCCGCTCTGAACAGTATATGGGATGGATGCTGACATATTGTTATTTTGTTTCGATGGTGATAGTATGCTGGTAATAAAATTTATCTTCTGCTTCTATACAGACATTGGTTTCAGCTTTTTCAATTCTTCCGGTTTTACCGGTATAGCTAATATTATTTTGAAAATCTGTATATAATGAGAGGTTCTCCTCGTCAAAACTGACGTAATATTCATGTTTATGAATGTACCTGATGATATCATCCATCATATCCTGAGCATTGTCTATTTTGGGTTCAAATGACAATGTATTTTTTTCTTTCTGATATTCTGTTTCCCCTTTCCATTCGGCAGCTCCTATTGGAAGGACTTTCCAGGAAGTTTCATACTCATTATTAGGGTTAAACTTTTGTAAACTGCATTCCAGAACTCTCATAAAATGAAACTGTCTGATAAAATAGATCAGTTTTTCATCAGTTTGTATGGCATTAAAGAAATGAGTCCGGATATGCTCTACCGCCTCTCCACTATAAAGATCATGAATCGCAATGTCTGCTTTTTGAATCCGCTTTCTGATCTCATCAATATTTTCAATGGTAAATCTATATTTGATTATTTTACAAACAATAGGAAACAGAGCTTCTATGTAAGTATTCGAGATCTCAAGAAACTTAGTGTCTATTTTCTGACCGTTAACTTTAAAATTTGACCTTTGAATTGATATTTCTTCAGCATCTTTTTTTCCAGGCTCTATAAAAAGAGTATAGGATAACTCTGCATCATGCTCTACTCCACCTATTTTCATAGTGCATTGATCCTGCACAGAATAGGTAGAAACGGGAAACAGGTCTGATACTGATTTGGTCATATTTTAATTCATTTTATTATTTTTCATAGATCTATACAGAAAAGGAATCTTCTTGTATTGGACTTTATTTCTCCGCCTCTATTTTTATAATATTATCATCTCCTATCTCCTGTGGCTCATCATTTATCATATACATTATATTTCCCCCCTGATTTTTTGACATGATTTTAAAGTCATTGATTTTGTATACGGATGTATTGATTTTTAACTCATAACTCCTATCAATGTAAAATCCAGATGCATCTTTAAAAGAAAGCAGCAGATACGGAGCTTTATTTAAGTTGTCATACTGTTTTTTCACCTCAACATTTTTGCTGTATGTTTTTATTGTTTTACCATCTTTTATCTCTGTGAGAGAAATAGTATTAACTGGTATTTTATCATTCCATTGATAAACATATATTTCATTTTTAAGATGTCTCTCCTGCGAACAGGCTGCACACATTAATGAAATAAAAAAAAGGGTGAAAATTTTATAACTAATACATTTCAATGTACCCATAATAATTACTTTTAAATGATTTGCTATTGAGCCCAGGCTTTTTTATCATGGCCTGTACATCTTTATCTGGTTCAATTTTTCCTGCGAGAGAAATATATTCACCTGACTGAGGATTTCGTCCCCAGGTGAATATCTTGAAGCTAACTGTTTCTACCTTATCCAGATCAACCGTTACATTCTGATCTGAATCATAAAAAGCAAGATCTCCTTCATACACCACCCAGTGTGAATCATTGAAAACATCCACCAATGAGCTGTAGCTGGCTTTGTTATAGATCATATCAGCATCAATCATCATGAGGATATGCCGTCCTTTTTTATGCAGGCTGTCTATGGTTAATAGTTCTTTAAAATCACTGTCGGAGAAGTAATCATGAACTCTACCGCCAATTACGGTTTTCTTATCATTAATACTGGTATAACTAAGTCCATGGGCTGTAGAATTACCGAATCCTCCTACCTGTTTACCCATTCTTGTGAGCATATCCGGCCAGTTCACGGCTTTTAGCATATCTAATTTTCCACTTTCTTTTCCTTTATAAATAAGGTTTCTCGTACTTTCTTTACTTCTTGTAGTAGCCAGAACCAGCCAATCTACTTCAAACATTCCCATACTTCTGAAGTCCTGGGTTCTCTTAGGATGCACATCATACATTTCCAGAGCAGCAGGATGCGGCGCAATGGTATAGCTGTCGAGGGTACATTCTCCGGTTCTCAGAAGATCTTTTACAATTTTCAGATAACGGTTGGGATCTTTTTTAATTAATGCGTTATAAAGAGCAGCCATTCCACATAATGAACTGCTGGCCTGTTTTATTTTCCAGGGTTCTTTGGCTCTTTCTTCCGCTTGCTTTTCTACCAGTTTTCTGTCAAAAAATCTAAATCTGTTGTGATGCCATACTTTCAGATATCCTTCTGATTCGTCGTCGTTGATATAGGCCATCACATGAATCATTCTTCCACAGATATCTTTTTCATTCAGATAAAGATTGTATTCTTCTCCGGTTACTGTGGAATTATGTTCTATCCATTTATTTTTTGAAATACTGTGGTATTTAAATTTCCATTTGATTTTTTTCTTGTCCTGAGGCGCTAGGTTGGTATAGCCATTTACGATGAACTTATATGTTTTTCCAAACACGACTCCGTCCTGGTTAAAGTTTTTTCCCGTACCATCATTATCTGAGCCTTTTTCCAACGCAGTCATTAGCTTAATACTTTTGACCTGAGTAGGCTCAATACCTTTGCGCTTGGTATCTTTTTTCTTGTCAAATTCTACTCCTGGCATAATTACGGTTTATTTAATGTTAAATCCGGTTGTATTGATTAAAAACTCAGTCTGAAATACTTCCCTTTCTGCTCGTAAATAAAAGAGAACAGCGGCTGATTTTTTTCTCCGTTTACAGTATATACGTATTGATCGGAATTCCGATGGTATCCTGCTTCATCAATTGCACGAATAATAGCTTTCAGTGTCCCTAATGTAACCGTGTTTCCTTTGATGGTGATACTCCCGGACTGTGATGTTTTACTTACCGCAGCTGCAGAAATCTCTTCCTTAGATTTTGCATTGGGAATATTGAGGCCTTTTATTTTAAAATTATCTTCATCCAATTCATATTCAACAAGAATATCATCTGTTTTAGGCTCACCGCTAAATTCTCCGGGAGCGTTATAAAAAATAATATTGCTTGCTGAAGTTGGAAGACTCTGGCCTGAAAGGTATTTTGCAGCTTCTTCTTTAGTAAAACCGGCAATTTTGGTATTGATAGAATCTGCAACCTTTTTGGAAGTCAGGATATCCTTTTCTGCAAAGTCATTGATTCTTTTTATCCCATCAGTACTGTCCTTAAAATTGAATACGTAATTTCCGTAAACATCATTAATGGAGGTGTATTTTATTTCCATATTTTTTGCAGGATGTTTCATACATGCTGTAAGGTTGATTAATAATAGTATGGCTAAAAAGTATGGTTTCATAGATCTATGTCAATTACTACGGTGAATGGTTGATATTTCGATTTGTCTGCTGCATTTTTAAAGTGTTGCAAACAGAACATGGCTACTAATCCGGGAATCCATTGTTTTTTCATTCCTTTTGCTCCTCCGTCTTCCCAGCCGGCCCCAAAGGTATCCAGGAAAGAGACTCTATCAATTTTAACTTCTACTTTCTTGCTTACCTGGTATTCATACAATTTATAACTTGCGATACAACCCTGAATTCCACCTACAAAAGTTGCAATCTCGTTCACCCAGGGATTGATTCCTTCTTCTGCTGAATAATAAGGCAGTTTTGTAGAAAACTGATAAATTTTAGTAGGACTTTCGCTGATAAATTTCTTCTCTTTATAACGTTTTTCAAGCTCGGCTTGTAATCCTGTAATGAATGCAGTTTTGAATCTGTCTGAGTCTTTTACTTCATTAGAAGGATTAGAGCCTGCAGCAAAGGTAAAGGGCTGTCCTTGTCCGGTAAAAAAATGATTCGCAATAGACCTTCCGTTTTTTCCGAATCCATCTTCTATATCTGAAAAACCAACCAATGTAGCTTTCAGTTCTGTTTCAAGATAGGCTTCAGGGTATGATTTGGTAAGATTTACATTAAAAATATCATATTTGGTCATTCCATTGGCTTTCATTACTTCTTCAGAAGGTGCATCTCCATACAGACAGTCATAACCACGGTTTCCCTGACGATTTACCATAATTGTCTTTCCATTTTCATTAATCCAGTATCCTTTATTCACAACTCCTCTGTCGACAAGAATTTTTTTATCTTCAGGATCAGCCTGACCACCATTTCCTAACCCTTGAAGTATCGCCCGTTTCTGACTGGTGAGTTCAAGGTTCTGTTTGGTAGCTTCAATAATTACTTCTCCTGATTTTTCGTGAGACACCTTGCTTAGAGAAGTGTAATTATTGGCCACCTGTATATTGATATTATCTGCTTTTTTTACAATAGCCATAATGATCTGCTTTTGTAGTTATTTTAATGAGAATTACCCTTTTCTCCACTCTGGGATTTCACCGTTTTTTCACTCTGAAGAATCATATTCTCTTTAGTACTTACTACCGTTACTTTTTCTGCATAAGAATCGCTTTTCTTAGCCTGAATATTCCTTTCATTTTCAGAGATTTCAGTTCTCATATCCGAAGATTCATGGATGTTTCCGGTGGCTGTCTGCATAAGATCTTTCCCTGCTGTATCAATCATATTTACCCCTGCATTGGACACGATATTGACATTAGCCGTTGCAAACATGCTATTCCCAGCAATGGAAGTAATATCCTGTCCTGCCGTCATTTTAATATTTTTCCCGGCTGTAAAAGTCATGTCATTTGGGGCATTTACTACAATATTTCCTTTACCGTCCATGAAATAGGTATTCCCACTAGGATCTTCAATATAGATACTGCCTTCTTCATCATTAAAGATCACTTTATTTCCGCTGCGTGTTTGTATAGATTTTATATGGTTATTAACCCCGCCGCCTAAAGCTACTGCTCCATGGAACATTCCTCCCATGGCAAAAGGAAAATCGGGATGATGATATTCAAAACCTACCATTACCTGATCGCCCACTTCGGGAATGGCTACAAAACCTCTATTCTGAGTAATAGCATCGGTTCCTCCGGCATCAGGGCTCATCATCCGGATAAAATGAGTGGTATCATTAAGCTGCCAGTCAAACTTAACCTGTATACGTCCCTGGTTTAACGGATCTGTATTAGAAACAACCGTGGCAATCTGAGGTTCAGCCTGCGGAAGACTGAATTCCGGAGTGGGAATATATCCTGTACCTTCTGCAATGGCTTCAAATTCTCCAGAATAGTATCCTCTTGAGTTTACATCATGAATAACTTCAGTAATCATCAGTTTCGTGAAATAGGAGGTTTGGCTGCTATTGGATTTTCTCATTTCAATATCTGCAATACAACCCGGATGTAAAAATGGAACAGTTGTGTTTCCTGCCACTGTAAATACTTCTACAGCAGCACTTCCTGCAGCACTTTTTTGAACATCATCTACATTCAGGAACATATTCGCATTCATTGGTGATGGGTTTAATGATCTTGTTTTGTAAATATTATCATTAAGTTCATAAGCTTTAGAAGCTAGTTGTCCCAGATGTTTAATGTCTGCTGTAGAGCTTAGTAATTTCTCATTTTTACTGCTGTTATAGCTAAAAAATTCAGGTTTTGTATGTACCGCTTTAAGCTCAATACAAATATCACTTACGTTACTTCCATAAATGAGTTTTATAGGAGGTTCCCCGGGAGGAAGCTGTCCAAAGTACAGCACTTCCCCATCATAATAAAACTGTTCACCATACGTCTCTGCTAATCGGGCAAGATAATTGTAATGGGTTTCTTTATATTGAGCACTATAGTTGATATAGCTTTTGTTTTTCGTATTTATTTTATAGTCATACTTACCGGAATTCAGGGTTTCTTTAAAGATTCTGTCTGCAATAATTGAAGTATTTACAGACTGATCTCCCCCGAAGCTTTGGGTATGGAAGGCTGAATCCATTAGAATGGTAGGGCTTTTTCCTTTTAAAACAATATTCCCTAAATTCATTTTTTCCTGGCTAAAGGCAACCTGCGTAATAAGCCCCACGAATGTTCTTTCAGGGCTTTCATTTTCGTAATCTTTATATTTGAATACAACTGTAAGACGTTTTCCTAAAAATTGCTGGGCTTCTTCTAAATTATGGTCCTGGGCGCCACCAAAGGTATCATGAGCAAGGGTAAGCTCAAAATGATGATGTTTACGAATACTTTGCTGTAAACGAAAGTGTTTAAAATACTTGATAATTTTACCTTCAATTACAATATCAAGTTTTACCACACGATTGATGCCCGGAATATGATTTTCAGATATTTTATCAGAATTCGAAATATTTTTATTCATGTTATTTTGGGTTTTTAGTGTTTTTTTATCAGTAATGAATGTTTTTCACAAGTCAACCATCTACCTATAAACAACCCATCATCATGTATTTAAAAATAAAATCACAGTCTAAAAAGAATGGAATGCCATTCTTGATACCGGATTAGTATTTTACCTTCGCTTGGTTAATATGTAAAAAGAGATCTGATCTTACAGCCCTGAAATGTCTATAGATCTTAATTTGTAGTAATAAGCTTTATAGCCTGATTCTTCCTGAATTTATTTTTGCCATGGTCATACGTTTTTATCAATTAATATTTTGTGATTGTGGTTGTTATATCACCAAATTTAGAAGTAATTATCTAACCGAAAGCACTTTTTCTATTAAATCTGAAAAAGTGTCGTAATTATACTACTAACACTTGTTAGGTTTTAATACTAATTATAAATCAACATTTTATAGAACATTGTGCTTATTTTACACCATCAGCAGTATTTAACAAAATAAGATCTTTTGAAATGTTTGGATTTTTGGGTTCATTCTCCTGATCCTCTCCCCCATCTTCAAAAAAATATTCTTTCCCATCTTTATCCAAAAGACTGATCTTAAGTTCATTATTTTTCCGAACAGCCCGGAATTCATGAGAGTTTGTCCATAGATCTGCTGAAAGGGTTGTATTTAAAGAGACAACTTTCACATATTTAATGGCATTGTTATTAAACTCATAAACAAAGTAAGTAGCATATTCTTCCGTAAAACCGGGAAACAATAAAATGCCTGACGAGGTTGCAGCATTATAAAGAAAGTGAGAATCTTTCTCTGCTATTTCCCAGGAACTGTCATAATAAAAATTGACATTACAGAACTTCCAGCCCTGGATCATTTTATCTGCATTTTTATACTGAATATAAGCTCTGTCTTCAATATATCTGATCTTAAAAGTGTAATCTTTAAAACTAAAATCAAAGCTTTGCATAGGACCTTCTGCATAATTGCTTACTTTTTTAATCTTCTTAATTTCGCTATAGAGCATTAAACCATTGTCTTCTGTCATTAATCTTTTAAAAGCACTGCTATCTGCTACAACGGTACTGGAATCTACTGCAGCAACATTAGGACTGACTTTATTCGGTTTTGATTCTTTTTTACAGGAATAAAAAATACTGATCAGGCTGATTAATACAAGGAGCTTTTCTTTTTTCATATTATTAGTTTTCAGATCGATAAACATCACTAAATATAGAGGTATTTATCTTATTTACTGGCTGTTTGAGTGGAAAGATAAATAATTGACTTATAGTTCATCCTCTTCGATTAATTCGTTTAAACAAAAACCCCTCAAAATTAAAATCTTAAGGGGCAAATATTTATAAAAATCAACAGAATAGTGTATTCTATTGTGATTCAGTAATTTCTGGCCATGCAAACCCTACTCCTCCATGGTGGTATCTTTCAGTTTCAAGATAAAAAGAATTTACTCCCTGAAGCCCAACTCCGGCATAATAAACAAATTTATCAACATGCTCTTGGTACTCTCCAAACTCACGATACTCAGCATGTAGGGCAATTAATTTTGCCAATTCTTCATTATGGATACAAAATGCTTGCTCACAGGCATCTTTTAGTGAAAGGCTATATTCTTGCTGCAAAACAAAAACCAAGTTAAAAACCTCTGTTCCTTTTGCCATTTCTTTAGGCAGAGAGTGAATATCATTTTGCCATGCAACAACCAAGGTCATATGAGATATCATTTTCTGAACAACAATATGTTCAAAAATATGTTCTGGAAGGACAAGACCTGATTCAATTTCACCTAAGATCAGATACGGACGCATAAGAACAGAATACTCACGAATTGTTTTAAAAAGTGTAAGAGATGGTGGGCGCTGTGCTATTTTATAAGGATACTCCAATTCAATTCCATATCTAAAGGATTGATAGAAATAATAAATAAAACGCTCCACCCAGATATCCGGCATTAAAGCCCGAAACTCATCTCTTATTAATGCCATATGTTGATAGAGTGCATTTTCCTCCGGTTTAGGCTGATCACCTCTAAGAATGTCTACACACCTAATCCGTAATTGTTGGATCTCTTCCAAAGAAGAGTTCTCCACCTGATCGTCAAGAGCAACATACTGAAGCATAAACCTATTACATGGAATAGTTTGTTCATAAGTTAGATCAGGCCACATCCGTGCCGTACACATATGCAGCTTCATTTTTTTATATATCTCACGCTGTTTTTCCGTCAGGAAAGTGTAGTCGTTATCAATCCATCCATCCATATCTTTTCCCATTTGTTCGGCATGTGGATTAATAAGATCAGGCCAAGGGTAATGACCATGTGGCAAATAATCTTTTGAATTATATTCTTCTGGTTTCATACTATTTTTAGTTCTTGAATTATATTGATTATAAGTTTATTTCTCTTTATATTTTGTTCAGCTTTTCCCGAAGCTCAGCAGCATTGGGAAATTCCATCATGTTATAGCGATCTAGTTTGGTAGAAATATTTTTCCATCCACTAAGTACCATACTCATGTAGTGCACCCAATTGACCACTGCTTCCTGCCAGATTCCAAAATCAGGAAGAGAAGATTGTAATTCTAAAAATTCTTTCAGGTCTTTATTATGTAGTCGCAAATCTTCAAGACATGCTTCTTTAAGAGACATTTGGCGTTCGTTCTGAATCACTTTTACAACGTTATAATAAATACTCCCTGTTGCCTCATCCTTTATTACTGATTGTACTTCATTAAAAAAAGTTACCAAATGACAGGCTAATGCCTGTAAACGTTGAATCACCGGATGGGCATGAATTTCTGGAGGAAGAGTAATACCTGTTTCCACTTCCGTAAGCTGAAGAAAAGGGTATAAACATATTGAGTTCTCACGCAGAGCAATACACTCTGACACACTGGGATAGGTTTTATTTTTCTTATACTTCAACTCAGTTTCTAACCCTAGAAAATACTTACTTATCATTTGTGTGAAACGGGAAATTGATTCTTCCGGAATAAACTGTAGCAATTCCGATCTTAGGGAAGCCAACATCTTTCCTAAAGGGATTCCTGAGTCTTCACCACTTATCTCTCCTTTTAATACAGCTATTGATTGCTCATGTACATATCCAATATCTTCAGGCTCACTTTCTTCATAAAGATCATCATTATAAAGAGTCCAAAGCATTAATCTACAAATAGGCTTGAATCGTTCGGGGGTTGCAGTAGGAAACCATTGAGCAGCAATATGTGCCGTTTTAGTTTTCTTGTATTTTTTGCGAAGATCAGGATTTTGCTCATAAAGCCAAAGGTATTCACCATCAATCCACTGATTCTCGGTAATCTCCTGCAACTGTTCAGCGTAGGGATTTTTTAATGTTGGGAACGGGTACCTAAACTCCTTGTACAGAAGTTCAAGTGTACTAAATTTTTCTGTATTCATGATTATGGTTTTTAGCGTTAACTAACTGATTACTAAGATAAAAATAATCTAAATACAATCTTAATTTATTTCACATAATATTGATATTTAACATTAAATTTTATTACATTTCCATATTTAAACATAATAAAATACGCATTAATACTCGAAAAAATATAAATACACTCACTGCTAAAATCATTGATGTTTTTTAAGATTTTGGTTTCAAAACAATCTTCTTAGAAATTAATTAAAAAATAACAATGAATTTATTTTATCTAAAAAATTTACACAAAAGCTTGCATCATATAATAAAATAGTATACTTTTGCACCACTTTAAAAACGACAAAGTAAATCAACAATATAATGGTTTCTTAGCTCAGTTGGTAGAGCAATGGATTGAAAATCCATGTGTCCCTGGTTCGATTCCTGGAGAAACCACTTTAAAAACCTCTGATTATTCAGAGGTTTTTTGTTTTATAATAATCGTTACCTGAATACCCCACTGTCTCCTTCTATTGGATAAGCCATCTTTCACAGTGAAAATATCCTGTCCATTCTTTACTTTTCTATCTTTGAATAATTGTATGTTTTTGTGAACTTTTTATTTAAAAACTTTTTTACATTTGGAAAAAACGAAAAAGTCACTACATCTTTTAAATCCTACATTTTATGAAAAATTTAATTCTCCTTTTTTTATTATCTCCATTGGTGTGCATGGCCCAATTAAATTATAAGGATCTTACTTTTTTGGCCCATAATAAAATTGATAAAAACATTGAATATATCAAACACAAAGGCTACGTTTTCAGACAAGAAAAAACAACAGGAGATGGTACAAAACAAGTTTACTATGAAAAAGGAAAGCTAAGCAGAACAATGGTTGTCATGCGCGTATTAAATAACTTAAGCGTTGTTATTTCTTATGTCCCTGAAGAGCAAAATAATTTTGAAAATATACAGAATGAAATCAATAAAACAGGGTTTAATCTGATAGATTCTACTTCAAGTGACAGAGATTCCTGTTCCTCTTATCAATCAAAAGAATATTTTACCAAGCTTTGTGAAGTACAATTTCCCGGAAGCACTGAAAAATCTCACAACATTACTTTTTACAGAAAAGATATTTCCTCAAACAATTAAATATAAAACAAGATCAATAGGATTCTTAAAAATTCAAAAAATCACACAAGTCCTTTCCATTAGGCAAATCATTGACAGATAAACCATTGCTCTATAACAAAAGACTCAATACTATATTTTTTCAAAAAAAAGTGGTTAAAACTTGCATGGTATCGCAAAATGTTATACTTTTGCAACACTTTAAAACAACGAAGTAAGTCAAACAAAAATATAATGGTTTCTTAGCTCAGTTGGTAGAGCAATGGATTGAAAATCCATGTGTCCCTGGTTCGATTCCTGGAGAAACCACTTTAAAACCTCTGATTAGTCAGAGGTTTTTTTTGTTATATATGATAAGTACTATTGATAAACAATAAGCTCCCTCAAATTAATTTGAGGGAGTTCTTATTTTGAAAAGTGTTAAATGATACTATTTTTTAATAATAGCTTTCAGGTTTTCGATTTCTTTATTCTGAGAGATAGCATAGAGTGTTAATTCTTCAATTTTCTGAAGTAATTTGATTTGAAAATCCCCTAAAGACAATCCATTATCCGTCATTTCTTTTGCAGAAGGAATTTCCGGAAGATGTTTTTTTTCTGTGATAAATTTTTCAAGATCATTAATTCCTCTTAAATTATAATCGGAAGCAAAAACATGATCTGCTGTAGGCGTGGCAGAAACAAGAAATTCTTTGGCTTCCAACTTGCCTTGAACAGCAACATTACCGCTTTCTTTCCAACTCAAAACATTAAATTCAACATCCCCTTTCTTAACTCCTAACGCTCCTCCTGTCCAGCCATAAAGAAAAGGGCCATCCAGCAGAGAGTTATCACTATTGAATCTTTTATATTTAAGACCATGAGCTAAATCATTACCACCTAACTGGATAGGAAATCCAGCAGCAATATTGATTCCTCCGGCAACATCAAGTTTAGCCTGAGGGCCGATGGTTCCAATCCCTACATTTCCAGTATCCGTAATAATCATTCTAGAACCATAATTATTTCCATCAGCAGAATAGCTCCAAAACTGTAGTCCGTCACCATATCCATCAGTCATATTATAGATTGTCCATCGTTGGGCATTATTGGGTGCTGTTTTATTAGGATTCTGTAAAACGACAGATCCCCCTTCACTACTATTGACTTTTGATGTAATTGCTCCTCTTACATCAAGTTTCTCCTGAGGATTATCTGTACCAATTCCTACGCTTCCATTATAATATACAGAATGCTTCCTCTGCCCAGCCAATGGTTTAACATATATATCCGAAAGCCTAGCCTGGTCTACAAATGCTTTATCATAAGAGAACTGTTTGATTCTTAAAGCATATGGGTTTCGATTGGTATCTGTATGATAAATGGTGAATTTATATTCATTTCTTGCTGAATCCCATACAATATCTCCAATGTAAATATTATCTAAAATAGTTCCTGCTGCTTCTACAATTCTTGACGTTGTGGGATACCAGACACCTCCATTAGGATTAAGCCCGATCTCAAATTGTTTTTTTATAATACCAACACTTGTCTGATGCATAAACGTACCTGTAATTTCAATTTCCAAACTTCCATTCAGATAATTATTTCCTAAAAGAACATCCACTGCCAAGTCACCTTGCTGATGAGGAAATTCGACATATAAATATTTATGTTTATAGTTATCAGGAAAAATAGTTTTATCTTCTAAATTGGCATAACTATCTATAAAATCTCCAAACTGACTTTCAGTTGGTCTTTTCCCTGCTTTGAAATATTCTTTTAATGCTGCAATTGTTTTTTTTGCCATAATTTTTGTTTTTTGGTGAATAGTTCCTCCTTTTTCTTACTGTAGGGAGGAACTATTTTGTTATTATTAATTGTGTGAAAGGTTAATTAAGGTCTTACAATGAAAGTTCCCTGTAAAATCATTCCATCTGTTCCGTCATGAGAAATTCCACCGACATCCGTCCATGTTTCTTCTTTGTATATCGTAAGGATCTTTTCTTCAGTACTGAACATATTAGAGGTATTCTGAGCTACCATTTTGAAGTGCTGATAAAGGACTCTTCCTTCTTCATCTTTAATCTTCATAGGATCCAGACCCAATTTTTCTACAGGAAGGAAAAACTCATTTCCAGTCATATCAAATGTTTCTGCAAAGAACCATTCTTCTTTATTGGTTGCCGGATTATTCCCATACAGATACAATTTGGCTTTTGAAGTATCTTTTTCATCTGTATCTATTCTGGCAATTTCTTTCCAGTTCCCTACAGGGCCCATTTTATACAGGTGGTATTTCCCTTTATAACAAACCTGATCCCAGGATAGGATTACCCAATTGATCACATCCGATTCTACTGGCTCAGAATGGTATCTCAACACTGGGGCTGGTGGATTATAGTTTTCTACCAGCATAGTTACCGTAGTCTTTGAAGGTAACGATGGGGCCTGTTCCTGTACATTCTTAGCAACCGGAGGTGAAACAGCATAATCTGTTGTGGTATACTCCACTTTTCTGGAGGCTACTACACGATAGAAAAGTGCATCTCCATAAGGTTTCTCATCCAGATCTTCAAATTCGTCATACACCTTCCATGATCCGTTTTCAGGATTCACTTCTACATCAGCAATCTTCACGTTTTTAATGTGTTTCATGCTTAATATGGAATCTGAATCCAGTTTGTTAGTTGCCCTGTAAATAGAGATTTCATTGATCTTGTGTACATCTGTATAAGAATTGATTTCAATTCTTACTTTGGCTGAAATTCCTAATGTTGCATTGTCTACAACCGGCAATAAACTTAGAATCTTTGGTGGTTCAGCAGGATTGGTATTAACCAGTTTAATAGGTCCCTGGAACTTACTGAACTCACCCATCTGCATTTGATTTCCTAATTCTCTTACTCCGTAGAAGTAGAAGTTATCCGAAGCACCATCAAGGGTAAAATCGGTAAACAGTGTTGAATGAGCAGTTCCGCCTTGTCCCTGACTGTATATAGCTGCCATTGGTGCCATGTCAAAGTCTTTATGATTCGTAGGCAGTAAATACCCTGAAGCATCCCTGATATTCTGCTTTTTATTTTTAGGTCTGTGTCCTTTCAGACTGTTGAAATTAAAATTATGAATCTGCTGATAAATAAGAGGCACTTCTGTAAGAGGCAGGAAACAGTTGGTCATTGCTTCTTTGATAAAATGTCCTAAACGTAATTCATCCGATTCACCTGGAACAGCTTCAATCACAATTTGTTTAATCAGGTACTCGCCATTTTTCCACTTTATTTCATCCAATTGCTTAGCATATCCGCTCTGCCCTACTTCCAGTTTAAAATGATCATTGTGATTTTTAATAAAATAATTAATGGCATCAAAGAATATTTTACTGTTCGGAAGTGGCATGGTGAATTTTACAGGACCGTCTGGTGGAAGTGCTTCAAATGTTGTTGCATTTTTATCACAAAGCATATCAAAATCCACAAAATTCATCCATCTGTCATTGAAAAACTCTTCATCATTACCTCCAAGAGCATTAAGACTGTTTTTAATTTCCTTAATCTTCTCCGGTTCATATAGGGAAGCCAGTAATACTGCATTATTTGCTCTGAAAAACTGTACTGAATATGGTTTATGATCATATTCTGTAATAAAGCTATAGGTTGATTTCCCGAATTTATCCGGCCTTGTTGCATACTGAGAACCTTTTGGCTTTCTTGGTTTCTTAGGTTCTACAATTCTATTGGCAAACATCACGGCAGGAACACTGAACTTAGATTTGTATTGAATTCCCTGCATATCCACATTGTCGTGATCTACACTTTTAAATCCAAAGATCGAATATCTTACATCTTCATTTTCAGAAGGTAAAACAGCATCCTCTACTAAATTGTTAGCTTCATTCTTATACAGGTACACCCTGTAAGAAGGATAGTAATTAACTTCCAGATCATTTCCAATAACCGGAGCTGTAGGAAGTGCAGGTGGGGCTTTCGGAAATGAAGGCAACGATGGCACGTAAGCAGGGTCATAGTCAAATACAGGTAAATGAGTATTGCTGTCTTCATGGAACCTGAAGTTTTCATCATATACATAGACTACAAGATCCTTAGGTTTTCCAATATTTTCTATTTTCACCACTTTAAAAATAGATCTGGATTCTTTAGGCTTACCAGCATTGTAATTTTCTCTGGTAAATAGCCTAACAATTCCATTCATCCATTCTACAGAGTTCATAGTATCTGAAAACTGTGCATGCTGAGCCAGCTGGAACCCTGGGAATGTTATTTTATAAACTCCCTGATGGACCATAGGATAAGGAAGTGGATATTTAATGACTTTCTCCTTACTATTCTGATATTTTTCAATTTGTTCAAAATGTTTTTCCACTTTGGCTTTTTTCCAGAACCCTCTACTCTTTTCAAGGAATCTCTGAATGGATCCGTCTGATTGCTGTGTATGAATAATCTCTCTGTGGATTTTCCAATCATTGGTTCCAATTTTCACTTTCAGTGAGTTTGGATTTTTTGGCCCCCAGGTTGGTGTATTCTGCATATTTTCAGTAGCGTTGAACAATCCTTCAGTACCGGGACTGAATGCAGGAAGTACAAGACTGCTCTGATCGATGACTGGTGAAGTACCAGAAATAATAGCGGCACTTGGTGCTTTTTTAAACACTGTAAATTTCAATCCTGAAGGTTTTACTTCAATACCGTTGATGATATAACTTTCACCATCCAATAAGAAAATACCTCCGATAAAATCATTGATCGTTGTTCCTGCCGGAATCTCTGATCTTAAAATATGTTCCGGAATTGAAGGCTGCGCAGGATTAGGAGATCCCGCAGGAATAGTTCCTCCTGAACTTGGAAGAATATAATCTACAGTTTCAATCTCTGCCAAAAGTTGATTACTTGGGTGATGCTGTATATTTGATACTTTCGCAGAAATCTCTTTCATGGTATAATTTCTGTAGAAGATCTCCACTTCATCTGCCATTACTTCTTTATCATCCGGAAAAATAGCATTCGGATCCAAATAATAGTCTTCATCCAACGTAGAATCAAATGGAATAGGATATACAATTTCATCCTGATAAATATGATGATCAAAGCCTAATCTTACCAATGTTTTATCTGTACCTCCAATTGCACCTCTGCGAATCTGCTCTCCTTCAGAAGTCAATGTTACAGGATTTTCTTTCTGGATAAGGAAAGCTGTTGTTGCCGTTGGAGGCAATAACCTGTTATTGGGTTTAATTTTGGTATCAATTGACAGTTCTTCACCTCCAACCTGTGCTCTTGAGAACCAGTTGATTCCATATCCTTTATAAAAGTAAGTTCCACTTTTATCCTGCTTATGCATATATAATGGAGCATAAGTATTCGGAATCTGAAGAGGCAATGTTTCAAAAGAATTAGCCTGGTCATCTACGTTATAATATTTTGTATCATGGCATAATTCCGGCTTGATCCAATTAAAATCATCAGTTTTTCCAGGTTCTACCACACGGTATTCAAGACCTGCATATACAGGAACCGTAAATGAAGAGGCATCAAATTTCTGAGTTGATCCAAAGAAAGCAGGGTTTACTTCAAGTTCAGGAATCTGGTGATTATAAATACTGATGTAACGGTATTTTCCATTATGAGAATATCCCTCTGCATTATACAATCCTGCAGACTGTGGATTATCAGAATCCATTCCTTTATTCAGTTTCAACAGTTTTACAGGCAAAGAAAGTCTTTCAATTTCTGTAGAAACAGGAAGAGACATAGAAAGTAACTGATAGCTTTTATCCTCCGAATTGATATCCAGATTTTTATTGGTATAATATTCTGCGATATAGATATATTCGTTTCCGAAAACTTCTTCTTTGATATCAAGATATCCTAATCCCAGCATTCTTGCTACGTGGTAATCCAGGGCAGCAATATTTAAAATATCCAGATTGGAAACCTGCATATCCCCTTCCTGAGGTGCATCTGTACTCACCTCAACCACCTGTTGAGAACCTGTAGGTGATAGGTTGATAGAAATGGTTTCATTCCCTTTTGGATTCTGCTGATCATTACTCAGCTCTATATATCTTTGAACTACTGTTTGAATATCTCTGTCTAAAGGACCGGTAGAATCATGTTCCCATTTTTTATGATAATTTTCAGTATTTACATAAGCTTTATCATTATATCTTAGCCATGCTCCATGAACAGGGTTCTCGTTAGGTAAAGGGTCTAGCCTTTCCAAAGCTACCTCTCTTTTATCAGTAAGGGAAAATTCTCCCATCAGCTCCCATGCGTTAGCCTGATTTCTACTGATGATAAAATCTGAATAGAATTCAAATTGAATTTCGGTAATCACACAGTTAGCAGCTCTGAAACGCAATGTTTTCCCGTTTTCTGCATTGAAATAGGTATGGGCAAGGTCATCAACATAAAGTGCTTTTCTGTATGAAAGCTGCTGCTGAGAGATGTTATTCGGCCCTTCTACAGAAAGTGCTTCCAAATCCACTCTTGAATTCGACTGCAGCTGATCCGTTTTAAAACTTGCAGCAAAGAAAATATCTGTTTTACACAAAACCTCAATAATTTCTTCACCATATAACTGCATGAATTTAAGAGGATCAGACATCGGATCTGCAAAAAGTCTTGCCTGTGCGTATTTTATTTTATTTTTAAAATAGACATAAAAAATTCTACTGTCATTATTAAACTTATAGACCCACATCTTCTTATTGTCATCAATAAGCTGAGGTATTTGTACAAGCTCTAAATTGAAGATTTTCCTTTCATAAGGTGCTCTGTATACATTGACAAAGTCACTAGGTTTGTTGAAATTGCTTTTGGTACCTGCCAGTTTTCCTTTAGGAAGGTGATTTTCTCCTAATTTACCTCCGAATCCCCATCTCAGGTGGATTCCTTTGGTACTGTCCTCTCCTTTGGATCCTGCAGCCTGAAGGTAGAAATTAGGGGTTTGTAATCCTGAAAATTCATTGAAAGTGATCTCTGTTCCATTGCCACCATTTCCATTACATGCATCTCCATCAGTACGTAAATTGTCTGTAATATTAAAATCAAAATCCTTTTTCTGTACATCTACACTGACACAACGATAAGGAGCATTGTTGAGTTTAAGATCTTTTTCTGACAACTGAAATTTATTATTCTGAGAAGTGTTACAGGTATTAATTGTATTGTCTACAAGTCCTGTAAAACGACCATTATAAAAACCTCTAATTGTCACTTCATTGCCATTAATTTGATCAATAATAAGCTCTCTACCATTAGCTTTTTTAACCCAGATTGGATTATAACCAGATACAGGATCTGCATATAGAGAAAAGCTAAAATTTTGCCCATTATCTACGCTAGCATAGAAAAAGTCTTTTCCAAAGGTAAATGTTGCCCATTTGCCTTCCCAGGCTCCATATAAAAACACATTCTTATTAGCTGATACCAATACAGGAATATTATTAACTCTCCCTGACATATATACCTCATATGAAATCTTAGCTCGTCTGCAATAAATTCCATTCAGTACGATAGGTGTTCCGCCTGTTGAAACATATACAGCAGTATCCACTGGGGTATTCACCTGTCCGGATAAACGTATTCCACGTTTCACTCCATCGGTAGTTTCTTCATTTGCGCTGATAAAAACCAGCTCACTGTAAGTACTAATCCCAGTAACGTCCAGGGTTGCCCCTGAGTTACTGTTATTAATAATATCTGTTCTTGACTCTATATCTCCATCCCAACCTAATAAAAGAGTTCCACAGATCCCTGTTTCTATATCTTTAAAAGTTAGATAAACCATTGAATCGACAAATACTGCAGCATACATACGGCTATCATCGGTTTTGATGGATGGAAAGCTTTTACACCATAATATTTCTCCATTTCCTTTGATTCTCATCACAACTGGAGTTGTGTAGGAAGTTAGTCCTATCACAGCAAAATCACCATCTTTGAAAGGCAGTACTTTGTGAAAAGTAGTACGTGCTGCCTGAATAGGTTGAAAGGTTTTACTCCATTGTACATTACCAATTTTATCAAGAACTGTAATCAACCCGGATACGTTTCCTGATACATTTCCTGATGTATTTATGGCTCCTACCTGCATTACATATCCCTGGTTATTCGCAGAAGAGTTAACTACTGCACTAGAACCTGAATAATTATAATTTTTAAAAAAACTCATTTTAGATTTAATTAATTGTTTAGTTTTAATTCGTTGATTGTCACTCTGCTTTCCGTAACTTCAGTATAAGCTGATCCATCCCATGATTTATACATGAACTGCAGTTTTAATTTCTGATCCTGGATCTTATTGCTTTTATGCACCACTAAAATCTGAGAATAATCTTTCGCATAGATGAGCTGGAAGTTATCATTATGCTTGTTTAAGGCATTAAGAACCTTAAGACATTCCTTCATATCATCCAGTGGAATTCTCGGATCATTAAATGGTTCCGGGTTTCTTATCAGTAAAGCGACCACATCATTATTGGAATTCACTATTTTGACAAATTCTGTATGGGTAGGAGGATTTAATGGTTTTAGTCCCATAACTCCTTCAAAAGCACGGTCAAACGGCTCTGAATAGGTATTAGATAATGCTTTTAAATTTGGATTTTCAGCACCTTCTGAAGCTAAAATATAGAGATCATTAAGCTGTTGTTGTTTAAGATCTGCTTTCACTTCATATATAGCCTCTTTCTGTCCTATCACTACGTTTTTATCATCGTATTCTTTCAGTTGATAACTTTCTACCTGCTCTTTAAAGTCCCTGTATCTTGAAGTTCTGAATACAAACTCATGGATCTTCTGGTTCTCTTCGTATACTTTTTCCGGATCTTCCGTTGTAGGGGCAGGCTGCGTCTTATACTTCCCGTCTCCATCATCATCAAAGGCATTGAAAACCATCGCTGTGTATAATTTTTCCGGATGCAGATCTGTAAGCTCTACTGAATACTTATATGATTTTGGCTTAACAGGTTTTCCCAGATCAATGCTACAAGCTATACCAGAGTTCCCTTGGTTAACATGATTCACATAGTTCAGCATCTGCTGAATACCCAACGGTAGATTTGGATCATTTTCACTCCAGTCTGGTATCACTCCTGGTACAGTTTCATTTTTCTTCCAGTCTTCAGGTAGAGGATATGGAATACTCACATTCGTTATAGGATCTTTGATCACCATATTGATGCTTCCCATAATTCCCTTCACTCCCATTTCTGGATGTTCAGACCAGTTCTTAAGCATATTATAGATATAAGGCTTGGTGAAGAAGAATTCTATTTTACATTGCTTATGACCATAGAATAATGGTTTTGACATTAAAAGATCTCCGTCTACATTAGGATATGATTTTTTTAGATCGATATATGATTTTAGAGAAGTAATAGGGTATTCATCTATATTTTTCTTTTTATTTGTCAGATTTCCATCAGCATCTTTAAGTTTTTCAATGTATTTGTCATTTTTCTTCTCAAAGTGTCCAATAGGTCCAGCTGTTTTAAAGGCAAAATAATAATCAATGATATGTGGTGTATCCCCGTTTACATTATCTTTCAGTTTAAGATTGATATAGTATACACTGTTTGGTCTCCAGACTGGCTGTACCACCTTACTCATTGCTTCCTGCATCAATTGCATATCAGCCTGTACAGCAGGTTGTGATGGGATGGTCTGCTGGTATTCATGCTCTTCCGCTGTAATCCATTTCACTTTGTGGAATAAAGTATAACAATTCGTCACTGTATTTCCAGGATCATTATTGTCATCTGTGCAACCACAATTCCCAAGATTAAAGATGATATCACTGATTTTTTTAGTCAGCATCAATGCTTCTGACATTGTAGCACCAGTTGTATTCAAATGCATCTTCAATTTTTCTAAGAGATTTTTTAATTCCGGATTATTCTCAATCAAACCATAATCGATATTTGCACTATCAAAATCATAGATATTTTTGATAAAGACATCAAAACATTTTCGATTGCTACGTAGCTCTGATACATCGTCACCTCCATAATTCTGAATACAAGTATTCAGTTGTTTCATAAGATTGGTAAGGAAATTACACAGTCTCGTATCTTTTACACATGACTCTTCCTTTGGAACACACCCACAATCAGGAGTAAATTTCAGGTTAAGAGGTTTCTGAGTCGTTCTACTCACTTTAATGATCACTGCTTTAGTAGTATCTTCTTTCGGATAATCACTTGAGTAGCAAATATCAATACCATCTGCTTTATCTGTAATTTTTGTAATAATACTATTATGCTTAATTACCTGAGAACTAAACCTGGCAGGTAAAAATAAGAAGATTACAGAATGGGTATTGAAGTCCACAAATGGCGGAGTATCTCCTCCTGTTATCATTTTATATGGAACTTCATAATCTGCCCATTTAGTTGCTACCTTAGACATGTTAAAGTTCACTACTCCATTTCCGAATCCGTTATAGTTATTTTGCACATGCATTACGTTAAAATCAAGCTCTTTACACTCAGAAATAGTACAGCCTCCTGCTTTCAGTTTTACCAATATCTCAAGAAGTCTATCATATTCCCTCTGTTCTTCCTCAGAAAGAATAATGCGGGTTACTTCACCCGTTGTATTGGCGATTGCATTGGCCCAAATCTGATCTATCTGTGCGTTGATATCATCGATCTCCTGCTGGTTGACATTATATGGTATAATTTCAATCTTGCTTACATACTGACCTCCATAATTAACTGAATTATAAGCAAGCTCTGATCCCAATTCTGCTTTAGTCTTGGTTACTTCTGCAATCAAAGCATAATTCTGATAAACCGCATTAGAGAATACATCTTTATAATATCTGATGGTCACCTTACTTGCCATAGTAGAAAGTAATAACCTTACTTCTGCAGAAGATTCCGGAAGCAGAACAACCATTGTATTTCCATTGGTCATCTTCAACGACTTCGGCTCATTATGTGGATTGGATGCATTGGAAACCACCATATAGTCTGTATCATCTGATACTGTTCCCAAGAGGTTGTAATACGCTCCATTAATTAAGTTATACGGAGCTCCTGCCGGTTGGTTATAAACCGTTCCTACAGTTTTGTCCAACACATTAGACTCATGCCATACCTTTTCTGTTTTCGTACAGAATAGAGAAGAAGCTGTAATTCCGTATTGCTCAGGAATAAACCATCCCGGCTGTGCAGAATCTAAGAATGAGAATGGTGTAGACGCCAAAATTCTGATGGTATCATACTTTCCATTTATTTTCTGCCAGAATCCTAATTTAAATTTATCAATATTACCGATATTGTTTGCCTCAGTGTCAGTTAATACTGCTCGGTAAGGATTATATTTGTTCCATGCAGTTCCCTGTTTATTAAGAATTTTAATCTCTACATCTTCAAGGGAATACTGATGTTTCACCTGTCGAAGTACGTGACCTCCCGGCTGCGTTTTATGAGGTGGGATCAAATCTGTATATTCAGTGGCTCCGCTGGTATGTCCTCCAATTTTCTCACCTGCAGCTGCAGTTGGAATAAGCCCTTTTTCAATTTTAATATCGATATAGGTATCCAATGGAATTGTAGGCAGTTTTTCGTGATCTTTAATTGCTGGCAATGGAACATTATTAACCTGTACCACAGGAAGATCAAAGGTTTCATTGGTCAACATATGAACTCCTTTCACCGCATTTTTCAGTCGTTCTACTTTAGGGTAATCAATATGTGGCGGATCTGATTCATGCGTAAGAGGAGGAACTGCGCTTGTATCTACATCAGGATTTTTCTCCCATTTGATGCTTAAATTAACTTTAAACTTAATTTTAAAGATCCCCAACCTGACTTTGAGTTCTAATTTAAGTTGTGCCAAAATCAGGAACGGTAATATAAGTTCTACTCTGAAATAAATAGAGACAAATAATGACACACTTACAATGAAAAGATTGATCTCTGCTCCCCCTTCCACGTAAATATATCCTCCTACCTGAGGTCTTTCAAAACTGATGTGAGCCCCCACTTCAATAGCGGCGTAAACTTTTACAATGATCAGATTCAGGTTAAAGTCTACCCTTGCTCCGGCTTCAATTCCTTTGGCGGCAATCATCAGATAAGATTCTGCCCGGATATTCACCGAGTCTTTAAACAGACTGGCTCTGATTGGTTTCTCTCTTGTTCCGAAATTGACATACCATGGTTTTTGGTTTTTAAAGAAGAAGCCCATCTGAACTTCAGCCTTAATGTCAATAAATGAACCGTTATTTTTGTTGAGCTGGAAGTTACCCCCTGCTCCAATTTCCAGTGAATTGTCACCTACAATTACGTATGCATAGAATGGCGGAACTTTAGGGTCATCTTCAGTCAGTCCAAGACGTTCACTGATGATCGTTAATCCGGCATCAATCGCGAACATACTCGGTACTGAAAGCAATACCATTGCACGCAATGAGGCAAGACGACCATCTAAGGTTGCCAGGGAAGCTCCTGCTCCAAAAGAGAATGGTGCGCTATACTCCTGCGTATGCTGAGGTCCGATAAATTTATCCGTATTGATTCCTCGCTGCGGATGTACATAATAGTCGTACCAGCTATTATTTTCGGTCATTCCGATGGCCTTTTTATGGGCAATATATCGGTATCCGATAAGTCCACGGAACCCAAAAATACCAAATGAACCTAATGGAATAACAAATGGCAATTCAACGCTTGCATCTACCAGGAAACCCGGATATTTAGGGTCAAAAGCCATTTCTGCAGAACCGGAAATATTCATTTTCGGCAGCTGAAGAGAAACTTTCCCTCTATATTCTGTAGATACCCCTGGCTCTGGGATGGTAAGAGCTCCTTTGATAATGGCTACTGCAGACGTTGCACTGGCCGTTCCCGGAATGACAAGATCCACTTCAAGGGTTGAGATATGGAAATAAGAATCTTTATAATCTCCTTCACTTCCTCCGTATTTCGCAACCATTTCATCATTATCAGCTGTATAATAATATTTAACGCCATTTCCTCTTACATCAAGGCCTAATGGGTTGATATTGATCCCGCCATCAAATCCGATATAATTGTAGGTACGCATTTTATCTTTATACATACGCTGTACGGTTCCCATATGGATGGCTGTAACTGCCATACGTACCGGTCCTAAGTTCAGATGAAGGTTGGTTGGAATAATAGAACTTCCACCGGCGATTTCAAATTTACCATTAGCATAGTAACGGATAGCAGGTAAATCAATTCCTTCTTTTCCTAACAGCCTTTCTCCAAATGTGTCTTCAGGGAAAGTAATTTTGGTATCTGCTTCAATATAGAAGTTGTCATTTTTCTTCCCAATTTCTACTCTTTGCAGATTAAATGTAAGGATATCGAAAAGATTCATTGGCAGACCGAAAGGCAGGATAGCAGCAGAAAGTTTGAAATTTTCTTTGCTTTCCCATTCTCCAACGACATCAATGATCATGTCCTGACCATTATAACCTTTGAATTTTTTGATTTTCAGTCCAGCATGTAATGAAGAACGCACCACTTGCCCCTGGTGGAAATCAATATCAAATTTACTGAATCCTAATTCCCATGATTTGTCGGTATCTTTTCCAAGGTTAAACCATAAGGTACGGTTATCATTATCAAGACTATCCATAGACAGACTTGCCAGGAATTTATAATAGTCTTCTTCTTTCTGGAATTCTCTATAATCTCCTGCAACGGTTCTTAATCCCATTGGATAAACAAACTTAAGTTCAGAAGGCGATGCCAAACCGTTCATGAAATTCTTCAATTCATCCATGCTATGAATAGCTGTTTCATTAGAACTGCTCATGGATTTCACTTTCAGATTAGTATAATCAAGTGTAAAAAACTTACTGAAATAATCAACAACTGTTGTCTCGGTTCCTTCAGTTTTAACGGCGTAAGTAGGTCTAATGGCAATATTCCCTGAAAGTCCTCCGGTTCCGATCAGCATATGATTGGCTGAGATACCGATGGTCTGCTGTTTATTCCCTTCAGGATTTTTCTTTTTAAACCATTTTTTCGGAAGGAAAATCTCGGTGTATTCCATATACACCCCCATAAATTCCTTGGGTCTTCCGTCTGCATCAGCTTCAGCAATATTTTCCGTTCTGCTGAGGTCAATTTTCAGGTTGTGAATATCAATCACAAAACCTGTATTACCGATCTGAGCAGGATTGCTCATATTCAGAACCAGATCCATATTATAACCGAAACCTTTTTCAGTATCTGCATAGAATAAAGCTTCACCAAAGCTTATGGTTACTTTTTTAGTATCATCTTCTATAACCTCTAAAGGGGCAGTCGGGTGCTTTAATGGATTTACAGGCTTTAAAATACTTCTTGGAAATTCGATCGCTGCAGAAAGTATTAAGGTGGCCTTAAATTTCGGAATTACCACTTCTTTGATGAACTCATCAATATCCTGCGGCATCAGGGATTTAAAGAATGTTTTTACTTTATTTCCTGTTTCCTGAAGATCACTAGTCAGAAGATACGTTGCAAAAGCAACTAATGAAGCATATTTTCCTGCTGATTTGTGAAAAATATCCTGTACCACTTCTGTAACTGTTGTAGCATTGGATGGTAATGTAAGTCCCAAATTCTGTGAAGCATTAATATCCTTCACAAATTGCATCAATGGGGTAATATTCTGATCCGAAGGTCTTACAAAAGTATTCACAAAATGGGCAATCGCCTGTTCTTCTGTTACGTTGAGCACTCTAAGCGCTACCTCGAAGATCTGTTGAGGTTCAAAGGAAAAATTTCCTAAGCTGAAATAGCGTAAATACGCCAGGATCTTCCATTGGTATTCAACCGTAATAGGGAATGCAGAAATTTTGGAATCATTGTCTTTAAGATCCGGATTCAGAACCAAAGCGATTCCTGTTCCGGGAATTTCGATATCGATTCTTTTCGAAACGATCGATAAACTGTAAAAAGCCGAGTCTCCTTTTGGCCCTTTACTATATTGTAAATCTTTATAGTAGATTGTGTCGAGGAGGTTGGTAACCCCATCTTTTATAAATCCCAGAATGTCCGGGATGTCGTCTTTTGTAACCACAGAGGATAACCTCGGGTAATACCTGTGTGTTACCGGTGTTTGATTTGACATAAAAATAGTTTTGTGTTTGGGTGAGTGGAAGGCTTTCGTTTAGGCAAACAAAAGCCTTATTAAGTAGGATTTACTTAATTTTCCCGTGGTGTTAGAATGTTTCAATCGAGTTGACAGGCTATCAATTTATGATTAGATCACCATAAAAAATAATAAAACAAGTTTTAATAATTCATTTTGTAATTTCATTATTTGATGCTATAGATTAAGCAATGTCAATTTCTATATATTCGTTTGTAGCAGTCCAAGTACCATTTAACATTTGAATAAGTGCATTTACGATTTTGATAGGACCTGAAATAGGAAAAGGATGAGTATAATAATATTTAAATTCATTATCCTCAGTTTGTATATTTTGTAATTCCTGAACAGAAATATACATTCCTTTACTATTTAGATCTAATTTCACATGTTCTAAAACCTGAATTAAAGTTTGAATATCTGAACTACTCTCTATAAGTCTTCTCCATCCCAATGACATTGATCCAGTAGTATAACCATCTATATCAAATTTCATTTCTTCTAATAATTGATTTTTATTTGTAAGATTATATTGAGATTTTATTAATTCTTTATAGATATAATGAAAAACTAATTGCATAAAGCTTTCTTCTATCCAAAAACCTTTATCTTCTTTATATGACATTTTACTAGTTGGCATAATTTAATTTTATTAATTTATTATTAAAATGAGAGAAATTTAGTGAAATAAATTGATCTATGAAATTTTTAAAGTAGTCACTTGGTTGTCCCATAGCTATTGACATTTCATCAAAATATTTATAATCAATTACCACAAAATTTAAGGCATCCTTACCAGTAATTGGGTTAGAAATTTTATTAAAATGCCCTGCAATTGAACCTAGAAAACCTTCTTCTACTTTTGTAGCTAAATCATATTCACCTAAAAATTTTGGATAAAATTTTGGATTTAAAACTAGATTACGATGTTTATGAGTTATTCCTAACGGATCTAGTGTCTTATTATGATAAATACCTCCTTGCATAAAAATATCTCCGTTTTGCCTTCCTGTAGGAGGAAAAGCTTTTCCTCCATAAGTTAACTCTACATTTATAAAGCTGTCTGTTTCATGTACTCTGTAAGTACTTGCTGTTGCTCCATCATAAAAATCTGGCGGATTTAATTCTACTCTTCTGTTATTGTAATAATCAACATTATGTGTTGCCTCTGGAAACTCTAATAACCTCTTCATTTTATTTTCTGCAGTGATAATTATTGATTTTCCTTCTTTGTTAATAACAGTACAGGTTCGTAACATTTCATATCCATAATCTGAAGCCTTTCCATATCTTTTAGATAGAATTATCAACTTATCTACATCAGTAGGAGACCCCATTTTTTTAAAAGCATCTGCTAACTCTGGATCTAATTGAAATCGCATCCATCCTTTTAAAATACTAGAATCGCTTTTAAAAGCATTAAATAATGTAGCATTTCCATTTATAATATGTGGATCATTTAATATAGACCACCTTTTAGTATATTCAAGAGGTTCTAAAATATTTCTAAGAGGAGGTTCAATATAAAACTTTTTAATAATTTCATATTGATCCTGGTTAATTAACAAATCAATATCTTTTCTATCTTTAATAGCCATATTAAATAGACTTTTCCAATTATCAATAGATACAGGATAGTCATTTAATTTTTTAAATAAATCAGGATTTGCTTTAGAAAATTCATTTAAAAAGATTTTCTGAAAATCAACACCTCCGATATTTGATAATTCAATAAACTTATCATATAGCTTGGGATATTTAGAATGCAAACTACCTTTAATTGCTGTGATAGCAGCTGCTTCGGCTCCAACAAGTTTATCAATCAACGATTTTACCTCATTGGGAACTGCATTGTAAAGAGCAGGATTAGATGCTATTTTGTTTGCTGCTTTTGTTGCTTTTGTTCTTGCATATAATGTTGCACCGGCACCTAACATTGTTAACCAAAAGAAAAGGTTTGCTAATTGCTTTGCCGCTTCACTATTACTTGTGGTTGCTATATAGTTCATAGCATAAAAGCACATTGATACTGTAATGGTAATTACTTCAAATCCAACTTCGGCTCCCCTTAGTACCAATACAGCCTCATTAGAAGCCGCGGTAGCCCTTAATGCTTTACCGATTTTAACTGCATACTTAAGATATCTCAGGTCTTTTATGACACTTGCTCCTCCGGATACAAAAAATAATAATATTTCTGTAGAAACATCAATTCCTAAAGACCAAGCTGCATTAATATCCTTAAGCCTATCATATTCTTCACAATAATAATATACAAAAGCTGGCATAATAGGATCTTTAGGAAGAACATCTTTTAAATCTTCATAATCTTTATATCCTACTATATTCACAGGCTGGTAAAGATGTAAATACATATGTTCCTTTTGAGCTGGCCAAGACTTTGGATCTCCCACTTCATTTCCTATATAAACCCCATCTTGATTAACTGAACGAAAATTATTAGTAATTACTCTTGTAATGTGAACAATTTCATTATCAAGCTTTTTATCTATATAATAATTATTTTCAATCTGCTGAGAAAGCCCTATCCCAGGGCTATCACCCGGATATTGGGGAGGAAGATCTATTGTTCCAAATTCGAAAGTGGCAAATGTCTTTTCATCTCCATCTGGTTTGTAATATTTATCTCCTTCCGAAGTTTGGAAAAAAGCATTTGGATTAGTTCCTTCTCCAGTAGGAGTTATCCCGGATGGAATATACCTAAAATCATATTTACTATTTTTCCAAATCTTATACAATGCATAAATAAAATTTCTTCTATTTTTTTTACCTTCAGCAAAAAAACCAACTACAGGCGAAATTTGTTGAATATCGTGATCATCAAACAAGTTGAATAATGCCTCAAAATTTGTTCTCTTTCCATCTTTTCTTTCCAATAAAAAATCTAGAAACTTTTCACCATCAGTGGGAGAGAGATAAAACGAATGTATAATTTTTAAAATATTGGACTCAACTTCTCTAGAAATACTCTTTTGTCCAACATAATTTTTAATTAAATTAAGCCTTTCCGTTACATTCAATAAAGAAATTGCACTTGATGGTAATACAATGCTTAAATAATCAAATCTACTTTTATCTTGTTCACTTAGCACAGTTGTGCTCCAAGTATTAGGCAAGGAGTTAGGAGCTTTAAAAAACTTTATTTCACTTTTATAAGCAAGATTTTGATAAAAGTTCACTAAAGCATTATAATAATTATGGAACGGTTTATACAATCCTTGATAGAACTGATCCATATTAACATCAAAAGGTAATTCTTTTGTATTTGCTAAGTCTTTATATCCCCAATCAACCAACAAATGAGCAATCGTCTTATCTGTTTTCGTAAAATAACTTGTCGTAATTGGAGATGCCTCATCTATATACTTATGAACATCTTTATCGGCCGGTATATTTTTTATAAAATATAAAATATCTGAAAGTTTTTCAATTGCTATAATATCTAAAACCTCAAGAAAGATTTTATTAATTCTAAAACAAATTTTAATAATTCCCTCATATAATACTTCTTTATACGAAGAAGATATATTTAATGAATCAATTCTATTTTTAAAATTCTTCGTGAAAAAGTTTCCTTCTTCTATACTTGAATATGAAAACTCCTGATCTCTATCTTTTCTAATGATTTTACAATAATTAGGACTACTAATATCTAAGTTTTCCAGTGGATATTTACTTACATCTTTAAAATCTAATTCTGTGTTATTTATTTTAAATTCATAATTTGTGTAAATAAAATATTTTTTATAATTATCTGTTTTACTCCCAATTAAATCAACTCTATCATTTTTGAATAAGTCACCTTTTTTAGCAAACTCAAAATCTTCAAACCAATTTTCAGGTTTTAATAGGTTATCAATCTGGTTTTCATTTTTCCGATAATTTTCATATGCTAAATTCTTACAATAGCCTGTTTTAAATTTCTTATGTTTACGGTGTGATTCTTCAAAATCAATTTCACCCATATAAACATAATCAGTTCCATTATAATTAAAGGTAAGCAACTCTCCTTTTATATTATATCCTGTAGGTGTTACTTGATAATTTGCACCATTTATTTGAGGAGATTTACCCTTTAGCCTGACAGGTATCCCATTTTTAATTGTTACTACTGCTGTTTCCATTTCTTATGATTTTATTTTCTCATAAACATTACTATCACTTGCTAACACGACTAAAGGCATCCATTTTGCATATTCATCAGTAGAAAAAACCAGATTATCTGTAGTTGTTACATAAATTTTTTGATCTGGGCTTACAACAGTAAGTTTACCTTCTTGTGTTTCCCCAATCACAGATAAATTATATTTTTTATATTGGATCTTTTCAACAGATGTATAAAAGGTATTTTCATCTGAAAGTTCATTTTTGAAGTAAAATTTGGGATTATTTAATTGTTTATTTTCTATGATATCAACTAACTTTTGATTTTCAAAATCAGTAATTCCCAATAATTTTTTACTAGGAAGAGTACCTTCTTCTACTTGTAAAGACAGACCATTCATGATATTACCTTCAGAATCAGTATAAATAACTTTATTCAAATAATAAGGACTTTCAGGACGATAAAAGTTGTTTATTTTGTCACTATATGTAATAGTCCCACTATTACTATTATCCTGATATGCAGTTCTACCTTGAAAGAATCCACTAACATTCTGACGAATGTTATTTAATAGTGTTTCGTATGTAACCCTCATTAATGTAGTTGAATCGTCTTTAGATACGAGGTCTTCTACTCTTTTTGTTGTTACTGTCGCGATATCCTTTCCTTTTAATTCATTATCAAAATCAATGAGTAATAAATTTTGATCAATCACATAATGGACCTCATTACTCGATTTTGATTGAATACGAGGCTTGGCATTAATTAATCCGAAAATATCATCGATATCTTTCAAATTCCAAATCTCTTTTTCGGGAGTTGTGTTTGGAGTCGAAGGAGTGATTTCTGTCAATAAAGGAATTACTTTCCCTTCATAAACTAGCTGAATAAAGGAAGCTATATTAATCCCATTTGAAGTTTTAGAAATATCAAATACAATGGGTTTGGTAAACTCTTCATCACTAACGTTTTCTTGTAAAAGATTTTTTTCCCTAATAAAATAATCTTCGTGGTTAGTAACACTATTCAAATTTCCTTGTTTAACATATAATGCAGATCCTTCTTTACTATCTGTTGTCAATTTAATCGCCAAAGAAGATACATTATCTAAAATCTGAAGAGGCCAATCTTGTTCAAAAACTTTTTCTGAAAGATTATTAATCGTTGTACCTATTTTAATATTATTACTATTATCTGGGTTTACACTATGATTCCCATAGAAGTTGTAAGATCTTTGTCTGCTACCCTGAATATATAAATACGTTGTTCGCGCTGTCAAGAAACTCTGAATCTGATTATAAATAGCATCAGGAGTTTGCAGAACAGAGTTATCACTCATATGGATCTTCCCTTTCCCTTGGGTATGCAAACCATAAAAAGCTGCAATATCCAGGAACTGGGTGGCTGTTTCTCTGATCAGTTTCTTTTGAAAAGCATTGCTACCAACAGCCTGATCTAAAACATGGTCAGGTTTGCGGGCAAAAGCCAGGTTCAATTTAAAAGGATTAGGATCGTTCGCTACTGTATAATCCCCTTCATTCAAGACGATATCAATTCCCAGCTCTCCCGAAACATTTCCAAGATGAGTTCCTCTTGGAATCATCGGCAGTTCAAAAGCTTTTTTGGAATCTACCTCAGTAGTGGTGGTTCCGGTAGTTTGAACTTTCGAGATCTTAAGGAAATAATCATCAATTAGATCTTCTGCTGACTGATTCGTTCCTGCCGGATACCCGATATACTGAGCAGTAAACGGAGGAACAGTAATTCCCAGCATATTATAGAGCCCTGTAAATTCTTTTCTGATGACATCTACAAAACCTGTTACTCCTGTTCCATTATTGATGATGAGATTATTGTCAAAGAAATCTAATCTGTTCAGACCTCTGTATACGATATATTTGATCGCTAATCCTTTAATCGGCTGACTAAAAGGCTTTAGGATCGCATTTACTTTAGTGGAATCTGTTCCACAAGGTTGTAAAAATACCTGTCCCTGGCAAATAGTATATACTTTGCCAGTGTAGTCGCTTATTTTGGAGGTGGTCCTGAATACAGTACCATTAGCTCCAAATTTTCCGGCAGAGCTTTGCGAGAACTGCTTTCCTTTCTCCAGGAAGAAGAAAGATTCCGGCAGAAGATCAGGCCGCACGTTAAGCCCTTTGCTGTCGGGAGCTGTTGGTAAGCTTCCCGATGGAATATTTTGTGGCATTTTTGTTATTTTTGGTGTTAATAAAAGATAAGACGACAGTAATGATAAGTCTGGTAAAACTGAAAAGGACTCCGAACCCTTAAGGTCAATGAAGGCTTTAAGAATAATAAGCCTGGTTATTTTTTAAGGAGCGTTTTCTTAAAAATTCAATTTGATATTTCTTCATACATCTTAACTTCTTCAATAATTTTCTTATTCAGAGTTTTTCAGATTTCTTCAACGATTCAATGAGAAGAGGTTTGTTTTTTCCGGAAAAGACAAAACCCTTCCTGTACAATCATTCCGGGTGATTGTAGTATTGATTTTCACGGTGAAATAATCCCGGGATTATTGGGTGAAAATTACATATCCGTCTTTATCTTTTGGTAAATTTTGTAAGTTTCTCCAGGATGCTTTGATCTTTCGTTCGCCTTTCCAGATGAAGCTTCGCTCAAAATGGAGCAGGTTTCTAAAGAATATTAACCATTGGGTAATTCTTACTTTTGCTCCCCCGATAAGGGCTTCATCACATTCTTTTACTATCTGTGTGATTTCTTTCCTTATCAATGGATGGAGGTTTTTTATTTTGTTTTCATTTGGTTTATCCATGGATGGTTATGATTTTGTGATTTGATGTTTGATTCTTAAGCAAAGCTATTTGGGGTTGACGCCAAAACTTGACGTGTTATATTGTGTGATAAAAAAATGTAAAATTGTTTACTACCACAGGTATGAATCTTTATCATCTGATAGATTAGAAATGGTAAACATCCTTAGGATAAGCGCGTGTACAGTCATTATAGCTTGTTATTTAATTCTGAAACAAAAGTATAGGTCCTCAACGTCAAAACTTGACGCATTATATTTTTTTCGGGAAAATTTATCAAAAAAGTAGAATTCACTGAAATTGGTTATTTAATTAGACTGGAAGAGAGAATTTGAAGGTTTCTACTCTATTGTAGAAACAAGAATCCGGCAATAGAAGAATTAATCTATTGACGGATTCAATTATTTTGTATTGCTATTCAGTTACTTCTTACATTTACTATAATCTGAAATAATCTGTATCAGGTTTTGTTCATTTTTAAGATCAAAGCTTTCCTTTTTTAATTGATCAGAGACTGTTTTACAATCTTTGAGATAATCTGCCAGCTTTTCTGAAAGTTTGTCGTTTGATCTGTTATCAAGCATTTGTCCTTTAGGCTGCAGGTCTGTTTTGATGACATACTTCTGCAGCTCTACAGGATCCTGTAGTAACATAATCTTATTCTCTTTAGCAATCAGTTTGTAGAAGTAAGAATTATTTCCGTACATACTTCCATAATTCTGCAACTTCTTCATGAATTCTCCTTTTACATCCAATCCATAATAACATTCTTCATTTCCATTTTGGGAAACACAGAAATGCACTCCTGAGTCGGCATCATATATTTTGGTTGCCATACTATTCATCCCTGGTAATCTTTTCTTCAGAGTTACACGCTGTCCAAACCGATCTGCTCCGTCCTGAGGTAATTTTTGTCCGGTTCTTTCCGGATCCAACATTTCAAACCAAACCGTAATCGTTCCTTCTGTTTTCTTTCCTGATTTCTCAACCAGATATCCAGGAACATCATATAAATTGATGCTCCGGTTCACGGCATCGTTCATTTTTGCATGATGAAGCTCCTGATTTTTATAGTAAGCTTGATGCTCCAGGGTATACCCTTCAATAAAAAGATTAGCAACAAACTCATTGATAAATGCATAATCTGAAGGGGCATAAGGTCTCGTTGCTGTAAAAGTAAATTCATTATGATCAAAGGTTCTTACCAAATACGTTTTCAATCCCTGATTAGTCTGATACATAGAAGCCACCTTCACACCGTCCAGATCACTTACTTCAAGACATGGTCCTGCATTGTTGAATCCTGCACAATTAAACGCTTTTGAATATCCAATAATTTTAGATTGGTAGCCTCCGCTATTGATAAGAATTTCTCCGTTTGACCCCATTCTTGGATTATAAAGACTTCTGATGTTATCCAGTCTACTCTTTCTTGCATTATCCTCAGCAATACTATTGGTCTTTGCAGCCAGATATTTATCCCCCAGATTTTCTCTTGGAGTGGTAAAGAATTTTTCCAGTTCTGCTTTATCAAACCCATTTTCATTGAAAAGATGGTATTTTACAGCCAATTGATGGGCTACAATTTTATCCACCTTAAATGAGGTAGTGAGTACTTCATAAGGAATCTGAGTTGTTTTTCCATCTGCAGACTTCATATCCAGATAATATAGAAACTGCTCTTTGGCCAGGGTAACTCCTTTTAAGTCGGCATCAAAAACCTTCTCATTAGCCAGATTATAAAACTCAAAATGATCTCTGTAAGGCGACTTCAGGATTCCCACTTCCTTTTCATTGAATAGAATCTTATCTTTTTTCAGCTGTATCTTTTGTGAAAATACTATGCCTGAAAACATTAAAGCAAGAAATAAGTATATTTTCATAGTTCCGTTTTTAATCAATTAGTTTTAGGTGGAAAAATACGAAAAAAAATAAAGAGAAGAGAAATTGGAAGCTGGAGGTTATTGTTGTACGGTGAACTCTTATTTGTTGTTTGATGAATCCTAATAATGGTAATTAAAAATTAATATAATGCTTGAAAATCAAGAATATAATGATACTATTGAGATTATTCGTTGGAATGAAAAAATATAAAATAGTCACAAAAGATTTTCATCTTTAGTGGTCTTTTCTGACATATTATTTTGAGCTTCTAAAGTGTTAAAAAAATAAAGCTCTTGTGCCTTTTGTGGTTAATGCAAAGATAACTGAGAAAATAATTCAGAAATATGATAAAAAAAGGAGTCACAATATTGAGATTCCTCCTTCGTCGGAATGACAAAGTGTAAAAAATTAATAAAAGACTTAATTATATACTCTAACTTCAAAAACTTCCTTCTTCCAGCATCAGGCTTCCTGTCCTCCTAGTTCTTCAGCCAGTTCAGACATTCAGCGATCTGCATTTTACTGATAAAAACCTCATCACTTACTTCAGGCTTGGGAGAAAGTTTTAATTCTACTTTCTGACTTGAATGTTTAATGATTTCTGTAATCGCTTCTTTATTGATGATAAACTTTCGGTTTACTTTAAAGAAAACCTGTGGATTCAGTTTTTGGATAATATCTTTAATGGTATCATCAAAAATATAGGTTTGATTATCCATTGTAGTAAGGAAAAGGTATTTTCCGGAAGCAAAGAAGTAGGCTGTATTTTGCTCGTCTACAGATTTCAATTTATTGCCTTCTCTTACCATGAAACGTTTCATCATCTCAGTATCTTCTCCCTGGCGCAAGGTAGAAATGGATTTCAATAAAGGTTCCGGATCGAAATTATTTCTGATGGAAACAAATTTCTGTAATGCCTGATGAAGATCTTCTTCTTCAAAAGGTTTCAGCACATAGTCTATGGTAAAATGTTTGAAAACCCGCATTGCATACTCATCAAATGCTGTAATAAAGATGATGGGAGTAAAAAGCTCTACCTGCTCAAAGATTTCCAGACTCATCCCGTCGCCAAGATGAATATCCATAAAAATAAGATCTACAGAGTTATTTTCAAAGAAGTCAATTGCCTTTTTTTTAGAACGAAGAACTTCTATTTCCGTCACGGGAATGATGCTTTGTTTATCCAAAAGATCTTTTAGATAATTAACAGCCAGCAGCTCATCTTCTATAATGGCAATTTTCATAAATACAAAAGTACAAAAAAACCGCTAGAACGGTTAAATTCTAGCGGTTTCAGGGGTTGTTAATATGAAGTATTGTTATAAATTAGGATTATTCTTCCTCGCACTCATTGGATATTCTATTGTATATCTCGGATCATTCTGCTGAAGAATATAGTCCTTACCGTTAATGGTATGTTTAATTTCTTTCTGGTTAGCTCTTCTCAGATCAAACCATCTGTGTCCTTCTGCTGCAAATTCTCTCGCTCTTTCATCAAGGATAAAATTCATGAAGTCTGCAGTGTTCATTGGAGTTATTGTATTCTGAACAACAGTAAAACCTTCCGGAGTATATCTGTTTTTAAGAACTTTTGATAAGATTTCCTTTGCTTCATCAAGTTTGTTCAGTTTTAGAAGAGCCTCCGATTTTATGAAATACATTTCTGTAGTTCTGAAGGATACTTTAAATTCTGAGCTTCCTTTTTTAATGATTTTATACTGGCTTCCATTTTTTTCAAAATAGAGTTTAAACCTTTTATCTGCAGTGTTGTTGAATTTTGACATCAGCTCAGAAGATGCAAAAGATAAGTTCTGTGCAGCACTGTCAAATACATCATCCAAAGCCATAATAGATTCTACAGACATATAATGATGAGGCAGTGTGCTGCTTGCATTCAGGTCAACCAAGTCTCCTTTCATCGCTAATGCCTGCTCTGCGTAGGATAACGCTTTGTTCCAATCATTCTGATAAAGAGCTGTTCTTGCCTGTAAAGCAACTAATGCAATCTTAGAAAATCTGTAATTGATTCCGGCAGTTTGCTTTTGTTCTACCATAAAACCTTCTGCCTTGCTCATATCTGCATGAATCTGGTTATATACTTCCTGCACGCTGGATGGTTTCAATACAGCCTCAATATCCATTTCAAGACTGATAGGAACTCCTCTGTCTGAAGAAGCTGTAGCACTATTGTATGGTTTCGCATATAAATTCACCATATCAAAATAAGCATAAGCACGCAGTGCATAAGCTTCAGCAAGGATTTGTCTCTTTTCAGGAGAGTCTGCCATTGTTTTGCTTCCTTCATTGATGATCTGATTCAGATAAAAGATCACTGAATAAAACTTCACCCATGGAAACTCTGCTGTTGCAGAATCATTGTTTGTGTCTTTCCACATTGCAATTTCACGGTATACATTGAAATCGCTAATATTTTCATTGATTGTTACCTCATCGGTACGAAGCACTGATAAAGACTTGTGAGCAGGATATTTTGCATAGGCTGATGTAAGAACTTTACGGTAATCTTCAACAGTAGTTGGAATTACTTTTCCTTCAGGTTGAATATCCAAAAATCTATCACATCCTACAGTGGTAAAACTGATAACGGCTAATGCTATAATAGTTGTTATTTTTTTCATTTTTTTAAGTTTTAAAAAGAAACATTAAATCCTACTGTAACCGATTTAGCAATAGGCTGTGCATAAATATTACCATACGTTTCCGGATCAAAAAATCCTTTATATCCATTACTGAATACAAACAGGTTACGTCCTTCCACGCTCAGTCTAAGGCTATTGATTCCCATAGGAGCCGTAAACTCTTTTGGTAATGTATAACCCAGACGAATGCTGCTGATTCTTAGATAACTTACCTCCTTAGCCCATATATCAAGCAATCCATATGTATTGGAACGGTTACCCGCAAACCATTTATTAGCCATCCAGCCATTTGGATTAGCATCCATATCCGGACTTGTAATTCCCGGTAATGAACCTCCAGCTTCGTTAACTTCTCTTGTATAATTTCTTCCTCTGTCCAAATCCATTCCTCGGTAAGAAGGGCTACGCATCACCGTCTGCTTAAAGTTGAATGTTGCAGCAATAGTCAGATCAAAATTCTTCACTTTAAAGTTGTTGATGATCCCTCCTGTAAATTTAGGATCTCTGTCTCCTACGTAAGTAAATAGGTTTCTCAGTTCTTTGTTTGTTAATTTTGTATCTACAAACTGCCCGGGAAGGAAGTCTGCATATACGTCATACAATTTGAAGAACTCTTCGGCAGATACCTTTTCATTTCCTTTCCAGAATAATGGATTTCCATAGGCATCCATTCCTGCAGTTTTTAAAGCAAACACTGCGTTTACAGGAAGACCTTCTCTGGATGGAAGCATCGCATTGTCACGAGGCTGCTCACTTAGCACATTACTCTTGTTATGAGCAAAGTTGATGGTAGTAGACCACTTGAAGTTTGCGTTGTCTATGTTTCTGGTAGATAAAGCCAATTCAAAACCTTTGTTCGTAAGGCTTCCCCAGTTCATCATGGTATATTCAAATCCCGACTCAAGCGGAGTTTCCTTCATACTGATCATATCTGTTCCTTTTCTGCTGTATACATCAGCAGTAAGATTGATACGGTTTTTAAACAACCCTAAGTCAAGACCAAAGTTGACATTTGTTGTTTTTTCCCAACGAAGTTTATCGTTTGGCGGGCTGATTACGTTAATTACATCTTCTCTCATTCCCGGAAGAATATTGGCATAATTGTATTCACCAATAAAGAATGGTGAAGTATTACGGTCAATATTTCCCTGAAGACCATAAGAAGCTCTCAGCCTAAGGTTGGAAACAGGAGTTATATTCTGCATAAAGTTTTCCTTCGTTACCAGCCATGAACCTGAAACAGCCCATATCGGAAGATATTTATATTTTTTGTTGACCCCAAATAAGTTGGTACCATCATATCTTACACTTCCAAAGAACGTATACTTCTGATCGTATGTATAGGAAGCCGTAGCAAACATGGATGCATAAGCATTCTCTACTGGTGGCATTTCACGATACGTTTCGTACTTTTTCTCTGCTGCAAAATTGGAGCTAGGGAAAGCAATCGGAGTTGCAGTTCTTGTATTTTTGTTATATCCAAAAGCTCTGGTAAGGGTTGTATTATCTTCTGTCTTACGAAGCTCTGTTCCTGCCATCAAATCAATTTCATGTACAGAATTGATTTTAGTATTGTAGGTTCCCTGTAATTTCCAGTTGTATTGGAAGAAATCATTATCCCAGTTTTGTTTAACGTCTCCGGCAGGTAGGAAATATTTATATCCTCCGTCTTTATAATAACGGGTTCCTTCCTTCATCTTTCTTGTAAAATACGTCTCCTGTCCGGCATATTTTTCCGTCTTATTGGTATCATACTGAATCCCCAACTGAGAAGTAAATTTCAGATTTTTTGAAACTTTATATTCTAAATCTAAAATAGCCTTTAATGAATGGTTTTTCAATGTATAACTTGTATTCTGTCTTTCTTCTAAGAAGTTGAAAGGAATATACGTATCTGCGAAACCATCGATATCTTTATCATATCTGTAGCTTCCATCCGGGTTGAACGGATTCATGTATGGATTGGCATTTCTTGAATAATTAATCGGGCTTGCTGCAGCATCTGCATCCGTCATAAATGATTCTTTCTCACTTTGAGTACCAAAAACAGAAATCCCAGCCGTTAACTTATCACTTAACTTATAATTATTCTTTAAAGTAAGGTTATAACGTTTAAATCCAGTACCAATGGTTGTACCTTCTTCATCATAGTATCCTAAAGAGAAATAGTAATCTGAAGTTTCTCCACCTCCGGAAATACTCACTCCATATTGTTTATTGATGGCATTTCTGTACAACAATTTACCCCAATCAGTAGTGTTATTTCTTAACGCATTGATTTGATTACGTGTGACTGGAGTTAAGGCATCAAGTCCACCATTCCTAAAATCGTTAAGCTGGCTGTTTTGAGTTAAAATCCTCATCACTTCTCCTTTGTCTGCACGGTAAGTAAGATCTGCACGTTTGGCAAGCATTAGTTCAAGATCTACTTTCTCTGATGCATTCATCAGGTTTAATTTTTCAAAATCAGGACGAGCGGTTACGAAAGTATCTGCAGAGAAATTTAATCTCATGGTTCCTTTCTTTCCTTTCTTCGTGGTGATAGAAATTACCCCATTTGCTGCTCTTGCCCCATAAATTGCTGTTGCTGCAGCATCTTTCAGAATGGTAATATCTTCAATATCATTCGGGTTTAACCCTGCAATAGAGAAGTTCTGAAGCTGATCGATATTATCCTTATCACTGAAGTTGGGCACATCATTTCCTTCTAATGGAAGACCATCAATTACCCATAGCGGATCCTGCGGACCAGATAAAGACGCTGTTCCACGGATTCTGATTTTCGCAGGTCCTCCCGGAGATCCTGTTTCCGGAGTAACCACTACCCCGGCAATCTGTCCGGATAGCATCTGGTCTACACTCGCAACACCAGCCTGGCTGATGTTATCCATTTTTACCGTAGCAACCGCTGAAGTCTGTTTACGTTTCTCTATCTTTTGATATCCGGTAATGATAACTTCCTGAATTTTATTTTTATCTGAAACTTCAGGTACCAATCTTACCGTATAATTGGTTTTATCTTCATTAATCAAAATAATACGGGATTCATATCCCGGAAAGCTTACCAGAATAGATTTTGTATCTACCGGAATTTCCAGTATAAATTTCCCGTCTTTATCGGCTACTGTACCTACTGATACACTTTCGATAATTCCCGTAAGATCCGTTTTAGTAGAAACGGATTGTGTTTCTATTTTTACAGATGCTCCTGCAATTACGCTGGAAGTATTACCGTCTTCTATCTTTCCTGTAATGGTCTTCTTTTCCTGAGCCAACGCAACCTGGGCCGCTAAAAGAGGTAAAAGGATTAGAGTTTTTTTCATTGCTGTTTATTTGTTTAAAGCCTCTTCAATACGAATAATTAAGTCTGTGTAATGCGCTCTTGAAGCGTCATCACCTCTGTATCTGGTGTTGTTCATTATATTCAGAACTTTTTGAAGCTCTGCTCTCTTGTACGTCGTAACTTCAGATACTCTCTTCATGGATGAATAATTGATGTTTCTAAGGTTTTTACCTTCTTCATGATAGTTGCAGATCATTGGCATATTCAGCGTCTGATCTGTTTTCAATGTTTTTACGGCTGTTTTTTCGAATAATTTGTTCACCGAAACAATCAATGCATCCACGTAATTCTTCTGGGCCATTTTCTCAAGCATTGTAAGGCTTCCTTTCTTGTTAAAAATGGCTGTTCTCACTTGTTCAAATAAGTTTTCTACAGTGTAGATCTTATCTTTAGAACCTGACACCTCATGCTTTAATTCGTTCTCAAGAAGTCTAAGCAATCGGTCATCCATAAACAGGGAATAGATATTGGCATACTGCATTCCTCTTGCCAGGGTATATGGCGTCTGTTCAAATGGTCCCATTGGTGAATTTTTCACCGAATAGGTCTTTTCCGTAATTGGATTAAAGAATAACCATTCCGGAAGGTGAATTGAATTTTTAACCAAATAATCAACCGCTCTTCTCTGGGTTTCAGCAGGAACTGCTTCATAGGCTTTTTTCTTGTTTCCGAAAACTGTATTGTTCAGATAAATACCACCTACATTTGCCATTACATGTCCTGTATACAGATCCCATTGTCCAATAACACCCATGTATAATTTACCTGCATCCGTATAATCTTTTCCGTCTTCATAGGTCCATTTTAAAAGATTATTAGATACAACTTTCAGGTTTTTCATTCCGTATTCGCTGGCTTTCATGGCATCATCACCCAAATCTTCCGACTGTGAGCGTGGATCTATGGTTTCAAGGTAGCTCTGCTGTTCACCATAGAAATACAATGGATCATCTTCATGTTTATCAATCAGATTTTTTAATGCTCTTTTCTCTGCGAATTCATCCTGATACCAACGGTATCCCCATTCAATAGCATACTTATCATAGATTCCAATTTTTGGAGTGATGGCTGTAACACCATCTTCCGGCTGGGCAACGTAGTTGTAACGTGCATAATCCATGATGGAAGGTGCCGTACCACCCATTTTATCTGTAAATTCTTTGGAACGAAGCGATTCTACAGGGAATGCAAAAGAAGATCCCATATTATGCTTTAGTCCGAAAGTATGTCCCACTTCATGAGATGATACAAAACGGATAGCTTCTCCCATATATTCATCACTGAATTTATTGGCTCTCGCTTTCGGATCGATAGGGCCTATCTGAATTCTCATCCATTCCTGAAGAGAAGTCATTACATTATGCCACCAGATGATATCCGCTTCAATGATCTCCCCACTTCTCGGATCCACTACAGATGGTCCCATCGCGTTAGACTTTGGAGACGCTGCATAGGTAATCACAGAATATCTTACATCATCAATATCAAAATCTTCATCTTTTTCATCCGGCATCTTAGCAATCACTGCATTTTTGAAACCTGCCTGTTCAAAAGCAACCTGCCAGTCATGAACTCCGGCAATGATTTTCTCACGCCATTGTTTTGGTGTTGAAGGATCTATATAATAAACGATCTGTTTTTTAGGCTCTACGAGTTCACCTCTCAGATATTTTTCCTTGTCTTCGTCTTTAGGCTCCAGGTTCCAACGAGTGATGAAAAATTTCTCATCCATTTTCTGCTGCTGGTCATTAAAAAACCAATGCTTTTCACTAAAGAATCCTACTCTTGCGTCTGCAATCCTTGGTTTCATAGGAATTTTAGGAAGCAATACCAGGTTACTGGTTACTCCAAGTGTTACCGGTAAATCTACTCCACCTTCATTTACAGAAGTAGTTAATTGAGATTTCACCACAAGGTTTTCCGGGAATGTTTTTACTCCATCAATAAAGGAAAGACTTGATTTTACTGATCCGCCAAGACCTACATTAGCCAACACATCATTAAAGCTTTTCTGATTTCCGTCAAAAACCTTATTCACTTTAATGGCTACCGAAGTAGAATCATTGTTCTGGGCTTCAATATCAAAAACCTCAATGACAGATCCTGAAAAGTTATCTTTAACAGATTTTGTAATGGCATCATTTTTAGGAGAAGATACCTTAGCTTCAGAAGTTCTTACCCATACCTTTTTAGCCACTCTGTCTCTGTGAAAAGAAATGATCTTATTTTCATAATTCATTCCTTTGTTCAAACCTGCCTCATTCACCTGTAATGGCACCTGAGAAAGCTTGTTCACTACCAAAAACTGGCGTTCCATCAAACTGTCAGGAATTTCAAAATAAAGGTCTGTTTTTACCTGAATAGTATTGAAAAGTCCTTTTTTATAAGTCCCTTTCTTAATCAGTTCGTCAATTTTTTTAGCTTTTTTTGATGATGAAACATCAGCTTTTTCGGTTTTGTCCTTGGTCGTTTTTACAGTATCTTTTTTCTGTGCAAGAACTGCCGGCGATGCCATAGCTAGTCCCAGATACAGTGCAAGCCTGTAATTCTTCATTAAAATAGTCCGATTCATTCCAAATAGTAAATATCTTAGTTTCAGCTGGCAAAGCTATAGGTATAGTGAATTATATAGAGTGTTTTAGGGAGTGAAAGGTGATTATTCGGGAGTGAATGGATTTTTCCATTTTATTTCATTAATGGCAAAAAACATATAAACTTTTCACCATCTACAGAAATATGAAGCGGATTTTCTCTAAAATACTCATAAACCTGATTCAAATAATCAATTCCGAATTTTTCTCCCTGCACTCCTTCCGTTTTGGGCTGATAGGTATTCTTTACTGTGATCCCTTTTCTTTCTACTTCTATTGTAATTTCCAAAGGTTGATCTATTGTCGCAACATTATGTTTTATAGCGTTTTCCGTGACAATCTGAAGAGATAAATAGGGAATTCGTTTCTTTAAGCTTTCAGGATCTTTTACGATAAGCTGGAAATTCAGTTCTTCATCAAACCTACTTTTCAAAAGCTCCATATATTTCTGAATAAAATCAATTTCCTTGGAAACAGGTACTATATTTCCCTTTGGTGGAACAATCAGGTATCTGTAGATCTTCGAAAGATTCATTGTAAACTTCTGGGCGTTCTCCTTATTAATTCCAATCAACATATATAAAGAGTTCAAAGAATTGAACAGAAAATGCGGGTTGATATTATTCTTAAGCTGCTGCAACTGGTTAATGACTTCCGCTTTATGCATTTTTTCATTCTCTATCAATAGCAGATTTTTCTCGGACTGTATCTTTTCTTTTTCCTTATAAGCTATACTGGTAGACCTCTGGAATAAAATGAAAACAGTAACAATCATAAATAAAGCCGCCAGGAATATATAAACCGTATAGGTTTTTACTTTATCGATATTTTCATCCGTAATAAAGTTGACATAATTTACCACTGCATATCCATCAAAATTGTCCGTTTTCAAAGGTTTTATAAAGCGAGTGACTTCCATTGCCAAATATTCTGAGTTGGCCAACCCTTCTGTATATCCTGATTTTACATTACTGCATAAAGTGTCTTTTGCCTTAATATCTGTAAAGTTGAAAATATTCTTCCCGATATACTTTTTTTCAGGATGGGTAATACAGACTCCTTCTTTGGTAAAAACATAAGCATAGGTATTGGAGCTTTTATCTACATTGGTAAAATATTGATGAAGATCATCCAAACTTACAGTAGAACCATAATACAGAACATTTTTCTGCGGCAATACTAGAGAGTCATAACTTACCCAGAACATACTGTCTTTACGGCTTATTAAAAGATCTTTGAAGTGACCGGAACCACTATTTTTTATGGCAATAGATCCTCCTTCTTTATTTCTCTCCTTGAAAATACCGGATAATGGATTATTACTTTCATATTTTCCTGTTTTACTATTGTCGTAATAATACCAACTATAGGTTAGCAGGTTTCTTTTTTTGTTTAAATCATTTAAAACCAGAGAATAATCTCTATAATTTTTCAATCCGTCTTTTTGAATCAACTCACGAAGCAGATATTGATAATCTTCAATATTCCTGAATTCGCTTTCCACAGATTCATATTTTCTGAAGAAAGTCTTTTTCGCAAAGTCTTCATTATTTTTACGATTATCTTCGGCAATTAAATGACTTAAAACAGCAAAAGCCACAACTGCAATCAAACAGGTGGATAAAGCGGCAACGTAAATAGATTTTTGGGATAAGGCGTGTTTAAAGCTAATATTCAATTTCTTCTGCATTCTATTTTCTTACACAGAAAACCTTAACAATGCTGGAGTAAAGCCTATATTTTTTAAGATCGCCTCTGTAGATAAATTATTCGTTTGCAAAGATATAACAAAGATCTCAGGACCATTTAGTGAATTAAAATTATCTTAAAATTTGCTCTGAATATGACTTATTTCTGATCAAAAATTCAGAAGAAAAGTAGCTTTGTTAAAAAAAACAAAAACTGTCACCATTGTGACAGTTTCAAAACTTTCAGGATTTCAAAACTTTCTACAAGCTTTTTAATAATTCTTCAGCATTCAGAACCGTTGCAAATTCTTCATTTAAATTGGCCAATGCCATAAGATGAACCAGTTCTGCATCATATTTTTCTCCATGTATTCCTATTCTATCAAAAGCAGCTGTAGCATCTGAAATAACATACGTTTCATATCCGAAGTTTCCTGCCATTCTTGTTGTTGTAGAAACACAATGATTGGTTGTAATTCCTAAAATCACTACTGTATTTATTTTCTGAGTGTCTAATTTTTCTTTCAGATCTGTTCCTATAAAAGCACTGTTGACGTTTTTGGTGATAATATATTCACCCTGTTGAGGTAAGACGTTCTCATTAAATTCAAATCCCGAATTAGACTCATGCAATTTAGATTGAGGATTGGCTGAACTGTGTCGGATATGAAATATTGGCAAATTTAATTCCCGCCATCTTTCCAGTATTCTCCCACTTATTTTTTCTGCATCTTTATTATTTCTATTGCCACCCCAATAGTTTTCATCAAAAAATCCTTTTTGAATATCTATTAGGATTAAAGCCGGTTTTTTTTCTCGCAATTTCATTTGTTTTCATTTTTATTTGAATAATTTACTCATCATAAATTTTTTATATTCATTGGTTAAAGGGCAGTCAAAAAGATCGAATACATGCACTGCTCCGGGAACCACCCATAATTCGGTAGCAACACCTGCCTGATATAAAAGTTGGGAAAACTCAATTCCTTCGTCTCTTAAAGGATCAAGCTCACAGGCCACGATGGTAGTTTGAGGCAATGCAGAGAAATTACGATAATGAGTAAGGTCTGAATAGGTAATACTCTTATTCCTATTTTCTTTCCCAAGAAAATGCTGCCATGCTATTTCAGCATACTTTCTGCTCCATAACGGTGAATCTGTAAATTCCTGCATAGATGGTGTATTCAATCCGTTATGAATAACCGGATATAATAAAAACTGATGTTTTATATTATCAATATTCTGATCAGCCGCCATCTGAGTAACTGCTGCTGCCAAATGTCCTCCGGCACTCGCTCCGGAAATAGTAAGATTTTCAGGATCAATCCCCAATTGAGGCCCGCCATTATCTATCACCCACTTTAAAGTATCAAAACCATCCAAAACAGGTATAGGAAACTTATGTTGAGGGGTTAATCTGTAATCTACCGATACAATGGTTGCCTGTAATCCATCTGCTATTTCAAACATCTGGCTGTCCACCTGCTCCGGCAAACCAAAAACATAACCGCCGCCATGAAAATAAATCAACGTTTTATTCCTGTTGAATTTTTCCGGCTGATAAATATGCAATCGTATTTCTTCCCCATCCACTGAGCTTGGAATGAAAATGTCTTTCACCTTAATATAATCCGGCCGTTTAACAGGATTAGCTTTTGAAAATTCTATTCTTTCCTTTTGGATCACTTCAGGAGCGTTCAAAAATATATTCTCATCAAGTTCCAACGAGTACGGAATACTTTCAATACTAGCTCTTAGCTCTTTATTAATTCTATTTAAATCCATAACATCATCATATAAAAAATCTATAAGAATAGGATATATATCCTATATTCTGTGTTTAATTTGTAAATTTAAATCATCAATGCTGTATAGCACAAGTGTACAAAAGATTGTATGAAGCGAACAAAAATGTTAGTATGAGTATTAAAGAATCATCCACCAATAACGAGAATAAAAAAACAATGGAATCCTGTTGTTCCGAAATATATGCCGTTAACCTGATTAGCGGACGATGGATTCTTTCCATCTGTTATCAGCTTAAACAGGAAAGGCTGAGATTTGTTGAGCTAAAAAACAGAATTCCTAATATTTCCGAAAGGATGCTCACCCTACAGCTGAAAAAAATGGAACAGGAAAATCTCGTGATAAAAACAGTGTATGCTGAGGTTCCGCCCCGAGTGGAATATGAATTATCTGAAATAGGAAAAAAATTGCTTCCGGTGCTCAGCCAGCTTGAACTTTGGGGTAAAGAACATAAAGAATCTAAGAAAAAGGACTAATCATTTTATTATGGTAAAAAATAAAATAAAGTAACTCCACTCTATTCAAAAAAAATCAGGACCTAAAGCTGGAAGTCTTAAAATTAGTTAATATCAACATTCAAATTCCGATTCCATCTTTTATATTTTGAAAATTATTTATCTTCGCTTCAAATCTTATTTGAAAATGAAGAAGATCATCTCCGGGATATCTATTGTTTGCTCTATCATCATCTCTGCTCAAGAGACTATACAGTTTCAGGAACTACCATTTAAAGAAATTATAGCAAAAGCCAAAAAAGAAAAGAAGCTGGTTTTTATTGATGCGTATGCTTCCTGGTGTGGACCATGCAAAATGATGGAAAAAAATGTTTTTCCTCAGAAATCCGTGAGAGAATATTTCAATACCAACTTCATTAATGCAAGATTTGACATGGAAAAAGGTGAAGGAAGAGATCTTGCTGCCAAATTTGGAGTTAGATCTTACCCTACTTATCTTTTCCTGAATGGTGAAGGCGAACTTGTTTCCAGAAATACAGGCTATATGGAAGAAAGTATGTTTGTAGCGATGGCTCAGGATATCAATTCACAGGGAAATAAAAAAGGTTCTCTGAAAGAAAGGTTTGCTAACGGAGAAAAAGATCCCGATTTCCTGATCAATATTATGAAGCTTAATTCTGATACGGATTACGAGTTTGCAAAAAAAGCCTCTGAAAGATATTTTGAAAACAAAAAAGCAGCCGATCCTCTTTCAAAGGAAGAAATAGGATATATGTTATTTTTCCTGAAGTCTACAGAAGATTCCAATTATAAAGCCTTTGCTTCCAGAAAAGCAGAAATTATTAAATTTCTTCCTGAAGAAACATACAACGAATTTGATGGCCAGTTAAAGCTATCAAAAATCGTAGAACAATCCATTGATGATAAAAACAAAAAAATCAATGATGGGTATTTTATGAAAATGGCTGAACCCTTGGTAGGAAAACAAACCGCCGTTACAAAACTCAGCCAGACCAAGCTTCATTACTACGAGTTAAATGCTAATTTCCCGGAATACGAAAAAGCAGCTTTGGATTACTATAAAAATCCAGAAACTTTCAATCCTGATGAGCTTTTAAGAGCCGCATGGGTATTTGCAGATCATGTACAAACACAGTCCTCTTTAAAAAAGGCAACTGAATGGGCGGAAAAGTCTGTAATGAGAGGAGAAACTTCAGAAAACACCTATATCTTAGCTAAACTTTATTTATTAACAGGAAATAAAGATATGGCAAAAAATTACGCTGAAATGTCTAGAAACATGGCCGTTCAGGCTAACCGAGATTCCAAATTAGCGGAAGAATTATTAAAGCAAATAAAATAAACACTTGATGAAATACAGAGTATTAATGGGAGCTTTGGCATTCCTGAGCATAGGTTCACTAAAGGCTCAGGAGCAGGAACAAAGCGAAGAGAAAAGTTTATATGTAAAGGGAAATGCTCTTTTTCTACCAATAGGTATTTTCAATTTAGGTATAGAAAAACAAATTAGTCCTAAATATACCCTTCAGGGAGATGTCTTTATCTCACCGTGGAAGTCTTTCGCGGGACATGAATTACAATATTATTCTGTTTCAGCAGAAGGAAGATATTATTTCAAAGAGGCTTTCAAGCATTGGTATATAGGGGCTAACCTTTCTGTTGCTGCTTACAAAGCTTCAAAATGGAACTATTGGAATGATAATATCACTCAAAAAGATGACGGAGAATATATTATGAATTCTAATCTTTATCAAAAAGGATATTCTATCATGTTAGGAGTTACGGGTGGATATCAGTTTCAATTGTCTGAACGTTGGAATCTTGACCTGTATGCTACGATAGGTACTGCACAAAGTTTTTATAAAGGATATGACAGAACCACAGGAAAACGTTATGACTCTCCAGAGAATTTTAACAAAAGTGGTGAAATTATACCCTACAGAGGAGGTGTAATGATCTCTTACAAATTTAAATAATACAATGAAGCCATTCGGAAAAAATCATATTATCATTTCAGTGATCACTTTTGTGATCCTATTTTTAATGAATTATCTGGGAAATGATCTTCCAGACAAAACACAAAGAGCCTTGTTAACTGCCTTTGCAGGTGTTGTAGGTTTAACGATTGGACTCTTTATATTAAATAAGGGCAAGAACGATAAAACTCCACCCCAAAATTTTGATTAAAAAGTTGGAAGACGGAAACTGGAAGCTGGAAGTTATTTTTAGTCATATTTTTTTGTGACCATCATAACTTCCAGCTTTCAATTTTACAAATCAATATCTCTTCTTCTGGATTGATATTTATGATTAATCTTCGTATACTACATATCGGGTTCTGATCTTTTCAAAATCTTCAAGATCCTTCTTCCATGAAGATTTAATCTCCGGAATTGATTTTCCGGCAATAATCTGCTTTCTGAATTCATCAGTTCCGGAAAGAGTATCAAACCAAAGATTTTTCAAAAAGAAATCCAGTTGAGGATTTTTGTAGTTCTGATATGCCTTAATCACCCATTCAAGGTTCAGTTCTCTTAAATCCTTAGAATAGTTGGACAGATCTTCTCCATAACATAATTTACCGTTCAAAAATGGATCTTTAGCTCCGTAACTTGGTTTTGGAGTAAACTTATAAGGAAGGCTTTCCGTCCATGGTGAACCATAAATCTGGAAAGGTTGATCTGTACCTCTTCCCACAGAAACCTGAGTTCCTTCAAAGAAGCATAAACTTGGATATAAATTGATGGCTTTATCGTTGGGTAGGTTTGGAGATGGTTTATCCAACATCGGATACCGTTGTTTTTTATGGTAATTCTTCATCTGGACCAAAGTATATTTCGCCTGAACTCCATTTTTCAGCCACTTTTCTCCATTCACCATTTTTCCGTATTCACCAATAGTAAGACCATATACTACCGGAACTTCATGCATTCCCACGAAACTTGTCCATTTCTTTTTCAAAACAGGACCGTCAGTATAGCCATCATGTGGGTTAGGGCGATCCAGAACCATTACTTCAACGTTATTTTCAGCACCCGCTTCCATAAGATAAGTTAGAGTAGAAATATAAGTATAGAATCTTACCCCTACATCCTGAATATCAAAAACCACAAGATCTATTCCTGCCAATTGTTCAGGTTTCGGCTTTTTATTACTTGCATACAGGGAAACAATTGGAATTCCGGTCTTCACATCTACTCCGTTTTTCACTTTGGCTCCCGCATCTGCATCACCTCTGAAACCATGTTCTGGTGCAAAAATAGCTTTAATCTTCACTCCGTTTTTCACTAAAAAGTCCACCAAATGAGTTCTGTCACTCATCAAACCTGTCTGATTCGTCACCACACCAATGGTTTTGCCTTCTAATAAAGGTAAATACAGCTCAGGTTGATCTGCCCCGGTTTTAAAATCCGGTTGAACTTGAGTTTGAGAATAATATTGATTGAATACTCCTAAAAAAATTAGGCAAATCAGAAGTAAATTTTTAATTTTGAAATCTAAATTCATAAGCTTGAAGTTTCCTTTATATTTCTCTAGAAAAATAGCATTTTCCAAAGATAACAAAAATAACCTTTCTCGGGTTATCATCTTCATTGGCAGGCTTTCTGTAGCACTGGGAATCATTGTTTCCCTGATTACTGTAGCCACCGGATTCGGTTCCAAAAAAGCTATTAAAGAGAGACTCGCAGATTTTAGCGGACATATCACAGTAAGATCTACCCGATCCAATTCTTCTTATAATACCTCGGTTTTGGATAATCAAGGATTAAATATTGCTAAGATTAAAGAACTTCCGGATGTAGAAACCACTCAAAAATATGTAACCGTTACCGGGATAATGCGTAATGAGCATAATTTTGCCGGAATTATTTTTAAAGGAATCGGAAAGGATTTTGACAGCTTAAGGTTTAAGAAATTCCTTATTGCCGGAACTACTCCCAAGGTAACAGAAGTAGGCTTTAATAATGATGTGGCAGTTTCACAAAAAATAGCCAATGATCTTCACCTTAAAGTTAATGACAGTATTGTTACGGTATTTTTAAAAGCCGACCAAAAACCTCTTTACCGTAAGTTTAAAATTATCGGAATCTATAGAACAGACATTAAACTTATCGATGAACAGTTTGTGATTGGAGGAATAAACCATGCAAGAAAGATTCAGGATATGAAACCTGATGAAATTGGAGGCATTGATATTTTCCTGAAAAACGTTAATGATATTGACAAGGATTTCCCGGACATTGAAAAGCTAATCGGTTATAAAAACTATGCTGAAAAAGCTACGGAGAAATTCCCACAAATTACAGACTGGATCAGTATTTTCGATACCAATATCGCGCTTATCATCATCATTATGCTGATTGTAGTGGTTATCAATATTATTATGGTTCTACTTATCCTGATTATTGAAAGAACCAATTCCATCGGTTTGCTTAAGACCTTAGGAGCAAGTAATGCACAGATCAGAGCTACCTTTATCAATTATACTCTTATCATTATGATCCCGGGGCTTTTATATGGTAATGCTATTGGATTGGGATTAATTCTTATTCAGAAATTCTTTGGGGTTATTAAACTTAATCCGGAAAATTACTACGTAAGCACCGTTCCGGTAGATCTTAACCCTATTGCCATTGTTTCCATTTCATTAGGAATTTTGGCTATATCTGCTCTTGCCTTAATTATTCCGAGTTATCTGATTAGTAAGATTTCTCCGGTGAAGGCTATTAAGTACAATTAACCTTATTATTGGTTTTTAAAAATTAAGCTTTTAATCATTTGTTTTGAGCTGTAATCGCGCATGATCTCAATACGGATAATTTTAAAAGCATTATCTTTGCACCGCATATAAAACATTTATGAAATACGCAAAAAATATCCTTGAAACTATAGGAAACACACCATTGGTAAAACTTAACAATGTACTGGGTGAAGATTTTCCAGCATTAGTTTTAGCAAAAGTTGAGACATTCAACCCTGGAAATTCTGTAAAGGACAGAATGGCTCTTAAAATGATCGAAGATGCCGAAAAAGACGGCAGACTAAAACCTGGAGGAACTATCATTGAAGGAACTTCCGGAAATACAGGAATGGGATTAGCATTAGCTGCTATCATCAAAGGTTACAAATGTATCTTTGTTACCAACTCCAAGCAATCTAAAGAAAAGTGTGACATTCTTCGCGCTGTAGGTGCTGAAGTAATTGTTTGCCCTACTGATGTAAAACCTACGGATCCACGTTCATATTATTCAGTATCTAAAAGACTGGCTAAAGAGACAGAAAACGGATGGTATGTAAACCAATATGACAACTTATCTAACAGAACAGCTCACTATGAGTCTACAGCACCTGAGATCTGGGAACAGACAGAAGGGAAACTAACTCACTTTGTAGCAGGAGCTGGAACAGGAGGTACCGTTACAGGATGTGGAACATTCTTCAAGGAAAAAAATAAAGATATTAAAGTAATTGGTGTTGATACATACGGTTCTATTCTTAAAGAATTCCACGAAACCGGAGAATTACACTACGATCACGCTTATACTTATATCACTGAAGGAATAGGTGAAGACATCATTCCTGAAAACTATGATATGTCTGTTATTGATCACTTTGAGAAAGTAACAGATAAAGACGGAGCGATCTATGCAAGAAAACTGGCTAAAGAAGAAGGTATTTTCTGCGGATATTCTGCAGGAAGTGCTATTGCATCATTGATTCAGATGAAAGATCAGTTCACTAAAGATGATGTTATCGTAGTATTACTTCACGACCATGGTTCAAGATATGTAGGTAAAATCTACAATGACGAATGGATGAAAGAAATGGGCTGGCTGGAATAAGCGAGAATACAACATTATAAAATAAAAATCAGAGCAAAATGCTCTGATTTTTTTATGATTTAATATTATCTTTTAAAATGGTCTTGAGTAAAGAATAATCTCTTTCGCTCATTGATTTTCTGGGAAACATATAGCTGTATTTTCCTTCAAGGGAAATAAAATCATGATTGCTGTCAAAAAACTCAAAGTCTTTCCATTCACTGGTTTCTTTCTCTCCATCAATATTGACTGTAAAAAAATTCTGCTCAATTCTGATTTCATAGATCTTACATTTTTCCAATGTGTTCAGGTAATGATTAACCTGTTTTTTCCATCTTGAAACCTTATTAACACTTACGGATAAGTAAACTGCACAAAGCAATAAGATAAAGCTGAAAAAGTATAAAATTCCCTGGCTTTCTTTACTGAAACTATCCTTCAAAAGCAATGCAACCAGTAAAATGATAGCTGCAGCAATTGTTGTTATTGTTTTACCTTTAGTGGTAGGAGAAAAAAGCAGACTGCCCTGATTTCCGTTAAAATAAATATCTTCAAAAATCTTTCTCTCAGGTTTTAATGTAATCACTTTTTCCTCATTCATAATACATAGTTGCTTTAAAAAGCTACAAAACTAAGCTAAATATCTTCATATTGGTCACTGATTGCTGAAAGTTTGTTCATCAACTCTCTGTTTCTTCGTTTTAAAGCCTCCAGCTTTTTCAACATATTATGAATAACTTCCAAACCCGGAAGATTAATTTCGAGATCATAATGCCAATTGGCAAATTTTTCCAGATCCGGCAGGTCTTCATACATCAGATAATGAATATCATCTTCAACATGAATAGTCAGCAGGCCATAATCGACAAGCTCATCAAAAAAGGTGATTTCTATATTGTATATTCTTACGAGTTCTTCTCGTGATATTCTTTCACTCATAGCCTAGGAATTTTTAAGTTGTTCAAAAAGGTCTTTCTGCTTATCGGTAAGATTGGTAGGCATTTTCACTTCGTAGGTTACAAAAAGATCGCCATGCTCTCCTTCTTTCTTATAGACAGGAAAACCTTTTCCTTTCAGTCTTACAGTCATTCCGCTTTGGGTTTCCGGCTTTACTTTAAGGTTAACACTTCCATCAAGTGTATTTACCTTTACGTCTCCTCCTAAAACTGCGGTATACAAATCAATAGCAACCTTGGTTTTAAGATCATCCCCTACTCTTTCAAAATCAGGATCTACAGGAATATTGAACATGATATAGAGATCTCCGTTTGGACCGCCATTCACGCCCGGATTTCCATGGCCTTTTAATTTTATTTTCTGTCCATCATAAACTCCGGCAGGAATTGTAATTCTTACTTTTTTGCCATTGATCTCAAAAGTTTGCGGATGAGTTACTGCAGCATCTCTAAGATTCAGGGTTAATTCTGCCTGTACATCTTGTCCTTTGAACTTTCCTGAAGCTCTTCCTCTCGAGCTTTTGCCAAAGCCACCTGTTCCTGCTCCTCCAAACATATTTTGGAAGAAATCTGAAAAATCTTCGCCTTCACCAAAGTCTGCACCAGAGTAACCACCATTGTAGTTTTGCTGCTGATACTGTCTTTGCTGCTGCTGTTGAGCTTTTTCATATTCTTCACCATGTTTCCAGTTTTCTCCATACTTATCGTACTTTGTACGGTTTTCCGGATTACTGAGAACTTCATTGGCTTCGTTCAGCTCTTTGAATTTTCTTTCTGATTCTTTATCATCAGGATTAAGGTCCGGATGCAGTTTTCTGGCCAATTTCCGGTAAGCCTTTTTGATGTCATCCTGGGTTGCGCTTTTATCTACGCCTAAAATTTTATAGTAATCTATATAAGCCATAGAAACGATGTTTACTCAAATTTATGAATTTTAGGTCTGAAAATTGCATAACGAAGTGTTAAAAATAAACTTATCTTTGATAAAAACCACCACATGAAAGAGGTACTGAAAAACTACTCCGGAATTATATTTTTACTCCTGGGAATCACTATAGGAAGCATTATAGGAATTGTTGCTCCTGGTTTTGTAGAATACATTAAACCTTTGGGAGATATATTTCTGAATCTTCTTTTTGTAAGTGTTGTACCTCTGGTATTCTTTGCAGTATCCAATTCCATTGCATCTCTGGAACAGCAATCTAAATTTGGGAAGATCATTCTCATCATGGCGCTTACTTTTCTGTTTTTTATCCTGACAGCTGCTATTTTCACCATCTGTGCCGTGTATCTGTTTCCGGTTTCCGGGGTTTCCGGAAGTTCTGAGATGATTACAGAAGCGGCAAATGAGGACAGCTGGGGAAATAGAATTGTAAGCTTCTTTACTGTGGGAGAATTCACTGCTTTGTTTTCCAGACAGAATATGTTGGCCCTTCTTATTTTTGCTTTTATGACTGGTTTTGCAGCCCGAAAAACAGGAGATGCCGGACAGCCTTTCAGGGTTTTTATAGCCTCTGGATATGAAGTAATGAAGGAACTTCTTTTATTGGTGATGAAGCTGGCACCCATTGGTTTGGGAGCTTATTTTGCCTATCAGGTTTCTACATTAGGACCACAACTTTTTGGTTTTTATGCTAAACCATTAGGGTTGTACTATGTTGCCGGGATTATTTATTTCTTGGTCTTCTTTTCCATTTATGCATTTATGGCGAGTGGGCAGAAAGGAGTAAAAAACTTTTGGACCAATGCGATTTACCCTACTCTTACTGCGATAAGTACTTGCAGCAGCTTTGCAACTATGCCTGCCAATTTACAGGCTGCTTCTAAGATCGGAATACCCAATTCCATTGCCAATTTGGTGATTCCTATTGGGACTACGCTGCATAAAAACGGATCTTCCATGTCTTCAATTATAAAAATCTATGTGGCTTTTTTAATTATTGGAAAAGATTTCTTTGATCCTGCCAACTTGCTTTTAGCATTGGGAATTACAGTTTTTGTAAGTATTGTAGCTGGTGGAATTCCTAATGGTGGATATATTGGGGAAATGCTGATGATCTCGGTGTATAAATTACCTCAGGAAGCCATTCCGGCAGTGATGATTATCGGAACATTGGTAGATCCTTTGGCTACAGTTCTTAATTCTGTGGGAGATATTGTCGCTGCAATGTTTGTCAACCGGTTTGTCAAGGAGTGATGATGGGTATATCCTAAAACTTATTCACTGCGTTGTACAGGCTCCAGATTTTCATATTCATCAGGCGTAAAGAGTCTGTATTGTACTTTGAAAGTCTTTCCCAGAGGAGTTTCCAATGAGAAGCCTCCGGGTCCAAAGCCATCGGTAACATCCAGGGTAAAATGGGAGTATTTCCAGTATTCGAAAAGATCGCGATCTATCCAGAATTCATGTCCGTTGATGGTTCCGATCATGGCATCATTCATTCTTGGAAAAAAGCCTCCTTTTTCGAAGCATTGCGGCTGTGTACCTTCGCAGCAGCCTCCTGCCTGATAAAACATCAGTGCACCATATTTATCTTCAAGTTCATGGATGACTTCAAGGGCTTTTTCCGTGGCAGAAAGTCTTGCTATTTTTGTTTCCATTTTTTCTTATTTACTATTATTTTTCATAAAAAAGTCCGGCAAATATGATTTGCCGGACCTGCTCACTCATCATGTCTAAATTGAGCCTGTGATTCTGTCATTGAAGTCCCCTTCATCTTTTAGCAAATTTGGGTTTCCCCATTTTATTTTAATTATTGTCAATGATTTCTTTTTTTGCGTGAGGGATAGTAAGGGCGGCGAGGCACGAGCCGGTGCGCAATGTAATGAAGCACCGAAACGAAGTGAAGCCCTGCATAGCCCGACCGTTTGCCCTGGGAAAAGCCAAGGCAATCGGGCACGTCCTACATAATATTAAAAGAAACCTAACTTATTCTTGTTATAGGAGATCAGCATATTTTTGGTCTGGCGATAATGATCCAGCATCATTTTATGATTCTCCCTTCCGATTCCGGATTGTTTATATCCTCCAAAAGGAGCTCCTGCAGGATACGAATGGTATTGGTTTACCCAAACTCTTCCTGCTTCAATCTGACGTGGAATATTGTATAGCTGATGAGCATCTCTCGTCCATACTCCTGCTCCTAATCCGTAAATAGTATCGTTGGCAATTTTTACCGCTTCTTCTTCATCTTTAAAGGTAGTAAAGGCTAATACAGGCCCGAAGATCTCTTCCTGAAAAATTCTCATCCTGTTATTTCCTTTGAAAACCGTAGGCTGAATATAGAAACCGTCTTCCAGGTCTTCTCCAAGATGGTTAACATCACCTCCTACCAGCACTTCAGCGCCTTCATCTACTCCTAACTGGATATAGGAAAGTATTTTTTCTTTTTGAATTTTCGAAGCCTGCGCTCCCATCATCACGGTTTTATCCAGTGGATTTCCTACTTTGATAGCTTTTACTCTTTCAATCACTTTTTCGATAAAAGCATCTGCGATACCTTCCTGAACCAGCAGTCTTGAAGGGCATGTACAGATTTCCCCCTGATTAAGGGCAAAAAGAACCGCTCCTTCAATAGCTTTATCAAGAAATTCATCATCTGCATCCATTACTGAATTGAAGAAAACATTAGGTGATTTTCCACCTAGCTCCAATGTTACAGGAATAATATTTTCTGTAGCGTACTGCATTACCATACGTCCTGTAGCTGTGGATCCTGTGAAGGCTGCTTTGGACACTTTAGGGTTCGTTACCAAGGCTCTTCCTAATTCTGCTCCGAAACCGTTAACAATATTAACAACTCCTGCCGGTAACAGATCTCCTATGAGTTCCATCAGGATCATGATAGAAACGGGAGTGCTTTCTGCAGGTTTTAAAACTACGCAGTTTCCAGCAGCTAATGCCGGAGCCAGCTTCCAGGTTGCCATAAGGATCGGAAAGTTCCATGGAATGATCTGTGCGATAACTCCTAACGGTTCGTGAACGATTAAGGAAACAGTGTCTTTATCCAGTTCATTGTGAGATCCTTCTTCTGCGCGGATGACAGATGCAAAATATCTAAAATGATCTATAGCCAATGGCATATCTGCAGCTAATGTTTCTCTTACTGCTTTACCGTTATCAATGGTTTCTACTGTGGCAAGGTATTCCAGATTCTGTTCTATTCTGTCTGCAATTTTATTAAGAATGATACTTCTTTCTGTAGCTGATGTATGCTTCCAGGTCTGAAATGCTTTATCAGCTGCATCTACAGCAAGCTCTAAGTCTTCTTTGGATGAATGAGCCACTTGAGTAAAATTCTTACCGTCAACGGGTGAAACTACATCAAAATATTGTCCTTTAACGGGTGGAGTGAACTTTCCGTCAATATAATTATCATATCTGCTTTTGAACTCGGGACGCTGTAACAGCGTTGTTGATCTTGGTTCTGTAAGAGTGCTCATATCAGTATTTATTTTAATTTTTTAGATACTGCCAAATTACACGGATGCGTGAAAAACCTATAGCACAATCGTATAAAAAAGGTGCAAAATAGTACACAGCACAATTTTATTATTTTATTAACAGCAACGTTGGAGCAAATTTTCTATATTTGATTTATCGGCTATCTCAAAATATTTAGAAATGAACAACAATAGTAAGATTTTATTAAATACTCCTGAATTACGCAAGGAAAACCAGCTATTAAGTCTTGTTGAAAATCAGACAAAGTTCAATCTAAACAATTGTGAATTCAGTATCTACGAAACACATAAGGCAGCTTTCGGAGTGAAGCTTCATTTTGAAAATATTGCATTTACAGCCATGTTAAGGGGTAAAAAACACATGAAGCTAGATAACAAGACCAGTTATTTTGATTATTTTCCGGGAGAAAGCATTCTGGTAGCCCCCGGTGAAACCATGGTTATTGATTTTCCTGAGGCAGATGAAACTCCTACGCAATGCATTTCTTTAAGTTTAAACCCTGATTTTATAGAGAATTCTCTTAATCATTTAAATTACCATCTTCCAAAGGTAGATGAAGCCTCCCAATGGAATATTCAGCTGGATGAGTATTTTCTTTTTAACAATCAGGCGCTGGCTTCTGCCACCAACAATATTATGAGAATAGCCATGGATGATAATTCTCAAAAGGATATTATGGCTGATTTCGCTTTGAAAGAACTCCTTATACGACTTATGCAGACACAGGCCAGAAGTATGGTGGAAAGAAATATTGTGAAAAATAAATCGAGAATTGGATTTGTTGTTGATTATATTAAAAGGAATCTGCATCAGAAACTATCTATTGAGAGTATTGCTAAGCTTGCCTATGTGAGCAAATCGAACTTCTTTAAGATGTTCAAAGATGAATTGGGCACTTCTCCGAATGATTTTATATTACAGGAAAGAATCAGTAAGGCTAAAGAGTTACTGGCTACCCAAAACAGTATTAAAGAAACAGCTTACCAGACCGGATTTTCGGATACTAATTATTTTACCAGGGTTTTTAAACAACTGGAAGGAGTAACACCGAAGAGTTATCAGAACAGGATGATTATTCGAGAGTAGTGATAGATATGAGGTTCGTGTTCCGGAACCGCTTAGTTACTTTTAAGTGAATTTCAAGTAAAATAAAGAAGAGCCCCATTTTCATGGAGCTCTTCTTATATATATTAAAAATGTTATTTCTTAATACTTATCATTCTGTTGAATGTTTGGGTTAGCCTGAACAGCATTGATAGGAATTGGCCATTGCCATAAATAACTATCTGCAGCTAAAGTCTGGGTAAGCGCTTTTGATCCGCTACCATCAGCAATATCTCCTTTACCTGATCTTTGAACAGAAAGACCTAGTCTTTTTAAGGTATACCATCTGTCATTTTCAAAAGCAAGCTCTAATCTTCTTTCTTTCAGGATAGCATCTAGAAGAGCCGTTCCAGCTTCTGTTCCAGGAGTAAATGCAGTATATCTTTCTTTTCTCAGCTGGTTTAGTAAAGTAAGAGCTGTTCCCTCATTACCTGATCTGTAAGATGCTTCTGCTACGTTCAGTAATACTTCAGCAGTTCTCAGATATTTAACTGGAACAATGTTCACTGGTCCACCGTTACCTGCATATTTTGTAATGTGATTGTACATTTTTTTGTTGTACAAAGCTGTAGTAAAATAAGTAGTTTTTCTTACGTCATTAGCAGCAAAAGAGTTGAAGAAAGCATAATCTGCAACAAATTCTGATCTGTATTGACCGTCGATTAACTGGTTATAAGCAACCCCTACTGTATTACGCTCAGGTGCTGCGTTTGAGATCTGGAATAAAACTCCGTCAGCAATTTTAGCCAATCCTTCGTTTTCTTTCCAGATACTGTTAAAGTTAGCCAATGTTGTAACACTTGGTGAAAGACCTAATGCTAGCTGACCATATTTTACAGTATTAGCATAGTCTCCCTTGTAAAGGTACACTCTTGATAATAATCCGTATACAGCAGCTTTACTGAATCTTCCTTTATCAGCGTCATTCTGAGTAATTTTATCAGCAGCAAATAACAAGTCATTAATTACTTTTGTATATGACTCATCTACTGATAAACTTCTGGATGAATTATTATTCAAAGGCTTAAAAGATTCAGAATAATAAATACCGTATTGGTTCTTTGCTGATGATTTCTGTGTAGGGATTACAGAGTAAGCTCTTAAGATATCGAAATGAGCTGCTGCTCTGATTGCTCTAGCTTCAGCTTCTATATTATCTTTTTGAGTACCAGTTACTACTCCGTTATTTAAATAAGAAAGAACAAAGTTAGCTCTGCTTACTACCGCATATGCAGCACTGAACAAACCTGTTGTCTGTGAATTATCTGAAGAGAATTCAAAGTTTGAAGCTGCAGCATTAGAGTTTCTTCCTCCATCTGAAATAATAAGGTTATCTGTAGTAAGGTCACCCATAATAAGCTGGTTACCTGTATCACTTGTGTAATAACCTACTCCTTTAAATGCAGTATAAGCTCCATCTAAAGCCTGTCTGAATGACTCAGGTCTGGTCATAGCTTGTTCTTCAGCTTCATTCACAGATGAAATCTGATCCAAATTTCTTTCACAAGACGTTAACGATACAACAACAGTCAACGCAGCTAAACTTATTTTTATTATATTCTTTTTCATAAAGCTATTCAATATTAAAATTCTAATTGCATTCCTACCATGATCGTTCTTACAGCAGGATAAGTATAAAGGTTATATGATCCAGGAACGAATAATGATGTAGATTCAGCAGATCCTACAGAAATTTCAGGTTCTCCATGGAAGCTTGTTACTGTAAATAAGTTCTGTCCCATTACATACATTCTCAGTTTATTAATTGGAGAATCATCTCCAAGAATTTTTTTATCAAATGTATATCCTAATGTAAGGGCTCTTAATCTTAAGTAGTCTGATTTCTCAATCCACTGATCAGAATCACGCAAACCGTTAGAGTCTACTCTTTGTAATACATCTGTATCACCTGGCTTTCTCCACATATTAGCAGCTGACTGCGCCATGTTTCTTCCTGCTTTAGCCTGAGTTGGATCATTAGCCAGTAAATACATGTTGTTATATGTATAACCTCCTAACTTGAATGTAAAGTCTGCACTGAAGTCGAATCCTTTATATTGAAGTGTAGTTCCGAAACCTCCGAAGCTTTTTGGGAAAGGAGTTTTATCTGTAATTGGAACTGCATTGGAAGCACTGTATGTTTCTGTAATTTTTCCGTCTTTATCGTAATATTGAGCGTTTCCGTTTGCTGAGTTTACTCCTGCAAATCTAACGTTATAGAATGCGTACGGAGATTCACCTACTTTAAGATAAGTATATCCAAGGTTTCTTTCAGTTTGTCCGTCTGCAAGTTTATCAAGAGTTGATTTCTGGAAAGAGATGTTAGCACGTACAGTCCATTGGAAATCTTTCTTTCTCATAACGTCTACGCTTAATTCAGCTTCAAGACCTTTCTGAGTCATATCACCAGCATTGATATATTGGTAATATGAACCTTCCTGCTTATCTAATGGCACTAACTGAACGAAATCTTTTCTCTTGTTTTGGTAAACTTCTACGGAACCACGAATTCTTCTCTTCCACATTGTAAAGTCAACCCCTGCGTTAGTTACCGCATTAGATTCCCATTTCAGATTCTGGTTACCAACGATGTAAACTTTTTCAGTACTGTTATAAGTTCCAGGGAATAAAGCTGCGTTATTTCCGTATAAATCGAAACCAACATTAGCTACATTGTAATAGTCAGATAATGAACCATCATTTCCGGTTGTACCGTAAGAAGCTCTCAATTTCAAGTCGTTGATGAAACCACCTTTCATGAAGTCTTCTTTGGCAATGTTCCAAGCAGCACTTGCTGACCAGAAGATCCCGCTCTTGTTATTAGCTCCAAATCTTGAAGAAGCATCTCTTCTTAATGACCCTGTTGCTAAATATTTACCTTCATAGTCATAGTTTACCATACCCGCTAAACTGAAAAGGGTATTTCTAATTTTAGTTCCAGTAAATGTATTTCTGTCAGAAGGAGTCGTGATAGATGGAACACTAAGCGTAGTAGATTTTAATCCATAAGCACTTGCATTCGCTGTTTCGGTGAAGTTATCGTTATATTCGATAAATCCTAAGAAATCAAAATTATGTTTTCCGAATGATTTCTTATAATTTAATGAGTTGTTCCATGTATAGTTAAATCCATAGAATGTATTTTTAGCCAATGAACCTGTAGGGATCTTGTTGGTAGTTAAATCCAGGTTAGATCCTTTTTTCATCCATGTAGTCCCCATGTACCAGTCATAAAGTCCGTTGAAATTCGTTTTGAATTTCAATCCATCCATGATCTTATATTCTCCGAATAAAGTTACTGGGATTCTTAATCTCTGGTCTTCTGCTCTGTTATTACGGATTTGCTCTACAGTGTTTGAACCCGCTCTCATTTTTTGATTGTAGCTTCCGTCTGGGTTATAAATCGGCTCGTAAGGAGCATATTTATACATTGCCGCGAATGGGTTCTGTGTATTGTTTCTGTCTCTGAAGTTTTCTGTAACCTGATACTGAACTCCAAGGTTAACTCCAACGTTTAACTTTTCGCTAAGTTTATTGGTAAATCCGAAGTTACCTGTATATCTCTTAAGTCCGTCTATATCTCTAAGAATACCATTATCAGAATCATATCCTAATGAATAATAGAATGTACTTTCTCTAGATCCTCCTTGTGCACTGAACAAATAAGACTGAATGCTTGAAGGTCTCAACAAGTCTTTTTGCCAGTTGTGATCATAAACAGCAAGTGCATTAATTTCATCCTGAGATCTTGGTGCTACACCTAAGTAACCTAACTCATTCTGGTAGTTCATTAACTCTCTGGAATTCATCATCGTGAAATTCTTGTCTTTCAGTTTTTCACTGAAACCAAATTTACTTTCAAATGAATAGTTAGTTTTTCCAACTTTTCCAGCTTTAGTAGTTACTACAACTACTCCATTTGCTCCTCTCGCACCATACTGAGCCGTAGCCGCAGCATCTTTAAGAACGGAAATTGATTCTACGTCTGCAGGGTTGATTGCACTGAACTGTCTAGCAGTCATATACATACCATTCACTACATAAGTAGGTTCAGAAGATCCACCAACACCGGCAACCCCTCTTACCATAATGGTAGCAGCAGAACCTGGCTGTCCCGTAGCACTTTGTACATATACCCCTGAAGCTTTACCTTGTAAAGAGTTTCCGATAGATGTTGTAGGAGAAGTTCTTCTGATAGCATCTCCACTTACAACGGCCTGAGCCTGGGTAATTTCATCTGCTTTTTTCTTCTGATATCCAGTAACGATTACCTCATCGATCTTATTCTCCTTCAGAATAGAATCATTCTTAGATTTTTGCGCATAGGCAGCTTGTCCTAAAAAAAACAAAGCTCCAGCACTTAATACATGTAACTTCACATTCATATTAACAGATTTTAATATATTCAAGGGGACAAATATGTTAATAAATATTAACACCGTCAATTTATTAAAACCTTAAAACAGTCCTACAGAAAAGGAGTATCCGCACTTAACTCTAAAAAATAATAAAAAAAAACTTCAATTATATTTGAATTTTTAAAGAATATCAAAGCATTTTAAATATTAATGAAATTTTAACCAAAAGTGAAATAAAAATTAATGTACATCAATTTAAAACAACAAGTGAAAAAAATTAACAACAAATAATCATATTAACGAAAAAAATAAAACAAATCCATTCTGTTTTTCAACCAAAACCAGCAAAATGATGAATACTTTTTAGCAAAAAACCATAGAAAACAACCTGATAAAAATCAGGAAGACTGCCTTTTTAGGCAGTCTCCATGAAAATAAAATTAAAAATCTGTTAATATATGATATCTAATATTCAGTTTAAACCAGCATAGTTTTAAGAATGTTTTGTGACTTTATTTTTGTCATTAATATTATATTTTTCATTAAATAAATTATATTGTTTCATCTCTAAGACTAACATTATTTACTTCATAGTTACATTCATATATAATACTTCTTCATCCTTCAGTAATTACAATATATACCTTCATAAAAAGGCAATCTGAAATTAAAAACGAAAAGGCCACCTTATTGAGAAGGCAGCCTTTTCTAAAAATATATTAAAATTTGCTTTTATATCTTAATAACCAGGATACTGAGATAATAGTGTATTAGTATTAAGTTCAGCCTGAGGTAATGGAAAAGATTTAAACTGAACTTTAGACGTGGTAAGTTCTACCTGAGTCTGAGAATTTTTAAAACCTAAACCATTTCTTTTTAGATCACTATATCTAAATCCTTCCAAGAACATCTCAATATCTTTCTGCATTAAAATTTCTTTTAATAAATCTATTCCTGTTCCTGCGTAAGCATAGTCGGCATCTCTATAAGTTTTCACCCAGGTATTCAATTTAGCTAAAGCAACTGTAGGATTAGTATAATAAAGAGCCTCCAACTGATTAAAAACAGCTTCAGTCTTTCTTAGTACAACAATATCTCTATCTGCTGCAGTATATTTCATAACATCTATTGGCTTAGGATTATCTCCTAAAGTCAATACATATCCTGTATCTCTGTACCAGGTTCCCCTTCTAACATCTTTGGCTCCCATTTTACTAAAAAAGGTCTGGGTAGCAAAGTTTTGCTTATACCTCCCTGTAGATGACCATGTAGCTGTAATACCATCATTAGCTCCTGGTAAATCAAGCGCATTATAGTCTATCTGAAAAATGGTTTCTCCATTACTCTCTCCGGTTACAGAAAAGAAGTCTGTAACCCCTGAAGCAGACAACAAACTATAAGCTGGATTATCAAGAACTTTCTGTGCATAGGTATTAGCCTGTGCATAATTTTTAGTTGCAAGATAATACCTTGAAAACAACATATCTACTGCCGCAGTAGTAAGTCTCCTATTCCCATTTGTCACACCCGTACCAATTTTGGTACTTGCATTAGTTAAATCGGCAAATATCTGATCATATACCTGTTTTACACTAGATCTTGGAAGATTGACGGCCGGTTTAAATTCTAACGGTAAAGGAATTCCAACCTCAGGATTTGAACCATTAAAGTTATCACTAAATAACGATACTAGTGTAGAATAAGCCATTGCTCTCACTGCATAAGCCTGACCAAACTGATTCACAGGTGATCCTGGTGTATTGGGGTCATCAGGAATCTTACCTTCATAACTAAGTACAAAGTTAGCATTAGCAATAATTTTATATAGGGTAGCCCATAAAGTTCCCAAATCTCCACTGTTTTGCGTATAGAAAGTTAGGTTAGGATCTCTCGTTGTTGAAAACCTGTTTGAATTCACTATAGCAACAAAACCGTTATCTCCCAATAATTCTTGTAAAGTCGGGATCATAGCACCATAAGAGTTAATCGATCCGTCATTGTTTGTCTGATATAAATTATACAATCCGTTCACTGCAGTATTCAATACCTTCTCATTCGTAATTGCTTGATCCAAAGGAAGAGTAATTGGTGGTAACTCTTCCGAGAATTCACTTTTACAAGAGCTTACCACAACTCCAGTTAATATTATTAATAAAACTTTTATTTTTTTCATTTTTTTAAACTTTAAACAATTAGAAATCAACCTGAATACCGAAAATAAACTGTCTCATATTAGGCTGTGTCATATCAAAAACCCCCAGATTTGACACCGTGTAATCAAAAGCATTCGAGTTCGCTTCAGGGTCGAAACGTAATTTTTTATCAAATGCATAGGTATATAAATTAACTCCTCTTACGTAAGCATAAATCCCTTTAACACTAGGAATATTAAGCGTTGAACCTTTAAATGTATATCCTAATTCAATATTTCTTAACCTGATATTATCTCCTTTGTATAAATATCTGGTGGAACTTGAATTGGAAGACCTATTCCCATTATACACTTGTTTTGGCCTTGAAGCAGTAGGATTGGAAGGGCTCCAGGAATCATATAAAGATTCCCATGTTGTATTCACAGTTGGATAAGCTCCATCCGATTCATACACAAATCCCCATCTATCCCATACAGAATAATCTCCCTGATAAGTAATCATAAATGACAATTTTGCCCCTTTATAAGTAAATTCATTGATTAAACTGGCAACATGCGTAGGCAAAGCTTTCTGTCCTGTAAATGACAGCTTTGCTTTATTCACATCATTAGTTGTAGCTGTTCTTGATTCATCAGTATACCAAAGCGGATCTCCATTTGAAGGATCTACCCCTGCCCATAATCTTGTATAAAATTCAGTCGGGTTATGTCCAGGGAAAAATGCCTTTACCCCAGGAATAACAGTTGGCGTAGGATCTCCTTTTATATAAGTAACCTTGGAATCATTATAAGAGTAATTGGCTTTAATATCCCAACTAAATGATTCTGTACTTTTTCTATACCCTAATAAAGCTTCAAATCCGTTAGATTTAACTTCTGCCTGGTTTCTGATAACCGTGCTAAATCCCGTAGAAGGAGAAATCGGCACATCATATACCTGATCAGGATTAATATTAGAATACACATCAAAACTACCATAAATACCTCCCATTGCTCCTAATGAGAAATCTAACCCAATATTTCTCTTTTTAGACTTCTCCCAAACCAGCCCGTCCGGTGCTCCTGGAGTTAGGATATACCCTGCATTGGTCTGCAGATAATTACCCACCAAAGTATACTGCGGATATTTAGCATATGGAGATGCAGCTTGATTACCATTTTCTCCATAACTCGCTCTAAGCTTCAATGAATTTACATAGGTTGGTAAGAAATTCATCTTTCCTAAATCGAAACTCACACCAACTCCAAAGAAATTCCCTCCTTTTGTATACCCTGAATAAGTATCTCTTCTCGCAGATCCTGTAATGGTAGCAAATTTATTATAGGTATAGGAAGCTCTTGCAATATAACCTACAAGTGTCCATGCATCAGTTCTTCCAGTTGCTCCTGTAGCGTTAGCCGCCGCATCAGCATACCTGATTCTTGTACCAGCCGGAAAACCTCTTTTTGAAAGCGTATTATATTCCAGCGTCCTTCTTGTGGATTCCATCCCTACCGATGCAGAAATATCATGTACTCCAGCAAATGTTTTGTTAAAGTTTACAAAGTTATACCAGTTCCAAGTGAAGAAATTTCTAATACTCTTGAAGTAATATCCATTACCATTTGCATTGGATGGCTCATATCCGTCTCCATAGTCAGGATTCCAGTAAATAAATTCATTACCTGCGGTATTATCAATTCCAAAGTTGGAATTAAAAGTCAGATAAGGTAATATTTTATAGTCAACATTTAATGAAGTAAGTACTTTATCAAAAGTTCCTTTTGTAAGGTTTGTTCCTGTTAACGCCAATGGATTAAACTGAGGATTCAAATACACAAGGTTCAGGTTATAATTCCCATCACTCAAATAAGGATTTTGAGTTGGTGAAAGAAGAGTTCCTGAGAAAACCGGATTTGCATAAGATGAAGCATCTGATGGTCCAGCCTGTATTGTTCTTGACAGGTTAGTTGAAAAAGTAATATTTAACCTATCAGTAGCTTTCCAATTAGCTTTCAATGTTCCTGTATATCGATCAAAAACTGCATCATATGATAACCCTTCCTGTTTCAAATATCCTAATGATGCGTATAAAGTAAAATCTTTAAAGCCTCCTGAATAACTTAAGTTATACCTGTTAGTGATTGGAGAGTTTCTTCTGGTCAACCTTCTCCAATCGGTATCCGTTTTACCATCCCATTTCAACACCTTAGTTCGGCCGTAGTCCGTAGCCTCCTGAACATCTTTAAAACCATCTTTAGGATCAGTAACAGGATATCTATTATAAAGAGCCTGTCCTAAATAAGTCACATGCTCCTGAGCATTTAACATATCTAATTTATCAAAAGCAATATTGGATGTACCTATTTCACTGATAAACTGCAGGCTGGATTTCCCTTTCTTACCTGATTTTGTAGTAATTATAATTACTCCATTTGCTCCTCTGGAACCATAAATTGCTGTTGCCACACCATCTTTTAGAACCTGCACATCTTCAATATCCGCAGGGTTGATTAATGATAATGCATTTTGAGTAGTTAAAGCCCCAGAAATATCACCAGACTGAACTGGCACTCCATCAACAATATATAACGGATCATTACCTGATGTCAATGAAGAAATTCCTCGAATCAAAGTTATCGTTGATGCTCCAGGCTGTCCGGAGCTTGCGCTTGACATTAAACCAGCCACAGTTCCCTGTAGAATATTATCAATAGAAACTGCAGAAGGTTTTTCGAGAATATTCCCTGATACTTTAACTAGAGATCCGGCAGATTGTTCAGGAGTCATTTTAATCCCGTAAGAACCAGTAATAACAACTTCATCAATCTTATTCTCTTTAGGAATGGTATCTTTCCCAGCTTTTTGCGCAAAAGCAGCCTGTCCTAAAAAAAACAGCGCTCCAGCACTTAATACACGTAATTTAACATTCATTATTTAACATATTTTAATATTCAGAAACAAATATGTTAATAAGAAACAAGGATTCAAATAATAAAATTCTACAAAAAAAACAAATTAAAGTTAATATTATTCATTAAAAATGAATTTTCATTAAAAAATATAAATCAATAAAACCAAATAAATGAAAATAATAACATTCAATTTAACTTTAACATAATATTAACAACAGTTAAATTTTTAAGATTCATTCATTAAAACATCAAAATAAATGAAAAATATTAATCATAAATTAAAATATGATGAAAAATATTAAATATCACAAATAAATGATATATATAACAAACAGTCAATTGTATTGAAAATTAAAAAATAAAAACACTTAAAACATACATAACAATAAAGCATCTTGTGAAAAAGATGCTTTATTGTTAATTTTAAATCCATGTTATTTTTGATAAAAATAATATCTTGATCCAACTAAAACAGGACTTTCAGTTTCTATGGAAACAAGACCAAATCCCTTATAATCCGGGTTCACAGATTGGCTCAATTGCTTTCTGTGAAGCTTTTCATAGGTTTCAAAATCAATAGCCTTTCTATGATTCAGATTTTCGAATAAATTCCACTTCTCTACCACTGTTTTCCAAGTAACAGATACCTTACCGGCAAACACTTTTGATTTAGAACCACTACCATATCCAAGGAATCCTATTTCTTTTCCTGAAAGGTCTTCATTTTCGTTAAAAGAAGTTTGCAGTCCGGAAAGGAATGCCATAAAAATAGAAGCAGTATACATATTCCCTATTTCTGAAGAAGCTCTTTGAGTCTTTTCAATAGCGGTACTGATCAGTTTTAGATAATTTTCAGATTTAGCAACAGCTTTCTGCTCATCCAAAGTTTCATAAGAAATTCCATTCTCCAGGCTGTAGATTTCTGTAAAGACTCTTTTACCATGGAAGGCATATGGAAGATGGAAAATAATGTATTTCCAGTTTTCGTAAGGTTTTTCTTTACCTGTATTCTCTTTATAATGCTGATAAGCCTCTCTGATTCTATCCTGATAACACTGATTGGAATACTGTCCATCAAAAACCGGCTCATCTGTGAAAATCTCAATTTTATCAGGATACACTTCAGGAGCTCCTTTCAGTTCTTCTTTTTTATATTGTCTTCTTGGTTTGAAGAAATCAAAAACACTTTCTGTAGCAACTCCCCAGTTATTTTCAATTTCAAGAAGATCTGGTTTTGCAGAGATCAAAAGGGCAACTGCTCCACCACCTTGTGTATATTCTCCAGAGGATGCTAATTCATATTTTGCATAATCACTGGCAATCACTATTGCTTTTTTTTCAGGATTTACTCTTACAAAATCTAAGGCATTATGTAAGGCATCTACTCCGCCTACACAAGCAAAAGTCATATCTACAACATCACAGTTTTTAAATACTCTTTCTCCAAATTCTCCTTCTAATACCTTTTCAACCATCTGCATTGCATAAGAAGCCGTTGGTTTTGCCGCATCTACAGCACTTTCTGTACCCAGATAAATTCTTGAAATTTCTTTAGGATTGACCTGGTAATCCTGAATGAGTCTTAATAATGCTTCTGCCGCAAAGGTTGCAGCGTCTTCATGCACATCAGGCAATCCCATTTTATGAAGTCCTAGCCCCTTCTCCAATTTTGCCGGTTCTATCCCTCTTTTTTCCGCTAAATCTTTAATTTCCAAATATAAAGAAGGCACATAATAGCTTGCCGCTTCAATTCCAAAACTCATAATTTTTTAAATTTTAAACGAATTTATGAAAGATAACGCAAAAAACAGCAGTAAAAACAGCTGATTTTTGTAATATTATTAAAAATAAATAAGAACCAAATAGATATTACTAAAGTCCCTTTCTACACTTTAAATCCTGGATATAGAACTTGTAAACCCTCCGAATTATTCATCTATAAAAAGAAAGCCGGCAACTTTGCCGGCTTTATATCTTACTTATAATTTTCAATGGTTTTGTTGATAACATCAATCTGTTTATTAATGCTGGCTGCATTCTGTGGATTCTGTTTCAGTAATTCCATTTTCTTACTTAACCCATCCTTCAGCATTTGTACCACCATCATTTTAGCTTGTGGATTATCTCCTATCTGATTTTTGGCATATCCTAAAATCTTAGTTACACTTTCAGTAGCTTTTAAGTTATCGGATGACATAATCCAATTATATCCTTCTTCCGCAGACTTCCCTAATTCTGGATTCTGGAATTTGATAAACGGATAAAACGCTGCTAATGGAGCAATTTTTGGCATTTGAGAAACCACTTTATTTTTTACAACAATGGGAAGCAGCTGCGCCTGCAACTCATCTGAAGCGCCATCCATGTCTATTTTATCAGCTAATGAATTAGCTTTTGACGGATCGATAGCTAAAATCCCCCCCAATGAGCTTCTTTTTACTGCATTGGAAACAGCGCTCATTCCTTTTTCAAAAAGTGGAAGGTATTTTTTATCTTTTGTTTTAGCTAAAGCAGTAATTGCAGCAGCCTGTGTTAATGTTTTAGGATCATTAGAAGCCAGTTTTTCAACATCAGCTCCTAATGCTTTCATTTGTTCAGCGTTGCTAAGATCTACTAATTCCAAAGCCTGAATTCTTACTCTAAAGAACGGATCTTTCAATGCTGCTGCCAATAATTTTGTTACAGCAGGACTTTTTCCTACCTGATCTTTTATTCCTGTTAAAGCATTATATTTATTTTTAAATTCTTTAGAATTTGTAAACTGTAAAAGATTCTGTTCCGGAGTTTTTGTATCAGTAATATCTGCCAATAAAACACCATCTGCATTGATATTCACTAAATCCGGTGTTTTGGAAACATCAAAGTTGAATGTATTCTTCGCATCAGCTTTTACCCAAACATTGTATCTCTTTGGTTTTCCATTATCATACACATCAATTGCCAAAGGAAATTCAAACACCTGATCCTGGGTCTGATTAATCGTAACAGCCACCTGTTTTTTTACAGGTTCAAATGTAAATGAATAGTTGACCTTCGGGTTTCCGCTTCCAAAATACCATTGATTAAAGAACCAGTTCAGATCTTTTCCGGAAACTTTTTCAAAAGAAAGTCTCAACTGATGTGCTTCTGCATTCTGATATTCATTTGTCTTCAGGTAGTCGTTCATCCCAGCAAAGAAAGCATCATCTCCTAAATAGTTTCTCAACATATTCAGAATTCCGCCTCCTTTCTGATAGGTTACCAGATCAAATACATCTTCTCGGGATGCATAATTGAATCTTACCAGGTTTTTATTAAAATCAGATGGATTATGGATATACCTGTTCACATCAGTCATCAGATGATAATCAGCCTGATCTTTTCCATATTTATGTTCGTTCCAAAGGTATTCAGAATAATTAGCAAAAGATTCATTCACTGTAAGATTACTCCAGCTTTCTGCGGTTACCAAATCTCCAAACCAATGGTGGAATAGCTCGTGAGCAATGGTGTCTTCCCATGTATTTTCATCGATAAGCTGTCCCGGTTTTTGAAGAATATCACTTCCGTGAAGGGTTGCTGTTGTATTTTCCATGGCACCACTCACATAGTTTCTTCCGGAAATCTGCGCGTATTTTGCCCACGGATAATCGTAATTCATTCTTTTAGAGAAGAACTCGATCATTTCTGGTGTATTTCCATAGATCTGTTTAGCATAAGGTTCGTATTCTTTCTCGATATAGTAATCAACAGGAATGTTTTTCCATTTGTCTTTTACAATAGCATACTCTCCTACTCCCATGAAGAAAAGGTAAGTAGAATGTCTTTTATCCATTACCCAGTGATCGGTTCTAAGTCCATTGGATTCTTTTTGAGAGTCTTTCAGGATACCATTCGAAAGGGTAACATATTTATCAGGAACCGTCATAAAGATTTCCTGAGTTGTTTTTTGATTCGGTTTATCGATAGTTGGAAACCATGCAGAAGAAGCTTCCGTTTCTCCTTGTGTCCAAATTTGTGTTGGAAGTTCTGGATCTGTTCCCTGAGCATTAATGAAATAAAGACCTTTGGCATCATTAATGGCCATACTTCCCTGTTGTTTTACTTCGTTCGGACGGGATGTATATTTGATATAGACTGTATAATCCTGATTCTTCTGATAGGTTTTATCCAGTGTAATTTTCAGGACATCATCTTTATATTCGTATTTTAAAGGAGACTTTTTACCATTGTTATCAAGAGCTACTTCATGAATCAACATTGCTTTGGCATCCAGAATCAGCTCATTAGTAGGATAGAAATAGGGTGAGGCTGTCAACCATTCTTCCCCATTCATCTGTTCTTTCTGATAATCGAAGTTTACCTTCAGTTTTGTATGTTTCAGTTCTGTTACCTTGGTATGGGTAGCTCTGTACACTTTTTCTCTTCCTGAAGTTTCAGTTTGTGCTGATACATTGGCGGAAAACAAAATTCCTAATATCGCAATCGATAAAATGGCCTTTCTCATCTGTCTACTTTATAATTTTAGAGTTATTTTTTTATTATGATATCGAAAATATCATTGACTAATGTTTCGTAGTCACCGGTTTTCAACTGCTCTTTTGTTTTAGCAAAAGCTTTTTTCAATTCACTTTCCGGATTTTCATCGTCAACAATTTCTGCAGAAGCAACCCCTTTTAACTGAAGAACAATATTTTTCAGTATTTCAGGGTCGGCATTCTCTTCAATATTTATCTTTAAATACTTCATAATTTTTGTGATTAGATTTATAATTATCCCTTTTGTTAAAGGACTAGAGTCAAGTTCTCTCAAATTTAAAACTTATTTTAGAAAGAATGGGTCTGTAAGTGACTTTTTATTTGAGAAGGAATGAAGGACTGAAAGATGGAGGATATTATTGAACGAAATATAATTTTCAGCTTTTATCAAATCATTCTTTCTTATGTGTTGAGGGAATAAAAAAAGCCATAGACTCTTTATCTCAATCCTGAAGTACATTCGCAGATCTTCATTCTGTATTAAGATGACAGGAAACAATCAATAATAAAACTCTACTATTTTTCTCTAATAATCTTCCCATTTTTATACAGAAATATCATTTCACATTTCGTCTGTCTGTCAGCATTAAAAATAAATATCTTTTTAGGATCAATACCATTTATTTCAGACAGCATTCTACATTCCCAGTTGTTATAAAAGATAGGTTCTCTAAGGATAAAATGTGGATTGGTTTTCAGTTCTGTGAACATATCATACCTCAAACAAACTACTCCATTTTCAATCTTTTCAGCTTTTAACGTTTTGCTCAGTTCATTAAACATTTTATCATTAAACCGGCTGGCATAGATCCAGGCATTTTTCACACTCATATTAGTGGTAAGTAAAAGGAAAGCAAGTCCTGCAAAAAGGGAACTGATTGTTTTATTTCCCAACTTCAGCTTAAAGGACAAATAAATGATTCCTGAAATAACAAAGAGTGTATAAAAAAGCCTGATGGCTCCAAGACTTCGGTTATCAAAGCCAAAAAGTGTCGGAATATAGGATGAAACATAAAAAACGCTTACTGCAAGTACTATTGATATAAGAGAAATCAACCCTATGCTTTTAATGTCTTTTAATTTACTTTTAAAATCATAGCCGGAGAAGACTTTATAGATAACTGAAGACATTATCAAAGCCAAAACTATTTCTACAATATGAAGATTTTTAAGATTTATTAATCCTTTATATGTTCCTACAAAAATATCTTTGAAAAATAATTTTGCTGTAAAAATGGTCACCTGCACTACTCTTTTCAATTCGAAAATTTTCCCGACTTCATCTCTTTGGTAAGAATGAGCAAATATTGCCGGCTGAATGACTTTTCTGAAAAGAACAATTGATCCAATAGTGAGCAACAGAAAAATAATTCTTTTTTTACTTTCCTTGATTAAATAAAGATTTAGCAAAATCAATGGCAGAAAAATCTCATAGCTTAATATTGAAAGTATAAAAAACAGAGCACTGAACAGAATGTTTTTACGAACATAGACATAGTAGATGCTCAGACTAAAAAATATTGTTGCCAGGTTTGAATTCAGCATGATTGGAGAAAACTGAATACTTGTGCCGATTAAAGAGCATGAATACAGCAAAGTGATAAGACTCGCCAATTCTTTTGACAGAATCTTTTGTACCACCCAATAAACAGCAAGCAATGAAAGTGGAAAAAACAGTATTCCTAAAAGATAAATGGACTCATTATACTTTGAAAGAAAAACCAAAGTTCCTGTGATAAATCCAGATACCGGCCTTGCGGCCATATTGGAAGAATCAAGGTAGGAATAAATATAACTAAAATAAGGCTTAGAAATATGCCTGGCGTTATAAGCTTCTTTTAAGTCATCTGCTACAATGATCTTTTCTGTGAAAACAGAAAGCCATATATAAATATTGTAAACAACGATCAGGATATTCAGAAATATCAGATATATATTGTTTAATTTTTTTCCCATATTATTTTTTCAAAATTTGTGGTGAAAATTAAATTCTCACAAACTTCAAAAATAATAGAAATCTGTCAATAATAAAAGAGTTGCTATGATATTAAATTGCCACGGGAGCCTTAATTCCCGGATGTGGATCATAGTTTTCTAAGGTAAAGTCTTCAAAATCGAAATCGAAGATATTTTTAACATCAGGATTTAGTTTCATCGTAGGAAGTGCCCTAGTTTCTCTTGAAAGCTGTCTGTTCACCTGTTCAAAGTGGTTATTGTAAATGTGAACATCTCCAAAACTATGAACATAATCTCCTACTTCAAGATCACAAACCTGTGCTACCATCATCAATAACAATGCATAACTTGCAATATTGAAAGGAACACCTAGGAAGACATCTGCACTTCTCTGATATAACTGCAATGATAATTTCCCGTCTGCTGCATAAAACTGGAATAATGCATGACAAGGTGCCAAAGCCATATTTGGAATTTCAGCAACATTCCAGGCGGAAACAATCAGCCTTCTGGAATCCGGATTCTTTTTGATCTGATCTATTACTTCTGTGATCTGATCTACAATTTTTCCGTCTGCTCCGTTCCAGCTTCTCCACTGTGCTCCGTAAACAGGTCCTAAATCACCATTTTCATTGGCCCATTCATCCCAGATACTTACTCCGTTATCTTTAAGGTATTGGATATTAGTATCCCCTTTCAGGAACCAAAGCAATTCATAGATAATGGATTTTAAATGCACTTTTTTAGTGGTTACCAATGGAAAGCCTTTTGACAGATCATATCTTAACTGATATCCGAACACACTTCTGGTTCCGGTTCCGGTTCTATCGGTTTTATCAGTTCCATTGTCTAAAATATGTTGTAAAAGATCCAGGTAATTTTGCATTTTGAAAAGGAATTTATGGGTCAAATTTAGTAAAAAAAAAGCACCCAGCCTATGGATGCTTTTTATAAGATGTATATCTGTTTTCTATTAAACCAGTGTATATGCTACACTTTCAAGTTATTAGAACAACAGAAGAATTATAATACGGAAACGCTAATTTTTTCATTATTTCCATTGATTGACTTCAGTTGGCCATATCTGTTTTTATCAATGAATTTATCATTTGAATAATCCAGTCTCACTGGGCCAAATTTGATAAGTTTTTGAAATTTACTTTCATCAATAATATCTTTTGTTCCATAATCAATAGAAATATCACCTATCGTTTTCAGTTTTCCCAATCTGCTGTTATCAATAACATCATTTGACCAGTAATCTACGGTAAGATTTCCAATTTTCTTTACCTTACCAGCTTTCTCGCTGGTAAAAGCAGAATCTTCCCAATAGTCTACAGAAATATTACCTATACTTTTCAGTTTTCCAGCTTTCTCGCTTGTAAATGCGGAATCATCCCAGTAATCTACTTTAACATTCCCTATACTCTTAAGCTTTCCATATTTAATTTTATCAAAAATCTGATTATCATAGTATTCAAATTTACCATTGAGATCGGGAGCATTAAAATCGGAAATTGATCCGTCCGCATTAAGGGTAATTACAAAACCATCTACCGTAAGCTTTACCGTTTCCAGATCATATGTTCTTGAGGAAACTGTGGCACGAACTTGTGCATTGATCACCAAGCTGCCTAGTAAAAAGGCTAAGAGAAGTAAATTTTTAAATTTCATAGTATTAAAGATTGATTTACCAAATATGTTCAATATCCTGATTGATATTGTTGATGGTAAATGTCTCTCCCATTTTCTTGCCAAACATAGCCTTTACTAAGGGAGATTCTGCAGAAACTGTCATAATCTTTTGATTTTCAAAAAGAATTTCTCCCATGGAAGCAGAAACATAAAATAATCCCTTATTGGTTTTCACCAAAGCCCCATTTTGAACTTTCTCAGAAGGATCAGAAGTTATTTTTTGCAAAATTGCCTGTTGGTTCAATACTTCATTAAGTTGTCTCTGCAGATTATTGATTTCCTGTTGCAACATTTCCCTACCGGTTTCGTACTTATCTCCCATTGAACTTTTAGTGTCATTATTGGAAGCACGGGTTTCTGCAATCAGATTTCCGAAATACTGAATTTTGTCTGCTAACTTAGCTTTAACTATGTCTATTATTTCTTGTTTGTTCATTGTAATGCTGGAATATTTTATTGTGGACGGAGAAAACCACCCCATCAAAATCATAGATTTTGACACCCCTCCAGCGGAGGGGAATATAGTACCATTTAAAAACGGGTTGTTGAAGTTTTATAATTTCCGAGCCCAATTATTTTATTTTTCAAATACAGCGTAGTCTGAAATTTTGAAATTAAAATCTTTGCCTTCATCAAAGTTTCTTTTCGTTTTTTCAAAAATATTTCTGAAAGTTCCTGATAGATTTCCGTCTTCAATACTAAAGTCTACAGGTTCTTTTGACATGTTTAAAACAACCAGGACTTCATCTTTCCCATTTTTTCTTACGTAGGCTAGAATTTTGTCACTAGCAGTTGTATTCAATAAATAAGTGGTCACACTCGGATCCCCACCTCTTAAAGCAGGATTAAAAGCTTTAAGATCTAATAATGTTTTATAGAAATCGGCCACCTGATAGGTTTTGGTCCATTTAATCGGGTCTTTCTCAAAAAATTCCAGTCTCTTCATATTGGGAAGTTCCTGACCTGAGTACAATAACGGAACCCCATTCCATGTAGCGGAGAATACGGCCATAGGTTTTGTAATGACTGCGTATTTTTCATATTCTGTACCATTCCATGAATTTTCATCATGATTAGCCGTAAACCAGGCTCTCATTGACTTGTCTCCGATTTTGGAATATTGCACCAATAAGTCCTTCAACTCCTGAAGCGGCTCATTCTTTTTATAATAATCTGCTGATTTATGCATCCATTTCCAGGAATAGCTGGCATCGAAAACTTTTCCATATTCCGGACTTTCCAACTCATCAAATTCTCCCAGCCAAAAAAGTGGTTTTACTTTTTCTACTTCCGGACGTGCCTGTTCCCAGAAATCAACTTCCACCCATGAAGCAAGATCACATCTAAAGCCATCAATGTCAGTTTCTGTTATCCAGAATTTCATAGCATCAATCATAGCCTGACGCATTTCCTGATTTTTGTAATCCAGTTCAATAATATCATCCATTCCGGAAGCAATGTGGAATTTTCCATCCGGATCTTTCAGGTAAAATTCAGGATGAGTTTTGGTCCAGACATGATCCCAACCGGTATGATTGGCTACCCAATCTATAATCACTTTGAAACCCAATCTGTGAGCTTCATTCACCATCGATTTAAAATCCTCCATGGTTCCGAATTCAGGATTGATAGAGGTATAATCTGAGGCAGCATAAGGACTTCCCATGCTTCCTTTTTTATTTTGCTGAGCAATTGGAGTGATAGGCATAAACCATAGGGTTCTTACTCCCATCGCTTTCAGGCGGGGCATTTCTTTTGCAAATGCTTTAAAAGTTCCTTCCTGAGTATATTGTCTGATATTTACTTCGTAGATATTGGTATTGTGTTTCCATTCTTTTGGCAGTTCTGTCATCCTCTTTGTATTTTTTTGAATGGTACAGGAAACAATTCCCAGACCAATTATGGCTAATAAAATTAATTTCTTCATTAATCTATTTTTAACAAAAGTAAGGATTGTTTTTCAGGGAAAAAGGCAGAAATGGAAAATTACAAGTGTTCATTTTGAAATAATACAGGTTATTAAAACAATTGGCATATGGCAAATTTTCCGTTATCTAAAATTAACAGGTTGATTGGAGTAAAACCACAAAAATAATTGAACCATTAAGATTTTTAAGAGGATAAGAAATGGTAAGGGAACAGCTAAAGCTATTGATTAAGCTGTATCCTAAATTCATCTTTGATGAAACTTAACTTATAATCTTCATTTTTCTTAAGGGTTTAAGTTTATGCTGTTTTTTGACGCAAAGTTTTTAATAAGTTCTTGTTCTATTTTTAGGGAGCAAAGCATGGAATCAATTTCATTGATTCTTTCTAAGCGGATGTGAATTGTATATCTTGATATAATATAGGCTTTCGTTTAATAAAAAAGCCCCGGACTAATAATCCGGGGCTGTATTTTTTATGTATCTACATCTTATCTTTCATCATCATTGTCTTCTTCATCATCAAAGACATCATCGTTGTAGTCCTCTTCTTCGTCATCATCGAAGCTGTCATCTTCATCTGAAAAGTTTCCACCTGTTCCGAAATCATCTTCAAAGCTAAAATCATCATCCATAAGAGGCATTGCTGATTTCTTTTTACCTCCTCCAGTGTTTCCACTTTTGCTAGGCGCTTTCAAAGGAACATTTCCAAATCTGAAAACTGTAATAGGATAAGTAACTCCTTTTTTCTCGTCAATGATTTCTACAAGTTCACAATAAAACTCCCAAAGATCAAGAAGTCCATATTGAAACTGTGCTTTGTCCCCAACATTTTCAAAGGCTTCATCAATGTACACATCTGACATAATCTCGCCATCACCATCATCACTCATATCTTCGAGTGGGACATTTTTTACGATTGTTCCATCACTCTCTAACAGATTAAAAGCAGAAAGCTCTTCTCCTTGCAGATTGAACGCACTCTTAATTCCTAAATGTAAATTCCATAATGTTTGTTTTCCCTTAACTTCAATATCACGGAAAATATCCTCTTTCGCATCTAATATTACGCGGATTTTGTAAACCATATCAGTTTCTTAAATTACTTTTTTGCCTTTATAATTATGATAAATCTCTGGTGCAAATATATAATAAATGACATGTGACAAAAAAATATTTCAGGATTTTTTAAAATATTTTTTTTTCTTACATTTTGCCGAAGTTATTTACTTTTTTCGAGCATAAAACTGAACTTCGTTCCTTCAAGATACACACTTTCTACAGTAATGTTTTCGTTATGAGCTTCAAGGATATGCTTTACGATGGCCAATCCTAATCCGGAACCGCCTTCCCTTCTGCTTCTGCTGGTTTCTACACGGTAAAAACGTTCGAAGATTCTTGGAAGAATTTCAGATTTTATTCCCATTCCGTTATCAATGACTTCAATCAATACTTTATTTTTTAAAACACTGGTCTTAACAATCACTTTTGCTTCCTGTCTGTTGGCATAGTGAATGGCATTGGATATAAGGTTAATAAATACCTGGGAAATCTTTTGTTTATCGGCCTCTACAAAAATTTGTGGGTGTAAAGTCTGGATCTGTAATGTGGTATTATGTTTTTCAGCTTCAAATTCAAGAAGTTCAAAAATTTCCTTGATCAGAAGATTGACATCAAATTTGGAAACGGTAAGGTTAATTTCTCCTGCTTCAAGCCTGTTAATCATATCAAGATCTGTAACAATGGCAATAAGCCTTTCTACAGATTTATCAATTCTTTCCAGGTATTTATCACGAATGGTAAGATTATCCACACCTCCATCTCTTAAGGTTTCTACATAACCCTGAATAGAAAACAATGGCGTTTTAAGCTCATGAGAAACGTTACCGATGTATTCTTTACGATAACTTTCCATTTCCTTCATCATATCAATTTCGGTAGCCCTCTGCTGATTAAGGTCCGAAAATCTTTCTCCCAGTTCTTTAATGGTTATATTTTCATCATTATCATGAACCATTTCCTGAGGAAGAATCCCGGAAAGTCCCTTTACCTGCTTTCTTCCGTAGTAATTGAAGAGAAGTTCCAATACTACACAGTTGATAATAAAGATAAGAACAATACAGATTAAAAGACCCGTCTTGAATAAAGGGGTCTCATAATAGATATCTTTAAGTGAATCGAAAACGACCACTAGAAACAGCATCACCAATGTCAACAGACAAGAGGCGACAAGCGTAAGCCTGTAAAATTTCAATTTTACAAAGTTTTAATAATTGTACGTAAAAAATAAGGTATTTAAAGAGTTAAACGATAAGTTTATACCCAATCCCTTTTAAAGTCTGAATTGTATTAATTCCTAACTTTTCTCTTAATCTTCTGATGTGAACATCAATAGTTCTTTCTCCTACAATGACATCATTACCCCAAACTTTCTCAAGAATTTCTTCTCTTTTGAAAACTTTTTCAGTATTGGACGCTAAAAGATAAAGTAAGTCAAATTCTTTTTTAGGAAGAAGAAACTGCTGTCCGCTCTTGGAAACTCTGAAGTTATCTTTATCAATGATAAGATCACCAATTTCGATTAATTTAGCATTATCAGAAACCTGAGAGGTTAATTGTAATAGTGCATTTACTTTAGAGATCAGAATTTTCGGTTTAATCAGCTTTACAACATAGTCGTTAGCTCCTGCCTGGAATCCCGCCAACTGAGAGAATTCTTCGCTTCTTGCAGAAAGAAAAACAATAAGTGTCTTTTGAAGTTCTTTTACTTTACGAAGTTCCTGACAGGTTTCAATACCATCTTTTTCAGGCATCATTACATCCAGTAGAATCAGATCCGGAACAATTTCCTTTGCTTTTTCTATTCCTTCATTACCATTGGTAGCTGTATAGATATCATATCCTTCTTTTTCTAAATTGTAAGACAGAATCTCTAAAATGTCCAGTTCGTCGTCTATTAAGAGTATTTTCTTTTGACTCATTTCAAATTTTTACTGTTTCAAAGTTAATCATTTTTGAATGATAGATTAATAAATTAGTTATCGTTCATATAAAGTTAACAATAATACCCTTTTCTTAATGTTTAGTTAAGAAAAAATTAAATTTTACTAAACCATTTACCCCATCAAACTTTTATTCCTTTGCACCGAAAGAAATCTAGTAATAAAGCAAGTAAAGAGAATGAAAATTAATAAACTTAGCATTGCAGTCTTATTTTTATCCGGATCTGTATTTTACGCGCAGGAAACGAAGCGGGATACATTAGCAAAGGAGAAAAAAATTGAAGGCGTAGTAATCCAAGGAAGCAGCAATAAGAAAACTGAAACTGCGGTATTAGGAGAACAGAAAAAAGCGATTATTCAAAAACAGGCTGTGAGTGCTGAAGAGATTTCCAGAAAAGGGATCTCCAATGTAGAGCAAGGACTTACGAAAGTAACAGGGATCACTACAGTAGAAGGAAGAGGTCTTTTTGTAAGAGGTCTTGAAGAGCGATACAACTATTTATTAATTAACGGTCTTGGTTCACCATCTAATAACCCTTTCCAAAAGATTATTGCATTAAAGCAGTTTCCAACGGATGTTGTAGGTAAACTCAACATCTATAAGACTTTCAACTCCAACCTTTACGGAGATTTTGCAGGGGCAACTTTTGATATTGAAACCCTTACGATTGACAAGCCTTTTACAAAGGTAGAATTCAGTGTAGGAGTAAATACATTGAGTACTTTCAGAGATAACTTTAAAGTGGCTGAGGGGGCAGATGGAATGAATGGGTATATTGGATTGAATTCTAGGGATAGAAAACTGCCAAACGAGATTAGAAATGCAAGACCTAGTACATATAATTTCAGTAAAGATCAATCCCTTAATTCTTTTAAAGATTCCTGGAATGTTAATAATGTAAAATCACTTCCAAACACAAGTATTGGCTTTACTACAGTACAAAAAGTAAAGGCAGGAGAAACAGGAACTTTGGGTGTTTTGTTTTCTTTAAATCAAGGTTCGAAGTTTACATATAAAGAAGGAGCAAATAACCAGTATAGATCTCAAGGGGAAACAGATATTATTTTTAATAATAATCTAAATAGAAAACAGTATGTCTATGAAACAGAATCATCTATTTTATTAGGATTAGGATATAAAAATAAAGGAACAAACATTAACTTAAATGCCATTTATTTACAGAATTCTGCCAATATTATTGAAGACAATTTCGGTTATAAAGATCAAAAAATACAGAATAAAGATGATGGTTTCTTTAGAACCAATCAATTAGATATATCTAGATTTTTAGATCTACAATTAACTGCTTCTCAAAAGATCAATGATAGAAATCAAGTAAAAGGAGGAATTAGTTATGTAATCAATAATTATAGTCAACCAGACAGAAAGATTTTTGATGGTAACCAGATTAACCTAAAAACCCTACAGAAATTACCTGATGGACAGCTCTATTTAAGATACGGATCTAATAACTTAATTCGTCAGTATCTTGATGTTGATTCAAGATTTTATGGTTCTGCATTTGCTGAATATTCGTTATCACTAGGAGAAAAAGGTGATAAAAAGGAATATCCTTTACAAATTGCCTTTGGATATAATGGATTTACCGATTTTAGAAAAAATTCTTATCGTTATGTTTTTGGTTATCCTAATGATATTACAAATACCGATGTAATTATTGATATTGATAAACCTGATGCAATGTTTAATCAATCAATTGCAAATGGACAAGTACATTATAGAGAAGGTAGTGATGTATCACAATACTATTCCAGCATATATCAAATAATAAATGGAGGTTATGTTAATATCAATTACAAACCCAATGAGACTTGGGATATTTTGCTAGGAGCAAGATATGAAAAGGATATGACACTAATTCGTTATTATGATACTCCTAGTGCGTCTGAAAAAACAAATCTTGATAAAACAAGAGATCTTTTCTTACCATCTTTATCCGTAAAGAAATCATTGAATAGCAAGAATAATTTAAGATTTTCCTTCAGTAAAACTGTTACCAGACCTATTTTGATTGAAACAATGCCTATTGAATATATCAGCCCAGATAATGTTTCTATTATAGGTAACCAGTTTATTAAATCTAGTGACAATTATAATGTTGATTTAAAATGGGAATATTTCCCTACCAATAAGGAAATGTTTGCTATAAATGCTTTTGCTAAAAGAATTAATAATCCTATAGAACGTTCCTTAGCTCCATCTGCAAATGCTACTGGTACAACAATTACTTTCTACAATGCTGAAAAAGCAGAACTTTTTGGGGTTGAACTAGAAGGAATTTTGAGTTTAAGTAGAATATCTGAGTCTTTACGCAATTTCACTTTTGGAGCAAATGCAACTTTTATGTATTCAAATGTTGAAAGGAGTGAGCAACAATACAAAACAGAAAAGCCTTATTGGATAACAGATCGTTCTAATTTGCATAAAAGAGGTTTACAAGGTGCTTCACCATATACAATTAATGCTGATTTAAAATATGAGCATAAAAACAAAAAAAATCTTAGTCAGATAGTATCATTAGTTTATAATGTATCTGGAAGTAAAATTTATGCTACAGGAGGAAATGGTACTGATAATTATTATGAAAAGCCATTCCACCAGCTAGATTTAGTGTATCAAAATCAATTAACAAAAAACTGGAATGTAAAGTTTGCCGTACAAAATATTCTTAACAACAAATACAGAGTATTAATAGGTGATAAAAACTATGCTCCATTAAATACTAATGGAAATAATGTTCTTACAGATTATTATAGAGGTGTAAATTTCAATTTAACTGTAGGATATACATTCTAATAATTCAATAAAAAATAAAAATAAAGTATAAAAATGAAAAGAAGAGTTTTATCATTACTATCGTTAACAGCCGTGTTAACATTAGCCTTAAATTCATGTACTATCGAGGTAAATGATGGCTTAGGAGACGGTACTACAGTTACTACTCCTGGAACAACTGAAAGTGTTTTAAGCGGAAGCGGAACCTTATCGGGAACAATTAGAAAAGATATTTTAATAAAAAAAGGAAATTATACGTTAGATGGTGTTGTAAAAGTAACTAACAATGCAACAATCACTATAGAAGCAGGAGCTACATTCAATGTTGTATCATCAAAAACAAGTGGTCTAGTAATTCTTCAAGATGGTAAAATTAATGCTGTAGGTACAGCTTCAGAACCAATTGTATTTACAACCTCTACCAAAACACCTGGAGACTGGGGAGGAATTACTCTATATGGAAATGCACCAATTAAGGCTGTAAATGGAAATGCACAGGCTCTTTCTGAAGATGGAAATAATGTTTATTATGGAGGAACAGATCCAAATTCTAATTCTGGAACAATGAAGTTTGTTCGTGTAGAATATGCTGGAAGAAAAATTGGGGATGGTACATCTGAAACTAACTCAATGACATTTTACGCTGTAGGAGCAGGAACAACTTTAGAAAATCTTGTTACGTACAAAGGAACGGATGATGGATATGAATTCTTCGGAGGAACAGTAAGTGCCAAAAATATTATTTCCTATGGTAATTATGATGATTCATTTGATTGGCAGGATGCTTGGAGTGGACAAAACAACACAAATTGGTATGCGTTCCAAACCGGTATAGGAAACTTCGGTATGGAAATCGAAGCTTCTGGTAATGCAGATAATACAGCTCCAAAAATTTCAAATATTACTTTAATCAGAGATAACAATACAAATCCTGAAGCTGCGAATTCTCCTGAAATTTCAGCAATTCAGTTTAAAAAACATGGGACAGGTATTTTCTCAAATGTTTACATCAGTGGTTATAAAAATATTGGAACTCAAAAGGCTTATGCAGTATTAATCCAAGATGATGCAACAAATACAAGCCAAGTAGCTACAGGAAAAGTAAAAGTAGAGCCTCTTACTTACCTTAATTCAGATAATCCTTTAGTTTGGGGATATGCTCAAACAAATGGTGGTAAAACTTTTACAAATACAGCAACTGTTACAAAAGTTTCTCTAGTACCAGGAGCTTGGACTACTGTAGACGGAGTAAATCTTTTAGCAGCTTTACAATAACTAGTTTCTTCATTTCAAATAAAAAAAACCATCAGAATTTTCTGATGGTTTTTTTATTATTATATGATGGTATATTAAACCTTAGTATTCATAGTTGTTCGTGAGTATTACCCGTCTTATTTTATGTCTAACTGGCTGGGTAAAAGCTTTATTATTTTTAGTTTTCAATAGAGTCTTAACAATGTTCTGATTTAATACATCCATTTCAACAATAAAATCTAAATATAAATCTAACCAATAGTTTCGCTGATGTTCAATTAATTCTTCAAGGATTAACCGGATCGGAAAAATATCCGATAGTAAAACATGGTTTGTTTGAATTACCGTTTTGAGTTGTGGAACTACAGTTTCTATATTTTCAAAAATGATATAAAACGGAACTCCATAAAAGGAACCTAAAGTAACTTCTCTTATTATTCCTTTATGGATAATCTTCCACTTCTCTCCCAAGTAATAACACTCATATTCCTGTTCCAGGATATTAATTATTCTCTTTTCCATTCTATATCAAAAATTGAAATGCATATTAATGACAAATCAATTATTCCACTTTACTTCTGACAGTTCATTTTCTGCGTGCTTCATTGCTTCGTTAGAGGATAAAAAAGGAACAATAGCGCCTCTGGATGAAATATTACCAAATTCATTGAGCCAGTAATCCCCAAAGTGTAAATAATAAACAAGACCTGCAGAATTTAAATAAGGCTCACCTTCACTGTACCCTTCTTCATAAAACTGGTCCCAATCCTGCTCCACTATGATTACTTTCTCAAAATGCGTCCCAGCATATCTCCAGCTTCCTTCTTTTATTATTTTCTGCATTATTTTATTTGTTGGGAGTAACTACTTAAACAACTTATCATATCAATATTTATTTATATGAAAGGGATACTAAAATTTCATCATGCTTTAAATTCATCTGATGATTAAAAATACGATCGTCTAATCCCCACTTATTAATTCCTATCAATAAACTATAAGCCACGATATAAGATTTTTCTTTATTGGATTCTATTTCAAAAATTTTCCCTTCATATAAATCAAATTTTTCTTTTAAATCTGATCTGAGATTTTCTCTTTCTACAACAGAAATTGATATAGAATCCCATGTGGTTTTTAAATCCATGTACTCTACAAATGAAAACTCGAGGTCAATATTAAAGGATGTTTCTTCTGAATAGTCTTCCATATCATCATATTGCATAACGCTTCTTATTAACAAGGAACTATGGCTTACAGTATATGCCCAGATTTTGAATTTTCTGTTTGAACAAAATATCATAATAAAATCATTATTTAAAATTCACGAACAAGAATCTTAATCCCTCCAATCAATATATTCTTGCTCACTTTTTATCTCTATTGAAATTTTGTAATTATTTTTTATAATGTGTAGATACCAATCATCAGGTAAGACCACATCAAAACCCAGCACATACTCAGCTAAATCTTCCGGCCATATCCAAAAACCATCAGTTAGTAATAAAAATTCTCCATACCTGTCAGTATTATTAAAAAATATATGGGGAAAATTAAATTTACTGGATGCTGCAACAATTCCACCTGAATTCAGATAATTAACCAACTTATCTTTATCATATGACTCATTTATTAGCTTATTTCTATAAGAGTTTATTGAAGGTGAATCACTATAGTGACTTCCATACTCTTTCCAAAATCCGAATTCTTTATACACGGTTCATTACTTTTTCAATGGACTAAATTTAATCATTTCCATTCACGTTTAGCAGCTCTTCATCTCATAAATATTCATTATCCCAAACAAAAACAACCACCGGAAAACTCCGGTGGCTGATTCACAAAAAACAAGTGTATAAAAAATATATACTACGTAAATTTTAATTTCTCCAGAACAGATTCCCGTTGTGCATCAGGGCTTCTATGGTAGATATTCTGGAAACTGCTTCTGCTGAACATGAAGCATCTGCAAGAACAATAGCGGCTTCATCGCCGGCTTTAGGCCATTGCTGATTTCCTTTATCATCCAAAGGAAGAATACTTTGAGTAGCAAATTGTAAGGCTCTTGATAGTGCAAATTCAGTGGCATAACCATACAGTTCTGCAATCAGATTGGCTTTCTGCAACATACTTCCGGATCCAAAAGTACTCCAGAAATCCTGTACATTATCATTCCCGATCAGAACATTTACCCCATGCTTTTTCATAGTTGGGATCGGCATGATGGTCTTTTTAAACGGTACGGAAGAAGCAATTCCTACTTTTCCGGCAGCCAGTCTTTCTGAGATTTCTTCTGCTTCTTTTGGAGAAAGGTGAGCCAGCGCAAAAGCATGACTTACAAAAGTTTTTCCCTGAAGCGCAGGGTTTTCAATCGCTTTATCAATCAGATAGTTGATCGTCTTCATTCCAGACTCTCCTACTTCATGTAAGTGAATATCAATTCCTTTATTATGATCCAACGCCAATTGTACGGTGAAGTCCATTACTTTTTCGATGCTTCCATCAAGGCTAAATGGGTCTACTCCACCAATAAAAGCAACACTTTTTAATTTTGCAGCTTCTTTCATTAAAGGAGCTGACTCTGTATAATACACCCCATGCTGTGGAAAAGCAACCAGTTCGGCATTAAAGGAATCTTTTTTATTTTGAAGCGCCTGCTCCAAGTTCTCCAATGATTTTAATCCTGAAGTAGGATCAATATTGAAATGCGTTCTTGCAAAGTGAGCTCCGTAATGCTGTAACAGGCTAATCAATTGCTCTGCTCTGTCCACTGAGGTTTTCAACAGCTCAGGAATGATTTCCTGTTCATAGGCGATCATATCCTTTACCGTTTTTCTTTTTGGAGAAAGTGCCTGCCAAGGGAGACCATACCATGTTTTATCCAAATGAACATGCATATCCCTTAAAGCAGGAAGCATCAGATATCCTTTGGCATCAATAGCTTTGGAAGCAGGATCATTGGCTTTTACTGATTTAATTTTTCCGTCTTCAATTTCGATACTGAAAAGGTCTGTTTTTGTTCCGATAACCTCTTCATTTTCGTATTCAAAACCTGTTTCCAGGCGTACATTTTTAAGGGAATAGTTTCCTTTTGCTGTTAATTGATAGGGAAATTGCATGTTTTAATATTTTAACCCTACAAAATTACACCAGGTTCTTCTGAAAACCGGTGTATCAATTATGTCTTGTTTTGTATAAATTATTCCTTAAATTGGGACGGAGTCATTCCTGTTTGCATTTTGAAGAATTTTGAAAAACTAGCATGGTCATAAAATCCAAGATCATACACAATATCCTTTACAGACATTTCCGAAACTTTCAAAAGACGCTTCGCTTCCAGCAAAATACGATCCTGAATAAGAGATGACGCTGAAGCATTGAGATTCTTTTTACAGACAATATTCAGATAATTAGCAGAAATATTCAGCTTATCAGCATAAAAGGAAACAGATCTTTCGGTTCTGAAATGTTCGTCAATCAAATGTAAAAATTTAGAGATAATCGGGTTTGAATTATATACTTCAAAATCCTTAAAGGCTCCTTCCACCGTTTGGCTAACCAATAAACCGATCAGCTCACTTCTCTTTTGAATCAGTTCCCAAAAAACTTTTTCACTCTTCAACTCTTTCTGGATGGCCTGGAATTCATACAGAAATGTTTTAAAAACCTCATCAGAAAGATTAATTACGGGATGGTTCTGATAATAAGAAGCAGAAAATCTCAGTGATGGCAAAAAACTTTCAAACCAATCCCTGCTAATCATTAATTGATAGCCTACCGTTTCTTTTTCAATCACCCATTGATGCACCTGATCCGGAAAAACAAGATGAATCTGATGATCTTTCACCTCATATTTCGTAAAATCTATGGTATGGGAACCTACTCCGTGTTCAAAAAGATTGATGATAAAAAAATCATGTTTATGGGGATCATCAATAGAGCGTGCCCCGTAGAGTTCATTAAACAGCAAATTGCAGCCTTTAAGCTGGTTCTCGCTAAACTCCTGAATCCCTAAAATGGGAAAATGATCTGTATGATAACTCACGCTACCTGAATTTCTCTTAAAATTAATAAAATTTACGAGAGAAAAAATTAAAATAGCCACAAAAGAAACAAATGCTTTCAATCATTCTCCTCCAAACTACTGCTTCTCCCCTTTTCTTCAACATAGAGAATGATTTTGAATTCAACTCTGTTTAAAAAAAATTACTTTTAAAACAGAATAATAAAAACATTTGTAACCTTTGTGGCTAAAACACCAACTCAATTATATATCTACATTTTCTACTTATTAATGTTGGAAAATCGCAAAGGCGCGAAGGTTTTATCTATGATGCTGTTTTTAAGGCGCAAGGATTTTATCTCCGATAAAATTGAATGCTGCTGATTGTACGGTAACAATCATCCTGGCCTTTACAATTTTTATGATTTTAAAATCATAGCAATTTCTTTAAACCCTAATGATTCTGCATGTTGCAAAGGGGTTTTACCTGCATGATCTGGAATCGTGAGATCTGCACCATTGTCTTTTAGAATCTGTACAACTTCCTGATATTTCTGGCTTCCATCTCCAAGAATTACAGCTTCCATTAAAGCCGTCCATCCTAATTTATTCACATGATTAATCGGAAAGCCTTTTGCCTTAACCAATACTTTCACAGTTTCTACATGTCCGCGTTCACAGGCAGGAATCAAAGCAGTTCCGTTATAACGATTGAACAAATCAAAACGAGCTCCATTTTCCAGGTATAATTTCACCAATTCTGTCTGCCCACTTGCTCCGGCGTATAAAAACGCACTGTCTAACTGATCATCCTGAAGATTAACATCTGCTTTATGGGTCAACAGGAGCTTAGCCATTTCGGTTAGTTTCTCAACGGTCGCAATCAGCAATAAAGAACGTCCTTTTCGGTCTCGAGTATTCACATCCGTCCCACTTTCCAGAGCAAATTTTACCGCAGACAGATCATTTTTCTTTACCTGACTGATGATGTCTTTTTCCTGCATAATTTCTTCGTTTGGAAAATCACCAGATTTCTCCTGACAGGCACTCAGACTTCCGAATGCCAAAAGAAATACCAATATTTTCTTCATTTTAAATTGAATTTAAAAAACTACATTTCCCTGATATACTAATGATTCTACATTAGAGATTCTTGATACCGCTTCCGCAGAACAGCTAGCATCCAACAAAACAAAATCAGCTTCGTCACCTGTCTTAGGCCATTGTTGAGTTCCTTTATCATCTAGTGGAAGGATATTTCCTGTTGCCAGTTTTAAACTTCTTGATAATAAAAACTCTGTTGAATATCCATACAACTGCGCCATTAAATTGGCTTTCTGAAGTACACTTCCCGTTCCAAAAGTATTCCAGTGGTCTACAATACTATCATTTCCTGTAAGTACCGTTACATTATGTTTATATAGTGTTGGAATTGGCATAATCAGTCTTCCGAAAGGGATTGTGGAAACAACTCCGATCTGTGATTCTGCCAGCTTTTCAGCAATGTCTTCTTGTTTTGCTTCATCTAATTTTGCCAGTATAAAACAATGGCTCAAGTATGTTTTGCCTTTTAAAGAAGGGTTTTCATTTACTTTTTTAATAAGATATTCTACTGTCTTCAATCCGGAATCTCCAGTTTCATGCAGGTGAATATCTATTCCTTTCTTGTTATCTAAAGCTAACTGAACAGTGAAGTCCATTACTTTTTCAATATTGCCATCTACATTGAAAGGATCTACTCCACCAATAAAATCAATATCCATTTTTGCAGCCTCCTTCAGGTAAGGCGCTGAATCTGTATAGAACACTCCGTGTTGCGGAAAGGCCACCAATTCTGCCCCGAAACTTTTCTTTTTATTATCTAAAGCTTTTTGTAAATTCTTTAATGATTGAAGTTTTGAAGTAGGCTCAATATTGACGTGACTTCTCGCAAAGGATGTTCCTTTTGATTGCAATAATTCAATCATTTTTTCAGCCTTGAATGTTGAATTCTTCAGCATTTCCGGAAGCATTTTCTGCTCCAGCTCTATCATTCCTTTTACCCCGCCCGTTCTTTTTCTTACTGCCTGCCATTTATCTCCATAAAAAGTTTTATCCAAATGGATGTGCATGTCTTTAAATGCAGGAAGCATCAATAATCCTCTAGCATCTATAGCTTTTGCATTGGGTTGATTCGGAGCTATCTTAACAATTTTTCCGTTTTCCACTTCTACATAAAACAGATCTGTCTTTGTAGCAGAAACATCGTCTCCATCATATTCAAAACCGGTTTCCAGACGAACATTTTTAAGGCTCAACTTTCCTTTTGCTGAAGTATTTTTCTGATCCAAAAATGGTGACGCTGTCATGATATTCGGTATTAAAGTTAATCCGGCCATTGCCAATGCTGAATTTCTGATAAAATCCTTGCGGGACATATTATTGTCTGAAGTCTTCATTTCCAATCTATTTATGACAAAATTAAAAAGAAGTGTTCTGAACAAAGTGTATGGTTTATTACAAAATCTGTATCATTTATACTTTTTTATCATTGTAATAAAAATTCTTACAATAATACATTATCTATTGTTTTCTCAACGAAATAATTCCTTATACATATACTATTGAATTACAAATCAGTCTGTTTCACGTATTTCCCGTAATAAAACATGAACTTTATTTTTTTTGTATAATTTATATTTGTAAGAAAAAAATATGAAGAAATTGATTAGTTTGATTTTAATAGGTACAGCACCTATTTTATTTGCTCAAGTAGGTATTAATACTGAAAATCCTAAAGCAACCCTGGATATTACTTCAAAAAAAAATGCTTCAATAATTGAAGGGTTGTTACCCCCAAGATTAACCCGTGCAGAACTTACAGAGAAAGGAAATACTTTATATGGAGCAGAACAGGATGGCGCCATAATATACATTAATGATGCTTCAGGAGGTAACCAACAAAGCCAGAGAGAATATATTGAAGGTAAAGGTCTTTATATTTTTGATGCGGAAGCTTCCAACAAAGAAGGAAGATGGATGTGTTTATATTGTTACGCTGTTCTTTAATCAATTTACAAATAAAAAAGGAGACTGGATTTTAAATTTACCTTTGAAAAAATATATGAAAAAAATTATTAGTTGTTTTTTTATGGCTGCATCGTCGGTTGTATTTGCACAAACAGGCATTAATACTGAAACTCCTAAAGCAACCCTGGATGTTACCGCTAAAAAAGATATTCTGACTATTGACGGGCTTCTTCCTCCAAGATTAACCCGTGCAGAACTTACAGAAAAAGGAAATACTTTATATGGAATGGAACAGGATGGTGTCATCATCTATATTAATGATGCTTCCGGAGGAGACAGACAAAGTCAAAGAGAATATATTGAAAGTAAAGGACTCTATATTTTTGATGCTGAAGCAGCTAATAAAGAAGGCCGATGGATGTGCTTATTCTGCTATGGTTTAGCTTAAAATAAATGTAGTGAATAATAACAAAAAAGAGACTGCCTTTCAGGACAGTCTCTTTTAATTTTATTGATTAGAATATTCAAATTTTCTTACGGCTTCCAGTGTCATATCAATTTCTTTTTCTTTGATAGCATCACTGATGAAATAGGTTTCATATCCGCTTGGTGGCAGATATACTCCATTCTGAAGCATCTGGTGGAAGAAATTATTGAACAATGAATGGTTCGCTTCCTGCGCCTCATCAAAGTTAGAAACTCTGTTGGTATGGAAGAACACAGACATCATAGAACCTTTTCTGTTGATCTTATGGGCAATTCCTTTTTCATTTAAAATCTTCCCAATTTCAAGATCCAAAGTTTGCGTGGTTTTGCTTAGTCTGTTGAAGAATTCAGAATCATTTTTAATCAGCTGAAGTGTTTTTAATCCGGCTCTCATTGCCAATGGATTTCCACTTAATGTTCCAGCCTGGTATACACCTCCTTTTGGAGCCAGATGATCCATAATTTCGTTTCTTCCGGCAAAAGCACCTACTGGTAATCCACCTCCGATTACTTTTCCGTACGTTACAAGATCAGCTTTTACATTGAAAAGCTCCTGTGCGCCTCCGAATGCTAATCTGAAACCTGTCATTACCTCATCAAAAATCAATAAAGCACCATTTTCATCACAGATCTTTCTTAGGTTTTGTAAGAAATCATTCTCAGGTAATACACAACCCATATTTCCAGCCACAGGCTCTATAATTACGGCTGCAATTTCACCTTGGTTATGACGGAAAAGATCTTCTACCTGCTCAAAATCATTGTAACGAGCCAATAAAGTATCTTTTGCTGTACCTTCAGTTACTCCTGGAGAATTTGGATTTCCGAAAGTTGCCGCTCCACTTCCCGCTTTAATCAGGAATGAATCTGAATGCCCGTGGTAACAACCCTCGAATTTTACGATTTTATCTCTTCCTGTAAATCCTCTAGCCAGTCTTACCGCACTCATACATGCTTCTGTTCCCGAAGAAACCATTCTGATCTGATCGATATTCGGAACGTTTTCAACGATGAACTTGGCAATTTCAGTTTCCAGCTCTGTAGGAGCTCCGAAAGAGAATCCTTTTTCAGCCTGAATTTTCAGTTCTTCCAATACTTCAGGATGCGTGTGTCCTAAAATAGCAGGTCCCCACGAGTTGATGTAATCGATATACGTGTTATCATCAGCATCAGTAAGGTAAGCACCTTTTGCTGATTTCATAAATACAGGAACACCTCCCACTGATTTGAATGCTCTCACCGGAGAATTTACTCCTCCCGGAATGTATTTGTAGGCTTCATCAAACAAAGCCGAACTTCTTTGATACTTCATTTTTTATTTTTTATTGTTTAACCCTCAAAGTAAAGGGTACCATCTTCTCCTGCATAGTTTTTCTCCCCATTAATTATTGTATAGTACAGCTGAAAAGGATTACCATTTTTCCAAAGCTGCATAGCCGGTTCAAATTTACCATCTAATACTTTATTATTGGGAAGAATTGTTTTAAAAATTAAATTATTCTGATGATTGGGATCAACTTTTGAAAGATATACCAACTTATGGACATCTACCAAGCTAATTGTATTATATTCATTAGGATAAATCTCTTTTGAATTTACATCTACAAGTCCCATTAAATTCGAAGTATTCACTGTAAAAACATAAGGATTCCCTCTATAATACCCCCAATCTGTATGTGCCAGATCCGGTGTATTTAAAAATATTTTTTTCAGTTCAGGAATGTAAATTCCAATATCTGTATTGGCAGATGCTATTTCTATAAAACCTCTCTTGAAAGTTAGCTCATACTGGTCATTATCAAAGGGCTTCAACATTTTAATATCTTCATCACTAAGATCATCCCAGCTTAATACAGCTTCCTTGATATCTCCTCTGTAAAACGGCTCTATTTCTCCCCATCCTCTATCATTGATAGGATAGATAGGATGTTTTTCACGCTGAATATATTCTTCCAGACGCATTTTTGTTTTCATAGAATAGTAATAATAACTCCATCTATCAAAAACCAAGAATCTATCACCCACTACAGCTATCGGCTCATCCGAAATAAATGGCATAATAACTGTTGAGTTAGGACCAATGATTCCAAATTTACCATTCTGTTCTGTATGAAAACCTTTGGCTGATTCATCATACCAGCTTATACTATTGTACTGCGGCTGTACTGTAATAAATTTATAGGTATCACAAAGTCCCCAAACTTTACCCTTTCTGTAAGGAATATAATTTTGTTCCTGAGAAAATACTACACATGACATGAACATCAAAAATATCCAGAGATACTTAGAAATCATATTAAATATTTTCATGGGAGGTAAAGGATATTAATTTCTAGGTTTCTTATCAATCAGATAAATAAGCTGTCCTGCAGATGGCTGTTGTCCCTCATCCATTCTGTTTTTAGCGTATAGTTTATGCAATTTGATTCCGAATTTCTGCGCAATAGCATGCATATCTTCTCCTGACATTGCTTTATAAGTTGCTGTATTTCCTGAGGAGTTTTTAGATTCAAGAAAGACGATATCATTTTTCTTCAATGTTTCATTTTCCAGCTCATTCCACTTCATAAGACGGCTTTCGCTGACCCTGAATTTATTAGCAATGAATCTTACATCAGTGTCTTCAGGAATGACAATATATTTCAGCCCATCATTCGGATGACTTTTGATAAGAATGGAATTCAGAATCTCAGCTTTTGTTTTGATTCTCTCCACTCTTTTTTGCTGCTGTGCGTAAGAAGTCTGCTTATAAGGAACTTCTACAGTCACCGGTTCTTTGACTTTTTTTGTTGCTTTTCCAGGCTCCAGTTGTGCCATGAAAGTTCTGTCGTCTTTCAGATCCGGGTACATTTTAAGAACAGCATACAACACTTCATTAGAATTGGTGTTGTCGTATTCGTATAGTTTATACTTTTCAATTTTAGTGATTAAGATGGATGCATAACGTGGATTAGTGGCATATCCGGCTTTTTTCAATCCGGTTGCCCACGCTCTGTAATCCTTCATATCTAAATTGAAAAGATTTGCGTAATATTTTCTGGTGGATAAAAATATAGAATGATCTTCGTAAGACTGTCTTGGATCATCATATACACGGAAACATTCATTAGGAGCATCGTCCGTATGTTTCATCGTTTTACCCGTCCAGTCTTCTTTACATTTTATTCCGAAGTGGTTTTTACCTTCTTGTGCTAATCTGCTTTGCCCGCCTCCTGTTTCAAGAAGTCCCTGAGCAAGAGTAATAGAAGCCGGAATTTTATATTTTTCCATTTCCTCTACTGCATATTTAGCAAATTTCTGAATGTACTGATCTTCGGTTGCCCAGCCTTGGGCAGAAAATTTTGATAAAACTAAAAGGCTTATGGCTAGAAAAAGTCTTTTCATGTTTTTCAATTTTACTTATATAATTAAATTTCTATTCTGTTTTTCTAAAAGCAAATTAGCTCCCTCAATCCCCTGTAATCCACCAGTATGAAAGCACAATATTCTGCTGTTTTCAGGAAAGTAGCCTTCTTCAATAAGTTCAAAAACTTTCTGCATCATCTTTCCTGTATAAATCGGTTCCAGAGGAATCTCGTATTTCTCTTTGAAATCATTGATAAAACGGATATTTTCATCACTTATTTTACCATAACCTCCAAAACATGAATCTATTAGATTAAAATTCTGTTTCAAAGTTAATTCAAAAATTTTATTTTCAAGTGAAGCATCGTCAACGACCTTAAATCCTATAACTTTCTGATTTTCTTCACAAAATTTTGAAATTCCGGCAATGGTTCCTCCTGTTCCAACTGCGGTGCAAAGATAGTCAAAATCTTTTGTTTGCTCATTGAGCATCATTTTTACCCCTTCCACGGCTTCTTCATTGGTTCCTCCTTCCGGAACTACCAATGCCTCTGGAAACTCTTGCTGCAGGAATTCCGTTAGTTTTTCTTTATGACGGTATTCTTCCCGAGTGACAAATTTCAGGTTCATTCCATTTCTTTTCGCAAAAAGTAAAGTAGGATTATCACGCCATTTGTGTTGCAACTCTTCTCCTCTGATAATTCCCAGCGTTGGAATGCCAGCCAGATTTCCAACCGCAGCCACCGCAGCAATATGATTGGAGAAAGCTCCTCCAAATGTAATGATATATGGCTTATCCGGATTTCCTTCCAGATAACGATTAACATTGTAAAATAGTTTCCAGTATTTATTACCGGAAATCTGAGGATGAATAAGGTCTTCTCTCTTGATGCAGAGCTTTATATTTTTATGAATCAGGATTTCCTGAATGGGAATAGGTTCTGTAGGGAATTGTAATAGCATTTTAGTTTTTTGGACTACTCATGGTTTATTGGGCACAAAAATACTAAAAGATTAATTAGTAGATTTTTGAGTGATGACCACAGATTTTTTGCCATAAAGGCGGGTTGCTTTTAATCACAGATGACCTTTAGATTTACAAAAGGATTTAGTTATAAATTAGATAATAATTAAATTCTGAAGAACCAGAGAAAATAAAGTGAACTAAACAGATTTCCAGA
>NZ_FNEG01000010.1 GCF_900100075.1 Chryseobacterium jejuense
AGTAGGCCGCCGCCAGTTTTTATTTTATTTTTAAAAATCCTTTATCATTACGATAAAGGATTTTTTTTTGCGTTATACCCAACGAATAAAGCAGACCTAATCCACAACTCAAGGATAACTCATCCAATAAGTAATCAGTAATGAGCAATGAGCAATGGGTAATAACAGGGATATTCTCAAACGATACTCATAGACATTTATTCTTAAGTTTTGGCTAAAGCCATTGGATTATTTTTTTATTTGAACGGGCTAAAGCCCGTCCCTATTGAATCCTGAATATGTAAAATAGCAATAGACTTATTTTTATATTCAATTTACCACTCTATCTTTATTCTATTTATAAGAGTTATTCCTTGGTATCATTATGTCTGATAGCCTTACTGCTTTTGTCATTCACTATGTCTAATCTTCGATTTCTGTAAGGATCCAACCCTCGCTATCAAAACTTATTACAACGAAACGGTGAAAAAGCTGAAACGACCGACAATTATTAAAAGCAACCTTTCAACCGTCTAGATTCCTACGGAATGAGAAGAGTAGGGTTATTACAGACTAAGGTATCATACAAATATTCACCATCATTATAGATTATTTATTGCTCATTACTCATTGCTAATAATAGGTCCTTCACTAAATAAATAAATTCCCATCATTCATCAATTATCACTGATCATTCATCATTCATACTCCTTCTAGCCCCGATAGTAACGGTTACCCCACAGCATAGGTTGGTGAGCGGGGCTAAGCTAGGGGAACACTGGCGCGAGGAGTATGAGTGGATAGCGGGATCAAGCTTCTGAAAATATTTTGAGGTAGTATTGCTGCTTTAGGATACTTTATCATTTGAATTAATTTATTATAAACTTTATTCAAATCATTACTTTTTTTTGTTTTTCTAATGGGTAAATTGTGTAACTTAGTCATATTATAATGATTACGAATCTAAAATATACATTCTATGAAAAAACATTTATTCCCTCTATTTTTACTGTTGCTAGGTGTGAATGCACATGCTCAACAAGATTTTTATGCAATTACAGGAAAGGATACTCAGGCTATTCATTTTAATGATTTCCGTGTAATAGATGCAACAAATGGTACTTCAGGTGAGAAGGTTTTTACTGCTGATTCATCTTCAAAGATTATTTCGCAAACCAGAAGAGGATTAGTTGCTGAGGATAAAAATTCTTTTAATAATGCTCAAGCTACGACGATAGCAGCATTGGCATATGATTCATCCAATAACAATTTGGTGTACATACCTATGTTTTCTTCTAATATTTATATTTTAAATCCTCAGACTAAGGAAATTACTTTAGTAGAAAATAATGTTGTGCGGGTAACATCTTGTGATATTAATTCTCATATTACTAGAATGGCGACAGGCTATGATGGGAATATCTATGCGGTTAATAATTCCGGAACACAGCTTTTACAAATCAGTAAAAAGGGTGGACAATATGTGGTTAATGATCTAGGAATCATTAAGGATGATGCTTCAAATGGTAAAAACTCATTTACTACAATAGAAACAGGATTTGGAGGAGATATGGTTGCTGATGCTGATAATAACTTCTATATTTTTGCTGCTTCAGGAAATGTTTTTAAAGTATCTGCTAAAGAATTAAAAGCAAAATTTGTAGGTAAGATTGCCGGAATTCCTGATAACTATTCTGTGAACGGATCTGCTGTGAATGCACAAGGAAAGGTGGTGATTGCAAGTGCTAAAGGTGCTCCTTTATATGAAGTAGATCTTGCTACTTTACAAGCTAAACAACTTCCGGGAGAACAAAACCTGCATATTTATGATTTGGCTAGTAAATACTTTGTGAATGACAGAGTTTCTTCAAATAGTAATACATTAACTAATCTTGATATTTATCCAACCAGAGTTGATGAGCATTTTGTAAATGTTCATGTTAATAATACGAAAGTAAAAGGGAACATCAAATTGAATGTATTCGATATGTCCGGTAAAAATGTAATGAGTGAGACCTTGTCTGTTAAAGATGGTTCACTGGATCAGAAGGTTTATTTCAGAGGATTGATTAATGGTGCTTATATTGTAAGCATAGCAGATGAATCAGGAAAAGTAATACTGAATAAGAAAATTCTTATCACTAAATAATCAGACAAAAAGAGATCTATAAAATTAGAGTTATCATAAAAGCCTTTTCAATCTGATTGAGAAGGTTTTTTAATGATTATTTGATATTCAACAAGTTTTATTTTTCGATATTAAAATGTACTTTTATAAAAAAATATAGATGAAGCTATACTTTAATGTAGGATATATTGTAAAAGCCGGAGAAAATCTGCAGTTGGTGATTCGTGAAGAAGGCACTGCAGCCCATATCCATACGATGTTTTGTGCAGAGAATGGTTTGTGGAAATGTGAAGTAGATTATTTTTCCAGATCTATTTCCTATCAATACAGAGTGGTGAATGAAAAAGGAAATGTTTTAAGAGACGAGTTTGTTCAGCATCATCTTAATTTCCCGCATAACTATAAGGAGTTTATTATTTTTGATGAATGGAATAACAAAAACTTTCCAGAGAATTATTTAAATAATAAAATTCTTTACAACAAGCTACACGACTTTAGCCCGGAGAAATCAATAATTTTAAAAAAGCATACTCATCTATTCAGACTGGAAGCTCCTATTTATAATAAGGATTGGAGAATTGTATTGTTTGGAAATACTGCATCTTTAGGAAATTGGGATTATAACAGAGTAGTTCCTTTACATCAGACTGATTTTGGTCTTTGGGAAGTTTCTGTAGAAATTCCAGAAAATGAATATATCGAATTTAAATATTGTATTTACGATACTAAAGAGAACAGGGTTATAGACGTTGAAACCGGAGAAAACAGATTTACGGTTACTAATCCTTTGCCGGATGTATTACAGATTGTTTCCAATCATTATTTCAGATTTAAGGGGTATCAGATGTACCATGATGCCGGAGTTGCCGTTCCTGTATTTTCTTTAAGAAGTGAAGAAGGATTTGGAGTAGGAGAGTTCTCGGACCTAAAAAAACTGGCAGACTGGACAAAGGAAACGAACCTTGGAATTATCCAGATTCTGCCTATCAATGATACTACCGCTAATTATTCATGGACGGATTCTTATCCCTATGCAGCAGTATCTGTTTATGCTTTACATCCCCAATATATTTCATTAGAAAAACTTGATTTTTCTTTACCGAAGGAATTAGTTAAAGAGTATAAGACTGATAAAGAGGCTTTAAATACTCTTGATCTTATCGATTATGAAAAAATGATCGAAGGGAAATGGAAGTATCTGAAGGCTGTTTTCCATGCAGAAAAAGATAAAATCTATAAGGATAGAAACTTTAAAAAGTTCATTAAGGATAATGAATATTGGCTGGTTCCTTATTCGGCATTTTGTGTCTTAAGGGATAAATATAATACTCCTAATTTCAATGAGTGGAAAACTCATAAAAAATATATCGCAGGAAAGATCTCACAGTTTTTTACTACGAAAAGCAAAGATTATGATCTTTCAATGCTTCATGCCTGGGTGCAGTATCAGCTTCATGTACAATTGAAGGATGCCGTAGATTATACCCACAATCTTGGAGTTTCTTTAAAAGGAGACTTACCTATTGGAATCTACAGATATTCTGTTGAAGCCTGGACTGAACCGGAACTTTTCGGTATGGATTTTCAGGCTGGAGCACCACCGGATCAGTTTACAGAACTTGGTCAAAACTGGGAATTCCCTACCTATAACTGGGAAGCGATGAAGGCAGATGATTACAGATGGTGGAAAAACAGATTCAAAGCATTGGAACAGTATTTTGATGCCATGAGAATCGATCACATTTTAGGGTTCTTTAGAATATGGAGAATGCCTATCTCTGCCGTACAGGGTATTTTAGGGTATTTTTATCCTGCTGTTCCTATTGTTTCTGATGAATTTAAGGCTTGGCAAATTCCGTTTAAATTTGACAGGTATTGTAAGCCATTCATCAACAATGAGATTTTATGGAAATATTTTGCGGCAGATAGTGGAAAGGCTCTTGTATTTATGGACCGTAATGAAGATGGAACCTATTCCTTTAAAGAAGAATATAATACCCAAAGAAAACTGGTAGATTTCTTTAAGAAAAATCCATATGGCCCGCTTGAGGAAAAATTGATTTCCCTTTGTGCCAATGTTTTGTTTTTACCGGAAGAAAGAAACGGAGAAACGGTTTACCACCCAAGATTCAATGTTTATAATACAGAATCGTATCAATATTTACCGGAAGCTGAACAGAAAAGTATTTATGATCTGTACCACGATTATTTCTTTAAAAGACAGGATCATCTTTGGTATGAAAAAGCAATGGAAAAACTTCCGATGATTCTGAATGCCACGAAAATGCTGATTTGTGGAGAAGATTTGGGTATGGTTCCTGCCTGTGTACCGGTTGTAATGGATGAACTGGCTATTATTGCTCTGAAAGTTCAGCGTATGCCTGCAGAGAATATTCCATTCTATGATCCAAGATATGCCAATTATATGAATGTGGTTACTGCTTCTTCACATGACAGCTCAACACTGAGACAATGGTGGAAAGAAGAGCCTGCTTTAACACAGAAATACTTTAATCAACAATTGATTCAGTATGGAAAAGCTCCTGCAGAACTGACCCCTGATTTGGCGGAGATCATCATGAAGCAGCATTTATATAATGAATCTATGCTGGCCATTTTTCCGATTCAGGAATTCCTCGCTACCGATGCAAAACTTACCAATCCTAAAATGGATAATGAAAGGATTAATAACCCTGCTGTTTTCCCACATTATTGGCGTTATAGAATGCATATAAAACTGGAAGATCTTAAAGACCAGAAAGTTTTCAATAATAAAATTGCTCACTGGATAAAAGATAGCGGAAGGATATAAATTTAACATCTGATTATCAGTTGATTATAAATAATTTAAAAGAAGTTTAATCTTAGGATTTAACTTCTTTTTTTTATTTGTATCAAAAAGATAGAATTGAGATATTCTGCTATATATTAACCAATTAACGACTATAGAGATGAAAAAAATATTTTTGGGATTAGCTTTTGGGCTTGGCGTTTTGACGTCTGCTCAACAGTATCCGAATAATGGTTGGGGTGATGATGGTTATTATCAGAATGGAGCAGGCTATTATGGAGACGAGGATGACAGAAATTATTTCCCTGATGATTATTATTATAATTATCCTCAGGACTATTATCCAGGTGATTATTACCAAAGCTACTATAACGATTACAGAAATAGTGTTATCAATATTGATTGGAACGGGTTCTTTGTACAAAATAGATTAAGCCGTTGGCAGGTAGATCAGATCATGAGACTGAATAATCTGTATGCTAGTTTTTCAGCATGGGATAATTTCTACAGATATAATCCGGACAGATGGTATTACGATAGGTTCTACGCGCTAGAAAGAATTATGGGACCAAGAGTCTTTGTAGTGTTTCAAAATAATTATTATAGAGGATCAAGCCCTGTTGTATATTTCCAAAACTACAGAAGAACATATTATGCCCCAAGATATACTGTAATGCCGAGATATAGAAATATTAATATCAATATTTACAGAGTAGACCGTTCAAGGTTCAGAAGAACTGATAATCCTACTTTTGATATTGTAAGAGGCAGCAGCAGACCAGAAAATGGTTTTAGACAAAACAGCTCCGGTGGTTTTAGAGGAAACTCTGATAACAGTGGTTTTAGAGGGAATTCAGATAATGGAGGTTTCAGAAGTAATAATTCCGGTGGTTTTAGAGGAAACTCAGATAACAATGGATCTAGAGGGAATTCAGATAATGGAGGCTTCAGAAATAGTAATTCCGGAGGCTTTAGAGGAAGCTCGGATAATAATGGATCCCGCGGAAGCTCTGATAACGGAGGTTTTAGAAATAATAACGGCGGATTTAGAGGAAGTAATGAAGTAAGAAGAGAAGCGGCTCCTGCTCCATCAAGAGAAAGTAATGGTGGATTCAGAGGAAACAGTGATGGTTTCAGACAACAAAGATCTGAAAATTCTTCACCAAGTCGTGGTAATGGTGGAGGCTTTAGAGGAAGCTTGGTAAGGAATTAATTTTCATATATTATATTTAAGTGGTGTGAAGGACAGGTTTTTGTAATCTGTCCTTTTTTTTGCATTTTATTGATTTATTTTTATTAAAATTTAACATTATTTATGAATGTGTTAATTTAACCTATGATTTAATACTGAATCAAAAAGGTATAATAACAATTAATTAAATTTTAAAAAGATGAAAAAATTAGTTTTAGCAATAGCATTTATCGGAATGGGAAGTTTTGCCATGGCACAACAGACAACTCCACAGGACAAAGAAGCAAGAAGAGCAGAAATGCAGCAGAAAATGCAACAAAGAGAACAGGAGCATCTTGCACAGATGCAAAAAGATCTTAACCTTAATGCTTCACAGGTAGCACAGGTAAAAGCATTACATGAAACAAGAAAAGCCGAAATGAAAGCTGACTTCGCAAAAAATAAAGAAGTAAGACAAGCTAAAATGGAGGAAATGAAGGCCAAAAGAGCACAAATGGATGCTGATATGAAGAAGATCCTTACTCCTGAACAATATGATAAATGGCAGGTTGACAGAAAAGCTAAAATGGAACAGAAAAGGATGGCAATGAAGGATAGAAGAATGATGAAAAAGCCTATGAATACAGCTGCTCCTGAAGTAAAATAACCGTTTATAATTTTGATTTTTTAATGTGTAAAGGATGGGATTTTTTCCATCCTTTTTGTATTAATTTTCCGTAAAACTTTTGATTTCGGGCTTTTATTCCTTATTTTTGAATATAAATTCAATACTTATGGTTAGCGAAAAAATTGCAAAATTAATTAACGAACAAATTGCCCACGAACAATATGCTGCTCATTATTATCTTTCAATGTCTGCTTGGTTTTCAGGAAAAGACCTTGATGGAATTGCGAACTACTTCAGAGTACAGAGCAAAGAAGAATTAATGCACGCAGATAAAATGTTTGATTATCTGAATGACGTAGGCGGAGAAATCATCATTGGAGCAATTCCAAAGCCACCACACGAGTTCGAAAACGCTACAGATATTTTTGAAAAAGCATTGGCACATGAGAAAATTGTAACTAAAAGTATTTTCAATATTGTAAAGAATGCTAATGAAGAAGGAGATTTTGCGACAACATCGTTCATGCAGTGGTTCATCAACGAACAAGTAGAGGAAGAAGCAAGTGCTTCTCAGTATGTAACAAAAATCAAAATGGTTTGCGATAACCCATCTGCATTATACCTTTTTGACCAGGAATTATCTCAGAGAGTATTTACTCCTGATACAACTGCTTAAAACTCAAAAAGTTTTTAACAATATAAAACCGCTATTCCTTGGGATAGCGGTTTTTATTTTTTAGTTGGATTAAAGACATAGAAAAGCAGTTCTTATTGCATGGCTGCTATTGATGGTATATAATGAAAATACTGAAACGATGGACAGGAGATATAATACAAATAAAAAAAGCAGTTTTTTGTTACTTTCTTCCTTATGCCGGACAAAATAAACCTGTATTCCAAACAGGAGAGGATATATCAGAACAACAAATGTAAAGAAAACGAAAAACCAGGTCATCATTGAAGAAAATAGACTCTGGATAGTAAGTATTTCAGGATTTCTGTTGAAATAAACATGAGCTGTTTTATCCCAATAATAGATCCATGTTAAAATAATGAAAATACTGAAGCTTATCCATTGAATTTTGAATAAACTCTTCCAGTTTTTAATAATATAGTTTTTTAACATAATCTTTGGGCTCTGATGTGCCGGATGTTTATTTATTCTGTCTCAATCTTTGTATTCTGATTGCCGCAATAAAAGTGATGGCTCCTATGATAAGGCTTAAAAATGAAGCTTTTGCCAGACTTTCCGTAGGCATATACCTGTGACCATCCTTGGTTATAGGAGGATCAGTATAATCGAGAATATTAAATATGACAGTTCCGGATAAGGCGATCAAAAAGACGCTTATAAGAAATGAGATAAAATAAATTTTCATGGTTAGATCATTAATACTTGTGTTAGTTTTTAAGGGTAGCAATGATTTTACATTTTTCAGTAGTTTTTTTATGACGAAAGATACAATTTAATCTATTGTCTAAGGTGCTTCAATGCGTATTATATTTTGGTTAAGAAAAGTAATATCCTCATTTTGATGTAAGATGTTATATTTTTTGACCAAATAATAGCTCTTTCTGTGATATTGAAAAAATAAGGTCTAAAGATAAATAATCTGCGTTTTCAGAACTTTTTTGCCCAATCTTTCAAGAATATTTTTGTAACCCTGTACCTGTTCTTCATCCTTGCCTTTTTCCTCACCTGTTTTAAAGTCAACAATGATATAACCTTCTTCACTTTTCAGAATACGGTCAGGTCTTGAAATATGGCTTTCTCCATTTTCAGAGATCATAATATCCTTTTCATTGATAACTTCCCACTTTTCATCAAAGAATTCAGAATATGTTTTGACAATTTCCTGTAAAGTAATCTGGATTTCATTCTTTTCTTCCAATGTAATCTGACCTTCCAAAGCGTAGCCTTCCAGTACTTTGTTAATATCTTTTTCAGTATTGATCTTAGATAAGAGCTCGTGTACAAAAAGCCCGATTCTTACTTTCTCATTTCGTACCTGATAGTTTTTTGACGGAGTAGCAATCTTGATGGAAGTACTCTTTTCATTAACGTTTTTCAGATTCTGAATGTTCTTCGTTTTAAAAGATGAAGTCTTGGTTTTTGAATGTTTCTTCAACATTCCCGGTTGTACTTCATACAGATCAAATGAATCTGCATTTTCAGTGTTTTTGGTCTGAATAAATTCTAACAGCTCAAGATTATTCGAAGTTTTATTAGCCTTCTGAAGATAGAAAAATAGCTGTTCAACAGGCCTTGTCGTCGCTACATACTGCAAACATAATCTGTCAATCAGATTTTTATAAGAATTCTTTTTATTGAATTTCTGAATTTCCTCATCATAGACTTCAAGATTCTTACTGAATTGGTTGATGTTAACGGATTTTAAAGCATCACTTTCATTCGTCTCAAACCAGTTGGTAAACTCACTGTCTCTGTTTTTGTTCATCATAGGAATAAAAACAATAGGAAACTCCAATCCCTTAGACTTGTGAATGGTCATAATCTGAATGGCATCTATATTTTCCGAAGCCTGAATGGTATAGGAAGAAGCTTCTTCATCCCAATATTTTAAAAATTCTTTGGTACTTGCACCAGCATTTTGGGTGAAATTGAAAAGCATTTCCAAAAAGTTCAGCAGGAAGTCGGTTTCTTTGTTCTCTACTGAAAACTCATTGATATAATACTCAATAAAATTATAAAGGTTGAATCTCGGAAAGTGATCCTGCTTCAGTTGTAACGAATATTTCTGCTGTATAAACTGAAGAATCTCTTCATGGCCTTCAATATCCAGAATTTCCTTCATTTCCAACGTAAAATCTGCCATGTGAATTTTCCCTAAGGTATTCAGATAATACATCATCATGATAAGGCAAGGCTTATTCTTCGGATTAATTTCCCATCTTAAAAACTCAATAACTGCTTTTAAGGTGTTGGAAAGCTCCAGCGTAAGACCTTTATCAGAAATGGTTTTGATATTGGTTTCCTCGCCATGATAATTGACTTTCAAATTTCCCAGTTTTTGAGAATAGCTGAAAATATCAAAATTTCCACGGCATAGAATTGTAATATCTGAGAACTTAAATCCATTATCCAGACATTCCTGAATATCTTTTCGCATGCTCTCTGATGTATCATCATAAAACTCGTCATTCGTAAGATTTTCGATCAGGTTTACTTTTACACGTCCGTCAATCTTAGATTTAGGAGTCTGCTCAGCATCCGCCCCAAAAATATTTTTATGTTCCTCTTCCAGCTCCAGAGAATGATACTGATACAGCTCATTATTGAATTGTACAATATTTCTGGCACTTCTCCAGTTATCTTTAAGAACCAGAAGATCCGCTTCCTTAGGAGAAAATTCCTTTTTGTTGATGATATCCAGCATCAGTTTACTTTCCCCACCACGGAATCTGTAGATACTCTGTTTAGGATCTCCTACCAGAGTAAAAGAAGTATATTCAGTGGAAACACTATGATCTCTTAACGGAACAAAATTCTGCCACTGCAATTCTGATGTATCCTGAAACTCATCAAAGAAATAATGCTGAAACTGTGCCCCTACTTTTTCATAAATAAAAGCTGATGGCTCGTTTTTAAGATTTTCATTGATAAGAATATTAAATTTTGAAAGAAGAACAAGGTCATTCTCTTCCTCAATCTTCTTCAGCTCATCCTGAATATCCTTATTAACTTTTAAAGGAAGCAAGGCAGATAAAACTTTTTCTTTCTTCTGAGTTTCAATATACAGAAGAATAAGTTTCATTCTGTTTTCAATAAGCTGATCCAGAATTTCTAAAATTTCTGCTTCCTTATGTTTAGATTTTGAAGAAGCTCCTTTCCTGTAATTGTTGATGACAGATTCTTCCTGTGTAGTAGGAAAAGGAAAACCGGCTCTTTTCTGTTGGTAAAAATCAATAACTTTGGTAAAGAAACCTCCGATCCCGTTTTTTCCCTGAGCAAAATCTTCAATCTCAATATTTCTGGATTTGAATAATTCAATAGAAGCAGCAGCAAGTTCAGCAGCCTGTTTTTTATTCAGAACAATCTCTTTACGAAGCGTGTTCTTGATATTTTCATAATTGGCATCATCAAAACTATCATTGTTTTTCAGGTGCTCGTAATGAATATCTTTTACAAATTCCTTTGCCGAATCATAAAGGTTTTTATTAAGATTGATCCTTTCATTGTTTTCAAGGCTGTAATCCACATAATCCATGAAAGAATTAGAGATTGTATCATTTTCACCAATCTGGTCCAGCATTTTATCCACAGCCTCAATCAGAAACGGTTCAGCTTCAATTTCCAGATTGAAATTTTTTGCCAGTCCCAATTCGTAAGAAAAACTTCTCACCAATCTTGAATTAAAACGGTCAATCGTTCCGATATTTAAAGTAGAATAGTTATGAAGAATATAATCCAATAGTCTTTTAGACCGATGATGCAGCTCGTCAATAGTGATTTTTAATCCCTGTTCCTCAAAAGCCTTTTGAATATTTTTAAGGTCAGTATTCTCTGCATAATTACTGGCTGAGAAATTTCCAAGCCAGGACAAAATCCTTTCCTTCATCTCGTTGGCGGCCTTGTTCGTAAAGGTTAAAGCGAGAATATTCCTGATCGATTGCTGTTGATTAGGATAACGGAGACAGATCATCAGAAGTCGCTGAACCAGGGCATATGTTTTCCCGGATCCGGCAGAAGCATTGATAACTGTATAAGAATTTTGCATTGTAAAAAGAGAATTGAGACTGCAAGTTAGCTAAAATTTAAAAGAAAATTTAACAATTCAATCTGCCTATTTAACAGTTTCGGAAGCAAAAGATAGAAAGAAATATTAAAAGGCGTTAACGGTGGTTAAACTTATGCAACAATTTAAAAATAATTTTAGCTTTGCTCTATAAAAAATAACCTGTGAAATTCAAACTACTTCTTTTTCTATCTCTGATTTTCTTCATTCATTCCAATGCCCAAAGTTATATCTTCGGAACAGTGGTTTCTGAGAGTGGTGCTGAAATGCCGGAAGTTAGTGTAGTTAATATCCGGACTGATGAAATGGTACTTTCAAACGGAGATGGTCATTTTATGATTTCAGGAAAAGTAGGAGATGAATTACGATTTATAAAAGCTGGATATGATAGAGTTGTGAAAAAGGTATCTCAGGAAAATGTACAGTCACCTATGAATATCGGCCTTGTTCGGTCAACCATTCAGATTCCTGAAGTAGAAGTTAAGCAGGGACTCACTGGAAATCTGAAAATAGATTCAAAGATCTACAACAAACCTAAAAAGGTAGAAAAACTGTTGGCCGATCTAGGAAAGTATATGGTACAGAAGTCAGATCCGAGAATTCTAGCAGCAAAACCAGGTGAATTTGTACAGCCAATAGGAGAAGGATTTGTAGTTGGAGCTATAAAAGATAAATGGGATGATATTGATCTTATGAAATACATCAGAGCAAGTCTGGGAGACGATTATTTTACCGATCTTAAAATTGAAAAGCCATTGATAGATCATTTCATCTCCTATGTTTTTGCAGGTGGTTTTGAAAGAAAGAAGATTTTAAAATATGGATTCTGTAGTGACGAAGACCTGAACAGATTTCAACGTTTTGTTCTGACAAGAATATCCTCTTACCGTGCTGCAAAAACTCAAAGATAACCAAAATGAAAACGTATAAGAAAAACCTATCCATGAGTTTGCTCTGTGTGTCTACTATGGTATTCTCACAGCAAAAGGTAGCAGGACTCGTTACAGACAATAGTAACGTGAATATCAATCCGGTATTAATCATTAATGTTTCAAAAAACACTTCTGTATTGAGTGATGCTTCAGGAAAATTTGTGATAGATGCTGATGAAAACGATGAAATAAGAGCCATAAAAGAAGGCTATTACCGTGCCAGTAAAAAGATTTCAAAAGAAGACTTCAATACTCCTATACTGATGATCCTCCAAAAAGCAGAGATCCAGATTCCGGAAGTAAAAATAGCCTTTAAACCTACCGGAAATCTTGAAAAAGACAGTAAGCGTCTTAATGAGTCTCAAAAGCTAAGGTCTTTAAAATCGGAGATGTCCAAATATATGAAGAGTCCTTTAACTGAACCATTACCCAATAAAACCATTTCCAAAACCTTTACGGGTCATGATTTTAATGCAGGACAAGTTGATGCTTTAGGGATTATTGGTAAAGCAATAAGCTTGTTTACTAATGCAAATAAGCCCAAAATTACAAAGGCTAACTATATAGAATTTCAAGACTTTATGCTACAGCTTAAAAATGACGTAAATTTAGATTTCCTAAAAAAGTATGGTATGGAGGATGAACAGATTGATGCATTTCTACTATATGCAGAAGAAACAAGAAATCTTTCTAAAAAATTCAGAAAGGATTTCAATAAGAATGTATTAGAGTTTGAACTGAAAACAGCTTTTGTTGAATACCGCAAATTAAATAAGCTTGATGCCAAATAAAATATTGGTATTTTTATAAATAAAAGAATAATTGGATTACAATTTCAAAAATAGAGTAAATGACCATTGGAAAAAAGGATTTATTTTCCTTGTGATGTTGTGCAGTAATCTTTTGTTTTCTCAACAGATGGTAACCGGGCGGATTATTGACGATGAAGGAGAAAACTTGAGTGCCGTCACCATTGTTAATATATCCACAGATAAAAAAGTATACTCCAATTCACAAGGAATATTTTCTATTGAAGCTAATCCCAATGATGAACTGAGGTTTGTAAAAGAAGATTTCAGGAGAGTTTCCAGACGGGTTTTAACAGATGGAGGTAATCCACAATTGTTAATCACTCTTTTTCAGATTCCCAAAGATATCGGAGAAGTGAAAATTGTAAAAAAGCTTTCCGGTGATCTGGAGCAGGATTCCAGGATTGTTGCGAAAGTAGATAAAGGAGAACAGGTAAAACAGGCTGTTGGTCTTCCTGAACCTGTAGGAAAAATGCGGGAGAAACCGGCAGAAGTGAAAAGCGTTCTTTTACCTATATTGCTTGGAAATCTTAATGTACAGGGAGTATATGATTTGATAAGCGGAAAAGCAAGAAAACAGAAAAGAGAATACAGATATGATGATCTCCAAGAACATATTGCCTGGGTGAGAAGCAGGGTAGATGATGATTATTTTGTTAAGGCTGGAATTCCTGCCGATAAAATTTCAGAGTTTATTGAATTTTCATTTTCAGCGAAACCTCAGGTTCGTACCTATGTAAAAGCCAGAAATCTTTCGGGAGTTCTTTTGAGGATGGAAGAAGTGATCCCGGTTTTTATTGAAAGGCTCAATAATAGCCATAAATAGATCAAGTTCAGTTAGTGTTAGTTGTTTCTTTCTAGTGTTAAATAAATCTTAAAATATTGGAATGGAAATTGCTGCAATAATCTCATAATCAAACCAAATTCATGAATTTTATGAATAAAAACGTTATTGCAGTAGCTATAGGAGCTTTGGGGTTTATTCTTGGCCTCAGCTTTTTAGGAAATGCAATTAAAAATAGAAATAAATCTGAAAATACAATCGCTGTAACAGGTTTAGGATCCAAACAGTTTACTTCTGACTTGATTACATGGTCAGGCAGTTTTTCTAAGAATAATTCTGATTTGAAGTCAGCTTATGATGAATTAGCCATGGATAGGAAAGTTATCAATGATTATCTGATTTCAAAAGGAATAAAACAGAATGAGATTGTTTTTTCTTCTGTTGATATTCAGAAGCAGTTCAGGAGTTATAATGACTCCAATGGAAATTATGTACAGGGAGAATTTTCCGGTTATAACCTGACTCAAAATGTATCTATTGAAAGTAAGGAAGTAGGGAAAATTGAAAATCTTTCGAGAAATATCACTGAAATTATCAACCGTGGTATTGAGTTTACCTCTTCTTCACCTTCCTATTTTTACACCAAATTGGCTACTGTAAAACAGGAAATGATAGCCAGTGCAACAAAAGATGCTAAAGAACGTGCTGAAAAAATTGCAGAAAATTCCGGAAGCAGCTTAGGAAATCTTAAAAAAGCAACAATGGGAGTCATTCAGATTACAGCACCCAACTCAAACGAAGATTATTCTTACGGTGGAACATTCAATACTTCTTCCAAAGAAAAAGAAGCGAGTATCACCATAAAATTGGAATACGAAGTAAACTAGATTAATATTATAAGCAAAAAGGATACAACGCATCTGTGGTCAATCTTTTACTTTTAATAAAAAAATAACGCCGGAAATATTCCGGCGTTTTATATTAAGGATAAACAATATCGCAAATTTCAGTTTTAAGTTCCTCCACATTTTCAGGAGAATAATTGGCCAATAGCCATAAGTTCAGAGACTGTTTTCCCTCTCCATAACTTGGTTGTACATAAGTAGTATCAATCAGTTCGAAGTTATTTCTCTGGTAGAAAGAATAACGTCTCTTAGCATCATCATTCTGATCTTCAGGTTCAATTTCTAGGATGATTCTTGGATAATTTTCTAATAAATGCTGCATGATATGAGATCCCAGTTTTTTGCTTCTGAAAGCCTCAAAGACTTCAAAATGTTCTACAAAAACAAAAGAACTCAGCTCCCATAAGATGATGTAGCCTATTGCGTCAGATTCATGCATGATAGACATAAAACTTACTTTCGGATTTGAAAATAAATCCAGAAACTGTTCTTTGTCTCTTTGTTCGTCTACAGGAAAAGTGCTGGTATAAGAAGTATAGATTCCCTGAACTCTATGATCTTCAGCAGAAATAATCGATAAAAATTCCATAATTATAAATCAAAGACGCTTGGTCTTCTTGTGATAAAAATATCTTTAATCCACAAAGTGAATGCCAAACCCAGATAAATCAGAAAGAAAAAGCCGGCTGTAGCAAAGGTAGAGTAGATGAAGAAGATCCTTAATTTGGATACGGGAATTCCCAGCTTGGCACCTGTTCTTGTCAGTACACCAAACCATTCTCTTTCCATTTTATGACGGATATTACTCAGCATTTCAAGATTCTTTTAAAAGTTTAAATCCAATACTGCAAGTTAAGCAATTTTTTTCGGCACATGAATTTTTATAGTGATAAATGAGACTCTGACTTTCCAGAGCATTGGTGATGGGTACCCCAAGATTTTTCCAGTTCTGGATGACTGAGTTTTTTTCAGCCGTAATATTCTGATAGAATCCTATGATCTTATCCACAATTTCTTCACTGTGATATTTATGGTAAGTATATTGTAAAGGAAGAATAGTATTCAGAATGATGATATCAATAAAATCTTTACTTAGCGCTTTAGGTTGTACTTTTGAAATAGTTCCGAAATTAAAATGGCAATCCCAGTATTCAGAAGCTTTTACTGATTTAAAAAGATCATAGAGTTCTTCAATACTTTCTGCATCCATGACTTTTGAAAATAAATTTTGATGTTGATAAAGATTGGCCAGCTGAGACAACCGGATGGTAGGGAAATTGGGTGGCCGTAATCTTAAAAACTTAGGATGAAATATAAGATCCGAAATCTTAAACTTTGCTTTAAGAAAATCAAACTCCCGTTTCCATATTTTCATTTGGCCGTCTACAGGTGTTGTGAGCCATCCTGAAATTCCAAACAACAGAGCTTCAAGCTGCAACGGATTTTGGCGGATTTTATTGATAATACTATAATCTACACTTTCTGAAATCTGTTTGAAAATATGAGCATTCACTTTTAATCCGAAAGAATAGGCAAGGCTGTGAAATAAAACCGCTTCAAAATTATTTTTATATAGGATTAAATTTTGCTCCAACTCAATAGACTTTTCTTCCAGTTTTTTCAGAATATTTCCTTCATGAAAATTCACGGGAATTTTGTCTTTATCGAAAATATTCTCACAGGCGATAAACTGATTTCCATTGATTAATCTTTCATATTTCCAGACTATATTTTCATCAATATAATGTTTCAACTCGAGGGTAGGAACCTTTTGCTGAGTAAGCATACTAATTTCGATGTCATGCTGAAAAACAACATGAAGAATAATGTTCTGGTAATTAGGATCCTGAGAATGATTATGGAAAATCCAGTCTGAAGAGCGGATATGCAGTTCTATATTTCCGGCAAGAATGACACCGTTGATTTTGATTTTAGAATCAAGAAAATCCGGGCCGGCATCTTTGTTCCATTTCCCGAATTGTATAATTTCAACGGAATTTCCTTCAATATCCTTGAAGTCAAAATATTTGAAAACCTTATAGTTCCAAAGATATTGAAGTAATTTTTCCGTCATAGTATGACGATAAATATAATAGAAATATTATACTTTCGTCAACTCCTTTTTAAAATTTTCTATAGTCGTTCTATACATTTTCTCATAGATAGGAAGAATGTTTTTCAAGTCGAACTTTATTGCCTGTTCTTTCGCATTTTCTTTCATTTTAGTTAAAAGTTCTTCATTGCTCAACAGTTTGATTGTATAGTTGCTCATGGCTTCTACATTTCCGATTTCTGCTAAATATCCCGTTTCTCCCTGAATATTTACCTCAGGAATTCCTCCTGCATTCGAACTGATAACCGGAGTATAGGCTGCCATTGCTTCCAAAGCTGCCAGACCAAAACTTTCCTGCTCTGAAGGAAGTAAAAACACATCAGAAAGCTGCAAAATTTTATAAAGATCATTTACTTTCCCCAGAAGGCGGATTTTTGAGATAAGATCCGGATTTTCTTCAAGGAACTGGTTCACCTTTTCCATATCAGGACCTTCACCAATGATGATAAGTTTGGATTTAACTTTCTTCTCAACATTTTTAAAGATCTGTAATACTTCATCCACACGTTTTACAGGACGAAGATTCGATACATGGATCAATATTTTTTCATCAGGATTTGCAAACTGAGTTCTTTGACATTCCGTACAGTCATCAAATTCAGAATTATCAATAAAATTGGTAATCACCTGAATTTCCTTTTTGATGTTGAAAAACTGCAGCGTATCCTTTTTCAGACTTTCAGAAACCGAAGTAATGGCATCTGATTGGTTAATGGAAAACTCTACCGCATGTTTATAACTTGGATGCTGCCCTACAAGGGTAATATCTGTTCCGTGAAGAGTTGTTACCAAAGGAATATCATTATTGTCTTCCTGGAGCATTTGCTTAGCTGTAAAAGCCGCATATGCATAAGGAATGGCATAATGAGCATGCAGCAGATCAAGTTTATATAGATTAACAACCCTGTAGATCATAGAACTTAACGCAATATCATAAGGCTGATACTGGAAAAGCGGATAGGTCTGAACATTTACTCTGTGAAAGAAAATATTCGGATTGGTAATGTCTAATCTTGCAGGAAGAGCAGAGCTGATGAAGTGTACTTCATATCCTTTATTGGCAAGAGACATTCCCAGTTCTGTTGCTACAATTCCGCTTCCACCGTAAGTTGGATAGCAAAGTATGCCTATTTTCATTAGATTATTGTTGTTTTGATGTTGTTTTTATTTTGTATTCATTGGGGAAGCAGGATTTAGGTCTATTCCCATTCCTGGCTTCAGCTGATCGTTAACCAATACAGGAAGCCTACCCCAGATTTTTGTTTTTCCGTTTAAAGCATCCGCAGTTGCATTCATAGAATCGTCATTGTTTTCGTAAGATACCAGAACTGTTGAAACTTTGGATAGATCAATATCTTTTAAAGCATAAGCACTTCCGAATACATTAAGAATGACATTCTGATTTTTAGTAAGATAAGCAAGAACCTTTTTAGATTCTGCAGAGATTTTATACGGTTTATAAGCTGTTGAATTATCCTTGTGGAAACCAACAATTACTGTAGATCCTGCTGGGATTGTATTAATCTCACTTGCCTTTTTAATCATCATATTTGATCCCATTCTACTGGCAAATGTCTGGTAAGGAGCTTCTTCCAAAGGAATATAATAAACTTGCTTTCCGGATAATGGAAGCAGTTTTTTTTCATCCTTTAATAACGTGATAGCATTGGAATAAAGGTTCTGAACCAACGTTTTATGAGAATCATTATTAAGATCAGCATTGATGTTCTCAGGATTCTTAGGAGAGTATTGAGTAAGTCCTAAGAAGTATTTTGTTAAAAGAATTTTCTTTACACTTTCTTCTACTCTGGATTGAGAAATTTCATTGGTATCAATTGCTTTCTGAATCAGTTTTTTCCCTTCTGAAACTCCCTGAGAGAAAAGCATGATATCATTTCCGGCTTTAAATGCCATAGCATCCAGTTCTCCCGGCTTGTATTTGTTAGCAACAGCACCCATATTTAAGGCGTCTGTGATAATTAATCCTTTATAGCCAAGTTTGTCCTTCAATAGCCCTGTGATGATATTTTTAGAAACAGAAGCAGGAATTCCTTTTCCGGATTCTAAGCTTGGAACGTATAAGTGAGCCACCATAACCCCACCAATGCCTTTATCCATTAAAGCTTTAAAGGGAGCCAGTTCTGTTGAGTTAAGTCTTTCAATACTGTGGGAAACCACCGGAAGATCAAGATGTGAATCTGTACTGGTATCTCCGTGGCCAGGGAAATGTTTAATGGCTGCTAAGATATTATTATCCTGAAGTCCATTAGAATAGGATAGGGCAGAACTGATAACATTGTCTACCTCAGAGCCGAAACTTCTGTTACCGATGATAGGATTGTTCGGATTGGTATTTACATCCACCACCGGAGCAAAATCCCAGTTGATTCCCATTCTGTGACAATCTTCAGCAATTTTAGCAGACATCTGATACACTAAATTTTTGTCCTGAATAGCTCCCAAAGTCATGGCCCATGGAAATTTATGTGCCGTTGCAATTCTCTGGAATAACCCCCATTCAGCATCCATTCCAATCATTAAAGGAATTTTGGATTTTTGCTGGAATTCATTCACCAGGTTGATTTCTCTTGCGGCATCATCCTGCATCAGGATTAAACCTCCGATTTTATCATTAGCAACAATGTTTCTTACCTGATTGATATAGTCTTCTCCTTTATTGGTATAAAGAGCAACAATAAAAAGCTGTCCCAGTTTTTCATCCTGTGAAAGATTTTTATACGTTTTTTCAACCCATTGCTGAGCCTTTTTCATGTCTTCTTTCGAAGTGTTTTTTGGCTGATACTGGGCATTCATCCTAGGACTAATCAATGCTGCAATAAAGAGTGAAGTATATAATAATTTCTTCATGACTTTTTGAATAAGAACAAAAATACAATTAAAAAAATTGACAAAAACAAAGATTTTGAAATTTTTGGTATATGATTTGAATACGCAATATAAATAATAACTAAACATTTATAGAAATGAGAAAAATTCTTCCACTTATATTATTAGCCGGTGTCGGATTTCTTACATATAGTTGTGATAACAGCAATAATGATCCGGTTGTGGTGAATCCTGGTCAGGATAATGACACAGTAGGAGTTGCTTTTGATGCTTATCCTTTATTTAAAAAAGTAAAAAATAATTTATATCAATCTCAGCAAACATTCCAAAAACAATTGGTAAGTGCAGATATGGTACTTATTTACATTCAGGTGGACGGGACCAATGATACTCCTGTTTGGAGACTTCTTCCTTATACACGTTATGCGGATGATGGATCACCTGTTGACTACTCATATGACTTTAGTAAAGTTGATGTTCTTTTTAGTGTAAACTCAACATTGGATTTAAGTTTACCTGCAAATTCAGGATTCTATACTAATAAGAGATTCAGAGTTGTAATTATACCTGCTGATATGGCTAAGAGCGCTAAATCTGCTGCTCCAACAGTTGATTATAGTGATTACAATAGTGTAATTAAGCAGTATAAAATTGATGAGTCTAAAATCAAGACTCTTTAATTAAGAAATATCTTTTCAGTTTTTTATAATTAAAAAAGCTTCGGGAGTTAATCTTCCGGGGCTTTTGATTTTTTATAAGAGTTGAATGATGGGAAAGTTCAAAATTATCAGATTGGAAAGTAATAGGCAATAATATCTCTAATGACCTTTTAAAGACTATTAAAGTACTTTTGATGAGGTAGTGGATACATAATAATCATTAACAAGTAACACACTGAAAAATTCAATAGGAAGGAATTAAATGGGTTCATTTAATCATAAAATAGGACACAGGGTTTCAGTCAGATTTTATATTGAAATATATCAGATCTAGTGATCTAATAAAAAAGCTTCAGAATACGTCCTGAAGCTTTTATTTTATCTAGTTATCATTGTCATCGAGTAGATGTCCAAAGAAATCTTTTTTTGTCTGTAAATAGCCTTTACTAATTTCGTTGGCAGGAATTTGTAAAGGAATCCTTGAGTTGAGATGAACATTGCTGTCTACCACATATTTTACTTTCTCAGGATTATTGGTTAAAAGGTTGACATCTTTTACATCCAACAGGTTAAGAATTTCAATGGCTACCCCAAAGTTTCTGTCATCTGCAGGAAGTCCCAGTTCAAGATTAGCTTGTACTGTGTCAAGTCCCTTCTCTTGTAATGAATATGCCTTTAATTTATTGATGATACCAATATTACGGCCTTCCTGACGAAGGTAAATAATAATACCACCGTTTTCGTGGATATATTTCATGGCTGCATCCAATTGCTGGCCGCATTCACATTTTTTTGAATGGAAGACTTCTCCTGTAATACATTCTGAATGGAAACGGACATTAACAGGTTTTGAAAAATCTGTATTGTCTGCGATGATTGCCATGTGAGGCATCCAGTCGTTTTCATTCTCGGAGAAAGCGATCATTCGGAAATTGCCGTGCTCTGTAGGAACGTTGGCTTCCGCCTGAATTTTAATCATTGATAGTTCAATTAGTTTTTAACTTCCTGGTAAAGCATCTTCAATTACAGAAATATTGGTTTTTAAACGCACCAAATATCTGTTAAGAACTTCATCATCATCTTTTTCAAGGCTTTGTCTTTGCTTTTGAATTTTTTTGTATGATTTTTCGAAGCTTTTTAGCGCTCTGCTTTTACCTGCAGAATTATTAGCATCAATAGCATATAAATAATTCTGAAGACTGTATTTCAAACTTGTGATTTCATCATTAAGCCCATTGTTTTTAAACTTAGGGAAAGTAGAGATGATATTTGAAATTTCAGAAGCGTTTATGTTTTCCTTGATATTGATATTAAAACTCTTCTTAGAGCCTCTATCAGAATCAGAGCCTTTTGTATCGCTATAAAAGTTATTTGACAGCGGAGAAAGGTTAAGCTTTTCCGTTGCGCAGGAAGATGTTAATATTAGTAATACTCCAAAAAAAACTAGTCTTTTCATTTTTGTTGCCCTTTTTGATAAAGGATTGGGTTAAGACTTTCATCGTTATACATTTTCATTTGTTTGTATACTTTCATCTTAACGTTACCGTTTTCAATATCAGCAAGCAACTGATTTATAGAAGTTGTTAGATCTTCCTTCTGAATAAGCAGAACATCCAGTTTAGCCTGGCAATTATTTCTGTGTTCTTCAGAGGCGGATTCTCTATTAGCTTCTAATGACATGTGATAAACCTTTAAGGCAAGAATTGATAATCTGTCTACTGCCCAAGCGGGAGTTTCTGTATTTATCTTTGCTTCAGGTTTAGGAGTTATATTTTCAAACTTATTAAGGAACCAGCTGTCAATATATTCTACCAGATCAGTTCTTTTCTGATTGGAGGTATCTATTGTTCTCTTCAGTTGAAGAGCTTCTGCCGGATCAATATTTTCATCTCTAATAATATCTTCCAGATGCCATTGAACGGTATCAATCCAGTTCTTTGCATACAAAATCCGTTCCAAACTATCTTTTTCGAACGGGTTATTAATTAGAGTGTTAACGTCATCAGACACGTGATAGTCTTCAATAGATTGATTGAAGACCTTCCATGCAGTCTCAGTAAATTTCATTAATTCTAAGGAATTTTAGTTGCTTGGAGAATTATTATCTGTAGAAGACGATTTTTTTTCAGAACCTGGTTTGTCTTCTTCTTTTACCGCATCTTTAAATTCTTTGATCCCTGAACCAACTCCTCTCATTAGTTCCGGAATTTTCTTTCCTCCAAAAAGCAATACTAAAAGTATAGCTACGATAAGGATATGTTGCCAAGATAAGGCAAGTATTGTTAGTGTATTCATCTCTTAAAATTTTTGCAAAGTTACACTTTTTTTAATATGAAATCCAACCTAGTGGATCAACTGGCGTACTTCCGTTCCATACTTGGAAATCAAGGGTGTACGCACCATCAAAATCCTGAGCTACAGTTCCTACGGGAGTTCCTGCAGAAACCTGTTGTCCTTTGGAAACACTTACATTTCCTAAGTTGGAATAAATGGTAAAGTAGCTTCCGTGTTTAATGATTACGGTTTTTGTACCATCATTGTTAGCAAGTACTGAAGATACAGATCCCGGATATACAGATTTTGCACGGGTACCTGCTGGTACAGAAAGTTTGATACCGTTATTTTCTTCAGTAATATTTTTGAACACAGGGTGGGGCTGCCTTCCGAAACGGTGAGTGATACGTCCTGCTTTGTCTGTAGGATATCCTAATCTTCCTCTGTTTTCAGCAAAACTGCTTCCTGTGGAGGTAGTAACCCCATAGCTTGTCATAGCCTTAGATTCTGCCGCTTTTTTGTCTTCTTCTTTTCTCTTGGCTAGGGCTAATTCTGCGGCTCTTGCTGCTGCAAGTTTATCTGCTGCTTCTTTAGATTTGGCTGCTGCTTCATCAGATGCTTTTTTAGCAGCTATTTTTCTTGCTTCATCTTTCGCGCTGGCTTCAGCTCTTGCTGCTTCTTCATTACGTTTTCTTTCTTCTTCAGCTCTTCTTGCTGCTAATTCTGCCGCTTTTTTAGCTTCAGCTTCAGCAATTCTTCTTTCTCTTTCCAAAGCTTCAGCTCTTGCTTTAGCTTCAGCTTCAATTCTTGCTTTTTCTCTTTCTGCAGCAAGCTTTGCTAAACGTATTTTTTCTGCTTCTGCTTTTCTTCTGGCTTCTTCTTCCGCTTTTGCGATTCTGATTTCTTCTGCAATAATTGCTCTGATCTGTCCTTCAAGAGCTTTAGACTGAACTTGTTTTTGCTTCAGTTCACCGGTAAGTTTTACTTCGTTCTTTTTAAAATCAGCTACCAGTTGCTCTTTTTGAGCTCTTTCCGCATTAATTGTCGCTAAATCCTTCTGTTGGTTTACCAGAAGGTTTTGTTTCTCTTTTACAGAATTTTGTCTTTGTGTAATGGTTTTTTTGATCTGATTGGCAGCGTCAGTAATTTCAGCTGCTTTTTTATCCTGATAATCTGAATACTGTTTTAAATACTGTACTCTTCGAATACCTTCACCCAGATTTTTAGACGAAAGAATGAAGGTTACTTTATTCTGTACCCCTTTATTTTTATAAGCATTTACCAAGACTTCAGCATAATTCTTTCTCAGAACTGCCAATTCCTTATTCTGACGATTGATCTCAAGCTGCTTCAGATAGATGTCATCTTCAATAAATCTCTTTTCTTTTTGAGTGTTATTGTAGACCTTTTCTCTTAATACTAACTTTTGATTAACGTTGGTAAGGTAGGCTATGGAAAGTTTAGATTCGCTTCTTGTTTTAGCTAAATCTGTATTTATTTGTGCAATTTGTTTTTTAAGTTCGGCATTCTGCTTCTGCAGCTGTTCTTTCTTCTGCTGTCCCTGGTGCAGTCCAAACATAAGAACACCTATTAAAAAGCTAAATTTTTTAATCATTTAATCTCAATTTTCTTATAACTGGATGGTACAGAATAAGGTGTTTCCATCCTCGAAAAGTCAAATTTCGTATTTTCCATTAAAATTTGACTAGATTTTGAACCTTTTATAATTATTTTAACATTTTGCGGAAGACGAATTCCATTGTATTCATTCCAGTCACTGTAAGATATTTCTAACTCATCCGGAGATAAAACATCTTTTAGATTAACGCTCAGTAAATCATAATTGGTGTCGTATTGCAGCTCAATTTTGTACTCTCTGTTTTTTTCATCGGTTACAATTTTTTGGTTTACATTAGAAACCATTTTATAACCTTGTGCATTTTGAGTGAGTATAAACTGAGAATCGTTAATCTTTACAAACGTTCTTCCCAACAGGATTTTCTCCAGTGCTTTGTAATCAATAAAGTTAACATTCAGCAGATTATTAAGATAATCAAAATCAGAATCAATATAAGTTTTGCTGGTTTTATCCTGTCCTTTTATTCCATCTGGAGTTGCAATTCCTCTGGCTACATTCAGGAACAGAGCTCTAAGGTTCATCCAAACCTTTTTATCATTTTCAATATAAACCGTAGCATCTAATGTAGGGATGAAACTTCCTGTTTCTACACGAACTTTACTGTCGATCTTTATTTGTTCGAATTTTGGTGCGATCAATACATGTTCATAAAAGGTAAGTTTATCCCTCACCGGTTGATTTACGTCTTTTGGATTTCTATTATCTTCAGCTGTTTTGATACTGTCCTGAGTATTCTCTGTATCACTTTTTACAGCGTTACGGGTTTTGCAGGAGGATAAAGCAAGAAGCAATAAAAGAAGTGGGATCCAATTTTTCATGTATTTATCTTTTTCGGTTAAAAAAACGGAGCAATATTAAAGCCAAACCACACAAAACATTTTGTGTGGTTTGGTTTTATCTTATTTAAGTTAAAGAATTTCTAATCTTATTTATTTTGAAAGAAAATCTAATACTGAATAATCTCCCAGAGAAATTTCTCTTGCTACTCCAAAATACTGAGCAGAATTACCAATCATAGAATTGGAAAGATTTCCGTGGTTGATTCTTGTATTTTCCTGGATCAGAGAGTTTTCGATATTAGAATTTACAATCGTCGTGTTGTTTCCTAATGAAACTCCAGGTCCTACTTTAGAGTTGGAGATTTTTACATTTTCTCCAATAAAGCATGGTGGAATGATTAATGAATTTTCAATCACTGCTGACGCAGGATAGTTAGCCATTTCAACTGTTTCGTAAGCAAGGATTTTACTATTGGTTTCTACTGTAGCATTTTTGTTACCGCAGTCCATCCAGTCGTTTACTTTACCCAGTGTGAATTTAGCTCCTTTTGATCTTAAGTTTTCCAGAGCTGTAGTCAATTGATATTCTCCACCATTTTTAATATCATTATCCATGATATAGTTGATCTCTTCCATCAGTTTTTCAGCACTGTTGAAGTAGTAAATACCAATAATGGCAAGATCGGAAACAAAGGTCTTAGGCTTTTCAACGAAGTCTGTAATGAAACCATAGTTATCCAGTTTTACCACTCCGAATGCGGATGGATCTTCTACACTTTTTACCCAGATTACTCCATCCGAATTTTTATCCAGTTGGAAATCTGCACGGAAAAGAGTATCAGCAAAAGCAATCACCACATCTCCTGTCATTGATTGTTCAGCACATTTGATGGCATGAGCAGTTCCAAGAGGGTCGTTCTGATAATATATGCTTCCTTTTGCTCCCAGTTTTTCGGCAATCTGAATTAAAGATTTTTCAATCTCAGGACCGAAGTCTCCGATGATAAAAGCTACTTCTTCAATATTTTCTCCTGCAACTTTAGCAATATCTTCCACTAATCTCTGTACGATAGGTTTCCCCGCGATAGGAATAAGTGGTTTTGGAACTGTTAATGTATGTGGACGTAATCTGGAACCACGTCCAGCCATTGGAACAATAATTTTCATAGATGATATAACGATGTTTTTTGTTTAAATGTAATGTATTTTGGGCCAAATATAATAATTAAAGCATTTTTAAATAGTAATACTAATCACATTTAGCAGTTTGTTTAGTTTTTTAAAGCTTAATAGCCATCAAAACTAAGACCAATTTCTAAGCTTTCTTAAGAATTTTGGATATTATGGCTTTTTCTTTAAAGGCTACAAGGCACAAGAACAAGATTAGAAATAAATTTCCTATCAGGTAGTTGGTTCTGAACTCATAAAAAGAAAGTAAGGAAAAAGTAATGGTGAATGCCAGATACATTACTATTTTTCCTGTATTATAATGAATAGGATATTGTTTCTGGCCCCAGATGTAGGAAATAACCATCATAGAGGTGAAAGTTATTAAAGCAGCCATAGCACTTGCCCAGTATCCATATTGAGGGATGAACAGGAAGTTAATTAAAATAGTAATACACGCTCCGATAATTGATATGTATAATCCAACTCTTGTCTGATCCGAAAGCTTATACCATATGGAAAGATTAAGATAGATTCCTAAGAATAAAGCGCCAAGCATTACAAAAGGAATGATTTTAATCCCTTCATAGTAAAGAGGGTTCCCAAGGTATTTTTCTGAAATCCATTGAAGGTTTACCATAAGACCCATATAAATAATACAGCTGCAGATGACGAAAATATCCATCAATACAGCATAGGTTTTATGGGAATCTTTATTTTTGAAACTAGAGAAGAAATAAGGTTCAATCCCCAGTTGATAGGCCTGCCTGAAAACGGTAATAAAGGTTGCGATTTTATACACAGCACCATATACACCAATCTGGTGACGGGCTTCTTCTTCCGGAAGCAAATATTTTAAAAACTGTCTGTCTAAAGTTTGGTTTACAATCCCTGCCAGTCCGGCAATCATAACCGGCCAGGAATAATTCATGATTTTTTTCCATAAGTTGAAATCAAATTTGGAAAAACTGAAACTGAAGAATTCTTTTCCAACAATTAAGAGGGTGATGATACTTTGTATGAGGTTTGCCACAAAAACATATCCGATACCAAAATCAGGATTGTATTTAAAACCGAATATACCTTCAGGATGTTTTGGAAGCCATTTTATGAAAAATAAGACCAATAAAAAGTAGATGGATGAACCTGCTACTTTTGAAAGCATATATTTAAAAGGTTTTCCCTGAAGCCTCAGAATTGCTGATGGAATGGTAGCAAAAGCATCCAGTGAAAGAATGAATAAAAAGATGACCAGAAAGTTTACCTGATCTGGTGTCTCAAAAGCTTGTGCCAGTTGATATCGGAAAACATAACCTAAAATGAGATAAATAAGACCAATGCTGATAATACTTACCGAACATGTTGAAATTAATGTCTTCTTGTCAATGTTTTCTTCCTGTGCAAAACGGAAGAAAGAGGTTTCCATGCCGTGAGTAAGCAATACTGTAATTACACCAGCTATAGAATACCAGTCTACAAAGGGAGATGAAGCCGCAGGTCCAAAAAATGAGGTGACGATTGGAGCAATAATAAATGGGAAAATTCGGACTAATACAGAACTTAGCCCATATACCGCAGTTTGCCCTAATAATTTCTTATACAATTCAAAAAATTTTATGCAAATGTAAATATTTAGAAATTGATTTATTACCAGTGGTATTAAAATTCATTCATAAACCTTAATTTTGCTTTTTAGAGAATTTAAAAGCAAGATGTTATCCATTAATAATTGTATTTATTCATCAGCCTTAATTGATAATTGACCCTTTTTTACCCTCTGATTTCTAATCTAATTTCTAAAAAAGTAAAATGAAGACCCTAATCAAAAATGTAAATATCGTCAACGAAGGTAAAATCTTTGAAAGCGATATTTTAATAGAAAATGACCTAATTTCTAAAGTAGCTTCCGGTATTTCCGAAGATGCAGATCAGATCATTGATGGTTCCGGAAAATATCTTCTTCCGGGTGTGATTGATGACCAAGTGCATTTCCGTGAGCCGGGCCTTACCCATAAAGGAGATATTGAAACCGAATCAAGATCAGCCATTGCTGGTGGAGTGACCAGCTTTATCGATCAACCTAATACCGTACCTAATGCTGTTACTCAGGAGCTACTGGCTGATAAATATGAAATAGCTTCCCAAAAAGCATATGCTAACTATGGCTTTATGATGGGAGGAACGAATGATAACCTTGAGGAAGTTTTGAAAACAAATCCTAGAAATGTTCCGGGAATTAAATTGTTCCTTGGATCATCTACAGGAAATATGTTGGTAGATAATCCGGAAACACTGGAAAATATTTTTAGCAATACAAAAATGCTGATTGCTGTTCATTGTGAAGATGAAGCTACGATCAGAGCCAATACTCAAAAGTATATGGATGAATATGGAGAAGATATTCCGGTGAAGTTTCACCACTTAATCAGAAGCGAGGAGGCTTGCTATAAATCTTCTTCAAAAGCCATTGAACTGGCGCAGAAAACAGGAGCAAGACTTCACGTTTTCCACCTTTCAACCGCTAAGGAAATGGAATTATTCAGAAATGATATTCCATTAAAAGATAAAAAGATTACCGCTGAGGTATGTGTTCATCATCTTACTTTTACCAATGAAGATTATGATACTAAAGGAGGATTAATCAAATGGAATCCGGCTGTAAAAACACAAAAAGATAAAGATGCGCTTTGGGAAGCATTATTGGATGACAGAATTGACGTGATAGCAACAGATCACGCACCTCATACTGCAGAAGAAAAGGATAATGTGTATACAAAATGTCCATCGGGAGCACCTTTGGTTCAGCATTCATTAGTAGTGATGTTGGAAAATTATAAAAACGGTAAAATCTCACTTGAGAAAATTGTTGAGAAAATGTCTCACAATCCAGCTATTCTTTTCAGAGTGGAGAAGAGGGGATTTGTAAAAGAAGGGTATAAAGCAGACCTGGTTTTAGTAGATTTAAATGCAGACTGGACAGTATCCAAAGATAATTTACTATACAAATGTGGCTGGAGCCCATTGGAAGGAATGAACTTCCATTCTAAAGTTACCCATACCTTTGTAAATGGGCACCTTGTTTATGACAATGGAAAAATTGCTGAGGAGAAATTTGGGGAGAGACTGCTTTTTGAAGTGAAAGAGTAAGACTATTATAAAAATTCAATAGAAGCGGGCTTTAGCCCGCTTTTTTTATTTCAGATATTCCATTGGCTTTAGCCAAAACTAATCCTCCTGTAATATTTTTATTTCTCGCAAATCACACAGATTTAAAACCGTAATTATCTGCTCCATATGTGTAATTTGCGAGAGATTATTTAAAATTCTGAAAAAGTCTATTTTTTAGCTTTATTTCCCATATAAAAAGTAAGTTTTCCACCATTCATAATCTCAGAATGTTTCAAGGTGAAATTCTTAATTTCTTTTCCGTTTAAAAGAATCTTTTGAACATATACATTTTGCGGACTTTGATTGATAGCTTCAATTTCAAAAGTTTTTCCATTTTCTAGATTTAAAATCGCATTATCAATGGCTGGGCTTCCGATAGAATAATTTTCTGAACCAGGAGCTACAGGATAAAAGCCTAATGAACTTAAAATATACCACGCACTCATTTGTCCCGTATCATCATTTCCTCCTAATCCATCAGGGGTTGCCTTGTATTGCATTTCAAGAATATGACGAATCTGTGATTGAGTTTTCCAGGGTTGGCCTGCCCAATTATAAAGATAAGCGACATGGTGTGCCGGTTCGTTTCCGTGAACATAGCCGCCAATAATTCCTTCTCTGGTAATATCTTCAGTGTCTGCGAAAAACGAATCTGATAAGTGCATAGAGAACAGCTCATCCAGTTTTGAAGCAAATTTCTTTTTTCCACCCATCATCGTGATCAGTTCATCAGGGTTTTGCGGAACAAAAAAACTATAGTTCCATGAGTTTCCTTCAATGAATCCCTGTCCATGAGTACTTAATACATCAAAATCTTTTTTGAAGCTTCCATCAGTCAGGCGTGGGCGCATAAATCCAATAGTTTTATCAAAATTATTCTTCCAGTTTTCAGAGCGTTTGATGAATTGATTATAGATTTCTATTTCTCCCAGGTGTTTTGCTAATTGCGCAATAGCCCAGTCATCATAGGCATATTCCAGAGTATTAGAAACTGAAGTGCCATTTTTCTCAGCGGGAATATAGCCTAAATCAATATATAGTCCGATGCCTTCATAGTCTCTTTTGTTGGCCGTTTCTACACAAGCTTTAAGGGCTTCTTTCGGATCATCGTTATAATTTCCTTTGATAATGGCATCTGCTACCACACTTACACTGTGATAACCACTCATGCACCAGTTATCATTAGCGTAATGAGACCAGATGGGTAACATTTTCATAGAAAATTGATTATAATGTGCCATCATTGATCTTACCATATCATTATTCCGTTTAGGCTGGATAATATTAAAGAATGGGTGAAGAGCCCTATAAGTATCCCAAAGAGAAAATGTTGTATAGTTGGTGAAATTTTCTGCCTTGTGCGTATTCTGATCTAATCCTTTATATTCTCCGTTTACATCCATATAGGTGGTGGGATTGATGAAGGTATGATACATTGCAGTATAAAAATTGGTCTTTTGAGGATCCGAGCCTTTAATGACAATTTTATTCAATTCCTTATTCCAATCCTCCTGTGCTTTTGTTTTTACTTGGTCAAAAGATAAATTTCCAGTTTCTTTTTCGAGATTTTCCAATGCGTTGGCTTGGCTTACCGGAGAAATGGCAAGTTTAATTTCAATGGCTTCATTCTCATTGGTATCAAAATCAAAATACATCTTCAGATTCTTACCTGCGATTTCAGGGAAATTTTTAGTCTGATCAAATTTTCTCCAAAACCCTTTGTATGCTTGTTTTTCATCATAACTTTTCTGGCCGTAGGATTTGAATGGTTTTGAAAACTTCATCGCAAAATAAACGGTTCTGGTTCTTGCCCAGCCATTGGTTTGTCGGTAACCTGTGATTGTACTGCCATTTTCCACACGAGCGTAGGTCCAGACATTTTTCCCATCATAATTGTAAATTCCAGCCATCAGATCTAAAATGATATGAGACTGGTCAGATTTAGGAAAAGTATATCGATGAACCCCAACTCTAGGAGTAGCCGTTAATTCCGCCAGAATATTATGATCGTCAAGTTTTACCTGATAATATCCGGCTTCTGCCTTTTCATTCTGATGTGAAAACCTGCTTCTGTATCCGTTTTCAGGGTTGGATGCTGTTCCGGGATTAAGCTGAAGTTTCCCTACAGTAGGCATTATCAGAAAATCTCCAAGATCAGAGTGTCCTGTTCCACTGAAATGAGTAGAACTGAAACCTGTAATCGTTTTGTCTTCATAGCGATAACCTGCGCAATATTTGTAAACTTCACCATTGTATTTTCCATTAAGTTCATAAGAAATACTATCGGTTTCAGGGCTTAATTGTATGGCTCCAAAAGGAACGGTAGCACCGGGATAGGTATGACCCATTTTTTCAGTACCGATGAGTGGATTTACATATTGATACAGTTTTTCAAATTTTTGAGCTTTATTATATACACTGAAAAACAGCAATGCTGCAAAAATAGAAGTCCCCGGATTTCTCATAAGCGAATAGATTATTAACAGTTAAAATTAATTAAAAACCAAAGAATAGAGCACTTTCGTTTAAATTTATAGAGTATTTTATTTTTCAGAAAATCGAAAACCTATTCCGTGTAGATTTTCGATAAGTATATTTTCCTCATTCACCAATACCTTTCTCAATCTTGAAATAAATACATCCAGACTTCTTCCCATAAAATAATCATCATCTCCCCAGATGGCCTTCAAAATATCCTGCCTTTTCACAACGGTATTTTTGTGACGGATGAAATAGTGCAGAAGCTCAGACTCTCTTTGAGTAAGAGTAATGGTATCGAGAGCGTTTTGTAAAGTATAATTTTTAGGATCAAAATCATACTTCCCAACTTTATATTTTGGAGGATGGATGCTTGTTTTCTTTGTCCGTTTTAGAAAAACTTCAATTTTCAGAATCAGTTCTTCAATACTGAAAGGCTTTACCAGATAATCATCTGCGCCTATTTTCAACCCTTTAATCCGATCTTCTTTTAAGGCTTTGGCGGAAATGAAAATAATAGGGATTTCGGTATTCTTATCACGGATGTATTGAGCCAGTTCAAATCCGTTGATTCCGGGCATCATGATATCTAAAAGACAAATGTCAAAACCTTGTGTGTCGAATGCTTCCAACGCAGATCTTCCGTCAGGATAACAAGAGATGTCATAATAACACTCCAGACTGTCCTGAATAAGGAACGCTATTGTTTCATCATCCTCTGCATACAAAATTTTAGACTTTTCCATGGCTTGCATATTATGAATTTAAAAGGGTAAAAATAAAGTAATAGTAATTCCTTTATCAGTATTGTTTTCAACTGAAATTTTCCAGTTATGCTGTTGAACGATCTTTTTTACATAGAATAATCCTAGTCCAAAACCGTTTACCTCATCACTTTTCTGAGTATTTATTCTATAAAATTTATCAAAAATATGAGGCATATTTTTAGATGGAATACCAATTCCGTTATCTTTAAATTTTAAATATAACCCTTTTGAATCTTTAGAGGATGAAATGAGAATGGTTGGGGTTGTATCACAATACTTGATGGAATTGTCCAGAATGTTGTACACAATATTGGTGAAGTGAAACTCATCCGCAGTGATGGATGTTGTATTTTCAATCTCTATCCGGATCGTAAGATTTTCATTCTTTTGCATGATTGTATCTGCAATTTCTGTGATGAATGGTAATAAAACGATTCTTTGAAGTTTCAATGATAATCCGGAAGCATCGTTCTTAGCAATATTCAATATCTTTTCGATATGATTGTTCAGTTTATAGCTTTGATCTGTGATAATGGAGGTGTAAGTCTTAAGCTTAGGGTTTTCTTTGATGAGTTCCTGCTTGGTAAGTGCTTCAGAGGCCAAAAGTATGGATGATAAAGGAGTTTTGAACTCATGGGTCATATTATTGATAAAATCTCTTTGAAGTTCTGAGAATTTTTTCTGTTGAATGATCGTATATATGGAATATACATACACCAGAAGAATGATAATAAGGGCAAAGGTAAGTAAATACCAAAAGCGTAATGAATTCACCAGATAAGTGGCTTTATCCGGAAAACGTATAGAAAAATAATAAACCAGATTTTTATGTTTCGGAAACTTTATCACCTTATTGTTAGTGCTTTTTTGATGGGTGGAAATATATTTCCCATAGATCATCCTGTCGCTATGACAATTATAGAGTGCATACACATAATTGGTATTGATTTGAAAACGGGTGAATTCAGTTTTTAAATAATGTTCGAGTACTGTAGGGTGAAAATCATTGTTGATATTTACCACATAATAATCATTGGAGATATTCTGTACCGGACTTTCAGTAAAAGATGTTTTTCCACCGGATAATTTCTCTGCTACTTCCAGCAAAGCGATATTGACGGTCTGATTAAACTTTTTATCTTCAAGATTATATGCCTGCCGGGTCCATAGAAGTTGAGCTACCAAAATTCCGATGATAGCGACAAACCCAAGCGTGATGATAATATTAAGTTTCTTGATCTCCATTTTCAGAAGCAATATTATCCAAAATTATCTATTTATTTTTTGTCATTAACAACTTATTAACAAATGTTTGAGAGCGCTTAACAAGCCGGATCGCTAATCGCCTTTACATTTGCTCTATCAAAAAGATCATTACCAAGTTCCTTTTTAACAATTAACAAAACATTGTACTTATGAAAAATTTAAAAATTACTGCTCTTTTAGCTGTTTTAGCATGTTCTCCTTTTTATGCAGGTATATTTCCTGTTGAAAATACTTCTGTTATGAAAACAATAGCAGACGTTATTAAATGGAAATCCGAGTCTATTGACGTGGGAAATATCCCTCAAGGGAAGCCTAAATTAATCAGATTTGAATTTACCAATACCTCTTCAAAGCCAATTGTAATAGAAAATGTAGCACCATCGTGTGGCTGTACAACAGCAGACTATACAAAAACACCAATCCTTCCAGGAAAAAAAGGATTTGTAGAAGCAAGTTTTAATGCAGCAAGTCCGGGAATGTTTATGAAAACCGTTAACGTTACAACAAGTGACAGCAAAACTCCTAAAACACTTTCATTTAAAGGAGTAGTGGTTTCCTAGTTATTATTTAAAAGTGTATTGAAAACAACCCGCACATTAATTGTAGGGTTGTTTTTTTTTGCTATATGAAGAAGGTGACTTGCTTAGTTTTTCGAAATACTGAAAAGAATAATTATTTATAACATCATTTCTCAGCGTATTTTAAAACTTTGCATTTTAATATTTATTATTTTTAAGAAAAAATAATTTATGAGTCTATATACACAGCCAATGTTGCGCGAAGGTGCACTGAAAGATAAAGTAGCAATTGTAACCGGTGGCGGAAGCGGCCTTGGAAAAGCAATGACCAAATATTTTCTTGAACTGGGAGCCAATGTGGTGATTACTTCCAGAAATCTGGAAAAATTACAGACTACTGCAAAGGAGCTGGAAGCAGAAACAGGTGGTAAGGTTCTTTGTGTAGCTTGTGATGTAAGAAATTGGGATGAGGTGGAAGCAATGAAAGAAGCAACACTAAAAGAATTCGGAAAAATTGATATTCTTCTGAATAACGCAGCAGGAAACTTTATCTCGCCAACAGAAAAACTGACTCATTCTGCATTTGATTCTATTTTAGATATTGTTTTAAAAGGAACCAAAAACTGTACACTTTCTGTAGGAAAACATTGGATAGATTCTAAAACTCCAGGAACTGTTCTGAATATTGTAACGACATATGCGTGGACAGGTTCTGCTTACGTTGTTCCATCTGCTTGCGCAAAAGCAGGGGTATTGGCAATGACCAGATCACTGGCTGTAGAATGGGCGAAATATGGAATCCGTTTCAATGCCATTGCTCCGGGACCTTTCCCAACAAAAGGTGCTTGGGACAGACTTCTTCCGGGAGATCTGCAGGAAAAATTCGATATGAAGAAAAAAGTTCCGTTAAGAAGAGTAGGAGAACATCAGGAACTGGCAAACCTTGCTGCTTATCTTGTTTCTGACTATTCTGCTTATATGAATGGTGAAGTTGTAACTATTGATGGTGGAGAATGGCTTCAGGGAGCTGGAGAGTTCAATATGCTGGAAGCTATTCCAAGTGAAATGTGGGATGCGTTGGAAGCAATGATTAAATCAAAAAAATCAAACTAACTTAATTAATTTCAAAAAAATGCCCGGATTTGTAACATTTCCGGGTATTTTTTTTACTTATGCATTACATTAGTAATAATTTTTCAAATGAATTTAAAACTTCCAACCCTTGTTTCAGCGATTACGGTTTTCTTTTTTTCAGGAACTGTATCAGCACAGGAAACTCCAAAGTATGATTATGTAGAAGCATTTAAGCCATTCTTCTATCCTCAGACAGGTACGGAAACCCGCTCTGCAAGCGGACAACCGGGACATGCCTATTGGCAGAACTCAGCAGATTATCATTTGAATGTCAGTTTGAATGAGAGTAAAAAAGAAATTACAGGTACTGCTGAAATAAAATACACCAATAATAGCCCTGATAAGCTTAGCTTCCTTTGGCTGCAACTTGACCAGAATCTATTTGCAAAAGATTCCCGTGGAAATGCCGTTGTTCCTTTGTCGGGAAGCAGAAACGGAGCTCATGGAGAGAGTTTTGAAGGCGGATACAGCATCAAATCCGTGAAAATTGATGGTAAAGAGGTGAAATATACCATTACAGATACAAGAATGCAGATTGATCTTTCTGGAGAACTTAAAGCAAGAGGAGGAGTCGCGAAAATTACTATTGAATATTCTTTTATCTCACCGGAATATGGATCAGACAGAATGGGAATACAGGATACGAAAAATGGTAAAATATTTACCATAGCACAATGGTATCCAAGAATGTGTGTATATGACGATGTAATGGGATGGAATACGCTTCCGTATGTAGGAGCGTCAGAATTTTATCTTGAATATGGAGATATTACTGCCAACATTACGGTGCCGGCTAACCATTATGTGGTAGCATCAGGTGAGCTTTTGAATGAAAATGAAGTATACACTAAAGAAGAAACAAACAGATGGAATCAGGCCAGAAACAGTGATAAAACGGTCATGATACATCCGGAATCTGAAATCGGTAAAAATAAATCTTCCGGAACGAAAACCTGGAAGTTTAAAATTACACAAGCCCGTGATTTTGCTTGGGCATCATCTGCTGGTTTTATTTTGGATGCAGCGAGAATCAATCTTCCAAATGGTAAAAAATCATTAGCTATTTCTGCTTATCCTGTAGAAAGTGCAGGTGAAAAAGCATGGGGAAGATCTACGGAATATACTAAAGCAGCCATAGAACATTATTCCAATAAATGGTATGGCTACACTTATCCTGCAGCAACTAACGTAGCAGGGAATGAAGGCGGAATGGAGTATCCGGGAATTGTTTTCTGTCATATGGATTCTAAAGGAGAAGAACTTTGGGGTGTTACAGATCATGAGTTTGGGCACAACTGGTTTCCTATGATTGTAGGTTCTAATGAAAGACTATTTGCCTGGATGGATGAAGGATTTAATACATTTATCAACGAACTTTCAACAGAAGCGTTTAATAAAGGAGAATATTACAGAAAAAAGAATCTGGGACAAGCTGGGAGCTATTTCATGAACGATAATCTGGAGCCTGTTATGGTGGGACCGGATAATATGAGAGAAAGAAGTATTGCTGCTTTGGCTTATTACAAACCGGGAGCAGGATTATCTATTTTAAGAGAATCCATTTTAGGTCCTGAGAAATTTGATAAAGCTTTCAGGATTTATATAGATCGCTGGGCGTTCAAACATCCTACTCCGTGGGATTTCTTTCATACTATGGAGAATGTTTCTGGAGAAGAATTAACATGGTTCTGGAGAGGATGGTTTTTCAATAAATGGAAAATTGATCAGGCAGTGAAGAGTGCTAAATATATTGATGGAGATTTTAAAAAAGGTATTCAGATCACTGTTGAAAATATTGGACAGTTACCCATGCCTACCACTGTTCAGTTGAAATTTAAAGATGGGACGGCCAAAAATGTTAAAATACCTATCGAAGTCTGGAAGCGAAATACCGAATGGACTTTCAAAGTAGATTCTAATAAAGAAATAACAGAAGTTAAGTTAGATCCGGATTCCCAAGTTCCTGATAGTAATTTGAATAATAATACTCTGGTATTGTAATCTGCTTACTTTTAAAGTAAATAAATTAACATTATTGTGATACAAATATGACTTCTCTATGATGGAGAAGTCATATTTTTGTCTCAAATTGATAAAATAATTATGAATTTCAGATTTTCAATGATGTTCCTTATGCTTTTTGCATGGGGATTTTCGCAGGACCTTACTGTAATGAGTTTTAATATCAGGCTGAATGTTGCTTCGGACAAGGAAAATGCATGGCCGGAAAGAAAACAGGATGTTACTGATTTATTAACCTACTATCATCCTGATTATTTCGGAGTTCAGGAAGCGCTTCCGGAGCAGATGAAGGATATTAAAAATGGATTGAAGAACTATGATTATATCGGAGTGGGAAGAGATGATGGTAAAGAAAAAGGTGAATTCTCTGCTATTTTTTATGATACCCAAAAACTGGAAGTGATAAAATCAGGGACGTTCTGGTTATCCGAAACTCCTGAAAAACCTTCAAAAGGTTGGGATGCAGCATTGAATAGAATTTGTACCTATGCTGTTTTCAAAGATAAAAAATCAAGAAAGGAATTCCTTGCCATGAATCTTCATTTCGATCATATCGGAAATGTTGCCAGAGTAAAGTCTTCTGAACTGATTTTGAAAAAGATTAAAGAGCTTAATCCGAAGAACCTTCCTGTAACAGTAAGTGGAGATTTTAATCTTACAGATGATACGGAACCGGTTAAAATTCTTTCGCAAAACATGAAGGATACTTTTTATCATTCAGAAACGAAGCATTATGGGCCGGTAGGAACTTTTACGGCTTTCAATGTTAATGAAGCAGCTAAAGAAAGAATCGATTATATTTTTACAAAAGACTTTAAGATAAGATCTCACCGCCATATTAATGACAGAAGAGAAAATCTCCTTTATCCATCGGATCATTTCCCGGTTATCGTGAAACTTTCTTTTTAATAATTAGTTGGTTGGAAAATCAATTTCAAATCCAATTCCTCTAAGGGATTGGATTTTTACTTCCGGATCATTACTGAAATACTTACGCAGTCTGCTGATAAATACATCAAGGCTTCTTCCTGTAAAATAATCATTGGTTTCCCACAGATTATCCAGGATATTATTTCTTGTGATGGTGGAATGGTTGTGCTTTAGGAGGTATAAAAGCAATTCCTGCTCACGAACAGTCATCCGTATATTACCGTTAGGATGGGATAGGAGAAGTTTTTGCGTATCCAGGGCGTATGCTCCGATTTTTACCATTGGTTCTACCATCGGAGGTAAGGTCCTTTTCAAAATGTTTCTGATTCTTAGCACCAGCTCTTCAGGATCGCATGGTTTCGCAATATAATCATCTGCACCTATTTTTAATCCGGTTAACCGGTCAATTTTCTGGTTCTTGGCAGTTAAAAATAAAAGAGGAAAGTTGATGTGCTCTTTTAGTATCATTTTTGCAAGAGAAAAACCGTCAATATTAGGCATCATGACATCCAGAATGCCCATCTGAAAAGGAAAATCGGTAGAAAGAAGGGGTACAATATCCTCAGGATTCTGGTACCAGCTGATGTCAAAATCTTCCAGTTCAAGATATTGTTTAAGGATTGTTCCGAAATCGGAGTCGTCTTCTGCCAGTAGAATTTTAGTTTTCATAAGGAATGGTTATTTTAAAAGTACTTCCATTACCGGGCTGGCTGGAAACATCCACTTTACCGTGATAGGATGTAATAATTTCTTTTACAAAATACAGCCCAAGCCCAAGCCCTTTACTGTTATGGATATTATTGGCCTGGATTCTATAGAACTTTTCAAAAATGTTCTTCAGTTCTTTACTTGCCATACCCTGACCGTTATCGGAAACTTCAATTTTCAGATTCTGAGCAGTATTGCTGATACTAACTGTCACTATGGAAGCTCCATATTTTATACTGTTTTCACAGAGGTTTTTCACCACTGTTTCCATAAGGTTTTTATCAAAAGGAAGCCGTCCGGAAATGGTGTTTTCAAATTTAAAATCTATCTGCGGATAGGTGAACGCAAGATCCTGAATAAAGAAATCCCAGTTTTCAGGTTGTATAGCAGTCATTTCTTCTGGATTTTCATCTTTATGAAGCTGTAGCATAAGGCTTTCTAATCTTACGATTTGTCGGTCAATCAATGGAAGTGTATCCGGATTCCAGCCTTTTTTTAAAGTTTTGGATGCTATTTTTAAAGTGGCTATAGGGGTTTTAAACTCATGGGAAATGTTATCCACAACAGTGTGGAGAACTTCTACCTGTTTTTGTTGTTTGATGAGGTTCTTGATTGTGAAGATATACAGTAGAAGAACACTTGCAAGCAGGATAATACAGCAGATAATTAATAGAATAATCTCTCTGAAAACAAGACTTTTTATATTTTCAATTTCAAGGTCTGTTTGGGTATCAACATGAAATGAATCCATTCCTTTAATCGTGTTTTTTCCTGTTGATTCTTGAGTAGAAGATGTTCTCCATGTTCCAATGCTGGTAATGGATGGTTTTCTTACCTTGTCTTTTGTTTCATAAAAAATAACCGGTTGCTGTATTAGTTTGATACTGTCTGGAAGGTGAAGAAGCTTAATATATTGAATTCTTACACAGATTATATATCCGTCTTTTTTTCGGCGCTCGTTGATGTAAGCCGTTAAATTTTTACCAGAATATTTTTTTTCATCCACCAAGTATTTTAAAAAATCTTGTTTACTGAGCTTTTTGTTATAGTATTTGATAATATTCTTTTGCAGAGAATCATCTTTTGAATCTTTAGCTGAATGATTATTCACCACCTGATCTGTATACACTGAGATATCCTTATCTACGGATCTGTATATTTCTCTTTCTTTAACCTGGTAGGTTTTATACATAAAATAGACCTGAATTCCCAACAAAAAGATGAAGAGCGTAGTGAAAATATATATTAGTTTTTTGTTATTAGATTTCATTGAAACAAAGATAAAACTTTCAGTATTGCACCGAAATTGAATTTTTATCATTAACCTTTCATTAACCATATAATTTGTACGGTTTTTCTTATTTTTAAAGAACTAATAAACTATTTCATGAAAAAGAAGATTTCCCTCTTAGTAGTGCTGATGGGGATTATAATAAACGCACAGACTCATCGGTTCATCTACGAGCTTCAGTACAGGCCGGACCCCAATGATGTAACGTATGATAAAGAAGAAATGGTACTGGACATTAATGCAGAAGAAGTGAAATTCTATGAATCTGAATTTCTGATAAACGATTCTCTTAATATTCTTCATGGAGGAATGTCATCACAGCATACCAGTTTATCTGAGCAGACCATTATTCGGAAAAAGAACTCCAATAAAAATAAAAACTATTTTCAGATCAGAATGATGCCCTATTATTATGTTTTTGAAACTGAAGATAATATTCAGTGGAAAATAGAGGGCGATACTAAAAAGATTAATACTTATAATCTGCAGAAAGCAACAGCGAGATTCGGTGGTCGAAACTGGACTGCATGGTTTACTCCGGATATTAATATTCCCGAAGGACCTTATAAATTTAGAGGATTACCTGGGTTGGTTCTGTATGTAGAAGATGATAAGAAAGATTATATCTATTCTTTCTCCAGAAATATTAACTTGCCCAAAACATATGATACAAAAGCTTTTCTCGAAAGACATTATTCTTTAGATCCTATTACTATTGATTTTAAGAAATGGGTAAAACTCAACCTTGAATTTTATAACGATCCTTATGCAAGAATGAGAACAGAGTTTCAACCGGATTGGAATGTGAGAATTGAAGGCAAGCAAATTAAAAGTAAAGAAGAATTTGCGGGTCTTACCAAGCAAACACAGATGAGTATAAAAAAATATTATAATCCGATAGAACTGGATAAAGCAATTCCTTATCCATAAAAAAATAGCTCCTATTGATTTTAACAGCCTGAATTTTATAATTCAGGCTGTTTCATTTTAAAGCAAAAAAGGTGTTAACCCATCATTAACCTTTCGTTAACCGAAATTCTCCCACTCAATATGGAATTTTGTCCTGTAAAACAAGGTTTGGTACTGTCTTACCTTATTTTAAAAAATGTAATCATGAACAAAACTCTTCTTTTTCTGTGTCTTCCCATAATGATGATGGCTCAAAAACAAAAAATTGCAGGAACGGTAATGAATACCGAAAATGAAAAACTTTCAGCAGTACATATAGTTCTGTATAATTCCAAAAATGAATTAATCAAAGAGTTAAAAACCGATGGGGTTGGAGGTTTCATTCTGGAAGGAATTAAAGAACAAAATGTAAAGTTGGTAGTGAAGAACAATGGATATTCTTTATTTGAAAAGAACGTGGATCTTCAAAAACCTGAAGCATTACAAATTATTCTCAGAAAGGAAACTCAGGAAATAGAAGGTGTTGTGATGACTCAGCGGAAACCATTGGTGAAAAGAAAGGTGGACCGTCTGGAATTTAATGTGGAAAACAGTAATATTTCATCACTCAATGCCTGGGAAATCTTAAAGAATACACCCAGTGTAACGGTAAATAATAATGTATTAACGGTGAAAGGAAGTACAGGAATTTTGGTCACTATTAATGATAAAAAAGTAATGCTTACTGGCGATGAACTTAAAAACCTTCTGGAAAACACGCAGGGAGATGAAGTGAAATCAATAGAAGTAATTACCAATCCACCTGCAAAATATGAAGCTTCGGGAAGTGCAGTGCTGAATATAGTCATGAAAAAGAATAAGATTGAAGGCTATCGTGGGATTCTCTCTTCAAAATATGTTCAGACTCAGTATGCAAAAGCAGTTTTCGGACTGTCGCAATATTACAAGAAGGATAAGCTATCCATTATGGCAAGCTATTATAAAGGGATGGGAACTTATTTCCGTGAAGGATATGATTATGTTCGTTATCCCGAAAGTGAAACCACATGGATAAGCACGATGAACAGGAAGGATAAAAACACTAACCAGAATACCCTGAATTTTAATGTGGAATATGAGCTGGACAGTTTAACCAGCTTAAGCCTCAACTATTCAGGGTATTTTTCTCCAAAGTCTCATGGAGTCTACGATGTACCTACATTAATTTATAACAGCCAGAATGTTGTAGAGTCTCATTACAGAACACTAAACGATCATGAATCAAGCTCCATCAATAATTCCGTAAGTTTTCAGATAGATCGGAAACTGAATAAAAAAAGCAATTTATCCTGGATTAATTATTTTACCAGTAATAATTCCAGCAAATACCAGAATGTAACTACCGATCTGGATTTCGCAGGTCAGCCTGCAAGGAAAGATAATTTTCTAACTCAGAATAAGGCGGATGTTCAGTTGTATTCCACCCAATTGGATTATCAATGGAAAGGCGAAAAGCTGGAAGTAGAATCCGGGGCAAAATATAGCTTTGTAAAAACAAACAGCAAGCTTGATTTCTCTGATAATGAAAATGGGTCTATGGAATTCAGGCCTGAAAAAAGCAGTGATTTTGACTATAAAGAATACAATTTTGCTCTGTATTCATCGCTATCCTACAATATTGGAAAATGGAACTTTAAGGGAGGGCTTCGTGCAGAAATGACAGACCTTGAAGGAATTGTTTCTGAGCCCTATAACTTGAATAAAAATAATTACTGGAACTTTTTCCCCACCTTTTATGTTCAATATACCACAGAAAATAAACATGAGTTTGGGTTTTCTTATGGGAAAAGAATTAGTAGGCCTTCTTACTCATGGTTGAATCCTGCAAAATCTTATTACAATCTGTTTTCCTACTTTCAGGGAGATCCTCAATTAAAAGCTACAATTATTCATAATCTTAATCTTACCTACTCCTGGAAAGATTGGAATTTGGATCTCTACTACCGTAAAGAATTATATCCTTCTATGGAAATTTCGTATCAGGTACCAGAAACCAATAACGTGGTTTATCATTTTACAAATATTGAAAAAGGGCAGGCATTTGGGCTAAGTTTGTATAAAAGCTTCCAGATAAAGCCTTGGTGGAATATTGTTCTGTCCGAAAATCTGGAGCATAACGAGAATTATTTCAATGGTGTAGATGGTATTTTGCATCAGAATAAAGTCTGGAATTGGATGTCTAATATTTCTACCAGTTTTACTTTGGATAAAAACAGTGACTGGAAAATGGAAATGGGCCATCGGTATTTTTCTGCCGGAATACAAGGCCCTTTTAGAATTTCCAGCAATTGGTCTGCTTATTTTGTGATGAATAGAAAGTTCTTCAATAAAAAATTGGAGGCAGCATTCGTTGTAAATGATATTTTCAAAACAACACGTCAGAAAATTGTTACCAAATATGCTAATCAGGATAATTATTTCCTGGATTATACAGATACTCAAGGATTCAACTTATCATTAAAATACAATTTTGGAAATCAATCTGTAAAGAATGCCAAAACAATCAAAAAAACATCTGAACAGGACAGGCTTTAACTTGGGTTTTGTTTAAGGAAACTAAAATTGAACGCTTGAAAAGTTACTTTTAAAAAGAGAAGACAGTTGTTGTTTATGGTTTTCATAACTTCCATCCTCCAGCTTCAATCTCCTGACTTTCCAGAATATTTTAAATTAAAAACTTATTACTATAAAACATTATTATAAAAGAAATTCTCGACTGATGTTACATTTTCGTTATTTTTGATACTTATCTAAAAAAGAGATTATTATGAAGAGAATTTTTTCCGGAATGCTGGTGGTTGTTTCATTATTGCAACTTTCTGCTCAGGAATTGTATATGCCGAGAAATATTAAAAGAGCTTATGAAAAAGGAACCCGTGATATTTCTGGTGCACCGGGCAAAAGCTACTGGCAGAATAAAGGAATTTACAATGTAGATGTAAAAGTAGATGCCAATACAAAGACTGTTTCCGGAAAAGAAACAATTGTTTATAGCAATAACAGTCCTGATAATCTCAATGAATTAGCGATAAGATTTGTTAATAATCTACATAAGCCACAGTCTCCAAGATCTGGATCGGTTTCTAAAGATTTTTTATCCGCAGGGCTTAAGATCAAATCATTCATTGTAAATGGTGAAAAATATGACATCAATAGTGATGATTGGGGAACTGTTGAAAAAGTAAAATTAAAATCACCCTTAAAATCAAAGTCAAAATCTGAAGTTAAGGTAGAGTGGGAATATCCGCTTTCCGTACAGAGTGGAAGAGAAGGGCAGATTGATCCGGAAACATTCTATGTAGCTTATTCTTTCCCCAGAATTTCTGTGTATGATGATTATAACGGATGGGATATGCTTCCACATTCCGACAGACAGGAGTTTTATAATGATTTTAATGACTATAGTTTTGCCATTACAGCACCGAAAAATTATGTGGTGTGGGCAACCGGAGATTTCCTGAATCCGGAGGCAGTTCTTCAGCCTGAGTATTTAAAAAGATATAAAGCTTCATTGAAAAGTGATAAGCTGATGCATATTGCTACAGAACAGGAAATGAGGTCTGGAAAAGTTACCCAGCAAAATAAATGGAATGTGTGGAAGTTTAAAGCCAACCATATCACTGATTTCTGTTTTGCATTGAGCAATCATTATGTATGGGATGCTGCCAGTGTACAGCTGAAAACAAAAAGAGCCAGTGTTCAGGCTGGATATAAAGCTGGAGCAAAAGATTTTGAACATTATGTAGACTGGATGCGTTATAACCTGGATTGGTTTTCCAAAAACTGGCCGGGAGTAGAATATCCTTATAATGTAATGACAGCTATTCAGGGATATGCAGATATGGAATATCCAATGATGATTAATGATACCAGTATTCCGGATGACCTTCAGGATGCCAGACTTACTGCAGATCATGAAATTGCACATACTTATTTCCCTTTCTATATGGGAGTTAATGAAACGAGATATGCTTTCATGGATGAAGGATGGGCAACTACCTTAGAATATTTGATTGGAATTGATGAAAATGGGGAAGAGAAAGCGAAAGATTTTTATAAAAACTTCCGTGTAAAAAAATGGATCAATGATCCGTCAGCAGAACAGGATCAGCCGATCATTACAATGAGTACGCAGGTAAGTGGTTCCGGGTACGGAAACAATTCGTATGTAAAATCATCCTTGTCTTATCTTGCATTAAAGGATTATCTGGGTGATGAATTATTCAAAAAAGCATTACATCATTATATGGATAACTGGAACGGGAAACATCCGGTGCCATGGGATTATTTCAACTCTATGAATACAGGTTCCGGAAAAAATCTGAACTGGTTTTTCCAGAATTGGTTTTATACCAATAATTATATCGATTTAAAAGTGGCCGGAGCTTCTCAAATGAATGATTTGCTTACAGTGAATGTAGCAAATGTAGGTGGGTTTGCAATTCCGTTTGATGCGGTACTTTCATATGAAGATGGAACTACAGAGAAATTGCATTTTTCACCATCTGTTTGGGAAAAAGATCAAAAATTAACTGATCTAGTGATTCCGATTAAGAAAAAAGTAAAATCTGTAAAGCTGGACGGAGATCTCTTTATGGATTATACTCCGGAAAATAACAGTAAAACTTTATAAAAGTAAAAGCCTTCAGACTCTGAAGGCTTTTTTATTTTAAAAATAGGCAGTTAATCTTAGACCTAAAGTAATATAATTGATTTTTTCTTTAGCAATCAGGTTGTTCAGCTCCTGATCCAGCTCAGCACTTTCCTTGAGTTCATCGCTGAAGTGATATCGGATTGTAGAATTGATCTGGTTGTAATCTGTATAGAAAGTAAGACCTAGCCCCGGATTGAACTTATAAGTCATAGAAGCTCCTGTATTCCAACGGAAAGCCGGTTTTGGTTTGTATCTCGCGATCTGAAGCTCGTGGTTAGGAGCGTCTATTTCATTTCCTTTTACAAATACCTTTCCACTTGCAGTGGCAGCATACCCGCCGGTTAGTTTTAAAGTAAGTTGCCATTTATCTGAGAACTCATGAGAAAAATAAGGTCCAATTCCTGCGGACAAGAAGCCCATAGATTGGGTTTTAATTTCATGGTCACCAAAATCCTGTCCGTCATCAAGCGTTATTCTTTGAGATTTAATGGGGAAACTGCTGAAGGATACATCTGCACCAACACCCCATTTTTTTGAAAAGAAATAAGCCCCTTCCAATCCACCTTCAAAGCCGATTTGTTTTTTATCATCCAATTCCGATTCTTTCAGAAAGTTGGTGGTACCTAGTGCTGTACCCATTTTAAGAGACAGAAAAGAAGGATAGTCATTTCCTTGTATTCTTGATAAAATGCTTAAATTATCTCCTTTATTCTTATAAATTTTATCAATAAAAAAGTACCCAAGTTCTGTTGCTATGATCCCAATACCGGCACCGGCAAGGATATCTGGTACCCAGTGTCTGTTATTTAAATTTCGTCCAAGTCCTGTAAGGGTTGCAGAACCATATCCTGCAATACTATAGGCTGGGTTTACCATTCCATATTCTTTGTGTAGAAAGCTGGCATTGGTAAAGGCCATGGCAGCATGTCCTGACGGGAAAGAATTATTTTTAGACCCATCCGGGCGTTCAACTTTTGTAGTATATTTAATAGAGTTAACCAGAATTCCCATAATTACAAGACTGGCACCATAAGATAAAGTTGCTCTTCCAAGATTGTTTCTTCCCTTTACACCACCCAATTTCAAGCCGTAAACAGCTACAGCAGGAGCATATTGAAGATAATCATCATATTTCATTTTGAAGTTGGGAAGGTATCGGTTTCTTACCTCACGGATATTCTCTTTCTCTCCCCATGTAGCTGCAGCTGCCGTAAAAAGGATGGCAGGAGCTACAGATTTTTTTACCCATTCTTTCTTAAAAAAAGGAGTAGGCTCTTTTATGGGGGAGCTTGTACTGATTAAAGCAAGATCTTGCTGAAGATTGCGAGACTGAATGGTATCTTGTGCTTTATAACTGCAAAAATGTAATAAAATCCCTAACGTTAGGACCGATTTTTTCATCGCCGTGTCTTTATTTTTAAAATCTCGTAAAAATATAAAAAAAATCTATCCCAAAAATTGAGATAGACTATTTTAATGTTTTTATAATATTTCAATTGATTTTGTTGATTATCTTAACCCAGCTCTTGGCCCAGTTGCAGATACTACAGCTTGCATTCTTGTTTTTTGATTAGCAGAGAACATAACCATTGATTTGTCGTCTACATAATCCATATAGTTCATAAACATTTGAGAACGACTCACGCCTCCACAAACTCTGTTTAACGGATAGGTTGGATTTCCGTAGTTAGGGCCAGGAGAAGTTGGAGTGTCATTAGAATAATCTGTCTGACAGCCTGCATTAGAAGACCCCCAAAGGTGTGGAAGGTTTAGATAGTGTCCTACTTCATGCGTTACCGTTCTTCCTAAGTTGAACGGAGCAGAAGCACCTGTTTTTCCTATATATTGATAACCTATTACAAGACCATCATACCATTGTCCTGCGTGTTCTGGATAATAAGCGTAGCCTAAAGTTCCAGGTTGGCTATTTTCGTCAAGTATTGAATTCACTACCCAGATATTCATGTTTTTATTTACATCAGTAGCATCAATACCTCCTGTACTCGCTTTTTTCATCTCTTCAAGATCAGATCTCCAACCTGTTTTTGTACTCTGTTTACGATTAGTAGCTACTAATTTGAAACGGATTTTTACATCACCAGCGGCTGAAGGCTGAAATGCGGAAGGGATTTTAGTAATGTCGGAATTGGTAGCACCATAATCAGCATTCAGTACAGCAATTTGCTCTGCGATTCTTGCATCAGAAACATTTTGAGTAGAAGTATTATAGATGACGTTAAAAACAACAGGGATTTCAACAGTTCCATCTGCGAGTACCTTTCCCACTTTAAGATTTTCTGTAAATTTTTCAGTTCCGAGTTCAATATCGGCTACTTTTTGTTGAAGTGCAGGATTTTTCAGAAGCATTGCTTGTCTTATTTCTTCTGATGGACAGCTTCTTTGTGTAACAGTTAATGCATTAGGAGAAGCTTCTGAATTCATAGGTGAATCATTTTGGTTGGTCACGCTGTCATTGTTACAGGCAGACATTAAACCCAGAGCGAGAGCTCCAAATAAGAATTTTTTCATATCGTTATAATATAATTGTGGTTGAGGATGTGAAATTATATTATTTAAAATTGATATGCAAATTATTTGGTGAAATATTTAATAAATAATCATTTAAAGTTTGTTTTACTTGCGTATATAGTAATATAATTTGATTTGTTTTGAATTTTAATCAATTCTGTGTATTTGTTTTATATTTCACCTTTAAGTGTGTTTTGTGTTGAAAATATTTTTATATTTTTTTAATATTTGTAGAAAATTTTTAACAATGAGTAGGCTCGTGACATTATTGTAAAAAATAACAAAAGTTGCAGATTTCTTATTATCCTTAATTTGGATAGTACGTTGATAAATATAACTTCTGGTGCTTTAATTATTGTTCTGTTTTTGAAATTTAAGAGGAGGGTAGAAGCAAAAAAAAATCTATCTCAATTGTTGAGATAGATTTTAAATATATTAAATGGATTTTAATTTTAATAAACTCTTAATCCTGATCTTGCTCCGGAAGCTGCAACTACAGACTGCATTCTTGTTTTTTGCCCTGCAGAGAACATAAACATGGCAGCATCATTTACATAATCCATATAATTCATAAACATTACAGATCTATTTTTACCACTGCAACGATTATAAAGAGGGTAGGAAGGGGTACCATAATTTTCTGCAGTCTGTGTAGGAGTATCTGCTACTAAATCGTCACCACATTTTGCATCTCCCCAAATATGTCTTAGGTTTAGATAGTGTCCAACTTCGTGAGTGGCTGTTCTTCCCAGGTTGAAGTTGGTGGCAGCTCCTGTTTTTCCAAAATATGGAGCAGGAATAACAACACCATCATTCCATAATCCTGCAGATTCAGGGAAAGTAGCGTATCCAAGAATAGTTCTTCCATCACTGCTTACTACTTTGCCTACAATCCAGATATTAAGATAGTTGGCAGGGCTGGTTGCATCTATTCCGCCATTAGCTGACTTTTTCATGGTATCTCTTACCCAACTTGTTGTAGTTGTAGATTTTCTTACTGTATTGGCTAATCTGAATTTTATTTTTACATCTCCTGCTTTTACAGTCTGAAATTCTGTTGGTATCTTAGTAATATCAGTATTAGTACCTCCGTAATCTGCATTTAATACAGCAATTTGCTCGGCAACTCTAGCATCTGAAAGATTTTCGGCAGCATTACTGTATAATATGTTCACTACTACTGGGATTTCCACACTGCCATCAGTAAGGACTTTGCCTAATTTGAGATTTTGGGAAAAGCTTTCTGTATTGGCTTCTAATTCAGTGTATTTCTGTCTCAGTTCAGGGTTGTTTTGTAGTGTTTCCTGTCTTATTTCTTCTGAAGCACATCCTCTTTTTAGTGTTAGGTTGGTTGAAAGTGTCGGTTCGGTTGCTGGTGTTTCATTCTGATTGGTCATGCTGTCATTATTACAGGCAGACATTAAGCTTAGAGCAAGAGCTCCAAATAATAGTTTTTTCATATCGCTTTTTTATTTTGAGGATGTGAAATTATATTATTTAAAAATAATATCCAAATGAAATTGTAATTTATTTACATTATTTATATTTAATTATTGAATTAATTGATTAATATTCTGTTTAATCTGTTTTTTATTGAATTTTAATCAATTTTAATATTTTGTTTACTGTGTTTACTGTTTAAATGTATTCTATGGGGAAAACAGTGATGTTTTTTCTGTTTTTATAGAATTTTTTTTACTCTGAATTAATTCGCAAAGCCATTTTTAATTGCAAAAACAGCCAGGCCTACACGGGTTTTTAAATCCAGTTTTTCACATAACTGGTCACGGTAGCTCTCCACTGTTCTGGGGCTGCAGCACATTCTGTCTGCAATTTCTTTATAACTCAGTTCTGTTACGGTGTATTTGAGGAATTCTTTTTCCCGGTCTGAGATTCTTACAGTAGTTTCAATATCAGTTTTATTGAGATTGGAGAATATAATCTTTGATGCCCATTCAGGATAAAAGAAACCATCTGTATTTAATCTAGTAAGTGCTATTTCCAGATCTTTTGGATGGGTGTTTTTTAAAAGATATCCTTTTGCTCCATTTTTAATCATTTTAATAACACTGTTATCATCACCCTGCATGCTGAGTGCCATTACTTTGATTTCCGGATGATTTTTGGTAACCCAGGCAGCAGTTTCAAAACCATCCATAATCGGCATACTGACGTCCATAAGAATGATTTCAGGAATTGTGTTTCCTTCTTCAAATTTTTGAATCAGATCTTTGCCGCTTTCGCAAACGTAGATAACTTCAAACTCACTGAAGTTTCCAATAATCCCTTCAAGAGCTTTTGCAATAAGTATATGGTCGTCAACAATTACAATTGTTTTTTTCATGGTTGTTTTTTTAAGATAATATTGAGTTGGGTACCTATGTTTTTCTCACTCTCAAGAAGGAAATCAGCACCAATAATTTCCGCTCTGTTTTTCATATTGGTAAGACCAATTCCGTTGGATTTTGTCTGGGTTCTGTCGAATCCGATACCGTCATCACGGATGGTGAGTTCCCAAAGTGTGTTTTCGGAAGTGTTTAAACTGATGAAAATATTTTTGCAGTGTGAGTGTTTTATGCTGTTTTGGATAAACTCCTGAGTGATTCTGAGCAATAGATTTTTATGGACAAAACCTAGATCCAGATATTCAAAATTATGTTCAAAACTGATAAGACATTTCTTCAGTGAATTGGTATTATCAACCTCTTCCTGAATTAAAGTTACAATTTCCTTCTGGCTGATATTATCATCTGTTAATGTCTTTGAAAGGCTACGCAAATCCTGCAGAGACTGGTTGATGATCTGAGAAACCTGGTCAATTCTCTCACTGGCTTCAGGAACTTTGTTCTCATAAAGCATTTGTTGAACGTATAAACTCACCAAAGTTAACTTTTGTCCGATATTATCATGCAGCTCTCTTCCAATTTGCTGCATAGTGGCCTGTTGGATCTCGAGCTGTGTAGAAAGGAGTTCCCTTTGATGAATCTCGTTTTTCATTTCTATCTCATTAAGGTATTCTTTCTTGCGCTGCCTGTAGTTTCTGATATAGATAGCCACAGCAACGGCAAACATTACAAAGAATGTATTAAAAAGAATGATCGTAATTATTAATTCTGCTTTCCCCATATAAATGAACTTGCGAATAAAAGATACATTACAGTTCCGGAAACCTGAAAATAAGCAAAATATAGATCCCAAATATCTCTATATTCCCAAAGAAGAGACATGAAAGTGAAAAACGGGAGTGTTCCTATATAAAAAAGAGTAATCCCCAGATTGATATAAAACATTTTGTTGGTACTGAACTTTAAGATCTCTGTTGAGTTGACCTGTTGGTAATATTCCATGACTACAAGAATCATCAAAAACAAGCAGCCTAAAGTATAATTAAGAGAATATACAATCTTGTTTCCTTCGAAAAATAAAGCCTGCGGAATAAATGCAGCAAAATATAACAGAGAAAAGATATAGAACAACTTTGTTTTCTTCAGAGACTTTATAGCATAAAGCCAATAAAAGAAGATAAACTGTAATGGCATTACAAAATAGTTGTAAAAGATAACCCTATCAATTCGGAGTTCCTTTTCTGTCCATTTCACAGAAGATTCACACAGAAAAATGGCAATAAGATACAAGGCGAAAAGTTTCCAATGTAGTTTTTGTACACGGTTGAAATAAATAATGGATACTAAAGCAGCGATAGCCTCTCCAGTATACATAAATTGTGAGAAAAACCTTTGGAATTCAGTCATTGTTTATCATAAAGTTCTTTTAATTAATACTAGAGCGTTCCTATCTTAGTTCCCGGAGGAGATAAAATTCCGCTGTTTTCTCCAAGGCCTTCAGGGGGTGGATTTTTTCCACGAGCATAGAGCGCAGTGCTTACCGGTTTTCCGTTTGATTGTTGTAAAGAATGAAAGTCGTAATTAAAAATTTCGCCTTCTTTACTCTCTTTTTTCATAGTAGGAATCATTACAAGGGTATGTCTTTCGGAATACTCTTGTGGAACAGGGTGGCTTTCCATGATATCCCAATTCTCGATTTTCGGGTATGCGGCATAATAAAACCTGATTCCCAAATCTTCCTGAGTGCATTCAGGGTTTATTTTACTGGCCTCCTGTTCTATCTGATTGATGAAGTTTTTCAGCTTTGGAAGATCAAACCAGATGCAATGGGCATCAGTTATTCCCATCGTTTCGTTGATGGCAATCATTTGGTTCTGGCGATAATTGTCAATAAGAGCTTTAATCAGATCATTTGACATTACTCCTGATCCCGAAGGGTCATGTTCATTAGTAGATTCTGTTTTCATACCTTAGTTTTATAATGGAATATCCTTATTTCTGCAAATTTCGTAAAAAAATACGGGAGAAAGCTGAGTTGGGAATAAGGAATTACACTGTTATTTTTACCGTATTTTTACGGATTGTGTACTAATGAAAAAAAGATAAAGTTAAAATCAGATGATTAGGCATAAAAAAACGGAGAAAAATTCTCCGTTTATAGTTAAATACAGCCCCATTTTTTAGGATCCTTGCAAATCATTCCTGCCGTACAGCAAAGACCTGTGGGGCAGTTCCAGTTTTCATCACATTCAATGATTGGAGAAAGGATTCCGCCATCGATTTTCTTTAATTCTGTTCTTTTTAACTTTTTCATACTGATTTAGTTTAAGTTATTAATTTGTTTGAAGGTTAAAAGTAATAATATTTCACATTAAAAAGATATAAATTGTAAAAAGTATTTATTGATTAGAGCTTATTCTATAATTGTAGCCTCTTCAGAACTGACTTATTTAAGGAGTATCAAATGGTTTATACAAAAAAAATAAGTGCCGCAGATTTCTCTACAGCACTCATTTACAAAAATTAATGTATATGAAAAAAAACTACTTTATTCTTTTATTGTTCAGTAGGTCTGAATACTAGTCCAGTTTCTACAAAGTAATCCAGGGTAATTCTGTCACCATCATTTACATTTCCTGCAAGGATTTCTTTAGACAGTTTATTTAATACTTCCTGTTGGATCACTCTTTTTAAAGGTCTTGCTCCGAATGCCGGATCATATCCTTTGTTCATCAGATAATCTACTGCGTCCTGAGTGAAAGTCATGATGATGTTACGTTTTGCTAACATCTCATTAAATCCTCTCAATTGAAACTGAACGATTTTTCCAATCTCTTTCTTTTTCAATGGTTGGAAGAGAACAATCTCATCAATTCTGTTCAGGAATTCCGGACGTAACGTTTGCTTCAGTAAATCAAAAACTTCATCTTTGGTTTTATCCACAATCTCTTCCTGGTTTTCCTCAGTTAGATTTTCAAAATTCTCCTGAATCAGGTGTGAGCCTAAATTCGAAGTCATAATGATGATAGAATTTTTGAAATTCACAACACGGCCTTTATTATCCGTTAAACGTCCATCATCCAAAACCTGTAGCAAAGTGTTGAAAACATCAGGGTGTGCTTTTTCAACCTCATCTAAAAGGACTACAGAATAAGGTCTTCTTCTTACTGCTTCAGTCAACTGCCCACCTTCATCATATCCAACATATCCCGGAGGAGCTCCTACCAATCTGGAAACACTGTGACGTTCCTGATATTCACTCATATCAATTCTGGTCATGTTATTTTCATCATCAAACAAGAACTCTGCCAATGCTTTTGCAAGCTCAGTTTTACCAACACCGGTTGTTCCTAAGAATAAGAATGATCCAATTGGTTTTTTGTCATCACTCAACCCGGCTCTGTTTCTTCTGATGGCATCCGCTACAGCTTCAATGGCTTCATCCTGGCCTACAACTCTGTGGTGGAGTTCAGCCTCCAGATTCAATAACTTATCTCTTTCAGACTGTAATAACTTGGTTACAGGAATACCTGTCCATTTTGCAATGACTTCGGAGATATTTTCAGAGGTTACTTCCTCCTTAATGAGCTCATTCTGATGATTTTGCATTTCAAGTTCAACTTTAGCAAGCTCATCTTCTTTTTCACGAAGTTTTCCGTATTGGATTTCCGCTACTTTGGCATAATCTCCTGCTCTGGAAGCTCTTTCTGCTTCTAATTTCAGAGATTCAATATCTTTTTTGATCTGAGTAAGATCTTCACTTTTCTGTTTTTCTTTCAGCCATTTGGCATTAATCTCATTTCTCTGTTCAGAAATCTTTGAGATGTCTTCTTTTAAATGATCTATTTTAGTTTGGTTGCCTTCTCTTGAAATAGCAGCCAGCTCAATTTCCAGCTGCATTAATTTTCTGTCTAAAACATCCAGCTCTTCCGGTTTAGAATTAATTTCCATTCTCAGCTTAGCAGAAGCTTCATCAATAAGGTCAATGGCTTTATCCGGTAAAAATCTGTCTGAAATATATCTTTGAGACATTTCCACGGCTGCAATAATCGCTTCATCTTTGATTCTTACTTTATGGTGAGCTTCATATTTATCTTTAATTCCACGAAGGATAGAGATTGCAGATTCAGTATCCGGTTCTTCTACCATTACTTTCTGGAAACGTCTTTCCAACGCTTTATCTTTTTCAAAATACTTTTGGTATTCATTTAAAGTGGTTGCACCAATAGCTCTTAACTCACCTCTGGCAAGGGCTGGTTTCAAAATGTTGGCAGCATCCATAGCACCTTCGCCACCTCCTGCACCTACTAAAGTGTGGATCTCATCAATGAAAAGAATGATTTGTCCATCAGATTTGCTTACTTCATTTACTACGGATTTTAAACGTTCTTCAAATTCACCTTTGTATTTGGCTCCAGCGATCAAAGTTCCCATATCCAATGAATATAATGTCTTATCCACCAGATTTTCAGGAACGTCACCACTGATGATTCTGTGAGCAATTCCTTCAGCAATAGCCGTTTTACCTACACCCGGTTCTCCAATAAGGATAGGATTGTTTTTTGTTCTTCTGGAAAGAATCTGTAATACTCTTCTGATCTCTTCATCACGCCCGATTACGGGATCCAGTTTTCCTTCGGCTGCTAACTCGTTGAAGTTTTTAGCATATTTATTTAAGGATTGATAAGTCTCTTCTGAACTTGCAGAAGTAGCTTTGCTTCCTTTTCTTAATTCTTTAATGGCTCCTTCCAGTAATTTCTTGGTAACACCCATATCTTTCAACATTTGAGAAACTTCAGAGCTGGTTTCAATAAGGGATAACCATAAATGTTCAATGGTTACATATTCGTCACCCATTTTTTTAGCAATGTTGGGTGCATCCAGCAATACTTTATTGGCTGATTGTGAAAGATAGATATTTCCTCCCTGTACTTTTGGAAGCTTTTCTAAATTCTCACGGTTTCGCTCTCTTACTAAATTAGCATCTGCTTCAGATTTCTTTAATAGGAAAGGCGATATATTTTCATCCACCTGAAAGATTCCTTCAAGGAGGTGTTGTGGTTCAATACTTTGGTTGCCAAATTCCATCGCAACTTGTTGTGCTGCCTGGATGGCTTCTTGTGATTTTACAGTATATTGGTTTAAGTTCATATTTTCTATATTTTTGGTAATGATTCGTTTAAAGTTTGGTTTAAAAAAACATCAAGAAACTAAATTTTAAGGCTTAGTTTCTTAATGCCTATCAATTATTTAATCATTTAATCGATGACTGTATCGCAAAAACTGTTCAATTATTAAATTTACAAAAAATATGGACAAAATTTCCGGATTATGTATTTTTAACGATAATTTAACTTGACAAAATTTCCGATTCTTTAAAATTTTCTTTGAAATTGATGAACAAATAGTCAGTTCCGAATACAATCAAGAGAGACAAGTCTGGTAATAAAACTGAAAAAATATTATTTGAAAGGTAATTCTTTTATAAAATCTGCCGTGTATTCTAGTTGTATCATAGTTCCTGAACTTTGTTCTTTCCTGCTCTATCTTTTTTTTCTTGAGTTATATACAAGTAAATCAAAAAATATTGGGTTGAATCACTTAGAATATTTTAGCATAATAAACTAACAAATATTCGCTGTAATTGAGAAGATAATGCACCACTGATAGTCTGTTTTTACAATATTTTAGAAAATAAGGAATATCATTCAGGATAATTATTGTGTTATATCCTAAATTTTTAACATCAAAATCAATTTTTTTTTAAATTAATGAATAGTAAATTGGAGATAATGGTGATAATTCTCTTTTTTGGGTACTTGTTTTGTCACCGTCAGGTGATGTTTTTGGCTAAATTTCAGTTTTTTTTTCTATTTTAAAACAAACATTATTTGGCTTAACTTATTGTTTTTCAGCATATTGTTATTTATAATAATTATAAATTATAGCTTTTTAACCTGTGTAATTTTTTTCGTCACATTTTTTTTTACTTTTAGTTCACTTAGTTTAACCATGAAATAGTGTACTTTATATGAGAATGTTAATAATTTTGTCATTTATTTTTATTTCTGGGAATTTTATTTCTCAAATAAGGTTGAATGGACAAATTTTCGATGAAAATGATAAATCTATTGAGCTGGCAGAAGTTTTATTAATGACTAAGGATTCTGTTGCAATAACAAGTACTTTGACAAATGAGAGCGGAAGTTTTACCATAAAAAATAAAGATACAGGACAGTATATTTTAAGGGTAAAATATTTTAAAAATACATTGCTGAATTTAAATATAACATTGAATGGTAATACTGATCTTGGAAAGATTAAAGTAAAGGGAAATAATTTTCTTATTGATAAGGTGGTTCTTGAAGGAAAGAAAAAACTGATTGAAAGAAAAGTGGACCGATTAGTTTTTAATGTAGAAAATTCTGTCTCCGCAGCTGGGGGAGATGCTTTAGATGCATTGATGGTTACTCCTGGAATTAGGATACAGAATGATCAGATCTCTATTATTGGTAAAAGTGGCTTGTCAGTAATGGTTAATGATCGATTGATGCAGCTTTCTGGTGATGATTTAATTAATTATTTGAGATCTGTTCCTGTTAGTGACATAAAAAATATAGAAGTGATTACTACACCTCCAGCTAAATATAGTGCGGAAGGAAATAGTGGGATCATTAATATATCTTTAAAAAAAGCTAAGAACAATAGCTGGAATTCTACCTTTAATACTAGTTATCGACAGGGTTTTTATGGAATGGGAAGTATTGGCGGGCTATTCAATTATCAAAAGAATAAACTTGCCCTAAGTACGAGTATTAATTACTTGAACGGAGCATATTTCAGTGAAGAAAACGCTTCTATTTTTTATCCTGAGAATACCTGGAATAACCGTAACAGGTACAAGAATTATCAGGATAATCTCAATCTCAGGGTATCAATGGATTATGATATTTCAAAAAGATGGACAACTGGATTTCAGTATATTGGCAATTTATCAAATCCCAATGTTTCGGAAAGATTGAATACAGATATTTTAGGATTTAATGGCCAAAGAACTAATCTTTATACTACAGGACTGAATAGAAGGGATAACGATCTTACATCATTAAACTGGCATTCGAAAATAGATTTGGATACATTAGGCAGAAAGTTGAATATCGATTTTGATTATTTTAATTATAAAGCAAGTAATAATAGAGATTATTATACCAAAACAACGGGATCTTTTATAAACGGGATTGAAGATGGGGAAGTTTTTGTAAATAATAGTTCTTTGCAAAAAATCAATAATTATTCTATACAATTTGATATTCAGCACCCACTGAAATGGATGAAACTAAATTATGGTTCTAGATTGTCTTTTTCTACAACCAATAATAACATTACTTTGAACAGGATATCTGAAAATAAAACTGAACTAGATGATTTCCGTTACAAAGAGGATGTACAGGCTGTTTATGTTTCAGGAAATAAAAGCTTTGCAGAAGGCATTTGGGATGTACAGTTAGGGATAAGAGCAGAAAATACACAAACTAATGGAACATCGGGATCTTTGAATGAAACAACTAAAAATAATTATTTAAAATTTTTTCCAACAGCTTACGTAAAATATAAACCTAATAAAAAGCATACATACAGTTTAAATTATAGTAGAAGAATTTACCGGCCTGCTTTCGGACAGCTTAATCCGTTTAGATGGTATTCTAATGATTTTGCATATTCTACGGGGAATCCGTCTCTAATGCCAGTTTTTGTAGATAATTTGGAGTTCAATTATTCATACAAAGAAAATCTGCAGACCACACTTTACTATAGTTATGACAGTAATAACTCTTCGAGGGTAGTTTATTTTGATGAGAATACTTACAATCAGATCTCTATTCCTCTTAATTATTTTGATGATTATAGTATAGGAGTTAAGCAGCTTTATATTTTTCAAAAGCTGAAGTGGTTGGAAAGTACCAATCAGATGGATGTGTATTATTTTCATTCCAATTCTAGAATATATCCGATTACTCCTAGAAGTTCGGAGGGGATTGGAGCTGTGGTATCTACCTATAATAACTTTAGCTTGAATAAAGAAAAAACAATACAGATAGGTTTAAATTTTCAATATTTTTTTCCTAGAAAATCTGGGGATTTGGTTGAAAATAAAGGAATGGCTCTGATGGGCTTGTCTTCGAAGTTTTTGTTTTTAAAGAATAAATTACTTGTAGCACTGTCTGTCAATAACCTATTGAAGTCTTTTGATTATAATACAGAGAGCTACAGAAATAACATTTATAATCAATACAATGGGTATTTTGATTCCCAATATGTAAGACTTTCGCTTCGCTATCAATTTGGTAGCGATAGACCGAAGGACCAGATGCGAAATGTGGGAAATAAAGAAGAAAGACAGAGAATTAATTAGAATATAGTTTCATAAGGTTTTAGTGCGCAATACTACCTTGGATTTTATATAGTTTGCAAACGCTAGTCCAATAATGGTTTTTATGACTTTAAAAGATAAATCAATAACCATCAAATATCATTAACATGAAAAAAAAGTTTGACATCTCTAAATTTGAAGCTCTAGCAGCTTCTGGAGAAAAGCTAAAAGGAGGGTTCTCCAGTGCATTCAAAACTGCTACAACTAAATCTGTAGGTGGTAATAACTGCTTCGGAGGAAACTGTGCTGCAGGATGTAGTATCAAGGATATACCAACTACTACCACTAGCTAAAAGGGTTTATTCCATAATAAAGGTTAACGAAAGGCTTGCCAAGTAGTTAACCTCTTTTTTAAACTTTTAATATCCAAAAAATGAAATATAGTCAGTTTAATAGTATATTGCCTTATAATGGCAGCTTGGCGCTGTACAATTCATTTCAGCAGAAAGTCTTGTTTTTGGAAAATGAACTAAACGATTTGCTGCAGGCAGCCAGGGCAGAAGGAATTGATATTTTGGGGAATTATCATCCGGATTTTTATAACTATTTGAAAGATAATCGTTTTATTATTGAAGACGATATCAATGAACTAGAAGAGGTTAAAAAAAAGAGTAAATCAGTGGATGAAACCCAAGAAGAGTTCGTATTGACAATCAATCCCACTATGAATTGTAATTTTAAGTGCTGGTATTGCTACGAAACTCATATTAAGGATTCCCGATTGGAAGTCACTGTTATGGATTCCATCAATTTACTGGTAAATAAAATTTGTTCAAAACCTGAGTTGAAGACACTTACTTTGGCTTTTTTCGGAGGCGAACCCCTTTTATATTTTAAGAAAAATGTGATCCCGATAGTAGATCATGTAGTAGAGGTTTGTGAAAAATATGATAAAGAGTTTACCATTAGCTTCACAACCAACGGTTATCTTACCGATGATTACTTTATAGAATATTTCAGAAAAAAGAATCTCAATATACACTTGCAGATCACCTTTGACGGATACAAAGAAGAACATGATGAAGTAAGATTTGTCTCTAAAACTAAGGGAAGTTATGATGAGATCATCAAAAACATTAGAAAGTTACTTTCTTATGACAACTTTACGATAAAAGCAAGAATCAATTATACGGATAAAAATATACACAACTGTCACAAGATTGTCGATGATTTCGCTGATATTATTGAGAAGATTGATAAGAATAAATTGATGTTTGATTATCACAGGGTTTGGCAAAATGATCAGTTGGATGATACCAGTAAGTTTCTTGATGAAAACAGCAAAAAAATGCAGGAGAAAGGATTCATGACCCATGTACATTATTCTCCTAATAATGTCAATGATTCGTGTTATGCAGACAAACGAAACAGTGTGGTGGTAAACTACAATGGTGATATCTACAAATGTACTGCCAGAGACTTTGTACCCAAAGACAGAGCAGGATATCTGTCAGAAGACGGAGAGTTAATATGGAATGACGGCTATATTGAAAAAAGGATGGATTCTAAATTCAATAATAAGCCTTGCTTGTCCTGCCGAATTATGCCTCTGTGTAATGGGGGATGCTCACAGCATGCAATAGAAAATCTGGGAGGTGATGGTTACTGTGTGTACCATGGGGACGAACAGCAAAAGAGTAATGTTATATTAGCTAAAATAGATGAGATTGTAAATGCTCCGCAAGAAGTTTAATACCCATTTTCAGTATCAAGTCGAGAGTAGCGACTGTGCTGCAGCCTGTCTGACCATGATTGTGCGTGGCTTCAATAAGCCTTGTTCATTGAATCAGATAAAATCACTGTTTGAATTTACCAGGGTAGGGGTTTCTATCCAGGATATACTGGATGTCTCTGAGAAGCTGGGTTTAGAATCTTCAGCACTGAAATTGTCTTTAGATGATTTATTAGAGATCCCTAAACCTCTTATCTTGTATTGGAAACAGGATCATTTTGTAGTGCTGCAAAAAATAAAATTTAAAAACAACATTCCCTATTTTTATATTGGAGATCCTGGATATGGAGAGATTGTGATTGATGCAGAAACTTTGCAAAGCGAATGGAATGGAGACAATGACAAGGGTGTGGTCATCTACTTTGAGGAGGGAGAAGAGTTTCAGAATCTTCAACTTCCTAAAGTAGAAAAACAATCTTATTTTGATAATAAATATTTCCAGGAGACCTTTTTATTTCTTAAAAAACATAAAGTAAAGTATGCTATTTCCTTTGGTTTGATACTTTTAAGTCTTCTCGCCAATTTTTTTATTCCTTTTGTTTTTCAAAAAACTATTGATTTAGGAGTAGTGCCTAAATCCATTACTATTGTTTATTACTTTTTGCTGGCGCAGTTTGTTCTTTTTATTTCAGGTTTTATCTTCGAATTCGGAAACAATGTTATTCTTACAAGGTTAAATTTCAATTTAAGTATAAGAATGAAAGAGTTTCTGATGAAGAAATTAATAAAATTGCCCATCAATTTTTTTGATACCCGATTAAATACTGAAACATTACAGCGGCTCTCCGACCAGGATAGAATTCAAACCTTTTTAACCTGGAAGGGAATTGATTTTGTGTTGAGTTTTATTAATATTTTAGCATTTGGACTTATTCTTCTTTACTTCAATAAATTTATCTTTTTGGTATATTTTGTCTTTTCAATATTTTCTGTGCTTTGGATTGCTTTCTTTTTGAAAAGAAGAGCCATGATAGAATACGGTATGTTCATAAAACAATCTCAAAATAATAACAATATATATGAGTTTATTATGAATATGCCTGAAATTAAGATTAATAATGCTCAGAATAAGGTGATTGATAAGATACTTACAATCCAAGACAAATTGAATAAATTGTCTTTAAATTCCCTTTTTCTTAATATGTACCAGTTGTTTGGGATGAACTTTTTTACCAAACTCAAAGAGCTGGCGGCATTTGGTATCTGTGCGATTCTAATTATAAATGGTGAATTGACATTGGGAAGCTTATTAAGTATTTCCTATATCATAGGACAGCTGAATACTCCAATCCAGAAAATGTTATTTCTCATTAGAGATACCCAAGATGCAGACATTTCCAATCAAAGAGTTAGTGAAATCTACAGTAAAGAAGAAGAAGATATATGCGCTACGCAACATTTAGATGGATTTGAGATTGAACAGATTCAAATCAGAGATCTGAAGTTCAAATATCCTGGAAAGTTCAGTCCTTATGTGTTGGACGACGTGAGTTTTACCATCAATGCAAATTCTACCACGGCTATTGTTGGTTCAAGCGGTAGCGGAAAGTCGACATTGTTGAAATTGTTACTCAACTTTTACATGATAGAACATGGAACCATTAAGTTGAATGACATCAATATTAATGACGTATATTCCAGTGAATGGCGAAAGAAGTGCGGAATTGTGATGCAGGATGGTAATATATTCAGTGGTACAATTCTGGACAATATTGTATTCTCAGATATTGAAGTTGATGAAGAACGGGTAGTGAATGCCGCTAAAATGGCTTGTATATATGATTTTATTCTGACGTTACCCATGGGTTTTAATACAAGAGTAGGAACCTCTGGAATAGAACTGTCAGGAGGACAAAAGCAGCGTATACTTATTGCAAGAGCAGTATACAAGGACCCAGAATATATCTTTTTTGATGAAGCTACTTCAGCTTTGGATGCAGAAAATGAAAAGAATATCCATGACAATCTTCAAGAGTTCTTCAAAGGTAAAACAGTGATCATTATTGCTCATCGTTTATCCACCGTAAAAAATGCAGACCAAATCATTGTGCTCAAGAATGGAAAAATTGTAGAACAAGGGGGACATCTGGAATTGGTGGAGAATAAATCAAACTATTATAGTTTAGTCAAAAATCAGCTGGAGCTTGGAGGATAATTATGCATTAGAATATAAAACTGTACCCTTCAGATATTTTTTCAGCTTCTTCATAGGAGGAGGCTTATGATCTATTGGCATCTCTTTTTAGAAGCATACTTTTATAGACTTTTCAATACCTTTCGCTTAAAAATAATTTCTATGTTTGAAATCTTTTGTGTTTGATATCATGAGGTTTAAATCAGAATAGCTACTTTTGCATTTTTACAGATGGAACTTAAAGAAAAACAAAGGAAAATATTAGACGTAGCAGTAGAACTTTTCAAAGAGAAAGGGTATATGGGGAGCTCGGTAAGAGACTTGGCTACGAAGCTTAATATCAAAGCTGCATCATTGTATGCACACATCCGCTCGAAGGAAGAAATTCTGGAGTGGGTTTGTTTTGGTATTGCGCAGGAGTTTTTTGATGAACTTCAGGAAGTAAAAAATACAGATATTGCTCCAAGAGAAAAACTGAACTTATTTTTAGATAAACACCTGTCTGTTGTTCTTAAAAACCGTGATGTTACTCATATTTATTCCATAGAATGGAGGCATCTTGAAGAAAGGCTTTCCGAATTTGTGGAATTAAGAAAAAATTATCAGCAGGAAGTTGAGGAGCTTATTTCAGAAGTTTACCTGGCGGAAAACTGGGAACTGAAATCACCTTCATTTACAACAAGATTCATTCTACATACCCTAAATAATTCCTATTTCTGGTTCAAAAGAAGTAGTGATTCTACTGATGAAATTACCGATGAGATAAGGGATAAAATCCTTTATGGCTTACTGGGAAATGAAAAGCAGTAATCTTTTTTCAGTAGTTACTGATTTTTTAAAATTTATTTACAGGCCTGATTGTAAGAAAGTTGATGACTTTTTTGCAGTAAAGATTCAAAAGTTATTGTTACTTTTTTTAATAGTTCTTGTTATAAGAGTAATTCTAATTTCCATGGGCGAATTCTTTATTTCTACTTCTTTTAAAAAGGATATATCCCAACCGGACCTCAAAATTCTTTTACTATCCTGTTCACTGGTTCCGGTCCTGGAAGAAATAGCATTTAGGCTGCCACTGCTTTTCTCTTCAATTAATTTATCTCTTTCAACAAGTATTTTATCTTTTTTTCTAATCAATAGATTCTTTCTTGTAGATAATCATTACGATATTGGAAATTATTTTTTTCTAAGAGCTCTGATGGCGCTGATAATTGGTGCTATAGTTTGGTTTATGAGTAAAAAATATGCTTATAATCTAAAACTTTTTTATAGTAGGAAGCTTTGCCTTATTGTATATGGCTATAGTTTGATATTCGCATTAATGCATATTGGTAATTATGAAATGAAATCAAATTTTCTGATAGCATCTGTTTGGCTTGTTTTACCACATATTGCCGCAGGTTTGTTATATAGTTTTGTAAGAGTAAAATATGGATTTTTTTACTCTCTTTCGATACATGTTATCAACAATTTAATTCCCGTGATCGCTTTCTTTTTTATTTAGAATCGTTCAAAATATGACGAAAATCATAAAAATTTTGCCAGCTTCCAAAATCTTTTTAAATTTACACCTAACAAATGTTAGTTAGTTTTATGGATTTTTCAGTTGAATATCTGGAGCTGGGTCAGTTGAGACAGCTTCAATCCGACCGGTTAGTAAATCTCATGGGTTATCTGAACGGTAAGTCGGAATTTTATAAAAGAAAGTTTGATGAATTGCAGATATCTCCGCAGGATATAAGGACCATTGAGGATATCACGAAACTTCCAATTACTTACAAACAGGATTTAAGAGACCATTACCCATTTGGTTTATTTACAGTTCCAAAAAGTGAACTTCAGAGAATTCATTGTTCAAGCGGAACTACAGGAAAACCAACCGTGGTAGGATATACAAAAGAAGATGTAGATCTTTTCAGTGAAGTAGTGGCTAGATCATTACATGCTGCAGGTGCCAGACCGGGAATGCAACTACACAATGCTTATGGTTATGGGATTTTTACGGGTGGATTAGGGCTTCATTACGGTGCAGAAATGCTGGGAATGAGTGTTCTTCCTATTTCAGGAGGAATGACAGCAAGACAGGTAGATCTTATTGTAGACTTTAAACCGGAAGTGATTTGCTGTTCACCATCCTATGCTCTAACCATTGCAGATGAATTTGCGAAGCGAGGAATTTCAGCAGAAGAAATTAGTCTTAAGTATGCTGTATTGGGCTCTGAACCTTGGACAGAAATTATCAGAGGCCATATCGAGGAAAGATTAGGTGTTCATGCTACCAATATTTATGGTTTAAGCGAAATTATCGGTCCTGGAGTCTCCATGGAAGATTTTGAAGAAAAAGGAGGTTCCTACATTTGGGAAGATCATTTTTATCCTGAAATTTTGGACCCGATCACCAAAGAACCAGTTCCTTTCGGAGAAGAAGGTGTATTGGTGATTACAACGTTAACGAAAAAGGCAATGCCGCTGCTGCGTTACTGGACGAATGATATTACGAGCCTTTATTACGACGAAAATGCCAAAAGAACAATGGTGAAAATGAAACCGATTGTGGGCAGAGCAGATGATATGCTGATTGTAAGAGGTGTAAATGTATACCCTAGCCAGATTGAAGATGCATTTTCTTATGTAGAAGGGGTGGTTCCTAATTATTATTTGACTCCTGTTGAAAAAGAACAGATGTGTGTAGCCTTAGATATTGACATTGAAATTGATGATGAATTGGTAAAGGCTCGAAAAATAGAAGCAAATACCGATGATTATTTTAATTTTGTCGGAAGCTTCGGAAAAAATATAGAAAACGAAATAAAAAAGAGAGTAGGCATCACAACAAAAGTGAAAGTTCATGCTCAGGACAGTTTGCCGAAGTGCGAAGGTGGAAAAATTAATAGAATACTAAAAAAATAATGAATTCATTTTATAAACTTAAAACTGTAAGGGTTCAGAAGGATACTTCAGACGCTGTGAATGTAGCGGTGGAAATTCCTGAAGAACTGAAAGACAAGTTCAGGTTCAAACAAGGACAATACCTTAATTTCCGTATGATGATTAACGGAAATGAAGAAAGACGTTCTTACTCTATCTGTAATGCTCCAAGTGAAAAAAGCAATACATTGGAAGTTTTAGTGAAATTGCTTGAAAACGGAAAAGTATCTGGATACTTCAATGAGCATCTTCACATGGATGAAATGCTGGAAGTAATGCCTCCAATGGGAGGTTTTAATACTTCTTATCACCCGACTAACGTAAAAACATATGTTGGTTTGGCGGCAGGAAGCGGAATTACACCGGTTTTATCCAATATCAAAGAAAGCCTTTACCAGGAACCTAACAGTAATGCTTATTTGTTTTACAGTAACAGAAGCATGAATCACATTTTAAGAAAAGCTGAAATTGATAAGTTGGTAGAACAGTTCAATGGAAGATTTAAAGTGATTTATCTGGTAAGTCGTGAAAAACACGAAGATCCTGTTTTTGAAGGAAGAATTTCCCCTGAAAAGTTGGATCAGCTGTTTGAAAGATATACCGATATAGATGTAAAAGAATCCACTTATTTTATCTGTGGTCCTTCAGAAATGATCAAAGGAATTGCAGATTATCTGAAAAAAGATAAAAAAGTACCAGCTATTCAGGTTTTATTTGAATACTTCACGGCTCCTGATGAAGAAAATACGGAGGAAATGAGTGATGAATTCAAAGCGATTGCCAATATTGAAAGTATGGTAACGGTAATCATTGATGATGATGAGTATTCGTTCCATCTTAATTCCAAAAAAGAAAGTATCTTAGATAAAGCATTGAAAGACAATCTTCCAGTACCTTTTGCATGTAAAGGAGGAGTTTGTTGTACGTGTAAAGCGGAAGTTTTAGAAGGAGAAGTTTTCATGGAGAAAAACTACGCGCTTACCGAAGACGAAGTAGCCAGAGGTTACGTTCTTACCTGCCAATGTCACCCGACAACGAATGTGGTGATGCTTAATTATGATGTTTAAAAATTAATGTAACAATGTAACAATTTACCAGTGTAACAATCATTGGTACATTGCTAGACTGATACATTGCTAAATTGAAAAAATTATGGACTTAGAAAAATTTGTTCAATACGTTCACGAAGAAAATAAAGTAGAACCAAAAGACGTAATGCCTGATGATTACAGAAAATTATTGGTTCGTCAGATTTCACAGCACGCCCATTCTGAAATTGTAGGAATGCTACCGGAAGCCAACTGGATTTCCAGAGCCCCTTCATTGAGAAGAAAAATGGCGCTTTTGGCCAAAGTTCAGGATGAAGCAGGACATGGTTTATACTTATATTCTGCTACTGAAACTCTAGGAGACGGAAGCATCAGAGCAGACAGAGATGCTACTTATGATGACATGCTGGAAGGAAAAGCAAAATACTCAAGTATCTTCAATTATCCAACGTTAAGCTGGGCTGATATCGGTGCCATCGGTTGGTTGGTTGATGGTGCGGCTATTATGAATCAGGTAATGTTAATGGGGAATTCTTATGGGCCTTATTCAAGAGCGATGGTGAAGATCTGTAAAGAAGAATCTTTCCACCAAAGACAAGGCTATGAGATTCTGATGGCTCTTTGCCGTGGTACAAAACAACAGAAAGAAATGGCTCAAGCATCGTTAAACCGTTTCTGGTGGCCAGCTTTAATGATGTTTGGACCGAATGATGACAGCTCGCCAAACTCTAAAATCTCTATGAATTACAGAGTAAAAAGAGAAAGTAACGACAGTCTTCGTCAGAGATTTATTGATGTTACTGTTTCTCAGGCTGAATTCTTAGGGTTAACCATTCCGGATAAAGACCTGAAATGGAATGAGGAAAGGCAACATTATGATTTCGGAGAGCTTCCTTGGGGTGAATTCATGGAAATCTTAAAAGGAAACGGACCTTGCAACAAAAAGCGTATCGAAACCAAGAGAAAAGCTCAGAGAGAAAATTCGTGGGTAAAAGAAGCAGCGATTGCTTTTGCAGAAAAACAACAAAAAGAAGTAATATAATAATGTAACAATATACCAATGTAAAAATGTAACAATCAATTGTCATGCTGAGCGAAGCAAAGCATCTCATTGGTAAACTGGTACATTGATGCATTGTTAAATTAATTTGAATATGGCAAATTTAGATATGTGGGAAGTGTTTATTCAGACTAAACCGGGATTATCTCACAAACACGTTGGAATAGTACAGGCGCCAACAGCAGAAATGGCTTTACAGAACGCAAGAGACGTTTATACAAGAAGAAAAGAAGGAACTTCTGTTTGGGTAGTTCCAAGTAAATATATTGTAACTTCGGAAGGAGTGGATAAAGAAGCATTCTTCGATCCGGCTGATGACAAACTATACCGTCATCCAACTTTCTACGAGATTCCAAACGACGTAAAAAATATGTAATATGAATAAGACTTGAAGATAATAGACGAATAGATAAAAGACTTTAAGGTTTACCCATCTATTATCTATCCGTCTATTATCTATTGGTCTTCAAATCTATTAAACAATGAACCCATTATATAATTATTTATTAAAACTAGCAGACGACAGTTTCATTATGGGGCAACGTTTGTCTGCGTGGTGCGGTGAAGGTCCTTATTTAGAGGAAGATATTGCATTAACGAACATCGCTTTGGATCAACTTGGGCAGGCTAACAACTTTTATGTGTATGCTTCAAGGGTTATTGACAATGGTAAAAGTGAGGATGATATCGCTTTTTTAAGATACGAGCACGAATATGTGAACGCACACTGGACAGAGCTTCCCAATGAAGATTATGCTCAGACGATCCTAAAAGTGTATGTTTTCTCTGTGTATCAGAAATTGATGTACGAGGCGTTGTCAAATTCGGCTAATGAAGAACTATCGGCAATTGCTCAAAAATCATTGAAAGAAGTAAGGTATCACTATACTCACACTGCATCCTGGATGAAAATTTTCGCTCAGGGAACAGAAGAAAGCCGTACACGTTTAGAAAGAGCTATTGAAGATATCTGGGAATATACAAAAGGACTTTTTGCAAAATCAGAAGGTGAAGATGATCTTGTTGTTTTAAACATTGTTCCTAATGTTGATGAACTATACAAAGAGTTTATTTCCATTACAGAGAAGGATTTCCAGAGCTTCGGATTAGAATATCCAACAAATCCTTTCATGCAGCCAAAATCAAGAACAGGATATCATACAGAGTATTTCGGATTTATTCTTTGTGAGCTTCAGTATATGCAGAGAGCGTATCCTGGATGTACGTGGTAGATTTTGGAATGTAACAGTGTAGCAATTTATCAATGTAACAATCTTAAAATTGAGATATTGATAAACTGTTTTTTGTTGACTTTGCTAAGTGAAACGTCTTTGCGAACTTAAAAACATTTAGCTTTCAAAAAAATCTTAGCGCATTTTGCGTTAAAAAAATTAGAAAAAAGATTGAAAAATCCTTTAGAAATATTAGAATTAGTTCCCGATCCGGAAATTCCGGTGATTAACATTGTGGAGCTGGGAATTGTAAGAGGTGCACAAATTACAGGAGATAATTCTTGTGAAGTGACAATCACCCCTACATATTCTGCTTGTCCGGCAATGTTCACCATTGAAGAAGATATCATGAAGATCATGAAGGAAAACGGATGGGAAGCCAAAGTAGTCACCAAAATGTTTCCAATATGGACAACAGATTGGCTGACAGATGAAGCGAGAGAAAAACTTCGTGCTTTCGGAATCACACCACCTGAAAAGGGAGCAGATGAACATCACATCGGGAAACCGAAAAAATGTCCACGTTGTGGTTCTGAACACACCAAACAGATCAGCAGATTTGGGTCTACTTTGTGTAAGGCTTCTTATCAATGCTTAGACTGTTTAGAACCTTTTGATTATTTTAAATGTCACTAAAATGAATGAGACAATAAATCAAAGTATCAGTTTATTGATAAGGTTTACGGACTATGCAAAACATAACGATGATAGGGCTAGATTGTTAAATTGTTAAGCTGTTACATTGATTAATATTGTTAAATTAGTGCATTGTTAAATATAAAATATAAAAACTATGTATACACAACTTGATATTGAATCGCATTTTGACGGAAAGCTTAAAATTGCATATCTAAATCAGCCTGAAACGATGAATGCGCTTACGAAGCCAGCTTTAGGAGATTTGAAAGATTTCATTAAAGAATGCAGTGAAGATGAAACTGTAAGATGCGTTGCTATTTCTGGAAGAGGAAGAGCTTTTTGTTCCGGTCAAAACCTTGAAGAAGCTTTTGCTGTAGGCAAAGAGCACCACGATCAGGACATCATCAGAAAAATTGTGGTAGATTACTATAACCCATTGGTAATGGAAGTTACCCGTTGTAAGAAACCAGTTATTGCGTTAGTAAACGGTCCTGCTGTAGGGGCTGGCGCCATGTTGGCATTAATCTGTGACTTTGTGTTAGCCAATAACAAAGCTTATTTTGCTCAGGCGTTTTCAAATATCGGTTTAATTCCTGATACAGGAGGAACCTATTTCTTACCGAAGCTTTTAGGTAGACAATTGGCTAATTATTTAGCTTTTACAGGTAAAAAATTATCTGCTGAAGAATCTAAAACCCATGGTCTTGTTGCTGAGGTCTTCACTGAAGAAGAGTTCGGACCAAAATCAATGGAAATTCTTGAGAAAATGGCGAATATGCCAACAGCAGCTCTTAAATTAACTAAAAAAGCTTTTGCTAGTTCTTATACCAATACTTTAAAAGAACAGTTGGAACTGGAAGGTGACCTACAACAGGAAGCGGCAGAAACAGAAGACTTCATAGAAGGTGTAAATGCCTTTTTACAGAAAAGAAAACCTGACTATAAAGGAAAATAAGATTAATATAACAATTTACCAATGTAACAGTTTACCAATCAATATAAATGCTTAGTCAAGATTCAATTTTTTCGATAAAATTGTTACATTGGTAAACTGATACATTGTTACATTACTTTTTTTAACTATGAATATTGGAATTATTGGGGCTGGAACCATGGGCGTAGGAATTGCTCAGGTGGCTGCAACAGCAGGATGCAAGGTCGTTTTATTCGATGCTAATGCTCCACAAATAGATAAAGCACTTACAGGTTTAGAGAAAACCCTTCAGAAATTAACTGAAAAAGGAAAGATTTCTCAGGAAAAAGCTGCAGAGATCAGAAACAATATCGTAAAAGGTGAAGCATTGCAGGATTTAAAAGATTCTAATCTAGTCATCGAAGCGATTATTGAAAACAAAGACATTAAAACCAAAGTTTTTACAGAACTTGAAACGTATGTTTCTGAAGACTGTATCATCGGTTCCAATACATCATCCATCTCTATCACCTCTCTAGGTGCAGAATTAAAGAAACCAGAACGCTTCATAGGAATTCACTTTTTCAATCCGGCTCCATTGATGCCTTTAGTAGAAGTAATTCCCTCTTTATTAACAGAAAAAACTTTAGCTGAAAAAATATACAACCTCATGAAAGAATGGGGAAAAATACCTGTTATTGCTAAAGATATTCCAGGATTTATCGTCAACAGAATTGCCCGTCCATATTATGGTGAAGCCTTAAGAATTGTTGAAGAAAATATTGCAACACCTGAGCAGGTAGATGAAGCGATGAAAACTTTAGGAAACTTCAAAATGGGCCCTTTTGAATTAATGGATCTTATTGGAGTAGATGTAAACTTTGCTGTAACCACAACAGTTTACAAAGATTATTTCTATGATCCTAAGTATAAGCCTTCTTTACTGCAACAGAGAATGTCTGAAGCTAAACTTCACGGCAGAAAAACAGGAAAAGGTTTCTATGATTACAGCGAAGGAGCTGCAAAACCGGAAGCGCAGAAAGACGATGCTCTTTATCAGCAGATCTTTTTAAGAATTATTTCAATGCTGATTAATGAAGCTGTGGAAGCTAAAAGATTAGGAGTTGCCAATGATGAAGACATCGAACTGGCCATGCAGAAAGGAGTAAATTATCCAAAAGGATTATTAGGTTGGGGACAGGAAATTGGATATTCAAAAATCTCAGAAACCCTACAGAACCTTTACAACGAATATCAGGAAGAAAGGTATAGACAAAGCCCTTTACTGCGTAAAATGTAACAATATACCAATCTAACAATGTAGCAATTGCGCTGTCATGCTGAGCTTGTCGAAGCATCTCATTGGTAAACTGTTACATTGTTAAATTATTAGATTGAATAAATGAATATAGAAGAATTCAGAGCTGAGTTGGAGACCAGACTTTTAATTGAGAAGCAGTATTTAACTCAGGAAGCTTCCTCTATTGATGAGCAGGAAAGACTTGAGTTGCTAGGAGAGTTTAATGAGAAATATAGAACGCTGATTAATAGATTAGCCAATGAAAATGGAATTGATCTAAATGCACTGTATGAAGAAGAAAACAGTTCAGCCAGCTCCGATACTCATCTTACATATGAACAGGTAATTCTCGGTAAAACCATGAGTGTTTATGATAGATTATCCGATGAATTATATGAAGAAATAACAAACATATAGAAATGAATCCAAGACAAGTTGCAGATTATATGTTCGATCAGGATTATTTTTCCCAATGGATGAATATTAAAATGATTGAAGTAAAAGAAAACTATTGCCTGATAGAAATGCCTATCAAAAAGGATATGATTAATGGCCTTAAAACGGTTCATGGTGGAGTAACATTTGCTTTTGCAGATTCTGCACTGGCATTTTCATCCAACAATACAGGCGATGCAGCCGTAGCTTTAAACTGTATCATCAATTTTACCAAAGCCGGAAAAGAAGGAGATGTTTTCAGAGCAGAAAGTGTCTTGGTGAATGATACCAGAAAAACAGCTGTGTACGACATTCAAATCACCAATCAGAACAGTGAGCTGATTGCAAAATTTGTAGGGACAGTGTATAAAATAGGAAAGAAAGTAACTGAGCTGTAAGCTCAATGTAACAATATACCATTATAACAATGTACCAATAATGAAATAAAATTAATTCCTAACACACATGATAAATTTCGAGAATAATCCATTAATTGAGAAAACTGTTCAATTTTCTTTAGATATAATTGAATTTTGTGAATTGTTAGAAGAAAAAAGAAAATTTGTTATAGCAAAACAACTATTACGTTCTGGAACAGGTATAGGGGCAAATGCTTTTGAAGCACAAAATCCTCACAGTAAGAATGATTTTGTAAATAAAATTAAAATTGCAGCTAAAGAACTGGAAGAAACCAAATATTGGCTATATCTGTGTAAACATTCTAAAACTTATCCTTTTGATGAAAAATTGGAAATTCAGATTACAGAGATTGGAAAGATTATATATAAAATATTAAGTACAAGTTTAAATAAAAATCAATCAATCTAGTATTGTTACACTGTTACATTGCTAAATTGTTATATTAAAATAATTATGAACAACGTATACATCATAGACTATGTCAGAACTCCCATTTCAAAGTTACAGGGAGGATTATCAGAAGTAAGAGCAGATGATCTTGCAGCTATTGTTATCAAAGAAGTGGTGGCAAGAAACCCTGAAGTTCCTGTGGAGGAAATTGAGGATGTGATTTTCGGGTGTGCTAATCAGGCTGGAGAAGATAACAGAAACGTAGCTAGAATGGGACTTTTATTAGCTGGTCTGCCTTATAAAATTGGTGGAGAGACGGTAAATAGGCTTTGTGCTTCAGGAATGTCAGCCGTAGCGAATGCTTTCCGTTCTATTGCAGCGGGTGAAGGTGAAATTTATATTGCAGGTGGAGTAGAGCATATGACGCGTTCTCCTTATGTAATGTCTAAACCAAGTGCAGCTTTTGGAAGAGACAGTCAGATGTATGATACCACTTTCGGATGGAGATTTATCAACCCGAAGATGAAAGAAATGTATGGCGTTGACGGAATGGGTGAAACTGCAGAAAATCTTGCAGACATGCACCAGATCAACAGAGAAGATCAGGACAAATTTGCCCTTTGGTCTCAGCAAAAAGCGACTAAAGCTCAGGAAAACGGAAGATTGGCTGAAGAAATCGTGAAAGTTGAAATTCCACAAAGAAAAGGAGATCCAATCGTTTTTGAAAAAGATGAGTTTATTAAACCAACTTCTTCCATCGAAGGATTAGGAAAACTTCGTCCTGCTTTCAGAAAAGAAGGAACCGTAACAGCAGGAAATGCTTCAGGAATGAACGATGGAGCAGCCGCTTTAATCTTAGCTAGCGAAGAAGCAGTAAAAAAATATGGATTAAAGCCGAAAGCTAAAATCTTAGGATCTTCTGTAGCAGGTGTAGAGCCAAGAATTATGGGAATAGGGCCTGTAGAAGCTACTCAGAAATTATTAAAGAGATTAAACCTGTCTCTTGAAGATATGGACATCATCGAACTAAACGAAGCTTTTGCAGCACAGGCTTTAGCCGTAACAAGAAGCTTAGGTTTACAGGATGATGATGCAAGAATAAATCCAAACGGTGGAGCTATTGCGATTGGTCACCCACTGGGCGTTTCCGGAGCAAGAATCATCGGTTCTGCAGCCATGGAACTTCAGAAACAGAATAAGAAATATGCATTATGTACCCTTTGTATCGGTGTTGGACAAGGGTATGCAATGGTCATTGAAAAAGTATAACTTTTTCAATAATGTACCAATATAACAATGTATCAGTGTACCAATATTAAAGCATGATTTTCAAATTGGTACATTGGTAAACTGGTACATTTCTAAATTAAATTTTTAATAAAAATTTTTATGAACATCTACTCATATCACGGAATCCGCCCCATTATCAAACCTTCTGCCTATATCCATCCACAGGCAGTCATTATCGGGAATGTGGAAATTGGTGAAGAAGTCTATATCGGTCCCAATGCTGTGATCCGTGGCGACTGGGGAAAAATTATCATTAAAGACGGAGCCAATGTTCAGGAGAACTGTACCCTTCATGTTTTCCCCAATATAGAAACCATTTTGGAGGAATCAGCACATATTGGACATGGAGCGATTATTCATTCCGGACACATCGGAAAGAACTGTTTAATTGGAATGAATTCCGTTGTGATGGACAAAGCTTATATCGGTGACGAAAGTATTGTCGGAGCTTTAGCTTTTGTTCCTGCGAACTTCAGATGTGAACCCAGAAAACTGATTGTAGGTAGCCCTGCAAAAATTATCCGTGATGTTTCTGATGAAATGATCCATTGGAAAACAGAAGGAACAAAACTATATCAGGAATTGGCCAGAGAAGGAAAAGAAGCTATTCTGCCTTGTGAGCCTTTTACAGAATATGTTCAGCAAATCCCTACAAAAATTGTTGATTACAGCATTTGGGATGATGTGAAATAATAACCTTTCAAAATTAAATATGATAAAGAAAATTGCTCTTGTATGCAGTATGATGTTGGCGGTAAATTCTATGGTATCAGCACAGACTGCTGCTGTTAAACCGCTTACGATAGGAGAAGTGAGGACCATTAAGTCCAAAGCTCTAAATGAAGAAAGAACATTGAATATCTATCTTCCTCAAAATTTTGATAAATCAAAGTCATACCCAATCATCTATCTCTTAGACGGAAGTATGAGTGAAGATTTTATCCATGTTACAGGGCTGGTGCAGTTCTTTAATCAAATGTATTCTATGCCGGAAACTATCGTGGTGGGAATTGCGAATATAGACAGAAAAAGAGATTTTACTTTCCATACAGATCTGAAGGATTTACAGAAAGACTATCCAACAACAGGACATTCAGATAAGTTTATCACCTTTTTTGAAAAAGAATTGAAACCTTATGTGGAAAGCCAGTTTAAAACAACAGAGAAATATTTGTTCGGGCAATCTCTTGGAGGGTTGTTAGCAACAGAAATCTTGCTGAAGAAACCGGAAATGTTCAACAATTATTTCATCATCAGCCCAAGTTTATGGTGGGATGATGAAAGCCTTTTAAAACAGGCTCCTCAGTTACTTGCAAAATCTGCAGATACTAAAAAATTCGTTTATGTTTCTGTGGGAAAAGGGGAGCATCCTGTGATGATAAAAGACGCAGGAAATTTTTATGATGTTTTGAAAAAAGCAGGTAAGAAAAACTGGACAGTAGAATATAAAATGATGGAAACAGACAACCATGCAACTATTCTTCACAGAAGTTTATATGAAGGATTGGTAAAGCTGTTTCCGTATCAGGAACCGAAATAATTATAAATGTAACAATATACCAATGTAAAAATATAACAGCCATTTGTCATTCCTAGCAAAGCGAAGAATTTCATGGGTAAACTGTTAGATTGATACACTGTTAAATTAAGTATTATATGGAAAAACTAAAAAACTATATCTACGGACAATGGGTAGAAGGAACCGGAGCTGGAATTCCTCTATATAATGCCGTAACAGGAGAGCAGGTAGCTATTTCTGATACTGAAGGACTGAACTTTGAGCAAGCTCTTGATTATGGTAGAACGGTAGGTTACAAAAACCTTTCTTCCATGACGTTCTACGACCGTGGAGAAATGTTGAAAAGAGTAGCACTTTACTTATTAGAAAGAAAGAAAAAATATTACGAGTTATCATACAAAACAGGAGCAACACATGTTGATTCTTGGGTGGATATTGAAGGAGGTTTCGGAACCTTCTTTACCTATTCAGGATTAGCGAAGAGAATGCTTCCTAACACTCCGTTTTGGGTAGATGGAGATACTCAGAAGATTTCAGCTAATGGAACTCATTTGGGAACTCACATCCTGACACCAAGTGAAGGCGTTTCTGTGCAGATCAACGCCTATAACTTTCCTGTTTGGGGAATGTTAGAAAAGTTATCCACATCATTGTTGGCAGGAGTGCCGTCTATCGTGAAACCATCACCTTTCGGATCTTATCTTACGAATGTTGTTTTTCAGGATATGATTGAAAGTGGTGTTTTACCAGAAGGTGCAGTACAATTGGTATGTGGAGAACCTGGAAATATTCTGGATTATGTTCAGGATGGAGACTCAGTTCTGTTTACAGGTTCTGCCACTACAGGAAGAAAACTGAAATCACTTCCATCTGTTGCAGGAAATGCTGTTCGTTTCAATATGGAAGCAGATTCATTGAACTGCTCTATTCTTGGGTTGGAAGCAAAACCGGGAACTCCGGAATTTGATTTATTCATCAAAGAAGTGCGTAACGAAATGACCACAAAAGCAGGTCAGAAATGTACAGCCATCAGAAGAATCATTGTTCCTGAGCATTTAATTGGAGATGTTCAGAATGCTTTATCTAAAGCTTTAGATCAAACAAAAATCGGAAACCCATTAAGCAGAGAAACAAGAATGGGATCTTTGGTGGGAAGACAGCAATATGAAGAAGTTTTAAGAAAAGTAAATATCTTAAAATCAGAAACCGAACTTGTTTATGACGGAAAGCACGAGTTGGTAGACGCCAGCTATGAAAACGGAGCATTTATGAGTCCTAAGTTATTCCTGAATGACAAACCTTTCGAGAAAAACATATCTCACGATGTAGAAGCTTTCGGGCCGGTATCTACATTAATGCCATACAAAGATGCCGAAGAAGCAGCTGCACTGGCAAAAAGAGGAAAAGGAAGTTTGGTAGGATCTATTGTTTCTCATGATGAAAACTTTATTGCAGAAACGTCATGGAAAATGGCTTCTCAACACGGTAGAATCTTTGTACTAAACAGAGATAATGCTAAAGAAAGTACAGGTCACGGCTCACCACTTCCTACATTAATGCATGGCGGACCTGGTAGAGCAGGTGGCGGAGAAGAAATGGGAGGTCTTAGCGGTCTTCATTTCTTCCTACAAAAAACAGCGATTCAGGGATCTCCGGATGTATTGAAAGCTATTACCAAGATTTATCAACAGGGTGCAGAGAAAAAATTCTCAGATAAACACCCTTTCCAGAAGTATTTTGAAGAAGTTGAAGTTGGAGATTCCTTAGAAACAGCAGGAAGAACCGTTACTGATGCAGATATCGTAAACTTCTCAAACGTTTCATGGGATCACTTCTACGCACATACTGATGCTACAAGCTTAACAGGGACTATTTTCGATAAAACGGTTGCACACGGATACTTCATCCTTTCGGCAGCAGCAGGATTATTTGTTTCTGGTAAAAAAGGACCTGTAATTGCGAATTACGGATTAGAAGAATGTAGTTTCTTCAAGCCAGTATATGCTGGAGATACCATTACGGTTTATTTAACAGCAAAAGAAAAAATCAACAGAGGTGTAAAAGGAAGAAATATTCCTTCTGGCGTGGTAAAATGGTTGGTAGAAGTAATCAACCAAAGAGATGAGATAGTTTGTGTAGCTACGATCTTAACATTGGTGGCAAAACAATCTCCTTTTATTGATCTGAATGTGAAAAATGTTCAGAAGATATTAGGTGGATTAACAGAAAGTACAACTGCAGCGTGGGGGAAAATGTCTGCACAGCAAATGATTGAGCACTTAGAACAAGGAGTGTTGGTAAGTTTGGGAGAACCAGAAGCAGAGAAATGCTTCACTCCTGAAGAACATCTTGAAAAATGGCAGGATTCTCTTTATAATCACAGAGCAATGCCAAAAGACTTTACAGCTCCATTCCTACCACAGGATGGTTCCCTTCCGGAACTTACCCACAAGAATCTGGAAGCTGCCAAACAATCATTTATTGATAACCTGAAACGATTTGTAGTGTATTACAAAGAAAATCCACAGGCAGAGCATATGAACTTTGTATTCGGAAAACTGAATAAAGAAATGTGGGAACTGATGCATAAGAAGCATTTTACCCATCATTTTGAACAATTTGGATTAATTTAATTTAAATCAAAATATAAATTTATAGTCCCTTTAGGTTTTTGCTTAAAGGGATTTTTTTAACCTTGACAAGGATGGGTAACTTTTATAATACCAGGTTATTATATGAAATATTTGCTAGGAAATGATTAACTTTAATAGGCGAAATCCGAAAAGCATATAGAGTAGGAGAGAATATCAAAACTAATTGCTATGAAAAACTTAAAAAAACTTTCAAGAAATGAATTGAGATCTCTTAAAGGAGCAGGACCAATATGGAATTGTACTCCTCATTCCTGTCCTCCGGGAGTTTGTTGTATTCCTGGAAGATGGCCAGACCTTGGAGCTGCATGTGTCATATGTGCAAGTTCTTAGTTTAATTAATCTTTAAAATTTAAAATAGGTAAAGCAGCATTTCATCAGATTTGCTGCTTTGTTTTAATAATCTTTTGTTAAAACACTCAACTATATTTGATCGCATTGCATTTATTCGTTATTTTCAAGATTAAAATCAATTCAAAAAATAAGCAACAATGAATGAAAGCTGGATGCAAAAATGGGAAGAGATAAAAGACAAATTGATATCTCCTGTAGATATTGAAACCTATTTTACCTCAGATGAAATCATGGATCAGAAGATGGAGGTTATGGAAATAGGAAATGTTTCCCTGCCATCAGGAAAAGTAATCGTAAGAGATCCTCTTGTATATCTGAATCAGAAGGAACAACCTTTTTTTGTTGAGACTCCCAAAGGAAATTTTCCTGTAACCATTGCTGTGGTAAAATTGGAGGATTGGGGAGATCGGTATGCCGCGGCAAAAGTAGAGTTTACTAAAGAAAAACCTGTTCTTTACAGAGAAGCCTTAATTGGTATTGAAAATATTGATGATACTAATGAGGATGCTTTTTTCGGGTTTAATGTGGATGCTGGCTTAGCTTGTATTACCGATCCTGAAGTAGTTCCTCATGTAGATAAGTTTATTGAAGAACTGGATGTAGAGAATATTTACGATGACTATTTTGCTGAACTTTTTGCAAAAAGCTATAAAGAAAATCCGAGAAACCAAAGAGATCTGGGAGACTGGATTAATTGGACAGTTCCTAATACAGAATATCAGATCCCAATATTTGCTAGTGGAGTAGGAGATGGAGTATATCCTGTTTATTTTGCCTATGATGAACAGAACAAATTATGTGGATTATATATTCATTTTATTGATATTGAATTAGAGCTGTCAGAATATGATGAAGATGAGGAGGAAGAGGATGAAGATTCAGATCAGCCGGATAATTTTGTTTTTCTGAAATAAATGATTCTATGAATAAAACTTTTGCAGAACAGGTTATTGAATTCAATGAAACCATTGTTTACTCAGGAAGTCTTCCAGATGGTTTCGAAGTATTGAATCCGTATCTGGATAATCCGGAGACAATGCAGGTGATGCAAAAGTTTTATCACAAATATTATAATGATTTCCACAAAAGAAAATTTATTATTGGAATTAATCCCAGCCGCCATGGAGCAGGCGTAACAGGAGTTCCGTTTACAGATACCAAGAGGCTGGAAAGTGTATGTGGAATAGAAATGAAATCTGCCCATACCCATGAAGTTTCCTCCGTGTTTATGTACGATATGATTGCAGACTATGGAGGTGCAGATCTGTTTTATAAAGATATTTACATCAACTCACCATTTCCTTTGGCCATTGTTAGAAAAACAAAGAATGGTTGGCTCAATGCTAATTATTATGATGATAAAGAGCTTTTCCGGGATGTAAAAGATTTTATGATCGAAACATTGAAAAAGCATCTCAGTCTAAATCTGGACACTTCAGAAGTCTTTGTTCTTGGTAAAAAAAATGCCGAATTTATTTCAAAACTCAATAAAGAAGCTCAGCTTTTCGATACAATGACTGTTTTGGAGCATCCCCGCTATATTCAGCAATACAAATCAAAAGAGAAACAGTTGTATATCGATAAATATATTTTAGCTTTAAAAGATAAAAATCAGTAATTCTGGTAATCCTGTTTTTTATTAAATTGTAAACATGAATGTTTTCCCTAAGAACACAACTTTTAAATATAACTGGCGGACTTATCAGAAGAAATTTCTGGATCATCTCGACGAATACCTTATAGATAATCATCTGCATGTCTCTGCGCCACCAGGTTCAGGAAAAACAGTTCTCGGATTAGAAGTGATGCTGAGGCTGGATAAACCCACACTCATCGTTGCTCCTACATTAGCTATTAAAAACCAATGGATCCAGAGATTCTGTGAACTATTTCTTAATACAGAAACCGTTCCTGAATGGATATCTTCTGACATCAGAAAACCAGGAATTATTACAGTAACAACCTATCAGGGAATTCATTCCGCTTCCGAAGCAACCGAAGAAGAAGGAGAAACAGTTGTGAAATCTTCAAAAGTCCCGGCCTCAGAAATTATAAAACGATTGCAGAAGCAAAAAGTAGGAACCCTCATTTTGGATGAAGCCCATCATTTGAAAAATGCATGGTGGAGAAGCCTTATGGATTTGAAGAATAAAATTGAACCCACCATTGTTTCCCTTACAGCTACACCTCCCTTTGATGTTTCCGGCTCGGAATGGCAAAAATATATCCAGTTGAACGGGCCAATAGATGTAGAAATATCTGTTCCTGAGCTGATGATTGAAGGAGACCTTTGTCCCCATCAGGATTTAGTACACTTTACATTACCTTCTCAGGAAGAACAAAAGAAAATTGAATACTATCATACCCATGCTTTAAGCTTTTTTGATGAAATAAAAAAAGATGAAGTATTCCTTAATGCTATTGAGCAGCATCCTGTATACCAAAAACCGTTGGAGAATTTAGATTGGATCTATGAAAATATATCTTCCTATACTTCTGGTCTGGTATATCTTCATTTCAGAGGGAAAGAAATTCCCGAAGTCCATTTTGAAATTATTGGGGATCAGCAGAAGTATATTCCCGAATTTGATTTCTTCTGGATGGAAGAATTGCTTGACTTTTACTTATTGGTAGATGAGGTTCAATTTAAAAATTATGAAGATCACCGTACTGATCTCGGAAACAGGTTAAAGAGATATGGATTTCTGGAACAAAAAACCTTGAGTTTCTTTAATAGTAAAAATCTAAATCAGATCCTTAATTCAAGTATAGGTAAACTTCAAGGAATAAAAGATATTGCTGATTTTGAGTTTTCCGTTCTTAAAGATAATTTAAGAATGGTTATTCTTACCGATTTTATCAAAAAGGAGTATTTAAATAATGAGACTCAGAATACACTCAATCTTGATAAAATAGGAGCTATTCCAATCTTTGAAAAATTAAGACGTGAAAATTCTCAGCAGAAAAAAATCGGAATTCTTACAGGAAGTCTGGTGATTATTCCTGCAAGTGCAAAAAGTATATTTGAAGAGCTTTGTACGAAAAAAACATTGTCCGGAATAGGTCTTGTGCCTTTGAGTTATGATCCGGATTATCTCATCATTAGCCTTACAGAACAAATAAAGCATGGTATTGTACACATTATTACAGAAATTTTCCAAAGCGGAGAAATTCATATTTTAATTGGAACAAAATCCTTGCTAGGTGAAGGTTGGGATGCTCCCAAAATGAATACTTTAGTCCTGGCTAGTTTTATAAGTTCCTTTGTTCTTTCAAATCAGATGAGAGGAAGAGTTATAAGGACAGATAAGGATATTCCCCATAAAACCGGGAATATTTGGCATCTGGTATGCTTTGACCCTGGTGACGAAAACGGGGGCCAGGATCTGAATATTATGAAACGTCGTTTCAAGACTTTTGTTGGAGTTTCCAATAAAGAGACTCCTACCATTGAAAACAATTTTGAAAGACTCAATATTAAAACCATAGAAACTACGGAAGACGTTTCAGGAATTAATGACTTATTCTTTGCTTTGGCGAAAGATAGAGATAATCTTATCAAACGCTGGGAAGGGGCTCTTGAGCAGGGAAATATCTTAGTAGAAGAAATACAGGTTCCATCTATCAATATGACTGCTATGCAAGATGTGAAGATGAACTATCTTGGGAAAATGTCGGGAAATATGATGAAGGTGATGGTGTCTTCGGTATTATTATTCTGGCAGAATATTTTATTGGGTATCTTCAGAAATTTACAGGCAATTAATTCTGTAAAAACCTTTTCATTGTTTGTATCTCTATTTGGACTTGCAGGTTTTGTGGTGTATGGAAGAAAGTTATATAGATCTGCAAAACAATATTGGAGGTATCGGGATGTGGGGAAACAACTTGGTGCACTTGCAGAAGTAGTTTTACATGGACTGATTCATGAAAAAATAATAAGAACTTCTTTTGAGCAGTTGAAAATTGTAAGCTCATCCAACAGTAGTGAAGGAGCGTTCTGTTACCTGAAAGGAGGCAGCCAATATGAAAATGCACAGTTTATCCAGACTTTACAGGAATTAGTCTCTCAGATAGATAATCCAAGGTATCTCCTGAAGCAGGAAAGAAAGTCTTTTTTTCTGAAGAATGAACAGTATTTTCCGGTGCCTGAAATTTTTGCGAAAAATAAAAAAAGTGCAGAATTTTTTAATAAAACCTGGAATAAAATTATAGGAACATCAGAACTTCTTTTTACCAGAACTGTGGAAGGACGTAAAATTTTATTAAAACTGAGATTTGAAGCCCTTTTAAAAAGAAATGGAAGAATAGAACATCTTCATAAATGGACAAGATAAATAACAAATCCCTTAATATAATCAAGGGATTTTGTCTTTATGAATTAGAATCTTTATGGGAACAAGTTCGGACGGAACTTATAAATATTAGTTTTTAATAACTTTAGTCGACTCATTAGCTGTTTTGATAAAGTAGATTCCTTTAGGGAATTCTGAGATATTGATTTCATTAGAACCCTTTTGAACCTGAACAGCTTTTAGCATTTTACCATCAGTACTATAAATTTTTGCTTCTGAGCTTTTTTCTGAATGAATAGTAAGAGGTCCATTGGTTGGATTAGGATAAATACTTGCCTCTTTTTTAGAAACTTTAGTCTCTGTTGTATTCAGTGCAATACCGCTGTCTTTTACCCAGGTGAAAGCATCGAGACCTACGTATCTAAAGCCTCCATTTGCCGTAATACGAAGCTCATCAATGATGATGTTTGAGTAATTTTGACCATTTAAGTTAGTCATATCAATTAAGGTATAACCATTGGTAGACCCTAAACTTGTTGCAAACCCATTCGTTTTTGTTTGGGTAAATTTAGTGACACCACTCAACTTTCCGGTTACCGTAATAGAGCCTGTTACATTGAGATCAAGTTCCAGAGAAGAAAGAAACAGCCAAAATTTATTTACTTTAAATAAATTAGAAGTCGTTCTAATACTAAAAGATGGTGGAGATTCAGTATTACTGGAATTATCAATATAACGGTTGTCGTTTGCGGTCCCATTCCAGCCTGTTCCTGGATAGTTAGATTGGATATCAAAAACACTTACATGGGAAATGATATTAAAAATAACCCCGTTATCAGTGAAGCTTGTACTTCCATTTGATTCTGTCTCAAATTGCTCTGTACTGGTCTGCCCAAATGAAAAAATTGAAATGAGCAGACTACAAATCGTAAAAATAGTAGTGCTTTTCATGATTTTTTGTTTTAAATATTAGGTTATGATATATTTTAATCACGTGGAGGGTAAATTCCTTCAACACAGATGATATAATTGAGTCCTAAATAAGGAGGCATATTATTCATAGGTAAATTTTGTCCTACAAATGCAATACTCTGCCCGTTAATAATGGTGTCTGGGTTTGCATTATTTACATAACTTGGGACAACATTGAAGTCCCTTCCAACTTGTGTTCCTGTTATAGCAATAGATGTTGTAGCTGTAGGAGTAGATGTATTGGCATTTTTGTTAGCCACTTTAAGCTGAAATCCAGCGCCAACACTTGGTAGGTTTGAAGCCAATAGTGTGTTTTGGGTTGTTCCTGCCATTACTCCCAATGGATAGTATTCATTAGCGTTTACATTTCCTGCTCCAAGAGCCATACGGCCTTTCAGGTTTGGTAAAGCAAAAGTGGTTATACCATCTCCACCATATGTGGTTCCTAATATAGAGAATAGTGCCGAATTTCTCGAAATGCTTAGTAAGCTTCCGTCACAAAACATCCAGCCTCTAGGTGCAAAATTTCCTGCAAATAATTTAACGATTCCAATGTATTCGTCCATGGTAAATATTTTTTAGCCTTTAATTTTCTTACTCTATTACGGCTTTTCAGATTCCGCCGATTATTGTTTTATTTCCTAGTCAAAGGAACAATTAATATGAAGGCTGTACTAGCGTAGAAAATACCAAATTGAAAACTAGGTATTTCTACGTAAAGGGATATTTTCCTATTCCTTAAGAGCGAAATCAGATCTTTTAATTGGATAACCAATAATTAATTATTTAATAGGAATTTCCAGCTTCCAGCCTAAAAAAATGTATGCATTAAGTTTCTCTAAAAGCACTGTATTTAGTATTTTTGTAAGAATCCAATAAAAATTAAAATGAACGAATTTGTAGTATCAGAAATTAAAAATAATATTGCCGAAATTACTTTCGGAACCCCAAAAAGCAATGCTCTTCCGGGAGCAATTTTAGAAAAACTGGCTCAGACTATTTTAGATGAAGCAGCCAAAGATGAGGTAAAAGCTATTTTAGTAAAAAGCGAAGGTGAAAAAGCATTCTGTGCAGGAGCAAGTTTCGATGAACTTCTGGCCATTGAAGAGCTGGAAGCTTCCACGAAGTTCTTCGGAGGTTTTGCTAAGGTTCTGAATGCAATGAGAAACTGCGGAAAGATTGTTGTAGTAAGAGTTCAGGGAAAAACAACCGGCGGTGGAGTAGGTATTGCCTGCGGTGCTGACTACTGTTTTGCAACAAAAGATTCTGCATTAGCGCTTACAGAGATCAATTTAGGAATAGGACCATTCGTAATTGGACCTTATGTGGAAAGAAAAATTGGAAAATCACAGTTCTCAGCAATGGCTATTGATGCCGACTTCAGATCTGCTGAATGGGCAGAACAGCATAATGTATATCATTCTGTTTCAGACAGCATACAGGAAATGGATGAGAAACTTGAGAAATTTTTACAGACTTTAGCATCAAGAAGCAGTGATGCTCTTGCATTGATTAAAAAAGTTTCGTGGGAAGGAACCGATCATTTTAATGAACTGATGCCGGCAAGAATTCATATGAGTGCAAGCCTTATTTTAGAAGATTCTGCAAAGAAAAATATTGAAGCTATTAAAGAAAGACTGAGAGCCAAATAGGTTTTCATCCCATCCAAAAATAACCAGCCGTTGATTCTTTCAGCGGCTTTTTTAATTCATACGCTCATCGTGATCAAGAGAAAGAACTTCCTTACTGTATTTAAAATAAGTTACCATTACTTTTGTTCCTGTCTCATATTCATCATAAACCTTTTTTTTAACAGGAAGTCTTATCTTTTCTCCTTTGCTGCACCCTGCAAAAGTGATGATATATTCGTCACCTTCCGTTTTATGCTTGGAAATAATAATACTTTTTAATCTGTTTTTGCCATTTTCAAGATCCTTTTTCCATCTTCCTTTGACGTATTGATAGATAAGCCAATGGATAAGCAAAAAAAAGAGATAGAGCGATACTGCAGCTGCAATAAATAAAATGTAATGGTAATATTTGAAGTTCTTAAACTCATTTTTCAAAAAAAAAGCAGCGATAAGCGTTGTTATCATAATAACAGCAATTACAACACCTGAAAAATCTTTAAAAAAATCTTTTTTATGGGTCGCGATCATATTAACCTCTTCCTCGCTTAAAGGAATATTTTCTTGTAAGTATATTTGAGAATAATCAATTAAAACTTTTGTCATAATAAGATAATTAAAGTGAACGGCTATTCTTTTATTTACTTCTATGGATGAATTATAATTGGATCTTTGGCTTCTATGATTTTGATAATCTTAAAGTTAAGAATAATATACAGAGCTTGATTAAAAAATCACTTTAACTGAAAAAAATATTTTGCAGATTAAAAATAAATTATAACTTTGTAATTCAAAGTTCTTTTTATGGATAAGAAAAATTATCACGAAGATTTGTCTCATATCCGTTCCATGATGGAGCGGTCTTCCAGATTTATTTCTTTGAGTGGTCTCTCCGGAGTTGTAGCTGGTGTAGTAGCCCTTTTAGGGGCAGGATATGCCTATTTTGCTATGGAAAGTAAAAAAGTGGAATACATTAACGGAGACAGGCTAAGCTTTACACCTGCATTGGTTCAGGAGTTAATTATCACCGGGTTGGTAGTTTTAGTACTGGCAGTTTTCAGTGGATATATTTTTACTGCCAATAAAAGTAAAAAGAAAGGATTGAAGATCTGGGATTCTACTACCAAGCGGCTTTTAGTTACCTTTGCAGTCCCATTAGCTGCCGGAGGAATCTTTTGTGCGGCTCTTATTTATCATCATCTAGTAGTTTGGGTTGCTCCTACTACTTTGATCTTCTATGGATTGGGATTGATAAGTGCTGAAAGATACACCTTGCCGGATGTAAAATACCTGGGATATTGCGAAGTAACTCTTGGTTTATTTTCCTTGTTCTTTCTGGGCTGGGGATTATTTTTCTGGGCGGTAGGATTCGGTATTTTGCATATAGTTTATGGACTGATTATGCATAAAAAGTATAAATAAAAATTAACTTTGCAGCTTCTTAGGTGCTATTCTACGTAGACAGCACCTGATATCTGCAATCATTATCTATTATGATCAAAATAAGTCAACTCAATAAAGAATTTGAAAGTCGTGTAAGATTGGGCATTATGTCTGTTCTTATGGTGAACGACTGGGTTGATTTCTCTGAAATGAAAGGATTGTTGGAGATCACAGACGGAAATCTTGCCAGTCACAGTAATGCCCTTGAAAAAGTGGGATATATTGAAGTGAAAAAAGAATTTGTAGGAAAGAAACCTAAAACCTCTTATCGTGTTACCCAAAGTGGGAGACAGGCTTTTACAGATCATCTGGATGCCCTTGAAAAATTATTAGGCCGTTAGTCCTATATTTTTTTGAAATTTTACTTTGTAATTCAAAGTTCTTTGTTTTGAAATAAAATTAATTACTATACATTATGAAAGATCAGGAAATTATAAACCTAAGTAAATCAGTGTTTTGGATATGTTTTGTCATTGGAAGTATTTGTCTTCTGGGAGGATTATTCAAACAAGAATCGTTTGCTGTAGCAGGTTATCTGCTGCTGCTTTTTGCTACTCCCATCAACTTATTATTGGTATTAGTTTTTTGGATTTGTGGGCTTGTCAACAGACCCAGATTAAAAACCTATGATAAAGCCATTGGCATACTTTCCATCAATATACCTATTGCTATTCTCTATACATTCATTGGTCTTTATTTATTTTCTGATGGGAACTGGTAAACTGTTTATCCTAATTAAGTTGAAATCTTGTTTTTAAATACATACACTATGAAAAAAATACGCGTTCAGTTTCTGCTTTTTGTGTACGATAAAACGCAAAAACTCTACAGAAAATACTTTAAAAAGAAAAAAAGACAATGGCAGTTCAATGAGAGGCAGCTGCTGGAATTCAAAGAAGATTCACTGGGAAGGAAATTAGGTGAATTTTACCATAAACACGGGTTTTCAATGATTCCCAAAATGGAAAACCACGATGTTCACCATCTGATTACAGATTGTGGAACCAATTTCGAGGATGAAATTGCCATGCAATATCTCCTGTTGGGCAACGGAAAACTCAATGCTCATCTTTTGGCAGCTATCGTATTGGGAAGCCTTATCCTTCCGGAATATATGAAAATCTATCTTAAAGCATACCGGAAAGGGCAGAACATGAGAGCCTTTCATGAATGGGATTTCGAAGGCTTGCTCTGGCAAAATTTTGAGCATCTGAAAGACTTTATCCAACAGAAAGATACCATTGTTCTACATTAAAAATATTGATATGGAAAATATAGAGTTCAGTGCAACCGGAAAATATACTTTTCTTATTTCATTTGGTCTGGGAACATTTCTGTTTATATTATTTATTATCACCCAAAATGAATTTTTACTGTTGTCTGGGTTTATATACGTAATCATTGCAATACTTGTGAATGTTATTGTGCTTTTATATGAACTTCTTGCATTCCTGTTAGACGTTTCAGAAGAAAAGTCTTCCGGTAATTCTGTTCTTCTTCTATTATCCAATATCCCTATTGCAGCAATATATCTTTTGATCATTATCAACTTTTCTCAACTCAATCTTTAAACCTTATATCTTATGAAAACACATCATTATATATTTCTCACAACAGCCCTGTTTGTTATTTTGTTCTACGATCAGGATATGGGGCTGAATTTTGGAATCCTTGGCATTCTATACGCCATTCTGAATTTCTTCAAAACACCAGAAAAAAATAAAACCAGACCTTTTTATATTCTCACAGCTACAAGTATGTTTTCAGGGATTGCATTTGCGTGGTATGGAGACTTTCCTTCATTCCTTGCAGTGGTAAGCTCACTTCTTTTGCTGGCCTATAAATCAAGGAATAGGAGAATGAAAATCCTCTTTCTCATTCCGGTTTTTATAACGAACTGTTGTACTTCAATTTGTAGAATTTTTATGCTTGATAAATGGCTGCCTCAAAGAAATGTTCCGGGAATGTGGCAGAAGATCATGGCATTTGTGCTTATCCCGTTAGTTCTTATATCCGTTTTCTTTGGGATTTATGCAGCAGGAAGTGACCATTTTGCAGCTCTCTTCACAGATTATGAATTAGATATCAACCTTTGGCAGGTTTTCTGTCTTTCCGTGTTAGGATTTTTTATTGCTTTTAGTTTCTGGAATTATGCTGTTGAAAAATTGATTTACAAAAATCATCACTATTTAGATAATGACTTTCATAAAAGTGCTCAGGAACCGAAGTCAACCTATTCTTTCCTTGATCTTGATGCTGAAAGAACGAGTGGAGTAGTATCCTTCTTTTGTCTGAATATTTTGTTGATATTTTTCATTATCACTTATAATTATGAACAATTTTATGAAGTCTCAAAAACACCGGTTCAGCTTTCGGAAGAAACCCATGAGCGTGTTAATGCGGTAATTATGTCTATTGTAATGGCTATTCTGGTCATCATGTTCTATTTCAAATCAGGATTTAATTTTGATCCAAAAGCAAAATTGCTGAAAGTTCTAGCTAAAGTCTGGATTGTTTTGAATGCTGTACTTATCCTGTCTGCAGCAGCTAAAAACTATGAATATATTGTGAACTATGCTTTTACATATAAAAGACTGGGTGTTTTTGCTTTCCTTATTTTATCTCTGGTAGGTCTTGGCTTAACTTTTATTAAAATTCAAAAGCAGAAAAGAAATGCATTCCTGTTCAATACCATGGTGTGGTACTTTTATGGAACTGTTTTGATGTGCAGCTATATCAACTGGGGCGGTTTTATTACCTCACAGAATATAACCAGTAAGAACTTTGATTTACGTTATCATTGGACATCGGTTAATTTCAACTCCGAAAGCCTGATGAAATATGCGGATGAAAAGAATAATCAAGAGCTTAAAAGAGATCTTCAAAATAAAATTAAGGCAGAAAAATCAAAGTCTTTCCTTTCAAAGATCATCTATTATCAAACCATCAAATAATAAGAATACACGATGAAAAAGTTAATGGAATCTCCAAGATTTAAAATGAATGCTTTGCTGGTATTCATGACCTTATTTTGTCTCAGTCTCTCTATTTTCAGGTATTATATTAGTGAAACAAAGGTATTTTTCTTTCTGAATTGGAATCTTTTTCTGGCATGGATTCCTTTATTGCTAAGTACTTTTATTCTGGCATTCAATATTAAAAGTAAATTATCCATCGCTGTGATTATTATGGTCTGGATTTTATTTTTCCCCAATTCACCTTATATTCTGACTGATCTTTTTCATTTAAAAGTAAGAAATACAATTCCTATCTGGTATGATTTGATCGTAATCCTTTCCTATGCCTGGACGGGATTAATCTGTGGTTTCTTAAGTCTTAATGATATTGAAAAGCTCTTATCTGGTTACAGTAAAGAAAGAATTATTAACGGGATCGTAGTACTCTTTTTGTTTATGAGCAGCTTTGGAGTGTATTTAGGAAGATTCCTGAGATGGAACAGTTGGGATATTCTGAACAATCCTTTTGGGCTATTCAATGATATTGTAGTACGGTTTATTTATCCGCTGGAGTATACAAAAACCTGGGGCGTTACCCTTTTAATGGGGATTATGCTCAATTTTATGTATTTCACTTTTAAATTCATTAGAAATAATAACGAAAAGCTTGTTCAGCCTAAAAATATAGACTGTTAAAAAGAGTTGGAACAATTTTAGCATTTAAAAAGGACTGATTAACCAGGATGGTGTTGAAAATAGATAATGGAGATCTGCTTCAAAAAGAGATTTAAATATTGATAATTTCCAATTGAGCATATTTCAAAGGTATGGGAAACTAGAAGAACTTTCATCTCTCAACCTCCAGCTTCCATCTTTCTCACTTCCTCAAAATTAATTATTATGAAAAAAAGCTTATTGTTAATTCCATTGATTATTATTTCATGTAAAAAGGATCCTGCTGTGACAGATATATCTCAAAAGGATTCAACCATTGTAACGGAACTGCCGGACTCTGTCTATAAAGCAGATTCTGTAGCGCTGAGAAAAAAAGATTCAATTATTAACAATGCTCCTGCTACTAAGGAGATTTTACGTAAAGGTGTGATGAGAAGCGAAAAAGAAGGGCAGATTGTAAGAACAGCAGATGCCTCTCAGCTTCCTTTTACACTAGGAGAAGAATTTAAGAAAGATGATCAGGAGCTTATTTTAAAGCTTACCCATTTTGAACAGTCCAATATTAAAGCAACAATTTCTACTAAAGAAAAAGATTTTAATATCAGATTCAACCAAATAAAACTTCCCAATGGAAACTATGATGGTCCTTTTGGAAGAGAAATCACTTATGAGATTCCTGAAAAAGGAGAAGTATGGTTGATTATCGGAAAAAGTAATATGGCTTCAGGAAATACCAAAGGACATTTTACCGTAAGTATTGAATAACATCAATTAATTTGGTACAGTTTCTGCAAATTAACATCAGAAGTTTAAATTTTAAAATTATGAAAAATATCGTTCTAACAGCAATGGCCGCCTCAGCTGTACTTGTAAGTTGCGGAACCGTACAGTCGCTGGTTCAGAATACATTTCCCTATACAACGAATGTTTTAGTTTCCACAGGAGTACCGGCTGATAAAGAAGTTTCTTCCACAGCAACCGCTACCAATGTACAAACATGGTTTGGAGGAAATAATAATGCTCAGATCAAAGATGTAAGAATTTCTGACGCCAAAATTTCCGTAGCCTCTCCTTCCGGAGGAAATTTAAGTGCGTTTAAAACTATTAAAATATATGTTTCATCCAGCGGAACAGGAGAGAGACTGATAGCATCCCGTTCTAATATTTCTACCAATTCATCCAGCATGAGTCTGGATCTGAATGATACAGGATTCCTGGATAGTATTGTAAAAAGCTCGGGGCTTACCGTAAGAACAGTTTATGAATTGAAGAACCAAACATCTTCAGACATGAATATTAAAGTAGCCCTTAATTTCAGCAGTGTCCCTGCGAAATAATTGTTATAAAAGTCTATAAAACAAACCCACCTTCAGAAATACTGCAAGGTGGGTTTGTTACATTATACCTAATAAGTCTTTAATTCTTATAAATATTGAATTGAAGGACTAAACATTCCCCTCCGCTGGAGGGGTGGCAAATCAAAGATTTGACGGGGTGGGTTATAATTTAGTAAATTTCTCTACAACACGTCTTGATCCTTCATTGATATTGATGAGATATTGACCAGTAGGAAGATTGGAAATATTAATTTTTTCACCTGAAGAAACCGTATTTTTTATTACAGATCTTCCTTGCATATTAATGATTTCAATATCCAGCTTTTTATCTTCAGTATTTTGAATAGCAATATAATTGCTGGATGGATTAGGATAAATTTTCACTTCCAGAACAGGTAAAGCTTTAGCAGAAGCTGTAGATTTACCTTCCAGCTGTAAAATGGCATTTTTAACATTCGGAAGCGGACCAATTTTTTTATTAACATCAGTACCACCTTGTGGAATTCCTGTAGAAACCAAAAGACTTCTCATAGCTGCTGGAGTTAAATTCTGTCCTGTAGTCTGACGGTAAAAAGACTGAACAAGTACTGCGGCAGATGCCACAGTAGGCGTTGCAGAACTGGTTCCGCTGAAATAATTATAAGTCCTGTTATTATCATTATCATACTTTGCATACGATCCATAACCTGCTGCCAGAACACTGCTTCCCCATCCTTGTACATCCACTCTGCTTCCATAAGTACTGAAACTTTGTTTGGAGTGAGTAGTATTAGGAGTTCCGGCACCTACAATGATAGCACCGCTGTTTCCTCTTGCTCTGTAGGTAGCATAGAAAGGATCATCAAGATCCTGATTTCCATTTCCTGCCGCTGCAATGATAATAATTCCTGAATCTGTAGCAGCTTTTGTGAGATCCCAGATCACACTGTCATATTCAGCAGGGCAATATTGACCGTCTTTTCCCCCAGTCTGCATTTCATATAAGATAACATCTCCAGATTGAGAAGCATTGATGGATCTGCTTACCGCTGAAGCTCTGTTGTATCCAACAGTAGTCCATTCCATATATCCTTTGATTTCTGAAGCACTGTAAACAGCACCAGTAAGTCCAATATTATCTTTTATTGATCCTAAAATACTTACTACAGCCGTTCCATGATCCCGGTAGTTATTATTGGCTAATCCTGAATTGGGAGAATATCCAGGTTCCAATTGTATAGAATTCTGATTGGTTAACATTTCATGAGTTTTGTAGAACCCATATTCCACATCACGGATACGGATGTTTTGTCCGGTAATCCCTCTTGACCATGCATATTTTGCATTGATTCCCGGGTTGTCATTCAGATAAGTCTGTACACTTTCCAGATCCGGAGTCGCTACAAACATATTGACCAACGGTGGCTCAACTGGAGTACTGCTCATTACAGACACATATTCTATTTCCGGAAATTTTTCAAGGATTTTTGTAATTCTTTGAAAAGTGTCACCATCCTGAGCAGGAATATTGGCTTTAAATATTCTTTTCAGCTTTTGAACAGATTCACCTGAATTTCCGTTCCGTTGGCTGCTGGCGATCATTTCATTAATTTTTTCATTGTTGAAACCCAGATCATAAGTGAAGGATATTCCATTTTCCCTGGCAAACCTTTCCAGTTCCGGATTTTTACTGAGTGCATCCTTTTCCGAAGAGATGCCTTTTGAAAAACATACATAGATCAGATCATTTTGTTTAACGCTGCGATCCGATGGAGATTGTCCAAAGGAAAAGAAGAACGAGAACACCAATAAGGAAAGGAGTTTGATTTTTGTTTTCATATTATTTATATTAAATGGTTGTGAATTGTTTTGGATAATATCAAAAATAATAATAAAATGAAAACAAATCACGTTTTTGTGAATTTATTTTTTAATCAGATTGCATTCGTCTTTGTATAAAGGATTTGCTCTGGTTTTTATAAAAAATACCTTTCAGCAAAACTGAAAGGTATTTCTTGGTTAGGATGTAGTAATTATTTTAACTTCTTAGTAATCAGATTGATTTCCATTAATTTTATGATAGAAAATCTGTTTTTTATTCATGATTTTATATTCAATTCCAATGCTGTCTTTATTAGCATTCACGAGCTTTGCTTGTTGAATAGGCTCATTTCGATCATCACTAGGAATATCAATTGAAGAACGTTGTAAAACCTTTTCTAAAATTTCAATATCGGGTGTTCTGCCTATTTCTTTTTCAAAAATACCTTTCTGTTTATAAATTGATATTTGCGGCTTAGCTAATGCTCCCGGACGATGTCTCTCAATTCGATAGTCGTTATTAAGCGAAATCCTCTGGTAACTATCTATGGTTGAAAAATAGCTGAGAAGAGCGAAAAAAGGAATCATCATGGGCAGAATACTCAAAATAATTCCGGCCACCAAAAGTCCAAAATAGGCTTTAATTGCTTTTTTCTTCCAAAGCCTGATGATAATAAAAACAGTCAGGGCCAGCCAAAGCCAGCCAATAATTTTATTTGTGTAATATCCGGCATAGCTGTATTGATTAAAATTTAAAACAACCTCACTCAGGAAAACTAAGGTGATTACTAAATAAGCGATGACAATATTTTTGTTCTTCATCTGTGTTCTGTTATCAGCTTTTTGTAATAGAATCCATAACGATGGTTACAGGTCCGTCATTGATTAATGAAACTTTCATATCTGCTCCGAAAATGCCGCTTTCAGTTTTCAATCCGGATTTTGCTATTTCTTCTTTAAAATAATCAAATAACGGAACGGCTTTATCGGGTTTGGCTGCTTTAATGAAAGAAGGGCGGTTTCCTTTTTTATAATCTGCAATTAAGGTAAACTGGCTGATGCATAGGATCTCTCCGGAAATATCCTTTACAGAAAGATTGAGCTTGTCATCTTCATCACCAAAGATCCTCAGATTAAGTATTTTCTGAACCAGCCAATCTGCATCCGTTTTTTCATCATTCTCATCAATGCCTACCAGCAGCATTAAGCCTTTCCTTATTTCTCCTACTATTTTTCCATCTACTTTTACATTGGCTTCAGAGACTCTTTGTATAACGATCTTCATTTTTTATTTTAAAAGTAAATATTTAAGGTTTTGCTTGCAGGATCATAATTATAAGAAGTATAAGTCTTAGGAGGAAGAGAGGTTTTAGCCCCATCCAGTGGCTGACCGGTTCTTAAAATCCATTTGGTTCCATCCTTTGGACATAGTATTGCAATATTATCCTTTACCTCAAGGGTGGTATCATTATCAGGACATAAATGAGGAGCATTACGATCATAAACCTTGAAGGTATTTCCAACACGAACTATGATTAATCCTCTGGTTCCGGATTGCTGTTCATTAACATAAATCCAGCCATCATCATAATTCAAAGCGTTATATGCAGGAAGGTTTAAATTTAAAGAAACATTGATTGGGTTGTTCGGAAAGCAGTTCACAGTATCTTCTCTACTTCCGCATGAGTTTATAGATAAATTACTGAAAATCAATAAAATGAAAATAGATAATATCGAAAAAGTTTTTTTCATTTCAATTTAAATTTTTATATATTTGTAGAAATTAAACGATTATAACACGTAAAACATTGTCCGGCAAATGTCGGATTATTTTTTTATACTAAAACTAAATTTTGAAAATTATGGCAAGCTATGTAACAAAGGAGGGCCTTGAGAAAATGAAAGCTGAGCTGGAACAGTTGGAAACTGTGGAAAGACCAAAAATTACTCAGCAGATCGCAGAAGCTAGAGATAAAGGAGATTTGTCTGAAAATGCAGAATATGATGCGGCTAAAGAGGCTCAGGGGATGCTTGAAATGAGAATTTCTAAGCTGAAGGATGTTATCTCAACTTCTAAAATTATAGACGAAAGCCAATTAGATACTTCAAAAGTTTCTATCTTAACTACAGTGAAGCTTAAGAATAATGCAACTAAACAAGAGCAGGTATTTACATTGGTACCAGATAACGAAAGCGACCTTAAAACAGGAAGAATTTCTGTAAACACTCCAATTGCGAAAGGATTACTAGGAAAAGTTAAAGGCGAAACAGCTGAGATTACTTTACCTAACGGAAACAAACTTTCTTTTGAAGTATTAGACATCACTCTATAGTCTGATACCACCTTTCATTTCTAAACTTCCAGTACTTAATCTCTAACTTTTATAAAAATGAGCACTATATTCACAAAAATCATCAATGGCGAAATTCCCTCTTATAAAATTGCAGAGGATGAAAACTTTATTGCATTCCTCGACGCAATGCCTTTGGTGAAAGGACATACTTTAGTAGTTCCCAAGAAAGAAGTGGATTTGATTTTTGATCTTGAAAGTGAAGAATACAAAAACCTTTGGGGATTTGCCCAAGAGGTAGCCAAGAAGATCAAAACTGCAATTCCATGTGTAAGAGTAGGAGTAGCGGTTGTAGGACTTGAAGTTCCCCATGCTCATATCCATCTTATTCCTTTAAACAAGATGGAAGAAATGAACTTCAGAAATGAAAGACTAAAATTAACGAACGAAGAATATACAGAGATTCAAAACTCAATTATTAATTCTTAAAACACAGAAAATCGTAAAAAAGAAATTTTTTACGATTTTCTTTAACATATACATACCTATATATTATATAAAATATGAATCCAAACCAATGTTCATTCTGCGGAAGAAAAAGAAATGAAGTACAAATGTTGATTTCTGGGCAGAACGGTTTTATTTGTGAAAATTGTATAGAGCAGGCACACGTTATTGTGAAAGACAGTGCTTCAAAGTCAGGACATTCACCTGCAGACAATATGGAAGATCTTAAAAAGCCAAAAGAGATCAAAGGATTTCTGGATCAATATGTCATCGGACAGGATCAGGCTAAAAAGCAGCTTTCCATTGCGGTGTATAACCATTATAAGAGATTGCTTCACGCTCAGGACGAAAACAGAGAAGTAGAGCTTGAAAAGTCCAATATCATCATGATAGGAGAGACCGGAACAGGAAAAACCCTTTTGGCTAAAACTATTGCCAGAGAACTTAACGTTCCTTTCTGTATCGTAGATGCTACTATTTTAACAGAAGCAGGATATGTAGGAGAAGATGTTGAAAGCATCCTTTCAAGATTATTGATGGTGGCAGATTATGATGTGGAAAAAGCAGAAAAAGGAATTGTCTTTATTGATGAGATTGATAAGATTGCAAGAAAATCAGACAATCCAAGTATTACAAGAGATGTTTCTGGAGAAGGAGTACAGCAGGGATTGTTGAAGCTGTTGGAAGGAAGTATTGTAAACGTACCGCCACAGGGAGGAAGAAAGCATCCTGATCAAAAATATATTCAGGTGAATACTCAGAATATTCTGTTTATTGCTGGTGGAGCCTTTGACGGAATCAAAGAAATCATTGAAAGAAGAATGAATAAGCAGGCTATTGGTTTCAGTTCTGAAAAAATCAATAAAACTGATGAAGATGAATATGTATTAACAAATATTAATGCAATCGATTTACGTTCTTTCGGGTTAATTCCCGAACTTTTAGGAAGATTTCCAATCATCACTTACCTTGATAAACTCACAAAAGAGACACTGGTAAGAATTATGAAAGAACCTAAAAATTCAATTGTGAATCAATTTGTGGAACTTTTCAAAATGGATGGCACGAATTTGGCAATTACGGACGGAGCAATCGAAAGAATTGTGGAGGAAACCATTGAAAAAGGGTTAGGAGCAAGAGGTCTTAGAGGGACTACAGAAAAGGTCTTGGAAGACTATATGTTTTCAATCGGAGAGGAAAAAGATATAGTATTAACAGAAGATAATATTTTGATTAATAGATAAAAAAGTTTTTTTTTTAAAGAAAAAAATAATACCTTTGCGGGTGAAGATTGTATTAACACACAAATAATTTATACAATGAGAAAAAGTTTATTTGCTATAGGTCTTTTAGCAATTAGTTACTCTGTTCAGGCGCAGATACTATGTCATGTTGACACTAATGCTAATATGTATGTGAGCGAAGGCACCCTAGTTTATAGTGGTGGAGGTGTACAAACAAAAGGCACGGGTCTTTTGGAAGTACATGGAAATGTAATGGTCGTAGGATCAGGCGCAGACGCTTTTAAAACGATTGATGCTGGCGGGGCAAATAAAACCGACGGAGGAAACATCGTTTTGAAAATGAATACTCCTAGTAGCTACGCTACATCTACGTACGGACAGTTGTACATCGATGGATTATCCCAATCCAATGTTACTGGTGTTGTAAGTAAAGAGTATAGAAATGCGAAGCACGGTGATGGTAATTTTTACCAACAAATGGCTTTACCTTTTAATAATAAAGTATTAAGCACTCTATCTCCTGAACTTAACAAAACCTTTACTGATGCCAGATATTCTAAGAATGAAATCTTAACTTGGGATAATGCTACAGTTGTAAGTAATACATTAACAACTGCTTCTGCTACTCAGGTTCCTTATGGGTATTATATGCTGGGATCAAATAATAACAATTTAGATCTTAGCACTCCTCCTGGAGGCGCTAATGCGGTTTACACCGTTAATGGTCAGCCATTCTCAAATTTACCAATCGCTAATTTACAGAACGCGGGTAATAATATTGATTTTGGACCAAGTGGTACTTATAAAAACTCTTATAACGAGAAGTATAATACCTACCTTTATGATCAGTTTGAAGAAACAGCAAGCCCTTGGGCAGGTAATTATGGAAAGAATATCTACGAATTTGGTAACCCTTTTTTAACAAATCTGGATTTATCAGCTATTGGATATCTTGAAACTACTCCGAATGGTATCACAGATGGTAATGCTATCAATAATATCTGGGCAGTTCAATATTATCCAGGTTCTGTGCAATACACCAATGCAGGAAGTTCATTTACGGATCCTCTTATTATGACCTATGATGAAAATACTCATATTCCAGTAGGTGACGTTAATAACCTTATGGTAAAGCCAATGGGGGTTTTCATTATGAAGTTAAGAGATAATACTGCTCAAACTTTGAACTTCAATACTCTTAGAAGATTTAGCAATACAGCAAGACCAGTAAATACTGATTATAATGTAAATGCTAAGAAAGCTTTTGGTAAAGCAACCGGAACTATAAAACAATTAGGAGTAATTGGTCTGGATGCTAATGGTAAAGAGTTAGGAAGAACTTATTATGTGGTTTCAGGACATGCTACTACAGGACATCAGACTTCTACAGCAACTACTGTACAGGCTGCTGCTGGAGATAACTTGTTTGTTACATATGAAGAAAAACAAAGTGGAGGAATTGATCCTAACTATCAATCCAATTATTCATTATACATTAATGAAGCGAATGAGAAAGATTTCTTAGGAAAAGAAATTTTATTAAACAGTTTTGATTATAATGAACCTAATCATATTCAGAAAATTGTTTCTTATAAATTTGAGGTGAGGGAAAATGCTGATAAAATTCCTGCAGGAATTCATCAGTTATCTTCCGGAACAGGATTCTATTATAAAACTGCTAATGGTAATGTAGAAGAGATTAAGCAAGATGCTGTAATTCCTGTAAATTCAAAAACTTACAGTCTATATTATGGAGCTCCAGATAGAGGGTCATTAGCAACTAAAGAAGATAATACTAAAACACTTTCCAGAACAATGGTTGTATATAACCCAGCGGTTAGCAACTATATTGTCAGATTTGATAAAAATTGGAAAAAAGCAGATATTGAAGTTTATGATATGAGTGGTAAACTTATCATCTCTAAGAAAGCAGTAGATGCATCTAAAGATTTCGTGATTGAACTTGATGGTTCAGTGAAGAGCTCTTATGTTGTAAAAGTGGTTTCTGATAAAGGAGTAATAGTTAACACCAAAATCTTAAAATAAATAATATGAAAACTATAAATAAACTAATATCCGCTCTTTTGCTTTTTGTGGTATCATTTGCTTATGCAGAAGAAAATAATGCTATTCCTCCGGCTCCAGAAGCTGCAGCTAGAGGGGGAATTGGAGGAGGTGGTCCAGGTGCACCATCATCACCAATTGATATGTATGTATATTTGCTTGCTGTAGTAGCGATTGTGTTCATTGCATTCTATACAAAAAAGTATAAAAGTATAAAAGCATAAAATTTTATTAAAATAATATGAAACTCTCTGATTAATCAGAGAGTTTTTTTATTTTTACTCTATGAAAAAGATTTATACACTATCTGCGGTTTTAGCTGCATTTGCACTGCAGGCTCAGTTTACTGTTACAGTTCAAACACCAGCAGATTTTAAAGATCAGGATGCCATTCTATATACACTAAACGGTTCAAAAGATATTATTGTTACCAAAGAACAAAGTAAGAATAATACTTGGACGTTTAAATATCCAAATAATTATATGGGAATGATGAAGATTTACTTCCCTACAACCAATAATACGGTAAGCTTTATTTCTGAAAACAAGAATGTAAATATCAAACTTGATATTCAGAACAATAAAGTGAAGGATGTTATTTATTTGGATGAAGCCAATGAGATAATGAGTAAACAACAGGAAGGTTCTCAAAAGAAGGAGCTTATTCTTCCTGCTTTAAGCCAGATTAAAGAATATTATAAAGATAACACAGACTTTGGAAAAGCTTTGAAAACAGAGATTGACAGGCTTTCCGGTACATCAACTTCCATTGATGCCGCTAAACACCCGTTTATTACTTATTACAACACCAATTACAGTAAGTTCTTGGGAAATTCTACGGATAGTACTAAAAAGCCAGATCAAGATGAAATTATTAACTTCCTGGATAAGTCCAATGATATGCTTGAAAGCTCATCTTTGCTAAGACCTGTTTTGGTGGCTTATTTGAATTCTGGTGGAAATACTAATGTTGCAGGTTCGGTAGATAAGCTTTTAGACCGTTTAAAAGTAGAAACTCCAAGAGGACAGACTGTATTATCTGAGCTTATCGACATTTTTGATGTTTATCAGATGGATGATTTTAAAACCAAATACCTTGGTATGGCTAAAAATCTTAAATGTACCATTAATGATAGATTGGCTTCCACATTGAAATCCAACGCAAATATAGAAATGGGAGCAATATTCCCTAATAATAAGTTCCAGTCGGCAACGAATACTACTGCGAAATCAATTCATGATGTGAAGGCGGATAAGAAAGTTATTGTATTCTGGTCATCTACTTGTTCGCATTGTGAAACTGAACTTCCGAAGCTATTGGAAAAATATAACGACTTAAAAGCAAAAAATATTCAGGTTATTGCTTTGTCTTTAGACGTAGATAAAACTTCTTATTCTAAAAAGATTGCTGCATTTCCATGGATCAATGACTCGGAATTGAGAGGCTGGAACAGTAGTTATGTAGATACCTACAATGTTCATGCAACTCCAACATATTTTATTTTAGATGCTAACAATAAGATAATCAACAAACCAGATCATGTTGGTAATGTTTTAGAATATTTTATGCTAAAATAATTTTGGGAGTGTAAAATATTTTTCTATATTTGCACCACCAAAACGGCGAGGTAGCTCAGTTGGTTAGAGCGCAGGATTCATAACCCTGAGGTCACGGGTTCAATTCCCGTCTTCGCTACAAAAACCGCAATCATTATTAAATGATTGCGGTTTTCATTTTTATGCAATAGCTTTTATTTTTCGAAATTACTTTCGCTTATTGTTACCCGTTCCCCTTAGAAAATGTCATCTGAAGACTTCAGTTTTATTTTAGTTACGCCATCTTCTATACTGTATGTTTCAAGTAAAAGATATTTAAACTTTATTTCCATTATGGAATATAGGTGAAAATATTTTTCTATATTTGCACCACCAAAACGGCGAGGTAGCTCAGTTGGTTAGAGCGCAGGATTCATAACCCTGAGGTCACGGGTTCAATTCCCGTCTTCGCTACAAAAACCGCAATCATTAATAAATGGTTGCGGTTTTCATTTTTGTATAATAGCTTTCATTTTTCGAAATTACTTTTGCTTATTATTACTCGTTCCCCTTAGAAAATGTCATCCGAAAATTTAAGTTACTAGTATATACCGTTTCGTTTTCCTAATATAAATGGTGTTTCAATCTTTATTTCTCTGAATAGAATGGGAATGGAATATATAGCCATAAAAAAGCCGTTTCCTTACATTGAGAAACGGCACATTTTATTTGTTGTAAAGTTTTTACTAAGCCTGGTAACCTAATAGCTTTCTGATTTGATAGAAGAATCTTTCAATAAGTCTTAGATCCTCAGTTACAATTTCTGCACTTCCTCTAAGTTCTTTATCAAATTTCAGATTTTTATTATAGCTTGTTTTTAATCCTTTTGGTAATACTACATCTACATAGTAATTTCCTTTATCATCAGGAATAAGAGATATGTTTTGAACTTTTCCTTCTACAATTCCATATTCCTGGAAACGGTAGTTGTCTAGTTTGATTAACACTTTTTCCCCAGGAAGAATCTTTCCGGAGTTTGCTGTAGGAACAGACATTCTGCCTACTAATTTCTCCTTATTCTTAGGAAGGATAGATACCATGGCTTCACCTGCTTTTACGAACTGATTTTCGCCGAAAAACTGCTGAAAGCTGGCAACACCATCCGTAGATGAAATAACAAGGTAATTTTGCTCCCAAAGTTTTAAAGCTTTTCTTAGTTGTTCAAAAAGCTGTAAGGTTTGTGAAGAATAATTGATTTTGTCTTTTTCTGTATTAATTACTGTTCCGCTTTTGGTTTTGTTAAGGTTGGAAATTCCTTCTTCAGCCTGCGAAATAGAAATATTGATATTTTCAAGATTCTGTTGAGCCTGAAGATATTTGATCTTTTCACTTTCAAGTTCCATCGCAGAGATCACTCCCTGATTGAACAGTTCCTGAGATCGTTGAAAGTTCTTTCTTGTAAGATCATATTTAGCTGATTCCAGACTTTTTTGCTGTTTTAAGGTGGAAATTCTTGCTTTGGACTCAGATAAACTAAGGTTCGTAGCCAGATTTTCAGGTGCATAAGGCTGTAATCTTGTAAAAAGCTCCTCATCTTGGAAAGCTTTTGCAAAACTGTTGTATTCTCCCTGTAATTCACCCAATTTATACCTTGAAGTCTGAGCAATCGGAAAAGAACTAAGCTGATTAGGAGATATTGAATCTACCAATTTTTTTAATGCTATAACATCTTTGTAATTGGCAGCAGACAACATCACCATCAGTACGTCATTCTTTTTTACTTCCTGATGATCTTTTATGAATATTTTTTCAATCTTGGAATTGATTCTCGCTTCTAATTTTTCCGGTGGATTCTGAGAGGTTACTATAATAGGAGCCGGGATGAATTCCGGATATTTTATAATGTAACTCATAACAAAAATGAGCAGGATAATTACGAATATAATGGTGTTCCCCCAGCGGATCATCCAATTGGGAGGCTGCGTAAGGATATCCTGTACACTTTCTGAGCGGAGTTCAATATTGTCTAAAACGTCTTCTTTCATTGTTTTCTGAGGTAAAATTTCCCCCAATATTTCAGGGGGAATATAATTTAAATACGTGGGCAAGTCCCATCATACCATGATGGTGGTGAAGTATCTGCGTCCGGTGGACATTCAAAATGATGCATACGACATGGCATCCAGCTACCAAGACACCATGATCCACAACAGTTGTCATCCGGAATTATTACACCTCCGCTGACAAAAACTAAATCTTTTCTTGAAAGTTTTTTTAGATTTTTCATAATTAATAGATGTTTTTAATTTCCTACTCTATAAGCTTTTCGGATTCCGCTATATATTGATTCTCTTTGGTTAATTTCCTAATTCAAGCTGGTTTCTTACCAATCGGTAATATTCACCGCGAAGGTCTACCAATTCGGCATGGCTGCCTTCTTCTACTACTTTTCCCTTATCCAGCACAATAATCTTATCGGCATGTTTTACAGTGGAAAGCCTGTGGGCAATAACTACGGCTGTTTTACCTCTAAAGAATTGTTCAAGGTTTTCCATGATAACCTTTTCATTATTGGCATCCAATGCAGAGGTAGCTTCATCAAATAAAATATATTCCGGAGATTTATAAACGGCTCTTGCAATGAAAAGTCTTTGCTTTTGTCCGCCACTTACTCCAACTCCTTCATTTCCGATTTTTGTGTTATAACTTAGCGGAAGCCCTTCCACAAATTCTTTGATATTGGCTATTTCTACTGCACGTCTTAGTTTCTTTTTATCAATATGATCTTCACCAACAGCAATATTATTGGCAATCGTATCATTGAATACATATCCTTCCTGCATTACAACCCCGCAATGGTCTCTCCAGAATCGGGGAGAAATGTTCTTTAGTGCGGTATTTCCGATCTTGATATCTCCTTGGTCTGGTTCATAAAACTTCATCAGAAGTTTCAGTAAGGTTGTTTTTCCACTTCCACTGGCTCCCACAATTGCGGTAGTTTTCTGATACGGAATAGTAAGGCTTAGATTCTCAAAAACCGGAACATCAGATCCGATGTATCTGAATGACATATCGGTAACCTCAATATCTTTTTGTGGTATTTCCATGGCATATTGTTCGTCCTTACTTTCTTCATCTTCTTTATCATGAATTTCGCCCAATCTTTCCAGAGAGATTTTGGCATCCTGAGTTTGTTTAATAAAGTCAATAAGCTGAAGAAGCGGGCTATTCAGCTGTCCGATGATATATTGAACAGAAAGCATCATCCCTAAGGTTAAGTTTCCGCTTAATACCAATTTTGCAGACAGGAAACTTACCAGAATATCTTTCATCTGATTAATGAAGTTTCCTCCTACAGACTGCCATTGTTCTAAAGACAATGATTTTATTCTGATTTTAAATAATTTTACCTGCAGGAATTCCCAATCCCATCTTTTTTGCTTTTCGGCATTATGCATTTTGATTTCCTGCATTCCGTTGATAAGCTCAATTACTTTACTCTGTTCCTGAGAAACCTGGGAAAATCTTTTGTAATCAAGTTCTTTTCTCTTTTTAAGGAAGAAACTGATCCATCCGATATAGGCTACTGCACCAACAAGATAAACTATGAAAAGTCTGTAATCATAAAATAAAAGGACAATACTGAAGATAATCAGATTGACTAATGAAAACAGTGTGTTTAGTGAAGAACTCGTAAGGAGCTGTTCTATTCTGTGGTGGTCATTGATCCTTTGCATAATATCTCCAGTCATTCTGGTATCAAAGAAGCTGATAGGAAGTTTCATCAGTTTGATAAAGAAATCGGAAATAATTGAAATATTGATTCTGGCAGAAAGATGGAGAAGAATCCAGCTTCGAATAGTCTCAATACCCATTCTGCCGAAGAATAACATAATTTGTGCAAGCAGGACAAGATAAATAAAGTTAATATCCTGATTCTGTATTCCGACGTCTACAATACTCTGGGTAAGAAACGGAAAAACCAAGGATAGTAAACTTCCTGCGAGAAGCCCTACTGCAAGTTGAATAACAAGCGATTTGTATTTAAGAAGATATTTGGAAAGAAAAGAAAAGCTGGCTTTACTTTCTTCATTATCAAATTCGGTTTGAAAGAATGCAGGTGTTGTTTCCAGTATAAGGGCTATTCCTTCCTCAGTGTTTTCATTGGCATTTTCCCCGATCCATGCTTTGATAAATTCTTCCTGATTGTAGGTAATCAGTCCGTAGCTGGGATCAGAGATGTAGATCTTGTTATTTTTATCAACCTTATAAACAACCACAAAGTGATTTTTATTCCAGTGTGCAACACATGGAAGCGGAACTTCTTCTACGAGGGTTTTAAAGTCGACCTGAACTCCTAATGAACGGAAACCCAAATTCTCTGCAGCATCACTTAAGCCAAGAAGGCTGCTTCCTTCACGGGTAGTTTCAGAAAGGGCCCGGATTTGTTGCAGGGATATACTTTTACCGTAATATTTACTTACAATTCTAAGACATGTAGGTCCACAGTCTTTAGTGTCTGGTTGTTTATAAAAAGGAAATTTTCTCAAAACTAATAATCATTATAAAATGCCGTCATATTCTGACGACATTTTTGCTTTATTCAATATTATAATTCAATGAAATGGCAGGCTAGTAGTAGCACCATTTGTTACATGCATTTATTGCTCCCTCCTTAGGTGGGTTAATCTTGGATTCGCAATAGCTTGCTTCACTTTGAATTCTTGCACATTCCTGAGTAATGCCGCCTTTCAGTATTCTTAGGCCTTCTCTTGAAAGTTTTTTTAGATTTTTCATAATAAATAGTTTTTGGTTTACCTACTCTTTTATAGCTTTTCGGATACCGCTTTTATTTTTCCTAAGATAGTGAATTTTGAATCACTGATTATGATTAAATTTCGTCGTCTTCTATTAATTCATCAACAAAGAATACAATATCTTCCCTGTCATATTTTTCCGGGAACTGGTAGCCATTAATCACAAGAATAGGAGTGAAGTTAAGTCCTGCATTACTGTTTTCTACAGTCATCTGGTTTAATGAATCCAGGTTTTCTGATGTAGGAACTCCTCCGGACAGCATATTAATTTTGCTTTCATCTCTTGTTTCGAACCATTCTTCTACTGCATGCAGGAATTCATTTTCCGGTTTATTGTTGTAGATATAGGCAAGATCTGAGATTAATGCATCGTATTTTTCATTAGATCTTTCTGAAGTATAATTGAATCTCATTTGTAAGGAAACATCCTCAGGATATTTCTTTAAAAGACTTTCTGCCAGTTTATGACCATCTTTACAGAAACCACAGTAAGGATTTGAAATAACGGAAATACGAATTCTTGCATCCTTTTTCCCCACTGAAAATGTATCAGTATCCTGAAATTCTATTTTATCTTTTTCTAATAGCTGACTTTTGAATAGTTCATAGTTTCTTTTGAATCTAAGATTTTTAGCATTGTTTTTTTGAAGTTCTTCTTTTTGCTCAAGAAGAGTATTGAAATACATTACTGCAGAAAAAATCATTGCCCATAAAATAACTGTAAGTAAAAGGGCACCAACTCCAAAAGTAAGATTCTGGAAAAAGAAAGCGCTGATCACTAATTGTCCAACCAGGATAGAGATAATTAACAGACAAACTCTACAAAATGTTTTTTCAACAAAAGCCTGAACATATAGGGAATAACCAATAGCAAGTATAGAAACAAAAGTAAATCCTTTTACAATATAAGCTGTAGCTGGTAAAAATAATCCTAATATGGCTAATCCTGTAAAGTAGATGAGCGAAAAGTCTGAAAACTTTAATCCTAAAATACTGGTTTTATCTTGTTTGATAATCCTGTCACATGAATTCGCTGTTTGGGTTGCAGGAGCAGCTCCACAAATACTTCCAATGACAGCAGATGTATTTCCAAATTTCTGATTGAATAGTTCCAATGAAATATAAACACCAGCTAATGAAAGAAGATTAAAGATTGCTTCAAGTGGCCCTTGATATATAAATGAATAGATAAGAATCACTGCAAAAACAGCATATAGAATGGGTTTGAAATTGAAAGCTGTTTTATTTTCAACATTCTCAGCCTTTTCAAACAGGAGTACAAAGTCTGAAGAGTTCTTGTAAAGCTCCTCTTTTCCTAGTGTTTTTGCTTTTTCAGAATACACAGAATAGTTGCTTCCTGATTTTTTCACTAATGAGAAAGCGTTGTCAACAATTGCAATAAACTCTTCAGGAAGCTCGTCCCAGTACTCTTTATCAAGCTGATAGGCATCGTTTTTTACTCCCAAAAAGTTTAAAGTATCACTGAAAGCTAATGCAGACGGATAATTGGGATGAGAATTGAACTGGAAAATAAATTCCTGTTTATCAAGTTTTAGGTAGTTAATTAGTTTATCAAAAATCATATTAATATTTTCATCTAAAATACACAGATGTTTTAAATTAACAAAAAAATTTTTCTTTTATCAGTGAGATATAACCTACAGGTGGTAGATATAGTTTGAATTTCAATATTTTATTTTTCAGAATTTGGTCTGAAAAGCATTTTTATCTGCTATAATATAAATCTGAAGTAAAAATATCAAATAGAAATTTTCTGATTGGTGGGTATCCCATTTTCCCACAGATGCATATAAAGATTTTCATGGTTAATGTTTACATTCATAATTAGCGCATCTGTGGGATTTGGAATAACCAACTTGTGTTCTGTCTTTTTAATTTGGAATATTTTCCCTATTGTAATGTTTCAAAGCCTTTTGTTTCAAAGGATTTTTACTCCAGTCTTCCCATATTCCTGTATAAGGGTCATATCCACATTTTAAAGGTTTTGAAATATCAAGGCCTTCTTTATTCTTGTGGGTTCTTGCTGTATACGCGCGGCAATCGGTGCAGATATAGCGAAACTCACAATCTTTACAAGTTTCTATTTTGTCCTTAGTGAGGTTCCAATATTTTTTGAAATCACTTTGTATCAGAACCTCTTCAAGACTGGATTGATGGATATTTCCAAACTTTTCGGACATTAAAGGGCAGTTTTTTATATTTCCATCTATATCAATTCCCATTTTTTTGTGTAAACAGGAATTATGGTTGATTGCTTCAAGAACCTTTGGAAGGTTAGTATTGAAATATTTTAGATCTACTTTTCCGCAAGCGGATATTTTGATGTTTTCATGGTTAAAGTTGATACTAAACCTAAATATTTCTTTAGTCTTAAAAGGAATCTCTTTGCAGTTATAAAAAATGAAATTATAAATTCTTGTGGTTGATTGATTAAGGATTTGAAAAAACTCTTTATCTAAGGCATTATGAAATGGAGCGTATATTTCTATACCTTCTAAAACTGAGTCTTTAAATTTATCGTCGATCTCCTGATATTCTTCAAGAGAAAGTCCTTTAGTACAATAAATTACTAAATGTTTTATGCCTAAATTGTTGATAGAGTTTTTTATTTTGTCGAGAATAATGACATTATCAATTTCAATGAAAACATTTGAGATCTTGCTTACTTCTTGAAATTCATAGGATAATGGAGGGAAATTCCTATCCCAATCCCCATTAGTTATAAAACCATATTCTTTTTCAAGCAGAAAATCTATATATTCATAAATGATCTCTTTAGAATCATTATCATAATTTTCTAAGATGTTTTCAATAGAATCATTCTTCAGCTCTTCAATAATATCATTTAATTCCAAAGGATATAGATCAGAAGTATTTCTCTGGAGATCAGATACCAGTATTCTCTGGGCTCCTTTCGTGATTAAAATATTACTGAATAAGTTGAAAAATTTCATAATAGTCTTGTAAGTGGTTTGTATGGTTTTTCTATGGTAATAAAATCAGTTTGAAACTTGCTACACGACATAAAATAAATTCTTTTACGGCGTTTTTGTGATTTTTTAATAACTTCTGCATAAGTAAAAGTAAGAGGTAATTTGTGGTTTTCTTTAAAGCTATTCTTCATAGATCATAATATTTGTAGTCAACAGGATAAGTTATGTATGTCAGCTGAAAATAATTACAAATAACATGCGATCTCTTTTTCTAAAGAATAATTACAAATTAATGATAACCCTAAAAATTGCCCTATGGGATTAACTTCTAAGAAATAATATTTATCTCCACTTTTGAGCAAATCCAGCGAACCACAGTTTAAGTCCAAAGATTGCATTAGCAGATGTATTTTTTTTTCAATATCAGTAGGAAGTTTATATGGGACGTTTCTGTTGGGCTTTTTATCATTATATTTTCTGAAATCAATCTGAGTCTGTTCATCGTTTTGTGAAATGATTGCAATAGACCATATTCTTCCATTCAGGTAAAAACATCGAATTTCAAAATCCTTTTCTATTTTTTCCTGAAAAAAAGAAATGAAAAAGGGATTCTCTTCTCTTTCTTCAACAATAGAAGTATACATCAACAGTTCTGAATTTTCATAAGATTCTACACCTGCAACTCCTGTAATAGACTTTGTAATGGTTTTTCCTATCGTTACTTGATCTGTATTTTCTGACAGAAAATAAGACGGGACATCCAGGCCAACCTCTTGTGCCAATTCTAAGACCTGAAGTTTGTTGACATTGCTGTTGCTTTGTTTATTTATGCATTTTTTAGATTCAAGCTTTTTAATTACATAATCTTCTAGCCAATGCTGATGTTCATTCATATATGAATTTATAGAAGAATTGTTATATTTTAATCTTTTAAATTTTAATCCTCCTCTTCTATACCATACGCTGGTTATATCATCGATAAAAAAACTGTTTCTCGAACTCTCAATATAGATCCTCTTATTGTTTGTTTTAATTTCAAAAAATTCATCTTCATGAACACGGATAAATTTTTTGCCCATTGCTAATAACCATTTGATAACCTCATTGGTAGTTGTTTCCCTATTCCTTGATAAGATTAATATCATTTGTCTTGAGTTTTTTTAAAAAATCTTTTTTAATGATAGCTGTATGTTTCAAACTTGGAAGCCCTATACTTTTCCTATGGCGATCAATTGTAACAGAATCTATTTCTTTTAGGAAAGTTCTTCCCATCCCATAATATGTACCTTTACCAGGAGTGAAATCATGAGCATCTACCATCATTGAATAATCAAGGGGAGGGCAGTCTCCGGATTGTACATATTCTAATATTTTGGGCTGTAAATAAGGATAAAGAATCTTTGATTCCGACATATGACTAATCAGTGTAAGCATTGGCCCTTCTCCTATTTTATCTTTTGATGGAAATCCGAAATTTTCAAAGGTCCATTTAAAAAGGCGGGCATTTTTTTCAACATTTTTTCTGACTAAAGCGGTATCATAAGGCCGTCCTTCCTGATCTCTTTTAAACGCTATCCTGAAAGAATCAATGAGTTGTTTATTTAAATTATTCTTCCAGTCCTTTATTTTTTGTTGAACCTCAGTGTTATCTATACCATACTTCTCAAAAAGTGGAAGGTATTCTTTATATTGTTGATCAGATGGTGCTATCAGGGAGATTAAGTGATATAAACTTTTCTTTCCTCCAAAATCCTCATTGTATTGATCCGCAAGTGTAATGTAAGTTGCATATTCCTCAATACGCTCCTGATTTTTAGGAGCATATTCTTTGAAAAGCTCCTGATACTCTTTTATAGCAGCTTTAGGATTGTTAGCTAGTCTAAATGTACTATCGGTTTTATTAACTTCATTGTAGTAAATAATGTAATTCTTTTTACAAGAAGATAAAATAAAAAGACAGATTATCAATGTTAAGATACGAGCTGATTTAAATGAATTATATTGTAAGAAATTCATACTTTATCACATTTTTTAATAATACAAATTTAGAATAGAAGAGGGAAAACTCCCTCTTCTATTTTTTTATATTATCCGGCACATAGCCAAGCTCTTCCCTTGTAACCACCAGTTCCGCCTACTCCTTCATAATAGTCAGTTTCTCCACATCCTGCAGAGTTTACAAGATCAGATTTGATAGCATAACCTCCATTTACTGATTTTAGCTCGTCTCTATTTAGCTTTTTGTTTTCAGAAGAGAAAGCTCTCTTCATTCCTGTTAATTTTTTCATTGTTAGAATTTTTTTAATTAATACTTTGTCTGTTTGCCATATTATCCCTGGCGAAGGATGATGAAAGCTGATCAGCTTATATTTAGATTTTGTACTGTACACATACAAAAAATAAATCATTGTGTTTTTACCTGAAGCAAACATACACAAGTAGAAATCATAAAAAAAGTCCTGGGGTTTTAGATTTATAAATCTATAAATGTAAATTTATAAAAAACAGATTATTCAGTAGTCTGTGAATTAGTTAGTTAGGGTTGTTTTGAGAATCGTTTAAACTATCGATTTCTTTAATGTACATAGAGAGTGTAGTGCCTGTTTTTTTCTTAAAAGCTAAAGAAAATGCTTGCTCATTGTTGTATCCAAGCTCTTCAGCAATGACAGATAATTTGTAGGAACGAAATTTTTTATCTTTTACTAATCTGTTTAAGGCAAAATCAATACGGAGGTCATTAAGATAAGCTGCAAAGTTTTTTCCTTTGTAGGTATTAATAATTTCGGATAAATAAGTAGTATTGGTTTTTATACTTTTTGCTAAACTAGCTAATGTAATGCCTTTTTTTAAATAAAGCTCTTTTGTTTCAAAAGTGGTTAGTTCTTTTAATATAAACTGAGCAACATCTTCTGATATTGTTTTTTGATTTTTATTTTCTATGTCAATTTGCTTTGGAATTTGTACCTGAGATATAAGCACTACATTATCTATTTTAGCTGGTTCCGGATCTCGTTTTTCTATTGAGATAATTAGATCCTGAGCAATTTTTCTATGCTGCTGTTCTGTTTTTTTAGTCTTATAGTAAAGATATGTAATGAAAATAAGTACTAAGAATAGTATGCTAATAGATAGATAGAGTATCTTTTTTCTCATTTTTAATTCTCCAATGATATTTTCTTTTTCTTGCAAAAGATTGGGAGTATCATACTTTCTAGGTATTTCTGTTGAAAGGTATTTGAACTGCTCATCGAGTTTATGATCTACCTTTAAAAAGCGTTCAATGTAATAAAGCTGTTTTTCTTTATCATTATTTTCTTTATAGTGATCAATAAGAAAAGTATATACATCTCTTAATTCAGGAAATGTATAACCACTTTTTGAAATAATAGAGTCTAGCTTTGTGTAGTTTTCAACTGCTTTTGTTTTATCTTTTAAGCCTTCATAAGATTTACCAATATTTAAAAGACTATAGTTCATATTCTGATCTTGAACCCCGGAAAAATATTTATAAGCCGCTAAAAAGTTTTTAGCAGCAATATCATATTTTTTTAGTTTTAAATTGTATGCCCCTACGTAATAAATATATTGATGATGGACATATTTATTTGTGAAAGCTAATGGAGTTTTTAATCCTTCCTTGATTAGAATATTTGCAGAATCCAATTTATTGAGCTCAATATAACAGTATATAAGGCTTATACGCATTTGATTATGTTGGGATTCATCTGTAATATCATTGCCATTATATAAATAGTATCTGAACGTTTTGGCAGCATCAGCATTTTTGCCAATGTAGCTATTCAGATAAGCAATGTCCATATTAGCATATGCAGTCTGTTTCTGATCTTTTTGATCTTTTGCGTATTGCAGTCCTAAAATATAATTATCTAAAGCTTTTTTTAAATTATCATGTTTGTAATAAAGATTTCCCTTCATTAGATAAGTCTGAGATGGGTATTTTGTTCCTTTTAAATTTTTTGTAACTGTTGCTGTGCTGTCAAGATATTTTAGAGCATTTGAAAGATTTTCGTTAAAATGAATAAGCACATATCCGTCGGCTATTTGAAGAGTATTTTGTTCTTTTTTTGCTTTTTGGAGGTAATATTGGGCTATAATTTTAGATTGATCGGTCTTTATATTCTCATAATAGTTATAAAATTTATTTTTCAATTCTTTATAACTAAATGTTTTTAAACTATCAATTTTGTCATTCTGTGCGTAACATAAATTACTCAGAAAAATAAATATAAATAAGGCTTTCAATCTCATTATTTCATAAATACATTACAAATTTACATTTTTTAATCCATAAAAAAATTAACAATAAATAGGTGAAATTTGTCATTGTTTATCATATTGTTATGCTATTGTTGTATTCTATTTGGACTTTGAATTTATAAATCTATAGTATAAAATTTTATTTGAATTTAAAAATATTACTTTCTTTGTAAAAAGTAATATTTAAATATCAACCAAGCTATGAAAAAGAAAATTAAAGAAGAAAAGAAGTTATCTTTAAAAAAGATGCAATTGATGAAACCAAATCAGATGAAAATCATTAACGGAGGAGGTATTGCCCTTGCCGGTTTGAATGATGAAAATGATGATCCTGTTCCTACACCTCTTCAAACTCCAAGTGGTAAATAATTTTTAGGAATAATGAAAATAAAAATATTTGTTATTATCTGTTTATTATCTGTTTTCATTAACGCTCAAAAAACAAATTTAGCTCCCTCAAAACCTGTTACTGATAGGTATTTTGAAACTAATATTGTTGATGAATACAGAAATCTGGAAAATGTTGAAGATACCCAAACTCTTAATTGGATGAAGTCTCAGACTGCTTACACCAATTCTGTTCTTAATCTGATTCCTAAAAAGAATTATTATTTAGAGAAAAGACTGGAGATTGATAAAAGGCAAGGTAATTCTGTATCTAATTTAAAAATATCAGGTAGTAATAAATATTTCTATTTAAAGAAAAACGGGGATGAAAAAGTAGATAAATTGTATTATCGGGATGGATTTTCCGGTAAGGAAAAATTGCTTTATGATCCTGCTAATTACAAAAGCTCAGAAGGCAATCACAATTTTGTTATCAATCATATAAGTCCAAGTTGGGACGGTAGTAAAATTGCTATTTCAATGTCTGAAAAAGGAAATGAATTAGCAGATGTAATTATTATGGATGTTAAAACAAAATATATTCATCCTGAAATTATTACGAATGGCGCTCCTGCTTCCTTTGATGGAATAAGATGGACAGATGATAACAGTGGTTTTTTCTATGTGGCATTTTCGGTGACAGATCCTAAGTCTAAAAATTTCTATAGAAATACCCGGACCGTTTTATATAAAATAGGTACAGATCCTAATTCTATTCGTGAGGTTTTTTCTGCCAAGAATAACCCTAATCTAAACATAAGTGAGGATCAGTTTCCTATGATTTTGAACTTTGACTTAGATCAGGATTATTATATAGGAATGGTAGTAGATTATCAAACCTATAGAAAAACATATAGTATTAAGAAAAAAGATTTATTGGAAGGTAAGAATAATTGGCAAGCACTATCTGACCCTAGCGATAAAGCAAAGAATTTAGATATACGAAAAGATCAGATTATCTTTTTATCAAGCTATAATTCTCCTTTTGTTAAGCTTTGTAAAACCAATATTAAAAACCCTGATTTCAAAAATGCAGAGGTTTTAGTCCCTGAAAAGAAGGATGAAATCATTAAAAGTTATCGAGTAACAAAAGATGGTATTTATTATACTACTACCCGAAATGGAGTAGAAGCTAAATTATATTTATATAAAGATGGAAAAGATAACCCCATCAAACTTCCTTATGCATCTGGAAATATTGGATTAGAAAATAAAGGTGAAAAGTTTTCAGATATATGGATCACATGTTCTGGTTGGGCAAATGACGAGCAACGTTTTAGCTATGATGTAAAAACAAATACTTTCAAACCGGAAAATCTTTCTCCTGTCGCAGAATATCCTGAATTTAAAAATATTGTAGTTAAAGAAATTACTATAAAAGCAAGGGATGGTGAAGAAGTTCCTGTCTCCTTAATTTATAATAAAGACATCATAAGAAATAGTCAAAACCCAGTTTTAATTGACAGCTATGGATCTTATGGAATATCCAGCACTCCTTTTTTTGCAAAAACTTATTTATTATGGGTAAATGAAGGAGGTATGGTTGCTATTGCCCATGTAAGAGGAGGAAGTGAAAAGGGAGATCAATGGCGTTTAGCAGGCTTTAAAGGAACAAAACCTAATACCTGGAGAGATTTAATAGACTGTACAGAATATTTAATAAGTGAAAAGTATACTTCAAAAGAGAAAGTGGCTATCTGGGGAGCAAGCGCTGGAGGAATTACTGTAGGCCGGGCAATGACTGAAAGACCCGATCTTTTTAAAGCCGTTATTGCGGAAGTAGGAGCGTTGAATATGATTAGAGATGAAGCAGCAGTTAATAGCCAGCCAAAAGAATTCGGTTCTGTAAAAGATCCTGAAGAATTTAAAGGGCTGTTAGAGATGGACGCTTATCATCATATTAAGAAAGGAACAAAATACCCTGCTACTTTTATCACTGCAGGTATGAACGATCAGAGAGTAACTCCATGGATGCCTACAAAATTTGGAGCTAAATTAATAGCAGATAATACTTCTGATAGTCCCATCCTGCTGAAAATTGATTTTGAAGGAGGCCATGCAGGTAATGTACCCATAGCACAACGATATGCTAACATAGGAGATATGTTTGAATTTGCATTCTGGCAATTGGGGCATCCTGACTATCAACCTAAAGAAGAAATTAAAAAGTAAATGTCTCGTTTTCCCTATCAATTTTTCGATGAATATATTGTTCGTACTCCTTTATTTTCAAGCAGAAAATTTCTTGAAGTAATAAATAAAGACGAAATTTCAGATGAAGAATTAAAAATTAAATTTGCTGATCATTCAGAATTTCTGGAAGCCATTTATTTGGCTTCACCTGATTTGCATGAGGAAATTACCAGATGGCTTCACGCAGAAAAATCACTTTCACAAAAAGAACACCAAAAATTAAAACATACTTTATTAAAATATTATAGCCGAATGAGTACCCGTTGTACTCCATTCGGCTTATTTTCTGGAGTTGGGTTGGGGAAATTTAATGAAGATTATAAAAATAGAGTATCACGTGAAGATAATTTATATGCAGACTATTTAGTTAGGGATACGAAATTGGATATGTATTTTCTGGTATCTCTGGCTCAATACTTTGTAAAAACGCTGGAAATAAGAAATAAGCTTTTATTTTATCCTAATAATACGATTTATAGAGTAGGAACAAAAATCCGATATATAGAATATCAATATTTAGGTGGGAAAAGGGATTATATTATCTCATCGGCCCCACTGTCTGATGAATTAAAAGATGTATTACAATTTTCAAAACAAGGGAAGACAATACAGGAACTTACAGATATTCTGATTTCGGAAGAAATAACCAGAGAAGATGCATCAGAATTTATAGATGAGCTAATCGATAATCAGGTTCTCACAAGCGAAATTGAGCCTAATGTTTCAGGAAGAGACTTTTTAGATACTATAATTTCTGTTTTACAAAGACTCAAAGCAAATGAAGCTGATATTTTAATTTCTATAAAAAGTAAGTTGGATGCATTAGATCAGAATATTGGTAATCCTACTTCAAACTATGCTGAGATTGAGAAACTCATTGCATCTTTTGAGATAGAATATGAGCAAAAATATTTGTTTCAAACCGACTTATATCATAAAGATAAAGCGACCTTATCACCCTCTTGGAAAAAAGAGATTAAAATAGCCTTTAGTTTTTTGAATAAAATAATTCTACCTTCAAAAGATATCCGCTTGGAAAAATTCAAAAGGGCATTTAATGAAAGATTTGAAGGGCAGGAGTTACCCTTACAGTATGTTCTTGATTCTGAAATCGGTCTTGGTTATAAGCAAAGTGCTTCATTAAAAGGAATTCATTCTTACTTAGATGACTTAATACTTCCAGGTTCTGAAATAAATAACAATCTAAGTATTGAACTTAACCCGGTTCAAAAGGTTCTTAACGAAAAATTACAGGATGCATTATTAGAAAGCCAATACAAGATAGAGTTATCTGATGATGATTTTAAGGAATTAGATGAGAAATGGGATGATCTGCCTGATACGATATCTTTTATGACGGAGATTATTTCAGACGATGATCAAGAAAAATTATTTTTAAATGGGAGTACAGGAAGCAGTGCTGCAAATTTATTAGGAAGATTTTGTTCTGAGAAATCAGAAATACATAAGTTAACAAGAACTATTGCTGATAAAGAAGAAAGTCTGAATCCCGAGTACATTTTAGCAGAAGTTATTCATTTGCCTGAAGCCAGAATAGGAAATGTGGTGAGAAGGCCTACCATAAGACCGTATGAGATTCCTTATATGGCACAGTCTGTTGTACCGGAGGAAAATCAAATAGCTGTGGATGATCTTTATATCTCATTGCAAAATAATAGAATTGTTTTACGATCTAAAAGACTTAATAAAGAAATAAGACCCTATTTGACGAATGCTCATAACTATTTTCATAATACACTGCCGGTTTATCACTTTCTTTCTGACCTTTATTCCCAGGAAATAAGAAATGGATTACATTTTAACTGGGGTGGACTGAAGGATATTTATAAGTTTTTCCCAAGAGTAGAATATAAAAATATTATCCTTTCAAAAGCTTCCTGGAAGATCTTTGATAAAGATATTTCCTTTTCAGAACAATTAATTTTAGATAAAGAATGCTTTTTATCTGAATTGAAAAACTGGAGAATTAAAAGGAAAATTCCTGCAAGGATACAGTGGGTAGAATCGGATAATACTTTAATGCTTAATCTTGAAAATTATGATATGGCCACTCTTTTTATTCACACGATTAAAAAGAAAAAAATAATCATGATAGAAGAGTTTTTGTTTAATGAGAATGAAAGGTTTAAGTATGAATTTGTTTTTCCAATGTATAAAATAAATACTGATGAATAGAAAGTTTATTCCCGGAAGCGAGTGGCTGTATGTCAAGATTTATACAGGAGTAAAAACTGCAGATATTATTTTGGAAGAAGCTGTAATACCTTTATTGCAACAACTTCAGGAGGAAGATTTAATTAAAAAATGGTTTTTTATCCGTTATAATGATCCGCGGGTTCATCTTCGGCTTCGTTTTGAACTTTCAGAACTTAAGCATTTTACTAAGGTTCTTTCATTAGTAAATGGTTATTTGCAGGAATATAGAGATTCCGGAGAAATATCGGAATTTATGATAGACATTTATCAGCGGGAAATTGAGCGGTATGGAGAAGCAACAATGGAAGAAGCTGAGTTTTTATTTTGGAAGAGCAGCGAGAGTATCCTTTATGAATTCCTTCATTTTGATGATGAAGAAAAAATTATAGTATCTCTTTATTATATAGATAAGCTATTAGAATGCCTTGGGTTGTCCATTCAGGAAAAATTAAGTTGGATCAAAGAGCTTAATCTTGCTTTTAAGGAGGAGTTTAACGCTGAAAAAAAACTCAACAATCAGCTGGATAAAAAATATAGAATATTTATTATTAAATATCTTGAGTTTATTGAGTCAGACGATTATATTCCTTTTAGAACTGTTATTTTAGATAATATTCAAGAGTCTAAAGGAGTCCTGCAATACATAAAACAGCATTCAAATTCTCTTCAAAGCCTTTTTTCCAGTGTATTCCATATGCATATCAATAGAATGTTTGTTTCAAATCAACGACTTTTTGAAATGGTTATTTATGATTATCTGTTCAGATACTACAAGACCCTTATTTTTAAAAATAGCGGAACTATATAGTAGTGATAAGTTCACTGTATAACCTAATTCCATATACCATTATTTTGATTATTATTTTTGATTCAGACTCACGTTTGATCTCTTATAAAAGTACCTTTAAAATTTAGCGACCCAAAAGGGTTGGAATAGTAGAGATATTTTAAATTTTTAGTAGAATAACTCTAATTTTTCCATCACTTAAAATTAAGGATAAATGGAATATTTTATATTTAAACAAATGTTTGATTTTGTATATTTTTCGCAGTTTAAGTATAATTTGTTTATTATTTTAATAGTGTGTGCGAGACTTGATTGTAATTCATATTAATGCTTGCCAAACTCAAAAAAACTTAAAAAATCATAAAGTTTTCATAAAGTTTCAAAAAAGGATAGAAATGTTTTTGTATTTATAAAATATGTCGTACTTTTACATCGCCTTGAATGAGGGAACAAGTCAAGGTAATAAATTTTTTTTCATCATTTGTGTTTTTAGAATCGTATCGCCTGATACGATTCTTTTTTTATGCCTATTTTTCGTAGTTGAGAAGGAGATCTATAAAGTAGGAATAGGTCACTGAACCTTCCTGTTGGTTGCTCTTCAGGAACAGATTATTAGTGAACCCAAAGAAGTCATCCAGCCAGCCTTGATGTCTGAACGCGAAGCTTTTTTCATAAGCACGGTCTCTTTTCATTCCGGGAGAATAATTTCGGATAACAGATTTTACAAATTCAGGATCTTCTTCAACAATATATCGTAAAAGACTTTTTAAGGTAAAATATTCGGTGCTGTACCGTAAGTCCGGATTGTTAGAATGAATTCCCATTAGATACCCGATAAAATTAGCCTCCTGTTCTCTGGCAAAACCAAGCTGATGAGAACTTTCATGGGCTGTTGTAAAAGGAATGTAGGTATGCGGTAATTCTGCGTTATATTGTGCTTCTGCCGTAAAAGGATTATAGTATCCCAATATGCCGGTAAAGTTCATTACTTTTTTAAATAAGCTTGGTTTAATAGCAAGAATCTGAGTTGCTTTCTTATCCGAAATATATTGAGGAAGCCGGGTTTGCTGGAATAGAATTTCCTGTTGTACAGCCTTAAGATTGGTGACAACGAAGATACCGTTATGATCCTCATGTACCAATGCACGGGTAAGTTTGCACTTTTCAAGATATTGTAAGGTCAGTTTTTTCGCTTTATAGATTTCAGGAGCATCCTGTCTGGAAAGCTTTTTAATGATTGGAGTCTGGAAGTACAGCATTCCCCAGAATATCTGATAGGCAAAATAAAAGATATTGGCTGTAACAAGGATTCTTAATAGGGAAGTGTTCCTGCTTTTCTTTCTAAATAAGGTAATAAGGCTATATAAAAGGACGATTCCCAGTAATACATAGATAATGTCTCCTACTGAAAAAGAAAGCCCGCTAAAGGCCGTCTGATGGAGTTTTTTCTGAAATTCAAAAAACTTTTCAAAGAAAGAAATCATCAGTGAAGATTTCGAGAAGCTATAAAACAAAAGAAATTGGGCAAGTAATACACCTGCCCAAAATCTTTTCTTTTTATATATATGTAGTCTATTAGTGTGCACCTTCGGATTCTAAAACGTCAACATTAATTCCCTGTCTAAATAAAGATTTTTTAGCCAGATAAGCAAATAAAGTAATGTACACAAAGCACAGTACCGGAATTATATAAGAGCTGTGGATTCCGATAATATCAGAAAGCTTACCCTGAAGTGGTGGGATAATACCTCCTCCCAGAATCATCATAACCAGGAATGCAGATCCCTGAGCAGTATATTTTCCTAACCCGGTAATAGCTAATGTAAAAATGGATGGCCACATGATACTGCAGGCAAGACCTCCGGAAAGGAATGCATAGATGGCAACATTTCCTGTAGTGAGTAATCCTGTAATCATAGCCGCAGTTCCAAATAATCCAAAAATAATTAGCGTTACAGCAGGTTTGTTTTTACTGATTAAGAACAATATAACCTGAATAGCCACACAAACAGCATAAAAATACAGGTGAGACATATCTTTTTGAGCTATCGTATTGATTCCGATAATCACAGAAAAAGCGATAAAAGGAACAATGATAGTTGCAATAGTTTGTTGTTGTTTGTTGAGGTTGAAAACTGCGATAGCACCTGTCCATCTTCCAATCATCAAACTTCCCCAATACATTGATATATAAGGGGCAAGATCAGAAGACTGATGTCCTCCGAATTCTGGCATGCTTAAAAGCTCTCCAAGGTTACTTCCTATGGCAACTTCCACCCCTACATAAGCAAGAATAGCAATCATTCCCAGAACAAGTTGCGGATATTTCATGGCACCCCAGCCTTCAGCGTTTTTCTTGGCACTGGAGTTGGCGAACACAAGAGAAATAATAACAACAAGTAATGCACCTCCCAGATACATCATTCTTTTTTTCTCCAATGGATGTTTAATGGTTTCCAGTTCAGTCTTTTTATCTGTAATATGTTGTTTAAGCTCTGTGATTTTTACAGCATCAGTTTCTTTTTCAAGAGTTTTGTCTAATGCCGTAATTTCATTGCCTAACGTTTCAATACTCTTAGCTTCATCAGAATTGTAGCTGCTGAATACAGGAATAAAGAAAAGGATAACAAGAACTGTCATTGCGATCAAAGTTTTTCTTGCTTTGCCAGCTTTTTCCATAGGTTCAGTAGAAATTCCGTCAGGAAGTTTCTTTGAAAAGTAAAAGATTCCCGCAGCAATAAGGAAAAGAGCTCCTACAGCTGTGTAAAGCAGGATTACTTTGTCAAGAGCTAGATGTTTGATCTGGTCATCATCTACTGTAGCAGTGGTTCCAAAAAGTGCCAGTCCAACAATAATTGGCCCGATGGATGTTCCAAAAGAGTTAATTCCTCCTGCAAGGTTCTGTCTGCTGGCTCCGGTTTTAGGATCTCCAAGCAATACGGCAAAAGGATTCGCAGCAGTCTGCTGAATAGAGAAACCTAATGCTACCACAAAGAGTCCTATAAGCATCCCATAGTATACATTACTTTTAACAGCAATAATCATGATGGCAGCACCAAGGGCAGAGAGGAGGAGTCCGTAGACAATACTCTTTTTATAACCCCATTTTCCGATAATGTCAATTCCTTTTATAGTACTGAATATAAAAAGCAATAAAGCTCCCAGGAAATAAGCAGTATAAAAAGCAAAATCTATTAACTGGGACTGAAATTGGTCTAAAGAAAAATAGTTTTTACAGAAAGGGATGAAAATACTATTGCCGGCAGCAATAAACCCCCAGAAAAAAAATACAAGTACAAGCGTGTACAGTGCCGGGTAATTAGTCGGCTGGTTGGTTTTTGACATAATTTATTGAAAATTTCGCAAACAAATATAATTAATTCTTTTAAATAGAATGCTCTGTCAAGGTTTTTTTAATTACTTGATAAGCCTCTGCTTTTAAGTCTTTTGGAGAATCAGTAGGTTCAATAATTCCATTGAAATACACTTTTACTCTTCCGGGATAGCCTTTAGCATTGTCAAAAGGAAACATTTCCTTAAGCCCGATAAAGGTATAAACAGCAATAGGAGAGTTGTGTTTTGAGGATAGCATAAATGCACCGTCTTTAAAGTCATCCAGAATAATAGAAGTATCATCCGGTACACCACCTTCAGGGAAAATGGCAATACTGTTTCCTTCTTCCATCTTTTCAGCACATCTGCGATAAACATCAGCACGGCTTTTTGCGCTTGTTCTGTCTACCATTACACATATCCTTTGATAAATAGTCCCAAAAATAGGAATTTTAACAAGTTCCTTTTTTCCTACAAAACAAATCGGATGGTGTGGGAAAAGAATGCAGGTAAGCATAATATCCATAATCGAAGTATGGTTCGAGATGAAAACATACTCTTTAGTTTTATCCTTTTTTTGCTCAGAAAGTTTGATGAGGTCATATCGGAAACCCATGCCGTAAAACATACCGAAGCACCATAAACGGACGAATTTATAAGCGTATTTATAATGCTTTTTACTAAACGATAAAATAAAAACAGGGATCCCAAGAGTGGTTGTTAGAATAAATGCTAATAACAAAAGCCAGAACCTCCAGAGATAATTTAAAATTTTTGCCACAGTTTAACCGTTAAAAATTACTTTCTTTTTTACCGAATAATTAAGAATGGAAACCAGCAGAATGGCTGCAATCTTGCTCGTCATTTCCGGACTCAAGGTATAAAAAATTAAATTGATATTATCTTTAAAAATGAAACTATAAAATACCTGGAAGAAGCCAAGGCTTAATAATGTTGAAACAAATGAGACTCCCATGAAATACGCAAACTCTCTTTTCTTGGAATGTTTTCCTCTTTCAAAAACAAACCAGATGCTCAGGAAGTAATTGCTGATAATCCCGCAGCTTGTAGAGAAAATATTGCTTAAAGGATAATGTATACCATGAAAGTTAGTTTCTTTTGCAAAGAAGTGAGGCAGATAGGTGCTGAATATTTTAAAGCTGCCAATCTCAACAATAGCACTTAGTCCTCCCGCAATAATAAAGAACAAAACCTGTTTCTGGCGTATGAGTAATTCTTTCATTTAATTAATATAAAAACTGAAAATATATCTTTTATTGTATTGGAAACTAGAATGTTTTATAAGAGAAACACACAGTTGTCCTTGCAATCCTATGTATTCATAATGTTTTTCAATTATTTCAAATTAGGATTCTTTACAATATGAATATGCAAATTTATAACTATATGTTAAACACTGAAAAAAGTTGTTAAAATATTTTTTTAAATAAAAATTATTTCTAATTTTAATAAGCGGAATGATGCTACTATAACCTGATAATAAATTCATTTTCAAATCCTTGTGATAATGGTTTTTTCTATCTTGTAATGCCCAGTTGAAAGCATACTACTCTCATTTTTTATGACCAATTGTTAATAATATTTGTATGAAACGTCAAAACAAATACAGAAAATTCCAGCTTCAACAGAAAAATATTGAAGCACTGGAAAAAGAAAACTCCCGCTTCAAACGAGTGTATTCTGAATATGAAAATATGTCCAATGAACTTTGGAATCTTGAAAACTCCAATGGTGAACCCGTTCCCGATGATTTTATCAATGCTATGGTGTTGCAGGCATCTTATCTGGAAGATGAAATTGAAGATTGGCTTTTGCAGTTCAACGAAAAAAAAACTGAGATTAAACATTAATGATTTTAGACAGCTTCCAGGTTGTTTTTAAATGCTAATTGAAGATAAATTCATAATTTAGCACCCTTAAATTAAAATCTAAAATATGGTTGCTATTGTAGATAGTGGTTCTACTAAATCGGATTGGGTAATACTTGATGACTTCAAAAAGGTTTTCCTGAAAACTGAAACCATCGGCTTCAATCCGAATTTTATCAACAGAGAACTTATCGCTCCTGAAATACAGAAGAACAGCAACCTGATATCGGTAAAGAATTCAATTACCAAAGTCTTTTTTTATGGCTCCGGATGTGGAGTGGAGAAAAACCGCAAAACTATCGAAGCTGAGCTTAAAAAAGTATTTGATAAATCTGAAATCGTTGTAAAAGAAGACCTCATGGCCGCTGCTTATGCTGCCTATAAAGGAAAACCTGCGATTGTGTGTATTTTAGGCACAGGATCAAACTCATGTTATTTTGATGGAGAAAACCTGAAAATCGAATTGCCATCCCTTGGATTCCTTATTGGAGATGAGGGAAGCGGAAGTGCGATTGGAAAGCAATTGGTACGCAGGTATTTCATGAAAAAACTTCCTGCAGATCTTCACAATGAATTTGAGGCAGATTACAACCTTACCATAGAAGATGCATTGAAACATATGTATCATGCTCCAAGACCAAATGCATATTTGGCTGATTTCAATAAATTTGTTGTGGAAAGAAAGGATCACCCTTACTTTGTGAACATGGTTTTCGAAGAAATGAAAAGCTTCTTCGAATATCAGGTTATGCCTTATCAGGAAGCACATGATGCTGAAATCAATTTTATTGGCTCCATTGCATATTATTATGAAAATATTTTACGCTCTGTAGCTGAAGAACTTAATTTAAATGTGGGACATGTAGTTCAGAAACCAATTGAAAGCTTAGTAGATTACCACATTAAATATATACTCTAACAAAAAATTAAACGTATGTCAAGTAACAACAATCGCGACGAAAAGAATTTTAGTCAGGCCGCGTTAGATTATCATAAAGCAGAACCCAAAGGGAAAATTGAAGTTATACCATCCAAGCCACACTCATCTCAAAGAGACTTATCATTGGCTTATTCTCCCGGAGTAGCGGTTCCTTGTATGGAAATCCACGATAAGCCGGAGACAGTATACGATTACACAGGAAAAGGAAACCTGGTAGCTGTAATTTCTAACGGTACTGCTGTACTTGGATTAGGAGATATTGGTGCAGAAGCATCAAAACCAGTAATGGAAGGGAAAGGACTTTTGTTCAAAATTTTTGCTGATATCAACGTTTTTGATATTGAGATTGATGAAAAAGACCCGGATAAATTCATTGAAATCGTAAAAGGAATTGCTCCTACCTTTGGAGGAATCAACCTTGAAGATATTAAAGCTCCTGAAGCATTCTATATTGAACAAAGGTTAAAAGAGGAATTGAATATTCCTTTGATGCATGATGATCAGCACGGAACAGCAATTATTTCTGCGGCTGCCTTAATCAATTCATTGCAGATTGCTAATAAAGATATTGATAAAGTAAAAATGGTAGTGAATGGAGCTGGAGCAGCTGCAATCGCTTGTACCAAACTTTATATTTCATTAGGACTGAAAAAAGAAAACGTTCTGATGTGCGACAGTAAAGGAGTAATTAATCACAAGAGAGAAAACCTTACTCCTGAAAAATTAGACTTCATTGCTCAGACAGATATTGAAACATTAGAAGATGCTGTAAAAGGTTCTGATATTTTCATAGGATTATCCAAAGGAAATGTAATGACTACTGAAATGCTGTTAAGTATGGGGGAGAATCCTATTGTATTTGCTTTAGCGAACCCGGATCCGGAAATTGCTTATGATCTAGCTCTTTCAACCCGTAAAGATGTAATCATGGCAACAGGAAGAAGTGATTATCCTAACCAGGTAAACAACGTATTAGGATTCCCTTATATTTTCCGTGGAGCATTAGATGTTCAGGCTACAGGAATTAATGAAGATATGAAGCTTGCGGCTGTACACGCTATTGCTGATCTTGCAAAAGAACCAGTGCCGGAAGCTGTTATCCTTGCTTATAATGTTCAAAGCTTACAGTTTGGAAGAGAATATTTCATTCCAAAGCCATTTGACAACAGATTGATTACGAAAGTATCAAGTGCGGTTGCAAAAGCTGCTATTGAAAGCGGTGTAGCAAGAAAAACTATTACTGATTTTGAAGAGTACGAGCACCAGCTTCTAGACAGAATGGGGAGAGATGAAAGATTGGTAAGAATGATGCAGAGCCGTGCAAAATCCAATCCGAAGAGAATTACCCTTGGAAATGCTGAAGAATATAATGTATTAAAGGCCGCTCAGATTCTTTACGAAGAAGGAATTGCTTACCCAAGTCTTTTAGGAGATAAAAAATACATCAAGGAGCAAATGGAGCGTTACGGGATGAACCTGGATATTCCAATTATTGATCCAAGTGATGACGATCAGAAAGAAAACAGAAAGAAATACAGAGAAACACTTTGGAAACTTCGTCAGAGAAAAGGGATGAACGAGTACAAAGCGAAGAGATATGTTCGTCAGAGAGACTATTTCGGACCTTTAATGTTGAAACATGGTGATACTGATGGTCTTATTGTTGGTTTCTCTAAAAACTATACTTCTGTGCTACGTCCTGTTTTAGAAGTTATTGAAAAAGATAAAGGAGTAGATAAAGTAGCGGCAATGATGATGATTCTTTCTGAAAAGAAACCTATTTTCTTTGCAGATACCTCTATCAACCAAAATCCAACTTCGGAAGACCTTGTGAATATTGCTAAAATGGCAGAATTTACAGTGAAATCTTTTGCTATTGAACCTAGAATTGCAATGCTTGGATTCGAAAACTTTGCTGCCATTTCTGAAACTTCTAAAAAAGTAGCTAAAGCAGTGAGTATTCTTCATGAGAAATATCCTAAGATGATTGTTGATGGAGAAATTCAACCGGATTTTGCAATGAATGCAGATCATTTAAGTGATTATCCTTTCTCAAAATTAGGAACAACACCAGCCAACACATTCATCTTCCCAAACCTTGAAAGTGCAAATCTTTCTTACAAGATTCTAAGAGGAATGAAAGTAGCACAGGTTATCGGACCAATCCTTATGGGATTAAAACAACCGGTACACGTTCTTCAGATGCGTTCAAGCGTAGATGAAATCGTAAACCTTGCAACTATCGCTGTTCTTGACGCGCAGAGAAGAGAGAAAAAGTAATTGATTTACTATATATATTTAAAAAGCATCTTGTAAAAGATGCTTTTTTTTGTTTGTATATCCGTTCTTCTTATAGCAGTTGATACTACTAATAATAATGTTTTTATTACCTTTGAGGTCAATATATGGTGATATACTCTTGCTTAAAATTGGTGAGATAAAAAACAAAACTAATAATCTGATATATGCAATTGAAAACGTTCATCGCAATTCTACTTTTCTCATTTGTTCAAAATTTTTATTCTCAGAATATGAGAATAGATTATAATCTTGTCTATAAAGAAGATTCTTTAAGTACTGAAACAGTATCCAAAAAAATGGTACTTCTTGTCCAGGATGGAGAATCCAGATTTTGCACGGAAAAACAATATCAGGTAGATTCTCTGAGAAGTATTGGCTTTTATGGTTTTGCCGTGGGAGACTATGCTTTTGATGCAGTAAGAGATAAGCAGAATAGAATCTCAAAGCATTACTATTTGTCAGCCGATGTATATAAACTTACAGAACCTATACAGTTAGACTGGAAAATAGAGAAAGAGGTTGCTAAAAAATATGGTTATAGCTGCCAGAAAGCAACATTAAGCTATAAAGGAAGAATTTGGGAAGCTTGGTTTACACAAGATATTCCCTTGCAGGAAGGTCCCTATGTTTTCAAAGGATTACCAGGGTTGATTGTGGAGATGGAAGATGAAAGTCATTCCTATAAATTCTCCTTTTCAGGGTTGAAAAAAGGTTTTCAAAAAATCAACTTTGTGAGTTTGGGCTTTAAGCTGGTAAATGTTTCAAGGAATAATCTTAAAAAGGTAATGCTGGACTATTATAATGATCCGTTTCGTGAGATGACCTCTGGAAATGTGAAAGCAAAATTCAGGGATGAAAAGGGAAATGAGATGGAACCCAATTTTAGGGAAATGACAAAAAAAACACAAACTTCCCTGAAAAAAAACAATAATCCTATAGAATTATCAGAAGCCATTAAATATCCATAGTCGTTAAAAACAATTTATTTTGACCTTTAATGCTGTATTTGGAGGTTAAATTTTTATATTTGGGGAGTTTCAAAAATTAATAATGATATTTTCTTTACAAGGTACTGTTCAAGAACTTACACCTACCTACGCAGTAATCAATGTACAAGGCGTTGGCTACTATGTGGGGATCAGCTTAATGACCTCACAAACACTTACATTAAATCAGCAAACTGTTTTATTTATTCAGCAGATTATTCGTGAAGATGCTCACCTTTTGTTCGGCTTTAACACTCGTTCAGAAAAAGAGATGTTCAATCTGTTAATAAGCGTTAATGGAGTAGGGGCTATTTCAGCTCTTATTTTGCTATCCACATTAAGCCTTGATGAGATTGCTTCGGGAATACTTTCTGGCAATAGTGCGCTGATTCAGAAAGCCAAAGGAATCGGAGCTAAAACCGCAGAAAGAATTATTGTTGATCTTAAAGATAAAGTACAGAAATTCAGTGGTCCAGCGGAGAATATTTCGTCGCTGATGAATAATAAAATCAAGGATGAAGCGTTATCTGCATTAGAAGTTTTAGGAATTCCTAAGCGAACAAGTGAGAAGATGGCGGATAAGATCTTAAAACAAAATCCTGACCTCTCGGTTGAAGAACTGGTTAAACAAATTTTAAAAAACATTTAACATTTGGTGGCGAATAATAAGCATTTTAAAATATTTTTGTTCCTGTCGTTCCTGTTTATGTCTGTAAGTGCCTTTACGCAGCAGACAAAAGACACAACGATCATACGAAAGCAATATGAGGTAGCAGACCCCACGAGGTATGAAGCCTATTTTGATATAAAAACCGGGATGTACTATGTATATCCCAAAATTGGAAATACAATTACTGGTCCTCCTACTGCCATGTCTCCGGAAGAGTATAAAGAATATGTACTCGCCCTCCAGACCAGAGCATACTATAAGGAGAAATCGGAGAAATATAATCTCCTTTTTAGAAAAGACAAAAGTGATGCAAGAAAGAAGGGGCTTATTCCTTCAGTAATGATCAACAACAAATTATTTGAAACCTTATTCGGTGGTAATAAAATTGAGATCATTCCTTCTGGATACGCATCCATTGACTTCGCAGGACTTTACCAAAAAATAGATAACCCGCTGATCCTACCACAGAATAGGACCAGCTTTACTTTTGATATAGACCAGAGAATCCAGCTTGGATTACTCGGGAAAGTAGGGGAAAACCTTCAGTTAAAAGCCAATTATGATACCCAAAGTGGTTTTGCTTTTGAAAACAGAATGAATCTCGTATGGCAGGCAAAAGGAAGCTGGAAGGATCTTCAGAGTAAAGGTCTTGGAAACGTAGATAAACCTAATGAAGGCGGTGAAGATAAAATCATTAAAAGAGTAGAATTCGGTAACGTAAATATGCCGCTTTCCACGAGCTTAATCCGTGGTTCACAATCATTGTTTGGGGTGAAAACCGAATTCCAGTTAGGAAAAACATTTGGAACAGTTGTTCTTTCCCAGCAACAAGGTGAAGCCAGAAATATTGTAGTACAAGGTGGTGGGGTAATGAATAACTTTAAAGTTAATGTAACTGAGTATGAAGAAAACCAACACTACTTTTTAGGACATTACTTCCTGGATAAATATGATAATGCTTTAGTTAATTATCCACAAATTAATTCCAAGATTAATATTACCAGGCTTGAGGTTTGGGTTTTGGATCAAGGAAACAGTAATTTGGCTTATCAGAAAGGAATCATTGGGATTAGAGATCTTGGTGAAGGTGGTACTGCTGGAGCCGTATTGCCGGATAACTCAGTGAGTGATTTATATAATGAGGTTTCAGCAAAAGCAGGAACAAGAGAAGCTGGTAAGGATTATAATGGAGTTTATCAGGGACAATCATTTGCCGGATCACCTCCTTATGTAAACGGAGAGCATTTTATCTTTAATAGCAAGGCAAGAAAGCTTAATAGTAATGAATTTACATTCCATCCACAATTAGGATATATTTCATTGAACCAGAAACTTAATGATCAACAGCTTTTGGCAGTGTCCTATTCATATACGGTAAGTGGAAGTAATAAAGTATACAAAGTAGGAGAATTTTCAGAAGAAAGCCCGGTTTTGATTACTAAGGTATTGAAAGTAAACAATAGTGTAGATGTATCTTCTCCGATGTGGAAGCTGATGATGAAGAACATTTATTCTTTAGATGCAGGCCAGGTTTCTCCTGACGGGTTTATTCTTAATTTATACTATAGGGACCAGAAAACCGGAGGTAAGGTAAATTATCTTCCGGATACCAATGTTAAAGATGTAAACCTATTGAAATTGATGAACTGGGATCGTCTTAACATGAATGGTGATATCCAGGGCAATAAAGATGGAACTAAAGGAGACGGAATTTTCGATTTTGTGCCCGGAGTTACCATCAGACCAGAAACCGGTAGGATTATTTTTACCAAAGTACAGCCTTTCGGAGACTATATGCAACAGGTATTAGGAACTAATGATCCTCAATATGTTTTCCATGATCTGTACGATCAGATAAAGCCTACAGGAGGGCAATCTATTGTTCCTCAACGTTACACCATTGAAGGTCGTTACAAAGGAGTTCAGGGACAAGGTATTTCCCTTGGAGCAGTAAACGTACCTCAGGGATCTGTAAAAGTTTCGGCCAATGGAGTACAGCTTTCCGAAGGGGTAGACTATACTGTAGATTATATGCTTGGTACAGTTACTATCATCAATGAGAATGTAAAACAATCTGGGCAGGCTATTAATATTTCATTGGAAAACCAGCTTACCTTCAATACCCAAAGAAAAAGATTCCTTGGATTGAATTTAGAAAGAAGATTCAATGAACACTTTATTTTAGGAGGAACGGTTATCAATTACTCAGAATCTCCGCTTACCCAAAAGGTAAACTTTGGGCAGGAAGCTGTTAACAATACAATGGCGGGGATTAATATGATGTATAATAATCAGGCGCCTTATCTTACAAGATTTACAGATAAGCTGCCATTGATAAAGACTGAAGCTCCATCCAATATTAACTTCAAGATGGAAGCGGCATACCTTCTTCCAGGACTGAATAATGCAACTAATAATCAGTCTTATATTGACGATTTTGAGCAGACAACTTCTAAAATATCTTTAAAAGAACCTGCGGCTTGGAGCTTAGCATCAAGACCAGAAAAAAATACAGAACCACCTTTCAATATTCCGCCAAAAAGTGATGATATTACAAGTGGTTATGGAAGAGGATTATTATCATGGTATTATATTGATCCAAGATTCTGGGGTGTTGGGGGGAAAGCCCCTGGAGGAATTACTCCACAGTCAGTTTCCAACCATGCATCAAGAAGGGTAATGCTTTCAGAAATTTATAATAGTAGAGATTTTGTAGCGGGAGATCAAACCTTTACCAATACTTTTGATATCTCTTTCTATCCTAAAGAAAAAGGACCTTATAACGTTAATCCGGGAACAGAGCCAGCGCTTAGCAGATGGGGTGGTATTATGAGACCCATCAGTGTTCCTAACTTTGTAAGTTCAAACATTGAATATGTTGAATTTTGGATGATGGATCCTTATGCTGATGGTAATGCACTTGGAAGCAATCCTAAATTACTATTACACTTAGGAAACGTATCTGAAGATATCCTTAAAGATGGGAAAATGTTGTATGAAAATGGTATTCCTGCACCAGGAACGGCATCTGCTACAACAACTTCCAATTGGGGAGTACAGCCAAAACAACCGCCAATTCTATACGCATTTTCTACCGAAGGAGATGGAAGAAAAGCGCAGGATGTTGGATATGATGGTTTAAGTTCAGATCAGGAAGCCATGAGATTTGGAAATACCTTTGTGAACCCGGTAACCAATATTGTTGACCCTGCTGTGGATGACTTTGTATTTTATTTATCAGATAAATTTACAGGCAGCCAAGCTGCTTCATTGGTTGAACGTTATAAATACTTCAGAAACCCGGATGGAAACTCTGAAGCAAATTCACTGAGTGTGGCTTCACAGACTCCGGATGCTGAAGATATCAACAGAGACTATAACCTGGATCAGATTGAAAGCTATAACGAATATCCAATAAAACTAGATCAGGCCAGCCTTTCATTAGGTGCTGATAATAATATTGTTGATGTTAAAACAGTAAAAGCAGATTTCCTGAATGGACAGTCTGCTGATGTGAAATGGTACCTGTTCAGAATTCCGGTTTCCAAGTTTGATAAAACGCAGGGAGCTCATAGTGAAACAGTACTTAATAATGTAAGATTTGCAAGATTAATGCTTACAGGATTTGAAAACACGTCTACTTTGAGATTCGGTACCATGGACCTTGTAAGATCAGACTGGAGAAAATATCCTAAGAGCCTAGCTCCTTATTCAGATAAAGAGCTAGAGCCAGTAACGGATGAAGGAGTAATAACAGATTCAGAAATTGAAAAACTTGAGGTGGGTAGTGTGAATATTGAAGAGAATGCTCTTAATCAGCCCCCATATGTATTACCTCCTGGAATTGACAGACAGATTTTAAGTGGAAATGCCGGAGCACAAAGGCAGAATGAAGCTTCATTGTATATGAAAGCTAACGAGTTGAGACCGGGTAAAGCACAAGGGGTATTTAAGAATACAAGTCTGGATATGAGAAGGTATAAAAAGCTTAAGCTTTTTGTTCATGCCCATGAGCCTAAAGGAACTATAACAGGAATTGATAATAACACTAAATTCTTTATTCGTTTCGGGAATGATGCCACAGATAATTATTATGAATATGAAGCATCATTGAAGCTAACTCCAACTACAGCTGCAGCTCCAATGGAAATCTGGCCAATGGAAAATGAAGTGAATCTTGACATTCAGAATTTTGTTGATGCCAAGATCCGAAGAGATAAAATGTATGCCGATAAAATTATGCAACGATTCCTTGATCCAACTTTTGGAGGAGGTGATAATCAGAAAAGGATCTATATCAAAGGACGTCCAAGTTTAGGAAATGTAGCAACCATTATGATTGGGGTTAGGAATGCTGGGGCATCAAGAGTTCCTATAGACAGAATTTTATGGGTTAACGAAATCCGTCTTTCTGAGATTGAAAATGATGGCGGGTATGCTGGAAATGCGAGCTTAAACTTCAACTTGGGAGATTTTGCAACTGTTAATACCAATGCATCATATACTTCAGTAGGATTTGGAAATATTGATTCTAAACCGGCGGAGAGAAATCAGTCTACTCAATCGGCATTCAGTATCAATACGGCGGTTAATGTAGATAAACTTTTACCGGAAAAGACAGGGATAAAAATACCATTGAACTATTCTTACTCACAAACAATCGAAGATCCTAAGTATAATCCTTTGGATACCGACGTTGAATTCAGCAAGGCTCCCAACAGAGAGCAGCTGAAAAAAGTGGCAAGAACGTATACTCAACAAAGAAGTATCGGAGTTGTTAATATGCGTAAAGAAAGAGTAAATCAGAATAAGAAGCCTAAGTTTTATGATATCGAAAACGTTTCGGTGACTGCGGTATATAATGATGACTATTTCAGAGATATTTATACAAAGAGAAATTACAGACAGTATCTGAGAGGGTATATTGATTACAACTATACTTTCAAACCATGGGTGATAAAACCTTTCAATAAAATGATTAGTGATACTGCAAAATCTACTAAATATCTGAGGTGGGTAAAAGAATTTAACATTAATCCTATTCCGACAAGATTATCTTTCAGAACAGAGATTGACAGAAACTATAACGAACTTGAGTTTAGAAATATCGAAGCTATTTTAGGGGGAAATACCAGTGGAGATATCAACGCGATCAGAAATAGAAACTTCTACTTCGGATGGCAGTATGGTTTAGGATTCAACTTTACAAAATCATTAAAACTGGAGATCAACTCTGCAACCAGAACGCTTAATGATAACCTTGACGTAAATACAATGGATAATAAAGCCATTTTCGGAAATGTATTCAGAGCAGGTAGACCGGTATTGTATAATCACAGAGCTCAGCTGAACTATAAACTACCATTCCAATATTTGCCTTATCTGGACTTTATTGATGCTGAAGTAGGCTACGGATTTACGTATAATTGGAATGCAAGAAGTACTGCATTATATGGCATGGTGAATCCGGAAAATAACAGAACGGAAAGTTTAGGTTCAATAGGTCAGAATACCAATGTTATTCAGGCTACAGCAACAGCTGATCTTCCTAAATTCTTCGGACAGTTTAACTATTTTAAAAATATTAATACTAAACTTCAGAAACGTAAGCAGGAAATGGATTCCCTGAACAATGTGTACACAAAACAGTGGGAAAAGAACAGATACAGATATAAGAAGTATAAATTCAAAAATAAGCTTACCCCACTTCAAAGTGCAGCGTTCTTCCTTACTTCATTTAAACAATTGGATGTAAGTTATACTGAAAATAATGGTACTGTACTTCCTGGTATATTATCAGCTCCCAACTGGTATGGTTCTGGGCAGACATTGGGTGGTCCTACTATTGGATTCCTGTTAGGATCTCAGGCAGATATCAGAAGAACCGTAATGGAAAATGGATGGGTAAGTGCCTCTAATTATATGACTGATGCCTATGTAAGAATGTCAACTAGAGAATTACGGGCCAACTTGCAGGTAATGCCAATGAATGATTTCAGAATTGATCTGAATGTATTACATAACTTCAACAGTAATTTTTCACATAGCGGATTTAATTATGTGAATGGAGGAGTTCCGGATCCTAATTTTACATTCGCAACAGATATGATTACCTATTCAAACTCTACCATGATGCTTAATTCGTCATTCAAAGATGGTACAGCAATATATCAGGCAATCAGAGATAATGCAATAAATATTTCACAACAGTTGGGAGGTCCTAATGCAGAAATAGGCAATGATGGATTTGCAAAACATTACAGTATAGCGAATGCCTATGTATTGATCCCAGCATTCAGAGCTGCTCTTGAAGGGAAATCTGTTTCTCCGATGGGTAACCCTAAAAAAGCAGGAATGCCATTACCAAACTGGAGAATTACCTATTCGGGATTAAAGAATATTCCAATAATTAGTGGGCAGTTTACGAAGTTTGATATCTTACATGGGTATACAGCTACCTATACTGCAACAGGAATTCAAAGTAATATTGATTACCATAGTAACCCGAACGGATATTATCAAACAGTAGATAATGCAGGGAATATTAAACCGAATGATGGGGATAAGATTAACCCCTATACTTTCGCTCAGGTAGGTTATGTAGAGTCATTTTCACCACTTCTAGGAATTGATGTTACGATGAGAAATAATATGCAGTTCGGATTACAGTACAACAAAAACCGAATGATGGTATTAGGGCTGGTAAACCATACCCTTACTGAAGATTCCAATACAGAATATGTAGTAAGGTTGGGATATATTGTTCGTAATTTCAGATTGGGTACAGCCAACGTAAGAGGAAGAGGAACCAGAGGAAAAGGAAGTGATCTTAATATCAGAGGAGATATTTCATTAAGAGATAGTAGAACTTCCATTATGAATATCCTGTTGAATGATTCACAGATTACAGGAGGTCAAAGACTTCTTAATATCAAGCTTTCAGCAGACTATAATGTCTCAGAAAACTTAAACCTGAGAGTCTTCTACGAACAGATGACCTCGAAGTATAAGATCTCAACAGCCTTTCCGCTGTCTACGATCAGAGCAGGGATCTCTGCAACATTTACATTCGGTGAGTCAGGTGGTGGACTCTAGGGATAAGATAAACTTTATAATAAAGCCTCTTTCTGGAAAGAAAGAGGCTTTAATTTTATTTAATAATCCACGCTCTTTTGAATTAATTGTTATCTTCGCAGAAAATTTTGAGGAAAATATGAAAAAACAGTTATTAGCTTTTGTAATGATGTCATCTCTACTATCAGCACAACAGGAATTTACTGAACTAAAAATTAAAAATTATTCCCCTACTATTATTTTAGAAAGGAATACTAATACAGGTGGATTCATCCAAGGTATTCAGAGTAGATTAGTTGATGGAACTGACAATTGGTATTTTGGGAATCTTGGTCCCGGAGAATGGGTAGTATCAAAAGGAAGCTGGGAAAATCCTAAATTTTTGATTACTGAAAATGGTAATGTAGGTATTGGAATCAGGAATCCCCAATCGAGATTAGATATTGCAGGAGGGATCAATATAGCAGCTGGATTTCCTATCCAGTTAGGTGGTAATGATTTAGCTCATGGTTTGAAATATAAAAGGAATAACAGCGATAACTCTTTATTAGATGGCCCTTTTCTTTACGGCTGGACAGGAGGTGGTCTAGGAATTAAAAAAGATGGGATTGAATTCAATGTTTTGAGTTGGAAAGAAAATGGTAATGTTGCTATCCAAGGTAAGCTTGAAGCAAAAGAGGTTAAAGTAACCTTAACCCCAACTGCCGATTTTGTATTTGATGAAAACTATGACCTACCCAAGTTAGAAACTGTTGAAAAACATATCAAAGAAAAAAAACATCTTCCTGAAATAGCTTCTGCAAAAGAGATGGAAAAGAAAGGCGTAAATGTTGGGGAGTTCCAAATTAAATTATTACAAAAAATAGAAGAGTTGACGCTATATACAATTGAACTAAATAAGAAGGTGAAAAAACAAACGGAGGAAATTGAAGCTTTAAAAAAAACGAATAATAAGCATTAAACTTAAAAAAATATGCAACTTTATTTTAATGCGGAGTCCCTGCAATGAATACAGATAGCTTAATATATCAGGAGTGAAATTAAAAAGACTATTATAAATGAATAAATATTTCTGGGTATATTATCAATTTAAAATGAGAAAAACACTATTATTTTCCTTAACATTAGCTGCTACGCTGATGTTTGGACAGACACTTATAGAAAAACAAATGATGAATGCCAGAGCAACCGGATATGCTATAATTGCTGCCAAAAATCCAGGTTTGGATTTTGCTGTTATGGTGATCCCTTGGGATGGGGTCAATTCACTGGAGTATAATGCTAATAACCAAATTAATTATGCTTGGCATCCCCAAGCTGTGGTTAAAGGAAACTCTTTTGATCAGCCTTTTGATGGTTCTGAGTTTACAACTTATAGCTCCTTTTTAACGAGTCAAGCTCAGTTTGATCAATTTAAATCTACAGGAACACAATGGTGGATCATCTGTAGTGCTATGCCAGCATTCAATTCACGTATTAGTGGGAATCAGAATAATCAGAATGTTGGGGTAGGAATTGAAAATCCCTTATATAATTTAGATGTGAAGGGTACATTTAGAGTAGGTTATTCCGGTTATCTTACATACAATGGGGCTGCAGATTTACTGTTCAATTATCCGCTCAGAGGTTCTGGGGGAAGGGCCATGGTTCATGATGATGGAAATGTTTTAGCCCTGAATTATGGCAATGACTTTACGGGAGGAACAAGATTAGGAACTTCTTTATTGGTAAAAGGAAATAATGCTTTGCTTCAGGGTAAATTTGAAGCAAAAGAAATTAAAGTAACGCTAACCCCAACAGCGGATTTTGTATTTGATGAAAACTATGGCCTACCCAAGTTAGAAGACGTTGAAAAACATATCAAAGAAAAGAAACATCTTCCAGAAATAGCTTCTGCCAAAGAAATGGAAAAAGAAGGCGTGAATGTAGGGGAGTTTCAGATTAAGTTATTGCAGAAAATAGAAGAATTAACGCTATATACAATAGAACAAAACAAACAACTTAAGAAACTTCAGGAGAATAATGATAAGTTGATAAAAGAAGTGTATGAGTTAAAATCTAACAGGAAATAATCTTGTAATGAGAAAAGCAACCCTTTGCCTACAGATATTACATACTGAATAAATAGTAAATGCTTCAAAACACTGGAAGTGTATTCTATGGATGGTAAAAAGATCGCAACAAAGAAATAACCTTTTTGAAATCTGTTGGGCTGAATTGATGTCAATACCTTCCGGGAATCTATATGGTAACCTTTATAGGTTTAACCAGAAAGAACTATTCAAATAAGATTATAAAGAAATAATTATTTGACCTAAATCGCTGCTTTTGCAGCGATTTTTTTATTTACAGCCAAAATTTAGTGAAGATGCCCATTAAGGCTTTGAACCTTTTATAATTTTGAATACATTTGTAGAAAATAAAAATTTAAAAATGAACACACCATCAGAATTAAAGTACACTAAAGATCACGAATGGATCAAGATTGAAGGTAATGTAGCTACAATCGGTATTACAGACTTTGCTCAGGGAGAACTTGGAGACATCGTTTATGTAGATGTAGATACAGTAGATGATGATCTTAATGGCGGAGATGTTTTCGGAAGTGTAGAAGCAGTAAAAACTGTTTCAGACTTATTCTTACCTATTTCAGGAAAGGTTATCGAATTCAACTCAGAATTAGAAGACCAACCAGAACTGTTAAATACAGATCCTTATGGAAACGGATGGATTATCAAGTTAGAACTTGCTGATGGAGCAGATCAGTCAGAATTACTTTCTGCAGAAGATTACCAAGCGATCATTGGATAAAATTTCAAAAATATTTAGTAAGATATTGCCCATTTATTGGGCATTTCTTACTTATATGCTCCTTAAACCTGGAGAAGAGAATCAAGAATATTGGTTCATGTTCAGCGGTATCGATAAAGTGTTGCACGTAAGCATTTTTGCAGCTTTAGGATTTTCTTTCATTGCCGCATTTCCTAAAATTAAATTCTCTTACTTTTTCCAGATCATTCTTATATATGCCTTCCTCACAGAAATCCTACAGGAAGAAATGGGATTGGGAAGATCCATGGAAACATTGGACATTGTTGCGGATACGGTTGGTTGTCTTATAGGATACGCTGTATATAAACTGTTCCTCAAGCATTTTTTCTAATTCCATCCTTTGAAAAACGTTCTCCCCTAAATCAGCATTCTCATTCTTTGCTGCCTTATATCTTTATCACTTCCATTTTACTTTATCCTTTCCTACTCCCAAACCCTCGAACTCTCAAACTTCATCAGGAGCTTAATCCCGCTCTCCACTCATACTCCTCGCGCCATTGCCCTCCAACGCTCAAACCCTTTCTCTCACCAACCCATGCTGTGGGGTAACCGTTTCTATCGGGGCTAGGGTAGGGGACAAGAATTATATATAATAAGTAATAAGTAATAAGTAATGAGTAATGAGTAATGAGTAATGAGTGGCGGGAAATAGAGAATAGGTATCATTAATTAGTAATATTAAGCCTTATTCATAAGGAATGGCTTGAATCATTCCCCTCCTTTGGAGGGGTGTCAAAAATTCAAAGAATTTTTGACGGGGTGGTTATCCAATTATTTCCAGTCCTCTGTGCAAATCTGCGCGATCTGCGGGAAAATAAAAAAATATAGATTCCACACTATTTTTATAGCAGCTTCTCAATAATAGAATCATCCATAATAAGCATTCTATTATTGAGTCCCTTCATCTTTCATCCTGTTTTGTGTAATCTTTGTTATCCTGTAAGGATCTCCACAACGTATTATTTAAAAAACAATATTAAAAAAGACTTTAATTATTCTTTCCAAACCACTAGAAGTCCATCAATAGAAACGGGCTTTAGCCCGTTTACATTAAAAAGCCCCTTCCTCTGGCTTTAGCCCAAACCTATATCAGCCTAACGACTCACATCATATATATTATATAGTAACATATCTATTATATATAGGTATAAAACCCTATTATATCCCCCTCAAAACGACATTCCATACCTTTTAAAAAACAATTCCACTCTTGTGGATAAGTGTTAATAACTACATAAATATAAATATATCAATAGGTTAGATATGGAACTTACTCACAATTGGTATGGTAATGTAAACTTTATGTTAAATAGATTTGTGTGGTATGGTATAAGTGTCTATCTTTGCCCCACTGAAAAACGAAAGAGATTCGGTAAGCGCAGAAGAGCTTTTAGATAAGCAAGGAACATTTATTCTACTAAAGGAAACGGACGGAAAAAGCTTTTAAATTTTATCGAATAAAATTTGCGAGTTAAAATAAAGTTCTTATCTTTGCAGTCCCAATTAAGGGAGCGCAGGAGTAGATGGAT